>NZ_OY781962.1:0-4788252 GCF_963677365.1 Marinifilum fragile
AAACGGTACATATGGATTATGGTGGGGTAGTGCCTGAATTGGCTTCTCGTGCTCATCAACAGAATATTATTCCTGTTGTGCATCAAGCTATGCAGAAAGCAGGGGTTACTGCCGATGAAATTGATGCGGTGGCATTTACAAGAGGTCCTGGTTTGTTAGGTTCTTTAATGGTGGGCACCTCATTTGCAAAAGGATTTGCGATGGCAAAGAACATTCCTTTGATTGAGGTAAATCACTTGCAAGCTCATATTTTGGCTCATTTTATCGATGATTTAAAAAATACTTACGATCATCCTGAGTTTCCATTTTTGGCATTGCTGGTTTCTGGAGGTAACTCACAGATTATTGTTGTAAAGGATCATTTGGAAATGGAAGTAATTGGTGAAACTATTGATGATGCTGCAGGAGAGGCTTTTGATAAGTGTGCCAAGGTTATGGGATTGCCTTATCCTGGAGGTCCAATTATCGATAGGAATGCAAAACAGGGAAATCCACATGCGTTTGAATTTAGCAGACCTAAAATTCAGGGATTGGATTATAGCTTTAGTGGTTTGAAAACTTCTTTCCTTTACTTTATTCGTGATAAAGTGAAAGAAAATCCAAACTTTGTACAGGATAATATGAATGATTTGTGTGCATCTTTACAATACACGATTGTTGATATTTTAATGAATAAGGTTAAAAGAGCCGCTCGTGAAACTGGAATTAAGCAGGTTGCTATTGCTGGTGGAGTTTCCGCAAACTCAGGTTTGCAAAATGCGCTTCACGAAGCCGCTTCCAAATATAATTGGAAGGTATATGTGCCTCAATTGGGTTACTCTTTGGATAATGCAGCCATGATTGCGATTACAGGCTATTTTAAATATTTAAAGAATGAATTTGTTGGTCAGGATACGGCTCCATTTGCAAGAATGACAATTAAATAATTATACAGATCATTTATGATATAACAAGAAACGGAAGCCAATTGGCTTCCGTTTTTTATTCCGTAATATTTAGATAGTTTTTCAAAACCGAGATTGAATGATCATTAAAATGAGTCAAATCAAGAATTAACACCTCTTTATTTTTTAGTTTTAAGGTCATTTTGTGATTTTCGATTTTAATATCATTGATATCTTTCAGGTAAACTTTTATTTCTTTCGACTTCCAACCTGTTTTGTATTTCAGTTTTCTTGAATTGATAGTAAGATACTCTTTGGGATACAGGATTTTACATCCCAGAAGCAAACCGATAAAATAAACAGCCAAAGTTGCAAGAACAAAAATCAGATAGTTACCATGTGGTAAAAAATTAAAATAACGGTTGAAAGCATACAACAAAACTGCGGAAACCAAAAAAGCAATGGCCAACGCCAGCTGTTTTCCTTTTGCTTCGTTGTTATTGATTTTATGATCTCTGATGTCGAATTCGAACTGGAGCATTTTTGTTTTATTAAGAGTCTTGCTTAAAGTTACTAAATAAAGAAGATTTTAGTAAATAAAAATTTATTCTTCTACTAGAATCTGATTGAATAAACTATTCTGTTCCAACAAATCGCTATATGATTGGGAAATTAAATCCTTGGCATTTATTTCCAGTAACTTGATATAGAAATTGCATTGTTCCTGTAGCTTTTCTTTTGGAATACTGCCATCCAGATCAATTGCTTCAATTTCAACAAACTTACCAAGCCCTTTTACATCATCAATATGAAATTTTACGTTCTCAATAAAGTAGATTTCTCTTTTTTTATCGACAACACATCTGCTGCCCATCGATTGTTCAAGTATTTTTTTTAAGGCAGAACCAGCTTTGGTTTGGTACAAGTTCACTTTACTTTCTCTTGAAGCTTTTTGGTCTTCACGAAAATAGTGAATTAGGTTGTTTTCAATTTCTCCCTCTCGCAATTTTAAGCGTCCCGATTTGGCATGGAAATAGGTGTCAATTTGATGATCAACTCCTTTAAAATCGGCATTCTTCGAGTTTAAAATTTCACGAATTTTATCTTGATTTTTACAGTGGGCTTTAATTTCTACAGTTACTGGCATTTTTTCGCTTTTTAATTCGTCCGAAATATCGTAAAAAAAATGATCCAAATTCAAGAAATTACTAAGGTGAAAATGAATTAAAATTCATGCTTTCGAAGCAGTTTTTTCTGCATGTTCGGGATGGCGTTAAGCGACCAGCAGATATTCTGTGTAATAATCCGCTCTTTACATGAGCTTTGGAGTAATCCCTAAAATTGTAGCTGTATTTCAGATACACAACTTCCTGAAATATTAGGAATTTCTATATTAATTACTGAAGATTTATTTTACTCAATTCTTTAGGCAATGCTTTTGGTAATTTGGCTTAGAATTTTTCTTAATGCTTCTTCTTTGAGTGGTTTGCTAATAAAGTCATTCATTCCAGCTTCCAAACATGTTTTTTTATCTTCCACAAAAGCATTTGCCGTTAATGCTATAATAAAAGCTTTATCCATTTCAGGATGATCAGACTCAAAATTTCGTATTTTTTGAGTAGCATTGAGTCCATCTAGAACAGGCATTTGCATGTCCATCAATATAACCTGGTAGTTATTTTCTTTTTGCATTTCAAATGCCTCTAAACCATTTTTTGCTACATCGCAATGTAAGCCCATATGGCGCAAGGTAAGAACGGCAACTTTTTGGTTAATAGGGTTGTCTTCTGCTATAAGAATTGATAATTGTCTTGGAATTTCCACGTCTTCATTTTTAAACATATCCGCCTCCTTGTCTTTGTATCCAAATTTTAGTTCAAACATAAACCCTGAATCAACACCTGGTTCTCTTTTTCAAATTAATTTTACCTTCCATAGAGTTGGTTAAATTCTTCGAAATTGCTAATCCTAGTCCAGAGTCTCCATATATCCGGTTTGTTGAACTATCTGATTGAGTAAATTCTTTAAATAGTTTTTTCCGTGCGTCTTTCGAAATTCCTATTCCGTTATCTTTTATCGTAAAAAACAAAGATACATATTGATTGGTTTTTTCAAGACATTTTACAGATAATAATACTAAACCTTTATGTGTAATTTCATTACATTATTTTCAATATTAAACACTATGGCTTCTTCAATCGACTAAAAATTAAGCTTGTGATAGATTGTGTCAGTTATTTGTTTAATATAGAATTCAACATTTTCAATTTAAATGTTAGGGTTAAAAAAGATTCAGTTTTCTGAATCATCGGTGATGATACGGTTTTCCTAGTGAATGGTTACTTTTTTAGTGTGAATAAATGATATTTTTCCGCGAATTTTAGTGGAAGTGAAAAAATGTCTTTCCCCTTTGGTTAGAAATATAAAGAGTAATAGAAAAATGAATAGTATTTTGTTAATAAAATGTTATTAGGCTTGGATAATGATTAGATATGCAATAGGTTTGTTATAAATAAACAAAATCAAACAACTAATTAATCCTAAATCCAAAAAAAAGATGAAATACTTAGGTTTAATGGCAATGTGTATTATGATGTTGTCATGTAATTCAGTTCAGAAGGAAAAATCTGGAGAGAAAAAGCTTTCTCAAATCAAACAAACTGCTTTATCAATTGAGCAAGTAATGCAAACTGCTGCTGATAATGTTGGCAAAGAAGTTTACTTCCAAGGTACTGTTAATCATGTTTGTGCTCACTCAGGCAAACGTTGTATTCTAAAAACTGCCGATGGCAAATTATCGATTAGAGTGGAAGCAACTGGTAAATTGGAGGGATTTGCAAGGGAACTTGCTGGTAACGATCTTATTGTAACAGGAACATTAAGAGAAAAGAGGTTGGATACCAGTTCTATTGACAAATGGGAAGCTGATGTGAAAGCAAAACAAGTTGATGAAGGAAAAGGTGAGCATTGCAGTTCTGAAATGGCTAACATTAAAGATATGCGTGACTGGATGAAAGAAAACAATAAAGATTACTATGCAATCTACTACGTAGACGGAACAGCTTATGAAATTGTGGAGTAAGAAATTTTGGAGAAAATGGCTTAGGTTGATTCATCGTGACTTGGGCTATTTTTTTGTAGGAATAACAATTATTTATGCGGTTTCGGGAATCATTCTGAATCATAAAAAAAATGGAGAAGATCCAGCTTACCGTACTATAAAACAGAATTATAAACTGGAAGCCAATTTAAGTCCGGATCAACTTAAATCTTATTGGGGGAATAATTTTCTAGATTATCAATTGAATAGAATTATTCCTAATTCCGAAAATTACGATGTTTATTTAAAGGGTGGTTTAGGTAAATACGACCCTATGAGTGGAGAATTGGAATTTGAAGTGTATGAGAAAAAGCAGTGGGTTTATTTTATGAATAAGCTTCATTACAATAGCAAAAAGGGTTGGACTCTTATGGCTGATGTATTTGCAGTTGCCATGCTATTGTTTGCACTTTCAGGCATTTTTATGGTTCCAGGAAAAAAAGGAATAACAGGAAGAGGGAAATGGTTAATTGCCATAGGTATTGTCCTTCCTTTCTTATTTTTTCTATAAAAAATGAGGTGCTGATTTTTCAGTGCCTTTTTTTATGAAAATTCATAAATTGTCAGGAAGACTCCTTTGGAATGATAATTGATCAAAGAAGGCGAAAACAATTAATGGCTATTTTATCAATCAAAATAATCCGTTAAATTGTCAAGCCTTAAAACATTAGTACCATGAATAAAATTCTACTAGCCCTAATTTTAGTTCTGATGCAGTTTGGCTCAATGAGTCAGAATAAAGAATTGAAAAAATTGTATTCAAAAGGAAAATACGATCAGTTGATTGAAAAAGCTCAAACTCTATTGGTAGAGAATGACTCTGATCCTGTTCTAAATTCGATTTTGGGTAGAGCCTATACCAATTCAAAGCAATTTACCAAGGCAATTCCATATCTTGAGAAATCCATGCTAAGTGATTCTGCCAGCGAAGAAATTAAGGCTCTTAGTAAGGCTTATCTGGCCAAATGTTATTTTGTAACTGGCGAAAAACAAAAGGCCATTACTTATCTAAAAGAATGTCAGAATGACAGAGTTTCCAAAGAGGCAAGTAGATATGCATACCGATACTTAAATTTGTTTCAAACAGGAGTTTATTATCAAACTTGGGAAGTGGTTGAATCCGAAAAAATAAGATTTCATTTTCAGGATAGGCAAAAATCACAAAATGCCGATGCTTATATGGAGCGCCTAAAAGTAAATTATAATAGGATGGCATCATTTTATGGAATCGATTCTCCCAAAAAAGTAGATGTGTTTGTTTGGCATGATAGGAATGAGGCTTTTCGCAAGCTTGATCAACCTTTGGGATTTTATAATTCAGATCTGTGTATTGTGAATGTTTGGGATCAGCAGGAAGATGATTACGAGTTGTGCCATATGCTAAGCCAAATGGTGTTAAAACCAAAGTATAAAAGTATGCTTTTGGATAAAGGTTTGGCTGTATATTTCGATACCATGGACAAAAATCTTTTTGCCATTGCCAGAAAAAGAGTACCCAAAGAGGAATTTTCGCTTCTTGAATTATGGGAAGATCCTACGAAGTATGAGCGCAATTTAAGTTATCCGGTTGGAGCTGCTTTTATTGAGTTTTTGTTGAATAAAGGAGGAAAAAACAAGCTGAAAAAACTTTTGGAAAATCAAACCATAAAGAATGGGAGAGAGGTTTATCCTGATTTTGAGAAGTTGGTAAAAACTTACGAAGCAATGTTGCTTAGAAGGTAAAGCTACCGATCTTTATTCTGCCAAAATTAACGAATAAGGAAGCTTAAAGTAGAAGGAAGTACTCGATTTGTAGCAAGAAGTAATGTGTAAGTAGGAGGAAGTACTCGATCTGTAACAAGAAGTAATGTGTAAGTAGAAAGAAGTAATCGATCTGTAGCAAGAAGTAATGCGTAAGTAGAAAGAAGTAATCGATTTGTAAGAAGAAGTAATAAATAAAACCACCAAGGAAGTAATTTCCAAGGTGGTTTTTTGTGTTTGTATATAGGTATTGGGTTAAATTTACTCGTACTTTAAACTTACAACTGGATTCTTTGTCGCAGATTTCCAGGATTGATATGCTACGGTTATGGTTGATATAACAGTAAGAAGCATAAACACAGCAATAAACAACCAGTATGGGAAATCAATTCTGAAAGGATAATTAAGGAACCACTCTTCCATAGCAAAATAGGTTATTGGCCATGAAATTATTGAGGCAATTAGAATCCATTTGCTGAAATCTTTACTGAAAATAAGAATCAATTGATTCATTGTTGCACCAAGAACCTTACGAACACCAATCTCTTTAGTTCTTTCTTCTGCATTAAACGAAGCCAAGCCAAAAAGTCCAAGACAGGAAACTATAATTGCCAATATTGATGCGTATAGTAAAGTGCTGATTGTAGCTCTTTGACTTACATACAAGTTGTCGTAATGATCGTCAAGGAAATTATAAATCAATGGAAATTCTGGATTGTATTTATTGCAAATTTCCTGAATTTCCTGAACTGCTTTTGTTGCATTTCCTTCAACATATCGTACAAACAAGAATCTTGGGTCGTCGCATAAGCGAAGCATAAACGGTTGTAATTTGCGAGTGTTTGGCGTACAATGGTAATCTTTAACAACACCAATAATTCTTGAATCCTGGTTATTTCCAGTACGAATCGTTTTATCAATTACCGATTCGTCAGAAATCATTCTGGCAAATTTTTCATTGATAATCACACAACTGGAATCTGCAGCAGGATTATCCGCATTAAAAGGTCTTCCTGAGTGAAATTTTACTTTAAAAACATCAAAGAATTCTGCATCTACATAAGGATAAGTTATCAAAGGCTTAAATTCAGGATCTTTACCTTCCCAATTTTCACCCCATCCATTTGAAAAAACGGAGTACGGAATATGTGAACCATAGGAGACATTTTCGACAAATGTACTTCTCATCAATTCACTTTTTATCGTCTCAATCTTTTTTTGCATCTGTTGATTGATATTAATCGAGATCACATTGTCTTTGTTTAAACCAATATCCATATTAGATAAATACCTGGTTTGTAAAACAATGGTTAAGGTGCAAATCAATAGAGATGATGCCAATATAAACTGAATTACTACCAGAATTCTTCTAAAGCGATTGCTTCCTTTTCCTCCTGAAAATGTACCTTTTAATACCATGATTGGATTAAAGGAAGACAGGTAAAAGGCAGGATATGCTCCGGCAACTAATCCCGTCACCAAGGTAACTCCCAGAATAATCAACCAAAATTCTATAGATGAATAATCCAGAATAAGGTTTCTGCTCATTAAAGAATTGAATTGTGGTAAGAAAAGGTGTGCTAGAATGATTGCGAAGTTTGCTGATATGATTGTGATTAGTAATGATTCCCCAATAAACTGCTTGATCAATTGCGGATAAGTAGCTCCAATTGCTTTTTTTAGACCAATTTCTTTGGCTCTTTTAGCTGCACGCGCAGTAGAAAGATTCATAAAATTGAAACAAGCAATAATCAGGATAAAAATGGCAATCATGAAGAACATCTTAACCTGGGTAATTTTGGTTGGTGAACCATCAAGGTAGTACAGGTGTCTTTTAAGCAATGGAAATAAGAAGGCGTATTTATCACTTTCCTTATCAACATGATCGATATAAAATTGATCTAATTTTTCGTTTAGAATGCCAATATCAGTTCCCTCAGCAATTTTTGCATATCCAAAATAATTATGCGAACCCCAATTTTCATACCAGGGATTTGCCTTTCTCATCAACTCGAATGGCATTAACAACTCAAACTTTATTGATGAATTACTTGGGATATCCTTAACAACTGCAGTAACTGTTAGAGGTTGTCTATTATCAATGTTAACGGTTTTGCCAATAGGGTTTTCATTCCCAAATATTCGTTTCGCTGATTTTTCTGTTAGAACCAAAGAATTAATATCATTCAAACAGGTTTCCATATTTCCTTGTACCAAAGGAAAATTGAAAATTTTGAAAAAATCGGGATCAGCACTTTTTATACTTTCATATTGCTTTTTACCATTGTATTCAAGAAGTAAATTTTCTCCCCAAGCATTAAAATGTGTAGCATATTTTATTTCTGGATATTTTTCTTTTAAGGCATCAATTAATGGGGTTGGCAAATTGGGCATTGCATTTCGCTTGCCATTCCAGGTCTGATAGTTTCCTACCTGATACACTCGTTCAGCATCATTATGAAATGTATCGTAATTCATTTCATGATTTACCCAAAGCAATAGCAATATGGTACATGCCATACCAATAGCCAAACCTACGATGTTGATAAAACTGTATCCTTTATTTCGGATCAGATTTCGATATGCAATTTTAAGATTGTTAATAATCATGATTGATTGGTTTAAAGGATTTCAGCTTGGACTGCTTTAGTAACTTGTTTTTTGTGATTTTCGCTAACAATATGGCCATCGAATAGTTGTACGATTCTGCTTGCTCTTTCTGCGTCGCTGCTCGAGTGAGTAACCATTACAATTGTGGTGCCTTCCTGATTTAATTCGGATAGCAAGTCCATAACTTCTCTACCATTTGCTGAATCAAGATTTCCGGTTGGCTCATCGGCTAAAATTAAATTAGGATTCGAAACTACAGCTCTTGCAATTGCCACTCTTTGTTGTTGTCCACCCGATAATTGTTGTGGAAAATGTTTACTTCTATGATCAAGTTGTACCCGTTTTAGAACTTCTGCAACTTTTCTTTTTCGTTCTGATGCAGGTACTTTTTGATATACCAAAGGCAATTCAACATTTTCGTAAACACTAAGTTCATCAATCAAATTAAAACTCTGAAAAACAAAACCAATGTTGGATTTTCTCAATTTAGTTCTTTGTTTTTCTGTATAATGCGCAACTTCATTTTCAAGAAATCTAAAATTGCCGGCTGAAGGATTATCAAGCAAACCGATAATGTTTAGTAAAGTTGATTTGCCGCAACCTGAAGGTCCCATAATGGCAACAAATTCGCCTTTTTTTATGTGTAAATTAATATTCGATAAAGCTAAAGTTTCTACTTCTTCAGTTCTGAAAACTTTACTTAAATTGGATGTTTGTATCATGATTGTCTGTATTTATTGGGTTTGTTTTGCTTATAGCTATACTTGTGCCAAAAGTTGTAACTAAAAGTAAAAGAGAATGAAAGAGGTGTTATTGTGTTTGAGGTAAATTTAAACTGTTTCAAAATCATCCAGTAGATGTACCAAAATGGAACAATACTTTATCTGAATATAATGTTTTGTATTATTTTTATCCGAGATGAATGATACGCATATTATAATTATTTCATAATGAAAAAAAATGGTAAGCTCCTAATAGTTGATGACAATAAAAGTGTTTTAAGTTCTTTAAAGCTCTTTCTTAAACATCATTTTGAATTGTTGGATACTTGTTCTAATCCCAATCAGATACCAGGTTTGGTTACAAAGGACAAGTATGATGTTGTACTGTTGGATATGAATTTTTCGGCTGGAGTGAATTCTGGGAATGAAGGATTATATTGGTTGCGTGAAATTTTGAAGCTGGATACTTCGTTGGTAGTAATCTTATTTACAGCATATGGCGATGTAAATTTAGCAGTTAATGCGATGAAAGAGGGAGCAACAGATTTTATTTTAAAGCCATGGGACAATAAAAAATTGTTGGCAACACTGCAAAGTGGTGTTGAGTTGCATCGAACTAGAGTGCAAGTAGAAAAACTGGAGCAACAAAAGAACTATCTGCAAAAAGATTTAAATCAACAGTTTGTAAATATTATTGGAGAATCGGATGCCATTAAAGAGGTTTTAAATACGGTTAAAAAAGTTGCTGCAACAGAAGCCAATATCTTAATACTGGGAGAAAATGGAACAGGAAAAGAATTAATCGCCAGAGAAATTCATCAATTGTCGAGTAGAAAAAAGAACATCTTTTTAGGAGTTGATTTAGGAGCTTTGAGTGATAATTTATTTGAAAGTGAATTGTTTGGACATGTAAAAGGATCGTTTACGGATGCAAAAGAGGATAGAATAGGAAGGTTTCAGGCAGCCAATAAGGGAACAATTTTTTTAGATGAAATAGGAAATTTATCCATGCCAATGCAAGCCAAACTTTTATCAGTATTACAGAATAGAGTTGTTACACCCATTGGCTCAAATCAGCAAGATGAAATTGATGTAAGATTGATTTGTGCTACAAACGCAAATATTCAGAAATTGATATCGACTGATAGTTTTAGAGAGGATTTATTATACAGAATCAATACCATTACCATTGAGTTACCACCTTTACGAGATAGGGGAAATGATGTATTGATAATTGGGGAGTTTTTTTTGAAGCAATTTTCTAAAAAGTATGGAAAAAAATTACCAGTAATTCATCCTGATGCAAAGGAGAAACTTGTTAATTATTCATGGCCTGGTAATATTCGAGAATTGCGTCATTGTATGGAGCGAGCTATTATTTTAGTAGATTCTGAAGTTTTATTTGCTGATGATTTTCAACTGGAACAAAAGGATACTCAGCTTGGTTTTGGTACAAAACCAATAAGTTTGGAAGAAGGCGAGCGTGTGATCATTGAGAATTCATTAAAAAGAAATCGGGGTAATATTAGTCAGGTGGCTAAGGAGTTAAACATTGGTCGCCAAACTTTATATCGCAAAATTGAGAAGTATAATATTTTACACTAATAAAATGATCTATCGTCGACTGTATATTGTTGTAATTGTAAGAGTACTCGGAATATTGGCAAACAGTTTAATGTTGGCATTTATCTGGTATGAATATCGGGATATTGTACTCCTTGTTAACTTGGTTGTATTGCTAATAGTACAGATTATATTATTTATTCGAAGGTTGAATAAAGTTAATCGCGATTTAGAACATTTCTTTAGTACAGTTAGAAATAGCGATACAAGCGTAAAATTTGGCTCAAATCGAACAAAGGAATATCGTAACCTATACAAACAATTTGATCTGATCAATAAGGACATACTTGGGATTAAAATTAAGAATCAGAATCAAGATCAGTATTTTAGGGCTTTGGTGGAACATGTTGCCATAGGACTTATTTCTATTGATTCGAATGGAAAAGTATTACTCTTTAATAAGGCAGCGCAAGATATCTTCAATAGAATTCACCTGTATAGGATTGAGGATTTGGATAGAATTCAAGAAGGACTAAGTACTGAGATTCAGGAAATTGAACCTTTACAAAAACGGTTAATTTCTCTCCATAGAAACAATGAATTGGTTCAACTTGCAATAAAAGCAACCAAATTAAAATTAAGTGGACAGGAAATAAAATTGGTTTCCTTTCAAAATATTCAGCAGGAACTTGATGAAAAAGAACTGGATGCCTGGCAGAAGTTGATAAGAGTTCTTACGCATGAAATTATGAATTCGCTGAGTCCAATAAATTCCTCTATTGGAACAATATCAGAAATTTTTAAAAATAGAAAACAAGAGGGAGGGCAAATTAATCAAGAAGAAAGTGATGATGTGGTGACCGGCCTGGAAATAATAGAGGAGAGAACCATTGGGATGGTTGATTTTGTGAGTCGCTTTAGAGATTTAACCCTTCTTCCATCGCCGAAATTTAAACTTGTCAATTTGGTAGATCGTGTAAATCAAATACTCAAATTGTTGAAAGAAAATTTACAATCCGAGAACATAGAGGTAAATGTAGTTCATCCCAAGGATGGTGTTGTAGTTAATGCTGATCCTGCAATGCTTGATCAAATATTATTAAATCTAATCAACAACTCAATTCAGGCATTAAGAACTTGTGATAATAAGCAAATAGAGATTCGGATAAGTGAAACGGAAAAGGCAAGTATTGATATAGAAGATAATGGATGTGGTATATCTGAGGAAAATAGGGAAGAAATCTTTATACCGTTTTTTACAACCAAGGAGAATGGATCAGGTGTTGGTTTGAGTTTATCTCGTCAATTAATGAAATTACATAAAGGATCATTAACTTTTACTTCAAGACAAGGAGGTCCTACAATATTTAAGCTTCAATTTAATTCGTGAATATTGTTAAAAAAACTAAAAATGAATTTATAATTCAAAATAACATCTATATTTGTACCAGAAATACCAATAGAGTTCAATTGTGGCAAAAACGGACAAAATAGAAATTCAGGAGAGAGTGACACATGTTGCCATGGAGATGATGATGAAATTTGGGCTTCGTGGTTTAAATATGGTTGAACTTGCCAGGGAGTGTGGTTTAGCGAAAGCTACATTATATAAAATCATCGGAACAAAGGAGGATTTAATTAGGCAAATTGCTTTTCAAATCTTAGATGTTAATATGCTCCGGATTCTTGAGCCATATAAAACGAAAGACGATCCTGTTGAAGTCGTTAAGGAATTTCTGGATAATTATTTAAATTATGCAATTTCAGCACAAAAAATTCTTAATCAACAGATCTATAAAGAATATCCTTTGATTGAAAAAGAGGTTGATGATAGATTTGAATGTGAAGTAAAAATTGTCTCTGATAAGCTCAATGAATGGCAAGAAAAGGGGTTGATAAGACAGGATATTAATGTGGATTATTGTATAGATGCTTTAACTGCACTAGATGAAATATATATTATGGGTAATTATTCGGAACAAGAAGCAATTGAAAGGTTACGTGAATCTTTTACATGTATGTTGAGGGGAATGGGAATAGAGATTTAGAATTAAATAATTTATAGTTTAAGGAGTATTGTTTCATACTTCTTATTTTTGTGATAAAAATGAACTGAGTAGACTTTTAAAGTTCAAAAAGTAATTTAAATAATGATGGAGTAGTTATACTCCGTATATTTTTTGTTTAAAAATGAACTCTATGAACACAATGGGTTCAAATGGTGTTAAAAATGAAAATAATGAAAATTTCTAATGTCTTAATTCTGCTGTTTGTTATTTCGGCAGGTCTTTTTTCGTGTAAAGACAAAAAAGAGAGTAAGAAGGAGCTTATTCAGCCTGTGAAGATTTACAAGGTGAATGCTAATGTAGATGAGCTGAATAAGAAGGTTTTTACAGGTTTTGTGAAGGAATCCCGAGAAGTGCGATTGGCTTTCCAGGTACCAGGATCGTTGGTTAAATTGAATGTAGATCAGGGGCAGTTCGTTAAACAAGGAGAAGTTATCGCTGAACTTGATAAGAGAGATTTTATAGTAAATCTGGAGTCCGCCAATGCCAATTATGAAAATGCGAAATTACAGGCAGAACGTTATGCTGCTTTGTATGAAAAAAAGAGCACTTCGAAAAGTATTTATGATCAGATGCAAGCGGCATATAAATTAGCCAAAGCACAAAAAGAAGCGGCAGAAAATGCATTAAGAGATACCAAAATTCATGCTCCTTTTACAGGTTACATACAGGGAATGTTTGTGGAAAACTTCGAAAAAATAGCTGCGGGACAACCTATCGTTTCAATTTTAGATTTAAATAATTTGGAAGTTACTGTTGCCTTAAGTGAGAACGATTTCCTGATTAGAAATTCATTTGATTCTTTCACATGTAAGTTTGATAATTTCAAGAATACCGAGTTTGACCTTAGCTTAATTGATATTGAAAGGAAACCTAATGGTGATAATTTCTTTAAAATGAGATTGAAACTTGATGCCAATAATAAGCAAGTTGTTCCGGGAATGGTGGCTAGCGTAACAGTCTTTATAAAAGCTGACGGAGAAGAAAATTATAAGGTGCCGGTAGAATCAGTGTTTAGTGATGAAGGCAAATCTTACGTTTGGATTTTCGATACCTCAAAGAAATGTGTGCAACAAAGAGAAGTTAAAATGTTGGGGTTTGATTCTAACGGAATGGTGAATTTGAGCAAGGGAATTTCCAATGGTGAAATGATTGTTGCAGCTGGAGTTCACTCCTTGCGCGAAGGTCAAAAAGTAAAAATGTTGGTAAAGAAGTCTAATACCAATGTAGGAGGTCAATTATGAATTTTACAGAAGTAGTATTAAAACAGCGAAAAGTATTGCTGTTTGTACTAATCGCATTGACTATAGGTGGGGTTTTTTCATTTTTCAAGATGGGAAAACTTGAAGATGCAGAAATTAGTGTAAAATCTGCACTGGTAATTACTCAATATCCAGGTGCATCGCCACATGAAGTCGAACTTCGTGTAACGGATGTTTTGGAAACGGCCATACAGGCAATGGATAATATCGATGATATCGAATCGCGGTCCATGGCTGGATATTCCGAAATCACAGTTAATATTAAGAAATCAGTTAAGAGCAAGGAATTACCTCAATTGTGGGATGTACTTAGAAGGAAGGTTAATGATATCACTCCAGCTTTACCCCAGGGTACATCAAAACCAATGGTTGTAGATGATTTTGGCGATGTATATGGGATATTTCTGGCATTAAGTGGTGATGGATACTCGGGAGAAGAGTTACAAGATTATGCCCGATACATGAAAAGAGAATTGCTTTTGGTTGATGGAGTAAAAAGAATTAATCTTTTCGGTGAACAGAAAACCAGTATTAACATTGAGCTTTCGCAAGAGAAAATGGCATACTTGGGGATACATCCAGCGCATGTTATTCAGATCCTGAATCAGCAGAATAGTATGGTAAATCCTGGAAGCTTGAAAGTTGGTGGAGATAGAATTCGAATTGCTTCAGATGGAAGTTTCCACGAATTGGATGACTTAAAGAACATCTTGATTTCGGCAAACGATCAAAACCCAATTTTTTTAAAAGATATTGCTCAGATAAAGGAAGATTACGTACGACCATTTACGAGTAAAATGAAGTACAATCAAGTTCCTGCCATTGGACTTACTATTGCAATGGAAAAAGGTGGCAATGTGATCGAATTAGGAGAAAGAGTTCAGAATAGGATTGATGAGCTAAAGACTAATGTTCCAGTTGGTATCAGCATCAATCGTATCTTTTATCAACCAGAACGTGTTAGTGTAGCCATTGAGCAATTCATGATAAATCTGATTGAATCAGTTGTAATTGTAGTATTTGTGTTGTTATTGGCTATGGGTTTCCGAACCGGACTTTTAATCGGAAGTGGTTTGATATTCACTATTTTAGGAACATTCATCGTAATGTTAAGTGTAGACATTACATTACAACGTGTAAGTCTTGCAGCCATAATCATTGCAATGGGTATGCTGGTGGACAATGCAATTGTAATTGCCGATGGAATTTTGGTGGATCTGAAAAAAGGCTTGAAACGCGATGAAGCTATGAGCCGAACATCAAAACAAACTGCAATGCCCTTATTGGGGGCTACGATAGTTGCAATTCTTGCATTTCTTCCAATTTATCTTTCGCCAGATAGTACTGGAGAGTTTTGTGCTAGCTTGTTCCAGGTAGTAGCAATTTCATTATTTCTTAGTTGGATTTTAGCACTAACACAAACTCCATATTTTTGCGATCTGTTTTTAAGGGGCAAAAAATATGAGAAACAAGAAAGTGAAGATGAACAAACGGATCCTTATGCCGGGAAATTTTATCAGAAGTTTCGTCACTTTGTAAAATATTCTCTTCGACACAAAACCATGATTTTATCAGTAACAGTGTTGATGTTCTTTTCCTCTGTTTTTGTGTTTAAGTATGTGAAACAATTGTTTATGCCTAATCTTGAGTACAATCAATTTATTGTTGAATATTGGTTGCCTGAAGGTTCGGATATTGAAACAGTAGAGAGTGATTTGAATGACCTGGAAGCCTATTTGCTTAAACAGGAAGATGTGCTTAATGTTACTACCAGTTTGGGTTCAACACCTGCTCGCTATACTTTGGTTAGACCTTTTAACAATAGTCATGCAAACTATGGGGAGTTGGTAATCGACACTAAAGATTATGAAACTACAGTTCGATTTGGTGCTGAGTTACAAGAATTTTTAGATGAGAATTATTCTTGGGCTAGAGCAAGAGTAAGATATTATTCTCCTATTTCTACAGAATCAATGATTGAGGCTAAATTTTCTGGTCCGGATCCAAAAGTTTTAAGAGAGTTGTCGGAAAAGGCAGAGAAAATTATGGAGGAAGAACCAACAGCTGTGAAGGTTACCAACAATTGGAAAAATCAAGTGAAAGTTTGGAACCCTCGTTTTTCTCAGGCACAATCGCGAGTAACAGGAATCAATCGTTCCGATGTTTCTAATGCTTTGGCTTGTGCTACCAATGGATTGGCAATTGGAGTATTCAGAAAAGCAGATGATATTTTACCTATCTATTTAAAAACAACAGTTGAAAAAGATAAGTATGTTGAATCTCTTGAAAATACGCCAGTTTGGGGAGCTAAACCTCAAAGTATTCCATTGCGCCAAGTTGTTTCTGATATTGACATCGAGTTTGAAGATCCTGTAATCAAAAGATATGATCGACGCAGAGCCATTAAGGCACAGTGCGATCCTGCTCCTGGATACAACGCTCCTGATGTTTTTAATAAAGTTCACGAAAAAATTGAAGCGATTCCATTGCCTGAAGGTTATGATTTAGAATGGTTGGGCGAGCATAAAAACAGTGCTGATGCAAATGAAAACATAGCGAAATTTTTACCATTGGCATTCTTATTAATGGTAATTATTATCATGATGTTGTTTAATAACTTCCGACAGCCAATTATTATTTTAACAATTCTACCGTTGGCATTTATCGGTGTTAGTTATGGTTTATGGTTAACAGGGAAGCCATTTGGATTTATGGCAGTACTTGGAACACTTGGGCTAATGGGAATGATGATTAAAAATGCAGTAGTTCTGCTCGATCAGATTAACCTGGATATAAGTGAAGGGAAAGATGCGTTAACAGCGATTATAGACTCAGCAGTATCCAGAATGCGTCCGGTAATTATGGCATCCTTTACGACCATTTTAGGTATGATTCCTTTAATTCCTGATGAGCTGTTTGGAGGAATGGCGGTTGCTATTATGTTCGGATTATTGATAGGATCAATTATTACATTAATTGTTGTTCCAGTATTGTATGCGGTATTCTATCGCATAAATACTAAAGAAGTTATTGATTTATAATACACTTTTCATGAAATTATTAAAATTCAAAATATATACAATTCTTGCTGTTTCCCTGATATCATTTCAGGGAATCGGGCAGGAGATATTATCCCTTCAGGAAAGTAGAAAGCTGGCCTTGGAATATAACCAGAGAATTAAGATTGCTGACGAGTTAATTTCAGAAAGTCAATCGAATGTAAAGTTTGCATTTACCCATTTCTTGCCTAACCTTAGTGCAGAAGGTAACTATAATTATTTGCATGATATAGATGATATTTCCTTACCAGGATTTTTTCTAAAAACGGCTAATAGTTTGGATGAAGCAAAGTTGGGAAACTTTACAGGCACCAGTGATGTTTATTTTCCTGGTCTAAATCTTGAAATGGGGAATATTGATTACTATTCTGCAAACTTGATCTTAAGTCAGCCAATCTATGCTGGAGGTAAAGTAAGAAGCAATTACAATATGGCAAAGTTGGGTTCCGATTTATCTGTATTCAATCGCCAATTAGAAGCTTCTGAAGTAATTCTTGAAACCGATGAAGCATACTGGAATCTTGTATCGGTAAGGGAAAGAGTAAAAGTGGCTGAAAAGTATGTAGAAATGTTGAATCAGTTGGTAACTGATTTAAAAAATGCCTTTGATTTGGAGTTGACTACTAAAAATGAATTGTTAAAGGCTCAAGTACAGTTAAACCAGGCAAAATTGGATTTGTTCAGAATTAAAAATGCTCATGTACTTTCGCGAATGGCATTGTGTCAGGTAATTGGTAGAGATTTAAAAAGCGAAATAACAGCTTCAGATACAATTATTTCGGTTGAGAATAAACATGTTGAAACCAACTTTATTCAGAAGGCAATGCAACAAAGACCTGAAATTTTGATGCTTGGAAAGCAGGTGGAAATCGATAAACAAGAGGAAAAAAGTACACTTGCCGATTATTTGCCTCAATTGGGTGTTGGAGCTTCTTATGGTTATACAAGTAAAATTGAAAATTTGATGGATTCACGCCAAAACTTGTCTGTGCAGGCAAGTTTAAAGGTCCCTATTTTCCACTGGAATGAAAGAAAGCATAAGGTAGCGGCAAAAAAATATCAGACAAAGCAACGAGAGCTACAATTAGACAGGACAAAGGATTTGGTTAGCCTTGAAGTACAACAAGCTTATTTCAATTTACAGGAGGCATACGAGCAAAAGAAATTGGCTGAAATATCAATGAGTCAGGCTGAAGAGAATGTTTCCATAACCAAGAATAGTTTTTATGAAGGTTTGGCCAATGCTACAGAAATGCTGGATGCTCAAGCGTTTTGGCAGCACGCACATACCGAACTAATTGATGCGAAAATCAATTTTAAACTAAAAGAATCAGGTTTCCTAAAAGCAATTGGAGAATTAGCAGACTAAAATAGTGGGAAGAGAGAGGTATGAATTACACGTAGGATGTTGTTGATTGGTGGTTCTCTCAACTTTGTAATTCATCCTCTCTTACTTTAATAAATCATATAAATATGAAACGAACATGAATTTTAATCTCGAATTGGAATCGAGTGTTAATATTCATTGCAGGTTTCATCTTACAAATAAAAGAAAAATTTAAACAGATGAAAGATAGAGATTTGCTTTATGAAGAGGCGATAAGAAGTTTAAAAAATCCCTCAAAAACCAATATGCAAATTATAAAAACACACTTGTTTTGTTTAAAAGTAAATGATGACTATGTGATTAATACCAAAGAGCAAATAAATGATTTGGTAACTTATATCAATTGCAATAATGGAAAATAAGTTGTCGCGACATATTTATAAGACCATAACTTATTTTGGAACTATAATTCTTACTTGGATTGTGGCATTTTTCTTTTTAACCACTTTTCAGGTCGATGAAAACAATGTCATGTCAGTTTCAAGAATAGCTAATTTAAACAATGTATTTTGGTCGGGTTTGTTCGCAGGTATTATTTGGGGGGTAATTTTTAAGATATCACGCTATATTCTAAAATTTCTTTCTCGTTTCTCATTAACGATTTTACTTTCTTTTTGCGTCAATGTATTAAGTGCCTATTTATTGATCTATTTGATATATCACTTAAGTGATATTTTCATTTTTGAAGAGTTTCCAAATAGTTTTCAACAGCTATTGGATCTTTATAACTCACAGATGTTTTATTCCATTTTAGCTTATTTCTTTATTGTAGGATCTTTAATTGAGATCTTTTTCGAAATAGATAAGCGCTTAGGGAAAGGAGTGCTTTTGAAGTTCTTGCTGGGAAGATATTATAAACCCAAGGAAGAGGAGAGAGTGTTTTTGTTTATGGATTTAAAATCATCAACCTATTATGCTGAGCAATTGGGACACTTTAAGTACAGCAGATTAATTCAGGATTGTTTTAAAGATATTTCTTCTTCCATAGAGAAAAACAAGGCTCAAATTTACCAGTTTGTTGGTGATGAAGTGGTACTGACCTGGAAACTGAAAGACGGATTGAAAAACAACAGATGTCTGCAAGTGTTCTTTGATTTTATGGAAGAACTGCATAATAAAAGTGACTATTATCAAAAGGAATATGGAATTATTCCTGTCTTTAAGGCGGGAGTGCATTCTGGAAAGGTTATGGTTGCTGAAGTGGGAGAATTAAAGTCCGAAATTGCCTATCATGGAGATGCAATTAATACGGCATCACGTATTCAGGGCCTATGCAATTCCTATCAATCCAAGCTTTTGGTATCGGGTAACCTGATTAATGAGTTGAAAGAGAACCAATATTTTGATGGTGATTGCGAACCTTTGGGAACAGTACTATTAAATGGAAAACAGCTCACTACCGCACTATATAAAATATGTTAGTAATGAGCTGTAATTATTGAGTTCTTATGATTCGGTTTCTAAGATTTTTTTATGACCACTAACCACTCCTTGAACAAGAGAAGAACTAAATCCTTCATGCTCCATTTTATTTAATGATTTAATGGTCACTCCTAGCGGAGTAGTTACCTTGTCGATTTCTGGTTCAGGGTGAGTTCCATTTTCGATGATCAATTTTGAAGCGCCTTTCATGATTTGTGCAGCCACTTCTAATGATTGCTTAGAAGAAAGTCCGATCTCGATTCCTCCTTGCGAAGCAGCTCTCATAAACCTTAATGCAAAAGCAATACCGCAAGAAGCCAAAACCGTTGCAGCTGGCATTTGTGATTCTGGGATAATCATGGTTGCTCCAAGCTGATCGAAAATTTCAACAACTTCATCTTTATGCTCTAATCCTTTTTCGTTAAAAGACAATGCAGTCATCGACTCTTGAATGGCAATTGCAGTATTTGGCATAGCTCTAATTACAGGAACATCCGTTAAGATATCTTCAAGATCTTGAATTTTAATTCCTGAGATAACCGAAATCAAAACTTGTTTGCCTTTTTGTAAAGGTTCTTTAATATCGTTCAGAAGTGTTCTTGCAACAGTTGGTTTTACTGCAACAATAACAATTTGCGAATTATTAATTGCCTCAAGGTTATTGGTTGTAATATTCACACCTATTTCATCTTTTAGATGCTGAATTAAATGCAATTCAAGGTTGGTAACCGTAATTTGTTCAGGTTTTAATAAACCGCTTTGAACTAATCCTTTTGCAATAGAGGATCCCAAATTTCCTCCTCCAATAATTGTAATGTTCTTTGAGTTCATTTTTAAGCTGTGTTTGTAAATATCGTTTAAAATTGCGGCAGCAAAACTAATGAAGATTGCCATTTATATGACTAACTATTTGTAGTGATTTTTGTGTTATTCAACTGGTCTGGTATTAGGTTTTCAAAAACGTACCAGTGTTGTGGAGTTTTAGGGAGTATATCAGATATAATAATGGTAGAATTATTTTAATAATACACTGGGAAGAATTACTGAGATAAAGAGTACATACACTCTGATTCTAAGAGTGCATGATTACTGAGGTGACGAGTATATACACTCTTTGCCTAAGAGTGCATAGGCTTGTTGGTAACGCAAGCCTAGTTGTGAAGACGACGTAATAGTGGTTACGACGGTAACGTAATACTAACACCAATTAAAATGTCTTTTTAATAGTAATTGAAATGATGCTACAATACTTATTAAAACGTCGTTGTAATAGTAGTTAAAACATCATTACATGGAAATTGCTTACCAAAAAAGAGCAATTGTTTCAATAACTTAATACATCATACATTAAGTTTCTTTTTCTTTTTGAAGTATTTGTTAATGGTTTCCAGTAATTTCTTTTCATCAAATGGTTTTGCAATAAAGTCGTCGCAACCTGCTTCAATACTCTTGTTCTTATCTTCTCTGAAAGCATTTGCCGTTTGTGCGATAATAGGAAGGTTATCACGCATCTTTTTGATGGATTGTGTAGCTTCCAAGCCATTGATATCAGGTAAACGCAGATCCATTAAAACCAAGTTGATGGTTGGGTTTCGTAGGCTTAATTCAATTGCCTTGTTCCCTGATATGGTATGTAGAATTTTAACCTTTGTTGGTTTTAAAGCTGCTTCGATATATTTGTAGTTGGTTTCGTCGTCTTCTACTACCAAAATCAGCTTATCATCCCATTTGTAATCTTTTTTCTTAGGGATCTTTTTAACTGGAACATTATCGGTATCTACTGGTTTATAAGGAATGGTAAAGAAGAATGTTGTTCCTTTGTCTTCCACAGTTGCCATTCTTATTTTTCCACCCATTAACTCTACAAAACCTTTCGAAATGGCCAAACCAAGACCTGTTCCGCCATATTTACGGGTAAAGGATTCTTCAACCTGACGGAAGCGTTCAAAGATGATATCTTGTTTCTCTTTTTGAATACCAATACCAGTATCTTTCACATAGAACTCCAGGAGATTGTCTTTTAAAAGCTTATAACCAAACTCAATGGATCCTGATGAGGTGAACTTAAATGCGTTATTCAGAAGGTTAGAAAGCACCTGTCTCAGTTTTCTTTCTTCGGTTACTACCAGAGTTTTTTCGTTTGGCAATGATTTAATAACTCTAAATTCAATTTCATCATCAGCAATATTCTCTTTGCTGAATTGCAGATGCAAATCATCTAAAATTGAATTTATCGAGCATTGAGTTTCCTTGATAATGGTTTGTCCGGCATCCAGTTTCGAAATGTCAAGAATATCATTGATAATTTTCAATAACTGATTTGAACTTTTGTAAATGATGTCGATGTATACATTTTGTTGTTCATCGGTTTTTCCAGGCTTTCTAAGCATGTCGGCAAAACCAATTATCCCATTCATTGGGGTTCTGATTTCGTGTGACATGTTCGCAAGGAATGCAGACTTTAAACGATCACTTTCTTCGGCTTTCTCCTTAGCTTTTACCAATTCACTTTGCGAATTAATGATAGGAGTAATATCATTAATGATAATCATGGAAGAGGTATCGAAAGGGACCATGAAGAATTCACAATGTCTTTGATCTCCATTTTTAGTGCTAATGTGAAATTCTTGTTTCTCGATATCCGTATTGTCCTGCTTTGCCTTTTCGGTGGCTTTTTCCCAACTGGTAATAACAGTTTTTCTGTATTCTTCATCAGGATAACACTTCGCATACCACTCTTCAGAAGTTCGAATGTCATTTAAGCTATAGCCAAACTGCTCAATAAACTTATCATTAAAGAATTCGATATCGTTATTTTCATCAGTAATTACAATAGGAAGAGGTGACTTGTGAATCATCTTCTTCAATCTGCGTTCGCTGGAAATAATTGCCTGCTGAGCATTCTTTCTTTCGGTGATATCACGCGCAGTGGAAAGAATTACATGCTTTCCCTGTAAGGTTACCAGTTGATTCACTGTTTCCATCGGTGTTTTTTTACCATACTTGGAAATAAACATTTGTTCACTGGTAAATTGCTTTTCGCGAGTAAGTCTTTTTATAGAATCTACAATGTAGTCATTATCTAAATTTTCAATGAAATCGTGAAGCGTAAGTTGCAGCAATTCCTCACGAGAATAGCCCAGTAATATGCAGGCTGTATCATTTGCTTCGATCAACTTGGAAGAACCATCACCTAAATATTCGTTTACCAAAATGATATCAGTACTGCCATTAATTAGATTTCTATACTTTTCTTCACTTGTTGCAAGGGCAGTAGTTCTTTCTTTAACCCTTTCTTCCAGTTTTTCATTAAATGATCTTAATTGTTCTGAATAATCATGAATTTCCTGATATTGTTCGCGAATGGTTTGTTCGCCTTTCTCACGCTCCAATATTTCATTCTGAAGTTTGGTATAGGTTTCGGTTAATTCAGTGATAGAATGGTTTAATAAGCTTTCCTCGCTAATTCTTTTTACCGAGCCATGACCTTGTCCTTGATAAATGGCTTGAGCTTTGTAAATATAATTCTTAATTGGTCGGGAGATACTATCTGAAATTACATAGGTAATAGCGATACAAAACAGTACAATTATCACCGATATAATCGTAAACCAAAACAACGTGGCGTTATGCATTTCCGATGCTTCTTTATAGCTGGAATCAGCTTTGTTTTCTGCAAAATCAGTCAGCACTTTGGTTTTTTCCTTAAGCTTATTCAAATGGTTTGCTGCCATGCCATCAACCATTTTCTTTGCTGTAAGTTCTTTGCCACTAACTTTTAAATCGATAATTTGATTTCTGATATCTTCCCAATCCATAAAGGCACGGTGGGCTTCACCAACATCTCTTCCATTGCCTAAAAAATTATTATAGACAATGTCAAATTCAGCTTCCACCTTAAGGTGATATAGGTTAATGGTGTCAATTGCTTGATCGAACTCCTCCTGAGTGGTAGCAAGCAAGACATCTTTCATAGCACTCTCCATGATTTGAATGTGCGTATTGATATCTCGAATACTATTGCTTACTGTATAGGCGTGATTATAAATAAATTCTGATTCTGAACGAAGTTTTTTTACTTGGAAAATAGAGAGGACGAAAAATGATACCGTAAACAGTAGAATAAGTCCGAATCCGGCAAGCACTCTAGTACGAAATTTTAACTTATTAAGCATTTAGCTTCGCCTGTATTTAGTGTGTAATTAGTGGTTGATTATGGTCACATTTGAGCGACTTCCATTCCTAAGTTAGTTATTCTTATGGATTTACACAAGATTTTTGATAAAGGTGCTATTATTGCTTACGTAGAGGGAAATTTATGCAACAAAAAAAGCAGCTCATTTTGAGCTGCCTATGAAATATAATCAATTGTATTTTGATTTATACGATTCCAGAGAATCCCATAAAGGCCATTGCCAATAATCCAGCTACAATTAGCGCGGCTGGGGTTCCTTTTATTCCTTTTGGTAGTTCAACCAAGTCTAAGTGTTCTCTCAATCCGGCAAACAATACCAATGCCAAACCAAAACCAATTGCCGATGCTCCTGAGAAAACCACAGCTTCAAGCAGGTTGTAGTCTTTCTGAATGGTCATGATAGCCACACCTAAAATAGCACAGTTGGTAGTGATAAGAGGCAAGAAAACACCTAATGCCTGGTACAATGCAGGACTTACTTTTTTCAAAATAATCTCAACCAATTGTACAAGGGATGCAATAACCAAAATGAAAGAAATGGTTTGCATGAATCCAATTCCGTATGGATTAAGGATATAATGTTGTATTAAATAAGTTACGATAGTTGCCAGAATCATCACAAAAGTAACTGCTCCTGTCATACCTACCGCTGTAGATACTTTCTTCGATACTCCAAGGAAAGGACAAATTCCAAGGAATTGCATCAATACTACGTTGTTAACGAAGATTGCTGATATTATAATTACAATAAATTCCATGATGATTCTCCTTATGCTTTTCTTACTCGGTTAATAAATGCAATTAAGTATCCTAATGCGATAAAAGCACCAGGTGCCAATACGAATACTAACATTCCATAGGTTTCGTTGAACAATGTTACTCCAAACATTTTTCCCGAACCAAAAAATTCACGAATTGCACCTAGCATGGTTAATGCCATAGCAAAACCCAATCCCATACTAACTCCATCTATAATTGAAGGAACCAGTTTGTTCTTTGATGCAAAAGCTTCAGCACGTCCCAATACAACACAGTTCACAACAATCAAAGGAATGAATACCCCCAATTGCTCGTGTAGAGCAGGTACATAACCCGCCATCACCAAGTCAACCATGGTTACAAAGGATGCAATGATTACAATGAATGATGGAATCTTTACCTTATCAGGAATTTGTGAACTTACCAATGAAATAACAAGGTTTGACATGATTAGTACAAAAGTTGTAGCCAATCCCATACCCAAACCATTGATGGCAGATGAGGTAACCCCTAAAGTAGGACACATCCCTAAAAGTAATGTGAATACGGCGTTTTCTTTGAAAAAACCTTTTAGAAAATTTTCTTTGTGTGTCATTATTTATTTCCTCCCTCCATTTTCTTGTTATACTCTTTATATGCAGTTTGAACTGCATCAAGGAAAGCTCTGGAGCTAATTGTAGCAGCTGTGATTGCATCAATATCACCACCATCTTTGCTTACAGTGAAGTTGGTTTTACCAGGATTTTTATTGATGACGCTAGCTTTTGCTTTAGCAGGATCGGTAGGTTTAAACCAATCTGCCATTTTGGTTCCCAAACCAGGAGTTTCCTTGTGTTCCAAGACAGAGTAGTTGTTGATTGTTCCATCAGGTTTGAAACCCACCATGATCCAGATGTATCCGGAAAAACCATTGGTTGTGAATGTTTTAACGGCTGTGCCGACCAATTCGTCTCCTTTTTTAGCAGGATAGAATTCCAAAAGGTCGCCTGTTGGCATCTCAACAGAATACATTTCCTCGCTTGGGTTGTTATCAAATTCAGGAACTACTTCCTTAATCGCTTTTAATTTCTTAGCCAATTTAGCAGCGGCGATAGGCTCTTTGGTTAACTCGTAAAGTCCACCTAAAGCAGCTGAGGCAACCAGTGTTACAATAAGCAACACCAGAACCATATTTATAAATGTAGATTCTTTTTTACCAGCCATGATTATTTCCTTTTTTCGCCGAAACGCTTAGGTTTAACATATACGTTAATTAGTGGTACAAATGCATTCATAATAAGAATGGCAAATGAAACTCCCTCAGGATATGCTCCAAATACACGGATTACTACAGTAAGGACACCGATACCTATACCATAGATGATCATTCCTTTGTTAGACATTGGAGAAGTTACGTAATCGGTAGCCATAAAAATACCTCCCAAAAGTAAACCTCCTGTTAAAATATGGAACATAGGTCCTGCATAAGCTTCAGGATTCACCATGTGAAGAATGCCTGTGAAGATAGCTACAGAGCCAATCACAGCAACAGGAATGTGCCAGGTGATGATCTTACGAATCAACATGTAAGCCAAGCCTAGAATTAAAGCAGCACCTGCAATCTCACCCATAGAGCCTCCCATGTTTCCAAGGAACATGTCCATGTTTGAAGGAATTTTGTCCATTAATGATGAAAGAGATTGACCGTTTTTCAATCCTTCTTTAATGATGGCAAGAGGAGTAGCTCCAGTTTCTACATCAATATATCCACTGGTTAAACCTTTAGACACTGGCCAGCTGGTCATCTGAACAGGGAAAGAAATCAAAAGGAAAACACGACCAACCAATGCTGGGTTGAATACGTTGTTTCCTAATCCCCCAAATGTCATTTTACCAATACCAATTGCAACCAATGCACCAATCATGATGATCCAGATTGGAAGGTTTGATGGTACGTTGAAGGCCAAAAGAATACCAGTAATAAGGGCAGAACCATCGTTAATAGTAACTTCAGTCTTTAGAATGTATTTTTGAATTAAGAATTCGAATAAGTAACATGATGCTACGGCGGTTAGGGTAACAACAAGTGCTCCTAATCCAAAGTAAAAGAACGAAAATAGCAGCGCCGGAAGCATCGCAAATACCACACCATACATATTTTTCTGTATGGAATCTCCACTATGAACATGCGGAGATGGTGCGACAAGTACTTTGGTGTTCATATCTATTTGTTAATTAGTTTATTTGTAAATGAGTGAATGAGTATTATTAATTACTCATTGTTAATTGCTAATTATTTGCGTGCTCTCATAATTTGGCCTACTTTACCTTTTCCCAATCGGATATAATCCAATAAAGGACGGTTTGCAGGACAAGTGTAACTACAAGAACCACATTCGATACAATCCATTACTGCATCTTTTTCTAAGCGCTCGTAATCTTTCTTATCAGCACATACCATTAGCAAGTATGGTTCAAGTCCCATAGGACAAACAGAAACACACTTACCACAACGGATACAAGCTTTGGTAGCTTTACGAGCAGTTTCTTCTCTAGGAAGAAGCAATAATCCAGAACTACCTTTTGTCAATGGCACATCAATACTTGATAATGCTTTCCCCATCATTGGACCTCCACCTACAATTTTACCAGTATCTTCAGGCATTCCACCTGCAGCTTCGATGATATCTTTTACTGGAGTACCAATACGGAACATCCAGTTTGAAGGATTTTTCAATGATTTACCAGTAATGGTAGCAACGCGTTCAATTAAAGGTTTGTTTTTCTGAACTGCTTCGTAAACTGCATAAGCAGTACCAACATTCTGAACAACAGCACCAACTTCAATTGGTAAAGCTCCAGATGGAACTTCACGCTTAATAGTTGCAGAAATTAATTGCTTTTCACCACCTTGAGGGTATTGTGTTTTTAATGGACAAATCTCAATTCCATTATAGTTTGCAGCAAGTTTTGTAAGGTTAGCAATTGCATCGGGTTTGTTATTCTCAATGCCGATAATCGCTTTGTTTACCTCAAGTGCTTTCATCAAGATTTGAGTCCCAACCAATACTTCATCTCCTTTTTCCAACATGATTCTGTGGTCAGAGGTTAGGTAAGGCTCACACTCAACGGCATTAATGATTAAAACTTCAGCAGTTTTTCCTGGAGGAACTGAAAGTTTAACATGAGCAGGGAAAGTAGCACCACCTAAACCAACGATACCCGCATCGCCAACTCGTTTGATAATTTCTTCTTTACTTGCGCTGATTTCTTTTACCAATTCTTCACTTCGATCGATATGTTCTAACCATTCATCACCTTCAACATTGATGATAACTGATGTTCTGCGGAAACCGCTGGCATCCATAATTTCATCCACCTTAAATACTGTTCCGGAAACAGAAGAGTGAATATTTGCAGATACAAATCCTGAAGATTTAGCAATTAGTTGTCCTACTTTTACTTCGTCGCCTTTTTTAACGATTGGTGTAGCAGGAGCACCAATATGTTGTGAAATTGGAATGCTAACCATTTGGGGTATTGGCAATACCTGGATTGCGCTTTCAGCAGATAGTTTGTTTTCTGCTGGATGAATACCTCCTATAGAAAATGTTTTTAACACTGATTATCCTCCTATTTATTTGTTATCAGATGTTTCATCCTTCGAATCGTTTGCTTTAGGCTCAGCTTTAGGAGCATCTTGAACTTCCGCTTTAGTAGCTACAGGTTTTACTGTTTTAACATCAGGATTTGCAGCAGGCTTCTCTTTACGAGGAGGGAAGTTTAATTCATGTATTGCATTTGTAGGACAAACTACCACACACTTTCTACACAATTTACATTTGTTGTAGTCGATGTAAGCAAGGTTGTTTTCTACGGTAATAGCATCGAAAGGACATTCTTTCTCACACTTGCGACAACCAATACATGCAACATTACAAGCTTTTTTCGCAACAGCACCTTTGTCTTTATTAACACATGAAACAAAGATTCTACGACTCTTAGGCCCTTTTTTACGAAGCTCAATAATGTTATTTGGACAAGCTTTAACACAAGCACCACAAGAAACACACTTGTCTTCAATGATAACAGGAAGCCCCGTTTCTTCGTCCATGTACATTGCATCGAAATTACATGCTTCAACACACTCGCCTAGTCCTAAACATCCATACTGACAACCAGTTTCGCCACTGTAAAGTGATGCAGCGATAGAACAAGAGGCTGCTCCATCGTACTGGTTTGTTTTCGGACGATTTTCGCAAGTTCCGTTACAACGAACAACTGCAACAGTTGGGTCTGCTGCTTTAATTTCGTGTCCTAAAAGGGCACCTACATGTGACATTACTGCTGCTCCACCAACAGGACAGTTGAAGTTTGAGATGTCGTCGGCTTTTACCAATGCTTCGGCAAAACCTCTACAACCCGGATAACCACAACCACCGCAGTTTGCTGCAGGCAATGCTTCTTCAACCTCGTCGATACGAGGATCTTCGTATACTTTGAATTTTTGGGCTACAAAATACAGGATAATTGCTGCTGTAACACCAATCGCACACAAAGCCAGAATAGTGATAGCTATAATGCTCATAGAATTAAATGTTTACGATTTTTTCTATTGTAAATGAAAACGTTTTCTTTAGTCGTCCTTTAAAAAAGGACAATATGATATAATAAGGAGGTAAAATTGCCAATGACAATAATCCACTTATTAATTCGTCGTTAGTAAATGCTGTTGCTATAAAAAGGACAAGTAGTACAAGAACAAAAGGAATTACATAGGCCAACATTAAAGCAAACCATCCTAAAGACTCGCGATAGGTTAACCTAACTTTTTCTCCAACTGAAAACTTGTTGCTGTAATCAATAACATCAATTGATTTCTCCTTCATATCAGACATCGTGCATGCTCCTTTGGCATGGCATCCTGCACAAGCCGAAACGTTAACAATTCCGACCGTAATCTTACCATCCATAATTTCCAGGATAGTCCCCTCGTGATCAATTTGTTTGGGATTACTCATGATTTAGCCCCTTTTATTTAGTATGTGCTTGTTTGTTGTATATCAGTACCTTTAAATAGGTATGTTATTTAACACATGGCAACAAAATTAACACTTTAGGGCACATTCCATCCTGAAAAAGTCTATTTATAGCGTGTTTAAATAGAGGGACTTCCTTACTTTTGTAATGTAGAGATTACAATTTTTCATGTATCTGTATTGATTACAGCAAGTTTCGGCTATTCAAGAAAAAAATCGCTAATTTTAGTGTTTTCCGCGAGCTTGATAATTTAGAATGTTTGTAAATAATTCGATACATAAAGCATTTCATGAATGAATTGAACGTAAACAATCTGTTATTGTAAGTAATGAAACTAAAATAAATCATGGATAATTTAATATTCTCTATGAATTTAAAAATCACGAAGAAACGATTGTAAGTTAGTCTATTGCTATTGTTTGAGATATTAAGAAAAAAGAAAAAAATATAGATAACGGTTATTGCTGATTATAATACGTGGTTTTTTCTTGAAAATTCTAATCTATGAAATTACACTCCAGTTGATTTTAGTCTTACTAAGTCTTTTTACTTGCTTGGCTAAAGTGAAGTTTTCTTCTTTTTCCAGAAGCGGATCATTGTTAAGAATTTCTTGCGCAACATCTCGTGCATATTGCAATAACTGACCATCTTTACCGAGATTAGCTATTTTTAGATCGTATGAAATTCCACTTTGTTGAGTTCCTTCAATATCTCCTGGACCTCTCAGTTTTAAATCTACTTCGGCAATTTCAAAACCATCATTGGTTCTTACCATGGTTTCAATTCTTTTTCTCGATTCATTGGAAATCTTATAGGATGACATTAGAATACAATATGATTGTTCGGCACCACGACCAACACGACCACGTAACTGATGCAACTGTGATAAACCAAACCTTTCGGTACTTTCAATAACCATTACCGATGCATTGGGGACATTAACACCAACCTCGATTACTGTGGTTGCCACCATGATTTTGGTTTCGCCCTGTGCGAATCTTTGCATTTCCGCATCTTTTTCGGCTGGTTTCATCTTTCCATGAACCATGCTTATGCCATATTTTTCAGGAGGAAAAAAACTGGCTACACTTTCATATCCTTCTTCCAGATTTTTATAATCCATTTTTTCCGATTCTTTAATCATCGGATATACCAAATAGATTTGTCTTCCCAAATCGATTTGCTTTTTCATGAACTGATAAACCTGTCGTCTTTTGTTCTCAAAATAGTGAACCGTTTGGATGGGTTTTCTTCCCGGAGGCAATTCATCGATTACCGAAACTTCCAAATCGCCATACAAGGTCATGGCTAAAGTCCTTGGAATTGGAGTTGCCGTCATTACCAGTACGTGAGGAGGAATGTTATTCTTTTTCCATAATCGCGCACGCTGTGCTACACCAAACCTGTGCTGCTCATCGATAATTACCAAACCAAGATTATTGAACTGTACAACATCCTCAAGCAAGGCATGTGTACCAATCAGAATTTGTAATTCGCCACTTTTAAGATCTTCATGTATTCGGCGTCTGTCCTTTTGTTTTGTGGAACCAGTAAGCAAAGCAACATTCACATTAATTCCTTCCAGAAATTCAGAAATGCTCTCCATGTGCTGTGTTGCCAGAATTTCGGTAGGTGCCATTAGGCATGCCTGGCAACCATTGTCAAGAGCCATAAGCATACACATCAGGCCAACCATGGTTTTACCACTACCTACATCTCCCTGTAGCAAGCGATTCATTTGTTTACCAGAACCAACATCTTTACGGATTTCTTTAATTACTCGCTTTTGTGCATTGGTTAATTCAAAAGGTAAATTGTTTTGGTAGAATGTATTAAAGTATTCTCCTATTTTTGAAAACGGATGCCCTTTGTATAGGATTTTCCGTTTCATTTTCATTTTAAGTATGTTGAGTTGGATGTAGAACAACTCTTCAAACTTTAAGCGATATTGCGCTTTTTTAAGAATTTCGGTATTTTGCGGGAAATGAATCTGCAACAATGCTTCGTGCAAGTTGATTAACCCCAGTCTTTTGATTAGTGGTGCAGGTAAAGTTTCCGGTATTTTTCCATTTACTGATTTGAGTGCATTTTCTTGTAGTTTCTGAATTGCTCTTGAATTCAGAAAGCTGTTTTTCATTTTTTCAGTAGTCAGGTAAAAAGATTGAAGCGACGCATTAATCTTTCCATTGCTTTTACTGGTTTCTTCTATTTCTGGATGAACAACATTAATTTTTCTATTGAATTCAGAAGGTTTTCCAAAAACAATATAATCTGTATTTGGCTTTAGATTGCCTTTTATGTATTTAATGCCTTTAAACCAGACCAATTCCATGGTATCTTCACCGTCGGTAAAATACGCAACCAAACGTTGTTGACGCTTTTCGCCCAAAGTTTCGATGCCTGTGATTTGGCCTCTTACCTGAATGTAAGGTAGTTTTGAGTTGACTTCTCTAATTGAGTAGAATTTGGTTCTATCGATATATTTGTAAGGAAAATGATACAACAAATCCTCGTAACTATAAATCGATAATTCTTGGTTTAAAATGGAAGCTCTTTTGGGACCAACTCCAGCTAAAAATTTTATATCCAGACCAGCTAATTCAGACATTTAAATATTGAAAGTTGAAAAAATCTAATAATTTTAATTTTTGAGTAACTCAAATGTACAATTTAATTCGCCAAATATACTTAAACACTAGCATGAGTGGAATTCGTTATCAATTAAAAAAAAGATTAATTCGTTTAAAAAAATATCGCCGAAAGGGGTTTGGAGAACATTTGCCAATTGCAATTGATTTGATAACTAATGTATTTGGAGCTAAACTTCATTATTATGCTTTTCATGACCTTCAACAAACCAGAGAATTGGCGATAAAGCTGCTTAGATCATCTTGTAAATCATCTGCCCTTAATGCTAGTCGTGCAAATTATCTGAAGGAGGAAATCGTAAACCTAAAAAGAGGAAAGGATGTGGATCGTTTAATTTTTCGCTTGATGAATTATTATCAAGTAAAAAAGCCATTGTTTATAGGGAATGGATTTGGGTATACGAAAGCTTATATGGCCAAGGTCGATTCAAGAATTAAACTTTATTGTATTGGAGATTGCCTTAAAAATGGAGAGATAAATGATAAAATATTCAAAAGGCAACTTAATATTGAGAATATTGAAGCTTTACATTTTGAGGAGTTAAAAAATATTGATTTTTTAGTAATATCGAATTTAGCAAATAATGCAGACATTGAGATGTTTAAAAAGCAGTATAAACAATTTTTGAGCAGAACTTCTGTACTTGTTTTTCAGAATATGAATAGAAACCCTGTTTTATTGGAAGCTTGGAAAAAGCTAAACCAGGATAGTAAATTTGACTTTTGCCTGAATATGCATTCTGTTGGAATTTCAATTTCTTTACGGGATCAGAAAAAATAAATTCTTAGAATCGTTCTAAATAATAAAAAATTTTATCTTTGTTATAGCTGCAGATATTTACTGCCAAACATGTAAATATTAGCTTAAAAATATAGCAATGGATAAATTTAAAGTATATACAAAAACAGGCGATAAGGGAACTACCGGGCTTATTGGTGGAACTCGTGTTCCTAAATATCATTTGAGATTAGAAGCCTACGGAACTGTGGATGAATTGAACTCTTACATCGGTTTGATTCGATCTCATCAAATAGAGGCAAAAACTCTGGAAGTATTAAATATTGTACAGAATAAGTTGTTTTTGATTGGTTCTCGTTTGGCTACAGATGATGAAAAGTCAGACTTAAAACAAAAGCTAAATCTTTGTGAAGATGATATTTTATTATTGGAATCGGAGATGGATCGAATGGATGATGAACTTCCTGAATTGAATAATTTTGTGCTGCCTGGAGGAAGTCCATTAAATGGATTTTGTCATATTGCACGAACCGTTTGCCGTAGGGCAGAGAGAAGAGCCAATCAATTGTCAGCAGAAATTGACATAAATCCCTTATTGTTGAAGTACTTAAATCGGTTGTCGGACTACTTGTTTGTGTTGTCGCGCAAGGTTTTAAAGGATGTTGGGGCCGTTGAAATAAAATGGGAGCCGGACTTGTAAATTCGGAAAAAAAAATTATATTCGCAGAATAAAGGAACCTAAAAATATTTTGAACTTATGTATTGGACACTTGAATTAGCAACAAAACTTGAAGATGCCCCATGGCCGGCTTCCAAGGATGAGTTGATTGACTACGCAATTCGCTCTGGTGCGCCGCTAGAGGTAATTGAAAATTTGCAGGAAATCGAGGAAGAGGGAGAGATTTTTGAGAGTATTGAGGATATTTGGCCTGATTACCCTAGCAAAGGAGATTTTTTATTCAACGAAGATGAATACTAAAAAAAAATAAAAAACGAGGTTTTGTTACAAAACCTCGTTTTTTATTTCATGTTTTAATTAGTTTATAAATCTGTAGATTCACCCTTTAATATACTTTTAGCTGTATGTGGAGGCGCATCGCGCCAAATAAATATATCTTCTTTTGATGTTGGTTGGACACCATCAAACCAACGGAAATTTTTCAGGAATAACATTTCATTTTCTACCTCGAACAGAGGATACATTTTGCCATCAGGTTTCTTGATAAATTTAATCTGATCGATTTTATTTTCTTTTATGAGTATTATTATATCACTACTCTTGGCAATATTCATCCCCATGATTATTCCTTTGTCTTTTGGATAATATATGGTCTCGCCATTGCCATCAATATCTAATTTGTAAATCTTATTGTCCTTAACATGTCCAAGCATGTTTTTTCCTTTTATCTGATTATAGAATGTACTGTCTTCTTTGGCGGTTAAGAATGAAGAGCCCCTAAAGTGAAGATACTTTAGTTTCTGGTTCTGCATTTCAATACCAATGGTATCAGCAACCATTTGGTTACCTTGTGCCCATAAAATCGGATTATTAAACAATCTAATTGTGGAATCCTGCATGGTATATACCAAAGAATCGCATTTACCTTGTAAATCAGGTCTGAAAAACTTTACGTGATGGAAAGCTTTTATTAGTTCAAAATCGGCACTATCTTTTGATATTGTAAGGCTATCTGCATGTAGGAATAATGAATCCTGTTCTGCAACTTGAATAAATACTGCAGAATCTGTCATTAATGCTTCTTCGGTATTCTTAAAAGTTTCTAAAAAGTGTCCTTGTAAGATGATATTATTAACCGTGTCTCGTAGTTCTACATTATCAAATACTCTAGCGGTTTCATTGTTTTTATCCAAGTAAATACTGTCACCTTTAATTTGATATGCTTTACTATTAAGAGTAGTGTTTTTAAAAAATTGCGAAATTCCGCTAGTTGTATTGTACCATCCATCTTCCGAATAAAGTGTTTCAGTTTCATTCTCGATGGTAGTAGGACCTAAAATAAAAGCAGTTTTGCTAACCGTGTTGTATTTTAATGTGTCTGATTTTAAAGTGTAGTCATTACTTAAAACCTCAACGCTATCTTTAAAGAACAACAAATCCTGTCGAGTGTAATATCTTCCTATGCTGCTGGTAAGTGTATTGCCTGTGTCTACAATTTTTCCACCGTTAAAATAGTAACCTACACTTTCGTTCATATCAAAATCAAGAAACTCAGTGGTAACAGTAACTGTTTTATTTTTAAGCTTCACATTGTCACGCATTTCAGCCAGTTTGGTGTTTCCATAGTATTTCAGGACATCACCATAAATATGAACTGTGTCCGAACTAATAATGTGAACATTACCATATGCAGTAATTCTATTGTCAGCTCTGAATTGATATACGCTATCGCAGTACATCTTAATGTTTTCATGGGTTATAAATACGTTGCCATTGAAAACAGTAAGTTGGGATTCTGATTTTAGTTCAGCTCTGATATCATCGGAGTTTTTAATTTCTATTAATGATTTTTTCTGAGCTTTTAATGTAAAAGAGAAAAGGCAGAAAATTGCTACAAATAGAATAATCGATTTATATTTTGTAATGATGCAAGGCATTCGTTTTATTTTAATAATTCTGTTATAATATCTTCCACACTAATTCCTTCAGCTTCGGCCTTGTAGTTTTTCATGATTCTATGTCTTAGAATAGAAACTGCAACTTCCTTTACATCTTCTATGTCTGGTGAATATTTACCGGAAAGAAGAGCATGTGCTTTGGCTCCAATAACCAAATATTGCGACGCTCTTGGTCCAGCTCCCCAATTGATATACTCATTGGCCATAGGATGCGCGAACTCGGTATTAGGTCTTGATTTTGCCGCCAAATTTACAGCATATTCCAATACATTTCGATTAATTGGTACTTTTTGTATCAATTTTTGATAATAAGAAATCTTTTCACCCGAAATAATCTTGTTTAATGCAATTTCCTTGCCACATGTAGTGTTTTCAACAATCGAAATTTCATCTTCTAATTTTGGGTAATCCAAATAGATGCTAAACATGAAACGGTCCAATTGCGCTTCGGGAAGAGGATATGTACCTTCTTGTTCGATTGGGTTTTGTGTAGCCAGAACAAAAAATGGTTTAGCAATTTCGTAATTTTTGCCATTTACCGTTACCATTTTTTCTTGCATTGCCTCCAATAAAGCCGATTGAGTTTTGGGAGGAGTACGGTTGATTTCATCAGCGAGTATGATATTGGCAAACAAAGGACCTTTTATAAAATTGAATTTACGCTCGTTATTTAAAATTTCGGTTCCTATAATATCAGAAGGCATTAGGTCTGGTGTAAACTGAATTCTTTGGTATTTTAAGTCTAAAACCTGCGCAATTGTATTTACAAGTAACGTTTTAGCAAGTCCTGGAACACCAACCAGTAAACAGTGTCCATTACTAAAAATCGAAATCAATACTTTTTTAATGATTTCATCCTGACCATAAATTTTTTTGCCAATTTCCTCAAGCAGCTTGTTGTAATCGGCATGTAAGGAATTTGCAGCTTCAACTTCTGATTTAAAATTCATAAGGATTTAGTATTTGGATTTCCTTGAAAAAATCAGACACAGCAAAAAGGCTGTGTCTGATTAAATATTTTTAGCTTAATTATTTTTGCCAGCCTTTGAATCTGAATTTTGCATTCTTGTATGAATCATCAATGTGAACGTAAGTGCCAGATTGTTTCTCTTTGATCCATTTATCAAGAACATCTTGCTGCTTTTGATTGGTCAGCATATTCTCAAAAATACTCCAGTCATCATCTAGGTTCGCTATATGAGATTTGGTTTCTGATTTTATCTTGATGATTTTGTAAGCATCTTTTCCTCCGGAAACATCTAAGAATGGCTCAGAAATTTCATTGATTTTTAAGCTGTTAATTTGTTGAGCAATTGCAGGAGGCAAATTATCTTTTTCAAATCTAGATGATCCAGTATATGGATTAACTATCAAACCACCATTATTTCTGGTATCCTTATCAGCTGAGAAATAAAATGCAGCCTCACCAAATTCCAATTTTTCACTTCTAATTAGATCTGCGATACTATCTAAGCGTGTAGTGGCTTCTTTTCTTTTTTCTTCTTCAATTTTTGGTTTAAGAAGAATGTGGCGCACATTAATTCTTTCACCTTTTCTGTCGATGAATTGAATGATGTGAAATCCATACTCAGTTTCTACAATTTTAGAAACTTTATCTGTTTTTAGATTGAAAGCTACGTTTGCAAATTCTGGCACCAAACTAGATCTAGGAGTATAGCCTAATTCACCACCTTGACGAGCACTTCCTGGGTCCTCAGAATAAAGAACTGCTAGTGTAGAAAAGCTCTCACCCTTATGTACTCTTTCTCTAAAATCTCTTAATCTCTTTCTGATTCGGTCTTTCTCGTCATCGGTAACTTTTGGATACCTAACAATTTGTTGTACCTCTAGTTTACCAGCAATTGTAGGCAAGCTGTCCTTGTTTAGTTTATTGTAGAAATCACGAACTTCAGCTGGAGTAATGTGGATATCCTTTGTGATTTCTGCCTGCATTTTCTCTTTAATTCTTTCATCTCTGGTAGGTTCTCGCAAATCATTTTTCATATCAAGAATTGATTTGCCAAAATATTGTTCCAATTTTTCTTTAGAACCTATTCTTTGAATATACATTTCCATTTTACGAGAAAGATCCTCTTCAACTTCTTGTTCGGTCACCTCAATACTATCAATCGCAGCTTGGGCAATCATAAGTTTTTGAATCAATAGATCTTCAAAAATTTCGGTTTTCAAGTCAACACTACCCGATGTGTATCCTTGAGCTTTAAGACTGATAAATCTTTGCTCAACATCCGATTTTAATACAACCTGATTACCAACCACGGCAATAATTTTATCTACCACATTGTCTTGAGCATTAAGAGTAAGAATACTCAGGAACAACAGTGTTAACACCGTGCAAGTTTTTCTAAAAATGTAACGCATATTTTATGGTTTAATAAATTTTGAATTTATTTTTCGATTCCGCATCTCTGTAGATGTTCTCTTCGAGGTTTTTAATGAATTCTATTTTTCGTTTATTGATTATTATTTTTCTAATGTCATCTCTCACAAAATCAAGAGGTGCAATATTATTCTTGAACTCAACATTTTTAATAGCTACAAAATATCTATAGGTTGAATCCTCTGTTTCAATGTGTTTTCTGCTTTTTAAAAGTTTGTCTTCATCACTAAATTTGAACGGGATTCTATTTAATAGTTCTTTCGCATTTACCCATTGCCCGCTAAAATTATCAAATTTTGTGGCATTCTGAAAACAGTAGTCTTCCAATTCGTCCCAATCTTCTTCTTTTTCTAATTTATAGAGTTTTTTAATTTTATTATAATCAGGAACAGGCTTTGAAATTTGAATGTATAATGCTTTGATAATGTTTCTATTCAATATGAAGTTGCCAGAGTTTTGACGATAATAATTGTCAATTTCAAAGTTTGTAACAGTGGTATCAAGTTTCTGCTCTAAAAGTTGTTGCTGGTACTTATGAATAATTAAAGAGGAACGATAATCCTCAACCATTTTGCTAACATCCTTGTCTTCTGCCGAAAGGTTAAGTTCTGCTTTCGAAATGATCAACTGTTTTTTTACCCACTGGTGAATGTAGTTATCGGCAATTAATATGCTATCTTCTTTAGTGCTTCCGTTGGGAACAATAGCCGCTACTTCGCTCATGTATAAAAAGTTTTGATTTACTTTAGCAACAGCCTTGTCTTCTTCCTGATTGTAATTACAAGCAAGCATGCCTGCAAGTAAAAATATTGTAAGTATGTATTTATTCATTATAAATTGTTCGCAAATTTGTTAAAGCTGAATGATTGATTTTTACAGAGTATTTCTTTCGAAGCTCTTCCGACCATTTTTCTTCAAGCCAAGCTCTGTAATCTTCCAATACTATATCTTTAACCGTTTTGTAATCAGCATCTGTATCGTATTTGTACTGATTGTTAGTGTAATATTCTTTTATTTTTTCTTTATCTGTTGTATTATCCCAAATTGTTTTTTTTGTAATAAAATAAACTAAAATTCCATTTTCGTATTCATCCAGTAATGTCTTAAGCTTAGGATGTTTTTCTACAAGTTTATTTTTATGGTATGCTAAGATACAAGTGTTTGAGAAATTAACATATAATCTGTTGATATAATCTTCAAAATTTTCATAAATATCTTTCGAAGCTTGTTCACTTAAGAATTCAGCAAACTTTTCTTGAGAGTAATCTCTGTCTTCTATCGAAAATAAAGTTTCCCATAGTTCTGCATAAGCATAATCTAGGATAGAGTAAAAGTTCGATAGTAGCTTTTTATTTTCTTTAAATTGATATTTTTCTTTTAGTTTTTGAATTAATTTACTTTCTGAAATTCTTGACCTGCTGTCTTCTTCCAAAAGTTTTATTAATTCATCCTTACATTCTTCAAGAGTATTATATTCCTTTTTATCTAAAAGTTGGATGATGTGATACCCAAAGTCGGTTTTTATTAGAGGTGAAAAATCTCCTTTCTTTTTTAATTCAAAAGCAGATTTTTCAATTGTTGGATGTGTTTCAAATAGTCCAAACCAAGGCAAGATGCCATTGTTTTTTACGGAACTAATATCATCTGAATATTTCTGAACCAACTCAGAAAAATCAGCACCTGATTGAAGAAGTTGATAAATAGAATCGGCTTTTGCTTTGATTTTACCTTTTTCATTTTTCTTTTTAAACTCAAGCATAAGATGCCTAATTTTAACCTTCCCCGGATTTTTTATCTTGTCAATAGTCTGTATGATGTGATATCCGTATGGTGAACGAACTGGTATGGAATATTCTCCTTTGGTTGTGTTGTAGGCAGCAGTTTCAAAGGCGTAATCCATATCAAAAGCGGTAATGTATCCTATTTCACCATTATTCTTTCGGGCCGACAAATCATCAGAGAATTGGTTGGCAAGTTTTGCAAATTTCTTGCCCTGATTTAATAAAGAATAGATTCTTGTAGCTTCCTGATAGGCTTTAAGTGTATCTTTTGGAGTAGCTCTACCTTCAATCTTAACCAGAATATGACGTGGCTTTATGAAATATTTAATTCTTTCAAATGTTTCTTCTAGAAGATTTTGATTGATCTTAACAGGATATAAATAAGGGTTGAATACTTGATTGTGATGGTTTTCAATTTCCTGAATCACTTCTGGAATTGTATCGAACCGCAATTTTTTTGCTTCTCTTGCTTTTAGGTAAAAATCGATGTATAAATCTAAAGCTTTGGTAAGCGATAATGGTTGGTTGTGTTGGTCGCGAAGCTTATTACTCTCGAAAAGTTCTACAAATGGAGCAGAAGGGTAGGTTGTATCATCAATTCTAAAAAGGGTATCTGTAGTACTATATTGCCCGTAACTTACTAACGAGCAATATAAAACTGTAATCAGATATAATAAACCCTTCCTCATTCAGCAATTATATGGTAAATATTCTAAAAAAGAAAACGGTAACCCGTACCATAACGGGTTACCGAAATATATGCGATAAAATTATCTGCTATAGTTAGGAGCTTCGCGAGTAATCGCAACATCATGTGGATGACTTTCTGCCATTCCCGAAGCTGTAATTTTAACAAATTTGGCATTGTGCAATTCTTCAATACTTGCAGAACCACAATATCCCATACCTGCACGCAGACCACCAATTAACTGATAGATTACTTCATAAAGAGTTCCTTTATAAGGTACACGTGCTACAATTCCTTCAGGAACCAATTTCTTGATATCATCTTCAGCATCCTGGAAGTAACGGTCTTTTGAACCATGTTGCATTGCTTCAACAGAACCCATACCACGATACGATTTAAATTTACGACCGTTGTAAATAATGGTTTCTCCTGGAGATTCTTCAACACCAGCAAGAAGTGATCCTGCCATGATACAATCTGCACCAGCAGCAATTGCTTTTACAATATCACCAGAATAACGCAACCCACCATCAGCAATTACAGGAACACCAGTTCCTTTCAGAGCTTTTGATACTTCGTAAATTGCACTTAACTGAGGAACACCAACACCAGCAATAACGCGAGTTGTACAAATAGAACCAGGTCCGATACCAACTTTAACTGCATCAGCTCCAGCTTCAACAAGCATTTTAGCGGCTTCAGGGGTAGCAATGTTACCAACAATAAACTGCATGTCAGGGAATTTCTTTTTTGCAGTTTTTAGAACTTCAACAACTCCTCTTGAATGACCGTGAGCGGTGTCAATAATAATAGCATCTGCATTTGCTTGAACCAATGCTTCGATTCTATCCAATGTATCGCCAGTTACACCAACTGCAGCGGCAACACGTAAACGACCTTTCTCATCCTTACAAGCCAATGGCTTATCTTTTGCTTTGGTAATGTCTTTATAGGTTACCAAACCAATTAGTTTGTTTTTTGAATCAACAACTGGTAGTTTTTCAATTTTGTGAGCTTGAAGAATTTCTGCAGCTTTTTCCAAATCTGTAGAATCGGAAGTGCTAACAATATTTTCACTTGTCATTACTTCTGATATTGGACGATCCATATCCAATTCGAAACGTAAATCACGATTGGTAACAATACCTAATAGTGATTTATCTGTGTCAACAACAGGAATACCACCAATTTTAAATTCCTTCATTAATGCCAAAGCATCTTTTACAGTTTTGTAAGGAGGAATTGTAATTGGATCGTAAATCATCCCGTTTTCAGCTCTTTTTACAGTTAACACCTGTTTTGCCTGAGCTTCGATACTCATGTTCTTGTGAATTACACCAATACCACCTTCACGAGCAATGGCAATTGCCAAAGCAGATTCGGTAACAGTATCCATCGCAGCAGACACCATTGGAGCATTAAGAGTAATGTTACGGGAGAACTTTGTTTTTAAACTTACGTCTCTAGGAAGTACTTCAGAATAAGCAGGAACCAAGAGAACATCATCAAACGTTAGACCGTCAGAAATAATTTTATCAGATACGAATGACATTATGCAATAATTTTAGATTTAAATTGCATGCGAAAATACAAAAAAATAGCGGAATAGAACTTGATTACAAATACTAAAAATTGTTAATTGATTAATTCCACCTAAAAGTTAGTATTTTTAAACTGTTTTATTGATAGAAAAATTGAATAAAAGGAGCACAAATCAACTGGGAAAGAAATAAATGGATCGATTTAAGGATGTTCTGAAAAAATATTGGGGATATGGTACATTTCGTCCTTTGCAGGATGAAATTATTAAATCGGTTTCCGAAGGAAAAGATACTTTAGGCTTAATGCCAACAGGAGGAGGTAAATCGTTAACTTTTCAGGTTCCGACTATGGCAATGGAAGGCATATGTCTGGTGGTTTCACCCTTGGTTGCTTTAATGAAAGACCAGGTTCAAAACTTAAAAGAAAAGGGGATTAAGGCGGAGCTGTTATATTCTGGACTTTCAAAGGATGAAATTGAAAATATTCTGAATAAATGTTTGTTCGGAAATGTGAAGTTTTTATACATATCTCCAGAGAGAATAAGTTCAGATATATTTAGAAAGAAGGCTGCGCAAATGAATGTTTGCTTAATTGCAGTTGACGAGTCGCATTGTATTTCGCAATGGGGTTATGACTTTAGGCCTTCATATTTAAAAATAATCTCACTTCGAGAGCTTTTGCCTGATGTGCCAGTTTTGGCATTAACCGCAACAGCAACAAAAGATGTAGTTTCTGATATTCAGGAAAAACTTGGATTTCCTGAGAAGAACGTATTCCGTAAAAGTTTCGAACGCAAAAATTTGGTTTATCTGGTTAGAGAAACTGAGGACAAACCCAAATATTTGCTCAAGATTCTAAACAAGCAAAAGGGAAGTTCGGTTGTCTATGTACGCAGTCGGAAAAAGTGCAAGGAGTTAGCTGAGTTTTTAAAAAATAATAGAGTAAAAGCAGAATTCTATCATGCAGGTTTGCCAAATGAGGTGAAAGACTTTCGTCAGGAAAGATGGCGGAAAGGGATCGTGCAAGTTATGGTAGCAACCAATGCTTTTGGTATGGGAATCGATAAATCGGATGTGCGTACCGTTGTGCACATGGATTTGCCTGATACATTGGAAGCTTATTTTCAGGAGGCAGGAAGAGCAGGAAGAGATGGCAAAAGAGCGTATGCTGTAATGCTGTATTCGAATCCCGATAAGGTACAGTTACTGAAGAGAATCAAAACATCATTTCCCGAAAAGGATATGATTGTTAGAGTTTATCAGGCATTGGGGAACTTTTTGCAAGTGGCTGAAGGCGCTGGCAAGGATGCGGTTTTCGATTTTGATTTGGGACAGTTTTGTCAGAATTTTAAATTTAATGTTCTTCAGGCTTTTAGTGCATTGAAGATTTTACAACGAGCAGGATATATTGAATTGACAGATGATTTGGAACATGAATCCAGAATACATTTTGTGGTTCAACGCGATGATCTGTATAAGTTCCAGGTTGCCAATAATGATTTTGATACCTTTATAAAGATACTCTTAAGATCGTATACAGGTTTGTTTACCGATTACGTTCCTTTTAATATTGATACTTTGTCCAAAAGAATTAAAGCCGATAAAGAATTAATAGTTGAATACCTAAAAGAATTATCGAAGTACGGTATCATAAAATATATTCCAAGAAAGAAAACACCTTTTATATTATATACTCAGGAGAGATTGCCTATCAGCTTTATAAAATTGAGTAAAGAGGTTTACCAGGACAGAAAGGAGAATCTTGAAAGTAAAATTCAAACGGTGATTGATTATGCAGAATCGGAAAATATATGTCGATCGAAATTTTTATTGGAATATTTCGGACAAAAATATGCCCCCGATTGTGGAATGTGCGATATCTGTAAAAGCAAAGAAGAAAAAGTGTTGAGTGAACAGGAGTTTAAAGAAATCTATTATGCGATTTTGAATTTAATCGAAAATGATTTTTTAAGCATTGATGAACTTGTGGATCGCTTAGATTATAAGGATGATAAGATTTTGGAAGTAATTCAGCATCTAAAAGACAACGAAGAAGTAGATTGCCAAAGTGGTAATCGAATAAAATACATTCCAATCTAGTTCGAAACTTAACCAATAATATAAGGGTACAGAACAGGCTTGTTCGTCAAATCTTATGTGCTGACTGGAAACTAAGGATTTATTATTCGTAAAATCTTGTTATTTTTGCAAGGTTGTAGGAAAAAATAAAGATGGAAGATCAATTTGAACACGTAGTATATTCTAAAAATGTTATTGAATTTGTAACGGTAGCAAACGAGTTTTGTTTGTTATTGGAATCAAGTTCAAAAGTTTCGAAAATTGAGTTTGTAGAAACAGCTCAAAAATTATTACCATTGCTTTATTTAAAAGCATGTATGTTGCCAAGAAATGAGAATGAGTTAGAGGAAGAAGTTGAAAAATTTGTGACTGAATCAGATTGGGAATTCATTCACTCTTCGGTAAAAAATAAAATGGGTGCTCACGACGAGTTTTTAGAAGTGTTCGAGAACGATATGGAGTATAGCGATACCCCATTGGTAGCCTCCGTTTCTGAAAATTTTGCCGATATTTATCAGGATCTTAAAGATTTTATTACTTCATATAAGATTGGAACATTGGAAGTAATGAATGATGCACTTTGGGATTTAAATAACCATTTTTACGAGTATTGGGGCCAAAAATTAGTTAATTCGCTAAGAGCGATACACAAATTGGCAGCCGATAAAATTAATTTAGATGATGAATCGGAATTAGATGTTGATTCAAATATCGATAACATAGACATGAGTGGATCTATTTTCTCGCAACGTCAGAGAGAATGGGACGAAGAAAATGAATAAGGAAAACAGTTTTCCGGAGTAAAAGAGTAGTAAATGTTGCCATTTCAAAAATCAATTACAAGCGAAGAAGCAAACAAAATGCCGTTAAAGGCTTTCGAAGGAGATATCATACTTGTTGATGAGTATAAAGATCTGTACGAAGCTATTCAATACCTGAATAACTATTCTATTTTAGGTTTTGATACGGAAACCCGACCGTCGTTTAAAAAAGGAAAAGTAAACGATGTTGCTTTGCTACAATTGGCAGCTAACTCTAAAACATTCTTGTTTAGAATCAATAAAATAGGACTACCCGAAGAAATTATTGACTTGCTTAAGAATCCAAATATTGTGAAAGTTGGGGCAGCAATAAAAGATGATATCAGAGGATTGCAAAAATTGAATGACTTTGATGCCAATGGTTTTTTGGAATTGCAGGATTATGTGTCGAATTTCGGAATCGAAAGTTTTTCTTTAAAAAAATTATCGGCAATTGTCTTGAATTTTAGAATCTCAAAAAGACAACAGGTATCCAATTGGGAAGCAGAAACATTGAGTCCTGGTCAGTTAAGATATGCTGCAACTGATGCATGGGTATCTTTAAAGATTTTTGAAAGATTGAAAGCTACAGAGCAAGACTTGTAAGCCTTTCGCAAAATACCTTGATTGCTTACAGTCAATTAACAACGAATATGCAAAGGTCAATATTCGTTAACCAGTAAAAAACACATTTCTAAATGATAGATTATCCAAAAGTATACCTGAGAAAAGGAAAGGAACATTCTGTAAAAAGATTCCATCCGTGGATTTTTTCAGGAGCGGTAAGTAAAGTAGATGAAGGCTTACAAGAAGGCGATTTGGTCTCAGTTTATAATGATCAAAATGAATTTTTAGCCATTGGACATATCTCCATTGGTTCAATTGTAGTTCGCATTTTAAGTTTCGAAGAGAGAGAAATTAACCTGGACTTTTGGGTAGAAAAAATCCGCTCTGCTTGTCAAATGAGAAAGGCAGTGGATCTTTATGGCCGAGAAGACAATAATGTATTCAGGTTGGTTCATGGAGAAGGTGACGGATTGCCAGGTTTGATTATTGATTTCTACGCTGGAACAGCAGTAATTCAGTGTCATTCGGTTGGAATGTATTTGCACCGTGAAGAAATAACAGAAGCATTACGAACAGTGTTTGGTGATGATTTGGTGGCTGTTTTTGACAAATCTGAAGGAACCATTCCTTTTAAATCAGGAATTGAGCCAAAGAATGGATACTTGTTCGGCGAAACAGATTCGTTTACTGCACTAGAGAATGGATTGAAATTTAAAGTGGATTGGTTAAAAGGCCAAAAAACAGGATTCTTCATCGATCAGCGTGAGAACAGAAGTCTTTTGGAGCAATATTCAAAAGGACGATCAGTACTAAATATGTTCTGCTACACAGGGGGATTTTCTTTTTATGCCATGAGAGGTGGAGCAGAATTGGTTCATTCGGTTGACAGTTCTTCCCGAGCAATTGATATTACAAAAGAAAATGTTGAGCTAAACTTTCCGGGCGATAAGCGCCACGAGGCATTTGCTGAGGATGCATTTAAATTTTTAGATCAATCATCTCAAAAATATGATTTAATTGTACTTGACCCACCTGCATTTGCAAAGCACAAGAAAGTGTTGGATAATGCTTTGAAAGGATACAAGCGATTAAATAAGAAAGGATTTGAACAGATTAAGCCAGGAGGAATTTTATTCACTTTTTCATGTTCGCAGGCAGTTAGCAAGGAAGATTTCAGAAAAGCAGTTTTTGTAGCTGCAGCTAATGCAGGAAGAACGGTTCGTGTGTTACACCAATTGACACAGCCTGCCGATCATCCAGTAAATATTTACCATCCAGAAGGAGAATACCTGAAAGGTTTGGTTTTGTATGTTGAATAGACATTTTTTTGTATCTTCAATATGGTTTAAAAGGAGAGCAAAACTCTCTTCGTATTAATTACTAAATAGAAACTAGTTGAAATTTTCCGAATTTGATTTTTCTCCTGAGATAATGGAAGGGCTGGAGGCCATGGGCTTCGAGACACCTTCTCCAGTTCAGGAGTTATCTATCCCTAAGATTATAGAAAAAAAAGATATGATCGTTTGTGCCCAAACGGGTACAGGAAAAACGGCAGCATATCTTCTTCCGGTAATGGATCAAATCCAAAAGAATCAAATTGAGGGTTTTAGTACCTTGATATTGGTTCCAACAAGAGAGCTAGCTATGCAAATCGATCAGCAAATGGAAGGATTTGGATACTTTGTTTCCATCACTTCATTGTCTGTTTATGGAGGTGGTGATTCATCGGTTTGGGATCAGCAGAAAAAGGGTTTGATGGAAGGTGCAGATGTAGTAATTGCTACTCCTGGTAGAATGATTTCGCACCTGAATTTGGGGTATGTGGATACTTCAAAATTGAAGCATTTGATTTTGGATGAGGCCGACAGAATGTTGGATATGGGTTTTTTTGATGACTTGATGCAAATTGTGAGTTATCTTCCCAAAGAGAGACAAAATCTGATGTTTTCGGCTACAATGCCTCCAAAAATCAGGGAACTGGCCGAGGAGATTTTGGTTGATCCGGAAAGTATCAATATTGCAATTTCGAAACCTGCTGAGGGAGTTTTACAAGCTGCCTACATGCTTTACGAAGATCAGAAGATTCCTTTGATCAATCATTTGTTGAAAGGAAAAGACCTGAAAAGTGTAATTATATTTTCATCCACAAAAGTGAATGTAAAGGCCATTACAAAAGACCTTAAAAAACACAATTTTAAAGCAGCAGGGATACAATCCGATTTGGAACAGAGTGAGCGAGAAGAAGTGTTGCGCGAATTCAAAAATAGAAAGCATCAAATATTGGTTGCTACAGACATTATTGCCAGGGGAATTGATATTGATTCAATTGATTTGGTAATCAACTTTGATGTTCCGAACGATGCTGAGGATTACGTGCATAGAGTTGGACGTACAGCGCGTGCAGAATCGGAAGGAGTTGCCTTGACTTTTATTACAGAAAAGGATCAGAACGACTTTAAGAAAATCGAAGATCTGATTGAGTCGGATGTATTCAAGATTCCGGTTCCTACTGAATTGGGAGAAGCACCTGAGTACAATCCCAGAACCAAACCCAAATCAAACGGCAAGCGCAAGTTCTTTAAACGAAAAAAGACAAATAGAACAAACAATAAAAAATAATAACCCTAACCAAACTAAAATGACCCAAGCTGAATCTTACGACATGATTGTGATCGGCGCTGGAATAAGTGGATTAAGCCTCGCAAATCATATTGCCCGATCGGGAAAAAAAGTACTAGTTGTTGATGCTGCCAATAAGGTAGGCGGATGTTTAAATACTTATTACAAAGATGATTTTTGGGTTGAGATGGGAGCGCATACCTTTTATGCGACCTACGCCAATCTAATCGATTTGATTCAGAAAAATGAGTTGGAACAGGACATTGTAGCTCGCGAAAAGGTTGGCATGAAAGTGTTTACCGATAAGCACGAGAAAATCATGTCTGGGGTAAATAAATTTGAGTTAATACGATCGGTTCCAAATTTGTTTTTCTCGAAACGAGATGGAAAAACCGTTAAGGAATACTTTGGAAAAATTGTAGGTCGAAAGAACTACGACAATGTTTTTACTCGCATGTTTAGTGCGGTAATTGTGCAGAATGCTGATAATTTTTCTGCAGAATATTTTCTAAAACGACGCAAAACCAAAAGCAAGGAACATCCTAAGAGTTTTATTCTTAAAAAAGGGATGTCGAGTTTTATGGAAGCTCTTGCTTCGCATGAGAATATCAAGATTCAGCTCCATACAAAAATCAGTCAGATTACTAAAAATCAGGAAGGATTTGAGGTAAAGTCAGAAGAAGGCGATGTGTTTACTTCCAAAGACATTGCACTGGCTGTTTCTCCTAAGTTTGCTTCGGAACTATGCAAAGACTTGAATGTTGATTTATCAGATGTTTTAGCGGATTATCCGATTCAAAATATTGAGTCGAGAGCTGTTGTTTTGCCTAAAGAAAAGTTGAATTTCGATCCGGTGAGCTTTATTATTCCATTGCAAGGTCCTTGCTTTTCAATGGTTACGCGCGATGTAATGACTCATGACAATATGAGAGGATTTGCATTCCATTTTGAAGAAAATCATATTGGCAAGGAGGAGCAGGAAAAATTCATGGCAGAACTGCTTTGCCTTGATTCTGTGGATGCTGAAATTGCAGAGACCAAGCACAAATTACCACTGATCAAGATTGGCCATACCGAAAGAATGGCAAAGATTAAGCAGTTGGCCGAAGAAACAGGAATTTACATCACTGGAAACTACTTTAACGGCCTTTCTTTGGAGGATTGTGTAGAACGATCGAAGCAAGAATTTGAGCGTTATTCAAAATCCTAATACCCAGTACCTGATACTTACAAAAGAATGAAAAAATACATAGATCAAATATCGAAAAGCTTGCAATTGCAGGCTTTTCAGGTTGAAAATACCATGCAATTGCTTGGCGAGGGAGCCACATTGCCATTTATTGCTCGTTATCGTAAAGAGATGACAGGCAGCTTGGACGAAGTTCAGATTGCCAATGTAAAGGAGGAATTGGCTCGATTAACAGAGCTTGACAAGAGACGGGAAAGCATTATAGAGGCCATTGATAAACAAGAAAAGCTGACTGACGAACTTCGTGCCAGAATTGAAGCTTGCACGGAACTGAATCAATTGGAAGACTTGTATTTGCCGTACAAACAAAAGCGCAAAACAAGAGCAGTAAAGGCTAGAGAAAAAGGATTGGAACCTCTGGCTAAGATCCTGATGAAGCAGCTTGAACGCGATGTGGAATCCAGAGCAAGTCAGTTTGTAAACGATGAGGTTGCCAATGAGGAGGAAGCATTGCAAGGAGCACGTGATATTATTGCAGAGTGGGTAAACGAGAATGAAATTTCACGTAACTCGGTTCGTAGCATTTTCCAACGTCAGGCCGTAATTCGCTCAAAGGTAATTAAAGGAAAAGAGGAAGAAGGAGAAAAGTTCAAAGATTATTTCCAATCGGAAGAGCCATTGAAAAGATGTGCGTCGCATCGAATGTTGGCATTGAGAAGGGGAGAAGCTGAAGGAATTTTACGATTGGAAATTGCGCCCAACGAAGAAGAGGTATTGGAAAGGTTGAATCGAATCTTTGTAAAAGGAAATACCGAAGCTTCCAATCATGTTGAGGTGGCAGTCAAGGATGCTTACAAAAGATTACTAGGCTCTTCGATTGAAACGGAGTTTGCCAAATCATCGAAAGAGGAAGCGGACAAAGAGGCCATTCGTGTGTTCTCCGAAAACTTGCGCCAATTGTTGTTGGCATCACCACTGGGACAGAAGCGTGTTTTGGCTATTGATCCGGGATACAGAACAGGTTGTAAGGTGGTTTGCCTGGATGCACAGGGAAACCTAATGCACAACGAAACCATTTACCCGCATGCACCCCAAAATCAGGGAAAAATGGCAGCTAAAAAGCTGACCAATATGGTGGAAACTTACAATATACAAGCCATTGCCATTGGGAATGGAACCGCAAGTCGAGAAACAGAGAGATTTGTGACCAATTTGCATTACGACAGAAAAGTACAAGTTTTTGTGGTGAGCGAAGCAGGAGCATCAATCTACTCTGCGTCGAAAGTGGCTCGTGAGGAATTCCCTCAGTATGATGTTACGGTTCGTGGAGCAGTATCCATTGGTAGACGCTTGATGGATCCTTTGGCAGAACTGGTAAAGATCGATGCAAAATCGATTGGGGTAGGCCAATACCAGCACGATGTGGATCAAAATTTATTAAAACAGAGTTTGGATCAGGTAGTGGAATCATGTGTGAATAAAGTAGGCGTGAATTTGAACACAGCCAGTAAGCACTTGTTGACCTATGTATCGGGTTTGGGACCACAATTGGCTCAAAATATTGTAGATTATCGTGCCGAGAATGGAGCATTTTCATCCCGTAAGGAGATCACGAAAGTGAAACGAATGGGTGCGAAGGCATTCGAACAATGTGCGGGTTTCCTACGAATTCCAAATTCCGAAAACCCATTGGACAATTCGGCGGTTCACCCCGAATCGTATGGCATTGTAAAACAAATGGCAAAGGATGCCAATTGTACCGTTGCCGATTTGATTGCCGATAAAAATCTGCGCAAGCAAATCGATTTGAACAAATATGTGACCAATGAAGTAGGTTTGCCAACATTGAAGGACATTATGGAAGAGCTTGAAAAGCCGGGACGTGATCCGCGAACTGCCATTAAAGTTTTCCAGTTTAAAGAGGGAATCTACAAAATAGAACAGCTTGAAGTTGGAATGGAAATGCCAGGTATTGTTACCAATATCACCAACTTTGGTGCCTTTGTTGATGTGGGTGTGAAGCAGGACGGTTTGGTACACATCTCCCAATTGGCCAATCGATTCGTATCCGATCCGGCTGATGTGGTTCAGCTTCATCAGCATGTAAATGTAAAGGTAATTGAGGTTGATATGGCCAGAAAACGCATCCAACTATCGATGAAAGATTGTGAGCAGTAGATAAGGAAGGCTTGTAAAGGTGTATTTTTACTCCTGCAATCTGTAGCGACATTTACAAGACCCTTGTAAGGCTTCCTGCAATCTGCAGCATCAATTCCAAGCCTCTTGTAAACCTTCCTGCAACCTGCAGCATCGATTGCAAGCCTCTTGTAAAGCTTCCTGCAACTTGCAGCACCGATTAAAATACCCTTGTAAAGCTTCCTGCAATCTGCAGCAACATTTACAAGCTTGTTCATAAGCATGCTGTAGTTTAAAGTGATTATCTAAATTTTATGAGTTGGGAAAAATTGCTTTTAGGAAGTTTTCGCTATTTTTGAAACTCGATAATAAAACGTACAAGAATATGGATTTTAACGATCAGGATGTAATTATAGAGTGTCCGAAATGCAAAAAGGAAATGATTGTAAAGATTTTAGAGATCACCAATCATCATACGGTAAGTTGTCCGGAGTGTGGAGCTAAGGTTGATTTATCGGCAAACGATCCATCGGCAAAATTGGGTATTCCTAAAAACTATAAGCCTTTTGAGGGATTGGATGAATACCTGAAAGAAGTAGAAGCGAAAAGAAAAAAATAGGCATATAAAAAAGAGCAGCATTTTTGCTGCTCTTTCTTGTATTATCTTCTGTTAACATCTCCACCACTGGAGCTGCTCACATTTACTTTTGTTGGTTCACCATAGTAATCTACATCACCGCCAGAACTTGCTGATGCTTCGATAGATTCAATTGCATAAACTGAAACATCACCACCACTTGAGGCTTTTGCCTTACAAATTTTAGCTTTTAAATCAGCTGCTCTTAAATCACTACCGCTACTTGCTTTTCCATAGAAAGAATTCGCTGTGCCCGAAAGATTAGCATCTGCACCAGAACTTACTGAACAGGTAAGATCTTCTGCCTGAAGTTCAAGTTTTGCATCAGCGCCAGAGCTAACCGAAATATCGAGATCTTCGAATTTAAGCAAGTGGCTCGATTCAAGATCGGAACCGCTCGAAACGCTAATTTCATTTACCTTCACAAAGGTCACATAAACGTTCAACTTCTTGGCTCTGCGAATAGGATCTTCAGTTTTTATAATCAGCTCATCACCTTTAATACGGGTAACAATCAAATCAAGAAGATTTTCATCTGCTTCAACAGTTACCGATTCTTTATCACCTTGTCTTAGGTAAACATCAATGCCACTGCTAGACGAAATTGCAGAAAAAGAACCAATTTCTCTATCCTGTTTTTTTACATTTCCATTGCCTTTTTCTCCCCAGAATTGTGCGTTTACGGTCGACGAAAATACCATAGTTAACGCAATTAGTGTAAGGGACATTTTTTTCAATAATTTTTTCATGCGTATAAGATTTTAATGAAATAGTTTATTCCAGGTTTCTCATATTATATGACGCCGAGTGTTGGCTTCAAGTTACAGGTGAATTGAATAAAATGGTTTGTTTATGAAGCTTCGGCCTATAAATGATCTGATGTAAAGACGATAAGCTCATTCTTACAGTTGCATGAAAATTTTATTAATTAAAATAAATTCAGGAATGGCTGTGCTAATAATTTTCTCACACGGCTTTTTAGTGATTTCTTGTCTATCCTTTGGGAGGTTCTTTTTCCTGGCACTTTTGTGTGATTTCCCAGTATGATAACAGCTGGTGAAGCAGGTAGATCTGATTGATCAATCTTGCTAAAAAACTTGGTGTTACCACTTAAAATATCACTATCGGCATAACTTACCTTGGACACCACATTGATGTTGGTTTCTTTCGAAAGTCTTTGGTTGAGCTCATAGGCCATCTCGCTTAAGCGTTCCAATCCCATGTAAATAACAACCGTATCGTTATTTTCTATTTCCTTGATTATACCATCTAAATCGCTTTTTTCTCCTCCAACTTTAATAGCCGAATGAAAGTGAATGCCTGATGATTTTCCTCTTTCGGTAAGTGGAACCCAAAATTCATTTGCGGCAGCCATTCCTGCACTAATTCCAGGTATCAATTCGAACTCTAAATCCGATTCCAATAAAAACCTGATTTCTTCCACGCCTCGGCCATAAACCATCGGGTCGCCTGACTTTAGTCTTACAACTTGATAACCCAAGCTGTAATATAGGATCATTTGATTGTGGATGTTTTGTTGTCTTTCCATTGGATTTATCCCATCACCCGAACGTTTCCCAACCTCTATAACAATTGATTTTTCAGGAAACAGACTGCGAACATCATCCGTTATTAGGGCATCGGTAAGGATTACATCTGCCGATTCCAATACTCTTAAAGCTCGTATGGTAAGAAGATCGGAGGCACCGGGTCCGGCACCTACAATCCATATTTTTCCTTGACTCATTGCACAAAGTTTAGTGTTTAAAATCTTTAGGATTTACGATTTCCTTTACGTATTGCTTTCGGATCACAAAATCCCCAAAAGGTTCTCCTTCAGTTCTATTTTGCGAATAATCTTCCAGTATTGGGCGAAGTTCTTGAAGAATTTCCTCTTCGTTTACATTTTCTCGATACAGATTATTTAGTCTTGTTCCGTTAAAGTTTCCTCCCAGGTAGAGATTATACCTGCCCGGACCTTTTCCTATAAATCCTATTTCTGCTACATAGGGTCTTCCACAACCATTGGCACAGCCAGTCATTCGAATCACAATTTCATCTTTGAATAAACCAAAATCGCTTAAACTGCTTTCAATTTTATCGATTAAAGCCGGCAAATACCTTTCTGCCTCGGCAAAAGCTAAACTACAGGTGTTCAAAGCCACACAGGCAATTGAATTCGATCTTGTTCCCGATATTGTACTGGGAAGTGAATCGTACTTTTTCAAGATTTCATTGATCTTGTTTTTGTCTTCGCCCTTAATTTTTCCAAGAATCAGGTTCTGATTCCCAGAAAGACGAAAATCTGAAATATTCAAGTCAGCGATTTCCCGCAAAGCAGTCTTGGTCTTCACACTCTCAACATCTTTCACTCTACCACCTTCAATAAATAATCCAAGGTACCAGTCGCCATTCACGCTTTGATGCCATCCAAACTTATCACCATTTCTGATTAAGGCATATTCTCGTGCAGCTTCCAGTTCATAAGCTAACTTTTCGTGCAGCAGTTCCTTAAATTTATCTATGCCCAATCGGTCGATGGTATATTTTAAACGTGCATTTTTTCGGATCTTTCGGTTCCCCTGTTCTTTTTGAACCAGTACAATTTTTTCGGCTATATCTACCGTATTTTCCGCTTTTACAAAGCCCAATACAGTTCCCAGTCGGGGATAGGTTTCAGCATCGCCAAAAGTGGTTCCCAATCCACCACCTGCAACAACATTAAAACCTTCAAGCACACCATTGTTTTCTATGGCTATAAAGCCGATATCCTGGGTAAATACATCGGTATCGTTAAAAGGAGGAATGGTAAAACCAATCTTGAATTTGCGAGGCAAATAAACCGGACCATATAAAGGTTCAACTTCTCCCTGCGATCCTTCGGCTACCTTTTTCTGATCCAACCAAATTTCGTAATAGGCAGGCGTACGCGGTGTAAGATGATCGCTTACTTTGTTGGCATAATCCTGAACCTGATCGAACACATTGGAACTATACGGATGAGGACTGGCCATTACATTTCGGTTTACATCACCACAGGCTGCAATGGTATCCAATAGTGCCTTGTTTATGGATTGAATACTTGGTTTCAGATTTCCCTTTAAAACACCATGAAACTGAAAGGCTTGTCGGGTAGTGAGCTTTAGCGTACCATTGGCGTATACATCTGCAATTTGATCCATTTGCAACCACTGATCGGCATTCACCAATCCACCTGGCACCCTTACTCGGATAAGGAAAGAGTAGTCAGGTTCCAGTTTGGTCTTTTTTCTTTCCCTTTCGGTATCTCTGTCGAATTGCTGGTAAATGCCATGAAACTTTGATACCTGTCGATCGTCTACTGCAATTGCTCCTGTAATGGGATCGGCAATACTTTCAGCCAATGTTCCTCGCAAATAATTGCTATCGACTTTAATTTTTTCAACTTCGGACAAGTCTGCCCAATTTATATTTTGATCTGACATGATTTTGCTTTTTTTTCTAGTAAACATCAAGAAGTAAACGTCTCTCTTTCTTTAATTTTTTCAGATATTCATCTGCTTTTTCTGCTGTTATTCCACCTTCGCTGGTAATGATTTCCTTTAAGGTTTCCTGCACATCTTTTGCCATGTAATTCTTATCACCACAGATGTAAAAGTGAGCACCGTTTTCTAACCATTGAAACACCTCAGATGCTTTTTGTTTGAGTTTATGCTGTACATACTCTTTCTCGTTCTGATCTCTTGAAAAAGCAACATCCAATTTGTTTAGAACTCCCTTTTGCAAATATTTTTGCCATTCTACCTGGTACAGAAAATCTTCTTTGAAACGCTGGTTCCCGAAAAATAGCCAACTGTTGGTTTGCTTGTTGTTTTGCTCAATCTCCTGCAGGAAACTTCGGTATGGGGATACTCCTGTACCTGCTCCAACCATAATCAAAGGCTTATCTGTTTCTTTTGGCAATCGGAAAGATTCATTCTTCTCAATAAAAATTGGTATGTGATCGCCTACATTTATTTGATCTGAAATGTAAGTGGAACATGCACCATTTCGTTCTCTTTTCTTGTGCTTGTACCTAAGCGAAGCAACTGTGATATGAACCTCTTCGGGATTTTGAGTCGGACCAGAAGAAATAGAGTAGAGGCGAGCATAAAGCAACCTTAAAATTCCGAGGAATTCATCAGTCTGAATTTCTCCAGGGAAGTCTTCCAATAAGTCGATCGCATCCGCTCCATAAAGATATTGATCCTGAGCCTCTTCATTTTCCAACAAAGTAGCGAGCTCTTTGTTTTTTACGATTTCGTTGTACTTCTCAAGAACCTCACGATTTAAAACCGTTATTTCAAGCTTGTGTTGCAATGCTCTAAACAAACTTACATCCTTACCTCCAACTTGAACCATTCGTTCAGGATCATCGGCAAAATGATTGATGATCAAATCAACCAAATCAATAGGGTTGCTAGGCAGAACCCCAATACTGTCACCAGCTTGATATTCTATTTCTGAATCTTCCAGCGATATTTCAACATGGTAAATTTCTTTCTCCGATTGTTTTGTTGTAATTCGAACCTTATCAAGAACTTCGGCATAGAACGGATTGGTTCGATTGAATTTCTTCTTTTTCGCAGGAGAATTTTCAACAGAAACAGTTGGATTTGTTGCCGGCTGAATTTTTTGAAGTTCATTTGCTACAGAATCAATCCAATTGTTGGCTATTTCTTCATATGCAACATCTGCTTTCTGAATAGGAACGATTTCTTCTGCTCCTAACTTTTTGAATGCTTCGTCGAAATCAACACCAGTTTGGCAAAATTTCTTGTATGATTTATCACCTAAAGCCAGCACCGAGTATTTTGTTCCTTCCAACTTTGGAGCTTTGTTGCCTAACACATACTCATGAAATTCTTCTGCCTGAATAGGAGGTTCACCTTCACCGTGGGTACTTACAATCAGAAAGAGGTATTGTTCTTTCTTCAAATCATTTTTCTTGTATTCATCTAAAGCTTTAAGCGAAGGTGAAAAGCCTAAGGAACTAACTCTATCGTATAAGTCCAGAGCAATTTCTTTGCTGTGTCCGGTGTGTGTACCATACAGAATTGTAATCTTTTCTGATGATTTTGAGGGTGCCGTTGCCAGTGTGTTTGTACTGCTGGTGTCACCGTTAATCAGTCCAGAGATGTAACCGTTCAACCAAACCAACTGTTCTTGGTTTAGTTCTTTTACCAGCTCATTAATTTTGGTAAGCTGTTCGTTATTTATTTGATATTGATTTGTCATGATTTAGTTTGCAATTAAGAGTTTTTGAAGTCTGTAGTTTTCGAAATAATCCTTTAGTTGATTTCTAATTTTGATGGATTTAAATACATCTTCGCCATTGGAACTTACAGCAATGCTGATATTATCTTGTTTATAGATTGCCGGAGAAACAAATTCACAAAAATCAGGTTGGTCGTGGACATTCAGTAGCACATTAGCTTCTCTACAATCGCGAATGAGCTGTCGCACAAAGGCAGGATCCTCAACACAACTATAAATCAAATAGTAATCTTTCAGAACATCTTTATTGTACTGTTGTTCATGATATTTAATCCCTGTATTCTTAATCCAGCTAATGATATTTGGAGCCAAAACTTCTACCAAATCGGTACTTCGCTGTAAAATCTTTAATTTTTTATAGGCGTCTTCGCCACCACCAATTATTAGTATTTTCTTGTTGGTAATATCTATTGCTATGGGTAAAAATTGTTTCTTCGACATGATACTTTGCTTTTAAATGTGGTAATCGACAGGGTGTTTATCTTCCTTTCCAAACTTTATTTTGTTCCAGGTTCTTTCGTGTAAAAAATAGAGTCCCATTTTCGTGAATAATTCAACGCCACCAATCGACATGGCCCAAGTGATGTCTCCAATCACGAACCATGAAATCAGCACCGTGTCAATTGTTCCAATGGTTCTCCACGAAATGGTTTTTGCAATACTTCTGTAAGTTTTTTCTTTCATTTTTTTTAGCTTACTCATAAAAAAAAGAGCCTTCCTGGTTCGCAGAAAGGCTCGGTATGCTAGTTCACTTATATGCACAACGAAATCTGCTAAGGTGGATACCATAACATACACATACAACAACACATCATTTGATATGAGGAATGAATGAGATATGATTTTTCGTTTTGCATTTGTGTTACAATTGATGAATAAATTTTTTGTTTCGATTATAGGTAAATTCATAAAAAAAGCCTTTCTGCTGTTGCAAAAAGGCTAGTGTTGTTATTTCTGTCCTACTATAAATTTAAACAACTCCTTCTTGCAGTTTAATACAATCCATACACATACAACAACAAGTTGTACTTGCAAAAGAAGAAGTGATTGTATTTCCAAGAATGTTATTCATTGTTTTGTTTAAATAGGATAAAATGATCTTTATTTCGGGTACAATTTTAGGAATTCATTTTGAATATTACAAACCGTTGATGTAAAAATATTTCCAAAATTGAATGTATACATTGCTGTGAAAACGTTTTCGTTTACTTAGACTGAAACCAAAAATAAATAAGCACTTGCCCTAAAAATACTAGCCTTACAGAGAGTCAATCGAGGGTGAAAAGATGTAATATTACGAATAGATGATTTTTTATTGGAAAAAAATAAAGGATTTAATAAAGAAGACTTTGCAATTAATTTTCATCCTCAAAGTTGAATTAAACTAAAATTGACAGAGTATAATTTTCATATAATGACAAAGAAAAATAGAATTGTAAGTTTTAAGAAACTGGATTCTGAACTAAAGAATTTGGTTCAGAATTTTTATCCCTATGGATTTGAAGATGATATAAAATCTTATCAATTGGGTCCAGGTAAGAGCTTTTACGCTTTTCCGATAAGTACCGAAGAGTACAATATCCTCGTAAAAGTGGATGTTGACTATGATTTTGGCTTAGATATGGAGGAAGAAGTAAGTGGTCAAGAGTCTGATTTGTAAGAAGCCATTACAAGAGTTGTAAAAATTATGGGATGTTCACCTCATTTTTGTTGCTTGGAATTCAATCTCTTCCTATATTTACAGCACATTTAATAATTAAATACTATGCTACCAAAGTTTTTATTAGCAGACAATTCGCAGGAGTTACCAGATACTCTATTCATTGTTCATACACGTTCACCTAAGTGTATTATCGAATGTGATGTAGAAGATTTTAATTCAAACCAGACAATTTACTGGATGGATAAAACACCTGAAGATCAGAATTTGATTGAAGATTTGTTGGATGAGGCTGAAACCTTCTACAATGATGAGTTAGAAAACCAAGAGGATCTTTACGACGAAGAGTTCGACGATTAATTAAGGATATAATGAGTAAAAAACTACAGCGATCATCTAATAAAATGATTGCAGGTGTTTGTGCGGGTATTGCTGAATACCTGGGCTTAGACGTAACGCTTGTAAGAATTCTGTATGTGCTAATTTCTATTTTTAGCGCAGGATTTCCGGGACTACTGATCTATGTTATTTTATGGTTTGTAATGCCGGATTATTACGAAGTGTTATAAAGATTTTTTACTAGAAGATATAAAAAGGAAAGCATTAGCTTTCCTTTTTTTGTACCCCAACTTTTCGGCATTTTATGTTTTGTGTTAAAGAACAGCGAAAAATTCTGTAAAAAGACCACATTTGTCATGATTTCAAATATTCTAATCTTCTATTTTTGCTGCGATTTTTAGAGATGGATAAATCATGTACCTAATCGCAGTGATAAATAGCTGGTTAAGTCTGAAATATCCTTTCTTTTTAAAACAAACACAAACACTTAAAGATTCTAACAGATGAACCTAAAAAAACTGATCCCTTTAATTGGGTTGGTATGCATTTGTTTGGGAGTTAATGCTGAAAAACTTCCATCAAAAACCAAAGTTAATCGCAGTATTGACTTTGTTAGTAAACACTTATGGAGAGGTAGTAATAGTGGTACAGCACCTACTATTGAACCAACGTTGGAGATTCAAACCGGTCGTTTTACATTTGGTGCATGGGGAGCTTATGCAACTGATGATAGCTATCAGGAGGTTGACTTGTATGTTTCTTATAATACTCCACTTTTCCAATTTAGTGTGTACGATTTTTATTGTCCACGTCCTAATTTCGAAAAATCAAAATTCTTTGATTTCGATAGTGAAAACAGTGTTCATTTGTTCGATGCTACAGCAAAGTATAAGGGGTGTGCAAAGTTTCCTGTTTCTGTAATGGGATCTGTTCTTTTCTACGGAGAGTTTGATAAAGATGAAAATGGAGACCAGAATTACTCTACTTATTTTGAATTGGGATATTCGAACTTAATTGGTGGAAAAAAATTCTCTTATGCACTAGGTTTTTCTCCTTTTAAAGGAATGTATGATGATAAATTTAATGTGGTAAATGTTAATGTTACCATGTATGATGAAATCAAATTAACAGATAAGTTTTCATTGCCTATTCGAGGTGGATTAACCCTGAATCCAGCAACAGAAAAGTTATTTCTTACTTTCGCAGTTACATTGAAATAAGATCAGGTTTGATAATATTTGCAAGGCTTCCTTTTAGGGAAGCCTTTTTTGTTTTAAAAGAATTGGTGATATTTAATCTTTGCAAAAAGAATTTGAATGAAAGCATTAGATAAAGTACATGAATTTCACAATGCCTTTGGGGTAAATGTGGAAGAACAACCTAATATTCCAAGTCTTGAACGCTGTGAGTTAAGACAAAAAATCATCCAGGAGGAAGTTGATGAATTAAAAGCAGCTTGGGAATCGGGTAATATCGTTGAAGTTGCCGATGCTTTAGCAGATATTCATTATGTAGTTATGGGAACGGTTTTAGAATTTGGTCTACAGGATAAATACGCTGAAATTTTTTCAGAAGTTCATCGCAGCAACATGAGCAAATTAGACGAGAATGGAAAACCTTTATACAGAGAAGATGGTAAGGTGATAAAATCAAATTTATACACAAAACCAGATATCAAGAAAATTATAAACAAATGAGACTGAAAAAATATCACATAGATGCTTTTACAGATAAGCTATTCGGAGGGAATCCAGCATGTGTAGTTCCTTTGGAAGAGTGGCTTTCAGATGATTTACTATTGAATATTACCAAAGAGAACAATCTGGCAGAAACTGCTTTTTTCGTTCCTGAAGCCGACCGCTTTCATATTCGTTGGTTTACTCCTGAATTAGAAATGGACTTGTGCGGACATGCAACATTGGCAACGGCTCATGTCATTCGTAAACATTTGAATTACCTTGAGGATAAAATTCGTTTTACATCAGCTAGTGGGGATTTAGAAGTAGCTTTTGAAGGTGATAGATATGTTCTTGATTTTCCATCTAGAATGCCTGTTCCAACCTCTTTGCCATCCATTATTGAAGATAGTTTGAATATTAAACCACTCGAGATATTTCAGGCTAGAGATTACGTATTACTTTATGAAAATGAAGACGATATTGTAGCTTTGAAGCCAGACGAGAATAAGTTAAAAGGCATTGATTTGGGACATGGAGGAATTGTTTGTACGGCACTTGGTCGAGAGGTTGATTTTGTTTCTCGATTTTTTACTCCAGGAGCAAGTATTTTCGAGGATCCAGTTACCGGATCGGCGCATTGTTCACTAATTCCTTTTTGGAGTGAAAAACTTGGAAAGAATGAATTATCGGCCAATCAATTGTCAGATCGAAAAGGAGTGCTGTATTGTACAAATTGTGATGATCGTGTAAAAATAGCTGGATATGCAGTAAGTTATAGCGTTGGAGAAATTTATTTAAAACAAGACTAATGGATTATATTGATGAAGAAGTTTTCGAGAACCAAGATTTTTCGACAGCAGATTTACCAAAGGCTGAATATGACAATTGCCGATTTGTAAACTGCAGGTTTGCCAACTCTGATTTATCGAAAGTTATTTTTTTAGAGTGTGCATTTGATTCCTGTGATTTAAGTAATGCCAATGTGAATCATACTGCATTCAGAGATGTTCAATTTAAATCATGTAAAATGTTGGGCGTTGCATTTCAGGATTGCAAGAAGTTATTACTTTCCTTTGCTTTTTCTAATTGTATGCTAAACCTTAGTTCGTTTTATCAGCTTAAATTAAAGTCTATTCGATTTACGAACTGCCAATTAAATGAAGTTGATTTCACAGAGGCTGATTTGACTCAAGCTGTATTTACGAATTGTGATTTGGCAGGTGCCGTGTTTGAATATACCAATTTGGAGAAAGCAGATTTGAGTTCAGCTAGCAATTATTCCATTCATCCCGAGTCGAATAAAATAAAAAAGGCTAAGTTTTCTAGACAAGATTTGGCTGGTTTGTTACAGCAATATGATATTGTGATAAAATAAATCAGCAATAAATTCATACTCCTTAAATTCCAATAGATTCTTCTCTTGGTATGATGGATGATCAAAAAAAATAAGCTCTTCCATTGGCAGAAGAGCTTATTTACTACAAGCTTATTGTGTTTTTTATACTTCCGAAGGATATTCTTTTTTGAACTTATCCCAATAAGCATTTAATGTTGATTTCATATCCTTATGCAGCATTAATATCCCGATAAGGTTAGGCAGTGCCATTAGAACAATTGTAATACCAGAAATTGTCCAAATAATTGTTGTATCAGCAAAGGATGCAATGAAAAATCCAATACAATAAATGATACGATAGGGAAGTACTCCTTTAACGCCAAATAGATAGGTAACCGATCGTCCGCCATAATATGCCCATGCAATTGCAGTTGAAAAGGCAAATAAGAGCAAGCCAATGGAAACAATCCATTTTCCCCAATCGCCTAATAAGCTTCGGGTAAATGCTTCGGCCGTTAATGGTGCTGAATGCATTAGAGAATTTCCTTGAAAAGTTATTCCATTTTCTGAAGTGTATTTTCCGTTCGTGATTTCAATTTTACCACTGTATAGTTTGTTTTCCGAATCGTAAACTTTAACATTTTCGGCAACCGAGCGTGCATTAATAATGCTTAATTCATTCTTAATTTCTCCATTTTCTACAGTCAAATCACCTGAGAAGACAGGAAGATCACTTTTACCATTCAGGAAATGATATAACTTTTTGCGATCAGTATCATTGGTATCGTTGTATTGATCTGCCATTACCACCATATCGGTTGATTGAAACTGATTAGGCAATTTCTCAGTCCAAACTCCAGAAGAAAGAATTACCAAGCCTGTAAGGGTACAAATTACAATGGTATCGATAAAAGGTTCAAGAATGGCTACCATACCTTCCGAAACAGGTTCTTCGGTTCTTGCAGCAGCATGGGCAATTGGCGCAGACCCTTGACCTGCTTCGTTACTAAACAAACCTCGGTTAACACCTTTGGTTAGTGCGTAAGAAAAACCGGCACCCAAGAAACCGCCAACAGCAGCTGTTCCTGTAAATACATTGGTAAATATTGACACGAAAGAAGGAATAATGTTTTCGTAATTGTAAAAGATTACTGCCAATGCTCCAATAAAATAAATGATGGCCATGGCAGGAACCAGCTTTTCTGTAACCTTGGCAATACGTTTAATTCCACCTAAAATTACAAAAGCAAGCAATACAGAAAGAACTCCTCCAACCAACATCTTATTAAATCCAAATGTTGCAAACATTGAGTTGGAAATGGAGTTAATTTGAGGTAAACTACCTGTACCAAAAGATGAGAAGATGGTCATGGCTGCGAAGAAACCTGCCAGCCATTTCATGTTCAGTTTATTTTTCATGTAGTACATTGGTCCACCAGAAATAAATCCTTTTTCATCGGTTTCGCGATATTTGTGAGAAAGAGTCACCTCTACAAATTTGGTTGTCATTCCTAAAAAGGCGGTTACCAGCATCCAAAATAATGCTGCTGGACCTCCTAAATAAATTGCCAAAGCTACACCCGCAATATTTCCGGTTCCAACGGTTCCCGAAAGCGCTGTGGTTAATGCTTGAAAGTGAGACGCATCACCTTTTTCTCCTGGTTTGTCATACTTTCCGGTAACAACTTTTAAGGCATGTTTAAAAAATCTAAATTGGGGAAACTTTAAATAAATGGTATAAAACAAGCCAGTTCCTATTAATAAAATTGGAAACCATTGGCTTCCTCCTAAAAATCCTTCAATTAAAGTTAGAAAATCATTAAGGTTATGCATAAAGAAAGCTTTATTGGTAATGGGTTAATTGATTATTTTTTGTGAAAGTTATCTAAGATAAGAGTTTATTTTGAATTGCCATATTTATGAAGTTGCAATGAATATATAGTGGATGCCTAAGTTAATCGTCCGTGATCATAATTTTGTCGAAAAGAAATTGAATTCAGCATCTAAATCCATAAATTTAAGTTTTTGATTTTTTCCTTATAGCGAACCAACCGTCCTTGTGGACTTTTAACTATATCAAAGCAACAAAATGAAAAGATTAATTTACGTATTGTTATTTTTTGTAGCGCTTAATGTTAGTGCGCAAAATAATATCGATTTTCAAAAGCCTCCAAAAGAGATTTTGGAATTGGCTGATGTGGAGAGAGCTCCATCGGTAATTTTAGATAACCAAAAAGAGAACATGATTCTATTGTATAGAAGTGCATACAAAACAATAGAGGAATTGTCGCAGGAAGAAATGCGTTTGGGAGGATTACGAATTGATCCTAAAACCAATATAGGCAGTAGAACCAGCTACAGTAATAACATTAAATTAAGAAGGTTAAAGTCTAAATCAGACGAAGCTATACAGGTAAGTGGTTTGCCAAAGAATCCAAGATTAAGCAATTTTATTTTTTCTCCGGATCAATCTAAATTGGCCTTTACAAATACTAGCAGCAAAGGTGTTGCCGTTTGGATTTTAGATGTTGCATCAGCATCGGCCTCGAAAATAACAGAACCAAAAGTTAATGCCAACTTGAAAGATCCAATCAATTGGTTTAAAAGTGGTGAAGCTGTTCTTGTAAAATTTGTTCCAGAAAATAGAAAGGAATTAATTAATACTAAGAGTTCGGTTCCAACAGGTCCTACCATTTCTGAAAATGCTGGTAAAAAAGCTCAAAACAGAACTTATCAGGATTTGTTGAAAAATAAAAATGATGAGAACAATTTTGAGCAATTGGCACTTTCCGAATTGTACAAGGTTAAAATGGATGGAAGTGATGAAAAGTGGTTGCCATCAGCAATGTACAAAAGTGTTAATTTCTCTCCAGATGGAAATTACGTTATGATTTCGGTGGTTGAAAAGCCTTTCTCTTATCTGGTTCCTTATTACAGATTCCCTTCAAAAACCACAGTATATACAAAGGAAGCAAAGAAAGTTGAAGCTGTTTTGACAGTTCCATTGATTGAAGATCTTCCACAAGGATTTATGGCAGTTCGCCAGGGAAGAAGAAATGTGAGCTGGCGTTCAGATATGCCTGCATCTTTAATTTATGTAGAAGCATTAGATGAAGGTGATCCTGCAAATGAAGTGGATTATCGTGATGAAGTTTTTCAGTTAGAAGCTCCATTTAAAGGCAATGGAAAAAGTATTTTGAAAACCATAAATCGTTTTGCAGGAATTGATTGGGGGAATGAGAACATTGCAATAGCACATGATTATTGGTGGAATACCAGAAATACAAAAACTTATACATTCAATCCTTCTAATGCTACTGTAGCTCCAACAAAAATTAGTGATAGAAATTACCAGGATAAATATAGTGATCCAGGAGAATTTGTAACTGCCCGAAACCAATTTGGAAAATATACATTGGCCATGGAAGGGGATAATGTATTCCGTTTGGGTGCTGGGTATTCTAAAGAAGGACAATTCCCATTTTTGGATAAGTTCAACTTAAAGACTCAAAAAACACAAAGATTATATCAGTCGAAATACACTGATAAAGTTGAAGATTTGAGAAACTTTGATGTCAAGAAAAAAGAACTTTTGGTTAGAATCGAATCTAGCTCTGAGTATCCTAATTACTTTTTCAGAAAACTAAAAGGGAAGAAACTAACGCAGCTTACATCATTTGAGAATCCATTTAAGAGCATTGAGGGGGTTTATAAAGAAGTTATCAAATACAAAAGAGAAGATGGAGTTGAGCTTTCTGGTACTTTATATCTGCCAGTAGGATATGATATGGAGAAGAAAGAAAAAGTTCCAATGATTTTATGGGCATATCCAACCGAATACAAGGATAAAGCAAGTGCAGGACAAACCACTGCAAATTCGAATGAATTTACTTACTTGTATTGGGCATCGCCACTTTTCTGGTTGACCAGAGGATATGCTGTTTTGGATGATGCAGCTTTTCCAATTGTAGGCGAAGGAGATGAAGAGCCAAATGATACTTTCCGCACTCAGTTAGTTGCCAATGCAAAAGCTGCTATCGATGCTGTTGATGAAATGGGGTATATCGATAGAAACAGAGTAGCTTGTGGAGGTCATAGTTACGGTGCATTTATGGTTGCTAACTTGCTAACACATTCCGATTTATTTGCAGCAGGTATTGCTCGTAGTGGTGCTTACAACAGAACGCTTACTCCTTTTGGTTTCCAAAGTGAAGAAAGAAACTACTGGGAAGCACCTAATGTATATTATACCATGTCACCTTTTATGCATGCAGAAAAAATGAACAACGCATTGTTGCTGATTCATGGTGAAGCAGATAACAACTCGGGAACTTATCCAATGCAAAGTGAGCGTTATTTTAATGCCTTAAAAGGCTTAGGAGCAACAGTTCGTTTGGTGATGTTACCAAAAGAGAGTCACTCTTATAGATCTAAAGAGAATATCATGCACATGCTTTGGGAGCAAGATCAATGGCTTGAAAAACATGTTAAAAACCGCAAAAAAGAAATTGCTGAAAAGTAATTGATAGAGATATACTCATAAAAGCTCACACAATTTTGTGTGAGCTTTTTTATTGTCTATTAATTAGAATTATAATAAATATGTAATAAAGATTTTAAATATCATAAATAATAAATATATTTATTGCACATAATTCTAAAGGAGAGAAGGCTGAAAATCTTAAGAGTAAGCAAAACTTAAACTTTTAACACATGAAAAAAATATTTTTATTAATGACAATCTTGTCAGTTTCCTTGCTGACTTTTGGACAAGAAAAGGAAAGACTCAAAGAAGTTGGTCTTGTTTTTAGTGATCTTGATGAATTTGGTTTTGTATATAAAATTGGGCATGAAAAATCAATGTGGAGGTTCAATGTTATTTCACTAAACAATTCAAAAGGTGATCTAGAGCGAGAAGGAGAAATGGATGAAGAGTATAAAAATATGGGTTTTAATTTTAGCTTAGGGAAAGAGTATTACAGTCCATTATCTTCTAAATTCCAATTTAAGTATGGTTGGGATGTTTTTTATGGTTTTAGTAAGCATAAGGAAGAAGATGTTGTAAATAACTTATGGGTTAGCGGCAATAAGTTGGAAAATAAAAGTAAAAACTATGGAGTGAATCTTGTTTTAGGAGTAAATTATCCAATTAATGATCATATTGTCTTGGGAGCTGAAGTAACTCCTGCATTCAGTTGGTATAAAAATGAAAGTGAAATAAATGATGAAAAAATTCACGAAACTAAAGGACATAGTTGGGAATTTTCAAATAATCATGCCAGAATATCACTTGCATATAGATTTTAAAAGCCGGTAATATTCATATAGCTATATTAATTGTCTGATCGTTACGATACTTATAAAAGGAATAGTTCTTTTAAGAGCTATTCCTTTCTTACTTATTTATCGATTGTTAAGAATTAAGAAGAATAATTTCGGTTAGGATTGATTTTAACTAACATTGACAAAGAGGAAGCTGAAAATCTTAAGAGTAAGCAAGAATATTTATAATTTTTTCATGAGATTAGTTTTAACAACTATTTGTATTGTATTTATTACAACCGTGACTTTTGCTCAGAAAAGAGATGTTACCGGAGCAGAAAGAAATTTAGCGATTGATATTGGAAATAAAGCCATTGAGAAAATTCAAAATCAGGAGTATAAAGCAGCTTTTCCATTGATAAAACAAACCATCCAATTAGATTCTACGCTTAGAAAGCCGTATTTGTACTTGTATACCATAGCCTCCAAGTGCGAGGAATATAGAGATTCTTCTTTGTGTTTGCTTAACAAAGCCTATTCATTGTTTCAGGAAGATGATGAGATTTGTTATTACATAGGTGAAATTTACCGGATGAAAGGTGAATTGAATAAGGCGTTTTTAGAGTATAGCAAGGCAATCAGCTATAGTAAAAAGAATGGGGAGGAATTGTATTTGGTTCCCCATTACTATTTCAACAGGGCTAGCATTAGTCTCCAGAAAAAAAGACTGTCTTCTGCTGTCATAGATTATTCTTATGCAATAAAATTAAAGCCAGGATATACTGCTGCATATGTAAACAGAGGAATTTGCTGGTTTCAAATGGGTAGAAAAGAAGATGCATGTACTGACTGGAAATCTGGTATGGACTTGGGGTCGGATTATGCCAAAGAGTGTTGGGAAAAAAATTGTGAAGAAAAGAAATAGAATTAATGAAGGTTATTAAATAGGAGGAGTTACTTATAACTGAACATCTTCCTTTTTAATATTATAATAATCACTGTAATGAATCGTATTGTTGTTTTATTGATGCTATTAGCATTTGTGTTTGTGTCCTGCGACGAGGATTCGAATGATGATACCAATGAACTATTAGAAATTGAATTAATAAGTCCTGCAGAAATTCAGGGTGATATCGTATATCTACCCGTGAACACTCCCATTCGTTTTCAGGCAAAATGTAATATTGAAGAAGCTGGAGAAATCTATTGGTATACGGATGATGAAAGGGATTTTCATTCCATGGATCAAACAATTAGCTTTGATAAAAATGGTTTGTATCGCATTTATTTTGATCTTCGCAGCTCAAGATATTCTGCAAAAGAAACATTTATCTGGATTAATGTAATAGGTAAAGTTGTAACTGAAGTTGAAGAGGATGAAGTGGGATGTGCTCTGGTTGAAAGTGGCAACAGCATTTATATCGCTACCAAAAAAAGAAAGTCATTTACAAACGCAGGTGTATTTCTATATAAATATACCAATGGTGAATTGGAGAAGTCTGATTATCTGGAAAATGTAAATCAGATTCTTGAAGCTAAAATGATGGATGATGGTAATATTCTTTTTCTTACTAATGTAGGCTTTGTTCTTGTAAATCCATCAGATAATTCGACAAGAGTAATTGAGGATATGACATATGATAAAGCACATATAGTTAGCTTTGATAGTGAAGAATTATTGATAGTTGGGATTAAAGGGCACAAAGCAATTCTTGAGAGAAGAAAAATATCAGGAGAATTAATTGAAAAGAAAACTATTTATAAGGACGAGGATGAAATTCAGATTAAAGATATTGGCTTTTTAAATGAGAATGATTTTGTAATACTTTGTGAGATTGATGGAGGTTTTAATGAGGCAAGGCACATTGAGCAAAAAAGATTTTCATTGAAAGTTAATGATGATAATGAAACATGGGTTAGTGATTTTGAATATTTTGCAGATTACAACCATTACACTTCTGATGTGAGAATAAATTCAAGAGAAACAGGTGTTATGCTATATGCTTTATATGATGGGGAACTTGTTCAACGAAATTATAATAAGAAGTATCAGATTAATTTAAGACGGAATTTTTCTTTTGACTCGTCTAATGTTTTTTCTAGTGATGATTATTTCTGTGATCTTTATGATGAAGATATTAATTATTGTCATGACAGGAGAATTTGGGGATGGCAGTTTAAGGATTATAATGTCTCCTTGTTTCAAAATCAAAGACTTGTAGATAAAGGTTATGGTAGACTTCATGAAAAAACCAAAATATTCGAAATTGAACATTCGTTTAAAGTAGATTGGGTGTTTGAATCGGATGACTCTTATTTGTTGTTAATCAATACCCAGAAGTATGGAATATATGAATATGACTATAAAGGCAACAGCAAAAGGTATTGTTCCATTTTTAGGATGGATAAAAAAGGGAATTTCATAGATCTTTACTAAGATTCATAAAGGAATGAAATAAAAGGAATAATACAATATTGTATTATTCCTTTCTTTTTGCCTATCCATCACTTTTGTTAATTTTGCAAGGAATAAACTAAGACAGAAAGATAACGCGTGATATATCCGGAAAATTTTGAGATAAAACTAAGGTTCGACAAGGTAAGAGAACTGGTTAAGAAACAATGTTTAAGTTCCTTGGGAAGGGATTTGGTTGACGAGATTAGCTTTTCGAATTCATTTAAGAATGTGAATCGAATGGTGAACGAAACCAACGAATTTAAAACCATTTGTTTAGAGGAGGAGAACTTCCCTTTGGGCTACTTTATTGATGTTCGTGGAAGTTTAGAGAAAGTTAGAATTGATGGAACTTATCTTGAATTGGAAGAACTATACAATTTGAAGCGATCTTTAGAATCCATTTCTTCAATCTTGCGATTTTTTCAAAAAAAGGATGAAGGTGAATATCCATACCTGATGAAATTGACAGGGAACGTGAAAATGTACCCTTACATTTTTAATAGAATTGATGGAATTATCACGAAAAATGGGAGAATAAAAGATAATGCATCTCCTGAATTACAGCATATCAGAAGCTCTTTAATTCAAAAGCAATCTAGCATTTCAAAACGAATGCAGTCTATGCTTCGTGCCGCTCAGAAAGAAGGTTGGGTGGATCAGGATGTAGCACTTTCTGTTCGCGATGGCCGTATTGTAATTCCTATACCTTCGGCCTATAAAAGAAAGATAAAAGGGATTGTTCACGATGAATCGGCAACTGGTAAAACTTCTTATATAGAACCCTCGGAAATTGTTGAAACCAACAATGAAATTAGAGAGTTGGAGTACGCCGAGCGACGCGAAATCATTAAAATATTACAGGAGTTTACAGCCCAACTTCGCCCGTATATCGATGATTTATTTTTGGCCTATGAGTTTATGGCTAAAATCGATTTTATTCGAGCCAAGGCCATGTTTGCCATTCAGGTAAAAGCATTATTGCCTAAAATGGTTAATACACCAACTTTGTTGTGGGAAAAGGCTACACATCCATTGTTGTTCTTAACCTTACAAAACGAAGGGCGAAAAGTTGTTCCTTTGAACCTTCAGATATCTGCCGAACAGAGAATTATTCTGATATCAGGACCAAATGCTGGTGGTAAATCAGTTTGTTTGCAAACCGTTGGATTGTTACAATACATGTTTCAGTGTGGATTTTTGGTGCCGATGGAAGAGGAGTCACAAATTGGTATTTTCGATAAAATTTTCATTGATATAGGTGACGAGCAATCCATAGAGAATGACTTGAGTACCTACAGTTCTCATCTGATGAACATGAAACACTTCCTGCGTCATTCAGATACGGATACTTTGGTGTTGATTGATGAGTTTGGTACGGGAACTGAACCTGCCTTGGGTGGAGCCATTGCTGAATCAATATTAGATAAACTGAACAGGAAAAAAGTTTGTGGGGTAATCACAACTCACTATTCAGGATTGAAACACTTTGCATCGGAAGCAGAAGGAATTGAAAATGGTGCCATGTTGTACGATTCGCACCAAATGCGCCCATTGTTCCAATTGCAGGTGGGAAAGCCAGGATCGTCTTTTGCATTCGAGATTGCAAGAAAAATTGGTTTGCCAGAAGAAATTCTAAAAGCTGCAACCGAGAAAGTTGGTGAAGATCATATCAATTTCGACAAGCACTTGCGTGATATTGTTCGCGACAAGCGTTACTGGGAAAGCAAGCGCGATAAGATCCGTCGCAACGATAAAAAGTTGAACCAACTGGTTGAACAGTACGATAAGGAGCTGAAGGATGCAAGTAAGCTTCGTAAGGAAATTATCGAAAAGGCTCAGCAAGAAGCTAAGGATTTACTGCAAAGCGCGAATAAGACCATTGAAAAGACCATTCGCGAAATTAAAGAAAGTAAGGCCGAAAAGGAAAGAACCAAGAAGGCAAGAAAACAGTTCGAGGAAACTAAGGTACAGCTTACTCAAGCCGAGTTGGAAGAGGAGGAGCGTATCAACCGCAAAATCCAGAAACTGAAAAATCGCGAAAAGCGAAAAGGCCAAACAGGAGAAGTAACTGAATCGACAGATAAAGTTTCAACTTCGAAACCAATTGCCAAAGCTAAAATGCAATTCAATCCTGATGTGATTGAGAAAGGTGATATGGTGAAGTTGGATAATCAGAATACCATTGGCGAAGTAATTGAGATTAATGAGAAAACCGCTGTGGTTGCCTTTGGAAGTATTTTAACTTCGGTAAAGGCCAAACGCTTGTCAAAGGTTTCTAAATCGCAGTTGAAAAAACAGGAGAAAACGTACAATCAAACTTCGGCTTTGGTTCAGGAACGTATCTCGAAAAGAAAATTAAATTTCCGCCAGGATATTGATGTGAGAGGTATGCGTGGCGATGAGGCATTGCAAATTGTAATGGATCATGTAGATGAAGCAATTATGCTGGACGTGAAGGAATTTAGAATTCTTCACGGAACAGGACATGGAATTCTGCGTCAATTGATTCGCGATTACCTGCAAACCGTTGACTTGGTTCGTCATTTTAAAGACGAAAGAATTCAAATGGGTGGATCGGGAATTACGGTGGTTACGATGGAGTAATCACTGTAAAAATTAGTTGACGCAGGAAAAATTGCATGCAAATAGCAGAGTGAAATCAAGCGGAATGATTGCTTCCTTGAAAATGGGAGTGAGAAACTCCGATTTGTTGAATAGTCCTTGTAATTTTCACTCAGAAACCTGGAGAATGAAATTTACAAGTAAAAATGTTCTGAGAAATCCAGAGAAACCAAATTCTTCTCGAAAATGGGAGTAAGAAATTCAGATTTTTAAATTTTCAAGGAAAAATGCTTTGAGAAATCCAGAGAATTCAATTTTACAATGAAATTTGCGTTGAGAAACTCAGATTTTTGAAAAATGCCTTGTAAAAAGTCTCAGAAACTCAGATTTCCAAAAAAACAAGAAAATTTCCTTTCAGAAATTCAGCGAAGTGCTGTTTTCAACAAATGATTCTTTCAGAAACTCAGATTTGTGAAAAAACAAATGATAAAGAATAAATAATGCCATCTCCATGGAGATGGCATTTACTTTTATATAAGTTTTTCGGTACTATTTTAATCCATCATTAATGGCTTTCGCATAGGAGCTTGATTTTCCATAAGCTGCGCATTTTTGAATGTCATCATACAACCAAATAAATCCTCCATCAATATTGGCTTTCTCATTCGTTATTTTCTCTTGAATAGCAGCAGGATTATCTCCATCTTGGCAGTTTTCACCATTTCTGCTCCAAAGTCCATACGATACTTTTAGCTTTCCAAAGTATTGGTTCCATTCTGAAGGTTTATTTCTTGCTCCTCCGGCATAGCATTGAAGATAAACACGGTCGATGGTTCCTGGCTTTTTGGCTTCAACTTGTTCGTAAACCGATTTCCAATATTCAGTTTCGTTGTAAGGACACAAACCAACTTTTAATCCCATATCAGCCAACATTAATGTAAAGTCAACGGTTGAAGCAACATCAAAAGTAACTTCATCATCGTAGTTAATCGCTGTAGCACCAGTTATATCTTGCAACTTTTGTAATGCCTTATATAATTTTGTTTCTGGTCCTGTACCTTCTTTGGCAATTAAGTCTTTAATCACTTGCCACGATTTGGCTCCCCAGGCTCCAATTCCCAATTCAATTCTATCAACCGAAGTTGGAGCTGTTGTCAACTGTTCCAATCTCGATTTCCATTCAGGATCACCAATAAATTCACCTTCCGCATTGATAATTGGGGTATCGTTGTAATTCATACTTCCATCTTCGTGGATATGAATGGTCCATAAAATTACAGTTGAGAAACCTGATGATTTTAAATCATTGATTACTTCCATTCCTCCGGTGTAAAATGGTCCTCCTCCAAAAATTGCTGAATATTTTCCTGCAGGAGCAGTCGGTACTTCCTGTTTTTTCACATCAGTATTGCTATCCGATTTGTCGCAAGAATTACATGAGGCAACACCAATTAAAATTAAAATGTAGAATAACTTTTTTAGAATTGTCATTTGATATGTATTTAATGATTGATGCTCAAAACTACAGTTAAGGAGTTAATGGAAGAGTTAATTCTTGCTTAATCCTTAATAATAGCTATTAATGTATAAAAAAAATGCCATCTCTGTAGAGATGGCATAATCATTTAGGTGTGATAATATTTTAATAAATCACCATACTTACCAGAACATATAGGTAGTGGGCAAATGTACCCGCTAAAATACCTCCTATGGTATGAGAAAGTAAGGCTTTAGAAGTTAGTTCTCGATAATTTAATGTATCCAACATTGCTGTGTGTGTACTTAAATATCCACTCCAGCACATTCCCATTGCGGTAAAAACGGCTACAACATTTCCATCGATAATTCCTTTGGCCAAGAATGCTTTTACTAGTGATAAAGCAGCTCCAACGGCACCTAATGATGTAACTGGAAATGCAATCAATTCAGGAAATTTGAATCCAAACAATCCTTCGAATAACCACCAAACATGTCCAGCTAGTTTAGGTAGCAATGGTACACCTTCGTATGCTAATCCTTGGTATCCCATTGTAGGATCTTTTGGACCAAAAGTTAGCATCATTACCATTGTCGAAATGATAAGAACACCAGGAATAATTGCCAAACCAAGATCAACCCCTGATTTACCACCATCCAAAATTGAATTAAGGAATCTTAAGAAAACACTACCTTCCGATTTAAAGCTGATTTTCTCGGTTGCCCCTTCAAAATCATTATCAGTACGAACAGGAATTTTTCCTTTGATTAATCTTTGCATTAATCTGGTTGATACTACAGCTCCAAACAGAGCTCCAACTAAACCAATTAATGCTGGAATAAACATGCTTTCATCAGTTCCAGGAACTTTAAGGGTAGACATGAAGGTAATCACGATCAAACCCATACCGAAAGCAGTACCAAAGTTGGTTAATGATACCAATTGGTAGTTTTTAAAATACTTACTGAAGTTTTTATCGTTTGCCAAGCTAATGATAGCTGGGTTGTCAGATAGAAATGTTAGAACTCCGGCCAGAGCTCCAACTCCAGGTAAATTGAATAAAGGTTTCATCAATGGAGCAAGTATTTTCTCCAATAATCTTACTACACCAAATTCGATTAATAGTTTTCCCAAAGCGCCTGAAAGTACGGTAATTCCCATAATGTAGAATACAGTATTCATCAGCAAATCCCATGCAGTTTGCATGATGGTATTCAGCATATTGGAAACACCCATTGTATGGCCAATGTATCCAAAAATTCCGAAAAATGTCAGAAGAAACATTACGGCTTCATACCTTCGTTTCTTTAAAAAATCTGTCTCCTTGATAGATTTAATTGCGTTCATAGTTTAGGTTGTATGTTTGAGTTTGTTATTCGCTGCAAATGTATATTATTAAGGCAGTTTTTTTATATGATCTTTATCAGTTTTTTAGAAGCTTTAATATGTTGCAAAATCATGCTGATTTTAGTCATATTTTAAGTTGATATCACAGTTCAATTATGGCTTGTTGATAAATTCTTCTTTATTCTTCAGTTGATTTGTGCTAGCTTTGTCATCCCAATTAAAATTTCGGCATGTCAGCAGCATCAAACGCATTAAAAAAATATTTCGGATACGATAAATTTCGTCCATTGCAAGAGAAGGTAATCAATTCTGTTTTGCAAGGGAACGATGCTTTGGTGATTATGCCAACAGGAGGTGGAAAATCCATTTGCTATCAGATTCCTGCTATTATCATGGAGGGAGTTACCATTGTTGTTTCTCCTCTGATCGCTCTAATGAAAGATCAGGTAGAAGGCCTAAGAGCCAATGGAGTTGCAGCGGATTATTTGAATAGTTCGCAAACCACTGGTGAACAGGGTGAAATAATTGAAAACCTTATTGCTGGTAAAATAAAATTACTCTATGTTTCTCCGGAAAAACTGGTAAGCCAGGATTTCTATTATCTGATGCTACAGCTTAAAGTAAATTTGTTTGCTGTTGATGAGGCTCACTGTATTTCGGTTTGGGGACATGATTTTCGTCCCGAGTATACAAAAATGGCCTATCTAAAGAAGCAGTTTCCTCATGTACCCATTGTTGCATTAACGGCTACAGCCGATAATCTCACACAAAAGGATATTGTCTCACAATTGAATCTATCAGATCCTGAACGATTCATCTCTTCTTTCGACAGACCAAATCTAAGTTTAACCGTTGCTCCCGGGCGTGATAAGTTCAAATCCATATTGGGATTTCTTCGTCAGCGACCACATCAAGCAGGTATAATTTATTGCCTAAGCAGAAAAGCAACGGAAGGTTTGTCTGAAAAATTACGAAATGCAGGAGTAAATGCTTCTTATTATCACGCAGGTTTATCAGCCGAAGAGCGTGCCAAACGACAGGAGGATTTTATTAATGATGAAGTACCTATTATTTGTGCGACAATAGCATTTGGGATGGGAATCGATAAATCAAATGTGCGTTGGGTAATTCATTATAACTTGCCTCGAAATATAGAGTCCTACTACCAGGAAATTGGTCGTGCCGGACGTGATGGATTAAAAGCAGATACACTTTTATTTTATAGCTTTTCGGATGTAATTGTGCACCGTAAATTTATAGATGAATCGAAGCTTAAAGAGGTTTCGCATGCCAAATTGGAACGTATCCAGCAGTTTTGTGATGCTCAAATATGCCGACGAAAAATTTTGTTGAGTTATTTTGGTGAGCATCTGGAAGAGGACTGTGGCAACTGTGATGTTTGTAAAAATCCACCTCAGTTGTTTGATGGAACCATAATTGCGCAAAAGGCTTTTTCTGCAATAGTTCGTTTAAAAGAGCAAGTTGCAGCAGGAACTTTAATTGATGTTTTACGTGGTTCTTCACGTCAGGATATCATTAGCAAAGGATACAACCAAATCAAAACCTATGGAGCAGGAAAGGACATTGCTCATCAGGATTGGCAGCAATATCTGCTTCAGCTATTAAATCTTGGATATATAACTGTTGCTTACGATCATGGCAATGCATTGCGATTAACCGAGCAAGCCAAAGAGGCTCTTTTTGGCGAACGATTGGTGAAGCTTGTGCATTTGGCTTCAATGAAATCAGAACCAGTAATTAAACCAATTGAGAAAAAGACAAGTAAGCAACTTGATCGTGAAGGTTTATTCGAAGCTCTTCGTAAACTTCGATTGCAAATTTCCAGGGAGGAGAATATTCCGCCATATTTGGTTTTCTCGGATGCTACATTGCATGAAATGACACAGGATAAGCCAACCAGTGAATTCGAGATGAAAATGATTTCAGGAGTTGGTGTTCGCAAATATCAGCTTTATGGAGAGTTGTTTATCAATGAAATCCTAAACTTTCAGCAAAGCAAGAATCGCGAAGCCAAAAAAAGCGGAGAGTCATTCTACAAAACGTATGAATATTACAAGCAAGGTTTCTCGGTAGATGAAATTGCTAGTATCCGAAAAGTAAATCCGGTTACAATATATTCTCATTTGGCCTCTTTGTATGAAAAGGGAGCTGATATCGATTTGTATGAATTCTTCAGTTCACGAGAATTGGAACAGATTGAAAATGCATTTCGTTCCCTAAACTATACCGAGAATATCAAAGAATTATACATGTATATGGGCGAGGAAATAGAGTATTACAAAATACGATTGGCCATTTCATATCTCAAAGTAACTTCTTCATAATCTTGTGTTATTAGAAAATAATTATTGATCATTGAAATGTTTTTGTTAAATTTAGGTTTCAATCTAATTTAACCTGTACCTTTAAATTTTAACTAAACATGAAAACAAGATCAATTTTAAGCATTGCCATAATGGCTATGTTTATGGCGGCATGCAATCAGAAAGTTAACTTGCCAGATCCTCCGGTTGCTCAAAAAATTCCCAAAGAACTAAAAATTCACGATCACACCAGAATCGATAATTATTACTGGTTAAATCAACGCGAAGATTCTACAGTTATTAATTATTTGACTGCTGAAAATGATTACTGCGATGCGGTGATGAAACATACGGAAGAGTTTCAAAAGAAACTTTTCGATGAAATGGTTGCTCGCATTAAAAAGACGGATGAGTCAGTTCCTGCAAAATCAAACGGTTATTATTACTATAGCAGAACTGAAGGTGATGCAGAATATCCTTTGTATTGCAGAAAAGAAGGAGAGTTGGATGCTGAGGAGCAAATCATGTTAAATGTTCCTGAAATGGCTAAAGGGTATAGTTATTACAGCATTGGTAGTTATTCGGTAAGCGAGGATAATAAAATTTTAGCCTACTCAGAGGATACTTTAAGCCGAAGAAAATACACAATAAAGTTTAAGAGCTTGGTTGATGATAAAGTTTATACCGATGAAATCGCAAATACAACAGGTGGAATAACCTGGGCCAGCGATAACAAAACTGTTTTTTATACGGTTAAACATCCTGAAACCCTCTTGCCATATAAAGTTTACAAGCATGTTTTGGGAACTTCAGCAAAGAATGATGAATTGGTTTATGAAGAGAAGGACAATACTTTCTATACTTTTTGCTACAAAACCAAATCAAGAAAATATATCATGATTGGGGTAAGTAGTACCGTTTCTTCAGAATACAGATATATTGATGCAAGCAAACCAAACAGTGAATTTAAGGTAATTCAGCCTCGCGAAAGAGATTTGGAATATGGAATTGCTCATTATAAGGATCATTTTTATATCAGAACGAATTACCAGGCGAAGAATTTCCGTATGATGAAAACTCCTGTTAACAAAACAACAAAGGAGAATTGGATTGAAATGATTCCAAACAGAGATGATGTTTTCCTAAGTAACTTTGAAATTTTCCAAAACTACCTTGTGGTTGGCGAACGTAAAAATGGTTTAAATCAAATTCGAATTCGAAATTGGAAAACCGGTGAGGAGCATTATCTCGATTTTGGTGAGGAAACTTACGACGCTTGGATTTCTGCTAATCCGGAATTTGAATCAGATGTATTGCGTTATGGATATACCTCGCTAACTACGCCTAGTTCTACCATAGATTATAATATGGGAACAAAAGAGAAAACAATCATGAAGCAACAAGAGGTTCTTGGTGGTTTTAATAAAGATAACTACGAAGCCAAACGCTTGTGGGCAACCGCAGAAGACGGAACAAAGGTGCCAATTTCTTTGGTGTATCGAAAAGATAAATTTCAAAAAGGGAAGAATCCTCTTTGGTTATCTGCTTATGGTTCATATGGATCTAGTTCGGATGTTTACTTCAGTTCGGTTCGCTTAAGTCTATTGGATAGAGGTTTTGTGGTTGCAACGGCTCATGTTCGTGGCGGTCAGGAAATGGGACGATACTGGTATGAAGATGGTAAGCTATTGAAAAAGAAAAATACATTTACCGATTTTAATTCCTGTGCCGAACATATGGTTGCAGAAGGATATGCAGCAAAAGACAAAGTATTTGCCTGGGGAGGAAGCGCTGGAGGTTTGCTAATGGGTGCAATTGTGAATATGAAACCAGAATTGTATAGAGGAGTAATTGCTGCGGTTCCATTTGTAGATGTGGTAACTACCATGCTGGATGAATCCATTCCTTTAACAACAGGAGAGTTCGATGAGTGGGGAAATCCTAAGAACAAAGAATATTACGATTACATGCTATCCTATTCGCCTTACGATAATGTAAAAAAGCAAAACTATCCGGCTTTACTGGTAACAACCGGCTTGCATGATTCGCAAGTACAGTATTGGGAACCAGCTAAATGGGTGGCTAAACTTCGAGATATGAAAACTGATGATAATCCATTGTTGTTAAAAACCAATATGGACTTTGGGCATGGAGGAGCATCGGGTAGATTTGAAAGATTAAAAGAGGTAGCTTTAGAATATGCTTTTGTTTTTGATCAAATAGGAATTAATGAATAAAAAAAATAAGAATGTTAATGGAAAAGCGCTCGTTTAGGGCGCTTTTTTGTATATTTAAAATTCGATTCTGACCAAAACAAATACACTTATGATTCGAACCTTAATTATTGATGATGAGATGAAGAGTCAGGCAACTCTTCATAAATTGCTTGAGAAATATTGTACTGGGATTGAAATTGTTGGGTTTGCGCATAATGTAAAATCAGGAGTTGAATCAATAAATGAATTGAAGCCGAATTTGGTTTTTTTAGATATCTCGATGCCTGATGGTGATGGATTTGAAGTATTGCAAAAAGTCAAAAATCGAGATTTCGCAGTAGTATTCACAACCGCTTTTAATGATTATGCGATAAAAGCTTTTCAATTTTCAGCTTTACACTATCTGTTAAAACCAATTAATTACCTAGAGTTACAAGCTGCGGTTGGACGCTATAAGGAAAATCATAAAGATTTGGATTTGAATGAAAAGATTCAAGTGTTGTTTGATAGTTTGAACAATCAAAATAAAAAGATTGTATTGCCAACTTCAAATGGCTTAAAAGTAGTCGAGATCGAAAAAATTGTTTATTGCAGAGCTGATGGTAGTTATACTCATTTTTATTTTTTAGATGAGGAATCTATTATGGTTTCAAAAGCCTTATCGAATTTCGAAGAATTACTTCCTTCAGATATATTTTGTAGAGTACACAACAAGCATTTGATCAACTTAAATTTTGTGGACAATTACGTAAAAGGAAGAGGAGGAAAAGTAGTGCTTGAAAATAAAGAGGAAATTGAAATATCGGAAGGCAGAAAAGCTGAGTTTCTAAAAAGATTAAAGAATATAGCTGATTTCTTACCCGATTCTAAAAAATAGAATTCCGCATTCACAAACTCAAACTACGTATTCAGAAATTAGTATTACGTAGTGGCAAATTATTCATTGAAAAGGCTGTTTTTCTTCTGTATTTTCACTGTGAAATTGAAGAACCACAACTATGATTGAACAGCTAAAATCTGAAATTCTTAAGAAATTTGGTGAAGATTTGGTTTATACCAAAGATTGCAAATTTTTAGCAGATACAATTTGCGAAGAAACAGGAAGTAGAATCAGTACTACTACGATTAGAAGATTATTCGGTTTTTTAAAAAGCACTACGACACCTGCCAAGTATACACTAAATATTTTATCTGGTTATTTAGGATATCAAAACTGGGAGCATTTTTGTAACTATTGGGAATATCAGCCTAAAGAAGAAATTGAGCCAAAAGAAGATTGGTCCGATTTTTACAATAAAGCAATTTCATTTAGTACAGAAACATATAAGTACATTTCAGGTCAATCGGGAATTCCGTTTAAAGCCGTAACTCCGAGAAAAGAAGCAGAGCAGAGAATAGAAAAGTTTTTGAAATCAGCCAATAGTGCCTTGGCATTTATTGCTCCAGGTGGATTTGGAAAATCAACAATGATTGCCAAGTGGTTTGAAAGAAAATGGCTTAATAAGAAAAACGATGATGTAGTTCTGTTTTTGAATGCATCCATGATGATCAGTTTCTTGAATGCAGATTTTAAACTGGAAGATTGGTTGCAGGATCAGCTTAAGTTTACCCAGAAGGATTCTCTAAAATATTTCCTTGAACATCCGAATGCTTGTGAGAGTAGAATTATTTTTGTGATTGATGCTTTAGATGAAATCACATATGACAATTTTAAGTTGGAGAGGGTGTTCTTGCAGCTGAAGCAGTTTATTTTAAATTTCAAGGATTCAGGTAAAGTTAAGTTGATTTTGACATCAAGAAATACAACATGGCAAAAGTTTGCAATGCCATTTGTTTTTCAATCAAATGCTTTAAAGGATTGCTGGTATGATTTAAATGATGAATCGGAAAAAATAAATGAGGCAAACATACCACCTTTAAGTCATAAAGAGATTCAAAGAGTGTTCGAAAAAACATTAAATCTTCAATATGCACCGAATGTTAGCGTTGATGATTTAACATACTTGCAAAAAAAGGTGATTTCTAATCCATTTTTTCTTGAATTGTTTATCAAACTATTTTCACCCAATAACATTCATAAACTAACTAAGGGATATGAATTGATGCGTGAGTATGTTAAGAATAAAGTTTACTACTCACGTTATTCTGAAGAAAAAATTGATATTCTGTATTCTATTTTGGATTTAATAAATCATGGTAAGGAAGGAACTTCAGCAAAAAAACTGGAACTTAGAGAAAGATATCCAATTCATTTAAAAACAGCAGGAGATTACTATGCTGCTTATCAGGAACTATTATCTTTTGGAATCATCACAGAATATATCTCTACCAATAAGAAGAATAATTATTGCAAGTATGTAAAGATTACCAATGAGGTACTTTTCGAAACATTAATTGGAATAAGTCTTATTGAGAAGAATGGAGAGCTTAATTTCGAGTTGATTAAAAATGTTGACAAGAATTATCAGGGCTATGAATTGAAAAACAGGTTGGTTTCTTATTTGCTGGAGTCAGCATTTTTGAGTGGTAAACATATGGAATTGAAGAACTTGTTTGAGTTAAGTGATGATACCATCTCTGCTCCATGTGTATTGGAAACCATCTTTAACTCTTCAATTTATACAGAAAAATACAAATTTGAATTGATTCAACATCTGGCTGAAAATAAGAAGTCAGAGAAAATATTTTCGAAAGCATTTTCTGATACGTTAAATATTAAGGATCAATCGAAGGAAGTTTTGGAAATATTTGCAAAAAATGGTGCTACAAAAAATCTAAGAATTAGATCTTTAAGTTTACTGCTCATGTCTGCAATATTTAGTTATGAATCAGACAGGGCAACCACTTATTACAATGAGCTGGCGCAGGAAGAAGCTGATACAAGCTGTTCTGGTTTTACGATAGCAATACGATTGGCCGCTGTTTTAATGTACAATCATTTTATAGGTAATGATACTGATGATATTGAACTTCTCAAATTGTTCTATTATAGAGAAATGGCATATTTAAAATATGCGGAAGTAAATAGTGCAATTGACGGAGAGTTTGAATTAATTCTTTGTATGGCATTAACTTATATGGAGTCATACCATAAGGTTTTACAATTGGTAGATGATGCGGAACATTTGTACAAAAGTGAAGGTGATAAGACTTGGTCTTCCAATTACAGGTTGTTACAATGCTACAAGATTTTTGCGCAGTATTCTTTGGGAATGACTATAAACAAAGAACAAATTGACTATTTGTTAAATAGTAAAAGTGAAGTTAACTCATCGCAAAATTACTACCTCCAAATATATTACAATTCATTTTTGAGTACTTGTTATCAGGAAAAGAACAAGATTCAAAAAGTTGAGGAATTTTTTAATAAAGCAATTGAGCTAAGCGAATTTGCAAATTATCATTCATGTACAGCAAGTCTTTACCGAAAAATGGCACGTTTTTACAATGGCATTAATGAAAAGACCAAAGAACAAATTTGTATCTCTGAGGAGACACATTTATTAAAGAAATATGCTTCTAGCTATACTTTAGCGGCATTGTTAGTATAATACTCTTCACAAATTCACTTTAATTATAAAGCTGTTTGTTTAGGCAAACAGCTTTATTTTGTTTATTATATTCCAATTCCGTTTCAAAATTATAACTTTACGATTATTGCGATTTAGGAATAGATTCCAGGGAATAAATGGGAACTACTTTTAAATCAGGAATAATAAGTATATGAATAAAACGTTGAAAGCAATAGTTAGCTTTTACGTATCCTTAAATGATCCATGAATATGAATTTTTCTCGATATAACCTGCAGTTCATAATTAAGTTGAGTGCTGTCATTTTTCTGGTTTTCTGTCATTTTTCTATTTCTGCACAAGAGAAATATTCTGTAACCGGAAAGGTGAAAATAGAAAATGGAAGTATTGATAATACTTTTATAACGATCTATGAAAATGCAGTTAAATTGGAATCAAAACTTGTTGATAATAATGGAAAATTTACATGTGATTTAGATTTTGGGAATGATTATATATTTGAATTTTCAAAGGAAGGCTTCGTGACCAAGAAAGTTAGTGTATCCACATTTGTTCCAGAAGAAGTATTAAGCCGAGATAGTCAATTTCCTCCCTTTAAATTTACAGTTTCATTGTTTCCAGCATACGAAGGTCTTGATTTATCCATATTTGATCAACCTATGGGTATGATCATGTATGACAAAGAATTGGATAATTTTGATTATGACAGAGGTTACGACTCTCAGATTCGTGATGCAATACAAAAAGCAGAGGCAGAAGCAAGAAGACGAGCTGCGGAACTGGAAGCGCAGCGATTGGCTAAAGAAAAAGCATATAAGGCTGCTATTCAAAAAGGCGATATTAACTTTAGAGGAAAGAAGTATGAAGAAGCCAAAATGGCTTATAATGAAGCCATAGCAGTTATGGCAGAAGAGCAATATCCAAAATCGCAAATAGCAAAGATCGATGAGTTGTTGGCAGAACAGCAACGACAGGCTGAAGAAGCATCACGCTTGGCGGCAGAACAGAAAGCTCTGGATGAGAAATATGCAGCTATCATTACCTTGGCAGATTCACAGTTCGAATCAGGAGATTATACATCAGCGAAAACTTCATATTCAGATGCTTTGGAATTAAAAGCAGAGGAGCGATATCCAAAGTCACAGATCGAAAAGATTGATGAGTTGTTGGCTGAACAGCAAAGACAGGCAGAAGAAGCTGCACGTTTGGCGGCAGAGCAGAAAGCCTTAGATGAAAAATACGCATCTCTCATCACTTTGGCAGATTCACAGTTCGAATCAGGAGATTATACATCAGCGAAAACTTCTTATTCAGATGCCTTGGTATTGAAAACAGAGGAGCCATATCCAAAAAATCAGATAACTAAGATTGATGAGTTGTTGGCAGAACAGCAAAGACAGGCAGAAGAAGCTGCACGTTTGGCAGCAGAGCAGAAAGCCTTGGATGATAAATACGCAGCTATCATTTCTTTGGCAGATTCACAGTTCGAATCAGGAGATTATGCATCAGCGAAAACCTCTTATTCTGATGCCTTGTCATTGAAATCGGAGGAGCCATATCCAAAGTCACAGATCGCAAAGATTGATGAGCTGTTGGCTGAACAGCAAAGACAGGCAGAAGAAGCTGCACGTTTGGCAGCAGAGCAGAAAGCCTTAAATGAGAAATATGCAGCTATCATTACTTTGGCAGATTCGCAATTTGAATCAGGAGATTATGCATCTGCGAAAACTTCATATTCAGATGCTTTGGAATTGAAATCTGAAGAACAATATCCAAAGTCACAGATTGCAAAGATTGATGAGTTGTTGGTAGAACAACAAAGACAGGCAGAAGAAGCTGCAAGATTAGCTTCAGAAAAGAAAGCCTTGGATGAGAAATATGCAGCTATCATTACTTTGGCGGATTCGCAATTTGAATCAGGAGATTATGCATCTGCGAAAACTTCATATTCAGATGCTTTGGAATTAAAAGCTGAGGAGCAATATCCAAAGTCACAGGTTGCAAAGATTGATGAGCTATTGGCTGAACAGCAAAGGCAAGCAGAACTAGCAGCAAGATTAGCTGCAGATCAGAAGAAGAAGGCAGAAGAAGCTGCTCGTTTGGAAGCCGAGCAGAAAGCCTTGAATGAGAAATACACAGCTATCATTACTTTGGCAGATTCTCAGTTCGAAACTGGGGATTATACATCAGCGAAAACTTCATATTCGGATGCCTTGGCATTAAAATCTGAAGAACAATATCCAAAATCACAGATTGCAAAGATTGATGAGTTGTTGGCAGAACAGCAACGACAAGCAGAACTTGCAGCAAGATTAGCTGCAGATCAGAAGAAGAAGGCAGAAGAAGCTGCTCGTTTGGCAGCCGAGCAGAAAGCCTTGGATGATAAATACGCAGCTATCATTTCTTTGGCAGATTCACAGTTCGAATCAGGAGATTATATATCAGCGAAAACTTCGTATTCAGATGCCTTGGCGTTGAAAGTAGAAGAGCAATATCCAAAGTCACAGATCGCAAAGATTGATGAACTTTTGGCAGAACAGCAACGACAAGGAGAACTCGCAGCAAGATTAGCTGCAGAACAAGAACGAAAGACAGAAGAAGTTGCTCGTTTGGCAGCCGAGCAGAAAGCCTTGGACGATAAATATGCATCCATCATCACTTTGGCAGATTCCCAATTTGAATCAGGAGACTATACATCAGCGAAAACTTCATATTCGGATGCCTTGGCATTGAAATCAGAGGAAGAATATCCAAAATCACAAATTAAAATGATTGATGAGCTTTTGGCAGATCAGCAGAAGCAGGCAGAAGAAGCTTTGCGCTTGGCCGCAGAAAAGAAAGCCATGGATGCGAAATATGCAGCTATTATTGCTTTAGCAGATTTTCAGTTTGAAAATCAGGAATACAATTTGTCGCGAGAAAGCTATAAAGATGCGCTAAATATGAAACCAGCGGAGCTTTACCCAAGGGAACAATTAAAGAAGATATCGGAAATATTTGCTATGCAAAAGAGACAAGCAGAGGAAGAAGCAAAACTTTTGGCACAGCAACAATTAAATGAGACAAAATATTTGAAGTTAATTCAATCGGCGGATGAATATTTTGAGTCGGAGAAATGGAATTCTGCGGCAAGAGATTATCATGGAGCACTAAAGTTAAAACCAGAAGAGCAATATCCACAAAGTAAAATTGATGAAATTGAAGCGATTTTAGCTGAGTTGGAAAGAAAAGCGAATGCAAAATCAGAACTGAAAAATCAGTATGACAAATTAATTGAAATAGCGGATAAGCAATATGCTAATGAGGAATATGATTTTGCAGTATTGAAGTATCAAGAGGCTTTGGAATTAATGCCAAAAGAGTCGTATCCAAAAACTCAAATCAAGAGAATTGAAGTGATTTTGGAGCGCAGAGCAATAGCGGAAAAAAAAGAACAAGAGTTGAATTTAAAGTATAGTGAAGAGCTGGAAAAGGCAGAGGATTTTTTCAAAAATGAGCAGTTCAGTGTCGCCAGACATCATTACAAAGCAGCATTAGAGATTAAGCCTAAAGAAACATATCCAAAAGAGAAGCTAGAGGAAATCAATGAGAGATTGCAGGCCTTAAAAAATGCAGAACAAGAAGCCATTGCAAACAACCCAACCAACTTTGAGAAGAAACTTTCTATCATCAAAGAAAGAGAATATGCAGAATTGATTCAAAAAGCAGACAATGCTTTTCAAAACTCTCAATTTACGGTTTCGAAAGTGATGTATGAAAGAGCATTGGGGATGTTTGATAGAGAATATCCGAAGAAACAACTGAAGGAAATTGACAAATTAATTCGAGATGAGAGGAACTCTGCTTTATCAGAAGAATACAAACAACTGATTGCAAAAGGTGACGAGGAGTTATCCGCGAATCATTATGCGGTTGCCAAATTTTATTACAATAAAGCAATCGCTTTGAATAAAAAGGAGAAATATCCTAAAAATCAACTGAAGAAGATTGATGAGTTGTTGAAATCGAAGAAAGACATGAAGTTGGATAAGGAGTATGAGGAAGTCATAACAAAAGCGGACTCTGCCTTTGATAAAGGAAACTTAACGGTAGCCAGATTTTATTACAAGAAAGCACTTCAATTAAAATCAGGCGAAGATTATCCAAAAGAAAGGCTTAAAATGATTCAATCTAAACGAAGCAAAAAGTAATTTTGTATTTTATTCTATTTAAGAACACAGTATGGCATTAAACTATCTCTTTATTTTCTTTTTTCTGATCGCCTTTGTTGTAGGTTTAATCAAGCTTATTTTTTGGGGAGACATGGATGTATTCCCAGCAATGATTGACTCTACCTTTAATATGGCCAAAACAGGCTTCGATATTTCTTTAGGATTAACTGGTGTATTAACCCTTTGGCTAGGAATCATGAAAATAGGAGAGAATGGTGGAATTGTAAGAGTCTTTTCCAGGTTGATAGGACCATTCTTTAACAAATTGTTCCCGGAATTGCCTAAAAGTCATCCGGCACATGGTTCAATCATGATGAACCTTGCAGCTAACATGTTGGGTTTGGATAATGCGGCCACGCCTCTTGGTTTAAAGGCCATGAAGGAAATGCAGGAAGCCAATCCCGATAAAGATAAAGCTTCGAATGCTCAAATCATGTTCTTGGTTTTAAATACCTCGGGACTGACGATCATTCCGATTTCCATTATGGTATATCGTGCTCAGTTGGGAGCTGCGAATCCATCGGATATATTTATACCAATACTATTGGCTACCTATTTTTCTACCATTGCAGGTTTAATCAGTGTATCAGTCGTGCAGAAAATCAAGTTGTGGGACCGAACTATATTGGCTTATTTGGGTGGATTGACTGCCATTATTGTAGGAATCATTACATATTTTTCAAGTCTGGAAAAAGAACAAATCACAACAGTTTCAACGGTTGTAAGTAATGTGTTTCTGTTTGGGATTATTATTGCATTTATTCTATTGGCAGCTAAAAATAAGGTGAATGTATATGAAAGTTTCATCGATGGAGCCAAAGAAGGATTCAATATTGCTGTGAAAATCATACCGTATTTGATAGCCATATTGGTTGCCATTGGTGTCTTCAGAGCATCAGGAACAATGGATCTTTTTGTGGAAGGCATGAGAAGACTTTGCTTGTTAATTTCGGTAGATCCTGATTTTGTTGAAGCCTTGCCAACAGCCATGATGAAGCCTTTGAGTGGAAGTGGAGCAAGAGGAATGATGGTGGACGCAATGACAACGCATGGAGCAGATAGCTTTGTGGGAAGATTGGCATCTACATTACAGGGAGCAACGGATACCACATTTTATATCATTGCGGTTTATTTTGGTGCGGTTGGGATCAAGAATACGAGATATGCGGTTACTTGTGGTTTAATTGCTGATTTGGCAGGAATTATTGCAGCCATATTAATAGCTTATTTGTTCTTTCATTAGAAAATGATTTGACTACTTTTGTTGCTCTAATACCGATTAGTTGTTAAAATACTACTTATATCGCTATGCTCTTAATTGAGTATTAACAATCTATCGGCATTATCCCTATGTGTATATTAGCATTTAAGAGGTATAAAATTTAAAATCATGATTACATTTAAAATAGATACGGAATACATCGAACTTATTAAGCTTTTAAAAGCAACTCGTGTGAGTGAAAGTGGGGCACAGGCAAAAATATTTGTAGAAGATGGAATTGTATTGCGAAATGGTGAAGTAGAAACCAGAAAACGTGCAAAGATTCGTCCTGGAGATAAAATTGAAATATTCGATGAGGTGATTATCGTAGAATAATACAACTGACCGATATAAAAAAGCGCAAGAACTTAAATGGTTCTTGCGCTTTTTTTAGCTAAAGGCCCATAGCCAAAAGCTAATAGCCATTAATAGAATTCAAGAAAGTTCTTCACTGAATCCAGGTAATATTCCTTCCAACCTTCTACAATCTCTTCATAAGCATCATCAGGAATATTTGTATGAGTTAATTCAATACGAGTATCTTTTCCTGCCTTTTTCAAGACCATGCTAACAATTGATGGATTTTCAGTTTCCCCAAAAAACCATTCCTGGACAATTTTATAATCTTTAACCATCTCCAAATTGCATCCTGAAATATCTCCTTCCCAAAGAGAAAAAACAGTTCCAACTTTATCATCCATTGTGGCAGGGTATCCAGTCCATAATTCAATTTGAAAAGAATTGGTTAAAGCATTATAAACTTCTTCCTGGCTAGCGCTAATATTAAATTGATAGGTAAAATCTTTCATGAGTTTCTGATTTGTGAATGCAAAATTAACTCAAAATGCTAACAATTCCTTTAGTTAATTGTAATTAATTCTAGAGGGCTTAAAAGTCCGGTAATCGATAGCAAATAAAGACTTCTCAGATTTAAAGAACTTTGCGATTTTATAAAATCGATATGCTGATAAAAAATTGCAATGTAGAGATTGCAAAATATTCAATCTTAAACAAGTCTAAATAAGAATAAAAGTTTATATTTGTATCGATACATTTAAATATGAGTATAAATATTAAACGATAAGTTATATGTCTAGCTTTGAAATTCTAATGCCCAAAATGGGTGAGAGTGTGCAAGAGGCTACTATCACAAAAATGTTCGTGAAACTGAACGATCAAGTAGAAGAAGATGATGTGCTTTTTGAAATTGCAACGGACAAAGTTGATTCGGAAATTCCTTCGCCCGTTGAAGGGAAAATAGTTGAAATTCGTTTCAAGGAGGATGATTTGGTTCCTGTTGGAGAAGTTGTTGCAGTAATTGCAATGGGTGATGCTGATGATGTTGCAGATAGTCCTGTAGCAGAACAGAGTGCCAAAGAAGAGGTGCTTGTTGAAGAAACTGTTGTTGCCGAAGAGGTAGATGATTTTAAATCGGAAAGTGGTCGCTTTTATTCTCCATTGGTGAAGAGTATTGCGAAAAATGAGAATATTTCCATTCAAGAATTAGATTCGATTCAAGGAAAGGGTAAGGATGGTAGAGTACAAAAGCAAGATGTATTAAACTACTTATCTCAGAGAAATGGCTCTGTTGTTGCTCCTGTTGAGAAAACTGTGCAAGAACAAAAACCGGCAGCTCAGGAAATCGAAAAACCAAAAGTTTCCATGTCAGTTGGAGCACAGGATCAGATTGTGGAGATGGATCGAATGAGAAGGATTATTGCTGATCATATGGTAATGTCGAAGCAAACTTCCCCTCACGTAACAGCAATGGTTGAAGCCGATGTAACCGATATGGTAAACTGGAGAAGTAAAGTTAAAGATGAATTCTTTAAGAAAGAGAAGACCAAGCTTACTTTCATGCCAATTATTATTGAAGCAGTTGCCAAGGCATTAAGAGAGTTCCCAGGAATCAATGCATCGGTGGATGGTTATAATGTAATCTTAAAGAAAGATATAAACATTGGTGTTGCAGTTGCATTGCCAAGTAACAACCTAATTGTGCCAGTAATTAAAAATGCTGATCACAAGAACCTGATTGGTTTGGCAAATGACATGAACCAGTTGGCCGATAATGCAAGAAATAATAAGCTAAACCCAGATGACATTCAAGGTGGAACATTCACCATTTCAAACTTTGGATCATTTAAGAATGTAATGGGTACACCAATTATTAATCAGCCACAGGTTGCAATACTTGCAGTTGGTACCATTGAAAAGAAGCCAGCGGTAATGGAAACTCCGGCAGGAGATGTGATTGTGCCGCGCCAAAAGATGTTCTTGTCTTTATCGTACGACCACAGAGTTGTAGATGGAGCTTTGGGAGGAGCATTCCTAAGAAAAATTGCAGACTACCTGGAAGAAATTGATATCAACAGATCTATTTAATTATGGAAACATTAGAATTAACCTCAGTTGAGAAAGAAAAGAATAACGAGATGACCGAGACGAAAAAATTTAGTATTAAGAACACTTCCAAAGAATTGTTGGGTCGTTGGTATCATTTAATGACTCTTGGTAGAGCATTAGACGAAAAAGCACCTAACTATCTGAAGCAGGCAATTGGATGGTCATACCATGCACCATATGCAGGACATGATGGAATTCAGTTGGCCATTGGTCAGGTGTTCGACAAGGAAACAGATCATTTATTCCCTTATTACAGAGATATGCTTACCTCAATTTCAGCTGGATTAACAGCCGAAGAGGTAATCTTTAACGGAATTTCGAAAGATACAGATGTTGCAGGTGGTGGACGACACATGTCGAATCACTTTGCAAAACCAGAGTGGAACATTCACAATGTATCATCATGTACAGGAAACCATACGCTGCATGCAGTAGGTGTTGGTCGTGCCATGAAGAAGTACAAGCACGAAGGTGTTGTGTTTAGCTCGCAGGGAGAATCATCGGTATCGGAAGGATATGTTTACGAAGCCATTAACGGAGCAACCAATGAGCAATTGCCAGTTGTTTTTGTTTTCCAGGATAATGGTTATGGAATTTCCGTTCCTAAGAAAGATCAAACTGCAAATCGTAAGGTAGCAGACAACTTTCGTGGATTGAAATACCTTAAAATTATTCACTGTAATGGTAAGGATGTATTCGATTCGATGAATGCCATGTTGGAAGCCAAAGAATATGCATTGGCAAATTCAACTCCTGTTATTGTACAGGCCAACTGTGTAAGAATGGGTTCACATTCCAACTCCGATCGTCATGAGCTATATCGTGATAATGCTGAGTTGAACTACGTGCAGGAGTATGATCCGCTAGCGAAGTACCGTAGAATGTTGGTGCGCTACAAGCGATTTACCGAAGAAGAACTTCAGGCCATTGATGCAGAAGTAAAGCTGGAAGTTAAAAAAGCGCATAAGGCAGGTTTAACTGCTCCGGATCCAGATCCGGCATCCATCTATGATTTTGTATTGCCTGAAGCTTACGTATCAGAAAAATATCCGGAAGGAACGCATGATTATACAGGGAATGAGAAAAAGCTGATTGAAGGTTTGAACGAAACCCTAAAAGCAGAATTCCGACACAATCCTGATACTTACATTTGGGGACAAGATATTGCCAACAAGGACAAGGGTGGTATTTTCAATGTTTCGAAAGGAATGCAACAGGAGTTTGGTAAGGAGAGAGTATTTAATGCTCCGATTGCCGAAGACTATATCATGGGAACAGCCAATGGTATGAGCCGTTTCAACGATAAGATCAGAATTGTGGTTGAAGGTGCTGAGTTTGCAGATTACTTCTGGCCGGCAATGGAACAGTTTGTTGAGACTACTCACGATTTTTGGAGATCGAAAGGTCAATACTCTCCGAACATTACAGTTCGTTTGGCATCAGGTGGATACATTGGTGGTGGATTGTATCACTCACAAAACATCGAAGGTGCATTAACCACATTCCCAGGGGTTAGAATTGTTTACCCATCATATGCCGATGATGCTGCAGGTTTGTTAAGAACCAGTATGCGTTCGAAAGGTATGACTGTATTCATGGAACCCAAGGCTTTGTACAATGATCCTAAGGCAGCCACTCCGGTACCGGAAGATTTCGAAGTTCCTTTTGGTAAGGCACGTGTAAGAAGAGCAGGTTCTGATTTGACTATCGTAACCTACGGAAATACTACTCACATGTGTGTTGAGGTTGCTGACAAGTTAGCGGAAGAATCAGGCAAGCAGGTTGAAGTGATTGACCTTCGTTCCTTAATTCCTTTGGATAAAGAAACGGTATTGAAATCGGTATCAAAAACCAATAAAGTACTTGTGGTTCACGAAGACAAAGTATTCTCAGGATTTGGAGCTGAAATCTCGGCCATGATTACTGAAGAGGCATTCGAAAAGTTAGATGCACCAGTAAAACGTGTGGGATCAACATTTACTCCTGTAGGATTTAATAGAATTCTGGAAAGAGCAATTCTTCCAAACAACGATAAGATTTATGCAGCAGCTAAAGATCTGTTGGATTACTAATTCTTGATTAAATAGTGAAACAAATGAAAAAGATAGGATTATTCTATAGTTTCAATACAATAAAGACAGCGAAGAATGCAGAGAAGATTAAGAATGCATTTGGTGATGCTGTAGATATCGACAAAGTAAATGTTGAAGAAATAGACGAGGAAACATTTCTTAGCTACGACAATATGGTGCTAGGCGTTCCTACCTGGTTCGATGGCGAATTGCCAAACTATTGGGATGAGTTTATGCCAGCCATTGAAGACCTGAAACTAAAAGGCAAAACAGTTGCTTTGTTTGGATTAGGTGATCAGGTTGGGTATCCAGAGAATTTTGTGGATGCCATTGGAATTTTGGCCAAAGCCTTGGAAATAAGAGGAGCAAAACTGATTGGATTGACTTCGACTGAAGGCTTCACGTTTGAAAGGTCGGCAGCTTTGCGTGATGGAAAATTCTTAGGTCTTGCACTGGATATTGAAAATCAGGCAGCATTGAGCAATGATAGAATCAAAAATTGGGTTGAGCAATTGAAAGGAGAGTTCAACTAAACGATAGCAGATATTAATTAATGAAATTATCAGTAGAGACGTACGGCAGTACGTCTCTATTTTTTTATACCGTATCAAACCATTAAATTTAAAAGACATATGATTCATATCAGCTAATGAAAACGAACAAATTTCAAAACAAATATAGAATTCCATCGGCAAGGGCAACATGGTGGGATTATTCCAGTGAAGGTTTGTATTTTATTACCATCTGTACCCAGAATCAGGAAATATTGTTTGGTGAAATTGAATCGGAACAAATGATTTTATCGCCAATAGGCAAGATTGTTGAAGAAGAGTGGTTAAAATCATTTTCAATACGCGATGAATTGTATTGCGAAGAATATGTAATCATGCCGAATCATATTCATGCGATTTTGCAAATCAAAAATAATGGAAATGAACCCGTAGAGACGCACGGCCGTGCGTCTCTACAAGGGGTGGCATATCGACCACCAAAATCCATATCATCATTTGTTGCAGGTTTTAAATCGGCAGCAACCAATAAAATCAATCAATACCGACAATCAACAATGCCGGTATGGCAAACCCGTTTTTACGATCACATCATTCGTGATTTTGAGGAATATCATCGAATTCAAAATTACATCATCGATAATCCAAGCAATTGGCAGAAGGATAAATTGTACAAAGGAAATTTGTAGGGGCGTACAGTAGAGACGCACGGCGGTGCGTCTAAATAATGCCACCCAATATCGCATAGACGCACGGCCGTGCGTCTCTACAATTACAATTAATTAGAATCATTATAAATCCACGACAGTACAAAAATCAATAGAATCTAAAATGCCGAAAAATTCATAGATTTACCGATACTTATGCACGACATTACAATCATATTGCAAAACAGATCATACAAAGGTCTTTACGAATGCTGGATTTGTTGATACAGCAACACCTCTCCATCTCTACACAGAGATAGATTAGCCTTGTATGGCTAATTCCCAACTAGAACTAATTAACTAAAAATAAGAAACTCACGCTCATATGGATGTAGTAGTGGGTTGTATTTTAATGAACCAAAATCAACAATGAACAAACTAACATTACTATTACTTGCCTTTTTGTGCGTATTTGGTGTACAGGCACAAAAAAGTTTTCAGCTTGAAGATATCACCAACAATGGAACCTTCTATGCCCGATCGGTTTACGGATTAAGATCGATGAAAAGCGGCGAAAGCTACACCGTTTTGAAATATGGAACCAAAATAGAGCAGTTTGCTTATGCAACTGGTGAGTTTGAAGAAACAATTTTCAGTCTATCGGATGTAGGAACCGAAAAGGTAAAGCGCATTGATGGTTACCAATTCTCGGCAGACGAAAGAAAGATCTTGATTACAACAAATCGTGAGGACATCTATCGTCATTCGTTCTCGGCAGAGTTTTTTGTGTATGACAGAGACAAAAAGACACTGGAAAAACTATCGGAAGGAAGACAGCAATTGGCAGATTTCTCTCCATCAGGAAACCAGGTGTGTTTCTACCGAGCAAACAACCTATTTGTGAAAGATTTGAAATCAGGAAAAGAGACACAGTTCACTTTCGATGGAAAATACAATCACATTATTAATGGTGCGCCAGATTGGGTATACGAAGAGGAGTTTTCGTTTTGGCAAGCCTACCAGTGGTCGCCTGATGGCAAGCGAATTGCCTACATGCGCTTTGATGAAAGTGAAGTGAAACAGTTCAATATGACTGTGTTCAAAGGCTTGAATCCTGAAAAGAAATCAAACGCACTATATCCTGAAAACTATACTTTCAAATACCCAAAGGCAGGAGAGAAGAATTCGGTGGTTAGTGTTCATGTTTACGATTTGGAAAATGGGAAAACCACTAGCGTTGATGTGGGAGAAGAAATCGATCAGTACATTCCAAGAATCAAATGGACACAAGATCCGAAGGTTTTAAGCTTGGTGAGAATGAATCGACATCAGAATCATTACGAGTTGTTGCTGGCAAATGCTGACAATGGCCAAACCCATTTGTTGTATGAAGAAAAGAACAAGGCTTGGGTAGATGTGAACGATGATTTGACCTTCTTGAGAGACAACAAGCACTTTATTGTAACCAGCGAAAAATCAGGATTCAACCACATCTATCTGTACAATATGAAAGGCGAGTTGGTTCGCCAGGTAACCAAAGGCGATTGGGAAGTGAGCAAGTACCTGGGATATGATGAGGACAAGAAATTATTCTACTACGAGGCTGCAGCCGTTTCTCCATTGCAAAGAGAAATCTACTCGATAGATATCAAAGGAAAGAAAACCCATAAATTGAGTGAGCAGGTGGGAACAAACTCTGCGAACTTCAGCAAGGGATTCAAATACTTTATCAACTACTATTCGGCCAATGGCGTGCCAACAGTGGTAACGCTTCACAATGCCAAAGGCAAGTTGATTCGTACTCTGGAAGACAACCAAGAATTGAAAAAGAGATTGCAGGAGTACAAGATTCCAAAGCGTGAATTTTTCTCGTTCGAAACATCAGAAGGTGTGAAATTGAATGCCTGGATGATGAAACCAGTTGACTTTGATGAAAACAAGGAATACCCTGCACTCTTGCACTTTTATGGTGGTCCTGGTTCTCAGCAAGTTTTGGATAGATATAAATTCGACTGGCTGGAATATTTGGCACAAGAGGGCTTTGTGGTTGTGGTAGTGGATAACCGTGGAACCGGTGGACGAGGAGAGGCATTCAAGAAATGTACATACATGCAGATTCAGAACCTGGAAGCCATCGACCTGATTGAAACCGGAAAGTACATGGCAAAACAGCCATTCATTGCTGCCGATAGAATTGGGGTATATGGATGGAGTTTTGGTGGACAGATGTCTTCGCTTTGTATGTTCCGCGGAGCTGATGTGTTTGCAGCAGGAATCGCGGTGGCACCGGTAACTACCTACCGTTATTACGATAGCATTTACTCGGAGCGTTACCTGAGAACACCACAGGAGAATCCGGAAGGATACGACAATTATGCACCCATTCATTTTGCGGATCAGTTGAAAGGAAAGTTCTTGTTGATCCACGGAACTTCGGATGATAATGTTCACGTACAAAATACATTGGAGCTGGCAGAGGTATTGGTACAGCACAACAAAAAGTTCGACATGCACTTGTATACGAATCGCAATCATGGCATTTACGGGGGACAAACCAGATTGCATTTGTTTACCAAGATGGTGGACTTCCTAAAAGAAAACCTATAGCATGGAACAATTAGCAATTAACAATGATCAATTAAGAATGATCAGTTAGCAGTAATCAATGAACGGTTATCAGTAAACAGTTACCAATGTTTTGGTAGCTTGAACAAATAAAGGGGGATAAGGAGGCGCTTGATGCGCCTCTTTTTTTGTGGAGGTTTATTGTTAAAGAATGTACCCCAAACCCCTAAAGGGGCTTTTCCTGTGCGTTGTTCCCTTTAGGGATTTAAGGGTGTGGGTGGGAAAGGTTGCTGACTTAAAAATATTGTTTTATAAGGAGAAGGAACTAAAAGTTATAGGTTGTATAAATATGTAGCAGCCATTTCCCTCTCCTTGAGGCAATGTCATTACGTGTAGCCTCGAAGAGGCGTCAGCAATAGAGTAGGGCGATGCCCTTTGCTAATGCTTTAAGACTTTCAGCCTTAATTTAATGACATTGCTCCTCAAGGAGAGGGCAGGTGAGGTGTATTTCATAATCAAACTGTTAAAAAAATACATATTCATTTGTTTACAGAATAAAAATAATTATATTGTATATTGATTTGAAATGACAGACTCATTCACCTGACTCAATGAATGGTCTGATAGGGAAGAAAATTATAAATGTCGTTTGCCGTGGGACTATAAATAAGCAAACGCAAACTAAACTGAGTTATTTATGAATTCTACATGTTATGAGCTTTGCAAGCCAATAGAGCTGGCAAGTACTCATCCGAAAGAAACTCTTGAAAAATTGAGCACGGTGCGTCGCTGAATGAATCTTGTCAAGGCACAAATTCATTCGCCAATCTGTTATTTAAAGCTTCACAATACTTGTTTTGATCATGAAAATGATCATGAGATTCTTGTGAGCTCGTCTGTTATGTGTTCGCATCCTACCGAACCTACTCTTTTCCCATAAACCAGGGAAGGCGGTCAGCAATGACTGATTCAAATAAATGACTTTTACGAATTAATAATCGGTATACCTGCTATTCTGTAAGGGATACAAAGGCATGTGACTTGTGAACAGCTTAACAAAAAGCAAAATACAAGAAGTCTTGGTAGTACTTACAATAAAACATGGTAGAGGATACATGAATTGCTGGTGGTATGTACATGTAAAGATGGGAGTACATACATGAACATCTGGTAGTGGATACAATGAAGTCTGGTAGTACATACAAGAATAGCTGGGAGTGAATACATAAAGCCATGGAAAGACTACAATGAAAGCTGGTAGTACCAACAACATGTGTGGGTAGCACATACAATAAACGAAAGGAGTGAATGCATGGAAAGCAAAATAAGATAAAAGGAAAATAGAAAAATAAGAGTTAGGCAAAACAACAAGCGAATGGAAACAAGGCCCATTCGTATGCAAACCAAAAAAAACATCTAATAATACCGATTACTATTCAAAATGTGCCTTTAGAGCGTATCACTTCTAAAGGCCCTTTAAATATGTATCGGCATTATACCAGCGCATTTTAATATATAATTGGTATAAGATGTAAGTAACAATTAAACCCGTTCTGATATGAACAACATACAACAACAATTGGTCAGGCAGATGAGAAGCTTCCTGACTTTTAAGAAAGAGCATGAGACAGAGATTGCTGAGAATCCTTTGTTGGTGAAAATGGCTACTGATATTGAGAGTATCGAAAAAAGTATTAGTGAGCTATTGGGCCAGCAGGATAGAAACAGCAAGGCTTTGACTCAGGAAAAATCAAGTAAAATTAATGGCTTGATTGAGCTTACGGTGAAGATTTGTGAAGTGATGAGTAGTTATGGCAACTACACGAACTTCAAAGTATTTACCAATATCGAAGGTTGCTCCAAAACCGAGCTTTCGCGTTGTAGGGATGTAGAGGTATTGATTCGTGCTGAAAGAGTGGTGATGATTATGGAGGAAAATCCTACGGAGGTGACTGAGGCAACCATTAGTGCTGAGGACATTACCGCCTTAAAGGCTGCCATTGCGGCTGCGCAGGCTGTAATCGACATTCCGCAGGAGTTTAGAAGAAGTCAGCACGACATTACCGTGAAGTTGGAAGATGGCTTGGAGCGTTACAGGAACATCATGAACAATTCGCTTAAGGATTACATGCGTTCCAAGTACCAGCAATCGAATCCTGATTTGTACAGTGCATTTGCCTTGGCGGTAGATGTAGATGCCATACCAAAGCGACGAAAAGCATTGGTGGGCACGATTCTGGACGAAAAAGGTGCTCCGGTACGAAAGGTTAGGGTTTCGGTTGATGGGTCCAAGCCAGTGATTCGGGGAGGTAAAAAAGGAGGATTCAATTTCCAAAACCTAACACCTGGTGAACACCAGTTGACCTTTAGCCGAAAGTCGTACCAAAGTGTGACGGTGAACATACTGATTGTTCCCGACAAAACTACCACATTAGATGTGGTACTAAATACCATTAAAGTAGAAGAAGCAGTGCCAGTGGAATAGCCTGCTCTTAACTCTCTGTTGTTTTGCCTATGCTTTAAAGCCACCAAGTGATTGGTGGCTTTTTGTTTGGATTGAGAAGATTGTGTTAATGAATACAATAGTTTACAAGCTTGTTTATTATTTAAAGTGAATCTATGTGTGTTTGCATATGTAAATAGATAATTATTGGTTAAATTCGTTATTGCTTATTGCTGATAGAGATACATTTTAATCTTGCATGAATAGAATCGGAATTTTATAAGGGTGAAGTGTGTAAGGATAAGAATGCCAGGAGTAAGTGAAAATGAATGGATAAGTGGAGCAAGGAGCATTGCACTTTATACCTATGTTGTATGCCTTTGCTGAACAGTCGCAAAAGATAAAAAATAATAAGAATAACATAAACAAGTGTAAGAATGGATAATTATAATTTAGACACAGGAAAACGATATATAAAAGATGTATTTGCTCCTGAATGCTTTTACAATATACCAGAATATCAAAGACCATACGTGTGGGGCAATGACCAAGTAACAGCACTGCTAGATGACTTAACAGCTGCGATTGAGCATGATGATAATAAAGAGTATTTTCTAGGCTGTATGATTTGGAATACAAAGACAGTTCAATCAAATGGACTTAAATATACTTATCAAGACATACTAGATGGACAACAAAGATTTATTACTCTGTTCTTATTGCATGGTGTAATTAGAGATTTATCAGATGACAACAGATTAAAAAAGAAAGTCGTTAATCGACTAAGGCAGGAAGAAGATGTTTATGATGGTGTACCAGAAAGGAATCGAATTGTATTTGAAATTAGAGATGATAAAGACTTTCTTGACAAATATTTATTGAAAGAAGGAGGCACTGATAACGAAGATGAATTGTCAAAACTTGCAAATACAAAAACTAATTCAACATCAGTTCGGAATATGGCATTATCCATTTTGTCAATAAGGAAATGGTGGAAAAACTTAAGCAAGACAAAGGGTGATAATGATGAATATCAAGAGTTTGTGCAGCAGTTCTTTCAGTATCTTTCATCAAAGGTTTTAGTTTTATACCTAGCAACTCCAAATAATTTGGATGATGCATACAACTTATTTACGGTATTAAATAGTCGAGGTTTACAGTTACAAGTAAGTGATATTTTAAGAGCCCAAAATTTGAGAATAATTTCAGATGATAAGGAGCGTAAAAAATACGCAGAAAAGTGGACAAGCTTTGAGGATAATATAGGAGAACCTTTCTCAAGTTTTGATGATTTTTTATGGTCATTGGTTTTTATCAATATGAAATACAGGAGTGATGATAACCAAAGCTTACCCAAAGCTTTCGAGTTTATGTGGAAGCGTAACATGTTAAAAAAAGGAGTTTCTACATTTGAATTTGTTGAAAAGTATGTTGGGCACTATGAAGCAATAACCAATGGTAGCATTACTTCAAAAGAAACGGGCTGCTTGTTCTCAAATCTAAATATGATTCTGACTTCAGTATTTGGTAACCAATATATGACACCATTGATGTACTATAGAGAATGTTTTGGAGAATATCGTATTATAGATTTTATCATCAAACTTGATAATTTACTTTCAATCCCATGGTTGACAGGAAAACGAACTTCTCAAACAAGGGTTTTTATTATTCTGAGAAAAATGAATGAATTTAAAGGAAGTAATTATGATACTGCATCAATTGAGACTGCAGCTGATAATTTTCTTGAAAGTGAATATTTAAAATATGATTACCAAGACGAAAAAGCGTCCACAGAATTAGATATTAACGAACTATTTGCAATCCTAGATAAGGAAAATTGGGGGAGTTATGCTGGAACAAGAATTAATAAAACAAGGTATCTTCTATTAAAACTTGACTTATTGTTAGGGAATTTTAATACAAGTATACAGTTCAACAAAAATAATTCTTCTGTTGAGCATTTAATACCTAGAAAAATACAAGATACATCTTGGGATATTGATTCGCAAGAACATATGGAGTGGTTACATAGACTAGGTAACCTTGTTCTTATTGACAGACGAAAAAATGCGTCCTTAAGTAACAGACTTTTTGATGAAAAGAAAATTCGTTATCAAGGGGCTATTGAAACTAGGGCGAATACAAATTTTGTATTTATGAATAATAGTGTCTGGAACATTTTTGCAGTTAAACAAAACCATTATAGAGTACTTGAAATTTTGAAAGATTATTATTTAGGTAATAGTGTCAAGGCTGTAATTGCGATTAAGGATAAAGTGTCAAAATATGATAATTCAAAAATAGTCATGCCCTTTAATTAATAACGGTATACAACAATGGCTCATAAACCCAGATAGCGCGAGCTTGCAGCTCGTGCTTTGCGAATGCAAAAACTAGCAATTACTTCCAAAGATTGTAAACATGAGAATCATATCACAACTCATACTCCTATTAATACTAAGTTCACTTTTCTCTTGTCAGAATAAAGCCAGTCAGGAAAAAGAAGCAGAACCCATGCCCAAATTAATTGACTTTCAGCTTGACAAATACGAGAGGATTATTGATGAAAAGGTTAGTCAGTATAAGGGGCAATCAAGGGTTAAAGAAAATCCACTGATTGTGTTGGATGGTAAGCCGTATCGATATGATGATTTGAAGAAAGAAAAGACTCTTAAAGTTTACGCAGATACCATAAGTAAGCATAGGTTCTTTGCCAAGGAAAAAGGGAGAGGCTTTGTATGGTAATCGTGCTGAAGATGGTGTGATCATTATATCGACAACAAGGTGAAAATTGAATAAGGATTACACCAGATGGCTATATGCTATGCATCTCTAAGATGCTAAGCATGTTTGACTGCCTCTGATGGCGAGAGTGTTTCGCTTGAGTTCTGTTATGAAGAAGAAGGTATATTTTGCATTGGGCAAAATCCGAATTGCAAACTCGAACCAGCAAGGATTGATTATCATATCAACCACCAGGTAAAAATAAACCTACTCCTCATTATGGTAGGAAATTTTAGAATGAAAAAACGAAGCGAATGAAAAAGTACCTATTAGTTATTCTAACTTGCTTTGTGGTTAATACTGCTAGTGCACAGGATTTTCCAAACAAGAGCTATCAAAGCAATTACGAAACCATTATGAATCGTACGGAATGGTGGCGACAAGCACGATTCGGGATGTTTATTCATTTTGGAGCCTATGCAGTTCCTGCAAGTGGCGAGTGGTTTAAGTCCAATAAAAAATTGACTACGGAGGAGTACCAGAAATATATCGATGATTTTAATCCTGATTTGTTTGATGCCAGGAAATGGGCAAAGCTAGCCAAAGAAGCCGGAATGAAATATGCCGTGCTTACTGCCAAGCATCATGATGGCTACTGTTTGTTCGATAGCAAATTAACAGATTATAAAATCTCAACTTACATGCCCGAACGAGATTTGGTACGGGAGTATTTGGAGGCTTTTCGGGCCGAAGGCTTGAAAGTGGGTTTGTATTACTCGGTAATCGACTGGCATCACAAAGATTATCCAAATGTTGGGAACCATCCTCAAAGAGAGGATGAAGGATATGGCAAGCAAAAATTCGATTGGGACAATTATTTAAAATACATGCACGGCCAGGTTGAAGAGCTTGTTACAAACTATGGCAATATAGACATCATGTGGTTCGATTATTCGTTTGGCGAATACAAAGGTGAGAAATGGAAATCGCGTGAACTGATTGAAATGGTTCGTAAGCATCAGCCTGATATCATACTAAACAATAGATTGGTAGGAGATGGAGGGAGTAGTATTTTTGATGCAGAATATCCGCTGGGCGATTTCAATACACCCGAACAACAAATTCCTGAGGCTCCTATAAAAGATCAATACGGAAATTTGATTCCATGGGAAACATGCCTTACCCTGAATAATAGTTGGGGATATAAAGCCACTGACAGTGACTGGAAAAGTCCACAACTTGTTATTCACACGCTGGTAAATTGCGTAAGCAAAGGCGGTAACCTGCTGCTGAATGTGGGGCCGAATGCCAAAGGTGTTATTCCTGAACCATCAGTGAAAATTTTGCAGGAAGTGGGCAAATGGATGTCTAAAAATGGAGAAAGTATATATGCTTGCGGAATACCGGAATTGCCTAAAACCGATTGGGGGCGTTATACACAAAATGGCAATAAGTTGTATGCACACTGGATGTATCCGCACCTGGGAGGAATAAATATAAAAGGCTATGCCGAAAAAACAAAGCAGGTAATATTGTTGCATGATGGTTCCGAGGCACACACATTTACCTCTTGGTGGGGAAATCAGAATAAGGATAATTTCTTCATCAATGTAAAAGCCTATCCTCATTTTGCGTATCAGTTGCCTGATGATATTGATACGGTTTTTAGACTGGAACTGAAAAATGTGGAATCGGATCAATAGTGTAATTGGTTACCCCAGATAGAGAGAACTTGCGGATTTTAGCTTATAATTTTCACTGGTAAGAGAAAGCATTCGTGATTGGAAAGATAGGATGAAATGAATGAAAATGAAATCATTAATACACAATGAAAGAGAAAATATTGTTAGCATTTATTGGAATCATTTTATCATTTACAGCCATCAGAGCGCAAAGCCATGCTGATTTGTATAGCAAAGACATTAAGGCTAAAAATTTGAAAGAGCATGTTTACATTTTAGCATCGGATTCGTGTGCTGGCCGAGAGGTTGGAACTTTGGGAATTAAAATTGCTCGCGACTATATTGTTTCTCAGTGGGAAGAAAATGACGTACTTCAAGCTTATTTTGAAAAGACTTGCTTACAAGCTTTCCCTTTGCTCACTTTTGAAAAGAAAGTGCCCCACTTACAAACCAACAACACAGAGCTTTTCTCTGAGAAAGACTTTATGTATTCAGGTTGGTTTGATGATTTCAACAAAGAACTTCCACTTGTATTTGCTGGTTATGGCAGAGAGGAAGACTACAAAAATCTGGACGTGAAAGGAAAAGCGGTATTCACTTTGAATGATAATCTGAGAGCAGCAGTCAGAAATGCCAGAATAGCTAAAGAATATGGTGCTGAACTTACGATAGTAGCCAATCCGAAAAGCAGCAATCAATTTGAAAGCATTGCCTTGCAATTCGAAGATTTTAACAGGTTTAAGAAATGCAGATTGCCCAATACTATTGATATGGAGGATGCTATGAGCGGTTTGCCAAATCACAGGTATATGACCATTAGCTCTAAAAGTGTAAAGAAATTAACAGGCAAAAGTATACAGCATTGGAAAAATGAAGCTATAGTAGGAAATGAGCCTATTGGAGAAATAAAACTTTCGGTTGAGCCAATGAAGGTGGATACCATTGTAGAAAACAATGTTGTGGCATATATTCCGGGAAAAAATGCAAATGAATCGATTATTATAGGAGCTCATTACGATCATTTGGGCACGGTAGACAATAAAATATACTATGGTGCTGATGATAATGCTTCTGGGGTATCAGCATTGATAGAACTTTCCAAAGCATTCGCGAAAGCTTATCAAGATGGATACAAACCTGAAAAGAACATCATATTTGCTGCTTTCTCGGCAGAAGAAGGTGGGATATGGGGCTCTAAGTATTTTGCAGATCGACTTGAAAATAAAGAGCAGGTGAAGCTCATGATCAATATCGATATGATCGGACGTGCGGATTATCATCATGAGAATGATCCGGGCTATTTCTATTTTATTGGTAAACATTTGGCAGACTCTCTTTATACTCAAGAGAAGCAGCTTAGTAAAAAATACAAGCTAACGTCTAACTATTCATCAATTACAGATTATTCAGATAATAAATCATTCTCGGAAATAGGAATCCCAAGTATTTTCTTCTTCGATGGTAAAAACCATGACTTGCACAAGCCAACGGATACAGTGAATAAAGTCAATTACAAAAGGATGGAGAAAATAAGCAGAATGATTTTTGAATGCATTTGGAGAAATGCGCTTGTTAGTAAGAACTAATGAATAAATATACTTTGATGCTCTCACTCAGAGTGAGGGTATCAATATGAGATGAATGAGAGCCTCACTTGAAGTGAGACCCTCATGTTACATGCAAAATGAATGAAGTTATGGATAGCGAAAAAATAGCCTTATTTGATATGGACGGAACCATTTGTGACTATGTTGGTTCGATGAAATTGGAATTGGAAAAATTGAGAGCACCCAATGAGCCATTTGTAGATCCGTTTGTGGTGGGTGATGCACCCGAATATCAGTACCTATGGGACAGAATGGAGTTGATCAAATCGGATGAGAAGTGGTGGGCCAATCTTCCGAAATACCAATTGGGCTTTGATATTTTTAAGCTGACCAAAGAGTTGGGCTATCACAATGAGATTTTAACCCAGGCTCCAAGGAGGAATCCGGCAGCCTTGGCGGGTAAACTACAATGGATCATCAATCACATAGATGGAGAAATAGAGTTTACCATGACCCGAAATAAAAGCAGGCATTACGGAAAGATATTGGTGGATGACTATCCTGGTTACATCATGCCATGGCTAAAGCACCGCCCAAGAGGTTTGGTTGTAATGCCTTTGAATGAGTACAACAAGGGATTTACCCATGAGAATGTGGTGGTGTATGATGGCAGCAATATTGATGAGGTGAAGGAGATCATCTTGGAGCGAATTGGGTGATTGTTGTTGAGAAATGAATAAAAAAGATCTGATGCTCTCACTTCAATTGAGGGGATCAGTACACAATGAATGAGAGCCTCACTTTGAGTGAGACCCTTATATCATAAACTATTCTTCTTTATCAATAAATTCAAATTTCATCATATTTTATGTCGGATAAGTTTGTGTTTGTTATATGCTAAGCATCTCAAAGATGCTAAGCATGTTTAGATTCCTTCTCAAAGTTTCCCAATGGTAATGGAAAATGAATTACAAACTTCATTGCTTTTTTGTGCTATCTTGTAGGTAAAGAATCAATTCACACATTAGATGCACATTCCCAAACAAATCATATCAGGAGGTCAAACTGGGGTTGATCGTGGTGCTTTGCAGGCAGCACGGGAATTGGGAATTTCTATTGGTGGGTGGTGTCCGCCCAATCGGGAAGCGGAAGATGGAAAGATTCCCATAGAATTAGACTTGAAGGAAAGTCCATATGAGCGCAGCAATGCAGCAAGTCATGTAGCACGTTCCCTGCGAACCGAATGGAATGTGCGAGATGCGGATGCCAGTTTGATTTTGATGCCAACTTCACATCTTATTGATTCTGGAACGAAATGGACCATTGATTGTTGTACTGCAATGAATAAGGCTTATCTGATTTGTGATCCACACGAAAAGGGGAGCAAGCACATTATTCAAAACTGGTTGAAAGAGCACAGACCATCTGTTTTGAATGTAGCAGGGCCAAGTGAATCAAATGCTCCGGGAATTCAGGATGCTGCAAAAGCTCTTTTGCAAAGTCTGTTTTCATTGTAAATGTTAGGAGTGCCTCTTTGATGCTCTCGCTCAAAGTGAGGGTATCCTTGCAAGATAAATGAGGCCTTCCTTCCAGTGAAACCCTCATGTTATAAATTGTTCGTTTTTATCCCATAAACTTAAAGCAGACTTCACACTAAGCAAACATTGCAAGAGAAAAGAAAAACCATATTTGCAATGTACTTATGTCTGATTATAAAACAGATGAATCATTAGTTTAGGTTATTGTTGTTGTAGGAGCTCTCGTTGGGGGCTCTTTTTTTTTTACAGTCCAACTGTCCAACAGTCGAACAGTCAAATAGTCGAACAGTCAAATGGTCTAAATAGGGGAATGCATTAGGAGTCGGGAAGTATGTGTAAGAACCTGAGTTGAAATGTGAAGAATGCTGAAAACCGTACAGTTTATTGTTCGTTAGTGAACAGATTTTAAGTAGGAATTCAAAGATGGTATTTTACAATTTATTGATATTTAATGCTAAGTAATTACTGGTGTGGTATTTGATGTCGATTACGAATCAAAACCCAAACTTATGATACGAAACTATTTCCTGATTGCCTGGCGCAATTTGTTAAAGAACCGTGTGTTTACCTTGGTAAATATACTTGGACTCGCCATTGGTATAGCCGCTTGTTTGTTCATTTCCTTGTATGTGAATTATCACAACAGTTACGACAATTTTTATGATGATGTAAATGATATTTACCGTGTGAGATGGGAACGACACTCTCAAAAAGGAGATGAGATTCGTTTTGCATCAGCTTGTCCTGCTGTAGGAGAAGCGTTAAAAGAATCATTTCCAGAGGTTGAAGCCCTTGCTCATTGTTACAATGCCCATGGTGTTTTTAGATATGAGGATAAGGTTTTTCAGGAAGACAGAGCTTATTGGGTAGACAATGAGTATTTAAACATGTTTTCCTTCGAGTTTGTGAAAGGAGATCGAGCGACTGCATTGATTGCCGAAAATTCAGTAGTAATTTCGGAAAGTATCGCCCGAAAGTATTTCCAAAATGAAGAGCCTGTAGGTAAACTTCTGAAGATGAATAAGGATTTGACTTTGGAAGTGAATGGGGTTTTTAGGGATAGACCTGCGAATGTACACTGTAAAACAGATGTTTTGCTCTCTTACAAAACTTTGGCTCGACTTTATGGGCCCAGGGTAATGAAATCGTGGCTGTACAGTGGTTTTTATACTTACGTAAGATTAAAAAAAGGAAGCGATCCCAAGCAGGTTGAGGCCAAGGTTCCAGCTTTGCTCAAGAATCAAATCAGTGAGGTGCTAAAGAAATTCCAATTGGAAATGTTTTTCTACTTGCAACCCGTTAAGGATATCCATCTGAGTTCTCACTATATGCAGGAGTTGGAAACCAATGGAGATAAAAAAACAGTAAGCTTTCTATACATCATTGCTTACTTTATCATTCTGATTGCCTGGGTTAACTTCCTAAACTTGTCTACCATATCATACATTGGAAGAGCCAAGGAAGTAGGCCTACGAAAAGTAGTAGGAGCTTCCAGAACCAAAGTGATATTGCAATTTTTGATGGAGTCTTTGCTCATCAACCTGATCGCTGTTGGTCTGGCTATGATATTCATTGAGCTTTTCATGTCTGGATTTAAAAACTTGACTGCCATTCCTGTAGAATACAGCATTTGGCATCAGAATTGGTTTTACTGGAATTTACTTGCCATGCTCTTTATTGGGGTATTCATATCAGGAATGTATCCGGTTTGGGGATTGAACTTTACGGATATGAATAAAATGCTGAAAGGAGAATACCAGGGAAGTAAGGCGGGATTGGTACTTCGAAAAGGTCTGGTACTGTTGCAATTTGTCATTTCGATTGTATTGATTGCAGGAACCTTAAGTGTGATGATGCAGTTGAACCATATGCACAAGTTGGATCCGGGTTTTAACAAGAATGATATCATTGTGTTGAGTACGCCAATGGTGGGCGATTCTACTTTAATTCACCGAAGAGATGCCTTTAGGGAAGAGCTTGAACGCCACCCGCAAATTAAATCGGTTTCCTATTCTTCTTATGTGCCGGGAGAGGATATCAAATCGAATTTGGGAAGTATTTACCGCGAAGGCGATGAACCCACAGCCAGTAAAAACTACAGGTTGATCCAGGTAAACGAGGAGTTCTTGGATTTGTACGAAATGCAAATGTTAAAAGGAAGAAATTTCTCGAAACTGCATCTTTCGGATAGTAAGGCTGTGGTAATAAATGAGAAAGCAGCTTACCATTTGGGTTACAATAATCCATCCGATGCAGTCGGAGATAATATATTTCTGAGTAGGGAAAAGAAAAAAGTGATTGGTGTGATCAGGGACTATGCACACCAAACTCCAAAGGAAGAATATGAGCCGATTATTTTTCTTACTCAACCTGGTGTTTTGGGCAGTCTGTCTGTAAAACTAGAGGCTCCTGTTTCCAAGAAGTTGATCCATTTTATTGAGGATCAATATCAGACTTTATTTGAGGGAAATCCTTTTAACTATTATGTATTGAATGAGGCTTACGAAGCACAATATCAGGATGATATCAGATTTGGGAAAGTGTTTGGAATATTTGCCTTATTGGGGATTATCATCACCACTCTGGGCTTGTTGAGTTTGTCAGCTTTTACAGCCAATCAGCGCAAAAAAGAAATCGGAGTTCGTAAGGTTTTGGGAGCAAGTGTTAAAACCATATTACTGATGCTCTCAAAGGAATATTTTAGACTTTTAATTATTGCAACAGTCGTAATGTTACCATTGTTCTACTTTGGCATTCACTATTGGTTGAATGGTTTTGCTTCACAAATGGAAATATCAGTATTGCTGTTTATTGTGCCTGTGTTTGTAGTGGGAATCGTTGCTATTTTAACGGTAAGTTACCAGTCCTACAAAACTGCCAATTTAAACCCTGTGGATTCGATAAAATATGAATAAAAGGAACAAAGGTTGAAAAGTAAAATGGTAGAATAGTAGAAAGGTAATGTGATGCAGAAACCTATTCTCAATCATCTTATTAATCGGTAAAATACAAATAGAAAGCACAGAAGTTTGCACGATTATTATTGTTTTGTACTTTTGAGGTCTGAAATGAGTATATTCTCATTTAGTAATACTTAATCAAAAGAAAATAAAACAAATATGAAAATTGCAGTACCAGTTACCAGTAACAAACAGGTTGATGGCCATTTCGGACATTGTGAATTTTATAATATTTATACGATTTCAGAGCAAAACGAGATTGTAGGCAGTGAAATCATGGATTCGCCGCAAGGTTGTGGTTGTAAGTCGAATATTGCACCATTATTGGCAGAAGCTGGCGTAAAGGTAATGCTTGCAGGAGGGATTGGTCAAGGTGCCATTAATGTACTTTACAACAATGGTATTGAAGTGGTTCGAGGATGTTCTGGTAATGCCGATGAATTGGTTCAACAATTTATTTCAGGAATGGTAGAAGATAGTGGAGAAACATGTAATCATCAACATGGAGCTGATGGACACTCATGCAATCACTAAAAAAAGAAAAAGCCAAATTTGATGTGTTAATTTGTTTAAATCGAATAGTGGATACATCAAAAAAATTGTATTGTGATTCTCTTTTTTTATTGATTTTGGATGAGAAAATATCAGCGCAAAGCTTTGCGAAAAATAAGTTTGGAGTAATAAAATTGAATTGAAGCTAACATTTTCAGAAAAAACCTATAAAAATAATAAATACAGAAAATCAGCTAGTTATGAATTTTATTTAGAATTAATTTTTCGTAAAAACAGGAATTGGGAATCGTAGGATTTGGAAAAAAAAGATTTTTTCACATACATTTGTCGCATAGATTTGTCAGCGTAATCAGATCGAAAGTGATTGTAAATGTTCGTTGACAAAATTAAAAACAAACAAAAAAAATTACAACATGCGTTTAAGCACAGTCATTATTATTAACGTCATTATTCTTGTCCTTCTAGGACACAGAACGGGGCTTTGCATGTTTAAGTAAACGAATTTAATTGTTACAAAATATCTAAAGCCTCTTCAAAACGAAGGGGCTTTTTTTTGATCAGGTTATTGTATGTTATCATTTAACGTAATCATTATTGTCATTATTATTTCTATCGTCATTATTAGAATGAGGATCAGGGAAGACGTGCATATACAATAACTTCGAAACAAACGAATTTATGAGCGCTCTTCCCAAAAGGAAGGGCGCTTTTTTTGATCTGTAAGTGAGAACAAACACAAGATAAACGATTTAACTATTAACCGAAATGTATAAGAAACCGTTACGAAGTAATCAAACCACACAGGGCCGAAGAATGGCGGGAGCCAGAAGCCTTTGGCGTGCCAACGGAATGAAGGAAGAGATGTTTGGCAAACCTGTAATTGCTGTAGTAAACTCTTTTACGCAATTTGTACCCGGACACGTTCATTTAAAGGATGTTGGCCAGATGGTAAAGCAGGAGATTGAGAAGTCGGGCTGCTTTGCTGCCGAGTTCAATACCATAGCCATAGACGATGGGATTGCCATGGGACATGATGGCATGTTGTATTCACTTCCATCAAGAGAAGTAATTGCTGATAGTGTGGAGTATGTGTGTAATGCACACAAGGTAGACGCTATGATCTGTATCTCGAATTGCGATAAAATTACGCCAGGAATGATGATGGCAGCAATGAGACTGAACATTCCAACTGTGTTTGTATCAGGAGGTCCAATGGAGGCTGGAGAATCGAAAGGTGAAAAGCTGGATTTGGTAGATGCCATGGTAAAAGCCGGAGACGACAGCGTAAGCGATGAAAGATTGCAGGAGATTGAAGAATCTGCTTGTCCAACTTGTGGATCGTGTTCAGGAATGTTCACAGCCAATTCGATGAACTGTTTGAATGAAGCACTGGGATTGGCTTTGCCAGGAAATGGTACTGTTTTGGCAACTCATGCCAATCGCAAGCGCCTGTTTATGGATGCTGCAAACTGCATTGTCGAGATTACCAATGCCTACTACAAGGATGGAGATGAGAGCGTTTTGCCTAGATCAATTGCAACATTCGAAGCCTTTAAGAATGCAATGACTTTGGATATTGCAATGGGAGGATCAACCAATACGGTTCTGCATTTGTTGGCAATTGCAAGCGAGGCAGAAGTTGATTTTACCATGAATCACATGGATGAGCTTTCGCGCAAGACACCAAACCTTTGTAAGGTAGCACCAAACTCGGATAAATACTACATCGAAGATGTGAATCGTGCTGGTGGAATCATGAGTATTCTTGGAGAGTTGGCAGCTGGCGGATTGTTGAATACCAATGTTGGTAGAGTGGATTACTCTACATTGCAGGAAGCCTTGAACGATTACAATCTAAACTCGAAGACGGTAAGCGATAAAGCTTTGTCTACTTACCATTCAAGCCCAGGTAAAAAGGGAAGAAACTTGAGTTTTGCATCTCAGAATGAAGTATATGCTGATTTGGATGCAGATCGTAAAAAGGGATGTATCCGAAGCATGGAAAATGCTTACACCAAAGATGGTGGACTGGCTGTACTGTTTGGAAATATTGCACCGGATGGTTGTGTTGTGAAGACAGCAGGAGTTGCCGAAGAGGTATTCAACTTTACAGGAACGGCAAAAGTTTTTCAATCACAACGTGATGCTTGTGAAGCGATCCTTACCAAAAAAATAGAAGCAGGTGATGTAGTGGTGATTCGTTATGAGGGACCATCGGGAGGACCAGGCATGCAAGAGATGCTGTACCCAACTTCCTATTTGAAATCCATGGGCCTCGGAGCCAAATGTGCACTCATTACAGATGGAAGATTTTCAGGAGGAACCTCAGGCTTATCCATTGGGCATGTTTCTCCGGAAGCAGCAGCGGGAGGATCTATCGCACTCATTAAAGATGGAGATCAAATTGAAATCAGTATCCCAAACAGAAGTATCAATGTTTGTATTTCGGATGAGGAACTACAGGAAAGAAAAGCCGAAGAGGAAGCATTCGGAAAAGAGGCATATCAGCCAAGAGGCCGAGGTCGAGTTGTTTCGAAAGCACTGCAGGCTTATTCAAAACTAGTCTCCTCGGCAGACAAAGGAGCGATACGACAATTGTAATGGAACAGCAAAAAACGAACAAAATGGAAACAGCAACAAAAGCAGAAAATATCAAGGAGATGAATAATACAGGTGAAACCTTATCCGGGGCAGAAATATTGGTTCGTAGTTTAATACAAGAAGGTGTTGATACCATGTTTGGATACATAGGTGGTGCCATTATGCCTGTTTACGATGCTTTGTATGATTATCAGAAAGAACTAAAACATTATATGTCGCGTCATGAGCAAGGTGCAACTCACAGTGCTCAGGCTTATGCCAGATTGACAAAAAAACCAGGCGTTTGCTTTACCACTTCGGGACCAGGAGCTACCAATCTAATAACTGGTTTGGCGGATGCTTATTTGGATTCGACTCCTATGGTTGTAATTACAGGACAGGTTCCTAGTGGTTTATTGGGATCAGATGCCTTTCAGGAAACAAATATGGTTGGACTTTCGATGCCAGTTACCAAATGGAACTTCCAAATCACGAAAGCAGAAGAGATTGCAGAGGTAATGGCGAAGGCATTTTACATTGCTCGCACAGGACGACCAGGACCTGTATTGATTGATATCACAAAGGATGCACAGGTTCAAAAAGCTGAATACAAGTATGAAAGATGTAAAGGGATTCGTTCGTATCAGCCGGTACCAAAGCTAAATATGGATGAGATATCCGCAGCAGCTGAGCTCATTAATTCTGCCAAGAAACCTATGATACTTGCCGGTCAGGGAATCTTATTGTCGGGAGCAGAGCAGGAGTTGATGGAGTTTTCGGAAAAGACAAATACACCAGTTGCTTGTACTTTATTGGGCTTGTCTTCATTCCCTACTGATCATCCATTGTATGTTGGAATGTTGGGAATGCATGGAAACTATGGTCCTAATATGAACACCAACCAATGTGATGTTTTGATCGCTATTGGGATGCGTTTCGATGATCGTGTAACTGGGGATACATCGAAATATGCCAAGCAAGCAAAAATCATTCACATCGATATTGATAGATCTGAGCATAACAAAAATATTAGAGTTGATGTTCCGGTATTGGCAGATGCCAAGCAGGCATTAACAGAACTGAATAAAGTGGTAAGTGGTTCTGAACGTGAAGAGTGGATGCAGTCTTTCAAAGATTATTACCGATTGGAGTATGAAAAGGTGATTGAAAAACAAACGCACTCATCTCGTGAGAGAATTAATATGGCGGAGGTAATTGATTGTCTGTCGGAAAAAACAAATGGTGAGGCAGTACTTTGTACAGATGTAGGGCAGCACCAAATGACAAGTGCAAGATATTACAAGTTCAAGAATCCAAATACACAGGTTACCTCTGGTGGATTGGGAACCATGGGCTTTGGAATGCCGGCAGCAATTGGAGCTCAAATTGCAGATCCAAATGCAACCGTTGTTTCGGTTTCGGGCGATGGTGGTTTCCAGATGACCATACAGGAATTGGCGGTAATTCGCCAGTACAAGTTGCCGGTGAAGTCGATTGTATTGAACAACTCATTCCTTGGAATGGTACGCCAGTGGCAGGATTTATTCTTCGAGCAGCGATTCTCATACACAGAGATGGACAATCCTGATTTTGTGAAAATTGTTGAAGGATATGGCATTAAAGCAAAAAGGGTAAGCAAACGCGAAGAATTACAGGATGCGATTCAGGAGATGCTTGATTTTCCGGGAGCTTTCTTTCTTGAAGTGGTTGTAGAAACGGAAAGCAATGTATTGCCAATGATTGCTCCGGGAGCCGCAGTATCTGAAATGAGACTCGAATAGTTAAGAATTAATAATGAGTACTAAAAGAGTGATTATACAATCGGTAAATAATCTAACTACTTGATACTAGTTACTAAATACTAAAGAAAATGAAAGAGTATACAATAACGGTTTTTTCCGAAAATAATATAGGATTGTTGAATGAGGTAACAATAGTTTTCTCTCGTCGCAAAATCAATATTGAAAGTTTAACGGTTTCTGAATCAGAAGTGAAGGGAATTTCTCGATACACCATTGTAGCTTTTATGGATGAGAGCAAAGTAGAGAATGTGGTGTTGCAATTGGAGAAGATCATCGGTGTTTTTAAGGCACTTTATTTTGAAGCAGAAGAGATTGTTCATCAGGAAGTAGCATTGTTTAAAATTGCAAATTCTTCCAAGTTGAACGGTAATTTGGAAGCTTTGGTAAGAAATCAGAATGCAAAAATTTTGACTGTAAATCCGGAATTTCTAGTAATAGAAAAAGTTGGTTATAAAGCCGAAAATCAACAGCTTTTTAACGAATTGGAACAGTATGGAGTGTTGCAGTTTGCACGTTCAGGAAGAGTGGCAGTTTCTTGTTTGCAAAAAGATTTCACCAAATATTTAAAAGAATTTGTTGCTTAGTAATAAGCAATGCATCAATAGAAAAGTACTAAAATAGAATCTAATAAATTAACCATGATTTTGGACTTGAAAAATTTAAACTCAAGACCAATATCTAATAATCTTAAATCAAAATGGCAACAATTAATTTTGGCGGTGTAGAAGAACAAGTAGTAACTCGTGAAGAATTTCCATTGGATAAAGCTCGCGAAGTATTAAAAGAGGAAACCATTGCAATTATTGGTTATGGAGTACAGGGGCCAGGTCAATCACTAAACCTAAAAGATAATGGCTTTAATGTAATCATTGGTCAGCGTAAAGAATCAAAAACTTGGGATAAGGCCGTAGCCGACGGTTGGGTTCCAGGAGAAACACTTTTCGAAATTGAAGAAGCTTTGGAAAAGGCAACTATCATCCAATACTTGCTTTCGGATGCTGGACAGATTGCTGTTTGGCCAACCGTTAAAAAATATTTGACTCCAGGGAAAGCATTGTATTTCTCGCACGGATTTGGAATCACGTATAAAGAACGTACAGGTATTGTTCCTCCAAAGGATGTTGATGTAATCCTGGTTGCACCTAAAGGATCGGGAACCAGTTTGAGAAGAATGTTCTTGGAGGGCAGAGGTTTGAATTCATCTTATGCAATTTTCCAGGATGCAACTGGTAAAGCTTTCGATAGAGTTGTTGCATTGGGTATTGGTGTTGGTTCAGGTTACCTGTTCGAGACTACATTCAAAAGAGAAGTATATTCTGACTTAACAGGTGAGCGTGGTACATTGATGGGATGTATTCAAGGTATTTTTGCAGCTCAGTATGAAGTTCTTCGTGCGAATGGTCACTCTCCATCCGAAGCTTTCAACGAAACTGTTGAGGAATTGACTCAAAGTTTGATGCCATTGGTTGCTGAGAACGGTATGGACTGGATGTATGCAAATACTTCAACTACTGCACAACGAGGAGCTTTGGATTGGTGGAAGCCTTTCCGTGATGCTACCAAACCCGTTTTCGAAAAACTATACAAAGAAGTTGCTGCTGGTAATGAAGCTCAACGTTCTATTGATTCAAATAGTGAAGAAAACTATCGTGTGAAGTTGGAAGAAGAATTGAAGGAATTACGCGAAAGCGAAATGTGGCAAGCAGGAACAGCTGTTCGTAAGCTTCGCCCAGAAAATAACTAGTGCAGTTAGTTAGGTAAAGTAGTTATTGTGTGAATGGAAGGGTAGAATATATTATTTTCTACTTTTTTCATTCACATGATCACTCAAAACTCACTCTTTGAAATAGCTTGAAGATCCCATATTTACACTTATTGTTGTAGGGTTTAATGCAGCGTAAATGAGTTAGATATGAATGACGAGCTAGCAAAATAAATAAAATTGAATTGCTTTGAATATCGTAGCTTGTTGAGATAAATTGTTTTCTCTCATTCTTAATAGTTCTTAGGTTTGTTGCAGAATAAAAAAATCAACTAAAACATTAACACAGAAACAAAAACATGATGTACGCAAGTTCATTTATTATTGGTTTAATTCTCATTCTTGATCTCATTATTATTAAAAGATCGAGTAGGAAGACTGTGTTATAATCTGAGAAAGATAAAATGATCATAATGCAAAGTTCTTCCAAGATGGAGGAACTTTTTTTTTACAACAAAAACTAAGAAACGGTTGAAAGATTATTTATCAGGAGAATTATGAAAGATTTTTTATTTAGATAATACAAAATTGATGCGAATAGCCCAAGCTATTTAAAGAGATTTTGGAGCAGTATAAATGAAAAAGACACATCATTAATTGATAGAATAATTTTTTAACAGTTTCACTATTAACCAAGTTATCAAAAACACGAAAGAAATGAGTGATAAGTTATTTATTTTCGACACAACATTGCGCGATGGTGAGCAAGTGCCAGGTTGCCAATTGAATACTATTGAAAAGATTGAAGTGGCAAAAACACTTGAGGCATTAGGTGTTGATGTAATCGAAGCTGGCTTTCCGGTTTCAAGTCCAGGGGATTTTCAGTCGGTCGTCGAGATCGCTAAAGCAGTAAGTAATCCAACCATTTGTGCATTAACACGTGCGGTTGAAAAAGACATAGACGTTGCTGCTGAGGCGCTCAAGTTTGCAAAACGAGGAAGAATCCACACGGGAATTGGAACTTCACCATATCATATCAAATCAAAATTAAATTCGAATCCAGATGAAATCCTTGAACGTGCAGTTCGTGCGGTAAAATACGCAAAGCGATATGTTGAGGATGTTGAGTTCTATGCAGAAGATGCTGGTAGATCAGACAATGAATATTTGGCAAGAGTGGTTGAAGCGGTAATTGCTGCAGGTGCTACGGTAATTAATATTCCGGATACTACGGGTTATTGTCTTCCAGCTGAGTATGGTGCTAAAATCAAATACCTGATGGAGAATGTTTCAAATGTTCACAAGGCGATTCTATCTACTCACTGTCACAACGACTTGGGAATGGCAACAGCCAACTCATTAAGTGGGGTGATTAATGGAGCTCGTCAGGTTGAAGTTACCATTAATGGGATTGGAGAACGTGCTGGAAATACTTCATTGGAAGAAGTTGTGATGGCTATTAAAACACATCATGATTTGCCATTGCATACTGATATCAATACCAAGGAAATTTATGGAGCAAGTCGTTTGGTATCTTCATTAATGAACATGCCAGTACAGGCCAACAAAGCAATTGTAGGAAGAAATGCATTTGCTCACTCTTCAGGAATCCACCAGGATGGAGTTTTGAAAAACAGAGAGAACTACGAAATTATTGACCCGGTTGAAGTTGGTATTCAGGAGTCAGCAATTGTATTGACAGCACGTAGTGGTCGTGCAGCTTTGAATCACCATTTGGAGCAAATGGGTTATAATTTGTCCAAGGAAGAATTGGATGAAGCCTATTCTAATTTCTTGGTGATGGCTGACCAGCGTAAGAATTTGAGCGAGAAAGATCTTGCTGAGTTAATGGGCGAGAAAGAAAACTTGGCTAAAACTGTAGAGTTGGAGTTGTTACAAGTTGTTTCAGGTAAATCAACCATTCCAATGGCAACAGTTCACCTTAAAATTAAAGGCGAAAGTTGTGCCGCAACTGCCGAAGGTAATGGTCCAATCGATGCTTGTTTCAATGCTGTTAAAAAACTGATCAAGCAAAAATTCACCTTGGGAGAGTTCTTGGTGCAGGCATTAACTCGAGGAAGCGATGATCTTGGAAAAGTTCATGTTCAGCTAGAACACAATGGTAAGATCGTATATGGCTTTGGTGCCAATGTAGATATCATTACCGCTTCTGTTGAGGCCTTGGCAGATGCGCTTTCGAAAGTGGTTTACTAAATCAGTATTGAATAATTGCTTGTGTCACTTTATTGAGGTAAGCAAAATCTAGAATGAAAAAATAATAAATAAACCAATAGCAATAAGCTAGAGGTTAAGAGCTAAAAAGAAATGGAACCAAAAACATTATTTGATAAAGTTTGGGATGCTCACGTGGTTGAGAAGATCGATGGAGGTCCTAGTGTATTGTATATCGATAAACATCTGATACATGAGGTAACAAGCCCGCAGGCATTTGCTGGTCTTGAGGCTCGTGGCTTAAAAGTTTTCCGACCAGAAAAGACCGTTGCTACTCCTGACCACAATATTCCAACGGTAAATCAGCATCTGAAAATTGAGGATGAATTGTCAAGAAATCAGATAGAAACCTTAACAACAAATTGCAAGAAGAATAATATTACTCTTTATGGATTGAATCATCCAAAGAATGGTATTGTTCACGTGGTTGGTCCTGAATTGGGTCACACGCAACCAGGTATGACTATGGTTTGTGGTGATAGTCACACTTCTACCCACGGTGCTTTTGGAGCTGTTGCTTTTGGTATTGGTACCTCGGAAGTTGAAATGGTATTGGCTACCCAGTGTATTCTTCAGCCTAAGCCAAAGAAAATGCGTATTACCATTGATGGAGAACTGCAAAAGGGCGTTACCGCTAAAGATCTTACCCTTTACGTGATTTCTAAATTGGGAACAGGTGGAGCAACCGGATATTTTGTGGAGTATGCAGGATCTGCAGTACGCAACTTGACCATGGAAGGCAGAATGACGGTTTGTAACATGAGTATTGAAATGGGTGCTCGTGGTGGAATGATTGCACCAGACGAAACCACTTTCGAATATGTAAAGGGTCGTGAATTTGCTCCTAAAGGCGAAGCTTGGGACAAAGCCATTGCCAAATGGAAAGAATTGAAGACCGATGAAGGTGCTGTGTTCGATAAGGAATACACATACAAAGCAGAGGACATTGAGCCTATGTTGACTTATGGTACAAATCCGGGCATGGGAACAGGAATCACTGGTAACATTCCAACGGCTGAAGAAGTTGAAGCATCGGAATTGCCAACGTTCAAAAAATCATTGGATTACATGGGCTTTGAATTGGGTGATAAACTCCTAGGTAAAAAGGTAGACTATGTATTTGTAGGAAGCTGTACCAATGGTAGAATCGAGGACCTAAGAATGTTGGCATCTCTTGTTAAAGGCAAGAAAAAAGCTGATTCGGTAACCGCATGGATCGTTCCAGGTTCCAAGCAAGTTGAAAGGCAAGCTCAGGAAGAAGGATTGGTTGAAGTATTGGAAGAAGCTGGATTTGAATTGCGTCAGCCAGGATGTTCGGCATGTTTGGCCATGAATGATGATAAGGTTCCTGCAGGAAAATACAGTGTTTCTACATCGAACAGAAATTTTGAGGGAAGACAAGGTCCTGGATCAAGAACTCTTTTGGCTAGTCCGCTAACAGCGGCAGCAGCAGCAGTTACAGGTGTAATCACCGATCCTAGAGAATTGTTTTAATAAAATATTTACAAATATTTTTTAGCTGAAGGCGTACAGCTGGAAGCTAATCGCTTAAAAGATAGAAAAATGCCAATAGATAAATTTACCGTATTAGAGTCGAGTTATGTACCACTTCCAATTGAGAATGTAGATACGGATCAGATAATTCCTGCGCGATTCTTAAAAGCAACCAGTCGTGAAGGTTTTGGAGAAAACTTGTTTAGAGACTGGAGATTTACTGCTGATGGATCAGAAAACAAAGACTTTGTATTAAATAACCCAAAATATTCCGGACAAATTCTAGTTGCGGGTAAAAACTTCGGAAGTGGTTCTTCAAGAGAACACGCAGCCTGGGCGGTTCACGATTATGGATTCAAGGTGGTCGTCAGCAGTTTCTTTGCTGACATTTTCAGAAATAATGCACTAAACAATGGAGTGTTGCCGGTAGTGGTATCTCCTGAGTTCTTAAACAAAGTGTTTGCTGCAGTTGAAGCAGATAACAGTCAGAAATTGCTTGTAGATCTTGAAGAACAAAGCATATCACTTAATGGTGAGAAAGAGGAGTTTGAAATCAATCCTTACAAGAAAAACTGCTTGTTGAATGGATTCGATGATATCGATTACCTCTTGGATAAAAAAGAAAACATAGAAGAATTTGAACAAGAGTAATTGGCCAAAGGCTGATTGCTCATCAAATAAAATACACAATCACAGATAAAATGAACGAACTGCGTAGCTTAGAAATAATGGATACCACCCTTAGGGATGGTGAGCAGACTTCGGGAGTTAGTTTCAATGCCGACGAAAAGTTGGGTGTGGCTAAACTCTTGCTGCAATCCGTAAAAGTAGATCGATTGGAAGTTGCTTCCGCGAGAGTATCAGAAGGAGAATTTCAGGCGGTAAAACGAATTACCAAATGGGCCGAAGAAAATGGTATGATTGATAAAATCGAGGTACTTGGATTTATTGATGGGAAAGCTTCGCTGGATTGGATTTACAAGAGTGGTGCACGTGTAGTCAACTTGTTGTCGAAAGGCTCATTAAAGCATTTGCAGGGACAGTTGCGAAAAACTCCCGGACAGCATGTTCAGGATGTAAAGGATGCCGTTGCTTACGCAGAAGAATTAGGCATAAAAGTGAACCTTTATTTGGAAGATTGGTCGAATGGAATGCTGACTTCGAGAGATTACGTTTGGTACCTTTTGGATGAATTGCAAAATGAAAACATTCAAAGATTCATGTTGCCTGATACCTTGGGAGTAATGAACCAGGTTCAGGCTTTCGACTTTTGCTATGCTTGTCGCGAAAGATACCCAAAGCTGCATTTCGATTTTCATGCCCATAACGATTACGATTTGGCTTTGGCCAATGTGTATTCATCGGTGTTGGCTGGAGTAAACGGAATTCATACCACGGTAAACGGATTGGGTGAGAGAGCAGGAAATGCTCCTCTGGCTTCGGTGGTAGGAGTAATCAAAGATCACTTGTCACGACAAATCAATGTAAATGAAGAGAAAATAAATACGGTGAGTCGTATTGTTGAAACTTTTTCAGGAGTAAGAATTCCAGCCAATAAACCTTTGGTAGGTGAGAATGTGTTTACCCAAACCTGTGGTGTTCATGCCGATGGTGATTCGAAAGACGACTTGTACTTTAACCGATTAATGCCAGAGCGCTTTGGTCGCGAACGAAAGTATGCTTTGGGGAAAACATCCGGTAAGGCAAATATCAAGAAAAACCTGGAAGAGCTGGGAATGACACTGGAAGAGGAAACCATGAGAAAGGTAACTCAAAGGGTGATAGAGCTTGGCGACAAGAAAGAAACCGTTACCACTGAGGATCTTCCTTATATTGTTTCTGATGTTTTGAATCAGAGCATGGAAGAAATGCCAATTTCAATAAAGCATTATTCCCTGTCTTTATCGAAAGGAATGAGGCCTTTTGCATCAGTCAATTTGGAAATTAACGGACAAATGCACGAGGGAACAGCCTCTGGAGATGGACAGTATGATGCTTTTATGAATGCAATATGGTCAGTGTACGAGCAGCTGGGAAAAGATCGACCAGTATTGAAGGATTATTTCGTGAGGATTCCTCCCGGGGGTAAAACCGATGCACTGGTAGAAACCTTAATTACCTGGGATTTTAAAGGAAAAGAGTTTAAAACTCGCGGATTGGATCCCGATCAGGTTGAAGCAGCGATTAAAGCTACTGCCCGAATGTTAAATTTGTTAGAGCAACAATGTAATAAACTAAGCGAGAAAGATATTTACTAAGTTACAGCTTGCACGATCTTCAATAAATTGTTGAGAAGAAGTCAGTCAATGGTTAATATCATTTTCGTGATGTTCAGAAGGAGGCCTGCAAGCCTTGGGACCCCTTCCGTGTATGCAAGTAAGGGGGTAAAGTTCGCTGGGATCCCTTTCAAGTGATTAGGGAAGAGGCTAACAAGTTTGTTTACCCTTTGCTTGTAATTAGGTTGAGGGGCTACAAGTATGAGAGTGTGTTTTGTGTAATCAAGTTGATATCTCACTAGCATGTAAGCCTATAAACAATAACCTGGATAGGGCAAACAATGATATCAGAACCCTACTTGTCATTTTGTCGAGGGTAAGCGGGGGGTAAATATGGGCTAATTGATATTACGAAGGAGGTAAACATTATTGCAAGAGAGTGTCTTGACATGTAGGATAGGGTAATCAATTTTGCGAGATGCTTAGTCAAGAGTAGTGAAGACACAAACATGTATGCTAGATGTAATCTGAACTTCACGCAGGTAGAAAACAAGCAAGCGATATGCTTTTTGAAGATCACGGAAGAAACAAACAATTAAGCAGGATATCATCCAGCAATAATAAATAAGTAGAAAATAAAAACAGAATAACTTAAAAACAATGGCTTACAAAATAGCAGTATTACCAGGAGATGGAATTGGTCCTGAAATTGTAGAGCAGGCAAAAAAAGTGTGCGACGCAATCACAAAGAAATTTGGACACGAATTTGAATATACAGAGGCTTTGGTAGGAGCTACCGCGATTGATCAGGTAGGAGATCCTTATCCTGCTGAGACTCATGAATTGTGTATGAAATCGGATGCGGTACTTTTTGGTGCAATTGGTCATCCAAAGTTTGATAACGATCCTTCGGCTAAGGTTCGTCCAGAGCAGGGACTTTTGAAAATGAGAAAGACCTTGGGATTGTATGCGAATCTTCGTCCAGTGAATACTTTTAAATCATTAATTCACAAATCACCATTGAAAACCGAGCTGGTTGATGGTGCTGATTTTATGTGTATTCGTGAGTTGACAGGTGGGATTTACTTTGGTCGTCCGCAGGGAAGAAGTGAAGATGGACAAACTGCTTACGATTCTTGTGTCTATACGGCCGAAGAAATCGAGAGAATCATTCGATTGGGTTTTGAATATGCCGGAAAAAGAAGAAAAAAGCTGACCATTGTTGATAAGGCAAATGTATTGGCTACTTCAAGATTATGGAGAGAAATAGGACAGAAAGTTGCTCCTGATTATCCGGATATCGAAGTAGAGTATATGTTTGTTGATAATGCAGCCATGCAGATTATTACCTGGCCAAAGCGTTTTGATGTAATGGTTACCGAAAACATGTTTGGAGATATTCTTACCGATGAAGCAAGTGTGATTTCAGGTTCAATGGGAATGTTGCCATCAGCATCTATCGGTGTTCACACTTCTGTTTTTGAGCCAATTCACGGATCGTATCCACAGGCAGCAGGCAAGAATATTGCCAATCCATGTGCAACGGTACTTTCTGCAGCCATGATGTTCGAGTATGCATTTGGCATGATGAAAGAAGGAGCTTTGATTCGCGAAGCAGTTGATCAGTCGCTAGAGGCGGGTGTAGTTACCGAAGATATTGCCGATGGAAAGAAAGCTTACTCAACATCCGAAGTAGGTGATTGGTTGGCAGAATATATAGAAAAAGCATAAAAAAAAGCGATCAGCAAACAGCAGTTAGCTATCAGAATGTAATGGAAGCTGGTTGCTGTATGCTCTTTAACCAAAGGGGGAAAAGTGACAACAAAAACAGAATATTATTATCCAAAAATGGCAGATATTGTGAAGGCCGGTCGAACGGTACAGGAAGTAGTGGAAAGTACTCCTGTATTGAAAAATATGAACCTGTCTGTAAAATATGATGCCAATATCCTTTTAAAGCGTGAAGATCTTCAGATGGTAAGATCTTATAAAATAAGAGGAGCTTACAATAAGATTGCTGGTTTAAGCAAAGTGCAACTCGAGAAAGGGATTGTATGTGCTAGTGCTGGGAATCATGCACAAGGTGTAGCATACTCATGCAAGAAATTAGGCTGTTCAGGTGTAATTTATATGCCTGAAACAACGCCACGACAAAAAATTAAACAGGTAAAAATGTTTGGTGGCGAAAATGTCGAGGTAATCCTAATTGGTGATACTTTTGATGACGCATCAAATCAGGCTTTGGCTGATGCAGAAGAGCATGGCAAAACCTTTATTCATCCTTTCGATGATCCTAAAATTATTGAAGGACAGGGAACCATTGGTCTTGAGATTCTACAAGATTGTCCCGATCCTATTGATTACATTATTGTACCAATAGGTGGCGGCGGTTTGGCTTCGGGACTTGGTGCATGGATAAAGGAATTCAGTCCACAGACCAAAATTATTGGCGTAGAACCGGAGGGTGCTCCATCGATGAAAACTGCATTCGAAAAAAAGGAGAATGTTTCCCTGGTAAGTATCGATCGATTTGTGGATGGTGCTGCAGTGCAAAAAGTGGGAGACTTAACCTGGCGCATTTGCGAAAAGGTATTGGATGATGTGGTCGTGATTCCTGAAGGATTGATTTGTTCAACAATTTTAAGATTGTACAACGAAGATGCTATTGTTGCTGAACCGGCAGGAGCATTATCCATTGCTGCTTTGGAATTGATATCGGATCAAATAAAGGGCAAGAATGTGGTTTGTATTTTAAGTGGTAGCAATAATGATATCACAAGAATGGAGGAAATCAAGGAACGAAGTCTACTGTATGAAGGTTTGAAGCACTACTTCATTGTTCGTTTTCCTCAAAGATCAGGAGCCTTAAAGGAGTTCGTAAATGATGTTTTAGATCAGGGTGATGATATTACGCACTTTGAGTATTACAAAAAGCACAGTAGAGAAAAGGGGCCAGCTGTAATTGGCATTGAAGTCCGTCAACCAGAAGATTTAAAGAGATTACAGGAACGAATGACAGAAAGAAATTTTGTTTTTGAGTACCTGAATGATAAGACTGATTTATTTCAGTTCATAGTTTAATATTCAATGTTTATAACGATCTAAAAAGCGATACCTGTAAATCAGATATCGCTTTTTTATTGCTCTTGTGTAGATAGTTGTATTTTGATTTTATTATGACAATAAAAATTGTTAACTTTTGACTGCCAATAAAATCAAAGAAAACCCTAACCTTAAACACATTTGTATGAATAATGAAGTTTCAAGAAGAGAGTTCATCCGAACAGGATCTGTCTCTCTTGCAGGAATGGCGATTCTTCCTTCCTTTCTAAGCTTTGGATGCAATCGATTAACAGAACAATCAGGACTAAATGAGTATCTGGAACATTTTGGAGTAAGCAAAGAAATGTTACAAAAAGTAATGGCAGAAGCCTTATCGAGAGGTGGAGACTATTGTGACTTGTATTTTGAACATACCCTTTCGAACAATGTTGGTCTGATGGATAACGAAGTAAATCGTGCAGGTTCTAATATTGCTTATGGAGTTGGTGTAAGGGTATTAAAAGGTGATCAAACAGGATATGCTTTTTCTGAAGAAGTAAGTCTGGAAGCGATGCTTAAAGTTGCAAAAACTGCAGCAAGTATTGCTAATGAAAGCAAAGATTTCCCATCTATTAACTTAAGTGAAAAAGTCAATCCGGATTATTACAAGTTTAAGACTGCTTGGGAAGATGTATCCATCAAGCAAAAAATCCCTTATCTACAAAAACTAAACGACAAGATTTTTGCTTTAGATGAAAAAGTGGATAAAGTTCAAGTATACCTGAATGACGAATCCAGCTATGTTTTGTTTGCCAACTCAGAAGGTATTTTGAGTTGTGATTACAGACCAATGTTTAGCTTGTATGCCAGCGTAGTAATGATTGATGGTGATAAGAAAGAAGATTTTGGTTCATCGAGATCAATGCGAGTAGGCTTCGAATATCTTACTGAAGACTTACTGGATGAAGTAGCCAAAGAAGCTGTGGATGGAGCAAAAAGACAATTCTTGGCAGGGAAGCCTAAAGCTGGTGAAATGCCTGTTGTTTTGGCTGCTGGTAGTTCAGGTATTTTATTGCACGAAGCTATTGGGCATGCATTCGAAGCAGATTTCAATCGCAAGGAAACTTCAATTTTCTCAGACAAGATGGGTAAGAAGATTGGTAAAGATTTCGTTACCATCGTTGATGATGGAACCAACCCAAATATTCGAGGTTCGGTGAATATCGATGATGAAGGGATTGATACACAAAAAACCAACCTGGTTACAGATGGTGTGTTAACGAGCTACATTCACGATAGAATTAGTGCCAAACATTATGGTGTTGACCCTACTGGAAATGGTAGAAGAGAATCCTTCCGATATGCTCCACTTCCTCGTATGAGAAATACTTATATGGAAAATGGTCCTCATACCCAAGAGGAAATCATTGCCAGCGTTAAAGAAGGTGTATTTGTTGATTCATTCACCAATGGAGAGGTGAAAATTGGAGCTGGAGATTTTACATTCTATGTGAAATCAGGCTATTTAATTGAAAATGGAAAACTGACTCAACCAATTAAGGATATCAACCTGATTGGTAATGGTCCTGAATCATTGGCTGAAATTGAAATGGTAGCCAACGATTTTAAAATGGACTGCAGTACCTGGACATGTGGTAAAGGTGGACAAGGAGTTCCTGTATCACTAGGATTACCAACAATAAAAGTATCGAAACTTACTGTTGGTGGAGTGAATGCATAATTGCATTCCAGTATCATTTATCAATTAAAAAGAAGAATCAATGAAAGACAATAAAAAAATGGAATTGGCCCATTGGGCTTCCAAATATGCAAAGGAAAATGGAGCGAATGAAGTTTCAGTTTCTGTTTATGACTCTAAGCAATCCGAAGTTGAGATTAGAGAACAAAAAATCGATAAAATTCAGGAGTCAATCGAAAGTGGCTTAAGTATTAAACTTTACGTGAATGGCAGATATTCAACGCATTCTACTAACCGATTGAATAAACCTGAATTGGAGAGATTCATTAAAGAAGCAATTTTAGCAACCAATTATCTTGCTGAAGATAAATTCAGATCTTTACCAGATCGTGAACTTTGTTACAATGGCGAAGAGCGTGATTTGAAACTGTCCGACTCAACTTACGATGCAGTTGATCCTCGAGAAAAGATTGAAGCAGCCATGAAGGTTGAAGCCGAAACCATGGGAATGGATGATAGAATCATTACAGTTTCTGGCTCCTATGGCGATGGATCATCACGCGGCTACATGGTTATGAGCAATGGAGTTGAGGGATTCAACGAATCTACTTCTTTCTATGTGAGCGCAAGTGCTTCCATCAATGGAGGCGATAGCAGACCTTCGGCAGGTCATTATATGGCAACTCGTTTTTGGGACAAATTAAATCCTGAAGGAGTTGGAAAATTTGCTGTTGAGAGAGCTTTACAGAAAATTGGAGCAAAAAAGATCAAATCTGGTAAAATGGACATGCTGATTGAAAATCGTTCTGTTGGCAGAGTATTCAGCTCTTTACTTCAACCATTGTACGGCTACAATTTGCAGCAAAAGCGTTCCTTCATGGAAGGTAAGATTGGACAGAAGATAGCTTCAGATGTTTTAACCATCATTGATAATCCATTTATTGAGTCGGGTCGTAATTCTCGTCTTTTCGACGGTGATGGATTAGCTGCCAAAGAAATGACAGTGATTGAAAAAGGAATCCTTAAGACCTATTATATTGGCAATTATTACGGAAAAAAATTAGAGATGCAACCAACCACTGGTTCTCCATCAAATTTAATTTTCGAAAAAGGTAATAAGGATTTAAACGACTTAACCAGGGAAATGAAAGAAGGTATTTTGGTTACTGGTTTTAATGGAGGTAATTCTAATCCTGCTACTGGTGATTTCTCGGTAGGAGTTGAGGGTTTCTATGTGAAAAATGGGGAAATTCTTCATCCTATTGCTGGAATGAATATTACAGGGAATCACAAAGAGATTTGGAATCAACTGGCAGCTGTTGGAAATGATCCATTAACCGATCGTTCATGGCAAACTCCAAGTATGCTATTTGAAGGAATTGATTTTAGCGGATTGTAAAATAATGATCTAAAATTTTAAAAAGTTGGGTCTGTTGGGATTTTGTTCCGAACAGACCTATTTTTGTAATGCGAAATGATCAAACAGAATTAAACTGATTTAATTTTAAAATATGTACTCAAAGCAATTCATCTCACTATTTCTGATTCTATTATCATTTACATCCTATTCCAATTCGATATTTCAAAGTGATAAAGAAAAGAATGTAAATTATTATCTGAAGCTAAAGGATAGTATTGATGATGCAAAATGGAGGAAAATAAACTCACTTACTGATTCCATAAATCGTTTGGATAAAAATGTCAATTTAGAACATCAATATCAGTTGCTTTCAGGTTTAAGCAAAGAGTATAAGTATTTCGTTTATGATTCAGCTTTTTATTATGGCAATAAGACTTTGAAACTTGCGTATCAGTTAAAAGATGTAGAGAAAATTGCAGAGTCGAAATCAAATCTGGCACTGGTTTTACTATTAAAAGGTTTATACAAAGAAACCATTGATACCATACAAACCATAAGAGGACAGGATTTGCCTAATGAAAAAAGAATTGAATTTTATGCCGTTGCATATCGTGCATATTATGATTTGGCAAACTCTCGTTGGGGATTTTATTCACCAAAGTACCGAAAGATAGGAGATCAGTATGTTGATAAAATTGAACAGGAGGGAAAAGCAAACTTTTTTCATTATAACTTGGCTTTGGCTCTTAAAAGTCTGAATCATCAAAAGGATAAGAGTGCAGTAAAATATTACACTAAGATAATAGAAGGTTTAAATCTCGATCCTCATCAAATGGCAATATGTCAGAGTGGTATGGGGGTTGCTTTAGCGCGGTTAGGAAAAAAAGATGAGGCAAAAAAAGCGATTGAAAAAGCAGTAATTGGAGATGTGCTATCGGCTACGAAAGAAACATTAGCTTCCAAAATTTTAGCCGAGATACTGTTTCATGAAGGAGATCTCGAGAAAGCAAATAAACTTATAGAACAGGCAAGAGAAGATGCTGAATTTTATGGTAGTGATGCACGCAGGTTGGAAATATCTTTCATCCAACCGGATATTGATGCAGCTGTTGTTGGAGAGCTGGAAAAAGAGAAAAGACTAGTTGTACTCATTGGTATTGTAATTTCTGTATTACTGATTGTAATTATCGTTTTGGCGATTGTATTCTTTAAAAAATTGCAAGAATTAAAAAAGGTTAGAAAGGAAATTGGTGAGCGTAACGAAAATCTTAGAATAGTAAACGAAAGTTTAAGAGAGGTAAGTAGAATAAAGGAGGAATATGTTGGGTATTACTTTAATTTCAGTTCACAGTTTATTGAGAAAATGGAAGGCATGAAAAAGGCCATATCCCGACAGTTAATGACAAAACAATACGAAGCAATTCAATCGGAATTAAAAAATTACAATCCTAAAAAAGAACGACAATTACTATTCGAAGATTTTGACAGAATCTTCTTAAAACTTTTCCCTGATTTTGTGAAGCGATTTAATTTGTTGTTTGAGGAATCCGAAAGGATAAACTTAAAAGATTCTCAAAGCCTAAATACAGATTTAAGAATATTCGCTTTAATTAGATTGGGTGTAAACGATAATGAAAAAATTGCAAGTATTTTGAATTTCTCCGTAAATACAATTTATACTTATAAGACGAAAATAAAGAATCGATCTCTCATATCAAATGATGAATTTGAAGCAAAAATAATGGAAATTAAGTCGGTTTAAATAGATATTTGATCTATATGTCATCTATATTTTGTTGTGCTGTTTTTGTTTGTAAGTATCATTAAATTAAGGTTTAATATTTTTTAAGGCATCTTTGATTTCTATATTTTGGGTTTGTTTTTAGATATTGACTAACTTCTAATGTTATTTTGAAGTTGAAGAAAACAGATTAACTAAATCAATAAACTCAGCAATGAAAATTAAATCAATTCAAAGTTTGTTAATTGGTTGCTTGATGATTTTTGCATCATGTACCAATGAGAAAATAACAACCAAAGTTTCATCGCCAGATGGCAAAATTGGTGTTGAAGTGAGTATGGTAGAAGGCCAGGCTACTTACCAGGTTTCTTTTAAAGGTAAGCCTGTAATTGAACCTTCCTCAATGGGATTTGACTTCAAGGACATGCCAGCCATTGAAAAAGGTTGGAAAATTGTGGATTCTGAAAGTTCATCGAACGATTCTAGCTGGGAAATGCAATGGGGAGAGAAACGAGTTGTAGTTGATAATTTTAATCAATTAAAACTGAGTTTGGAAGAACAGCAAGCTCCAAACAGAAAAATGAACATCATATTTAAAGTTTATAATGATGGCTTGGGATTTCGTTATGAGTTCCCTGAACAAGATGCGATGAAAGAGGTATTGATTACTGAGGAAAATACTCAATTTAATTTGACAGGAGACCATAAAACATGGTGGATTCCTGGAGATTGGGATATTTATGAGCATTTGTACAATACAACAATGTTCTCCGAAATTGATGCTACAAAACTCAGAAATCATGCAAGTTTAGCACAAACATCTATTCCAAATAACGCAGTAAATACTCCTGTTTCGATGAAAACGGATGATGGCGTTTACCTAAGTTTCCATGAAGCAAACTTGACAGATTACTCCGGAATGACCTTGAAAGTAAACAAGGAAGACTTAATGTGGGAATCTTGTTTGGTTGGATCATTAAATAATGATTACAAAGTAAAGCGTAGTGTTCCATTTAATACACCTTGGAGAACCATTCAGATTGCTGAGAAAGCAGGTGATTTAATTGAATCGGATCTGATTGTAAATTTGAATGAACCAAATAAAATTGGTAAGGTTGATTACTTTAAGCCAATGAAATATGTAGGCATCTGGTGGGATATGCACTTGGGAACCAAGACCTGGGATAAAGCAAGTGGACGCCATGGTGCAACTACCGAATATGCAAAAGAATTAATCGATTTTGCCTCAGAAAATAATATTGGAGGTATTTTGGTTGAAGGTTGGAATACCGGATGGGAACATTGGATTGGTTTTGAAGATCGTGAAGGTGTTTTTGATTTTGTAACTCCTTATCCTGATTACGATTTGGCCGAGGTGGTTCGCTATGGAAAATCAAAAGGTGTTGAGTTAATCATGCACCACGAAACATCTGCAGCTCCACGTACCTACGATCAGCAAATGGATACTGCATACCATTTAATGAACTCATTGGGAATTCATTCTGTGAAAACCGGTTATGTTGGAAAAATTATTCCTAAAGGAGAGTTCCATCACGGACAATGGATGGTGAATCACTACAGAAGAGCTTTGGTAAAAGGAGCAGAGAACAAGATTGCAATTAATGCTCACGAACCAATTAAAGCTACAGGTTTACGTCGTACTTATCCAAATGCGATTGCAAGAGAAGGTCTTCGCGGACAAGAATTTAATGCATGGTCTTCTGATGGAGGAAATCCGGCAGAACACTTGCCAATCGTTGCGTTTACACGTATGTTAGCTGGACCAATCGATTATACTCCTGGTATTTTCAATATCAAATTAGAACCATATAAAAAAGATAACCAGGTTAATACTACATTGGCTCACCAATTGGCTTTGTATGTTGTAATTAATAGCCCTATTCAAATGGTGCCAGACTTGATTGAAAGTTATAAAGGAAATGATGCATTCCAATTTATCCGTGATGTTGCTGTAAACTGGGAACAAACAAAAGTATTGAATGGTGAGATTGGTGATTTTGTTACGATTGCTCGTCAGGATCGTGAATCGAATAATTGGTTTGTAGGTGCAATTACCGATGAAAATGCTCGTGACCTGAAAGTTGCACTAGACTTCTTGCCAGTAGGTAAGAAATACATGGCAACACTATATATGGATGGAGATAATGCACATTGGGATAAAAACCCTACTGAATACAAGATTGAAAAAATGGAAGTAGATAACACTTCTGAATTACAATTAAAATTAGCTGCAGGTGGTGGAGCTGCAATTAGTTTGATTGAAATGAAGTAGTTCATACTTTAACAATATTTTAAGTGGTATTCTTCTCGGAGGATGCCACTTTTTTTGTAGCTTCACTTCATCAATTTTAAAAATTGATAAGCTTAATTCACAAATACTAGTAACATGCTAAAAATCAGATTGAGAATTGGTGTCTTGTTCACCGTTCTTATGAGCATTATAGGAAGTGCTCATGCAAAAGAGGATGTTCGTTTATTGCGATATCCTGATATTAATAACAATTTAATCGCATTTGTGTATGCTGGCGATATTTGGACTGTAGATTCAAATGGTGGCGATGCAACACGTTTAACTTCTCATATGGGAATGGAATTGTTCCCTAAAATTTCTCCTGATGGAAAATGGATTGCCTTTTCAGGAGAATACTCAGGAAGCCGTCAGGTGTATGTAATGCCTGCAACAGGAGGTACTCCAAAACAGTTAACTTATTACAATTCGGTGGGTTTAATGCCACCACGTGGAGGTTTTGATAATGTTGTTTTGGACTGGACACCAGATAGTAAATCTATTTTGGTACGTATGAATCGTACTGCATTTGGTGAAAGAAATGGTAAATACTTTAAAGTTGGTATTGATGGAGGAATGGAAGAAGAACTTCAAATTCCTGAAGGAGGATTTGGTGTTTTCTCGCCTGATGCCAGTAAAATGTGTTTTGCCCCAATTAGCCGTGAATTTCGTACTTGGAAGAGATACAAGGGCGGGCGTGCAGCAGATCTTTGGATTTACGATTTAGAGAAGGATCAATCGGAAAGAATTACGAAGTTTGTTGGTTCCGATCAAATTCCTTCGTGGTACAAGAATGCCATTTATTTTGCTTCTGATCGTGATTTGAAACTGAATATTTACAAGTATGATGTAAATAGCAGGAATTTGACTCAAATGACACATCACAAGAATTTTGATGTGATGTGGCCATCGGGAGAGAATGGACAAATTGCGTATGAAAACGGAGGACAACTATACAAGTTAAATCTGGAAACAGGAAAAGAGGAACGTGTAATTGTTAATATCAATTTTGATAATCCAAACACATTGCCATTCTATAAAAATGTGAAAGGATTCATTGAGAATTGGGCTGTTTCTCCTTCAGGAAAACGTGCGTTGTTTGATGCTCGTGGTGATATTTTTTCGGTTCCGGCTGAAAATGGATCTACAATTAATTTAACGCAAACACAAGGCGTTAGAGAAATGTCACCAAGCTGGTCCCCAAATGGGAAATACATTTCATATTACTCTGATGCTACAGGTGAGTATGAAATCTATTTACTGGAAAACAAGAAGGGAGCCAAGGCAAAACAAATTACCAAAGGATCTTCTTCTTGGATGTATCAACCAAAGTGGACTCCGGATAGCAAACATATGATTTTCTTCGATCGCAGTTTAAAATTGAAGTTGATCAATGTTGAAACGGGAGCGTTAAAAGTGATTGATCAAGCAGAGAGAAATGAAATTAGAGATTTCTCGCTTTCGCCAGATTCAGATTGGATTGCATACGTAAAAGATAGTTCGAACGGGCAGGGTGCAATTTGGGTTTATCAAGTTTCAACAGGCAAGAAACATGCTTTAACCAATGATACATTTGGCGATTCTTCTCCTGTATTCTCTAAAGATGGAAACTTTATGTATTTCCTATCGAATAGAGATTTTAACCTTGATTTTTCAAGTTTTGAGTTCAATTACTTGTATAATAATGCAACTCGCATTTATGCAATGGCTTTAAATGCCGATGGACCAAAATTATTTCCACTAAAAACTGATGTTGAAGAATATAAGGAAGAGGTGAAAGAATCATCAAAGTCAAAGAAAAAAGCCAAAGGTGATGCTACAAAAGTGCAGAAACTAAAGGTGAAAATTGATTTGGATGGCATAAACAATCGTATCATTGCATTCCCGGTATCATCAGGAAATTATAGCGGATTACAGGCAGTTGAAGATGGTATTTTATACAGAACCAATGGTAGTTTGCATCACTACATTCTTAAAAAAGAAAAGAATGAGGTGGTACTTGAATCTGTTTCAGATTACGAATTGGCTGACAATGGAAACAAGATCATGTACCGTTCTGGTTCAACTTATGGCATTACAGATTTATCAAAAGGTCAGGCAGCAAAGTCTGGAGCATTGGATCTTGATGATATGGAAATGAAGATTGATCCTGTTAAGGAATGGAATCAGATCTATACAGATGGCTGGAGAATCTTTAGAGATTATTTCTATGTGGAAAACATTCATGGTGTTGATTGGGCTAAAATTAAAGCCGATTATGAACCGATGGTGAAAGACCTTGGACATCGTGCGGATTTGGATTACATTTTAGGTGAAATCATTTCGGAGACGAATACAGGTCATGCTTACGTGAACTATGGTGATTTTGAGAAAGTAAAATCAGTGCAAACAGGTTTACTGGGTGCAAAACTAAAAGCTGATTTGAAAAACAACAGATACATCATTTCAAAAATCTACGATGGAGAAAACTGGAATCCAGCACGTCGTTCCCCTTTAACCGAACAAGGAGTAAATGTAAAAGAAGGTCAGTACTTGATTAGCATTAATGGACATGATGTAACCACCAAGGTAAATCCTTACTTGTATCTTGAGAATATGGTTGGTAAGAGAGTTGAAATTGCAGTAAACTCTACTCCAAGTATTGAGGGAGCTAAGACTTATACCATTAAACCAATTGCTAGTGAACTGGAGATAATTTACCTGGATTGGGTGAATGAACGAAGAGCAATGGTTGAAAAATTATCAGGTGGAAAAATTGGGTACATTCATGTTCCAAACACGGCAGTAGAAGGTAATCGTGAATTGCACAGAGGAATGTATGCATATCACGATAAAGAAGCATTGATTATTGATGACCGCTACAATGGTGGTGGGTTTATTCCTGATCATATGGCAGATTTATTAGATCGAGATGTGCTTTCATATTGGCACTTACGTGGATTGGAACCATGGAAAACACCTGGTGTGGCTCATGATGGACCTAAAGCAATGTTGATCAACCATTATTCTTCTTCAGGTGGAGATGCATTCCCATATTTCTTCCGTAAAAAAGGATTGGGTAAATTGATTGGTACTCGTACCTGGGGCGGATTAGTTGGCATGTCGGGTAACGCTGGATTAGTTGATGGTGGTTATATTGCAGTTCCTCGTTTTGGTATCTTTGATGAAAACCAAAACTGGATTATTGAAGGAGTGGGTGTATATCCGGACATCGAAGTTTATGATGAACCACACTTGGTGGCAAAAGGAATTGATCCTTGTGTTAAAAGAGCTGTGGAAGAGTTGTTAAAGGAACTGGAAAATAAGCCAGCAAAGAAAAAAGTTATTCCACCTGCTAACCCTAACCGATCAGAGTGGATTGAAGAAGATATTAAATAATATATATCAATATAAACAGAAGGAGCATCAGATTGGATGCTCCTTTTTTTTTGACTCTATGTGTAATTTAGATTAAATATATATTGATATCTGAAAGAAGTTAGAAGTTTATGAAAAAATATGCGACTTTATTTGAAGAAAAGTGAACGTTTTAGAGGGTTTGGTGAATAATTTACAGTCAAATTTATATGGTAAATATTAAATTGTCCAATCGTTAAAAAATGTAAATGGGATTGTTAAATAACTATTTCTTTCGTTAATTTATATAGAACTTGCATTTATGTTGTGTAGGTTTTAAAATCAAATCACCAAAACAGATATCAAATGATTAAAAATTTTATTGGTAAAGTTAGCCTTTGTGGGACTTTATTATTTGCTGGAGCAGGAATGCTAACGGCTCAAAATCAAATGGATTCCAAACTTCCGATGGATCCTAATGTAAGAACTGGAAAGTTAAAAAATGGATTAACTTATTATGTGCGACACAATGAGGAGCCTAAAGATCGTGCTAGCTTCTATATTGTTCAGAATGTTGGAGCTGTTCTTGAAAATGACAATCAGAATGGATTGGCCCACTTCTTAGAGCATATGGCTTTTAATGGAACTGAACATTTCCCTGGAAAAGGAGTGCTAAATTATCTGGAGAAATATGGAGTTGCATTTGGACGTAATATTAATGCTTATACTAATGTGGATGAAACGGTTTACAATTTGAGTAATATTCCTACCTCAAATGAAAATCTTTTGGATTCAGCATTATTGGTTTTACATGATTGGTCGAATTACCTAAGTCTTGAAGGTAAAGAAATAGATAGCGAGCGTGGTGTTATTCACGAAGAGTGGAGAACCAGAAGATCAGGTGGTATGAGAGCTTACTTGGAAAAGAATAAAGTAATCTACAAAGGATCGAAATATGCTGAACGTGATGTTATTGGGAACTTGGATGTAATTGACAACTTTGATCATCAGGTTATACGCGATTTTTATCATGATTGGTACCGTACAGACCTACAGGCTATTGTAGTTGTGGGTGATATTGATGCTGAAAAGTTTGAAAATAAGATCAAAGAAATGTTCGCTCATATTCCGGCTGTAAAAAATCCTAAAGAACGAATTTATTATGATGTTCCAGATAATAAAGAGCCTATTGTTGGTATTATTACCGATCCAGAGGTAAGCAATTATTCTTTTGAGGTGTTTTACAAGCATAAAGCAACCCCTTTTGAAGAAAAGAACATGAAATACTATCGTAATTCTCTTATAGAGAATTTACATTCAAGTATTTTGGGAAATCGTTTAAATGAATTGCTTCAGAAAGGTAATGCTCCTTTTATTAATGCATGGGCTGCATATTATAATAAAGCTCGTAAAATGGATGTTTACCACAACAGTGTTACTTTGAAGGAAGATAATTTACTTGGAGGTGCAGAAACGTTCTTAAAGGAAATTGAAAGAGCAAACAGATATGGTGTTGTTGCTACGGAATTAGAAAGAGCAAAAACAGAAATGTTGAGCAGTATTGAAAAGCAATTTAAAGATCGTAATAAGCAACATAACGATAGATTGGTAAGAGGTTACCAGAGACACTTCTTGGTAAACGAGCCTGTTCCAGGAATAGAATTTGAATACGAGGCAATTAAGAAACTACTACCAGGCATTTCAGCTGAAGAGGTTAATGCATTTTCGAAGAAATGGATGACAAAAGAAAATGTAATCATCACATTTACAGCTCCTGAAAAAGAAAATGTTGAATTACCAACAGAACAGCAATTATTAGCTTTATTAGAGAAGGTTAGAAAATCAGATTTAAAACCTTATGTAGATAAGGTAATAACCGAGCCTTTAATTGCAGAAATGCCAAAAGCAGGAAAGGTTAAAAAAGAAGCAGAACTTAATGGTTTTGATGCTACAGAGTGGACTTTAGCTAATGGAGCAAAAGTAGTAGTAAAGAAGACTGATTTCAAAGAAAATGAAATTCGTTTACAAGCATTCAGCAAAGGAGGAAATTCATTATATGGAGTGGAAGATCTAGCTTCAGCTGAAATGGCAGGTGGATTTATTGCTAATTTCGGTTTAGGTAAGTTTGATCAGACTAGTTTGCAAAAATTATTGACAGGAAAATCAGTTCAAGTTTCTCCATATATCAGTGAATTATCTGAAGGATTTAGCGGAAACTCGTCAGTTAAGGATTTTGAAACCATGTTGCAATTGGTACACATGTATTTTGTTGCTCCACGTTTCGACGAAGAAGCTTTTACCGCATTAAAGGGTAGATATATGGCTTATGTATCCAATATGGGTGCTGATGTTAACAAGGCTTTCAGAGATTCTGTTTCGCTTACTACAACTGATCACAATCCTAGAACAATCTTATTCAATACAGATATGATTGCCAGTTTGAATCTTGAAACAATGAAACAAGTGTATCAAGAGAGATTTGTGGATGCAAGTGATTTTACTTTTGTATTTGTTGGTAATATCGATATTGAAAAAGCGAAGCCATTGATCGAAACATATTTGGGAAGTATCAAGGACATCGATCGAGAGGAAACTTGGAAAGACAATGGAGTAGACTATCCTAAAAAAGATACTTACAACCATTTCAAAAGAGAAATGGAAACTCCAAAAACAACTATTCATATCGACTTGCATGGTAATATCAAATATTCAAGAGAGAATAAACTCATGATGAATTTTGTATCTAGTTTATTGAATAAGAGATATCTTGATGTGATTCGTGAAAAAGAGGGTGGATCATATGGAGTTGGAGTTAGAGCCTATGTAGATAAGTTCCCTCGTGAAGAATATAATTTAATTATTCGTTTTGATACTGACCCAGCTAAATCTGATAAGTTAAAAGGGATTGTTTATGACGAAATTCAAGGATTATTTACAAATGGGGTAAAAGAGGATGATTTGATTGAGACGAAGAAAAACTTCATTAAAGAATACCAAGAAAATCTTCGTAAGAATGGTTATTGGATTAATGCAATCAATCGTTATTATACTTATGGTGAAAGCGTTGATTCAATTGAAGATTATGAAAAAATGATTAACGCAATTACCAAAGAAAAGGTGGAGAAATTTGCAAAGAAATACTTTGCTAAAACAGGAAAAGTAGAAGTTGTAATGTCTCCAAAAGAAAAATAAATAAGATTCATTAAAAAATAGTAGAAGGAGCATCAAGTTTGGTGCTCCTTTTTATCTGACAAAAATCAGTCAAAAACATGTGAAAAATAGAATACAACTAAAAAGAAAAAAACAGCTAAGCATAATCACTGTTAGGTCAAGAATTCTTACTACTTTAGATCAAATCAAAATCAATTATTATGATACTACAAATTTCTGACTGGTGGAGTGCCATGGATATCGTTGAAAAGATATTCTGGGGAATTTCTATACCATTTTCAGTTCTGTTTCTCATTCAAATGGTAATAACTTTTCTTGGAGGAGATGTGGACGATGTTGCTGCTGATGGTGATGCAGATGTTTCTGGAGATACGGGGATCGATTTCCAATTTCTTACTTTAAAGAACCTGATCGCCTTTTTTACCATTTTTGGTTGGACTGGAATTATTTGTTTGCACATGGGATTTGGTGCTGGATTGGCAACATTTATTGCAACCATTGCAGGTTTAATCATGATGGTTATTATGGCTTCTATCATGTATTTTATGGGGAAACTGACAGAAGAGGGAACCTTAAATTTGAATAATGCAATTGGTAAAGCAGGTAATGTATACCTTACTATTCCTGCCAACCGAAAAGGTATGGGAAAAGTGCAGATTCAGGTGCAAGGCTTACAAACTTTAGATGCCATTACCGATGCAGAAAAAGATATTAAAACCGGTGCTGTCGTGGAAGTTGTCGAGATCCTAAACGATCAAATTCTTGTTGTATATCCAATAGGTTAATCTATTAATAATCATTAAATCCAATTAATTAACAAAAACATTATGGGAGAATATATTGTTCTTTTGATTACTGCTGCAGTAATATTCGTTTTCGTCCTAATTGTATCCTTCTTTAAAAGATACAAGCGTTGTCCATCCGACCGAGTTTTGGTTGTGTATGGTAAGGTAGGAAAAGGTGGTGGTGCCGAGTCACGTTCAGCCAAGTGTATTCATGGTGGTGCCGCATTTGTATGGCCAATTATTCAAGATTATGCTTTTCTTGATCTTACACCAATTTCAATTGAAATTAACCTGACCAACGCCTTAAGTAAGCAGAACATTCGTGTTGATGTTCCTTCGCGATTTACTGTTGGGATTTCGACCGAATCTGGCGTAATGACCAATGCTGCAGAGCGTCTTCTGGGATTGTCGCAAGTAGATATCAGCAATTTGGCAAAGGATATCATATTTGGTCAGTTGCGTTTGGTAGTTGCTACCATGGATATCGAGGAGATTAACAGCAACCGTGATAAGTTCCTTGCTGCTGTATCATCAAACGTTGAGGCGGAATTGAAAAAGATTGGTTTGAAACTGATCAACGTGAACGTTACAGATATCAACGACGAATCGGGTTATATCGAAGCTCTTGGTAAGGAAGCAGCTGCAAAAGCGATAAATGATGCGAAGAAGAGTGTAGCTGAAAAGAATCGTGATGGTTCTATTGGTGAGGCAAACGCATTACAGGAACAACGTGTTCAGGTAGCTGCGGCGGATGCTACAGCAGTTGAAGGGGAGAATACAGCGAAGATTACCATTGCCAATTCTGATGCCGGAAGACGTGAGAAAGAAGCGGAAGCAGAACGTTTGGCTACAGCAGCAGAGAAAGTTGCTACGGCACGTGCATTAGAGGAAGCATATTCTGCAGAGCAGAAAGCAGAGGCTGCTCGTGCGATTCGTGATAAAGCATCACAAACTGCGGATATTGTTGTACCTGCACAAATTGATAAGGAAAAGATTGAGATTGCAGCAGAAGCAATTGCTGAGCAAACCCGTCGTCATGCGAAAGGGGAAGCTGATGCAATTTATATGAAGATGGAAGCGGAAGCGAAAGGTATCTATGAGATCTTGAGTAAGCAAGCTGAAGGTTTCGATAAGATTGTAAATGCTGCTGGTAGCGACGCTAAAGATGCTGTAATGTTGATGATTGCAGATAAGTTGCCAGAATTGGTTGCTACACAGGTTGAAGCCATCAAGAACATCAAGATTGATAAGGTTACTGTTTGGGAAAATGGTAATGGTAAAGATGGCAAAACATCTACTGCTAACTTTATGCAAGGCATGATGGGATCGATTCCTCCAATGGAAGAACTGTTTAAAATGGCTGGAATGGAGCTACCAACTTATCTTGGCAAAAAAGTAGAAGAAAATAATGAGACTGTAGACTTCGAAGATGTTTCTGAACAAGAAAACAAAGAAGAGGAATAAGCAGTTGATCGGATAGAGGAGAAAAGGAGCATCGTTTGGTGCTCCTTTTTGTTTTTAATTCTCTCTATTGAATTGGAACAAAGGGAATTATTTGTTTATCTCCACATGGTTTGATTTTAGATCACTTTGATCATTTGGTCTTTCAGTTGGAATAAAAAATAGAAATAAACCTATACCTCCAATAATTAAGATTCTTGTCATCATCTGTCGAAGGAATAAATCCTTTGTCTTGTGATACTCAATAAAAGATAGTAAACAGCAAAGAAAGCAAGCTAACAATCCAATGTAAAACAAGGTTGTTGCATAAGGATAAAACATCAATTTGAAAAGTATGGAAATTAATATAATTGGCAAACCCATTCCACAGATTTTAACTGTAATTGAATTACTAACCTCTTCTTTTATAAATACTTTTCTAATTCGATAGGCAATTGGATCATTGCTACTTAGATAATACAAGAAATAATAAATAGCCAATAAATTGAGACTTATAGTTAGAATTATACCAGAATATGGTAGTTCAAATTGTTTGAAAAGTAATGCAACAATAGTAGCAATAATGGCAATCAGTTCTATTTTTTTCATTTGGAATTTTAAGAATTATGTGATTTAATTTCGGCTTCAAGTGTTGTTAGTTTTTCCTCAATAAAGGAGTAATCTTTTATTAATTTAAAGGTTACAATTGCTGCAGGAACAAAGAGGAATCCTAATATCATTTCGGACATCGAGTAATCAATTAAACCTTCTAATGTTTCTTCGTCATCAAAGAATTTAGATACGATATTGGTTACAAAGTTGGCAATAATCCAAAGTGTCCACCAAACCGTGATTAAGCTTGTCATATTAATAAATGAATAATCTTCCGAGAACTCAACTAGTTTCTTTTTAGAATCTTCATACATCTCCTTCATGATTTTATATGGAATAAAAAGACTGGCAATAGGAACAATCCATCCCCAAAAGGCCCAACTTTTTTGATAAGAAGGATGTTTAAATCTGGTATGATAATTCTTGTATCCTCTATAAAACCAAATGGCAAATAGTATCGCAGATGTGATAAAGGCTAAATAATGAATTACCATGATTAAGGTATGTCTTAAATCATTATCTTCTGCCATTTGAGTTGTTACTGTTTCACCATTTAGAGCTGATGTTAATAAGTTATACTGCATGTAATGCGATAACATGCCCAGTAATTGAGTTGAAAGAACCAGCCACATGATCCACATGACAGCATTTGCCAATTTTTTGTTAGGAAGGATGTACTTACTTATTTCAACTTCCTTTTTTATAATTTTTTCATCTTGAATGAAATCCGAGCAGTTGTCTTCAAAAGAAGGTTTTGCTTCAGTTAATGAGCATAGAATACCTTGCTGTGAATCAAATTTACGATTGCTACATGATTTACAGGTTTCAATTTGTTTCATAGAAATTTTTATTAGGTTTTATATAGTGAAAGTAGCAATAATCATAAATCAAAACAATTAATAAAAAATATAAATGTTGAATACAAAAACACCTCAACCTCCCATAGGAAGTCAAGGTGTTCAACTATTAACTAATGAAAAACTAGATGTGCTCAAAAAATGAGCAGTGTTTGTTGTTGTTGAATTTTAAATTTCGTCTGTTAGCAATAGTAAATAATGTGCTGCCGACCATGAAAAGTGATTGGCATTTAATCCTTTACCGGTAATTGGATGGTAGTTTTCACGGATTGGAGCATCCTGCAATAAGCCCTCTGCATTCTTAATCAATTTTTGAGTCAATGCATCTGCTTCTTGTTGGTAGCCATAGTTTTTCAAAGCTTGTACTCCAAAATAGGCCTGATCTAACCACACCGGACCTCGCCAGTATCCCTTCAAAGGATTGAATTTGTGATGATCTGCAACCAGGGTAGGAAAGGGCACTTTACATGCGAATTTTGTACTATCTGTTAGTAAGTTTTTAACGCCCTTTGCCTGCTCCTGGTTTGCGATATTCGTATACAAAGGAATCCATCCCTCAGGCCCTTGTTGTACTGTTAGCAATTTTCCTGATTTAATTGCTCTGTCGTAAAAGAATCCTTCTTTGGTATCGTAGAAGTCTTTTGATATTCTCTCTTGTAGTTCTTTAGCTGCCTTGGTAAATGTTTGAGCATCTTCCGATTTTCCGATAAGACCAGCCAGTTCAGCCAACTGTTCTTTTTCTGCAAACAAGTAGGCATTCAAATCCACTGATTCCTGATCCATCGACCATCCGTGATCGTTATTTTTAAGCATTTTGGCATCATCGAAACGTACGGCATTGTCCATTCCACTTTCCCATTTTGCAGCAATCAATGTTCCATCGGTCGAACCATATTCACACAATCCATTCTGATCGTGATCGCGATATTGGTACCACCACTCATGATACTTGACCAATTTAGGATACATTTCACGCACAAAGTCCAGATCATTGGTACGCTTGTAGATTTCCAATACAGCCCAGGCTGCCAATGGAGCTTTGGTATCGCGCCAATTGTTATCCTTAGGATCGAAATAAACACAATCGGCAACCATTCCCATCTCATCTTGATACTGGAACATCGACAGGATATTGCTCTTGGCCAATTCAGGATTGAAACGAACCAATGCTACCGCCTGTTTCCAGCTATCCCACGACCAAAAACCATAAAATCCCTGGTATGCAGCTGATGGAAATACACCATCGTGTTTCAAATCGCCAGCAGGAGAACGCCAGTTGGTCAGTAAGGTCTGAACACATTTAACTGCAAGTCGCTTGTTTTCTTCTTTCTCTAACAATGGATTCTTACTATCCAAAGCTTTGCTTAAATATCCGTTCCAACGCGATTTGTTTTGTGAGAAAACATCGTGTGGATTTTTAAGCCATTGGCTAAGCAATTTTCCTTCTGTCATGGCTTCCTTCTCATTGAAGTAATGGGAGTGAAGCATGCTAATTTCACTTTGCTGACCAGCTTTTACCAATTGATTTTCTGTAAGATTCATTTGGTAGGAAAGCTTGTTTTTGACAATGCTGACTTCATTTGGAAGATGAGTTTGCATTAGGAAGATTTCATCACTCTTATTGTAATTTACCTGAACACCATTGGTGCTTTTTTCCAATTGCAATTCCTTCTCGAACAATTCTCCTTTCCACCCCACTTTAAGCTGCATATCCTCATTGGAATTATTGCTTATGGATGTTTGGATAAGAGAAGTTCTGTTGCTGGCAAATACAAGCTGGATATCGATTGTAATGCCCTGTAATTGCAATTTTTGCTGCAATTTACCGGGTTTGTAAATCATTTCGGCCTTGGCTTGGCTCAAATCAATTTCCTGATTTGTATTGGCATCGGTTAATACCAACTGACATAGATTTTTACCCAACCATTGTCCCCACATTCTCATGCTCAATGGTCCGACAAAACCACCATAGTAGGCAGTACTATCCTGATGAGGCAAAGCGTAGCCATGCCAGGCTCCCATATCAGAGAATCCGAATGGTTTTAAATCGTATTGTTTTGCAGGGACTCCTTGTATGTTGAGTACATTGGTATATTTTTCTTGTAGATCTATTGCTGCATCACCTTTCTTCTCTTGCTTTTTTTGAGTACAGGAAGAGAACGAAAGTATTGCTGCAATTAAACTAATGTGTATGAATTTCATATTACTTAAATAGCTTGCGCCCTTTCAGGGCTTTGTTACTTATTTATTCTTTTTCATAGGCCTTCGACCTATGTTAATGCTCTTTCCCCTTCAGGGAAATATATTTGCTTATCATTTTTGCTAAGCTCGGCCTGAAAGGCCTATAGCAATAGCAACGGGCAGAGCCCGTTGTATTGATGTATTTTATTTTAAGCCCTGAAAGGGCGTAAGCTGTTAATTATTTTACTCTCGTCTTACTCAATTCATTTAAATCCTTTTCCCCATTAATCGGACGAAGGATAAAACTGTACTGATATGGTTGAGATGGAATACAATACTCTGCATGAACAGGAGCGCCCCAAGAGTTATCGCCACCAACACCCATTTGCTTGTAGTCAATCTGGAAACTGATTACATCTCCTTGTTTAATTGCATTACCATGTTTGTTTGGTTTATCCTTTCCACCATGATACAACTCTTTGTAATCGAATCCTAGAGCCGAACCTGATAGTAATGGTGCTCCAATAGCCATCAAACCTTTACCATCTTTATTGGTAAGTGCTATCCAGCGAAGATCGGTTTTGTTACCTGTTTCCTGCGGACGAACATATGGGTGATATTGCTCCCAAACCGTTCCTTTGTAGTGATCAAGCATCGCACCTGATTTTCTGTCCCACATACTTTCCTGTGGTCCGCGTCCAAACCATTCGATGTTCGAAAACTCTTTTGGCAATTGCATTTGCATTCCCAAACGTGGCATCATAGGTAGATCATTTGATTGAGGAACGAAAGTGTTTTCGATTTCAACATCGCCATTACCTGATACCAGATACTTCGTTTTGTATTTGCTAGGAGCTGTTGGTAAATTAAACGCTACAATTATTTCGATTTGTTGTGGCGACATTTGATTGGTTTCAATGGAAAGCAACTCACGTTTTTCACCAGCTGTCTTCCAGACCTTGCATCTGGCTGGGGTACCATTCCCTAAGTCATTATCGGTAACCGCACGCCAGAAGAAAGGTTCCAAATCATTTTCAATCAATTCTGTTCCATCTATTTTATAAGAGTTTAAACTTCCGTTTGATTTAGAAATGCAAAGTTTAAATCCTTTTGCATCGATCGCAATCTCATTCTGATCTTCGTTTAGAGTAAGTGCAGGCAATTGTTTTGCTGCAATGGCTTTCACCTTCTTATGAATTGGCAACTGGAATTGTTCCCATGCAATTCGGTGTCCTTTAGGAACCATTGGTTGTTCAAGCGTGTTATGCGCTTCGAACTGCAAGAAATATTCCTTACCTGGCTTGGCTTTGATATCAGGCATTTCGATACTGAACTTTCTGCTTTGATGAGCAGACAAGCCTTTAGAATCAACCTTTCCATTTGCAATTTCCGTGGCATCTTCTTTCAGAGTCCAGCTGATTTCTACATCATCCAAATTGATAAAATCATATCGGTTGATCAGTTCAAACTGGCTTGCAGAATGATCTACTTTTTTTATTGCAATTGGTTGATATATTTTCTTGACTTCCCAAATGTGAGGATGAAGTTTTCTGTCGGCACTTACCAATCCATTGGCACAGAAGTTAGAGTCGTTTTGAACTTTGTAAACTCCCATATCGCCACCATAGCCAAAAATGGTATCACCTTTTTTATTCGTTTTTCTAAAGGTTTGATCAACCCAATCCCAAATGAATCCACCTTGTAACTGGCGGTGTTTGTAAATTAAATCCCAGTAATCTTTCAGGTTCCCAACACTATTTCCCATGGCATGGGCATACTCGCATTGGATTAAAGGTCGTTTCTGTACATACTCCACATATTTAATCATCTCCCACATGCGATCGTACATTGGGCAAAAGATGTCAGTATTAAATTCTTTACCAGAATCTTCCGATTGAACAGGTCGACTCTTGTCTCTATCTTTAATCCACTTGTATGTGGCATGGAAGTTACGACCTCTTCCGGTTTCATTTCCTAAGGACCAAATGATAATGGATGCATGGTTCTTATCACGTTCCACCATTGAAACGGTTCTGTCCATGAATGCTTTTTTCCAATGTGGCTTATCGGCCAATGTTTTTTCTTTGTTGTATGGTTCGCAACCGTGAGCCTCAATATTGGCCTCGTCAATCATGTACAATCCATATTCATCACATAGCTCGTACCAGCGTTCCCGATTAGGATAGTGAGAGTTACGAACGGCATTGATATTGAATTGTTTCATCAATAGAATGTCCTGAATCATCGATTCTTCAGTAATCACTCTACCATTATCCATATCATGCTCATGGCGATTTACACCGCGAACTGTAATCGGCACACCATTAATTTGTAGTAGTCCATTCTTGATTTCGCTGGTACGGAAACCAATTTTTCTACGAATTACCTCAATGGTTTTATTGCCTGATTTTAATTCGATCTGAAGAGTATAAAGATTAGGTGTCTCAGCAGTCCACTTGCGAACATTTGGAATCGTTTTTGAGAAAATAAAATCATTATCACCTTGAACTAGCATACTGCTTGATTTCAAATTGACAACTTCTTTTTTTCCATCCAAAACTTTTACCAATACAGTTCTGTCAGCTCCTTTATTTGCAATCTGGTTTACTTTAATATTCAAAGAAAATTCTCCATCAGTATAGGTTTCATCCAAATTTGCATGAACAAAGAAATCTCTGATGTGAGTTTTAGGTCTTGCATATAGGTATACATCACGTTCAAAACCACTTACTTTCCAGTAATCCTGATCTTCAAGGTAACTTCCATCGCTAAAGCGGTAAATTTCAACAGCCAATTGGTTTTTGCCTGGTTTTACGTATTTGGTCAGATTAAATTCTGCTGGTGTTTTACTTCCTTGTGTATATCCAACTTTTTTTCCATTTACCCATACGTATGCAGCAGAACGAACTCCACCAAAGTGAATATAGATTTCCTGACCTTTCCAGCTTTTCGGAATACTAAAGTTTCTCTTGTACGATCCTACCGGATTGTAATCGTGAGGAATGTATGGTTCGTTGTTTGGAAAAGGATAGGAAACATCAGTGTAGATTGGTACACCATATCCTTCCAGTTCCCAATGTGCAGGAACTTTAATATCATCCCATTTTGATACGTCGTAGTTGGTTTTGTAAAAATCTACCGGACGATCGGCAGGTTTTCTCACCCAGTTAAATTTCCAAGTGCCATTTAAATTGATAAAATAGTTCGAATTGGCTTTACTATTTTGTATGGCTTTGTTTTCGGTTCTGTAAGCAAAGAAAGATGCTCTTGCTTTTTCTTTGTTGATCCCAACAACCTCTGGATTTTCCCAGTCGTTCTGTTTGCCGTTCTCTTGAGCATAAATGCCCTGGTAGAAGAGAAGAAGCATAATCGTTAAAAGTGTTCTCATGATTAATATCAAAAATCAAGTCAAATTTAGAATTGCTAATTATTTAGTTTAAGCGTTTTTTGTAAAAAAGTGAGTCCGGCAAACAATCTCCACAACCCTGCCGGATTTCTCTTTTCTTCCTGTTTGGATCATTTACGATCCTTGTTTGTTGTTTGTGTATTTGGTAATTAATGTATTCCTGATTTGATTGTATACATCCAACACTTTCTGCATGTTTTCATGACACTTTTTAGTCAGGAATTCTTTTGCCTTTTTAGGGCTTTTATCGTATAGTTTCTGTGCTTGTTTGTCGTTTTCTTCAATCTGATTGAAAAAATCAGATTGCAAAGGCTCTCTCATTTTAAACAGATCTTCAACCGCATCCTGCCATCTTAAATAAAGCAGGTTGTCTACAAAATCAATTGCCCAACGTGCTGATCTTGGATCATACTGATTCGGATCATAAATTTTGTAAGATTCATGAATCTCTTGTGTACCACAGTAAATTGGAATGTAAGGAGAAGTGTACTGATTGTCCTGAAATACCCAGTAAATTCCACCAATTGGATCTGGCAACCAGGATCTCAACTGACAAATCATACCATAATTTCCTTTCGATACATTTCTTCGATTGGTAATATCCAACAATTCACGCATGGCTTTAGTTGGGAAAGGAGTAGTTAATGGACTTTTAACCAACTTACCATCCTTGCTTGGAACATACCAATCAGGATCTGATGTTTTATCGTAAATGGTTCCCTCAAATGTTGAACGTTGAAATTCCATGATATCCTGAACAGAAATCTTTTTCTCTGGTTTAACCGAGAAAGGATACATAGAAATGTCTTCTACATATTGGTGGTAAGCATCTTGTCCTTTAAAAGGATCGCTTAATTTTCTGTCAGGCCATTCTTTATAATTTGGAGCATATTTAGAGTAGAACAACCAAAATCTTCCGCTTGACCATTCACGTAAGGTAGGGCTGTATGCCTCTTGCCAAATAAATGGTTTTCCCGATTTAGGATTGTACCAACCATGATCGATAGCAACTTGCTTGTAATTTTTTGAAGCCATGAACCATTCAGGTTTGCTCAAATCGACCTCTTTAATGATACTCCAGTTAGGAACAATGGCAATATGATCATCTGGAACTCTTTGTGCAGCCCAAATTGCTCCTGATTTGCCTGAGTTTGGTTCCCAGTTTTTGCCTACAGCCACAATTTCAAGTACCCAAACTTCATTTGGATCAGCGATACACAATGCTTCAGATTCAGGTCCACATGATGGTAAGAATCCATATTCTTCCATTAGTGAAGTTATTAGCCTGATTGCCTCGCGTGCAGTTTTACATCTTTGCAGAGCAAAAATTTGAGCTTGCTCAACAGTCATGATTTGTTTGCCGGATTCTCTATCAACTTGTAATTCTTTTTTCTGACTTAAAGTACTTTCCGCAATAGCCAACTGAAACTCATTCATATGAGAGTAAGCAGAATGAAAGTAAGTATAGGTTTGTCGAACTTGTGGGATATAGCCCAGTATTTCACCATATTCTTCCAATCCGCCATTTATTTCCTGTAATCCATAATAAACAGGAGTTTTTGATCCTGCAGGAAACTTACGACCATGAACCACTCTAATTCTGGTATCATTTCCACCATAGGTGTGAGATGTTATTACAGAACCATCAACTGTAGCTTTTTTACCTGCTACAATATCGGTGCAAGCATGACTCTTTGGTAAAGTCAGGCAAGCCAGGATTGCTAGTAAGATTAATTTTTTCATATGAATTGAGTTTTTGTTTTTTACATCTCCCTGTTTTCCTTTTCAAAGGTGGACTTGTGACTGCCAGGATTTGCAGTTCCAAGTCCCCTCTTCAGAGGGGATAAAAGGGAGTGTTTTAATTACTCATTACTAATAGTTCATTATTAATTGTCAATTGGCATTTCCAACCACTCTTCCAAGGTTCTGATAATTTCAGTTTTCATCTCAGCAGGGAAATTACGGATTCGCGTTCCGTGAGATCCTTCGGGGTTTACAAACTTTTTACACTTTGTGTTGTTTTTGAGATCAACTGCCGTAGCCGACCATGTATCCCATTCACCATAAATGAAAAGCATTTTCTCAGCATCTGTTTGCAACCATTTGTTCACTTTAATCATCGATTCAGGATTGAATTTTCTGATCGGTTCATTGGGAAACACATGATCGAAAGTTAAGTCCTTTTCATAGCTAATGTATGGTTTGAATGGTTCTACCTCATAGCTGTACATTCCAATTTCAGTAAGTGCCTGGTGGTAGAAAGCCAAGCTTGGTTTCAAACTAATCTCGTCGAAGAAATCCATACCAGAAACACGAACCAAATGATTGAATAAAACTGAAGATTCGGAGTCTGAAGAAGGAATATCTTCACATTTGGTTCCTCCCCATTGCCAGAAAGCAAAAGAGTATTCCAAAATGGAAAGATCAAGAGCCTTTTCTAATCCCATAGAAAAGGAATATCCTTTCTCTTCAGCATGAGTTTTTGCCAAAGGAAGAAGCTCTTTTTTGTTTTTGAAACAAGCCAATTGGAACTGATAGATCTTATCGCGGCAATCCTTACTTCCAACTGTTGCCAGGTGCTTGTGTATTCTCTTGTCTTCTCGTGCTAAATTTTGAGGAGCTACGTAAGGAACACTTACATCAACATCATTTGGATAAAAGAAACGGTGATAAATAGTTGTTTGTCCACCTTTACTAATACCTGTAGTAATCCATTTGTTCTTGTAAATTTTCTTTAATGCTTGTATTACTTTGTGCTGATCTGCCGCGGCTTGTCTGATATTTAAATATTTCCAATCCAGGCTATCAGGCATTGAATTCTTAAAATATCTATGCTCAATTGTCAATTGATTGGCGTTTAAAAGTTTACTCAATTCACCAGCTTTTTCTGTCCAGATATTATAACCCTGAATCTCAACAACCATTGGTTTCTCAGTTGCGTGATGCCCCAATAGCACTCTTTGCTTAAAAGTTCCAACTTCCGGATTCTCATGATCTAAAGGTTGAGTGAAATACAATTCATAGTATTCGGCATATGTTGTATCGCCGATAATTTTATGAACAGTTACATCAGGAATTTGATTTAGTTTCTCTTCCAGTGTTAAAGGTTGAGTACAAGCAGCAAGACCAATGCTTAGTACAAAAAGAAGAGAGAAAATTTTAGTGCTTAGTTTATTCATGATTAGGTTTTGTTTTTTATCTGAAAATAAATCCATCCTTTAAAGGATCATTTGGATCGAAATAGAATTCATTTTGTCCGGTAATGGAAGCAGTACCACTTACTTCAGGAATGATTGCATCAATTCCTTCATAATCGCAGCTTTCAACCACTTTTACACTCATGCAAGTGCCTAAAATACTTTCGATGATGATCTCTTCATCTTGTTTTAGTTCACCTTTTGCATAATGTATGGCAGCGCGTCCGCTAACACCCGATCCAGTGGATGATCGATCAACTTCACCTTCAGCAAAAATGCATACATTGCGTGTATGATGATTAGGATTATGAGCTTCTCCAATGAAAATTGTTCCATACAAGAAACTTAGATCTTCTTCGATTGGATGTTTGATTTCGAACTGATCCATTACGGCATATTTGATTTTTCTGCCATAATCAATTAGTCGGTTATAATCGGTTTCGTCTAATTTTAGTCCTAAGTCTTCGGCTTGTACATAGGCATAAAATGCACCTCCATATCCCAAATCGAATTTCACTTTCCCAATTTCCGGAACATTAACAATTTGATCTTTTAAAGGCATAAAAGAAGGAACATTCTGAAAACTTACTTTTTCAACTTTTCCATTTCTCCGGAATGCTTTACAGGTAATTCTTCCTGGAGGAGCATCGATTTTAATCGTTGGATTTTGTTCTTCACGAACAATCATGCCTGTATCCAAAACTAATGTTACCAAGGCAATCATAGCGTGACCACACATGGTGCTGTAACCTTCGTTGTGCAAAAAGAAAGTTCCAAAATCACCATCTTCAGTAGTTGGTTCAGTAATAATCGCTCCATACATATCTGCATGTCCGCGAGGTTCCCACATGGTACCAGTTCTGATGTAATCAAAATGATCTCTAAAATATCTTCTCTTTTCCAGTATGGTATTTCCTTTAATTTCAGGAAGCCCACTGGTGTATACTCTTAAGGGTTCTCCTCCAGTATGAAGATCAATGGTTTTGATCTTTAACCAGTCTTTTGGAGGATGCCAGTTCCAGTTATCTGTAATATTCATACTTATGAGTTTGGGTTAGTTGATTTTGAATTCTTTTGGAGCTTGTTTGTGCATCAGGTAATTTACAAAGAAGTCCCAACGCTTTCGAATAAAATATTTGTCATAGTAGCAAGTACCATGATCCTTACCAGGAAGCAGAATTAATTCAAAATCCTTATCCGCTTTAATAAATTCATCAGCCATACGGATTGAAGCTGCAGGGTTCACATTATTGTCCATATTCCCATGCACCAACAGCAGTTTTCCTTCTAACTTATCCGCCAAAAAGAAGTTTGATTGTTCGTCATAGTGCTTTTTAGCCGGGAATCCCATGTACAATTCAGGCCACCAGGCTTTAGCACTTCTGTGGTCGTGATTGCCTGCTGAGGATACTCCAACTTTGTAAAAATCAGGATGAGTTAATAGTGCATGTGTAGCATCGTAACCTCCTGCTGAGTGTCCGTAAATTCCAACATTATTTACATCCATGTATGGATATTTTTTAGCAAGATCTTTGATTGCTTTGATATGATCCGGAGCACCGATATCACCCAGGTTTTTATAGGAAACATCGTGAAATTTTTTCGATCTAAAGGCAGAACCCAATCCATCAACTGTAACTACAACAAAACCAATTTGTGCCATTGGAACATCCATGTTGATCAATCCACGACGGAAAGTTTTGGGTGTTCGAATGGTTTGTGGTCCAGAATAGGTGCCATCAATAACCGGATAAGATTTTGAAGCATCTAAATTGAATGGTCTAAAAATTACACCATAAATATCTGTTTCATTATCTCTACCTTTTACCGTGTACATTTCCGGAGCTTTCCAACCCATTTTAACAATGTCCTCAATGTCCGTTTTAGCAACATCCATTATAGTTTTGCCATTTTTAGCGCTTCTAATCACAAAGTGATCAGGAAGATCAACACGAGAGTAATTGTCGAATACGTATTTGCCATTAGGGCTTATGTTACAAGTATGGTAGGCATTTTCAGGTGATAACAATTTCATGCCATTTCCATCAAAATTGATAGAGTAGAGGTAGGTGTAATAAGGATCTCCTTTTTCATTTCCATTTGCTCTGAAGTAGATTTTCTTCTTTTTATAGTCTACTTTGCAGATTTCCCTTACAACAAATTCACCCTTCGTGATTTGGTTTTTTAACTCACCACTTGCATAATTATATCGGTAAATATGGTGCCAACCATCTTTCTCGGATGACCAAATTACATCATCCGTATCTTTATTTACTTTATAGATGTGCATGTTTGGATCGACATAGGTATCAGCTGTTTCTGAAACAATTGTTCTGCTTTTACCAGTTTCCACATCTACCTCTATCAATTCTCTTTTTTGATATCCACGATAGTATCTTAAAGTATAGGCTTTTGTGTTCGATTTCCATTGAAAGCCATACTCCAGAAAATTTGCATTTTCAGGCAGGTCGCAATCAATTGTTTTACCTGTTTCTGTATCAAAAATTACATATGATACTCTGGTAAGATCTTTGTCTCCGGCAATTGGTCTTTCATAAGAATAAACTTCAGCTCTAAAACCATCTTTTGGTTTAGACTTGTACATGAAAAGCTTTTGCGTATGCTTGCGATTGTACTTTGTGCATATCAGGTATCTTGAATCTGGAGACCAATAGGCATCAATCTCGTATTCCATTGGTTGATTCTTGCTCTCATTTCGAACAAAGTACCAGGAAATTGAGGTTCCATAACTCAATTCTTCATTGCCATCTGTGGTCAACTGCTTTTTCTCATCGCCTGATTTAAGAAATAGATTGTAATCTTTAATAAAAGCTACTTTTTCTTTGTTCGGCGATACCAATTCCTGACTGGTGTATTTCTTTGGTTTATCTCGTTTCGAAACATTGTAGGATACCAAATCAACTGATAATAAGATGGTATCCAATTCAAAATCAAGCTCTTTTTGATTTTTGAATTTGATGTTTTTTAATTTTAAATCGTAGGTTTCTAATTCTTTACTAGTATATGAGCTTAGGACTTCGCTCATTCTTTTGTGATCGAAAAGTTCTTGTTGTTTTTTATTTTTAATATCAACAAGAAAGTACTCGGTTCCTTTTCGGGTTTTCGTACTGTACCATAGGGAATCACCCTTTCCAATCCAATTGGGATTTATATTACTATTGTAGATTTTCCTTTCGATGTTGTTCCAAAGCCATTTTTCAGCTTCCTGATAATCTTTTAGCTCCCCTTGGGCAAATAATTTGAAGGAGCTAAGAATTAGAAAGAATATAAGTATGTAAGGAGTTCGTGTCATTTTATAAGTCTGCTTGGGTTCCGATGTTTTCTTTAATTGCTTTTTTGTACAAATATTCAGCTACAACGACATCAAAAAGTGCCATTCCCACTGATTTAAAAAAGGTAGTTCCGGTTTGATCGTATTGCTTGTTAGCAACCAAATTACTAATGGTGCTTACCTGGTTTTCTTGCAAGAGATTATTTTCAAGAGGCGTTGCGATATCGCCACTTTCTTTTGCTGCAAAAGGTGTATCCACCCATACCTTTGTGATTTGTGAAAACAAAGCATCAGGGAATTCTCTCATGTTTGGTTTGTATGATCCAATCCCAATAAAGCATTTGTCTTTTAGTAGATTCGGATCATTTGGAATTACAGGATTCTCCGAGCTTGTTGCACAAACAATGATATCAGATTCTTTGACTAACTCTTCTGAAGAATTCATAGCATGAATTTCAACCTTAGGTAATTTATCTTGAAGTTTATTAATGAACTCTGTTAGCTTTTGTTCATCCAAATCAAATACATTGATTCTTCTTACCGGGCGCACAACACAAGCAAATAAAGCTTGGGTAAATCCTTGAATCCCTGTTCCAATAATTCCAATACTTTCAGAGGTCTCTTTGCTGATATACTTCATGCCAGTTGCACCAACAGCACCAGTTCTTATTGCTGTTAAAGCTGCCCCGTTTAATAGAGCCAAAGGTTCACCTGTTTCGGAATCATTCAAAATCATGTTTCCATAAATCGAAGGTTTTCCAATTGCTTGATTTTTGGGATTTACACTAACCAATTTTGTGCCGAAATATTGACTTGTGAAGCATGGCATCAACAGTAGGGTGATGTCATTATAGTGGGCGTGCATTCTATCTGGCATATCAAAGTTGCCTTCATGAAATACATTAAAAGCCTTTTCTACTGCTTCCAGAACCTCACTTCTTGAGAGTAGGTTTTCTATTTGTTTTTGGTTGAGAATTAGCATGGATTCAAAAATGGAGGAGGGGAGTTTTTAAAGTTCTCACCCTCCTGATGGAAACAAAAACTAACTATGATCTTTGAGATTCTACATCTTCAATGGTTTTTGGAATAGGCTTACCTAAAAGACGAGCTCCATCATTGGTAATTAAGAAATCTTCCTCATTTCTTAGGCCTCCAAAATCTTTATATTGTTCTACTTTATCGTAATTGATAAAGTCAGTGAATTTCTTTTCAGCTTTCCATCTATCAATTAATTCAGGAATAAAATAGATTCCCGGTTCGATTGTCAATACGAATCCAGGTTCCAGTACTCTTCCCAGTCTCAATGATTTTAAGCCAAACTGTGTGCTTTTAGCTTCACCATTGTAACCTACATACACTTCTCCAAGATTTTCCATATCATGAACATCCAAACCCATCATATGTCCAAGTCCACATTGGAAAAATAGAGCATGTGCACCTTGCTGAACAGCTTCATCCATATCACCCTTCATGAAACCCATTTGTTTCATTCCTTCAGCAATGGTTTTACAAGCTTTCATGTGTACATCTTTAAATCGAACACCTGGTCTTAGTTCAGCAATGGCAGCTTCATGTGCATTTAAAGCAATCTGATAAATTTCTCTTTGACGTTCTGTAAATGTTTTATTTACAGGGAAAGTGCTAGACATATCACCTGCGTAATGCATGCCATTTTCAGCACCACAATCAATTAAAACCATATCACCACTTTTAATTGTATTTCCATGATAGTGATTGTGAAGTGTTTGTCCATTTATCGTAGCAATGGTAGGAAATGAAAGCTGTCCTCCGGCTCTAATGGCAACCTCTTGCACGGCAGCAGCAATTTCCGATTCTTTCATTCCTGGTTTAGCCATTCTCATGGCAGTTAGGTGCATGTCAGCTGTAATGTTTACAGCTTCTTCAATCTGAATGATTTCTTCATCAGATTTATAATTTCTTTGATTTACAACTGCTTGAATAAATTCTGCGGATGCGTTCTCTACTGCTTGATTTGGATGAATATTCAACCAATTAAGCAACTTAACCTGATGTTCAGGGCGATAAGGAGGCAAGTAATGTACTTTTCTGTCTTGAGAGCTAGCTTTGGTTAGATAGTCCTGTAGCTGACTAGAAGGAGCTGTTTCATAAATACCTACAGCTTCACTTTTTTCTTTGATGGTTGGTTGGGTTCCCATCCAAACAATGTGATCAATGCTTAGTTCATCTCCGAAAATGATTTCTCTGTTTTCATCGATATCGATTATTGCGTTTAAGCCAGCATAATCAGATCCAAAGAAATACAAGAATGCACTGTCCTGGCGATAATGATAAGTATTATCGGCATAATTCATACCACATTCGTCATTCCCTAAGAATAATAGAATTCCTGATTTTACCGTCGATTTTAATAATTCTCTACGTTTTTGATAAGTTTCTTTCGTAAACATAAGCTTGGGTTTATGGTGCTGTATTAAATTCTAAAGGATACAATGATTCCAATAGAAAGCATAAGTTGTTGATAAATAAAAATATCTGAAATGTCTTTGTAGATGGAGAGATTAACAAATCCAGCATTCGTACAATCCTTTGTACGAATCATTGTAGTGCGTTATATAATCATTAAATAAAAACATACAATTGAATTTGTCTTGGGTAAATTTAGAAAAAAAAAGCAAATAATTATTTTAAAATTGTAAAAACTATAGCTGATTTAAACAATTATTAATCAGTTATAATTCAAGATTTTTGGATTGTAGTTTTTCAGATATTATTTTATATGTAGAAGCATGAATTGAGAAGGAACAAAATTGATATTTATTGAATATGGATTGAACTCGATTTTATTATTAAAGGACTTCAAGTATAAATGGAACAAGAAATGGAACAAGAATGGTCAATACTATTCCACTAAAAATTGCAATAATGGCCCATTCTTTACCTGTATATTTTGAAATAACTGGAAGGGTTGTATCCATTGCTGTTGCACCACCCGAAGCAATACCAGCTAGTTTGCCAAAATATTTTACAAAAATTGGTACAGCCAGCAGTGTGATGATTTCTCTTAAGATATTTGATATTAGTGCAATTACACCTAGAGTTTCACCGCTGATTTGAGTAATAAAAATAGAAGATAAACTATAATATCCAAAACCTGCACCAACTGCTAAGGCTTCTTTTAATTGAATTTCTGGAGTAAATATTGAAATTGCTCCAACCCCAACTAGTGATCCTATGATTACACATAATGGGACAAGTATGATTTTAATATTGGTTTCTTTAATTACTTTCCAGGATGATCGGTCAGCACCAATTCCAATACCAACTAAAAACATCAGTAAGTAAAGAGCATATAGTGAAAAATCTGATTCCATAATTACTTCTGGAAGAAATCTTGTTAATCCCAAGATTAATCCCAAGGCAAAAAATCCAAGTATGATAAGGCTGTTTTTCATGGCAAAAATTATTCTGTTGTTGGCTTATTTACTTTTAAAAAATAACTTGTAGGTGATGTATGCGAAAATCAAGCTACCCACAATGGCACCAATAGTTAGAATTAGTGCTTGTAATCCAATCGTGTGCAAGTTGTTAATGATTTTCTCATTTAAACCTACCCCTATACCTAAAAGGAACAGAAGTAAATATATTGACCATGTAGTCATTTTGTCGACTCCTTTAATCACTTTTGGAAACTTCCCTACGAAAAAACCCAAGCCGATACCTAAGGTCATTAATACTAAAACTGTAATCATGATAAATAATCTTTTTGTTCTTCGGTGTGAATTTACTTAAATTTTATCGTAATGTTAGATTGGCTAATCAAATGAAATGCCCTCCAATTATTGAGGGCATTTCTGATTAAATAACTAATCAATAACTAACCTAATTTACTCTATATTGTTGTTCGAGTTTACTTCTGATTCAGGAATTGGGAAGAAATGTGAAGCATCAGTTACTCCAGTTCTTCCATGTGCCGCCATTGTTTCATTTAGTTTTCCCCATCGACGCAAGTCGTGGAATCTAGACCCTTCCATAGCAAACTCACAAATTCTTTCGTGTTCAATTTGTGCCTTAACAGAAGCCTTGTCACTTCCAGTCATTGCAGGAAGTCCACCGTGCATTGCTCTCACATTATTAATATGAGGTATCGCTGTTGATGTTTCATCTAGTTCGTTTAAAGTTTCGGCATACATTAACAAAACATCAGCATATCTCATTAATGGCATATTGTTACCGTGACTGTAAGCATCCAGATCACTTTTAGTTGATGGCAAGTATTTTCTGAAGCCAGTATAGTCATATGCAGTGCTACTTGCGTCCCACCATTCTTTGAAGGTATATCCATAAACCCTTGGATTACTTGGGTCGTTAAAGTATTCATCATCAAAGAACAATGTGCCATATGAACGATGATCGTATCGTCCACCAGTTGCCACTTTTCCTTCTTTCTTAAATTCTTCTAATAAAAAGTTGCTACCAGCAATTTCGTCCCAACCAAACAATCCTTTAGGTTTGATCCAACGGTGATGAGGAAACTTGAACCAAGCTCCATTATCAGTATTATTAGACAACTGCAACTCGAAAACTGCTTCGTTTGAGTTTTGATTGGTACCATCAAACATGCTAATGAAGTTATCTACCAAAGAGAAATTATTCGAACCTACAACTTCAGCTAAAGCTGATTTAGCAGCTTTGTAATATTGGCTTGCATTTGCACTATCTTCTCCAGCACGGAAAAGATTTGCTTTTCCAAGGTATGCGAAAGCTGCCCATTTGGTAGCTCTACCTACATTTTGTGCATTGTATGAACTTGGAAGATCTTTTGTAGCTTTTTCAAAATCAGCTATAATAAAGTCCCAGCACTCAGATCTTTCGCTTAAAGCTTTATGAGTGTCCGAAACTCCTTTTGGATATTGATCACGAAGAATAATTTTTTCCCAAGCCAGAATCAATTTTAAGTGATAATAGCCTCTTAAAAAATGTGCTTCAGCAAGTAGTTCATTCTTTTTAGTAGGCTCAATTTGCTCTTCGGTCATTTCACCTACCTTTTCAATAACTTGATTGGTGAAATTGATACCTCTGTAATGAATATTCCAGTATGATGCTACCTGCGTATTGGCAGAATTCACATTATAATTATAGATGGCTAACCAATCTTCGTAATTGTAAGCATCTCCACCAATTTTTACCAAATCAGAAGGGTACATTTCTACTGGAAACTTAATTTCAGCAAAACCCCAATAATCTGTAGCACATTCCAATTGCGAATATGCAGCAGCCATGCCTGCTTCAGCATCATCTGCATTTCTCCAAAAGCTATAGCTTGTCAATTTGTCTGGTGACTTTGTCTCCAGGTAATCATCTTCACATGACGAGAAGCCAATTAAGACACAGGCACTAAGTATATATAATAATTTTTTCATATTTTTTCGGTTGTTGGTTAGAATGATAATTGAACTCCAGCAAAGAATGATTTGTTGATTGGGTAGAAGCTACGGTCAATACCTTGATTCAACACTCCTTCACGTCCTACTTCAGGATCAATACCTGAATAATCAGTACTAGTCCAAATGTTTTGAGCATTTACATATACTCTACATTTTGTAATTCCGATTTTGTTAATAATATTTTTAGGCAATGTATATCCTAATTCAATATTCTTAAGTCTTAAGAATGAACCATCTTCCAAGTATCTTGTTGATTCACGAGTATTGCCATTTGGATCACCAAGGATTGCTCTTGGCATGCTTGTGTTTGGATTAGATTCAGTCCAGGCATTCAAAGTTGAAGCAAGGAAGTTTTGACCCGCTGACATGTTTTCTAAATAGTAGCGATTACCATTGTACAAATCATTTCCATGCGAACCATAGAACATCATTGAGAAGTCAAATCCTTTGTATTTTGCATCAAAGCTTAAAGAATAGGTGAAATCAGGGATTCCGCTTCCTGAATAAACCTTATCCTTTGGATCGATTACACCATCTCCGTTCACATCTTTAAAACGAATATCTCCAGGTCTTGCATACATTTGTAATAAATTACCTTCTGAGTTAACGTGAGCATTTACTTCATCCATTGATTGGAAGATTCCATCTGCCTGATACAAGTAGAAAGCTCCAATTTCAGTACCAACTTTGGTTTGTGTTGGGAAATGTGAATCACCATACTTTAAACCTTCACCAAATAGTGATTGATCTGCATCTGCAAGGCTTAAAACTTCATTTTTCATGGTGGTTAATGTTCCATTTATATTAAATGCGAAATCACCTTGATTTTTATGATATCCCAGTTCCAATTCAAAACCTTTGTTTTCAATTTCTCCAACATTAACTACAGGGTTGTTTGTACCTGCTGATGGTGCAAGTTTATTGACAACCAACATATCCTCAGTTGTTGTATTGTAATAGTTTGCTGTACCAGTGATTTTTGAGTTAAATAAGGCAAAATCTAATCCTAAGTTTTTAGAAATGGTAGTTTCCCATTTGAAATTAGCATTTTCTAAATCCCATGCGATACTTCCTGTCCAAGGGTTAGCTCCGGTTCCTTTAACTGATCCGGTGCTAGAGTCGGTTCCTGAAAAAATTAAAGCTTCATATTGATACAAGCCTAGTGTAATTTCGTTACCTAATTTACCCCAAGAAGCACGTAATTTTAAGTTGTCAATAAAGTCATATGATGACATGAAATCTTCTTCGGTAATTCTCCATCCCAATGCAACAGAAGGAAAAGTTCCATACCTGTTATTCTTACCAAATTTAGATGAACCATCACGGCGAGCAGTTATTTGAATTAAATACTTGCTGTCGTATGAGTAATTAACACGACCAAGAATAGAAGTACGAGTATATTCATCATTACTACCTGATGCATTATAAGTACCACCTTTACCACCATTTAAGGTCATAAAGTTTGGATCAAGGAAGCCTGCAGGGATATCGTTTGTTATTACTTCATCACCTTCTGCTGAATATTCAGTCTTTTTACCGGTTACATTTGCACTAATCCAATTATTGGTAACTTTAGATGCTGTGTAACCAATTACAGAGCTTATAGAATGTTTACCAAAATCTTTATTGAAGTTGATTAGGTGCTCCATAATTTGCGAACGGTAATTGTTACGCTCTTCGCCATAATAAATCCAGTCTTCGCCATCTTTAGGACTACGTTGAAATTTAGGATGATAGCTCCACTCAATATTGTTGCTGTTGATTAATCCTAAGTTTACTTGATATGATAACCAATCAGTAAGTTTAAGGCGTCCGGTAATATTTGCAGTAAAATATTGTAAATCGGTTTCACCTTTATTGTTGATATGATTTGCATACGGATTGGCATTAGCAGGCATATCGCCATATGTCAACTGTACATTACCATCTTCGTCAAAAGGAGTAATTAGTGGAGTAAGATTATAGGTGTCTCTTATCGAGAATTTTGCGCTTTCAGAATTGGTTTCTGCATAGGAAATATTTGCATCTACCTTTAAACGGCCTTTTTCCATTCCAAGCTTTGCACGAAGTGTCTTTTTTAGGTATCCACTTCCAATAAGAGTACCTTCTTCATCATTCCAACTTCCTGAAATACCATAGTAACCCAAATCGTTACCACCATTAATGCTGACATTATAAAATTGTTGCATTGCTGTTCTTGAAACTTCATCTTGCCAGTCTGTGTTTGCTAAAATAGGATCTGTAACGTAAGACGGTAATGCTTTTTGATCATCACTTGATGCATACTTATTGTAGTTTTCGTACATCATTCGGTGAACTTTTACATATCCTTCAGAATCCAACAAATCTAATTGATCAATTGCTTTAGCTGATCCCACATGCATGTTGAAATCAACATTAACTTTTCCTTTTTTACCTTTTTTGGTAGTGATTAAAACCACACCATTGGCAGCACGTGAACCATAAATAGCTGCAGCAGCACCATCTTTCAAAACTTCAATAGAGGCAATGTCATCAGGATTAAGTAATGACATTGAACCTGGTAATCCATCAATAATGTACAATGGATTGTTGTTACCAATAGTACCAATTCCGCGGATAGTAATATTTGAACCAGCTCCAGGAGCTCCACCATATTTGGTAATGGTTACCCCAGCAACTTTTCCTTGTAATGAATTTACAGGATTCGAAGATGGAGTTTTTGCCAAATCTTCTGCTTTTACAGATGCAACAGCACCAGTCAAATCCGATTTTTTCTGAGTTCCGTAACCTACTACAACTACTTCGTTCAAGCCCTGAACATCTTCTTTAAGAACTATATTTAAGCTAGTTTCATTTGTAATGGTAATTTCTTGATCTACATAACCGATGAATGAAAATTTAACAACTCCATTTGCAGGAACGTCAAGTTGAAAGTTACCATCGAAGTCTGTTACCGTACCAAGGGTAGTTCCCTTTACAAGAATGTTAACACCAATTAGAGGTAGGTTTTGCTCATCAACAACCTTACCGGTAATGGTTTTTTGGATTTGTTGAATAGCTTTGGTTTTCATAGACCCTGCTGCTTGAAGCGGTTGAGGACCAACTAAAACAGCTAGGATGCAAAGTTTCATTATCCATGAAACCAATCCCTTTTGCACGGATGCATTCCGCACAACAGTTTTTGCGTTTTTTTTCATAAATTTAGATGCGTTAAAAGTTAGTTTTGTTGTTCTTTATTTAAGCGTTCAGAACAACAAACGATTAATATTTGATAACAGGGATTGTTGGTAGCTTTCCCTGTTTTCTTTAATTCTTCGTTTATTAAAACTTATTGGGGTGCAATTTTAATTCTAATATATTACACTAGTTACTACGACTGTAGTATTACTCCAATAGTTCTATGCGATAATCAATTGGCTTAATTTGAGGTGATATTGAAATAGTTGGTAGCTATTCCAATGATACGATGAGATATCAACAGATAAGACATTCAAATAATCCGCGATGAGAATGTCTGTATACTAGTCTAACGGTGGTTGCTTGCATGGGAATGAACATTAACGTATAAACAATTAAAATTCTACTTCATTTATTCAATCTCCGGGTTTTAATGAAAACCTTTGCGGCAAATATATAAAAAAACACTACCAGTACATACTAGTATGTGAAAAAATAACAAGTTTTTTATAGGAGTTTATTTATTCTTGTTTCTGAAAGTCTTATTTTTATTGGTATTCCGAAGATTGCTAGATGATTGAAAAAAAAGTAAAAAAATAGGTCATTCTATAATTTGTATTAAAAACGAACACTGCTAAGCTGTTATTGCATTCGCAAAAGGGCATAAAAAAAGCTGATCTAGAATCAGCTTAATCATTTTTTTATTTTAAATTCCATTTTATAATGCCATTATTCCTCTAATGCCTTGGGCTCTTGAATAGATTTCTACTACATCTTCAGCCGAATTCATCACGATCTTTACCGTTACTCCAATAAATCGAATGTCTCTTGATGTTTTATAGGCAAATTCTGTTTCTTTTGGAAACAAGTTTCTTACGGCATTCAATTTCTCTTCGTTGTTTGGTACTATGAATTTAAACATGTATAGCGAAGGCCATTTTGTTGAATTCAGCAGCTGTTGTTTGATTCGATTATATTTTTCCTGATCCATTTTGCAAAGATAAGTTTAGGAGGCACAAAAATGGAAATATTTTTGGTATTTCATCTGTTTATTTTATCATGTTTTTGCCAGATGGAACTTACCATGAGTAAATAATCATTCTCGTGTTTGAGTTAATAATTATTTACTCATGGACAGTTCATGTTATCTTACTTGTATTTTAAAAGGGAGTAAAAAGAGAAGGGAATTGATTGAGTAAAATTGGAAAAATTAACGATTCATTAAGTTTTTATCTTTTAATAGCAAAAAAATATTCTTCTGTAAATCTTATCTTTATACTTTTAAAAAATCTAAATAAAATTACACCCATTAATAACACACTTTATCTATGAATAGAAAGATTGTAATTGTCTTGTTGGTTATTGCAACCTTGTTATTGGCAGGACTTGTCTCAACTTTTCTTAAGGGAATGAAAAAAGATCCTGAGAAGAATTTAAATCGTGCAAAACTACCAATCGTAAAAGTTCAGTTGGTTGAATATAAATCATTGGAAGCACCAGTAATAGAAAAGGGTAGATTGGTTTCCAATTTGCAAGTGAATTTAAGCTCTGAAGTAGCTGGACGTATTGTTGAAACGGGAGTTCCTTTAAAAGTGGGGCAAAAGTTTAAGAAAGGTGATCTTCTTATCAAGATTTACGATAAGGATGCTCGAATGGATTTGAGAGCTCAGAAAAGTAGATTTTTAAATAAATTGGCAGAGAATTTACCTGATATTAAAGTTGATTATTCTGATAATTTTCAGAAATGGATGAACTTTTTCAATTCCATAGATCTGGATAAAAATATCCCTGATTTGCCTGAAGTAAAATCCGATCAGGAGAAAGTATTTATGGCTAGTCGTAATATTCTGGGAGATTATTATGCAATTAAAAGTGCTGAAGTAAAACTAGAAAAGCGAATGATTTACGCCCCATTTGATGGTTCGTTTGTAGAGGTGAATACACAAATTGGTTCAGTTGCAGGAATGGGGACAAAATTAGCAGGTATCATTGAATCAGATAATCTGGAATTACAAGTTCCTGTTGAATCGAAAGATATTAAATGGCTGCATTTAAATGATGTAGTTGATATTTTGGACTCGAATGGTGAAATTATTTCTACAGGAAGGTTGATTAGAAAATCTGAATTTGTTGACCATGGAACACAATCAGTTTCTGTTTTTGTGAAGATTAACAATGAAAGAGGTGTTGAATTGTATCAGGGGCAGTTTTTAAGTGCACGTTTTCGTGGGAAAATCATAGAAAATGCTATGGAAGTATCTAGGAATGCTGTTTTTAGAAATAATCGGGTATATGTTGTTGAAGGAGACTTGCTAAAAGAAAAACGGATTAATGTGATTAAATTAAACGAAAATACTTTGGTTTTTAATGGGCTGAATGAAGGTGAATCTCTTGTGATTGATATTCCTGTAAAGGCATCGGATAGCATGAAAGTTAAAGTTGTAAATTAGATTTTCTCCTAAAAATAACCAGAGATGGAAAGAATTGTATCACAATTTGTAAAGTATCCGTTTTACGGAAAAATGATAATTGCCCTGCTTGCCATTGCGGGGATTACGTCGATGATGTTTATGGAGAAATCGTTTTTCCCACAAACTGAATCGAAAACAATAACAGTTTCTATGGTATTCCCCGGTGCGAGTCCGAAAGAGGTAGAGGAGGGAATTACATCCAGAATTGAAGATGCCATAAGAGGAATCGTTGGAATTAAAGAGATGAATTCAGTTTCTTCTGAGGGGTTTGCCAGGGTAACCATTACAACTACAGGAGATTATGACTTGGATGAAACATTGGCTGATGTGAAAAATGCAGTGGATGGTATTCCAAGTTTTCCAAGTGGAGCCGAAAAAGCAGTTATTGCAAAGCAGAGAGCTACCACGCCTGCAATGCGAATGGTTGTAACGGGAAGTGTTGATTTAATTACTCTTAAAAAGTATGCTGACGAAATATATGATGATTTGATGCGCTCCAAAAAAATGTCTCAAATCTCATTGTCAGGATTTCCTCGCTTAGAGCTTTCTGTAGAGGTGAACGAGGATAATATGCGCAGGTATGAACTTACTTTTAGTGAGATATCTGCAGCTATAGCAAATAATAATATTGACATTTCCGGAGGGACCATTAAAAATGAGGTAGAAGAGATATTGATTAGGACAAGAAATCGTTCAGTGGATCCGGATAAGATTGGTGAGATTGTGTTGAAAGCCAATCCTGATGGGAGCTACTTGCGAATTAGAGATGTTGCAGATATTCACTTCCAGTTTCAGGATGTTCCGAATTCAACTTTCGTAAATCAGAATCCGGCTGTTTCCATCGTAATCAATAAGTTAAACAATGAAGATCTTCAAGATATATCTGATTTTTGTAATCAATATGCCGAAGAGTTTAACAGCAAACATACTGATGCCAGCCTGGAGATTACCTTCGATTTTGTAACCATGTTGCAATCCAGATTGAATTTACTCTTTAAAAATGGAGGGTATGGCTTATTATTGGTTGTGCTTGCCTTGGCTTTATTTTTAAGCTTCCGATTATCTCTTTGGGTAGCATGGGGAATCCCGGCATCTTTCCTTGGAATGTTTATTCTGGCTAATTTAACTGGTGTTACCATTAATATGATTTCGTTGTTTGGAATGATTTTGATTATTGGAATTCTGGTGGATGACGGAATTGTAATTGGAGAAAACATCTACTCTCATTTCGAAAAGGGAAAAAGTCCAAGGCGTGCTGCCATTGATGGTACACTGGAAGTAGTTCCGGCAGTTCTTACCTCTGTTACAACTACAATGGTTGCTTTTTCGCCCTTATTGCTAGTTACGGGTAATATGCAATTTCTTTATGAAATGGCATTTGTGGTAATCGCCTGTTTGGGATTGTCTCTATTTGAGAGTTTGTTTGTTCTTCCAAGTCACGTTGGGAATGAAATTGTTTTAAACAGAAATCGAAAAGATCACTTATTAAATCGAATCCGAGCTAAATTAGAAAAAGGCATTAAGTACGTGCGTGATAAATTTTACATGCGTGCACTTGATAAAATTGTTGAATGGAGATGGTTTGTTCTCTTTATTCCAATTGCATTAATTGTGATTACTGTTGGTTTGTTCCAGGGAGGATTTCTGAAAAGTACCTTCTTTCCAAACGTGTCATTTGATACTTTCAATATCAATATGGCATTTAAACCAGGTACCAACAAGGAGGTTACCATTCGTCAATTAAAAGAATTTGAACAAGCTGTTTGGGATGTAAACGCTGATTTGATGAAGGAGTTTAAGGATACGTCTACCTATATCAAATACACAAATGTATCGACAGGTGCAGCTTTTAGTGGACAGGAATCTGGCCCTCATGCAGGTAATATAACTGTTACTTTACGTGATTTGGAAGGATCTCCTGTTTCAAGTTTTGATATCACCAACAGGGTAAAAAAGAAGATAGGTGATGTGAAGAATATTGAAAAGTTCACCATTGGAGCTTTTAACCGATGGGGAGCAGCCGTTTCAATCAGTTTGCTGGGTAACGATTTGCAGGAATTAAATCAAGCCAATGAATTCTTCCAGGATGAATTAAGAAAGATGACTTCCTTGTATAATGTGAATGATAATAATCCATTAGGAAGTAGAGAGGTACGTATTAAATTGAAACCTAAAGCTTACTTTTTAGGGCTGAATCTGAGTTCCATTACTTCTCAAATTCGTCAGGGATTTTTTGGAGGACAAGCGCAGCGCTTGCAGGAAGGAAAAGATGAGATCAAAGTTTGGGTAAGATATCCAAAAAGTGATAGAGTCTTTATTGGTCAGATGGAAGAGATGAGAATCCGAACTCCGCAAGGGGAATTTCCACTTTCTGAATTGATAGAGTACGATATTAAACGTGGACCTGTAAGTATTCAGCGTTACAACGGATCACGTGAAATTAGAGTAGAGGCTGACCTGTTGGATCCTAACGAGCCAGTTCCTCCGATATTGGAATATATCGACAATAATATTTTGCCAGAATTAGATGCACGTTTTCCTGGTGTTCGTTATGAGTATCAAGGCCAACAAAAACGTGCTGCAGAAGATATCGCAGAAATGAAGCTATACTTTTCCATTGCCTTCATCGTGATTGTTTTTATTGTAATGATTCACTTCCGAAGCTTTACGCAGGGAATCATTGTATTGATGATGATTCCACTTGGTGCTTTGGGGGCAACCTGGGGGCATGGTATCGAAGGGGTAATGGTTTCTATGTTGAGTTTTTGGGGAATTGTAGCTCTCTCAGGTGTTATTATTAACGATGCGGTCGTCTTCCTCTCGAAATACAACTTGTTTATAGAAGAGGGAATGGAACCTGTTGATGCTGTGAAAGAGGCTGGTAGGGCTCGTTTTAGGGCAATCATTCTTACCACAATAACAACCTCGGTTGGATTGTATCCTTTGATTTTAGAGAATTCATTCCAGGCACAATTCTTAATTCCAATGGCTGTAGCTTTGGCATATGGGGTTTTTATTGGAACCTTGTTTATTCTAACATTCTTCCCAGTACTCATATTGGTATTAAACGATTTAAGAAGATTCGTTAAAAGTGTTTGGGAAGGACGTGAGGTAAGTGCCAGAGAGGTGGAACCGAAAGTAAAAGAATCAAAAGTAAGTTTAGATTAATCATAGGAGAAAAAATTCTCTGAACCATTATAAATAACAAAAATGATAAAAAAGATATCATTAGTCCTATTGTTTAATTGTCTTTTTTTGAGCTTGATCGCTCAGGAAGAATTAAGCTTGTCAAAAGCCATTCAGGTTGGCTTGGAAAACAACTATGAATTAAAAATCATCCGTAAATCAGAACAGATTTCCGAATTAAATAATTCGTGGGGCAATGTTGGAAGATATCCTCGAATACAGTTTAACCTTCAGGGACGAGGAGTAAAAGATTACAATGACACCAATGATTTTACCAGGCTGAGTGTAATTCCATCACTTGATATGAACTGGACATTATTTGAGGGCTTTGCTGTTCAAATAAGAAAGGATAAATTCGATGATTTGGAGCAGCTTTCAAAAGGAAATACTCTGGTAGCAATCGAAAACAGAATTGAGTTGATAATACTGGCCTACTATAAAATCTTACTCGAAAAGGAAAGATTGAAAGTAAGTGAGAAAATTATGAACTTGTCTTCCGACAGATATGAAAAGAGTAAGATTGGGAAAGAACTGGGAAGTGCTGTTACCTACGATGTTTTACAATCGAAAAATGCCTGGCTCGAAGATCGATCATCATACTTGTTGCAAGAGGTTAATTTTAACAATGCGGTGCGCGATTTGAACTTTTTATTGGGCGTTAAAGAGAGTAAAACCTATAAGTTTTCAGATGAGTTTTTGCCAATAAGCGACGAATATCAATTGGCCAATTTATTGGATAAAATGCTTAGTAATAACAACAACTTAAAGAATCGTTACATCCAGGAAATGATTTTAAGGAGAGATGTTGAGCTGGCTAGAAGTAATTTTTATCCTAAATTGAATTTTGGAGCAGGAGTTCAGGGGAATAGAATTAGAACAAAGCCGGATGGCATGTCGTCCAGTACAACAGATTCTCATAATTTGTATGCCAACCTTAGTTTGAGTTATATGATATTTAATGGGAATTCGAATCGCAGGGCATTACAAATTGCAAAAATTCAGGAAGAGATTGGAAAAATCGAAACAGAGGATTTAAAACATACGCTAACGAATGCTTTAGCTCAAGATTATGAGTTGTACCAGGTTAGAAGGGAATTGTATTTATTGGCAGAAGAGAATTTGGAAGCTGCCGAGTTGAATTTGTCTATTTCGAAGGACAAATATGAATCGGGTAGCATTAACTCCTTTAACTATCGTGATGTGCAGATTGGCTATCAGAATGTGGCTTTGGCCCGATTAAATGCAATATTCAATTTAATTCAATCCAGAACCTCATTGGTTCGATTGACTGGTGGAATTTTAAACGAATAAGTAATCTCACAAATTATAAAAAGGCTATTCAACTGATATGAATAGCCTTTTGTTTTGCTCTTATTCTCCGAAATTATCTGGAACCAATACTGCAACTATTTCACCCGTTACACAAAGTTTACCGCCAGCATAAAGTTCAGCAACAATAGTCGCCTTACGCTCGGTAATTTCGGCAATTGTACCTTTTATTTCAATTTCCCCATCAATAGGTGTTGGTTTTAAATATTTTACTTGTAACAAAGCAGTAACACATCTTGGAGCATTGTGTTCACACAAGTCGATATTTTGTTGTTTGGCAAATGCCAATGCAGCCGAACCAGTTCCATGACAATCAATAACAGAAGCCAGCATGCCACCATAAACAAAGCCTGGTATTGCCGTGTGATATTCTTTCGGTACAAATTTGGTAACGGTATGTTCACCATCCCAATAAGTCTTTAATTGATGACCGTGTTCATTTAATCTTCCGCATCCATAGCATTGTGCAAAATGGTCTGGGTAGTAATCTTGTATTCCTTTCATGTATTTGTAATTTTTCCAGTTATCAGATGGTCCCGATAACTATCGGGATTGCCATTCGCAAATAATTATTATCGAGTGTGTCCCCATAGCTATCAGGAGCATAATTATTTATCATGGATGTTTCATTTTTATGTTTTTAAATTTACTGTTTATGCAAAATTGATATTTTATACCTGTTTTTACAATTCAATTAAAGGTAATTCATATATTGCTTTTGTTGATACAGATTTATTAAAAATGACCAAAATAATCATAGCTCCCGATAAATTTAAAGGATCTCTTACTGGACTTCAGTTTTGTGATGCCATCGAAAGAGGAATCAGAAAGCAAGTGCCTGATGTTGAAATTGAGAAGCTGCCTTTGGCTGATGGTGGTGATGGAACCGTTGAGGTACTGCAGTACTACTTGGATGGAGAAATGATATCATTGAATGTAGGTAATCCATTGGGCAGAAATGTAAATGCCTCATACTTGTATTCCAAGGTCAAGAAGACTGCTTTTATTGAAATGGCAGAAGCTTCTGGAATTCGCCTGCTTAGTAATGAAGAAGCAAATCCTTTAGAAACCAGTACTTATGGAACGGGTGAGCTCATAAAAGATGCTCTCGACAAAGGAGCAGAGCACATTATATTAGGAATAGGTGGCAGTGCTACCAATGATGCGGGTATGGGCATGGCCAGGGCACTTGGATATCGATTTTTTAATAAGGACAAACAGGTGCTGTTAGGAGTTGGTAAAGATTTGCAGGAACTTGAAAATATTGATGTTTCAGAAGTCCACCCCAAAATTAAGGAAGTGAAATTCGAGGTAGCTTGTGATGTAGATAATCCACTGTATGGACCAAAGGGTGCTGCATATGTATATTCACCTCAAAAAGGAGCTACTCCTGAAATGGTAAGGCAACTTGATAATGGACTTATCATTTTTAATGAGCTTGTAAAATCTCAGTTCCAATTGGATCTGCAAAATATAAAGGGAGCAGGTGCAGCAGGAGGACTTGGTGCCGGTTGTATACTTTTTCTGGGGGCAAAATTGAATTCCGGAATTGAACTGATCAAAAAAGAGGCAGACTTTGATCAAAAAATTAAAGGTGCAGATTGGATCATTACAGGAGAGGGAAAACTGGATTCTCAAACCTTCTCAGGCAAAGTAATTAAAGGAGTGTTGGATTCTATGGAAAATCAGAAACTGGCCCTGTTCTGTGCTTTGGTAAATTTGTCGGAAAAAGAACGAGAGAAGCTGAAGGTAGATTATATCTCCGAAACTTCGGTTTATGCAAAAAATCTGTATGATTCAATGCTAAATGCGGGGAAATATCTGGAAATGGCAGCAGAGGAGTTTGCTCAAAAGCATCTGTTAAAATAGGCTGATGAGGCCACTTTTTTGTTTATGGCAATTTTTTATTCATTGAATATTTAGGTCTTAACAAAACGCTTTAAAACTTGCTAGTGTTTAGAATGGATATAAATAGCCCCATGAAAAACCCGTTCAAAAAAAGATTTTACCATTAATAATTAACATTTATTATTACAAGTTGAAGAACATATTGGTTTAAATATTAAGATCTTGAAATGGTGATAATTGTGTGTAATTATATTATTACCACTTGAATCTGTATCTGGTGAGATTATTTTTTATGGATATATAGATTGTTAACCTTATCTGTTGAATGATAACATTTTTAATAATTGTATAAAATTGCAAATATTTTTTATGTTTGTGTGTCATTTTCCCCAATTTACTTAATGTGATGAATGATTTGTGTGATCGTGATTTGGTTGAAGGGTTAATAAAAGGAGACATGAATTCCTTTCGCATACTCTTTGATGAAAAGTATACTTTGTTCCATTCTTTTATTAAAGGAATGGTTAAGAATGCTTGGCTAGCCGAGGATATTACGCAAAATATATTCATGAAAGTTTGGGTCAATAGGAGTAAACTGAATCCTGATCAATCCATTCACAATTACTTGTATGTTTTAGCAAAAAATGAAATTCGTGACCACTTTAGGCTAAAATGCAATGAGCATCATCAGGAGGTGCAAGAAAATCATAGGGTATTTGTTGAAGATTTTGAAGAATCATTGGATGTTCAAGCAATGACTGAATGTGTAGCAAGAATCGTTGCAAAAATGCCTGAACAGAGAAGAAAAGTTTACCAGATGAGTCGTGACCGAATGTTGTCGAATAAAGAAATTGCAGAGCAGTTACAATTGTCTGTTCGAACAGTTGAGCGTCATGTGTTTTTGGCATTACAAGACATTCGTAAACACCTACCTATTTATTATCTCTTCCTGTTTTTAAGTTTTGATGGAATTTTTGTTGGGATGTAATATCTCAATAAATGAGTTCTTTAGGAATAGTCGTTTGTTGTGTGTTCTTACTCATTTAAAAAAAAGTAAAAAAAAACTTATTTCCATTGCGTAGTATATCCTCTTGTTTCGTTCTATTAATGTCGACCAATTAAAAAATGCATTTTTAGAATAATATGACGAAGGAGGAATTACAAAATTATTTTTACAATCAATGTACCAGTCAACAAGCACTTGAAGTTCAACAATGGCTTTCTACTATCGAAGCTGAAAGTCAGGACGAAGCTTTGCTCAAGGAGATTTTGAATGAGATAAATGTTGATAAGGATGATCGTCTGGTGAATCAAGCATTTGAGAAATTCAAGAAGTCCATTCATTTAGATGACAAGAATAAAGTTGAAAAAACTCCGATTGTTAGAAGAATAGGAGAGTGGTATCGTATTGCAGCAGCAGTTTTACTGATTCCTATTTTATTGACGAGTCTTTATTTTTATAAAGAAACTACAAACCCTAAAGAATGGGTTGAAGAGTATGTACCATACGGACAAAGTAAAATGGTTTGTTTGCCAGATAGTTCTAAACTATGGTTGAATGCAGGTACCAAATTAATTTATCCAAAGAAGTTTAATAATTCTCTTCGTCAGGTTTATGTAGCAGGAGAAGCGTATGCTCAGGTTACAAAAGATAAGTCTCGTCCATTTGTTTTGTCGGCAGGAGAAGTGACAGTTGAAGTTTTGGGTACAAAATTCAATGTCAAATCCTATAGTGAAGATTCATATATCGCAGTTTCTTTAATGGAAGGTTCTGTTAAAATGAATGCCTTTTATAAAGGGGAAAGCAAGACGAAGTTATTAAAACCTGGTGAGATTGTTAGATACTCGAAGAGTACAGGAGAATTACAGAAAAGTGATTTTGTAATTGCAACTCGCAAACAATGGTTTAATAGTAAGGGATTCTACTTTATGGATGAATCATTAAGTGAAATTGTTGTTGCTCTTGAAAGGTATTTTGATGTGAGGATTAATATTGAGAATGAATTGCTTAAAAAAGAGCGCTTCTATTCAATGTTTGTAAATAATGAAAGTTTGGATGAAATCTTATCAGCTTTAAATGCAAGTGGAAAGATGATTATTGAACGAAAAAACAATATGATATATATAAGGTGAAATATAAAGTATAACTCAAAACCTAAAATTTGCCAATGAAGAAACACTAATCACAAAAAAAGGCAGAGAATCTCGTACATTCTCTACCTGTATTTTTCAGTTAAATTCTAATAAAAAACTAAAAAACATTACAAGAATATGAATTTAATTTCAGTAAACCTCAATCTGGCGCAGTTAAGATTGAAAAAATCAATAATAATGTTGATTGTAGCGCTATTTGGAGGAATTACACCAATATTTTCTCAGAAAATATCGGTTGATTTCAAGAACTTAACATTGAAACAAGCGGTTGAAGTTCTACAATCTAAACACAATTATTCTTTTTCTATGAATACCAGTGATATAGATATGAATAAACGTGTTGACTACAAAGGAAAAGACGTTGAACTTAAAGAGGTTCTTAATAGAATATTTGAAGGACAGGGCTTTGAGTGCTTTGTAAAGGATAATATTATTACCGTTACAAAGAAAGATCTAAGTAAAAATGCTGCCTCTGTAAAAAAGGAAGTAAAAATAAAAGGGAAGGTGGTTGATGATACTGGAGAATCCATTATTGGTGCATCTGTAAGTATTAAAGGAACTACCAATGGAACAATTACAAATTTTGATGGGGAGTTTGAATTGACAGCATTCACCTCCGAAGTTTTGGCCATTTCATTTATTGGATTTGAAAATCAGGAATATGTTATAACAAAAGAGGAATACTTTAACATTGTGTTGGTTCCATCCGTTGTTGGCTTGAATGAAGTTGTTGTTACGGCCCTGGGTATTAAGCGTTCAGAAAAGGCATTGAGTTATAATGTACAGCAGGTTTCAAGCGAAGACATCTTATCAAATAAGGATGCCAATTTTGTAAATTCGCTTTCAGGAAAAGTAGCTGGTGTTAATATCAATAGCAGTTCATCAGGGGTAGGGGGAGCTAGTAAAGTTGTTATGCGTGGTACGAAAACGATTGCCCAATCGAGTAATGCATTGTATGTGATTGATGGGGTACCAATGTTTAATTTTGGTGGTACCGGCGATACCGAATTTGGATCTAATGGTTCTACGGAAGCAATAGCTGATATTAACCCGGAAGATATTGAGAATGTGTCAGTTTTAACTGGGGCGGCAGCTGCTGCTCTTTATGGTAGCCATGCATCTAATGGTGCAATTGTTATTACAACCAAAAAGGGGAAAGCAGGATCAACTTCTCTAACCCTAACAAGTAATGTTGAAATGATGCAATCCTTTGCATTGCCAAAGTTCCAAAATACTTATGGTACTGGGGATTTGAGTTCTGATGTTCAGGTTTCGGATATTAGTTGGGGACACAAATTGAATGATGCTAACAGAATAGGATACTCACCAAAGAGTGATTTCTTCGAGACCGGAATGGTGTTCACAAATTCTATGTCGTTCTCTACTGGAACAGACAAAAACCAAACCTATTTATCTGCAAGTACTGTTAATTCAGGAGGTATTGTTCCAAACAATAGCTATGATCGTTACAACTTTACATTCAGAAATACAACCAGTTGTTTGGATGATAAAATGAAAATCGATTTTGGAGGCTCCTACATCAAACAAGAAGACCAAAATATGGTGAACCAAGGGGTTTATGCGAATCCATTGGTAACGGCTTATCTATTTCCGAGAGGTGACGATTGGGAGGATATCAAAATGTATGAAAGATATGACTCTTCTCGTAAAATATATACACAATATTGGCCACAAGGAATTGATGAATTTGCTGGACAAAATCCGTATTGGATTGCCCATCGAAATCTAAGAAAAAACAAGAAGGATCGCTACATGTTGAATGCTGGTTTTAGTTTTGATGCAACAAATTGGTTGAACTTTGCTGGTCGTGTGAGAATTGACAATTCAACGAACGATTTCACTGAAAAACTATATGCCACATCCAACAGAACTCTTACTGAAGGATCTAATAATGGTTTATATGGAATTGCAAGAAGCGAAGCAAAGCAAACTTACGCCGATTTCCTTGTAAACATCAACAAGTCGTTGGGTGAGGATTTTTCACTTCAGGCTAATATCGGTGTTTCATACTCCGATATGAAAGAAGATGTGTTATCTAACAGAGGACCGATTCGTGCGGATGGTATTCCAAACTTATTTAATGTATTTCAATTAGACGATGTGACCACCAAGCGTGAGCAGTCGGGATGGCACGATCAAACTAAATCTGTTTTTGCAAGTGCAGAATTGGGATATAAAGGGGCTTACTATTTAACTCTTACAGGTCGTAACGATTGGGCTTCACAGTTGGCAGGACCTCATTCAAATGAGAGTTCTTTTATGTATCCATCCATAGGTACCTCGTTTGTACTTTCGGAAATATTCGATTTGCCAAGACAAATTCAATATGCAAAATTGAGAGCTTCCTATGCATCGGTTGGTCTTCCTTTTGCACGTTTTTTGGCAAATCCTACTTATGCTTGGGACAATGCAAATAAGGTGTGGCAAACAAAAACACACTATCCGCTTTTCGATTTAAAGCCAGAAAGAACCCAATCATGGGAACTGGGTTTGACAACAAAATTGTTGAAACATTTCGATTTGGATTTAAGTTTGTATAGTACCAAAACATTCAATCAAACCTTCGATCCTCAAATATCCGTTTCTTCAGGATATTCTACTTTGTATGTTCAAACTGGTAGTGTTAAAAACAAAGGGATTGAGTTGGCATTAGGATATCAAAACACTTGGAATGACTTTTCATGGAGTTCTAATTTCACATTAAGTTCGAACGAAAATGAGATTTCAGAATTGGTAGACAATTACGTTCATCCTGAAACGAATGCAGTTATTACCAAAGATCGATTGGATATCGGTGGTTTATCGAATGCAAGGTTTATATTGAAAAAAGGCGGAAGCCTTGGAGACTTGTATTCTATTGCGGATCTAAAGCGTGATAGTGATGGAAAAATTTTCGTAGATCAGAATGGAAATGTTGCTGCAGAATATAATGTAGAGGATATAAAATTAGGATCGGTATTTCCTGATGCAAATATGGCTTGGAGAAACGATTTTAAATACAAAAACTTCAGACTTGGATTCATGCTTTCGGCTCGTTTGGGAGGTATTGTTTACTCTGCTACTCAGGCTACTTTAGATCGTTATGGGGTATCTGAAGCTTCAGCTAAAGCTCGCGATAATGGTGGAGTAGTTGTGAATGGTGGTGATGTGATAGATGCTAAGAATTGGTACACCACTATTGGGGCAAAATCCGGAATTCCACAGTTTTATACTTATAGTGCTACAAATGTACGATTGCAAGAAGCAAGTATTGGCTATACCATTACTAGAGACAAGTTGAATAATTTCGCTGATGTGACATTCACACTGGTTGGAAGAAACTTATTCATGTTCTACAACAAGGCTCCATTCGATCCTGAATCAGTTGCTTCAACAGGGAACTACTATCAGGGAATAGACTATTTTATGATGCCGAGCCAGCGCAGTTATGGTTTCAATGTAAGAGTTAAATTCTAAGCAATTCAATATTGATAATTATGAAAAAATCATTTATAAATTTGTTGTTTTCTGCTTCGATTTTATTGATTACTTCTTGTACTTCAGATTTCGAGGAATACAACACCAATCCATATGACGCCAACGATGAGCAAATGCAATACGATGCATATAGCTTGAGGGCAGCTATGGTGGCTATGCAGGGCTATGTTATTCCTGCTGATGTTAATTTAAATCAGTTCACAGAATGTTTGCTTGGAGGATCTTTTGGTGGATATTTGGCAGATTCGAACTCTGGATTTGTAGGTAAAAATTATGCAACTTATAATCCGGAACAACACTGGATTCAAGTTCCATTTAATGATATTATTCCTAAAATTTATGCCAATCAAATTCAGTTAAAGAATGTTACTACTGATCCGGTACCTTTGGCAGTGGCTGATATTATTAAAGTAGCAGCGATTCATCGTGTTACGGATATTTACGGACACATTCCTTATTCCAAAATTGGGGAAGATGGCAAATTAGAAGCTCCTTACGATTTACAAAAGGATGTGTATAATAAAATGTTCGAAGAATTGGATCATGCGATTGAGGTTTTAACCCCAAATCAAACTTCTGATTTTAGTCCTTATGCAGATAAAGTATATGGAGGTGAAGTATTAAAATGGATCAAGTTTGCCAATTCGTTGAAGTTACGTTTGGCGATGAGAATTGTTTATGCCGATGCTGCCTTAGCTCAATCCAAGGCCGAAGAGGCAGTAAATCATGAAGTAGGAACCATGTCGTCTAACGATGATAATGCTTACAACACTGTTGCCAAGTCACCATTTAGAGTGGTAATGTTTGAGTACAATGGTGGTGATTCACGTATATCTGCAGATATTACTTCTTATATGAACGGATACGCTGATCCACGAAGAGAAAAGTATTTTACCATGAGTACTTTCGAGAATACCGACAATGCTGCATTCGAAAATGGATATTATGGCTTACGATCAGGTGCCAATATTGCATCATCAGCAACAGCTCACAAGTACAGTAACATGAATATTCCTGAATCATACAATAAGTTACTTTGGATGAATGCTGCAGAATGTGCATTCCTAAAAGCTGAAGGTGCTTTGCGCGGATGGAATATGGGTGGCTCTGCCAATGAATTTTACAATCAAGGAATTGAGTTGTCCTTTAATCAATGGGGTGTTTCGGGTGCAGCTACTTATGCTGAGAATGCAACCAGTATTCCTGATAATTATAAGGACCCTCTTGGAGCAAACGACAACTCAGGAGTTCCAGCTTCAATTACAATTAAATGGAATGATGCGGACGAATTTGAGCTAAGTTTGGAACGCATTATTACTCAGAAATGGATTGCTAATTTTCCTTTGGGACACGAGGCCTGGTCTGAATTCCGTCGTACGGGATATCCACGCTTAATGGAAGTGCCATATAACCTGAGCAATGGTATTGTTGATGGAGCTGAAATGGCCCGTCGTCTTCCATACCCTCTACGCGAGTACAAGGAAAATAGCGATAATTTGAAGCAAGCCATTAGTAATTTGGGCGGACCTGATAATATGGCAACTAAAGTATGGTGGGATTGTAAGAATAAAAACTAGCACAACATGAAGAATATATCAAAATATAAATTTGTACTGTATGGAATGGGTCTGATTGCTTCTTCTCTGTTTAGCTCTTGTGATGACTGGGTAGAGACTGAATCATTGGATATTAACCAAGCTGGTATCGAAGATGAAAATCCTGCACTTTATGCAGATTATCTTGAAAATTTAAGAGCATATAAGAATTCTGATCATAAAAGCATATTCGTAAGCTTCGATAACCAGATAAAGCAGCCTTATAATCGTGCGCAGCATATCAATGTAATTCCTGACAGTACTGATATTGTTTCATTAATTTATCCAAATAATTTGGTTGAAAGAGAAATTCAAGAAATCAATGAAACAAGAGAGAACAAAGGAACCAAGTTTGTATTTACTGTTAGTTTCGATGCCATTAAATTAAATTATACTCAGTTAAAGAGTGAGGAAGATAAAGCCAGGGAAGATGGTGAGGAAATCGTATCTCCACTACCAACTTTTATTAATTATATGGTTGACAGTTTGCACAACTCTTTCTCTTTAGTGAAGAAATACAATTACGATGGTGTATGTTTCGCCTATGAAGGAAAAAGTATTCTTCACATGACAGAGCAGGAAAAAGCAGAATACATGAGCTATCATAATGCATTCATTGGAATTTTGAAAGATTGGAGTACCAGAAATGCTGATAAAATGGTCTTGTTTCAGGGGAAACCACAGAATCTTTTAGATAAGAGTTTTCTTACGGACTGTAAGTATATCATTATACCATGTTCTGATGCAGGAAATAGTTCAAAATTGAGTTACAACATCTATTCTGCCGCTGTTGAAGGAGTACCAACAGACAGATTTATTGTTGCAGTTGAAACCATTTCTCTTGACCCGGCAGATATGAAGACTGGTTACTGGGCCGATGGTGTAACGCATTCGGTTGAAGGAGCCTCCGTTTGGGTTGCTGCGGAACACGAAGGCTTCAAAGTTGCAGGTATGGGGATTTATAATGTGAGTAATGATTTCTTTAGTTCAGAGCGTGTATATCATTATACAAGAATGGCGATTGATAACATTAATCCATCACTTAAAAACTAAACAGATATGAAACACTATATATTATATGCCGCTTTATTTTTCATGACCTTTACCTTTGGTTGTGACAATTCTGATGATGATTTCGACAATAAAGCATATGTTAGTAGTTCATCAAAAATAAGCGAGTTGTTGGTAAAAGCAGGAGTGAATGATGTTGAAAAAAGCATTCAGGCGGCTATTGCGAAACCGAACAATCAGGATATTCTTGTGAAATACCGAGTTGATCAGGCATTGGTGGAAACCTATAATATGGCGTATTACGATAATGCTGTAATGCTTCCTGCTGAAAATTATTCATTCCCTGAAAGTACGGTGACCATTACCTCAGGAAATGTTCTTTCAAAAGAGTTAAAAGTGTTGTTTAAAGATTTGAGTCAGCTTGATCGTGAAATTGTATATGTTTTGCCAATTACCATGGATAGCGAAGATATCGATGTGTTGAAAAGTGACAAAACAATGTACTATGTGATTAAAGGTGCTGCTCTTATTAATGTTGTTGCTGATATTGAGGAGAACTATTTAACTGTAAATTGGACCAAACCTGATGTTTGTAATAATTTGTCACAACTGACAATGGAAGCTCTGGTTAGAGTGCGAAATTTTGATAGAATGATTAGCACTGTGATGGGAATTGAGGGGCAATTCTTAATTCGTTTAGGAGATGCAGGTTTCCCAAGCAATCAGATACAGATTGCTACGAATAGTGGAAATTTCCCTGATGGTGATTCCAACAAAGGATTACCAACCAACGAATGGGTACACATTGCATTAACCTATGATTCATCAACCGGAGCAATGGCTGTTTATGTGAATGGCAACAAACAGTCTGAAACCATAAAATCATTGGGAAATATAAATCTGGGACAAGGTGGCACCAGTGGATTTTGTATAGGTCGATCTTATGCTGATGAGCGTTACCTGGCTGGTGAAATTTCAGAGTGTCGTATCTGGAATGTAGTGCGTACAGCCGAAGAAATTGCCTCCAATCCATATTATGTAGATCCAGCTTCTGAAGGTTTGGTTGCCTACTGGAAATTTGATGATGAATCGGCACTATCAGTCGAAGATCATACAGGGAATGGAAATAATGCAGTAGCGAATTCTACTTTAAGATGGACTCCGGTTACATTGCCTGTACCTGGCGAGTAATTGAGGTGTAATTAAAAACTGAAAAATGATGAAATACAACATATCATTCAAAAGAAATTTAATGCTTGCTGCTGTGTTGACAGTAATGGGCATGTTTACCGCCTGTGATGATAGCATTGACGTGACAAGTGTTGACGAAAACCAATACACGACAAGCACCGATGCAATAGGCTACCTAGTTGACAATACCGGAAAACGAGAAACTTCATTGGTAGAATTTCGCAATCAAGGCCAGGCAGAAATCTATTTGGCATCCTCAAAAAATACCGAAACAGATGTTGTGGCCAATTTGAAATTTGATGCAGAAGTACTTGATGCTTATAATGACGAAAATAACTCAGACTATGAGTTGTTTCCAGTTGATTTGGTAAGCTTTGAAAGTGATTTTCAATTGAGCAAGGGAAGTAACAAGTCTGGAAAAACATTGGTTCAATTTACAACATCAGATGCCTTAAGTGCTGAGAAGACCTATGTAATTCCAGTTCGTGTGGTGGTAAAATCAGGTAATATTAAATTATCAGAAAAAGAATCGGTTTATCTGATTTTTGTAAAGGATTTAAGCACAATTCCTACCGCTGATAAAGCCAATGGTATCAAAATCATCAGTTGTATGGAAGTGAACGATACCAACCCATTAAACAACCTGTGTTTTACGCTTAAAGAGAGTGGCAAACCTTTAATTGATATCGTCATTCTTTTCTCGGCGAACATTAATTACAATAACGAAACGGGTAAGGTATATGTATACAACAATCCAAATGTTCAGCACATTTTAGACAACAGAGAGAAGTATTTAAAACCATTGCAGGACAGAGGGATGAAGATCGTACTGGGTATTTTAGGAAATCATGACCGTGCTGGAGTATCTAATTTAGCAGATGAAACGGCTAAAGTATTTGCTCAGGAGTTAAAGGTGGTATGTGACTCTTACCATTTGGATGGAATCTTTGTTGATGACGAGTATTCGGCATATCAAAATCCGGTTCCTCCAGGGTTTGTTGCTCCTTCATCGGCTGCAGCATCACGTTTGTGCTACGAAGCCAAACAAGCTATGCCTGATAGATTAGTATGCGCTTATGCTTATGGTTCAACAAGTTCTTTGCCTGAGATTGACGGACACCAATCAGGTGAGTTTGTTGATTACGGTATTCATGATTATGGCAGAAGTTCAGATTTAAGTTCTAATTATCCGGGAATGCCGAAATCTAGAATGGCTCTATATTCACAGGAATTTAGCCGTGGTTACTGGGCCTCAGATTCTGATTTGGAGAGCATGAGAAACGATGGTTATGGTTCACACATGATTTTTGCAATGGATCCTTATCGAAATAATTTCGATCGTCAGAAACAAGCAATGGAAAGTATCGCCAGTAAGTTGTTCGATGATGAATTGGTTTACGATGAGAAGCCATATAAAAAAGACTGGTAGACTTAAATAAGGAATTTATTTGACCCTTTTTTAAGCAGATTGATATTGTTTAAGTTTTCTCCCAACGAAGAACGGTTGGGGGAAGCTTTTAAAATTTAATGATGAATCTATGAAACAAGCCGAATGGCAATTTCAATATACAATGGAATGAAAGGTTTTATAGAGTGAAATTGAAAATCTTAAATTAAAACAAATGAAATTACGAAATAAACTGTTGTTATTGCTAGTTATGGTGTTGCCTTTAGGCTTTGCCGCTTGCGATGATGACGACGATGATGCTGATGTGCAGCCAACAGAAGAAGTTGCGGAATTGATTCTTGAGAAATCATCAATAGATGTGGAAGTTGATGATACAGGTACAGTGAAAATTACACAGGGTGGAGGAGAATACCATGTGTTTTCTTCTAATCCTGATGTTGTTGCAGTGGAGCTGGAAGGCAATCTGGTAAAATTGAGTGCTTTATCAAGAGGAAGAACATCTGTAATTATCTCTGATAAAAACAGCCAATACAAAGAATTGGGCGTAGTTGCTTTCTATGATGTACTTGAGATTGAAACATCAGAAATAAATGTTAAAATGCCATTGGGACATTCCAAAACCGCTAGAATTCCAATTACAAAAGGTAATGGGGGCTATGAGGTGAGTGTTGAAAGTGAAATTGTTTCGGCAACAATTGAAAATGATAGTGAAATTGTACTTGTAGCTACAAAAGAAGGAAAGGCAACAATTACATTGACCGATTCTTATGGTTTAACATTGGATATTCCGGTAACAATTAGTACAACTACAATTCCTTACGATGATAAAGAATTGGAAGCCATTAAAGCTGATGATACCAATCGTTATGAATTTAACGGAGTTCGTATTGGACACCCAGCTTATAGTGACGTAAATACAATTGAAGACGGTGTAAATGTATATGGATTAGATTATAGAGGATTCTACTTTTATAAGGTTTACTTTTCTGGAGATAAAGAAGTTGGAGTGAAAACGGATGGTAGATTAGATATTAATTATCACAATCCGAGAATTACACTTAATGAACCATGTGATTTAGAAATCATCAAGAATGACGGAACCAAAATATGGGTGGTTTATTCGTATATAAAAGACGAAAAACTGAATTTTGGTCATTTCTGTCAGGATATTTAATCTCGATAATAATATTTACACAGATGTATAATTATTTGTGTATCCGCTAAAATGAACACAAGGGCAATTGTACTTTATCCGATTGCCCTTGATAATCTGTTTTTGCATTAAAAAACAACAATCTGCTATTGGGTTTTATGCACCTGATATAGAATCGTATTGCCTTAATTGTAGCATGTTTAATAAGATGAAGTATAAGTAAATCTGTGATATAGGTTCATTTCAAAAGAAGAAATTTAATTTTCAATTGGTATGAATCTGTAAAGAAAAAGTACTAAAGTTTGTTTTAGTAAGTGGCAATATGATTGTTAAAAAGAGACTCAAGATATGACTCCGGTTCAGATTAGAATCGTGAGCAAAGAAACTAAAATTAGATAATAGCATGTCTAGATTTAGTACAATTATACAATGAAAAAAGGCAGAGTGAACGAGTAGAAGTAGTATAACTACTCGTACTCTGCTCTTTTTGACCCATCAGCATAAATTATTAAAGCTATAATTCTAATATGAGATGTATTCTACTCCTGGGGTTACCCTATTGGCATCTCAAAGAGCTAACTTCTACAGGTGTTTGATATTCATTAATTTTCTTTCAAAACAACATTTCTGTTTGCAGTATGCTAAAAAATTGAAGCCTTACAATAAGTAGTAGTCATTAATTGTGCAGGATTGCTTACTTTTGTAATCAAATCAGCGTCTCTAACATTAGATTTATATGGATTACAAGAATATTATTATTAAAATCAGACGAATTGTTCGATCGATTAATCTGGAGTCTAAAAAGATTCAGAAGGATCATGGGGTAAGTATTCCGCAGATTTTATGTCTGGAGTATTTAAAGAGTTCACCAAGTTACCAGGCTACTCAAAAATCTATCCGTGCCCATTTAAACCTAAATTCAAGTACAGTCACAGGAATTATCGGACGACTTGAGAAAAAGGGGTTTCTTGCTCGTTTGCCAAAAGCTGGAGATCGAAGAACTACGGTAATTGCCTTGACATCCACGGGAGATCAATTGTTAAAGAATACGCCAGATTTATTGCAGCAGAGGTTAGCTGTAAAGTTGAAGAAGGTTCCTGATTCAGATTTGCAAAGAATTGAAGAGACTCTGGAAATTCTTGTAAATATGCTTGAGATTGAAGAATTGGAGGCTTCTCCTGTACTTACCGCCGAGGATTTTATTAAGGAAGAACTGAATTCGGAAGAAGAGAACATAGATTTATAGAAGAAAATTAGGATATAAATACTGAGCCATCATGAATATGATGGCTTTTTTTGTGCTCACAAGTTTAGGAGATTTGAAGCTTTTTCTTTACGTGTCTTGCCAATCTTTAAAATGCCAATTGGAATAAAAATCAGATTGGTTCTATTCCAATGTCTCTATAAATCATGCATACCAATAGGATATGTAGAATGGTTTTTATGCGAATTAATTAATGTTGATGAAAGTAAATAATTTAAATTGAATAAACCGCTTAGGTCTAAGGTGTGCATAAATACAGGGGTTTGTGCTTGTTTAAGGGATTCTGTATTGTATGTTATTTAGCAAATGTGTTGTGTAGAAATAAAATTTCTTCTAGATTTGTCGCGCAGAAACTAAATCTGTGCTATTTGTTCTTTATTTCATATGGTCAAGAGATCGGTAGTTGAGGATTGGAAAAGGAAAACTTGAATTATGAAAGAAAATCTCTTAAGAAGATTTAAATTGATATTGGCATTGATAGTGATTGCTAATGTTGCGCAAGCTCAAAAGATAAAGGATGTTAAGATAGGAGGAGCCCTCCGGTTTAATTTCAGATACAAAAACTGGGATGAAAATAACAAGGACGTAGGTGGGGATGCTGTTCTTGATGTTTTTCGTTTGAATGCCAAAGCAAGGTATGAAAAATTATACATGGATGCTGAATATCGTTTCTATCCATCAGAATTTGGTGGAGGTATGTTGCATCATGGATTTATAGGATATAATTTTAATGACAATTCACATCTGGAATTGGGAGTGCATCAAGTTCCATTTGGAATTCAACCATTTGCTTCGCACTCATGGTTTTTTAATCTTCCTTACTACGTGGGATTGGAAGATGATTACGATACCGGGCTAAAGTATGTGTTCGATACGAACAAGTGGAATTTTGCCTTTGCGTTTTACAAGAATGCCGAAGGAGGAAGGGCTTGGACAACTTTTTCAAACGGATCGCAAGGAAATGCCGTGGATTTGGCAAGATACTCTTACGATTTGGCTGGTGATAATGAAGAGAATGGTCAGTTCAACTTTCGTGCTGCCCGTAAATTCAATAATCAGGAAGTAGGTTTTTCGGCACAGTTGGCTCGATACAGAAATCATGTAAAAGATAAAAATTACCACTACAATGCCTTCGCGCTTCATTATCATGGTCGTTTTCTTGAAAAAGAGAGATTGGATGTGAAGTTTGAGTTAACCCGATACGATTATAAGGGTGCCGATAATGATTTGATTAAGATGGCTGCCTATAATTATACCTACGATATTGCCAGCGAAGCAATCATTATATGTGGAGGTGTTGCCTATACGATACCTGTGGAGTGGGGACCAATTGAGTCGCTGCAAGTGTATGACAATTACAATTACATGAAAAAGGGTAATTCCCAATTTAACGACACTCAAATGAATGTACTGGGAGTGATGGTGAAAGCTGGTCCGATTTATACTTATATCGATTATGCATCGGGTAAAAATCAGGACTGGTTAGGTCCATGGGGTGCATTTGGTGAATCGGCCGATGCTTATGGTTTCGGCCGAGGAGCTGCGAATCCCGAGTGGCACTCTTGGTTTAATGTGAATGTAGGATATTACTTCTAAAAGTTACTGTAAAAACGAATATTATTGATATGGGATTAAAAAGAAGAATTGATAAAATAAATGATAAGATAAAATCGGTATCAATTGCTGCAGATGAAGAAAAGGTATATGTTCGTTCAGACCGTAAATCTTTTTTAGGAATAAAGGCCAATGGTACTGTGTTTGTATCCTCTTTTTTGGTAGTATTTGCATTAGTTACCACTACTTTAATTGTAGGAAAACCAATGGCAACATGGTTCTCAAATACACAGACTGTTTTATCTAATAGTGTGGGGTGGCTGTTCATTTTGTTAATGAATGTATTCCTTGGATTTGCTTTATTTCTTGGATTTGGTAAATACGGAAAAATCCGTTTAGGTGGTCCTGAAGCAAAACCTGAATTTAAAATGACATCATGGTTTGCCATGTTATTTAGTGCAGGAATGGGAATTGGTTTATTGTTTTGGGGAGTTGCCGAACCAATTTTTCACTTCGATAATAATCCTTTTGCGATGAAAGGTGTTGCTTCTGCAAAATCAGCTATGGGGGTTACCTTTTTGCATTGGGGATTTCATGCTTGGGGGGTGTATGCTATTGTGGGATTAGCTCTTGCGTATTTTACATTCAATAAAAAATTGCCACTTACCATTCGCTCCATCTTTTATCCATTGTTTGGTGAGAAAATTTATGGACCTATTGGTGATATTATCGATATTGTATCAGTCATCGCTACTCTATTTGGCCTGGCTACCTCTTTAGGTTTTGGTGTGCAACAGGTAAATGCAGGTTTAACCTATTTGTTTGATGTGGAGTATGGAGTAACCTGGCAAATTGGGTTGATTGTGGTGATTACCTTGTTTGCGACTCTTTCACTGGTTATGGGTCTTGATAAAGGGATTCGACGATTAAGTGAGATCAACTTGCGCCTGGCACTTATATTATTATTGTTTGTGTTGTTGATTGGTCCAACTGCATTCTTATTGAAAACATTTGTTCAGAATTTAGGCTATTACCTAAGTAACTTTATGGAATTAAGTTTTTGGACAGAATCCTATATTGGTGTAAAGAAAGGTACTCATTGGCAAAATTCATGGACCATATTCTATTGGGCATGGTGGATAGCATGGTCGCCGTTTGTTGGTATTTTCATTGCTCGAATCTCTAAAGGAAGAACCATTCGCGAATTTGTTTTGGGAGTGCTGTTTGTGCCTGCATTGTTGACCTTTTTATGGATTTCAGTATTCGGAGGAAGTGCCATTTATCAGGAATTGCTTGGAAATACTCAGATATCGGAAGCGGTTAACGCCAATATTGCTACGGCAATATACCATTTGTTGGAGCAGTATCCCTTTCCATTTATATCTTCTTTGCTAACGGTTATTTTGGTAGCATGTTTCTTTGTTACTTCATCTGATAGTGGGTCGATGGTGGTTGATACGCTAACATCCGGAGGAAAGCTGGATGCTCCTGTTGGGCAAAAAATATTTTGGGCCTCAATGGAAGGCTTAATTGCAATTATATTGCTGATCGGTGGGGGGCTAGCTGCCTTGCAAACTGCAACGATATTAACTGGTTTACCTTTTGCAATACTGCTTCTGGTATTATGCTATAGTTTGCTAAAGTCTTTAAAAAAGGATTATGGTGTAAAAAATTAAAAGGCAGTAAAATGATTCTAAAATGTTAATGTTCAGAGTTTATTGATTAGAGTTGACTTGTTTGAAAAGCTATGAAGAATTTATTTTTATTAATTGTTTTGTTTGTTTCTTTTAGTGCAATAGCCGAAGAAAAAGTGGTTAAGGTTGATTCGCTTGAGCAGCCTATGTTTAAGCCATTCATAGAAAGATACATATTAGATGAATTAAAAAGTTTGAGACAAGAAAACCTTGAACTAAAAAAATATGTAGCTGAGAAGTTGGCAGAAGTAAAACTTGAGTCATCAGATCGGGCAATAAACTATACGACAAGTACCATAAATAATATTTTCTATATAATTACTGCAGCGGCATCATTGCTTGTATTGCTAGGCTGGAAATCTCTAAGTGACATTAAAAAGACAATTAAAAAAGATACTGGAGCTAAAATTCAACAACTTACAGCTGATTATGAAAAGCGATTGAATGCAATAGAAAACCAAGCAAAGGAAAGGTCGGAGATTATAGTAGATACACAAAAGAAAATAAGTACGACAAACTCGATTCATTCTTTATGGATGAGAGCTGGGATTGAGAAAAGTGAGGAAGAGAAGATTTCTATTTATGATGAGATATTAGATATAAATCCAAGTGATATAGAAGCTATGACCTATAAGGCTGATGCTCTTCTTGAAATTGGAGAGGTTCGATGGGCTCTTAATTTAGCCAATGCTGCAATTGAAAAGGATAGTCAATATGCATTGGCCTATTGGCAAAGAGCGTGTGCTTATGCTCATTTAGAAAAAGATAATGATGCTATAAAGGATATTGAAAAAGCGATAGAGTTATCTGATGCATTTGTAGATGAGTTGGATAAGGAGGTTCACTTTAAAAAATTAAGAGGTAATGATAAATTTGAGTTGATATTAAATAATTAAAGACTCACATATCAAATGTATTTGGATTGATTATTATTAAGATTCGTTAAAATATTAAAGTGTTGTAAATCTGGTTTTTCTTGTTATATCATTTCAGATATAATTTTCATATTGGCTTTGTAAGTCAAGATAAAAAAAAGAGGTCTAACGACCTCTTTTTTTTATTTCACATTCTTTAGTATCAATAGTGTGAAGAATGAAATGTTGATTGAAAATGAGATTAATATGTAAAAGAAATGAATGTCAAGATTAATGGGATGTAAATTGTAAACGATATGATTTCTAAAAATTAATATACTAATTAAGAGAAATGTAAATGCTATTAAAACTCCTAACGGTTTTAGTTTGAAAATTACTTGTGTTATTACAATTAAGCACAAAATGATACTAGTTAGGATGCTGCAATTACCGTTAATGATTCCATAATAAAGAATACAAATACAGAGATAAATTTCAGGAATGTTTTTAATGATTTGTTTAAAGTTTTTCATTCTGCTTTGAAGAAGAACTCTGAGGTTCGTTTGTAGTCTTTTTCTTTGTCGAATTATTCTTTTTTACATTCTGATCTTTTTTCCACTTTTTCCAAAGTATGTCTTTATAAATTAATCCTAAATGATAGCTCATTGGTCATGAATTTTGTGAAAATTGTTCTGTAGAAACAAAATACATACAAGAAATTAAATATACAAATTTTCCGAAGTAATATAAAAAGTGTGTGTGTGTCGAATAATACCTATATTCAAAGAGTTAAATGTGTTTTAGAGGCTTTGTTTCAAGTCGGAGACTTTTAGTGTATATTTTGCCTACGTGATTTGAATTGTTATATTTGTTGTGTAGAAACAAAATTTAAAGATATAAGTATGATTACAATTAAACTTATGACCTCCTTTCTTCGTCCTGATGGTTATGAAAAGAAAGAGCTGTTAAATTTTCTGTATGAGCATCTGGAAGAATACGGAGATGACAAGGCAGATATTGAAAAAGCTATGCAATATGCATTAAAAGAAACACCATCGATGGGCGGATTTATTCTGTCTGCAAAATTAGATAATAAAATTGTTGGATCTGTGGTGGTAAATAGGACTGGAATGGAAGGGTATATCCCTGAAAACATACTTGTATATATTGCTACCCATAAGGGATACAGAGGCAAGGGGATTGGTAAGAAACTTATGGAAGAAACCATAAAGATTGCAAAAGGTTCAATCGCTTTACATGTTGAACCAAATAATCCTGCAAAGCATTTGTATGAAAAAATGGGCTTTGAGAATAAATACCTTGAAATGAGATTCACAAAATAAAGTGTCATGGCATTTGTAACTCTTAATATTTCAAAACTGCAAGAAAATTACTGCTATTTAGATAAGTTGTTTAAAGAAAATGGCATTAAATGGACTGTGGTTTCAAAATTGTTGTGTGGAAACAAATTATTTTTAGAAAATCTAATTTCCTTAGGAATAAAGAGTCTTTGTGATTCAAGAGTCTCTAATCTAAAAATGATTAAAAAATTAGATCCTAACATTGAGACCATATATATAAAACCTCCTCCAAAGTTATCTGTGAGTGAAATTATTAAATATGCAGATGTTAGTGTGAACACTGAGTTAAAAACCATAGACTTACTCTCTAAAGAGGCTTTAAAACAGAATAAAAAGCATAAAATCATTATCATGATCGAAATGGGAGAGCTAAGAGAAGGTGTGATGCGTGAAGATTTTATCGACTTTTACAAGAAGGTGTTTGAATTGCCAAATATTGAAGTTGTAGGTATCGGCACAAATCTTACTTGTTTAAATGGTGTATTACCTAACGAGGACAAATTAATACAGCTTAGCTTATACCGCCAGTTGATAGAGGCCATGTTTAATAAGAAAATTCCTTTGGTTTCTGGAGGGGCTTCAGTAACCATTCCTCTTTTAATTCATGAAATTTTGCCGAAAGGAATAAACCATTTTAGGGTCGGAGAATCCTTGTTCATGGGGACTGATGTTTACAACGATACAGCGCTTGAAGGATTACATACTGATGTCTTTAAATTGTATGCTGAAATAATTGAGTTAATAGAGAAACCAATGGTTCCTGCTGGTGAGTTGGGTACAAATCTTGAAGGTGAAAGTCTTACAGTAGAGGTAGATCAGATGGGTGAGACATCTTATCGGGCCATTATCGATTTGGGGATGTTGGATGTTGATAGTAAACACATTACTCCAAAGGATCATTCACTTGAACTTGTGGGGGCTAGCTCCGATATGTTGGTGGTTGACTTGGGGGATAATATTAACAAGTATAAAGTAGGTGGTTTGATTGAGTTTACTATGGATTATATGGGTGTGCTGCGAATTATGTCTTCGCGATATATCGAAAAAAAGGTTATTGAGTAAGTCGCCTATTGTAAAAGTGTATTGTAAATGAGAAGTAATAAAATATTGGAAGAAGAAATAATGGAATTTGTTCGTTTGAATCAACCTGTTGGTTTAGGGCATATTTTAGCAGGTTTGAATTTGTCACATTATTCAGGTGCAAAAATTGTTTTAGAACTAATTCAGAAAGAGAAGTTAAAATATTCAGATATGGGAAAGCGTATCATGATTAAATAGTAAAAGCTAATTAATTTCGACAAGAGTTGTTTTTAGGTAATAGAGATGTAGCAAGTCAATAGTTCCCATGTTATAGAGGTTTATTCTCAATTGCTTAAAAATGCGCAACGTCATCAGGTTTCTGGTGACGTTGTTTAATTATTAGAATTATATTGAATCGTAGATTATACTTTTAAAAAGGTATAAATGATAGTATTTGTGTCCAATTTATAGATTTTATGCATTTGATTAATAGTATGATCTTTTCATGCATAAACAATAAAAATGGAAGTCTAAAGAGAAATTTAATTTGGATTTTAAATATGCTACCTTTTGCTATTTTTGAGTAAAAATTACGGCATGTCAGAATTATTTGAAATAACACATTCAGCACCCATTCCCGAGATATTCTATTCGGAGAAGGAGGAGAAACAATTCACTGAGTGTACCATTTGTGGTAAGAATTTAGCTGATGGTAACGAATTGTATTTGATTGAGAAGGCATTTGAAAAAAAGCCAGGTTCTGATAAGCCACAATTGGTTTTTGAGTTGGCTTGCTGTATGGATTGCCGACAGGAAATGCATGATTCGCTGTCAGAAGAATCGAATGAGAAAATTGCTGCCTATTTTGAAGCCAACAGTAGGGTGGAAGAAAGAGATAAAGAGTTGAAAAAGCATGATTTGATGGATGCTGATATTTGGCTGAACAATTGTATTGTGAAAAATAAGGCTATGGATGAGGTAAATGAATATCAGATTTATGCTCTGTGTTGGAAGGATGAAATGGTTTTTCATCAGATGCCTTTTATGCTTTGCGGAGATACCATTGATGATATCATGAATTTATTGTCCAATAAAAGTCTGGATATTATCAATGATCTAACTGCCGATTTAATTGATTTACCTCCCGAATATGGAGAGCTATTCAGAGATAAAAAAGTGCTGTTTATATAGACGGTGCATACACAGCGCCAGGATAATGACCGATGAATTGTAAGACTTACAAGTTTACAATTCATCGGTTTCTTTTTTCTGTTTATTTTAGTGCATGAATTCCAAAAGCCAAAGCCAAACAATAAAAACAAACTTATGTCTCTACGATGTATTGTAGTATTTACTGTCCTGATTTTTCTTCTGGGCTGTAAATCACAAAATCAAAACTCAATGATTGTGAAAGAGTTGAACTCCAGTTGGGAGTTTTCTGAAAAGGATTCGATAAATTGGATGCCTGCCGAAGTGCCAGGCTGTGTACATACAGACCTGATTGAAAATAAGAAAATAAAAGACCCTTTTTATCGATTAAATGAGCATGATTTGCAATGGATCGATAAAAAGGATTGGCTTTATAAAACAGAATTTGATCTGGATCAGAAAGTTTTGAGCAAGGATAGAATTGTCATTGATTTTAAAGGTATTGATACCTATGCCGATGTTTACCTGAATGATCAGAAAGTACTTTCGGCAGATAACATGTTTCGGGAGTGGACAGTTGATGTAAAGAAATATCTGAAAGTAGGAAAGAACAAACTGAAAATTGAGTTTAAATCGCCAATCAGAGAAGGGCTGAAGTTTTATGATGCAAATGGATTTGTCTATCCTGGTGCGGAGAATGATCAGGCTAAATTGGGACAGGTTGAAGGAAACAAAAGAGTAAGCATTTACACTCGTAAAGCAGGCTATCATTATGGATGGGATTGGGGACCACGTTTGGTAAGTAGTGGCATTTGGCGTCCTGTCTATCTTAAAGCATGGGACAATGCAAGAATTCATGATTTACAGATCGTGCAAAATAAAGTGAACGATGATATTGCCAATTTTACTGCGATTCTTGAATTGGAGTCTAAGGACGAAGTGTTGGCCGATATTTTGATTCAAAATGAAGGAGAAGAATTAGCTGTTACAGAAGTTCATTTGAGAAAGGGAATTCATAAATACGAATTGAATTTTGATATTGAAAACCCAAAACTTTGGTGGCCTAATGGTTTGGGAGATCAAAACCTATATCATATCAAGGTGCAGGTAAATGTTAATGGAAAAATAGAGGAAGCAAGTCGCAGAATTGGTATTCGAACGGTAGAAGTAGTTCGTGAGAAGGACGAAAAAGGAACTTCTTTCTATTTCAAAGTTAATGGGGTGCCAGTATTTATGAAAGGAGCCAATTACATACCTAATGACATTTTCCCATCCCGGGTTAGTAAGGAGCAACTTGAAAAGGTGATTCATACTGCCAAAACTTCCAATATGAACATGCTTAGAGTTTGGGGAGGTGGTTATTACGAAGATGATTTGTTTTATGACTTATGTGATGAGGCAGGAATATTGGTCTGGCAGGATTTCATGTTTGCCTGTGCAATGTATCCGGGTAATCAGGACTTCTTGGACAATATAAGACTTGAGGCAAGAGATAACATCAAAAGACTCAGAAATCATCCAAGTATTGCACTTTGGTGTGGAAACAACGAAATTTTGGTTGCCTGGAACAATTGGGGTTGGAAAAGACAAGTGAAAGAACAAGGTGAGGAGGTAAGTGCTAAAGTTTGGAAAGCCTACGCCGATATCTTTCATGAAGTATTGCCTAAAGCAGTGGAAGCATATGATTCATCAAGATTTTACTGGAGTTCAAGTCCTTCTTCAGGAACAGGAATAAAGCCGGATTTAATCAATGGTGATGATCATTACTGGGGAGTATGGTGGGGAAAAGAACCATTTGAAACCTATGCCACACATATTGCTCGCTTTATGAGCGAATATGGTTTTCAATCTTTCCCTCAGATGAAATCGGTTAGAAAATATGCCGAGCCTGAGGATTACGATATCTATTCAGAGGTAATGAAGTCGCACCAGCGATCGTCGATAGGGAACGAAACCATTGAATATTACATGCTAAAAGATTACAAGAAGCCCAAGGATTTTGAATCATTCCTGTATGTGAATCATGTGTTGCAAGCCGAAGGAATTAAATTTGCATTGGAAGGTCACCGAAGAGCCATGCCATACTGTATGGGAAGCTTGTACTGGCAGATTAATGATTGCTGGCCTGTGGCTTCATGGAGTTCTACTGATTATTACCAGGAATGGAAAGCTCTACAATACTATGTGAAAAAAGGCTTTGAACCTTTGTTAGTTTCTCCTTATGCCGAAAATGACAGTATTAAGCTAGCTGTGGTAAATGACCATCAGAAAGAAATCAAAGCCAAACTAATCATGAGAGTGCTTGATTTTTCAGGGAAAGAAAACTGGTCGGAAATCAAAGATATTGTCATTCGTAAAAATTCAAGCGAAGTTTTCTTTGCGCAGGAGCTTAAATCATTCTTACAGAACAGAAAGCCCGACAAGGAAATGTTTTTGGTTGAATTGCAAATGGGTGAAGAAGTAGTGGCGAGGAATACCTTATATTTTAAGTCGGTGAAAGATCTCAAATTGCCTAAGCCAAATGTGGAGTACACAATTGTTAAAGAAGAAAAAAACTACGAAATAAACATATCATCGGATGCGTTGGCCAAGAATGTATTTTTGACCCTTGGTGATGAAGATGGATTCTTTTCTGATAATTATTTCGATGTATTGGCCGGTGAATCTGTAAACATCAAGTTGGAAACTGAATTATCACTGGAAGAAATCAAGAAAGTGATTCAGCTTAGAACACTTGACTCTACCTTTGAATAGAAATTCAATCTATTGTTATAAAAGAAGGAGTACCTATTTCTAGAGTACTCCTTTTTGTATTTTTTGAAAAGTTGTTTATTTCACCAAAAACAAATATCCTCTCCCGCGTAAGGTTTGAATTTCAATATTATCATCTTCGCCAAAGTAGTTTCGAAGCTTTTTAATGTACACATCAAGATTACGGGAATTGAAGAATGAATCGTCTCCCCAAACCTGCATTAAAATGTCTTTTCGTTCCACAACCTTACTTCCCATTTCGGTTAATTTTTTTAGCAATTCGCCTTCGCGATTTGACAGATTAATGGTTTTTGAAGGAGTGATTAATTCATATCTTTTAGGAAAATAGGTGTAAGTTCCTAATTTAATTTCATCAAGCTCAATTTTTTGCTCTTTTACAGTTTCTTTGTTTTCTCCAATGCCATGTAGCTTTAATTGGTTATCAATTCGAATCACCAACTCTTCTATGCTAAAAGGCTTGCGGATATAATCGGTACCGCCAGCTTCAAAACCTTTTACAAGATCTGGAGTTTCAGTTTTGGCAGTAAGAAAAATGATTGGAAGAGCTGGAAATTTGGATCTGATGTGCTCGCAAAGTTGGTAACCATCAACATTTGGCAGCATGATATCCAGAACGCAAATATCAGGAGTAAAATCATGAAATTTCGACATTACATGGGCTCCATCTGTTACCCAAATGATATCAAATCCTTTTAAAATTAAAGAGTCGTAAACAATTTGCCCTAAATTAGGTTCATCTTCAACGTAAAGTATTTTGGTTTTATTCATGTTGATCTTAGCTAGAGTGCCTTGCAAGATAAGAAATGTAAGAAGATAATAGGAATTTGATTTTGTTAATAATGCTTAAATATCAGTTATCAGTTGCGATTTCAGATAGAACTGTCATAATTTTGCTTACTGCTTACTGCTTACTGCTTACTGCTTACTGCTTACTGCTTACTGCTTACTGCTTACTGCTTACTGCTTACTGCTTACTGCTTACTGCTGGAAACTCTAATTTCATTTCACAACCACTTTCCGATAGGTTATCAGCCAAAATAGATCCGTTGTGTTGTTTCATAACCAAAGCAGCAAAACTCAAGCCTAAACCAAATCCTTTTATATTGTGCTGGTTGCCAGTTGGCACTCTGAAAAATCGATCGAAAATCTTACTCAGATATTCTTTTGGAATTCCTGGCCCATTATCTATAACCGAGATGTAAACATGTACACCTTTCTGCCATAGCTTAACAACAATACTTACATCATCGCCACCATATTTTTTACTGTTTTCAATCAAATTACGAATAACACCTTCAATATACACCCGATCGATTGGTATGCTTATCAATTCATCGGGTTTGGTAAATTTGATATTGACCGTATCAACATAAAAGAGTTGTACCGACTTTACAATTCGATCGACAAATTCGTTCAAATTGGTTTCTTCCTTCTTTAGCAGATGTTGATTTGATTCAAGCTTTGAATGTTCCAATACTCTTGAGGTAAGACTATCCAGGCGATTCATCTCCGAAGCGACCATTTTTAGGTAGGATTTTGTTTTTTCTTTATCGTCGGTAATGCCATAATTCAGAATGGCTTCCATAGCGGCTTTGGCTGTGGATACCGGAATTTTTAATTCATGTGTAATATTGCTAACAAAATCGGAACGAAGCATGTTCAACTTTGCCTGTGTAAGGTAGCTCCGGTAAGCAAATACCAAGGCAAAAATGGATAGACCAATCAATACAATTCCAAATATAATTTGCGCCAGAATTTCTGCAATTAGATGTAGAAAGTAATGTTCAAAGTATAGAACACTTGCTTTATCATATCTGCGGGTATATGTAATGATTCCCAATCTCCCTCTTTTTAATATTTCACTGTTGGTTCTTTCAATCGACTCAATATTTTCTCTATCAATTTCTTCTTCGTGACCAGCTTTTAAATTTGGGAACTTGAGTGTAACATTTCTTAAGAATATATTTCTCAAAAATTGTTGAGTTGTATCGTTTGGATTCTTACTTTGGTTATAGAGAATTTGAGCAGGGTAGATTTGATAACGATAACCTAATCTTAAAATATCATAATATCGTTCATCTTTTAAACTATCAGGAATAAATGAATTTTTTTCGATAGCTCTAAATGCATTTATATAGATTTGATTGGTATCTACAAATGCTTTTAAATCTTTAACATAAGCCTTTTTAAACTCAGCACTGGTTTTTTTCGTTCCTATTTTTAAACTATCGAAATTAATGGTGTCTTGATAATTTAAAGCAGGTTTAATCACGTTTCGATAAAAGAAAATAAACTCTCCATCGTTTATGGATGTATTATAAAGTCTGGATAATTCTACCTGCAGGTTTTTCTTTTCATTGTTGTACTGAGAATGCAACCAGTATCCCACAAAAGTTACCAATAAAAACATACTTAAAACCATGGGTGAAATGATTTTAAACTTCTTTCTATTTAATCGGTTTTTTGACATGTAACAAATATACTGGCTTTCAGTAGCAAATGTTCGGATTGTTAACCTTAATTAACCAAAATGCAGAGAACTGTTTGGGGGTGATCAGTTAGCAATGTATTTTCTTAACAACACATTGAAAATTTCTGATTGAAAAAGGCCATCCCTCTCGGAATGGCCAAACTTGACTATGAAAATTAAAAAGAAAATAATTTGTTGCTTTGATGTTCATGTAATTACATCATGTTGTAATTGCCATAACTAGGATACATCCCATGTTCTCCTCTGTGCTTTCTGCCTTTTTCTTTACCATCTCTTAATTTATAACTGAAAGTAAGGATGTAGAATTTGTTCAATTTATTTGTGTAGTAATCTGCAGTATATAAATCCGAAACAAAGTGAGATCTTTGATCATCTTTACTTAAAATATCATAAGCCGTGAATGATAATTCTCCGCGTTTGCTTTTAAATACTTTGGTAGATAAACCAAGATTTAGGTGCCAAAAGTTATCCACATCGTTGGTCGAAAAGTTATTTTGATAATTGTTACTAGCATTTGTTCTAAATACCAAATCTTTATAGAAATTCCAATACATGTTTAGCGAGGTTGTTTGAGATAAATACTCTGAACCGGAATTTGATGTGTTATTGGACTTTTGATAATTGCTTGAACTGGTAAATGTAAAATCGATTTTTTCGCTAATGTTGGAGCTTAGAGTCATTCCATGATTCAAGTTCCACGAATCGGTATATGCCTTTTTATCGTTTACAAAAGTAGGGTTGTGAGAAAAACGACCTCTTGTGTTGATATTTAATTTGGACTTTAACTTTTTAAGAGGAAAGCTATACGAAATACTTGTTCCGATTGAATATTGACCATCAAGATTTACAGGTTCTGAAAATTGACCTCCTGCAGGTAGAAAGTACAATCCATTAATGGTTGTATCTTTTGCTGCAACAATTGTTCTTCTTCCTACAGTATTGTTTGTTGAAGTTGCCATGGCATGAATGGACAAATGACTTCCTTTTTTCATGTTTGAAGCTGAATAAAGTGCCATTAAAGTGTGAGAGCTCGATTGTTCCAATTCGGAATTACCAGTTGAAATGTACAATGGATTCGAAAGATCTACAACTTCTTGTAAATCGCGAATATTTGGAGTTGTTGTTCGCGACATATAGTTAAGGTTTATTCTTTTTTGATTCTTCAAATTAAGCGAATACCTAACATATGGCTTGAATGAGAAGAAATCCTTGTTAAAATCTGTCTGATTGGGAAATGACTCTTCATTTTTAAGTGTAGTCATTTCAAAATCGGCTCCCAAGCTAAAACCATGAGTTTTACCATTTAGGTTATACGAGAATCTTCCTGCATTTATGATGCTTGAATTTTCAAAATTATTCGTGGTTAGCTCATCCAAATCGCTATAGGAGTTTTCATTTTCATTAAAGTTATATCCGTACTTATCTGATTTTTGTTCGTTATAATTGAAACGATATCCTAAGCTGGCAAATCCTTTTTTGCCAATGGGTTCGCTATACGATATTCCAGCATTGACACCTGTATTTTTCCTTTTAGAATCTGAAATTCGGTTGATACTTTGACTTACTTCGTTGCTTTCATTTAAAGTTTCAGACAATTGCGTCCCATCCGACTTATTGTTAGAGTAATTAAATCCAGCATTTAAATTCAAGGAGCGGCCTTGTTTGCCTAATCTTTTCGAATAATTTACGGTTTGGTATAGATTGTAGTTTTTATTCTCAGAAGAGTTATGGTTATTGTTCGAGTTTAAAGGATTGCCGTTTAATTTGGTATCAGAAATTGAATTGGAATTTGACTCTCTATCAGCGGTAGAAATATTGGTATTCAGCATTAATCTGTGTTTCGGATTGGAATTTAAGGATACTCTCAGGTTAATCCGATGATCATTGTTGTCATTGGTCGAGTGGTTTGTTGAATTTTGAATTTGGCCCAAAAGAGCATCAGAAGTATAATTTCTTACGCTGCTACTCTTGTTTTCGTACTCTTGATTTCCATATTCATAGCTAAACTCAATGTCATTTTCATTTTTCGAATTTACAAAGTTGATTCCGAAAGAATCATCCTGAATATCATTCCCGTCAATGCTTCTATTCCCAAAATTTCGGTTGCTTAATTTTAGAGGCGCATTTACATCTCTCGATTTTGCAGTAAGGGTAATGCTATTGTTATCCGAGAAACTGTTAAAATTCCCATCGAAACCATATCTGTTGTCTTTACCAAGTCCTGCAGCCACATCTCCAAAAACAAGTCTTTTGCTTTTCTTGGTGGTAACAATGTTTAATGTTTTTTTATCTTCTTCATTCCTCTTTAAACCGGTAAACTTTTCTTCATCGCTTTTGTATTCGTAAACTTCAATATTTTTAATTACATCGTTTGGAATTGTTGCCAAAGCTTGATTCATATTGTTCCCAAAAAACTTTTTTCCATCAACCAGTATTTCTGCAACCTCTTGTCCTTCTACTACCAGCTTACCATCCATTTCATAAAAACCAGGCATTTTGGCTAAGAGTTCTCCTGCAGTAGCATCTGGATTTACTTTGAATGCATCTGGATTAAATACAGTGGTGTCGCCTTTAATTTTTGTAGGAGGCAATGTTTCGGTGATATTAATTTCTTGAAGAAATTCAGAGTTTTCAATCAATTTAAACTGACCTAGATCAATGGATATTTTATCAACGGTGATTGATTTTTTAATATCCTTATAGCCGATAAAAGAAACTTGAAAATCATATTGTCCGGGTTTTACTTTTATATTGAAATTACCCGATTCGTCGGTTATGGTACCTGTTTTTTGAATGGTATCAGATTTATTTATTAATAGAATTGTTGCGCCAGGTAAAGAGCCTTCTTCCTGCGAATCCAGTACTTTTCCAGTTAAAGTATAACTCTTTTGAGCAAATAAGGATAATCCGGTTAGGATGAAAAATATAGATAGTAAAATTCGGTACATTAATCTTTGTTTTAAAATTTAATTCAAAGATAAGCTAACATCCAGGCATCATTAACTGATTTAAGGTGAATCAAGGTTAAATAAGGTTAATCCTAAAACTTTCGCATTAGCTGTAAGTCTCGGCTGTTTAGTGAGTTATTTGTTTGATGTGGTGTTTTTGGTGTTAAGAGTTGTTAATTGTAAGCTTTTGTTATAGTTGAGAAAAATTGTTTGTGATGTTTTGTAGTATTAAATCAACTTTGCATATTTTTATGAATCATTATATCTTTCAATAAACAAAATCACCATTGCTTTGAATAAATCTACTACAATATTACTCCTATTTCTGCTTTTAAATTTTTCCTGTTTAGCTAAGGTAAAGAATAAAGGAATCCCATTTATCAAGAATTTTCCAAGAGGTGAATATCATGGAGGAACTCAAAATTGGGACATTGCACAATCCTCTATGGGTTTGATGTATTTTGCCAATAATGAAGGCGTTTTGGAATTTGATGGAACGAATTGGCGTTTGATTGAAATGCCAAATAATTCGGTGGTTCGTTCTTTGGTCATTGATGAATCGGATAAGGTATTTGTTGGTGCATACAATGAGTTTGGATTTTTAGAGCCCGACGAAAAAGGAAAATTGACTTTTCGTTCTTTGGTAAATTTAGTACCTGAAAAGGATAGAGATTTTAAAGAGATATGGCAGATTTATCTTTACAAAAATGGAATTGTTTTTCATAGCTTTCAAAAAATATTCTTCTATAAAGATGGTAAGATATCTGTTTTGGGGGATGGAGAACTATTTCGTCAAAGTTTTGTAATTGGCGATGAATTCTATGTTCAGGTACCCAAAAAAGGATTCTGTAAGTTGAATGGGCAGAATTTTCAATTGGTTGATGAGGGAGAAAAATTAAAGAATTATGAAATTGTAAGTGTGTTGCCATATTCAGAAGATGAACTTTTAATTGCAACAGCTTTAAATGGCTTATTTATTTATAGCTCTGGGAAAATAGAAGCCTGGAATTTGAAGGTAAACAAGTCTTTTATCAAAGAACAGATTTATTCAGGATTAGCGGTTAATAAAAAGTATTTTGTTTTTGGAACAGTAAGAAATGGATTGTATATCATTAACAAGCAGGGACAAATTATCCAGCATATCAATACTGATTTAGGATTGCTAAATAATACCATACTTAGTTTATTTCAGGATTCAGAAGAGAACTTGTGGCTGGGTTTGGATAATGGAATTAATCATCTTGAAATTAGTTCTCCTGTTTCAACATTCCCAAGGATTAGAGATATAGGAACAGGCTATGCTTCAATATACCACAATGGATACTTGTATCTTGGTACCAACATGGGCTTGTTTGCTCAGAAGTACGATTTCTCAGATGCAACTTTAAATACAGAGGAGAAGTTTAATCTTGTTGAAAATACTGCCGGACAGGTATGGAGTTTGGAAGTAATTGGGGGAGAATTAATCTGCGGACATACCAATGGGACATTTCGAATTGATAAGAATAAGGGGGAGTTGATTTCTGATGTTGAAGGAGGTTGGAAATATTTATACCACAAGGATTTTCCAAATAAAATGATCGGAGGAACTTATTCTGGATTAATTCTTTTTGAACGAGAATCAGAAAAAGACAAATGGAAATTCAAACAAAAGATAGGAGGTTTTAATGAATCTTCACGAGAATTACTTTGGGGAGCAGATAACAGTATTTGGATGAGTCATGGATACAAGGGGATCTATAGAATTGTGTTGAATAATGCCTTGGATTCTTGTATTAATGTTCGTTTATATGGAACTGAGGATGGTCTTCCTTCTGATTTGAGTATTGGTCTTCATGAAGTTAGAGGAGAAAAGGTCTTTACAACGAATAACGGAATATATAAGTATGTTCCTGAGCTTAACAAGTTTGAGATTTATTCATCCCTAAATAATTTATTCGGCACGAAAAAAGAGCTTACTAAGCTTTTTCAACAATCCAATGGTGATGTTTGGTATTTTCAGGATGGAAGAGTGGGTATTTTAAAACTACAAGTAGATAATACCTATGCAAAGCAGGAATTGGCATTTTCTTCTATTCGTGGCTCTTTTATTGGTGCATTTGAAAATGTGTATGAAATTGACAGACAAAATATATTAATTGCCACTGAAGATGGGTTTGTTCACTACAATCCTGAAATACGAAAAAGGTATGAAAATAAATTTCATACATTGATTCGAGAGGTGCGAATTGCAGGTAAAAAGCAAGATTCTGTGATTTATGCTGGAAGCAAATCAAATAATGAAAATTCAGTAGAATATATAAAGTATAAGAACAATGAGATTCGCTTTCAGTTTAGCGCTCCTCAATCAAGTCATGCACAGTTGGTGAATTATAAATATCAATTGCAAGGATTTGATCAAGATACTTCTGCATGGGAGGTAAGCACCAATAAGGAATATACCAATTTACGAGAGGGAGAATATGTGTTTAGAGTTTTGGCACAAAATCAATATGGGGTTCAATCTGTTCCCGATGAGTTTAAATTTGTAATTCTACCTCCCTGGTACAGATCCAAATTGGCGTATTTTGTATATGTATTCACTTCACTACTTATTATTTATGGCTTGATTTTATTGGTTCGCTTAAGAATGAAGCAGATACAATACAGGTTGGAGAAACAGCAGGAGGAAGAACTTAAAGCTAAGGAACAAAAATTTAGAGAAGAGGCTTTAATTGCAGAAAGAGAAATTGTAGAATTAAGAAATGAAAAGTTAAAAAGCGAGGTGGATTTTAAAACTCGCGAATTAGCAAGCTCTACAATGAATATTATCCATAAAAATGAGGTGCTTTCATATGCTGTTGGAGAATTGAAGAAGGCTTTAAAAAAGATAAAGGATCCAACTGCATTGGTTCAAGTGCGTCAGTTGATGAAAACCTTAGATTCCGAATTTAATAGCGATCAGGATTGGGAACAATTCGAGTTACATTTCGATCAGGTGCATGAAAACTTTATAAAGAGGCTGAGGTCGTCTTTTCCACAATTAACACCAAAGGATTTAAGAATGTGTGCCTATCTTAGGATGAATTTATCCACAAAAGAAATTGCACCCTTAATGAATATTTCGGTTAGGGGAGTAGAAATTAGTAGGTACAGGTTAAGGAAGAAATTTGATTTAAACCGAGAAGAAAACTTAATAGATTTCTTACTGAACGTATAAAATATCAATTTTAATAAAAAGGCAAATCTCGCAACAAAGATTTGCCTTTTTTCATATTTGATGTATAAGTAATATGCATTTTTTAAGATTTGTTGTATTTTTTAAGTATTAGTTACACAGGTAATTATAAGTTCTGAAAAATCATTTGATGTAGTAATGATGTATTGTATTTTGGATGTTGATGAGTTCTTGATGTAACTGTATTTTTGATTTTGCTCAAATAAGAAAAGATATTGCAAACGATTTAGGTGAATAAATGTAACCCAAATTTATGAGCTAATTTTTTCTAATCTTAACGAACTAAATTTATGAAAAAAACAGTTGTGTTAATAGTTATGGCATTCTTTTGTTTGCAAGTATTTGCTCAAAATAATGCTGTAACTGGTATTGTTACCTCTGGAGAAGATGGAACTCCTATTCCATTTGCCTCCATTGTTGTTAAGGGAACAACAATTGGTACATCAACCGATTTTGACGGTAAGTATTCTATAGAAGTATCTAAGGATGCTACTTTGGTATTTTCAATGATTGGTTTTGCTCCACAGGAGATTTTTGTTGGAGACCAAACTGTTGTAAATGTTATTCTGATGACTGAGACTACAGGCCTTGAAGAGGTTGTAGTAGTTGGTTATGGTACTCAGAAAAAGCGTGATGTTACTGGTGCAGTAACTGTGCTTGGAGCCAAAACAATCGATGAAATCAAACCTGTTAGAGCCGAGCAAGCTTTACAAGGAACCACTTCGGGAGTGGTAGTAAGTTCTTCTTCGGGAGCTCCAGGTTCTGGTTTAGATATAAGAATCCGCGGTATTTCTACAAATGGAGATGCTTCTCCAGTTGTTATTATCGATGGTTATGAAGGATCATTGGAAACCTTAAGTCCTGATGATATTGAAAGCATTACGGTATTAAAAGATGCACAGGCGGCAATTTATGGTACTGTTGGTGCAAATGGAGTTGTGTTGGTAACAACCAAGACAGGTCGTAAAAACACTGCGCCAGCAATTCGTTTTAACAGCTCTGTTGGTATTCAAGAAACTTCACGCAAATTGCCAGTGCTAAATGCAACTGAGTATGCTGCATTATTAAATGAAGCCTATGCTGCAAATGGACAAGATTTGCCGTTTACAAATATTTCAAATTTAGGTAAAGGAACCAATTGGCAGGATGAAGTATTCTCAACAGCACCAATCTACAAGAATGATGTGAGTTTAAGTGGAGGATCTGATAATATAGTATATTCGTTAAGTGCTTCAGATTTAGATCAGAAAGGTATTGTAGGGAAAGATAAATCAGGCTACAAGAGAAATACTGCAAGAATGAACTTGGGCATTGATATTTCTGAAAAGCTGAAATTCAAATCATCCTTGATTTATACTTACTTAAGAAGAAGATCAATTAACGAAAATGGATTAGGATCGGTATTGTTTAATGCATTAAACATGCCTTCTACCATGCCGGTATATAATGAAGATGGTTCATTCTTTTTAGCTCCTAACAGTCTTGGTAATGAGGTGATCAACCCAATGGCACAAATCGATGATACTTATAATATCTATAAGTCAAATCGATTGAGCGGAAGTTTTAGCATGGAGTACATTTATTCTCCACAATTAAAGGCAACGGCTCGTATTGGATTTAACACTGGTAGTAGCAAGGAAAAATCTTTTGCTAAGGAAATAAGTTATGGAGGAAAAGTATTTGATAATACCAGAAGTAGTGTCTTCCAGGCTAGAGATAACTTCAATGATTACACATTTGATGCCTTTGTTACCTACGATGATACGTTTCTAGAGAAGCATCATGTAACAGCAACTTTAGGTACTACTGTATATAAAAATTGGGGTGACCATTTAGATGCAACAGGTTTTGATGTACCTAACAACTCGTGGGAATTTGCAGATATCTCGCTAACTGAAGGAACTAGTGAAGCAAAAACCAACAATTCATGGGATTACGATGATAGAAGATTGTCTTATTTTGCTCGTCTTCAATATGATTATGAAGGAAAATATTTGCTTTCCGGAATGTTCAGAAGAGATGCTTCTACTAAATTTGGTCCAGATGAAAGTGTAGGGTATTTTAATTCAGCTACTGCTGGTTGGGTAATTTCCGATGAGGATTTTATGAGTGACATGGAATTTATCGATTTCATCAAGCTAAGAGCAAGTTACGGTTTCCTTGGTTCAGATAAAATTGATCCTAACAAATTCTTATCATTAATGGATGGAGAAGGAACCTATATCTTCAACGGGCAGTTAGTTAATGGTAGAGCAATTGGAGCACTTCCTAACAATACCATCAAATGGGAAGAGTCGGAACAGTTTGATATTGGTTTAGATATGAAATTATTGAATAATAAAATTGATATCAATGCTGACTACTTCGTAAAAACTACCAATGATTTGTTAGTTGCAGGTGTACCTGTTTCTGGAATTTTAGGAGTTAATGGTGCAGGAGCTGCTGGGCCAACTATCAATGCTGGTGAGGTTCGCAACCGTGGTTTTGAATTTGCAGTAGGTTACCGAGGCAAAATAGGTGAAGACCTGGTGTTTAAGGTGAATTATAATATGACAACCTTAGATAATGAGGTAACTAAAGTAAACAATGGAACTGGATTTATCGAAGCTGGTGAATTTAGTGTAGGACAACCTAGCCCAACCCGAATGGCAGTTGGACAGCCTATTGGTTCATTCTTTGGTTACAAAACAGACGGACTATTCCAGAATATGGCAGAAGTTAACGCTCACCCATCGCAAATTGCATTGGGAGCTGAAGCTCAGCCTGGTGACTTAAGGTATGTGGATACCAACAATGATGGAGTGATAAATGCGGATGATAGAACATATATCGGAAATCCAATTCCTGATGTAACCATGGGATTAAATTTATCCATTAACTATAAGAACTTCGATTTTTCAGCTTATGCTTATGCATCATTGGGTAACGATAAACTTCGGAACTACGAACGTTCAAATGTAAATGTGAATAAGCTAAGTACCAATTTGGAAAGATGGATTGGAGAAGGAACAAGTAATTCTGTTCCAAGAGTGACCACAGGAGCTACAGCAAATCAGGTAATTTCAGATTACTATGTTGAGGATGCTTCTTTCTTAAGAATTCAAAACATACAATTGGGATATACACTGCCAGAACATCTTACTTCAAAACTAAAGATCTCTAAATTAAGATTCTATGGTTCAGTAAGCAATCTGTATACCTTCACTGATTATACAGGTTATGATCCTGCTGCATCAAATGGCGATCCTATTACTTCAGGAATCGATTATGGATTTTATCCTGCAGCAAGAACATATACGTTCGGATTAAATCTAAACTTTTAAAAAGCTCAATCATGAAAAAAATAAAATATAGCATTGCAGTTCTAGGGGCTTTTGTTTTAGCCGTAAATATATTGGTTTCCTGTTCGGATGATTTTGCACAGGAAGCACCCAAATACTCTATTGATTCTGAGAATTTTTTCAACTCAGAACAGGACTATTATAATGGTTTGGTAGGAGTTTATGATGCATTACAATATACCTATGTAAATGTAATCTTAGGCGAAATAGCATCAGATAATACATTGTGTGGTGGAGAAAGTGCTACAGATGTTGTTGGATGGCAACAAATTGACGATATGATTCATACTCCGGTAAATAGCAATTTACATGATGTGTGGAATTGGATGTTTGCAGGGGTTCAGAGAGCCAACTACTTTATGGAGTTTAAAGACAAAATCGATTTTGATGGAAGATTATCGATGATTGGAGAAGTACAATTCCTAAGAGCTTATTACTATTTTGAATTGGTAAAATGGTTTGGTCCTGTGCCTTTGAAAATAGATGAGCGTTTTGCTTTAGGAGATGAGACTTCAATTCCTCGCTCACCAGTAAAAGATGTATATGCGCAAATTGAAAGAGATTTAATTGATGCAATTAATGTATTGCCAGATGTGCCGGAACAAACAGGAAGAGTAACAAGAGGTGCAGCCCGAGCATTACTTGGGAAAGTATATTTATTTCAGGAAAAATTTAGTGAGGCGGCAAATGTTTTGGATCAGGTAATAACAAGTTTAAATTATTCTCTTGTTGAAGATTATGATGAAATTTTCGAAATGACTGGCGAAAATGGTGTTGAGTCTGTATTTGAAATTCAATATACAGATGTTGAGGGTGCTGGATTTGGATGTTTGCAATGTAGCGAAGGTAATGTTGCAGTAGGTTTTAGTGGCGTAAGAGGTTACGATGGACCTTTGTTTTCTTCAGGATTTAGTTTTAATGTGCCAACTCAGGAAGCAGTAGATCAGTTTGAACCAGGAGATCTTCGCAAAGATGTCACAATATTAGATATCGTTGCTTGGGCAGAAAGTAAGGGTGCAACTTATACTACAGGATTTGAGCACACTGGATATTTTAATAGAAAGTACTTACCAAGAAAAAGAAGAGCGGAAGCTCAAGGAGATTTGAATCTAACCAATCCGAACAATTATAGAGCAATTCGTTATGCAGATGTGTTGCTTATGGCAGCAGAAGCATATAACCGTGGAGGTATTTCAGATACAAAAGCACAAGAATACATTTCAGAAGTAAGAAGAAGAGCTTTTGGTGATACAAATCACGATGTAACCTTAACAGGTGCAGCTTTAACCGATGCGATTTATCATGAAAGAAGAGTGGAATTAATGGGTGAAGGACATCATTTCTTTGATCTTGTAAGAACAGGAAGAGCAGCTGATGAAATTGAAGGTTTCGTAGCTGGCAAACATGAAGTATTCCCTATTCCTCTTGAAGAAATTCAATTCTCAAATGGCAATTGGTCACAAAATCCTAATTACTAAAAAGATTATTCGATATGAAAATATTAACTAAAATAAGCGCATTTATTTTCATCCTAGGTGTCTTTTTTGCCTGTGAAACAGATGAAGATAACTTGTATTCGTTAGATTATATAGGTGCTCCTACTAATGTGGAAGCAGTATTCGATATCACACAAGATAATTCAGGTCTTGTGAGTATTTCCCCTAATGCTGAGGGAGCTCAGCAATTTACCATTGATTTTGGCGATGGTTCTGAAACAGAAACCTATAAGCCAGGAGAAATTGCTGAACATGTATATACAGAAGGAGTTTATTCGGTAAAAATTATTGCCGTAAGCATAAATGGCAAAACAACAGAATTTGTACAGGAATTAAATGTAACATTTAAAGCACCTGAAAATTTAGAGGTGAACATTACAAATAATACTCAAAATCCAAGAATCGTAAGCGTAACAGCTACAGCGGATTTTGCAACCGTTTTTGAAGTTTATTTTGGTGATGTAGAAGATGAAGAGCCAACGATGTTAATGCCAGGAGAGACAGTTTCTCATACTTACGAAGCTCCTGGTGATTATGATGTTAGAATTGTTGCGAAAAGTGCTGGGGCAGCAACTGCAGAATATACCGAAACGGTAAATGTACCTGAGGCTGCTGATCCGATTAATTTGCCTATTGATTTTGAATCGTTCACGATCAATTATGCATTTGAAAACTTTGGAGGTACAACTTCATCTGTAATCGATAATCCTGATGCATCAGGAATCAACACTAGTGCTAAAGTTGCTCAAAGTAATAAGTCTGCCGGAGCAGAAATATGGGCAGGTTCATTCCTTACTCTTGAGAATCCTATTGATTTTTCAAACAATACAGAGTTTAGAGTTAAGGTTTGGTCGCCAAAAGCAGGTGCAACAGTAAAGCTAAAAGTTGAAAATTTAACCGATGGTAATATTGGTTATGAGGTTGATGCAACAACTACTGTTGCAAATGCATGGGAAGAATTAACTTATGATTTTTCAGCAATCGATCAAGCAAATGAATATCAGAAAGTCGTAATTTTCTTCGACTTCGGAAATAATGGAGATGACTCAAATTATTATTTTGATGATATCAAGCTTGTTAGCGCAGCTGTTAATGGCGGATTAGCAGGTGTGTGGAAAATGGCTCCTGAAGCTGGAGCACTTGGAGTTGGTCCTGGATTGGGTGATACATCATGGTGGTCGAGTACAGCCGATGATGTTACTACCAGAGCATGTTTCTTCGATGATACTTACGAGTTTGGAGCGGATGGTTCATTTAGAAATGTATTAGGAAGTGATACTTGGGTTGAAGATTGGCAAGGTGGATCTAATGCATGTGGAACTCCCGTAGCACCTCACGATGGTTCAAATGCAGCAACTTTTACCTATGATAAAGTTGCAGGAACAATAACACTTGAGGGTATTGGAGCTTATTTGGGAATTCCTAAAGCATATAATGGTGGAGAATTGGCAAACCCTGCTGATGCAGCGGCATCAATTACTTACGATGTTACACTTTCAGAAAACAATACGGTAATGACTCTGGATATCAACATAGGTGGAGATGCTTGGTGGAGATTTAAACTTGTAAAAGTGGGAGAGATTTCTTCTCCTATAGTAGGCAGCTGGAGCATTGCTTCCGAAGCTGGAGCAATAGGAGTCGGGCCTGGTTTAGGAGATACTTCTTGGTGGTCGAATACAGCTGATGACGTTACCACAAGAGCATGTTTCTTTGATGACACTTATGATTTTGGAGCTGATGGTTCTTTCAGAAATGTTTTGGGTAGTGATACCTGGATTGAAGGGTGGCAAGGAGGAAGCGATGCTTGCGGTACACCTGTTGCACCTCATGATGGATCGAATGCAGCAACATACACTTACGATGCTGTAGCAGGAACAATCACTCTTGATGGAGTAGGTGCTTTTCTGGGAATTCCTAAAGCGTATAATGGAGGTGAATTGGCAAATCCTGCTGATGCTCCTGCTTCGATAACATATGATGTTGCACTTTCGGATAATGAAACGGTAATGACTGTGGATATCAATGTTGGTGGAGATGCTTGGTGGAGATTTAAGCTTGTGAAAAACTAAAAACAATAAACGATGAAGAAACTAAATATATTAGTAATATTATTTTCAAGCCTGTTGTTTTTTGCAGGCTGCGAAGAGGAGTATAGCTTAGGTGAAATTACTACGCCATCCAATTTAAGTGTTAGTTTTGAGCTTATTGGACAAGATGAGGCTAATCCTTTCGGAGATGGAACAGGATTTGTGAATTTCACAGCTACAGCTGAAAATGAAATAAACTACACCTATATTTTTGGAGATGGAACAAATAATGAAGTTTCTGCCGATGGAAATATGATGCACCGTTTCTCTCTTCCGGGAGTTAATACCTACAATGTAACAGTTTTAGCTGTTGGAACTGGTGGTGTTACAACCAGTAAGTCGATTCAGGTTGAAGTATTCAGTAGCTTCAGTGATGAAGAAGCTATTGCATTCTTAACAGGAGGAAGCTCTAAAAAATGGTATTGGGCAGCCGATCAACCAGCACATACAGGACTAGGACCAAATTTTGTGGATGGAACAAATCATACATTTGCGCAATGGTATGCTGCTGCACCATTCGAAAAAACATGTATGTATGATGCAGAATTTGTATTTACTCAAACTGACGGTGGTGTAAGCTTTGAACAAACAGCAGGATCAGCATTCATTCCTGGGACATATGCGGGTAAGATAGGAGTTGAAGGTGATGTTTGTCATGGTGAAGATGTATTGCCAAGTTTATATGGAGTGAAGAATGTAACTTTTGCACCTGCAAATTCAATTGCAACTGAAGATGGTGGTTATAGAGGAACGAGCTTTACGATTTCAGATGACGGTTTTATGTGTTGGTATGCTGGTACGAGTACTTATGAAATCATTGAGATTACAGATAATATTCTAAGAGTACGTGTTGAGGAAGATGACACTTTTGCATGGTACCATATCTTTACATCAACAAAACCAAGTGAATCAGCTGGTGAAATTGATGTGGAATATACCAATTTGGTTTGGTCGGATGAGTTTGATACCGATGGAGCTCCTGATGCTGTAAAATGGGATTACGACCTTGGTGCAGGAGGTTGGGGTAATAATGAATCTCAAACCTATACCAACGATGCAGCTAATGTTAGCATTTCTAATGGAATATTAAAAATAACGGCAAAAGCAGATGGTGGATCTTATACTTCAGCCCGTTTGAAAACTCAAGATAAATTTGAATTTACTTACGGAAGGGTTGATGTTCGAGCTAAACTTCCAACGGGAGGTGGTACATGGCCGGCAATTTGGATGTTGGGAGCAAATTTTCCTGATGCAGGATGGCCTGCGTGTGGAGAGATTGACATTATGGAAGGAATGGGAAACAATCCTGGACATATCCAATGTGCATTGCATACACCATCAAGTTCGGGAGCAACCGAAAATATGGAATCTACAACTGTTGCTGATGCTTCTGAGGAATTTCATGTGTATTCTGTAAACTGGTCAGAAAATCAGATTACATTCCTGATTGACGATGAGGTTTATTATACCTATGCACCGGAAGATAAAAATGCTGACAATTGGCCATACAATGCTGATCAATTCCTGATAATGAATGTGGCTATGGGTGGTTCACTTGGAGGTACTATTGATCCGGCATTTGTTGAATCATCTATGGAGATTGATTACGTAAGAGTATATCAATAATTTTAAAATATTATAGGCTGTTCCTGTTTATTTGAACAGCCTATAAATACTTAATCATTAAGCTAAATCTTTACATTATGAGATCAACAGCTTGTTTGATAATGGGTATATTCTGTCTTCTTTTTTCTTCATGCAACTCTAATAAAAAAGATAAATCCAAGCAAAACACTGCTTCAAAAGAGTATCAATTGGTTTGGTCTGATGAATTCGATTACACAGGATTACCTGACTCAACAAAATGGGTATACGATACAGAAGGAAACAGCCAGGCATGGGGCAATAACGAATTGCAACATTATACACATGCTAAAAAAGAAAATGCCTGGGTCGAGAATGGAGTCCTTCATATTACTGCATGTAAAGAAAGTATAGAAGGAAAAGAATATAGCTCTGCAAGGTTGAATTCAAAATCCGACTGGTTGCATGGTAGAATTGAGGTGCGTGCTAAACTACCCAATGGGAGAGGCACCTGGCCTGCAATTTGGATGATGCCTGGAGGTTGGTCTTTCGAAGATGGAAACTGGCCGGATATTGGCGAGATAGATATCATGGAACATGTAGGCCATAATGCAGGAGTAATTCACGCGTCTGCTCACTCAAAAGATTATCAGTGGCAAAAAGGCACACAGCAAACGACAATTATAAAAATTCCCGATGCCACTGAAAAGTTTCACTCTTACATACTGGAATGGTCCGAAGATATCATGAAATGCTATGTAGATGACCAGTTGTACTTCGAGTACAAGAATGAAGGCTTGGGAGAATCCAAATGGCCTTACACAAAACCCTTTTACCTGATCTTAAATGTTGCAGTCGGAGGTGTTTGGGGAAGTGTTAAAGGAATTGACAAGGAAGCTTTTCCGCAAACAATGGAAGTGGACTTTGTTAGAGTTTATCAAAAGAAATAAGAAAAATATGAATTTAAAATATAGTGCTGCTGTTTCTTTAATTGTTGCAATGGGAGGATTTTTAATGGGATTTGACGCGTCGGTAATTTCGGGCGTTGTGAAATTTATTGAACCTCAGTTTGACCTTAGTAAAATTCAATTGGGTTGGGCTGTGAGCTGTTTGACTCTTACTGCAACTTTGGCCATGATGTTAGCTGGCCCTGTTAGTGATAGGTTTGGAAGAAGAACAGTGTTGAAATTCGCAGCAGCATTATATTTTATTTCAGCTTTAGGATCAGCCATAGCCCCTAATTTTTTTATGTTGGTTTTGGCAAGAATGATTGGAGGAATTGGAGTTGGCGCATCGCTGATCATAGCTCCAATGTATATTGCCGAAATCGCCCCTCCAAGACTTAGGGGTACTATGGTGTCCTTTAATCAACTGAATATTGTACTGGGAATATCGATTGCATTTTTTACCAATTACCTGATTTTAAAAATGGGAAAATCAAGTGCAAATTGGGCCATATGGCTTCAGTTTGATGCATACAATTGGAGATGGATGCTGGGACTGGAAGCGATTCCTGCCTTGCTCTATTTTTTCCTCTTGTTTTTTGTACCAAGAAGTCCAAGATGGTTAGCTATGAACGGATTGGATGATGAAGCTCTTGAGGTAATGAATAAGGCTGTAGGAGAAGAACAGGCGAAGGAACAGTTGGTACATATTACGCGAAGCATCAATTCATCAAAGAATAAGGAACGAATTTCAGTAAAGGAGTTATTTAAACCATCCTTAAAGTTGGTGTTGTTAATTGGTATTGTGATTGCCATTACACAACAAATAACAGGAATCAACTCAGTGTTCTTTTATGCTCCAATGATATTTGAACAGACAGGTATTGGAACCGATGCCTCATTCTCACAAGCCATTCTGGTGGGATTAACCAACCTTTTATTTACTCTTTTTGCAATTTGGTTGATCGATAGAGTAGGAAGAAAACCACTCCTGGTTTTTGGTTTGTTTGGTATTGTCGTTTCGATGTTTGTATTATCTGCGAGTTTTGGGAATGCTACCTACCAGTTAAGCGAAAAGAGTATATCGAAATGCTCTAGTTTTATTGAGCCTTACAAATTAAAAGAGATTGAGAATGTTGTATTCGAAAGTGATATTGAATTCAACAGTGCACTATTGACTAGTGTAGGAGAACAAACTTTTAAAGAGCATCAATCTCAATTTGTAGCAAAAGCAATCAGCATCAACCCATGGTTGGTATTATCAGGGATTATTGGCTTTGTTGCATCCTTTGCGATTTCTATAGGACCTGTTATGTGGGTTTTGTTTTCAGAACTTTTCCCAAATCGGGTAAGAGGATTAGCCATCTCATTTGTTGGACTAATCAACTCGGGGATAAGTTTCATTGTACAGCTGGCTTTCCCGTGGGAACAGATGAACCTGGGAAATGCTACTACCTTTTTAATATATGGAATATTTGGCGCATTAGGACTTGTGTTTGTGATTGTAATGCTGCCTGAAACCAAGGGGAAATCTCTTGAAGAATTAGAAGTAATTCTGATTAAAGAATAGGAACTGATCAAATCCTTTAAGGATTTATAATATAAAACTCAGAAGTTTTTTGTTGAAAGAAATTGAAGTTGAATCTAGTTAGATTAAAATGAAGAAGAGTAACATTTATCTGGGAAACACAAATTTGAATTGCAGCGGGGCTGAGATTAAAGGGGAATTTGTAGAACTAAATAATGAGAAGTTTTACAAGATTAGCAATTCTGACCAAATGGCAGACTTCTTTATGAGTATTGTTAGTGATTCAGATCACTGGATGTTCATATCAAGTAATGGTTCATTATCGGCAGGGAGAAAGAATCGTGATAACGCATTGTTTCCATATTACACTGTTGATAAAATCCATGATTTTAAAGGAATAACAGGTAGTAAGACCTTATTCTTGGTTGAAAAAAATGACAGAACCTTTTTGTGGGAACCTTTCGCAAAAAATTTGAATGAAGTATATAAAATTCAAAGAAATCTATATAAGAGTATTTACGGCAACAAGATCATTTTCGAAGAGGTGAACCTTGATTTGGGAATCGAGTTTCAGTATGCCTGGTACAATTCAGAAAAGTATGGATTTGTACGTAAATCGAAAGTAAAAAACATTAGCGGAAATAAGCTAAATGCAGAAGTGCTCGATGGAATTAAAAATATCATTCCTTATGGATTCGATTACGCATTTCAGAGTGAATACAGTAATCTACTTGATGCTTATAAAAAGAATGAATTGTTACCAGAGTCTGGTTTGGGATTGTTCATGTTGAGCTCAATCCCTGTTGATAGAGCAGAACCAAGTGAATCATTAAAATGTACTACGGTATGGTCTGCGGGATTGCAAGACAAGAAAATCTTATTATCGGCGAAGCAGGAACCGAATTTCCTAAAAGGTTTGAATCTTGAAACTGAAGTTGATGTGAGAGCAACCCGAGGGGCTTACATGATAAATTCTGAATTGGAATTGTCTGCTGGTAACTCGGAAGAATGGATGATTGTAGCAGAGATTAATCAGGATAGTTCAGATGTTTCGAATCTGAATGAATTCATTAAAAATGACAAGAACCTGCTTGCAGCTATTGATGAAGACATTCAATTGGGAACTGAGAATTTGATTAAGATTGTGGCTGACGCCGATGGTTTACAGTCGGGAAAAGATGATTTGTGTACTGCTCGTCATTTTTCGAATACCATGTTTAATGTAATGCGTGGTGGAATTTTTATTGATTCATACAATATTAATAGTGCAGATTTTGCTTTGTTTGTGAAGCAATCGAATACAATAATTTATTCGGAATTTAACAGCTGGTTGAATGAACTGCCAATAGAAATATCATATAATGAATTGCTTGATAGGGTAAGTACAGTAGCAAATTCTGATTTGCAAAGAATTTGCCTGGAGTACCTGCCATTAACATTTAGTCGTCGTCATGGTGATCCAAGCCGACCTTGGAACCAGTTCTCCATTGAAACTAAAAATGAAGATGGAAGTCCTAAATTAAATTACCAGGGAAACTGGAGGGATATTTTCCAAAACTGGGAAGCTTTGGCCTGGTCATTTCCTGAGTATTTGGAAGGGATGATTAGCAAGTTTGTGAATGCTTCTACTGCCGATGGATACAATCCTTACCGAATTACTCGTGAAGGAATCGATTGGGAATGTCCTGATCCTGATGATCCATGGGCTTACATTGGATATTGGGGAGATCACCAAATTATTTATTTACAGAAACTTTTGGAGTTATCAAATGAATTTCACCCGGGAAAATTAGATGAACTTCTAAGCAAAGAGATGTTTGTGTATGCAAATGTCCCATATCGAATTAAATCTTACGATGAGATTGTTAAAAATCCAAAGGATACCATTGGTTTTGATTTTGATCTGAACAAAACAATAAAAGCAAAATACAAAGAGCTTGGCGCTGATGCTTTTTTGTTGCAGCAGGGAAATGATATTTACAAGGTAAATCTGATGGAGAAAGTGTTGGTGACCCTGCTAAGTAAATTAAGCAATTTTATTCCTGAAGCTGGAATATGGCTGAATACTCAGCGTCCTGAATGGAACGATGCAAATAATGCATTGGTGGGGAATGGTGTTTCCATGGTAACTCTATACTACTTGCGAAGATTTTTGAAGTTTTGGACTGAAAAACTGACTGTATTATCGGTCGAAGAAATCACTGTTTCAGCAGAAGTGAAAGCGTTATTGGATAAGATCTTTAGCCTATTTAATGAGCGATCAAACTTGTTGAATACTGGCTTTACCAACAAGGACAGAAAGCACTTTACCGATGTTCTTGGTTTGGCAGGAACAGAGTACAGAGAGAGCATCTATGCAAATTCATTCTCTGGCGAACGCAAATCTGTTAAAGTTACAGATTTGGTAGAATTTACCAGTTTGGCAATGGCTTTTATGGATCAGTCGATTCGAGTGAATAAGCGCGAAGATAAGTTGTATCATGCTTATAATCTAATTTCAATTTCTGATGATGAAATATCGATTCGTTACCTGTATGAAATGCTGGAAGGGCAGGTAGCTGTGTTGAGTTCAGGATATTTATCGGCAGAAGAGAGTTTGGAAGTGCTGGATGCTTTAAAGGCGAGTTCATTATTCCGTGAGGATCAATTTAGCTACATTTTGTATCCCGATAGGCAGTTGGCAAGATTTACCGAGAAGAATAACATTTCCAAAGAGCAGGTTGCACAATCATCACTGCTTCAGAAATTAATTGAAAATAGGAATACAGAGCTGGTTTCAGTTGATCAGTCAGGCAACTGTCATTTCAATGGTAAAATTCGAAATGCAGAGGTGTTAAATGAAATTCTTGACAGATTAAATTCTGAATATACAGAATTAGTTATTTCTGATAGAGATCTTGTTCTAAATGCATACGAAAGTATGTTCGACCATCAGTCTTTTACAGGAAGATCAGGAACTTTCTATGGATATGAAGGATTGGGAAGTATCTATTGGCATATGGTTTCAAAACTGCTTCTTGCCACTCAAGAGAATTTCTTTCTGGCCACCGACGAGAACTTAAGTGCAGAGTTGATTGGAAGATTGAAGGAACATTACTATGAAATAAAAGCTGGTATTGGAATCTACAAATCACCAGACTTGTATGGTGCTTTCCCAACTGATGCCTACTCTCATACTCCTGGAAATGCTGGAGCCAAGCAACCAGGTATGACCGGTCAGGTAAAAGAAGATTTTATTTCGAGAATGGGAGAGTTAGGGATTCGCATCGATCAGGGTAAAATTGTTTTTGATTTGCCTTTGTTGAATGAGCAGGAAGTACTTAAGAATAAAGAATTGTTTGTTTTCTATGATCTTCAAAATGTAAAACAAACAATAGAGCTGCAGGAGGGGCAATTGGCCTTAACATTCTGTAAGGTTCCACTTGTAATTTCGAAAGGTTCAATGTCCGAAATAAAAATCACTTATAGAAATGGATCAAACACTTTGATCTCTGGTAATATCATCGATGAAAATATCAGTGCATCAATATTTAGAAGAGAAGATTCAGTGAAAAGAATTGATTATACAATGTCTGAAAACTAACAAATAAACTGTCGGTGTGGTTGCAGTTATGTGTAACCATACCGATAAACTTTAACCTTTTAAGCCTAAACCTATGTCTGTAAGAAGTGAATATTTAATGTCATTGGCAGGCGTTGATCTTGAAGACAAAAGCCAAGATGAATTACGAGCGCTATACTATCAGTATTTAAACAGAGGAATGCATGGGATCTGTTTCAGTCCATATGAGGAAGGACAGGAACCTGGGAACCAGATCAGCGAGGAACAGATTCGCAGAAGAATGGCAATTGTGAGTTCCCACTCCAAGTGGATTAGATCTTTTTCATGTACCGAAGGAAATGAATTGATTCCTAAAATAGCCAGAGAATTTGGTCTGAAAACCATGGTAGGAGCTTGGTTGGGTAAATATCACAGCATCAACGAAAATGAAATTGAAGGTGTTATCGAAGTGGCAAAAGCTGGTTATGCAGATATCGTAGCTGTTGGCAATGAAGTTTTGTATCGTGAAGATTTAACAGAAGAAGAGCTTCTGAAATATATCTATCGTGTAAAGGAAGAACTTCCTGGTATTCCTGTGGCTTATGTGGATGCATACTATGAGTTTGCAAACCGACCTAAGGTTACCGAGGCCTGCGATGTGATTCTTGCTAACTGTTACCCTTTCTGGGAAGGTTGTAGTCTCGAAAATTCATACCTGTACATGAAAGATATGTATAACCGTGCATTACGAGCTGGTTCAGGTAAAAAAGTGATCATTTCAGAAACTGGTTGGCCTAATGTAGGAGAGGCATTCCATGGTGCTATACCCTCTCAGGAAAATGCAATGAAATATTTCATTCAAGCTCAAAATTGGTCAAAAGAGGAAGATATCGAAATATTTTATTTCTCGTCATTCGATGAAGAATGGAAAACATCAGATGAAGGTGATGTAGGTGCTTATTGGGGAATTTGGAATAAGGATGAGAAGTTGAAATTTTAATTCGTGTACGTGCGAAGAAGGCTAAGAAAATAGTTAATGAAGAAGCTTACTGAACAACTAAATATAAAAATTGACAAGGCAATTTGTTACTCGGGATTTAGAGAGGGACAGAGTCCGGATGCGGGGATTTTTCCTACTTATGAGCAGGTTCGAGAAGACTTGTTAATCTTACAAGGACACTGGAAATATTTAAGGCTTTATGCTTGCGATGAGCAAACCGATACTGTGCTTAAGGTGATTCGAAATGAGAAGCTTGATTTTCAGGTGATGCTTGGCGCATACATTGGTGCTGAAATGAACAATTTTGCCTGTCCATGGGGTGGCGTTTACACCGAAGGACAACTAATTGCCAACAAGGAGCACAATATCAATCAAGTTGAGAAATTAATCAAACTGGCCAATCAATATTCTGATATTGTTTTTGCTCTTTCGGCTGGAAATGAGGCAACCGTTAGTTGGACAGATCATTATGTTCCGGTTGAAAGTGTTATCCGATATGTGAATATCATTAAGAAAGGAGCCAAGCAGCCTGTTACATTCTGTGAAAATTATGTGCCATGGCTCGATTATATTAAGGATTTAGTGGAAGCTGTAGATTTTATTTCCATTCATACCTACCCGGTTTGGGAATACAAAAACATTGATGAGGCCTTGGAGTACACCAAACAAAACTATTACAGTATCGCTGAAAAATATCCAGATAAGCCAGTTGTAATTACCGAGGCAGGTTGGGCAACAAATTCAAATGGAAGAGGAATCGATCCTGAAAATGTGAGTGAAGATTTCCAAAGTATTTATTATCAGGATTTGATGAAATGGACCGAAGAAGAAGAGATACTCTGCTTTTATTTCGAAGCCTTTGATGAATCATGGAAAGGATCGCCGGAACCAATGGAACCTGAAAAACACTGGGGATTATTCACACTGGATAGGGAACCAAAGAAAGTGATGGAAAATCAATTTACTGAACTCATGCAAGCTTAAAACCTAAACATATGAAAAACTCAACAATAAAAAATATTTCAATACTGATATGTATTACGATTGGATTGTTCTCATGTAAGAATGCTGTAAAAAAATCGGATACAAACATTCATGAGGAAGTGAAAAAGAATATGGAAATCAAACAAGAGAAAAAGAATCTTTTAGGTGGAACATCATGGGCCGTAGCCTATTCAGGCTTTCGTAGCGGACAGCATCCCGACAGGGGAAATGGAGCAGTAAATCCGAGTGATGCAGAAGTGCTGGAAGATTTAAATATTATTTCGAAAGATTCATTGTTCAATTTAATCAGGCTATATGATTGTGGCGAAAATTCGCAGGCAGTACTAAGAATTATCCAAGAAAACCAGCTGAATATTAAAGTGATGTTAGGGGTTTGGTTAAAGGCAGAGTTGAGTGCTCATGAAACCTGTTCGTGGCTTAACGAACTCATTCCACAAGAAACTTTGGATAAAAATAGGGTGCTGAACCAGGAAGAAATTCAAAGAGGAATTGCTTTAGCCAACAAATATCCGGAAACGGTAATTGCCGTGAATGTTGGTAACGAGGCATTGGTGGAGTGGAATGACCATAAAGTTGATACCGATTCTATCATTTCCTACGTGAAAAGAGTACAGAAAGAGATTCAGCAGCCAGTAACCGTTGCCGATAACTACGAATGGTGGATTAAAAGTGGACAGAAGCTGGCTAAGGCTGTAGACTTTGTTTCAATTCATGTGTATCCGGTTTGGGAAGGAAAGGACATTGACGAAGGAATGTTATATACCATACAAAATGTACAGGATGTTAGAAATGTTTTACCGAATAGTAAGCTTGTGATTACCGAAGCAGGATGGGCAAGCATTGCATCTGAGTTTGGTGAAAGGGCCAGTGAGGAGAAACAGGAACGCTACTACAATGAACTGAAGGAGTGGTCGAAGGAAATGAATATTACCACTTTCTTTTTTGAAGCTTTTGATGAGGATTGGAAGGGTGAAACAGCTAATCCGTTAGGAGCTGAAAAGCACTGGGGATTGTTTACGGTTGACAGAAAACCGAAAAAAGTAATGCAGGCTCTTTACCCAGAACTTTAACCAACAATATCTAATTACGAATCACTCACACCTAAAATAAAAAGCAATATGGCACCCTATAAAACGGCAGCAGAAGACAAAGTTCCTTTTGGACAGAAAGCAGCTTATGGAGCAGGACAGTTGACTATTAATCTTTATCCAGCGGCCTTAGGCGTTTTTATGTTCTACCTGATCTATGGGTTTAAAATGGATCCTGTTTTAGCTGGTTTATTGTCTGCCTTGCCAAAATTTTTTGACGCATTAATTGACCCAATTATGGGTTATATTTCAGACAATACTCGGACTCGTTGGGGAAGAAGAAAACCATACGTTCTATTGGGAAGTATCATTTCTGGGATCGCTTTTATGGTACTGTGGCAATTGCATCCTGAGAATTCAGAAATCTATAATTTCTTTTACTTTTTAATCCTGTCGATTATTTTCTTCATTGCCTTTACGATTTATTCCACGCCATTCATAGGGTTGGGATATGAAATGACACCCGATTACAATGAGCGGACCAGGTTAATGGCGGTTGGGCAGTTTTTTGGTCAGATGGCCTGGATGATTGCTCCATGGTTCTGGATCATGATTGGAAACTCAGATCTGTTTTTCGAGGAATCGACAACGGGAGTTAGAGTTCTATCTGTATGGGTTGGAGGTGCAAGCATCATATTGGGTGCCTTACCAGCGCTGTTTTGTAAGGAACTTAAATTGCCGAATTTGGAAGGTGAATCCAAATTAAGCATTCGGAAACTTGCTTCAAATCTAAAAGAATTTTGGACAGCAATTGTACAAACTTTAACCTGTAAGCCATTTGTGAAGTTGTGTGGTGCCACTTTTTTAATATTTAATGGTTTTCAGACGATTGCACAGTTTTCTTATTTTATTATCCTTTATTATTTGTTTGATGGTAGCATCAGTGCTGCTGGTTCCTGGCCGCCATGGTTCAGTACTGTCAACGCTGCATGTACTGCATTTCTAATTATTCCAATTGTAACTCGTATTTCAACCAAAGTGGGCAAGAGAAAGGCCTTTATCATTTCCACTTTACTCTCTATTGTGGGATATGTATTAAAGTGGTGGGGATTTAACCCGGCCAATCCATGGCTGATGTTTATTCCTTTGCCATTGATTTCTTTCGGTATTGGAGGTTTGTTTACCTTAATGATGTCGATGACTGCGGATGTATGTGATTTGGATGAATTGAATAATGGAACACGCCGAGAGGGGATGTTTGGAGCCGTTTATTGGCTGATGGTGAAGTTGGGTAATGCACTTGCATTTTTAGTTAGTGGCGTAGTTTTAAAAATGGTTGGATTTGATCAAAATGCACAAATCCAAACAGCAGAATCATTAATAAACCTGAGATTGGCAGATATTATTATACCTATATTTTTTGCTCTTATTGCCATTTGGATGATGATGAAATATAGCATTTCGGAGCAAAGAGCACTTGAAATTCGACAGGCCTTAATTGCCCGAAGAGGAAAAGTAAAACATTAAATAAAACTTTATAGGACAATCATGAAAAGAAACTATTTATTGATATTATTTATAAGCATTGCTATGATGGCTTGTAATACAAAAGATAAAAGCTTGTTGGTTGATGCGTATGAAACATCAGCAGCAGGGAATAAGCTTCAAAAAATTGAAGTCTCTGAAAAACATAAACCAGATGCTGAAATTAATATTAAGCCTGATGAGAAATTCCAGGAAATTATAGGTTTTGGAGGTTCGTTTACTGAATCAACAGCCTACCTGATGAATCAAATTGGTAAAGAAAATCGAAAGCAAATTTTAGATGCCTATTTTGGAGAAAATGGAGCAAGATATTCCTTAACCAGAACGCATATTAACTCTTGTGATTTTTCCTTAAGCAACTATTCTTATGCTCCGATTAAGGGAGACAAAGAGCTAAAGCATTTTTCTATCGACGAAGATCGTGATGATATCATTCCAATGATAAAAGAGGCAATGGCAGTTTCGAAGGATGGTTTTAAAATTATGTCTTCGCCATGGACCGCTCCAATTTGGATGAAAGACAACAAGGATTGGAAAGGTGGAAAATTATTGCCGGAATATTACGATACCTGGGCATTGTTCTTTTCGAAGTACATTAATGAGTACAAGAAAGAAGGAATTGATATTTGGGGCTTAACTGTAGAAAATGAACCATTGGGTAATGGTTACAACTGGGAGAGTATGCACTACACACCTGAGGAAATGGTTGACTTTGTTAACAATTATTTAGGGCCAAAATTGAAGACAGATGGTCATGATGTAAAGGTGTTGGGTTACGATCAAAATCGTGATGAATTGAAAGAGTGGGCTGATATCATGTATAAAGATGAGGAATCCTCAAAATATTTCGATGGTATGGCGATTCACTGGTATGCCAGTACATTTGATTATATGCCTGAAGCATTGCAATACACCTACAAAAAAGCACCTAATAAAATGATGATCCAGTCGGAAGCCTGTGTGGATGCAGAGGTGCCGCACTGGAATGATGATGCATGGTACTGGAAAAAAGAAGCCACCGATTGGGGATTTGATTGGGCTCCTGAAGAGCAGAAGCACCTTCACCCAAAATATGTTCCGGTATATCGTTATGCGCGCGATATTATTGGTTGCCTAAACAATTGGGTACAAGGATGGGTTGATTGGAATATGGTGCTTGACACTCAAGGTGGTCCAAACTGGGCAAATAACTGGTGTTTGGCTCCTGTAATAGTCGATCCTAAGAAAGATGAGGTATACTTCACTCCAATGTACTACACTTTGGCACACTTTAGCAAGTATATCCGTCCAGGCGCTATCCGAATTGGTTTTGAATTAAATGATGATGATTTAATGGTAACTGCGGCTCAAAACCCTGATGGTTCAATTGCCGTTGTGGTATTGAATATGAAAGAGGAAGCCAAGCAATTAAAGTTGAAAATGGACGGAAAGGAAAGCGCTTTTAAAATTGACGCCCAAGCAGTACAAACAATTGTAATTCATCAGGATAAATAAATCGAAGTCATGCCTACTATGAATAGATTTCTCTGTATAGCCTTTTTAATGATTTGCATTGCTTGCAATCAAAAGGAAAATCTTGTTTCAATATCAGGTAGAAATATTGTGCTTAATGATTCTGTCTATCTCATTAAAGGAATTTGTTATCATCCTGTTCCAAAAGGCAGTAAACAAAGAAGCTTTGAAAGACTTGAACAAGATTTGGCCTTGATGAATGAGGCAGGAATAAATACCATCAGACTGTATTCTCCTGTTGATGATCAAGCAGTATTGGATCAAATCCATAAGGCAGGAATAAAAATCATAGTAGGCTTTGGTTACAATCAAAACGGACATTTTGATATTCTATCAGGGAGTTTTGCCAATTACATTAACAAGTATAAATCACACCCAGTCATTCTTTTTTGGGAATTGGGGAATGAATACAATTACCATCCCGAGTGGTACGATGGTGATATGAAAAACTGGTATGCTGCATTGAACCAGGCAGCACAAAAAGTTCATGAAATTGATAAGCATCACCCCGTTGCTACGGCTCATGGAGAATTACCCGATTCCCTTGCGCTGTCCATTTGTACTGATATTGATATTTGGGGAATGAATGTGTACCGCTGGGATGATCCGACAGACATTTTCAGGGAATGGAAAAGCATTAGCAAAAAACCAATGTACCTGTCAGAAGCCGGTGCCGATAGTTACATGACCATTTCGAAGAGTGGTTATGAGCAAGGTGAAAACCAAAAAGCCCAGGCCGATGCCACCAGGAAGATTTTAAAGTCGACTTTCGGGAATCAGGAGGTATGTGCAGGACTTGCTTTATTTGCCTTTGTAGATGAATTCTGGAAAGCAGGAAATCCGGATACACAAGATCCGGGAGGTTGGGCACCAAACAGCAGTGGTGTTCCATATGATGGTGCTCCCAATGAAGAGTATTGGGGCATTGTAGATATCGAAAGAAATAAAAAAGAAGCTTTTTACATTGTGAAAGAACAGTACAAATAATCTAAAAGGCAAAGTTAACACGACATGAAGTATTTTTTTGAGTGTCTATATGTCGTTTCTTCGAAATTTAAATTCAAAAATATTAGCAGCGATGGACAAAGCAGATTCAAAATTATCATTAAAAGAGAAAATCGGATACAGCCTAGGAGATACAGCCTCACATTTTGTTTGGGATATGGTTGGTTTCTGGATTCTGATTTTCTATACTGATACATTTGGAATTTCAGCTGCTGCTGCGGGAACCATTATGCTAATCGCTCGTTTTTGGGATATGGTTAGCGACCCGCTAATGGGGATTATTGCAGATAGGACAAAGACCAAATGGGGAAAATTCAGGCCTTATATTTTATGGATGGCTGTACCTTATAGTGTTTTAGCTGTTTTGACCTTTACAACCCCAAATTTGGGGCCAACAGGTAAGGTAATTTATGCAGGAACGACCTATTTTCTATTAATGACAGTGTTCACTGCCATCAACCTGCCTTATTCATCTTTGGGAGCTGTAATGACTTCCGATTCTTATGAGCGTGCTGGCTTAAACTCCTATCGCTTTATTTTCGCTTTTGTGGGGCAGTTTATCGTATCGGGAACAGCACTGTCGTTGGCTTTGTATTTTGGTGGTGGTGATACTACCAAGGGATATCAATACACATTAATGTTGTTTGGAGGAATCAGTTTGATTTTGTTCTTAATTACCTTTAAAACTACCAGGGAAAGAGTTCAACCTCCAAAGGAACAAAAGGAGAACCTTAAAGAGGATTTTAAAAACTTATTTAAAAACAAACCTTGGGTAATCCTGTTTTTTGTTGGCATCATCTCATTTATCATGTTTGCCATGCAGAATTTGTCCATTGCATATTATTTCAAGTATTATATTGGGAATGAGGAAAATGTCCAGTTATTCAATGTGATTGGAACGGTAGCGCTTATTGTTGCTATTCCGTTTTCGAAACCATTGGCTCAAAAATTTGGTAAGAGAAATGTGTTCTTGGCTAGTTCATTATTGTCTGGATTTTTCTTCATTTGCCTTTATATCCCTTCTTCCGATAACCTGTTTCTGATTTATATCTTTAATATTCTTGCTAAAATCTCTTATGCTCCAGCAGTTCCTTTGCTTTGGACAATGCTTGCCGATACGGCAGATTATTCGGAATGGAAATCGGGCCGAAGAGCTACTGGATTGGTATTTTCCGCAGCCACATTTGCACAAAAAGCAGGCTGGGGAATTGGAGGTGCTTTGGCTGGCTGGTTGCTTGCAATTTTCCAGTTTACACCAAACGTTGAACAAACAGAAACTGCAATTGCAGGCATTAAATTGATGATTTCGGTATTCCCAGGAATTCTTTACATGTCTTGTGCGATATTGTTGTATTATTATACCATCGATCATGAAACTTGCGAACGAATGAAAAGGGATTTGGATGCAAGGAGATTAAATGAATAAAAATTATTTTTGTGAATTGTATAAGACTTTAGTATAGAAAGCTAAGGCTTAACTCAGTATTTAAATCTAAGCTACCAAAAGATAAATTGATTAAAGTATAAAAAAATGATAGCCATCCTGGGGGAGGATGGCCATCTGTAAAGAGTCATATGCAAAAGTCGACTTGTTTATTCTACATCTTCTTCATCTTCTGTAGATTCATCAACCGAAGAAAATGAAACTTTTTTTGACTCCAATATTTCATATACTTCAGACATTTTTATTTTATAAATGGATTCTCCATCATCTGCCTGAATTCGATAAAAGTTTATTTTTTCAGGTGTTTCAACCAAGAAAATATTATCGATAACGGCACCTTTATATTTTTTATAAATAAGTTTGGTGATTTCAGCCGATGCAGATTCCACATTAATTGATGTAGAAGTTTCCAGCCATTTTCCATCAGCAGAAAACATAGCAAGCTTATATTCTTCCTCAATATAAAAAGAAGCTTCATACTCTCCATCTATCTCTGTCCAAATAATATCTTCAGCTTCTGCAAACATTTTTACAAATGCATCATTTACTTGTTTTGGAACATCATAATCCTGTCCAAAAGCTATCAATGGAAGAATACCTATAAGTAATAATAATTTTTTCATTTCAATTGTTATTAAGAATTATGACATTTAGACGGCATAGTTTTTTAAAGTCACAACCGATCACATTATAGTTTTTGAATTTTATATAAATTTTTTCTCATATCTTTTAAATTTCGATAGGTACCATATTCATGTAAGATTTTTAATAAGCTTAAGTCTAAATCGGCCACCAAGGTCATTTCAGTGTTTGGAGTTGATTCTGCTAATATGGCATCTGTAGGAAATGAAAAGTCAGAAGGGGTGAAAATTGCCGATTGAGCGTATTGAACATCCATGTTTGATACTTTAGGTAGATTTCCAACACATCCGGCAATAGCAACATAACATTCATTTTCAATGGCTCGAGCTTGGGCGCATCTTCGAACCCTATAATAGCTGTTTTTAGTATCAGAAATGAAAGGAACAAACAACACTTCAATTTTTTCTTGCGACATTATTCTGGATAATTCGGGAAATTCGATATCATAACTTGATAGAATTCCAATTTTGCCACAATCGGTTGATAAAACCTTTATTTCGTTCCCTCCTTTCATTCCCCAATAGGATGACTCAGCCGGTGTAGGATGAATTTTAAATTGATAATCCATCGTTCCATCTCTACGAAATAAATAAGAAATCCCCTTTAGTTGATAATCATCAATTACAGGTATGCAACCTGCTATTATATTTGTGTTATATTTTACTGCAAAATCAGCAAAGGTATTTTTTAACGAATTAGAAATTAAGGCAAGTTTTCGAATGGCTTCGGATTCAGTTAAATCTTTGAAGTTGGCCAGAAGTGGTGCATGAAATAGTTCTGGAAACAATATAAAATCAACCTTATAGCGACTTAAGGAATCTATAAAATACTCCACCTGTTCGATCAAACTTTCTTGATTTTCAAATGGTCGCATCTGCCATTGAACAATTCCAATTCTGATGGTGGTTTTAGGTGAATTAATGAGCAGCTCTTCTTCCTGGTAGTAAATATTATTCCACTCCAATAAAGTAGCATACTCCTTGGATTCAACATCACCAGGTAAATAACCTTTTAATATTTTTTTTACATGAAAATCATTAGCCAACTGAAAACCTAATACAGGATCTTCAATTTCTTTATTTCTAACTTTGTCAATATAAGTTCTAGGACTATAAACATCTGCATAGCGAATGTAATTTGGGATTCTGCCACCAGCAATTATTGATTTTAAATTTAACTGTTCGCAAAGTTCTTTCCTGGCATCATATAGTCTTCGTCCAAGCCTTTTATCTCTATGTTCAGGATGCACCAATACCTCTATACCATATAAAACATCCCCATCTTTTGAGTGGGTTGAGAAAGTATAGTTTCCAGTTGCTTGCTCATATGTGTGCTGGTTTCCAAATTGTTTGTAATCTACAATAATGGATAATGCACAAGCAACAACTTTACTGTTAATTTCGATACATATTTGACCTTCAGGGAATATATTGAGTAACTTCTCCAGGTCGGATTTACTCCAAAATTGACCGCCAATTCCCGAATAAGCTTCAGTTGATGCCTCTTTTAATGAATAATAGTCATCAATTTCAAGATGTCTAAGCTCTATTTTTTGTTTTGCCATGTCTTAAGTGAAATATTGAAAGGGACAGGAATGATAAACTAACATTTATGTGATCAATTAAAATCTGTCCCTTTCTGTGGTCTGATATATAAACAACAAAACCTAACAAGTGTTTTCAAAAGGAGATAAGCATTAATGAAGTAGAGACGATTGGAAGTGCTACGGCAACCAGATTGTAGCACTTCCTATTTCACCCTAAAAAATAAAACATAGTTATAATAAGATAATTTACGTATTTAGTCTTATTGATTAGTGTCCACAACAAACTGATTTTTATTAATCTTGTAGGTGAAATAATCATCTCATGTTTCTGCAAATATTTAAACATTACCCTTAAGCAGGATACATATTAGACAGAATAAGGTTGAAAAGTCACATCATTTCATATGAAAATTTCATTTGTTTGCTGATTTTTTGTTTGGCTCGCTGTAATCTCATTTTTACAGCACTTTCTCCCATATGAAATTGATCTTGTAATTCTTTTATGCTTTTTCCTTCTAAATATTTTAATTTCAGCATTAGTTGCTCAGTTTTAGATACCGATTTTATAACATTTTCAAGCGATACATTGTCTAAGTTATTGGGTTCATATTCTTCATCTGCCAAATCATAAGCTAAGGAAGATAGCTTCTCATACTTGTTGCGATATTTTTTTCGGTAATCTTCAATACAGAAGTTGTGCGTAATTCTAAATAACCATGTCGAGAACTCTGAATTGCCTCTAAACAGATGCAGTTTACTGAAAGTTCTTAGAAAAATTTCCTGCACTAGATCATAGGCCTCTATTGGATCTTTCGAAAAAGAAAGGCATTTGTAATATACATTGTTGAAATGTCTTTCGTATAATATCCCCAGGCTTGTTTGATCGCCTTGCAAATGATAATGTACCAATTGTTCATCGGATAAATTCCTATCCACAGACTTTTTCATCTTTTAACTTTATAAATTGTTATACACTTAAAAGTATGAAGTGCTCTTTGGATAAATTTCAGGTAAAATACTGTTTTTATTTCTAAGTGGAATAACAGAAAAAAAGTAGGTGATTTCACCTACTTGCAAACTCTATTAATGAGATCTTCCATCTAACTCATCGGTCAGAATACCTTGATAATAATCCTGTAAAAGCTTCTTTTTAGGAGCGGATTTAATCGATTTTCTGCTTCGATTTGATTTCATTCCTTTTTCAGACATGAAAGTTCTAAATGTTTTAGACATGATTTTAAGTATTACTTGATCTAATAATTTTGTGCTTATTTGACGCTTGAATAATAAAAAAGTCACATCTTATAATAGGTATTGAAATATTATTTAATATTGATATTTAATAATGAAATATTATCAAATTAAAATCTCGGTTTAGTGTAATTCTGAAAATCAAATTAATGACACAAGAAATCCATAATGATCAGATTAAGAATCTTCTTAGTTCAGTTGTTAATAATGCACCTTATGGCATGATTGCAATTGATAATTTTGATCAAATTGTGCTTGTAAACGAGCAGGCAATTTCTTTTTTGAAGCTTGATGTGAACTCCAATGATTTAAATGAACTTGTAATTTTTGATCAAATAAAGCATGTAGAGCAATTGTATTTGAAATTAAATCAGATTGTTAAAAATCAATATCAGGATTTTAATATAGATGCGTTGCCATTTGATGATAAGTTTTTAAATATTCGAGGTAGGAAAATAAAAGAAGGTTATGTCGTAACAATCGAGGATATCACCAGGGATAAAGAGATGGAAATGGTTGCTTTAAATTCAATGCTGGAAGGTCAGGAGTTGGAGAGAAGAAGAATAGCCAAGGAAATTCATGATGGAATCGGCCCAAGTTTATCTACAGTTCGTCTTTTGTTGGAAAATATTTCATCAGAAAATAACCGACTCGATAATACAAAGTTCTCCACTCAAATGTCAGTGATTTTTGATATGATTGATTCTTTAACAGGTGATATTAGGGATATTTCACATCAGTTAATGCCTAAGTTGTTGATTGATTTTGGTATTATTCCAGCACTGGAGAATCTGATTAATAGAATTAATAAAGCTGAAAGAATAAAAATTATTTTATTTCACTCGATTCTTAGTGAGCGATTTCCTGAGTTAATTGAACTAGGCCTGTATCGAATATGTCAGGAATTGATTAATAATTCAGTAAAGCATTCATCGGCCTCTGAAGTGCAGGTACAATTAATAGAACATCCAGACAGCATAATTTTAATGGTTGAGGATAATGGCTGTGGATTTGATAAAACATTTGTAATGAAGGAAAATCCGGGAGTGGGATTAATTAATGTAGAATCTAGAACCAATGCATTTGGAGGTAACTTTATTTTAGATACAGCAATATCAAAAGGAGTTACTGCTACTATTGAAATACCTTTGGAAAAATGACAGGAATGAAGATCAAAATCTTAATAGCTGATGATCATAAAATGTTTAGGGAAGGGATAAAAGCTCTTCTTCAGAAAGAAAAGATGATTGAAGTTTGCGGTGATGCAGATAATGAACATGATATTCTAAGTTTAATTAAATTATCTCGTCCGGATGTTGTTTTGATGGATATTGATATGGGTACAACCAGCGGTATCAATCTAACAGAAAAAATTAAGGCATATGATGGCAGTATAAATGTATTAGCGGTATCTATGCATGGAGATAAAGAATATGTGGTAAAAATGTTAGAGGCTGGAGCGGTTGGCTATATTCTTAAAAATGCAGGCAAGGAAGAGATGTTAAGAGCGATTAAATGTGTTGCGGTTGGCGATACTTATTTAAGTGGTGAAGTTTCAAAAAACCTGATGTTTGGTAGAATTGAAAAATCAAAAGCAGAAAAATCGATTTCCTTAACAAAACGTGAGATAGAGATATTAAAGCTTATTGCACAAGAATTTTCAAATAATGAAATTGCATCTCAGTTATTTGTAAGTGTAAGAACAGTGGATACCCATCGAAGAAATTTAATGGAAAAATTGGCAGTTAAAAATACTGCTGGTTTGGTTAAATATGCTTTTAGAAATAAACTTGTAGAATAGTATATCATTCACTAAAAACTTTAACCAATTTTCCATTGTTCGTGAAAATCGCGTTTATAGATTCTTCTTGATAAAAAAATCTTACTTTATACATTTCATGACCAAGCATCCGCCATTTAATATTGGATGCGGCAGGGAAATAATTCTTAAAAGACCTAAGAACACTGCTATTAGGTAAGGTTTTCCAATATATGAAGGAATCTAATAAATCGTTATCCAAACTTTTCTTTTTACTCATATTTTATGCCTTATTTACCATTAGACGACAATTAGAGTATCAAGTCACATAACAAAACAAAGGCTTCTTGCTAAACAGGAAGCCTTTCCATAATTTTTACTGTAGTTATCTGTGATATGTTTTTGGAATCGTAATTTTATAAATACCCTGATATCATATAATTTGATACTATTTTGCAAGCTACTTTCTTAGGTAGACTGTTTGATGTGGGAAAGGGATTTCGATGTTGTTTTTATCAAAACTTTCTTTAATGGATTTTAGTAAATCACATTTCATTACAAATGCTTTTCCAGTATTCTCGGCCCAAACATATGCTCTTAAGAGGACACTGGAATCCGTTAACTGAATAACACGAACTATTACTTTTTCCACCCCTTCTTCAATTTCTACTTCTGATCTGTTATCTATAAGATTTGGATGTTTTTCGGCCTCCGATCGCATAATTGAAATGGCATTATCTATAGATGAAAAATAACTTATTCCAATTTCAACAAATGCACATACTTTTGGATCAGCAATTGAGGAATTAAGAATGGTTTCGGAACTGATTACAGAATTTGGGATAATTACTCGTCTGTTTTCCGGATTTTTGATGACAGTATGTCTTAGTGTTATGTCTTCAACTGTTCCAAAATGTAGGTCTCCAACCTTTATGTAATCACCAACTCTAAATGGTTTAAAAATGACAACAAAGATACCACTAACGATATTTGAAAAAGCTTGCTGCGAAGCAAAACCTACAATTGCAGCAAGTATACCTGCACTGGCTAACAAGCTAACACCAATACTTTTTAATTCAGGAATCGAATAAAATACAATGATGATAACCAAAATGAATATTAGAAAACTTACCGCATTTTTTAAAAAGTTGTAATTTGTAGGATCGGCATTTAATTTTTTCGCAGACCTTAGAACCATGCGATGCATAAAAAAGCGAATCACTTTAGAAGCAATGAATCCAATAAGAATGGCAAAGATTACAAACAATACTTTATAGCCTATGCCTAAATCCTTTAAAATACTTTCAACTGCAGCCATCTGAAATAAGTAATATTGAGTAAATTTAACTGTTAGAAATAAAATTAAATATAGTATAAAATACAACTGTTTGGATGATGGGAAATAAAAAAGTAAAAAGAAATTCCACAAAAAGAGGAATGTCTCCAGGTACGCTTATTCATGTAGGAAAGCAGCGAGTTAGTAATGCATCAATTCAGCTTGTAAAATATAATGAGAATAGAATTCAATTGGAGGAATTTGTAAGTGATCTCTCCAATATTGAATTTCCAAAACCATCAAGTGAGCATGTTACTTGGATAAACTTAAAAGGAATTGATATTCCTGCTTTGGAAAATCTAGGTAAACAATTCAATATACACGATTTGGTTTTGGAAGATATTTTAAATAATTCCCTAAGACCTAAATTTGAAGTTTTTGAGAATTACTATTACCTAACAATAAAAATGGTTTTGACAGATAAAGATGAATTAACTTATGGTTCCGTACCTGTTCATTTTATATTAGGCGATAGGTTTATTTTATCTTTTGTAGATTTTGAAGAACCAATTTTTGATGCAGCATTGTTTAGACTTAGAAATCAACCGAAAAAAATCAGAGGTAAAGGTGCGGATTATCTTCTTTTTGCTTTAGCAGATGTGGTCATTGATAATTATTTTGAGTTGATTGAAACTGGAAATGATAAACTGGAGAAACTGGATGAAGAAATTTCAAACCCTTCAAATGAGGATATTCCAAGTTCGATTAGGGAATACAGGCGAGTTTTGCTGAGAGCCAGAAGAGGAATAACACCGGTACAAGAAGCATATGCAATTCTGGTGAATGATGATTTACATTTGATTAAAGAAGAGAATGTTAAGTATTTTCGAGATACTAAAGATCATATTCTATTCGTAATTGATCAGTTGGATTTTTTGAGGGACAATTTATCGGCAATAAATGAATCATATCAGTCGATTCAGGATAATCAATTAAATCAGGTAATGAAGCTATTAACACTAATAGCAACGATCTTTATCCCACTGACTTTCTTGGCTGGTATTTATGGAATGAATTTTTCTAATATGCCAGAGCTTAATTATAAATATGGATATTATACCTTATTGGGAATTATGACTTTGCTGGCTATTGTAATGGTTGTTTGGTTCAAGAAGAAGAAGTGGATGTAGTATGTTTTAGTTGGAACAGCTAGGTCTGAAGAATATTCTTTGGATTATTCCCGAGCTGTGGCGTAAAATTATTTGACTGTTAAATGTATTAAGCTGCTTCAATTGTTGGAGCAGTTTTTTGTTTTTATTCTCAGCTATGCAAAGCGGTTTAATCTATCTTTAAACCCAGATAATAAAAAAGCTTTCATTTATGAAAGCTCTTTATTTACAAGTCGGGGCGAGAAGATTCGAACTTCCGACCCCACGCCCCCCAGACGTGTACTCTAACCTGGCTGAGCTACGCCCCGAATTGAATGACAAATATAATTGATGTATTGTTACTCACAAAATGTAATGAGATAAATTAACTCTGCAATTTCATCCATCCATAGACATTGTCATAGTAATCAAGTTGGTTTTTAATAAAGAAAAAATTCCTTATATAAGAGGGGTGTATTATTTAAAATTTTACAAATCCATTTTTTGTCTTATCAATCGATTTTTTCTGATTGTCATCGATCGGTTTTCAATTGCTCTATTTAAGAAATTGTGTAATCATTTTTGCCGAATATGCATATTTGAGAGATTTAAATATGTAATAAAAAAAAACAATTATTGGCAATTATATAAAAATGGGTAAATATACCTATTGACTGGTATTGTATTAATTATTAGCTGTCAATCGGCTTAAAATGTCAGAAGAGCATTTGGTAAAATGCATAGTTTTTATGAAAAAAAGAATAATCAAAATTTCTTTCTTGTGATATTGGCATTTTATTGGCGGTCTTAAATATGTTTTAGAATATTTTACGCGAATTTTTGATGATTTTTTCCAGATATTAAATAAATCGATTAATATCCTGAAATACAGATACGTAAGGGTAATATATTGTAATGAAGATTGATATTCAAACGTTTACGAAGCTAGAATGCTGTTTTTAAACAGTTTCTTATCTACAATGAAAGTATTTATATTCGTCCATCAATATTGAAATAATTCTTTAAAAAGAGTCGAGTTTAAAACTGACACTTTATTAATTGATGTGAAGATGAATTATTCAATTAGAAGGATAAGGATTAAAAAAATTGAATAGCAATTGAAGTATATATAGAAATTCCATGAGATTTTCTTAGCAAATTACTTGAAAATAAATATAAAGATGAAGGTATCTGAAAAGTTAGATCTCTTAAAAAAGAAAAGAGAAGAAGTTAAAATGATGGGCGGTGAAGCTCGTGTTGCTAAGCAGCATGAAAAGGGAAAGCTTTCCGCACGAGAGAGAATAGACTTGCTTTTTGATGAGGGAAGTTTTAGAGAATTGGATATGTTTGTGGAACACCGTTGTACAAACTTTGGCTTCGAAACAACAGAAATTCCTGCTGATGGAGTTATTATTGGCCATGGTTTAGTGAATGGACGCACAGTATTTGCTTACTCTCAGGATTTTACTTCTCGAGGAGGATCTTTAGGTGAAATGCACGCAGCAAAAATCTGCAAAGTAATGGATTTGGCTGTAAGTGCAGGAGCTCCTATTGTAGGGCTTAACGATTCTGGTGGAGCACGTGTAGAAGAAGGTGTTGATGCTTTGAAAGGTTACGGTGAAGTATTTATGCGTAACTCAAGAGCTTCTGGTGTAATTCCTCAGATTTCTGCTATTATGGGTCCTTGTGCTGGTGGAGCAGTATATTCTCCAGCTATGACTGACTTTGTATACATGGTTAAAAAGCAAAGTCACATGTTTATTACATCTCCATATGTAATTAAAACAGTAACAGGTGAAGAAACTACTTTTGAAGAACTTGGTGGAGCTATGGCACACAATACCAAAAGTGGTAATGCACATTTTGCTTGTGATACAGATGAAGAAACTATCGAAGCTATTCGTGATCTTTTAAGTTACTTACCTAATAATAATTTAGAGGAAACTCCTCTAATGCCAATGGGCGACGATCCTCAGCGTGTATGTGAGGAATTGGATACTATCATTCCTGATGATCCTAAAACACCTTACGATATGAAGGCTGTAATTGAATCAGTTCTTGATCAAGGTGAATTCTACGAGGTACACGAATACTATGCAGAGAATGCAATTATCGGTTTCGGTCGTATTGATAACCAATCAGTGGGTATTATTGCAAACCAGCCGTTAATTCAGGCAGGATGTTTGGATATTGATGCTTCTGATAAAATTTCTCGCTTCGTTCGTACTTGTGATGCTTTTAATATTCCTATGGTAACATTTGTGGATGTTCCAGGATACCTTCCAGGTGTTCAGCAAGAGCTAGGTGGTATTATTCGCCATGGAGCAAAATTACTTTGGAGTTATGCTGAGGCTACCGTACCTAAATTTACAGTTGTTACTCGTAAGGATTATGGTGGGGCTTATTTGGCAATGTGTTCTAAACCATTGGGAGCAGATATGGTATTTGCATGGCCAACTGCTGAAATTGCAGTAATGGGTGCTAAAGGTGCTGTTGAGGTGATTTCTACTTACAAAAAGGAAATTGCTGCTGCTGATGATAAGCAAGCTAAAACTGATGAGAAGATTAAGGAGTACGAAGATGCATTTAACGTACCATACTTGGCAGCTCAGCGCGGATATATTGATGACGTAATTCTTCCTAGCGAAACTCGTGCAAGATTAGTTGATGCATTGAGAGCGATGAAGACAAAAGCTGAAGTTTTACCAGCTAAGAAGCACGGAAATATTCCATTGTAAGAAAGACTTTGATAAAAATTAATTATTAATACCGAATAATTATGACACGAGAAGAAAAGATTAAAAAAGCAGTACTTGTAGCGGTTGCTCACTACATTGAGGAAGAGAAAGCAGAAGCATTAAAGCTTGAAAATTCAATTAATGGTTCTTGGTCGCGTACTGGCGTTAAAATGATGATGTCAAAACGTAAGATTGTACAGCTTCGCGGTCGAAGTCTAAAAAGTGCGTAATTCTATTTTCCCTTTGTGGAAAATGTATTAATTAAAAAAAAAGATAAAAAGATGATATACGATAAGCATGGGGTCTTACAAATGACCGAACTGAACTTTGACAAAGACCGTCCAAAGGCAGAAAATCCAATTAAAATTAATGATGTAAGTTTGCGTGACGGACACCAGTCTCTATTTGCTACTCGCGGTCGTACAGAAGATATGTTGCCTGTTGCAGAGATGATTGATGATGCAGGTTATAACGCTGTTGAAACCTGGGGGGGAGCTACTTTTGATACTATGCACCGTTTCTTGGGTGAAGATCCATGGGAGCGTCTAAGAGTATTGAAGAAGCACATGCCTAAAACTCCATTTTCAATGCTTCTTCGCGGGCAGAATGTGGTAGGATACCGTAACTATGCTGATGATGTAGTAAGAGCTTTCGTTCAGCGTTCTATTGATAACGGTATGGATATTTTCCGTTGTTTCGATGCTTTGAACGACTTCAGAAACTTCGAAACTGCTGCTAAAGTTATTAAAGACAACAAAAAACACTTACAAGGTGTTGTGTGTTATACTTTGAACCAACCTCGTTTAGGTGGTGAAGTATACAACATGGAATACTATATCAATAAAGTAAAAGATTTGATCGAGTTTGGTGTTGATTCTATCTGTATTAAGGATATGGCTGGTTTGATCGCACCTTACGATATCTATAACTTGGTACGTGAAATTAAGAAATTTACTGATACACCAATTAACTTGCATACTCACTTTACTTCAGGTATGGGTGACTTGGCAATTTTCAAAGCAATTGAAGCTGGTGTTGATATCGTTGATACTTGTATCGGACCTTACGCATATCGTACTTCACATGCTGCTGTTGAGCCATTGATTATGTCTTTATTGGGAACTAACCGTGATTCAGGAATGGACATTAATAAGATTAATGCAATTGCTGAAGAGATGGAGAAATACATCCCTAAATATAAGCACTTAGATAACAATCCTAAGTATGCTACAACTGATATCAACGTATTGTTGCACCAAACTCCAGGAGGAATGCTTTCTAACTTGGTGAACCAATTGAAGGCTATGGATGCATTGGATAAGCTTCCAGAAGTATTCCGTTTGCTTCCTAAAGTACGTAAGCAGCTAGGTAATATTCCATTGGTTACTCCTACGTCTCAGATTGTTGGTGTACAGACAGTGAACAATGTATTATTCGATTCTTATGAAGGAGAATATGCACAAATTACAAAAGAGGTAAAAGACCTTTGCTACGGATTGTATGGTAAAACTACTCATCCAATCGATCCTGAAGTTCAGAAGAAAGCATTGAAGGATTACCCAAGAGGTGAGCAGCCTATTACTGAACGTCCAGGTTCTATCCTTGAGCCAGAAATGGAAGGTGTTAAGGCAGAATTTGGAGATCTTGCAAAAGATATCGATGATGAAGTATTATGCGCACTTTACCCAGTAACTGGTAAACGCTTCTTAAAATGGAAGTATGGTTTGGAAGAGGTTCCAGCTGATGTGAAAGCCAAAACAATGGCTGAAGTTGAGAAAGAGCAAGAGTTAATCAGAAAAGCCCTTTCTGGAGAATTGACTTCTAAAGGAAAAGGTAATGGTCGTGAGCTTGAGGTTACAGTTGATGGTGAAACATTTACTGTTGAAATCAATGATCCAAATGGACCAGCGGCACCTCAATTCAAAGGTCGTAAGAAAAAAGAAGCTTCTGTTGACGAAACAGCTACAGGTAGCGTTGTTGCACCAATCCCAGGTATGATTGTTGAATGCAAAGTTAAAGTTGGCGATGAAGTTAAAGTAGGAGATACATTAGTAGTACTTGAAGCTATGAAGATGATGAACAATCTTGATGCTAAAGCGGAAGGTATTGTAAAAGAGATTAAATGTGACTCTGGCGATTCTGTTGCTAAAGGAGATTTACTTTTAGTAGTAGAGCCAAAAGCCTAATGACTATTTAATTATTGAGTTTTTATGTCCCCCTGAAGATATTCAGGGGGTATTTTTTTGTCCTTTTGTCAACCTTTGGGTGGATTTCAATGTGTTTAATAATTTGAGAAAAAGAACAATAAAGATCATTAGATAAAATTGATTCTGTGATTTAATCTTTCTATTGATGAATACAGTTAATTATCTGGATATTTTTGTAGATTTGCTTGTCCAAATATTATTTAGAAACAGAATAGTTAAACATACATGGAATTTAAATCAATGAACCTAAGCGAAAATACACCTGTTATCCCTGAAGGTGATGTCGAGAAAGTTAAATGTTTAATCGTTGGTTCGGGACCAGCTGGTTACACTGCGGCAATTTATGCTGCTAGGGCAAATTTAAATCCTGTTGTGATTGAAGGTCTTCAACCAGGTGGTCAGTTGACAACTACTACTGAAGTGGATAATTTTCCAGGTTACCCGCAAGGTGTTACAGGGCCTGATATGATGGCCGATTTAAAGAAACAGGCAGAACGATTTGGTACAGATTGTCGTTGGGGCTTGGTTACAGCTGTTGATTTTTCAGTATATCCGCACAAAGTTGTGGTTGATGAGAAAAAGGTAATCGAAGCTGAATCGGTGATTCTGGCGACTGGGGCTACTGCAAAATATCTTGGCTTCCCAACAGAAGAAAAATATATGGGTTCTGGTGTTTCGGCTTGTGCTACCTGTGACGGCTTTTTCTACAGAGGAAAAGATGTAGCTGTAGTGGGTGGTGGAGATACTGCTGCCGAGGAGGCTACTTATCTTGCTGGATTGTGTAATAAGGTATATTTAATTGTTCGTAAGCCATTTTTAAGAGCTTCTAAGGCAATGCAAGATCGAGTTTTCAAAACAGAGAATATTGAGGTTTTATTTGAGCACAATACCAAGGAATTGTATGGTGATGGAGTTGTTGAAGGAGCGAAGCTTATTAAGAGAATGGGAGAGGCTGATGAAACAGAAGTAGATATCAAAATTGATGGATTCTTCGTTGCGATTGGTCACACGCCAAACTCGAAAGTATTTGCTGATTACTTAAAGACAGATGATCAGGGATACGTAATTACTGAGCCAGATTCAACCAAAACAAATGTCCCTGGTGTATTTGCTTCAGGAGACTTAAAAGATCCTCATTATCGTCAGGCCATTACATCTGCAGGCTCAGGTTGTATGGCTGCTATGGATGCTGAGAGATTTTTAGCTGAAAGAGAGTAAGTTTATTTTGAAAATATAGTATAAAGCCTGACTTGTAAAAGTTGGGCTTTTTTATTGTGTTGAGACTTCTTGTTGTGGGGAAAGGCTTCCCCTCGCTCGGGAGGATGTCACTCGTTTGCTCTAGGGGAGGACTCTTGCTCGGTCGAGGGGATGCTAACCCATCGTTGCAGGGGAAGTTTATCTCTGATTAATGGCGGTGCATTTTGCCTTTAGGAGTATAAAGGAATATTATTGATATAAAAAAACGACATCCTTTCGAATGTCGTTTTAATATCATAGTAATAGTAAGATTACTGCTTGAATACATCAGCAAATTTATCTTTACTATATTTTCCTTCTTTCAATTTCTGAGCTACATCTTTAAATGCATTAACAGTGTACTCAACATCTTCAAGAGAGTGCGTTGCAGTTGGAATCAAACGAAGTAACAACTGTCCTTTTGGAATTACTGGGTAAACTACGATAGAACAGAAAATGTTATAATTTTCTCTTAAGTCCATAGTAACCTGAGTTCCTTCAGCTACACTACCAGAAAGATAAACTGGAGTTACTGGAGATTCTGTTACACCAATATCTAAACCTGCTTCTTTTAAACCAGTTTGAAGAGTATTTGTAATAGACCAAAGCTTTTCGCGAAGTTCTGGCATAGTTCTCAACATTTCTAAACGTTTCAATGAACCTTCAACGATAGGCATTGGAAGAGATTTCGCAAAAATTTGAGATCTCATGGTGTATCTTAGGTAAGTACCAACTTCTTCATCGCATGCAATGAATGCACCGATACCAGCCATAGCTTTAGCGAAAGTACTAAAGTGAAGGTCAACTTTGTCTTCAACACCGAAGTGTTCGATAGCACCAGCACCATTTTTACCCATTACACCGAAACCATGAGCATCATCAACCAATAAGCGGAAATTGAAATCATCTTTCAAAGCACAGATTTCATCCAACTTACCTAGGTCACCTGCCATACCAAATACACCTTCAGTAATAACAAGGATACCACCACCAGTTTTTTCAACCCATTTGGTAGCACGCTCTAATTCTTTACGAAGATTATCCATATCGTTGTGTGGATAAACGAAACGCTTACCAGGGTGAAGTCTAAGACCATCCATGATACAAGCGTGAGATTCAGAGTCGTAAACAATTACATCATGACGACCAACAAGGGCATCGATAATTGAAACCATACCTTGGTAACCGAAGTTCAAAAGAAAAGCATCTGGTTTTCCTACGAATTCAGCAAGTTTTGATTCTAATTCTTCGTGGAGACTAGTTTGTCCCGACATCATACGAGCACCCATTGGGTATGCCAATCCCCATTTTTCAGCTGCTTCTGCGTCAGCTTTTCTAATTTCCGGGTGATTTGCCAAACCAATATAGTTGTTCAAACTCCATGTTAACACCTCTTTCCCACGAAACTTCATTCTTGAGTTAATTTCACCTTCCAATTTAGGGAAAGCAAAATATCCATGAGCTTGTTTTGCGTATTGTCCGATATTCCCTTTTTGGGTTTTAATTTTGTCAAAAATATCCACGATTTATGCTTTTTTGAGTTATTTTCTATGTAACTGTGCAAAAGTAATCTTTTTTGGATTCAAAGCAATAAATTATAAAGAATTGTATAATATACACCTGAAAGTGTGCTATATTTCATATGAAAACTTTATCTTTGCAAAATGCAAAAAAATATAGTAGCAAGGCCTATGAGAAAAATTGTCTTACTGTTCGTGCTTTTCGCCTTCGTTTTGGGAGGATGTAGCGAGTATCAAAAATTGCTGAAAAGTTCCGATAACTCTCTTAAATACAAAAAAGCTGTAGAATATTATAATTCGGAAGATTATGCAAAAGCAGCCACTTTGTTTGAAGAATTGCTTCCTATTTACAGAGGAACAAGTAAAGCAGAAACCATAAGTTATTACATTGCATATTGCTCTTATGGGCAAGGGGATAACATTGGTGCTGGATATTTTTTTAGAAACTTTTTGAAAACATTCCCTGATAGTCCATATTCGGAAGAATGTTTATATATGAGTGCATATTGTTACTATAGGGAATCACCAAAACCGAGATTGGATCAGACACCAACGCAGGATGCTATAGATGCATTTCAGTTGTATATTAACCGATATCCAAACTCAACTAGGATTCCTAAGTGTAACGAATATATAGATGAAATGCAGGATAAACTGGTTTTTAAGTCTTATTTGAGTGCAAGAAACTATTACGATAGAGAGAGGTATCCTTCGGCAATTATTGCACTTCAAAATAGTCTTAAAGATTATCCTGGATCGTCACACAGAGAAGATTTAATGTTTATGCTTTTAGAATCAAAGCATCAGTTGGCTTTTAAGAGTATACCTTCTAAACAACGTGAAAGATACAACAATGCAAAAGAGGAATATTATGCATTTGTTGATGAATACCCTGAAAGTAAGTACATGAAACGTGCTGAAAAAATGCTAGATAATATCGAAGCATATTTAAGTAAGTTTAATATAAATAATTAAAATAGATCTAATTCTTACACAGTATGGATTACAAAAAAACAAATGCAGCAAGTTCTACAGTTACTCGCAATATGAACGAATTGAGCAAAGAAGTGGGTAATGTTTATGAATCTGTAATGATCATGGCAAAAAGATCAAATCAGATTGCTGTTGAGCTGAAAAGTGAGCTGAATAAGAAATTGCAGGAATTTGCTTCTTATACAGATAACTTGGAAGAGGTATTTGAAAACCGTGAACAAATTGAAATCTCGAAATACTATGAGAGATTACCAAAACCTACATTGATTGCGGTTGAGGAATTCATTAATGGAGAAATCTATTACAGAAATCCTTCTAAAGAGCAAAAATCAGAAGACTAATTAGTAATAATGGTCAAGTTCCCTTTTGAATAAAAAGGGAACTTTTTATTTTTTAGAAATAGTTTATGTTAAAGGATAAAAATATAATTTTAGGTATTACTGCAAGTATTGCAGCATATAAAGCTGCCACATTGGTTCGTTTACTTGTAAAGGAGGGGGCTAATGTCAAGGTGATCATGACTCCATATGCGAAAGAGTTCATCTCACCAGTAACCATGGCTACTTTATCTAAGAATACGGTATTGTCTGATTTTTTTAAGCATGATGATGGCTCGTGGAATAGTCATGTTGATTTGGGGCTTTGGGCGGATGTGATGGTGATTGCACCTACTACTGCAAATACAATGGCTAAAATGGCACATGGCATTTGTGATAACTTACTTCTTACAACTTATTTGTCTGCCAAATGTCCTGTTGTTCATGCTCCTGCTATGGATTTGGATATGTTTAAACATCCAGCAACCCTACGTAATATGGATATTCTTAGATCATATGGCGATACATTTATTGAGCCATCAAGTGGAGAATTGGCAAGTGGATTGTATGGAAAAGGAAGAATGGAAGAGCCTGAAATTATTGTTCAGAAATTAAGTCAATTTCTGGAAGATAAAAAAAAAAGCTAAGTGATAAAAAGATATTAATCACTACCGGCCCTACTTACGAGAAAATTGATCCAGTTAGATTTATCGGTAATTTCTCATCAGGAAAAATGGGCTTTGCCATTGCCGAAGAACTAGCTGAGAACGGTGCAAATGTCGTTTTGGTGAGTGGGCCAACTGCTTTAAAAACAAAGCATCCAAATATCAAAAGAATTGATGTTATTACTGCAGAGGAGATGTATCAGGCATCAATTAGTAATTATCCCGATTGCAATGGTGGAATTATGACGGCAGCAGTAGCCGATTTTACTCCGCTAAATCCTGAAGATAGAAAAGTGAAACGTGGAAAAGAGAACTATTCTATCGAACTAACACCTACCAAAGATATTGCTGCATCTTTAGGAAAAATCAAAACTAAAGATCAATTTCTTGTTGGTTTTGCACTTGAAACCAACGATGAGGAATTTAATGCAAAATTAAAACTGGAAAAGAAGAATTTAGATTTTATTGTGCTCAACTCTTTAAATGATTCAGGAGCAGGTTTTCAGCATGATACGAATAAAATTTCGATTATCGACAGCAATGGTTCAACCAAAAAATTTGAATTAAAGCCTAAAGCAGAAGTTGCTAAAGATATCTTGGCGGAATTAATTCAGTTTTATGAGAAATAAGTTGGCATCTGTTTCGTTATAATTTTTAACTTTAGCTGTGAACTTTTGATATATAACTATGCGCAAATTCTTCCTAGTATTATTTATTACACTGTTTTCAATTCCTCTGTTTTCGCAAGAATTCAGATGTAATGTTCAAGTAGTAAGTCAGAAAATTCAAGGTACCAATAAGCAGGTGTTTAGAACCATGCAAACGGCTATTAACGAGTTTCTGAATGCCCGTAGATGGACAAACCATGTTTACAGTTACGATGAGAGAATTGAATGTACTTTCTTGTTCAATTTGACTGAACAAATTTCGGCAGATGAATTTCGTGGTAGTTTACAGGTTCAAGCAAGCAGACCAGTTTATAATTCCTCTTATAATACAGTGATGCTAAATTTTAAAGACGACGATGTCCAGTTTAAGTATGTTGAGTATCAGACTCTGGATTTTAACGAAACAGTTACTCCAACAGAATTGACTGGGCTTTTGTCTTACTATGCCTATCTTATTTTAGGTTTGGATTACGATACATTTGCAATGGATGGGGGGGCACCATATTTTGCTAAAGCGGAGACCATCGTAGGTAAAATGCAGAATTCAAATACTACAGGTTGGAAAGCATATGAAAGTAGGGATAATAGATATTGGTTAATTGAGAACATTCTTAACAATGCATACAGCCCAGTTCGTGAATGTTTGTATCGATACCACAGGTTGGGTTTAGATCGTATGTCTGATCACTTGACCGAAGCGAGAGCGGAAATTGCAGAAAGTTTAAGACTGCTGCAAAAAGCATATCGAGCAAAACCAGGAGCCTTTATTCTAACCATATTTTTCGATGCTAAGGCTGACGAACTGGTAAATATCTTTAGTGAATCATTTACTGATGAGAAAAAAAGGGTCTATAATATTCTTAGTGAAATAGATCCGGCTAATATTAAAAAGTACAAAAAAATTATAGGACAAAAATAGGCGAGGATTTTGATTTGGTTTTTCTCTATTCCTTATTTTTGCTGCAAATAATAATTTAGTTTGAGACTATGCTTCAATCAATATCTATACAAAACTATGCTTTAATTAATCAGCTGGAAATTGATTTCTCGGATGGTTTTTCTGTAATAACTGGGGAAACGGGATCGGGAAAATCCATTTTGCTTGGCGCTTTATCTTTGGTATTAGGTCAAAGATCTGAAGGAAATGTACTAAAGGATAAAGAGAAGAAGTGTGTTATTGAATGCTCATTCTATATTGAAAAGTACAACTTGCAAGAGTTTTTCGAAAAGAATGAATTGGATTACGAAAAAGAGGCCATTGTTCGCCGTGAGATTTTGCCTAGTGGAAAAACACGTGCTTTTGTAAATGATACTCCTGTAAGCTTGAAAACTTTGAAAGAGCTAGGAGTGTGTTTGGTAGATATACACAGTCAGAACCAAAATCTTGTTTTAGGAAGTTTTGAATATCAGGTAGGTATTGTTGATACCTATGCTCAGAATGCAGCGCTACTTGCAAAATATCAGTTATCCTTCAAGAAATATCAAGATCTAAAGAAAGAGCTGAAAAATCAGGAAGAGATAGCTGCTAAGGAAAAGGCCGATCTGGATTACTTCCAATTTCAATTGGAGCAGCTTAATGAGGTCAATCTTGTTGAGGGGGAACAGAAAGAGATGGAAGAGGAGTTGGAAACTCTAAATCATGCTGAGGAAATAAAATCTGGCCTGTATCAGGCATATGGCTTTTTGTCGGAAGGTGAATCATCTGTGATTTCTCAAATAAAGGAAGCCAGAAGTGCAATTTCTAAAATTCAAGGAGTATTTACTGAGGCAGATTCTTATTTTGAAAGATTGGATAGTTCATTGATAGAATTGCAAGATCTGTCTCAAGAGTTGGACCGAAGTAATGAATTGGTGGAATTCGATAACGGGAGAATCGACTTTTTGAACCAACGTTTGGATACAATTTACTCTTTGCAACAAAAACATCGTGTCGATTCTGTAGAAGAATTGATGCAAATTAGAGATGACCTGGAAGGAAAAGTTGGGAAAATTGAATCAAGCGATGAATTAATTGAAGATTTGAAGGAACAATTGACAGGGCAAAAAGTAGAATTGCAGAAAGCTGCTGATAATCTATCAAATAGCAGGAAGAAATCGGTTCCAAAAATAGAAAAAACAATTGTTAGCCAGCTTATATTACTCGGAATTCCTAACGCTAATTTTAGAGTGCAAATTAGCAATAGCGAAGAATTTCAGCAATTAGGAGCCGATAAAGTGACCTTTTTGTTTAGTGCCAATAAGAATGGTAGTTTAGAGGAAGTACAGCGAGTTGCTTCGGGAGGGGAGTTATCTCGATTGATGTTGAGTATTAAGTATTTGATCTCTTCTTCAACAGCTTTGCCTTCTATTGTTTTCGATGAAATTGATACAGGTGTATCGGGTGAAATTGCCGACAAAATGGGCTCAATGATGAATCAAATGGCGGAAAATATTCAGGTAATAAGCATCACACACCTGCCTCAAATAGCTGGAAAAGGAAAATTTCATTACAAGGTTTATAAAGCCGACGATGAGCACGAAACCTATTCAAATATTGTACTTCTGGATAAACAAAGCCGTATAGAAGAGCTAGCCAAGATGCTAAGTGGAACAGATCTTACAAAAGCGGCGTTGGAAAATGCTAAAGTGCTATTAAATAGCTAGATATTCAATTGAGATTTCAATTAAAGAATTTATTCAGTCTTAATTAATAGGCTTGTTTAGAATCATTATAAGAATTAATGGTTATCTTTACACCCTGAAAATTGAAAATTTCAAGTTATGTCGTATAATTTATTAAAAGGAAAAAAGGGGATTATTTTCGGGGCATTGAATGAAATGTCGATTGCCTGGAAAGTTGCAGAATTAGCTGTAGAAGAAGGTGCAGAAATCGTCTTGACCAACACACCTGTATCAATTCGTATGGGAACCATCGATGAATTGGCTAAAAAATGCAATGCAGAGGTAATTCCTGCCGATGCAACCAACCCTAAGGATTTGGATGAATTGTTTACCAAATCAATGGAAGTGTTGGGAGGAAGAGTGGATTTCGTATTACACTCTATCGGTATGTCTCCAAATGTTCGTAAGGGACACGCTTACGATGACTTAAATTATGAATACCTTAAGAAAACTTTAGATGTTTCAGCAACATCATTTCACAAAGTATTGCAATCAGCTAAAAAGCTAGATGCAATTAACGAATGGGGATCAGTAGTTGCTCTCTCATATGCAGCAGCACAAAGAACTATGTATGAGTATAACGATATGGCAGATGCGAAAGCAATGCTAGAATCAATCGCTCGTAGTTTTGGTTACATATATGGTCGTGAAAAACGCGTTCGTGTGAATACGATTTCTCAGTCACCAACAGTTACAACTGCAGGTAGTGGTGTAAAAGGATTCGATTCATTGATTGATTTCTCAGAAAGAATGTCTCCACTTGGTAATGCAGATGCTCAAGAGTGCGCTAACTACTGTATTACTTTGTTCTCTGATTTGACAAGGAAAGTAACCATGCAGAATCTGTTCCATGATGGAGGATTTTCTAGTATGGGTATGAGTTACAGAGCTATGAGCCAATACAACAAGAGTTTTAAAACTTGCGAAGATTGCGAGTAACAACAATATTAGAATTGTTTTAAAATCCGAGTTGTAAAACTCGGATTTTTTTTGCTCTAATGGTAAACTATATAGGTTGATTAGATTTTTTAAATCTAGTGATAATATGTACATTTGCCTTTAATTTTCTGAAGCTTGGTAAAGTTTTAAGGAAATACTGTTTTGATAGCCCAATAATAGATTAAAGCCGTTGCTAATGAAATTATTGATGTAGAGATTTTTCAAGAGTGTTAATACTCTTGTGGATATGTGAAGAGAGACTTGAACGGACTTAATAAAACCCATTGGGTAAGAAGAGAAGTAAATAAAATTATTTTCGAATGAAGGAATACAATATTAATCATTTAAGAGAACTTGAAGCGGAATCTATTTTCGTAATTCGTGAGGTTGCTGCTCAATTTGAAAATCCTGTGATGTTATTCTCAGGAGGAAAAGATTCCATCGTAATGTTTCACTTGGCACGTAAAGCATTTGCTCCAGCAAAAGTTCCATTTGCTTTAATGCATATCGATACAGGTCATAACTTTCCAGAAACTATTCAGTTTCGTGATGAATTGATGGATGAAACAGGAACTCGTTTAATCGTTCGCTATGTTCAAGATTCAATTGATCAAGGAAAAGTAGTGGAAGAAACAGGTTTTGATGCAAGTAGAAATAAATTGCAAACTGTTACTCTTCTTGATGGGATTGAAGATTTACAAGTAGACTGTGCTATGGGTGGAGGTCGTCGCGACGAGGAAAAAGCCAGAGCAAAAGAGCGTTTCTTTTCACACCGCGATGAATTTGGACAATGGGATCCTAAAAACCAACGTCCTGAATTATGGAACCTGTTCAACGGCAAGAAGCACATGGGAGAGCACTTTAGAGTATTCCCTATTTCGAACTGGACAGAAATGGATGTATGGCAATATATCTATCTGGAAAATATTAAAATACCAAATATTTACTTCTCTCACGAACGTGAGGTATTTGTTCGTAATGGTAACCTATTGTCAGTTTCAGATTTTATTCCAATGCGTGATACCGAAACTGTTGAGAAAAGAATTGTTCGCTTTAGAACCATTGGTGATGCAACATGTACAGGTGCAGTAGAATCAGAAGCGAATAGTTTGGAAGATATTATTGAAGAAGTAGCAGCATCTAGAACTACCGAGCGTGGAACTCGTCATGATGACAAACGTTCTGAAGCAGCAATGGAAGATCGTAAAAAAGAAGGTTATTTCTAAACAGATAAGTTAATAGTTTTAAGCTTGAGGTTAACTCCAAAAGCTAACAGCTAAAAATATAGATATGTCAGATAAAACATCAGGATATTTAGATATGGAGCTTTTGCGTTTCACTACCGCAGGTAGTGTAGATGATGGTAAAAGTACTCTTATCGGAAGATTATTATACGATAGCAAAGCCATTTTCGAAGATCAAATGGAAGCTATCGAAATCAGTAGTCAAAAAAGAGGAGACGAGGAAGTTGATTTAGCCTTGTTAACCGATGGATTAAGAGCAGAACGTGAGCAAGGGATTACAATTGACGTTGCTTACAGATATTTTGCTACTCCAAAGCGTAAGTTTATTATTGCGGATACTCCAGGTCACATTCAGTATACCAGAAACATGGTAACCGGGGCATCTACAGCAAATGCTGCTTTAATTTTGGTAGATTCAAGAAATGGTGTAATTGAGCAAACTTTGCGTCATTCATATATTGCGAACCTTCTTCAAATCCCTCACATTATTGTTTGTATCAATAAAATGGATTTGGTTGATTATTCAGAAGAAGTTTACAACAAAATCAAGGAAGATTACAAGAGGGTTGCTGAGAAATTGAATATTGAGGATGTCCGTTTCATTCCAATTTCAGCAAAATTTGGAGATAATGTTGTAGATGCGTCTGAAAATATGGATTGGTACCAAGGATCTACTTTGTTGAATCTATTGGAGACTATCGAAATTGTTGATGACAGAAATCACCAAGATGCAAGATTCCCTGTACAATATGTAATTCGTCCTCAGTCTGATAAATATCATGATTACAGAGGTTATGCCGGTCGTGTTGCCAGTGGTGTTTTCCGCCCAGGTGATAAGGTAAAAGTATTGCCTTCAGGACTAGAATCGACTGTAAAATCAATTGATACTTTCGATGGGGAGTTGGATATGGCATTTCCACCACAATCCGTAACAATTAATTTAACCGATGATATTGATGTATCAAGAGGTGATATGATTGTTTCTATAGAGAATTCTCCAAAGGTAGAGCAGGAAATTGATGCTATGATTTGTTGGATGAACGAGCGTGCTATGATGCCACGTGGCAAGTACACAATCAAACACACCTCAAATGAGGCTCGTTGTATGGTTCGCGACGTAAAATTCAAGGTTAATGTAAATACTTTGGAAGAGGTTACAGATGATAAGCTAGTAGGATTGAATGATATTGCATGTATTACCTTTAAATCAGCTAAACCACTATTTGTTGACCCATACAAAGAGAACAGAATTACTGGTAGTTTTATCATGATTGATGAAGGAACCAATGAAACTGTTGCTGCAGGTATGATTTTGTAAGCATTCGAAATATAAATATATGAAGCTGATATCTAATGGGTATCAGCTTTTTTTATGAATAAAAAAAGGTGGCATAAGGCCACCTTTACTTTGTAGTAGTGTGTTATAATGATTAAAACTTAAATCCAAAAGTAACTTTTACTTCATGTTTTTTATTATTCTCTTTAATTTGATCAGAAGCGAAATCAGGAGTAGAGTAGTATACAAACTGATTTTCTACATCGGCATAGCTATAAGCTAAATCCATAAAAAAGTTGTTTTGTTTGAAACCAAGACCCCCTGAAAACATGTCAAACCCATCATCAGCGCCTGAAACTTTAAAAGAGTTACCCATTTTTGAATATCCGGCACGTAGGCTTAAGTTAGGTGTTGCACGAAACTCTAAACCAGTTCGTAAATTGCCTGTGCTTTGGTAACTGGCTTTAATAATATCATTGGTGTCAGGATTTTCAGGTGTACCATTGAAATCATCTCCATCATCTCCATTGTAGAATTTTGCCTTTGAATAATCAATTAGTTCATAGTCTGCACTTAATATAAGTCTCTTCTTCAAAACCAGTGCTGCACTGAATGTTGCTTTTAATGGAGTTCTAAACTTATAAGAGTATTTACCTTGAGGCGATTGTGAGTAATAACTGGAATAACCATTTTCATCAGCCGTATTAAAGTTCGAAGCCATTGAACTATGGTAATCTTCATCAAAAGAATAGAAGGTAGGTGTATGAATAGAAGCTCCTAAACGAAGCCATTGTTCAGGCTTGTAAATCATACCTAGTTTAAAATTAGCACCTACACCTGATGACTTATAGTATTCTTCAAAAGAATAATCGTTAAAATCTGAATCGCTATTTGACAAAATACTTTCTGAAAATACTTTTGTTGATTTATAGTAAATGGATTGAATTCCCAATGAACCTCCAATGTAAAATTTGTGATTGTAATTGGCAGCAAAAGCCATAAGAAATTCGCCTGCATATCCTTTTTCATCAATGGTTTGTGCTTGATTCAATATTTCATCGGTAATCGCAATATACTGATTATTACTACCGCTAATTGTATCAATTAAATATGTATCGTAAGCTAAAAACTCTCTAAACGAATTTAAAGAATTGGGATGTCTGCCGTTCGAATTGTTGACCATTACGTCTAACAGTGAAGTTGGAGCTTCGGGTGCATTTGATCTAGCATTTTTTCTAAAAGTGTTCAATTTATTGTATCCAATTGCAAAGTTGAAGTTTTTCCAGCCTCCTTCTGATTCAATTCTAGGCTTGTTTGTTGATACATAACCTATATTTGAAATGCCAAGTGAATATTTATCTTCGTTTAAACTTGTTTTGGCTTGAATATTTAAGCTTTTAGTATCAGTATAATTAAAATTTGAAGAAAAGCTAAGTTCTGAAGTTCGGTAGACTGCTAATCCTGCTGGATTAATAGCTATACCAGTAAAGTCTCCGCCTAAGGCTCCAAAAGCTCCACCCATTGCAGCAGACCTTGCTGTGCCATTAAAATATTGCTTTGAGTAACGTAATGCATCATCGGCTGTTTGACCATAGGTAACTCCTGCAATGATTATAAATGAGATAAGAATATATATTCGTTTCATAATTTTAGGTTTTAATATTAGAACCCATATGGGAAAATATGTACTAATTAAATTAGAGTTGTTTTATTAGTATGGGGAAACTGGAGGATTGTTTCCCTATACTATTTTTATCTTCTTCTTGATCCACCCGATGATGATCGAGAACCACTTGATGATGATCTGGAAGTGCCACTTGATGAACGTACAGAGCTACCAGATGATCTAGATCCACTACTTGAAGATCTGTAAGAACTACTTTGAGATGAGTTTGATCTAGAGTTCGACGATCGGTAAGCGTTTCCTCTCGAAGAACTTTTGGAGTTACCTCTCACTTTAGAATATGAAGATCTTGTTGTAGATCTGTTTGAATAGCTCGAGTTTCGTGATCCTCTTGTAGAATTGTAAGTAGGTCGGGTAGCATTTCTTGTTTTATTATAGCTAGGTGAACTACTTCTTGTTGTATTCGAATACGTACTGCCAGGTCTTCTTGTTCTATTTGTTTGTGTACCGTAACGAGTTCTTGAATTAGTAGTTGTGCCACTTACACTTCTTCTTGTATTTGGATTTGTACCATTATATGTTCTACTAGTGTTGTTGTAGCGATTACCATAAGAACTTCGGTTTGCAGAACTATATCTTGAAGCGGCTCTAGTTCTTCTTACATCGGCTGCAGAGGAAGAGCTTGCAGATCTTCTTGTTGCTACATTACTAGTTCTATCGTTAGTAGTCCTGTTTGTACCTGTTCTATTAATACTAGTTCTTGCATTAGCTCTTCTGCTTACATTTGCATTCGAACTTCTGTTTGTTGCGTACGAAGAGGTTCCAACATGTGATCCTGTTGCAGTTCTTCTTCCATAATACACATTTCTTCCGTAATATCCATCATAATGCCCTGCATAGTTGTGATGATGATGGTGTCCATATCCATAATAATGATCATATGGATAGTAGTAATAACCATAGTGATAAGGATAATGATAGTTCCATCCAAAATGAAGATCCCAATACCAAGAATCCCATCCAAATCCAATGCCCCAGCTTGGATAGTAAGATCCGTAAGGATAGTTATAAGCAAAATAATTGCCATATCTCATTGTGTGGAAATTATATGAATTATAATATCGATAATTGGTCCAGGTTGGAGTCCACCAAACTTTGTCTCCATCCACATAAACATTCCAATCAGAATCTCCTGCTAACCACATTGCTAAGCTATAACCACTACCATCATAGTAACCAAAGCCTTGTGGGTACATTGCCCTTAAGCGTTCAGCTTCTTCAAGGTCGTTTTCAGATCCGGTAAAACCTCCATAGTAATAACCACTTTCTTCAGCCTGATAAACCAATGTGTCAACATTGCCAATTGAATCATTCTGAAGAATTGCAGAGTATTGTTTTTGGATTTCAGAAAAATCGCGGTTGTCAGCTGGTGCGATACTTGATTTTGTTTCTGGTACCACTTTTGTTTGATTTTCTTGAGCAGGCGCAAGTGGATTGTCTTTTTTTGCAATCACAGTTTTGCTTTCAGCGTTTTGCACAATCAAAGGTGCATCGCTTGGGTCATAGTAAATATCGTCATCATAAAGGGAAGCTCCCATATATGAAGGCGAACATCCTGTTGCAAACAGGGCGGAAATTAATAGAATTTTAAAATAGGTTTTCATCGTAAGTCCTCCAATAATGAATATATAAGATAATTTTATACTTTTGTATTGAATTTTATTCAGCCTAAAAGTAGCAAATACTATACCAAAACTATATCGAATGGCAAAAGTTTTAACGAGCAGAAGCGAAAATTATTCGCAGTGGTATAATGATCTGGTAATGAAAGCAGATCTAGCAGAGAATTCTGCTGTGAGAGGATGTATGATTATTAAGCCTTACGGTTATGCAATCTGGGAAAACATGCAGGCAGAATTGGACAAGATGTTCAAGGATACTGGTCACCAAAATGCATATTTTCCATTATTGATCCCAAAATCATTCTTGAGTAAAGAAGCAGATCATGTAGAAGGATTTGCAAAAGAATGTGCAGTTGTAACCCATTATCGTCTGAAAAATGACCCCAATGGGCGCGGTGTAGTTGTTGATCCTGATGCTAAATTAGAAGAAGAATTAATTATTCGACCTACTTCGGAAACCATTATTTGGAACACATATAAAAACTGGATTCAGTCTTACAGAGATCTTCCTATTCTTTGTAACCAATGGGCAAATGTAATGCGATGGGAAATGCGTACTCGTTTATTCTTGCGTACTGCAGAATTCTTATGGCAAGAAGGGCATACTGCTCATGCAACAAAGGAAGAAGCATTGCAGGAAACAGAACAAATGATAAATATTTACGGCGATTTTGCTGAGAACTTTATGGCAGTTCCTGTATTAAAGGGTCGTAAAACAGAATCAGAAAGATTTGCAGGAGCTTTGGATACTTATTGTATTGAAGCATTGATGCAAGATGGAAAAGCATTACAGGCAGGAACTTCTCATTTCTTAGGACAGAATTTTGCAAAAGCATTTGATGTAAAATTTGCGAACAAAGAAGGAAAAGAGGATTACGTTTGGGCTACATCTTGGGGAGTTTCAACTCGTTTGATGGGTGCATTAATTATGGCTCACTCAGATGATAACGGTTTGGTTTTACCTCCAAAATTGGCTCCAATTCAGGTGGTTATTGTTCCAATTTATAGAAAAGCGGAAGAGTTAGAGAAGATTGCTGCTAAATTAGACCCTATTGTTGAGAAGCTTAAATCAATGGGAATTTCGGTGAAATTTGATGACAGTGATAATCGCAAACCAGGCTGGAAGTTTGCTGAATACGAATTGAAAGGTGTGCCTGTTCGTTTGGCGATCGGAAATCGTGATTTGGAAAATGGAACAATCGAATTGGCTCGTCGTGATACCTTAACGAAAGAAACTCTTCCAATAGAAGGTATAGAAGAAGTGATTGAGAAGTTACTTGAAGAAATTCAAGTTAATATTTTCCAGAAAGCATTTGATTTTAGAGCTGAAAAAACAACAAAAGTGGATTCATATGATGAATTTAAAGAGTTGTTGGAGACAAAAACTGGATTTTTCCTTGCTCACTGGGATGGAACAGCAGAAACAGAAGAGCAAATTAAAAATGAAACCAAAGCAACAATTCGCTGTATTCCTTTTGATGCAGAGGAGGAAGAAGGAGTTTGTATGGTTACAGGAAAGCCTTCAAAAAGACGTGTTGTTTTTGCAAAAGCATACTAAGAAAGTATACAATACAATCATAATAAAAAACAGTCATCGAAATATCGGTGACTGTTTTTTTGTATATTTACTCATTAACCTTAAACAACTATACAATGAACATATTAAATACAAAAGCTGCTATTTTAAATACTATTCGAGATAAAGCTACTTTAAAGCAACAAGTGTATCAGAATACTAAAGAGATATTTGAAGATTTGCGAGATGTTTTGGAAGTTTTGGTACTCGAGTATAATGCAGAGCTAAAAGATGCAGACGAGAAAGTTTTATTGGAGTATGAGGATAGAGGCGAATTTGAATTTCAAATAAAAGTAGCTTCTGATATTTTGGTTTTTAGTTTGCATACCAATGTTTTCCAGTTTAATCGGGATCATAATGTCTGGGAACAAGACTATGTAAGAACGAATCCCGATAATGCATACTCAGGAATTATAAATATTTACAATTTTCTTTACGATTCGTTTAAATATACTCGCTATGATGATTTAGGTTATCTGGTAGCTCGTATATTTATCAATCGTGAAAAACACTATATTGTTGAAGGAAAGAGACAAATGGGACTCTTGCAAACTGATTTGTCAGCTAGTAAGGCCAATAAAGAAAGTTTACGCAGAATTGTTGAAACGGCAATTAACTACTCCTTGAATTTTGATTTGTTGGTTCCACCATATGATAATGTTAAAATAATGTCGGTGGCACAAATGTTCGAGAAAATGCAGAATGCGAGAATACAAACAGGGAAACGACTAGGTTTTCAGTTTAAATCGGATGACGTTTAATATAGAATGATGCATTAAGAGTTAGGAATTACAATTATTATCTAAATAATGAATTCAGAATTTTAGTAATATTGTAACGCTTCAATTTTTTGGAGCGTTTTTATTTTACCTGAGGGTAAAGCTTATACTATTAACAATACACAACAATGAATACTGTAGTAGATAAATTTTTAAAATACGTAAAGTTCGATACCGAATCGGATACAGAAACAGGTTTGACACCGAGTACACCAGGTCAGATGGTTCTTGCAAAAGAGTTGGCCAAAGAATTGGAAGAAATTGGCTTGGAAAATGTAAGTGTAGATGAGAATGGATACGTAATGGGGGTTCTTCCTTCGAATATTGATAGAGAAGTTCCTAAAGTGGGCTTTGTTTCTCATATGGATACAAGTCCCGATTTTTCAGGAAAGCATGTAAAGCCTCAAATTCTGGAAGATTACAACGGAATGGATATCGTCCTAAATAAGGAGCAGAATATTATAATGAAAGTTTCAGATTTTCCAGAACTGACAAAATATAAAGGTCAAACCTTAATCACAACAGATGGAACAACACTACTAGGTGCCGATGATAAAGCAGGAGTAGCCGAAATTATTACTGCAGTGGAATATTTGGCTAAAAATCCTGAGATTAAACATGGTCCGGTACATGTTGGTTTTACCCCGGATGAAGAAATTGGAAAAGGAGCAGACTTTTTTGATGTTAAGAAGTTTGGGGCGGATTTCGCATATACTTTAGACGGAGGAGAAATTGGTGAGTTGCAATACGAAAATTTCAATGCAGCCTTCGCCAAAATCACCTTTAAAGGACGAAATGTTCATCCTGGAATGGCAAAAGACAAGATGATTAATTCTATGACTATTGCGAATGAATTTGCTGCTCGTTTGCCTAAGGATGAGGTTCCTGAAAAGACAGAAGGATATCAAGGGTTTTATCATTTAATTGCTATCAATGGTGGAGTTGAGAGCACTTCTCTTCAGTATATCATTCGTGATTTTGACATGACCAATTATGAAGCTCGCAAGAAGTTCATTGAAGATTTGTGTTCAGATTACAATGCGAAGTATGGCGAAGGTACTGTTACTCTTGAAATGACCAACCAGTATTATAACATGCGAGAAAAGGTTGAGCCAGTAAAATATATCGTGGATATTGCCGAAGAAGCAATGAATGAAGTAGGCGTTACACCTATGGTTATTCCAATTCGAGGAGGAACTGATGGTAGTAGATTATCATACATGGGCTTGCCTTGCCCTAATATTTTTGCAGGAGGACATAATTTCCATGGTAGATTCGAATATGTTCCGGTTCAATCCATGGAAAAAGCAGTTGATGTAATTCTTAAGATTGTTGACTTGATTGCAAAAAGATAAATCAACTTTAATGATAAAATAAAAGGCAGCCAATAGGTTGCCTTTTCTATTTGATTTCTTTCTCTAGTAGTTTTCCTCCTCGATACATCGCAACCAATACCGGATGTATATCATTTCCCAATTGGCTTAGGCTATATTCCACTTTGGGCGGAACTTCCGGGTATATTTTCTTTAGGATAAAGCCAGATTCCTCTAATTCTTTTAGGTTTTTACTAAGCATTCGATCGCTAACATCAGGAATCAATTTCACCAATTCGGAGTATCGTTTTGTGCCTTGTTTCAGGTGTAAAATGATCGTTGCCTTACGTTTTCCTTTTACGTAATTAATAAATGTATCGATGGGACAAACTCCTTTTTCCAATGTTTATAGATTTTTTATGGCTTGATAATCAGTAAATCAGAACAAAATGTTAGTATGTGATGTAATTGTAAGTTCTTGATTTGTAGATTAAATGCTTGTAATTTTGTTGCAAGATAAGAATAAATAACAGAACCGTTATGGATAAAGAATTTAAAGCACTTCGTATTAGCGAAGAGAATGGAGAATACAAAAGAGAGATTGTAAGCAGAAAGATTGAGGATTTACCTGAAGGAGAAGTTTTAATTCGTGTACGTTACTCCTCGTTAAACTATAAAGATGCCTTGTCGGTATCGGGAAATAAGGGAGTAACCAGAAACTATCCTCACACTCCTGGAATTGATGCTGCCGGTGTAGTAGAAGAATCAACAAGTGATCAATTTAAAGTGGGTGATGAGGTTATTGTTACCAGTTATGATTTGGGAATGAATACCGATGGAGGATTTGCTGAATACATTCGTGTTCCTGCCTCTTGGGTTGTGGCTTTGCCAAAAGAACTAAGCTTTCGGGATGCGATGATTTATGGAACAGCAGGTTTTACAGCAGCACTTTCTATATACAAACTATTGGCATCGGGTCAAACTCCAGAAATGGGACCCGTTGTAGTTACTGGGGCTTTAGGTGGTGTAGGTAGCATTGCCATTAGTATTCTATCCTCATTAGGTTTCGAGGTAGTTGCTGCAACTTCCGATGCAACAGGAGATGAAGAGGTTTTGAAAGAGTTGGGAGTTAGTAGCCGTATTTCAAAAGAAATTACTGATGATCAGTCGGGAAGACCATTGTTACGACCGCTTTGGGCTGGTGCCATTGATGTAATCGGTGGAAATACCTTACATACCTTATTGAAAGCTTGTAAGCCTATGGGAACCGTAACTTGTTGTGGAAATATAGGATCGGGAGATTTACCCATGACCGTTTACCCATTTATTCTTAATGGTATCAGCTTGATTGGTATCGATTCTCAAAATTGTCCGATGGAGTTACGACAAAAAGTTTGGGATAAATTGGCTGCTGATTGGAATGTATACAAACATAAGGAACAGGTAATTGAATCTTCTTTAGAAGAATTGGATACTTACATTGATTTGATGTTGCAGAAGAAAAGTAGGGGGAGAGTGATTGTGAAACTCTAAGGTTTCATTAGATGTTTATTGATTAAGGCAGTCATTGGGCTGTCTTTTTTATAACGATTTATTAGTATTTGAGAAGAGGCATTAATTTTTAATTAAAATAATAAGTAGTTTTGACATCCTATATCAAAAAAGGATCCCTTAATAATCATATCATGAAAAATACCTATTATCTCTTAATTGTTTTGTATGTAATTTTTGCAGGTTGTTCAAAACAACAAAGTTTGTTTGTTCCATTCTCAAACTCAGAAATTAAATATTCAGGAAGAATTGATACTGCAAGTGTTGATCATGCCGAGCTGTATTGGTCAGGTAGCTCAATAAAAATAAACTTTGAAGGAGAATCTCTTAGTGCTTTAATGAAGGATGAAAAAGGCGATAATTATTATAATATTATCATCGATAAGGATAGTATTGTTTTGTTTCGCCCTGATACCATCAAGGGCTATCATGAATTGGTTACAAATTTATCGCCAGGGAAACATATTATAGAGTTGTTTAAACGTACAGAGTGGGATAGGGGAACAACAGATTTCTATGGGTTTAAGATTGATGGAAAAGCGAAGTTGTTACCTAATGCGGATGTGGCAAAAAGAAAGATAGAGTTTTATGGGAATTCCATCACAGCTGGATACGCAGTGGAAGATACTTCAGGGAAAGACTCTCCAGACAGTACTTTTACAAACAATTATTTAAGCTATGCCGCAATAACTGCAAGACATTTTGATGCGGATTACCATTGTATTTGTAAAAGCGGTATTGGAATTACAATTAGTTGGTTCCCTTTTGAAATGCCAGATATTTACGATCGATTAAACCCTGCAGATTCAACCAGTAAGTGGAATTTTTCCTTGTATGCACCTGATGTGGTGGTGGTAAATTTATTTCAGAATGATTCATGGTTGGTAAATATGCCCAAAAGAGATGAGTTCAAGAAGAATTTTGGTAAAAACTCTCCTAGCGAAGAATATTTGATTCATGCATACCAGCAGTTTGTTACTGGGATTCGAAATCACTACCCTAATGCAGAAATCATATGCATGCTTGGGAATATGGATGCTACGAAGGAAGGTTCTCAATGGCCAGAATATATTAAAAAGGCAGTTGTTGGATTAAAAGATGATAAAATCTACACGCATTTTGTTCCATTCAAAGAAACAAGAGGACATCCATCGGTTAAGGAGCAGGAGGAAATGGCCAATAGCCTGATTAAATTTATCGATGAAAATATTAATTGGTAAATTGGAAGAAATAAATATCCCTTTGCTTTATGAAGTATATGGTTTTAATTCTTTTCTCGATTTGTACCTACTCCTGTTCTACTCAGGATATTCAAACCCTTCACTTTTTGGAAGGAAATTGGCAGGTGGAAGGCAAACAACAATTCGAAAAGTGGGAGGTAAAAGGTAATGAATTGATTGGAACGGGATATCAGTTGGTAGATGGCAAGCAGAAGGTTTTGGAACATTTAGCTATTAAGCTGATTGAAGGAAAGTTGGTTTATCAGGCAACTGTATTCAATCAAAACCAGGGAGCTACAATTTCTTTTCCTTTAAATGAGTCCATTTCTGACTATTATTCATTTGAGAATCCTAAGCACGATTTTCCCAAGAAAATTCAATACTTCAAACTAAGAGAGAATAGAGTTAAAGTAAATGTTTTGGGTGATAATGATGAGGGATTTTCTTTTGTGATGATACGGATGCGATAGCTGCTTTACATACAGAGATATAAGCTATTTTTCCTTCTTTAATTGCAGGAGGTCTGATTTCTACTGATTCAACTATCAGACTTGTTACCATCTTTCCTCCCTTATTTGTAACTTTTTGCGACATGTTGTTCTTAGCCAAAGGCTCGTCGCCCTTAGCCAAAGGCTTGTCGTCCTCAGCCAGAGGCTTGTCGTCCTCAGCCAGAGGCTTGTCGTCCTCAGCCAGAGGCTTGTCGTCCTCAGCAGAGGCTTGTCGTCCTCAGCCAGAGGCTTGTCGTCCTCAGCCAAAGCTTTGTCGCCCTTAGCCAGAGGTTTGTCGTCTCTCTTTTATATTTTTCCCACAGTGCAGTATTGTAAAATACCTGCGACAAGAGCTAAAGGAATGGCAGCAAGTTACAAAAGAATGATAACAGGATATAAAGTAGCAGCAACAATTCATAAAGTAGCAATTTCAAACTTTAGCCTTCTTCCTAACTAAAATAAAGTACCATCGTATTAGAGTAGAACAGGGATATTGTCACACAAAAAGTTTTATCTAAAGCAGAAAGTATCTTGTGTATCTTTTGCCTAAATTTGCGGCATGCGAAAACAGCTTACATTTCATATCACTAATCCGCGCAGGTTTAAGGAACAACTGCTATTCTGGAGCAAGAAGTTCGAGTATGTTAGTATACTTGATAGTCATGAGGTGAATCAGAAAGTAAATTCGAAGGCCGAATACAATACCTACGAAATGGTTGCCGGTATTGATGCGCTTCAGATTGTTGAACCAAAACAGGATTGTTTTCATCATTTGAAAGAGTCCATTGAAAAATCGAATGATTGGTGGTTTGGTTATTTGGGGTATGATTTAAAGAATGAAATTGAAGAGCTGAAGTCTGAAAATCATGATGGATTGGATTTTCCAGAAATGAATTTTTTCCAACCACGCTGGGTGTTTCTTTTGGATGTAGATACGCTGATTGTTCATTACTATGATGAAGAATTTACGGAAGATGAGGTGCTCTCTTTGGTTCAGAATCTTCAAGACATGGAATTGACTGGAGAGAACTCTATTTCTGTAAATCAAATTCATTCTAGAATTTCTCGTGACGAGTATTTGGAGGCTGTTAATCAACTGAAAGATCATATTCGAAGAGGAGATATTTACGAGGTGAATTTCTGTCAGGAATTTTATGCTGAGGATTGCTACATTAAGCCTCGCGGCACCTATCAGAAACTAACCGAAGTTTCGCCTACTCCGTACTCGGGTTTTTACCAAATGGGCGAGCAATATTTATTGTCGGCCAGTCCGGAGCGATTTATCAAGAAGGTTGGAAAGAAAATCATTTCTCAGCCTATAAAAGGAACCGCCAAGCGAGGAGCCACCGAAGCAGAAGACAAGCAAATAAAGGAGACTTTATTTAATGATCCTAAAGAGAGAGCTGAGAATATCATGATTGTGGATTTGGTAAGAAATGACTTATCAAGAACTGCAGAAAAAGGATCAGTAATCGTAGAGGAATTGTGTGGGATTTATTCCTTCCCGCAGGTGCACCAAATGATTTCGACGGTTGTTTCAGAGCTTAAGGATGGTGTGCACTTTATTGAAGCGATTCGTCAGTGTTTTCCCATGGGATCGATGACCGGCGCTCCCAAGGTTCGAGCCATGAAGCTGATTGAAAAGTACGAATCGACCAAAAGAGGATTGTTTTCTGGAGCTGTAGGATACATTACTCCTGAAGGTAATTTTGATTTTAATGTGGTAATTCGCAGCATACTTTATAATGCAAGAAATCATTATCTTTCGTTTATGGTTGGCGGGGCAATTACCATGCAGGCAGAGGCAGAGAAAGAATATGAAGAGTGTTTGTTAAAGGCCCAAGCCATTATGAAAGTTCTAAAAAATGAGTAAAATTGATTATACTTAATTACTAATTATAAATTGCTATTGTGTTTCGTAAGTTAGTTCGCTTTGTAGAAGAAGAAAATCTGTTTTATCGTGATGAAAAAATTTTAGTTGCGGTAAGCGGAGGAATCGATTCGGTTGTTCTGCTTCATTTATTAATAAAGATGGAGGTGAATTGCGGAATTGCACATTGCAATTTTCATTTGCGAGGCGAAGAGTCGGATGGCGATTTTGAATTTGTGAAAAATCTCGCCAAGCAATACAATCTTCCTTTCTATTTTAAAGATTTTGATACAAAAGCTTATGCAGAAAAGAATAAGCTATCTATTGAAATGGCAGCTCGGGAGTTGAGGTACGAGTGGTTCAATCAAATTCTGGAATTGGAGAATTACCAATACATTGCGGTTGGCCATCATGCCGATGATGTTGCAGAAACTGTATTGATTAACTTGGTAAGAGGTACGGGAATTCATGGCTTAACAGGCATTAAATCAAAGTTGGGCAAGATCATTAGACCATTGCTTCCTTTCACTCGAAAAGAGTTGGAAGAGTTTGCTGAGAAAGAAGGCTTAAATTACCATGAAGATTCAACCAACAGGGAAACCGACTTTATAAGAAATAAAATTCGTCACCAGATAATTCCGGTTTTAGAGCAAATTAATCCGGCCATTAGAAAAACCATGAGTGAAAATGTTCAACGATTTAAGGAAGTTGAACAGATTTATAATGATGTAATCGAAGAGAATCGCTTGCATCTGGTATTTCAAAGAGAAAATCAGTTGTTAATCTCCATTGCACGATTACAAGAATTGTCTTCTCCATCATCTCATTTGTTCGAAATTTTATCTCCTTACGGATATCACCACCGTGATGTGAAAATGATTGCCAAATCATTGGGTACCATTTCTGGCAAAAGATTCTATTCATCCACACACCAAATATTAAGAGATAGAAAGTATTTAATTTTATCTGAGCTGAGAGAGAATGATTCCAAGGAATATTTGTTAGAAGAAAAATCGGGAATGATAGAATTTCCAATTGAAATGGAGGCATCATTTATTGATAGAACACCAAGCTTTAAATTTACAACCAATCCTGAAATTGCATGTTTGGATGCTAGTAAATTGAAGTTTCCGCTTAAGCTGCGAAAATGGCAAATTGGAGATAGTTTCCGTCCGATAGGGATGAAGGGGAACAAGAAAATATCTGATTTTTTTATCGATAAAAAGTTTTCTTTACAGGATAAGGAAAATACATGGTTATTACTTTCGGGTGATAGAATTGCTTGGGTTGTTGGTCATCGTTTGGACGATCGATTTAAGATTACCTCGACAACTACTAAGATATTTAAATTAGAATTGAAGTAGCATCTGGTAATATTACGCTGCGCTGCACCTGTCTTCTCATCACGATTACTTTCTATAAATATAACGCAACTCTGTTGCTTGAAGTACATGATTGTAAGAATATGGTACGGAGTGCCTTAATATTTATAGAACGATATTGTTTGTTCTACCTAAGGTGCAGCGCACCGGAATATTGTGTAAGCCTGTGATGATCTGCTATTTTATTTTATAACTTAGTCGAAGTTTATTACAACCAACCATTAATAACTCACAAAATGATAAAACTAAAACACTGCTTAGCCTTTCTAATCTTAGGCCTGGTTTCACTTTCAGGATTTTCGCAATCTCAAGAAATGAAAAGTGAAATCGAAGAACTTAAAAATTACAACGAAAATTTAGATCATAGATTGGATCGTCTTCAAAAAATGGTAGATGATATCATTTGGTTCGAAAGAGTAGGAGATGTAGCCCATGTTGACAAATTATATATTTATGGACCGCCAAAATGGAAGGAAAAAAATCCTACAGCAAAAGGTGCAGGTAATCCTGTAAAATTTTGGACCTATGCCTTTTTTCCAAAAAAATTAGATGTAAATAAGAAATATCCTTTAATGGTGTTGCCACATGGTGGAGTACATGGCGATTTTACAACCTATTATACCCATATTGTACGAGAGTTAATTGCGCAGGAATACATTGTGGTTGCCGCAGAATACCGAGGAAGTACTGGATATGGAAAAGGTCATTATGAGAAAATAGATTACGGTGGATTAGAGAATGAAGATGTTTATGCCAGCCGCAATTACATGATTGAAAATTACGATTTTGTTGACGAGAACCGAGTTGGAATCATGGGGTGGAGCCATGGAGGTATGATTACACTCTTTAATTTATTTAATCATCCAAATGATTACAAAGTTGGGTTTGCAGGAGTTCCTGTAAGCGATTTGGTTGCCCGAATGGGATACATGACTCAATCATATCGTGATTTGTACTCGGCTGACTACCATATTGGCAAAACAGCCAATGATAATTTGGCTGAATATCGCAGGCGATCACCAGCCTGGAACACTCATAAATTTCAGAATACACCCTTATTAATTCATACCAATACCAATGACGATGATGTAAATGTTTTAGAAGTAGAACATTTAATTAAATCGCTAAAAGCGGATGGTAAAACATTTGAATATGAAATTTATCAGGCAGTTCCTGGTGGGCACTCTTTTGATAGAATGGATACAAAGAAGGCCAAAGAAATTCGCGTAAAGATTTATAAGTTTTTAGCAAAGCAATTAAAACCCAACAAACCAATAAGTACTTTTAAAGATATTCAGAAGGCTGGTTACCGATTTTAAAAGCGACAAAATATAAAAGAAGCATGACTTTTAAGCCATGCTTCTTTTGTGTTTAATCTGATCTATAAAGGAATATTTCCGTGTTTTTTAGGAGGGTTTTGCTCGCTCTTATTGGCACACATTTCCAAGGCCTGAATTAACTTATATCTACTTTCTTTAGGTTGTATAACCTCGTCTACATATCCTAATTCTGCAGCTTTGTACGGGTGAGCAAATTTATCTCTGTAATCTTCAATAGCATCAGCTCTTTCAGATTCAGTTAAACCTTTGTGCATAATATTTACTGCACCTTCAGCACCCATAACTGCAATTTCGCCAGTTGGGAACGAATAGTTAATATCTGCACCAATGTGTTTCGATGCCATTACATCGTAAGCACCACCATAAGCCTTACGTGTAATTAATGTAATTTTAGGCACTGTAGCTTCTGCAAAGGCATACAACAATTTAGCTCCATGTTTAATAATGCCACCATACTCTTGTGCCGTACCTGGTAAGAATCCTGGAACGTCAACAAAAGTTACCAATGGAATGTTAAAAGCATCACAGAAACGAACAAAGCGTGCTGCTTTAATAGAACTGTTGATATCTAAAACACCAGCAAGGAAAGCAGGGTTATTGGCTACAATTCCTACGGGTCTACCTGCCAGTCGTGCAAAGCCAATGGTGATATTCTGTGCATACAAAGGCATCACCTCAAAGAAATTTTGATCATCGACCACCGTTTCAATGATTTCTTTCATATCATATGGCTTGTTTGGATCTACAGGAACCATGTTCTGTAGCTTTTCATCTTCTCGATGAATGTTATCAGTACATGGTTTTACAGGTGGATCTTCCATATTATTTGATGGCAAGAAGCTAATCAATTCTCTTAGCATCATCATGGCTTGCTCATCATTATCGGCAGTAAAATGAGCTACTCCACTTTTCGAATTGTGGGTAATGGCACCACCCAGTTCTTCTTTTGTTACCTCTTCGTGGGTAACAGTTTTAATAACATCCGGACCAGTTACAAACATATAGCTTGTATCTTTTACCATCATGATGAAATCGGTTAGGGCAGGAGAATATACAGCACCACCAGCACAAGGTCCCATAATTGCTGAAATTTGAGGAATTACCCCTGATCCACGAACATTTTGATAGAATATATCGGCATAACCAGCTAAACTTTGAACTCCTTCTTGAATTCTAGCTCCACCGGAATCATTCAAACCAATGATTGGAGCTCCCATTTTCATTGCCAATTTGGTAATTTTTACAATTTTATCAGCATTGGCCCTGCTTAAGGAACCACCAAAAACAGTAAAATCCTGTGCAAAGACATACACCAAACGACCATCCACTTTTCCATATCCACAGACAACTCCATCACCCGGAATTTTGTTCTTTTCCATTCCAAAATCCGTTGATCTATGTGTTACCATCTTGTCAACCTCAACAAATGTTTCAGGGTCTAGCAGATCATTAATTCTTTCACGAGCCGTTTTTTTTCCGGCTGCATGATGTTTGTCAATTCTTTCTTGTCCGCCGCCAAGTTCAGCAGCTTTATTTAGTTCTTGAAACTTTTTGATTTTATCTTCTATTGTCAACATGTCTTATTTTATTACAAATTATTAATTGCGAACTTCAAATTGTGTATACAATCTGATTTTAATCAATGAATACAAGAGGTTGATTGCCATCAATGGTGTCATCTTCTTTTACAAAGATTTCTTTCACAACGCCATCTTTCATTGCTTTGTATTCGCTTTCCATTTTCATTGCAGAAATAATGATTACAGTATCTCCCTTTTTCACTTCCGAGCCTAGTTCAACGGGAATTTTAACAACCTTTCCAGGCATAGGAGATATTATTGTACTTTCTGCTGCTTCAAGATTACCTGCATTTCTCGTTTGCAGATACTTTGTTTCAGCATCAATTATTTCAGCATTGTATGAGTGATAAAATGTGTTGACAGTGTATTTTTTAGGACTTCCATTTTCAATTAACTCAACATTGAATGAACGTCCTTTATACATTACGGAGTAAACTCCATTTTCAACCTGCTGCATGTCTAAGTCATATTCCCTGTCATCTACTATGATTTTAACATGGTTGCCGTCTTCAGCAAGAAGTTCAACCTTAGCAACTCGGTCATCTAATTTAATTTCTAATGCCATAATTATTTTTTTTGAAGTTGAACCATTTTAATTTTCACTTGCTCTGTATACACCTCTACGTCTACCGAAATCTTTCCATCGGCTTGATTTAGAAATCTCATGACTTACTTGAGCATTCTTTAATTTTTGATGATAATCTAAAAAGGCAGTAACTATGGCTAGATCTTCAAATTGTTGCTTGGCTTCATCATCGGCAAGCAAAAACTCTTCATTGTTCTGTATAAAGTGAGTATCGTAATTTCCTTCTCTAAAATCGCGGCATTCCATGATTCTTTCCAAGAATTTAATGGAGGTTTTTACTCCAGTAATTTTGTATTCGTATAGCGCACGACGCATTCTTTCAATAGCTTCTTCACGAGTACGAGCCCAAATAATTAACTTGGAGATCATCGGGTCGTAGTGAATAGGAATTTCATATCCCTCATAAACGTATCCATCGGTTCTAACACCCAAGCCCATTGGTTCTGTAATGTGTGTTATTAAACCAGGACTTGGCATGAAGTTATTATCAGTATCTTCCGCATAAATTCTACACTCAATTGCATGTCCAAACTGAAATACTTCTTCTTGTTTGATGTTCAACTTTTGTCCTTCAGCGATAAGGATTTGCTGTTTAACAAGGTCGTAACCTGTGGTTCTTTCAGTAATTGGATGTTCCACTTGTAAGCGAGTATTCATTTCCAGGAAGTAGAAATTGTGATCATTATCAGCTAAGAATTCTATGGTTCCAGCGCCATAATAATTTACCGCTTTTGCTGCTGCTACTGCAGCATTTCCCATTTTTTCTCTAAGTTCAGGGGTTAAAAGTGGTGATGGTGTTTCCTCAACAACTTTCTGATGTCGACGTTGAACGGAACATTCACGTTCGCAAAGGTGAATCACATTTCCATGCTGATCACCTAAGATTTGGAACTCGATATGATGAGGAGAAGAGATGTATTTTTCCACATAAACTGAGTCATCTCCAAACGCTGATTTGGCTTCGGATTTAGCAGCTCTTAATGCACTAAGAATATTTTCTTCCTTATCAACCATTCGCATTCCTTTCCCGCCACCGCCAGCAGAAGCCTTAATCATTACGGGAAGACCTATTTCTCTAATCACTTTAAGGGCGTTTTCATCATTGTTAAGGTTCTCCTTTGTGCCAGGAACTACGGGTACCCCGCCATTTATCATGGTCTGTCGAGCCGTAATTTTATCCCCCATTGTTGAAATTACTTCTGGAGTAGGCCCAATAAATATGATGCCTTCTTCCTGACATCTTTTCGAGAATTCTGCATTTTCGCTTAAAAATCCATATCCTGGATGAATGGCGTCGGCTTTGGATTTTTTAGCTACTTCAATAATTTTTTCGATGTTTAGGTAACTTTCAGCAGATGCTGCGGGACCAATATGATATGCCTGATCGGCATATCGAACATGCATTGATGCTCTATCGACATCTGAATATACCGCAACGGATTGAATCCCTAACTCTCTGCACGATCTCATTACACGCAGAGCAATTTCTCCTCGATTCGCAACAAGGACTTTTGAAATCTTCGTAATCATAGTTTTGGTTAATTGTTAATTAGGTCTTGTAAGGACCTTGTTTTAAGTCAATTATTTACCATTAGATTAGGAATAGTTTCCCAAAAAAAAGATAATATACAGCATGAATATGTTGTACAGCATGTCAAAAATAATTAAAAAATCGAAGTTTCCAAGTAATTAAATATGAAGATGTATCAATGTGATTTGACATAAAAACATGATAAAAATCATGCAAAATGCCTGATTTAGAAAGATTCTTAATAAATATAAGAGCTTGTTTATATAGCTTATTTAGGGTAGTTTAATTATATTCAAATAGGGCGAAACTGTCAGTGTATGAGTTTGTTGTTTGTGTTAATTGTGTTGAAATATATTTTTTTTAGTTTTTTACATTTTCATCAAATTCAAAACCCAAACTTTCTATTTCTTTTTTAATTTGAGATAAGTTAATGGATGTACCTACCATTCGTAAAATTTTCTGTTCAAGGTTAACTTCTGCAACATCAATATTTTGCAAAGCCCCAATGTGTTTTTCAACACTATTTTTACAATGGTTACAGCTCATGCCATAAACCATTACTAATTTTTCCTCTTTTTGAACTTCAACATCTTTGGTTTTGACCTCCTTTTTAGAAGATAAATACTTTTGAAGGTAACCATTAATAATTAGTAAGGATAAACTTATACTGCTTCCCCATTTTAGCCAATTGGGAAGTTCCCAATGTCCTTCATGTCCTGTCATGTGATGATGCAATCCACCAAAAGCAAACCATTCTCTTGGAAGAAAGTTATCGATTAGTAGCCCGAAAACAATGGCACCGCTAATTATTGATAGAAGGTATGCCCACATTGTTTTTTTGCCAAGTACTTTGTTCAGTACGGTTATGGTTGCTGCATTGGTAGCTGGTCCGGCCATTAAAAATACCAGGGCAGCTCCCGGTGATAAACCTTTCATCATTAAAACTGCAGCAACTGGAACAGATGATGTTGCACAGATATATAAAGGGATTGAAGCAATTAATATTACAAACATTCCAATTAAATCATTGCCAATAAAGCTGCTAAAAAAATCATCTGGAATTAGAACAGAAATTACTGCAGCCAAAACCAAACCAATGATTAGCCACTTCGAAATATCCTGCAGGAATTCTACAAAGGCATAATGGAAAAGCGTATATAATTTTGATTTTTGTTTTGTGTTATTTGTTTCACAACCACAGTTGTTTTTTTCTTCACTAGTACAGCAAGTATCAGAATCTTTAATAGTTGCAATTTTATCTGAATCATCTATTTTATTGGTTAAAATACCACCCAAAAATCCAGTTGCTAAAGCAATGAAAGGTCGAATGATAGCAAAGGGTAATCCCAATAAGGAATAGGTTACCAAAATGGAATCAACACCTGTTTGAGGAGTTGAAATTAGAAAAGAAACAGAAGAACCTTTTGTTGCTCCACTTTTATAAAATGAAATTCCCGTTGGGATCACTCCACATGAGCATAGGGGTAATGGGATCCCAATTAAAGAAGCATTGAATACTGATTTGCTATTTTTTTGTCCTAAGTATTTATCTATATAACGTTGTGGAAAAGCAACTTTTAGTATTCCGGCAAATAAAAATCCCAGCATTAAATAGGGAGACATTTCATTTAGTATCTCAATAAAATCTATTATGAATTGGTTCAGGTATTCCATTTTTTTCTGTCTGTTTGCGTAAATTATTTTGATTCAAAAGTATTAAAATATCTGCATGCTTTAATGTCTATATACGATGAATTCTGCACTGAAGTTAAAAAATACCAACATGTAGGTATTTTTATTTATTAAGACTGAATCTAATTTTGTCGCAGATAATCACACTAACGATTATCAGAATTAAAACCTAAGAAAAAACGAAATGAAAAAAGTATTACTACTATTAGCAATCTGTTTTGCGTTTGGTGTTACTAATGCACAAGATCAGAAAGAACCACAAAGTATTGGATCAACTATTTTGGAGAAAATTAAGAGTGAAAAACTAAGTATTGGTGGTTACGGTGAGGTTCATTACAATCAGCAAATTAGCGGTAAAGAAAGATATAATGGAAATATGGATGTACACAGAATGGTTTTATTTTTTGGATACCAATTCAACGATAAAACATCTTTTGTGACTGAGATTGAGTACGAACACGTTAAAGAGTTGTATGTAGAACAGGCATTTTTAAACTACAATATCAAGCCAAACACAAGTATCCGAGGTGGTTTAATGTTGGTACCAATGGGTATTACTAATGAATATCATGAGCCAACTACTTTTAACGGAGTTGAGCGTCCTAGCGTTGACAAGTACATTGTACCTACAACATGGAGAGAAATTGGGGTAGGTATTACCGGTAGATTGGCAAATGCTCCTTTAAAGTATCAATTGTACGTTATGAATGGATTTAACGGATTTGATGGCAGCGGTAAATTAAGAGGATCAGATGGATTCAGAAAAGGTCGTCAAAAAGGTGCTGAATCTACATTTACTTCTCCTTCATTATCAGCAAAAGTTGATTACTATGGAATAAAAGGCCTTAATCTTGGTTTATCGGGTTACTTCGGCAAAACACAATCGTCAGAATTTAATGGTTTAGATAAGGATGATGATTTTGCAGAAGAGGTTGCAGATTCAACTCGTGTTGGTATTAGCATGTTAGGTCTTGATTTGCGTTACAAACTTGATGCGTTCCAAGTTAAAGGACAATATATTCACTCATATATTAACGATGTAAAAGAGTATAACGATAAGACTGGCAAGGATTTAGGAAAGCAAATGAGAGGTTACTACCTTGAAGCAGGTTACGACTTGTTACATGGTAAAGAACAATCTTTAGTTCCTTTTGTACGTTACGAAAACTATAACACTCATCACAAAGTTGATGGTATCACAGCTAACAAAGCTTATGATCGCGAAGATTGGTTTGTTGGATTGAGCTATCACTTGGCAAAAGGTGCTGTTGTAAAAGTAGATTACCAAAGATTTAAAGATGGTAATGATGTGAAGAAGAACTTTATCAATTGCGGATTTGGAGTTTGGTTCTAATCTGGAATAGATAACAAAATATATACTGCAGGGTGGGTGTAAAAACTTGCTTTGCAGTTTTCTGTTATTTAAAGCTTACTATGAAGAGATTATTACGAGTATTAATTATTGCATCAATTGTGTTGATTTGCGGTGATGTAAATGCTAAAAATTATCCCAAACCAATTCAAAAAAGAATTGATAAAGCAGTAAAAACTGCGTTTGGTGCTGAGGATGTACAGTTTGTTGATTTACCTGAAGTGTCGTATGATTTAGACAGCTTTCCAGGCATTGAGAAAGTGTCCATTAGTAAATTAGTGAATGAAGGAAAGGCAATTGGTACTGCTGGTTTTGCCAGTTCAAAAGGTAAAAACGATCTGTTTGATTATTTGGTACTTTTTGATGAATCAATGACCATTAAAAAAGTTGTAATTCTTGTGTATCGCTCATCATATGGTGGTGAAATAATGGCCAAATATTGGTTAAAGCAATTCGAGGGAAAGCATAATGGAGAGCAACTTGAATTCAATAAAGACATTGATTCAATTTCAGGCGCAACAATATCTGCTCCAGCCATTACAACAGGAATAAAATCTCTTAGTTTATTAATGGTGCATTTAAAAGAAGCAGGAAGGATTTAAAAGAGCAAGTGTTCAATTAAGATTCGAAGACCAATTAGAATTAATACAATTCCACCAAAAACTTCGAATCTTTTGCTGGTTTGACTTCCAATTTTTTTACCAAGTAGCATCCCAAGCATTGATGCAATAAAGGTTACACCCCCAATTATTACTGCAGGCCACCAAATAATAACATCAATTAGTGCCATACTAAAACCGATAACAAGAGCATCAATGCTTGTTGCAATAGATATACCAATTAGGACTGTTAATTTAAGAGGATTAAAGGAGCAATCTTCCTCCTGCTTGGTTAAGCTTTCATAAATCATTTTGCTACCAAGACCAGCTAAAAGAATAAAAGCAATCCAATGATCAAAATCTTTAATGAACTCATTGATTTCCCATCCAATAAACCAACCAATAACAGGCATTCCTCCTTGGAATAAAGCTAGAAAAAAGGCAATTTTAACAGCCTGAAGAAATCTAATTCCTTTAATTGCCAAACCACTGCATACCGAAGCAGCGAATGAATCTACCGAAAGCCCTGTGGCGATAAGAAAAATACTAATTAGTTCCATGTTTTATTAGATTGGATCGCAAATATAAAAGTTAATTTTGAAGCTGAAAAAAAAGCGATTCTTTTTTGAGAATCGCTTGGTATATATTTCGACTTTGCCTATGCTATTTTTAAACTTAGAATAAATTCACTTCCTTTATTTTCTTCGCTTTCTACCCAAATATCACCACCATTTCGTTCGGCGAATTCTTTACAAAGAATTAATCCCAGTCCACTACCAGTTTCATCTGCTGTACCTACTGTTGTATAATTACAATCTAGTTTAAATAGTTTCTCCTGGTTTTCCTTACTGATCCCTATTCCCGAATCCTTAATTTTTAGAAATACAAATTCATCGTGAACATCGGCTGATATTGTTATTTCTCCATTTTGTTCAGTAAACTTTAGAGCATTACTAATTAGATTTCGAAGAATTGTACTCACCATATTAATGTCGCCATATGCTCCTGTATGAGGAGGAATATCAGAACTTAATTTAATTGCTTTATCAGCAGCTTTCAGTTTGAAAATAATAAGATTTGATTGAACCAAGTGATGAAGGTCAAATTCAACCGGATTAAATTCTAGTTCACCTCTTTGACTTTTAGCCCACTGTAATAAGTTTTCAAGCAATGTAAATAAGCTGTGCGAAGACTCATTAATATTAGAATTGTATTCTTCAATTAAATTAAGGTTCTTGCCCTCATTTAATTCGTTTTTGATCAATTCGGAGAATCCTAGAATGGAATTGAATGGAGAACGCAAGTCATGAGCAATAATGGAAAAAAATCTATCCTTTGTAGCATTTGTAATTTTTAGCTTTTGATTTGATTCCTCAAGCATATCATTTACCTTTTTAATTCTCTGATTGATTTTTGCTTTCGATTTATATAAAAAGTAAACCAGAATTAATAATGACATGGTTATAACAAAAAATACGATCAGGTAATTGGTAAGTGCCTTTTCTTTATCTAGTTTTTCTTGAGTTAATTCATTCTTTACTCTGAGTATTTCGTTTTCTTTTTGTTTTTTTTCAGTTTCAAATTGAGTTTGGAGATGAGCAATTTTATCAGATTTACTTACTTCAATTAGACTGTCTTTTAGTTTGTTATAGTTTTCGTAAGTCTTGTAAGCTTTTTTGTAATACCCTGCGGAATAGTAGTATTCTGATTTAAGTTGCAAAAAACTACGCTCCATAGATTTTATTTTAAGTTTTCTGCATAATTGTAAGCCTTCATCAATAATATCACAGGCTTTTTGTAATTTACCGATAAATAAATAGACCTTGGATAGGGATTCCAAATTGTAAACGATATCAGTTTCTAAGTTTAATTTTCTGTTTATGGCAAGAGAATTATCGATATAAAATATAGCTTCTCGGATATTTCCAGTCTTGAAATAGTTTTCTCCAATATTATTCATGGCTAGAGCTTCTCCAGCTTCATTTCCAATTTTGCTATTGATGTTCAGGCTTTTTTTAAAGAATTCTAAAGCTTTTGCATAATCTTTGCGTTCTTGGTGTATCGTCGCAATGTTATTATATACAATGGCTTGAGAATCTAGATTTTTGTCTTTGATCGCCAAATTAAGAATTTTTTGGTAGTATTCAAGTGCGACATCATTTCTACTTTCATCGGCATATATATTGGCTATGTTGAGCAGTAAGACCAATTGTAAATTGATATCTTTTAGCTCCTCAGAGATGTCATATGCTTCCAGGTATTTTTTTAAGGCAATTTCTGAATTGCCACGTTCCCAGTAGATGATTCCTAATCCATTTAGAATGCTGGCAAGTATTTTATCGCTTTTTGATATTTTACAATATTCAATTGCCGTATTAAAGTTTTCAATAGCCTTATCATATTCACTATTATCAGAAAAGTAATAGCCAAAATTATGATAAACTCTTCCTAATAAAGCAGTATCTTTTAAAGTATGAGCTAGATCTTTTGCTTCTAAAAGATATTTATAGGATTTTTCGGATTGTCCAAGTTGAGAATATCTATTAGCCAAATTTAAACCAGCTCTGATTAGAAACGATTTTTCCTGATTGCTTTTGGCAAAATTGTAAGCTTTGTTGGCATAGAGAAATGCACTGTCGAGGTTAGTAGAGGCGTATTTTCCAGAAATATTAATTAATAATAATGTTTTGCTACTATCCGGTTCTATTTTCAACTGTTTTTTTAGTTGATCAATTTTAGTCTGAGCAAAAATGGAATAGGGGAAAAGACAGAAAATTAATAATACAAGTTTAAGGGGAAATTGCATTTTTTAAAAGATCGTTCGTTAACAATAGCTGTTTGGTGTAAGGTGTACGGTATAAAAAAGAATTTGTTATTTGATTTTGGTTTATTTAGATTGTTTATTACTAGAATATTCTATTGCTTTTTTAATGATTGCTAAATATACCATATTTTTAGAATTCGCAAGTTATTAACATTAAAAAAGCTAAAGAGAGTCATAAAAAAAACCTTTCTGTCATTCAGAAAGGTTTTAAATTTTTTTAGCCAATTTCAAGCATTCTTTGAATGGATGTTATTGCTTTTCTTGATATTTCTTCAGGAACTTTTACTTCATATTTTTCTTCCTGTAATGCTTCCAGTACCCCTTGAAGTTTTACCCTTTTCATAGAACCACAGATGGTTTTTGGATGAATAAGAATAAATTCTTTATCAGGATTTGCTTTCTGCAATTGGTGCAGGGTACCTAATTCCGTTGCAATAATAAACTGCTTTTTATTTGATTCAGCTGCATGTTTAATAATTCCAGCTGTAGAATAAAAGAATGCATTTGGCATGTTTAAAATTTCATCATCATTGGCACAATTGCTCTCTGGATGAATCAGGATATCTGCTTCTGGATATTGATTAGCCATATCAACAATCATATTGCTATTAATTCTTTCATGAACGCAACAATCACCATCCCACAAATCCATCTCAATTCCGGTTTTCTTTATAATGTAAGCACCAAGGTTCTTATCAGGAGTAAAGAAGATTTTTTTGTCTTTTCCTAAGTGTTCTACTACCTGAATTGCATTAGATGAGGTACAGCAATAATCGGTTTCAGCCTTTACTTCAGCAGTTGTGTTTACATATGAAACGACCAATCCGTTAGGGTTTTTGGCTTTCCAATCTTGAATGTCTTTACCAGTAATGCTTTCAGCAAGTGAGCATCCACACTTTTGAGCTGGAATTAGAACTTTCTTATTGGGAGATATTACAGAAGCTGTTTCTGCCATAAAATGTACTCCGCAAAATACAATAATATCGGCTGTAGTATTTCCTGCCTCACGGGCCAAGCCCAATGAATCACCAATATAATCTGCTATATCTTGTACTTCAGGATGTGTATAATAATGAGCAAGAACAATTGCATTCTTTGCCTTTTTCAACTCCTCTATCTGTCTTATAATTTCTTTATTTTCCATTTTAGGAAACTTCTTTCTAATTAAACTATAGAATAATATTTTGACTGATATCCAGTGCTTTCACGGAGTGTGTCAGTGCTCCAATAGATATAAAATCTACACCTGTTTCAGCAACACCTTTTAATCTTTCCAAATTCATATTTCCAGAAGCTTCTGTTTTGGCCTTACCATTTACAAGTTGTACGGCTTCTGTCATGGCTTCATTGCTCATATTGTCGAGCATGATAATGTCAGCACCTGCACTTAAAGCTTCTTGTACCTCCTCAATATTGGTAGTTTCTACTTCTACTTTAATATGATTTGGTATTGACTTTCTAATTTGTTCAACCGCAGGAGCAATTCCTCCAGCAACTTTAATATGATTGTCTTTGATCATTACCAAATCGTACAATCCGATTCTGTGATTGGTTCCACCACCTGTTTTTACAGAATATTTGTCTAAGGTTCGAAGTCCTGGTACCGTTTTTCGAGTATCTAAAATCTGTACATTGGTGTGCTTTACTTCGGCAACGTACTTTGCTGTTTCGCTAGCAATGCCCGACATTCTTTGCATCAAGTTCAGAGCTAATCTTTCACCTGTAAGCAATGCTCTAAAACTTCCTTGCATCTCAACAATCATCTGTCCTTTTTCAATGGTATCACCATCTTTTACCAATGGTTTCCAAATTAAGTTTGGATCTAATTTTTTGAAAACTTTTTCAGCGATTGGTAATCCTGCAATTACCCCATCTGCTTTTGCAGTCATACTTGCCTTTGCAACCGAATTCTCGGGTATCAAGTTATTGGTTGTGATATCGCCATCGCCAATATCTTCGCGAAAAGCATGTTCGATTATATATTCTAATTCCTGAATATTCAATCCTGTTTCTTCCATTTGAATGAAATGATATTATTCTGATTTTATTTCTACTGGCACAAAAGTAAGCTCTTTATTTAATTGTTGCACCGAGTGAGCAAGAAAGTCTTCATTTTCGGTATTAAAATCTTCACGATAATGACCTCCACGACTTTCTTTACGAGCCAAAGCAGCAGTTGTGACTAAAGAACAAACACTGATAAGATTTTGCATACGAATGCTGTAATATTCATTAGTTTTAAATGGGAATGTAGATTTTATTTCATCTAGTAAATTTAAAACTTCTTGTAAATGTTGAGCTGTCCTAACGATTCCCACCTTAGTATTCATAGCTATGGCTATTGCATTAACATGGTTTAAAAACAAATCAGATAAGTCATCATTAACAGATATACCTATTTGATTTGAATTTGATGGAGTAAAGTTCGTTTGTTTTTGAGCGTGTTGAATGGCTCGTTTTCCAAAAACCAAACATTCCAAAAGCGAATTTGATGCCAATCGGTTGGCACCCATTACTCCTGTAGATGCTAATTCCCCACAGGCATAAAGATTATTAATATTAGTTTTTCCGTTATTATCGGTTTTAACTCCACCAACCGTATAATGCGCTGCGGGAGCAATTGGAATTTTATCTAAAAAGTCAGCTCCTGATTCTTTACATTTTGCATATATCGAAGGGAATCGCTTCTTCAGTTTTTCACCATTTAAGTGTTTTAAACTAAGAGTTACATAATTATCTCCAAACTTCTGCATTTCATTAAAAATGGAACGTGCTACGATATCGCGGGGAGCAAGTTCTGCCAATTCATGAATCTTAGACATAAATCGTTCTCCTTTAGAATTTAATAAATGAGCACCTTCCCCTCTAACAGCTTCGCTAATTAAAAAAGTATGGCCACCTTGAGAATAAAACGAACTTGGATGAAACTGAATGAATTCCATATCAGTAATTTCTGCACCCGCATTATAAGCTAAAGCAATTCCATCTCCAACTGTAGTTTCCGGGTTGGTAGTACGCTGATATACTGCTGAAGCTCCTCCTAATGTTAATATGGTTGATTTTGCGTGAATGCAGAGATTAGAATTTTCATTTGGATTAAAACTTTTCGCCCCAAAACATTGTTGCTCTTCAACCAAAAGTTCATAAACCATTTGGTTTTCAAAGATTTTAATCGAAGAAGTGTTTAAAACTTTCTGGATCAGAAACTTTACTAATTCTTTTCCAGTAGAATCTCCACCTGCATGCAATACTCTTCTTCTGTGATGCCCTCCTTCTAAAGCTAAAGACAGTTCACCATCTTCTGTATCGAACTGCATTCCAAGATCAATTAAATCCTTAATTCGTTCCGGACCTTCATTCACCAATATATCAACAGGGGTATAATCACACAAACCTCTCCCTGCGGTAAGCGTATCCTGTAAATGCAATTGAGGATAATCGTTAGAATTGGTTACGGCAGCTATACCTCCTTGAGCATAGTATGAATTACTAACATCTATTTTTGATTTGGTTACTATCGCAACAGAGCCATATTGTGAGGCTTCGAATGCTGAATACAATCCTGCAAGTCCACTTCCGATTACTAAGAAATCGAATTGTTTGTGTAACATTTTAGAAAAATCTTGGTTCGTGCGAAAATAGCTATTTTCCTGCTATCAGTTATAAAATTGGAGAAAAAATACTGCGAGAATATTAATTCTAGTTGAATTTCAGAAAAAAAGGTGACAATATTGCCACCTTTATTCTAACCTATATTGGTAATTAATTCAGTTCGGAAAGCAAACTGCGAACTTTAGATACCGAATCTACCTTATACTTGGCGGCAGTGTGTTTTAAGCCTACTTTAATGGTAACGGATGATTCGGGTAATTCTCTAAACATGTATTCATCTGTCCAATCATCGCCAATAGCCAAAACAAAGTCAAAGTTCTGATTTTGTAGGAACTGTAGAGATGCCATTCCCTTATTTATCCCACCACTTTTCACTTCAATAACTTTGTTGCCTTCTAATATTTCAAGATTGTGATTAGCAATCATAGTTGTTAATTCATCTTTCAGCTCATTAGCTCTAAGTTCACCTTGTTCAGGTTCAGCTTTTCTAAAATGCCATACCAACGAATAATTTTTCTCCTCAATAAAAGAACCAGGAGTTCGATCAACAAAAGTTTCAAGAATAGGACGAATACTAGGTTTCCAGGTATCATTGGCATTGGCGAGCATTTTCCAATCCTTACCATGTTTTTTTATCCACACACCATGTTCAACAATCAAATTGATGTTGTGTCCTGCGAACCAAGATTCCAAACTTTCTCTATCGCGTCCGCTAATAATCGTGATTACATTTTTAGGATCTTCTTCTAGCTTATACAGAATGTTGTGTAATTCTTCATCAGGTTTTGCATCGTTAGGATTTTTCTTGAATCCGGTTAATGTTCCATCGTAGTCAAGGAAAATAGATCTTTTTTTCGCATCTGCGTATTCAGTTTTAATGCTCTCTAAAATGGAAGAGCTTACCTTTTTTGCATATATTGAACTTTGCAGTTTCTCAACTTTTCGTAACGATTTTACAAATTCAGATGACCATTTGAAAACATCATAACGCTTGATTCTGTCTTGCAAATAAATCATTCGTTCACGCTGTTCATCAAGAGGCATGGTTAAAGCCTGATATATACTTTGAGCAATTTCGCCTGTATTGTTCGGGTTGATTATTAGAGCTTCTCCCATTTCTTTGGACACGCCCGCCATTTCACTCAAAATAATAACTCCTGTTCTGTTTGTTCTGGATGCCACATATTCCTTGGCTACCAAATTCATTCCATCCCTTACAGGAGTAACCAGTGCTACATCACAAGAGCTATAAAGCTCAATAAGATTTTCGAATGGCATAGAGCGATAAAAATACCAAACAGGCGTATAATTAATACTACCAAATCTACCATTTACATTGCCCACCAATTCGTCAACCTCACGTTTTAGGTTGATGTAATGTTCTACAGTACCTCTGGAAGGTACAGCCAACATGATTAAAGTTACTTTTCCAATAAACTCTGGATACTCTTCCAAAAATTTAGCAAATGCCTGCAGGCGATTGGGAATTCCTTTCGAATAATCCAGTCGATCAATTGACAAAATCAGCTTTCTGTCCGGAGAAACAAGGAAATATTTCTCTAGTTCGCGATGTAGTTTCGATTTTTCCTGTAATGGTTTTTGAAAAGTTTGAGTGGCAGCATCTCTAAATTTGTCATAGTCGATTCCCATTGGAAAAGAATCAACAATGATGATTCTATCTTCAATATGAATTTCATTAAAAGATATTTCATAACCCATTAGCCTTCGAACGCTGCTAAAAAAGTGTCTTTGATAATCGAATGTGTGAAAACCAATTAAATCGGCCCCCAGCATTCCATGAATCAATTCTTTTCGCCACGGAAGAATTCTGAATACTTCGAAAGATGGGAACGGAATATGCAAAAAGAATCCGACTGTTACTCCTGGCTTTTTCGACTTAATCATTTCAGGAACCAAAAGAAGTTGGTAATCATGAATCCAAATGGTGTCCCCTTCTTCAAGAGTTTCAAGAGCTTTGTCTGCAAATTTCTGATTCACCTTTACAAATGCCTCCCAAAGCTTTGGATCATAATCGATGTATTGAGCAAAGTAGTGGAACAATGGCCAAATGGTACGGTTGCTAAAACCATCGTAGTATAAGTCTATTTCTTCTTTTGATAGGTGAACAGATATACAATCTTCTCCCTTAAGTTTTTCATCAATATTGGCCTTTAATTCATCGTTTAAATCATCATTTGGCAATCCCGGCCATCCAATCCACTTGCCATTATATTCTTTATATACCGATCTCATGCCAGTAGCCAGGCCACCTACGCTGGGTATGAGATCAATATTGTTGTTTTCTACGTTAATACTTACAGGAAGCCTATTGGAGACAATGTGAATTCTATTCATAAAATGTGGTTTTTATTTTGGTAGAAATGTTATTAATATTCGTGAAAAATCTCTATTTTCCGAATCATATCTAACACAAACAATTAAAATTTAACAATTACTTAATCTTGATATTATTTCTATGATATCAATTTTATTTCCTTAAGTATTTGATTGTTTGTGTGTTTTGTGTTGTTGTGGATTTGTCAATCTCAAATGAATAGACAAATCATATATTGTTAAGCTCTAAAATAGTGATTTTTTATGAAGAATTTAAATTATGGAGTAATTGGTAACTGTCGAAGTGCAGCTTTAATATCAGAAAAAGGATCATTGGATTGGGTTTGTTTGCCTCAATTCGACTCTTCATCGGCATTTGCTAAGATTTTGGATCAGGAGATAGGAGGGAGTTTTGAAATTATCCCAGAAAATTTGTTAGAAATAAAACAAGAATACAGATCTAAAACCAATATATTAAAAACAAGGTTTGAATGTGTAGATGGTGTATTTGAGGTGTTGGATTTTATGCCAAGATTTCTGACCGATAATAAAGAATATTACGCACCACCTGATGTGATACGTTTTTTTAGATTAGTATATGGAAAGCCAACTTTTAGACTAAAATATGATCCTAAATTGGATTATGCGCGAAATCACACGGAGAACATTATCTCTGAGGAAGGATTTATAAAATCTTTTACTACAAAAGGCAATTATGATTCGCTTTATCTGTATTCCAGTTTTAAGAATAAAGAGATACTGGATAGGGAATTGATTTGCTTAGAGAAAAATGAATTTTGCCTGATCAGTTATAATCAAAAACTTTTAGAGCAGGACATTGAACGCGTTTATTTAAAACTACAACGTACAAAAACCTATTGGCTGAACTGGAGTGAGAAAACAAAAATATTACCGGAATACAATGAACAGGTTACCAGAAGCGCATTGGTTTTAAAGTTGCTAAGTTATCAGAAAAGTGGGGCAGTATTGGCTGCTCTTACAACTTCGCTTCCGGAAACCATTGGAGAGATTCGGAATTGGGATTATCGCTTTTGCTGGATTCGTGACGGTTCCATGATGGTGAAAATATTAACTCAGCTAGGACATTATAATGTTGCCAAACGTTATTTAAATTTCATAATGGATATTATTCCTGAAAAAAATGAAAAGATTCAAATTATGTATGGCATTAATGGGGAAAAGAAACTCTCCGAATTTGAATTAGATCATTTATCAGGTTATGAGGGATCTAAGCCTGTTAGAGTTGGAAATGCGGCATACAAACAGAAGCAAAATGACATTTACGGTATTCTTTTGGATCTGATTCATCAGCATTTTGAAATGTTCGAAACATCGCTGGAGCATAGCGAGGAGTTGTGGACTATTGTAAGAAGCATTGTTAAGGTGGTTGAAGAAAACTGGAAAAAACCAGATAGAGGTATTTGGGAGATTCGAGGGAGAAGCCTGCATTTTACATTTAGCAAGGTAATGTGTTGGGTGGCTTTCGATCGTGCTGTTAAAATTGCCAGTTTATTGCAGCGAGATTATTATGTGACTAAATGGAAGGTGTTAAGACACTCGGTTAAAGATGATATTATGAAGAAAGCCTGGAGCGAAAAGAAACAGGCATTTACACAGTATTATGGATCAGAAGATATGGATGCTTCGGTTTTATTAATGGAAACCTATGGATTTATTGATGCCAAGGATGAGAAGTTTAAGTCTACCGTTTTGACCATTCAAAAAGAGTTGGAGCATGATGGGTTAATGTATCGATATAAGAACCAGGATGATTTTGGAACACCTAAATCGGCTTTTACCATTTGTTCATTTTGGCTGATCAATAGTTTGTTTAAAATTGGTAAGAAAAAAGAAGCAAAGGAAAAATTCGAGAAACTTCTGTCTTATTCGAACCACTTAGGCTTATTTGCTGAAGACATTGATTTTGCGAGCAAACGCTTGTTAGGAAACTTTCCCCAGGCATATTCACATTTGGCTATTATAGAAACGGCTCTCAATTTTTCAAACTTTAAAGTTGATGATGAGGAGAATTTGCTTGATCAGTTGACAAGTTAGATAGAGTAATTTATAGAAAAACAGCATCTTGTCAGAGTAATGACTTGATGCTGTTTTGTTTTAAAATATTTAACTTTTTAGCAATGTAATTACCTCTTTTAAGGTTTTATTTTCATTTTCGAGTAATTCAAGTTTTCTTTTAATTTCATCCATTTCTTCATGAATATCCTTTATTTCTATACCTTTTTGTTTGGCCTGTATGCCTTGAATTTCTTTTTCAAGATGATTGGCAATTTCTTGAAAAAGATTCCACTTTAAGGCTTTGCAAATACTCCAAAGCCGATTTACCTGTAAGCTATCACGATATAGTTGTTGGTGTAATGAGCTTGATGTAAGATGGATGTCTTTGGCCAATGAAGAAACAGGGAGATGGGTTTCTTTTAAGTGCATACGAATCTTTCTTTGAACATCAAAGGGTACTTTATCTGGATTTTTAGACATTTTATTAAGAATTTGGATAATAGATTACTGAATACTACTAAAGTTAGGGAACTTTTGCTGTAAAATCAATATAAAAACATGTATAACAGATAAAAATATTTTATAATCACATAAAAATATAGGTATTATATTATAAAAATTAGGTTATAAAAATACAATTATATGTAAACAACCTAAAAGTATATTTGAAAAATCGCAATAAATAATTAAAAAACATATGAAGATTTGTAAATTGCATAAATATGAACGTGATTGATAGCATTTGTTCACATTTCCAGTCTGAATTATTTAGAGTGTAGATGACAGAAGGTAGATGACCATCAAATAAAAAGAGCCTGCCAAATGTCGACAAGCTCTTTGTTTATGGTTTGCTATTGGAAAAGTTTATTTTACCAATAGTTTTCCTTTATAGATTTTTTCACCTGATAGATTGATGATGTGTAAGCCAGGCTTCAACTGCTCCCTGTTTATGATGACATTGTTGTTGGTAATGTTCTCAATGATTCGAACAACCCTACCACTTGCATCTACCACAATCAATCGGTACTTCTGGTTGTTTTCATTCGGGAATTCCACTTTTGTTCTGTCCATCATTGGGTTTGGATAAATTAGTAGTTTGTCAACTTTTTTATCCGTTAGCATGTCGTCGATGGCAGTAGCACCAGCATCGTATCCCACAAGAGCTTTAATAGCCAACGAGGTATTTGGATTTCCAGAGAAGATATTGCTGTAAGCTGCCCAGTCGCCATCGTAATGCATGTAGGCAGTGTTTGCCCAGTCGCCAGATCCATCCAAAGGCAAGTGAGCCACTGCAAATGTATCAACAGGAGTTTCGTAGGACAACTCATATCCTACAAAGAATTCCTGATTAACTTTTACAGGGACATTCAATTCGATGGTGTTGAATTCACCAGCGGTTAACTCATCAAAACCAACTTCTTGACTGTATACCAATTCGCCTGGCGTTGCTGTTCCATTCCAAACCTTCAATGAGATCTTCGGATCAGAAGATTTCTTGATAAGCTTGGTTGGGAAGATGTGAACAGCTTTAATGGCATTCAAGTTCTCGTTATCAATATTGAATTTTTCAGCATACATATCGATTGGCAGGTTGGTATGTCCTGTTACATATCCATTGTTATCTCCTGTGAATACAAACTGAACCAGCTTGTCTTTGTCTTCATCTGCCACATTGTAAAGAAGACGATCAGAAGTATCATTCGGATCTACCACCTTAATGTATGCAGTTTTGGTCTCGGTATCTTCAAAAGTACCATCTCCTACTGTAAGGCTTACATCATAAGTTCCCACAGTGTTGTAGGTAACAACAGGCTTCTCATCGGTAGAGCTGTTTGGAGTAGCACCTGGGAAGCTCCAGTTTCTAGTAGTAATCGTACCTGTTGAGTTATCGGTAAAGGTAACTTGTGTTCCCACATCAACCTTGGTAGCACTTACTGTAAATTTTGCTTCAACAGATTTAACCACAATGGCCTTTTCAATGGTTTGGGTAGTTGCTCCCGCACCGTTTGTAGCGGTTAAGCTTACTCGGTACTCACCAGGTGTGTTGTAACGAATAGCCGCTGGAAATTCATCAGTTGAACTAGTCGTTTCTCCGCCTTCAAAAGTCCATTCCCAGCTTAGGTTGCCATCACCAATGCTTCGGTTCATGAAAGTTACAGATTCTCCGACCTGAATAGAATCTTTGGTCATTCCAATTAAAGCAATAGGAGCAGAGGCCGAATAATCAGCATCAGCAGTAAACACTCCATTACCATGGGTACCTGCAGCTATGAATCCGTCGCGGCGGGTTTTAATCATATCCACCACAGTGGTACCAATTCTGTTAACAGCTTCCTGAGTCCATTGAGTTGAAGCTCCGTTCAATACTGTTGTGCTGTATAATCCGGTACTGGTACCTGCATAGTAAGTTGTATCGGTAGGAGAAACCATAATAGCTACAGAACGAACCGAAGGTCCATTGCCTGAAAAGCTTCCCTCTTCAAGATTACCACTCACTTTTTCCCAGTTAGCACCACCATCATTGGTATAGAAAATACTTTCGATTCCATAGTTTGAAAAGCTAACCATTACCTCGTTCGCATTTCTAGGGTTGATGGAAATAGAACTCACAAACGGAGCTGATTTCCCTGAGACAGGGACTGGCATATTGCTGCCTGTGATATCGCTAACCTTAGCCGATTGTGAGTGTGAGTTTTCAATTTTATATACTTTCCCAGTTGATGTACCATAGTAAAGCACATGAGCAGGGTAAGTAGAGCTGGCCAAATAGGAAATCTTTCCCGTAGTCTGAGAAGCTTCTAATTTTTCCCAATTTGTTGTTGTTTTGCTATAGGTAAACTTGTCGATTCCGTAGATGTCTACATTTCTCCATACATATGATCCTCCTGCGTAATAAACGATCTCGCTGTTGTTGGCATCAACAATATAAGGATTGATGAACAGTTGTCCTTCTGCACCTTCCGGATCGATACGTGTCATGTAATAGGTATTGTTGTCGTAGATGTTATGTCTCAAGTAGGTTGTTCCGTTTTGAGAAGAGGTAAGCAGGCTGTTTCCATGATTGAAAAGACTACAGTAGCTACCATCACCAGAGCCTACAGGCTGCCAGTTGGTAGTAGGAGCTATGTCCTCGCCAAGCCATGAACCATTATCCTGGAAGCCTGAAACCAATACTTTACTACCTCTGGTATCTTCATCGATAGCAACAGTATAACACTGTGTAGTCAGGTAACTATTATTCAAGAAGGTCCAATCAACAGGAGTGCTATTGTCATCAGAAGTATTAGTGTCAGACTTTTTCTTAAAATTAGTGGTAATACTCAGTCCTCCATCGTGTCCACAAATCAGTGTACTATTGTCTTTGAATACCATTGAGTGTACATCCGGGTGATGATTAGGATATTGGTTCACATCGTTTTCTGTTGCATATCCTCCAATCCAATAGGTTTTAGATTTATCTTTTTCAGTATCACCGACACTAACCGGGTTGGCATTGGTTGCAAAACCGTCATCCGATCTGTGCAGGTTTGTTCCACCAATGAAAACCATATCTTCATTGTCTGGTGCAACCTTCACTACCATATTATATGATCCTTGAGAATTGTATCCGTCCACATCTCTGTCGCCACCTCCGTTAGTTGGTAAGTTTTGAGAGCGGTCAAACCAGCTTGCTGGCGTTGCTGCAGACGCATCGTAGCTTAATTTCCAAAAGCTGTGTCCATCTGACCCGTAACCAGGAGTATTGCCCAACACATAAATGATATCCTTGCTTACGTTACTTGGTGCATGGGCAAGCACAAGGCGGCTATACTCTGCTGGGAAATTGTCTGGGGTAATGTTTTGCCAGGTAGCACCAGCATCACTTCCTTTTCTTAAAATTCCATTGTTCTTATCGCCTGCAGAACTCATAGCTGCATATTTTACACCGGCAGGTGTACATAGAACATCCGTGTAAGCAGAATATTTTGAGTCAACCTTACTATGAAGATCTATAGACCAGGTTGCTCCTCCATCTTTAGAAACATGGATGGCCCCATAGGTTGCTACATAAACATCACCATTGGTTGGATCAATGCTGATATTCCAGCAAATATCGAACAGTTCATCAAAAGATGAAAAAGTATTGGATGTTGTACTTTCCAGAGGAGTCCATGTATCACCATTATCGGTAGATTTAAATAATCCATTTCCCGCATAAAATGATCCTGTACCACTGGCACTGTTTCCGGTATATTCACCAGTAGCATAATACCAGGTACTGGTGTGACCATCTCTTGGATCCTGAGCAATGGCAGTGATACTTGGATGATCGTCCAAAGGAGTAACTCTTTTCCAGCTTACACCATTATTGGTAGATTTCCATAGTCCACCGGAAACACCACCTGCAAGGATTGTATTTGGATTAGACTTATCAATGGCAAGTGCTCTGGTACGTCCACCTACATTTCTTGGGCCACTGTGAGTGAAAGCCAATCCACCTGCTTTTAATCTGCTTTGCAAGCCAGATGCAGAAGAAAGTATATATTGCATCTCAAGATTTCGTATGTTCAGAGGAAGTTTTCCTGTGCTTGGATCTACTAGTCTTTGCAATTCGTAATTAACTCTTGCATTTGGATCATCGGCATGCTTTGGACCACCAGTTGCTTTATCTGCAATTTTCGATAGTTTTCTTACATTAAGGGTAGGGTTTGTAATTGTCTTGTACGTCTTTTCAGTGATGACAATATTTTTGACACCTACATTTGATTGTTTTTTCGCAGTAAGATTACGATTCTGACTTATTGTGGAAAATACAGTCGTGAATATTAATATGAGAGTTATTAAATATTTCATTGTTCTATTTTTTATCTGTAAAGATGATATCATGATATTCTTTTTGAGAGTAAAGAATTCAGATATCGTAACAGGTGATTGTCTTATTTGATTTTAACCAGTTTAAAGTAGGTTGTGTTGTTCATTTCCTTAACAATAGAAATACAACAATTTAATTTCTTTGAAGTGTCTATCTTCTCCTTTTGAGATTTGTTAATTTCAATCTTTAAAGATTGACCGACATTTATAATTTCAGAGAATCCGGATCCGTAGCCATGAACCACTTCTACATTTCCCATTAGCCAAAGGGATTTTTTTTCAGAAATGATCTTTGTGTTTTTCATTACAATAGAACAAGTTCCAACATCAAATTGTTTTTCGCTAGGTGCATCATTTGATATTTGGATTTTCTTCTCAGGAGGGCTGGTTTCACTTGCTTTTTTGGGCAAGGCACACCCAAAAGTAAGGGAAACAATAGCAATAATTGGTAAAATTTTTTTCATATTATTTGTGATTTTAGTTAGCAGAGCCCAAGTTATGAAAAAAATATTACGATCTATGATTTACATATAAAAAATTTCATGATGAAATGAGAATCACAGATATCTATGAGAAATTTCGTTATCGTAGGATTTTGTAAATGCGGAATTAGAATTACATGATCAGTTTTAATTCTACATACTAATTGGGGGATTAGTTTTTGAATTGTAAAAGCTTTTCTACTTTTCAAGATTTTCAGAAAAAAAAGCCTCTGCATTTGCAGAGGCTTTTAAGAATATTTTAAATGAGATTATTTATTTTCAATAATCCAGTTTTTAGCATTTACAAAAGCTTCAACCCATGGAGTCAATTCGTCTTCTATGCGATTTTCATTATAATATGCCCAGTTCCAAGGATAAGTTGCACGCTCCAAGTGAGGCATCATCGCTAAATGACGACCATCTTTCGATGAAATTGCAGCAGTTGCAAATGGAGATCCGTTTGGATTAGCAGGATACTGATCGTAAGCATACTTCATTGGAATATTGTACTCTTCTTCTCCGTATGGAAGATCGAATTTTCCTTCTCCGTGAGCCACCCAAATACCCATCTTGCTTCCTGATAAGCTAGAAAGCATCACAGAGTTGTTTTCAGGGATTTTAACGCTAACAAATCCAGATTCGAATTTGTGAGAGTTGTTATGAAGTAGTTTAGGATGTTTTGCGTGCTCTGGATAGATCAAGCCTAACTCAGAAATTAACTGACAACCGTTACATACACCTAAACTTAGTGTATCAGGTCTGCTGTAGAAGTTGTCCAATGCAGCTTTTGCTTTCTCATTGTAAAGGAATGCTCCGGCCCAACCTTTTGCCGATCCAAGAACATCTGAGTTGGAAAAACCACCAACGAAAACAATCATGTTAACATCGCTCAGATCTTCACGACCAGAGATCAGATCTGTCATGTGAATATCTTTCACATCCATACCGGCCAAGTGCATTATCCAAGCCATTTCTCGATCGCCATTTACACCCTTTTCACGAATGATAGCTGCTTTTACACCTGACATGTCTTTTCTCTTAGGATCGATTCCGTATTGTGAGAATTTACCGGTAAAGTTCTCAGGGAACTTGTAGGTTAACTCATTCTTTTTGTAGCTTTCGAATCTTTCCAAAGCCAATTCTTTACCAGACTGGTTTCTATCTAACAGATAAGAAGTCTTGTACCAAAGGTCACGAAGGCTTGCAATATCTAAATTAAATGATTGTTCATCTTTAGCAAGCTTAAGGATTCCAGCCTCAGCAGGAGAACCAATTACGTGGAAACGTAGTCCTTTATCAGCTAAAGCTTTGCTTACAGCATCTTTCTCTTTTACTTGGAAAATAACACCTGGATTCTCGCTGAAAAGTACTTTAATTAAGTCTTTCTCTTGAATAGAGCTTAAATCGATGTTTGCACCAAGCTTGTTATCAGCAAAACACATTTCTAATAGAGCAGTAATCATACCACCAGCAGAAATATCGTGACCAGCCAATACTTTTCCGTCAAGGATTAATTGCTGTAGTGTTTCAAATGCTTTTACAAAGTAATCAGCATCGGTAACATCAGGAGTTTGTTTACCCAATTTGTTAACGATCTGAGCAAAACTACTACCTCCCAATTGGAAGTTATCTTTAGAGAAATCAAGGTAAACCAAGTGAGAATCTTGATCATTTTTCATTACTGGAGAAATCATTTTATTGATATCGATGATTTCACCAACAGTAGAAATGATAACGGTTCCAGGAGAGTAAACAACATCGTCTTTTCCATATTTTTGAGTCATGGAAAGCGAGTCTTTACCAGTTGGAATGTTGATTCCTAATTTAATTGCAAAATCGCTGATTGATTCAACTGCATTGTACAAACGCGCATCTTCTCCAGGATTTTTACAAGGCCACATCCAGTTTGCTGAAAGCGAAATACCTTTCAAACCTTTCTCAATTGGTGCCCATACCATGTTGGTTAACGATTCAGCAACCGACAAACGGCTACCATTTTTAGAATCAACCAAAGCAGCTACAGGAGTGTGTCCGATAGAGGTAGCAATACCTTTTTCACCTTGGAAATCGATAGCTACAGCACCAAGGTTGTTTAGTGGTAATTGCAGAGGACCAGCACATTGCTGCATTGCAATTTTACCTGTTACCGAACGGTCAACTTTGTTGGTTAACCAGTCTTTACAAGCTACTGCCTCTAACTGAAGAACATCTTCAAGATACTCTTCGAACTTATTAATATCGTATGAAACAGCTGCGAATCCTTCGTTTACAGTTTCATCTTTCATGATTGTTTTTGGTGGCTTACCAAACATTTCAGAAAGTGCAAGATCAATAGGATTCTTACCTGTTTTCTTATCTTCAAAAGTAAATCTCATATCACCAGTTGTTTCACCAATCTGATAGATAGGAGCACGCTCTCTTTCGGCAATTTTAGTCAAAAGCTCAACATCCTTTTCTTTCATTACCAATCCCATTCTTTCTTGCGATTCGTTTCCTACGATTTCTTTTGCAGATAGAGTAGGATCACCCACAGGAAGAGCGTTCAAGTCGATTTTTCCACCAGTTTCTTCAACCAATTCCGAAAGACAGTTCAAGTGTCCACCTGCACCGTGGTCGTGGATAGAGATGATTGGGTTCTCGTCAGCTTCGGCCATAGCACGAATTGCATTGCAAACTCTCTTCTGCATCTCAGGATTAGAACGCTGAACAGCATTTAATTCGATTGAATTGTCGAATTCTCCGGTAGCAACCGATGAAACGGCTCCGCCGCCCATTCCTATGCGGTAGTTATCTCCACCAAGAAGAACAACTTTATCACCTTTCTGCGGAACATCTTTTTGTGCTTGTTCTAAACGACCATATCCGATACCTCCGGCTTGCATGATTACTTTGTCGTAACCATATTTCTTGTTGTTTTCGAAGTGCTCGAAGGTAAGAACCGAACCAACAATTAGGGGCTGTCCAAATTTGTTTCCGAAGTCAGAAGCACCATTTGATGCTTTGATTAATATCTCTTCAGGAGTTTGATACAACCACTTTCTTGCTTCAGTTGCATTTTCCCACTTACGTGATGCTTCTAATCTTGGATAAGAAGTCATATAAACTGCCGTACCTGCCATTGGAATAGCAGCTTTACCGCCAGCAATTCTGTCACGAATTTCACCTCCGGTGCCAGTTGCAGCACCATTAAATGGTTCTACTGTAGTAGGGAAATTGTGAGTTTCCGCCTTAAGCGAAATTACTGTATCGATGTCTTTTGTATAGAAAAAGTCTGCTTTGTCGTGAGAATGTGGAGCAAATTGCTCAGCTTTAGGTCCTTCAAGGAAGGCACAATTGTCTTTGTATGCAGATATGATTCTATTGTGATTTTCTTTAGAGGTCTTTTTAATTAATTGGAATAATGAAGATTCTTTTTCTTCGCTATCGATTATAAAGGTACCATTAAAGATTTTATGACGACAGTGTTCTGAGTTTACTTGAGAGAATCCAAACACCTCAGAATCTGTTAATTTTCTGCCAATTTTTTCTGAAACATCATTCAAGTAAGAAATTTCCTCAGCGCTTAATGCTAAACCTTCTTGTTGATTGTATTCTTCAATATTATCAATGTAAACGATTGGATCAGGTTGCTTATCAATGGTATAAACTTCTTGGTTAAGTCCTTTATACATTGACTGAAGCATAGGATCAAAATCCGCTTTTTCGGAATCAACGAGTATGTATTGCTCTATTCTTAGCAAACCATCAATTCCCATGTTTTGAGTGATTTCTACAGCGTTTGTACTCCAAGGAGTAATCATTTCTTTTCTTGGACCCACAAAAATTCCATCAAGTGTGTCTTGATCTAATTTTTCTGCATTACCAAACAGCCATGATAGCTTGTCAAGATCTAATCCATTCAATTGGTTTGTTGTCTGGACAACAAAGTGCACTTCGTCTTTTTTGAAGAATAAAATCATCTTAAAGTCAACTTATAAATTTATAAAATTGGTTGAATGTTGTTTCAAAGTGCAAATATAAATAAAAGACTTGCATTATTGCCTTTATTTATCTGATGATTTAATTGAATCATCAAGAATAATTTTCTGCGTGGCAAGTAAATAAATCTTGTAGGAGTTCTCTTACAACAAATTGTTAAAACAGACCAAAAATTTTAGGCAATCTATTATGCCGTAGAGATATGTTTTGTAATAGTAAAATTTTTATCCGCTATTTTGAAAAAAACATTTTCCTTTGGAGTGCAATTCAAAAATGAGGTTTATTTCTGCAAAGGTTTTCGAAGAAAATGTATGAAATCGTTACCGTGATACTTGAATTCTAATGTTATTTTGTTGAAATTCAGCAAATAAAAAACTTTCTTGCAATGAATCAAGAACATGTTGAAAAACAACTTTATTAATGTTCAAGATCATTGACCAAAATTTTTTGATTAGATATTTTTGTCCAAAATAAATTTTTAAAAATTAACTAGTATGAAACCAACGCATATTGAACATATCGGTATCGCTGTAAAAAGCTTAGAAGAAGCAATTCCATTTTATGAAAAAGTATTGGGATTGGAGTGTTACGCAATTGAAGAAGTTGTTGATCAGAAGGTGAAGACTGCTTTTTTTAAAGTTGGAGACGTAAAAATCGAATTGTTGGAGTCTACAGATCCAGAAGGACCAATTGGAAAATTTGTAGAGAAAACTGGCGGTGGTATGCACCACTTGGCTTTTGCTGTTGAAGATGTACAAGAAGCGTTGAATGATGTTCAAGAAGCTGGATGTCAAGTGATCGATAAAGCTCCTCGTGGTGGTGCTGAAGGTTTGAAGATTGGATTTTTACATCCAAAATCAACCATGAGAGTATTGACTGAGCTTTGTGGTGACAAATAAAAACACATAATTACATAAAAACTCAATAATTATATATATAAATAACTCAATAAAGTTATGGCTAGTCAGGATAAGATTAAAAAACTAATTGATTTAAGAGCAGAGGCTAAGCTTGGTGGAGGTGAGAAAAGAATCGAATCTCAACACAAAAAAGGCAAGTATACAGCTCGCGAAAGAATCGACATGCTTCTTGATGAAGGAAGTTTTGAGGAGTTCGATATGTTCGTGACTCACCGTTGTACTAACTTTGGTATGGAAAAAACCAAATTCTTAGGGGATGGTGTTGTTACAGGACAAGGTACCATTGATGGACGATTGGTATTCGTATTCTCTCAGGATTTTACTGTGTTTGGAGGTTCTTTGTCTGAAACTTTTGCACAGAAGATTTGTAAGATCATGGATATGGCAATGAAAATGGGTGCACCAGTTATCGGTTTGAACGATTCAGGTGGAGCTCGTATCCAGGAAGGTGTAACTGCTTTGGCAGGATACGCTGAAATCTTCGAAAGAAACATTCTTGCTTCTGGTGTTATTCCACAGATTTCTGCAATTTTCGGTCCATGTGCGGGTGGTGCTGTATATTCTCCAGCATTGACAGATTTCATCATGATGACTGAAGAGAAATCGTACATGTTCGTTACCGGTCCTAAGGTTGTAAAAACTGTAACAGGTGAAGATATCTCTGTTGAGGATCTTGGTGGTGCGAAAATGCATGCTTCTAAATCAGGTGTTTCTCATTTCATGTTGGAAGATGAGGAAGAAGGTATTGCTATTATTCGTAAGTTATTATCTTACATGCCTTCAAACAACTTGGAAGAAGCTCCTATCGTTGCGTGTGCTGACCCAATCGATAGAATGGAAGATGTTCTTAATGATATTATTCCTGATAATCCAAACATGCCTTACGATATGAAGGATGTTATTTATGCAATTGCTGACGATGCAGAATTCTTGGAAGTTCACCGTCACTATGCTAAGAATATCATCGTTGGTTTTACTCGTATGGGCGGAATGTCGGTAGGTGTGGTTGCTAACCAACCAAACTTCCTTGCTGGTGTTCTTGATATTGAATCATCTAGAAAAGCGGCTAGATTTATCCGTTTCTGTGACTGTTTCAATATTCCAATTTTAACATTGGTTGATGTTCCTGGATTCCTACCTGGATCAGGACAAGAATTCGGTGGTATCATTACTCACGGTGCGAAATTAATGTTCGCTTACGGTGAAGCTACTGTACCAAAAGTAACTATTACTCTTAGAAAATCTTACGGTGGTGCTCACGATGTAATGTCTTCTAAGCAACTTCGTGGAGATTTGAACTACGCTTGGCCAACTGCTGAAATCGCAGTGATGGGTGCTAAAGGAGCTATCGAAGTTCTTCATGGAAGAAAGCTTGCTGAACTAAGCGATGATGAAAAAGTGAAGTTCATTGGAGAGAAAGAAACTGAGTACAATGAGGCATTTGCTAATCCTTACAATGCAGCTTCTTACGGTTATATTGATGATGTAATTGAACCAAGAAATACACGATTCCGAGTGATTCGCGCATTCCAGTCGCTTCAGACTAAGAAGTTGGTGAATCCTCCTAAGAAGCACTCTAATATTCCATTGTAAAAAACAGGACTATGATGATGAATTTATTATCTATAGGAAGTCAAGGAGGTTGGACAGTAGCACTTGTTGGTTATACAATTGTATTTGTTGCGTTAATACTTTTGGTTATTGTTTTCACCAATTTGCCTAAACTGTTACAGCTTAATTTGAGAAAGAAGCTTGTAAAAGAAGGTAAGCCTTGCGCAGAAGTTGATGATTTAAGTGTTGAAGGAAACGTGAATGCAGCCATCGCTATGGCTTTACACATGCACTTCAATCAGTTGCACGATGAAGAGAGCAATATCATCACAATTAAAAAAGTTACTAAGAATTATTCTCCATGGAGTTCTAAGATTTATGGAGTAAATAATCAACCGAGATAAAAAAATGAAAAAGTTCAAATTTACAATAAGAGGGCAGGAATACGATGTTGAAATCAAGGATTTTGAAGGATCGAATGCCAAAATAGAAGTGAACGGAACTAGTTATGATGTAGATGTACACATTGCAGAAAAAACAACTAAAACACCTACACTAGTTCGTAAGCCTGTTGTAAACAAACCAGGCGAAGGAAAAATTCAAAAAGGTGGTGCTGGTGCAACTACTGTTAAGGCTCCACTTCCAGGTAGCATTATTAAAATCAACGTTGCTGTTGGTGATACCATTAACCCAGGTGATACGGTGTTGGTTATGGAAGCAATGAAGATGGAAAATAATGTTATGGCTGAAAAAGGAGGTACTGTTAAAGCCATTAAGGTTGCAGTAGGTGACAGCGTGCTTCAGGACGATGTTCTTGTTGAAATTGCATAACATTTTTGAATTTAAAGTCAAAGAACTGACACAATGAGAAAACTTTATACATTGGTATTCTCGATGATTTTGATAATGGGGTTTGCAATAAACTCTATTGCTCAGGATCAAGGGGATGCAACAGCTAAACTAACAAGCGGAAAATGGGTAAACCATGCGGATGGTTACATCCCAAATCCAATTGGAGAATCGAATACAACGGTAAAACGTTACAAAACTATCGAGTTCAAAAAGGATAATACCTTTACAATGGACTCTATTAAGCAAAGGTTTACGGGTCGTTGGGTACTAAATGGTACTAACTTAACAATGACTTTTAACCCTAAAGAAGTTACTCACTTGCAAAAGAATACTGACCCTAACTCGGGTTCAAATGCATACGTAACTACTACAGAGACTCTACATATTGGCAAGCGTGTTGCTAAGATGGAAGGTGATTTATTGAATTTTGGAAATCCAGTGTTGGACAGCGAGCACAACTCAAGCGCAGTAATTGGATTGAAGAACTTTTATGAATTTACTGGATTTGCAAACGTTACTGGTGGTCACCTTTTGATGGTGTTGATCGGTTTGCTTTTCATCTTCTTGGCAATTAGATATGATTATGAGCCATTACTATTAATCCCTATTGGTACAGGTATTATTATTGGTAATATTCCAATGTTTCAGGCGGTAGACTTCAACTTGAAGTTAGGTATCTACGAGCCAGGTTCAGTAATGAATATTCTGTATTCCGGGGTTGTTAATGGATGGTATCCACCATTGATTTTCTTGGGAATTGGTGCCATGACAGACTTTTCATCATTAATCTCGAATCCAAGATTGATGATATTAGGAGCTGCAGCTCAGGTTGGTATTTTTGCTACTTTCCTTGGTGCATTAGCCCTAGGTTTTGCTCCACCTGAAGCAGGTGCAATTGGTATCATTGGTGGTGCTGATGGTCCAACAGCTATCTTCCTTTCGTCGAAATTGGCAAACGGTATGAACGTAATGGCCAATGGTGAAACAGTGAAAAACCTGATCGGTCCTATCGCAATTGCTGCTTATTCTTATATGGCATTGGTTCCTGTAATTCAGCCTCCAATCATCAACTTACTTACAACTAAGAAGGAAAGAAAGATTAAGATGAAGCCACCACGTGCGGTAACTCGTCTTGAGAAGATTATCTTCCCTCTTGTAGGATTGTTGCTGACTGCATATATTTCACCAACAGCACTACCTCTATTGGGTATGTTGTTCTTTGGTAACTTGTTAAAAGAATCAACTGTTACAAACCGTTTGGCAGATACTGCTAGTAATGCATTGATCAACACCATTACAATCTTGTTGGGTGTTACTGTAGGTGCTTCTACTCAGGCTGACGTGTTCTTAACTGCTGACTCTATCATGATTTTTGGTCTTGGTGCTGCTTCATTTATCGTAGCAACTGCCGGTGGTGTAATTTTTGCTAAAATCATGAACTGGTTCTCGCCAAAAGATCGTCCAATCAATCCAATGATTGGTGCTGCAGGTGTATCAGCTGTACCAGATAGTGCTCGTGTAGTTCAAAATATGGGATTACAAAACGATCCAACAAATCACCTTTTAATGCATGCTATGGCTCCTAACGTATCTGGGGTAATTGGTTCTGCTGTGGGTGCTGGTATTTTATTAAGCTTCTTAATGTAGCCAAATATCTATAGTTAATATATTAAAAGGACTGTTGAGTAATCGACAGTCCTTTTTTGTTTCCATTGGATCTGTAATGATTTCCATTGGGGTTTTAATCAACCCATCGCATTTGAAATAGCTCCCATCGGGTTTGGAACCCGCTCATCGGAAAAGTAATCAAACATCTAGGGGCTTTCAGAAGGTTTTGCCTTTTTAAATGTCCAATTTTTTTATATTGAAGGGATGTTATATATTTATAACAACTAATTATATCAGATGTTAAAATGGTTTTAATGGGAGAGGCGAGAATGATATTGTTTTTCGTTTCTCCTGTTTCCTTTTATAATATTGATTCTTGTAGGAGAATTTTTAGAAATAAAAAAAGCTTCGGTTATCGAAGCTTTATATTACCATAGTTTAAATCTGCTACCTTGTGTGTTTTCTTCTTTTTTAACAATTTTAGGAACTTCTTCGTCTAAAATGCTATTGATGTAAGACATACACTTTCCGCATCCTGTGTTGGCTCCTGTATATCGCCTAATTTCTTCAATTGTAGTGGCATTTTTATCGTGAATCGCTCTATTTATTGTTGTTCTGTCTACCATTTGACAGTTGCAAACTATGTCTCTCATGTTAATCTCAATTTATATATAATTCCGATGTAAATATATATATTCTTCGATTCAAATCAGACAAATAAGGTGATTAATTTAAAATAAATCTAAATAAAAGTTTCGAAACGGATTATAAGTTGTTTTCGAGATAGATTTTCATCTGTCTGTACATATCTATAACTTCATCTTTTTTAGGCAAAGATTCGTAGATCTTTTTTAGATAGTTCTTTTCACTTACCACTTTATAGCTCCTTTTAAAGTTTAAATCGTAAACCCATGACATTTGATGAAGCTTCTGCTCATTAAGTGTAAGAATATCCTTTTTGCTTATTACCTTTTCATCCATAACGGATTTATAAACCATTTTCGAGATTTCTGGTTTATCTGCCAGTTCCATTTCTAATCTTTTATTGGTGCCAGGCTTACATTCCGAGTAGTATTTTGAAAAGATATTTAGGATATCTATTCTATCTGCATCTCTAAGTAGATTAAGAAATGTTAACGCATTCTCATTTATCGATTTTGGTAAAGTGCTGATCTCATGAAATCTGATGCATTCGAAAATGATTTGTACTGTTTCCTCTTCGAGTTGCTCAAGTACATTTTCCGATTTTAAAATAGCGATCCCTAAATCGATGTGATTATCCTGTTCGTTATCCGAAAAAGTTTCGTGTTTCAATAACTGCTCGAATCTTCCAACATCATGAAGAAGAGCAATTGTTTTTGCAATTAGTAACTGGTCATCATCTAATTCACAGTCTAATGAAAGTTCTGTAATGATTTCAACCGTATTAAAAGAGTGACTTCTTTTAAGGTCAAAATTCAGTTGAATTTCATCATTCTCGCTTAAAAAACGGTTTGTGTATGTATCAAACCAGAATTTTATATTTTGGTAAATTTCTTGATTCAAGATGTGTGTATTAAAATAGCACGCAAAACTACATCTTTTCTATAAAATCGGAAAGTATTCGTATGGTAGAATTGATAAGGATTTGACCAATGTTCCTGATTCATGATAAGGGGCTATTTGCATTGGTTCAATAACAGTTTTTTTACGATTTGGGATGGAAAAAATGCGATCAAAAATTGATCGCATTTTAGGAATTATTGTTTTTATTTTGTTGGCATATTTTGAATGATATCTACCAAATGTAGCCAGAATTTTTCTACCGTTTCGATATTAATTCTTTCATCAGGAGAATGCACATCTCTTAATGTTGGGCCAAATGAAATCATGTCCATTTCTGGATATTTCTCTAGAAATAATCCACACTCTAATCCTGCATGAATAGATCTTACAACTGGCTCTTTGCCAAAAAGCTTTTTATAAGATTCAACTGCCACAGTTAAAATTTCAGAATTTGGATTTGGCGCCCATCCTGGATAACCATCCGTATGTTCTATTTCAGCTCCAGCTAATGTTAAAGAGCTTCCAACCATTTGAGCAATGTTGTATTTTTCGCTATCCACATCGCTTCGTTGTGAAGTTGTGATTTGGATCTGGTTGTCATCAATAAATTTAACTGAAGCTAAATTTGTTGAAGTTTCAACCATGCCTGGCATTCTTGAACTCATGGTAAAAACACCGTGAGGACATGCATAAATAGCATCCATTAAATTATTGCTAGTATTGATATCGATTACAAATTCAGGCTTTTCTACAGATTCTAATGTGATCTTAAGTTTAGGTTCGTATATTTCCCAAACATGCTCCATTTCTGAAGCGTAAATGTTTAAGTCAGCTCTAACATTTTCCTTAAACTCTGAAGGGATTGTAATAATGGCATATGCTTCACGAGGAATCGCATTTCTTAAGTTACCACCATTAAATTTGTTAATTCGAATGTGGTATTTCTTGTTAATTTGCCACAGAAATCTATTTAGTATTTTATTCGAATTTCCGCGTCCTTTGTTAATTTCATCGCCAGAATGACCTCCAAGTAATCCCTTTACATCAATTCTAAGAGCAAAATGTCCACTAGGAACCTCTTCTTTTTGATATTCCATGTTAGCTAAGGTGTCAATACCTCCGGCACATCCAATAAAGATCTCACCTTCGTCTTCTGAATCCAAATTCAGTAAGATTTTTCCATCGAAGAAACCTGATTGTAGAGCGAAAGCACCAGATAAACCCGTTTCCTCATCTACTGTAAAAAGACACTCAATTGGTCCATGTTCAATATCGGTAGAAGTAAGAAGTGCCATTTCTGCAGCCATACCTATACCATCATCAGCACCAAGGGTAGTACCTTTTGCTTTTACCCAACCATTGTCAATCCATGGTGTTATTGGATCTGTGTCAAAATTATGAACTGTATCGTTGTTTTTCTCACAAACCATATCCATATGTGATTGTAAAACCACTGTTTTGAAGTTTTCTTTACCAGGTGTAGCTGGTTTCTTAATTAAAACATTGCCAATCTCATCTCTTTTAGTTTCTAAATTGTTTTTCTTTCCAAACTCAATTAAAAACTCAATGATCTTCTCTTCCTTTTTAGAAGGGCGAGGGATTTGACAAATATCTTCAAAGTGCTTCCAAACTTCTTTTGGCTCTAATTTGCTTAATATATTTTCCATTGTTGTTTAAATTTTTTTCAAATGTAATAAATTAGAGTTGGGAATATAATATTTGATAATAGATAAATGTGTATTCATCAAAAGTTGATGATAATAATTTAAATGAAAGTTTATTATATAATGTATGTTAGTATTGAAATGTTAAGAATCTACAAAACCTTTATAATAGAGATTGAGAAGAGGTCTTAATATTAATTTATATAGTATTATAGTTTATTTGTACAGCTCAAAAATAAAATTAAAACATGACAAAAGTCATGAAAAACTAAAATTCATGGAGAGTTGTTAAAATTTGTTAAATAATATTAAAAGATTATATTTATGATCTAAAATTACCATTAACCATATTAGAATCTTTACTTAATTACTAACTAAAAAAGTTTTTTATGAAAAAAATGATTGGACTATTTGTGTGTCTACTTCTAATAGGCTCCCAAATAGTAAATGCGCAAAGTAAACAGGTTTCCGGTACTGTAACAAGTGCTGAGGATGGCATGGGTATGCCAGGTGTATCTGTTGTTATTAAAGGTACTACGATTGGTGCTAGTACTGATATTGATGGAAAATATACCCTTAAAGCAGAACCATCAGATATTTTGATGTTCAGTTTTGTGGGAATGGTACCCCAAGAAATAAAGGTTGGTTCCCAATCCGTGATTAATGTTGTTATGAAAAATGAATCTATTGGATTAGGGGAAGTTGTAGCTGTAGCTTACGGAACAAAAACCAAAAGAGCTATCACAGGTGCAATTACAAGTGTTGGTTCAGAAGTGTTAGAAAACCAAATTGCAGTGTCTCCTGTAAGTGCTATTCAAGGTTCTGCACCTGGTGTTAATATCCTAACTTCAGGAGGTCAGCCAGGGGAAAATCCAACCATTCGCATTCGTGGAGTTGGTTCTGTGAATGCATCTGCGGATCCGTTAATTGTTGTTGATGGAGTAGCTTTTTCTGGTAATCTGAATTCTATTAGTTCATCTCAAATCGAAACAATTAACGTATTGAAGGATGCATCTGCATCTGCATTATATGGTTCTAGAGCTGCTAATGGGGTTATTTTGATTACTACAAAAGGTGGTAAGTATGTTAAGAAAGATGCGAAAATAGCTGTTAACGCAAGGGCTGGTTTCTCTAATGCTGCTGTTGATTTGTATGATTATGTAGGAGCAGAGGATTATATGAAATATTCTTGGGAATCTATTAAAAATGCAGAAATTGCAGATGGGGCTACTGATGCAGTAGCAGCTGCGACTGCATCAAATAATTTAATATCTACCTTGGGCTATAATCCTTACAATGTTGCCAATCCAGTTGATGCAAATGGTGAAATTGTAAGTGGAGCTGAATTAATGTGGGATACAGATTGGTATGATGCTCTTTCAAATGACAATGCATTTTATAACGAATATGATCTAAGTGTTAGTGGAAGTAGTGATAATGTAGTGTACTTCGTTAATGGTAATTACTTAAAACAAGAGGGAGCAATCTTGGAATCTGAATTTGAAAGATATTCGGGACGTGTTAACCTTAAGGCTAAACTTAAAGATTGGTTGGAAATTGGAACTAATAGCTCATTCTCTAAATCTATTCAAAACTATCCAAACCAATCTGGTAGTTCATATACAAGTATCATGCAGTGGGCTAATTCTATTGCAAATATTTATCCTATTTATCAAAGGGACGGAAATGGACAATTCAAGCTTGATGATAAGGGAGAAAAAATTTATGATTATGGTAATGCAAGTGGACAGTTGGTTAATGCGGTAAGACCAAGGTTAGGTGGAGAAAATGCAGTTTCGGCTACTTTGTTAAATGATATTGTTTATACTCGCTCTAATTTATTTTCTTCAACCTTTATGAAAGTTGACCTTTATAAAGATCTTTCTTTCAAAACAAACTTTGGTTATGAGAGATACATCTACGATTCCAACGAGTATGATCATTATAAGTATGGTTCAGCTGCATCAGTTAATGGACGTGTGTCTCAGCAGAGAACTATTACAGAAACGACTACCATTACAAACTCTTTAAATTATAGAAAAGATTTTGATGATCATAGTCTTGCTGTAGATTTGATTTCTGAACACTATGATTACAAATATGATCGTTTAACTGCTCAAGGAACCGGTTTTTTGCCAGGAGTTAAAGTTATGTCAGGTAGCACTGTCCCTGAATCAGTTGGAGGATATTTAAATTCGGAAAGACTTGAAAGTTATATGGCTCGAGTTGATTACAATTACTTGCAGCGTTATTTCTTGGATTTTAGTGTAAGAACTGATGGTTCATCAAGGTTTCATGAAGATGAGCGTTGGGGTACTTTCTACTCAGTCGGTGCTAACTGGATAATGTCTGATGAAGAATTTATGAAGGGGGCGGATTTTATTGACCTTCTTAAGATTAGATCTTCTTATGGAGAGTTAGGAAACAATAGAGGAATTGGTTATTTCCCATATTATGCAGCTTATGATACTGGTTGGAACAATGGACCAAACACAGGTGTATTACAAGGAGGTGTAGTTGATGAAGATATCAAGTGGGAGAAAACGGCTTTATTTAATGTAGCTCTTGACTATGGATTCTTTAACAATAGAATTACAGGTTCATTAGAATATTATAACAAAGAATCTGTAGATTTATTATTTGATCAACCATTGGCTCCTTCAACTGGAAATACTGTAATTAGTACTAACATTGGTACCGTGAAAAATACTGGTTGGGAATTTAGCGTAAATACGGTAAATGTACATACCGATGACATTTATTGGACTTCTACATTTAATATTTCAACAAATAAAAATGAAATAACTAAGTTGCCACAGGAAGAAATACCTATGGGAACCAAGAAGTGGATGGTCGGTAAATCAATTTACGATTTCTTCATTCGTGAATATGCAGGTGTAGATCCACAAACGGGAGAAGCATTGTGGTATATGGATTCTGAAGATGAAGAAGGTGTAAAAGTAACAACTAATGATTATTCTAAAGCTGATCGTTATTACCAAGGCTCTTCTCTTCCTGACTGGACTGGTGGGTTTGGTACTTACTTCAAGTACAAGAATTTTGATCTGAATGCTCAGTTTAATTTTAGTATTGGTGGTCAATTGTATGATTATTCTTATGCGGGTTTAATGAGTAGTTTGGAAAGTGCTGGAAGCCAGCTTCATGTTGATATTAAAGACCGATGGCAAAAGCCAGGAGACATTACAGATGTTCCTAAGTTGATTAATGCCAATAACGATTACAATGGTACATCTACTCGTTTCTTATTTGATAATGATTACTTACGATTAAAAGCATTAACAATAGGTTACAATGTGCCAGAGAACTTCTTGAAGAAATATAATATCAGTAAGTGTAGATTGTATTTCCAAGCTGATAACTTATTTACTTGGGCATCATTAGAAGGATTAGACCCAGAGCAGAATTTAGCAGGAACTACTGATAGTCGTTCAAATATTATGAAGACAGTTTCTGTTGGTGTGAATATAGAATTTTAATTGATAAACATAGAAGAAATGAAAAAAATATATATTCTTATAGCAGGGGTTGCTATGTTTTTAGGTGTTGCAGGATGTTCTGATTATCTTGATAAACCAAAGCCTACAGATGTTTTAACAGCAAATGATATTTATAGTAACCCAGAAGGAGTTCAAGCATATTTTGCCGGAATTTACAGACTGTTTAGAGCTCAATATATCAGAACTGATATGGGGGGAGTGTACTCTATGTACATGTCGCGTAGTGTAAAGGGTAATGATCTAATTCAGAATTCATGGTATAATTTTGACTATGCACATGAAAACCGTGAGCCAAACTATACGCGTGTAGTAGGAGATTGGCAATTTTGTTATGAAGGGGTTAAGCATGCAAATACATTAATTAAGGAAATTGCAGCAAGTGACGCATTATCTGATAATGCTAAAGTGGTATTAGATGCCGAAGCAAAAGGGTTAAGAGCATTCTTCAATTTCCAGTTGTATTTGGAATATTATTCAAGAAATTCTGGACTTCAAACTCCTCCATTATATACCGAACCAGCTGCCTTAGAACCAAAGGGGATGTCTAATCCTGCTGATTTTGAAGCTCAATTGATTAGTGATATAAACGATGCTGTTGCTGGTTTAACATCAGACAGAATCAATAAGTCATATATGAATAAGAGTGTTGCGAATGGATTAAAAGCACGTATTTTAATGGCTTTAGATAAAGACTGGGGACAGGTTGAGATTGCAGCTAATGCTGCTTATGGTGGAAATCTAGCAGCCGCATTAGATGCTTCTATTTATGCAGGTGGTTTTGATGATTTAACTGCCTCAGAAGTTATGTGGAGTATGGATCAGCAAGCAGATCAGTCGAACTATTATTACATAGCTCCTCATGCTTTTACAGATCATACAGAGGATGCTTATTTCGGAACATTCTTTAATAATACTTTTGTGGCAACATTTAGTGCAACTGATGTTCGTAATGAATTTTGGGAAGGCTACCCTGTAGGTGATGATGATTATAGAAATTTTATTTCAAATAAGTTTGAATTCTCTTTTGAAGCTGATATGCACATTATGAGAACAGCCGAAATGGTATTAATTGATGCAGAGGCAAATTATCGTAATGGAGATGAAGATACTGCTCATGATTTACTTTTTGCTCTACAATCTAATCGCGATCCAAATGCTGTGAAGTCTGCAAATACAGGTGCAGATTTATTGGAAGAAATTCTATTGGAAAGAAGAAAAGAATTGTATGCAGAGATTGGTGTTGAATGGTTTGATGCTAAACGCTTAGGTAGAGGTATTACTCGAGATGGAAACCACAGAGTAATGGTTGCTTTAGAACCAAATGACAAGCGTTTCTTCTTAAAGATTCCACAAGATGAAATAGATGCTAATGATTTGATTGATGATACTATTAATGATAATAGATAATTAAGTTTTGAAAAAAAACAAAAGGTTGTTCTTTAAGAACAACCTTTTTTTATTATATTTATGTATGATATAAAAAATAAGTTAAAAACAAAAGAAATGTATTCGTTAATTTATAGAGGATTAATAGTTATAGTGCTTACATTCGTACTTAATGTGGAAGTGTTTAGCCAAGAGTTCGATCTTACAGAAGTAAGAAGACACCATTATGAAGGTTTTGCTTCACTTAAAGAAGTAGAAGGGCAAATATTCTTTAATGAAGATTGGGTAAAAGGTAAAATATATTTTAATACGGAATACACAGTTTCTGATGTACCTATCAAATACCTTGTTAAAGGTGGGAAAATGCTAATACACCATAAAGGTGAAATACTCGCAGTTTCAAATCCTCAAACGATGGATTCTATAATAATAAATAAGCACAAATTTATTTACGCACAATTGATGTATGGAAATAATGTGAAATATGATTATATGGAATTGCTTGGCGGTGATGAAAAGTTACAAATATTAAAATATTATACCTGCCGTTTCATAAAAGGGAGGGATGTGAGTTCTTATACTGCTCCAGATCCAGATCGTTATGTGTTGAAGAAAGAATACTATATAAGAAGAAGTAATGGGGTAGCTGAACTTATTAAAGTGAATAAAAAATCTATTTTACAACTTCTTGCGGACAAAAGTGAGAATGTAAAGACTTTTGTGAAAAAGAATAAATTGAAGATAGGAAAAGAAAATGATTTGATTCAAATTTTTAATTATTATAACGGCTTATTTTAGAGACTTAATTATACACTTAGAAGGAAGGTAGTAATATTTTCTGAATTTCTTTTATATTCGTATATATAGTTCAAAAAACAATAAAAAAGCTAACATGTCTGTATGTTGGCTTTTCTTGTATAATAGATTTTATAAATTTCATAAAATGAATATAATAAGTTAATAAAACAAAATGATGATGTTTGATGACTAATGTGTTTTTTTTTGTTTTGTATATTGTTAAGAATAGTTATAAAAGCGATTATATTTTCAAGTGTTTAGAGGTGTTAAAATTTGTCAAATACTATAATTGCATTATATTTAGGATCTAAAATTACCATTAACCATATTTAGAATCTTTACTTAATTACTAACTAAAAAAGTTTTTTATGAAAAAAATGATTGGACTATTTGTATGTCTATTTTTGATAGGTGTACAATTAGTAAATGCACAAAGTAAGCAGATAACAGGTACAGTTACTGGTGCCGAAGATGGCCTTGGGATGCCTGGAGTGTCTGTTGTTATTAAAGGTACTACAATAGGATCTAGTACTGATATTGATGGAAAATATACATTAGAAGCTTCACCAAACGATGTTTTAATGTTTAGCTTCGTGGGAATGGTCCCACAAGAAATTACAGTAGGAAATAAAACTGTAATTGATGTTGTTATGGAAGCTGAATCAATAGGGGTTGATGAAGTTGTTGTTACTGCATTGGGTATTAAAAGAGAAAAGAAAGCTCTTGGATATGCAGTACAGGACGTAAAAGCTGAAGATCTTAAGAAAACAGGAACGCCAGATTTGGCAAAAGCGCTGCAAGGGAAGGTAGCTGGGGTTGATATTAAAATGTCAAGTGGTATGCCTGGTGCTTCTTCTCAAATTGTTATTAGAGGATCGCGTTCGTTTACAGGAAATAATACTCCATTGTATGTAGTAGACGGAATGCCTATCGCAAGTACAGCTGCATTTAGTACTGGTAGTAGTGTTACAGGAGCCGATATTTCTAATAGAGCATTAGATTTGAATCCTAATGATATTGAAAGTATTAATGTACTAAAAGGTCAGGCAGCAGCAGCATTATATGGGCTTAGAGCCTCGAATGGTGTTGTTATTATTACTACCAAGAGTGGAAAAGGAGGAGTAAAAGGAAAACCTATAGTTTCAATTAACCACACAACAAGTTTTGATATGGTTTCCAGAACTCCAGACTATCAAAAAACCTGGGCTCAAGGATATGCTGGTGCGTATAGTCCAAGAACATCAATGTCATGGGGTAGTAAAATTTCAGAATTACCTAATGATCCAACTTATGGTGGTAATGGAAATGGTCATGATGGAATGTATAGGGTTCCTCAGTTAGAGGATGCAGGTCTTGATCCTTGGGTTACTCCTCAGGTATATAACAATTGGGATGATTATTACCAAACTGGTTATACATCAACTACGGGAATTAATGTTAGCCAAGCTACAGAAAATGGTAATTTCTCAGTGGGAATTGGTTATACTGATCAAGACGGTATTGCTTTAAATACTGGAATGGAAAGATGGAATGCAAAGGCTGCAGCTGAAAGAAAACTTAATGAAAATTTTACAGTTGGATTTTCTACAAACTTTGCAAAAACTGAAGTTGATAAATTGTCGGGAGCTAATGATGCTTCTTTGGCAGGTGTATTATCTGCTCCAAGTAGTTATAACCTAAAAGGCATACCTTATCATGTTCCTGGCGATCCATATACTCAGATTTATTATCGTTCATTAACTTTTGACAATCCATATTGGGTTGAGCATAATAATGAGTTTAATGAACAAACAAATCGTTTTTTCGGAAATGGATATATTCAATATTCTAAAGAGTTAACAGCAGATATGAACTTAACTGTGAAATATCAATTGGGTATTGATTCTTATACTACTCACTATCAGGATATTTTTGGTTTTGGAAGTAAAGGAAAAACAGGTTCTATTAATAATTACGGAGTAACTGACGTAACCTATAACTCTTTGTTAACAGCTAATTTTGATTGGAAAATTAATGATGATTTCCAATTGAATGTTATTGTTGGTAATGAATTAAATCATAACGAAACTAAAACTTATGATCAGTTTGGTCAGGAGTTCAATTTTGGCGGATGGAATCATGTTAACAATGCGAATACTGTAACTTCTGATGAAGCACAATATAAAGACAGAACCGTTGGTGTATTTTCAAGTGTTTCACTTTCGTGGAAAAATATGTTGTTCTTGAATATGACTGGACGTAATGACGTTGCATCTTCAATGCCTCGTGATAACAGATCATTCTTTTACCCTTCTGTTTCTTTAGGATTTGTAGCTTCAGAACTTGATTTTATTAAGAATGCAAAATGGATTTCGTTTGCAAAAATTAGAGGTTCTTATGCGGAAGTTGGACAAGCTGGAACATATAGAGAAAATTATTATGCAAAACCTAATTATGGTGGTGGATTCTGGACTGATGAACCTATCATATATCCGCTAGATGGTACAAGTTCTTATATTCCTAATAATGTTTTGTATGATCCAGCATTAAAACCACAGAATACAAAGTCTTATGAGTTAGGGATTAATTTGAAATTCTTAAACAACAGAATAGGAGTTGATTATACATATTCAAGACAAAATGTTGAAGATCAAATTTTCTCGGTACCTCTTGCTGGTTCAACAGGAGCTAGTAGTTTAACTATGAATGGAGGAGAGGTACATACTAATGGTCATGAGGTTGTCTTATACTTTACTCCTATCTCTACAAACGATTTTACTTGGGATTTGAATGTTAATTATTCAAAAATTGAGAATGTTGTCGATAAATTGGCCCCAGGTGTAGAAAGTATTTTCTTAGGTGGTTTTACAACTCCTCAAGTTAGAGCTGGAATTGGAGATACTTATCCTGTAATTTATGGCTCTCAGTATAAGCGTGATGATATGGGGAGAATCCTTGTTAATGAAGATCCTAACGCTGATGGTTACGGTATGCCAATGGCTGGTGATCCAGGCGTAATAGGTTCTGTTTCTCCTGATTTTATTGTAGGTGTTTCTACTAACTTAAGATATAAGAAGTGGTCTCTTGGTGCTACTTTCGAATGGAAAGATGGTGGACAGATGTATTCTGGCTCTAATGGACTTCTTGATCTATACGGTATGTCTGAAAGAACAGAAGACAGAGAATCTACATTTATATTTGAAGGTTATAAGGCAGATGGATCGAAAAACGATATTGCAAGAGGTGGTGCTAATGACCTTGGTGCATACCAGACATTATACTCAGATGTATTAACTAATATTGATGAGTATTATATACATGGTAATTCTTTTGTGAAACTTAGAGAATTATCATTAAAATATAATTTTGGTAAGACTTTAATTCCTAATGTAGATCTTTCTGTTTCTGCCTTTGCACGAAATATCTTGCTTTGGACAGAGCTAGATAATTTTGATCCGGAATCTTCTCAGGGAAATAATAATATGGCTGGAGGTTTTGAGAGATTTTCTCTTCCTCAGGCAACAAGTTATGGATTTAGTATAGATGTTAAATTCTAATTATTAAGAAAGGACAATTATGAAAAAAATATTTTATAATATAACCATTGTTTTATTTGCTTTTATGGTTAGTTCATGTTCTGAAGATTTGATGGACAATATCAATAAGAACGTGAATGATCCTGCAAATGTAGCATCAAACTTGATTATTACGGATGTAATGACAAGTACAGCATTTAGTGTGACAGGATCTGATTTGGCTTTTTATTCTTCATGTTATGTTGAACATAACGTGGGTGTTTACAATCAGATGTATAATGCAGAGATTAGATCGAATGAACCTACAAGTAGTACTACTTATAATAATTCATGGAATTCAATTTATCAGACCTTATTGAATCTTAATGATGTGATTACCAAATGTTCTGAAGGTGGATCTGAAGAGGGTAATTATCATACGTTAGGGATTGCACAAGTTTTATCTGCATATAATTTGGCGATATTAACTGATGTTATGGGCGATGTACCTTGGACTGAAGCATTACAACCTGGTGTAATTTTTACCCCTGTATTGGATTCTCAAGAATCGATCTATACTGAAATATTTAGCTTTTTAAATAATGCTATTGAGAATTTAGGAAAGGAAACCACTTTTCCAAATTTAGGAAATCAAGATTTCCTTTATGACGGAGATGAAGATAGTATTGATAATTGGATAAAATTTGCTTACGGTTTAAAAGCAAGATATACAATGAGATTATCATTCCGCAATGCAAATTATACTGATGTAATTTCTTTTGCAAATCAATCTTTTGCTAATGCTGATGAACAATGTCAATTTAATTACAATGGTTCTTCTTCGAAAAGTCCTTTTCAACAATTTTTCTTAGATCGTGATTATTTTGGTGCAAGTACAAGTTTACACAACAAACTTACTTCCAGAAACGATCCACGAGATGCTGTTTTCTTTAAGCCTTATACAGATGGAGGTACTTTGGAATTTGCCCCAAATGGAACACCAAGTCAAGAACAAGGACGCTATGGAATTTCTGCAATTAGTTCTTTAACTGCACCAACTTATTTAATGAGTTATCATGAGGTTGAGTTTTTAAAAGCAGAAGCATATGCTAGACAAAGTGATCTTGTAAATGCGACTGCAGCTCTTAAAAAAGCAATAGTAGCAGCATGTGCAAAATCTAATATTGGTATTTCACAAGCTGATGCTGAAACTTATTTTACTGATGAGGTGGAGCCTAAATTATTAGATCAGAACACAACTTTGAAAGAGATCATGGTTCAGAAATATATTGCCTTTTTTGAAGAAGAAGCAATTGAAGCATATAATGATATTAGACGATTAAGAGCTATGGGCGAAGATTTTATTCAATTGGATAATCCTTTGAACACGAATCAATTTCCATTAAGATTTTCTTACGGATCTGAAGATGTAACTACTAATGCAAATGTTCGTGAAGCATATGGTGATGGAAGTTACGTTTATTCTGAGAATGTATGGTGGGCTGGAGGATCCAGATAATGTTATAACTAAACAAAAACGAAAAGGAATGAAATTATATAGATTATTAAGTTTATTTGTTGCACTTTCACTTTTTATTAGTGGATGTGATGACACGAACGAGAATCTTGTAGGATCTCGTGGTTTATCGATTATACCGGTAATTACAGATGTTAATCCAGCCTTTTATACATCAGATTTAGCAAATTCTTATGTGGAATTTGTTGTTGATTTACCAGAAGGAGAACAGGTTGATGCTGCTGAAGTACAGGTAACTTATAAAGGCACTACTGCTGTTGTACAAGAAATTGCTTCATTTCCGGCAACTATTACTTTACCAGCTTTAGATGTAATTGGTGTTTTAGGTTTATCCGAAAGTGATATTAAAGTAGATGATTCGTTTTTATTTCATGTTGTTACTACTTCAGGTGATGTTACATCGAGATCGACTGCTGCATTAAATGTATTTGTAACTTGTGAATTTACTCCAGCTATGGCAGTTGGTAGTTACCATGTTGTATCTGAAGATTGGGAGGTTGCAGGTGATGTTGAATTTACAGCAGATCCTAATGATCCGTTCAAAATTTTTGTATCAGGTATTTATGAAATGGAAGGTGGAGCTGCAAATGATAATTTACTTGAATTAAACATTGATCCTAACTCATTTAAAGTAGATGTAGTAACTTCGCTTCTTGGCCCAAGTGCTCCTTGGGGGGATTATACAAACTACTATTATGGTCCTGGTGGAGGTCTGTATAAGTCTTGTGATGGTTCTTTCGAGATGCAATTTAAAATTACTGTGGATGAAGGATCATTTGGAACCTATAATTTCTTGTTTACGAGAAACGACTAGCCTTTAATTTAAATAGTCGTTATTGATTGTTTTTATTAAATAAAAAGTAAAAAGTCTCCAAGGTATATTCCTTGGGGACTTTTTTTTAACTTTTCTTTCTAAACTGTAGAATTTAATTAAAGTATTCGAGTGATAAACTCAAGAACAAGTTTTATATTAAGATCTTCTTATATTAACATGATATTTTTTTCAGTTTTTGACTGTAAATATTAAATAAATCTGACTCCGCAAATGAATAGTTTTAGTAAAACTTAGAATTATTACGAAAAAAATGCTTACCACAAAATTGTTATCAATACTAGTAACTACAATAGTTTACAAGAGATGCACCTTGTTAAATAAATTCTCGCTTACAAAGGTGAAATTTATTGAAGCTGTAAGTTTATAAGAATTATTTAAATTACAATATACCTTTCCAGAGAGTAGTGAGTATCATTATTATCCTTGGTAAGCAGATATACTTACTCTTTTTTCTGCCCCTGCAAGCTTAAGCTATAAACTACTTTTAAGTATTTAGGTTTTAATAGAATGAATTGAGGGGTATATTACCCTATTAATTGCTTAAAAGATTACTAGTATCATGAATTAATATGATTTACTGATTGAATTAAAATTTCTCTGCTTGATAATTTGTTGGATAACTTTTGCGTGACTTGCGTTATTTTTAAGAGTAACATATTAATTTAATAGAGGGGCTGAAAATTTGATCATATTTAATCTCTTTTAGATAATATTTAAGAGGTAGTAACAATAGTATATCATACAATAGTGATAAAACTCCCTTTTTTACACTAATTATAATTAAAAATTAATCTTGTAATGATTGTCGCTGTAAATATTATCATAAAGTATTGCGATAATTTACTTAAATAACTGAAAATAGTACCGATTAGGAAGTGTTAAAATTTGTTAAAACCAATTAAAGTGCTATTTTTATTCTCAAGAATTACCATTAACCATTTTGCATCTTTACTTAATTACTAACTAAAAAGTTTTTTTTATGAAAAAAATGATTGGACTATTTGTCTTCCTCATGTTTATGGGATTACAGATAGTAAATGCGCAAAGCAAACAGATTACCGGTACGGTAACTAATGCTGAAGATGGTCTGGGCATGCCTGGAGTATCTGTTGTTATTAAAGGTACTACGATTGGAGCCAGTACCGATATCGATGGTAAGTATACCTTAGAGGCATCCCCTGAAGACATTTTAATGTTTAGCTTCGTTGGTATGGTTACTCAAGAAATCGCAGTTGGAAATAAAACTGTAATTAATGTTGTTCTTCAAACTGAATCTATTGGTATGGATGAAGTCGTAGTAACAGCGTTAGGTGTTACTCGAGAAAAAAAATCTCTTGGATATTCGGTAACTGATTTGGGCGGCGATGAAGTTACAAAAGTTAAGCAACAGAACTTGATGAGTTCCATGTCAGGTAAAATTGCAGGTGTTCAGATTAAGCAATCAAACAACTTCGGTGGATCTCCAAATATGGTAATTAGAGGTAACTCTTCTATTTTTGGAAGTAACCAACCTTTATTTGTTGTTGATGGTGTACCTATTGGAGGTTCTACATTTAATTCAAGTGCTCAACGTAGTGGTAGTACTGGTTATGATTATGGTAGTGCTTTATCTGATATTAATCCAGATGATATTGAGGCAATGAGTGTACTTAAGGGTGCAGCTGCAACAGCTATATATGGTTCACGTGGAGCCAATGGTGTTGTTATGGTTACTACTAAAAAAGGTACTGCAAAAAAAGGATTAGGTATAAGCATTAATTCAGGTGTTTCAATTGGTCGTATTGATAAGGAAACATTTGCGAAATATCAGAAAGAGTATGGTGCAGGATATGCACCTTGGTATTATGGAAATACCGATGGTTTTGATGATTTTGATTTTGACGGAGATGGAGTTGATGATTTAGTTGTGCCACTTTATGAAGATGGTTCTTATGGAGCTAAATTTGATGGTACAATGGCATATCAGTGGGACTCTTTTGTGCCTGGTTCTCCAAACTATCAGAAAGCATACGAATATAAAGGAGCGGATAATGATCCATCTGACTTTTTTGAAACAGAAGTTGGTTTTACTAATAATGTAGAGTTAACTGGAGGTGGAGAAAATGGTACATTTAGATTGAGTTTTACAAACTTCCATACTTCTGGTGTTTTACCAAATTCAAAATTAAATCGTAATACTATTGCATTTAATGGAGATAATCAAATTAATGATAGGTTGAAGGTGGGTATTAGTGCCAATGCATCATTTCAAGATACAAAAGGTCGTAATTCTACTGGATATTCAGATAATTTAATGTCTCAGTTCCGCCAATGGTGGCAGGTAAATGTTGATGTTAAAGATCAAGAGAGGATATATAAGGATACAAGACAAAATTATACTTGGAATCATACTGCAACTATTGGAGGTGATCCTTTAACCCCTATTTTTTGGGATAACCCTTATTGGACCAGATATGAGAATTATCAATCTGATGCACGTGATAGATTTTACGGAAATGTATATTTGAATTTTGATGCCTTTGATTGGTTAGATATTACAGCAAGAGTTTCTTTGGATACTTACAATGAAATTCGTGAAGAAAGGAGAGCAGTAGGATCTACTCCAGCTCCATTTGGCTTGCTTCGTCAGGATGAAAGTTCAGGATATCAACGTCAAGATATTCAAAGAACAGAATTGAATTACGATTTGATGTTTAATTACGATACAAAGATCGCTGATGATTTTGCATTATCGGGAGTTGTTGGTTTTAACATTAGAGATGAAAAAACAGATCGCGTAATTAGTTCTACCTTAGGTGGTCTTGTAGTGCCTGGTATTTATGCGTTAAGTAATTCAGCAAATCCGAATCCTTTCCCTTTTGAAAGTTTAGAAGAGAAAAGGGTTTATGGTGTATATGCTCAAGCTACATTATCTTATAAAGATTTCTTGTATCTAGAATTGACCGATCGTATTGATCAATCTTCATCATTACCTAAAAGTGATAATAATTATAACTATTACTCGGCTTCAACAAGTTTCTTGTTATCAAGTCTAATGGATTACTCTTGGCTAAATCTTGCAAAAATAAGATTAAGTTATGCGGAAGTAGGGAATGATACTAGTCCTTTAAATGTATTTGACACCTATGTTCGTGACGAAAATTTTGGTCAATACCAGAGATATAGTTATAGTTCTACTAAAAATAATCAAGAACTGAAAGAAGAGAGAACTAAAGAGTATGAATTTGGTTTGGAAACAAAAGTTCTTAATAATAGATTAGGTGTTGATTTGTCACTTTATCATAAAACAACAGAGGATATGTTGATTCCTGTTGAACAGAGTAAGGCGACTGGTTATTCACAAAGATGGGTTAATGCTGCAGAGGTTGAAAATAAAGGTATAGAATTAGGTCTTTATGGTACACCTGTAAAAACAAAAGATTTTAGCTGGGACGTTAATATCAACTGGGCTAAAAATAAAAGTGAAGTTGTAGACTTGTATCAAGGCCTTGATAACATTGTTATTAATTCATATCAAGGAGGAGTTTCTATCAATGCAACTAAAGGAAAACCTCTAGGAACAATTAGAGGAACAGGTTTCTTGTATCATGAAAATGGTGAAAGAATTGTAAACTCGTCTGGCTATTATGTATCACAAACAGATCAAGTAATTGGAGATCAGAATCCTGATTGGACAGGAGGTATTACAAATACGATTAGTTATAAAGGGTTGACATTGAGTTTCTTGATTGATATTCAACAGGGTGGAGATGTTTATTCTCTTGATATGCATTATGGACAAGGTACCGGTGTTTTGAAGCATACGGCTGGCTTGAATGAGCTAGGAAATCCTAAACGCGATCCTGTATCTGAAGGTGGTGGTATTTTAAATCAAGGTGTAACTGCTGACGGACAAGTTAATACTACACGTGCGAGAGCCGACTACTATGGTGGAGCATATTATTGGGGTAATAACTCAAGAAATCCTTCGGCATTAACAATTTATGATGCTTCTTTTGTTAAGTTAAGAGAGTTGTCATTAACGTATAATTTACCGAAAAGCTTAATAAGTGGATTTGCACAAAATGTATCACTTTCTTTGATTGGACGTAACCTTTGGATTATAGATAAGCATGTTCCTTATGCAGATCCTGAATCTGGATTATCTGCAGGTTTAGCTCAAGGATATCTTTCGGGTTCATACCCAACAGTAAGAAATTTTGGATTTAATGTGAAAATTGACTTTTAAAAATTTATAATCAGATGAAAAAATATATATATAAATTTGGAATACTGCTGTTTTCACTTGCTGTGATATCGGCATGTTCAGGATTCGATGATGATTTGGAAGAGAGAAATACAGATACAAAAAATGCATCGGAAGTTCCTCCAGGACCATTATTTACAAATGCTGTTCTTGATTATTATTATTTAATGTTGAATACTAATGTTAATAGTAATGTATTCAGACTTTATTCTCAATATTGGGCTCAAACTACCTATCCTGATGAAAGTCAATATAATCAGACCACAAGAAATATTGGTAGAAATATGTGGCGAACATTGTACCGCGATGTTTTGAAAGATTTAGATGGGGCTAAAGTTTCTATTAATAATGCTGTTTTACCAGGCGTTAATCCAGTAAGTGAAGAAGCTATTCGTGATAATAAGCTTGCTTGTATTAAAATAATAGAGGTCCTTGCATATTCTAATTTAGTAGACTTGTTTGGAGATGTTCCATATACAGATGCATTAGATATTGAAAATCCAGAACCTTCTTATGATGATGCTGCAACTGTATATTCAAATATTTTGACAGAATTGGATAATGCAATTGATATGATCAGTACTGGTTATGGAGGGTTAGATGCAAATGATCCAATTTATGGAGGAAATATGTCAAATTGGTTGAAATATGCAAATTCTTTAAAATTAAGACTTGCATTAAGATTGGCAGACGTAAATCCATCAGTTGCACAGGCGACTGCTGAAGAAGCAATTAGTAATACTCTAATTAGTAGTAATGCAGATAATTTTAAAATAGATTATATGCCATTATCACCAAATACTAATCCTTTATGGGTAGATTTGGTACAAAGTGGTAGAAAAGATTTCGTTGCTGCAAATCATTTAGTGGATTACATGAATGCTCAAAATGATCCAAGACGTTCTGTTTATTTTACGTTATATGACGGATCTTATAAAGGTGGAATTTACGGAACTGCAAATTCTTATTCTAAGAATTCACATATTGGAGATTTATTTCATGACCCAGAATTGGAAGGTGTTTTGATGTCTTATGCAGAGGTTGAATTTTTACTTGCAGAGGCAGCTGAGAGAGGTTACACTGTTACTGGTACTGCAGAAGATCATTATAATGCAGCTGTATTAGCATCTATGGCAGAATGGGGTGTTGATGGTACAGAAGCATCTACTTTTTTGGCACAACCTGAGGTAGCTTATACAACTGCAACTGGAGATTGGAAGGTTAAGATAGGATCTCAAAAATGGATATCATTATTTAATAATGGTTTTGAGGGATGGACAACTTATCGTTTATTGGATTTTGGAATTCTAAAAGGATTTCCAATTTTTGATGATGATGATAATCTTATTGGTTATGAAGATCCAGAAGTTCCTGTTAGATTTTTATATCCTATTGAAGAGGCAACACTTAATGGAACAGAATATGATGCGGCAGCTGCTGCTATCGGTGGAGATGAAATGGACACAAAATTATTTTGGGACATTAATTAATATTTAAATAGAATTAATTCGAAGGGGCTATCTCAATTGAGATAGCCCCTTTTTCTCTGATAAAAATATTGTTTTAAGAGTATTAGTAGTAAAGTCAGTTTAATTCATAGGATCGAAATAGATACTTTTTGTTTCAACAATTTAATATCGTATGATAGGATTATTTGCTGCGTGCATTAAATAGTGCTATTGATAGTGTATTGATTGATTTGATAATTGCAAAATGAGGAAGAAAATTATTTTATACGCATATCAGCATAAACTATGTTCTTTCTGAAAAAGGTGTAAAGTATTGTATAAAGGATTTTTTCATGAAGATAGCAGAGGAGTGAAAACTATAGCAGAATATTACTCCCGATTTTATGTGAGCTGATACAATAGAGTTTAAAAGAGTGGCTCAATTGTGTTACAGTTGGTAGAATGTAGAAGGATAGATGTTAATTTCAACATATTTACATTCATTTATGGCATGACATATTGATAATATTGAACGTTGAAAGGAGTAATTGAATGTGCTGAGCAAATATGTAGAATATGTTGCAAAGGAAACAAGTTGAATGTAAACTTTATTCGATTCTTATAAATCAAAATGATTAGAGGAAATTGTATTACAAGATAAATCCTGCAATTAAATATTATACCATATTTAATTGCAGGACTTATTTTTAAAAAATAAAAGCTCCAATGAATGCAGAGTTCTATATTTTAAGATTGTTGCAATAATCAAGGATTTTAATAAGATCTGATTGATTATTAGTTTTTAGATGGTTGCTTTTTATAAATTCCGATACCTTATTTCTATTTAATGGGAATAAATTAAGTAAATCCTTTTTATTATTTATTCTTGTAAGTTTATCGTTACTGTCTTTAATGTATAATTGAATTGATGTTTTTTGAAAAGTTGGAAGTGTTCTAGTTTGGTAACCCTTAGCAGGTCTACCGCTTTTTAGAACTATCTTTTCTTTTGAATACAAACTGAAATTACCTTTAAATAATTGCAAGAAAAAACCAGTTGTCAATTCGTTGCTATCTTGGTAGGTAAATCGTTCGTAGATTTTTCCGTCAAACATGATTTGTAATAAAGGAAATTGATGAGATATTTCAAAAGCCGTATTGTTTTTTTGAAACTCCATTATATCCTTATAGTTATTATATCTAAGAAGAAGCCCTGAATAAAGCAAACTATCTTTTGTTACCAAAGAGCCTTTACTAAATCTATCATTGACATAAGGACTTCCATTAAACTGAGTTGAAGTATTCTCTTCTGCTATTTTTACCTTGATAACGTCATTATAAAAATTCATTAATGACGTTGAATACAAGTTTAAATTCGAATTCAATTTTTGAGGTTGCTTTTGTGCGTTACCGATTAAAGTATAAAACGATAATATGCTTATAAAAAAAACGAACTTATACATTACTATATCTATTTTAGGGAGTTAACTTGTAGCCAATTTAATCAAAATTAACCAGAATAGCATTATTTATTTTTGATTTTATAGCTAAATGCTGTAAACTACTCCCACAACATAATTCCTTCCAACACCGGCTATTCCTGAAGAGTATGGACGATATCGTTTGTCAAATAAATTCTCAATTGAAAAGTTGAGATTTATAGATTTGCTGAGTTGATAATTGTTGTTCCAATTTACAATTAACCACTCAGGAGAATAAGGATTGCCATTCTTATCCGAAGCATACAGGTATGGTTTGTCTTTTTCGACCCCTGCAAGGTCTTTGTAGGCTATTTTTGCGTTGTATTCTAATGCAATATTGGAAGACAATTTATTCGACTTATAATCAAGTTTAAATGAACTAAACACAGGAGCAACATGTCTTACCGGACTGCCGTCTTTGTATTCTCCATTATTGTAGTTCATATTTGCTGTTGCTGAAAAGTTTTGATTGATTTTTGCAATGCATTGAAAGTTTATACCCCATACTTTAGCATTATCAGCATTAACTATCGCCTGGACTTCACTTTCCACACCGTCGTAAATTATTGTATTTCGACCATCAAAACTATAGTCGCTTCTAATCATCGCATCATCAAGAAAAGAATAAAAGGCGTTGATATCGATAAAAAATTTCTGATTAAAATTTTTACTGACATTAAAGTCTACATTATAAATGTATTCTGGTTTTAAGTCCTTATTAGGAACTACAACTTTTCCAGGCTCAGAATCAAAAACTTTACCTATATCATCAATGTTAGGAGCTCGAAAACCAGAGCTTGCATTTAATTTGAAATCCCAACCTAAATCGGAATTGTATGTAACCCCTATGCCACCATTAAGAGCTCCGGTGGATAAATCAAGTTTGGTAAAAGGGAAGTTATAGTAAGTATTATCTAGTTCAGAATTGATCCAGATGTGAGAGTACCTAATTCCCGTATTTAAAGTCCAATTTGAATTTAATTTTCGTTTGATATTGCTGTAAACAGCCAGGCTTGAATATTTTGATTTATCAGGATAACGACTTGCAATTTCTTCGAAGGCATTGGTTTCAATATTGGTGCTATGTCCTTTTGATCTTAAACGATTGTAGGTCATTTCTGCTCCCCAAAACAAATGAGTTGATTTGGATAGTTCTTTTTCAGCATCGGCATTTAGAATGTAAATATTTAATTTTTCAGAACGACTACGTTTTGAAGCAGATGAGAATTTTCTATCATGTCTACTTTCTTTATAATTCTGAAATGCTGTAGTTAATTTGAATGAATCATATAAAAGATTGGCTTTTTTTAATGCTAGTTGAAAGTTGTGCATTTGTAATGTTTGCGGTCCATAATACCATTCTGCATACTTTAAATTATCTCCTTTGTATTGAATTAATCTATCGTAACGAGGAATATCAGAACTCGTTGTATAGTGAAAACCATAAAGTAAATCCGTGTTTTCAGAAGCTTTGTACCTGATCTTTTGAACAAGGTTGAATTGGTTGTACCCAGACTGTTTTTGGGTTTTTGGATCAGAGTTTGAGATTATTTTATCTGTTCCATTTTCTCGAATAACATATTCATTCCTTAAATACTCATCAGGACCATGACTACCCATTTTTTGATCATCAAAATCACTGTAAGTAACACTTCCTGCAAAACTTAAACTTTCTTTTCCAACATTATACGATACGTGGTTCATTACTTCATTATTAGCAGATGAATAACGGTTTTTGTATCTAAATTTGGTATTGGTTTTTCCCGAAGTAGAGTAGAGTGGCTTTATGCTATGAAAATCCATAACACCTCCAATTGCATCACTACCGTAAATAATTGATCCAGGCCCTAAAATAATTTCCGCCGATTCCAGACTATTTGCATCAATGCTAATAACATTTTGCAAATTCCCGCTTCTATATATGGCATTGTTCAAACGAACTCCATCCAGAACAAGTAGAACCCGGTTTGCGGCAAAACCTCTAATCATTGGGCTCCCGCCACCCAACTGACTTTTTTGAATATAAACCTGGTTACATGATTTTAAAAGGTCCGCCGTTGTTTGAGAATTAACTTCAGCGATTTCATTTTTATCTATTCTATGAACTTTTAAAGGAACTTCCTTAATGTTTTGTTCCCATTTATTTGCAGAAACTACAACCTCTTGTATGGGGAAAATATTTGAAAGTAGTCGAACTGTGAAATTTCTAAGTTTAATTTCGTCAAAATCCAATTCCAAGTTTTGAAAAGAAGGATGTTGAAAATAAATATGCCCTTTTTCTTTAAATTCTGATAAATCGGCAATTCCGAATTTATTGGTTAGAGTGGAATTGTATTTGTCAAATATGTATACATTCTCAATTGGCTTATTAGTTTCTTTATCAACAACTTTTACTTGCTGAGAAAAACAGTAATTTGCAATTAATACGAATAAGAAAGAGCTTAATAGACGAAACATATATTCTAAATTTTAGAGAAAACTCAAATATATGATTAATATTTTATTTGAGGTATAAAAAAAGGCATCTCTTGGATGCCCTTTAAAAATTACCCGTTTAAAGTAAAATTACTTTTCAGCGATTATTACCTTTTCTCCTTGATCATAAGTTAGATCTTTAGGTATTTTTGCATGTTGAATTCGATATAAATCCTGCAACAACTCATTTCTTATATATCCCTTATCCTTTATCAGTTTATCTGCAGCTGCATAGTCACCATTCCCTTGAATTTCAAGTACCATTTTGGCCAATGATTCAATTGCTTTCTCCATTTTGTAATCATTGATTTTATAGGTTCCTGTATTTTGATTGTATTTAAAGGCTTCATGTTCCTCAAAGTAATAGAAGCGGATCATATTTGCAACCCCTTGAGCGTCGGTTACGCCAAATCGAATAGATCTAAAAACGTCGGCCATATAGGTTACATAGTTGTCAAGCATATCTATTTCTTCTATTTGTCGCATATCGTGAACCTGGTTTAAAAGATACATTCTTAGCACATCGTTTTTTAGCTCATTAATAACGTTGTAATGCTCTTTTAAGGCATCTTTTACATTTCCATTTCCATTAACTGTGTTCGAGATATCAATACCACTGGTAAGTTCAAAGAAAATGGTATTCAAGAAAAACGATTCGAAATTTATATGTTTACGTTGTTTTTCATCAATGACCAATTCGCTAATTGGATTTAATATTTTATCGAATTTGGCGTGCATTACATTTTTAAAGTACACTCGTTTGGCTTCAGATGTATTTTGAAGACCTACGGGAAGATTTAATCCAATTAGTTTATTTCCAGCGTTGCAGTAGCCAGAATTGTACAGTACATTATAGATTGACAGATTAGCCGTACTGCTTACAGATTCGGCTTTAAGCTTTTCATCAACTGGTAAGTTCTGCTGTAAAAAAGGTAGTAAGGAAGCATATTTAGACACATTTTTGGTGCATTCGTTATCTCTTAAAAGAATAAAGGCACCATAGGAGTATTTTGTCCAGATTAAATGATCTTCTGTATTTACAATCGGACCTGCAATAAAATCTAGTTGGTTATTGCTAAGCTCTAACCAAAGCTTGTTACTTTCTGTAAAGTTATCGGAAGTAAGATCTTTAGCTCTTTGCTGTAAATATTCTTTGAAATCTTCTGATTCAGCCAGATTTGCTGCTTCTTTCAAATGATCTGCAGCCAATTGTAATTGCTTTTTATAAGAAGCTTTAAAAGGAACCACTTTTAACTTTCCACTTTCATCTCTTGTTAGCGTTGTAAAAGCACTGTATTTTTCATCATTATTCAATTGAAAGAACTCTTCCTGATTAATATCGGCAGGGAAAAAGCCAATTCCTAATGGTCTGGGAGGAAAGTCTTCAGTGAATGGTTTAAATCCATCTAATCTATCCCAAGGACCATAATTTATTTTGGCATACTGTTTCATATCAGGATCCTGAATGCCATTTAATAGAGCATCTTTATCTCCATAGGACTGCATCCAATACATATCATCAATAGCTTCGGCAGCCTTTATTAGATGGGAGAACAATTTTATTTGCTGGGAAGAGAGGGAGCTTAGATCTGCAGATAGCTTAACTTCTGCATAGTTGGCTAATTTTCTTTGTATCACTGTGTCGCCTGTCTTCTTTTCATCTACTTTTTTTTCAGGTTGACAAGACACTGCAAATGCAATCGATACAATCAGACCGAGTAAAAATATGCTATTTCGTATCATAATAGTAGGGTTTTGGGTGAAGATTTAGTAAACAGATGGTTTTACATCAAATAAATATCACATTAAAAACTAATATGTTTTGTGTGAAGTTGGTCACATTCTATAAGTTACAAAAAATAGGAGAGGGAAAAAAATTGAGTTTTCTCAAAATGCTGATGACAAATACGATTGATTAGAAAGAAGAAATTGGGGGTAACAAATACAGGTATTGTTGTTTTTAGAATGTGTTTTAACCGTTGTATTCAACATTTAGTTTTTATTGGTTCAAAGCGCAAGGTAACCACAGGTGTACTTTGCTGTTTTATTTTTAACAGGTATCAAAATTACTTTTAATAAGTATTAAAAATAATTTTAATACCTGTTATAATAAGTATATGTAATTTTGCATAAAAAGAAACCAGCTTGAGTAGTAGGTTCTGCTTAAGCTGGTTTCAATTTCAAGTTAATTAGTCTTTGCTTTTTATTTCTTTGGGATATTCAATTCTTGCATGATACACATTAATCAAGTTATTTGTGAAAATCTCTTTGATTTCATTGATATTCTTGAAGGTGATATCTGAGTTGGCAAAGCGATTTTCTTTTACCTGCTTGTCAATGATTTTATCGATTAACTCACGAATGGTTTCAGGAGTTTTTTCTTTCAAACTTCTCGAAGCAGCTTCAATACCATCGGCCATCATTAAAACAGCGGTTTCTTTGGTAAAAGGATCTGGACCTGGATACTGGAACTTCTCTTCATCAATTTCCTTGTCAGGGTATTTGTTTTTAAAGGATGTATAGAAGTACATTACTTTACCTGCCCCATGGTGAGTTTCAATAAAGTCAATAATTTGTTGTGGTAACTTGTGTTTTTTTGCAATTTTCACTCCAAATTTTACATGATCGGTAATGATTTGCGCACTCTTATCAAATTCAAGATCATCATGCGGGTTTTTGTTAGACATCTGATTTTCGATAAAATAAATTGGATGCTTCATTTTACCAATATCGTGATAAAGTGCACCAGTTCTTACTAATAGAGGATTACCTCCGATTTTATTAATTGCAGCTTCGGCAAGATTGGCAACCTGCAAGCAGTGTTGGAATGTTCCCGGCGATTGTTGAATTAGCTGTCGTAATAGTGGATGGTTTTGATTCGATAACTCTATTAGTGTAACATCAGAAAGGAATCCAAATAACTTCTCAAAAATGTAAATTAAAGAATAGGAGAAAGTAAGTAGTAGTCCATTAAAAGCAAACCACACAAAATTGAACCATTCTATCTCTTCAATGCTGCCTTCCTGAGTAATCGAGAACGCAAAATAAATAACACTGTAGGTACAGAATGTAATAATGGCAGTTAGTACAAGCTGACCCCGTCTCTCAAGTCTAGGCAGACTATAAATGGCCATGATACCTGCTGCCAATTGAAGAAATACAAATTCGAAACCGTTAGGAGCTAGGAATCCGGTAATTAAAACCGTAACAATAAAAACAAATAATGCTGTTCGGCTATCCATTAATGTTCGTACCACAATAGTAATTAGTGCAAACGGAATAATGTAAATGTTAACATCAACGCCTTGATTTTGGAGTTTTAATATCAGAGTGGTGAGTGCAACAAATAACAAGACCAACAGAAATATGAAAAGGAGTTTTTTGTTGTCGTGCAAGATTTTCTTTCTAAAGTTTCGTAGATATAAAAACAAAAGAATTACACAGGAAATGATTAATAGAGCTTGTCCCCCAATAATTAGGTAATGATTTTGCGATGCTCCTAAAAAGCTTTCATATTCTTTTTTTAGCGATTCTAAAATGAGAAAAGTATCGTCATTAATTACATCTCCTCTTAACACAATACGAGTTCCAAAATCGACTTTACCTTTGGTAAGTGATATATTAGAAAGCATGCTGTTTTTAACCTGATCAGACATGGTTTTGTCGTAAAACAGATTTTGAGTCAGGTAAGAATCAAGATTTAAATTCTGAAGAAAGCTTTGAAAAATGGGATTGTTGTAATCTGATTTTAAATTTGAACTAATGTTTTCATAGGCAGTTCTTGCTGAGTATATTTTATCGGTAAGAACTTTCTCATTAATGTTATTTATTGATTTGTTGATTGTTTCTGTCAGATTGAAGTTGTATTGTTGCTTCTCATTTTGAAAATCAGCAATTCCGATATTGTAATAATTCTTAAGGTTTGTTTTAAGGTAATTGTAGCATAGTAATTTTTCGGAATCTGATCTCTTTTGTGAAAAGTTTAGCTTTTTATAGGCTGAAGATTTCTCAAATTTGCTCCAATTTGTCTCAAAATTCTTTTCAAACTTTTCGATTACCGAAGGATAAACAGAAGTGTCGACCTTAAAATAGGGGCTGAATTGATTCAAAATACTATCGCGATCCTGATTCAATTCTTTTTCTGTTTTTAGTATGGAAAAATCAAAGGGAGCGATAAGGGTTTCGTGCATCCAAGGCTTACCTTTCTGGTATTCATACTTAAAGTTACCCGTATTCGGGAATAGAAGCATGATCAGTACAATGGTAATTGTAGTAATGGTAAAGCGATAAATGTTACTTAAGTTTTGTCGAATTAACCTAAAGTATTTATTCATTCTATTCTGATTAGGAGTGTTGAAATTCTTTTTATAAAATTAGTTGAATATTTTTTGGTAAAAAATATTTATTCCTTTCTTTTACCTGCGATATACACAGCAAATATATCAATGCAAATGTAAAAACATAATTATATTTTTTATATTTGATTGATAACAATCATTAAGCAACCAATAAATGAATTACGGAATTTCCGATTTAAGTATCATCCCAGTACGCAGCGAACCTGCCGAAAAAAGCGAAATGGTAACCCAAATTTTATTTGGAGAACATTTTGAAATTATTGAGGATGTTGAAAACTGGAGTAAGGTACGATTAGCCTATGATAATTACGAGGGTTGGGTTGATACTAAAATGATAAGTGTTATCGATGAAGAGTTCTATAATTTGCTGGCTACCCAATTATCAGCAGTAGCTAATGATACTTTTAATCTTGTTTTTCAGGAGAAAGATTATTCCAACAAATTGATTGTTCCAGGAAGTTCATTCCCGTTTTGTAATCGAGAAGAGAAATCTTTTAAAATAGGAGAGAAGAAGTACTTTTATCAAGGAAAAGTTACCGAAAATGGTGATGAAACAAATGTCCGTGATTCCATAATTGAAGCCGCATTAAAATATTTTAATGCACCTTACCTTTGGGGAGGGAGAACGCCATATGGGATTGATTGTTCTGGCTTAACTCAAATTGTTTACAAACTAAATGGTATAAGTTTACCTCGAGATGCCAGTCAGCAAGTTTTGGTTGGCGAACCTTTAACTTTTGTTGAAGAGGCATTGCCAGGAGATTTGGCCTTCTTTGACAATGCGGAAGGTAAAATTACACATGTTGGTATCATTTGGGATAGACACAAAATTATACATGCTTCCGGTAAGGTGAGAATTGATAATGTTGATCATCAAGGAATTTTTAATGTTGATACCAAACGCTACACGCATAAATTGAGAGTGATTAAAAGAATCATTAAACAGTAATCAGCAAATTGAAGTCTATAATGACTTCAATATTCAATAAGCTAAATCATGTATACATACGAATATCCACGCCCGGCATTAACCGTTGATTGTGCCATTTTTTGCAAATGTAAAAGCAATAACTACGTGTTGTTAATTGAGAGAGCCAATGATCCTTTCAAAAACAAGTGGGCTTTTCCTGGTGGGTTTGTGGATATGGATGAAGATTTGGATACTGCAGCTTATCGCGAGTTAAAGGAAGAAACAGGTTTTGAAGGGGTTTCAATAAAGCAGTTCAAAACGTATGGAGCTGTAGATCGTGATCCAAGAGGACGTACGGTTTCTGTTGTTTATTTGGCTCAAATGGAGACAGAAGATTTACCGCAAGTTAAAGGCGATGATGATGCATTAAAAGCTCAATGGCTTGATGTAAGAAATTTACCACCCTTGGCTTTCGATCATGATGAAATTATGCATGATCTGAAAGATTACCTTAAACTATTTTAGGCAAGATTCCAGATAGTAAGAGCTATCAGGACCCAAATTAAATATCAAATCCAAAATGCTAAGGTTGGGAATGAAACCATGTTTGTCACCAAAAACTTGAGTGTAAAATTGTGGGGCAAACTCAGTATCATTTATTCCTTTTGATGGTTTTGGATGAATAACATTTCTAAAATCAGTAATATCAGGAGCATCTAAAGGAATAAAATCTTCGGTTAAGGAATGCTTGTTTTCTATTTCCAGAATTTCACTAATCTCGGTTTGAATTTCAAGATTAAAATCTAAAAGAAAATCCCATTTTTGATTAAAAAATCGCTCTAAATCATCGATGTAATATTCGTAAAAAGGTGATGATTTGTATGCAGATTCGATTCCTTTCCAATGTAGTTTTTGCCAGTTGGTATCGTAAGAGATTTTCACATCCTTGGTTAATACCTTTTTATTGGTAGCCTTTACCACGGGAACAGAAATTGCCAAAGCTCCGTTTGCACCATAAATGTTACACCTGTTGCGGTAGGATTGCTTTGAATAGTTTTCCCATTGTTCAATCATCACATTGGGGTACTGAATCAGTTTGCAATAATACTGAATTGGTGCAAAATAGGCTGTTGATAGAAGAGCTGTGGTATTTTCCATTTTATACCTTTTTAGATGTTAATTTATACATTGGTATAATGCCGATAGATTGCTATCACTCAGTTATGAGTATAGCGAAATAAATGAGTAGTTTAGCAACAAATCGGTATTAATTCTGTTTGGACTGCGAAACTATAAAAAATATAGATAAAAGAAAAAGGCATCTATAAAGATGCCTTTTGGTATAATGATTACTCTTTTAGTGAATCCATTTAAATATTCTATCCCATCGGATTTTTCCAAAGCCGCTTTGATCTTTATCAAGCGATAGCCAGATGAATGAAGCTTTTCCTACCACATGGTCTTCCGGAACGTATCCCCAATAGCGTGAATCGGCTGAACGGTGGCGATTGTCACCCATCATCCAGTAGTAATCCATTTCAAAAGTGTACTTATCTGCTTGTTTCCCATTGATGTAAATAGTAGAATCTTTTACTACCAAATCATTTCCTTCGTACGCATGAATGGCTCTTTCGTACAATGGAAGAGTTTTAAGGTTTAATGCTACGGTTTGACCTTTTTGTGGGATAACAAGAGGCCCAAAATTATCTCTATTCCAGTTGTAATGTTCGCTAAATGGGAAAACATCTTCTTCTGTGCCAACTCCATGAACCATTTTAACCATCGATGAGATATTACTAAGTTTAGCTAGCTTATCCGCTTTTTCTTTTGATAGAGGAATGTGATACACAGAACCGCTATGACTAATTTCATCTTTGGATATGTTCATTTCCTCTAATTTTCGAGGATTGATCATAGTTCCATTTGTACGGATTTCGTAATTGTATTGAACTTCTCCAACTTTATCTTGTGCTTTCCCATTAATGTAAAGTTGACCATCTATACTGGAAATGGTATCACCAGGCATGGCAACACATCTTTTGATATAGTTTTCACGCTTATCAACCGGACGTGTATCAATTTCCATGTTTTGGGCGAAATATTTACGTGCGACTTTCATATAGGTTTGATCTGATTGAAGTGCACGACCTCGTCTCATGTCATTTTCTTTTAAAGTAGTAGTAGCAGCCCTTAATTGAGAATAGTAATCGGGGTTTTCAGCTCCTACAACAATGGTATCGCCAGCCGGGAAATTAAATACCACAACATCGTTGCGTTTTATCTCATTTAGTCCTGCAAGGCGTTTGTAAGGCCAGTTTATCCATTCCAAGTACGATTTGGTTTTGGTCGTTCCAGGCATAGTGTGATGTGCAAAAGGGAAGGATAGAGGTGTGTTAGGTACTTTAGGACCATAAGCTACCTTGCTTACAAATAAATAATCTCCAACAAGTAAGGATTTCTCCATCGAGCTGGTTGGAATTGTGTAAGCTTCAATAAAAAACATTCTAATGATTGTTGCTGCAACTACTGCAAAAATAATGGCATCAATCCATTCAACAGCTGTACTTTGTTTTTTAACTCCTTTTTTCTTCCAGAAGGCCCAATGTACCTTTTTACTGATATAAACATCAAAAAGGACTGGTAATCCTAATAAAAGCCAATAATTGCCAATCCATATAATCATTAACAGAGTAATGATAAGTGCGATTGAAAACTTAAACCATTTGTTTCTTAGTATGTTTGCCATTCAATAAAATTTAAATGATTACTCAATGTTCTGTTATAGTTGAAGCAAATCTTTCATGCCATAAAAGCCTTCTTTTTTCGGCATAAATTCGGCTGCTAGTACTGCTCCTAAAGCAAATCCTTTTCTACTGTAAGCTTGATGCTGAATCATAATTTCATCAACTTCAGAATGCCAGGTGATAGAATGTGTACCAGGCACTGCACCGTGGCGTTTGGCCAATATGCTAAGTTCGTCTTCTTTCATGCTTGTAGCTTCAATCCACTTGTCTTTCTTTGGGTGATTTTCAATAATCCCTTCGGCCAATGTCAAAGCAGTTCCACTCGGAGAATCTAATTTGTGTATATGGTGAATTTCTTCCATATCTACATTGTATTCCTTAAATGGAGCCATTAGTTTAGTTAGTTTCTTATTCAATTCGAAAAACAGATTTACTCCCAAACTAAAGTTTGATGCATAAAAGAACCCTTTGCCTTCCTTACATTGCTTCTCAATTTCTGGCAATCGATCTAGCCAACCAGTTGTTCCTGACACAACAGGAACATTTGCTTCAAAGCATTTTAAATAATTGCCAAAAGCCGAATCAGGATTCGTAAACTCAATGGCAACATCGATATTTTGTAATTGATCTGCACAAAGATCTTTTGGATTGTGCTGATCAATAATTAATCCAATCTCATGACCACGATCCAGAGCAATTTGCTCTATTTCTTTACCCATTTTTCCGTAGCCTATTAATGCAATTCTCATTTGTGGTTTATTTAGAGGGAAATTGGTTTGGTTAATAGCTTTCCCTTGTTATGATTTCAAAAATAGTAAATCCAAAGCATAATAATGTCACGCTTTGCTGCTATTATTGTGCTTTTTCGATAATGTACTTATTGAGCGCAATAAGCATTAATTATTTGAAGTTGAAACGTAAAAAAGGGATTGTGAATCACAACCCCTTTTCAAAGTAAATAATTTATAGTACTATTTAGCTGCTTGTGCTTTACCCACTACAGCCTTAAATGCTTCTGGATGATTTACAGCTAAATCTGCTAAAACCTTACGGTTAATTTCGATATTAGCTTTGTGCATCAAACCAATCAATTGTGAATAAGAAAGACCTTCAAGTCTTGCTGCTGCGTTAATACGCTGAATCCACAATGCTCTAAAGTTTGATTTCTTTTTCTTTCTATCGCGGTAAGCATATTGCAAACCTTTTTCGAAAGTATTTTTGGCTACTGTCCAAACATTAGCTCTTGCTCCAAAGTTACCTCTGGTTTCTTTTAAAATTCTTTTTCTTCTAGCTCTTGAAGCTACAGAATTTACTGATCTTGGCATAATTCCTAATTTTTGAATGTTAGCGTTCCAATTAAGGACTCTTTGGTGCTAACCACTCGGTTAATAACTAAAAAAATCAATAACTGATTCTTACAACATGTTAAGCATTAACTTAACGTTTTTCTGGTCTGCTTTATTTACAGTACCGAAGTAGGTAAGATTTCTCTTCCTTTTAGTGCTTTTTTTAGTCAAAATGTGACTTTTAAAAGCGTGCTTTCTTTTGATTTTTCCAGATGCAGTCAAAGTAAATCTTTTCTTTGCACTGCAATTTGTTTTCATCTTAGGCATTGTACAAATTTAAAAATTAATGTATATATAAATTATTCTACTTTTTCTTTGGAGTAATGAACATTGTCATACGCTTACCTTCTAATTTAGGTAGTTGTTCAACTTTTCCTAATTCTTCAAGATCTTGAGCGAATTTTAACAATAAAATCTCACCTTTATCTTTAAACAGGATCGAACGTCCTTTAAAGAAAACGTATGCCTTTACCTTTGCTCCTTCGTTAAGGAATTTCTCAGCATGTTTCAATTTAAAGTTGTAATCATGTTCGTCGGTATTTGGTCCGAAACGAATTTCTTTTACAACAACTTTAACCGCTTTAGCCTTAATTTCCTTTTGTTTCTTTTTCTGTTGATAAAGAAACTTTTTGTAATCGATGATCTTACAAACTGGTGGATCGGCTTTTGGTGAAATTTCAACTAAATCCAATTCTTGTTCATCCGCAAGTTTTAATGCTTCTGAAATTGAATAAACTCCTGGTTCTACGTTATCTCCAACAACGCGAACACTGCGGGCTCTAATTGCTTGATTAATTTTGTGTTGAGCCTCTTGAGGTTTTCTTTGACCTCTGTTGTTTCTTTGATGAAATCCAGCTATGGCTAGGTCCTCCTATTTTAGTTAGTAATTCTCGATAGAAGACAATTGTGCTTCTACTTCTTTATTAATAAATTCTGAAAATTCTGTAATAGTCATAGATCCCATGTCACCTTCTCCTTGTTTACGAACCGAAACTGTATTTTCTGCAGCTTCTTTTTCGCCAACAATAATCAGGTATGGGGTCTTTTTCAACTCGTTGTCACGGATTTTCCTTCCGATTTTCTCGTTGCGATCATCTAATACGGCGCGAATATCGGAATTATTTAACGAATTTAAAACTTTTTTTGCATAATCGTTATATTTTTCGCTAATCGGCATAATAACAGCTTGTTCAGGTGTTAACCACAATGGGAATTTACCACCTGTATGTTCAAGCAATACAGCAACGAATCGTTCCATAGATCCAAACGGTGCACGGTGAATCATAATTGGTCTATGTTTTTGGTTATCACTACCTACATATTCCAATTCGAAACGCTCCGGCAAGTTGTAATCAACCTGAATAGTACCCAATTGCCACTTACGACCAATTGCATCTTTAATCATGAAGTCAAGCTTTGGACCATAGAATGCAGCTTCACCGTATTCCACTACAGTGTTCAATCCTTTTTCTTCAGCAGCTTCGATAATTGCTTTTTCAGCTTTATCCCAATTTTCTTCTGCGCCGATATATTTTGCATGATTTTCTTTATCTCGAAGAGAAACCTGAGCAACATATTCGGTAAAGTTCAATGCTTTAAAGATGATGAAAATGATATCGATTACCTTTTTAAATTCATCTTTCAATTGATCTGGAGTACAGAACAAATGAGCATCATCTTGAGTAAAACTACGAACACGAGTTAATCCGTGAAGCTCTCCACTTTGCTCGTAACGATAAACGGTTCCAAATTCTGCAAAACGAACAGGAAGATCTTTATAAGAACGAGGCTTAAATTTATATGCTTCACAGTGGTGAGGGCAGTTCATTGGCTTCAACAAATACTCTTCACCCTCTTGTGGAGTCTGAATTGCCTGGAATGAATCTTCACCATACTTGTCGTAGTGACCGGAAGTTTTATACAAATTAATGTTACCAATATGCGGGGTAATAATTTGCTCGTATCCAAATTTCTTCTGAACTCGCTTCAAGAATGATTCTAAGCTTTCACGCAATTGAGCACCTTTTGGCAACCAAATTGGCATACCCTGACCAACATTTTGAGAGAAAGTAAACAATTCCATTTCCTTACCCAATTTTCTGTGGTCACGCTTTTTAGCTTCTTCCATCATTACCTCATACTCGTCAAGATATTTTTTCTTAGGGAAAGTAATACCATAAACACGAGTAAGCTGAGGACGTTTTTCGTCACCTCTCCAATAAGCACCAGCTACCGAGTTAAGTTTGATAGCCTTAATATAGCTTGTGTTTGGCAAGTGTGGTCCTCTACACAAATCGGTAAAACCACCTTGTTGGTAAAAGCTAATCGTACCATCTTCCAATTCGTTGATCAACTCAACTTTGTACTCTTCATTTTTTTCACCGAAAAACTTAAGAGCTTCCTCTTTTGTTACGTCAGTTCTTTTATATTCGTTCTTGCTACGTGCAAGCTCAAGCATTTTCTGTTCAATCTTAGGAAGATCTTTGTCGGTAAGTACCGTTCCATTTCCTAAGTCAACATCGTAGTAAAAGCCCATCTCAATTGCAGGACCAATACCAAATTTTACTCCCGGATACAAAGCTTCTAAAGCTTCAGCCATTAAGTGAGCTGAAGAATGCCAAAAAGCATGTTTCCCTTCTTCATCATCCCAAGTGTGAAGCTTAATACTTGCATCTTCGTTAATCGCACGTGTAAGATCATACAACTGATCGTTAACAGTTATCGACAAAACTTCTTTTGCCAATCGACTAGAAATGCTTTTCGCAATCTCGATACCAGAGACTCCAGCTTCAAACTCTTTTACTGTTCCATCTGGAAATGTAATTTTAATCATCCTATTGTTTTTAATTTTTATTCACACTGCTACAAACCAGCATGACATACTTAAATAGAAAATATGAATTTCGTTCTAATATTCAGCTGGTTGAGATAATAAATCAACCATTTTGAAATTCAATCCACAAAGATATAACTTTCTGTGCAAATAGAAATTTAAATTGTAAGCAATATTTAGCATTTCAATAGATTTAGCAATTTCTTAAGATGAGATATTATATTATGAAGACGATTAGGACTTGTAATGCTTATTAGTTCTGATTTATATCAGGATTAAAAATTTTTCTTTTCTACAAAAAAGTAGAATCTTTGGACTTTGTAAATACAACCTATACAAATTGTAAATAATTCAACAGACATGAGAAAAATAAGATTGATTTTAACATCTGCTATCGTGATGTGTTTCTCACTTGTAGTTCTTGCTCAGCAAGACGTGAAGAAAATAAGCATGGAAGATTTGATGCTAAATCGCACATTTGGTCAAAAATCGGTGTATGGATTACGTTCGATGAATGATGGAGTACACTATACTACATTGGAAGGCAACGGAACTAAAATTGTGAAATACAGTTTTGCAACGGGCAAAGTTGTTGAAACACTTTTCGATTTAAGTGAAATGAAGGATACTGACTTAAAGTATATCAGTGAATATACTTTAAGTAATGATGAGAAGAGAATACTGTTGACAACAAACCAGGAGAGAATTTACAGAAGATCGTTCACAGCCGATTATTACGTTTTTTCGTTTAAAAATAAGGAGTTGGTTCCGCTATCAAAAAATGGAAAGCAACGATTGGCAACTTTCTCGCCAAATGGAAATAGAATTGCTTTTGTAAGAGACAACAACTTATTTATTCATAATGTTCTTTTCGGGTCGGAAATCAGAATAACCAAAGATGGTGAGTTTAATAAAATCCAGAACGGTACTCCTGATTGGGTTTACGAAGAAGAATTCGAATTTAATAAAGCATTTACATGGTCGCCTGATAGTAAATTTCTTGCTTATATGAAGTTTGACGAGAGCGAAGTGAAGATGTTTAACATGAACAAGTTTGAAGGTTTGTATCCGCAAGTAAAAGAGAATGCACTTTACCCTGAAAACTATACTTACAAATATCCGAAAGCAGGAGAGAAGAACTCGGAAGTAAGTGTTTGGGTTTACAACGTGGAAGATCGTATTACCAAGAAAATGGATGTAGGAGAGGAGAAGGATCAGTATATTCCAAGACTGAAGTGGACCAAAGATCCTAAAAATCTAACCATTTACCGTTTGAATCGTCATCAGAATAAATTGGAGTTTTTGCTGGCCAATGCTAAAACCGGCGAGTCGGATGTAATGTATACACAAGAAAACAAGTATTACGTTGAAGAAGGTAATTTTGATTTTCTAACATTCCTAGATAACGGAACTCAGTTCATTTATCCTGATGAGAAAGATGGTTTCAATCACTTGTATTTATTCGATATGGTAACTGGTAAAGCGGTTAATCAAATTACATCAGGCGATTGGGATATGACAGATTTTCTAGGTTTTGATGAGGTGAAGAAAGTGTGTTATTACGAATCGGCAGAGGTTTCGCCAATGGACAGAAACACTTATTCGGTGAAATTGAATGGAACGGGAAAGAAACTGATTACTCCTGCTAAAGGAACAAATAGAACTGTATTTAGTAATGGATTTAAATATTACATCAACTACTTTTCTAGTGTTACACAGCCAAATACAGTTAGTCTGTACAATTACAAAGGCAAACTAATTCGTGTGTTGGAAGATAACAAGGCTTTGGTTGAGAAGTTGAAAAACTATCAATACAATCCGAAAGAGTTCACCATGTTGCCTGCGGCTGATGGAATGACAATGCTGAATGCGTGGATGATTAAACCATTCAATTTTAATCCTTCTAAAAAATATCCGGTTTTAGTGACTCAGTATAGTGGTCCTAATTCACAAAGTGTTCAGAATAGCTGGAGTTTTGATTGGTATCAGTATTTGGCTCAGGAAGGATATATTGTGGTATGCATTGATCCTCGAGGAACTGGTGCCAGAGGTCAGGAATTCCGCAAATGTACCTACATGCAGTTGGGAAGACTTGAGTCGGACGATATGATTTCAGCAGCAAGAGCTTTGTCTGAGGAGTCGTTTGTTGATGAAAATAGAATTGCAATTTGGGGCTGGAGCTTTGGTGGATTCATGTCATCACTTTGTTTGGAGAAAGCTCCTGATGTTTTTGCTGCTGCACTCGCAATTGCTCCGGTAACCAATTGGAGATACTATGATTCAGTTTATACCGAACGCTTTATGAGAACTCCTCAGGAAAACCCTAAAGGTTACGATGATAATTCGCCAATTAATCATGTAGACAAACTACAAGGGAACTTATTACTTTGCCATGGAACTGCAGATGATAATGTTCATGTACAAAATGTTTATGAGTTTGCAGAGCGATTGGTTCAAGCTGACAAGCAATTCGAAATGCAAATTTATACCAACAGAAACCATAGCATTTATGGAGGTAAAACCAGATTACACCTGTACAAGCGTTTCAATAAATTTTTAAAAGATAATTTATAAGCACGATTTAAGCTGATTTAAATAATAAAGGGAAAGAATTAAGAAATTTTTTCCCTTTTCTTTTGTGCAAACACTCAGAAATTTAGGTGAACGATGGTTGTTTTTTTGAAATTTTTTTGAAAAAAACACTTGCGAAAAACTAGGGAATCTCTATATTTGCATCGCAATTGTAAGAACAACGGTTCATTGCAAAATGCGAGAATAGCTCAGTTGGTAGAGCACAACCTTGCCAAGGTTGGGGTCGCGAGTTCGAGTCTCGTTTCTCGCTCAAAACGGTTTTTCTTTTCCGTTTAAATAAAAAAGGAAATTGCGAGAATAGCTCAGTTGGTAGAGCACAACCTTGCCAAGGTTGGGGTCGCGAGTTCGAGTCTCGTTTCTCGCTCTTTTGAAGAAATTTCCTCTTTTGAGGATTTTTTTACTGTACAAACTAGCATTACTAAAGCTGCTTCATTTTATGGAGCAGCTTTTTTTATTCTTTAAATCCTCAAAAAATACCTTCTGACCTTGTAGCTGCATTTTGTAATGATTTGGTAAAAAAATAGAAAAAAGGTAGTTTGCTGGTTTGCAAAGTATGTTTAATTCGGTTTTATGAGATAGGAATGTATGCACAAAAAAGACTCCCTTTCGGAAGTCTTTTAGATATATCAATTAGAATGTAAATCCAAAATCAAGGCTTACTAGCATTGCATTTAAGCCATCGCTTCTATCGTAATAAGCTGCTCTTAGCCCAATGCTTTTAAATTGAGCAACCTTTCCTTTTCTAAATGGCGATTTAAATTTGCCAATTCCCATAACTGGGGAATACTGAAATCCAATACCTACTTTATAGCTGTCAAAGTCAGACAGGTCATAATCTGATGTATAAAACTCAGGAGTGTTGGTTGCACTTGCCTGGCCGAATTTATAAAAGTCATCAGCGGCAGTTTGAGTATGATACCTGAAAAACGGTGAAACTATAAATGATTGAGAAATCATCATCGGCAATTCAATGCTAGCAGTATGTGCTGATATTCCCCAACTGTCGGTATAGAATCGATAAAAGGTTTTTAATCGAACAAAATCACTTAAATAATAATTCCATCGCATAGAGATTGGAATTTTCAGTCTACTGTCATCCAATTGCTCAACATGACTTAATCCTCTTAAAGTAGCCATATCGTCATTGATGTTCGCATCATCGAAAAATACCCGATGGAATGGAGTTGATAACAATCCGCTTTGCGACACTACTTCAGCCGAAAATAAAGCTTGTAAGCGCTTGTTGATTACCTGAGAGTAGGACAGGCCCAGCTTTAAGGTTGTACGAACATCGTCTTTTAGCCATTCTGTTCCCGTTCTTAGTTCTACAGGATAAATTCGATTCCACGTGTCATTCATGAACAAACCATCAATGGTTAGAGATCGGTTTTGATCTTTTGAATTAAAAGTGTAAGAACCACCTGCATGAAAGGAGGTAACATCAAATTCTGCCGAAGCACCACCTGAAATACTATAAGCATTACCTGAATTAGCCAAAGTGTGCGAATAGGCAGCATTAAAGTGAACTCTTGCATCCATACTCGAAGCAGAAGATTTATTAATCTCAAAATAATCGACATTATCGGTAGATGCTGACGAGTAAATATCTACTCCAAAGTTTAAGTCGAGAGCCGATAAAGAGTCAATAGGAACATGAACCACAAAGCTTGGTGCAACATTGTCCAATTCTTCGGTTCCCATTCCACCAGTAACCGGAGAATGATCGCCGTCCTGTTCGTAATAGTTGAATAGGAAGTTCACCTCAGTGTCCTTAAAATCTTCAGGCGATTTTTTAATCTTAACTTTTTTGCGACTTTCTTCCTGTCTATCGTCAAGACTATTTTTATCGGTTTGAGAGAATCCTGTCATGCCAATTCCTAATAACAAAAACAGGCTTAATAGAGTTTTTAATTGCATCCGCAACCTCCTCCCGATTTTCCACCATTAGCACCTGCCGCACCTTCACGATACGCCTGGAAATTGGTTTCGTAAACCTCTAATTTCTTTGCTTGCAATGCCATTTCAGCATCGTTAAGATATGCTTTTTGATATGCCGCCACGGAAACACAGCTGTTCATGGCAACTACAGCAAGCAATCCAAATAGCATTAATTTGATTTTTCTTTTACTCATTGAATTTTCCTATTTGAATTTGATGTGAGTTATTTTGATTATTTGTTTTGTGATATTCTAACTTTAAGTTGGAGGAAGTAAGCATTTCTTGATCGTCGGTAACCAAAATACATTCAACTCCATTTAATTTGTTGATTAATTGTAAACCACTTTTAGCTCCTAAAACAAAAACAGAAGTGGCAAGTGCATCAGCCAATTCGGCATTCGGACAAATAATGGTAACACTGCTTAATCCACTTACGGGATAACCTGTTCTGGGATCAATAATATGTGAATATCTTTTCCCATTAAAGGTTACAAATTTTTCATAGTTTCCGGAGGTTACTACTGCGGTTTCACCTATGCTCAACCAAGAAAATATTTTGTCTTTTTCTTTTGGATTTGATATTCCAATTTTCCAATCCTTACCATCTTCATCTTTTCCCCAGGTGATTAAATCGCCCGAAGCATTTACCAAGGCACCATCTAATCCCATTTTCGACATCACTTCGAGTGCTTTATTTGCTGCATAACCTTTACCAATTGCACCAAAGCCAATTTTCATTCCTTTCTTTTTGAGAAATACGCTTGTATTCTCATTGTCAAGTATAATGTCTTTGTAATTTATTTTTGAAACAGATTTTGCTACGCTGGCTGAATCTGGCATTTGAATCATACTTCCGTCAAACTTCCATATTTTGTCCATTGATGCATAACTAATATCGAATGCACCATGTGTTAAATCAGATATTTTTTTGCTTCTTCTGATTAGGTTGAATAATTCACGATCAACTTGAACAGGCTTAATGCCAGCATTACGAACAATTGCCGATGTTTGTGAATTTGAATCCCAGGAAGAAATTAAGTTTTCAATTCTTTGTATTTCATTTATCCCAGCCTCTATTGCATTATTTGCTTTTATTGCATCCTTGGTAACTGCTGTAATTTCGAATCGGGATCCCATTAACAGCAAGACCTTTTTATGCGATTTATTTTGTCCGAATGTAATAAGACTGAGGACAAGGAAAAGTGCCATTGTCAGTAATCTTCTCATTCCTTTAATTTAAGAATGATTTAATGTGATTAATGTATTGAGTAGGATTTAGCTTTTTGTAGCCGGTTTTTCCTAAAACTTTCCCTTCTTTATTCAGAAGGACAATGGTAGGGAAATGCCCTTTGTTATTATACTTTTCAGCAAGCTTTTCGTTAACTTTAACTTGTTCTTTGCTGAGTTTGTTCTTTTTAGAACGAGGAAAATCCAAATTTAAAATAACAAGTTTGTTTTTGGCAAAATCTTTAAACTCTTCTGTGTTTAGGATTGTTTTCTTTAATAGGATACAGGATTTGCACCAATCGGAGCCAGAGAAATTCATGAATACAAATTTGTTCTCTTTTTTTGCTTGTTCTAAAGCTTGATTTAAATCTGTTTGTGCTTGAATTTTATTTGTAGCAAGGAGTACTACAAATAGTAAAAACATTGATTTTACAATCTTCATTCTAGTTTCTATTTAGTTAAATGTATTTTTAATCAAAACATAAAAATCTAAATCAAAACTAAAAAAAAAAAACTTAGAATGCCTAGTTGTCGTGTTAAAAGATGTAAAAATCTAGATATTTGGACAATCTTATAGGTTGCTTTATTTAAAATCGGATTCCATTATTGTGAAGTATGCTAAGTACTTCAGTACCCAGTTGAGGTGTAATAGTTCTCAGCATTTGATTGATTTTTTCATTCTCAATATCGGTTAATCCCAGTATAATGTATGCTGAATTTCTATCTTCAGGCGCATCTTTAATCAATTCCAATAGAATATTTGTTCCAGAATGAAACTCCTTATTTGATAAAACCGAAAGGTTGACGAAAAATTGGCTTGCAGTACGAACAATTTGGCCATCCGTTTCAACCTGGATAAAAGGAAACAAAGCCATAACAGCTTTTGGATTACTTTTTCTGATAACTGAACTTAGCGCGGTTAGAAGTTTAGTTCTTTCTTCGCTTGAAGTTTTATTAATAAGATATTCGAACATGCGAAAAAGAACAGGAATAATATTTTTGTTGCGACTTTCACCATATAAAAAACATGTTCTAAAAGTCATTACTTGCAGTTCATTCTTATCCAATTCATCCCATTTATCAGATTGCAATGCGATTTTATCTAAATAGGAGTAGTCCTTCTTCTGATTAGCCATATCGAAATTTTAATTTGCGCAAAGATATAAACATGAAAACATTCTCCAATACGAAATCAAGCAGAATTAAATATATGGAATTATTAGGATAAGATTAAAAATCTTTTGCAATTATTTCTTTTTTGTTAATTTTGCTTGCCTTGCCCAAGTGCTGGAATTGGTAGACAGGCATGGTTGAGGGCCATGTGTCCGATTGGGCGTGCGGGTTCGACTCCCGCCTTGGGCACAAAAGCTTTGTCAATAGGCAAAGCTTTTTGTAATTCTATACCTAGCTTCCATTAATTTATTTAATTTAGTTATTTGATATCAAAATGTAGATTTATGATAGGAACGCTGATCAACATTGGTGCTATAATTCTTGGAGGTAGCATTGGTCTTTTATTTAGGACTAAAATTCCCGAACGTTTATTTAAAATAGTATTTCAGGCAATTGGTGTTTTTACCCTTTACTTGGGAATTAGCATGGCGCTTAAGGCAAATGAATTGCTTATTATGGTGTTTAGTTTGGTGTTGGGATCTTTGCTTGGAGAGTTGCTTCGATTGGAAGAACGAGTAGAGATGTTAAGTGAACGCTTGAAGAAAAGAGTAGGCAGTGGGGATGCAAACTTTTCAACAGGCTTGCTTACTGCATTCATGCTTTTTTGTATGGGGGCAATGACCATTGTTGGGAGTTTAGAAGAAGGTATGGGAAAAGAGCCAACTTTGTTGCTAACCAAATCTTTAATGGATGGCATATCCTCGGTAGCCTTGGCAGCAGTAATGGGAATTGGAGTTCTTTTTTCGGTTATTCCTCTTTTAATTTATCAAGGTGGATTAACCCTTTTGGCAGCATTGTTTGGTGATATTATTCCTCAAGTAATAATCAATGAAATAACAGGAATAGGAGGAGTGTTAATAATTGCTTTAGGAATAAGCATTTTGGAACTTAAAAAAATTAAAGTTTTGAATATGTTACCAGCAATACTAATTGAAATACTTCTGTGTTATATCTTTTTATAAATTTGTAAATCCGCATGTCAGGGTAACCTCTAAAAAATACAGAATTGAAACAAGAAATTGAAAACGCGTTAATCAGATTGTTTGAAAATTGGGCTCAAGATAAAGTAGTTGAAACAGAGCTCCTTCCGCAATCTGGTTCGTACAGAGAATATATAAGAATTATCGGTAAAAAGAGAATTGTTCTTGGAGCCTATAATGCCGACTTAAAAGAAAATCATGCTTTCATAAGTTTTAGCAAGCATTTTTTATCGAAAAATTTACCAGTGCCTGAAATCTATCATCAAGACGATGAAAATGGATTATACCTATTGCAGGATTTAGGAAAAACAACCTTGTTTGATTACATATTGAATCTTCGTGTTGGTGAAGGATTCGCTACCGATTTGGTATTGATTTACAAGAAAATCATAAGTCAATTGGTGCGTTTTCAAGTGGAAGGGGGAGAAGGATTGGATTTTACCGCTTGTTATCCTCGAGATAGCTTCGATAAGCAGTCGATGATTTGGGATTTACATTATTTTAAATATTACTTCCTAAAATTGGCCAAGATTCCATTTGATGAGCAATTACTGGAAAATGATTTTCAAAAGTTCTCGGATTACCTTTTGGATGCACCAAGAGATTATTTTTTATATCGTGATTTTCAGTCAAGAAATATCATGTTGGTGAATGGTGAACCTTGGTTTATCGATTATCAGGGAGGAAGAAAAGGAGCTTTACAATATGATCTGGCATCATTGCTTTATGATGCAAAGGCTGATTTGCCGCAAGAAGTAAGAGATGAATTGTTTGATCATTACCTTCAGGAGATTAAGAAAGTACAAGAAGTCGATTTGAAAGCATTCAAATCATTCTTCCAGGGATATGTTTTGATTCGTATTATGCAAGCAATGGGAGCTTATGGTTTCCGTGGGTTTTACGAGAGAAAAGAGCATTTCTTAAAGTCGATACCATATGCGCTAAAGAATTTGGAAACGATATTAGGTCGATTGGATATGCCTGTGGAGTTACCAGAATTAACCAAAGCGCTTAATGAAGTGGTTAGTTCGGAATTTTTACAGCATGTGGGAAAAGAAGAAGAGGTTAAACTAAATGTAGAAATCAACAGTTTCTCATATCGCAGGGGAATACCATTGGATAAGTCAACAAATGGAGGGGGATTCGTGTTTGACTGTCGTGCCATTCATAATCCGGGAAGGTATAAAGAGTATGTGGAAATGACAGGAAAAGATCAGCCGGTAATTGACTTTTTCAAAGAAAAGAGTGAAATGGATGAATTCCTTACATCGGTTTACGCTATTGTAGATATGAGTGTTGGCAAGTACATTAAGCGAAAATTTACAAATTTACAGGTGAGTTTTGGTTGTACAGGAGGTCGACATCGTTCAGTGTTTTCAGCAGAAAGTTTAGCCAAGCATTTAAGCGAAAAATTTGATGTGAATATTAGTTTGCGACATATTGAAAGAGAAATAGAGGGGAATTAAAAATGAGCAAGAAGCGTTGTAAATTGTCACCAGAGGAGTATGCGGAGAAGGTTTGTAAAACGGAACAATTCATTTGTCCGAAATGCAATAGAGTAGCAAAAAGTGCCAAGAAACTTTGCAAGGCTAAAAAGATTGAAATAGATAAAGACAGAATATTTTACAAGTAACTTCACTGATAACTGAAAAATGTTGAATGCAATGATATTTGCAGCAGGATTGGGCACAAGATTAAAACCTTATACCAATACCAAACCAAAGGCTTTGGTTGAACTTGCTGGCAAAACACTATTGGAAAGAGCAATTCAAAAGCTTGTAAAGCTGGGTGTTGATCGCATTGTAATAAATGTGCACCACTTTGCCGATTTAATTGATGATTTCCTGAAAGAGAATAACAATTTTGGTGTGGATATTCGTATTTCTGATGAACGAGATCATTTATTGGATACAGGTGGAGGCTTAAAGAAGGCCATAGATTTATTTATTCCTGATGCTCCTGTGTTAATTTACAATGTAGATATTCTCTCTTCAATTGATTTGAATGAATTGATTCAACAACACGAATCATCAAAAGCTTTGGTAAGCATGGTGATGCGAAAGCGCGAAAGTAGTCGTTATTTGTATTTTAACAAAGAGAAACAGCTAACGGGTTGGAAGAATTGTAAGACCGCAGAGGTAAAACAGGCTAGGACTGATATGGAAGAATCAGAACCTTTGGCATTTAGTGGCATTCATTTAGTTGATCCTAAACTTTTTGATTTGATAGAGGAGGATGGAAAATTCTCCATTATCGATTTGTATCTGCGATTGGCAAAAACCGAAAAAATGTTGGCCTACAAAGATCAATCAGATTTGTGGTTCGATTTGGGAAAACCAGAGCAACTGCAGAAAGCAGAGATATTAATTAAGAATAATGAACAATAAAAATTGAACTTTCTAACGGTTCGACTATTAGACTTTAAGATTTAAAAAAATATAGACAGATGAATTTAAAACCAATTATTTTTGCTGCAGTTAGGGTAATTCTTTATGCCATTCCTGTAGTAGCATCAGCATTAATCATTAAAAGCGATGCAGGTATTCTTATCGATGGGGGAAAATTTGGTGAAGGTTCCCAAACCGAATGGATGCAGCAATTGTATTTGTTGCTAACCAGTATAATGTTTATTTTGGCAGGGATCCGTTCCAGAGGACATCAAGCCATTTCCTATTTATTTGGTGGTGGTGCTTTGGTAGCCTTAATTCGTGAGTTCGATGTTTATTTCGATAATATATATCACGGAGCCTGGTTCCCATTTGCATTGTTTGTGATGCTGATTTCCATCTTTTTGGTGTATCGCAAACGCCAGCAAATTTGGGAAAACCTTGAGGAGTTTTTTACAACCCCGGCATTCGGAACCTTTATTGCAGGTTTTTTAAGTGTATTTGTTTTCTCGCGTTTGTTTGGAACCAAGAAAGTATGGCGTGCTTTGTTCGATGTTGATAAGTTGGAACCAGTGCAACGTTGGGTAAAAAATGCAGTTGAAGAGGGAAGTGAGTTGTTTGGATACACCTTGCTTTTTATTGCAGCAATTGAGTTTTTCGTGTATGTTTCGAAAAAGCTGAAAGAATAAGATCTTTATGGATCAAAATAAATTAAAGTGCATCATTTGGTGCACTTTTTTATTGCTATAAAATTCTCTATATAGCACTTTTGATAGCAGATTACATGGCAATGATGTTATGAGAGATTATTTCACAATCAGGAATGCTCTTCATTTGAATGAAGAATTCATTTTCCTAAAAAAGCAACTCCTGAATTGGTTTAGGAGATCATTTTCTCAAAAAAGAAGCTCCTGAATTGGTTCAGGAGATCGTTTTCTCAAAAAAGAAGCTCCTCAATTGGTTGAGGAGATCATTTTCTCAAAAAAGAAGCTCCTCAATTGGTTTAGGAAATCATTTTCTCAAAAAAGAAGCTCCTAAATTGGTTTAGGAAATCATTTTCTCAAAAAAAAAGCCACTCAAAAAATGAATGGCTTTAAAATACTGTAGTAGAATTTAATCAATCACACCCGAACCAATTAATTCACCTTTATCGTACCAGGCAGCAAACTGTCCTGAAACAACGGCACGTTGTGGTTCATCGAAATGTATGTACAATCCTTCTTCTTTAAAATGAATGGTCCCACCTTGTAAAGGTTGGCGGTAACGAATTCTGATATCGTATCTTCTTTCACAATTTTCGGTCGGACGCAAATCTTCGCGAATAAAGTGAATGTCTTCGTTAGGAATAAACAAAGCCTTGCGCATTAGCAGTGGATGTTCGTGTCCCATTCCCACGTAAACAATGTTTTCCTTTACATCGGTACCAATTACAAATAGAGGTTCTGCTTTTCCACCAACATTTAGTCCTTTACGCTGACCTACGGTAAAAAAGTGAGCTCCATTGTGGGTTCCCACTTCTTCTCCCATTTCAGGAGAAAATTGATAGGGTTGAGCAATTTCTTTTAAATCCTCTGACTGAGGAATGATATCTTTTGCCTTATCAGCTGATATTTCGATAATTCTCCCTTTTTTCGCTTTTAGTTTTTGCTGAAGAAAAACAGGCAAATCAACTTTACCCACAAAGCAGATTCCTTGAGAATCTTTCTTCTCGGCGGATGCCAATTTTTCTCTTCGGGCAATTTCTCTTACTTCAGGTTTTTCAATATGTCCGATTGGAAACATCGCCTTCGACAATTGCTCCTGCGATAGTTGACACAGGAAGTAAGACTGGTCTTTGTTATTGTCTACACCAGCAATTAAACGGTAAATTTCCTTGCCATCTTTAACAATGGTTTCTTTCTGGCAATAATGTCCAGTTGCAACGTAATCGGCACCTAATTCCAATGCCTTCTTTAGAAAAACATCGAATTTAATTTCACGATTACACAATACATCAGGATTAGGAGTTTTCCCTTTTTCATATTCGGCAAACATGTAATCAATTACTTGTGCGCGATATTCGGTACTTAAATCCACAAAGTGGAAAGGAATATCCAGTTTTTTTGCTACCATTTGAGCAAACAAAACATCCTCTTCAAAAGGGCATTCTTCCGATTTTAATCCGACTGTATCATTCCAGTTTTGCATAAAAAGTGCTTCCACTTCATAACCTTGCTCTTTAAGCAAATAAGCAGCAACACTTGAATCTACTCCTCCCGACAGTCCGATTACAACTTTTTTCTTCATTAAATAAAATCTCCTTGTTTTTTCAAGGAGCAAAAGTATTCATTTTTTACAGAAGTGGCAAGCAATCAAATTTTAAGCAGATGTTAATGTATATAATACATCTGCCTTACATGATTATTAGCAGGTACTCGTTGAATAACAACTATGATTGATTGGCTTAAAGGTCTTTAATTCTTTTGGATGTCATTTATTTGTAATGAGATAGAATAAATTAAAACTTCTTTATAGAAAATTTTGAATCCTTCATTGTAATTTTCGATTATAAAAATTCTTATGAATTTTTTTTGATCAACAAATTGCTTTAAATTCGTTTGTAAATTAAAGCTTGATAAAGCTCTCTATTGACTAACTAATAAACAAAGCTAAAATTTAACACATGAAGAAACTTGGTTTAACACTTCTTGCTGCAATGATTTGTTTTATTGCAATATCTCAAGAAAAACAAGATACATCCTACTGGAAAAAAGGAGGGATGATTTCGATATCATTTTCACAAACATCTTTAACAAACTGGTCTGGTGGTGGCGACAATGCTATTTCTACAAACTCTCAATTAAATTTGTTTGCCAATTATAACAAAGGAAAAAACAGTTGGGAGAACAAATTGAATATGGAGTATGGATTGGTAAAGCAAGGCGACGAAGGAGTTCGTAAGAGTATCGATAAACTGGAATACTTTACCAAGTACGGTTATAAAAATGGTGGACATTGGTACTATACAGCTCTTTTTGATTTTAAGACTCAGTTTGCCAAAGGTTACAATTACAGTGGTGAAGAGGGAGTGGAAGATGTGAAAATTTCGAATTTTCTTGCTCCTGCTTACATGAACCTATCAGTCGGTATGGATTACAAACCAAGTGATGTTTTTTCTGCATACATTTCACCAGTTACTGGAAAAATGACTGTGGTAAATGATGATGATCTTTCAGATAGAGGTGCTTTTGGTGTTGATCCGGGTGATAAATTTAGAAGTGAGTTTGGTGCGTTTTCCAAATTGTCATTGAATAAAGATATCATGGAAAATGTAAATCTAAAAAGTACTCTGGATTTATTTACTAGCTATTCGGATAGCTTTGGGAACATTGATGTGACTTGGGAAGTATTGTTGAATATGAAAGTTAATAGTTTCCTTACGGCAACGGTAAACACTTCGCTAGTTTACGATGATGATATTGATTATTACGATGTAGGAGGAAATAATAGAGGTCCTAGAATTCAATTTAAAGAGATTATCGGAGTAGGTTTGGCTTACAAGTTTTAATTGAATTGATATAAAATACAAGCGGGAGACAATCAGTCTTCCGCTTTTTTTGTACTCTCACCTGCCCCTTTGAACTAAAATAACGCCAGTTTTTTCTTCAACAAACTGGAAATAGTGATACAACTTGTAATTGACATCAAAACCATAATCCACGAAAGGATCGTAGTAAATATGATTCTCGAAATATGGATGTCCTTGTGAATGTTTAATGTTCCACTCTATAACATACCTTTGATTCCAATTTTTATAATAGGTATTGGAGTGTGCCGTAGCTGGCATATTTCGTGTTGCAAACCAGTTTTCGAAACCAACATCTAAAATTAATAACTCGTATTCTGTGCTATCTGTAGGTTCTTTTGTTGCAAGCTCAGTGGTATCATCATTTACAATTTCAGGTTGATTGAATGAAGTGTATGAACTGCAAGCCGCTAATGCAAAGAAAGCAACTAGAATAAATAATAAATGTTTCATAGTTCATTCGTTTTAATGTTAAAAGAACATCTATAGTATTGATTGAATCAATATTGACAGAGACTATATTATAGAAACGTTGTGAAAAGCAAAAAGTTACGAGTGATGAAAGGTAGTTGTTGTGAGAATTTACAATTCCTGATTATTTTACTGAAAAGATTATTTGTATTTTCGGCATAAAGCAATTTTAAATGTCACAACTTAATATATATAGAGCTTCAGCAGGCTCAGGAAAAACGTATACTCTTACTGGTGAGTTTTTAAGCATCGTATTTAACGATCCTTTAAGTTATAAGAATATTTTAGCGGTTACTTTTACAAATAAGGCCACCGATGAAATGAAGTCGAGAATTTTAAAAGAGATTCATATTATCTCATCAGGGAAAAAATCGCCATACGAAAAGCAATTGTGTGAGGCAAATCAGCTGAATTCGGAAGAATTGAGAAGGAGAGCGAATGAGATTTTGAATCGATTGCTTCATGATTATTCAAGATTCTCAGTAACTACTATTGATAGTTTTTTTCAAAAGGTTGTGCGTTCGTTTACTCGCGAGATTGGTTTGCAAATGGGGTACAATATCGAGCTGGATCAAAACTCTGTTTTGAGTGATGTTGTGGATCATTTGTTGCAAGATGTTGATAAAGATGCACAGTTGAGAAACTGGCTTTCTTCTTTTGCAGAATCGAAAATCAGAGATGGAAAAACCTGGAATTTTAAGCAGGATATTTTAACTCTCGGAAGTGAAGTGTTCAAGGAGGATTTTCAAAACTTCTCGAGTAACTTGATTGATAAATTATCAGATAAAAAGTTTCTGAGTTCTTACCGAAAAATCCTGAATGAGATTAAGGAGGAGTTTGAACAATTTTTTGCTTTAAAAGGGGAAGAGGCAACAAGAATAATGGAGAGTCACTCTTTAGGTGTTTCCGATTTTTCATATGGCAAAACAGGAGTAGCAGGCTATTTGGAAGGACTAGTAAAAGGAGGGAAGTATGAGCCTGGCGCGAGGGCCAGAGCCGCAGTTGATACTCCTCAGAAATGGGTTGCAGGGAAAGCTGGAAAAGAAACTAAAATGGCTGTTGAAGCGGCTGTTTCATCAGGTTTAAATGATATTCTCAAAGCTGTAGTGAATCATTACGATGAGCAATCGATGTTGTACAATTCAACCGAAAAGACATTAAGCTATATATATACTTTAGGAATTCTTACAGACCTTTCGAAGAAAGTTCGTGTGTATTCCGAAGAGGAAAATATTTTTCTTTTATCAGATGCGAGTAGGTTGTTAAGAGATATTATTGGAAACAACGATTCCCCATTTATTTACGAGAAAATAGGTAATGTCTATAAGCACTTCATGATTGATGAGTTTCAGGATACATCATCTATGCAATGGGATAATTTCAGGCCTTTGGTGGGAAACTCTTTGGCTGAAGATCAACATTCTCTTGTTGTGGGAGATGTAAAGCAGTCGATTTACCGATGGAGAAATGGAGATTGGAAATTGCTGGCGAATCAGCTGGATACAGACTTTAGTGCTTATGGAGTGAATGGTTTAAGCTTAAATTACAATTGGAGAAGTAGCAAGAATGTCATTGATTTTAACAATGCAACTTTTGCCCTAGGAGCTCAAATCATGCAAAATCACTACAATGAATCTATTCCTGTCGAGATTTCTGATCGCATGGAGGATGAGAAACAAAAAATTGTAAGTGCATATCAGGATGTATTTCAGCATATTCCTAACAAGGGAGAAGGAGCATCGGGATATGTTAAAGCACATTTTCTGGAAAAGGAAAATGAATCGGATTGGATTGAACAGGTTTTGGAAGATTTACCTCTTAAAATAGAGGAATTACAAACCAGTGGTTACAAGGCAAGAGACATTTCAATTTTGGTAAGAAATGGTAAAGAAGGAGGCTTGGTAGCCGATACCTTAATGGCTTATCGCGCAAGCGAAAATGCAAAGGAAAATGTCAATTACGATGTTATTTCCAACGACTCCCTTTATCTAAAGAACTCATCAGTGGTTAATTTTCTAGTTCATCTGCTTCATTATTTGGTGTACCCTGATGACAAAATTAACATTGGTTTCCTTAAGCAGGAGTATAGCTTGTATGTTAAAGAATCAGTGAGTACAAGTACTGATGATTTGTATGTAATTACCGATGAGGATCAGTTTAATTCTATTTTCCCACAGGAATTTCAAGATCATATTGGAGAGCTAAAACGCCAACCATTATACGATTTAACCGAGAAGTTGATTAAGATATTTGGCTTGAATCAAAATTCAGAGGATTATCCTTTCCTGGAAGCATTTCAGGATTTGGTTTTAGGCTTTACAAAAAGTGATTCTCCAGATTTAAATTCGTTTGTACAATATTGGGAGGAGAGAAAAGACAAAGAGGTGATTTCAGTATCAGATGAACAGGATGCCATCCGAATCATGACGATTCATAAATCTAAAGGTTTGGAATTTAAAGCTGTAATATTGCCTTTTGCAAATTGGGATTTGGATAATACTCGACATACCAATATTTTATGGTGCCAGCCTAAAGTTGAAGGATTTGATATTTTAGATGTATTGCCAGTTCGCTACAGCAGTTCATTACGCGAAACAATATATTATCAGGAATATTTTGAGGAGAAGCTGCAGTCATACATTGATAATCTGAATTTATTGTATGTGGCTCAAACCAGAGCGGAAGAGGTGTTTATCAGTTATTCACCAATAAATAAAAATAAGGAGCTAAAAACAGTAGCTGACCTATTGCAATTTGTTTTTAAAGAAGCAAGTGAGTTTTCAACCGATTTTTATGGAGATAAAATTGTAGCTCTGGGTGAGTTTTGGAATGAAGAGGATCAATGTTTCGAGATGGGGAAATTGCCAAGTCAAGAAACTAAAGCAATCCCAACTCTAAAAGAAAAGTCAATAGAATACCCGGCCTCGTTATTGGATGACAGGTTAAAATTAAGATCTCATTCTTCAGACTATTTTGACTTTTCCGAAGCCGAATCAGTGGAGTCTTTTTCACCGGTGAGCAGGGGGAATATTTTACATCAGCTTTTCCAATTAATAGAGTACTCAGAAGACTTGGACCAAGCTGTTGCGCAATTGCAATTTGAAGGGAAGTTAGATGAAAAACAAGCAGCCGAAGTGCTGGAGTTTGCAAAAATATTGCTGGCTGATGATCGGGTTTCGAAATGGTTTTCCAAAGATTGGGAAGTTGTAAATGAGAGAGATATTCTAAAAGGGAATGGAGAAATATATCGTCCTGATAGGGTAATTCGAAATGGAAAAAATGCCATTGTGATTGATTACAAGTTCGGGAAAAAGAAATTAAAATCTCATGAAAAGCAAGTTGCGGTATATAAAAAACTTGTTGAATCCTTAGGTTTCGATCAGGTTGAAGGATATGTGTTGTATGGGAAATTATCTGAAATAGTAAGTGTTTAGTTTTATTTATGATAATTTTAGTTAACTTGTGAAGCCAACTAACCAACTAACATTTACATGAAAAAATTAATTCTTTTATTCCTTGTGGCTATCATGTTTAGCTCCTGCGATCTAATTGTTTCAGCAGTTGATTCAATTAAGACAATTAGTCGAGAAACAAAAAAACAGGAAGAAGTAAAAAAGGAAAACGAAGTAACGTACAAACAACCTAAAAATGGTGTCAAGAAATACAAGTACGATAATGGGAATATTAAATCCATTGTAACTTTTAAGGATGGCAAAAAGGTTGGTGTAAGTAATACGTTTTATAAAAGTGGAGAAAAACAGTACGATATCCCTTACGTGAAAGGAAAAAAACATGGTAAGGTGATTTGGTATTATAAAGATGGGAAAGTATATAGAGAAACGGATTATAAATTTGGTAAGAAGGATGGATACCAGAGGAAATATTGGGAATCCGGAAATTTAAAATCCGAAATGGTTTTTAAGGAGAATATGCTTTCTACAGGCTTAAAGGAAATCGATAATTCCAATAAAGTAAAAACTACTCCCAAAATTATTGTAGATAAGATTGATAGAGTAGCAATAGCCAACGAGTACATTTTAAGGTTTAGATTAAGCAACGGCAGAAATAAGGTAGTTTACTACATTGGTGAATTGATAGAGGGAAAATATTTTCCTGCAGACGGCAAGGGGTTTATGGAACTGCCATCTAAAAATGGTATTGCAGAGTACAAATTCAAAGTTAACAAGGGATCTCAGCTAATAAAGGATGTGAAACTAATTGCCATTGAATCTACAGCTTATAAAAATAAAAGAGTATTATCGGTAAGTGAACCAATATCGGTACGAAATCCCCAATAGAATAAATTTTGATGATAAGCTCCGAAAAGGGAGCTTATTTTGTTTTCAATCAGATTACTTTTTTAATATTGCTCCAACACTACTTACGTATTCGGGAATGATATTTTCCGTAGACCACTTTAATTCATGTTGAAACAAATCTGTGAGTATTTTTCCTACGTTAAATCCGAAAGCAACCAGGTTATAGCGCATTTTATCAGGGAAATAACATGGCTTTCCCTTGATTATTGAGCAGGTAGCACAAATTTCACAACTATTGGCTGCTATAATTTTACCATCAAGGGGTTCATTTATACGAAGATAGTTTTGTAGCTCTTCTTTGGTAAAATTATATGCCTCAAGTGAACATTCTTCTTGAGGGAGAAAATCAAATTGTTTTGTTGAAGTTACAAATAGGAACAATTGGATTTTTGAATAAGATTTTGAGTAATCTACGAAATTTGGACAGTTGGGCGGACAAGTCCATTTGCTATTGTGGTTTGGACAAGCATTTCTACAATGCGAATTAAACTCCTCTTTGTTTAGAAAAGGTAATATTTCCGATTTTCGAATTTCCAATACCTTTCTTGTAATTTCGATTTTCTGATTTTTAAAATGCTTAACAATTGTATCTGCCTTAACCTCTATCATTGTAATATTCAATTTATCACAAAAGTATAATAATTGATCTCGTAAAAATAGCTTGTATAACATTTGTGCAAAGGTGTGGTAAAGACATTCGTACCTGAAGGTATTTTTGTATATTCGTATCTTAAATTGTACCCAAAAATATATCTATGCTCTCACTGGATGCGATCATTGTATTAATCGTATTGGTTTTTATTCTTATTTCCTTCTATAAAGAATGGATTGGCCCTGCCTTTACATTTTTAATAGGAGTGGTGGTTTTAGGGATAAGTGGGATTTTAACACCTTCAGAAATTCTTAGTGGTTTTGCCAACGATCAGGTTGTTGTAATCCTAATGTTACTTCTTATTGGTGATATCATTAGAGATTTGGGCATTGTTGAAACTTTGTTCGATAAAGTATTTCAACGAGCGAATGGCTACAAAGCTTTTATGGCCAGAATGATGCTTTTGGTGGGAGGATTTTCGGCATTTTTAAACAATACTCCGTTGGTTGCTGTAATGATGCCATACGTGCATAGTTGGAGCAAGCGAAACAATATTTCTCCCTCAAAATTACTAATTCCACTTTCGTATGCAGCCATTTTGGGAGGTTGCATAACTCTTATCGGAACTTCAACAAACCTAATTGTAAACGGTATGGTGAAAGACCAAACCATTGTTACAGGTCTGGAATCATTAAGCATGTTTAGTTTTGCTTATGTAGGTTTGCCAATGATGTTTATTGGGGCAATTTACCTTTTGTATGTAAGTAAAAAACTGCTTCCTGATAAAGAGGATATTTTAGGAGATTTTTCGGAAAATACAAGGAAATATATTGTAGAGGCACACGTTAAACCCAATTCGGATTTGATTGGAAAATCTATTGAAGAAGCAGACCTAAGAAACTTAAAGGGACTTTATCTTTTTCAAATCAATAGAGGAGGCGTAAGAGTTGCAGCGGTTTCGCATGAATTTAGATTAGAAGAAGGAGATCGACTTTTATTTGCTGGTGATACGGAAACCATTGCGGATTTGGTGCTGCCAAATTCAGGTTTAACTCTGCCAACGGTTGGTATGCTTACACATAAGAAGCATATCGAGGTTGTGGAGATTGTAATCTCTCACAATTCAACACTAATTTCAAAAACCGTAAAAGAGGCTAATTTTAGAGGCCAATTCGATGCTGCTGTAATTGGGATCCATAGAAATGGAGGCAGAGTAAGTGGAAAAATAGGAGAGGTGAAGCTACGTGCTGGTGACGTTTTGTTGTTGCTTGGTGGTGACGACTTTGTTGAAAGAACACATCGTATTCAAGATTTCTACTTTATTTCCAAAGTAAAAGAATTCAGAAAGCAAGAAGGATATAAAATTGGATTATTGCTGGGAGGTACAGTAGTGGCAGTAATATTATCAGCATTAAATATAGTACCACTTTTTATGACATTGATTGTAATGATCATTGTAATTTTGGGCTTGAAGATATCTAATCCTAAGGATATTGCCAGAATGGTAGATTTTAACTTAGCACTGATTATATCACTCTCTTTGGCTTTTGGAACAGCTATGATAAAATCAGGATTGGCAGAGATTATTGCCGATTTGTTGATCTCTGTATTTCTTCCGTTGGGTAAAGTAGGTGTGCTGTTTGGTATATATTTAATTACCTCTGTTTTGGCTGCCTATATTACCAATAAAGCGGCTGTAGCAATTGTTTTCCCAATTTCGTTAACAATGGCCTTAAGTTTGCATTTAGATCCCGAGCCATTTGTTCTAATTGTGGCTTTTGCAGCTGCAGCTAACTTTATGACTCCTATTGGATATCAAACGAATATTATGGTCTACGGTCCGGGTGGTTATTCGTTTAAAGATTTCTTCAAAATAGGATTTCCCCTAACAATCATTTACATGATTGTTACAGTTTTGATTCTGTCATACATTTATTTTTATTAATAGATAAGCGCATAGTACAAAGTAATCATTACGACAATCTATTCATGAATTTCAGTAAAAGAAAAAAGCTTTTGGTAGAAGCTATATCGGCTTCATTATTGGCAGGTAAAGAAATCCTTAAAGTGTATCAATCAGAAGATTTCGAGGTGCAATTAAAATCGGATAATACACCCTTAACCATTGCTGACCAAAGAGCTCATCACGCCATTATTTCTGTTATTGATAATTTGGGAATTCCTATTTTAAGCGAGGAAGGAGAGCACTTAAATTATGAAGAGAGGCAGAAATGGGAACAATGTTGGATTGTTGATCCACTTGACGGAACAAAAGAATTCATAAAGAGAAATGATGAGTTTACGGTGAACATTGCACTAATTGATGATGAAACTCCAGTTGCCGGAGTGATTTACGTTCCTGTATATGAGCAGTTGTATTTTGCAGATATTGAATTAGGTGCTTATCGAGTGGATAAGATACGGGATTGGGATAAAGATTTGGATGTATTGCTCCAAAAATCCCAAAAGCTACCTTTGGAGCAAAATCGTAGCGAAACGCTTATTGTTGGTTCCCGATCGCACATGAATGAAGAAACCAAACAGTTTATTGAGAATTGGAAGCAAGATAAAAAAGAGGTGAAGCTGATTTCGAAAGGAAGTTCACTGAAACTTTGTATGATTGCTGAAAATGAAGCAGATGTTTATCCTAGGTTTGGTCCAATCATGGAGTGGGATACGGCTGCAGGTCATGCTATTGTAAAAGCTTCAGGTGGTAAAGTATTGCAGTACAATACCAATTTAGAATTAAAATATAACAAGAAGGACTTAATGAATCCGAGTTTTATTTGCACTCGATAGATTCGTTGGGAATTAACCTATAAATCAACCTACAACTAAGAACAAATGAGAAATTTATTAAAAGCTGCATTGGTCTGTTTACTTATGATTCAAGTAACAGCTTATGCGCAAAAAATTCCATTGAAGCATACCGATTATGATGGATGGAAAAACTTAAAGAATCAGCAGATTTCTGACAATGGAGAATGGATAACCTATGAAGTAAATCCACAAAAGGGGGATGGATTTCTTTATCTGTATCAGGTAAAAACGAAACAGTTGGATTCAATTGCCAGAGGCTTTAATGCTGAATTTTCACCAAAATCGGAAATCTTAACTTTTAAAATTAAAGCTCAGTATGATACAGTTCGTCAAGCTAAATTAGACAAAGTTGACAAGAAGGATATGCCAAAAGATTCTATTGGAATTTGGAATTTAAGCAATAAAGAATTGGTGAAACTACCAGAGCTAAAATCCTTCCAAATGCCTAAGGAAAAAGGCGAATGGATGGCTTACTATCTGGATATGCCAAAGGAAGAAAAAGATAGTTTGGCAAAGGATTCAGTAGAAGCTAAAAAGCCAAAGAAAAAGAAAGGTAACGGAAAGATTAAAAAGGGTAAGCTTGTTATCAGGAACTTTGTAAATGATAAGGAATATAACTTTGAAAATGTAACCGATTATGCACTTGCCAGAAATGGAAATGCAGTGAATTTTATTCAGTCGGTTGGCGATAGCATTCAAACCGTATTGGTTAAAACCTTTGATGGAAAAACCGAGAAAGTAAACCAGGTTTTCGAAAAAGAGGGAGAAGCGGATAAAGCGTGCATTTCGGCAAATGGAGATCAGGTTTCCTTTATTTTTTCAGCCGATACAACTAAAAACAAATGTTACGAATTGTATTATGGCGATCTAAAAAACAATAGCAAGCGCATTGTTGATACTTTATCCAGTGAAATTCAAGAGAATTGGACTGTGAGCAAAAATGGAGAAATTTCTTTCTCGCGAGATGGTGAGAAACTATTCTTTGGAGTTGCTCCAAAGCCGGTGAAAGAGGTAAAAGATACTTTGCTGGATGAGGAAAAATATCATGTTGATGTATGGAACTGGAAGGATCCATTGTTGCAGCCACAACAGAAAGTCCAGGCAGAGAAAGAAGAAAAGCGCACATGGATGGCTGTATATCACACCAAAAACAACAAACTGGTTCAGTTGGCTGACAAAGAAATGCGCAATGTTGAGCTTTACGACAAAGGTAATGCTGTATTGTCATTGGGAAGTTCTTCTTTACCGTATCAGCAATTAGCTTCGTGGGACGATTGGTATTCCGATTACTACCTTGTAAACACTAACACAGGTGAAAGAGAATTAATCTTGAAAAAGAAAAATTCAAGTGTGAGAATTTCTCCTGCACAGAAGTATTTATTGTGGTACGAAACGCAAGATAGCATTTGGTATTCTTACCAAGTTGAAAGCAAAAAAACAGTTGCATTAACCCAAAAAATTAATGTGAACTTTTACAGCGAAACCCATGATACTCCAAGCGATCCAAGTCCATATGGATTAGTGGGGTGGACCAAAGGTGATAAAAATGTAATAATAAAAGACCGCTATGATTTGTGGATGATTGATCCTTCAGGAGCTAAGCCAGCAGTAAATCTAACCAATGGTTATGGACGTAGAAATAAGATTCGATTCGATTACGTGAAACTTGATGAGGAAGAGTTATTTGTGGATTTGAAGAAGGATGTTTTGCTTGAGGCATTTCATGAATTCAATAAAAAATCAGGTTATTTTAAATTGCAAAAAGAAGACGATCCTAAAGAGATTTTATTTGAGGATGCCAAACTTAATGGAGTTGAAAAAGCAAAGTCTGCTGAGCAAATCATGTTTAAAAGATCAACTTTCGTTGATTATCCAAACCTTTGGACCAGCAACTTGAGTTTTGCTGATCAAACTCAGGTATCTGATGCAAATCCACAGCAAAAGAATTTTAATTGGGGGAGTGTAGAATTAGTTGATTGGACATCAGGAGATGGTGAAAAACTACAAGGTTTACTTTACAAGCCGGAAGATTTTGATCCGAACAAAAAATATCCAATGTTGGTGTATTTTTACGAAAGAACTTCCGATCGTTTGCATAACTACCATGTACCACAACCCAATTGGTCGATTATTAATCCTAGTTATTGTGTGAGTAACGGCTACCTTATTTTTATGCCGGATATCACGTATCACAAGGTTGGATTTCCTGGAGAATCGGCTTACAGCTCAATTGTTACAGGAACATTGGCAATGATGGATCGTTATGATTTTATCGATAAGGAAAATGTAGCACTTCAGGGACAAAGCTGGGGCGGATACCAAATTGCTTATTTGGTTACCAGAACCGATTTGTACAAATGTGCAATGGCAGGAGCTCCTGTAAGCAATATGACATCAGCTTATGGCGGAATTCGTTGGGGAAGCGGTATGAGTAGAATGTTTCAATACGAGCGTACACAAAGTAGAATTGGAGGAACGCTTTGGAACAGTACTTTGCAGTACATCGAGAATTCTCCAGTGTTCTTTGCCCCAAAAATTAAAACTCCACTTTTAATCATGCACAACGATAACGATGGTGCGGTACCATGGTACCAGGGAATTGAGCTGTTTGTAGCAATGCGTCGTTTGCAGAAACCATGTTGGATGCTTACCTATAACAACGAGGAACATAACCTAAGAAAGCGTCCTAATCGAATGGACTTATCGATTAGAACCATGCAATTCTTCGATTATTATCTGAAAGGAAAGCCAGCTCCGGTTTGGATGACTGATGGTATTCCTGCAGTTAAAAAAGGAAAAATGGATGGTTACGAGTTAAAGAAATAAAACTTGAAATTCAAATATTAAGGATGCGTCTCAGATTTGAGACGCATTTTTTATGCAATAATTTTTTAAGGTGAAATAGGCAAGTTTTTCAATTTGGGGAAGGCAATCTTGAAAAAAAACGCCTTCCCCAACTTGGGGAAAGCGTGAATTGAAAATAGGAAGCCTTTCCCAGCTTGGGAAAATGCAAAATGTATAAAAAGAAAGCTTTCCCTGCTTGGGGAAACTCGAATTTGAAAAAAGAATCCTTCCCCCAGGATGGGGAAGCTTAAAATGGAAAAATATAGCCTTTCCCAAAATGGGGATTAGCCATTAAAAAAACACCTTTATCCTGAGAGAATAAAGGTGTTCATATTAACCCTAATTGTTAGTTAAGTGTGTTGTGTTTGTTTAGCTATTAAATAGCTGATATTATATGAGTATTTGTTGTTGTTTTCAGTGTTATATACTGACAAAGTAAAGGTCTTTCCGATAAAAAACATAGTGTTTTTGTTTAAATAAGTAAAAATTACCGATATTGCCACACTTGAAAGATAAAACTACTTTCATGTTTCCGCAAACGTTATAAATCAGAGTAAAAATTTCTTTTATGGATAAGCTTGATCAAACCGATAAAACGATTCTTAGAATATTGCAAACCGATTCAAAGAAAACAGCCAAAGAGATTGCAAATATGCTGAATTTAACTCCTTCGCCAGTGTATGAGAGAATCAGGAGATTGGAAAATCAGGGGTTCATTAAAAAATACGTGGCAATTCTCGATAAAAAAAGAATTGAGCGAAGTGTGACAGCTATTTGTCAGGTTTCCATGCGTTACCATGATGAGACTTTTATTGATGAATTTGAAGAGCAAATACAGGATTTAAAGGAAGTTCAAGAGTGTTACCACATGGCAGGTCAGGTTGATTTTATTTTAAAAATTCATGTAAAGAGTCTTGAAGAATATCATGAATTTGTTCGGTATAAACTATCTAAAATAAAGAATATTGGAGTACTGAATAGTACATTTGTAATCAAAGAAATAAAGCATAGTTCTGAATATTACATTTAATTTAATTCAAGAATTCTTTTGCCGATTCGATTAAATACTTGACGCGATTTTTATTAACTTAGTAAGGATTGCTAATTTGGTGTTTAATGTAAAATCAGGAATGTCGGAAAGTTTTGAGAACATATCGCCGGATGAATTTGAAAAGCGACTGTTTGAGTATCAGGAACAGATAGAGCAATTGCAAAAGCAGATATCCGCTCTAGATTCTGAAAATACTTATTTGGCAAATGAGCTTAAAAATACTAGAACCAACGACGAGTATAATCTGCTTTTTAAATCTACAGGACAGGGTATAATTATTAGAGATGCTGATGGAAAAATAAGCTATGCAAATCCCGCAGCCTCGAATATATTGGGACAACCAATTAAAGATTTGCTGGGAATTGACAGCTTTGAGCCTAGGATGAGGAATATTTTGCCCGATGGTACATTAATGGATGTAAATACCCATCCTGCAAAAGTTGCATTAGATACAAGAAAAGAAGTTTCAAATTCTACTTTAGGGGTGTTTAACCCTGAAAAGCAGGATTACATTTGGCTAAGTGTAACTGCAACGCCGATGTTGGACAAGCAGACCAACAAACCCACCAAGGTTTTTACAATTTTTGAAGATATTACGGCTAAAATTGAAGCAGATCAACAAATAAAAAATGGAGAAGCAAAAGCTAAAGCGCTACTTGAAACCATACCTGATTTAATCATTCGAGTTACACGTGATGGTACGATCATTGACCTGCACGAAAAACCCAATGGACTATTCACCTATCCCCAAAATATTGATAATGTTAATATCAGAAACTTGTTTGATCTGGAATTAAGAGAGAAGTTTTCAGATGCAATGGAAGAGGCTTTTGATTCAAGGCAAGTTCAAATATTTGATTATCGAAAAAATGTAGAGAATAAAGGTGTTTGTTATTACGAATTTCGCCTAAGTGCGATTGGAGAAAAAGAAGTCACGGTAATTATTCGTGATGTAACAGAGCAAAAGCGTTCGCAGCGCAAAGTAATTGAAGCCACAAGAAGGTTAACTACTTTAATTGGAAACCTGAAAGGCATGGCCTATCGTTGCTTGGCTGATGAATACTGGACAATGCTATTTGTTAGTGAAGGAGTAAATGAACTTACTGGTTATACGGCAGAAGAGCTAAATTACAATGCCAGTTTGGCTTTTAATGATGTTATTCATCCCGATGATAGAGAATATGTAGCCAAAGAGGTTTTTACGGCAGGCGATAAGAATGAAAGATTCTCTTTAGAATACAGAATTATTACCAAATCAGGCAAGCAGAAGTGGGTGTTTGAACAAGGTCTTACTATAAAAGATAGAATGGGTAAACCACTTTTTATTGAAGGTTACATTGCAGATATCACGGAAAGAAAACATGCGGAGCAGAAGCTTGCGTTAAGTGAAAGTAAGTTTCGATTGTTATTTAATTCTTTAAACGAAGCGGTGTTTGTACATCCATGGAAAGGAGAAGATTTGCAGAATTTTATTGAAGTGAATGATACTGCAGTTGATCGATATGGATATACAAAAGAGGAGTTTAGAAGTTTAAGTCCAAAAGATATTGCTCGCAAAGGTGTATTAAACAAAGAGAAAGTTGACGAAATAAAAGAAATTATCGAAGAGTTAGGTAGTTTCTTTATGCGTACATGGCATCGTACGAAGGAAGGAGAGGAGTTTCCTGTTGAGTTAACGGCGAATTTAATCAATCTCAAAGGAGAAAAGTACGTTCAAACCGTAGTTCGAGACATTAGCAAACAGAAAAAAGCAGAAACTGAATTGGCTCGAAAAGCGAGGATTGAAAAGCTACTTAGTAAAATATCTGCCGATTTGGTGAGTACTCCGATTGAGAATATTGACAATGCGATTGATTCTGCATTAGAGAAAATTGCCTGCCACACAAAGGCAGATAGAGCCTATATGTTTTTGGTAAGCAAGAATCAAAAATATTTGGAAAGAACCCACGAGTGGTTTTCAAATGAGAAAATCGCTCGGTTCGATAACCCAAAACTAATGTTAAGCGATGGTTTTTCATGGTGGATTGAAAGATTTAAGAAGCATAAAAGCGTTGTAGTAGATGATATTAAAAAATTGCCAGCTCATGCCTTTGGCAATTTCGAATATGATCCAAGGAAAGTGGTGAAATCTCTTATGGTATTTCCATTAATTACCCAAGAAAATATACTTGGTTGTGTTGTTTTTGATGTGGTAAATCATTTAAAAAAATGGAATAAAACTGATGTGATTCACATCAAAACTTTTACAGATATGTTGGCGGGTGTTCTTAGTCGAAAGAGATATGAACAGGAACTGATTTTTGCAAAAGAAAAGGCGGAGGAGAGTGATCAGCTAAAATCAACATTTTTGGCTTCCATGTCTCATGAGTTAAGAACGCCTTTAAATGCAATAATAGGCTTTAGTACATTGCTAAAACCAGATTCACCAGCCGATAAAATAGAAAAGTGGAATGGCATTGTGAAAGCTAGTGGAAAGCACCTGTTAAGAATTATTGAATCCATTTTCGATGTTTCATTACTGCAAGCTAAGGAGGTGAAAGTGAATGTCAATCAGTTCTCGTTACTCGAAATGTTTAATACTATTCAGCAGTATGTAAAGGCAGAGGTGAAAAAGCATAATAAAAAAGAGGTTGTAACCAACTTTAAATCCTGTAGCGATTGTGATATTTTCATCACTTCAGACAGGACTAAATTAATGCAGTTGATAACCAATCTTTTGAATAATGCAATTAAATATACAGACATAGGGCAAATTGATTATGGATGTAAGGTTCATGATAAAAATATTGTATTCTTTGTATCGGATACTGGAATTGGTATTTCTGATGAGCATAAAGAAGTAATATTTGATATTTTCCGTCAGGTAGAAGAGCCGTATTGGGGATTGCAATCTGGTGTTGGCCTTGGTTTGGCAATTTGTAAGGAGATAGCTAATTTGTTGGAGGGAGAACTCTGGTTGGAATCAGAAAAAGGAAAAGGGTCGTGTTTCTACTTTAAATTAAATAATGTAGTTACTATACCTGACTCTAAGGATTGTGAAAAGCTAAGTTTTATGAAACCACCGAATTTAAAGGATAAAAGTATCTTGATAGTTGAGGATGTTGAGATAAATTATGATCTTCTGGAAGAGATTTTAACCCCCACCAAAGCAAAGGTGTTGTGGGCAAGAAATGGGGTTGATGCTGTAGGTATGGTACAATCACATTCAGAAATTGATTTGATTTTAATGGATGTTAAAATACCTCATTTGGATGGATATCATGCTACAAAAGAAATATTGGAACACAAACCAGGTATGCCAATTATTGCACAAACGGCTTACGCTTTAAAAGGCGACAGGCAGAAAGCATTGGATTCAGGTTGCGTTGCATATATCACCAAGCCCATAGACAGAATCAAGTTGTTTGAGCTGTTACAAAGTTATATTTTGGATAAGTAGTTGGAGTGTTCTAAATATTTTTAATATTCAATAAAATTTCACAGATTTGTTTTTCATTAAAAACAACATATCGTGAAACACTATGCCTTCGCATTAAGTCTATTAGTTATTTTACTGATCTCTTGTCGTCACTCTTCTCAAGTAAACAAAGAGGAATCAATCAGTAGTGAACGAGAAAATTACAACTGGGTAAAATATGATCCAATTTTAATTTCGGACCAATTGCCAAAGGTGGTAGAAGAGCAATCGGGCATGATTTGGCATGACAGTTTAATTTGGGTGAATAACGATAGTGGGGGAGCTCCGGCATTGTATGCATATAATTTAAAAGGGAGTTTGCAGCAAACTTTGCAGATAAAAAATGTTGCAAATTTGGATTGGGAGGATTTGGCTGAAGACGAGAAGTATTTTTACATTGGTGAATTTGGAAATAACAAAGGAACTCGCAAGAATCTTAAACTTTTCAGAGTAGAAAAATCGGACATTGATGATAGACCCGAAGTAAATGTTACAGCTGATGAGATTAGTTTTGCATGGGCAGATCAGAAGGATTTTAAGCGCAAAAAACACAATCATAATTATGATTGTGAAGCTTTTTTCTCTTATGGAGATTCTTTGTATTTTTTCACCAAAAATTGGGAAAATCTAAAAACCAGGATGTATATAATGGAAAAATCTGTTAAGCATCAAGATTTAAATCCAAAAGCTGAATTTGATACTGATTTTATGGTTACGGGTGCAGATATCAGCTCTGATGGCAAACTTATGGCTTTGGTAGGTTATAAAAACTACAGAACTTACATGATTCTTTATTATAACTTTATAGGATCTGATTTTTTTGGAGGAGAGCATATTCGATTAAATTTAAGTTCTTTAGGAGGAGCTCAAACGGAAGGTGTAGTTTTTACCGACTGTGATGAGTTGCTTATAAATACTGAAGCTACAAAGCAGGTGCAAGCGGTATATAAAATTGATTGGAAACAGTGGGTTAAGAACTAACCTTTGGGATGATGTATCAAATAATCTCTTGCTTTGATTTTGAATTCCTTAAAAAGCTTCTAATTTTGTAGCCCAATTTGCTAAACAGCCACAGTTTTAAGATTGTTTTATAAGAAAAGAAGAAGGTTTTGAAAGATAAGTACAAAGAAATATTCGACAAAGGAACAGATTTACCTCTGGTTGAGGATTTCTATACCATTCAAGGAGAGGGGTATCATACTGGTAAGCCTGCATATTTTATTCGAGTTGGTGGCTGTGATATTGGATGTCGTTGGTGTGATAGTAAAATCTCTTGGAATCCTGCAGAGCATCGATTAATATCAGTTGAAGAGGTGGTGAGAAAAGCTGTTGAATCTCCGGCAAAATCAGTTGTTGTTACGGGAGGTGAACCATCCTTGTATAATTTGGAGCCTTTGTGTACAGAATTGAAGAAACACAATATCGAGAATTTCCTTGAAACTTCTGGGGCATATGAAATCAGTGGTGAATGGGATTGGATTTGTTTATCGCCAAAGAGAAATAAATTGCCGGTACCTTCATCCTATCAAAAAGCCAATGAGCTTAAAGTGATTATTTACGATTTGGAAAAAGATTTTGAATGGGCAGAGGAATTGGCTAAAAATGTAGGTGATGATTGCTTGTTGTATCTTCAGTCTGAGTGGAGTCAGTATGTTCACAATGTGAAACCAATAGTTGAGTACGTGAAGAATAATCCAAAATGGAATATTTCATTACAATCTCATAAGTTTATGAGAATACCATAAAGCATATATAAAAGAACAAGTAAGAAGGGCATTCAAAATTTTGAATGCCCTTCTTTGTTATAAACTAATAAATTAAATAATTGGAAAAACTATTGCGATTAAAATGAAACTCCAAACACTAAAAATAGATTCTCTGCCATTGGATTAGCAATAACAGAAGCAGAAATTGGGAGAGAAAACTTTTCTGTAATTGCTACTTCCTTTGATGCTGTAAAGCCTAAGTTTACAAAACCAGCTGTATCCCCATAAAAACCAGATTCTCCTTTGTCCTCATCTGTATCTATAGGAGTGAAACCCGCAAATAAGTCAATATTTACATCTTTATAGGTAAAGCTATGCCCTAGTTCCATGTATAAGGAATATTGCTGATCGCCATTTGCATCTTGATCTGCTCCCCAGAAGTTCATTGCTGCCATAATGCTTATAGGAAAGCCTTTCGTGCCATTAAAGGCAATACTTCCTTCAAGAATGTGACCTGTTGATTCTTTTTTGAAATCGAAATAGGAGTTGTTTGCTGCAATCTGATCATTTGGGAAGAAATAATCGGTAAGAGTTGCTATAAATAAATTGTCTGCAAAACTGTATGAAATGTAAATGTCAGCTTCTGCTCCGTCATTATCACCATCAAAGGAATAAGAGCCCCACGCGCCAATTGTAAATGACCCCTTACTGTATTCAATTCCTGGTTGAATTACGGGACCGGTTGAAAATTGGGTACCTCTCCAAATGTATCTGCTCATTAGGTCAGCCCCTAAGGATATATCGCCTTTTTCGTTTTGAGCGAATAATGGGCCTGTGATGATAATAACTCCAATAAGTAATGTGGTTAATTTTTTGATTTTCATCATAATAATGGTTTTTAGATTAATAATTAAGGTAAATAGTTATATATCGATTAAATAAATTGTGGTTTTTCACTAAAAAAATAACACTTACCCCTTTTGTAAGGGGGTAAGTGTTGGTGCAAATCAACTAATTTCTAATTCTAACCCTAACGAGTTGGGGTGTGATTTAAAAATAGTTAAAAATTATTTAAAGCAACAAATAAAAACAGGGGTATCTATAATAAAAAGATTAAAAAAAATGTGCAAAGGTTTTAAATTTAGGGGGGTGTGCTTGTATAAAAGTGTTTTTTAGAATTACACCCTGATAATTTATGTCTCGACTTAATTAGTTTAGAGATTATTGTCCTAACTGTACTTGAAATCAGACTTGATTGGAATATTAAGCTTTTTTGTAATCAGTATAAATTGTTTGATTAGTATTGAATTTCTTTTATGTTGTAGTAAAAATCAAGATATTCGCATAACAGAATCAAAAAAATAATACCATGGAAAAAAGTATAAAAGGAACCGAAACTGAAAAGAACCTTTTGAAAGCATTTGCTGGTGAATCGCAAGCTAGAGGTAGATATACTTACTTTGCAAAACAGGCAAAAAAGGAAGGTTATGAGCAAATTGCAGCTTTGTTTTTAGAGACTGCAGAACAAGAAATGCAACATGCTAAACGTTTTTTTAGCTTTTTAGAAGGTGGTGATGTGGAAATTACAGCTGCATATCCAGCAGGAAAAGTAGGTACAACTGCGGAAAACCTAAAGGCAGCAGCTTGTGGTGAAAATGAAGAGTATACCGAATTATATCCTGAGTTTGCACGTATCGCTGAGGAAGAAGGATTCAAAAAAGTTGCTACTGCATTTAAATTAATTGCTAAGGTTGAACAAATGCATGAAGAGAGATACTTAAAGCTTTTAAGCAATCTTGAAGCAGAAAAAGTATTTGAATCAGAAGAAGAGGAAGAGTGGTATTGCCGCAAATGTGGTTACGTACATAAAGGTAGCAAAGCTCCTAAGAATTGTCCTGCATGTGAACATCCTCAAGCATATTTTGAGAGAAAAGCGAAAAACTATTAATAAAAAAAGAAAAGGCTCCATTAAGGAGCCTTTCTTATTCATCCAATAAATCAGGACGTAATTTTTTAGTTCTTAAATAGGCTTGTTCTTCTTGCCATTGCTCAATCTTTTTGTGATCTCCAGAAAGTAAAATTTCAGGTACTTTCCACCCCCTAAACTCTGCAGGTCTAGTGTAGATTGGTGGAGACAACAAATTATCCTGAAAGGAGTCGGTTAGAGCAGAAGTTTCATCGTTCATAGCTCCAGGAATCAGGCGAACAACACTATCTATAATTACTGCAGCAGCAAGTTCACCTCCGGTAAGAACAAAATCTCCTATCGAAATTTCTTTGGTAATAAAATGATCTCTGATTCTTTGATCAATTCCTTTGTAGTGACCACAAAGGATTATAATATTCTCCTTTAGCGATAAGGTATTTGCAGTTTTTTGTTCGAACTGTTCACCATCTGGAGTTGTGAAAATGATTTCATCATACTCTCTTTGATCTGTTAAGTGTTCTATCGCTTTAACAACAGGCTCTAATCGCATTACCATGCCAGCTCCGCCACTAAATGCATAATCATCAACTTTATTGTGCTTGTCTTCCGAAAAATCACGAATGTTGTGAATGTGTATTTCAACTACACCTTTGTCTTTTGCTCTCTGAATTATGGAATGGTTCAAAGGACTTTCCAATAATTCAGGAACAACAGTTAATATATCGATTCTCATTTATTCTAAATTTTGTGTAAAAATATATATCCCATGCAAGTGATGCAAGAAAATAGAAAATGAAGATGCTAATTCATTTAAAGAAGACAATGTGACAGTTGATTTTGCAGGTGTAAAGACAAGATGGCAGTGTGAAACAAGAGAAAACTGACGATTTAAATTGTTTTTCGTGATGGTATGCCATTTGAAGATTACTCGTCGAATTTGAAAATGAAAATGATCGGAATCCGGAGCCGAAAAATTAATAAAAGTATAGGAGATTAGAATTATGACATTATTAAGATATGGAAAAAGGCCAAATGATTTTTTTACAAATCAGTTAATGAATCAATTGTTTAAAGAAACTCAGGATAGTTTTAAAGCTGCTGTGGAAAGAGAAAGTGGTTTTCGTCCAGCAACAAATGTTATCGAAGAAGAGGATTACTATCTGATAGAAGTTTCTATTCCTGGTTTTGCAAAAGAAGATGTGAATATTAGGGTGGAGAATGGTTCTATTAAAATCTCGGCTGAGAAGAAAGCAGAAAAAGAAGATAAAAAGTACCTAAGAAGAGAGTTTGGAGTGTACAAATTTGAGCGTAGCTTTAAGTTAGCTGATACCATCAATCAACAGAATATTTCTGCTGAAGTTATTAATGGAATATTAAATATCATTCTTCCAAAAGTTGAGGAGAGAAAGTCTCAAGTTCATAATATCGAGATAAAATAAAGGAATTGATAAGAAATTGAATAAGTAATATTCATAATAATGAGTAAGGTTTAAGGAGAAAGATTTCTCCGAATTATGGAGAAATTTAGGTTAGTTAATTAGTTTGTTTTGGTTAAGAGGTTCATGCGATGCATGAACCTCTTTGTTTTAAAGGGTAAGAAAATATTTAAAATCTTTGAGGATTAGCACTTAATTAGTTAAATTCGTAAGAGTAGGCTTAAAAGTTTTCTTTTAGGTGGTATTGTTAACGGGAGTTTTGCCTTGTTCGAAACTTAATCTAACTCAATTTACATGAAAGCACCAGATCTGTCAAATCCCTCACATGAGAATGAATTGAATGAAAATTTAGAAGCGAAAGATAATGTTGTAGATTCTCATGAAATAAAAAATTTAAAAGAAGATAATGTTAGTGCAGAAAATTCGGAACCTGAAATGGATAGCAAGACAGAAGATAATTCTGATTCTGCTTCAGAAAATGATTCGGAACTTCAGAAAGAGCCTGACTATACTTTAATGGAGAAAAGCGAATTGAAAAATCGCTTGGCATTACTTCTTGAAAATGAATCGTTGTCGGCGATAAAAGAAAAAGTAGATGCAATAAAACAAAACTTTTATAAAAAGCACAAGGAAGAAGTTGATGCTGCGAAACAAAAGTTTATTGCAGATGGTGGCGTTGAAGAGGAATTTGATTTCGGTACAGACGATTTGGAAGTTCAGGTTCGTGAAATGTTGCAAAAGTTTAAAGAGAAGAAATCAGAGTTAAACCGCAATGTAGAACAAGAGAAGGAAGATAATCTTAAAAAGAAATACCAGATAATTGAGGATATTAAAGAACTGGTAAACAGAAAAGAATCATTCGATAAAACCTTCAATGAATTTAGGGTTTTGCAAAAGAAGTGGCATGATATAGGAATGGTGCCACAGCAGGCACTAAAAAACCTTTGGGATAATTACCATCATCATGTCGAGAATTTTTACGATTACATTAAAATCAATAAGGAACTTCGCGATCTTGATTTGAAGAAGAATATGACTTCTAAAATTAAACTTTGTGAAGAGGCCGAGAAGTTGTTGAATGAATCCTCAGTAGTGAAAGCTTTTAATACTCTTCAAAAATATCATGAGCAGTGGAGAGAGATTGGACCTGTGCCGCGTGAAGAGAAAGAAAAATTATGGACAAGATTTAAGGATGCTACAACAATTATCAATCGTAAACATCAGGAGTATTACGAGGGCTTAAAATCTGAACAGAAAAATAATTTGTCCAAAAAAACGGTTCTTTGCGAAAAAGCTGAAGAAATTGCCAATCGTGAGATTGGTTCTCACAAGGAATGGAATTCCAGTTCTAAAGAAATAATTAATCTTCAAAAAGAATGGCGAACCATTGGTTTCGCTCCTAAAAAAGATAACAACAGAATTTATCAGAGGTTTAGGGCCGCCTGTGACCTTTACTTCGATAGAAAGCGTGACTTTTACATGGCTTTGAAAGATAAGTTGAATGTTAATTTGGAAAAAAAGAAGGAACTCTGTGCCATTGCAGAAAGTTTGCAAGATAGTCAGGATTGGAAGGAAACTACGGATAAATTGATTGCCATACAAAAAGAATGGAAAAATATAGGTCCCGTGCCAAGAAAGGTTTCTGAGGACCTGTGGGTTCGTTTTCGTGCGGCTTGCGACAAGTTTTTTAATAATAAATCTGAACATTTCGATAATGCGGATACAGGACAAGTAGAGAATTTGAAGTTGAAAGAAGCATTAATAGAAAAGGTGAGGGGATTTGAACTTGGAGACGATAACGAGAGTAATTTAAATACTTTGCGTCAGTTCCAAAAAGAATGGACGAAGATTGGGCATGTTCCTTATAAGAAGAAAGATAAGTTGCAAGAATCTTTCAGAAAAGCCATTAATGGCTTGTATGATAGAATGAATATGGATAGTGAGAACAAGGAAGTTCAAAAGTTTAAATCGAAGATTGATACTTTCTTGACCATGAATAATTCTGAGGACAAGATTATTATTGAGAGAAATAAGATTGTAAGTAAAATCAGGCAACTGGAAAGTGACATTGCCCTTTGGGAAAACAATGTTGGATTTTTCTCTTCATCAAAGAATTCGAATGTGGTAAGTGAGATTCAAGAGAAGATTGAGAAAGGGAAACAAAACCTCACAATCTTGAACGAAAAGCTCAAAGTTATTGACGGTTTAGTTTCTTAAGTTCGTACAAAATAGATGCGTTTAAAAGTATTTCTCGAGGTGGGGAATGCTTTTTTTTATATTCGATAATTTATTCTTTGCGCAAAGAAATCGACAAATGATAGTTTGAAACATTGAATTTGTTTCCTAAAAACCTATAATTTGACTACTTTTGCAGCTTTAATAAATCAACTAAAAAAGTTTATAAAGTGTCAACAACCAAATACATCTTCGTTACAGGTGGGGTAACCTCATCATTGGGAAAGGGAATTATAGCATCGTCGCTGGCTAAATTATTACAAGCCAGAGGATACTCTGTAACTAACCAAAAGTTAGATCCATATTTGAATGTAGATCCAGGAACATTAAATCCATATGAACATGGAGAGTGTTTCGTTACCGATGATGGTGCGGAAACTGATTTGGATTTGGGACACTACGAACGTTTTACAAATGCTCCAACATCTCAGGCGAACAATGTTACTACAGGTAGAATCTACCGTAACGTAATCAATAAAGAGAGAAAAGGAGATTTCTTAGGAAAAACGGTTCAGATTATTCCTCATATCACAGATGAAATCAAAAGAAACATCAAATTGTTGGGAACCAAACACAAATATGATGTTGTAATTACTGAGATTGGTGGTACTGTGGGTGATATTGAATCATTACCATACATCGAGGCAGTTCGTCAGCTTAAGTGGGAACTTGGACGCGATGCTTTGGTAATTCACCTGACTTTGGTTCCTTACCTTGCTGCTTCAGGCGAGTTGAAAACCAAACCAACACAGCACTCTGTGAAGTCATTGTTGGAAACAGGTGTTCAGCCGGAAGTATTGGTATTAAGAACAGAACATGAATTGCCTGCTGATGTTAGAAGAAAAGTAGCATTGTTCTGTAATGTTGATCCTAAAGCGGTAGTTCAATCTATTGATGTATCAACCATTTACGAAGTGCCATTGAAAATGCGTGAAGAAAAGCTTGATCAAACCGTTTGTGAAAAGCTTGGACTAGACTTAAAGCAAGAACCAAAATTAAAGGAATGGACAAAATTCCTGACTCGTCTTCAGAATCCAAAATCGGAAGTGAAGATTGGTTTGGTAGGTAAGTATGTGGAGTTACATGATGCTTACAAATCAATCGCAGAATCATTCGTTCATGCAGGTTCGGTTAACGAGTGTAAGGTAAAAATCCAATGGATTCACTCTGAGAAATTGAATGAAGCCAATTACCAGAAAGAGTTGAAAGACCTGAAAGGTATTTTGGTTGCACCAGGATTTGGTCACCGAGGATTGGAAGGAAAGATTTTGGCAGTACAGTATGCTCGCGAAAACAACATCCCGTTCATGGGTATTTGTTTAGGTATGCAGGTTGCGGTAATCGAGTTTGCACGAAACGTATTGAAACTTGAAGGTGCAGATTCTTTGGAAATGAATCCGAAAACTCCACATCCGGTTATCAACCTAATGGAAGAGCAGAAGAATGTAACCGAGAAAGGTGGTACCATGCGTTTGGGAGCTTACGATTGTATCTTAAAAGAAGATTCGAAAGCATTTACAGCATACAAGCAAAAAGAAATTTCGGAACGTCACCGTCACCGTTATGAGTTCAACAACGAATATTTGGAGCAATTCGAAGCTGCAGGTATGAAAGCTGTTGGTATGAACCCAGATACAGGCTTGGTTGAAGCGGTAGAAATTGAAGGCCATAAATGGTTTGTTGGTGTACAATTCCACCCAGAATACAAAAGTACGGTTATCAGACCTCAACCATTGTTTGTTGAGTTTGTAAAAGTAGCAATGGAAAAGTAATCTGTAGATTACAATACATTACTTAGAAAAGATAAAATAATAGAATATGGATAAAAATTCGATTTGGGGCTTGGTTATCATCGGTGCGATTTTGATTGGGTATACTTACCTGACAAAACCATCGGATGAAGAAATCAAAGCCATGAAGACCAGAGATTCGATTGCGCGTGTTGAAAGATTGCATGAAGAGCAATTAGAAGCGGAAAGAGTTGAGGCCTTAAAAAAGCAGTACGCAGAAAAGAAACAAGATACTGCAGCACTTCAAAGTGAATATGGAGCATTTGCAGGAGCAGTTCAGCAAAAAGAGGAAATCATTACCCTTGAAAATAAATTGGTGAAGATTAGCATCAATACTTTAGGGGGGAGAATTGCTAATGTAGAGTTGAAAGAATATAAAACTCATGATGCAAAAAAACTGATACTTTGGGGTGAGAAAAATTCCAAATTCGGATTGGCTTTCTATGCTGAGAACAAACCAATGAATACTCAGGATTTGTATTTTACTCCTGTGAATTCGGTTAAAACAGTTGATGCATCAACAGCACAACAAGTTGTTAGCATGCGTTTACATGCTGGCGAAGGCAAATACATCGAATACAAATATTCATTAGATCCGGATTCTTACATGCTTGGTTTTGATATCAACGTAGTAGGAATGCAAGATGTAATTTCATTGAATCAAAGAGATTTAACCTTCAATTGGGCAGCTGATATTCCTAGTCAGGAAAAAGGTCGCAAGTTCGAAAATCAGTATACCAATATTTCTTATAAATTTTTTGAGGATGATGTTGAAAGTATAACAGGTTCAAAAGAAGAGAGTTTATCAACTAAAGTAAAATGGGTTGGTTTTAAGCAACAATTCTTTTCATCTGTATTGATTGCTGATGATTCATTCAAAGGAATTGAGCTGAAATCGACTGATATGGAAGAAAATTCTCCAATTTTGAAGAACTTCTCGGCAGCGATTTCTTTGCCATATCAAGGATCTCAATTGGAAAATTACCCAATGAATTTCTATTTCGGTCCTAACAAATATCAAACTTTAAGAAAGTACGGTAAGGATATCGAATTGCATTCGTTAGTTGACTTGGGATGGAAAATGTTTGCTTGGGTAAACAAATGGTTTGTAATCCCTGTTTTCAACTTCCTGGAAAAACACATTGGTAACTATGGTATCATCATTTTGATTTTGACCATATTAATCAAGTTGATTTTAGCGCCATTAACTTACAAGTCGTACATGTCGACTGCTAAGATGAAGGTGTTGAAACCACAAATCGATGAAATCAACGAAAGAATACCCAAGGATAAAGCAATGGAGCGCCAGCAGGCAACCATGGCACTGTACAAAAAGGCAGGAGTGAATCCAATGGGAGGTTGTTTGCCAATGTTGGTACAGTTCCCAATTCTGATTGCATTGTTCCGTTTCTTCCCTGCATCCATTGAGTTGCGTCAGGAAAGTTTCCTTTGGGCAGAAGATTTATCATCATACGATTCAATTTTAGATTTACCATTCAACATTCCATTCTATGGAGATCACATTAGTTTATTCTGTTTGTTGATGGCAATTACCAACTTGGTGTACACTCGTATGAATAGCCAAATGCAGTCGTCGCAACAAATGCCGGGTATGCAAACCATGATGTACTTAATGCCACTAATGTTCCTATTCTGGTTCAATGGTTATGCATCAGGTCTTTCGTATTACTACTTTATTGCAACATTATTTACCATTGTTCAAACTTGGGCAATCCGTAAGTATATGGTTGACGAAGATAAAGTATTGGCAACTATCGAGGCAAACAAGAAAAAGCCAGTGAAGAAATCAAAATTCCAACAACGTTTGGAAGAAGCTGCAAAGCAAAGAGGTTACAAGCCTCCTAAAAAATAAGATCATTACGATTCTATATACAGCCCCGCATTTTATGTGGGGCTTTTTTGTTTAGGATCTATCCCTCAACACCTTCTCCTCAAGGAGAGGGCTAGGGTGAGGTGATAAAAAATTTGTCTGGTTTGAGACCAGGTTAACAATGAAGAATTGTAGAGTTTTATTTTATCACATCCTAATTTTTTGTAGCTTCGCAGAGAATTCAAAAATTAATGCTGGAAATCCAACCCGTTCGTTGTTCATAGAACAATGGTTTGGGAACGACAAATCTTAATTACATATCTGAAGACATGCTTTGCCCTAAACAGGTAATAGCTTGCCTTGCTTTCAATTTAACTTTACATTTTGTAGAGGTAGATTGGTGTAATAAGATTAATCGTATTTATATATTTCCTCATTCCAGCGAAAATATTCCCATAATCATAGTATTGCATCAATTGCCTCGTGAAATTTTACAATCACGAATAGTATGCTTTTAAATAAAAATACAAGAGAACAACTGAATGATTTGTTCTATATCATTCGACTACAAGACCGTTACGGAAATGCTTCATTAGATAAGAAGGTAAAAATAGAACAGGTATTGGCATTCCTCGAAATTATGCATGCCGACATTAAAAAAATATCGAAAAAGAAGAAATTGGTATTTATAGATAGTGCTGCAGGAAATTGCTATCTAAGTTTTCTGATCTATTTCTTTTATCAGAAAATAGATGAAAGAGACATCGAAATTCATTGTGTTGATATTAATGAAAGACTAATGGCTGAGAACAGAGAATTAGCCAAACGAATGAATTTTGATCGAATGCATTTCCATGCCAATGATATTAGTCAATTCACTTTCGATGGGAAAGTAGATGCCGTTTATTCATTGCATGCTTGCGATACAGCAACCGATAAAACCATGCATTTGGCTATCAGGAATAATGCACGATTTATTTTTAGCGTAGCTTGTTGTCAACATTCCATTACAATGAGATCAAAAACCTTTAAATCAGTAATACGTCACAAGGCATTCAGAGATAAAACTATTATGATGATATCGGATTCCTTACGTGCCATGCTTCTGGAACTAATGGGATTTAAGGTAAGTATCTTCGACTTTGTATCTTCTCGATTTACCGAGAAAAATACAATGCTAAGAGCTACCCGAACTGATTTCAGAAAGACTTTTGATATTGCCGACGAATACAAAAAAGTAAGTGAAGAATTTAAAATGAAACCTTACTTGGAAGAGCTTTTAAAAGAAGAACTTCAGTGGGTGGAATGAGAAATAATCTCATCCTCCATCCCCTTCTCCTCATGGAGAAGGGGAGTTTTCTACACAATCCAGATGGTTCCAATTTCCACTCCTTAAGCAGAGGACTAGTGTGAGGTGATAATACAATTTATCACTATCTTTCACATAACTTTAACACATAAGCAAACACAAACCGAATAAAATGAACTCAAAACTCATAGCCTTAAGGCATCAGCTACATTCACAACCCGAACTATCCAATAAGGAATATAAAACCGCTCAAACCATTGTCGACTTCATGGTAGACTATCATCCTTATGAGGTCATCCATTTGGGAGATACGGGAAGGGCATTTGTATTTAAGGGAGCCGAAGAGGGCAAAACTACCGTGTTTCGTGCAGAATTGGATGCATTGCCAATAGAAGAAAATACGAGAGTAAAGTATGCCTCAATATACAACGGAGTGTCGCATGCCTGTGGGCACGATGGACACATGACTATATTGGCTGGCATGGCTCAACAGCTTTCAGCAAATCCGCCACTTAAAGGCAAGGTAATTTTACTATTTCAACCAGCCGAGGAGGTAGAGCAAGGAGCAAAGGATGTATTGTTTCATCCAAAATTTGCTGATCTGAAACCAGATTACATGTTTGCCTTGCACAACGTACCCGGGCAAGAGACCAATACCATTTTGCTGCGACGTGGAAGTTTTTCTGCAGCATCAAAAGGAATGACCATTGGATTAAAAGGGAAAACATCTCATGCGGCTGAGCCCGAGAAGGGAAGAAACCCAGCCATTGCCATTTCAAAAATCAGTCGAGAGTTAAACGATTTACTCAACAACAAAGCCCTGTTTACCGATCATACCCTACTTACCTTTATCTATATTCGTATGGGTGAGCAGTCCTTTGGAACTTCGGCGGGGAGCGGCGAAATGGGCGTTACCCTGCGCTCATTCGAGAATGTGGATATGATGGTTCTGACTCAAAAATCCGAGGAGATCGTACATAGAATTGCTGCTGAGGAAAATTTGGAATACAGCATTGCTTACCACGAAGAATTTCCGGCAACGGTAAATCAAGATGAATGTGTGGATATGCTGCAGGATTTGGCCGAAGAGCATAACTTGTCTTATAAATACATGGATAAACCCTTTAAGTGGTCCGAAGATTTTGGCTATTTCTCACAGAAATACACCTGTGGATTTTTTGGTTTGGGAGCCGGAGTAGATCAGGCAGCCTTGCATCATCCCGACTACGATTTTCCCGACGAGATCATCGAAACAGGACTTACGATCTTTACAGGTCTGTACCAAAAAATAAACGGGGAATAAGTTAGTAGCCTTTCCAACGCTAACCCTTCGATTCCCTAAAGGGAACAGCGCACAGGAAAAGCCCCTTTAGGGGTTTGGGGTAATGGTAACTTGGAATTACTCATCACTTAATGAAAAGCCTGTCCGGCTTAAGGACAACCAGAAGTAAAGATTACTCTCAATAAATATTTTGAGCTACAAACTAAACCAACAACAAATGCTAAAAGAATTTTTACAAAACAATCAACACCTCTTTACTGATATTTTCCCATTCAACTTAAAACAAGAGAAGCATCACAAGCTCGATCTGTCCATCGATAATCAAGCCCTGTATTCCATAGACTTGAGTTCGGTGGAGGCCTTGCAGCAATACATTTCGGATTGTTTAAAGCAGACTGGTGGCAAATATGCCATCGGTGGATACAACGAGGACAGGCTGATTTATCGCAAGAGCAAACACTTTGGCGAGGGTGATGATGCACGAAGCATTCACTTGGGAATCGACGTTTGGTTGGCAGCCAATACCAGCATTGCAGCACCTTTGGATGGCAAAATCCATAGCTTTCAAAACAACGATGCGTTTGGCGATTACGGCCCAACCATCATACTCGAACATTGTATTGAGGACACAACGTTCTATACCCTTTACGGACATCTCTCTGTTGAATCGCTAAAAGGAAAAAGTGTGGGACAAGAAATAAAGCAAAGTGAGCAGTTTGCCGAATTGGGTAACGATCAGGAGAATGGCAATTGGCCTACTCATCTGCATTTTCAGATCATCGCAGATATGAATGGTCGCAAGGGAGATTTTCCAGGTGTATCCAACCAGGCCGATCGCGAAAATTACCTCAATACCTGTCCTGATCCCAATTTGATTTTGAGACTGAAGTGATTGTGTCACAAATTGAAAGCTTTAACAAGACAAAAGCCACTATCAACAAGACAAGAAGTCAGTTACCCCAAGACACAAAAAAAGAACTCCAAGACTGCCGTAAGGTGCTCCAAGACATAGAAGAACCTTTTCCAAGACAAGGGGCAGGTGTAAAAAGACAGTTGGGTGAAGCCTCCAAGACAGGTTTGACACTATCCAAGACCGAAGACTGGAATCTACTTTTGTCTTTTTCATCTTATTTCCTGTCTTACCACCATAAAAAAGAGGGGATCCGCAGATTCCCTCTCAAGTGTAAAACTCAAAACCCGTATTTATGAACATTAACTTACTGTTTCTTCTTGTGTATTTTCTTCTTCTTTTTTCTTACGGCGGTATTCAGCTTTCTTGTTTCTCAGGTATTTACTAGAATATAGCATTGCATGTTCCTCTTCGTCTCTAAATACAAATTGTCCGTATTCCTTTAAATCATCGGCATATTGCTTCACCAAAGAGTATGCTTTGTCGCGGATTACCTTTCTGTCATCGTCAACATACAACGAACCGTTTACTTCTGCCAAGAGAGCTCCCATGCGTTCCGATTCGCTAATTGCGGTATTACATTTTGCGATATCGAATCCAATACCTGTTAATGGTTCTTGATTATTATTTCCCAGTGTCCCTAGCCTTAACAGGTCCATTACAGCATCTGCGTTGGAGTCACCTTCGTTTATTTCATCAAGAATTTCTTGTAATTCATCGTTTTTGCGGTAAGCAAAGCGCATGTTTTCATATAAATCACGAATTAGCTCAAACATGGCAGGTGCATCCTTTTGCCATTTTTTCTGAGCATCTTTCTGCGCCGTTAATTGGGTATCCCAAATGGCCTGTGCAATAGAAAGTGCTCCTGTTAGAACTTCAAGTTTGGTAAGGTTTTCTGCGGTATATCCAACAGGGGTCAACAAAGGCAAGTCTTCTTTTGCCACATGAATCATTGCTTTAATCTCTTGAATGTACATTCCAACAGGCATGCTGCAATGTTTTACATTTTCGTTTTTCACAGCTTTAATTTCTACCAAGCTGTCGTCATAGTTTTGTTGTTCAGACATTTTAATAATGTTTAAAGGTTAATAATTTCCTCCGCACTAATCCTTCTACATTAATTTCTGCTCTGATTATTTTGCTTTCATGGTTGACAAAACGATAATGAAATTATGAAACAATATTTAAAAATAAAAATAATATGCTGATTTATTGATAAAAGATTAAGTTCATACTGGATGTTGAAATCCATCACTTCCTGCGAATTTAAAGGTGTAGAGAGAATTTAAAATTCTTTTAAAAAAAATATTAATGATATGGTAAATCTAAAATCAATCTGATGTTGTGAAAAAAGTGTTGTAAGTGATTTTATATTAGTGATAAAGTTTATTTTAATTCTGATTAAAGGTTTTGGTAAATGAAGTTATTATGAGTTTTATCCGTTAAGTGCGAATTAATGAAGTGGTTGTGCAAAGCGCTTATTTGGAATGAGGATGGATAGTTTCTTGGTGTTGGGTGTTTTTGTTTATATGGTTAATTTAGAATGGTTTGATTAAATAGATGATAGATAGTTATTCCTTCTAAAAATTATACAAATGAAAAGCTTATTGATCTCGATTGTTTTCTGTGTGTGTGTATTTCAATCCGCAACAGCACAAGACTACAAACCCACTTATTTTGAAAAAGGGGAATTGATTGAAGATTTATGGTTTTTACAAAACAAGGTGGAGAACATGCATCCCTTGATTTTAAATGAAGCATTTGCATTTGAGTGGAGTATGCATGGAAATATTGTAGAAAAACAATTGCCCGATAGCCTGTCCATAAATCAATTTTATATAGAAATAACAAAGCTGGTGGGAGAATTGGAGGATACTCATACTGGCATTTCATTCCCATACAGCGAAAGAAAAAAGTACATGATTGATGGAGGAGGTGTAAGCATGCCTTTTACCATAACAGTCAAGGATCATAGGTTGTATGTAAACGAATATTTTGCTGAAGATCGATCGCATGATATTGCAGGCAAGCAAATATTGGCCATTAACAACATTGCTTCGGATCAGATTCTGCAGGATATGAGAAATACAGTAGGAGTGAGAGGTCGGGAATGTGGAGATCGATCTGTGGAGAAGATGTTTGCCATGTCGTTCTGGGCTTTGTATGGCGAAACCAATGTTTATCGCTTAAAGCTAATGGGAGAGGATGTACCGCTTGCCATAAGTGGAGTTAGCAATGCCAAATACTTCGAGTTGAAGAAAAAATACGGCTCTCAGCAAAATCCCGAGAAGTACCACTTGGCTTTTTCTGAGGATCAGCAACTGGCAAAGATGAGCATTGCCTCTTTTTATGGGGATGAGCAATATTATCAATTTTTGAAAGATGCTTTTCAAGAGATCAAAAGCAAAGGCAGCAAGCAGTTGATTATCGATGTTAGGAATAATCCGGGAGGAAGAAGTCGTGCAGTAGATAGTTTGCTGAATTACTTAACGGATAAAAGCTACTCACAATACAAAAGCATAGGAATTAGGGTAAGCGAGGAACTGAAAGCAAACTACAAGCAAAAGCGACCTGAATTGTATGATCGTATCGAAAAACTGCCCAACGATACTTTGTTCTATATGGATAGTACTGCCTATAAACACGAACCCAATTACAAGGAATCGGCCTTTACCGGGGAGGTATATGTTCTAATTAATGAGCGATCGAATAGTGCTGCAGCAACCTTTGCAGGAGTGGTAAAAGAGAAGGGTTTGGGAACCATTGTAGGCAACAAAGCTACAGGTGAAAACATACGTTACTATGGTGATTTTCTGATGTACAAACTGCCCAACACCAAAATCACTTTCTATGTTTCGCCAAAGGAATTTATACAATATGGCGGCACAAACCTGAACAAGGGAGTTGAGCCTGATGTATTGATAAAGGATTTTAAGTTTAAAGATATCCTTTAGTATAGGGACATGCCAAGCTTCTCAAAGATGCTAGGCATGTTTATGATATTGCTCTAAGAAACCGCCACAAGATTTGATGCTTTGGCGGTTTTTTTGTGTTTACAACCCATCTCATCCCCGAGCTTCTCTTCTAAGGAGAGGGTTAGGCTGAGGTTTTTCTTAAACCATGTTGAACAACATGAACTTACATCTTTCCATTGATGGCAGAATGTCGGAATTTTAATAGAGTAAAACCCACCTAAGAAAGGACCGTGAAGTTGAGTCGTTTTACGAGTGTACCTCATAGCTTCGTCTATTAGTCCTCTAAAAGGGTATTCCACCCAAAAGCAAAAAACAACTAACAATCAACAATTGGTCTACGATCAATTGTTCCCCTAACTAACACTTATCATGGCAAAATTTACCAAAGAGGATGCACTTCGGTATCACGAAGGCAAACGTCCCGGGAAAATCGAGGTGATCCCAACCAAACCACATTCCACACAATTGGATTTATCGCTTGCTTACTCTCCAGGGGTGGCAGAGCCTTGTCTGCAAATCGAGGCAAATCCAAAAGATGTTTACAAGTACACCGCCAAGGGTAACCTGGTGGCTGTTATTTCGAATGGTACTGCTGTTTTAGGCTTGGGCGATATTGGTGCCGAAGCAGGTAAACCAGTGATGGAAGGGAAGGGCTTGCTGTTTAAAATCTTTGCAGATATTGATGTGTTTGATATTGAGATAGACAGTAAGAATGTAGATGAGTTTGTGAAAATTGTAAAAGGAATTGCTCCTACTTTCGGAGGAATTAATCTGGAAGACATCAAGGCACCAGAATGTTTTGCCATAGAAGATCAGTTGAAAAAGGAGTTGAATATTCCGATCATGCACGATGATCAGCATGGTACTGCAATTATATCGGCAGCAGGATTGTTGAATGCCGTTGAGTTACAAAAGAAGAAACTAAGCGAGATCAAAATTGTAGTGAATGGAGCAGGAGCATCGGCCGTTGCCTGCACTCGCCTTTACATCGCATTGGGTGTGAAGAAAAAGAACATCATCATGCTCGATAGCAAAGGGGTAATTCATAAATCTCGCACCGATTTAAGTGATATTAAAAAGGAATTTGCTACATCAGTTAATGTGAAGACCTTGGAGGATGCCTTGGATGGTGCCGATATGTTTTTGGGATTATCAGTAGCTAATGTGCTTAAACCAAGTATGGTGCAAAAAATGGCTGATAGACCCATTGTATTTGCACTGGCCAATCCTAATCCTGAAATCGACTACGAGCTGGCAATGAAAACACGAAAGGATTTGATAATGGCAACTGGTCGATCGGATCATCCCAATCAGGTAAATAATGTATTGGGATTCCCATTTATTTTCCGCGGAGCATTGGATGTTAAAGCTACGGGCATTAATGAGGAAATGAAGATTGCGGCCGTTAAAGCGCTGGCAACATTGGCAAAAGAGGATGTTCCTGATATTGTGAATACGGCTTATCACGAAATGAATCTTAGCTATGGTAAGGATTACATTATTCCGAAACCTCTTGATCCGCGATTACTAACTGTGGTTGCACCTGCTGTGGCCAAAGCTGCAATGAATTCGGGCATTGCACAATCTCCAATTCAAAATTGGGACGAGTACAAGAACCAGTTGGAGCAAAGGTTGGGTAGGGACAACAAGTTGCTGCGAGCTTTGACTGACAAAGCCAAACGAAATCCGAAACGTGTTGTATTTGCCGAAGGTGGTAATTTTAAGGTGTTAAAAGCTGCACAAACAGTTCTTCACGAGGGGATTGCAGTTCCAATATTATTGGGTAATCCTGAGTATATCCATAAAGTAATACAAGAGAATGATTTGGATTTGGATGGTGTTCCAATCATCAATTGGAGAGGGGATGAAGAGAGATCAAGAAGGGAAGAGTACGCAAAAATATTGTTCCAAAAGCGCAACAGAAAAGGACTTACCTACAGCGAGGCAGTCGATAAAATGACCGATCGTAATTATTTTGGTGCCATGATGGTAGAAACAGGAGAGGCGGATGCCTTTATTAGCGGTTCAACATCCAAGTATGCCGATACCATTAAGCCTGCAATCCAAACGGTTGGGATCAAAGCAGATATCAATCACATTGCTGGTATGTATTTGTTGATGACCAGACAAGGGCCAATATTCTTTTCGGATACAACTGTAAATCCACGCCCTGATGCTCAAACTCTGGTGGATACCACATTGCTTACGGCTGAAGCAGTTCGCAAGTTTAATATTGAACCTGTGATTGCAATGGTTTCTTATTCCAATTTCGGTTCAATTCGGGAAGGTAGTCCGATTCGAGTGCAAAAGGCAGTTGAGATGCTACATCACGAATATCCGGAATTAATGGTAGATGGTGATATCCAAATGAACTTTGCTTTAAATTCTGAGTTAAGAACGAAAATGTTTCCTTTCTCAAAATTGGGTTCGCGAAGGGTGAATACGGTTATTTTCCCGAATCTGAGTTCTGGTAATATTGCTTATAAGATGATGCAGGAGATTGGCGGTGCCGAGGCCATTGGTCCAATTCTTTTGGGTATGAATAAATCCATTCATATTGTACCATTGGAGAGTTCGGTTCGTGAGATTGTAAACATGGTAACCATTGCCGTGGTAGATGCTCAATAAGATGTGAGAATTGTAAATCAGGGATTGCTTTAGATTGCAATTCCTGAAAGAGTGAGCTAATTAGGTCTGTTAATATTATTTAAACCTGTTGGAATATCTACTTCTAACAGGTTTTTGTTTTCAATCAGTCTGTATTTCGTTTGAAGGATATTATAGATAAACAGCCTAAAGTCGTGATAAATAGCGGGTTTAATAATTGTTAATACGTATATGGTTTAAGAAAAAATAAAACAACCTAATGTGTTTAATTTTTCTTATCTATTGGTAGTCAGGCGAAAGTGCAAGTTGATCATGCGAGAATGTACTCTTACCAAAATTACTTAGACTCAATCTAAGTAATGAGGGAGTATATTTGTACAACTCATAAAATCTTACGAAATTTTATTTACCGTTTAAAAAATACGAGAAAGAAAAGTATGTTTTTTTTTCGGTTTACATGAAGATACGACCCAGCTTTATGTAATGAAATTAATTACTGCCCAAACGACTATCATTCGCCCAGGAAAAGCCTTGAGCTTTTTCGAATTTTAATGTATAAAAAATGAATCGGCATTAATGTTTTCTGTGACCGAGGAAGCGAAGCTGTGCCGAGACATCATATAATATAACCAGAGCGCTATACGCTGATAAAATGATTTCAGGGCTTCAACCACCCTTCAACCAACATCATTTTAGAGGCAGATCTTTTTCACAAGTATAAACCTTAAACTCAATCAACCATGCAAGCTTTAAAGAGGCCTTATCTTTGGCACGCGATTTATACCAGATCGCGTGCAGAAAAGAGGCTGTACAAAGAATTGTGCTCAAAGAATATAGAGTGCTACCTTCCTTTAAAAAAAGAGCTTCGTCAGTGGAGCGATCGAACCAAGTGGGTTGAAGAACCATTGATTCGATCTTATTTGTTTGTGAAAGTCAGTGAAAGGGAGTATTACGACGTAATCAATTCTGTTTACGCTGTTGGATATGTAACTTTCGGTGGCAAAGCTGTGCCTATACCTGAATATCAGATTCAGGCTCTTCGAATTTTTCTGGATGATGAAAATCGCAAGGTAGATCTAAGTCATGAGAATCTGGAAAAAGGAGAATTGGTAGAGATAATGGGTGGTCCTTTAAAAGGAATTAAGGGCGAGATCATACAAATAAAAGGTAAGGATCGTATTGTTATCCGATTCGATTCTTTGGGAACTTGTGTTTATACTGATATTTCGTTAGACAAGATTAAACAAGTTCAACCCGTCGCTTGATACTGGTTACGGTATCGCAGAAATCAGAAATTTTATGAATAAGTTTGAAGTAGTTACCACAATTGGATTGGGGTATATCGGACTTCCTACGGCCTCACTTATTGCTAGAAGTGGGATTCGTGTACAAGGAGTTGATGTAAATCCAAAAGTAGTAGAGGCAGTAAATCTGGGTGAAATCATTATTGTAGAACCCGATTTAGATGAGTTGGTGCATCAGGTTGTAGAAGATAATTTACTTTCCGCTCATACGGAAGTACAGCAAGCTGATGTTTATACCATTGCGGTTCCAACTCCTTTTAAAGGCAATCACGAACCCGACATCTCCTATGTATTGGATGCCACCGAGGCGGCAATTCCATTGTTAAAAGAGGGAGATTTATTCATTATAGAATCCACATCTCCGGTTGGAACAACCGAAAAGGTGCGAGATTTAATATACGCCAAACGTCCTGAGTTGGAGGATAGACTATTTATTGCTTATTGTCCGGAGCGTGTACTTCCTGGTAATATCATTTATGAGTTGGAGCATAACGATAGGGTAATTGGAGGAATTGATGAAATGTCAACAGAAATGGCATGTGATTTCTTTAAAAACTTTGTGGTAGGTAAGCTTCACAAAACAAATTCACGAACTGCAGAGATGTGCAAGTTGGTTGAGAATTCTTCTCGAGACGTTCAAATTGCATTTGCCAACGAACTATCAGTGATTTGCGATAAAGCGCAGATAAATGTTTGGGAATTAATTGAATTGGCGAACAAGCATCCAAGGGTGAATATTCTAAGTCCGGGTTGTGGTGTTGGTGGTCATTGCATTGCTGTTGATCCTTATTTTATTGTTTCTGAATATCCTCTGGAGAGTCAAATCATTGGAAAAGCACGGGAAATAAATAATTACAAGGCATTTTGGTGTGTAGAGAAAATTAAAAATGCTCGATTGAAATTTCAATTAGAACGCGGATATGAGCCAAAAATAGCAATAATGGGATTGGCTTTTAAGCCTAATATTGATGATTTAAGAGAATCGCCTGCAATGTATATCGCCAATAAAATTACTCAATCTAAGCAGGATGATTACCTAATTGTTGAACCAAATATTGAAGAACATTCAAGTTTCCAGATTTGTGATTACCAGATTGCTTTTGACATGGCTGATATGATTGTTTATTTGGTGGCACACAATGAGTTCAAAAACCTTCCTTTTTCCGATGAGAAAGTAATTCTTGATTTCTGTGGAATTACCAATCATCAGGAGAAAACCTTTAATGAAATTCCGATAGAAATTCTTAAGCCAAAGGAGAACAAAAGGAATAAATAAGATTATACAGCTACTATTCTTTTCTACCATCTAATGATAAAGCATATGAGTGAGAATATTAAATATAGAGTATTGTTGGTTTTTGGAACTCGGCCAGAAGCCATTAAAATGGCTCCCTTGGTGAAGGAGTTTCAGAAATACCCGGAGCAGTTTGATACCATAGTTTGCGTTACGGGTCAACACCGCGAGATGTTGGATCAGGTGTTAAATCTTTTTGAAATTGTACCTGAATATGATTTGCAAATCATGAAATCAGGTCAGGATTTATATGATGTTACCAGTCGCGTATTAATTGGGATGAGAGATGTATTAAAAGTGGCCGATCCTGACTTGGTTTTGGTTCATGGCGATACTACCACATCATCTACAACGGCTTTGGCGGCCTATTATCAGCAAATTCCTGTAGCTCATATTGAGGCGGGTTTGCGTACCAATAATTTGTATTCGCCATGGCCCGAGGAAGCAAATCGACAAATTACGGGTCGTTTGGCTCAATGGCACTTTGCACCAACCATAATGGCACAAAAGAATTTAATGGATGAAGGAATTTCCAAAAGCAGAATTGTTGTTACTGGCAATACAGTGATTGATGCACTGCAGCTAACACTTACAAAAATACATCGCTCTTCGAAAGTGGTTATGGATATTGTGAATGTTTTGCAAGCCAAAGGAATTTCTACAGGTCGGGTTGCCGAGTGGGTATATAGAACCCGTAAAATGGTACTGATAACTGGGCATAGAAGAGAAAATTTTGGAAGAGGATTTCTAAATATATGTGAGTCAATTAAGTTTTTAGCTGAGAAGCATCCCGATGTAGATTTTGTTTATCCGGTTCACTTGAATCCAAATGTTCAAAAACCAGTTTATGATATTTTAGGACAAGGAGCGGATTCAGAGGGAAATACAAATAAGAATATCTTTTTGATTGATCCGATTGATTACCTGCCATTTGTTTACCTGATGAATTTATCTTATTTGATACTTACCGATTCGGGAGGCATACAAGAAGAAGCTCCTTTCTTGGGTAAACCAGTTCTTGTGATGAGAGATACAACAGAAAGACCAGAAGCTTTAACCGCTGGTACAGTAAAATTGGTTGGCACAGATTCTCAGAAAATCATAGAATCGGTTGACTTGTTGTTCCATGAAGATGCAACATATCGAAAAATGGCTCAGGCCATTAATCCATATGGTGATGGGAAAGCTTGCATCAGGATTGTACAGGAATTGAAAAAAGCATCATCCATTCGGGAACGTATTGTTGCCTAGTTTTACAAATACATGTCTGAATTAAAGAGCAAGACCATTAAAGGTGTTTTCTGGAGCTTTGTGGAAAAGTTTGGGAGTCAATTCATCCTTTTAATTTCTCAAGTTATTCTGGCCAGATTGTTAGAGCCCAGAGACTTTGGTTTACTTGGAATGCTTGCCATTTTTATTGCAGTATCGCAGGCTTTTATTGATAGCGGTTTTGACAATGCTTTGATTCAGAAAAAGAATGCAGATCAGACGGATTTTTCTACTGTATTCTTCTTTAATATCAGCATTGGAATTGCTTTGTATCTGATATTGTTTTTTGCAGCTCCACTAATTGCTGATTTTTTTAGAACTCCCGAATTGGTTGAACTTACACGAGTAGTTTGTTTGATATTGGTGATAAACTCTTTTGGTTTGATTCAATTTGTGAAGTTTAAGATCGATATGAATTTTAAAGCCATTGCACAAGTGGTTGTAGCAGCAAATATTTTGTCTGCAGTATTAGGAATTAGTTTGGCATTATTAAACTTTGGAGTGTGGGCTTTGGCGGCTCAAGTAATGGGCATTTATGTATTTCGAACCGTATTGTTTTGGATAAAGAGTTCCTGGCGACCAAGTCTTGTATTTTCAATAAAATCATTTAAAAGTTTATTCGATTTTGGATCAAAGTTGTTGCTGTCAGGATTGATTAGTCAGATATTTGAGAATATTTATTTGCTGGTAATTGGTAGGATGTTTTCAGCAACAGCACTAGGCTTTTACCATCAGGCCAAAAAATTTCAACAAGTACCCGTTGGAACTTTAGCACAGGTTGTAGGCAATGTAACATTTCCAGCTTTTTCAAAAATTCAGGATGAGAATGAACGCCTTCGAATGGGATTCAGAAAACTAATTAAGCTGTTGGTTTTTATTAATTTTCCTTTGATGATTGGTTTGGCTGTAATGGCTAAACCACTATTCGAGCTAGTTCTAGGAGAAAAGTGGTTGCCTTCGGTTCCTTATTTCCAACTCTTGTGTATAGCAGGAATGATGTACACATTACATTCTTCGAATTTGAATATTCTTAAGGTAAAAGGGCGATCAGATTTATTTCTCTATCTGGAAATTATTAAAAAAGTGTTTGTTGTATTGGCAATTGTAATTGGTTTACAATGGGGAATCATGGGGTTAATCGTTGGACAAATAGTAACCTCATTCATAAGCTTTTTTATCAATGCGCATTATACGGGAAGATTAATTTCCTACTCAACAATCAGCCAAATTAAAGATGTGAGTCAAACTTTTTTGATCACAATTGTAAGTGCCGCAGTTATGAGCATTGGTTGGTTGATACAAGATCAGCTTCTCTCACTCTCTTTTCAGATACTAGCAGGTATCGGAACATATCTACTATTGGCTTGTGCTACAAAACAAGAAGCAGTTAGCGATGGTATTTTAATTCTTAAAGAAATTATACCGACACGAAGATGGAAAAACGTAAAATATTAGTAACAAGACCGCAATTGCCGCCTCTTAACGAGTTTATACCTTTACTAGCAGATATTTGGGATAGCAGATGGCTAACCAATAATGGAAAATATCATCAGGAATTTGAAAAGGCTTTGGCAAACTACCTGGGTGTTCCATATGTTGTATTATTTGCAAATGGAACCTTGGCCTTAATGGCTGCGCTTCAGTGTTTGAGAATCAAGGGAGAGGTAATTACCACGCCTTATAGCTTTGTTGCCACCACACATTCATTATGGTGGAATGACATCAAACCTGTTTTTGTAGATATAGAGCCTGATTTCTGTAATTTGGATCCCGAGAGAATTGAGGCTGCTATAACACCAGCAACCACTGCAATACTTCCGGTTCATGTTTATGGTAATCCTTGTGAGGTTGACAAGATTCAGGATTTAGCAGATTATTATGGTTTAAAAGTGATTTATGATGCTGCTCATGCCTTTGGAGTTCGATTAAAGGGCTCTAGTGTTCTCAATTATGGTGATTTATCCATTGTTAGCTTTCATGCTACCAAGGTGTTCAATACGATTGAAGGAGGAGCAATCATTTGCCATGATATGAAGACCAAGAAGCGATTGGATTATCTTAAGAATTTTGGAATTGCGAACGAAACCACTGTGGTTGCTCCGGGGATTAACGCAAAAATGAACGAATTGCAGGCGGCTTACGGATTGTTACAATTGAAATATTTTGATACGGTAATTGATGGGCGTAAGCATATTACAGAAAAATACAAGCAAGGATTAGAGAATATTCCAGGAGTAAGATATCTGGATGAACCACAGGATGTGGATTACAATTATTCCTATTTTCCAATTTTCATTGATGAATCGGAATTTGGAAGAAGTAGAGATGATTTGTTTGAAGAATTGAAGAAACATGGAATTTATGGACGTAGATATTTTTACCCACTAATAAGCGAGTTCCCAACCTATAGAGGTTTGCCTTCAGCAAAAGGTTTAGATATTGCCTATGAAGTATCCAGGCAAATTATTTGCTTGCCTTTGTATCCTGATTTGGCAGACGAGATCGTTGATTTGATCATTTCCATCATTACAGAAATGGTTCAAGCCAATACGGATAAAGTACCAGTAAAGGTGCTGAAAACCTATAAGGAGAAAAGAAAATTCCCAAAAGAAAAATAAACGAGTCTTATGGATAAGCCTTTGGTAAGTGTAAAAACCATAACCTACAATCACGAGAAATACATCGCTCAGTGCATTGAAGGAATCTTGAATCAGAAAACGAATTTTGATTTCGAATATATTATTGGTGAAGATTGCAGTACTGATAAAACAATGGATGTAATTCAGGATTATGCTGCGAAATATCCAGATATAATTCGAGTAATAACAAGTGAGCAAAATGTAGGTGCAACGCTTAATGATCAAAGAACCGATGATGCTTGCAGAGGGAAGTATGTTGCTTTTTGTGAGGGTGATGATTATTGGACCGATCCTTATAAATTGCAAAAGCAGGTTGACTTTTTGGAAGCAAATCCGAATTATGGTTTGGTTCACACTAATTTTTCATGTCAAAAGGGAGATAAACTCTTAAAAGGATTTAGGGATGGTCAGAATCTGCCAAGTGGAAATATTCTATCAGATTTGATAAGAGGGAATCACATTGCTACAGCTTCGGTTTGTATGCGAAATGATTTGTTACAGTCTATTCGAATTGGAGAGCCGATCAGGAAACACAACTGGAGAATGGGTGATTATCCTTTATGGATAGAATCTGCAGCCAGAATGAAAGTTCACTATTTAGAGGATGATACCATTACCTATCGTATTCATGAAACTTCTGCTACACATGGATTAGATGTGATGGGCGATTTTAGATTCTTTAGTGATCGGTATGATATTAAGAGACATTACATTAAGAAATTTGGATGTGAAGACTTAGAACCATTTATCAACAAGATGTATCATCGGGAACTGCTAAAGTTTGCTATATTATTGAAGGATGAGGATTTAAGGGAAAGATGTCTCCAATATTTTAAGGATTCATCGGTTGGTAAAAGCTTTCCATACCTTATGCTTTCGCAATATCCAATATTTGATCCGCTGTATTGCTTTGTATACACTACTCGTAGAAAACTTAAAATGGTAGTTTAATTCGTTATGAGATCAAGTTCTTATCAAAAATTGGAGAAGCAGGTAAGAAACTGTGAATTTCCCATTCCTGGTAGTGTTGCAATCATACAACCATATGTATTTCCTTATTTAGGGTACTTTCAATTGCTCTACTCTGTTGAGAATGTGGTTTTTTATGATGATGTAAATTTTATTAAGAGAGGCTGGATCAACAGAAACAAAATACTCGTGAATGGAAAGGAATTCATGTTTACCATACCATTACAAAAAGCAAGTCAAAACAAACTAATCAATGAAATTGGGCTGGTAGAAAATCAATTGTTTATTCAAAAATTTCGTCAACAATTAAGATCAGCTTACAAAAAAGCACCTTACTACGCAGAAGTTAATGATGTAATAGAATCTGTTTTTGTTGGAGAGTATTCAAACATTGGAGACCTTGCCATTGTAAGCATTCTTGCGATTTGCAGGTATATGAACATGGATTTGAATTGGATGAAATCATCCGAAGAGTTTTGCGAAACAAAAGGTCAGGCAAAAGCCGATAGATTGATTAGTGTCAGTAAAATGCTAGCTTGTGATACTTATATCAATCCGGTAGGAGGAAAAACTCTTTATCACAAAGATTACTTTGCAAAGCATGGAATTGATTTGGGTTTTATAGAATCGGGAAAAGTTAAGTACAAGCAATTTGAAAATGATTTTGTTCCATATCTTTCCATAATTGATATCCTGATGTTTAATGATAAAACTACAGTACTTGAATTGTTAAATAATTTTGATATCGGATGATTTAATTTCTGATCACATCATGCAAAATCAAAAAAAGAAAATATTAATTCTTGGAGGAACATCCTTTCAAATTCCTTGCATAAAATATGCAAAGTCAAAGGGGTATCATGTGATTACTTGTGATTATAAACCAGATAATCCAGGACACAAATATGCAGATGAATTTTATAATGTCAGTACAACAGATTTGAAGACAGTACTAAAATTGGGACGAAAGTTAGAAATAGATGGTATTTTGGCTTATGCATCAGATCCGGCAGCACCTACCGCAGCTTTTGTAGCAGAGAAAATGGGTTTGCCAGGAAATCCATATAAATCGGTAAAGACTCTATCGGAAAAGGATTTGTATAAAAGTTTTTTAAGATTAAAGAAATTCAATACTCCATCCTATGGAGCATTCGGGAGTTTAAAAGATTTTGCAGATTCAAGCGATGAATTCAAGTATCCTATCATTGTAAAGCCGGTTGATTCTAGTGGAAGCAAAGGAATTAGTGCAGTAAAAGATTTTTGGGAAATGGATAAGGCAATTGATTATGCCATGAAATACTCCCTATGTAAAAGATTTATTGTTGAGGAGTTTATTGAAAAGAAATATCCTCAATTGGATGGAGATATTTTTGTTTATGATGGTAAAATTATTGCCTATTATCTCGGAGATCAAAGGAATGATGTTGAGGTAAATCCATTTGTTCCTTCAAGTATCAATTATCCATCCCTGTTGCCAGAAACCATTCATGCTAAAATTCAGTCGGAGCTGCAGCGAGCAATTGATTTACTGAAAATAAAGTTTGGCGGCTTTAATATTGAGGTATTAGTAGATGAAAATGATGAGGTGTATTTGATTGAGATTGGAGCAAGAAACGGTGGCAATTGCATTCCGGATATCATCAAGTGCGCCAGTAATGTAGATATGATTAAAATGAGTGTGGATGCTTGCATGGGAGAAGAACCAAAGATCCACAATCGTAAGGATATTGATAAGTTTTATACAACTTATGTGATTCATTCCGATAAGGATGGAAAATTTAAATCGGTTAAGGTTCATGAAAATATAACCGATTATATTCTGGAAATCAGGTTGATGGTAGAAAAGGGTGGGGATGTCTTCAAATTTAAGGGTTCGAATTGCACGGTAGGAATTGGTCTACTGGAATTTCCAACCCTTGAGATACGCAACAAGATGATGGATAAAATTGACGAGTTTATTGCCGTTGAGTTGGAATAAAAGCAAATGGTTAGAGCAATTGGTGGATATTTTGAATTGGAGAACCGATTTGAATCGGAATACTATCCGAACTTAATTCGTTTGAATACTGGGCGAAACTGTCTGGAATACATCCTAAGAGTTCGCGCATACAAAAAAATTTATTTGCCTGAATATTCTTGTGATGCACTTATGGAACCCATTTTAAAATTGGGACTGGAGTATGAGAAGTACCCAATAAATATGCAACTAGAGCAAGATAAAATCATTCATCCAGGGAAGGATGAAGCCTTATTGACAATCAATTATTTCGGATTAAAAGGGAGATATGTTAATTTCTTGGCAAAACGTTTTCACAATTTAATAGTAGACAATTCTCAGGCATTTTTTGAAGTTCCTTTGGAAGGAATTGATACATTTTATTCTGCACGAAAGTTTTTTGGAGTAAGTGATGGAGCTTATTTGAGTATCGATAGTGAGCCATATATGGATTTTAAACAAGAGGTGTCCTGGAAAAGAAGTGAGCACTTGTTGCGAAGATTGGAGAATGGTCCTAATGATGGATATCCTGCATTCAAAAGAAATGAAGAGTATTTGTGTGACCAGGAGATAAAGTTGATGTCGGATTTAACCTACCGAATTCTAGCCAGCATCGATTATGCAGCAGTAAAAAGTAGAAGAAATCGGAATTTTCAATATTTACACTTAAAGTTGAAAGGATACAATGGATTAAGCATTAATGATGCGGATATAGATGGACCAATGGTTTATCCTTTTTATGTAGAAAATGATGATTTGCGAAAAGAGTTGATGCTACAGGAAATATATACTGCAAGTTATTGGCCAAGTGTAATCCAAAATGTAGAATCTGATAAACTGGAGTATAAATTAGCCAAGTATCTGATTCCACTTCCTGTAGATCAGCGTTATGGATTATTGGATATGGACAGAATTTGTAAACTGATCATACAATTGTTGAAACAATGAAGTATATCGAAATCGCATTCTGGTTTCTCATCTTTTTTGTAGCCTTCTACCTTAAAGGATTTACGGTTGGTGGTCAAGAGTTGGTGTATTTATGGAAACTTCCTTTGTTACTGTTCTTAATATCAAGAGTAGTTGGTCAGGAAACAAAGCATACATTTTTGGTTTTGGCTTATCTGTTTGCAGCAAAGAATTTAGTGAATGTGTCGTTTTTTAAGTTTCCTGTTGATTCTATAATCAATTTCATAAAATATCTAACGATACCCTTATTTGTACACTGGATTTACCTAAATATTAATAGTGCTAATGCCTTAAAAAAGTTAAGGTTGGTTCCGGTATATATGGCAGCCTTTTTTATTGTGTGCAATATTCCTTACTACTTTGGTGTGTTTGCGGCACCAGCAACCACAATGTTATGGATGGAAGACACTCAAATCGATGGATTAATTGGAATGCTGGGAGCACCACATTATACATCTGCAGTATTGGCTGTTGCAAGTATTGTACTGATTGATTTTGTGGCGAAAAAAAGAGGAAACTTTGGAGTGAACCTCATTGTGATACCCATTTTGATTATAGGTGTGTTTTTTCTTTTTAAAACCTATACAAGAACAGGTTGGATGATGTTTCTGCTTGGTAATATTGTATTGTTTGCCAGAAAAGTATCCTTTAAAAGCTTAGGGAAAATTGCAGCTGTAGGAGTGCTGATGGTAATTGCTTTGTCGGTTTTGTTTCAAACCAATGAGGGATTCAGAAGAAGGGTCATGGATGACAGAGCAGGACAGGAAGACAAATCGGCTTATGAAACCGTTGGATCTGGACGATTGCAAATTGCTGAAGTATACCTTACCAATTTGTATCAGAGCAATTTTGTTACCTATTTGTTTGGTATGGGAATGGAAGAATCGCAAAGGCGATACGAAAAAAAGGATGGCATGGCTTTGTTTGCGCACAATGGATTTATACAAACCTTAGTTGACAATGGAATTATTGGTTTCGTTTTGTATTTGTTATTTCTGATAACCCTTTACAGGACTATTGCAAGATCTGAAAGCAGCCACAACCAATTGACAATGGCAATGTTATTTATGTTTCTGTCCTGTTTGGCTACTCAGCAAGCTAATTATTTTCTGGTAGATGTATTTCTTTCTATCTACATTGGAATTGCGTTGATTGAATCAAAGGTAAATCGTTATATCGATTTTAAAAGGAAATCTGAGATCTACAAAAACATAAAACCTTCATATCCTTTCTATAAAAGTTAAATACCAATCAGTATTACATCACAATCATTTTGAAATATAAATGGTATAAGATTACATAAATGTATAGTTTTAGCTTAGTTACATTAGAAGACCTTCAAAAAATTGAGTATGCCAGTCAGTTTCCGGGTGGTCAGACTTCATGGATAGCAGATTGGTATCATACCTTTAAAAAGCATAATGACAATCTTTTTGGAGCCAATAAAAAAGCTTACATCGTTACTGCTTATGAGGGAAATAAGCTGGTTGCCGTTGTTCCTTTGATGAGGTTAACGAGAACCTATTTCAAATACTTTAAGTTGCAGTTTCTTGAATTTCTTGGACAGCAATGGTCGGGAATGGGCTACGACATTATTACTATCAGGGACCTGGAAGATGGCTTTATTGAAGAATTGTTCCATTGGGTCAAAAAAAATATTTCCTATCATTTTTTATTCCTTAAATACCTTCCAGCAAGCAGTAGGTTAAAATCAAAGTTTCATTTTTATCGATATGCTGGAGCTCCGTTTATTAAAATTTCTTCTTTCTCCGATTACGAAACATTTCGATTAAATGTGTACTCAAGAAAATTCAGAGAAGATCTTCGCAGAACCTATCGGAAAATTGGAAGAGATGGTTTTACAATGGAGGTGGAGCAACATGATATTGATGAAAACAGTTTAGAGGCTATGAAGAGCATATCAGCTAGTAAAACTATTGATGGAAAAAGTGATATGTATGAGAACAAACTCAAAGAAAATTTTCATTTAAAAATATACAAACAGAACCCATCAAAAGTTGTTTTTATAAAGTTAAATGGAGTAGCTGTAGCTTATGGCACGTTGATAGATGTTGGAGGGCAAAGAATTGGTGTTGATGCTGCTTTTGACAGAAAATACAGAAAATATAGGGTAGGCATTCATTGTGTTGACCAAATAATTCGCAGTGGTTTTGAAGATAATGTTCAAAAATTATCATTCGGATTGGGAATGGATACCTATAAATTTCAGTTTACCAATTGCGTTGAAGAGTTTTTCATGTGTTATGACTTTAAAATCAGATTGAAGTCGTTATTTGTATTGCCTTATTTTCATTATCGAATAAAAAAAATAAATCAGCATGTTTCTTCGGTTATGCAGAAAAGCGAACAGCAGATAAAAACTAAAGCGGAGAATAATAAGACCTCTAACAACAATCTAATTTTTTTTAAAAGTGTTGAAATGTAAGTTTATATCACACAAAGAAGTTTAAAGCCCTAAAATCTAATGTATAATTTTAAAACCATTTCAATTAAGGAACTTGAACACCTTGAATACAAAGCAAATTTTCCAAGCAATCGATTTGAATGGATTTATAGCTGGTATGAGGTTTTTGAGAAAGTGGAAAACAATATAGTAGGCTTTCAGAAGCAAGCTTATATTGTTACTGCTTATGAAAATAACCAATTGGTTGCCATTGTTCCTCTTGTTAAGCTAATTCGTAAGTTTTGTAAATGCATAAAGCTTGAATTTGTTGAGTTTCTTGGACAGCAATGGTCCTGTATTGGACATGATTTAATCATACTCAAAGAATTGGATTCTAGTTTTATTAGGCAGCTTCTTAGCTGGATCAAAAAGAACATTCGCTATCACTTCATCTTTTTCAAGTATGTTCCTAAAAAATCGATTCTGACAAAAGAATTTAAAATGTATCGATACTCGGGAGCTCCCATGATTTGTATTTCGGATTACAAAGATTATAATGAGTTTGCCCAAAAGGTTTATGCAAAGAAATTTCGGAAGAAGTTAGACAGAACCTTACGAAAGATTGAAAAAGATGGTTTTCGTTTAAGTCTGTCCTACGAGGAAATCAATTCATCCAATTTTGAGACCATTAAAAGAATTTCGAAATCAAAAATGCTAGATGGAAAAAGCTTTGTATACGATGATGTAAACAAGGAAAAGTTTCATAAAAGTTTGTACAGTAAGTTTCCATCGCATGTAATGTTTGCCAATTTTAATAATTACCCGGTTGCCTATGTTGCAAATATAGATTGTGATGATGCCAGGATTGCCATTGATTGTGCCTTCGACCGCGACTATAGAATTTATGGAGTAGGCGTTCAATGTATGGATTGTAATATTCGAAAGACGTTTTCATTGAGCAAGGAAAAATATTCGTTCGGAGTTGGTATGGATGCTTATAAATTTCAGTTCACAAAGACTGCATTACCATTTTACATGTGTTTCGGGCTACAGAATCGACTGAAGTCATTTTTAGCAAAGCCCTTTGTTTTGTACCGAGCAAAGAAATCAGATCAAAAAGTAAAACAGGAATTTGAAGGAGTAGAAGAATACGTATGAAGAAATTAATTGCCAACATATTGGGATACTTATTGCTTTTGATCTTTGGTAAATCAGCTTTGAAGCGGTTCGATAAGCAAGTATTATCCATCTATTTTCACAATCCATCGCTTGTTCTTTTTAAAGGCATCATTGGCTTTTTGCTATCGAAAGGCTTTCGGTTTATTTCGGAAGAAGAGTATTTTGAGATCATAAGCGGAGAAAAGAATGTTAAAGGAAGAACTGCCTTTGTTTCTTTTGACGATGGATGGAAAGGCAATTTAAAATTGATTTCGTTTCTTGAAAAATATCAGATACCTGCTACCTTTTTTATTCCGGTGCGACCAGTAATGACTGGAAACTTTTGGTGGGAGTATGCCGCTAAAGTGGTAGAGGAAAATCCGGAATTTAAATCTGTTGAAGAACTGAAGAAATTGCCAAATGATAGAAGAATGCAGTTAATTCGTGATGCAGCTTCCAGATATGATTTAAAGAGGTCATGTATCGAATTGTCAGAATTAAAACGCTTGAGCGAAAATCCATTAATTGCAATTGGGTCTCACACCTATCATCATCCGATTACCATAAGATGTTCTGATGCGGAATTGAATTTTGAATATCGTGAATCTAAAAAAGCTTTGGAAGAGTGGCTATCGGTTGAAATTAATTCGTTTTCCTTTCCCAATGGCGACTATGACCAAAGAGATTTGGCCTTACTGAAGAAATACAATTACAAAATGGCATTTACGGTGAATCCGGAATTGAATTCAAACTTCATTTCTGAATTCCAGATTCCAAGAGTATCTATCAATTCCAATGGAGGAAAATATGAGAATATTGCACGCATGCTTCGGGTTTGGCACAAATTTGTTCAGCCGCTGCAGCAAAAGCAAGCATTGCTATTTAATCCTAAATTATCAGGAAGTTAAAATCAATTGAAAGGGTGAAGGAGATTCTTTACATAGCACCTGGGAATCAAAACTCAAAAGGAGGAATTGGTTTGTGTGTAAACAATTATTCGAAGCACATGTCCGATTTCAAGGTTTTGGTTACGCATCGGTTTAAATCCAAGGTGATGAATACTTTATGGTTCCCGATTTGTATTGTGGAGTTGCTGTTGATTTTGATTAAAGATCGAAATATTAAAATACTTCACATTCATGGAGCTTCGAAAGGCAGTTTTTACCGAAAGTACATTTTGTATGCATTTGCGAGAGCCTTTTCCAATAAGAAAATTATTTACCATATACATGGAGGTGGCTTTAGGGATTTTTACCTGGAATCATCAAAGTTTATTCAGCGTAGAATTCGATATGTAATCAACTCTGCCGATTTGGTAATATGCTTGTCGGAAAAATGGAAACACTTTTATAGCAGTGCATTTAAACCGAAACAGATCAAAATCTTAAATAACATGATTATTCCTCCGATTAACACGGAGCGAAATCTATCCAATGATAAATTTAGATTGTTATTCCTGGGATTGATAGGCGATAACAAGGGTATTTTCGATTTGATTAAAATTCTTGCAAAAAACAAGAGACAATTTGAAGGTAACCTGGAGCTTGTGATTGCCGGAAATGGTGAAGTGGATCGATTAACCAATACCATTTCGAAATGGAAGATGCAGAAAATCGTACATTTTAAAGGTTGGGCCAACGAAGAAAAGAAAGAAGAATTGTTTCGATCATCGGATGCATTTATTCTGCCATCCTATAAAGAAGGATTGCCATTATCTATTTTGGAAGCCATGAGTTATGGTTTGCCTATTATCTCTAGTAAAGTTGGAGGAATTCCAGATCTAATTCACAAAGGGAAAAATGGAATTCTTGTGATCCCTGGAAATCAAAGAGCTATTCAAAATGCAATCGTCAAGTTGATGACAAACAAAGATATTTGCAAAAAATACTCACAAAATTCAACAAAAGCAGTTGTTGATTTTTATCCAGATCGTGTATTAAAATCATTATTCTCAATCTACCATGAACTACAAGGGAATAAGGGATTACTTTTTGAGCAAAATTAAATTCGGGATCGGATTTGAAAAAGAATTGAATCGAATAAAGAATCTTTACTCAATTAGTGAATCTCAATTATCGGAATTAAAAAACAAAGAATTTGTAAAGCAATATCGAAACGCCTATTTAAACTCTAAGTTTTACAATGAATTGTATCGAAAGCATGGATTAAGTGTAAATTCGGTAAAATCGATTGACGACACAGAGAAAATACCCATCATTACAAAAGATGATATCAGGCATCGAGTTGATGATTTGTTGACAACAAATCGATTGTTTGTATACAAAGCCTTTACAAGTGGAACTACGGGGTCGCCATTAAAGTTGTATCGCGATTATCAATCGGTTTGTAAGGAATATTCCTATGGATATCATTTTCAACATACCCATGGCTACACTCTTGGGGATAAAGTAATCTCGATAAAAGGAGATTTGGACAAGGATGAAATTTCAAGATTTGACAAGTCGTTGAATACACTGCATTTGTCAAGTTATAATCTAAATGAGAAGAACATCTTAAAATACTATGAATTAATTAAGGAGTTTGAACCTAAAGTGGTTAAGGCTTATCCAAGTTCACTACAGATTTTATCGACAGAATTGTATAAAAAAGGATTGGAGTTGTACATTCCGATTGCTTTTACTTCATCCGAAGTATTGCACGATTGGCAAAGAAGAATCATTGAAAGGATTTTACATTCAAAAGTGATTGATTGGTATGGAAATTCGGAGCAAACCATTGCTTTGGGGCAGATAAAAGAAGGTTTGTATCAGGATGTCCCAATGTATGGACATGTTGAGGTTAATGAGAAGCATCTCATCACCACAGGATTTATTAATAAATCATTCCCGTTGATTCGCTACCAGGTAGATGATATCATCAAGTTAAAGTGCGATGCCAGCTGTATTCGTTGTTGCACAGAACGAATAATAGGTCGCGACAACCAATATGTAAGATTAAAGAATGGACAACAGGTTGGCTTGCTAGATCATGCATTTAATTTCAACAACATTAAAAATATCTTGGCTGCTCAAATTGTTCAAAAAGAACCCGGTGAAATTGATTTGAACATTATACCCGATTACAATTTTACGGAGAAAAACAAAGCAGAATTGCTAAAGAACCTCACACAATTGGTAACCGAAGATTGTAAGATTCATTACAATGAGATTAGCGAAGATCAGATCATAAAAACAAAGACTGGTAAATTTAACTTGATGGTTTCCTACTTGGATACCAAGGAGAAGGATGCTACTGCGAAAGAGATTTTAAAGGAGATAGAGTCGAGCTGAAAGTTAAAATCGTAACAAGTTTCAAGAGAGAATTGATTAGGAATCTTGAATTTGTGGTTAATTTATTGAAAACATGCCAGTACAGTTAATTAAGGATTTGATTGCCTATAAAATAAAATATGGCAGAGCATTCGAGCGTGAATTGAGAAGGATTATTGAGCTGGATCAAATGTCTGTATCTGAGATTTTAGAATTGAAAAGTCAGGAATTTGTAAAGCAATATCGAAATGCCTTTTCCAATACCGAGTTTTATAAACAACTATACAAAAAGCATGGATTGCATCTTTATTCAGTAAAAGATTTAAGCGATAAGAACAAACTGCCAATTATTTCGAAAGCAGATGTTCGTGATTACGCCAAAGAGATGTTGGCGAAATCAAAATTGTGTGTATTTAAAGCCTATTCGAGCGGAACAACTGGTACACCATTGCAGGTTTACAGAGATTTCTCATCTACAATAAAAGAGTATGCCTACGGTCACTTTTTTCAGCAAATGCATGGTTATCATTTAGGAGATCCAGTAGTATCCTTACGAGGAACTCTAGACCGAAATACTTTTTCCTATTTTGATAAGAGCAATAATGTATTGTATTTGTCATCTTATCATTTAAAGGCGGAAAGAATTGATGAATACTACAAATTGATTAAGGATTTTAATCCTAAGGTAATCAAAGCCTATCCAAGTTCCATGCACATTTTGGCTACAGAATTGCATAAGAAAGATTTGAATTTAGACATTCCGATCGCATTTACATCATCAGAGGTGTTGCATGGATTTCAGAAAGAAATTGTTGAGAAAACGCTGAATACAAAAATATACGATTGGTACGGTAATGCGGAACAAACAGTAGCATTGGGGCAGTTCGAAGATGAATTGTACAGGGAATTCCCATTGTATTCTCATACCGAGTTCGAAGATGATCATTTGATTACCACAAGTTTTATTAACTCGGCTTTTCCATTGATCCGCTATCGTGTTGATGATGTGGTACAATTGGCTGATTGTAATAAAGGAATTTGTGTTATCAAAAAGATTGAAGGCAGGGATGATGATTACATTGTTTTAAATGATGGTCAAAGAATTGGTCGACTTGATTTGGCCTTTAAGCAGGCCAGAAATTTGTTGGCAGCTCAAATTATTCAGGATGAGCCTGGCATTATTCGGGTCAACCTGATTCCTGATAAGAGATTTGACAAAGGGGATTTGGATGTTATAGAATCGAACTTGCGTGATTTGCTTGGGAATGATTGCCTGATTCGTTTTGATAAAATAGAAACAGATCAGTTGATTAGAACAGAGAAGGGGAAATTTAATCTTGTGGTTTCTCAATTAAAGGAGAAGCGTAAGAAATGATCAGTTAAGGAATTAAAATACAGCGAGCCATCATATTCTATCATTAATACCAATGAAAAATTACTCTGAGAAAATATTAGTTGTGGGTGCAGGACCTCAGGCCTTGTTTTTGGTGCGGGAATTTAGTCGTCTGAATTACCATGTAATTCTGGTTGGCAAAAAAAACGAGATTGCTATGTATTCGAAGTATGCCGAGAAAAAAGCGATTCGCAGTAAGGAACATTTGGTATTGGAGCTTAATTCGCTGGCAAATACTTATCCCAAGCTAAAAGCCTATATCGCCAGTGGATTTTATTTGGCTTTCCTGATGAATCACTTTCCACGTTTCTTTCAGTTGTACCAAGTGATGCCGGGACATAAAGTATCGCTTGAACAATTGATGACCAAAAGCAAAACTTACGAACTGGCAAAAAATGTGGAGGTGTTGTTTCCCCAAACCCATTTGTTGGAGGATGTAGAAAATCAGAAATTGGTGAATCAACTCAATTATCCGCAAATCGTGAAATGGAACAAGGATATCTTTCTATTTACCAAACCAAGGTTTAAAACTCAATTGATTAGGAATGTAGCAGAAATGATTGACCTGCTTAAAATATTAAGTGAGCAGGAAAAGACATCGCTCATAAGCCAGGATTTTTTAGGTGCCGATTTGAAAAACAATTTTTCCTATGGTGCATATGTGGACGAAGGAAAGGTGAAGTTGGACATTTGCGTGAATGAGGTTCGTCATTTCCGATCGGGAGTTTCATCGGTGGTTGAGGAATATGTTGGGGACTATGCCCAGGAAATAAAACGACAAGCAGAGGCGGTTCTGCATCAAACAAAGTTTACAGGATTTCTGGATGTTGAATTTAAACTTAGAGATGGAAAATTGTATTTGCTTGAAGTGAACCCTCGACCTTTTGGTTTCATTAAAATCATGAAGAAGAAATATCCCGAGTTGATTCCTTATGTAATAGGGCTTAAGTTGATTGCTTATAAAAATCCAAAACCTGTGAAATGGATTAATGTGCTTCGTGATTTGGTATTGATATTTAAGAATCCAAGAGAGGCAGTTCACATGTTAAAAGTTCTGTTCGACTTTAACAAGAGAACTTTCGATGTTTGGGATATTCATGATCCATTGCCATTCTTTTATCAGATGAAGAGGTAAACTCAATTCATGGTACAAAGAACATAATTCAATACATGTCAATTTCGATACAGAAGACTTAAAAGTTAATTCGAAACACTGCAATTTCAATTCAGAAGACCAGAAAGATGATTCGGTAGACTGTGATAGCGAATCAGAAGGCTCGAAAGATGGTTCAGTAAGGGGAAATTTTGAATCAATAATATCGTAGAATAAATCAATTCAGTGTAAAGTTCGTTCAGTAGACTTGAATATTTATTCAGTGTACGTGAAGATTAGTTAATCTGCTTCAATCAATAAAACAACACTTTGGTAATACAATACTATGATCTCACTTTGTTTGACATTAGACTATGAGCTGTTTGGATCGGGAAGAGGTAATGTGTTTACCCACATTATAGAACCTACCAACCGCTTGCTCGCCATTTGTTCTAAGTATGGAATGAAACTTACCATATTCTTCGAGGTGGTTGAGTATTGGAAACTGAAGGAAGTTTATGAGAGCGGTGAGTCGATGGGATACGAAAGAAATCCTGCCGAAGCCATGGCAAATCAGATAAAGAAAGCTCATCAGTTAGGTCACGATATTCAATTGCATATTCATCCACAATGGGTTGATGCCCGGTATCAGAATGGAGAGTGGAATTTGAATTTGGATTACTGGAGATTGCCAGAAGTTCCGAATCATGCCAATGAGCAGATCAGTATGGGCTTGAATGAACTGATTCGAAAAGGAAAAGAGGAATTGGAGGGGATTCTTCAACCCATAAATCCTGATTACAAATGCAATGTGTTGCGGGCAGGTGGCTACAATATCGATCCATCGGAACGCTTGTTGAAAACATTAAAAGAGAATGAATTTATAGCCGATAGCTCCGTTTATTATGGCGGCAAAGCGGAGAGTGAGCTGTCGAAATACGATTATACCCGTGTAAAGAAGGATGTTCCTTATTGGTTTGCCAATGGTTCTTTACTAACTGTAGGCAATAATCAAAAGGAGTTTTTGGAAATGCCTGTATTTGCAAAAAATATCAGAAGAATTTTGAAATACGATTTGGTTAGGATTCGCTCTGCTTTAAAGAACAAGGCAAACTCAATTGAAAAGTTTAAGAACAACAGTTCAAAAAAATCGAAATGGGAAACCATTAGATTTTTAATGGATAAAGAAGCCGTTACCTGGGACTTTTGCCTGTTCTCGAAATCAAAAATGCGGAAATTTCTTAACGAGGCTACAAAGATTAATAAAAGTTCCAATTCATCCTTTCATCCTTTTGTATTGGTGGGACATCCGAAAGATTTCTATTACTCAGATGCTATTGATTTTTTGGCAAATAGAGTATCGGGAGGTAAGTTAAAGTTCTTCACAATAGGTGAAGCGATTGCGCAAATTAAAGAAACACATACGCAGAAATGATTGCACAAAGTCTCGAAAAACTACGAGTATATATAGAAGACCAAGAATACAAAGGTTGGGATCCTTATGACGGATTAAACTCCAAACTGTTTCAGTCAATTCCTTTTTTGAATAAAAGTCGACTAATGAGGTTGATATGGATTCAGACCTTTAAAAAAAATCCAATGAATTTCCGGGATCTTGCAGGGATTAAGAAAGCTTATAATCCCAAAGGTCTTGGTTTATTTCTAAGTGGTTATTGTAAGCTTTATCAGCTTGATCGCACACAGGAGGTAAGATCCCGGATCCTTTTTTTAAGCAAGAAAATATTGGAATTACAGTCAACCGGATGGTCGGGGGCATGCTGGGGTTACAACTTCGATTGGCAAGCCAGGGCATTTTTTCAGCCCAAAGGAACACCTTCGGTTGTAGTGACTTCTTACGTTACCAACGCTTTGCTGGATGCCTACGAAATTTTATGTGATAAAGAATTGTTGGAAACAGCCATTAGCGCAAAAGATTTTATTCTGAATGATTTGCATCGTACTTACGATGGGAATGGAGATTTCTGCTTTTCCTATTCACCGCTGGATGAGACAAGTGTATTTAATGCCTCATTACTGGGAAGTAAAACATTAGCTCGAATTTATTCTATTACAAATGATGAAGCATTGGCAGAAGAAGCAAAAAAATCAGTTCAGTTCAGCATTAATTATCAGCATACAGATGGTTCCTGGGCATATGGAACCTTACCGTATCATCAATGGATTGATAATTTCCATACTGGATTTAACCTGGAAGCCTTAGCCGATTATCAGAAATATACCGAGGATAAATCATTCCATGAGAATATTGAAAAAGGACTGGAATATTATTTGAATCATTTCTTTACGGAAGAGGGAATTCCAAAATATTTTAACAATTCAACTTACCCTGTAGACATCCATTGTCCGGCACAGTTGCCAATTACTCTCAGTAAGACTGGTGCTTTTCAATCGCAGCAGGAATTGATAGATCGAGTATTAAATTGGACTATACAAAACCTGCAAAGTCCTGAAGGATATTTCTATTTCAGAGCAGGAAAGAACTTTAAAACCAAAATTCCATACATCCGCTGGGCTCAGGCCTGGATGTTTTTGGCCTTATCAACCTATTTATTAGAAACCTTAAAAACACCGGAATATGAGAAAGCGGATTACAATAATGAATTCGCCGGTTGATGTTTTAACAATGCGCGAGACCATTGATATTATAGATGATTCCATTCGCGAAAAGAAATCAATTCAACACATTGTAGTTAATGCTGCCAAGTTGGTTCACATGCAAGAGGATGAGGAGTTGTATCAGTCGGTAGTTGATAGTGATATTATTAATGCTGATGGAATGGCAGTGGTATGGGCTGCAAGTTTGTTGGGTAAACCATTGCCTGAACGTGTGGCAGGTGTTGATTTAATGCAAGAACTGGTAATTCTTGCTTCTGAGAAAAAGTATAAGATTTTCTTTTTTGGAGGAAAAGAAGAGGTAGTTGCTGAAGTAGTTAGGAAATATACATCGGTATTTGGAAAGGATATTATTGCAGGATATCGCAACGGATATTTTAAAAAAGAACAGGAAGCTAATATCGCCGTTCAAATTGCGGAATCGAAAGCGGATATCTTGTTTGTTGCCATTAGCTCACCAATTAAAGAGATTTTTTTGAATACCTATAAAGATCAGCTGAAAGTGCCATTTATTATGGGCGTTGGAGGATCGTTTGATGTAGTTGCAGGAAAAGTAAAAAGAGCTCCTGAATGGATGCAAAAAGTAGGTTTGGAATGGTTCTACAGATTCTTGCAAGAACCCGGCAGAATGTGGAAAAGATATCTGGTGACCAATTCGTTATTTATTTACTATGTGTTGAGAGAGAGGGTGAAAACAATTTTCAGTAAACAGTTGCGCGAATAAATAGATATGCAATCCATTAATTTCCAATTTCTCCCCTTTTAGGGGATCCCGAAAGCTTTCGCGGAGGCGACAGCCAGAGGGGTGTGTTCTTTTATTTCACCCTTTTCCCTGTCGGGATTTGGTTCACATTTCTTAATAGTTTTAATATTGAGTTCACGGGCTTCGCTTCCCTTAGAAAGGGAAAAGTTCAACTTGAAAATACTATCCTCAATTCATCTGTAACTAATTAATATGCCATTTCACTTTTGCATTTAAGGAGTAGATTTCAGAACCGATATAGTGGGATAAACATAAACAATATAAAACAACCATAAATAAATTCACTTTAAAACCTTAAATAAACCAAGAATGATTAAAGGAAGAGAAAAAACATTAGCAAGGATAAGTAGCATAGTTCAGGTTGCCTTATCCCTGGGCTGCTATTGGTTTGTTGCTTGGGCAACAAACAACTATTTGCGGCCTGTTGAAATTGCTGCTCACGATACCAATATTGTTTATTTAATGATTATCGCAATATGGTACACACTTATTAAGGAATTCAATTTGGGGAAAATGCTAAGGGTAAAAACCTATTCTGAATTGTTTGCCGAGTATTTTGCAATGGTATTTATCAGTTCAGGCTTGTTGTATTTAGGAAGCTTGTTTTTAACCGATACCGTTCCTGTATTAATTCTGGCATTGTTTGCCTGTTTGAATATGGCTGTCTTGTTCAGTTTCAGAATGATGAGCTATACCATATTCAAAAAAATTAGAGGAAAAGGATACAACACACGCAATGTATTGATTGTAGCTGATGATGAATCATACCTGCACTTTATTGATAGAATGCTTTTTATTCGCGATTGGGGATATCGTGTTTGGGCAATCATGTCGGATGGGAAGCACATTAAAAACAAATACGATTCTCACGTAAGAGTACTGCATGAACATTTTCAATTGAATGAGATTATTGATGCCAATGTTGTGGATGAGGTAATTTACTGTAAGGGAAAATTCAATAATGACGAAGTGCGTGCTTTAATCTATGCTTGTTCAGAAGTTGGAGTAACCTTTAGAGTATATTCAGAGCTTTTAAGTGTGGTTAGTATGCGTTCTCATTTGACTTATTTTAAAGAACTTCCGTTTTTGACATTTGCGAACAATACAAAAAACTACTTTGCTTTAAAGGTGAAGGAGATTCTCGATTTTGTATTCTCATTTTGCATTGTAGTATTAATTTCTCCAGTGTTACTAGGAATAGCCATTGCAATTAAAATAGAGGATGGAGGTTCGATATTTTTCAAGCAAGAAAGAGTTGGTTTAAACGGACGGTTATTCAAGTGTTTAAAGTTTAGAACAATGGTTGAGAATGCAGAAGCTCTTCGAGTGAAGCTGGAAAATATGAATGAACAATCGGGACCTGTTTTTAAGATTAAAAACGATCCTAGAGTTACTCGTGTGGGAAGGTTTCTACGCAAAACTTCACTGGATGAACTCCCACAATTCTTTAATGTATTAAAAGGAGAGATGTCGATTGTAGGTCCTCGTCCTCCAATTCCTTCTGAAGTGAAGCAGTATCAACGGTGGCAAAGACGCCGCTTGAGTATGAAACCTGGAATTACTTGTATCTGGCAAGTTTCAGGAAGAAACAACATTCCATTCGAGGAGTGGATGAAATTAGACATGATCTACATAGATACCTGGTCGTTAAAGCTGGATTTAATGCTTTTCCTTAGCACCATTAAAGTGGTTCTAACAGGGGATGGACAGTAATCAGTGAACAGTTATTAGTTACTCTATAAATATTAAGCTACCCAAGTTTTCTTTAAGAGGTAGTCTTTCAGCAAGCAGAGAGAATTAAATAAGATCTCCTGTAATTTACTCTCTCAATTCTTTTTGTAAGGCATTCTTTCTTACAAGTATGATCAGGTAATTCCTGATTCATAATTTATTCCTGATAGCTATCGGGACTGAAATAAATAAAAAACCAAGACCATGAATAGAAAATTAATTACCCTTATGAGCCTTGTTATAGTAATGGGTCTCATTTCCTGTCGATCGAATAAAGATCTCGTGTATTTGCAAGATGTTGATGCTGAAGTTTTGGCTCCTGAATTCGTATCAAAGGTTCCTGAGTACAAGATTAAAACCAACGACAACCTATTCGTTAGTATAAAGTCAATGAATCCAGAGATTAGTCAGCTTTACAATCCTGCTCAGGCCATAGGTAGTCAACAAGGAACACAAAACCTTTACAGTCAATTGCCTGATCAGTATTTGAATGGATACCAGGTTGATTCCAATGGAAACATATCCTTACCTATACTTGGAAGTATAGGTGTTGCAGGATTAACACAAAGAGAAGCTCAGGCAAAAGTTCAAGAACATGCCGATGAGTATTTGAAGGATGCAAGTGTAAAAGTGAAGCTTCTGAATTTTAGGGTGACTGTTATGGGAGAAGTAACAACTCCCGGAGTATACTACAATTATAACAGTAGCCTGAGTATTCTTGAAGCAATAAGCATGGCCAACGGAATTACAGATCATGCGAAAATAAACAGGGTATTGGTAATCAGAACCAGCAATGAGGAAAGCAAAACATTCCGATTGGATTTATCGAATAAGAATTTTCTAAAATCGGAAGCCTTCTTTATTCAGCCCAATGATGTGATTTACGTTGAGCCTCATAAGATTAAGAATACTGATATGAACTCTAATATATACAGTTTGTTGCTTTCAACAGTATCAACCGCTGTACTGATTACCAGTTTAATAATTTCCAATTAAGATAGAATTGTTATGAAATACGTAGATGAAGTAATGGACTATTTCGACAAGAAGGATGGTCCTGATGTGAAAGATTTCCTCTACAGGATTTTATCTAAATGGAAGATATTTGTAATCTGTGGAGTATTGGGGATTTGTATTGCTTATTTGGTAAGCAAATATTCAACCCCTGTTTACATGATGCGAAGTAGCTTATTGGTGCACGTAGATCCTGATGAAACAAGTGCAAAGCAAATGTTCGAAGGGTATCAGCTGCGAGATAAGGCAAATATTCAAAATCATGTGGAAATTCTAAAATCCTTTACCATAAACCGAAAAGCAATGGAGAACCTGGGCTGGACACAATCCTGGTATAAAAAAACATGGTTTATAGATAAAGGATTGTATCGAAATGAGCCTTTTGAAGTCATTCAACACGAAGGTACAAACCTTACGGATATTCCTGTTTTCATAGAACAGATTGATGGGCACACCTATAAAATAAGGGTTGATGGCGAAGCTGAATACAAAGGTGATAAGGTAAAGGTGAAGTTTGAAAAGGAAGGTTTTTTTAATCAAGCTTTTAACAACAAGTACTTTAATTTTACCATAAAGCCCAAAAATAAGAAGGTAGATCAGGAAGCGAATCATTACTTTGTGTTTAATGATTTGGATAAGCTTACACTGAAATACATGGAGAGTATGGTAATTACGGTTGCCGAGAAGAAAGCCGAATTAATTCATCTGAGAATAGATGATACAGAACCTGCTCGAGGTGTTGATTTTCTGAATGAACTAAATTGGGTATACCTACAATTTAGGTTGATAGAGAAAAACAAAAAGTCAGAAAATACGGTTCGATTTATTGATTCGCGATTGGATGGAATTGTTGATTCCTTGCAATTGGCAGGTCAGAGTTTTACCAATTTCCGTTCCAGAAACAGGATTGTAGACTTGGGACAGGAAGCTGGAGTGGTAGTGGCTAAAATGGAGGAATTGGAAACCCAACTTTCTCAAGCCCAGATCTCATTGGAGTATTATAAGAATTTACTTCGAAACCTTGGTGATGCCAACCAGATGAAGCAAGTTGTTGCTCCTACGGTTGCCGGAATTACCGATCCAACATTGGATGCCCTGGTTACCAAATTAACTGATCTTTATGGAAAACGTGAAGTGCTTTCATATAGCGTTCAAGCAAAAAATCCGAGTTTGGTTATTCTGAACAAGGAGATTGATGTGATTCGCCAAAGTTTGGATGAAAACCTAAAATCCTTGGTAGCCAATTCTCAAATCGAAGTTGCTAGCCTAAGTGAAAGGATGTCTAAGGTGAAAGATCAGTTGGCTCGAATGCCTAAAAATGAGCAAAAGTTTATCAATATGAAGCGCAATTTCGATTTGAATAACGAGTTGTATACATTTTTACTTAAGAAGAGAGCTGAAGCTGCTATTGCAAAAGCATCAAATATTTCAGATGCTCAAATTATTGATCCGGCCCGATTGGCGACCATTATTAAGATAAAACCAAAACTTGCCATAAACCTGTTAATCGGGATGTTTTTGGGTTTAGGATTTCCATTTTTGATTATTATCCTGAAAGAGTTTTTCAATGATAATATCCAAAGTAAGGAAGAGTTGGTGAAGAAAACACATTTGCCTGTTTTGGGAACCATTGCTCATAATCGTTATCCAAATAATTTGCCCGTATTTCATCAACCAAGGTCGGCAATATCTGAGTCCTTCAGGTCATTACGAACCAATTTGAATTATGTTCTTCCCGATCAGCCTACAAAAGTAATCGGAATTCACTCTACCATTCCTTCGGAGGGGAAATCATTTGCAACTGTTAATCTTGCCAGTATAGTTGCCATGAACAACAAGAAAGTTCTTCTGATAGGAGCAGATATGAGGAAGCCTAAGGTTGAGAAAATGTTTGATCTGGAGAATAAGGTTGGTTTGAGTACGTATTTAATTCGATACAATAAATGGCAAGAAGTGGTGCAAAACACACACATCAAGAATTTGTATTGCGTGACTTCTGGTCCTGTTCCTCCAAATCCTGCCGAGTTGCTTGAAAATGGGCGTTTGGAGATGTTTTTGAATGCCGTAAAAGGTAAGTTTGATTATGTGTTTATCGACAATGCTCCGATATCAATGGTTACTGATGGCTTTATTACGGGCAAGTTGGCAGATGCAAATCTTTTTATTCTTCGACAAGGTTTCAGTCATAAAGAGCAAATCAATTTTGTGAATCAGATTGCAGAGAGAGGAACGTTGAATAATGTGTCCTTGATTCTAAATGATGTGACATCAAATGGATCATATGGAAATTATACCAATGGCGAAGGGTATTATTATGAAGAACCATCTCCCGGAATTGTTCGCAAGCTATGGGAAAAGGTAAGTAATAATTAAAAATAAGCTAAGGTTCGAAAATTTTCGAACCTTTTTCTTTTACATACTCTTAGAAAGCTAAGATTAATTCTATAAATTTAAAGGGAGTATTATTCCCTTAATAAGAAATTCATGATTATTGCTGTTGATTTTGATGGAACCATAGTGCAACATAAATACCCCCAAATTGGAGATGAAATTCCTTTTGCAATTGAAGCTTTACTTGAATTGCAAAAAGAAGGCCATCAACTAATTCTTTGGACTTACCGAACAGGTGCTTTATTGTATGAAGCTGTAGATTATTGCGAAAGCAAAGGCTTGGAATTTTATGCTATTAATAAAAACTATCCTGAAGAGGAGTTTGATGAAAGTGTAAGTCGTAAGATTTATGCTGATTTGTATATCGACGATAGAAATATTGGGGGTATTCCTGATTGGGGAAATATCTACAAAATGATTTCCACAAAAGAAGAGGTATACCCAACTGAAAAAAAATCAGGTAGTTCGTTTACCCGATTTCTTGACAATTTGTTCGGAGAATAAAAGTCAAATAGTCAAAAGGTAAAAAAGTGAAATAGTAGAACTTCGACTAATCTCTATAGTTTTCAAATGGCACTAACATTTTTTTGCTGATTGCTGACTGCTGAAGACTCCAATTTATTTTGAAACTTGAATTTTAATCTTCTTTTTCTTTACTCTTTCATTCTTCAATTTATTGACAAGCTTTTGTCCTAAGCCTCTCTTTACAGCTACGAAAGAAGTATGATCCAGTACATCAATTTTTCCAAGTTCGTCTTTTTGCAAGTTTCCTATTTTAAAGAAGAATCCAACCAAATCCACTTTATTGATTTTTTCCTTCTTTCCTAAACCAATATAAAGGGTTTCCCAAATGGGAGAATTGGGGATTTGAACCTCATTTTTAATAGAGAAAACCGGAATATCATCGGAGATAAATTCAGGAACTTTTTCTTCTTCGGCCAATACAATAAAGGAATTTCCTTTTGCATGCATTCTGGCAGTTCGGCCATTTCTGTGAATAAAAGCTTCTTCTACTTTTGGCAGTTGGTAATGAATTACATTTTGAATTTCAGGAATATCCAAACCTCTTGATGCCAAATCGGTAGTAATTAACAAATGGTTGCTACCATTTCTGAATTTAATTAAAGCACGCTCCCTATCAGCTTGTTCCAGTCCTCCATGAAAAATATCGCAACTAATATTTTGTTCCTTTAATAAATCAGCAATTCGTTCAACTGCATCTCTATGGTTACAAAAGACCAATCCTGGTTGATCTCCAACAGTACAGATTAGTCTAAACAAAGCATCTAGCTTGTCTTTATCATTTGCAATCACTTTTCTTTGTGTTAAAGCTATTGCTTTTTGTTTTGGCAGGAAATTAATTTCCTTAGGAGAGTTCATTCGTGCAAATTCAGGAATTTCAATTCCCTGGGTAGCCGATGTAAGAACCTTCTTTACACTTCGCGGTAATGATTTAATTACCTCATTCATTTCTTTTTGAAATCCCAACTCAAGAGCCTTATCGAACTCATCAAGAATCAAAAATTTAATTCCTGAAGTATCAAAATTCTCTCTACGTATGTGATCGGCAACTCTACCAGGAGTTCCTATTAAAACAGAAGGTGGATTTTGCAAATTATTCTTTTCAATTCGCATGGAGTGGCCACCATAACAGCAATTTACCTTAAAGGAAGTGCCCATATCCTTAAAAACTGATTCAATCTGCAAAGACAATTCTCGGGCAGGAGAAAGAACAAGTGCTTGAACCCCTTCCTGATCAACATTTAAATCTTTTAACATTGGCAAAAGAAATGCTAAGGTTTTCCCGGAACCGGTAGGCGATAATAGAATTAAATCATTCGATTTTGTCCACGATTTGGTACATACATTTTGCATTTCATTCAGTGCTTTAATGCCCAGTCTCTTTAAAATATCTTCAGTTTTTATTTTCATGTCGCAAAGGTAATAACAATTGGCAGTTATCAATTAATAGTTATCAGCAAACAATGAGCAACAAAAAACTCTTAGATTTTCTCACTTTTCACGACTCTTCAAATTTGAATGTAACAATTAAATCAGTTTTAATTAACCTATGTGAAACATCTTGTAAGAATGCCTTTTGTAGATTAGCATTAATAAAACTACAAGCTAAAAACTATGGAAGCATACAAAGAAGGAATGTACAGAATTGAGGTCATTAATCTTGAAGGCGACGTTGTATATTTAAGTCTTGACTCATTAAATCGATTTTGTGAAGAATCTTTACCAGGAAATTTACCGGAAGATGCTTATACGGTTAGGATCACTGGCAATGATGATTATTTGTATGAGAAGCTCTTGTTAACTGAAGAGTGTTAATATACGATATAATCAAATTTTTTTACCAATAGGAAATGTATTAGGTTTGTGATAGAGATTATCGCTTACCTAAATATCATGACCAATAAAACATCACTTTTAAGTTCGTATAAAAAGGAAAAACAATTAAGGGAATTGAAGGGGATTTTACCTGAGATTTTTGAGGGAGGTGTACTGGATATTCAAAAGCTGAAAGCTTTTATTGGTGAAGATGGTTTTATTGATCATGCAAACTATGAGCTTTCATGGTACGATAAGAAGTTAGCTCTTGATTCTGCAAAAGCAAATTGTGAAGCTGAGCTTGTTTTCGTAAAAGACAAGTCGGTTTTACCTAATAAAACCAAGAACTTATTTATTGAAGGTGATAATCTGGATGCTCTCAAACTTCTTAAAAAGGATTATCAAGGGAAAATAAAATTGATTTACATTGATCCTCCATACAATACGGGTAAAAACTTTGCTTTTAGCGATAATTACCATTTGGCAGCAGATGATTACCTTGAGTATTTGAATCAATTTAATATTGGTAGGGTTGATGAATTTACCCAACACAGAATTGAAAGTGGAGAAATTCATACTCAATGGTTGAATATGATTTTTCCTCGTTTGATACTTACCAAGGATTTTTTGACTGATGATGGAGCCGTGGTAATTTCTATTGATGAGTCGGAGAAAAACAATTTGCAGTTGATTTGTAATGAGGTTTATGGGGAAGAGAATTTTGTGGGTTGCTTTATTTGGGAGAACAGAAGTATTAGCAATGATTCTGCCAATCTATTTTCAACAATTCATGAGTACATTCTTGTTTATGCCAAGGATAAATCAAAGTTAAAGTTCAAAGGAGAAGAGAAGGATTTCTCGAATTATTCCAATCCTGATCAGGATGAAAATGGAGAATGGATTCCTGATAATCCAACCGCAGCAAGTGGTAATGAAAATGCAAGATTTCCAATAACAAATCCCATTACAATGGAAGAATATTTGCCACCCAATGGCAGGTATTGGGCTTTTTCCAAGGCAAGAGTAGAAGAGTGGACCAGATCAGGGAAAATGGTATTCCCAAAGGAAAGAGGGAAGCGATTTTTACTCAAGAAATATCGAAGTGAATTAAGAAGTGAGCAAAAGTCACTCTCATCAATTATTACTGATATTCCTGGTTTAAAGGGAACAAAGGAGTTGAAAGAGCTGTATCCAGAAGAGATTCCATTTAAACATCCAAAACCTACGGACTTATTAATATTACTGTTCGATCAGTTGTCGGGTAAGGAAGATACTGTGTTGGATATTTTTGCAGGTTCGGCAACTACGGCTCATGCTGTTTATAAAATGAACCAAGTTCCGGATTCAAATCGAAAGTTTATCTGTATTCAAAAAGCAGAAAAGCTTGCAGTAAATGCTGTTGGATACAAATTGGGATTTTCTTCCATTAGTGATATTTCAATCGACCGAATTAAAAGAGCAGGAAAATTGCAGTCTGTTAATAATTCTGGTGTTAATTATTTTAAAATTGAATATTTGGAGTAAAAATTACTGAAAGCTTGAATCTTTATCCGCAATTTCAACTAATTGTTAAGCTGTAATTCAATACATTCAGTTTTATTTACTTAATAAGTAATGTAAGGCTTGAATTTAAGATCAAGTTTTTTTACTTTGTGTAAGGCTTTTTTATAGAGATTATTTTATTAAATCCTTAGAAAAGACCATTTTAGATTTTCAACAAAAAACAACGAACACATACATCATCATGGCTAAAATGAAAGCTCTTGTAAAATCCAAGCCAGAAAAAGGTCTTTGGATGGAAGAAGTTGATATTCCTGAAGTAGGAGTAAACGACATTCTTGTAAAAATTAAGAAAACTGCAATTTGTGGTACCGATTTACACATTTATAAGTGGGATGAATGGTCGCAAAATACCATTAAACCAGGAATGATTATTGGTCACGAATATGTTGGTGAAGTTGCACAAATTGGAGCTGGCGTTACTGGTTTCAAAATTGGCGATCGTGTAACAGGTGAAGGTCACATTGCTTGTGGTCACTGTCGTAACTGTAGAAGAGGGCGTAAGCATGTTTGTGAAAACACAGTAGGTATTGGTGTGAACATCGATGGTATTTTTGCTGAGTATGCTGCTATTCCAGCATCGAACTTGATGAAAATGAGCGATAAGATTCCAGATGAGATGTTAGCCATTATGGATCCATTTGGAAATGCTACTCACACAGCTCTTTCATTTCCTTTGATTGGTGAAGATGTATTGGTAACTGGTGCAGGATTAATTGGTAGCATGTGTGTTGCAGTAGCTAAATTTGCAGGAGCTCGATATGTTGTTGCTACAGAAACCAATCCTTTTAGAATTGAGTTGGCAAAGAAAATGGGAGCGGATCGTGTTATCAATCCAATGGAAGAAAGTTTGGATGATGTAATCAAAGAGCTTGGTATGATTGGTTTCGATATCGGTTTGGAATGTTCTGGTGCTCCTGCAGCATTCAACGATATGGTTGGACACATGTACAACTCAGGAAAGATTTCATTATTAGGAATTTTACCATCACAAACCACTGTGAACTGGACTGATATTATTTTCAAGAGTCTTCAGTTGAAAGGGATTTATGGTCGTGAAATGTACGAGACTTGGTATCAAATGGAACAAATGCTAATGAGTGGTTTGGATCTATCACCTATGATTACACACCGTTTTAAAGCTGATGAATTCCAGAAAGGTTTCGAAATCATGGAAAAAGGAGATTGCGGAAAAGTAATCTTGGATTGGGAATAAGAAAAACAAGTTGTATGATATAGAAGAGCCTGGACATTTTGTCCGGGCTTTTTTTGTGCTATAAAGAAAATGTAATTAGAAAAGCAGTATTGATTCCTTCCATGAGTTGACTCTAGCTGGTTACCTAATTGTTTTATTTGAATAATGCTTGAATTTGCAACCTCTTTCAAGAAAATTTACTCTTTTTTTTTTCACCCATTTCTAATTTTGCTTGTGTTAGTCCTCAAATGATTATAAATACAACTTTAACCTAAACCGTCTTGGCACGATCACTTATAACTCAACCAATTTTTGAAGAACTGTTCAAAGAACATTATCGAAGTTTATACTATCATGCATACAGTATATTAAATGACACCGAGCAAGCAAGAGACTTGGTGAATGACTCTTTTGAAGAGATATGGAACCGGAGAAACAAATTAGATATATCTTATTCGCTAAAATCCTTTCTCTATAATACTGTTAGAAATAAATGCATTAATTATCTACGGAAACAGGAGGTAGAAAAAAAATACATCAACAGAAAAAAACACGACATACACGAGGAAGAGGAGTATAAAGATTATGACTCAGCTTTATTGGAAATTATGAAAGCTGTTGAACAACTTCCCAATCAAAGTAGAAATGTGTTTAAAAAGTGTTTTATCGAAAATTTAAGTTACAAAGAAGCTGCTGATGAATTGAATGTTTCGGTCAATACCATAAAAACACATGTTACCAATTCCTTAAAACGTTTAAGAAGAGAATTAAATAGAGAAATGTTAATGTTGTTCCTCATTTTTCAAAAAAAATGAAAATAACTCACCCGATTTAAATTTTCATTGTGATAGTGTGTAAAACAAACATAGAAACGAGTGATAAGATTGTAGATAACAAGGATGAAACACGATCATAAAAGAATAGAAGAAGTTTTTCAGATTCTAAGCAAACCTAAAGAAATGCAGGTGGATTTTTTAATGAAGTACCAGGATAATCCACAAATGATTGAATTGTACGAAGAATTGAGAAAGTATAAGGAAGCTGGATTTCTATTGGAACAGATAGATCCACCCAACGTAGGTTTAGAGTGGCAAAAGCTAAAAAATAAACTTCAAAATCAAAAAAAGCATAGAATCAACCTGACTATTGCAGCAAGTATTGCAGTACTGCTTGCCTGTACACTAGCATTGCTTTTCGAAAAAACAAGTTGGGAACATAAAGAATATATAGTGCGTTCGAATCGTATTGTAAAAGGTGAGAGTAAAGCAGTGTTGATTACTTCCAGTGGAAATGAGTATGAGTTGGAAAAACTCAAGGATATTGTAATCAGTGAAAAGCAAGGGATGCAGATTATTGCTGACTCGGATAATGTCATTCAATATTGCGAAGAACAGAAAACTGAAAAACTTGAAAATGAGGAGCCCATTTATAATACTTTAAAGGTACCCCGTTTAGGTGAATATGAATTAGTGCTTTCGGACGGAACTAAAGTGCATTTGAATTCCGAAACAGAGCTAAAATATCCAGTGAAATTTAGTGGGAAAGAGCGTATCGTAGAACTTATAGGAGAAGCATATTTTGAAGTTGTATCAAATCCTGAAGTACCTTTTGTTGTAAGAACCAATAGAGTTGACACGCGAGTGTTAGGTACAGAATTTAATGTAAATGCTTATCCGGCTGAAAATGTGGATGTCACACTTGTAGAAGGGAAGGTGGAGTTGCGTTCGAAAAAAAATATAAACAAGATTGTACTGCAGCCAGGAGAGAATGCCCAACTACAAACAGGGATGAGTAAAATGCAGGTTTCAAGCGTTGATGTTCGAAAATACACAGCTTGGCGTGATGGTTATTTCTATTTCGAGAAAGAGCGATTGGAGGATATTTTCATAAAACTGGAAAGGTGGTATGATTTTAAAGTTTTTTACCAAAATCCTGGCGTGAAAGACTATGAGTTTAGAATGAGAGCCGATCGTGATGCAGAGTTTAAAGATATTGCAAAAAGGTTGGAGAAAACTGGCCGTATCTCAATACAGATAAGTGGTAATGCAGTTATCGTTTCTGATGTAAATCGCTAAGACATATAAAATTAACATAAAAAAAGGGATAGTTGGAGCTATCCCTCAATAATGTTCATCGTTGGAGCGATGAACCATTGTTTAATTTCATTTACAAATTTATGAAAAAAAATCTAATCTGCTTTTTTTCAGGATGGAAGAAAAGTAAAAACCGGCAGTTATTTATGCGTTTGACTGTATTAAAACTAGTGTTATTAATGAGTTTAGCCACGGCCTATGGTAATGTGAACTCACAAATGGTGATTTCGAGCTTAAAGCTTCAGAATGCAAAATTATCAGAAGCACTCGAAGAAGTTGAAAAATTGAGTCAATACGATTTTGTTTTTAATTACAATGATGTAAAAGGATACGAGGTGACAGTTGACCTCGAGGATATTTCTCTGGAAAAGTGTCTTAACGAAGTGTTATGTGGTCACCCTTTCCAGTATAAAACTGAGGATGATTTGGTAATTGTTTCCTATAAGGAAAAGGCTCCCAAACCAGCAGTGCAAAAGAAAAAAATTTCTATAAAAGGTAAGGTGACCGATGAAAAGGGAGTAGGATTACCTGGTGTTTCCGTTGTTGTGAAAGGTACTCATGTTGGAGTTGCAACTAACATTGATGGTGAGTATAATATTATGGTGGATGATAGAAATGTTACCTTGATTTTCTCATTCGTAGGTATGGAAACTCAAGAACACAAACTGAAGAAAGGTAATGTTCTGGATGTGAAATTAAGTGCTGATCAGGGACAATTAGGAGAGGTAGTTATTACCGGATACCAGAATCTTGATGGTAGAAAGAAAACTGCTGCTATTACAACTGTTGATATGAAAAGCATAGAAACCAGAGCAGAATCTAGTATTGATAAATTGCTACAAGGTCAAGTTGCAGGTATGTCAATCATGAGTACATCAGGCGCACCAGGTTCTGTACCGCAAGTTCGAATTCGTGGAACGTCCACTATTAGTGGAAATGTTCAACCTCTTTGGGTTGTTGATGGTGTGATTCTTGACGATCCGATTAATGTTGATGTGAGTGAGATCTTAACCAATAAAAACCTGATTGCTTCTGGAATCGGAGGAATTAACGTAGCGGATATTCAGTCGATCAACGTATTGAAAGATGCATCTGCAACAGCTCTATATGGAACTAGAGCCGCCAATGGTGTAATCGTGATTACTTCTAAAAGTGGATCTGCAGGAAAAACCAGAATCAGATATTCTGGTAATACAACACTTTCTATGCGTCCCAAACTGGATGATGCGTATATGATGAACTCCAAAGAGAGGATCGATGTTAATCGTGAAATGATTAATAAAGGTCTGTTTTTAACAAATTCAGGTAGAATTGGAGAATATGGGAATGCTACAGATTTTGAACGATATTTTATTGATGTTCATAATAGAACTATAGGCTGGGATGAGTTTGAAAGCAAAGTAAAGGAGCTTGAAACGGTTAATACTGATTGGTTTAAGCATTTATTTAGAAATGCCATTGCTCAGAATCATAGTTTAAGTGTATCGGGCGGTAATGAAAAAACTACTTTCTATGTTTCAAGTAGTTTTAGAGATGAACAGGCAACCGCAAAAGGTGTGGGGCAGAAAACATATACTGGATCTGTTAAAGTTTCTACTAAAGTAAGACATAATATTCGTTTGGATGCCAAGTTAGATATTACCTCAAGAGACAATAATAGTTTCTTTTCAGCGGATTCTCGTGAAAATCCTTACGAGTGGGCAATTTATACTACAAGAGCGCAAAAGGCATTTGATGAAAATGGCGATTACAATTATATGTATATCGATGATTTGAAGTATAACTATTTGGAAAACAGAAAAACTTCATGGAGGAAATCAAACTCCTTTGGAATAAGGGGGCAGGTGCGCACAGAATGGGAACTTTTCAAAAATTTCCGCTGGACCTCGCTGTTTAATTTTAGTAAACAAAGTACTACTGAGGAGAACGTAGCAAAGGAAAATAGTTTCTTTGTAAGAAGTAAAATGGAGAACTATGTAAAGACAGTTGGTTATTCAACTGAACCTCTATGGCTAGATGGTGGCTTGTATATGGGGAGGAATACTCAAAATAATTCTCAAACCATTCGAAATCAAATCGCATACAATCCTACCATTCGTAATGATCATGAATTGAATGTTATGTTGGGAAGTGAGATTCGAACTTCTGAATATAGAGGCCATAATGATAATATTTATGGTTATGTTCATGATAGAGGACAACAGCTAAACCCCCAATGGAAATTGATAGAACACATAGGAAGACCTTACTGGATTAAGAATTTAAATAGATCCGCAAATGTGTCTTATTATGGAGTGCTTGGTTATACTTACAAGAAAAAGTACACTTTGAATTTTAATGCCAGAACTGATGGTTCCAACAGATTTGGTATTAAAACCAATGATTTGTTCCAGCCTTTATGGTCAGCTGGTTTTAACTATCAAATGAAAGAAGAAGGGTTCATGAGAAATATTAAATGGATCTCCTACCTGACTTTCCGTGGTTCTTATGGTGTTCAGGGAAATGTTGCTGCACAGGCATATTCTGATTTGATAACAAGATTGGGTACGTACAATACGATTAAAAACCAAAGCCCTTTGATCATTTCTGATCCAAAGAATCCTCATTTGAAATGGGAGAAAAATACCAATTCTAACTTGGCTCTTGAATTTGGATTGTTCGACAGAAGAGTTCGCGGTACTTTAGAATATTATTATAAAAAAGGAGAGGATTTACTTGGAAGAAAACAAGTTTCTGATGTAACAGGTTTTAGAAGTATTCAGGTGAATTGGGCTTCAATGGAAAATAAAGGTTTAGAGGCCAGTTTATATGTAAAACCAATTCAAACGAATAATGTTGAGTGGTCTTTTTCTGCAAATGTAGGTTGGAACAAAAATAAAGTGTTGGATGTGTATTCCAAGTCGGGGTATAAAGACTTAACAAACGCATTTAAAACCTCTTACGAATCATCAGCCGTTATAGGTAAACCTTTAAGTGGATTGTATTCGTTTCGATATGCAGGATTAAACGAAAATGGTGATGCTACCTTTTACTCAGGACAGTTTGAAGAGGATGAAAATGGAAATAAGGTAGAGAAAAAGGTATTAACCGGTGTTAAAGATATGGAAGCTTTAAAATACGAGGGACCAACAACACCACCAATACAAGCAGGTTTAACCAATACCATAAGCTATAAGAATATCACTTTATCTTGTATGTTGGTAGGGAGTTTTGGAAATGTAATACGTTTACGTCAGTTATCACAACCATCAAGTTTTGGTTTTTTCTATCCGCAACCTGATGCTAACATGCCAAAAGAATGGGTGTACCGTTGGAGAAAGCCTGGCGACGAGTTAACTACGGACATACCTAGGTTAGGGGATGAGCGATACAATTATGACTTAAATGGATATCCTGATAATGTATACATGTACAATAACAGTGATTTGCGAACGGTTAAGGGCGATTTTGTTCGCTTGCAAAATGTGTCCTTGAGTTATAACCTTTACTCGGAAAAATTAAGGGAAAAAGGGATTCAGAATATACAGTTTACCTTGCAGGGAAGTAATTTACATGTTTGGAAAAATTCCAAATTGAAAGGTCAGGATCCTGAGGCAACTGGCTCTGCAAGAAGTTATGCTGCTTCAAACGAAGCGAATGTGTCTTTTGGAAATACATATTTACCTATACCACGTTCCTATTCTTTCTCAATAAATGTTAGTTTTTAATCTATAATGATAAGTTAAATGAAAGCTATTAAGAATATTATATTAGGAGGAATGGTTTTGATTTCCCTTTCTTCCTGTAATGATTTGCTTGAAATTGATCCTGTAAACAGTATGATCCCTAAAAGTGTTGAGGATTATGAAGATGTACTTTTGGGAGCTTACCCAGACAATGAATTCTTTATGAAAACGGAGATGATGACAGACAATGTTGCTGTAAATCCGAATGGATATGGTGATATGAGAAGAGATTATGTTCCGTGGTATACATGGGCGGACTCACATCAATCTGATGGTGAGGAATATGATTCTTACTGGGGGGAGTTGTATCGATCTATTTTCTATGCCAATACAATCATAGATGATTTTAATGAGAAGGAAGTATTGCCTGAGGATCAAGAGCTATTCGAAACAATTAAGGGAGAGGCGCATGCCATACGTGCATTGTCATATTTCTATTTGGCCAATTTGTACGCAGAGCCTTATTCTAGTGAGAATTTAGCCAAAGTTTGTGTTCCTTTTAGTATCACTACTGAAGATTTGCATGAGAGGACGCAGAATAATACTCGTGAGTCTGTTGAAGTGGTTTGGAATTTGATTGTTGCAGATTTGGAAGAAGCATCAAAATTACTTGCAGGAAAACGCCCAAATACAAAAGTACGATTTAATTACCTTTCAGTTGAAGCTTTAAGAGCCAGAGTTTATTTGTACATGGATAACTTAGATGCTGCGATCAGTTCTTCTAGTAAGGTTATCGCAATTTATAAGCCTTGGGATATGAATAATATTCAGGATATTATAGATAGTGAAAATGAACCACTGGAATACTTATTCACTGGCGAGAGAGGTGTTATGGACACCGGATACCAGGAGGATGTATTGTTTTCAATGTGCACAAATGGTGGTAGTAGAGGTGCTGGTGGAAATATTTATTATTATTCAAGGGGATTACAAAAGCCATCAGAAGATCTATTCAATTGTTTCATTGAAAAAGGAGTCGAGAGTGATACCATTTTTGATTATAGAAGGTATATTTTTGAATCTTTTGCTGACACTGAGACCTACTATGGCAAGCAAACAGGGAAAACAGTTTACAACATGTATTCTTTCCAAGGGCCTAGACATCCTTATATTGGCATAAAACTGGGAGAAGTTATTCTTATCAGAGCTGAAGCTTATGCTCGTAAGCAATTAAATACCAAAGCTATTGATGATGTAAAACTTTTAATGAAGAAGCGCATTCAGACAGATCACTTCGCCGATTACGAAACAATGATTGATGCAGAGACAGATGTATTGGCTCGAGTATTAAAAGAAAGACGTAAAGAAACCGCTTTTGATGGTGGGCTACGATGGTTCGATTTGAGAAGACTGGGAAAACCTGCTTTGACTCATGCTGATAAGGAAGGTAGTGTGTTTGAATTGAAAAAGGGAGACCTTCGCTATGTTTTGCAAATTCCGATCTCGGAGCAGAAGCATAGTCCTAACATGATCTTGAACCCAAGGTAGTTAGTCTGTCTTAATAGTGTAAATCAGGAGCGCTGAATTTTCAGAGTTCCTTGCCGATATCAAGAATCTAAAAAAATAAAAAGATGAATTATAAGATATTATGCGTATCGATAGTTGCAGGATGCAGTTTGTTTCTTACATCTTGTGATAAAGAGGATGACCTAGTTTCGTCTGAGGAGATCGGAATAAAGGAGAATTTTCTTCCAGGACCTGGTATTTCAGGAAAAGAGAAAGAGATCTATGAAAAGTACAATTTATGGGTGAGAATGGATTTCGACGATCCTTCTGAAGTTGAGAATGCCATGTTATATGAGGATAATTATAACAGGGGATTTGTGACTAAAATAGATGATGAGTACAGAGCTAGTGCTTACAAGTACATTGAAACTTTATTAATTGACATTCCAGAGGGGTTTGTAAAGAGATTTTTTCCTATCGACTTTTTTATAGTAAAGGAATATGGAATGTGGTGGGACCCTACTAATGCAAAATCTCTTGGGCGATCAAGATTAATATTGCAGTGGCCGAATACATATAATGACTATAGAGGAAGAAAGGCATTAGATGTTAATTTGGAAGACTATGATTATCACTACTATCAGGATGTAGTACTAGCTTCAGTAGTATGGAATGCTCTGGCAGGAATTAATTCTTTGTTACTAGAATCTTCAGATGAAATTGAAGCTGCTGGTTGGGCTTATGGTGAGGAGGCAACCAATAAGATTGAAAAAGAGTATGAAAGGGGAAGTCAGGAAAAGCGTGATGCTCTTGAAGAGTTGGCTAGAGAAGGTGGTTTTATTTCTGCAACAGGTTCAAAATCTTTCGCAAATGATATTAAAGAATGGATTGAAGTACTTGTTTTAAACTCATATGAAGAAGTTAAGGCTGAATATTTAGATAATAGCCCAAACAGAACTAAAAAGTATGCTGAAGTTATAAAGTACTTTAATGATCTGGGATGGGACATTCAAGCAACAGGTAATAAATATGCTCAATTGAGAGATGAGCATAAATTACCTTAATCTTCCAATCTATATTAACATCAAATAAATAGCCTGCCTTTCAAAACTTTCTGCTTTGAAAGGCGGGCCAATCTGACTTTTAGTTGAAATTAGTAAGAATTTGCTGACTTTAATATTGTTAGTTAACAATAGAGTTTAATTGTGTGTCCTATTAAATGGTAACATCTAGTAAATAAAAATACCTACATGAATCATATTAAGTTTTTTTCAATAGTGCTTTTGGTGCTGTTGTTTTCGTGCTCACTAAAGGGGTCGGAAGAATATAAAATAACAGGAAAAACAAGTTACTCAGGAAAAGTTTACCTGAACGAAACCAAAGGCTATAAGCTAATTCCCATTGATTCTGTTAATATAGAAATGGGAGAATTTGTTTTTACAGGTAGTACTGAAAATTGTGAACAGTACTTTTTAACTTTTGAGAAGAAAAAGGGTGCTTTTGGTTTTTTTCTATCGAATGAGGAGATAGAAATAAATGTTTCTGATGAGCATCCATATTTTAGCAAGATCACAAAATCTCAATTGAATATAGAATATCAGGGGTTTACAAATAGGATGAACGAATTGGTAAAAAAGCAGTCAGAAGAAAGAAAGAAGTATTATGCTGAAAAAGAGCAGATTCGTCGTGACTCTTTGTTGGCAATTCTTCAAAATTATGGGAAAGGACAAATCGACTTGGCCAAGCAAACATTCGAGAATAATAAAAAAAAGCCATATGCATCAGCAATATTAGCCAATTATTTAAAGAATTATTTTTCTCACGAACAATTGGATTCCATCCTACAAACAATGTCAGTGGAAGCAAAAAATAACAAAATTGCTAAGCAGTTGATAGTTGAAATTGAGGCTCATAGAAAATCGGCAGAAGGACAGCCTTATATTAATATTGCGCAAAAATCCCCAGAGGGAAAGGTGGTATCTCTGAAAGAAGTAGTGGCAAAAAACAAATGTGTACTAATCGATTTTTGGGCCTCATGGTGCAGTCCATGTATTGCATCTTTGCCTGAAATGAAAGAAGTATATGAAAAATATAAAGACCGAGGTTTTGAAATCTATGCCGTATCCATTGATAGTAAAAAAGAAAATTGGGTGAAAGCCATAAACAAACACGAGCTATCATGGATTCATGTTTCTGATTTAAAAGGTTGGGATACACAAGCAAAAACCGATTATGCAGTGAATGGCGTACCAACAACAATTTTGATTAATAAAGATGGAATTATTGCAGCCAAAAACATGCATGGAAAAGAATTGGAGGATAAAATTGTTGAGTGTTTGGAATAGTAAATAAAAAGAAATACCAACTTTTATTTACAGCTTTCATAAATAGCCTTCTTTAAAAAATATAGAAATATGATAATAATAGTAATCGTTATATTGCTTGCGCTTATTCATAATACACATGCAATTGGCAGGAAGTTGGATAAAATTATAGAAGGATTAAATTCTATTAAAGACCAAAATAATCAAGTTGAAGACCATTAATACATTCGAATTTGTGTATTGGTGAGAAAATAAAGATTGGTGTCAGTCAAGAAACCAAATTTTAAAATGACTAATTTTTATAGCAGTAGTCATAAGGCTACTGCTTTTTATTATTATAATATGAAACATATAACCGTAATAATACTATTAATAGTTTGTAATGGCATATGCATAGCAGACAATTTGCATGAGCACACTACCAAAAGAAATGTAATTGAAAAAGAATTTATAAATGATAATTTTTACATTAACAGTTTAAAGCTAAAGATTGCAGAATTTGCTTCTGATAGTAGTACTGTGTCTGTAGAAACCATTGTAAATCAATTAAAAAGAACGAAATGTAGGATTCAGCTTGAAACTGAAAAATCTACAAGCTCATTTAGTTATAATGATTTAAAGCATAGTGTGCTGGCCATTGGAGAATTGTACAAATGCAAAAACTGTCCGGCTGGACACATCTCATCAGCTTCAGCTTTTGTTATCTCCGAAGATGGTTTATGTGTTTCAAATTACCATGTTTTCGATGTTTTATCTGAGCAAAAAGCAATGGTAATGGGCTTGGGAGTAACTAATTTCGAAGGTAAAGTATACAAAATTAAGGAAGTTTTAGCAGCCAATAAAAAAGATGACGTACTTATTTTTAAAATTGATACACAAGGTGATAAGTTAAGTCCTTTGCCATTGAATCGAAAAGTTTCTGTAGGCGATAAGGTTAAAGTTATATCTCATCCAAAACGAAAATTTTATGCCTACTCTGAGGGTATTCTAACAAGAAAACATCTTGCTGCAGGTATCAACTCTCCACGTTACAGTATTTCAGCAGATTATGCACAAGGTTCAAGTGGAGGACCGGTATTTGATCAAAATGGGAATGTAATTGGTGTGGTAGAATCCACCATATCAATTTATTCAAGCGATAAACACATTCAAATGGTGATGAAAGATATTATTCCGATTCAAGCTGTATTTAATCTAATTGATCAAGTAGAAGAAAGAACTAATCTGTAAATTTTAACAAGTTGTATGTATTTTAGAATGTCAAAAATAGTAATCGCATTGTTCCTATCAATTATGATATGGTCTTGTGATTTAAAGCAAAAAACGGTTCGATTACGAGGAGAACTAAGAAATTTTGGTACAGAAGTATTCATGTCTAAAGGTACACCAGAAGGAGTACTCTTGAAGGATGGTATTACCATAAGGCCAGAATCCAATAATCTTTTTGAAATTACTTTTGAATTAGATAAACCAAGTTATTTTCGATTAGGAAGAAATACACTTTATCTATCACCTGGGGATGACATATATATAGAGTGTGATTATAATGATCCAAAGGCTGCAAAATTTTCTGGTAAGGGTGCCGATGCATGTTTTTATCTTTGTGCAAAACCATTTCCTAAAGGTGGCTCCTTTCTTAATGCAGGAGAAATGATTAAAGATGATCCTGATTTGCAAACAGTGCAAAAACGCTTGAAAGATAAAATAGAAAAACGCCTCAAAGAATTGGAAGAAACTCCTAATCTTAGTGAAAATTTTAAGAAGCTTGAAAAAGGGAGAATTAAGTTTGGAGCAGTAAATACATTGTTTTCTTATGCAGGTTATGCCTCATGGATAAAAAAACTGACAGGTGAAGAAGCTGCTAAAATGGCTAAAGAGGCTAAAATTTATTTTAACAAGGACATCCAAGAGTATTTAAAAGGTGGTGGTGATGCGTGCTATTTAAATCTGGATGTTTACAGGGACATTTGTTCCTCGGCTATTGAATTCATCGGAACAGAGAATGTTGATGAAGAAGTACTCGAATACATTAAATCAAATGAATTGATTTATTATCTGGCAAGTAAAGGTCCTGTTGAGGAGGTGAAAGAAACGAAAAGAAAAATACTTTGTGAGTTAAAAAGTGAGGAGTATAAAGAAATAGTGCATAAAGCTTTTGAAAAATATAAGCCATTGCTTGCAGGGCAACCAGCACCCCAACTTGGATTTAGAAATAAAGATGGAAAAGAGTTTAAATTATCAGATTTTAAAGGGAAAAACCTTGTTATAGATATTTGGGCAACATGGTGTGGACCTTGTGTGCAGGAATCTCCTTACTTCGAGATGTTGGCGGATAAGTATAAAAATCAGAACATAGAATTTATTGCCATTAGTATAGATTCCAACAAAGTTGGATGGGAGAAATATTTGGAAAAGCACACTAAAAAAACGAAGCAGTACATTACCAATCGTACAGAATTTAGTGCATACAGAATTCATGGGATACCTCGCTTTATGGTAATTGATAAGGATGGATTAATTGTAGACGTTTTTGCACCACGTCCTTCAGATAATAGGCTGAGTGAAATGATAGATAGATGTTTGAAAGATGAATCATCGATCGAGAAATAAATGCTTCAAAAATACAGAAGAACAACTATAAAATATCGATAGAAAGAACTTTATAGGAAATATAAGTTTGAATAAATTATTTGAAATAAACCAAGAATAGAACACAATGAAAGTGCAAGCCAAACAGTTTGCACTTTTATTGTGTTTAAATCATTTAATATGAGGTGTGTAGTCGTGTTTTTTGTAACTAGGTTTTGTAATCAAGTTAATCAGGTTTATAATGATTCAATTTTGTTATATACAGTAAATTACATTTTGTGATTTTGCCAATAATTTGAATATAGTGTAGTTTTTTAGTTGTATTTAGATCAAATGAAAAATAGTTATTATAAAGAAATTAAATGTGATAAAAAGAACTTTTGGCAAGCTTAAGTATAACGAACTCTTAAAACATTTATTCTTTATAAACATTATTGTACATGATTTGCCGAATTGTCGGATTCGTTTTGGGTAGCTAGAACTAATCTTAAAAAGAGTAGGGACTTTTTTTAATGGATGCATTGTTATTTCAATAAAATATATTTTCTATTTTTGAGAGCCCATTATGAAACATCAGGAACAAATCATTATCGAAAAAATGAAGAATGGCGGCGAATCTGGATTGCGCCATATGTTTGATCTATATTATTCTCCACTATGCATTTTTGCAATGAGATATCTAGACGCTTATGATGTGGCAGAAGATTTAGTTCAGGAGGTCTTCATAAATTTTTGGGAAAACAAGCGAATTCATTCTTTAAATTCCTCTCTTAAATCTTACCTCTTTACAGCAGTAAAGAATAATGCATTGAATTACATCCGTAAGACCAATAGGTACCGAATTGAAGAATTAGACGACGAATTTGACATTTTAATGGAAGAGGTAGATACTAATGTTTTGGAACAAAAAAAAGCCAAACTCTTCAGAGAATTGGATCAATTGTCGGAACAGAGTCGTAAAGTTTTTGAAGCCATTGTGTTTGATAATATGAAATACAAGGAAGTGGCAGAAGAATTGGATGTTTCCCTAAACACGATCAAAACACATTTTTCAAGAGCCTTAAAGCAGTTGAGGTCTTCCCTTGATATCATTATTCTCATCATGTTATCTTAATTCAGGCAATTTTTGTTTGAGACGATCATGAGATCATTGCCTTGCATCACTGTTAGCTTTTAACGGATGGCCTTTCTATGTCCACTTCTATAGGTTTTACAGATGATTGCCGATACATATATTTAGGGGTGCAAAAAAAATAAAAAATTTGTCACCCATTTTAGAAATCCTAAATCATATTATTGAAAGTGCACACCTATTTTGTTATAAAATCGATCGGTTCAAAAAGAAATGGAAAGTAAGGAAGAAAATATTATCAGTTGGGTTCGAGATTATTCCCGTGGGGAGTTGAGTGAGAATTCTAAGAAAGAGCTTGAAAGTTTCCTGAATGAAAGCAGTGAAAACAAAGCACTGTTTAATCACTATCGTCGTTTGTATGCAAATGGTCGTTCAGTTGGCTTTTTGAATCAATTGAATGAGAAAAAAGCATGGAAACAGATTCAATCCAGATTGAGCAAATCAAAAATACGAAAACTGCATTTGTTGCTTCCGTATGCTGCTGCTGTTGCCATTATTGCGATTGTGAGCACTATTTTAATCAAAGAGCATAGCAGTGAAATTGACTTTAGTAAAGATTATAATTTCGAACAGTTAGCTCAACAAGGTGATATATGTGCAACAATCACTTTGGCTGATGGTTCTCGAATAAAGCTTGAAGAAAAAGAGACGCAGTTGATTTCTGAAAAAGATGGAACTCAGATTACAAAAGATTCTTTGAATAATATAATCTATACTCCTAAGGCAACTTCGAATGAAAAATTACTTTTTAATGCAATTGATGTGCCAAGAGGGGGCGAGTTTTCTTTAACGCTCTCAGACGGAACAAAGGTGTGGTTAAATGCTGATACTAAATTTCGATATCCTGTAAAATTTTCCAGTAGTAAGAGAGAGGTTTATCTCACTGGAGAAGCTTATTTTGAAGTGGCTCATAACAAGCAAGCTCCTTTTGTAGTTCACTCTCACGATGCCAAAGTGAAGGTTTTAGGAACCAGTTTTAATGTTTCTGCATATGAAGATCAGGAATTCATTGCAACCACGCTTGTGGACGGGGCTGTACAGATTAATAATTTGGGAAATAAGAAATTATTAAAGCCAGGATATCAATCTATAATCATTAGAGGTAGAGATGAAATTGAGATTCAGGAAGTGGATACCCACTTGTACACCGCATGGGTGAATGGAGTGTATGAGTTTGAAAATATGGAATTGGAGTACATTATGACGCAATTGGGAAGATGGTATGATGTGAAATTTTTCTTCACAGAGGAAAGTTTTAAACACATCAAATTTACAGGTGCATTTGAGAAAGAGAATTCTTTTGAATATGCCTTGAATTTAATTGAACGTGTGGCCGATGTTGATTTTGCAATCAAAGGGAAGCTTGTTGTTGTAGGAAGAGAATAATTATAAGATATATCGCTTTGGCGGATAAAGAAAAAACGGGAAATATTGGCGTATTCCCCGTTCAGTGATAATTAACTCCATTGTTGGCGCAATGGAAATTTAATAACCTCAATACAAATTTATGAAAATCATTGGAAATTGGAGGGTTTTGCCACCTTCCATTCGAAAAATTGTACGTGTGATGAAAATAAGTGTATTCTTAGTTCTGGTGTGTACATTACAACTCTCAGCAAGTGTTATGCTTGGACAGCAAGTAAGCCTGCAGTCTGGAGAGATGTCTGTGAGAGAAGTTTTTAAAGAATTAAAAGCACAAACAGGCACCTATTTCATGTTTAGTGAAAAGGAGGTAGATGAGTCATTAACGGTGAATGCTAACTTTTCACAAGTAAGTTTGAAAGAAGCATTGGATGTAGTGTGCAAACAGACTTCTTTAAAATATGAGATTATTGATGACTATGTTCTGATTACCAAAGGACCTCGAGTAATAGAACAAAAGCAAGAAGAAAAAAAGGAGGTAAGAGGAAAGGTGACTGATGAAAAGGGAGAGCCTTTGCCAGGAGCTTCAGTTGTTGTTAAAGAGACAACAATAGGCGTGAGTACGAATTTGGACGGGGAATTTAAACTCAAAATTCCAAACAATGGTAAAGTGATCATTCTTATCTCCTCTATTGGCTACAAGACAAAGGAGATTAAAGTTGGTGACAAGCTTGATTTTAAAGTAAAATTAGAGCCAGATACGGAGGTAATGTCTGAAGTGGTTGTTACCGGTTATTTTAATAAAGCCAAAGAAAGTTTCACGGGAACAACAGTTGCTGTAAGTTCTGAAGAATTGGAAAAACTTGGAAATGTTGATGTCTTTACTGCGATTCAAAGTTTTGATGCCTCTTTTAAAATTGTAGAGAATGATTTAATGGGGTCCGACCCTAACTCTATGCCAAACATTCAAATCAGGGGACAGGCAAATTTTCCGGGAATATCAGAAACAGAGCTAAAAGGAAATACCAATATGCCTACGTTTATTTTAGATGGATTCGAGGTAAGCGCCCAAAAAGTTTTTGATATCGACAAAAATCGTATCGCGAGCATTACAATCTTGAAAGATGCTTCTGCAACCGCTATATACGGATCGAGAGCGGCAAATGGAGTTGTTGTGATCGAAACAAAGAAACCTTTAGCCGGGAAAATGCAGGTTACCTACAATTCAAGCATAGACATTTCTTTGCCCGACTTATCGGATTACAATCTTTTAAATGCAAAAGAGAAGCTTGAAGCAGAAAAACTGGCTGGGGTATACGATACTTGGAGTAAAGATTTTACAGGAATGGCGAACCAAATGGAGTTGGATGCTCTTTACAACAAGAGGTTGTTGGCAGTAAAATCAGGTGTAGATACATATTGGTTAGCAAAACCCTTGCAAACTTCAGTAGGACAAATGCATTCACTTTTCCTTGAAGGAGGAGATGAGTTTATGCGATATGGACTCGAAATGAGTTACAACAAAAATGTTGGTGTAATGAAGGGGTCTGGAAGAGATCGTTATAATACTGGAGTTTATTTACAATACAACACAAAGAACATCGTATTTAAAAATAAGCTTGATATTACTTATGTAAAGGCTAAAAATAGTCCTTATGGCAATTTTAGCCAATATGTTCGCTTAAATCCATACTATAGACCAACTGATGATAAAGGGAATATGGTATTTAAGCTTGGTGAAGGTGAAATAGGAAGTCAGATTCAGCAATACAATCCTCTTTACGAAGTAGAAAATTTTGATAGTTTTGATCGAAACGAATACATCGATGTAAGAAACAATTTATCTGTAGATTGGAAAATTACCCCGGAGTTGCGTTTGAAAGGGAATGCTTCGATATCAAAAAAGTTTGCGAATGCCGAATCTTTTGTTTCTCCAGGATCAGTTCAGTTTATTGGTTTTGAAGAAAAGGATTTTTTCCAAAGAGGTTCCTATACCATTTCAGATACTAAAACAACGAATCTGGATGCAAATGTGGTTCTTTCCTATTTTAAGAATTTTAACAATCATGTAATTAATGCTGTTCTTGGTGGTGAAATTCAAAGTAATCACAATTTTAACGAGGGATATACAGCCGTTGGATTTTTGAATGATAAATTGAGTCATATCAATTTTGCAAATCAATTTCGCCCCAATTCTAAACCTACTGGTTATGACTCGAAAAGTAGGTTGGCCGGTTCTTTCCTTTCTTTTAACTATAGTTACGACAACAGATATTTGTTTGATGCTTCAAGTCGTATTGATGGATCCTCAAAGTTTGGGAAACTACAGCAAACAGCTCCTTTTTGGTCGCTTGGTACTGGTTGGAATTTACACAATGAGGAATTTATGAAAGATAATTTCTTTTTGTCGTCGTTAAAGCTAACAGCCAATCTGGGAACCTCAGGAAATCAGAATTTTGATGCATATCAAGCCATAACAACATACCATTACCTAAGTGATGTAAGATATGGTTTGTTAACAGGGGCTGTATTAAAATCTTTAGGTAATGAGGATTTAAAATGGCAAAGTACCTTAAGTCGAAATCTTGGTATTGAGCTTGGATTATTGGATGAACGGCTTAAAGTTGTTGGAAACTATTATTTGAATACAACACATGATTTGTTAACGAATATTTCCGTTGCTCCATCATTAGGATTTAGAAGTTTTAATGCAAACATGGGCGATGTGGATAATGAAGGATATGAGCTACGTGTGCAAGCATTCCCTATTCGAAACAAAGAAAATGGAATGATGTTGAGCTTTTTTGCAAATCTTCGTCACAACAAAAATACCATTAAAAAAATCTCTAACTCTTTAAAGGCATATAACGATAAAGTAATTGAGAATATGCGAAAAGAGATTGAATTGGATAATGATGATGATACAACCAATGATGTAGCACTCGATGATAGAACTACCACAGAAAGTGTTTTGCAATTTAAGGAAGGACAGTCGTTAAATGCGATATATGCTGTAAGGTCCATGGGCATTGATCCTACTACAGGAGAAGAAATTCTCATCAAAAAGGACGGGAGCTTAACAAATGTATGGAGTCCGGAAGATTTGGTAGTGGTTGGAGAAGCTGCACCTAAATTTGAAGGATTTTTTGGTGGAGCTTTCGATTATAAAGGATTTAGCTTGAACTATACTTTTAACTACCGATTGGGAGGCCAAATTTTTAACCAAACAGTTATCGATAGGGTTGAAAATGCAAATATTTTTGAGAATGCCGATAAACGTGTCTTAGAACAAAGATGGGCCCGATCAGGAGATCATACACCTTATAAAAACATTACAAGTAAGGTTAAGACAAGAGCAAGTTCTCGATTTGTAGAGGATGACAATTCGCTTTCTCTTACCAATGTGAATTTATCCTACCAGTTGCCAGATCGTTTTGCAAATAGTATGTCGCTGTCCAGAGTGAAATTAGGTGTACATCTAACAGATGTGTTCCGATTGTCATCTGTTGAAATAGAACGAGGGATCTATTATCCTTTCGCAAGAAAATACAGTTTCTCACTTAAAGTAAACTTTTAATTTGTAGCATTATGAGTAAATTTTATATAGTAATCTGCTTTTTATTTCTTTTTACTTCTTGTTCTGATTGGTTAGATATTAAGCCCGATTCAGAGGTTGTTGAAGAGGATATGTTTGAATCAGAATCTGGCTATAAAGATGCACTTGTAGGAGTGTATAGTCTAATGTCGGCAAGAGGCGTCTATGGGGGTAATTTAACCATGGGAACTTTGGATGTTTTGGCTCAAAACTATAATGTGAGGTTTAGTCCTTCACTTACCGATCTTGCTAAATTTGATTATGTGCAGGAATTACCAGAGGGGCGTATTAACCAGATTTGGGGTGATATGTATAACGTTATTGCAAATTGTAATACTATAATTGAGCATATTGAACTAATGTCGAAGGAATCATTTACAGAAGACAATTACAATTTGATTTATGCTGAAGCATTGGGTTTAAGAGCTTATGTTCATTTTGATTTGCTACGAATGTTTAATGCCCCATATGTTTCAAATCCTGATTATGTAGGAATTCCTTATGTAACGATATTTTCTAAAGAAGTGTCTAAGCAATTGAGTTCAAAGGAAACAATTGCGCATATCAATGCTGATTTATCTAAAGCAATTACTTTATTGGAGGGAATAGATCCAATTTTAATTGATGACGATGAAAATCACTCTTCAAATCCATTTTTAATCGACAGACATAACCGAATGAATTTGTATGCCATAAAAGCATTGATGGCAAGGGTTTCATTGTATGTAGGTGATAAAGAGATGGCATTAAGCTATGCAAAGGAAGTAATCGATTCAGAACATTACACTTTTATTAATCCTGGAAATATTATTAACAACAAAGATTACGCTTTTAACAATGAGCATATTTTTTCAATATACACTTATAAGTTGAAAGACAACTCGGATTATTATTTTAGTCCTAAAGGAAATGATCAATTATTCATTAGTTCACCTGTAGAAAAAATGTTTACGAGTGATGATGTTAGGTTCAAATATTGGTTAACTCAAAAGAAAGATATTTATGAGATTAATAGATACTTTATGACAAAATATGAACGGCCAGAAAAAGAAGAAGAAGCTGAAGAATACTCAGATCCTAATGTCCCCCTTATTAAAATATCTGAAATGTACCTAATTGCAGCAGAATGTTTGTCTGAAACAAATACCGCTGAAGCTTTAACATATCTGAATAAATTAAAATCTGAACGCGTTTCTCCGGTTGTGGAAAATGTAGCCAATAGTGCTGAATTATTAGAAATGATAAAGAAAGAGTATCATCTTGAATTTTTAAGTGAAGGACAGACATTTTTCATGTACAAACGTTTAGCCTTAGATAGAATGACAAATTTTTCAGGGGCAATAATAGCTATGGATGAATCAAAATACATTTTCCCACTTCCCAAAGATGAAATTCAATTTGGAGGAAGAAAGTAATAGTTAAACACTCATGTTATGAATAAATTTAGATTACAATACTTGTTCTTTTTAATTCTTGTACTTCAGTTTATTGGATGTGAAAAGAACGATAAATTATTATACGATACAGAGTATAGTGCATTGAATATGCCAGGCTTGGATAGTACTTCCGTTAACTTTATGTTTTTAAAGGATGATGTATTGGTCCATCCTGTTGAGATTAGATTAACTCTAACAGGACAGGCAACTGATTATGATAGGTACTATCAGGTAGAGATAGATACAGCAAATACCACCGCTATAGAAGGTGTAGATTTTGAGAAATTGCAATCAGAATATGTGTTTGATAAAAACACATTTACATCGTATTTGGTTGTAAATATCATAAAAACAGATGCTCTTAAAGATAGGGTTGCAGAATTGGCGCTTAAACTTAAAGAGTCTAAAGATTTTAAAGTGGGGTTAGAAGACAATCAGGAGTTTAAGATTAAAATTTCGAATAATATTAATAAACCTCCTTATTTCTGGACGCGGCAAGATTTGGATACTCATGCAGGTGCTTACCATCCGTTAAAATGCAAGAAATTTATTGAAATCTCAGGGGTAACTGATGAAAAGTGGAGCCCGGAAAGTAATCTAGAACTTTTGGTCTATGTTAAAAGATCCAGGATTTGGTTTGAAGAAAATCCTACTTATGATGAGAATGGAAAGAGGTTATTGTTTGAGGCAAATTAACTTTAGAATATCTGTAATATCTCGGAGTTGGAATTTTCAATAGTGAGAATAAAGCTATTGAAGAAGTAAATAATTACTTGATACTAAAAAATAAACAAATGAAGAATACAATATATATCGTAATAATTATTGCTTCGTTCTTTATGGTTTCTTGCTTAAAGGATGATGGAAATTATGAATATGAAAACCTAGCCTATGTGCAGGAAATAAAGGGGATTGATGAAGCCTATAGTATTTATCAATTCGAGGAGGAACTTGTAGTTACACCAGAGCTAACTGTAGGGAATTCCGATTTTAATAAAGATGACTATGATTACAAATGGTATTTGATCGATTACTATCTGGATAAAAACGTAGGTGTTATAAAGCATGACACGATTTATATCTCTACGAATAAGGATTTAAGATTTACAGCAGATGCTACTGTGCCTATTAAAAAAATGATGTGTGTATTCGAGGTAACATCAAAAGGAACGGGAATTGTCTTTAAGGAATCAACATTTTTGACTGTGAAAAACAGCTATAGCTATGGTAGTTTTATTTTACACCAAAAAGGAAATAACTCCGAACTCTGTTTGATAAAAGAAAATGAGGAAATCGTAGAAGATGTTTATGGAATTGTAACAGGGGGCAAAATTTTGGCAGGAAAGCCAAAACAAATGTGCCATTTTTATCCCAATCGGGATGAGCTTTTGAATATTTACACCGATCAATATCCAGATTATGGGGCAATATTTGATTTCAGTAAGTTTGAGTATTTGTTTCCGGCATCTGTTTGTTTTTTTGGTGAGATTCCTAAGGATGCCGATTTTCAGTACATGGAATCGGATGGAACAGGTTTTTATTCCCTTGTTAACAACAGGTATTTTTATTTGAATTTAATGATGGGTGATAAATACAGACCTTACTTTGAATATAATTTACCGGATTTTGAGGAAGATGTGGACTATATTGGTGAAGCAGGTTTAAATATTCTACATGGAGCAGAAACGGGACAATTGTACTCTTCTGGTGTTTGGGGAATCAATGTAGATTTTTCTTCCGGAGGACGTAAGCTTGTAATGCCAGGGAAAATGTTATACATGATGTCGGAACCCGGAGGAAGTATGTGGTCTGAAGATAAGGCTAGATTTTATGTCCAAAATGGAACGTCGATAACAGAATATGGCTGTAGTTATGGCTTTAATGGTTCTAAATATATGTTTGTATATGATCTGAAATCTGAAAATGAATTTGTAGCGTCGGAATTGATTGATGAGAACACCTTGTTTTCAGCTTCGAACACAGAAAAATATCTATTTTTTACAAAGGATAATGTTATTTACAGATACAATTACGATGATGTAAAAGCTAAGCCTGTTAAGTTTTACGAATATCCAGCAGGATCTCAAATATCGTACTTTAAGCATGGATATGATTCTGAAGGAGAAAGGCTTGAAGTTGGAGTTTATGATAATTCTGGATCCGATAAAAATGCTTCTTTATATTATTTGGATCGAACAGGTAAGGTTACCAAATCATATGAAAATATTTGTGGGAAAATAGTTGATATTGTGTATAAGAATTCCATTTAAACATCAAAGGCATAATTTTTTTATTATGCCTTTATTTAATATAGTTACGATACAAATAATTTACAGCCAGGGCAAATGTATTTAAAAAAATAGGTTTGCCCTGTTTTAATACGCGTTGCGTAATACTAAAGAAATAACAAATGAAACAGATACTCATATCAGTCCTTATTCTATTTTATGGTAGTAGTGTTTTTTCCCAGGGAATCAATTTTGAAAAAACAACATTTGACGAAGCTTTGGCAAAAGCAAAACAGGAAAATAAAATGATTTTCATGGATTGTTACACAACTTGGTGTGGCCCTTGTAAAAGATTAGCAAACGATATTTTCACCTTAGAAGAGGTTGGCAGTTTTTACAATGATCATTTTATAAACCTAAAGATGGATATGGAATCGGATGAGGGGAAAAACTTACTAAAAAAATATCAGGTTAAAGCATTCCCAACTCTTCTGTGGTTGGACTCCAAAGGGAGGATGCAACACCGGGTAGTAGGTGGAGGAAAGGCTAAAAAGATACTCGATGCCGCAGTTTTGGCTATGGACTCAACAAACAATTGGAATGCAATAGCCCAACGCTATGAAGATGGTGACCGCAGTTTAAATTTCCTTCGAAAGTATCTTGCACGGGCATCAAAAGCAGGAGCCGATGCAAAAGAAGCTACCGAACAAATCTTTAATCAATGTAAACCAGAAGAATTGATTAATGCAGATGATTATAATTTGATCACATCAGTAGCAAGGACCAGCTCTAGTCCTGTTTTTCATTTTATTTTAAAAAACAAAAAAGAATTTTATACTGTAGTAGATCAAGTAGCTGTAGATCAGTATATAGAAACGGTTTTGATGAATGAGCTAACTGCTGTGTCGCGCAAAGGAACTCCAGAACAACTGGCTCTAAAGGAAAAGGAAATAGTTGAATTGGACTCTTATTTGGGAGCGAAAATTCTTGCAAGGATGGAACTGGCAAAAGTAAGAGAATTGGGTGATCGGCAAAAGTATATGGTTGCTTCAGTTGATTATGCATTAGAATATGAAATGAACAGTTGGATGATTTTGTATATGAATGCTGTGGGTGTTGTAATGTCTCAACAAAAGGTAAGCGAAGATTTATTAAACAAAGCGATCACTATCATCAAGCGTTCGGTGGAGTTGGAAACCAAATTTTTTAACACCGATGTCTATGCTCAGTTACTCCATAAAGCAGGTCGAAGTGAAGAGGCAAAGCAAGTTGCAGCAAAATCAATAGAACTTGCTTCTGAAGAAGATAGGAAGACCTTATGGTCTGTAAGCTATTTAAATGGAGAACTAAAATAGACTTTATTTCGTAGCCCAATGCGATTTACAAATTGTAATAAAAGCTTTATCTATATTGTCTATTACTTGTAAATTTTTTAAAACTAACTCGAAATCATTCCGAGGGTAAAGATGAAATAGATATGTTGATTAGTAGATGGAGCAGCCACATTTGGGAGTGGCTGCTTTTTTATTTTGGACTAATATTCATCAACTGCCGCAATGCACAAATTTTATAAAGGCATTGGGTATTTATTCTTTTCCTGGTCCTGAAACAAGTTGAGGAATGGTTTCCAGGTATTGAAAAATTACAGTTTGCACAAAACAAAAAAAATTGCAAGCTTTGAAGCACCTAATTCAACCATGAGAACCACCGATAAGTACATATGTAAATTGTTAGCTGCTGATAATAAGCAGGGAATGAATCTACTATTTAAAAAATATTTTGAATCCCTAGTGATTTGGGCCGATACTTTTTTAAATGATATGGATCAATCTCAAGACTTGGTACAGGATCTTTTTGTTGGCATTTGGAGAAAAAAAACTTACCGCAATTGGAATTCTGACAAATTAGCTTCCTACTTGCATGTAGCGGTTAAAAATGCCTGTTTTAATAAAATTAAAAAAGTAGATATTCTCAAAAATACTGCTGATATTGAGAGTTTTGATAAAATCTATGATGAGTTTGAATCCAATAAAGAAGAAATAGTAGCCAAAATTCTTGAAGAAGTTGAGAAATTACCTGCTGGTGGACGTGAGGTGGTAAAATGTATTTACTTAAAAGGAATGAAATACCAGGAAGCTGCAGATGAGTTAAATGTTTCTTTATCTACCGTTAAAACTCAATTGGTACGTTCACTTAAAACACTTAGAGCTAGTTCCGAGAAACTTGGAGATTTCTTTCTTCTATACTTTTTCTTAAAAAAATAGAAATTCTTGTCAACCGTTTTTGATTTTTTCCTGTACTTGTAGTGAAAGTACACATATACAGGAAAGAAAATGAACATTAGTGATCAAAAATACCAGGAAATTGTAGATTACATTTCAGGTGAACTCACGAATGAAGAGAAAAAATCTATGGAAACATGGATTCATTCTTCTGAAGAGAACCAAAAGATCTATGAGAAGATTTTGAAAAAATCTTTGTTTGTTCGTTGGAGTTTAAAATCCAAACAAATTGATACAAATAAAGAACTGAAGAAGTTTGAGAATCGAATTAACTCTAGTGTTCGTTACATTACCTGGATTGCAGCTGCAGCCAGTGTAATTCTTATTTTAAGCCTTTCTGTCCCTTACTTATGGAATCAATACCAGGAAAATCAGGAAATGATTGTGGCAAACCAAGCTATTCAACCGGGAAAGAAAGGTGCTCAATTGATTTTGTCTACAGGAAGGCAAGTTGATATCGAGGACCAAAGCAAAAAGATCAAAGAAGAGGATGGTTCCTTAATTCAATTGGATTCTGGAACAGGGCTTGAATACACCCAGAGTGCTACAAAATCAGATAAACTAATCTATAATACATTAAAAACTGAACGCGGAAACGAGTTTAATATGCAATTGGCAGATGGAACCAGGGTGTGGCTGAATGCTGATTCGGAATTAAGATATCCAGTTCAATTTACGGGTAATGTTCGAAAAGTGTATCTAAAGGGAGAAGCGTATTTCGATGTAGCTCATAATGAAAAGAAGGCATTTGTTGTAAATTCTTACAATCAGGAAGTTAAGGTATATGGAACGGAGTTTTGTATCAATGCCTATAATCAGGATGAGATAAAAACAGTTTTGGTTGAAGGATCGGTTGGTGTAAGACCGAATCCAAGGGGAGAAGAATCAAAATTAAAGCCTGGCGAATTGGGCTTGACAGACATGCAATCAGGTAAAATAGATATCAAAAAAGTAAATGTACGACCATACATTGCCTGGAAAGATGGAGACTTTGTTTTTGAGAATGAATCCTTGGAAAATATCATGCTTCGATTGGAACGATGGTACAATGTGAAGATATTTTACATGAATGAAGAATGTAAAAATTATCGATTCTCAGGTGATATGGAAAGATATGCTGACGTGAGAAGTTTGTTGTATTTTATACAGGAAACCTCGAATGCAAAATTTGAAATCAACAAGAATACCATAGTAGTGATGGCAAAATAGAACCTAATACGATTTCGATCTTATAATGCCGTACGTATTATGCCGATAGATTTCTAAAGGCGAAATGCGAGAGAAATGAAGCAATTCGGCATTTTAGAAACAAATCGGTATAAATAAAAAACGGAAGGATTTGCAGATCCTCCCGTTTCGAAATCAATAATCGAATAGATACTTGGCGGTTTCTATTCAAATGTTAACTCATTTCAATACAAAATTATGAAAAAAAATCATTTGTTGGTTCATTTCCCGAAACGGAAATGGCTGAAAATCCTATTGGAAATGAAACTAGTACTCTTTTTAACATTGGCACTATCTCTAAGTGCAACGGCAGGAGTTTTTTCGCAAAACCAGCGAGTTAGTTTCGAATTTGAAGATGCTACGATATTGGAAGTTCTAAATGAAATCAAGTCTCAAACAGGTTTGAGTTTTATTTACAGTGAAGAGAAAATTCAGGAATTAGATCGTGTAAGTGTCGATGCCGCTGGTAAAACTGTGGAAGAAGTTTTAAATGAAATTTTTGGCAAAAGTAGTTTAGAATGTCGCTTTGAAGAAAATGTAATTATGGTTGTGGACAAAAAACCAGAGCCAGTTATTGAATTAGAACAACAAAAGAAAGAAATTAAAGGTAAGGTGACCGATAAAGATGGGATTCCTCTTCCAGGAGTTTCTGTTGTGATCAAGGGAACCAGCACAGGTGTTGCTACCGATATTGATGGGAACTATACTTTGGAAATGGAAGATGAAAATGCCGTATTGATTTTCTCTTTTGTGGGAATGTTGCCTCAGGAGAAAAACTATACTGGACAGTTAGTTCTTAATGTTGAACTTTTCCAGGATACTGAAGGATTGGAAGAAGTAGTTGTGATTGGTTATGGAACCATATCAAGAGAAAGAGCGACTGGAGCAACTACAAAAGTTGATCCTGTCGTTCTACAAAACACACAGAATGTTTCCTATGCCGATGCTTTGATTGGCATTGTACCTGGGATGTATGTTGAGGAGAACTTTTCTAGTCCAGATGCTTCTCCGGATATTATTTTAAGAGGGATTGGTTCTATCTCGAGTAACGTTTCTCCTTTGGTAGTTGTTGACGGTGTGCAAATGCCTGAAGGATTTAACTCTTCTACCATCAATTCCAGCGATATTGAGGAAATCAGTGTTTTGAAGGACGCTGCTTCAACAGCAATTTATGGATCTAGAGGATCAAATGGTGTTATCATTATCAATACCAAACGAGGAAAGAAAAATGCAAAACCTCAGGTGACATTTAATGCCAGTTTTGGTACCAAAAGACCAGACAAATCATTCCGTGATGATATCATGAATGCTTCTGAGAAATTGTCTTATGAGGAGTCTTTGGGCTTGTACCCTGCAGATGATGTCGCTGCACAGGCTTTGTTGGCAGAACGTCGTGCTTCGGGTAACGATGTTGATTGGTCAGAATTAATGCTTGACAATGAGGCGAATCAAAAATATGACCTTTCGATTGCTGGAGGTAATGAGAAAATGAACTATTACACTTCATTATCATACAATAAGGTTGATAATATTTATGGCAGTAATTACGAAAGATATACAGCAAGTTTAAAATTCGATTTTGAGATTGCTAAGAACTTAACACTTGGCCTTTCTGGTACTTATGGTAATGTAAACAATAAAGATAGAAGAGTTACGGGTAGTCCAGTATCCAATGCCTTTTTGTTGAATCCATGGGAAGAGGTTTACGATGAGAATGGAGATCCTTTACGTAATCTGAGCTACGCGACAAACTCTTATGGGGTTGCTTATAATCCATTATTCATACGCGATAATACAGATATAAAATCAGTACGCAGAAATGTTTTGGGTACAGCAAAATTAACCTATCAGGCTACTGATTGGTTAACATTGAGTGGTAATATTGGAGGGAATTATAATCATTCCAAAGGGCATAACTACGAAAAAATTATCATTGAAGGTGGAAAATTAACCATTAACAATGGTGATAACAACAATGTCACTGGAACTTTAACTGCTAGTATCGATAAAGAGTTCGATCATCATTCGGTAAATGTGGTTGTGGGTACGGAGTTTATAGAGAATGAAAGCTATAGCTATTACGGACATGCCAAGGAATTTCTTTCCGATGCCGTTCAAATTATTAACTCAGCGAAAAATATTGATTCTCAGAAAGAGAGTAAATCACAATCAGGCGGGGTAAGTTATTTTAGCAGATTGAACTATTCTTTTGCTAATACCTACAATATTACAGCATCATTACGTAGAGATGGTTCATCTCGATTTGGAGACAAACACAAATGGGGGAATTTCTGGGCCCTTGGAGGTTCATGGAACATTCACAAGGATATTGCCAACGACCAAAGTGCATTGAGTACCTTAAAACTAAGAGGTAGTATTGGTACCTCAGGAAACGACCGTATTGGTGATTTTGCTTCTGTTTCTTTGTATGATTTTAGAGAATCTTATGATGGGAATGACGTGGCAACTTTGAACCGTGGAGATAATCCTGATCTTACCTGGGAAAAGAACAAGAACAGAAATGTTGGTTTGGATGTAGGGCTTTGGAGAAATAAATTGTATACAACTTTAGATTTTTACATTCGCGATACTTATGATTTGATCAATAATGTTCAGATTCCATTACAATCGGGATTTCAAAGTTTGACCTCTAATATTGGTGACTTTAGAAATAAAGGTTTCGAATTTTCAATACGTAGCACCAATTTCTCTACAAAGGATTTTATGTGGTCTACCAACTTCAATTTTTCTTACAACAAAAGTGAAATTAGAGAGTTAATTGAAGATGATAAAATTATTGAATTGGGTACGGTGGCCTATAAAAAAGGTAATCCAATTGCATCTTTATATCTTGCAGAGTGGGCTGGTGTGAATCCTGAAACAGGTTACAACATGTATGTAAACCCTGATGCTACAGGAGCAGATGATTTATTGGTAGAATATCAAACCAATGTCAGAACTCCTAACCAGTCAGATATTACAGCTTTAAAGCGTGTTACTAATAAAACAGGAAATCCTAAGTATTTTGGAGGTTTAACCAATACTTTCCATTACAAAAAATTCGATGCTTCAATCTTAATTTCCTTTGCAGGAGGTCATTATGTAGTGAATAGTGCCAATCATAAATTAAGAAATGATGTATGGATGAATCAGCACAAGGATGTAAACAATGCCTGGAAACAAGCGGGAGATCAATCTCAATTGGCAGTTCGAGCATTGAATTACTGGCAACCTTTAACACGTCGAATTGATTCTGATTATCAAAATTCTACTCAATTTTTGCAAGATGCTGACTATGTGAAGTTAAAGAACCTAACCATTGGTTATACCTTGGATAATAGCCTAACAAGCAAAATTGGTATTGACAAATTGCGTTTTTATGTGCAAGCTCAAAACTTGTTTACAATTACCGATGTAGATTATATTGATCCTGAATATGCTACGATGGGTGGAGTAGGATTATCTTCAACTGTATTGAGAGGGTACTCTTTTGGAATAAGTGCTAATTTTTAAAATGAGAATATGATGAAGTCAATTATAAAATATACATGTTTACTACTCTTGCTTGTGGGATTCTCGGCCTGTGAGGATGAGTTTATTGAGAAACAACCTTTAGATGAAGTAGCACCAGAAACATTATTCGAAACAGAAACTGGTTTCAGAACAGCTTTGGATGGTGTATATGCTGCCATGAAACAAGATTTTTTGGGATACAATTTCTGTATTTATACCATTCCGGAAAATATTAATGATGATATCATTGCGGGAAGTCAATATGGGTTTACTTTTGAAAATACTCACGCTGATATTCATCCTTTGAATTACGATTATCAATCGTTCCAGTTGGGAGGATTTTGGCGTATTGCTTATGAATCGATTAACAATGCCAATTCAATTATCAAGTATGGTCAGAATAGTTCTTTGAAAAATAAGGATCAGTTTGTTGCCGAAGCTTTGGCACAGAGAGCATTAATCCATTACGATTTGTATCGATTTTTTGCTCCTGCTTATGCCGTAAGTAAGGATGCATTAGCAGTTCCTTATCGTTTGGATAGCGATGAATTGTTGGTGAAAAAGCCACGAAATACCGTTCAGGAAGTGATCACCTATGTGTTGGATGATTTAAATCGTGCAGAAAAAATGGCAACTAATGATGTGAATTCTTATCGCATATCGAAAACTGCCATTCAGGCTTTGTTGGCTCGTGTGTATCACGAAACAGGTGATTATGAAAATGCCATTAAGTTTGCAAAAGAAGCTCTTAAGGATACAAGATATGATTTAGATACGGATGTTTCAGCTTTAGAAAATCAATGGAGACAAGATGATTCCAATGAGATTATTTTCAGAATCAGATTCGATGAAAAGGATAATGGTTCCAATGCAGCCATGTTTGCAATTCCTTTGTATTCAAGTTTCCCATATTATGTGTCGAATGATTTACTAAATCTGTACGATCAGGCGAATGACATTCGTTTTGATGTTTATTTTGAATCAGATCCAATGGGATCGGGAAATTACTATCCTGAAAAACATGTTGGAATGAGAACTGCGGATTACGATAACTATAATGCAGGTGCTGTAGATATCAAATTGATTCGTGTTCCTGAATTGTATTTGATTATTGCAGAATCGGAAGCGCGAACTGGTGCATCGGATGCTGACAATTATTTGAATGCTTTAAGAAATGCCCGTGGCATTGGCGATTATTCAGGCGATTTGTTGACAGAAGTGATGAATGAGCGTCGCAGAGAGTTGGCTTTTGAAGGATTCCGTTTTACCGATTTAAAGCGTTTGGAAATGGGATTCACCAGACCTGATGGTTCAGGACTACCTGCAAACAGCCCTCGTTTTGCGTTGCCAATTCCTAAATTGGAAATTGACCGTTCGGGAATTCAACAAAATCCAGGATACTAAATTCAATTAATAAATGTGCAATTGGTAAAATATGCCAATTGCACATTGACTTCAATCTTGAAATAGACTGAAAGATCAGTTTATTTTTCAATCTTATTCAAATACCAATATCATGACCAGAAGTATTATTTTGAGTCTCCTGGCTTTGCTATGCCTAAATGTAAAGGCGGAAGAGAAAGTGAAGAAGACATTGTATGTGCAAAATGCATACATCATCAACATGTTAACGAATCATCCCATCCAAAAAGGAAGTGTTTTAATTGTAGATGGTCGAATTAGAGATGTCATTTATCAGGATAGAAATAAAATTCCTAAAAATGCGGAGGTGATTGATGCCACAGGTAAATACCTTTTACCAGGTTTAGTTGATGCCCACGTGCATGTTACTACAGGACAACACAAGAATTTTGCAGAGAATATGATTTATTCAAAAAATCTGCTTGAAAAGATGTTGATTGGTGGAATTACTTCTGTTCGCGATGTTGGTGGCAAAGGAGATGTTTTGAAAGTCTTACAGGAAAAGAGTTCAAGTTTTGAAATCAAATCACCTAAGATTTACTACTCGGCTTTCTTTGCCGGACCATCCTATTACAAGCAGATGGGAACAACAGAATTCAATGCTTGTACACAAGCTGTTGATTCTTCTACGAATGTTCAGAACGCCATGACAAAAGCAAAGAATGCAGGAGCTTCGGGTGTAAAGTTATATGCAACGATTCAACCGGATTTACTAAATCAGTTAGCTCAGGAAGCAAAGAAGCAAGGCCTTGGCGTTTGGGGACATGCCACAGTGATGTCGGCCAAACCTATGGATGCGGTAAATGCTGGAATGGAAGTGATGTCGCATGCCGAGATGTTGAAATGGGAACAGTGTCCTTCTTTGTCGATGAGTATGTTCGACAATTACGAGAAATACTATGGAAAATTCAAGTTCGATTTCCCTGAATTGGATATGCTGTTCGAAAAAATGAAGGAGAAAAACATTATTCTGGATGCTACTTGCTATCATGGAACAGTAAATGGATTAAAAGAAGCAGCAATTTTCACAAAGAAAGCTCACGAAATGGGAGTGAAAGTAGCTGCAGGTACCGATTATTTGGGCGAGCAAGAATTGCCATACATTCACAACGAACTGGAAAGCTTGGTGAAGGATTGTGGCTTTACACCTTTTGAAGCCTTAAAGTCTGCTACCAAGATTGCTGCAGAAACTTTTAACAAGCAAAACGAGATTGGTACAATCGAAAAAGGCAAAGTAGCAGATTTATTACTGCTGAACACCAATCCATTAGAAAATATCTCCAATACAAAAGATATCCACACTGTAATTAAGGAAGGTGTGATTTATAAAAAATAAGATATCATGAAGAAGTTACTAGTAATTGCTGCACTATCAGGCATATTTATGACATCTTGTAAAGAGCAAAAACAAGAAGTTAAGACTGATACTTTTAAGTATTCGATTTCAATGGACGTTGCCAATTTGCGTGGACCTGTGATATTATTAGATCGAACAACGAACGAACCCATTAAAACCATTTATTCCAGAACACCAGAGTTCAAGATCGAAGGAGAATTGCCTTTGAACAAGATGCATGCTTCTTATGTGTTGCACTTCCCGTCTAAGTATTCAAATCCGTACATGTATCCGGTAGCAGAAGCTTGTGCCATAGATTTCTATATGGATAAAATCACTACGATTAAAGCACATTACGACTCCTTGCTTTTCTCGAATGTAGAGAACGAACACATGAATAAGGTTGAGCAATTTAAGCAGGCAAACTTTCCTGCCGTTGTTGAATTTAACAAGTTTAACAAGCAAAGCTTGAAAGAGAGTAGTGGAGAAAGAAGGAGTCATGAGGAGCAAATTGCTTATGCAAACAAGGGAAATGCTTTGTTGGATGCGGTAAGAAAGGAATTGATTGATAAGACTGGACAGTTTGCCAATAGCGAAGAAATGGCAGTTGTTTTGGCCAGTTGGGGTGGACAAGTAGGTGTTGAAAAACTGGATTCACTTGGGGCATTATTTCAACCTGCAGTGAAAGAAACAGCTGCTTATGAAAGACTTGTAACTGTATTGGATTATATGAAAAAGCAGACAGCCCCTAAATCGCTATCGGTGGGAGAAAAAGCGCCTGCATTTACATTGAAAGATGCTGCTGGAAATGAGCACAGCTTATCTGATTTTAAAGGAAAATACCTGGTGATTGATTTTTGGGCCTCTTGGTGCGGTCCTTGTAAAAAGGAAATGCCATTTATGAAGGAACTACACAAGAAATATCATTCAAAAGGATTGGAAATGTTAGCCATTTCAACCGATCAGGATCCTAATGCATGGAAGATGGCAATGAAAAAGTTGAACATGCCTTATTTGCAATTGCATGATAAAAATGGGGAGGTTGCACCTTCTTATTTTGTACGGGGTATTCCTTATGTGTTGCTAATTGGTCCTAACGGTAATATTTTGGCCATTGAGCGTGGCGAGGTATTGGAAGAAACCATCAAAGAGAACTTAAAATTGTAAGATCATGAGACGTTTAGTTCAAAATGTATTTCTGCTTTGCATTTTATTAAGCAGTTTGTCTTCTTTCGCACAATCCGAAGATCTGTTCATGCAAATATGGAAGGTAAAAGAGGATGTGAAGCTATCCCCTAATGCTGCAAAAAGTTTTGAGCAGTTCAAGAATCAAAAAATGGAAATTCTAAATCAAATAAAAGATTTGGAATTCAAATATTATAAAGAGCAAGAGACGGATAAAGAGCTTAAAAGTAGAATTCTGAAACTGTATACTCAAAAGCATCACTTGGTGGATGAGATCAAACAACAAGCCATAATGAATAAAGATGAGGCCTTGTTTTTAGAGTTGATGGAACACATTCGACCTAAAGATTTATCGAAGTTGTTACAAAATGAGAAATTGAACGAGGCTCGTCGTACTCTTTACGAGAAATGGTTGGAAAGTATCCAGAATACGGCTATTGGAAATCAACTGAAAGACTTTAGACTTATGGACCAAAATGGAGAAGAGATCAATACAGCTGATTTGAGAGGAAAAATACTTTGGATTGATTCATGGGCTTCAAAATGTGGTCCTTGCATTAAGAAACTAAAGCAGATCAAATCGACTTATCAAAAACACCAACCCAAAGGATTTCAGATATTGGCAGTGAGCTGGGATTATACGGTTCGTGGCTACATTAAAAGCATGGAGGAAGCAAAAGCGGATTGGATTAAGGTGATGAAGAAACATGAATTTAATTGGATGAATGTTTTCGATATTGGAGATCAAATCATGGGAACACAGTTTGGTTCTGTTGGAAAGAACTTATTAATTGATGAAAAAGGAATCATCATTGGTTTTGATCTTCATCCATTAGAAATAGAAGAAGTATTAAAGAATTTATAAAAGCATAATCAGCTTCTATATTAAAAAAGGTATTTATTATCATTTATTCCGAGAGTTTGGAAGAATTAGATTAGTTGGTTTATAATGGAGTAGTCACATTTGGGAGTGGCTATTCCTAATGTAAAGACAAAAAAATTCTATCAAATTAAAATTAAACGAGACCTTTTTCAGGTTTACCTTTAATTTTCGTCTCCTAAAGGTATTTATTTGACTAGTTGTAGGAGCAAGCTGTTATGGCTTGCTCTTTTTATTTGTGATGTTAGAGACAGGATTAATTCGGTCTCTAAAATTTTACAAGCTTTTTTTGCGATAAAGAATTTTAGGATAGAGTTTGTACTTTTTTATACCAAATTGTTTGGAACTAACCTTCCTACTGTCTTGGAATTAGTGTTCCAAGTATCCTGGAATTACGGTTCCAAACACATTGGAACTAGCTTTCAAAACTGTTTGGAAGAAATAATACATAAAAGGGAACTCGAAAGAGTTCCCTTTAAGCATTCCTACAACTCAATTTGCAGGAACCAATTCGACTGATAGTCTACCTTTTTTAATGGTTTTTAGCTTATGAGGAGTATTTCTTACTTCAAGCTGAAAATTTCCGATGGTTAAGCCATCAGGAACAAAAAACATTAATTCAGATGGCTTGTTCTTCACAAATTCTGTTACCCTTGTTTCTGTGCCATCTACAGCAATAAAGAATACACCCTGATTGTTATCTTCTTCATTAAACTTAAGCAATGAACCTTTAATGGATGCAATCTGGCCAGGAGTGAAAGATTCATTTTCTACTTTAGTCTTTAAATCTACAAATTTCTCAATCACAGGTTCAGCAGAGCTTAAAGCTACTTTCTTCAATTCAATTTTTGAGATGATTTCCTGTAGCCTCGGTCCTGGACTAATATTCAGATTAATTGAATGACGAGAAGGATCAAAAGAATCATTCTCATCCTCAAAAACTCCTGAAATACTTGGACTAATCCTGAACAGATCAGTGGAAACAATATTTCCATTCTTCACTTCTTCCACAACGGCATATTCAAATTCTTCAATTACCGAAAGTCCTTCAGCTTTAGTAACAGTAGATCCTTTGCCAATCATGCGTTCCATGATTTTTGTAACATTAATATTTGTGCTGTCTGTGACTACAGCAGTGTAATCATTTGGTGCTTCCGTCAAATGATTTAAACCTAATCCATAACGAAGTGTCATGATATTAAAAATTTAGTTTATTTTTGAAAAGAGCCCATCGGCCTCCTCTTCCAAGTGCGACCCGTCAAAGTTTTACAAGGTTGATGACCAGCCGGTGGGTTGTCTTTCCAAAACTTCCACCCAAGTTAAATAAATGTTATGACAATTCCACCTGCCAAATGTGTCAAGTTTTTTAAACTCAGCTAATTTAACTTTGTTTAACAGTTGATGGTTTGTTGAAAAGATAAGTGATTGCTCCCAATGATTATTGAAGTGTAGTTTGTTGTGATGTACTTGTGGAATTGCCTTTATTGCTAATGGGATTTCAAAAAGCTACCAATTTGTATTTCCAATATCTATTTCTATTTTTGACTTTCAATGGAAAATCAATTACTGTTAAAACAATTGTCACAAGGGAATCGGGTAGTTTTCAAAAAGATTTTTGAGGAATACTATCGTCCACTATGTGGATTTTCCAGAAATTTTATTCCCGATGCAGAAGTATGTGATGATTTGGTTCAGGAATCTTTTTTGGGATTATGGAACAAGCGCAGCGATATAGAAAGTTATACTGCCATTAAAAGTTACTTGTATTCATCGGTTCGCAATGCCTGTTTAAATTACCTTCGTCATCAAGATGTAAAACAAAAATCACAGGAGGATATCAAGGCTTTATCATCCGATTGGTATGCCGAAGAATCCATTGTTGAAGAAGAGGTACACTCTCAAATCTACGAAGCCATAAAAGAACTCTCTCCTCAATCTCGTAAGATTATTCTGATGACCATGAATGGCTTGACAAACCCTGAGATGGCTGAGGAATTAAATGTTTCCGTGAACACGGTAAAAACATTGAAAAAACGAGCTTATGAATTTCTGCGCGGGAAATTGAAGGGAATTCATTGGGTACTGTTGTTACTATTAGCATAGCAGACTGTTATTAGTGGGTATCTGCAAGCTTCAAGCATTAAGCCAGCTCTGTAGGTCTCGAGGATCAGGAAAAAAGTATAAAGTATAAAGTTGCGGAAGTAGATATGAGTTCCGAACTTTACATACTCATTACTCATTACTCATTACTCATTACTCATTACTCATTACTCATTACTCATTACTCATTACTCATTACTCATGATCCTTTCTGACGGTTAGACTGTTTGACTTTTTAAAACTCTTCTCAACTTTTAATCCTTTCCTGACTTATTGACTTTCTTTTTTTAAATTGAGAAAAAAATTAGATACTGTCACCCACTTTTTACTCATCCGTTTCTTAGTAACAAACCAAGAAAGAATATGCATATTTCAGAGAATAATATATCAGATTTAATTGTTCGTCATTTAAAAGGCCAATTGAATGCAGAACAGGAAAAGGATCTGCAAAACTGGATACAGAATTCAGGCAAGCAAGAACTTTTCGATAGCATTGTGTCGAAAGAAAGAATGCTATCGAAAAGTTTTGCATACGATGAATTTAATCAGGAAGAGGCCTGGAACAAATTAGAGAAACAAATCAAATCGAGTCTGGATTATAAGAAATGGTTGGCTTATGTTGCAGTTCTATTAATTCCAATGGCAATAGGATTCTTGTTGCTACACAAAACGCCGGAATATGAAGTTGGCTTGGCCGATGTTCAGCAAATTGAACCAGGAAGCAGTAATGCAGTCATCTATTTTTCGAATGGAGAGGTGGTCGATCTATCGAAGGATACTTCAGGAGTGATTCGATCGAAGGAGAATCTTTTGGTAGAGCGAGACAGCAACCAGTTAAAAATTAATGATGAGGAATTGCTGGCTGGTGAAGCTTATAAAATGAACCGTATTGTTACTCCCATAGGAGGAGAATTTCAAGTGAATTTACCCGATGGAACCAAAGTATGGATGAATGCAGATTCTTATTTGGAATTTCCTTCGAAATTTTCTGGTAAGGAAAGAAAGGTAATTGCTAAAGGGGAGTTGTATTTTGATGTAAAGAGCAATAAGGATTGGCCTTTTATTGTAGAGACAAATGGAATGGAATTGAAAGTATTGGGAACAGAATTTAATGTGCGAGCTTACGATGATGAGGCAGAAATTCTATCGACTCTGGTTGAGGGAAGTGTGAAAGTGAAAAACACCAGGGGAGAGCAGATTTTATTAAGCCCTGGGCATCAAGCCGTAATTGATAAAGGCACAAATTCGTTAAAGAGTGTAGTGGCAAATATCGAGGAGGTTACAGCCTGGAAGAACGGTCAGTTTATTTTTGATAGTCGAAGATTGGAAAACATCATGTACGATTTGGCTCGTTGGTATGATATCAAAGTATTTTTTGCCAACTCAACTGTAAAGGACAAGATCTTTTCGGTTGACGTTCAGAGATACGGACAGATTGAAGATGTTCTTTCGCTGATTGAAGGAACTGGAGATGCCAAGTTTACGATAAAAGGAAAGGTGATCACGGTAGAATAGTAAAGACGCAAGGCTTTGCGTCCTGATGAAATAAAATAAAAAAAGGGATGCGCTAACATCCCCAATTAATTAAATCAAGCGCAGTGCGAATGCGCTAAATAGTAACTAACAACCCAAATTTATGAAAAAAAATCATGATTTCGGGCATTGCTTGAGTAATGCTTGGAGAAAAACCTTAAGGGTTATGAAATTAACAGCCATTTTATTCTTTCTGGCAATATTTACCGTTTCGGCAGAAGGATATAGCCAAGGAACAAGGGTTTCCATGAAAATGGAAGATGCGAGTTTAAAAGAAGTCTTCAGAGAACTAAAATCTCTCTCGGACTATACTTTTGTGTACAGCGAAGGTATGGTGGCAGATGTAAAGATTGACGAAATCAATTTAAAGGATGTAAGTGTAGAGGATGCCTTGACATCTTGCTTGGAAGGAACTGATTTGGAATACTACATAGAGAATAATGTTGTGGTAATTCGCAAAAAAGCTCATGTGTACGAGCAACCTGTTGAGCAGGAAAAGAAGGAAATCAAAGGAAAGGTAATCGACGATCAAGGAGTGCCTCTTCCCGGAGTATCTGTTGTAATTAAAGGAACTTCAGTTGGTGTTGCTACAGATATTGATGGAAATTATGTGTTGGAAATTGACAGCAATAACGCAGTATTGGTATTCTCATTTGTTGGAATGTTACCACAAGAGATTGCCTACAAAGGCCAGTCTGTTCAAAATGTAAGCTTGGGCGCTGATACGGAACAAATGGCTGAGGTGGTTGTAACCGGTTACCAATCTATTTCGAGAGAAAGAGCTTCAGGTGCATTCGAAAAGGTAGATTCAGAGGTTTTGGATCAAAAATCAACTTTAAATGTGGTAGATAAGCTGGAAGGACAGGCTGCAGGTGTATTATTTGACAGTGAAGGGAAAATAACCATCCGAGGAATTAGTACAATGAAAGGAAATCGCGAGCCTTTATATGTTGTTGATGGATTTCCTATTGAGGGAGATTTGGAAACCTTAAATCCTAACGACGTTGAAAGTATGACTGTTTTGAAAGATGCAGCTGCAGCATCAATTTGGGGTGCTCGTGCTGCCAATGGTGTTATTGTAATTGTTTCGAAAAAAAATGGGAAGAAAGGAAAACCAATGGTTGAGTTTTCTTCAACTTTATCCATTGCTGATCATCCTGATTTATACGAATTGCCATTTGCTTCAACTGAAAAGTTTTTAGAGGTGGAGAAATTTCTTGCCGACAATGGATGGCAAAATTTGCCATCGGGAGCTAGTCAATATCCGATCACTCAGGGTATGGATGCCTTTTTAAAACTAAAAGATGGACAAATCGATCAAGCCGAAGCGGATGCAATCATTAATCAGCTTAAAAAAGTTGATGTAAGAGACGAATTTGCAGATCTGTTTTTAAGAAAATCTGTTCGTCAACAATACAATATTGCAATTAGTGGAGCTAGTGATAATAGCAACTATCGTCTCTCATTGAGTTATGATGATAACAAATCATATTCCAAGGAAAATCAAAATGATCGTTTGATTGCGAATTTAAAAATCAATACCAAAATTACTGATCGCATCGATGTGAATGCAGGAATTTCTACTACTCTTAGAAATCAGTATAACAATGGAATTGGTATCCAAAGTATTCTTAGAGCACCACAATATCAAACCATATTAGATGCTGACGGCAACTACATTCCGCAACCAGAATCTCACTATCAACAAACAAAGGAAGATTTGGTTGCACAAGGTTATCCGTACAATTGGGATTACAACTTGTATCAGGAATTTCAGAATAAAGACAATACCATAAAGAACGCGGATATTCGTATGAATGTTGGTGTTAATGTAAAGCTTTTAGATGGACTTGATTTTGAAGGAAGATATCAGTATGAGTGGGGAAATGAGGAAGGTGAAAGTTTGTTTAATGAAGAGACCTACAGGGTTCGAAATAATGTAAATGCATTTACTTATATTGAAGATGGAAATATCATTAGTAATTTTCCAAAAGGTCACATTTTCGATCAGTCTTTTGAAAAGTATAGAACTTTTACTACCAGAGGACAATTGAATTTTAATCGTGCATTTGATGATAACAAGCATCAGTTAAATGCCCTTGCAGGCATGGAGGTTAGAAAATATGAAAGTGAGAGGTCTTCGTACAGTAAATATGGGTATAATCCGCAAAGTTTGCAGTTTGTTAGTGTAAATCACAATGAGAGATATACAACGGCTATTAGCGGACAAAAAAGAAATATTGGGGACAATACTTCATTTGGTCATTTGGAAGACCGTTTTGTATCCTATTATGGGAATATGGCCTATACCTACAACGATAAATATACCTTAACGGCAAGTGCACGTTTGGATGATTCGAACCTATTTGGTGCAGATTCAAAATATCGTAACGTACCGCTTTGGTCAACGGGTTTGAACTGGCAGATGCATAAAGAAGATTTTATCAATCTGGACTTTGTAAATCGTTTGAATTTTAGATTAACTTATGGTACCAATGGTAATGTTGACAAAGATACCAGTCCATATTTGATTGCTGAAGTTACCAAGGATTACAGAGATCAGCATCAATATGCCTATTTGAAGAATCCGAAAAATCCGAATCTTCGATGGGAGAAAACTGCAGTGGTAAACGTTGGGGTTGATTACTCATTGTTTTCGAATAGACTATCAGGATCGATTGAGTACTACTCTAAAAACAGTACCGACTTATTGGGTAATGTATCATTAAACTCTACTTATGGTTTCTCCAGTGCCCTGATGAATTTCGCTGAAATGAGCAACAAAGGAATTGATGCAAGTGTGAACGTAGGTGTTTTAAACAAAGGAGTGAAATGGAATAGTATTCTGAACTTCAGTTACAATAAGAACCGAGTTGAAAAGGTTGAAATACCTCATGAAACCGTGTCAAGTTATATTGGAGGAGTAGCAAGGGTAGGAAAGCCATTGCATTACATGTATAGTTATCGTTGGGCTGGATTATCAAACGAAGGATTGCCACAGATATATAATGAGAAAAATGAAGTGATTGATCATGAAACTCTATTGGAAGATCCCAAAGCTTTAAAATATGAAGGAAGCTTGATTCCGAAGTTTTATGGCAGTTGGTCAAATGTGATTCGTTACAAAGGTTTTTCGTTAAGTACATTGTTTACTTATAAATTCGGTCACAAGTTTAGAGTGCCTACCATTAACTACTCTGACTTAAACACTTCATTGTATAGACACTTTGTTCATAAGGATTATGTGAAGAGATGGCAAAAGCCAGGGGATGAGGCTCACACAGATATTCCTGTTCTGCCAACAGATTTTAGCCAATTAGGTAGTTATTTCGGTAATTACAGTCGATTATCAGACAATAGAGTGGAAAGTGCTTCGCACATTAGATTCAAAGAGGTGGTTTTAAACTATGATTTACCTAAGAAGTTTGTGGAACCTTTGAAATTAAGAGCTTTGAATGTGGGCGTACAGGTGAGAAATTTAGGTGTTATAGCATTTAATGATTCTGGATTAGATCCTGAATATGTACCATATGTTGAGAGGAATCAAACTTTATCAGGTATGCCTTTAAAGCCAGAATATACCTTTAGCTTGAAAGCTACATTTTAACGGATTTAAATTGATAATCAAGAGATCAATATAACCGATCTTTTAAAATAGAAAAAAATGAGAACATACATATATATAGTCGCATTACTGATGCTATTTACGTCATGTGATGATTGGTTGGATATCAAACCCAAAGGGAAAATTATACCTCAAAAAGTAGAGGATTATCGATTACTGATGGATCAAACCTTATCACGAGGAGAATCTGTTGGTATTGTTGAGAGTTATGGAGGAGATTTATTTTTGAGTGATGATGTTGTAATTACCGATGAACGATTCGAAAGCAAATATGGTGAGAGCACTAGAAATGCATACACTTTTGAGGATCATATCTATCTGGAAGAGTATGAAGATCCGGACTGGGCAGCTATTTACAATCAGATTTACATGTGCAATGTTGTTATTGCAGAAGTGAAGTCAGCAACAGGAGGCGAAGACGAAAAGAATCAATTGTATGCCGAGGCAATTGTACACAGAGCTTTTGCCTACTTGAATTTGGTAAATTTATATGGGAAGCATTATAATCCATCTACTGCCGCAACCGATTTAGGAGTTCCTTTGCTTATTGAACCTGCTATTGAAGGAAGTTTGGAGAGATCAACAGTGAAGGAAGTATATGATTTAATTTTAAGCGACTTAGATGCGGTATACAATGATTTACCTAATGTTCCGGAGCAATCTTATCGTCCTTCAAAGGCTTCGGCCAGTGCACTTTTGGCAAGAACATACTTGTTGATGGGTGATTTTAACAAAGCCCTTTCTAAAGCAGAAGAATCTTTATCATACTATAATTTCATGTATAACTACAATGAATTGCCAAAGAATGCATGGTACGCAAATATGATTGATTTACCAGATAACTACGAAAACAAAGAACAAATCTTGTGGAAAGAACCACAAAATTCGTATGAATTGATCTATCCAAGTCAGCAATTGAAAGATTTGTATGACATGGACAATGATTTAAGATTTGTTGGTATGTTCGAAACAGAATGGTTTCCTCCTTATGCCGACAAGATATATTTACAAGAGTATATAGTAGGAAGAACATGTGGATTGTCCGTACCTGAAATGATATTGACAAGAGCGGAATGTTATGCAAGAAAAGGAAATGTTAGTGATGCAATGTCGGATGTGAATTTGATTCGTCAAAACAGAATTAAGACAGAAGCTTATACTGAACTAACAGCTACTGATGCTGCAGATGCTCTACAAAAAGTAAAGCAGGAGAGAAGAAGAGAGCTTGCCTATAAGGGATCAAGATGGTTTGACATTAAGCGTTACAATGCATATGATGATGCAAATATCTCCATCGATCACAGTGTAGCGGGAGAGTCGCATATTTTATCGCCGGGAGATAACAAGTGGGTTCTGCCAATAGCAAGAAAGTACATCTTAAAGAATCCTGAAATAGAACAAAACCCTCGTTAGTAGGTAACCATAGTAGCCCCGATTAATTTCGGGGCTAATTCTCTACACCCTACCAGCCTAAGAAAATTTTGACTTTAATTAAGAATAAATGAGTTGAGTTCATTTGTCTCGGAATTCTTGTAATAAATTATTTAATGGTAATGAAAAAGGTTTTAGTACTTATAGTAGCTACATTTATCTGTAGTGGCTTGTTTGCTCAAGGCATTGAGTTTGAACATGGAACTTTTAAAGAAGCTTTGGCAAAAGCAAAAAAAGAAAACAAGTTGGTTTTTATGGATTGCTATACCAGTTGGTGTGGTCCGTGCAAGTATTTGGCAAAAGACATTTTTCCACAAAAGGAAGTTGGAGATTACTTCAATAAGAATTTTGTGAATGTAAAAATGGATATGGAAAAAGGAGAAGGGATTGCCTTAAACAAGAAATATGGAATAACTTCTTATCCTAGCTTGTTATTTATCGATGCCCACGGTAAGGTAGTTCACAAGTTAGTTGGAGGGATGCCGGCTGAAGATTTAATCAAAGGCGCAAAGGCAGCTTTGAACCCGGAATTGCGTATCGGAACCCTTCGAACCAAGTTCAAGAACGGGAACAGAGATTTGGAATTTTTAATGACTTATCTGAATGCAGTAAAAGCCCTGTATGATAAGGAAACAATGTCCATTGTTGCCAAAGAAATCATCAATAGAACCTCTTTGGAAAAATACTTGAACAAAGAACAGTTCTATGTGATTTCATCCGTTAAATTTCCGTACGGATCAAAAGAATTCAACTGCTTATTGGAGAATAAGGACAAGCTAAAAGAAATTACTGAGCCTTATGAATATGCAACATTATTTGGTTCTGCTTATTATGCGCATTTAGAACAGTATGCTAAAGAGTGTAAAAGCTTAAAAGAACTGAATGCTGAAATCGATAGATGTCATAGGGAATTTCCAAATGATAATTTAGAGCATACAAAGAAAAGTTTAAAGTATACCTATTACATAGCAAACAATCAATTGCAAACATGGTACGATCTTAAAATCAAGGAGGCAGAAGCATCAAAAGGCAATAAAGGAAATGTTTTTACTTATTACAGCATATGTGATGAGATTTTAAAAACGGAAAAACTAGCCGCCCAAAAAGAAATAGTAGATGATTTTATCAAGATTGCTCAAACATTTGCCGCAGACAGAGAAAATGGCATCATCATGGGGAATATGATGTTGGCAAAACTTTATCTGCACAAGAAGGATAAGGAGAAAGCTGCGAGTGCTTTTGATATTTTCATCACCGAAAATGGCAAAGCTGGTGGTAACAATACACATCCTTCTGTTACCCGCTTAAAGGAAGCAATTGACAAATTGTAGTAATATTAAAAATTAATCTTGTATGATAATGGGAAATTTTTTAATGATTGTATTTTTAATACTAGTAATAATATTATGGTGTTGGGCTTTTATTGATATCCAAAAATCACAGTATAAGAATAAATTGCACAAATTATTATTCTTCATTTTGATTATAGTATTTCCTGTAATCGGTACCATTATATATTTCCAATTTAGCAGGAAATTTAAAAGAAGTAAAAAAGTAAATTCAAAGAGTATAAAATTAATAAAATAGATGTATGAAAATATTTAAGGTGAAAAGTTTATGTAGAGCAGTTGGAATAGTTGTACTTAGTGCTATGTGTTTGGCCTGTAGTCAAAATGAAATTATCGAGGACTTAGATGATGCTAGGTTCAATGCTCTTATGGAAAAGTATAATATACAAGATGTTGAGGAATCTGAATTGGAAAATAGTATTTACAAGGACTTACAACCCATTAATTCAATTTCTCAACTTGATTCAGCTATGAAATTTATTAATAAGTATTTCATGATCCCATCTTCAGTTAGTGAAGAAAATGGCAAAAGCAATGTGAGTTTTCTAAAAAGCACTAAAAATTACTGGTTTAAAGAATCATTTCCAGATGGGATACAAATGGTATATCTAGAGTTAGATGGAAAGTGGGCTAAAACTGTTAATAGTAGTTTTTATCAAACATTTTTATGGGATGCTATTATGACATATCAACACGAGGGAGATGGTGGTACAGAATATAGAGATGGTACGATTAATTTTGTTGCGACAGGGTTTATAGCATTGAAGTTAGTTCATAATGGTTTATTACTGAAGAAAATACCAACGGTTATGGAAGGTTATTACAATCCAGGTGCCAAAAGTGGAAGATTTGTCACAAGTCCGAGAAAGTAATATAGATCTTAATTTTTAATAGTTTGAATCGTCCTGAAAAAGGTTGATTTTCACTATAAAGTTATTTTGATTTTTTTCGGAGTCTAAATTGGGACTCCGAAAAAAATCAGAATAACTTTAATTGCAAACTTTATGGGATACTACTTTCTTTTGCGGCTTTTGTGTTTTTACTGAATCCACTTTGTGGGTTTTATGTATTTTCTTCAAACTATCAATCGAGATGTAATTGATTCCAGTAGAATCTACAATGATACGAATACCGGTTGTTTTTGAACTTACAATGGTATCGGTACTTGCACCCAGAATTAACTTACTGCCATCCGATAGAATCAGTGTAGCTTGTTTCTTTCCAGGTTTAATCTTTTCTTCCTTATTTGCCAGCACATTTTTGCTTATTGGCATACAAAAGGCTAATAGAATAAATACAACAGCAAGTCTTTTAATACTTGTTTTGCTGCTTTTTCTAGCTTTCTCATTGTTGCCTTTAAAACCCATTGCACTTTTTGGTGCGGCAATCTCTCTCTTCTTCATTTTTCCCCCTTAGCGATTAAGCTGATTATTTGTTTTTAATAATTACAATACAATAACAGTCGATTGTTAGAAATGGGTGAACGAAAAGAAGAATTTATTTGTTAAAAAACCTTTAATTTTATTTTTTGAAAGTAGATTGCCTTATTTAAGTAACAATTTGATAGTTGTTTATTGTGGTTTACACATGAACAAGAAAATTATTTCATGGATGAATATTTGTACTCATTTCCATCTGTATCTACCAAAGGAAGCCTTTTGTTTTTCCACGCTGCCAATCCACCTTGCAATTCGTATACATTGTTAAAGCCCAATTTTACCAAAGCGTTAACAGCAGCAGGACTTCGAAGTTCTTTACCGCAGTATACCATGATTTGATGATCGCGGTGTAAATTTTGAAGTGCTTCTTTGAAATAGCTGAAATCGTAAATTAATTTGGCTCCCTTAATTCTGGGTTCCGAAATGTATACTTCTCTTGGCCGAATGTCATAAATTTTAACACTATCGCAAGTTTGTATCAGTCGGTAAAACTCTTCTGCATCTACTAAACCAGTGATATCGCGGTATTGTGCGAATGCTTCCGGACTTTCCGCTGATTGTTTACTTTCAGCAACTTCAGAATTGGAGTTATTTTGATTTTTATTGTTGCTACAAGAGTAAAAAACAATGCTAAGAATTATAATTTGGATGATTCTCATTTTACTTTTGCTTGGATTAGATACTTATTTTGTGAAAATTTAGTGATCACAAAGATATTACTTCTTTTAACTTAAAAGAGAGGATATTCAAATGTCAATAATGATTTTATATTAACAATACTTTGTTTAAATAGGTTAATTTTATATATTAGCACTCCCCCCTTAGATAAAGTTTTTGACAATAGTTTGATCTAAACTTGTTGGAAACATTGAGAAAAAGAAACCCACGACAAATGATTGCAGAAGAGAGATTACTAAACCAAAGAATTGCTGAACGTGACAAGAACGCTTTTCGATTGTTGTTTGATACATACCATGCGCAATTGTTTCGTTTTGCTGAATGTTATGTATGCTCTCCTGATATAGCAGAGGATATTGTTCAGGAAGTATTTATAAAACTTTGGGAAAATCCTAATATTAGAATCTCCAGATCGCTTCGTTCTTATCTTTTTTTTATGGTTAAGAATGCTTGCATTGATCATTTACGTTCCATAAAGCTTGAAGACAAGAAAAAGTTAAAATTAGCAGAAGCTCAAATTGTATCGGAATCGGTAAGTATTAATATAGATTCTGAAGTAAGCTTTAAAATTAAGCGCGCCATTGATGAGCTGCCAGCTCAATGTAAAGAAGTTTATCGTATGTCGGTATACAGTGGATTAAAACATGCCGAAATAGCAGAAGAAATGGATATTTCTGTAAATACTGTAAAAGTTCAGGTGTTCAGAGCTAAAAAAATTTTAAAAGAAAGGCTATATAGTTTAAAAGAATTGTTGGTGTTATTTTCCTACATAATTACAAAAAATAAAATATAGTTAAAATATATTTCACAATATCAAAGGGTTACATTTTTCTGAAATAAAAATTCAAAATTTTGTTAACCCTTTTTGTTTTTCCTCGTCTTAAGAGTGACTTAACCTTACCAACCATTTGTATAGATTTTAAATCGGTAAAAATTTAAAATGAAGAATTTAGATTTAGACATTCTGCGAAAAAAGCTGGATGGCAAATTAACTTCCTTTGAAGAGGAAGAATTTCAAGAATGGTTGATGGCATCGGGAGAGAACAGCGCGTTTTTCGGTCGTATGAAAAACTATCATGAAAAATCAATGGAAGAATTGAGATTGGAATCAGTTCCGAATACAACGGATTTGTTCATGAAAAGATTGAATAGAAAGTCGCGTAAAGCATTCATTAGAAAAATGCTTCAGTATGCTGCAGTTGTTATATTGCCATTAACTATTGGTGTTGGACTTTGGATATACTCCAACAATCAAATGAATCAATCTTTGGTTGATCAAAATCAGATAAAAAAGGAGGATTTAAACCAAACAGTTTTAATAACCTCTAACGGAAATACATATGAATTAGAATCGGGTGTAGAGCAAGCTGTTGTGGAAGATCAGGGAGTTAAAATTAGAAAATACCTGAGAGCAGGCTTAAAGTACGAAAAGCAAGATACGGTAAAAACTAAGTCAGTTGTATACAATACGCTTCGAACATCAAAAGGAGATGATTATCAGATCGAACTTTCTGATGGAACGATAGTTTATCTGAATTGTGATTCTGAATTAAAATATCCGGTAAGTTTTGGAGGGCAGGATAGAAGAGTAGAATTACGAGGAGAGGCATTTTTTGATGTGAGTAAAACAGGCAAACGGTTTATTGTTGAAGTGAATGATATGGAAGTTGAAGTGTTGGGGACTCAATTTAATGTAATGGCATATGAGAATGAAAATTCAATACAAACCACATTAGTTAGTGGTAAAGTAAAAGTTTCAATTAACTCTAATGGTGTTGATAAAAGTTTAATGCTTGAGCCAGGAAATCAGGCCAACTGGAATCTTAAGAAAAGAACTTTGGAAAGTAAAGAGGTTGATACCAATTTATATACCAGCTGGGTGAATGGTTATTTTAGATTTGAGAATCAACGATTGGAAGATATTCTGAGAACTATAGCCAGATGGTATGATATAAAAGTCTTTTATCAAAATCCTGATCTTAAAAACAAGAGATTAAGTGGAAAATTGAATAAGATGGAAGGATTAGAAGTGATTTCTAACATGATTGAAAAGATTTCGAATGTAGAAATAGAAATGAATAAAAAAGCTGTTGTTGTAAGTATGAAGAAATAAAAGAAAAAATCGGAAACTGCGCCAACATTTTCCGATTTTATACACAGATAATGAATACCGTGCAAGGGTATTCCAAGTTTAATTACCTATTGACAAATGTATGAAAAAAAACCTTTGTGAGAACGCATTTGCCTTTTTTATAAGGTGGATGAGAATGTTACGTACAATGAGAAATGTGATGGTGTTAATTGTCGCATTTGCATTTCAAGCGAATGCAGGCATTTTTTCGCAAAGTCGGATTAGCGTAAGCCTAGAGAATTCCGGCATTGAAGACTTAATTAAAGCTATTGAAGAGCAAACCGAACTGGGGTTTCTGTATGATGCATCTCAGTTTGAAGGCATTAAGCCAATTTCAGTGAATGCACAAAATGAACTGGTAGAACGAGTACTTGATAAAGCACTTGAAAATACTGGTTTATCTTATGAGGTGGAACACAAAACCGTTTTGATTAGAGTGCAGGAACGAAATGCAAATTCTGCTGCTCAAGAGAAAAGAAAATTGAAAGGTAAAGTTGTTGATGAAAACAATGTTTCCTTACCTGGAGTTTCAGTAATCATCAAAGGATCAAATATTGGTACTACTACCAATATTGATGGAGAGTATGAAATCTCTTTGGATGATAAACCAGGTCAGGTTTTGATTTTTTCTTTCATTGGTTTGGAAGCTCAGGAAATTGAAATTATCAATCAAACATCCTTAAATGTTACGTTGAAAGAATCATCAGAAAAACTAGAGGAGGTTGTTGTTACTGGTATGGTTGTGACTGATAAACGTTTGTTTACAGGAGCCAGTCAAAAATTGAACGCAGAGGAGGTGAAACTTTCTGGTATCCCTGATGTGAGTCGTGGTTTAGAAGGTCGTGCTGCTGGTGTATCTGTACAAAACGTTTCGGGTACTTTTGGTGCTGCTCCTAAAATCCGTGTTCGTGGTGCAACCTCAATCTATGGTAGTTCAAAGCCTCTTTGGGTAGTTGATGGAGTTATTCTTGAAGATGTTGTTGAATTAAGTTCAGATGCTCTTTCTTCAGGGGATGTAACTACATTGATTAGTTCTGCAATTGCAGGTTTAAATGCCGATGATATTGAAAGTTTCGAAGTATTGAAGGATGGTTCTGCAACTTCTATCTATGGTGCAAGAGCAATGGCCGGGGTTATTGTTATCACAACCAAAAAAGGTAAAGCTGGTGTTAGTCGTATCAACTATACAGGGGAATATACTTACCGTTTGACACCTTCATACTCTGATTTTAACATCATGAACTCTCAGGAGCAAATGGCTGTTTATGAAGATATGCGTGAAGGTGGTTGGTTGAATTACGCAGATATGGCCAATGCACGTGAAAGTGGTGTGTATGGTAGAATGTATCAGCAATTGAACCAATTGGATGCTTCAGGAAACTTTTTGTTGGCGAATACTCCTGAAGCAAAAGCTGCATTTTTAAGAAAAGCTGAATATAGAAATACTGACTGGTTCGATGAACTTTTCAATACCAATATCATGCAAAGTCACTCTGTGAGCATGTCATCGGGTACTGAAAAGGCAACTTATTACGGATCTATCAGTGCCTTGGTTGATCCAGGTTGGACTCAATCAAGTAAGGTAAATCGTTATACTGCGAACTTCAAATCAAACTTTAAAATTCGCGATAATCTGTCATTCAATACAATCAGTAGTGCTTCTTATCGTAAACAAAAAGCTCCTGGAACATTGGCACAAGATGTTGATGTTGTAACAGGTAAGGTAAAGCGTGACTTTGATATCAATCCTTATTCATTTGCATTGAATTCTTCAAGAACTTTGGATCCTAGTGCAGAATACACACGTAACTATGCTCCTTTCAACATTAAAAAAGAATTGGGTGAAAACTACATCGATTTGAATGTTGTGGATGTAAAATTCCAAACAGAATTGAAGTGGAAACCAATTCAAAAAGTTGAATTGAGTGCTTTGGGAGCTATTAAATATCAGGCAACTTCTCAGGAACACAACATTACAGAGTTCTCGAACCAGGCAGAAGCATACAGAGCAATGCCGAATGTTACAGTTCGTGATAACAATCCATTCTTGTATAAAGATCCGGATGATCCTTATGCAATTCCTGTAAGTGTATTGCCACAGGGTGGTATTTATGAGCGTACAGATTATAACATGTTGGGTTATGACTTTAGAGCATCAGCTTCATACAAGGATTCTTTTAATGAGGATACACACATTATCAATCTTTATGGAGGTATGGAGGTCAATTCTGCTGACCGTAAGAAGACCAACAGTACAGGATGGGGACTTCAATACTCAATGGGTGAAATTCCATTCTACACTTATGAGTTATTCAAGAAAGGAGTTGAGAATAACAACCTTTACTATGGTGTAAACAATACCAGGTATCGTAACACAGCATTCTTCGGTAATGCTACTTATTCATACTTGGGTAAATATACCGTTAACGGTACTTTGCGATACGAGGGAACAAACAAAATGGGTAAATCTAATTCTGCTCGTTGGTTGCCAACATGGAATGTTTCAGGAGCCTGGAATGCTCATGAAGAGAACTTCTTCGAGTCATTAAAGCCTGCAATTTCCCATTTGTCTTTGAAAGCTTCTTATAGTTTGACTGCTGACCGTGGGCCACATTATGTAACCAACTCACTTGTTGATATCAGAAGTGGTAACCCTTGGAGACCTACTGCAGGTATGAGAGAAAGTTCATTGTATATTGAATCTCTAGAGAATAGTGAATTAACTTACGAGAAGAAGCATGAGTTCAATATTGGTGCCGAAATTGGTTTCTTGAATAATAAGATAAACACTACATTCGATTATTATACTCGTGACAACTATGATTTGATTGGTATTGTAACCACTCAAGGTTTAGGTGGAGAAGTTGCAAAGTATGGAAATGTTGCTTCGATGGATTCACATGGTTTTGAATTCTCAATTTCTTCAACCAATATCAAAACACCTAACTTCTCTTGGGTAACCAACTTTGTTTATTCTAAGGTAAAGAATAAGGTAACTGATCTTGAAACCAGATCACGTGTAATTGATATGGTGAAAGGGAATGGTTTTGCTCGCGAAGGATATGCTGTTCGTTCTATTTTCTCCATTCCATTCGAGGGATTGAATAGCGAAGGTTTACCAACTTTCCGCGATCAAAATGGCAATGTAACGGTTAGCGATATCTATTTCCAGGAAAGAGAAAATCTTGACTTCCTTGAATACTCAGGTTCTGCTGATCCTACAGATATTGGTAGTTTAAACAATACATTTACTTACAAAGGTTTAAGATTGAATGTATTCATGACTTACTCTTTTGGTAATGTAGTTCGTTTAGATCCTGTTTTTGCAAGCGATTATTCAGATATGTCAGCACTGCCTAAAGAATTCAAAAATCGTTGGGTAAGACCAGGTGATGAAAATATTACTAATATTCCTGTAATAGCAACTGTTCGTCAGAGAGATAATATTGGTTCTTCTGATTTGGCTACTGCTTATAACGCATACAATTATTCTTCTGCGCGTATTGCAAAGGGTGATTTTATTAGAATGAAAGAAATTTCGTTGGCTTACGATTTTCCTAAACAGATTACAAACAAATTGGGTGTAAATAATCTGTCGTTAAAAGTTCAGGCAACGAACCTATTCCTATTGTATTCTGATGACAAATTAAATGGTCAGGATCCGGAATTCTTCAATTCAGGTGGTGTGGCAACTCCAGTGCCTAAGCAGTTTACATTTACGTTAAAGTTCGGATTGTAGAAGATTAAAAACTAATTAAGATGAAAAGATTTAAAATAGTATACATTGTTCTTCTGGCTATGTTTGCTGCTTCTTGCGATAGCTATCTGGATGAAACTCCTGATAATAGAGCAGAAGTAGACAGCCAAACGAAAATTAGAAAACTACTTGTTTCCGCATATCCTACTGGAGGTTATACTTTGGTGACCGAAATTAGTTCAGATAATGTGGATGATATGGGAACTTCAAATCCGAATACGTCTCGCTTTTATGAACAACTTGCTAATTGGGTAGATGTTACAGAGGTTGAAAATGATGACCCTAAGCAAATTTGGGAGAGTTCATATAATGCTATTGCTCACTCAAACGAAGCATTAGCTGCGATTGCAAAACTTGACGAAGAGAATTTAAAGGCTGAAAAGGGTGAGGCATTAATTACTAGAGCCTATAACCATTTCGTTTTGGTGAATGTTTTCTGTAATCATTATAGCAAATCTACTAGTAGTACAGATTTAGGAATTCCTTATATGGAGAAGTCAGAAACGACTTTGAATCCTAAATATGAACGTGGAACAGTAGCAGATGTTTACGAGAAGATCAATGCAGATATAGAAGCTGCCCTGCCGCTAATCTCTGATGATATGTATGAGATTAGTGCATATCACTTTACAAAGAAAGCGGCTTATGCATTTGCTGCTCGTTTTAACTTGTACTACGAGAATTGGCCAAAAGCCAAAGAATATGCTAATGTGGTGGTTACAGAAGATCCTTTAACCGTGTTAAGAGATTGGGCTGCAATAGGGACATTACCAAGACAGCCAGATCCTGTAACGCAGGCCTACATTAATGATGCGGCAAATTTATTGGCCCTTACTGATGGATCAATCGCGGGAGTTTATTTTGGAGCATATTATCACGGTTCTCGTTTTAATCACTCTAAAAAGATTGCTGATGAGCAAACTTTATTGGCACCACTTCCTTGGGGAGCTACAGCAAGAGCTGATTTTAATTTTGGTCCTTTTGTGTATGCAGGAACCAACCTTGATAAAACGCTATTCTATAAGATTCCTTATTTGTTTGAATATACCGATCCAGTTGCTGGTATTGGATATAGTAGAACTGTTACCATTCCTTTCACAACCGATGAAACGTTGTTAGTGAGAGCGGAAGCAGAGGTAATGTTGGGTGAAAATGATGCTGCTTTGGCTGACTTGAACGCTTGGAGTAAGAATTTCTTTAAAGGAAAAGAAGCAACTTTAGATCAGGTCAATACTTTCTATGATGCAATGGAATATTCTTCGGAAGTAGCTCCTAATCAAAAGAAGAAATTGAATCCGAACTTTGCTGTTGCTGCCGGAACACAGGAGAATATGATTCATTACGTGTTGCAATGCAGAAGAATACTAACTCTACATGAAGGTTTGCGTTGGTTCGATATTAAGCGTTATGGTATTGAAGTTCCTCGTTTCCAGATTCAGGCTGATGGAACAGTAACAGTTTTAGATGTTTTAAAGGCGAATGATTTGCGCAAAGCCATTCAAATTCCTCAGGATGTGGTTTCTGCTGGTTTAACAGCTAATCCACGCTAATTACTAACTAGTAAATCAACAAAAATGAATAAATTAAAATATTTACTAATGATTGTGGTTCTGGTAGTATCATTTAGCGCATGCGACGATGATGATCCAAATACAGACATTAGTGTGATTAGTCTTGAAAAAGGCGAAAAGAACGAATTCGACAAATATTTGGAGAATATATTTACAGAGCCTTACAATATCCAATTTCTGTACAAATGGGAGGATGTTGAGTCGGATATGAACTATCAATTGGTGCCAGCTACTTACGAGAATTCTATTAAGATGGCCAATTTGGTAAAATACCTTTGTTTGGATTCTTATGATGAAGTTGCTCCAAGTGATTTCTTAAAGAAATATTTCCCAAAAATGTTCATGATGGTTGGTTCTTCAGCCTATCGTAACAATGGAACTAGGGTGTTGGGTACAGCTGAAGGCGGATTAAAAATCACACTGTATGACATCAATAACTTAGATGTGACCAATGTAGAGATGCTTTATGAGTTTTATTTCCGTACCATTTTCCACGAATTTTCTCACATCTTACATCAAACCAAAGATTATACTACTGATTTTGATAAGATTTCTTCAACTGATTATGTTGGAGGTTCGTGGAACGATGCATGGGATGGAAAATCTTCTTTGGATGCAGGCTTTATTAGTGATTATTCCAGTAAGGAGCCAAATGAAGATTTTGTAGAGCTAATTGCGCACTACATTACCAATACGGAAGAGTCTTGGGCTGCTAAAATTGATCCTGCCAGTGATTCCGGTAAAGCAAAGCTTACTCAAAAAATGACCATTGTAAAGTCATACATGAAAGAAGTTTGGAACATTGATATGGATGACTTGCGTGCGGCAATTCAAACGCGTGCAGCAAAATTAGATGAACAAGATCTTGATAATATAACCATTAAATAACTATGAGAAAAAATATATATCTAGTGCTGTTTGGTTTGTTGTTAGGAATCGGTGCTGTTTCATGTGACAATGAATCAGAGGACCTGTTCGAACAAACTGCAGCAGAAAGAAAAAACGAAGCCATTAAGGAATACGATGAGGCTTTGAAATCAGCAGAAAATGGCTGGTTATTCCAGTATTTTCCTGAAGAGGAGCAGAAGTATGGAGGGTACAATTATATTGTGAAATTTAAAGAACAAGATAGTGTTATAGTATGGATGGAAGGTGAGGCTGATCCTGAAACTTCTATGTATGACGTAATCGCCTATGGTGGTCCTGTTCTTACATTTAATACATACAACTCTTTGATGCATGAATATGCTACTCCTTCAGTTGCTGAATACAATGCAAAAGGCGGTGACTTTGAGTTTTTGTTGATGTCCAATGAGGATGATGTAATCACTCTTAAAGGTATTAAAACGCAAAATAAAATGCGTTTGATAAAAATGACAGAAACACCTGAGGAATATTTTGCGAAAACAAAAGAGGTAATGGATTTCCTTGTTGGTGCTTCAATGGGAACAACAATAAAGGAAACCCCTGTAACTGTAATTCCAGGTAATAGAGTATTGACTTTTAATTATAATGATGGGAAAGAAAACGTATCGGAAGATGTTGCTTTTTTACCTACAGATAAAGGAATACGTTTATATGAAGCGATTGAAATACTAGGTGTTTCTGCACAGGATTTTACCTTGAATAAGGAGGCAAAACAGTTTACATCAGACAATGGGGAATTGACCATAGACATTGCCTTTGCTCCTGTTGACTTGACAAAAGCAAGATGGTCTATTAATATTGCTGAGGAAGCTGATCGATCAGCTGCTGTGAAAGCTGCTTGGGATGTAGCGTATGGAGCTAATGCAAAAACTTGGGGAGAAGCTTTATATAGTGAAGTATTCCTTGGTCTTTGTTATGAAAAGTCTGGAGATATCGGATCTTCATTTTATTCGTTCACTTCAGCCGGCAAAGCTTATAGATCTCATTATAATTTAAGCTTTGGTGGAGTTGTTGGTCACGATGATTATTTGAATGTTATCAAGTTGAATGGTGGCTTTAATTGGAAATGGTATGGACACCTGGAATCAATGGTGAATTTTATTTCGGATAATGCACCATATAAAACAGAGGTTGACAATGCTGATGATCCGACAGTTGTGAAACTTACTAGTGTAAACAACCCTGATGTTTGGTTTGTACTTAGAAAGTAATTAGTAACGTGGTTAATTATTAATACTTATGCCCCTGTAAAGCACCTGCTTTCTGCAGGGGCATTTTTTATATGTTTCTATTATGAGATTTAAAACAATATTTTGGCTCATTCCTGAGGTGATAACTGTGCTTTTAATAGTTGCTGTTTTTATAGGAATGTGGTTAGAAGAAGATTTTTCATGGAAATTCATACTCTTACTGGCAGGTTTAATTGGCGTAAGTATCAATACCTACAAAAACATAAAGGAACTTCTTGCTGAGGACAAAGAATACGATCCAGAAATCTAATGTAAACTCCATGAAATTAAATAAATCGATTAAAATTGCCTTTTTTACAATATTAGTAGCTTATTCGGGCTACCTGTTTGTAGAATCAGCTAGGAGTACATCATTCAACTGGATATTTTATACGACGCTTTCAGCTCTTATTTTTTATATAACTCTTCTCTTGTATGTGATTTGGGCATTGCTAATCAAACGAATGGATGAAAGGGAGAAGAAAAAAATGAAGAAATCTTATTCCATTATATTGGGGCTAATAGAAGGAGGTGCGCTGGGATGGATGCATTTTGCTGATATGGATCTCAAATATATTTTCCTATTGGCACCAATTATTGCAATTTCTTTTGCTTTCATACTGACAGGAATTAGGAAAATGAGAGTTGAAAAACAGGATGTATGATGATTGAAATCTAATCCAGTACTCTTTTTAGTCCTACATTTCTCCAAATACCTTTATTTGAAAAATAAATCTCTATAATGTTAACAAAAACGCTTGACAAAGTTTGGTTTATTGATTAATTTAAATATATCGTTTAAAACAAGTGCAGCCAATTGTTTAGAGTTGACATTAAATACAATAATACTAACTAAACACACAAGTCTTATGGCAAATTTATAAAAGCATTAAACACGTATCGACCTAAAATAAAACTTGCAAAAACTGCAGGAATGAAACAGGTGGTAGAATTTATAGCATCCGGAACTGGATTAAACAAAGGACAAATTCAGATGGTACTTGCTGAGTTGGCTGACACTGTTATTTTCTTTAACAAGCAAGGACAAGGTGTAAAACTGGAAGGTTTGGGTACATACCTTCCAAAAATAGATACCGAAGGAAAAATTTCAGTATCGCACAGGCTCGATCGCTACATCAAGAGTGCATTAAATGTAGAGGGTGGATTTACCGGAAACATCGAGAACAAAACAAATATTGGCAAGAGCAAAGAAGAATTTATTGCCATGTGGAACGAAGCCTATCCCGATGATCCCATTTCTCTAAACTAATAAAATCAAATAAAAATTGACTTATTAGATAATATTTGGCTGTGATACAATGCTGCTTTGGCAGCATTTTTTTATGTCCGTTTGGCTTTAAAAATTATCTAGTGCGGAAATTAAACGTTTCTAGTGCGGAAACCAATCAATACCGCCTTGGAAACCGACTATATCTAGAGCGGAAAATGGTTGTTTTCTATCCTACATGAATTGGCTTAGAAATTGGTTTGATTTCCTTCTTCAAAAAAAACTTCTATTTTTGCTTGCATTAACCCACTATTCTAAATAACCACATGCCTGAGTCAAAATACATTTTGGATGAACTGTTGCGTAGCGGAAGTCGTAAAGCGTACGAGGCATTCTTTAAACATTACTACCAGGATTTGTTCTTATGGGCCAATAGCATACTAAAGGATAGTGAGGCAGCAGAGGATGTGGTTCAGGACTTTTTCATCAAATTTTGGGAAAAGAAGCGATACAAATCGGTTACTTCAAACTTACAATCATACATCTATCGTGCCGTTAAAAATTCGTGTTTGAATTATATGCAGCGCGAAAAGAAATTGATTCACGATATAGAGTATTTGGAGGAAAAAGAATCAGCTCCCAAAGCCAATGAGCAAAGTATAGAGAATTCTCAGCAAATTTATTCTGCTATTAATGAACTTCCTCAAAAGTGCAGAGAGGTGTTTATGCTTTGCTGTGTAAGTGGATATACCTATAACGAGGCAGCCGAGGAATTGAATGTATCAATGAATACAGTCAGAACACATATGGTTCGTGCATTTAAGATGTTGCGCGAAAAACTAAAATCTCCGCATTTGTTCTACATGCTTTTCTTTCATAAATAGCAGTCAGCAGTCAGTAGTCAGCAAAAAGCTATAAGTTGCAAGGCTCAAGTTGAATAATCTATTGACTAATTTCTTCTTCAATACGCTTAGTTCTAAACTTTACTGAGGTGCGCAGCTCCCTAAAATATGAAGCGCTTCTCATAAAAGTAAAGAGCGCTTCTTATAAAAGTTACAAGCGTACCAAAGATATTCATGTCAACTGAGGGTTAAAATAGCTGTATTGATTAGACAATTATGAATTTTATCACTTTTTTAAGTTGAAATTTGGTTCACTCATTAATATGAAAATTGTGTGTGAAGCAAACCTCGACAGAGGAAAAGGGGGAAATAAGAACAATATAATCAAAAATACACCCTTCTGACTGTCACCATCTTCTCCTAAAGGGAAGAATTCCTAAATAAATTTTTCTATTGTTTTTAAACGATATTTTCAATCCTTGTTTTGCATTATTCATTAATTCCATCTTTCATCTAATCAGAATTTTATATCTTATACTTGACCTTTTTTTGAAAAAATCAAAAAAAAGTTCTAAATCCTTTCACATCATATCAAAACTGCTTTGTCCTAAGGGTGTATACATGATATCTATAGATTGAAAAAATTACAAATGGAAGAAAGAATTATTGATATTATTTCCAGATCAATTGGAGGGCAGCTAGTTACCAGCGAAGAGAATAAGGAGCTGGAAGCATGGTTGAGCAATAATGGAAATAAACGATTCTACCAAGGTTTGAAGCAATTTTCATCCGAAGCCAAAAAGTCATTGATGGCCCGTGAAGCAAATGTGGACAGAGCTTTTGAGAAGCATCTTGGCAAAATGAGAGAAACTCGAAAAGAGTTACGCATAAAAACTTTCAGAAAAGTACTGCCTTATGCTGCATCAATTTTATTGATGATTGGCTTGTTTTCGGTGATGATGTACCTGGGACATGAAGAGGCTGGTATTTCTAAAGAGGAACAATGGTTAACAGCCATGGAGCCAGGTTCGAATAAAGCTGAGCTGGTTTTAGCCGATGGTAAAGTTCTGGACTTAGATGCTGACCGTAAAAAGAGTACAATCAAGGAGAATGATGGAACTGTGATCAATAATACAGGTACAGGTTTGGTTTACGATGCCAGCAACAAGGCAAACGAGTTAATAAGTTACAACAGCTTGGTGGTGCCTCGTGGGGGAGAGTTTCAGTTGGAACTGGAAGATGGAACCAAGGTATGGGTGAATTCGGAAACCAGATTGAGATATCCAACCAAGTTTCCGAATGGAGAGAGAGTGGTGTTGTTAGAAGGAGAAGCATATTTTGAGGTAAGCAAAGACAAGAATCGACCATTTATCGTGAAAACGCAAGGAATTGATGTGAGAGTTTTGGGAACTCAATTCAATATCTCTTCTTATGCTGATGATAAAGCGATTCAAACCACTTTGGTTGAAGGTAGCGTGGCAGTAATGGATAGTAAAAACCCAGGTACGAACCTTATACTAGACCCAGGGTATCAGGCTGTATTCTCTAAAGGGGATAGGGAATTGGAAAACAAAAAAGTGAATGTGGATTTATATACATCATGGAAAGATGGAAAGTTTGTATTCGAGCAATCCAGCTTGTATGACATTATGAACAAGGTTTCTCGTTGGTACGATGTGAAAGTATTCTACCAAAATAATGCAGCTGGAGATATCAACTTTACAGGAACTTTAAAACGATACGAAAGTCTGGATCGATTATTAGGAATGTTGGAGAAAACCAATGAAGTGAAGTTTTTCTTCAAGGACAATACCATAATCGTTCAGAAACAATACTAAATCAATTAGGAATTACGAATTAACAATGACGAATAAAGTAGGATGTTTTCGAACTTATACCAACCAGAAAGTCTCCCTTTTAGGGGAGATTTAGAGGGGTGTTTAGAAGGAAAATAATTACAATTAAACCAAGATGATGAATTGCTAGTGGCTAATGACTAGTTACTAACAAAACCCAATATATATGAAACAAAAAACGGGTTTGCTACCAACAAACCCGAAATGATAATAATTACCGTATTCATCAGTGAATGGAATCAATAGATGAATACATATGTGTAACTGTAATCCTTACAAATTTATGAAAAATTCATTTGGAATCACCTCCTTTTTTGAGAAAAGAAGGTGGAAGAAAACTTTAATGCGTATGAAGTTGCTTACGATGTTGATGCTGGTTGGTGTTTTACAACTATCGGCAAATGTGAAAGGGCAGAATGCGATGGTAAACATGAGTATGCATAATGCTAACTTAATCGAGTTCTTTTCGGAGATCGCTGATCAGACCGATTATGAATTTCTTTACAATTATGATTTGGTTCTCAGCAAAAAAACGGTAAGTCTGGAAGTGAATCATGAAGATTTAAAAGAATTATTGGAAGATGTTTTGCATGAGCGAGATCTTGATTACCAGCTAGACGATAATGTAATCATTATTTCAGAAAGAAAATTTGTAGCTCCAGTGGTTGAAACTACACCTGTTGTTCAAGAAAAAACAGTAAAAGGAAAGGTAACTGATGAAGCCGGAGCAGCACTTCCTGGTGTATCAATTTTAGTAAAGGGAACATCAATTGGAACCGCAACAGATGTAGACGGAAATTACACCTTAAGATTGGAAGAAGGTCAGAAAACTTTGGTGTTTTCTTTTATTGGAATGGTTTCACAGGAAATTGCCTTTACAGGTCAGGAGGTGGTAAATGTTACTCTTTTTGCTGATACGGAACAAATGGCTGAAGTAGTTGTTACAGGATATCAAACCATTGCTAAAGAAAGGGCAACAGGATCTTACGATAAAGTTGATAAAGTTCAGATCAATAAACCTAGTTCAAGTGTTGCAGATCGACTAGTCGGTACAGTTGTAGGTCTACATAAGAGATTAGGAACACAGTATGAGGATGAAGGTGGGCTCCAGATTCGAGGTGTAACAAGTTTGGGAGCGAATTCAAGTCCACTTATTGTTGTTGATGGTTTCGCTATCGAGGGAGACTTGGAGTCAATTAATCCAAATGATATTGAAAGTGTAACAGTGTTAAAGGATGCAGCAGCAGCTTCAATTTGGGGGGCTCGTTCGGCAAATGGTGTTATCGTAATCACTACTAAGAAAGCCAAGAAAGGAGATGTAAAAGTAGAAGTTTCATCATGGGTAAAGTTCGAGTCTAAAATGGATTTGGATTATGCAAATCCACTGGCCTCGAGTTCTGAAGTGGTGGAGTATGAAAAGATGGGATTTAATACAGGTTTTTTTGGAGGCAGCTCGAAGCCAATTGAAAATGATTTTAATCAAGTATTGGACTCATATAATACGGATCAGTATTATTCATCAGCAGTGATTGTAATGAATGAAAACCGCTTAGGATTCTTATCTGATGCAGATATGAATGCTACATTAGCGAAGTTGAAGAGTCAAAACAACAAGAAGCAAATAAAAGATAATTTGTTGGCTTCACCATTTACTCAGCAGCATAATGTTATCATTTCTGGTGGTTCTGAAAATCTTTCCAACACTCTTTCTTTATTGTTCGAAAGTGGTAATGATTATTTCAAAGGAAATGACAGAAAGAAGTACAATATTAACTATAGAAATAAAGTGAAGTTAGCTGATTGGTTGGATTTCAACTTTTCAGGAATGTTTCAATATAATGATAGAAATAATAATGGTGTAAGTTTGAGTGATATTCAGGCAATGTCACCATATGATATGTTATTGAATGAGGATGGTTCTTATGCAGATGTTCAACGTGGTTTGTATATGCCATTAATTAATCGATTTGTAAAGGATACTGGTTCAGAATTTCCTTATGAAAACTGGGGATACAATCCCATTCAAGAGAGAAGAAATAGAGATAAAAACTTCAAGTCTATTAACTCTAGAGTTCAGGCTGGATTAAAAGTGAAACTTTTAGAAGGATTGACATTTGATACAAAGTTTCAGTATGAGATTTTTAAGAATGATTCAAAGAGTATCTATTCTGAAGATTCTTACGAGGTAAGATACAATGTAAACAAAGCTACTGCCTGGACAATTGGAAATCCTGCTACAGTAGATCCTAATTTACCTAAGGGTTCAATAGTTGACGAAAGTACTTCAGAGACAAAAGCGTATAATATTCGAAACCAGATCAATTTTGCTCGTACTTATAAACAGCATGCCATCAATTTTATTGCAGGTACTGAAATTACCAAAAGAACAATTGATGGGACAACTTATGGCAGAAAATATGGTTTCAACGAAAAGAGATTGACATATACTTCATGGCCTCATGGTTCTTCGGATCCAATGAATCCATTGAAGGATATGCTAGGGCAAACACTAAGAGATATGCCATTTGCAGAGAATCGTATTAGTGATGGTATTGACAAGTATTTTTCAGTTTATGGGAATTTAGCCTATACCTACAATGATAAGTATACCCTTTCTGGAAGTTACAGAACAGATGCTTCAAATTTAATTTCTTCAGATCCAAAGTCGCGTTATTCTCCATTCTGGTCAATCGGAGCAGGTTGGCAATTGAGTAAAGAAGATTTTATGAAAGATTTAGATTTTGTTGATCGTTTGACACTTCGTGCAACTTATGGTTTTAATGGTAATGTAAACAAAGAAACATCAGTTGATCCGTTAATTTCGTACTGGGGGTATAACTCATACACAGGGACTGCAATGGGTATTATCTCAAACTATGGAAATCCATCTTTAAGTTGGGAAAAGACAGGAACTTTCGATTTAGGCTTTGACTTTAGCTTATTTAGAGGAAGACTGTTTGGGAAAATTGATGTCTACAACAAGAAAGGAGAGGATCTAATTTCTATGGTTTCTATTCCAGCTGTTAATGGTGACGATTCTCAATCTATTAATGCGGTAGAGATGTATAACCGTGGTATTGAGATTAGTGTTGGAACTAAATTGCCAATCAAAGGCAATCAAATTGTATGGACAGGTAACTTAAACTTTGCCTACAATAAGAACAAAATAACCTCTTTGTACAAAGATGATGCGACGCTTAACTACAGAATGTACGGAAATGGTTCTGGTTGGGAATTTGTAGAAGGATATAATGCCCACACAGTGTGGGGAATGAAATATGGAGGAATGCATAATTTTGGTACTGCAGAAAATCCTGATATGAGACCATCAATTGTTTCAAGAGATGGAAAAAAGTATGTTGACTTTTCAGGCTATGGACCAACATCTTTTGTGAATAAAGATTTTGTTACGAATGAAGGAACATATAACCCACCAGTAACAATGGGATTCACTAACCATTTCAAGATTCATGATTTTGATTTGTCTTTTATTATGACTGGGTATTTTGGACACATTTTCAGAAGAACCTCATTTAATTATCCTAGTATGAGTGCTGGAAAGGGAAATATCAATGAGTTTTATAAAGAAGTAATAAATGGAGATCCAAATAAGATTGTGCCTGTGCCTACTGAAGGTTCACCTAACTATAGAAGATATGGGTACTATGTTGGAATATTGGATTATTTAACTGTAAATGCTGATAACATTAGAATTGAGGAAATAAACCTTACTTATAATATGCCTAAAAAAGCATTGAATAAAATAGGATTGAAAGGCTTAAGTTTTTACGCACAGGCCAATAATGTTGGAGTTATCACATTTAATAAATACAACCAGGATCCTGTTTACCCTAAAGGATCAATTAAACCTGGGGTAAGCTATACGTTCGGATGTAAGTTTAATTTCTAAAATAAAGTTGAATTATGAAGCTATTTAAAAATATTATACTGGGATCACTTCTTATTTCATCTTTTGCGATGACTGGTTGTGATGATTTTTTGGAAGAAAGACCATCTAAATCACAAGGTGTTGTGCCTGAAACTGTTGAAGATTTAGAATTAATTTTAGCAGGAGCTTACCGAGAAGATGAGATTTCTCATTACTTAATGTTTTCATCAGATGATGTAGAGCCAAATGTGAACCTTTATAAGGGAATGAAAACCTTTTATCCTATACAGGATATTCATGCTGCGACCTGGGAAAGACAAGTTTCTGCAGTTAATTACAAAGATTATTTCTGGTTATACAGATATCAGAATATTTTTAGATCGAATATGGTCTTAAATATAGTACCGAATGCAGATGCAACGGACTCTGAAAAGTCTAGGTTGGAAGCTCAGGCTAAATTTAAAAGAGCATATAATTATTTCTCATTGGTTAATTTATATGCCTTGCCTTATAGTAGTGCCAATTTAAATGAACCTGGTGTTCCTTTAAAAAAATCAACAGCTTTCGATGAGTCTGTAAAAAGAGCTACCATTGGAGAGGTGTTTGAGATGATTGAGCAAGATGTAACGGATGCTTTAAAATTAGATGTGGCTTTAACAGATGCGATTGGTTTTAATAGTCCTAGTCGAGTAACGACTCCTGCAGTGAATGCCTTTGCAGCAAGGTTCTATTTGGTAAAACACGACTATGCCAAAGCGTTGGAATATGCAGAGGAGGCTTTGAGTGGTTATGGGATTGAAAACATAAAGGACTTGAACAGTTTTGGATATTCGTGGAATTCTCCTGAACCAAGAAGTATTACAATCGACGGTGTAGTAGTGGATTATGAATTGAATTATCCTGCTACTTATCAAAATTGGGATCCAAATTCTTGGAGTGAGGAATATTTTAATTCTACAGTAGGTTCAGGTTTTGGAGGTGCAACCACATGGAGATTTCCAAGCCAATCTTTGATGGATGTATATGACAAGGATGGTAGTAAGGATAAAGATTTGCGATGGAAATATTTCTATGTAGAGCATTATTCCTACAAGGTAGGTTCTACATATGATTATCCAGCTTTCATGCATGATACATATTCCACTTATGGAGGAACAAATGTCCCAGAAATGTTATTGATTAAAGCGGAATGTCAGGCTCGTCAAGGACAATGGCAGGAAGCTATAAATACGGTTAATGTTTTAAGGGAAAAAAGAATTGACCCTACTGGTGAGGTTAACTTGGTAGCTAGTTCTCAAGATGAAGCAATCGGTAAAATATTGGATGAAAGAAGAAGAGAAATGCCTATTGTTATTAGATGGTATGATCTAAGAAGGTTGAATAACAATGACTATTCTGGTGATGATGTAGTTGTTTCAAAAACTTTCTATCCATATAGTGATTTGAATATTTTGGATGATCAGCCGATTAAAACTTATACTTTGGAAAAGAATGACAGAAGATATGCTGCCCCTATTCCTGAAAGTGAAGTTATCTCTAGTAATGGAGTGATTGAGCAAAATACCTATTAATATTTTATTTGCGTACGGTATATTACCGTGCGCAATTTTAACTCTTTTAGTTGGTAGTTATACTTATCAACAAAATACCCATCCTCGCACATTTTTAATAACAACTCTCTTCATGCCTTAATGGCATGAGCCGGAATGATACACTCTTAATCGAATTAAAATTAATCGGTACATCTGTACCTTAAAATACTATATAATGAGAATATTGGTTGCATTAGTACTTGTTACTACATTGTTTTCTTGTGGCGAAAAAAATCAGTTCGTATTGCATGGACACATCAAAGGAGTAAAGAACGACAAGATTGTTTTGGGAACCTATGACAGAGGTGTTGGATCTGTTCAGGGAATTGATACTGTAAATGTTGTGGATGGTAGATTTACCATTGAAAAACCCTCTTTGAAAGTTGGGACTTATATCCTGCAGTTGTTAGATGCTAAGATTAGCCTAGGCGTAATTCTTGAAAATGGAAACCTTAATTTGGAAGCAGATCGTAAAGATGACCACAGAGGGTATATTCAGAAAGTTTCATTAAAAGGAGCTCAAAACCAAGAGCTGGTCAATCAGTTTCATGACATGAAGAGTGAACTACTGAAACAGGAGAAATATGCAAACTGCAGAAATGTGGCAGAAAAACTTAAGCGTGCCAAAGATCATGATGAGTACGTGGAATTAAATGAAGAGCTTGGTCGACTTGCTCCTCATTTAGAAGAGGTGGTGAAAACCGCCCAATTGGAACTTGTTCAGAAAAATAAGGACAAGTATTTTGTGACTCAAGTTTTTCCTTTTTTGAAAAGTATAGCTTCTATTGAGCAAATAAAGGAGCTTTATGCACAACTTCCTGAGTCTACCCAAAAGAGCAAGAATGTGCTTGATATTATGGAGGATGTAAAAGCCAAAGAGAGAATACAACTTGGAAAAGTTGCACCAGATTTTACCCTGAAAACCCCTGAAGGAGAGGATTTAAGTTTGACAGACTTAAGAGGGAAAATTGTGTTGGTTGATTTTTGGGCGTCATGGTGCAAGCCTTGTCGTGCTTCATTTCCTCACATGAAGGAATTGTATAAGAAATACCAAAAGAAAGGGTTCGAAATTCTTGGAGTTACCAATGATAGCAACCACAAAGCCTGGAAAAAGGCAATCAAAGATGATGAGCTTCCATGGGTAAATGTGGCGGATGAGTTTCCTGTGAATTATAGTCCTGCAAGGGTAATTAGTGAATATGGGATGGATTATTTGCCATCAACCGTATTGATCGATAGAGAGGGAGTAATCATTGCCAAATTACTACATGGTGATGAGCTAGATAAAAAGTTGAAAGAGATTTTTGGATTTTAATTAAATGACAATGAGATCAATTCTAATAATACTAATAACCTTAGTGTTGATGAGCTGTGGAGCAGAAAAACATGATGGTTATGTGCTTTCAGGAGAAATAAAGGGAATTGCTGATGGAAAAATCGTTTTGAGTTATTACGACAGGGGACAAAATAAATCTGTAACCTTTGCGACAGCCATCATTGAGAATGGGGAATTCGAATTGAATGGGAAAATGGACTATCCTCAGGAATTGAATGTTACGATTACCCCGGGCAATGCAAGTTTTTCACTATGGATGGAAAATGCTCAAATCACTGTGAAAGGTGATATGAAAAAAGCAAGAGCAGACCAATGGGGAGGAAAAACATTACCGGTTGAAATTGAAGGAGGGAAAATAGAGTTGGAAAGGCAGGTTTATGAAGCTTTGTTGCAGCCCATTCGAGAAGAACAGAAACCTTATGCATTGGATTATAATGAAGCAAACATGGCCTATATAAAAGGAATGAAGGCGAAATTGCCCGAAGAGGAATTATTGGTGCTTAAAAGCAAAGCTCAATTGGCTTACGATGCATTAAAGCCATTTTCATCGAGAATGAATGCGGTGAATCGGAAATATATAGAGGATCATCAGAATTCATTTGTAACAGCCAACATTTTAATATGGTCAATGTCGCATATGAAACCTGAAGAAGCCCAAGCAAAATATGATTTGTTTTCTGATGAGATTAAGAATAGCATTTTGGGAAAAGAGATCAAATCAGAAATTGAAAAAAATCTATCTGGTACGCCTGGCAATATGGCTGCAGGTTTTCGCAAGCTGGATATCAATGACAAGGAGATTGGTTTGGAAGAATTCAAAGGTCAGTATGTGTTGATTGATTTTTGGGCATCTTGGTGTGGTCCATGCCGTAAAGGAAATCCACATCTGATTTCACTGTATAATAAATATCATCGAAAAGGAGTTGAATTTATTGGTGTTGCCAGCGATGACCATAATATTCCAGCTTGGCACAAAGCGGTTAAAAAAGATCAAATTGGAATCTGGCGTCATATTTTAAGCGGGACCAAAGAAACGGGAAATGATATTGGTGACTTGTACGCAATTCATACCTTACCTACAAAAATTTTAATTGATCCGGAAGGTAAAATCATCGGTCGATTTGGCGCAGATGGTGATAGTGATGAAGCAATGGATAAAATGTTTCAGAATCTATTTGGTGAGTAAAATCGGATTTGTTTTATGATTTGGGACTGAATGCTGGCAGTGAAAACTGCTGGCATTTTTTATGCCGTTGATTAAACGATTCTGATTACAGAACGTTAATTAAGGTTAAAAATTCAATCCTCCATTCACACGTTTTACCTTTTGACATGTCCTAAGAGTATAAATTGAAAATTAATATTGGTAATTACCACAAAAATTAACTCAAAATGAAGAAGTTATTAGGAGTAATGCTAGCTGTATTTATGACCAGTAGCATTTTTGCTCAAGGAATTGAATTCGAGCACGGAACTTTTGCTGAAGCTTTGGCAAAAGCAAAGAAAGAAAACAAAATGGTTTTCATGGATTGTTACACAACTTGGTGTGGTCCATGTAAAATGTTGGCAAAGAATATTTTTCCTCAGAAAGAGGTAGGAGATTATTTTAATGCACATTTTGTAAATGTTAAAATGGACATGGAAAAAGGAGAAGGGATTGAACTTCAAAAGAAATATGGAGTAAAAGCATACCCAACTCTTTTGTTTATGGATGCAAATGGTAAAGTTCTGCATACCAAAGTTGGTGGATCAGATGCTGCTGGTTTGATCGAAGAGGCAAAGATTGCAGGTGATCCTTCAAGACAAATTGGAGCATTAGAGAAAAAATATGCTGAAGGCAATCGTGAACCTAAATTTGTTGCACAGTATATAAAGGCCTTGTATTCGGCTTACAAGCAAGATGAGATGCGAGCTGTTGGGAAAGATTTTATTACAAATTGTCCGAAAGAAAAACTAGCTAATGTTGATGCCTTTACTGTAATTGGCTATTCGGAGGCATTGGAATTTGGAAGTGAAGCTTACAAATACATTATTGCAAATCACGACAAACTTATTGCTATTGAAGGAATTGGTCAGGAAGATTATGATGGTGTTATTGGAGCTGCAGTGAACAAATATGTATCAGGTATTGCTACAACAGGAACAATTGAAGAATTAAAATCTGCAATTGAAGCAACTAAGAAAGACTTCACAACTCCTCAACAAAAAATGATGGAAGACAATTGGTATTCTACCTACTATTTGGCGCACAAAGAGTATGATACATGGTTTAACAAAAAGATCTCCTCGGCGAAGGAAAGCTTGAAAACAGACAAGAGAATGGGATCTGGTATTTTAATTAATACCACTTACCGAATTGCTATGGATCCTGCATTCGAAGGTTCTGGTCTTTATGGAAAAGCAATTACAGCAGTAGAAGATTACCTTAAAGAGGATAGTGAAATGTTAGCTGGTTACTATTGCTTGGCAAGTTTGTATAAAAAATCAAATAACAAAGAGAAAGCATTGGAAAATATCAATGCATTTATTTCTAAAAATGCAGAAAAAGGTGGTAAAAACGACAAGCGTGTAATGGCATTAAAAGAAGAAATCGAAAAAATGTAATTAGTCAATAATTTATTGATTATATTTAACAACTTAATATGTGGTTTGACAATTCTTTATAGGAAGTCAAACCACTTTACCCAATCAAAAAAACAAATTTATAAACTGATCTGATGAAACGAGCATGATTAAAATTATTATTAAATACATACAACGATGATTATTTTGATCTTGTGGCTTACATCCGACAAAAAAAAGAAACTCTAAGCGGATGAAATTTAAATTAAACCTACTAGTTGTCCTGGCTGCTATGCTGGGTGTTTTTGCATGTAATAACGCAAAAGAAGAAAAATCAGGAATGACTTTATCTGGAACTATTGTTGGTGTTACCGATGGTACAAAACTGGAACTTGCACATTATACTGAGGGGGGAATGCAAAAAGATACTGCCATTATCAAAGAAGGTAAGTTTGAAATCAAAGGAGATTACCCAATTCCAACCTTGTGTTACTTTGCAATTGCAGAAACAAATAATTATGCACAAATCTATGTGGAAAATGCTCCAATTACCGTTACTGCCGATGTTAAGGATTTTGCTAACATGAAAGTTACAGGTAGTAAAGAGCATGATACTTATGCAATTTATCAGAAGGAAAGCAACCTGATCCGTGAAAAATACAAGGATATTATGGCTCAGCTTTATAAGCCTGGTAACACTAAAGAGCAAGCTGATGAATTAATGAAGAAATTAGAGCCTCAGCAAAAAGAAATGGAAGCTTTAAATGAGAAGTTCATTAAGGAATATCCAGCCTCTGCTCATGCTGCTAGCCTTGTAGTAAGAGAACTTTCTGGTAAGAATTATAAGGAAGCTCAAAAAATGGTTGCTGCAATGGATACTCAACTTCAGAAGAATCCTACGATTGTGAGTACCCTTGCAGAAATGGCTAAAAAAAGTGAGCAAGATGTTACCATTGATGAGTTAATGGCCAATGTAAAGAATGTTTCTTACAAAGTTGATACAAAATATGCAGGTAAGGAATTAAAAGATATTATTTACCTGGGAGCATTTAAGAATGGAAATCTATGTGCTTTAAAGAAAGATGGAACAGTTCAGGTAATTAATGCCAAGGGAGAAGTTGCTAAGGAGTTTAAAGCCAGTTTAAGCGGTCAGGCTTCGGCTTTAGCTGTTGATGGAGATGATAACATTTATTTGTTATGTAGCATTCAGGAAGAAGTAGAGAAAAAAGTTAGAGGTAGAAAAATAAAAAGAATGATGCCTAAAGCAGTTGAGTGTGTAGTTCTTGATGGAAATGGAAAAGAAATGAAAAAATACATGCTTAATGATGTAATTACTGCTACTGGAGCAAGAGTTGTTGATAACAATTTGGTTGTTGCAGACTACAGAAACGCTAAATTGGCAATGTTTAATAAGGAAACAGGAGCAGCTGGAGCTGTAATGAAAGATATGCGTCCATGTTGTGGAATTCTGGATTTTAACGTAAATGCTAAAAAAGAGATCTTGGTTGCTAATCTTGGAGCATTCCGTGTTCAAGGTTTTGATTTTACAGGAAAGAAAATTCTTTCGTTTGGACAAAGAGGAAAAACAGTGAATGATTTCCACGGTTGTTGTAATCCTGTTAGTGTAACAAGTTTATCTAATGGTGCTATCGTTACTGTAGAAAAAGATCCAACTCGTATCAAAATCTATAGCAAAGAAGGCGCAAAACAAATTGCGGGTATCGAAGAATTGGTGAAAGGATGTTCATACATTCCAATGATCGTTGATGGTAAGGATAATCTTTATCTTGCTTCAGCTGAAAAGGGAATTGTTAAGTGTGTATCAGTGAATTAAAAATTGATAAGAAAATTTAAACAGAAAGAGTCATTTTTTACAAATGGCTCTTTTTTTTTGCTTTTCTTTCACCCGATTTCCTCAATTAATTGTCTATAAGGTAGAAGTGAAAAAGAGGGAGAGATTGTCATGATAAATGTAGAATACAGACCAGAAAGTGATTTATTGGATGTGGTGTTGACTGGCAAGATACAATTTGCTCAGATGAAGGAGTATTGTTTAAACCTATTAAAGGGAATAACTACACCCAATTGTGTTAGAATTTTAGAAGATGCAAGTTCGGCGGAACTACTATATGATATTGATGATGCTGAAAGTTTGGGATCGATTATAGAATCTGAATTGGGACAACAATTAATGGTTCGGCATGCTTTGATTAGAAGAAACCCTCTTGATACAGCATTTGGAATGATTCGTGTTCAATGCAATTCTTGTGATCGTTATCAGTTAAAGGTATTTTCTACTCCTGAAAATGGAAGACATTGGTTATTGAATGAGAATTAAAAATTGTAACTATTAACACCTATATAAAATTACTTTTTACAAAGTGAATGTTGGCAGGTATTTTTGTCAGATTTAATGCCTGTGTCATAGTAAATAGCCAAATCATTTTAATGATTTGGCTTATTTTTTATATTGATTTTGTCTGAAAATGTTTAATTTTTTTATTTAGATGCAATCTACCTAATCTGTTTTTATTCCAATTTACTTTCTCAAAATTCGATATGATAGCAAAGTTTGGATGCGTTGTAAATGTTGACATTATAGCGGTTTTTAGTATTTAATTTGGTAAGTGTTTTAGATATGATAATTCAATCAAAGAATACATTCTTAAGCTAAAGAATAGATAATGCAAAATATATTTTTTAAAGACATACTTTGCAATGCTATGTATGATGTATATCTTTGTATTCTAAGATTTATTAAAATCTTCGTTAAGCTGAATAAAAAGATATTGAAATAAGAAGACTCATCATGAATAAGAATAGATCCAAGGAATATGATGTAATAATCATCGGAGGGGGAGCAACAGGTGCAGGGACAGCGCGGGATTGTGCGATGAGAGGATTAAGTGTATTGCTAGTAGAACGTCATGATTTTGCAACTGGTGCAACAGGAAGAAATCATGGTTTATTACATAGTGGAGCCAGATATGCAGTAACCGATCATGAATCGGCTGCTGAGTGCATTGAGGAAAACATGATTCTCCGAAAAATTGCAAACCATTGCATCGAAGAGAACAATGGACTATTTCTTACTCTACCAGAAGATGACATTGCATTTCAATCTCAATTTGTAGATGCTTGTACAAGTGCTGGGATTTCAACGGAAATTATTGATCCCAAATTAGCACTTCGCATGGAACCATCGGCAAATCCGAACTTAATTGGAGCTGTAAAAGTACCTGATGGGTCTGTTGATCCTTTTCGTTTGACCATGTCAAATGCATTGGATGCCAAACTGCATGGTGCAGATATTTTAACTCAACATGAAGTTATTGATATACTTAAAGATCAAGATCGTGTAAATGGTGTAGAATTATTCGATCATGCGAAAAAGGAGAAAGTAAAATATTACGGGAAAATTGTTTGCAATGCAGCTGGTATATGGGGACATAATATTGCCAAGTTTGCAGGAGTAAACATCAATATGTTTCCTGCAAAAGGTTCTCTTCTGATTTTTGGTCATCGTGTAAACAAAATGGTTTTGAACAGGTGTAGAAAACCTGCCAATGCAGATATACTTGTTCCGGGAGATACCATTTGTTTGATTGGAACTACTTCGGAGCGAATTCCAATTGAAGAGATAGACAATATGTATGTTTCAAAGGATGATGTGGATGTGCTGATAAGAGAAGGAGTAAAGCTTTCACCATCCTTGGCAACGACTCGTATTCTTCGTGCTTATGCAGGAGTTCGCCCACTGGTGGCAGCCGATAATGATCCAAGTGGAAGAAGTATTAGTCGTGGTATTGTATTGTTGGATCACAAGGAAAGAGATGGTTTGGAGGGATTTATCACAATTACAGGTGGTAAGTTGATGACCTATCGATTGATGGCTGAAGAAGCAACAGATCTAATCTGTAAAAAATTAGATATTGATAAAAGATGTGAAACGGCCAACATTCCATTACCTGGATCTGAAAAAAGTGATGAAACCTTAAATAATGTAAGTCAGAAAGTTTATTCAGGAAATGGTATAACTCAAAAATCAGCAAAGGATAGACATGGATCATTGGCTCATAAAATTGCAAAAGGTGATGAAAATGAAGATTCAATGGTTTGTGAATGCGAAGGAGTTTCAATTGGTGAAGTAAAGTATGCGATTAATGAATTGCATGTAAATAACCTGATCGATTTGCGTCGTAGAACTCGTGTTGGAATGGGAACTTGTCAAGGCGAGTTGTGTGCTTGTCGTGCAGCTGGTTTGCTTTGTGAATCGATGGAAGAACCAGGAAAAGCAAAAGATGATTTGGCCAACTTTCTTCAGGAGAGATGGAAAGGAATGTCGCCAATTGCTTGGGGTGAAACGATTAATGAAATTCAATTTACATCTTGGATTTACGAAGGGATATATGGATTGAAACCAGAAAACAATTAAGCAAGAGTATGAAATTCGATAACATTATAATAGGTGGTGGGTTAAGCGGACTCACATGTGGAATTAAATTGGCGGAGCAGGGAAAAAAATGTGCGATTGTTTCATCTGGTCAAAGTGCAATTCATTTCTTTTCGGGTTCCTTCGATCTATTGGGTAAGGTAAATGGTGAAGAGGTTGCAAATCCTTTGGAAAGCATGAAAACCTTATCTGAGACTCATCCTTATAAAAGGGTAGGTTTGGATAAAATAGAACGGTTAACAAATGATGCTTTGCATTTGTTGGTACGTGCAGGTCTAAATTTTACTGGTCAAGCCGATAGAAATCACTTTACCTTAACGCCAATGGGTGTAATGAAACCAACTTGGTTGACCCTAAGTGATTTTACCTGTTTCGATCATAAGGACAGTTTTCCTTGGAAAAAAGCAGTAATCCTAAACTTTAGTGGATTTCTTGATTTTCACACTTTGTTCATTAAAGATGGGTTAAAAAAGTTTGATGTTCATGCGCAAATCAAGAATGTTTCGATGAAACAGTTTGAAGCAATTCGTAAAAATCCTAGCGAAATGCGTTCAACCAATATTGCTAAAGAATTTGACAAGGGAAATGCCATTGATGAATTTGCCAAAAAAGCAAATGTTCTAAGTGATGGGTTTGATGTAGTGATTCTTCCTGCGGTATTTGGATTGTTTAATAAGACAATTGCAGATAAGCTAAAAGAGAAAATTGAAAAGCCAGTTCTTTTGTTACCAGCCATACCTCCGTCAGTTCCTGGTATTCGCACACAGATTACATTGCGTGAAAGATTTCAGGAATTAGGAGGAACATACTTGTTGGGAGACAATGTTGAAGGGGGAGTTTTTGAAAATGGCAGATTGTTGGAAATCAGAACCAATAATCATGGAGATATAAAATTTGAGGCAGATCAATTCATTTTGGCAAGCGGAAGTTTTTACAGCAAAGGAATTGTGGCAACTCACGATAAATTATATGAACCAATTTTTGGTTTGGATATCGATGGCGACAGCAATCGTGAAAAATGGTTTGATGAAAAGATCTTTAACGATCAGGCATTTATGCATTATGGTGTAAAAACCGATCAGAACTTTAGAGCGTTGATGAATGGTGAACCTGTAGAAAATTTATATGTGGCAGGTTCTGTGTTGGGAGGAGCAAATCCTCTTAAAGAAGGAAGTGGAGCAGGTATAAGTTTACTTACATCTCTTCATGCGGCTGAACAAATTTTAAAATAACAGGACAATGAAAAAGGAAATATTTGAACCATATAACGTTAGTGATAACAACTTTGAACAATGTGTCAAATGTACAATTTGTACCGTTTATTGTCCGGTATTGGAAGTAAATCCTGATTATCCTGGCCCAAAGCAATCTGGCCCAGATGGCGAACGAATGCGATTAAAAGATCCTGAGTTTTATGATGAGGCCTTGAAGTTGTGCTTAAATTGTAAGCGTTGCGAAGTTGCCTGTCCATCGGGAGTTAAAATTGGCGATATAATCCAATCTGCTCGCATAAAGTATAGTAAAAGCAAGCCAAAGCTTCGCGATATGATTCTTGCGAATACCGATATTGTAGGAACCATGGCAAGTACATTTGCCCCAATTGTGAATACTGCAGTTGCGCTTAAGCCAGTCCGTAAAGTAATGGATAGTGTGCTAAAGATCGATCATCATCGTATGTTTCCAAAGTATACAGGTTTGCGTTTTGAAACTTGGTATCGCAGATATGCTGAAAAGAAACAGCAGGGTTTCAAAAAGCACGTTAGTTATTTCCACGGCTGTTATGTGAATTATAATTTTCCTCAGCAAGGTAAAGACTTGATTAAGTTAATGAATGCTGCGGGTTATGGTGTGCATCTTTTGGAAAAGGAAAAATGTTGTGGTGTTGCATTAATTTCTAATGGATTAATTAAACAGGCAACCAAACAAGCCAAACACAATGTTGAGGCATTTAAAAAATCAATTGTAGATAAAAAGATGCCAGTAATTTCAACATCCTCAACTTGTATATTTACCATTCGAGATGAATATCCTCACTTATTGAGTGTTAAAAATGAAGAAATAAGGGATGAGAGTGAATTGGCAACCCGTTTTTTATTCCGTTTAATTGATGAAGGAAAGCTAAAGTTAGTGTTCAAGAAGGACTACAAAAAGAGAATAGCGTATCACACTCCTTGTCATATGGAAAAATTAGGCTGGTCTATTTATTCAACTTCGCTTCTTAGAATGATACCAGGTGTTGAATTGGTTAATCTTGAATCGCAATGTTGCGGAATTGCAGGAACTTATGGATTTAAGAAAGAAAATTATCAAACCTCTCAAGAAGTTGGTAAACCTTTATTCGATCAGATAGAAAACTCTAAGGTTAATTTTGTAGCCACAGATTGTGAAACTTGTAAATGGCAAATAGAAATGTCAACTTCTAGCAAAGTTCAGCATCCAATATCTATTTTAGCAGAGGCGATAGATGTTGAAGCAACAATGAAACTATGGCAAAAATAAACGATTAGCAGAGCAAAATATTTTATTTTTAAGTTAGGTTAATGCCGCAATTATTGGATTAGTTTGATCCATTGATTGCGGCATCTTTTTTGTGTCACTATTGGTTTGAAATTTATCAGGATATACAGGTGTGATGTGAGAAAAAATAGGAGAATCCCTACTTGTGAAATTCAACGTGGCAATCTATTTTTACCACCAAAATTGCGGACAACGATACCTTAAATAAACTAAACAAAGAATAAAATGAGTGCAGAACAAGTGAGTACGGGAAAAGAAAAGTTCTCAAGAGCCTTTTGGGTGGCCAACTCTGTTGAGCTTTTGGAAAGAGCAGCATACTATGGAGTTTTCATTGTAATAACAATATACCTTTCAAGAATATTAGGCTTTACTGATATTGAAGCAGCAATGATTTCAGGTCTGTTTTCAGCTGGTTTGTATCTACTACCAACATTTAGTGGAGCCTTAGCAGATAAAATGGGTTTTAGAAAAGCCTTGTTGTTGGCTTTCTCATTACTAAGTATTGGTTATGCAGGTTTAGCAATTTTACCAACCATGTTGGAAGCTGCTGGTTTGGTTGAGTATACCGAGGTAACCAAATTTACTGGATTGGAGAAAACAGGTTGGAAATGGATGATTGTACCAATTGTTATTGTGATAATGGTTGGAGGATCGTTTATTAAGTCAGTAATTACAGGAACTGTTGCTAAAGAAACAACAGAATCGAATCGTGCAAGGGGATTTTCTATTTTTTATATGATGGTAAATATCGGTTCATTCTCGGGAAAAACCATTGTAAAACCATTGCGTGAAGCCATGGGGAACGAAGGATTGGTAAATCTAAACTTCTTCTCGGCAGCAATGACTTTAATCGCTGTTTTTGCAGTATTCTTCTTCTTTAAAAGTTCTAAAACTGAGGGTGAAGGAAAATCATTAAACGAAATTTGGCAAGCATTAACAAGAGTAATTGCGAATGGTCGTTTGGTAGCATTAATTCTTATTGTTACAGGATTTTGGATGGTGCAGCATCAATTGTATGCAACCATGCCTAAATATGTGTTGCGTATGGCAGGTGAAGGAGCATCTCCATCATGGTATGCTAACGTAAACCCATTGATAGTGGTTTTATCCGTTGGCTTAATTACTCAGATTATGGCAAAACGCACTGCACTTCTATCCATGACAATTGGGATGTTTATTATGCCAGTTTCTGCATTGTGTATGGCTGCGGGTAACTTGCTTGATGTAGAGTCAGTTGATTTGGGATTTTTCAGCATGCATCCTGTAGCATTTATGATGATTGTTGGTATTGTATTCCAGGGGTTGGCAGAATCGTTTATTTCACCTCGATTCTTAGAGTATTTCTCACTTCAAGCGCCTAAGGGTGAGGAAGGTTTATATCTAGGGTTTAGTCACTTACATTCATTTGTATCTTCTATTTTAGGTTTCGGATTATCGGGAGTTCTTCTTACAAAATATTGTCCTGATCCAACATTATTCGAGTCAAGAGCAGAATGGGAAGTAGCATCGTCAAATGCACATTACATTTGGTATTATTTTGTTGGAATTGCTGCAGTATCAGCCATAGCCTTAATTGTTTATGGAAGAATAACTAAAAAACTAGATGCACAGAAAGTTGCACAGTAAAAAAAATCAAATATTATATATCATAAACCGTCTCTCATGAGGCGGTTTTTTGTTTTGTAATATTTTGTGGATGCATTCTTTGATATGATTGGCTCGTATATGTATTGGAAAAACCTACATTGAAGTGAATAAGGTTTGAGATAAGTTAAATCAGCTTGTAAGTAATTTAATATTAGTGGAATAATGATGTTAGATTATGTAAGTAGTTTGGGTGCAAATGTCCAGTCTTTTTACTTTGAAATTTTCACTTTATAAGATTTTTTGCATCTTTGACCAACCTATATTAACCACCTAAGAAAACTAAACCCTTGAAAAATCATACCAAAAATATTGATTTTCTGATTCGAAGATTATCGCTAGATTCTGATGAACGTGCTTTAGATGAACTTTTTCATATTTATTACGACAGGCTTTTAACTGCATCCTTTGTGTTAGTAAAAAGCAAAGATTTGGCAGAGGAAGTTGTAGCTGATGTATTTTATCAAGTTTGGCAGAATAGAGAGAAATTGCAAGATGTTAAGAATCTCGATAATTATCTGTTCGTAAGTATAAAGAATCGTTCCTTGAATTATATCCATAAAGAACAGAGAGTTGGTAAGGATTCTATTGATGAGGTGGTTTCAAATAAAATAAGCGAGGACAATACAGCCGAGGATGCAATTATTGCAAAGGAATTACAAGATAAAATTATCCATAGTATTGAAAGTTTACCGCCGAAGTGTAGAGAGGTTTTTCTTTTGATTCGCTTTGAGGGGATGAAGTATAAAGAAGTGGCTGAAAAACTGAACGTATCTGTAAATACAGTAGATACGCAAATGGGTATTGCGATTAGGAAGCTAGCAGAAATGATAGGTTACCAGGGGAAAAGCAAAAAAAAATAAACTTTTTTCATTTTTCTTTAGTGGAAGATGGAAAAAGCACTGTCTTAAAAATGAACTACTAGAATATAATGACGGAAATGAATCATATACATCAAATAATAGCAAAGTATTTTGCTGGAGAAATCTCTGAAGAAGAGATGGGCCAATTAAGGGGATGGCTTGAATCTTCAGCAGAAAACCAAAAGCTTTTTGATGATTTAAAACAAGGCTGGGAAGGACTTACTTTGCAAACTTCTTCAGAAGAAAAAAGTTGTGTTTTAAATAAAGTTAAGGGAAGAATTAAAGCTGAGCAGGCTGATGAAAGACCGATTAGAAGATTGTTTGGTGCCAATTGGTATCGTGTAGCAGCTTCTGTATTAATCGCTGTATCTGTTGGAAGTCTTGCCTGGAATCAAATAAGTGAGCCATTTTCATGGATGAATACCATAGGCTACGAAGTAAGAGAATGTGATGCAGGAAAGCAGACAGACTTTTTATTAGCTGATGGTTCTCACATATACATGAACGGTGATTCTCGTATGAAATTCAAATCTGATTTGGAAGGTACGGAACGAAATGTATACATGGAGGGAGAAGCATTTTTCGATGTGGCAAGAGATGAAAGTAAACCTTTTGTGATAGATCTGGATGGAGCTGAGGTGAAAGTTTTGGGAACCTCTTTTAATGTAAAAGCATATCCCGAAGATGATCGCATGGAGACTTCGGTTATTACCGGAAAAGTAGCTTTTACTCATAGCCACAAAGGAGAAGAGGAAGGTTTTCATCTGGTACCTGGACAAAAAGGTGTGATCAACCACAACGAGGAGTCAATGGATAGATTTCAAGTGGATAATCAGCTTGATATTGCCTGGATGAAACGAGGCTTACTCTTTGTAAATACACCTTTGTCTGAATTGACAAAGACATTATACAGAACCTATGGTGTAAAATTTAAACTGACGGATGGTAGTCTGAAGGATTTGAAAATTACAGCCAGCTTTGAAAATGAAAAGTTAGAAGAAATTATGAAGATTCTTGAAATGACCAATGAATTCTCTTATAAAATTGAGAAGGATAGGGTTGTTATCGGGAATAAAAACGAGTTCTAATCTTGCAGGAGGAGTCCTGGTTAGTACTCAAAAAAAAATACCAAAGAGTGGCAGCTCTCCGGTATTTTAACTAACATGTAGTAAATTTACTTGTCAAGTAAAAAACTAATCGAAATAGCAGGAGCTATTTCAGCTAGCATTATGTACGACAAAATTAGGAAAAAATATTCATTTGCAGCAAACAAAAATTTAAATGTTTGTAATTCATCCCTTTTTAAGAATGGATGTAAAGAGCTAATGAAGTTATTTTTAAGTCTGATTTTTGTCCATTTTTCTTTCCTTTCATTTTCACAAGCTCAGGAAATATCTACTTCCAGGCTTACTCAGGGGATGAGCTTGGAAGATTTCATTTTGGAAATTCAAGCGCAAACAGATTTCACTTTTGTATACAATCCGGAAATAATTGAAGGAATAGCTATTACCATTCCGTCGGAGGAGAGAGTAAGTTTGCAAGAGATACTCGGAATGGTTTTGAGTCCGCTTGGCTTCACTTTTATTCTCTACCGTGATAAAATCATATTAAAGAAGATGGACGGGCCAATACCCATGTTGCAATTAAAAGCTTCCAATAAGATTGAGGCTGCCAGATTGGTTCGTATGGGGAAGATGGTTGTGGGTAGAATTCTGTGTGATGAGGATAGTCAGCCAATTGTTGGTGCCTCTATTCGAGTGAAAAATGAATTTAAGGGGACTGCAAGCGATAAGGATGGTTACTATAGTATAAAATGTTTTGTGGGTGATACCATTGTTGTATCTGCCATTGGTTTTGTGCCCAGTGAAAACATCGTCGGTCTCAAAATGATTGAAGATATTAGGCTCAATACAAATGTGATAAACTTACAAGAGGTAAACATTGTTGGATATGGAGAAGAGGCGAAAGAGGAAAAAACTGGAGCTATAAGTACCCTTTCTGCATCAATGACTGGTGAAATTCCGAATGATTTTGATGAGATATTGGCCGGTACCGCAAGTGGTTTATGGATGCAAAAAAACTCTGGAGTTCCAGGTGGAGCTTCAACCATAGCCATCAGAGGAGTCACTTCCTTGCAACCTGATGCCAATAGTCCTTTAATTGTTGTAGATGGCGTTCCTCTTTTTAATACAGAGGAAAGTTTGAATCAGATTAATATTTTATCCTCTTCAGGGATTCCGCTTTTGGGTTTGGCTGATAACTACGTTTTTAACGATCTTCGAGAATCCAATTATTTTCAAAAGAATGGCTTAAACATGATCAACACCGAGGATATTGAATCCATTAGTGTGTTGAAAGATGCTTACTCTACTTCGATCTATGGATCCAGAGGTGCTGCGGGTGTAATTTTAATTACGACCAAGCAGCCAAGGAAATTTGGCCTGAAAGTAAACCTTTTGATGGAAACAGGAGTTTCCAAACCTGTTGGAAAACCGAACCTGATGAATGGTGAAGAATATGCTCAATTCTATTCCAACTATTACAGTCAGTTAAAGAAAAGAGAGGTAATTTTTCCAGCCAGCACAAATACCAATTGGTATGATAAGGTGGTGAGAAATGCCAAAAGTAATAAGCTGGCCTTCTCTATTCAGAATAAAAAGCACAATGGATACCTGTATTTTAGCTTCTCACATTTAAATCAGGAGGCTTATATAAAAGGTGCCGATTTTAAAAGATATACCGGAAGGTTCAATTTCAAACAAAACATCAACAAATATTTAAAATTAGGAGCTAACATTTCAATGACTTCTGAGAAAAATAATTCTCTTTTGGCTCCGAAGATATATCGCGACGCCATCTTAAAGGCTCCTAATATTAGTGTGTACGATGAAAGAGGGGACTTTAATTTTTCAACGGGAAACAATCCATATGGAATATATACGGAGAACCCTGTAGCAATGGCGTTAAATGATAAAGGGGAAGCTTTGGATAACTATGTGATTTCAAATATCTATGCTGATGTTAAACTCACGGATTGGCTTTCTTATAAGTTAGATTTGGGAATTAACTTCATAGAGACCGATGCTTTTGCTTCTTATAGAAATAGTGATTCTCCTGATAAAAAAATTACAATCGAAACAGATGGCTATTCCAGAAAGTTTGTAATCGCCAATATGGTGAGAGGACATAAGTTATTTGGTGATCATTCTTTTAAGTTCGTGCTTGGGCAGAGTTTTGAGGAGTCAAGACAAAAGGAAAAAGAACTGAACTATGAGAGTGCATATCAAATAACCAATAGGAATGCATATAACCTTGTTGATTATTCCAGCGGCAGAAGAAAGTATGCCTTGGCATCATGGTTCGGAAGGGTAAACTATAATTATAAGCAAAAGCTGTTTGCCGGATTGAGCTACCGTGTTGATGGTTCTTCTCGATTTAGTAATGACAATCGATATCAAATTTTTCCTGCATTTTCGGCAGGATGGATTGCCGTGAATCAAAGCGATGAGGAGTTCATTAACCACCTAAAGCTTCGTGCAAGCTTTGGATATTCTGGTGTGGAGCAATCTACTTATACCTATGGTGCCTTGAGGACTTATGAAACGCATCAAAATGATTTAACCTATGGGAAGAAAACTATTTATACGGAAGCAAATGGTTCAAATCTGAATCTGTCATGGGAGAAAACGGAAAATTTTGATTTCGGGTTGGACTTCAGTCTCTTGAAAAACAAAGTGAATGCCTCGCTTGATTATTATTCCAAGAAGGTGAACAACTTGTTGTTATTCACCGATGTGCCTGAGGTTACAGGATATACACAACAGTGGATCAATGTTGGGGCCATGAAGAATACGGGTGTTGAGCTAACACTGGATTCTCGTTTAATAAACAGTACTTTCAAATGGGATCTGTTTCTTACAGCTGCCTTCAATCGTAACGAAGTTTTGGAATTGAATCAAGCTGGATATGAAGTTTGGGGACAAGATCAGGCTTACAAATATTTTAAGGAAGGAAGGGAGGCAGCTCAGTTTTATCTATACGATTGGGCAGGAGTGAATCCGACAAATGGAAATCCGTTATGGAAATATGCTGACGGTAGTCTAAGAGAGACTCCGCCAACCAATATGGAAAATAGAAAGACTTTTGGTTCCGGTATGCCTAAATATTCAGGTGGAATTAGCAATGTGTTTTCTTTTAAAGGTGTGGAATTAAGTACTTATTTTGTCTTTGCTGAAGGTAAAAAATTAATGAACGGTACCTCTGCGATTTTGCATACTTATACCACAACTGAGGTTTACAATTTATCTAAAGATGTAGCAAACTACTGGCGTGAGAATGGGGATGTAACGAATCAGCCGGCCTTATTCAATCCATCCATTACTAGCCAGAACAATTATACTACCAGTCGAACAAGTAGTCGTTTTTTCGAGAATGCATCTTTTCTTCGAATGAAGAAACTTGTATTGGCTTATCATTTACCAAAGAAATTTGTGAATAATTTGAAACTTGAGGGAATGAAAGTATATGCCCAGGCAACAAATTTGTTCACAATTACCGGATATTCTGGTGCTGATCCCGAAGTGAGTGCTTTTGGACCTTCATCATTATTGTCAGGTTACGATGAGGTAACCATGCCTCAAGCTAAAACATTTAGTTTGGGCCTAAGAGTTAGTTTATAGAATAAAAATTGTCAAGTAAATAAATTAAAAAAGAATGTAGTAAATGAAAACCTTACGGCGTCTGGCAGGACAATGTAAACCTTTCATTAATTAGTTACAAAACATCAGTCTGAATTAAAAATAATATCAACCATCTGGTTGGTAATGGGGGATGAAACATGCCTTTCTCTTTCAGGCAAATTCTTTTTAAGTAGATAGTAAATAGAATGATACAGATTGTTTGAGTGGTGCTTTGTCAAAAGGATCCATTGTCGAGGCTAAGCTCAAATGGTCGAAGAATGTGTTTTGAATAAACTCAATTAATAACCTAAAATTAAAATTTTATGAAAGTTTTAAGAAACCCTTGGAGTGTAGTAATGCTGTTGTTTGCAATGGTATTTAGTGGAGTGTTAAGCTCATGTAGTGATGATGAAAAATTAAGTAACCTTACTGGTTTTTTATCTTTTGAATTTAATGAGGATATAATCAGCAATTATGATTTTGTGATTGGTGCTGATGGTACCATTACCAATGAGTCCGCATTGCCTTATGGATTCGACTGTTCTTCTTTGCAGCCTGTATTTACTTCGGCACCTCTTTCAACTGTTTTGGTGAACGATGTTGAGCAGGTAAGCGGTCAGTCTGAGCAGGATTTTTCTTCAGATATTGTGTATGAGGTCGTTGCTGAAGACGGTACAACAGCGAAAACTTATACTGTTAGAGTAAATGTAGCAACAGAGATTTCTGCATGGACAAAGCAAACAGCAGATGCTGGTTTCCCAAACTACGATTATACACACGCATTTAAAGTAGGTGGTAAGTATTTCATCTCTGGTGGAGAGTCAACAGATTATACTTATAGCTTGTATTCTTCTGAAGATGGTGCTACCTGGACTGTGGCTAATGATAATTTCTTAGCTGAAGGAGTTGGTGTTGGTTATGCGGCCGTAAAATACAATGACAACATCTTATTGATTGGTGGTCACACTTTAATGGATTGGTCTGACTGGAGTACTGGTCAAGCAAAGGCTTCTGTTTATTCTTCAGCTGATGGTGAAAACTGGACAGATGTCGCTGCAGAGACAGCTGCAGAGAACAAATTTTCTGCAAGAACTGAGCCTATGGTTGCCAACATGAATGGCGATTTGTACTTGGTAGGTGGTTCTACTTTGGCATATGGAAGTCCATCAGGTCCTATTAATGATGTATGGAAATCGGTTGATGGTGGTGTAAACTGGACTCAATTGGAAACCAACCTTGGTGATGATTTCACTCCTCGTTTTAGAGGTCAGTTATTGGTGTACAACAACGAATTGTACTTAATTGGTGGAGAGTCAAAATATCCAACTCAGTACAACAATGAAGTTTATAAGTCAGCAGATGGTGCTACCTGGACAAAAGTTGAGGTGGCAACTCCATTTACTGCTCGTTCGCAGTTTGTTGCTTATGAGTATGCAGGAAGAATCTTTGTTGTAGGTGGTAAAGTGGTTACTGGTGAAATGGATGGTAGCGCTCAGGTTGCTGAAGCTGCTAATGATACTTGGGTATCAGAAGATGGCGGTGTAAACTGGACACAAATGACTGAAGGTGTTATTGATTTTGAAGCAAGATATGGACATTCATTAATTCAGGATGGAAACAACCTAATGATTGTTGGTGGTAAAGGTGCAGCTGTTGACGGTGCAACTCCAGTATTGAAAGATGTTTGGACAGGAACTTTAAACTAAGAATTACTGAGAGTCTCGTCATTGAGATGAGACTCTCAAATTAAACAACAAACATTAACTAACAATTGGCAGATTGTTGGTTGTAAGCATGAAAATGGATGTTTGAATTCAATAGAGTGAACACCTGAATAGTGATCAGGTGAAACTCGGAGGACATGTAGTAAAACTCATGAATATGAACAAGATATTAGTCATGTTCTTGTCTTTTATGGTCTTGATGATTGGAACAAATGTACAAGCACAAACCTATAAGCCACAAGAACTAAAGGCAAAACATATAACTGGAACTGTATTGTGCAGTTCCGATCAATCGCCCGCAATTGGGGCAACAGTAATAGTAAAAGGGACCACCAATGGTGCCGCTGTCGATTTCGATGGTAAATTTTCAATTTACGCCAATGTAGGAGACATTCTTTTGATTTCTTCTATTGGCTTTATCTCTCAGGAAATAAAGATTACCGATAAATTACATTATCACATTGCACTGAAAACTGACAATGTATCATTAAAAGAGATTGCTGTAATCGGTTATGGCGTTCAAGAGCGTCGAGATTTAACGGGAGCAGTTACCTCTATTGATGTACAAGCGTTGGAACAGCCAGCTTTAAGTATCGATAATGCTTTGGCAGGACAGGTTGCAGGGGTTCAGATTAATTCCAGTAGTGGAACTCCTGGTAGTGCTACTGCCATTACCATTCGTGGTATTACCTCTTTGGCTTCAGATAATAACCCTCTTTTTATTATTGATGGTGTGCCTGTATATGGTGCCGGAGGTTATTCGTCTACCTCATTTCAGTCTGGCTCGGTAGCTGCTGTTTCAATCGGAGGAAATGGTGCCGCAGGGCAGATTAGTTCGAATTCCGAATTTGAGCGTAATCCTTTGGCTAACTTGAATATGGATGATATTGAATCTATCGAGATCCTGAAGGATGCATACGCTACTGCGATTTACGGATCACGTGGTGCTGCCGGTGTAATTCTGATTACAACGAAAAAAGGGAAAAAAGGTGCTCCGAAAGTGGATTTCAATATTTCTACTTCCTTGGCTACTCCAGTTGGTGTTCCTGATGTGTTGAATGGCGATCAGTATGCTGATTTTTACAATGCCTATAAGGATAAGAACTTCAAGAAGGGGATCAACACTGATTGGACTGATGAAGCGACACGCATAGCTAAAACCTATAATGTTTCGGCCACGGTGTCAGCAGGAACTGAAAAAAGCAAATACTTCCTTTCCTTGTCCTATCTTGATCAGGACTCCTATGTGATCAATAATGATTTTAAAAGATATACGGCCCGTATTAACTATGAGTATAAATCGAGTGAAAAGTTGAGATTCGGGAACAACGTTACCATTTCATATACCGATAATAACTCTTTGAATTCAGGTCAGGTATATAGAAACTCACTGATAGCTGCTCCTAATGTAGCGATAAGAGATGAAAATGAGAATTATAACTTCATCAATAGTAAAGGAAATTATTTCAACCCAATTGCAAAAGCGAAAGATGACATCAACTTTGTTCAGGATAAGCGTGTGATCGGAAATCTGTATGCGGAATACAAAGCACTTTCATGGCTGACCTTACGATCTGAGTTTGGCGTTGACTTTATGGCTTCGAAAGCTTATAACAGAAACCTGTCTTACGATGCTTCTCCAATTTTGGAAGGTGGGAGTGCAAGCCAAACTACCATTCAAAACATGAAATATGTGATCAACAATACTGCTACTATATACAAGGAGCTTGGTGAACATGTATTTAATGGAGTTATTGGACAAAGTTTTGAAGCTTCCAAGGAAGATTACGTAAGAGTATCGGCTTCTGATTTCCCAACCAATAATGTGCTTAGTATTGGTCAAGCTAATACAACCCATGTTGATGGAGCTTCTCTGCAGGAATGGGCTATGGTTTCCTTCTTTGCCAGAATGAACTATCGCTGGAAGGATAAATACCTGGCTGGTGTGACTTATCGTGTCGATGGTTCATCACGTTTTAATAAGAATGAGCGATATGTAGGCTTTCCTTCTTTTTCTGCAGGATGGAGAATCTCAAAAGAGCAATTCATGGAAGCTTACACCTGGCTTGACGATATGAAATTAAGGGCAAGTCTTGGTTTTAGTGGTATTTCTGGTTCGGGTGGTTACTATGGACATCAGGGACAGTATGTTCAGAAAGATAACGCCAATATCTATGGCAAGAAGAACATTCTGGAAGTTGAACAGCCTAGTAATCCAGACTTGAAATGGGAAAAAACACAAACTTTGGACTTGGGGCTTGACATGAGTCTTTTTGGATCAAAAGTTCAGGTGTCATTCGATTATTATCAAAAGAAAAGTATCGATATGTTGATTCGTTCGTCTGTTCCTCTTTATACAGGATACAGTGGACAGCAGCAGAATCTGGTTGACATGACCAATAAGGGGTATGAAATTAGCCTAAGTACATTGAATGTTAACAAAGAATTTAAATGGAGTACTAACCTGAACCTGGCGCGCAATACAAATGAAGTAACCAAACTGAATTTAGATGGTTATGTAGCAGGAGGTCCCGAAATTGGTTATGCCTATTATAAAGTTGGAGAATCGGCGACAGCATGGTTCCTTTACGATTGGCATTCTGTTGATCCATTAACAGGAAACCCACTTTGGAGTTATGCTGATGGTACCATCAGTACTTTGGCTCCTGAAAAATACGCAAGAGAAAACAGTGATGTAGAGAATTACGAGAACAAGTTTGTGATGGGGGATAGATTGCCTGAAATCACTGGGGGGATCACCAACGTATTTTCCTATAAGAACTTTGAATTGAACACCCTTCTTTCCTTTTCTTATGGTGGAAAAATCATGAATGGAAGTAGGGCTGAGCTACTGACTTATTCAGATGATAAGTATCAGAACCTAAGTACAGATATTTTGGATGAATGGATTATTGCTGGTCATCAAACCGACATTCCTAAAAAGAATAACCTTTCAAATACAGGAAAAGGCATTGATTATACTGTGAGTCGTCAGACAGATCGATTCCTGGAAGATGGATCCTTTGTTCGTTTGAAAAACGTATCTCTTTCCTATCGATTCAATCCTGAGCGTATCAGTCGCTTTGGCTTAAGAAGTTTGGTTCTGTATGTAAAAGGATCTAACTTAGCTACCTGGACAAAGTATTCGGGACCAGATCCGGAAGTGAGTAGTTTTGGTTCTTCTGCGGTATATGCCGGCAATGATGAGCTAACCATACCTCAGCAGAAATCAATTCAGATAGGAATAAAAGTTGGGCTAAAATAGTAAGAGACATGAAGAAGATAAATAATACAATATATGCATTTGCGTTTGTAGCTTCTGGCCTTGTTTTTACAGCTTGTAATAAACAGCTTGACCTGGCTCCTGAAGATACAACCGTAGAAACTGAAGTTTTTCAGTCTGCAAGTTCTGCAGAGTCTGCACTAATGGATGTTTATAACAAAACATACGAAGCAAATAATGGAGCGGCTTATACCATTGGCGATTTTACAACAGACCTGTTGGTGGTGAGTAATTCTTATTATCAGATAGTAATTAATGGGGAGCTTCCTGTTGATAATTCTACCTCTAAATCTATCTGGGCAGATTGCTATTCTACCATAAACGTTGCCAATGTCATGATAGAGTCGATTCCCAAGCTGGGAACCTATAATGAGGATTTGGAATTACAACACATTGCAGAGGCTAAGTTTCTTAGGGCTTACAATTACCTTGTGCTGCTCAAGCTTTTTGGCGATGGTGCCTTAACCGGGAATATGAACGGATTGGGATTGCCTTTACAATTGACACCTTACGAGGGAACCAGATATGACGCAGCTAATGCCTTGACTCGTTCTTCTGTAGGCGAAGTTTATGCACAAATAATAAAAGACCTTACTGAAGCTTTGGTCGATCTTCAAGAAGCATACGAAGATGATTTAGAGACTCGTGCACGTGCAACCAAAGGAAGTGTTCATGCGTTATTGTCAAGAGTTTATTTGTACAAGGGTGACTATGAAAAGGCTGCCAGTGAAGCAAATTTTTTGATTGGCAATGTGAACTATGCTTTGAATAGCAACCTTCGATCTGTTTTCCCATTAAGTAGTGGTTACGATGTTAACTTGGATAAGGAATTTATTTATGCCATTCCTTTAACGTTTAATAATGGAGACCACCAGTATGGAACTCATTTCTTTTCTTATTACAGCAAGGTTTCCTACTATGTTCCTGAGGAATTTATAAGTAAATATTCCGATACTGATCAAAGAAAAACTACTTTGATATGGAAAGGATATGAGGGAGCAAACGGACAGCATCCTACAAAGTTCACAACTTCAAAGTTTAATAATTCAGATAGCAGAGATAACATTCCAATGATTCGATTGTCGGAAATGTATTTGACAAGAGCTGAAGCGTTGGTTAGAACTTCTGGTCTTACTCAAGAGGCTGTTGATTTGCTGAATGAGATTGCTGGACGTGCCGACCTTAGCTATACGAATTACGTGCTTGGTGACTTTGCTACTGAAGATGAACTGATCGATCGCATTTTGCTGGAACGCGAAAAAGAGCTTTGTTTTGAAGGCTTGCATCGTTACGATCTAATCAGAACGGGACGTAAGCTTCAGGATAAAGATTTGCCTGAGAATCGATATGTTTTGCCAATTCCAAAAAGTGAAATTGACATTACAAAAGGCAGTCTGGAGCAGAATCCAGGCTATTTGTAGACGATAATCTGACCAAAACAATTTGGTCTCTCAACCTTATTTTATAGTCAAGTTTTATTGTGATGAGATGTTTGCAGGAATAACCTGTAACATCTCCTGACAATAGGCTATTGTATTCCCAAATTAATTCAAGAATGTATACAAAACTCACAATGGTTTTGCTCTTGATGCTGTTCTCTCTAACGGATGGTGTAAAGGCAAATACAGATTCAAATGAAGATGGTAAAGCTGGAATTTCTTTCAATCACGCTAGTTGGGATGAAGTTTTAGAAGAGGCAAACAAGCAGAACAAACTCATTTTTGTGGATTGCTATACCAGTTGGTGTGGTCCCTGCAAAATGATGGCTAAAACTACTTTCACAGAGAAAGAAGTGGGAGCCTTTTTCAATCAACAATTTGTAAATGTGAAGCTCGATATGGAAAAAGAGCCGGGCATTGCACTGAAGAAAAAGTTTGGAGTGAGTGCATTTCCAACTCTCTTGTTTCTTGATGCAAATCAAAACATTATTCACAAAAGCGTGGGTGCCTTAAATAAAGAAGAGCTTTTGAAATTTGCCAACGAAGCATTGGACGGTTCAGCTACCCTTTCGGGATATCACAAGAAGTACAGTGAAATGGGAGTTTCCGATCCTCATTTTGTGGTGGATTATTTAAACAAGCTAGAGGTTGCAGGAGAAAAGAAAATCATTGTGGAAGTGGTGAATGCTTATTTCAAGGATTTGAATAAAGAGGAATTGCTGAAACAGCAAAACTGGAACCTTCTGAAAAAGTACGTTCACAATATCGGTAATCTTGCCTTTCAATACCTGTTGAAGAATCAGGAAAGCTTTATCGGAGCCTATGGAAAGAAAGAGGTGGAAGACAAGGTTTACTTTACCTTTTTGCGCCAGGGAAATCAATTGTGCGATAAAGAGGAGAATGGAAGTTATACCTTGAATGAGGAAAGAAAGCAATCCTTCCTGAACGACCTGCAAGAAAATCAGGTTCGAGATAAAGAAATGATTCGTGCCTATTCTGAAATATCTACATCGAGAACATTGGGTGATTGGCCTGCTTATGTAGCTGCAGTTTCTAAATACCTGCATAATGGGATCATTGATAAAGGAGCCATGTCTCTCTACAATTATGCATTGCCTGTGAACAAGGCTGTGAAAGAGAAAAGCTTGCGAAATGAGGCTGCTAGCTGGTGCGATATGGGAATCAAAATCGATGGATTGAGCGAAGGCTATATCAATGCATTTAAAGATCTTAAAAAACAACTAAATACAGTTGGTAGTGATCAATAGACACTAAAATGACTGAAAAACAAAAGAACCAAATGAAGAAAGTACTAACAGTAATGGCAATGGCTGTAATGGCCATTTGTCTGTCAGGACATGTTGATGCTCAAAACCGATCTGTCGAGTTTGAACATTCACCATGGAAAAAAGTATTGAAGAAGGCCAAAAAGGAGAACAAACTCATTTTTGTCGACTGCTATACCTCATGGTGTGGGCCTTGTAGAATGATGGCTAAGGATGTGTTTACACAGGATCATGTGGCTGACTATTTCAATAGCAATTTTGTGAACTTCAAGATTGATATGGAAAAAGGAGAAGGACCGGATTTAAAGCCAGGTTGGAAGATCAATGCTTATCCAACATTCTTGGTGATCAACGCCAAAGGGGAAGTGATTCACAGGGTAGTTGGTGCTTATGGTGTTGATGAGTTTATTGGATACATAAAAGAGGCACAATCGGAAGACAAAAACTTCGCGGCTCTTAACAAAGCCTATGATGCTGGTCAGCGCGATGGTGAGTTCATGTTTTCACATTTGCGTTCCTTGCGTTTGGCTAACCTTGATAAGGAAGAGGCCAGAAAGGCAAAGAAGTATATTGCTGAACTGAAAAAGGAAGATTTGTTGAAAAAGGAAAACTGGAACATCCTTAAATATTTCATGAATGATCCTGCGACAGATGAATTCCGTTTTATGGTGAAGAACAGAGATCAGTTTGCGGAAGTTGTTGGAGAGGACGAGATTGATTCAAAAATTTACAATACCTACAGCAAGCAAATTGAAGCTTACAGCTATTTCTATCCTGGAAAAGGACGCACCTACGATAAGGAAGGATTTGATGCATTGATTAAGGATTTGCAAAACTCGAACTTCTCAAGAGCGTCTGAATTAATCGCCATTGCTTTAAAGAATGAGTATTCTCGTTTGAACGACTGGAACAAGTATGCATACGTTGTGGATGCTGCTTTGGATTTGGCTGTCCTTAAGCAATACGATAGTGAGTTGAGATATTTCGATTCAGCTGCCTCTATGATTTCTAAGGCTTCTAATGACAAGGAAATGTTGCAAAGAGCACTTCGCTGGGCCAGCTATGCCGCTGAAAAGGAAACTCGCTCGGAGCATAAATCTGGTTACCTGGCAACCAAGGCTAAGCTTCTTGAGTTGGTAGGCAAAGCCGATGAGGCTAAATCGACCATGAAGGCATCGGAAAAGGAAGACAAGGCTGCAGAGGCTGCCGGAACAAAAATCATTTCTGTACCCATGATGAAACTGGGAGGAATGAAACCGGCAAAAAAGAAATAGGGAATTATATCCCAAGCTTGTTAAAGGCGGAGTGACTCCCGTTTTATTACAAAAGTATAATCACAAATCATATAATATTATCAAATGAGAACAATATTAATCGCACTTGTAAGTGTAATACTTTTTGGTTGTGCACAACAACCTGCAAACAATGAAATCACAATTAAGGGAAAAGTAAAATTTCCTGACGACCGTTTTAAAATGCAGATCATTAAAAGAAATGGTTTTGAGAAGGAAATTATTGACTCTGTGGAGCTGAAGGCTGATAATACCTACGAGTTTAAAATGAAGGTAGATAAGCCAGGTGTTTACACTTTAGATTGTCAAAAGTGGCAATCGGTTCAGTTTTGGGCCGAGAATGAGGATTTGGAGATTGATTTCCGTGGTCAGGATACTGCAAAAATCAAGATCAAGAACCCTCCATATGTATATATAAAAGGTGGACCAAATAACGAGGTGATGAATTTAATCTCTTACAATGGTTACCGAGCGTATCAGAACATGATTGCAGCAGGGAAAGAGATCTATGCAGCATCGAAATCAGATTGCAAGGAATGGAAAGAAATGTCTGCAAATAAGTACAATATTATTTTTGACGACAGAAGAGAAAGAACGCTTTATGTGGCGCAGCATTATGCGGACCGTAACTCAATTCTTTCAGTTCTACCAAGTTTGAACGAAACCAAAGATGCAGAATTGATTGCTAACATTTTTAAGACTTTGGAAGCTAAAAATCCTAACTATCAGCCATTGCTTGATGTGAAAAGAGAAATGGCGGAAGCAAAGGCTGCTAGAGAAAGAATGATGGAAGGTAAGATTGCCCCGGATTTCTCATTCCCAACCAAGAATGGAGAAAAGAACTATGGACCGAAGGATTTTCGTGGTAAGTATGTATTGATCGACTTCTGGGCTTCTTGGTGTGGTCCATGTCGTCAGGAAATTCCTCACTTGAAAAAAGAGTATGAGAAATATCACGACAAGGGATTGGAAATGTTGAGTGTTTCCATTGATCAGAGCAAGAATGCCTGGATGAATGCTATGCGCAAAGAGAAAATGCCATGGCCACAGGTACAAGCACCTAAGGCAGGTAAGGAGATCATGAAAGAGTATCAATTCTCTGGTATTCCATTCATTGTACTTCTTGACAAAGAAGGAAAAATTGTTGGAAAGAACCTAAGAGGAGAGAAACTGGAAAAATTGTTGGAAACCATTTTCCACTAGGATTATAGTATATCATGGGGAAGGTCCCAATTGCCTTTCTTGGTAATAGGGATCTAAACTTAAACAAGAAGATATGAAAAGATATTTGATTTTATTAGTAGCTGTATTTACAGTAAATATAGGTGCAGCCTTCGCTCAGAGTGCAATGACAGCAGCTACAAAACTTCCGCCAACCCTACAACGAGAAGGGGTTGTTAATGCAAGTCCTGATGAAGTGTGGAAATTAATTTCTGTTTTGGATAAGGTAGATGAATACAATTCAGAGTTTGTAAAGTCTGTAGAGAAAGAGGGAGACGGTTACGAAGCATATCGTTTGGTAAAAATGACCGATGGAACCGAAAGAGGAGAAGAAATTACAGTGTTCTCGGAAGCCGCCAAACGCATTTGCTTCAGATCTGAGGACTCACAATATCCGGTGGAATACTTTATTGTGAATTACTACATTGAGCCATTAGGCAAAAATAAAAGTAAGGTAAGACTAGAATCTTATTTTGAGGTTAACAAGGGGGCTGCTAAAACCAAAACATACAAGGCTGTTGGTAAGGAGCTGTCCTTAACTCTTAAGGGGATTCAAAACTATTACAACAAGTAATTGGTATCGATTTTTGTGTGAAATAAGGAATAGTGAAAGCCGTCTCTAATGAGGCGGTTTTTTTTTGCAGAAACATAGAAAGGTTAATTAAGCTTAAAAAATGCAGCTTAGTTTCACCCTATTTAGTATTATTATTGTCTTAAATGCAGAAAGAATAAACATTAATATTAAAGAGACGAACTCTTTTACAAGTAAAAAATAAGGATATGAAAAGTAAAATTGCAGTACTGTTAGTACTAGTGTTAAGTGTGTCAACTGCTTCATTTGCTCAAATTTTAACACCAGCAAAATGGACTGTGGAGTTGTCTAAAAAAGACATTAAAGTAGGAGATGTAATCGAAGTGGTTTTTAAGGCTAAGATTGATAAAAGCTGGCATGTGTATTCAAATGATTTTGATCCGGATTTAGGCCCAATCTTAATCGAATTTGATTTTGAAGATCACGCAAGTTACGAGCGTATTGGAAAAGTAAAACCAATTAATGCTCATAAGAAATATGACAAAATCTGGGAAGGTGATGTAAGTTATTTCGAAGATACTGCAGAAATGCGTCAAAAAATTAAGGTAAAGAGTTTACCATTGCATGTTGAGGGAACTTTTGATTTTCAAACATGTTCTGACGAAACAGGGCAATGTGTAATGGGGGATGACGAGTTTGATTTGAATTATCCTGCCAAGTAAATCAAGTTTATATTTGGAGTGAAAGACTGTCTTTTTAGGCAGTCTTTTTTTATATCTATTTAGAATTACTCCTGCTTCTTATGAGGCAGGAGTTTTTTATTCTAGTGCTATGGTATCAACGAATCTAGGTTAAATAAGGTGAAAAAAAGATTTGAAATCAGCCATAATATTGTTTGCCGGTTAATTAAGGTTAAAAGAGGGCTTATTTTTAAGTATATACATTAAACTATTAGGTAATGCTGTTATAATTGCAGAAAAATGGCTCATAATCGACCTACAAAGGGTTTTGTTATTTAGAGGAGTTATGAATAATAAAGAAAATGCAATTTCAATTCATCCATTTTTAAAGGAATAGTGTCATTTAGGCAAATACTTAAAGTGGGTGATTAAATTTCCTGGACAAAAAAGTGTTCCTTTTTTTATAAGTTTGATCAATATTAAATTAACAGTATAGGGATTTTGATCTGTTGAATGAAAACAGGTGATAGGGGAATCCGATGTAGTATATAAAAGTTAAATAACATGAAATCACTAATTAAATTATCTGCGATTGCATTGTTGATCAGTGTGTTTGCAGCTTGTAACGAGAAGCCTAAGAAGGAAGTGAAGAAAGATGAAGGATTTGAAGAAACAGCATTTATGCCTTGTTGTGGTGAGCCTTCGTCTAATGAGAAGGTATTAACCATTAATCTTGCATTAAACGATACATATTGCAAGAAAACGGCATGTGCTTGTATTCACGATATTGCTGCAAGAGAGTATGAAGAATTGCAAAAGCAATTGATGGAACAGTTTAATATTGATTTGCAGATTACTTATTATATGGAGCCATACATGATGGAAGATCAATTAAGAGCGAAAACTCATGATGGTGTAATTACAAAACCATGGAATGCTTTCATGCTAATGAAAGAAAATCACCTTCGTTATGAAAGAATTGCTGATATTCTTGATGTGTATGATAACCAGTGGTTAACAGGTGTTTATTTGGTAAGAAAAGATTCTGATATTAAGACCATGGCTGATATCAACGGAAGAACATTGGTTGCAGGTCAGGAAGATGCATATGAAAAATACCATGCTCCTTTACATCAATTGGATAGCTTGAACATTAAACCTGGAAAAATCTATTATAAAGCCAGCTGTTTGGAAAGCATCAACGAGCTAATTGATAAAAAAGCTGAAGTAGCTATTGTATCTGATTATGTGATGTCAGCAAGTTGTGCTGTTGATGTTGCCAGCGAGGATGATTTTAGAGTGATTGGAGAAACTGAAAAAGTGCCATTGTGTTCTGTTATCATTGATCGTAAGAAAATCTCGAAAGAAGATGCAATGCGTTTTCAAGCAGCTTTGTTGGCTTTATCAAAAGATAAATCTCCTGAAGGAATGTTAAGTGCAGGATTTGTAAAGCCAGCATCATGGATCCCAAATCCATATAAAAAACCGATAGCACAAAACTAACTATTAATATGACTGAAAAGAAGAATTGGGACAGACGTAGCTTTTTGCGTAAAGCTGGTCAGGCCACTTGTGCTCTTGCACTTGGAGGGATAGCTTACAGAATTGTAGGCCAACATTTGGACGAAGAAACTGCAGGTCCACGTTCCAGATATGTTTGGCAGATAAATCCAGACAAATGTACCAATTGTGGTAAATGCGAAACTGCTTGTGTACGTACACCTTCGGCAGTAAAGGCGGTTAACGATCAGAAAAAATGTTCATGTTGTGTAGTTTGTTATGGTCACATCAAAAACAAACAAATTGCTTCAGAGAAAATCATGAGCGATGGAGAAAGAGTTTGTCCGTATGATGCAGTAACTCGTAAGAATTTTTCGGGAGGTAAGGATGGTTACTTTATCTATGATATCGATCATGACAAATGTACAGGATGTGGTAAATGTGCTGAAGCCTGTACGGATAAAGGAACAAAATCAATGTTTTTGATTATTCGTCCAGATTTGTGTTTGAACTGTAATGCATGTGACATCGCAAGAATTTGTCCTGAGGATGCAATTGATCGTTTGTATATCGGACCAGAAGATGATTTTAAAGGAATTTACGAGTTGGAGTACGGTGAAAATGATATGAATGAATATGGAGCTTAAAGGATTTAAATTAAATATGAGAGTAATTATCATTATTGCATTTGCTCTGGTTTCTTTGGTGGCTTCAGTAAATACAAGTATGGCTTTGCCTACTCCTCAGGAGCAAGATTGTCATAGTGTAGATGATTTAAGTAGAGGAAACATTCGTGAGTTTAAAGACAACTACATTCCGAAAGAATATTTTCCAACTCCGGAATACATGGTATTTGTAGATTTGGGCGTGCTGTTATTATTGCTTTTAATAGGTGTTTTCTTGGTTTGGAGAAAGAAATCACAAAAAGCAATGACTGTAATGGCCATTATCACATTTGCTTACCTTGGTTTTATACGTGGAGGTTGTGTTTGTCCGGTTGGAGCCATTTCAAATACTACAATGGGCTTGATTACTCCTGCCGAAGTTGGTTTGGCAAGTCTGATTATTTTTATGCTTCCCTTAATTATTGCACTAATTATCGGTCGTGTATTTTGTACATCAGGATGTCCACTGGGAGCAGTTCAGCATATGGTACAAAAGTCTAAAAAGACAATCAAGTTGCCTAAAAAACTGAATAACGCACTAAAAGTAGTACCTGCAATCATGCTAATTGCAACAGTTTATTTTGCAATTCAGAGTGCATGCTTTTTTGTTTGCGAGGTGGAGCCCTATAAAGTATTGTTCTTTACAGGACAAACCTGGTTCGAGCAAGGTTTGGCATTTATCTTGGGGCATCCTATGGAACCTAAGTTTCTGTTGGCTTTTGGCATTGGAACCTGGTTGTACCTGATTGCAATTCTTGTTTTGGGATATTGGGTACCACGTCCATTCTGTCGTTTCTTATGTCCTTATGGTGTATTGTTGGGAGTGGTTTCATTCTTCTCATTTAAACCAAGAAAAATAAAAGACGATAATTGTGTGTATTGTGGTATGTGCGAAAAGGCATGTCCAACGCAAGCAATTGTTATAGATAGAAAGAACAAGTATTCTTACGTTTCGAATTACGATTGTGTACAATGTAACAAATGTAATGATGTTTGTAAGAAAGATGCTTTCTAAGCGATAGCGTTAGCAGATATAAGAAGAGGATGTCCAAATTCAATGGACATCCTCTTTTTGTATTATTAATTTCTACCTTTTCTAAAAACTAAAAAGTGACGTTTGCAAAAATGCTCTTTGCTTTAGCAGTGATTAAAACATGATTTTCGCAAAAGTAACAGAAGGCATAAAAAGGCACATCACATTCAAGGAAGCTTTTATTTGGAAGATTTATTTCCAGACAGAAAAAAAGTTCCAATTATCTCACATGAGTAGATTCAATTTTGAGATGGTTTTAATACTCTTTTGGTTTGCGAAAACTAGCAATCTGACCACTTCATATCTATTAATTTGAAATCAAAATTAGCATTTGAATTTACAGATTTTAAGCATTTGGTGCACAAATACAACAATCAGTGAAAAAAAAGTAAAAAAAATCATTTTTTTTTCACAGCCAATTTTTATCTAATCTGGATTGTAATTGAAATTCCTAGCTCTAGATAATCAGTGAGTTTACAGATTTTAAAATAAACAATATAAATAATTGATTGTTTTTTAGATGCCTGCTAATGTGCTAATTATTAACGTTAATTAACGATATTTTTTACTTATTTCGTTCACCCAATTAGAGATTTTGGTTGTCTCTAAAGCGAAGGTTAAATCAAAAAATAATCAACTAATCAACCCAACAGGTTGGAATCTGATAAAAATAAGGTTGCAATCAGTTAAGACTAAAAAGAAACAGATGAAAGGTAAAATTACAATTCTAGCCATTTTAATGATGGTTTTTAGTGGACTTTCTTTCGGGCAGATGATAGAGCCTACCAAATGGAAAGTAGAGTTTTCTAAAAAAGATGTAAAAGTAGGAGACGAATTAGATGTTGTTTTTAAAGCAACGATTGACAAAACCTGGCATGTTTACTCCAACGATTTCGATGCGGATTTAGGTCCAATCTTGATCACTTTCGAATTCGCAGCGAATTCAAGCTATGAAAGAGTAGGAGAAGTAAAGCCAATCAACTCTCACAAAAAGTACGACGAAGTTTGGGAGGGTGAAGTAAGCTACTTCGAAAATGAAGGAGAAATGCGCCAAACCATTAAGGTAAAAGAATTGCCGCTTCATGTTGCCGGTACTTTCGAATACCAAACTTGTTCGGATGAAACTGGACAATGTGTAATGGGGGATGACGAGTTTGATTTGAAAATTGGTGAAGCGAAGGAGAAAGCTGTAGTAGCGGATGCTTCTTCAGATACCAATGATAAAGAAAGTAAAAAAGGCTTATGGGCAATTTTTATTGCGGCTTTTGTAGGTGGATTACTTGCGATTGTTACTCCATGTGTATTCCCAATGATTCCTATGACAGTGAGTTATTTCATGCACTCAGGAGGTGGTAATAAAGCAAAAGGTAGAATGAATGCTTTCTTCTATGGTTTCTCTATTATTGCAATTTACACGATAATTGGAACAATTTTGGCAGTAGTAATGGGACCTGATTTTGCGAACTTCCTAAGTACTCACTGGGTTCCTAATATTTTGTTCTTCTTGATATTTGTGATTTTTGCCTTTTCGTTCTTTGGAATGTTTGAAATTACAATGCCAAGCTGGATGGTAAACAAATCAGTGGCGAATGAGGATAAAGGTGGTTTCATGGGATCTTTCTTCATGGCATTTACTTTGGTACTTGTGTCGTTCTCATGTACTGGTCCAATTGTAGGTTCAATTTTGGTAGCATCAGCAGGTGGTGAGGTTTTGATGCCAATTATAGGGATGTTGGGATTCTCATTGGCATTTGCATTACCATTTACATTGTTTGCAATTTTCCCAGGATGGTTGAACAACCTTCCTAAATCAGGTGGTTGGTTGAACTCAGTAAAAGTTGTATTAGGTTTCTTGGAATTGGCATTAGGTTTAAAATTCTTAAGTGTTGCCGATCAGACTTACCACTGGGGAATTTTGGACAGAGAAGTATATATCGCAATCTGGATTGTAATCTTTACATTGTTAGGATTGTATTTGCTAGGAAAACTAATGTTTGCTCACGATAGCCCAGTGAAGAGTATCAGCGTACCACGATTGATGTTGGCAATTGCTTCATTCTCATTCGTTGTGTATATGATTCCAGGTTTGTTCGGAGCTCCATTGAAAATGTTATCAGGTTTTACTCCTCCTTTAGCAACTCATGATTTCAATATAAGTCAAATTGTAAGAGATAATGCAGGTGGTGGACCAGTTCATAAAGCAACTCACAAGGCAAAATATGCAGACTTTTTACATTTGCCTCATGGATTAGAAGGTTACTTCGATTATGAAGAAGCATTAGAAGCATCGAAACGTGAAGGAAAGCCAATTTTCGTTGACTTTACAGGACACGGTTGTGTAAATTGTCGCGAAATGGAAGCGAATGTTTGGTCTGATCCTGCAGTATTAAAGAGATTACAGGAAGATTTTATTATCGTTGCTCTTTATGTAGATGACAAAAAGAAATTACCAGAAGAAGAATGGTATGTGTCTGAATACGATGGAAAGAAAAAGAAAACCATTGGTAAGCAAAATGCAGATCTTCAAATTCGCAAGTACAATGTAAATGCTCAACCATACTACGTGCTTCTTGATGAGAATGGTAATGATTTAACAGCACCAACAGCTTACGATTTAGATGTAAATAAATTTGTGAAATTCCTGGATGAAGGAAAGGCAAACTTTAAAAAAAAAGTAACAGCTCAAAACGTTAAATAGAGCTTTTATATAAAGGTAGTTTAGATTAGTTAGTGAGTTTTCATATTGTCAATGAAAACATGGTTAGTAAAAATAGATTTTGATAATAGGAGGCAATCTCCTCCTGTTATCGGGTCTATGCAAAACGAAGGCTATCAAAATCAAAAATTACAACAACAAATACTAGTTAGTGGTTATGGGCAGGGCAGTAAAGAACTTTACCCCAATATCTGATCTATAAACTCCCTGCTCACACCCTTTTATCATTAGAAAACCAATTACCAAAAAACCATTTTAAATTGAGGACATGCTACTTATGCATGCTCATTTAAGATTGTTGTCTCGGACGGGCAGAACTCTCGGAATGATTTTGAGAAAACTAAAAAAACAACAAAATGAAGAAATTCTTATCCTTACTCGTAATGAGTGTGATTTTGTTCTCTGGTAATTTTAGCCAGGCCCAAAATACTACAACAATTCCGTTGAATCCTAAGGTAAAGCATGGTAAGCTTTCTAATGGAATGACCTATTATGTGATGCACAACGAGGAGCCAAAAGACAGAGCAAGTCTTTACTTTGTGCAAAACGTAGGTGCAATCTTGGAAGAAGATGCACAAAATGGTTTAGCTCACTTTTTGGAGCATATGGCATTTAATGGCCTTAAAAATTTCCCAGGAAAAAACATGATCAATTATCTTGAGAAGAATGGTATTCAGTTTGGTAGAGATATCAATGCCTATACAGCTCAGGATGAAACAGTATACAATATCAGTAACCTACCTACTGGTAACGAAAACTTAATCGATTCGGCTCTTCTTGTTCTTCACGACTGGTCAGGTGGCTTGTTATTGGAAGCAGAAGAAATTGAATCAGAGAGAGGTGTTATTCACGAAGAGTGGAGAACCAGAAGAAATTCACGTTTTCGCATCAATTCTCAAACCAGCCCGGTAATGTACAATCACTCGCAGTACGCGAAGCGTGATGTAATTGGAGACTTGAATGTAATCGATAATTTTGAACACAAGCAATTGCGTGATTACTATAAGAAATGGTATCGTCCGGATAACCAAGCTGTAGTGGTAGTTGGTGATTTTGATGTAGAGAAAATTGAAGCCAAAGTAAAGGCACTTTTCTCAAAAATTCCAATGCCTAAAAATGCTGCTGAAAGAGTATACTACCAGGTGGAAGATAGCAAGGAGACACAATATGTATTGGCGAAAGATAAAGAGGCAAAATCAGTTTCTATCAACTGGATTTTCCGAAAGCCAGCTTATACTACACGTGATGAAAATTATATGCGTGAGAGTTTGGTTCAGGGAATGTTCAATACCATGTTGAACAACCGCTTGAAAGAGTTGATGCAAAATCCAGAATGTCCTGCTGTGGGAATGAGCGTAGGTAATTTCGGAATGTGTCGTACAAAAGAGGCTAATTACCTTTATGTAGCTCCAAAAGAGAATAAAGAAATTGAGGCATTTGAAACATTCATGACTGAATTTGCAAGAGTTCAACGCTTTGGATTTGCAGAAACAGAATTGGAAAGAGCAAAAACTTCTTTCTTGAGAAGCTATGAATCATATCTACAAGGAAAAGATAAAATCTCAAATGAAGATTGGGCTCAAACTTTCCAGAAGCATTATTTAAGTGCTAATCCTGCTCCTTCGGTAGAATGGGAAGTGGAATTTGGTGAGAAAACAATTCCATCTATCACTTTAATGGAAGTAAATTCAATGTTGAAGAACTATGGAGATATCAACAACAGTGTTTTTGCTTTGAGCGGTCCTGATAAAGAGGAAATCAAATATCCTACAAAAGAGGAATTATTTGCATCGGTTAAAAAAGTAATGACTTCAAATATTGAAGCTTATGCTGATGAAACTGGTGATGCTCCGCTTGTTACTGATGAATTAACAGACAAGAAATTTGTTTCAGAATCAGTTGTGAAAGGAACGGATGCGAAATTATATACATTAGAGAATGGTGCACGAGTAGTTGTTCTTCCGACTGATTACAGCAAGGATGAAATCTTATTCAATGCATATAGTTTTGGAGGTAGTTCACTACTTGAAAGAGAAGATTTAGAGTCTGGTGATGTTGCGACAATGTTAGCTAAAATCTCAGGAGTAGGTGAATTCAATGCCATTCAGTTGAGAAAGAAATTAACAGGTAAGATTGCAGGTGTAAGCCCGGAGTTAGGTTCTTATACAGAAACATTCTCAGGATCTGCTTCACCAAAAGATTTCGAAACTATGCTACAATTATTGTATCAGTATTTCGAGCATCCAAGATTCGATAAAAATGTATTCCAGGCACAAATGGGAGCTATCAAGAACAATCTTCAAAATGTAAAAGCTGACAATGGCAAAGCATTGAAAGATACAATTGGACAAATGGTGGCTAATTACCATGAACGTGCATTGATGTTCAATGAAGAGTTCGTAAACAATATCGATTTTGAAAAGGCTAAGAAAATTTATTTGGACAGATTTAAAGATGCAAGCGACTTTACGTTCCTGTTTGTAGGTAATATTGATGAGGAAAAGCATTTGCCTTTAATTCGCAAATACATTGGTAGCATTTCTTCTGAGAACCGCAAAGAAAACTGGGTTGACAGAAAAGTGCGTATGGCAGAAGGAAAATCTCAAAATATTTTTGAAAGAGAAATGCAAGTGCCAAAAACAACCGTATTCCTTTCAGTTAAAAATGAAATGAAATACAATCTTGAAACAAGAATGTATGCAAGAGTTGTTGCAGAATTGCTATCTAAAAGATATATGGAAACCATACGTGAGCAAGAAGGTGGAACTTATGGTGTTAGCGTTCGTCCATCAATTAGCAAGCGTCCATACGAAAATGTTGGTATCTCAATCAATTTTGATTGTGGTCCTGAAAAACAAGAAAGACTTAGAGAATTGGTTTATCAGGAAATTGATGCCATTGTAAAAACAGTTAATGAAACTGATCTTGAAGAAATCAAGAAGAATTATATTAAGAATAGAGCTGAAGCAGTAAAAGAAAACAGTTTCTGGTTAAGTGTAATTCAAGGATCATTAATGAACGATGAGCCTATTACTGATACTGAATCTTACAATAATCTTGTAAATAGTATTAGTGCTAAGAAAGTAAAAGAATTTGCTAAAAAATTATTTAAGAAATACGATTCTGTAGAGGTAGTGATGAACCCTAAGAAATCGTAAAACAAAATCAATAGTCTGTTTTGGTTTAGTTTTGGATCGGTCGGAGGTAAGGGGCCGGCCGGTCCGTTCTTTCATCTAACAACAATTAACCACCCAAAAAAACAACAAACATTTAATTTTATCTCTAACTAATGAAAGAAGTATTCTTGCAAAAGCTGAAGGAGGAATTCGTTCCAGCTCTTGGATGTACAGAACCAGTAGCAGTTGCTTATGCAGCGGCTAAAGCTCGCGAAGTGTTAACCTTACAACCAGAACGCATTGAGTTCTTTGTAAGTGGAAACATTTTAAAGAATGGAATGGGTGTAGGTATACCTGGTTCGGGTATGGTTGGATTAACAATTGCCGGAGCATTAGGTGCTTTAGGTGGTGATCCAACAGCGGGACTTGAAGTATTGGATGGCATCAGCAATGATGTTATGGATATGGCAAAAACTTTTGTCGATGAAGGAAAGGTTTCAGTTGATGTAAAGTATGATGTACCTAAATTGTATATTGAGTGTATTTGCCACAATGGTGACAATACTGGTCGAGTAATTATTCAAGACCGTCATACAAACATTGTAGTCGTTGAAAGAAATGGTGAGGTGATTTACAGCAATGCATGTAATTCTGACGATAAAGGAGGAACAGACTTTTCTCAATGGAGCTTTGAAAAAATTTACAACTTTATAGATAGTGTAGATGTTTCAGAGATCAGTTTCATCGAAAAAGGAATCAAATTGAACAAATCGATTGCTGAGGAGGGCTTAAGAGGAAATTATGGTCTTCAGGTTGGCAAATCGATGTTGTTGAATATCAAGAAAGGTTTATTGTCTTCTGATGTCATGAACCGCTCCATCATGTTAACAGCAGCTGCTTCTGATGCTCGTATGGCAGGTAGTACTATGCCGGTTATGTCGAATTGTGGTAGTGGTAACCAAGGGATTAGCGTTACTCTTCCTGTTGTTGTTACAGCGGAAGAATTGGAAGTAGAGCACGAGAAATTATTACGCGGTTTGGCTCTGGCATTACTAACTACGATTTACATGAAATCATTCGTAGGCCAATTGTCGGCATTATGCGGAGTATTGCTTTCTACTGCTGGTGCAGGATGTGGAATCACTTACATTATGGGAGGAGATTTCCAACAGTTGGGCATGACCTTGAAAAATATGACTGGTAGTGTAACAGGTATGATTTGCGATGGTGCAAAATATGGATGTTCACACAAGATTTCGGCAAGTGTTAGTGCTGCCATTCAATCCTCTTTATTGGCAATGAACCACAATGTGCTAAATGGAATGAATGGTATTATTGATGATGATGTTGAAGCAACAATCAGAAATATTGGTCGCCTGGCCAATGAAGGAATGGAAGTAACCGATGAGGTGATTCTAAAGACCATGTTGGAGAAAATGAAAAAGATATCATAAGCTAACCTGAAGAATTTTAATCAAATTCAGGTGATAAAATATTGATTTAAGATGGATGTGAAAGAGAATAATATTGAAAAAGTAAAGTGTTTGATTATTGGTTCAGGACCTGCGGGTTATACAGCTGGTATTTATGCTTCCAGAGCGAATTTGAACCCTGTGGTTTATGAAGGATTGCAACCAGGTGGTCAGTTAACAACAACTACTGAGATTGATAACTTTCCTGGATACCCGGAAGGAATTAGTGGTCCTGTAATGATGGGAGAGCTAAAAAAGCAAGCTGAAAGATTTGGTTGTGATTGCCGTTGGGGAATTGTTACAGATGTTGATTTTGAGCAAAGACCATACAAAGTAACTGTGGATGGTAAAACTGAAATAGAAGCTGAATCGGTAATTATTGCAACAGGAGCAACTGCCAAGTATTTGGGACTTGAAAGTGAAGAGAAATATAAAGGTTCTGGTGTTTCGGCATGTGCTACTTGTGATGGATTTTTCTATAGAGGAAAAGATGTTGCCGTAGTGGGTGGTGGTGATACTGCTTGCGAAGAGGCTTCATATCTTGCCGGACTTTGTAACAAAGTGTATTTGGTGGTACGTAAGGATCATTTGCGTGCTTCGAAAGCGATGCAGGAGAGAGTTTTCAAAACAGAAAATATCGAAATATTATTCGAACACAATACCAAAGAATTAACTGGAGATATGGGAGTTGAAGGCTGTACTTTGATTAAAAAAGCTGGTACTCCTGAAGAAGAGGAAGTGAAGATTGCTATTGATGGATTTTTCTTGGCAATTGGACACCATCCAAATTCTGATGTCTTCTCAAAATATGTGAATACTGACGAACAGGGTTATATTTTAACAGAAGCAGGAACTCCTAAAACAAATGTTAAAGGTGTATTTGCTTGTGGTGATGTTCAGGATCCTGTATATCGTCAGGCTATTACTTCTGCAGCTTCTGGATGTCAGGCAGCTATGGAAGCTGAAAGATATTTAGCTGAATTGAACTAATAACGTCTTTCATAATTTAAGTGTAAGTTTCAGCAAAGCAGGCAAGCTCGCCAATTTATTCAGACATGTTAAAACGAGCTTGCCTCTTTTTTAAGAAACATAAAGGATAAAGAGATCCTATAAGATTGAATATATTTAACTACTAAACGTGAGATCGATGTAAAATTCTATTCACAGAAAGTTATACTTGCGATAGATTTGCATTAAAAAGTCTGAAAGAATAGCGGGCTATTTTGAGGAGTTTTTAATGTGAAGATGTCGTAAAGAGAACTTTCCATAATTGGTTTGCCTGCTTTTGGCATAAATTCTCCCAAATTCGTTTGAAATATCCCGATATTCCTTCACGGATTTGTGAAAATTTCTACTCAAAACCAGATCAAACTGTGGTCGATTTTTACATAGAGCTCACGTTAAATAACAAACCTAACAAAATGATTACAAATCCCCTAAGCAAAAGAATTGTAGGCATTTCCAGTTTGATCGGAAATACGCCTTTATTAGCGATAAAGTTTACTTACAAAGGAAAAACTCGCACCATTTATGCCAAAGCTGAATACCTGAACATGACGGGTAGTATTAAGGATAGAATGGCATTTCATATTTTGCAAAAAGCATACAAGAGCGGAGCTTTAAAAGAAGGTGATCGTATTATCGAGGCAACCAGCGGCAATACAGGAATAGCATTCTCAGGAATTGGTCGTGCTATGGGACATCCTGTTACCATTTATATGCCCGATTGGATGAGCCAGGAAAGAATTAACCTGATGAAAAGCTATGGTGCGGATATTCAGCTGGTAAGCAAAGAGGAGGGAGGATTCCTCGGAAGTATTGAAATGGCGAACAAACTAGCCGAAGAGGACGAGCATACCTTTTTGCCACGTCAGTTTTCCAACTGGGACAATTGTGAAGCACATTACAACACAACGGCTCAGGAATTGTGGTGGCAATTGAAATACAGAAACCTGGTGCCTGATGCATTTGTAGCAGGTGTTGGAACAGGCGGAACTGTGATGGGAGTTGGTAAATTCCTAAAAGAGCAGAATCCTGATATCAAAATTCATCCTCTTGAACCATCTAATTCACCAACAATGTCTACTGGATATAAAGTTGGAAAGCATAGAATTCAGGGAATTTCTGATGAGTTTATTCCTTCCATTGTAGAGTTGGATAAACTGGATGAGATTGTAAGTGTTGATGATGGTGATGCAATTGTTATGGCACAAAAACTTTCTTCTGTATTGGGAATCGGAATTGGTATTTCATCGGGAGCAAACTTTTTGGGAGCACTAAAAGTTCAGGAGGAATTAGGTGCTGATGCAGTGGTGGTAACTGTATTTGCCGATGACAACAAAAAATACTTAAGTACAGATTTAATGCGTGAAGAACCCGTGAAAGAAGATTTTATGGCACCTGGAGTAGAGCTTCATAAGTTCCGTGCGTTCAAACGAGTTTGCCATACTTGTTGCGATCCTACCGACTGTGTAGAAGGAAATTATCATGACGCTTACGAAATGGTGAAATTGCCATATTGTCCACGAAGAAATTAATTAATTGAATTTCCATATCTTAAGCCTCTGTCCTAAAAGACAGAGGTTTTCTTTTTTATTTATCCTCAAGCCGGATGGGCTGTTCTTTTATTCATTCATAATTTTCACGGGCATTCATAAGCTCGCAAAGCTCGGTTATCATTGCTATAAAAGAACCAAAAGATCTAGACGTCAAAAATTTCGTTACCCATTACGACTCAAAGTTTAAACAGAATAATATTCTCTCGTACCTCATTCATGGAATTCTGTTCTTAACGACTTTTTCATCTATGTGGCCCAACAAATTTTTGAATGTCACATTTTCTGCAGGTTTTTAACTTAAAATCATTGGGTTAAAACCCAAGGCAAATTGATTTATTCTGCACAAAGCATTTCCTATGTCCTCTGCTTTTGCTGAGGACTTTAATGTCTACATTTGTTTGGTTTCAGATTTCAAGGCTGATTTTGTTATTCATAACTTATGTAATCATAAATTTTCGATAATACTTTGCAAGAAAACTCTTCTTATTGACTCTGTATGACATATAGCGGATTTGGGGCATTGGAAGTACGAGCTGCTTATCCGCAGAAAACATTTAGAGAGACGGGGAAGCTTCGAAGAATTGAGAAGATCACCGCGCCGAACTTAATGTTTTTCAAGTAGAAGTAGTTTGGGCTTACACGCCCTAGATTTTTTGCTTACTTTTTGATCAATGCAAAAAGTAAGAGCCATGCGGCTTGAGCAAAGTAAAGCTAAATTGAAGAATGATAGTCGCATTCATATTTTTGTTTAATGCCCCTATGCTAGCAACTTGTGCGTCCTTTGCGTGAAATATTTATTCTACTTCAATTTGAGAGGCTTTTTGTGCCAATTGCTGTGTTACTTCGGCAATATTGTAAAGCAATACCAACTTTTGGCGGTGTGTTCCCCTTTCTGTAGTTTCCAGGGTATTCCCCAATTTCTCCAGAACAATCTCAAGATCTTCATAGGGACAATTCGAATCGTTTCTTCTCAATGATTCCGCTACCACTAGAAGTTCTTTTTCCACCTCCTGGTACATCAGTTGCAATTCCTCATTCATATAATCAGGAATGTTACGGTGTGCACCCAAAGCCGATAGATACGAAAGCAAGGCATGGTTGAGATAGGTAATGGAAAAAGCCCTTTTTTGCATTTTCTGCTGGCGTTTGGGCTCCAGTTTCATTCCCCTCCAGGCCATGGATAGTGCATTATCAGCCTGATGAGCCTGATACCTTGAAATCCTATAGGTTAGCAGATCATCTTCGCTGGGTGCTTTATGCTCCAATAGTATCTGATTAAAGTAGTCATGATTTTTTTCTACGGCAGTTGCCAGTAGGTTCGGCAATTGTTTGTATTGCCAATCGGGCCACATGAAACGAACCACGATAATGGCCAGCAGTGCACCAATTACCGTATCTATAATTCTGGGAATCATTACAACAACTCCTTTATCGGCAAGCAGATTAAAAGCAGCGATCACAAATATGGTAACAAAGATTACCGAAACTGCATAATTGTTTTTTAGCCACGCAAAGAAAAGGAAGGCGGCAATCAGCAATAGAACGACTTGTCCACCAATAGTAGGGAGGATTTGAACAATGCTAACCCCAAGGACCACACCTGTTATGGTTCCCAGAATTCTCTGAAACAGCCTTTGCCTGGTTTCACTATAGCTGGGCTGACACACAAACAAACTGGTCAATAAAATCCAATAACCTTTTTCGATATCAAAAGCCAGCATCAAAAGATATCCGATAAGGAAACAGGTAGACAATCGGATGGCATATTTGAATTTTGGATGATTCCAATTCAGCTGATTGGTAAATCGTTTCCACAAACTACTCGAATCTTTGTCGACTCTTGGCAATAAGCCGGAATCCACGTTAAAATTCATGTTTTGTAAGGAAAGATGCGACTGATTAAGGTTCTGCAGCAGCAAACCCAAATCATTTTTGTTCTCATTCTTCCTGATCGCTTTCAATTGAGCTTGAATGGCATTGATGGTCCATTTTATGGAAACAGGATGATGATATTCCGTTCCCATTAACAGACTTTTTGATACTTCGTGTGCAGCAAGAGATAATTGCAACATCAACTGACCTAAACCTTCCAAAATCTCTCGGTTGTCTGCATCAGCACTCAACAAATCGTAACGCTCATGACTTGATGCGGCTCTTTCGTGAAGACTTTGCAATAGAATAAACTTGTGAAGGTAGGGACGAAGTTCATTCTCATCATTCATAGCATCGCTGTAACTGTTCAAAACATTCTTACATCTGCCTATAGAGTTTACTACTTTTACATTTAAAGAAGCCAGTCCTTGCCTGGTTTTTTTCTGTATGGATTTATCGCTGGGAAATAGCTTTGATTTCTCTTTCATGTACAAAGAAAGATTCTCGAAACCATCGGCCAATTGTTCCTCTAACAATCGTGCAGGATGCAAATACAGCAATATCAGTGACAATAATCCATAACAAAGCGCTCCTGTTGGCAATAAAATGATTTGAGCATACCATTTGGGCGAAATTTCGGCACCCAACATGGTGTAAATGGCTACAAGCAAGGCTCCAAATGTAATTCCCCGGTAACGCTCACCCAGGCCACCAACCAGAATAAAGGTGATGGTAGATCCTACCAGGCCAATGCCAAACAGAATGGGGTAGGGCAATAAAATCTCGACTGAAGCAGAGGAAATCACAAAACTAAGAATGGTAAGCAGCAATGCTTTTACCCTTCCCTTAGGGTGGTCATCGGTTTCGGATAAGGCACCCGCCAGTGCACCCAAAGCCAAGGTTACCCCAATAAAAGCCATGTCGAATATCACAAAGGGAATCAACAATGTTCCCATGGCAATGGCAGCCTTTAGGGCCAATAACCTGTTGGGATATCGCCATAGGTTCTGTATCCAGAATTCGTACCATTGTTTGCCTTGAAATCGCGTAACTCTTAATTTGTTTTGCATGCATTAAAAATTTAAGGCTGTAAAGATACGAACTCAGATTTGTAATAAAATCTAAATTTTCAGAAGTCTTTGAATAAGTTAGGATTACAAACGATTGCAAGAAAAAATAATGAAATTATTGGCGCTAAGGGAACTTTTTCAAAGTATACGATTCATCGAACTCAGCTTTATAGATTGGATAGTCGGCCCGCTGATTTCTTAAATGATATGGCGAGCTGTTTTTTACCGAATGGATAGATGAGAATAATTGAAATCTTAGTTGCCCCTTGATTCAAATCGTTGTAAATTAATGAGAACAAAAATGAATTAAAAAGAATCAAGGATGACTGATGAATATGCTAATCCCAATGACCTGGTGTTCTATGTGAAATATCATATCAAGCCAGAATTTATAAACGAGTTTCAGGAACGATTAATGGGTGTGGTTAAAAACATGACTCAGGAAGATAGTTTTGTGAGTGCTTTTGTGCACCAGTATGCGGAAGGTGAGGGGCGTTTTTCCATGTATGAGCGTTGGACGGATGCTTCGAAGGATGCTTTTATGACTTATCAAATGGAAGGGAAAGCCTATCGAAAGGAATATGAGAAGCGACTACCCTTGATAAGTGAAACTCCCCGAAAGATTCACCTGTTAAAACCATTGGCCTACTGGATAAGTGCAACTGTAAAGCCATCGGAAAATGATTTGATCTTCTATGTAAATTTTCACATTAAACCAGATAAGCTTGAGGACTGGAAGAAAGCCGCTTTGCAGGTACTCAATAAAATGGCCGAAGAAGAGGCCTTTGTAAGCACTTTTCTGCATCAGGATGCAGAAGATCCTTCCCGCTTTACCATTTATGAAAGGTGGAACGAAGCAAGTATGGAGGCCTTTGAAAAGAACCACCTGAATGCAAAAGAATATCGGCAGGTATATAAAAACATGCTGCCAGATATGATGCAAAGTATGCGAACTTTTCGAATACTGGAACCTTTGGGAAGCTGGATTGGGAAATAGCTGTGAGTCGATTTAAATAAATTTTATGAAGTCTTTGAATAAGTTGAGATTACAATTGGCTGGGAGAAAAAATTGACTAGTGTACCATTTACAAGGGATAAAGAAAACGGCAAAAAGGGGCTGACACAAAAGAGGTGGCCTCTTTTTTATTTGGGTAAACTTTGGGACTTGACAAACTATTCTTGTTATAAGTAAAGCAATGTAAAAATGTTTATTTATCGAAACCCTGGTTCTATTTATCAGGGAAGACGTACTAAGACTGTAATAATGAGAAGAAAAAAATACATTTGTTACCAATGCAATTTGAATAAATCAACGAGGAAAAATTAAAATATTTATGAAACGATTAGCTGTTTTATTGCTTGGTATTATTTTGTGCTTAAATGCCTTCTCAAAAGGAATGCATAAGGTTGAAGTAGATAACTTAAATATGCGTGAAGGCCCTAGTAGTACTTCCACTGTTATTGCAACGCTTGAAAAAGGCAAGGAGGTTTATGTGCATGCCACCTATGGGGAATGGAGTAAAATATACTTTAAATCACGAGAGGGATACGTTGCAACGAAGTATCTAAAAAAAATTTCTAGCCCGCCTATTGTATATGATGCTAAGATGAAAGCTGATATTCAGAAGAAAGCTGCGATTAATAAAAGAAAGTTATCTACTCAATCAGGATTTTTAAGTAAGGGGGATGGTATTATTTTTCCGTTTGTCTTTGATAGATATGTTTTGAATTTTACCAATTTTTCATTGGGAGTAAATCAAAAAATATTAGCAATTATTCTTCTTGGTTTAGGTTTGATTATAACCTTTTTAAACTTGACTCATATTGGAGACAAACATCGAATAATTTATGAAATTCCATTAATAATAAATAGTTTACTGGTTTTGTTCTATTTCTTTGCAATGCCAAATCCATTCTGGTTTTTAAATTCAAGAGAAATGATGAATGGCAGTTCGTTATTGTACATATGGGGGTTTGCTGCGTATTGTGCGTATTGTGTGATGGTGATATATTATACTTTTATTTATTTCCGTAAATCTTATGATGGTCTTGATTTAAGCTTAGGAACATTGTTTTGGTTTGTTTCATGTGGCACTGGTTTGTTAACTGCTTACTTTATTGCTTCTAATTTTGTGTTCTTAGGCTTAATACTTTTACTTGGATCGATTACCTATCATGCCATTCGAATATTTAAAGAAAAAGATATAAAAGCTGGTTTATATCCATTTATTACCTATTTGTTGCTTACTGGTGCAAGTACAGTAATGTGTTTTGTATTTGTAAATGTTGCGGCTGCTATTATTATAGGTATTGTGTGTTTGATTGGGGCGGTTTTGCTAATAGGATTTTTGCTTTCTGGCAATAAACCCGATATTTCAGGCTTTATAGGTAGTTCAGGTAATAATTCCTATGGTGGGACGAATGGCAATTCTGATGACGATTATTACGAATCAGCCGAAGAAAAGAGTTCTATTAATAGGGGTAATAATAGAGTTGAACTCGAAGAAGATTGGATGGGAAATTTAACTGGTAATGATGGTAAAGACTATGAATATACTTCTCCTTTTAAAGATAAAGTAAGGGAGAAGGAGTAAAGGACAATGTATCGCCTGTGCCGCATTCTTTTAGGTGAAAGAGGCTGTCCAAAAAGTAAGTTCCAAATCTGTGAAGTCATGTTGATAGAATTGAAACATCTCTAGTTCAAATCTGGAGGTTTTCACCCGAAACAGGATCGGTATGACTATAATATGGAACTCTTTTTGAACAGCCTCTTGTCTACAGAATTCAACTCAAATGATTACAAAAACAAATTACATTTATAGCTTATTTTATGGCCTCCAATGTAATGCTAACAACATTTGATTTTTGCCCAACGATTTGTCCTTTGTATAGGAAATATGCATAGTAGTACCTGGTTTCCGGTTTTAAAGGATCCATTCGGGCTTTGGTGTCCTGCCAAATATGGCGAATAATGGTTTCCTCATATTCTTTTTCTTCATCGCCATAGCTAATTTTGCAGAACAATCGAATGCCATCAAAAACAGATTTTGTGTATTTAATTTGAGGAACACCCGATACCTGGCTAACCTTTATTTCAGGTTTCTGTGTATCGGTATCGATGATACGTTGACCAGGATTTAGACCAAAATCTTCCAGAATGGCAGGAGTGCAATTGGGATTGTTCACCAATTCCTTTCTTAGTTCGCGAACTACTCTTACACAAGCAGGGTGATTGGTTTCATACTCTTTGGTGGTAGAACGCGATTGAGCCTGAATAATGTTCTTCTTTTCGCTCAAAGCCTTGTCATCCTGAATTGTCTTTATGGTGTCCGCAACTTGTTCATCAGAAAGACCCAGAATATCCTTATAAATGGGAAGTTTTGCAATGATGTTTTCGCCTTGGGCATTAAAACCCTCTTCAGGTTTTAAAATGTAATCATTGGTAAGTTTAATTTGTGTCATGTGATTTGATTTTTAGTTTGATATTAATATTTTGTTACTTATGATGTGTCTAATAAAATTGGAAAGTATTTTTTAAAATGTCAATACTTATTTGTATAAAAAATTCCCTTAGTCATAAAATAATATTATTAAATCTAGATATAATGGCGATTAGAGGAATATAAGTATCTGTAAAATATTTTAGAAAAAAGATGAAAAAATCATTTTTATGATGGCTAAAATATGTTTTCTGAAAACTGGTTAAAAATATATGATAATAAATAACTTCTATTTCCTCTCTATTTGCTACTTTTTAATTTTTTTAGATGGACAAAAAAGTCAATAAAAACAAGATGTGTAGGCTTTAAGAAGAGAAGGAGCTATTTTAGGAAGAATTTTTAAATTTAGATATGATTAAGTAAAGGTGTTGTTATTTCTCCTTGTAAGCTTAATAAAAATGGGAATATTGTAGATGTTTGACTTGTTATCTAAAAATGATTAAGTTCATGAAGATTTTCAAGGAATAGGATTGAACTTTCTTAAAAAAAGACAAAATGGCTTCCCAAAAGCAAATTTCGAAGAGTAAGAAGTTACTTGCGGAGTTTAGGAAAATAGCTTTGGAAGATTGGTAGGAGCCAGCGGAAAGTATGTACAGCATAAGCAAACTTCCAGAAAGCTCAACGGACTTTAGGAAATGGCCAACAGAAGTTCAGAAAACCTGTTTTTTAGTTTCGATTGGCAATAAGGGAATTTAAAAACAGCCTATCCCAAGTTCAAAAGAACTTTTTCTAAAGTAGGTTGGCTCCAACCAATGTTCCGCAAGACTTAAAATATTTTCCGAAAGTACTTTTCCATCTTAGCTTGGGCTATTTTAATTTTTGGTAGATACTCTCTCAAATTTTGTATAAATGATGTAATAACGAAACAAGAACCATTATTAATGATGAAGATTTGATTCTCTTAAAATTTATTACTGTAAAATGTTTGCTTTGAAAATGATTGTTTATAAATTTGATTTTCATTACACATGGAAATGATGTAATTGATTTGATTGGAACAAGGAACAGATTTGTCTGAAATGATTTTAGGACATAAATCATTGAAGAAAAAAAGAGATTTTTACCCACGTGAGTAAAAAGTCTCTTGCAAAAGTCAAAAGTACTTTGGATTCGATTTTAGAAGATATACAACTAAACAACAATAACATACAAAAACCAACACATATGTGAAATATAGTGCAATGCACTATACACATACGTTAGCAGTAATGCAACGCAACTATTAACGATATCATTTTTCATGCTATGTCTATAAAAAATATAATGGAACTTTGGAAAATAAACCTTGATGAATTAGATGAAATGAAAAAGTTCTTAAATCATGAAAATCTGAATAATCAATTCTACCGTAGACTAATTATTAAGAATATCTTTTCCCTTATTGAATCTCAATTATTCATAATGAGAGAATTTCTTAGATTTTTAATGAAAAATAACACCTATTCAAATAAATTGAATTTAGAAGAACTTATCATACTAAGCGAAAAAGCAGTGGATCTTCAAACAAATGGCAAAGTAAGACCAAAACAAAAAATCAATAATTTTGAACCATTCCTAAAGTTCACTTTTAACACCTCAGCAAAAGTTTTAGAACATCCTAAACTTGACTTTGGTTGTGAGGAATATAAAAAACTTTCGAAAATGCTAAAGCGCCGTAATGATCTGACTCACCCTAAATCGTCTGAAAAGATGTTAATTAAAGATGATGAGATTAGAGACACTATTGACGCTTATTCCTGGTTTTTAACTTCTTGCCTGAAAATAACTCAAGATCACCTGAATAATGCACTACTGCTAACAGCGGGTCATAGCGCATGCCGCGGTTTGGCTCGGCTGGATACTGAAGTGAGAATTTAAACGATAGAACATTAAACCACGAACCTGCGGAATTGGCGGCACGACGCCATACCCGCGGAACGTTATGGCCAAGCTAAAAGAACGACAGAACTCATATGGAACTATTGACTAAATTTATAGATGAAGCAAAAATAGACAGCAAGGAATTTTATGAATACATTCTTGATGTAGACAATAGTGAGTTGAGTGAATTTATTAAAGTTCTCAACGACATTATTTCAGAATCTTATTCTTCAAAGTCAAAGCATAGTAATTTTAGTTTTATTACAAATGATACATTAAGTGGGCATTCTTTTCCTTGTTCAGAGGTTGAGTGTAAATTGGGCAACGTTGATACACTGATAAGAAATGCAATATTGTATGCTGATAAAGTTTACATACAGAATCCTTTTGAAACTTATTATGAATACAAAGAATTTAATGAAAATCTTAGACTTGAAATAATAGGCGACTTAATTGTTTTAAATAAAATTAAACCGTTATTAAAGGAGGGGATTTTTGAGTACGCTACTACCAAAGTGCATTTTTGTTCAGAATGCTATAAAAAGTTTGAAGATAAATATCTAAAGACTTTATATTCAAATATAAAAACTATTGAACCATACCTTCTTCAACATCTTCAAAGCAATATTGACTTTTATGCACATTGGAAATACGATACAATTGGAGTTGAAATAATTGATAAAAGTGATTTATTAAGCCATTCTCAAGTTGTAAATTTTGTTGAATACGTTCCAGATGCCATAAACAAAGTTGCAGTAAAAGGTAAAAGTGTAAAGCTTTCAAAGAGTGAAGTTGAAAAATCAGGAGTGCTTTACTATTTATTAAACCACATAGAAAAGAATCTTCATTTTCAAGATTATTATTCAGCTTATTATAATTGTCATCTTCTAACAGACCGAAATTTTGACATTGAATTATTAAAATTGGTTAATAACGATGTTTACGAGAAGCACACAAAAGAATCTGAGATTTTAAAGAACTTAGACCACATGGTGCCTTTCATTGATTCTGTTCCAATTAATAAATTATTAAAACTTAGAAAAGAAGAGGGCGAGTCGTTCGAGGTCTATAGGGATAAGTTGAGTAAACTTATTCAAGTGAAAAATTTATCTTCAAAAGAATCCAAACAATTATTTAATGAAGAAATTAGACCTGAAATAAATAAAATGAACCTGACATTGTCAAATAATAAAAAGGTTGTTTGGGGAAACATAAAATCTAACATATTCTTAGCCTCCACTTATATAAGTGCTACTCTTTTTGCGGGGATTTTACCAGCAAATATTGATAAAATTGTTGCCTCAGTTGGTGGATTTGGATTTGCTAAGAATATTGGACAAGATGTGTTAAGCTTGTTAAAAAACCAAGAAATTAGAAAGAATGAATTTTACTTTTTGTGGAAGATTCAAAAGGATAATAAGATAAAAATATAGCCAGGCCATAACAATGTATATACAAAATAGGCGTGACAGTAGTAATTTCAAGGGTTGTAGCCCGCTTCAAAATTGTAACGGTTTGATAAGTTTGAAGCCCGCAGTCGCCTACTTTGCATATACTTACCGTTAGCGGTAATTTTATAAAAAATATGGAAACATTTATAGAAGTGATGAAATACGTTTTAGGAATAATACTAATAATTGGTAGTTTTATCGCTATGCTTTTCATTTGGATAAAAGTCACTAGATTGTTACAAAAAAAATCTCACCACTATATTATTCCGCCTACTCCAAAAGAAGATAAAAATTGGAAACCAATAGATTTTTATAAATACAAGTGTTTTATATTTATTAAGGATTCATCCATTGATAATTTAAATAGAAAGCTAAATAGATACCGCAATTCAAAGCAGCTATCTATGCAGAAAATTGAATCATGTAAACAGGGTAATTGGGTTGTGTTAAGAGTGAAAGCTGCTTCTTTTCATAGGTTTAAATCTTTTGTCTGGAGAATCGATGATTATTCGGAAAGTTATGAAACTACCAATGAGGTTATCGGCTTTTGTCAACATAAAGAAACTCCTTCAGAAGACTATGTTTTTAAAGTAGACAATGAATCAGTAGATGGTTATTTTATTGGTTCATTTAGGACAGGTAAAAATTTTGGAATTTATTTACCACACGCTAATTCTCATATATCTGGAAATATCTCATTATCCAGTAACCAAGAAATAAATTTTGATTACGAAGTTTCAGAATTACCAATGGAATGTATAAATGTGTAGGTAAACTACCGCTAACAAAAATTAAAATTAAAGGGCGGTGAAGCTCAACTAGATAATGTAACAAAAACAATAAACGAAAGCGGTGTTTGATAAGGTGGTTGTTGTAAATCGCCCTCAAATTTTAGCAAAACCGTTGGCGGTAATGTAAAACCAGAATCAGACAGATGAGACTAAGAATTAAAAGCACAACTCTAACTCTAGGTATTATTGGTTGGATCCAGATAATTGGAGGAATAACCGGATTAGGCGTAATGGCTAATCTTCTTTTAAATACAGGACAAATAAATGGACCTCTTCTATTGATATTTCTAATAGGAATAAGTCTATTTATTTTTTCGATATACTCAGGTAAAAAATTAATAAGCGATAAGAAAACTAATACAGGCATTATCCTTTCAATTGTCAATCAGTTACTACAAGTTTTCCATTGGAAGATTTTAGGTTACGGTTTAACCTATAGTTCATGCATCGAACTAGCGATTGGAATAGAAGGATTATCGTTAGACTTTGACCTATCTGCTATTTCCTCAACATTCTATATGGCAATTAATTCTGGGAGTGAATTCTATCTAAAATTAAACCTGATAGCCATGTTGCTTTCTTTTGTTTTGTTCGATATTCTTAAAGAGAAAAAGAAAATCAGAGTTGAAAAAGATAATACTTTAGTAACAGATAAATTGAGTGTTGAAGAATAAACACTACCGCCAACAGCGGGTGCTATGTAATGCATAAACCATAACACTGCCCAATTTACGGCATTATTTACGGATTTTTCATTTTGTAAACACCTAAACAAATGGCAATAAGAGCTTCTGTCATACCCCTTGTGGGTTGACGGGTTCTGTTATTGTTATTTACCATTCATTTTAAGTTCCATTGACTTTTGAACACCGAAACTTGGGCTTTGAATCATTCTATTTTATAAGAATTCAGCATATAAAATTTAAGTTGATCTATCAAACTAAATTTTTTTGATAAATTTAAACCGCCTGTTTTTTAATGAAGAAATGGGGGATTGTCATTCGTAATTTTGTAATAAATGAAACTGATTCAACTCTTTTTGGTATTGATTTTCACCAGTCAGTCAATTCTATCACTAGCAACACCCACTTTTAAAATCAAATCTTCTCCTGCCTGGAAAACAAAAATTAAGTTCGATCCACAGGTGCATGCACATAAAAATGAAGGTTCGGTAAGTTACCTCTTGTTAGACTGGCAGGACAACGAGATCACCAAAGAGCACAATTACCGTTACTGCATGAGTTTGAATGATGAAGATGCGGTTCAGAGCAATTCACAATTGTATTTTACCTTCGATCCATCCTACGAGGAGCTCTACATTAACACCATTAAGATTTATCGAAATGGCAAAGTGGTCAATAAGCTCAACAGAGATAAAATTGAGCTCATGAGAAACGAGAAGAATGTGGAACGTTACATTTATGATGGAAGCTATTCTGCGGTGTGTATTCTCGAAGATGTGCAAGTTGGTGATATTCTCGAATATGAATACACCCTAAAAGGAGCCAATCCAATATTTAAGAATCATTTCTACAATTACCATAGTCAGGCGTTTAATTCCAGAATTCAGCACATGTATTATCAAATGTTGCTGCCTGAGCTTAAAAAATACCAGGTGAAAAACCTTTTTGGAGGAGTAGCACCTATGCAAAGTACTAAAAATGGGATGCAGTCGATATCCTGGGACTTGAAAAATGTAGCTCCAATTTTTACCGATGAAGACAGTCCTTCATGGTACGATGCCTATCCGGCTTCAGAGATCAGTTCATTCCAGGACTGGAAAGAGGTGCGTTCCTTTATGCAGGATCTTTATCTTATGGATGTGAATTGTCCAAAGATCACTGACTTCATTTCAAAGAAAAAATTCAAAGCCGACGAGGAAGGAGTAATTCAAATCATCCGTTTTGTACAGGATGAAATCAGGTATCTGGCCATGAGCAATGGGGTAAATTCGCATAAACCACATCATCCCGAAAAAGTATTCGAACAACGATTTGGCGACTGCAAAGACAAGTCGTACCTGCTAAGCTATATGCTTAAGGAAATAGGAGTGGAAGCCTGGCCAGCCGTTGTAAATACCAAGGCCAGAAAATATGTCGATCGGTATGTTCCTTCCCCTTTTGCCTTTAACCATGTGATTGTGAAAATCAATTGGAAGGGTAAAACCTTTTGGGTCGATCCTACCTGTAACAATCAAAAAGGAGGGCTGGATCAATTGCAGAACCCATTGTATGGTAAAGCATTGGTGATCGATAATGACAGAACCTGTTGGGAGAAAATTCCTGAAGATCAGAGCAGCAAAGTAGTGATTAATGAAAATTTCTGGTTTACCGATAGCATTTCAAAAATTCGATATGATGTAGTCAGCAATTTCAGCGGGCAAATTGCCAATACAAGAAGAAGTTGGAACCTGGGTAATTCCCTGGCAGAAAATAAGGATGCCTACCTGGATTATTGTACCCGCTACTACGAGAATATGAACTGGAAACACGACTCGGCCTTAATATTTCGTGACAATCAGAAAGAGAATACCTTCACCATTATTGAAAAATATGAAATTGAAGGTTTGTGGGAGCATAGAGATACTGACAGCTTAGAACTGTATTCCAGTTATTTTCCTTACAATATGTACGAGTTTATGAACTCTACCAACGATAAGGTTAGAAATGCACCGCTGCAAATTACTCATCCAATTGATGTAGAACTGAAAATAAACCTACACTTTCCAAAACACAAGCAAGTTGCATTTACAGAAGAAAGGGACAGTGTGGTAAATGACGTGTTTAAATTTTATTACGATGTATCGAATAATAAGCTGTCCAATTTTGTAACCCTTACCTACAAATACAAAAGTTTACAAGATCATGTACCTGTTGAAAAATTAAAGACTTATTATAAGGATTACCAGAAGGTGTCCGACAAGTGTGAATTTCCTGTGCAGTGGGGAATGGATGTTGATCCTAAATTCAAAATATTTGGTCCTGCGGTCTTTATGGCAGTATTATTGATTATTGCTCTTTTCTTCTTGATTCGAAAATTGTACAATTGGGATACCAAGCCAGAGAATCAATTTGGTCCGGTTCAGGGGACTATTGGAGGTTGGTTGGCCTTGGTAGCTTTAGGCCTTTATGTAACACCAATATCAATAGTTTATTTGATATATGATTCAGGTTACTTTAACCAGGCAGTGTGGGATGACTTTATTGCACTGTATAGCAGCCAGTCTTTTTTGGCCGGAGGATTCTACTTTTTCGAATTGCTTTATAATCTGGCCACAATTTTCTTTGCCATATTCCTGATTGTATTGATGCATCAGAAAAGAACCACTTTTCCAAAACTGTACATTTATTTTAGAGTAATTGTACTTGTGGGATTATTTGCTGATAACATATTGGGTGCGGAAATTATTGGTTCCGACGCCATAGATAAAAAGGAATTGTCTCGAAGTATAATAGGTGCTGCAATTTGGATTCCGTATATGATGAAATCGCAGAGGGTAAAAGAGACATTTGTGAAGCGGCTCAGCAAAAATAAAACACAGCCAGAAAAAACAGAAGAATTACAAGCCTCTGAAGAATTGGTATAAATGAAAAGCTATTACTTTTTTGGACAATATTTTTTAAATCACATTTCCCTCAGCTAGCGCGCAAAACAAAGTTCGATAAAATCAATCCTTTCGCATGGTACTGTAATAAGATAACACGAAAGGATGTGTGCGACAGCGGGGGACCTTTATGATGATTTTACATGCAAAACGCTAGCCTTTGCCTTTCTTTTTAAATAGATGGGGAGCATTGAATCGCATTCCAAAAAAGATGTGATAGAAAACATTTGTTTCTGTATTCCTGGCAGTGGTATTCTCTTGTTTGAACCACGTGTCGGAAAAGGTGGTAAAAAGTCCTGTATAAAACTTACTGCTGTTATAGCCCATTCCAATTTTACAATCAGCTCTTAGCAAGAGGTTATTCTGATTCGTAACAGAATTCCCACCTGCTGTGCGCGTGGTAAGTTTGGTGTTTAAATAACCAATACTCGCAAGCATTCCTATGGAAGCATAGATTTTTTCTTTAAGCACAAATGTATGTGCATAGCCCGGTCCGATGTGAAACTCTATGTTCTTTGTTTTTTGAGTGTTTACTGAATTGGATTGATCGTTGATCCGATAATAATCGAAATTGAAAACAGGCATAAAACTCCCTGCACTTTTCAACTGGCGTTCTGTTTGGGTGGTTAAACTGCGTAAGGAGAATTTTGAATTATGAATATAGCCCGATGAAATGGATACTCCTTCGTAATTTAAATCAGGGAATTGGATATAGGCATCTCCCTTTGTCCAGTTGATATAATCATCGGTGTTTTTAAGGTAATATCCTTGAACTTTTGAGTAGGTAATATTCGAAAACCAATTTTTAAATACCAAGGCTGCATTAAGCTGAAAAGCTTTTGTCTCACCTTTTGAATTATTGTCTCCATTACCTGGTAAAAAATCAGGAGCAAATTGAACGCCCAACGAAATGAACTCATAGTGAATTTTCAAACGCAAGTTGTTGGGAGTGTTCGGGTAAAGAATGGTTTTGTTTGAGGGAGTTTCAACCCGAAAAGTTTCATATGAATTATTGAATGAAATATCAGCAGCAATTATCCCACTCATTTTTTCGATCCAGTCCTTTTCGTAATTATTACTTAGCGTATCTGATACTTGTGCTTCAGCCTTCAAGATCAGTATTGTAAAAACTGCACTGATCAGTGCCATTCGAATAAAATAGATCCTTTTTGCTGTTCCGCACATCCCTTTAAAATTATTTTACGACCAATAGGCATAGTTTACTTCCATACAAGATATTAAAAAATAACGATAGCATGAGCTTGTGGTTTGTGCTTCGCGTATGTAGAAAGATAAGATAGGGAAAATAAATAGCGAATTACTTTTCCCAGGAAGGGAAAGAGCATCAGTATAGGTCGAAGGCCTATGAAAAGATAAATCGAAACAACAAAGCCCTGAAAGGGAGCAAGCGCAAAAAGGTGTTGTACTATTTTAATCTAATAACCTTCAAACCCACCTCATCCAAAATAAAATCCACAATAATACTTTTTCCTAAGAAGACTTTATTATTAGAGATAAAGTCAATACAAATAATATTTTATTTTTTACTTAAGAATAAATTATTTTATATTTGCATCTCATCATCGTTGAAATCTCGCTGAGCGACAACTTTTAAATTTTAACAATGATGAACAAAGAAATAAAAAAACAAGCTCGCGAATTGTATTCTACCAAAGAATACAATTTAGCATTAACCACTATTTTTAAACTCGATTCTGTTGAAACAGAAAGCTTTCTAATAAAAGAAAGCGCAGAAAATCAATGGTTTCAGAATTTTGAATTTTGCAATTGCATTGCAAAAGAAGATAACTTGGTTAAAGAATTGTTGAGTTTTTCTCGAATTGATGAGTTGCTTTACAAACATTTCCAATGTGATTGGCAGGACTCGCACCCAACAAATCCAAAACCTTTTCAATTAAAAATTGCAGAACAATCACCTGAACTTTTCGTTAGGATGCTTCGTGTATCACAAGCTTTTTTAAAAAACAGTTGGTACACAGAATTAAATATTGACCAATATTCTGAGTACATAAAAATTCACCATCTAGTTTGGAAACATCTCAGCGATCAGGAAAGTAAGTTGTGGAGTGAAGTATTATACCAATTGGATAAATGTATCAACATAAATGATGCCTCTAGTATTCTAGCAAGTATAGTTCTCATTATTGAAATGGAATATTCAAAGAAGCCATCAAATGCACAACTACAGTTCTTAAGTCAGATATACAATACATTTATCTCAGTATTGCTAGCCAGGCTTCCTAAAAACCATAAATTTAACAATGCTATAAAACAGGATCTAAAGAAAATAATCGATACACAAAAAGTAAACCCTAATGTGCTATCCTTATATAAATGTATTGCAAGCTGGCAAGGATTTATAAACAGTCACATAGACCCATACTGTTATGATTTGAAAATAGAGCCAGATAACGAAAACGGAATCATAACATACAATCGCTCTTCAAAAGACTATTACAAATGGGAATTGGATGGACTTAGATATGAAATCAATCGAATAGATTATTTGTCTGTTGCATATGAAGAGATAGGTAAAAACCTAAATCACAGATTTAATCATTCTACGGAAATTCCAGAGTTTGCAGACTACGAATTTAACTGTCAAGCTAATTATTTATCATTACAGCATTTCCTGGATGATTTAAAACTATCAAAATTCCCTGGTGGAAATAATCTTGATTCACAAAGATTTTATCAACCGCTTATTGCTGCGTCTAACTACTATAAAATGCTTTATGATTTTTTTGATCAAGTGTATCAGAAAAACAAGAATTGGTTTGCAGCTTATCAGCAATTAAAGAATGATAACCCGAATTTGTATGAGATGGAAAACTTTCCCTTCATTCATTCTTCTATTGATGAGCTCTACAAAATCCATGATGGGCAATCAAAACTTGAAAAGGATTTTAAAACAAAAATAACTACGCTTTCTTCCCCATATACTTATAAAGCCAAAATAGGTAATGATTTTGATCGCTTCAATATTCATTATGATGTCTTTAAAAAGCCATTTCTGCAATTAGGCAAGTATGTTTTTACTCCAACATTATTCTTTGCAAAGCAGGATTGGTTTTATTCGACAACTCAAAATGCCCTTGAGCGTTTAAGCAACAAAAGAAATGATAAGCAACGTAAAGAGACCTCCGTTGAAATGGAGTCAGACTTAAAACTGCTCTTTGGAGATGCAGGTTTTGATGCTGAAATTTTTTATGGACATGAATTCTCTAATTCCGAAGGAGATATCGATATTAAAGTTACGGGCGGTAAGGATACAATTTTAATCCAACTGAAAAGGACCAAACTTCGCCTCAATTTAAAAGATTCTTATTTTGAATATCTTCAAACAGATAATAAAGCAAGCCGTCAAATAAATAATGTAGAAAAACATTTCTCCAGCCCTAAGGGAAAAATATACAAATGGATCGTCACAACCTCTTTTGAGAATACATATACTACAATAAATGATTGCTTAAAGGTGAATTATTTCGATTTAATTACAATTCTTAAATCATTTACTTACCTGAAGGATTTTTCAATTCAAGATTTAGTAAATCGAATAACTTCCGATTCTCAAATCTCAGATGTATTGCAGTATAAGGCCGTATTACATCCTGAAAATCTTGATCTAATAAGCTTTAAACAATATAGCGAATCTGGTATATTTAAAAACCTTTTGCCTTTGAGAAACCAATTTGAAATTTACGATGCTGTTACTCTACCTCTTCCAATGGCAGAACCCCAAGCATACAGAGAAGCCAAATTTCATACAGATAAGTCTTCATCTAATTATATTGGAACATACAACAAAGCATTGAATGCTGATAGAAATGGGAATTATTCAAAAGCAAAATCATTATTCGAGATATGTCTAAATCAATATCCCAATGATTTTGATGCTTTATCTGCTCAGGCAAATGTCCTTGCAAACATGAAACTCTTCGATCAGGCACTCTCTTATTTTGAAAAAGCACTTAAAATTTATCCAGAAGACCTATTCGTTTGCCGAAACTATGCTTTGGCTTTAATGGAAGCAGGTAAAGAGGTGAAAGCATTTAAAATTTATACTCAAATCAAAAAGGAATATCCGTTTGTTGATATTCAATTTCTACAACCAATTAAAAATTTACCTCCGGAAATAATTGAAAAGATGTTTTCTAAGTAATTTATAAAAATAGTTGTTACAGGCTGAATTTGTATTCAGCCTACGCTTTCTTTTTGTGCAACATATCTCATTCCTCCACAGGACAATTTTTAAATGATTTATGATGTACGAAAACAATTTTATACCGAGCGTAAATTTCCATTTATGGGAACCATGTAACATGAAATGTAAATTCTGCTTTGCAAGCTTTCAGGATGTAAAAAAATCAATCCTTCCCAAGGGACATCTTTCAAAAGAAGATGCATTGGAAGTCATTCATGAGTTGGCAAACTTAGGCTTTCAGAAAATCAGCTTTGCTGGTGGCGAACCCACACTTTGCCCTTGGCTAAATGAGCTGATTGCTGAGGCAAAATCACGTAATATGACTACCATGTTAATTACAAACGGAACAAATTTGTCAACTGAATTTCTAGAACTAAACAAATCCAATCTCGATTGGATAGCACTAAGTATTGATAGTCTCAACAAAGAAACCAATCAATTATCAGGCAGATCTCAAGCAGATACGAGAACATTGTCTAAAGAACATTATCTAAAACTCATACAAGAAATTAAAAGAGAAGGATACAAACTAAAAATCAATACAGTCATTCACTGGTTCAATTACCAGGAGGATATGACAGATTTCATGATTAAATCAAATCCTAAAAGGTGGAAGGTAATGCAAGTGTTGCCAATCAAAGGGCAAAACGACAAGCACATTAAGAGCTTGGAAATATCAGATCAACAGTTTTCTGAATTTATCAACAAACACAAACATATAAGCAGCTATATTTCAGAAACCAATAAAGATATGACCAATTCTTATGTGATGGTGGATCCTGCAGGCAGGTTCTTTGAGAATTCCAAAGGGATTCATAAATATAGTCAGCCAATTTTAAAGGTGAGTGCTGAAGCAGCCTTACAGGGAATGAATTACGATTATTCAAAGTTTATAGCAAGAAAAGGAATTTATAATTGGAAATAAGGTATAAACACTTTGGGCCTTGTATGCATAAATAGAAAAAACACCAAAGTCAACTTCTGATTGTTCTTCATGTTCTCACTACAGTGAGGCTATGAATCAAACAAAAAAAATGAAGTATAACTTGGGTGTAGCAGCAATGTTATTGAACAGCATAGGTTTAAAATAGTAATCAATAATAATGTTTTTTAATTATGTTTTTTTAAGTTTGCAAACTTAATTTTTGTTACAGTCTAAATACTTTTGTTAACACCTCTTCTATGGTGAGTGTTGATAGGAGCATGTATTATTAAATCGACAAAATTGATGAAGAAAATTTTTGTGGAGTATTATCAGAATATTGTTGTGAGATTATTTACTTGTCTGGCTATAGTTTTATTGGTTCATAGTTGTGGCGATAGTCTAACAGAAGAGAATTTTGTCGACTTGGAACCACCAACCGACAATCCAGCAATCGATTTGAGATTACACGGAACAGATTATACTTTAAATATATTTGAGCCTACCAAATTGCAATATACGATTGGGGACGGAACAACTAGAATCTATAGTGCAGTATATAGTATGGAAGATCAATCCTGGGAAGTTCATTCTAATGCAAGCACCTTCAATATTCATCCCAATGATTTTACACCAGGTCCTCACAAACTAAAGTTAGACCTTGTTGTAAGCACTGGAACTAATAGTATAGCTGATAATCTAGGTTTCGAAAAGTACCAAATACATAAAGAGTGGGATGTTATTACAGATGGTCGTAAGGCACCATCTTTACAGCCTGTAGCATCTGTTAATAAGGACAGTGTTTTAGTGATTAAATGGCCAAAAGCAGATCATTACAACTTTCAGTATTATGAGATATCTGCCAGTACAGGCTTCAGGTTTATCGACAAAAAGATAAGCAATATCAATGACACGACCTTTTGTGATCCACTTTATGCTGGCGAAGGTTATAGTTTTAGCGTCGATTGTATTACAGGAAATAGTTACGGTAATAGTCCTAGGATAGATATACCCATGGAAGCACCGCAATTGTACGTTCAGGAAATTGGGTATGAAAAGCTGAAAATAAGTTGGGAACGATCTAGATATAAAGCCAAATATAAACTTCTGATAGCGGGCTATGAAACGGAGTATTTTGCAACTTCTGCCGATACCTCTTTTGTGATGCCACAACCTGGTTTAGGGAACCGAATCACTTTAGAACTGAGAACAAAATCACAAAATGAGGTTTGGGAAGATGATTCATATGGATCGTTAATAACTTCATATTTAAGTTATTCTATGGGGCATCAGATATTGCAAAGACAATTAATTCACTATGCTTTCAATAGAGAGGAGAAAGTTTTTTATACAAATGATGGTAATGATGTGGTCTGTTTTGATGTAAATAGCTTTAATAAAAACAAAACGCTTAAAGATTTGGATAATGAAGGTTTATTTGCATGTCCTACAAACTCATCAAGAGTAGCCACTCTTTCGCAGGATAAAATATATGTGTTCGAAGATAGTCGCTTGGAAAACCCAATTGAAATACCATATGAAAATACTACTTCTTTTAATCTTGATCACTTTCTATTTACTGACAATGGGAAGATAGCTTATGCAAAAACAAACACGAATACTTACCATTTGATTGACATAGATAGCAAGCAGGAGCTACTACAAATCCCAATAGATGATTATCCCATATACAGCAAATGGGCTTGCATTTCAACTTCTCAGGATGCCAATTATATGAGTGTTGGTACAGAAAATGGACTAAAAATTTACCACTTAGCCAATAAGGCAAATGAGATCTACTCTGATACCAGGAATTATAGATCAGTTTATTTTAATCCATTAAATGCATCGGAATTGTATTTGACTTTTAATGATAATCAAATTTTAGAAGTGCGGAATCCATTGGATTTTAGTCTGATTAAAACAATCAATCTGGAAACTAAGATGGTAATTGAAAACATCGATCCAGCCTCAAATAAAATCCTATTAACCAATTACAAAAGGCTATTTATTTATGACCTCACTACGGGAGAATTGGTATTTAGCATGCCTGGCGAAAGATATTATAATTATCTATTTGACGGTCTGTTATTAACTGAAAGTGGATTTTTATTAGATATTAAAGAAGAACTGTAAGACATGAAATTAAAAATAAGTATCCTATTTATCGTGATATCCTTTGCCTGTCAAGGGCAAAATTTCAAATTTAGCCTACGTGCTGGTTATGGAGATTACCAGCTGAAGGAAGTGAAAGAGATGCAGCAGGAGTTCATGAAAATGAGTCAACTGGAAAATATAAAATCGGTTCATGAATTTTCGGATCAAATCTATTATGGTTTAACGGCAAATTATTTAATTGGGAAAAAGAATAATCTTGGGATTGATTTTGCTTATTATGCAACAGGTGGTAGAAACCATGTTCGAGATTATTCGGGAGAATATAAATTGGATATGCAGTTGTATGCTTATCGCTTGGGAGTTGACTATCATCACCTGATTTTTAGGAAAGGCAAATTTGATGGTAACTTGGGTATGGAAGGTGGTATTATCTTTTCCAAAATGAAATTAAAAGAAAAGTTATATCTAAAAGATATTAGTAGTGAATACCATACCTTTAATTTGAAAGCCCAGTCTTATTTTGCAGAACCTTTCTTTTTAGGTTCTTACCATTACAATAAAAAAATATCACTTGATTTAAAGTGTGGGTATGAATTGAGTACCAATGGTGATTTAGAATTAGATAAGAATAGTGATATTCACAGAGATGTTTTATGGATGGGATTAAGAGTTTCATTAGGTCTTAGTTATTACTTATAAAATATTTACTGAGGTCCAGCTACATTTTATTTACAGTACAGTTCACTCCTTGGGCCTAGGATGTATAAATATAAAAAGCATCAAAGTTGAAAACTTTGATGCTTTTTGCATGGCAAGCGATTTAAAATATTGCTATTTATTCACTTTCATGAATCGAAATGCGATTTCCTTTGGAATGTCCTGTAAATTCAGGAGCATACATACTTTGTATGCTGGCGTTTCCGTTGGAGAAATTTCCTTTGTTGTTGGCTCTCAGCTCGTATTCAAATACATATCTGCCTTTTGGCAGTAGCTCAAAGAAGAAATGACTTGCTACATCTTTGGTGCTTTGATAGTAACCCAAACCATCCTGCCATTTGTATCCCGATAGTACGTCCAAAGGCTCCATGCCGGCTGCTCGTAAATCTTTCAGGTGAATGAATTCCAAATCGTTTTTCGATTCGATTACCAATCGAACGCTAATTAAATCGCCAACTTTTATTGGTGTTTCTGCTGTTATTGGCTCAAGAACTTCACCTTCATCGGTAGACTTCTTGATGTACATGCTTTTTTGTACCTGCAAATATCCCTGGCCCGAATCGCTGATTTTATCCAGATCTTCGAAGTATTGCCAATATACACCTCCAAATCCGGTAATATTTCCCTGGTTGCTCACTTTTACCTTAGCCATGGATGAATCAATTTCTTCTTTCTGCCAGTTCAATTTGAAGTATCCTGTTCCAGCTTCTTTTTGAACCTTTTCCAGTTTATCACTGCTTAGGTTTTTATCCCCAATTGTGATTTGGGTATTGTCGCTCAAAGCCAGAGAATTGTTTCCCTGCATCAACAGCGCATAAATGGCCTCAGTGGTGGCCTTGGTGCTAGGCCATTTGTTGGTTTGTTTCTTTTTAAGCAGCCATTGCTTCAATTGATTCACTTTGTTTAAATCACCATCAACTTCGCTAAAGGTTTCAATCAGCAAGGCCTGGCATTCAATGGCGGACTGGTACCAGTACCAACCATTTTTATTGCTCTTCCAGTACATGCCATTTTCCTCTTTGATAACAGCCTGCTCCGTTAAGGCATCCGTAATTTGTTTGGCTGCATTCTTTTCTCCATTTCGCTGCAAAATCAATGCGATTAATGCTTTGTTGTACAGGGAATGGGTTAACCAATTCTCTTTGCATTTCTCGATGTACAGTTTTGTGATTTCTTGCAGTTGATCTGATAAAGGATAGTTTGCATTGAAAAAACTTCTGCAATACAGGTAATGCAAGTTGATTGACGATAAGGAAATTTTGCTGGTATCTTTTGCAAGTTCAGCCCATCTCTGGTGTTGTTCCATAAATTTTTCATCGAGATAAGCGATTGCTTTCTTTTCAATTTTTTGACTTTGATTGCGGTATTCATTGTTGATATTCAGCTTTTGCAAATGACCGATTCCTGCTACAATGTGCTGGGTAATGAATTGGTTTTCATATCCTCCGGCAAACCATGGAAAAGCCCCTGATGAAAGCTGCATTTCGCTCAGTTTGCTCAAAGCTTGCGCTTGTTCTTGGTTTAGCTTATCATTTTCAAACAAATTAGCCAGTCTGGCTTTGTTTTGCTCTTCACTCTGTGCCTCTCTTACCCAAGGTGATTCCGCAATCAGAATGGATTTCAATTCCTTGTTTTTCTCCAGTGGAGATGTCAGCGATTGGTCTTTTTTCCATGCTTGAATTACTTCCTTTATTTTAGGATTCTTTGTAAGGATATCCTTGGCCAGGGCGTTGGCATAGAATCTTGAGAAGGTTTGTTCTGCACATTCATGAGGAAATTCCATCAGGTAAGGCAATGATTTTAAAGCCAACCATGCAGGATTTGTGGTGTATTCCAGGATGTACTTGTGATTGCTCTGTGTTTTTGAATTGCCATTTTTTAACTTTTCGAATTCAATTTCCTTTGTAGTGCCCGGTTGAACCCATATCGATTTTGCTTCTGTTACCAAGCTTCTGTTCGAAAGTACCGGAATAATACCCATTTCACCATCGCTGTGCGATCCTGCTTTGGCTACAATTTTATATTGAAGGGCAGCAAGATCCTTAGGAACTTTTATGGTCCAGTTCAAACTTGTATTTCCTTTGGCATCCACTTCAAAAGGGAGCATTGGATTAAAATCCACTTGATTTTTATCGATAGGATTTCCATTTGTGCCATCGAACAATTGTAAAGCAGCAGATCCTTCTAGCTTTTCTTTGGTAAGATTGCTGATTTTAGCACTTAGTGTAATGGTATCACCCTCTCTTAAAAAGCGTGGAACATTCGGAATTACATTGAGATTCTTTTGTGTGACAACGAACTTTTCAACATAGCCATTTTCAGTGGATTTGTTGTGAGCAAAAAGCATCAATCTCCATTTGGTCAGTGCTTCCGGACTATTGAATTTGAAAATGATTTCACCCTTTTTATTGGTACACAGGTGAGGATAGAAGAAAGCCGTTTCTTTTAAATCGCTCCTGGTTTCCACCTGTGTCAATTCTTCTAATCCTTTTTTCGTGCTGATAATTACCACACCATTGCTGGCTCTCGAACCGTATAATGCGGTGGCCGATGCTCCTCTTAACACCGTAATGTCTGCTACATCCTTTGGAGAAAATTGTGCCCCGGTTTTTGGATCTACCGGTACACCATCGATAATATACAGCGGTGTATTAGAAGCATCAAGACTGCCTGTACCTCTAATTTTAACAAAACAAATGTCTTCATCTTCAGCTTCCTCTTCTTCCAAAATTTCTATTCCTGCTACTTGTCCTTGAAGCTGTCTGAAAATATCATTTCTCACATCACTGGCTTTTATGTAAGCATATGATCCTGTAGTTGAGGTTTCTCGGGCAATTCCCATAGCGGTAACCACCACTTCATCACATGCAACATTATCGGCCTGTAAAGCCAAATTATAAGTGCCAGATTTCGAAACGATCATTTCTTGTGTATTCATTCCCACAAAACTAAAGATCAATTCAGTGCCTTTGGGTGCATTGATCGAGTAGAATCCATCGATATCAGTTGTTACTCCTGTTGTTGTTCCCTTTATGGTTATACTAACGCCAGGAATTGGCATACCCGTTTCATCGGTTACAATGCCATTCACATTACCTTCTACATATTGTATTGTGTTTTGCTTGCGCTTCAGTTGCTTCAGATATATCGTGTTGGCATACTGGGTATCACCAAAATGGCATCCAAATCGTTTCAATTCATGATATCTCTTAAGATATGGAACGGTATTGGTAAATCTGAAAGAATTAAAGTTTGAAAAATATTGTAAGCCAAAGAATCTGCTTTGAATATATGGTGCTGAAGAATAGTAGTTCTTTTGAAATCCAATATCTTTTTTCCATGTGTGAGTTTTAAACTGATCCAGCGAAGTATCGTACATGGAAGCCAGAACTTCGGCTTGTACCTTCTTGTTGTTTGAATTGGTAATTTTAAAACTCCAGCTCTCTTCTTGTCCTGGCGTAAGTTTGTTCCTAAAGCTTAAGGTTTCAATATTCAGTTTGTTTTCCACTTCTTTAAAAACTGCAGAGAACTGTTCTTTTACAATGCTATTGTATTTCACAAAGTAGAGGTTAAAGTCTAGTTTGTTTGTGTAAGATTCTTTCACTGGAATTTTTACAATGCTGTACCCATTTTCAATGCTTACCAGTTTTTTGAATACGTTCTCATTTCTGTAGTAAGTTTCTACATGAATATTAAGTTGTTGGCAAGCCGTTTTTAACTTTAATATCACGTATTTGTCCTTCTTAAAATCCAGGTTCACCATTTCGTAAGAAAACATTTGGTGATCGGCCAATTCATTATTATCAGGATGATAAACTTCAAAGTTCTTGCTTGTAATCACCGTATCCTTTCCACTATCGGTAGCTTTTACTTGCAGCTGATAAATGCCAGCTTCCCATTTTGATAGTTTCGGAAGAGCGAACTCTTTTGATGCTTTTGGTCCTGCTTTCTTAGTATAGACCGTATTTCCTTTTGGCCAGTTTTGTTCTAAATCGGTGCTGTCGTATACTTCATGTGGAAAGTCTTTGATAAATTGCTCTTTTGGAATGGAATGAATTTCTACAATCTCCCAAGGTTTCTTTCTAACCACTCTTTCTGGTCCATTCAATTTTGTGATAACAAGCTCTACATTGGCATCAATAAACTGATCGTTAAGGTTTTTAGTTTGTACACTAATGGTTTGATCCTTTTCGGAATTCAATTGACTGCCCATTACAACATCTACTTTCAGATTGTGATAGGCAACTTTAATGTTTTTGGAAGAACTCCTGGTTTCCCCGTTTTGATCGGTTACGTCAGCTTTTATGCTGTAAAGAAATATAGGTTTGTCCTCTTTTTTTGCCAGGGAATCGGGAGTGGCAACAAAATCAATGGAAAATTTGCCTTCAGCATTGGTTTTGCAAGTTCCTGTTTTAATAATTTGGGAGGAGCTGCCATAATAACCACGACTCCAGTCATACATTCTTTCCCTGCTGATGGTGTAATTTACTTTTGAATTGCTGATATTCGAACCTAGAAAAGCTTTGGCAAAACCTGTAGCACTAACACTGTCTCCAATTACGTAATTGTTCTTTACAGCATCAAATATCACTTCAAACTTTGGTCGTTTGTATTCTTCAACCGAAAAGTTGAGTTCTACATAGTCGAAGTCGTCAATTTTGTCATAGAATGGATCTGGATCTTCAATCTTAGTTCCTAAATCTTCATCCATTTCAATGGTGAATTGACCTGTAAGCAAATTATCCGGCAAAGTAAATTCACCACTTACACTTCCATATTCATTGGTTTTTAAACGAAACTCTTTGAGTTCTTCAGAATTGGCATCAGAAATGCTTATGGATACGTAAGTATTAGGAACCACTTGTGATTTGCCATCCTTCTTTTCGGTTAAGATGCCTTTGAAATACATAGTCTGTCCGGGGCGGTAGATACTTCTGTCCAGGTACAAATAGCCTTTGGCCATATGTTCCTTATCTTTATTGCTGTCTTTGTAAAATCTGTTGATGTAAGACTGATTGGTAATTGTGTCGGTACCATCTGTCGCAATAATTTGGTAATGGTGATTCTTGTTGTTCTTTTCAATTAAAAATTCACCCTTACTATTGGTAAATCCATTTAGTTTGAAATTTTCACGCTCACTGCTAACGGATATTTTAATATTTTCTTTGGGCGCTCCTGTTTCCCTGTCCAGAATTTTTATTAGTTCATGCTTTTTTTGGTTAATACTAAGCATGCTTAGCTTACTTATTGAAATCACCGCATGGTTGTAGATCTGATCAATAGAGCTAATCTTTTTGGATCCTGAAGAAACCAAAATGTAATTGCCAGCAGGCAGAGCAGGAACATCTACTTCGGTAGTATATTCGTAATAATCCTTTTTAGGCTGAAGCTGATAGAATTTTGATGCGCTCACTTTTGTTTTCGCCAGTACATTCAATAATAAACTATCCTTTTTGTATGATGATTTGTTCTTGTAAAAATCGAAGGGAACACGATAGGCGGAAAGATACAAGCTATCAACACTTTTGAATTGAACTTTGGCAAGAAATGCTTTGTTAGGAATATTGTATTGCTCAGTTTGAAGGGATACAGAGGCTTGTTCAATTTTATTTTTTAAAATGGTACACAGCAGACCTCCATCGGAATTTGGGTATTCTTTCAGAACCAAATTGCAAATATCTAATGCTTTTATGCGATAGTTTTTTAAGATGGGATCGTATTTGGCATTGTAAGCATTACTTTCCTTGAAATAGTAATCTGCAATCTTGTAATTGATCATGCTCGATGCAGAATGCTTGGCAAATCGATTGGAAAGCCTTTTCAAAGCATGGATATACAGATCTTCTTTGTTTTCGATATTTCCTTGTTCCTTGGCAAAATTCAAGCGCTCCAATACCACATCAACATAGGCTGTTGTATCAGAACCCTCATGAAACAATTCAAGTTTTTGGTACAATAGCAAAGCATTTCGATGCGAGAATAAACTATCCTTTGTGAGGAATGATTCCTTGCTAAATTCCTTTGTAGATTCAAACACCACTGGCTTGTTGATGTAAAACGCTTCCTTTGGCCTAGTAAAATACCATTGGTTATTTTGATAGAACTGAATGGCAAGATGTGCCAGAAAATCATAAAGAGTAGGTCTGAACTTGTGAGAAGAGTAGCTTTCGGTTAAGATATCTCGATATTCATTAATGGGAATGTTTTGAAGGGCTTGTTTGTTTTGTAGCGATCGTTTGTAATGCAATACAATTTGCTCACCAAGCGTATTCATGTCCCATTTCTCAAATTCTAAAGCGGTAACGGGCCCTTCAAGTTTAGTTCTTTTTCTGATTTTGTACCTGTTCTCATCCAGATATTGCTTTAGAAATTGTGCATAAATCGATTCGAGAAGGGCAGAGGTTGGTACATCACTTTCTTTTAGGTGGGCTTCCAGGTTTTGAATGACCTTCTTTTTAGCATCTTCTTCTAGCAGTAGACTAAATTTAGATTGGTAAATGAAGCCTTTAACAATTTGATCGCTTCGTTTTGAATTTTTAGCCTCCTGAAGAATTTGATTTGTGATTCGATTCGCACTATGGAATCTTCCTTCTAACTCAAACTGTTCAAGCTCAGTCCATAATTTATCCAATTCTTTTTGTGCATGGCAGATGTTAATACCTAGAACTAACAAAATTAAGATGGCTAACTTTTTCACGATGATATGATTTTTAGTGTGATATTGACTATAAAGAGTATAAATCTCATAAATTTTATGTATTCTATAAAAGTACAATTATGCATAATATTCTTATCGATAGCATAATTTTATTTTAAGTCAGGATATGAATATAGAATAAGTCTAAACAAATGTGAACTTAGTTAGCGAAGAGATAAGGAATTTATACTTTGTACCAATATCAGATGCTTAATGTGACTTAAAAGTCAAGTAATTTTAGGGTGCTTAAAGCTGCTGCGATTTTCGTGGTGGCTTTTTGTTTTTTATAGAAAAAAACGTGCAAATTGTTTAAACCATGTTTAAACGAAGTGGAAATATGTAAAAAGCAACATTTAATAAAACGCTGCTTTCCTTTGTTTATGCGGAAAGGAAGGGATTATTCGCTCGTGCCTCGCTCATTAAGCGTGTTACGAACCCCGACCATCACTTCTGTTCTCATCCCTTGGATGTATAAAATAGAAAAAGCACCAAAGTAAAATACTTTGATGCTTTTTGTTGCGGAAAGGAAGGGATTCGAACCCCCGATACGCTTTTGGCGTATACTCGCTTTCCAGGCGAGCCAGTTCAACCACTCCTGCACCTTTCCAGTGTTGCAATAATTGAGATTGCACACAAAAGTAGAATAAAATTGCAGATTTTAAAAAGATCGAGAATATAAAATTTAACAATTCACATATTTATTTATCCTGAAAATAGGAAGGTATAAGGGGATGTGTTTGTAAATCAGGGGTAAAATACATCCTAAAATAACTTATCGGTATGGTGGAAATTGGTTTAAAATTCTGCCAGGCATTTAAAATTTATCTTTTCCTGTGTTGAAGGATGCACAAATGTAATTTCCTCGGCGTGCAACATTAAACGATCAGCTTTCAGACCATAAAGCGGATCACCTACGATTGGGGTATTTAATCCGAGTGGATGAGCTGCATGTACCCGTAACTGGTGTGTACGCCCAGAGATAGGGTAGAAGTGTATTTTGCTTTTTGATGAAGTACGTTCCACAACTTTCCACTTGGTAAAAGCAGGCTTGCCATGTTCGAAACAAACCAATTGACGAGGACGATCATCCAAATCAACACGCAAGGGTAGATCAATGGTGCCAGAATCTTCCTCAATAATACCATCCAATATAGCCACATATCTTTTTTGAATGCTTTTGCTAAGAAACTGTTTCTGCAGGTTTACGTGTGCAGATTTTGTTTTGGCAATAAGCATAATGCCCGAAGTAACCATATCAAGACGATGAACGATAAGAGGTCCATCAGCATCAGGATACAGAGCTTTTACTTGAGTATATACTGATTCTTTCATCTCTTTTCCAGGTACTGACAATAAACCTGAAGGTTTGTTGATGATGGCAATGGCATCATCTTCATGGAGGACTTTTATGGATAGGTTTTTATCTTCTTGCTTTGCTTTTTCTATGCTCATCCTTTTTAGCATGTGTCCTAGTATGGGCTCACATTTGCTTTTGCACGATGGGTAAAAGTAAGCATGTTTGCGGATTTCTTTTTTTGGAGATGTTCCCCACCAAAATTCTGCCATAGCAATAGGTTTCAGTTTGTTCTGAAATGCATATTGTAATAACTTAGGCGCGCAGCAATCACCAGCACCGGCAGGAGGAACCTTGGCTTCGTTTTCCTTAAAAATTGCGTTTGCACTTTTTTCTTTACCTTCTATATTCAAAAAAAGATAGCTATCGAATATTTTCTTTTGTAGTTGAGCTGATTGAGTTTTACGCGCCTGTTTTAAACCTGTAATTCGGTGGTAATGCTCATCCGCTTTTAATTGTAAGCTTTCAATCTTTTCTTTACACTCTTTCTTTAGCTTGTTAAATTTACTTTTCTCTGTTTGGCTTTCTTTTACAAGATGTTTTAGAATGCTTTCCTTGTCAGGATGATTTTCAGCTTCTGTTCGCTTGACTTGTCTTTTTCTTTTCGCTTTAGCCATGTCAAGTTTCGCTACTTTTAAAGTGTCATTTGCATTTTGAACTTCATTATTCAGTTCTTTTTGCAATTGTTTTAGGTCCGGCGAATTTTCTTCCTTACAAATGGCTTGATTGATTTGATTCAACTCAGCTTCACCTTTTCGAAAAAATCCATCGGGATTGGTGATTTCGAATACTTGTGGTACAAATGGAATCTGAGTTTCTTGAGCTTGATCGTTGCCTGAATAAGCCGCAATGTATCCAATTTCGTCGAAGTGATTTTTTACAATCAACACACCATACATTTTACCTTTGGAGTTGGGATTTGGCGTCCCAAGTTTGGCTTGAAGTTCTTTAGCAGCTTGTATGCATAAAGGGTGAGGCGTATAGTTAAATGGATTGGTAAAGCACTCAGGAAGTACTTTGTGTTCCAATGGTTTGTTGAAGGTGATAAAGCAATGCATCCGTTTTGAAAATAAGAGAATACAAATTTGTTTTGCAAAAGAAATGGTTTTTAAAACTACATGCAATAAAATAGCTCCAAAGTTTTTCAAGTTCAGGGCTTATGTTTTGCAGAGAGAGGGAGTGGAACGAATCTATGATTTTACATGATTAAATACTGTGGTGAGCAAAACGAAAAGTTGTGTTTGCTTGTGAGTTTATGAAAATTGTTGTTTAAAATCCCGGTAAGATATCATATCAAGATTAACTTATAATATTGTTTAGAATTCCTTTAGAGATATTTCATTGTGGTTGCGTTTGTTTCCTTCTAAATCATTGCATTTGACAGATTAATATGATCATTAAGTTTAAGTCTAAAAATACATTTCAGAATTCTTGAGAAGAAAGCATTTGGGTATTGAGATGTTGATTCTAGGCAAAACACGATTTGTATTTTATTCGTACAATTTTCTATCTTGCGGACAAATAACCAAATTATAATTCCATTTTGAACTCCCAGTCTGACTTACTGAAAGGTATACAAGAGAAAAAAGAGAAGGCATTTGAAGAGCTTTACAGGCTTTATTATGCAGATCTTACTGTGTTTGCGCAAACTTATGTGTATCAGTTGGATATTGCAGAAGATATTGTACAGGAATCATACTATCAACTTTGGGAATCAGCCTCAAGTCAAAGAATCACTAAATCCTTAAAGTCATATTTGTATTCTACCATTCGGAATAAATGTTTGAACTATCTTCGACATTTGCAAGTGGAAGATAAGTATCGTAAGAAAGAAATGGATGCCATTCAATTTGCGGGTAATTATGAGATGGTAGATGATGAAGATTTGATCGAAAGGATTAAACATGCAGTAGAAGATTTACCGGAAAAGTGTAGGATAACCTTTAAAATGTGTGTGTTGCAGGATATGAAATACAAAGAGGTGGCCGAAGAATTGGGATTGTCGGTGGATACGATAAAGGATCACATGAAGAGAGCTTATCGTTTTTTACGTCAATGTAACTTTGATGATTATTTGAAGCTGATGATATTGTTATTAATCAGAATAAAATTGTAAATCTTTTCTAAATTTTTAACCACCCTAATTAGATATGTAAGTGTCATAAATCTGAGATGAGTAACAAAAAGAACAAAAATATAGATTGGTCAGTGATTTCCAGAAATTTATTTGGAAGTGTTTCTGAAGCTGAAAAACTTGAATTTGAAGAGTGGTTGGAGTGTTCGATGGAGCACAAAAAATACGCTGAACAATCCAAGTCCTTTTATGTTGCTGCAGAAAATGAAGAGGTGAAAAGACCTGACACAGAGAAAGCCATTGCAGAATTCAAAAAACACATTGCCAAAAAGAAAGGAAAAAAGATAAAATTAGCTGTTGTATTAAGATATGCTGCAAGCATATTAATACCCATTTGTATTGCTACATATTTAATATTAAATACAAATAAGTTTGATGAAAATACATTAGCAAGTGGTATTGAAACAATTGAACCAGGATCTTCAAAGGCAGAATTGTTATTAGCGAATGGAGAAGTGGTAAGTCTCGAGCAAGGAGATACAATAGTGAAAGAATCAGATGGAACTGAAATACAGAATGTTTCAGGGATATTGAAGTACCAATCAAATCAAAACTTGCTTGAAACTGAAACATACAATACGCTAAAAATACCAAGAGGGGGAGAATATAAGTTGCGATTGGCTGATGGCACCCAGGTTTGGTTGAATTCGGCAACATCATTTAAATATCCGACAAAATTTGTTGGAGATAAACGTATCGTTTATTTATCGGGTGAAGCATTTTTCGAAGTTGCTCATAACAAGGAGATGCCCTTTATTGTTAAGGTTGATGATTTAAATGTAAAGGTTTTGGGTACAGCTTTTAATGTGAAAGCTTATTCCGATGAAAAGGAAATTAAAACCACTTTGGTAAATGGTAGAGTTGAAGTACTCGCTCAAGGAATAGATAATAAGATAAAAACAGTTTTGTCTCCCAATTTTCAAGCTTGTTATTCAAAAGGGAACAAAAAAATTGAAGTGAATGCTGTAGATGCAAGTATTTTTACTGCTTGGAAAGATGGAGTATTTGTATTGGATAATATGAACCTTGAAGATTTGTCGTTGATCCTATCTCGTTGGTATGATGTTGATTTCTTTTTTGTTAATGAAAAAGTGAAAGAAAATTATTTTACCGGTAGAATGAAAAAATACGAAAGCTTACAGGATATTTTTGATTTATTGGAACAACTGTCTGATGTAAGTTTTGTGATTAAGGATAATGCCGTAATTGTTCAAGAGAAAGTATAAATAGAATATTGCAAAATATAAATAAAGGTGTCTTCGAAAGAAGACACCTTTATTTATGGCCTAAATCCTTAATTTATTTGGTTAGATTACCTTTTCATACTAAGAAAATCCCGAATAGATTTATTAAAAATAGAGAATAGTAGATGTTTATTTGCTGTTGAATTGTCGGGCATTATAAAAAAGCATACTTCTATTGTTCTAGCAGAATATCAAATATTTCGTAATGAGTTTGTAGGTGGATGATAAGAATTAATCATTTAAAATTGAGTAAAACAATTTGTATCTTGTTTAGAGATTTAATTGTTTAATCATCTTATTAAGAGGTGTGTGTTGTGCTGTAAAGAGGAAAGAGGTATGATTAGAAAAATTAATAAATCTACCCACCCTATATTTTCTTCCACGTGTCTTATCTGTAGTTAAGTAAAAATAAAAACCGATAAAGCTGCACACTTTATCGGTTTTAAGATGATTAAAAGAATACTTGCGTATTCGAATAACTTAAATCTAACTCGAAATTATGGAAAAAAAACCAAATGGTGTCTACAAATGGCACAAAAGATTTTTAAGCTTCATGCTCATTCTCTGTTTGAGCTTGCCTGGTTATGCTGGTATGCAAAGTGGTAAGGTGGACTTGCAAATGAAATCTGTAAGTGTTCAAGAAGTGGTGGAAGAGATAAGTAGTCAAATTGGAATTGGCTTTTTGTATCGTGGCGAAGAGCTGAAAAATCATATGCTTGAAGAAGTAAACTTTCAGGGTATGGAATGGGAAGAAGTGGTGAAAGAAATTTTGGAGCCACTTGGAAAAACCTTTAAGGTAGAAAAGGATTTAATCCTAATTGTTGATAAACCCCAAAGTGAAATTAATTCTACCAATGAAGCTCAGGAACAAAAAACGATTAGAGGAACAGTAACCGACGATCAAGGTGTTCCACTTCCTGGTGTTTCTGTTGTTATCAAAGGAACCAATATTGGGGTAGCCACTGATATCGATGGAAATTATTATTTGGAAATTGATCAAGACGAAACAGTGTTGGTGTTTTCATTCGTAGGAATGATGCCTCAGGAAGTTAAATACACAGGGCAAAGTATACTGAATGTCAAATTAACTACAGATGCTGAAACTTTAGGAGAAGTTGTGGTTACAGGACTTCAGACCATTGAGAAAGGGAGAGCAACCGGATCATTCACGATTCTTGAAAATGAAGAGTTGGACCGTGTTGTTTCTACCGATTTTAGAGAGAAGTTAGTTGGTGCTTCTACAGGTGTATATGTAGATAAGGATAACAATTTGGTAATCCGTGGTGAGGGTTCACTTATGACAACAACAAAACCTCTTATTGTAGTGGATGGAATTCCATTGGAAAGTTCTGTAATGAACATCAATCCCAATGATATCGATCAGATTTCAGTACTTAAAGATGCTGCTTCTGCCTCGATTTGGGGGGTGAGAGCCGCCAATGGAGTGATTGTAATTACAACCAAAAGAGGAACAAAAGATGGTAAGGTTTCAATAAGTTATTCTGGGGACTATAGCATTGAAGATAAAGTTGACGTAGGAGATTATCACAGATTAAATGCATCTGAATATGCTGCTTTGGAGTTTGAAAGAAGTTTGGGTAAAGGGATCTTTAGATGGTCACCATACCAGGGATACAATCAAATTCAGAAAGTATGGATGGACTATGTGCAGGCTGGTACGATCTCATTAGAAGAAGCTAAAGCCAGAGTTGCAAACATTGGCTCTTTTGATAATGAACGTCAAATCGAGGATTTGTTTTACAGACATAAGGTGGTGAAGCAACACAACCTTTCCTTAACGGCAGGAAATGAGAAAGTTTCTCACTATTTCTCGCTAAATTATGATCAGACGGATAAGGAACTTGTTGGCAATTCATCTGACAAGATGAATTTTATTGGCAATACGGATATCAATATTGCAAAAGGCGTTGATTTGCAGTTAGGTGTAAGAGGGACTTACCAGAATGACAAGAACAACGGAGATGGAAGTGTATGGAGCATGTTGCCTTATGAAAGAGTATTGGATGAAAATGGCGAATATGTAGATCAGAACAAAAGTATTGCCAAGGAATATAGAGATCTTTTGGAAGCAAATGGATTTTTAGACTGGAGTATGAATAACCTGCGCCAGGTAAGAACGAATGATAATGAACAAGAGACCATTAATTTCGCTACTTCAGCTAAACTTACCTTGGAATTGCTTAAAGGATTAAAATTTACTACCTATGGCAGTTATGAGACAGGACGAGTTGAAGGGCGTAATTTGTACGGAAAAGACCATGATGCTGTTAGATCTTTAAAGAATCAATATACAGAGGTGGATGATCCAGTTACACCAGAAATTGTAGATTATCATATGCCTCAGAAAGGTGGTCTTTTAGATCTTTCCAATACACGATTGGTTTCCTTCGCTTTTAGGAACACGCTTCAGTATGATTTTACCTATGATGATTTTAGAGTGAAGCTGATGGCCGGAAACGAGTTGTATTCACTTAAAACCAGGTTTAATAGCAACAGACTATTTGGTTACGATAATAAAACACTTAGCAGTGAAGCTATTGATTTGGCTTCCTTACAGGCTGGAAAGGTAAAAGGATATACAGGAACCAATACATCGTATCGCTACTCTCCTATGGTAGGTGAAACAGTTGAAAAGTATGCATCCTATTTTGGTACAGGAGCAGTAACCTTTAAGGAAAAGTATGATGTATTTGCCAGTGTTCGTTTGGATCAAACCAACATGTTGGTGAATTCAAGAAAATTCAGAAACAACCCATCGTGGTCTGTTGGTGGAAAATGGCAATTGTCTGAAGAGTCGTTTTTTTCCAGTGAATGGATCAATAGTTTAGCTGTTAAGGCTTCATTTGGTTTAAGTGGAAATATTAACAAAAACACGGGACCTGATATTACCGGTAGAATTGATCAATCTACTTTTTTAGCGGGTTTAAATTACCTTTCTATTACCAATCCTGAAAATCCACAGTTAGGTTGGGAAAAAACCAATGTATTAAATCTAGGGGTAGATTTTTCGATGCTGAATAATCGTTTGCATGGGTCTGTTGAATTCTATCAGAAAAATTCAAAGGATTTGTTAAGTGATGTGAAGAATGATCCTACTTCAGGATGGGGAAGTATTCTTAAAAATGCAGCAACTGTTAGAAATAGAGGTTTGGATTTATCTCTAAATGGATGCATTCTTGACAATGAGTTGAAGTGGGATGCAGGATTGAATTTTTCTTACAATCACAACGAGGTGACTTCAATTAGCTATACCCCTTCAGCAAGTGGTCTTTATTTCCAGACTCCAATGAAAGGAAAGCCAATTTCTTATATCGCAGCTCTTCGTTATGGAGGATTGGATGCTAATGGGGAACCTCAAGTTATGAAGAAAGGAGACGATACAAAACTGCCTTATCAAGCGATGTATTCTCTTACAATAGATGATCACAAATTTATGGGTAGAAGTACACCACCAATGTTTGGTAGCCTTTCTAATACGTTCCAATATAAGAATTTTACCTTGGGCATATTGGTAACGTACAAACTAGGACATAAAGTGAGAATGCCTGCGCCTGACAATTCTTTCTTTATTGATTTTAATCCTACGGAGTGGATGTCTGAAAAGTATCGCTGGACAAAACCTGGCGATGAGTTGACAAAATGGGTGCCTAAGTTGGATGCAAGTCCGGGATTTGTTTCTGGGGCTAGAATTAATGCTGTAAAATACAGTGATTACCTAGTTGATGATGGAGATATTATAAGATTGAAGAGCATTAGTTTGGCTTACGATTTAAATAAAATATGTAAGAAATTACCTGTTGTAAAGGGAGGCTCAATTAGATGTAGTGCAGAGAATGTATGGTATTGGGCGGCCAACAGATATAATTTGGATAGTGATTATCTTGCTAATTCAGGCTTTGGTTCACCATTTTCTTTACCAGTAAGAGCCAAGTATACTCTTAGTCTAAAATTAAACTTGTAAAAAACGAATCATGAGAAATATATATTTAGTTTTTATTTCCTTACTGCTTTTTTCTTGCGAAAGTTTTGTTGAGGAAACACCAAAAGGAAACCTGATCCCTGAAACGGTAGATGATTTGGGGATGATTCTTGATGCATTTGATCCATATGATGATAATGCAATAACATATAGCCATGCTAATTCAATTTTGATGTCAGATGATAGTAGGTTGCCGGATATTGTTGCTTCTGGGGTGTCATCTGCTGGTCAAAACGCTTATGTATGGGCAGATCATCTGTATGAGCCTACAAGTGATGATCGTGATTGGAATGGCTTTTATCATGTAATTTATTTGTGCAATTACATTCTTGAAAACATAGATAATGCCCCGGAAGGTGATGGAGTATATGGACGCAATTTTGTAAAAGGTAATGCGCTGGTAAACAGGGCGAATTCATATTTTGTTTTGGTGAATTTGTATGGAAAACATTATGATTCGAACACATCTTCTACTGATTTGGGTGTACCTATGCCTTTAGAATCGGATATTAACCTTACTTATGCAAGGTCAACAGTTAAAGAGGTTTACGATCAGGTTCGTCAGGATTTGGAAGAGGCCGCGGAGCTACTTTCCAATACTGCTGATTATACCTTTCAGGGAACCAAGCCAGCAGCTTTGGGTTTATTGGCACGCCTTCACCTTTATCAGGGAAATTATAAAAAAGCTTGGGAATATGCCGAGCAAGTGAGAACTCTGATGCCAGAACTAATGGATTACAATACCATTGGTCAAGAGACACCAGGACAACCGGATTTTGGAATTACCAACTGGCCTCCTTTCTCTGGATGGGAAAAACCAGATGTAATTTTTTACAAATGGGAATCTGATTTTTCAAGCCAGTACTATGTTTCTGATGAGTTGCTTGCTTTAATGGATCAAACTGTTGATTTACGATTTATAAATTTCTTCACAGATTACAAGTACAATTCGTTTGATCAGGATCCAAATGGATACAGATGTTCTGATATAGCAGATTTTAATCGTGGGATTTCATTGGGTGAAGTTGTTTTAACCGAAGCAGAGGCAAAACTTCGTGATAATGATGTGAACGGAGCACTGCTAGCTTTGAATGCTGTTCGTGAAAAAAGATATGTAGCCGGAACTCCTGAGCTTACAGAAACCAATCCAGATGCCTTGTTACAGTTGATTCTTGATGAGCGAAGAAGAGAAACTTTATTCAAAGGTCTTCGTTGGTTCGATTTAAAGCGATTGAATAAGGATCCAAAAACCGCCAAAACCATTACTCGTACTTTGTTTGGTGAAAGCTATACTTTGGAGCCGGGAAGTAACAGATACGTTCTTCCGATTCCACGTAAAGTAATTGAGTTGAATTCCTTAATTGAACAGAACCCTAGATAAATAATATTCTGAGGCATTGTTGTATCAGTGCCTCAGTTTCTTTTAATCATACTAGCTGTTCGGTAGAGATACTGTTTCACCTACCGGTTTGCCTATCCATATCTTGTTTTTGAACCAGATTTATGCCGCTTTTTGAGGGAGACGGATCATTCCTCTTATCCTAAATAATGATGGTTTTGTGCATTTGGACCGCCTAAAAATTAAGAGGGGAAATTAGAGGGGTACGATTGGAAATAGTAAATGATATTTAAAACAGCACTAAAATAAAAAAATCATGAAATTATTTAAAGGAATCGAAAAGAAAGGCATTTTGACTTTCTTGTTATTATTCAGTGTTTCTTTGGGTATTAAAGCCCAGGGGATTGAGTTCTTTCACGGAAGTTTTGAGGAAGCCAAAATGAAGGCCAAAACGGAAAACAAACCTCTTTTTGTAGATGTTTATACCTCGTGGTGTGGTCCATGTAAGAAGTTATCCAAGGAGGTCTTTCCGCAAAAGATTGTGGGAGATTATTTCAATAAATCGTTTGTGTGTTTTAAACTACAGGCAGATAAAAAGGATAGCAATAACCAGGAAATTGCAAATCAGTATCATGTAACAGCATATCCAACGCTAATGTGGTTAGACGGAGATGGAAAACTTCTGCATGTTTCAACAGGTTTTAAAGTGCCGCAACAGTTGGTGGCTGAAGCAAAGGTAGTATTTGATGAAAACAGAAGAGTAGGATCTGTAATTGAGAAGTGGCACAATGGTGATCGTTCTTTGCCGGTGGCATTAAAGTATTTCGCCTTTGACAAAAACTCTAAGGGAGAATTTGATTCCTATTTTAACGGATTGACCGAGGAGCAGAAGTTGGATAGTTTGACTTTTAAAACTTTAGCGGTAGTGAAACTGGATTTGGACGGAGAGGTATTTAAATATTTGGTACAGCACAGAAAAGACTACCAAAAAGTTGCTTGGCCCTTTGAAATAGCTAGAGCAATAGACAACAAAATTGACTATGAACTGCAAAAGGATTTTGGGACTGCTAATTATCAAAAAGTATATAAAAAGTACCAGGATATGGGCTTTGCTGATTTGGATCAATTTTCTACAAGAGCAGAATGGATGCATGCCATTCATGGAGCTGATTTAATTGCTTTTGAAAACGCTGCGAAAAAATATATACAAAAATTCTCGACAAATAATCCTGGAGTGTATGGTGAGTTAATTTGGAGACTCTGGATGGCTAAAGATAATTTGGATTTTTCGACATTTAAGGAGCGTAAGATCTTACTTGAATGGGTCGGAGAATTTAAAAAAGCTTGGCCTGAAAATGGTGGAGTTTGTTTTCCGGAGATCTTTGCCCATTTTATGGCTGGAAATATTGAGGGAGCAAAAAAAATAGGAAATGATTATTTAAAGTTGACTAAAGACGGGTCTCAAGATAGAGATTTTCTTCAGGGTATTTTGAAGAGCTTTGAATAAATATTGAGTGTATAGATGCTAACTTAAACTTTAAGTGCTAGTGATTTCACTATAAATGTTGTTTTTCATTAGAATTGAATCCGATTTTTGGTATTGTTGACTCAATTTTATTGTTGTTGAAGAGGTTGTCTAAATAGAAAGACAACCTCTTTTGTTTTGGTGAAAACTTCTCGCAATTATGATCTCAATTTGAAATCTTAAGGAGAAATGTTCATTTTTAGCACTCTCTCTATGCGATCAGATATACTTGCTTACTTTCTGTTCGAAGATTCTCGTTCAATTAAATTAACAGGAAGAACTATGGTTTCCTGCCTGTTGCCAGTTTTGTTCTGGATAATATCCAATAAAAGTTCTGTTGCTTTGGTTCCCACATCAAATCCTGATTGTTCTACCGTGGTTAAAGATGGGCTAAGGTATTCCGAGAACGGTTCATTACTGAATCCAACTACTGCTACCTCTTCGGGTATCTTAATCCCTTTTTCTTTGGCATAAAGAATAATGCTAAGGGCAGTTGTATCATTACCAGCAAATATAGCATCAGGCGGATTGTCTGATTCCAAAAGTGTTTTTGCACATCTCAAACCATCTTCCCGGGTTAATGGACTTTCAATTATTAATTCTTCATTAATATCGATATGGTGTTTGCGCATTGCTTTTAAAAAGCCTTGAAGACGATTGATATATATATTCAAATGTTGTGGTCCGCTAATGTGTGCAATTCGTTTGCATCCTTTCGAAATAAGGTGTTCGGCAGCAATAAATCCACCCTTAAAATCATCCACCACTACTTTGCTTGTCTCTAATTCGTCTACAACTCTATCGAAAAATACAAGTGGTATATTTCTGTTGGTAAAGGTTTTATAGTGGTCGTAGTTTTCAGCTTTCAAGGCTACCGAAGAGATTACACCATCTACCCTCGAAGCAAAAAGTGTTTGTACACAATCGGATTCTCTTTCTTCCAGGTCATTGGATTGACAAATGATAACGTTAAAACCCTTTTTGCGAGCAAGTTCCTCAATACCAGTAATTGCAGAAGAGAAGAAGTAACGGCTAATTCTGGGAATAATCACACCAATGGTATTTGTGCAACTTGTGCGCAAGTTAGATGCAAGCGCATTGGGTTGATAGCCCAACTGTTTTGCCATGTCTTTTACTGCCTTTTTTGTCTTTTCGCTGATGCGTGCATTGTCATTAAGAGCTCTGGATACGGTTGATCCGGAGATATTTAATGCTTTGGCAATATCGTGTATGGTAACGTTATTCTCGTTCTTCATTTTGATTATAGAGGTATTAATTCACGCTGCAAAGATGCAATTAATTTTTATAAATAGCCTAAAAGTGACAAATAAAAGGTAATCGATTGCGCGGATTAAATTTAAATTAAAAAAATATCACAACACTTAAAAGCTTTATAAAGCAGGTGTTTATTGCTTTTTGAATGTATTTCGGTATCGATTGAAAAAAGTAAAAATGAAGAATAATAAGACAATCGATTGCACAATTCAATTGCATTTTCTTTCTTTGTATCCATCGAGAGGTGATAAAACAGGTCACATTACTCGATTAAAATTTTTCAAATTATAAAAATAGTTAGCAATGGGATTGAAATACGAAGAAAGATATGCTACCCATCCAGCGGATGCTAAAAACTATGATACCAATCGATTAAGAGATGAGTATTTGGTGCAGAATATCATGGAAGAAGGTAATGTGAATCTAACTTATTCACAGTACGATCGATTGATTGTTGTTGGTGCAGTACCTGTAAATGAAACATTAAAGTTAGAAAGCATTGATCCATTAAAGGCGGAGTATTTCTTGGAAAGAAGAGAGCTTGGAATTGTTAATGTAGGTGGAAAAGGAAAAGTATCGGTTGACGGTGAAGTATACGAGCTAGACTATAAAGAAGCTTTGTATGTAGGAAAAGGAAAGAAGGAAATCTTATTCAGTAGTGAAAATGCTGAAGCACCTGCTCATTTCTACATGAACTCAGCTCCTGCTCACGAAGCATTTCCAACAGTGAAAATTGGACGTGAAGATGCAATTATCATTGAATTAGGTGAGCCGGAAAATTCGAACAGAAGAACATTGAACAAGTTGATTGTTTCGGATACCATTAAAACCAATCAATTGCAAATGGGGATGACCGAGTTGCACCCAGGCAGTGTATGGAATACCATGCCAGCGCATACGCATAGCAGAAGAATGGAAGCTTACTTCTATTTCGAAGTACCAAAAGGTCAGGCAATCTGTCACTTTATGGGAGAACCAAAAGAAACTCGTCACTTGTGGATGGGGAACGAGGAAGCTGTTTTCTCTCCAACCTGGTCGATTCACTCGGCTGCCGGTACAAGTAACTACACTTTTATCTGGGGTATGGGAGGTGAAAACCTTGACTATGGTGATATGGATATCTGTCAACCAGATGAATTGCGTTAAGAAGTTGTTGTGTTATTAATTATATAGTAGTTGTTATGATTTTAGATTTATTTAGGTTAGAAGGAAAGGTTGCATTGGTTACTGGTGCTACTCATGGTATTGGTATGGCCATTGCAACCGCTTTAGCAGAAGCAGGTGCAAAAATTGTTGTAAATGATATTTCGCCAGATGCTTTGGAAAGAGGTAAAGCAGCTTATGCTGAAAAAGGCATTGAAATGCATGGTTACATTTTTGATGTTACTGATGAAGAAGCGGTAAAAGCTGGTGTTGCACAAATCGAAGACGAGGTTGGTCCTATTGGAATTCTTGTAAACAACGCTGGTATCATCAAGCGTGTTCCTATGCAGGATATGGAAGTAAAAGACTACCGTCAGGTAATTGATATTGACTTGGTAGGTCCTTTCATTATGGGTAAATACGTTGGTAGAAGAATGATTGAGCGCCGTGAAGGTAAAATCATTAACATTTGCTCAATGATGAGTGAACTTGGACGTAATGATGTTTGTGCTTATGCATCGGCAAAAGGTGGATTGAAGATGTTGACCAGAAATATGGCAACAGAATGGGCGAAATACGGAATCCAAACCAACGGAATTGGTCCTGGTTATTTTGCCACTTCTCAAACAGCACCAATTCGTGTTGATGGTCATCCATTTAACGAATTTATCATTAACCGTACGCCAGCAGCTCGATGGGGTGATCCAGAAGATTTAGGAGGTACAGCAGTATTTCTTGCTTCAAAAGCATCAGACTTTGTTAATGGACATGTGGTGTATGTTGATGGTGGTATTCTTGCGACCATTGGAAAACCTTCAAACGAAGAATAGTTAGTAAAGTTGTGTACAATATGGAAAGGAAGAATGAATAAATAATGGCGTTGCTGGGGAGTGAGCCCATAACTCTTCCTTTCCTTTTTTAGTTTACCGATTGGCTATAAAATCTCTTTTATAGAGCTAGTTGAATAAGCACTTTTGATAGAAAAGACCATGAAAAGATATTTAGTTGTTGCTGCCTTGGCTTTTGTTTTTCAGTCCTGTACAACTCCATCCTTAGAGTTGAAAAATGAATTGCTTGAAAATAGAACGGATGCACCTGTTGTAATCAGCAGGGCAGATGTAAAGAAATTAGTAGGTGAAATTCCTGCCGATAAGGTTCCTGTTGTATTAGGAGCCAATGGCAAATATATTCCATCACAGGTTGATGATTTAGACCGTGATGGGAATTGGGATGAGTTGGTATTTGTGAGCAATTTTACCTCAAACGAAACCAAACGTCCTCAAGTAAAATTGGTTTCATTAAATGAAGTACCACAATTTACCATCCGTACCAATGTTCGTTTGGGTGAAGGTAGTATTGAAGAAGGATTTGAAGGTGTGGATCAGGCAGTTTCTCCAAAAGGATTTACTGGTGTTCCTGTAAAATACCAGGCCGAAAGTGTAAGCTGGGAAAATGATATTATGGGATTCCGTAACTACTTCGATTGTCGCAATGCAAAAGACTTATTCGGTAAGCTTTCTCCTGAAATGGTGATGAATAAAATTGGAACCAAAACAAGTGGTTCTTACCATAAATTATCAGATTGGGGAATGGATGTATTGCACGTTGGACCATCATTGGGAGCTGGCGGTTTAGCAATGTTTCACAAAGATTCTCTTTATCGATTAGGAAGCGTTGAACGTTTCGAATTTCAGCTTGTATCACGAGGTCCTGTGCGTTCTATTTTTGATTTGAAATTATCAGGTTGGAATGTTGATGGTAAGATGTTGAATGCTACTGAAAGAATTTCGATTTGGGCTGGAAAATATTGGTTCCAAAGTGATGTTACTGTTGAAGGTCTTGAAGAAGAAGCTGAATTGGCAACAGGAATTGTTACCAGCTATTTGAAAGAGGAAAAGCCATTTGAATTTGAAGCGAACAAAGAATTCACAGGTGTTGCTACTCACGACAAGCAATCAATGAATGAGGATTTCCTTGGATTGGGAATTCTTGTGAAATCTGCTGAGAAAGTAAGAACAGGTGATGCTCCTTTATTGTCGGAAAATGTAATTAAAGGCAGCCGATGGAATCAGCCAGTTGGAGAAACTCACTTTGTAACTCAGAAGATTTCGAATAATAAAGCAGCTACACATTACTTTTTTGCAGTGTGGGAAAAAGAAAATGCAAACTGGGCAAAAAAGGAAAGTTTCAAAAGCCTAATGGCGAAGCAAGCTGAAGAGTTGAGTTCACCAATTGTGGTAAGTGTAAAATAGATAATAAGGAAAAGATAGATAGAGATGAGTAATAAGGTAATTACTTTTGGAGAGATCATGTTGCGATTGGCAACACCGGGATATGAAAGATTCGCACAGGCGAAAGAATTTACTGCAACCTATGGTGGTGGAGAAGCGAACGTGGCTGTTTCTTTGGCAAACTATGGAATAGATGCAAGTTTTGTAACTCGTTTGCCTAAGAATGATATTGCACGTTCTTGTGAAATGGACCTGAAAAAGTATGGTGTTAACACAGAGCATATCGTATATGGTGGTGATCGTTTGGGAATCTACTTTTTGGAAACCGGAGCTGTAAGCCGTGGTAGTAAAGTAGTTTACGATCGTGCTCACTCTGCAATTTCTCAAATCGAGAAAGGAATGATTGACTGGGACAAAGTGTTCGAAGGAGCAAATTGGTTTCACTGGACAGGAATTACTCCAGCTATCTCACAAGGTGCTGCTGACGTGTGTTTGGAAGCAATTAATGCTGCAAATGAAAGAGGTATTACAGTTTCTTGTGATTTAAATTACAGAAAGAACCTATGGAAGTATGGCAAGTCTGCTGGTGAAGTAATGCCTGAATTGGTTGCCGGTACTGATGTGGTTCTTGGTAATGAAGAGGACGCTGAAAAAGTATTGGGAATCAAACCTGAAGGTGTTGATGTAACAGGTGGTCATGTTGAGGCTGAGGCATACTTGTCAGTATCAGAACAAATCATGACGCAATTCCCTCGTTGTAAGAAGGTAATTACTACTTTGCGTGGCTCTATTAATGCGAATCACAATTCATGGTCAGGAGTATTGTATGACGGAAAAGAGTTGTTCAAAGCAAACAATACTTACCAGATTACTCATATTGTTGATCGTGTTGGTGGTGGAGATTCATTCATGGGAGGTTTAATCTACGGGTTGCTAACCTGGCCGAATGACAATCAGAAAGCCTTGAATTTTGCTGTAGCTGCCTCTTGTTTGAAACACACTATTTATGGTGACTACAATCAGGTTACGGTTGAAGAAGTTGAGAAACTAATGGATGGTGATGCATCAGGTCGTGTTGCAAGATAAATTCATAATTAGAAAAAATGGCTAGATTTTCAAGAATAGAAGTTGCATTAAAAATGAAAGAAACAGGAATGATTCCTGTGTTCTTTCATAAAGATATAGAGGTTTGTAAAGAGGTGGTGAAAGCCTGTTATAAGGGAGGAGCACGGCTTTTTGAATTCGTAAACAGAGGAGATTACGCTCACGAGATTTTTGGAGAATTAAATAAATGGGCTACTAAAGAATGTCCTGAGATGATGATGGGTGTTGGATCGGTGATTGATGCCGGTACCACAGCACTGTACATTCAATTAGGAGCTAACTTTGTAGTTTCACCAATTCTGAATGCTGAAATGGCAAAAGTTTGTAATCGCAGAAAGGTTGCTTGGTCGCCAGGATGTGGTTCTCTTACGGAGATATCGTATGCTGAAGAGTTGGGAGCTGAAGTAGTGAAGATTTTCCCTGGAGCCCAGGTTGGAGGACCAGAATTTGTGAAAGCAGTAAAAGGTCCATTCCCATGGTCGAGCATTATGCCAACTGGTGGTGTTAAGCCTGACGAGGAAAACTTGAAATCTTGGTTTGATGCAGGAGTTCACTGCGTTGGAATGGGGTCTCAGTTGATGCTAAAGAAAGAGGATGGCTCTTTTGATTATCAGGGCATCGAAGAGGCAACAGCTAAAGCTTTCGAGATTATTAAGAAATTGAAAAAATAGGAAGTGTTGATCTTCGTTAAAAAGAAATAAATATGAGTGGAACAGGTTTAGAAAAGCCAGCGGGAAACTACAGATATAGAATTCTTGCTTTACTCTTTGCTGCAACAACTATCAACTATATGGATCGCAGTATTATGGGAGTGTTAGGCCCTACTTTAATGGAGAAATTCCATTGGAGCAACGCCGATTACGGGTACATCAATATGGCATTTAAAGCCGCATATGCTATAGGTATGATTACAATGGGTGGTGTAATTGATCGATTTGGAACCAAGATTGGATATACATTATCTATTGCTATTTGGAGTATTTTCGGAATGTTGCACGCTGCGGTTCGTCCAGCTTTTGCATTGATTGGTTTTATTAGTGCCCGTTTTGGTTTAGGTATCGGTGAAGCAGGTAACTTTCCAGCAGCGGTTAAGACAGTTGCTGAATGGTTCCCAAAGAAAGACCGAGCTTTTGCAACGGGTATTTTTAATGCTGGTTCGAACGTTGGTGCAGTATTGGCACCAGCTATTATTCCTTTGGTGGTTGCTTCTAACGGAGATAACTGGCAGTTTGCCTTTTTGGTAACTGGTGCATTTAGTGCTATTTGGGTTACACTATGGTTGAGAACCTATAAAAAGCCTGAAGAGCATCCAAAGGTATCGAAAGAAGAACTTGCCTACATCCTACAGGATAACAAGCCTGAAAATGCAGAAAAAGAAGCTGAAAAATTGTCGTGGTCGAAAGTGTTGCCATTGAGACAAACCTGGGCGTTTGCCATTGGTAAAATTACCGATGCGGTTTGGTTTTTCTTCATGTTCTGGAGTGGTATCTTTTTCAAGCAAAAGTTTGGTTTGGATAGTATTAAAGAGTTAGGGGGAGCATTGGTTGTGATTTATTTGGTTGCCGATTTCGGAAGTATTGGTGGTGGCTATTTGTCGAAGTTCTTCATCAATAGAGGTTGGAATTTAAACGCAGCACGTAAGGTTTCCTTATTAATTTGTGCACTATGTATTGCTCCTGTTGCTTTTGCAGCTCTTACTGAAAATGTGTGGATCGCAGTTTGTTTAATCGCTTTGGCTTCTGGCGGTCACCAGGCATGGTCTGCAAACTTGTTTACCCTTGTTTCGGACGTAATGCCTAAAAAAGCAGTAGCTTCTGTAGTTGGTATAGGTGGAATGGTTGGTGCCATTGCAGGTATGTTGGTTGACTTTGCTTTAGGGAATGGTTTAGACTCATCAGGAAATTCATTTTATTTCTGGATGTTCTTGGTTGCAGGTTTACTATATCTTGTGATTCTAGGAATCATACATTTGATGTTACCTAAATTGAAGCCATTGAACGAGGATTTGCAACTTAGCGAATAGCTTCACAATAATTTTATAATTGACGATTGAATAATTGTTAATCTGTTTGGTTAAAGGCAAAGTTGCATTCATTGGAATCGACTTTGCCTTTTTTTAAGATCTATTTAATAGAATTTATCAAGTATAACTTGAGTCTGTTAAATAGATAAAATAAGAATTATTGGTAGCATTGTTTAATAGCAACATATCAGTAAAATATACCGGTCTATTTAATTTTTGAATGCGATAGGAAATGATTTAATTTGTTGCAACAAGGAAGACTCAATCTTGTTGTTAAAAAATACCTGTAACCTATGAAAAAAACCTTTCTTCTATTTGTTTTATTGCTGGAGATCTTGATTTGTCAGGCTCAGGATATTTATTTCGATCACATTGATTTGAAAGATGGTTTGTCTCAAATATCTGTAACCGCACTTGAACAGGATCATTTGGGCACCATGTGGATTGGGACACGTGATGGATTGAACAGGTTTAATGGTTACGAAATTGATATATTTCGTCATGAGAGAGAGAATCCCAATAGTATTTTGGGAAATAATATACGTGACTTGCAATTTGATTCCAGAAATCGATTATGGATCTTAACAGAGGAAGGTTTATCAAGTTATAACATTGAAACTGATGAGTTGATAAACTACCCTCATGCCGATGTAAATTGCTTTTATATTGGTAAAAAAGATATCTGGGTGGGAACCAATAACGGACTGTTTAGATTAAAGGAAACAAAATCTGAATTTATTGCTGTCAAAGATATACATACAGAAGAGAATAGTGTCGTTGAGATTTATGAGGACGACAATGGAGATCTTTTTCTAGGCATGAAAAACAAAGGACTCTTGATTAGTCACGTAAGCAATGGGAGCCTGAAGACCATATTAAAAGATGAAGTATCCTGTATTTATAAAAGCAAGTTGGACACCATTTGGGTGGGAACAAAGAACAATGGTGTATACGAAATTTATAAAGAAAAGGTATTAAAACACTATACTCAGGATACAGGTCTAGCTCACAATGTAGTTCGTGATATTTCGGAAGATAGGGAAGGGAGAATCTGGATTGGAACTTTCCTTGGAGTTAGTGTTTTGGACGTAAAAAGTCGGAAGTTCTCTAACTATTACCAGTCTGATAAAAACCCCAATGCCCTTAGTCATAATTCAATCTACACAATGTTTCGCGATCATGAGGGGAGTATATGGATTGGAACCTATTTTGGCGGGGTGAATATCTATAATCCTAAAACAAATATATTCAGATACTTTGTTGCTGATCCCGAGCATAATAAATCTATTAATTATCGTGTTGTGGGATCTATGTTGGAAGACGATGACAAGAATCTATGGATTGCAACAGAGGGGGGAGGTGTAAACTTCTACAACAGAAAGGAAAAAAGTTTTACCTATATCACCAAAGGAGAAGGTGTTAAGAGCTTATCAAACAACAATGCCAAAAGTTTATATTTAGATAATGACAACAGACTATGGATCGGGACTCATATGGGTGGTCTGAATGTTTTGGATATCAAAACCGGAAGAATCAAAAAATATTTAACAAACGATCAGCAGTCTTATTCTATCCCAAGTAACATTATTTCAGCAATTATCCCTTATAAAAACAAATTGATTCTTGGAACCAACAAAGGTGTGGTAATGTTTGATCCTAAAACTGAAATGTTTACCGATTTCTTTGATGAAGAGGAGCAAAGGCAGCTGGTAGGACAAAAAATCCTTGCTTTACTTCTTGATAAGGATGATAGATTGTGGATAGGTTCAGAAACCAAAGGCTTAAGTGTTTTTGATGTAAAGTCAGGACATCTTAAGAATTATAGAAGGGATAGTAAACATTTTAATCTCAGTAGCGATTTTATCTATCAGATCTATCAGGATCATATGCGAAGAGTATGGATTGCCACCTCGGGTGGAGGTTTGAACCGTTATCTTCCCGAAGATGATAGTTTCAAGGTATACTCTAGTAAGAATTATGACTTGCCGTCTGATTTTATCTATGGGATTACGGAGTCGAGATATGGATTTCTTTGGGTTGCTACCAGTAAAGGGATTAGCAAGTTTGATGTTGAAGAGGAGGTATTCAGAGCCTACGACTATGAAAGTGGCTTCCCATTGGGTGAAATCAATGAAAGAGGATTGTATATTACTTCAGATGGGGAAGTTTTTGTTGGGGGAATTCACGGTATGGTTTCCTTTTGGGAAAAGGAATTGCAAAACCAAAGTATCAGCCATCCTCTCTATTTTACTTCGTTGAAAGTAAACAACAAAGAGGTTCGAGTAGGCGATGAGAGTGAGATTTTAAGCAAAACATTGCCTTTTACCGAAAAAATCAATTTAAACCACAGACATAGTGTAATCTCTTTCGATTTTACTTCATTCAACTATTTAAAGGCAAACAAATCGCAGTACCAGTATTTGATGGAAGGTTTTGATGACAATTGGGTAGATGCAGGATACAGAAGAACAGTAAGCTATACCAATTTGCCTTCAGGAGACTATACATTTAAAGTGAGAGAGGTGTACCGCGATGGTACATATGGGCAAATAACAAAAATGGATATTGAAATTGATCCTCCTTTTTACAATACCTGGTGGGCTTACTTATTGTATCTGGCTTTTGTAGCTAGTATTTTAATCTATATCAACCGCGTATTAATTTCAAAAGCCATTTTGGAGGAAAATTTGAAAAAGGAGCAGGTTGACAAGGAACGAATCAGAGAGTTGAATCAATCAAAATTGAGATTTTTTACCAATATTTCCCACGAATTTAGAACGCCTCTCACATTGATTTTGGGCCAATTGGAAGGGTTATTAGATGAATCTGGCATTGCTCCCAAAATCTACAACAAAATTTTGGTTGCATTTAAGAATTCTTATCGATTGAAGAAACTTGTTGATGAGTTGTTGGAGTTCAGAAAACAGGAGCTTGGATATGTGAAATTAAGGGTGAATGAGCATGATTTTGTAGAATTTACAAAGAGTATATATGACTCTTTTAAAGAATATGCACAACGAAGAGATATTAGTTTTAAAATGGTATGTCATCAGAATAGTATTCCTTTGTGGTTCGATGCAAGACAGTTGGAGAAAGTATTGTTTAACTTACTTTCCAATGCTTTTAAATTTACCGACGATGGAGGTTCTGTATATCTTTTACTGGATAATCTGGAAAAGCAGGTGGTTGTGAAAGTGATTGACTCAGGAAAAGGAATGCCTGAGGAATATTTAGATAAAATCTTTGATCGATTTTATCAGGTTGACCATTTGAGCCAGCAAAAACATCAGCATCTTGGATCAGGAATTGGATTGGCTCTAACAAAAGGAATTGTTGACCTTCATGGAGGCGAAATAAAGGTAGATAGCAAAACCGATGAGGGATCTTGTTTCGAAGTATACTTGCCTAAGGGGAAAGAGCATTTCAATGACGAAAATGTTATTTGGGATGAAGGATTCGAATTTGAGCTTAGTTCCAACACAAAAATGCTTGCCGATCAGCTGGAAATATCAGATAGTAGATTATCTGAAACAAATATCTTATCAACAAATCCAACCTTGTTAATCGTGGAGGACAATTTTGAAGTGCGTGATATGTTGTGTACTTCCTTTGCTGACCATTATAATGTAATTGGGGTTGAGAATGGACAGAAAGGCTTGGAAAAAGCCATTGAAATACAGCCCGACCTGATTATTAGTGATGTGATGATGCCTGTGTTAACGGGCACTGAGATGTGCGAAAAATTAAAGACTGATTTAAGTACCAGTCATATTCCAATCATCCTTTTAACTGCTAAAGATGCTTTGGAATATAAAATTGAAGGGATGGAAATTGGTGCCGATGATTATATTACCAAGCCTTTCAATATGAAATTACTTCAGGCGCGATGTAAAAATTTAATCAAATCAAGAGCCTTACTACAAGATAAGTTTAGAACAAATCCAAGTATTGGAGTGAGAAATATTACTTCCAATTCATTGGATGCTGAGCTTTTGGAGAAGGCCATGAAGGTGATTGAAGAAAATCTCGATAATTCAAAGTTTGATGTCAACCAGTTTGCTCAGGAAATGTGTCTGGGCCGTACAAGTTTATATGCCAAAATAAAAGGAATTACCGGGCAAACTCCAAATGATTTCATTTTGAGTAGTCGGTTGAAAAAGGCAGCTGTAATTCTACGTTCGGAAGTGGGCGTGAGCGTTTCTGAGGTTGCTTATTCGGTAGGTTTTACAACGCCACGATACTTTAGCAAATGCTTTAGCGATCATTTTAAGATTTCTCCTTCGAGGTATGCCAAAGGAGAAGATCCCAAGGTAGGAAATGAATAAATTGAAATAGAATTCAAGGAAAATCCCGCACTGTTTAGTTCGGGATTTTTTTGTGGGTGCCAAGGACTCATCTTAGCGTTGTATTCAGTTTTTAAATCCAACTCAGTTTATTGCCAGAAATTGAATTCTAGTTTCAAAAAAATACAAGCAGAACACCAGCAAACCAACTCCATGGAAATTTCAAATTCCTTCTTAGTTTGATAAAGCCTCTCTTTGATAACATAATTTATATTGCTATCTATATAAAAAGTAGATTGTTGTTTTTTATGTGAAAAACCACGTCCATTATCATCCAATCATATGACCAAATCGTCCAATAGTCATGATATAAGGGGCTTTCCTTTATTTCTCGAATGATTTTGGAAATGTTTTGAACAAAATGATAAAGGCTCATTTTATACTGATCATACATTTATGCATTCGTTTGCGAAACTATAAGTTATACAAATATTCTGGAATTAAGCAGACGGAAACGATTAGATGGTTTCAAAAACTGTCTTTGGGAGTAGAATATTTGTGATGACTTGCTATTACTAAACCTGGTTAGAGAAGTATTCAAATTATGTATTGATGATTTAGATACTATCTACCGCTCTAAACAATTTATGACCTAATGAAAAAAATTATTGGACTGTTTGTATGCCTCTTTATTGTAGGGGTACAATTTCTGAAAGCTCAAGAGCGATCCGTTTCAGGAACTGTTACATTGGCTGAAGATGGATTAGGAGTACCAGGAGCTTCCGTCATTGTGAAAGGAACTTCTTTAGGTACTATCACCAATCTAGATGGAAAGTATGTATTGACTGTCCCTACTGCTGGGGATATTTTGATTTTCTCTTTTGTTGGGATGAAAACACAGGAGATTAAAGTTGGAACTCAGCAAATCATTAACGTTGAGTTACAGGCTGATAACGTGGGATTGGATGAAGTGGTTGCCATTGGATATGGAACCATGCGCAAAAGTGACTTGACTGGGGCTACTTCTCGCGTATCAGCGGAATCGATTGTGGACATTCAAACACCAAATGTTAGCCAGGCGCTGCAAGGGAAACTATCTGGTGTTTCTGTTCAGTCGAACAGTGGCGCTCCTGGTGGAGATATTAAAATTAGAATTCGCGGAACTAATTCAATTAACGGTAGCAATGCTCCTTTGGTAATTGTGGATGGTTTTATTGGTCAATCTCTTTCTGATTTAAATCCGAATGATATCGAATCTTTAGAGGTATTGAAAGATGCATCGGCAACTGCAATTTATGGTTCTAGAGGTGCCAATGGGGTGATTCTTGTAACCACAAAAGGTGGAAAAGATGGAAAAATGCAGGTGAGCTACAATGGTTACGTGGGAGTTCAGCAATTAGCAAATAAAATGGATTTGTTGGATGCGGCTTCTTATGCTGAGGTAATCAACAAAAAGCGTGTTCAAACAGGAGGTGCTGAAGAGTATTCTGCTGAGCAGATTGAGAATTTCAAAAGAAATGGTGGTACAGACTGGCAAGATGAAGTGTATCGTACAGCCTTGACTCACAATCACGATTTATCGGTAAGTGGGAAAAAGAATGGGTTCAACTTCTTGTTTTCTGGTCAGTATTTGAATCAGGAAGGGATTCTTAAAAATTCAAACTATGAGAGATTTAGCTATCGCGCAAATGTTGATGTAGATCTTTCAGAGAATTTGAAGATGGGAGTTCGTATCAATGGAATCCTTAGTAAGGACAGACCTCACAAGTTGAGCTGGCCAAACGGATCTATCTCTAATGATGCCATTACCATGGAGCCTACTCTTCCTATTTACGATGAGGAGGGAAATTATACACGTTCTTCTTTTGCAACGGTATCGAATCCGGTAGCGGATTATATGGAGCAGAATCATTACATCGATAATGTGAAGCAAAATATCAATGCATACTTCGATTATCAAATCAATGATAAATGGAATGTGAGAGTATCTGGAGGTTATAGCACCAGAGATTACGTTTCTAACATGTATTCAAGTGTGAATCTTTACGCTGGTGAAGGAGACAACGGTAGAGCCAATATTAATAACCGTAAGGAATTTGTTTGGCAGAATACCAACATTTTAACCTATAAGAATCAAATAGGAAAGCATAAAATCAACTTTACTTTTGTGAATGAGCAAACTGGTTCGAAAACACAAGCTTCAGCTTTGGCAGTGAAAAATTTCGATGTTGAAAATGGATTCTATGATGTGTCTTTGGGTAAAGAGCCATTGTCGCCATCTTCTTCTTTTGTTGATTGGCAGTTGATGTCATTCTTAGGACGTTTAAACTATGTATTCAACGACAAGTATTTGGTGACTCTTGCTATGAGAGCTGATGGTTCGTCGAAGTTTGCTGACAATCACAAGTGGGGATATTTCCCAAGTGGATCTTTCGCATGGCGTCTGTCTGAGGAATCATTTATGAAAGATTTGGATTTCATTGATAACCTGAAATTGCGTTCCAGCTTTGGTGTTACAGGTTCTCAGGCTACTGCTCCATATCAGTCTAAAGGTTTAATGAGCACTGGTGTAAACTATCCTATTGATGGTTCTGGTGTTAGTGTAGGAATTGCTCCTGCTCGTTCAAATAATCCATTCCTATCGTGGGAAAAAACAGCTCAGGTAGACTTTGGTTTTGATATTGCATTGTTCAATGGGAAGTTGTCATTAACTGCTGATTACTACTATAAGAAAACCAAAGATTTGTTGTTGGAAGTGGCTGTTCCTTTTTATACAGGATTCAAATCAGAGTTCAAGAATCTGGGAGAGGTTGAGAACAAAGGTGTTGAATTTGATCTTGGAACGAACCATTCGTTTGGAGAGTTAAAATGGAACAGTAATGTTACTGTGAGTATCAACCGAAACAAAGTAATGAATTTGGGAGATACTGAGAAAATTATCATGGGTGAGAATAATGCACTTGCATTGATTCAGAAAGGAAAATCTTTAGGCTTGATTTATGGATATAAATTTGACGGTGTATGGCAGCAAGACCAAGCTGATCAGGCAGCGGTGTATGGCAACAAGCCTGGTGATGCAAGATTTGTAGATGTGAATGATGACAAGGCTATCACTGCTGATGACCGCACGATAATTGGGTATGGATACCCTAAATGGAATATGGGATGGTCAAACTCATTTTCGTATAAAAATTTCGATATGGATATCTTGTTTACAGGTACATTCGGAAATGATATCAAGAATGAAGTGTATAGCCGTTCAATGGGTTGGGGAAATCAGGATCCTACCAATGTTGATATCCAGAATCGTTGGACTCCTGAAAATCCAAGCAATTCAATTCCTGCATTTAGTACTACTTATAAAACATCTTACCTAGATAATTCATCAGCAACAGTAGAGGATGGATCTTATATCCGTTTGAGTAATATTTCATTGGGTTATACATTTAGTAAATCAGTACTAAAGCGTTATAACATTGAAAAGATGCGCGTATTTGTAAGTGGACAGAATTTATGGACATCTACCGATTACAGAGGCTACGATCCTGAGGTAAATAACCCGGGAGGAGCAAATAATGCTGACTACCTTGTAGGTTTTGACCGTGCTCCATATCCTTTGGCTAAAGTATTCAATTTTGGTGTTAACCTTACTTTCTAATACAACTCAGAAGCTATGGAGCTGAATATGGAAAATGCTTATTCTGTTTTCCTTGGGGGCTCCATTTGGCAATTGAAGATAAATGATAAACAGATGAAACGAACATGAATTTTAGCATTCTAAAATACACACATCAGAATGATTAAATTCATCGAGAGTTCCATATGGCAACCATAGACAAATTATAATCATATGAAAAGATTTATAAATAAATTAAATTTAAGCTTTGGCTTGGTGATTAGCTTGGGCCTGTTGGGAGGCTGTAATTTTCTGGAGGAAGAAGATACATACCTTTTAAGCCCGGATAACTATTTTTCTACACAGCAGGAATTGGATGCTGCAATTTATCCTATTTACACCTACATATATAAGGATGACAGTCGCTTGAACGGTTTAAGCGGAAGAGGCTGGGGATTGAATTGCGGAGCTGATGATATTACTTCAACTCGAGGATTAAACAAGCAAAGATTGCTTGAATTCGATGATTTTGAAGTTTCTACCGAGAACAACGACCTGGAAATGGTTTGGAAGGCTTTGTACCGAGGAATTGGTGCTGCCAACAATGTTTTGAATAACCTGGATAGAATTCAGGAGATTCCAATGTCAGAAGAGCTAAGAAATGCTCGTATTGCCGAGGTTCGTTTCATGAGAGCTTTTGCCTATTTCAACCTGGTACGTTACTGGGGTGAAGTACCAATTGTAAAAGAGCTAATGAATGGCGGTGATGCGCAAAAGGTAACAAAATCGTCTATTGAAGAGGTATATGAGTTTATTTTGGCTGATGCTTTGGAAGCAGAAAAGGCATTGCCTGCAACACAAGCAGAAAAAGGACGTCCAACTTTGGGTGCGGTAAAGACTCTGATTTCCTATGTATATCTTCACATGGCAGGTTGGCCGTTGGAAAAGGGAACTGAATACTACCAAAAGGCTGCCGATAAGGCAAAAGAGGTGATTGACGCCGGAAATTACCAATTGGAAAATGATTTTTCTACCCTATGGAGTTATGAAGATCGTCTTTCTGAGGGAGAACACATTTTTGCATTTTATGCTGATTTTGCATCAAATCGAAACTATGGAAGTTTTGGAAACAAGTCTTTTCGAGGTAAAGATGAAGGTGGTTGGAGAGAAGTTCTTGTAGAAAAGGAGTTTGCTCGTAACTATCCTAATGATAATCGTAAGGAATGGACCATTTATGAAACCATTAAATATGACAAGAAGGGGAAACTGATGACTGAGTCCAAATGGTTCTCATGGGAGAATTCAGCGGAAGCACACCCTTTCATTGCCAAGTTCAGAGATATTGGTGGTGCTACCTGGAGTGAGGCTACATCTAACTGTTTGTTTCCAATTTTCCGTTATGCTGATGTATTGCTAATTTATGCTGAAGCTGCTAACCTTGCAGAAGGATCTCCATCGGCTGAAGCTTATGCAGCCTTGTGGGAGGTACAGGATCGTGCCTACCTTGGAAGTGCAGTGGAAAGCCAAAAGTTAGCTGCTGGAGCTACCAAAGAAGAGTTCGATGCAGTAGTTCTTCAGGAACGTGCCTGGGAGTTTGCATTTGAAATGAAGCGTTGGCACGATTTGGTTCGTCGTAAAATGGTTAAAGAGGCAAATATGAATCATGCCGATGAACGTAGCGATTTTGATCCGTCAACCATTACTGAGGATAAATATCTATTCCCGATTCCGGCAAGAGATATTCTGATTAATCCTGGTTTATAGTATAACGTGAGTTCGATGTAAAGATCTATTCTCTGTAAGTTCTATTTGCGATAGATTTACGTCGAACTCATTTTAATGAAAGTCGGTGCAGCAAGTGCCGACTTTTTATTTTCTATTCCATTTTCGATACAGTTTTGGGATGATATTGTACTCTTTCCTAATGATGGTTTCGTGAAACAAAAGAAACCATCCACTCAGAGCCTTTTTTTACAGCTTGTAATGATTCTTTTTTATAGTGCTCTGTCTATAAAAAGTTTGAGAAGATTTGAACTTTGATATTTTTGTATCCAAAATTATTCACACATGGGTGAAAAACGTGTGGTTAGTTGGATTATCGTACTTGAAAGGTGGTAGTTGAATGATATTGGACATGTTTTGAATAAAATTGTCACATTATCCTTTGACAGCAAGGATACATTTACGCAGTCGTTTTCGGAACGATGTTGAAAATCTAATACTAATCTTATATCAAAACGTTAATTCAATGAATTATTCAAACGATTGTAAAAACAAATGGCGTTTTGGATCCAAATGGTTGGCAGTGGCATTTGCCTTGCTTTCAGTAATTGCATATTCTTGCGATGATGAAAGTGATTCTGCAGAAGACGTTTTGGCTCCAAGTGGTCTGCGTTATGCTTCAGTTACCGAAGTTTATGAAGGAAAGGCAATGGAAACTGCACAACCTGTAGTTTTTTCAGATTCTCAACCAATTTTTGAAATTGTGGAAGGTGCTGCTGAAGATGGTGGTGTTTATGTAGAGGGTGTATTTACTATTAAGGATTCAACTGGGGTGATTAGTTTAACTAATGACAACAAGTTGGTCGCTGGTTTATACAAACTGAATGTGAAGGTAAGCAACAAAGTTGGTGAGAAAGTTTTTCCTGAAGCTGTTGAGTTGAGAATTCTTCCAAGTACAATTGAAGGATTGCAGTATGCACCATATGTGCAGACTATTGTTCGTGGAGCTGAAGGACAGAAAACAAGCAAGCCTTTGTTTAAAGGAAGCCAACCTGCTACTTTTTCATTAGAAGGAGAAAGTGATTTTACTATAAGTGCTGAAACCGGTGAGATTTCATTGGCTTTAGATTCAGATATTGAAGCTGGAAACTACAAGTTGTCGGTGAATGTGTCAAATGCTGCAGGTGTAGCTGAGTTTAAAGAGGTAATAATGGTGAAGGTGGAAACCAAGGCATATAATTTGGTTTATTCACCTCAGGAATATTTGGATGTTCAGCAATTACAGGCAAAGCAAAGTGCTCAACCTACTGTAGCTGGAACAGGTCCGTTTACTTTCGCTTTGAAAGACGATTTTGGATCATTTACCATTGATGAAAATACAGGAGTAATTTCATTGCCTGAAAATCATCCATTGGATATTAATACCTACAATCTTACTGTAGTGGCTACTAATGCTCACGGAAGTACTGAGTTTGCAAATGCAGCTTCTTTCCAGATTGTGGAAATCAAAGCGGTATTGCCTTCTGACCTGCAATATTCGAAGTCAGCATATGTGGTTAACGAATCTTTCGCATTCCAGTCTGTACAGCCAACAGTGGTAGGAACAACACCTATTACTTATGCACTTGTTGATAACAAGGGAGCATTTGCAATTGATCAGAACACTGGTGTGATTAGCCTTGCAGAGGGAAATAGTCTTGCCATTGGTGAATATACTCTATCTGTAAAAGCTACGAACATTAAAGGTGAGGTGACTTTTACTGATGTAATTACTGTAACCATTCAGGTTCCAACTCCTGAAGTTGTATTCGAAGATGGATGGGATGAAGTATCTCCTAAGGCTGGAGAAAAAGGATTGGGAAATATGAAAGAAGTAAGTCTTTTGAGTGATCCTGTTCAGGCAACCAATTTCAAATGGGATTACGGCTGGGGTAACTGGAGCGTTATGGATGTGGATAATCTAAGTGCCAGAGGAGCAATCATGATCTCTAAGAAAGCTGAAAATGATGATTGGTTGTATGCTGAGAATGTGGATCTAACAAATTTTGTGAATTCTCAATTAGATTTTGCAGCCTATAGTCGATACGGAACCAATAGCAATAATACTCTTGAGTTAATGATTTCTACCAATTTTGCTGGTGATGTTGAAACTGCAAACTGGGATAATCTTGATTTTACTTCGGTTCACAATTTTACATTTGCTCAGGCAAGAATGGTTGATTTAAGTGCATACGATGGACAGGTAGTGACCATTGCATTCCGTCATAAGAGTTTCTTAATTGAGGCTGACAATGGAGATCCGAAGAATTTGAGTAGAACAACATACGTTCAGGATTTCAAAGTTAGTGGTCTTAGAAAATAAAGATTGAAAAGATGACGATGTTAGGATCTAAAAATATAATGAAAGTGGTATCAGCAGCAATGCTGGTATCTCTTCTCTTTGGATCGACTGCCATGGCGGGAGATAAAGCACCAAAGAATAAGAAATCGGGAAAAGTTACCATCTTTGAAGATGGCTGGCAAGAATTAAAAGCAGTAGAGGGTGAATACCAAACTGGCAATTTTACAGCCATTAGTGTAGAAGGAGAACCTGTTCAGTCTGATAATAAAAAGTGGACAAGTGGATGGGGAAACTGGAGTGTGAACGGTAAAGATGGAAACTCAAAGCGTGGTGTAATCATGGTTCCTAACCAATCGGTAAATGATGACTGGTTGGTGTCTGAGGAAATTGAGCTTGCCAATTGCAAAAAAGCAGAATTGGTGATCGAGGCTTATTCAAAGTATGGAACTGACAGTGCCAATGAACTGAAAGTATTGATTTCAGACAACTACAAGGGAGATGTTGAAGCTGCCCAGTGGGATGAGTTGTGGATGGAAAGCATTCACAAACAAAACCAGGCTGTGGAAAGAAAGATTAGTCTGAAAAAATACATGGGGAAAAGTGTAGTGATTGCTTTTCGTTCCATTCATAGTGGCAAATCCGTGAAGAATATGACAAGAACAACATTCTTGTCGAATGTTAAAGTTACAGCTATTCGCAAGTAGATTTAGCTGAATTGAAGAATCTTAATTTGTAGAAATGAACTTCATTAATTCAAGAAATAGAATGAGAAATGTAGTACAATGCTTGTTGGTATTGGTGCTAACATTTACAAGCACCTTGTCTTATGCGCAAGGGAAAAAAATTAGTGGGATTGTACTTGACGATACTGGACTGGAACTACCAGGTGTAAGTATTTTGGAAAAAGGGACTACCAATGGTACAGTAACATCAATTGATGGGAAATTTCAAATCTCTGTAGGCAAGAATGCTACCATTGTTGTTTCTTTCATTGGTTTTGCAACTCAGGAAATTACTGTTGGAAATCAGACTGACTTAAAAATTACAATGGCAGCTGATGTTCAGCAATTGGAACAAGTTGTTGTTGTAGGATACGGAACCAAGAGTGTGAAGGATGTTACCGGATCAATTGTATCGGTTCGTCCTGAGGAACTTGCAAAAGCTCCTGTAGCGAATTTCGACCAGGCATTGTCAGGTCGAATGGCAGGGGTACAGGTTACCAGTACTGATGGTCAGCCAGGTTCGGGAATGCAGATCGTTATTCGTGGAGCGAACTCGGTAACAGGAGATAATTCACCATTGTATGTGGTTGATGGAATTCCTATGGAGAGTTTTGATCCAGGTATGATTTCAACTCGTGATATTGAAAGCTATGATGTGTTGAAAGATGCTTCTGCTTCGGCTATCTACGGTTCTCGTGGGGCCAATGGTGTAATCATCATCACAACAAAAGGTGGTAAGTCAGGTCCTTCAAAGGTAAGTGTTAATTCATCTGTAGGTGTACAGTGGATTCAGAATCGTTTGGATGTGATGAATCCTTATGACTTTGTTGTTCTTCAGCAGGAAGTTGCTAATGCCAAAGGTGGAGAGTATATTGATAAGTTTAAAGAACATTGGGTAGATCCTGAATTGTATCGCAATAAAAAGGGAACCAACTGGCAGGATGAAATTTTCCGTGAAGCAATCATGAAGAACCTCAATGTATCAATGAGTGGTGGTAACAGCAAAACAAAGCACTACGTTTCTTTTGATTTCCTTAATCAGCAGGGAACCATGATTGAAACGGGTTACGAAAAATACAACGGAAGATTAAAATTAGATCACAACCTAACTGACAAGATTAAAGTAGGTGTGAATATGAACTACTCTGTTATGAAGCAAACAGGTGATAAGGTTGCTGGTAACAACAGAGTGAGTATTTTGGCTGATGCAATTACTTTCCGTCCGGTAGAACCTGTAAACGATGATGGTTTACAGAATGGTATCGACTTGGAAGATCCAAATAACATGCGTTTCAACCCAGTTAAGACCTTGAAGAATACTGATCGTCAGACTGACTGGAATGTTTTCCGTGCAAATGTTTATGCTGATTTTTCTTTGGCAAAAGGTTTGAACTTAAAGCTAACAGGAGGATATGTATCTGACAACCGTCGCCAGGAATTGTTCTACGGACAAGAAACTTTGGAAGGATACAAGGGAGCTAATGGTATCAATGGTACGCTTACCGATAGAAGATACTATACTCTTTCTACTTCGAATGTACTGACTTACAAGACTAAAATTCAGGATCACAAATTCACTGGAATGTTAGGATATGAGTTCAGTTCTAGAGACAGTGATTGGTTTAGAGCAAAGAATACTCACATGCCTTTGGATAACCTGGGTGTTGATAATATTGGATTGGGTGAAGAACCAATCATTCCTGAATCATATGCTGAGAAGTCAACTTTATTGTCATATTTCTCACGTGTTGATTACTCTTTCCGTGAAAAATATTTGTTGACAGCCTCTTTCCGTATGGATGGATCTTCGAAGTTCTTAGGAAAGAACCAGTGGGGATACTTCCCATCATTCTCATTCGGATGGAGAATGATTGAAGAGTCATTTGTTAAAGATTTGAACCTGTTCTCGAATTTGAAATTTAGAGCTGGTTGGGGGGCAACAGGTAACAACAGAATCCCAACTTATTCAGCGCACAGCCAGATGAATGCGGATACTGATAATGGTTACAATTTCGCAGGTCAGTATTCAAAAGGAATTTACATGACCAATCTTGCAGACAAGAACCTGAAGTGGGAAACTACTTACCAATACAATGCTGGTTTGGATATGGGATTCTTCGACAACAGATTAAATGTGAATGTTGATGTGTACAAGAAGAATACGGTAGACCTATTATTGATGCGTTCAATGGCTCCTTCAACATCATTCAAAAGTGTTGTTGCTAACATTGGAGAGATTGAAAATAAAGGTCTGGAAGTTGCCATTACCTCAAGAAACATCGATACTGAGGATTTCCAATGGACCACCAACTTTAATATCTCTTTCAACCGAAATAAAACAGTTAAGTTGAACGACGGAGAATCTTTCATGTTGACAAATCCTGAGTGGAACTATAAGTATACAGAATATCAGTATATCACTGAAGTAGGTGGCCCTGTGGGGCAGATTTACGGGTTGTTGTCTGATGGATTGTATCAGGTTGATGATTTCAATTATGTGAATGGTGAAGGATATGTTTTAAAAGATAATATTGCGGATAACGGTGGAGCGGTTGTTCCAGGTTCCGTGAAATACAAAGATTTGAATAACGATAACACCATTGATGAGCGTGATAGAACTGTAATTGGTAATCCAGAACCTAAGCATTTCGGAGGTATCAATAACTCTTTCAAATATAAGAACTGGGATTTTTCATTCTTGTTCCAATGGTCTTATGGTAATGATATTTTAAATGCCAACAGAGTTGTATTTGAAAGTCCTGATATTAAAGAGAATCACAACTTCTATGCTTCTGTAGCAAATCGTTACACTCCTACAAACCCAACAAATGATATTCACATTATTCGTGGTGAGAAGGCTGTGTTGGGCTATGCTCCGGAAGGAAATAAGGTTTCTGATCGAGTAGTGGAAGATGGTTCTTACCTGAAATTGAAGACTGTTTCTTTGGGATATAACTTCAGCAAGAATTTCTTGAAGAAAACTTGTTTCTCGAAAGCAAGAGTATATGCTTCAGCTCAAAACTTATGGACCTTAACCAACTATTCTGGTTATGATCCTGAGGTTTCAGTAGGTAAGTATGGTGCTTTGACTCCAGGATTGGACTACTCTGCTTATCCTGTAAGTTCAACAGTAACTTTTGGTGTTGACTTAACTTTTTAATTAAAAGCTTATGAACTGCCATTTCCAAGCAGAATCATTCTTTGAAATGGCATTTTAAAAAAAATAACAAATGCAAAGATCATTTTTAATCATATTCGCAGTTCTGTCTGTCCTTTTTACTTCTTGTGAATCGGAGTTGGATCAGACACCCCTTTCAACAATAAGTCCTGATAATTTTTATCGCAATGAGGCGGATTGTAGATTAGCATTGAATGCAGTTTACAGCGATGTTGGAAGCAGTTACACTTATGGAGAACAGTTGCCTATTCAATTCATGGTAGGAACAGACGAGGCTGTTTTCTCACGTTCTTATAATTCCTGGACTGTAGGTTTGTATATTCACAATGCTTCTACCGTTGATTTGGAAAACACATGGAGAACCTTGTACAGAGGAATCAACAGTGCCAACTTGTTGTTGGAGAACTTGCCAGGAGCAGAGTTTACTGAGGATAGCAGAAAATTAAGATATGAAGCTGAAACTCGTTTCCTAAGAGCTTTCTTCTATTTTGACTTGGTTCGTTGGTGGGGTGGAGTACCATTGAGAACGAAATCTGTTAGCGATGCAACAGCCAATGATATTGCACGTACTTCGGCTGAAGATATTTACGAGTTTATTATTACTGAATTGGAAGCTGCTGCGCCAAACTTGCCACTACCTTCAGAGGGGATTGAATATGGAAGAGTTAGCAGAACAGCTGCTTGGGGATTATTGGCAAGAGTGTACATGACAAAAGCAGGTGTACCATTGAAACACATGCCAGCAGAATCTTATGCCAAGGTGAATGAGTATTGTGACCTAATCATCAACAGTGGAGAGCATAATTTGATTGAGAAGTATGAAGATGTCTTCATGAACGAAATTACAGGTGTTAATGATGATACCGAGGTTATTTTCGAAGTTCAGTTCGAGAACCAAAGAGGTGCTGGGATTCGTGAAGATGGTAAGCATGGTAACCTAAACGGAATCATGTGTCAGCAAAACAATTCTCCTTATGCTTATGCATTTACCTATGCAGGATTATCATTGATTAATTCTTACGATCAGGACAATGATGAGCGTTACGACTGGAATGTTGCCAACTTTAAAGTTGATAAAAGCGGAGTTGTAAAGATTCAGAAAAACAGATATGAGTGGTTCCCAGGTAAGTTCCGTCGTATTCAAAAAGTGGATAACGCTGATGGATCATACAGCTGGTATGGTTTGGAACCTGGTGATTTGGATAAGAACTATACTGGAATTAATTTCCCAATTCTTCGTTACTCTGATATTCTATTGATGAAAGCAGAAGCTTTGAATGAGTTGGATAAAACTGCAGAAGCTGTTCCATTTATGAATCAGGTTCGTAACCGTGCAGGATTAGCTAATATAGAAGCTGATTTGGTTGCTACTGCTGATGATTTCCATGAGGAGTTGATGACTGAAAGATTGAGAGAATTCTGTTTTGAAGGAATTCGTAAGCACGACTTGATTCGTTGGGGAGTGTTGGTTGAAAAATTGGCGCAACTAAAAGCAGAAATGCAAGCTGCCAACGTTGCTTCTTCGAGAGAGTGGTTGTATCGTTCATCGAATAATGTTGCTGAGAAGCACTATTTGATGCCAATTCCTTTGAAGGAAATGAACGAGAACAAGTTAATGGAACAAAATCCATTGTGGAAATAAAGATAAATTGAACAGGGAGTTACTCCCTGTTCTTTTACCAAGCTGTTTAAAAGAAAATAATGTTGCAAAAGATTATACTTTTTATCGCATTAGGATTACTGATGGGGGTAAATTCCTCTTGTTTGCAATCTGCTTCGTCAAAAGGAAAAGATACCAGCAAACAAGAAATGTCGCCAATATTTCAGGAAGAGCTTAATGTGAATATTGAGCAGGAGATGAAATTTTGCGAAGGACAGTTGAAGAAATCGGTGGCTTTGCATACTGACTTTGAAACACATCCTCGCTTAATAGAGAGTGGAGAAGAGCATTGGAAAATGCCTGAAAATGGAGTTCTTGTTTGGACGGTTGGCTTTTATCCTGGCATTCTTTGGCAGATGTACGATGTAACCAAGAATGAGTATTGGAAAGAGGAGGCTCTGAAGAGAACGTTGCCTTTGGAACCATATAAATACAACAAAGAACACCACGATGTTGGTTTTATGATGTATTGCTCTTACGGACAGGCTTATCGATTGACTGGAAAGAAAGAATACCGTGATGTATTGATAGAATCCGCAAACTCATTAATCACCAGATACAATGCTAAGGTAGGAACCATCAAGTCATGGTCGAATGAGCTGCATCCTCAGTGGAAACAACACATCACCATCATCGATAATATGCTGAATCTTGAGCTGTTGTTTTGGGCATCGAAAGAGACTGGCAATCCTGTTTACAGAGATATTGCGATAAAGCATGCTGAGACCACCATGAAACACCATTTTAGAAATGATTACAGTTGTTATCATGTGGTAGAGTACGATGAAAATACGGGAGCCGTTCGAAATAAGAACACTTCTCAAGGTTATGCCGACGAAAGTGTTTGGGCCAGAGGACAGGCTTGGGCTGTTTATGGTTACACCATGGTTTATCGTGAAACCAAAGATCCTAAGTTTTTAGATTTTACTATGAAGGTTTCAGAACGGTTTATTGCAGGTTTGCCAAAAGATCATATTCCTTACTGGGATTTTGATTTGACAGGCAAAGAAGGTGAACCACGTGATGCATCGGCCGCTGCTATTGCAGCTTCAGGTTTGGTGGAACTAAGCTCATTGCTTACCAAACCGGAATTGAAAGACCGCTATTGCAAGGCTGCTGATGCCATTTTAAACTCTTTGGCATCACCAAGCTATTCTGCAAAAGGTGTGAACGATGCTTTCCTGTTGCATAGTACAGGAGCAAAACCACAGCGCCATGAAATTGATGTGGCCCTGGTTTATGCTGACTACTATTACCTGGAAGCATTGAGAAGAAGAAAAGCATTGACCATTGAGATGTAGGTCTGATGGTACAAGTATGAAATTATAAAGGAAATAAATGTGTGAAGCCTTGAGGTTGAATACATTCATTTGGTACGAAGCTCTCTTAGGTATTTTGCCTTCGAGAGCTTTTTTTATAATAATAATGGTTTTGATTCTTTGTCAGAGATTGAAATATTATTTTTAGGCTGTTCTTAAAAGAGTAATCGTTTAAATAGAGGAATGAGATTGATAAAGTACATATTGGCTCTGGTTTTTGCCTGTTTGCTGTTTACCCCTACAAAAGCTAAAAGTAAGGAGATTCGTTTTCAAAAGTTTACCACTTCTGATGGTTTGCATTCAAATGTTGTGTACTCCATGCTTCAAGATTCGAAAGGGTTGATATGGCTGGGTACCAAAGAGGGGCTGAACCGTTTTGATGGTTATCAGATTGTCAATTTCCCCTTGCCTCAGGGGCCTTTTGCTAAGGTTGCGGATCGAAGAATCAATGTTCTCATAGAGGATAAGGATCAGAATATTTGGATTGCTACCCAAATTGGGGTGGTTTTTCTGAACAGGGAATCGGGAAAGATGAAATACTATCTGATGCCCTATAAGGTTAATAAATCACAGAGCCTTTATGTGAATGATTTGGCCGTTTCAGCAAGCAATGAAATATGGGTTGGTACTCGTAATGGTTTGTTTAAATTCAACAGGGAACAGGATCAGTTTGAACAATATGAGCACTTTCCCTTTAATAGTGAGACTGTAAGCTATTCGAAAGGAGAGCGCTTAATCAATGATTTGTGTTTCGATAAGAATGGACACCTGTGGATTGGCACGGCAGGAAATGGAATCACGGTTTTAGATACAAAGAAGAAAAAGAAACAACAATTTCGTCGATCCAAAAAAAGAAAAGAGGGGGAACTGATTTCTAACTATGTAGAGGATTTGTTTAAGGATAGAGAAGGCAAAATGTGGATTGCCACAGTGGGAGGTTTAAATCTGTTTCAGGAGAAAGAGGAGAGTTTTGTTACCTATCGTCATTCGGAAGGAGACAAGTATAGCTTGTCTGATAGTTACATCACTGCGATTAATGATGATGAAAAAGGAAACCTTTGGATCGGAACCCAAAAGGGATTGAATTTCTTTGATCGAGAGGAAGAAAGATTCTACAATTACCAGCATCATCCCCTGTTAAAAAAGAGTATCTCAAGCAATAACATTCTGGCTGTTATGAGTGAGAGATCTGGAAGTTTTTGGGTGGGAACCATGCAGGGAGTCAATCATTTTTCGCCCAATAGCCTGCCTTTTGAATTGTATCAGAATATTCCGCAAAATAAATATTCTTTACCCGACAATACCTTGCGTGCAGTCGTTTCGGATGAACTGGGCAATGTTTGGGTTGGCATGATGAGGGATGGCATAAGTCATTTTGACCCGGTGAAAAAAGAATTTAAGCCTGCCAAAGTAAGCGAAGCTACCAAGAGGAAGAAAAGACACAAGACCGTTAGAACGGCTTATTTAGATAGCAAAGGGCAGGTATTCTTTGGTACCGATGCAGGAGTGTTAAAATACAATGTGAAAAGCAGGGTGTTTGAAAACTTTACGGCAAAGGGGAAACTGATTTTCCAAAAGAGTGTATTTGAGATTCTGGAGGATGACGAAGGGAACTACTGGTTTTCCGAACTGGATAAGGGAATCTGGAAATGGAATCCCCAAAAGGGAAGTATAGAGCTTCTGGATAAGGAAAAGAATGATCTGACAAATCAAAATGTAAAAGTGATCTCGCAGGTGACCAATGGTGACATCTGGGTGTCATGCCACATGGGAGGTCTCTGTCGATTAAAAAGAGGAGAGAGCAGGTTTCAAAGCTATAGAGCTTCAAATCAGAAAGGAAGTTTGTCGAGCAACAGGGTCTACGATATTTTTGAAGACAGCAAAGGAAACTTATGGATTGCTACCAGCAATGGACTCAACCTCTACAACGAAAAAGAGGACACATTTACTAGCTTTGTTGAGAAGGACGGACTACCCGGAAACGTGGTGTTGAGTATACTGGAAGATGAAAAGAACCGTTTGTGGCTCGGCACCAATAAGGGATTAAGCTGCTTTGATGTGAAGAAAAAGCAGTTTGCCAATTTTTACCAGGAAGATGGCTTACAAGGGAATATTTTTGAATACAAGGTGGCTTGTATTGATACCAGCGGACAAATGTATTTCGGAGGAAATAATGGATTAAACTCTTTTTATCCTTCCCACTTTAAAATGAATTCCTTCACCCCGGAGGCTCAGTTTGTCTCTTATTCAAACTCAGGGGAATCAGGAGATGTGTTTCAGCAGAAAGTTGAATTGTATCATACCGATCAGAACTTGAGTGTTACGGTAGCTTCCATGTCTTATTGGGAACCTGAAAAAAACAGAATTCGCTACCGTATTTCCTCATTAGATACCACCTGGACGCTTTTGCCTTTGGGTGAACACCAGATTGTAGTTCCAGAACTGGCTATTGGTGAACATCAGCTTGAAGTATTGGTGTCCAACAATCATATGAAATGGAGCTCATCTCCTGCCGTCATGATGATTGTTGTGAACAGGAACTGGAAACAATATTCATGGTTGCTTTATCTCCTTGTTCTAGTATCTGTTTTATCGGCGGGGGCTGTTGTGTATGCAAATCGCAGGAAGAAAGAAGAACGAAAAAAAGTAAAGGCAAAAGTGGTGACAAAAAAGGCAGCTCCAGCACCTAAAAAGAAGGAGTGGGAGGAAAGTATTAAGACTCTTAATCAATTTATGGAGGAAGAGAAGCCTTATCTCGATAAACGATTGACCAAGTCACAATTGGCCATTCAGCTTTCCTGGAGCGAGGTGCAGCTTTCAAATACCCTGCGTGATGGTTTACAAATCAGTTTTAACGATTTTATTAATACCTACAGGGTAGATGAAGTAAAGAACCGTTTACAGGATCCCCAGAACAAGGATTACACTCTGCTGGCAATTGCCGAAGATTGTGGTTTCAACTCGAAAACCTCTTTCTACAGAATTTTTAAGAAGTTCACCGATTTAACTCCTAGTGAATACCTGGAAAAGCAGGAGAAGTAGTTTTCCAGGCATATTTGTGATATCCCCATAAACTGGAAGAAGGAGTCCGGAATGATATTTCAGACTCCTGAATGGAATTACTGCTACTCGTATTACTGAGTCATTGCAACTATGCTTACGACGTCATCGCAACTATGCTTACGACGTCATCGTAACTATGCTTACGATGACATTATAATATTACCAGCACAGAAAGAACTCTCAGCCTACCTTCAGGCTGATTGGTGTACCGTTTTAGCTTCTCAGTTTAGTTGTTGCAATCAATTGGAATGCTGCCATTTGTACACCAAGCCTACAATAAGTCTTCTGGTATCCATATACCTTGAGCTTCGAGAAACAAACTGTATGTTTTCGGCCTCGTTCCATTGTTTTTTGCTATCAAGTAAATTCGCTCCTTTAAGCGACACCTTTAGTTTCTTTTTGAAAAAATCGCGACTAAAGGCCATGTCCAGATTGTAAAGTTCTCCTTTCAGGCCGTTAGGCATTAAGGTTTTCGAATTATAGGTGTAGTTCACATGCATGCTTACACTTTTGGGCAGTTTAAATTGTCCGGTAAGCTTGTAGCTATAGCTCCACAATTGCTTTTTTTGCAGAGAAATACCTTTTCCTGAGAACTTTTGATGGAAGATGGAGCCACTTCCGTTTAATCTGCACCATTTGGCTGGCAAGTAATTAAAGGTATACTCGTTACCGGTCACAAATTGTTTTGCTAAATTGTCGAAGCTTCTAAAAAGAGTATCTCCAATGGTATAGTATTCTTGCATGATCACATTTTCTACAAAGCGATGGAAGATTGCAATCCCCACTTGAAACTTCTCTTTGTGCAAGGCATAATCCAGTGAAACAGAATGTTCTTTTTCTGGTTTTAAATCGGGATTCCCAAAATAGATATTCAGTGGGGTGGCATCGTTTTTATAAGAGTTCAACTGGCCTGAACGTGGCAGTTTATGGCTTTTCTTGTAGGAGATACTCACATCGCTATGTTCCCAATTTCTTCCTGCATGAAAGGTTGGTAAAAGGCTCAGGTAGGAGTTGTGTTGTTGATTTCCAATTTCGTTACGAGCATTGTTGGTCGACCTGTCAACATATCGCAGTCTTGATCCGGCTGTAATGAACCAATTGTCGGTTTTAAAGTCAATAATCCCGTAAAGGGCAGAACTGCTGTTTTCATATTGATAGTTGAAGGTTTTAGATGGTACCATGATCCAATCCTGCTCGCTATGATTGTACTTTTCCTGAATTGAGTTCTGTGTTTGTTTTTCCATGCTCCAATCGATTCCTCCTTCAAAGCTCAGTTTATCACTCAATTCTCTTTCGTAGTCCAGATTACTTTGAACCTTTTGAACCGATAGATTAATATCATCTTTCTTCTCTGCCGGAAGGGTATTGATTGGCTTCCCTTCAGGATCAAAATTCAGGCTGGACATCAGCCTGTCTTCATACTGTTTTTGTTTGCGATAGCTGCTGCTTACTTTTAAAGTCTGCTTGTCCCATTTCCCGATGTATTGTGCGCGATACTGCTGTGTAAATTTATCCTTCTCAAAGGCTTGCTCCTGTTCGGTGTATTGGGTCAGAACCTGTTCTTCATTTAATAGTTCTTTAAAGATGTTGATTTGTGGATCTACCTGATTATTTTGCCACAGTCCATCTATTTTAAACAGGTGTTTTTCCGATGGTCGGTAGTTGATTGCGGTTCTGGCCTGTTGGCTGTTGGTTTTTTGCCATTCGTCCCTGGCTTGCCTGATATAAGGGGAGTTGCCGGGCAAGAGATTTTCTCGCAGCTGATTGATGGTGGTATTAAATTCATTGATGTTGGAGTTGACTTGAAAGAATCCTCCCCATTTATTGTGTTTTTTGTTAGTGGAGAAGTTCTCCTGGTGATTTCCAAAGTGATCAACAGAAGCTCTGAATTTACTCGAAGACCGAGATTGTATCGGCGATTTAAGCTGAATGTTGATCACACTTCCATCGGCATCATACTTTGCTGATGGATTTTGAATGACTTCAATTTTAGCAATAGAGGAGGGAGAGATTTGATCCAACTCTGATTGATCGTCAATCTTAACCCCATCGATTAATATGCTGGCTTGACGCCCTCGAATACTGACTGCCTCCTCCATATCAACAGAAACTGACGGAATGGAACTTAGCAATTCAATGGCTGAGTTGGTTCCCCCTTCAGGTAATTTATCGGGATACAACACCCAATTTCCATTTTCCTTACCGATTGACTTTTTCTCGGCAGTTACAAATACTTCCTGTAGGTTGTGTGCCGATGGATAGAGAGGAATAACTCCCAGATCTATGCTTTCAGTTGTTACATTCAGGAGCTTCTCGTAGGTCTCATATCCCAGGTACTGGATAATGATTTTATAGGTGCTGTTCTGTTTTACGGCAAGGGAAAAGCTTCCCTCGTCATCGGTCAGGGTTCCACTCATGCCACTCTCCGAATTGATATTGGAAATGGCAACCTGTGTAAAAGGTAAGGATTCATTGAGTTTTGTATCGAAAACTTGTCCTGTAATGCTTAGGTCCTGAGCCTGCATATTTACAGAGAACAGACAAACGAAAAATAGGAATAAGAGGCTTGATCGCATATTTTAATTTTTCCTGAATTAATATTTTGAAAATTAGCTTAGCGCGAATAAATGGAAATAGAATGTTTTTCAGGTGGATTTAGAGTGTTGGGAAGTGCCAAAATTAGGATTTGGGATAGAATGGATGCTTTTTCAGGCTCAATTAGCAAGGATGCTGTACCTTTTTTATTAGAAGTGGTAGGAATTAGTTCTTTTGTTTTCCTGAAATCAGGAAGGCTTCATAGTTTATAAGTGCACTTTTTTAAGTGATTCGAGGTAGGTGAGCATAAAAAATCCCCTTTGTCGCAGGGGAAAAGGGGAAGGTAGTTTATGTGCTGAATTTCTATTTTAATTCAAAGATTTGGTAGTTGTCGTAATATCCTCTGGCAGGAACCATCAAGCGAATGGCTGTTTGTCCTGCTCCCAGTGCAGCATCCGATTCTTTATCGTGATACTGGAAAACCAATTGGCCGTCTATCCTGAATTCAATCTGGTCTTTCCATTTAATAACCTTCATGTGATGTTTTCCGGTAAGGTTTTTAAGCGTTAAGTCCTGGCCTTTTGTTACCAACCTTCTGCCGGGACATTTGCGCATATTGGCAGTGCCGCGTTTGGGCGCCAGAAAGGAAATGCGATAATTGTATATGTCACCCTTCGTATACTGAGCGGCCACACCACAGCGCTTATTCAGGGAAGGATGGAATACATTTTCCCCTTTTGTACCTGTTGCTGAAAACATGATCATGTGCAAAGGGTAGGGAATAGGACTCTGAAAATCGAATTCAATCACGTAGTCTTGCGGTGTAATGGTTTTGTTCCAGTATACCAGGTGTCCACCTCTAAAAGTATTGTCCAGCTTGTAGGAAGAATACATGTGAGGTTCTGCTTTTAAAGCCAGGCCATCTACGTAGTTCTGATACCACTTGTCTGTACCTTCTTCAAAAACAATCTCACCCTTTTTCATCTTTCGGTTCACCTTTTTGTGATAATGGGAATAGAGTTCCAGGCGACCCTTGTTGATTTTAGCAATTCCCGGTCCTTCCATCACCCAGTCTTCCAATGATGATTTTTGATTGAAGTCACACTCGTATACCAATTTCTTCTCTTTTCCCTTTTCCAGGGATTCCTGCGCTACTGCCTGAAGCGTAAGAAAAGTGAGAAGTCCGGTGAGAAGGTATAGATGTATTCTGTTCATTACTTTAAAGTTTAGAAAAAGGGCCAGTAGTAAACATCCAGTAAAAGTGAAGCGATAATTTCAATGAAATGATTGGATGGCACTTTAGCCAAAGTGCAAATTTACTACTCAGCCCTTTTTTGAATCAAGATATGCTAAGTCTTATTCCAATTATAATACTAAATGAGCCTAAAAGAAAAGATGTGATTTATTAGGCGCATTTGGTGTGATAATTGGTATTATAAATAGGAAACAAACGGATCGTTTGTGCGGATTAAGATTTCACGAAGCTTTTCGGTTAAATCTTGCTCCAGTTCCGTATTCTCTCCATAAATGTTTGTCATTTGATATGGATCGTTTACATCATCATACAGGAAATGATGTTTCTCTCCTTTGTTATCATATGCGATCACATAAGTGTGGGTATGTGTTTTCACACCTCTGCGTTTTTCAGTATCGTCTTCTGGTTTGGCAAAGAAATACAAGGCCGCCTCCGGACGGTCTACTTTCTCATTTCTGAAGATTCCTGAGTAGTCTTTTCCTTCTACTTCAGATGGGATATCATCCGACATTCCCATTAAACCAAGTAGGGTAGGCATTACATCAGGTACACTCATCAACAAGTCATCGGTGCCAGGTTTAATCTTCTTAGGCCAACGAATAATGAATGGAATATCAAAGGCTTCGCTAAACCAAATATTCTTGTGCATCATACCCTGACTACCTAGCATTTCTCCGTGATCAGAAGTAAAGATTACGATTGTGTTTTCGTCTAAACCTTGTTCTTTCAAGCTTTTCAAAACTTTTCCAATTTGTAGGTCTACTCCTTCACACATTGAGAAGTAATCAATGGACTGATCGATTCTTTTTTCCACGAACATATCGCCAAAACCTTTGTCACCCATCTCTCTGTTGTCGGTAAACTGTACGTTCGGACGGTTCAGAACATCCTTCTCTGTTTTTCCTTCGAAACGTTCCTTGTATTTTTCAGGTACCAGGTTAAATGGATGATGAGGTGGGTTGATGGCCCAGAACATGGCAAATGGCTTGTCATCATTTCTGAATTTGTCACCAGCATTTTCCAGGTACTTCTCCACAACTTCAGCTTCATGCTCAGGAGACCATTGCTTAAAGTATTGAGCCTGATCTTCACCTGCATCGTTGATCCAGTAGTGAGGAGTCAAGTGGTTGTCATCAGCGCCATAAGAATACCAGAAATTAAATCCGTGGCGGTGTTTGCCAGGTTTGCAATAGGAATCCCAAACTTTAGCTTCTCCCTTTTGAGTTGGAGTAGGCCCGTCAAGGTGCCACTTGCCTACATAGGCGGCATCGTAACCATTGTTTGCCAATACATCAGAGAAACAAACATCATCTGGTTTTAAGAAGTTCCCAAATTCTGTCCTTCCCGAGTGGCAGTTAGACAATACTCCATTCGACAATGGATATTTTCCGGTTAGCATCATACCACGGTATGGGCTACACAACGGATGGTTACTAACTGCATTGCTAAATACAACACCATCGCTTGCCAGCTTATCGATATTTGGTGTTAACACAGGATCTTGCTTCATAAATCCCATGGCTTGCTTTCTGTATTGATCCGGGAAGATGAAAAGCAAGTTTGGTTTTTTCCCTTTTCGGGTACAAGAACTTAGTAAGCCCTGTGGAATCAAGGTCATACCTGCAGTAATTGCGGCGGTATTACGTATAAAGTTTCTTCTTGAAATATCTTTAGCCATGATCTATTTTTTGTGTAGTTCAACTTCTCTGGTCAAGCCATGCTGACAGCTGAATTCCAATACTGTTTGATTGGCTTCGTTGCTAATCAATGTACAGTATTTGTTGTTTGGAACAGACCAGTTTCCTTCAATGCTTATTCTCACTTTTGAAATCTTACTTTCGTTGTCTTTCCATTCGCGAGAATATATACTTCTTTCCTTTCTTTTACCATTTTCAATGACTACATCTGCCGGACCTTCATACAGGTGCAGATCAGGATCACAAAGGCTAAGAACTTTGGTGTCTTTTTTATCTTTCAGCATTACCAATGCAGGAGCATCAACAGCTTTCACTCCTGAGATGTTGATTTGTTCATTTGCTTCGAACAGAACAAAGGCAGTTGTTTTGCTTGCATTTTCACGAACAATGTGTGCTTTGCTGTCCTTTTGAAGAACGGTATAAGGAGCTTTGGCCTTTTTCTTCATTTGCTTGGCAAAATTCTGCAACTCTTTGTGTCCTCTTTGAACCAATATGGCATATTCATATGATTCCCCTTTTGGAGCCTTGCCGTGGCGAATCACTGCAGTTGCAAAGTTTCCCTGGTTTGGAGTTTCCTTCTTCTGATCTTTTGAATGCTGTAATTGCTTGCCCACTTCTACAGTATAGGCTGATGGAATGTAAAAGCTGTTTCCAACATTGTCGGTTAATAGGTTCGCTTTTTTACCTTTACCTACATAAGCAAACGGAAATTCAGAAATTTCCTTGCCATTCATTTGAACTGCATCAGATTCTTGCTTCAGATAGTTTTGGAATAGGGTGGTTTCCGTTTCAAAATCAGCATTGATATTTTCAATGTCGCTACCCAGGCAGATGATTTTCTCGTCGAAAAAGAAAACTGATTTTAAAGCACGGTGAGACCCATTGTATTTGTCGTGTTCATGAAGTTTCATTCCCCATGCACCATTCTTTCCTTCCAAAGAAATGGCTCCTGCAAATGCTTCATCAGACATAAGCATTTCCTCATAACCAGTTACCTGATCAACATTAAGAATGTTGGCACGCAATTGTTCTATTGGCAAGTGAATGGCAGTGATACCTGCAAATCTGCCCCAGTCCCAACCGTTTACATTAAACCCGGCAGTAAATACACTTGGCTTATCGGTTCCGGCCAAAATTTGAACCTGTCCGTGTTTCATATAACGACCATAGTAGTTGGCTCCAATATAGTGCTCGGCCGCCCATAAGTAACGGCTGTGTCCTTGTGCAGTAACCGACCAATTGTCTCTGCGGTGAATGCCCAGAGCAGCATAGTTCATGGTCCAGTTACCATTAGGATCAGCTTCAGCTTGTATCCCTTCTTTTTGGAATTTCTTAACACTATTGGTTGCTTTCTTACCTTGCATTAATCTAAGGTAAGCGGCAGCCATATCCTTGTCAATTTTCTTCTTTCCATCAGGAGTTCCTGACAGGGCCATCAATTCATAATGAGTAGCAGATAGTTTTCCTTTCCCATTTGGATGGCGTCCCGACATTGATGTTGGCCAGGTTTCCTTATTACAGAAAAGACGTGTCTTTAATAATGATTCTTTTAAAACTTGATGTCCTTCTTCAGAAACATGAAATGGAGTTTTGCTAAAAAAGTACACCATTTTTGTTGCACCATCATATCCTCCGGTAGCATAGGCAGGGTAATTATTGGCGTGGTGGAAAACCGAACCATCTACCTTGAAGCTGTCTTTCAAACCAGGAGCAAGTGCCAATCCGTTGTTGATCCAAGCTACATAGGCTTTCAAGTAGCGTACTTTTTCAGGAGAATCTTCCAGCATCAGGATACTTGCCAATCTTCCCATTACAGAAGTGTTGAAAGCATCAATGCTCATGCCTTTGCCACGGAAGGGAGCATACACCTCTTTTACACCAGAGTACCATTCCATTGCTTTTTGAGCCTGGTCTACTCTTTGGGTTCTAATTAATGATTCTCGCATTAGGAAATAGGCTGAGTAGTATGTTCTCATGCTATATCCAAGATGATGAAGGGTTCCGTTGGCGCTACCTTCAGCCCAGCCCTGATCGATTAGGTGATCAGATAGGTTGAAGAATAATTCCTCCAGTTCGCTTTTGTATTCTGCATTGTCCGTTTGGTTATAGGCACAGGCAACATCATACATTAATTTGGTATACTTCTGAAAGCCTTTGTTATGCTTGTTGAAGTAGTTCTTCCAATCCTTAGTGTAAGGGTGGTATATTTCTGAGAAACGACAAAACCAAATGTTTTCTCCGGTGATTTGGTCCTCATTTTTGGAAATTTTGTATTTGGCATAGTCATCTCTGATTTGCTTCATCAACTTGTCAGTAACTTTTACTTTTTTAATGACAGACTTGCTATACCTTTTGTTGATCATCTGAATCCCTTTGATCTGTTCGTCAGTCAGTGGTTCAAGTTTTTGGCTTGGCTTGTTTAAGCTCGACTTGTAAAGAACCAACCAGTGGTTTTCAGTTTTTGCATTCACAAATGGAACCTGGTAGTCAGGAGTATTCCATCTGCTGTCGGCAGGGGTGCACAACATGATGTGATCGAAATACAAGCTGCCAGAAGTATTTTCAGGAGCGATGATTCTCATCTTGTTCATGCTGGTTACTGGAGTACCTTTCATGTCGCGTTCGAAAGCTACCCAGGCAGCTCTCCATCCTTTGTAGTTTAATCCGAATTCAAATTCACAGTTTACAGTTGCATCAGTAGCAAACTGAACAGTGATTTTTTCATCTTTAGGAGTTTCATTGTAAACCCAAAAGCAAAAGGTTGGAATTGACTTGTCCACCGCTTCAGGGTTAAAGGGAGTAAAGTTTATATTTTGATCCAGTTCCAGAAAACCTTTGCGTTCCCATGTCCATTGTAAGCTTTGCTTGCCATGTTTAAAATGACGTTCGCTAACTTGTAATTCTGATTTTGAATCAGCACTCCACTGAGAGTTTACTTGCTCTCCTTCGAAGGAGATGATTTCAGGTACGAAAAGGTCCTGAGCTGATAACCTGGCACTGATAAGAACACAGGCTACCAGTAAGGCCTGTCTTAAACAGTGAAGTAATTTGGTATGTTTTTTTGTATGCATTGTAAATGTATTGACTTTTGCTGTTGCAAGAAAAGAATACCTGCCGGATGCAAGATAATGATTGAGAAATAAAGTGTACCAAAATCAATATTTGATACTTTTCTATTACAAGAATATAAAAGTAAAGCTTGTCCCCGAACAGTGACGGGGACAAGTTGAATTTATTTGGCTGCTAGTTTTTCCAATTCTCTTTTTCTGCAAAGAGCTTCCAGGAAATAATAGTCAGCATAGTTTAAAGGAACATCAATCTCTGCTCCATGAGGGATACTTCCCACACTGTGCATCAATAAAAAGTTGTTGTTCTCTCCCAGTTTAGCACGATAAGCAGGTGAGGAAAGGTTAACAACAATTTCATCGGCCAATTTCTTGTATGTAGCAGATTTTTCAGGACTGTAAGTGCTTAACTCATACAATGCAGAGGCAATTACACTTGCCGCTGAAGCATCTCTTGGGGTATTTGGAATGTCTTTGCAGTCGAAATCCCAATAAGGAACAAGGTCCTTAGGCATTCTTGGATGTGTGAAAAGGAAGTTGGCAATAGCTTCCGCTTGTTTAAAAAACTTAGGATCTTTGGTTTCACGGTAACAAAGTGTATATCCGTAAATAGCCCAACCTTGTCCACGTGCCCAGGCAGAATGATCAGCATATCCCTGAGCGGTAACTTTGTTGCGAACTTGACCTGTGATGGTATCGTAGTCGATCACGTGATATGAGCTGTAATCTTCACGGAAATGGTGATCCATAGTTGTTTCAGCATGCTTAATAGCGATATCTCTAAAGCTATTATCGCCGCTTAGTTTTGTAGCTTCGAACAACAGTTCCAGGTTCATCATATTGTCAATGATCACCGGACATTGCCATCCTCTTTTTGCTTGCCATCCACGGTGAACGTTCCAAGATTGGATTGCCCCCACGTTTGGACGGTATCTGGTACTTAATGATTTTGCAGCTTGAATAATTACATCCTTATATTCTGGTTTTTTAGTTAGTCTGTAACCATTACCATAGCTACAGTATACCATGAAACCTACATCGTGATGCCATGTTAGGTACTGAACTGTATCTAATGTTTCAGTAACTTTCTCAGCTTCAGTTTTCCATTTATTGTCACCTGTTAATTCATACAAATACCATAAAGAACCAGGAAAAAATCCACTGGTCCAAAGCTCAGGAGTATTGTATCTGGTGGTTCCATCCTCATGAATGGTTCTGGGATTCAAGATTTCTCCTTTGGCATTCATACTTTCTATTTCACGACCAATTTGTTGAGTCGCGAATTCTACATTTTCCTCTACAATATTATTAGAAGAATGTTTTGGACTATTGCATGACCAAAGAAAGGCCATACAAGTCAAAAGAATCGTAAATTGAAGATTTTGCTTCATTTTTGAACTTTATTATTTAAGATTTAATATTATTTGAGTTGATTTTCCAACGTTGATTCCTTGTGGGAAGTCAATGTTTGATTCAAGAATGTTATTCCCTGTATTGATTTTTATCTTTCCACTCTTTTGCTGATGAAGAGGATCTGAAACTTGAAGCACAGCCTCTTCATTGTTTAGGGATAGCATGGCAATAACAGGTACATCACTTTCCAAACTGATTCCACCTTTTAGCGATACTGATCCTTTCTTATAGAAGACCATCATATAAGTGTTGGCATCAATTTGAATAGCTTGCTGTCCATCATTGTTTTGAATGATAAGAGGGAAATTCTCTTTACAGATTTCTTTTAGCGTGCTGAGTTCAATTCCAGGGATTACCAGATAGGAGTAATCGGCTTGATCAGGGTTTTTGCCATGTGATAAGGAGAGCTGAAAAATGGAGGTTTCTTCCAATTGGCCTGCCTTGTTATTTGCATTTAAATAGCGGCCATCCAGGTCTGCCCAGTTACCAGTTCTATCTTCGGCAAATAGCAACAGTGAACTTTCTTTTTTTGTTGGGAAAATCAGGTAAGCAGTGCCATCATGATAAACCCACGAAGTTTTCTGGATGTTTTTGAACTTAAGATTTGAAGATTTACCTTCCTTAACCTTTCCTTTTTTGCCATTGATATTGTAATGAATTGATCCGTTTCTGATACTTTGATTCAGTGTTGTCCATACATCGAAATCATCATTTTTGTTTTTCCTGATGCTGTTTCCTAAGGCTAGAAGCACATTGTCATAGGTAAAGTATGCTTTGTTGGCTTGCAGGTTTGCATAGTTATTTACGCGATCGTATTGAAAGGCAGCAATCCCTTTTTTGTTGGCTGCCAATCCGCCGGCAAATTGATTTTTACTTTTACTTTCACGTCCCCATGGACTTAATGGCAACTTTCCGGTTTTTTGAAGAGCAGTAATTCCTGGTAAAGCGCGCCAATTCCATCCAATACGTGCTTTGTCGTATTCTTTTCCATTTCGGTAGATCATGGTAGAACCATCACCACTAAAGAAGTTGTTTTTCCCGTGAGCCCTTTCACTTTCAGAGGTTTCGCATCCAGTAGTTCGGTTTGATAACATCTTGATTGAGAAGTAAGCATTAGGGGTGCTATGTATCAACAAATCTGTATTCCAGAAATACTTGGTGGAATCAAGTGTTGCGGTGTGTGTTGCCCCCTGTTTTTGAAGAAGTGTTTTTAATTCAGCTTCTCTTTCAAATGTATATGGAGCAACTGCCATCAGTTTGGTGATGTTTTTCTTTATCTCTCCATTATCAGCCGGAGCTTTTTTCAATGCATTGTGTCTTCCGGCTAAGTTCAGGGCCGCACGGTTTTTAAAATGATACCACTGTATGCCATCTAGATAGTAGTCAGCAATGGTGTTCCATTCTTTTTCTGTAAGAGCCCATGGTGTTCCCTTTGTTACTTCAGCATAGTTAAGAATATGGTTAATCCAGTGAACTCCATATCCAACCCAGTAGTTTTGTGCACCTCCAGCATTGTGTTGAATCCACGATCCATCAGTAGTAAAGCCAGTTGGCAAATCTGTCGGAGTATTCACTACTCTTGGAAACTGTTCTTTTACAATTTCGTGTACCCAATCCATCTCGCTTTCGTTTTCTGAACAGGAAGCTATGGCTGTCATGCCCCACAAGCGGTAACCTACATTGCCACCTCTGTTATGACCTTCGTGTTTATCAAAGACTTTAGGACTTTTGCCATTATACCAGCACCAGTGACTAAATTCGCTAATGCTTTGAATCAGTGTGTCTATTGTACCTGCCATGGCTGGGTTTGACTCCCTCTCTTTTATCATGTCATTATAGATAACCAACTCAATGGCAGCCATCGCTCTTAGCGTTTCAAAAGGCACACTTGGGAATTTATATTTTGGTCGATGATTGATCCAATATTGCAAGGAACTGTAAATAGCCTTTCGCAACTCCTTTTTGTTGGGGTGTTTTGCTTTGTTGTAATCAATGGCTAATTGAGTGATTCGCCCTCTAATATGTTTTGTTTGGGGAGTTTCATCGGAAAAACTACCATCGTCCTGAAGTAAGGAGAGTGTTTTTTCTGTGTTGAGAGATTCTCCCTTTGCGGATAACTTGTTTCCTTGGAGTTCTGTTCTTATTTTTTGAAGATCTGCATTTCCTTTTTCCTGTGACGAGGCACTTGTCGACAAAAGTAGACAGGCAAAAAATGTGAAACAGATGGTGTGGATCCTGTTCATATGATTCTTGTTTTTTTGTTAATGATTCCTGGCATCTCCCGACTATTTCAACCATCAAATTTTGTCTTTGGAAGGTTGAATTAGTAATAAGCTTCCCAGTGTTGTTTTTTCATTGCATCATAGAGAGATTCTTTGTTCATTCTTGCGTGATTCTTCTATGAGTTGCATTTAAAATTATGAATTGCGTCCTGTGAGATGGAGGACTTTTTCATTTCTGGTACTATTCCTATAGGAAAGTTTTGTAAGTATCAGTAATTCAGGGCTTAAGCGGAGGTGTGTTATGGGTTTCAAAAAATGCGACTAGCTTAATTTTCTTGTTGTTAGAAGTGTAGCAATTGTTCGGAGAATTATGGATGGGAAGAAAGCGGATTATCTCCATATAAATCAAGTTGTTTTGTGGTGGATGTCGGTAAGGTGCAGATACCCAAAAAGAAAGCTGTATTAACAAGCAATTATTAATGATGTTTTCCAAGTGTGTAAAATCGTACGGAAGATATTGTACGATTTTTTAAAACCTGGTGTATCAGTGTGTTTTCGGGCTTCTTGCTTTACTGATGTGCCGAAATGGATATTTGGGACAGGCTTAGTTTGTGTGAGGTAATACTTTCAGGTATCTTGAAATCGTTTTCAGGAGCAGGCAAGTGCTCAGAATTGTTGTTTATTGACCCCTTGTAAGTCTGGGGTGTAATATTTTTAAAATAGAAGAAAATGATGCGATTATTTGGACTGGTATTTCTTGTGCTTTCTTTATGGGCATGTAATGCAAAATCTGAAAAAGAAAATTGGTATGAAATATCGAAATTACTGTTTGAAGATTCCTTTAGTGATGGTAGTTTGAGCAATTGGATTTGTGAAATTCAGGAGGATTCATGCAGCTCAGTTTTGATGAAAGACGGAAAGATGGATATTGATGTTTGTAAGGGAGCTTCCATCTGGCTGGATCAATATTTCGAGGGAGGAGTCTTAATTGAATATGATGCGACAGTAATAGGGAAAAATGGTCCAAATGATAGGGTGAGTGATTTGAATTGTTTTTGGAATGCGACTGATCCTAGAAATCCGAAAGACTTGTTTAGCTCTCCCCGAAAGGCATCAGGAATGTTTCATGATTATGATACCTTGCAATTGTACTATGTGGGAATGGGAGGTCATAACAATACAAAAACTCGTTTTCGCCGTTATGCAGGAGATGGGAACAAACCTCTTCTTGCCGGACATGACTTGTCATCTCCAGATGTGCTGATAGAAGCGAACAAGACCTACAGAATTCAGCTAATTGCTTTAAATGGACGAGTACAGTTTATCCGTGATGGAGCAATAATATATGATTTTAAGGATGAGGATGCTTATGAAAAGGGTTGGTTTGGAATACGAACCATCAACAACCATATGAGTGTTGATAATGTGAAGGTATATCAGATTAAAAGGAAAGATGAGTAAGACATATAGAAAAAGCATCAGCTTGCTAATCATAGCATGGCTATCGGTAGTAATGGTTACGGCTCAGAAAGTGACCCGAGTGGGAGGCCTGAATGAATAGGTGTTGGCATTAGAGTCAGATAATCAGGAGATAAGCTTGAAAATATAGAATACGATAATGAAAGAAAGATTGAAAATTAGATTGGGAGATCTTGTGTTGGTGGTCTTGATGATTATTCTTTTTGCAGGAACTATCTGCAATTCACAGGCACAAAATGTGAAGAGCCATCCTCTTTTATATTATAAATAACTAACAATGAAACGTCCATGATTAAATAATTATTAACTCACACACAGTAATGATTATTTAATTTATGGTTATGAAAAGAAAATTATAAACTGATGAAAAAGAATATTTTGTTATTACTGATGCTGATGTGTTGTACTTGCATGTTGAGTTACGCACAGTACATCGGTTTGGAAAATTCCGTTCCCGCGGGATGGAGCACCAGCTCCGGTTCCAGTCTGACAATGAGTAGTGCTCATTATAAGTTGGGATCTCAATCGGTCAAGTGGGATTGGAATCAGGGGGCAGAGTTGAATATTTCAAATCCTCCTAACATTAATACGGCAGTAACGACCTATAAAGGTGGATTGATGTTGTGGGTCTACAATGAAACGCCTGTTGATCGTACCATCAGATTTGAGTTCGGAAAAGGAAGTAGTGTAGACTATTACTTCGATTATGGGATCAATTTTAAAGGATGGCGTGCCTGTTGGATTCGCTTTAAAGATGACATGAGTGGTCCCAAAAGCAATCAGAGTTTGGATTATATGAAAATCATTGCCCCTTCTGATGTAGAAAGTGGCTCACTCTGTTTTGATAGAATGATGTTTCCAAGTACTCGCATTCACGACAGGGTAACACCAGATAAGCAGCTGCCTTACATTAATCCTTCGATGAACTACAATCATTGGGCTGCACTTTGGTATTGGTACGATAATTATACTCACAATATTGCATTGGCACCGAGTGTTAGTGCTGAGGAGCAGAAGGCTTTTGATGCCATCAAAGAGGAGATGGTAATGGCTTACCAGGGAACCCAGCCAACTGCATCTAAGGTTGCCACGGTTAAGGACAAGTTTAGAAGTTTTGATATTCAAAGATTGGATGGACAGATTACAGGACGTCCATACGTAAGCGATGATGAGTATGACCAGTCAATTGGTGACGTTAAGATGAATCAGGTTGGCCCGGTTTTACAAGACCTTGCCCAGATATACTTTCACAACAAGGATGAAGAGGCAAAACAAATGTTTTACGATCTTCTGGATTATGTGATGGATCAAGGTCTGAATGTTGGTAGTGGTATGGGAACCAACCACCATTATGGGTATAACTTCAGAGAGTTTCCTCCTGCAGTTCTTCTGATGAGGGATGCCTTGAAAGCTGATGGCAGATTGGATGAGGCCGTTGCCATGCTGAATTACTGGACAGGTATTCAGGAGTACAGAATTGAACCGGAAGTTGGAACTTTGCAAGGGCTGATGGATAGCTGGAATACTACGGTTATTCCTCGTTTAATTGCGGTGATGACTATGGATGATTCTCCGGAAAAAGCCCGCGAAATGAAAGCCATTAAGCGCTGGATGGATATTTCATTGAAAATCGTTCCAGGTACAATGGGCGGTATCAAAGAGGATGGTTGCGGATTTCACCATGGTGGTTTGTATCCTGCCTATAGTAAGGGGGGATATGCCGGAGTAGGTACCTACCTTCGTTTTGTGAATGGTACTTGTTATGCGCTTTCCAATGAGGCCAGAAGAAATTTTGGGAAAGGCATAATGGCTATGCGCAACTACTCCAATCTTTTGGATTGGGGATTTGGGATTTGTGGTCGTCATCCTTTGGCAGGGACCATTAGCAGTGGTATGAAAAATGCCTATGCCTATTTGGCTAAATCAGGTAATCCGGACACGGGTGAAGATATTTGGACTGAGATGGCTCAGGCCTATATGAGATTAGAAAGCTCAAATACCGCTTTCAAGAAAGAGTTCGCAGGTATGGGAATTAGTGCGGAAGAGGCGCCAAGTGGGAACTTCACCTACAACTATGGAGCTTTGGGGATTCATCGTCGCGACAATTGGATGGTGAGTGTCAAAGGATACAATAAACATGTATGGGGATCTGAAATCTATTCGAAAGATAACAGGTATGGTCGTTACCAGAGTTATGGAACTGTACAGGTAATCGGAAGCGGTGATCCTGTAAATTCTTCGAAAAGTGGGTTTGTTGAAAATGGTTGGGATTGGAATCGTTATCCAGGAGCTACCAGCATTCACCTTCCTTTGAATTTGCTGGATAGCCCAAACAGCGGAACCTTGATGGAGAAATCGGATGAAGGATTTACCGGAGCTTCGAACTTGAGTGGTGAGAATGGTATTTTTGGAATGAAGTTGAGAGAAAAGGATAGAACCAATTTCACAGCTGATCATCAGGCCAACAAGTCGGTGTTCTGTTTCGAAAACCGAATCATCTGTTTAGGCTCTGATATTTCAAACTCCAATTCACAATATCCTACGGAAACAACTTTGTTCCAGGTAAATCTTACAGATCAATCTACAGCCATGTATGTTGATGGGAGCAATGCCATCACAAGCTTTCCTTTGCAGCAGGATTTCAATGCCGACAAGAACCACTGGTTGGTTGATCCTGTTGGGAATGCCTATTGGTTGAAATCAGGTGCACACTTGAAAATTTCAAGAGCTACCCAGGATTCCCGTCATAATAAAACCAAGGCTGCTACTCAGGGTGATTTTGCCAGCGCCTGGATCGATCACGGAACCTCACCTTCGAATCAAACCTATGAATATGTTATTCTTCCGCAAGCTGATGTGGCAGCAATGGAAGCCTTTGCTGCGAATATGAGTCAAGCGGAAACTGCTGCCTATAAGGTGTTAAAGCAAGATCAGAATGCTCACATTGTATGGGATCGTGCTACAAATACCACTGGCTACGTGTTCTTTGCTGCAAGTTCAGAATTATCGGATGAGTTTGTGAAGCAAATTAGTGCTTCTGCTTTGGTAATGCTACAAGCCAATGCCGAACAGGATAAATTAAATTTGAGTGTTTGCGATCCTGATCTTCATATTCCTGAAATTGCCTATACTACTGCCAAAGCTAGCCAGGAGTCTGTTATTGTGATTCGCTTGAAGGGGAACTGGGAGTTGGATGGACAATTTTCTGATGCCAGCATTTTGTCGAGAACCAATACGGAAACCAAAATTCAATTCAATGTGAAAGATGGGATTCCAAGAGAGGTTAAACTGACAAAAGGTGAAGAAATCACTGACGCTGTTGCACCTGTAATCAAGCACATCCAGGTAAAAGACATTCAGGGTGCCTCTGCAGGCTTGGAGTTAACCAGTAATGAAAATGGAACACTTTACTGGTATGTGGATTTGGCAGCCAATGCCAAGCCACTTGCTGAACAGGTTATGAGCGGGGCTGGTTCGGTACATTTCGGACAACATGCTTGTGTGGCTAATGAAGTGTGGGAAGGACAGATGAATGATCTTCAGGAGAATGAATCTTATGTGCTTCATGCCGTGGCAGAGGATGAAGCGGGAAATGTTTCCGTTCTTTCTTCTACAGACTCTTTTAGTACCGTAGTGACCGGCGTGGATGATATCGATGGTAATAATGACTTATTGGTATACGGCAGAGATGGAAAGATTGTGATTAAATCTTCTCGACCTTTTCCCAGTGATACCATGGTACAGGTTTACGACCTTGGAGGGCGAGTGCTAAAATCAGTACTTCATAGTGATTCAAAGGAATTAAGTGTTGATGTTCCCAATCCCATTGGCGTATACATCGTTCGCTTGCAAATGGATGGGCAGCTTCTGTCGAAAAAGCTCATTTTAACTAAATAACGGGAGTTTGATGTAAGGGTGTATCAGATTCTTCAAACCCTTTAAAAAAATGGGATTCAAACAGCAGATGAAATGGAGGAGTATATGAAGAACCTTTCTTTAGAAGTGAATACCCCTGTTCAGATTTCATATTAAGAAAACCTTATAGGCTGAATTAGAAAATGAATTTGCCTTTATTGATTTAAGCCTAAAGCACCACAAGAAACAATTGTACTTACCACAATTTTACCGGGTACTTTAGGCTTGATATTTTTATAGCTTTCGCAAAAAGTTTCGATACTTACTGCAATAAGTTGCGAAAGGTATCGCAAAAAGTTGCGGTAAGTACAATTTTTTAGCTTTATAATTTAGGATAGGCCAAGGATTTACTACTATGTCTGTCAACCGGAGTTTGTGCATCAACACTTTTCAGATATGATCGCAACTGTGTGCATAGTTTTTTAGCGATTTCAGGATGCTCATCAATCAAATTGTGTTTCTCTGCGATGTCATTTTCCAAATCGAATAGCTCTGCCTTTTCATCTTCATAGCCGTAGCAAAGTTTCCATTTGCCCATTCTAATGGAGCTAAAAGGTTTAATACTTGGATAGATATCTCTTAAGCCTTTCCATGCCCAATAGTGTGGATAGTGAAAACAAAGACCTTCAGGACGATCAAATGATCCCTTGCCGGTAAGAAGAGGTGTCAAGTCTTTTCCATCAATGGTTTCCAGGAAGGCCTCAGGAGAAATTCCTGCCATTTGTAGAATGGTTGGGAAGAAATCGTCGCTGCATACGGGTTCGTCACATTGAGTGCCAGGCTTTACTTTTCCAGCCCACTTCACCATCATAGGAACCCTGATTCCTCCTTCACGGCAAGTTCCCTTCCCATCGCTAAGGGGAGCATTGGTGGTTGGATGTCCCGCATGGGTTATCAGGCCTCCATTGTCCGACATGAAGATGATGATCGTGTTGTCAGCAATTTTTAGTTCGTTCAGCTTGTTCATTACAGCTCCCAAACTGTTATCCATACTGGCCACCATGGAAGCATATTTAGCTTCGGCTTCGGTTTTTCCTTCCTGAATAAATTGTTGAACCAGTTCTTTGTGCTCTTGAATTGGAGTGTGAACGGCATAGTGAGCAAAATTCAGGAAAAACGGTTTCTTCTCATTCGAAAGTTTTTCGATTAGCTGTGTTGCTTTCACCGTTAGGGCATCGGTAAGGTAGAGACTGTCTTTTGCAAACTCTTCCATGTCGGGAACCTTGTATCCGCTATCTTCTTTTCCGTAAGGATAATAGTAGGAGGCTGGATGACCCGCATGATGTCCTGCAATATTGTAATCAAAACCTAACTGTTTGGGATCAGCACCTGAAGTACCTGCTTTTCCAAAGTGAGCTTTCCCAATATGAGCCGTGGTGTAGCCATGTTCGCGCAATATTTTTGGGAAGGTGATGTCTGCAGCTGTTAATCCGTTAATGTTCCAATCTGGAATGAATAATTTCTGTTCCGATTCAGGAACATCATTTCCCTGTCCGGGAATCCAGTTGGTGATTTGGCTTCTGGCCGGGTTTTTCCCCGTAAGAATACTGCATCGGGTGGGCGAGCAAACCGGGCTGGCTGCATAGGCATTGGTAAACTTGATGCCCTGCTGAGCCATCAACTCCATATTTGGTGTTTTCTGGTATTTATTGTTTGGCGTTGCAGTTTTGCCAAAAGGAACCGAGGTGTCGGTCCAGCCCATATCATCTACTAAGAAAAGGATGATGTTGGGAGAGCTTTCTGTTTTCGATGTGGACGTGCAAGCACCTGAAAGCAGTACTCCGGTGCAACCAATCAAACCCATAGTATTGGTCATTTTTGTTTTAAAACGATTCATGATTTGTTTGAGTTTTATTTGAGATTTAAATCTAAAGATGAAATATGGTAAATACAAGTTTGTCGATGGAAGATGGTTATTAGAATATGTCCCATAAATAGAAATGCTTGAATTTAGGAGGAATGAGGAGGCTTACGGCATGTTCGTGGATGATATTGGAGTTCATTCGGATGATTTTACCCTTGAAGAATCGGGCTTAATAGGATATTTGGGTATTGCTATATAAAATAAATTTTTACCAAGTGAAGATATCAAAATCAATACATGCAATGTGGCCCGTAGTTTTGGGTGCATGCGCAACAGGAACAACAAACCAGGCTGCAGAGGCCAATCAAAAACCAAATGTAATTGTGGTGGTAACCGATGACCAGGGATATGGTCAGTTGAATTTCGATCCGAATTCCTATAGCCAGGATCAGTTGAAAAATACACAGGTGACCAAGCGATATACTACGGTTGTTGAGGCGGCATACAATGCGGCACAAACGGCCATGCCGAATACTTCCCAACTGGCCAACGAGGGAATTAAATTTACCAATGCATTTGTGGCTTCTACTACATGTGCTCCTTCAAGGGCAGCCCTGTTGACTGGAAAATACACCCAGCGTTTTGGAATCTACAACAACTACGATGCGGAAGCAGGCGTTCGTCCTGATGAGACATTCCTTTCGGAGACTTTCCAGGAGAATGGCTACAAAACTGCAATGATTGGGAAATGGCACCTGGGAGAGTTGACCATCGACTCATTGGTAGAGAAAACCAGAGATTACCATCGCGATGCGATTTACGGATGCGTGAAAAATCAGCATCCACTGAACAAGGGATTCGATTACTACTATGGTTTCAACTATCACGGAAGCAACTATTACAATGCAACCAGCTTGTTCAGAAACTATGAGCATGTAAAATCACAAGGTTACATCACCGAAGAGTTCACCGATGAGGCTTTGCAATATATCGAGAAGAATCAGAAAGATCCGTTCTTCATTTATCTGTCGTATAATGCGCCACACATTCCTTTGGAGGAGCAGGCTCCAAGAAAATATCAGCGATTCAATACCGGTAATCCCGAGGTGGACAACTACTATGCAACCCTGGCTGCCGTTGACGAGGGGATTGGACAAATTGTTGCCAAGCTAAAAGAGTTGAAGCTGGACAAGAACACCATGATTTTGTTTGTAAGTGATAATGGTGCCGTTGTGGATTCACCGCTACCGTTGAACGGAGCTTTTAAAGGAAACAAAGGTTTGATGTTCCAGGGAGGTATTCATGTACCGATGTTTGCCTGGTATCCTGGAAAATATAAAGAAGGAAAAGTGATTACCGATAATGTTTCTGCCATGGACTTGTTGCCTACAGCTTTGGCTGAAGCAGGAATTGAATTGCCAAAAGGAGTTGATGGTATCGATTTGAATTCTGTAATTCGCGGAGAGAATAAGCAAGGAAACAGCAGACAGCTTTTCTGGGCTGGAACACAGGCTTACCACTGGAGCGATACCAACCTTGGTTTCTGGTCTGATTACGAAAAATATGTGAAGGGAAGCCTTGAGATTACTACTGTTCCTTCAAGTCAGTACAAGGAGTATTTGTCTGATCCGGCAGGAACCGTGTTGGAAGGTGACTACATGATGCATTACTATCCTGTGGGAGATCGTTTTGAGTTGTTCCACATTAAAAATGATCCGGGCGAAGAAAATAACTTGGCTGCCAAGCATCCTGAAAAAGTGAAAAGCATGAAAGCTGCCTTCGACAAGTGGATTACTTCCATGGAAAAACCTGTGGAGTGGAAGCTTGCTACCTGGAAGAAGTTATTACCAAAATCATAGTCTGATTGGTTCTATAGTAGTTGTAGGAATTTTTAATAGAAGGTAGTTCGCAGACGATGGGCATCGACTCCGCAGGTCGGGACCCATAGATGAAATGATTGTTAAAAATGAAAAACTGTTTGATCGCGGTTTAGAACTTGTAGGATTTTGAGGATCAAAATCCATAAGGTTCTTAATCGGGAGAGTTTTTTTCATTTAGATCATGAATCGTGATGGGTGACTGAGGGGGCGCGCCCTAGATTTTTTGCTTACTTTTTTATCAATGAAAAAAGTAAGAGCCCTGTGGCTTGAACAAATTATTTCTAAACATAGAATAGAACCGTATAATCTCAGATTTTGGAATTAAAGAAAATAAAAAGATCTTTCAAGAAATTAATAACAGATGAACAAGATAAGTAACTGCCTGCTACTGGGTGCTGGAGCATTATTAATGCAGTCGTGTGGCGGAGGTTCCGATAAAAAGAGCGATGAACTGGACAAGCCAAATGTCCTGTTCATCGCGGTAGATGATTTAAACGATTGGACAGGAATGTCAAAAGGACATCCCGATGTGAAAACCCCAAACCTTGATCGTTTGGCGAAACGTGGGGTATATTTTACCAATGCACATGCAGCCGTGGCTGTTTGTACGCCTTCCCGTTTGGCTGTATTGTCTTCCTTGAGTCCGGTGACTACAGGATGCTATACCAATAAAAGTGGAACCCCTAACCAGGAAATTTGGAACGAGGTGGACTTGTTGCCTGCCTATTTCCGTCAAAATGGGTATCGTACCATGGCTTGTGGTAAGATTGAAGGACATGCTTGCTGGGCCATAGAGGATGATTTTGAGCATCAAAAGCTATGGGATGAACGCCGTCCTCGTGTGTACGGACTCACCGAGAAAATGCTAAAGGATGGGAACCGATATGGTGCCCCTGATTTTTATCCATTTCCAATGGGCGGATCGGGAACCACCAACTACAACAAAAAGAATGGAACCAACTTCCCTGGATTTTCGCTTTGTGCAGGCCCTATTGACAGGGAATATCTGCCGGAAGGCAAAATGCCCGATGAGATTAATGTGGAATGGGCCATTGAGCGTTTGAAAAAAGACTATGACAAGCCTTTTATGTTGGGAGTTGGCTTTCTGCGACCTCATGTTCCGTATACCGCACCACGTGAATTCTTCGATATGTATCCGATAGATCAGATTGAGGTTCCAAAGGCAATGGAGAAGGAGTTTTCAGATATTCCAATGTATGGAAAGGCCATAGCCGAAGGGATTACCGAGCCGGGAGCAGAAATGATTATCAATACCATTAGCCCGACTTATCGCAAGGAGTTGGTGCAGGGATACCTGGCTGCCATTTCTTTCATGGATGCCCAGTTGGGACGCCTACTCGATGCCTTGGACAACAGCCAGTATGCCGATAATACTATCATTGTTCTGTGGTCTGATCACGGACAGTGCTTTGGCGAAAAGCGCAACTGGAGAAAGAACAACCTTTGGAATGAGGCAACGGTAAGCCCTATGGTTTGGGTGGTTCCGGGCGTTACTGCTAAAGGACAGGTAAGCCAGCAGGAGGTAAGCTTACTGGATATCTATCCAACACTTACCGACTTGTGTGGCCTTGACAGTCAGAAGCAGGTTGACGGGGAAAGTATTATTCCCTTGCTTACCGATATGAAAGCCAAGCGCAAGAAAGCCGTAATCAGCAGCTGGACTCATGGCAGCCATTCAATTCGTCGCGACAATTGGAGATATATTCGTTACTACGATGGATCGGAAGAATTATATGATGAGGTACAGGATTTTGGAGAACATACCAATTTAGTTGGAAATCCAAAATACAAAGAAGTGATGGAAAACTTAAGAAAATATCTACCGAAAGACATTTATCAACCTACTGATAAGAACGAAGAATTCCATATGATTAATAATAGGGTGAAAAGGTGGAGCAAGAATCCGGAAAGCATACCTGATTATCTGAATTAGGTATTGCCAAGCTTGCAAAAGTAGTTACAACATATTAAGACAGGGAGATTATAGAAATGAAGAACAAACAGCTAAACTCAGTATTGATTAAACCATCGGGACCCGATTGTAATTTAGGCTGCACCTATTGTTTTTATTTGGAGAAGGCTGACCTTTACCATCAACAAAAAGTTCATAGAATGGATGAAGATACTCTTGAAGAGTTGATTCGTCAGGTGATGGAACAATCTGGTCCTGAGGTTTCTTTCGGTTGGCAAGGAGGGGAGCCAACCCTTATGGGTTTGGATTTCTTTAGAAAAGTGATTGAACTTCAGCAAAAGTATGGCTACGGGAAAACCGTTGGAAATGGTCTTCAAACAAATGGTTTGCTTCTGAATGAAGAGTGGGCTGATTTTTTAAAGGAATACAATTGGTTGGTAGGATTATCATTGGATGGACCTGAGCATATTCATGATCATTATCGTTTAACGCAAGCGGGAAAGCCTAGCTGGGAAATCATTTCGAAGAATGCTAAAATGTTATTGGATAAGGGTGTTGAAACAAATGTACTAAGTTGTTTGACAGATTATTCAGCAGATCATATTGAGGAGATCTATCAGCATCACAAACAAATGGGATTTGATTTTATGCAGTTTATTCCTGTAGTGGAGACAGATAAGGAAAATCCGCGTCAAGCGGCATCTTTTTCTTTGTCTCCAGAGAAATATGGAAAAGTGCTTTGTAAGTTATGGGATTTGTGGGTTAATGATTTTGAAAACGGCGCTCCAACAACTTCGATTCGTCATTTTGAGTCGGTTTTCCATACTTATGTAGGCATACCTTCACCGGAATGCACCTTGCAAAAAGAGTGTGGTGTTTATACGGTAATTGAGCACAATGGAGATGTATACTCATGTGATTTTTTTGTTGATCCGAAATGGAAGTTGGGGAATATTAAGGAAGGTAAGCTAATTAACATGCTTAATTCAAGAAAGCAAACTCAATTCGGATGTATGAAGTCCAAATTGCCAAGAAAGTGTAAAAGCTGTGCTTATTTAAAACATTGTTTTGGAGGTTGTACCAAGGATAGAATCAAAGATCCAAAAGACAATGGTATGCCACGTTTTTGTACTTCCTATAAAATATTTTTTGCTCACGCTCATTCTCAATTACGGGAAATGGGACGTAACTGGATGGCAAACCAGTTAAGAATGCAGCAGGAAATGGAAGCCAAACAAGATGGAGGTAACTACAATGCTTACAATCATTTTGTAAAAGGGGAATAAGTTAAAATTAAAAAAAGAAATTATAGAGTTGATATATCAGTTGGAGTTGAATTTGTTGATCTGGGATTAGCATCAATGCCAACAGTTTAAATGGCTGTAATAGATATATACAGAACCAATTAATCACATATTTTGAGGCAAAAACACGGAAATATGCGAATGACTTAGTGAATTGTGTGAAGCTATTAAAGAATAATGGAAATGACTGATTTAACAGTTGAATTGAATAATTTGTTTGAATTTGAGTATTTAATTTGTGTCTAATAAATTATAAAGAATGAAAACGTATACTGTAAATAAAATAAAAAATGATTGCTTAAACATTTCGGGAGAGCATATGGACTTTGTATGGAACGAAGCAGAAGTGAATACTGATTTTAGCTATCCTTGGGAGAATTGTGAAGCTCCTTTGACTACTTTCAGAGCTTTGTATGATGATGAGAACTTTTATTTTAGGTTCGATGTTGAGGATGAGAATGTACTTACTTTCGTTGATCAGAATCATAAGATGGAAGTTGTAGATTCAGACAGAGTTGAGATCTTTTTTAGACGAGATAAGGAATTAAATCCATATTACTGTTTGGAAATGGATGCTCATGCCAGAGTTCTTGATTATGTGACAAACTATTATCGTAAGTTTGATTATAACTGGGCATGGCCTGAAAATAAGTTAGAGGTAAAAGCCTCAAACAATGACAAAGGATATGTAGTAGAGGGATCAATTAAGCTTTCATCATTAAGAGAACTAGGTTTATTAAATGGCAATGTTTTGGAAGCAGGATTATATAGAGGATACTGTATGGAATTACCTGTCCAAGATAAAGACGCAGATTTAAGATGGATTTCTTGGGTGAAACCAGATGCTGAAGAGCCAGATTTTCATATTCCATCTTCATTTGGTAGGTTGATTTTAAAATAATTAGAGGTAAAAGATAAGAAGAATGAAGAAGCAAATTCTTGTGACGGGAGGAACCGGATTTATTGGTTCTCACACTGTAGTTGAGTTACAAAATAGTGGTTACGATGTTGTAATAGTAGATAATCTGTCGAATTCAAAGGTTGAAGTTTTGGATCAGATTGAAGAGATTACAGGTATTCGTCCAAGCTTTGAGCAGTTTGATTTAACTGATAAGCAAAAGGTAAAAGCCTTTTTTGAGCAATACACTAAGTTGGAAGCGATTATTCATTTTGCAGCCTCTAAAGCGGTTGGAGAATCAGTAGAAAAACCATTGATGTATTACCATAACAACCTGAATTCACTCATTAACATCATGGAGTGCATGAATGAGTTCAATGTAAATAATTTGGTATTCTCATCATCATGTACAGTTTATGGACAGCCGGATAAATTACCGGTTACCGAGCAAACTCCAAGAAAAGAAGCAGAATCGCCATATGGTAATACAAAGAGTATTTGCGAAGATATTATTCGCGATACGGTGCATGCCAACCCAGGTTTAAAAGGTATTGCTTTAAGATATTTTAACCCAATTGGAGCACACGAAACTGCAAAAATTGGAGAATTGCCATTAGGTGTTCCTAATAACTTAATTCCTTTCTTAACGCAAACTGTAGCAGGTATTCGACCTGAATTGAGTGTATTTGGGAATGATTACGATACCCCTGATGGATCGGCAATACGCGATTATATACATGTTGTAGACTTAGCAAAAGCTCATGTTGTAGCCATAGAACGCTTGTTGGAGAATAAAAATCAAAATGGCTACGAATATTTTAATGTGGGAACTGGAAATGGAGTTTCTGTATTGGAGATTATAGAATCTTTCGAAAGAGCAACAGGAGAAAAAGTTCCTCATAAAATTGTTGAACGTAGAGCAGGTGATATTGAAAAGATTTATGCAGATACTACTTATGCCAATAATGAGTTAGGATGGAAAGCAGAAAGTACATTGGATGAAACTTTGCTTTCAGCCTGGAAGTGGCAGGTAAATATTCCAAACTAAACTTTTGAATCATTTACTTAAATCAAACGTTAAGATTGATATAACAAATAAAGGGTGATCATACTTAGGTAAATGGTCACCCTTTATCTTATCCATAGTCTAAATTTTTTCAATATTTACTTTTGGGGCATCAATTGTAATCCTAACAAAGATTCGAGATTCACAGTTTTATAATTACACCAATTAAAACACCCTTTTTCTCATTTATAATATTTGTTTACGTTGGTATAAAAGAAAATATTACAAACAGATGGTTTACAAGTTTTTTTCCTGTTGGATTTCTGAGAAGGAGAGAGTTTGGGATTATTTCTTTCTTCGAACGTCATGAATATGTTATGAAGCTCGAAGGGTTCTCATCCCTTTAAATTAGTGCATAAAAAAAGCACCAAAGTTTTTCAACTTCAGTGCTTGCATTCAGCGGAGAGAGAGGGATTCGAACCCCCGGTACGTTGCCGTACAATGGTTTTCAAGACCACCGCATTCGACCACTCTGCCATCTCTCCAATACTTGTTTTGAGCTATTGTTGCTCTGATATCTCTTGTGATAACGGGTGCAAATGTATGACAAAATTTAATTGCTACCAAACATTTTTTTGTAATAAATACGAATTATTTTCGAAGCCCTTGATCATCAGTTCAATTATTTTTTCATTTAATGCAAATCCAATTCGTTTAGCATGTACAAAGAGTGTTCGATGGTCTTAAAAATTTCGCTGCAATACTCATTAACTGCCTTTGGATTTCCAGGCATGGCATAAATTAAAGTTTTATTCATAACACCGGCAATTCCTCGACTGACCAATGCATTTGGTTTATCCATGCCATATTTTACCCTGATTAACTCCATAATACCAGGAATCTCTTTCGTAATGTGTTTTTTTACCACATCAGGCGTAATGTCTTTAGGACCTATTCCTGTTCCTCCAGTAGTGAAAACAATGTCAAATTCTTCTGATTTGGCTTTGTCTAGTAGCATTGCTAATTTATCTTCCTGATCAGGAATGATATGCTTCTCGATGCTATAATTTCGATTTCGTGATTTGTAGAAATCCTGGCAAAGTTTTTCAGCCAACGGACCACTTTTATCAGCATATTCTCCTTTACTGGCTCTATCGCTAAGTGTAATGATCATAGTTTTTATTACCCTTGGATAATAGGTTAATGTATCACCAGCTTTGAGGGATCCGTTTTTAATTACCCTACAAAAGATTCCTTCTTTAGGCATAACGCAATTGCCAACTTCCCTAAAAATACTGCAATTGTCACCGTGACATTTTTTACCGATCTGAGTAACCTCAAGTTCCAATTCTCCAAAAGTAAATCTATCAAGTGGGGCAGTATGATGCAACAAAATGCCTTCCGTTGTGATATTCTCGGCAAATTCGCCAAACTTAATTTTTCGTTTTGCTTCTTCAGAGAACTTATCGATACTTTCCTTGGCCAATAAACTAACCTGACGGTGCCAGTTTCCCGAATGAGCATCGCCTTCAACTCCAATAGAGCTTAACTGAATACTTTCAACTGGTTTTTTAATTGTACCTTTCTTTTCTGAAATATTAACCGATAATACACTTACTTCTTTGTTCATAGTATTTTATTTCAAGTCAGTTTTAGTTTTGTCCAATAGCTTAATGCCTTCTATTCTCATATTTTTGTCAACCGCCTTACACATATCGTAAATGGTTAGAAGCGCTATGCTAGCAGCACTTAAAGCTTCCATTTCGACGCCGGTCTGACCTATACATTTTACCCTCGTATTAGCAATAACACCGTCCTCAACCACAATACATTTAACTTCAGCTTTTGTAATTTGTAGTGTATGACACAATGGAATTAAATCACTTGTCTTTTTTGCAGCTTGAATTCCTGCTATTTCTGCAACGGTTAAAACATCTCCCTTTTTTAAAGCATTTTCATTGATTAGTCTAAGCGTCTCTTCTTCCAATGTAATTTTGCCAGTAGCCTTTGCCTCTCTTATTTGGGGAGTTTTATCACCAACATCTACCATATTGGCTTTTCCCTCCTTATCTATATGACTGAATTTACCCATCTTATATCGTAATTAATCAGTAATTATTTGATAGTGAAAGTGTCTGTATAGAACATGTTATTCTTAATTACTAATTTTTCATTATTAATTGACTTTACCCTCCAATTCCATAGAAACTTCCTTTTTTATTTTTGGTGCCAGATTTTGGTTTTTGATTGATCGACTCTTGAATGGCCTGTTTTGCACCTAATTCTTTCAAATCATATTCACTTTGGTTAAACAAACAGGGTTTTACTTTTCCATTTGCAGTTAACCTGATTCTATTACATTCAAGGCAATTGCCACCTTTTCCTCCTTCAACAATAGAAAATTCACCAGTTGCCAAATCCATTTGTCTGATGAATCGAAGATCAAGATTCTTACTATCGGAATATTTTCTTAACGCTTCCAGATCATCCAAATCGGCATCCGGCATTCTTACACAGTTAATTTTTACCGGATTCAGTCCAGCTTCCAATGCAGCATCAATTCCTTTAAATACATCTTCAATATTACCCAAGCGAGTTATGTTTTTATATTTCTCAGGATTCATGGTATCCAAACTAATATTTACACGCATTAGGCCAGCTTTAGCCAGATCTTTGGCGTATTTCTCTAGCAGAATACCATTTGTTGTCATTGCTAAATCTTCAATGCCAGGAATACTTGCTATTTTATTAACCAATTCAACAATGCCCTTTCTTACCAAAGGTTCTCCGCCTGTTAATCTCACTTTCGTGATGCCTGAGGCAATGGCTTCTTTTACAAATGCTACAATTTCTTCGAAACTAAGTACATCCTCATGTGCAATTAGATTTATACCTTCTTCGGGCATACAATAGGTGCATCTTAGATTACAGCGATCTGTAACAGAGATTCGTAGGTAATTTATATTTCGATTATAATTGTCTAACATGAACAAATTCTCCTTCGGTAAATTCATCAACTTCTCTTGGCACAGCCATTATTCCATCCGCTAAAGTAAATGCATTGATATGAGCTGAGCCATGGTATTCGATAGGAACCACTCGATTGTTGGCATTGAAACGAACAGGGATAAATACTAACCTGTCTGTTCTTTTGCGTTTGTAATCTTCTGCAATTGGCATGCGAACCATAGGTGCATTGTAGTCGTGTCCCATCAATCTAAAAACAAGAGGTTTGCCTAATAATTCGAATTGTACAAATGATGATACCGGATTACCAGGCATTGCAAAAACATATTGTCCGTTTTTGGCAGCAAATACTGTGTGTTTTCCTGGTTTTACAGCCAAGGTGTGAAACCAGATATTAAAACCAAGTTCTTTTAAAATTTGAGGTACATAGTCGTAATCTCCAACCGAAACACCTCCTGAAATGATCAAAATATCATTCTCAGCCAGACACTTTTCCATGGCTTCTTGAGTAGCTTCTTTTGAATCTTCAACTATGCCATAATAATTAACATCAATACCAATTTTCTTCAGTTGTGCTTGCAGTTGCCAAGAATTCACATTTCGAATTTGAGATGTATTTGGTTTTTGATGTGGCTCAACCAACTCACTTCCTGTGGCGATGCTAGCAACTCTCGGCTTTTTATATACCAATGGATTGGTGCAACCTACCGTTGCCAATACTGATATATGCTGAGATTTTAATCTGGTTCCTTTTTTCAGAACAACATCATTCTCCTCAATATCTTCACCTTTAATGCAAATGTTCGATTTTGTCTTCTCTTTGGTAAAACGAATTTTGCTGTTCTTTAATACTTCAGTATGTTCTATCATTATTACAGTATCAGCACCTTCTGGTACCATAGCTCCAGTCATAATTTTTGAACATTGTTTCTTGCCAATGGATTTAGAAGGAGCAACACCAGCAGCTATCACTTCCAACACTTCCAATTCTTCTAATAAATCCTCTTTTTTACAAGCATATCCATCCATCGCCGATTTGTTGAATGGAGGGATAGCCATATCAGATCGTACATCTTCTGCCAGTACTCGATTTAAGCACTCCGAAATATCAATATGCTCTTTCTCTAATTTTCGAGTAGCATGTTTTACTGTTTTTAGGGCCTCGTGAAACGTAATCATGTTGCTAATTCTTTATTACCCATTTTTGTTCAGAGAAATGGATTCGGTTAGGATCGAAATTGAATTCTTCACCATCAAATTCAATATTTAAATTAGCCATTTCTCTATACTTAACAGTGTTGGGTTTTAGTTTTTTATTGTTTTTGCTTTCTATCATTATAAATAAACCAGGCTCAAGAATTTTCCTCAATCCTCCCGATTCTATAATTAAAAGACTATTATTTGGAACGACTTTATCCAAACAGCTTAGAACCTCTCTAAGGTAATCATCTTTTGCCTGTATATAATACACTTCTTTTGCTCCTGCATTTAAAAGTCTATTGCTATCTTTTTTACCTTGCTGGCGGTGTTCTTTTATAATCTGATAATTCGTATTACTAGCAATGAATTCTGTATGTGGTTTAAGCTCATGAAAATGAGGGCATATTTTAATTCCGATAACAGAATGCTTTTGTTTTAACGAATTAATAAGCTGACAAGCAAAGAGAGTCTTACCAACATTCTGGCCATTACCAGCTAGCAGGATTATATTTTCTCTTTGAATTGTCATATACAAAAAACCTCCAACTCAGTGCAGAATTGGAGGCAATGTATGGTGAAACGGACATGTACCAGAGAGTACTATCAATTATCATTCACATCAATTTTGCTCCTTTCCAATTTTTGGACTTTAATCCTGCGGGAGGCAAATTCGTTTCCAAACTTACCCATCGGTTTATAAATCTTGCAGTTATATTAACCTGTTTAGAGCTTATAAACTCGGAGTTATTTTAATTATTCATCGTAAAGATATTAATATTAACGAATCTACAAATGTGTATGTGTTACTAATGTAATGGTTTTGTAATGTTATCGCTTGTACAAATTATTAAAGGATTGGTTGAAATTCTTGTTTTACTATGCTTTCAGACTTAATGTATCCAATTAATAAGATGAGAAGGAAAGAAAAAAAGAGGCTTATTTATAATTAGTTTTATTAAAAAATGGTTTTATTTACAAACCGGTTAAATAAATTAATGGAATATGGGAAAGCACGGACACGATCATAAGCATGATCATGGGAACTTGAAAGGAAGAAATTTAGGAATAGCCATTTTACTAAATGTTGGAATAACTGTAGCTCAGGTGGTAGGTGGTTTTATTTCAGGAAGTTTGGCCTTATTGTCAGATGCTTTACACAACTTTTCAGATGTTTTAGCATTGGTTATTAGTTGGTTTGCAAGTAAGTTATCTGGTAGGAAACAGACGGTACGTCAAACTTTTGGATATAAGCGTGCTGAGATTTTGGCTGCACTTATTAATGCAGTTTCTTTAATTGTCATCGCATTCTTTCTCCTTAAAGAGGCAGTGGAGCGTTTGGGAGAACCTCAGGAAATTCAGTCTGGACTTGTCATGATTCTTGGAGGACTTTCAATTGTGCTAAACGGGGCCAGCGTGTTATTGGTGATGAAAGATGCCAAGAATAATATCAATATGCGTTCAGCTTACCTACATTTATTAAGCGACATGATTTCTTCCATTGCGGTTGTATTGGGAGGTTTTGTCATGTACATGTGGGAGGTAAGTTGGGTAGATAGTATTCTTTCTATTGCAATTGCACTTTATCTTGTTTATTCTAGCTGGGGATTAATTGTTGAAAGTGTAAGAATTATTATGCAGTTTGCTCCAATTCATATCAATTTAGAAGAGGTGCAACAGAAAATAAAACTAGTTAAGAAAGTTAAAAATATTCACCATGTTCATGTTTGGCAATTGGATGATAAACAAGTCAATTTTGAGGCGCATGTCAGTTTTAATGAGGATTTGAATTTAAGTGAAGTGAACAAGGTTCTTCATGAAATCGAACATATTTTGCATGATGATTTTGAAATCAACCATGTAACCTTACAGCCCGAAATTAATGGATATTGCCAGGATGAAAGCTTGGTAAACCAAGAAAAGCCTCATTCGCACTAATCGAATGAGGTCATTAAATCCATTGGATTTTCCAATATTGTTTGAGCACCATTGGTAAGTAGCTCTTCCATTTCTCTAAATCCCCAAAGAACACCTACTGCATGCATGCCAGAATTTTGAGCAGTTGCCATATCAACTCCTGAATCACCAATATACATTAGTTCCGAAGGTTCAATTCCCATTTTCTCACTAATTAAAATTGCTCCTTTAGGGTCTGGTTTTCTTGGAATATCGCCGCCAGCACCTAAAACATATTCTAACTTCCAATTGGCAAGTAAAACCTTAACAACTTTTTGAGTCAATTCGTTTGCTTTGTTCGAGAAAACTGAAATTTTTATACCTTTTTCACTCAAAGCGTCTAATAAATCGGCGATACCAGGATACAGGCAAGTTTTTACAATGCAATTTTCATCATAAACTTTCATCATACGATCAAAGTTTTTATCTAGTTCTTTTAGATCTCTATTTTCCAGCGGCAAAGATTTTTCAACTAAGCTTCTAATGCCTCTTCCAACAAAGGTTTTATAAGTTGCATAATTATGGGTTGGAAAATTGTTTTCTTCAAGTACTTGATTCATTGAATCAGCAATGTCTTCAATAGAATTGGCAAGTGTGCCATCAAGATCAAAAATTACTCCTTTTATCATGATATATGTATAATTTGAAATGCAAATATTGCACACTATATCTTTATTGCAAAATAAAAAAGGAATTCTCTTAAAAATAAAAGCCGGAATGAGTATTTCAATCCGGCTTATAACAATGTATTCTTTTTTTAGTGAACCTTAGATCTCAATTCGGCGTTATAATCAACCATGATATCAAACCATTCATCAATCATGTTTTGCCAGGTTCCTTTACCATACAACTTCTCATATGCGTTCATGAAACCAATGTCTTGCGACCATGAATCATAACTGTCAAAATTCCAAACCAAACCAACATCTGCGCCACCAGGTGTATGCAGTGGATTGTTGAATACCAGAAATGCAACCCCCAGGCTTTCCGAAGTTTTCATAAGTTTCTCAGCAATGGCTTTAAAGCGATAATACTGTCCACGCTTGATATCAACAGCCCAAGCTTCATAATGCTTTGCGTTTTTTACCAGATCCATACCAAAAGACAGTTTCTCGTTGAAGTTCCATAAATTTACAGCTCCATATTTCTCAACTAAGGGTTCAATGTTCTTATCCCAGTCTTCGTCATGTCCATTTTGTTTTGTCGGACGGCTATCAAGTGCAGCATAAGTTGTAGGTCCCATGATCCAAACATACCATCCGGCTTTTTCGCCATAGTCTACTATTCTTAAGCCTGCTACATGATCTCCTTCGGGATGAAACTTATCATTATGAGCTTTTATCGCTTTCTCAAATTTATCAGACATTCCTCGTTTAGGTAGAATATATACACTTTCCACCACAATGGTTTTCTTCTCTTCCTTCTCCTGGCCAAATGCAACAAGTGTGCAAAGTAGTATTAAGCCTAGGATTAAACTCTTCTTCTTCATGATAAATATGTTTTTAGTGAATATCCCCAAATTTACGACAATTATTTGGAAAGAATCTAATTAAGATTTCTTAAACGATGGAAAATCAAGTAGATAAGAGCTTGGCTATTTGAGTGTAGATGTGATCTGTTTGAATGTTGAGTTCGATTTGAACAGGACTATGATACTATCGATATCCTGATCATGATACTACCGATAACAAGAGTAGGATACAGTCGACAGCAGGGGTATGATATAAATTTCATATTATTTGGAATGTTTTTAATTGATCTCAGGTTAATTGCAAAAAATCTTTATCTTTGATGCTCACAACGAAAAGTAATATTCACTAATGCATAAAATGACAAACATAGCTATGATGAACATGCCATTTATCGGTATGTGCGGTGCTATGGGCATTATTGTTATTACTACCACCACAACTACGGGGACCCTTTAGGGGTCTATATTATTACATATCACCAAAGGTGGGTATTATCATACTCAAAAAGTACATAGAAATATTTGTGCCTGATTGTTTATTATGTCGTAAATTCATTTGTGCGATATGAATAACGCTAATTATCAAATAACTATAACCATTATATAATCATTGATGATGGAATCAACATTTGTAGGGAGAGGAAATCATCAGAACGAATCAAGGAAATGAAACGTCCGTTCCTAAATAAATTATGAGCTCACATTTAAACATCATTATTCAGGAATGGTAAGTTCCATCTGGCCTTAAAATAAAATAATAAGCAGATGAAAGTTTTAAAATTTGGAGGAAGCTCGGTAGCCAATGCAGAAAGCTGTAATAGGGTGAAAGAGATTGTTAAGAAGAATCAAAAAAGCTGTAAGCAAGTTGTAGTTGTGTCGGCTTTTGGAGGTGTTACTGATGAATTGGAACGCTGTATTACTTTGGCAAGTAAAAGAGACAAGGAGTATAAAGAGGTTCTGGAGAGGTTAAAACAGAGACACCAAGATATGATTCAGAAGCTTGGAGTAAGTGGCAATCTGAATGAAAAGATCAATGCAAAATTTGAAGAAATATCAGAGCTTTTACAAGGGGTTTATTTGTTGGAAGATATTTCGGAAAAAGTTCGTAGTGTTGTATTGGGTTCAGGGGAATTGTTGTCTTCGGCAATTCTATCGGAATTCTTTAAAAATGATGGGCTGCAAACAGTGTATTTCGATTCCAGAGAATACATCAAAACACAAAATGGGAAAGGGGTTTATTTAAATGCTGAACAAACCAACCTAAATCTTGAATCAATAAAGAAAAAAGAATTTGAAGTTGCATTGTTTCCTGGATTTGTAGCTTCAGGAGCCAAAGGAGAGATGACGATTCTGGGACGTGGAGGTTCTGATTATACCGCATCAATTTTGGCTGCTGGATTGGGGTGTTCCGAATTGGAAATTTGGACAGATGTGAGCGGAATGTATACTGCTGATCCTCGATTTGTTTCCCAAGCTTTGCCTATCAAAAGAATGTCATTTCAAGAAGCCATCGAATTGTCGCACTTCGGAGCTAAAGTGATTTATCCTCCAACTTTAATTCCTGTAGTGCAGAATCAAATTGATGTAAGAATTAAAAATACTTTCGAACCTGATGATGAGGGAACTTTAATCAGCAAAACACCTGGAGAAGTTCGCTCGGTTGTTCGTGGTTTATCGTCGATTAATGACATTAATTTGTTTACACTTTCGGGGAGCGGTGTCATGGGAATTAGCGGATTTGCCTCTCGATTTTTTACAAGTTTGGCGAAAAATAAGATTAATGTCGTGTTGATTACACAGGCATCGTCGGAACATAGTATCAGTGTAGGTATTCACAAAGATGATGCAGAGTTGGCCGTGGAAGCATTGTGCGAAGAATTCGAAATGGAAATCAGAATGAATCTGGTGAATGAACCATCGGTTGAAGAGAATCTATCCATTGTGGCCATTGTTGGTGAAGATATGGGATTCACTCCGGGTATTTCAGGCAAAGTGTTTAGCGTTCTTGGCAAGAATGGTGTTAATATTAGGGCAATGGCTCAAGGCGGAAATGAAATGAACCTTACATTCATGGTTCGCACCAAGGATATTAAAAAGGTGCTAAACGTAATACATGAAGAGTTTTTCGATACGACTTACAAAAAGGTGAACTTATACATTGCAGGAGTTGGGAACGTTGGCGGTAAGCTTCTCGAATTCATTAAAAACCAATACGAACATCTTTTGGAAGAAAAAGGCTTGCAATTAATTGTTAGGGCAGTAACCAACAGTAGAAAAATGTTCTTTGCAGAAGATGAGAGTTTGCTTGAAAATTGGGAAGACAAATTGGATAAGTATGGTGTTCAGGCAGATTTACAGGAGTTTGTTCGCCTAATGGATCAATCGAACCTGAGAAATCGAATTTTTGTTGATATTACAGCTAGCGATAAGGTAAGCGAAGTGTATGAGCAGATATTGAATTCTACAGTTGCAATTGTGGCTTGTAATAAAATAGCGGCATCGTCTGATTACGAGAACTATAGTAAAATAAAAGCTGCAGCTAAAAAGCACAATGTTGAATTCATGTTCGAAAGTAATGTTGGTGCAGGTTTACCAGTAATCAGTACCATTAATAGTTTGGTAAACACAGGTGATGAAATTGTTGGGATTGATGCGGTCGTTTCAGGTAGCTTAAATTTTATCATGAATGAATTTAATAAAGGTCGTTCATTTGTGGAAGCTGTAAAAATGGCCATGGAGCAAGGATTTACTGAACCTGATCCTAAAATTGATTTGAGTGGAATGGATGTGTTGAGAAAACTATTGATCTTATCACGAGAAGCAGGTTATCAATTGGAAGAAAATGAAGTGGAGCATCAACCCATGATTCCTGAGTCATGCCTGCAAGGAAATTCTGCAGAAGAACTGTTAACGGCTTTGGAAGCTAATAATGATTACTTCGAAGCTTGGAGAGAAGTAATGAAAGAGAAAAATGTTCGATTTAGATATATCGCTTCCTTTAAAGATGGAAAAGCAAATGTGAGTTTGAAGGAAGTAAGCCCTGATCATCCGTTTTACGATATTCATGGTAAGGATAATGTGATTTCGCTAAACACCAAATGGTATGACGACCAACCTTTAATTATTAAAGGAGCTGGTGCTGGAGCTGAGGTTACGGCATCGGGTATTTTTGGTGATATTATAAGAATTAGCAGAAATTAATTGAGGTAGAATGGATCGTAAATCAGAAAACTATTGTATGAAAGACAATAGTAAAAAAATGAATAAGATGTCAGAAGAAGTTAAAGTGTTTGCACCCGGAAGTGTTTCAAATGTAGGGTGTGGTTTCGATATATTGGGATTTGCCATTGATGGAGTTGGTGATGAAATGATTCTTAAAAAGAATGATGAAAATGAGATCAGGATCAATCCTGTGAATGGATATGAGAACTTGCCAACCGACCCAAAGAAAAATGTTGCAGGAGTAGCCATTCAAGCATTGTTGGATGATCTGGGAAGTGATCAGGGATTTGATGTTGAGATTGTAAAGAATATAAAACCGGGAAGTGGTATCGGTTCAAGTGCAGCTAGTGCGGCAGGAGCGGTGGTTGCAGCCAATGAATTATTGGGGAAACCCTATTCGAGAATGCAGCTGGTTGATTTTGCTATGAAGGGCGAAGAGGTTGCATCAGGTGATATTCATGCCGATAATGTTGCACCAGCTACACTGGGAGGGTTTTGTTTGATTCGAGGATACAATCCATTGGATGTGATTCATATTGAGCCACCAAAAGATTTATGGTGTGTGGTGATACATCCGCAAATTGAAATTAAAACCAAAGAATCAAGAGAACTTCTTTCGCCTGAAATCCCTCTGAAAAAGGCTATTCGTCAGTGGGGAAATGTTGCAGGTTTGATGTCTGGTCTTTATACTTCGAATTATGAGTTAATAGGTCGATCGTTGGAAGATCATATTGTTGAGCCACAAAGAAAAGTTTTGATTCCTGAGTTTGATGAACTGAAACTATCAGTGATGGAAGCAGGAGCTTTAGGTTGTAGCATTTCTGGTTCGGGACCATCGGTATTTGCTTTGGCAAATGGAAGAGAAACAGCAGATGTAATTGCTGGTGCTATGAATACTGTATTCAGAAGAACAGAATTGGACTATAAGATTTATGTGTCGAAAGTGAGTGAGGGAGGAGTTAAAATCTTATAATCAGAAAAACATTGAAAGATAATGAAGTATTTCAGTACCAATAATAAAGAATTGCGTTACAGTTTTAAAGAGGCTGTTGTAAAAGGATTAGCTCCCGATAAAGGATTGTTTTTTCCTGTTAATATTCCAAAACTGAGCGATCAGTTTTTTAATGAATTGCCTAATAAAAGTCTGGCAGAAATAGGATTTGAAGTGGCCAAACATTTTGTAGGAGAAGACATCAAAGAAAAGGAACTCAAAAATATTTGCGAAGAAGTATTCAATTTTCCGATTCCTTTGGTTAAGGTAGAAGAAGGAGTGTATGGCTTAGAGTTATTTCATGGTCCAACTTGTGCATTTAAGGATGTAGGAGCACGATTCATGAGTCGTTGCCTTAGTGCTTTTGCAAAGGAGAGTAAAAGAGAGCTAACCATACTGGTTGCAACTTCAGGTGATACAGGAAGTGCTGTTGCCAATGGATTTTTGGGAGTTGAGGGAGTGAAAGTGATTATTCTTTATCCAAAAGGAAAGGTGAGTCACATTCAAGAGCAGCAGCTTACCACCATGGGGCAAAATATTACAGCTCTTGAAGTGGAAGGAACATTCGACGATTGTCAGGCTTTGGTTAAGGATGCTTTCGCAGATGAAGAGTTGAATGATAAATACAAGCTAACCTCTGCCAATTCTATTAACATTGCACGTTTGTTGCCTCAAAGTTTCTATTATTTCTATGCGTGGGCTCAATTGCAAGAAAAAAACAAGGAGGTAATTGTTTCCGTGCCTAGTGGAAATTATGGCAATCTAACAGGAGGATTGCTGGCAAAACAAATGGGATTACCAATTCATAAATTTGTTGCAGCTGCAAATAGAAACAAGATTGTGCCAGACTATTTGGATAGTGGAAAATATCAGCCAAAACCATCGGTTCAAACCATTTCCAATGCAATGGATGTTGGAGCTCCTAGTAACTTTTCGCGTATGATGGAAATTTACAAAGAGAATTACTCTGATGTAATTAAAGATATAAATGGAGCATGGTATTCCGATGATGAAACCAAAGCTGTTATGAAAGAAGTTTATGAGCGAGAGTCGTATATTTTAGATCCTCATGGTGCGGTTGGCTACTTGGGACTTAACAAATACCTTAATAGAGAAAAACAAGTTGGGATATTTTTAGAAACCGCACATCCTGCTAAGTTTAAAGACATTGTTGAGAAAGTAATCGAAAAAGAGGTGGAAATACCCAATTATTTGCAAGAATGTTTAAAAAAAGAAAAAAAATGTGTTGTTATCGGAAAAGAATATCAGGTGTTTAAAAATTATCTATCGAGATAAAAATTGATCAGATTAAACCAGGCCAAAAGGCTTGGTTTTTTTTGTGAGTTTAAATAGCTTGGGAATTAAGTATTTAAAGTGTTGAGGAAAATATTAAGAGATTGTGAATTTATCTTATCTTTCAGAAGATAAAGGCTTAAGGAAAGGTGTGTTGTAGGGTTTGTTTAAATGTTTGATTTTTATAAAGGCTTTTCGTAAATAGAATTTGGTTAAATTAAAATCTAGGCTAAATAGTTTTATGATTTAATAATAGATGCTGTATATGTTATATTCAGTACAATTTAAAAATGATTGTTTGTTTATTATGTTTTGATTTTAAAAAGATGAATTTTCTTATTTTTTCCTAACTGAAATTTGCAAACGTCCAGAAATCCTTTATATTTGTATAGAAATCAAATTTAAAAGCATTTTTTAACCCTAAAATTTTATAAAGTTATGAACAAAGCTCAATTAATTGATGCAATTGCTAGCAAGGCTGGTTTAACTAAAGCGGATTCTAAAAAAGCATTAGACGCTTTCATTGAAACTACTACTGAAGCATTAAAAGGTGATGATAGAGTAGCTCTTGTTGGATTCGGTTCATTCTCTGTATCTAAGCGTGACGCTAGAACTGGTAGAAACCCACAAACTGGTAAGCCAATCAATATCCCTGCAAAAAAGGTTATTAAATTTAAGGCTGGTTCAGAATTAGCAGACTCAGTACAATAAATATATTGTAAGTCATAAGAAATTAGGGGGGTAGAAAATACCTCCTTTTTTTATACCACAAATTTTAAAGATGGAAAAAGATTTACTAGTCAGATCTATTCAATTTCTGGAAGAATTTGCAACAGAAAAACGTAAAAATCTGATAAATGAAAATGTGGACAACCGCACAAGGTATATTACTGTGGCACTGGAAAATATTTTTCAACCGCAAAATGCCAGTGCTGTAATTCGATCATGTGATTGTTTTGGCATTCAGGATTTGCATGTAATAGAAAACTCAAACGAATATACCATAAATCCAGATGTTGTTATGGGAGCTTCAAAATGGGTGGACTTGTATAGGTACAACAAAAACAAGGACAATACGCTTGATACCATAAAATCGTTGAAAGAGAAAGGTTATAGAATTGTTGCCACTACACCTCACACTAAGGATGTTCTTTTGCCAGATTTTGATTTGTCAAAGGGTAAATCAGTATTTTTCTTTGGAACAGAACTTACTGGTTTATCGGATGTGGTTATGGATCACGCTGATGAGTTTGTTAAAATTCCAATGTATGGTTTTACCGAGAGTTTTAATATTTCTGTTTCAGCGGCACTTGTGTTAAATCATTTGGCGACGGAAGTGCGCAGAACTAAGGTAAATTGGCAGTTATCTGAACAAGAAAAATTAGAGCTTAAGTTGGATTGGCTAAAAAAATCAGTTAGAAGAGGAGATAAACTGTTAGAAGAGCAATTCAGACGTTGGGGAATCGACTGAAAATGATAATAATTAAAAGACTCTAAAAGCTGTGTATTTAGACCATTAATATTTTCATCAAATATTTCGGAAATGGTAAAAAGATTATTATTTTTGATGAAGACATTATAAGAGTAGATAAATAAAATTTATTCGCTAATTCCTGATATTTAAATAATACCACTATATGAATTGTGTTGTAATTGACGATGATAAGCTTTCTAGAAAAGTTGTTGAGAGTTATATTGAGAGAACCGATTTCCTAACATTTGGAGCATCCTACCCAAGTGCAATTGATGCCATTAACAATATTAAGAAGAATGAGCCGGTAGACTTAATCTTTTTGGATATTGAAATGCCGGAAATGAGTGGAATGGAATTTTTAAACAGCCTTATCACAACTCCTCAAATTATTATTATTTCTTCCAAAGAGCAATATGCTCTTGAAGCTTTTGAGTATGATGTAACGGACTATTTATTAAAACCTATTAGTTACAGTAGATTTTTTAAAGCAGTTAGCAAGGCTCATAAACGATATAAAAATAGCGAAGGATTCATTCAAGATAAGAATGAAATCTTTATTAAGAGCAACTCATCTCTTGTTCGTTTAAATTACGATGACATTCTTTGGATTGAAGCATTGGAGAATTATGTTGTGGTGAATACCTATCAGGAAAAGTATACCATTCATTTTACAATGAAGGCTATTGAAGAAAAAATGCCAGCGGCACGTTTCTCAAGAATACATCGTTCTTACATTGTAAATCTAAGTAAGATTGAAATGATTGAGGATAATTCAGTAATAATAAATACTGATGGAGGACCAAAATCAATTCCAATTGGAAAATCGTACCGTGATAAATTAATGGGTGATATTAATTTAATGACTCGATAGTTTTCTTTATCGCAGGATTTTTTTGAATTTTGTATTCAATAAAAATTCTGTATATGATTACCAATAGACAATTATTTCTACAACACGTAGCTACAACTTCTGATTTTCCAATTGCATTGGAGATAGAAAGAGCAGAAGGTATATATATGTACGACCCGAGCGGGAAACCATATTTGGATCTCGTTTCGGGCGTTTCTGTTAGTAACCTGGGACATGGACATCCAAAGGTAAAGCAAGCCATAAAGGATCAGGTAGATAAATACATGCACTTGATGGTGTATGGTGAATTTATCGAAACTCCACAGGTACAACTTGCCAAATTACTATCCGATAATCTTCCGGAAAGCTTAAATTCAGTATACTTTGTGAACTCAGGAAGTGAAGCGAATGAGGGAGCTCTTAAATTGGCCAAAAGATATACAGGCAGATCAGAGATTATTCACTTTACAGGAGCATATCATGGGAGTACGCATGGAGCATTAAGTATACTTTGCGATGAGGAAATGAAAAATTCATTTCGTCCATTGCTACCAGATGTTCGAATGATCGAATTCGGAAAGGAAGCCGATTTGGAACAAATCACAGAGAAGACTGCTTGTGTAATTCTGGAACCTATACAATCGGAAGGAGGAATGATTATTCCTTCGAAAGAATACATTCAAGCCTTGAGAGCTCGTTGTACAGAGAAAGGAGCTTTGTTGATTTTTGATGAGGTACAAATGGGGTTCGGAAGAACTGGAAAACTATTTGCATTCGAACATTTCGATGTTGTGCCTGATATTTTGTGCCTGGCTAAAGCAATGGGTGGAGGAATGCCAGTTGGTGCCTTTATTTCGGACAAGAAAATTTTGGATTCCTTCAAAACCAATCCAATGTTGGGACATATCACAACCTTTGGAGGTCATCCGGTTTGTTGTGCAGCTGCCAAAGCTTCATTAGAGGTTCTTTTGGAAGAAAATATTGTTGATGATGTTCAGCGCAAAGGAGAGCTGTTTGTTGAACTTCTAAAAGATCATCCATTGGTGAAAGGATTCCGTCACTTGGGACTTTTTGTTGCAGTGGTTGTGGAGTCGAAGGAAATCATGTTGGAGATCATGAAAGAAGCACATGAACTAGGAGTTATAATGGATGCTTTCCTTTTTTGTGATAATGCTTACCGCATTGCACCTCCATTGAATATTACCGATGAGGAAATTCGTCACGCTTCTGATCTTCTGATTCAGGCAATGGATAAAGTAAATAAATAAGCATGAGGTTTATTGGTGTTGTAATTATTCTTTTGTGCATGGGCTTTGATGCTAATGCACAATTATCGAAAGTAGAAAATGAAATTTCGGATGATTTTAAGCAGTTGATTCAAGCTGATAATGATTCATTAAAGTTTGCAATCTGTAAGAAAATTGAAGATTCATTTCAACGGGTTTTGCTTCAAAAGGAGAGTTTTGATTATTCTTTTTCCAAACTCAATCGAATGGGAAAAATTACATCACCAGATCTTACATTTAGAATATACAATTGGAACTGTGTGCTTTCCAATGGAAGTTATAGGTATTTTGGACTATTACAATACAAGGAGAAATCTAAAATAAAGGTGAAACTTCTTTCTGATAAAACGGATGCAGACATGTTCTCAAGATATCAGCCGGAAAATTGGTCAGGAGCTTTGTATTATCAGATCATCCCATTCAAATCAAAAGGTGGTGCAAGTTATTTGTTATTGGGATGGGATGGAAACAATGTTTCAACCAATAAGAAGGTGGTAGAAGTGCTAAGTTTTGAAAAGACAGGAATAAAGTTTGGAAAACCTGTAATTTCTTGGAGGGGAAAACAACTGAATCGTGTGGTTTTTGAATATGCAAAACAAGCACGAATGAGTATCAATTATCAGGAAAAAGAAAAGAGATTGGTATTTGATCATTTGTCGCCTTCCAAGCCTCAATACAGAAACCAATTTGAATATTATGGGCCTGATTTTACCCATGATGCTTTGCAATTGAAGAAGGGAATTTGGGTATTACAGGAAGATGTGGATGTTAGAAACAAGTAATATCAATAAGAAAATCTGTTTATAAAAAGGTATAATTTATGAGCGATACATTTAAATATCAGACGGAACAATTTGCCGACGTTAAAATATTAAGATATCAGGTACCTGGCTTTGGAGATTTGAGTTTACAGCAAAAAAAGCTGATTTACTTTCTTGCTGAAGCTGCAAGGTGCGGACGTGATATTCTATTCGATCAGAATAACAAGTACAACTTAAGGATAAGAAGAACTTTAGAAGCCATTGTAAAATCGTACGATGGAGATCGAGAATCGGAAGATTTTAAGAATTTTTTGGTTTACACAAAAAGAGTGTGGTTCTCCAATGGTATTCACCATCACTATTCGATGGATAAGTTTCTGCCAGATTTCGATGAAGAGTATTTTGGAGACTTGTTGGCAAATACCAATTCTGATTTATTGCCATTGGGAGATAAAGAAGAGGTTCTAGATCTAATGAATCAATTGGTACCAGTAATTTTTGAGGAAAACACTGAAGCAAAAAGAGTTGTTTTAAATCCTGATTTGGATTTGATTGCCGATTCGGCGAACAATTACTACGAGGGAGTCACTCAAAAAGAGGTAGAGGAGTTTTACTCTAATGCCGATAAGGGAGATGCTGAGAGACCATTGTCCATTGGTTTAAATTCTAAGCTTATTAAGGAGAATGGTAAGTTAACTGAGAAAATCTGGAAGCTTGGAGGGATGTATTCTCCTGCAATTGAGAAAGTAGTTTTCTGGTTAGAGAAAGCGATAGAGGTTGCCGATAGTGATCTTCAGAAAGAATCATTAATAAAGCTTGTTGATTTTTATAGAACAGGTGATTTAAAAACATTCGACGAATATTCTATTCTTTGGGTGAAAGATTTGGATGCCCATGTAGATGTGGTTAATGGATTTATTGAAGTTTACGGTGATGCACTAGCCTTTAAAGCAAGTTGGGAATCGGTGGTTAACTTTAAAGATATTGAAGCGACCAAGCGAACCGAAATCATCTCGAATAACGCTCAGTGGTTCGAGGACAATTCTCCTGTTGATGAAAGGTTTAAGAAGGATGAGGTAAAAGGGGTGAGCGCCAAAGTAATTACAGTAGCCATGTTAGGAGGTGATTGTCATCCAGCTACGCCTATTGGAATTAACTTGCCAAATGCCGAATGGATAAGAAAAGAGCATGGTAGTAAATCGGTAACCATAGATAACATTACACATGCCTATCATCAATCATCACTGAAGAGTGGTATGTTGGAAGAGTTTGCTTATAGCGATGAGGAAGTTGCAAGAGCGAAAGAGCATGGCTATTTAGGAGGAAATTTGCATACCGATTTGCATGAGTGTTTGGGGCATGGATCGGGACAATTGTTACCGGGTGTTGGCATGGATGCCTTAAAGAATTATCACTCTACACTAGAAGAGGCAAGAGCCGATTTGTTTGCACTGTACTATATGATGGATCCGAAAATGGTTGAAATCGGTTTGATGCCAAGTTTGGATGTTGCAAAAGCTGAGTATGATGGTTATATCCGCAACGGATTGTTGACTCAACTTACCCGTATAGAACTGGGTAAAGATATTGAGGAATCGCACATGCGAAACAGACAATTGATTGCCAAATGGGTATTTGAAAGGGGCGAGCATGTAATTGAGAAAGTGAAGAAGGAAGATAAAACTTTCTTTGTGGTGAAAGATTACGAAAAACTGAGAGAGCTATTTGGAGAATTGCTTGCCGAAGTACAAAGAATCAAATCAGAAGGTGATTTTGAAGCAGGAAAGGCTTTGGTTGAGAATTACGGTGTTAAAGTGGATGAAGAGCTACACAAAGAGGTGAAAGAGCGATTCGAAAAATTGAATCTTGCAGCTTATGCTGGTTTCATCAATCCGGATTATCATCCAATTATTGAAAATGATGAGATTGTTGATGTGGAGATATCCTATCCTATGGATTTTATGGAACAAATGTTAGAATACAGTGAAAAGTATTCTTTCCTACCACATGTTAACTAATTCGAAGGAATTTTTGAGCTGGTAAGAGATTATGCGGAATTGAAATAATTCTTTTTTACCACAAAGGGAAACGAAGGTTTTCTCAAAGGAACACAAAAAGCTTTTGCTAATGGCAAGGGCTCTTTTTTGTTTTGGTAGTAGAGACGTAGCATGCTACGTCTGTACGGTGTGGCATAAAAGAAAACCTGTCAGCCCTGATAAATATCGAGACTGACAGGTTTATTCAATGATATTTGAGAATTGTTTTTAAAAATTAAACTTCAATTTTACGCCAGTATCTCTGTGATGTTTGCCATCAAAGCTCCACACAACTTCAACATCCATAAATAGGAAGATTTGTGACAATCCGTAACCCACTTCCCAATAGTTTTTCTTGTTTTCGTGAGTTAGGTAGTTGGCAAAAACTCTTTCCTGAATGGCCAATGAATTGTTCAAAATTGGCAATCGTTTCAGTAAGAATCGGTCAGACTCATATTGCAGGTGAGCCTCAAGGTAATCTTCGGTGGTTGAATGCTGATAATAATCCAACAAACGGAAGGTGTTTAAACCACCGCCCAACATTACTGTAGGTTTGCTGGTATTAAAGTGTTTAAAATCCGAAAAGTGCATGTTATCACTTGTTAGAAAGCTTCCGGCTTTCACGTTATAGGATAATCTATCATTAAATCCGGTTTCAAACTGCTGTTTAATCGAGGCTTCGAGCAAAGAGTAATCGGCTTCCGAATCGAAAACATCTTTAATGGCTTGTTTGTATCTTAAGCCGAATGTTGGTTGATTGTGATACCAGGTCATTCGTTTTACACCTTTTGTGATAGAATATCTATGTCGTGGCGTGTATTCCAAATTTGCTTCGACACTAAATGCCTTGTTGTCTTGCACCAATAAAGGATCAACTCCTTCAGGGATGTTGATGGTATATTCATTATCATCAGGATCGGAAATGTACCAGGAGTTGTTATTGTACAATTGTTTGCGATTGGCATATTCAACACTGGCAGATAATCTTAAGCCATTTGCAAGGTCGGTATTGTGCCAAATGTTTATAAAGTTTTTATCGTACAATTTCATGTAATTATCCTTAAAATACAATGAACTCATGGCATTCAGAAGTGGATCGATTCCCGTTTTTCCATTAAAATCGATAGCTTTGCTTCCCAAACCAAAACCAATGTACGATCGTTTTAATCCGTTGTAACGATAATATGTGCTTAAGGAATAATCGAGATGTTCTCTCGAAAATGCATAGGTGAATTCCGGACTTAAAGTGAAGTAATGACCCAAAGTGTCGGATTTGGTATATCGAAATGGTGCATTAAAAGTAAATCCCTGAACGGTATTGTATGATACCTTATCGAAACTTAACAATCCGGGAGTAGTGAAACTTGAGTTTGATTCCTTGTATTTGTAGGTTTTACCAAAAAGCAGGTGGTTGAATTTAAACTTTCGATTGGCCATACGCACTGAATCCTTGTATTCAGGAGTGTTACGAACGATTTCCATGGAGTCCTTTTTCTCGAAACTGATTTTTTCATCTTCCGATAAAGGAATCGGACGCATTTCGGCCCAGTACAAGGAGTCTTTGTCTTTGGCATCCTTGGCCATTTTTACCTTTTCAATTTTGATTTCCAATGGTTCGCGTACCTTTTCCTTTTTAGGTTTTTCGGTGTCCTTTTCCATTAGGCGAGCCAATTTGCGCATTTCGGAATTGCTCATGTCATCCTTCTCCAGAAGCGTTTGAATTTCTTGCTTGCGCTTTTGTTCTTTTACTGACAAGACTTTGGATTCCTGATTGCCTAATTCTGCCACTTGTGCCTCTTCCTGCTTTTTCGAGATGTCAAGTTTTTTCAAATAGTCATGGTCCAAATCAGGATTTAGAGTAATCTGATAATCCTTAATAGAGGCAACATACATGCCTTCCAATCCGAATCCCATGCCTTTAAATTGGATGTTGAAATCGAAACTTACGGGCATCCAAACTTCTTCTTTTACCGGAGCATACAATTGGTGCATGTGTACATCGGTCATTGGTAAATTCAATTTTAAATCAGCTGAGTGAATGTTCCAATAGTTTTCGGCAATATTAATGTAACCACGAAACAAATCTTTCCCTTTTCTTTTGGGTGTAACCTTAATTTTGTTGATCATTCGCCCTTGATCTTCAAAAACCGATTCAAGTTCGAAGCGGTACACTGCAAAAGCTGTTTTATCGAGCGGAGAGATGAATCCGTCATCTTTGGTGTTGTACAAGTTGGCAGTAATAAACTGCATAGGATCGGCTTGCTCGCCCAAACCAGATGATCGTATCGAGATCACCTCTTCTTTTACCTTATCAGGCAATTCGAAATGAATTTTCGAAATGTTTTCAGTTACGAAAGTTTTTCCTTCCGTAATGCCTTCTTCTGCCAGTTTCTTTTTAAACAATCTGGGTACGCTGGTTACTTTTCCCGATCCTTTCAGGTAAACCATATTGTTGTATTCGCTAACCTGCTTGGTGTAATAATCGCCCATTGCAATGGCTTTACGCATTACATAGTAAGCAGGATCTTCACCGCTGGCCAGCACCTTAACTTCTTTAAGCTGGTAGGTTTGAGGAGCCAGGGCAACGTCCATGTTCAGGTCATTTTCTGTCATGTTAACAACAACTTCTTTGGTCTGATATCCGAGGTACCTGTAATGTAAATTCCATGTTCCTTTTGCAAGATCCATATAATACTCCCCATCGATATTGGATGTGGTACCGGTTGCCAATTCCTTGATGTAGATGTTGGCAAAAGGAATGGGTTTTCCATCTAAATCTGTGATCTTACCGCTAATTTTCTGAGCATATCCCGATAAAGAAATCAGGAAGAAGAGAATGATAGTGTAAATTTTTGTCATGTTTGGCTTTGTTTAATAAGTGTGTGACGGCTTTGTATTTATTTTTGTTACATATTCAATTGTTGTATTGTGAACAATAGGATTTGTATTGGAAAGTGTGAATTTATGAAAAGTATGTTTTTTTATTAAACGCTTTAAGAAGTTTTATGTTTTTTTAACAGCATGGTAGGTAAAAAAAAGCTGCTTCATGCGAAACAGCTTTTTACGATTAATTTATGATTTTATTCCAGCTTATTTTTCTGAAACTTCTGAGCTGAAAGTATAATAACAAAAGTACTATGGGAGAAGCGATAATAACCCCAAAAGGCAATAAACTTAATCCATAATGAAGAAATCCAATAGCAGCTGTGGATATCATTAACAGCATTCCTTTTGCAAAATTGCCTCCAGCATCTTGCGTAACTCTTTCTTTTGAGAATGGCAAAATAGGATCGCTCCACGATTGCATTAATGATGATACAAGGCAAACAGAAAGAAAGCCATAAATTAAATCATCGATAAGTTGTATTCCCCAAATTGACAAGGCTATGGCAGAGATTACTGCAAATGCAGGGGTAAAATACTTAATCATTACCGATTTAAATGATCCCAAGAGAATTTCGCCAGGTTTTTCTATAGGCAAAATCTGGTAGAACCAACTTGATTTGTCTTGATCGCTATAGCCCAATTGCTGAGTGATGCTGAAAGAAATGAAAATTGTTGTATAGATAAACCACAAGTATTTATTACTGTTGGCCAAGTTTTCCATATCAAATGCCTCCTCCGATTTGAAAGCAAATATCAGGATGAAAATAAAGATGTAACCAAAAGAAGGATATACGGTTTGTTTGAACTTGCGCTCGCGACCGCTCATCATCCATGCCATTTTAAATGCAGTAGATTCAACTCTATTATTGGTACATATTCTACTCAGTTTGGAAATAAAACCTTTGTTTTCACTTTTCTCTTTAACCACCTTTTTGTCTTTACTACTGGCAACATCAAGTTGTGCAAGTGCTTTGTTAAACCTTGGAGCCAAAACCTTTACAACAAAAACCAAACTAAGTATAGGTACCAATACGGCACAAAGGAAAAAGATTAGGTGAGATGTGTTATAAATACTTGAAATGTATGCATCCATACTGGCACTCATCCATAGGGGAGGAACAAAATATGACCACCAATGAATTGGGATATGTATGTTTGTGATGTCGTATATGCCTATCATGCGGGGAATTAATTGATACCCTCCCATAAACATTATGGCCATGACTACTTGAAAATATACGATGATGTCTTTCAGTTTTTGTCCATTTACCACATTCATTAAGCCCAGATAGAAAATATTTGTAAGAAATAGGGTAAACAATGCTGCCAATACAATAAGAATGAGTAATGCCAACATGGCAACAAATCCATGATTAATTAATGTAGCTACAATAACAAAGAGTGACAGCGAAAAACTCATGTGCAACATGTAAAATGCGATGTGCAGAATTTTTGTCAATACAATGGTTCTGCTGTTTATTGGCCGCGACATTAAAATGCTATTGTCTCTTGTGTCGATCAAAACATTGGTAAACTCCGATATCATTAACATGGCAATCATGATCATGATGTATGCAAAGAAAAAGGTGTAGCTTACCATTGGATCTTTTATAGACATAACCAGAATTCCGATTAAAGTACCTAGGAATCCGTAAATGAATGTTTGAAAAAGCAATTGATGACTGGAGTTTTTCCCTTTCTGAGACAAGGATAAACTTCTACGGTTATCCATTTTTAATTTTGCAGAAAGTATAATGTTGAGCTGATGAAAATCAACACCCATTAGTGTGATCAAACCTTTAAAAGGGAGTAAAATGTATTTAATCATAGCGAATTCTAGTTTTCAAATACATTAATAATTTCTTCTGCTTTCTTGCTATGTCCTGAAGTACCCGTAAGTTCGGTAAATAAGGATTCCAATGAACCTTTGCTGGCTTCCGAGTTTAATTCTTCGAAACTTCCATCGGCAACTACATTCCCATTATTAATCAGGATAATTCTATCTGAAATTTTCTCAACTACATCCATAATGTGCGAACTGTAGAAAATGGTTTTGCCTTCCTTGGCCAATTGTGTCAGAATTTCTTTTACAATGATCACAGAATTGGCATCCAAACCAGAAAGAGGCTCATCCATGAATATGATTTCCGGATTGTGAATTAAACCTGAAATGATCAGAATTTTTTGACGCATTCCTTTGGAAAAAGAATTCAATCTTTCATCGGCATGTGCTTTCATGTCAAAAAGATCAAGCAGCTTTTCTGTTTTCGTATCAATCTCTTGAATTGGCATACCATGCAGTTCACCTACAAACCTTAGGTATTCTCTCGGCGTTAATGTTTCGTACAATGCAGCATTTTCAGGTATGTATCCAATTTTTCTTTTGATATTGGTAGATTCCTCTCGCAAATTCATCCCCAAAATGTTGACTTCACCCTCGAAATCTTGAAGCAATCCACAAAGAACTTTTACTGTGGTCGATTTTCCTGCACCATTGGGGCCAATGTATCCAATGATTTGTCCTGGTTTAATTTCCAGGTTAATGCCTTTTAAAACTTTGTTTTCTGATCTTCCATTTTTATAACTCTTCTCTAGGTTTTTTATAGAGATGATTATGTTTTGATTTTCTGCCATAGCCTTTTTACATTGTGTCAATAATGGATATAAAAGTATGAAAATGTTAAATGTATTATAAGTTTGAGGTTAAATTTTCGATTTACATATTGGAATGGAGGAGAAAATGAAGTTTTTGCACGTTTTTATTAGGCAAAGCTGACAGAATTCTGCATTTTTTTCACCTTTTCTGTCTTAATGTCATAATTATTGTAATGGCACAGGCTTTGACCAAAGGCAAGAGTAAAATTGAAAATTAATCTTTAAAAACAATATAACTATGTCAACAGGAAAAATTGGTGTTACCAGTAACGATCTGTTTCCGATAATTAAGAAATTCTTGTATTCAGATCATGATATCTTTTTGAGAGAGATTGTTTCAAATGCAGTTGATGCAACACAAAAGTTGAAAACTTTGGCTTCAACTGGTGAATTCAAAGGAGAATTGGGTGACCTAACTGTTCGTGTGAACATTGATAAAGAAGCTAAAACCATTACCATTTCAGACCGTGGAATTGGTATGACTCAAGAAGAGATCGAAAAATATATCAATCAAATTGCATTCTCTGGAGCTGAGGAATTCCTAGATAAATACAAAGATCAGGCGAATGCAATCATCGGTCACTTTGGTTTAGGGTTCTATTCTTCATTTATGGTATCAGATAAGGTTGATATCGTAACTCTTTCGCACAAAGAAGGATCAAAAGCGGTAAAATGGAGTTGTGAAGGGAATCCAGAGTATACTTTAGAAGAAGTTGAGAAGGCAGAAAGAGGTACCGACATTGTAATGCATATTTCTGAAGAAGAGAAAGGTTTCTTGGAAGAAAGTCGCATTCAGGAATTGCTGAACAAGTACTGTAAATTCTTACCAATTGAGATTGCCTTTGGGAAGAAAAAAGATTGGAAAGATGGCAAGCAGGTGGAAACCGATGAGGATAATGTAATCAATGACACTAATCCGGCTTGGACCAAGAAGCCTGCTGATTTGAAAGAAGAAGATTACAGCAGTTTCTATCGTCAGTTGTACCCAATGGGCGAGGATCCATTGTTTCACATTCATCTGAATGTTGATTATCCTTTCAACCTAACTGGTATTCTTTACTTCCCAAAAATCAAGAATAGTGTAGAAATTCAGAAGAACAAAATCCAGTTGTATTGCAACCAGGTTTTCGTAACTGATTCAGTAGAAGGAATTGTTCCTGAATTCTTGACTTTATTACATGGTGTAATTGATTCACCAGATATTCCATTGAATGTATCTCGTTCATACCTGCAGTCGGATGGAAATGTGAAGAAAATTTCGAATCACATTACCAAAAAAGTTGCTGATAGCTTAATGGATATCTTCAAGAAAGATCGTACTGAGTTTGAAAACAAATGGGATGATCTTCGTTTATTCGTTCAGTACGGTATGTTGACTGAAGAGAAATTTTTCGACAGAGCGAATAAATTCTTCCTAATCAAAAATACCGAAGGAAAGTATTTCACTTTGGAAGAGTACGAAGCAATCATCAAGGAAAATCAAACTGATAAAGACAACAATATCATCAATTTGTATGCAACCGATAAGGATGCTCAATTCTCATATATCGAGGCTGCCAAAGCAAAAGGATATGATGTGTTGTTGATGGATAGCCAGTTGGATAATCACATCATCAACCACTTGGAGCAGAAAGATACCAACAAGAAATATGTTCGTGTAGATTCTGATATTGTGGACAAGTTGATTCAAAAAGATGAAGTGAAAGAATCGAAATTATCAGAAGAAGAAAAAACTGATTTGATTCCAGTATTCAACTCGCAATTGCCAACCGAAGGTGTGAACTATATGGTAACTTTCGAATCCTTAGGAGAGGAAGCACAACCATTAATGATTACTCAGGCTGAGTTTATGCGTCGTATGAAAGATATGGCTGCCATGAATGCTGGAATGGGATTCTATGGTGAATTGCCAGATTCATACAATTTGGTGGTAAATACCGATCACGAATTGGTAGGAACCATTTTGAAAGACAAAGATGCGAAGTTAAGCGATAAGCTTACTGAAGTTTCAGCGAAACTGACTCCACTTTTTGAAGAGAGAGATGCTTTGGAAGCTCTGAAGAAAGACAAGAAAGAAGATGAAGTTCCTCAGGAAGAAAAGGATAAAATGGCTGATGTTCAGAAGCAAATTACCGAAGTACATGCTGAGAAAGAAGGCTTGTTGAAAGAGTTTGGTAAAGACAGCCAATTGGTTAAACAATTGATCGACCTTGCATTGTTGGCCAACAACATGCTAAAGGGAGAGGAGCTTGCTAAATTCGTGAAGCGTAGCGTTCAGATGATCAAGTAATGACCTGAATCATATATAAAATAAAAGCCCCAATCGGGGCTTTCTTTATTTCTTTTTTAATTTATTTCTTTTTTTCTGATTTCGCTTCTTGTTTTCCATAGCCTTTTGTCTGCCTTTCGAACCCGAAGGCGTTTTCATGTTTTTGGCTTTTTTCTGATGGAAAGCTCCAGTATCTCTTCTTACAGTATTCTTAACCTTTACATTGCGAGTTTGGATTTTCTCATCTTCCAAAAGTTGTGAAGTGATTTCAACATCCAAAGGAACGGATTCCAAAGAAACAGGTTTGCGAATCAAATCTTCGATTTTTTCCATCAATTCCTCTTCGCCTTCGTTTACGAAGCTAATTGCGGTTCCTTCTTTCTCTGCACGACCTGTTCTACCTACACGGTGAACATACTCCACATAATTGGTAGGAATATCAAAATTGATTACATGACTCACATTTTCGATATCAATACCACGGGCTGCCACATCCGAAGAAACCATTACTCTTGCTCGACCTTCTTTAAATGCATTCAAAGCATTAATACGAGTGTTTTGAGCTTTGTTGGAGTGAATTACACTTAGCTCTTCTCCTAGAATAGCTTCCAATCTGTCAACAATTCTGTCTGCATTTTTCTTGGTTTCGGTAAAAACCATCACCTTGTTAAACTCCTCTTTGTCTTCTAAAAGGTATTTTAACAAGTTTACCTTACTCAAAATATTAGGAACATGATATTGAATTTGATGTATGTTCTTTACGGTTGTTGCCTGCGGAGCAACTTCAATTCTTTCTGGCATGAACAAGAAATCATCTGACATTTTTGCAACTGTATCTGAAAAGGTTGCAGAGAACAACAGATTTTGATGTTTTTCTGGCAAGATATCAAAGATGGCATTCAATTGAGGCATAAATCCAAGATCCATCATTTTGTCAGCTTCGTCGATCACCAAAGTTCTAACTTGAGACATTTTCAAAACTCTTGTCATGTAAATGTCCATCAAACGACCAGGAGTTGCAACCAAAATATCTACACCTTCATAAACCTTTTCTTTCTGAGTATTGATATTTACACCACCATAAACGCCCAATGTACGAATATCCATGTATGGAGTCAACAATTCAATAGTTTCACATACCTGTAATACCAACTCTCTGGTAGGAACAACGATCAATGCTCTTGGATCCATTCCTTTTGCATAGTTCAATTTCATCAATATTGGCATCAAGTAAGCCAAAGTTTTACCTGTACCAGTTTGTGCAATACCAATGATATCTTTTCCCGAACGAACAGGAGAAAATACCTGGTGTTGAATTTCTGTAGGTTTTTCAAATCCGGCTTCATCCAAAGCCATTCTAATTTGCTTACTTAGTTTGATATCGTCAAATGAAATCATTGCTCAAATTTTTTAGAAAAAGTTCCGCAAAAATAGGGAATTTTTAGTGAATGCGTAAATTTGTTCATGTGGAAATGTTTTTCATGAACTATTCATTATATATCAATGACTTACTTCCAAATTGTACTCACTTCATTTTTTAAAGAGGCTATGGCTTTATCAATTTCCGCGTTCTGAATCTGCATATGTGATTCAATTATGGCTTTACTCAATCCAAGAGAGGAGTCAGTTGTTATCAATTGTGATGCTTCGGAATTGATAAGCTGAATGATGTTTTCCTTTGCGGCTTTTATTTGTTTCCACAGTTCGCCAGAAATATACATTTGTTGTGATAAATTGTGTTCAAATTCTGTTCTAATTGCAGAAATCAACTTTTGCTGCAACTGCTGATTGTTCATTCCAATAACATTTTCTCTTACAATTAATGATTCAGGATGAATTCGTTCTAAAAAAATAATTAATCTCTCATAGGCTTGTAATCGAATGGGAGTGATTCTTTTTTGATTGTTTAAAAAGATTTCTTGTTTTCTTTTTTGTTCATCTCTTTTAAAAAATGCTTTTATAACAAAGTATGTCGTTGCAAAAACGACCAAGGATGGCAATATGTATTTACTTATCTCAAGAATACCTGTCATTTTTTTAGGTTTTAGTTTAATTTTTCGATTTCAGTACATCCCCTGTATGTTTAAAAACAGTATCTTTACATGCAGTAAGCAAAATTTTGTAAACCACTATATTTTGTTTACAGGGGGACATTATTTTAACAAAAGTATTAACCAAATTTTTAAATCCCTAAATTAAATTTAGAATGTTGAAAGTTTCGGACCGTATTGCAGCGATGGAATTATCTCCAACGCTGGCAATGTCACAGAAAAGTAGAGAAATGAAAGCTCAGGGAATCGATGTGATTAACCTGAGTGTTGGCGAACCTGATTTTGACACCCCTGATCATATCAAGAAAGCAGCGCAGAAGGCAATTGATGATAATTATTCGCATTACTCGCCAGTTCCTGGGTTTCTTGAGTTGCGTCAGGCTGTTGTAAATAAGTTAAAACGTGAGAATGGATTAGATTACACAGTAGATCAGATTGTAGTATCAAACGGAGCGAAACAGTCAATTGTCAATGCCATGATGAGCATTGTGAACAAAGGAGATGAGGTAATCATTCCTTCGCCATTTTGGGTAAGCTACAGCGAAATTGTAAAACTTGCCGAAGGCAAATGTGTTTTTATTCCGGCAAGCATTGATCAGGACTTTAAAATTACACCAGAACAGTTAGAAAAGGCAATTACACCCAAAACAAAGGCTTTTTTATTCAGTTCTCCAAGTAATCCAACAGGCAGTCTTTATTCAAAAGAAGAATTAAGAGCTTTAGCTGATGTTTTCGTAAAACATCCAGATATTGTAGTATTATCTGATGAAATTTATGAGCACATTAACTATGTTGGCACACATGAAAGCATGGCCCAATTTGCTGACATGAAAGACCGTGTTGTTGTGATCAATGGTGTTTCTAAAGGATATGCAATGACAGGTTGGAGGATTGGCTATATTGCGGCTCCATTATGGATTGCAAAAGCATGTGGGAAGTTACAAGGACAGATGACGTCAGGTGCATCTTCGATTGCACAAATGGCTTCTGTATCAGCATTGGATGGTGATCAATCTAGTGTTGTATCCATGAGAAAGGCATTTAAGAAGAGAAGAGATTTGGCATTGACACAATTAAAAGAAGTGCCAGGTTTTGAAATTCGCGAGCCGAAAGGTGCTTTTTACCTATTTCCTCAGGTAAACCAGATTTTTGGAAAATCGAATGGCAATATTACCATAAATACTGCCACCGATTTGAGTTTGTATTTGTTGGAATCAGCGAATGTTGCAACCGTAACAGGAGAAGCTTTTGGTGCTCCTGAATGTTTGCGATTATCTTATGCAACAAGCGAGGAGCAAATGGCAGAAGCAATTCGAAGAATTAAATCTGCTATTGAGAAATTGAAATAATATCTTAAGCATATAAGATAAAGCCAGTACATTTTGTACTGGCTTTTTTTGTCTTTATAATCAATTGTTAAAAAATCATAAAAAACAAAAATGATAGGTGGGGGATTGCATGATTAAATTGGTTTAGCAATAAACTATAATCATGAAAAACAAAATCTTATCAACCTTACTGATTGTCTTATTGACAAGCAATTTTTTAATGGCACAACATGTTTATCATTCCTACGATAGACCAAAAACAGCCAAACACTTAACCGACCAATCTGGAAAAGTGGAATCAAAAGGAGATAATTTTGAGCTGGGATTCCATTATGGACCAGCATGGACTTCAGGTGACACAAAGGACTTTGCAAGACGAGGAAGTTCCTTTAGCATGAATCTTGGGGCTAACAATGGTAGGGTATATTTTGGAACGGAGTTTAGTATTACCAGTTGGAAAGATTACCAGGAAATTCATGAAGCTAAAGACTTGAATTTTAATGAAACTAACTTTCTGTGGTTGGTGCAAACCAAACTGTTTTTAGGCGAAGGAAATGTTCAGCCATATATCGGTTGCGGAACAGATTTGATAAGTTTTGGTGAAGCCATATTAACAGCGGAAGATGAGGAAGAAGACGGTTATTATTCCAGTTACTATGAGGAAGAAAAGAATTATAATACATGGTTTGTTCCAAGTTTCGGTTTAAGATGGAAAATGGGCAAAGATTTAAGTGGTAATGTAGGCTTAAGTGCAGATTTGTCCAGAAATTATAGTTATACAAGATTACAAGTAGGTATTGTTTTTTAATTCATTAATAGTATGTTTTTTCAAAAAATTAGTTTTCTATTGGTTCCATTAATATTTTGCTGGCTAACATCCAAATCGCAAGAGAAATATTATCAATATTCAAAAAGTACGAGTAAAAGTAAAGTGGATCTAGATTTGATAACAGAGTTTGAAATTGGCTTTCATGCAGGACCGAACTGGACAATAGGGAATACAAGAAAAATAGCCAGGTTTGGTCAGGTTTACAGTCTGAATATGGGGTGGAATGATGGAAAGTTTTACTTTGGAACAGAATTTAATTTAAGGTTTTGGGATGAAATTTTAAATGATTCCAAAGCCGATCGAGTTGATTTCAATAATCAACAATTCCTTTGGTTGTTGCATATAAAGTATTATGTGATAAAAGGTGATGTACAGCCTTTCTTGGGTGTTGGAACGGATTTGTTGTCACTTATTGATCAAGCATTAAACCCCTCGGAAGATGAATACGTTGATTATAGAAATGATGAAAAACAAAAGTTTCTCAATTATAATGCATGGTTTGTACCAACGCTTGGTGTCCGATTTAAAATAAGAAGGTACATGTTTGCAGAAATAAGTTCAACGATTGATATTTCTGACAATTACAATTCAATGCGACTGCAAGTAGGTTTTATTTATCAACCACAGTTATAATACAAAAAAACTCCCCCAAAAGTTGGAGGAGTTTTATATATTTGGTATTGATTTACTTACGAATATAATTCTTTCAATCGTTTTGCCATACCATCTGCAAGAGCTTCACATTGGTCGAAATCTTCTTGTCCGGGAGCACATAATGCTTCAGGAGTAACTTCGATGGTTTCCCATTTAATGTTTTCAGCAAATTTATTCAAACGTTTAAGGCCACCGCCTCCCCACGATTTAGAACCGAATACACCAAGTACATGATCTTTAACTCCCATGTGCTCTAATTCGTTGATCAAAGTTTCCATTGTTGGGAAAACATCACCATTGTATGCGCAACTACCCAAAATTACTCCACGATATCTGAAAATATCATTGATGATGTAAGAAGGGTGAGTTTTAGATGAATCGTGAATACGGATTTTCTTGATTCCTTTTCTTACCAAATGACGAGCAATGTTATCAGCCATTTTTTCAGTATTACCGTACATTGAAGAATAAACGATTACACATCCTTCATCCGTTTTGTACTGGCTCCACTTATCGTATTTGGCAACAATATCAGCAATGTGAGTTCTCCAGATAGGACCGTGAGTTGCACAGATCATTTTGATTTCCAAGCCACCTAGTTTCTGCAGTGCATTTTGAGTTGGACGACCGTATTTACCAACAATATTTGAATAGTAACGGCTAATTTCTTCTTCTAGATAATCCAAATCAAGCTCATCATCGAAAATGCCACCATCAAGAGTACCGAAAGCACCAAAAGCATCACCAGAGAAAAGAATTCCATTGTTCGATTCGAATGTTACCATAGTTTCTGGCCAGTGTAACATTGGAACCATGTAGAAGTTTAATTTGTGTTCACCCAAATCGATACTATCACCTTCGCGAACTTCCATTAAATTGTCTTTAACACCATAAAAACGTTCCAACATAGGGAAGGTTTTTTTGTTTCCTACAATTTTCATTTCTGGATAGCGCTCCACCAAAGAACGAATAGAACCAGAGTGATCAGGTTCCATATGATTCACAATTAGGTAATCCGCTTTACGACCATCAAGTACTTCCTCAATATTGTCAAGGTATTCATCCATTGTACCTTTTTCAACAGTGTCAACAATGGCTACCTTCTCATCTACAATTACATATGAGTTATAAGCAACACCCTTTGGCAATGGCCAGTAGTTCTCAAAAATGTGGGTTCTACGGTCATTTGTTCCTACCCAATAAATTTTCTCAGTAATGTTGTTCTTATTGTGCATTTCTTATTGTTTTGAAATATTTTGCATTTTCAGACTTTAAAATCTTTTTGATAATTGTATTGTTTCGAGAATCAAAAAGGTTGAAAGACGAAGCAATTCTCTTATTTAAAAACAAATAAAGAGAAGCCTTGTTTTCAGGGCACAAAATTAAGAATTAATTTTTTTCTTAAATCAGAAAACAACATGTTCTTGAAAAAAAATGATCTATTGTTGAAGAAGTCGGATAAGTTGTTGCCTATTTAGGATTTTGATATCTCTCCTATGAGTTTCTATTAATCCTTCTTGTTCCATTTCTTTTAAACTTCTGGCAAAGGATGGCCGGGTTACGCCAAAAAACTGTGCCATTTCTGATTGAGATTTTGGCAAGGTAACTTGTACCTTGTCCGGGGCAGCCAATTTTAAAATGTAATTAGCCAATTTACCTTTAATGGTTTTAAAATTTAAAAACATCAGTTTATTGGCCAGGAACTGACTTCGATTTGAAATTAGATTCAAATAGTTGATAAGGAATACTTTATTCTTTTGAAACAAATCAACAACCGACTCTTTTGCCAAAGTGAAGATTTCCACATCTTCATTCGCTGTTACATTTACTGGAAACTGATTTCTTTGTCCGAATAAAAAGGCGGAAGCAATGGGATAGGGCGCCATAATATCCTCAATTTTTATACTCTTTCCCGATGGATCGAGCATTTCTCCTTTCACACTGCCTTTCATTACGATCATTAAATGTTCACAACGATCTTCACGAAAGGCAACCATGTCACCTTTTGAATATTTCCTGATTTTATACTGAGCACCCAGCAACAGAGATTCCATTTCTTCCGGAGTAATTCCTCTAAAAACTGGTGATTGAGAGAGTTGTTGAAATAGCATTTTGTTGTTCCAATTATTATTTTCTCAATGATACGGGTTTCCAAGCAATCTTCAAAAAATAAAAGAGGATTTTGTCCTTTTCTGGTGAATGAGGACCAAGCTCTGAATTGTCTATAATAAGATATACTTAGTCACGAAAATCTCCATTACTCATTAACTTTTATACCATTTTCAATAAATTTCTTCTAAAACTGATTACCGAAATGGTGGTAAGGAGGGCACCAATTCCCAGTAGAACAATCATCTTTGGCAAAATGTCGATAAGAGGTAGTTGCCTCCAGAAGATATCAAAAAAACCTTCCATGGCCCAGTAGTTTACTGAAATTACCGCCAGTTTTTTCATGATTGCTGGCATAAAGAAAAGAGGCATCATACTTCCGCCTATAGCTGAAATCACAAGAATAATAAGAGTTGATAAACTTTCTACTTGTTTTCTACTTTTACATACCGATGCCATAAATATTCCGAAACTCGAGCAAGCGATGGCTGCACAAAGAATCATTAGAATAAGAGCTGGCAGGTTAATGAAAATATCTAAACCTAATGCCAACCAGGAATAAAGAAACATTACGGTTAGTTGCAATACTGCCATGAAAAGGGTTGACAGCATTTTCCCATACAAAATTCCAGAAGGACTAATAGGAGCAATTAATAAACGACGAAATGTACCATCTTCCTTTTCTTTTAACAAGGAGGCTCCACTGGCGGATACACTAAATAGCAGCATCATGATTGCTATACCTGCAATGGCTTGCACCAATCCAAGGTTTCCATTTTTCTTTTCACCAACAAGTGCTGTCATTGGAAGTTCCGAATTCTCTTCAATTTCAGACTGTTCCTCCGAATTATTGAAGCCGTCAAACTGTTCTGCTACCTGGGCTTGTATATCTTCTAGTTCAGAATCCGATAAGTCTGGATTTTTATCTTTAATCCATGTATTTACTTTGCCTTTTATGCCTTTCTTCATGGTTATTCCAAAAAGATTCGACCATAAAGCTTGCTGTAATAATCCCATTTCTATCTCTTTGGCTTCATCATAAAACAATTCCATGGGTATTTTTTTACCAGATTCAACAGAATCCTGAAATCCTTTGTACAATACCAAAACAGCAGTTCTTTTTCCTTTTTTAATTAAGGTTTCGGCTTCTTGATAGGTTTTAGGCTCTAACTTTAGACCTTCTTCAGCATCTAAGGTTGAGAAAACTTCTTGTGAAAGATCAGTTTTGTCTTGGTCTGTAAATAGTAAATTAACAGGTCTCGATTTCTCCGATTTTCCTATGCCACCATACATCAATGCGAAAATTGTAATTAATGCGATAGGTAAGAGAAGGGATAGAAATACTGCAGTTTTATCTTTAAAATATTGCTTGATATCTTTTATTGCGATTGTAAACATTTTGCTAGGTTTTAGAATGGAAAGAGATTAGTCGCGTAATGATTTACCAGTTAACTCAAGAAAAATACTTTCTAAGCTCAGACTTCTGATGTCTATCTTATCAAGCAGAAGTTCTGATTGAGAACACAGATGAATTAACTCTGGCAATTCTGCATTAGCCTGTGATGAGGATAGAATTATATGATCCTTATTCACTAGAAGTTGTCCCTTGTATCGATCAATTAATTGATTCAATCCATTTTTATTGGGATTGGAATATTTTAAATGAATTTCTTCTTTTATGGAAGAATTGGTCTTCAACTCATCCAAACTTCCTTCTGCAATGATTCTTCCTTCATCAATAATTCCAATTCTATCGCACAAACGCTCTGCTTCTTCCATATAATGAGTGGTATAGATCATGGTTAAACCACGAGAATGGAGTTCTTCAATGACTTCAAAAATCAAATTTCTACTTTGTGGGTCGATACCTACAGTAGGTTCATCCATAAATACGATTTTTGGATCGTGAAGTAAAGCTGCGGCAATATTAATTCTTCGCTTCATGCCTCCGGAATAGGTTTTAACCTTGTGATTTTTTCTATCGGAAAGTCCAAGGAATTCTAATAATTCATCACATTTGTTTTGGAGCTGATTACCTTTGATTCCGTACATGGTACCCCAGAAATTAAGATTCTCAGAGGCTGTTAAATCTTCGTATAGAGCAATTTCTTGAGGGACAACACCAATCAACTTTTTGCATTCCGCTAGGTTTTGATATAATGATTTTTCTTCGTAGAAGATTTCGCCTTCATCAGGTTTGAGTAGTGAACTTAAAATACTAATTGTAGTGGTTTTACCCGCTCCATTGGGTCCAAGCATACCATATAATTCACCTTTTTGAATGGTAAGGTTTATATTGGTAAGGGCCTTAATTTCTTTGTAAGATTTTGATAGATTTTTTGCAACAAGCATAAAGTTTGTGTAAGGTTAGAGATGACCTAATTTACACAACTTAATTAGAATTATAAAATCATTTTTAGGAAATTAACGAAGTAAAGCAACATTGCCTTTCTTTAGCATTTTTTTGCCATCAAGATAAGTTACTTCTAACACATAAATGTATACGTCAATATCTTGTAACTCCCCTTTGTATGATCCATCCCAACCGATATTGACACTATTGGTTTCGAATATTTTCTGTCCCAAACGATTGTATATTACCAGTATTGCCTCTTTGATATCTTTGCCGTAAATGAATAACTTATCATTATGACCATCGCCATTTGGAGAAAATGCTTTTGGTAGACCGACAAATGGATAATCTTCAAGAAATTCTATAGCTATTGTATCTTGAGCTGTACAGTTGTGTTCATTTCTAACTTCTACCCAGTATTCTCCTGGTTTGTTAATCGATATTTTTTGTGTAATCTCGCCGGTTGACCATGTGTAATAGCAATTTGGTATGCCTGCATCCAAATCTATTCCTTTATCAGGATATGAAATCAAATCCTGTCCCAAATCCACAACAGGAACTTCCTTAGTGGTTATTTCAATACAATCAGATTCTGTATTGCCATTCGCATCTGTAACTTCCAGGCAAAATTGCCCCTGCTTCTTTAGGTAAGTTTCTGGTGCGTCACAATTTATTCCACTCCAACGATAAGTTAGAGGGGGAGCTGGATTTCCTTCAAGATTTACAGTGACAAATGTTGAATCGCCTTCGCAAATGCTTTGGTCTTCGCCAAGAAAGACACCAAACTTTTGGCCATGTTTATAATCGATAAATAATGTATCTTTATTTGAACATCCATACTGATTAGAAACCTCTACAACAAATATTCCTCCTGTGTTGGCCACTATTGTTTGGCTTGTTTCTCCATTGCTCCAAGTGTAACTGGATCCAGAATTTTTTGCATCCAAAGTGGCAGTTTCGCCTTCCCAAAGAACCAAATCAGGACCTAAATCTACAATTGGGTTAGGGTGATATTGAATAATAGTACTTGCTGTTTTTTCAAAACCATCAGGATCTGTTACAGTAACTGAATATTTTCCACCCGTTTCTATTGTTATTTCAGATTCATTAGCTCCCGTACTCCATTTGTATCGATATTCCTGATCCATTGACAAGCTTGGACTAAGCAACATCTTTTCATTGCCACACAGGTGAATAATTTCAGGTAATTCAATTGTAAAAATCTCATCTTGAAGTTTAGCTGTAAACTCTTTAGTACTGGAACAGCCATATTCTGAGGTTTTGGTAACCGAATATTTCCCACTTTCAGAAAGAATAATTGAACTATTGGTGGAACCATCGGACCATAGGTAAGTGCAATTTTCCTCATAAATGTCAATTTTATGCTCTTGATTTTGAAGTACCACCAAATCATCAATAAGTATTTGGGGAGAGTTTTGAACTTTAACTTCTACCGATGCACTTATTTTTTGTTGGTCAGTTAAATCGGTAACAATCAATTTATATATGCCCGGTTCGCTAACATGGATGGATTTACTTGTTTCTCCATTGTCCCATTGAAAAGAATAATTAGAAAGTAAATCCATTTCTGGATTCAATTCGCAGGATTCTCCTAGACAAATGTTTTTGGTTTCACCCAAATCAACCTTAAAACTGTTTACAAATTCAATGCCTGCATATACAGTGTCGCTGTTACAACCCATAATATCTGTTTCAATTAATTTGAGAATGCCTGTGCCTTCATTTTTAGGCCATTCTATTCTTAAATTAATATCTTTTGAATCGGTTTTAACGTTAGTGTTATTCTCTTGTAATATTGCTCCTTCGGGTAATATAACTTGGTATGCAGAGTTTTTACCAATCCGTGCGCTATAATTCAAGGTTGAACCAGTTTTTACTTTTGGAAAGTAATCATTGAATTCTGGGCCTGGTAAAGGTAATATTTGAATTGTGGCAGAGCGGGAATCTTCAGGAATATTCAGAGGGGTTAAATCTTCTAACCAGGCTTCTCTTAATTCTATAGTGTAATCTTGAATCGTACCACTTAAGTTTCTTAGCGATAGGGAAAAATCATATTCAGAAAACTCAATTGCTTTGTTACCATTAAGAATTATTGCAGGACTATTGTTTATTGAGTAACTGGCAAACCACTTTTTATCCTTAGGTCCTTCAATTGAAAGATTTATTTCTTGTGTAGGCAGAACTCTTCCATTGGTTGCTGAGCAGTACAAGGCTTCATAGTTAGCTATAATTCTAACCGCATCAAGGGTTTCGTTATTACCACTGTTCTGGGCAAGTACAAAAAATGGCAAAATTAACACAACAAAGATGATCGAAATCTTAGAAGAGAAATAGAATAATATGTGGCGTAAATTTGCCATAGGCAATAAATTTTTCTCAAAATCAAGAAAAGTTTTCTTTAAGTTTTTCGATATAAATATACTTCAAAATTATCAATCTATGAATTTTAATCAATAATTTCAACTTATTCGTCAGTAAAAATAAAGTCTTAGTCCGTAAAGAATATTGAGGTGAGTTAAATAGAAGTCAATGGTTGATTGCAAAAAAATACAATGTGTAACATCGGTTACAATTTATTTTTGTTGGAGCATCTACATTTGCAATAGAAAATCAATAAAAATCGATTTCATAATGGAGAATCAATATTTTAATACCACAGATAGTTTGCTTGATATTTGTACCAAATATCCTGAAACAGTGAAAATTTTTGTTTCGAACGGATTCAAGCAATTAGAGGATGAAAAGAAAAGAGCTCTTTTAGGAAAATCTCTTTCTTTGGAGATGGCTTTGAAGATGAAAAAACTGAATGTGGATACTTTTTCTGCTTTGCTAGTGGAAGGTATTGATTCTGTTCGTGGGCAGGTTGATGGTGATTTAAACCAGAAGACAAAAGAGAAAAAAGAAGATTCGGTTCATGTTCAAGGTTTGTTGCCTTGTCCGGTTCGAGTTCCTTTAGTAGAAGGTATCGATTCTTTTATTACTGATTACGAGAAGAAATACAAGAATGAAATTGTGTATGATTTAAAGGCTGCTTCAATGGGATTGGATTGGTTAATTGATGATGTAATCAACCAGGAGAATACCGATAATTTAGCAGATATCTTTATTTCGGCAGGATTTGATTTATTCTTCGATGAGAAATTGATGGGTAAATTTAAAAAACAAGGTGTATTTAAAGATAGTACTGGCTTTGAACGATTGAATAAAGATTTCGACAATGAAGAGATTTGCTTGAAAGATCCGGAAGGACACTACTCAATGATTGGAGTTGTGCCTGCAGTATTTTTGGTGAACACAGCAGAATTGGGTGACAGACCTGTACCTCGCACTTGGGCAGATATCTTTAAGCCAGAATTCAAAAGAAGTGTAAGTTTACCAATTAGTGATTTCGATTTGTTCAACTCGATGTTGTTGCATATCTACAAGGCTTATGGCGAAGAAGGTGTACGAGGTCTTGGAGCTTGTTTACTGGAGAGTATGCACCCATCACAAATGGTAAAATCACATACCAAAAAGAGCGAAAAACCTGCGGTAACCATTATGCCATATTTCTTTACCAAGATGGTAAAACAAGGTGGTCCAATGATTGCAGTTTGGCCTGAAGATGGTGCCATTATTAGCCCAATATTTATGCTAACGAAGAAAGATCGTTTGGAAAAAACTCAACCAGTTATCGACTTCTTTGCTTCGAAGGGTGTTGGAGAGATTCTTTCTCACCAGGGATTGTTCCCAAGTATCAATCCAAATGTTGACAATAGACTACCGGAAGAAAACAAATTCATGTGGTTGGGTTGGGATTACATCAATAACAATGACATTGGATCTTTAATTAAGAAGTGTGAAACGATTTTCAACAACTCTATTCGAGATGAATCGTTTAAGAATTTGGGGCCATTGTCTTATACACCTAGCAACTAAATAGAAATCTTAATTTATCATTCAGACTTTAAACAACACAACATATGAACTTAGTTACAGTATCAGGACCTCCTTCATCGGGGAAAACAGCAGTGATTCTTAAAACCATAGATTCTTTCCAGAAACGTGGTTTGGAAGTAGGAGTAGTAAAATTCGATTGCCTTTATACCGATGATGATATTTTATATGAGAAGGCGGGTGTTAAAGTAAAGAAAGGATTGTCTGGATCTCTTTGCCCTGATCATTATTTCGTAAGTAATATCGAGGAAGTTACCCAGTGGGGAATTAAAGAAGGTTTGGATATTTTAATTACCGAAAGTGCCGGATTGTGTAATCGTTGTTCTCCATATGTTAAGAGTGTAACTGCAGTTTGTGTAATCGATAATTTGAGTGGAATTAACACACCAAAGAAAATTGGTCCGATGTTGAAATCTGCCGATATCGTAATCATTACAAAGGGTGATATCGTATCACAGGCTGAACGTGAGGTTTTTGCATCGAGAGTGAATACAGTAAATCCAGGAGCAAGCATTATGCACGTAAATGGATTAACGGGTCAGGGAGCATACGAATTAAGTACTTTGCTGTATGATGAAAAAGTAGAGGTGAAAACATTGGTTGGTGAAAAACTTCGATTCTCAATGCCATCGGCGCTTTGTTCATACTGTTTGGGTGAAACCAGAATTGGTGAGAGCTACCAAATGGGTAATGTTCGAAAAATCGACATGGAAGATAAGAAAGGGAAGAAGTAATAAGTTTAAAGGAGAAAGTAAATAATCCAATGACTAGCCACTTGCTTTAGCTGGTGGATTAAAAAACAGACATAATGATTACAATACAAGATATACAACAACAAACAATTGCCGAGTTATTTGAGCAGTATCCTTTTCTACCTGGATTTTTCGAAGAAAATACCTTGGATGTAGATGGACAAATCAATGAAAAACTGGATGATTTTCTGAACATTTTGGATGATGAAGAGGAAAAAGAAAATCGTGCAATGGATAAGACTCAGGTATTGGAATCCATGACCGAATACATTGCGCAAATGTTGGCTTTCCTTGGTGAAGATGAGGATGAAGGAGTGAATAGCATTACACTTTTGCCTGGAACCAATAAGTCGGGTGAGAAGGAAAAATTTGAAGAGCTGACCATTAACAAAAGTGAGATTGTTTGTATTGTAGGTCCAACAGGTTCGGGTAAAAGTCGATTGTTGGCGGATATTGAATGGGTAGCACAAAATGATACGCCAACGTCCAGAACCATTCTGGTAAATGGCGAGAAAGGCGATAAGAAATGGCGAGTTACTTCGGGGCATAAGTTGGTTGCTCAGCTATCTCAGAACATGAACTTTGTAATGGATCTTTCGGTTTATGAGTTTATAGAGTTACATGCACAGAGCCGTTTGGTTGAAGATGTTGAAGGTGTAATCAACAAGATATTTGAACAAGCTAATAACTTGGCAGGAGAGAAATTTAGTTTGGATACTCCAATTACCAGTTTAAGTGGGGGGCAGTCGAGAGCCTTAATGATTGCAGATACTGCCATTCTAAGTAAGTCTCCAATTATTTTGATTGATGAGATTGAAAATGCAGGTATCGATCGCAAGAAAGCATTGGAACTGTTGGTAGGCGAAGAGAAAATTGTACTAATGGCGACTCACGATCCTATTTTGGCACTAATGGGAGATCGAAGAATTGTTATCAAGAACGGAGGGATTCATAAGGTGATAGAAACCAGTGGTGATGAGCAAAACCTTCTTACCGAATTGGAAAGAATGGACAATGTGATTCAGAACATGAGAACTCGTCTTCGTCATGGTGAAATTATCCGACAGGAAGACATAGGTTTCTAATTAAGAATGAATAATTAGTAATTAATAATAGATTTTCAATTGGAAACAGTTTCTCTCCTTCTAGGGGAGATGGCGATAGCCAGAGGGGTGTTAAAATCTCCAAAAATAAATAATATTAAAAGTATAAATTAAAATATTAATTACTGGAATGTGGCTTAAGCCAAATATCAGTAACTAACTAATCAGGAGGAAATAATTATGCATGACGGATGCGCAGGAAGCTTTGAGAACGGAAAACAGGTAGTTGATAAAATTAGAATGATGGGTTTTGCTCAGCAATTGATGCCAATGCCTATGGATATTGAATGTCATGGTTGTAAGGAAACTTTTACCATGGAAGAATTCGAAGGACATTGCCCTAAATGCGATATGGTGCATGGTGTTACACCTTGTCACGCCTTCGATCCTAACAACATTATGGCCGCAGGTATAGGTTATTAATATCTATGGAGAACTGTATTCCCACGGGTTTTATCCCGTGGTGGATTTGACCCAACAGAATTTCCTGCTGGGATTTTTTGTATCAATAAATTTGTAATTTAGATCACATTATTCACAAGCAATTCTATAAAATATGAACCTTAACTTAGTTGATCAACTTACACTATTGGCATTGGATGATGAGAAAGGAAATTTCATTACGGACAGTTTTTCTTTTGCATATGGTCTGGCGGGAGCAATTATTCTGGAACTTTCTTTACAGGAACGAATCGTTGTGGAAGGGAAGAAACTAAAGGTAAAATCAACTGAAACTTGTGGTGATGCCTTATTGGATCATTTCCTGGATATGATTAGTGGTTCCAAAAAGGAGAGATCCATTCAAACCTGGGTAGAAACCATCGGGGAAAAATATTCTTCCATTAAAGAAGGAACAGTAGAAAAATTAATAAAGGAAGGCATTCTAAGAAGGGAGGAACAAAAGATTTTATGGATTTTTTCTGTAGATAAATTTCCAGCTGAAAATACAAAGCCTGAAAATATGCTCAGAAAACGCTTGAATGATATCCTTATCAACGATTGTGAGGTTGATATGAATGAAATCATGTTGATCAGTCTGATTGACATGTGTGAACTAAACAATGAGGTTTATGGCAAGGAGAGAGCCAAAGAGTTCAGGAAGAAAATAAAAGGAATTATAGAAAAAGGACAGTTGAGCTCATCAATAGGAAAGGCAGTAAAAGAAATACATGATGCATTAATGGCGGTAATGGTGATCTTAATGGCCAGTGCCGTTTTTACTACTACCACAACATCATAATACATTGTACATTTCATACTGATTTTGCTTTTCATTATCATACTTAATGATTTCAAACAATAATAATTCAATTATCTTCGCTCATAAAAACAGTTCATGAAACCAGTACTCATTGTATTGTCTGACTTGTGGGGTAGGGAAAAGTCGGATTGGATTCAATTTTACTCCAAACCGTTATCTTCAATTTATACAGTAAAATTCTACGATTCATGTGAATTGGGAGGAGTAGATAAAAGTGCTTATCAGGAAAGTAAGCTTCATGAACAGTTTGTGAATGGTGGAATTTCCAGAGCAGTTGAGAATTTAAAGGCTGAAGGCCATAAAATTATCGAGATACTTGCTTTTAGCATTGGTGGTGTCATTGGTTGGAAAGCTGCATTAAATGAAATGAATATTCGTGCGTTCTTTGCACTTTCATCAACCAGACTTCGTTATGAAACTGAAAAACCCAATTGTTATATTCGATTGTTTTATGGAGAAAAGGATAAATATCAACCGAATTCAGATTGGTTTGAACAATTAGAACTGAAAAATAATATCATTCCCAATGTTTCACATGAAATGTATCGTGATGAAAATGTAGCCAGATTCATTTGTCAGGAAATTTTAGCTACTAGAAAAGTGTGGGATAAATAAGTTTGTTTAAGCTAGCATTTTTTAATAATTACGTTCCTCTTTCTATCTTCACATTCCAAATTAAAAATGAAATATGAATAAAGATCAGATCATAAATCAAACCGTAGAATTTGTAAAGCAAACACTGGCTAATGCCGAAGGAGGTCACGATTGGTGGCACATTTACCGGGTATGGAAAACGGCCAAGCATTTGGCGCAAGACGAAAAAATTGATCTGTTTGTGGTTGAATTGGGGGCATTATTGCATGATATTGCCGATTCAAAATTCCACAATGGCGATGAGAGTGTTGGACCAAAAAAGGCAAGAGAATTTTTATCTTCTCAGCAGGTTGATGAGGATGTAATTGTACATGTGGAGCAGATCATCAGTAACATTTCTTTTAAAGGAGGAAAAGAGGCTCAAAAGTTCAAATCACCAGAGTTGGATGTGATACAGGATGCGGATCGTATGGATGCAATCGGTGCTATAGGTATTGCACGCACCTTTAATTATGGCGGCCACAAAAACAGGGAAATTTACAATCCGGAAATTGAACCCAATTTAAATATGACAAAGGAGGAGTACAAAAAATCAACGGCTCCAACCATCAATCACTTCTACGAAAAACTGTTGCTTTTAAAAGACAGAATGAACACCGGAGCCGGTAAAGCCATGGCAGAACAGCGTCATATGTTTATGGAGCAATATTTAGATCAGTTTTATAAGGAGTGGGAAGGAGAATAAAGTACGGATTAAAGCATAAAATAAGAACGAGGCAATTTCGTCTCGCTTTTTTATGATTTGAATATTACTGTCAACTAAGCTATATTTGAAAGGAAAGCAATTGATTATCCCAAAAATTCCAAAACACCACACCACTAAATTGAACCTTAAACTAAATTGTCATGTTTAAAACAAAACGATTAAGCTGCCTTCTGTTATTGGTATTTTGCCTTAGCAGTATTTTGGTTAAAGCCCAAGGATTAAGCTCATCTCAAATTGATTCCCTTGCCAATCAAACATTAGAATCCTTTCCAATGGCTGGATTTGCCGTATCGGTGGTGCACAATGGGCAAGTAGTTCACGCCAAAGGTTATGGCCTAAGATCCATTGAAAGCAAACAAGCTGTGGATGAAAATACTTTGTTTGCTATAGCTTCAAACAGCAAATCATTTACGGCTGCTGCTTTGGCCATATTGGTTGATGAGGGAAAATTGTCATGGAAGGATAAGGTGGTGAAGCACATTCCTGAATTTACCATGTACAACTCCTATGTGCGAGATAATTTCACGGTGGAAGACTTGCTGTGTCACCGCAGCGGACTGGGATTGGGCGCAGGTGACTTAATGATCTTCCCTGATGGCAGCGATTTCACCATAGATGATATCCTGAATAGTTTTCAGCACCAAACACCAGTTTCGGACTTTCGTACCAAGTACGATTACGACAATTTGTTGTACATCGTAGCGGGTGAAATCATACATAGATTGAGTGGCATGAGCTGGGCAGAATTTGTAGAGGAGAAAATTATGAAACCACTGCAAATGAATGCTTCTGCAGGATCGTTCAAGAGAATTAAGAATAAGGATAATGTAGCATTGCCCCATTCGTCGGAGTATGGTGAGTTGGAAATTGTGGATGCCTACACCAATCCATTAATGGATGCCGCAGGTGGCATTTACGCCAGTGTAAATGATTTGAACCAATGGTTGCTAATGCATTTGAATGGCGGAAAGTATGGCGAGGATGAACACTTGTTCTCGCAGCAGAATCAAAACAACATGTGGAGAGCTCACACCATGCTTCAATTTTCGGCGAAAGGAAATGGCAAATACGAGAACCACTACAAAGCCTATGGTTTAGGTTGGGTGATCGAGGATTATAAAGGATATACCATTATCAGTCATACCGGGGGATTGCCAGGCATGCTTTCTAAAACCGTATTGATTCCTGAACTGAATGTGGGGATAGCTGTTTTAACCAACACCCTGCCTGGTGGATATGCTTACTACATGATACCACAAGCCATTATCGATTCTTATATCGAAGCCAAACCAACCAACTGGAATGCCTTTGCAGCAGAGCGTCTTAAAGGAACGCAAAACAAGGTAGATTCAGTTGTGAATGCAGTTTGGAATATCGTTGATCTTGCAAAAGAAATAGAGATAAATAAGGAAGACTACATCGGTTTGTATTGTGACAAGTGGTTTGGGAAAATGGAAGTGTACGAGAAGGATGGTGAATTGTGGATGCGCTCCTTGCGATCGCCTAAACTTACTGGTAAAATGCATTATTACAAGGCCAACAGCTTTGCGGTAAAATGGGCTTATCGCGATATGAATTGCGATGCTTTTGCCATGTTTGCCCTGGATGAGGAAGGCAAGGCGCAAGCTCTTAAAATGAAAGGAATCTCTCCCAATATCGATTTCAGTTTCGACTTTCAGGATTTGGATTTGAAGCGGGTAGAGGAATAAAGGATAAAGGATAAAGTTACAGTCATCCCGAGGAAACGAGGGATCTCTTTACAATATTAAAAGGCCAAGAGCCAAGGAAAAAGGGACAAGTAACAAGGTAGGAAAAGCTTCCAGCAATCAGCATTTATTTGCAGCAGCCAAAGTCTCCCTTTTAGGGGGATTTAGGGGGGAAGCATAAACTAAGCCAATATGATTGACTATATAGACATTGAACCACAAGAAATCTCTTTGATTAAAGAAGTTTGGATATGCAATAAAGAATTTCATGAAGAGATTGATGAGAACTTTACCTCTCAGTATGCAAGTCTGGATTTTGATACTCGAATGAACGCCATTGTTCAGAGTGGAAAGAACTTGAAAATAAGCATTGCAAAAAAGAACAATCGCATTTGCGCATATTGTATCTCGAGTATTGAAAATTGCAAGGGAGAAATAGAATCTCTGCATGTGTTGGAAAGTGAAAGGGGAAATGGAATCGGAAAAAAACTAACCCAGATGCACTTGGAGTGGCTAAAATCAAAGCAGTGTAAAGAAATAGGCTTGTATGTTGCTTCGTGCAACGAGAATACAATTGACTTTTACAAAGAACTTGGTTTGCTACCCAACCTTACCTACATGCAATTAAAGGATTGGTGATGAACCTTATTGACATGTCTGGCATCTTTGAGGTGCTGACATGTTCGTGAAAATATAGAGCCGCACAATGTTGCGGCTTTTTTTTATCATGGAATGATTGGCTTACTTTCACTGGAATTGTAAACTGCATTTGCATGTCAAGCATCTCGAAGATGCTTGACATGTTTGTGACATAAGAAAACAATATGCGCTTAATGGTGTTTTGATTTAAAGCGGTAAATATCTGTAAATTAAAAAGTGAGAAGGTTTTGATCAAGCTTACTTCTTTCGTAAATTATAGATTCGAAAAATCACTTTAAAATAAAATATCATGGAAAATCATACAGGAAACACAGGCAAATGTCCGGTAACCGGAGCTGTAGGGAAGCACAGTCATGCAGGAGGAGGACCCAAAAATCGAGATTGGTGGCCCAATCAATTAAAGCTCAACATTCTTCGTCAGCATTCATCCTTGTCGAATCCTATGGGCGAGAAGTTCGATTATGCCGAAGCCTTTAAAAGTTTGGATTATAAAGCGCTTAAAAATGATCTTTATGAGTTGATGACGGATTCGCAAGAGTGGTGGCCTGCCGATTTTGGACATTACGGACCTTTGTTTATTCGCATGGCATGGCACAGTGCTGGGACCTATCGCATTGGCGATGGAAGGGGAGGTGCTGGCGCCGGACAACAACGATTTGCGCCTTTAAACAGTTGGCCAGACAATGCCAATCTCGATAAGGCTCGTCGATTGCTCTGGCCTGTGAAACAGAAATATGGCAATAAAATATCATGGGCCGATTTGATGATTCTGGCAGGAAATGTAGCATTGGAATCCATGGGCTTTAAAACTTTTGGATTTGGAGGTGGTCGTGCCGATGTTTGGGAACCCGAAGAGGATGTGTATTGGGGATCAGAATCTGAATGGTTGGAAAATGACAAGCGCGATTTAGACCTGGAAAAACTCGACAATCCACTTGCGGCAATTCAAATGGGACTGATCTATGTAAATCCAGAAGGTCCGGATGGAAATCCCGATCCTCTTGCTGCGGCAAAAGACATTCGCGAAACATTCGCACGAATGGCGATGAATGATGAAGAAACGGTAGCCTTAATTGCAGGTGGACATACCTTTGGGAAGTGCCATGGAGCGGCAGATGCTGAGCACGTAGGGCCAGAACCCGAGGCTGCCTCGATGGAGGAACAGGGTTTGGGATGGAAAAGCTCTTATGCAAGCGGAAAAGGAGGCGACACCATAACCTCAGGCCTGGAAGTAATATGGACACAAACCCCTGCCAAATGGAGCTATTATTTCTTTAAGAATTTGTTTGAATACGAATGGGAGCTTAGCAAAAGTCCGGCCGGAGCACATCAATGGGTGGCAAAAAATGCCAAGGAAGAAATGCCAGATCCTCATGATCCTTCAAAGAAACGAAAGCCTACCATGTTGACTACCGATTTGTCATTGCGTTTTGATCCTGCTTACGAAAAGATATCACGACGTTTTTATGAGCGTCCGCTCGAATTTGCCGATGCCTTTGCACGGGCATGGTTCAAGTTGACCCATCGCGATATGGGACCGAAAAGCCTTTACCTGGGGCCCGAAGTACCTGCCGAAGATCTGATTTGGCAAGATCCGATTCCGACAGTAGATCATGAGCTGATTGATGAGAATGATATTGCAGACCTAAAATCAAAAGTTCTGGCATCGGGTTTAAGTGTTTCGCAAATGGTTAGCACAGCCTGGGCTGCGGCTTCTACTTTCCGAGGTTCCGATAAAAGAGGGGGAGCCAATGGTGCTCGCATTCGTTTGGCACCGCAAAAAGATTGGGAAGTAAATCAACCCAAGCAATTGCAAAAAGTGCTGAAAACTTATGAGGCAATTCAGGAAGAATTCAATGCCTCACAATCGGGAAACAAGAAGCTATCGATGGCCGACCTTATTGTGTTGGCAGGCTGTGCAGGAGTGGAAAAAGCAGCGAAAGATGCTGGAGTTGATATAACGGTTCCCTTTGCTCCGGGACGCATGGATGCTTCGCAGGAACAAACCGATGTTGAATCCTTTGCCGTTTTGGAACCCATTGCCGATGCTTTCCGAAATTACCAGAAAAAGAAATATGCCGTATCTACCGAAGACTTGTTGATTGACCGGGCTCAGCTGCTTACATTAACAGCACCCGAAATGACCGTGCTTGTGGGTGGTTTGCGTGTGCTCAATGCCAATTACAATGAGTCGAAACACGGTGTGTTTACCGATAGACAGGAGGTGTTAAGCAATGATTTCTTTGTGAATTTACTGGACATGAATTTGGCATGGATAGCAAAGAATGAGCACTTTGAGGCTCGCGATCGCAAAAGTGGAGCCGTAAAATACACGGCTACACGTGCCGATTTGGTTTTCGGGTCAAACTCGGAGCTAAGGGCAATCGCCGAGGTGTATGGCAGTGCCGATGCTCATGAAAAGTTTGTTTGCGATTTCGCTTCAGCCTGGAATAAGGTAATGAACTTGGATCGATTTGATTTGAAATAGAAGGAGTGTTCAGCAATTGATGCAGTGGCTAAAGTCCCCCTTTCAGGGGGTATTTAGGGAGGTGTTAAGCCAAGCATCAACGAACTTGAAAATAATAAAATGCATGCACATGTCTGGCATCTTTAAGATGCTTGGCATGTTAAAACAAAAGAGCCGCAAAATGTTGCGGCTCTAATTGTAATAGAAATAAAATGAAGACTTATTCCAAACATATAATTCTATTTATTCCTGTTCTTCAGTAACAGGCTCTTCAGCCGTATTTCTGGTCGATCTTGCACGGGCTTTGGTATTCACATCATCAATGTACGTAGCAATAATCTTGTAAGTGCCAGCATAAGTATCAGGTTTTGCCTTTGCCATTACACTTAAATAAGGTACAAGCTCTTCGTTAATGGTTTCGCGTACCTTTTTTTGTTGAAGCGATGCAGCAATGCTTGCCTCTTTGTCCGACTTGGCTTCTTTGCTTTTGCGATAGGTTTCCAACAAATTGGCATTCGATTCCTTTGCCAAATCTAAAGCCTCTTTTGCACCTATTAACAAATCAATTAAAGCTTTGTTTTCAGGTTTATCGAGTTCGACAAATAAGGAATTGGCCGAGGCAATTTGCTCCTCATAACCCAAACGGTACATTTGTAAATCATTGGCAGCAATATGTTTCCAAACTATTTTTGCTGCAACTGCTTTTGCCTCTTCACGCATGTACTTGTTCGATTCAACAAAGTTTTTAAAACAGATGATGTCCCTATCAAAAATGGCATCTCGTTCCGATAACTCCTCGGTATAATCACCACTACGGATCAAACCTAAAGAATTTTGCAGAACTTCTTTGTCTTTTCGCAACTTCGCTATAATCTCAGTAAAGTATACATCAGCACTCCAGTCGGTTTTATCAATTTCGAATAGAATGTTTTCTGCCATGTTATCCACTTGTTTTGCCGAATAAGAACTTAAAATTTTTTCTTCCATTGTTTTGTGATTTGGTTTATTGTTTATTACGATGTTGAATTTATAAAATTGTTTGTGAAGTATATGCAAGAAAAATGTTAAAAATTTATATTAACAAACTAAAATCGATATTGCTTGATGCTTTTGTGCTTAAATGTTAATTTAGTTGATTTTATTTGTTGAAAAACAAAATAGTATGATTTTATGGTGTAACAATAATATTTGCACGAATGTAAATCAATTAAAGCGAGTAATGGCAGAGGTTTTCAGTGGACGGACTCCCGATATTTTATAAGTAGAAGCTGGTTTTGCAAATATGCTCAAGACGATATGTAAAGTTTAATTCGAGTCAAAAAAGATCTCACGATGATTTATAAACCTGAATTTGAGACAAAAAAGAGCTCTCGACAAAATGTAAAAGCAGTTTTGGCGTAAAAAAATGCTCTCGACGACCTGTAAAGCCAAATTTGCCACAAAAAAGAACTCTCGACGATCTGTAAAGCCGAATTTGAGACAAAAATGAGCTCTCGACAAAATGTAAAGGCAATTTTGACGTAAAAAAATGCTCTCGACAATATGTAATGCAGTAGGATATTCGAAATAGAACTGTTACTTGCTTTAGTAACAAGAATTAATGGAAAGATTTGTTTTTAATTATTGATTTATAATTGAGTGTAAAATATTAATACGAATGCTTTGTACAGGGGGGATTGTTTTGTATTTTCATTTTTCGAAAGAGAAAAAATGAATGTTGTATACAAAACCAAAAGTTTCAAAAAGAACGGATGCCAAAGATATATCATTACACTAAGTTAAGCACAGCAATTGAATTTATATTGCCATCAATGACCTTGAGAACAAACTATTTAAATAGAATGAATGGACCAAAAGAAAATCAAAAGTGGGCTTTTGGTGGTGTGAATGTTCCATATGAGGATATGTATCCTGAATTAGACTTTGCAATAGATAAATCACATTTTGATAGTATGTATATGTTTGGTGAAGAAATTAAATCAAAAGTTCAAGCTCTTTGTTTTGTTCAGTCTGATGACTATCCTGGCTATGAAAACGAGATGATGTGGGCACAATATGCGGAAAATCATAATGGAATTTGTCTTGAGATAGACACTGATTTATTTCTGAATGAAAATAGCGATATCGATATTTTGAAGTTCCAAAATATAGATTATTCACCAAAGAAAAATAAATGGTTTCATTGGAATAATGACCTAACAAAAAAAGAGAATATCGATAATTTTATAAAAGGGAATCTAGAATCACTGTTTCTTTCAAAATCACATTATTGGGAAAAAGAATGTGAGAAAAGACTTCTAATATTAGATAATCAATACTGTAATTTGAAAATCAAAGAGTCATTGACTGGTGTATATTATGGTTTATCAACAGATCGCAATTACGATATTGCTGTTAGACAATTTATTGATGTAAATAAAACAAAAATGTATAGAGTTTACTTTGAAGACAATAAACTGAAAAAAATGGAGAGAAGACCATCATAAATGTCAATGGTTTATAATGTATACCTTAGTATCGAATGGATGGAGGTAAGAATGAATGTTAATTGTGACACTTTGCTACATTAGACGCAATGTTATTGAAGATTAATTAATCAATTTTAATGGAGAAGAGTAATTTATTTCATCAAACAGGAGAATATGAGTCTCGCAAAGACTTATTAATTCATTATTTGAATATCCTACATAATAATAATAAACCAATTTCCTTTAGTGATTTACTTTTAAGTAATTTACCTGGTGGAGGTATCAATGAGTTTGAGTCAGTTATGTCTGAACTTGAATCTAAGAAATGGATTATTAAAATAGAAAAAGATGGAGGTGCTGTACCTGGGCTACCATTTCACAGAACAATTGATAGAAGTTATTCAATAAGCTTAGAAGGTGTTGAGTATTTAGCTTCATTAAAAATTATCGATGATAAATATATGATTAATGAGAACAATAAAACCAATAATATTACCAATTATGGTAATATGGTAGTTGGTGATAATCAAACTAAAATCAATCAATCATCAGGTGAGGATAAGAATCAACTTAACCAGTATTCAGAAGTAGGAGATAGAAAGTCAAAAAATATTTTGAATAAAATTTATAAATGGACAGATCACAAATTAATAAGTATGATCTTATTTGCTCTTTTAGGCTTCTTAATATCGAGGTTGTTGACGTGGCTTGAGTGGATTTGATGAATCAAAAAATACTTATGCAGAAGCCCCCTGCTGGTACGCAATTCTATCGCGTTCCATTTTTAAACAGAACCACACGAGGATACTCGTGCGGTAGCATAGGGCATTAATGCACTTTATATACAAGTTGACACAATTAAAACCAGAGACATTGATTCATTCGCAATACATACTCGACATTTTGGATCTATTATTAGATGGAAATAATGAGGGACAAAAAGCTAAGCTCCAAATAAATTTCCTTAGCATGGAAGACTTTAACTATACAGGAGTTGGACTTTTCGTATCATTTAAACATCTTGATGGTATCGAGAAATATAAGTTGGATGAATCGGACCTAATGCTAAATGGAGTATTAATAAAATCTACACAACTCAAAATTGGTGCTGAAGCAAGTCTATTTTTTAAGAACGGACTTATTGATTACATGGAAATTTGGTCTTTTGATGGTGAATATCCAGAAAAAGAGTTGGATAATTATAAACTTAAACAGACTTGGCAGGGATCAGCTCAAAGGACAATAAAACATGATTGAAAAAAAAGACAGTATATATGACACTTCCAAAGGACAGAGTAATTGTTGCAAGTGATGTTGGTGATCGAGATGGAATTGGAGTGGAAATCTACAGAGAAGACAAACTAGTTATTGAAATATTCCGTGACGACACAAAACGGAATAGAACTGTGACATTATTTCAAAAAGATATCCCCTTGGAACTTATGGAAGAGTCAATTCAAATATTCAAAAAAGAAATTCCATGGGACTTTATTGAATATGAAAAAAAATGAATAATAACTGTGCCCAAGAGCGGTTGCTATGCAATGGACAGAGACGGAAACAAGCATAAAAGATCAAAGACACTATATGACGAACTTAGATAAAATAAATAAAAATTTCCCTGAGGATAGTAGTGAAGAATTAAAGGAACTTAATGTGAATTACCGAATTAAAAAAGAGCATCTGGCCAGCAAATGGGCTGGTGGAACAACTACCGAATTGTATATTTTTCCTGAAGGCTCTCAATACAAGAATGGAGATTTCCTTTTCAGGATATCAAGCGCGACGGTAGAAATCGAAGAATCAACCTTTACACCATTGCCGGGAGTTGAACGAATCCTTATGGTACTTGATGGCCAAATAAAACTGGAGCATGAACATCATCACAGCAAAGTTTTAAAACCTTTGGATACAGATCATTTTCAGGGTGAATGGACAAGCTTTTCGAAAGGAAAATGTACCGACTTTAATCTGATGTGCAAATCGAATACCAAAGGCCAAGTAAAAGGTTTTAATGTTCTGGAAAATACCGAACAAAAAATTGATATGGATGGTAAAATGAATTTCATTTTCCTTTATAAAGGATTAATTGAAATTAACGGGGCCAGACTAAGCGATGGTGATGTGCTCATTATAGAATCTCCATCCTTAAATAATACACTTAAAGCTTTGCAGCAGAGTAAATTTGTGGTGGTTAAGATCACAGAGCTAAAATAAGCGTTTAAATCCGATGCTTTATAAATGATACTGCTGGAGCGCGATTCAATCGCGTTCCAGCCTTAAAACAGGACCATATGATAGGACTCGTGCCATAGTGTGGGGTTATTATACCGATTTCCTAAAATCTTATAAACCCACAGGTCCTTTATTAATTTCAGAAAGCGTCTTATTAACCTCAAAAATTCGTCCTCTAATATCGGAATATCCCCACTGGCTTAATCTGTTGCTATGCATTGCCAGATATTTTTCGGCATTGGCTCTGGTATCGAATAAGTAAACTCCACCAGCAGTTTTATCTGCTTCATTTTGAGTCCAAATTTTCCAAATCATTCCTGGCTCATTGTTTATGCTTTTTGCAAGGTCTGTCATTTGCTTAGCCATTTCCTCTCCAAAAACTCCTGCGTGAGGAAAATCTACATACATTATTACTGCCATAATTTTAAATTTTAATTTCTTAATACATTATTATTCTACTAGAAACCTAGCCATTTTACTTTTTCATTTAATTCTGGATCTTGTCTTGGTGGTGCCGGCGGATTACTGTCAGGATATCCAATGGGAATGATACCGGCTATTAAGCGATCATCTGAAAGTCCGATAATTTCCTTCACCGTTTTAGAATGAGTTATATTACCATCAACCCACACAGTACCCAAACCGTTTACTGTTGCCTGCAAAAGAATGTTTTGAATTGCAGCACAACTGGCTTTCAAAGCCTCTTCTTTTTTTTCTTTATCGTTTAGATTTGGATAGCTGACTATAATGTGAATTGGTGCTCCACCAAAGTCTTTTGAGTATTCAAGCATACGGGCTTTTTGATCTTTAGGAATATAAGCCGCCTTTGGAATATAGTCTTTTGCAAAATTGTAGAATTCTTGAGAAATTTCACGTTTTACCTCACCCTTTACTACAATAAACTCCCATGGTTGGCTATTGCCTGCTGATGGCGCCCAGTTGCCAGCATGCAATACATTTTTAATTAAATCAGAGGCAGGTTCCTGGTTTGTGTATTTGCGTATACTCCTTCTGTTTTTTATCGCATCCAATATTTTCATCTTATCTATCTTATTTGTTATCCTTAAGTTTCATATAACTCATTACAGCCATTAGCATGAAGAATGCAGGATCAGACCATCCAAAGCCAACAAAAATCTCAGTGACAGCTGCATAAAATGTTACAATTATTCCCAGGATATTTGTAAGCATTAGGCCTGTGAATAATTTATGGGCTGTTTTACTTCCGCTTTCTACATCTCTAAATAAAAAGCCAAGTATGGCTATTCCACCTAAAAAAATACTATTGTGTTGAGATAGGAAGATTGCATACTTATCATTCAAATGAAGACCATAAGTTGGCCACATAATTTGAGGGAGAAAGAACAAGGCAATTGCAAAAATTGCATAAACACTACTGTGTACAATTAAAAAAGTACGATTATTAATTTTCTTCATCACTTTATTTTTTAATGAGATTACAAAAATCAAAAATTAATAGTTTACTTTTACTATGTATTTCCTTTAGGAAACTAGTTTCCATTGCGAAACTATATTAATTATCAGGAAGATGAAAAATAAAATTGAACTATCACCACAATGTGCATCTCAATTAAGAGCTATCGGGGACACCATGGAATTACTTTCAGGGAAATGGAAAATTCAGATTGTTGGAACTTTACTTTTGAACGGATCAATGCGGTTTATGGAATTAAAAAGAGCATTAAATGGTATTGCTCCAAAAAAATTGTCCAATGATTTGCAGGAATTGGAAACCAATGATATACTTACAAGAACAGTGAAAGAAACAAAGCCTATCACAGTAGAATATGAACTTACTGCTCACGGGAGAACTCTAGAAAACTTAATTAACGAAGCAATGGATTGGGGATTAAAACATCGTAAGAAGATAATAGGATAACACTTTTGCTAACAAAATAGATGTGTAATGCGGGATTCAACCGGTAATTCAACCGACTCCTATTCCCATGCTGGTGCGCGATTTGACTGCATTCTATTTTTAAATCAGGACTATAAAAAAGGACTCGTGCGGTAGCCTTGGGAAATACATTTTATATACAAGTTGGAAGCAATATAAAAATCACAGATCATGAAAGTAACACTAATAAGCATTCCAGTTCAAAACCAAGAAAAAGCCTTACAATTCTATACAGAGAAATTAGGCTTCCTAAAAAAGAAAGATGAGCCATTAGGAGGTGGTAATCGATGGCTGACCTTGGTTTCTAAGGATTGGCAGGATGGACCAGAACTCTTGTTGGAACCAGCACCAAATCATTTTGAACCTTCCAAGGTATATCAGGATGCATTAATGGAAGCAGGGATTCCCTGGACGCAATTTGACGTTGAGGATGTATCTTTCGAATATGAGCGATTGACGAAACTGGGTGTTGAGTTTAGTATGAAACCTACTGAAATGGGAAATGTAAAAGTTGCAGTTTTTAATGACACCTGTGGCAATCATATTCAACTGGTGGAAGAGTTGTAAAAAAATCGTTGCTTGTTCGTTATTCTATCGGATTCCATTTCTAAATTAGTGACATATTAAAATGCTCGTAGAAATACTTTAAGTCCTACAGATAATTAGTTGAAACATGACTGAATTAGATATAAAATTAATTGAAGATAAGCTGAATATTAAGTTGCCTGACTTTTATATTAGAACAATGTTGGACTATCCATTTGCTTACGATTCGTTTGGAGCAGAATTCTCACTTTGTAACAGTGTGAAACATGTAATAGATTGTAATGGAATATTTGAACCAGAAGACAAATGTTTTTCAATAGGTTCTGATGGTGGAGAATTCTATTATTTTATAAAATTAAATGGGGAAGAAAAGGTCTATGTTTTTGATCTTGAGGGTTCAAAGGAGCATTTGACAGTTGAAGCAGAAACTTGGGCAGATTATCTTGATATAATTTCAAAACAGCATGAAGAAATTTTACAGGATGAGTTGGAAAGTGCAGAAAGAAAACGAAATAAGAAATGGTGGCAATTCTGGATTTGAAAGTATAACCTCCTGATAGTGTAAGCTTGTAGGTCGTGTATTGCGAAAGCAAAAAGCGCTTAACGGTAAAATAAAATATTAAGCGAAGCTAAATGCTTCGCTTTTCTTTTAAAATCTCTTCAGTAAATATTTGTATCGCAATTGGAATAGTGTGCAGCAAATGGATAAACCTACGGGAAAACCAAACCATATTCCTACTGCACCAAAGCCCCATACAAATGCCGATAGGTAGCTAAAAGGCAAGGAAATCACAAAGTAGGATACAAAGGTGATCATTACGGGAATACGAGCATCGGCAAATCCTCTTAATGTTCCTGCCAGAACAATCTGAATGCCATCAACCAACTGAAAAATACTACAAACAACGAGCATTTGTGCTGCCAGGTTGATAACCGTGTGATTGTTGGTAAACATCAGTGGCAAAATGTTGCGAGCACCTATAAATACAAGCATTAAAAGTGCACAATACAGGTACATAAGATGCATGGCGGTTTTGGTTGCTCTTTTAATTCCTAGGCTATTGTTCTCTCCCTTGTAATGACTCACACGAATGGTGGTTCCAGCTCCCAATCCCTGATAAATCATGAAACCAAGAGTAGAGAGAGTAATGGCAACCTGGTGGGCAGCCAAACCTGTTTCACTAACCCATCCCATCATGATGGCACATAAGCCGAATGCACTGGCTTCCATTACCAATTGACCTCCCAATGGAAGTCCCAACTTCACAACCTGCAAGCATTTGTCCCAACAAAATCTGCTTTGCTGGTAAAGCTTTACAAAGAACTTGAACTTCTCATTTCTATGGAAGAGTATGATAAAAGCAATGGCCATAAATGTTCTGGCCATTAAGGTTCCGACTCCGGCACCAATAAGACCCAACTCGGGTAAGCCCATTTTTCCATACATAAACAGGTAGTTTCCCACTACATTGATTAAGTTGGCCCAAAGCATAATCTTCATGGCTGTTTTGGTGTCGCCAACCCCTTCGGCAAACTGCTTGAAACCATAGAATATCATCATGGGTACTACCGATATCATAAGAATGGCCAAATAATCTTGTGAGGCTTGCAATATTGATTCTGGTTGTCCCATATGTGGAATCAGAAAATACAGAATTAGCAACACGGCAGCCAAAGCTACGCCCATAAATGCATTGGCCATTAAACCATTCCTAATCCACGATCCAATGGAAGCATAGTCTTTCTCTCCATAGTTTTTTCCGATTAATGGAGTTAATGCAAAGGAATAACCCATTCCAAATATCAAAACCAGGCTAAACAGGGTATTTGTAAATGATGCCGCAGCAAAGGGAGTGGTTCCCAATTGACCAATCATTACATTATCGATTAAACCAACTGTAATTTGTCCTGCCTGAGCGATAATAACCGGAATGCTAAGCGATAGTGTTTTTTTATATTCGGTGGAATGTTGTTTCCAAAATTTCATAGTAAGTATATAATTGATTTGTGTTTCAATACCGATTGCTCAGTATTGAAATTCAGTTTTCTGATTTTCCGGCTGCAAATATATTTCGGTCAAAAGGCAAATTGCTTTACATTTGTTAAGTCAGAATCAAAAAATGTTTTTATGAGAAATGCGATTTCTGCTATCGATAGGTATTACAAACTGTCGAAGCAAAGCAAAAATTTAATCATTCATGAATTCGAAGAAGTTCGCATGAAAAAAGGAGAGGTGTTAATTCATGAAAACATTCGCTCGCCTTACCTGTATTTTATTGAAGAAGGAGCAGTAAAGAATCATTATATCGATGAGAAGGGAAACAAGAAGGTGGTTTGGTTCGGATTTGAAGGCAATATCTGTTTTTCAATGAATTCATACATCAATATTAATTACATACATGAAACAACTGAATTGCTGGAAGACAGCTTGTTTTACAGGGTGAAAATAAATCATGTAAAAGCATTGTTTAAAGATCATTGTGATTGGGCAAATTGGGGACGATGCTTTATGGAAAGTGTTTTTATAAATACCATTCATGAGTTGGATGAATTTAAATCGTTAGCCACCAAAGAAAAATACATGAAGCTCATTGAGAACAATCAGGATGTGAAGGAAAGGGTTCCCTTAAAGGATATTGCTTCCTATTTGGGTGTTTCACCAGTAACCATAAGCAGACTGAGAAAAGAATTGGGCATTCAGGAAAACAAGGATTTTTAATATTTGAAGCATATGCATAGAACCTACCACATTGTAAACGGAGATTGTTTAAAAGAGATGTTTCCCAAAAACATCGAGGGCGAAATAATTGTAGCACGCGAATGTTTGGTGGATGGTGATGTATCTGGTGACAGTTTGGATGAGTTATTGCAGCTTAGGGCAAAGTTTATTTGCAGCAAGTATCCTGTAGGTAGCGAAGAGGAATATCATCAGGGAACTTCAGCAGAACTGAAAAAGATACTGGAGATAAATGAGAAGGATGAGGTGAATCTATGGTTCGAAGATGATCTGTTTTGCCAGGTGAATTTTTGGTTTTGCTTGAATCTTCTGTTCGAGAACGATAAGAAACAGAACATTTTTCTGGTTCGACCCAATCAAGGGAATGAATACAGCTTTGGCAGAATGAATCAGCAGGAACTATCGGTGGCTTATGAGCACAAAAAGGCAATCATTGGCAAATCATTGGAACTGTTGGCCAAATTGTGGAGGATGTATCAGCATGAGAATTGGATGGGGATGCATGAAATTGCTGAACAATTAAAAGAGCAGTTCCCTTTTTTACTTCCTGCTGTAAATGCGCAAATTGATCGTTTGTCAAAGGAAAAGTATGAAGGCCGACCAAAGGAAAGTTTACGAAAAATAATTAGCGATTTAGAAACTACCGAATTTGCTCCCGTATTTCAGGAGTTTTGCAAAAGAGAAGAAGTCTATGGTTTCGGCGACTTTCAGGTGCGTGCTCTGCTCGATGAAATCTTAAAGAATAAATAACTCTTTTTGTCACTGCTACTTATAATGATAAATCCTAAGCAGTAGTAAAAAAATGCCTTCATCCCCATAAAGCCACTTTTTGTCAAGAGTGGGCCAATGATGTGAATCTAAGTTTTAATGTCTGCGTAACACACCCTAGCTTACTGCTACCAAAATATGTGTATGAAGAATTGTTGGGAGATAATGCAGTGTGGACGTGAAGAGAATGGTGAGAATGTGAAGGAGATGGGTGTTTGCCCAGCCGCGCTTTCCAACGAATTTGATGGAGTTCACAATGGACATGCCGGGGGTCGTTTTTGTTGGACGATAACAGGAACTTTATGTCATGGAAAGCCTGGTGGAACTTTTGCGGAGAAATTTCTTACCTGCTTGACTTGTAAATTTTTTAAGTATGTACAAGATGAGGAGGAGCGGAATTTTAATGTAACTCCAACACAGGCAAAAGCAAATATTAAGTGTAAACTACTAAATGCGAAATAAAATCAAGAGACAAAAAGAAGTCAATTCTTCCTTTTGTCTCTTTTATAATTTTAGTCTAAGTTCAGTCCTTATATTCTATTCAGAACCTTTTGTAATATCCTTTAGCCAGATGAATGATAAATCATTAATGATTTTTGGTTCTTCTGGTAAAGATCCAAGAGCCAATGATTGCAGTAAATGGTGCAACCAATACCAATCCGAAACTGCCAACCAAGGTATGAAGGATTTCTCCGGAAACATAGTTCAGATTTAGGATGTTAATCATTGGAGTTCCCTGTGCAATAAATACCATCAAAAGAGCAGAGAAACCTCCTGAATAGGCAAGAAGAAGAGTAGTTGTCATGGTTCCCACAACAGCTTTCCCAACTTCGAATCCCGAACGGCGCAATTCTTTTCTGCTGATCTCTTTGTTTGCCTGGTATACTTCTGCCTGCGAGGCAGAGATGTCCATGGCAATGTCCATTACCGCACCCGAAGAGGAAATGAAAATCCCGGCAAGGAAAATTTCAGTAAGGTTCAGGTAATTGTATCCCGAGTAAAGCAAGGTTTCCGAAAAAGGTTTAATGGCACCATGAATATTAAAAAGTGTACCAAACAATATAGCCATGATACAGGTAACGGCAACTCCACTCATCGCACCTAAAAAAGCACTTAAACCTTTTTTATTGGTACCTGCTACCAAAAATATAATTACCGATGTTAGCAAGGCAACAATAGCCAATGAAAGTGGGATAGGCGCAAAACCTTTTAGCAAACCTGGTAACAGTAATTTCCATATGGCAATGCCTGCAAACATAAAGGATAACATGGCTTTAACACCTGTCCATCCTGCAAAAGCCACCAAGATGATTACAAATAGAGCCAAAAGAAATGCCTCCAAACGAATGCGATAATGATCCACCACTGTGGCGCTAATAATTTGTGAGTTATCCTCGTTTAAATTAAGCACAGTAAGTGTTTTGTCTTTCGGTAAAAAGAATTTGTCGAATTCCATTCTTCCTACCAGCTGATTAAAGGCAGTTAACTCTTCTCCTTTAAACTTACCGTTTAGAATCTTGATTTTTAAGCTTTGTGTGCCTGTCTTAATAATACCCGTTTCAACAATTAAACTGTTATCGGTTTCTAAAACCAATGCTCTCACACGAGTCGTGTTTTTGTCTGCTTGGGTTTCAAAACCATTCGGGAGTAGTACAATTATCGAGCTTAACACGATTAAAAGTACAATCAGAATTAAATCGGATTTTTGAGGAATGCTGAATTTAAACATATGGCAAATTTAGAAAAGAAAAATGTAGGAGACGCATATCATTACGACTTCGTATGATTGTTTATGATCTGATGGGTTGAATACATTCAAGAGCGATGAAGATTTACGATTTCAAATCATAAATAATCATGATAATCTGCGTCAAAGCAAAAAAAAGCCCCGCAATTGCGAGGCTCCTGAATTATCTGTTCTCTATTAATTTCATTAAGTTCTTAGGAACGTCGGTATTGTCGAAGAATCCGGTAAACAAATCGGCTCCAACTCCAATGGAACGAATTGGAATTGGTGCAGCTGTGTGAGAAAAAGAGGTCCAACCAATACCAGCTTTTTGCGATAAAATATGACAGGTAGTTGTTGTAAATGGGTCGTAACTACCATACAGCAAATAAAACTGATCATCTTTCTTCATTTCCTGGTTGTAGTTCATGCTTTTTTCAAATGCAGTTTTTAGCTGCTGCATCTCGAAATCACTTAATTCAAGACCTTTTTCGGTATCGCCTAGTCCAAAATGTTTTTTCGCCAATGCTAAACCATCTTCTACTTTGTAATTTCCTTTGTTGTTCTTTTTGTAATCAGAAATTAAGTTTGAAAAACTTTCGTATGATAAGTTTTGATGCTGAAGTATGGCAAAGTCCGAATGGTAATGACTACCAGAAAAGCCCAAAGCCATTCCCCCGGTTTCATGATCGCCGGCAACCAAAATTAAAGTTTCGTTTGGATGTTTTTTGTAAAAATCCAAAGCAACAGCAACAGCCTTATCGAACTGAATTACTTCCTGAATTACGGTTGCCGCATCGTTGGCATGACAAGCCCAGTCAATTTTGCCACCTTCAACCATCATGAAGAATCCATTTTTGTTATTTAGTAACTCAATTCCTTTTGCGGTGAATTCTGCAAGAGAGATATCTGATTTTCCATTTTGATCGATGAAATAAGGAAGAGATTTTCCGCCAACTAATTTTGGAGCAATACTAATGATTTTATCATCACCTTTCTTCAAAGCCTGGAATTCGTTCACAGTATTTGTAAATCTGTAACCTCTGGTTTCTGCAATTTTTATAGAGTTGGTTTCTTTTTTTTCCAATTCAACTGATCCTCCCATGCCAAAATTGGACATGATGTTCTTTTCATCAACTTTGCCATCACCTTCAGGATGGTTAATTCCTCCTCCAGCAAAGTAGTTAAAACCACTTTTACTTAAATCAAGACTGATGTTATAGTACATGCTTCTGGAAGGTTGGTGAGCATAGAAGGAAGCAGGGGTTGCATGATCAATCGAAACAGAAGATACAATTCCTACTTTATATCCATTATCTCTGGCCATTTCAGCAATTGTCTGCAAAGGTTTTTGCCTTTTTGCATCCATGCCTATTGTATTAATCGATGTTTTTTCTCCTGTAGCGAGTGCAGTTCCTGCTGCTGCAGATCCTGTAATGAATCTGTCGGTAGCATAGGTAGTATAAAAACCTTGTTTAGGCAAGGTGTTTAATTTTAATTTTTTGATACCATTGGTATTGTTAATAGCTCCTAAATAGGCTTCCGCCGTGTTGGTTTGTGATAAGCCCATACCATCTCCAATAAAATAGAAAATGTACTTTGGAGATTCCCCCTGATAATTGTCTCTTTCGCTAGGTTGTGCAAAAATATTGCTAATGCAGAATGTAAAAGCAAGGATCAGGTAAATTGTGATTGGTTTTAATCGTGTCATGTTTTTGGTTTAAAATTTTTTCAAAACTATAAAAAAACATTAATCTGTAATGGTTTTAAATAGTAAAAGAAAGTTAAATCTATATTAGATTTTATTTCATGCGTTCAATGCTTTGTTTGTTTTTCTCGTTAAAGAAGTTTTTGCCTTCCGGAGAATACAAATAGTTTACATACTCTTTGAAATATTCAATCACCTTATCGCGAACCACTTTCATTGTAGAGTTCAGCAATTTATTCTCTTCGGTAAATCCTTCAGGCAAAATGGCAACAGCTGTAGGCAACCAGCGATGCGGGAACATTTCCTCATATTTTCCACCCTGACGATATTCGTTCAATTCTGATTGCAATAACTCCAAGGCAGTTTTCTGGCCTTCTTCCGAATCAGGAGTGAGATTTTGCTCTTTCAGTTTGGCTACAAGAGCTGCTTTATTAGGAACTACAAGAGCTATGGTATAAGGATCCTGATTGTTGTACAAGATACACTGTTCCATCAATGGTGATTGATCAACAAATGCTTCTTCGATTCCTTCAGGACTGAATTTTTCTCCATCATTTGCAATAAGTAAAGACTTGAATCGTCCTAGCACATGCAAGAAACCATCTTTGTCCATATAACCCATATCACCGGTATGTAACCATCCATCCCTTAGTGTTTCGGCTGTTGCTTTCTCATTTTTCCAGTAACCCTTCATTACGTTACCACCTTTTATTACAATCTCACCTTTCTCACCAACTGGCAGAGCATTGCCATTATCGTCGCAAATGTTTAAGTCCATATTGCTAACCAAAAATCCCGAAGAACCTAATTTATGCTTGTGATGAGCATTGGAAGAAATAATAGGAGAGGCTTCTGATAATCCGTAACCTTGATACATTGGAATACCGATGGCATAAAAGAATTTCTGCAATTCGATATCAAGCAATGCGCCACCTCCAACAAAGAATTTTAAGTTGCCGCCAAAGTTCTCTCTGATTTTCGAGAACAATATTTTATCGTAGAACATGTACATTGGTTTCAGGAACATTCTGCTCCCTTTGCCTTTGTTCCATCCATGATCGTTGTATTTGTATGCCAGGTTCAAGGCTTTGTTGAATAATTTCTCAACTTTAGGACCTTTGGCTTTTATTCCTTTCTCAATATTTTTTCTGAAGTTCTTTGCCAAAGCAGGAACACTCATTAAAATGTGAGGCTTAATTTCCTTGATGTTTTTAGGAATGTTTTTCAATGCCTCCATTGGCGATTTACCTTGTTGAACGGCAGCAATAGATGCACCTTTCAACATAAAGCTATAGATTCCGGCAGTATGGGCAAAAGAATGATCCCAAGGTAAAATCAATAGGGTTTTGTAATGCTCAGGAATATGCATTAAGCTCGACGATTGAATTACATTGCTAGTGTAATTGTTGTGCGTTAAAATAATTCCTTTGGGATCAGCGGTTGTACCCGAAGTGTAAGAAATGTTTGCATTGTCATCAGCTTGAATTTCTTGTTGAATCTTATCTAAATCCTTTTTCTCCTCTTCGGCAAGCATTTCACCCAAGCTCATAATATCCGAAAGGTAAACTTCAATGCCGTCCACTTCAACATCTTCATCAATTACAATGATTTGTTTTAGCGTTTTGATATCATCTTTAATCAAACGAATTTTTTCGAGATGATTTTTCGAGACAATCACATATTTTGCTTCGGAGTGAACAAGTCTGAATTTTAATTCATTTTGAGCATCCAGTTTCACGGATAAAGGCACATTTACTGCACCAGAAAACAAAATCCCTAGTTCTGAAAGAACCCAGGCATTTCTTCCTTCCGATAAAAGACCAATTCTATCTCCTTTATCAATACCAGAAGCGTATAAACCATAGGCTAAAAGTTTAACTTGTTTATGCAGTTCCTTGTAGCTTAACGATTCATATTTCTTTCCTGTATGTTCCCACAAATAAGGATTGGAGCCATATTTTTTTACGCTTTCTTCAAAAAGTTGAATTATTGTATTCATTGATATATTATGTCAGTCTGATGTATAATGAATTAAGAAAGCCAAAAGTAATCGATTCGGGAGTCAAAACAAATAGTCCATTTAAAATAAATTAAGGTTTAAGGTGATTGAATTCTATTCTTATGCGATTTGGATTTAGGAATTACTTTGCCAGTACTTTTCAGAAAAGTTTGAAGCCAATTGAAGCTTGAAATTTGGCACTGCAACTTGTAGGGGAGTGATCTAAGCTTTAATTTCCATTTTTCCATTTTGTTTGACAGAACTTAAAGGTTTAAATACATCCAATCAAATTGTTTGGGTCCAATTGAAGCTTGAATTTCCTTCAATCAAGTTGATGGAGTCCAATAGAATTTTCAATTTGAGTGTTTCAAGTTAGAGTGGTAGTGATTGAAGATTAAAACATCAGTTTGCTATAGGTTTTTGCATGCTTTAAACCCTTGGAATGGTCATTATTCTTTGTTATTGTTCATTTTGATTGGTTATTAAGGATAATTCTAATCTTTAAAGCCCTTAAAAAAGCTGATATATCTTCTTGTTTTTGCAGGTGCAAATATCTATTTTGAAGCTCATTATAAAAAGGTAAAAAGATTAAAATCTAATTTTGTTTTCACCCAAAACGAATTAATGATTGTCTTAAAAGAAACCTAAAACCATAAAAACTAACCCTAACCCAATGAGTAGTTTAGAAAAATATTTTAAAAAGTTTCGAAAGAATACAGTTGGTTACGATGCTAGCTTTTATTCTCCTTTTGGAAAGCAAAAGATTGTATATGCAGATTGGATTGCAAGCGGACGTTTGTACGGACCCTTGGAAAAGAAGATGTTAAAAGAGTTTGGCCCTTATGTTGCCAATACGCATACGGAAACCAATGAGACGGGAACTTTAATGACTCAATCTTACCATAGAGCTCAGGAATTAATCAAAAAACATGTTAACGCAGGACCGGATGATGTAATCATCCATGCTGGTTTTGGAATGACTGCTGTTGTGAATAAACTACAACGAATTCTTGGATTAAAAGGCTGTGGGATGATTGGTAGATATCAATGCCAAAAAGAAAGAGAAAAACCGGTTGTTTTTCTGACTCATATGGAGCACCATTCCAATCAAACCTCCTGGTACGAAACCAATGTTGATGTAGTGGTTGTTCCACCAGGCGATGATTTAACCATTAGCGTGGATAATCTGAGAGCAGAGTTGGAAAAATATAAGGATAGAGAAATGAAAATAGGTTCATTTACGGCCTGTTCCAATGTAACGGGTATTGTTACACCCTATTACGAAATGTCTAAAATTATGCATGAATATGGTGGAATCTGCTTTATCGATTTTGCCGCATCAGCTCCATATGTTGATATTGATATGCATCCTGACGATCCGAAAGCCAAACTGGATGGAGTTTTCTTTTCGCCTCACAAATTTCTGGGCGGTCCTGGATCTTCCGGGGTAATGATTTTCGATTCGAACTTGTACAATAGTGAGGTGCCAGATAATCCGGGTGGAGGAACGGTAGATTGGACAAATCCTTGGGGAAAATACAAGTTTGTCGATAATATTGAAGCTCGTGAAGATGGTGGTACACCTGGTTTTCTTCAAGCCATTCGTACCGCTTTGGCAATTGAGGTAAAGAACCAAATGGGAACCAAGAATATTGCAGAAAGGGAAGAGGAACTTTTAGAACTCGCCTTTGGTAAATTAAAAGCAGTTAAAGATGTTCATATCCTTGCTGATAATGTTCAGAAAAGACTAGGTATTCTTTCATTTTACGTGGAGTACATTCATTACAATTTGTTGGTGAAATTACTGAATGATCGCTTTGGAATTCAGGTAAGAGGAGGTTGTGCCTGCGCTGGTACGTATGGGCATTACTTGTTGGAAGTTAGTCAGGAACAATCGGATGCTATTACCAGTGAAATTACTTCAGGCGATTTGTCGCATAAGCCAGGCTGGGTGCGCTGGTCTTTGCATCCAACTACTACAAACAAAGAGGTACTTTATTTTATTGATTCTTTGGAAAAGGTAATTGAAAACTATGAGGAGTGGAAGAATGATTATTCCTACAATCGTAAAGTGAATGAATTTTACTACAGTGGAGATAAGAATATCAAGAAAAAAATAGAAGTGAACGGTTTATTCAATCTGTAAACTGGAATTCCGTTTAAAATATTCTATGCTTATCTGATTTTTCGATTGAATTCGATTTTCGGATAAGCATTTTTTATATTGCAGATTTTAATTCCTCATTATCAAAAGTTCATCGAAAAATTTATAAATGTGCAAATTCAAATAATTTTATATTTTTGGTGAAGATTAACCAATCAGAAAAAAAGTGTACGATATAATAGGAGACATTCACGGAGAGGCGGAAACACTAAAGAAACTGTTGAAATTCTTAGGATATACTAAAGGGGATTCGGGATATTCACATCCTGAAAGAAAGGCTGTTTTTGTGGGTGATTTTGTAGATAGGGGACCAGCAATTTTTGAGACTTTAGGCATTGTTATGAAGATGGTAACATCGGGAAATGCTTACGCAATTGTTGGAAATCATGAGTTGAATGTTCTGGCTTATTATACAAAAGACAGTGATGGTTTATTTTTACGCGATCATAATCTGAAGAACAAAACTCAAATCAAAAAAACTTACGAAGAATTTAAGCTGGATAAGGCAAAACGTAAGAAATATCTAAAATGGCTGCGTTCTCTTCCTATTTTCCTGGAGTTAGATGGATTTAGAGTGGTTCATGCTTCATGGGATGATGAGGCTATTGAGATTATAAAGAAGGAAAATCCTGAAAACAGGCTTAGTAAGCAGTTTTTAAGAAGAATTTATTTTGAGCGTGACAAAGTATTTAATGCTTTAATGCTTTTGCTAAAGGGCAGAGAATTTAATATGCCCGACGATATGGTACTTAAAGATGGTTATGGTTTTAAGCGTACGGCCTATAGAATAAAATGGTGGGAACCTATGCAAGGAAAGGGGTTTGAGGATATTTCATTCGGGAATAAATTTAAACTTCCCAATTATACCATTCCGCGCGAATTGTGTTACGACATTCCACTATACCCTAAAGATGAGTTGCCAGTGTTTTTCGGGCATTATTGCCTAAATGGACAAGCAGGTATAGTTCGCGAGAATCTTTGCTGTGTTGATGGTTGTGTCGCAAATGGAGGCATTATGGTAGCCTATCGATGGAATGGTGGGCAATTGGATTCCAAGAACATCGTAAAAATTAAAAAGGTGAAGAAGGTGGAGGCATTGTAGGTTTACTTATCCATTTTTTTAGAATAGATTAAGAATAAGATTCCTGAAAACGACAAGGGGATCAAAATTAGGAATATCGCCCAACTCATAGTATCCAAAAATCCATAAAGAGCAATTGCTACACTGCTTACGATCATGATGTAGGCACTGATTTTTATTTTCCAAAAGGAGAGGAGAAAGCCAGCACCATATATCATTGCAAGTATATAAAATACAAAAATCCAGAATTCAGTATATTCAGATTTATTGTGCAAGATTTCGATGAATTCAGGAACCATAAACAATAGAAAGACTCCGGCAATTAAAAAACCTATAATTCTCGCAATCAGTAGAAAAAATCGAGATGGATGATCTTGATAATTCGTTCTTCGTTCCATGATTCGTTTTTAAAATGTTGAGAAAAATAGCAGTACTTCGCGGTTACAATTAAAATTAATCAATTGTTAAGATAAAGTCAAGCTAAGGGGTGATGTTGGATTTTATGGGATTGTTCGTAATTTCGCACAAGATAAAATACTTCTTTTATGGATAAGATTAAGGTGATTGGCTTTGATGCAGATGACACGTTATGGGTTAATGAGCCATATTTTCGTGAAACAGAAATGAAATTCTGTGAATTGCTAACCAATGGAATGAGTTTGGACGAGGTTACAAGAGAGCTTTTTAAGATTGAAATTGGTAATATTCCTTTGTATGGCTATGGCACAAAAGCTTTTATTTTATCGATGATCGAGACTGGATTAAAAATTACCAATGGCAAGCTTTCTTCGGAGAAAGTACAAGCGATTTTGGAGTTGGGAAAGGAACAGATTAATAAACCTGTTGAGCTAATAGATGGGGTAGAGTCAGTTTTAGAGACTTTGTTCGGAAAGTATCGTTTGATTGTTGCTACAAAAGGAGATTTACTGGATCAGGAACGTAAGTTGAAAAAATCGGGATTGCTTAAATATTTTCATCACATCGAGGTGATGAGTGATAAGAAGGAAAGTGATTACGAAAAACTAATCAAACATCTTGATATTAACCCAAAAGAGTTTTTAATGGTTGGGAATTCTCTAAAATCAGATATTCTGCCTGTTTTGAATCTGGGAGGTAAGGCTGTTCATGTGCCGTTTCACACAACTTGGGAACACGAAATGGTTGAAGAGGAGGAAATTTCCAATTCAGATTTTCAAAAGATCGATAAGATTGAAGATTTAACTACCTACGTTTTATAGATAGGATTTTAATACGCTTGTCTAGCATCTGTCCCTGGTTTTTTTGTGTTTGAATTTTCTTGACCACATCCATTCCTTTTGTGACTTTTCCAAAAGCAGCAAAGCCTTGTCCATCGGGATTGCGCATTCCGCCAAAATCCAGCTCAGGTTGATTGCCAATACAAATAAAAAACTCGGTACTTGCAGATCCAGGTTCCAATCTGGCCATGGAGATTACTCCATCGGTATGTAAAATACCGGTTTCTTTGGTAGTTTCATGTTTTATGGTAGGTAGCTTATCCACGATCGAATCATGGAATAATCCCCCTTGAATAACCTCAATCTTTATATCATTATTTGGCTGATTGTCCAATCTGACGACACGGTAAAAGCAAGCATCCTTAAAAACATTCTTGTCAATATTTTGCATAAAATGTTTGGCTGTAATGGGCGCATTGTTTTCAAATATTTCCAATTCAATTTCGCCCAATTCAGTACTTATTGTAACTATTGGATTTTTCGAATTGCATGCAAATACAGTTAACACAAATGCGATAATAATGATGCTATAGTTTTTCATAGTTGTATCATGTTAAATCAAACCTCTGGATTTCAATTCCAAATATTTATTCAAACTATTTACCGTTAGGTTTTTGGGATCAGTTAATATTGTATGAATACCATATTTTTCCAACTCTTTTGCGATTAATTTTTTATCGAATAAGAATTTTTCACCAATGGTTTTCACGTAAATATCTTCTATGCTGTCAGCTGATTTTTTTGTCATTTTTTCAATTTCCGAATTGTTAAAGAAAATCACAACCAAAAGATGGTCTTTAGCTAATCCCTGCAAATAGGGTAGCTGTCTTTTCATAGAATCCAAGCTCTCGAAGTTGGTATACAGCATAAGCAAACTTCTGCCTCTAACAAAGTGCTTCACCGATGAATAAAGCAATTCGTAATTAGGTTCTGGATAATCGGTTTCCTGATTGTACAAAACCTCCATGATTTTCTTTACCTGGGTTCTTCTGCCTCCTGCGCGAATATTGGAGTGAACATTTCTGCCAAAGCAAAGCAAACCTGCTTTATCGTGTTTTAAAATTGCCGTGTTCGATATTACCAAGCTGGTATTTATGGCATAATCCAACAGGCTAAGTCCGTAAAAAGGCATTTTCATAGATCTACCACAATCAATAATTGAATAAACAGGCTGCGCCTTCTCATCCTGGTATTGATTAACCATGATCTGTGATTTTCTTGCGGTTGCTTTCCAGTTTATGGTTCTGTAATCATCGCCTTTTACATACTCACGAATCTGGTCGAACTCCATTTGATGTCCAATTCTTCGGATCTTTTTAATCCCAAAATCCATTAATCGGTTCGAAATAGCCATCAGTTCGTATTGGCGCATTTGCATATATGAAGGATAGCAGGGAATCATTTCCGAATTCCCCAATTTAAATCTTCGCTTGATGATTTTTAAGAGAGAACTGGCATAAACATTAATTACTCCAAAGTGATACTCTCCACGACTTAAGGGTCTAAGCGAATAATTAACCAGCTTTTCTTCTCCTGCTTTTAACGATAGTGAATGGTTAAAATCTCTCTTTTGAAACTGAATTGGGATTTCATCAATCAAATCAATATGAATTGTGAAATTGTAGTTGTGCTGTAGCTTAATCTGAATAGGATTTTCATCTCCATTCGATAATTTTTCCGGGCAAGTTCTTTTTGCCTGAACAGCATCTTTAATTCGATACAAGAGAAGGATATCAAACCCAAAAGCTATCAAAAATAACAGACATGCTAATCTAGCTATGGTATAGAGTATCGGGATAAAAAAACCCAATACGGATATCACAGCAATTGCGCTAATCAGCCAATAGAAAAAAGGGTGTAGGTATAAAGATTTAATAAACTTCATTATCGTGGGATTTCAATACCTTCCAAAATGTTTTTAATGATTTCCTTTGGTTTAATTCCTTCCATTTCCTTTTCAGGAGTTAAAATTAAGCGATGATGTAAAACTGGAGCAACAATGTTTTTGATATCGTCAGGAGTCACAAAATCCCGTCCATGAATGGCAGCGAATGCTTTAGCTGCTGTCATTACCGAAACCGATGCACGAGGAGAGGCTCCCAAAATGATTCCAGGATGATTTCGGGTTTTTTGAACAATTTGCACAATGTATTTTCTCAGGTTCTCATCAATATGAATCGACTGAACCCTATTTTGCATTTCTTTAATTTGATTAGCAGATATTACCTTGTTTATGATTTGGGTTTCTAATGCACCTCTTCGTTCATGTTTGGTTTCAAGTATGCTTAATTCTTCCTCTTCGCTTGGATATTCAAACTCAACCTTCATCAAGAATCGATCCAATTGTGCTTCAGGCAATCGATAGGTTCCTTCCTGTTCAATTGGGTTTTGAGTTGCTAATACCCAAAATGGTTCACCCATTTTATAGGTATTACCGTCAATACTTACCTGGTATTCCTCCATTACTTCAAATAGGGCGGATTGAGTTTTGGCAGGAGCACGGTTGATCTCATCAATCAGCACAATGTTCGAGAATATAGGTCCTTGATTGAATTCAAACTCAGATTTACTCATGTTAAAAATAGTAGTACCTAAAACATCCGAAGGCATTAAATCAGGTGTAAATTGAATTCTTGAAAAATCAGAACTAATTGCTTTTGCCAATAGTTTTGCCGATAAAGTTTTGGCAATTCCAGGTACACCTTCAATTAAAATGTGCCCTTTAGCGAATAGTCCAACAAGGAGTAAGTCAATGTTTTTTTCTTGTCCAACAATTACTTTTTGGATCTCAAACTTAATTTGATTGATTAGCTGATTTAATTCACCTAAATCAATTCTATTTTCGAATTGTGTGTTTCTTTCCATATGATGTGATTGTCTTATTTGCAATTTTTATAAATGTACTCTATTTTGGAGTGGAAATCTTCCAAACCTTCCTGAGTTAAATGAGTTAGTGTTTCTATTGATTTGGATTGATCGAACAACATTCGTAATGTTTTTTCCGGTAAACTCGATCGACTGCTTAATTCTTTAATGTTTTCCTTTTTGAATTCAATATGATATCTGCTTCTAATGAACTCTTTAAAGTACTTGAATTTCTTATCCGCAATGTCTTTGTGGTTTTTCTTTGTGTAATACAAGGAACCTAAAGTTCTAATAAATTCAAGAGAAGTATTTCTTAACGGTTGAATTAATGGCACAATTCTCTGTTGTCTTTTTCCTTGAAACAGAAGTAAGAAGATCAGACAGAAAAACAACAGGTAAAAACCCAATTTTAAAGGCGGATAGGTTAACAGGTATTTTAGTGGTGAACTGTGTCTTAATGCTCTAGTTGGTTTGTAATATTCATCCCAAACGATTGGGCGGTTTGGAAGATAACTAAAAGCTCCGGCAATGTAATCAGCATTATTTGATGTTACTACATTGTAATTGGTAAATGCCAATGGTTGGCAGCAATAAAAGATATTTCCTTTGCCAAATTGCTTTTTAATAAATTGTATGTTTTTATCGGTATCCCTTCCCAGTACAATCAAACTGTCTTTGTTAAAGTTTTTAATACTTACAACATCAAAAGCTTTTTCGTACCTATAGGTTTTGTTTAAAGAGATGTTTTGGTTTTCAAATTTTTGAATGCGCACTGTTTTTCCAAGATTGGAAAAAAATACATTTGGTGTAAGACTAAGATCAAGTGTATCTGCTAAAGGAAAACTAATTGATGATGCTGCAATAAAAATTTGGTTTCCATCTTCGGCGAGTTTTATCAATTTATCAACGTCCCATTTTTGCATTTCCAAGTTATTGGTAATGAAAATGTAGTTCTTCAGGGAATCAGAATTGCTACTTTCAGGATAATTAAAAACAGGAATTGATTTGAATTCTATTTCGTAATTTGAAAACAAATCAGTTTTAATCAAATCCATTAAAAGATACGAACCAAAAGGCCTTTTGTCATCGGAATTGAAGTTTTGCGTCCAGTCGATAGGTGTTGGTGAGAAGAGTTCGACAAGAAACAACAATATTAAGATGACGATAAACGGATAAGTTGATTTTGGAATTATCAGTTTCATTTTATTGTTTTCTTGTATTAAACAATGAGTTAAATTTTTCGAAATCCTGACCAATTAGTGCATATTCGTCATGAATTATTGAAAAATTTCCATACCAAACAGCTTCGTATAGATTGCTTAGGTCATTAAAATCTGTTTTTACCTGCTTGTCTTTTATCTCGTTGATGTAATCGTAATTGGTTTTTTCAGCTTTCCAATTGATAAAATTGTTTTTGCTAAGCGATTTTAATGAGGACAAGAACTGGTAACGAACAGCAAGTCTGTATTCGCCCATTTTTACTGCTTTCTCTATTTCTTCCTCCCAATTTACGTTTTCAGGATTTACATCATCGGCAAATGGAATATTAATAATTTTTTGATGCGGACTGAATAATCCACTAGCGTTGCTCTTAAGGATAATATAGATAAGAAGAACTATAATTCCGCCCAGAATGATATATCGTAAGAACCATACTACACCAAGACTTTTAATAAGAAAGGCCATCCAACGATTTATCATCAAGCGAATTTTATCGAATAAACTGATATTTTCTACCTCAGAATATTCGTAGTTAAAATCGCTTTGTTGACGATAGTTCTCAATTCTACTTTGGGTAATGGCTTTTTTATATATTTCTACTTGACCTTTATCAAGAATTAAAGTATCTGCCTCATTGATATGGGCAGCAAAGAGTTTGGTTCCCGATAGTATCAGGAACCAAATTGATATGAGAAGTATTTTAAATAAGTTATTCATTATTACCAACTGATTCCAAATCCTTTAATAAAGCTGGGCTTTGTCTTCTCTCAATTAAATTAAAGTATTGCATGGCAATGGCCGTTAAAGGTAAAACTTGTATAAGCGCATATCCAATTCCTTGAATAATCGAAAATAAGATTAGTAAAGATTTACTCGGTGTCATTGCATCGCCACTAGCCATAAATATGGTGCTCATTAATTGATAAATTGTTGATGGAAGTTGAAATACAAAATTTAAAGCAGAACTAATTAATCCAATAACAAATAGAAAAGCAAAGGTGTTCCACCAATTGTTCTTAATCAGATTAAAGCACGCACTAATGCCATTTCCTACGGTTTCATCTTCGAAAATAATGATTGGAACTACCAAACTGATGCAAACTGCAATGTATATCCCAGGGATGATAAGAATAATGAATCCCAATACAACAATTATACCTGACAAAATAATAGCTCCTAATATTTTTGGAATATTATTTAACATGGATTTTCCAACTTCGTTTACCTCAAAATTATTCGCACCCTTATCGCGATATAGCTTAATGTATTGGGTTATAAAGGCAATTGCTACTGAGTATGAAACTAGCATGAAAAAATAAGATGCAATAGTTGAATAGATAACAGTGGATGATGAATAATTAGCACCTATTCCAGAACCGTTTCCAATTGAAAGTAGAGTTTCATATTGCAATAAGCCCATCACAACGCCATGCAGTAAACCAAAAGGTACAACGTAGTAAAGCATTCCTTTTAATAAGTTTTTGAAGTTGTACTTTATAAAAAGAAAAGTGTCGCTAAAAAGAAGTCCAAAATCTCTTACTTTTTCAAGTCTAAAATTCTCTGTAGTCATTTTTTAATATTTATGTTGATTCTTATATACTTTAACAGGATTTATTACAAAATACCAGATGATAAATGAAAAGGAACTGATGATTATAGCCCAACTCAAGGCCATGGGCATATCAGTATGCCTGGTTACGAAGCCCTCTAAAAACCCGGCAACTATGAATATTGGGAAGATTCCGGCAATGATTTTCACTCCTTTTCTAACACCAATTTGGATTGATGTTTTTCGAGGTAGAGTTCCTGTAAATATCATACTATTTCCCAAAACAATACCTGCTGCACCAGCAATTACAATTACCGATATTTCTAAAGCTCCATGTATCCATATTACCCTGGTTGATTCCCAAAATAAATCGTACCGAATAAAGAAGTAAGTGAAACTGCCCAGCATCACACCATTTGAAAATAGCACATATCCAGTTCCGAAAGCAGTAAAAATTCCCAGCACAAAAGCCAATATGGATACTCGTACATTATTAATGGTAATACTCAGGAACATTAAAGTTTGTCCCTGCTGTTTATAAACTGCCATTGGGTCATTGTTTTTAATATTGTCCAAGGTCATGTTTACATAGTCATCTCCTAAAATGGTTCGAACAAATGTTTGATCTCCTCTTGAAGATAAAATACCAATTAGAACCGATACAGAGAAGATCAAAAATGCATATAGTAATTGCTTTCTTATATCGTATAATGTTAATGGAAGCTCGGTTGTCCAAAAATTTCTAAATGCTCCTTTTTTTGCCTTTTTGTTCTTGTAAATTTGTTGATGAACACGCATACTTAACTGATTAAGGTATGCAGTAGTTGAAGACTTGGGGAAGAATGTTCTGGAGTAAGATAAATCATCAGTAAGTTGGATATATAAATTAGCCAAAGTATCTGGGTTACTTGCCGATTGATTATTAATTAATTGCTCAAACTTTTCCCATTTATCCTTATTTCGGTTAAGAAATACAATTTCTTTCATAAATATTAGAGCCAATAGTCTGTGTTAGATCGCTAAAGTTATTTTAAATAGTTTAATAAACAAATGGTGCTTGATGATAATTTACATCTTATTTTTTAAGTTGTAGAAAAACAATAGTATATGAATTCTGTTTAATAAATTATGCGTGTAAATTTTTATCTTTTGTTTCCGATAAGTATATTCGTTTTGTATTAAACAAAACTATCTATGTCAAAAATTGGAATTGAAACAACTCAGAATGTACATCTAAGTTTTCCACTAGCCAGTGTCGGTGAAAGAATAGCTGCTTATTTATTGGATATGGTATTTATTGGGGTTTGTATGTTTTTTATTGCCATGATTATTGGTTTTTTGGGAGAGGCGTTTGAAATAGGATTTGTGTTCTTGTTGCCACTCTTATTTTATTCTTTGCTTTTTGAAACCTTTATGAATGGACAAACACCTGGAAAACGCATCATGAAAATAAAGGTTTGTAAAGTTGATGGAGATGCTCCTGGGTTTATTCACTATTTAATTCGTTGGATGTTTCGTTTGGTGGATATTACATTGACCAATGGTGTTGCAGCAATACTTACTATTGTTATAGGAGAAAAAGGCCAAAGAATAGGAGATATTCTGGCAAAAACAACTGTGGTTAAAACGAACCATACCATGAAACTTACCAACACCATATTGTCTGAGGTACCAGAGAATTATCAATTGGTTTTCCCTGAATCAAGGAAAATAGAGGATAAAGATTTGGAGCTTTTCAAAAGGGTGATACAACAATTGAAAACGATGAATGACCCAGTAGAAAAGCTAACCTTTGGTTTAAAAGCCAGAGCAAAAGTGATGGAGCAATTAGGCATGAAAACCGAAATGCAACCAGAACTATTTTTCCAAACCTTAATCGACGATTATAATTTTATTCATAAAGATTTATAAATCAGAAACAATCGACAAAATTTAATTTTTGTCGATTGTTTTTGCGTCCATTTTTCATTTTCTGCGTCTACCCAAATGAGATTAAAAAATTAAGATGTAGAAAGTAAAAAAATAGAATATGAATAACGAATGTTGTGGATCTCAATTGTATCATACCGGTGGATGTTGTAACGATGATAATGTAAATGCCGAATTGGTTAAAGTTCTAGATACTTTAGAAGATAAACCTCTTAAGGATTGCGCTTGTAAGGGACTTGGACCATGTCAGTGTCCTCCGGAGAACAAAGAAAAAAATGATTTTGCCGATCAATTTAAAGATATGAAATACGTGGTTGAAGCGTGTGGCTGTGGCGAAGGTTGCGGTTGCTAGAATATCTGAAATATATTTGCAATACCTATTCAGGATAATCACTACTAATTAGTTTTCACAAAACCATTTATTTATTATTTCGTGCAAGCGGAACAATAGGTATATGGTTTTTTTATTTAGAATCGTTACAGATAGTTTTTCAAAATTTATATTTTTGCTCTCAATAGTTTAATTGGAGTATGTATGGTAGAGCACATTTGGAGAACATATCACAAACAATTGCTTTCTTTTATTCGAAAAAGAGTATCTGATTCAGCTTTGGCAGAAGATTTATTGCAGGAAGTTTTTATAAAAATTCACAATAATATTGATACTTTACAAGAAGGGAAAAAGATAAAAGCCTGGCTATTTCAGATCACCAGAAATGTCATAATTGATCACTATCGACGTTGCGAAAATCATGAAGAAGCAGATATTCAGGTGCTAGAGATGGAAGACGAAAATGATGCAAATGCTATGGCTGATATTCAAACTTGCATCGTGCCAATGATTAAGTCTTTACCGGAGGATTATCGAGATGCACTTTTATTAAGTGAGTTGAATGGGTTGAGTCAAAAAGAACTCTCAGAAAAACTACACATATCATATTCTGCTGCTAAATCGAGAGTTCAGCGTGGTAGAAATCTTTTAAAGGAAGCATTAAGTAAGTGTTGTAGTTTTCAAAAAGATTCAAAAGGAAGGATTATTGACTATGAAAAGAAAGCATCAAGCTGTGACAATTGCAGGGAAAATTAAAAAAGCCATTAGTTTCAAAACTAATGGCTTTTTTGTTTATTAATATCTGTTGTAAAACCTTCTCAACTCCTGTGTAAGGTCTGTATAAATTGGCTTGGTAAATTCAACAAACAAATCCTGGTGAGGAGGTGGCAATATTGGTTCATGTTGGCAAATTTCCAGCTCTTCTTTGGTCAAAGCCCTTTCATCTCCATTAAAATGCCCCCATTCGTAAAACCAGTTGAACTGACCACCAAATTGTTTATCGCTGATGATTTTTTGATTCCCAAACTCAATCACTTTCAAAGAAAGTAATCCTTTCGAAATGACTTCTCGTTTGTGGATGTGCAATTTTGCTTTTACTTTATTATATACTTTAATTTTCTCTCCATTTTTTAGGGTTGTGCTTCCCACTTCAACACTATCGGCACTAATTACGTCTTTCTCATAATTGGTGTCGTGAGTTTCTCCAACAACAAAATCTTCAAATCCCATGGAAATAATTTGATCAGGGTATTCAAGTTTTTCAAGTTCAGCTTGATTGGGAGTGTAAAAACGGACAAATTTTCTTTTGATATTGTGAAAAAGGTATTGGGTAACCTGATCCTGGAAAAACTCTGAACTTAGCTTGTACTTTTGTGAATTAACCGGGATGTGTTCAATGATCACTTTTAATGTTGCCATGTATTCAGCTTCCTCAAGTTTGATCTGAACATCTTTGTAGTTGGGAACAAAACTATTGGCTTTCTGGAAATGATTATAGGCATTAATCCCATTTTGTCTTCCTCCTTTTACAAGTTCATTCAATCCTGCTTGATAGCATTCAGGTGCAGCATTTTGTTTCGTCAATTCCAATTCATTTTGATATGATTTGGCATTTGGAATTAATTGCAATGCAGTTGGACATCTGTTAATATCATTATATATGCGATTCAACAATTGATATTTATCCACAGATTTGGTATTCTTAAAAGGATCGGCAGACGCTTGTAAATTATTAATTTCTCTCTCGAACCATTGAACGGCCAAAGGATAGCTGGCAAGTAGTGTTTCCTGTGCTTTTGCTTTATCAGGATTTGATCTTAATCGATCAATAGACTTGCTTACCGCAGCAAAATAATTGCCATGCTGTAATGCTTTTTCACCAGAACTACAGGACGATAAACTAATAATAAGTGCTATAAAAATGTAGTGTAAAGTTTTTTTCATGTTTAGTGGTTTTATTCATCGGCAAATTTAGATTAGTACTACGACAATGCCATGGGATTGTTTCTATTTATTTGCCATATTAGTTTAGAAAACTTAAACAAATAGCGAGCCATTTTTTTACCAAGTCAATCTTTTGTAATAATATCTTAATATTCGGGTATGGATTATTACAATTTCTTAACTCCATATGGAATACAATTTATCATTTCATAAACTTTCTTATTGAATAAGTTAACAAGCAGAAAGTACTTTTACCTATAATCAAGTAGTTGAATTTATGACAAAAAACAAGCGAAAGGTAGAAGTTGTAGTTTTATCGGATATACATTTGGGAACAATAGGATGTAGAGCCGATGAACTGCTAAAATATCTAAATTCGATCCAACCTGAAAAGTTAATATTGAACGGTGATATTGTGGATATCTGGCAATTTAAAAAAAGATATTGGCCTAAATCCCATATGCGTATTATCAAACACATTACATCTTTATTATCAAAAGGAGTTCCAGTGTACTACGTAACTGGTAATCATGATGAATTGCTGAGGAAATTTGAGGGATTTACTTTAGGCAAGTTACAAATTGTAAACAAGTTGATTTTAAACCTCAATGGCAAGAAGGCCTGGGTGTTTCATGGTGATGTTTTTGATGTTACCATGCAATATGCCAAGTGGTTAACAAAGCTTGGTTCAATTGGATATGACCTGTTAATCATGATCAATTCAGTGGTGAATTACTTTGCAAAATTGATGGGGCGTGAGAAAGTTTCTTTATCAAGAAAAATAAAAAACAGTGTAAAATCTGCAGTAAAATACATCAATAGTTTTGAGCAAACTGCAGCAGAAATTGCAATTGATAAAGGCTATGATTACGTTGTGTGTGGTCATATTCATCATCCGGAATTTAAGGAAATAAAATCTAAAAATGGATCGACATGTTACCTGAACTCAGGTGACTGGATTGAAAGTTTGAGTGCTTTGGAGTACCACAAAGGAGAGTGGAGCATTTATGAGTACCACAAGGATTTGAATGCTAAAAGTCTAGAGCCTGATTTGGAAAGTTATAAACTGGAGGATAATGAAAAAATCTTTAAGCAAATGCTTGTTGATTTTACATCTATGTCTGGAAAAACAATTTCAGTTTCATAACAAGCACAATGTAAAAAAAATCTTGAAAATTTTTAGGAACTACTATTTGATCTAGAATTATTTAATGAAAATATTATACGGAATTCAAGGAACGGGTAACGGACATTTGAGTCGTGCCATTGAACTCATACCGCATCTTCAGAAAGAAGCCGAAGTTGACATATTAATATCAGGCTTGCACCATGATTTGGAATTTAATCATCCTATCAGATACAAAAAACAAGGATTGGGATTTTTCTTTGGCAAGAATGGAGGTATCGATATTTGGAAAACCATCAGAAAATTTAATGTCATTCGATTTATCAAAGACATTCGTAGTTTGCCTGTTGACGAATACGATTTGGTGATTAGTGACTTTGAACCAGTTACTTCCTGGGCTTGTAAGCTTAAGAAAGTTTTCTGTTTGGGTTTGAGCCATCAATCAGCCATGTTGAATTCAAGGACACCAATGCCTGCGAAAATTGAATTTCTTGGCTATCAGGTTCTGAAAAACTATGCCCCTTGCAATCACAATGTGAGTTTTCACTTTAAAGAATATGGGCATAACATGTTTACCCCGGTAATCAGGAGAGAAATAAGATTATTAGAGCCAGAAAACCATGGCTACTATCTGGTTTATTTGCCTGCTTACTCTGATGAGAGATTGATTTCAGTTCTGTCGCACTTCCCAAATTATAAATGGGTGGTTTTTTCAAAACACAGCAAAAACAAATACCGCTCAGAAAATGTTGAGATTAACCCGGTAAACGGAGAGGCTTTTATTAGGAGTTTGAAAGATTGTGCAGGTGTTCTTTGTGGAGCAGGATTCGAAACTCCTGCTGAGAGTTTGTATCTAGGAAAGATGCTTGCAGTGATTCCAATGAAAAATCAGTTCGAACAAGTCTGTAATGCTCATGCATTAAAAGAATTGGGAATTCCTGTTATTGCAGATTTGGAGGATGATGGTCCGGTAAAGATAAAGGAATGGATTGATGGGGGAAGGGCAATTGAGAAACTTAACTATCCTGATAATGCAAGGTCGGTGATTGAATTTCTTTTGCAGCATTATGCCGGTCAGGAAAAGGTGGAGTAATCCATTTTAGGCTTGTTCGAAAGTGACATTTGTTGTATTTTGATCTGATCAACAGAAAAATATCACTATGTCAGAATTTATTAATAACAATGCCGCTCGCATTGATTCTCTTTTTCAGTTTTGTCTAGACCTTATTAATGGGAAAAATGGGAAAGAATTAATCAGCACTCATCAGGAGGCGATTGATCATTTATGCCCCAACGATATTATTCAGGTGGTTCATAGGTTGGTTGAGGAAGATTTACCAATGGGAGATCTGAAGATAGGGATCAATAAATCATTGAATGTATTTCACAATGTTATTCTTGATCATGAAAAACCAGAATTGGAACTCAATCATTTCTTGGGAATTTTAATGCGTGAAAATCGCGAGTTGGAGAAACGATTAGGGGAAATCAAACCTTTGGTTAAATCTTTTAATAAAGCACAAACTGAGGAGCAATTAAAGAATGACCTGCAGGAAATTAGTGTTAGAATTGAGGAGTTTGCAGAATTCGAAAAGCATTATTCACGAAAAGAGAATATCTTCTTTCCTTATTTTGAAAATCAGTATCCAGAATACAAATGTTTGGGGGTGATGTGGTCTATTCATGACGATATCAGACGCATCAGAAAGGAATTGCTGCAGGCACTTGGTGCAGATCAACCAGACCTCAATTTAATTAATAAGTTAATTGGGGACCTGTTTTTTTTGATGTATACCATTATTTTCAGAGAAGAATACTTGCTGTTTCCGGTAGCACTGAATGCTGTATCATCTGATTTATGGGATGAAATGAATCAACAAAGTGTGGAATTAGGGTTTAGTTTTATTGATACTCCTGTTTTTTCTCAGGAACAAAAAAGTAAAGAATCGAAATTGTTTGCTTTGGAAGGAGAAGAGCTTGATGCTCGCCAATTGGGCAACACATTACTAAATTTTGATACTGGGTTAATGACTTTGGACCAGGCAATGATGCTTCTGAATCATCTCCCTGTCGATATCACAATGATTGATGAAAACGACAGAGTGAGGTTCTTTTCTAATCCTAAGGACAGGTTTTTTACCCGTTCTAAAGCAATTATTGGCAGAACAGTTCAGAACTGTCATCCACCCGAGAGTGTCCACGTTGTAGATGAGCTGTTGAAAGCCTTTAAATCGGGAGCAAAAGATAGCGAACCCTTCTGGATTCAAATGCAAGGCAGGTTTATTTTAATTCAATACTTCGCTTTGCGCGATGAAGAAGGAAACTACAAAGGTTGTATCGAAGTGAGTCAGGATTTAACCGAGCTGAAAAAGCTTGAAGGAGAGAAGAGGTTGATGGAATAAATAACTATGGAGAAAGTAAAATAAAAGCCCTGAGAGTAATATTTTTTCAGGGCTTACATATTTAGTATTGGTTTATTTACAATCTGCTTATGAATTTTACCGGATCGATAACATATCGAACGTGGAAAGCAGAACCAATTTGTCCATCTTCGTCAGATGCTTCAATTTCGAAACTTAACTTTTTACCATCCACTTTAACCAATTTTGCAATGCAAGTAATTTTAGCACCAAGTTTGCTGGCTTTGATGTGTTTGGTGTCAATTTGGATTCCAACCGAATCCATTCCTTCTTCTAGATCAGCATCGATACAAGCTACTGCAGTTCCTTCCATAAAAGCAACCATTGCAGGAGTTGCATAAACATCTAGTTTACCTGATCCGTGATATTTTGCTGTATTTTGTTCGCCAACAATCATTTCTTGTGTGGCAGTTAATCCTTCTTTTAAAGCCATATTCTATCTGATTTAAAATTCTGATGTAAAATGGAATTCAAGATTCGGATAGTTCGATTGTGCCATTTGTAGCATGTACCCTGAATCTGCCAGGAAAACATCTCTACCATGCTTATCTTTAGCCATGTATTGATATTTTGCCTTCTTGAATTCTTTTAATTGTTCTTCATCTTCGGTTTTGATCCAACAAGCTTTGTGCAGCTGAATTGGTTCCCAGCGACAAGAAGCACTATATTCGTGTAATAAACGATACTCAATTACTTCAAACTGCAAAGCACCAACAGTTCCAATTACCTTTCTCCCATTAAACTGAGAAGTAAAAAGCTGAGCAACTCCCTCGTCCATTAGCTGATCAATGCCTTTTGCCAATTGCTTCGATTTCATTGGATCAGCATTTTCAATATATTTGAACAACTCAGGGGAGAAGCTTGGAATCCCTTTGAAGTTGATTTTTTCACCTTCAGTTAAGGTATCTCCAATTTTAAAGTTACCAGTATCGTGCAAACCAATAATATCGCCTGGGTATGCTTCCTCAACAATTGATTTTTTCTCGGCCATAAATGCAGTTGGGCTGGAGAATTTTAATTTCTTTCCATTTCTAACATGCAAGTATGGTGTGTTCCTTTTAAAAGTACCTGAAACAATCTTCACAAAAGCAATTCTATCTCGGTGATTTGGATCCATATTGGCATGAATCTTAAATACAAAGCCCGAGAATTTATCTTCTTCTGGCTGAATTTGTCTCTCAACTGTCTGACAAGGAAGTGGTGAAGGAGCAATTTTAATGAAAACATCCAATAACTCTCTTACCCCAAAATTATTTAAAGCAGAACCAAAAAATACAGGAGCAATCTTTGCATCCAAATAATCTTGTACATCAAATTCAGGATACACTCCCGATACCAAATCCAACTCCTCGCGAAGTACTTCGGCATCTTCACCAATGTACTCTTCCAATTTTGGATTGGATAGATCATCAAAATCGATACTCTCTTCTACGGTTTGAGTAGCAGGCGTAAACAAGCTTAAATTTCGGTTATAAATATTATATACACCTTTAAAGTCAGGCCCCATGTTGATTGGCCAGCTCAAAGGATTCACACTTAGCTCCAGTTCTTTTTCAATTTCATCAAGCAAATCAAAAGCATCCTTACCAAGGCGGTCCATTTTGTTAATGAATACGATCACAGGTGTTTTACGCATTCTACAAACCTTCATTAATTTTCTGGTTTGTGCCTCAACCCCTTTGGCAACGTCAATTACAATAATTACGCTATCACAGGCAGTTAAGGTACGATAGGTGTCTTCTGCAAAATCTTGGTGACCTGGAGTATCAAGGATATTAACTTTATGTCCTTTGTATTCAAATCCCATTACCGATGTCGCAACCGAAATACCTCTCTGACGTTCAATTTCCATAAAGTCAGAAGTTGCTGTTTTCTTGATTTTATTTGATTTTACAGCCCCGGCAACGTGAATTGCACCTCCAAATAGAAGCAATTTTTCGGTTAGTGTAGTTTTACCAGCATCCGGGTGTGAAATAATTCCGAACGTACGGCGTCTTTTAATTTCTTCTTTGAAACCCATTTATAGAATTGTATTTACTTTCAAAATTTAGCTTGCAAAAGTAATAATTAATACCGACAACTTGTAAGATATATTGGGTTTAAAACTTTAATTTCCGGTTAATAATTGAATCTTTTTCTTATCTTCATGCCTCCAAAATTCAAAACACAAGTAAATGAAGCAAATTGGATTACTTTCCGATACACATGGGCATCTTGATTCCATTGCATTAAAGCATTTGAGTGATTGTGATGAAATTTGGCATGCAGGCGATATTGGAAATATTGAAACGGCAGAAACTCTTGATCAAATCGCACCTCTCGTTGCAGTTCATGGCAATATTGATGGTCAGGAAGTTCGCTCGCAATATCCAAAGCATAATCGATTTACTTGCGAGAATGTGGATGTTTGGATGACTCATATAGGAGGATATCCTAAAAAGTATGATTTAAATGTGAAGCCGGAAATTTATAACAATCCACCACAACTTTTTATTTCAGGGCATTCTCACATTTTAAAAGTAATATTCGACAAAGAACTGAATTTGTTGCATATAAATCCAGGAGCTGCAGGATTACAGGGATTTCACAAAGTTCAAACTTTGGTGAAGTTTACAATCGATGGTAAAGACATTAAAGACCTTCAGGTGGTCGAATTCGGTTCAAAGGGTAGATCCCTTTAGGCGAATTAAAATTCAAACCTGAAATCAAATTTATTAGGGGGAATTTTTTGGGATACACTAAAACTGTGCCAAAGGTGTAAATTTTGAGTTTTCTTAAACAAGAAATTAACTGGCACCTTTTTAAAATACCAAGTTTTTGTTATATTTAGATATCTAAATTTGACCTTACTTAACATCTATTTATAAGTTGTGAGTAGGCTTAAAATATTGAGATTTAGAAATATCAGCATTTGAAAATATGTATTAAAAATACATATAAAAAGATCGGGAAATCCGAAAAAATTGATCTTCATTCTAAGATTTTCGATTGTTGAATGTTGAAAGGCCAAAATTTGAAATATAAATTAATCAAAAATTCACTAGACATGCTATTTGATTTTGAATTGATAAAATCTGTTTACGAGAGGATGCCCGAAAGGGTGAATGAAGCCAGAAAAGTTCTTGGCAAACCACTAACCTTAAGTGAAAAAATATTGTATTCACATTTATCTGTTGAAGAAAAAGGGGAAAAATTTGAAAGAGGAGTAGATTACGTAAATTTTGCTCCGGATAGAGTTGCAATGCAGGATGCTACAGCTCAAATGGCTTTGCTTCAGTTTATGAATGCAGGTAAGGCTAAAGTAGCGGTTCCATCTACAGTACATTGCGATCATTTGATTCAGGCATCAATAGGAGCTGAAAAAGATTTGGCTGACGCTAAAGATCAAAACAATGAGGTATATAACTTTTTGGAATCAGTATCTAACAAATATGGCATTGGATTTTGGAAACCAGGAGCTGGTATTATTCATCAGGTTGTTCTGGAAAACTACGCATTTCCTGGAGGTATGATGATTGGTACCGATTCGCATACTGTAAATGCAGGTGGCTTGGGTATGGTAGCCATTGGTGTTGGTGGAGCCGATGCGGTTGATGTGATGGCCGGAATGCCTTGGGAGCTAAAAATGCCCAAATTAATTGGTATAAAGCTTACAGGTAAATTAAGCGGATGGGTTTCACCTAAAGATGTAATATTAAAAGTAGCAGGTATTCTAACTGTAAAAGGTGGTACCGGTGCAATAGTAGAATACTTTGGCGAAGGTGCCGATGCCATGTCATGTACTGGTAAAGGAACAATTTGTAACATGGGAGCGGAGATTGGTGCTACTACCTCTATTTTTGGTTACGATCAGAATATGAGTAACTATTTGCGTCATACAGGTCGTGAGCAAGTTGCAGATTTGGCCGATGTAGTAATGGAGCACTTGCGTTCTGATGAAGAGGTTTATCAGAATCCAGAAAAGTATTACGATGAGTTAATTGAAATTAATCTTTCAGAATTGCAACCCTACATCAATGGTCCGTTTACCCCTGATTTGGCTCATGAATTATCATCTTTTGCTAAAGCTGTTAAGGAGAATGATTATCCGCAGACTTTGGAAGTTGGTTTGATTGGATCATGTACAAATTCATCTTACGAAGATTTATCTAGAGCTGCTTCGTTGGCTAAGCAAGCGAAGGATAAGAAACTAAAAGTAAAGGCCGAGTTTGTGGTAACTCCGGGTTCAGAATTAGTGCGTTATACAACTGAAAGAGACGGAATACTGAAAGAGTTCGAGGATATTGGTGGTGTGATCATGGCCAACGCTTGTGGTCCTTGTATTGGACAGTGGAAGCGTCATACAGATGATCCTACAAGAAAAAATTCAATCATTACCTCTTTCAATAGAAATTTTGCCAAACGTAATGATGGAAATCCAAATACCCATGGTTTTGTAGCTTCGCCAGAATTGGTAACCGCTATGGCAATTGCGGGAGATTTGTGTTTCAATCCGATGACTGATACTCTGATTAATGAAGATGGAGTAGAGGTGAAGCTTGATGAACCAACAGGATTAGAATTTCCACCAAATGGTTTTGATATGAAGGATTCTGGTTATCTGGCTCCTCAGGCAGATGGTTCGGAGGTAGTTGTGGATGTGAAATCTGATTCGGAACGTCTTCAGTTATTAGCTCCTTTTGGAGAATGGGATGGTGCGGATTATAAAGGATTAAATCTGTTGATAAAGGCCAAAGGAAAATGTACTACAGATCATATTTCTATGGCTGGTCCATGGTTGAGGTTCCGTGGTCATTTGGATAATATCTCGAACAATATGCTGATTGGAGCTGTTAATTATTTTAACGAAGAGACCAATTCTATTTTCAATCCGGTGAGCGGTACTTACGACGAAGTCCCTGCTACAGCGAGAGCCTTAAAAGATAAAGGAGTAGGTTCGATTGTAGTTGGCGATGAAAACTATGGTGAAGGATCATCAAGAGAACATGCAGCAATGGAGCCGCGTCATTTGGGTGTTAAAGCGGTTATCGTGCGTTCTTTTGCTCGAATTCATGAAACCAATTTGAAAAAACAAGGTGTATTGGCACTGACATTTGCCGACAAAACGGATTACGATAAAATTCAGGAAAAAGATCAGATTGATATTATCGGTTTAACGAATTTTACTCCTGGACAACCATTAACACTTGTTGTAACACATGAAGATGGTACAAACGATCAAATTGTTGCAAATCATTCGTACAACAAGGTTCAAATTGAGTGGTTTAAAGCAGGAAGTGCACTGAATTTAATCAGAAAACAAAACAACTAAAACAATAAACATTTCATAATTCTGGAATCAATACCCCACTTGATTCCAACTCTAAAGTATAGACCATATGAAGAAAACATTAAAACATACTTTGTCTGAAAAGATTGAAGAACACAGACCAAGAACGAAACGCCTGTTAAAAGAATATGGAGATGTGGTTGTAGATAATGTAACCGTATCTCAAGTGATTGGAGGAATGAGGGGATTGAAATCACTGGTTACTGATATTTCTTATTTGGATCCTGAAGAAGGTATCCGTTACAGAGGATATACTCTGGGAGAAGTAATTGAAAACTTGCCAAAACCTAAGGGCGGAACAATGCCTTATGTTGAAGGTTTGTTTTATTTGTTACTAACTGGAGATTTTCCTAATCAGGAAGAGGTAATGCAAGTGGTAGATGAATTTAGCAAAAGAAGAATTGTACCTCGCTATGTTTATGAGGTAATTGATTCTTTCCCATGTTGCAGTCATCCAATGGCAATTTTCTCTACCGCAATTTTAACATTGAATCGTGAATCGGTATTCAATCGTCAATATCATGCAGGTTTGAATAAGAAAGATTATTGGGAAGCTACATATGAAGATGCGCTAAACCTATTGGCTAAACTTCCGGAAATTGCTTCTTATATCTATAATAAATTGTATCGACAAGGACCAAGAATTCAATCAAACCCTAACTTAGATATGGGAGGGAATTTTGCTCATATGATGGGAATTGATTCTCCTTACGATGATGTGTCTCGTCTTCACTTTATCATTCATAGTGATCATGAAAGCGGTAACGTTAGTGCCCATACAGGTCATTTGGTAGCGAGCTCCTTATCTGATATTTACTTGTCAATATCAGCAATGATTAATGGGTTGGCAGGACCACTTCATGGTTTGGCTAATCAGGAAGTGTTAAGATGGCTGCAGGAAGTAATGGATAAGATGGGGAATAAATTACCTACCGAAGATGAGATGAAACAATTTGTTTGGGATACTTTAAATTCAGGCCAGGTAATTCCGGGTTTTGGTCACGCCGTACTGCGTAAAACTGACCCTCGTTACATGTTGCAGCGTGAGTTTAGTTTGAAACACTTGCCAGATGATCCAATCTTTAAATATGCAGATTTACTTTACAATGTTGTTCCGCCAATCCTAAAGGAACATGGTAAAGCAAAAAATCCATGGCCAAACGTAGATGCACAATCAGGTGTAATTCAATGGCATTATGGTGTTACCGAATATGATTTCTATACTGTTTTATTTGGTATTGGTAGAGCCATTGGTATTTGTGCCAACATCATTTGGGACAGAGCACTTGGTTATCCATTGGAAAGACCTAAATCGATTACAACTGATATGCTGGAGAAAATAGCAGGTATAAAAAAAGAAGTGATAGAAACACAAGAAGGTTAAATAATTATTAGCTATGAGGAAAAGCTGATTTCAATTTATTGATTTCAGCTTTTTTTATAAAAAAAACTGTAAAAAAGTCTGGTGACAACCTTTTTACAGTTTTGAAGCAAAAACTAACAATATGGAAAAGTTCCAATAAATAAGTTCAAATAATAAGTGGGAAATACTTCAAACCCTACTAAACTCTAACCCTTACCTAAACAATGTAGGATTTGAAGTATGTTCGCAGTTGAAAATTAAACTACCTCTCTACTCACTCACAATGATTGTATGGTTAAGCATTGTGATTTCCCTTTCACATTACAAATATGCCAGCTTTTGTGACAAGAAAATAGATTGAATTTACCCAAACTTCAGAGTTTATATACTCAAAATACAATGGGTGTTTTACGCCATAAGAGACATAAATAAAGATAAGGTTTAATGAAGTTGTATGGTAGATAAGAAAAAAGCCAATCTTTTAATGAATTGTAAAGATTGGCTTTTGTATAAATTATGATTCTGTTTTAATCAGAATATTCCTAATTTCTCCTTCCAGTTTTTCCAGATCTTTAGAGACTTGATTTTTCATGTCATTGTACTTATCTGAAAATTTTTGCGAAAGATCTTTATAGTAATCAACGCCGCTTAAAAGATTTTTCTTAAATCCTTCAAGAGATTTAATTTGTTTAGGAATTGGATTTTTGATTTCCGACACTTGCTCTTTTAAGTAATCGTAATACAAATTCAATTCTTTAATAAACATGTGAGGCCTGTCTTTCCTTTCGATCAAATTGGTACGATTGTAAATGTGATCAATCATCTCCTTTAGCTTTGCCTTTTTTGTGAAATATGCAAGGTTTGGCCCAGGACAGATTGATACTCCATCACCATCTTTCATCGTATCAATATGATTCACCAAGTACGAGGCAGTGGATAATCCTTTACACAAACATGTCTTTTGAAGCAATAGGCTTATTTCCTTCTCAAGTTCTTCTTGTGGTAAGTTTTGCTCTCTTAAGTGAGCTAGCTTTAACTTTTGATACTGACGAGAAGCGGTGCAAATAGGCTCTTTGGTAAACTCAGTATTTGCAATCATGTATCGCTTAGTACATGGGCTTCCTGGTTTGTTTTGTTTTAACCTGTCCCAAACATCGGCATCTCTGGTGTTGCTATTCAAATTATTGAATCTTACTCCAAGAGGAGAAGCATGACTCAAGGAAAGATCTTTTTCATCTGCTTTTTCAAGTAAAGACAATGTTTTTTCATCAACATCACAAGCTTCAGGCACCATTAAAAATGGTGATCCCCAACCGATTGAATCCAAATTGTACTGTTGCATTAGGAATTCATGTTCCTCAGCAGTTCCAACACCTCCTTGAGCTGTAACTTTTATACCCAGGGGTTCGGAAGGAACTGATTTCCCTTTTTCCTTTAAGCTGTCAAAAAGAATAGGATTAAGACTATCTTTTAGTTCATCTCGCTTCTCTTTGAACTCCTGCAAAATAGGACCCATCAAAAAACCGTCCGTGGCAAAAGCATGTCCACCACAGTTTAACCCCGATTCAATTCGGTATTCCGAAATCCAAATTCCCTTTTTAGCAAGAAAACGTCCTTGAATTAGAGCCGATCGGTAATCGCTCACTTTCAGAACAATTTTTTTCTTGATATATCCGTTTTGATCCGGATAGAAATCATCGAATTGTTCAAGGTAACCATACAAACGTGGGTTCATTCCTGCTGAAAGGACCATGGAGCTCTCCAGGTTACTCATCGCAAATCCACGAAGAGCTGCATGGGCATCATTGAATTCAACTGGTAAATCTTCACCTTCATATTGGTTTCCTTTGTCTAATTTGGTCATGATATTAACATCAATTGACCCAAGAGGAAGGTTGTTACTCAACCATTCTTTTGCTTCTTTCACATATGGATTGTCAGCAAACCTTTCTTTGAATTCTTTTTTTACTTCTGAAAAATCAGGTAGTAAGTCAAGATATTCTTCTAATTCTTTTCCTTTTTCCTGAATGGATTCTTTAAGATTTTCAAATTTCTCCTTTACCAAATTATCTAATAAATTCAGATAAGATGTAATTCTTTCTGCACGAAAATCTTTGGTTTTTTCTGTAATAGGCTTAAATGGAAGGCTTAACTTCTTGCAGTACATTTCTCGCATTTTCTCTACAAGAACATCATCTACGATTGATACTACCGAAGAAATTCCCAAATGAGCCACTTTAACAGGAGTATCCACTGTAAATCCTGTACCCATAACAGGAATGTGGAAACTATGTCCTAAAATTTTACCCATGAATTGTTTTTATTGATTTAATGATACTTTACCAATGTCTCGCATTGATTTTTTTATCGAGCGGCAAGTTAGATGAAATAGCCATCAAATCAAAGATAATTCAATAGAAAGTGCTCTATATTAAAGTTAAGGTGTGTTAAAATTGAATAAGAAACTTTAGGTTGTTTTTCAAAAAATAAATTTAAAATAATGCGAACTGTTGTGAATCATTGCCTAAATCTATACCTTCTAGTTGTAATAGTTTGGCTTTAATATCAATTCCTCCAGCATATCCTGTTAGTTTTCCATTTTTACCAATTACTCTATGGCATGGAATAATTATTGGAATTGGATTTTTTGAGTTGGCCATACCAATTGCTCTACAAGCATTAGGTTTTTCAATGACATTTGCTATATCTTGATACGACCTAATCTCTCCAAAAGGAATTTCTTCCAATTGTTTCCAGATTTGCTTTTGAAAAACGGTTCCCTCAGGATCTAATTGCAAATTAAATTCAATTAGATTATTATCGAAATAGGCAAGGAGTTGTTCTTTTGCCTGCGACAGTTTCTCTTTATCTTGTTCCCAATCGTTTGGAATTTCCAAGGATCTGAATTGTTTTTCAAAAAGAATCTTCTTTAGACCATTATCGCTTGCTAAAAGCAATAAGTCTCCAATGGGAGTATTAATAATATCAAAGTAGAGCATATGTCTTAATTTTTAAATTTAAGAATCTGCCAATAATCCTTTAATCACTACTGATGAGATAAAGCATCCAAACAAGGGTGGCATGTAAGAAATCGTACCTACATTTGATTTTTTATTCCTGCTTTCATCCAGAATTACAGCATCTTTAGAAACATCTTCAGGAGAGAATACAACTTGTACTCCCTTGTATACACCTAGTTTATGAAGGCGTTTTCGAAGCATACGTGCCAATTTACAATTGTAGGATTTTGAAATGTCAGCAATCTGTATCTTACTTGGATCTGTTTTGCCACCAGCACCCATTGCACTTACAATTTTTATATTGTTTTGCAGACTGTGGTAGATCAAGAAAATTTTTGGTGCCAGCGTATCAATGGCATCAACCACGTAATCATATTCATCTTCCTTTAAAACTTCTATCATTCGCTCATCTTTAAGATACTCATTAAGAATTCTTAAATCCAAATTTGGATTGATATCTAGCAGGCGAGCTCCCATAACTTCTGCTTTGTCTTTGTTCAGATTTGAGGTTGTTGCAGGTAATTGTCTGTTAATATTCGATATATCAATAGTATCGCCATCAACAATGGTCATTTTTCCTACTCCGGCACGACAAATCTGCTCTGCTGCATATGCGCCAACTCCTCCTAATCCAACTACCAGAACATGCGAATTCTGTAATTTTTCAAGTTTTTCACTTCCCAATAACAGATTTGTTCTGCTCAACCACTCTTCACTCATATTTTAAAAACACTTTAGGTAATTTAATAGAATTTGCTTTTTTAATATTTCAATATCAACTCCTTGCAATTCTGCAGCTTTTTGATAAATCTCTCTAATATTGATATGCTTATCGTCAGTTTCAAGAAATATTTTGTCCAATGGGATTTCACGAAAAACATTCTGAAGTTTTTCATTTCTTAGTAAGCTTTCTCCAAAAGAAAGAAAAAATCCAAATTTTAATAAATCCTTCGCCAATTGTAAGCTCTTATTGTAGCCATGAAAAATCCATTCTGTTCCGGTTTCATTTCCTTGTTTGATTCTAAGAAGCTCTTCTTGAGATTTAACGCAATGAATAATTACGGGTTTCTGCTTTAATTTGGCCAATTGAAGTTGTGCGATAAAAACCTTTTCTTGAATGGAAATATCGGTACCAATCAATTTATCAAGACCAATTTCACCAATGGCCATGTTATTCTTGTCGGCAGATAATACTTCTAAATAGTTATCGATAGAATCTATCTCTATTTTTTCAATATCCCAAGGATGAATTCCAATGGAATAGGCTTGATCCTTATTCAATTCAATTTTAGATTCACCAATAGTCATATTAATAATAGAAAGGATTTCAGGATCGGAATCCACTTGATGTGTATGAATATCTATGTAAGGAATTGATGCCATATTTATGAATTAATAAACGCAAAAATAAGAATATTGCATGGTAAGCCAAAGTGAAGTGAATATGTGGCAAATAAAAATTTTAATAAGCATTTAATTATTTGAGTGTTGCGATTGATTCTTGTTGCGATTCGTCAAAAAGTGGACGAAAAAATCACTGAAACCCTTGTTTAATGGTAGATTCTTACTTATTTTGCAAGTAGAAACAGAACGTTCTTTGCATATAGAATAAAAGCATTCCGCATTAATTAGCGATTGTTAAACTCAACAGTTATCACATACCGAGAAAGCAACATGCTTGCAAAAGCAGGCCCCAACCTTCGGGTTGCTTCGGCACAGGGGAAACTTGACCAAGCAGGCACTCAAATCCTGTCATACAGGAGTTTAAAATCCATTAATTGATGCGGTTTTTTTATGTCTTTTTGTGTGATGTGCTTCAAATAGAATTGCTTTCTACCTGTTTCAATTTATAACTGGTTCCTTTTTCTTCAAAGTTGGGTTCTAAAACTTCCCAGCATATTAGTTTTACAAGAATTCGTTCCGCTTTATATCTGCTTATTTTTGCCAGTTTGCAGAATTTATTCAAGCTAATGTTTTCATTAATTTTTAGGTGTTCCAGCAGTACACTTTCAGTTTCGGTATATTCCAGGTAAGTTCCAGTTGGTTTCGATTTGCGTTTCCAAACCTCCAAAAGTATTCGATTAGCAAGTTTATTTTCATCATCTTTTCGGACATATGCCAGCCACTTTCCATTTTCATTTTGTGCATAGTGGGGCATATTACTTGATGGTTCTATTGTAATTTCGAGTACATTTTTGCCATGAACGGTCCAAACCTTACTTTCAAATTCGATTTTAGGTTTAGAATACATTTCAGCTGCAGCCTGAATCATATGAAACTCTTCATCAACCTTGGTTCCAGAAATTTTTCCATTGTCTTTAACACCAATAAGTAGTCTGCCTCCATCGGTATTGGCAAAGGCAGATAATGATTTGGCAATTTTTCGTGAATCGGTAATGCAAAATTTGAAATCTTGCTGTTGGTGTTCGCCTTCACGAATTAGTTTTTCTATATAGTGAACCATAATGTAAGACTTTAACGGTTCGTAATATTTGATAAATTAATGAAGTGATTATCCGAAAATAATCTTCATTTCGCAGCGTTGACAGTTGAATTCCAACTTGTAGCGATTTTTATTATCCACCAAAAACAATGCTTTGTTTTCCTTCTTTTCCGTTTTGGTAAGCTTTTGGCACATTCCAAACTCATGACGCAAACAATGCTTGGTAGTCATGATGGTTTTACCTGAATGATTTTTTTGTAGTTCGAATCCCTTTTCGATTTTTTCTACACCGCATTTATGATAGAACTCTTCAGCCTTACAATTCACCACATTTCCCATATAAGTTAATTCTTTTGCAGGATATTGTGGATGAGCTATAAGTAATCTGCTTTCTTCCTGTTTTGCAGTTTCTATTCTAGTCTGAGTCAATTGATCCAAGCATTGTCTGCGGAGATCATTTAACCTCTTGGCTTGGACAAAAGGAACTCTATCAAAGTTGATTTCGATATTGTTGATTTCAAAGATAGAATCGCCACTTTTTTGAAGTTGCTTTTTGATATTGCTTAAAGCCAATTCCTCATTTTTTGCACTTTCAAAATCCTCCTGAATTTGTATGTTTGCTGAGATTTCATCTTCATCTATAGCGGTAAGATTAACACATCCATCGAAAATATCCAGATAGAATTCTACGCCAATTTTTCTAATGGCATTGTCCTTTTTCAAAAGCTTAGCAAATTCATGATCGTTGTTACGAAACAAGCTAGCTCCTCTTTGGAGCATGCTCATATCATTGGGAAATATTTTGTTCCCCTGAACGCCATTCACCTGAAATCCTTTTAAAAGCTTGTTTTTATTGAAGAAACAAAGTCCATCACCATTGTTTAGCTTAAATTTACTATCAACAACAATATGATCTTTTTTCACTTCTCGGATTTTCCCAATTTCTTTACCCATTGATTTTGGCGTATGGAAATTGGCAATCTCAGGAATTCTTCCCGTAAAAAAATAAGGTGTATAGCCGCGATTAAAAGTAACATCAGGATCAGGTTTAAAACCAGGTTTTATTGTTCCCGATGAAGCTTTTTCAAACTCCCTTTTCTTATTGAATATTTTATCCAAAGATTGTCGATAGTAACTCGTAACATTCTTTAGGTATGAACTATCCTTTAATCTGCCTTCTATTTTTAAAGAACAAACTCCAGCATCTACAATTTCACTTAAATGATCAGACAAATTCAGATCCTTTAGAGACAGAAGGTGTTTATCCTTAGCGATTACCTTTCCTTCATCATCAACCAAATCATATTTCATACGACAAGCCTGACTACACTCTCCGCGATTTGCTGAACGTCCGCCGATAGCATGAGAGAAATAGCATTGTCCACTTAGCGAAACACAAAGGGCTCCATGAATAAAATACTCCAACTCTACACTTGTATTTTTTCTGATATTTTTAATCTCTTCAAGAGATAATTCTCTTGCAAGAATGATTCTTTTGAATCCAACTTTCTCTAAAAATTGAATTCTATCTAAATCGTAGTTGTGAGTTTGGGTACTGGCATGCAATTCGATAGGAGGTAAATTCATTTCCAATATTCCCATATCCTGAACAATTAGAGCATCAGCACCCATTTCATGCAGCTTATGAATTAGCTTTTCTGCCTCGTTTAATTCATGATCGTACAGAATGGTATTCATGGTAATAAATACTTTAGCCCAGTATTTATGAGCATATTGTATTAGTTTACCAATATCTTCCAAAGTATTTCCTGCAGCAGAGCGTGCTCCAAATTTGGGTGCTCCAATATATACGGCGTCAGCTCCATAATTTATAGCTGCTATTCCTGTTTCCAGGTTTTTAGCAGGAGCCAGTAGTTCAATTTTCTTCATGCTTATCGCTAATTTCAAACGAAGATACAAAGCAATGTTGAAAGCGCTTAGCAATCTTCGATCATATTTTAGTTTGGTAAATAAAAATATCTATTACCAATTCATTTTAAGATTTTTTAATGAACCTTATTTTTTGATTACTGTTCTTATTTATATCTTGTATAAATAAAAATAATAAAAGAATATGACTAAAAATACATTGCTAAGCAATTTCTCTATAGGAGATTTACAGCTGAAAAATAGAATGGTTATGGCTCCAATGACAAGAAATAGAGCTGGGGAAGGTAATGTCCCAACTGAATTAATGGCTGAATATTATAGACAACGATCTGGTGCAGGTTTAATCATTACCGAAGCAAGTCAAATTTCGCCTCAAGGAGTAGGATATCCAGCAACACCTGGGATACATTCCAAGGAACAGGTAGAAGGTTGGAAGCTGGTTACCAATGCAGTTCATGAGAAAGGTGGAAAGGTGTTTATTCAGTTGTGGCATGTGGGAAGAATTTCCCATTCGGATTTTCACAATGGACAATTGCCTGTGGCACCTTCTGCTATAAAAGCGGCCGGTCAAGCTTTTACCTACGAAGGATTAAAAGATTTTGAAACACCAAGAGCCCTTGAATTGGAGGAGATCAAATCAATTGTAACAGATTATAAAATTGCAGCAGAAAATGCAAAAGAGGCAGGTTTTGATGGAATTGAAATTCATGCCGCAAACGGATATTTAATTGATCAGTTTTTAACCGACAAAACCAATCATAGGAAGGATGAGTATGGCGATAGTATTGAAAATCGCGCTCGTTTTTTATTCGAAGTATTGGATGCGATTTGTGAGGTATGGGCAAATAATCGAGTAGGAGTCAGGTTATCGCCAAGTGGTTTATTTAATGATATGGGTGATTCTGATCCAAGTAGCTTGTTTACTTATGTAATAAAGAAGCTTAATAGATACAAGCTGGCTTATTTGCATTTAATTGAGCCGTTGATGCCAATTGATGAACATCCACAGTTGGTTAAGGATGTAGCATCCGAGTTTGGCAAGTTGTACCAGGGAATTAGAATGGTAAATGGTGGATTTTCAAAAGATAGTGGAAATAAAGCCATTGAAAGGAATATTGCCGAATTGGTTTCTTTTGGAGTTCAATATTTGGCAAATCCGGATCTGGAAAAGAGATTTGAATTGGATGCAGAATTAAATTTTCCGAACCAGGATACTTTTTATGGAGGGAATGAGGTTGGATATACAGATTATCCGTGTATGAAATAGAAATAAATTAGCGGCAGTTCAAATTTGAACTGCCGCTTTATTTTAGGCCTTAATCTCAATAGAATATTCTGCTGAGAAATTCTTTCCTGGTTTTAACTTTTGTAACAATTCCTTGCTTGAAAATTCTCTGTTGGTATCAGCATTGTCTGCAATTCCAATCCAAGGTTCAATGCACACATATGGAGCATGTGGTTTTGCCCACAGTCCCAGATAAGGAAAATCATCAAAGCGCACTTTCAATTCAAAATCTGATTTTTTGCACTTCAAGCTAATTGCTGAAGATTTTAAATTTTTCAATATTAAGGCATCATTGGCGAAAATCTCTGGATGAAGATTAATGGTGTTTGAATTGTTTAAAATTGATTTGCCTTCAGATCCAATTAAACCACCATCTGCCAAATTCCAGGTGTTTAGCGTTTCACTTTGCTCAAACTCCAAATAGTAATCGCTGTACTCTTCACCATCTTTCAATTGACAATTGAAGGCTGGATGTCCACCCAGATTGAATAGCATTTCATTGCTTCCGGTATTGGTAATCTCATGAACGACATTCAACTTGTTTGATTCCAGAATGAAGTGAATCTTGAACTCGAATTCGAAAGGATAAACTTTTCTTGTGTTTTCATTCGAAGTTAGAATGAAAGTCAAGGAATTTTCCCTTTGTTCAAATAGTTTTACATCGGTATTGTTGCGAACAAATCCATGTTTAGGCATGGCATATTCTTTACCTTCATGAATAAATGCATTTTCTTTTAGGCATCCGATAATTGGAAACAGGTTAGGAGCATGGCTTCCCCAAATATCAGGATTGGCTTGCCAAATGTATTCAGTTCCATTTTCAATGGATTGTATGCTGCATAGTTCGGCTCCCTTTTCAAGAATCGAAACTTTTAAACGATTGTTTTGTATAGTGTAAATCATGAGTTTGTATTTATTAGAATAGATCTAAAGCTATTCATTAGGCTTGTTTGATTTGTTATAGATTTTGAAATTTTAATTGATAGTAGTTACTAAATGATAACGCATCAAAAAAATTGTTTTTCGGCCTTTTATCAAATGATAAAACATCAAAAAAGGAATTATTTATGCTATTATTAAATGATAATCGATCAAAAAAGCAATTTTTCAGTTCTTTATTAAATGATAATTGGGCAAAAAATCAATTTTTTGGTCTTTTATCAAATGATAATTCGAAAAAATGAAATTTCGTTTTTATCAAATGATAATTTGAAAAGCTCGTCTCACTCAATTATAAAAATGACTCTCTCATCATTTTTATAAAAAAATAGCTGCTAGTAAAACTAACAGCTAATATTATAAATTGAAAACTTCTATATCATTTCAATGTCTTCTTTCTTTAGCCAGCCTTCGTTTCCATCGCTTAACTGAATATTTCTCCAATCGCCCAACTGATCGATTACTTTAACTTTGGTTCCTTCGTGTAAAAGGAACAGTTCTGTACCGCTCACATCTGGAGAACCTTTAATGGTAACGCTAGGGCTAAAGATGATTGCGTACTCACGATTTGTAATTTCATTGGTTCGGGTCGATGCAAAAGAGTAACTAACAATGCTTAGTAATAAACTGATTCCTGCGAAAAAGAATCCTAGCTTTTTTAGTCCAACCTTATTGCTGTACAAGTAGAAACATGCAAATACTAAGCACAAAAAGAACAATCCGATGGACAGGTATGACCATAAATCTGCCGAGAAGGCATTTCTTATTCCAGAAAACCATCTTTTAATGAATAATTCTGGTAATACTTCAAGTTTGTCTAAAACATGAGCTTGAGCCATTTTTAAATTGTACTCCACATCATTGTCTTCAGGGGCAAGAAGTTTAGCTCGCTCATAGTTTAAAATTGCAGGAGCTATTTGTCCTGTTTTGTAATATGAATTGGCAAGATTAAAGTAAATCTCTGGAGCTTCGATATGGGTTTCCAATACGAACTCATATGATTTAATAGCCTTTTCATACTCACCTTTTTGGTAAAAATCGTTTGCTTCACGAATAGGAGTATCCTGTGCCTGAGCAGCAGAAACAAATAGCAAAGCAATAAGGATATATAATAATTTCTTCATTTCTATTCGATTTTACTAGATGCTCTTTTCTAATTTGGTTATGGTATCCATTGTTTTCTTGTACAATTCATCCATTTCAGAGGATCCCGTAGAAGGAGCGTAGCGTGCGAACTCACATGTATTCAAAATGTTCAGAAAGTCTTGAATCAGTTCATCATCCACATTCTTTCCTTGCAGAATTTCAGTAATGTTTTCCTTGTTCAAATCAGCCAATGGAAGGTTCAACTTATCTGAAGTATAACCCCAAAGAGCTTTCAATATTTCATCGTAGAATTCTTCTTTCTTCTGCGCTTTTAGACTTGTCGAAGCAGCTTTTAATCTCTTCATGGCAACTCTGTTGGCACGTTTGTTTTTAACACGAGCAAGGTCAGCATTCTCCTTAATTCGTTTTCTGTTGAAAACAAAAGCAAGAATGAATACCAAAAATGGAATCAGGTAGGCAAGATAGAAATTGGTTGTACCAAAAAATACCTCACCTTTCAATCTCGGTACAAAATCGTTGGTTTTGATAAAACGGATGTCTTTACCAATAAATTTCACATCTTCTTTTGAGAAAGAGCTGATAACAGCACTGGTCGCATCGCCACTTCCTTTTCCAACTTTGATATTGAATTTTGGAGTTGATCGTGTACGGTAAATTCCTGCTTTTGGATCAAAGAAACTAAAGTCTACAGGAGGAATTTCATAATCCCCGGCATGACGAGGAATAATCAAATACTCAAAGGTTGTTGAACCGGTCATTCCTTTTGCAGTGCTCTTTAAATCCTGATTGGTTTTAGGATCATAAACCTCAAAATCTGCAGGAAAATCAAATTCCGGTGGATTAATTAGTTTCAAGTTACCATTCCCCGAAATATTAACTTTTAGGGTGATCGCATCATTAGCTTGAAGAGAGTCTTTGTCAATAGTTGCTGACATTCTAAAGCTACCAACTGCACCATCAAAACTTGCTGGTTTGTTGGCAGGAAACTCTTTCACGCGAATGGTAACCGGCTTACTTTTTCTTGGAACTCGAATGTCCTGATAGTTATCAAAGAAATCATCAAAGAATCCTCTGTTACCACTGGATCTGCTTTGACGAATGATACATTCCAATTCAAATGGATCTATGGTAATGTTTCCTGTATGCTGAGGGAACAGAATCAATTTACGGATTACACCAGTATTGTAAATGGTGCCATTCACATTTTCTCTTTGCAGAGATATTTGTCCCGATGTTGGAATTTCTTGACTCAGAAATCCGTTGAACGATGGAAATTTCGAGTCGCCAAATCCAGCAATGTTTAAACGAGTATAAACCTTAATGGTAGCAACAACATGTTCGCCCATATAAACGTTCTTTCGATCCACATCAACCTTTACAAACAAATTGGCCTGTGTAATTTTATTGGCAGCTGCCTGTGAAGATTGATTGCTTTGATTGTTTTGAGGTTTTTCGTTGGCTTTAACCACCTCAATACTCACCGAATTGGAACTAAAGTCATAGCCTTTTACTTTAATTTTGGCTGGGTTTACAGTAAATTTCCCTTCTTTTTCGGCCAATAATACGTATGTGTAAGTATACGTAGTTGACGAACTCCATTTCCCATTAATGTATTGTGAGCTGGAGTTACGAGAAGTCGAAGGTCCCATTAAAACTCTAAAACCGGATAAAGAAGGCAACTGAATGTCTTTGGCTTTTTCGTTTACCGTATAAACCAATCGAAATTGCTCGCCCACTTCAACCACTCGGGGTGCTGTAGCTGTAAATTTAACTTCTTCTGCTAAAGAAGCAGAAGTAATGAATAATGTTGCTAATAGTAAGAAAAATATTTTCTTCATCCGTAATATTCTGTTTTTCAGATGTGTTTGTTTTATTTTTTCTTGATGAAAAATCTCGCACAAATGTACTTATAAATCATCATTTAAGTTCAATATTGAACAAGCAATTACCAATCCTTTTTGATTTTGGTTTTTTTCGCTTTCATCGCTTGGGCTTTTGCTTTTTGTACTTTCTCCTGAACTTTTTTCTCATCGTTCTCTAAAGCTTCCAGCAAGCGTTTGGCATCATCTTTCGAGATTTTAGGTTGTTGCTGTTGTTGTTTTTCCTTGTCTTTATCCTTATCTCCTTTGTCTTGTTGATCTTTATTTTTATTCTGGTCCTTCTTGTCCTGATCTTTTTTGTCTTGATCTTTCTTATCCTGGTCCTTTTTATCTTGATCCTTCTTGTCCTGGTCTTTTTTGTCCTGATCTTTCTGATCCTTATTTTGATCTTTATTCTGATCTTGTTTTTTCTGCTGCTCTTCCTGTTTCTTTTTCATTTGGCGAGCATATTCCAGGTTGTATTTGGTTTCCGGGGAATTTGGATTGTAACGCAAAGATTGTTTATAAGCTTCAATACTTTCATCAATCTTTTTATTTTCCAAAAGTGTGTTTCCCATATTGTGAAACAGGTGACCTAGCTTTTCAGGATTCTTTTCATTAACAGCCAAAGTTTGGAACTGTTTTAGAGCTTCTTCGTATTTTTTTTGCTTGTACAATGCATCACCCAAATTGAATCCTGCCTCATAAGAATTGATTTTCTTATCCAAAGCTTTACGGTATTCAACTTCCGAATTTTCAAATTTCTCTCCCTCGAAAAGTTCATTCCCCGAGCGAATAAACTTTCTTTCCTTTTGGGCTACTGCCTCCATGCTTAGAAGACAAATCAAGCTAATGAATATCAATAATACTTTTTTCATAAGTGAGGATTTGTATCGTTCTACTTCGATGGATTAAATAAATTAATGTCTTTTAAATGACGATTCTTACGTTCCAAAACAAGGAATTCAATGAATAAAAGCAACAAACCGATGGCCAAAAATATCTGAAACTTCTCATCGTAAGCAGTATACACTTTAGCTTCCAATTCTGTTTTATCCATTTTATTGATTTCTTTAAATAGAACGTTTAAACCAGTGGTTGTGTTGTTCGCAATAACTGCTTTTCCACCTCCTGCAGTTGCAATTTCCTCAACCATTTGCTGATCCAGTTTTGAAATCACTATGTTTCCTTCGTCGTCTCGTCTGAAATCACTGGAACCAGCCCCCAATGGAATAGGAGCACCCTCAGGCGAACCCATTGCAATGGTATGAACTGCAATTCCCATTTCCTTAGCCATGTTAGCTGCCTGTACAGCATCATCTTCATGGTTTTCACCGTCAGTAATCACAATAATGGCTTTACTGGCTTCGCTATCCGGAGTAAAACTTCGGGTTGCCAGTGTAATTGCAGAACCAATAGCTGTTCCCTGAATTGGAACAATATCAGTACTAATGGAAGACAAGAACAGTTTGGCTGAAGCGTAATCCGTTGTAATTGGCAATTGAGTATAGGCTTCACCTGCAAAAACAATCAGGCCAACTTTATCGTTGTTTAGTTTGTCAACCATTTTCGAAATGGCACGTTTAGCACGCTCCAAACGATTGGGCTGAATGTCTTGTGCCATCATCGAGTTGGAAACATCCAATGCAATGATTACCTCAACACCTTTTCTTTTTATTTTCTGAAGCTTTGACCCAAATTGTGGACCTGCCACACCAATAATGATAAAGCTTAAAGCCAATATCAAAATTGAAAATTTGTAAACAGGCCTGGTAAATGATGCATAAGGCATCAAATTAGCGATGATGTTCATCTCGCCAAATTTTTGTAAAGCTTTTTTCTTAATTACATGGCTTACCCAGTACAACACCACCAATATTGGTATGAGTACGAATAAGTATAGAAATTCAGGATGATCGAAACGAAACTGATCCATTTATCAATGATTTTCGGTTTATCAAATAATTACAATTAAGGAATGTTCCTTAATACTGAATTGCGTAATGCAATCTCTAACAGTAAAAACAATGCGCCAAACATCGCAAAGATTAAGAACTCTTCACTTTTGGTGCTGTATTGTTTTACTTCAATTTTACTTTTCTCAAGCTTATCAATTTCAGCATAAATTGCCTTTAACTTGTTGTTGTCTGTTGCACGGAAATATTGTCCACCAGTCATTTCTGCAATTTCTTTCAGAACAGATTCATCAAACTTAACCGGCATGTTTCTCATGCTGATACCAAAAGCCGTTTGCACAGGGTAGGGAGCCATTCCTCTGGTCCCAATCCCAATGGTGTACACACGAATGCCAAATGATTTGGCCAGCTCAGCAGCTGTTAAAGGTGCAATTTCACCTCGATTGTTATCACCATCGGTAAGTAGGATTACCACTCTCGATTTAGCTTCACTGTCCTTTAATCGGTTCACCGCATTTGCCAAACCCAAACCAATGGCAGTACCATCTTCAATCATACCACTTTGGATATCCTTGAACAGATTAATCAATACTGCATGATCGGTAGTTAGCGGACATTGCGTAAAACTTTCTCCACTAAAAATAACCAAGCCAATTTTATCCTCAGGGCGACCTGTAATAAATTGTGTTGCTACATCTTTGGCAGCTTCCAGACGATCTGGCTCAAAATCACGAGCCAACATACTACTCGAAATATCCAAAGACATTACAATGTCGATCCCTTCGGTAATGGTATCCTGAAATTTATTGCTCGACTGCGGACGAGCCAGCGCTATAACGATAAATGCTATTGCCAAAACACGAAACACAATCAGCGCATGACGCAAATAGTATTTGTAAGTTTTAGGAGCAGCATTAAAACTTTTTACAGTTGAAACCTGAATACTTGCATGAGCATTTTTGTCCTTCAGAATGTACCATGTAATTAATGGCAGCAGAAGCAACAAAAGGTAGAAATATTCCGGATTTGCAAATTCTATAGAACTCATAGTCTATTGTTTCAATGTTTACTTGTTATCCTCAGATTTATCTTCTTGTTCCGATTCTTCCTCTTTTTTCTCCTCTTCCTTTTCTACCAAAATGGTTGATTCAATGATTTGGTAGGCATATTTCAAACTTTGTTCGTTTTCGTTTGGAAGAGGTTGGAATTTGGCGAATTTGGCCAAATCGGCACGTTCAAGAATCTCTCTAAGATTCGCATGCCACTTGTTGTTTACTTCAACCGATTTAACTGCCTGAAGAATTTCATCAGTAGTCGACTCTTGAGTAGACATGTTATATCTTTCATCAAGATAAGTTCTAATGGTATCCGTTAAATCTGAGTGGAACTGTTTTACTTTTCCTCCTTGCCACAACTTTTGCTGTTTGATCTCATCCAATTTCTTCAGCGCAATAACATGAGCAGGTTCAATTGGTTTCGATATAGCAAATAAAGGTTCATCTTTCTGTCGGAATCTGAAATACCAGATTAGGAATACAATTAGTGCAAGTACCAGTAATCCTCCCAATAGCCAAGGAGCAATTTCTGCAAATGATACTGGCGTTTGAATCGGCATAACAATGTCGAAATTTCCTTTTGTTGTATCAATTTGCATGGTTTTAACGCCTAACAACAAGGTATCGGTACGTAAAATGGTATTTACATTGTCGTACACTTGAAATTCGAAAGGTTTTAACTTGTATACTCCGCCATCGAATGAGGTAATGGTATAATTCTTATTCACCTTAATTACGCCATTGTCAAGAGCAGTTGTATCCTGAGGAGTTTGCTTAATAATTTCAACTCCATTTACAATGCTATCGGAAAAAACAGGGAAGCCAATTTTAAGCTCCTTTGGTTGCTCAACCGATAATTGCAAATTAATCTGATCTCCAATTACAATTACATTGGTATCCAGTTTTACTCCGTAATTGATTCCTCCATCGTTTTGTGCAAACGAATTGTGTGAGAATAATACCGAAGCAAATACCAATGTAAAAGCAAAAGCTTTTGTCAGGAAGTTAATATGTTTTTTTATTTGATTTGCCATAGTTCTCAGTTACCTGATTTTAGTGTCCTCTACGTTGGAATAAGTTGATCAGTGATCTTACGTAATCCTGATCGGTTCTGATGTTAGCCACATCAACTCCCGAACGCTTAAAAACTTCGGTGGTATTTTCTTCTTGCTTGCGCCACCACCCGGCATATTTTTCACGAACTTTTTTGTTCGATGTATCTACCCAGGAGTATTCTCCTGTTTCGGCATCTTTAATTTTAATCAAGCCAATGGAAGGAAGTTCCGTTTCGCGTTGATCGTAAATTTTAAGTGCCACCACATCGTGTTTTTTGTTCGCAATGGTCAAAGCATTTTCATAATCCTTATCATCGATAAAGTCTGATATCACGAAAGTGGTACAACGCTTTTTAATGGCATTGGTCAAATATCGCAATGCATTGCTGATATCAGTACTTCGGTGTTCAGGTTGAAAATCGATTAACTCACGAATAATTCTCAGGATATGAGTTTTCCCCTTTTTAGGAGGGATAAATTTCTCGATGGTATCCGAAAAGAAAATCACCCCAATTTTATCGTTGTTTTGGATTGCAGAGAATGCCAAAACAGCGGCAATTTCGGTAATCTGATTCTTCTTCAGTTTCGACATGGTACCAAACTCACGGCTACCACTCACGTCAATCATCAACATTACGGTAAGCTCACGTTCCTCTTCGAACAGCTTTACGTATGGATTGTTGTAGCGCGCGGTAACATTCCAGTCGATGTTTCGGATATCGTCACCATACTGATATTCGCGAACCTCAGCGAAAGTCATTCCTCGACCTTTAAACGCAGAGTGATACTCACCCGCAAAAATATTGCGGGAAAGACCTCTGGTTTTGATCTCAATTTGCCTTACGCGTTTTAATAATTCACTAGTCTCCATAGTTCAATTAAGAATGAATAATTATTAATTAACAATTACTAATTGATAATTGCTTGCTACGGTACTTCAACAGTATTTAGAATTTCGCTAATGATATTTTCGCTGGTAATGTTATTTGCTTCTGCTTCGTAAGTCAATCCAATTCTGTGGCGCAACACATCGTGAGCTACAGCACGAATGTCTTCAGGAATTACATATCCTCTACGCTTGATAAAAGCATAGGCTTTTGCTGCAGATGCCAAAGAGATACTTGCACGAGGCGATCCACCAAATGCAATCATTTCGTTGTATTTTTCCAATCCGTAATCACCAGGGAAACGAGTTGCGAAAATGATATCAACAATATATTTTTCAATCTTTTCATCCATGTAAACATCCTTAACCACATCTCGTGCTTTAATGATATCTTCTGGTTTTAAGATTTGTGATGCTTTAGGAAATGCCTTCAAAAGATTCTGACGCATGATTAACTGCTCTTCCTCTTTTTTAGGATAATTGATAACAACCTTTAGCATGAAACGGTCAACCTGTGCTTCAGGAAGCGGGTAGGTACCTTCTTGCTCAATCGGGTTCTGAGTTGCCATTACCAAGAATGGTTCTTCCAGTTTATAAGTAGTGTCGCCAATGGTAATCTGACGTTCTTGCATAGCCTCCAATAAAGCAGCCTGTACTTTTGCAGGAGCACGGTTGATCTCATCGGCAAGAATGAAGTTGGCAAAGATAGGTCCTTTTTTCACCACGAACTCCTCTTTCTTCTGGCTGTAGATCATTGTACCCAATAAATCGGCAGGCAAAAGGTCCGGAGTAAACTGAATACGGCTAAAGTCCGCATCGATAGTAGTTGAAAGTGTGTTAATGGCAAGTGTTTTTGCCAAACCAGGAACCCCTTCCAATAGAATGTGACCATTGGAAAGCATACCAATTAAAAGGCTTTCAACAAGGTGTTTCTGTCCAACAATAACTTTGTTCATCTCCATAGAAATCATATCCACAAAAGAACTTTCTCTTTGGATACGCTCATTTAGCTCTTTGATATCAACTGTTTGGATCATAGAAATATTAATTTGTTTACTTTAATTTTGACATAAAATGTTCCGGTTTCCCGAAAAACCTCTACAAAGATAAATTTTTGATGATTTTATAAAAGTTTGAGGCCGTTAAAAAGTGTTAACGTTTTGAATGCTTCAAGACTTAAATCCCAAATTGCAATTCGCAAAACCCAAGGATAAAGGATAAAGGATAAAGGATAAAGGAGCTGAATGCTTTTTGCTCTGCAAGACTCTTCGACTATTGAACTGTTGGACTTTTGTTCTTTTTACTATTTTTGTCCCAGATTAAAGAAAAACTCTACGATTTGAACAAACGATATTTTATCAGGTTAAGCTATAAAGGCACAAATTATCATGGATGGCAGATTCAACCTAATGCAATTACAGTGCAGGAGGTGTTGAATAAGGCGCTATCTACCATTTTAAATTGTGAAATTAATGTGGTGGGTTGTGGTAGAACCGATACAGGGGTTCATGCCAGTGATTTTTATGCACATTTTGATGTGGATGAGCAAGTGACTTTTGATTGCGATAAATTAAGCTTTCGTTTGAATCGTTTTTTGCCTCACGATATTGCCATTAAGCAAACTTTTCAGGTGAGGGAAGAGGCACATACACGTTTTGATGCTACCGCCAGAACCTATCATTACTTTATCACCAAAGAGAAGAATCCTTTTCGATTGGAATCGCACTGGAAGCTAACTTACGAATTGGATGTGCAAAAAATGAACGAGGCGGCTAAAATTCTGTTCGAATTTGAAGATTTTACCAGCTTTAGCAAGCTGCACACCGATGTGAAAACCAATAACTGCAAAATTTACCAGGCAGAATGGAAGGATAATGGCGATGAGTTGGTGTTTACCGTTAAGGCCGATCGTTTCCTTCGCAATATGGTTCGTGCCATCGTAGGTACTTTGGTTGAGGTAGGCCGAGGAAAAATGAACATGGAGGAGTTCCGCAAGGTAATTGAAAGCAAGAACCGATCGAATGCAGGTTCATCGGTTCCCGGTCATGGATTGTTTTTGGCTGAAATTGATTATCCCGAATCCATTAGAGATTTGTAGCTGGAAAAGAAAACTTGCAGATCATTCTCCTCAAATGAGGAGAGCTAAATTGTAAGGTACATTTTATTGAATGTGAAGTAATCCGGAATGATCGATCAAATAGGTGAAAAACAGGGATAGTAAGAATGCGATAATTGGAGCGATGATCCACATGATAAAAAAACGATCGACTTCAGTTTTTTTGAATATGTTACGAAAACCTAGTTTGGCAACTCCAATACCGATTATTGCTCCAACGTTCAGCTGAACCAAAGAGGTGGGTATCCCTTTTATTAAGGATGCACCAAGAAGAAGACTGGCCGAAATGAATGCAATAATTACAGCTTCTATTTTGCCAAACAGAACAATTTGCTTTCCTGTATTTTGAACAATTTTATCTCCAAATATGGAACTGCCAATACTAAAACTTGGCGCTACAATTAGTGTAGCAAGTATTAACACTTGTAGATATTGATTTTTTGCAACATTAAGCTCGATACACGCCATGGATGAAAGGGGACCTGCTGCATTGGCAACATTGTTTGTTCCTATTGAAAAAGCAACATACATCGACATTGCAAGGATCAAACCTTTTAAAATATAGCTGTTATTTATTTTTTTGGAGATGGTATAACCCCGTTTTCGAATGGGCCTGTAGATGTATTTCCCGGCCATGTATGCCAGTGCAAAAGAGAGCAGTGGCATAACAAACCATGTTGGAATGATTTCAAACAGTAGTTTGTCTGAATTTAAGGAATCGAAATACAAAGCAGGTGCGGTAACCGCCATAACGGTTGCCTGACTGGTAGATTGTGGGATTCCAAATAGATTGGCAATGAGCAATGAAAAAGCTACTGAGAGCAAAATAATGGATACAATCGAAAAGCTCATCAGTTCGGGACTAAGCAAACCTTTTCCAATGGTTTTAGCCGTTTCTTTGCCTCCTATAATTGCACCAAGAAATACCATTAAGCCGAATAAACCGGGAATTAAATTCTTTTTGATGACATTAGCTCCGTAGGCAGCCGAAAACGCAGGAGCAGTACCACTTCCTCCCATGGTAATGGATAAAAAAATTGCAATGACAAATGGTATTAAAAATGGAATTAACATAGAATGAATATTTTGATTTTATAGAAAACAAAAATATCATCCGATAATTGGGAATGGAACAGTTCTTAAGCGTAATGTTGTAGGTATATGTGCGTATTTTAGCTTGAACCTGGCTAATTAATTACACTTCGAAAATGTGATGCTTGATGGCGTAAACAACAAGAGAGGCTGTGTTTTTTGATTGAGTTTTTAAGAGTAAGTTTTCGCGATGTTTGTCAACGGTGCGTTTGCTTATGCATAATTGGTTTGCAATTTCGTGGTTGGATAGCCCTTTACAGATATTATAAAGAATCTCTATTTCTCTTTGGGTAAGATCAGATTTGTTGTTGTATTTATGACTCAGGTTTTTAAAGATGCTTTCGAGAATTTCAGTGGAGAAAAAGCTATTGTCGTTGATTACCGCTTCAATGGCTTGTTGAACCTCTTCGAATTTGGAGTTTTTAAGCAGGAAAGCTTTTGCACCTGCATTAATCATTTCCGAATAATAGTTCTCATTGGCGTGCATCGAAAGGGCAATGATTTTTGTATTGGGGTATTTTTTGCATACCTCTTTGCTTGATTCAATTCCATTCATTACAGGCATTTCGATATCCATTAAAACAATATCAGCATACCAATCCGATAAAAGTGTCATTAAATCCTTTCCATTGCCAGCTTCTTTGATTTCACAATTTTCCATTTGCTGTTCAAGAAGAAACTTTAATCCTTCTCTGAATAGTTCATGATCGTCGACTACAGCAATTTTTAGTACTGATTTCATTTTTCAGGAATTTCAATTTTCACATAACAACCTCTGTGTTGTTTATTATTCATCTGAACAGTGCCATTTAATGATCGAACCCTCGATTTGATATTCGAGATACCCATCCCTTCCGTGTTATCCTGTAAAGGAGAATAAGCCTTACCATTATCAGTATAAATTAACTGCAATTTGTGTTGGTATTGTAAAAGAGATATGTCAATTTTAGAGGCATTGGCATGTTTTATTGTGTTGGTTATTAACTCTCCAATAACCCTGTAAATCACAATTTCCATATTATAATCACCCTTTGCATGATTCAATTTCAAATTTAGAGATATCTGAATCTGTTCGGGTAGATGTATGCCGTCAATGAATGTTTTAATGGCCTTTTCCAATCCGAATCGCTCAAGAATGTGGGGGCTTAATTTGTTCGATAGCTCTTTAATCGAAAGAATGGCTTCATTGGTAGCATGGTCGACTTTTTGCAGTAGTTCTGCGTTTTTTGGATGAACCATGCTATTGTTTATGGCAGAAACAGTCATCTTAATGCTCGATAAAATTGGACCTAAACCATCGTGCAGCTCTTTTGCAAAAATCTGACGTTCGTTCTCCTCTGTTTTAATCACTGCATTTAATATTTTGGCTTCACTATCTTTTCGAAGTTTATTAATTTGATCCTGAAGCTGAAAAATTCTTCGGATGTAGAACGCGCCAAAGAACATTAAAAGTGAAATAAAAACAGCAATCCAGTTGGCGAGCGTAAAAATATCGGTATTTGGAGGTGCGGTCCACAGCTGAACCAGTTCGATACATCGTCTGATCGCCATTAACAAAAACCCAGTGGATATTAGTATCCAGGAGCTGTTGAACTTTGTTTTAGGGATTAATTTTATTGTGATATAAAATGCCCCAAATTGTAATAGTACTGATATTATAAGTGCCACATGCAAAATCATGTTACAATATTAGGGATATTATTTATGAAAGGCTTACGTGAATAAACGTATAATTTCAATTGGAATATAAAAGTCTTCTTATACCAGTTAGCTTTCAATACTTGAATGGCTGACATGTGTAAAAGTTGTTTTCATTGAGATCAATTATCCTGAGTTTGTAAGACTCTTTTACATGGTTTTCTTGTTCCGCAAAGCCTTTTTGTTATTCCGTAACATTAGGTGATTGGTCCGTTCGTGAAAATCATCTTTCAGAACAGTATTTTACCCTTTCCGCTACAAAGGTGAGTATTTCCTTTATGCAAAGGAAGCAGTAATTTGGTGTGCGGAAGGGGTTCCCTCGTGTGCTGAAGAACCAAACTTGTGTGCTGAAGAACTTCCCCTGTGTGCGGAAGGGGTCCCCTTGTGTGCGGAAGGCTCACCTTTGCGTGCTGAAGAAGAAAATCGGCGTGCTGAAGGGGTACCTGGCTGTGCGGAAAGGGTACCTCGGTGTGCGGAAACCATTTCTTCGTGTGCGGAACAGGTTTTTAATGTTGCGGAAATAGGTATTGGGAATTAGTAAAAACAGACCTCATGATACAAATGAATGTTTGTTTTATTTTTTTAAATCAGCCTCTGCTACCGCACTATTCCTCTCGTGTGGTTCTGTTTAAAAAATGGAATGCGATAGAATCGCTCACCAGCAGTGGCTGACCCTGCTATGCGCTATAGCGGAGTGTCGTGGGTATGTGCTTTATATTTCAATTATTTCTGCTTCTCCAACCTTATTTCTTCCTTCATGAATCCACCAAATCCGACCGATTTGGATAAATCGCTCAATGTCACCATGTCTTAAAAATCGGACTGTAGTAATAATCGATTCCCCAGGAGTTAAAAACTCTTGTCCTTCAAAATTTACATCTCCGATATATGTTGCAATAAAGTCATTTGAATTTTCTTTATACTCAAATACATGATTAGGTCGATAGCCAGTAATAATCGGAGTTTTTCGAGCACCATTATCTGTTCGATAGAGCTTAAATTTTGCTTTTATTATAATCAAATCAGAATTCATAAGTCCTTAATATTATGCCAAAAATGAGTACATCCATTTTTACAATCAGTCTCTCGTCTATGCATATCTGCTGTTTTAAATATATTCAACATGATTACAAATGACTTCCTCAACTCAGAATCAGGCAAGTTCTCAATTTTATTCATTGCTATTTTAAAAGTCTGTGTTTTGAAAATTACCACAGGTGTCATTGTGTCATTAATAGGGGCAGTCTGAATCGCAGTAGAAATCATTTCGTCTGTTGGATGTGATTGTTCCGTGAATATAATTAACTTATCACGAATCTCTTTTTGCTTCGATAATTCAAAACTGTCAAACCATTCCATAATCTCGGAATCAGTCAGTTTATCTTGAGCGTATTTGTTTATATATATTTCTATCTCTGTCATTTTGCACGAAGCTCTTTTTGCATTACCCACAACGTTAAATGTATGAGTAGTAGCGGATTTTAAAGCGGTTTCGTATCAAGTTACTAAGGAGCCAAAGCTGCACCTTATCTAAATAGTCAAATCGGCAGATTTGGCGGGGTTGATTAGAACCACTACCGCCCGAATACCCACATAAACCGCTATTACTTATACATATTGTTGTGTTTTCGTGCTTTATAATATTCATCTTTTCTTAATTGAAATTCCATGCAACATTCTTGATATCCAATTACCTTTTTTCTGTTCTTCTTCCAAAATAGTCGTCACATATTCGAATCTATGCTCATAATCACCATTGCTTAATTGATAAGTCATATAACACATAGGAACATATACATTATCCATTGCAATCTTCTTCTTACGATAAAGTTCGGAGATAATTTGTATTTGTTCTAGACTTTCAATCCAAACAACAGGCTGAATATAAATCTCTCTTTTGGGAGATTCAAAGAATGTCTTGTCTATTTTCAACTTAAGCTTACTCTCAATATGATGCTTAATTTTTGAAGAATCATTTAGGTTTCTATTTTCCAAATGAATATTTACAATTTCAACAAGAAACTCTCTTTTATCAGAAACCCTCCGCATAAACAAATCCGCTCTAACACCTTTCTTAGAATAAATTTTTTCTTCAATGTTTAGCAGTGAATATTTCCCTGTTGATTTGTATGCATTCAAGGTTGCTAATTCACCAATAAAATTCAAATACCTATAATCAAAATTGGATAAAACAAACTTGACCATTTTATGTAAATGAACCAGCTCTTTATCTGATAATCTTTCGTTTAATTCAGAAAAAATTGTCTCAAAGAAATCAAACATTGGTGCTGTTTCTTTCTTTCCTTGAGTATTACCAACCAGAAAACTATAGAATGTCGTTTCTTTAATAATTTCCGATTCCCCTGATTCTTTAAGTTCACTCCTTACTTTTTGTAGATGATTTAGAAGTCCTGAATTTATTGAAGTCCATGAGATATTTTGATTACCAATCAATCTGAGTAAACTTGGCATGTACTTTTCTAAACCTTTTTTTACATCATATTTTTTAACTGGAATCGTCATTTCATTCTAACTGAGATTTAAATATCTACAATGCTGCTCTTGCATGAAACACAACATTTGTGTAAAGTGCAATGCACCATATTTTTCTTATCTGTTGTTTTGAGTAATGGTCATGAATTCAGTATGTAATAGACTATGTTGTTTCAAATGCACTTTTGTTTTTTGCAAGAGAGCATTTCTGTACAAACTGATTGATCCTATTACGATTTCCGAATTTATGAAAAGCACATTAATTAACAAAACAATCTATTGCTAAAGTTTGTGGTTTAAGTGTGATGATTATGGATGGTAAATGAATGGCAAAAGAAAAGAGGGTGTCCAAAAAGTAAGTTCAATCGAATACAATGTCATGTTGAATGAAGAGAAACATCTGTTAATCAAAGGGACAGATTCTTCGCTAAACTCAGAATGACAATAATATTGAACTTTTTGGACACCCTCTTTGAAAGTTATCTTTTAATAGCTTGTATTTTCTTCCTCTATAATGGATCAGTTCGCTTTTTCGCAAACCCAAATTCTTCTGGCGAAATTTGCTTTCTCCTTTTTGCGAACACTGCAATGATCGGTTATGCTCATGCCTGCATTGTTTACAATTTCAGAAATGTCTGTGGTAGAAACAATCACCAATCGATCGGTTAGTTTGGTTGACGACTCGATGATATGGGAGATGGTGTTCTCATCAGCATAGCTAAACAAATTGTATGGCAAATCAATAATGGCAGCATCGTACCTGTTCTCGATATCTTTAATATCCGAGCGATACACTGTTGTATCGTAGTTGAAATGAGCAAGGTTTTGGCGCGCTTGTCGGCATACCTTCCAGTTGATATCATTACCTTCAATATGGTATCCGGCAAAACAGGCTTCGAGCATAATGGTACCAACACCGCAGCAGGCATCCAACAGTTTTGTTTCCTTATTGGTTTTGGCAGCCAGGATTACCAATGCTTTGGCAATGTTAATATTGATTGAATTGCTATAGGAGAATGGTTTTTTGTTGTGTTTCTCCCAGGCAAAATCATTTTTAAGCAAGGTTCCAAAATACCAGGTTCCTTCGTGATAACAAATGGCATAAGTGATTTTTGGCTTGTAATATTCGGGCATGCCATTAATATTGTAGCCAACATCTCTTAGTTTGTCCAGACGATCCTTGTACTTGGTTTTGTCGCCATTTAAAACCACATATTCCACCTTGAAATCATCTACCGAGATCTTTTCATTTTTGATTTTCTCGATCAGTTCCAAATAATCCTCTGACTGCAGTTGAACATCAACTCTTTTTCGGATGAAAGCACTGCACGAAGGTTCTATCTTGATATCAGAAATCAATAGCTTGTCCTTTTCTTCCTGGTTGAAAAGATACTTTGATTCTAGTTTGCAAAGATCACTTTCGTGATTGTCGTAGATGTAGGTGTATATGTATTTGCTTGCTTGCATTTGTTGTCAGTAGGTTTAAATTCCTAAGAATGCCCGAAATTATTAAAACCACCTTAACTAACAAAAATCTACCCAAGTAAAGTTTAATACTAATTACACTATTAAATGAGCCCTATAAATCTAATTCCTTCTATTAGCATTCATAATGCTCAAGCCGCAAGGCTCATCCTTTTTATTCATTAAATAATTTCTTTATTAAGGAATTCATGAGCTCCCTTCGGTCGGTTCCATCGATGGAAAAGGATGCAAAAAATCTAGGGCGTGTAAGCTCAAACCACTTATACTTGAAAACTTTAAGTGCGGCGGGGTGATCTTCGAACAAGTTCTCAGCTTCCCCGTCTTTCTAAAAGTTTTCTGTGCATAAGCAGCCTGATCTTCCCATGCCCATTAAAATAGAACAAACAAAGTAGAGGGTAATTATAAAGGGATACCAAATATAAATTATACAGAGCCAAAATTACTAATTGGCTAATTAGATACTGCAATTGGTATTATTGAGATTTTTTAGATTCTAGTTTTAAACCATTTGCAAAAATGGAAGTCATAGCAGCATAACGAACATACATTGTACATCATGAAGAAATTTCTATTCGCATTTGCTTGTTTCCTTGTTTTTGGAAACAGCTTATTTGCTCAAGACTTTCAGGGTAAAGCTTACTATGAAAGTAAAACCACCATTAATATGGATTTTGGAGGAAGACAAATTCCTGAAGATCGAAAAAAGATGATTCTGGAACGTATGAAACAGATGAGCGAGAGAACCTACATCTTAAGTTTTAACAGAACCGAATCGGTATACAAACAGGAAGAAAAGTTGGAACAGCCAGGAATGGGACAGGGCCGAGGCGGCATGCGAATGGGAATGATGATGGGTGCTGGTGGTGAAGATTACTACAAGAATGTGAAGTCGGGAAAATATGCAGTATCAAAAGATTTGTTTGGAAAGATTTTTTTAGTGAACGATAGTTTGCCAAAGCTACAATGGCAAATGCAGGCAGAAACCAAAAAGATTGGCAATTACACAGCTTATAAGGCTACTGCGGTGAAACATGTGAGTGAGCCTAATATGAGGGCCTTTTTTCAGCGCGGGAGTAGAGACGAGCAAGCGGATGATAAAGAGCCTGAGGTGATTGAAAAGGAGATTGAAATTGTAGCTTGGTATTGTCCTGAGATTCCTGTGAATCAAGGTCCGGGAGAATATTGGGGATTGCCTGGTCTAATCATGGAATTGAATGATGGCAGAACCAGTATTCTATGTTCAAAAATTGTGATGAATCCGAAAGAGAAGATTGAAATCAAAGAACCTAAGAAAGGAAAAGAGGTGAGTCAGGCTGAATATGATGAGATATCGCGCAAGAAAATGAAAGAGATGCGTGAGAATTTTAGAAGCATGAGACCTGGAGGCGGAAGAGGAATGCATTAGCAGTGATCAGTAAACAATGATCAGTTATAGGAAAAAACGCTGATTTTTAGTTTCTCCCCTTTTAGGGGATTCGCGATAGCTATCGGGAGTCGACAGACAGAGGAGGGTAAGAAAGCTTAAACTAAATAACATATCAACCCACTACTTCATTTAATAAAAGGAAAATCATGAAAAAGTATTTTTTCATATTGGTATTGTTGTGTGCAAGTCTTATGACTTTTGCGCAGGAGAATGTCAATCTTAAAGGAATCGTTACGGATGATTCTGGTAAGGCCATCGAAATGGCCAATGTAATTGCAATAAATGCGGAGACGAACTTGTTGGAATCGTATTGTGTTACCAATCATAGTGGTTTGTATAAGGTGAAGTTGAAGTCAGGTTCGGTGTACAATATTAAGGTGAGTTTTATTGGCTATGCTGCTAAAGAATTCCGATACGAGGCTACTACAGAAGATGGAAGTCATGATGTTAGCATGTCGGAAGAGAACAGCATGTTGAACGAGGTTGATGTAACGTACACCATGCCTGTAATGGTGAAAGGCGATACCATTGTTTACGATACTGATTCGTTTACTGTGGGAACTGAGCGCAAACTGAAAGATGTTCTGGTTACTCTGCCAGGAGTGGAAATGAACGAGGATGGACAGATTGAAGTAGAAGGGAAGCAGGTGCAAAAAGTGATGGTGGAAGGAAAGGATTTCTTCGATGGCGATTCTAAAATTGCTGCCGATAACATTCCAGCCGATGCAGTAAGTAAGGTGGAAGTGCTAAGAAACTACAATGAAATTGGCCAAATGAGAGGCCTTACAAACGACGAGGATAATATTGCTTTGAATATTAGACTGAAGAAAGGGAAGGATAAGTTTTGGTTTGGTGAGTTCACAGCTGGTGCAGGTCCTGATGAGAAGTATTTGGCGCATCCCAAACTGTTTTATTACAGCCCTAAATTCAGTTTAAACCTGATTACCGATGCCAATAATATTGGTGAGGTTCCTTTTACCCGAAGAGACTTCATGAATTTTACGGGTGGTTTTAGAGGATTTAATCCAGGAGGAGGAAGTTCCATTAGCGTGGGAGGGAATTCTTTGGGAATTTCTACAGCTCAAAATAATCGAGCCAAGGATATCGAAACCAGATTTGAAGCTTTGAACTTTAGTTATGCGTTGAAAGATACTTGGGATATTGGTGGATTTGGAATCTATTCTTATACGGGAACATTAATGGAGACTCAGAAAATAACTACATATGAGTTGGAGGATAATCAATCGCAGGTGGAAAAAAGCATTACCAGGAACGATCAGGATGCAGAGCTGGGTTTGTTCAAATTCAATTCAGTGTACAAGCCAAATGCAAACTTTCAGTTTGATTACGACATTTTTGTGAAGCAATCTAAGGATGAAGAAGAAGAAGATGTAGAGTCGACGGTTAATGATGAATTGGATAAAATTTATCAGTTGAAACAGCAGGAACCAATTACCTTGCAACAATCTGCTAAAATCTATTATACCGCAAATGATAAGAACATATTTGCTTTCGAAGGTCAGCATTTGTATCAAAATGAGGATCCGTTTTACAATTCGATTCGTGATGAGTTTGCCTTTACAACACTATTTCCTGTAGATAATTCAGTGAGTTTGTACAATATGAATCAGGAGAAGAGAATTGTTACCAATAAGGTAGATGCAAAGCTGGATTACTATTTGGTTACCGGTGACAAGAGCAACCTGCAGTTTACGCTGGGAACTACGCAGAATCATCAGAATTACGATACGGAGATATTCCAAAAATTGGATGAAGGATCTGATTTGGAAATGGCAGGTGATGAATTTAAAAATGATGTGAAGTTCAATGTTTCTGATTTGTTTTTCGGATTTCACTACAAACTAAAAGCGGGAATGTTCACTTTTAATCCTGGGCTTACGCTTCATCAATACGAAACCAAGAGTACGCAGCATGGTAAGAAAGTAAAGGATGATTTGACTTCTGTATTGCCGGATGTTTATATCAATATGCAGTTGAAGAAATCGGAAAATTTGCGATTCAACTACAGAATTACCAGAACTTTTACCGATGTGGCGAAATATGCAGAAGCATTTGTGCTGAACAATTACAATTCGGTGTACGGTGGAAATCCTGAATTGGAAAGCGCTTTAAAGCACAATGTATCTTTGAACTTCTTTAGTTTTAACATGTTCAACTTTACACACATGTTCGCGAATATTAGCTATACCAAAAGCGTAGAAGGATTTAAGAATAATGTGATTCCGATTGGTATTAACCAGATTAGTTCAACCATTAATTCTGATTTGTCAGATGAGTCATTAAGCGCCAATGCAAGATACCAACGAACATTCAAGAATATAAAAGTATCGGCTAAAGCTAATGTTTCCTGGAGCGAATATAACAATTTGGTGAAATCTCAACCAACAAAGTCGGAGTCGTTTAATCAGAACTACACAGGTTCTGTAGGTACAAATTTTAAGAATGCTCCAAATGTTGAATTTGGATATAATTATAGCATCAATAAATATGATAGAGGAGCAACAACAAGCACCTATTATACCAAGCGTCCATTCGTAAGATTAGATATGGCTTTCCTAAAAAACTTTATTCTTACAGCAGATTACGATTTTTATTCTTATACCGATAAGAACAAGACTATAGAGAATAAGTATAGTTTTTTAGAAGCTGATTTAACCTACAGAAAGCAGGATAGCAAGTGGGAGTTTGGCATCAAAGGAAAGAACCTTTTGGATACGGATTCTTTGGATAGGAATAGTGAGAATGATTTCTCATTTACTTCGTCAACCTACTTCGTGCAACCAAGGTATTTCTTGTTTACGGTGAAGTATGACATTTAAATCAATTACGAATTTTTAATTACGAATTACGATAGAAATTAGCCCTACTCGTAATTCGTAATTTTTCATTCGTAATTATAATTCGTTCCAGATGATCCAATTCTTTTCTGCCTGTAGGTGCAGCATTTTTAATCCATTGTGCGTTTTGGCTCCTTGTTCTGCGCCTTTTTTCATAAATAGGGTTTCGGCAGGATTGTACACCAAATCGTAAAGAAAGTGTTCCTTACTTAAGTGCTGGTATGGAATGTCAGGACAAGTGTCTTCCTTTGGAAATGTGCCCAGAGGAGAGCAGTTTACGATTAACTTATAATCTTCTATGATTTCCTGTGTCAATTGCTCGTAGGTGAATTGGTTTTCTTTGGCTGATCGACTTACGAACTGGTATGCTATGCCCAAGTCCTCCAAGCCACCCGCTACGGCTTTCGATGCTCCACCCGTTCCAAGAATCAAGGCTTTTGGTCTGTTTCCTCCAATAAATTCCTTTAGTGATTCCTGAAATCCATAAATATCTGTATTGAACCCTTTCAGTTTGATTTTATCACCATTTTTAATAATCTGAACCGAGTTTACAGCACCCAATTTAGCGGCCAAAGGATCGATTTCATCCAAAAACGGAATAACCTCTTCTTTGTATGGAATGGTTACGCAAAATCCCTTAAGACGATTGTTTTCATCCAAGGTTTTAGGCAAATCCTGAATAGAAGGAAGCTCAAAATTCAGAAATTCAGCTTCGATGTTTAATTCATTAAATTTTTCTTCAAAATACTTTTTCGAGAAGGAATGTCCCAAAGGATATCCAAGAATGCCGTAGGTGTTCATTGTGGTTAATTCGATTTAATGGTTGATGTTTATTTTGATTCTTCAGGAGAATATTTTTCCATAATCCAAATTAGCAAGAATCCTGCTAGAGCTAAAATTAAGGCGAAGTACAGTTGTGAATCTTGCGCTTGCAAAGATTCAAAAGTTCCTGGTAAAATGTTTTTTTGAAGTACAGGAACCACTTCACCATGTCGGTCAATTCTTGTGGTAATGGTTTCTTTCCAGGGCCACACTTTGTTTAATGATCCAATCATGAATCCTGAAAGTAAACCGATAGTCATGTTGTGATATTTTTTAAGCAACCAACTTAATAGGTGAGAGAAGCTTAGGATACCCAAACCAGCACCTGCAGCCACTGTAGCAATTATATCAATTTTAAAACTACTCAATGCGCTTAAAATATGATTGTATGATCCCAACAAAACCAGGATAAATGCACCTGAGATTCCCGGAAGAATCATCGCACAAATTGCCAAAGCGCCAGATAGAAATAAAAACCAGTAGCTGGTTGGAGCTTCGGCTGGTGTTAATTCGACAACCATATAAGCTATAACAGTACCTATAATCATGGCAATTATGGTTCTGGCTTTCCACTCTGTAATTTTGCGGGCCACCACAATTGCCGAAGCTACAATTAGACCAAAAAAGAAAGACCAAATCAAAATGGGTTGTGTTTCCAATAAGTGCTTCACAAGTTTGGCCAATGTGTAGAAACTGAATCCAATGCCTGATAGTAAAGCCAAAAGAAAATTCCCATTAACGGCTTTCCAGAAATCCTTCAATTTAAATTGTAAAAGAAGCTTAATAGTGTTTAGATTTACCGATTTAATGGTGTTGATTAATTCTTCGTAAATTCCCGTTATAAAAGCAATGGTTCCACCCGAAACTCCAGGTACAACGTCAGCAGCTCCCATTCCCACTCCTTTTAGGGCAATAAGAACATAATCTTTAATTTTTCTAGGCATAATTGTTTTGTGCGTGAGATTAAGTGCAATATGTTTTTAAGCGGAGTAAGCCGCAATAATCTTCTTGAATTGTGAATTTTCTTCTAGTTCAGGAAACTGAATGAAGATTTCTTTCAGGTTTTCGGCATCAATATCCGTTGATTTCTTAATGTAATGCTCTGTTGCATTTAAATCACCCGAAAGCATATAATAGGCAGCCAAATTGTTTAAAAGTTCTGGCGATTCCGGATTGTATCCACAACTTTCCAAAAGAACATCAATGGCAGTTTCAAGCTTTTCGTTCTGATGATAGAATTCCGCTAAAGTTATTGAGAAGGTTGGATCATAAGGATCTAAATCAATTGCTTCGCGAAAGGCACGAACTGCTTTTTGAGGAGTTTGTGATCTTGAATAAGCCGATGCCAAAGCAAACCAATAATCAGGGTTGGCATCATCCAATTTATTAGCCTTCTCAAGATAAACCAAACTTTCATCAATTTTGTCCTGATACATTAGGATCAGTCCCATTCCAAACCATGGGTCAGGAAGTTCTTCGTTTGTTTTTATGGCCGTTTCGTAATAGTTGAGTGCTTGATCGTATTCATTCAACTTTTCGAAACATTCTCCAATATATGAATAGGTTGAAGCGTGATCATCTTCAAAATCCAAATATTCGATGTATTGTTTTATGGCCTCCTCAAATTTTCCAGAATTCGCTAGTGCATTTGCCAGGTTAAAGTAAGCCTTACTGTGCTGTGGGTTTACCGCCAAAGCAAATTCGTATGCTTCTATTGCCTTTGGGAACTTCGCCAGGCGATTGTAAACAATCCCGATGTTGTACCATGCATTATCTGAAAAAGGATTTATATCCAGAAATTTAATGTAAGTATCGATACTTTGCTCATCCAAACCAAGTTTCTCGTAGCAATATCCCAGTTCAAAAAGTACTTCAGAATCTTCTTCATTAAGTCTTAAGGCTTCCTCTAAGTAACCAATCGCCAAATCGAATTGATTTAGTTGTTCGAAAGCCATAGCAATTCTGAAAAGAAGATCTTCCCGGTTTTCATGATCTTTCGTTAAAGCTTTATCGAATTGTTTTTTGGCACTTTTGTGTTTTCCCATCAGGTTGTAGATATTGCCTTTTAAAAGCCAAATCTCCTTGTTGGAAGATTCTATTCCCTGAATTTTATTAAGGATTGCCAATGCTTCGAGATGTTGCCCACGATTGATTAATACCTGAGCTTTTTTAATTTGAATTGAGATGGCAGTAGGATGCTGCTTACAAGCAATGTTGGTAACTTTAACCGCATCGCTAAATTTATTTTTTTCGATATAATGATCTATGATGCTTTCAAATTCGTGAACATCAAAGTAGTAAAGCTTATTCGCTTTAATCATTTCTTCATATCTACTTACTATCGTAAGTACATCACCATCAAGATAGTTTTCCGTATTATCTATCATTTATCAAATTAAAATGATTACTGCATTGCAAAAGTAGGATTAATTTTAAAAATACCAAGTTGTAAGATATTAACAAATTGGGTGTTTTTATTACTAAAAATCTTGCATTGGGCTAAAAAATAAAAGGTCTTGCATTGCAAGACCTTTGTTAATTATAAGTTTCGGTGTTCTATTCGTAATAAATCGAAAATGGTTTTAACTGGATTGAAGGTAATGATAGGAACTTCAACAAATATGGTGTTCCAGTCTGACATGGCACCATTCCAAAGTCCCGGAAGTTCCATGGCTTTTAAATCTTTGCCATTGTTTGATTTTTCAGAGATGAAACCAGTTTGAGGGTCAATAAATTGGCGCAAGTCAAATTTGTTTCCTTTGTAATCCTTAGTGCCACAAATCAAATCAACAGGATTAAAGTGTGTGGCTCTTTCAAAAATATTTTTCTGTCTTACGTCTGACTTATCAATTTGAGAACCTTCAATAATCTGCAAAGAAACTGAACCATCTGTATTTCTGGCCCAGAAAGGACCTCCACCTGGTTCACCTTCATTTTTCACCATTCCACAAACACGAATTGGTCGGTTGAATTTTTCCAACAAGTACTTTTTAACCTTATCCGTATTATCTTTTTTCAATTTGGCTGGCGGTGTAGTACAAAGTTTTTCTTCCAGAAAAGTTAGCATCTCTTGAAGTGTATCTTCAGAGATCTCTTGGTCTTCTTCCAATAAATTTAAATAATCGAAAATGATTGATTGCATTTCCAACAATAGACCCGCTAAAACCTTTTTAAACTTGTAGGTTGTTTCCTTTAACCTGTCCGGAACAACATTATCGATATTTTTAACGAATATGATATCTGCCTTAAGTTCATTAAGATTTTCAATTAACGCTCCATGACCACCTGGACGAAACAGAATTGATCCATCTTCGTTGCGGAAAGGTTCATCGTTAATGTCAACTGCGATTGTATCTGTAGAAGATTTTTGTACTGAGTAGGATACATTCAAATTGCCTTGATATTTCTCTTCAAACGTATCTTTGGTTTTGTTAAAACGTTCCTGGAACAATTCTTTGTGATCTTCGGATACAGTTAAATGGATGTTGGCATTGCCAGCTTCATCTTTGGCATAGTTTAGAGCTTCAACCAAATGTTCTTCGAAGGCTGTTCTTGAATAATGCTTGTATCTGTGGAATTTTAATAATCCTTTTGGCAAGTTGCCGTAATTAAGACCTTTGCTGTTAAGAAGCATGGATAAAATTTCTTTGAATTTATTTTTATCAGCCATTTTATCCAGGTCCAAACCTTCTTCAATCATTGCATTTTTAAGATCCCCGTAAAAGGCAAAATCTTCCAAATGGTCAAAGAAATTGAACATGGTTTCAGGTCCTTTGTTGCATAGGAACTTCAGGTATTCATCTTCAGTATCCTGATATGTGTTTAGAAAATCATAAAGGATTTTAAACATTCTTGATGCTGCACCAGAGGCAGGAACAAACTTTAAAAGTTCAAGATTTTTAGAATGTGTGTTATACACTTCTTCGTAAATCTCAAGTTCTTCATCTTGAATTTTGGTAATACCGTCTTCAATGGTAGCCGGCTTTTTCAGTTTCATCTTTGGAAAACCATTTTTGAAGTTGTTAATCTGTTCTTCGATTTTTTCAACAGAAATTCCTTTAGATTGAAATTGAGATAGATCTTGTTCTGAAAACATGTTTAAAGTTTTATTAAAGTGTCCGAAGCAAGATAAAGAATACTTTCAAAAATGAAAAGTATGTAGCTTTAATAATGAAAAAAATTATGCAATACAGTCAAATTATTTTAATTGTAATGAAAAGGGGCTTGTAGCAGTCAGTATTCTATATGCCATATTAACTGGGAGGAATCAAAATATACTTGCTCAGTTTTGAATTAAAATTCTATTTGTATTTTTGTCGCAAAATAAATGATAAATGGCTGACATTACTTACCCATGGGGACATGAAGGACGTTACAATGATTTTCCTTCTTATTTCAAAAAACGATTTGCTGAAAGGATTCAAAAAGTATCAATAGATGCTGGTTTTACCTGTCCCAATCGTGATGGGAGTAAGGGTGTTGGGGGTTGTACATATTGCAATAACAATAGTTTTAATCCTGAATATTGCAGTCCGCGAAAAACAATTACAAGGCAAATTGAGGAAGGGATTGATTTTTTTAATGCCAAATACAAAACCCAGAAATACCTGGCTTATTTTCAGGCATATTCTAATACCTATGGTCATATTGATAAAATAAAAGAGCTGTATGAGGAAGCATTGGCTCATAAGAAGGTGGTAGGCTTGGTTATTGGAACCAGACCTGATTGTGTAAGTAATGAGGTGTTGGATTACTTGGAAGAGTTGGCGAAGCACCATTACATTGCAATAGAGTATGGTGTTGAATCGGCTAATGATGAGGCGTTATTGGCTATTAATCGTGGACATACCTACATTGAAGCAGAAAGAACCATTCAAAGAACAGCCAATCGTGGTATTCATATTGGTGTGCACTTGGTAAATGGCTTGCCGCATGATAGCAAAGAAGATATGTTAAGCCATGCAGTTGAATTATCGAAATTGCCTATTGAAACATTAAAATTACATCAGCTTCAAATACTTAGAAATACTCAAATGGCTAAGGAATATGAGCAAGATCCTGAGCGATTTTACATGTTTGAACTTGATGAGTATTTGGATTTTATTGTGAATGTAATTGAGAGAATAAATCCAGATGTGATGTTGGAACGATTTACCAACCAGGCACCTCCGGGATGGTTGATAGCCCCCAAATGGGGCTTAAAAAATTATCAGTTCGTAAACAAACTGAATAATCTCCTAAAAGAGAGAAATACCTGGCAGGGTAAGCTATTCGAGAGATAGATTTATTTGATCTGCTTCAGAATATCAGCTCCTTTTTTATATCCCATAGTAACTGATGTTTGAATGTCTTTTATCGCGCCATTTTTGTCACCATTCTTTAGTTTGGCAATTCCACGTGCGTAATATGCTCTGTCGAGTTTCTTATCTATTTTAATGGCTTTGTTGTAATTGTTGATGGCATCATTAAAGTTGCCTGTGCAATCAAGCGAAACTGCTTTGTTGTAATATACGCCTGAAGAATTTAAACCAATCCTTATGGAATGGTTATAATCTTCAATGGCTCCTTTATAATCTTCGATATAATATTTGCATATGCCACGGTAGTGATATGCTTTAATATTTCTGGGATTAATGGTTAAAACCTGTGTATAATCTTTAATGGCCTGCTTGTAATTTTTCTGATTCTCATAAAGAATTGCACGATTTAAATAGGCTTCTTCCTCAAATTTCTGTTTGCCGATTACAGCATTCAAATCCTTTATGGCAACCCTGTTGTTGTTAAGGTAAGAATAAGCAATGGCACGGTTAAAATATGCAGGCAAGTAGTTTTTATCTTCTTTTATAATCGTGGTAAAATACTTGACGGCTTCCTCAAACTTTTTATCTGCCAGCAATTCAATTCCTTTCTCATTTTGTCTGTCTTGTTTTGATTTTTCACAATTTGTAAACAAAAAGATGAATCCTAATAACAACAAATATTTAAAAGTCGTTTGGTAAAATGCTTTCATAAATTAAGCTTAGAGTTTGAACACCTAATGTACAATTATATAGACTAATAATAAAATATTACCCATTCAATGTCGACCAAATTATTATCAATAGTGTTTATTGTTTGTTAAACTATCTAAATAGCTTGGTGAGTAAATCTTTTTTACCCATTTTGATTAACTCTTGTTTAATTGCATCACGATATTCTTTTTTGTACCAGAATAAGAATTTTCTTTGCGACAATTTCTCTTTTTTGGTTTTGGCAGTGTAAACCTTTTTTAAAGTATAAGGATGATAGCCAGAATAATATATTACCGTTGCAACAGTCATTGGTGTAGGTGTAAAATCCTGAACCTGTTCCAATTTAAAATCCAATTCTTTGGTTTTTACTGCCAAATCAGCCATGTCGGTACCATGACTTCCAGGGTGACTAGAGATAAAATAAGGAATGAGTTGTTGGTTTGTACCTTCTTTCTTATTGATCTCATCAAAAAGAGTTTTTAGTTTGTAAAATAATTTGAATGAAGGCTTTCTCATGATTTCCAAAACTTCATCAGAAGTATGCTCTGGTGCCACTTTTAGTCTGCCGGAAACATGATTTTTGATCAATTCAACCGCATATTCCTTATTTGCTTTGTTGATGTTTTCATCTTTTGATTGATGCAACATTAAATCGTAACGAACGCCACTACCGATAAATGATTTCTTAACCCCTGGAATTTTATCCACCTTTTTGTAGATATCAAGCATTGGCTGATGATTTGTGTTTAAGTTAGGACAAACATCAGGATGGATGCACGAAGGGCGACGACAAGTTTTACAAATTGATTCAAAAATCCCTTTCATCTGATACATATTTGCAGATGGACCTCCTAAATCAGATAGGTATCCTTTGAAGTCAGGCATTTTTGTGATGTATTCAACTTCTTTTAGAATTGATTTTTCTGAACGGTTGGCAATAAATTTACCTTGATGGGCAGAAATGGTACAGAACGAGCAACCACCAAAACATCCACGATGCATATTAACCGAAAATTTGATCATTTCAAATGAAGGGATGTGTTTGTCTTTGTAGCGTGGATGAGGAAGTCTTGTGTAAGGCAAGTCGTAGATCTCATCCATTTCTTTTTCATTCATTACAGGATATGGAGGATTTACCACGATTTGCTGATCGCCAAAGTTTTGAGTTAGTTTCTTTGCCATCATGGCATTCGATTCCATCTCAATATATCTAAAGTTGCTTGCAAATTTCTTTTTATCAGCCAAACAGTCCTCATGCGAAAAAAGCTCCTGACTTTGCCATTGCTTTTTAGTGGCATACTTTTCATCTTGATTTACAATGAATGAAGTTTGAGGAATATTTGTAAGAGAATAGAAAGGCACACCTCGTTTCATTAAGCGGATAATTTCCTTTAATGGTTTTTCTCCCATTCCATACACTAGTAAATCCGCACCACTATCCATTAGGATGCTGGGTTTCAGCTGGTCTTCCCAATAATCGTAATGAGTTAATCTTCTCAGAGAAGCCTCAATTCCGCCTATCAATATTGGTGTTTCAGGATATAACTTTTTTAAGATTTGTGTATAAACAACTGTAGGTTTGTCGGGACGGAATCCATGCTTTCCACCAGGAGTATAAGCATCATCGTGACGCAGTCTTCGGTTTGCGGTGTAATGATTCACCATTGAATCCATATTACCGGCAGTTACTCCAAAAAACAATTTTGGTTGTCCTAGCTTTTTAAAATCTCTTAAATCATCACGCCAGTTGGGCTGAGGAATAATTGCGACCTTTAAGCCTTCGTGTTCAATAATTCGTCCAATTACCGAAGCACCAAATGATGGATGATCAACATATGCGTCTCCGCTAAAAAGAATTACATCTAATTCCTCCCATCCTCTCTCTTTAACCTCTTTGGCTGATGTAGGTAGCCATTGATTATATCTAGTTGTTTCTTTATTCTCCATAAGTCTTGAAATTACTGCAAAGATAGGATTATTTAAAAACATTTTAAAGAAGCATGCTCTTATTCCTAAGCTCATCTTGAAAGTTCTCCATATTGGTTTATATTTGCACAACATAAAAAGAGCTAATGAAATATTTTTCATATCATACACATTCATCCTATTGTGATGGTAAAGGAGATCCGGAAGAGTACATAAAAGAAGGAATCAACCTGGGAATGAGAGCAATTGGTTTCTCATCTCATGCACCCTTAAATGAAAATGTTCCCTGGGCAATGAAATCTTCGCGCGTAAAACCCTATTTGAATGAGATCAATCGTTTAAAGGAGGTACATAAGGATGAAATAGAAGTATACCTGTCGTTGGAGTTGGATTATATTCCTGGAATTACAAAGCCTTTTAAATCCTGGAAAGAGACTTTGGGATTGGATTATACCATTGGATCGGTGCATTTGGTGAAAGGAGATTCAAATGACGAGTTTTGGTTCTTGGATGGTCCGGACACAAATTATTCAGAAGGAATTCAGAAGCTGTTTCATGGAGATGTTGAGCAAGCAGTATCTGCTTATTTTGGCCAGGTGATAGAAATGATCGAGACCCAAAAGCCAGATGTTATTGGTCATGTTGACAAGGTGAAGATGAATAATAAGGGACGATTTTTTGAGGAAACGGAGGGATGGTATCTCAACTTGCTGAATAAAACATTGAATGCACTTGAGAAATCAGACTGTATAGTAGAGGTGAATACTCGTGGCATTTACAAAAAGAAATCTGCTAAGCTTTTTCCTGATGATTATTTTTTGAAGGAATGTTGTAAGAGGAACATTTCAGTTACAATTGGCACTGATGCACATCAACCGACAGAATTATTAAGCCATTTTGATGAGACGATAAAGAGGTTGAAACAGATAGGTTTTAAGCAAGTTAGTGTTTTTCATAAAGGAATTTGGATTAAAGAAAGTATTTAAATAGAAGAATAGAGTATCGATTTAACCAAATATGAACGGTATCATAAAAGAAATAATGCTATTTTTGCCTAATTAAGACGAAGTGTTCGATTAAAGCGAATACTAGCGAAAGGACAATCAAAACAAAAACTAAGAAAGAAAGTTAATCTTATGATTTGAATAAGATTTTTCCTTATAAAAAAGGACTTTCATGAAAATATTAATATATGAAATTAGTTGATCCGAAAGATTTGCTAAAAGCCAGTGAGAGTTTAAATTGGTTTGGTGGTGAAAGTTTTGCCAAATTTTTAATGTACATTTTGAAGTTAGACAAGCTGAACAAGCTATACTCTGATAATTGTTGTAAAGACGGAATCGAGTTTATAGATGCTTTAATTGAAGAGCTTGGAATTAAGTTTGAATTTGATGAAGAAGAATTAAAGCGAATTCCTACCGAAGGTGCCTTTATTACCATTTCGAATCATCCTTTTGGAGGGATTGATGGTATTATTTTGATAAAACTGTTGAGCCTTGTTCGACCTGATTTTAAGGCCATGGCGAACTTTTTACTGAAAAAGATAGAGCCCATTCAGGATTATTTTCTGGGAGTTAATCCTTTCGAAGATAGAAAAGGAGCAGCGTCAAGTACAGGTGGATTAAAAGAAGCACTGCGTCATTTGAGCGATGGAAAACCATTGGGGATTTTTCCGGCAGGAGAGGTTTCAACCTACCAGTCGGCAACGCATAATATTTCGGATAAACAATGGATGCCTTCCATTCTAAAATTTATAAAGAAGGCTGATGTACCTGTAATACCGATCTACTTTCAAGGAAACAACAGCTTGGTTTTCCATTTGTTGGGTATGATTCATCCAGGTTTGCGAACCGTTAAGCTTCCTTCCGAATTGTTGAATAAAAAGAATAAGGTGGTACGCATCAGAATTGGTAACCCAATCTCTCAAAAAGATCAGAAGGGTTTTGTGGATATCAATCAGTATGGAAGATTTTTGCGTGCAAAGACCTACATGTTGGGAACGCCAATTGAGGTGAAGAAGTTTTATCGCTTTAAGCGCAAAGCAAAGGTGGTTAAGGTGGAAGATGTAATTCCTCCTATTGATGGGAATGTGATTCGAAATGAGGTAGAAGGCCTGAAAGAGGAGTATTTGCTGTTTAAAAGCCGATCGTATTGTGTGTATTGTGCACCTTCATCAAAATTGCCTAATATACTCAATGAAATTGGTCGCTTGAGAGAAATCACGTTCCGTGAGGTTGGAGAGGGTACAAATCAGAGTATAGATATTGATGAGTTTGATTTGTATTATCATCAACTCTTTATTTGGGATGAAGAAAACCACAAGATTGTAGGAGCTTATCGCGTTGGAAAAGGACATGAGATCCTGCCTGGATATGGATTAAAGGGCTTCTACTTGCAGAGTCTGTTCCGAATGGGTAAGAAATTTCAGCCTATTCTTAGTCAGTCGTTGGAGCTTGGACGTTCGTTTATTGTGAAGGAATACCAAAGAAAGCCAATGCCTCTGTTCTTGCTTTGGAAAGGGATCTTGTACTTCTTACTTAAAAATCCAGAATCTCGTTATTTGATTGGTCCGGTTAGTATTAGTAATAAATACTCGAATTTGTCGAAGGATTTGATCATTAAATTTATAATGGCTAATTATTTCAATTATGAAATGGGGCAGCATATCAAATCGAGAAAGCAGTTTAAAGTTAAGATTAAGGATTTGGATGTTGATATTTTATTGGAAACGGCCAAGAATGATATCAATAAATTGGATAAGTTAATTGGTGATTTTGAAATTACCAATGACAAGTTGCCTGTGTTATTGAAGAAGTATATTTCTCTGAATGCTAAAATTGTAGGATTTAATATTGATCCAAATTTTAATGATTGTTTGGATGGATTACTTGTGTTGGATTTGTTTGATGTTCCAATGAAAGTGATTGAATCGTTATCGAAGGAAATAAACGATGATACAATTCTTCAAAGATTTTCTTCGGATGATATGGAATTTTAAGAGATTTATTCCGAACTTTGCGACTCAATTTTGTTAACTGAAAAAGACGATTAGTTGGAATTTCAATATATTTTTAAAGGGATAGTTGTGGGCTTAATGGCTTCAATACCGTTAGGACCCATTGGTGTTCTAATCATTCAAAAAACATTGCAGAAGGGAAGGTTGGCTGGTTTTATTTCAGGATCAGGAGCAGCTGTTGCTGATACTTTATTTGCCTCCATTGCAGTGTTGGGTTTAGGTTTTGTGATCAATTTTATTCAAGCTCAGGAATTTTACTTCAGATTAATTGGATCCATTTTTCTGGTTTTAGTTGGACTACGAATTTTCTTAACCAATACGGTAAAACAGTTTAAAAAATCACAATCGCCTGGTAAAAGAGGTATGTTTGGTGATTTTTTAGCCATCTTTTTTTTAACACTATCCAATCCTATTGCGGTTTTGTTTTTTGGGGCTATGTTTGCTGGAGCTTCCGTGTTTGGAAATTCCCATTCGGTAATGACTGGTCTTTATTTATTGCTAGGAGTTTTATTGGGTGGAGCACTGTGGTGGTATGCGCTATCAACCATAGTGGATCTGTTTAGAAAAAAGTTTAGACTAAAACAGATGTTTTGGATCAATAAAATATCCGGATTAATCATTGCCATTTTAGGATTCCTGGTATTTCTTTCATGTTTTGAGCCCATCAAATCATTCTTGGATTCTTAAAGGATTTAAATCTACAAATATTTACTGGAGCTTGATTGTCCTTGTGTGCGTGTTGTACTTATGGGGTGACTAAATCGTATTATCCGAAGGTTTTAAATAAAAATGATTGGCAAATCAAGCCAGTGACAATGCTTGAATCACGATTTTGGGCTCATATTGTGCAAGTCATATACTTTAATACTTCTATTTGTTGGAAAAACATGCATTGCAAATGATGCAACGGGTATTTTGCTACAAATACGGCCGTTGCAAGAGATTAAACAGGCGTATTTGTACAAAAATGGCCGTTTAAAGTATTGAAAAGCTCATATTGATGACAAAAACAAGCATTTAAAGTAAATAAACGTACATATTTGCGCAAAAATGAAGATTTATTCTCTTGCAATGCTTCTATTCGTGCAAAAACGACCATTGCAAGTGATGAAATGCTCGTATTTGTACAAAAACGGCAATTTCTTTACATTTTTCGCTCGTATTTGTGCAATTATACCATTAAAAGTCATTCAATGCTAAAATCGTTAGCAAAATCAGCATTAAAGCAAAATCATCGCTGTATTTGTTCCTTGTAGTCTGTTCTGATTCAAAAAATAAAAAAGAGTACAGCCATCTGTACTCTTCTCTTTGTATTACGCTATCTTATTGTAACCATTGTAGCTCCCCAACCATATTCTTTAAACGAAGCATCTTGTTGATAGTGCTTTTTGTATTTGCGTTTCAATTCGTCGTGTACTTTCTTCTTTAAAGTTCCGTTTCCAATTCCATGAATGAACACAATTCTTTTTCCTTTTGAATTTTGGTATTGACGCATGATTTCGTGAAACTTATTCATTTGAAATTCCAGAATGTCTGCATTCGAAAGGCCAGTAACAGAGTCAATCAAAGCATTAATGTGCAAATCGACTTCAACCAAGTCCTCTTTGCCTTTTACATTTACTTGTTGGTTTTTAGATTTGTTGTCAGATTCTTTTTCCCGAATTACTTTTTTAAATTCTTTCTGGCTCAGTTCTTCCAGTTTGTGTTCCAAATCTTCACCTGTTAATTTGTAGAGAATCACATTTTGTTGAAAATATGGAGTGTCTTTGTAGCTTGTAGATTTGTAGAACTTAACCGGTTGAATCTTAATGTTTCGTTCAAGTGGTTTTTTAATATCAGACTCGCCTGATTTGTAGAATAAAATCTGAAAGAAACAGTTAGATAGTTCATTTAATTCCTTAAGATCGTATTCGTTCAGTAGGATTTTTGATTTTGGATCAAGGTTACCAGCTGTTTGGCCTTCCATTTTATCTCCTTTTTTATCATAGAATCCATACAGAAGAATATGATTGGTATCATTGATAAGATAAAGTTCTAATGGACTCTCGGTTGGGTTATAGCCTTCACGAGGAGCAAATGCTGCATATACTTCTTCTTTCTCCACAAATAAGCTTTGTGCAGTGGGTTTAACAGTCGAACTTTCTGATGTAATATTTGTGGTTTGCTGCTGATTTGCTTGTTCGCCACCGGCTGCCTCAACAACTACAAGGTTTTTTTTAATGCTTGGAATCTCAAATTCATCTTCATCGTTCAACACCATAACCGTGTTTGCATCAATGATTTTGGTTACGATTCCTCCACCTATATCGTTTAAAAAACGGACTTTATCGCCTATATTGATTTGCATTTGATCTGATTTTTTTAATTCCCAACAAAGTTAGCTATTTTTGCCGATCAAAATGAATTGCTGCACGATTATGTGTGGCCTACAGATGAAGGAAGATGGAGATTAATACAGAAAATAAAACATTAGAGACACAACAGATTGAAATTGTAAATTTCACTTACGACTTACCTGATCATAGAATTGCAAAACATCCTTTGCAAAATAGAGATTTATCTAAATTATTGATTTATCGAAATGGTGAGATCAATGAATCTGTATTTAATCATCTTCCAGATGAAATTGAAGTGGGAACGAAAATGGTGTACAACAACACCAAGGTAATTCAGGCAAGACTAATCTTCCATAAAGAAACAGGTGCACGTGTTGAGATATTTTGTTTGGAGCCGCTGAATCCGGCAGATTACAATCTGGCTTTTCAGGCTACTCAAAAATCTACCTGGAAATGTATTGTTGGAAATTCTAAAAAATGGAAATCAGGTGTGTTAAGCATGCCTTTCTTTGTGGGTGATACGGAGTATCAATTACAGGCAGAGAGAATTCAGTTACTGGATGGTGCTCAGGAAATTCAGTTCAGTTGGAATCACGAAGAACTAAGTTTTAGCGAAGTGTTGGAACAAACCGGTAAAATTCCGATTCCTCCTTATTTGAATCGCGATACAGAAGAAGGAGATTTGATTCGATACCAAACGGTTTACTCGAAATATGAAGGTTCTGTTGCGGCTCCTACTGCTGGTTTGCATTTTACCGATAAGGTTTTTGCAGAAATGGATGCCAAAGGAATTGAACGTGAAGAGCTGACTTTGCATGTTGGCGCGGGTACGTTTAAGCCGGTAAAATCAGAGCAGATCGGAGATCATGAAATGCATACCGAGCATATTCAGGTGACTGCAGAAAGTTTAAGAAGTATTGCTGCTGCAAAAAATGGTGTGATTGCGGTAGGTACAACCTCTGTTCGAACACTGGAGAGTTTGTATTGGATGGGAGTTAAAATCCTGACAGAGGCAGAAGATCCAAAGTTATTGAAGCAATGGGAAGCTTATCAATTGCCAAAACACCATACGGTAGAAGAATCATTTCAGGCCATTTGTTCTTATATGGAAGAGAATGAAATTAGCCTGTTTAATGCAGCTACACAAATTATTATAGCTCCAGGTTACGATTTTAAGGTGATCAAAGGATTGGTTACCAATTTTCATCAACCACAAAGTACCTTGTTATTGCTAATTTCAGCATTGGTTGGTGAAGATTGGAAAAGAATCTACCAATATGCCCTTGAGAACGAATTTCGATTCTTAAGTTATGGTGATAGTTCACTATTGATGAAGAGTGAGATAGTTGGATAGTCCAAAGGTCTGGAAAGGTCTTGAAGAAGCGAGTCCAAAAGACTCAAAGGATAGCCCCGGAGGGGTGTAATCTTTATAGCCTTGGGTAAATGAGCAAAGCGAATGTAGCCCAAGGTATATGGTTCATGCATATGTCGTCGCAACTGAATACCCTTGGTTAATGAAGATCGTTTAAATGCGACGGAAGAAAATACAAATAGTAGAATGTAAAATAGTAGAAATATAAAATGGCTGGAGATACTTTCTCCCTTGACCTTTTCTCCTTATTTATTGGTATTTGATGCTTGAAGTTTGGATTTTCTGATAAAAAAGCCCTATTTTTATTTATGTTCATCCCAAACACAGTAAAAGTATGGCTACCAAAATTCAACTGACTTTGTTATTTGTATGTTTCACCTTTCTCTTGTCGGCTCAAAACCGATTTTTAAGGAGAGGAGAGAAGGCATTTGTAAAAAACCATTATGCCGAAGCAATCGCAAACTTTAAAAATGTTAAAAACAAGAATCCGGAAATTAATCGGAAGATCGCTGAGTCCTATTACTTTTTAGGTGATTACCAGGAGGCTGAAAATTATTATCAGAAGATATATGATAGTGAGAAATCTGCAGACGATTTGTTGGCCTTGTCCCATATCTACCTAAATTTAGAAAAGTATGAAGCTGCTATATTGTGTTGTGAAGGAGCTGCGATTAAAGGGGCCAATCGGATTCTTATAGACAAAAGAATCAAAGCAATTCAGGAATTGCATAAAACCGAAGATCATTCAGGGATGATTTTACGATCAATCGATCCACAACCCAAATCGAAAAGTCTGGGAGTGAGTGTGGCAGGGAATAAAATCATATATTCTAACCTGGGCAAAAAAAATGCTCGTGGCGATAAAAGCTATCAGTTGTTTTATAGTGAGTTTGCTGATCAGGAGTTTTCTGAAGTGAAGCCCTGGGCCAATCAATTGGACAATGGTGTTGATCTGGGTGCAGTTGCCGTTCGTGATGATGAGAAAACCATGTATTATACGTGCTGGTATACCAGGAAAGGCAGGCAGTATATGGAAATTGTGGAGGCAGAGTTCAAAAATGATAAATGGAAGGCAAGTTTTGTTCTGCCATTTAATGGGCGAAAGTATTCATGTGCTTATCCCTATGTTAGCAAAGATGGCAAGAGTTTGTATTTTTCTTCGGATATGCCAGGTGGATATGGAGGAATGGACATCTATGTATGTCATAAGAGAGGGAAGTTTTGGGGAACACCCATTAATCTGGGCGATGAAATCAACACCAAACATCATGAAATATACCCTTCTCTTTTAAAAGATGGAAAGTTGTGGTTTGCATCCGATGGACAAGTTGGTTATGGTCGTTTGGATTTGTTTTATGCCTCGAAAACAAAAGAAGGGAAGTGGGGAGAGGTAAAGAATGCAGGAGCGGGTTTAAATTCGTCTCTGAATGATTTTAGCATTCAGGATAGCCCTGAAGAGGGACAACTTTTATTTATTTCGGATAGAAACAATAAGGGGATTCGGGATCGAATTTATTCATTTGGTGCAGATCGAAAAATACCGGTTGAACTTTTTGTGAAAGAGGCGAGCAGCAAGGAATCCATTCCAAATGCAAAACTGGAAATCAAAAAGGTGATAAGTGATCAGGTTATTGTACCGCAACAAATCACAACAGATAAGTTTCAGTTTGATGTTTCCTGTTACGAATTGGGTAAAGGTATACTTTACGAGATAAATGCGGAAAAGCAAGGTTATGCGACAGCACATTTGAAATACTATCCAGTAGAATCTAATTTGAGTGTGGATATCTTATTAAGGAGATTGGAGAAAAATATGGGTGGAGATTTTGCCAAAGAGTTGACTCCGATTGATTACCCGGATAAACGAATAATGTTCCGTAAAATTCATTTTGATGCTGGGCAGGAGAGTTTAAATTCCGAAGCCAAGTTAACATTGACTAAAATGGCTGGATTTTGGAAGATGTATCCCGAATTGGGTGTCGTTATCAATTCGCATACCGATTCGAAAGGAGCTGCTGAATCCAATAGGATTTTATCTATGAAGAGAGCCAAAATGGCTAAGGAGTATATCGTTTCTAAAGGAGTTGATTCCAGTAAAGTAAGCTGTAATGCCTATGGAGAGCGTTTTGTGGTGAATGAATGCTGTGATGGCGTAGATTGTACGGAAGAACAACATCGACAAAATCGAAGGTTGGAGCTGTTATTTGTAATCAACTAGCCATTTCAGTTATCAGTTATCAGTTATCAGTTATCAGTTATCAGGGAATTTGGTCCCGAAAGCTTTCGGGATTGAATCTTAAAGTGAGAGATCCCTCGACTAGCTCGGGATGACTACACTTTCTCCTTTATACTTTATACTTGGTTTTTGGGATTTGAAGATTGGTATTTGAAGTTTCGAACTTGGATATTAGACTGCAACTATAGTACATTCATCAATCTGCTTTCATCCTCCATATAATTGTTCATTGTTAATGGAAAATCTTAATTGTTAATAAGTAGGAAATTATTATATTTACTACTAATATTGCGACCAGTTTATCTCTGTACCCTATACTATCTTACACTATGAGAAATATCTATTTTATCATCTGTTTTGTTTTATCGGTTGGAACAATCGGCTACTTTTCCCCAGTTTTAGATTTGAACTTTAATGTAGCATCATCTGGGAGTACTTCCTATGCGGTTGAGATTGTGAAGTATAAATATCCTGTTTATACCGATTACTTTGAAAATCTGGATGGAGTGATCGAATTGAGTAGCGAGGGGGGTGATTTTCATTATATATCCGGTGTTACGAAGTCATTGAAAGAAGCAGAGGAGTTGAGCGAGAAGATCAAAGAAATTGGATATACAGAGGCTAGGGTGGTTGATTTGTTAGAAGAATTTTCGAAAGAAGAGCTGGAGGGAGTAATTGATTTGGAACCTCAAAAAAAGGATGTTCAAAAAAAGAAAGCTGCCGAACTGGCAATATCAAAATTGACCAATGTAGAAAATGCATATTTCTATACCATTAAATTAAAAGAATCAAAAGAGATTTTAACAGCAGATCAATTTGAAGACCTTAAGCCTAAGGTTCATCAACAGGAGGGAGTATATTACTATTTGTTGGGGAAGTTTGAAGATGTGGGTAATGCAGAAAAATACCTTAACGACATGGTAAAAAGCAAGTATGCAAATGCAGAATTGCTTGTGATGAGCCAGGGAAAATTGATGAATGCCTCAAAGTCTAAAAAAGTAAAAACAGCGGATGCAGGAACTTATAATATGGGGCGCAAAATGCGTGGAAAGGAATATGTTGATTATTACTATGAGCTATCAAGCTTGAAGATTTCCAAATCACCAATTTATTATATCGAACTTGGACCATACGCCGATAAGGATAAAGCAGATGAAGCAGTTCAAAAACTTCATGATTTAGGCTTTACCAGAGCAGGAATTAAGGACCCAAGTAAAGACAAGAGAGTAATAAATCAACCTGATGCTGCAGCGGATGCTCATTATACCATTCAGATTTTTGCTGGCAAAAACAAAGTGAAAAGCTCTCGTTTTAACCTAAAAGATGTGAGCCAGTCCTATGATCAACATGATGAGTTGTATCGCTATTTTGTAGGCAACTACGATGACTACTGGGTTTGCCGTCGCGAATTGCGCGAAGTGCGCAAGAAAGGTTTTAGGGATGCGTTTATCGTTAAATTGTAACGAAGTTGCAATTTAACAAATTCCCAAAACCAAATCCCAAAGACTACAAAGTTTTGAACTAATGACTTCTAAATTTGATTTGCAGCAACGTTTGTTTGAATTCTCAATATCAATTGTGAATGAAGTTCGTAGCTTGCCAAGTTCAAATGAATACAAAGTAATTTCTTATCAAATACTTAAATCGGCTACATCTATAGGAGCGAACTTTGAAGAAGCTCAAGCTGCTGTATCTACCGCAGACTTTGCCAATAAGGTGGCTATTGCATTGAAAGAGGCAAGGGAGACTAATTATTGGATCCGGATAATTGTTGCAATTTCCGATGCTAAGGTTGAATGGATCAAACTGGAAAAAGAATCCAAGGAAATTATTAAAATTCTGGCTAGCATCTATAATAAGACAGTAGTGAAAAAATAACTTTACTGTTCTTTTAGCTTTTACTGATAATTTGTAATCTGTTTTCAATTGTTCTGGACATTGAATTTTAGAATTTGAAGTTTGGAATTTGATTCTTGGATTTTGGTTTTTGGAATTTGATTTTTGGTATTTGAAGCAAAGAGAATTTCATTATCTTTGCCACCGGCAAACCGTTCTATCGCTGTTTCGCAAGAAAGAGAGGAAAGTCCGGGCAACGCAGAGTAACATACTTCTTAACTGGAAGAAGGTCGAAAGGCTTTAGTAGTAGAGCAGAAAATAACCGCCAAAGCTACTTCGGTAATTTTGGTAAGGGTGAAAAGGTGAGGTAAGAGCTCACCGGTACCTGTGGTGACATGGGTAGCCGTGTACCTTATGTGTTGCAAGATCAAGTATACCGACAGCTGTAGGCTTACTCGGCCGATGTCGGGGGGTAGATTGCTAGAGACATTTGGCAACAAATGTTCAAGATAAATGATAGAAACTCTTTTGTAGAGGACAGGACCCGGCTTATAGGTTTGCCAATTTTAATTAGTAATGAACAATTATTAATTAATAATACCATCTCAAGTTATTGAGGTGGTTTTTTTGTGGTTGATAATCTCAAATCCCCAAAAAAAAATCAAGCCCGAAAGCCTTCTGGACCAAAAAAGCCAAAAGCAAGTATAATGCCAGATTGCAGGTCCCAATCCTTAGGGATAGAAAGTATTTAAAGTATAAAGTATAAAGTATAAAGTATAAAGTATAAAGTATAAAGTATAAAGTTGCGGAAGATAGCTATGAGTTCCGAACTTTGCATACTCATTATTAATTGCCAGGTAGAGATCCCTCGTTTCCTCGGGATGACTGCCAATTCAAAATGACAAGCTTTTACTGCTAACTGTTCATTGTTAACTGTTTTCTATACTTTTCCAGACCATTCGACTCTTTGACCATTCATCGATGTGACTTTTTGCTCATACACAAAAAGAGGCACAGTCCTCTGCATCTATTGATTAATTACTCATTATTAATTACTAATTGAGGATGTTTTACTCATTACTCATTACTCATTACTACCATTATACTGTTCTACTATTTCACTTTTCATCTTTCCAGACATTTTGATCGTCCCTTTTTTCTGCTTTGATGTCTAAAAACTTAAAAAAGAGTTTGTTAAGATAATTATTTAATGCTACGTAGGGTAATAGTTAAATAAATCGGTATAATTATTGACAAAAAACAAAGTGATGACGCAACCGTTTGCTTTTTTTGTAATCTTAAGAATGACACATTGTAGTGTGATGAATAGATATTAAACTTGTGTGAAGGCTTTTAAGCTTTTGATAAAAATAAAAAAATGACAAGTTTGACATTTGTTTTTGATAAATTAAGGCTGTACTTTTGTCAAGTTAACTATATGGGTATGTAATACCACCTATACTACTATAAATTGTTTATTATGACTTTACCTAAAATTAATATCTTTGATAAGACAACTCCACGATGGATCGTTTTTCTGATCGATTTATTGATTAGTATGATTTCGATTACAGCTGCTTATCTTCTGCGTTTTAATTTTAATATAGAAGATATTCATCTAAATTCGGCAAAGGTAATTATTCCTTTGTTTGTATTGTTAAGGGCTTTAACATTTCTTTATGGAGGCACTTATGCAGGTATTGTTAGGTATACAAGTTCTAAGGACGCCGAAAGGATATTTGTTGTAGTTTCGGTAGGGTCAGCTGTATTTACATTGCTCAATTTATTAAGTTTTGTTGCAAGGGATGGTGTGTTTATTGTACCCTTCTCAATTTTGATTATTGAATACATTGCTGTTGTCTTCTTGATGACCAGTAGTCGTATCATATTCAAGGCCATTTACTATAGATACCTTACCCGATCTAAGATTCGTGAAAACATATTAATATACGGAAGTGATGAATTTGGTATCATGGCAAAGCATGCTTTGGATAGTGGTAGCGAAGTGAATAGTTTCATCGTTGCGTTTATTGACCACAATAACAAAAAGGTAGGTAGTAAATTGGAAGATGTGAAGATCTATAGTACTTCCGATTTACAGGATTTGATTGAGCAAAAGGAGGTGGATAAGGTGATTATTGCCAAAAAAGATTTAACTCATGCTCAAAAGAGTGAGGTGGTTGAAAAGTGTCTTGAGTTCAATGTGAAAGTTTGGGAGGTGCCTAAATTTGAAAGTTGGGTGAATGGCGAGTTGAGTGTAAAACAAATTAGAGCCATAAAAATTGAGGATTTGTTGGAGAGAGATCCAATTAACTTGGATTGGGATCAAATCAATGAACAGGTAAATGGAAAAACCGTTTTGGTTACAGGAGCTGCTGGGTCTATCGGTTCTGAAATGGTTAGACAGGTGGCGCGTTTCTCTCCCAAATGTATTGTCTTGTTTGATCAGGCGGAATCTCCGTTGTATGATATAGAATTGTCATTAAAAGAAGAGTTGAATTTTTACAATGCTGAAATTGTAATTGGGGATGTTCGCGATAAGGAGAGAACTCAAAGAATGTTTGATGTTTATAAGCCTGATTTGGTGTATCATGCAGCTGCATATAAGCATGTGCCTATGATGGAAAATAATCCTTCTGAGGCGATTAAAACAAATGTGTTGGGAACTAAAAATGTGGCCGATCTTTCCTTGGAATATGGGGTAGAGAGGTTTGTAATGGTTTCCACGGATAAGGCTGTGAATCCTACCAATGTAATGGGTGCGTCGAAGAGAATAGCAGAGATTTATACGCAATCTTTGAATTATCCAGGATGTCCTACCCATTTTATTACTACGCGTTTTGGTAATGTTTTGGGATCGAATGGATCGGTGATTCCTAGATTTAAAGCACAAATTGAAAAAGGAGGGCCGATTACAGTAACACATCCTGAAATTACTAGGTATTTCATGACCATACCCGAAGCTTGCCAATTGGTGATGCAGGCTGGAGCAATCGGCTCTGGAGGTAAGATCTTTATTTTTGATATGGGGAGATCTGTTAAAATTGCAGATCTGGCTTATAAGATGATAAAGTTAAGTGGTTTAAAATTAAATGAAGACATAAAGGTTCAGTTTACAGGCTTAAGACCTGGGGAGAAACTGTATGAGGAGTTGTTGAATGTGAAAGAAAATACCATTCCAACCAAGCATCCTAGGATTATGGTGGCAAAAGTGAGAGAATATGAATTGGCAGAAGTTCAGCTGATGATTGAGCATTTTTATGACTTGCTGGAAACCAACGATAATTTTAAGATTGTGGCCCATATGAAAGCTATAGTTCCGGAATTTAAATCGATGAACTCTATATATGAACAACTGGATAAGCGTTTCGTGTCAAAATCGAAGTTGGTGGGTGAGCCAGCTTTGTCTGAAGAAATAAAAGAGATGTTGAGCTAAATGTCCTAAAGAAATTGATAAAATAAAAGCTGTTCTGCACCAAGTGTAAAACAGCTTTTATTTTATCAAAATGTTTAGGAGTAGGGATGCAATCCAACTTGACACATTTGGCAGCTTTTTTATTGAGAATTTTTATTTACCATTGTATGCTAATATTAAACAGAAGGATAAGGAGAAAAGTCTGGAAAAGTAGAAAGGTCAAATAGTAAAATGAGTATGGTTCTGATATTTTACTTTAGAAATTTGAACTGGCTTTGAATCAGCAGTTATCCAGAGTTTGCAGTCATCCCGCGGAATCGAGGGATCTCAACTCTAATGGAAACAGATCCTTCTCGGTTCAGGATGACCGGAAGGTTTAGCAGTCATCCCGATCCCGAATGGTCGGGAGAGGGATCTAAAGCTGGGTATTGTCATCTCGAAGTATTGAGAGATCTCATTCTTAAAGAAACAGATCCTTCACTCGGTTAAGGATGACCAGAAGATTAAGTTGTCATCCCGAGGAATCGAGGGATCTAAAACCTTTAAATAGGTATAATGTTCTCAGCATACTGATCATTGTTAATTGATCTTTGATCACAGATTACAGGGCTTGGCTAATTAAGCTTAGGTTTTGGTCCCAACAGCTTTCCGGTTTGAGTTTTGGACTTTGAAATTTGGTTTTTTGGATTTTACTCTTGCGTGAAAACTATGTTAGAAAAATTTAATATAAAATAGGCTCGAAAATTAGGGAATTGGATAGTAGTTTTTTATTTTTGCGCAACCGCAAAAATCTTTGATCAGACAAAAGTGGGGTTTGATCAAAGCAAAACGGTCTAAATTGAATAAATAGGTGTAAACAACCAGCATTTTAATAGAATACAATTATGATTCGATTATTTCGAAAAACTTTTTTCTTGGGATTGATCTTGGCTTTTGCCACCATCGGGGCTGAGGCGCAAAATACAAACATCAATCCAGCCACGGTAAATGTAAATGCATTAAGCGACAAGCAAATTGAAAGAATTATCTCCGAAATGGAGAAGAATGGGATGAGTCTGGAAGAAGCAATGGCTTTGGCTCGTGCTCGAGGAGCTTCGCAAATGCAAATCGATCAAATGACTCAGCGCATCAAAGATTACAAATTGAAAAATCAATTTGTTGGATCGAATACAAATGTGCAAACTTCTGAATTGCCTACGACTGAATTGCCTACGACTGAATTGCCTGCAGAGTTGTCGGAGAAAGTAGAGTTCAAAGCAACGGAAAAGAACAAAAAGATTTTTGGTTTTCACTTCTTCAATTCAGAGAATTTAAGTTTCGCACCAAATGTTAATGTTCCGGTTTCTGATTCTTATGCTTTAGGCATAGGAGATGAAGTAAATATTGCGGTTTACGGTGCATCTCAACAGTCCTACATGTTGGTGGTTCAAAAAAATGGAGCCATTATCATTCCCGACTTGGGACCGGTTAATGTATACGGAATGTCTTTTGCAAAAGCCAGTGAGAAAATCAAATCCAGGTTAATTTCTATTTACAATGGCATGAAAGGCAATCAGCCCAACACCTTTGCTGATGTAAGTCTGGGAGCTTTAAAAGGAGTGAAGGTGAATGTAATTGGGGAGGTAAACTTGCCAGGAACTTATGCTTTGCCTGCAACCGCTTCTGTTTTCAATGCGCTGTATTTGGCAGGAGGACCGAATGAAAATGGATCTTTCCGTGTAATCGATTTGATTCGTGATGGAAAAATTATCAATTCGGTTGATGTTTATGAATATCTAATTGATGGAAAAACACAGAACAATGTACAGTTGCGCGATCAGGATGTGATCATGGTTCGCCCATACGTGAATCGCATTAAGGTAGCGGGTGAGTTCAAACGTACCGGTTTGTTCGAAGCCAAGGATGGAGAGTTGGTAGCAGATATCTTGCGCTATGCAGGTGGTTTTACTGATAAGGCTTATACCCACGTTTTGGATTTGTATCGCAACAATACTCGAACTCTAAGTTTTGTGGATGTTGCTGCCGATCAATATAAGGAAATTGAATTGATGAATGGGGATTCCATAAAGGCAGGAGCCATTACAGAGCGTTTCGAAAATAGAATCAGCATAGCCGGAGCAGTTTATCGCCCTGGAGATTACCAGTTGTTGGAGGGAATGAAATTGTCTGAACTGATTGTAAAAGCAGAAGGCTTGAAAGAGGAAGCCTTTATGGAGCGTGGCGTAATCACTCGCAAACAAAAGGATTTGAGCTTGGAGGCCATCTCATTCTCACCTCGCGAAGTCTTGAATGGAAAAGCGGATGTGCTGTTGCAACGCGAAGATAGAATCCAGATCTCTTCCATTTTCGATTTGCGTGAAGCACGTACGGTTGAAATTGTAGGAGAAGTACAATTTCCGGGAACTTATGCCTGGGCAGAGAATATGAAAATTGCCGACCTGATTTTCCAGGCAGGTGGATTTTTGGAAAATGCAGAGGTGAGCTCTGTGGAAGTAAGTCGTGTATTGGACTACAATGAAACCAAAGACCTGACCAAATCACTATTGCATACCTACCAATATGGCTTGGATCGAAACCTGAAGCTGGACGCAGAAGGAGAAGCTTTTGTACTAAATGCTTTCGATAAGGTATACATTCGCCGTGCACCGGGATATCGTCCGCAAGGAACAGCAAGTGTGCAAGGAGAAGTAAAGTATGCAGGAGAATATGGAATTACCCGCAAGGATGAAAAAATATCCGATGTCATTCGCAGGGCAGGAGGTTTAACCCCTGAAGCCTATGTAAAGGGAGCTTCTTTGCGCAGAAGAATTGAATTGAGCGATGCAGAATATCAGGCAAAACTGGCCATTGCCATGCAGGATACCACCATGAATGCCGAAGAGGTAGAAAAGGTGCAGTATCAGATAGTCGGTATTGACTTGCCAAAAATCATGAAGAAGCCAGGTTGTGTGGAAGATTTACATGTCTTGGAAGGGGATCAATTGATGGTACCATCAAAACTGGAAACAGTAATGGTGTCAGGGTCTGTCTTGAACCCGGTGGCACATACCTTTACGGATAAGAAAAAGGCCAAAGATTACATCATGAGCTCAGGTGGTTTTGCCCAAAGAGCCAAGAAAGGAAAAGTATATGTGCTGTATGCCAACGGAACAACAGCAGCCACAAAAGGCGGATTATTCGGAAGACGCTTCCCAAGAGTCGAACCAGGCTGTGAAATCATCGTTCCGGAAAAACCAGAAGTGGACAAAGCCGCAAACGCAAGCAAGTGGCTGGCCTTCACATCAACATTGGCGAGTTTGATTACAGCCATTGCGGTGGCTACCCGTTAGGGTAAAGTCCCCCTTTGAAGGGGGATGCAGGGGGATGTTTTGATGTGGCTTGAACAGATTTACAGTCATCCCGATCTTTGCTGTCATCCCGAGGAATCGAGGGATCTCTTGCAAACAAGTAGGGAGAGGAAACTCTCTCAAAGAAGTATAATTGGATCTCTCAATAAAAGGGAATCGTGTAAAGAAAAAAAATACCCCAAACCCCTAAAGGGGCTTGTTTAGTGCAGGAAAAGTCCCCTTCAGGGGATTTAGGGGTTGAAAGAGGAAAAGAAAAAACAAATTAGCAGTCATCCCGAGCTTCTCGTCATCCCGAGGAACCGAGGGATCTCCTAGAGATAGATTGCGCGGATTAAAAACGGATTACACTAATGAGATAACGATAATGTCAACACAGAAACTCTTATTCGAACAAGAAACCTATTCCATCATTGGGGCCTGCATGACAGTCCATCGAAAACTTGGTGTTGGTTTCTTAGAAAGTGTGTATTCTGAAGCATTGGCAAAAGAATTAGAAAAACGAAAAATTCCGTTTGTGAAAGAGAAGAAGATAGAGCTCTTTTATGACGGTCAAAAAATGATCAAATATTTTAAAGCGGACTTTGTCTGCTTTGATTCGCTTATAATAGAAATAAAAAGTAAATCTTGTTTGTTGAAGATTGACGAACAACAAACAATAAATTATTTAAAAGCAACCAAATATCAATTAGGACTTTTAGTCAACTTTGGTGAAAGCTCCCTAAAATATAAGAGATTCGTTAACACAGTTAAAAAATAATTATTGACGCCGATTAAAAGCAGAAACGCCCCATCCGCGAAATCTATTTTAAAATCCGCGTAATCAACATACACAGTATGCAAGAAAACAACAACATACAAACCCACCCCGACGATGAGATTGATTTGATTCAATTAGCAAAGACCCTCTGGGAAGGCAGAAAGACCGTCATTAAAACCACCATCATCTTCATGTTCATCGGCCTCTTCGTAGCCATTTTTTCAGAAAAAGAATACACTGCTTCCTGTACCATGGTGCCGCAATCAGCAGATGGTGGATCCAAACTAGGTGGTAGTTTAGGAGGATTAGCAGCAATGGCTGGAATCAACTTGGGATCAATGGGTGGAGGATCGGATATACCCCCAACACTTTATCCAAAGATTGTGAATAGTATCCCTTTTCAGAAGGAATTGATGAAAACACTTTTGTCAATCGAAGGTCAGAAAGAAAAAGTAACATTTGCCCATTACTACGAAGAAATTTACAGCCCGGGATTATTTGGCTATGTTAAGAAATACACCATTGGTTTACCTGGTTTAATTCTTGGTGCCATCCGTGGTGATCGTACAGACGCAATGCTTGCGTCTTCTGAAGATGAAATTTTATCAATAACACAAGAAGAAAAAGAACTAATCAATATTCTTTCTTCTCAACTCTCTTTAGAAGTCAATGATAAGGATGGTTACGTTTCATTATCCGCCCGTATGCCACAAGCAAAGGCCGCTGCTCAAATGGCAAAAAAAGCTCAAATTCTTTTGCAGAAAGCCATAACCAATTTTAAAATCCAAAAAGCAAAAGAACAATTAATGTTTGTAGAAGGGCGTTATGCAGAAAAAGAAAAAGAAGCGAATGTGGCTATGCATAAATTGGCTTTATTTCGAGATGGTAATAAAAATGTAAGTACTGCGATAGCTCAGACTGAATTGGAGCGATTAACAGCAGAATACAACTTGGTTTACGGGGTCTACTCTGAACTGGCAAAGCAATTGGAGAAACAAAAAATACAGGTGAAAGAAGATACACCTGTATTTACAATAATTAAACCAATAGTAATTCCATTTGAAAAATCAAAACCTAAGCGTGCTACTATACTTCTTATCTGGGTTGTTTTTGGTGGAATTGTAGGAGTAGGGATTGTTTTCGGAAAAGTATTTCTCTGTACTATGAAAAGTCAATGGACGGAAGAGTAGTTGGAATGAAAGTCTGTTTTTCATATAGCAGGATTTGTCTTAGTATAGTTGATTAGAGTGTTTAACATCTGTTGATAGTCATTGGTGAAAAAAATTCTTTGTTTATTAATGAATATGTAATTATTGGGGTGTTAGTTTTTTAAGTAAAGAAATAAAAAGATATAGAATCAAGATTTAAAAATGGAAAATATTAAAATTGCTATTATTGGCTTAGGTTATGTAGGATTGCCTTTAGCTGTTGAGTTTGCTAAGAAATATCCTGTTGTTGGTTTTGATATTGATACTAATCGTGTTTTTGAATTAAATAAAGGGCATGATGCAACTTTAGAGGTTGAAGATGATAATTTACAATCTGTATTAAAAAATAATAGGGAGAATGGATTGTATTTGTCTGCATCGCTTGATGATATTAATGATGCTAATTATTATATTGTTACTGTACCTACCCCTATTACAGAAGATAAACGACCAGATATGAATCCTCTTATAAAGGCAAGTCAGACTGTGGGTAAAGTTATTTCGAAAGGAGATATTGTCATTTATGAGTCCACTGTATATCCAGGTGCTACGGAAGAGGTCTGTTTACCTGTAGTGGAAGAGTTTTCAGGGTTAAAATTTAACGAGGATTTTTTTGCAGGTTATTCTCCAGAAAGAATTAACCCTGGAGATAAGGTGAATACATTGTTGACAATAAAGAAGGTTACCTCTGGTTCGACACCTCAAATTGCTACTGATATTGATGAACTTTATAACTCAATTCTTTTGAATGGAACTCATAAGGCATCTTCTATCAAGGTAGCGGAAGCCTCTAAAGTAATTGAAAATGCACAGCGAGACTTAAATATATCATTTGTTAATGAGTTGGCTTTGATTTTTGATAGAATGGGTATTGATACCAATGAGGTAATTGAAGCGGCTGGTTCGAAATGGAACTTTTTAAAATTTAAGCCAGGTTTAGTTGGTGGACATTGTATTAGTGTTGATCCTTACTACTTAAAGTGGAAAGCAGAGCAACTGGGATATCAGCCTGATGTGATTAGTTCTGGTCGTAAGGTTAATGATGTGATGGGGCAATTTGTAGCTCATAAGGTCGTTAAACTCATGATTGAGAAGGGGCATAGGATAAAAGGCAGTAAGATATTAGTATTAGGTTTTACTTTTAAAGAGAATTGTCCAGATATCCGAAATACGAAAATAGTTGATGTTATAAACGAACTAAATGAATTTGGAACTAATGTTAAAGTTTGTGATCCTTGGGCTGATGAGCAAGAGGTGTACCATGAGTATGGATTTGGTGTTGAACGAAATGTTAATAAAGTAATGGCAGATAAATATGATGCCGTTATATTAGCTGTTTCCCACAAGGAATTTTTAAATCTGAATTTGGATGATTTGAAAAATGGTCACGATGCCGTGATTTATGATATAAAAGGATGTTGGGATAAAGATCTTGTAGATGGAAGATTGTAGGAGTTTAATTATTAATTTGATTTTAAAAAGAAGTTAATGCAGTATAAGAGGAATATATTAATTACTGGCGGTGCGGGATTCATTGGCTCACATCTGGTTCGTTTATTAGTCAATAAATATCCTAATTATCGAATTGTTAATATGGATGTTCTAACCTATGCAGGTAATCTGGCTAATCTTAAGGATGTTGAAGATAATGAGAATTATGAGTTCGTTAAATGCGATATTTGCGATTTTGAAAGTGTGCAGGAAGCTTTCCAGAATTTCCAAATTGATGGAGTAATTCATTTGGCTGCAGAATCACATGTGGACCGTTCTATTAAAGATCCATTTTCTTTCGCACAAACTAATGTAATGGGTACATTGTCATTATTGCAAGCTGCAAAGCAAGCTTGGAATGGAGATTATGATGGTAAGTTATTTTATCATATATCGACCGATGAAGTATATGGTTCATTGGATGAGGAGGGCTTCTTTCTGGAAACTACTGCATATGATCCTCATTCACCATATTCCGCCTCAAAAGCTTCTTCGGATCATTTTGTGAGAGCTTTTCATGATACCTATGGCTTGCCAACTGTTATTTCAAATTGTTCAAATAATTATGGTTCTTACCAATTTCCTGAAAAATTAATTCCTTTGTTCATTAACAATATTTGCAATAATAAGCCTCTTCCTGTTTACGGAAAAGGGGAGAATGTTAGGGACTGGTTGTATGTTGAGGATCATGCGCGTGCCATTGATGTAATTTTCCATGAAGGGAAACTAGGGGATACATATAATATCGGTGGATTCAATGAGTGGAAAAATATCGATTTGATTAAAGTAATGATTAAAACTGTAGATCGTTTATTGGGAAGAGAAGAGGGAGCTTCCGAAAACTTGATCAAATACGTTACCGATAGAGCTGGTCACGACTTACGATATGCTATTGATTCAACCAAATTAAAAGAAGAGTTGAGTTGGGAGCCATCCCTTCAATTTGAAGAAGGAATAGAAAAGACGGTAAAGTGGTATCTCGAAAATGCGGAATGGTTGGAAAATATCACTTCTGGAGATTATCAAGATTATTATAACGAAATGTATAAAGCCTAATTAGATGAAAGGAATAGTATTAGCAGGTGGTAGTGGAACAAGACTTTACCCTATAACAAAAGGAGTTTCAAAACAATTACTTCCAATTTATGACAAGCCAATGATTAATTATCCATTGTCAGTTTTAATGTTGGCAGGTATTAGGGACATCTTGATTATTTCTACTCCACAAGATCTACCGGGATTCGAAAGACTACTGGGTGACGGTTCTGATTATGGGATTAAATTGTCGTATGCCGAACAACCTTCCCCAGATGGTTTAGCACAAGCTTTTATTATTGGAGAAGAATTTATAGCAGGAGATGATGTTTGTTTAGTACTTGGAGATAATATTTTCTACGGAGATGGGCTTTCACAGATGCTTGCCAATTCGCGTAGAAATGTTGAGCAAGAAGGGAAATCTACTGTTTTTGGGTATTATGTAAGTGATCCAGAAAGATATGGAGTTGCTGCTTTCGATAAAGATGGAAATGTAACATCAATAGAAGAAAAACCTAAGAAGCCATTATCAAACTACGCTGTTGTTGGATTATACTTCTATCCAAATTCTGTTGTTGAGATTGCGAAAAATATCAAACCATCTTACCGTGGTGAACTAGAGATAACCACGGTTAATCAAGAATATTTAATGAAAGGTGATTTAAAAGTGGAATTGATGGGTAGAGGTTATGCATGGTTGGATACAGGAACTCATGAATCCTTACTTGATGCTGGTCGATTTGTTGAGACCATTGAAAAACGACAGGGATTAAAAGTAGCTTGTCTAGAAGAGATAGCATACCTAAAGGAATATATCACAAAAGAACAATTACTAGATTTGGCTGAACCATTGAAGAAAAATGAATATGGTCAATATTTAATATCTATTGCGGATGAGCAATAAAATCATATTAACAACCAATATAGTTAAATCTCGCTACTTTATTTGTTGCGAAACATGAATGGTGAATTTTTAAAAGCGTAGGGAGATAAACACTTTAAAGCCTCTTACTTATTAACTAATAAAATCTAAATTGGACTATAAGATCTTTATAAAAGAAGCCATCATGTATTGAGATCAGCTATTGTAATAGGATTATGAATCGTAGATTGAAATTTAAACTGCCTAATTGAGCGACATTCTTCATAAAATCAACAGCAATTATTGTTTTACAACAAAGTAGTTGGTTTTATTGTGTAAATATAAATGAATAATATAATATGAAATATTTTATTTTCCGAAATAGTACTATCGAACCACTGTTTAATAAAGAAAAGGCCTTGTTTTCCGGATATGCAGATATCTCTTATATGGATTCTGAAAGCGAATGTTTCATCTGGTTTTACGTTCTGCCTTATAAGCAATGTAATCAAGATTTAGTTAAAGAAATAGAAGATTACTATAATAAGCTATTAATAGTTTACAATCAAATACCTAAGCATAAATTCTTATATGTTTTTACGTTATTGTCACCTTTTTATAAAGAAATTGTATCAGGTGATTTTTCAATACAAAAAGCTATTCATCAATTTAATATGGATGTTGTAGAGCTTTCTAAAAAAAATAATAATATAAGAATTATTGATTTCTCAACATTTGGAAACAATTACACGAGTGATCAGTTAATTGACTGGAAATATTACTTTATTTCCCAGATGCCAATTTCTCCCAAATTGACTAATGATTTTAATTCTTGGTTTAAGAATAAGGTAAATGAAATTAACTTGATTCGAAAAAAGTGTTTAGTTCTTGATTTGGATAACACTTTATGGGGAGGTATCTTAGGAGAGGATGGTATTAACGGTATTCAGATTGGTGGAGACTACCCTGGAAATGTGTTTTTGGAGTTTCAAAAAGCACTTTTGGAATTGAAAAGAACAGGAGTTATTCTAACTGTTTGTAGTAAAAATAATGAGCAAGATGTTATTGATGTTTGGGAGAAGAATCCGTTTTTATTACTGCGAAATAAGGATTTTTCTGCATATCGTATAAATTGGAATAATAAAGTTGATAATATAAAAGAGATTGCACAGGAATTAAATATCGGACTGGATAGTATAGTTTTTATTGATGACAATCCAGTCGAGAGAGAGTTGGTTAGGCAATTATTACCATCGGTTGAGACCCCAGAATTTCCTGCTCAAGTTTATAGCTTACCTTTCTTTATTAATACAATTATTGACAAATATTTTGGTATTTACAATATCACTGCTGAAGATAAGGTAAAAACAGAGCAGTATGTTGCTAACAAACAAAGAGTTAATGCCAAGAATGCATATAGTGATCTTTCTGATTATATAAAAAGTCTCGAAATTGAAATAACACTTCAAGATGCGGACTCTTTTAATTTTTCAAGAATAGCTCAGTTAACTCAAAAAACGAACCAGTTCAATCTAACAACAAAAAGGTATGTTGAATCTGAAATTATTGATTTGGTTAAGGGGGGGAGTAAAGTTAATTGTATAAGCGTAAAGGATAAATTTGGAGATAGCGGTATTACAGGAGTAGCAATTATAAAATTAGATAAGACTAAAAAAAGTGCTATAATTGATTCCTTTTTGTTAAGTTGTAGAATACTGGGAAGAGGTATTGAAGATGCGTTCATTTTGTCACTTTTATCAGATTTAAAATCCAATGGAATCAATACTGTTTATGCGTCATACCTTTCTTCACCCAAAAATAAGCAGGTGAGTGAATTTTATGAGAAGGTTGGATTTGAGAAAATTGAAGATAACTATGAAAATTGTTCTGAAAAATCTTATAAATTAAATTTGTCTCAAGAAAAATTCGAAATAAAACCATACTATAACATTATAAAAAGTTAAAAATGAAAAATCAAATTAAAGAGATAATTAAGAATACATTTAAACTTAACTCTGTAAATGATAATATCTCACAGGCTAACTGTTCCAAATGGGATTCGTTAAATCATTTAAATTTAACTTATGAATTAGAAACTCATTTTGACATATCTCTTGAACCGGATGAAATATTAAAAATGAAAAATTTAGAGGATATTGTTGTTATTATGGAGCAAAAATTAAACTAGATTTAAATCCAAACATTAAGTACTATGCCCCCCCCTGAGAAAAGGGGGGGTAACGTTGATTGTAAAGTATAAAACTCATAAATGAAATGGACATAAAACGTAAAATTTGGAATTTAATAAAAAAACGTTTTAACATTAGAGGTAAGTCGTTTTTAGTGAATGGTATTAAAAGAAAAGTTGACAGAACGTATTACCAAAAAAAGTACAATACGGATAATCTTATAAGTAGTCTAAATGAACTTGGATTAAAAAAAGGAATGACTGTCATGCTGCATTGTTCTTGGGATGAATTTTATAATTATACGGGGTCTCCTAAAGAATTTATCGATGCATTGCTTTTTGAAATTGGTGAAGAAGGAACTTTATTAATGCCAGCATATCCTCTACATAATATTGGGAAAAATGACATATTTGATATCAAAAGAACTCCAACAGGAGCAGGTTTACTTGCAGAAATTTTTAGAAGGTACCCTGGAGTAGTAAGGAGTGTGAATATGCATTCCGTTTGTGCTTTGGGACCGAATGCTAACTTTTTAACCGAAGAACATCAATTTTCTGTGACTAGATGGGATGAAAAATCCACTTATTTCAAATTGTCCTTAACTGATGCGATTATTATATCAATGGGGCTAGGCAAGTCATATATCCCAACAGCTTTTCATTGTGCTGAAAGTGTTTTAAGAGAAGAAGTGCCATATTTCAAACAGTTTTTTACAGACGAGTCTATTACCAAATTCAAATTTGAAAATGGAACGGTCAAAAATATACATGAGCTAACTTCTAGCAAAACTTTTGCTAGACTGCATACAAAACGATCAACCAAATATATCGTGAATAAATACTTTGATAAATCAAAGTATGCTAAATCACGTATTTCAAATTTAACTATGAATTCATATGATGCGAGTTATCTAATAAATAAAATGATTGAACTTGGTAGACATGGGAAAACAGTTTATGTGAAGCCAGATCCTAAAAAAACACTTAAATTGTAAGGTTCTAACTGGTAAAGTTTACCTGTTCTAAATATTTACTCAAAGTTTTATATAGCACTTACCATTTTTTTAGAACAAGAACAGCCATCAAAGAATCACAAATTGAGTTACAATTAGAATTTATTTAATTAATATTCCTGACACTCATACTTCTTTAGATTGGACATATAGATTCAATTAAAGAAGTATGAGTGTCAGGATATACAGTCTCTTAACGAATCTAAAAAACTGATTTTAACGCTATGCTCTATTTTAGAATCCCAAATTATTGATGTTGCTTCATAAATTTGGAAAATAATGGGTTATTAGCTTACAACCATTACAGACAGTAAAATGCTTGCAAAAACAAAAACAATTTTTGAATCTCCATTAATTAAAAATACTTTGAAATTATCATCGAGTAGTATGATATTAATGCTAATACCATTTCTTATTACTCCAATTCTTTCAAGGTTATATTCTCCTGAAGATTATGGTGTATGGGGTATATTTTCTAGTGTGCTTTATATTGTGAATTCCTTTATTTTTTTATCTTATGAAAATACCATCGTAAAGTCAAATGATGATAAAGAGATACCTGATTTGATCGTGCTATGCCTAACTATTTCATTATCTATTACGATAATAGTTGGTCTTGTATTTACTCTTGGTAAGATGATGGGAATTCCTTTTTTTGTTAATTTTCATAGTATTCCTCTCCTCACATCCATGTTGTTTATTACTGCTTCCTATAATATTTTTAATAGTATCGCCAATAGGACTAAGAAATATGGAGCAATGTCTGTATCAAATGTGATAAATGGTACATCTCAAGCTGCAATAAGGGTTTTTCTTGGTAAGTTTCCTTTTGTTTCATATGGTTTAATTGTTGGTAATATAATTTCTCAGTTTATCGCTACAATTTATTTTGTTTTTCCTCTGCGAAGTTATATACAGAATTATTCAACTAGCAGTATCAAAATAGCAAAAATTAAATTACTTGCTAAGAAATATAAGAAATTTCCTCTTTATGAGGCCCCAGCAAGATTTATAGAATTTGCGGTGCTAAATCTTACTATAATAATATTGTCAAATTATTTTGGCAAAGATGAAATAGGTTATTTTTCTATGGTAATTCAATTCATTTTATTGCCAATAACTGTATTTGGTTCTGCAATGGGTAGTGTTTATTATCGTGAATTATCAGAAAATTTATGTGATCCTGAAGCGGTTTCATTAATTACTAGAAAAGTTGCGAAAATAACATTTCCTATTTCCTTATTACCCATTCTATTTCTAACTTTTGGAGGCGATAAGCTTCTTGTTTTTATTTTAGGTAATAAATGGATTCCTGCAGGAAGTATGGCTATTATTATGTCAGTTTTTTCAGTCCCTGTTATACTTGCTCAGTCACTTCTTCCAGCTTTTAAAACCCTTGATAGACAAGAGATACGATTTAAATTGAATTTGCTTAATTTTATTTTGGCTATTGGAGCATTAATCATTTCTGCAGTATATTTTGATAAAATTAATTTAGTCTTGTTTGTGTATTCAATTTTATATGCGCTTGTGCAATTTATAATATATCATAAGATTTTAAAGATTACTAACTTACGATTGAGAGAAGTTTCTAAGTACTTTATGGGGAGCATGTTAATATGTTATGTGTTATTGTTGATAAGAATAATTTATTCCGGGATACTAATTTATTAGATTATAGTTACTTCAGTATTAATCCGGCAATCTAGATATTAATTCATGAATAGTTTTTTAAGAATATTATTTTGCGGCAATGGCACATTTAAAAACATTTTATTTGGAGCCCTATATATATTTACCTTTTCATATGTATGGAAATACTATTGTGTAACTGTTTGGCATGCCTATTTCTATTTTGATGTACCTCATTCATTTTTCTATGATTTTATTGGATATTCTATTGCTCTAATCCCAATTGTATTTTACAGAGGTATTCGGAATGTATCCTCTTGGCTATCATTGATTTTATATTATTTTGGATATGTTCCTATTGTATTAAGCTTATTGTTTAATTTTAAAGAAGACAATAATTATCATGTTATTGAATATTGGATGGTTTTATGTATTACTATGAGTCTGTATTTTTATTCTGATAGGATTAAAATAAAAATAAAGCATCCAAGAAGGAAAATTTCAATTAAAATCATTTGGATTTTTGCTCTAATAACTTTAGTGATGCAACTTGCAATATACCACAATAATATGAGGATAGTTGATTTTACATCTGTTTATCAGCTTCGCGCAGAAAATGCTGAAATTGGAAATGCGTTTATGGGGTACATTAACTCATGGTCAGCTAGTTATATTTTCCCATTAATTTTTGTATATGGTTTATTCAGAAAGGATAAAAGGTTTATTCTTTTTGGTGCACTTTCTTTTTTATTTCTCTATAGTATTTTTGGAGCGAAAGCAGATTTTTTAGCACCTATTATATTGTTTAGTTTTTATAAATTCTTCTTATGGCAAGATAAAATGAATATAAACTTGTTAAGTATCTTATCGATCAGTTTGGGACTAATTAGCCTTTTCTTATTGTGCAACTTGGAAAATGAATTAGTTTATGTATTAGCTGCTGTTTTCTTAATGCGAACGATTACAATTGGTGGTTGTCTTTTCTCTGGTTACTACCTTCCTTTTTTCCAAGATAATCCACATACTTATTTTAGTCATGTCAATATTATTAATGCAATTACTAATTCTAATCCTTATGCAGGTCAACCTATTGGTAAAGTTGTAACGGAAGGAGGTATGAATGCTAATGCAATTTTTTGGGCAATGGATGGCGTCACCGCCATGGGGGTGGCAGGAGTTGCGATTGTAAGTTTTTTATTTTTATTATTTCTTATTTTAATTAATAGCCTGGCAACAGCGGAGAATAGAAATTTTTTGTGCATATTATTTTTAATACCGATGGTGGCTTTATTGAACACATCCTTTTTTTCATTTCTTTTATCGGAAGGGGTTATTCTTATAATACTAACAATTTTGTTTGTAAATCTTAAGTACGATAAAAATTAGATTAAAAAAAAATGAACAGAACTATAATAAATCCACTTATGAAGAAATGTGCAATAATTGGAGCATCGGGATATATTGGCAAACATCTTAGTTTCTATATGAAAAATCTAGGAATTAATGTTGAACTATACGATATTGTCGATTCTCCTGGATATATCAAAATTGATTTAACGTCCAAAGAGTCTATTTCAAAGATTAATTTGGATATGGATTATCTTTTTCTGTTTTCGGGACTAACTGGTACACACGCAGGATTTACCGATTACGAGAAATTTATTGAAATAAACGAGTTGGGTTTGCTAAATCTATTGGATACCATTCGAAACTCACCTTATCGCCCAAAGATTATATTTCCATCGACTAGATTAGTTTATAAAGGCAGTGACAATCCTCTGAAAGAAGAAGATACCAAAGAAACCAAAACAGTCTACGCTGTTAATAAGTTAGCTTGTGAAGGTTTACTTGATGCATACAGAAATAGTTTTGGAATTCCTTATACTGTATTTCGTTTATGTGTTCCTTATGGCAATTTAATTTCTACAGATTATTCGTTTGGTACTATTGGCTTCTTTATTAAACAAGTAAAAGCCGGTAATAATATATCTCTATATGGGGGTGGAGAGATAAAGCGTACGTTTACACATATAGAAGATGTGTGCTATCAAATTGTAAAAGGAGGTTTCGTCGAAAAATCAGACGGTCGGATTTATAATATTGGGGGGGAAACCCTTTCTTTAAAGGATGCGGCTGTTACAATTGCTAATAAGTTCAATCAAGAAGTGGAGGCAGTACCTTGGCCTGACAGTGACTTGAGAATTGAGAGTGGTCATACATATTTTGATGATAGTAAAATACAATCATTGATAAAGATGCCTCCATATAAAAAGTTATTTGATTTTGCAAAAGATTTATAATTAAGATGTTATATGAAAACACGTAACGTAGAAGATACTCAATTTGATTTTTTGGTATCAGCTCTTCATCATGGTTGTTTCATTTCTACTTCAGACATTTTAGCGTGGATGAAGCACCAGAATGAAAGAGTGAATAGTGAAATTACGCAGATACCTATTTCTAAACTGAAGGATTGGACATATAAGGATGATAGAATACGTCATAAGAGTGGTAAATTCTATAGTATTGACGGAATTCACATTAAAACTAATTATGGTATCACTCCAGAATGGGATCAACCTATCATAAATCAACCGGAAATTGGATTCCTTGGCTTTATTGTGAAGAAGTTTAATGGTGTAGTCCATTTCTTGATGCAAGCTAAAATTGAACCTGGGAATTTGAATATTGTTCAGTTATCGCCAACACTACAGGCAACCAGAAGTAATTATACGAGGGTTCATAATGGTGTAGCGCCAAACTACCTAGAGTATTTTACTGGAAAAATGCTAGTTACCAAACTCGTAGATCAACTACAGTCAGAACAGGGAGCTCGTTTTCTTCAGAAGCGAAACCGAAATATCATTATTGAAGTTGCAGAGAATGCAGATATTGAAGTAAAAGAGAATTTTATATGGGTTACCCTTGGTCAGATAAAGGAATTGTTGAGATATCCGAATATAATTAATATGGATACTCGAACAGTGATCTCTTGTATTAAATTTGGCAACTATTCGGAATCTACTTTAAGGTTACTTTCAGTATTTCAAAACCATAATAAATTGCTTTCCTCAAAATCAGAATCATTTCTTTATTCGGTGTTAAGCGCGACTAATCATCTTCACGATACACAGGACATTATTCAATGGATTTCAGCTTTAAAATTCAAGTATGAATTGGAAGTTTCAAAAATTGGAATATCTGAAATGACATGTTGGAATTATGATGGTGATACTATTCATCATGAGGACAATAAATATTTTGATATTATTGGTGTTAATGTGCAGATTGGGAATCGTGAAGTTGTTGCATGGGATCAGCCTATGGTACGTTCGGCCCAAGAGGGTGTAATGGGATTTCTTGTTAAAAAAATTAACGGAATCTATCATTTTCTTGTACAGGCAAAGTTGGAGTCAGGGAATTTTGATATTGTGGAAATGGCACCGACTGTCCAATGTCTAACAGGAAATTATCGCACAGGTGAGAACGAATATAGCATTCCTTATCTTGAATATTTCCTAGGGGCAAAGACTGAAAATATCTGGTATTCGACACATCAGAGTGAGGAAGGAGGGCGCTTTTTCCAAGAGCAGAACTTGAATTTGATAGTAGAAGTAGGAGATGAATTCCCAATAGATGTTGAAGAAAACTATTGCTGGATGACCTTAAATCAAATGCTTTCTTTTGTAACATACAATAACTATTTGAACATTGCAGCCCGCAGTTTATTGTCGGCTATTAGTTTTTATTAATTATGATACGTATTGGTATAATTTGTCCTTCCGAGATAGCTTTTAGAAGGTTCATGCCTGCATTGCAAAAGGCAAATAGTAAATTTGAGTTTGTTGGTATTGCGATAGCCAGTCCAGAAGAGTGGTTCGGAAATTTGGATAGCATAAGCAATAATGTGATTACTGAGCAACAAAGAAGTGAAAAGGAAAAAGCAGAATCTTTCATTGAGACTTATGGAGGTAGAATCTTCAATAGTTATAAATCAATAATAGAATCTGAATCAATTGATGCTATTTATATCCCTTTGCCACCTGCTTTGCATTACAAGTGGGCCAAGATGGCATTAAAGTATGGTAAACATGTTTTTGTGGAGAAACCTTCTACTACATGTGCTGAGGATACAGCAGATTTAATCAAGATTGCAAAAGAAAAAGGATTAACTCTCCATGAAAATTATATGTTTATCTTTCATAGGCAATTGAGAGAAATCCAAGAAGTTGTTGAGAGTGGTGAGATTGGAGACATCCGACTATATAGAATCTCATTTGGATTTCCTCGTAGGGCATCTAATGATTTTCGTTACATAAAATCATTAGGTGGGGGTGCTTTACTTGATGCAGGTGGTTATACAATTAAATATGCAACATATTTGATAGGACAAACAGCTAAACTTACTACCGCTCAGGTTAACTACATAGATGAATTTGAAGTAGACATTTTTGGTTCTGCAACTATGGTGAATCATCAAGGTGTCACAGCACAATTGGCATTTGGTATGGATAACGATTACAAATGCGAAATTGAGATATGGGGAAGTAATGGAACAATAACATCTAACCGCATATTGACAGCACCTCCAAATTTTATTCCGAGCTATACGTTAAAGAAAAATCAGAAAATAGAGACGCGTGATTTATCATCAGATGATACTTTTGAAAAATCTATTGAGTGTTTTTATCAATGTATAAGTGATGAATCAAAAAGAGTTGATAATTATCTTATAATCCAAAGGCAGGCCGATTTAATATCACAATTTAAAAAATTGGCGGTATATCAAGGTGAACAAGACGAAAGATGATACTAGCCTTTGAAGTAAAGGCGTACAGCATTTTATGAATTGAAAAGATTTATGACAAAAAAGAAAATTTGTATTTTTGGAGGGGGATCAATGTATAGGTTGCCAATATATAATATAATGGCAAAAGAACTAGATTGTGATTTCTATATATGTGAAGATGATCCTTCAAAGGGTATAAAAACATATGATTATTCTCAATTAATCAATTATAAAGGTTCTCTTCTACCTCGTTCTATATTGGGTAATTTTTATTGGCTGAAAAATGCGGTTAGTCTAATTAATAAACCTTATGATTTATATATTGTGGGGGGCCCATTTTGCTTATCGTATTGGATGCTGATTTTTCTGACAAAATTTAGTAGAAAAAATGTTGCTTCTTGGTCTCATGGTATCTATGGACGAGAAAAAAAACTTAGGAAACTGATTAAAACCTGGTACTATAAGCTGTGTGACATTAATTTTGTTTACAATGAAAGGGCCAAAAAATTAATGACAGAATGTGGGATACAGAAAAATAAGATAATTAGTGTTGGTAATTCTCTAGATACAGATGAAGATTTGAATGTTCGTAAGTCGCTAATAAAGAGTGATATATTTAGAGGGTATTTCAATAATGATTTTCCAACACTAATTTTTGTCGGAAGAGTAACAAAAGAAAAGCGCCTGGACATGATTATCGATAGTATGAAGATTTTAAATGCTAAAGGCGTATACCTTAATTTCCTAGTTGTAGGAAAGGATATTGATGGAGTTAATTTAAATGATCTTGTGAAGTTAAATGGACTTGAAAAATATGTGCATTTATATGGACCTTGCTACGATAATACAATCTTGGGAAATCTTTTCTATAATGCGGATGTATGCGTTTCGCCTGGAAATGTTGGCTTAACAGCAATTAGTGCAATGACTTTTGGCTGTCCTGTAATAACACATGGAGATTTTAGTTATCAAGGACCTGAATTTGAGGCAATCAATCCAAATTTTACCGGAGATTTCTTTAAGCAAGGTGATGTAGAAGATCTAGCTGACGTGATTCAAAAATGGCTTGAGAATACAAATTCTGTAAAACGTGAAGAAATAAGGACAAATACTTTCAGTGAAGTGGACAGCCGTTGGAATATTTATAGTGAAGTTCAGGCTTTTAAAGAATCACTAACTTCTTTTTATAATATGTAATACTTATTTATAATTTATAAAATTTAGCTGAAATAAATTGCGATATGATTTGTTAGCCTATCTGAAGTAGGTTAAAATTATTACAATAGTAATCTAAACACAATATACTATCGATTCATGATAAATAAAGACAAGAAAATATTGATTATATCAGCATGGCTGCCAGGGGGAGGTGTTGAAACGGTAATTTCAAACTTTAGTAGGATAATGTCCGTCAAAGGATATGAAATTAAAGTTATATCATTATCTGATTATTTAGAATGGAATTGGTTCAAAAACAAGGAGTTTACTATTTCCTTTTACCCTGTATTTAAAAAGGAAAATGAAATTAGTATATTTAATGTAATATCAAATTTCGGTAAAGTAAATCGTATTTTGCAAAAGGAAATTAAAGAATACTTACCTTCAAATATTTTAATAACTCATACTCTTTTAGGATTATTTGTAGGGAGGTTAAAAAGTCATTTTGATACTCATATATATTATTGGCCTATGAATACTGTTTTCAATGCCAAAACGCAAGGTTACAAAATGGTTAATCATATTTATAACTTCCTCAAAAGGAAATATGTAAAGTATATGGTGAAGCCTTTTGATGGGGCGATATGCATTAGTAGCCAGATTCGTGAACAACTATCTTATATAGATGAAACAGCAAGATTTCTTACCTTTGCCCCATTAAATCAAAGAGCACAAATTACATTAAATGAATCTCCTAGTTCGCCACACTTTATTTTTGTTGGGCGTATCGACCAGAGGAAGAACTTATGCTTTTTGTTAGAATCGTTGGCGAAAATAAAATTAGATAATTGGAAGTTAGATATTGTTGGAGAGGGACCAGAAAAAGAAAGAGCATATGATTTATGTGAAAAATTAGAAATACAAGATAATATAAATTGGATTGGGTTGAGATTTCCACCATTTAGTGAGATGCCTAGTTACACTTCTATAATCATGACTTCATTATCAGAGGGGTTTCCTATGGTAATAATTGATGCATTATTATCCGGTATACCTGTAATTTGTCCGACTCATTTATCGATATATAATGACGCAATTTTGGAAAGTGAAAATGGGTATGGATATGAACAAAATTCTAATGAATCGTTAACTCATGTTATTGAGAAAATATATTGTCAAAGAAAAGTTTATAATGGGAAGCATATTTCTGAACAATGCCTAAATAATTTTGGCGATGATCAATTCTTTAAACGATTCGGAGAAATTCTCAATTAACAATTTGAAGATTAATGTAATTAGAATTTCATAATTATAGAAATAGGGAACAAAAATGAGAAAAAAAGATATTTTGCATATTTACGCAGGTTCAGCGGGTAGTGCCGGTAGTTATATAAGAGAGTTATTTTTAGGCTTACAACCCAATTTTGATCAAGAACTTGTTGTCAATTATTATTACCCTCTATCATACGGAGATGCAAAAAGGCGTTTTTATCGCTTTTCCGAACTTTCATCTCCTTTTAAGTATAGGAACAAAAAAATTCGATTAATAATTAGATATTTTGAGTTGTTATTTACTTTATTATACTCATATATTTATTTAATTAGCCATAAGGTTTCTGTTCTAAACTATAACCTAACGTCGGACCTTTTTGTAGAGTACCTATTTTTAAAAATAGTTAAAGTAACCACAAAAACTAAAGTTCTCATTACTTGTCATGATGTAGTCCCTTTCGGTACGGATGATGAACTTGGATTAAAAAAGAAGATTCTAAGAAAAAAAATGTTCTTTGATTTAGCAGATTTCTTAATTGTACACAATGAATCCTCAAAGCATGATTTACAAAAACACTTTCAGATAACTGATAACATTATTCAATATCCTTTTCCAGTAATGAGTTTGAGGACCGATAATCCATTAAAGAAGAAAAGTAATGGAGTTATAAAGTTTGGTATGATAGGCCATATCCGAAATGAAAAGGGATTAGATGTTTTAATCGATGCCTGGCGACTCTTTTATAAGCCAGACAAAAATGTAGAGCTTATAATTGCAGGAAATTTTGCAACTTCAGATGCCTATGATTTAAGTACTTTTAATGGTTTATCAATTAAGGTAATCCCATCATTTCTAAGTGATGAACGGTACAAGCAATTAATTGAAGAATTAGATGTTGTTATTTTACCTTACAAAAGAGGAACCAATAGTGGAATACCATCTAGTGTTATTTCTTTAGATTCGTTGTTGCTTACATCTGATATACCAATGTTTAAATGTAATCCGTTAATTCCTCTAAGTTTTCAGTTTGAATCCAAGAATGCTATTAGCTTAGCGGAGAAAATGAACTGGTTGTGTTCATTAACAGAAGAGGAAAGACAATCTTATAGAAGTAAAAACACAAATCAATTAATAAATTATCGTGGTTTATTTATTGAAACAACGAATCAAGTTTATTCAAACCTTATTAATAATAATAAAGATGTTTAAAAATAAAACACTCCTAATTACGGGTGGTACCGGTTCTTTTGGCAACGCCGTATTAAACCGTTTTTTAAATTCAGATATTAAAGAAATTAGAATATTCTCCCGAGATGAGAAAAAGCAAGATGACATGCGTCACTCATTGCAAAACCCTAAGGTGAAATTTTACATTGGTGATGTAAGAGATCGTCGTTCTGTGGATTTGGCAATGATTGGCGTTGATTACGTTTTTGCTGCTGCTGCTTTGAAACAGGTTCCATCTTGTGAATTTTTCCCAATGCAAGCAGTTAAAACCAATGTGGATGGAACTGATAATGTTATACAGTCTGCAATTGCGCATGGAGTCGAAAATGTAGTGGTTTTATCAACCGATAAAGCAGCCTACCCAATCAATGCAATGGGGATTAGCAAGGCCATGATGGAGAAGGTGGCCATCGCACATGGTAGAGCATTGGGAATAGAGGCAAAAACTACCATTTGCTGTACTCGCTATGGTAATGTAATGGCAAGTAGAGGTTCAGTGATTCCATTGTGGGTAGCTCAAATCAAAGCAGGAAACCCAATTACCATTACAGATCCTAACATGACTCGTTTCATGATGACTTTAGATGATGCTGTTGATTTGGTAATTTATGCATTCCAAAATGGTGAAAATGGTGATCTGTTTGTACAAAAAGCTCCTGCAGCAACTTTATCAGTATTGGCGGAATCATTGAAACAATTGTACCAGGCAGATACAGAAGTGAAAACCATTGGTACTCGTCACGGTGAGAAATTGTATGAAACTTTGGTAACTCGTGAAGAGATGGCAAAAGCCATTGATATGGGTGATTATTATAGAATACCTTGTGACACAAGAGATTTGAACTACGACAAATACTTCAAAGAAGGTGATGAAGAATTGTCTAAAATTGAGGATTATCACTCCCACAATACCAAATCATTGGATGTAGAAGGAATGAAACAATTGTTGTTAAAATTGGATTTCATACGTGAGGATGTATTGGAAGAAAAAGATGAACCTGTTAATATGTAATATTTAAAGGTATGAAGATATTAGTAACAGGAGCCAAAGGATTTATAGGTAGAAACTTAGTAGCACAGCTTAGAAATATACAAGAAGGAAAGGACAAAACTTATACACTTGATCCCAACTTTGAAATATTGGAATGTGATATTGATACAGATGAGAAAGCATTGGATCAATATTGTAAGGTGGCAACATTCATTTTTAACCTGGCAGGTATCAACCGTCCGGAGAATGAATCCGAATTTATGGAAGGAAATTGTGATTTCGCAGGTAAATTGTTGAATTCATTAAAGAAGTATCAAAATACTTGCCCAATCATGATATCTTCTTCAACCCAGGCCACTTTGGATAATGCCTATGGAAAGTCCAAGAAGGCTGGGGAGGATGTAATATTTCAATATGCTAAGGAAACAGGTGCGAAAGTAATGGTATACCGATTCCCGAATGTGTTTGGAAAATGGTGTAAGCCCAACTACAACTCAGCTGTTGCAACCTTTTGTCACAATATAGCCCATGATTTGGATATTACAGTATCGGACAGATCTTACCAAATGACACTGGTTTATATCGATGACTTGGTTAGAGAATTAATTCATGCACTGGAGGGGAATGAAAATAGAGAAGGTGAGTTTTGTGCTGTTCCTGTGACTCATCCAATCAGTTTGGGAGAGATTGTTGATTTGCTTTATTCTTTTAAGAATAGTCGTAATGATCTGTCAGTTGCCAAAATGAACGATTCTTTTTCTAAAAAGTTATATTCCACTTATTTAAGCTATTTGCCTACGGAAGAGTTTTCTTATCCATTGAAAATGAATGTGGATAATCGTGGTTCATTTACGGAAATGTTGAGAAGTGAGGACAGGGGACAGGTATCTGTGAATATATCAAAACCAGGAATCGTAAAAGGAAATCACTGGCACCATACCAAAAATGAGAAGTTTTTAGTGGTAAGTGGAAAAGGTGTGATCCGTTTCAGAAAAATTGATGAAGAAAAAGTACATGAGTATTTTGTTTCTGGTGAGAAATTGGAGGTAGTAGATATACCTGTTGGTTATACTCACAACATTGAGAACTTGGGAGAAAAAGATATGGTTACCGTAATGTGGGTGAATGAACCATTTGATCCTGAATCGCCTGACACTTTTTATCTTGAAGTGTAATTGAGTCTTAAAGCCTGATTGTTTTTGTAAAAAGAAAATTGAAATGAATAAATTAAAAGTTGTTACAGTAGTAGGAACACGCCCTGAAATCATCCGTTTGTCAAGGGTATTGTTAAAGTTGGATGCTACTGAAAGTATAGATCATATATTAGTGCATACAGGTCAGAATTATGACTACGAGTTAAACGAAGTCTTTTTCCAGGATCTTGGATTAAGAAAGCCTGACTATTTTTTAAATGCTGCGGGTGGGAATGCTACAGTGACTGCAGGTAAGATCTTGATGAATATTGATCCTGTTTTGGAAGAGATTCAACCGGATGCCTTCCTGGTATTGGGAGATACGAACTCTTGCCTATGTGCCATTGCTGCAAAGAAGCGTAAAATTCCTATTTTCCATATGGAAGCTGGAAACCGTTGTTTTGATCAACGTGTTCCGGAAGAAACCAATCGCAAGATTGTGGATCATGTGGCAGATATTAACTTGACCTATAGCTCTATTGCCAGGGAGTATTTATTACGAGAAGGATTATCGGCAGATAGGGTGATTAAAACTGGTTCACCGATTTATGAGGTTGTTCATGCTTATAAAGAAAAAATTGAGAGTTCTGATGTCTTATCAAGGTTGGAATTAAAAGAGGGAGAGTATTTCCTGGTTTCCGCGCACAGAGAAGAAAATATCAACTCCGATAATTTCTTAAACTTAGTGAAAAGTTTGAATGCGGTAGCAGAGAAATATAATATACCAGTTATTGTTACTACTCATCCACGTACTCGCAACAGAATTAACGAAACCGGGGTTGAGTTTAATCCTTTGATTCAATTGATGAAGCCTTTAGGTTTTCATGATTACAATCATTTGCAAATGAAAGCAAAGGCTGTTCTTTCAGATAGTGGTACTATCTCAGAAGAGTCGTCGATTATGAACTTTCCAGCTTTGAACATTCGAGAAGCGCATGAACGCCCTGAAGCTATGGAAGAAGCATCGGTAATGATGGTTGGATTAAATCCGGAAAGAATCATGCAGGGATTGGTAGTATTAGATTCTCAGAAAAGAGGTGTGGACCGAAATTTGAGACCAGTATATGATTACTCTATGCCAAATGTTTCTGATAAAATAGTAAGAATCATCATGTCTTATACTGATTATGTAAGCCGAGTAGTATGGTCTAAATAGAGTTGATTTGAATGACTAAGGAAAAAAAAACACTTTGGGTTGTTTCTGAATTATTTTATCCGGAAACCACTTCTACGGGTTACATAATGACCGAGATTGCCAAAGAACTCTCAAGTAATTGTAATGTAAATGTTATTGCAGGACCTGTGTCCTATGATAGAATAGTAGCAGGTACTAAAGCTTTATTAGGGAAGAATGGTGAAATTAATATTTATCGTATAACAGGGAAAGGATATGATAAAAATGGTCTTCTTAACAGATTAATAGGACAATTGAGAATCTCACTAGGGCTAATGAGATTAATGTTAAAACACATTTCTTCAGGCTCAAAAGTCTTAATTGTTACAAATCCGATTTTATTATTGTATATCTTAAGTTTCTTTTCTCAATTTAAGAAATGGCAAGTTTTATTATTGGTTCATGATATTTTTCCTGATAATCTTGTTCCTGCTGGCATAATTAAAAAGAGGAGTGTAATCTTTAATTTGTTGAATACTATTTTTAAGCGTGCCTATCTTAAGGTAAATGAATTTATTGTTTTGGGTAGAGATATGAGTAATTATTTACAAAGAAAGTATCCAAAAGTTAAGGTAAGTATAATTGAAAATTGGGCGGAAATAGATCTGATTCCGAATCCTTTCATAAATAATAATTCCTATACTGAAGAAAGTAAACTGTCCTTTTTATTCGCAGGTAATATTGGGAGATTACAAGGTTTGAGTTTGTTATTAGAGTGTATTAAATCTGTTTCTAAAGATGATTTTAATTTTAACTTCATTGGAGAAGGAGCAATGAAGGAAAGTTTACAATCTTATTGCAAAGTGAATCAGTTACGTAATGTTATTTTTCATGGGGCTCGACCAAGAGAGGAGCAGAATGATTTTTTAAATCAATGCCATATTGGTGTGGTTTCTTTAGCGCCTGGAATGTATGGAATGGGAGTACCATCGAAGTTCTATAATTTGCTAGCCTCAGGTAAAGCTATTTTTTATATTGGAGATGAAGATACAGAATTGAAATATGTAATAGATCAATATGAAAATGGTTGGTTTGCTAAGGCAGGTGATCCCTGTAGTATAAATAGTGTTCTACATGAAATTATAAACTCCCCCAAAGAAGATATATTAAAAAGAGGGAAAAGTTCTAGAAGATTAGCTGAGGATATTTATTCAAAAGATTTGATCTTGTATAAATTTACAAAATTGTTTAATTCCTAAATAAAATTGGATATGAGAGTTTTAATTTCTGGCGCTTCTGGATTTCTCGGAGGATATATTGTTAAACTTGCAGAGAATAAAAAGTGGGATTTTGATTCCATAGGCATCCATGAAACAGATAATATTAAGTGTGATTTATCTAAAGAATTTACGAAAGAGCTAGGAACATATGATTATGTAATTCATGCAGCTGGGAAAGCTCATATGATTCCGAAATCGAATAAGGATAGTGAGCAATTTTATAATGTAAATTTCGAAGGAACTAAAAATTTATTAAAAGCTATAGCGGATTTGGATCAACTTCCAAAAGCAATTTTATTTGTGAGTTCAGTTGCGGTATATGGACTTGAAACAGGAGATTTTATAAAAGAAACTGAATGCAATAACGCAACAGATCCCTATGGTAGAAGTAAAGCTTTAGCGGAAGAGTATATTGTTGAATGGGGCAAAACGAATAATGTAAGGGTAGTGATTATCCGTCCACCCCTTTTGATTGGAAAAAATGCACCAGGAAATTTAGCTGCGATGATCAAAGGTATAAAGACAGGAAAATATGCTAATATTAGGGGGGGACATGCAAAGCGATCAATGGTACTTGTTGAGGAATTAGTTGAGTTTTTTCCAAAATTGCTTGAAGTGGAAGGTGTTTTTAACTTGACAGATGGTTATAATCCCTCATTTAAAGAATTGTCGATGAAAATCGGAAATCACTTCATGCAAACTAGAATTTTGAATATACCAAAACCGATTGATACTGTTTTGGCTAAAATAGGAGATTTTATCAGTTTCATTTTTAGAAAACCAGTTCCATTTAATTCAAGACAACTTACAAAAATGACAAATAATCTGACTTTTGATGATTCAAAGGCTCGTGCTATTGGTTGGAATCCCAGCAATGTACTTAATACTACAAAAAAATGGTTATAAAAATTTCTTAATTTATGTATTTACTCTTGTTACTATCATTATTTTGCTTTATAAATATTTATTTTAAAATTGCTGATCATTTCAACATTATCGACAAACCTAATGAAAGAAGCTCTCATACTTCCATCACCTTAAGAGGAGGAGGTATTATCTTTTTCTTTGGAGCTTTATCCTTTTTTATTTACTCAGGTTTTCAATATTCATGGTTTTTCTTAGGATTAAGCTTAATCACATTAGTTAGTTTTTTAGATGATATTTTAACACTATCGAACAAGCTGCGCCTTTCCGTTCATTTGATTGCTATGGCATTGCTCTTTTATCAATTGAATTTGTTTGAGCAACCATGGTATTGGATTGTATTGGCTTTTATTTTATTCATAGGGATAACCAATGCCTACAATTTTATGGATGGAATCAATGGTATTACAGGTGCATACAGTATTGCGGTTTTAGCTGGTCTGTGGATGCTTAACAATTACCATGTGAATTTCATTGAAAATGATTTGATCTATTGTACTTCATTAAGTGTACTTGTTTTTAACTTCTATAATTTCAGAAAGAAAGCAAAGTGCTTTGCTGGAGATGTTGGTTCTATAGCCATAGCATTTATTCTGCTGTTCATGATTGGTAAATTACTTTTAGTTCAGCCATCGATTGTCCCATTTTTATTGCTGGGTGTATATGGAGTAGATAGTGTTCTAACCATTATTCATCGTTTGTTGTTAAAAGAAAATATCTTCCAGGCGCACAGAAAACATTTGTATCAGATTTTAGCAAATGAGGCAAAAGTTCCACATTTGTGGGTCGCGATGGGCTATTCAATTGTTCAGATTGTATTAAATTTTTCTGTTTTATTCTTAATGAAAGCAAATGTTGGATTTACAATGATACTATTATCAGTTTTGTCTGTATTGTTAATCCTGACAGTCACTTATGTGATAGTTAAGCGGAGATATTTTCACCTGCACCAACTTGCATAGTGTATTAACTGAAAACCACAACAGGTTTAATTAATTTGATTAAGAATTGTGAAAAATATTAATGCAGAATTACTAAATCGTGTTTCGGAGGAAGCTATTAAAAACCCTCGCAAACGCATGAATTACAATTTTCACAAAAATAGTGAAGAATTGTTGCAACGAATGCTCAATGCATTGGAACCTGGAACTTACTTACCTCCTCATAAGCATACAGAGAAAGTGGAAATCTTTTTGCTGTTAAGAGGTAGGGTGCAGGTATTGCTTTTTGATGATGCTGGAGAAGTCTTTGAAATAAAGGAATTGGATCCAAACTCTGGAGAATATGGTGTAGAAATTCCTATAGGTGTTTGGCACACTATCTTGGTTGAAGAACCAGGTTCTGTGATTTACGAAATTAAGGAGGGACCTTATTTCCCAGGAGTAGGTGTAGAATTTGCTCCGTGGGCACCCAAGGGGGATAATGAGTTAGAAACATTAAAATACATGAAAGAACTGCATTCAAAACTATTGAAGTAATAATTTGTCCTATATGAATAACAATTATATCATTATAATGGCCGGCGGAGTAGGTTCTCGTTTCTGGCCCATGAGTACAGAAGAGAAACCTAAGCAATTTTTAGATGTTTTGGGAATAGGCAAGAGTTTATTACAACAGACTGTTGCACGCTTTAAAACTATTGCTCCTGCAGAGAACATCTTAATTGTGACATCTGCAAAATATAAGCAACTGGTAAAAGAGCAATGCCCGGAATTGTTGGAGAGCAATATTCTATTGGAGCCTTGTATGCGTAACACTGCACCATGCATTGCTTATGCAGCTTATAAAATCAAAGCTTCAAATGCTAGTGCGAATATTGTAGTAGCTCCATCTGATCATTTGATTACCAATGAATCGGAATTCACTCGAATTATCGAAAATGGATTGGAATTCACAGCCAATAATGATGCACTATTGACTTTAGGGATTCAACCTCACCGTCCGGAAACTGGCTATGGATACATACAGGCTTCGCCTTCAATTAATAATGAACAATTAATAATTATTAATAGTGAGGGTGTGCATATTGGTTCTGAAGGTCAATCTTATGAGACAATGCCAAATACAGAAAATGGTGCGCAGGCTGACTTTCCCCCTTTAGGGGGAACTGAAGGGGGTGTGAGTAGGGTTTCTGCCTTCAAAGAAAAACCAAACTTAGAAACAGCTAAAGAATACTTGGCAGCAGGTAACTATTTCTGGAATTCAGGCATCTTCTTGTGGTCATTAAAGAGTATTCTGTCAGCTTTTGAATGTTTTGTGCCAGAAGTGGCAGCCATTTTCCAAAAGGGCGAGGAGTTTTACAATACTGATAAAGAACAAGCTTTTATTGATGAAATGTTCCCTACCTGTACCAACATTTCCATTGACTATGCTGTAATGGAAAAGGCCAATAACATTTTTGTTCAACCGGCAGACTTTGGTTGGTCTGATTTGGGTACCTGGGGATCTCTTTGGGAAAAACGTGAAAGAACAGAACAAGGAAATACAGTTGTAGGAGAGAAGGTACATTTGTTTGAAGCGGACAACTGCATTGTAAACATGCCCAAAGACAAGAAGGTTGTGATTCAGGGTCTACAGGATTACATTGTTGTAGAAGACAATGATGTTTTATTGATCTGTCAAAAAGAAGAAGAGCAGCGTATAAAAGAGTTTCGTGCTTCTGTCATAAATGAATAATCTTCGGCGTACCATCCCAACAGCAGTTAGCGCTTGCGGGGCCGATTGTAAAACAAAAGCTCGAAGAAACTCTTCGGGCTTTGTATTTTGACAGAGTTCCCTCGCTTCCTCGGGATGACAACTGGTTCGAACTGCCTAGGAAACCTTCTGGTCATCCTGAGCGCAGAGAAGGATCTGTCTTTTTTCCTTTATACTTCCTCCTTAAAAACTTGGTATCGAGAACTTTCAGGATTGGGATTTGGACTTTGTGTTTTGGAGCTTAAATTGAGAGATCCCTTGACAAGCTCGGGATGACTGCAACTTTCTCCTTTCCACCATTCTACTTTTACAGACTCTTCAATATTTTTCCAGACCATTCTACTTTTCTACCTTTCTACTTTTCCAGACCCTTCCAGACTTTTTCAACTTTTCACACATTTTGATTATTCAACTGTTCGACTATAAAAACAAAAGAGGCACAAACCAATGCACCTCTTTTAATTACTCATTGTTAATTATTCATTACTAATTGAGAGTTTGCACCTCTTGTTTAATTGCTCATTACTAATTGAGAATTTGCACCTCCTTGTCAGCCCTGATTTTAGCGATAGGCACAATTACCTTTCTACCATTCGACTGTTTGACTGTTCAACTATTGGATTATTCGACTGTCTCAAGTTCAATCTCCAGCACATTGGTTTCTCCCAGACGATGAATCAGGTCCAGGCTGATGCTTTTGTAGGTAACTGCTTCCACTTTTACGGTATAAGTACCAGGCTCCAGTTTTTTGATTCGAAAACCTCCCTTTTTTCCTTTCACCTCATGATCCAAATTGATGGATTCGATAATCACGTGAGCTTGTGGTACCGGTAATTTGGTGCTTTTGTCCAGAATGGAACCTTTTACAGCCAGTGTACTGGAGTTGGGCTTCTCAATTTCCGAGGCTTCCACATAGGTATGATAGAAATCGGGTTCCGCATCCTCAAACATCGATTCCATCACCTTGTCCAACCTTTCCTGAATGATGTGCAGACCATCTGTATGAGCATCACTTAGGTCTTGTTGGGCAATTTTCTGTTTGCCAATCAAAATCTTTGGTCTTGGAGCCAAGGCTTCGTAGTTGGTAAACAGGGTTTTCAAATCATCCAAATCCTGGGTCGCAAGGCCAGTTTCACCGATTGTTTCAGCCATTTTTTCCAGGTACTGGATGCTGTATTTACTGCGGCTAATCAACTTTTCATCCGAAAGTCTATTCAAACTGCCTTCACTGCCTTTAAAATTTGGCAATTCTGCTGTGATCTCATTTTTGATACAATAGTTGTATATCAACATATTGCATTTGGAGAGATGCTTGGCCAATTGACTTTTTACATTCCGTTTGCTAAGGGTAGAGCCAGAATAATCCTGAGTGAGAATTTCCCAGGACAGTTCAAACTTGTTGAAGCTGGCAAAGAGGGCATCAAAGATGTCCTTCAGTACAGGAATGGCATCAATTTTTGCATGGTTTGCGCTATAGAAGTCCTCAAGTCTTCTTTTCATTTCGCGGTAAGTAAAAAATACTCTTTTCATTGTATCAGTAGTTTTAATGACAAGCACTGCATGGGCAGGAACATGTCAGATGAAAAATAATTGGTATGTACAAGTGGTATTTTAGACGATTACAAGTTCGTCAAGCAGGCTATCATTGGATAGTTGAGAGAGTTGGTGGTTTAAAGCAACAGTTATATAGGCTTCTGTGCTAATCCCACAATTTTTTGTATCGCAAACGTCTTGCTCTGTATCATCAACAAACATTTTTGTGTCGTCCCTACACTTTTCTGTGTCATAAACAGATCATGCTGTGTCATCCCCGTAACTTTTTGTGTCGTAAACATCTTGCTCTGTATCGTCAACATACACTCTTTGTATCATCCCCACACTTTTCTGTCTCATAAACAAAGACTGCCGTATCATCCCTACAACTTTTTGTATCCTCAACGCATTGCTCTCTATCATTGTCCAATACGCTTTGTATCATTTCAGAATCTTTCTGTATTACAAACACAGGCTTTCATGTCACTCTCGGGCACTTCTCTTGTATTAATAGCAGCATTTCAATCTCTTGCGGTAATTTTAAATATTGGATACATTAAAATTTATTTGTTCATTTAGGGAGACTTTATTTTAATCCGGTGACTTACTGTTTGTCTACAAATTTTTCCATTTATACTACTTGTATGCATGAAAAAATCAATAAGCCACCGGATACTTTTAGTTTCTTTCAATGGGTGATCTTATAGATCTGCCTCTTTCAAGCAATAAGTTTACGCTATACATCATACTTATTTATAAATTACAACAACTGCAAAGTACAATACAAGCGGAAATATATGTTCGTGAGATATATTTAGGCTCATTTAAAGAACCTTATAAATGGAATATCGGTATCCCGATTAATTTGTAGACAATATAAAGGTAAACAAAATAAATTTACACTGACAAATAAAACTTAGAGATTATTTAAAAAAAAATTTAAAATAATTTAAACCCTTGGAGTAAATTCAATGATACATAAGGCATTCCCCTTTCTCCTTTCACCTTTGACCTTGTTTCTTGGGCTTTGTGCTTTTGAGTTTAAATTGAGAGATCCCTCCACAGGCTCGGGATGACTGCCATGAGTAATTAACAATGAACATTACAGTTTTGAAATCATACGGTTCTCTACGAAACAGCTTCATTTGAGTTCATCTGTGGACAAGACTTATCAGCGAAAATCAGATCTATCATCAACATCTGCGTCTACGCCTTTGTGTTCTTTGTGAAACGCCTTCGTTTGCCTTTGTTGTTAAAATTTACAATCCGTAGCGATCCATTCGTGTTCTTTTATATTTGTGGAGAATCATTGGAAAAGAATAAAGCCCCAAAGATGAATTCCTTGAGGCTTTTATTATTGAATATTTATTTCTTTAGAAACAAAAATCCAAAACTTTAGCGGCATTTTCCTGGTCACCATTCTCTAAAAGATCCTGGGCCATTTTAATCAATTGATTGTCTGCCGCCCCATTTTTAATAGCTTCCGCTATTTCCTTTGGCAAATTTTCCATATTAAAACATTGTAATAGTAGTGTTATAACAAACAAAGCTATAAAAATAATTTGTACTGTCAAGCTGTCAAATGTGTCAACTTATATTTTTAATGGTAAAATTGGATCATTTCATTATCGAAAACGTTTGATTCGTCTATAGGTAGTCAAAATGTCGCACAGTCCAATAGTCGAATAGTCCGACCGTTGAATGGCAGGAAACACTTTCTCCTTTCTACTTGGGATTTGGGCTTTGTGTTTTGGAGTTTAAATTGAGAGATCCCTCGACTAACTCGGGATGACCACAAAATTGAAATGATAACTACTTACTGCTAACTGTTCACTATTTTCCAGACCTTTCTATAGCACAATGTTTTCAACATTCGACAGTTAAACCATTCGACCATTCGACAGTTAGACTATTTGACTGCTAGTCTATTTGAGCATTCGATCCGACAAAAAAAGAGGCACCGCCCTATGTACTTCTTGTAATTATTCATTGCTCATTATTAATTACCAATTGTCATTTCCACTTTTTGCCTCTTAATTATCAAATCTTAAAATTAATATGTTATATTTATGCTTTGATTAGGATAAGCCCCCTATAAGTTCTTATTCGTAATCAACTCAATTAATACAACTTAAACCCCTTCAAATAAAATTTGACAATGAAGAAACATCGTATTCTTATCGTTGATGACATCCCTGAAAATATAAAAGTTCTACAAGCAATTCTTTCCGATTCATCTTATGAAATTCAGTATGCACTGAATGGTAAGGATGCTTTAATGCTTTGTGTGGCAGATAGTTTTGATTTGATATTATTGGATATCATGATGCCTGAAATGGATGGATATGAAGTTTGCAAGTATCTAAAATCAAAAGATAAAACCAAGGATATTCCGATTATTTATCTTACTGCCAAAGTAGACAGCGAGGACATTGTTAAAGGATTTGAATCAGGAGGACAGGATTATGTCACCAAACCTTTCAATCCGCAAGAATTGATTGCTCGTGTGAATACTCATCTTGAATTAAAACATAAGAATGAATCCTTAAAGTTCATGAATTTGCAATTGGAAGAGCGTGTGGCAGCTCGTACTATGGAATTGCAGGAGGCGAATAATGAATTGCAAGAGGCAAACCTTCAGTTGGCAAAATTGGAGGATGCCAAGAACGATTTCCTTTCTTTAATGTCAACAGAATTGCGTGAACCATTAAATGGGATCGTGGGTTTTGCTGATATGTTGGAGTTCTCTATCAAGAACAAAACCAACTTAAAATATGTTCGATTTATCAAGCAAGCAGTCGAAAAGTTGATTGGCGTATCTGATATTGCCTTATTACTTTCTGCCTTGCGATTCGAACGTTATGAAATGAAAGTACAGGGACTTCCTGTATATGAAATTGTAAAAACGAGTTCTGATAAACTGAAAGGGCTGATTACAGAACGTAAGGTCAAATTGAAGATTGATATTCCTAAAAACTACATCATTCGTGGAGATGAGCGCTTATTGCTGGTTTGTATGGAGAAAATCATTGAGAATGCTGTTGCAAACACGCCATCGCGTTCCGAAGTGTATGTAGGAGCTGAATTGATGGGGCAAAAAATTAAGGTATTTGTAAAAGATGCAGGAACTCATTTTGCTGCAGGAGAGGTAAATTACACTTTCCGATTCTTCGATTTAGAGAAAAACGAGCGCACCGAAGAATTTAAAAGATTCTCACCAGGCTTGGTGGCCGTTAAACTGGTAATGGATTTACACAAGGCCAAAGTAGATGTTGAAAATCTGAAAGAGGGTGGGGTTTGTGTTTCATTTCTGCTTCCGGAGTATTAAAAAAAAGGTCTAAACAGTCAAAAGTCAAACTGTCGAATAATTAAATGTAAATTTTGGCAAAATCATATTAAAGAAAAGCACAATTAGGTTTATTAATTATCTAATTGTGCTTTTCTTATTATTTAAGGTATTTCATCATATTGTATATGCTTCCTGATAAAAGGCGTGATTTTGATTCTAATTCTCGACTTTGATCCAAGGACATGTAATTTAAGTCAAATGCCAAATAACTCATGCTTCGTACTTCACCGCATGAAGCTTTTGCAATATCAAGAAACCGATAAAACTCTTTATCAGAGCTTCTCTCGAATCCTTCTGCAATGTTATTCATTATGGATATTGCTGCTCGTTGCATCTGATTGGTAAAACCCTTATCTTTTATTTGATTACAGTAGTCATAAACCATTCGAACTAAAGATCTGGCATCTTTCCAGATAAGTAAATCTTCAAACTGTTTTATTGTCGCCATTCTTTAATAATTTTAACTTATTCGACTGTGTGACTGTTTAGACTGTGCGACCGTTTCGACTGTTCACGTTTAAATCTTCTTCAAAACCATCTTAGCCTTATCGGCTCTAACCACTGCTTTTTTGTAATCTCTTAAGTCATCGTATCGTTCTGCCGGTAAATTGAATTTTTTGTATTCCACTTTTCGGATGTAAGTTACCGTGTTACCATCTTGTTTGGCTTCACTATAATAATTTCCAAAATCCGATTCAATCATTACCTTTTCCGGAATACTTTCCATTTCAAAACCATCTGGTAGTGTAAATTGTATGCTGTCAGTATCATAATATTCGCGTGTGTAACAGATATCTGTTTTGCGATCTTTAATCTTTTTGGGAGCCTTATTGGTTCTGTTGATCAAATTAAGAGGAATGAATAAACGATCACCCGATTTGGAAGCATAGTTTCTAATGTCCAATTCAAGCTTTAAAACCGAACTTGGAATTCTTGTTAACTCTTTGGATACTTCATGATTGTTGATTTTAAAATCAGGAAGTTCCAGGTCACTATATATTTTCTTTTTCTGATCTTCAGGACTTAAGTGAGAAAGCCCAGCTAGGTATGAGTATTGCAAACCCCTGCATTTTTCTGTAATATTTGCCGTAGCAGTACCATCTAGATTAATAACGATTTCTCCACTTTTATTTTGGGTATTATCTTCCATTTTATATTCTGGCGTTCGAACCAAATGTCCACCATTTTCATTAATGGCAAGTACGGTTCTGTCATCGGTACTCGAACTTAAAAATCCACAAGGACTGAATTTATTGGTACATTCCAGCCAAACGGTATCTTTTTGTAATGGCACCATTAATATAATGTGGTTTCCAAAGTTTTTAACGAAAGTTGTATCAAGGTCGCGTTGTTTATTCGCTGATGTGATAATGGTATAATAGGATGGAATATCAACTATCTTAAGAAGCGATTTCATGTAATTCGATAAAGCTTTACAATCGCCATAAGATTTATCCTGAACATCTTGAGCAGGGAATGGTTGTTGGCTACCGATACCAACCTGAATACTAACATAGCGGGTTTTGTTTTGTAAATATTCATAAAGAATTTTCACCTTCTCAAATTCTGTTTTGCAATCCTTCACCATTTCTTTTACTTCGGCAATGGTGTTTTCGTCCAGAACATCTCTTCCATGATTTAACTTAGAGAACCACTTGGCCAATTCATTCCATGAACTTGTATTCCCTTCAATTTTATCGTATTGAAATTTTGTAGGAGCACAAATTAACAAGGGGCCTTGAATTGAATTAGGAGAGGAATAAGGTTCGTACTTGTATGCTTTTAGCTTGCTTGCTCTCCATGAATGCGAAGTTTGTCCTTTGATATTTGTTACTTCAGGTTCGATTACTGAGCCGTATAGTTTGTGTTTGAAACAAGTAGGATCACTTGTTACAATTTTGTATGTACTTTCTTGTACTGAACATCTGTAACCATCATAAGGATACCAACCAGCAATGCTTGTATATTCGTTTAAACTTTGATTGTATGAATACACAATGGTATATGGATAATTTTTTTGAACTGTTTCATATTGTTTTACCCTGTTATCAGAGAACATCGATTCTCCAGAAGCACTATAGTCATTAATTTCAGAGGATTTTACCTTCTCGATTAACATTCCTTCCGCATCATATAAAGCAATTTGCAGGTTGCTTAAAGGCATCGATTTCTCATAGAATGCAACAACTTCAGCAAATTCATCGCCCGATTCGTTGAGAATTGTAATGGCTTTATGGTAAGAGTATTTTAAATTATAGATCGAATTGATTTCGACAATTGTCTCATCAAATCTAATTACGGCATCTGCATTTTCTTTTAGCTCTTCCGGAATTTCACTTACAGGGAAAACGGGTGTTTTTTTTGCAGATAGTTGATTTGTACATAGAAATGTCAGGAGCAACAAATAAATGTATCGGACTTTCATAAGTATTGGTTAAGGTTTTTTAAAATATCATAAATTAACAATGAACGGCAAGCAAAGATCAATGGTCAGGTTTTATGGAGAAGAGATAAACCAAGTGACAATCTTCTTTTAAAAACAGATCACAGATAAGTGATTAACACTCCATTAATTCTTTGCCCTACGGTTCATCACTTCATTAACAATTCATTTGGAATTATTAATGGTATCTCTACATTCGTTTAAGAACCAACATTTCTGCATGCTTGGCTACAATCAGGTTGTAAAATTCTTTTAGGTTAGCATATTCATTATACAAGAATGTTCGCTTGTTAATTTTAAACCTGCTAACCACCATAATTTTATTGCCATTCTGATTTGCTGAATACATGAATTGACCTGATTTTTCAGGAAGATTGATTCTTGCAGGAGCAGGTTTACTTTCTAAAGTATATCCATCAGGCACAGTAAGCTCAAGCATAAAAGTTCTATCAATTGGATAAGTAAAATCAACAGGATACTTTCTTTCTTCCAGGGTGAAAGGGTTTTCTTCAATTTTATTCACGATAAATGGATTGAAATAGATAAGATCATTTACGTTTTCAAGTTCTTCAGTCATTTCAACTTCCATTTTTGAAATAATACTTTTTTCTACCTCCTTAAGATTACTAATTTCAACACTTTCTACATCTATTAGCTTATAAGCTTCATCCATGGTTTCGCGCAGTTCTTCTTCACTTTTATCTTGAATGGCATCTCTAAATTGTAAAGCTGTAAATCCATTTAGCGACAAATCAAGATTGCCTGAAACTACACCATCCTCATCAAGTTTTAGTTTTGCAATTGTGGCTGATTTTGAAATACTACTTGACTTGATGTCTACAAAGAATGAACCTTGGCTACTAATCAGTCTTCCTTTATCATTGATACAACGCTCAGGAAGAAGGTTGCATGGGCAATTGGCATCAGTAGCATCCAAATAAATTCTATTTTCTCCAACTTTACAACTTGCGATAACATAGTTGAACTTGGATTGACTAGGAGAGAACAGGCTCAATAAACCGTTGCTTCTTGTGCTTAGAATTACAGGATCAGCTTTAATACCCAATTTATTTAGCAGAACCACTAACATTAAATTGATATCAGCAACATTCCCTTTTTTCTCTTTAAACGCAGAGCGTAAAGTGGATGTGGTGAATTTTCCGTAGGAATCGTCCCATTTCATATTGGATTTAATGTAATTGAATGCAGCCAAAATCTTTTCTTCATCCGATTTTGTTTTATTGGTAATTTCAGCAACTACATCTTTTAAAAATCCACCTGTTTTTAACTGTAGCCCAAAATACTCACTTTCCATTAGGGTTTTATTAATCTTATCCCAGTTACCGGTTAAATCCTTGTAAATACCAGTATTGCTTTTGATTCCAGCAATTTCAAATTCAATAGCCGACATATAGTTTTTGCTGGAAGTTGTATAAGGTTCTTTTTTAAAGGCAGGTACATCTTTAATGACGAAGCGATATTGGTCAATTGAAAAATTTGTACCGTTTCTTCTGGTTCCATTCCCAAAATCATGCTCGTTAATATCAAAAACCAAATATCCCTTTGCATTTTTTTTGTAGTCAAAGTACTCAGGAACATTAACTCTAAACTCACTCCAAATGGTAGGGATACTGTGTTGAAAATACCAAGGACCGATGTTCCATGGTATATCTGAAGTTATTGAATACATGAATTCTACAACAGATCCAGGTTTAACATTCTCACAGGCTAATTTGTAGGTGTAAATATCATCAGAGGATTTCTCAAGAATTCTGTCTTTACCACTAACTTTTGTTTTTACAATCTTTCCATTTTCCAAATTGTAGGTGCACGCCTTAACTATTCCCACATTAGATCGTGTTTTATCAAATGAAAATTCAAGATCTGCATAATCAAGTCCTTCATCTTTTAATATTTTTATCCTGATAATTCTTGTGGAATTGTATTGGAAATCTCCAGTAGTGGTCATGTATGGAATTTCGCTTACTCCATAATCACATAAGTAAACAGCTACGGCAGTACTGTCTTTTTCATATGTTTGCATTTTTAGCTCATCAATACTTACTTTTCCGAATTTAATTGGAGCCTTAGCTGCAAAACCAAAATTACTAATAAAAAGAATTGTTAATCCAAGAACGATAGTTCTAAGAATCGTAAAATTTTTCATAGATAGAATAGGTTAGTTTACAATGCGGATAATATAGTAAACTAAAATTTAAGAATGAATATATATTAAGCTAAGTGATACCAGTGGCAATTAAAGTACTCTTCTAATTACAATAATATGTAGATGTATTGCTGTTTTTAATTTAAATGTTTATAGCTTAATGGCCGGCAGAACTGAATAGATACATCTATTTCAATATTTATTTGGTATACTGAAATTACTAGATGTTACTGACTCTTCGTAAATGTCAAATTTCTGATAATTATTGAAACTTTTATTTGCAATTATTACAATGCGACAGAAAGTATTTCTTTAGATTCTTTTCTTTAAGAAATTGAAGTACCTTTTTGCCATAATTTGTGAAGTAGCAATGATTTTTTAAGAACTCAAGATTTTTATCGCACCAATATTGTTTCGGAATTTCGGTTGAGGTAACCGTTTCTAGTTCCTTGCGCAAAGAAAAACTTCTGGATTCATAATCATCTAAGCTGAGATGATACATGTCTGCATCACAAAGAATTTTTTCAAGCTCATTTTTGGGTTTAGGAGGATAGTGTGTAGCTAAAATACAATTGATAACCTTGTTTATCTTGGAAGCAGGATAATTCATTTTGCTCAAAAACTCTTCTGCAATTTTAGTTCCGGCTTTTTCGTGCCCAAAGTAAGTAACAGCATGCCCAGCATCATGAAACCACGCAGCAATAATTACGATTTCGGTATCACTTGTTGAAAGGCCAGAATTTTCTGTTATTAAATTACACGCTTCTACAACCTCCTTGGTATGTTTTAAGTTGTGATAGCATAGATTTTTAGGCAAGCCACATAACAATTCTGTGACAAACTCTTCAACTTTTAATATGTAGTTTTTACTGTCGTACATTTATTGCTTAATTCTGTAGCTAAATAAGTTATGAATTGGCAAACAAAAAAATGTTTTCTATTAAAAGATGTTATTCTTTGTTAATTCGAAAAAATGCCGTTCTATTTGTTAAAACGGCATTTCCTGGCTTTTGTTTTATAAATCTTGAACTATTTCGTTTAAGAATCTGTTTAGCGGATACAATGCTTTAAAGGCATTATCAATTTCTTTTACAAATTGATCTGAATTGACCGTTTGATCATCAATCATCTTAGAAACAGCATAGTGCTTGTAATTAAGTAAATCTATATGTTCAAAGTCTTTTGGAAATCCTCTTGGAGCTGTTTTTAGTTTTTCTCCGTACAATTCTGGAAAGTGTTTTTTAAACTCTACATTCTCAATGATTCCCTTAAATTCTTCAGGATGATGAAAAATTTCATTTCGTATGGCTTTTAAAACATTTGAGGCTGGCATATAGCATCCTCCTCCCAGGAAACATTGCTCAGGTTCGATGTGTATATAATAGCCTCCATATCGACTTTTTCTGCCATTTTTAGCCAGGAAAGCTCCAAAATTGGTTTTGTAAGGCTTTTTGTCCTCCGAAAAGCGAACATCTCTGAATATTCTAAACAAACAGTCTTTTGCGTTTAAACCAGAAACACTAGGATCAAAAGTTTTGATTTGTTCTATGCTTAATTCAACAAAAAGTTGAAAATCCTTTTTTGCGGTTTCATACAGTTTTTTGTTGGCATGAAACCATTCTCTGTTGTTATTCTCTCTAAGTTCCAATAGAAAATCAAATACCGACCTGTTAAGCATTTTTAATACGATTTAGAATGTAATTACTTTATAATCTTTTTGTAGGTATTGAGTTAAAGGTTTTCCCATGTATTTTACCTCTATACCAATTTTCGAGAGTTTGTCAGAAACTTTATACATATCAGCACAAGCTTTGCAAGCATATACATTTATTCCTGCTTCTTTCATTTTCTTAATGTAATCCTGTAAATCCTTGTCTTCACTAAGAAGTTTTGAAGATGGTCCCCAAATTATAAAATTTATTTCGTCCCACCATTCAAATTTTGCTGCATTATATGCATACATGAAAACCATTTTTTCAGCGACTTCTTTATCAGCGCTTGTCCAAACAATTGCTAGTTTATTGTCTTGATTCATTTTAATGTTTGAGGATTGAGAAAGATTATTTTTTGCACTACAATTTACTATTGAATTTGCACTGAAAAAACTAGTAAGACGAAAACTAATAAAACCTTATTCATGGATGATTAAATTTATTTAATAAATCAAAAAAAACTGTTCAAATAAAAAAAAGTATTCTTTAAAAATTTGCTGATTAATTAAATAGGAAAATAGGCATTATATGGATTAAATAAAAATACTTATCAAAAAAGTATAACTTATTTATGAGACTTTCCGTTAAAAAAGTGAATAATAAGTAATTTTAATATAAAAATTGAATGTGGAAGTTAGTTCGGGTATTGGTTTTTCTCATTTTAATTATTCCAGTAATTTCATGGCTTGCATGGAAATTGGAAAAAAAGAGACCCATAAATTTACTTGTAATTGATAAAACAACTCCAGAGAAGAATTTCTCGGAGCATTTGTCTTTTTTCTGGGTGGCTAACCAAAGTAAATGGGTTAAACCTACCGGAGAAGAGTATGACTATTCTAAAGATTTTCTAGGCTTTCATCCAGGTGAAAATGGCCAGTACGTAATAAAGGATTTAAAAGTATTCGGCAAGGGAAGTAGTGCACATTTAGCCGATTCATTGGATGTTGTATTTTTCGCAGATACTTACGGTATTTACAATTCCAATTGGAAAGATCATCCAGATTATGGAAAAGATACGATCTCACTTTTTTACGGTGGGCTGCAGGCTGAAGAATTTAATCTGCTTCGGGAATTAAAAAGAAAGGGTAAAACCATAATAGCTGAATTTAATTTCTTTGCTTCTCCAACATCCCCGATAATTCGAAAGCAAACCGAACAGCTTTTAGGTGTAAATTGGAGTGGGTGGATTGGTAAATATTATCACTCTTTGGATACATTAATTAATCCGGAAATTCCTCAATGGCTTCCAGAATTATACCGTAAAAATTACAATTCAGAATATCAGTTCCGAAAAGGAGGAATTGTTTTGGTAAATAACAGGGAACAGATTATTATTTTGGAACAGGATGTACACCTGAATGAAGGATTACCAATTCTAAAATCTTCATTAAGTACTCAATTGGAGTATAATGTGCCAGAGGAAGTTTACTATCCGTTTTGGTTCGATATCAATGAAGCAGATACACGAAACCATGTACTGGCAAATTTTGAGATTGATGTGAATGAAAAGGGGAAACGACTGTTGGATTCTTTGAATGTACCCAATAAGTTTCCTGCCATTATTGAACATGATAAGGATTACAAATTCCTTTATTTTGCCTGCGATTTCTCAGATAATAATATGGGGATATACTCTTCTTATTTTCGTGGAATTGAAAACATTAGTAGTGCTTTTTATAGTCCTGATCAGATTAAAGATAGAAAAATGTTTTTTTGGAATTATTATCGACCATTTATGTTGACGGTAATGGATAGTATTAGCGCAAAACAGGAACGCAAAACGAAATATTTGGATTAAAATTCTGAAAGAAAATAACTGAATAAATTAAATATGATTAAACTTTTATCTCTCTCATTAGTAATTTCTTTTGCATTGTTGTGTTCAATGAATTTGAACGCTCAGGAAATTGATACGCTTAAGACAAAGGGTTTTTCTGATGAATTTAAGGAAGCGCAAGGACTTGCATTTAATGGCAATCGAGAAGAGGCTCGAAAACTTTGTTATAGGATACTTAAAGGCAAGCCAAATTTTCATGATGCTAGGATTTTAATAGGAAGAACTTTTGCATGGGATAAAAGATATGATGAGGCAAGAAAAGAATTGCAGGATGTTTTAGATAAAGATTACGATAATAAAGATGCAATATCTGCATTAATTGATTTGGAGAAGTGGTCTGGAGATCTGTCAAAGGCATTGTTTTACTGTGAATACGGGCAGTCTTTTTATCCAAGGGAGGAAGATTTCTTAATTAAGAAAATAAAGATTCAACAAGAAAAGGGCTTGGATGCTAAATCTTTACAAACCATAAATGAGCTGTTAGAAATTAACCCTGGAAATGCTGAAGGGATCAAACTTTTTAAAGCTTATAAATCAGCAACAAGAAAATACTCATTAATCATTCAACATGATTTCGAACATTTCGAGGAGCCATATGTTCGAAGATGGCATGTGAGTTCATTTCAAGTTTCAAGAAGAAATTCATGGGGAAGTTTGATAGGAAAAGTAAATATTGGCGATTTGGTGAAAGAGGGAGAAGCATTGTGGTCAAAGGAAATTTCGAAACAGTTTGAAATTGATGCCTATCCACGTATTTCAGCGAGCAATTATATGTACTTGAATTATGGATACTCTCCGGATAATTTATTCCCAGAACATAGAGCAGGTGCCGAGTTTTATCAGAAATTACCTGCAAAGTTTGAAGTATCTGCGGGCATGCGTTTTTTGAGATTCAAAGGCAGTTCCAGTCATAAAAATGTATACATCTACACAGGCTCGCTTGGAAAGTACTACAGAAATTATTGGTTCTCATTACGAGGGTATTTTACTCCCAAGAATAGTGATGTATCAAGGTCAGTATTATTTATCACCAGAAGATATTTGCGAGATGCAAAACAATATATCGGATTGGAGTTGGGAACAGGAACCTCTCCGGATGATGCAAGAGGAAATGTATCAAATTTTGATACATATAAATATGATAGTTGGAAAATTCGATTCGCATATCAAGATCAGTTAATTGATAAAAGGTTAACCTATTTGTTACGCGCTGGTTATGAAAGAGAAGAATATTTGGTAAATGAGAAACGTCGAATTCTTGCTGTCTCAGTTAAATTGTCATATCAATTGTAAATGCAAATGATGAAGTCTGTACTCCTATTGTTGTGTTTTTTTATTGTGAGTTCTGATTTGTTTGGTTCAAATAATCAGGATGATGATAAGAGTATGGCTGGAAGTGAAATATTTGACAGCGAGAAAATTCATGAGATAAGAATTAATTTTTTACAATGTTCTGCATGGGATTCATTGGTAAATCATAAAGAAATACGCGACTCTTTAAATATAAGTAAATATTTACAAGGGAATGTTGAGGTAAATGGTAAGAAGTTTTATGCCTGTGGCGTAAGAATAAAAGGTGAGTCGTCATATGATTATTATCCAGGTAGAAAGAAGTCTTTGAAAATAAATTTTGGCAAGTACATTAAAAAGCAAAAGTTAAATGGTTTAAAAACCATTAATCTCAATAATGCTTTCAAGGATCCCACTTTTATGAGAGAAAAATTATACCTCGATTTTATGAGATCAGAGGGATTGCCTGTGCCAAGATCGACTTATGCAAATGTATATGTAAATGGTGAATTGTTTGGTTTATATGTGCTGGTTGAGGAAATCAATAAAGGCTTTGTAAAAAGAAATTTTGGGAATAATTCTGGTGCATTCTTTAAGGGAGAACCCAAGGCAAGTTTGCTTTATTTAGGCGATAATCAGTTGGATTATGAACGATCGTATAAGATAAAATCAAAGGATAGAAAAGACTATCAGGAATTAATGGATTTTATAAAAACGCTTTATGGCTGTGTTAAATTGGATCAGGAATCTTTAAAACATCTTGATGAGGTTTTTGATGTATATGAGTGCTTAAAAATATTTGCAATCACTAGTTTGTTTATGAATACTGATGCCTTGAATTTGTTGAATATTCATAATTACTATTTGTACAAAAATACTTTTAATCATCAATTTAAATGGATTCCTCATGATGGCAATTATGCATTTTGTGCGTTTAGTTCAAAGTTTACCATGCATCAGGCGGAAAATTTAAGTGTTTATTTTATGGATAGCAGCTATGAAAATAGCTTGATGAAAACTGTTTTTGGAATAAAAAAGTACCGTGAGTTCTATACAAACTACATAAAGGAGTTAATGAATGAAAAGCTTACGATAGACCATTTAGAACATGAAATTGATGGGCTTGCCATCAGGCTTAGAAAACATGTTTATCAGGATACAATGAAAATGTATAGCAATTCAGAGTTCGAAAAGAATTTAACAACACATTTGGGTGATGAGTTAGATCCTGGTGCATTTATCCCGGGATTAAAGACTTTTGCAAAGAAGAGAGTGCAGGCAGTAAAAAGAGAGCTAAATATTAAAGAAAAGAACAGAAATTAGAGTGTTATTATTGGATCAACATATTATTCTATTTGACTTTCAGGAACTGGTGAGCTCAACACTGGCTCTCTTGATTGCTGTATTCGACTTTTTAAGTAATCTAATAGGTCGATTACAAGCTGTGATCAATTATGTTTTTGAGAGTTTGCCTTATAATGCATTGAATCGGTTGATTGTATATATGATACTGATCTTTTTTGTATCGTTGATTATATTGCTGCCAACAATTTTAATTTCAAAATTATACCTGGCTTATCAAAAGACAAGGTACAATCAAATTCACGTAAAATATTCTCAGATCATTATCGATTACCTAATTGGAAATAAAGAGGTTCATGATATTAATGATAGAGATAAGCTAAAATCAAGTCGATTTCATCGGAATGTAATGATTGATGTTTTAATGGCAATTGATAAAGCCGAAAATAAGGCTGTAAGTGATAGGATAAGAGCTTTGTATCTGGATTTAAAACTGAATCAGGAATCAATTCGAAAACTGGATAAGTTTTCCTGGAACAAAAAGATTTTTGGAATTCGCGAATTGAGTCACATGAGGGTAAAGTCTGAGAATCAAAAAATTATTTCTTTTCAGCAGAAAAATAATGATGTATTGAGGATAGAATCACAAATGGGATTGATAAAACTCTTACCATTTGTTCCTTTCGCATTTTTGGATTCTCAGGAGAAACCTTTTACAGTTTGGGAGCAAATTAATGTGTTTGATTTGATACGTAAAAACAGGATTGAAATTCCTGAGTTTCATTTGTGGTTAGAACATTGGAATGATTCGGTGGTTATGTTCTGCTTGGATATGATTAGAATATTAAAACAAAAGCAGGCGGCACCAAAGGTTTTGGAGTTAATATATCATGACAATGACTATGTAAAAGGAAAAGTGATTAAAACTTTAATCGACTTGGAAAGTTATGAGGCAATTTCAAAGCTTAAAGAAATATATTATTTGGAAGAATTACCAAATCAGTTGAATATACTAAGATCCATTGGGCAGTTAAAAATGGAATCGGAAATAAACTTTTTGGAAGATAAACTGAAAAGCAATGAATTTAAGATTAGGATGGAGGCCTGTAAGTCAATTGCTAAAATTGGGGAAACAGGCGTTGCCAGGCTAAATGCTTTATCAGTAAATGCTGATGAAGAATTAAAAGGGATTATCAACCACGTACTAGATCCTAGAATATGAATTACGATGAGTTAATTAGGTTTATTAGTTATTTCTTGGATAAGGTATTTATATCTTATGCATTCTTATTGATATTTAGTTATACAGGACTAAGTATTGTTTCGGGTATAGCCTTAAATTACTATCTGAAAAAGAACAGTTTTGTTGATTATAGTGTAATTCTCGATTCACCTCTTGCTCCGTCGGTTTCAGTTTTGGTGCCTGCTTTTAACGAAGCAAAAACCATTGTCGATAATGTAGAGTCTATATATACAATACACTACAATAATTTCGATGTAATTGTAGTAAATGATGGAAGTTCGGATGACACATTTGAAGAGCTGCAAAAAGCATTCAAGTTAGAGCGGGTTAATTTTGCAATCAATCATGAAATAGAAACAAAAGAGGTTCGAGGAGTTTACAAATCGCAACTTGAAACTTACTCAAACTTAATAGTTGTTGACAAAGAGAATGGAGGAAAGGCCGATTCTTTAAATGTAGCAATTAATGTTTCTGATAAAGACTTATTTATGGCTATTGATGCTGATTCGATTTTGGAACCAGATGCAGTATTAAAGTTGGTGAAACCATTCTTGGAAAGAACAGATAGAAGAGTAATTGCAGCTGGAGGTGTTGTTCGTATTGCAAATTCGTGTGTAATTGAAAATGGAAGAATAGCAGAGGTTTGTGTGCCAAAGAATTTATTGGCTAGAATGCAGGTTTTGGAATATACACGATCATTTTTAATGGGACGAATGGCTTGGGCCAAATTAGATGGTTTGATTATTATTTCAGGTGCCATGGGAATGTTTGATCGGGATGTTGTGGTGCAAAGTGGCGGATATGCTCATACCATTGGAGAAGATATGGAGTTGGTGGTTCGAATCCGTCGTTATATGTCAGAGCAAAGAGAGAAGTACAAAATAGAATATGTACCTGATCCATTGTGCTGGACAGAGGCCCCATCGGACGTTTCTACTTTTGGACGTCAGAGAAGCCGTTGGACAAGAGGTACAATAGAAACTTTGACCGATCATTCAAAAATTTTCTTTTCACCAAGATATGGTGCCATGGGAATGCTGGGATATCCATTCTGGTTTTTGTTTGAATGGCTGGCTCCTTTGATTGAGGTGCTTGGTATCATTTATGCAATTATTCTGTACTTTACAGGCAATCTAAGCTTGAATTTTATTCTGATAACCTTTCTTTTTGTATACACATTTGCCTTATTTTTTACAACCTGGGCAATTCTTTACGAAGAATTGACTTTCCATAGATACGAAAAGAAAGGAGATGTATTCCGATTGTGGATTGCAGCTCTTTTGGAACCATTTATATTACACCCAATATCTTTATTTTTCTCTATTAAAGGTAACATTCAATATGCGAGAGGGAATCGAAATTGGGGTAAAATGGAACGTAAAGGTTTTAAACACAAGCAAGGTTCAAAATCAAAGCTTCAATTGCTCGCAAATAAGAAGTGATCGATTTTATTTAATAATTTTTCTGAATTTAAAGGCTTTGAAAAAAAGTCATTACAACCTGCCGATAATGCTAGTTTCTCATCATTTTCTGTTGCATAGGCTGTTTGCGCTATAATGGGAGTCTTTTTAAGATATTTTCTGATTTCTTTGGTAGCATCTAATCCATTCATTTCAGGCATTTGAATATCCATTAAAATTAAGTCTGGGTGATATCCCGATTTGCATAAATCTACAGCCTCTTTGCCATTTTTACATATTGTGATATTTGCACCTGTGTTATCAAGTAATTCCTCCAGAAAGCTAATATTAATGTCCACGTCATCAACAATGAGAATTTTTTTTCCATTCCAGGAAAACCTACTTTGTTGATTGTTGTTTTCATTTAGTTTGGTTTCTTTTTTTTGTATTGGAATATAGAATTGAAATTTGGAACCTTTATTTTGGTTAGAGTCAAGTATTAATCTTCCGCCCATCAGTTCAATAATACCTTTTGAGATTGGCAAGCCAAGTCCAACTCCTCCAAATTGTTTAGTATATACATTTTCTATTTGCCCAAAGCGTTCAAATATGATATCATGCTTTTCTTTGGGTATTCCTATTCCTGAGTCTTCGACAACAAAAAATAATTTCGATTCAATTAAGGTAGAACTAATTTTAATAAATCCTTCTTTGGTAAACTTCAGAGCATTATTGATTAGATTAATCAAAACTTGTTTAATTTTACCAAGGTCAGAATCGATTTGATCGAATTCTGTTGGGACATTATTTATAAATGAAATTTCTAGATTTTCTTTGTGATATTTTGGCTTTTCAATTTTAAATAATGCGTCCAGATCGCTAAAGAGTTTTGAGATGGAGAAAGTAGCTTTGACTATTCTTAATTGGTTGACTTCTAAATAAGATATGTCTATTATGTTGTTGATGATTTCCAATAGTTGGCTCCCATTTTGATGCAAAATATCAATATACTGTTCCTTCTTGGCTTGTGATAGATTTTCTTTTAATAATAATTGACTAAAACCTAATATTCCATTCATAGGAGTACGGATTTCATGACTCATATTGGCAAGAAATGCTGACTTTAATCGATCACTTTCTTCTGCTTTTTCAAGTGCTACCTTTAGTTTGTTTTCGGCTTGTTTTAAGGGAGAAGTATCTATAAGAAAACCTAGGAATTCATCATCATGAATTTTCACAGCACTAATGAATGCTGGAAAACTCCTATTTTCAACAGACTTAACCATAACTTCTCCTTGAATTTTTCCTGATTCCAAAAGTTGTTTCATCATCTCAACGTTTTTTGCAAGTTGCCATGAGGAGAAAAAATCTTTTATGTAGTAATTAATTTCCTCAGATTCTACAATATCTAAGAGCTTTAGAAAGGCAGGGTTTGCAAACTTGAGTTTGGTGTTTTTATCAAATATTACGAGGCCATTAGGAGATTCTTCAATGTAGGTTCTAAGTTTGTATTCGCTTGCGATTAAGGCTTGCTCGATCTCGATTCTCTGGCTAATATCATTCATAAGCCAAATTTCTTTACCATCGAAACGGTAGGCGTGAAATTCAACTTGTTTTATTTTTCCTGATTTAGTTATAATGGATGTGATTGTTGGATTTTTAAAATTTTGGGATTTGCTGGCCTTATAAATTTTATAATTTATTTCCTTTTGATCTCTGTAAATGGCAGTAAACCAAGAATTAATATCGGGAGTGTCTTCGTTGGTATATTCGGTTATCTCATAGGCTTTTTTATTGGTGAATAAAACTTCTCCTTCCACAAGAATAGCTCCTGAAGGTAAATTTTCAATTACCTCTCTAAAACGTTTTTCAGATTTAATTAATTCCTCATTTTTCAGCCTAATATTAGTCGTTTGTCGGTCAACAGCTTTTTTTAATTGTTTATTAAAAATGTATAGATACAGTAGAATGATAACAGCAATTGATATTGTTATAATAGAGATGATTAGTGCCCATTTTAACCATGTTGGAGTTTTAAATTGTTCTCGCTTATAAATAAAACCACTTAAATCATAATTGGTAGAAATCATACCCATCTGAGCACAAATTCTTGCAATATTATCTAGTCTGCCTGGATTAATATGTCCGATTTCAACATAATCATTTAAAATCAACTTTTGAATTTGTTTTGCTTCGAATTGAAGGTGCTGTTTACTTTTGTTTACTCCGTAAGTGTTAATAATGATATCGATGATTTCATCTTGATTTTTTAATGCATAGGCCCAACCTTTTTTTGTGGCTCTAATAAATGCATCAACTCGTTTCGGGTTATTTTTAACTTCATTTTCAGTTGTAAATATTCCATCACCGTAAAAGTCAATACCATAGTTTTGAGGATAAATGATTGTATAATCAATACCTTGCTCACTTAAAAAATAAGGTTCGTTTGTCGAGTAGGCATTTAAAACATCTGTTTTGCCAGTAATTAAATCATTAACATTGTAGGTGGTGGTTAATCTAAGTATATTGTCCAAAGGAATTCCTTCTTTGTAGAAAATAGCTAATAGTTCAGGATCTCTATATTCATCCAGAAGCATTACTCGTTTGTTGATAAGGTCATGAGCTGTATTTATCCCTGATTTCTTTAGGCTAAGGAATATAGATGGAGAACTTTGGAAGATAGAGGCAAGAAGTACAACTGGTTTGTTATTAATACGCTCAATAAGGATATCATTTGCACCTACACCGTATTCAGCATCGCCCTGCAAAACAATTTCTACTGCGTTAACCGTCCCACCTTCTAAAAGTTCTACATCTAAACCTTCATTTTTATAAAATCCTTTGTGCAGTGCAGCATAATATCCTGCGAATTGAAATTGGTGATAGTATTTTAGTTGTAATCTGATTTTATCAAGGCTTGGTGCTTTTGTCGGTTCGTTTGCTTGAGAATTGAGAAAAAGCAAAAGAAATATAAGAGTTAAGATCAGATTACACGAGAGGAATGGTATTGGAGATTTGTTCATGTTAACAGCATTTTAAGTGCTGTTAATAAAGTTACATTTATAGTATGGAGCAGCAAAATTTTGAGAAAGAAAAATCCCCGACTTTTAAAAGTCGGGGAGGAGTGTTATTTCATTGCCCAATTGATTGAGTTGGAATTAACCTGTTCTTTAATTAGTGCTAAATCATAATTGTTTGGATTAACCTGAATCATCTCGCCATTTGGCTTGTAGATTTCGATTAGATTAGCTTCTTCATTTAAACTTACTAATTTTTGTAATTCTTTGTCACCATCCTTTAGGCTCCAGCTTGAACTAGTTGGGTCGTAAACCAATTCCGCAAAGTTGCCTTTGTTTGGACCTTGTAGCTGTTCGATGTGAAATTTATTTTTTGTAGCTGTGATTCTGTATTTTTTACCATCTTTTTTCACAATCTGAACATCTTTTTCACCTTCTTTCATTGCTATAGGATTATCTCCTGACCAAAACTCAATGGTATTTAAAACCAATCCATCAACTAGAACAGCAACCTCGTAAACAGGAATTACAACAAATGCAAAAAATACCAATGCATTTGTAAATTTATCTCCTACAGTTCCATTCCATTCATGAAGGTTTTTGGTCAAACGAAAGGGGCCGTAACAACCTGTTTGTCCAATGCTAAGAGTGAAGAATAGACAAGCTAATAAGAAAATATTAATCTTTTTCATGTTCATCAATTTAATTTATTAATATGTTATTTTTAAAATCCTTACTTTTTGCAAAAGAACGGCAAATAAAATTAAATATTGTTATTCATTTTGTTTTTCCTCTCATGAAATTACAAAGTTTTTTTTATTAAAAAAAGATGATGGAAGAATCTTACTTCACATCATCTTTATTAAGAAACGAGTATTTGTTTGGTAATTAATGGTATGCTTTTTCACCGTGCTCGTAAATATCTAAACCTTCTTCTTCTACAATTGCTGGAACTCTAAGTCCAATTGATTTGTCTAATATTTTGAAGAGTATATAAGCGGTTCCTAAAGCCCAGGCTGCTATGGTTACTACTCCCAAGGCTTGAATTCCAAGTAGTTTAAACCCGCCACCATGTAATAGGCCTCCATCAGTGGCAAAAATTCCTACTAAAAGAGTTCCCAGTGCTCCATTCACGCCGTGTACGGTTATGGCACCTACAGGATCGTCAATTTTAAGTTTCTTATCGATGAACTCAACTGAAAATATAAGAGTTATACCTGCCAAAATACCAATTACGATTGCAGCTTGAGGTGTAACTGTATCACATCCAGCAGTAATGGCAACTAGTCCTGCTAACGCACCATTTAAAGTTAACGAAAGGGTTGGACGTTTATATCGTAACCAGCTTACCGTTAGAGCTGAAATGGTTCCACCTGCTGCTGATAGGTTGGTTGTTAAAAAGATATGAGAAATAGCAGCCGTATTGTCTGTTCCTGAGGCAGCTAACTGAGAACCTGCATTAAATCCAAACCATCCGAACCACAGGATAAATACTCCGAGAGCGGCAAAAGTTAAGTTATGTCCTGGAATTGCATTTGCTTTTCCATTGTATTTACCTATACGTGGTCCGATTAAAGCAGCACCTACTAACCCCATCCAAGCACCAACTGAATGTACAACGCTTGATCCTGCGAAGTCGTGGAAGCCAAGATTGCTTAACCAACCGCCTCCCCAGACCCAGTGGCCTGAAATAGGGTAAATTATGGCAGTGGTGATAATACTGAAAAATAGATAGGTTTTAAATTCTGTTCTTTCTGCTACAGCTCCGGACACAATTGTGGCTGCTGTTGCTGCAAATACTGTCTGAAACATTAGAAATGAATAGTCAATTTGAGGACTTGTTTCTTCCAGAAAGGGAAGTCTTCCAATTAATCCTCCTAAATCGGAACCAAACATTAAGGCATATCCAATTAAGAAGAATGAAATTGATCCTACTCCAAAATCCAGTAAGTTCTTCATAAGGATATTGGCTGTGTTTTTAGCTCTTGTAAAACCCGCTTCTGCCATGGCAAAACCTGGTTGCATAAACATTACTAATGCTGCCGATAGTAGCACCCATACTACATCTAATGAATGACTGGTTGCCGTAATTGTTGATTGTATTGTGTTTAAACTCAGAGTTTCTTCCATCATAATAAATTTAAATTTGTGATTAATTAAGCTTAGCCCTATTCTTCATCGTATAAGGAGCGATCTCCAGAATCTCCGGTTCTGATTCTATAAGCATCAAGAACCTCGTAAATGAAAATTCTTCCATCTCCTATTTCTCCTGTAAATGCATTTTCATGGATGCACACAATACAACTGTCTACAAATTTGTCTCTTACAATAAAAGATACCAAGGTTCTCTCAATACTGCTTGTATCATACTTAATCCCTCGGTATACTCTCTCTTCTACCGATTTTCCTACACCTCTTACATCCCAAAATGTCAGGTAGTCTATACCTATTTTGTGTAGTCCTTTCTTAACGTCTTCAAATTTAGTTTTGCGAATAATAGCTTCGATCTTTTTCATAAAATATTCTGTTATAGGATTTTAATTTAAATGAGTCTTTTAATTTGAAACACCAAGGTTCCCCGGATTAAGGAACCTCGGGTTTCGTGTTTAGACCAAGCGTAAATTCGACTTTTGTCGAAAAATTGAAGAAATTGAATGTTTTTGTTGTCTTGAGAAAAGCAGGTAAGCTTTATCTTCCGAATTGAGAATTTTCATTTTCATGTGGTTAATAATGGTTTTTAATAATAGTTAGTAATTATAGTTTTTTTCTTAAGCAACATCTTTTTTAAAGGGGGTGTATTAAATAATTGTGGTTTTTTTAAGAAATACACCTGATATTTTCTAGGGTTGCTTTTGTAAAAGTATTAAAAAATTCATATCAGCAAATAAAAATTTGGGGTTCTTTTTGTGAAAAGTGCATTTTTTTAAATTATATCGTTTTCGAAAAGGGGGTATCTTGAATTATTTTTGATTTTTTAGGGGGAGGTCTATAAAAATAATGGTGGTTGAATTTAAGAATAGGGATATCTATGCTATATCATTTTGAATAGAATCTATGTGGCTAAATCGTTAACTTTTCAATATTCTTGAAAAAAAGATTTGTCTGAAAAAAAATAAATGCTAATCTTTGCTCCGTACAAAAAGAACAAAAATGAAGTTTATTGCATTACATCATCGTCATCATCATTTTACTTACCCGCAGGTGAGCTGACGATGTTATGCCTTATTCTAAAAAGATATTTTAACTAACATTATTAATGCCCGCCTGATTCAGGTGGGCATTTTTTTTACCCGTGAAGAATCAGGTGGTCTCAAAATTTTAATCATGGGTGAAAAATTAAAAATTGCAGTTCAAAAGTCAGGAAGACTTAAAGAAGATTCTCTTAAAATCCTTAAAGAATGTGGAATTTCTATCGATAATGGAAAAGATCAATTAAAAGCCAGTGCTTTTAACTTTCCATTGGAAGTTTTGTATCTTAGAAATTCAGATATTCCTCAGTATGTGGAAGATGGGGTGGCTGATATTGCTATTGTAGGTGAAAATGTTGTAATAGAAAAACAAAAAGAACTGGAAATATTACAGAAGCTTGGTTTTTCGAAATGCAGGTTGGCAATGGCATTACCAAAAGATGTTGAATACAATGGCCTGGAGTATTTTAATGGTAAAAAGATAGCAACATCTTATCCAAACTCTCTTCAACTATTTCTTGATCAGAATAATCTGAATTGTGATATACACGTTATTTCTGGTTCGGTTGAAATTGCTCCAAATATTGGTTTGGCCGATGGTATTTGCGACCTTGTAAGTTCAGGAAGTACCTTATTTAAAAATGGACTGCAGGAGGTAGAACAAATTCTAAAATCAGAAGCTTGTTTGGTTGCCAATAAAAATATTTCTGGCATAAAACAGGCAATTCTAGACAGACTAATGTTCCGATTGAAATCTGTTTTGGCAGCTAAGAATAATAAATACATTCTTTTGAATGCTCCAAATGAGAAGGTCAATGATATCATCGAAGTATTACCTGGAATGAAAAGTCCTACAATTATGCCATTGGCTCAGGAAGGATGGAGTTCTTTACACTCTGTAATTAACGAAAATGACTTTTGGGGAGTAATTGACCAGTTAAAATTGAATGGCGCCGAAGGTATTTTAATCATCCCAATTGAAAAGATGGTACTCTAACATTTAAATAGAAAAAGACTATTAATCACAGAATATTTAATCATGCAAGTAATAAAATACCCCGATAAGAAAGACTGGAAGGCGATTTTGTCACGTCCTTTGATTGATAATGATGATTTGGAGAATGTGGTAAACCAAATTTTTAATGAGATAAAAACTGGTGGAGATGAGGCTCTGAAAAAATATACTTGGCAGTTTGATAATATTAAAATTGATAAGCTTGAAGTTCCTCAGGAGGGAATTGATAAAGCCGAGGAACTACTAAGTACGGAATTAAAAGATGCTTTATTGGTTGCTGCCAATAACATTAAAAAATTTCATGCTGCACAATTTCAAAAAACTAAAATTATTGAAACTACAAAAGGTGTTGCGTGTTGGAGAAAGGCTACTCCGATAGAACGTGTTGGATTGTATATTCCTGGGGGAAGTGCTCCATTGTTTTCAACTGTCTTAATGTTGGGAATTCCTGCAAAGCTGGCAGGCTGTAAAGAGATTGTTTTGTGTACACCACCAGGTAAGGATGGTAAGATTGATCCAGCGATTCTTTATGCCAGTAAATTGGTGGGGATAGATAAAGTGTTTTGCGTAGGTGGAATACAGGCAGTAGGGGCGATGGCATTTGGAACAGAAAGTATCCCCAATGTTTATAAGATTTTTGGACCAGGAAATCAGTTCGTAACTGCAGCAAAACAGAGGGTGAGCAAACTTGGGGTAGCAATTGATATGCCAGCAGGCCCTTCTGAAGTATTGGTTTTAGCAGATGAAAGTGCGAATCCGGAATTTATTGCTTCTGACCTATTATCGCAGGCGGAACACGGAACCGATAGTCAGGTGATTTTTGTTACTTGGGAAGAATCGTTAGTTAAAGAAGTTCAATTGGCAGTTGAAAGACAGTTGAGTAAACTTTCTCGCAAAGAGATTGCTGAGCAGGCCTTACAGAATTCTAAAATTATTTTGGTTTCTTCTATGGATGAAGCATTGGAACTAAGTAATGAATATGGACCTGAACACCTTATCTTATCCGTTGAAAATGAAGGAAAATGTGTCGATAAAATATTGAATGCAGGGTCAGTGTTTTTAGGAAATTATACACCGGAGAGTGCTGGCGATTATGCTTCTGGAACAAATCACACATTGCCTACGAATGGATTTGCTAAATCCTTTTCGGGAGTAAGTCTTGAATCTTTTATGAAGAGTATTTCATTTCAAAAGATAAGCGAAAAAGGTTTGCTTGAGTTGGGACCGGTAATTGAGGTGATGGCAAAAGCTGAACAGTTGGATGCTCACTGCAATGCAGTAAGTGTGCGTTTACAAAAATTGAGAGAGGAGGCCAAAGGATGAATACAACATTTACAATTGATAATCTGATTCGACAGAATGTGAAACAATTGGTTCCGTACTCTTCAGCTCGTGATGAATTTTCGGGCAATGGTTCTGTTTTTCTCGATGCAAATGAAAATCCTTATGAAAATGGAGTCAATCGTTATCCTGATCCATTGCAAAATCAATTGAAAAAAAGATTAACTCAAATAAAGGGAGTTCCTCCAACAAGAATGATTCTTGGGAATGGAAGTGATGAAGTAATTGATCTATTGTTTAGAGTGTTTTGTGAACCAAACAAAGACAATGTGGTAATTTGCACGCCAACTTACGGAATGTACGAGGTTGCAGCCAATGTTAATGCAGTTGGTATTAAAGAGGCTGCATTAAATGAGGATTTTCAACCAGATTTAGATCTGGTACAGGAGCTTACCGATGAGAACTCTAAGATGTTGTTTTTGTGTTCTCCGAATAATCCTACAGCAAATTTGTTGGATGAAGTTAGGATTATTCAACTCCTGAAAGCTTTTCCAGGGATTGTAGTTGTAGATGAGGCTTACATAGATTTTGCTCCAGGAAAATCGGTCTTGGATAAGTTGGAAGAATATCCAAATCTTGTGATTCTTCAAACTTTGTCGAAAGCATGGGGTATGGCCGGTATTCGATTGGGAATCGGTTTTGCATCAGAAGAAATTGTAGAAGTGTTGAATCGTATAAAGCCACCATACAATGTAAATAGCCTAACTCAAACAAAAGCTTTGGAATTGCTTGATGATGAGGCGAGGTATTTAAATCAGTTAAATGAGATTTTAAAAGATAGGGAACAGTTAAGCAAGTTTTTATCTGACTTATTATATGTGAAAAAGATTTACCCTTCAGATGCGAATTTTATTTTGATTAAGGTGGAAAATGCTAAAAAATTATACAATTACTTGTTGGAAAAAGGAATAATTATTAGAGATCGTTCAAAGATTGTTGGCTTGGAAAATTGTGTAAGAATAAGCATTGGCACCCAAGAAGAAAATAAGCTGTTGTGCGAATCATTAAGTGAATACAACTCTAAATTTTAAGCTATGAATACAAAAAAGAAAGTTCTTTTTATTGATAGAGATGGTACTTTAATACTTGAACCTCCTGTAGATTACCAGGTTGATAGTTTAGAGAAGTTGGAGTTTTATCCGGCTGTTTTTAGAGGATTATCAAGAATTGTTGATCAACTGGATTATGAGTTGGTGATGGTGACCAATCAGGATGGTTTGGGAACGGATTCATATCCTGAAGAAACATTTTGGCCTTCACAAAACAAGATGTTGAATACCTTTTCAAACGAAGGGATTGAATTTACCGATATCTGTATTGACAGAACTTTTCCTGAAGAAAATGCACCTACCCGTAAGCCAGGAACTGCTCTTCTGACAAAATACTTTTCGGAAGAATATGATTTGGCTAACTCTTATGTAATTGGTGATAGATGGACGGATGTGGAATTGGCCAAAAATCTGGGATCGAAAGCCATTTTTATCACATCAAGTGGAAATATTGGTGATGATGAATTGAAGGAATCTAAAAATGATCTTCAAGCTTGCATTGCTCTTGCAACGGATAGTTGGCTAAAGATATCCGAGTATCTAAGATTAGAGGAAAGAACAGCAAGAATAGTTCGCAATACAAAAGAAACTCAAATCGAAATCAAATTGGATTTGGATGGAGAAGGAAAGGGAGAGTTTGATACGGGAATAGGCTTCTTCGATCACATGTTGGATCAAATTGCCAAGCATGCAGGTATTGATTTATCTGTAAAGGTAAAAGGTGATTTGGAAGTTGACGAGCACCATACCATTGAAGATACCGCTATTGCATTGGGAGAAGCTTTTAAAAAGGCATTGGGATCAAAGTTAGGACTTGATCGTTACGGTTTTTCTTTGCCTATGGATGATTGCTTTGCACAAGTTGCCCTGGATTTTGGAGGTCGAAACTGGTTGGTTTGGGATGCTGAATTCAAACGCGAAATGATTGGAGGTATGCCTACCGAGATGTTCTATCACTTCTTTAAATCATTTACCGATGGAGCTGCATGTAATTTGAATATTAAGGCAGAGGGACAAAATGAGCATCACAAGATAGAAGGCATTTTTAAAGCCTTGGCCCGAGCTATCCGTATGGCCATTAGAAGAGATGTAAACTGTTTGCAATTACCATCAACCAAAGGAAAGTTATAAAGGATGAAGAAGCAAAATATTGTAATTATAGATTATGATGCAGGTAATATTCAGTCGGTAAAATATGCCTTTGAACGATTGGGAATTACTGTAATAGTTTCTAAGGATAAAGAGGTGATTCGTAATGCTGATAAAGTGATATTCCCTGGAGTTGGAGAAGCTTCATGGGCAATGAACTCTCTAAAAGAAAATGATTTGATTGATTTGATTCCTGACTTGAAGCAACCTGTATTGGGTATTTGTTTGGGAATGCAATTAATGTGTGAAACTACTGAGGAAGGGAACACCAAGGCTTTAGGCATTTTTCCTGTATCCGTAAAGCGTTTTACCAATGAGCAAAAAGTGCCGCATATGGGCTGGAATCAGCTGGATGATTTAAAAGGTGGGTTGCTGAATGGTATTAAGCCAAGTGATTTTACCTACTTTGTGCACTCTTACTATGTGCCGGTTATAGAGGAAACAATTGCCAGTTGCAATTACATTGTACCTTTTAGTGCAGCCTTGCAAAAAGATAATTTTTATGCATGTCAGTTTCATCCCGAAAAATCGGGTGATGTTGGTGTAAAAATCCTGGAAAACTTTATCAATTTATAAAATCTTAGTTCGATTAAAAATATCCATCACAAAAGGTCAGATTTATTTAAGATTTGCATTAAAAAAACTGAAAGAACACTGGGATATTTTAAATCAAACTAAGGCCAAAAGAAAGAGCAATGGCAAAAATTAAAATAATACCAGCAATAGATACCATAAAAGGGAGATGCGTTCGTCTTACAAAAGGTGATTATGATACTGAAAAAGTGTACAGTGAAGACCCTTTGGAAATAGCAAAGAAATTTGAAGAATTGGGCATTACGCGATTACATCTGGTAGATTTGGAAGGCGCAAAATCAGGACACATCTGTAATGCCGAAGTTTTAAAAAGAGTAGCAGAAGGTACCAATTTGAAAATAGATTTTGGTGGAGGAGTAAAATCCAATGAAGATATTGAATTGGCATTTAAATCAGGTGCAAATCAGGTAACGGGAGGAAGTATAGCAGTGTCGAATCCGGAATTAATGGAGAGCTGGCTGGAGAAATATGGAGCAGAAAAAATAATTCTTGGTGCCGATGTTAGAAATGAAATGGTTTCAATTTCCGGATGGCAGAAAGATTCGGATTATCACCTGTACAAGTTTTTGGAAAAATACCAGGCCAAAGGAGTAAAGAGTATTATATGTACCGATATTTCGAAAGATGGTATGTTACAGGGGCCTGCTGTAGATTTGTACAAAGGAATCATGAAAGAATTTACAGAACTCAACTTGATTGCCAGTGGTGGTGTGAGTAATATTGAGGATGTTCGAGTACTAAATGAGATTGGGTGCTGGGGAGTAATCATCGGTAAGGCGATTTACGAAGAGCGAATTGATGTGAATGAATTGGTTAACGAATTTATATTGTAAGTTATGCTATCGAAAAGAATAATACCATGTTTGGATGTGAAGGATGGTAGAACGGTAAAGGGAGTTAACTTCGTTGATCTTCGTGATGCCGGTGATGCGGTTGAGCTGGCTGCTTACTATGCGGAACAAGGAGCCGACGAATTGGTATTCCTTGACATTACAGCCACCCACGAAAAAAGAAAAACTTTGGTTGAATTGGTACAAAAAGTGGCCAAAGAACTGAATATTCCGTTTACCGTTGGAGGTGGAATATCAACACCTGAGGATGTAGGTGTTCTTTTGAATGCTGGCGCAGATAAAGTATCCATAAACTCAGCAGCTGTAAGAAATCCGCAATTGATCTCCGATTTGGCAAAAAGATTCGGAAGTCAGTGTGTGATTTTAGCTGTTGATGCTAAATGTGTTGATGGCAATTGGGAAGTATACTTGAATGGAGGTCGACTTTCAACCGGAATCGATCTGTTTGAATGGATTGTGAAGGCAGAGCAGCTTGGGGCTGGTGAAATTCTTTTCACATCCATGAATCACGATGGTACTAAAAATGGTTTTGCCAATGAAACCTTAGCTAAGATTTCTGAAATGGTAAATATTCCGGTAATTGCTTCGGGAGGAGCAGGTAATATGGAGCATTTTGCCGATACTTTTATTGATGGAAAGGCTGATGCAGCCCTGGCAGCAAGTGTTTTTCATTTCAAAGAAATTGAAATACCAGAACTGAAGAAATATCTGAAAACTAAAAATATCCCAGTAAGAATTTAACTGTATTACAAATTTTTCACACACTTATTTTATTGAATTAGAAAGACAAAGAATTAAATATATGAATGTTTAATTTATGAGTTCTCCCATTTTAAGAGGAGATGGCGATAGCCAGAGGGGTGGTTTTTGATGATACTGTGTGACAAGAGGTGACAATTATAAAAAAAGAATAAAAAATGAATTTTAAAGATCTAACAAACCAAATTGATTTTAATAAAGGAGATGGCTTAGTTCCTGCCATTATACAAGATGTAAAAACCCAAAAAGTATTGATGTTGGGTTACATGAATAAAGAATCATACGAAAAGACCATAGAGTCTGGGAAAGTAACCTTCTATAGCAGAAGCAAGCAACGATTGTGGACCAAAGGAGAGGAAAGTGGAAATTTCTTAAATCTAAAAGATCTAAGCTTGGATTGCGATAAGGATACACTATTAATAAAAGTTGATCCTGTTGGACCTGTTTGTCACAAAGGAACTGATACATGTTGGGAAGAAGCTAATGTGGCAAGTTCTATCGATTTTCTTTTGCAATTGCAGCAAGTAATAACAGAGCGAAAGAAGAATCTATCTGAGAAATCATACACTGCAAGTTTGTTCGAAAAAGGAATTAACAAAATTGCACAGAAAGTGGGAGAGGAAGCTGTTGAGTTGGTAATTGAAGCCAAGGATGATAATGAAGATTTATTTATGGGTGAAGCAGCTGACTTGATGTTTCATTACCTTGTATTGTTAACGGCAAAAGGATATAGTTTAGAGCAAGTTGTTGCCTTATTGGAAACAAGACATTCTAAATAAAAAAATCTAACGTATGGGGAGGGTGAAATAGAATGAGGAGCCTTCTCCATATTTTGATTTTACCCAAATTTGTCCATCCATAATCTGTAATAGTTTTTTACAAATATTTAAGCCTAAACCTGAGCCTCGATATAATATAGTCGTGTCAATTTCAATTTTTCGGAATCTATCGAAAATATAGTTTAGGGATGATGGTTCGATTCCTATACCTGTATCTTCTATACAGAAAATTAACTCACTCTCGCTATTGTAGCTAGCATAAACACTGATGGTTCCGTTGTCAGTAAATTTTATTGCATTTTCAATTAAGTTATTAAAAATTTGCTTTACTCTTAATTGATCCGCTGTAATTTTAAAATTATCTGTATTTAACTGATTGAGAAATCGAATATTAAGATTCTTCTTTTTGGGAATATTTTGGGTTTGAATTTCGACTATATCTTTAATTAGCCTTATAATATTAAATTCTTTATGGACTAATTTGATTTGTCCTGATTCTATAATGGATAAATCTAAAATCTCGTCGATTAAGTGTGTTAAATCATTACAATTTGACCTGATAATATTTGCAAATAAATCGGTTTTTTCCTGATTTAAATCCTTTGATGTTAAAAGTTCTGAAAACCCTTGAATAGCATTTAATGGCGTTCTGATTTCGTGGGACATGTTAGCTAAAAATGAACTTTTTAGAGTGTTGCTTTCCTCAGCTTTTTCTTTTGCTTTTTTAAGTTCTCTTGTTTTTATTGCAACATTTTTTCTTAAAGCCTTGTTCCAAATCCACATTAGTAGTAATCCTAATGCAAATAGGAGTAATGTGGCTACTAAACTTCCCCAAAAAAAAGGATTCTGCCAGAAAGGCTTTGAATTAATTTGAATGTAATGGTTATAAATTTGGTCTTGTTCTTTTGGACTTATTTCTGCCAATCCTTTTGAAATGATTCTAGCCAATATGGGTTGATCATTTCTTATGGCAAAGCCCAGTTTGTTGTCGTAGTTGGCATTACCAACAATCTTAACATTCGGTATTAATTGGTTGTGAATAATTTGAATACCATACCCCTGTTGTGTAACTACAACATCTATTTTTTTTGCCGATAAGTTAAGTAGACATTCCAAATCGCTTTTGTAAGGAACCAAATTAATTTCCGGATACATTACTTTTAAATGTTCATGTATGGCATAATTGTCTACAACTCCAACATCCATATTTTCCAATTCTTCAATTTTTACATGTTCAGGAGCATTATTTCTCATAAAAATGACATGAGGGATAGAAATGAATGGTTCGGTAAAAAAGAAATGTTTTCTTCTATCGGGAGTTTCTTGAATCTCCAAAATAACATCAACCTCCTTTTTTATTCCTGCTTGAAGTATTTCTTTCCATGTAGGATATATTTTTTTTCTAAATGTATAATCGAGTTTTGTTTCCAGTAATGAAAGGATGTCTATGGATATTCCGGTTGAATTACCTTCTTCATCTGTATATTGAAAGGGAGGAAAAGATGAAGATACGGCAATAGAAACACTTGGGTGTTCTTCTAACCATTGTCTCTCTTTAAAAGTAAGGATGTCGTATTCTTTTCTTGAACAAGAAAGAATAACAAGAAGAGAGAGAAGAAGAAAAATGAAGTGTATTTTACGTCCCATTCTTTAAGAGAATTTTAAAGACTTAAAATAATTAATTTAAATGAAAATTCACACATAAGATTTAATGATTATATGAAAATAGATTTTCAATACTCAAAAAAACATTAAAAAGCTTTTGTGTGTATAATTTTGAAAATGAGAATGAATACTAGTCTATTCTGAGGGTAACTTTATTGTGTGGCAGTAAAAGTTTTCGTTTTTAGTAATGTAAATTGCTTTTGAAGAAGGAAAATAAAAAAGCTTGCAAAAATTAAAATCTTTACAAGCTGTACATTCAGATCAAAAAAAATATTAGAAATGATTTCTATGTATTTTTTCTTTTTTTAGGAAAGATTCATCTCTACTTTCTTTGACTCCATCTTTATTTCCGATACCAATTATGGCAAGAACTTTTTGATTTTTAGGAATGCCTAATAGTTTTTGAATGTATTCTTCGGCCGAAGAATTTTCGTTATGCTCACGACCTCTTATTTGCACCCAGCATGCTCCCAAATCTTCTTTCTCGGCTTGTAGCAACATATAGGCAGCTGCAATTGAAGTATCTTCAATCCAAACATCGCTTTTTTCTTCATCTCCTGTTATTACTATTGATATTGGAGCATATTTAAGAAAACTTGCACCTCCAGGTTTGCTTTCTGATAGTTTGAAGTTAAGCTCTGGCTGATCGCACACAATAAATTCGCAAGGGTATTTACTTTTTGATGATGGAGCCAGTAAGCCTGATTGTAGGATTCTGTCTAGTTTTTCTTCTGCTACTTTTTCGGCAGTAAATCTTCTTACACTTCTTCGTTTGTAAAGTATATCTAGCATGATAAATTTTCTTTTAATACAATTTCAAAAATAGGAAATTAAAACTAAACCAGTTTAGCCATAGAGGTATGTAATAAATATGTTGTTCATGCAATATTTTATTGGATATATGAATTCTTCCTTACCTAAATTATTCATTACTTTTATGGGAAAATCCGCTAAAAAGTATTGTTATGAAGAGTTTTGTCACGTTATTTTTGATCTTGTTGGCATTTGGTGTAAGCGCTCAAGATTATCCAGAATCTTATATGTGTTATAGGGCTAATGCAGATATTACTATTGATGGTTTGTTGTCGGATGAAGAGTGGGCTAAGGCCAAATGGACCAATAAGTTTGTAGATATTGAAGGAGATAAGAAACCAAAGCCTAAATACAAAACTCGAGTGAAAATGCTGTGGGATGAAAACTATTTTTACGTAGCTGCAGAATTGAAGGAACCACACATTTGGGCAAATCTAAAACAGCGTGATACCGTAATTTTTTACGATAATGATTTTGAGGTTTTTATTGATCCTCAAGGAGATAATCGTAGATATTACGAGTTTGAAATCAATGCATTAAATACCATTTGGGATTTAATGCTTGCCAAACCATATCGCGATGGTGCACCTGCTATAAATGCATGGGATATTAAAGGATTAAAATCAGCAGTGAAGATCTATGGAACATTGAATGATCCTGATGATAAAGATAAAAAGTGGACCATAGAAATTGCTTTTCCCTGGAAGGTTTTGAGAGAGTGTGCATACCAAGGAAGAAAACCAAAATCGGGAGAGCAGTGGAGGGTTAATTTCTCCAGAGTGAATTGGGAGATTGAGGTTAAAAATGGAAAGTACCAAAAGAAAATGAATCCCGAAACAGGGAAAGTTTATCCGGAATATAACTGGGTTTGGTCTCCACAAGGAGTAATTGCAATGCATCAGCCAGAAACATGGGGATATGTTGAGTTTACTGATGAAATTGTTGGAGGAAAAGAACTTACACCTCGAATAGATGAAGATTATCCAGCCAAAATAGAATTGATCAGACTTTACAATCTTGAGAAGAAAATGTATAAAAAGTATGGCAAATATTTTAACAAGATCACTTCTGGTTATGGAGTTTTAATTGAAACAACGAGCAAACAGTTCTTAATTTCAATTCAAGCTGCCTCTGGTAAAACATGGTATATAAATCAGGAAAGTAAAATTTGGTCAGAATAATGGCATAGTAATTAAATATCAGTACAAACTACTTTTAATTTCTCTGAACTAAAATTAAACAGTTTGTATTTTTAAAATATTTCTTTAAGATAAATTAATGATTAGCAATGTACTAATATCAGTAATAAAAGATATTTTTCTTTTTTTTTAAATCAAAAGATTAGATTTAACAATATAACGATGACATGATTGTCTATTGTGTTGGTTGTTAATAAATATGGTTTAAAGACTTATAGGTTTGTTTTTTGTTTTTTTATACATTTATAGTCTACCTAATTATAATCTAATCTTTGTTCAAATGAAGAAAATAAAATTTTTATTTCTTGTTGTAGCCTTGGTCGTTTATCTGCCAAGTGCTTTTTCGCAAGGGGTAACAACTTCATCGATGCGCGGTAAAGTTGTCGATCCTCAAAATTCCCCTATTTTTGCGGCAACTGTCGTTGCAACACACACTCCAACAGGCACGCAATACGGAACCATCACACAAGATGATGGTCGCTTTGACATTCGTAACATGAAAATTGGTGGTCCATACACGGTAACTGTTACTTTTATAGGCTATAAAGAGTCAAAGCAAGAAAATATTTATTTACAGTTAAATAAATCTGCAGAAATTAATTTAGTTATTCACGAAGACAATGTTCAGATTGATGAAATTACAGTAATTTATGACAAGAACGATGTGATTAGTCAGGATAGAACAGGTGCTCAAACCAACTTGAATCGTGAAAGAATTATATCATTGCCAACCATTTCACGTAGTCAGTCGGATATGACCAGATTAACACCCGAGTCCGATGGTAATAGCTTTGGTGGTCGAAATAATCTTTACAACAACTTCTCATTGGATGGATCAATTTTCAATAATTCATTTGGTCTGGATGTAGCAACTCCTGGCGGACAAGCTGATGCTCAACCGGTATCATTAGATGCGATCGACCAGATTCAAGTGTCGTTAGCACCTTTTGATGTTCGTGAGGGAGGTTTTACTGGTGCTGGTGTAAATGCAGTAACAAAATCAGGTACTAATGAATTTAAAGGATCAACTTATTACTATTTCCGTAACGAAAATATGATTGGTGATAAGGTAAACGGTCTTAAAGTGGAAAATCTTGATTTTAGCACTAAGCAATATGGTATTAGTCTTGGAGGTCCAATAATAAAAAACAAATTATTCTTCTTCATAAACTTTGAGCAGGAAAGAAGAGATCAAATGGCTCATGGTTTTGTTGCAAATAACGGCTCAAATGCAGGTAATTCAAATACAACAAGTGTATCCGAAGCAGATGCAATAGCAGTTCAGCAACACTTAATTAATCGATGGGGATATGATCCAGGTGCGTATCAGGGGTATAATCACGAAACATCAAACGATAAATTTCTGGTAAAACTGGATGCTAATTTGTCTAAAAAGCACAATTTGGTTCTTAGATATAACATGTTAGATGCCTGGAAGGATATTCTTCCTCATCCCGAGGCCGTTGGTGGTCGTGGACCAACAAGCTTTCGTTTGCCATTTGAGAACTCGTCTTATCGAATTTTTAATAAGATTCATTCGGTTGTAGGTGAATTACACTCAATGTTTTCGAATAAGATTTCAAATAAATTAATGGTAGGTTTTACATCATTTCGCGATAGACGTAATCCACATTCAGATCCATTCCCTGTGATCGATATTCTTGATGGAAGCGGTAATGTAGCTTTAACGGCTGGTTCCGAAATGTTCTCTACTCATAATCGTCTGAATCAGGATGTGTGGCAGATTTCTGATAACTTAACTTACTACTCTGATCGTCACGCAATCACAGTCGGTTTTAACTATGAACGATTTAAGTTCGAAAACTCTTTCAACTTATTCTATTATCCATGGATTACTGCTTTTAGCGTTCAAAATTTCTTAAATGATGATTTTGCTTACTTTGTTGGTAATGCTACCAACGATTTCAATCAAGATGTAACAGATGCAAATCAGAACCCTTTTGCTTGGTCGGATGTTGATGTTGCCCAGATAGCTTTCTATGCCCAGGATGAATTCCAGGTTAACGATGATTTGAAGCTAACTTTAGGTTTACGTGTTGATTTTCCTAAATACTATAATGATATTCCACAAGATGCAGCAACAGATCGTGGTCGTGACTTTACGGGTTGGGTTGATGAAAGAGGAAAAGGTGTAAGATTAGATCCTGCAACCTGGCCTGATTCTAAAATTATGTGGTCACCACGATTTGGTTTCAACTGGGATGTAAAAGGAGATAATACAATGCAGTTAAGAGGTGGATCAGGTATTTTTACTGGTCGTATTCCTTTCGTATGGTTAGGAAATCAATCTTCAAATGCACGAATTGATGCTGGCTACGAATTCCAATTAAATGCTACTGCAGATGACTTTAAGTTTCCGCAAGTTTGGAAAAATAATGTTGCAATGGACATGAAATTTGGAAAAGGTTGGTTGGCAACTGTTGAAGGAATTTACTCAAAAGATGTAAATGCTGTTGTTCATAGAAACTACAATATGCTTCCACCAACAGGACAATTAACAGGAACAGGAGATAATCGTGAAAGTTTTGCTGGATTTAATGAAGTTAATATTTACTCTTCTTCAGCAGGATCAGAAGCATTTCTTGATGCTGGAGCTATTGTAATGGACAATACAAGTAAAGGATATCAGTTTACAGCAACCGGTAAATTAGCTAAAAAATGGGATTGGGGATTTTCTGCAGATATTGCCTATACCTATTTAACTGCTAAAGATTTAACGTCGATTCCTGCTGAGATTGCAGCTGATGCTTTCCAAAGAAACCCTGTTGTGGGTAATCCTAACCATCCGGCTTATTCGTGGTCGAGATATGGATTGAAGCACAGAGTAATTGCTTCGGCTATGTACAAGGTTAATTACGGTAAATTTGCTTCTTCGTTTGCAATGTTCTACGAAGCAGGAAAAGGAAACCGTTACTCATACACATATACAGGAGATGTGAATGGTGATGCAATCAGTAATAACGACTTGATCTATGTACCGAGAAATTCATCAGATATCAGATTTGGTACGGTTGAAGATGGTGTAGGAATTGAGGCTGCCGATGCTGCTCAACAATGGATTGCTCTTGATAAATTCATCAGTCAGGATGATTATTTGGAAGATCGTAGAGGCAAATATGCTGAACGTAATGGTGCAATGTTACCTTGGTTTGGTCAGCTCGATTTCCGTTTTATGCAGGATTACAACTTCAAAGTTGGAGGAAAGAAAAATACGCTTCAATTCTCAATAGATGTATTGAATCTTGGAAATATGATCAGCTCAAATTGGGGTGTTCGACAATTTGCAACAACAACAAGACCAATTACGGTAAATGGAGTAGATAATAATGGAACTCCTTGGATGCATTTTGATCCTAAACTAAAAGAATCATATACTGATGATGTTTCAGTGAATTCAAAATGGCAATTACAAATTGGATTACGATATATTTTTAACTAAATATTGGATTTAAAAAAGTAAAGCGGTTGCAATTGTAACCGCTTTTTTTGTATACATAAATTTATAATTTTTATCTTTATGCATTACTGAAACTAAAGCTATGAAACTAAAGCTATGAAACTAAACAGAGTCCTATCAATTGTTGTTCTGCTATTGCTACTATTAGCATGTAATCAAAATAATAAATTAAAGTCGGATAATGTATTTAAGAATGGTGTGGTTGTAACAGCACACTACCTGGCATCCGATGTGGGGAATAATATATTAAAACAAGGGGGTAATGCCTTTGATGCTGCGGTTGCTGTGCAATTTGCATTAGCCGTTGTGTACCCAAGAGCAGGTAACATTGCTGGTGGAGGCTTTGCAGTGATTAGAACAGCTAAAGGAGAATCGGAAAGCCTTGATTTTAGAGAAAAAGCACCTAAAGCTGCTTCGGAGAAAATGTATCTTGATGCAAATGGGAATGTTATTGAAGGATTAAGTGAGATAGGACATTTGGCTGTTGGAGTTCCTGGTAGCGTTGATGGAATGGTTAAGCTTCATGAAAAATATGGAAGACTGAGTTGGGAAAAATTGGTGCAACCAGCAATTGACTTAGCAAAAAATGGAGTGATACTTACAGCATTGGAAGCTGATAAGTTAAATGCATATCGCGAGAGAATTAATAAGGTGAATTCTGGTAAAATCAATTGTTGCTACCTGAGAAAAACAGATTTTAAAAAAGGAGAGGTAATTAAGAATCCTGAATTGGAAAATGTCTTGATTCGGATTAAGGAACAGGGGAGGAAAGGGTTTTATGAAGGAGAAACGGCTGAACTTATCATTTCCGAAATGCAAAGGGGAAAAGGATTAATTTCAAAAGAAGATTTGTTAGAATACAAGGCTGTTTGGCGTCCGGCTCTGATTGGAAAATATCGCGATTGCAAGCTTATTTCCATGCCGCCACCATCAAGTGGAGGAATTGCCTTAATGCAACTTTTAAAAGGAGCCGAAGAGTTTAATTTGGGACAATATCAATTCGGATCATTTGAACATATCCATTTAATGGTTGAACTGGAAAGAAGGGTATATGCGGATAGAGCCACTTGGTTAGGAGATCCTGATTACTGTTCTGTTCCTGTGAATAAGTTATTAAGCGAAGAGTATTTGGTTAATCGCTTTTCTAATATTAGTATGGATAATAAGTCGAATTCACAAGAAATAAAAGCAGGTAATGTAGAAGTAATAGAGAGTTTTGAAACAACTCACTTCTCTGTTGTAGATAAGTGGGGAAATGCAGTTTCGGTAACTACAACATTAAATGGGAACTATGGAAGTAAAGTGATTGTTGAAGGAGGTGGTTTCTTTTTAAATAATGAAATGGATGATTTTAGCATTAAGCCAGGAGTGCCAAATCAGTTTGGTTTGGTAGGTGGAAAAGCCAATGCAATTGAACCTGAAAAGAGAATGCTTAGTAGTATGACTCCAACTATTGTTGAGAAAAATGGGAAGCTGTTTATGGTAACTGGATCGCCGGGAGGTTCAACTATTATTACTTCAGTGTTTCAAAATATCATCAATGCTGTTGAATTTAAAATGAATCCTCAGAATTGTGTAAACGCTCCAAGAATCCATTCGCAATGGTTGCCCGACAAAGTATATGCAGAAACAGATGCAATTTCGCCAACCGTAAAAACAAATTTGCAAGATTTGGGACATACAATTCAAGAACAATCCAGAATTGGAATGATGGCTAATATAGCAGTAAATGAAGATGGATTATTGGTTGGAGCTCCTGATACTTTGAGGCATAAAGATAGTAGAGCTATTGGCTACTAAATAAAAAAGGCATTTCAATAGGAAATGCCTTTTTTTATATATGGTATTTGGGTTAGAATCAAAATGAATGGGGCGGCTTGAATACCTTGTTCAAGTAAAATTAGCGACCATTTGATTTGAATAAGATACAAGCTCTTTTTTAGTCAGGATAAAAAATATTGAGCTTGGCCATACCCATCGTATTTGCTTCGGCACTAAAAGTAATAAGTTTTTGAAATAAACAAAGCACTGCAATCGATTTAAAAGCTAATTTGGGATGAATCCAAATAAAAGATCAGGAAGATGGGTTTGTAATATTTGCCAATGACTTTAAAGTATTTAAAGGAAATATTCTAAAATTAAACAGCTAATTATTGGCATTCAGATAACAATAAGTTAGTTTTGCCTTTTCATTATATTTTTATTCAATTCAACTTTGTTGATTAAGAATTTTTTGAATTAAAAATTTGATTCACAGTAAACCGTAAGAGTATGGCACCAACATTTCCAGAAAAAGTAATTCGATATTGTCCAAAATGTGGAGGTAGAGAATTTGTTTACCATAAGGACAATTCCTTTTTGTGCGGAACATGTTCATTTCATCTCTATATCAATTCGGCAGCAGCTGTGGCTGCTTTAATTGTAAACGAGAAAGGAGAGTTATTGTTGACTCGTCGGGCAATTGAACCACAATTGGGAATGCTAGATTTGCCAGGAGGATTTGTAGATGTAATGGAAACAGCTGAAAATGCCATAGAAAGAGAAATTAGAGAAGAGTTGAATTTGGACATTAAAGAGATGAAATACTTTATGTCATTTCCTAATGAATATGTGTTTGGAGGATTATCGGTGTTCACAACAGATTTAGCTTTTGTTTGTCAGGTAGAATCTTTTAAAAATATTAAAGCCGAAGATGATATTTCCTCGTTTGAATTTTATAAACCTGGAGATATTCCATTGGATGAGATTGGATCGGTATCAATAAAAGAAATCGTAAAATCATTTATAAAATCAAAATTAGATGAGAGTAATAGTTAATCCAAAATATAAAAAGCTAAAATCGTTTATAAATGAATTGCCACAGAAGTTTGATACTTCAGGCGAATCAATTTATAAAGGAAGAAATGAAATAAAAGTTTTTGATTGTGATGGTGTAAAATTAAATGTAAAATCATTTAAAATTCCTCACTTGATTAATAAAGTTGCATATGCTTGGTTACGAGGATCGAAAGCGAAGCATTCCTATGAATATGCAATGAAAATGATAAGTTTAGGAGCAGATACACCTGAACCTGTAGCTTGTGTTGAAACACTTAAAATGGGCTTGTTTAATAGAAGTTACTATGTTAGTATTCATCATGATTATAATTTTACCATTCGTGATTTAATTGGATTTGAATTTCCGGATAAGGATAATATTTTACGCCAGTTTGCTGAATATACCTATTATAAACTTCATAAAAATGGTATACATCACCTAGATTATTCAAGGGGTAATATTTTAATCAAAAGGTTGGATAATGAAAAATATCAATTCAGTGTAGTTGATATTAATAGGATGCGTTTTGAGAAAATGCCTTACTTGAAAGGTCTTAAGAATTTTGCTCAGATTTGGGCAAATGATGAGGAATTGGAAGTGGTGGCGAGAGAATATGCCAGTTTAAATGAAAAGGATGAAGAGGAAGCCTTGAGATTGTTAATTCAATTTGACAAAGAGCATAAAGAGAAAATTAATCGAAAATTAGCAATCAAGAAAAAATTCAAAAAATAAAATTCTCTTTTTACTGTTTAATTATTTATTAATAGAGAATTATTGTTTTTTGAAAAATAGACTTAAAATAAATTACATGAAATTTAAAGGATTATTATTTGTGTTGTTTTTAATGGTAACATCAACAATTAGTGCTCAAAAACAAGTAAAATATGATGTTGGAATCTCCTCCTCAATTGGAAAAGATGGAGATCTGCCATTTTGGTTGGTTTCGAATAAAAGAGGGGTGGTTCCTTCTGAGAATTATGTAATGACCGATTTTACTTTAGGGATGAATTTTAATGATAATCAGAAAGATAAAATAGATTTTATGTGGAAAGCCAGTGGGCTTGGATATACTGGTCATCAATCAGATTTATTATTGGATGAGTTGTTTGTTGGTTTACGATGGAAAATTTTCAATTTTTCATTAGGACAGAAAAGTGATGATGTTATCTACAATGGGATATCTTCTACAAATGGAAATTTGTTATACTCAAATAATGCCAGATCGTATCCTAGATATGAGTTTAGTATTCCAAATTGGACAGATGTTCCATTTTTGAAAGGGATTTTATCTTTTAAAGGTTTGTTGTCGGATGGATTAACTACAGATAATAGGTACACAGACAATGCCAGAATACATCACAAGAATTTTTATGTGAAATTTTTCAAAGACTCAAAATTAAGTGCTAGCGCTGGAATGGAGCATTATGCGTTGTGGTCAGGTACTCATCCTGAATCTGGAAAGATTTCAGGAGGTCTTGATAAATATTTCAAAATATTTACTGGTAGTGGTGATGATGATGGAGCTTTTATAAATGATGAATACCGTTTGGGTGACCATATAGGAAGCTGGCGTTTCGATTTATATTATACTGAAGAAAAATTTAGTCTAAATGCTTATTATCAATCGGTTTTTGAAGATGGAGGAGGACGGAAGTTTAGGAGTTTTCCAGATGCTCTTTATGGTTTGTATTATACTAAAAAAGCAAATGAGAATTCATTCATTCGGTCGGCAATAATTGAATTTTATCACACCACAGATCAGTCGGGAGATAAATTTGGTTTAATTGACGGTATTGCTTATGGAGGGAGAGATAATTACTTTAATCATAGTGAGTATAAATCAGGATGGACTCATTATGGTAGAGTTATTGGTTCTCCACTTTTTATTACCGGGGAAAGCAATGGACATACAATTATTGCAAATAATAGGTTTAAGGCAGTTCATTTAGGTGTAAAGGGATATTTAGGAAGCATACCATACAAAACATATTTAACCTTTAGCAAAAACTATGGAACATATGCAGTTCCTTACGAAAATAGTTTGAATCAATTTTCAGGTCTTGTAGAACTTACGATTCCAGCTAAAAAACTTCCATTTAAAATTGATGTAGCTTGTGCTATGGATAAAGGTAAATTGCTTAAGGATAACCTTGGTTTTTTCATTCGATTGTCTAAATCAGGAATATTATATAACAAGCCATAGCAAAAAGAAAAATTCCTGAGGCTTGAAACTTAGTTTGAAAAGTATAATTTTGAGCATTCTAAATAAAATTCTATACCATAAAGGTTATATAATTATAAAGTGAAAAATATTATAACATGAATATATTACTCGTTACAGATTTAGTTATACCAGCAAAGCATTATGGTGGTATTGAAAGAATTATTTGGTGGTTAGGAGAAGAGTTAATAAAAAAGGGGCATGAAGTGAGCTTTATGGCTGCCGAAGGATCTACATGTGATTTCGCAAAAATGTATTTCTATAATCCTAAAAAGTCTCTAAATGACCAAATTCCGGAAGGAACAGATTTGGTACATTTTCATTTTCCTATTCATGAAGAGATTACAATTCCATATATGGTAACTCTACATGGTAATAGTAAGCCAAGTGAAAAATACGATATCAATACGGTATTTATTTCAAAGAATCATGCGGAGCGTCATGGTAGTTCGACCTTTGTATACAATGGTTTGGATTTTAATGAATATGGTCCTGTTGATTGGAATTTGAAAAGAGAACATATGCTCTTTTTAGGTAAGGCAAATAGAAGTAAAAAGAACTTAAAAGGATGTATTAAAATGGCAAAAGCTTTGAATGAAAAGCTTGCTGTAGTTGGAGGTAGAGGCTTGCCTTTTTCAAGAACTGTAAAATACAAGGGATTTCTGGGAGGTTTAGAGAAGAGTTATGTCATTAATCAATCTAAAGCCTTATTGTTCCCGGTTATTTGGCATGAACCATATGGATTGGCTATTGTAGAAAGTTTATACTTTGGAGCTCCCGTTTTTGGTAGTACTTACGGGTCTTTACCAGAGTTAATTATTCCTGAAGTTGGTGTTACTTCAAATTCTTATTCGGAGTTAATTGAAGCAGCAAGAAATTACGGAGATTACAATAGAAAATTTTGTCACGAATATGTTTGTGATAATTTCTCTGCTACCAAAATGTGTGATGACTATCTAAAATTGTATGAAAAGGTATTGAATGGAAATAAATTGAATTCAATTGAACCAGTTCATCAAATGGATGTGGAAATTAGGCACTATCCATTAGTGGATTAAAATATCCGAATTAGAAAAAAGGCTTGATTGTAATTTACAATCAAGCCTTTTTTTTATAAGTATTGTTTGATACCTTTTTCGCAGTAGGATAGTTTTTTCTCTCTGCAATCAAAGTACATTTTTTTATTTTTATCTGAGCTTGCTCTAGAGCTTTTTGGGTGCCATAGGTGGTACTGTAAAGCCATCATTAGCAGGGTTGTTTTTTTTACCCCAGAATTCATTAATCGCTCAACCATCTCAATATCTTCGTATCCCCAACCAACAAAATCTTCATTATAGCCATTAATGTTAACCATGTCTTCTTTCCAGTAAGCCATGTGACAACCTACATTGCCTTTTCTGGATGTGTTGTTTCTTTTATTTTTAAATAGGCTCGATAAGAATGGAATTCTGAAGAATCTTTTTCTTTTTTTAACGTTTAGTAAATTTAAACTAATGTTAGATGGATCATTTACCAACTTTTCTGTTTTGGATTTTAGAACGAAACAACGATTTCCACAAACCAATTGCTTAGGTTTAATAACTGTTAAATGATCTTCGATGAAACGTGGATGAAGCATAACATCTCCATCAAGTTGAATGATGTAATCAGCACTTACCTGTGCAATTGCCTTGTTTAAGATTCTACATCTCTGGAAACCATCATCCTCTTGCCAAACATGTTTGATTTCGAATGGGAATTGATCTCGGTATGAATCAATTAATTTCTTTGTATCTTCTTTCGATCCATCATCACCAATAACAATCTCATAAGGGTTTACAGTTTGTTTTAATATACTTCTGAAAACCAAATCTAAAAATTTGGGACTATTGTAAGTAGTGATAAGAAGAGCGATTTTTGTATCCTTCATGCTAATATCTATTCAATTTATATTTTATTTTCTGCTTTAATTAATACTCAAACAAATTGTAGCCCTAAAAATAACAAGTGCAATGAGGAAAAATTCCAGATATTTCTATAGTTACTTGATAGCGAAGCTCTAATATTTGCTTAATGATTAATAGCCGTAAAGGTACATTATTTTAGTAAAAATCAACTTTTGTGATTTACAGAATAAACAGCTTCACAATTTAAAACTATTTTTTATCTGCAATTTGTGCTCCCTGCAGTAAATCTTGCTCAAAGGTGATTTTGATATTGGATTCATCACCGTCAACAATGTGGATGGCTTCATTTGGAAGATATTTTAGAACAACACCACAATCATCAGTTGCCACAAAATTTGAATCGCTCATTGCAATATCATAGGCTTTTTTAATGGTTTTGTATGAGAATGCCTGGGGGGTTTGAGCTCTTCTTAGTAAGTTGCGATTGGGAACAGATGCAATGGTTTCATCCTGATTCAAGCAGAAAATGGTGTCGGTAGTTGGAATTGCAACGGCTACTGATTTTCCATCTTTCAATGCATTAATTACATCGCTAATGATACGCGCAGAAACGAAAGGACGAACAGCATCATGAAAAATCAGATATACATTTTGCTCACGTTCATAAGCTTTAATTGCTGCAAGGCTTGAATCGCTTCTTTCTTTGCCTCCACTTAATACATATCTTACTTTATTGTAGTTCTTATTTGTAACCAAATCGTTGATCTCTTTGTGATAATCGGCATTAATAATAATGCAAATTTCATCGATGTTGGGATGATTTTCAAACGCCTCAATTGAGTGTTGAATAATTGGTTTATCGGCAATTTTTAAAAATTGTTTAGGGAGTGAAGTTCCCATTCTTTTACCGCTTCCGCCAGCCAATAGAACTGCAACGTTCTTCATAGTTTAAAGTTTAGTGATGAGCTAAATTAATACAAATTCTTTCATTGGGAAAGTGAAAAAAAATAACCGTCCCAAATTTTATTTAAGACGGCTTATATTTCAATTGGTGTGGGAGACTTCTTATCTGAAGATTTCGTAATCACCTACATCGGTTAAAATCTCGTACCCATCTTTTGTAACCAAGATGGTATGTTCAAATTGAGCAGATAATTTTTTGTCTATCGTTCTTGCAGTCCATCCATCATTTTCATCAACAACAGCTCTTGCCTTACCCAAATTGATCATAGGTTCAATGGTGAAAACCATTCCTTCTTTCATTTTTGGGCCAGAGTTTTTTGGAGCAATGTGTTCTACTTGAGGATCTTCATGAAATTCTAATCCAATTCCATGTCCACAGAACTCATACACAACACTGTATTTTTTTGATTGAGCAAAACGTCCAATCATAAAACCGATATTACCAAAATAATTACCAGGTCTTACTTGTTCAATACCCAGGTATAAAGCATGTTCAGTATCTTCAACTAATCTTGCAGCCTGGTCGGTAATATCACCAATGGTAAACATTGTACTGGTATCACCATAATAGCCATCAAGAATGGTTGTAACATCAACGTTAAGAATATCTCCTGGCTTTAAAATGGTTTTTTCATCAGGAATACCGTGACAGATTACATCATTAAGTGAGATACAACATGATTTTGGAAAACCATGATAGTTTAAAGGAGCTGGAATTGCTCCGTTGTCGCGGATGTACTCTTCAATTAATTTATCGAGATAGTGTGTTGATACACCTTCTTCAACGTAATTGCTAATATATTTTAATGTATTGCCGGCCAATTGAGAACTTTTTCTAATTCCTTCAATTTGCTCCGGTGTTTTAATTATAATTTTACCCATAATTTCGATCTATTCAGATACTGTTTTTCAATCCATAATTAAGGAGGCAAAGGTCTGCATTGAAATCGACTTTTGCAAATTGAAAATGAGATATCATTTAATATTCACAAAACACCTTTAAATTAATTTTGTTTACAGTGAATTAGTTTGGTATTTTAAGGCTTTCAAAATTAAAAGACAATTTATGATTAGAAAGTTTGTGCTTTTAGTGTGCTTGGTTTTGGTATTTGTATCGGGATTCGCGCAGTATTTTAATACGGGACAAGATCCTGCCTCCATCAAATGGAAACAGATTAATACGAAGGAATTTCAAATTATTTTTCCACAGGAATCAGAAGATAAGGCCAGATATGTGGCAGCTTTGTTTGAGGATTTATTACACAAAGGAGGGAAGAGTTTAAATCGAGTGCCTAAGAAATTTTCTGTGGTATTGCATACACATTCGGCTAATTCAAATGGATTAGTGGCCTGGGCTCCTAAACGAATGGAGCTTTATACCACTTCGGCTCAGAATAATGATGCGCAAATCTGGCTGGATCATTTGGCAACGCATGAGTTTCGACATGTAGTTCAAATGGATAAAATAGAGCAAGGATTTACAAGAGTATTAAATTATGTATTCGGGCAACAAGCTACTGCAGTTGTGGTGGGCTTGTATTTGCCACCATGGTTTATGGAAGGTGATGCGGTTTGTTTGGAGACCAGCATGAGCGAGTCTGGAAGAGGGAGATCGCCAAAGTTTGAGCAGGAATTAAGAGCTCAATTGCTTGAAAAAGGTGAGTTTTCTTACGATAAAGCGGTTAATGGTTCGTATAATGATTATGTGACCGACAGATACAAATTGGGATATTATTTAGTGGGTAAGGCAAGAGCCAATTATGGAGATAGAATTTGGGATAATACTTTAACAAATGTAGCTCGACACCCATTAGGAGTAGTTAGCTTCTCGAATGGTATAAAGAAAAGCCTATTTGCCAAGAGGAAGCAAACTAAACTTGAACTGCAAAAGAAGTTTGGAAAAGCAGAAGATGTAGATTGGGATCAGGTTCAGGGAGCAAAAACGTATTCTGATGGGAAGTTATTGTTGTATTTCGATACCATGCAGGAGTTGCTTTGGGAGTGGAAGAAACAAGATACTGAAACGGATAAATCTGCTTTTCAGTTGGTGAGCGAAAGAGAAAAATACTTTACCAGCAAAATAATTCCTCATGTAACCGAACAAGGTGATTTGATCTATTTAAAAAACGGTTTATCGGATGCTCTGTGTTTTGAGAGGATGGATGCCAACGGAAAATCTGCTAAAGTTTTGGTGCCAGGGTTTTTGTCAGATATCGACTATGATTATAGAAATGAGTACCTGGTGTGGACAGAATCGAAACAGAACATTCGTTGGGAACATGCAGACAAAAGTATTTTGGTGATTTACAATATCAAATCAAAAGAGAAGAAGACGCATCGTTTCAAGAAGTCATTGTTTGCTCCATCATTTAATATGGATGCAAGTAAAATTGTTGCCGTTTCGTCAGATCAGAAGGGTGATAATAGCCTTGTGATTATTGATCATGAAACAGGCCTAATCAAACAAAGAATTGCTGCAGATAAGAATGAGTATTTTCAAACACCTCACTTTATCGATGATGGGAATGTTGTTCTGATTGTTTTGAATGATAAAGGGAAGCAGATTGTAAAATTGAACTTGAAATCTGAAAAAAGAGAAGAACTTTTGAGTTCTGGGTATGCCGACATGTCGCGTCCGGTTCCTTACGGTGATTACCTGTATTTTAATGCTTCATTTACTGGCATCGATAATATTTTTGCTCTTGATTTAAATACCAAAAAAGTTTACCATGTAACTTCTTCGCGATTTGGAGCCAGAGATGCATATGTTGATTCCAATAGGAATCTGTACTATTCTGATTATACTTCAGATGGCTATCTTCTTGCAAAAACAGCTGTCGATAAAGAAAGTTGGAAGGAGTGGAAGGGTGATTTTTATCAATATCCATTGGCTGAACAGCTATCCAATCAATTGGGAGAAAAGTTAAATGCTGATACCACAAGTCTCGACCGATTCGAAGTAAAGAATTACTCGAAATGTGCTAATTTATTCAATTTCCATTCCTGGGCTCCAATATTTGTTGATGGCATTGAAGGCAAAGCAGATGTGGGAATTTCTGTTGCCAGCCAAAACAAGTTGAGTACTTTGCTTACTACAGTAGGTTACAAAAAGGAGGAAGGCTTTGATAATGGTCAGTTTTATGCCAACCTTTCTTACAGGGGATGGTTTCCAATATTAGATTCTAAATTCACCGTAGGAGATAGGAATGCTACTTATGCTACTGTGGCACAACGCCTGCAGCCTGAGCAGATGGATACTTTACTGGTGAATACCGAGTGGAAACAGTGGGAGTGGGAAAACAGCATTAGTTTGCCATTTAATTTATCATCGGGACAATATATTAGGAAACTGATTCCGAAATTGACATATAGTATTGTAAAATTCGGCGATTTAAATACTCAGGCGTTGGCAACAACTCAAAATAATACACTTGGTATAGGTGAGTACAATTTTGGCGATGAATCCTTCACACAGGAAATTATGGAATACCAATTGTTTGCCTACAATATTGCCAAAACTGCACCAAGAGATGTACAATACCAATGGGCTCAGATATTGGAGGTGAACTACCGACATTCACCTTGGGGCGATCGTGATCTTGGCAATACCTGGTCTGCCGAGGGACATTTGTATTTCCCTGGAATTGTAAAACATCATGGAATCAAGTTGTATGGTGGGTATCAATACCGATCGTTAAATCATTCTCGATTTTCGAATATGGTAAAGAGCCCAAGAGGGATGATTGATTTATATGGAAAACACATTGCAAGTGTTGGAGCAGATTATGCAATGCCTCTTTTTTATCCGGACTGGAATCTGGGTCCATTGGCCTATTTTAAGCGAATTAAAATGAATGCCTTTGCAGATTATGGATATGAGAAAAGATACCTGGAAAATGAAGAAGGAGAAATTTTCCCATTTAAGAATGACTATTTCTCAGGTGGCATTGAACTAAGAACTGATTTGCATGTATTAAGATTTTCGGCTCCCCTTGACTTGGGAGTTCGATTGGGTTACGAAAATCAAACCAATAGCATGTTTGCCGATTTCCTGATTTCTTTCAATTTGGCAGCCTATTAAACTTACATCCAATCATAGAAAAGCCACAAACTCGAAAAGAGTTTGTGGCTTTTTTTAATGCGATATAATCTATATGTTCCTGTAGGATGAACTTATAAGTAATGAGCTAAAAAGCGAATGAAATTGAAGGCTCTATTGGTAAAATGCTTGTTGATCGAAAATTAAGGATGAGGTTTGATATCCAGGTACAGGAAAATGAAACTTCACCCGTTTTGCTTTTAATATCAGGGTGAAACGCAATTTGCCTGTTACCATTTCGTTTGGTGCCAAGCTTGTATTTAAAATGGCTTGGTTTTGAAGGTAGTCAATGGTATCATCGCAGCGTTTTAATGCTTGGATAAGTTCTTTTTCCCAATTTGCCTCCTTTTCTTCACGAGATTCGTAGTTATCTTCATCATCCTTTACTCCCCAAAGGGTATAAATTGCACCAGTAACCAAAGCTTCGGATACAATTGTTTTTGTTTTGTAGTTTTCGGGAGCGTATGGATTTTTGGCATGGCTTAACTCTTGTTTCACTACCAATGCTCTTTGTAATAAACTATCAGAGTTAATACAAGAATAGGTTTGAATGTGGTTGTACAAACTAATCTCAGTTTTTCGATATCCCTTATAGTGAAACAAGCTAGGATCAATAAAAATGGTATCCTTGGAGGTGTTGGTAATTCTTGCCTCAAAGTCAATTTTGTCTTCATTTCTGTTAATATACTTCAACTGAATTTTGTATTTGTCAGTCGTGCATTCTGAGTATCCTGAATGATATTCTGACTGTAATGGATTTACATGAAATTCTTTTAGTGAGTAAATACTCTTATAGGAGCAAGAACTAAGTATAGTTCCCAAAAGAATGCCAAGGATTATTTTATTCATCAGTTTATAATTTTCTTGTTAAGGTCAGATGGTCCCGATGATTATCGGGCTTACCATTGCTAAATAATCATGCTGATTATTCTACAAATTCAACAAATTTCCAAATATTTCATAAAAAGGATCTCTGTCTAATACCGTGTAATAGAACAAAGCCCCTAACCAACCATGAAAGATTCCCAGAACATACAAGTTTTTCTCCTTTAGATAAACATAGCCATAGAATATTGCCAAAATAAAGGTACCACCAATCAACCAGTAATCGGGATAGTGAACCAAAGCGAATAGGGTAGCTGCAAACAGTACAATAATGTGCTTATTAAGTTTGCGATTTGGATTGTCGTACAGGTTTCCTGCCACCAAACCAATTAGTAGAAATTGTTGAATACTGCCCCATAGTGGATAAAACAACAAAACCGGGATGATGTGCCATGTTACATTAATAGTTCCTTGAATGCCACCAATTGTAAAAAATGCGATTACTGCAGTAAGACCGAAGGGGAGAACTACCTTTAAAACACTTTTAAAATTATCGGTTCTAAATCCCCAGTATTTTAGTATTTCCTTGTTGTTCTTCTTTCTGTACCAAATGTATGCACACCACAAAATGGTTGCGCTCAATACGAAAGGAAATCGCCAGTTTAAATAATCCATGAACAGAAATTTGGCCAATACGGTAATTACAATTGCTGAAATTTCGAGGGATTGGAGTTTGGATTTGTTCATTGAGTAAGAAGAGAATTTAATGAGTGTGTATTGTTGGTAATTTTAAAGCTTGAATTCAATAATATCTTCACCTGTATCAAAAATATGAGGATAGTGTTCTTTTATATTTCTTTTCATAAAATCCAGGGGTACATCCTTAAAATGTCCATAATCAGCAGTGTATTCCATGAAAAGACTTCCTTCGCTATTAAACTGTTGTAGAAAAGAATTGTTCTCACCATCGAAGTCAAGTGGAGCTACCTTAAACTTCTCACACAGACTTTTATTAAATGCTGGCGATAGTTTCAACCATTTGTGGTTCAAGTAAACATTTAGCATGCCGTGAGGTGTAAGCTCGTTGCTTCCATATTTTTCGGTAAGTCGTTCCACCGCAATATGATTTTTAACCTTTCCCAAATGTAGTCTGGCAGGTAAACCCAAAGCACGCAAACATGCAATAAGCAATATTGATTTTTCAACACAGTTACCAGTCGACTTTTGTGCAATAAAACTAGCTCTGAAACTCTCTTTTGCCAAACTGATGGTGTAAGGATCATATCTCCAATTGTCGCGCACTTTTAGATACATACCAATCGCCTTTTCTTTATCAGAAATGCGATCATCTTTAAATTCAGATATGAGCTTTTGAATCACATCGCTTTCATAATCGAAATAGTAGGAGGGAGATAAGTAATTCATTTTATTCCTTTCCTTGTTCCACTTTTATCAATTTGCTGGTATCGTAACCCCTTGCTTTTAATTTGTTCAGAAGTTTGAGGTACAATTGATCCTCCATCTGTGGATTTCGTGACAGTATCCAAAGGTATTTATCGGTGTTGCTGCCAACAATGGCCCACTGGTAATCATCATCTAATTCCAGAACAAAATAATCGCCATAAAAAATCCAGAAGAAGGAAACTTTCAATTTGGAAGGAAGGTTTGGATTAGGAATTTTCGCTTTGCCAATGGCTTCCGAACTCTCACCATCCAAGCTTCCTTTAAATCCCGAGTTAACCACTTTTATTTTCCCATCCTCACGCATGGAATAGTGTGCTGTTACCCCCACCAAACCTCTTTCAAAACTGTGATCGAAGCGTGCAATTTCGTACCACTTTCCCAGGTAGCGATCAATATTCAAATCCTTCACTACACTATTGTCAATCACCGATTCTTGCCCTTTGCACGAGCACAAAAGAACAAGAGAGGCAAGTAGTATGTTGAGTTGTTTTGTCATAAACTATAGTCTGATGTTTTAGTCATATTTTTACCTGAAATTACAATAGAGGGTACTCATTTTCAACTCTTACAAACAAAATGCAAACCTTCTTTATTGTGGAACTTATACTTACGACTCATTGAGATTTCATATTATTTTTATTTTAGCTACAAGCTCGCGCTGGCGGGGATAAATTTTTTAGGATTGGATTTTAGTTTTTAATACAGCGAACAGATAAGAAATTTAAGGTTCCAGCATTGGAACTAAATCCATTTCTTTGTACCGTGCTATTTTCAAGTATTGCCCTAGTAATATTCCATCCCTCGCTATCCCCCGAAGAATGATCTATTGTGGATGACCACCATATTCCTTCTCTACCTAGTCCTGAAAAAGAGCCAAGAGCTGTTCCTGATTCACCTCCAGGAAGAGCACAAAATCCTGAGTAATTATTTGCTTCATTATTTGTGGAAGGCCAAATGTTTCCTACAGCCTTTAAAAATTCAGATGCAACATCTTCACCTCCGAGGTAATCGATTAATGTAGTCCATTCTTTATCGGTAGGGATATGCCAGCCATCAGGACATAGTTCTCCCGAGTTCACTACTTGCCAGTTGTATAATGCTCCATAAAGATTTTTGTTTACGATTTGATAATCATAGTAATTATAGCCAGAAGAGTTAAATTCGGCCCAATTTGTACTGCTGCTGACAAACGGTATGTCTGATCCATCATTATATTTAGTTGTTTTTAAGTTTTCAACCATCCAGGTTTGGGTTCCAATAGTAACTGTGTTGTAAAAATTTCCTTCGATATCTTCGACAGTGTTATTGGTTGTAAACTCAATTTCTGGGCCATATACTTCCTGGTCTTTATTACTTGCGTAAACTCTCGCATAGTATTTAGTATTTGGTACCAGTCCCTCAATTCTAGTATACAGGATGCTATCGCTTAAAGAACTACTCGTAAAGTTGCCACATACGGAAGGGTTAGACTGTGAATCCCAGCAGATGCCTATAGTTGTGATACCTTCTTTATTGGTAATATCAAAAGTACTTTTGATTGTTATGGCATTTGAACTAAGAGTAAAAATTTTAGATGATTTAATTGTTGGTAATGTTAATGGGGTTGACTCTTTTTCACAACTAATTGCAATTGCACTTAGTAGGCAAATGAATACCAATACCCTTTTAGATGAAAATTTACAGTTGCTCATATTGTTGTTTTTTAGTAATTATTCTCTGTTTTCGTCTTTGTTGCTTGTGTCTAACGCATGTGTATAGTGCAATGCACTTTAGATCTCTTATGGGTTTCTTTTTATAGTTTTTAAAATCTTTTGTTTGTGTGCTAAAGTTGATAAAAAATGCACTTGCGTTTTGCAAGAGTATCAAGGCTTCATCAATTTCTGGTTGCACATATAAATTTAATCATAAATTTCATGTTATATTGTCTTGTATACTAATTCATTATCATTAAAAATAAGACTTGTAAAGTATAAGTATTTGGAAGGTGTAAGTAGCGTGGAGGAGTGAGCTTTCTTAAGGTATTTTTATAGGTTGGGTAAGTATTGCAAATAGGTTTACTAAACTACTTTAGCCACTTAGGGAACGTACTGTAATAGGTACTCCTGCTAGCGCGAGCTTGTAGCTCGTGCTCTGCTTGCAGAAAAAATTATTTTATATCAATATAACAGGTATCATTCCTGTTTCCCCAGCATAATTTTTTGCACTACTATATTTCCAATGATGTGCTTCTTCTACAAATCCTGCTTCTACAGGGTTATTGTGAATATAGTTTAGTTTTTCTGTTATTACATTATTGCTCCATAACTCTATTGGCTTATTGTTTTGCTGCCAAAATTGTCGATACTTTACATTACTGTTCATCTTTCCTGCTCTTTCCATCATCCAAAGCATCCATTCTTTTCTGCTTTCTTGAGGATTTTCTTCAATCAGTTTCTGAATTTCTTTTGAGGAGAAAGTTTTAAATTCTTTTAATATTTTACTGGGGTTAGAATCCCCATGATTAAATATCAGATGAATATGACTTGGCATGATACAGTATGCAAAAATACACATCCCTTTATGCGTACAACAATAAGTAAGACTATTGGCTATGGCCGAAAAGTATTGTTCTTGTACAAAAACATCAATCCAGTAGGTAGTTGCAAAACTTACAAAATACAACCCCTCTTTGTTATGGAATTTATACTTGCGACTCATTTAGAATTCATATTATTTTTACTTAAGTTTTTTGCTTCTGCTTCTGCTTCGCAGAGCACGAGCTACAAGCTCGCGCTAGCAGGGGCTGCCATTTATTCATTTTTAACAATTTTTCTCACTTCCTCATTATTCAAAATCATCATTTTTCTGAAAGTCTTACTATTATATGTCAAAAATAGTGGCACAAATATCAATAGTGAAATAATTATCGGAAAAAGAAAACTTTGAAGAAAAGAAACCTGTTCTTCAAGATTCATTACAAGCACTCTATAACCTTCGACTGTGTTTACTACGAATAATAATGGAATTAAATATACAAGTCTTTTTCTGTATATTTTGTCTCTCCGAACCAGGAAGAATACAATAAAAATTAAGTATAAATTTAGAAAGATATCAAGCAGTTCACTTGAAAATATTACAACCCCATTTATACTTCCAACATTTTGTAGGTATTTAGTTTTGAATGCTACAAAGTCAAAAATTAACATTTTAACATTATTCCCATTAATTGATGCATACCAAATCAAAAAAATACACCAAAGAATATTAATGACTTTTGATGTTTTAAAGTCAGGTTTGTCAAAGGAGTATATTTTTTGATTCACAGAAAATGGAATTAGAAAAATAAAAAATATAAGTATCAAGAATGTATAATTCATAATCTAAATTTTATCCTTTCGTGGTTGCACATAACGTAGGAATAACATCATGCTGATGTTATATCACTTATCTGTTACTTTTTGTAAGTTGTTTAAAATCTTTTGTTTGTGTGCTAAAGTTGATAAAAATGCACTTGCGTTTTGCAAGAGTATCAAGGCTTCATCAATTTCTGGTTGCACATATAAATTTAATCATAAATTTCATGTTATATTGTCTTGTAAACTAATTCATTATCATTAAAAATAAGACTTGTAAAGTATAAGTATTTAGAAGGTGTAAGTAGCGTGGAGGAGTGAGCTTTCTTAAGGTATTTTTATAGGTTGGGTAAGTATTGCAAATAGGTTTACTAACCTACTTTAGCCATTTAGGGAACGTACTGTAATAGGTACACCAACCTGTTTTACCCACTTGGGTAACCTATTATAATACGTCCATCAACCTATTCAAATAGGTCAGGTAAGTGTTTCGAATAGGTATACTAACCTATTGTACCCATTTAGGTAACGTATTTTAGTAGGTTTACCAACGTATTTTACCACGTTGGGTAACGTGTTAACTTAGGTTAAGTAGAAGTTCTGTGTGCCAATAAATACAGTGTGTTTTTGTGTAATGGTAGGTTAAATAAAAAGGACAGCCCTGATAGCGTGGGAGCTATTTGCGAATGTATCATTTTAGCTAAAATGATTTAGATATTATTTGAACAAGAAAATTGATTTTATACTAGAAACTAATGAATGATATCTAATAAAAAGATAGTTGTTTCTGATAAAGAGGATGTTAAGAGATGGTAATATAATTATTGAAAATAAATGAGAGATTCTTACACATAATTTCATATATTAGACATAACGCCAAAACCCAATGTGCGAACTGGCTGATTGTTGGGAGTTACCACAAGTTGCAAGGTGTTTGTTAGGCAACATTATACTAACATTAAAACAGAAGTGTATGGGAAGTAGAGGATTAGATGGGATTATAGAATGGAAGTCCGATTTTGAAACAGGTATTGCGAGAATAGACTTCGAACATAAAATCTTTATAGAATTGTTGAATTCATTTAAACATGAAATCAATTTAAAGCGTTCAGATGAAGAGCTTTATAGAATTATGCATGAAATAGAAAAGTATGCAGAATTTCATTTTATTAGTGAAGAAAATGCAATGCGCAGGATGAATTATCCTGTATTTAAAGAGCATCAAATTGAACATTTTGAATTGTTGGAAAAATTTAATCTGGCAAAGTTTAAAAATTGTAATTTTGAAGGATTTCATGCATTTCTAAAAGAATGGTTTCTCAATCATACTGTTGAATCAGATATAAAATTGAAACTGTACATGTTGGAAAATAATATAAATTTGGAAGACTATTTCTACGAACTAAAGATCTAAAATGAATACACTAAATGTTATCAAACTCCTGGTAGTTGATGATAAACCTGAAAACCTACATCTGATTTCAAGCTTTTTTGAAGATTCAAACTATTACGTAAGAACATCAAGTTCATACGAGGAAACATATGAACTGTGCAACGAAATTGAGTTTGACCTATTGTTAATCGATATCAGAATGCCACGTGATGGTTTTGCTTTTGCTGAAAAAATAAGAGTGAGTGATTTAAACAGTAATACTCCCGTTATTTTTATGGCCGAGAAAACCGATCAGGAAAATATCTCGAAAGCATTTAAAGTAGGATGTAGGGATGTAATCACAAAACCATTTCAGTTGGAAGAGTTACTTTCAAAAGTCTCTACACATTCCTTATTGCAAATTCAGCATAAGCAAATACATGAATTGATGCTTGCTAAGGATAAGATTTTCTCGATCATTGGTCATGATTTAAGAAGTCCCTTTCATTCGTTGATTGGTTTTTCGAGATTATTGCTGGAGAATTTAGAAGCGAGTGAAGATAAAGCATCCCAAAAGTATGCTGAATTGATTTGCAATATTTCTACAAAGAATCTGGAACTTTTGGATAATTTACTGGTGTATGCACGTGATCTTGAAAAACAAGCTGAGTCTACTTTAGAGAAAATAGATGTACACAGGTTAATTTCAGAAGTATTACAAATTGTACAACCTACTGCAGCATTAAAAAAGATACAGTTGGTGCAAATATTTGGAGAGGCCAAATCAACTTTTGGTACCAAAGATTTAATTGCTACAATGATTCGAAATATTTTAGGAAATGCAATTAAGTTTTCGCGCCAACAAGGCATTGTTACTGTGCAAACAAGGGTAATCGGTAATATGATCGAAATTGATATTACAGATACAGGAGTGGGAATGGATGAAAATCAACTGAACAATTTGTTTGATAAAGAGCATCCTCAATCGAGTCTGGGTACTTCAGGTGAAATGGGATCGGGATATGGTTTACTCCTTTCTAAAGAAATTGCTGATAAGCACAATGGTGAAATTAAAGTTGAAAGCCACGTGGGCAATGGTACAAGTTTTAAAATAAGGCTTCCAATTTACGATGAGTCGAAATAAAAAAAAGCTCCAATATTCATTGGAGCTTTTTGTTTTATGCCAATTCTACCACGGTAATTTCGGGTGGCATACCAATTCTACCAGGGAAACCGATGTATCCAAATCCGCGATTCACATACAGGTACTGATCGCCTTCGCGGTACAATCCGCCCCAGCGAGGGTATTTGTACTGTACCGGACTCCACTTGATTCCTGCACGCTCAATTCCAAACTGCATTCCGTGGGTGTGTCCTGCAAAAGTTAGGTCGATATTCGAGTTTTTAATCACCTCTTCGTCCCAGTGCGAAGGATCGTGGCTCAACAATATTTTAAACGGAAGATGCTCGGTGCCTTGTGTAGCTTTGCTTAAATCGCCATGCTGAGGGAATGGAGGTTTGCCCCAATTTTCAACACCTACCAAAGCAATTTCTTCTCCTTTAATATTTATGGTTTCGGTTTCGTTTAATAACAATCGAAATCCCATTTGCTTGTGAAAATATTTGATTGCCGCAAGGTTTTTAGCTTTATCTTCTTCCGATCGCCAATAAGAGTAATCGCCATAATCGTGATTGCCCAGTATGGAGTATTTGCCAATTTTAGCTTTCATTTTAGCGAGTACGGGAGCCCAACCATCGGTCTCTTCGGCAAAGTTGTTTACCAAATCCCCAGTAAAAACAATCAAATCTGGTTCTTGTCCATTAATCAGTTCTACGGCTTTTTCTACCTTCTCGAAGTTTTTGTTGAAACTTCCCAGGTGCATATCCGATATCTGAACAATTTTTAATCCCTTAAATGCTTTTGGAAGATTGTTGAAACGAATGCTCTCGCGCATTACTCGGTAGTTGAATTTTCCTTTGGTTACTCCGTAAAGGATAGATGCAAATGGAATGGCTGCCAATACCAATCCCATCTGGTACAAAAACTCGGATCTCTCCATCTTTCTCTTCGAATTTAATTGTGGTACACTTTTATTCCTTCTCTCTCTGAACCATGCAATGGTTCTCCTAATCGCCCCTTGTATATCCTTTATTAAGACGAAAAATATGAATACAAACTTTGGAAAATAAAATAACGCAAACCCGGCCACCAAATAGCCAGAATAGATGTAGGCATCTGCTTTTTGCACGTGCTTAATACCAAACATGAATGTGGTAAAGGCAGCAAAAATAAAAACTGAAATGCCCCAAAATAGTATCGTTAAGCTGTGTCGTGCAAGAGAATATTTTATTCTTGCAATCAGAGGTTTTATGCCACGGTAGGTGTATATGTCTACCAAAAGCATAAATAGTAACAGAGGTATCAATAAATAAATGCTCGCTCTCATCCTTATTTCAAAGATTTTAAGAAACCGTTTGTAATTTATCCTTCAGCTTTTTTATATGAAAAAATGAAACCTAACATCGTTAAATTCTATTTAAATAGAACCACTATTCGCACAAAATTTGCCTTGTTACGCTTCATTTTTCATCGATAAAAAATTCTAAAAACAAATTTAAACCGTTTCTAATTGATTAATTCCGATATTTTTTAAACATTCATTGCTTACGAATTGTTTTTAAAATTAGATACAACTCATACCGGAACAATATCTCTACAATTGATGTAATGATATTAAAATCAGCTCCAAATATATAGAATTTAATACTACCAAGTCCTTAATAATTGTTAAAAAAGAGTTATATTCAGATTCAAGCTTCAAAATCCAAAAACCAAACCCCACATTATTATCTTTTGGAGCTTGGGATTTGATATTTGGGGTTTGTGAAAGAACTTTAAATCAATTCATATGGCACAGATACACGAATTAATCGACAAAAGATGGAGTCCGAGAGCTTTTGCCGATCAGGAGATAGAGGAGGATAAGATTGAAAAATTGTTTGAGGCAGCCTCTTTTGCTGCATCATGTTATAACGAACAGCCCTGGCGATTTGTATATGCTACAAAAGATTATCCTGAGAGATATGAGCAGTTGTTTTCTTGTTTAGGCGAGTATAATCAGATGTGGGTAAAAACTGCTCCGATGATCATTTTGACAGTAGTATCCAAGAGTTTTGCCCGCAATCAAAAAATTAATTTCCATGCGCGTCATGATTTGGGTTTGGCCATTGGAAACATGTCGATACAGGCTATGAGTATGGATTTGTACATGCATCAAATGGCTGGTTTCTCAGCAGAAAAGGCTCGTGAGGTTTTTGAAATCCCAGAAGATTTTGAAGCTGTTACCATGATTGCTGTCGGATACTTGGGAAATCCGGAACAGTTGCCCGAAAGTATGAGAGAAATAGAATCGTCTAAACGCGATAGAAAAAACTTGGCCCAATTGTTGTTTGATGGCGATTGGGATAAAATGAGGTAAGATTGTACAAACTAAAAAGGCTCCCAAGAGAGCCTTTTTTGTTGATAATTTACATTGATAACTTATTGCAAGTAATCGTTCCTAAATCAAACGTGTTTTGAATTTAAGAGGACGCAAGATAGTTAAAAAAGACTAAAATATCTTTTAATTGACTGAAAACTTTCATCCCTGATTTTCGGATCATATAAGAAATAGCAAACCATTAAATTAAAAATGATGAAGAAATTAATTCTATTAGTATTGATCGTGACTGCTGGCATTTGTGTAAAAGCTCAAAATACCTCTCCTACATTAGATGTAAGAGGAGAGAGTAAGATTTTTCAAGAACCTGATATTGTGGAGATATCGGTAAATATAAGTACCAAGGCCAGTGAATATGAGGCTTGTTTGGATAAAAATTTTTCCGATGTTGATCGATTAAAGAAATCTTTGAAATTGGCAAAGATTGAGAGTTTGAAAATATTTGATGTTGGTCAGCGAATTAATGAAGAAAAAACCTATTCATCGGGCCGACAAATTCCTGATGGTTACCGAGCTAATTACAGTATCAAGCTAAAGTTGGAAGCTAAACCAAAAAACATTCACTCTTGTCTTGAAGTGTTAAAGTCATCAGATGTTGAGCTGAATTATAATGCCAACTATGGTTTGAGTCCTGAGTTGATTAAATCTACCGAGGCCCAATTAATTGAAATGGCTGTGAATGATGCCAAAACCAAAGCGAAGGTGTTGGCAGAATCGGCAGAGGTTCAGCTTAAAAGCATCCAGAATATTAATTACGGCACAGTTAAAAGCATCTATGGACCAAAGCAACATATGGCCGAAATGAGAATAAGTAAGGCCGAATATTCGGGTTCGCAATCATTCACCAATCCAGATCCAATTGTATTGACTGATTATGTTGAAATTACATACCTTTTAGCTGATAAGTAGTAAGTGGGAGATACTATCTGATACCTTGAAATTGAGCTAAACTTGTCGTAAATTGATTAGTGAGTTTTGTACTCAGTGCAAATTTAACCTAACTGAACAGAAAACGACGATGAAAGCTATTGTAATAAGAAAGTATGGTTCTCCTGAAGTGTTGGAAATTACCAATCTGGATCGGCCAAAAATAAAAGAAAATCAAGTTTTAGTTGAGGTCTATGCATCCTCCGTTAATCCGGTAGACTGGAAGATAAGAAAAGGATTGCTGAAGCTATTTATGAGAAAAAAATTGCCTTGTGTTTTGGGTGGAGATATTGCAGGCAGAATATTGGAAGTAGGCAAGAAGGTGCAGTTTTATCGTGTAGGCGATGAGGTGTTTGGCAAAGTAGATATTATCAAGAATGGAGCGTATGCTGAATATGTGGCTACAACTCCCGATCATTTGGCTCTTAAGCCTCAGAATATGAATTTTGAAGAGGCAGCTACGATTCCTTTGGCTGGGTTAACAGCCCTACAGGCTTTGCGCAATATGGGTGGTATAAAAGCAGGAATGAGTGTTTTGATTAATGGTTGTTCGGGCGGTGTTGGTTCGTTTGCTTTACAATTGGCCAAGGCATTTAAATGTAAAGCAACAGGTATTTGCAGTACGCGAAATGTTGAATTTGCAAAAGAACTAGGAGCTGATCGAGTGATTGATTACCAAAATGAAAATTTGTTGGAAGTTCAGGAGGAGTATGATATTTTCTTCGATGTGGTTGGCAATCTGGAATACTCAAAAATAAAACACTTGTTACAAAGAGGTGGTGTTTATGTCACCACTTTACCTTCATTTAATATTCTTTTGCTGGGTTCAATTCATAATTTGGTTAGCTCTAAGAAAATGAAAAAAATCTTTGTGCAGGAAAGTAAAAAAGACCTTGAGTTGTTAGCCGATTTTGTTGATGCAGGATTACTTAAAACTTACATCGACAAGACTTATGAATTGGATGATATTGTAGAAGCACATCAATATAGTGAAACGGGAAGAGTTGTAGGGAAGCTGTCTTTGAAAATTACTGAATAATTACCTCATACCAACCTTCTCCTCAAGGAGAGATAGAGTGAGGTAAGGCAATAAAAAACCTCTGTAAGTTGAAATTAATCAAGCTTGACAGAGGTTTTTGTATTTCAATTAATCATTGATTCATAATTGTTTTACCCTTTTGATTTAATCGAGCAACCAATTGCTTTTGTATAGGTTACTGCGGGCTTTTTATTCATTAAAAGAGAATTGATGGCGTCCTCAACATATTTGGTGCTTACTTTCGAGGCATCTTTATAATTGTTATCGATGGTGCCAATATACTCTACCTTGAGATCTTTACCATTTTTGCTTAAAATGTAAACATGTGGCGTTTTGGTAGCTCCAAAATTCCTGTAAACTTCTTGCTTTGCATCAAAAAGATAAGGGAATGTAAAACCTTTTTCTTTTGCTCTTTGTTGCATTCCTTCAAAAGAATCTCCTGGAACAATAGCAGGATCGTTCGGATTAATAGCAATCACGGGAAAGCCTTTCTTCTTGTATTTTTTATCGATATCAATGATTCTGTCTTCGTAAGCCACGGCATATGGACAATGGTTACAAGTAAAGATCACTACAAATCCTTTTGCATCTTTAAAATCAGCCAATGCGATGTTTTTGCCGTCAATATTTTTCAGCTTAAAATCTGTTGCTAAATCGCCTACCTTATATCCTTGAGCATGAATTGCTGCTACTGATATTAGAAGGAAACTAAGTAATAATATCTTTTTCATCATCTAAATAAATTGGTTAATACTAAAATTTTTATCTATTCAAATTATCAATTGTCTCTGCTAGTTCAGAATAAGTTACTTTCCTGGCAAAGAATTTTCTTTTATCCTTTGTATATAATACTGTTGCAGGTAATGCACCATCCCATTGGTCATCCACTTTACCAATCCATGAGTTTGCATCCGGATCATCGAGAATTAGAACCTCGGCAGTTATATTTTTCTTCGTAAGAAATCTGGTCAGGCGTTCCTCTACTTTTGAACCAAAATCCAGGCTTACCAATAAGACCTTGACTTTTTTATCTGCGTATGATTTTCTGATGTGTTCAAATTCAGGAAGCTCCTCAACACAGGGTTTGCACCACATGGCCCAAAAATTAATAACATAGGTGGTATCATTCTGTAGATGGAATTTAGGTTCCAGTTCCTTAAAATTTAAGGTTTTAAAGTACTGAGATTTAACTGTCAGACTGATTGCAAATAGTAAGGTAATCGAGAATAGAATCTTCACTTTCATGATATTGTATAAATAAGACTTGTAAGTATTAAATATACTATTAATCGTTGAAGCAGAATAATCTGGCTTGTTATTGATTTGTTAATGTGCATAAAAAAGCCTGTCAATTTTCACTGACAGGCTTGCTTGAATTTATTTGTTTTAATCTTTTAGAAGTGCTTCGTTAAATTGATAATCTTTATAATCCACTTTATAGAATACACTATAGAGAGCAGGTATAAAAATCAGCGTAATTACTGTGCCAAAAAGTAAGCCTACCATAATTGAAGCAGCCATTGGTTCCCACATTAAACCTCCTCCCAGATACAAAGGAATCAGTCCCAGAGAAGTCGTAAATGTGGTCAACAGAATTGGTCTGAATCTTTGCAAACAGGCCGCAATTACAGCGTCTTGAGGTGTTCGTTTCAATTCGGAGAGTTCAATTTCAATCCTGTCAATTAGAACAATGGCATTATTAATCACAATTCCGGCAAGTGATATTACACCCAAGAAAGCCATAAAACCAAAATAGGAGCGAAGTGCAATTAAACCAATTACCACGCCAATAATCCCCAGTGGAATGGTGCTTACCACCATTGCTGTTTTTCTAAACGAATTGAATTGAATTACCAGCAATAACAGAATTAGAAATGCAGATAATGGCAGGTATGCGATTACTGCACCCATATTTTCGGAAGTATTTTTACTATCACCACCAAGTTCGTAATTGTAGCCAGTTGGCCAACTTTTCACATCTTCGTCCAACCAGGGGAGCATTTCTTTCATAATTTCAGACGCATTACCATCTTCTGTGATTTCGCTGGAAACATTAATACTACGAATCAAATCAAGGCGTTTAATTTTTGCATATTGCCATTGAGGAATAATGCTGGCCACCTGAGAAAGCGGAACACTTCTTCCTGAACTTTGAGAGAACACATTCATGGTTTCGATCTTTTCATAGCTTTGATTTTGGCTTGAAAAACCTCTTAATAGAATCGGAATGTTTTTATCATCTTCGCGATATTCACCAGTTTGAAAACCATCCAGCACGGTTTTTAATGAAGTAGCGATATCCTGATTGGTGATCCCGGCAATCTGTGCATTGTTCTGATCGATATTAATTACAAATTTTTTGGTTTTTGGTCCCCAATCATCTTTAACGTTTTTAGTTCCATTAATTTTTGATAGTCTTGATTTGATTTTCTCAGATAGGTCTGCAAGTACATCAGGATTATTTCCTTTTACTTTAATTTCAATTGGAGTTCCACCACCACCTGAACCCAAAGCTGATACCTTAATGTCGGCATTTGGGAAATGTTTAAAGCTGTACTCATCTAATCGACGAATCATTTCTGCATTTTCTTCAAAGGAGCTAGTATTTAAAAGGATGTGAGCATAACTTGAGTTTGCTTCATCTTGAGCATATCCCAAGTCATATGATTCTGGACCTTGCCCAATAAAGGAAGACCAGTCAATGATTCCTTTTTCTCTCTCATCATTCATTTGTAATTCTTCAGCAATGTGTTTTTCAATCTTTTTTACCACCTTTTCGGTTTGCTCAATTTTAGTTCCCAGAGGAAGGTTGATGTCAACGGTAATCATATTTCTATCACTATCCGGGAAGAAAATAAACGGTACCAAACTAAAACCTTTTAAGGATAATATGAATAGCAAAACAATTCCTCCAATCACAATTCCTTTACGATTTAAAGCCGATAGAATAAGGGATTTGTAATAAACTTTTAAAGCATCGAAAATTCGATCCATGAAGTTAGGCTTAGCTTCTTCCTTAGGTTTCACTTTTAAGAAGTAGAAACACAACATGGTAATAATGGTAAGAGAAACGATCCAGGAAGATACCAAGGCCAATGTGATCACTACGAAAATTGGTCCCATAATATCGCCCATGGTTGACTCTGCCAAATAGAAGGATAAGAAAGCTACCGAAGTAGTTAAAGTCGAAATCAACAATGGAACAATTAGCTCGGTACAAGATGAAACGGCAGCATCCTTTACCGTCATTCCTTCTTCCATTTTAACCATTATCGATTCTGACACAACAATGGCATTGTCTACCATCATTCCTAGTGCCATGATTAAGGCAGCTAATGTTACCTGATTTAATCCCATATTTATGATCCCCATTAACATGAGAGTCATGATGGTTACAATAGGAATCAAACTGGAGATAATCAAACCTGTTCTTAATCCCAGGAAGATTAACATTACTACCAATACTATCACAATGGATTGAATCAAATTGCCGATAAAATTATCGATACTTTTATCAACATAGTGATCTAATGAAGTTAAACGTTGAACATCTAAACCAATTGGTAATTGTTCATTCCACTCTGTTAAAATCTTATCTACATCTTCGCCCAACTTAATAATATTAGCGCCATCGATTAAGGAAATAGAGAGTGAAATGGCTGGTTTACCATTTACATGAACAATGGTACTGGCAGGCTCAACATATGCTTTGCGAATGCTGGTAATGTCTCGCAATTGTACAACATGACTTCCATCACCTATTGGAATCAGCGTATTCTTAATACTTTCCAATGATTCATAGTTGCCTGTTGGTTCGAGAATTATTCTTTCCGATTCAAGGTTAATTTCTCCACCAGAATCTAAAATGTTGGTGGATGCAATAATGTTTTGCAGCTTGGACGAGCTTAATCCATATTCTTTTAGTTGAGATTCGTCAAACTCAATAAAAATTCTTTCATCTTGCACACCTCCGAGTTCGACTTTGGCTGCATCGTCAAGTTTAATTAAGGCATCTTTTAGGTCATCGGCAGCTTCTTTCATTTCTACATAAGAGTACCCGTCACTTATTAAACCGACCATAATTCCATACACGACACCAACATCATCATCATTAAGACTTGGATTTACACTCTGAGGTAGATCTCTTAGGCTATTTAGTTTTCTTCTAAGTTTATCCCAGATAGCCTGGAGATCTTCTGGAGCAACTTCATCTTTAAGACGCACACTTACCACCGATAAACCAGTTCTAGATGTACTGTTAATTTCTTTGACTTCAGGAATTTCCTGAACTTTCTTTTCTATTTTGTCGGTAACCAGAAGTTCAACCCTTTCTGGTCCAGCACCAGGGAATGAAGACACAACTGTAGCCACTCTAACTGTGTATGGAGGCATACTATCTCTTGGTAAGGTTTCGTATAATGCCAAGCCCAAAATCACCACCACGGCAAGCAGAGTAAAGGTTATTCGGCTTTTCTCAATAGCAAACTTTGTAAGATTCATAATTGCTTTGTTTGGAGGTGAATACTATTTTAAGCTAACTTTCTGTCCGTCAAGTAGAGTTTGTAAACCTGCGGTAGCCACAATCTGACCTGCTTTTAATCCACTCTCTACTTCAAATCCAATGGGGGATAGTACACCTACTTTAAAGTGTTGTTTTTTTATTACACCAACATTCTCGCTTTCTTTTTCTATAACGAAAACAAAATTGCCTTTGCTGTCTTCACCCACTGCAGAAATAGGAACAATTAGGACTTCACTATTATTCGTTTCGGCAAATTTAAATTTGATATGTGCTGCCATTCCCGACTTTACTTCAGAAGTTTCGCCTAATAATTTAATTCTTACCGGATAGGTAGCCGATCCCTCGCTTATAGATGGAGATACTTCATTTACTACTCCTTGATATTCTTTGCCTTGAAGAGCAGGAAATGTAGCCGATATTTCCATGCCTTTTTGTACTCTGTTGATTACGTTTTCAGGCAATCCAAGGCTAACTTCCATAAAACTACCAGCGTTTAAAACTGCAATAATTTGTCCGGCACTTACATTCTCATTGTTTTCTACATTTTTAGCTGCAATAACTCCATTGGAAGGAGAGTAGATAATTCCATAGCCAACCTGTTTTTGTTGAATTTCAACACTTCTTTTTGAGGATTCGTAGTTTGCTTTGGCCGAAGCATATGACGATTTCGCATTTTCATAATCACTTAGTGAAGCACTTCCTTTTTCGAACAGAGTTCTTGTTCTATCCAATGTTGATGTTGCTGTGTTTAAATTAGCTTTAGAACTGCTTAGGGCTGAAATTGCTTGTTCCAGAGATAATTGAGCTTCGGAATTATCTATTCTTGCCAATAAATCACCTTTATTTACCGATTGACCATTGGCAATGTTTAAAACCGTTAAAATGCCAGAAGTTCTAAAACTTAAGTTGATTTCTTTATCAGATCTTGCAGTTCCGTTGAATGATCGCACTTGTCCAATTCCTGAGTAACTAACCTCCTGATATTTAACTGGACGATATCTTTCTTGTGTTTGCTTTTCGTTACTATCACTACAAGATCCAAAAATAAATAAGAATAAGCCTAATGCTAGAATATATAATGGTTTCATAATTATGCTGGTTTAATTATTGGTTAAAAGATAGTTTTGAAGATTTTGAATGAAAATTTGATTTTCTTCATCTGGATTTAGGAAAAAATAATACGAGAGTACCCTTTCCATTTGTAATAGGGTTAAATAAAAGTTGTATCCCGCACTTGCTTGTTGTTGTTGAGCTTGAAAATATGCCTGTTGAGCATCAATTAAACTTGTAATTCCAATAGCCCCATTGGAGTAGGAAATTTGCATAAGCTCCAAGCTTTCTTTGGCAGTTTTGGTGGTAAGTTTAGATAATTCGATATTAGTGTATAGACTCAATAAGGCATATACAATATCGTTTACATTTTTCTTGATGAGTGTTTCAGTATTTTCCTTTTGAATATTTAATTGCTTCTGCTGAATTAATGACTTTTGTCTATTTAAACTTCTTTGATTTTGATTAAAAATAGGCAGACTTAATTGTACGCCAACATTATAATATCCATCGGGAGCTCCAACAATGCCTGTTGGATATGTACTTCCTTTTCCATCTTTTGAAAAAGTATGATTGTATCCTCCTTGCAAGGCAATGGTCGGAAGGAATTTGCTTCTTTGATATAGTTTTGCACTTCTCTCTGATGCTTCAATATTAAATTGTAAAGATTTTAGCTCGTGAGCATTTTCAATAGCAACTGTCTCCAAATATTTTAAAAGTTTATCTCTTAAAATAGGATCATCAATAAGCTTGATTAGACCTTTGTAATCAAATTGATCTTCTGTCTTCTCATCTACCAAAGAGTGTTTGATGTCAATCTTGTAATCAATAGGATTATTTAGAAGTTGATTGATGGCATGCATTGCTTGAATAAAATTGGTGTAAGCATTAACTATATTTTGGGTTGCCAGGGCCAATTCACTTCTCCAACGCAAAACATCACCCTTTCCTGTTTGTCCTGCCGAGTAATTTTGCTGTGCAATTTCAAAATTCTTTCTGGTAACCCTTAGGTTTTCATCATTTATAAGGTAATTGGCTTTTGCAATTAAAGCATTGTAAAAAGTAACACCTGCATCTAATATTGCATCCTTTTCTGTGGCATTGTAATTCTCTTCACTGGCAGATGCCAACTTTTTCTGAATTTTGATGTTCCCACTAGCTTGTTCCGAAAATAAAAGCTGCTCTACACTTACATTACCACTTGTGGTATACTCAGGATTCGATCCGTTGGAAACTTCAGCTAAATCAGGATCAATATGCGAACCAGTTACCGATGAGGTAAGATTCGGTAGATATTGACTGTTCGCCAACTTTATCTCTTGTTTGGCCAAATTGATATCGTACTTGCTTGCCTTCAGACTTAAATTGTTTTCCAGCAGTTGATATACAAAATTATCAAGGTAATAACTCTTTTTATAAGCTAGGTTATTGGCATTACCGACAATGTTTGTTTTTATTAAGAAACTGTATTTCAAAGGAAAATTAATGCGGAATGAGGTTTCAATATTTAGAAGAAGCTTGGTTTCAACATCCAGGTAAATAGGTAAATCCGATAAATCGCTTCCCAATACGGCAGCTTCTATGTTTAGTGCAATTCGCCTAAGAAACTGATTTAATTCATTTACAGGTTGAGTGTTAAAAAGTACGCCTAAAGATGAGAATTCTTCAACCAGAGAAGTATAAGAAGGTAAGTTTCGATTGTTGATCATATCAATCATTCTTTGCTTTTCCTCCATTGAGAAATATAAGCCTCCCGAAATATAAACAGCATCGACACCTTCAAGCTGGGCATCTAATTCATTTACAGATGATATGGATATAATTTTATATTCAGATTTGATCTCACCCAGAATTTTGTCCAAAGTTTCTTTTACAGGATAGATTTCGGTTAGATACTCATCTAAAATAATCCCAACTTTTTTATAGGGATACATCTCCTTAAATTCGGATAAATCTTCTTTGTATGATTTTGGAGTTAAAATATAGGTCAAATTCTTAACCTGCGAAGTATTTTGTCCTTCGGGAAATTCAATAAAGTCATCATTAATAACACCAAACAAAATTACAGGTTTGGGAAATGCTTTGTTTTGGGCAATCACAAAATTATTGAAGGAACCGAAGGATAATATCAAGTCAACATCTTCTGAATTTACTACAGTTTGATAGTTTTCCTTTGCCTTTTCCTGGCTTAGTTGGTTCATTAAATAATATTCCTTCTTAAATACAACCGTAGCTTCTTGGGATACAACAGATTTAATTTCAGCTTTCAACAAATTTAAGATGGAATCATTTTCGTGAATATATTCATCACCCAAAATGGCAACCGAGTATTCCTTGGTATTTTGAGCATTTATCCACGTTGCATTCAATAAAATAAAGGATAGCAGGATAAGTTGTTTCATGTGGTTTTCTCTTAAATAATAAAAATCAAACTAAAAGATATTAAAAAACATTGAGAAAACTTAGTTGTTTCTTTTCTTGCTGTAAGAAATTATGTTGTTGAAATTAAATTGATTTAAAGCCAAACCATTATTTTTTAAATTATTTTTTTACCTTTGAGCTATACAAATGATTTACAAACTATGAATAGAATTCACACAAACCGATTTTTTTTCTTTTTTAGCATGTAGTGCTGAGAGGTTTTGTGTGATATAAAATATTAACTGAGCCTTTTTCGAAAGGCTCTTTTTTTTTTAGTATACAATGAGAACCATATTTTTCTTTAGCTTCTTTTTTAGCTTTTTCTTTTTTGGAGACGAGAAGGACAGGATTCTTATGGTTTAAATTTTAAATGCATTAAAAGAGAGTCCTGATTATTCAGGACTTTTTTTTTGAGTATAATCTAACAAATAATCAAAATAGAAAATGAACAAACGAAGAGTTGTTATTCAAGGAGTAGAGGGATGTTTTCATCACTTGGCAGCAAATGCTTATTATGGAGAAGACGTAGATATTATTCCTGCTGAGAATTTTGCCAAATTGATTGATCTGGTTAATGATGAAAAAGTATGTGATGCTGGAATAATGGCAATTGAGAATTCAATAGCTGGGAGTATTTTGCAAAATTATGGTCTATTGCAAGATTCAGGCTTAGTTGTGGAAGGAGAGATTTTTTTAAGAGTTAAGCAGAATTTAATGGCATTACCAGGCCAGAAAATTGAGGATTTAAAAGAGGTACATTCGCATCCAATGGCAATTAATCAGTGTCGAGCTTATTTTCGAAAATATCCACATATTAGAATGGTTGAAATGGAGGATACGGCACTTAGTGCAAGAAATATTAGAGAGAATGAATTAATTGGTGTTGGTGCTATTGCTGGTGATTTACCTGCAAGACTTTACGATTTAGAGATTTTGGCAGAAGAAATTGAAAGTATTAAGAATAACCAAACACGCTTTTTTCTGCTAAAACGACAAAAAGATGTTGGTGTGAATGGCGGATTTACCAAGGCTTCGCTTTACTTTAGTACGAGCCATGAACCTGGTAGTTTATCTTATATTTTAGACTGTTTTGCTCAAGAGGATATTAATCTTTCTAAAATTCAATCTCACCCAATTCCTGGAGAGAATTGGCAGTACTTTTTTCATGTTGATTTGGAGTTTAAAGTCCCTATTCAATTTAAAAATGCAATGAATAGGATTTCTCAAAAGGTAAGAGGAATGCAAATTTTAGGAACTTACAATAAGGGAATTGAAGTTTGGTAAAATCAATTTATTGATTCAAATATTTTATCAATCTGCTTAGCAAGCGAAATATCTTTTACTGTAATTCTTCGTTTAGAATGAGTAGTCAATGATACTCTGACATTTTTGTACTTATACAATTTAATGTCAGGGTGATGATCTGCTTTTTCAGCATCTTCAGCAATTAGGTTGATAAATTTAATGGCATGGGTAAAATCGGATAATACGTAGTTTTTAATCAATTTGCTATCTATCTCACTCCAACCTTGTTCCAATAAAATATTCATGATTTTCTGCTTTTAGATGTATAAAGTTAAGGAAAGAAAATTGTAATGTAAATAAAAAGGATTGCCATAAGCAATCCTTTTTAATCGTAAGTTTATATCAGATGGGTAAAAGGCTTATAGTGCAATTTCTCTATCTAGTTCTTCTCCCATAATTTTTGCCCCACTATACAAAACAGATCTTTCTTCAGCTTCCATGTAAACATCAAAAGGTAGAGAAATGTTATAAGCTGTTTGTACAAGTATTGAAATATCATCTTTAGAACCTAATTGGTTTCTCCAATTAATGTCTGTTTCATCCAGTAAATAGGCATAAACAGGTCCAGTAAAAAAAGCAAAACAATCAACATACGATTTATTATCCCACAAATATTCAAGCTTCGATTGCAGGAATGATTTAAGTTCAGTTTTGGATCTACAGATTTTTTGAGCGGTATATTCAGCCATACCTTCATGAATTTCAAATCTGTTTTCACATCCATCGCAATCTGAATATAAAGCTCTGCGATATTTTCTAAAGCAAATTGCATCAACGATTGCTTGTTTTCGATCTTCACCTTCGCTGTGCAAGGCAAAATCTAAAGCTTTCCATTCAAGTTTTAACCACACTCTTGCTTCCATTTCTTCCATATGACTGTTATTGTATGGCAATGGTTTTAAGTCTATTTGTGGTTGCAAACAATGAAAGGCTTCATGTAAAATAACACATTGTTGTTCAACTTTGTTCTCAGGCAAAGGAAGAGGTATAATAGCCCAATTGCGCTTGTCTATTTTTTGCGGACCTTTTTTCACTTTAATGAAATCAGGAAGTTTCCCTATGAAAATGTTATTTCTTTCTTCTAGATTTAATTTTGAGCTATTCTTATTTGAGTATACTATTTTATTTACTTCATCAATAAAGAGAATCGGAACATCCAAGCTATGTCCCCATAGCAATCCATTATCTTTCGAGCAAAGTTCTTGAGTTTCATCAAGAATTGCTTTGATAATTTCAGGAGAATAAATTTGATTACTTGCTTTTGTATTTACAATGCAAATCATCAAAAAAATGACTCCAATGGTAAAAATTCGTTTGATCTTCATTTTTGTTTGGTTAATAGGTTCATAAAAATAATATCAGTATTTGTGCCATTGTTGGTAAGTTGCAAAATATCAATACTTAGCGGAGAGGAGAGTGTTGATAGGAAAGGGGAGTGTTGTTACATTTCGTACAGTTGGTGTTCGTATCTGTGCAGACTTTACAATCACTTAACATTGTTGGACAGAGTTGGAACTAAAAAGAGAATTCAGTATCTTAAATATTAATATCTAAACATGTTGTTATGATATGTTTATATCAATCATTATCAGAAACCAATAAAATTGAATTGAATGAATGAGTATTTTGAAATATTAATGATCCTTATTGGTTTTTTGATTATTGCTGTAGGTGCAAATAGAATATCACTGTATTTTCCAAAAATCAAATTGCCTATAATTACAGGTCTTTTATTCATTGGAATACTGTCAGGTCCATACGTATTAAACTTGTTACCTAAAACTTCAATTGAAAAACTTGGATTTATAAATGAAATATCATTGGCATTTATTGCTTTTGCAGCTGGTGCAGAATTGTTTCTGAAGGAGTTAAAGGGTAGGATGAAAAGCATAAAATGGATGACTTTTGGACAACTCGTCTTTACTTTTGGGATTAGTGTCTCTTTTGTATTGTTGATATCGGAAAGAATTCAGTTCTTATCAGAAATGTCATTTGAGTATAAGTTGGCCGTTGCATTGTTAATAGGGACAGTTTTCGTTACCAGATCGCCGGTTTCGGCTATAGCTGTAATTAATGAAATGAGAGCAAAAGGACCTTTTACACAAATGGCGATAGGGGTTACAGTAATAAAAGATGTACTGGTAATTGTTCTTTTCACCATTTGTTTTGCTGTTGCAGATGCTTTGATCTCAAAAATACCATTCGATTTTTGGTTGGTTATCATTTTATTTGGAGAGTTGTGTTTATCTGTACTCTTAGGATTTGTATTAGGAAATTTGTTAAATCTAATCTTAGCCATTCGTATATACACGCAGATTAAGGCTTTTGTTATTGTACTTACAGGATACAGTGTGTACCTCTTGGCTGGTTTGGTTCATCATCAAAGTATGGAATGGTTTGGATTCGATTTGTACATTGAGCCATTACTAATCTGTATTCTTGGAAGTTTTGTAGTAGTTAATTTTGGTAAAAGCCGAAGAGAGTTTAATCGTATCATCGAATTGGTGGTTCCATCCATTTATGTATTGTTTTATACACTAACCGGAGCATCGGTAAAAATTGATATTTTACAAGAAGTTTGGTCTATTGCATTGATATTTTTTGTTGTACGATTATCTAGTATGGCGATTGGAGCATTTATTGGTGGCACGTTAGGTGGTGATCCTATGCGTTACAATAGAATTTCCTGGATGCCATTTGTAACCCAGGCTGGTGTTGCCATCGGTTTAGTAGCTGTAGTGTCAGAAAAATATCCGACTTGGGGGCCCGAGTTTGCTACTATATTGTTAGCTGTAATTGTATTAAATGAGATATTTGGACCTCCTTTATTCAAATGGTCCATTATTTTGGTAGGCGAAAGTCATAAACAAAGAGAGCTACAGCATGAAAATAAAGTACAAAAAGCACTTATTTTTGGATTAGAAGGTCAATCACTGGCATTGGCAAGACAGTTAGCTGATAATGATTGGAATGTAAAAGTGGTAACCCGAAATGAAGCTAAGGCAAAATTAGAATATCAAGGAGTAAATGTTGTGTGTGTTCCTGAGTATAATTTGAATGAATTGAAGAAAATTAAAGCTCATAAGGCTGATGCTTTGGTTCTATTAAATAAAGATGATGACAATTTAAAAGTTTGTGAATTGGCATATGAACACTTTGGAACTAGAGATGTTGTGGTTAGAGTTCATGAAAGAAGTTTCATAAAGAAATTTCACGAATTAGGTGCATTAATTGTTGAACCGTCTACAGTCATGGTAAGCCTTATGGATCATTTGGTTCGCTCCCCAATCGCAACTTCATTATTGCTTGGAATGGAAGAAAATCAGGATACCATTGATATCGAAATGCAAAATCCAGAATTGCATGGAATTGCAATTCGAGATCTGCAAATTCCTACCGATTTGATAATATTGGCAACCAAACGAAATCAGAATACTCTAATTTCTACAGGATTCACAAGGTTACGCTTAGGAGATGTTTTAACTGTAGTTGGCTCAATTGATAGTATTGATAAATTGAGACTTAAGTTGGAGAATTCAGAAATTCCTGATTTTAAAAAAATAAGATTTGCTGGAAAAACAATTTCTTTTAAACGGAAACCAATTGATCTAGATACAGATTTACCAAGTTAAAAATACGGTTGTCCAAAAGGCTAGGGGAACTACTGTATTCCAGATTACTTCTTCTCGGTGTCGTGCTCTTTGTAGTCTTTCATTTTCAACCTGTAATCGCAAATATTCTAATTGTTGTTGGTTTTCGATGTAAGCTAATTCCTTTTCTTTTTGAATGTTTTTAAGGTAAATAATTGCCTCTCGGTTTTTAGACGGATTGGAATTGACAACAGCCATTAAATCCTGTTCTGATTCATTTAAACGATTCAGGTGATAATAAGCCATTCCTCTTTGCAATTTAATTTCATTCATATATGGTTTTTTAGCTAGTACATGATTAAAATCCAATACCGCTTTCTTATAGTTTTTTAATTGCATGTATGCATACCCACGGTCTTGAAAAATAGTAGGATAATAGGGCATAATGTTAATTGCCGTATCAAGATAGGGGATCGCTTTATCATACTTCCCTTCCAGAATTAACATTCTACCTTTGTCATGGTATTGCATGTAGCGTTCCACATTTTGAGATTGTGCACAAACTGAGAATACAATGCTTAAGGTGAAAATTATTAATGTTTTCATTGGGATTTCATTATTTTATTGGTTTTTAAACTCTAACCCTGAACTTGTAACATAAATTGTACCAAAATGCATAAAAAAACCCTTCGAATTTTCGAAGGGTTTACCTGTTGCTTAATAATAATTTATGACTTTTTACAACACTCTTTTTTACAATTTGAATCGCATTTTTTGTTTGCGTTAGCTTCTTTTTTAGAGCATTCTTTCTTGTCTTTGCAGCATTCCTTTTTCTTAGAACATTCTTTTTTGTCCTTGCAGCATTCTTTTTTCTTAGTGCATTCTTTTTTAGAACAGTCTTTCTTCTTTGAACAACAAGCTTTTTTATCAGCTTTTGCTTCTTTTTTTACTTTCTTTTTATCTTGCTGCTGATTTTGATCTACATCTTGAGTAAGTACGGTATTGTTATCAGCAGAAATATTTACCGGTTGAACTGCGAAACTTACTGCGCTAATGGCGAAAACAAATAATAGGCTCAATAATAACTTTTTCATTGTTTTTAAATTTAAATGTTAATTAATCCGTTTTGATTTTATTGAATTGTAACATAAAGAACGTAAAAGATCTTTTTGTCTGCTGTTAATGAATTGTTAAAGGAATTTAATTTTTTAAAAATTAAACTACCTTTGAATTGATTAATAGACCCATTATTAAAGGAATACAGAAGGTATTAAATGATAAAAAAAGTTCAAAAATTAATAAATAGGTTAGGTAATTATAGAATTCAGATATTTCTTGGCATATCTGTACTGGTTCTTATTACTCTTCTCTTGATACAAATAAGGTGGATAGGTAGAGCTCGCGATTTGAACGAAGAACAATTTAACCATAGGGTAGGAATGGCTTTGCATGAATCGGTGGACGAGTTTATGAAGGACCGAGAGAGATGTGAAGCTATGAGTGCTTGCATGAATAAAAAGAGATTTGATGCCAATGATAGTGCAAAATTGGAAAGTGAAGTGGAACGATTGGATTCAATAGTTAAGCAGCAGTTTCAAAATTATCAAATTCAATCACCATACACCATTGAAGTATTATCTTCGGCTGATGAGCAGCCAAGAAGTAAATGTTTTTATTATAGCTTGCGTAAGGCATTAAGTCATGATAAAGCCGTTCTGAATGTCTATTTTAATAAAAGAGAGCAGAGTTTAATGGATAGTATGGGCAGCATGTTTATATTATCCGTAATTCTGATATTAATACTTTTTGTGTTTTTTGGATTAACTGTTTTCTCTTTTCTTAAAGACAAGAAAATTTTAGGAAGGACCACCGATCTTATAAATAATATTGCTCACGAATTCAAAACCCCAATGGCAACCATTGCTTTGGCAGGAAAGATGCTTGGACGTGAAAAGGTGCATTCTCAACCAAATCAGGTGATTCATTATGCCAATATGATTACTTCTGAAAATGATAGACTTAAAAAGCAAGTTGATCAACTTTTAAAATTATCATGTATTGATAGAGGTGAGTTACAATTGAATTCAAATCAATTTAATGTACATGAGCTACTAAAAGAATGTGTCGATTCCTTATCGGTTAGATTATCAGAGCGAAAGGGTGAGTTAATTGTAAATAAATCAGCCTCAAATGATTTAATTACAGGAGATCGGGAGTTAATTCAAAATGTGTTTTTAAATCTTTTGGATAATGCTATAAAATACTCTTCGGGTAAACCTGAATTAAAGTTGGAAACCAAAAATAATAATGGAAGTTTACTTGTTTTGGTATCCGATAAAGGAATTGGAATGAGTAAAGAAGAACAAAAACATGTTTTTGATAGATATTACCGAGCTCCAACAGGTGATCGTCATGATGTTAAAGGGTTTGGAATAGGCTTGTCATATTCCCGAATGATAATTGATGCTCATAAAGGCTCGATAAATGTTTGGAGCAAGAAAAATTATGGTAGTACCTTTACTGTAATAATACCACAATCTTAAAAATTTATGTCTACACTTACAACAAAAAATATATTACTGGTTGAAGATGATCCTAACTTGGGAGAGGTTTTAAATGCTTTTCTCGAGATGGAAGGTTTCGCAGTTAGCTTAGCTCGAGATGGGGAAGAAGGCTATGAGAAATTTACCCAATCAAAGTATAATATTTGTCTTTTGGATGTGATGCTGCCTAAAATGGATGGGTTTTCTTTGGGCAAAAAGATCAGAAAAAAGGATAAGGATATTCCTATTATTTTTCTCACGGCAAAATCCTTAAAGGAAGATAAGCTTAAAGGGTTTGATTTGGGAGGAGATGATTACATAACCAAACCATTTGATGAGGATGAATTGGTAAGAAGAATAAATGCAATATTAAAAAGAACAAATTCGGTTCAGAATATTTCAGAGTTAACTATCAAACTTGGTAAATTTGAATACAATCATGTAAATCTTACTCTAAGAATTGATGGGAATGAATCTCGAATTACGCAAAAAGAAGGAGAGGTTCTATACATGCTGCTTCAATCGAAAAACAATGTAGTTCGTCGAGAGGATATACTTGTAAAGGTTTGGGGTGAAAATGATTATTTTATGGGAAGAAGTCTGGATGTGTTTATTACAAAATTGAGAAAGCACCTAAAACCAGATCCACAAGTGAAAATCGAAAATGTTCATGGAGTGGGCTTTATCCTATCAGATGATAATTAATTTGATTTCTGGGTAAGACTTAAAACTGAAAAATTGTAATTTTGAGTTTTAAAATTCAAAACTAGTACTGGTATGAGCATACCTCAAAAAATAGAAGAAATTAAAAATTCAATTCCGGATAATGTAACCTTAGTTGCAGTTTCAAAAACCAAGCCCAACGAAGCAATTATGGAAGCTTATGATGGTGGTTATAGAATTTTCGGTGAAAACAAACCTCAGGAGTTAACCAGAAAATTTGAAGAGTTGCCAAAAGATATAGTTTGGCACATGATTGGTCATTTGCAAACCAATAAGGTCAAATATATTGCTCCATTTGTTAGCTTAATTCATGCGGTGGATAGTTTGAAATTGCTAAAAGAGATTAATAAACAAGCCCAAAAAAATGATCGTGTGATAGATTGTTTGATGCAGTTTCATATTGCCGATGAGGATACAAAGTTTGGGTTAGATTTGAACGATGCAGAGCGTATTATAAATTCAGAGGAATATCAGAATATGCAAAATGTACGCATTGTAGGTGTTATGGGAATGGCTACTTACACTGATGATGAAAAACAGATTCGTTCGGAGTTTGGTAATCTAAAATCTATTTATAGCGAACTTAAATCGAAATTTTTTCCAGATGAGGAGAGTTTCAAAGAAATTTCGATGGGAATGTCAGGAGATTATAAATTGGCAATTGAAGAAGGAAGCACAATGATTCGTGTGGGAAGTACCATTTTTGGAGCCAGAGATTATTCGAATAAATAACATTTGCGATAAAGTCCTTAGTTGATGAATCGTGATTATTTATTTAAATGATTATATTTGTTCGTCAACGATTGAAATTCAATAAAATCAAAATATTATGATAAAACTTGAAACCACTTATATGGGATTGTCTTTAAAGAATCCTGTTATTGTTAGTAGTTCTGGTTTAACCAATTCGGTAAGAAAGATTAAGATTATCGAAGAAAAGGGAGCTGGTGCTGTTGTATTAAAATCTTTATTTGAAGAGCAAATTACTAACGAAGCCCGTCATCTTATTAGCAAAGACCCTACGAATGTTGGATATCCTGAAGCTGAGGATTATATCCAAAATTATATCAAGGGTAACTCGGTTTCAAATTATTTGACATTAATTAAGGAAGCAAAAGAAGCGGTTTCTATTCCTATTATTGCGAGTATCAATTGTGTGTCATCATCAGATTGGACTCAATTTGCCAAAGAAATAGAAAAAGCTGGTGCTGATGCTATTGAGTTGAATGCATTTATCGTTCCAAACGATAGAAATATGAGTTCTACAAAGTATGAAGAGCTGTATTTCAAAATTTTCAATGCTGTTAAGAAAGAAGTGAATATTCCGATTTCAATGAAATTGGGTATTTATTTTACAAATTTGTTTTCTGTAGCGAATAGATTAAATGCTGATGGAGCTGACTCTATTGTTTTGTTCAATAGGTTCTACGAGCCAGACATTGATATTGAAAATTTGAAAATCACTAGTGCTGAAGTTTTAAGTAACGCGAGTGATATTCGCAGATCTTTGCGTTGGGTTGGAATGTTATCCGATAAAATTAAAGGCCTTGATATTTCTGCTTCAACTGGAATTCATAGCGGTGAGGCTGCAATTAAGCAATTGTTGGCAGGTGCAAAAACAGTTCAAATTTGTTCTACAGTTTATGAACATGGATTTGATCAGATAACCAAAATTTTGGAAGAAATATCAGCCTGGATGGCTAAAAAAGAATTCAAATCAATTGATGAATTCAGAGGAAAGTTGAGTTATGGAAATATTCCTGATTCAGCACTTTACGAAAGAGCACAGTTCATGAAGTATTTTTCGAATAATGAAAAAGATGTAATGATCTAAAATAAAAAAGGCTGAATCAACTGATTCAGCCTTTCTTTTTAAAATTGGTCAAGAATGTGAATACATTCATGAATCATTCCTTTCATTTCTTCAGGAGCATTTGGAATTGCATCCTTTAACTTATCTTGCTCTTCAATTCTTTTCTCAGGTTCAATTTTTTCTGTAAAATTTTCTATTACAGTAAAGGCTTCAAAAGCTGTTTCAAAATCAGATTTGATTAATAAATCGGTAAACACGCTCACGTGCTTTGTAAAATCAATACTAGACTGCCAGCAAATTCCTGTTAATTCTTTCTGAATTGTTTTGTACTTGTCATTAAGAATTGCGTCAATAAAAATCAAATCAGCTTTTTTGTCCTTAATGTCAGCTAAAAATTTCAGGATGGTATTTTTTACTTCTTCATCATCGTTTCTTACCAATAAATCAAACAGAAGTACAATGTCTTCCAATTGTCCTTCTTCTCTTAATTGATTAATCGATTTTGTAACAGTTTTATAATCTGAAGACTGAAGTTCCGATACTAATTTATCGTGTATTGCTTTTTTCGCTTTATCCGTCATTTTGTTTTCGTTTGTATCCTGCAAAATTAATAAAATAAGCGATACTAGTAGTTTTTGATGAAAATTGCCTTTTTAATAATAATTAAACTTATATCCTGTGTCAATATGGGGTTTTGTGGTTATAAAGGCCATTCTTAACCAGTTTTAGTGAAGAAAAAAATCGTATTTTCATTTAGACTATAAATTTTAACTCGCCATTGTAATATATGAGAAAGATTTCTGTAGCTGGATTATTGATATTTTTATTTGCTTCTTGTAGTTGGAATTCTTCAAGGAAGAAGGAAAAGGAAATTAAATCAGAAACCTTAGAATATCAGTTAACGGCTGAAAATACAGATATAATGAAGAAGGTATTCTTTGTTTTACCAAGTCCAATCGAAACTTCTCTGCTAATTAAAAAATCAGGATTGGTTTTTCGAGAGGATTTATTAAACTCCAGTGAGAAATTAGCAGGTTACTCCACAAGTACATCCAAAGCCATTGCGTTGGGAGTTTATTGTGCAGATTTAAGTTATTCTGGCATAAATGACCAATTTCAAACATCTTTGGAATATCTAAATGTTACCAGGAATTTAGCTGAGTCTTTAGGGATAATAAGAGCAGTAGATCCAAATACAATCAAATTGTTAGAAGAAAATCTGACAAACAAGGAGTTAATTACTGAGGTAATTTCAGAGATTTATATGGAATCGCACGAACAATTAAAAGAACAGGACAGATATCTGCTTGCATCTCTAATGATAATTGGAGGATGGGTGGAGAGTTTATATTTGGCTACTCAAAGTGTGAAAACCAACGAGCCAAAACATCAAATTTTAATTGAGCGTATTTTGGATCAACATCTGTCCTTGGAAAGTGTAAAATCTGTATTAAATAAAAATCAAACAAACCCGGTAATACGGCCAATTTATAAAGATTTATTAGATTTGGAGCGCTTATTCAAAATGTCGATCATCTCAAAAAATAAAGAGCATGATTTCTATGATAAGGTTGATTTAGTAAGTTTTGAGCAACTTATTTTAAAAGTTAAGGATACTAGAAATTATTTGGTCGATTAATAACTGATTAAATTACATGAGGACTTTATTTACTATAGCCGTTTTGTTTTTTATTGTCAACACCAATTTAGCTTATTCGCAGTGCAGAGAATTGGCCAAAAAGGATTGTAAGCCTTTATTGGAGAAATATATACACGACGGAAACTATAATGGAGTTGTTTTAAATGTTGATGAAGAAGTTGAACTTCATAAAGCATTTTTTAGTGGACAAAAGTATAGAATGGTAGTTTGCAAAGAAGATTTTCTGCCACCAATTCATTTTAAGGTTCTAAATTCCGATTTCGAAGTTATTTTTGATAATAAAGATGATGGATACAATAACAAATACGACTTTGAACTGGAAGAATCACAAACTTTAATTATCTCCATGAAATTTGTGACTGAAAATAAAGAATACGATAAAAGTATGAATGGTTGCGTTGTTATGCTTTTTGGATTAGAAATGTAACACCTAAAATCATAAAGAAGACTCCTTAGTAGGAGTCTTTCTTCTATAATTTTTCTTTTAAATATTGTCCTGTATAAGATTGTTTGCATTTGGTAGCTTCCTCAGGAGTTCCTTCAAAAACAATTTTTCCTCCGTTATTTCCACCTTCCGGACCAAGATCGATTAACCAATCAGCACTCTTAATAATTTCCATATTGTGCTCAATAATGATCAGAGTATGTCCTCTTTCTATTAGAGCAGTAAACGCATCCATCAATTTGTGAATATCATGAAAATGCAGTCCTGTTGTTGGTTCATCAAAAATGAAAAGGCAAGGTTCTGCTTTTTCTTTTGCAAGGAATGACGCCAATTTTACCCTTTGACTTTCTCCACCACTTAAGGTGCTCGATGATTGTCCTAATTTAACGTATCCTAAGCCAACATCAACCAATGGTTTTAAACGTTGAGCAATTTTCTTTTCAATGCTGCCTTTTGATACACCAAAGAATTCGGTGGCTTCATTTACGGTCATTTCCAATACATCATGAATGTTTTTGCCATTGTATCGAATATCTAAAATATCATCTTTAAACCGTCTGCCTTTGCAGCTTTCACATTGAAGGTAAATATCAGCCATAAACTGCATCTCAACCTTTATAATTCCTTCTCCCTGACATTCATCACATCTTCCGCCATCAATATTAAAAGAGAAGTGTGAAGCTTTAAAACCAGCATATTGAGATGCTTTCTGATCTGCGAATAGCTTTCTGATTTCATCATATGCTTTCAAATAGGTAACAGGGTTCGATCGTGAGGATTTACCAATCGGATTTTGATCAACAAACTCAATGTTTTTCACCAATTGCAAATCACCTTGAAGTAGATCAAAATGACCACTTTTATCGGAGTAACCACCATAGTGTTTTTTAAGAGCAGGATACAAAATTGTTTTCACCAAGGATGATTTACCAGAACCACTTACCCCTGTAATCACAGACATAATATTAAGAGGGAACTTGATATTAAGACCTTTTAAGTTATTTTCTCGAGCGCCAATAATTTCTATATAATTGTTCCATTTTTTTCTATTTTCAGGAACAGGAATAGTTCTTTCTTGCGAAATATATTGTGAGGTTAAACTTTTGTTTGATTTTTTTAAAGCGTTCAAGTCACCTTCAAAAACAACTTCACCGCCAAGTCTGCCAGCATATGGGCCAATATCAATCACATGGTCTGCAGCTAGAATAATATCTTCATCGTGCTCAACTACAATTACCGTATTGCCTAAATCGCGGAGTTGTTTTAAAACCTTAATCAACAAATCCGTATCACGTGAATGAAGACCAATGCTTGGTTCATCAAGAATGTAAAGAGATCCAACCAGACTGCTTCCCAATGATGTTGCCAAATTAATTCTCTGAGATTCCCCCCCAGATAAACTACTGGAAAGTCGATTCAAGGTAAGATATCCCAAACCTACATCGGAAAGAAATTGTAGTCTGTTTCTGATGTCTACCAAAAGCCTTTTGGCAATTTGTTCTTCGGTTTTGCTTAACTCTAAATTTTTGAAGAAATCGTTCAGATCGGCGATTGGCATTAGCACCAAATCTTGAATGTTTTTCCCTTCAATTTTTATGTAACCAGCTTCTTTTTTTAGTCGAGTGCCTCTACAATCAGGGCAAGTGGTTTTGCCTCGATATCTTGATAGCATTACACGATATTGAATTTTGTATTGTTTAGATTCTAGATATTTGAAAAATGCATTTAATCCTTTAAAGTGTTTGTTTCCGGTCCACAATAAAAGCTTTTGTTCATCACTCAATTCAAAATATGGTCGATGAATCGGGAAATCAAATTTATCGGCAGCATAGATTAATTGATTTTTCCACTCCTGCATCTTTTCGCCTTTCCAGCAAACCACCGCATCATCGTAAATGCTTACTGTTTTGTTTGGAATAACCAAGTCTTCATCAATTCCAATTACTTTTCCAAAGCCTTCACATTTCGGACAGGCACCCACTGGGTTGTTAAAACTAAAAGTATGAACATTAGGATCTTCAAATTCGATTCCATCAGCTTCAAATCGATTCGAAAAAGAGTAGGTTTCTCCTTCAAACATTACCAAGCATTCACCCTTTCCTTCGTAAAATGCAGTTTGTAAAGAATCGGCTATTCTGTTTTGAGTATCTTCATCGGACGAGACACGAATTCTATCAATAACAATATGAATTGACTTGTCTACTGGAATGATTTCAGGAGCTTCAAGTACATCGAAAATTTTATAAATTTTTCCATCAATTTCAATACGCGAAAATCCTTGCTTTGAAAGCACTTCAAGCTGTTCTTTTTTGCTTCTGTCACCATTTAGCATTTCTGCTAAAATCATTACAGGCAAATCTTCTTTTTGCTTTAGAATAAAATTAACAACATCGCTAATCGTATGGCGTTTTACCAATGTATTTGAAATTGGTGAATAAGTTTTACCAATCCTTGCAAAGAGTAACTTTAAATAGTCATATATTTCAGTGGATGTTCCAACCGTGGATCTAGGATTCCTTGTGTTCACTTTTTGCTCAATAGCAATTGCCGGTGGAATACCTTTTATAAAATCTACTTCAGGTTTATCTATTCTCCCAAGAAACTGACGTGCGTAAGCTGATAAACTTTCCACATATCTTCTTTGGCCTTCGGCGTACAAAGTATCAAATGCAAGTGATGACTTTCCCGATCCTGAAAGTCCTGTGATCACAATCAATTGATTCCTAGGAATCTTTAAGTCGATGTTCTTTAAGTTGTGAACTCTTGCACCTTTTATATGAATAAAATCTTCTGAAAATTTCTCTGCCATCTGTCTTTTATATACTTCTATAAGGAGTTGAATTTATATCTTGAAAACGAATTTCCAAAGTTATTTAACTTCTAAAGATTTTCAAATCTCAGGAAAAATTAGTTTATTGCAAACTGTTACCAGTTTATGAAACCCAAATAAAGGAGATACTGCTTATAGAAAAATTTTTACGCTGTTTAAAAAAATAAATAGTTGTGAATTTGAGACAAAATAATCCTACCGATTATGATCTCGTGAAGCAGTATATTGATGGTAACCAAGAATGTATTGATAAATTAATCAATCGTCATAAGGATAGAGTTTATACCTACATCTATCTGATCGTAAAAAATCATCAGCTTACCGAGGACATTTTTCAGGACACTTTTATAAAAGTGATCCGATCGTTGCGTTTAGGCAAATATCAAGACAATGGTAAATTTTTAGCCTGGGTTTTGAGAATCGCACACAATCTGATAATTGATCATTTCAGAAGAGAGAAACAAAGTAACACTTTCTCGAAGGATGATTACGAATTGGATATATTCAATTCCAATAAATTCTGTGAAGGCAATTGTGAAGATGATTTGATTCGTGATCAAATTCATGATGATATAAGAGAGTTGGTTAAGGAACTGCCGGCAGATCAGAGAGAGGTAGTAATCCTTAGGCACTACAAGGGTTTAAGCTTTAAGGATATTGCCGAAGAAACCGATGTGAGTATTAATACTGCTTTGGGTAGAATGCGATATGCATTAATTAATATGAGAAAGATTATGGAAGAAAGAAATATGAGTTTAACTTTTCATTAGTTTTTTATTTGATTTTAGTAGGCCGGAAATATTTTCCGGCTTTTTTTGTTTTTGGAATACTAAATCAAAATCGTAGGCGTTTTAAAATAAAACAAATTAGCTAATGATGCCTATGAATGAAATTTACTCTTTATTACAACATGATGTTTTATTTTCACCTGAAGAAATGCTTAAGTTGCTTGATAGAATTTCGGATTTAAACCTATTTGATTCATCAGATTTATACAATTTATTGGATGACTTTAAAGTGAAAGCGTCAGGAGAGATTGTAGAACGGATAAAAACATTTAATCGGTCAACAGTTAATGTTGATATTAAAATGCCGGATATTAGGGAATTGATGTTGAATTAAAAAAAATGGAACGACCATCGTTCCATTTTTTTGTGCCTTGTTTTGCCAATTCAAAAAAATCCTTGTAAATTGATATCAAAATAATATCAAAAAGATTTAAATATGAAACAAGAACAAACTTTTTCGGCAATCTCTGGTTTTGCAATGGTATTTGTGTGTTTTCTTCTTCTTTTGGGAGGAATTCTAGGTATTATCTTTCTAAGAAATCCCGTATTTGCACTTCTAATCCTACTGTTTATACTTTGTATGCCTGGATTTACAGTGGTTAATCCAAATCAATCTGCAGTATTGATTCTTTTTGGAGCTTATAAAGGCACCATTTTAAACAACGGATTTTTTTGGGTAAATCCTCTATTTGTAAAAAAGAAGATATCTTTACGCGCTAGAAACCTCGACAGTGATCCAATTAAGGTGAATGACAAAATTGGTAATCCAATAATGATTGGGGTTGTTTTGGTTTGGAGAGTTAAGGATACTTACAAGGCAGCTTTTGATGTAAATAATTACGAAAATTTTGTTACCATTCAATCAGAAGCGGCAATTCGAAATATGGCTGGCGCATATCCTTACGACAATTTCGAAGATGAGCAAGCTGAAATTACGTTAAGATCGGGTGGTAATGAAGTTTGTGAGTTGCTAGAAAAGGAATTAACTGAAAGATTAGCAATAGCTGGAATTGAGGTGATGGAAGCAAGAATCAATTATTTGGCTTATGCTTCGGAAATTGCAGGAGCAATGTTAAGACGCCAACAGGCTACAGCTGTTGTAGCAGCAAGATTTAAAATTGTTGAAGGTGCTGTAAGTATGGTAGAAATGGCATTGGAAGAACTTGCCGATAAAGATATTGTAGATTTGGACGAAGATAAAAAAGCTACCATGGTTAGTAATTTAATGGTTGTACTTTGTTCAGATAAAGATGCAACGCCTGTATTAAATACTGGTAGCTTGTATCAATAATTAATAAAATATGACTAAAAAAAAATCATTTGTTTTGCGTTTGAGTCCTGAGATGTTTAAGAAGTTGGAAAAATGGGCTGTGGATGAATTTCGTAGTACTAACGGTCAAATTGAATGGATTTTAAATAAAGCTCTTAAAGAAGCAGGCAGGTTGAAAGAAGAAAAAAAGAGTGATGATCACTCTGAATAAATAGCTAATTCACTTATGCGAAGACCATCTAATATTTTAGGTGGTCTTTTTGATTTATATCCATGTGAAAATATTATTTTAAATTAAACAAAAAGCACTTGCTCAAATTTCATTTTACTAATTTTTTGATTTTGTGTATCTTGTATATAAAAGATAGGGGACTTATACTATAGATATGAATAAATTGAGCACGTTTTACAAGAAAAGATTTGATGCATTTTTATTGCATCTGACAGAGGCTAAAAGTCTGAATGAGGATAGTGTACACAAGTTGCGCGTTGACATTAAATATATGAGAAGCCTGCTTTTACTTGTGGATGCGCTAGGCTTGGATACAGACATTATAGGAAAGTTGTTAAAGCAGTTAAGACCTGTTTTTAAATATTCTGGCCGTTTACGAACAATTCAGGTTTGTAGAAGTTTGGTTCTTCAGTGCAATGTGGAGAATCAGGAAAAAGTAATTCAGATTTTAGAAGAGGACCAGTTGATAATATCGAATGACTTCACTTTGGTATTGGAAAAATTCAAGCTAGATAAGTTTAAAAAACGAATGGAAAAGCTCTATCAGGTTATGGAAGGCATCGCTGCAACTGAATTGAGAGAAAAGGCTGATAAAATCATTCTTGATGAGCTTGACTTGATATACAAATTATGGGCATCTTCGCGAGGAGAAGAGAATTACCATGATATTCGTAAGTTTTTCAAAATTATTAAATCTTTACTTCAGTTATTAATTGCTGTGGAAAGTTCGGAAGATCTGGAAAGAGAATATAATATTGTGAATGAAACTGAGTGTACGCTTGGTAATTGGCACGACCGAAATGTTCTGGATGAGAAGTTAGCTAAAATTCAAAGCTTTGCTCCAAATTCAGAATTCAAATCATTGGTACGTGAAATAAAGAATAAAAACAGAAGTGAAAAGAATATTCTAGTTAAAGAATTCAAACAACAAATGCTGACTAACTTTTTAAAGTATTAATCTGAATTATTCACCGCAAAATTATCTTGTTATTCTACATTAAATTACCATATATGGAGTTTAGCTTCAGTTCTATAGCTAAACTTTGGTAATGCTTGCCATTCTTTGCGCAGCTACTTTGTTGTTACAAGCTTGATTTATCTATTTCTCTTTGTCTTTAGAACTCTTGTATATTAAAGTAGTAACTGGGTTAGTCCTTGTTCTTCTTTTTGAAAATGTTCTTAATTCGTTGATATATCGATTTTCTATTTTCCTTTCTTTTTTCTTTTCTCTGTTTGCGTTCCATAAGCTTATCGCGATCCTTGGCTTTAACACCAAAAATATTCTTGAAAAATCCTGAATCTTTTGGCATGTAGTGTGGAATGTTTAATTGTGCAAGAATATCATTTTCTGGCTTTCTAATGGATGCGTAACTGTAGTTCGAGAAATTTCGATTGCTGCTCATTTTACTCATGAATTTGCCATAAATAGGCAAAGCCATACTTGCACCTTGTCCTAAAGTTAAGGAACGGAAATGCACACGCATGTCATCGGCTCCAACCCAAGCACCAGCAACCAAATTAGAATTGTAGCCAATATACCATCCATCAGCATGAGAATTTGTAGTACCTGTTTTCCCAGCCAAATCTCCTTCTAATTTAAAAACATTTCGCAGTGATTTACCGGTTCCATTATTTACAACAGCCTGCAGCATATGATTGATGATATCTGCGTTCTGAGGAGACAAAACAAATCTGTTTTCACCTCTTTCCTTCGATAAATCAGCAATTAAATTTCCATTTTTGTCTTCAATTTTTACCAGGTAATAGGGCTCAACATGTACACCTCGGTTGGCTAAGGTGGCATATACTTGAATCATTTCGAACAAGGAAATGTTTGCCGTGCCCAAAGCCAAAGATGGAACTTTAGGTAGGTTGCTATCTACTCCCATTTCCTCAGCCAGAACAATCGCATCTCTAATGCCGGTTTGCAAAAGTACATCTACGGCAATGGTATTTACCGATTCGGCCAAAGCACCTTCCATACTGTAGCTTCCTTCATATTTATTATCGGCATTTCGAGGTGACCAATTATCGTATTCTTCGTAAACTTTTCTCTCGTTTGGAAAATATTCAAATGGAGAAATTCCTTCTTCCAAGGCCGCTGAAAAAACTACAGGTTTAAATACAGACCCAACTTGTCTTTTTGCAGTAACATGGTCGTATTTAAAGTGATTAAAATCGATTCCTCCAACCCAGGCTTTTATTTTTCCTGAATGAGGCTCCATAGCTAAAAAGCCTGTGTTTAAAAGTTGAACGTAGTGTTTTATCGAATCGTTAGGGGACATGCTTACATTCTTTTCTCCAGACCAGGTGAATATTTTCATGTCCACTTTTTCATTGAAAATCTTGTTGATTTCTTGTTCCGATTTACCTGATTTTTTCAGCTCCTTGTATCGATCAGATCGGTGTTTGGCATCGGTAAGAATGTCTTTTTTATTGTCCCAAGGTTTTGAGCTTCCCCAATGCTTGTAAAATAAGTTTTGAAGCTGTTTTAAATGTTCACTCACAGATTGTTCAGCATATGTCTGTAGCTTAGAATCCAGGGTTGTAGTAATTTTTAACCCATCTCTATAAATATCATAATAGCTCCCATCTTCCTTTGGATAATCTGCCAAAATCTTATTTGCTTCAATTCTGATTTTTTCTCTTAAATAGGGTGCTAAACCATTTTTCGAAGCCTGATTGTTATACTTTAATTCCAAAGGCAATGCTTTCAGTTGCTTTGCTTGCGATTCTGAAATGTATTCATATTTTGCCATTTGATTCAAAACAACATTTCGTCTTTGTTTTGATCTTTCAGGATGTAATCGTGGATTGTAATAGGTTGGAGCTTTAAGCATTCCGATTAATACAGCGCATTCATGTGTTTTTAAAGCAGAAGCCGGTTTGCTGAAAAATTGTCTGGATGCACTCTCAATTCCAAATACATTTTCACCAAAGGAGACGGTATTTAAATACAGCTGTAAGATTTCTTTTTTGGAATAAATTTTCTCCAATCTCGATGCAGTTATGGCTTCCCTGATTTTATTAACAGGCATTGTTAGGGCACCATAATGTTTTCTGTTATAAAGATTTTTTGCAAGCTGTTGACTCAAGGTACTTCCTCCACCTGAGCTACGATCTCCCATGATCAAAGATTTTACCAAAACGCGAAGCATACTTCTTTGATCAACACCTTGATGTTCGTAAAAACGTGCATCTTCAGTAGCAATTAACGAGTTAATCACATTGGGCGAAATATCCTTAAAACTGACATTGGTTCTGTTTTCAGCATAAACTCTACCCAAAATAGCACCATCTTCGGAGTAGATTTCGGAGGCATCTGCATTTTTAATGTTTCGCAAAGTGTAATAATCTGGCAATTTACCCCATAACCCAAGGTATACCGATGAAAACAACAAGCCAAGCCCAACAATGGCACACGCTATTGCTAGTAATCCCAATCGAATGATGTACGATTTAAAACTTCTTTTTTTAGTTTTTCTTTTAGTAGAAGTTCTTCTTTTGGAATTCGGTTTTCTGCTTGTAGTTTTTTTTGTTTTCGCCATATTTAAAATTCTTGATGCTACTATTATTCAACGAATAATCACGATAAAGATTATATCTTTTTGTAAAAACATTACTCGCTGAAAGTTCAAAAATAGTTATAAAAACTAATTTTTTGATTAATTTATGAAACAGACTTTATTATGAATCGTATTAAAATGTTGATGAATAATTTAAAATTCACCATAAAGTGGAATTCTACTACTAATTTTATACCTATAGAATGAAAATTGATAAGCTGAGAATTAATTCAATTGATGAATTGTTAAATATTAAGAACCCATGTCTTAAAACAGACTTGATAATTGTTTTTGGATATAGAAAATTAATATTGAATGAAGAATTCACATTAGTACTGAAGAAGAATTATCCTGAAGCAGTTTTATTTGGGTGTTCATCTGCAGGTGAAATCTCAGGAATTGAAGTTGCAGATGGTTCTGTAGTGATTACAGCAATTGAATTTGAAAATTCTCAGGTAAAATTAGAATCCATTAAAATTGAACAGAACACTGATAATAAGTTGCTAGGTGCAAAATTATTGGAAAAACTAGATAAGGAAGGATTAAAGCATGTGATGATTCTTTCTGATGGATTGAATATAAATGGTGCAGAACTTGTAAATGGCATAGAAAATGCACTGCCAGGAAATGTAACGGTTACCGGAGGTTTAGCGGGTGATGGCAGTGATTTTAACGAAACCGTTGTGTATGATAAATCGGGTAAACCTGTTTCTAATTGTATAGCAGCTTTAGGTTTTTATGGCGAAAAGGTTTCTGTAGGCTATGGTTCAAATGGAGGATGGGATAGCTTTGGCCTGGAAAGATTGGTAACCAAATCGAAAGGAAATGTACTTTATGAATTGGATGGAAAACCAGCTCTGCAACTTTACAAGCAGTTTTTGGGTGAAAAGGCGAATAGCTTGCCGGCATCTGGTTTACTTTTTCCTTTAAGCTTGCGAGAGAATGGTATACAGGAACCAGTGGTTCGTACCATTCTTGGTGTTAACGAAGAGGATCAATCAATGACTTTTGCAGGTTCTATTCCCGAGGGCGCCAATGTTAGGTTGATGAAAGCCAATGTGGACAGATTAATAAACGGAGCCGAAAATTCTGCGATTACCACTACCGAAATATTACCAAAGGACAGAGCCGAACTAGCCATACTTATTAGTTGTGTGGGGCGCAAATTGGTTTTAAAGCAGTTGATTGAAGAAGAGGTGGAAGCTGTTGCTGATGTAATTGGTAATGATGTTTGTATTACCGGATTTTACTCTTATGGAGAGATCTCTCCATTTCGCAAAAACACCCCGTGTAAGTTGCATAATCAAACCATGACAATCACTACAATTTCTGAAAAATAAAGCAATGCATCGACTACTAAAAAGACAAATCAGGAAATTTTTATCAATTGAGGAGCAAGAAAAATTCAAAGACTTTCTTGATGTCATCAATGATGCATATGTTGACTTTGATTCTGATATCAAGCAAATTGAAAATATTCTGGAAGAAAGTTCGCAAGAATTGTTTAATGTCAATCGTGAGCTAAAGAAAAATTTGGAAACCAAATCTGCAGAAATTAAAACAACAAGCTCAAGATTAGAGTCAATTGTTGAAAACATTAAAGAAGTGATTTTCCAAACCAGTTTCGACGGAGAATGGATGTATTTAAATCCGGCCTGGACGAAAATAACGGGCTTTGATTTGTGGTCGAGTGTTGGTACAAATGTTTTTGAATTTATACACCCCGATGATATCGAATTGTGCAAATTAAAATTTAAATATTTGCTGGACAATAAGGAGAAGACCAACCACTTCGAGTTGCGATTTTTGACCAAATCGGGTAGTTACAAGTGGTGTGAAATAGAGGAGCGTTTAATTATTGGAGAAGATGGTAAGGCAACTGGGGTATCAGGTTTTATAAAGGACATTTCGGATCGTAAAACTTTAGAAGAGGAGAAGAACCTAACTGCCGAAAAATTCAGAATGATATTTGAAAAATCATCGGTGGCATACCTGATTATTAAAGAATCGAAATTTTTAGATTGCAACCAGGCTTGTTTAGATCTTTTTGGAGTGAAAGAGCGAGGAGACTTTATCGGTAAGTTTGTAAAAGATTTTTCACCGGAATTCCAGCCTGATGGCATTAAATCATCCAATAAGGCAAGAGATTTAATTTACCAAGCCAGAGAAAAAGGCTTTAATAAGTTTGATTGGATTCATATGAAGAAGGATGGAATGGAATTTCCTGTTGAAGTAATTCTGAATCCTATACATTTGGCCGAGGGAAATATCCATTTTGTAGCACTCAACGACCTGTCGGAACGAAAAAGGGTAGAATCTGAATTGATTGCTGCCAAAGAAAAAGCTGAAGAGGCTACAAAAGCCAAGGCGCAGTTTCTATCTACCATGTCTCACGAAATACGGACTCCAATGAATGCTGTAATTGGGGTTACACATTTGTTATCTGAAAATGAGCCAAGAGAAGATCAGCTAAACAACCTGAATATTTTAAAATTGTCAGCAGATAATCTAATGACATTAATAAATGACATTTTGGATTTCAGTAAAATTGAAGCAGGTAAGATTGAATTGGAGAAAATCGACTTTAATTTTAGAAATTTTATCAATAATGTGACTGCCGGATTTTTTATGAAGGCAAAAGAAAAAGACCTCGAGTTTATTGTTGATATTGATCCTAAGATTCCGACATATCTTACGGGTGATCCTACCAGGTTATCTCAAATTATTACCAACCTGTGCTGTAATGCCATAAAATTTACCGATGAAGGTAGAGTAGTTTTAAAGGCTGATTTTAAAGGAAACTCGGACGATAGAGTGAGCATACAGTTTGAAATTAGCGATACGGGAATTGGTATTCCAGCAGACAAAAAAGATCAGATTTTCGAATCATTTTCGCAAGCAGATTCCAATACCACCCGATTGTATGGAGGAACTGGCTTAGGTCTGGCCATTACAGGAAAATTAGTAGAGCTGATGAATGGTAGCATTGATGTGGAAAGTGAAACAGGAAAAGGAACCTCTTTCTTTGTAAATGTCGATTTAAAGACCAGCCTGAAATCCAAACCTAAGGTAAATTTTTCAGATGAACATTTTGCAGATTGTGAGAAACTGAAAGGAATGCACATATTGGTGGTGGAAGATAATCCAATGAATGTGCTAATTATAAAGCAATTCCTTAAGAAATGGGATGTTACCTACGATGTTGCGAAGAATGGTAAAATTGCTTTGGAAAAAGTGCAGGAAACCGATTATAATATGGTGCTTATGGATTTGCAAATGCCGGTAATGGATGGGTATAATGCTTCCGAAAACATCCGAAAACTGAAGGGAGATAAGTATCAGATGTTGCCAATTATTGCGGTTACGGCATCTGCCTTTAACGAAATACGAGCCAAAGTTATTGGTGCAGGCATGACCGATTTCGTAACCAAGCCCATAAATCCTGAAGAGTTGTGCGTGAAGTTGGAGAAGTATGCTGATCGAAGTTACAGGCTCTAGGCTTTTACCTTTTAGGTAAAAGGGTGAAGAAAGAAAAATATAACCAAAAATACACCCTTCTGGCTGTAGCCATCTTCCCTAAGAGGGAAGAATTCCTAAATTAAGCTAATTATAAATCCAAAAGCTAAATCCAATTTGTCGAAAGCCTTATTCTTTTGGTAATTTACTCTAGAAACTTGTAGCTAAACAAGAATCCATTCCTTCAAATCCATCATGATACACTGATTGGATAGATTTTCTTGTTCTAAAAAGGGATATTTAATTTCTGATAGGTACAAGCCCTGGGGATATGCCAGATTTAATGGGGAAGGGGTGATTTTCTTATGCAATTGTTGCTCAAATTCCTTCAGGCTCAGTTTTCCTTGTCCAACTTCGAGCAATTGATGAACAATGATTCGAATCATTCCTTTTAAAAAGCGATTGGCAGTAATCTCGAATCGCAAAGAGTCTGCATCAGCACTCTTGTAAATTTGTGCATTGCTTACCTTACAGATGGTGTGGTTGTGTCGATCGGGCGTTTTGCAGAAGGCACGAAAATCCTTTTCGCCAATCAAGAGTTGGGCAGCCAATTGCATTTTTTCACTGTCCAGATCAAGAGAATAAAGCGAAGAGATATCGCTCAAATAGGGATTCTTGCTGGTGTGAATAAAATAATTGTAAGTGCGCTGACTGGCGCTGTGTTGTGAATGATTTTGTGGCTCAACCTGCTGAAAATCGAAAACGGAAATGTCAGGCGGAAGCATTCGGTTAATGGCAAACAATAGCTTTTCATCAATCTGGTGACTCACATCAATATGAAAGTAATATTGCGATGCATGAACACCCGCATCAGTTCTGCCGCAACCCATGCAGTGTATTTTTTCCTTCAGAAACTTACTCAATACATCCTCGATGCTTTCCTGTACACTGGTGGCGTTAATCTGCTTTTGCCAGCCTCTGTAATTGCTGCCTTTGTAGGCGATATGAAAAAAATACCTGTATTTCGACATGAATTCTTGTTTGTGCCCAAAGGTAGAAATAATTCTATTGAACGAGTAGGAGGGTAATTTTTATACCTAAGCCTAACAAAAATATCACGCAGATTTACAGGTTTGTTTAGGATTTGGAAAGTGAAAACTTTCAGAGTGAAAGAGTGATTTTTTATCTATCATAGATTTTAATTGTAATGCTTGCGTATATACTATTAAGTTAGTAAAGTCTTGGGATTGCAAAGTGTTTAAGGATGGGGTAAAAAGAGGTGTATCCCTAGAGTGATAATAAAAATAGAATTGGAAATAAGGAAGATAAAATAAGAGTGTGTGATTTGTGAAGTGCTTCGTTTGCTAGTGAATGATGAAATCAAATAAATGATTAAATTACTTTGTTAAATAAAAATAATAATATAAATTTGATAGGCTTGGAGAGTGAAAATTGTGAGAGGTAGGCACGAGAATAAGGAATTTTATACCATGCTCATTTAGGCAAAGGCCAAAAATTGTCTTTTTGACTCGTACCTGTTTAGGCAAAGCTCAAAAAATAGACTTTTTACCCAATGCCGATTTAGGCAAAGCTCGAAAAATTGATTTTTTGCTCAATGCCAGTTTAGGTAAAGCCCAAAAAATGGATTTTTTGAACGATTCCAGTTTAGGTAAAGCTTGAAAAATTGACTTTTTGACCCATGCCAGTTTAGGCAAAGCAAAAAATGACATTTTGGAATGCCAGTTTAGGAAATGCAGAAAACAAGTTTTGAAATAATCAATAATTACTAACTAAAAATCACACACTATGACATTGATTAAGAAAGTTTCAACAAGTAGTCGCAATGGCGATGTTAGTGCATTGTTAACCCTTATTGTAGCTGCATTTGCAAAGAACGACTGGACTGCCGATACCTATTTAAGCTCGGTAATTAAAACAATTGGCGAATATGATACTTCGCTGACAGAGGCTTTGAAGCGATTGCAAGTTTTTTCGCAGATGGCCGATAAAGACCATGCTCGCGATATGGTTATCCGCTCTTTATTTAAATTGGTTGAGGGATACACTCATATTCCAATAGCAGAAGTACAAGAAGCTGCTGTTGTGGTTTATGATGTTTTGGATCAGTATGGTTTAGGTATTCAGTTTGATGACCAGGCAAAAGAATCGGCTGAAATCAATTCCTTACTCAACGATTTGGCTAAACCTGATATTGCAGCAGCCAATGCCAAATTGCAAGGTGTTGCCGATTTGGTTGCAGCCTTAACTGCCGCTCAAAAGGATTTTGAAACGGTGGCATTGCAACAAGCCGAAGGCGAAGGAGCCAAGCAAGATTTGGCAACAGCCAGTAAGCTAAAGAAAGCTGCCTTAAAAGAATTGAACGACAATATGGTGGGCTACATGAATACCATGACAAAGGTTAAGCCTGATACTTACAAGGCTACCGCCCAAACCATTTCAGAATTAATCGATAGTAACAACGAAAAGGTAAAACGCCGCCGCACCGAAAGTGAGGCCGAGGCAGATGCCGAAGTGATTTAAAATTAGAATGGTGAAGCAAAGGCTTTCACAGTGGTGGAGGCTTTTGTTTTGAACTAGACTTTTAATAAATAACCATTATTTACTATAAATGATAAATTATGCAGTTTCAAAAATATAATTTAGGACATTTGAAAGGTGGTGAAGTTGTTGAAGTGACATTAAAAGGAAATGCAGCAAATATTAAACTTATGAATAGTTCAAACTTTCAGAGTTACAGGGCTGGTCGTAGACATACTTATTATGGTGGTTATGTGAGAAAATCTCCTTATAGAGTCAAAGTGCCTAATTCTGGTACATGGTATTTAACTGTAGATTTAGGGGGATATTCAGGAAAAGTAAGTTCTTCTGTTAAGGTTCTACCAGGGAGGCTTCCTGATGCAAGACAAGCACCTTTATCAACTACACCTTCTTTGGTGCAAGACAGGGAAATTCCTACTGGATTTGGTGAAGAACCTATTACTCGGAAATATGATGTATTTATATCACATGCATCAGAAGATAAAGATGAAGTTGTTAGACCTTTAGCTCATGCACTGCAAGCTGAAGGTCTAAATGTCTGGTATGATGAATTTGAATTGAAAATCGGAGATAGTTTAAGAAGAAAAATAGATAAAGGACTAGCAAATAGTCGATTTGGGATAGTAGTTTTATCTAAGGATTTTATAAAAAAAGGTTGGACTAATTATGAACTTGATGGGATAATAACAAAGGAGATAAGTGGTGAGCAAATAGTACTACCAATTTGGCACAATATTACTAAAAAAGAAGTAATTGAATATAGTCCATCCATGGCAGATAAAGTTGCGAGAAATACTGCTGTTTATACAATAGAAGAAATTGCGGAAGAAATTGCAGAAGTTATTTCTAATTAGTAGAACAAGAAGAAATAAATTAATTCTAGGTGGGAAGTAAAGAAATTCTTGAGTACAGTTTTAAGACTCATTGGGGTGTTGATTCATTATTATTTCTGATTAGGAAGAGTATGTACTACAAGCTTGAACTAGCAGAGGTAACTAAATCCATAATAGTAAAACCATTAATTTAATTCAAATGAAAAAATTATTATTTGTACTAACAGCAATTTTAGTATTTAATCTAAGCTACGGACAAACTAGCACTAAAGAAAAAGAGTTGAGTAACGCAGAAAAATTTTCTTCAAAATCAGGAACTCTAATAGAAAAAGAATTTATTGATGTTGGTACACTGAAGAAAGCTGAAATTAAGATTATACATTATTCTGATTTGATTTCAAATGAATCGGTGAGTGCTTTAAGGTTTGAATATGAAGTAGCGGGTAATTACTCTTCTGATACAAAAATTGCATCATTAGATGCTGATGAGATTGACGGATTAATAAAGTCAATTAAAATGATTCAGGAAAAGGTGTTTGCTTCTACTCCAACAAATTACACGGAAGTTACTTTTCAAAGTCGAGGTGGTTTTGAGGCAGGTTGCTATTGGAGTAATGGTGATTGGGCCACCTATTTGAAATTGGAAAAATATGATGGAAAATCGTATGTCTTTTTAAAAAAGGATGATTTTCCTAAATTGTTATCTCTTATAGAGAAAGCAAAGACATTGATGTGATAAAACTACGGTTGCGAAAGTTTTTAATTACTTATCCCAAAGAAAAATCCCGAACCTGTTCAAAGTTCGGGATTTTCTCTAACCACTATTTACTAACCTAAATCTAATCTATGAAAAAACTTCTCTGTTTTGTATGCTACAAATGTAGGGTAGAAGAGTGCTAAATGGATTGAATAAAAGTTAATGAAACTTAAAAGTGAAGTTTTTGAGTTTGTTTTGCACCCTTTTCCCTGTCGGGATTTTCCCTGGAAGGGAAAAACTTAATTTTGAGAGAATAAGAAAGGAATCAAATTTGGTGCAAGTAAGTTTTAAGCAGTTATTGTGTTTTCCTTTTAAAAACAGGATCATCATCATTTTGTTTAAAGTGACTTATAATTTTATCAAGTACTTTTTGAATATCGCTTAATTCTTCATTTTTAATTCGTAGGACTGTAATGTCCAGATCTCTTAATATTTCATCTCGATTTTGATCCTTTGCTTTCTGAAAATTATGAATTTTCCCATCTAGTTCAATGGCAAGTTGTTCATCTTTGCAATAAAAATCAGGTATAAATAAAAAATGATCCTTATTATTCGAATCATAAACTATAGCATGTTGTCTTAAAAATTTTCTACCTTTTAATTGTCTTCTCCTAATGTGCCTCCATAGTACTTGTTCAGCAGGTGTTGCTTTTTTTCGAAGTGTTTGTTTAAATTGTTTGATATCTGAATATTTCATGATAAAGGTATTTCCAATAAATTTAGAAAAAAATTGCATCAGGAAATTCAATAAAAAATAATCAACTGTCTAATTTTCAAGTTAAGTTTTTCCCTCTTAGGGAAAATGCCGACAGGCAAAAGGGTGGAGGAAACCCATATCAAATTCAATAAAATTAGAATCTAATTGTTACCAAAGAAAAATCCCGAAACTTTAAAAGTTCGGGATTTTCTCTAACCACTATTTACTAACCTAAATCTAATCTATGAAAAAACTTCTCTGTTTTGTATGTTACAAATGTAGGGAAGAAGAGTGCTAAATGCATTAAACAAAAGTTAATGAATCTTAAAAGTGAGGTTTTTGAGTTTGTTTTGCACCCCTTCGCCTATCGGCACTTCCCCTAGCAGGGGAAGGCTTAAAGTTTATAGGACAGTGCTTGATTTTAAAATGCCATTAATCTTAGGGTTTGCCTTCTAGGGAACCGGAACGAAGAGGAGCTCGTGCAAACATTAATGCGAAAATTGTATGTGAACAAACTGCTGACAGACTAAAGGGTGGAGGAAATATATAATCGGTATTTATTCAAATGGTAAGTTTCCAACAACAAGTAGGGTGTTGAACCCATAAATATCATACTTGTTTAAAAGCATTATCAATCATTTTGTTGTACAATTGGTAGAATAATGAGAAAAAATTATTTTTAGAGCTCAATTTTAAAACTGAGGCATACATTTAAACAACAAACACATGAAAAAGTTACTATTCGCAGCATTTGCCATGCTTTGCATATTGCCGGCAAGTGTTGTTGCACAAGGAGTTTTAGATCAGGTAAACGATCCGTTTTTTGGAGAGAGTTGTACTAGTATTATGGTGGGTAAAAAGGCATCAACCGATGGATCTGTAATTACAAGTCATACTTGTGATGGACGATACAGAACCTGGTTAGAGGTTGAAAAAGGACAGAAGTTCGAGAATGATACTACCATGGAAGTGTACAAGGGTAGCCTGAAAACTGAAACTGCTTGGGATCGAAGAAAAATGAATGTTGTAGGTACCATTCCACAAGCGAAAGAAACTTACGCATATTTAAATACTGCTTATCCATGTTTGAACGAAAAGCAATTGGCAATTGGTGAAACTACCATTGTTGGTCCTAAAGAATTGGTGAACGAAAAAGGAATGTTCCTGATTGAAGAGTTGGAGCGTATTGCTTTACAGCGTTGTACTACTGCTCGCGATGCGATTCAATTAATCGGCAAATTAATCAAAGAGTATGGTTATGGCGATTGGGGTGAGTGTATCACGATTGCAGACAAGCATGAGGTTTGGCAAATGGAAATTTTTGGCGAAGGCCCTGATAATATCGGAGGGGTTTGGGCTGCTCAGCGTATTCCTGATGATCATGTTGGTGTATCGGCTAATATTTCAAGAATCGGTAAAATAGAGAAAAAGAACAAGGATTACTTCATGTATTCAGATAATGTATTCTCTGTTGCAAAGAACCTTAAAAGATGGGATGGCAAAGAAGATTTCAAATTCTGGAAAGCTTATGGTAAGGTAGATAAGCCATTTAAGATTCGTGAGTTTTTCATCTTAAATGCTTTGGCTCCATCGTTGAAATTGGATTTTGAAGCAGATGAATTGCCATTCTCTGTAAAACCAGATCAGAAAGTTTCTGTACGCGACGTAATTGCATTGTATCGCGAAACTTATGAGGGTACTGAGTATGATATGACTCAAAACCTAAAAGTGGTGAAGAAAAAATACAACGATAAGAAAGAGGTGATTGGTGCGGATACCATTATCGCTCCGAATGCTCACCCATGGCCAACAGGAGATCACAGAAACTTGCGTAACTTCCTTAAAGAGGGAACCATCGAGTATCAAAGAACGGTTGCTGTTGCATGGTGTTCTTATTCACACATCATTCAGTTGAGAGATTGGTTGCCTGATGAAATTGGTGGTAGAGCTTGGTTCTCTTTTGATAATCCAGGACAAAGTCCACGTATTCCAATTTACTCTGGAACCACAAAACTTCCTGAGAGCTTTAATTTCTGTGGACAAAAACGTTACAGAGAAGATGCTGCAATCTGGCAATACAGAAAGGCTAACAAATTGGCTACTTTGCAATGGCAAAAAACCAGAAAAGGCATGATGGAAGAAGTTGCTTACTTTGAAGATAAAGGTTTTAGCGATGCTGAGTATTTTGAAGCTAAAATCAAGAAGCTTTTAGAAGAAGGCAAGAAAGAAGAAGCAAGCACACTTCTAAATAAATTCACCAAAGATTTTACAGGAGCTACAATGCTACGCTGGAAAGAATTGGAGAATGAATATTGGGGAAGATTTGGTTTAGGATTCTAAAAAAAGTACAAGACTGCTGGGATATTTCTCGCAAAGGTCGCAAAATGCATTAACGGAAAGAACGCAAAGTTATGAGCTATAAGAATCTCATCTTTGCGTTCTTTGTTTATGACTTAGCGTTTCTTTGCGTGAAACTTTATTTCTAAATATCTTATTGCTCTTCTGCAAACTCTTTAAACATTTGCAGGTATTTTTCGGTTTGCTTTATACTAAGTATTAATTGTAAGCTTCAACAATTAAAGGCATGCTGTTTTCTGTGAGATTTTCCCGTTTAAAATTTCCGAAAAAAGAAATGTTTGAAAAGCCTGCTTTATGCAGAAGCTCTTCAATTTTTGATTTTCTAAGCGCCAATAAAGCAATGCAGTTTTGAATACTATTGTCATTCTCTTTTATACTTAGTATGGTTTCAAAATCAACTTTTCCCAGTGAAGAATGATATTTATAGTTGCGTTCAAACTTTATGACATCATTTTCAATGGTAGGCAGGTGATCAATTTTCTGATCGATGATTCTGTCGTAATTGATGATTTGAAAAAGAAGTTTCCCATCTTTCTTTAAAACGGCTTTTGCATTTCGAAAGAATTGCAAGACTTCTTCATTTGAATTCAAATGCACCAAGGTATTCCCAAAGCAGGCAATAATATCGAATGAATTTGATTCAAAAGCAGTATCAAGTTCCAGCATATTCTGCAAATGGAATTCAAGGTTTTTGTAATTCTTTCCTTTTGTGATTGCTTTGTCAATCATTCCTTTATCCAAGTCGATGCCAATGACCTTCTGATAAGATTCGGCTAATTCTAATGATAAATCACCAATGGCACAGCCAATATCCAAAATGGAAAGTTGATCTTTTGCTTGTGGATGGCTTTTGCCAATAAAATCAAGCTGCATTTTATTCAAAGGAAATATGTATTGGTAATATTTTGAGATACTTTGGTAGAAGTCCATGATGTGATATTCAATTTAAATGTGAAAATTAGAAATATTTATGAATTCTATTGTCCCGTTTTTCGTTAATCGATCGTTTTTTGCAATTTTTCCGATACAAGGTATTTTGCAAACGCAAAACTACATGTAAAAGCCGGCGACACTGCATTTAGAATATGTAGAGAATTTGAATCTCCTTCTACAATAAAATCCATTTCCAGCTTTAATGTTTTTGTATTGAGCAATTGAGCCCTGATTCCGGGTTTAGACCAGGTATCAAAAGATGTAGGATCACAATTGTGTGATAAATGTTTGGCTAGTCGAACAAAAGATTTTCGATTGTACTTTTTAATTTCGGAAATGGCCAAACGTCTAAAATTAAATGAATTGAAAAGAAATAACTTTGACTCATAGTATATAATTTGCAAGAATTCCTGAAGATTGAATCTGGATAATCCCTTGTAATTTTCTCTCCAAAATGCAGGTGTTGATGTTGGTCCCAATTTTAATTTGTTGTTTACCGTTAGAGTGTAATGTACCCCTAAAAATGGATTTAAAAGATTTGGAACCGGATAGATATGTGTTTTTATTGAATGCTTTTTACTGCCATACACCAGATAATTTCCCCGAAAAGGAATTATTATTCGGTTCTTTGCGAATCCGAATTGTTTGGCAATTTTATCAGCATACAAACCGGCTGCATTAATTAAAAACTTACAAGCGTATTGTCCTTTGTTGGTGTATATGATATTGTTTTTTATTCTCTTCCACTTGGTTGAGAAATTGATTTGAACACCTTGTTCTATTAAAATATTCTTAAGTTTCGAGCAAACCAATTTGGGATCAACACTTGCTGTCGTAGGAGAGTAGAGAGCCTTTTGGTAGGTTTTTGCATTCTGATCAATCTCTTTTAGTCTATCTAATTCAATCAACTCAACATCAACGCCATTTTTTTTGCCTCGCTTTTCCAATTCATATAATCCTTGTAATTCTTCAGCATTGGCAGCAACAACAACTTTACCGCATTGGTTTACAGGAATATTATTTTCCTTACAAAATGATTTCATCAATTGATTTCCTTGTACACAAAATCGAGCTTTTAAAGAATCCGAAGTATAATAGAATCCAGCATGTAAAACACCGCTGTTCAAACCACTTGCGTGTTTGGCAACATCCTCTTCCTTTTCCAGAATTGCGATAGTGCTTTGCGGATATTTTGACATCAATTCCTTGGCCAATGTTAATCCAATTATACCTGCACCTATGATGATGTAATCGTATTGATAGATTTTACTCATAACAACTGGAATATTTTATAAGCTAAAGTAAAAGTTACGAAAACTTTGCAATTTAAGAGAGTGTGCAAATCAGCCTGGGTAAATAAAGAATTAATCCTACCAGGAAAGCTGTTATAGCACTTAGTAACACGGCTGCAGCTGAAATATCCTTTATTTTCTTGATTTGTTTGTGATCATTTGGTTGAACAAAATCGCATAGATTTTCGATAGCTGTATTGAAGAGTTCTGCTACTACAACAAATCCAATTGAGAAAAGTACCGCAACGATTTCCATCTTTTTTAGCTTTAAAACGGCAGACAGTATGTACATGATAATTCCAATACCCAAATGAATTTTGGCATTATCTTCTTCTTTAACTGCGATTTTTAAACCTCGCAGAGCATGTTTAAAACTGTTAAGTCTGGCCTTTATGGAGAATTTGCTTTTTTTATTCATTTCTCAATCGGATTTTAAATGGAATTATTCAGCACTCACATGTAATTTGTACCAATTGATATTTCGGGTAAAGAACATGGTTATGGCAAGAATAACTGTCAATCCTATGCTACCCATTAGTAAGGCATAATCAGCAAGTTGAAGCGTTACAAAAAGAAAAGTGTAAATTCCTAGAATCGTTGAGGACAGTATAGCCGTAAATTTTAATGACTTAAAAACACTTGTTGAGTAAAGAGAGATGAGCAAGGAACTAACTCCAGCCGAAATCAGGTATGCAATATTAAAATTGGTATGTTCCGAAATGGATATCAACAGAACATAGAAAAGACAAAGCGCTAAACCTACCAAAGTATATTGAAATGGATGGATTTTTTTTCCATTTAGAATCTCAACCAGGAAGAATACCAGAAAAATTAAGGAGATGGTCATGGCTGCATATTTAGCCGATCGAGTGGCTTTTTGGTAATCATCCAAAGGCATAATTAAATCTACACCAAAACTTGATTCTTGCATTCTGTCGGCCATGTTTCTATCTACCCATGATTGAGGGTAGTTTCGGTTAAGCAATAAAGCTTTCCACTTGGCTGTAAAGCCTTGATCGCTAACTTCACGAGTTTTAGGAATAAAGTTTCCATTGAAACTAGGAGAGGACCATGGAGATTGAAGCTGGACTTGTGTACTTCCTCCAACTGGTATGAAGGAAAGATTTTGACTACCCTGAAGATTTAGATCGAAAGAAAAGCTGACCATTTTGGTAAAATCTTCTGCCAAATTCGGCACATCAAGACTTACACCAGAGGGCATCATATTGGGTAATCGTGATCCTGGTTGAACGGATATTTTTTCTTTTCCCCATTGGAGTTGAATTTGATCTTCTATTCCCCTTAGGTCAGAAATACCTATGCTTATAAAAGCTTTGTCGAATTGAATCTCTTTCAATCCACTTTGATCAATTTTTGCATTCAAATCAAATTTCCCGGCAATATTTAGCTTACTGCGGTAAACAACCACCTCGTAGATACCACGTTTTAAAGTTTTTGGTTCGATATTTCCATTAACATTTAATTGATCTGGTAGAATGTGTAGGAGTTTGGTTTGCTTGATTGTCTCATTTTTATTGTTGAGGTATTCGTATAGCAGAGGAATGGTTAATATGGGACCATTAATTTGTTGCTCATTGGCCCATTTGGAGCTTACTTCATGAAGTACCGATTTGTTTAAACTTTCTCTTTCGTGGATTATAGATTTAATCATGCTTGCTGGAATAAGAAGCAGAAGCATAAGAATGGTAATTGTAGAAAGTTTTAATCCAACGGATTGTTTTAGCCAGCGGCCAAATTTTTCGAATGGTGATTGTTCTGTGTTCATGCTTTGTGTTTTTAAAAGTACTTTGAAATACAAAGTAAAATGGTAAAAAAAATTATTTCAATAGTTGCTCAATGGCTTTTATGTGTTTTAAGAATGCTGCTTTTCCTTCGTTTGTAGCACTATACTTGGTGTTTGGCTTGCGATCTAAGAATTCTTTTTGAACGCGAATGTACTCAGTCTTTTCCAGAGACTTTAGGTGGCTGGCCAAATTACCATCAGTTACGCCTAAAAGGTTTTTTAAGGCATTAAAATCCAAGTAATCGTTTACCACCAAAGCCGACATGATTCCAAGTCGAATTCGGTTCTCAAAAGCTTTATTTAAATCTTTTAAAATATCTTTCACGACTTGTATTTTACTTCCATTATAATGCCATAAACAATGTGTAGGATTCCAAATCCAATGCACCAAAATATCAAGCCATAACCAATAAAGTATGTAGCAATTAATCCTAATATAATTTCTAGGATTCCAAGGCTTCGAACTTCTGTTAGGGTGTATTTACTTGCATTTACCAATGCCAAACCATAAAAAAGCAAAGTTAAGGGTGCAATTAAGCCAATGTAACCTTTAAGTAATATCAACAGACAAAATACTCCACCACTTAAAAGGGGGATAAGCAAATTGATTAGCAATCTTTTGGTTTGAGAATCCCATATGTTTTGCTTGGTCTTTTTGGTTTTTAGGCGAGTAAAGAAAATTCCAAAGGCAACAGCAAGCAGTAAGGTGATTATACCAATCCCTAACAGTTGGATAATTTGTTCCCAACTTAATTTAGCGCGATCAAAATTTTGGTAGCCAGTTTCAGAGTAGATGTTGATCCACGCAAAATAGGCACCTGCCAAGGCGATAATTCCTGCCGAAATTCCTGATAAACCGCTCAATGAAATAAATTTAGATGACTTGTTCATCATCTCTTTAATTTCATTTAAATCATCAATGTATTTTTGTTGATTCATAAAAAGTACTTTGAAATTCAAAGTAAAAATATGTAATTTTTTTTATTCTCCAAAAATAATATTCAAATATGCTTAAAGTTTTATGATTATAGTTATTCAAAATAGGTGTTAAGCTTTTTGGAATGAGATGCTTCACTGCGTTTGTGTAGTTTGATAAATCAGGATGAGCAAAACCAAATACATGATGCCAAATGGTAATGTATGACTTTAGTTCGTAGAAAATTTCAGGATAAAATTCCATAAGTTATTTTAATTCCACCATTTCAATATTTCGTACATTTGATGTTCTGAATGTACAGATACCACATAATAACAACACTATGAAAACGATTTATTCCATTTTATTTACGGCACTGGTAATGCTAAGTGCCTGTAACAATCAAAAATCAACCAATAAAGAAATTGCTTTGGGTGATACCATTCAAACTGCCAGTGGTTTAAAGTATTTCTATCTTAAAAAGGGTGAGGGCCGAAAGGTTGAAACCGGCTGCAAAGTAGGCGCTTATTTAAGCCTTCAGGTGGATGGCAAGGTGGTTTGGAATACCAATGAGTTACCTGATTCGTTATTTACTTATGTAGCTGATTATTCACGTTTGATAAAAGGTTTTACGGAAGTGAGCATGTTGCTTCGTGAAGGAGATGAAGTTGTTGCAATTCTTCCAGATTCTTTGGCTTATGGTTCAAAGGGAGCGGGAGATGTGATTCCTCCAAATGCAACTTTGATTTACAATCAGTTTAAAGTTATTAAGGTAGAAGCCCCTAAAAAGTTTTTGTCTGATTTGTTGTATGCCGATATGAAAGAGAAATCTCTGGAAGACGCCATTGCAACTTATCAAAGAATTGTTGAAGGTGAGGAGGCCAATCTGTATCATACCGATAGCGAGCAATTAAACAGGGTTTGGGAATTGCTTACAAAAGATAACTTGCATGAGAAAGCAGCCAATTATGCCACAAAAATTGGGGAATTGGCCAAGGATGATAGACTAAAGTACAGGAATGTATTGTCTTTGGAGAGTATGGAAGAATACCTTACTGCCAAAGATCAATTGGAAATTCTTTTAAGAAGCAATCCTGAAAATAAGATGATGCAAGAAAAAATGATTGAATTGAGTAAAAAGCATTCTAATAATAAGTAGATCAAACTTAAAATGATATATGCCCAGCCTTTTGGTTGGGCATCTTTGTTTTATAACTTTTCCAACTCCATTTCACCAAATACTTTTGAGGAGACAAACAGGTGGCTATCTTCCGATTTTAAACTGAATTTGCTAGTGAATAAATTGCTTTGAAATTGCAAATAGTGACAGTCATCTTGCTGTTCTTTACTCAAGTACAATTTAACGAATTTATGTGAGTCGGTTTTGCCGGCTTTTTTACCTGAAATGAATTTGATGTTTATGGATTGATCAGGTTCGGTCCAAAAGAAAGAGCAGACTTCTTGCGATTCTACATTTCTCCATTCTCCATGGGTAATTAATTTTATTAGTTCTACGTAATTCATCTGATTAATTCATTGATTGTTGACCAATTATAAGTTACAAAAATCAGTGCATAAGGTCAATTCTCTATTCCCTAATCTATCTTTTTTCCATAATAGAATATTTTGTTTCAAAACATATTGGCTAATTACGTATATATGACTTTACGGATAAAATTGAATAATAATCAATTCATAAATGCAAACACCCCAAATATCAAATTGTATTTGGGGTGTTGTTTTATTATTTAACTTCTTTTACCTTCTCTGGTTTCCAGCTTTTCAGCTTTATCAAATCAGGAAATGCTTTGGGTTTGTATATTGATTTTTCTTCGAAAACCCTTAAACATTCCTGTACTCCTTCGCTAATACTTGGATGAGGGTGAACATTGTGTCGGATATCCTTTAAGGTACCTTTTTGGGTAATTTGGTATGCAATCGAAGTAATTAATGTAGATGCTTGAGGACCAGCGGCTCTCATTCCTAAAATTCGATCATTGCCATCATCACTTACAATAATTTTAATGAAACCATCAATAGCTCTCATTGCAACTGCACGGTTTACCAAGGAGTTTGAGTAGGTGGCAACTTTGTATGGAATACCTCTGTTCTGGCAAGCTTTCTCGTTTAATCCAACTGCAGCTACCTCTGGTTTAAAGAACATTAAAGTAGACATGTTCGAATAGTCTAAAGGATATTCCAGGTTTCCATATAGAGCTTCTACAATATATCTTCCCTGAAGTTCTCCAACTGAATAGAGTTGAGCGTGACCTGAAACATCACCAGCCGCAAAAATATTACATGCCTTAAAGTCATCGGTTGCACAAACCTCGTTGATATTCAAATAGCCTCGATCTGTTCTTTCAATTCCAACATTTTCAAGACCAATATTGTCTAAATTTGGGATTCTACCAATTGCTACCAGTGCAACATCCACTTCAATTACTTTAGAATGTCCATCCTGATAATCAAGTACAACTTCCAGAAAATCTGGTCGTTTTCTAATGCATCTTAAATTGGCTGTATGGTGGATAATTACACCATTATTTTCCAAGTTTTTAGATACAAAACTACTTAAATCATCATCTTCGTAAGGAATTACCTTGTGCTGCCTGTCGAGTAGGTGCACTTCGGTTTGATTGTAATTGGAGAAAATGGTAGCGAATTCACAACCAATAATCCCCGAACCTAATATGATCATCCGCTCAGGAAACTCTTTTAGTTTCATGATTCCTTCCGAATCGATAATTCTTTCCTGATCGATTTCAACGTCAGGCATTGGACGAGGCCTTGATCCGGTGGCAATAATAAAGTTATCGCCATGAACGATCTCTGTGTTTTTTTCGGATTTAATTTCAATGGTATGTGAATCGATAAATCTTCCCCAACCATGCTTTAAAGTGATATTTCCAAATTTTTCATTTGGTTCGGCATAGGTTTCGATTTGCGATAGCATTTGCAATTGCTTTTGTTTAGCAGCTTGCATAATGGTTTTTTGTACTTGTTTGTAATCTACATTCAAGCCTGAAGCCCTGTAACCTCTCATAACAGATGAGGCAATTGAATAGTCTCTGGAAAGTTCCCACATTGCTTTTGAGGTTAGAGCTCCGTTCATGATACCAGCTCCTCCAAGGTGTTGTGCTTCAATTAGACAAACCGATTTGCCAAAATCAATTGCACGCATTGCTGCCGAGAAGCCTGCAGGACCACTTCCCAATACAACAAGGTCGTATTTTTCTGTACTCATAAAATGCTGTTGTTTATTGTTTTTTGCTGATAATATTTTGTTTGAAATCAAACCTTACATAGGAAAAATTCAGCGATTTTGTATGCTCCTATGCTTTTAAAGCATTAAGATAGAAAGAAAAATTCAACTTCTGTAAACAATGATATGTTTTGCAGATAAAAAAGTCTTTTTTTATGAAATGAACTTGTTGGATAAAAAAAGAGACGCATGAATGTACGTCTCTACAATCTAATATATGAACTTGATTAGTAAGTCAATTCTCCATTTTTCAATTGTTCGTATGTGAATTTATACAGTATTTTATGAAGCAGGAAGGCTTCATTTAAATTTTCGTTGGTAAATTCTTGATCATGTTCAATCATATTTGCCAACTCCAAAAGAAACTCATCATCACGTAGGTTTGGATAATCTTGTTCAATTAGGTAGATATCCGAAAATTGCATAAATGGCAATCTACTCAGAACTGCTTTTCTTTGCTCGTTGTAAGTATCTAAATCAGTAGCTTTATTATCTGCGAAGTAGAAGTTTTGTAAACTTTCTACAAAGAAATCATCAAAGCTTTTCATTATTATAATTCTGTCTTTTCTTAAGCGAAAAAGTTCACATTTATCACTTTCAGGCTGCAGGCTTTCTTCCTTTTCAATTGCTTTACTAATATAGAGATATGCAAGATGAGCCAATCCAATATTTTCGTCTTCATCATCAAGCATATCCCAATGAATCATCATGATAATAGCCTTACCCAATTGAGACACATAAGAGTCTTCCCAAAGCAGAAATGGATTACTCTTAATGGTGGAATAAATATTGCGCAAAGCTGATTTGCAAGCTTTAATTTTTCCACTTTGTCCATTCTCTATTGCGGCAGAAACCAACTCTCTTAACTCTTCTGTATTTTGTGTCATGATCAATTTATAATTTGCAGCAAAGGTAGAAAAATAAAAAAAGCCCACTAGGGGCTTTTTTAACTAACAAGAAAATCACAATGCAATTAAATGATTTCAATATGTTTGTGATCAGTAATTTTTTCACAATAGTGGCACTTTAAAGTAATTGGAGTTTTTTCAATTACCTTAAATCTGGTTGTAACAGCCTCTACATTTGTAATACATTTTGGATTCATGCATTTTGCAATGCCAATCACTTTGTCAGGAGACTCAACAATTTTCTTTTCAACTACTTGGTAGTTCTTGATGATGTTTAGTTTAGCATGAGGAGCAATCAATGAAATTTTATTGATTTCGTCATCTTCGAAGAATTTATCAGCAATTTTAATGATGGCTTTTTTACCTAATAATTTACTTTCAAGATTGTTCCCGAAGGTTACAGAATTATTACAATTGTCTAGTCCAAGTATATTGATTACCTGAAAAAGATATTCTGCAGGAATGTGGTCAATTACAGTTCCATTTTCGATCGCACTTACTTGTAATTCTTTTTTTGCGTTCATATTTTGATGTTCTTTTAAGCGTGAATAATGTGATTATAAGTCAAGAGCTTTGGCAATAATAGCCTGGCGTGCATAAACACCATTAAGAGCTTGTTGGAAATAGTATGCTTTAGGATTTTCATCTACATCAACAGCAATTTCGTTTACTCTTGGCAGTGGATGAAGAATTTTCAGATTATCTCTGGTATTCTCAAGCATATCATTCTTTAGAATGTACACATTTTTCACTTTCTCATACTCCAACGGATCGGCAAAGCGTTCGCGTTGAACACGAGTCATGTACAAGATATCTGCATCATTAATAATATCATTGAATTCGGTGTGTTCATGATAGTTAATGTTGTTCTTGTCCATGAAAATTTTGTACGCCAAAGGAATTTCCAGTTCTTTTGGAGCAATAAAGTGGAAGGTTGGGTTAAAGTGCGACATCGCCATTAGCAAGGAGTGAACGGTACGACCGTATTTTAAATCTCCTACCATGAAGATGTTAAGGTTTTCCAGTGTTCCTTGTGTTTTATAAATTGAGTAAAGGTCAAGCATGGTTTGGGTAGGATGCTGATTTGCTCCATCACCTGCATTGATTACCGGAACATCGGATACTTCAGAAGCGTAGCGAGCTGACCCTTCAATTGGATGGCGCATAACCACCAAGTCGCAATAATTACTTACCATTTTGGTGGTATCTTTCAAAGTTTCACCTTTGGTAACACTTGACGAAGAGGAATCGGTAAAACCTACAATTTTACCACCCATTCTGCTAATTGCAGTTTCAAAACTTAGGCGAGTACGAGTAGATGGCTCGAAAAAAAGCGACGCAACTACTTTACCTTCCAAAAGGTTGCAGTTTGGATTTTTTTCGAATTCGGCTGCTCTGGCCAATACTTCCAGGATTTCTTCTTTTGTGTAGTCGTCGATCGATACTAAACTTTTGTTATCCATTGATTAAAAATTAAAAGTGTATATAAAATGCTTGTTTATTATTCTGCACAAAAAAAAACCAACAATTACCGAAATAAATGGTAATGTTGGTTTTTTAAAAAAATATTTTTGATGGGAATTATCCAAATAACAATCAGGAAAATACGCCTTGTTATTGCGTTTACATCGAAATAAATAATGGAAAATGTGAGCGAAGAAGTAAAGAAACTTACTTCTTTCTGATATAAATGCGGCTCTAGATTGAATAATTATGTACTCCATTCTAGATTACAAATATAGGTATAATTTATTCGAGAAATCAAATGAAAACTTGATTAATTATTAACAATTTTTTAATTCTGGCATTATATTGATTATTAAGTTTTATCTATTGAGTTGATCAATAGTGATCTATGTTGTTCGAATGTATTCAGCTTTTACGCTGGTGATTTTTTCAAATTTTTCAATTAATCTTTCAACTTCGCTTTGGCGGATGCTTAAAGTAATTTTGCAAGTTAAGTTAAAATCTTGTCCAATTTGTTCTGGCTGCTCATCCTTAATGATTTTCATGATGTCATTCATTACCAGGTAATCGAAATGTATGTCATAAATATCATTTACTGTTTTGTCTAATATTTCAGCATTGGAAATGGCATCGGCGGCGGCTGTTTTGTAGGCATGAATTAGGCCACTAGCTCCAAGTTTGGTTCCTCCAAAATAACGCACCACAACAATAAGAATATTGGTAAGATCATTTGATAGAATTTGTCCTAAAATGGGTTTTCCTGCAGTTGAAGAAGGTTCACCATCGTCGTTGGCACGAAAGTTTTTTTTATCTGCGCCAAGCATATATGCATAGCAATGATGACGAGCATCGTAATACTCTTTTTTTAGTTGGGCAATGTGTTCTTTGATTTCTTCTTCGGTACTAACCGGATATGCGTACGTTATAAATTTACTGCCTTTTTCTTTGTATAAGCCTTCAGATTGTTGGCTAATGGTTTTATAAGTATCGTTACTCATCAATTAATAAAACTTGGATTCTAATTTGTAAGGATAAAAATAGCAATAATTGCCAGTACTATCCCCAAAAGGTTTATTTTGTTTAGTTTTTCTCTGAAAATACCGATTCCAATTAAAACGGACACTGCTACAATTCCAATATTGATAATGCTAAAAACAATAGAACTGTCGAAGCCTGATTTGTTTAATGATACGATTAAAAAGTGTAGAGAACCAAAGTTAACCAATCCAAGAAGAATACCTCCTATTAATACTTTTGGTTGTACCAGAGCTTTAAAATTTTGCTTTTTGATAGTCAAAACTACAAAACCTGAAATGGCTGCTATAGCGAAGAGTAGGGTAGAGAACATTTCTTGCCCGCCAGATGTAAGGTATTTTTCCTGTGCATATTTTACGAGAGAATCAACAGTTCCTGCAACAAAGAATAATAGTATTGGCAGCCACAAATATTTCCGCTGAGTGCTATCCGCTTGATCTTTATAGATACTTAAAAGAACAGCACTAATGGCCAATACAAATCCGATAATTTTTTGAGTAGAAATTGCCTCCTGGTAAAATACAATGGAAAAAATCATTGGCAATACAAAAGACATCTTACTAGCCAGTGTGGTAATGGATATTCCTGCTTTTTGAGTGGATTTACCAATAATAAAAAAGGCAGTAATAAAAGCAATTCCAATTATAATTGAAATGTTAAACCATGACTGGTGAACCAATTGTGTGAATGCAATATTTGAATCGCTTAAAAGACAACCACAAACTGATGCTGTGATGTAATTGATAATAATGGCAAGCAGAATATCTACTTTAAATCGTTCCAGATATTTAAAACAGACAAAAATTCCGGCAGAGGATAGTATTGCAAATAGTAAGTGTAGCATTGGTTATAATTTTGGCGAAAAATAAGGAATGAAACCCAAAAAGAAAAGCAGATCCAAATTGAATCTGCTTCTCAGGGTAGCAATATAGTATAGTTAGTAATTGAACTACATTTTTAATTTTTTGTCAATTTCATCAATTTGTGTTTTGAATCCTCGATCCGTATCCATTAAGTTGTTAACTGTTTTACAAGCATGCAATACAGTTGCGTGATCTTTGTTCCCAATTTGCGATCCAATTGATGCCAAGGATGCTTTGGTTAAAGTTTTAGAAAAATACATGGCAATTTGTCTGGCCTGTACAATTTCTCTTTTTCTTGTTTTTGCCTGAAGAACATCAATAGGCAATGAAAAATGGTCACAAACCACTTTTTGAATGTAATCGATAGAAAGCTCACGTTTCGTATTTTTAACCAATTTGTCAATAATACTTGTTGCCAACTCTAGATTCAATTCTTTTTTATTTAATGTAGATTGAGCCAATAAGGAAATTAATGCTCCTTCCAACTCTCTTACATTATTGGTAACATTACTTGCGATGTATTCAATAACATCCATGTCAAGTACGATACCATCTTTGTAGGCTTTTTGCTGAAGAATTCTAACTCTTGTGTCATAGTCAGGATTCTGAAGGTCAGCTGATAAACCCCATTTAAATCGAGATAATAAACGATTCTCCATACCTTTCAGTTCAATCGGAGCCTTATCAGAAGTAAGAATTAACTGCTTACCTGATTGGTGCAAGTGATTGAAAATATGGAAGAATGTATTTTGTGTTTTTTCTTTACCTGCCAATTCTTGAATGTCATCAATAATTAGGACATCAATCATTTGGTAGAAGTGAAGAAAATCATTCTTGTTATTATTACGGATTGCCTCAGTAAACTGCGTTTGAAATTTGTTGGCACTTACATAAAGAACGGTTTTGTCTTGATACAACTCTTTGGTTTTGAGACCAATTGCCTGGGCTAAGTGAGTTTTTCCTAAACCAGAATCTCCATATAACACCAATGGGTTAAAAGCAGTTCCTCCTGGATTTTCAGCAACAGCCACACCCGCTGATCTAGCCAATCTGTTACAATCACCTTCAATAAAGTTGGTAAATGAATAATCAGGATTTAACTGAGAATCGATATGTAATTTTTTAATTCCAGGAATTACAAATGGATTTCGAATGGTTTGCTCTTCCTTATCGGTTGGCATATTAACCGGACGATTTTTTGTATTTGTAGGATTATTTCCAGGAACAACCACTGAAACAGGTTTAGCATTAGCAATGTGATTATTCTCCATTACTACATTATACTCCAATTTTGCCCCATTACCAATTTCTTTTCGTAATGTTTTTCTCAGAATATCAATGTATTGCTCTTCCAGATACTCATAAAAGAAATGACTTGGTACCTGTAAAGTCAAGACTTGATTCTCCAAGTTCAAAGGTACGATTGGTTCGAACCATGTTTTGAAGCTAATTGGAGGAACATTGTCTTTTATTACAGCCAAACAATTATTCCAAACCTGGAAGTGATTATCATTCATTTCTATTTCAGTGTTTTAAAAAATTAGGGTGTGTCGATTTTTGCTTATGCAAGATTGTGAAAAAAAAAAAGAAAAAAAAATTATTTTTCTATTGATTTTTTAAAAAGAATGTCTAACCTACTGTAAATCGATGATACAGAAATGAAAAAAAATCTAAATTTTTTAAGTGTCACATTATCAGCGTATTGAATAGATTATTTTTTTAAAAGCCTGACATTTAGCAGGTTTCTATATCATACTTTTTTATCTTAAAATATTGTTTAGAATTAAACAAAAATATAACATAAATTGATGGCTGTTAAAAAGAATTCAATGATCTTTTATTACATCAATAAAATCAGCTAGTTAATAGGTTTTAGTTTAACTATAATTGAAATGGTTAAGTGAAAGGCTAATCCTCGGGTGTTATTTTAATAATAAAGGCATCCGGGAAATCGGCTTTAATTCTTTTAAGTTTTCTTATAATTTCTTTATAGTTCTGAGTATCTTCCAAGGTATATTTAAATAGACCATTATAATATATTTCATCAATTTTCTTGTATCCTTTAAAAATAGGGTCATTCAGATCGACTTGCGCTTTGGAAGAAAGAATTTGAACTCTGTAATGAGTTTGTTTCTCCTTATCTAATTTTTTCTTGGTTTTGTTAGAATTCATATATACCGTTTTCCCGGTATCGAATAAAGAGAAGTGCATGTATTTTTTAGGATTGTTTTTTAAATCGATTAACAAATTTGTCAAGCTATTCGAAGCAGCTTCTAGATTCGTATATAATGTATCATTGTTTATCAACATTCCCATTGATCCTTGTCCGGAATTAATTTTTTCTAATATTTCGTTGGATTGTTTTAGAGTTAGCTTTGCATTGTTAATGGTTTGAGCAATTTCTACAGCTTTTAATGAATCACTAATAGATGAGAAATTGGTAAGGATATTTGAAATGTTTTTATTGTTCTCCTTCAAATTTGTTGTAATAGAATCAACATTGGAAATGATATTTTCCATATGAGTTTTCTGGCCTGTAACTATGGTATCCAAAGTTCCGGATGTGCTTTCAAGTTTCTTAAAAGTTTGTTCAATACTACCAAAGCTTTTTGTGAGATTTTCACGAGTATCCTTGTTAAAAATGTATTGTATAACCGATAGAACAGAGTCGACACTAGACATTAGGTTCTCCGCTTTTCTTTTTAAAGGAAGCATTTGCATACTTACCTGTTCTTTTAAATCGCCTTCGATACTACCAAGTAATGTGTCGCCAGTGCTTAATGTTAATTTTGATTTTCCAGGGATTAATTGTATCTCTTTTGTTCCCATGATATCTGAGCTCACAATTCTTGCTTCGCTATCCTTAGGTAATTGGAATTCATCTGAAATGGAAAATTCAACGATCAGATTATCTGCACTTGAACTAAATTGTATGGATTTAATCTGTCCAATCTTGTATCCTCTTAGCGTAACTGGGCTTGATTTTTTTAATCCGTCAACTCTTTCGTATTTGGCACAAAAACTTTGCTCTGATGACAGCATGTTAAATCCTTTAAGGAAATTTATGCCCCAAATTAAAATTACAATTGCACCTATAACAACTAAGCCAATTATTGAATCTTTTGAAATTTTCATACAAACTGTATTATATAATAGATATTGTACGCAGGAAAAACTGGTTTGTTTAATGTAAAACTAATCATGTTTTTTGAAGTTCCTTTGCTTTTGAAAGAGAAATTCGTTTCCCTTTGTAGAAAGCCACTACAAAACAGTCTTTTATTTTTTTACGTACTGTCTTTTGAAGATTTACTATTTCAGAATAATTTGATGTTGAACCTGTGGTATACTTATAAGTTCCATTTATTTTTCGTTCTGCAATGTTTTTTAAGTTTCTAAAGACTTTAGAGTTTAAAGGAATCTGCTTAATGGATGATTTTAATTGAATGCAATACTCAACTTGTTCAGCAGTATTTTCATGATTCTCAATTTCATTTTCAATTTTTTCCTCATTTTCCTTTTGTTTATGAAGAACAACACTGGTTTGTTCAATCTTGTCTTTGTATGCTCTAAATGCTCTGAAAATTGCACTAGCTAAATAATCTTGTCCTTTTTTAGTTTTTAGAAACTTCTCTTCGGTTGGATTCGAAACAAAGCCTACTTCAACCAAAATAGAAGGCATACTTACTTGCTTAAGTACCCAAAATCCTGCTTCTCGAACACCTCTGGAATGACGTCCCACTCTGTGCTTAAATTGATATTCGGTAAGTTCTGCCATACTAATGCTTTTGTCTCGATTTATGCCTTGCATCAAATTAAAAATAATGTAAGAGGCCGGATTGTTAGGATCAAAGCCTTCATATTTGGTGGACCAATCGTCTTCGTATTGCATAACGGCATTCTCTTTCATCGCTACAGCAAGGTTTTCTTTTGTCTTGTGTAATCCTAAGGTATAAGTTTCTGTACCACTAATCCTGTAATTGTTATTTGCATTGGCGTGGATGGATATAAACAAGTCTGCTTTATTTTTGTTTGCAATTTCCGATCTTTTATTTAGCGGAATAAACACATCTGTCTTTCTGGTATAGACAACATTCACTTCCGGAAAATATTTCTCTATGTATCCACCAAGTTCCAACGCTATATTTAAAACAATATCTTTTTCACGAGATGACTTTCCCAATGCTCCTGGATCTCTTCCTCCATGTCCAGCATCAATAACTACCGTTTTAATATGGTAAGATTGCTCTTGGGCATATAATCCATTTTCAAAACTGCATATAGCTAATAAAAGAATCAACCCAAAGGATGTTCTTGTAAATAATCGTTTTATAATTTTATGGGAGTTAATGTTCATCAGGCAAATTTCATAAAAGAACTTAAAAAATGTTTTCAAGTTCGTTTCGATTAGGGATTATAGTACTTTTATTTGTATTTTTGGCGACTTAAGCACGAACTGCGGTTTAACTAGCAGCACAAAATTAAATCAGAACTTTTCACAAAAATAACAGATATAAATTGCAATTGAAATTACTACAAAAGGTTTTTATTCTTTTCATTGGAACGATAATGCCACTGAACATATTTGCTATTGAGAATTTTAATTACAAAAATTCTAATGACAAGTTACATGCCAACTTTAGCTCTTATGCACTTGAAAAGATTTTAAAAGAGGAGGTTAGATTACAAAAAGATACACTTGATCTTGCTCAAGATAGTTTGGCGGCTGATTCAACTAAAGTGAAAAAGCCACTTTTCGAAACGGTTGTTCAATACAATTGCGATGATACTATAGTTTTTTCATTAACAGGTCAGCAGGTTTTTCTTACCAAAAATGCTTTTGTAAAATATGGGCAGACTGAGTTAAAGGCCTATTATATTGAGCTGGATCTTGAAAAGAAACAAGCTTATGCCTATGGTATTCAAGATTCAACAGGGAATTATGTGTTTACGCCTGAGTTTAAAGATGGATCAGAAGAGTTTTCCTGTAAAGAATTGAAATATAATTTTGATACAGGAAAGGGTTTGGTAAATGAAGTAATAACAGAGCAAGAAGGTGGATTTGTGCACAGTCAAATTACCAAGAAGATAGATGATAAGGTATTTTATTTGAGAAATGGTAAATATACTACTTGTGATCATGAGCATCCTCATTTTTATGTGAAGATGACCAAGGCAAAGATGATAAAGGATGATAAAATTGTATCTGGGCCTTTGCATTTGGTTTTAGAAGATGTGCCTTTACCTCTAGGATTGCCTTTTGCAATGTTTCCTTTTAGTTCAACCTATACCTCAGGTATCATAATACCTAGTTATGGTGAGGAACAACGAAGAGGTTTTAATCTGCGTGGAGGAGGATATTATTGGGCAATAAATGATTATCTGGATTTATCGGTTACGGGTGATATTTTCTCCAATGGTTCTTGGGGAACATACGTTCAATCAAAATACAAAAAAAGATATCGATATAGCGGTACTTTGCAAACCGAGTATCACTTTAACAAGTATGGAGACAAAGGTCTTCCGGATTATTACGAAACTACAGACTTTGCAATTCGTTGGAATCACACACAAGATGCGAAAGCAAATCCATACAGAACATTTTCTGCTTCGGTTAATGTTTCTACATCAAATAATGATAGAAATAACTCAATGTCGATTAAGGAGATTACCAATAATCAAAAACAATCGAGTATTTCATATAGTAAGAAATGGGCAGATAGTCCATTTAGTTTGAATGCCAGTTTGCGTCACTCGCAAAATAGTCGTGATACAACCATTTCGCTTACCTTGCCAAATATGTCATTGAATATGACTCAGATTTACCCTTTTAGAAAGAAGGGAAAGAGTTCTAATTTGCGTTGGTACGATAAAATAGGTGTTAGTTATTCATCTAAATTGGAAAACCGCACTAAGAGTGGAATGAAGGAAAGTGAATTAATGAGTTCATCTTTACAAAAGGATTGGGAGAATGGGTATGAACATAGCATTCCAATTACTACCAATTTTAAGTTGGCTAAAGATTTAACACTTTCTCCTACCTTAAATTACCGAGGAGTGTTGTATACCAGATCTATTCGAAAATCATGGGATCCAGAAGCGGATGGAGGAGATGGCGATGTTCGTGTTGATACCATACAGGGATTTAGGTACGCCCATAATTATTCGACAGGGGCTTCTCTTTCCTTAAGCCCGAAGATTTATGGTATGTATATGTTTAAAGAAACATCCAAAGTGGCAGCTATTCGTCACGTAATGACTCCATCTGTTAGTGTTAGTTATACTCCTGAGATTGGCGTACCGAGAAGTAAATACTACAAGACTTATTATGACCCAATTCAAAAGAGAGATGTGGAGTATTCGATATTCGAGGGAGGTTTGTATAGCACTCCTACAGGAGCTCGAGAGGCAGGATCTGTTAATTTAAGTTTGGATAATAATATTGAAGCTAAAATTAGAACAGCCAATGATACTACAGGTCTTGAGGATATGAAGAAGGTGAAGATTCTGGAGAGTTTGAAGTTTTCTACTTCATATAATATGTTTGCTGATTCTTTGAATTGGTCTCCTATTAGAATGACCGGTAGAACCAAGATTTTTAATAAAAGATTGGATTTGAATTTCAATGGTACAGTTGATCCTTATAAGTTGAATACTAATGGAACAAGCAAGATTGATGAATTTGGCCCACGTTTAACACAAGCCTCTATTGATGTTGGATTTAGTCTTTCTTCGAAGGATTTAAATCCAAATACCAAGAATAATAGTGGAGGTTCTGATGATGATCAACCTGAGAAATGGCGTGACCCTCGATATGTAGACTTTGATATTCCATGGTCGTTTTCGATTGATTATGGATGGACCTATTCGAAACCAACCAGCAGAAAAACCATCAATCAAAATTTAGGTATCAACGGACAGTTTAGTTTAACTCCAAAGTGGAAGGTTAGCTTTTCATCGGGTTATGACTTTACGGATAAAGAAGTAACGGCAACTCAATTCACAATTACAAGAGATTTGCACTGTTGGAAGATGTCATTCAATACCATTCCGTTCGGAACCTATCAGTCCTATAATTTCATGATTAACGTAGATTCATCTATACTTCAGGATCTGAAATACGAGAAGAAGCAAGCTTGGCAGGATATTCAGTTCTAGAAAAGTAAAATATAAAGCACAAAAAGGAGTCGCAATATTGCGGCTCTTTTTTTTATCCAAGAATCCAATTCTTCAGCATCAAATTTCCTCTTTCTGTCATTATAGATTCCGGATGGAACTGCACACCACATAAATCCAACTCTTTATGACGTATGGACATGATGACTTCATTTTCATCGGTAGAGGTGATGCTAAGGCAACTTGGAAATTTTTCTCGAGATACAGCCCAGGAATGATATCTGCCCGAGTTAAATGGGTTCGGAATGTTTTTAAAAAGAATTTCGGAAGGTTCTGTAATAATAGTTGCTTTAGGGATTCCATGAACAATTTCAGGTAAATTGTAAATGCTGGCACCGAAATATTCGGCCATATACTGCATTCCTAAGCAAACTCCCAGAATAGCTTTTTGCCCGGCATATTTATCCAGAATTTCTCCCATTACCTTTACCTCCGATGGTAATCCAGGGCCAGGAGAAAAAATAATACGATCGCATTTATCTAATTCTTCCCAATCAACCTGATTGTTTCTCATAACAATGCAATTGTCGCAGTATTGCTCAACAATATGAGATAAATTATAAGTGAATGAATCGTAATTATCTATAATAGCTATTCTCATTAATACTTTTTTCTTTTAACTTAGCGACCGCAAAATAAATGAATTTTTAACAAATACTAATTATTAACTGAAATGAAAAAGTGTATTAATTCAGAAAAAGCGCCAAAGGCAATCGGACCATACAGCCAGGCAGTAGAAGCAAACGGAACTTTATACATCTCAGGACAGCTTCCTGTTGATGTTGCTACTGGTAAATTTGTTGAAGGTGGTGTTAAAGAACAAACTGAGCAAGTAATGAAAAACATTGGTTACATCTTGGAAGAAGCTGGTTATAGCTTTAAGGATGTAGTTAAATCAACTTGTTTGTTGAGCGATATTTCAAACTTTGCTGTAATGAACGAAGTTTATGGCGAATATTACAAAGAAGATTGTCCTGCACGTGCAGCATTTGCTGTTAAGGATCTTCCTCTAGGTGCTTTGGTTGAAATTGAAACCATTGCTGTGAAGTAATTCCATCTACAAAGATATATGAAGGGCTGCCAATTGACGATTGGCAGCTTTTTTTATACCCAGAGCGAAACTGTTAAATATTAATTAATAATCGGTATTAGGTTTTGTCCAATGCCACATATACTGGCAAATGATCCGATGTACCGCCATGATAGGTGTGATACGAATAGGTTCGGTTGGGTTTGTATATTCCAGCTTCCTGATCGAAATACAACAAGCTTTTATCGCCATGAATGGTTAGGCGAGGACTGGTTATTTTTATTCCTTCTCCGTTTAGCATTCCTTTGCTAATGATAATTTGATCGAACATTAGCCAATGTTTTTTGGCAAACAAACTGCCTAATTTCTTTTCGTAAGGAATTGTCGCAAGATTGTAAAACTCGTATGTGCTAATGTTTTTATGCGGTTTGGCATGTAGGTGTTTGCTTATGGATTTGCTTACTGGTAAATCGTTAAAATCACCCATGATAACGATTTTAGCATCTGCATCCTCGCTAAGTATGGCTTTTGCCTTTTGATGCAAACATTCGGCAGCAGCAATGCGTTTGGGGTTCGAAGCTAAAATGCCTTCACCTCTGGATGGCCAATGATTCACAAAAAAATGAATGATGTCATTTTCTATTTTCGTTTTAACATACAAAATGTCTCTTGTGGCAAAATGAGAATTGCCATTCAATCTTACCGGTATTTTTTCGGAAGCTAAAATTTTTACATCTTTTTTGTGGTAGAGTAGGGCTACATCAATCCCTCTTCTGTCAGGACTATCGAAATGTACAAAGCCATACTCTCCTTTGAATGCAGGTTGATAAATCAGATCTTTTAAAACTGTAGCATTCTCAATTTCGGCAACACCAACGGCAATTGGCAATTTGTTGGCTTGAATGGATGCAATGGCCGCCGTAATGTGTTCCAACTTGCTTATATATCGATTCTCTGTCCAATGATTGCTGCCATTGGGCAAATAATCATTATCATTCTTTTTCGGATCATTTTTAGTGTCGAAAAAATTCTCAAGGTTATAGAATGCGATGGTGTGTTTTTCTTTCATCTTTTGGTAATGCTATTAGGAATATCTTCTTTTGCCTTTCATGAATTCTCTTTTGCTCTTTTTTTTGGTCAGATAATAAATTACAGGCCCCAAAAGAGGCGGAAAGAAAGCCAATAATAACCTGAAGGCACCATTTCTCTCACTTACATTTTTAATGGCATCTATCAGGGCAAAAATGTGAAGAATGCCAATTAGAATTGTGTATATAACGCTCATAGCTTTAGGATGCTTAGTTTAATTTTAGCAGAATATAAACAAGAAAGATTGCAGGAGTAAATATTGAAACTATATACCAAAAATATGTTTGAATAAAATATGATATTTTAATGTAGACAACATTGTGCCATTTTATGTGATCGTAATAATCTAGGTGTTGTAATTTGAAAATCTTATTGTCTATTTGAAGGTGATTGTCATATTGTTCAAGTATACTTTGATACCGATTTTGAATGTTCATTGAGAATGACTTTTTATCTTCTTTTTCGCATTCTGCATTATACGACTTAAAACATTGAAGTTCGTTATATAATCTGGCTAACTCAAGAGCACAATTGTGATAATCTATAGCCCTTTTGGTGTAGTTCTTAGAATTTTCAAATAGTGTGAATATTAATAAAAAGATTGAAAGCGAGGTGATAGTAAATGGAATAATGTTATCTGAAACCTTGGAGATATTATAGAGATCATATACAGAAAGCAAACCAAATATGATTAAATAAGCTGATAGGAAACTAGTACTAAGCAGTGAATACTTGTTTTTTGCATTTAGCCGATCTGCCGCTTGAAAACGACTTCCTCTAGTCGACCATATTTTATGCTTTAGTTCTTCGAGGAAATCTTTGTCAAGATGAGATTTTCCTTTAGGTTTTTTGAAGCTTTTTTTTATGTCGTTTAATTCCAAGATTTGATAGTTTTGATTAATTGATTAAGTTTGATTTTTGGATCAAGAATTTCTAGATCATCTTTAGTAATGTGTTGTACAATTTGTTTGGCATAGGTGCTTTTAGATGTGTTGTATTTGATTTTTGCACTTTTAGGTATAAGATCTTCAAGTTTTATATTTTCATCAATCGTTACACTGTCTAGCTTTAACCAACATTGTAGTGATTTTTCTGTTAGGTAATTTTCAATTTCTCTACCTTTAGTTACCCAATAATTTCTTTCTCCTATTTCTGCCTTAACTCTTTGTTTGGTAAGGGTTAATTTTGCATTACTTGTGAATCCATCCCTATCCATTAATACGAATGCATTTTGATTTAATTTTAGCAGAGGGATTAAATCTGAAATAACTTTTTCTTTCTCGAAAGAAAGGTGGGATAGAAGCCTGCCTCCATAAAACATTATTGAAAAATGGATTCCTTCTATTAGTTCAGGTTTAAGGATTTTTATCCATTGAAGGAGATATGTTCTATCGCTAGGACCTTCAACCCAAATAACACCATTAGTTTGCAGAATGTCGCTTGATTTGTAGCCTAAGTCATTTAATATTGAAAATGTGGTGTCGTTTCTAGTAGCTAATTGTATTGTAGATTTTAGCCCATCATTTTTAACATGGTAAATGGATGTGTTATTATTTGAATTTAAAAATGTATTTGAATGGGTTGTTATAAAATAGGTGTTCTTTGTTTTATGAAGGAAATTTAAAAATTTCCGTTGTAACTCAGGATGTAGATGTATTTCTGGTTCTTCTATGCATACAATAGAGTTTTCGTGAATAACTAAAGCACTACATAAGATAACTAATTGATGTATTCCTGTTCCAAATGCATCTAATGGCTGTCTTACACCATCTATGGTGAGAACAATTTCTTTTTGTGTATGTGGAATTTCTATTTTTAATTCGGGGTTGTTAATTAGTTCTCTTACGAAATTTTGTATAAGGTTAAACTTTTCTCTAGATTTCTCTTGACCAATCTCAGGATTCTGCATTGCAAACATTTTGCTAATGATATTTGATCCATTAATGGACGAATTGGAATCCCCAAATGAATGTCCTTCTTGTATAACTCTTAAGTGAGGTATGTATATTAGGTCGCTAAATTCAACCTTGATAATGGATTTAATTTTATTGGACCAGGTATCTATTATGGCATCTTTTAATTGACCCTCAGAGGCATTAGAATATTTATTTTGAAATGCTAGAAGGTGGTAACTTTTTAAGTTTTCAAAATCTTTAGGTAAGCTTATCTTTTGAGATTGGAAACCAAATGATAGAATCCAATTTTTTTTTAGAATAATAGAGGGGTCCCAATTTCGGTCTCTATGTAAATCTTGATTTCTAAAAACAAGATCGTTTCCACTGAATTTAATTTTAAACTGAGCTAGATTACCGTTTCTTCTATGCTGATTTTGAATGTCGTTTGGAAAATTTCTTAGGTCTTTAATGTTAGAGTTTAACGTGTGCAGAAATCGAAGAATATTAGACTTTCCACAGTTGTTTTTTCCAATGATAATGTTAATCTTTTTAAGATCTTCTAATATAATTCCTTCTTCATCGAAACTTCTGTAATTACTAATTCCAAAGCCTTTTAATTTCATTGTTGGTTAGAGGGGTTATGGTTAATATTTGAGAATTGGGTTAAACAATATTCAAATCTACTAAATTAAGATAGATACCTCATGGTTAAAGAAATATTATTTAGTAAAATTTTTTCTCTTTGTGATAATAAGATGTTTGTATCGTAGCTTATTTATTAGCATTGTTGTGTTGACATATTTGCACTTTATAATTTAATATATGGAAATGCTTTTGTTGATTGCGACTAATGTGTTGTAAATCAATGTCAGTATCTTGTGAAGTTAATCAAAATAAAAACTAAGTAGCCCCGATGGAAAACTTCAACCGAGCAGTGGAAGATTATAACCGAGCACTGGAAAGCCTCAACCGAGTAGTGGAACATTATAACCGAGCAGCGGAAGATTATAACGGAGTGGTGAAAAACTGTAACCTGATACTGGAACACTGCAACACGCTGGTGGAATAAGGCAACATGTAACTAAAGAATCGCAACCGATTGGTGGAAGATGATAATATGTAGAAGCTTGAGAACAACCGAGTAGTGGGATATCATAACACGATATTACAAAAGATCTACTAGAAGGTGGATCGTATTAAACTATCAGGAGAATGTTTCAATCATTGGTTAAGTGGTATTTATAAGAGAACCACGCGAAGCAATATCATGGCAGTGAAGTATAAAAGGTTCGAGGTAATAGTTTAGTTATGGTATAGAAAATATTTAAGCAGCTTGAAAATCATGAGATATATAATGTAAATCATTTTGAATTTTCTTTAAAGTTTAACTGTGGGTGTAAAAAACAATAGAGATATCATGTGAATAGTAATTATAATATAGGTTTATTTTGTTTTTGTTGTGCAATGGTAAAATGCCTGTATTTACAAGTTGATGATTGTAAAATATTAGTAAATAAGCTATAAGTAGATTTTAATAGATTTTGAAAAAAGTACTGATGTTAAAAAATAATTAAAAAATTATTTGGACATAATAATTTCAGTGTTTAAATTCATACTGCAAATAAAACTTACTTAAATAATATTATAACATGACTAGTACTACAAGACTTTACAACTGTTCCGATGCAGTTTTTGTTAGTTTTTCAAGTCAAATCATAAGTATACTTGAACAAGAACATTCAAAATTTGAATCTTTCTCGACTTACTTTAAGCCGGAATCCTTACAGCTAATAAAAGATCAGTATAATGCTGCAAGCAGTATCCCTTCCGATAAGGTGCACATCGATATTCAGGCAAAATCTACCGATAATATTAATAAAGAGGTTGATGAATGTGCAAAGTTGTATCAGCGCTGCAAATTTGATATTGAATTGGTATTTCCGAATGATAAGAACATATGGAATCAGTTTGGCTTTAATGATTACTTGGATGCGCGTAAATCTGCGAAAAACATGTATATGTTTTATTCAGACTTCCAATTCATGGTAAACTTACATAAAGAGGAGTTAATGAAAATTGCCTGGACTGAAGATATGTTTGCCAAAATTGATGAGCGAAAGAATAATTTAAAGGCCTTAATGAATGCTCAGACCAAAAGCATGGTTGAACGTGGTAGAGCAACGGAACAACGTGTAACGACTTTAAATGTTTTGTATGAAAGTTTGGCGAAGTATGTAAAAGCGGCAAAATATATTTACGAAGGTAATGATGAGATGCTAAAGTGGTTTAAATTTCCGGTTACAGCTAATGGTAAAAAGGAAGAAACTACCGAAGAAGTGGTTACAGACGAACAAAATAATGAATAGCTTAAGAATGAAGCTCTGAGGTTCAGCATTTTTGACATGGTTGATTGAGTGTTGAATCCAAACCCCGACTTGGTAACTCGGGGTTTTTCTTTTGTAAAAAAAAATCCTCAAACTCCGAAGAGAATGAGGATTACATAAAGGTTCAGCCGTAGTTATTTTTTACTCAAAGTATTTTCAGTTTTTCTGGTATAGGTTAATCTGGCTTGTGGTTTCCAGATTTTACCTTCGTCGGTTGATACTTTGTTTTCTACGGTAAATTGGTTGCTGTCAATTTTTGTATAGGTAAATTGGCGACACATTCTCGTAGGATTTGCTTTGTCGGAGTAGCTTACCTGTGTATCTTCCATTACCAATACATTGTCTTTTAATTCACCCTGAAACATGTCGAATGTTGATGTAAAATCGTTGAATGCAGCAATTCGGTATTTTTGGGTTTCAGCATCGTAAGTAAAGTTAATGCTTAGCTTGTTTGGGAAACCATTTTCGTAGCTAATCTGTTCTTGTAGCAAGTTGGTAGAAGCAAATTTGATACAAGATTCCGTACTTCCTCGTTCCTGATAGGTACCACGACGTCCCATAAACTCAAGTTTTACATCCCAGTCACCTTTCATAAAAGCCAATTTCGAGATCTCTTTGCGTTTAGGCATCACAAACAAAGATTTATCGATTTTAGGGTTAAGTTCTACACTTTCGATTTGGGTGATGCGATCGCGTTGCCAAAAAGTGCGTTCAATAAAGAAAGGAACAATAATTCCGTCAACTTCTCTAAAGTCATCAAAATACATTTCGGCTGGCACCGGTTGAGCAAAATCCACCCAAGGCGCTTCACATTTGTACTCTAAATAGGTTTTGGTGTTCAGGTACCATTTTTCCGATTTACCATCCTCACGTGTAAGTTTTAGCACGTACATTTCGTCGCCATCTACATTTTCTTTTCCGATATACTCAACCTGATGACCTTTCTTTTTGTAGTTTAAAAAAGGAGTGAAGAATTCAGCTTTTTGTTTGAAAACATTGGTTTCGCTTGAATTGATGTTTCTTGCATATTCAATCTCTTGCCAAGGATCGATGGTCCAACCACACTTTCCATTAAATCCTTCGAAAACATGTTTCTCGCCTAAAAACAAATCTGAGTAATAGGCTCCGCATTTTGTTTTGTAGCTTGTAAAGTTCTTTTCAAGGCTAAAAGCGGTAAAACGACCAGTTATTTTCAGGGCTTCTACCTTATCCCATTTTTCTGCTCCTCCGTGTGCTTCAATGTGCTTGGCAATAATTTCTTCAGCGGTTTGAGCTACAAGAATACCAGGCGTTAAAAACAAGAAAAACAGAAAGAATACTTGTAGTTTTTTCAGTTTCATTTGGGTATATTTTATTGATTATTTTTTGATTTTACAGACTCAATTTCCGAATTATTTTAATTCGTAGCAAGCCATTTCAGTTAGATTTCTTAAGTAGATTTTTCCATTTGCAAACGAAGGTGCAGTCCATGATTTACCATCAATAGCCTGAATGTTGCCCAGCTCGGTATATGCATCAGGAGTAGCTTTTACCTGAATTAATTTTCCTTTATCTGAAAGTACCAAAAGCTGATCGCCAATGCGAATTAAACTTCCTTTGCCATAACCTCTTTTGGTCCATTTTTTCTCACCGGTTTTAACCGAAATACATTGTAGGGCTGCTACATGGAAACCATATACATAGCCATTGTAATAAATTGATGAACTGTAGTCGTTTTTCATACTGGTACCACGTGATATTTCTTTTGCTTTATTGTTGTTTACCTCAAGAACAATAAACCCAGGATTTCTAACGGCCGAAATAAATATCTTGTTGCCATCAAAAACAATTGGCATTCCTGTAGGGTTACTAATGGGAGAGTTGTATGTCCAGAGTGTATCGCCTGCAGTAGTTAATGAGTATACTTTTCTGCCGTTGGCAAAAATGATGCATTCCTTATCGTTAATTTTACCATGCACAGGTGAGTTGTAGGTGGCTATGCCTTCTCCTTTTTGCCATACTTCCTTACCTGTACTTTTGTCGAAGGCCATAAATGCTCTTGAATCGGTACCACCTACTTCAACAATTATATTATTTCCTACAATTACTGGCGAAGAGCTAAAACCCCAACGCGGAATTTTACTTCCATATTGTTTCATAAAATCTACTTGCCAAAGTGTTTTTCCATCTTCTTTCGAATTGGCACTTAGTTTTCCGTAGCTGCTAAGGCTGTAAACATTCTTTTCTCCAATTGCGGGAGTAGATCTAGGTCCATCGCCAAAGGTATCGAAGAACATGTTATCAACTCTAGTTCTCCATATTTCATCCCCGGTTTTTTCGTCGAAGGCCGCAATAAACTCATCACCGGTAATGCTATCTTTTCTTTCGCTGGTCATGGTGTAAATATTACCTCCGGCAATTGTAAGTTCAGAGAAGGCATCGCCAAGCTTTTTTTTCCAAACCAGTTTTGGTTCATTGTTAGTGAAACTCGTAAGATCAACATTGTCGGCAGAACCACTTCGGTTTGCGCCTCTAAATTGATTCCATTCCTGGCTTGGAACTTCTTGAGAATGTGCATGATTTAATAGCGCAGAAAACAGTATTGCGCAAATGGTAAAAAATAGATTGGTCTTTTTCATTTGATTATTATTGTTTGATATTAGTCTTTTAGGTTTAGATTAAAATACAATAAAGAATTGAAAATCATATTTATCAACACATTGATATATCAAATACCAAGCCTAAGAATAGAAGTGACAAGTTATAAGCCAATTAATAAAATGGCAGCTTTTAGAAGTGACATAAAGTTGTTCGGTAATGAACAATTCATGTCCGTAAATGAATCAATTTTCAACTTAAATTTTAGCTCTATTTAGAATAAGATTTCGGTGTCCTTTCTATGAAGGTCGAAAGTTTGGTAGTTCCCTTATTTAAAACTGATATGAATAGATTAGATGTGTTCCCAAACAGATAATATTTAGGTTTATCAGTAACATAAATATTCAACTTTGCAGAAGCTAAATGAGATACGTGATTACAATTATATCTTATGGATGTTTTAAAGCCAGTTTATACAGAACAGAATGATTGTCAGGATTGCTACAAGTGCATACGTGAATGTACTTTAAAGGCAATTAAGGTAGTGAACAATTCAGCTCAAATTCTTCACAACGATTGTATTTATTGTGGTACTTGTACGCAAATATGCCCTGTAAATGCAAAAAAAGTACGTGACGATGTGAAACGAGTAAAGATGATGATTAATCGAGGTGATCGTATCATTGTTTCCATAGCGCCCTCATTCGTAACCGAGTTTCCTAACCTAAAGGATGATCAGTTTATTTCAGCATTGAAAGAATTGGGTTTTGCTGAAGTTTCAGAAACAGCGCTTGGGGCTCAAGAGGTTTCAAAACATGTAGCTAGCTATGTAGATAGTGGAGAGAATGGCGTTTACATTTCATCGGCTTGTCCTTCGGTAGTAGAAATGATTTGTAAGCACTATCCGGAATATAAGCAGAATATTACCCCGTTTTTATCTCCCTTGTTAACTCATGCGAAGTACTTAAAAGAAAAATCGCTTGATTCAAAAGTTGTTTTTATCGGACCCTGTATAGCTAAGAAAGTGGAAAGTGATGAATTTCCTGAATTATTGGATGCATCCTTAACATTTACTGATTTGAAAAATTGGTTCGACGAGGAAAATTTGGATCCCTATCTGTTTCCTGAGGATAAAGTCAATAATAAATTTATTCCAGGCAAAGCCGGACGTGGTATTTTATATCCAATTGATGGAGGTATGATCATGGGGATAAAAGAAAATGTTAGCGCTACCGATGCAGTTTACATGACCTTTTCTGGCATTGGAAACATTAAAAATGTTTTAAGCGATTTAAATAAATATGGTAAAACCAACAAACTGTTTTTAGAGTTGTTGGCCTGCGAAGGCGGATGTGTGAATGGTCCTGGTACTGAAAAGGAGTACTCTACGGCCATTAAACGTTTAGAGGTAATTAATAAGTTAGACTCTGATGAGGTAGCTGTTTTAAATGCCGATTTTTCTATTCAGCGCAACTTCGAATCTATTTTGCCAATTCCAAAATATGAACATTCCGAAAATAGTATCAAAGAGGCCTTAACCATGATTGGGAAGTATTCTGACAAAGATGAAATCAATTGTGGAGGATGTGGATACAATTCATGTAGAGAATTTGCAAAGGCTTACCTGGAGGATCGTTCAGAACCGAATATGTGCGTGTCATATATGAGGAAAATCGCACAGGATAAATCTTCTGCTTTGCTGCGTAAAATTCCTTCCGGGGTTGTAATTGTAAACGATGAGTTGAAAATTATAGAGGCCAATCAAAGTTTTGCCGGAATATTAGGGGAAGAGATTGAAGAGGTGTATCAAACCATACCTGGTTTGGTAGATGCGGATTTGAAAAAGATAATCCCATTCCATAAGCTGTTTGCATCAGCTTTAACAACAGGAGTTGATAATTTAGAGCGAGATATAAAACATGAAAATAAAATACTACATGTAAGTATTTTTAGTATCCACAAACATAAAATTGTTGGGGCAATTGTTCGGGACATGTCGCAACCTTACATACAAAGGGAAGAGGTTGTGAACAGGGCAAAAACTGTGAACAGGAAAAATTTGGAAACAGTTCAGAAGATTGCATACCTACTTGGAGAAAATGCATCGGAAACAGAAGAAATGCTGAATTCGATTGTAGAATTTTATAAGCCAGCAGAATAAAAACCAAAGCTAAAGTTGAACGGATATGCAAGATGATTTTTACATAGAGGTTGAATGTCAGCAAAGAAATCAGGTAGGCCAATCGATTTGCGGTGATGTTTTTATGTCGCGAAAGCTGAAAGATGAAGGCCGAACGATACTGGTACTTTCCGATGGTTTAGGCAGTGGTGTAAAAGCCAATGTGTTGGCAACACTAACCGCTTCGATGATTTTGAATTACATGAAGGTGAACAAGGATATCCGAAAAGCTGCTGAAATTATCATGAAAACTCTGCCTGTTTGTAGCAAGCGAAAAGCTGGATACTCTACCTTTACCATTGTAGAAATTGAGTGTGATGGTGATACCCGGATTATTAGTTATGATAATCCTGATTGTTTGATATTAAGGGGATTGGAATCTTATAAGCCTGAATGTGAAGAATTGCATCCAGAAGGAGAGGCCAATAAGGGTAAAATACTTTATTCATATCGATTTAAAGCACAAAAGGAAGATCGAATTATATTCTGTTCTGATGGTGTAACCAATTCAGGAATGGGAACCAGACGTTTGCCATTTGGTTGGGGGATGGAAAATGTGGATCAGTTTGCAAAAGCTTTGATTAGAAAGCAACCTTATGTTTCTGCTCGCCGTTTGGGAAATTATATTGTAGAAAGAGCTTGTGCAAACAATAGTAATCAGCCTAAGGATGATACTTCGTGCGCAGTTTTATATTACCGCGAACCTCGTAATTTGATGATTTGTACAGGGCCTCCTTACGAAAAATCGAAAGATGTACAGCTGGTAAAGCAAATGAGTGAGTTTGAGGGAACAAAAATTGTGTGTGGTGGAACAACCGCTGGAATTGTTTCGAGAGAGTTGCAAAAACCTATAAAAGTTGATTTAAATATTTGCGATAGCGAATTGCCTCCAGTTTCCTTTATTGATGGTGTTGATTTGGTGACTGAGGGAATATTGACATTGGGTAAGGTGAATAGAATCTTAAGCAATTACAATCAAAATACGGTTTTAAGAAATGGTCCTGCTGATAGAATTGTTAAACTTCTACTCGAAAGCGACAAGATATTTATCATTAATGGAACCAAGATCAATGTTGCACATCAGGATCCCAAACTTCCTGTTGAATTGGAAATTAGACGAACCGTTGTAAAGAATATCGTTGCCTTGTTAGAGGAAAAGTTTTTAAAAGAAGTAGATCTTAGCTATATTTAAACTGTACTAGATAACAAAACAATAAACTAGATGGCTGAGAAAATTGAAATCACCATTTGCTTGGGAAGCTCATGTTTTTCAAGAGGTAATGGTAAAGCTCTTAAAGCAATTAATACTTACTTAGAAGAAAATAAATTAAAAGATAAGGTTTTCTTTCACGGAGAACTTTGTACGGGCAATTGCGCCAAAGGACCAATTCTTAAAATTGATGATGAATTATACGAGGAAATTGATCCTGAAGGTGTAATTGAAATATTGAATGGGGTTTTTGGCCTTGTTTAATTTATGCTTTAGTTTCCAATCCTAAAATCCCCGTATTATGCCTTTAATCCTAACCAATAAGGACAAGTGTAATCTTAGTTATACTTGCATTCGTGTTTGTCCGGCCAAAGCGATAAAAATAGAGAATGACTATGCCCATATCATTGGAAATAGATGTATTGGATGTGGAAATTGTGTAACCGTTTGTGCTCAAAATGCAATCGAGTATAGGAATTCCGAAGATCGGGTTAAAATCTTATTGAGTGGTAACGATCCAGTTGTTGCGATTTGCGATCCAAGTATTTCTGGTGAGTTTGATGATATTTTGGATTATAGAAATTTTGTGGGAATGATTCGTGCTTTAGGATTCGACTATGTGGTTGAAGCTGCATTTGGTGCCGACTTGGTTGCCTATAAGTACAAGAATCTTTTCGATAATTTCCATGGTAAATACTACATATCAACCAAGTGTCCTGCAGTGGTAAATCAGGTAGAGAATTTTCATCCTGATTTGGTTGAAAATCTTGCTCCAATTGTACCTCCAAATGTTGCCATGGCAAAGGTTGTACGTAAAAAATATGGGAAAAATGTAAAGGTGGTTTCTTTATCACCATGTGTTGCAAGTAAAAATGATTTAAAGATTTTTAATAGTACGGATGGAGATATTCATGCGGTACTTAGTTTCGTTGAACTCCGAAAATTATTTAAAGAATATGAAATTACAGAGAATTCAGTAGAGTTTTCAGAATTTGATCCTCCCTTTGCTCGTTTAGGTGGTTTGTTTCCAATAAGTCATGGTTTGTTTCAGGCTGCAGACATTGATGTTAGCATGTTAAACGGTGACATAATCAGTACTGAAGGAAGAAATAACTTTTTGCGTTCCATTAATGAATTTAAAACTCAGCATAATTTAAATCAACATTTGGATTTATTTTATTGTGAAGGATGTATCATGGGGCCTGGAACTTCTGTTGGGGGGCGTAAGTTTTCAAGAAGGTCACAGGTTATAAGATATGTTCGAAAGAGGTTGAAGACCTTTGATGAGGAACAATGGCAAAGGGAAATAGATGAATACAAGAATTTAGATCTTAACCGAGGTTTCAAATCGAGAGGACAAAGCCTTCCAACTCCATCGGAAGAGGAAGTGAATCAGGTTCTTGTTGAAATGGGAAAAGAGAAGATTGAAGATCAGTTAGGTTGTGGTTCTTGCGGTTATGAGTCATGCCGTGAGTTTGCCATTGCGAAATGTCAAGGCTTGGCAAATTTCGAGATGTGTTCTTCCTACACAATTAAGAATATGAATTCTGTGATCAAAGAACTCAATACGACAAATTCTAAACTTTCTCAAACCAAAACAGCTTTAAAAGAATCGGAGAGGATAGCCAATGAAGAAAGAGCCATAGCTCAAGAAGCTTCGGAAACGGTATCTGCCATGTTGCAAAAATTGCCTTCTGGAGTTGTAATTGTAGATGAAAACTTAAAAGTTATCGAATCTAACACTAGCTTTATTGATTTATTGGGAGATGAAGCAAAAATGTTAAGTGAAATTATACCTGGTTTAGTGGACGCGGACTTAAAGAAATTGATTCCATTTCACAAGCTGTTTTCAACAGTTATTCTTAATGGTGAAGATATTTTGAATAAAGATGTTCACTATGGTAATTCTTTATTTAATGTATCGGTATTTACAATTAAGAAAAACAAAATTGTAGGTGGAATTATCCGTGATTTATATGCTCCTGAAGTGAGAAAAGAAGAGGTGATAGGAAGAGCAAGAGCTGTAATTAAGGAAAACCTTCAAACCGTTCAACAAATTGCATTTTTACTAGGAGAAAGTGCCTCCAAGACAGAGAAATTATTGAATTCAATTATCAAATCTCACACTCCGGGTGATAAAGAAAATTCATAAAAATGGAAGATAAATTTCACATTGATATTGATTGTCAGCAGTTATACCATCATGGGGATATGATTTGTGGTGATGTTTTTCTTTCTAGAAGAATAAAAGAGGAAAACAGAACAATTGCAGTTTTAAGTGATGGAATGGGGAGTGGTGTAAAAGCAAATGTTTTGGCAACACTTACGGCTTCTATGGCAATGAATTTTACGGCGGAGCATAAGGATGTAATATCAATTGCCGAAATTATCATGAACACGCTACCTGTTTGTAGTGTTCGAAAGGTTAGCTACTCTACATTCACCATTATAGATATTGAATATGATGGAACAACCAGAATTATAGAGTTTGATAATCCTTGTTGTGTAGTTATGCGTGGAGCTGAAGTTTATGATCCAGGATGGAGAACAATAACTCTTGATAGTGAAGAGAATCAAGGAAAACAGTTAAGAACTTGTTCGTTTACGGCAAGAAAAGAGGATAGAATTTTGTTTTGGTCCGATGGCATTATGCAATCGGGAATGGGAAGTAGAGAGTTGCCATTTGGTTGGGGGCACGAGAATGCATTGAATTACGTAAAGAATATTGTACGAACAACACCATTTATATCTGCAAGAAATTTAGGTTTGCAATTGGTGAAGAAGGCATCCAGAAATGACAATGATGAACCTAAAGATGATACCAGTGCAGGGGTAATATACTATAGAGAGCCAAGAAAGCTTTTAATTTGTACCGGACCACCTTTTGAAAAGGACAAAGATTCTGAATACGCAATGCGTGTTTATCACTTTAAGGGAAAGAAAATTATCTGTGGAGGTACCACTGCTGAAATACTTGCTCGAGAGTTGAATTTAAAATTTGCGGCAGGTATGAAAATTACTGATCCTGAATTACCACCAGCATCATATATGGAAGGTATCAACTTGGTTACAGAGGGAATTCTTACCATAGGAAAAGTAGCTCGAATCTTGGACGAATATACTATTGATTATGATTTGGGAGATGGACCTGCTGATCAAATTGTGCATTATTTGTTACAGAGTGATAAGATTTCAATCATATCCGGTACTCGTATAAATTTTGCTCATCAGGATCCAAGCTTGCCTGTAGAACTTGAAATTAGAAGAACCGTGGTAAAGAAGATTGTAGGTTTACTGGAAGAAAAGTTTTTAAAGGATGTAAGCTTAACTTTTATTTAGAAGTACTTATTTATAAGATGTAATAGTTTCTGACTTGAAATTGGTTTAGAAATATAATCGTCGCAGCCAGCAGCGATACTTTTTCCTCTGTCTTCAGCCATAGCATAAGCCGTTTGTGAAATAACCGGAACTTTAGGATTGATTTTTTTGATCGCTCGAGTGGCATCAAATCCATTTAGTAATGGCATTTGTATGTCCATAAGAATTAAATCAATATTGTTTTGCGTAAACATTTCAATGGCATTTTGACCATTTTTAGCCCACAGGATTTTAGCTCCAGTTCTTCCAATTACCTCCTCCAAAAACAGATAATTTGATGCAACATCTTCAGCTATTAGAATAGTTTTTTCAGACCAGTTAAAAGTCTCGGTGCTCATTGGGTGTAATTAGGTTTTCAATATTCGGTTATCAAATTTAATTATTTTTTTTGGAAAAAGAACGTCTTCTTTCATGCATGAAAATATTCTTTAAGCTTAATTATTGAATATTGGCATTAATTAGGCTGACTATATACTTTTACAGATTGACTTTATCAGCTTTATTGTTATTTTTGAGAATCTCTAGAAAAAATCTCATGATATATAAACTAATCAGAACAGGACTTGTATTGAGTCTTTTCATTCTCTCATTTGCTGTAAAAGCACAAATTTCACATGGTGGTAGCCCTTTGTTTAAAAATGGCGGTGCTAATTCCAACCTTAAGCTTGTCGAACTTCCTAAATTTAAATTATTATCGAAATCGGTAGTTGAGAATGATAATAATATTGGAGTTAGGCTCAAATATGCGCAATATGCATATTCTTATAATGTAGATTACAGCATAGATGAAGATGGTGTTTGGGAAGAACTAAGTGATGGAAGAAGAGTCTGGAGATTTTCCATTAAGTCGGAAGGTGCTTTCTCGTTAGGACTTATGCTTTCAAAGTTTAGGATACCACCAGGATCTAAATTGTTTGTTTACAACGCTCAATCCAACCGCATTTTGGGTGCATACACTCATAAGAATAATAAATTATCAGGAAGATTTGCAATTGAAGCCTTAAAAGGAGATCAGCTTACCATGGAGTATATAGAACCAGCGATAGTTGATTTTAATGCTGAAATTGAAATTGGATCAATCCTACATGATTATAAAAACATTTTTAATTTGCTAAAAGGGACTGAATCAACAACAAAAATGTTGGGAGACTCTGGTGGTTGTAATGTTGATATTAATTGTGAGGAAGGAGGTGCCTGGCAAGTAATGAAAAAATCGGTTTGTCACATTTCTTACGTTGTAAATGGCAGTGGGTATATTGCTTCGGGAGCATTAGTAAATAATACGAATCAAGATGGAACACCATATTTATTAACTGCCTATCATGTTATGCATGAACAAGAGGTTGCTGATGGTGCAATCTTTTATTTTAACTATGAGAATTCTGATTGTAATACTAATGATGGAATTAAGAGTCAGTCCATTTCGGGAGCAGTGTTAAAGGCAACAACTGAAAATATAGATTTTACACTACTGGAACTTTCAGATACTCCGCCTGTATCTTATACTCCATATTATGCGGGATGGGATAGATCAGGAAGAGTTCCGGCGAATACAGTATGTATTCATCATCCGAGTGGTGATGCAAAAAAGATTTCCATTGATAATGATGCTCCTGTTACTGCTACTTATTCGGATGCTCGTTACACTTTTGATGAGAATACAAGTTGGCAAATATTAGATTGGGAAGTTGGAACAACTGAGGGAGGTTCATCGGGATCGCCTCTTTTTGATGAGCAACATAGAATAATTGGTGATTTAACGGGAGGTGATGCTTTCTGTGGTAATTCTGTTAATGATTACTATTCAAAATTTTCAGAAAGTTGGGCAAACTATTCTAATATCAATGAACAATTAAAACATTGGTTGGACCCATTGAATTTGGGAGTGGAAACTTTGGACGGATATGATCCGTCTTTTAAGATTGATGTAACTAGTAGATGCGTTGGTAATGATTTTACGGTGGAAGCTATCGTTAATGAAGGAGCGGAAAATATGCTTTGGGATTTTGGTGATGATGCTACACCAACACAAGCTGTTGGATCTGGACCTCATAATGTATCCTACAGTTCTGTGGGGAATAAATCAATTCTGTTTAGCTATACCTCAAATGGTACGGATATTGAAATCAGTAGAGAAGTAAAAGTTATTGATATGACAAAACTTGTTTTTGATTATACAATACAAAAAAGACAGCTTAGCTTAATTAACCAATCAATAGATTTTGATTCTTTTACTTGGAATCTAGGAGATGGAAATACCTCAGATGAAGTTAGTCCAAGTCATGAATATCTTAATGTTGGAGAATATACAGTGAGTTTGACAGGTACAAACGATTGTGGAAGTACAAGTATCTCAAAACAGATTGAAATGAATTATGACAGGCTTTTGACCATTTATCCAAATCCATCTGTCGATAAATTTACAATTGATCTAAGTAAAATTTTATATAGCGAAATAAGTTGGAGTGTATATTCAAGTACTGGTATGGAAGTGAGAAATGGAATCATACCTAGTTTTAGTAATACTTTGGTATTTAACCTAAAAGGTCTTTCGGCTGGAGTCTATATTCTGAAGATGAATGTGGATGGTGAGATATTAAAGCGAAAATTACTTCTTGTGAAATAAACGATGAGTCATTCTGTTTGGGAATAACTCATCATTTATGGTGCGTAAAAAAAATATACTACTTTTCAATTTTTTCAAAAGAAGTTACAATTCCTCTGATCAATGATGAAGAGAAACCTTGATGCTCCATTTCGTTTAAACCAACAATGGTACAACCTTTAGGTGTTGTAACTTTATCTATTTCAGATTCAGGATGATTATTGTTTTCTTGTAACATTTTGGCTGCACCTTTTACTGTTTGAGAAACAATTTGATTTGCTGTGTTTGCGTCAAAACCAATCTGTATGCCTCCCTGAATCATTGCCCGAATGAATCGAAAAACAAAAGCAATCCCGCAAGCTCCCAGTATTGTTGCAGCTTCCATTAATTCTTCATTGATGATTAAACTTTCACCTATTGCATCAAATATAGATTTTACTTTTTGAGTATGTTCGGCGGATGAGTTCTTGCTACAAATGCAGGTAATTGATTCTCTAATATCGGCAGCAATGTTTGGCATAGCCCTAAAAACCGGAATTTTATGATCTAGCATTTCAGAAATTTCATGAGTACCTAAACCTGTAGCCAGCGAAATCAATATGTGTTTCCCTTCTTTTATTTCAGGTTTAATTTCACGAATGATTTTATCAACATTATAAGGTTTAACGGCTATTAAAATGATATTAGAGTTTTTAACGGCATATAGATTATCAGTTGTAATTTCAGCACCAGAAGGTTTTAAATCTTCTATAAATTTGAGTTTTCTTCTAGTTGCAATAACGTTTTCAGAATTAAAATCCTGATGTTCCAATAATCCTTTGGCTATTGATTTTCCAAGATTACCACATCCAATGATACAAATTTTTTGGTTTTTCATCTGTTATAATTTATTTTATATAATCAGGTAAAAGGTGTGAAAATACGCTTGATAATTAGATAAAAATACAATTTATTTAAAAAAGCCTTACTTAATTATCAATTAAATGATATGAGTTTTGGGCAAAAATTTTCATTCTTTCAAAAAATGTTATACTTTTGATAAATCGATTTAGTAAAACGGTTTAGTAAAAATAAATATCTTGAAAAAGAAATCTATAAAAGATATAGCTCAGGAGCTAGGTTATTCAAAAACAACGGTTTCTTTTGTTTTAAATAACAAAGGAGACGAAAAGAATATCAGCAAGAAAACACAAGAAAAAATACTTGCATATGTTCGCGAAGTAAATTATCAGCCCAACCAGATAGCTAAAAGTTTAAAAAAAGGTAAAACCAATACAATTGGCTATTTAGTACCTGATATATCCAACCCGTTTTATGCCAAAATTGGACGCCTGATTGAAGATTTACTGGCAGATAAAGGATATCATTTGATCATTGGAAGTACTGATGAAACTCAGGAAAAAGAAGATTTGCTGTTAAATATGTTTGTGAACCGACAGGTTGATGGACTTATTCTGGCTTCATCTTTCGAAAATTTAGGAATGCTAAATACATTAACCTCTCAACGTTTCCCAATGGTGTTTTTCGATAGGGAACATCCAGATTTTTTGGGAAACTATATTCTTGTTGAGAATAAAAAAGCGATGAAGAATGCAGTCCAAAAAGTGATTCACCAAGGAGCAGAAAAAATAGGATTACTTTCCATTACACCAAATGTTTATTCCTTAAAACTAAGGATTGATGGTTATCGTGAAGCTTTAAGCGATAATAATATACACATTGATGATCGTTTGATTAGAATTGTTGATAATAATAATCTAAAAGAAAGTACTAAAGCTCAATTACAGTATTTGATGGAAGAGCAAGTGGATGCTGTTGTATTCACCAATAACCAGATCACTGCTCAAGCAATTTGGGCAATGAATATATTTCACAAAGAGAAAATTGAGAATGTAAAGTTTGTGAGCTTTGATAATTTGGATTTGTTCGATTATTCCAAACCAATAGTTTGTTCTGTTGCTCAACCTATCGAAAAGATTGCCAACTATACCGTGGGTATTCTTGAAGAAGTGATGAATGAAAAAGAACGCATAAGCAAAAGAATTGTTTTAGAACCAAAATTAATAGAACGTTTATAATTAACTATTTATGAAAGAAAAGTCTTCAATTGCGAAAATCCTTCCTGTGATGTTTGGGTTTTTTATTATGGGATTTGTAGATGTTGTTGGTATTGCAACGAATTACGTAAAATCAGATTTTCAGTTAAGCGACACATTGGCGAATATTTTGCCGGTTATGGTATTTGCATGGTTCCTGGTATTTTCTGTACCAACGGGGCTACTTATGAATAAAATTGGTAGAAAAAATACGGTTTTATTAAGTATGGCAATTACTTTTCTTGCAATGCTTGTACCATTGATTTCGTACAACTTTACAGTTATACTGGTTGCTTTTGCATTTTTAGGTATTGGGAATACCATTATCCAAGTTGCGTTGAATCCTTTGTTAACCAATGTGGTGTCAGGAGAAAAATTGGCAAGTAGTTTAACTTTAGGTCAGTTTGTAAAAGCAATTGCTGCTTTTTTAGGACCTATTATTGCTGGGTTTGCGGCAGGAAGTCTTGGTAATTGGAAATTGATTTTTCCACTTTATGCAGGGATCACTTTGATTTCAACTTTATGGTTGTGGATGACTTCAATTGATAAGGAAGAACAGGAAGAGAAGAATGTGTCCGTGATTGGATGTTTTAGTCTGTTAAAAGACAAATACATTCTTGCCTTTTTTATTGGTATCCTTTTGGTGGTTGGTATTGATGTTGGTTTAAATGTAACCATTCCAAAATATTTAATGGAAAGATGTAGTATTCCTTTGGATCAAGCTGCTTTAGGAATTAGTCTTTATTTTGTTGCACGTACTGTGGGTACTTTCTTAGGAGCTATTATTCTGGCGAAATATGCACCGGGTAAAATTTTCATTTACAGTGTGATTCTTGGTATTCTTGGATTTGTTGGAATGTTGGTGGTTAGTAATCTTGTATTGCTTTCGGTATTTATTTTTATTGTTGGATTTGCTTGTGCTAACCTGTTCTCAATTATTTTCTCTTATGCTCTTAAGAGACAACCTGAAAGAGCAAACGAGGTTTCTGGTTTAATGATCATGGGTGTTTCAGGTGGAGCAATTGCTTTATTTTTAGGTGTTGTTTCCGATGCAGTTGGAAGTCAAATAGGTGGTGTAATTGTACTGTTGGTATGCTTACTTTACTTCTTGTATTTGGGTAATCTTTTTGCAAAATCAGATAAAAAATAAATTCTTAAAGAAGAATAGAATGAACATTTGGAGAGATGAGAGAGTTGTAATGACTCTTGATGCTGGAGGAACGAATTTTGTTTTCTCGGCGATGAAAAGTGGGGAAGAAGTAGTTGAGCCCATAAGAAAACCATCTAATGCAGACAATTTAGATTTGTGTTTGCAAAATATTGTTGACGGGTTTCAAGAAGTGTCCAATAAATTGAATGAGAAACCGGTTGCAATTAGTTTTGCTTTTCCTGGACCTGCGGATTATAAAAATGGTATTATTGGAGATTTACCTAATTTACCTGCATTTAGGGGAGGTGTTGCATTAGGGGCAATGCTACAGGAAAAATTTGACATTCCTGTATTTATTAATAATGATGGTGACTTATTTGCATATGGTGAAGCATTAGGTGGTGTCTTACCTGAAATTAATAGTAAGTTGGTACAGGCTGGAAGTCCAAAACGATATAAAAATCTGATAGGAGTTACTTTAGGAACTGGATTTGGTGGTGGTTTGGTCCACAACGATGAATTACTAATTGGGGATAACTCAATTGCTACTGAGGTTTGGTTAACAAGTAGTCGTATTTATCCAGAGCGTTTTGCTGAAGAGGGAATTAGCACAAGAGCTATACAAAGAGAGTTTCTTTCTCGTGCAAAAAGCGAATATCCTAAAGATTTAATGCCAAAAGATGTTTACGATGTGGCAATGGATCAGAGTAATCCAGATAGTGATGCAGCATTGGAATCATTTAAAATTTTTGGAAAATGTTTGGGCGATAGCTTAGCGAATTTATTGACAATCACAGATGGAATAGCTGTTATTGGAGGAGGTCTAACAGGCGCTCACGATTTATATATGCCAGCTGCATTGGAAGAAATGAATGGCAAATGTTATACTTCAAGTGGAGATGCATTACCAAGACTGGTTCAGAAAGTTTATAATATTGATAATGAGAGTGAATTTTCTGAGTTTGCAGCAGATCATTCAAGAGAAATAAAAATTCCTGGTACTGATAAAACGATAAAATACGATCCAAATCCACGTTTGGCTGTATGCTCTAGTAAACTAGGAGCAAGCAAAGCCATTGGAATTGGAGCTTATGCATTTGCATTGAAAAATTTGTAGTAGTAGTGTGATATCCGGATTGAGGAGCATTGTCAACTCTTTCCGGATTTTTCATACATTAGTATTGAAGATTAGTTAAAAGTAGCCTGACTCGTTATGTGTCAGGCTTTTTATTTGATTAATTGTCTTTCGATACAATATCCTTAAATGTAAATTGGTATTCCTCGTTGTAGAATTTCAGATATAGTTTCCTGTAGTGCTCAAATGTTTCAATTGCCAAACTGTGTTTTCCTTGCGATGCCAACAAATGACATTTTGTTTTTAGGGCAGTTTCATTCATTTGATCAAATTGAAATATTACGTTTGATATAGCAAGACTAATCGCTTTGTCAAGATTTTCATCTTTAAGAATTTCTTCCAAAGTACTAACTATTAATCCTGTATTAAAGTCCTTGAATGAATCTAACCACTCGGGGAAGATATCTTGTAGCATTGAACCTCGCTGAAGAATGATAATGATTTCAGCTAAATTTTCAATATTACCTTGTTCCCGTATTAATTTTATCGTATTTCGCACATATTCTAAATCGCAGAATATATTTTCAGGAAGAATTATTTTCCAATAATTATTATCAAAAACAACTTCTGTACCTGGTAAATCTTCAAGAATACTTCTCAGCTTTTTGATATTAACACCTCTGTTATTTTTTGCATTGCTTTCTGATTTGTCAGGCCATAAATATTCCTGAATTCTTTTGGAAGATATTCCTTTCCCTTCATTAATTGTATTTAAAAGTATCAATAGAAATAGTTCTTTCAGAGTTGGACTAAATCTATAAGTAATATCTTTCCCTCTATTATCAAAAACCTGAAAGCCTCCGAATAAAATAATGGCATTGTGTTTGGGTGCTTGATAATCAGATATTGGGTCTTCAAATATTTCGGTAGAAGTATAATTTGTTTTGAATTCATTCTTTTTACGATCCATTCTAACTTTCCTGAAAATAAATAATCCAAGAAGGATGATACAAATAACAAGAATTGAGTAAAAAATCTTAACCGAAAGAGGCAAGCCTACTCCGTTAATATCAAAATTGTCTTTATTTCCAGGTTCGTAACTTATGGTATAGATATTAACTTCATAGGTCATATCTTTTTTTCGGTGAGAGGTAACGGCAATAAGTTTATTCTCACTATTCCAGTAGTAAAGATCCGCAAAAGATTCAATATCAAGAAAATTATATGGGATACTATCTCCAATAAATGCAATGCCTGGCTCGTTGATAAAACCTTTAATGGCCCTTAAATAGGTATTTTGTTTTGTTGATGGAAACATTAAAGTGTAGAAACTACTATCTGTTTCAGTAACCTTCAGGCTGTTAATTGGCAGATACTGAAATTGTTCGTCACATTTGTAGTCCCATAAATATGTTATCTCTTGATTTTTAAAATCGATTTTATGCAAATCGTAATAAAATTCCTTTCCTAAGATTTGCTTGCCCATAGAATTTCCCAGACCGCCAAAAAGGTAGTAACAGTTTGGGTTTTTTCCAGACTGTCCTAACGAAGCAAGATACCTTGGTTTAATTGTATCTCCAGCAAACTGTAATTTATCCCAATTGTTAGTTTCAGGATTAAAAGATAGGATATCATTGAAATAAGAATAATACCCATATCCACATATAGTTGTAATATTTTTAGTTTGAGGGTGCAGCAATTTGTTATGATGCCACAGTTTTGGAGTGTCATGCTCTGTAGACTCAATCTTGTTGTTCCACGAGTTATTAACTGAATCATAAGTGGAAATCAAGTTATGGTTGAAACTGTATGTTGTTATATCTCCACTATTGTTATAAATAATTTGCTGAGCTTTTTCAAAACAAGGAAAACCATTTACCTTTTCATTTACTTTTGTTAGGCTTTTGCTTAATGGATCAAAGCTCTGTATTGTACCATTCATGAAAATGAAATTGATTTGTTCATTTTTCTTGTCGTACAACAACGAAGGCAATGAAGAAAAATTTAAACTTTGTATTTTTTTCCACTTGTTGTGATAATCAATTACCCAATCAGGATTGTAAACTTTAGCTGTTTTACTGGAAAGAATGTCTTTAACCAAGAAATTATCTGTTTTCTTGAATGGCCATAGATGTTTAGGTGCTCCATCTATTCTAATGCTTAAATCTTTTATCGAAATAGAAGGTACTTCATCAATAAAGAATCCGTATTTATTGATGACACCCAATGATAATGCAAAATCAGAATTCTGAGGAAAATTAAGATCTGATTGCAGTTTTTTGTCAGCAAATTGCAAATTAATTTTATTATTAATCGCATCTATATTTAGCTCAAAATCAACCCATCTGTTATTCTGTATTTCTTCTTCCTTCAGGTCTATATGAAATTTGGTTTCTCGCTTATTGTATATCACAAATAAGTCTGGCATTCGATAAGTAACCTGAATTAGATTTTTATTATGAGTTTCCTTAAGAGAAAGTATTTCACCATAATGAGTTTCAGATTCCCGAAAGGATAAATTAAAATGAATGGTAAAGTTATTGGTATAGGAAATATTGCCATTGTGTGTAATATCAATGCCAGTTCTATTTTCTTTGCTTACTTCATTAGATTTAAAATAAACTCCATGATCTGCGAACAAATCTGGAATAAATACTAACAGAAGAATTAAGAAATTAATTAATCGCATGATTAAAAAAGAGAGAGTTGGTTAATAATTAAATATCCTTTGTGAAAATCAAAGATATTCAAATCTTATTACAGAATAAAGAAAGATGCTATAAAAAACTTGTAGAAGGCGCAATTTATATGGTTGTTTAAGGAAATCCTGCCTCTTAAATTCACATCCAATGTTCATCCTCCAATTTAAATAATTATAAAAGCATTTCAATTCTTCAGATTTTCAAAAAATAAATCTGAGTTAATGAATCTAATCTGCTGAAAACTAACTTGTAGTGCGGTGGTTAATGTATTTGATTTAGTGATTAATTCAATATTAATCGTGAATTAATACGTTTGCGCTAATATTGGCTCCAGAAAAAATCACATGATTTTGTTTTCATTGTATAATTAATATTTACTAACTATGAAGAAATGCTATTTAAGTAATCTTCATTCCATCTTAACTAACCCATTAAGCTTTGGAAGGAAGATTAGCAGTTTAGCTTTGCTAGTTGCAGTTTTAGGTTCGCCTTTTGCCGCAAATGCAAACGTTAACAGTTTATTTGAAGACAATTCAACCGTAGCTGTGCAGAAAACTGTGACAGGTACAGTTATTGAAGAGTCTGGAATGTCACTACCTGGGGTGTCTGTTGTTGTAAAAGGTACAACAGTTGGAACTGTAACAGATGTTGATGGTAAATTTCAAATTGCTGTCGATGAATCAAGTGTATTGGTATTTAGTTTTGTTGGAATGACAACACAGGAAATTACAGTAGGTTCTCAATCTGTAATTGACGTTGTTATGGCAGCTGATGCTTTGCAGGTTGACGAAGTTGTAGTAACTGCTTTAGGTATTAAAAGAGAAAAGAAAGCTCTTGGTTATGCAGTACAGGATGTAAAGGCAGAAGAGTTAACACAAACAGGGAACTCTGATTTGTTGTCTTCTTTGCAGGGTAAGATTGCTGGGGTTCAAATTAACCAATCAGGAGCTGGTATAGGTGGAACTTCAAGAATTGATATTCGTGGATCTAGTTCATTAATCGGGAACGATGAGCCTCTGTGGGTTGTAGATGGTGTTCCTTTCGATAATGGAGGAGAACGCGATGGTTCAGTTTGGGGGGGGACATCACGTTCTGGTGGTGCTTTTGATTTAAACCCTGAAGACATTGAGTCGATTTCTGTTTTGAAAGGACCAAATGCTGCGGCTCTTTATGGAGAACGTGGTGGTAATGGTGTTGTATTGGTTACTACTAAAAAAGGTACCAGAGGTAAAGGATTAGGTGTTTCTTACTCAGGAAGCTTTACCATGTCTGAAGCTGCTTATATGTTAGATCTTCAGGATAAGTATGGGCAGGGATCAGAAGGAGAGTATAGTAAGAAAGCAACATCTTCATGGGGCCCAGAAATGACAGGCCAAATGTTGGAGTCCTGGACTGGAGAAACCATCCCATTTGAAGCACAAAGAGATCGGTTAAAAGATTTTACCAGAACAGGAACTAGTCAAAAGCACAATTTGGCATTTACTGGTGGAAATGATGAAGGAGCATATCGTGTTTCTTTAGGTAAGGACATCCTGAATGGTATCTATGAAGATCATAAAGTTGAAAAAATTACTTTTGATTTACGTGCTGACTACGATATTAACAACTGGTTAAATATTGATACAAAAGTGTCTTTCTTTAATACAAAAGGAAAAGAACGTCCAGAGGTGGGGAATTATAGCTATGTATCATACTTCAACACAATGCCAATGAATATTCGCAATCAGGATTTAGCCCCAGGTTATGATATTATTGGAGGTAAGCATGTTGAGAAACTATATGAAGATCCAAGTGCCAACCTAAGAAACCCATATTTCTTACAGGCGCAAACCACAAACTCAGATGAGAAAAACAGAACATTTGGTTATGTGGCGGCAAATGTGAAATTAACTTCCAATCTAAAAGCGAAGTTAAAGTATGGTATGGATTTTTATCAGTTAAGTACAAAAGAAGGATACTTATTTGCTGATAATATAAATTCTAATAGACCAGATTATAATCCTGCTCAATCGAATTTTAAGGAAGAGAATTATGAGTTCTTGTTAACCTATAACAAGGATCTGAACGACGATTTTTCGATTGGAATGAATGTGGGAGCTAATAACAGATACAGCAAACGCGAAACTTTATCTGCAACTTCTGGAAAACTAACTGCAGAAGGCGATAATTTCTTAACAGCAGGTTCAAATATCAATGCAAAGGAAGAGTTGGTAGAATCAGAAGTTCGCTCTATTTATGCATTTGGACAAATTGCTTATAAAAACGGAATATTCCTTGATTTAACCTACAGAAAAGACTGGTCATCTACTTTAACATCAAGAGACATTGATTTTAAAAATGATTATGCTTATCCATCTGTAAGTTTGAGTGGTATTGTGTCTGAATTTGTTGAATTGCCAGAATGGATTTCATTCGTGAAACTAAGAGGTGCTTGGGCAAAAGTTGGTAAGGCTACCGATCCTTATTTATCCAGCTTAACCTATTCTTTTGACAACTGGAATTATGACTTGACCATTGGTAATGTACCAAACCATACGGTAAATCCAACACTTGAGCCTGAATTATCAACTTCTATCGAGTTTGGTGGTGATTTCAGATTGTTCAATAACCGTTTAGGATTAGATTTCACGTACTATAATGAAAGATCTAAAAACCAAATTGGTTTTGTTGAAGGGATTCAATCAACTGGTGCTAAAGAAAATCTGACAAACATTGGTTTGATCGTGAACAAAGGTTATGAGGTAATGTTGACCACTGTACCAGTTAAAACAAATGATTTACGCATTGGTATCGATTTTAACTTTGCTAAAAATAAAGGTGTTCTTGAGGAATTGACAGATCTAGTTAATAGATACCCACACGGAATGGGCGTATATTCTTACGAAAATAGAAAAATGGGTGATATTATTGGATCACAATACGTAAGAAGCGAAGATGGCCAGATTATTATTGGTAATGACGGTTTGATGGTAAGAAATTCAGAAGATGATTTAGTTCTAGGTAACCTTCAGCCAGACTGGACTGGTTCCATTAACTTAAATGCTGAATACAAAGGATTGTATTTATCAGCTCTTGTATCAATACAACAAGGAGGTGATATTTTCTCTTCTTCTGAGCAGGGAGCTGTTTCAGCAGGTACAGCAGCAAGAACAGCAGCAAACGATCGTATGGCATTTTTTGTTGACGGTGTTACTGTTGATGGAACTCCAAACCACGTAATTGTTACAGCCGAAGAATACTGGAGACAATATGCAAGCATCGGCGAAGAATTTATTTATGATGCTTCTCACATGAAATTAAAAGAATTGGCCATTGGTTATAACTTTCCAAAGTCTATTCTTGCTAAGATTCCAAACAATCCTGTGAAATCAGCTCGTATTTCATTTGTAGGTAGAAACCTTTTCTACTTCTACAAGGATACTCCGGGAACAGCTCCTGATGCTAGTGCATACAGTACAAGTTATGCAGCACAGGCTTATGACTTCTCTCCGGTTCCTTCTACAAGAACTTACGGAGTTTCCCTAAATGTTGGATTTTAATTGAAAAAGGAAATTATTATGAAGAAAATAAATATAATACTATTTGCTCTGGGACTAATTGTTCTAAGCAGTAGCTGCTCAGATGACTTTGGTGATATGAACACTAAATCTGATGCTGTTACCAATATCGAGCCAAGGTATTTCCTGAACGCAATGCAGCAGGAGGTATTTGCAAATTACCAACGTAATGTGAATTTGTATCCTGACTTATATTCTCAATATTGGGCGAATACCGTTTCCGGATTTGAATCTGGTCGTTACGAATATGTTGATGGTTGGATTGGGAACCAGTGGCAAGAATTTTATACAAGAAATTTGCAACGAAGTCTGGCCATGGACAATATGGTTGGTGACGATTCAAATTATACAAATGCCATAGCAATTAAGAACATTTGGATGGTTTATTGCTGGTCCAGAATGACGGATACTTATGGTGATATCCCTTATTTTGGTGCAGGTACAGGAGAAGCTGTTCCTTATACTTCCCAGCAGGAAATTTATACTGATTTGTTTGCAAAATTAGATGCAGCTGTAAATGCAATTACAGATGGAGAAGAGCAGTATGAATATAATGAAGGCTACGATTTAATTTATGAAGGAGAACTTTCTAAATGGAGAAAATTTGGGAACTCTTTAAGACTGCGTCTGGCAATGCGTATTTCCAATGCTGATCCAGCAAAAGCAGAAGCAGAGGCCAAAGCAGCTGTTAATGGACCTGACGGATTAATGGCAAGCAACAACGATGTGGCAAAAGTACCAATGTGGAGCCAGGGATGGTATGATTACCTTCATCAAATGGCATGGAACTGGGGCAATGTCAGAATGTCTCAAACAATGTCAGATTATTTATATACTCAGTCAAAAGCTGGCGAGGATCCAAGAACGCCAATATGGTTTACTTACAATGTTGAAGGAAATGCAACAAGTAAGGAAGACTTTGGAGCGGATCGTTACTATGGATTAAGAAACGGAAAGAATCTAATCAATCCGGATGAAGTGGACAATGCTGCTACCATCAATCTTGAAGGCGGATACATCGACTTCGTAGGAGATGGCAGTATGGATGCAATGTACTGTCCTGTAATGTTCTACTCAGAGGTACTTTTCCTGCAAGCCGAAGCAGCCATGAGAGGATGGATTCCGGGAGATGCTAATTCATTATACATGGCAGGTGTTCAGGCATCTATGGATTATGTGGGTGTTGATGCTGATGCTGCAAGTACATATATTGATGGCTTACCTACACTATCAGGTGCAAACGAAGCATCTTTAAAGCAGTTGATGGTTCAGAAATGGGTGGCAAATTTCCCGAATGGTGTTGAAGCATGGGCTGATTTCCGTAGAACAGATTATCCTGATATTTTACTTCCTGAAGGTGGTGTAAGTAGTAGTGCTTCTGTTGCTGCTGATACCTGGGTGAAAAGAATTCGTTACTCAAGCAATGCGCACCAAATGGACCAGGCCAGTATGCCTGAATCATTGAATTCTGTTGAAAAAGACAGAATGGATATTCGTGTTTGGTGGGATACTGCTGATACAAAAACTAAAACAAGTGGTGTAATGAGTAGTAATTTTTAAATCTAAGTCTGTTTAAAAATATGAAAGCAATAAAATTAAATATAAAATCGTGGTCTTTCCTAGCTGCCTTTTTGATGGTATTTACCTTCGCAGCTTGTGATGATGACGATAATAAAGGAGGCAACTTCAATACTGCTTCTATAGAGACATTAATTACCGAAGCTGAAACTCTAATCGAGACTACAGAGGAAGGAATTAATGCAGGTGATCAAAAACCAGGTTCAAAGGCTGAGTTACAATCTGTAATTGACTGGGTGCGCTGGAAGATGGAAAATGCAGACAGTCAGGATGATATTTCTGATGCAGCTGTGAAATTACAGCGCTATATCGATATATTTAAAGCAAATATTGTTGCTGTTGCAATGCCATGGATTCAGCAAGAAAATGAAACATGGATACAAATTTCGGATAATATCAAACCGATATTTAAGGAAAGTTTTACCATTGAAACTCAAATTTATGTTGTTGACTTGAACCAAAAAGGTTATTCAAATAATATTTTCGCAACTGAGCAAGATGGCCCTGATAGTGGTTTTGTAATCAGATACTTTAATGACGGAGTTATTCATCTTAACGTAGGTACAGCTGATGGTTGGAGAGATGTTAAGACTGATCCTGGTGTAATGAAATCAGGTGAATGGATGCAAATTGCATTTGTTAACGAAATTACAAGTCAAAAACTATATGTAAATGGGGTTGAAGTGTTGTCACAAACACAAACTTATTTGCCAGGTGCTGACAAGAGCTTTGTTATTGGTAATGGACCAACCTGGACAGACCGTGTTGTAAATGCTGTAGTTAAAGATGTTAGAGTTTGGAAAGGTGCTCGTACTGATTCAGAAATTGCTGATAATAAAACAGCTACTTTAACTGGAACCGAAGCTAATCTTGAAATGTTTTTACCATTAAGCGCTGATTTAGGTTCTGAATTTAAAGATGTTACTGGTAATTATACTGCAAAATTTCAGGGAAAAATAGAATGGGTTGCGGAACCACCAGTGATTGTTTTAGACAAAACAAAACTTGAAGCTGCCATTGTTGAAATTACAGAATTTAAAGCTGAAGTGGTAGAAGGTGATCAGGATGATGATTATCCTGTTGGAACTATTGCTTACATTGATGAGTTAATTGCAGATGCTAATGAAGCACTTGCTAAAGAAGGTCGTCAAACTGCATTGGATGAAAAGGCTGAAGGTTTACAAAGTGCAATTAAGCTGATAAATTCTATGTTGGTAGCTGATACTGATGGTATTCTAGTTGATAGAGACGTACCTTCTGCTATTGGATTAAGAATTACACCAAATTATACCCCACAAGGTGATTATACTGTTGAGTTTAATGTTAAAGTAAAATCATTGTTTGGTTATGGAACAGGCGAATTCTTCAACAATGGAGAATATGGAGTTTGGGTATATGGATATGACGAATTGACTGAAGAGAATGTCCTTAAATCAGGTGGTTTGTGGAACTTCACAAATGCTGGAAACGGATGGCAAGGTCCTAAGACAGATCCTTTGGTTATGAAAACAGGAGAGTGGCAACATGTTGCTCTTGTTCATGATGATGCTGCTCGTACTACCAAAATCTTTGTTGATGGTATAGAAAAAGCTGTATTTGAAGATATAGGTGCTCCTAATGTATCTGGATGGGGTGAAATGTGGCTAGGTAATGGCTGGGGTAAAATGGATGGCTACATCAAAGACTTCCGTTTATGGGATGTTGCTCGCGATGCAGCTGATCTTGATTCAGAAATTACTGGTACTGAAACAGGTTTGAATGTTTACTTACCACTTAATAGAGTTAAAGGTGTGAAGTTTACTGATGAAACTGGAAATTACAAAGCACATATGAGAGGAATCTCATGGAATGTTGTTGAATAATAATTACTTACAATTTATTTGGGAGCTGCCTTCCGGTAGCTCCCATTATCAATATAGCCTAGGGGTAAAAATCAGAATGATAGGTTTGCTTCTACCTAATATAAAAAGAAGGATTGTTTTGTAGCCTTTTATCAAAAGGTGTATTAAATTAGACAAATATTAGAGCGATAAGCTTATTATATATCAACCTTATTACAGAACCTTATAGTAAAACCAAATGCAAAAATTTAAATCAATCAAAACACTAGGATTGTCATTGTTGTTGGGTGCATTTGCATCCTGCCAGCTAACTGATGGTAAGACAAATGATGATAGTTTAACTCAATATGTCGACCCATATATTGGATCAGGTGGACATGGTCATGTGTTTGTTGGAGCCAGTGTACCTTTTGGGGCAATTCAGGCTGGACCTAGCAATTTTCATAAAGGATGGGATTGGTGTTCATCTTATCACTATTCAGATAGTATTATTAAGGGATTTTCACATCTGCATTTGAGCGGAACAGGTTGTACCGACTTGGGTGAGTTTTTAATTATGCCTGCTGTTGGTGAATTGAAAATAAATCCAGGTTCTCAAGAAAATCCAGAAGAAGGTTATGCTTCTTATTACAGTCATGATACTGAAAAAGCCGAAGCTGGTTATTATAAAGTGTTTTTGGATACCTATAATGTAGGTGTTGAAATGACAACTACCGAAAGGGTTGCCATGCATCAAATTACCTATCCAAAATCAGAACAATCCAGATTGATTATTGATTTAAAAGAAGGTAATGGAGATCAGGCAACAGAAACTTTCTTTCATAAGGTAAATGATACAATTGTGGCAGGCTATCGCTTTTCAAAAGGTTGGGCTGCAGATCAACGTGAGTATTTTGCAATGGTTTTGTCAAAGCCAATAAAAGATATCGTGGTTTATGATGCAGATGAAAAATTAAAGGGAGATGCAGGAAAAGGGAAAGCTATCAAAGCCTTTCTTAATTTTTCCACAGAGTCTTTTGAGAAACTTCAGGTGAAGTTTGGAATGTCTCCAGTTAGTATGGAAAATGCTTTGCTAAATATCAAAACAGAAATGCCAAATTGGAATTTCAATGAGATTCTTGCCGCGAACAAAGCCAAATGGAACAAAGAACTTGAAAAAATTCATATTGAGACTCAAAGTGAGAAGGATAAAAGAGTATTCTATACTGCTATGTATCATACACTAATTGCTCCTAACATTTTCGATGATGTGAATGGTGATTACAGAGGAACCGATAAAAAGGTTTACAACAATACCAACAGTACCAATTACACTTTATTCTCATTATGGGATACTTATAGAACTGCTCATCCATTGTATACAATTACACAACAGGAAAGGGTACCCGATATGATCAATTCTATGCTTGAAATTTACAAGCATCAGGGTAAGCTCCCAATTTGGCATTTGAGAGGAAACGAAACCAATACAATGGTTGGATATAGTGCGGTGCCTGTGGTTGTGGATGCCTGCCTTAAAGGTTTTACTGGTTTTGATATCAATTTGGCATATGAAGCTGTAAAAACTACAGCAATGGGTGATTTTGAGCCAGGAGTTAAAGAATTACAGAAGTATGGATACATTCCTTGCGATATGATGCACGAATCTGTTGCAAGAGCCATGGAATATGCGATTAGCGATTGGGGAATTGCTCAGTTGGCGAAAAAATTAGGTAAGCATGAAGATGCTAAGTATTTTACAGAACGAGCTAAAGCTTACCAAAAATATTTCGATCCAAATGACAAATTCATGAAAGGTAGAATGAAAGATGGTAGCTGGAGAACTCCATTCGATCCTGTATCAGCTCAGCACAGAGTAAATGATTACTGTGAAGGAAATGCATGGCAATACCTTTGGTTAGTTCCTCAAGATCCGGAAGGACTAATTCAATTGTTTGGTGGGGATAAACCATTTCTAACAAAACTAGACAGCTTATTCTCTATTTCTTCAGACTTGGAAGAAGGAGCTTCTGCTGATATTACTGGATTAATTGGACAATATGCTCACGGGAATGAACCAAGCCATCACATAACCTATTTGTATGCATTTGCAGGAGAACAGTATAAAACTGCTGATAAAGTAGATTATATCCTTAACGAATTGTATACTGATAAGCCTGATGGATTATGTGGTAATGAAGACTGTGGTCAAATGTCAGCTTGGTACGTAATGTCGTCGATGGGTTTTTATCCAGTAAATCCTTCTAATGGTGCTTATGTATTCGGTAGACCTTTATTTGATAAAGTAAGCATTAATCTAAGTGCAGACAAATCATTTACCATTCTTGTCAATAACAATAGTAAGGAGAATATGTATATCCAGTCGGTGAAATTAAATGGCCAGGATTATACCAAGTCATTCATTACTCATAAAGACATCATGAATGGTGGTGAGTTGGTGTTTGAAATGGGGCCAAAACCAAATAAAGAATTTGGTTCTAAAATGAAAGATAGACCGAAATCAGTTGTATACTAAGGAATCAAGAAAATTATTGAATTGATTTTAATTGAAGAAAACAGTTGTATCACTTGTTGATTTAACTACTAAAAGATAAAAATGAAGAGAGCAAATATTCTATTAATTCTGATAGCATTTTTGGCATCGTGTGTGGGTGAAAAAGAGGCGATAAAATCCAATGAAATTTCTAGTGTAGACTTGGTGAATCCCTTAATGGGAACAGATTCTGAGCATGCACTTTCCAATGGAAATACTTATCCTGCCATTGCAGTACCTTGGGGAATGAATTTTTGGACGCCGCAGACCGGTAAAATGGGAGATGGTTGGACTTATGCTTACGATGCAAAGAAAATTAGAGGTATTAAACAGACACATCAACCTAGTCCATGGATTAATGATTATGCAGCTTTTTCATTCATGGCTGTTACAGGAGAGTTAAAGTTTAAGGAAGATGAGCGTGCTTCTTGGTTTTCGCATAAAGCTGAGGATGCTAAACCATATGCTTACGAAGTTTATTTGGCGGACTATGATGTAAAAGCTGAAGTAAGCCCAACGGAACGCGCTGCTATCTTTCGATTTACATTTCCAGAAAATGATAACTCATACATTTTGCTAGATGCATACAATGAAGGTTCGGAGGTGAAAATTATTCCTGAAGAAAGAAAGATTGTAGGATATTGTCGTAACAATAGTGGCGGTGTGCCAGATAATTTTCATAACTATTTTGTCGCTGAATTCGATAAGGATTTTGAAATTGTTCATACCTGGAATGGAGACAAATTAAAATCAGGATCGAAAGCTGCTTCTGGCGATCATGTTGGTGCGGTTATTGGTTTTAAAACTAAAAAGGGTGAAGAGGTCCACGTAAAAGTGGCATCTTCGTTCATTAGTAAAGAACAAGCTCAATTAAATTTATCAAGAGAAATTGGGAATAAAAACTTTAATCAGGTTAAAGAAGAAGCAAAACATGCTTGGGAAAAGGAATTTGCCAGAATTAAAGTAGAAGGAGGAACAGATGATCAACTGAAAACATTCTATTCCTGTCTGTATAGAGTGTTATTGTTCCCAAGAAAATTTTATGAATACAACGAAAAAAATGAAATAGTTCATTACAGTCCTTATAATGGTGAAATACTGCCTGGCTATATGTTTACAGATAATGGCTTTTGGGATACATTCCGGGCAGTATTTCCATTTTTTACAGTAATGTATCCAGACCTGAACGCTCAAATTATGGAAGGATTGGTTAATACTTACAAAGAGAGTGGATGGTTACCAGAATGGGCAAGTCCTGGACACCGAGGTTGTATGATTGGTTCCAATTCCGCATCCCTTATTTCGGATGCTTATTTAAAAGGGATTCGTGGATATGATATTGAGACTTTGTATGAGGCAATTGTCAAGAATACAAATGGATATAACAAAGAGATTACCTCTGTGGGTAGATATGGTGCAGAATACTACAATAAATTGGGGTATGTGCCTTACAATGTTGGTATTCATGAAAATACTGCAAGAACATTAGAATATGCTTATGCTGATTTTTGTGTTTGGAAACTGGCACAGGAACTAGGTCGTCCGCAGGAAGAAATCGATCTTTTTGCCAAAAGAGCTCAGAATTTTAAGAATGTATTTGACAAGGAATCTGGACTGATGCGAGGTAAAAATGAAGATGGAACCTTCCAGACACCATTTAATCCTTTAAAATGGGGAGATGCATTTACCGAAGGAAACAGCTTACATTATACATGGTCAGTTTTTCAGGATATTAATGGTTTGGTTGATTTGATGGGTGGAAAAGAACCATTTATTTCTACTCTGGACGGAGTATTTGAAATGCCTCCAAAATTTGATGATTCATATTATGGATTTACCATCCACGAAATTCGCGAAATGCAAATTGTAAATATGGGAAATTATGCTCATGGGAATCAACCAATTCAGCATATGATCTACCTGTACAATTTTGTGGGGCAACCATGGAAATCCCAGGCAAGAGTTCGAGAAGTGATGGACAAATTGTATACTCCTCAAGCTGACGGTTATTGCGGCGATGAAGATAATGGGCAAACTTCTGCATGGTACGTGTTTAGTTCCATGGGATTCTATCCGGTATGTCCGGGAACTGACGAATATGTTTTTGGATCGCCACTATTTGATAAAGTGACCTTGACATTGGAGAATGGAAATACCTTTACTATTTCGAGTTCAAACAATTCAAAAGAAAATGTATTTATTAATGATATTAGTTTAAATGGAAAACAGCACAATTTGAACTATATCAAGCACTCAGACATTCAAAAAGGAGGAGAGCTTAGATTTGATATGTCTGCTCAACCTAATAAAGAGCGAGGAGTACTTCAAGAAAGTTATCCATACTCAATGAGTACTAAATAAGAATGTAGTATTAGAATAGTATTCTGATATAGTTAGTTTAAAAAGCTCATTGATTATTCTTTGAGCTTTTTTTTGAACATTTTGAACTTTTATAGCCAACATAACTCAACCCAAATGAAAAGAAGAACCTTTTTAAGAAACTCACTACTATTTACAGGAGGTTTAAGCCTGGTAGGTACCAAAGGATTTGCCATTAGTAAGGATTTAAAATACATATCGAATAGGCCTGAAGCGAACAAAAGAAATTTTGTGAGTAAGGCTGTAGATAACAAGATAAGGGAAGTGAAAAAAGCCATTGCCAATGAGGAATTGGCCTGGATGTTTGAGAATTGCTTTCCAAATACTTTGGATACTACCGTAACTTATTCTGAAGAGAATGGCAAACCAGATTCTTTCGTAATTACTGGGGATATTCATGCAATGTGGTTAAGAGATTCTACAGCTCAAGTGTGGCCATATTTGCCTTTAGTAAATGATGATGATCAACTCCAGAAATTATTCCAGGGACTGATTAATCGACAAAGCAATTGTATCAATATCGATCCGTATGCCAATGCGTTTAACAAAGGGGCAGAAGGTTCACATTGGGAGAGTGATTTAACGGATATGAAGCCCGAGCTGCATGAACGAAAGTGGGAAATCGATTCACTCTGCTATGCTATCAGACTGGCCTATCATTATTGGAAGAAAACGGGTGATACATCATGCTTCGATTCAGATTGGGTGAATGCCATGAAGTTGGTGGTGAGAACTTTTAAAGAGCAGCAGAGAAAAGAAAATCAAGGACCATACAGATTTGCAAGAAGTACGAGCAAACCAACCGATACATTACCAGGCAATGGTTATGGAAATCCTATCAAACCGGTTGGATTGATTGTTTCTTCGTTCCGACCATCGGACGACGCTACCATTCTGCCATTTTTAATTCCTTCAAACTATTTTGCAGTGGTATCATTAAAACAGTTGAATGAGATTTTGAACCACCTGAATATAGAAAAAGAGCTAGCAGATTCGGCATTGGAGATGGCGAAGGAAGTGGAATTGGCACTTGAAAACTATGCAAGTTCGAATCATTTAAATAAAGGGGAAACATTAGCATTTGAAGTGGACGGATTCGGAAACCAGATGTATATGGATGATGCAAATATCCCTAGTTTGCTATCTCTTCCATATTTGGGTGCATTGGATGCCAAATCATCCCTTTACCAGAATACAAGAAAGTTTATTTTAAGTGACAATAATCCTTGGTTTTTCAAAGGAGAATATGGCGAAGGAATTGGAGGCCCTCATGTTGGAGTAAATATGATTTGGCCAATGAGTATCATTATGCGAGCTATGACTTCCGATAAGGACATGGAGATAATAAATTGCGTGAAAACTTTATTGAGAACGCATGCGGATACAGGATTTATGCATGAAACTTTTCACAAAGATGATCCTATGAATTTTACACGATCGTGGTTTGCATGGGCCAATACTTTGTTTGGTGAGTTGATATTGAAAATCTACAATGAGAGACCACATTTATTAAAGCAGGTGTAGTATGATTTCCTATTTCAACAAAATTAGTCTGCTATTTGGCTGTGTACTTTTTGTATTCAGTTCGATGGCTCAAAAACAAGAAGGAGATGAATGGAATATTGTAACCAAGGATTACTCTAGTTATGCTGGGATCTCTGTAGCTAATGGGCGTATTGGAATTGTGCCATCGGAGCAGCCGGGTAAAACAAAATCCATCATTCTAAATCATGTTTTCGATAAGGAATCAGAAAATGGTGTGAGCAAAGTATTATTGGGAATTAATTTTGCCAATTTGGAAATTGTGATTCATGGAGACACGCTAAGCACCAAAAACTGTAGCAGATGGAAGCAGGTTTTGAATATGAAAGAGGCCGCTTTTATTACTTCTTGCAGGTATAGAGAAGACGTGGACTTTACTTTTACATATTATGCCTTACGAGGCATGCCTTACAGTGGAATGATAGATGTGAAAGTTACCCCTTTAAAGGACAATATAAAGATGCAGGTAGCAGGACAGATTATTTGTCCTGCAGAGTATAAAAATGTTGATTCCGCCTACAGGGTTATGAAAGATTTGGACGCCAGGATGCCTGTATTACAAACTATTGCAGATAGTCCTTTCGGAAAACACCAATTAGCTACAACTGCTTCCTTTATTTTTCAAGATAAAACACCAGATTTAAGGCACCAAGTTTGTGATTCGCTCCATCACGAATTGGTTTTTGACAAGAACTTGAATAGAGGTGAGAATTACCAGTTTGCATGGACGGGTGCAGTTTGTACTTCCCAGGATTTTTCAGATCCAAAGAGTGAATCGGAGCGATTGGTGATTTATCAGCTATTGGGTAATAAACAAGTAGTGATTGATCGTCACAAGAAGCTTTGGAATGATTTATGGCAAGGCGATATTGTAATAGAAGGAGATTTGGAATCTCAACAGGATGTTCGTTTGGCACTGTATCATTTGTATTCTTTTGCCAGGGATGATTCTAATTTAAGCATTGCACCTATGGGGTTATCTTCTCAAGGATATAATGGACATGTCTTTTGGGATACTGAACTTTGGATGTATCCACCCATTCTTGTTTTCAATCAAGCCATAGCAAAATCATTGTTGAACTATCGATTTGATCGATTGGAACCAGCAAAAATAAAGGCTCAAAATTATGGTTTTGATGGTGCAATGTTTCCATGGGAATCCGATGATACAGGTGAGGAAGCTACTCCAACCTGGGCTTTAACAGGAACTTTCGAACATCATATTACTGCAGATATTGGGATTGCTTTTTGGAATTACTATCGCATAACTGGAGATAAACAATGGCTGGCTTCCAAAGGATATCCTTTGTTGAAAGAGGTGGCGGATTTCTGGGTGAGCCGAGCAGTGAAAAATAATGATGGATCCTATTCAATCAATAATGTGGTTGGTGCGAATGAATTCTATCATCATGCCAATGATAACGCTTTTACCAATGGCTCTGTAAAAACTGTTTTGACTTTTGCAGAAAAAGCTGCAGGCCGTTTGGGAATAATACCAAATTCCATGTGGAGTGAAGTGGCTGATGGGTTGATGTTTTATTATACCAAAGATGGGGTGACAAAGGAGAACCGAGAATACAAAGGCGAAATCATTAAACAGGCTGATGTTAATCTATTGGCTTATCCGTTGGAAATTGTAACAGATCTTAAAGCCATTCGAAAAGATTTGGAATATTATGAGCACAAAATGGCCCCTGAAGGACCGGCAATGTCTCATTCAATACTATCTGTACTTTATTCACGAATGGGAGAAGCAGAAAAGGCTTATGAATTGTTCAAGAGAGCTTATGTACCCAATAAAAGAAAACCATTTGGGGCTTTATCAGAATCGGCATATAGCAACAATCCCTACTTTGCAACAGGAGCTGGGGGAATGCTACAGGCCGTGATCTTTGGATTTGGAGGATTACACCTAACAGACAAAGGAATAGAGCAAAAAAATCCATGCTTGCCGAAGCAATGGAAAAGATTAACAATTAAAGGCGTCGGTCCTGATTTTAAAATATTTGAGGTTAAATAGAACGTTATGAAAAGAGTATTATTTGCACTGGCAATTTCATTATTTATTTGTGCATGTACCAGTATCAATCAGGTTGGTTTACAATCACCTTCCGGAAATATTGCTTTTGAGCTGAAAGTAAACGAAGTAGGTCAAATGTATTATTCATTGCAATTAGAAGATAAAAAGGTGATATCATCATCAAGCTTAGGAATGAGCTTGAAAAATGATTCGTCTTTTAGTAATGGATTGCAAATCATAGATGTTAAAAGAGAAAGTAAAAATGAAGATTGGAAGCCTGTTTGGGGACCTAACGAAAGCATCAATGAACATTACAATGAATTGATGGTTTCAATGCGAAATCATGCAGACAAGAAGTTGAATCTTTATGTACGTCTGTTTGACGATGGCTTGGGCTTTAGATATGAGATTCCAAAGCAGCCAGGAATTGATAGCATCTTCATCGTGAAGGAGCTGACTGAATTCAATTTTGTGAACAATGGAACAGCTTGGACCATACCTGCCAATTACGAAAGTTATGAGATGCTGTACAGAACCACCAAAATAGACCAGGTGAAGGATGCCAACACACCTGCCACTTTTAAAACAGACAATGGCAATTATTTCAGTATTCATGAGGCAAACCTGACGGATTATGCAGGTATGACCTTGAAAAATACAGGAGGTACAAATTTCCAGGCAGAACTGGTGCCATGGCCTGATGGTGTGAAAGTAAAAGCCAAAGGAAGTGTAAAATCGCCTTGGAGAACCATTACCATAAGCAAATCGGCAGCGGGTTTGGTTGAATCTAATTTGATTCAAAATTTAAATGATCCATGTGCATTGGATGATACATCTTGGATTGAGCCAATGAAATATATTGGTGTATGGTGGGGAATGCATTTGGGAGTTGAGACTTGGACTATGGGACCCCAACATGGTGCTACTACCGAAAACATGAAGAGGTATATTGATTTTGCTGCAGAGAACGGTGTACATGCAGTTTTGGCTGAAGGTTGGAATACTGGATGGGAAAATTGGGGGAAACCACGAGCTTTTGACCAGCAAACACCTTATGCCGATTACGATTTTGATGAAATTGTACGATATGCAAAAGCAAAGAATATTGAACTTGTAGGGCATCACGAAACAGGTGGAGATTACATTTTTTATGAAGAGTGCATGGAGGATGCCTTTGCCAAACTGAATGATAATGGCATTAGAACTTTAAAAACAGGTTATGCTGGTCCGATTCCTAATGGTCACTTTCATCACGGACAAAAAATGGTTCAGCATTACAGAAAAGTGGTTGAAACGGCTGCAAAATATCAATTAATGCTTGATGCACATGAACCAATCAAAGCGACAGGAATTAGTCGTACCTATCCAAATATGATGACACGTGAAGGTGCAAGGGGAATGGAGTGGAATGCCTGGAGCGAGGGAAATCCTCCTGAACATCATGTAATTCTGCCATTTACAAGATGTTTGGGTGGGCCAATTGATTATACGCCTGGTACATTTGATATACTCTACAAAAACAGGAAAGAATACACCAAATGGAACAGCAATGATAAAGGAAACAGCAGGGTAAACACAACAATTTCCAAACAATTGGCTCTTTGGGTTTGTTTGTACAGTCCTTTGCAAATGGCATCAGACTTGGTGAGCAATTATGAAGGTCATCCGGCATTTAAATTCTTTGAAATGCTTCCTGCCAATTTTGATGAATCAAAGGTCCTATTGGCCGAAATTGGAGACGTATATTCAGTTGCACGCCGCAAAGACAAAAGCTGGTATATTGGGACCATTACCGATGAGAACAGGCGAAATGTTGAGCTTGATTTATCCTTTTTAGAGGATGGCAAGAAGTATATGGCAAACATCTTTGAGGATGGAGACAATGCAAATCTCGAAAATAATCCCACAGATATTAAGATTCGAAAAGTACAGGTTGATTCGAAAAGTGTTCTGCCTGTAAAAATGATAGAGAGTGGAGGTCAGGCTGTTGCAATTGTCCCAATTGTGGATTAATTTACCTTTTGATTTGATTAATGATTCATCTGTACGATTAATCTATATATTAATCATCATTTAATCTGGAAAAGCTTAATTTGAACCAAAGATTAGAAATTAGTGAACCGATCGGGAAGTGCTTGGCTAGCCATAATCCCGTTCGGTATTATTTTTAAACTCACGATTACAATAAAACCTAAATAATGAAGCGCTTTATAGGAATTTCAATTCTACTGTTTTTTTGTTTTAATGGCTTTGGCCAATATACCGAGTATGTAAATCCCTTTATTGGAACCACGAATTTCGGAACTACAAATCCAGGTGCCATTGTGCCACGAGGAATGGTATCAGTAACACCATTTAATGTTTCTGGATCGGTTATCAATAAATACGATAAGGATGCACGCTGGTGGTCTACACCATACTCTTGGGATAACTCTTACCTTACCGGATTTTCTCATGTAAATTTGAGTGGAGTAGGTTGTCCGGAACTTGGTGTTATTTTATTGATGCCTACAACAGGAAAGGTTAATGCAGATCACAAGCAATATGGTTCCGTCATGAAAAATCAGGAAGCAACACCTGGTTATTATGCTACAGAACTTGAAAAGTATAATATAAAGGCAGAATTGAGTTCTACAAAACGAACAGGAATCAGCCGCTATACTTTTCCGAAAGGAGAAGCCAATATTCTTTTAAATCTTGGTTTAGGATTGACCAATGAGGTAGGTGCCAAGATAAGAATCGTCAATGACAAAGAAATTGAAGGTTCAAGAATGACAGGTACTTTCTGCTACAATGATGGGTCGGAACGTCCGGTTTATTTTGTTGCCCGATTCAGCAAACCTGCAAAGAAATTCGGTGTATGGAAAAATATGCCTGAACTGCAGGCAGAAGCAGCCTGGAGTAAAACTTCAGGGGAATATAAATACTATAATGGATTTACCCGCGAAATGTTTGGTAACGAAATTGGAGCTTATTTCACATTTGATACGGAAGAAAACGAACAAATTATTGTAGAAGTTGGAGTTTCCTATGTTAGCATTGAAAATGCTCGATTAAACCTTAAAGCTGAATCGAATAATTTTGATTTTAAGAAAACAAGAGTACAAGCTGAAAAAGAGTGGAACGATATTTTGGGTAGAGTTAAGGTTGAAGGTGGAACAAAAGATCAGAAAACCATTTTCTATACGGCTTTGTATCATACTCAAATTCATCCGAATATCATTAATGATGTAAATGGGCAATATCCAGCAATGGAATCTTTCGAGATTAAGGAAACAAAGGATTGCAATCGATATACGGTTTTTTCCTTATGGGATACTTACCGAAACCTTCACCCTTTAATGGCACTGCTTTATCCACAGGAACAGTTGGAAATGGTACGCTCGATGGTAGACATGTACAAGGAAAGTGGATGGTTGCCTAAGTGGGAGTTAAACTCAAAAGAGACCCACGTAATGGAGGGTGATCCATCAATTCCGGTAATTGTTGATTCTTACTTGCGCGGGTTAACCGATTTCGATGTGGAAGCAGCATACGAAGCAATGTATAAGTCGGCTACCATGGAAGGTGCCAAAAACAAGTTGCGTCCCGATATCGATCATTACCTGGCAGAAGGATATGTGCCAATTGAAGAGGAATTTGATAATTCAGTATCGCATGCATTGGAATATTACATTGCCGATTGGAACCTGGCTCAATTTGCAAAGACATTGGGAAAGAAAGCGGATTATCAGAAATTTTTACAACAATCCTTAGGATATAAAAACTACTATTCGAAAGAATTTGGAGTATTGAGACCAAAACTTGCCGATGGTACTTTCCTGAAGAATTTTGATCCAAAACAAGGAGAAAACTTTGAGCCATGTCCAGGATTTCATGAGGGAACATCATGGCAATATACTTTTTGTGTGCCGCACGATATTAAAGGTTTAACGAAGTTAATGGGAGGCAAAAAGAAGTTCGTAAACAAGCTTCAAAAAGTATTCGATGAGAATCTTTACGATATGGCAAACGAACCAGACATTCATTACCCATTCCTATTCAACTATTTTAAAGGTGAAGAGTGGAGAACTCAGAAAGAAGTTCGCCGTTTGATTAATAAATACTATAAAAATGCACCTGATGGAATTCCAGGGAATGATGATTGCGGAACGCTTTCGGCCTGGATCGTTTACAGCATGATGGGAATGTATCCGGTTTGTCCGGGTAATACAGATTACGCACTAAGCTCACCAGTTTTTGATAAAATTACCATTGAACTGAATCAGGAGTTTTATCCAGGAAAGAAACTGGAAATCCTTTCGAAGAAGGGCAATCCTGATGATATCTACATCAAAAGCATTAAACGAAATGGTTCGAATCATTTCCGCTACTTTATCAATCATTCCGATTTGGTAAAAGGTGGAACAATTGAATTTGAATTAAAATCAAGCAAGTAAAAAAACTAAATAGAATATAATGAATCTATCAGTACTCGACATATCCATTATTATCGGATACATTGTTCTAACCATTGTAATTGGTTACTTGTTGTCGGCAAAGGCATCAAAAAACTTATCGAACTACTTTTTGGGAGGAAATAAAATTCCTTGGTACATGCTTGGGGTTTCCAATGCATCGGGAATGTTTGATATTACAGGAACCATGTGGACGGTAACCATACTGTTTGTATATGGTTTAAAATCGGTTTGGATTCCCTGGCTATGGCCGGTTTGGAACCAGATTTTTTTGATGATGTTTTTGGCAATTTGGTTGCGCCGATCCAATGTAATGACTGGTGCCGAGTGGTTAAAAACCAGGTTTGGAGATGACAAAGGTTCACAATTATCACACCTAATTGTGGTACTATTCGCCATTGTTAGTGTTGTTGGTTTTATCACTTACGGATTTGTTGGAGTAGGAAAGTTTGCACAAACATTTTTTCCTTGGAATCTGCAAACCTATGTGATGGGAATTACCATTAGCTCGGAAAATATGTATGCCATTATCATAATGGGAGTAACCACACTATACGTGATAAAAGGGGGGATGTACTCGGTGGTATTTACCGAAGTTTTACAGTTTGTAATTATGACTATTGCCTGTATCATGGTAGGTGTAATTGCCATATCTCTGGTAAGTCCTGAGCAAATCGCGGCTTCGATTCCTGAAGGATGGAAGGATATATTCTTTGGTTGGAATCTGGATTTGAATTGGGACCATTTGATACCTGCTGTAAACAACAAAATTGAGACTGATGGCTATTCATTGTTTTCGGTATTGATGATGATGATGATATTCAAAGGAATGTTGGTAAGTATTGCTGGTCCTGTTCCGAGTTACGATATGCAAAGAATTTTGTCGACAGAAACACCTAAGGATGCTGCAAAAATGAGTGGTATTGTTTCCTTGGTACTTTTTGTTCCAAGATATTTGATGATTACTGGTCTTGCAGTACTGGCCTTGGTGTATCTCGCACCTGAATTCAATAAAATGGGCGACAATATCGACTTTGAAATGGTATTGCCTTATGCTTTGAATAATTTCATTCCAGTGGGAGCGAAAGGTTTGTTGTTGGCTGGTTTGGTGGCAGCATTCATGTCTACCTTTGCTGCAAATGTAAATGCAGGTCCAGCTTACATTGTAAACGATATCTACAAGAAATTTATCAACCCGAATGCTTCGCAAAAGAAATACATTAGAATGTCGTATTTGGCATCGTTCGCAGTAGTGGCAGTTGGTATTTTCTTTGGTTTCTTTGCCGAAAGTATCGATACAGTAATGAAATGGTTGGTAGGAGCATTGTTTGGAGGTTATACTGCTTCCAACCTGTTAAAATGGATTTGGTGGAGATTCAATGGATATGGCTACTTTACAGGAATGTTAGCTGGTTTGTTGGCTTCATTAATTGCACCATTGGCTTTCCCTGAGGTTTCGCCTATTTATGCATTCCCTTTTATTTTCTTGTTTTCGTTGGCAGCCTCGATTATTGGTAGTTTGGTTACCAAACCAGAACCGGATGAAGTGCTGATTAAATTCTACGATAGTGTTCGCCCTTGGGGATTTTGGAAGCCAGTTTACCTGAAACTGAAAGAGCAAAAGCCGGAAGCCAAGCCAAATAATGATTTTTGGAGAGATATGATGAATTGCACTATTGGTACAGGTTGGCAAATGATGTTGGTTCTGATTCCAATCTATTTGGTGATTGGTGAATTCATGTCACTAACTTGGGTTATTTTGCTGTTTGTCGTTTCGAGTGTTGTGCTATACTTTACTTGGTACAAGAGATTGAAAGACTATCCAGATGATTACAAGTGTGAAGTAAAAAAAGAAGAAGTTAAAGAAACAGAATTGGTTTAATACTAAAATCAAAATGACTAATAAAATTAATATGCCGTGGGAGGAACGTCCTGAAGGATGTTCGGATGTGATGTGGAGATATTCTCAAAATCCTGTAATTGGCAGGTACGATATACCTAGTTCTAACAGTATTTTTAATAGTGCTGTTGTTCCCTTTGAGGATGGTTTTGCAGGTGTATTCCGTTGCGATAACAAGGCGGTACAAATGAATATTTTTGCAGGCTTTAGTAAAGATGGTATCAATTGGGAGATCAATCACGAGCCTATAGAAATGGTAGCAGGAAATACCGAAATGATTGAATCGGATTACAAATACGATCCGCGTGTTTGTTGGATTGAAGACCGATATTGGATTACCTGGTGTAATGGATATCACGGACCAACCATCGGTATTGCATATACCTTCGATTTTAAGACTTTCCATCAATGCGAGAATGCATTTCTTCCATTCAACAGAAATGGTGTGTTGTTTCCTGAAAAAATTGATGGCAAATATGCCATGTTGAGCCGTCCGAGCGATAATGGCCATACTCCTTTTGGTGATATTTACGTTTCCTACAGTCCAGACATGAAGTATTGGGGCGAGCACCGTTGCGTAATGAAAGTAGCTGATTTTACCGATAGCGCATGGCAGTGTACAAAAATTGGAGCAGGTTCAGTACCCATCCGTACCGAAGAAGGTTGGTTGATGTTCTATCACGGGGTAATCAATACCTGTAATGGTTTCCGTTATTCAATGGGGGCGGCTTTGTTGGATTTGGAAAATCCTGATAAAGTATTGTATCGTTCTAAGCCTTATTTATTGGCTCCTGCAGCACCATACGAATTGGTTGGTGATGTACCAAATGTGGTATTCCCATGCGCTGCCCTAATGGAAGATAACAAAGTTGCGGTGTATTACGGAGCTGCTGACACGGTTGTAGGTATGGCTTTTGGATATGTTGATGAGATTATTGATTTCTTGAAGAAGAATTCATTATAGTTAGATTAGATTTAGCAAAAAAAAGGATGATACCATTTGGTTTCATCCTTTTTTATTCAATATTGTTAATCTTTACCCCAAAAGAAAAAAGTAAATTGCAGTTAATGTAAAAGGCATACTAAGCAACATCAGAATCATGAAGTTTTTCATTGTTGAAGGTTGATCTTCTTCATTGTATTGTGGATTTTCCTCTTTCATTCTTTCTTTAATAAAAGCAGTAATTGCATCGTCAGCCATGGTTCTTTTTTGAGTGTGGGAAGGCATAAAGCAAATCTTTTTTGTATCTCCCGACTTTTGGTCAAAATACTTAATAGTCATGAACCAGGGACCAGCCAAATCAAATTTGGCAACACTTTCAACATCAGAATAGGGAATTAGCTTTCTTTCTCTGCCCTTAACCAGTATTCCTTTTTCTAAGGTGGTAATTTTCTTTAACCTGAATGGTACTTGTATAAAGAAAATAGAGAGCCACACCGACATAATTGCAAAGGCTATTTTAAAACCATCTGGTGCTGTATCAACAAATCCAGAAGCCAGGAAGGATGTCCCAAATCCTAAAATGAATAGAAATGGAAAATAGTATTTAAAGAATACCGTTTGTTTTGAGCTTGCGTACATAGGTTTAGAGTGTTAGTAGGTTTGATTTCTGTTACAATATACATTTAAAATTTCTATTGTAAAAGAAGAGTTGTAACACTTAATTAGTGCAATATATAAATAGACTCAAAAGACAGATAAAGTCAATAGGTTTGGTGCTTATAATATTTGAATTTAGAGTGGTTGGTATGATTTTATTTTATAAGATGTTCTGTGTAAGTATTGTTATATATTAACAATAATTTTTTAGGTCAAGAGTTAAAAAGTTTAGGATTAATCGTGGTTCGAACCACGATGTAGTGTGTATTTTTTAGGTAATTTCTTAAAAGTTTTAATAGCAGGTGTGTTTTTAACCACGATTTGGTGTGCTTTTTTTAATCAGAAGATTAAAATTTTTAAGCTACATCGTGCTTTTACCTACGGTAAAGGTGTCTCGAGCCATGAAATTCATACTTCGACTCATGGTTTTCAAGCATCTATTTATGGTTTTAATGCTTTGAACTTTGGATTTTGTGCCATAAGCTATGTTGTATAAGCTTTTACACATGAATCTTATTCTAATATTTATGATTTTTCAGCTTGTACCATCCAATTGGGGAGTTTTATAGGAATACAAAAAAAAGGCTCCCCAAAATGGAGAGCCCTGCTGAATGTATAAACGAAAATTAATTCCTTTATTTCTTTTCCTTGTATGCATCATTGTGAACCGCATTTACGGCACGTCCTGATGGGTCGGCATTGTTCTGGAAAGATTCGTCCCAAGCCAATGCTTCGGCAGTGCTGCAGGCTATCGATGGTACCGAAGGAACACAAGCTGCTGCTGTATCCGAAGGGAAATGCTCTGCAAAAATCACTCTGTAGTAATACTCTTCCTTCGACATTGGTGGATTAATAGGGAATCGATAAGCTGCATTCTTCAATTGCTCATCGCTAATTTCATTCTCTGCAATATCACGTAAGGTATCAATCCAGTTGTATCCAACACCATCAGAAAATTGTTCCTTCTGTCTCCAAGCCACTTCTTCTGGCAAGTAATCTTCAAATGTTTTACGGATTATCCATTTCTCCATTTTTCCATCCTTGGCCATTTTATCCTCAGGATTAATTCTCATGGCAATGTCAAGGAACTCTTTATCAAGGAAAGGAACGCGACTTTCTACACCCCACGAAGCCATCGACTTGTTGGAACGCAAACAATCGTACAAGTGAAGTTTGCTTAGTTTACGAAGTGTTTCGGTATGGAATTCCTTTGCATTAGGTGCTTTGTGGAAATACAGGTATCCACCAAACATCTCATCAGCACCTTCGCCCGAAAGCACCATTTTAATTCCCATCGATTTAATCACACGAGCCATCATATACATAGGAGTTGAGGCACGAACGGTGGTTACGTCATAGGTCTCCAAATGATAGATTACATCACGAACCGCATCCAAACCTTCCTGAACGGTAAATGTAATTTCGTGATGAACCGTTCCGATATGGTCTGCCACCTTACGTGAGGCAGCCAAATCCGGCGATCCTTCTAATCCAATAGCAAAAGAGTGCAACTGTGGATACCATGCATCTTGCTGATCACCTGATTCTACACGCTTGGAAGCATATTTCTTGGCAATGGCCGAGATGACCGATGAATCCAAACCACCGGAAAGAAGTACACCATAAGGTACATCAGACATCAACTGACGGTGAACTGCATCTTCCAGTCCTTTGCGAAGGGCTGCCATATCAGTTTCATTGTCTTTCACTTTCTCATAGTCCATCCAGTCTCGCTGGTACCACTCTTTGACCTCACCGTCCTTGCTGTACAAGAATTTACCTGGCAAGAATTCTTCAATCTTGTTACAATATCCTTCCAAAGCTTTCAATTCTGAAGCTACATAGTAATTGCCATGCTGATCCCAACCCTGGTACAATGGAATAATTCCCATATGATCGCGACCAATCAAATAACAATCCTTCTCTTTATCGTACAAGGCAAATGCGAATATTCCATTCAAATCATCAATAAAATCAATCCCTTTTTGCTTGTACAATGCCAAAATCACTTCGCAATCAGACTTGGTCAAGAACTCATAGGATCCGTTCATCTGATTTCGAATGTCCATGTGATTATAGATTTCACCATTAACAGCTAGGATCAAATTACCATCTTTGCTGTAAAGGGGTTGTCCTCCTGATTGAGGATCTACAATCGATAGTCTCTCGTGCGATAAAATCGCTTTTTCATCACAAAATATACCTGACCAATCGGGACCTCTGTGACGAATTTTTTTGGACATTTCCAGTACCTGGGGGCGCAATTCCTGTGCATCCACCTTCAAGTCGAATACTGCTACGAATCCACACATAAAAATTTAGTTTAATAGTTACTTAAAAGTCGCCAAATGGGGATTTGGCGACTGGTTAATTTTGATATACTATTTGAAAATACAACTTTATTATTAGAATACCTTGTAAAATTTATGCGTTATCGTTTGCGAATGGGTAAAACCTACTAGCATGCCCTTATTGAGAGGGTGTGAGGGTGGGAAAATGTAGTTTTTTAAATTGGTTTGAATGTAAAAAAAAGGACACTTTTTACAGTGTCCTGGGCGCTTAATTCTTTTTCAATTCGTTATCCAAAAATAATTTCAGATTATCAATATCGAGTCTCTTTGCTATAATTTTTTTGTCTTTATCGAGCAAGTACATGGTTGGCGTACTATATACATCATAGAAAATTCTGAAGTTGGTTTGAAATTCAGGATCATAACAATTGATAAAATCATAAATGTCGTAATCGTGAATGGCATTTTCCCACAATTCCTTCTGATCTTGAGTACAAACTGCAAATACTTTTAGGCCTTTGTCTTGGTATTTGTCTAAGATTTCTGTTTTCAATTTAGGAGTAACCTTCTTGCAGTGTCCGCAATCAGGTTCCCAAAAATAAAGTACTGTTAGTGGGGCCTCAACCTCGTGTAGTCGTACAAATTCGCCTTCAGGAGTTTGCATTAGCAAATCCTGCGATTTCATTCCAATTAGATTGAACTGAGTTTTGATTACCCTTTCTCTAATATTTGCCATTAGGGTAGAATCAGCCCATGTGGCTTGTCCACTTAAATAGTATTTCTTTGCCAGGTTTACAAAAGCAGCATCCATACCCATTACCTTACTCTTTACTGCGTAGTTTAAGGCATATTGAGTTAAATACTGGAAAAAAGTTGTGTCTGGACGTGCATTTTCAATCAGTTTTACCGATTCCTTTACAATTGAATCAGGACTTTGAACGAGTATTTTTTCGTAAAAGAAATCCAGTTTCTTTTTTAATATTGGCGTTCTTAGGTACCTGTTATCAGTAAGGTTTACATGATCAAAGTAATGATCTTTATTGTATAAATAGGATTTGCGTTGAATTACTTTGTCACGATCAGGTGTATTTTCCGGAACTTCACTCTTGAAATCAGGAATTTTAGGAGACAAAGTAAACTGAGCAAATTTCTGGACAAATGAATTTTCTGGGAATTCAGACTTTAACTTTTCGATGTAAGCTCTTACTTCAATATCAGTATTTTTAAACTGCTTTCTGAAGTTCTCCTTTTCAGCATCGTTGGATGCTTTTGCGTATGCTTCTTGTATCGCTTTCGACTTTTCATTCTGGGACTTCATAAACTTCTGAAAGTTGTGAAATCCATCAGTTTCTTTGGATCCCTCAACCGATATACTTCCAATAAAATCTTTTGGATCGGCCGAAATTGAGAATTCCTGATCTTCACCGATCAACAAATCAAAGTATTTTTGACTTGGCAAATAAATTACATAGATACCTTGATCTAGAACCTTGTTTTTGGAGAATTTACCCTTACCATTAACCAATTGTGTTGTGTCATCGGCAAAAATTCTACCATCGAAATAATGGGCCAGGTATGCTGTGGAATCATTACAGTTTAGTAATTGTACTGAGATATCGTATTTCTGAGCATTTAAATTAGTGGCTATAAATGTGCAGAAAATCAGTACACAAAGAGAATTGAATATGTTTTTCATTTGTAAATATCTATTGATAATTATAAAGTCAGCGAAAATTACAAAACTTTTTCAAGTGAATGGATGTTTTTATTGACTTAAAAGTTTAACGAGATCTTAAAAGAAATGTTAGGTGATTGTGTTGGTAAGTTTAATTTAATTGTAGTTTAGACCTTATTACCATTTGACTGATCCAGACTTTAAAAAGGAAAACCTGCCAGAAAACTCTGACAGGCTTAAATTTATTACCGAGCGTTAAAACTAGTGAGCAATTGTTTCTTTTTTTAGGATTTTATCCCAAATATCTTCTTCTTTCAGTTTTTTGGTACAGAAAAACCAATCGTAGCATTTTACATCTTCGTCAGTATTTTCCATTCTGTCTTTAGCCACACCACATGATCCTGCAGGTGGCACTATGACTTCATCTCCTGGTTTCCAATCAGCAGGAGTGGCAACAGAAAACTTATCCGCAGTTTGCAATGCTATGAGCACTCTGTAAATTTCATCAAAATTACGGCCAAGGCTTAGTGGGTAATAAATTATGGTTCGGATAATGCCATGAGGATCAATAAAAAAAACAGCTCTAACAGCCTTGGTGTTGTCTTCACCTGGTTGGATCATTCCATACTTATTGGCCACCTCCATTTTGATATCTTCAATTAGCGGGAACTGTACCTCTATGTCCTTCATTCCTTTGTATTCAATTTTTTCCTTAATGGTTCTCAGCCAGGCAATGTGGCTATACAATCCATCTACCGATAGTCCGACCAAATCACAGTTGGCTTGATTGAATTGGTTTTCCATTTTTCCAAAGGTCATGAATTCAGAAGTGCAAACCGGAGTAAAATCTGCTGGATGACTAAATAGAATTACCCATCTACCTCTGTAATCATCAGGAAAGTGTATGTCGCCTTGAGTTGTAACAGCTCTAAATTCAGGTGCTTTATCTCCAATTCTTGGCATGTTAACAGTTTTAAGTTCTGAGTGTTCATTCATATCGTAAGCTTTTGATGTTTATTGGTTTGAGTTGATTTTGAATATGTTTTTCTCCAAGAGAAAACAATGCGTCTCATGATTCGAAACATCAGGGAATACAGATTAAGGTAATGATCTGCTGAAGTATATTAAAGTTAGTTCATTGACATATGGATGTCAATAGTTAGGTAGGTGTAATTACTTAATTTTAAATAAGTTTTAATTAAAGGCAAGTGTTCTTAAATACTATTTTTTTACATGAACTTGGTCTATATCCAGCCAGTTCAATGCTTCTTCTTCAGTATAAAATACTTTGGCATTTTGAATTCGTACCTGAATTTCGAAAAGCATAGCCATAGGAGTGTCGTAACTGTGGCTAACCAGAATAGCACATTTATTTAGGATTGGACTGTACTTTTCATACTCGTCAATATAGTCGTCTAAATCTTTAATATTCAAAAGAACTTTGGCCCGGGTAAAATCAGAAATCACATTGTAGGATTCATTAAATAATTCATCCTTTCGCGTGCTCAAGGTATGTTGAATTAAGTCATTCCATTTGAAATAACCATAGTAGTATTCTTTGATGAGCTTTAAATCAGGAAATATTTCGTATTTGAACTTCATACCTTAGCTTTTAATTAAAGATAGAAAGATCAATCTTTCCGAGCAAAAAAGATTTACTGATGGTTGGTTTCCAAACTTATATTTTTCTGTTTTTTCGGATCTGTTGGAGAATAATGTCTGGTGAGCCATTTGCTCAATCCATCCATTCCAGGAAAAAGAACTCGTTCGTTAATGTTTACCTGGTCTAATTTGTCACGAATTTCCCATTTCATATCAGCTGGAATTCTTATTCTGAAATACAATTCAGGTTTATCCAATAACCATGAATCTAGTATTGAATTTGAATGTGACATGAAGGTAAATATGCCATATTGATTTACAATTCGATCATCCAATGAGGGAGGTTCAAATGCTACTACAAAATCACTTTTTTCATTCGATAATTCCCTTAAATCCTGATAAAGTTCGTGCAACATTTCAATGGTAAAACTGTTGGAACCAATTTGATTGAGCTTGTTTTGTAATTGTTCCGGCAAGTAATTCTTAAGGTTTTCATAGTTCAGCGCCCAAATTACACCGTCGTGATTGTATTTTTCTATTTCGGCGGTTGCAAAATGCAAAGCTACATAAGGAGAGTAGGTCCAATCTAATAATCGAGTTGGTAAACCATGATGCTGAGCCAGGGCCAACCATTCCCAATCTAATTTGTTATTGATATCAGGGCGAAAAGAATACTTTTTAAAATTCCTTAAAAGATGAAACTCCAATTCTTTAACGGGACCTTTCAAACGAATCAATGAAGTTTTCAGTTGATAGTCAAAATTTGATAGCCCTCTGTATATATAAGGGGATCTTATTCTGTTTATCTTGTGATTATAAGAATCGGTAAAGAGAACCTCTTGCAGTTCGGACCAAGAAGTAGGAACAATTTCTTTCTTCAATTCCATAGAATAGATTGTTAGTGATTTTACTACTTAAAATTGGGAATAATGATTAACATTTAAGTAATGAAAACCTTAATTTTTTGCATAAAAAAAGCTACTTCGATGTGAAGTAACTTTTTATTAATCGTTCTATAGTAAGTTATTACTAATTATTTTGTACTACAGCATCAATCTCAATGCTTCCAGCATCCGTAATGTTACCTATAGTTACTGCAATATTTTCTACTTCTTTTTTATTGTAGCCTTCAATAGGTTCAACTGCTAACTTATATGTTCCAGCTTCCAGGCCTTTGATTAGGAATTCCCCATTTTCCTCAGCTATAGTTGATATGGTATCCAACCCGATTACTGCATGAATTGTTGGAAGTGCTACAGCAGGAGAGATGGTTCCACTAATAGCTCCTGTAGTTGCTTCGTTAAAAGTTCTGATTACTGGTTTTAATTTATAAGTGCCATTACCGGTTTTAACAATTGAACGAGCCGCATCAAAATCTATCCAAAGTTTATATTCGATACCAGCAATAAAATCATCGTGAATCTGAAATTTCAATCCGGAAGTTTGAGCAGAAGGAGTATCTAAATCGTGTTCTACACCATCTACAATAATTGTGTTATTTTCACCAAGAATCAATCTCATTTGAGAAACTTTACCACTAGGCATATCCTGATCAACCAAAAGTGTATCAATACCATTATTGAATTCAAGTAAATCATAAACCCCAGGCTTTAGTAAGGTCATTTCTTGCCATCCATTTTCTTCACTTTCATCTGAAGAAGAATGGATTTGTATTGCTTGAATATCAATATTTACTTTATCGAATTGAGCAGGGGCATCTGTTAGTCTAATTTTAACCGGGGTTGTTGATTTCGTATCATCATCTGAGCATTGCACGAAAATCATGGCAACAATTAGCAGTGATAGAAAACTTAACGGTTTTAAAACTTTCATAAGTATGTGTATTTATTTGTTAATAATATAGGAAATACAAACGATGAAAACATGAATTTGTTTCATCGTTGTATAAGCAGAAATGCCAATATATATGCCAGTTTTAAGCCATAAACATACAATTGATGGATTATCAGTTCACTGTGTTACGATTAAAAATTAATCCTTTTGTTTAAGGAATGTAGAAATTGGGGAAAACTTCCCAAAATTGTCCATTTTTTCTACAAATTTTGGGGTATTCTTTAACCTATGATTCAGTTGTAAGTAATGTATGTAGTAAATAAATCATAAAGAATACCCCATATTACTTTATTTTCTTTCGTATTTGCAGCAAGAATGAAGCTTATTGTACGCTTCATCTTTAGCCTTTACCTTTTCGGTGTCATATCCCACTTTAGCAATGGCTTTGTGAATTGCATCCAAGCTGGTTTTTTCAGTATCAAAACTTACTTTTATCATTTTGGTTTTCTTGTCCCAATCAGCCATTGTAACTCCCTCAACCGATTTTGCTGCAGTTTCAATTGTCTTTTCACACATTCCACAGTTTCCAAAAACTTTAAATGTAACATTTTTGTTTTCAGCCTGTGCCGAGTAGGAAAGACTTAGCATTGCAACGATGCCTACTAATAATAAAAATTTCTTCTTCATTTTGTTCTAATTTAAATTTGACTTGTTTATTTATTTTTAATGTTGATGTCCCTGGTGTATTGATTTTGGTTCTTCTTTGATTAAAGTATCGGTTACTTCACCGCAATTGAGCATCATATCTCCAAAATATGGATTCATGATTTCCTCCTCAATACTTAGCCAATAAGCTCCTGTATCATTGTCGGCCATCGGACAATATTGTATGTATAACTTCTCTGCTCCGGTTCCCAGTGATTTCAAGCTTGCAATTAATGCTACATTAAATGGTTTGAATGCTTTTCGTTGCTCTTCCATGTTTTCATTTTTGAGAATATCAGCTAAATGAACATGAAGCAATTCATATTTTTCTGTCCAAAACTTCATGGCTTTTCCTTTTAGGTCAAGATTGGAAGGCTTCATTTGCATTAAGGCTTTCATCACAGCTTTAGCTGCCTTATTGCTTTCTTTAGCCTTAGTTTCTACCATGGCATTTTTCATTGTCAGATATGATTGTAGTAAATCTTTCAACTTCAAATTGAATGTCTCTGTTGCATATTGCTGAAGATTTGGAGTTCCAGGCTCACTTTCTGGGCGATTCATCATGCTATATTTGTTGTTCAGTTGTGCTGCAGCGTCAATGGTAAAGGTACCTTTGCTAACTACCTCTTCACCTTCTTCAAGTCCTTCCTTAAGGATATAGGATTCTCCCAATGATTCGCCAAGCTCAACATCGCGCATTTCAAAACCCCCGTCAACTTTAACATAGACAACAGATCGTTTACCCGTCCACATTACTGCCGATTTTGGAACAATCAATTCGCTTCCTTTATGTTTCATGTCTGCATAAATAATTCCATTAGCAAACATTTCTGGTTTTAAAAGAAGATCTAGGTTGTTAACTTCAGTTCTAACTTTTAGAATTCTCTTCTTTGCATCGATGACCGGATCGATATAGGTAATTGTTGAATTGAAGGTCTTTGAAGGAAAAGCTGAAACGTTGAATTCTATTTCATTGCCTTTTTGAATGAATGGCAAATCTTTTTCATAGGCATCAAAAACGATCCATACTTTTTGCAAATCAGCAATTTCAAAAAGTTTACTTCCAGCTTTTGCATATGAACCTTCTGCTACATTTCGCTTGATAACATAGCCTGTTACATCCGCTTTGATCTCAAAGTACTCCTGAATTTTACCACTACTTTTGATTTGTTCAACCTCTTTCGTAGTAAGCTTCCAGAATTTTAGCTTTTGCTCTGCAGCTTTCACCAATTCAGGATAAGTATCCTTTGTTTTTAAAGCTTGAATCAGTTCTTCCTGGGCACTAATTAATTTAGGTGCATATACCTTTGCAAGTGTTTGACCTTTTCTCACCTTTTCGCCTTCGAAGTTCACGAATAGTTTTTCTATTCTTCCATCAAAGTGAATTGCCTGCGAGCTGATTCTTCTCTCATCAATGCTAACTTTTCCATTCAAGTGAATTTCTTTGCTGCTTTGACCGCGTTCCACTCTTGTGGTTTGTACATTAGCAAGTTTTATAGCATCAGGATTCATTTCGATTACTGCAGGAGAGGAGTTTCCAGCTGATTTGTCTAATGGAATTAAATCCATTCCACAAATTGGACAATCACCTTCATTGGGCTGTTGAATTTGTGGGTGCATGGAGCAGGTCCAAACTGTAGCTTCAGCATCACTACTTTCCTCTGCATGTTGATGTCTCTCATGTGAATGATTACTTTCGGTTTTTCCTCCAAAAATCAACCATCCCAATAGCAATCCGACAAGCAGGACAATTAATTTTTGTTGCCAGTTGGTTGATATGTATTCTAGTATATTTTTCATTGTGCTTTATTTTTAGTCATAAGACAGAACTATTCGAATTCTCAAGACTTTAGTTTGCATCTAAATATTTAAACTGTGCCAAGCTTTTCTGTACTTGAATCTGTGCTTCAATTTGCTTCTGTTCATAAATCCAGATTTTTTGCTGCATATTCAGAACTTCTTCATAGCGCTTCACAGAACTCTCGTAGCTACTTGACAGGATCTCAAAAGATTGCTTTGCTTTGGTAAGCAGATTTTCATATAAAGCAACATCTCTGCTTCCAGTTCTATACTGTTCCAATGCTTGCTGTTTCTCAAATCTTAATTGATTGAGTTCGGAAGTTTTCTTTTCCTGAAACTCCTGTTGTTTCAATTGGTTGACTTTGATGGCAGCTTTGTATTTCTTTCGAAAGATTGGAATGCTTACAGTAAGCATAGGCATTATTGCATCCTGACCATTGTGTGCTACATCCATATCATTTCGTTTGGATAGAATTGCATAATCCAATCCTAAACCAAATTTGGGCATAGCATTGAGCTTCGATGCTTTCTCACCAAATTGAGAAGCCTGTATCATTTGCTCCCAACTGTTAATTCTATTGTGATTGGCAAATTGCAAATCCTCATTAGGCAATGTGGTCGATAACAAGAAAGAATTGTCTCCTGGAGTATCTACTTGCATGTCAAGATCCCGATTAAGAAGTTTGTTAAATGCAGTCTGTTGTGTAAAACGCTTGTCTTTGAACAGTTCCACTTTTGAAATCAATTCTTCTTTTAGCATTTGGATATACAATACATTTACCATGTCAGTTTGATCACTTTCATAACGTTTTAAGCCTTGCTTTTCCAATAAATCCAACACCTCAACTCTTTTTTGCGTGAAGTGTATCTTCTGATCAGTTAGGATTAAATCCAACCAAGAGTTGGTAACACTCAATTCTAATTTTGATCGAGCATCCAAATATTGCAAATAGATAGCATGGGCCTGCAGACTTGCTTGCTGCTCTTTTGCACCAAGTGTTCCAAACCATGGAAACATTTGCGAAATTGACAGCTTAGCCTTCTGAGCTCCTACACGTGTCTCTATAGGTTGAATAAAAACACCCGCAGAGAAAGTTGGATCAGGCAAAGCTTTTACTTGTGGAATCTGTTCCAATGCTTGTTGGTATTTCAGATCCATGGCTTTTAAATCAGGGTTGTTTGCAATTGCATATTCAATATGGTATTGCAAGTCTGACTTACTTTCTTGTGCAAATAACTTGGTACCAGTCAGCAGTACCACTACGGTTATTAATAAAAATCTCATACCAAACCCCCTTTCTTCAGTTGGAATTCTTTGTACATGGCATATAGTGTAGGAACAACAAATAGTGTTATCAATTCAATTGTCATACCTCCAAAAGCAGGTATTGCCATAGGTATCATTACATCCGATCCTCTACCGGTAGAAGTTAATATTGGAAGTAAAGCCAAGAGGGTAGTGGCAGTTGTCATCAAGCAGGGACGTATACGTTTTGAACCTGCTTCGATTACCGATTGCCTGATTTCTTCCTTTGTTTTTGGCTTGTTCTTTTCAAATACCTGTTCAAGATAGGAAGCCATAATAACACCATCATCGGTAGCTATACCAAAAAGGGCTATAAATCCAACCCACACTGCAACCGACAAATAGACGGGATGTATCTGGAACAGTTCCTGTAAATTGATGCCAAGTACAGAAAAGTTCAGAAACCAATCTTGTCCGTAAAACCAGATCATGATAAAACCACCTGCAAATGCAACTGCAATACCACTAAATACCATTAATGTGGGAGCAATACTTCTAAACTGGAAATACAAAATCAAGAAGATGATTACCAATACAATTGGAATAACAATTCCCAATCGTTTTTCTGCGCGAATCTGATTTTCGTAATTGCCAGTAAACTTATAGCTTACACCAGCAGGTACTTTCAAATCACCACTTTCTATTTTATCTGCCAGATAAGACTGAGCAGCTTCTACAATGTCAACTTCAGAATATCCTTCCTCTTTATCAAAAATTACATATCCTACCTGAAAAGTATTTTCGCTTTTAATTACTTGTGGACCTTGTACATATTCTATGGTTGCCAGATCCTCCAAAGGAATAGATTTGCCTAAACTTGTTGGAATTAGAATTTTCTTCAATAGATCAGGATCATTCCTCAATTCACGCGGATATCTTACCCTAATCGGGTAGCGTTCTCTTCCTTCAACCGAATTCGTTAAAGTCATTCCGCCAACTGCAACCGATAAGTGTTTCTGCACATCTTCTATCTGTAAGCCAAAACGAGCAATAGCCTTTCGATCAATTCTGATTTCCAGATAAGGTTTTCCAATCATTCGTTCGGCAAAAACAGAAGCATCATTTACTCCAGGTATATCTTTTACCAATCTTTCAAGCTGTAAACCAAAACTTTCTATCTGTTTCAGGTTATTGCCGGAAACTTTAATACCAATTGGTGCTCGCATTCCTGTTTGCAACATCACCAAGCGAGTTTCTATTGGTTGTAATTTAGGAGCTGATGTAACACCAGGTATTTTGGTGGCATTTACAATTTCCTGCCAGATGTCATCTGGTGATTTGATATGATCTCTCCATTGACGGTAAAATTCTCCGAACTCATCAGGAATTAATTCACCATTCTCATCCTTAAGGAAGTTGCTGTCATCATCAACGGCAAAGCGAATTTTTTTACCATACTTATCGGTTTTGTATTCGCTTTTGTAATTGATGACATTTTCATACATGGAAATAGGAGCAGGATCTAAGGCTGATTCCACACGACCCAATTTCCCAACGACCATATCTATTTCTGGAATATTGGCAACTGCCATATCCAATCGCTTTAACACACGTTTATTCTCTTCTATTCCTGCATGTGGCATAGATGTTGGCATCAAAAGGAATGATCCTTCATCCAAAGCAGGCATAAATTCCTTTCCAATACCGGGATATTTGTGGTACATGTTCTTCCATGCTGAAGTGGAAGTAATGTTGATTCCCACTTTATCCAATCCACGGGCTACAAAACCAAAGGTATTTCCAAATCCTAACCAAATAATTACTCCCCACAAAATAAGAAGTGCTGGAACAGATAGGAACAGCAATTTAAAACGCAATGCCCAGGATAAAATTCGCTGATAGTAGCGCATGAATAAAAGAAATACGACTAGTAATAGTGTAATGCTAAGAACTACAAACAAGAAGTTCGAAGCCAATGAGTTGGATGCTCCCAAAGGCAACCATTCTCTTGCCAGAAGGAATGAAACAGTTAATGCAATTACAAGCAGGTTGGCCTGAAATAAATACTTTTGATATTTCTTGTAGAATTGAGCAGCAAGGTTGATTCCTCCCAAAATTACCAAGGTAATTCCAATCCAGGCTGATGAGGCAAAGATTATATATATTCCAATCAGGATCAGCAATCCATTGATGGCAATTTTTATTCTTCTCTTTTCCGTTCTAATGGCGAATAGCCAATGTGCCATGGCAGGCAGAATAATTATTGCAACCATCAGTGCCCCAAACAGCACAAATGTTTTGGTAAAAGCCAATGGTCTGAAGAGTTTTCCCTCTGCTGCTTCCATGGTAAATACCGGAATAAAACTGATAATGGTAGTTAATACCGCTGTGATCACAGCAGGTGCAACTTCTGTTGTTGCTTCATATATTACCTGTTTGAGATTTTTATCAGGATTCTTCATTTCCAGATGTCGAATCATATTTTCTGACAAAACAATTCCCACATCTACGATTGTACCAATGGCAATGGCTATCCCCGAAAGGGCAACAATATTGGCATCTACATTAAAGTAGCGCATTGCAATAAAGGTCATTAATACAGCTATGGGAATTAAGGCCGATATCAAAATACTTGCCCTTAAATTCATAACCATAATGATGATCACAATAATGGTAATGATGATCTCCAGTGTCAATGCATCTTCCAGAGTTCCCAAAGTTTCATAGATCAACTGAGTTCTGTCGTAGAATGGCACAACCGTTAATTTGGAAATGGTACCATCAGCTAGTTCCTTTTCAGGCAATCCAACGGAAAGCTCTTCAATCTTGTCTTTTACATTGTTAATAACCTCTAAAGGATTTGCACCATATCGTGCTACTACAACTCCACCAACCACTTCGGTACCCATTTTATCTATAATACCTCTGCGGTCCGATGGGCCATAACTTACTTTGGCAACGTCTTGAATACGAACCGGTGTATTGTCTGTCATTTTAACAACCGCCTCTTCCAAGTCTGCCAATTGCTTTACATAGCCAATCCCACGCACAAAATATTCGGCCTGATTAATTTCTATGGTTCGGGCACCGATATCAAGATTGGATTTCTTCACAGCATTCATCACCTGCATAAGGTTGACCCCATGTGCTTGCATGGCTGCAGGATCAACATCCACCTGGTATTCCTTTACAAATCCACCAATAGATGCAACTTCAGAAACACCTTTGGCAGAGGCCAAGGCATATTTTACCTGAAAATCTTGAATGCTTCTCAATTCCTGAAGGTCCCAACCTCCGGTTACTTCACCTTCGGGAGTTCGACCTTCCAATGTGTACCAAAAAATCTGCCCCAGAGCAGTAGCGTCAGGACCGAGTGTGGGTTGAACACCATCAGGCAAAAGATTTTGCGGCAGAGAGTTCAATTTTTCTAGAATTCTCGACCTACTCCAATAGAATTCAATCCCTTCGTCAAAAATGATGTAGATACTGGAAAATCCAAACATGGAGGAAGAACGTATGGTTTTCACCCCAGGAATCCCAAGTAATGATGTTGTTAAAGGATAGGTAATCTGATCCTCTATATCTTGTGGAGAGCGACCCATCCACTTTGTAAAAACAATTTGCTGATTCTCTCCAATATCAGGAATGGCATCAACCGCCACCGGATCTTTTGGCAGAAAATCGATCTTCCAAGGGAATGGCGATGTAATCAGTCCCCAGGCAATGCATACAACCAATAATATGGTTGTAATCAGTTTGTTCTCTAGAAAGAACTTTATGATTTTGTTAAGCATATCTTCTTGTAGTTTAACCACAAAGGAAGTTCAAAGAAAGCCTTAAATACACACAAAGGAGAATACAAAGTATTGAACACTTTGTAATACTTAATGCTGCACTTTGGTATCCTTTGAGGTAAAAAATAATTTATTTATCACAAAGAATACAACTACAAAATCATAAACGAAATACCTGATTCAATATGCATAAATCAGGCAAGGGAGGAGGAAAAAATTCTTCGATTGTAAATGAATTTGTTGAAACTTCTGTTCTTACAAATTGCAGCAATACAGGAATACTTGCATATAGCAAATCCATCTGTGCAACATCGTCTAATTCAAAAGAAGAAGCCAAATAATCAGCTTCAACCTTTATGATTTCAGAAGATTTATCGCAACATCCACAAGGAGTTTCGCAACAAGAATCCGCTTCAACAAAAATAGCAGTAGAGAAAAGTTCTCCACCAGAATAATGCTTGTTAATGCTTACTCCAGCTGTTGAGATCAGCAGGAGAAAAACCAAAATGATATGTCCAAGTTTTTTTGATAACATACAATTAATCGCATTATTTAATACAAAGCTAGTTTAATTTACAAATAACAAAAGAAAAATTTATACTCTTAACAAAGGATTAACTTTTAACTGCATATTCCCATTGGCTGGATTTCTTTTGATTCGAAAACGTTTGAATGTTAAATAAGCTTAAACGATCCCATTTTTTGAGACGATGTTGAAGAATAATAAACGATAATAGTTAAAATTGTTGACCATCCCACTCAAAATAGTTTAAAGTACACACAAATTTTAAAGTATGGAAAAATTAAAAGCACTTGTCAAATGGACAAGATTGGGCTTATTGGGGCTATTTGTAATTGCAGTAGGAATAGAGCTAAGTTTGGGAATTTTAGTAAGCTATTACGAATTTGAAACTCCAATTCTGATACCAGGAAATGAAAGGTTTTGGTTTAATCTCGTAGGTGTAGCAATAATTTTGCTTGAATTGGTAGCTGGGTGGGCCTTGTATCGAAGCAAGATAAAATACATTCAAGTTCTTGATCAACTAGATGAGAAATTGAAAATATTTGGTAGAATTTATTCCTTACAATTGCTTTTGGTTTGTGCTGGAGGAATAACTGCATTATTTTCATTTGAGATAACCCATGATATCCTATGGTATTTGCCTTGGTTGATTTGTATGTATGTGATTGGAAAAAACTTTCCGTTCAATCTTAATCTTTTTCATGCCATGGGAATTGTAGAAGAAGAGGAAAGAAAACTATTCTATAAAGGGTAAATTATCGACTTCCTTATTTATTTCATTGTTCATTTGTGTAATTATCTTGTAGGTATTACTCCCTTTCAGGTTTGAATTAATTGATAATTCATCATTTATAATTCATCATTCTTAATTGTTTGTATTACTTTTGCAGCCAATTTAATACAAAAAGCTGTGGAAACTTTTAAGGAACTAGGTGTAAATAAGAACATTGTTAAGGGATTAAACGAATTGGGAATTGTTAATCCTACTCAAATACAATCAGAAGTAATTAAGGTATTGTTGAATGCGGATACCGATTTAATTGGTCAGGCGCAAACGGGTACTGGTAAAACCGCTGCTTATGGTGTACCATTATTACATCGTGTGAACCCTAAGGTTGAAAAAGTACAAGGATTAATTCTTTGTCCAACGCGTGAACTTGGTTTACAGATCGCCAAACAGTTGTTTAAGTTTACAAAACATAGCGAGAAGACGTTCACAGAATGCATATATGGTGGAGCACCAATCGAAAAGCAGATTGCTAACTTGCGTCGTCCTACACATATAATTGTAGCTACACCAGGTCGTTTAATCGAATTGGTAAAGAAGAAGGCAGTTGATTTGACCCATGTAAAAACAGTAATTTTAGATGAGGCTGACGAAATGCTAAGCATGGGTTTCAAAGATCAACTGAATGAAATTTTGACTTACCTTTCGAGAGTAGAGAACAAATGGTTGTTTTCGGCTACCATGCCTGATGGGATTAAACAGATCATCAAACGACACATTTCAAAATCGGCTCATCGCATTCAGATCAGTGGAAAGAATGTGGTGAATAAGAATATCAAGCATCAATTTGTATTGTGCGATGATCATGAGAAATTATCAGTATTGATGCAATTCTTAAAATCGGATACCAAAGCCAGAGGTGTTGTATTCTGCAAAACCAAAGAAGCAGCTCAGAAACTGAATCAGCAGTTGCAATCGCAAAAAGTAAAAGTGGATGCCATTCATGGAGATCTAAAACAGATTGAGCGTAACAAGGTAATGCGTGCTTTTAAAAATGAGAAATTAAGAGTTTTGGTGGCAACCGATTTGGCCGCACGTGGTATTGATATTGAAGGACTGGCATTTGTTGTACACTACCAGTTGCCTGATAAAGAAGAGTATTACACGCACCGAAGCGGAAGAACTGCTCGTGCTGGAAAAGAAGGAATTTCTTTATCATTGGTAAACCACAAGGAGATGAAGAGCCTGCGTTATTTTCAGAAAGCATTGAATATTGGTTTTAGCCAGATTCGTGCAAAACGTTAATAAAATCATGAATATTTAATTTATTCATGTAACAATAATTATTGGTGATGATATGTATTGCGTATCAGATAATCATATAAAAACCTCACTGAAATGTAATTTTCAGTGAGGTTTTCTTTTATAGGATATACATTAATCATCAATAATGATTTGAACAAAAAAGCTGCCTCAAAATAATATTGAGACAGCTTTCGATGAATCTACTTAATTATTAACGTTTGATTAATTTCTTGGTTTCACTGTTCCTTTCATCTTCAAGGATGATAAGGTATGTACCTGAAACAAGATCAGACACATTTACTTCAGTAGTGTTAGATACTACCGGAATTATTTTGATTAGATTACCATGCATACCTACAATTTTAATCTTACCTCCAGCACTTCTGGTTTCGATTTTTACGTAATCACGTGCTGGGTTAGGGCTTAGTATTAGAAGATCAGTTGGAGCTTCGTTACCCAGAGGATCTGAAATTGTAAGATTGGTTAACTTGGCGGAAGAAGAAGTATTTGTAATGTTAACGGTGTAATCTTCTACTTCACCATAGCTAAATGTTTCGCAAGGATCCGCTGCAGAGTTGTATTTCATGGTCACACGCATTTGGGTGTTCCCAAGACTTGCATCGCTAGGAACCGTAAATGTTCCTGATAAAGTTCCGCTACTGCTAGATGATCCACTTACCATTAATTCGTTGGAATCGAATGTGCCATTTTGATTAAAATCGATCCACACGTGCCAGAATTCTGTGTAAGTGGTACTGCGGAAACCAGCACTAAAGTAAATGGTTTGAGAACTACCAGGAACCAAATCAGTGCTCAGGTTTGTATAATCGGCATAACCACCATCGTTTCCTGTGCTGTTATTGATATTTCCCAATTGAACCAAATCGATCCATTCGTAGCTCGAATTGTTTCCTTTAGAGGAACAATAGTTCAGGCTGGCAGCATTTGTAGTTAAATTATAGGTGCTTGAATAGTCGCTTGAACCAAAACTGTTATTGGCTCTTAGTCTGTATTCATAGGTAGTTGATGCATTTGCACCAGTATAATCGTAACTTGTAGATGTTGTATTGAATGAACTCCAATTTCCGCCTTGCTCCCTGATATCAATATCGTATGAAGTAGCTGTAGCTACACCATTCCAATTGATGCTAAAAGAACTGGATGTAATGTTGCTGGCCGTAATTCCATCAGGAGTTGGAGGAGGATTTTGGCTGGCTGCCTGAATGTTTATCGTATAATCCTCAACCTCGCCATAAGAGAAAGACTCGCAAGCGGTTTGAGAAGCATTGTATTTCATGCTCACACGCATTCTGGTTGTTCCCGAAACGCCTGAAGGAATGGTAATGGAACCAGTTACAGTAGTTTTACTCAAGGAACCAGCATCAAAGGCCAACTCATCGGAATCATTAAACGTACCATCCTGATCGTAATCAATCCAGATTTTCCAATATTCATTGTATGAAGATCCTGAGAAAGCAGGACTTAATGAAACATTATACTGATCGCCTGCATTCAAATCAACAGTCAATGATGTGAAATCTGTATAATTGGCTGCTCCCGATGTATTATTGAAAGTTCCAATGGTCACATCCGAAATCCACTCGTAAGTGGAGTTGTTGCCTTGAGAATCACAATATACCAACTGAAGGTCAGAGGTGGTAGTAGAAGCGATTGCAGAATAATCACTACTTCCGGTATCGTTGTTCGAACGAACTTGATACTCATATACAGTAGAAGCCTGTAGGTTTGTTATGTTCTGACTGAGGTTACTGGTATTGTAATTGACCCAGCTTCCGCCTTGTGGACGCACCTGTACATCGTAATCATTCGCATAATTGGCAGCATCCCAACTTAGGCTAAATGAATTGGAGGTAATGTTGCTCACTGCGATATTTGCAGGGACATCTGGTAGAGGAGGTAAGGCAGTGGTGTTTACATTGCCAATGGATGTATAATCACTATTGCCGGCACTGTTAACGGCTCTTACCTGGAATTCATAAGTGGTTTCGGCGGTAGCTCCCGTGTACGAATAAGCATTGCTTGATGAAGTATAATTACTCCAAATTCCGCCACTTTCTCTTATCTGAATATCATATGAACTTGCTCCGGAGCTTGCATCCCAGCTAAGATCAAAAGAAGTAGCTTTTACGTTACTTGCTACAAGACCAGTTGGAGTTGCAGGAGGGTTGCCGTCGGAAAGAGCTGCAAAGGCATTCATTCGCCCACTTCCCAATTTACCTATGAAAGTAGGAATGGTAGCATCGATATTGTCAGCTGTGCTCATCAATTTGTTGCGCACCTCTTGAGGAGTGATGTTGCCATAGTATTTTGAAACAATTAATGCCGCAACCCCTGAAACGTGAGGGCAAGCCATTGAAGTTCCCTGCATCACACCATATTGGTTATTCGGTAGTGTTGAATGAACAGCAGTCGGATCGGTGTTTGATGAAATTAACTCACCACCCGGAGCTGCAATATCCACCCAAGTGTCGTAATTGGAATACCATGCTTTCTCGTCTTTGCAATTTACTGCACCAACAGCCAAAGCACTTTCATAACATCCCGGATACCATAAACCAGAGTCATCATCATTACCTGCTGCAATAACCACCAAGCCTCCATTCATTGCTTCTCCAGGTCCACCTGCATTGGCAATAAAATAATCGATCGCATCCAGCACAGCCTGATCGTAAACACCTTTATTGCTATATCCCCAACTGTTTTGAGAGATTACAGCACCATTATCAGCTGCATAAGTAAAAGCTTCGGCAAATCCACCATTTGAGGTGTCGGTGAAAACATTACAAGACATCAGGCGAACCCCATTGTTGTTACCGTTACCACCAGCAACACCAGCAACACCAATACCATTATTGGTTTCGGCAGCTACGGTTCCTGCTACGTGTGTTCCATGATCTCCAACCGATATGGTTCCCGTGTTGTTTGCAAAGTTGTATCCGTAAACATCATCTATATAGCCATTGTTGTCATCATCAATACCGTTTCCGGCAATTTCTCCTGGGTTAACCCACATGTTTCCGGCCAAATCTTCGTGGTCCCAATCCACACCACCATCCTCGATGGCAACAATTACATTGGGATTACCAGTTTCAATTTCCCATGCTTCCAATAAGCTGATATCAGATCCTGGTGTACCACCGTTTTGACCTGTGTTTTCATAGTGCCATTGATCTGGAAAGCGTGGATCGTTAGGGGCTGTACTCAAGCTTGGAGGACTTGCCTTTGGCAATTCGGGTAGGGGAGTAATGCTGTGCGAAACCAGCTTTGCTTCAGGAATTGCCTGGGCCATCGAAATTTCAGCAATGTTACTGTACTGCGCAATCAATTGCTTGACAGGCGTGCTGGAATTGAACTCGATATCGTACCATAGGTGCAAACCAAACTTACGGTGCTTGGCCTCATGTTTACCCGCATCGCGGAAAACGCGTTTCATCTTGTAAGCCGCGAACTTTTCATTCAGTTTGTCTACGGCCTTCATTTTGGTTACAACATAAGCATCCTGAGGTCGAGCTTTTAGTTGGTGACCTTTTTCAAGATTTTCGGAAAGTACATCCACTTTCGCTTGAATGTTTTCTGAGAATTTTACCCGGATAACACCTTTGTAAAGGCCTTCGGAATTAACAGCACGCTTTTGCGCAAAACCTACTTGAAAGAGCAGAAGTAGGACAATAAAAAATGTAAAATTTTTCATAGAATTAAATTTAAATTGTGATTGGTTTTCGTTGGGCAATGGTCAATTTATGATATTTTTTCGAAATGATGAAAAATATTTATTGTCTAATATGTGATTTGTTGTCGAAAATTTATGAATGAAAATTCTGTAAGCCTGATGATATAAGAGATTGGTGGATTTGAAAAAATATTAGGTTAATGTTGAATTTTTTACAAATTGATTTTAGTATTTATAAAAAGTCATTTGGTAATTAGAAAAAGTTCGTTGGTGGTAGTTTTTGTATTTGCCGAACCGAAATCTATAGGATGATTAGAAATCAAGATTAAGGAAGGTAAATTCTTGTGGAATGTTAGGGTGTTATCGGTTTGAAATGCTAGGAAGATATGGTTTTTGTTGATTTTTCTTTAAATATATGTTTATATATCGCGACGCATTTGTTCTGTTTTTCCTGCAAACACAATTGAACGATATGTTGTATGATTTTTTCGATGCTTTAGGGAGGATTACTTCAGTTTTTAAAAAATGAATCATCCCATAAAAATGCATCTGACAGGAAGATTTTAGATCGATCTACTTTTGTAGAATGGGATAAAATGTTGCCGATATGCCCATTGTTTTTTGCAGAAGGCTCTGCGATGAGGAATTGATATCCTTCGATTTTTAAAAATGCATTTCTCATCAAGATGGTATGGTAATTTATTTTTGTAGAAGCCTATAAAATCCAGCCTATGTTCCCATTGTTTTTTCACGATGCACCCTTCATGATGATTTTATACCCATCTACTTTTGTGGGAAGGGGTAAAATGGTGATAAAATGGCCTTCCTTTTTTTGCAATTCGTAGGTAGCTATGATTTGATATGCTTCATATTTTTTAGAAGGCAAATAAATGTAGCTGGCAAATCCATTTTAGAAAAACGAAAGGGGAATTGATGGGATTTGATATACTTCTCAAAAAAACAAGGAGGTATCAGCAGCATGTTGAATCCTATTTTGTAAAAAAATAATGAAAGCAGTTAGATCATATATGCTTTTGGAGTAAAATTGGACTTTTAAAATATGTTATGCAGCATAATGTTTTGGTGGAAGAACGGTTCGTTTAGGCTTTTTGAGTTGATTTCGATTGGCGTAACGTATTGATGTTTATTTTATTGTCTTGATAAAAATAGAATGTCTGTTTAATTTTATATGGTGTATGTATCACATACATAATTCAACCATGACAATGTGAATCAGAGCTGTTTATTTACCCACAGGTAACCCCAAAAGTGATGAGGTTACTTATTTTTTAATTTTAAATTAGAAGCAAATGAAAGTGGAAAAATTTAGTGCTGCACGATTCAGAAATGCAGAATTGATTTCATTGGGTGATGACAGTGTGCGTATTTGCAAGGTACACGATTGGAGTACATCACCGGTTCAAGCTCTTTATGCGAATACAGAAAGTTCGTTGAGCAAGTTTAAAACTCAGGTTAATAAGGCTTCAACAACGAGTGAAACCGCTGAGGTTCGTGAGTTGGATGCACAATTTAACCATTCGTGGCGGGCTGGTAAACTGTATTGCCAGGCCTACCTGTTAAGTCCGGTTAAAGCTGAACGCGAAGCTGCCACTGTATTGTATGATTTGGCAAAAACACATGGTATTAATCTACACAACGAAAGTTTACCGGTGCAAAATGCCAATGCTCGTTTGTATTTAAAGGATTGTGACACGATTCAAAACGTAAAGGATGCGATTGCTGCGATTCAATTCCAGCCTTTTGTAGATCGAATTAAAACCAATCTTGACAATGTAGAGGCAGGCATCGTAAACCGTGATGAAAAAGCGAGTAGCGAACATCGCGAAATCGACATCAAGGAGTTTCGTGTGAAACTGACCAAGGATCTCAATAGCCTTTATCAGTATCTGGAACTAATGTCGGAGTTGAACGGCGAAGGCGAATTTACCGACATGCTCATGCTGATTAACGAAAGTATCCGCAAAATTGAGCATTCGATTAGCATCAGAAGCAAACAAGCCAAAGAGGAGGAGGTAGTAGAAGAATAGTTTGATAGTAATGGATATGAAATCGCCCTACTGTATTGTTTTGGTGGGGCGAGTTTTCTATGATTTAGTTCTTTTTTATTTCTGTGTAATACCCTTATCAGTTGTATTTTTAATTACCTCAATAGCCTTTTCCAATACTTCATCTTTTTGGGCTTTTAGACCATCAGGTGTTGGTTTTACCTCAATGTCGGGTACAATGCCAATGCGTTGTGTTTCCCTACTATCAGGATAAAATACGCCAATGCCGGTCATGTAGCTTTTAAATTCACCTGGAATATTTAACAGGGAAACATTACCATCGGCACCTGAGGTCTGACTTCCTATTACAATTGCGTTAGGAGCAGTTTGCAGACACATGGTGGTAAATTCGGCTTGGCTTTGTGTTGTTTCATTTACCAGAATCACAACTTGTCCATTGTATTTAGGACCTTCCTTACCACCACATTTTATGCTTTGAGTCCAGGTGAATTTACCTGGATAATTCAGATTGGGTATGGTAAACTTCACAAATTCCTTCGGTTTTTCATTCAGATAGCTGGAAATATCGTTCATGGTTCTTCTAGGATAGTTTCTCACATCAAAAACAATGGCTTTGGTATTCATCAGGCTGTCCATCATGGTTGGAACATCCCTTCGTTCCAGAATTCCCATATTTACGTATCCAATGTTGTTTTCTAGTATTCTCCATTTGGGATCATTGCTCTTTTCAGGACTGAATTTACTAAAAGGATACCTTCTGATGATTTTACGATGACTCTTTCCTTCGCGAATAAATTCAATATTAAGGGAATCGGTAGAACCGTTGAAAATGCAGTTGTATGCATTTCGTAATTTCACCGAAGCATTGGATGCATGAATGTATTTGTCCTTTTCTAGAAGAATTTTTGATATGGATTTACCATCAACTTTTGTAATGATATCACCTATTTGTAAATCATCTTCTTCAGCAAGCATTCGGTCATAAAATCCTGTAATTATTGCCTGATCATCTATGATTTTAAATCTTGCAGGTATCCATTGCAATCCAAAATACTGATTGGTGTGGCAGGTTCTTAATCCTGCATGACTGTCGTTAATCTTTACAACCAGTTCCAACATTGCCAAATGAAATTCCTCTTCCGATTGGCAGTTCGTAAACTTTGGAATCATTTCCAATAATGCTTCATCCCAATTCTGATCCATCTGGTATTTGTATGGGAAAAAGTACTCAATGATGTTCCAGTATTTGAACAAGCTTAATAATCTGTACTCTTTTTTTGTCCAGTCAAAGTTGTTGTGTAAAGGCTCATTTTTCAGTTTAATGTTCCCAATATATGGTGTAGAAGAAACATAGTAATGATCTCCCTGTGCGCGATTTTCTTCTATGAATTTTAATTTGGTACACAACTCTTTGCTAAATATTTCTTCGTTGCTAATCCAAGCGAGATTGAAGTTTTTGTTAAAATATTGATCCTCAGGTATTGTATCTACAATGGTAATGTTTGGTACTTCCCCTAAAGAGTTGATTAGTTCCAAGTATACTTTCGATAATTCCTCTCGGTTGCCTGCTTCTTTTATTCGAGGCAGGACGGTGAATAATTGTTTGTCCCAATAAAAAGGATCCTTTCCAATATTTGGGTGATAATATTTCAAAAAGCCCCAAACCTTTGCTGTGCTTGCTAATTTTTTGGTTTCCCAAAGTCTGTTTTGTGTTTGAAAATAGGAAACTGTAAGATAGGATAACAGACCAATAATTATAATGGTCATCAGTAATCTTGATCTCTTCATGTTGTGTGTAGTATTTTGTTTATGTTGAAATGATTACCTAAAACTAATAATAATTATTAGTAAATATTGTTATGATTATATTAAAGGAAGTTAAAAAAAGTATTTATATGTATTTGGAACTGATTTGGGAATTGCATGGCGAAGGCGAATTTACCGACATGCTCATGCTGATTAACGAAAGCATTCTCAAAATAGAGCATTCGATTAGCATCAGAAGCAAACAAGCGAAAGAGGAGGTAGTGGAGGAATAGTTTGATAGTAATGGATACAAAATTACCCCACTGTATTGTTTTGGTGGGGCGATTGTTTATAAATTATTGTGTTATTAGATCACATATTCATCATTTAATTCATTTTGCTTTTTCTCAACCAAAGATATATCAGGATTGTGTTTTAAATAGAATTTTTGTAATCAGATAGAGGCCAATAACCCCACCAATGATTTGGTAGTAGGCTAATATTAAGATGGTTAATTGAGTGTTTTTAATTCTGAGTTTCATGGTATTAGTTTAAGGAAATGTCATTGATTGTAGTGATGTAATTTTTTAAGGTTTTCATGGCTTCTTCTTTGTTAAAATACCAATCGGAGAAGGGCAGAGGGAATATGCTAACATCAGCTCGGTTTAAAATTCTGTAGCGCTCAATTCCAAAAATATCCGAATATTCTCCTGGGTATCCTACCAAATCAATTCCGATATATTTGTTGTTGTATTTTAGAAGTAGATCGATCTTAAGACCTGCAATAGAGTAGCCCTCCCAAATTGAATCTATCTTCCAGGATTTGAGAGCTTCTTTAACTTCATTTAGGAATTGATCACGTGAAGGGTTATCTAAATCAGTTGGTACAATTGTATTCGATTTGGTTTTCGATAAATAAGCTCGAAGAAGTGTATCTGTTTTTAAGTCGTTTTTGCTTATTGAATGGTGTACATATTGTCTGTATCTTGCGCGAGTAATGGCAACATTAAAAACATCCTCTTTGTTAATATGATTGATTGCCGAATGATGACTGTAAGCATCTATGGTTAGGGATAAATACATAATGTCTCGTTCTTCACCTTGAAAGCTATATGCAGTTCCTACTCTTATTTTATGCTTTTCGATTTCTTCCATTTCGAACTGATTTAAAAGCTGCTTGCCCAAATAGTCTACTTGTGATCTAAATGGCGATAACACTCCAACACTTGAGCTAAATTCGGGAGATAAATCTTTTTCTTTGTCGACCAATTCACGAACAGCTTTCAATATTGTACTTGCCTCTTTTTCGTTTGAACCATTTTTATCGCGTGTGCCTTCAATACTGATAAAGTATAAAGCTTGTTCATTATCATCAGGTCTTGAGGTCATTATTTTTAATTGGTTATCGTAAAAATGTTCATTGCTGAAATGAATTATGGGCGATAAACTTCTAAAGTGTTCATCAAGCATACTTACCTGGTTGCCTGATTGCAGACTGCTCATAACTAGATCTAAAATACTTTTATCTCTGTAATTTAGAGTATGGTTATTGATATGTTGAAGATTGTATTTGTCTCGATATATGTTTTGAATCTCTTTCGATAGAAAAGATACATGTCTCAGTTGGCAAGGATCCCCTGCAAAAACAACTCTTTTTGCTCGCTGTATTAAAGGGAGACAACTGGCAATGTCGCATTGTGTAGCTTCATCAATAATAACTACATCAAACATTTCTTTTTGAAAAGGCAGTGCATCTTTTACCTCTGATAAATTGCATAACCAAATTGGGAATGCTTTTAAAACTGCATCGAATTTTATTTCATTAAATTTGGCTAGCCTTTCGGTATCGCTCGACATTTTTAGAGCTTCGTGAAAGCGCTGTATGTTCTTCCAGTCGCTTTCCATTACACTTAAAATCTGTTTGATGTATTTTAAACGAATAAACAGTAGAATGTCTTCTATTTGTTGCTGATCTTTTTGTTTTAATTGCTGATTGTATTCCCAAATTGGGACTTGAATTCGGTTTCTGATGTCAATGTATCGTGTCTTAATTTTATTCCAGACACCATTCTGATGATTACTGAGATGTTCTCCCCACTTTAGTTCATTTTCTACCTCATTAGAGAAGGATTGTTCCAATTTGTTAATAAGCTTGGCTCTCGATTCAATCTCAGTAGATAAGTTCAACAATCTCAGATTTAACTCATCGTCTTTTAATTTGGGTAGATCAAATTCTTTTAAGAGATAGTTTAGTTTGTATACACGTGTTAGAAGAGATTTTAGAAATCGGTTTAGTGGAGTGGAATAGGATCGTTTTTTACCAGTTCTAACAACCGCTTTGTCAACACCTAGTTGAAGTTTTATCTTTTCAGCGATTACATCAACGGCTTCATCGGTACGCGAAGCGATTAATACCGATTCTCCTCTGTTCATGTGTTCTAAAGCAACTGCTCCAATCGTATATGTTTTGCCAGTTCCAGGAGGACCAACGATTAAAGTTAATGGATTCACCGAGCTAGACTTTAGTATGGCTTCTTGAGCTTCACTTAATATCATTGGTAGCTTGCCCTTAATGTATTTTCCTTGCTGATCCTTTAGTTCTCTTTCTGAAAATAAAGATTGCAAAGGGGTGGAATAATCGGAACGTGAACCCAATTCACGTAGTTCATTTAATACACCTCTTGTATTTGTGGATTTTGTTACCAATCCCAAAATACTAGATGGAAGCAATACGTATTTACTTTCTTGATTCCTGGATAAACTTATAATGGTTTTGTTGATCGATTTTACATTCGTATTTTCCGGGTATGCATAAATGTTTTCGATGTCAACATTTAAAAAGTATTTTTTGAAAAGGCGAACGATATATTCAACATGCTCGAAACGAATGTAATTTTTGGGTAGATCTTCGAATAAAGTATCTTGAAGAAATTCAGAACTGGAATCACTCAAGAGCATTTGTATGATTGGATAGTTTATTCTTCTTTCGCTGGTGTTGATTGATAAATAATAGAATTCATCCTTCTGTTGTATTTCAGCAGGATAATAGAACAGAGGTGCGCATAGTGTTTTAGAATCTCCTTTCTGATCGATGTAGTTTCCACAAATGAAAAATGTGCCGTATAGTAATTCCTTTTCTTTCTCGTACAGCTTTACCTTTTTGCTGATTGTGGATGCTTTCGCAGAATCTATGGGTATAATTGGGTGATTACCAGTTAGTAATTCTTCTTCTCCGTCGAAGTAAATTTTATTTTCTACTTTTTGATTTAAGAAATTATAAATTGTTAACTCCCTGTTGTCTGATCTGTAACAATCATTAAAGTACTGAATAATATTCGGTATGGAACTGTTAATGTTCATAAGAGGCATAAGTATTTTATAAACTATCTAAGGCATAAACTTACATAATAATCTTAATATTTCGGAATAATTTAATTTTAGAGATGGGAAATTAGAGAAGCTTTTCAATTTCAGTATTTTAGTAAGGCGTTTAGATGTAATATGAAGAAAAAATAAAATATTTTGCATCAAGCGCAAGTTTTTTTGTGAATGGGTGTCTAAGCTATTAAATTCACAATCATAGTATAGAAATCTCAATGAAGGAACAGGAGTTAATCGAAGAACTCAAACTTGGAAATCAAGCAGCCTTTCGCCATTTGGTGGAAAGCTACCAATCGATGGTAGTGAATACCGCAATGGGTATGCTCCACAATATGGCAGATGCCGAAGATGTGGCACAGGAGGTTTTTATTCAGGTGTACAATTCCATCCATGATTTCAGGCTTGAGTCGAGTTTAAAGACCTGGATCTACAGAATTACTATTACTCGTTCGCTAAATGCTGTTCGCAGTAAGGGAAGAAAGAGTTTCTTTACCAGATTGGAGGATTTTTTTCTTACGAAACGTGAGGTTGGTATTGGAGAAAGTAGTTTGCCTAATCCTCAAAAGAGATTGGAAGAAATGGACCATAGCGAAGCCATTCAATCGGCAATGAATACACTTCCTGATAATCAGAAAGTAGCTTTTACACTTAGTAAGTATGAAGATTTAAGTTATAAGGAAATTGCGGAGGTGATGCAGGTTTCGAAATCCTCGGTAGAATCATTGCTGTATAGGGCAAAGGTGAATCTACAGAAAAAATTATTGGATTATTACAAAAATTTTAATGAGTAGCGCAAGTTTTTTCTCAAGTGAGTGTCAAATACTAAAACAAGAACAATGAACTGTAAGGATTTAAAAAGCAAATTGATTTTTTATGTGGAGGGGGAACTCTCTGCAGATGAAATGAGAAGCTTTCATCATCACCTTAATCACTGTAAGGAATGCAGTAATAGTGTGAGTTTGCTCAAGGAAACCTTTGGTGCCATTGAGAAAGAGAAAGCAATGGAGGTGAATCCTTATTTACTGTCAAAAACCATGAACAGATTAAAAGAGCAGGAGAGAGGACAGTATGAATCAAAGCTATCTCAAGTTCTTCGACCAGTATTTATTGGGTTCATGTTTATGGTTGCAATAGGAGGAGGTATTTTTATGGGAGCAAATTTTGCTGGTGAACCTTCGCCAATTCAGCACTCCGATTTAATTGATCCCTATTTTAACGAAATGCAGGGTGAAAGTATTGAAATGTTCTTCTTAAATGATATGCCAGATGAATAGATCGAGAAAAATATGGATGTGGCTTGCTTTAATCCTTTTGGCAACCAACTTGTCAACCATCGGTTCGTTTTGGTATCACACTTACCAAGAAAAAAAGGAAGTTGTAAAGCCTGAGATGCCTGTGGAATATCGCATTCGATTCCTGAAAGATCAATTGGGTTTGAATGAGGAGCAGAAAAATTATTTCAAATCTTTAAACAGAGATTACAATCGAAATGCGAATCAAATCATGCTTAGCTTGAATGCCCTACGTCAGGAAATGTTGGAGAATTTAGGTGAGGAAACTTGTGATTCAGTACGAATGAAAGAGATCGCAAATGAAATTGGAGAAAAGCATGAAGAATTGAAGTTGGCTACGGTTCAATTTTATTTGGATATGAAAGGGGAGTTGAATAAGGAGCAACAAACCAAACTCTACGATTTGTTTAGTAGCTTAATACAAAAGAGTGAAGAGGTAAAAACACCAAGAGGAAAAAGAAAAGGAAGGGGAGAAGGCAAAGGTCATGGTCCCTGGCATTAAAAATCAATAAATAATATAGATAATAAACCAATTTAGAGAGTGATGAACTGTCGCTTTCAGGGCATTCTATGCCCAAAAAATTAAAAACAAACAGATATGAAACGAACATCTTTAATCAAAAAACTAGGAAGTAGCTTAATCATTATTCTTTTGCTAACACTGTCATTTGGTACCGAAGCTCAAAGCAGACGAAATGCAGATTGTACTCAGATCAGTAATTTGAGTGAGCAGCAGAATGATCAGTTAAGTGAATTGAAAGCCAAGCATTTTAAGGTGATGGATGACTTGCGTGCCAAAAGAAGAGCATGTACCACAGCCGAAGAAAAAGCGCAAGTGAGAAATGAAATGCAGGCTGAAGTGAACAGACACAAGAAGGCTGTGAATGAAATTCTGACACCAGAACAGAGAGCTCAGTATGCACAAAGTACTCCAAGAGGAGGATGTGCATATAACAGAAGTGGACGAAGAGGTGGTAATGACAATTGCAATGTTAATACCAACTCTTGTAGAAGGGGCAAAGGTCGTATGGGAAAAGGTGCTTGCCGATCCAATAACCGACGAAACTTGTAAGAGGAAATAAACTCTGATATGTGGAATTAATCGTGGAGGTGCTGTGGTTGATTCGGTATGACATTAACTTTAAAATTTAAGATCAAATGAAGAACAAAATGACAAAATTTGCTGTAGCAATTATTGCGGTACTTGGATGGTTTGCCTGCGATAATGAGAATGATAATGTGGAGAATGAGATGTTGAACGATTTGCCTTTGGTTGAAGTAACAACAGAAGGTTATACCAATGTGTTGACATCGAATCTGAAAACAGTTTTGGCTAGCGAAACAACAAGCCCGCTGAGTGGTGAAGAAGAGGGCTTGTTGTTGATGAGAGAGGAAGAGTTGCTTGCTCATGACGTGTATAGCTTGTTCGGAGACCTGTATGCTTTGAAAATCTTTAGCAATATAACAAGTTCAGAAGCGACTCATGCTCAAGCCATGCTTGATTTATTGAATCTGTTTGGACTGGAAGACCCAGCTACAGGTGTTGCAGGAACTTATACCAATGAAACATTACAAAGCTTGTATACAGAATTAACTGAAAAGGGAAAAGTTTCGGTGGAGGAAGCACTTCAGGTGGGTGCCTATATTGAGGAGGTTGATATTAAGGATTTGGAAGACTTGATGGGTGAAACCGAAAATGAAGAGATCTTGTTGGTATATGATAATCTGCAAAGAGGATCGAGAAATCACTTGCGTGCTTTTGTAAAAGTTTTGAAATCATATGGTATTGTATATGTGCCAAGTGTATTGACTCAGGAAGATTTTGATGCGATTATTACTTCTGATATTGAAAAAGGAAATGGTAGCAGAAATTCTTATAGATATCAGCATGGTAATAGAGGGAATTAATGAGTGTAAGAATTAGATAATGGTAATAGTGGCAACAATTGAAATGAAGGAAGTTGCTAAATAAGTGGATTTTTAAAATGAAAACACCTTACTGGAAAATTCTAGTGAGGTGTTTTCTTGGCTTTGAAGCTTTGAGATTGTGGTTTTTTCCTTAAGTTTGATTTGAAATCATAAAAAATCAAATTAGACAAATGGAAATCAGAAAAAACGAGACACAATTGGTGTGTATCGCCAAATTTATAGCCAAAGAAGGTGAAGTTGATCAGTTGATCCAGAATCTACATAAATTAATTCCAATGACAGTGCAAGAGGGTGGATGCCTTCGTTACGAATTAAATCAATGTATTGATGAGCCAAACAGAATCACTTTCATCGAAAAATGGTACGATCAGGTAACTTTTGATGCGCATTGCAATAAGCCATATATTGTAGAATTCTTTAATGATGGTAAACCACATCACGTAAAAGAGTTTGAAGTGACATTGCATAAAGAGTTGTTGCCGTAGGGAAGTCTCAAGTTAAAAAATAGTATGGTGCTTTGTTTGATGATCTTCCCCTTTTAGGGGAAGTGCCAATAGGCGAAGGGTGAGATAGTACGAAGTATATTTTAAACATATATGGTACTTGATAAAGACAGCATTAATGCTGTCTTTACAGCAACTTCAAATGGTAAATCCAAGGCATTGACTTGGATCATAAATGCCTTTATAACTCAAAAGGAATCAATAAAAAAGGGAAATCGGATACAATCTAATTTCCCTTTTTCTATTTTATAATAGAAGAATAAACGCTGCTTATACCGATTATTAATTAGTATGAGCCATTTGTTCGCACTACTCCAAATGCCTAACTAATTATATATCGGCATTTCAGTTTAATATTTCACAGTTTCGCTTAAGCTCACTCTGAAATTTAAATGGTATTATTTTGTTGCAGGGCTTAATTCTTTTTCTCCAGCTTTAAGCCACGCTTCGCCAACACCTAAAATGGTTCTTCCTGCAACACCATTAATAATAATGGCTGCCATCATGTACCAAGCTGCAAGTGCACATACAATTAATACGTAAGCTGCAGCTGTATTCATAGCAGGGAATCCAAAGTGGCCTAAATCCAAAAGGATAAACCCAAGTAATAAAATACTAAAGGTAGTTGCCATGGCTCCATGAATGAATAGTGAAGCAATCCATAGAAGCATTGTGAAGAAAGTGTAAGCAAGAAGGAAGAAGCCAACATCAGTTCCTGAAGATTTATAGATACCAAAGTGGTTCAATACCCATATAATTCCGATACTGATCCAGAAAGCTCCGTAAGCAGAAAATGCTGCAAAACCGAAGTTGTTACCATTTTTGTGTTCTAATAAACCTGCGCACAATTGTGCAATTCCTCCAAAAGCAAAACCTACTGCCAATACTGGACCTAATCCGCATAGTCCTAGGTTATGAAATTGTAATAAAAGGGTACTTAACCCAAAACCTCCTAATCCGACAACTGCCGGATTTCCTAAATTTACGTTGTTCATCGCTTAGTTAATTTTATCCTAGATTGAGCGGCAAAACTAAGAAAATGCAAAACAGCTATTTAAAGCGATTTATAGTTTAAAAACATATCTTCTATGCAATATTTTGTTTTGAAAAATGTAAGTTCATGATCAACAGTATTGTGTAAGTGGTGTGAGCCTTAATATAGCTTGCTGTTGTGTTGTATAATAGTGGTTGTAACAACTAGATTAATAGATTTTTATGCAAAAATAAACCCCATGATTTGATCCTGAAGTTTTAAATAAAATACTTGATACTCATTTTTTTGGAGTATCACTCATGTAGAAAGTGATTTCACCACCATTTATAATGTCAGCGTGCTTTAGAGTGTAGTTGGTAAGAACTTTACCGTTTTATTCAACTTTTTCCTCAAAAACATTTTTCTTCGATTGATTTATTGTATTCACAAAAAATTGGTTTCCATTTATGAGGAGTGAATTTTTGTTGTAACAAAGATGGATAGATAAATACTTAAGTTTGGTTTGAGGATGGTGAAAGTAACTCCTGATTGCAACAAGTTTAATCCTTTTTATTAATGGTTGCATAAAGTATTGAATAATGGTGATTTGTTTTGAGGAAAATATTTTGTATAGAATTTCAATATCCTTAATTTAGTCTTTCTGTTAAATTTAGTTTTTATAGTAAAAAACCTTAGATATCACTTTAAACCAATTATTTTAAAAATGAGGAAAATTCAATTAATCTTATTTGCTGTAATTATTTGTATTGGCAATAACGCTTTTGCTCAATATTCGAGCAATAAATTTATGGTAAGATCAGGCTATGTGGGAATGAAATTGGACGGTGCAACTAAAGGGCAGCGTTTGATATGGTTTGATGATTATGGAAAACTTTACAAAGAAGAGGTAAAGTCCGAAACAAAAGTTAAAGTTTTTGGAATTGAATCATCTGAAAAAAAGCACACATTAAAGATTGTCAAGGATGGTGTGATTTATGATGTTAATCAATTGAATCATACAGGAACAAAATTGGAAACCGGTATTTTACCCGAATATTATTCAGCTTTGGAAAACATGTCGGATGCTCAGAAAAAAGAGATTGCGGATGAATTGTTGGAAGCCTTTGGAGGCCAAAGACTAGGTACTTCAGAATTTTTTAACAGAAGCTGTGAAAAAATTAAGGTTTTAGGTGCAACAGTTTGGATTTATAAAGGAGTTGTTTTAAAATCTGAGGCAAAAATGATGGGCATTGAGAACCATGAGATTGCGCTTAAGTTTGATGAGAATATAAAAATTCCATCATCAACTTTTGAGGTGCCTGAAGATATAAGTTGGAATGAACCTGAAATGAGATTGGGCCAATCGTTAGACATGTTTGCAGGAGAGGAGATGGAGTATGATTCAGATGATGAAGAAATATTTCCAGTTGAATATCCATACAATGAATTTCAGGATGCTGTTGGGAAAGTAAAGTACAGCAACTTTAAAAAATCAGCAGTTTTTAATGTAGACGGACAATATATTGCGTCTTTTACAAAAACAATGACGGAAAACTTTACCATTGTTGCAAGTTCTGATAAGGATATTGATTCGGATAAAGCGAAAGAGGAATTGGCAACTTACAGTCATTTTACACATCAAGGGAGAAAAATGCATTTTGGGGATGCCATTGATGATGATGGAAGCAATTTGAATGCTTCTGCATTGATTATTGAGTATCCTTCAGAAGATATGCTTATATCCATTGTGAGTATGCCAAAAATGACAAAATCTCAAGCCTTAACAATTGCAGATCAACTAAAGTTTTAAAATAAAATCCCGGCTCTAAACTGAGCCGGGATTTTTTTTATCGTCCAACCAATTCTAGTTCACGACTGGATATCTCTCGCATTTCTACTTTTCGAATTTTTCCTGTAACCGTTGTTGGAAATTCTTTTGTGAATTTAAAGTACTTCGGAATTTTGTAGGTTGCAATTTGTCCTTTACAGTACTCGCGAAGTTCATCTTCACTGACAGATTTTCCTTCCTTGAATTTAATCCAGGCCATTACCACTTCGCCATATTTGTAATCAGGAACGCCAATTACATATACTTCACTAATAGCCTCGTGTGTATGCAAATATTCTTCAATTTCGAAAGGAGAGATGTTCTCACCACCTCTGATAATCATGTCTTTAATTCTACCTGTAATGGTAACATAGCCTTCTTCATCCATACTTGCTACATCACCAGTATGCATCCAACCTGCATCGTCGATAACTGCTTTGGTTGCTTCTGCGTTGTTCCAGTATTTTAACATTACTGAATAGCCTCTGGTGCAAAATTCACCACTTTCTCCTCTGGGTACTATTTTACCGCTTGTAGGATCAATGATTTTGATTTCCTGATGAGGGTGAACGCGACCTACTGTGCTTACTCTTTTATCCAATTGGTCATCCACGAAAGTTTGAGTAGAAACAGGAGAGGTTTCCGTCATTCCGTAGCAAATGGCAACGTCTTTCATATTCATTTTTTCTTGTACCTCGCGCATCGCTTTTTCAGGACACGAAGCTCCGGCCATGATACCCGTTCTCAAACTACTCATGTCGTATTTTTCGAAGTTGGGATGTTCCAATTCGGCAATAAACATTAGCGGAACACCATACAAAGAGGTGCATTTTTCATCCTGAACTGTTTTTAGAACCGTTTCTGCCTCAAAAGCTTCGCCCGGAATAATCATTGCCGAACCATGCGTAATGCAGGCAAGGTTTCCTAGTACCATTCCAAAACAGTGGTAGAAAGGAACAGGAATACAAACTCTATCTTTTTCTGTGTAATGCAATCTTTCACCGATAAAGTAACCATTATTCAGAATATTGTGATGGGTTAATGTGGCTCCTTTGGGAAATCCTGTTGTACCAGATGTGTATTGAATGTTAATCGGATCATCAAATTGTAAAGTAGCTTCAATGTCTTCAACTTCTTGGGTAGAGATTCTTTTTCCAGCTTCAATTAAAGCTTGCCAATCTCTATCAAGAATTACAATTTGCTTTAGGTGGATACAGGATTTACGAACTTCCTGAATGATTTCAAAGTAATTTGTCTTTCTAAAGTTTTTGGACATGATTAGCAGACTAATCTCCGATTGACGCAAGGCAAATTTCAATTCTGATGCTTTGTAGGCTGGATTTACATTGACCAATATGGCGCCAATTCGGGCAGTTGCAAATTGCACGATTACCCACTCGTGGCGGTTTGGAGACCAAATCCCAATGCGATCCCCTTTTTTTACACCAAAAGCTAACAGGCCTTTTGCGATTTCTTCAATTTGGTTCCAGAACTCTTGATAGGTGGCACGATAATTTTGATAAGGAACAACTAAAGCTTCTCTGTCTGGGAATTGCTCCACGGTTCTTCTTAATCTTTCAGTAATGGTTTCGCCTAAAAGTGGCATTTCTGAGCTACCATGCTCATACGATAGTTTATTCATGTTTATGGTTTTGCGCAGGAGAATTATTTCAATTCACCTGGTTTAAGATTATTAACAAAACCATCTTTTGCTCGAAAGAAAATTTGAGCACTTTGATTAGGAAGTAAATTTAGTTGTGTGATTTGTGTGAAATCGGCTGCAAGTTATAAAAATTGAGACTAGAAAGAACTTCTTTATAGAATAAATTGTTGGGATAATTTCTTAATCTTCCCAAACAATGGTCTTCATATCTTCCCAGAACGGTCCAAATTGAATTTCCGAAATTTTTCCATCATCCAACCAAAGGTGCAGATTTTCATTTGGGAAGTAGATTAATTCATGAGTAGGAAATTCTTCGGAATCAGCCTTTTCAAATTCTGGTTTACTGAGCTGAAAAAGATCTAGTTCGTCCAAAAGGTTACGCTTTGATAATCCTATTTTTATGAAGTTAAAGATGTGATATTGTGTGTGATATATTGAAATATAGCTCAATCTGAACTGATCAACAGATTCAAAAGTAAAACTTAATCCTTTGCTGTTATAAAATAGGGTAATACTGTTTTCACTTGGAGAAAGTGAATATTCTCCAACTTCATCAGCTTTACCCAATATTTGTTCAATTTCAGCCTGCATCATTCCAAAATTGACTCCAGAGATGCCTTTGCCTAATATGATTTCGTTTTGGTCCATATTCAATTTTCAAAAGGATATTTTAATTTGATCTGATCTCTAATTTTATCAAGAGTTGATAATATTTTTTTGCTCTTCCAAATAGGAATAACTGAACTTTCCAATCTGCCTTTTTTAATTAGTTCTCCAACTGCATAGGCTTCGTAGTTGTACCCCATCTCTTTACTTTCATCTTCAAACTCCAATACTTCATCATCAACAATTAGTTTGGTTTTTTTTGCCATCCAAAACTTCGGAATCTCAATGCGGCCTTTGGTACCGTAAATAACGGCTTCATTCTTCATATTAGAGCGAAAAGAACTGGAAATTTGTGCCAATCCACCATTCATATACTTCAACTGAATGCTATTGTACTCGTCAACACCAGTATTGCCTATATGTGCTAAACTTTGAATGGTTTCTATCTTGTCATTAAAAATCAACTCAGAAATGGCAACACCATAAATTCCTATATCAAGTAATGCACCACCAGCTAAATTGGGATTTGCCAGCCTGCCTTCTTTGTTCATATTACCAATAAAACCAAAACTTACCTGCAACTGTAGCACATCTCCTATTTTACCCGAATGTATCCATTCCATGGTTTTTAATATGGCAGGTAAATAATAGGTCCATATGCCTTCCATAAAGAATAAGTTCTTTTCTTTTGCCAAGCGACTTAATGCTTCAAATTCTTCAGAATTAACACAAACCGGCTTTTCGCACAGCACAGCTTTGCCATTGTTAAGACATAAGCTTGCATGTTCAAAATGAAAGTTGTGAGGAGTGGCCACATAAACAACTTGAATATCTGGATTCTCCATCATCTTTTCGTAGGATGAGTAAGAGTGTTTAATATTATATTGACTTGCAAAATGATTTGCTTTTGCTTCTGAACGAGAAGCTACAGCAATGATTTTACCATTGGGTACAACTTTAAAATCATTTGCAAATTTACCTGCGATCTTTCCAGCCCCTAAAATTCCCCAGTTTACTTTCATTGTTCTTTATTTTGATTATTAAAGATATGATTTTGCAAAAAACTTTACATGAAAACGAATAAATAATTTTTAGTAATTATTCCATTGCAATAATAAATGTAAAAGAAAAATGAAGAAAATGTTACCAATATGTTTTAATAGGGAAACACGATTTAGCAAGAGTAAAAAGAGGATAAAAACTTTATCAATACAGTAAAATCACTATTTTTACATCTTCAAAATCAATACAAGTAAAAATGGCAAAAGATTTTCGACCAACCGACTATATTTTGGAGTCGTTAGAAACAGGCAAGAGATTTGAGGACGAAGGATGGACTCTTGATGCTCCCGGTGAAGACAAACCTTGTTTAATTAGAGCAATTTACGATAAAAAACAGATTGAAGTAAAAGATCATTCTTTAGGAATTTATAAATTCTCCGATTGGTTGCCAGTTCACAAAACATTGGATGGATCTTCTGCACCTGCAACCTACAAGAGTGAAGGCTTGGCAAAGTATCTTGGATTGAATAATCTTTACATTACTTTTAGTGGATATTGGCCGGAAAAAGGAGCTAATTTCAGAACTTGCTCTTTCAAAGAAACTGAAGCTTACTCGGTTGGAGGTCGTTTAAATGATGATAATAATATTTTGGTAGTGGCATCGGCTGGAAATACAGCAAGAGCATTTGCCAGAGTATGTTCAGATAATGATATTCCATTGCTATTGTGTGTACCGGAAGACAATATTAATGCACTTTGGTTTGATGAACCAATAAAGGACAATGTTAGACTTATAGTTACCAAATCGGGAAGCGATTATTTCGATGCGATTCACCTTTCGAATTTAGCGTGTCAACTTGATGGGTTTATTGCCGAAGGTGGAGCTAAAAACGTTGCTCGTCGTGATGGTATGGCATGTACAGTTAATTCAGCAGTTACCGAAATAGGCAAGATTCCTGATTATTATTTTCAGGCAATTGGATCGGGAACAGGTGCAATTGCTGCCTGGGAAGCAAACCTTCGTTTTATTGAAGATGGAAGATTTGGTTCTAACAAAATGAAATTAATGGTTTCTCAAAATACTCCTTTCTTGCCAATGCACGACGCATGGAAAGAAGATTCAAGAGAAATGTTGCCATTGGATGATAATTTGGCGAGAAAACAAGTTGAAGAAATTACAGCCAAAGTATTGTCGAATCGTAAGCCTCCATACTCGATTGTTGGAGGATTGTACGATGCAATGAAAGATGCTGGTGGAGATGTGCTAAAAGCAACAAATGAAGAAGCAGCTGAAGCAGCTAGAATCTTTGAAGAAACAGAAGGTAATGATATTCATCCGGCAGCAGCCGTTGCAACAGCAACTCTTATTAAATATGCCAAAGAAGGCAAATTAGACAAGGATGCTTGTGTAATGCTTAATATTACAGGTGGAGGAGAAGAACGCTTTAAGAGAGAAAAAGAAGTGGTTTATTTAAAACCTTCCCATGTTTTCGATATCAATCCTGATTTGCGTGAAGTGAAGGATGTGATGGAAAAACTTTTCAAGATGGAAATTGATACAATAGTATAAAACGAAGAAAGCAGGCTTTAAGCCTGCTTTTTTTATGTCTGTTTTTTTCTTTTAGTTGATAAGCGCCAGTACAATATCAATTGAATCGCTTATGCATTTTGAGCAAATGGATTCTTTGGTATTGTTATCTTTACAATATTGTTGACCTTCTTCAGTATTTAAGTCACATTTTATAATGTCTCTGCAATCCAAAGATTCATGTTGTTGTGTAAATCTTCGATTAAACTCTTGTATCATCGATCTGTTGTTATCCGTTTGCAAGTTATGATTCGAATACTTTTCACAATTATGAATTCCGATAACCATAAAAGCACCGGTAACTGCACCACAGGTTTTTTGTAGTCGTCCCATTCCTCCTCCAAAACCACTGGAGATTTGAAAAGCCAAATTGTCGTCGAATTTGTATTGATCTGAGAATGCAAGTAGAACGGATTGAGCACAGTTCATTCCAGATTTAAAGCTTTCAATTGCTTTTTCCTTTGTTGTAATCATAGTGGGGTTCATTACTTATTTTATAGGCTTACTTAATTGGTTGTTTAAAGATAGCTTTATTGATTGGATTTAAAGTCCTCAAAAGGAGGGATTTCCAAATTTTTAGTGTATTCATATCCCAATTCAAAAATTTCTTGCGCTTTGTTACCATTCAATATTTCGTAATCGCGTAAGCCAGTAGGTTCGATAAGCAGCGAGCATTTATCTTTATGCCTGATAATATTGGAGTGAACACCAAGTTGAAAAGTACGTGAAGCTATTTGAACCAGATTATCGAACTTTTCTACCTTTTGAATCGGACTTACATTCACGGCAATAATAATATCGCACTTATTGATTAGAGGAGATATGGGAAGATTATCAAAAAGCCCTCCATCAACATACATGATGTCATTCATACGAACTGGCGAAAATAAAACAGGAATACTCACTGAGGCCAATAAATATTTTAATAAGTCACCTTCTTTAATGTATTCAACTCGTCCATCATTTAAATTGGATACTGCAATAAAAAGAGGAATTTTTAGATTCTCTATCTTTTTGGTTTTGATGTGCTTTTGGATTTCCTTTTCAAGTCCAACCAAACTAAATAAGCCATGTCGGGGATACTGCCATTTTGAATAGGCCATTACACCCTTGTTTTTTAATGCTTTTAATATTTTGGAATAAGAAAAACCTGAGGCAATAAAGGCTCCAATTAGTGCACCAGCACTAACACCTGAGATAATATCAGGTTTAATGCCTTTTTCTTCCAGTGCCTTTAAGACACCCAGATGAGCAAATCCTCTTGCTCCACCACCTCCAAGAGCAATCCCAATTTTCATGTGTGTACAAATTGAATTATAAACTTAAAATAATAAATTGCGATAAGATTGTCCAGTCTTTAAGCAAGAATTACCAAAAAAAGATCATTCGGTATGAATAATCTTTTGTGTCTTTTAATCTTTACCATTTTCCAAGGCTCCTTTTATGATTTCTTCCACAACGGAGGTGTCAAGAAGAGTTGATATATCACCAAAGTTGTTGTAGTCCCCTTGTGCAATTTTCCTTAAAATCCTTCTCATAATTTTTCCAGATCGTGTTTTAGGAAGAGATTTAACCAATTGAATTTTATCAGGTTTGGCGATGGGTCCAATGATTTTTGTAACCCCTTTTCGAACGCTTGTTTTAATACCTTCTTCACCTCCTGTCGAAAGAGAACCGCAAACTACAAATGCGTAAATGCCTTGGCCTTTGATATGGTGAGGGAATCCAACAACGGCGGATTCGTTTACCAATGGATGCTCATTGATTGCATTTTCGACCTCAGCTGTTCCCATTCTATGTCCCGAAACATTAATTACATCGTCAACTCTACCTAGAATTCTGTAGTATCCATCTTCATCTCTTTTAACACCATCTCCCGAAAAGTATAGGTTTTCGAATGTACTAAAGTAAGTTTGCTTGAACCGTTCATGATCACCCCATATGGTTCTTAGCATTCCCGGCCAAGGATATTTAATACATAGATTTCCTTCTACACTTTTTCCAGATAATTCATTTCCATCACCATCAACTATAATGGGTTGAATACCTGGTTGTGGTAGAGTGGCAAAGCCTGGTTTGGTAGGAATAATTCCAGCAATTGGGCTAATGGAAATTCCTCCTGTTTCGGTTTGCCACCAGGTATCCACAATAGGACAACGATTTTTTCCAACATGATCGTGGTACCAGTGCCAGGCTTCTTCGTTTATTGGCTCTCCAACTGTGCCCAAAACTTTTAAGCTAGACAAATCTTTGTTTTCAACATACTCTTGTCCCATTGAAATTAAAGAACGAATGGCAGTTGGTGCAGTGTAAAATTGTGCAACTCTATATTTGTTTACGATGTCCCAATATCTTCCTGCATCAGGATAGGTAGGAATGCCTTCGAACATTAATGTTGTAGCTCCATTTAGCAACGGTCCGTAAACAATGTAGGAATGACCAGTAATCCAACCAATATCAGCGGAACAGAAGTAAATATCACCATCGCTATATTGAAAGACATTTTTAAAAGTATAGGCAGAGTATACCATGTACCCACCACAGGTATGTACAATGCCTTTGGGTTTATCTGTTGAACCTGAAGTATAAAGAATAAAGAGAGTATCTTCGGCGTCCATAATTTCAGCCTTGTTGTCTTCATCGGCATTGGCCATGGCCTCGTGCCACCATATGTCTCTTGGCTCACTAAATGAAACATCAGTATTGGTTCTTTGAACCACCACTACTTTTTCAACTGATGAACAGGTATCCAAGGCTTTATCAACGATGTCTTTTATAGGAATTGTTTTTTCACCCCGATAACCTCCATCCGAAGTAATTACCAATTTTGCTTCTGCATCATTAATTCTATCGGCGAGTGAGTTTGCCGAGAAGCCTGCAAATACAATGGAATGTATTGCCCCGATTCGTGCACAAGCCAGCATCGCAATTGCCAGCTCAGGAATCATTGGCATATAAATGGCAACTCTGTCGCCTTTACCAATACCAAGACAAAGCATTACATTGGCAAACTTTTTTACTTCAAGGAAAAGCTCATTATAGGTAAGTACTCTATTTTCATCATTTGGTTCATTGGGTTCCCATATGATGGCAGGTTGATCTCCACGAGTAAACAAATGACGTTCGAATATATTTTCGGTAATGTTCAACTTACCGTTTGTAAACCAATTGACTTTTGGTTCGGTAAAATTCCAATCCAGAATTTTATCCCATTTCTTACGCCAAAAGAAACTTTCTGCAATCCTACTCCAAAAAGCTTGGGGATTTTCTACACTTTTTTGATATTCGTGAATGTAGCCACCCAGAGTACTAATCTTATCAATCATGATCTTTTATTTTGGTTATTAGTTTAAATCTAAATAACTAAATATATGAAATTCTAGATTGATTGTCCAGATCTTATATCTATTCAGAAAAATACTCTTATTTTTTTGGAAAGATTGTATCTTCAAACTCTTAAAATGAGAAGCGATTGAATCATGTGACTTCCTCCTGATAGTTATGAGGATGGTAAGTGAAAGAAAATTATAAACAGATGAAAAACAAAAAAACACTAATAATTATTCTTCTAATTGTTTTGCTAATCTCAGTAGGAGCAATTCTATTGATTAACAATTCCGATTTACTTGTTAATTTCGATAATAATACGGTATCCTTGATAAAACAATATCTTAAGGTGACAGGATTTTTAAGTATTATGGGATTGGTGTATTTACGCATGAATAATGGAAGTAAGGCCAAAAGTGAGGAGATAGAATAGAATGAACCGGCAGAATTTTTCTGATAAAGGGACTACGGAAAAATTCTGCCGCTTCGGCTAACCACTAACCACTACCAATGTAGTACTTTTGTTCCTGTTCGGAATTTATGCTTATTAAATATCAAGAAACGAAATACAGAAGAATATCGTAACCTGTGAAATCCAGATTCAATTGCATGGTTGAGTTCAAAGATTGATGCAATTAACCCAGCTTTTCAAATTTATTTCCACTTTTAAGAGTATCTAATTTACGAAATTGACAGACGAATGTCCACTTTTTATAAGGCTTTTCTTCTTATTTGAAGTAGCTAATTTACATGCGTTTAAGATAATCTAAAAGCATGATAATAGCTATAATTCTTTAGGTTAATATTTTTTAATCAATCTAATATATTTTTAATGAGTAGTTGTACGTCATAAACAATTGTAATAGCCCATTTCTTTATATTGGAAGAAAAGATTTTTTAATGAACAATAATCCTGCTTTTAAAGTCCATATTGTGCCTATAGTCTTCCTTCGGTCTTCCTATAGTCTTCCTATAGTCAAGAAAATATAGTGTTTTTTGTACATAATTGAATGGACTAATGAGTAATAAAAAACCTGACAGATTTTTCTTTCTGTCAGGTTTTTTATTATATCAAGCTTGAGCTTAAATAAACAAATTCAAGTTAGATTGTTCTGCTTCCGCTAGGTAAGTTGCAACACCACCAATCTGAACACCATCCAACAATTCTTCTTTGTCTACGCCCATTACGTCCATTGACATTTGGCAAGCTATCATTTCAACACCATTCTCCATGGCACTTTGAAGCATATCTTCCAACGAGTCTACCTTTTTGGCAAGCATTCTCTTCTTCATCATTTTGGAACCAAGTCCCATCATGTTCATTTTTGACAGCTTAAGATCATCAGCTCCATTTGCCATCATCTTGCCAAACATTTTGCCCATCATGTCCTTTTCAACCTTTGGTTTTTGAGCTTTCTTAATGATATTCAATCCCCAGAAAGTAAAAAAGAGAGTCACTTTGTTTCCGGTAGCAGCCGCTCCATTGGCAATAACCAGTGAAGCCAAAGCACGGTCCATATCATCAGAGAAAACCACCATAGTTTTGTTTTTTGGTAGGTTGCCAGCAGTCATAGGGCATGCTTCCTTACTGGCTTGTTTCTCAATCAAAGCGGTATAAATTCCTTTCTCAGAATCCACAGAAATTAATTGGTTACCAGTCATCTTGCACCATGCTTCTACATCTTTTGCAAATCCAGGATCGGTAACCTTCTGTTGCAAGCGTTGCCCATTTTCCAATTGATCCATCTCTTTTTTCAATTTGATGATTGGACCAGGACATTGCAAACCGCAAGCATCAACTTCTATTACCTTTGTATCTGTGTTGGTTCCTTTATTTTCAGATTTGGGTTTCCCTCTGTAGATATGACTGTCTCTTGCAATATAACTCGACTCAAAAATATCTTCATTACTTTGTTTACAGGTTGCATGTTCGTAAGTTTTGTAGCCACCACTTAGGTTGTATACTTCCGAAAATCCTTTTTGCATTAAAATACGTGCGGCAAAATATCCTCTTAAACCAACACCACAATAAATAACAATCTTTTTATCTCTCGGAATTTCATCCAGGCGATTTCTGATTTGATCGACTTCGATATTTACCGATCCCTCAATATTTCCCAATTCATATTCATCCGGAGTTCTAACATCCAAAATGAAGTTGTTTGGAGCATGAAGTTGATAAAGCTCATCCCAATGCATGATTTTCACCAATCCTTCGATGATATTTCCTGCAGTAAATCCAGCTTGGTTTACAGGATCTTTTGCAGACGAGTAGGGAGGAGCATAAGCATGTTCAATTTCTTGAAGATCGTAAATGGTGCCGTTATTTTGAAGAACTGTAGCAATCATATCCGTACGCTTATCAACCCCTTCGTAGCCTAAAACTTGTGCTCCATATAGCTTCCCATTTTCTGGATGGAACATCAGTTTAATACTGGTAGGAGTTGCTCCTGGATAATATCCAGCATGTGATCCTCCATGAGTGATATTTGAGATGTAATTGATTCCTTCCTTTTTCAATACTTTCTCTGCCAATCCGGTAGACCCAACAGTCAAATCAAATACTTTAGCGATTGCTGTAGCAATTGCACCTTTGTATTCGTGTTTGTGACCCAATACCAAATTGTTAGCAAGCAAACGTCCTTGCTTATTAGCGGGACCGGCCAAATAAGCATTGGTATATTTTCCAGTAATAGGGTGAGGAAAGGCGATTGCATCCCCCAAAGCATAGATATGCTCATCACTGGTTTGTAGGTATTTATTAACTTGGATGCCACCATTTGGAGCAAGATCAATTCCAGCTTCTTTAATTAATTTTGTCTCAGGACGAACACCAATTGATAGAATAACCATATCGGCTTCAATTTTTCTTCCCGATTGTAAACGAATTTCAAGATAATCGCCTTTGCGATCAAATTCACTTACTCCATCCTTTAGAAAAAATTCTACGTTTTTAGTTTTCAGATGCTGATGAACTACTGCTGCCATTTCATAGTCCAATGGAGTCATTACCTGTTCTGCCATTTCAACTATAGTAACCATCATTCCCAGGTGGTGAAGGTTTTCTGCCATTTCCAGTCCAATGAAGCCTGCACCTACTACAACGGCTTTTTGTGGCTTGTTTTCATTGTAGTAAGCTTTTATTTTATCTGTATCTTTTACATTTCTTACAGTGAAAATTGCAGAATCGTTGATGCCAGGAATAGGAGGCTTAATTGGTTCTGCTCCTGGTGAAACAATCAGTTTATCGTATGTTTCTGTATATACAGTATTGCTTTTTAAATCTTTTACTTCAACTTCTTTCTGCTCTCTGTTGATTTTAATTACTTCATTAAGTATTCTCACATCAACATTTAGTCTTTTGTTGAAACTTTCAGGAGTTTGTAACAAAAGATTTTCCCTTTCGGTGATTACATCACCTACATAGTAAGGCAATCCACAGTTTGCATATGAAATGTGTTCACCTCTTTCAAACATGATTATCTCTGCTGACTCATCCATCCTTCGAAGACGAGCAGCCGTTGTTGCACCTCCTGCAACTCCACCAACAATTAAATATTTCGCCATTGTATATCTTGTAATAATTATATCTGTACAAAAATAAACATCCAGATATCTAGATGTAATAGGTGCAAAAGTAAGATTTGATTTAATGGATACAAGACTTCTGTACAGTTTTGAGATGTGTTTTGTAGCATGTTTTTAATCTATGTGCTTGTTAGTTATTGAATATCTGTTGTATATGTAAGGTGTGATATATCTCACACTGGATTAAATTGAGAAATATCTCAATATTATTATTGTGGAATTTAACTTACTCTACAAGTAATGAGCATCTAGAGCATTACAAAAGATCAGGAATAAGGAAATCTATCAGCAAAATAAATGTGATAAATGCACGGGTAAAAAGGTAAAATAGGCTTATTTTCGTTTTAAGGATAATACCGATTTTTAATTAGTAAGCGCTACTTGTTCGTATCACTCTAAATGTAGAACTAATTATATATGGGCATTTTAATTTAAAATTTCAGAGTAAGTTTTAAGCGAAACTATGAAATTTAAATGGTGTAAATTACAGTATGATAAAATTTGATAATGTAAGCTTAAAATTCTCAGATCAAATTATTTGTGAGAGACTTAATTTCGATGTAAAATGTGGCGATTCATTTTGTTTGAGTGGGCCTTCTGGAATAGGAAAATCGACTCTGTTGAAATTGATGCTTGGAATTATTTTACCTGATTCTGGTGATATATTTATAGATGGTCACAAACTTGCTTCTGATAATGTTGAAGAACTCAGAAAACAAATGAGCTGGCTTCCTCAAAATGTTAATCTACCTGTTGATTCTGGACAAGAACTGATAGAATTATTACAGTTGAATGAAAAACAGGTAGAAATGTTTAAGCATTATCTGCAGCAGCTTGAAATAAATAATGGAGAGCAGGAGAGAGTCTTTACTGAAATTAGTGGTGGACAAAAACAGAGAATTGTATTGGCAGCAAGTCTGAGCCTGCAAAAGCCAATTATATTATTAGATGAACCAACTTCTGCACTTGATGAAGAATCAATAGAACTATTGATTCAACTGGTGAATAGCCTTAAGGATAGGACCGTTGTATCTACTTCCCACAATAGCCAATGGGTGAAGAGTTGCTCAAATGTATTTGAATTGTAATGATTTGATAAAATCAACTTGGTATGCAAGAAATAGCTGATATTGGAATAATACACCTAATTGTTGGAGGTTCTTTGATGATCATCCCTATTGTGGGATTTTTGTATTTCAAGCTTAAAATTATCAAAGAAACTTTGATTGCAATGATTCGGATGATCATTCAACTATCATTGGTAGCACTCTATCTTGAATATATTTTTGAATGGAATAATGCGTTCATTAATTCTGCCTGGGTAATCGCCATGGTGTTGGTTGGCACTTATACTACCATTAAACGAACGGGCTTATCTTACAAGCATTTTGTACTTCCGTTTTTTATATCTGGATTGACCAGCATATTTATTGTAGATACCTTTTTTCTTGGTTTCATCATTCAATTGGATTATGTATTTGATGCCCGTTATTTCATTCCCATTTCTGGTATGATTTTAGGGAATGCATTAAATCACAATATTGTTGGAATTAGCAATTACTTTTCACGATTGCATAAAGAACAAGAATTGTATTTCTTTCTCTTGGTGAATACCAATAGTCAAAAACACTCCTTGTTACCATATATCCAATCAGCCATTAAGAGTGGTCTGAACCCTTTAATTGCAACCATGTCGGTATTGGGCTTGATTTCCTTACCAGGAATGATGACAGGACAAATTTTGGGAGGTAGTTCGCCAGTGATAGCCATAAAATATCAGATTCTAATCATGATTGCCATATTTGTTGGATGTTCTTTAAATTTGATGGTAAGTATCATCTTGACCAATCGATTTGTATTTGATTCTTACGGTAGATTTAAACCGGGTATTTTTGCAGCTAAGAAATAACTTTTTGCCTTATGATGTGGTAGATAGATTAGTCTTGTGATATCTACGCAACCGTTTTCGTTATTTGAAATGAATCTAAAAAATCTCTGGGGAATATTTTTTTATTGGCTTTAATCCAAATAATGGTATTTTAGCAGCAAATAAAAGTAGAAAGCTCATTTGAGTTACAATCTATAAGTAGAAATGAAAGATTATTTTGAATTTTACTTTTACGTTCTCGCATACTTAGTATGTTTTTTTGAAATCTTCGGTGGATTATAAAATCCACCCCTTACCGCGATCCTTAAATTTTAGGGTCCGTTTTCCTATACACAATAATTTGTAACTGAGTTTTTGAATTTGAAGTATTTTTTACTTCAAATCGTAAAATCACATCTCTCGCATACCTGCAATTTTAGATTGCAAGTTGTCTGAACACATAGAAAACTAAATAGTTAAACAAATATAACATGCAAAAGTCTTTACTATTAGGTGTTGAAGCCATTGCACAAGGTGCAATCGATGGCGGAATGTCTGGAGTTTATGCTTATCCAGGAACACCTTCAACCGAAATTACAGAGTACATTCAACACTCTAAGCAAGCACAACAATTAAATATTCACAGAGACTGGGCAGCCAATGAAAAGACTGCTATGGAATCTGCTTTAGGAATGTCATATGCTGGTAAACGTTCTATGGTGTGTATGAAGCACGTAGGTTTGAATGTTGCTGCTGACTGTTTTATGAATGCTGCAATTACTGGAGCAAATGGTGGTATGTTGATCGTTGTTGCTGATGACCCATCAATGCACTCTTCTCAGAACGAGCAGGATTCACGTGTGTATGGTAAGTTTGCCATGATGCCAATCCTTGAACCATCTAACCAGCAAGAAGCATATGATATGGCTCGTTTCGGATTTGAATTGTCTGAAGCTTGTGAAATTCCAGTATTAATGAGAATTACTACTCGTTTGGCTCACTCTCGTGCAGGAGTTACTCGCGCTGCTGAGGTTGTTGCTCAAAACGACATGAAGTTACCAGAAGACAAAGTACAGTTCGTATTGCTTCCAGGTATCGCGCGTAAGCGTTACAAGTTGTTGTTGAACAACCAGGCAAAATTCGAAACTGCTTCTGAAGAATCACCATATAACAGCTATACCGAAGGTACTGATAAATCAATGGGTATCATCGCTTGTGGTTTAGGTTACAACTATTTAATGGAGAATTATCCTAACGGAGATTGCCCATACCCAGTTGTAAAAGTAAGCCAGTACCCAATTCCTCGTACAATGATTCAAAAAATCACCAGCGAGTGTGATAAGGTAATGGTATTGGAAGAAGGATATCCTGTAGTTGAAGAAATGTTGAAAGGATATTTGGAAAAAGAAGCTGTTATCGGTCGTTTGGATGGTACTCTTTCTCGCGATGGTGAGTTGACACCTGAAATGGTTGGTAGAGCTTTAGGTTTTGATGTTGAAGAAGGTGCTGAAGTGCCTAACTTGGTATCTGCTCGTCCACCAGCATTGTGTGTTGGATGTTCACACATTGATGTGTATACTGCATTGAACGAAGTTGTAGCTGAGTATGGTGCAGGTCGCGTATTTGCAGATATAGGTTGTTACACTCTAGGTGCATTGCCTCCATTTAATGCGATCAACTCATGTGTAGATATGGGTGCTTCTATAACCATGGCTAAGGGTGCTGCTGATGCAGGATTGATTCCATCGGTTGCAGTAATTGGTGACTCTACATTTACTCACTCGGGTATGACTGGTTTATTGGATGCAGTTAACGAAAAGACTCCAATTACAGTAATTATTTCTGATAACGAATCTATTTCGATGACTGGTGGTCAGCATTCATCTGCTAAAGGTAAATTGGAATCAATTTGTGAAGGTTTGGGTGTTGAGCCAGAACATTTACATGTATTAACTGCTGTACCTAAAAAACGTGATGATTTAAAAGATCTTCTTCGCAAAGAATTTGAATACCAAGGAGTATCTGTAATTATTCCTCGTCGTGTTTGTGTTCAGAAGAACGTTCGCGATCAGAAAATCAAGAAAGCCGCTATAGCAAAAGCAGCTGCTAAAGCATAATTCAATTAATAACCTGAAAAACTAAAAAGACGATGAAAACAGATATGGTCATAGCAGGTGTTGGTGGTCAAGGGATTTTATCCATTGCTGCTGCTTTAGGATCTGCTGCTCTAGAAAATGATTTATATATGAAGCAAGCTGAAACTCACGGTATGAGTCAGCGTGGTGGTGATGTTCAGTCATTCATGAGAATTTCTGACAAGCCAATTTATTCAGATTTGATTCCAAAAGGAGGTGCTGATATCATTTTATCAGTTGAGCCAATGGAAGCGCTTCGTTACCTACCTTACTTAAAACAAGGTGGATACGTAGTAACCAACTCAACTCCATTCGTAAATATTCCTGATTACCCGGAAATGGAAAAGTTAGAGAAGACAATTAAAGATCTTCCAAACTACGTTTTGATCGATGCTGATAAGATTGCTGAGGAAACAACTGGTTCTAAGCGTGCTTTCAACTTCGTAATGTTGGGTGCTGCTTCACCATTTATCGATGTTCCTTTCGAGTATCTTGAAGCAGGTATTCGTAAGATTTTCGAAAGAAAAGGAGAGGAAGTAATCGAAATGAATATCAAAGCACTTCATGCAGGACGTAAGTTTGCTGAGGAAAACAAATAGTATTTGTACCTAACCTAGACTACTATAACTCAGAATCCCCGTCAGGAATTTTCCTTTCGGGGATTTTTTGTTTACAATTAGAGAAGATCTTAACCTGTACTTATTTATATTTTAAGCAATAGAGTTTTTTTTCTAGTACTACCATAGGTTTATTTCCAATGTAAGACGACAAATTAATCTAGTACTTGTCAAGACTTTTTTCTACTACTAGAGAGTAATCTCATCCTGCACTGGTCATCGGTTTAATCTAATGCTAGAAAATAATTTTATCAATCTTCAGATGTTTTAGATAGCCAGCTCTAATTTAAAAGCATTGCACTTTTATGAGTAAGTTAAAATTTAGTTTAATCAGGATATGTCAATGTGAAGGCCATGTTTTTATTGAATTGTTTATAATAATGTTTTACTTTGCGCAAAAAATAAAACATTGGCAAAAAAGAAGAAAAATAAACTGTTAAGTTGGATATGGTACTTTGTTGTGGTGCTAATTGTTTTGGGCATTGGCTTTAATCTTCCATCTTTAAATTGGTTAGAATTCAATTTAAAATTGGCCTTACAAATCATCATTACCACAAGCATTGCAAGTTTTATCGGTAATCTTATCGAGGAGAGAAACTGGTCACAATTGATGAAGCGATTTACCAGTCCGATTATCCGATGGGCAAAACTGCCAAATATTTCCGCTACCGCTATATTTAGTTCATTTTTCTCTTTGATTACTGCAAACAGTATGCTTACATCTGCATACGAAAACAATCAGATGAGTTGCAAACAACTTCGAGTAAGTGCAATGTGTACTTCTTTCATGAGTTATTTGTACCATAGCCTTCGAATCATGTATCCAACCATTGCAGCAGTGGGAGTAGTGGGAGCCAGTTACTTTGGATTGCTTTTCGGATTGGGTTTTCTTGTAGTTTTTATAGCCTTATTGGCATCGAGATATAGCAAAACGATTCCTGATATTCAAAATGATATTCAAGTTGAGAAAGAGGAGAGAATTGCTGATACCTGGAGGGTGAGCATAGAGAAAGCTCGCAAAAAAACTTACTTGGTGGTGCAAAGGATGTTCCTTATCGCAATTCCGATGTTTTTGTTTTTCTCTTTTTTAAATGAAATTGGTTTTTTCGATTTATCGGATAGTTTGTTTAAATCTTCAAGTTTGAGAGAGTACTTTCCTCCGGAATCTCTTGCTGTGGCAAGTTCTATGTTGGGCGGCATTCTTAGTGCAGCTACTGTTGCTGCAGGCTTTTTAAAAACTGGAAGTTTACAGGCTTCTCATGTTTTAATAGCTTTGCTAATGGGCAATATTATTTCACTTCCCATAAGAAGTTTAAGAAGAAGTTTGCCATCAGCAATGAGTGTTTTTCCTGCTAAAGAAGCACTTGTAATTGTATTGCTAAATCAAGGAAGTAGGTTGGTGAGTAATATATTATTATTAGGAACGATATTACTACTGATGTATTATCATATCATTTAAAAAGCAGATTGCTTGTACTTATTTCGGTAAGTATAGATACTATAAATTACTTTTGACTCAGGCCATTCACCTGAGTCGTTTTATTGAATCACGAATTACAATCAGAACATTGATTTAGCAGTTCATCCGCCTCTTCGAGCATAGGCATTATATTTTCACCAATAAGCATAATGGTTGGCATCTCAAGAGGATTTTGCTCTAGCTTACTCATGAAATTGCTTAAGTTTCCAAACAACATCTTTTCGTCGGGATAGGATACTTTGGAGATGGCACAAATGGAAGTGTCTGCTTTCACACCATTGCCAATTAGTTTATCGATGATACTACCAAGGTTATTCAAACCCATGTATATCATTACAGGAGTTCCCAATTGAATCATGCTTGAAACGGCATCGAACTGTTTCATGTCGCCATCCAAAGTAGTGCCTGTACAAAATAATAAAGTGCGGTTTATTGAGCGCTCGGTAATTGGAATTTGGCAATGGTTTGCCGCAGCAATACCAGCTGTAATTCCAGGAACAAGTTCATAATCAATCTTCTCGTTTCGAAGAAAGCGTACTTCCTCAATTCCTCGACCAAAGATTAGAGGGTCGCCGGTTTTTAAACGAACAACACGTTTGCCTTCTTCAACACCTTTTTTCATTAAGGCATTGATTCTACACATGCGCTTTATTTGGTCCTGCTGATCTTTATAAGTTTTCCCAACATAGATTTTTTCACAACTCTCGGGAAGCATTTCAAGAATTTGTTTTCCAAGCAAAGCATCGTATAATACCATGTCTGCCTCCATTAAAACCCTGTGAGCTTTTACCGTCAATAAATCCGGATCTCCAGGTCCTGCCCCTACAATGTACAATCTATGTTGCATTTCAGTCCTCTTATATGATCAATTCTACTTCTGTAATTTATAGGATCACAAAAGTAGAATATTCTTAAAGAACCTCAAGTAAATTCAATTTAAATTGTGTCAAGAGGACTTGTGTAAATAAATTTATAATTCAATTTCTTGGTTAATTTGGATGAATCAACCCATTTGTAAGCCATTTGTTCATCTTCTAGAAATTCAGGTTCGGGCAGATTGGCTGCACGAGCTGCTTTTTGGTAAAAATCTTTTCGAGTTGGGTGCTCCGGACAGCAAGCATTAAAAACATCTCCCCAAACATCTTGCCTGATAATCTCAGATATGATTTTCACGCAATCATCCTGGTGAATTAGATTTACCGGAACCAAACCATTCTTTAATTTCTTTTTGTTCGATAGAAATCTTCCTGGATGGCGATCATAGCCTATTAAACCACCAAAACGTAATATGGTAGTTTCAAAATCATTTGATTGAGAGAGTATTTCTTCCGCCTTTACTAAAGCTTTACCACTTGCCTTTTCAGGAGTTAATTGAAGTTCTTCGGTAACTTTACCTAGCGTGTTTGGATAAACAGAAGTACTACTAATGAATAGTATTTTTTTTACGCCATGTTTTTGGGCGTTCTGTTTAAGTGTCTCTATTTGCTTAGGATAAAAGTTTTCGATATCATCTCGTCGTTTAGGAGGGATACTGCATATAATAATATCAGTATCAAAAAAATCATCATCACTACACACCTCTAAATGTGGATTTAATACTACTTGGTAGGCTTTTATTCCGGCTTCCCTCAATTCATGCAAATTTTCTTTTTGCATGATCGATCCTTTTACCTCAAAGCCTTGTGAAAGCAGTTTTTTAGCTAAAGCCAAACCTAACCATCCACAACCAAGTATTGAGATGCGCTTCAAATTAGAAGTGTCTGTCATAGTTCAATGGATTTTATGAATTAGGTTTGTTTTCGTCCAGAATTTCGGTAATGCTCACCAGACAGTTTGCAATTTCACGTTTAAAAGGATGATTTGGCATAATACCACTTTCAGCATCCAAGCCATTCAATATTCCCATCCAAATTGCACTAATTCCAAAACCAACCAAAATGTCTTTCTGATAATTTTTTACAAATACCTTTCTAAACTCTTCAGTAAAATTGTTGAATTTAACCGCGATTTGAAATGCATAACTAGAATCGGTATTATTTCTATTTTCAGTATGATAGTTAATTGCTTCAACAAATGCTGTGGCAAGTTGATTGGATTCAATTTCAATTTCGTTTCGCTTGTCCTGATTGATATCCATGTCATTAACTCCTTTTAGAATCAGATCATTGATATCCTTTGTATTTAGTGAATCCTTTAATAATATAGCGTCCATATTGTATTTGTATTTTATAAGAGGATCTAAAATAGTAGAAAAAACTGTGACTTGGATATTATTTATATTTCAAATGCTTTATTAATTTTGATTCATACTTAAAATAAACACTATTATAACCTTTAAAATTCACAGATGAAGAAACTATTATCACTTGTTATATTAGGCGGAATTATTGCATCGTGTACCCAAAAGCCAGATGCAAATCTGGAAATGAATCAAGTTGCAGAAAGTTACGTGAAAACCGTATTGGAGATTGGTCTTTACGATCCATTGTATGTAGATGCTTATTATGGGCCAAAAGAATGGAAGACAGAAGTGGAGCAGCGAAAATTAGATGAAATTCCTTCTGCTGAACTCTTAAAACGTTTGGATGAATTAAATGTAAAAGTGAAGGCTCTTGATGTTTCTGAAAAAGATGAAATGCTGAAATTGCGTAAGCAATACCTGTTAAAACAATTTATTGCAGTTAAAGCAAGAATTGAAATGCTATCAGGAAAGAAATTTACATTTAATGAAGAATCTAATGCATTATATGATGCAGTAGTTCCTGATTTCGAAGACGAGCACTTTGCAGAAATTATCAATGAATTGGAAATATTGCTTCCTGGTAAAGGTAATTTAATAGATCGCTTGGCCAAATTTCAAAAGGATTTTGTAATTCCCAAAGACAAGGTAGATACTGTGTTTAGAGCTGCAATCGAAGAATCGCGTAAGAGAACGAAACAACATATTTCTTTGCCAGAAAATGAAAATTTTGAATTGGAATATGTTACCGATAAAGCTTGGGCTGGCTACAATTGGTACAAAGGAAACAACTTTAGCTTGATTCAGGTTAATATCGATTTCCCGATTCTTATCGATAGAGCCATTGATTTGGCAAGTCATGAAGGATATCCAGGTCACCATGTTTACAATTCATTGTTGGAGAGTAATTTGGTGAAGAAAAGAGGATGGGTTGAGTTTTCTGTGTACCCATTATTTAGCCCTCAATCATTAATAGCAGAAGGAACTGCAAATTATGGTATTAACGTGGTTTTTCCTCGCGAGGAGAGAATGAAGTTTGAGAAAGAAGTTCTATTTCCTTTGGCAGGTTTAGATACCGAAAAAGTTGATTTGTATTACCAAATTCAAGAATTAACGCACGAGTTAACTTATGCCAGAACTTCGGCCATGAGAAATTATCTGGATGGAAAATGGACAAAAGAAGAAACAGGTAAATGGATGGAAAAATATGCTTTGCGCAAAGCAAATGAATCAACTTTCAGATTTCCGGAAACTTATCGTAGCTATATCATCAACTACAATTGGGGGCAAGATTTGGTGAAAGAATACGTAGAGAAAAGAGGAGGTGTAGAGACCAATCCCGATAAGCGTTGGGAAATTTTCACTCATTTGATTTCGACGCCTCAGGTTCCAACCAATTTAAAATAACTAGAAACAATTATACAACGCCATTGAAATTCATCAATGGCGTTTTTCTTTAAAAATCACTACAAGTAGGTATATGTTGTTAGGCTGATAAAAACTAGCTTTGAATAGAATGATTTTTAATGCTAAGCATATGAATTACCAAAATGAGGAATTGCCAAAAGGAGCAATAAAAGTGGGAAGTACACCTAGTATGAATGAGGAGATAGTAAAGCCTGCCATACTAAAATCGCATTTAGCCCCAAAAGGTAAAATTGGTTTGTTGGTGGTAGAAGAGGGGCATTGCCAATATGTATGGGAAGATGAAGAAGGACCAGCTTTAGATGCAGATCCACAACATCCGATTGTGATTTATCCTGAAAGATATCATCATGTAGTAATTACCGGACCTGTAAAGTTTAGAGTAGAGTTTTATTCTCTACTGGATAAGGTGATTGAAATAAAGCACCCTGAAGAGAAGAAAAGACCGGGACAAGATTTTTTATAGCTGCAAGAAACAGTGAGAAAAAGCCATTGAAATTGTTTTCAATGGCTTTCTTATTTTGGCTTACGTAAGTTTTTTCAGACCAAAAGTTATCGTTGCTGCACTAATTACTAGAATTAAGGACAAGATTTTATGGGATCAATTTTCAAATTCACTTAAAATGAAAATTTTGATCATATCATTAACAAAATTGAATGACATTGGATTTGTGGGTAAGCGCATCATATACCAATAGTTTACCTGATAGAACTTCACCAATTTCAAGAATGATTTTAATTGTCTCACAAGCTTGCATACTACCTATGATTCCAGGCAAAACGCCCAGGACTCCCAACGGAAGACTTGCTTCCTCTGGTGTTTCAGGAAACAAATCGAAATAGGAGGGACCATTTTGATAATTAAAGACAGCAACTTGCCCTTCGAATTCTCCAATGGATGCATGAACAAATGCTTTTTCCTGTTTTTTTGTCACTTTATCAATGCATTTTCGTGAGTTAAAATTATCCGTTGCACCTACTACAATATCATATTTAGAAATGATTTCATGTGCATTATTATCATCCAGCATGACTGGATAGCAGGATATTTTTACATCAGAATTCAATTGATTTAATGTTGATTTGGCTTGCTCAGCTTTCGATTTACCAATTTCATTTTCTCGGTAAAGGATTTGTCTCTGCAGATTGGATAAACTAACGGTATCGGCATCAACAATACCAATTTCACCCACTCCCGCAGCTACAAGATATTGAAGAACCGGAGCTCCTAAGCCTCCGGCACCTACTACCAAAACTTTAGCATCTAATAATTTCTTTTGTCCTGATTCGCTAATTTCAGACAAAATAATATGTCGATTGTATCTCTCTTTCTGAATTTCGTTCATATTACTATTGTTGCATAAAGTTATCCCAATCTTTCCAAACAACTTCGTAGCCATTGGTTTGAATCATCTTGGCAATTTCAGAAGGACTTCTGTCATCGTTTACAGAAAACTGTTCCAATGATTCCTTTGCATTCGTGTACCCGCCAGGATTGGTTTTAGAACCTGCGCTATATGAAGTTGCACCAAGTTGTAGCATGTTGTCCCTGAACTTTTCACTTTCTCTGGTTGATAGTGAAATCTCAATGTGATGATTCAAAATCCGATATGCAGTGATCAGTTGTGCCAGGTCCTTTTGAGTGGTTTCGTAATTAGGCTGAAATCCACCGGCGTGAGGACGAAGGCGAGGAAAGGAGATGGAATATTTACTCTTCCAGTATTTTTTCTCAAGATACTGAAGATGAAGTGCGGTAAAGAAAGTATCAACGCGCCAATCTTCTAATCCTAACAAACAACCCAAGCCAATCTTGTGAACACCGGCTTCTCCTAATCTGTCAGGAGTTTCCAATCGGTATTGGTAATTCGATTTTTTTCCCGCCGGATGATATTTTTTGTAATTGGTTTCGTTGTATGTTTCCTGATAGATGTAAACTGTATTCAATCCCTTGTGAGTCAATTTCTCATACTCATCAGTAGATAAAGGTTGTGCTTCAATCGAAATCAATGAGAATTGATCTTTTATGCTATCCATCATTTCTCCTATATAATCGCATCCGCAGTTTTTTTGATCTTCACCGCTAACCAAAAGAATGTGTTCAAATCCTAACTTTTTAATCTCTTCAGCTTCCTGTTTAATCTCTTTAGAAGTAAGGATTTTACGATCAAATTTATTTTTGTAATTGAATCCACAGTAAACGCAAGTGTTGGTGCAGGAGTTCGAGATGTACAAAGGAATGTACATTTGGATGCATTTTCCAAATCGCTTTTGTGTGAGCTGCTTGCTTTTTTGCGCCATGGCTTCCAAACAGGCAGTAGCAGCTGGTGAAATGAGGGCTTGAAAATCATGCAAATCAATCTTCTCTTTTTCCAGAGCTCTTTTCACATCTGCTTCCGTTTTTGAGTAGATCTGTTTCCTGACTTCTTCCCAATTGTATTTTTGTATTTCGTTATAGAAACTCATAAGTGTAAGATTAGTTGATTAGTCCAAATCATCAAGAAAAGCAGTTAAAGGACTGCTGGCATTGGCACCAACTGAGCGTTCCGCTAATTTTGCCTCATATGCCATTCTTCCTGCTTCAACTGCCATTTTAAAAGCTTTAGCCATTTCAACTGGGTTTGGAGATACAGCGATTGCAGTGTTTACAAGCACAGCATCAGCGCCATGTTCCATGGCCGCTGCAGCATGAGAAGGAGCTCCAATTCCTGCATCAACCACTACCGGCACATTGCTTTGTTCTATGATGATTTTCAAGAAATCGATGGTTTGTAGTCCGTTGTTTGATCCAATAGGAGAACCCAATGGCATTACGGCAGCTGTTCCAACTTCTTCCAGTTTTTTACAAAGAACCGGATCGGCTTGTATGTAAGGCAATACATGAAAGCCCAGTTTCACCAGTTCCTCTGCCGCCTTTAAAGTTTCTTCACCATCAGGAAGTAGATATTTTGGATCAGGATGAATTTCCAGTTTTAGCCAATTGGTTTCTAGTGCTTCACGAGCCAATTGTGCTGCAAATACCGCTTCTTTTGCATTTCTGACTCCTGAAGTGTTGGGTAGTAGGTTGACATTTGGAATATTGAGGTGCTGTATCATGTTGTCATTTTCATCCTCAATATCTATTCTTTTCAATGCCATGGTTACCAGTTCAGATCCTGAAGCTTTGATGGCTTGTTTCATTATTTCGTTTGAGCTGAACTTTCCAGTTCCTGTGAACAAACGCGATTTGAATATTTTGTCTCCGAGTTTTAAATCATTCATGAGTTTGGTTGTTTAGTGTATTTAATAAAGCTCCCGAGATAGCAACTCCATACATTCCAGTTTCCTGCAGTTTTTCAATTTCATCCAGAAGTATTCCTCCAACGGCAACAAGTGGAATTTCGATTCTTTGTACATTCATTTCTGAAATGATTCTTTGATATCCTTCCATTCCAACAATAGGGCTTAGCTTCTTCTTTGTAGTAGTATACCTGAATGGTCCCACACCAACATAATCGGCACCACGTGATTTTTGAAGAATGATATCATCTAATGTGTTAGCCGTTCCTCCAATAATCATTTCGCTGCCCAGAATTTTTCTGGCTTCATCAATGGGAGTATCTTTCAGACCAAGGTGAAGGGCATGAGCACCAATTTCTTTGGCAATATCAATGGAATCGTTTATAATTAAAGTTCCATTGCTCATATTGGCATATTGCAACGCTCTTGTTGCTTCCTCCAAAATTTCTTCCTTACTGCTGTTTTTCATCCTGATTTGAACTGCCTCAATGCCTTTTTCAAATGCTAGCTTTGCTTGCATGGAGTGAGACAATTCATGATGGTCTTGTGTAATGTATTGAATTTTAGGAATTGCTCTTTTCATATATGCTTTGGATTATAGAGTAAATTTTTTTGAAATTTGATCGAATCTTATCCTGATTTTGATGAGGATCATTGGTCCAAACAGCACCTAAAACAGCAAAGCCATCGAATCCAAATTCTCTAATTTGTTCCATATTTCCGGCTGCTATTCCTCCAAGTGCATGTACCTGAATCTTTCTGGACTCATTGAGGAACTTTTTGATTTCATACACATCTAGCTTTCCCTTGTATCCTGGTTTTGAAATGCTATCGAAAATCGGACTCAGATAGACATAGTCATAGCTGTCATCTAACTTTCTGATTTCATCTATTGAATGGCAAGAAGTTCCTCTATAGCAATTTCCGGCCAGGTAATTTCCATTCTCTCTATTCAAAGTGGAGAAATGAATTCCTTTCACTTTGAACCTTTCAAAAATCTCAATCGAATTAGAGACTACTATTTTTTCATGCAGGTGATCAGGAATCTCTGCAAGGAAACTCTCGAGCTCATCATAACTTGCATCAGGTTTTCTCAAATGATAGGTAAAATCAAATTGATCCAGTAAAGAGGAAACAAGATCTGTTTCCCCTTTAAAAAATTCAGGATAAGAAATCAAAATCAAATCAATTTCCTTAGCTGTACAGTTCATTACCAGCTTGTTCAAATTCTTTGGCTTTTTCCTGAGCCTTTTCAGCCAATTCACGTACCTCCATAGTAGCGCGCATCGAACAGAAGTTTTCTCCGCACATTGAACAGAAATGAGTGGATTTATAACCTTCATCCGGAAGCGTTTCATCATGGAATTTCATGGCTTTTTCGCTATCCAAAGCCAATGAGAATTGATCTCTCCAACGGAATTCAAAGCGAGCTTTGCTCATTGCATTGTCGCGATATTGAGCTCCTGGAAATCCTTTTGCCAAATCGGCTGCATGGGCTGCTAATTTAAAAGTGATAACACCTTCTTTTACATCATCTCGATTCGGTAATCCTAAATGTTCTTTCTGCGTTACGTAACACAACATTGCTGTACCATGCCAGGCAATCATTGCCCCTCCAATTGCAGAGGTGATATGGTCATAACCTGGGGCAATATCCGTTACTAATGGGCCTAAGGTGTAGAAAGGAGCTTCGTCGCAATGCTTCAATTGCTCATCCATATTTTCCTTAATCATGTGCATTGGTACATGACCCGGGCCTTCAATGATAACTTGCACGAAATTTTCGCGCGCAATCTTGGTAAGATGTCCTAATGCTTCCAACTCTCCAAATTGTGCTTTGTCGTTGGCATCGGCCAAGCATCCTGGTCGCAATCCATCACCCAAAGAAACTGCCACATCGTATTTTGCCAGGATCTTACAGATATCTTCAAAATGAGTATAAAGGAAATTCTCTTTGTGATGATTTAGAATCCATTTCGCCAGAATCGATCCACCACGTGATACAATCCCAGTAGTTCTGTGGATGGTCATTGGAATGTGTTTCCAAAGCAAACCTGCATGAATGGTAAAGTAATCAACACCTTGTTCGCATTGTTCAATTAAAGTGTCTTTGTAAATTTCCCAAGACAAATCTTCTACTTTACCATTAACTTTCTCAAGCGCCTGGTACAATGGAACGGTTCCTACCGGTACCGGACTATTTCTAACAATCCATTCTCTCGTTTCGTGAATATTCTCACCAGTAGACAGATCCATAATGGTATCTGCGCCCCAACGGAATGCCCAAACAGCTTTTTCAACCTCTTCTTCTATGCTCGAAGTAGTAGGGGAGTTCCCAATGTTTCCATTGATCTTTACCAAAAAGTTTCTGCCAATAATCATTGGCTCTGCTTCTGGATGGTTGATGTTTGCCGGTAGAATGGCACGTCCTTTGGCAATTTCATTACGCACAAATTCTGGAGTAATATGAGTTTTAGGAATCTGAGCACCCATTGGGCAGCCTTTGTGCTGAGCGTATTTCTCTTTGATCTCATCAATGCGTTGGTTTTCACGAATGGCAACATACTCCATTTCAGGAGTAATGATTCCCTTTTTGGCATAGTAGTACTGAGAAACGTATTTTCCTTCTTTAGCTTTTAATGGCGTGCTACTCACATGATCGAAGCGTAAGTGGTCTAAGTTTTTATCAGCCAATCTCATTCTGCCATATTCTGATGATAGACTTTCCAGTTCTTCTACATCTTCACGATCCAGAATCCACTGCTTACGAAGTTTAGGCAATCCTTTTTCAAGATTTACCTCGATATTTTCATCCGTATACGGACCTGAAGTATCATATACCGTAACTGGATGGTTTTTGATTACATTTCCATTTTTATCTGTGGTATCTGCCAATTCAATTTCGCGCATTGCCACATCTATGTTGTGGATTTTACCTTTTACATAGATCTTTTTGGAGTTTGGAAATCCTCCTTGTGTAATGTTTTTAGTTTTCAATGTATTATGTGTTTAATTGATTCTTCTTGATCTAAGAAGGAGCAATTAAACGACAATAATGTATTGTTTATCTCTCCAATAAAGCTGTTGATTTTGCTAAAAATCATCCTCCTTTGGTTGCTGAAACAATCAAAACTTTGTCGTTTTCCTGAAGTTGGTGAGATTCCCAATCCTGTTTTTTGATTACACAATTGTTTACAGCCACTGCAATACCTTTTTGGTTCACGTATTCAGTCACCGATAGTAGCGTAAATAGCGAAGTACAATCATCCAAAGCAATTGGATTACCATTACAAAAAATGTTCATTTCAAAAAAGATTGCAGGAGTAGAAACAGGAGATACATACATCCCTTGGCAGCATTACTTGCCCAGGTTCATAGGGTATAATCTCAGCCGTTACAGGCACCCCTTGTTAATAATGTTGGCAAACTTAAATGAAATATTTTGAAATCCAATCGAAATCGATTTAAAAATTATTGTGAAGTTTATCGGTAAGAGTGTAACGTTAATATAAATAGAGGCTTAGTGATCTGTTTTTTCTTCTCCAATTTCTCTTGCTTTGGATAAGATGTGGTCACCAAACCTAACGAAGAATTCTATGCAAAATCATGGATAATTTCCTCCTTTACTGATAGATGTGTTAAAAAATTCTTAAAAATAATTTATAGTTATTCTAATTTATTAAAGATCATTCCGATGATTATTTATGCAATTATTGTAAAAAAGGATTAAAAATAAAATTTGTAATACCAAATACGGATGAAAAAAATAATTACACATACAACTTATAACGACAAGTTTACACGCATTTTGTGGTAAACTTATCTGTGAATCTTATAAATGTAAGCTTTTTCAAAAAATCAGAAATTATGTTTTTATAAGCTTGATTTATCGAGTGTTATACACATGCAAAATTTGTATTATAAGTTGTTGAAATGCTTAAAAATAGTTAAAATTGCTTACCAAATAAGCGATAGCAGTTATTAAGAGGAGGTGGTAGAGTATGGATTATTTGTTTGTGATTTGTTTGGCCATATTGGGATTTTTTATGGTTTCCATCTTGTCGCGTAAGGCAAACCATTTATCTGATAAGATATTCTCAATTTGGCTTTTTCTTGTTGCCATAGCTGAACTAACTTTCTTTTTATCTTCTCAGAATCTATTTCACGATTTTCATTGGGTTTATGAATTAGCATGTGCCAGTCATGTGATGCATGGAACCATGTTCTATTTTTATATTTTAAGTCTCGTCGACCCAAACTTTAGTTTTAGCAAGAAGCATATATTGCACCTAATTCCTTTTGCTGTGTATATGGGATACAAAACAACTACTAAATCATTGGGATTGGTAGATTGTCTTGGGGAAGGCGGTTGTTCTCATTCCGATAATATCTATGCTATTATTTCTGTTTATATGAAATTTTTGATCATTTTGGCCTATGTGGTAATGGGTTACTTGATGATATTAAAGTTTCAGAAAAATGAGATGTTTTTAAAAGGAAATCCATACAGGTTGAAATGGATCAGTAGTATCGGAAATGGTGTAATGATACTGCTATCGGCGGTTTTCCTGATTAAATTACTAGGTGTTTTAGGCTTTCACTTTGTAATTGACCAGGTAATGCTTATTAATATTATTGTATCGGTGTTTGTGATATCATTTGTTTATATCTACAGTAAGTACTCCTACATATTTGCACATCCTATGAATAATAACATTGCTATTCCAACATCTGGGAATACCAATTCAGGAAGTAATTCAATGGATGAAAATCCATATGATGAGCAATTTCAGAAAATTTGCAATTTCATTGAAACAAAGGAGGTGTATAAAGATGGTGATTTAACACTGCGAAAATTGTCTGATATGATTGATATGCCTGAACATATCATTTCACAAGCAATCAACCGCAGTGCAAATCGATCTTATTCTGATTTTGTGAATTCTTATCGTATCAATTATTTCATCCAACTGATAGATCAAAAAGCACACGAAGATAAAACCCTACTTTACCTGGCTTTCGATTGTGGATTCAATTCCAAATCTTCATTCAATCGTGTATTCAAGCAATTCCATGAAATTACTCCTACGGAGTATATCAAGTCCAGGAGTTGTTAATTGCTTTTATTTGATAAGTGATTTTCTTGACCAAGTTCGTCATCAACAAGACAAAAGACAGTGCCAGCAAGACTGGATGAAAGATTCTCCAAGACAGAAAAAAAGAACACCAAGACCCTCATAAGGTGCTCCAAGACACAGAAGAACCTTTTCCAAGACAAAAGGCAAGTGCAGAAAGACAGGCAGGTAAAACCTCCAAGACAGGTTTGGCTCTTTCCAAGACTGAAGACGAAATTCTACTTTTGTCTTTTTCATCATATTTGGTGTCTTGGAGACGAAAAAAAAAGGGAATCTATTGATTCCCTCGTATCTGCTAAGTTCTAAATGTGTCTCTTCTGAATAAATTAGCTTACTGCTTCTTCCTGGGTATTTTCTTCTTCCTTTTTCTTGAGTCGGTATTCGGCTTTTTTGTTTCTCATGTACTTACTGGCATATAGCATTACATGTTCTTCATCTTTTCTAAATACAAACTGTCCAAATTCCTTTAATTCGTCGGCATATTGCTTCACCAAAGTGTAAGCCTTATCGCGGATTACCTTTCTGTCATCGCCAATATACAACGAGCCGTTTACTTCTGCCAATAGAGCTCTCATGTGATTATACACTTTATCTTATTCAAACAATTTTGCGAGCAGAAAAGATAATTGTGTGAGGGAAATCATGTTATAAAAAGAGAGTTGTGGGAAGGGTATCACAAAAGAAAAATCCTGAGAGTTGTGTAGAATGATTCAAAACAGTAGGATGTCATACATATTTTAGAGTGAATCCATTTTAAATCATAAGGGGCGGAAAAAGAAGATGTTAAAAGTGTCATGATGCAAAATGATACGCTATCAAAAGTCTCATATTCCAAAATGCAGCGTGTATGATTGCATCATTTCCCACTTTTCGGTTGAAATCAAAAATCAATCTAAATCTTATGAGTAAAAAACGAGTTAGCCTATTCAGAAACATTTTGCAGTTTTCTGTTCTTTCTCTGATTATCCTATTCTTTATTGGAAATCAAGTAGGCTTAAGTGTAGTCGATTTTGAGACTTATTGTCCGATGGGGGGAATTCAAGCCATTCTTACTTTAATGAAAGATGGCCTTATTGCTTGTAACATGACCGTAACGCAAATGGTTCTTGGAGCAATTTTTATATTCTGCATATTGGTTCTTGGAAAATTGTTCTGTAGTCACCTTTGTCCTTTAGGTACAGTATCAGAAGCCATTGGAAAAGTAGCTGACAAATTTAAAATCAGAAGAGATATTAATGGTGTTACCGATAAAGTATTAAGAAGTTTAAAGTACATTCTTTTATTTTTTACACTTACCATTACTCTTGAAACCGGAGAATTGTTCTGCAAGACATACGATCCATTTTATGGTTCTGTTACCATGTTTGGACACAGGGTAAACTTTTTGTTTGCAACAATCTCTATTTCGGTATTTGTACTAGGTTCCATCATTTTCAGATTGTTCTGGTGTAAGTACTTGTGTCCGCTGGGAGCAATTTCAAACATTTTTAAATATTGGATTGGAGTTGGAGTTGTTGTTGCCGTATTGTCTTCAATGTATTTTTTCGAGGTAGGTGTTGATATCAGCATTATTGTTGGAATTATCTGCTTGGTAGGATATGCTTTGGAGGTTCTTAAGATTCAAACAAAACAACAATCTGTTTTAAAAATTACTCGTCACACACATATTTGTATCGATTGTGGTCTGTGCTCAAGAACTTGTCCACAGGGTATTGATGTTGCAGATCTTGAGATGGTAAAACATCCTGATTGTAACCTTTGTGGTGATTGTGTTTCTGCATGCCCAAAAGATGGTGCACTTACATTAAACGAAAAGATGAACGTTAAATGGTTGCCTTCTGTATTGGTAGTGGTATTGTTCATTTCGGGATTACTAATTGCAAGTCAATATAATTTGCCAACTGTTTCTAAAGCTTGGGGAAGTAAGGAAGATATGGAGAAGTCGAAGGAGTTTACCATTAATCACATGAGTCATTTGACTTGCTTTAGTAGTTCTATGGGATTTGTGCGTCAGATGAAAGAAGTGGATGGAGTTTTGGCTGTTAATACTTATATCAGCGATCACAAAGCAGAAATTACCTACGATACTACAAAAATTGATGAGCTAAGCATCCGAAAAATGCTTTATGCCAGATCAAAACAATTTGTGAAGGCTCCACAATTGGATCAGGAGTTAACCGTTCACAAACTTCGTGTTGCCAAATACCTTACCGAGGCTGACTTGAAAATTATGGCGGAGGCGCTAAAAGATAAAGGTGTTTATCAGTTGGAGACTCAATTTGATACTGAGATTAGATTATTGGCATTCTGTGATGCTGATATGAGCGAATCAAAAATTGAGACTTTGATTACTACCATTAAGCATCGCAGAAGTTACCCATACGAAGTGAAGGATGTTGTTAAATCTAATGTGCCAATTAATGGAATGGGCTTAATGAAAAGAACCTTTAAGAAGCATGAGGCAACCTTCAACAACTTTAAATCTTATCCAAGAGAGCAGTTGAGATCAGTATTGTTGGTATTGGAAGATTTTCCTAAAAATGAGAACAAGTTTAAGGAGTTGTCAAACCATGTTGCTAAGAAATACAAGGGAGTAGTTGGTATTCAGGCTGATTACCAAACACAACCAACCGTTCGATTCTTTTACATTCAGGATAAAGTAGATCCGGATGAAATAGTGAGTTGGGCAGCGAATAAGGAAATGACCTTGGTTTATACCAATGGTGAAACCGAGCAGGTTGCAAATCCATACAAATTTAAATTTACAAACTAACCCATACTAAAATCAATTAAATAACAAGTCTATGATAAGAATTTATTTAATAGCACTTCTTGTTTTACTTCAGTTCCAGCTTTTTGCGCAGGGACTGACGGTAACGGGAACGGTAAGAGATGCAAGCGATAAGCTTGGTATACCTGGGGTTACCGTGCTTGAAAAAGGCACATCGAATGGGGTAACAACTGATTTCGATGGAAAATTCAATTTGAAAGTAAGCAAAGCGAATGCTGAATTGATGTTCTCGTTTATTGGATATGAAACCCAGTTTATTCCAGTAAAAGGACAGAAAATCATTAATGTACAATTAAAATCGGCAGACCAAAAGTTAAACGAAGTGGTGGTGCTAGGTTACGGTAGTGTTAAATCACGTGAAGCTGTAGTAGGTTCTGTCGAGCAGGTAAAATCAGATGAGTTGTTAAAGCACAGTAACGCTCAAAGTGTTGACCAAATGTTGGAAGGTCAAGTTGCTGGTGTTTATTTGGAGTCGGATGATGGAGATCCAACAAGTCCCGTTAAAGTTCGTATTCGTGGTAATAATTCTATTCCTGAAATTGGAACTAATTTTTCCGCTTCGAGTGAACCGCTATACATACTAGACGGAGTGCCTTTGATTGATGCGTTGAATCCTAACGTAAATACAGGAACAGAAACGGTTATTAACCCATTGGCTTTGATTAATCCTGAGGATATTGAATCCGTTTCAATTCTGAAGGATGCTTCAGCTGCAGCGATTTATGGTGCAAATGCGGCTAATGGAGTGGTTATTATTACTACCAAAAAGGGTAAACAAGGTAAAACCAGAGTATCATTCTCTCAAAAAATGTTACTAAATACTCCAATCAATAAAATTGATTACTTAAATACGGAGCAATATGTAGAATTAGCAACTGAATTTTACAGAAATTCTGGATATCCTGAAAATGACATCCCTGATTTGGTTGGGCCATCGGATGTTTATACCAATTGGAGAGATTTAACCCTACAAAATTCGGTTTCTCACCAATCTAATCTTACAATATCAGGAGGTGGTGATAAGTCAACTTTTAGATTATCTTTAGGTTACAAGGATAATGAAACTACTACCAAAGGGAATGATTATGAATCAACTACTTCTCGTTTAAGTCTGGATAGTGAATTGGCAAAAGGTGTTAGATTGTCTTACTCGGGAGGTATAACTTCATTTAAAACCGATAAGTATAGTGCTTATGCAACTTATGCATATCAACCTAACATTCCTGTTTATGACGAGAATGGTGATTATACACAAATGGAAACCTATGCCAATCCTTTGGCAGCTTTAGAGCAAAACGAAAACTATACTAAAAAATTCTATTCGAATAACAGTTTAGAATTAAATGTGAAAATTTCGAAGAATTTTAGCACCAGAACCATGTTTGGTTTGGATTATACAAACACTAAAAACTATACTTTCTATTCAAAAGAAAATGGATTGGGAAGAAAAAAAGGTGGAGTGATTAAAGAATCCAGACGTGAAAATATGAACTGGATTGCTAATACCCAGTTGGAATATAATGGTTCATATAAAAAGCATTCGCTTGGTGCTACCGCTGGTGTTCAGTTAAGACACGATAACACCAATAGTACATCTGTTTCTGAAGATAACTTAGTTACAGAAAAATTGAAGATTCCTGGCCAATCGAAGGAGGATGAAGACAGTACTGTAAAGGGATATGAAAGTGAAAATGCAATGAGATCATATTATGGGAGATTGAATTATGATTTCAATAAAAAATATTTCATGTCTATTAACTATCGTGCGGATGCAACATCTTATTTTGGTGGGGATCAGCAGGTGGAAAACTTTGCTTCTATTGGTGGTTCATGGATCATTTCAAAAGAAAACTTTTGGGCAGAAAATGATATCATCAATTTCGTAAAACTGAAAGCATCTTACGGTAAATTAGGTAATGCAAAAGTAGGATCGTACTCAGCAAGAGGGTTGTATAGCTACAATACGTCATCTAATTACAATGGTAAATTGGTTGCTCAACCTTTTGCTGCGCCAAATGAAGAACTTGGATGGCAAAAATCATTTAAGTTTAATACAGGTTTAACCATTAAGTTTTTGAAAAAGTTTAACCTGGATGTTGAATATTATAACAACAAAACCAAGGACGGGATTATGTCACTTAATGTGGTGCCTGAAACTGGTTGGGACCAAATCTCTGTGAACACTGCTGATTTGACCAATTATGGTTTAGAGTTTACCTTAAAAGCAAATGGAATTAAGCTAGGTGAGGTGAAATGGAATTCAAACTTAAATGTTGGTTTCAATAAAAACCGTTTGGATAAGTTAAATATTTATGCCGATAGATTAATTTCCGGAACTGCAGGTTTGATTGTTGGAGAGTCTACTTCCCTAATTATGGGGAACAGATATGCAGGAGTAAACCCAGATAATGGTAACCCCCAATGGTATAAAAAAGATGGTACAATCACTGACATTTACAGTGACATTTCAGGTGATTTGAGTGAAAAAGTTAAGATTGGTAAGAGTAATCCTGACTTTTCGGGTGGTTTCTCTAACAACTTTAGCTACAAAGGATTCAATTTAGCATTTATGATTTCTTTTGAATATGGTGCTGATAGAATGCTTCCTTATGCGGCTCGTGATATGGAGAATATTAAAACTTTCCATTTGTACAATAAAAGTATAAACCTAGTAGATAGATGGCAAAAGCCAGGTGATATTACAGACATCCCGCGTTTGGATCAGAGCATTTCATTTAATGCTTATAGTGATAGATTCTTGTTTGACCAGACTAACGTATCACTTAAATCAATTTCATTGTCATATGCTTTCCCTAAGCATATTTGCCAAGCTCTTAAATTGAATAAAGCTTCCCTTAGTGCCAATGTTTCAAATATTTATACTTGGTACAAAGATCCTGGTAAATCAAATCGAAACGGATTGGCTGAATATCGATACACATTCCCTCAGTCAAGAATATTTGCATTCCAATTAAGCTTAGGAATTTAATCATTATTTAAAAAAGAAGAAATGAAAAAACTAATATACATAGCATTACTGGCAATTGGTTTTGCATCTTGTTCCGACTTTTTGGACATTGATGATGCAACAAAGATTTCCAATGATAAGTTATTTTCGACTTTAAGTGGTGTTGAAGAAGCTTTGAATGGTATTTATTATGGAATGACAGATTTCGACTATTACGGTTGTAATATGATTATGGCAGCTGAGGTAAAAGGAGGTAATCTGAAAATTAATGATCTTACTTTTGAAAATCCATTTTCATTCAACTACATTCCAGCTTTTCAATTTACTCATACCGAAGATGGACAGGATGATTATTTCGATGGCTTTTATTCTGAAATTTATAAGATTATTAGCCAGGCAAATAATATAATAGAAAATATTGAATATGCTGAAGATGCCACTGAATCTGAAAAGGCACAAGCGGTAGCAGAAGCAAAAGCAATTCGAGCTTTGGCTCACTTTGATTTAACCAAGTTATATGCACAACCTTACGCTTATTCAGCAAACGCACAACATTTGGGAATTCCTTATATGCTCAGGAATATTGCCTATGATGAATACACTACACGCGATCTGTTATTCAATAACTACGAAGCAATTGTTACCGATTTATTAGAAGCTGAAGCTGTTTTGGGTACTGCTATCGGAATTGAAGAAGCAAATTATTCTAAAGCTTACATGTCGAAACTAGCAGCACAGGCTTTATTGGCAAGAGTTTACTTGTATAAAAATGACTGGGATAGAGCCAGAGAATATGCAACCAAAGTTATTGAGAATGGTTCAGTGTCATTGGTGGAGAACCCGGAATTAGTGGATTACTATATTAAAAATGAGCCAACAAGAGAGGATATCTTTATTCTTGACAATGCAGGAGTGAATCAATCTGCTCCACTTTCAGATAGAATTGGAATTAGTGATGACAGAACAAAGCTTCTATTGTTGGCAACCAATGATATTATTGATTTATATGAAGCTGGTGACGTGCGTGCTGAATTGATTGGACAGCAATTAGGCGGGAACTTAACACGCAAGTGGACAGAATTCTCAAATAAAGATCATTATACTCCAGTAATTCGTCTTGCTGAGATGTATCTGATTCGTGCAGAAGCATCGTTGAATTTGCCAATTACCGATGAAGTGCAGGCACGTGCCGATTTGGATGTGATTCGCAAGCGTGCAAATCCTAATGCTACAAATCTTCAATTATCTGGTGCTGCTTTAAAGGAAGAATTGTTCCAGGAAAGAAGAAGAGAATTGGCATTCGAGGGGCACTTGTTTTTCGACATTGTACGTATGGGTAGAGATCTTAGAAGAGTTGATTGTAACGCATTGCAAAATGTGAACGTGGATTACCCTAGCAATTTGTTTGTATTACCTATTCCTGAAGACGCCATCAGAGGAAATTCTAGCATGGTTCAAAATCCAGGGTACTAATATTTAATGAGATAAATAAATTCTAATAAAGGATCTTACCGATTCCCCTTGGGAAGATCCAACCATAACCAAAAATCTATTAACACATGAAAAAAAGTTATTTAAACATGCTGTGGCTAATGATAGCTGCACTAATCCTGGCAAGTTGTAGTAGCGATGATGATCCTATTATCCCTAAACTATCGCTCACTGCTGATGTAATTGAAATTTCGGAAATGGCTACTTCTGCTTTGGTTGTAAAAGTAAATGCTGATGCTCCAATTGAAACAGCTTATACTGTAGGTATTGCTTTATCGGGTACAGCTGTTGAGGGAGTAAACTATCAGGAAATTGCAAAGACGGTAACCATTCCTGCGAATCAAACTAAAGCTAATATTTTTGTTACTCCGATTAATGTTTCGGCAATCGAGGACAGTAAAGTTGTGAATATTGCATTACAAGCTGGTACAGGTTATGAATTATCTACTCCTGCAAATGTAGACATTATTATTGTTGACAATGCAAATCCTCCTTCTGATGCTCCTGAAGTATCGTTTGCAACTTCTAACATGGTTACGAATCCATACATGGAAGAAGTAAAAACCATTACCGTTGGTTTGAGTAAAACATTTGCTACTGATATTGTAATTCCATTAACAATTACAGGTGATTTGCTTGCTGATACGGATTACGAAATTGCTGGTTTAACTAATAATGCAATTACTATTCCTGCAGGTAATGTTTCTGCTGACTTTACTGTGACAATGAAAAATACTGCAGTTGTTGATATGGATAAAACAGTAACTTTCGGTTTTGCAACACCATCTACAACTGACTATGCTGTAAAAGCTACAGAAAATACTTTGGCAATTAATGCTGTTGATCCTCAGGTTGATTTCTCCGTTTGGTTCAATGTTGATAACCAATTCAACTACCTGTATGCACAGTGGAATACTCAAGACAATGTTTATGTTACCGATGCCGACGCTTATTGGTTGAAGCGTTACTATTGGGATGTAATCGATGGAGCGTGGAAAACACTAACAGGTGAGCATTACATGCACATAACTCCTAACGATGGTAACCAATGGGGCGAAGTGGTAAATATCTTCAAGAAAGAAATGGGAGGTAAGTTTATTGATATTGTTGAGCAGGAAAGATATGAAATTCAGGCGTTCGATTATTTAGGTCTTACTAAATATTTCTCAAACGAAGCTACTTACGGAAAAACTTCTATTTATGCACCAGAAGGATGGTTTCGTTTTGTTTCTACTGATGCTTCAGCATCTGAAGGTACTGTTGTTGTTCCTGCTCAAACATTAACTCTTTACAAAATTAAAGAAGGTGTAGATTGGAAAGCTAAAACAACAGTAGATGTTAATGGTAGTGCAGAAAGCTATTATTTCTGGTACGAAGATTCAAGAAATACTCAAGGTGATCTTTCTCTATCAACCAATGTAACTCCGGTTTCTATTGAAGTTGCTAAGTCTGTTGGTACTTACAATATTGCAACCAAAGAAGTTCAGATTGATATTACTTTCACATGTGATGACGCTGATTTGAATATCGACCCTAAGTATATCTATGCTCAAGAAGGAGATACTTATACAATTAGAATTAAATACATTAACAGATACTAGTATTGACAATAAGTGATCGGCAATTGTCGATCGCTTATCTATATTTTATTCAGAAACAAGCCACAAAACTATAAATAACAAAAAATGTTTCGATTTAAATTATCTTTTCTCTTCATTATAAATTTGATGGTATTTCACTTATCTGTGAATGCGCAATCGAATAATGCAGTATTAGCAAAAAAATACCAGACTTTGATAAGCAAAGCTGAAATCAGCGACAGCGGGTTTATTAGCATTCATTTGAATGATAGTAATTTGTGGCTTGAAATTCCCGATAGCATTATGGGGAGAGATTTGTTAATGGGCAGCAGGGTAGAAGAAATTAGCTCTACCAAAAATGCAGTTGCAGGCCAAATGATGCACAACCCAATGTTGGTAAGATTCAGCCAGGATGATAAGAGTGTGTATTTGCATGTAATAGATACTGAAAACGTAATGGATGCCAAGGATCCAATCAGTATTTCTTTCAATCGAAACAACATTCAAACCATTTATACTGCTTTTAAGATAGAAGCTAGAAACGCAAGGAATAATGCATCAGTTATTGATGTGACAAAATTCTTTAGCAATCAAATTCCTCAAATTTCTCCATTTGGAGGAGGAAGCAGTGGAAAGGTAATACCTGAGGTAACAAAGACTACCTATGCCAGGGCTTATGATGGCAATGTTGAAATTATAACTCAAATGGGATTTATGGGAAAGCGAAGTCAATTTATGTGCTCATTGCACCGCTCAATTGTTTTACTTCCCAAAGAACCTATGCAACCTCGTTTAGCGAGTGCCCAAATTAACTACTACGAAGAAGTAAGAAAAGAACTGTCATCTGAATATATGGATGTGAAAAACTACTCGTATATAAGAAGATGGAGACTAGAACCAAAAAAGGAAGACATTCAAAAACATAAGAATGGCAAATTGGTTGAACCTAAGAAACCAATTGTCTTTTACGTGGACAATTCGTTTCCGGAAAAATGGAAACCATTTATTAAGGCTGGTATTGAAGATTGGCAAATGGCATTTGAGAGAATTGGATTCAAGAATGCAATAATTGCTAAGGATTATCCGGTAAACGATACATCTTTCCATGCTAACGATTTTACAAATAATTGCTTTAGATACATTACAACGGAAAAGGCAAATGCAATGGGTAACCATTGGATTGATCCTCGCTCCGGAGAAATCCTTCAGGGAGATGTGCTGTTTTATCACAACGTAATTAGCAAATTGTACCAGTGGCGTTTTTCTCAGACAGCGGCAAACGATCCTGCCATTAGAGGAAATATGAATGATATTTCAGATGAAATCATGGGTGAGTTAATTCGTTATGCAGCAGCTCATGAAATTGGACACTCTTTGGGCATGAAGCACAACTATCGTGCATCCTATGCTTTCCCTGTAGATTCATTGCGCTCGCCAAGTTTTACCAAGAAATATGGAACTGCCGCTTCAATTATGGATTATGCCCGCAACAATTACATAGCTCAGGCTAAAGACAAAGGAGTAGGCTTAACCCCACCTTTATTGGGAGTATATGATTACTTTGCGATTAAATGGGCATACCAACCTATTTACGAGGCAAATACTTCAGAAGAAGAAAAGGCAACATTGAACAGGTGGTTCGAAGAACGTAGCAAAGATGATATGTATTTGTTTGGTGCTAAAAATGGTATGGGAGATGGAACTTTAGATCCTTCTGTTTTAACAGAATCCTTGGGAAATGATGTGGTGAAAGCAAGCCGTTACGGTGCTGTAAACGCAAAGCTAATCATGAAGAATTTGATTGAATGGTCTGCTGCTGATGAGCTTGGAGATGATCATTTGCGTTGGATGTACGATGGTGTAATCAAACAGTACAACAGGTACTTTAAACATGTTGAAGCCAGATTGGGTGGTGTTTTCGAATTTGATGTTACCAATGAGATGCATCCTGAAAAATATGTGGCAGTAAGTCGCGAAAAACAAAAGGAAGCATTAGACTATATCATGGATGAATTACTTGGCCAATTTGATTGGATGAAGAGTGAAGATTTAGAGAAAAGATTGGGAAGTCTGGATGAAGAGATCATTAAAGCACAAGGAAAAAAGATTGAAGATCTTTTGAATAGAGCTGTTCTGGTTAGAATGTATACATGCACAACAGAATCAAAAGATCCATACTCGGTAAGTGAATATCTATCAGATATTACAAAGAGACTATTTAATTTATCGGCTAAAAAGCAAAGTACAGACTGGGTGAGAAATCTACAGGTAGAATATGTAAAAGGTTTACAGAAACTATTGAAAGATAATGCTGACAAAAGTGGTCATGTATTTAATAATCTGATCATGGCTGATATTCATTCAGAGTTGGAATCTATTAAGAATATTGCAAACAAAGGAGCTGAAAAGGGAAATGAAAATGTAAAAAAACATTTTTCCTTCCTTACATATATTTTGGAGTAGTAGAAGAAAGTAGCAATAACACTTAACCCTAAATCCCTTAAAAGAGACTTTTCTAGTTCAATTGATTTAAGCCCTTTTAGGGTTTGAGGTAGAAGGAATTTGTCAAATAAAACAAGCTTACAACTAAATACTTAAAATGCTTAGACTAAAATTATTATTGATTTGTCTGGTGCTGTCAGTAGCATCGGTAAAGGCAGACGAAGGAATGTGGATTCCATCTCTATTGAAAAAATACAATATCAAAGACATGAAAAAGGCAGGATTCAAACTATCTGCCGAAGATGTTTACGATATCAATACAATATGCCTGAAAGATGCCATTCTTGGATTGGCAACAAAAAGCAATCCGACTACATTCTCAGGAAGCGGATCTTTTATTTCGGAATCAGGATTAGTATTAACCAATCATCATACAGCAGTTTCGTATTTGCACAAACATAGTAGCGAGGAGCATAACTATCTTAAGAATGGATTTTATGCGCAAACACAAGCAGAAGAGTTGCCAGCAAAAGGTTTAACATTAGCGCGCCTGGTTCGAATGGATGATGTGACTGAATCTTTGCTAAAAGAAACTGAAGGTTTAGGTGATGCGGAAAAAAGCAGCTTAATAGATTCAAGAGCTAAAGAACTTACGGCAAAGGCAAAAGAAGGAAATCATTACAAGATAAAAGTGAAGTCTTACTTTGGTGGAACTCAATATTTTCTTGAAGTATATGAGATCTATCACGATGTCAGAATTGTTGCAATGCCTCCTTTGTCATTGGGAAAATTTGGTGGAGAAACCGATAACTGGAAATGGCCAAGACAATCGGCAGATTTTGCGATACTTAGAGTATATGGAGACTCTAACAATGAATCGTTGAAATATTCGATTGCGAATACTCCACTTAAGCCTGCGAACCATCTTGATTTATCATTGAAAGGATACAAGGACGGTGATTTTGCAATGGTATATGGTTTTCCAGGTAGTACAAAGCAATATGTAACAGCCAGAGCCATTGAACAGATTGTTGATGTTACAAATTACCACGGAATCAAGATCAGGGATGCCAAAATGAAAATCATTAAAGATGCCATGAATAAAAATGAAGATTTATGGTTGAAATATTCCGATTTCATGGCGAAAACATCTAACCGTTTGCTGCGATGGAAGGCAGAACTTCGCGGGATTGAAAAACTAGATTTGATTAAGCTGAAAAAGAAGGAAGAAGAAGAATTTACAGCTTGGCTTAATTCCTCTGAAGAACGTAAAGAAAAATATGCAGATATCATTCCTGGAATTGAAACGTGTGTTGCACGTTTAGATACCATCGAAAAATTGAATATGTATGTTTTCGAGGGTGGTATCAGTGGTGGAAATTTTGTTGCTTTTGCAGGTAAGTTTGATATGCTGAATGCCATAAGTTCTCGTAAGAATGTGAACGAAAAACGCCTGAACAAAGAGTTGAGAAAACTAAGAGTTGAAGCCTCAAACTTCTACAGCGCTTATGACGTGGAAACGGAGAAGGCCTTCTTAAAAACTCTTGTTGCTTTATATGATAAAAATGTTGGGGATCAATACAAGCCAGCTGCGATTGTCAATGCACGAACTAAATACAAGGGTGATTTCGACATATATATTGATGATATTTTTAGTAGGTCACTGTTTGCATCGAAGGAAAGCTTATATAAGTTTCTAAAATATTTCACAAAAGAGGATCGTGAAAAGTTAGCAAACGACCCAGTATTCGATTTATGCTTGAGCTACTTCTTAATCAACAAAGACATGGTATACATGCAACGTGCTACCATCAGAAAAGAGTATGGAAAATATCATAAGAGATATTTACAAGCAGTAAAAATAATGAAAGGTGACGAAAAAATCATTGCTGATGCAAACAGAAGTCTTAGAGTATCATATGGAAATATTGTTGGGATTAATGATGAAGGAATTGAATACTCGTATATGTCTGACTTAAATGATTTGGTTGAGAAAAGCAAGAAAGACGTTAAAACTTATGAAGTGCCAAATGGATACCTTGAGTCTTGCGAAAAGGCAATTCAGGAATCGAAGAAAAAAATTCCAACTTGTTTTATCAGCAACTGTCACACCACAGGAGGAAATTCAGGTAGTCCTGTTTTAGATGCCAAAGGGAGATTAATTGGTTTGAACTTCGATAGTGCAGGTAACGGATTGGTAGGCGATTACAAGTTTATGCCTGAGCTTACCCGTCAGATATCTGTAGACATTCGCTATGTAAGATTTGTATTGGAACATCAGCTAAAAGCAAATGCTTTATTGGAGGAGTGGAAGTAATACTTTGACGAAACTTATGAGATAAAAACATTTACTTATGAAACATTCACACCATCTAATCTTGATTGCATTGCTACTATCAGCATGTAATTCTTACGATCATGAGTCCTATATTGCTCAATTTAAAGCTGATTTTGATAATGAAATTAACAGTTATCAAGTGAGTGCTCAGGATTCTGCTCATCTTCTTAGCGAAAATAAGCAAAGCATTCAGGAATTCCGAACCGAAAAGATTGCAAATGACCGTTTCTACATTGATAATTATTCGTGGTACCAGTTGGGTAAAAATCTAATGTTATCACCTGAGGAAGCCAAAGTAGAAGCCAACAAATATGGTTTTAGTCATCCTTATTACTTTCTGGAATTTTTAAAGAGCGAAAATACCAAGGGACCAGTTAAAAAGCAAGTGATGAAAGATGTGCGCAATCGCTTGTATGAAAAACATGGAAAGGACTCGGTTGAGATCTATGCTTGCATTGCCAAAGATTTATTTCAAGCTGTAAAAAGGCATGAAAAATCTAAATACTACTTCTTTTTAAAGGTAGATTTTGAAAAGGTGAAATATGCAAGTGACAAACAAAAGAGAGTTGCTGCACAAATGACGCAGGGAGCATTTAAAAGATTGCTGGAAAAAACAGTTGTAAAAGACAATCTCTATCATATTACCATTACCAAAGGAGAGGAGATAGGTATTTCTGAAGATCTGTTCGTAATTGGAAAAGGACTGTTAGATGAATCGAATCAAGGATTTATCAAGATGAGAAAAACTCAGCCTAATTATATGGTGGATTTAGATCCTAGCCAAGCAAGATTGGTAAATTTTGATTGGGATAGTGCATATAGTTTTTACAAAAGATATGTGAAGTAATAAAAAGCATTAGGTATTCTAATTGTTGGTTATTAGAACATCTGATTTAGTTAGTGTTATCGAAAAGAGCCCTTGCCACGGGCTCTTTTTTTTGTTTAAATGATAAATAAGAGGAAACATATTTATATCTTAATTGTTTGTACAGATAAGTAAGATAAAAGACAGATTCAACAAAATGAGAAAGCTAATATCCATCTTTTTTATATTCTTTGCCTTTAATTGCTATTCGCAAATTAGTACTTCCATATCAGGATATGTTACCGATGAGACAGGAATGGCCTTAATTGGTGCATCAGTTTATCTTGAAAATACAACGCAAGGGGCCATTACCAATGAGAATGGTTATTACCAGATTACAAAAGTAAAGCCTGGATCTTATAATTTGGTGGCAAGCTATTTGGGCTATAAGAGTCAAACACGTTACAATATTGATGTTAAATCGGTAGGGAACCAGGAGTATAATTTTGTTCTGGAAGAGGCCTCAACCAATCTTTCTGAGGTAACAGTTTCCAATCAGAATAAGATTACCCGACCAAGAGAGACGCCACTTTCAACACAATCCTTATCAGCAGTTGAGATTGCCACCTATCCTGGTGGAAACAATGATGTGGTACGTGTTGCACAAACATTTCCGGGTATTTCACCATCGCCGGGAGGTTTTCGAAATGATTTGATCATTCGTGGTGGAGCTCCCAACGAATCGGTTTATTATTTGGATGGAATCGAGATCCCCAATATCAATCACTTTAGCACTCAGGGGAGCTCGGGAGGTCCGGTTGGGATGCTGAATGTATCCTTTATTGATGAAGTAATGCTTTCTACCTCGGCATTTGGCAGTCAGTACGACAATGCACTATCCGGAGTACTTCAATTCAGTCAACGCGAAGGGAGTCGATCTTCCTATCACACCAACTTTCGCTTGAGTGCCAGCGAGGCTGCCTTAACTCACGAAGGCCCATTGTTTAAAAAAGGAGAAGAGCAGGGCAAAACCAGTTACATGATTTCTGTACGTCGTTCTTACCTTCAGTTTTTATTCGAATTGATTGGATTGCCAATACGACCCGATTATTGGGATTACCAATACAAAGTCACACACAGAATCGACAAATACAATACAATAAATCTAATTGGATTGGGATCGATTGACGATTTTGCCGTAGATGATAGTGGAGATATTGAGGGAGATGAACTATCAATATTGGAGCAAGCTCCTTTTATCGAACAGCAGGGCAACACCATTGGGTTAAGTTGGAGGCACCGATTTAAAACGGGAAAGGGATTCATGCAGACCAGCCTTAGTAACAACTCGTTAAAGAATGATTTCTCGCGTTATGAAGACAATCGAAACCAAAGCGGGCTGTATTTTAGAAATGATTCGCGCGAAAAGGAAACCAAACTTCGTTGGGCAATAACCTACTTTAAAAAGGATTGGAAGTTTCAAACTGGGTTGAATCTCCAATACAGCGATTATGAAAATAAAACCTTTGATTTGAACGATAATTATGCCTACGAAACCGAAATTGATTTCATGAAATATGGTGGATTTGCCAATATCACGCGAAGCTTTCTTGACGAGCGATTGGATCTTTCTTTCGGCCTTCGCATGGATGGTGACAGTTTTACCAAAGGAAACCCTTTGCTTTCGACCTTATCGCCTCGAATGGCATTATCCTACGAGTTTGTTGATGATTGGAAACTAAAAGTATCAGTGGGAAGATATTACAAAATAGCACCATATACCATACTTGGATTCCAGGAAAATGGAAACTTTGTGAATCAAGATGCAGATTACACCAGGAGTGATCATTTTGTGCTTGGACTGGAAAGAATATTAGGACCAGCAGCTAGCATTAGTTTGGAGGCATTTTATAAGAAGTATAGCGATTACCCGGTATCCATAGCAGATCAAGTATCCTTGGCAAATAAGGGTGCCGACTTTGAGGTGCTGGGAAACGAAGCAGTAGAGACTGTAGGGAGAGGAAGAAGTTATGGTCTGGAATTGCAGTTTCAGCAAAAGTTAAGCAAGAACTTTTACGGATTGCTTGCCTATACCTTTTTCTATAGCGAGTTCACAGGTTTCGATCGTAGCAAATACTTACCATCAGTATGGGACAGTCGTCACCTTTTGTCATTTACCGGAGGATACAAGCTCAAAAAAAATTGGGAGATCAGTGCCCGTTATCGTTTTGCAGGAGAAACGCCAATTGTGCCAACCAATTTGGACGAAACAATGAATCGCTATCCCGAAATTGTTTTGGATTACAGCAGAATGGGAGAGGATAAACTGGGTGTTTTCAGTGAACTGGATGTGCGAATTGATAAAAAGTACAATTTCAAGAAACTATCACTCGAGTTCTTCCTGGAGATACAAAACCTCTTGATGCATAAAACCCCCGAAGCTCCCGAGTACATCCTTGCAAGGGATGAGAATGGAATTATCACGGAACCTAGAAGTCTGAAGCAGGTGGTAGAAGAGGAAGGATCACCAATTCCTACCATTGGGATTGTGATTGATTTTTAATTTGAGGTAGGGCTTCGCAATTCTATACTTTGTGCTTAAATATTCAAAAAGGCGGCATTAATGCTGTCTCCACAATTAAGATAATGCTGTCTCGGTTAATTCCAGGTGTTGATTTGGTAATCCAGCAAGTGATATTGTGTAAATAGATTTATTGAAGGGATAATTTATTGTTGTTTTCACTGTATTTAAACTTAACTAAAGTTCTTTAGTAAGGCAGTAAATAAAGGGAGTGATGAATTTAATGATGTAATATTGATTATTTCTAATGTCAATAAAGAAATAAATATATGTTAATGAAATATGATTTTAAATATTTGCAATTTATCCTTTAGTAACTCTATTCAAGTTTATTCTGCTTAACTATTTTGAAATTCTTTTGTACCTTAGACTATATCTATTGAAAGATGATTTTTGTGAAGCTTAAAATAAAAATCATAAGTAGCTTCACTTTTTTTTATTTTCCATGTTTTTTAAATCGAAAAAAATAGTTTATTTGCAAGGTTCATAATTAAAAAACAACACTTATATTTTATGATTACATAGATGAAAAATACTTATTTTGATTTGATAGATCAAAGCTATTACTTTCCTCAGGAAGGCTTTGATTTGCGAGATAATCTTCTCACTTTTCAGGGAATTTCCTTGAAATATCTAATTGAAAAACACGGAACGCCTTTCCGTTTTTTCTATTTGCCAAAAATTGGCGATCAAATTAAGAAAGCACGTAACTTGTTTAATCGTGCGATCAAGAAAAACAACTATAGCGGTAATTATCACTATTGCTATTGTACCAAGTGTAATCACTTTGCCCATGTTATTGGCGAAGCGCTAAAACACAATGTCAACCTGGAAACATCTTCCTCATTCGATATCGATCTGATTTTAAACCTTTACAAAGAGAAAAAGATTGATTTGGATAGAGTGATTGTGCACAATGGTTACAAAACTGATGAATACCTTAAGAAGATTGTTAACCTTCAAAAGTTTGGATTTAAAAACACTATTGTAATATTCGATAGTGCGAATGAGTTAAATCGCTTGGAAAAAATTGCTACCGATGAGACCATAAAAATTGGAATCCGTATGGCAATTAATGAAGAGCCACAGTCGTCTTATTACACTTCTCGATTGGGTATTCGAGACATTGAAATAAAAGATTTCTTCGAAACGAGAATCAAGAACAATCCAAAGTTCGAATTAAAAATGCTACACTTTTTTGTGGATTCGGGTATAAAGGATAGCTTGTATTACTGGGGTGAGTTTCAGAAAGCACTTAAGGTTTACATCGACCTTAAGAAGGAAAGCGAGCATTTGGATTCTTTCAATCTTGGAGGAGGATTTCCGATTCGAAACCATTTGGGATTTGAATACGATTATGAGTACATTATTAACGAGATTGTAAGCAATATTAAAGATGCATGCGTTAAAGAAAATGTACCAGAACCAAATATCTACACTGAGTTTGGGAAGTATACGGTAGGAGAGAGTGGTGCCATTGTTTTTAAGGTATTAGAGCAAAAACAACAAAACGACACGGAATCGTGGTACATTATCGACAATAGTTTGATGAATACCATTCCAGATGCCTGGTCGATTCATGAAAAATTCATTTTGCTTCCGATAAACAAATGGAATAATGAGTACAAACGTGTAAACATTGGAGGAATCAGTTGTGATCATTCAGACTATTATAATTCCGAAGATTTAAACCAAGAAGTACTATTGCCAGATTATTCAGAAGATGAAAAAGAGCCTCTCTATATTGGTTTTTTCCATACTGGAGCATATCAGGATGCCATTAGCGGATATGGAGGTATAAAGCATTGTTTGATTCCATCACCAAAGCACGTGATTATTGATCGAGACGAAAAAGGCAACTTCTTCGACTATGTGTATCGAAACGAGCAATCGGCTGATGAAATGTTTAAACTCTTAGGATACAATCAGGAATGAGAAATTTTGCCGGAATAGAAGATGAGTATTGCGCATTCGAGAATGCTGCGACTCTGTTGCAATCTATACCATACGATGGGACCAGTACCTGGGGTAAAGGAGCCGATAAGGCATTTCCTGCCTTTTTGGAAGCATTGGAGAATATGGAATTGTATGATATTGAAACCAATTCTGAAGTATACAAAACAGGAGTTCATATTTTACCTGATATTGTTGAGGATGAATCGCCAGAGGCAATGGTGAAAGCGGTTTACCAATCTGCTAAAGAGAATCTGGAAACAGGAAAATTTACCACCTATTTTGGAGGTGAACATTCTGTAAGTATTGGTGTAATTCGTGCATTTCATGAAAAATTCGATAATCTAACGGTTTTACAGTTGGATGCACATGCCGACTTAAGAAAAGAGTACGATGGAACTCCATTTAATCATGCTTGTGCAGTGCATGAGGCCAGTAAAATAGCTAATCTGGTTCAGGTAGGAATTAGAAGTATGGATTCTTGCGAATTGGAACATTTAAACAGAAAGCAATGCTATTTTGCACAGGACATTTATCAGCAGACAAGCTGGATGGATGATTCCATATCTAAAATGACTGAGAATGTATATTTAACCATTGATTTGGATGTGTTTGATCCATCTATCATGCCATCAACGGGCACACCAGAACCTGGAGGATTGGATTGGTATACTGTAATCAGCTATTTAAGAAAAGTATTTAAACAGAAGAATGTTGTTGGATTCGACATTGTGGAATTGGCACCACAGGAAGGACAGAAAGCTCCTGATTTTTTAACTGCCAAATTGTATTACAAGTTATTAAGCTACAAATTCGAGAAAAATGAAACGTCCATGATTAAATAGTTATTAACTCACATTGAGAATAATTATTTAATGTCATGGTAAGTTCCATCTGATCTTAAAATAAAATTATAAACAGATGAATAATAGAGGACCGATTTCAAAATTTATGTTAGAGCATTACCGTCATTTTAACTCTGCAACGGTGGTTGATGCAGCACAAGCATACGAAAAACATTTGGATGAAGGTAAAAAGATGATGATTACATTGGCAGGAGCAATGAGTACTGCTGAATTGGGCAGATCACTTGCAGAAATAATTCGTCAGGATAAAGTTCAAATTATTACTTGTACAGGTGCAAACCTGGAAGAGGATATCATGAATTTGGTGGCTCATTCACATTACGAAAGAGTGCCACATTACCGTGATCTTACTCCTCAGCAAGAATGGGATTTATTGGAAAAAGGTTTAAACCGTGTAACGGATACCTGTATTCCTGAAGAAGAAGCATTTAGAAGACTGCAAGGACACATCTATAAAATCTGGAAGGATGCTGAAGAGAATGGAGAAAGATACTTTCCGCACGAATTCATGTACAAATTGCTTCTTTCAGGAGTATTGGAGCAATACTACGAAATCGATCCTAAGAACAGCTGGATGCTAGAGGCAGCTAAGAAGAATTTACCAATCGTTGTTCCTGGATGGGAAGATTCAACTATGGGAAATATTTTCGCCTCTTACGTGATTAAAGGAGAGTTGAAGGCTTCAACCATGAAATCGGGTATTGAATACATGGCTTGGTTAGCTGATTGGTATACTGATAATGCAGAAGATAAAGGAATAGGTTTCTTCCAAATTGGTGGAGGAATTGCAGGAGATTTCCCGATTTGTGTAGTGCCTATGTTGTATCAGGATATGGAAAGAACTGATACACCATTCTGGAGTTACTTCTGTCAAATTTCTGATTCAACTACAAGTTATGGATCATACTCAGGAGCTGTACCAAACGAAAAGATCACCTGGGGGAAACTGGGAATTGATACTCCTAAATTTATTGTAGAATCGGATGCTACCATTGTAGCGCCATTAATATTTGCATACCTGCTAGGATGGTAAAAATAATTTTAAGCCTAAATCATTTTAAAAATCGCCCAAAATGAACAAGCCACGAGTAATTCAGAACTACGAGAAGTTAAGCAAAGAAATTCAAGAGCAGATAAAATTGGTTTATCCTGCCGGATATATTGATTACTTAATTGAATTTACAAATGCCAAGGGAGAATTGGTAAGTGCTTTGCCTTTTGAAACCGATGAGAAGATCTATATGGTAAGAATGTCTGTAAGAAAAGCTCAAGAACTGGTTGATAACGATTCGGATTTTGACGAAGATGGTGTTTTGCTTACAAGCAAAAGAGAAAAATATGAGGATAAGTATTCCGATGTAGATTATTTATTTGAAGACGAAGACGACGATTAAGACCAAATAGTGAATCAGGCAATGTCATTTTTAGGTATCTAAATTTGATATTGCCTGTTATAACAATTGTATATCAAAATGATTGATCAAATCTTTTTGATTGTTACAATAGCCTGTCCCGAATTTCGGGAGTCAATGCCGATACAGAATCACAGATTGATACGTAATCAGTATAATCCTGTCAGTTACATTACTTTTTTGTAAATTATGCTATCATTTAAATTGATTTGTTATGCTTTTAGTGATAGATAATCAAAGTGCATTTATAAAAAAGTTTAAACGCCAGTTTTTGGCAGAACAGGATTTCGACTATGTGTTTTTCGACCACAATCAACCCATTACTTTATCGGCAAAATCAGAGATTAAAGGTATTATTCTTTCAGGAGGTAGGGGAAATCCATATGAACCATTAAACCTGACTTCAAACTTTATAGCATTGATGAATTTTGATGTCCCTGTTTTGGGTTTCTGTTTGGGGCATGAAATCATAGCGGTATCCTACAGGGGAAGAATCAAGAAATTACCTGAATATCATTCCAAGAAAGAAATTGTTACCATTCAAAAGTTTGATGATCCTATTTTTAAGGGGTTACATTCAAATAAACTGGAATTGGTGAAAAAACACTCTTTTTACATCTCTGAATTGCCCGAAAGCTTTGAATGCTTGGGGTATTCAGATACTTGTCCTTATGAAATAATCAGACATAAGGAGAAAGCAATTTATGGGTTCCAATCTCACCCGGAAGTTTCAGGAAATCACGGAATCGTAATGATTAAGAATTTTCTGAAAATGTGTAATATTTTATAAGTACCAAGAGGTTTGTCCTAATGTCATTTTATTACGCATAGGGTAATTAAAAAATAAACGTAGTGAAAGTTGCAATAATTTATAACAAAGACATTACCGGGGTGATCAACACTTTGGGGATGCAAAACAGGGAATTCTACAAGGAAGAACAAGTAAAACGTGTTGCAAATTGTCTTGAAAAGGCAGGTCATAATGTATCCATTTTGGATGGCAATATGTACATCATTGAGCGATTGCAGAATTTTATGCCACGTACCATCGAAGGAGAACAAATGGGAATGGTATTTAATATGGCCTATGGAATTCAGGGTGAGAGCCGTTATACGCATATTCCTTCTATGTTGGAGATGTTGGGGATCCCTTATGTTGGTTCAAATCCTTCCGGTCATGCATTGGCCTTGGATAAGGTCATGACCAAAATTATTTGGCAGAGCAAAGGCTTGCCTACTCCTGATTTTTGGGTGTTTAATTCGCCCAATGATGATTTATCGGGAGTGAAATTTCCGGTGATCGTAAAGCCGAAAATGGAAAGTGTTTCTTTCGGGTTAAAGGTGGTTTATAACGAAGAAGATCTGAGAGAGAGCATCAATTTCGTAGTAACCGAATTTCAGCAGCAAGCCTTGGTAGAACAGTTCATTAGGGGACGTGAGTTTTGTGTTGGTCTATTGGGCAATACGCCTATCGAAGCTTTTCCTGTTTTGGAGATCGATTTGGAAGGTAATCCTGATGGGATACAAACCGTAACCGATAAGAAAGAAAAGCCTAAGCAAAAAATATGCCCGGCAAACATTTCTCCGGAATTGTCTGATGAGATGATCAAATATAGTATTGAAGCATTCAAGGCGCTTGAATTAAGAGATTTTGCTCGTGTGGACATCCGATTGGACGAGAATGGAAAGATCTATCTTTTGGAAATCAACTCCATGGCAAGCTTGGGTGCAACAGGTTCTTATCCAACAGCAGCGAAAGTAGCAGGCTACGATTTCTCAAAATTGGTGAACAAGATGCTGGACGTGGCATCAGTGCGATATTTTTCCAATAGCTTAATGACAGAATTGCCAGAGGAGAAAAACAAAAGTTTATCCTTTAATTCCAGAATTCGATCCTTCTTAAGGAGTCGTCAGCAAAATTCGGAAGCCTTATTGAAAAAGATGGTAAATATCGATACCCATGTAAGAAATATCGAGGGAGTGAACGAATGTGCTTCTCTCATTCGAAATGAGTTGAGTCAGTTGGGTTTCGCGCATGAGGTTTTTCCGCAGTACGAAGTGGGGAATATGATGTACTTTTCCAATTCATTTGGGGAAGATGTGGATTACTTGATTTTAATGCCAATTGATGATTTTCAGAAGCTGGATCAGCATGAGAATTTTTCAGAAACAGAACATCGCTTGTACGGAACAGGAGTTTGGGAGAGTAAAGCTGGAGTAATGACTTGTATTTCTGCATTACAGTCTTTGCGATTTACCAAACAAATCAGAAAAACAAAAATTGGTATCGTTTTGATTACCGATAATGCCATAAGTGGAAAATTCTCGCGAAAGTTAATTCGGGAAAAAGCAATGAAGGCGAAAACTGTTTTATCCTTGCACGGTGGAGGTTTGGAAGACACAGTAGTGACTTCACGATCAGGATCGGCTTTGTTTTCTTACAATCTGAAATTAATGGACAATACTCAGGCAGAAAATGTTACCAATATCTCTCAGCTATATTTTAAGACATTGGCTTCTATTATCGATTTGAGTAAAAACAACCCAGAAAATGTGATTGCTCCATACGAATCGGAATTTAAATCGAATATTTTCAAGGTTCATGCTTATGGTACTTCAAAAATTAGTATCCGATTTAATTCTGAAGAAGAGTTCAAGCAGTTGGAAAGCAAAATCAAAAAAATGATAACGCTTCCTAAAGTGCGCAAAAAGGATTGCCAGGTACAATTAGAAGGGGGAGTAAGTCGTCCGCCAATGGAGTGCAACAATGCAAGTTCGGCACTCTTTAAGCGAATTAAGTCTGTAGGAAGAAGCATTGACACCAGAATACAGGAGGAACACCGATGGAGTTCTTCTGATATCTGCTCCATTGATAAAAGCATTGCAAAAATTGATGGACTAGGTCCAATTGGTGGCTTTGACAAGCAAAAGTCGGAGTTTATATTAAGACACAGCCTGGTGGATCGAGCACTGTTGTTATCTCTCATTTTAGGGGAGAAATAAAATTCTAAATACTAAAAAAGGGTTGATGTTGTCAACCCTTTTTTATGTCATAGATATTGTAGCGTTTATGTGAATGTTTGTGCCAGAATTTCTCCCTCTACCGCACGAATCCTGTCGTATGTTTAAATCTTACTAATGTTATTTGTCAGATTTTAATTTGCTGTAAATTTCTAAATCGGTACATACATTTCCCGTTAGCAGTTCTCCATCTCTTTCTACTCCTTCAAATTTGAATCCTAATCTTTGAGGAATTTTTATACTTGGTTTATTCCCTACAGCACATTTTATTTGGATTCTATTGATCCCTTGTTTGTTGAAAGCAAAATCACAAAGCTTTTCTACAGATTTTGTTATAATTCCTTGTTTTTGATGCTTTTCGGAAAGCCAATAACCAATTTCTGTCTTTTGATTTGGCTTATCAGTGTCTTTAAATCCAATAAGTCCAACGAATTCATTCTTAATCCGAATAACGAATACATATTCAAACCTCTCTTTTGGTGCATTGACAACAGAATGTACAAATTTATCGGTATCTGATACCTCTTTGGTAAACTCCACGAATGGAAGCCATTTTCCTAGGTATTCCCTTTGGCTGTCAATCATTTCAAAAATAGCTTTCGAATCCGATTGCTCTATTTGTTTTAGTTCAATTTCTGTATCAACTTTTATTATTATCATCTTTGCTTGGTTGTTGTCTTTAGCTTTTGTGTTGCTTACACTTTATTCTATATTTATTAAGTCATTTATTTTAAAAAAGTCAGTTCTCTTAAATTGTTTTAAATATAAAGTGTCATTTGGAGTGGAATAAAAAAACATGTTGTCAGGATCTTTTGAATTGTAAATAAAAACTTCCAGGAGATCATGTTTGAATTCTACTTTTTCAGTGATAGTATTTGTATTAATTGTCAAAGTGTCGCCGGTTAGACAAAAATTTACTTTTTTATTGTATTCAAGTTTGCATGCATAAACACCGATTTGATATTTTTCTTTTTCATCATTGTTTAGTGCGTACATTTCAATATAAACAGTTTTATCGTTTTTATTTGTTAAACATTTCGAATAAGACTTGTTTTCACCGAATTGAGCTACGAAAACTAATAATGTTATTAATAAAATACTCTTCATAAATATAGTCTAACGTGAATAAATCAAAGTTTTTAAAATTTCTTCATCAGTTTAAATCTATTATTCTGCACTGTGGAATGTAAGCTAACAGTCTGAATATATAGGGTCGCTGTCTTGAAGGGCTGCTTTTACCCATATTTTTGTTGCCTCAGCTTGTTAATTTTTTTTGATCATATTTACAGAAAACCATCCGAGTAATGTTATTATTAGGATCATGATTGCCCACAGCCATATCTTATTTTTGAAAAGAGGCTCTGCCACTGGAATTTCCTTTTTCTCTATTGTCATTTCCTCACCCAATTCTAACGTCATTAGTGTCTCAGGAATATTGTTGGTAAATCGCTTAATGTCATAATTCGGACTTGCCGCACTTTTATTTCCGTAGGTCAGGAAATAGGTCGCCGGGATTGTAAAACGAGCAACCAATTCATGAATGTATCCTTTCACTTCGATTGTATCGATCATTAAAGCTTGATTGTCGCGATTGTCAATAAAAATATTTAGTTTTTGAACCGTTTTGCTGTTGAAGTTAAACTCGTTTTTCTCTAAGGAATTTAATATTCCGGAAGTCAATGCGCTGTAATTGTATTTCCATCCTTTCTCTGTCCTAAAACTGTCTGTCAAACATTTTATTGTCACAGGTCTGTAATAGTCATAAGCATCAGCAATGCCTATGTTGATATGACTTACACGAACAGGCAATTGCAGCTCAATATCAATTTCTGTCTGCTTGCTTTGTTTGTTCTCTTGAGTATTGATTTTCTTGATATTGTATTTTCTGAATTTGCCATTCGAAATTTCATGTTGTTCAATACTCGCAGCACTCAGTTCAGGTTTCTCTTTACTGTGAATGAGCAGTCGGAAAAAACGATACTTTGAACTCGGGAAGGTGACTTTCGTGAATTGAAAATCAGTATGGTCATTTTTGATGGATAAAATTCTGTAATTTTCAACCAGTTTGAACCACTCCTGTTGGTCTTGACTTCCTTCCAAGTCAATTCGCCAGTCAAAGTTTTCTTGAGCGAAGTTCAGCTTGATCTGATTGATGGATTCTATGGTTGGAATCTCAAAAGTGAAATAGTAGCCCTTTTCGTTATTAGAAGCATTGAGTGTTTTAAATGCTACCTCTTTACGGGATATTTTTTCGGTGATTTCTCGCAAGAGAAAAGGAGCTTCAATAGTATCATTACTAGCTGTTAATCCGAAAATCCTTATGTCTGAGAGGTCTTGCGAAGTTTTTCCGAAAATTTCATTTGGTAGAATGATCTTACTCCATGGCTCTGAAACTTTGTTTAATTCTCGCTTGTAATTGTACTCAGCCATCTGCCCATAAGAAAATGAACATGTCGCAATGAGGAACAAAAAACATGATATTCTAATTGGGTACTTCATCCGAAATAATGTGTTTGTATTTGTTGTATAAAAATGAAATTATCAGTAGCAGAACACCTAAAGACACGAATACAACGGTTTTTGCGATAGTGTCGAGGTGTGAAATATCATAGAAAAATAGCTTGACAAGTGTTACAGCGAACAGTGCAATGGCTCCGATTCTCAAATGCTTTTTCTTTTTCCAGATTCCCAGAGCAATTAGGAATAGCGAATAAACTCCCCAAAGAATGCTCAATCCGAGTTTGTACGATTGTGCTGATTCGGCAATGTCCATCCAATTGATTAACTCGCTACTGGCAATCCACAAAATAGATGTGTGCAGCAAGAAATCAAAGGCCATCCTGAGATCTCTTTGGATAAACTCTTGTCGAAGATATTTATAGCAGGCAAAAAATGTCACAGAGACAAATGCGAATGAAACGTATCTCATTATTATATTGAAAATGCCCCTTTGATAATATTGCGATAAAGTTTGTTCCAAATAGCTTTCCCGTAATTCGCTTAAGACATACAGCCCCTGAATTAAGAATACAACAAGCGTTAATGTAATCAAGCCGAGATTAATAAGCCCCAATTGCTGATTTCTTAGTTTCCTGAAATTCACGAAAGCAAGTAATGAAACAAACAGAAGGGAGTAATTGATTATCCAGATTGTCTTGAACTTGATCAAATCGTAATTCCAATAGTAATTTGCGTACTGCTGACCGTCCTCGTTAATTGTAAGTGCGGAGTCTTTATAAAGCTGATGCCAGTAGTTTGCAATTTCTATTCGGAAAGCATAGTAAATGGTGAAAAGCAGTATTGTTGGTATTGAAAAGGAAATGATTTTTGAAAGTCCTTTATGTGATATCAATGCAGAAGCATGGTTCTTGTTGCGATTCAGTTTGTTGATGAAACCGAAAGCTGTAATAAACAATATTGAGCTTAAGAAATTGATATTGAGTAAAGGAGTTATTCTTGTTTCAGGCATTTCAGGATAATAGCTATTGTATACTATCATCCAGTCGTGGACAATACTAAAAAATGCCAAAAACATAAGCGGGTACGACAACTTTTCGTAGATCGAAATATTTTTCGTCCTGCCAATCCAAAACAACAAAGCAGATTCGCCTGCCCATAACAATGTGACCCAGTTTCCATCTAGTTGAACCGGGATGGCAATAGTGATAAAAACCAACACCAGACCTGAAACCAGGTAGAATAGGTTTCGATCAGCAAGTTTTTGACGATAAATTGTTGCGCTTACAATAAAGTGCACAATGGCATTGCAAAGTGTAAATACACCTAATAATTGCTCACCGGTATTGTGCTTGTCAAGAATTACATAACCAATTCCGTAAAAGATAAATGAGTTGGTAAGCAGCAAGATAATATCGTCAGTTTTAAACTTTTCCTTTTGGAGCAATTTGTAGGCAAGAAACATCAGGTAAAAGGTGACAAAAAATAGGGAAAGGAATACCAGGGCCAAACCAAAGTATTCATCGGTTCGATATTTAGATACATGCCATATTAAATACATCAACCATGTTAGCCCGAATGAGGAATAATAGAGTGGTTTCCAGTATTTTTTGAAGGCAATGACAAGAATCCCTATATTAATAATTGCCATGTAGGCAAACAAGATCGCTACCTTTCCCGAACCTTCACTCAGCAAGAACGGAACCGCATAAGCACCTACCAATCCAATATGAGCAATTACCTGTCTGTTGTAATTTATAGCTGCTATTACTGTGAAAGCCGTAAATACAACCATCAGTGCAAAAGCTATGCCTTGCGGAATCAAGTCATAAAAACTGTAGGCGGAATAGGTGATGAAATACAAGATAGCCATTGCTCCACTGACAAGAACAGCACTATAATTCTCATATTTTTTCTTCAATTTTATTCCGAATCCTAAAAGCCCTAATCCTGACAAATAGCCTAAGATTATTCTTGTAAGTGGACTGATTAAATCGTGCTCGATTGAATATTTTGCACCGATTGCAACGCCAATAACAGTAATCGCAATTCCGATTTTGTTGATTAAATTTTCACCGATGAATTTTTCAAGGTCGGACTTCACTTTCGGTGTTTTGATAACAGGTGGAGCAGTCTGTTTTTGTGGTTCCTGCTTTTGCTGTTCCTGTTGATGATAATCATACTTAGGCGTTACCTTTTCCTTTTTGAATTCAAGGTTTGTGTCGGTTACAGATAAGTTCTGTTCCGTTTCTTCCTTTTTAATGGTCTGCTCAGTCTCGGTGGCTTTCAGTTTATCTATCTCAGTTCTCAGATGATTGATTTCTCTGGAAAAGTCGTCTTGTCTTTTCAAAAGAGAGTCCAGCTTGTCAGAGAGCTGATTTATTTTGTCTTGATTGTCAGTCATATTGTTTTTTCAATGTGGAAACGTATGTATAAACGCAATGTAGCATATATTTCTCTTCTATCGCTTATTGCACAATGTATCCCATTTTTACTAATGGAACAAGATAAAATCGCATACCATCTGAGGCTTAAATGCCTATGCTGTATGACTTACAGTTGTAGTTCGTTTATTTTACTTTTTTCCGTTACCCTTTCCTTTGCCTTTGCTTTTTCCCTTGCCATTGCCTTTATGCTTAGCCTTATTCTTTTTAGAGCTCGCGTTATTTTTCAACTGATGAAATTCAGGAGATCCCGGTTTTATCCCAGCTTCCTTTGCTATATAGCCCCAACCTTTGCTCTTATTTCTTTCATAAATGGTAATCACTCTATCAATTGGCATTTTGGATAATTTAGATATCTCTAAGGCCAAATAAATCTCACCTGGAGCCATATTCACGCTCCCTTTCATAAATTCAATTTTCTTTTCTGAAACATCATAGGAGACAAGCAATTTTCCTTTAAAAGCTCCAAAATCAACTGATGCATTCGCATTAATGGTGTTTAAATCTGTATCAAATTGAACATTTCCAGTATTAAATGAAATTTGAGCCGAAGCTGAAAAAACAATAAATGGAAGAAGAATTAATAATAATTTTTTCATGTAATAATTATAATTTTTATTTGTTGATTTTCAAATGTTTCTAGTTTATTCAAATAAGTCCTTTTTATCATTTTCGCCTGAGAACAGGAAGTTAATTTCTGTTTGCAGAGGTATGGAAAATGAGCTACAACGGTCTTGCTAAGTTTTCGTGGGCGATTAAAACAACTGTCTTATCAAACCGAACGGAAGCAAGCCGCTTAAATTTGTTTATGTTTTTAAGCAAACCAATTTTGGCAGCTTGCTGGTGTTTCTTAATTGAACTAATTCTCGAGCAATTCCCACCGCCCATGAAATTTAGCTTTTGTTGTGTGTTGATATTTATTTTTTATTTCTCAGGTCATTATACTCAAATCTTTCAATAACAGATTTAGGGAAAACAGCTAAACCTCTCTTTTTATAGTTTTCACTTTCTCCAAGTCCACTGAATGCAGGGTTTTCCAGATAGATAAATTTGATTGGAGTTTTAAAATTATTAACCTTAGGCTTATCGAATTCAGAACCATAAATAATTAACGAGTCATTAGAGAATTTATAAAAAAAGTGTTCTCCATAATCAAGCAGATATTTATCATCGAAATCATAATCAAATCCACCTTTAAATTTTTTATTAAGACCAATTGCCATTCTACAATCATCTAATCCCCAACTGATCTTTATTAAATAGATTCTCTCCTTATTTATAGGATTCGTAATTTTTTTCACTTCCTTATTGTCTCCAAAAGCAAAATATAACAGACTCAATCCTCCTAGAATAAGGACAACTATTGTAATTAGAATTGCACTTAGGATTTTATCCATCTATTCTTGATAATTGCAGTTAATATTTACACACAACGTAAGTATAAACGCAATATTGCATTTATTTCTCTTATATCGCTTATTGCACAATGCATACCATGTTTGGATGTATTGTGCAATTATAGTTTGTGAATGTACAAAACAATAATTCCATTACAAAAGTATCATATTATTATTTAAGGAAGAATGGGAGAGTATCTCCAATACTGAACAGATCCTCACGTAACTTTTGTTTTGCGACTTCGGGAGTGGTAATCATTTTCGTCGAAGAATGTAACGTTTTTCGTCGAAAAATATTATAAACCTCGACGAAGAAAGTTAAAGTTCTCGACGAAGAAGTTATAGGTGTCAATAGAGGGTGAAGCGATCGGGATGCCTACCAATTCTAAGTTGACTGGTATTGGGAAACATACATCTAACTTCAAGAATAAATTGGTTGCCACTAATCTTTTCGGGCACAATAAATATAAGTTCCGATGGTTTGTTTTTAATCAGGTTATCCACCCTAAATTCCGAACCATCTTCATTAACAAAGAAAATACCTTGATTGGGGTCTTGCTGATCAAATTTTAGTCTTTTACCACGAATCGAAATAACATGATTGGCTGAGAATCGTGGCTCTGATTCCTTGGTGTGTAAATTTTGAATCGTTAGGAGTAGGGGGACATTATCATTTAAACTTATTTTTTCAAGTTTGATATTTTCCACGCATTGTTTTAGCCTATTGCCAGCCTTAATGTTAATTTGAATGGAATGTTGTTTGCGATCAAAAATCTCTTTTTCACTTTCGAATACTCCTTTAATGGCAGCATGAATTTTATACATCCGCGTGTTTACATTCTTGCCTTCCTCTATTGCCTTACAAACAGCGGCTTCGTACTCTTCTATAACAGCCAATGCCTCGGCTTTACTAACTGTTGATCCTTTGGCAATCATTGCTTCAATAATTTCCTTTTCGGATACTGTTTCGTTATCAGTAATTACAGCTGTGTATTTGTTTTTGCTATTGTTTAAGAGGAATGGTCTTAATCCAAATCGTAGTGTCATTGCCTAAAGTGTTAATGATTTTATCCATTTTGAATGTAAGAATAATTCTATTATGATTTGCTATCTGGTGAAAAATTAAGCTTCAGTATTCGATATATTCAAAAATACCATTAGCCTGGCGATAAAGGATTAAAAAGCATGCTTGTATAAAAAAAATCGCCACCAGATGCAGGGTGACGATTTCTTATGCTGAAGTATAAGGCAGATTGTGCCAATTATCTCTAATTCTCCTTCACCTTTAATTCATAGAAAGTGGTTTCAGGATCTATTTCGCGGGTGAACTCGATGTTGGAGTTGTTTAAAAGTACAATTTCTGCAGTGGTATAAATCAGGTTTCCATCCACCAAATGTCCGCCAATGGTGTAGCCAGTGCTATCGGATACCGAAATGTGAATGTGATTGTGTTCGCCTTTGTCGGCAAAGGTTCCGGTTAGCGAAACAATTTCGAAGTGTCCTTTCAAATGCAAGAGTTCTTTTTGGTTGGCAGGACGAATGTTTAACTCTTTTAAACTTCCAACACAGGTAGAGATTGATGCGGATTTCAATTGTCTGTCCTTTACAAATTGCGCCATTTCCTGCTTTAAATCCATTCCTGGTTTTAATCGCAGGGCATAACTTTTTACATGATTCTGCTGACAGGAAAACAAAGCAATGAAAGCTACAAGAATAAGGGAATTATACAATTTACACATGCCTGATTATTTTTTGAAAGTTTAGGATACAGAAGGAATTCCAAATTCCGTTGCCATTGGTTTTATGATATCAGTAAATGGCAAAAAAAATCGCCACCGGATGAAGGGTGACGATTTCTTAACCTGGAAGGGTGGAAGCCCCTTTGTTCCAAGAAAGATTTTTAGAGTGAACACGGAGGGAGTCGAACCCCCAACCTCCACAGCCGTAATGTGGTGCACTATCCAGTTATGCTACGCGTCCGTTGGTCTCTTAAAAAAGAGGCTGCAAATATAGCAGTTTAAATTTTATTGATGCAAATGAATCCGCATTTTTTTGTCATTAACATTTCTGCAATGATTTCTTTCAAAAAGAAAGATTTAAAAATCGTTACCGGATGAAGGGTAACGATTTCTTAACCTGGAAGGGTGGAAGCCCCTTTGTTCCAGGAAAGACTTTTAAAGTGAACACGGAGGGAGTCGAACCCCCAACCTCCACAGCCGTAATGTGGTGCACTATCCAGTTATGCTACGCGTCCGTTTTCCTTAAAGGCGCTGCAAATATAGGGGTTTTAGCTTGGTTTATGCAAGCCTTTTTTCTCTTTTTTTTGAAACTTTCTTTGGTAAATATTCTAAGCTGTTTGTAAGTAGAAACTTACAAAATAAAATATTTTTTCAATTCTTGGCTTATTCTGTATTTACTTCCATTTTTAACATGCCTTTAACAAGAATTTATGCTAGTTGCTCGGGAATATTTCCTTAAATTTATTTGGAATAAAAACAAATAGTGTATTGAGATTGTATTCCATATGATTTTCTCTCATAAAAATCGATTAGAAATCTCAATTATTAAAAAAAACGGAAAATATGAAACGAACCATTTTAAGAAAAACAGCATTCCTTATGGTATTGGCTTTTGTTTTTACAATTAGCGCTAGTGCAGATGGCGGAAGCAAGAAATTAAATAGTGAAAAAAGTAAGGTTGAGTGGTTGGGTAAAAAAGTAACTGGTGAGCACTCAGGAATTATAAAAGTATCAGAAGGTAGTTTGGTGTTTAATGGAGACCAGCTCGAAAAAGGAAGCTTTGTGGTAGACATGAGATCTATTGAAAATACCGATATTAAAGATGATGGCTATAAAGCGAAGCTCGAAGGGCATTTAAAATCGGATGACTTCTTTGGTGTAGAGAAATATCCAGAAGCAAAATTCGAAATGCTAGATGCCAAGAATCTGGGAGACGGAAGTTATGAAGTGCATGGCAATATTACTATTAAAGGCATTACCAAGCCAATCAGTTTTAAGGTACATATGCATCATCATGACAATGACCTGCACGTTAGTGGCAAAATTGTGATTGACCGAAGCCAATTTAATGTGAGGTATGGGTCAGGTAGTTTTTTCGATAATTTGGGAGACAAAACCATATATGATGATTTTGAGTTGACCTTAGATCTGTATTTGCAATAAACGTTTGATAGGAATTAAAAACCGAATTCATCTTGAATTCGGTTTTTTCTTGATAATATCTCTACGTTAGTCACCGTAAACAATTCCTTAATAAAGGATTGTTTTTTTTATACTGTAAATAATTGTAATTTAAAGAGGTTAAATTCACTTAAACCCTATTTTTATGAAGCGAAGTATATTTGCTACATTATTATTGATTTTTTGTGTAAGTAGTTTATTTGCTAAGGTTAATCCCCAAAACCTTATTTATACCAATGTTTATTCAACGGTTTTAAAAGAGAATAGAGACTTGCGAATTCTATTGCCAAGTGAATTCAAAGATACTTATTTTAGCTACCCGGTTATTTATTTACTAGATGCTGAGTCTAATTTTGCCACAGGAGTAGAGGTGCTTGGTTTTTTGATGGACAATCATTTTATTCCACCTCATATTGTTGTTGGATTACCCAATACCGATCGCTTTAGAGATATGACACCGGTAGATTCGGTTTTGAATAAAACCATATTCCCATCCAGAGGAGGAGCCGATACTTTTTTAAAAGCCTTGGAAACCGATATCTTTCCATTTGTAGCAAAAGAGTACCGAGGCAGTTCTCGCCGTTTGGTAATGGGGCATAACTATAGCGGATTGTTTGTAATGCATGCCTTTCTGTCACGTCCCGAATTGTTTGATCGTTACATGGCTTTTAGCCCCATTTTATGGTGGAATGATACGGCTATGCTAAAGGATATGGACTCATTCTTAACGGAAAATTCAAGCTTACGCAAGTACTTGTTTATGAGTTTTGCCAAAGAAGCTAAAAATATGCTGGAGGCTTGCAAGGAGCTTACAAAATTAATGGAAAAGAAAGCCCCAAAGGATTTAAAGTGGAAATATGAATGGATGCCGGATGAAGATCATTACAGTTTGTACAGAAAAAGCTTAATGAGAGGGATGGAAATTATATTTAAAGATTACAAATATCCTTCGGTTGAAGATTTGGCAAAAGGTGGAGTAGGGAGTGCAAATGGATTTTTACGAGATATCATGCTGAATTATGGTAGAAATGAAAAACTACCATACTCTTTGTTGGAAAGCGTCTGTTTGCAACTGAAACAACAAGAAAAGTACAATGAAGCCATTAAGTTTTTAACCTATACATCGGTTAATTATCCTGAAAGGGCAGAGCCATACTTTTATGCAGGCGAAATCTACGAAGTGACGAATAAACCGAAAGAGGCATTTAAATTTTATGAGGCCGCACATAATAAGGATAAAGGAAGATGGGATTATGAACAAAAGTACCTGGCAATAAAGAAATATTTAGAAGAATTGCGAAATAAGGAACAAAATAAAATTCCACTTTAGTATTTTAAACAATAAAAAATATTTACTCTCGTTGTAGTAGTAAAATCAGATTTAATGAAAGGGATATTTTTTACTGAATTTCTGGAAATGGCCGAAAGAGAGTATGGTTCGCATACAATCGAAAAGATCATTTCATTTTTGGATGCTGGCGATTACGGTGTGTTTAATGTAAATATGGATTATCCTTATACCCAATTTCACAATCTGGTAAAACGCTTGGCAAATGAAGTTCGAATATCTCCTTCCGATTTGACCAAACTTTTTGGCGAGCACCTTTTTAGTCGTTTCATTATATTGTACCGACCACATTTTGCAGGAAATTCAGATATTTTCGAATTCTTAGAGCAGATCGATTATTTTATTCACGTAAAACTCCAATCCGATTTTCCTCACCAGGGCATTACGGGCTTTAAGACTGAAAGAATCAATCAGAACACATTTATGGTAAGTTACCAGTCTACACACGATCTCATCGATCTGGCTATTGGCTTGTTTATGGGATGTCAAAAATTCTTTAATGAAGATTTAACGGTTAACGCCGAAATAAAAACCGAATTCGATAAGGAATGGGTCTATTTTACCTTGAACAAGTCAAAGGTTCTAGTTTGACTCCATATTGTGAAAAGTATAGAAACTGGTTTTTCCAGCTTTTATAATCACCTGTACGTTGTGATTGTTCACAGAACCATCTGGAGAGCTAACCTGTAGGTTTAAGTTATTCTCACCTTCTTTCAATCTTATTCTTTTGTAATGAATGCTGTGAGGTAGTGTTTGCCAATTTCTGGTATCGGCTTTCTCGGTTACAGCATTTAAAATCCCCACAAACATTCCCAAAGTATCATCTTTGCTGCGAGCATAATTTTCTAAAGCTTTTTTAGTTGCCAGCCGCAATAAAGAGTTTGCCATTTCTCTGATCATTCTGTCGCGAAGAGATTTAAAGGCAATGGCATTAATATCTTCAGCTTTTTCTAATGGATAATTGATTGTATCATTCACAAGGATAGAAGCATAGGTAAATATTGGCATTCTTTCTCTATACTTTGGAAAAGCGACTCTAACAAACTCCAAATTGTTTAATGAATTTCGTTTGTCGCGGTCCATGTCGCCAACATAGAAAGGGAAACTAACATCTTCACCTTCGTTTACCATGGTAAGGTATCCATCGCTACTATTTAGCGTGCTAAAATTAATGCTCCATTCATCTTTTACCGGACCTAAACCTGTAAGCCAAATAAAAATAAGATCTCCTTCATCTTTATTGGTTTTAATACAATCAAAGCCAAATTTTTCTTTGTAAAATTCGTATTCCTGATTTAAACCTGTTAAGTAAGCGGTTCTTAATATGTCCTCTTTAAGTTGCTGCGGAGCAGGAGTTCCAAAGTTTTTGGTATAATTTTCTTCGTAAATCTTGAAAGCATTTCGGTAAGCTATAAATGCATTGTTAACATCCCCTGAAGAATCATAAATTAAGCCCATTAAGGTGTGAGCAAAAGCATCATCACTATAACGATTTTTATAGTTCCTTGGGTATTTGTCATTTAAAGCATAAAGCTTTTCGTTTACTCTTCGGCATTCAATTAATGCAGATTCGGTATTGCCCAATTCCAAATAACTTAAAGCTTTATAGAAATTAAGCATTACATTTTCAAAATCTTCAGGAACGTATGGTTTTGTTGCCGGATTGGTTAGCAATGCCAAGGCTTCGTTGGCAATATTTTTTCTCTGGTCTTCAATAAACAGGTCAGCTTGATTGAAATAGTCCGTAGCCTTTTGATAATCTTGTTGCATCCAGGCAAGTGTACCTTTATTTAGAAGGTATAAAGAACGATTTTTATTTCTTTTGTTTTTAGCATCCTGATCAAGTGTTTTTTCAGCATTGGCAATATCTCCATTAAGGAAATACTGATTGAAAGCCTCATTTTGTGCGTAGTAGGTTGCACATCCTGAAAAGAATAAACTGCTAACAAATAGAATTAAAATAAAAGCTTTGTTTTTAAGAAGCATATTGTTCATTGCCAGAGAAGAGAAGGGAAGACGAATCTTCCCTTATTAAACTTTATCGATTAACGTATTTCTTGATTTTCTTATCACCCATCCAAACCAATTCGTTTGTTTCAAGATTAGTTAATTCAAGATTTAATTGGTAATATCTTACCTTTTCTTTCTTGTAACTATCAATAATAGAGGTGATATCTCCTTGAAGGATAAAGTCAGCTCCTAATTCAAGTCCCCATTTTTTAATGGTTTCCTTAGATGCGAAATCTTGTTGATCCGCTCTTTCCTGTCTCAATTCCTCTCTTTTAGCGCCAGCTTGAACCAATCGTACACGTCCGTCGTTAAGAATTGCCTTTTCAATGTCTTTGATGTAGGTGTCCGCATCAATATGCTCAGAGCTTTTATTCATGATTAAACCAACGGTTACCACTGGCTTTTTATTGAATTCTTTTTCATAATCATTAATCCAACCTTGATTAAGAACCTGATCAATTAAAGCTTCTGCAGCCAGTTTGGAATCGGTATCGTTCCAACGACCACTTAAGTCAATTTGTTGATCTGGAGAAACTCTTGTTACTTGTCTTGAACATGACGCAAAACTTACTATTGCAAGAGCGAAAACAAATAGGCGAAATGAGTTTTTCATATAACTAATCATTTTTTGTTTGTAAAATCAATTTAAGTGTCTCTGTTAAACTTTTTATAGAAAGCAATATTTATGCCATTCTATTAATCTCTTCCCTTAAATTATCTAGTTTTTTGTAAAGCGACTCGCTAACCTGAACCAGAGGAAGTCTTAAGTTGTTCAATATTATTCCTTTTTGATGAAGTAAAGCTTTTACTCCCGCAGGATTTCCTTCTTCAAAAATACTTTTAATGATATCGAAAAAATGATAATGAGTTTGTAAAGCTTCACTTTTTCTTTCCAATGCTTGTGCCACCATTGTGCTAAATTCATTTGGGAAAGCATTCCCTATAACCGAAATAACTCCGGAAGCACCCAATTGAATCATTGGATAGGTAAGCGCATCATCACCCGATATTAGCATGAAATGATCAGGTTTGTCTTTGATGATTTGCATGATCTGCTCCAAATTGCCCGAAGCCTCTTTTACGGCAATAACATTATTTAATTCATTGGCAATACGAATGGTAGTTTCGGCATTAATATTAACCCCTGTTCTTCCCGGAACATTGTAAATGATCACAGGAACCGGACTTGCAGATGCGATTTCTTTGTAATGTTGGAAAATTCCTTCTTGATTTGGTTTGTTATAGTAAGGTGCAACGGATAAAATTGCATCGATCTTGTCAAAAGAATTAAATTTATTGATCTGCTCAACAACTTCTTTGGTATTGTTACCCCCAAACCCAACCACTAATGGTACTCGATTATTGTTGGTTTCGATTACAGAACTGATAACAGCCAGTTTTTCCTCTTTGGATAAGGTTGCGGCTTCGCCTGTTGTTCCCAATACTACCAAATAATTTACTCCATTGGTAATTTGAAAATCTACAAGATTGCGTAAAGAATCGAAATCAACATCACCATTGTCCAGAAATGGAGTAATAATGGCGATTCCTGTTCCTTCAAATTTATTAAGTGTCATGTTAGTCTTTTTTTATAAGTGTAAGGTAGTTTAGGCTTTCTGTAATTAAATTATCAATGGATTTATTGTTTCCCTGATTAATCATTAAATCCAAACGACCACTTTGATCAGAAGCAGAACCAACTTTACAGGCAGCTGCGGCCAATTCTGCAATGTATCTAAATGAAATGTGGTTCGAATCGGATAGAATAAATAATAAATCGAACCTCTTGTTCATAAAATTGATCAGTTCTTCAGAAATTGGCTCACCCGACCATTTTACATCCTTGTTGGTATAGAATATGATCTTTTGAGCTATACCAAAATCAGGTAATTCGTTAGCATTTATCCAACCAACAGCTTGAACTTGAAATCCTTTTTTGCTTAAATCATCAGAAAACTTCTTCACTGTTGGATAATTTTTATCATCGAGTGTATCGAATAGTATTCCGATGTTTTTTGCACTTTGCAAATTATGAAATTCCTTTTTTCTTGGATTTTTGCTTAGTTTATTATTAATAATACGATTAGCAAGTTTTTCTTTAATATTTTGGATAAAACTCATTTTCAGAATACTAGTTTAAATTCAGACTTGTCGTCAAGAGGCTTTAGATTACAAACTCATTTGAAATGACAAGTTATGAAAAATTTTTAAGCCTAATTTATGTAGCCTATTTATATTTTTTAGGAGATTGATAACCTCCCTTAAAAACTTTGCCAGGCTTTATCATTATCTCTTTTGCAAGATCATTCATGTTTTTTGCACTAATGCTTTCACAAGCTTTAATCGCAATTTTAGCACAGGCTAAAGTGTCCTCGAGGGCATTATGATGCTTTAAGGGGATATCAAATAGATGTGCCAGAGTATTAAGTTTATGATTAGGCATGCTTGGCCACAAATACTTACTTATTTGAACCGTACACATGTAATCAAAATCAGGATTAGGAATTCCGTAGGTTTCAAGGCAGGCACGAAGTACGGATACATCGAAACTTGCATTGTGAGCAATTACCATACTATCTTGTAAATAATCCTCCACTTCATCCCAAATGTAATTAAAGCTTGGCTGGTTGGCCACATCATCTTCAGTAATGCCATGTATGCTAACATTAATCGGGTGAAAGTACATTTCAGGTGGTGAAATCAACCATTCTCGACTGTCAACAATTACGCCGTTTTCAACTTTAACCAAACCAAGCGAACAGGCTGAATTTCTTTTGCCATTTGCGGTTTCAAAATCAATTGCGGTAAAATTCATATGCTATACCTGACTTAGGAATTGATCTTTTCTAAAAATTCATCTTCTGAAATCATTGGAATTCCCAGCTTCTCAACCTTAGCCAATTTACTAGGACCTATTTTTTCACCAGCCAGTAAAAAGCTTGTTTTTTTAGAAATGGATCCAACATTTTTACCTCCGTGCAATTCAATGAGTTCTTTCAGTTCATCACGAGAGTGCTTTTCAAAACTACCAGAAATGACAATGGATAAACCTTCCAATTTATTACTAGCTCCTTTGGAATCAGAAACTTCTTTTTCCAACTGAAGCCCATGAATTTTTAGTTTAGTGATTAATTCCTGATGGTATTCATCCGAAAAATATTCAACAATGCTTTCGGCAATTTTAATCCCGATTTCATCTACTTCTACCAATTCCTCTACAGTTGATGATGCCAATTGATCAATGGAAGGAATGGCTTTTGCCAGTTTTTTGGCAACAGTTGCACCAACATATCTTATCCCAAGTGCATACAATACTCTATCGTATGGGACTTGCAATGAATCTTGGATACTGTTTAAAATTCTGTCGGCCGATTTATCACCCATACGTTCCAAAGGAACAATATCCTCTTTCTTTAAAATGTATAGATCAGAAATATCCTTGATCAAGTTTTCCTTAAACAGCAGATCAATGGTTTCTTCTCCAAGACCATCTATATTCATGGCTCGCCTACTGATAAAGTGTTCGATCCTACCTTTAATTTGAGGAGGACAACTTTTATCATTCGGACAGTAGTGATTTGCCTCTCCTTCTTTGCGAATCAGTTTACTATCACATTCCGGACAGTTTTCAATGAATTTTATTTTTTCAGCCCCATTGATTCTGTTTGCTTCATCTACTCCAACAATTTTTGGAATAATTTCTCCACCTTTTTCAACAAAAACGGTATCACCTTCATGTAAATCCAAATTATTAATGATATCGGCATTGTGAAGAGATGCACGTTTTACTGTAGTTCCTGCCAAGAGTACAGGTTCTAAGTTGGCAACAGGTGTAATTGAACCAGTTCTTCCCACCTGGTAAGTAACTTGATTCAAGCGAGTAGATACTCTTTCAGCTTTGTACTTATATGATATTGCCCAACGTGGAGATTTTGCTGTAAAACCTAACTCTTCCTGTTGGTCAATCGAGTTTACTTTAATAACAATTCCATCGATAGGAACAGGTAAACTATCACGTTTTTCATCCCATGATTTAATAAAATCGATTACTTCATCGATATTATTGCAAAGAGCCGTATGAGATGGAATTTTAAATCCCCAATTTTTAGCCGTTTGAAGATTGTCAAAGTGCTCTCTTTTTGGATTGTTTACACCCAGCAAATAGTACAAGTAACAATCTAATTTTCTTTTAGCAACAATGGCTGAATTTTGCATTTTAAGTGTTCCCGAAGCTGCATTTCTTGGATTGGCGAATGGTGTTTCTCCGATTTCTTCACGCTCTCTGTTTAGTTCTTCAAATACTGAAAAAGGCATTAAAATTTCGCCTCTGATCTCAAATTCTTCAGGATAGTCGTTTCCACTTAATTGCAATGGTACCGATCGAATCGTTTTTACATTGGCTGTTACATCATCACCTCTAACTCCGTCACCACGGGTAACAGCTTGAACCAATTTTCCGTTTTTGTAGGTTAGCGAAATAGAGGTACCATCGTATTTCAATTCACAAACATACTTTATTTCACCATCAATCAATTTCTTAATTCTGGTTTCAAAATCTCGAATTTCATCTTCAGAGTAGGTATTTCCCAAAGATAACATTGGGTATTTGTGTTCTACCTGATTGAACTCTATATTGATATCGCTACCAACACGCTGAGTTGGTGAATTTGGATCTTTAAATTCAGGATACTTTTCTTCCAGCTCAATCAACTCTTTCAATAACATATCGAAATCGAAATCCGAGATAGTTGGTTGAGATAAAACGTAATAATTGTGATTGTGTATATGTAATTGATTGCGAAGTTCGTCAATGCGAAGTTTAGCCTCTTGTTGGTTCATAATCTAATTGTAATCAATTTGTGAATAGATTTGAAGAATAAATCATCTTCATGAAATGTAAAAATAGTAAACCTTAAGCTTAATTTTACATGCTTTTGGTGGAATCTTTAATTGGTTTAATTAATGAATTGAGGTACAGTTGGGAATAAAATCAAATTTTATTACCCAAATAAGATATGCGATGTCGTTTACCGATTCATGCAATCCGTTAACCGATTTGCCTAAAAATTAAAAAGACAATTGTAATAATTTAGTGATACAATAAAATTATTGATGTGAACCTTAATCAAACAATATGGATGAACATAGAAGAAATAGAAGCCTTTTTGTAGGCATTGGATTAATTATAGTTGGAGTAGTTGTTATGCTTGAACGGTTAAATTTCCATTCTGAATTTATTTGGACATGGTTGTATCGTTGGGAGTCTATATTAATTTTAGTTGGCTTACTATCAATTGTTATTAAAAGGAGAATTTTAGGAGGTTTTGCAGCCATTACAGTGGGAACTTATTTTTTATTGGATGAAATGATTTTTCTACCTGTAAATTGGGAAATTTGGTTTTTACCAATAGTTTTAATTGTAGCAGGAATAGCCTATATATTCCAACCTGTTTCGAAAGAATGTAAGAAATAAAGTATAAATTAATAGTTTTAAAATATAAAGCCATGAAACATCATTATCATCATAAAGATCAAGAATCAAGACAAAATAATAGAATAATTTTTGGTGTTTTTCTCATTCTGTTTGGTTGTCTGTTGGTATTAAAAAATCTGGATATTTTCCCTTACTACATGAAAGATATAATTTTCTCGTGGCCAGCATTGTTATTTGGACTTGGAGCGCTATTTTATGCTGGTAAAAAGGATAAAACTACTGGATTAATTTTAATGGGAGTTGGAGGGGTTTTTCTTCTACCAATAATTTTCGATTGGGGGTTTCATTGGAAGGGGTTATTTTGGCCAATAATTCTTATTGTGGTTGGAATTTTTATCATCAGAAAAAGAAATGAATGCATGCCTGGCGGCAGAGAAATTGATAGTAACGATTCAGGATATATCGATGAATTAAATGTGTTTGGTGGTGGCGAGAAGATGATCAATACCAAAAATTTTAAAGGAGGTAAAATAACTTGTCTGTTTGGTGGATCAGAAATAAATTTATCGAATGCAGATTTGGCAGAAGGAACAAATGTTATTGATATTTTTGCTATGTTCGGTGGTTGTGTTTTAATTGTTCCTTCGGATTGGGATGTAAAAGTTGAAGTTTCGGCAGTTTTAGGTGGTGTTGCAGATAAAAGAATGCCAACGGCTAATTATGTGGTTGAACCGAAGAAAGAATTGGTGATTAAAGGTTTGGTGGCTTTAGGAGGTTGCGAAATTAAATCATATAAATAGTAAAAATGAGGCATCCTTTATTACGAAATTATTATGGAATACCAATCTATATTTGTACATGGATTTTATTTGTGTTGCTTCTCTTTATAATTGGGTGGTATTTTGATGGAAATGACTTATATTCCTCTTTTGTAAACTCGATTAGCTTCTCATTGCCTCTATTTGTTTTAGGGGCATGTGTTTGGTATGTAGTTCGTTATGTTAGTATGGATGAATCCGGAATTTTGGGTTTTATCCTTCATCATTTAACCGCAGGTGTGATTGTGGTTGGGATTTGGATCTCCGTAGCATATCAAATTAGAATAGTTTTTTTTGGTGAAGATCCAGATGGAATTAACTATTTCATACCATTACATTGGCAAGTGTTTTTTGCACTATGTATATACGATTATATAATACTAGTTTATTATTTGATCATTTATTACAGAAACTTTCAGGAAAAAACCATTCAGGAATCGGAACTGAAAAATTTGGTAAAGGAAGCTGAATTAAATGCTCTAAAATCTCAAATTAATCCGCATTTCCTATTTAATAGCTTAAATTCGGTGAGTTCACTTACATTATCTAGCCCTGAACAATCGCGAGAAATGGTTGTTAAATTGTCTACCTTCTTAAGATATTCATTAGGGCAAGATTTAAAGGAGTTAAATAGTTTATCAAACGAATTGAATAACATTCGCTTGTATCTTGATATTGAAAAGGTGAGGTTTGGTGAAAGAGTAGTGTTAAAATTCAATTCTACCTCAGATTGTGATAATTTGGAGATTCCAAATTTAATCTTACAACCTATTTATGAAAATGCAATTAAGTATGGGGTTCATGAAAGTATAGAGCCTGTTACCATACGTACTAATTGTGAAATGATTGATGATGTACTTAAAATTACAATCAGCAATAATTTCGATCCCGAATCAATTCCACCAAAAGGAAATGGCATTGGGTTAAGAAACATACAGGAACGATTAAGTTTAATTTATGGAAGAACTGATTTAATGAAGATTGTTAAATCAGAAAATCAGTTTACAGTAAATTTAGAATTCCCACAAAATATACAAGCATGATAAAAGCAATAATTATAGATGATGAGTCATTGGCCAGAGATTTGGTTGCTAACTATTTGGACTCTGAAAAGGATATTGAAGTTATAGGAGAGTTTGCAAACGGTTTTGAGGGACTAAAGGCGATTAATGACTTAAATCCGGATTTGGTGTTTTTAGATGTACAGATGCCAAAATTAACTGGATTTGAATTACTGGAATTACTGGATAAACCTTGTAATATCGTATTTACTACAGCTTATAACGAATATGCAATAAAAGCATTTGAACACAATGCTATTGATTACTTGTTAAAACCATTTTCAAAGGATAGATTTCTTGCTGCTTTGGAGAAAGCAAAAGAAAGAATTTCGAATGTTACTGACAATCTAGATCAGATTGAAAAAATAAAATCACACAATGATGATTCGGAAGAATTAATCAATAGAGTGGTAATCAAGTCCAGAAATAAGATTGATGTAATTGCAGTTGATAAAATTAAATATTTCGAAGCTCAAGATGATTATGTAATGATATATACAGATGAAGGACGTTACCTGAAACAAAAAACAATGAAATATTTCGAGTTGCATCTGAATTCTGATGAGTTTTGCAGAATACATCGTTCGTATTTGGTGAAAATCGATCAAATTTCGCAATTGCAACCATATGAGAAAGATAATTGGGTAGTTATTCTTAAATCAGGCGAAAGTTTAAAAGTTAGCCGAAATGGATTCAAACTTCTCAAGAAACAATTGGAGATTTAATTTATATTCGACAATGAAAAAATCGCTATTGCATTAATGTAGTAGCGATTTTTTTTGTCAGTATCTAAAAAGAAAAGTAATAATTAAGTATTGTTTATTGAATTTAAAATTTTACAAGAATTTAAATGAAGTGACCAAAATAATGGATAAGAGTATTTATTTTTATTATAAATATCAAATATATTTCTGAATAAGTATTTTATTTTCAACATAATTATATATATTTGTCCTGCCCAACTACACTAAACTAATCTATAACTAGAATGAACCTAAGATTTACTTACGCTAAAAGTGCGTTTATTATTATTTTGATAAGTATTTTTTCTTCTTATGTAGCTTTCTCAAATAACCTATCAAATGAAAAAGGAAGTTCTTCGCTAAAGGGAAAAATTATTGAAAACCAATCAAACAAACCATTGGAGTTTGCAACAATTTCCATTTATTCTTCAGATAGTTCAAAGCTTGTAAAAGGAACAATTTCAAATAAGAGAGGCGATTTTTTGCTGGAAAAATTAAGTGCTGGATCCTATTACTTTAAGGTTGAGTATATGGGGTATATCACTTACAGTAGTAAAATGTTGGATATTAAGAATGGAGAAAGTAAGATTCTAACTAATCCTGTAAAACTTAAAATAGACACCAAAAATATTTCAGAAGTTAAGGTTGAAGGAAATAGAGAATTTTCCAAGGTAGAACTTGGTAAAACTGTTTACAATGTTTCCAAATCGCCGGTTGCTGATGGAGGAACCATAAATGAAGTTTTGAATACCCTGCCTAAATTGAGTGTAGATGCTGAAGGAGCAATTCAATTTAGAGGAAGTTCTAATGTGAAAATTTTGATTGATGGAAAAATAAGTGGTCTTCTAGGTATTAATCCAGCTGAAGTTTTAAATGGTATGTCCGCTCACGATGTTGATCGTATTGAAGTAATCAGTACATCTTCTGCCAAATATGATGCAACGGGAGCAGGAGGTATCATTAACATTATCATGAAGAAGGACAGGATAAAGGGCTTTAATGGTAGTGTGGCTGCAACGGTAGGTACTAAGGATAAGAAATCTGGTGGTATTAGTGGAAATTATCGTACTGGAAAAGTGAATTTTTTTGGTTCATATAATTATAAAGATGATTGGGCAGGGCGAGATTACCATGTGCAAAGAGAGATTAAGAAGGAAGGTGTACATACTCTTCTATTAGAAAATGCGGATGTTGATTTTGGAAATCGATATCACATTGGCAAATTGGGCTGGGATTATTTGATTAATGATAATAACACACTTACTTTTTCAGCCAAGTACCAAGATGTTCTTCAAAATTGGAATGGAAGCTATGATTATACTCGTGCAAATGTTTTAAGTAGTGCAATGCCAATTGTTGATTATAGAACCAGTGCTGTTGATTTAGATATGAATTCATGGGTTTACAATGCGTCTTATATCCACAAGTTTGCTAAGAAAGGGGAAACTCTTTCGATAGATTTGGCTTATACAGATAATGCTGCTGACAATGCTGGTAACTATGCAGAGTATCTCAATATCCAAAATTTTGCTCAAGATGAAATATTGGAACCAACAGCTAACATTTCAAACCTGTACTCAGATTTTTACAAAACGACAAGGAAAGAAGCTGTTGCTCAGGTGGATTATGAGCTTCCTGTTGGGGATAAAGGCAAGTTTCAAACTGGTTATCTTTATAGAAATAACGAAATAGATTATAAAGTTGGTTCGGTTGTTTACGATTTTAATTACGAAGAAAACATCCACGGATTGTATGCAATGTATTCTGATTCAAAAGGGAAGTTTGCCTACGAATTAGGTCTTCGTGCCGAATATTCTGATATTAATACCAATAAAGAATTTAAGGATGATTATTTAGATCTTTTCCCAAGTATTCATTTGTCTTATCAGATTTCGGATAAGAAGCAATGGCAATTGGCTTATAGTAGAATGATATATCGACCTAATTCAGGAATGTTAAATCCTTTCCAAAACCTTCGCGATCCCGAAAATCAAAGGTTAGGATCACAGGATATGGATGCCTATTACAACCATAATGCAGAAATGTCAATGTCTTTCGATAGAGAAAAGGCAAGTTACAAAACTACCTTATATGTGAATTACTATAAAAATCTAATTAATCAATATCGATTTATTGATGATGACAATAGATCAATTGTTCAATTTGGTAATTTTGATTCAAAGTTTTTCTCTGCTTTGGAGCTTGAAGGATCAACAAAGTTAAATAAGTGGTGGAGCTTGAGTGGATATGTGGCAGGTATTTATGAAGAAACAAAACCAGGAGAAGGATATAAGTTTGGTACACGAGATATGTGGGAAGTTGAAGGGAAAGTAACTTCAATCATGAACTTCAAAAAGTGGTTTAAACTTCAGGCGAGCTTCCGTTATCAATCAGAAATCTTGGTTGCTCAAGGAAAATATCAAAATTTATACTATGTAGATTTAGGATTAAGTAGAAAAGTATTAAAAGGAAGAGGTAGTTTGTCTTTTACAGCTAATGATATATTCAATACTTTCAGATTTAAGATACATACTTCGGATCCTGAGTTCTATAATAAGGAAATCAAGTACAGAGAAACTCAAATTGCCAAATTAAGCTTTCGATACTTTTTTGGTAAGCGATATAGAATCTTGAGAGCAAATCCGAAAAAATCTGGAATGAGACATTCCGAAAATGATATTTAAATTTAATGCATAAGCTTCATCATAAGATGAAGCTTTTTTTTAATATCATTAATCAAGATTTATTTATACTCAATAAAAATAAATTTACTTTCTGCTTGACATTCAGCTCGGTCTTTCTTAATTTCTATTCTATTGGATAAATCGGAGGGAAATGAGCTTGAAATTATTAGATATTAAAAAGCTGAAAATAGCGAGAGGTGTTGAAGACAGTAGACGATCCAGATTAGGTAGCAGAAGAAATTTTCTAAAAGGACTGGGGTTTGGATTTCTTGCTTTGCAACCTTCTTTAAATGCTTTTGGAAAGCTTCTTGGAAATGATATTCAATACAAAAAGAGTGAGAAATCCATTACGTTTTTTTCCGATGAAGGAAATTCTTGGAATATTGATCTAAAATCTTTTGACGGCAATCCAAAATTGATATTTCGAAAGAAACAGGAAGATTACCATTTGATTCTACGAAATGCTTTTTATCCAGGTACAGGCTTGCCAATGGATTTTAAAGCCATTCTCTACAATGATTTATCTTGGAGAATAAAAATCACTTTTACCAAGCTGAATATATCAAAAGATCTGAATCTGTCCGATTGGATCAATGACAAAATAAAAGTAAAATCATTAGTCTATTTGAATGATAGAATTGAATTAAATAGTCGATATTCTTTGGATATTGAAGATCATTATCATTTTATCATTGATAAGTATTGGAAAATAACTTTACGAGGAAAAGATCTTGCTAACTATAAAGTGAACAAATTTTCTGGGACTGCTAAGCAGATTTGTTTCAGCTTTCCTGTTCAGAATGATTTGGCTTATTGTAATTCCAATTTTGAACCAAAACTAAAATTGAGTTTCGCAACCCGAAATGTAAAACCATTTCTATCAAATTGGAAAATGTTTAATGACTCAGAATTGTATGGCTGTAGTGAGGTACATCATCAGGTTCAAATATTAAAATCTGAGAGGCTCTCAGGGAGATCTTCATCAGTTGTATTGATTGATGAAAAGGATGTTAAGGCTATGCATGGCTTTTTATTTCATAAGAAAATTAAAGAGGATCTAGAGGAGACACTTAAACTTTATCATTCTCAACTTGCAATTGAGTTAAATCATGAATCAGAAAAGTTGATTTTCTTTGCCAGTATGGCTAAAGATGAAAATTGGACAAATTCTTTCGAAGTTTCTTGCCAGTTAATCAATTCAAATGAAAAGACTGCATTTGAAATGCATGGTACAAATGGTAGAATAGAAACTGTAAATGGATTGGATTATGCTACTGCAACCAATTAACTGTTGCCCGATGCCGTTGTTTTGGAGTTGAGTATCCTGAAAAGCTTTAGTATCAAGATAAAAGATAATACCAATATAATGACCAAAGAGGAAGTATTTAAAGAGTTGGAATCTTACGGAAACGAAGGAACAAAAAGTGTACTTGTAAAGCACGGAGCCCGTGAGCCATTTTACGGCGTGAAGGTTCAGGACTTAAAGAAAATTGTGAAGAAGATTAAAAAAGATTACCAACTTTCGTTGCAATTATACGATTCAGGTAATTCTGATGCCATGTATTTGGCGGGATTAATTGCAGATGAAAAGATGATGACCAAAGCAGATCTTCAGAAGTGGGTGAAGGGTGCATATTGGTACATGATTAGTGAATACACTGTGCCTTGGATTGCTGCAGAGTCTCAATTTGGTTTCGAATTGGCTTTGGAATGGATTGAATCCAAGCAAGAAAACACGGCAGCTGCTGGTTGGTCAACTCTATCGAGTTTGGTTGCTCTAAAGCCAGATGAAGAATTGGATAAAGAATTGCTAAAAGGACTTTTGTTACATGTTGAAAAGGAGATTCATACTTCATCGAACAGGGTAAAATACACCATGAATGGTTTTGTAATCTCTCTTGGTGCCTATGTGCCGGAATTAACCAACTTGTCTATGAAGATTGCAAAGAAGATAGGCAAAGTAGATGTGTACATGGGAAAAACATCATGCAAAGTACCTTTTGCACCAGAATATTTACAAAAAATAATAGATAAAGGAAGAGTAGGAAAGAAGAAAAAAACAGCTCGATGCTAATAAAAAGAGAGTAGTAAGAACATATAGATACGCTCTAACAAAAACTGCCATCATGAAAACAAAGACCATAAAAATAGTAGAGCAATTCAGAAAAAACTTCGATGAAGAAAATGCCATTAAAATGTCGGCATATATGAAATGTCGTTTTCCATTTCTTGGATTACCTAAACCAAAAAGGGATGAATTGAGTAAAGGCTTTTTGAGAAAAGTTACTAAGGATAAAATGATCGATTGGAATTTGGTTAATTATCTTTGGGAACTTCCCGAACGAGAATTTCAATATCTGGCTCTGGATTATCTCGGAAAACTTAAGAAAGAGCTTGAGAAGAAGGATATCTCAAAATTAGAGCAATTGATTATTACGAAATCCTGGTGGGACTCTGTTGATTCCTTGGCTCCATTGGTAGGTGTATTGTGTAAAAAATATCCTGAATTAAAGACAGAGGTGATAAGTAATTGGATCATCAGCTCGAATATTTGGTTGAAACGTGTATCAATTATTTTCCAATTAAAATTCAAAGATGATGTTGATACAGAATTACTATCAAAGGCAATCATTGCAAATACTCTGACCAAAGAGTTTTTTGTGAACAAAGCCATAGGTTGGGCATTGCGTCAGTATTCCAAATTTAACCCCAATTGGGTCAAAGAATTTATCTCAAAGTATCCATTGTCTCCGCTTAGTGTAAGGGAAGGCAGTAAATATTTGTAAATTTCAAGCGAATTTAAAACTTATTCTAAATGCAAGACATCTATCCAGACATGATTAAGAATTTACCTGAAGCTGATATTCCTTTTAATGGAGTTCGCGGTTGGGTAGCGCAAGGTGAAAATCATCAGATTGTATTTTTCGATATTGAACCAATTGGTGAAGTTCCTCGACATTCACACGGTGCACAGTGGGGAATGGTAATCGATGGTGATATGGATCTGACAATTAATGGGGAAACCAAAAAATACAGAAAAGGTGATCATTATTTTATACCGGATGGAGTTCTACATTCGGCTAAATTTAATAGTAGAACCATTGTAATGGACTATTTTGCGGAAAGAGATCGATATAAACTGAAATAATTCTTTAAAGCTAAACATCTTTTTTTATTTAACTTTTCTCGCATAAGTTTACAGGCAATCAGAGGCTTTTTGCCTGTGAACAAATACCACTTACCGACTTTTGATAAATTTTATTTGGAATTAGTCTTTGTTGCCAGGCATTCTTGGTACATTTGTCCCACTTTCTATGGATAAAAACAGCCAAAACGTATACGAATTAGAGAATGCCAAAGTAAGCAGCTTGCTGTGGAAGTATTTTTGGCCTGCATTTACAGGAGTTGTAATCAACTCGCTGTATAATGTGGTTGACCGAATATTTATTGGCCAAGGCGTTGGATCGATAGCACTTTCCGGATTAAGTGCTGTGTATCCCATCATGTTAATTCTTATGGCATTTGGAATGTTAATAGGAATGGGTGCAGGTGTTCGTATCTCAATTAATTTAGGGAAGAAAGACTTTAAAAGGGCAGAATGGGTATTGGGTAACTCTTTTATTCTAATGCTCATTGTATCTGCATTCATTACCGTTTTAGGATTTACAATTAAAGATCCTCTTTTACGACTGTTTGGAGTGTCGACAGATACCATGGATATTGCAAATGAATATCTAAATATTATACTTTATGGTGCTGTATTTAATGTGGTTGGATTTTCTTTAAACAATCTGATTCGTTCTGAAGGGAATGCAAAAATTGCCATGTACTCCATGTTAATTAGTGCAGGAACCAACATTGTTCTCGATCCTATTTTTATATTCCTGCTTGATATGGGAGTTGCAGGAGCAGCATATGCAACAATTATTTCTCAGCTGATATTGTGCATCTGGGTGATCAAACACTTTAGAAGTGACCGATCCGTAATAAGGTTGAGCGCCACTAATTTTAAGCTTAATCCACAAATCATTTGGTATATCATTAGCATTGGATTTGCACCATTTTCTATGCAAATTGCAGGTAGCTTTGTGCAAGGATTATACAATATACAGCTAATTAAATTTAGCAATGATGTAGCCATTGCGGCCATGGGGGTCATCAATTCGGTTGCCATGTTAATTGTTATGACCGTTATTGCCATAAACATGGCAGCACAACCAATTTTTGGATTTAGTCATGGTGCAAAACACTACCAGAGGGTAAAAGAGACGTTGAAAATTTGTATGACTGCAGCCACAGGAATTGCAGTAATTGGTTGGATATTGGTTCAGCTGTTCCCGGAAACCATGGTACTGGCATTTAATAGTACGGATAAGGAATTATTGCAAGTAGGAGCCAAAGGACTTAGAACATTCTTGATTGCACTACCGATAGTCGGATTTCAGATCATAGTTGGAAACTACTTCCAATCCATTGGAAAGGCAGGAGTATCTACCTTACTTACTTTAATGCGACAAGTAATTCTTTTGATTCCGATTCTTTTTATCCTACCAGATTATTTGGGTCTTGATGGAGTTTGGTTTGCAGGGCCAATTTCGGATGTCGGTTCAGCCATGATAGCGAGTATCTTTATCATCAGAGAATTCAGAAAGTTGAATACTCAAATTGCTTAGTATAAACTTTCTTCAAAACCACTGATTCATTATTCTAAATAAGCAGTTTTACGAAATATTAATCTGCTTAATCCCTTGAATTTTTGTATTTTATACTTCGATATGTCAAAAGAAGGGGCAAGATGAGAAGTGTATTGGTATTTCTGTTTTTCTTTTTACTGTTTGGTTGTTATTCTCAGGATGTTCCACTTGTTAATGAACAACATCCAAGAATAGAATTGGGCAAGGAGCGCTTTGACTGGTTAAAAGCGAATATATCCAGTGGGGAGTGTCAGGAAACCTATCAGCGATTTAAGAGTGCTTACGATAGAAATTGGGTTACCAGTTCAAAAACCTACATGGTTGGATCGGATTCCACTCAATGGAATTACGAGTTTGGTTCGAGTGATGCATTTCAAATGTCACGTATGACTGCCTTTTTATTGAAATTGGGGACTGATGGCTTGGCACTGAAACGCTGCGAATTTATTATATCGAGGTATGTTGAATACCTAAATTCACTAAACTTCGACAATTACTCAGGAGATACCAAAGAGAATCTGCTAAGGGACAATTGTAATTATGGAGCCATTCTTCTCGATTGGACTTACAATGATGTTCCACAGGTTAAGAGGCAACAACTCTCCAAAGCGTTGTTTCGGGTTTTGGAATACTTTATGGATAACTATGTTCTAACCTCTTCAGGTAATAGCTATGTAACCAGCCATAACATTTATAATTGCGGAATTACCATGCATGCTGCACTTGCACTTCATGGTGCTGATGGATTATCATCAGGCCAGATGTCGGATGTAAATTCCTGGTACAAAACCCTGGTAGGCAAATGGGAAAATGGTATTCTACCTGCCTTTGCTTACTTTCGAGATGATGATGGAGGTTGGAATTGGGGAGCAGCGTACTCTATGTTCGGTTTGCCACGACAGTACCAGTTTTTTGATGATATGAAAATTGCAACAGGTACTGATTACTATCAAGAACAATCATGGATTAGAGAATCGATCAATCAGTACTGGTATTTCTATCGTCCAGATAATTATACCATTCATTTGGGCGATGCAGTAATCAATTTAGATCAGGCCAACAGGGTAATGTATCGTCATGCAGCAGAGTTTGGCGACGAAAGAAGCCAGTACTTGGTTCAAAAATATGGTGCAGCTCAATACTTGAACAATTCGAACCTGGTATTTCAGAAACTTCTGTTTAAAGATTTTGAGGCCCCTACGGTTTCGCATCCTGAGCCACCATTGGATTGGTGGGCTGACAAAACCGGACTGGCGGTTAGCCGAACTTCATGGAATGAGGATGCTACCATGATTTGGTATTATTGTGCTCCAGCCAAACGAGCTGATCATGAGCACAGAGACAACAACCATTTTGTAATTATAAAAGACAAACCTCAAATATTGGATGCTGGTCATTACGATTCTTATGCCACGAATCATTACAACAATTACTATTCGCGTACCATTGCGCACAATTCCATTTGTGTTTTCGATGGTTCGGAGTCGTATCGTGCTTTTGGCCGATCCGTTTCGAATGATGGTGGACAAATATGGACCGATCGATTGGAGAATGTGGGTGATGTTACAGATAGTGATCACAGAAGAGGAGAGTGGCTAAAGTTTGCTGCTGGCGACGACTATGCTTATTATATCAGCGATGCTGCTGATTCTTATGCATCCAATAAATTGGACAGGTTCGAACGCAGGCTTTTGTATCACAAACCCGATAGAGTTTTGGTGTTGGATCATCTACACTTGCTAAATGTATCATCGAGAGAGCGAAAGGCAAAGTACATCAATCATTTTGCCAATCGTCCTGTTATCAATGGTCAGGTGGTGAGTACTACAGTTTCTGATAAAATCATTAGCTATAATGGCAGAGATTATAAGGCATCGCATGGGAATGGAAATGTTGCCATACGTACGTTGTTGCCAGAATCAACAACAACTACTTTAATTGGAGGAAGTGCTTATGAGTATTGGGTAAATGGTACCAACTATCCTCCGGACAATAGTCCCAATTTCGATTCGGCACACCCTGGAAGCTGGCGAATTGAGGTTGAGCCAACGCAGGTAAGTGAGGATTTGGTTTATCTGCATACCATTAAGATTGGAGACAATCAAAATCCATCGAATGCAGGTGGCAAACTGTTTAAAAACGAAAGCACCATTGGTGTTGATTGGGAGAATCATCTTTATCTGTTCCATGCAAAGGGCGATACTTTAAATTCCTCTTATATGGTCAACCCGATAGAAGGAAACCGAACCATTAAGATTTTTGCTTTGGATATGCAGACCAATAACTCATTTGGTGTGTTTGTTGACGATGAATTGCAGCGAGTTGGAGATTCGAATGAAGCTGGGATTTTTGAGATTACAGTGGATCTATCTGAAGGAACGCACCAGTTGGTTGTTCGTGATACCATTGCTGGAGATCCCAATCCAGATACCGATCCTGATCCAGATCCTACACCAGACCCAGGCGATGAGGCCGAAAGAGAGGTAAAAGTATATCCAAATCCAAGCAATGGAATTTTTACCATATTAATTGAACACGATGAGGTGAAGGAATTTCGGTTGAGTACTTTCGATTCTACAGGAAGGAAGGTAATGGAATATTTGAATTCGGGCAATCGTATGGATTTGAATATGAATGGACTTTCTTCTGGTGTCTACTATTTACTCATTCAGTATCTCGATAAACAAGTGAAACGAAAGATTGTGCTTGTTGATAAATAAGTGTAGTAAACGAAAAAAGGTGAAAATCCTTTATAAATACTGACCCCGATAGAGTTTTGACTCGCCCTATGACATTTTCACCCTTCAATTAATCAAATCCCTTTTTCAATTTACTCCAGAAGTGATTCAATTTCATTTTTCTCCTTCCCCTGAACTAAATTTCTAAGTCAATTTGAAAAAAGCACCCATTAATTGACGAAAGAATGTTTCCCATGACTTCATTTTTCTTTCCCATTGGAAAAAGTATGGTCTCAATTCAATATTCTATGTCGATAATTAAGTAAAGGAAGTTTCCACTGTATTATTTTTCTATTCCAATTGAAAAAATCAACCTTAATTTCTGTAGTGACTCAGGTTTTATGCTTGGTAATTTTTCCTATCCATTAATATAGTTGATGCCCATAATTTTCTCTTATCTTTGAGTGAATTAATTCAGATCTCATGAATAAATCTACAATCATACTGGCGCTGATATCTATTTTTGCGCTATCATGCAATCAATCAAAAGAGAAGAAAATGACTCAGGCAGCCTATTCCATCTATATCGGCACATATACCGATACCAACTCTAAGGGAATCTATAAAATTACAATGAATAAATCGGGAAAGTTTGGCGAGCTGAGTTTACAAGCTGAAACCAAGAATCCATCTTTTTTGAGTTTTGCCAATAAGGGTAAAAATTTGCTTGCGATAAATGAGATCAATTCATTGGATGGAGTTGGGAGTGTTGAAAGCTACAAGATAGGTGATCAGCTTGAGCTGATCAGTAGAAAATCAAGTGGAGGAGCACATCCTTGTTTTGTTACAGAAAAGGAGGGTATTGTTCTAACAGCTAACTATACCGGTGGAAATACAGGTTTACTGCGAGTTGATGAAAAAGGAAACCTTTCTGAATTGATGGATGTGAATCAGCACAAAGGATCAGGAACCGTTGAGGGTAGACAAGATGCTCCACACGCTCATAGTATTTGGTTTCAACCCAATAAAAATAGAGCGATTGCTGTGGATTTAGGAACCAATGAATTGTGGACTTCTACCATTGAGGATGATAAATTTGACCATACAGAACGCATTGTAATGCCTGAAGGGTCAGGGCCAAGACATTTGGCATTTCATCCCAATGGCAAGGTTATTTATGTGATTAATGAACTTAGCAATACAATTACCATTCTAAAGGGAGAAAGCTTACAAACTATTGACAATGTAAATACCCTACCACAAGCATTTAAAGGAAGCAGTTTTACAGCTGATATTCATATTTCATCCGATGGAAAGTTTCTGTATGGTTCTAATCGCGGACACAACAGCATTGTGATATATGCTGTATTGGAAGATGGAGGGTTGGAATTGATAGGACATGAATCTACACGTGGTGATCATCCTCGTAGTTTTAGTTTAAGTCCTGACGGGAAATTTTTGCTTGTAGCCAATCAGAATACAGATAATTTGGTTTGTTTTAAACGCAATAAAGAAACAGGTTTACTTACTTTCGTTGATGAGATAAAAGCACCTAAACCTGTTTGTGTGTTATTTGAAAAATAGAATTATACAGCTTCGAATTCAATCAAAATTAAATGGTCTGTTTGTTTTAGTTCAGGATAAAATCCCAGTAAAACAGACCATAATTCTTCTTTCGTATCAAAGCCATCCTTCTTGATTTCTGCTATTGTTAATTCTTTAAAATTCTTGTGTGTCACTTTCGTAATTCGTATTTCTATGGAAGGCTTGTCATCAAAAATGGCTTCGCCTTTTCCCAATTCAGGGATCGGTTCATCTACTCTTGCTGTTTGAGTTTTGTTTCCGTTTTTAATGGTCTCATAAAAATTGGAATGGAAGTGGATTTGGGACATGTTTTTTTGTTTAGTTAATTTTTGGGTAAACCTTCAGTAAGCTCTAAAAGTTCAATTAATTCTCTTAGGTTATGTTCTTTTTCTCGTTTCATTCGGTTTAATTCTTGAAATATCTGGTCTTGACTTTCGTTAAAATCTAAAAAATCTTGAAGTTGCTTACCTCTTAAACTATTCCTTTTTCTTTTTTTAAGTTCACTATGTAACCTGTTTATTATTTGGATAAAATCATTGTTTTTTAGGTATTTATTGTAACGAATGAATATATCCAAATCAATAAAGGTTAGGTTTTGAATTTTTTTAAAGTTCTGTCTTAAGTTTAAACTATCAAGCTTTAAATTGAATTCGTTATTTAAATAATTACTTACTCCTGGCATTCCAAAATTTTTGTCTGTATATATCATTACTGGATATAATTGGAGATTTTTTGTTTTGATCTTACCTTTATAATCATCAAAATAAAAAGGAGATTGTGATAGCTTCTGTATCTGTTTAATTATTTGTGCTATTCCTTTTTTCTTATTATTATACTTCAAGTCTATAGCATTCTTAATATCTTGGTAGGTACTAGATTTAATAGCTGAGGCTGGAAAAAATGCGTCTTTAATTTCAAATAAAACAATTGAACTATTTTGTCTAAAATAACCATCTGGTTCACCATTGTTATCTGTTGTTGGAAGGTTTAATTTACAATGTTTCTTATCCAGAATATTATTAAGTATTCGCTGAAATAGAAACTTCTCGGTAATAGCATTACCAATGAATTTTTTAAAATTTGGGAGTGTGTCAAAATCTTGATTAGTTTTAATTCCTGAAGTATTATAAAAATCAAATATTAGCCCATCATATATTTTATTCATTAAAAGATTCCAGTCAAGTACTATATATCTTTCACCGTGTTTCATTATAGGTTTTGCTTTTAATAAAGAGAAATTTTCCTTTTTACAAGATAGTTTGCGATTATATTCATCGACAGTTAATGTTAAGTGATTAAAGAGTGGTTGTAACTCTTTGGCACAATTAAAAAAGTAATTATTAATATCCCCCTTTTTGTTTTTTAATGTTTTTTTCAGTAATCCAAAAATAGTCATAAGATATTCCCAAGAATTTGGTTTGTTATTTTTATTTAGAAACGCAGTGACGTATTTGGAATAATTAGAATGAAATTGAAGATAATTTAAAAAACAAACTCCTTTTATTAAATTATATATTGGATTAACAATTATTTGTATATCAAATTGGTTAATGAGTATAGGCCATGTATGGATTGGAAAAAAATCACCATTAGATGATTGCCTTTCAACTTGATCCCTTGCAGTTGCTAGATTGTTTTGGTCAGATTGAATAAGTAAATAAGCTTTAAGGAATTCTAATTCTTGTTCTGGAGATGTATCATCAGCAAATAAGTTATTATCATTTAATAACACGGCATGAAGGAAATGCTTCAAATATATCCGCGAGAATATAGAAATTTCATTATTCCCATTTTTGAATTTGAATAAATCAAATTTAGTATAAATTTCGTTGCGAAGATTTACAGGTTGTCTACTTAAGTAGTGCGTGAGGATATTGACTTGTTTATTCCAAGTAGCATTTGGGTATAATTGTGCATCAATATATGCTATGAGTTCAATTAGTATAGCTGTAGAAGTTCTTTTTAGTATATCTTCTAATTTGGGTATAGGTCCATCAAAAATATCTTCATAAGATGGAGTCAATATCATTTGCATATTATTACTCGATAGATTGAGGTGATTTGTGTAATTGATTGGATAGTATTAACAACACCCTTTGAAACACCAAATTCTGAATATCAGGATAGGTTAGATCCTCAGGCAAATCTTTAAAGAAACAAATTTCTGCGATCTCAGATTTAGGCAATTCTCCCAAATAAGTAATATTGGCAAAGAAGATTCGTCCATAATTGATTTCGCCTTTCCAATCGCAGGAATAGTCGGCAATCAATTTAAGGCTAAATTCTTTGGCTCCGGTTTCTTCGTACAGCTCTCTTCTGGCTGCTTGTAGTGCTGTTTCATTCGCTTCAATATGTCCGGCAGGCATTTCCCAGGTCTCACGCATTCTATGGCGAACAAACACCCATGTGTTTTGGTATTTCGAACAAACGATGGAATACTTTAAATTTTCTTCCGGTATGCTTAAGGGATCTAAAAAATTAACGATTGGTTTTGTCATGTATGTATATATTATTCAGAGGTTGATTTTCCTTTGTACATCTCACTAAATGGGCCTTCAATAGGTTCCCAAAGTTCTACTTTATTTCCTTCAGGATCAAGAATCCAGCCAAATTTTCCATATTCAAATACTTGCATCTCTCCAACAATCTCAACCCCTTCCTCTTTTAAAATTGTAAGCAATTCTTCAAGGTTTTCAACACGATAATTGAACATGAAATCTTTCTTTGAAGGCTGAAAATATTCAGTGTTCTCCTCAAACGGCCCCCAAATGGTAAATCCAGTTTCTTCAGGCTTACTGGTTTTCTGCCATTCGAAAACTCCACCATATTCATCAGGACATTGAATGCCCAAATGTTTGTTGTACCATTCTCTTGTTCTTTTGGGATCTTTGGTTTTGAAAAAGATTCCACCTATTCCTGTTACGCGTTTTTTCATGATCTTTTATTGTAATTTATAATGCCATTAATCATTCCTTTAAATATAAAAACATGGAATGGGTAACTCAAATACCAATACAGTCTTCCTGCCAAGCCTTTGGGTCTGAAAATGGCTTTTTGCTGCAAATGGTTTTGCTTCAAAGAAAACTCGAGCCAAGCTTCTCCCGGTAATTTCATTTCAGCATAGAGCAGTAACCTTTTATTTTCCTTATCGGCCAATAATACTCTCCAAAAATCCAGTGAATCGCCAATTTCTATCTCCGTAGGATGTCTTCGTCCACGGTTTAGTCCAACACCACCAAACAGCTTATCCAAAAAGCCACGAAATTGCCATAGCCAATTTGCATAATACCAACCTCTATTCCCACCTAAAGCCCAAACATTATCCAAAACCAATTGTTTGTTTTTCACAGGAAGAATTTTGGTATCGAAATAGCAACCAAAACTTGGAGGCTCTACATACTTAAAGTTTTTGTTCGATAATATTCCACTACTTAAGGCATCTTTCCAGGATGAAATTACCATCTGCTGTTTGATTTTACCCATAGCTTTTTCAATCGCTTCTTTGTATGAGATTGGATGAATATCAAGTTTTTGGGCAAAATCATTTGGTCGGCAAACCACTTCCACTTTCATGCTGTTAACCAAATTTACCGCTAGGTTATAGGATGTTGAAGTTATAAAAAATAGCCAGTAGGAAGAAAGGCGAGGTGTCATTATGGGTAAAGTGATTACCTTTCTATTCAGTTTTCGAACCTCAGCATATTGTAACAGCATTTCCTTATAGCTTAGAACCTCGGTTCCGCCAATGTCAAAGGTCTGGTTCAGACAGTGTTTGTTGTAAATTACCTTGTGCAAATACTCAATTACATTGCGAATGGCTATGGGTTGACATTTGGTTAATAACCATTGTGGAGTTATCATGATTGGTAGCTTTTCTACCAAATCACGAATAATTTCAAATGATGCACTTCCAGAGCCAACTATAATTCCTGCTCTTAAAATGGTCACATAGCTGCGACTCTCTTTTAGAATGTCTTCAACTTCTTTTCTCGATTGTAAATGCTTTGAAAGCTTTTCTTCATTGGCAATGCCGCTAAGGTATACAATCTGTCGATTCTCCGTTTTCTTTAGGCAGTTTACAAAGTTTTGTGCACATCGTTTTTCGAGAACATCAAATCCTACGGTACCATGAAGCATTGAATGAATCAGGTAGTAGCTGACCTGAATATCTTTAGGAATTTTCTCTAAAGATTTTGGATCTAGAAGATCTACTTCTAATACCCTAATGTTTGGGTGGAAATATTCTTTATGCGTAAACCGTTGCTTGTTTCGAACACAGCAATACACAGTATGACCTTGTTCCAAGAGAACAGGAAGTAATCGTTTACCTATATAACCATTGGCGCCGGTCAATAAAATCTTCATATGCCTACTGTTTGTTCTGTTTTGCTAAAGCTTCTGCCTTAAGACCTTCAATAAAATCGGCTTTTATCCAATACAAATCAAGATTTCCATTCTGAGGAGAAACAGCATTTTGCTTTACCTCCTTAAGGTTTGGTTTTTGTTGACGTATTTGCTTGTTATTAGAGAAGATAAAATATTTTCCATCAGGAGACAAAGATGGCGACAATGCAAATGTGTTTGGGAAATTTACTTTATTCCCCATATTCATTAAAGGAGTCCAATTATCATTCCCTAAATTAAAGCTGATATAATAATCTGCTCGACCAATGCTATTCCCTTCAATCAAAGTACAAACAATAAGGTAACTCTCATCAGGTGCAATCAGCGAGTTGTATTGCATATTGGTAGGATTTACTTCTTTAGGAAGACGCTCTGGCGTTTGATATTTCCCATCAATCAATTTCGATCGATATATGACTTGCACATTTTTGCTTTCTTCGTGTGTGTAGTAAATGGTACCATCATTGGTTAATGTTGGGTAATATTGTCCTGAATCAGTATTTATTGGTCCTTCCAGTTCATAAGGTTCCGACCATCCCTCAACTGTTTTATCCATTACCCAAATGTTTTGATAAAACCATCCATCTTTTTGTTCCTTTCCTTTGGGCGGTCTTGTGGACATGAAGAACAATTTTTTGCCATCGCGGGTAATAAATGGTTCAAGATCTTTGTATGCTGGATTACCTGAAAAAGAAGCAAATTCAGGCTCAGTCCAAACATCATTTACCATTTTGGAAGTGGCAATGTAATAGTCAGCGCCGTATCTGATGGTATAGTATATTTCTTTACCATCAGGACTCATGGTAAAGTCTCTTTCATGCAGATGGCTGGATACGAAGTTGGGTGCAAATAACCTGGCGATGCTATCCGGTTTAATTTCTCCTAAATATTCTCCTTTTCGGATATTTTTAATACCTGATTCCTTTTGTTGAGTGCATGAGTAAATAATTACAAGAAGGAATACTGTGTAAATTAGTTTTTTCATTGAGTTTTAGGTTAAAATTTGGTAGTTATCTAATTTACTAAAATATTTATTCATTTAGATCTTAAAAATCAATAGCGGATAATTAGGAAGTGATTAATGAATATTGGAAATGCATTTCTTAGAATTTATTAAAAAAATGAAACAGCTTTTGCACGAATTGTAGGATATGAATGCATGTTTTGTTTATATTTGGAACATATTTCCAAAAGCCAATTTACTATTTACATTTTCCATTTTATTTGGAAAATAAACTATTTACTTATTATGAGATTATTAGCCTTTTGTTTGGCAATGATTGGTCTCTTTGCGTGCAATAAAAAGCAGGCAGAGCCGCGGAAATTAACTAGCTATGTAAATACTTTCGTAGGTACCGATGGACCAGGTAATACTTATCCTGGAGCAGTAATGCCTTTTGGTATGGTGCAGCTTAGTCCTGATAACGGTTTGCCAGGTTGGGATAGAATCGCAGGGTATTTTTGGCCTGATTCAACCATAGCTGGATTTAGTCACACTCATTTATCAGGAACTGGCGCAGGGGATATGTATGATATTCTTTTGATGCCTTTAAATAGTCGTTTTACAGATAATTTAACACCGGAAGGAGATTATCGTCCATACTCAAAATTTTCTCATGAAAAGGAGGAAGCTTCACCTGGCTATTATAAAGTGGAATTGTTGAGTTCGGGAATTACCGCTGAGCTTACCACTACAAAGCGAGTAGGTTTTCACAGATACAGTTTTCCTAAAGATTCTGATTCTAAAATTATTTTGGATTTGGGATATAAATTGAATTGGGATAACCCATATGATACTAAAATAATTGTTGAGAATGATTCGACCATATCGGGATACAGAAAATCAAATGGTTGGGCAAGAGATCAACATCTGTATTTTACTGCACAATTTTCAAAAGCTTTCAAATCTGTTGAATTGTTTGAAGGAGATAAGAAGTCGGCAAACATGTCGGTTACCTCACCTAAAACAAAACTGATCGCAAATTTTGATACTGAAAATCCTGAAGAAATTTTGGTAAAAGTTGCCTTATCTTCCGCTTCCATTGAAGGAGCAAAAAAGAATTTGAAGGCAGAGCTAAACCATTGGGATTTTGATGGTGTAGTAGAGAAAGCTGATCAAGAATGGGAGAACTTATTGTCTCAAATTGAGATTGAAGCAGATGAAGAACAAAAAGAATTGTTTTATACCAATTTGTATCATTTATATCTTACTCCTAGTTTGCACTCAGATATTGATGGAATGCACAAAGGTGCAGATGGAAAATACCACAAAGCAGAGGGATTTGATCGCTATGATACTTTCTCATTGTGGGATACCTACAGAGCTGCACATCCATTATACACAATTTTATGTCCTGATAAAGTAGAAGATTTCATCAAATCTTTTCTAATTCATTACGATGAAACAGGTTTGTTGCCTGTATGGTCTATGGCAGGAAACGAAACCAATATGATGATTGGATATCATGCGGTTCCTGTAATCGTTGATGCCTACTTTAAAGGTATTGAAATGGATGTTGAAAAAGCTTACAAAGCTTGTAAAGAATCAGCAATGGAGAAAGGTCGCCAGATTGATGAGTATATGCATTTGGGCTATGTTCCTACTGATGAGGAAGGTGAAAACTGGTCTGTTTCAAAAACACTGGAGTATGCTTACGATGATTGGTGTATTGCACAGTTTGCAAAAGCTTTAAATAAAGAAGCAGACTACGGATATTTCTTAAAAAGAGGAGAAAATTGGAAAAACCTTTATGATCCGAAATCAACTTTCTTCAGACCTAAAGATCCTAAAGGAAATTTTGTTTCACCATTCATACCTAAGGAATATACCAATTACTTTTGTGAGAGTAATGCTTGGCAGTATTTCTGGTATGTACCACAAGATGTGACAGAGTTTATAAAAACAGTTGGGGAGGAAAATTTTTCGGCAAAATTGGATTCCATGTTTACCTATTATCCTACGGCAGATGATAAGTTGCCAATATTCAGTACAGGTATGATTGGTCAATATGCTCACGGAAATGAACCAAGTCATCATGTTGCTTATTTGTACAATTATATCAATCAAGCAGAGAAAACTCAGGAAATGGTTCGCAGAATTATCAATACCCAATATACTACTCGACCTGATGGATATTGTGGTAATGAGGATTGCGGTCAAATGTCTGCTTGGATGGTATTTTCGTCTTTAGGAATCTATCCTGTAAATCCGGCAAATGGAGTTTATGATATTACTTCACCTTGGATTGAAAAGGCTGTACTTCATTTGCCAAATGGAAAAAGCTTTACCATTTCTACTGAAAACCAAGGCAAAGAAAACCACTACATTGAAAAGGTATTGCTAAATGGTGAAGAGTACAAGGAATTAACCATTACTCATCAGCAAATAATGCAAGGAGGAGAATTGCATTTTGTATTAAAATCAACGAAATAGTTTAGTTAGGCTGTGCTTTAAGTGCAGCCTTTTTTCAAATTTGAAAAGAAAAATGAAGAAAGTAATATGTAATATCATAATAATACTGGGATTACTAACGAATTCCTTGTATGCCCAAAAATTTATGACCTATAATCTTCGATACGATAATCCCAATGATGGCATAAACAAGTGGGAACTTCGAAAAGAAAATATCATTGACCTAATTTGTGAGTATCATCCGGATGTATTCGGTACACAAGAAGGTTTGTGCCATCAACTTGAGTTTTTAGATGAGAACTTAACAGATTATTCATATGTTGGAGTTGGAAGAGACGATGGGAAAAAGAAAGGTGAATATTGTGCTATTTTCTATAAGCATTCAGCCTATAAAATTGTAAAAGAATCAACATTTTGGTTGTCAACAACTCCGAATGAAATATCGGTTGGCTGGGATGCTGTTCTTGAGAGAATATGCACATATGCTTTATTTGAAGATAAGAAAACAGGAAAACAATTTTGGGTGTTTAATGCTCATTTCGATCATGTTGGAGAAAAAGCTCAATACGAAAGTGCTAAGTTAATCTTGAGGAAAATTCAACAATTGAATCAGGGAAATTTGCCTGTTGTTTTAATGGGTGATTTAAATTTAAAGCCAGAAAGTAAAGCCATAAAGTATTTGGCCGATAATATGATTGATTCTCATATTAAAGCAAAAACTAAATCAAAGATTGGAACCTTTAATGCCTTTGAACACGATAAGCCCGTAACAGATAGAATCGATTATATTTTTGTGGATAACTCAACAAAAATAGTCAATTACAAAATTATTGATCTTAAAGTAGATGGTAAATATCCATCTGATCATTTGCCAGTAATGATTGAAATAAAAAAATAAATCTTCAAGTTTCTGATTGTATCTTTTATGCCAATTCACTCTTTTTACTATCTTGAATGAAGAATTAAAGGGGGAGAATAATAATATAAAGGCCTATGCAATCAGAAACATTTCAAAACGAAGTTGAACTTCGGTACAAATTGTACAATAGTATCTTTCTAACGCTTCCGTTAGATGGCATACATGGAACAGGTATTCTTATTCCCCTTATGAAGGATACTTGTCGTAAGGGATTAGAGGAAGGAAAATCTCCTGTTGAGATTTTAGATCATTTTTTTGAAAAGCAAACCAATTTTAAAACAGAATCGGAACAGTTGGATTTCATGTTTCGTGTGATTAACTATATTGAACGTCAAGTAGTATTATTGGATGCCTTGGAAGATGCGGCTTTTTTAGATTTGCATGATCCGGAAAGAAGAGGAAAGATAGAATCGATTAAAAACAGATTATCAAGTAGTGAAAGCAAGGAGAAAATTGGTGAGGCGTTAAAAAGTCTGGCAGTTCGAATTGTATTGACAGCGCACCCAACACAGTTTTACCCAAGTACAGTATTGGCAATTATTAATGATTTAATTGATGCCATTCAAAAGAATGACCTACTGCAGATAAAAATGTTATTAACGCAGCTTGGTAAAACTCCCTTCTATAAAAAGGAACGACCAACGCCTTATGATGAGGCCAAAAGTTTAAGCTGGTATCTCGAAAACATATTTTATCAATCTGCATCCGAATTGTATGGAGATTTGATGAAAGAAGTGAGTAATCCGGAAGAGCAGGACGGAAATGTACTTACTTTCGGATTTTGGCCTGGAGGCGATCGCGATGGTAATCCTTTTGTAAAGGTAGATACTACTTTAGCAGTGGCTGATAGGTTGCGAAGTATTCTCCTGTCAAATTATCACGAAGATATCAGAAAACTGCGAAGAAGATTAAGTTTTAAAGGCGTTTACGAGAAACTACTTGCTCTGGAAGAGAGAATACTGCAAGCGGTAAATGGTGAAGATACCTCATCCAGGATGCAGCAGGAAGAAATCCTTCAATCCTTGGCGGTAATTGAAAAACAATTGATAGAAGAGCATGATGGTTTCTTTGTAGAATTGTTGCATGAATTTAGGAGCAAGGTCTTGTTGTTTGGAACTCATTTCGCTGGAATAGATATCAGACAGGATAGCAGAATTATAAAGCAAGCCTTTGATGTGCTTTGTTCCACAGCTCCAGAATTGAAGGATCAAAATTGTAGTTTGGAGTTTGAGGATTTAACCAAACTGAATACTCCGGTTTCTTTATTCCAGTCGGATGATGAAGTGATAAAAGATACTTTGAGTCTTTTTGGAACCATTAAGGAAATTCAGAAAAGAAACGGAGAGAAAGCTTGTAATCGAATAATTATAAGCAATTGTAGAGGTGAAGATGATGTGGCAAGAGTTTTTGCTATGGCTAAAATGTGTGCTTGGCAGGGTGAAATTCCATTGGATATTATTCCACTGTTTGAAACCATTGATGACTTGGAAAAAGCTGCGATTACCATGCGTAAGCTTTATGAGAATGAAGAATATGCGAAGCATCTTATAAGCAGAGGAAACAGACAAACCATAATGCTTGGATTTTCTGACGGAACAAAGGATGGAGGGTATTTCTCGGCAAACTGGAATATCTACAAAGCGAAGGAGAATATTACCAAACTATCTCGTGAAATGGGAATTACAGTTGCATTTTTCGATGGTCGTGGGGGACCACCAGCACGAGGAGGTGGAAATACGCATAAATTCTATTCATCATTGGGAAATACGATAGAGAATCGCGAAATCCAAGTTACCATTCAAGGACAAACCATTAGTTCTAAATTCGGTACCCGGGATTCTGCAAGATTTTATCAGGAGCGATTAATTTCTGCAGTATTGGAAAACAGTTTATTTGATGACTCGGACAAGGTGTTGAGTGACACGGATAGATTAGTGATGGAAAAACTTTCGGAATATAGTTTGGCAGAATATCAAAGGTTTAAATCATCAGATAAATTTGTTCCTTACCTGGAGAAGATGAGCGCTTTAAAATACTATGGTAAAGCAAATATTGGTAGTCGTCCGGGAAAAAGAAAGCAAACCGAGAAACTGAATTTCGAAGATCTTAGAGCAATTCCTTTTGTTGGAGCATGGAGCCAAATGAAACAGAATGTCCCAGGATTTTTTGGTGTAGGATCATCATTAAAGAAACTAGAAGAGGAAGGATTACTTTCTGACTGTAAAAATTTGTACAATTCATCATTGTTTTTTCGAACGCTAGTAGCAAATAGTATGCAATCCATCTGTAAGTCGTACTTTAAGCTTACCGAGTATATGAAGAATGATGAAGAATTTGGCGAGTTCTGGGGTTGGATCTATGATGAATATCAATTAAGCATAGAAATGTTGTTGAAGGTATCTGGTCAGGATGAGTTAATGCAAAATGCTTTATTCTTAAAAGATTCGATTAATCTTAGAGAAGAAATAGTATTGCCATTAATTACAATTCAACAGTATGCTCTGATAAAAATTAGAGAATTAGAGAAAAAAAATGTAACAAACGCTACAAAATACAGTATATTGCAAAAGTTGGTCATCAGATCTCTTTATGGTAACATAAATGCAAGTCGAAATTCTGCCTAAAAAATGTTTAAGAAAAAATGAACAGTTGGCAATTTTAAGACATGTTGATCGTTTAATTGTAATCAGAGCTTAAATTAATAATAGAAACCCAATTAAAATGCACAAATCAATTCTTACGTACTGTTTACTGTTTTTATTTTCGTTAACATTATCGGCACAGGAAACTGAATCGACCCAACAGGAAGCGAAACCATCCTTGGATAATGGAACAATAAGTAGCCAATTTCAATATATGACAAAAAAATCAAGTAATTGGCAAGGTCATGAAGTGATTAAGGTGGAGATGTTGAGTAAATACCAATCAAATGTTCAAGATTCTCTAAACCAACTAAAATCTTTCCTTAAAAAATCTGAAACTAAAGTAGATAATCAGGGAAGGGAAATTGATAATCTTAATACTGAAATTCAGAATTTAAAAAAGGAATTGGATGAAACCATCCGTATGAAGGATAGTATGAAATTTTTAGGCATGGAATTGTCTAAATCTACATACAATACTTTAATGTGGGTACTTATTCTAGGTTCATTGGCTGTAGCTGGTGTTTGCTTTATGATGTTTAAACGAAGTAATGTTGTAACCGTTGAAACCAAGCAAACTTTGGACGAGGTTAGAGAAGAGTTTGATACTCATAGAAAAAACGCATTGGTAAGAGAACAAAAGTTGGCCCGTCGTCTTCAGGATGAGGTAATAAAAAATAAAAATTTGGGATTGTAAATATTCCTTGAAAAAATAAAAAAATAACGAGGCTGTACACCATTTGGTGCAGCCTCGTTTTGTATAAAGTATTTTGTGATGTACCTGAATTTATAAAGCATTATTTACAAGTTTCTTGGCGCAATAAAGCCCTCCAATTACAGATAACGTAATTAGACTTAATGCAAACTTGCAATAAAAACCACAATAAAAACCTTCTTGGGCTCCACATTTAAATGCAGAACAGCCTACAGCTATTAAAATCAGGTAATCTATAAACAGAAAACAAGCCAATAGAAATGTTGTAAACAACAATTTTTTCATTTTTCTAAATATTACTTCTTTTAATCAAAAGGAATATCTCCCAATACAAAGTTACAACAGGCTATTGAGCATATATTCAATAAAGAATGTGATTGTTTTATCTTATCTTTGTGATATATCTCACATTATCCTTTAACATGTTTCATCAGCCAGATTATAAGATTTTTTCCAATTGTCAAACCTGCGACGATCGTTCATGTGCTTCGCAAACTTTATCGGAATCTGAACTAGAATTACTAAGCAAAAATTGCAACGAGGTTAAGTTTGAAAAGGGAGAAATTATATTGGCTGAAGGATCGAGGACTTCGCATATTGTTTATTTAAGAGAAGGTTTAGCGAAGGAGTATGGAAAGAACCGATTCCAGGAAGAGTATATTTTACAGGTTGTTAAGCCACATTCCTATTTGGGTTTGCATTCTATATTTACTGATACCAACAATCATTATTCATATGCTGCATTAACCACTGTACGTGTTTGTTATATTGATTTGAATGTATTCTCTCAATTTATAAAAGAGAATGGGCGTTTTGGATATGAGATACTTTCTTCGGTATGTAACGATAGTTTGAACAATTACCATCGCTTTATTGATCAGCACCAAAAGAAAATTTACGGAAAGCTTGCGGATGCAATACTTTATTTTGCAATAGTTATTTTTGAGAAACAAGAATTTGATTTGCCATTAACTCGTAAAGAACTTGCACACATGATTGGTACGAGTAGAGAAAGTGTTTCCAAGCAAATTAGCGTGTTTGTGAAAGATAAAATCATTTCTGTTGATGGTAGATACATAAAAATTCTCGATATGAACCGCTTGCAAAATATCAGTAGGGTGGGATAGATACGCTTATTTTTTATGCAATAAATACCAACATCTAGGTATTTACATCTTCAATAATAAATCCCAATTTTGAACTATTCTAAATAAATTGAGAGGGATTTACAAGTATAGTTGAAGTTATGAGTTTTCTGCAGAAGAATTTCGCGTGGTTGATGGTTTGTGTGTTGGCATTATTTCCTTTAATTAAGATTTTTTCATTGATTAGTTTCAATTTCGAATATCCTGAGTTTGATTTTATTCTTTTTGATGATATCGAACTGGCCGAACAAGTTGCACTCAAAACTGGAAGAGATATTATTCCAGGAATCGAAATTGCAATTGAGCAAACAGGTGAATGGGCCATACGATGGCTAATGGCTGTTTTAATGATTACACCATTTAAGATTGTATTTGGCACCAAAAGTAATCTATTTGTAAGACAGGCAATGGGAATATCTTGTGGTGTTTATGTTTTTTTACATACTTTCTTTTTTCTGTATCATGAAGGATTTTTTGCAGTTGTTTCGGATTTACCTTTAATTCTTTCAGGAATTTCAGCAATAATAATATTTGCACTAACCATTACTTCAAATCGTCGATCAATGAAGTTGTTGAAAAGACATTGGAAAACCTTGCATCGATTGGTTTATTTCGCTGCAATGTTGACTATCGCTCATGTTGTTCTTTTAAATAAAGATTGGGAATTGTATTCAACTTTATTCTGTATAGGCTTAATTGTAAGATTTGGTCCGGTTCGTCAATTTTTCCAAACGCAAAACCTTAAACTTTTGTTGTTGAATCAGTTTAAGACTGTAAGCACTCTTACCAAAATTAGACGTCTATCATAGGTAATCACTCTATCTTGCTCTAACGAATTAAATGTTGTTGCTACAGTTTGACGAGCTGTGGCTACAAAACTGGTTATGTCTTGATGGGTGAGGTTTAAACCGATGTCTCTTTCTTTGTCTATCTATACTTTTTCAATCTATTTATTTCAGAAAGGATAGTGAGCCGAGAAAATAAAAACTTTCAAAACACCATAGGATTTTGTATTGTATAATTCATTGATTTGGAGGATAAATCAATAGTGTGCTTGTGCGGAAATTATCCAAAATGAATCAAAATAAGAACTGCTAAACAATTGCTAATTATGAGCTAGAGGTGATCAATCTGGTATCATATTGTTTTAAGGAGTTCAGTATTCTTTAAAAATTACTATTTTCATGTTTTGCTAAGCATTTCTACATGAAGAAAACTGTAATTGTAATCATATTATCGATGTTTGTTTTTTCTTGTTCGAATAAAAAGAATAGAAAAAATGAAATTACCTTATTTGCTGCTTCCAGTGTAACAAATGTTGCTCAAGAAATTTCCAGAAGTTTTGAGAAGGAAACTGGTATTAAGGTCAAGCTAAATGCTGCTTCATCGGGGATATTGGCCAGACAAATTGAAAGTGGAGCTGATTTTGATTATTACATTTCTGCCAATAAAAAATGGATGGATTACATAGACAGCTTGCAGTTGGTTGAAAAGACCACAATTAAGAATTTAGCCACCAATCGATTGGTGGCCATTGTTCCTGTAGGCAATAATAAAAAGCTAAATAGCGAAGAGGTAGAGAACAGCTTTGCGAACCAATTTAGTGGCCGCTTGTCCATTGGAGATCCGAAACATGTTCCTGCTGGTAAGTATGCAATGCAGGCCATTAAATTTTATGGATGGGAAGAAGATCTTGCTGATAGATTTTTGCCTGCAAAGAATGTTAGAGATGCATTGTTAATGGTTGAAATGGGCGAAGCCGAAATGGGTATCGTTTATGAAACAGATGCAATGAAATCTGAAAAGGTCAATATTGTTTATCGATTTCCAAATACTGCCTGTGAAGCCATTGCCTATGTGGGTGCTGCAAAAAAGGAGAGAGCTGAAAGTTTAAATTCATTTTTGTTGTACCTTCAATCGGAAGAGGTGAAAAGGATATGGAGAATAAACGGATTCAATCTGGATGAATATGAATGAACTGCTAAATTTTAGTGAAGATGAATTATTGGCAATCGGACTTTCGTTTCGTGTTGCTTTTTGGTGTGCTGTTTTTATTCTTCCTCCATCGGTATTATTGTCCTGGTGGTTGGCTCGCAAACATTTCAGAGGAAAATCAATAGTAGAAGGTTTTGTGAATTTGCCTTTGGTTCTTCCGCCTGTTGCAACAGGATTTATATTGCTTTTGTTATTGGGAACAAATGGATTAATTGGCAAGTACCTGAATAATTGGTTCGGAATAAAGTTGGCATTTAGTTTCTATGCTGCTGTACTTGCCTCAATGGTGGTTTCATTTCCTTTGGCAATTCGTGCCATTCGTTTGTCTATCGAAATGGTAGATCCAGGCTACGAAGAAGCTGCAAAAACACTAGGAGCAAATTCATTACAGACTTTTATTCGTGTTACTTTGCCATTGGCACTTCCAGGAATTATAAGTGGTTTTGTTTTGGCTTTTGCCAGATCATTGGGCGAGTTTGGTGCAACCATAATCTTTGCCGGAAACATATCTGGTGAAACTCAAACCATACCTTTGGCGCTTTTTAATGAAATTCAGGTTCCCGGGCATGAAACTGCAGCTTTTAGATTGCTTTTGGTAGCTGTGGTATTTTCTTTTGCAGCCATGTCTTTTTCTGAGATGTTGGTAAAAAAACTTCATCATCGTAAATAATTATTCAAAATATATTACTGAATATGCATGCATTATCGGCCAAATTAAAAATTCAAAAAGGAAATTTCTCTCTCGATGTTGAGGTTGATTTTTTGAAGGGAATTACCGGGGTTTTTGGTCCTTCTGGATCTGGAAAAACCACTTTAATGCATTTGATTTCTGGACTGGAAAATCCGGATGAAGGACATATTGAGATTGGTAATGAACTGGTGCTGGATACAGAAAATAATAGACTCGTAAAACCTCGAAAGAGAAGAATTGGATACGTTTTTCAGGAGGGAAGATTGTTTCCTCACATGACAGTGCGAAAGAACCTGTTGTTTGGAAGTGTTTATGCCGATAAAGCTCAACAAATTATTCATTTCGATGAGGTAGTGGATTTATTGGAAATACGTGAATTACTGGAGAAAAGACCCAAAAGTTTATCAGGAGGTGAAAAGCAACGGGTAGCTATTGGAAGAGCATTGTTAAGTGCTCCAAAATTACTCTTAATGGACGAGCCTTTCTCTTCTTTGGATGTGGCCCTGCGTAGACAAATTATCCCTTACCTGATTAGAATCAATAAAAAACTGGGTATTCCCATGTTGGTGGTGAGCCATGATTTACCTGATTTGCTTAGTCTGACGCAGAAACTGTTTTTACTACGCAATGGTAGAGTAGAAGGGCATGGTAATTATTTTGATTTGATACAGTCGGAAAAATCGCTGGATATTATGCGTGGAGCAGGCCTGATGAATGTGATTCCATTTAAGGTAGAATCGCACGATGTTGAGAATGGCTTAACCCAATTAATCAATCGCGATGCCAGTCATGAAATTCATGTGGAGCGTGAGTTAATCAACGATTGCTGTAAAGTGGGAGATGAGTTATATGTCTCTTTACGACCTGAAGACATAGCGATTACCTTGAATGAAATAACCGACATTTCTATTCGCAATCAACTGAAAGGAAAAATTACTAAAATCATCAAAAAGGAAAACAGAACCTATTGCCTTGTGGATGTGGGATTCCTTTTAATTGTGTCTATTACGCAGGCTTCTCAACAAAAGATGAATCTGGATGTAGGAACCGAAGTGTATTGTTTGTTTAAATCGATGGCTTTGCAGGTTAATATTTAAATGTGCTGGTTGCAGAGACGCACGGCCGTGCGTCTCTAAGGGTATAATTCTATTGATATTTTTTGCACAACGGACGCAACATTCCTTCCAATCCATTCAATTTAATTTCATACATGGATGCCAACATTTCGCCCAATTTTCCTGGGGGAAACCCTTTCTCGCGAAACCATACCAAATAAGGTTCTGGCAAATCGATAAGGTATCGACCTTTGTATTTTCCAAAAGGCATACGCATTTGAATCAATTTAATCAATTCCTCGTTTAGTTCTGTTTTATTGATTTCGTCTGTCATTTATAATATCGTTAGTACTGCAGAGACGCAAGGCCTTGCGTCTTTACAAATAGTGATTAATCGTTGTATTCGGCAAAACCACCGCCAATAAGTTTGTTGCCAATGTAAAAAGCTACCGGTTGCCCAGGTGCCATAGCCCAAGCCGGGTTTTCCAAATCCACCAATAGTTCATTATCGTCCAAAATTGTAATCTTCGAATAGCCATCAGGATTTAAGCCTAGACCTCTTACCACTGTGGTAATATTGTTTTGCTTGATATCCTCGATATTATGGAAATAGTAGCCAGATATTTTAAGCTGTAGCTTATTTAAATCGGCTTTTTTCTCTAGAATTAAGGTGTTGTTCTCGGCATCAATTCGGCTGACCATTAAACCCGTTTTTTCTTCCAGCTCAATACCACGCTTTTGGCCTACGGTGTAGTAAGGATAACCATCGTGTGTTCCCAATACCTCACCATTTACATTCACAGCCTTACCTTGTCCAATTTTTTCATTCAAATCAGGGATCATTTCCTGAAGAAAATCACGGTAATCTTTTCGATCCATAAAGCAAACGCCCATACTTTCCTTTTTTTTGGCAACTTCTTCGAATCCGTAAGATTTTGCAATTTCCCTCACTTCAGGTTTGGTATATTTACCAAGTGGTGTTAGCGTTCTGGAAAGAATATTTTGTTTTAGATTCCACAAAAAGTACGATTGGTCTTTGGCAGGATCTTTCCCTTTGTTGATGTAGAACAATCCGTTCTCATTCTCAATGGCAATGTAATGGCCGGTGGCAATGTGATCACAATTCAATTCATCAGCCTTCTCAAGCAATAACTTCCATTTCAAATTTGGATTGCACTGTATGCAAGGACTAGGTGTACGACCCGCCAAGTACTCATCTAAAAAGAACTGAATGATAGTATCTCTAAATTCTCTACGGGCATCAATTACATGATGTTCCAGACCAAGTTTATGGGCAAGCTTTTGAGCATCCAAAATAAAATCAGGATACTTGTCATTTTCATCATAAGAATGATTGTTGGAGTAAAACCAAAGTGACACTCCAATTACTTCATAGCCCTGATCTTGCAACATCATTGCAGTTACCGAAGAGTCTGTTCCTCCGCTCATTCCTAAAATTACTCTTCCTCTTGTCCCATCAGTACCATGCATATTATGAATATTTAGAGAGTCAAATTATGTTTTTTAATCTAGCCTGTAACTTTTTGAATAATCTATTCGTCTTGTTTTTAATATTACATAAAATATTAGGCCAATGATTTGTCAAATATGAGAAAAAGATAAGAAATAGACAATTTCGTATGGTTTACATCCCTAAAAATAATTAACGCAAAAGAAAAGAAATGAAATACAAGATTTTACTGATATTTTTCCTTCTGTTATTGCAAAATATTCAAGCACAAAATTGTAAAATAACCGGAAAAATAATCGATGAACAGAACTCAATTCCACTTCCATACGCCAATGCCATTTTAACTTCATTAAGTGATTCTACCATTTTATTGGGAGCAATATCAAATGATAATGGAGTTTTTGAAATTGAAAAGATAAAAAGGGGAAAGTACAATTTGATGGTAAGTTTTATTGGCTACCAATCTGTTGAGTTTAAGGATGTGAATGTTTATAAGGGTACAAGAAATATTGGGGATATAAAACTTAAAGTATTAAGTGAAAATCTAAATGAGATTACGGTTAAAGCGGTTAAATCTCCTGTTAGTTATAAGGTAGATCGTAAGGTGATTAATGCCTCCAGTTTTCCTGAAGCAAGTGTAGCTTTGGATCTATTGGAGAATGTTCCATCTTTAGAAGTTGGTTTTGAAGGGGAGTTAACCTATCGTGGTGATGGAACGTTTAAGGTTTTTATTAATGGACATCCGGTAAAAAATGGGCTGGAGAAAATGCAACAATTAGATGCATCGAAAATTGATAAAATTGAGGTAATTACAAATCCATCTGCAAAGTATGACGCTGAAGGAACAGCTGGCATTATTCAAATTATCTTGAAGAAGAATCGTTTGGAGGGATATGCGATTACAACAAGTGCTCAATTTTCTACCAACGAAACCAAACGTTTTTCATTATCCATTGATAAGCAATCGGAAAAAGGAGGATGGTACATTAATGGTAATGCCAGTAAACAGTATTGGAGTGACGTTGAGATCGATGGTAGCAAGATCAACAATTATGGAGATCAACAATTTCTAGTCGATTACCGAGAAGATCGAAAACAATCAGGAACCAATGGATACGTAGAATTTGGTTTCAATTATGACGTTACGGACAAAGACTGTATCGATTTTAATCTTAATGTTAACCCACTATTATTGGGTAATGATCACGAAGCAAGAGGACATTTTGTGGAGCAAACTTTACAGGATGGAAATGAAATCAAATATGAAGAGTACGATTTGAAGAATAGAAACAAAAGTGATTATCAATACCTGGGAGCAACATTTGAATATGAGCACAGTTTCACAAAAAACAGAGATCATTTATTGTCTTTTTATGCTGATTATTCTACCTACTTGCATAAGTACATTGGGGAAGCAATTGACACGAAAACTTACGCTGATAGAGTTGAAAGAATAGGTACAAATGATACGGAAAGTAACGAAACTTTTGTAAGTCTAAAGTTGTGTTATGCGAATAAGTTGAGTGAAAACTCTTCCTTTGAAATAGGTGGACAGGTGGATACAGATCACATACCTAAAATGACTGTAGAAAATGGTACATACGATTCGAACGATATGTTAATTCCTTTCCCAAATGATCCGATAGATCAGGAGGTGGTGTACAAGAGAGATATTTATGCTGGATTTGTTACATTTAAAAGTAAAATTGGCAAGTTTGAATATAAATTGGGTACCCGAGTAGAATGGACCGACCGACAATTGGATTACGAGTATACCAATCAAGAGGGAGAGAGAATTAAACAACCGTCTAACAAAGATTTTTGGGATTTATTTCCAAGTGCTCATTTCTTATACAATTTTACTGACGAGCATCAAATTGGAGTTAGTTATTCGCGACGTATCAAGAGACCAAATTATTGGCCTTTAGCTCCCTTTAGGACATACGAAGATAGCTACTCTTATGTTGAAGGAAACGAAAACCTAATGCCATCTTACTCCAATTCGTTTGAATTGAATTATAAAAAATCATGGAACAAAGATTTTATTGGAGTTGAATTATTTGCGCATGAATCCTCTGATGTAATACAGAATTATTATCGATTGGAATCGGAAAATGTAAGTATTTCTTCGAAAGGTAATATTGGTAACTCTTTGAGTCTGGGTTGTGAATTTATGGCTGGTGTAGATCTGTTTTCCTGGTGGAATATAAATCTGTCGACAAGTATGTATCATTATCGATTGAATGTGGACTATGAAAATCAGAATTCAAGAGAGGAACAATTCAAAGTGGATTCCAGACTGAATAATATTATTACACTGCCAGAGAATTTTACCTTTAAATGGGATGTGAAATACAAGAGTCCGCATGTTTCTGCACAATCGGAACGAGAAGCCTATATTTTTTCAAACATGGCCTTAAAAAAATCAATAAAGGACGATCAGTGGCAAATATTACTATCGGTGAACAATGTATTCAATAGCATAAAATACAAGAACACAACCCAAGGAGACAATTTTATTTTTGAGGATCATTATCGTAATAAACCATCGGTAATGTTAAAATTGACCTACAATTTCGATAATCAAAAATAGCCATCATCCTTTCATATTAGTTTTTCTATTCAAACCATATTGCTTTCGCAGAAGATAAGCAAAGGGTCTTATCCCGAGATTTGTTCTGCTTATCGAAAAAATAGATGTATTGTTCGGAATTTTTATAAATTCGGCAGTTTAAAGAAAACCAAGAATCAAAAACTAATTCTAAAAAAAATAAACATGAAAAAATTAGCATGGGGAGCATTAGGCTTGGGAGCCGCTCTTGCTATTACAATTGCATGTTCGCAGCAAGCACAAAAAGGCATTGGTGTGATCAAAAAAGAGGACATGAACTTATCTGTTAAGCCAGGTGAGGATTTCTTTGAATACGCGAATGGAACCTGGATGAAAAATACTCCAATTCCAGCAGACAGAAGTCGCTACGGAGCTTTTGATATCCTTGGTGAAAAAGCTAATGAAGCTGTTCACACTTTGTTGGAAGATGCAGCAAAAACTGAAAATGCAGAAGAAGGAAGTAATCTGAAAAAGATTAAAGATTTCTATGCAACTGCAATGGATGTGAAGAAGATTGACGAAATTGGTATCAAGCCATTGTTGCCAGAATTCGAAAGAATTGCAAGTTTGGAGAATGCAACAGATCTTCGTAAAGAATTGGTTCACTTACACCAAATGGGCATTGGTGCATTATTTGGTGCTGGTGTGGAGCAGGATATGAAAAACACTGAGGCAAACCGCATGTATTTGTCAGAAGGTGGCCTGTCATTATCTGATCGCGATTACTATGTGGTAGATAACGAAACCAACCTGAACATACGTGCAGAGTTTGTGAAGCACGTTGCCAAAATGTTCGAATTAATTGGCGAAGATGCTGATGTTGCTGTAAAAAATGCCGAGAGAATCATGAAGTTTGAAACTCGCATGGCTGCAAAATTCAATACTCGTTTAGAAAATAGAAACTATCCTGCAATGTACAATCCTAAGTCGGTTGAAACATTGATGAAGGAATATCCAAACTTCGATTGGGCAAGCTATTTTAAAGAAAGAGGTGCTGATATCAAAGAGTATGTTATTACGACTCACCCAAGATACATGGCAGAATTGAACCAAATGTTGGCTGAAGAGAAAATGGATGACATCAAATTGTACCTAAAATGGAAAGTATTGGATGATGCTGCAGGTTCGGTTGGTACCGAATTAGAGAAGCAAAACTTTGCTTTTTACGGTACTGTTTTAACTGGTGCTACAGAACAGCAACCACGTTGGAGACGTATGTCGGATGCTACAGGTAGCGTGTTGGGCGAAGCTGTTGGTCAATTGTACGTTGCAAAATATTTCCCACCAGAAGCGAAGGAAAGAATGGACAAGTTGGTAAATAACTTGAAAATTGCTTTGCGCGGAAGAATCGAAAAGTTAGAATGGATGAGCGATTCAACAAGAACACAGGCATTGGCTAAATTGGATGCTTTTGGTGTGAAGATTGGTTATCCAAACAAATGGGAAGATTACTCAAAATTAGAAGTTAGCACAGATTCTTACATCCAAAACTTGTGGAGAGCTGCAAAATTTTACGATGCTAAAAACATTGCAAAATTAGGTCAGCCTGTTGATACCGAAAAATGGGGCATGACTCCACAAACTGTAAATGCATACTACCACCCAATGTTGAACGAAGTGGTATTCCCAGCTGCGATTCTTCAGCCTCCATTCTTCTATATGGATGGTGATGATGCAGTAAACTACGGAGCTATTGGTGTTGTAATTGGTCACGAAATGACTCACGGTTTTGATGATTCAGGTCGTAGATTCGACAAAGATGGTAACATGAGAGACTGGTGGACCGCAGAGGATACTGAGAAGTTTAACGCAAGAGCAGAGAAATTGGTTGAGCAATTCAACGGATTCTATGCGTTTGATGATCTTCATGTTGATGGTAAGCTAACTCTTGGCGAAAACATTGCTGATTACGGTGGATTAACTGTTGCTTTGGAAGCTTATAAAATGGCTTTAAACGGTGATCAGCCAGCTGATATCGAAGGTTTCACTAACATGCAACGTTTCTTCCTGGCTTACTCAAAAGTTTGGAGAGGTAACACACGCGATAAGTACCTAAGAAAATTGATTAAGGAAGATGTTCACTCACCAGGTAAATACCGTGTAAATGGTGGATTGTTCAACATTCCTGAATTCTACGAAGCATTCGAAATTGCTGAAACAGATCCATTGTACCGCACCGAAGAACAACGTGCAGTAATCTGGTAAAATATAAATCTGTCCCTGACAGCGTAAAATATAGCCATCTCCATTGTGGGGATGGCTTTTTTATATCATGAACTTGGTACATTTTCCATAGTATGATAAACTAAAATTTATTTAGCCTCGAAGAGGCGTTAGCAATAGAGTAGGGCAAGGCCCTACTTTGGAGTTAATATGAGAATAGAAGCCCTGAAAGGGCGTAAGCTTACGCCCTTTCAGGGCTAGAAAAAATGTAATCTATCTAGTCAAAGGGCAATGCCCTTTGCTATTGCTGTAAGACTTGCAGTCTTAATTTATAAAAAGACCATAAATGTCAACCTAAACACAAGCTATATTAATCTTAAAGCTTAAATTGCAGAAAAAGGATTCAAATTGGAAGTAATAAAAATCAAGCTACAGGTTAAATCCATAAAAGAAGATCGGGTTGAATGTTTCCTTTCCGATGAGAATGAAAACATTCGTTTGATTTATTCTCCCGAAAAGGGAGAGATCGAATTTGAAGAGGAATCGAATTTAGCAGCAACCATTCGCAAGCTACAATTTCAGTTTGAGAAGGTGATACGCTCAGGAATTAAAGGAAAGTTGAAGCCCAATCAGTCTATCAATTGTGTATTTATGGAAGATTTCCGATTTTTAGAAGAGGCTGATTTCAATACATACATCAGGGTTGACAGGCGAAAGAAGAATCTGAAAATAACCACCAGTAATACGGAAATGAGTGGCATTCATAAGATATATGCCGATGGATCACACTCATCGGAATTCAATCAGTCGGCCTATGGCGGATTTACCATAGATCCTGATGGTACCCAGCAAATCTACTCCCGGATGATTAAGGGGGGAAGTAGCAATATGATGGAGCTACTTGCCATACAGGATGGATTACAGCGCTTAAAAACGGTAGAGAAAATACAGATCAACACCGATAGTCGTTTTGTAATTCGTGGCTTGGTGCAATGGGTGCATTTTTGGCAACACAACAATTGGCAAACCGCCTTTGGTCGCGATGTTCAATTTGCAAAACTCTGGAAAGAGGTGAATGAACTTTGCAAAGGGAAACTGATGGAGTTCAACTGGATAAAAGGACACTCGGGAAATGAAAAGCAAGATTTTTGTCATCGCCTGGCACGAAGGACAATGAACAATGAATAATTGGCAATTAACAATGAGTAATTAATAATGGGGATTGCTTGGGTTAAAGCTCAAGTCTAGGGATTCTGCACACAGCATTTCCACATGCCTTCTACTTTAGATGGTTGTTATCTTTAAACACAATTGTCATTTTAATAAAATGTATAGAGAATTAGATGAACAATCCCTTAATTTCCAAATTCTCCCATTTTAGGGGAGATGGCGACAGCCAGAGGGGTGCTTTTGCTTTATTTTTTATTACTTCACCCTTTTGCCTGTAGGCATTTTCACTTTTAAGGGAAAAACTATACTTGATAATACTACTCAAAAATCATCTGATGCTAATTAGTATTGCTATTTCATATTTGTGCATAAAGATTAACTCCTTCAGGAGAGGGGTAGGGTGAGGTAAGAACACAAAAAAGGGACACACAGCAGTATGTCCCATTATAGCCCTTAAAATTTATAAAAATGAAATTAATCTTCGCTTGTAGTATCCTCATCGCTTTCTTTGGCATTGCGAGTTTTGCGAGCACGCGCCTTGGCGTTTACATCTTCAATTCTTCGTTCGATGGCATCCAATAAAGCACCATACTTATCAGGCTGTACCATATTCCAGTTGTTCAAATGCGGCAACAACTTTTCGTTGATGATGTTGCGAAGAATGTTCTTTTGACTCGATGGAGCAATCACATCCACCATTTGCGACTCTTGGGCGTTCAACTCTTCGTAGCAAGTCTCAGCATTTTTTAGGGATGCCTTAGCCTTTACAAAGCAGTCGTTCACACCAACCAATTTCTCAAGTTTGGCCTTCATTTCTGGCTCTTCAAATTTTGAGAACAGGATATTGGCATTTGTAAATTGTCCTTCGAAACTTAGTGTATGAAGCTGGCGATTGTATTTGCCCATTAAATCCCAAATTTCGTTGGCATTTGTGGCAATTTCTTCATTACCCATATTTCTGTTGGCAGTAATAAAGCCTTTCATGCAGGTAAAGTCATGGTCGAAAATATCGTCCAATTCCTTTAATTTAGCGCTAATAGAGCCTCTTTTACTGTATTTGATGCTGTTTTCCAATACCAATCGTTCTTTTTTCTCTTCTGCAAGAATTTGGGTAAGCAGAGCATCATCGCTGGTATCAATTTTCGCACCTTCTGTTTCAATGGTTTTGCCGATACTATTGATCTCATCACCACTGCAGTAATAATAAATAGTTGTAGACATTTTTTTAAGTTTTTTGTGTTTAGGGCTAAAATCAAACAAAATTTAGGAAATATAATTCAGTAACGAATGTTAATAACTGTTAAAAATGTATGATAAGTAAAATAAAGTAAAAATGTCTTGATCAACTGAACTAATAATTATAACTTCATTGGTTTTTGCATATGATTTAAGATAAATATGAATCTAATGATCATTTTGTCCTCCAAATACCGCCGTTATTGATTTTGCGATGATTTTGTGACAAAATATTCATCAAAATGAGTTGGGTGAAAAATGAAACACAAAATTTCCCTTCCAGATGGATTTGATGATTCTTTTGTACAAAATAATGAGCCAATATGGATGTAAAATCCAATTTTGCACCAAATCATCGTCTTTATTTACCTTTGAGAAGAATTTTGTACGATATATTCCTAATTATTGAATTTCAGCTCTAAAATTGCACGAAATGTTCCCCAAGATCGATCTTTGATCCCAGATTTGCACAAAATTTTGATCATTATGGGTACTGAACGATAAATTTGTACAAAATTCCAAATTTCAACGATTAAAACGCCCAGATTTGTACAAAATAGGCACCCATATCGATCATTAAGCTTCTATTTGTACAAAATAAAGGCCACAACTCATTTGCTCATTATTTTGTGTGCAAACTACATTCAATTCATCTTTTTACTGATTTTTATATTGGAATATGTTGATATTGGTGTTACTTGAAATATTGGTGAGATATGTTAATATATAAATTTTGATTTGTTTTGATATGTTTTAAATGAATTAGGTTGCTGTAAGGGAATTTTGTATATTTAATTTACTTTTGAGATTTGATAGGTGGTTTTTTAACGAGGAGACAAAATAATGATTGATGTGTTTAATGAGGAAGTTGAAGTTCAAATAAAAACCTGGCGTGCAAAATTGAAACAAATAGGAAAAGAATAATTTTACTTTTAATAAAACAATAAATCATATGTATACTAGAGTGTTGAATTACAGTTTGATTTTGGTTTTAGCCATATTCGGATTGTCATGCAGTAATGATTCAAATTTCATTTCTGTAACCGGAATAGAATTATCAGAAACCTCATTGGTTTTGATCGTAGATTCTACGGCAAACATTACAGCCGAAGCAAAACCATTAGATGCCAGTAACAAAGATTTTGTTTGGAAATCGGATGATGAGACCATTGCAAAAGTGGATCAGAATGGAGAGTTGTTAGGCATCAGTCCAGGTACAACAAGCATTACGGTTACTGATAAAGAAAGTAACACTTCCGTTCAATGTGAAGTAAATGTTGTAAAATGGACTGCGTTTGAAAAATACAAAGGTCTAGTGGAGAATCAAATCAACCATATGGCTATTGATTCGGAAGATGCTTTATGGTTTTGTGGAAAGCATCTCTCAAAATTTAATGGTTCCATTGCTACAATGTATTTAAAAGATGTAAATCCAAATACAATTGCTGTTACAAAGAACAATGATGTTTGGCTAGGAACAAGTGGGAATGGTGCTTATCGATATGATGGCAGAGAATGGAAGGAATATGATATGAGCAATTCTGGTTTAACAGATGATGAAATAGTATCCATTTATAGTAACTCCAATCAAGAAATATGGTTTAGTCATTCTAGTCGTGAAACTTTTATGGGAACAGGAATTTCTAAATTCGATGGAATGAATTGGGAAAATTACAACTCAAATGATGGACTAATTTATAACAATGTTCTATCAATAGCTAAGGATAGCGAAGGGGCCAATTGGTTTGTTACATCAAAAGGGATATCATCGCTTAAAGATGATAAATGGATATCCTACACCAGTGGGAATACAAATAATGATTTAGTGGATTTTGCTTACTTGGTTTCGGTCGATAAGAATGGAACGAAATGGTTTGGAACAAACTTGGGATTGCTCAAATTCGATGGTGTCAATTGGGTATCTTACACAAGTTCCAATAGTGGAATTATTGAAGGAGAAATATCAAGCATCGCATTTGATAAGAACAATAATATATGGGTTGGAACAGTTGCTGGAGTTTCTTGTTTTGATGGTACAAACTGGATCAATTTAAGATATGATAATCACCCGGTTGTTGGTGTAAATGCTTTGGTGGTCGACTCAGAAAACAAAAAATGGATTGGCACAAGCAAAGGATTGTTATTGCTTGAAGGCTTATAAAAAAGCATGAAAAATATTGAAAACACGAGTGTTTTGCTCGTGTTTTTCATTTGGCAGGATATAGTGATCTTGTACATGGTTTGAGTTGAAAACTCGGACCAGCAAGGATTTAGAATCTTTAGATAAAGATTGGTTTATTCTTAAATAGTAGGATAAACCAATTTTTTATTAATGAAATAAAGCAACGGGGTGGGGTATCCTAAGTTTGCGGCAAATTATAACGAAATGAAACTATTCAAATTATTACTTGTTGTTGCGGTTTCGATAAGCAGCTTGAATTGTAAATCACAAACATCAAAATCTCGAATTGAAATTACTCAACCTACAATAAAACAAGAAGCAACTTCAATTTGGAGAACAATAAATGATATTGCTTTTTTTGAAAAGCAAGGATATACCATTCATCTTCCAACAGACTCATTCATCGATTCGTTGGTAGTGAAATCTAAAAAGGGAACTTTTGGAAATGAAGACTTTCCTGCAATTTATACGTTTGTCGAAACCAAAGTCTTCAACCAGAAGAACTATAAGCAAGCGATAGAAAAAGTTGAAAGTCAGATTGACCTTATGAACAATCTGATTAATGAGATAGATTCTAAGAAAAGTCAATGGGATTGGGAATTTAAAATGTTTGATAAGTACAAAGTTATTTTCACATTGTATGGCACGGGAGGTAGCTATTCTCCTGATGAAGGAACTATTACTTTGCTGACGAATAAAGAGGGAAAGTTTATGAATTACGAAAGGCCTGCGAATACCATAATTCATGAAATCACTCATATCGGAATGGAATATTCTATTGTTCAAAATCACAAGCTTTCACATGGTGTAAAAGAAAGAATAGTAGATACATTTGTATATCTCATGTTTAAAAAAGAACTACCTGAATATAGAATTCAAAATATGGGAAACACAAAAATAGATAAGTACATGAAAAGTGAGAAGGACATAGGTTCTCTAAACGCCATCATGTTAGAATTTGTGAGAGAATAAAATTGCCTCATTAATGTTTAGGAAATCATAGCATCTCTTGATAGCGGAAGCGTTTTGTTTCATGATCTGAGAGTGAATCCTTTTCGAGATCTAAAATATCTTACATAAACGGCAATAAAGAAGCAATAAAATTAGTTAGTATTCTAAAATTAAGGAGTTATGAATAATAAAACAGAGTTGAAAGAGTGCGAATTTGAATCCTTATCCTATAAAATACTTCCTGGAGTTTTCGACTACCATTGTGTATCTCATCATAAGGATCTAAAACATGAATCGCCTTTTTATACAGAGGTCGGAACCATTAACGACAATGTTCACATTAAGGATATTTCCATTGAAGAAAATCGATTTTTTAAGTATCATATTATAAAGCCTGCAGGAGTAGAATCTACCAAAAAAGTAGTGTTTCTTTTTCATGGATTTAACGAGAAAGACTGGGATAAATACCTGCCTTGGGCCGAATCGATTTGTGAAGGTACAGGAAGCAGCGTAATATTATTTCCAATTGCTTTTCACATGCAGCGAGCACCAAAACATTGGAGTAACAAAAGAGGCATGTACAAGTTAAGCGAGGAGCGAAAAAAGAGATATCCTAATGTGGTGAATTCTACGCTGTCGAATGTTGCCATAAGTATGCGATTGCATTCAATGCCACAACGTTTTATTTGGTCAGGCTTGCAAACCTATTATGATATTATCCAGTTTATTGAAGAGTGCAAAGAAGGCAAGCATGATTTTATCAGCAAAGATTTTGAGTTTGATATTTTTGCCTATTCAATAGGAGGTTTTCTGGCTCAAATCTTAAAATTTAGCAATCACAAGAATTACTTCGCCAATACAAAGGTATGTCTGTTTTGCAGTGGTGCTACCTTTAATCGTTTATCTCCGGTGTCTAAGTTTATTCTTGATAGTGAAGCTAATGTTGCCTTGTATTCATTTTTAGTTGAGCATTTTGAAAAAATACTACAAAAAGACCACTTGCTAAATCATTATATAGAGGAAGATCATTTGGAAGGGAAAATATTTTATGCGATGTTGGATTACCAGAAAATGAGATGCTTTAGAGAGGAGTTGTTTAAAAAATATGAAAATCAAATTTATGCAATCACACTAAAAAAAGATGTTGTAATTCCTTCCTACGAAGTAATGAATACTTTAAAGGGAGCTTACCATGATATTGATATAAAAGTTGATGAGTTGGATTTTGACAGAGAATATACCCATGAAAATCCATTTCCTTCCAATGGCAAGCCATCACAGGAACTCACCAACGATTTTGATACTGTATTTAGTAAGGTTTGTGATTTTTTCAACCACTAAAAAAACGGTAGTTTTGATGCACCTTGCTAGCCCTGATTTGTAATCAGGGCTCGTGGTGTAAAGAATTTTTAAATTCGATTTTTGCGGATTGGAAATCCAAAACTCGAAACCTGTGAATTGGAAATTCACAGGAGCAGAAATTTGCTGCTAACTGCCGCAAGTCTGTAACTTGTGGATAAAATTGTTCTGTATTTAGCAGAGTATGTGGAATTTTTATATGGTCCGAGTTACAAACTCGAACCAGCGAAGAGTAGACTATAAAAAAAGCTGTAGTTTTGATGCTCTCAATTCAATTGAGGGTATCAATCATTTGTAGACTTCTTTTCTAATAAACTGAGAGCATCACTTGAAGTGATACCCTCAGGGGAAGAAAGGCAGTATCAATAAAGACAATAAGCATGAAAATAAAAATAGTTGATTACGGAATTTGTAAAGCCATAGGGAAGACAAAGAAAGAATATGTGCCTGGCAGTTCAACAGGCTACTTTTTGCATTCCGACGATATGGAGTTTCAGGAAAGAACGCATATTATTTACCCTGAAAAAGGCTTGAGTTTTGGAATCAGCTATCGCTTCGAAACAGGTTCTGAAATTGCAGAGCGTGTTGATTTTGTATGTAGAATCAGACATCCCAAATTGGTGAATCCCGAAACCAATGAAGCATTTATCGAAACCACTGAGGAAAAAGACGAATACAGCGACGAGTTAGGTTTCGACTTCTACACCTTCGAGTTCGATTGGGAAATGCAATTGGGCGAATGGATTTTTGAGATCATCCATGAAGGCGAGGTGATGTGTAGTCAGACTTTTGTGCTGGAAGAATAATTTATTTGATGCTCTCACTCTGAGTGAGGGTATCAATCTGACTTATGTCCATATAAAAAATCAAATAAATGAGTTTTTGGAAACTTCTTTCTCTCTTCTTTGATAAAAAATATTTTGTTGCTACAACCATATTGTGGATGGGTGCTTCTTTGTTCATGTATGCATATTTTTCTGAAGAAAGAATTGAGTCAGTAAATGAATTGGAAAAGGTAGAAGGCCGCTATAGCTCGCATTCCTTTATCCATGCTGCAAAAAGTACAAGAATGTACTATTTCAAGTTACAGGAATACGCATGCACTTTTCAAGTTGCAGCAAATCACCTAGATTATTTTGGAATTGGTGAGTTCGTAGGTATGGTTTATCCAGGCTGTAATGTAAGAGTACTTGTTCCTAAATCGAAATTGAACGAACTTCAAGCAGATGAAAAGATATGCGTCTACCATGTAAGTGTTGAGGGATTTAATGTTCTAAGCACCCGAAACACCATTCAAAAAGAAAAAGACTGGATTTCTCTATATATTGCTCTTGGTTTTTTTCTTGCTGGGATTTTATTCTTTGTTATCAGATGGAATATTTGGATTCGGTATAATCTTTAAAAATCTCGCTAGTCCTGATTTGTAATCAGGGCTCGTGGTGTAAAGAATTTACAATTCTATATTCGAGGATTGGAAATCCAAAACTCGAAACCTGTGAATTTCAAATTCACAGGAGCAGAAATTTGCATAAGGTCCGAGTTGCAAACTCGAACCAGCAAGTGTATCCACAAGTAATTTACCATCCATAAAACTTGGTAATTCAAATTCCCTCTCCTTGAGGAGAGGGTTAGGGTGAGGTAATTTTACCCAAAAACAATCGTCCTGGTACCATCCACAATAATACGATGCTCTGCTTTGTAGCTAAGCGCTCGAGCCAGTACAATACGTTCCAAATCGCGACCTTTACGAATTAAGTCTGGAATGGTATCCTTGTGCGTAATGCGCATGATATCTTGCTCTATAATCGGTCCCTCGTCCAAATCTTCTGTCACGAAATGGCTGGTTGCGCCAATCATTTTAACACCGCGTTCGTAGGCCTGTTTGTATGGATTTCCGCCCACAAATCCAGGAAGGAAAGAGTGGTGAATATTTATTATCTTATTGCGATAGGCTCCGATAAAAGCTGGTGATAATACCTGCATGTAACGAGCCAATATTACCAAATCGATATCATGCTCTTTCAAAAGTGCAATCTCTTTGGCTTCCTGTTCTTGTTTATTTTCCTTTGTAATTGGGAATACATGGTAAGGAATGTTATGAGCATCGGCAATGTGTTGCAAATCGGGATGGTTGGAGATGATCAATGGAATTTCAATCTCATACTCGTTCATATTGTATCTCCATAAAATCTCTTGTAAGCAATGATCATATTTCGATACAAAAATGGCCACACGTTGTTTCTGTCCCGAAAACTCGATTCTCCAGTGTGCCTTAAACTCATTGGCTAGCGGCTCGAAAGCTGCATGCAATTCCGAAGCAGGAATAATTGAGTTTTTCATGTTCCAAACCACACGAAATGAAAAGAATTCCTGATTTTGATTTACATGTTCGTCCAAGGCAATAATATTGCCGCCACTTTGGTAAATGAACTGGGTAATTTTAGCTACAATCCCATTCTGATCGGGACAAGTAAGAAGTAAATAAGCATTTACATTATTTTCAGACATATTCGTGCGTTTAATCGGATATTCCCGATGGTTAATTACTTAAAATTTACGAATTGTCCGTTAGAATTTGATAGGTGTGTCATGCAAAAATAGAAATTTTGTCGAAAGAGAGAAAATCCTAAGGTAATGTTTAAATTCTGAAGGATAATTTTAATTAGTTTCTAATATATTTCATTAGGTTTGCTATGTAAAATCACGGTTCGAAAGAGAACTGTAAGTTTAGCGAAAGATGACAAAGGAAAGAATGTATAAATATTTGTTTGGGCCAATACCATCGAGGCGTTTGGGTATGTCTTTGGGGGTTGATTTGGTGCCCAAAAAAGTGTGCTCAATTGATTGTGTGTATTGCGAAGTTGGAAGAACAACGCAATTGTCGGTTCAACCAGAAGATTATATCTCTGCAGATAAAATTAAGGAAGAGTTGAGCCATTATTTGGAACACAATCAGGCTCCTGATTATGTGACCATAACGGCATCGGGTGAGCCAACCTTAAATGCCAATTTGGAAGAGATCATTGCCTTTGTAAAGCAGAATGAGGCAAATATTCCGGTGTGTGTAATCACCAACGGAACCCTTTTACACGATAAGAAGGTAAGAGAAGCGCTAAACAAAGCAGATTTGATTCTTCCATCATTAGATGCAGCAACAGAGCCTGTATTCAGAAAAATAAACCGTCCACACAAAGAGATCAATTTTGAAGCTTACATTCAGGGGATGATTGATTTTAGTGCTGAGTTTAAAGGCGAAATCTGGCTGGAAGTATTCATTTTGCCAAACTATAACGACAGTAAGGAGGAATTGTTGGCCTTAAAGGAAATTATTTTGAAGATTAAGCCTGATATCGTTCAGCTAAATACTCTGGATCGTCCGGGTACTGTGGCCAATCTTCGCGGAGCTAGCCAGGAAGAGTTGCAAGCGGTAATGGATTTGTGGCAATTGGATAATGTGAGAATCATTGCAAAAGCCAAGCAGTCTACACAAACTCAATTTCGATCGGATACCGAAACCGCAATTAAAGAAACCATATCTCGCAGACCATGTACGGTTGAAGATTTAATTACAATGCTTGGACTGTGTGAAGAAGAAATTGATCGTTGTCTGGGAAATTTGGCCAGCCTTAAAGGATTCGAAAAAGTGGAACAGGAGAGAGGTGTTTTTTATCAAATAAGGGAACAGTAAAATTTCACGCAGAGTTCGCAAAGAATTTATACGGGAAGAACGCAGAGTGTTACTTCGACGAGAGTCGTTCATTTAATACTTGAAAAGCAATAGAAAGGTTTATTTAGGAATTCTTCCCTTCTAGGGAAGATGGCAACAGCCAGAAGGGTGTATTTTTAATTATATGATTCTTATTTCACCCTTTTCCCTAGAAGGGAAAAACACAGCTTGAAAAGTGATAAGGTTCATCATTGTCTAATTAATACAGTTATTTTAACCTTTGATTGGCATATAATTATAAGAACAAAGGCAGTTGAATTACTCAAACTGCCTTTGTTATATCCTTACAATTATTAATTACTCATTACCAATTGTTCATTGATTTAATTCCAGTTCAAAATCTTTTTGAAAATGTAATTTTCTGGATCTGGAAGATACTCCTTAGCCGCTTCCATATCTTCCTCAGTTAGATAATGCAAGTTGTAATTCATTATATTTTGCACTTTTTCGCTGTTCACATCCACCAAACGAGGCTTCACTTTTCCGTTTTCATCTTCAACATCTTTCAAGAAAAGTGGAGCAACATCACCTTTAGGATCAACAGTCACCATACATTTCGAGTGACCTTGCTTGAACAAGCTGTAAACACCATCACCAAGAAGAGTACAAAGACTCAAGTCGAATCCGATAGGACGACAACAACGCAAACCGAAACCTAATTCTACCGGACGAGTTCCAATGTTTAGTCCGTAAGATTTGATCTTGCGCTGAATCAACATGTTAAATACGTGAGATTTACTTACGTTGAACAACTCAGGGTGACCGTGAGCATCATAAGTAAAGTTCACACCTGTACTTTCAATTTCTTCGTCGCTCATAAAGTGGAAAACACCCTCACTAATTACGGCAGCACCATAGTTCAATCCTAAAATTCTACGTTTGATGATAGATGAGATCACCAATTGAGCAATCTTCTCTGCAGAGATAGCAGTTTTGTTGAACATCTCAGGGATAATAATCATTGGGAAATGACATGCAGCACCAATTCCGAATGCCAAGTGACCCGCTTCACGCCCCATAGCTGCCAAAACGAACCAGTTTTGAGAAGTTCTGGCATCTTCATAAACTGTTGTTGCGATCTTAACACCTTCGTCTTTTGCCGAGTGGAATCCGAATGTAGGGGTTCCTTCTGGCAGTGGAAGATCGTTATCGATGGTTTTTGGTACGTGAATGTTTGAAATGTTTACATTGTTATCAGCTAAAAATTTGCTGATTCTGTTTGCTGTAGAAGCGGTATCGTCGCCACCAACAGTAACCAATAGTTTTACGTTGTTATCAATAAAGAATTTGGTTGAAAAATCGCTGTCTTTTGGCTTAAAACGACTCATCTTAAGGTGCGAACCACCTTTGGTGAAAATTGCATCAAGAGTTACAAAGTCTAGTTCCTCCATTTTACGATCTTCAGAGAAAAGACCTTTATAACCTTCGTGTAAACCAATAACTCGGTAACCATTTCTTAAAAACACTTTACCAACGCTACTAATTACAGTATTAATTCCTGGTGCTGGACCTCCACCACACAAAATAACAACAGATTCTTTCATACTATTAGTCTCAAATATCATTTTTAAAAAGATTGGGCAAATATAGAGCTTTTGAATTGAATTGATTGGTTGCAAAAGCTAATTCTTGAACAGAATTAAATGATTTGAACAGGATATAAATATTTTGTAAAGCCAATACAATGTTATAAATTTATAACTGACACCACTCTCAATACTTAATTCTAAAAGTATTTCTAACCTTCATTTAAAAAATATGAAACGTAATTATCTGATTTTATTGATTTTTGTTGTTGCTCTTGTATCTTGTGAGTCAGCAAAAGAAAAGATTACTGTACCATCTTACAGTATCGAACAATTCTACAAAAATATTAGTGTAAGCGGAGGATCATTTTCTTCTGATAAATCGAAGTTATTGGTAAGCAGTAACGAAACAGGGATCTATAACCTCTTCGAAATCCCTGTTGATGGCTCACCTCAAAAACAATTAACTTCCTCCGAAAAGGAGTCTTACTTTGCCATTTCCTATTTCCCTAATAGCGATATGGTGTTGTTTTCGGCTGATCAGGGAGGGAATGAAAACAATCATATTTACATGAGAGACGAAGAAGGAAATATTACAGATCTCACACCTTTCGAGAATGCCAAAGCAAGTTTTTGGGGATGGGATCGTGATGAAAAATCTTTCTTTTATCAATCAAACAAGCGCAATCCCAAGTTTATGGATTTGTACCAGGTAAGTGTTGAATCAGTTCTTAATGGTAATCCAAATCATAAGTTAATTTACACCAACAATGATGGTTTTGATGTTGAAGCAAAAAGTAAGAATAACAGATACCTGGCACTAACACAAAGTCTGACTACTACAAATAATGAGATGTATTTGTACGATAGAAATACAGGCAAGCGTACACATATTTCAGAGCATCATGGAGATGCAAGCTATAATCCACAATTCTTCAGTTTAGATAATAATTACTTGTATTATTTGTGTAATGAAGATTCTGATTTTGTATATCTAAACAAGTATAATATTGAAACTGGAGAGAAAAGTTTAGTTTATAAAACCAATTGGGATGTTTGGTATGCTTATCACAGTTATAATGAAACTTATAGAATTATAGGTATCAATGAGGATGGCAAAACCAATATTAAAGTGGTTGAAATTGCAACAGGAAAAGAAGTTCAATTGCCTAAAATTCCTGGTGCCGATATCAAATCGATTAGCTTAACCAAAGACGAACAAAGAGGTAGATTGGTTGTTGGAACATCGGTATCTCCAAATAATATTTATGTATTTGATATGGGAGATACAGAAGCCAGAAAGCTTACCAATACGTTAAATCCTGAAATTGATCCGGCAAATCTTGTTGAAGCCGAAGTAGTTCGTTACGAATCATTTGATGGCCTCCCAATTCCTGCAATTTACTATCAACCAAAAGTTGCAAGTGCCGATCATAAAGTACCTGCTTTGGTTTGGGTACATGGTGGTCCTGGTGGACAATCGCGTGTTGGATATTTTTCGTTAATTCAATATATGGTAAATCAGGGTTATGCTGTTTTGGCTGTAAATAACCGTGGAAGTAGTGGTTATGGAAAGAAATTCTATGCTATGGACGATAAAAAGCATGGCGATGTGGATTTGAAAGATTGCATTTGGGGAAAGAAATTCTTAATTAATACTGGCGTTGTTGATCCTGATAAGATTGGTATTATTGGTGGATCGTATGGTGGATATATGACTATGGCTGCGCTTACTTATACACCAGAAGAGTTTAAGGTTGGAGTAAATATTTTTGGAGTAACCAACTGGTTGAGAACACTAAAATCAATACCTCCATACTGGGAGTCATTTAGAAAAGCTTTATATGCTGAAATGGGTGATCCTACTACGCAAGATTCTGTTGCCTTGTATAACAAATCGCCACTATTTTTTGCTGATAAGGTAACCAAACCATTAATGGTGCTTCAAGGAGCAAATGATGTTCGTGTTCTTCAGGTGGAATCGGACGAAATTGTTGATGCGGTGAAGAAAAACAATGTTCCTGTGGAATACATCGTTTTCCCGGATGAAGGTCATGGTTTCCGCAAGAAGGAGAATGAAATCAAGGGATATGGACAAATTGTGACTTTCTTGGATAAATATTTAAAAGGAAAGAAAGATCAAAAAGAATAAAAAAAGAAAAGGGAAACCAAACGGTTTCCCTTTTTACAAATCTATGAAATTGTTATTCTGAAACTTCAACTAGTTTCTCATCTGAATGCCATAATCCGTGTTTTGTACAGAAAGCAGTTGCAGTTAATTTCATTTTACGAGAAGGAACCACGTAAAAATCAACTTCGGTTTGGTTTGCTTCGCCACCAAGTACTCCTGAAGAGAAGTTAGCTTGAGTTAACATTTTCTCACCATCCCATAATTGAACCCATGCTACATAGTGATCGAAATCATCTGGATGAGCATAAGCATCACCAATTTTTACTTTTACTTTGAATTTTTCACCTTTTTTTGCTGATTCATCACAGTGAATAAAAGCTGAGTGTCTATCGATATAATCTTTTTTTGCTTCACCTTCGATAGTGGTGATATCTTGATAAGTGTTAATTTTCATGATATTGTATTTTTTGATTTTATCCACCTAAGTGGTATAGAGATTAATTTTGTTTTTTTATTCTTAGTTCTTGCTTAAGTATTCTGCAACACCAGCAGCAGTAGCTTTCATAGCCTCTTCACCTTTGTTCCAGTTTGCAGGACATACTTCACCGTTTTCCTCGAAGTGGTGCAGTGCATCAACCATACGGATTGCTTCATCAACGTTACGTCCCAATGGAAGGTCGTTAATTACAGAGTGGCGAACAACACCTTGCTTGTCGATAAGGAATAATCCTCGGTAAGCAACAGGAGCACCAGTCGAAACAGCATTTCCTTCAGTATCATAATCATACTCAGAAGCCAATACGCCGAAGTTTTCTGAAATTGTTTTTGATAAGTCAGCAACAAGTGGGTAAGTTACACCTTCAATACCACCTTTGTTTCTTGGAGTATTTAACCAAGCAAAGTGTGAGAATTCTGAATCAACAGAACAACCTACTACTGCTACATTTCTTTTTTCGAATTCAGCTAATTTGTCTTGGAATGCGATTAACTCAGTTGGACAAACAAAAGTAAAATCAAGAGGGTAGAAAAAGAATACTACTTCTTGCTTTCCTACGAATTGATCTAAAGAAAATCCTTCAACAATTTGATTTCCGTTTACTACAGCGCTAGCCTGAAATGATGGAGCTTTTTTTCCGATTAAAGTTTGCATCTTAGAATTTATTTTAAAGTTTATTTTTCTTTGTTTTTGTAACGATACAAATGTAGAATTGATTTGAATAACGCACAAATTATATTAATCAGTAATTTTTATGCCTATATAGAGAGAATTAATATTGGGGTACTGAAACCATTTAAATATGCAGTGTTTCAGGCAAAACCAAAAAATGGAAAGTTCATGTGCTTCGAAAAATTTTTTATTGGTTGATAATTTTTAGTTTTGTAGAAGATACAATTTTATTCTGCAAATTATTTGCTCTTAATATAGATTTCATAAAAAGATAATGTACTGAATATGAATGCCTCGAAATATTGTTTTGAAAGCTATAATGAAATAAAAGATACATCAGGTAAGGATGGAAAAATAAGCTTTTTTGTTTTCAATAGCAGTCCACGTTCCTGGGTTCCATACTTTGTTTATTTGCCACCCAATTTTTCAAAAGAAAGAAACTATCCATTGATAATTTTTATGCATGGACAAGGTGGAGACGAGACAACTTTTAATAAATACGTAAATGAAGAACAGCTTAATAAATGGATTCTGGATGGTGAAATTGAACCAGTTGTAATTGCTGGAATACGTGGAGATAATTACAGAGAAAATGTGCAATGGTTTACCCCAGAGAATGAAAGTTTAATTGTTGGAGAAAAACAGGGAGAGTTTGTTAAGTATTGTCAGAATAACTTCAATGCCGGTCTTGAAAAGAATAGTATTTCAATCGAAGGACACTCTCGCGGTGCAGCAGGAGCCATTCATTATTATTTGAAATATCCGGGAAAGTTTGCTTCAGTTGTTGGAATGGGATATGTTAGTGATTATACTTTGCCATTTAATAAAAAGTTGGCAGCACAAAATCTGGAATTATTAAAGGAGTTACAAATTCCTTTGCGATTGGAAATAGGTACAGAAGATAGTTTTGTGCTGACCAGAAATCGCAGATGCATTTATGATTTGCATGACTATTTGAACGTACTGAAATTGAATCATGAATTTGAAGTTTTGCATGGAGTAGAGCATAGGTTCGATTACTTTTGGCATTATTATACCAACGAAGGATTGATTAATGGATTACGACATTTAAAATTTCATGAAAAGGCCAGAAAATTTTTAAAGAAGTAACTTTAGGAATGAATATTGCTGCATTCACTCAAAACACATTATTATGAAACCAAATCTACTTTTATTCTTTTGTTTGATCTTTTTTTCCTCATTAAGTCATGGACAAAAAACAGTTTATTTCGATGAAAACTGGCTTTCTATAGAAAAAGCTGATGCTAAATATTATAGTGTTATTTATCCCATCTTGGAGGGCAAATATCAGGTTAAAGATTATACTATTTCAGGTGCATTGCTATCCGAAACAGATTATTTGCCAAAGGTTGAAATAATTGAGTGGGAAAGATTGTATGAGGAAGGATTTCAGGAGTTAGCAATTGAAGATGGCAAGTGTATTGAATATTTTCCCAATGGAAATAAAAAGAAGCAGTTTTCCTATAAAAAGGGAGTGCAGGATGGAAATATTCGTTTATGGACGGAAGATGGTAAATTACTGCGTGATTTTATCGCACAAAATAACATTGCCAATGGCTTGTATCTCGAATATTATCCGAATGGCAAGGCTAGTTTATCAGTAAACTTTAGAAACGATACTTTAAATGGACCAGCTGCCTATTATTATTCAAATGGCGAACTATCACAAAAAGGAAGCTTTGAAAAGGGTAAAAAAAATGGGAAGTGGACTTACTGGTCGGAGAATGGAGATGCAATTGGAACAGAAACCTATAGGAATAGTTTTTTTATTGAAGGACCAGATATCAATATCGGTTTTCCAAAAGGGAATTGGTGTTTGGAAGATCAATTTAAGGAAGGTAAGCTGTTGAATTTTGTTTTTTCCAGAAATGGAACTGTTGAAACACTGGAAAGTGGAGTTGTTCCATCCTGTATTTTGTCTTTGGAATATATCGGAGAAGAGAATACACTGCTCGACTACTCATCATTTAAAAGAAGAAGGTTAACGGTTGATATTCATAAGGTAATTGCAAAAGAGCAAGAATTATTCTCGTTAGAGAATTCAATGGGGTATTTGGGTTCCTATAATGATGATGAAACGAAGAAGCATACAGTTATAGTTTTTCATTCCATTCAAAAAGGAATTGGCGTTGAAATGATTCTTGATATCAGACAAGAGGATTACGAGAGTCTGAAGAAAGAGGTAGTTTATATTTTAAGATCCATTAAAAAATAATTTCTATGAAAGTAGTGTCGACTAATAAAGGAACATCAGTAGAAATCAATTATCATGGAAAGCTGGTGAATACAGGCATGTATAAATTTCCGGTTGATGAAGGAATTTATTTGGGCAAAGAGGATGTTAAAGATGATTCTGTAATTGACAGAAGGTATCATGGCGGAGTAGACAAAGCGTGTTATTGGTATTCTACTAGTCATTATGATTTTTGGAAGAACAGATTTCCTGATTTGGAATGGGATTTTGGCATGTTTGGTGAAAACCTAAGCATTTCAGAATTGGATGAAGGAGAGGTGAAAATTGGCGATGTTTATGAGATTGGTGAGTGTTTGGTACAAGTAACTCAACCAAGACAACCTTGTTTTAAATTAAACTATCGATTTTCTTGTGATACTATGGTAAAGGAGTTTATTGCGGCTGGTTTTCCTGGTGTATACATTCGTGTTATACGTGAGGGAAACATAAATAAAGGCGATGACTTGATATTGAAAGAACGTAACGAAAAAAGCTTGTCGGTTCGTGAAATTTATCAATTGCTTTATCAGGTGGATAAAGATCCCTTGTTACTTAAAAAGGCAATTGAAGATAAAGCATTAGCAGACAGTTGCAGGAAAGATTTAAGCAAATAAAAAAAGGACGGTTCTCCGTCCTTTTTTTATTATTGGGAATATTATATCTCTAGTTGGCTAGAATAATCTCTCTAACCATAGCTTCGGCGTCAATGGCACTAACATCCATATTGAAACCGATTTTGTAGATCAAACCGTTGTACCAAGCATAGTATTGGTAAGATCCTGTAGATTCTTTATAAATTCTTTTTTCTGCTTCAACATATTTGTAATAGTCAAACATTCTTGGCCACATGTTATCATCTGACTTAGGCAAATAGTATAAAGTATCTGTATCGGTTAATTTTAAGTTTTGGTATCTTCTTTTTTCCAGATCCTCTTTCAAAGTTTCCAATTCCTTTTCACTCATTTCATCAAAAGGATTGTTTGGATGTTGAGTTACTGAAATCGTAAAGAAATCTTTGAAATTGGTGGCATAACTTTCATCATTCTCCAGATATGAGATTTGAATTTGAAATACAAGTTTATTTTTGTCATTCCAGGAAGTAACAATATTTGCTTTCTGGGTATTTACTTCAAAAGGCAATTCTGCTGTAGAAATAAGGTTGATTTTATTTCTCATTTCAGCAGGAATTCTGTTTAGAGCCTGACCAATACTAACAGGAACATAGTAGTCAACACTTTCCCTTTCTTTCAATATGTTAAAATCGTAATTGTAAGTGTGATCGTAGCCTTCCACCTTGCTTAAACCAACTAATAATTCTTCATTCGGATCGATAAAACCAGTGTGTTTGTCATTTTCCGAACAAGATATTATTCCCATGAATAATAGCGCAATACTAAGATATTGGCAGGATTTTTTGATACTCATAATTGTATGCTTATAGAATTCACAATGAACAATACAAACTTACGTAAAAAAAGAATTTATGTTTTCTTTTTGTTTAAGTTTTACTAATCTTTCCGAAAAAATTACTTCTAACAACTTAATGTGAATGCTTATAATTTACTCTTGATTAGCCAATTCTATAGCTGTAAGAAAAATTAAACTACTTACTTTTTTAATGGCTTCATAATCTATTTTATCTGGAGTATCTGTGGTTTTGTGATAATCATTGTGTAATCCATTAAAATAAAAGATCGCAGGTATGTTTCTTTTTACAAATGACGCTTGATCAGATGCAGAATAGAGAAAATTATCTGCAGTATCGTAGGAATAATCCAATTCGAGTTTTGGATATTGATTGTTTATACTATCAGTAATTGATTTAAGCTTTGGGTACAGATCATTTGCACCAAGTAGGTATACAAAATTAAGGTTCTCATGGCGGTTATCCTTTCTACCCAGCATATCAATATTTAAATTGGTTTTAATGTTGCTGTGAGGAAAAGTATTAGACTCTACAAAATATTTTGATCCCAACAGGCCTTTTTCTTCACCGGTAAATGCAGCAAATACAAAACTTCGCTTTAGTTGTAAACCAGCATCTACAGCTTTTTTTAGTTTTCGGGCAACCTCCAACAAGGTTGCAGTTCCCGATGCATTATCATTTGCTCCGTAATATATTTTTTGTCCATTCATTCCAATATGATCGTAATGAGCGGATAAAACGATGTATTCATCCTTCTTCTCAGTTCCAGGAATACAGGCAATTACATTTTCCGTTGATTGCAAATTGTACTCGTTTTGAAGTACTACATCAATTTTTAGTTTTTCATCGTTTTTTATTTTGAAAGGACTACCATTGATACATTTTTTAAGATCTTTTACTTTTACCTTTAGGATTTTAGCAACAGCTTTAGCACTAATAGGGCCTTGATAAGTACTCAGCATTCTATTATACCTGTTATATTGTTCAGGTTGAGCTAGTGAATCGAAAGGAATATTTAAAGGGAATCTTTTTGGGTGTAAAATTTGTCTCCTACTAAACATGTTTTTTTGTCTTTGCATAACCGTTTGAATCTGATGAGGATTCAGCGGATTACAGTAAAAAACGATATTACAATTGGTTTTATTAATGATATCAAGAGCCTTTACAGGACCAGCATATAAATTGGATGTGAGAAACAATACTGCCTTATTGGATAAGTCTTTGTTTGTATACGAGCTATCAGGTGCTGTTCCTAAATAAATTAAATCAAGATCATCTGCTTTAAAACTTTTGTATCCAGATAATGCAAAATCTTCGTACTCGCTAAGTTTTTTTCCATTGACAGAAAGATTTAGACCTGGAACTGTTTTGGAGTAGATTGAAAAGTTTTGAAAATAACTCAAACTATCGGTTTGCATTTTGTAGCCAATTAAGCCTGCTTTTTTGAACTGTTTGTAGATGTATACAGCTGCCAATTTTTGACCATTCTTGGCTGTTTCTCTACCTTGCATTTTTGCTGAAGCCAATTCATATACATCATTTTTGATGTTTTCTGCCGATATGTTTCGAGAAAAATCGACAATATTGAATTGTTGTGCGATTAGTTTAATTGAAATAAGAAAACAGATGGATAGAATTGTAAACTTCTTCATATTATAGCGCTTTAAAGAGACAAAGGTCAATTGTGAATTTAATAAAATAAATCTCCTTTTTAGTACATCTGCGATAAAAGATGCATGCAAGGACATTTCGATAAGCACTAATAAAGTCGTAAATTTATAGTATACAACTAATAAGGTATATTTCAATATCAAAAATGGTATAAAATGAACTTTAGTTTAATATACGGTTTGGTTTTGCTTATTACTGGTATTGTTATTCCTGTGAGACAAAATGTTCAGAATATGGATTTTAAAGAACAGAGGTTTAAAATGGTGGCTGAACAGATAAAATCCCGGGGAATAAATGACTCGGAAGTAATTAAAGCCATGCAAAAAGTACAACGGCATTTGTTTGTGCCCCATTATTTGCAGAAGTATGCTTATCAAGATCGCCCATTGCCAATTGGACATGGACAAACTATTTCACAGCCATATATTGTTGGATTAATGTCTCAATTGTTAGAGGTAGAAGAAGGAGAGAAGCTATTGGAAATAGGAACAGGATCAGGTTATCAGGCCGCTATTCTTGGAGAATTGGGTGGAGAAGTGTATAGCATAGAGATTGTAAAACCATTGCAAAAAAGAGCAGCTTTTGTTCTGGATTCTTTAAACTATGAAAATGTTAATACCCGATATGGTGATGGATATTTAGGTTGGCCGGAAAAAGCTCCTTTTGATGGCATAATTGTAACTTGTTCGCCAACAAAAATACCACAAGCTTTGATTGATCAGTTGGCTGAAGGAGGCAAGCTTGTGATTCCTGTTGGCTTAAAATATGTGAAAAAATTGGTTCTTCTTGAAAAGAAGAAAGGCGAAGTGATTCAACGCAATGTTATACCCGTTAGGTTTGTACCAATGGTTGATGCAGATGGAAATATATATTAACCAAAATTAGTTTATCAATTTGATTTCTTATAAATCCCTTGAAATTGAACATTCCAACTCTTCCCACTATCCGTAGTTGATTCCCAAACTTGTTTCACATTGCCGTTTGTTAGCTGTGTCCATGTTATTCTGTGTTTGGAGTTTGGTTCACCCATATTAGAGTCTAAGCCACTGGTAAGAACCATTTTTCCATCGGAAAACTCACCTGTAAGAAGAAGGTTGTTACCATTCTTATCAATCCATATTTGGTGCCATTTGGCTGTTTTTGGATTATAGAAACTGTAACTGGTACCGGTAAAATTTTCTTTCTCAGAAACCCAATTCTCCTGAATTACATTTTTATTTTGGAGAAATACGATTTTATTCTTGCCAACTAAATTTTCTTCTGTATAAACATCCCAGTCACCAACCCAAAAGTCAAACTGGCGGGTTGGATCAACAGGTTTATTTTCTTTTTGTGCGATGATAGAACTGGGGATGCAAATAACAACAATAATTAAAATTAGAAATGATTTCATATTTAAGATTTTTGATTGTTATTCATCAAGATAGGTAAGACTACGCTCCAGTTTCTTCTTTAGCTCGATAGCAAATGGCTGCAATTCTTCGTTTTCAATTACATTAAAAGCTGCCGTAGGATCCATAATTGAAATATCTACATGACCATTATCCTGCTCAATTACTGTAATATTACATGGCATCATTATTCCAATTTGATCTTCAACTTGGAATGCCTCGTAGGCAAATGTTGGATTACATGCACCAAGAATGCGATATTTTTTAAAATCAACATTAATCTTTTCTTTCAACGTTGCAGTCACATCAATATCTGTTAAGATTCCAAATCCTTCTGTTTGTACAGCTTTGGTAATTCGTTCAATAGCATCATCGAAGCTAAAGTTTGTACTTCTTTTAATATAGTAGCTCATATTCTAAATTTTAGGTTTGTAATTGGTTATATATCATGTTTAAATCGATCTGTTTGAAGTCCCTTTCTTGGAGACATATCACATACTTTAAATAAAGTCCATATTAATATAGGAAATGATAGGATTCTAACATATCCTAGAATGGGTTCATATTCTGGGCCTAATGGTCCAGGAATGTAATCCATCATCATAAAAATGCTTAAGGGTATAAATAGCGCGAGAAGGATCATTAATAATATGGCAGCTTCCTTGTATACTCTTCGGATTAATAAGCCAACTCCACAAATGATTTGTATAAATCCTGAAATACTGGTGGCCGTATAGGTAGATTTAAAAATAGTTGAGAATAGGTGACTAAAAAATATTGGGAACATAATATGCAAGGCGCCTACGATGATTGCAGCAATACCAAATGCAAAACGAAAGTGTTCGTTTCTGGAAAAAGCTTTTAGATAATTGCTGAATATTGAAACAATTCTAATAAGGATATAGCTTGATAATATCACAAGAATTAGAAGCATGGTTGCATATTTTTATATTCTCATCATCAAGTTACGAATTTGTTATTCTGCTTGCAAATCAGAGTATACTATAAAAAAAGGATCACTTTTTTCGTGATCCTTTGTATAAAATTGATATTGAGTTTTTATTTTTTTAATGTAATCTCAATAGCTCCTTGTTTCCCTTTTTCTCCATACTTGTCAATGGCTGATTTATCCTTTAAGACATTAATACTTTCGATATCCTTGGATTTAATGAAATCCATTTCTTTTCCAGAAATAATCTTACCATCCACAACGTAGATAGGGCTATTTTTTCTTAGCTTTCCCTTAATTTTAATGGAAGTGTTGTCAACATCTTCTTTATTTTTTAGTGAAACAAGTACAACTCCATTTTTACCATTTTCACCAAACTGCTCAATTGCCGATTTATCCTTTAAAACCGTTACGCTTTCGATATCATTTTGTGACAATTTATTTAAGGCTTTTATTGTTGTTTTCTTTCCGTCAACAATGAATAAAGGAGCATCTTTTCCGGAAAAGTTTTCTAAACGAAACTGATTAGACATTTCATCTGATTCACCTTTACTTGTAACAAGCACAACACCATTTTCAGCAGCTTTTCCATATAAGGCAGTGGCCGACTCATCTTTTAATACAGTTACACTTTTATAACTGCTTGAATCAATCTTTTTAAATTGTTCATAATCTACTGGTTTACCATCCAAAATAAAAAGAGGGTTCTTTTCTCCTGAAACTCCTTTTACTTGGACCAAATGCGCTGTCTTTCTTTTATTTTCAATGGTATTAATAATTATGGCTCCGTTTGATGCTTTTTCACCATACAAATCGGTTGCATTCTTGTCCTTCAATATTTCGATAGAATTAATGGTACTTGGCTCTAAAGATTTAAAAGTGTTCTTGTCAATTACTTTTCCATCAAGGACAATAAGTAAATTCTCACCTTCATAAAAACCCTTAATTCTAAAGGATTGATCCGTATTATTTTTTTCTTGTTTGATTTGTTCTTCAAGTTCTTTTCTGTACTCAGGAGTGTTTAGTTTTTCCAAATGCTTTTGAATGCTTTCCCTGCTTCTTTCAAGTTTTTCTTGAAGTTCCATTTGATATTTGGGAGAATTAAATTTTTCAATCTGCTTTTTTATGGATTCTCTTTGTTTTTGAAGCTGCTTTTCAAATTCTCCTGATTCCATTTTTTCAAGATGCTCTTGAAGAGATTTCTTAGATCTTTCAATGTTTTTCTTCAACTGCTCCTTAAATTCTTTGGAATTAACTTTTTCAATTGTCTCTTGAATTCTTTTCTTAATTTCAGCTTTTTCTTTTTCATTAAGCTTTTTGTCAGATTCAATTTCTTTAAGCTCATTGCTTAGTTCTTCCTTCTGAAGTTCTTTTTCCAATTCAAGTTGCTTGATTAAATTCTGACTTGTTAACTCCTCAAGTTCTTTCCTTAATTCAGCTTGCTGCTCTTGCATTTCTTTTTTAATCTGCTCAACATCCAAATCCTTAAGAGCATTTTCCATTTCCAGGCGCATTTTATCAAAGTTCATTTCTACTTTGACATCCTGTAATTCCTGGGCAGCCTTTTCTAACTCAATTTTTTGCTCCTTAATTATTTCGTTTACTTTTTTCTGAAGCCACTCTTTTGATTTTAAAGAATCTTGAGGAAATGCAAAATCAACATCAAAATCCATTGAAACTTCCTCTTCAGAATTCACTTCAGTAAGAGATTCTACTTCTATTTCAGGAGCAATTTCAACTACATCTTCAATTTCTGATTCTACTTCAACAATTTCAGTTGATTCATGTGTCTCATTCGTTTTTTTGTTCTGTCTAGATTTCTTTTTCTTTTTATCAGGTGCAAGGAGCATTGCATCGGATCCATTTTGTTGATTTTGATCTAATACATTAATCTTTGAGAAAAATTGTTTACCAGTGAATGCATTACCTGAAATGGCAAAATTTGAAATCAAAATGAATCCACTAAGAAGAAGGACAAATAAACCACTAAAAACGATTTTATTTGTCTTTTTCGCAGAAGGATTTTGTCTCACAATTCGTTGTACTCGATTAAATAGGTTATTCTTTTTACCTGATAATCCCAATACCAATTCGAATCTTTTTTTTCTAATTGCTTCCATATTATTTAATGCTTTAATTAGGGTTAAGGATTCACCACAAATCTTTACCGCCAGATCATCACAAATGTGTTCTCTTTCGGTATTAACCACAGAAGATAGCCACCAAACAACAGGATGATAGAAAAATAACAATTCTATTATGCCTTGAATAAATTGAAATAAATAATCGTGACGCTTGATATGCGCCAATTCGTGTGCTATAATAATTTCCAATTGATTTTCTGGTATTCCGCTAAGCATGCTTATTGGCAGCAAAATCATAGGTTTAAAATATCCTACTAAGGATGGAGTTTGAACATAGCCAGACTCCAATACTGTAATGTTTTGTTTTAAGTTGAGCTTTTGAATGAGTTTATCGGCAATGATTTGCGTCTGTTTCGATACAGGATAGGCGAGGTGTTTACGTAATTTTATGGTTTGCAAATAATTGAATGTCATATGACATGAAAGAATACAAACGCCAATAATCCAGATGTTCACCATTACAGGAAAATACCTGTCGATATGTAAATTTTCAAAACTAAACTGATTTAGAGTTTCAGGACTACCATTTAGAAGATACAACAGTAGTTCAGGATTTAAACTCAGATCGGAACCATTGCTGTGATTCGATAATGGAAGGTAATGGAAAAATGTAATGGCAAAGCTCACAAATATAAAAGCCAAAGCTAAGCTTGCCACTCCATATCTTAGTTTGGCATTATCTTTTGATATAAACCGAAAAAGAATCCAAACGATAAGTCCAAAAATCACAATTTGCCATACTGAATGCAGGAGGGCCCATCCCAAAGCATCAACCAATTTGTATATACTAAAACTATTCATGGGATTCAGACTTTTGTGATGATTCGATGTCATCAATTAAATTGCGAATTTTATTCAGTTCTTCGGTACTGCATGTTTTATTGCCCAATGCTTGCAATACCATTCCTGATGTTGATCCGTTGAACAGGGTAGATATGAATTTATCTATGAGAAGATTTTTGGTTTCTTTTTCTTCCACAATAGCCTCATAAATATGAGTTCGAGAGTTTTTTTCTCTGCGAAGCATATTTTTTTCCGTCATGATTTGCATCACCTTTAAAGTTGTTGTGTATCCAACATCTCTTCCAGTTTTTAATTTTTCGTTTACAAAACGTACTGTAGACGGACCATAAGTCCATAATACTTGCAAAATTTCTAATTCTGCTTCGGTTGGCTTAATCTTCTTTGGCATTTTGTGGTGAATTCCGTTATACGATTAATTTCGTAGATAAAATTATACGAAAGATTTCGTAATACAAAATATTAGTACGATAATTTTCGTAGTAAGCACTCTTTTTTTATTTTTTTAACATTTGAGAGTTTTGTCTAGATTCTTTATTTAAAACATTTTACCCTTTACTTCCACCTTTTTTTTTTGTATTTTAATAGTTCCCTCTAATGCTTCTAAAATAGGGGTGAAAGTGAGAAAAGAAAGGTATATAACTCATCGGCTTGACCGATTAAAGGTGATGAAGCCTTATGCAGATTGCAAATTTTAAACCATAGAACAAGAACGCTATGCCTATCCGAAAGTTAAAGCAATATTTAGATGAAAGACAGATAAAATATGTTACGATTCGGCATTCTTCAGCTTATACAGCTCAACAGATTGCGGCATCGGCCCATATTCCCGGGAAAATGCTTGCAAAAACTGTAATGATTAAAATAGATGGTAGAATGGCAATGGCCGTATTACCTGCATCTTATTTAATCGATTTTGATTTGTTAAAGCAAATGTTAGGCTGTAAAAAAGTTGAATTAGCTCACGAACAGGAGTTTAAAGATATTTTTCCTCAGTGCGAGGTAGGAGCAATGCCTCCATTTGGAAATCTTTATAACCTGGAAGTTTATGTGTCAGAAAGTTTAGTAGAAGATGATGATATCGTATTCAATGCTGGAACTCATACCGAATTACTCATGTTATCGTATGAGGATTTCCACAATAGTGTTGAACCAGTAGTTTTGAAATTTACACATAAGTGTTACGCTTAGAAATTATATAAATGATTAAAAATAAAAACACTTTTCTTTTCTTACTTTTTATATCATTTATAGAAAAAGAGCTGTTATAAGCTCTATTATCCGTTAGGTATAATGCCGATATAATTTGTTAGCCATTTGAAACAAAATGAACAAATGGCTCATACAAATTAATAATCGATATTACTTTTGTGCCTTATAATCATCAATAACTCCTTCGCAAAGCCAATTAGCCAGAGCTTGTCTGTTATCAGTTTTGGTAAATCTAATCTGATCTCTGTAGTTGTTGATATTCCCAAGTTCGACAAACACCGATGGAGGAGTGGTCGTTTTTAGCATGTACAACCTTCTTGTTCCAATGGTTCCTGTATATTTTCTGTTAGGCTGATATTTTGCGTATTTAACTTTCATCTTTTCCTGAAGCATTAATGCAAGCTTTTTGCCTTTTGCACTATTAGAATGATGATAAAAGTATACATCGGTTCTGTTTCTTTTACTTCTTGAATCGAGATGCAGTATAATTAAGCGCTGATAGGTTCCTGGCTTTTCCTTCCTCGCTAAAATGTTTACAGCAGCTGCTCTTTGTCTTAAGCGTGGGGTCTGTTTTTTGGGAATTACCTGCGATGGATAGCACTTTTCATCTTTATCAGGCTTTAAAAAAGCCGCGTTTCTAATTCCATCATTGTCATCTCTAATAATGAAATGCACCTTGGCACCATGCGATATAAGTTCTTTGCCTAATCTTAAAACAATGTCATAAGCATACTCATCTTCACAAATTTTATTGCCCGATACCTTACCAACAGCTCCAGGATCAGGACCACCATGACCAGCTACCAAGTGAATGACTGCGCCTTCAAGCAAATTGTCTATTTGCTTTACGCTTGCATGCTCTTTTCCAAGAAGCGGAATGGAATAGGTGGAGTATCGCAGTGGTACTTTGTATTTTTTTCCTGCAATTAAATGACCACTTTTTGTGAAGCGCCCTTGGTTTAAGGATTTGAATTTTGCGCTATGTTTGGCTGGAGTAAGTTGATTCCTGTATAAAAAGGCATTGAATCCTTCACCTTTTTTTACAGTCACCCATTTGAAATTTTCTTGTGCAAATATCGGATTCGTTATGTTTAAAATTAATATTATTAAGATAGGAAGGTATTTTGACATTGAAATGAGTTTAAGTGTGGTTCAATAAAAATAAATCAATTTTTAATATAACCCTCAATGTCATAAAATTATTGTTTTGATACAATTTTATAATCCAAAGCATAGCTTGTGAAAATTCCAAATGCTCCTTCAACATTCGAATAGAGATTAGTTTTATTAGAAAATGGCAAATCGCCTTTGTTTTCAAGAGATACAAACGATCTTTCGTAATTAAAATAATCTTCGTTTAGGTGATACAACTCAATTTTATATTCTTGATAATCCACAAAAAAATCATCATTCAAAATATAAAATGAAATCTCAACTTGTGAACTTTCAAAGTTTTCATCGGAAAAACTTCGGCTACCTCGCAGCATATTTTGTTCGAATCCATTATCATTTACATTCAAATTCCCTTCAAATACAATATCGTTGCTATAATATTCAATTACATTCGAGTAATTATTTGATATACCTTTTACTAGTAGCATATAGTAGTCGCTTTGCCTGGCATCATCAGTAAATTTTAATTTAAAAGTGGTTTTGCCTTCTGATACATCATTCAAAAGTTTGATGTCGTTGATTAATACTTTTTGGGGAGCAATGGTTTGTGTTGTTACCTTCTTGAAATTTGGATGAGTAATGGTAATTTGATATTCGGATTCACTCGCCAGATATTGCTCTGGGAGTTCATAAGTGCCATTTTCCCGATAAATGAATTCACCTAATTCCTTATCGTTTTTATATGCGGTAATTGTTGCATCTGAGATGTATTGGATTTCAACAGGAGATCCAACACTCTTCGATAAATTGACCTTAATTAAGCTATCTACTCCAATTAATGAGTTAATTGAAATGATTGGATCAGATTGAGCCGTAGGAAGTTCAGCTTCCTCTTCACATGAAATAACTAGTAATAATAAAATTAAGCTGATTAATAATTTAAAATAATTCATGTTTAAAGGATTAAAATTTATAGGAATAGCTAACACTTGGTATAAATGAGAACAGATTGATTTTTTTTAATTTAGGATCAGTAGATGTACTGTTATCATTAGATACATACATAAAGCTAGTGTTTTTTCTATTGTAAAAATTATAAATACTTATATACCAATATCTTGTTCCATGTTTCTTTTTCTTCATAAAGCTAATTGACAAATCTAAACGATGATAGTCAGGAAGTCTGTAAGAATTTCTTTCTGTATAGACAGTTTTAGTTTCAAATGAGGAAGGATCATAAGGAGATATTGCTGTAATATTTGAAGTTGATAATGTTGCGGGAAGACCTGTGCCATAAGTCCAGAAGGCTGAAAACTTGGTTTTATTGCTAATGAACTGATTGACCTGAATGGAAAAATTGTGTCGTCGATCATAAGGAGAAGCATAGGCCTTACCATTGTTAATGCCTTTAAATCTTACTTTTGATTGAGATAGAGTATAGGCAATGTTTCCATTTGTTTTCCCCAGACTTTTGCTAAGTTCAACTTCCAATCCTTTGCTCCATCCTTTGCCACTTTCAACCATATTTTCCCAGTCAGAGCTAACATCTTGAAAGTATGATGTTCCTTTCAAATCCAGTAAATTTCGACTTAGTTTGTGATAAAATTCGATATTTAGTTTAACCGATTCGTTAAACGAATAATGTGTTCCGGTTGTATATTGGAAAGAATCGATCGGTTTAATTTTTCTGGTTACCGGAAACCATAAATCGGTGGGCAAACTTAAGGTGCTGGTTCTAACCAAATGAAGATATTGTGTCATTTGAGAAAAGCTACTTGTAAATGACCATTTTGGCGTAAGGAAATATTGCAAATTTAACCTAGGTTCAATTGTAGAGTAATAGGTATTATCCACAAAGAAACTACTCCAGCGAGTTCCCATATTAACCAGTAATTTTTTACCAAATCTTATTTGCGCTTCACCATATAAGTTCACTTCTTTTGATTTAATCAATTCATCAGTTGAAATTTCGGAATTGTTATCACTGGTGTTTTTAATAAACTCACTACCAGGTTTGGTGTGATGCAGGGAAGCTTCTACTCCAAATTTTAAATAATGCTTGTAATCAGGGATAAAGTCAAACTCCGTTTTGAATGAGAAATCACGAATACCAGATTTAAATTCATGAATGTAATTTTCCATGTAACCTGAATCATTGGCTTTTTGACTTCTTTTTTCTTTCAACAAAAAAGTGTATCTACTTAAAATCAGAGTAGTGTTGCCAAATAAATGATCGTTGTAAACATGATTCCAGCGTAGTGAGTTGGTAAAATTACCCCAACCTAGTTTATATCTAACTTTTTCTCTAATGTTTGTAGAAATATCTTCAGAGCTTTTTACACTGGCCAAATCACCTCCCCAATAGGTGCTGTAGTATAGTTTATCTCGTTGAGAAAATCGGTGTACAACTTTCCAGTTAAGATCCCCAAAATAGTAGCCGGCATTTACGTTACTATCAGAAAGATCCAGAATCCCGTTAATCAATAGATCAAGATAGGTTCTTCGGATTGACAAGTTGAATGTGGTTTTATCTTTTTTGATTGGCCCATTCAAATTGAACTTTGCAGTAAGCAGTCCCAGGCTATAGCTTCCTTCTAATTTCTTGGTATTTCCATCTTTCATTCGGATGTCTAAAACAGAGGATACTCGTCCTCCATAATGTGCAGGAAAACCTCCTTTAATCAGCTTCACCTGGTTGATAGCATCCTGATTAAAAACAGAATATAAGCCCATTAAATGTGAAGAGTAATAAACGGGAACATCATCCAGTAAAATAAGGTTTTGATCGGGTGAACCATTTCTAATATTCAAGCCACCTAAACCTTCGTTGCTGTTTTGAACACCAGGCAAATGCCTTAAGTTTTGGAACAAATCATTTTCACCAAAAACACCATTTTGGTGCATGTTTTTAGCCTGGAAACTATTGGTGCTAACAAATAAATGATTAATGTTATTTGCCCTCTCGTTTGCTGTTACTTTAACTTCCTGAAGAATGGTTTTGGGTTCCAAGGATATGTTAATGATAGTATCTCTTTCCAATTCAACATCTAAAAGCACCTCTTTGTAACCAACAAAAGAAAATTGCAAAAGGTGAGTTTTGTTTTTTAAGCTTAAACTGTAAAAGCCAAAATTATTGCTAACTGTTCCTGTAAAGTTACTTAGGTTTGCAACTGTTGCATTGATTAACGCTTCACCAGAATTGGCATCACTAATATATCCACTGATTCTGTATTTTCTATCGTAGGGTGGAATGGAGACAATGAAAATTTTACTGCCTTTTGCTTGAATTTTAAAATTCTTCAGGTTGATGGACTGGTGTAAGATATCTATAATGGATGAAACAGAATCGGATAGTTGAACCGGTTTATTGATGTTTAATTCACTGGTAAAACTAAACTGAGCATTTGTTTGGTCTGTAATTTCTTCCAGTAGCTTGGATAATTGATAACTACTTTTGGGAAGACTAATTTTTTGCTGCAGATTGACATTCTGACATTGGGCAGATAGAAAATAGAGCAATAATGAAAAAGTAAAAATAAATTTTACCATAAATTAAAGCGTGTGATTGGTTAAGATGGTAAAATTAAATATTGTCATTATAAACAGCAAAAGGAAGCCCAAAAGGCTTCCAATTAAATGCATTTATTTTGATTGAATATTATAATTTCATTGGCAAGAGGGGAAATTAATTATTATTCACCCTTTTAAAAATGTATCTGGTAATAAATATCCCTTTACCATCGCCTTTACCACTATCACTTTCAACACCACTAGCAACAAATGCCAATTCCCATCCTTCGTTGGTAAGTTTGTTAATTTTCGACGATAGCAATGCATCGTTCGAAGCAATATTCTGGAAATTAATACCTGCAATACTATAGAAGTTTAACAATTTGGTTTCCGAGAACAGGCTTACTTTTGCATCCGATCTTTTCACCGCTTTTTGATTGCTTTTTTTACCATCGGTTCTTTCAGTGGTGAAATCAGCAGCTTCAATTGGATCTTTCTCCTCAATGATTCTTGAACGACCAATTCCCATAGGAACGATAGATTCTACTGATGTAATCACTTTATATTCTACTTTTTGAGCGTTTGATGTTGAGAAAAATCCGAATGCAATTGCTGCAATAATTAATAATCTTTTCATGTATTTTTTTGTTATTATTGTTAATAGGTTAACTAAATTTATGACACAAGTTGAGCCCTTCACTCGAATCATCGAGTAAGCAATTCTTTAATTAATAAGTCTTTGTGATTTTTTAAAATGCGATCCCTAAAGTGATTCCTGCTCGCAAGGTAAAGCCATCCCAGCTACCGGTTTCAAAGTCATCTTCAACACCTGATTTTACATCCAAATCAATATTGGTATAACCAGGACCAAAGAACCATTCGAAGCTAACTCTTTCTTTGAAAATGTATTGCTGACCAATAATTAAACCTGCTCCCAATCCATTCATTTTTGCTTTGTTATGGTTTTCATTTTCCAATTCAAAATGTAAATATCTAGCGTAAGGCGCTACAAAAAAGCCTTTTGGAGCAGGTGAATCAGAAAGATAGAATCTGTATTCTGGTGTAACTCCCCAGCCTCTAATTTGTGTTTCATCCCAGGTTTTACCAGTGTATAGTAATCCCAACTGTAAACTACTATTATCATTTAATTGATGCTCTACAAAAAATGATCCTGTTCGTACCAATGGACTTAGCATATTGGCTTTAACTACTGTTTTTTGTGCCTTTGCAAATGAAACGCTTAGCAATAGGATGAATGATATAAGTGCAATTTTATTTTTCATCTGTTTAAATTTTATTTTTTGGCTAGATGGAACTCTCGATGAATTTAATCATTCTCATGTGTGTATTTTAGAATGCTAAAATTCATGTTCGTTTCATTGTCAATTTCTATTAGATTTAATTATTTCTTTCCGAAATGATGACATGTTTGCCCCTTTTTACCGTTTTTACATTCAGATGCAATTCCAGTTCTGATATCACATCTTTGATATCATCATTGTCGAATATGCTGTTAAATGTCAGCGTATCTATTCTTTCGCATCGGTTTGTAATTTTCACGCCATAATAGTCTTCAATGTATTTAAAAACTACAGGTATTGGCGTCTTGTTAAATCTTAGAATTCCAGTTTTCCAGGCATCAAAATTTGGTTCATCATTTTCAGACTCGGTAAGATGGGAATTGTGTAAAATTCCCTTTTCACCTTTGGTCAGATAAACCACTTTTTTGGTTTGCTGATCTGTTAAACTTACTTTTCCAGACTCAACGGTTACTATGGTTCTTCCATTCTCATCGTTGCGAACATTAAAGGCGGTACCAAGTACTTCAATTATCGCATTTCCAGAAGTGATTATAAATGGTTTGGATGGATCTGATTTTACCTGAAAGTAAGCTTCACCTTCCAATTTTACATTTCGTTTTTTACTGCCAAAATGCTTTGGATAAACAAGTCGGCTATTTTGATTCAAATAAACTTGTGTTCCGTCGGTCAAAAGAACCTGATCTTTGTTTATTTCTGTTTTTTGCTGAGCCAATTTTCCATACCCAGGAGTGGTTTCATAAAGCAACACAAAACTCAATCCAATCAAGAATACAATTGAAGCTGCATAACTCATAAAAACCCTAAGTTTTCTTGATTTAACCGATGCACTACTTTTCGATTTCACCAAATTCCAGTCAGCAGCTACATCAATTTTATCGAATACCTCAATTTCAGAACTCTTTTCCCAAATCTTACGCATTCTATCAAAGGCAGCTTTGTTTTCAGGGTTTGATGCCATCCACTTTTCGAATGTTTCGACATCTTGTTCCGAAGCTTTTTGATTTAAAATGCTTAGTAATATTTGCTCGTCGATATGTTGTTCGTTCTTGTTCATTTTCGCTTTTCTAATAGTAAGACAAATTAGAATATCCTCACACGTATATTAATTTGAAAAAAAAATCACATTTTTTCCATTAGCCATAAAATCAGCAGACTAGCTAGCATTGGTCCTATTTTGTTACGCAAAATTTTTAATGCTTTGCTGATTTGTGTTTCTACAGTTCGTTTCGATATGCCTAGCTGATCGGCAATTTCCTGATTGGTAAAACCATCAAAACGATTCATTTTAAAAATGCGCTGACATTGTTCAGGCAATTCATCTATTGCTTGATATAATTCATATTCTAATTCGGTTTGCTCCAATATTTTGTCTACACCCGTTCCAATATCCGAGGTCAAGTACCTGATGTTTTCATGATGTTTGGCATGCGTGCTTTTTTGTTTGATTGCATTTAGACAGGCATTTCGAACAGATGTATACAAATGTGCTTTTGCTGAGGTGTGAATCTTAACAGAGTCTTTGTGATCAATTAACTGAACAAATACATTTTGGACAATTTCTCGGGCATCGTCCAAATCGGAAAGAAATTTATTGGCATAAGCAGTTAAAACCGCATAGTGTTCCTTAAATAATTCTTCAATTCTTTTTTCAGTAAGTAATTCTATAGAATAGTGGGTAGAGCTTTGTGTCATTGATATTGCGCTTTAGATTCCCTTATTTTTCAGTTCATATTTTAATATACAAGTAGGTATATATTGAGTGAATTTAAGATTTTTATTGTAATAATACCTACCATCATTTATTAGACAATTAACTATTGTACTACACGTACTCGTGATAAAAAAAAGATCATTGTATTTGTAATGTATCATTGTGCTATGAGAAATGGAGTATGGTATTTAGGTGTTTTCTCATACACTTCAATTTATTTTGATGGATTAAAAGAAATTTAATTTTCTGATTAATAGAATGTTTATGCTTGAATTATTCCAGGTAATATAAAGCAAAAGGAATCGATTTGTAGCAAGAAGGAATGAGTAAGTAAGAAAAGGGAATCGGTTTGTAGCAAGAAGGAATGGGTAAGTAGGAAAAGGGAATCGATTTGTAGCAAGAAGGAATGGGTAAGTAAGAAAAGGGAATCGATTTGTGACAAAAAGGAATCGATAAGTAGGAAGAAGGAAAGAAAAAAGGTTGTCTCATTAGATGAAACAACCCTTTTATATATAATTGCCTATAAGTTCTAGCTTAGATAAATCGCAATACTAACGCCAATAAAAGTACCAATTACATAGCCTAAAATTCCGACTAAAATACCAGGAGTTACCAGTTTTTTTTGTCCCATTGATGCAGCCATAGGTGCGGCAACCGATGGTCCCATGATATTGGCAGCCGAAGAAATTACCACTTCGTAAACATCAAGTTTGAATAGTTTGGCCAATGCCAGTAGAAACACAAAGTGGAAAATCATAATGGTAAGGTAGAAGGCCAATACAGCAGGTCCGATACTGAAAATTTGCTGAATATTGGTAGCGGCACCAATTACTGCTAAAAACACATACATCATCCATAAACCAACCGAGAATGCGGTGTTCTCGAGTGGTTGCAATTGTTTTGGAAACAGATTGGCTGCCAGTACAGCAAAAACCGTAATGATTAGGATGCTTAAATTAATATCAGTATTCAAAAAGCTTTGTAAATATGGCGATACAAAACTACCAGCTCCTGCGATTAATGCAGCAATAAATACCGAAACGGCAATTCGCTCCATGGTGATAGGATATTCAGCTTTTTTAGCAGAGTTTTCTTCTACACGATTTTCGGCCTTAGGTTTTACAAAAAAGCGAGCCAAAAACAGGAGAGAAGGAGTTAAAAACAGGAATAGGGTATACAGGTTGGAAACAAAGTTATCAACAGCAATGGTAGCTGTAAATAATGGATTTGTACTAAAATTAAGCGCTTCGGCAGCGGCTATAAAATTTACACTTCCTCCAATAAGTGTTGCTGCAATAACCCCGGCAGTTTTCCCAGAATCAGGACCTAAATCAATAAGCTTGAATGCCAGAAAACAACCCAAAACAATCCCAATGGCTCCTAAAATATAGGCCACAAGCAATTTGCCGCTTTCCTTTACAATTTTTACAATGTTAGAACTAAATAGCAGCATAGGTATCGAAATGGGAATGAAATACGAAAATACCATTTCGTAAACATCTACCTTAATGTTTGGGTTCGATGCTACAGGAACAACTCCAGCCATTGCCAATAAGGACATGGAAATCATGGTAACCAAAATACCTGATAATTTTCCAAACCATTTTTTGTGTTCTGAATAGATTCCAAAGGCGGCAGCACCTGCCACAACGAAAAACAACACCATGTTGCTTTCGGGAGAGATAAGTGATTGCATGTGTAAGATATTGAAATTAGTGTATTAGACCATTTTACTCGTGGTTAAGCAAAATGAATTACCGAATTTAATAAATATTCAAAAGAAAAGCTCAAACTAAATGGGTTTGAGCTCTAAGTATTTTATTTTTTCTTTCTTTTTTTCTTTTTGGGATTTTCGAAGTACTCATCTGCTTCTTCCATAAGTTCTTTTAAACTTTTTGAATAATCTTCCGAAAAGTCGATTGTTGCAGAGTATTCCTGGTGTGAGATATCCATAACTTGAATTTCCCCTCCAAGATAATCTTCAATTTCGTTTAAAAGTTCCTTCTCTGTATCAGGACAGCAGAATGAAATGGCAACACCTTTTTGTACGCCACGTCCTGTACGTCCAACTCGGTGTACGTAGTTCTCAGAAACATCAGGAAGATCGTAGTTTACCACGTAATCTACGTTAGGAATGTCAATTCCACGAGCACTTACATCGGTAGCAATTAAGATTTTTACCTTGCCAGATTTAAACTCATTTAAGGCTGCCAAACGATCTTTTTGCTCTCTATCTCCATGAATCAATTGAGTTTTTACGCCAACACGATCCATTGCTTTGTGTACACGTTCAGCACGAACTTTGGTTCTTACAAAAACTAAAATTTTACTTTCCTCATGTTCTTTGGCAATTCGTTCAAGGAAGAAACGCTTGTCATCCATTTTTACGTATGCCAGAGAGTGCTCCACATTTCTTGATACCGGGTCTTTAGGCGAAATCTGAATGCGAATGGCTTTTCGAACCAATGAATAAGCCAACTTCTTAATTTTTGGCGTAATGGTTGCCGAAAAGAAGAGTGTTTGTCTGTTTTTTGGCAAAAATTTAATCAGGTCGCGAATATCTTTAATAAAACCCAAATCCAACATGTGATCCGCTTCATCCAATACTAAGGTATCAATGCCTCTCAAATCAATATAACCTTGACTTGTAAGGTCGAACATTCTACCTGGAGTTGAAATTAAGATATCGATTCCCTGCTGCAATTTTGCAATTTGTGGATCTTGTTCAACCCCACCAAAAACGCAAAAGCTCTTTACTTTGGTGTATTTGCCAATTTCCTGGAACACTTCGGTAATTTGTATTGCCAGTTCACGGGTAGGAACCATTACAACACATTTGATGCCTTTACTGCTCTTGTTTTTCTTCGATTTGTGAATTTTATCGATAATAGGAATGGCAAAGGCTGCCGTTTTACCGGTACCGGTTTGTGCAATAGCCAAAACATCCTCACCTTTTACAATGGGAGGGATGGCTTTATATTGTATATCTGTAGGTCGCTTAAAACCCAGTGTTTCCAGATTTTTCTTTATATCTTCTGAAAAGCTATATTGGCTAAACTTCATTATTCTTTGTCTTCAAATTTGCGACAAAGATAGTTGTAAAAACTGAGTTTGCGAGTATTGTTATAAAAAGACATTAGAATCTCGTCTTTGAGTCTAAACTCTCGATGTTTATTATTTTATATTATCCAACCTAATGGGAATTGGAAGGACAAGCTGCTTATATGTAGAATAACTTTTAGAAAGACGGAGAAGCTGAGAACTTGTTCGAAGATCACTCCGCCGCACTTAAAGTTTTCAAGTAGAATTAGTTTGGGCTTACTTACCCTTCATTTCTACCCAATATCTAAAGTAGCCATAGCCACCCAACACAAGGGTTCCAATAAAAGTTAATCCGTTCGATAATATTCCAAAACTAATTCCCGCATTGGCATCGAGCTGATAGGCCAAAAATAGCTGTAACAAAAAGAAATGCGTGGTTCCTATGCCACCTGGGCTTGGTAACGCCCAACCTAGACCGCCAATAAATAAAATTACTACGGCAAAGAAGATTGAATATTCCGATGTTTCAGGCAAGCATAGTAGGTATATGTAGTTTAGAATTACCAATGCCATCCAAATTAACAGGGTAAGTAGAATAAACTTGAATCTCTTCTTTAATAGTAAACCTTGTTTTAGTGATTCAAACATGCTTTGCAAAAATCCAACAAGCTTCTTAATAATTGGTTTCTCGGATTTTTTAAGTTTTTTGAGGCTTACCAAGAACAAAACGACAAAGAGAATTAAAAGGATTGGCAAGACATAGATGTAACGATATCCATAGATGTGAGAAATGCCTCCAATGGTTGAATCAATAATTCCCTGAAGTCTGTCCACTTCAATAAAGAATATGCTTACAATTCCCAATCCCAGTATTAATAAGTCGTATGCACGTTCGGCCATTACACTTCCCATAGATACGGCCACGGGAACTTTCGAGTTCTTTTGAAGTGATGTACAACGGATGATTTCGCCAAGTTTAGGCGTAAAGCTGTTTACGAAATATCCCAAAAGGAGGGAGGTAAGTACTTTATCAGATTTAGGCGTTTCTCCTGCTTCTTCAATTAATAGTTTCCAACGCAATGCTCTTAGGTAAAATACCAAAAACAGGCACAGAAAACTTAGGAAGATGAAAAAATAATCGGCTCCTGCTAAACTTTCCCATACAGGACCTAATGGTTTTTCATGTAGGGTAAGAAAAAGGAATACCGCTCCGATAATTAATCCGGATAGATTTTTAAGTATGCTTTTTATATTATTTATCATCTAATAAAATTTCAATTGTAATTAGAGGAGAAGCAAAAATATAAATTATTTTTTCCTAACAGTCCAATAGGCAGCCTTTATCCAATCCTTTATTTGTGTATCGAAATCTTCTGGTTCGGCTATTACAAGCCTATGAAGCACTCTGTTTTTAGATATTCGTTTACAAAAGATTACAGGGAAAACATCTTTTTCCTGATGGAGTTGATATTCCAATACGAGTCGATCTTTTTTAGGGTAAACGGATAAGAAATTTGCACCAATTTTAAACTGAATGCAGGTTTTAAGGTACAAAATTTCGATATTTTCGAAAGTGTTCACATATTCTTCTAATAGTGTAAAGGTCTCCATTACACGAGTACCCATTTTCTTGGTATGTGTTTCCTTATCGGTAATATAACACGAATGATATTGATTTGGTCCGGAAAGAGTTCTCTTACAATTGGGACAAGTCCAAGGCATACTTTCAATTCAATAATTTCTCGAAAGATACAACAATTCTTAATTTTACTTGGACCACATGTTAATTTGGTCCCGACTTGCCTAAAGCGATTTGTTGCATGCTGTTGTTGATTCTTTTTAAGGCATCCTGAATGTTCTCTTCGGGTGTTATAAAATTGCTTTTTCCCCAAAATTTAGGATCGTAGGTTGTTCGGTGATTGGAAAAGATGGTTGTTGGTGGTATGGATTCTCTGTATTTAAAGCGAACAACATCCTCCGATTTTATATTTGTAGTTGCCATCTCGAATGAAGTGGAGAAATAACTGGAGAACAATTTCTTTTTATTTTTCACCTTGAATTTTAAATTCCCCAATGTATGGTTTAAATAATATTTCCCGTTGATATCGCGATAACTAACTACATAATTAACCATAGTTGGTTTCGCCTTGGTTTTTGAACTGCCTTTTACAATGAATCTGTCTTTTAGTTCATTCAATCGATACTTTTCGTAACCAAATTCAGCACGAATGATTGCCAGATTATTGGTTTCAATAAATAATCTTCCTTCCAATAGAGGTTCACTTAGTTTGGGTTTTGGTTTGAACTCAATAATATATACCGAACGGTTGTTGTAGGTGCTGATATCTACCAAACGATAATTGTACAAGTGTGTATATTCCTCGTTCAGAAACTCAGGTAGGTTTTTTACAATATCTAATTGTAAACACCCCTGTATTCCACCCTTTAGCCTAAACGAAATGGTATCTAATCTGGTAACATCATAGATTTTTCGACTTTTAAAAACTTTTACTCTTTCCAATGCAGTTTGTTGAGAATAGGAGTTTTTGTAAATGTCTAATACTGATTCCAAATAAATCATGTATTTGTTATTTTTCATCACCGATTCCCTGTAAAAGGAGGTTAGGTTCGTTGATTTTTGAGGATAGTTTTTGTAAATGTTATTCACAGCTGCACGAACCAAGACCAAAGGGTCATTATTGCGAATAATGACTTCTTGAAGTGAAATGAAATCTTCATTCAGCGCCACTTCAATTTGATTGTTCTTCAGATGCGATACAACAATTTCCTTATTTTGATAGCCAACATATGAAAATACCAAGGTGTCATTTAAGTTCTCCGAAGATATACTTAATGAGAATTCACCATCTTGGTTGGTTATGGTACCTACATGTTTTCCCCTTATTCCAATACTTGCATATGGTAAGGCTTCTTTTGAATTCTGATCCGTAACAATACCGGCAAGTTTTCGGTAGGAGATGTATGGTATAATTTCCTTAGGTGCTGGTACATTCAGCGTTTCTTTTACAGGAACAATTACAATATGCTTTTTGGTAACATGAAAATTAAGGTCTTTATCAGGAATTAATTTTCTTAATACGCTTGAAAGTTTTTCACTTTTAATATTAATATCTAAAGGTTTGCGATCTTTAAATAGGTCTGCATTATAGGTAAAGTAACATTGGGCTTTTTGTTCAATGCTATCCAGTGCATTTTCAATAGTTGTTTCAGATAAGTTTAGGTTTATCTTTTTGTCCAACAAATGAGTTTGAGCATTTATATTAAAGCATAGCAATAGCAGAATGAAAAGTACTGTATGTTTTTTCATTAAGCATTTTTGATATGTTCTAATATTGTTCATAGATGACTAAATTCCTTTTTTTAATAGGATGGTTTGACCTTTTTTCTCATATGTCAAATTAAATGACATACAGATATTATTTAAAACATGACTAAGCGATTCCTGATCGAAAGTGGTATTAATTTTCTCTTTTGCAATTTCATCGCTTTCAAACTGAATTTGAACGTGATAAGTTCTTTCGATTACTTTGGCAACTTCTTTCAGTTCCATTCTTCGGAATACCATTTTTTGCGTTTTCCATGACAAGTAATTATCGTCGTTCATTAAGCTTTTGCTTAGTAAGCTTTCTTTTAAAATCGCAAAATCTCCTTTCTCTAGTATAACGGATTCCTTATTGTTGATTTCTGAAAATTTAACTTTACCCGATTCAACCAGAACCTCAACTTTATCATCCTTGGCAATTACATTAAAAGATGTTCCCAAGACTTTAATTTCAGCACCCTTTGCAGTAATGATAAAAGCTTTGTTTGGATTTTTTGCAATATCAAAAAATGCTTCACCTTCCAGACTTACATTTCTGGTGTTAGCATTAAATTTTCTTGGGTAAACCAGTTTGGCTTCTCCGTTGAGAGTAACGGTTGATCCATCTTCAAGAACAATAGATTTGTTACTTTCATGAGCTTGCGAAATAAATGTCTGATAAGGTGATAGATAATCATTGTAAACTTTGTTAGAAAGCAGACCTAAGCCAATTACTACAATAATCATTGCTGCAAACTGAAGAACCCTCTTGGCATTTAGAGATATTCTTTTACCACTTTTCTTATCGGCAATTTTTCTGCTTACTTTGCTCCAGGCAATATCCGCATTGTATTGTTCTCCGATTTGCATTACATCCTTAATTAAGCCCAAATCCTTTTCTGATGCTGCAACAATTTGAGCATATTCTGAGTTTGAATCTATCAACTTTTTAAAGGCTGCTTTTTCTTCCTCACTCATTTCTCCGCTTAAATACTTCGAAATGATTTCCCATTCAATGTTATGTGATGTTTCGTTCTTCATTTTATTTTAAAGCACAATAATACTAACGTAATCTTTTAAATTTTTGCGAAATGCCTTTAAAGCCTTGCCCATATTGGCTTCAACGGTTTTTACCGATATGGAAAGTTTGTCAGCTATTTCATGATATTTTAATCCTTCAAATCTACTCATTTTAAATATCTTACTGCATCTTTCTGGTAGGTTTGATAGTGTGTTTTGTATAATCGTTTGAATTTCCTTTTCCTCCAGGCTATGATTTGTGGATGAATCGTTAATTCTGGTGTTTTTTAAATGATTTTCGTATTGGTTTCTAATTCCTTTTTTTCTTAAGTATTGCAAGCTATTTAAGTAGGTTGCTCTGTACAAATAAGCTTTAAAAGAGCTATGAATTTTGAGTTTCTTTCTGTCTTCCCAAATCTGGCAAAATAAATTCTGAACAACTTCTTCTGCTTGATCTGGATTTTTGACAAATTTTACTGCATAGTGACATAACAGTGGGTAATAAAACTTAAATAATTTTTCAAACTCTTCTATATTGCCTTTTTGAATGCTTAATAATATGGCGTTTGTATCTTCCGACATCCTCGTTTTCGTATTCCTTGTATATTAGTTTAATTACTTTCTAATATAGGATATTTAGTTTTTAATTCCTTAGGATCTGTTTAATTTAAAAATATAATTTATCGATGTTTTCTTAAGGAATTAATGGAAAGAACCACAGTTTACTCTTTGTTATCCCCATATAAAGAGTTTGTAATTCTTTCCATTAGTGCTTTAACAGTTAATAGTAGGTTAATTCGATTTAACGAGCTTTTCTTTTTAATTTTCGAATTGCTGCCTCAATAGATTGATCTGGTTCAATTGTGTTATGTGCTCCCCAGAAATTCTTATCTGCAAAGTTTCCAATCTCATCAACCATTACTTGATTTGATTTAAATTTATCATGTCGATTGAATCTTACAACATTGGATTCATCTCTGTCAGTAATTGCAATTTCAGTCATGGCTGTGTAGTTGGTATTGAATAGTTTTCTTTTCCAATTACATTTGAAATTGATTTCTCCACGAGCATAGTTAAAGTACCACTTGCCTCCAGTTTCATGATAGTTTACAATGTAATCAGCCGAGGTTGGTATTACCTTAACACCAATTGGTTTTCTTCTAATAAATAACTTACTTGCTTCTTCCGGATTATCAAGATTCAAGCTGAATTTTGCACTTGTTAATGCTAAATTTTTAGTTTCTACATAAAGTAATCCATAGTACAAAGGAATGTCAATATCTTCTTTTTGGATAAACTCAATTACGTAATGTAATTTACCATTAATCTGGGTAATTGATTTTAAATTGAACTTATAGCTTTGACTAAAGTCTTCTGAAAGCAAGTTGTATGGATTTTTAATTACATCAAGTAATAATGCAGTGGCTGGTCCACCTTGTAATTTAAAGAGAAGGGTATCCATTTTCTTTACGTCTTGGCTTTTTCTTCCTTTAAAAACCTGTACTTGGTCTGATTTGGCTTGCTTATAGCCTGACTTATGAATGTTGACAACTGCTTCAGATATTGCTACATAGCTTCTGTTCTTACGAACGGTTTCTCGGTAGAATCCCTCCATCATATTAGGTGTTGTAGAGTAATTTTCACCTACTTTCTTTAATATTCTTCTTACCAATTGTTCAGGATCTAAAGGATAAATATTGACTTCATTTAGAGGAACAACTGCCATTTGAAGTTGCAATACATTCTTCTTAGGTTTTAAAGATTTGATATCAACTTCAAGGTTTTTGTATCCTACATGACTAATTTCAATTTTGCTAACCGGTAAACCTTTGGCAATTTTAAGTGTAAATTCACCTTCGCTGTTTGAAACTGTGGCTACATTCACACCCTTTACAGCAACTGTTGCAAAAACTAGAGGATCTTTAGAATCTATATCCTGTACTTTACCTTTATATACATCGTATTTTAAGGTATCAATTACAAGCTGTACCTTATTCTTTTCTTTCTTCTTTTTTTTCTTCCATTCTCCTGCTGATACAGAAATGGAGGACAATAATAAAAATGCCGAAAGTAGAATGGTAATTTTTGAAATAAAATTTGTTCTCATGGCAAAATGATTTTATCTGTTTATATTATTGCTGTTAATATGGAATTACGATCGTTTAATTTCCTGTTTCTATTACTATGATGCATGAGTTTGAATTTACCCTATTGAAAATTGTTTTTTTATTTACATTTAACAGACTTGAGTTTGTACATGTATTTTATTAATAATCATATAAACATAGACATCTCGGTTTTTATACCTAATTTTAATCAATTCTATACCCAACTAATTATTTAAATTAATATGAAAATTGATTTCTGTAAAGAGGAACTGGTTTTAAGAGTTTACCCTACAATTGGGGGATGTTTTCAGGAAGGATGGATGGTTTTGAAGAATCATTTTTTGATTCTTTTTCTTGCAGTTATTCTTGCAGCATTGCTAGATATTCCAATGGGGTATAAGCAGTACCTTGAAAATGCTGGTGATTCTTATTCTTTGGGAATTTCTTTTTTTAATTTAATAGGATTTGTCTACTATGTGATGATCATTACACCATTTAATTATGGTTTTGACTGGATATATTTAAGTGCAGCCAGAAAGAGAGAGCCACAATTCGAAGAAATACTTTCAGGCTTTAAAAAATACCTGGTAGTTATTCTTAGTCATTTACTGGTTATTGGTATAACTGGATTTGGATTTATATTACTGATTATTCCTGGAATATACCTGTTGTGTAAACTAGTATTTGTTCCTTATCTGGTAATGGATAAAAACGTGGATCCAATTCAAGCAGTTAAACTAAGCTATTATCTTACGAAAGGTTATTTCTGGACAATTTTTGGAATGGGCATTCTATCATTCTTTATTATAATTCTGGGAATTATTTGCCTTGTTGTAGGTGTATTTGTATCATTAGTTTGGATACACTCAGCCTTTGCAGTTTTATACAAGGCAGTTGATGAATTACATTTTAAAGAGGCTTGTGTATTAGCTGGAGTAGAAATAAAAGAAGAATAATAAAAAAGCCATCATATTTGATGGCTTTTCTTATATAATTACAGTTTCAACTGTTTCGACATTTCAAGCATTTTTACAATTGGAGCTTTGGCATTTTCCATTACATCATCAGGAAGGATGATTTCCGGTTGTTCATTTTTAAGAGCCAAATAAATTTTCTCCATGGTATTCAATTTCATGTATGCACAATCGTTGCACGAGCAGGTTTCATCGGCAGGAACAATTAAAAATTCTTTTTCAGGTGAATCTTTTTTCATTTGATGTAAAATACCAGTTTCGGTAGCAACAATAAATTTTTGAGCATCACTTTCTTTGGTGTATTTCAACATCGCCGTTGTAGAGCCAACAAAATCAGCGAGCATTAAAACAGGCTGAGGACATTCTGGGTGAGCAATTAAAGTTGCATCTGGATTTTCAACTTTCATTTTCATGATTTTTTCCGCTGAAAGAATGTCATGAACTTCACAAGTCCCATCCCATAAAACCATATCTCTACCAGTAACTTCGTTGATATAGCGACCAAGGTTTTTGTCAGGAGCAAAAATAATTTTTTGATCTTTAGGCAATGATTCAATCAATTGTACAGCATTTCCCGATGTGCAAATTAAATCAGAAAGAGTCTTTATTTCTGCACTACAATTGATATATGAGATCACCATGTGGTCGGGATATTTTACTTTGAATTTTGCAAAATCTTCTGCAGGACAAGATTCTGCCAAAGAGCATCCAGCTTCCAAATCAGGAAGAAGAACTTTGGTATTAGGATTAAGGATTTTTGCAGTTTCGGCCATAAAATGAACCCCTGCAAACAAAATAATATCAGCATCTACTTCAGTTGCCTTTTGTGCAAGCGCTAAACTGTCACCTTTGAAATCCGCAATCTCCTGAATATCGGGAGTTTGATAATAGTGTGCTAAGATAACTGCATTTTTCTCTTTTGCCAGTTGAAGAACTTTTTCTCTCATCAGATTTTTCTTTGCTATAAATTTGTATAAATACAGATGCAAATATCTTTAAATTCTTGTGAAATACAAATGGAGGAAGTTTATTTTAACAGGTTCTTAAAAATTAAGCAGAGGGAAGAGTGAATAAAAATGTACTTCCTTCGCCTAATTTACTTTCAACTTTTATCTTGCCTCCATTGATTTCTACAAACTCCTTGCAAAGTATTAGTCCCAATCCTGTGCCTTTTTCTCCTGCTGTACCTGAAGATTTATATTTAAGGTCAATTCTGAATAGTTTATCAATGTTCTCCTTATCAATTCCAATGCCTTGATCAATGATTTGAATTTCTTGAAAATTGGTGTGCGGAATAACGTTTACCGAAACCTCGCTGTTATTATGAGAAAATTTAATTGCATTATTAATCAGGTTTCTTAAAACAGAACTACACATGTTTCTATCAGCTTTCACCCTTATTTCTTCAGGGCAAAATATCGTTAGATTAATTTGCTTTTTTTCAGCCGAAGCTTCGTATAGACTTATGGTGTCAGATATCAATTCACACAAATCAAATTCACTGGGTTCAAAACTAATTTTTCCGGTTTGCGAACGCGACCAGGTAAGAAGGTTTTCTAGTAAATTAAAAATGTGCTTAACAGATTCATGTATTTTTCGAATGCCAATTTGTTTCTCTTCCTCATCTACATATTCGTAATTCTCATGAATCATTTCACTAATTGAGAGCAAGCTGGTAAATGGATTTTTTAAATCATGTGATATAATCCTAAAAAACTTGTCTTTGGTGGCAACTAACTCTTTTAGGTTTTGTTCCGATTCTTTTAGATTTTTATTGGCAATTTTAATTTTCTCGTTTTGTGCACTGAGTAATTTGTTGGTTTTGATGTTTAAAAGATATCCGTATACAAAAATAATTATTCCACTAACTATCAGTGCAAGAAGAAGAATAAACCACCAAGTCATGTAAAAAGGAGGGTGAATGATTATTTGTAACTCTCTGGGAGTTTCGCTCCATTTTCCGTAAGGATTTTGTGCAATTACTTGAAAAGTGTAATTACTTGGAGATAGGTTGGAGTAGGAGGCAAAATTCCTTTTTTCAGAATACACCCATTTTTTTTCCAAACCTTTAAGTCTATAGGCATAATTTACCTTGTCGGGAGTAAAGTTGGATAAGGTGGAGAATTCAAATGAAATAAATCGATGTTCAAAATCCAATTCTATTGAATCAGTAAAGGCTATACTTTTCGAAAAACCATAAGAGTCATTTTCTTTGTTGTATGATATTTTATTGCCATTTGATTTTAATGGTACAACATTTACAGGTTGACCATGGATTTCGAGTTTTGTGAGTACCGCATCATATATTGCGTTTTCTGTAATTTCTTTATTGGGATTTATAATATTTAGTCCATAAACTCCACCAAAATAGAGCAAGCCACTTTTTCCTTTATGGAATGCGCCGCCATTAAATTCATTGCTTTGCAATCCATCATGAACATCAAAATTATTGCAGGAATAGTTTTTTAATGAGAACTTACATATTCCATAATTGGTGCTGAGCCATAAATTGTTTTTGTTGTCGGGAAGAACTCCATAAATAACATTATTTGGCAATCCGTCTTCTGTTCCAAAATGTTCAAACTGTTCAGTGTTGGGATTAAACTTGTTTAACTTGTTGTTTGTTCCAATCCACAAAGTTCCATTTTCTTCTTCGTAAATTGAGAATACCACATCATCCGAAATTGTGTTTTGCGAATTGCTGGTATAGGTATAGCTTCTGAATAATTTAGATTGTTTGTTGTATACATTTAAGCCTCCGCCATAGGTTCCTATCCAAATATTCCCTTTTGCATCTTCGAAAATTACTGAATAAACAAAATTATGGGAAATGCTGTTGGGATCATTATCTGAGTGTTTAAATTGTGTGAATTTTTCTGTTTCCGGATCGAATAGGTTTAAGCCATTTTGTGTGCCAATCCAAAGTAAACCCTCACTGTCCTCAAATATTACTCGAACAGAATTGTTACTAATCGATTGCTTGTTGTTTAAGTCATTTTTGTAGTATTTTCTTTTCCCATTCATTGGATTAAAGCGAATGAGCCCATCACCATCAGTACCAATCCAGATAAGTCCTTTTTGATCTTCATAAATTTTTCGGATGGCTTTATGTGGAAGTTTTGGGGATTGTCTAAAATCGTACCTGATAAATGTATCTTGACTTACCTGATATTTGGTAAGTCCATGGTGGTTTGTTCCAATCCAAACATTGGAATCTCTATCTTCACAGATGGTCCAAATAAAATTACCAGGTAAACTATTTCGGTCTAAAGGATCTTGTTTTAATAAATTGAATTTATGCAACTGCGGATCGTAGATGCTAATACCTGCACCAAAGGTTCCAATCCAAATTACTCCATTTTTGTCTTCGAAAATACAATTAATGGAGTTTTCAGATAGGCTTTGCGAATCTGCTGAGTTATTTTTGTAGTGATATTTTCTCTGCCCGTCGGGATCTAGTCGAAATAAGCCTGAACCAAATGTGCCAAACCATAAATTGTTGTTTTTATCCATTATTAGTGGGGGAGCTGTGTTAATGGAAAGGCTATTTGTTGATTCGAATGATTTTACTGCTTTCTTGAATGCCACAGCATCTTTAGTTTTGTACAGTAATGCTTTATCGGTAGAAATCCATATTGTCGAGTCCTTGTTGAGTATTATTCTGTCCACTTCAATATCTTTTAGGAAATACTGAGGCTTTGCTTTTAGATTTTTATCAAGAATATAAAATCCATTGTTGGTTCCTACTAAAACGGATCTAGCTGTTTGAACCAAAGTAGTTATTCGTAAGTCTTCCTGGGAATCAGAAAGTTTTTCTTTTATGATTTGATTGGATTCTTGGTTGTATGAGTATAATCCAATATCTGTTGCGATTAAAATTTCATTAGAATTTACCTGGAGAATTCCATTGATTCTGGAGGAGACATTTTTGGAGTTTTTAATGTTAATGGTACTTAACTTTGCTATGTCAATGCAATTGATTCCATTTAAAGTTCCAATCCACAAGCGATTATGAGAATCCTCATACAAGTGGGTAATTGTATCGTTTGTTAAAGTTTTGTTACTTCCAACGCCTCTAAATTGAGTAAATTGTTCATTAACAGGATCAAATCGAGTAAGACCACCTCTTGAACCGAACCAAAGTTTTCCTTTGCTATCCTCAAATATCTGCTCTATCCATTTGTGAGTTATGGTATTTAAGTTGTCAGGATCACTTCGGTATATCACAAAGTTTCTACCATCGTATCGATTTAAACCATCTTCGGTTCCAAACCACATGAATCCGTTAGAATCTTGAAAGATACAATAAACAGAACTAAGCGACAGTCCATCATTAATTGTGATGCGTTTAAAACGAATGTTATTTTGTTGTGCAAAAATATTACCCAATGACAACAAAATACTAAGGAATAGTAAAATTGGTTTTTGGTGGATCATGTCTGGTAAATCTGGGTTAATCAATCCACAACAAATTAATGAAAAAAGTTCTTTTTACGTAATTTATAAAATTAAAGCTTGTTAAATCAGCCAATTAGTATGGAATACGATTCCATTTTAAAATTTATTGTGTTTTGTGAGGAGAGAAAATTACTTTTACCTTTTCAAATCTTAATCCAAGAAAAGAAATTTGATAGAATGTTAGAAATTTGTTGTTATTCTGTGAAGTCAGCAATAATTGCTGAGCAAGCTGGTGCGAATCGTATTGAATTATGTGCAGGTGTTTATGAAGGTGGTACAACACCAAGTTTGGCTACTATACAATTGGTAAAAGAAAAACTAAGTATTCCGGTACATGTTATCATTAGGCCTAGAGGTGCCGATTTTTGTTATTCAGATATCGAATTTGAATGCATGAAGAAGGATATTCTTTCGTGTAAAGAAGAAGGAGTAGAAGGTGTTGTATCAGGAGTTTTGCTTGCAGATGGAAAAATTGACAGAGAGAGAACAAAAGAACTGGTTGATTTGGCAAAACCAATGAGTTTTACCTTCCACAGAGCATTCGATATGGTTGAAAATCATTTTGAGGCATTGCAAGAGCTAATTGAAATGGGCGTGGGTAGAATTCTTACTTCAGGTGGAATGCAAACAGCAGAAGAGGGAATTGACTTGTTGAAAGAGCTTGTGGATAGAGCAGAAGGCAGAATCATTATCATGCCGGGAAGTGGTGTAAACGAAAATAATATCGGTAAGCTAAAAGAAATTACTGGAGCCAGTGAGTTCCATTGTTCTGCAAAAAAACTGGTGAAAAGTAAGATGAAATACCAGAATCCGAATATCAATATGGGAGGAGAGGGAAGTATTCCTGAATTTGAATATTACGAAGCAGATTCTGATAAAATAAAGAAGGTTTTATGCAAGCTTCATTCATAAATAACAAAAGAGCTGTTTCGATTGTGAAACAGCTCTTTTTATTGGTTTGAAAACTTTTAGTATAGGTCTTTGGCAAAACTTCCTTCAATTTTATTGCCTAATAACAATTCTTCAATTGTTGCTGCAATATCAGCGAAAGTAGTTCTGGTTCCCAAATTAACATTCTGTTTGATTTGCTTACCATATACCATTAAAGGAATGTATTCCCTTGTATGATCGGTTCCTTTGTAGGTTGGATCACAACCGTGGTCTGCGGTTAAAATCAGAATTTCATCTTCTTTTAGCTTTTCTTGAATTTGAGGCAGATATTTATCGAATTCTTCCAAAGCATCTTTGTATCCCTCAGGATTTCTTCTGTGCCCATATACCATGTCAAAATCAACAAGGTTGGTAAAGATTAAACCTTTAGAATCTTCCTCAAGAGCAACAAGCGTTTTTTCAATGCCATCCACATTATCTTTGTTGGTTCCTCTTGAATCGGTAATTCCTTGTCCTGCAAAAATATCTTTGGTTTTACCAATTCCAATCACATCCAAGCCATTCTCTTTTAAACGATCTAATACCGTTGGCTGTGGTGGCGTAACCGAATAATCATGACGATTGGGAGTACGAGTAAAGTTACCTTTTCCACTTCCCAAATATGGGCGTGCAATTACACGAGCTACTGGTTCATGCTCAGAGCAAATCTCTAAAGCAATTTCACAAGCTCTATACAACTCTTCCAAAGGAATTACTTCTTCGTGTGCTGCAATCTGAAAAACAGGGTCGGCAGATGTGTAAACAATCCAATTTCCTTTTTTCATTTGCTCATCGCCATATTCATCAAGAATTGCTGTTCCCGAAGCTGGCTTGTTTGCCATTACTTTTCTACCGGTTCTTTCCTCAAACAACTTGATGGTTTCTTCAGAAAATCCATTGGTATAAGTAGGGAAGGCTTTTTCAAGTTTTACACCGGCAATTTCCCAGTGGCCTGTAGTTGTATCTTTTCCCTTTGATGCTTCAGCAGCTTTTCCATAAGCTCCATTTACATTGTTTTCAGGCTCAACACCATCAATATCGATGATGTTACCTAAACCAAGTTTTTGCATGTTAGGCAGGCTGATACCTCCGCAATGTTTTGCAATATTTCCGATGGTGTTCGATCCAACATCACCAAATTCTTCAGCATCTGGTAAATAACCAACACCTGCGCTATCTAATACTACGATTGTAGCACGTTCAATTTTTGGAATCATAAAGTATTGTGTTTTTATGTATTTCGAAAAATACAGATGATGGGTTGTTTTTGTAGTGATGCAAATATAGTAGAACAATTCTTAATAAGCAATTATTAATGAAGAATGAATAATATTAGATTATATAATTTGCGGATCACGGATTACTGCTCATTGATCACTGAAAAAAAGATCCCCCAAGCGCGAACGCCCGGGGGATGAATTATTGAAGGTTTATATAGACTTATACCTGATACATTTTCTCACGTTGCTCTTTAATCTTCTCGTTTGTAATGTAGTCATCGTAATCCATTAATTTATCGATAATTCCATTTGGAGTTAATTCGATAATACGTGTACTTACGGTTTGAATAAACTCATGGTCATGAGATGACATCAATACAGTTCCGCCAAAGTTGATAAGCGCATTGTTGAACGATTGAATGGATTCCAAATCCAAGTGGTTGGTTGGAGTATCCAAAATCAATAAGTTGGCATCTTTAAGCATCATTCTTGATACCATACAGCGTACTTTTTCACCTCCAGAAAGAACATCTGCTTTTTTGTAGATATCCTCACCAGAGAACAACATTTTACCCAAATATCCACGCAAGTAAATTTCGCTGGTGTCATTAGAGTATTGTGCCAACCAATCTATCAAAGTAACTGGTTCCTGGAAGAAGCTTGAGTTATCTAATGGCAAGTAAGCTGGAGTAATGGTAACACCCCATTCATATGATCCGCTATCTGCTTTCGCTTCTCCATTGATGATATCAAACAGAGCAGACATTGCACGAGGATCTTTTGAAAGGAATACCACTTTTTCTCCTTTTTCGATGGTGAACTCAACATCCTTAAATAAGGTTTCTCCCTCGATGCTTTTGCTCAATCCTGTACATGAGAAAATTTTATCACCAGCTTCACGTTCCTGCTGGAAAATAATACCAGGGTAACGGCGAGTTGATGGTTGAATGTCTTCAATGTTCAATTTCTCTAACATCTTCTTACGAGAAGTAGTTTGCTTCGATTTTGCAACATTGGCACTAAATCGAGAAATAAACTCCTGAAGCTCTTTTTTCTTCTCTTCTGCTTTTTTGTTCTGCTGTGCCTGCTGACGAGCTGCCAGCTGACTAGACTCGTACCAGAACGAGTAGTTACCTGAGAACATCTTAACTTTTCCGAAGTCGATATCTACAATATCAGTACATACCGAATCCAGGAAGTGACGGTCGTGAGATACAACAATCACAGTATTGTTAAAGTTGGCCAAATAGTTTTCCAACCACATTACAGTTTCAAGGTCAAGGTCGTTGGTAGGCTCATCCAGAAGTAAGTTATCCGGATTACCGAAAAGTGCCTGTGCAAGCAATACACGTACTTTTTCCTTACCACTCAATTCCTTCATGGTTCTATAGTGAAACGCTTCTTTTATGCCAAGACCACTTAAAAGTTCTGCAGCATCGCTTTCAGCATTCCAACCATCCATTTCGGCAAATTTCTCTTCCAACTCAGATGCTTTAATTCCATCTTCTTCCGAAAAATCAGGCTTGGCGTAAATGGCATTTTTTTCCTGCATGATAGCCCAAAGTTCAGCATGTCCCATCACTACAGTATCCAATACCGTAAATTCGTCGAATTCGAAGTGGTTCTGCTTTAGAACAGCCATCCTTTCACCTGGTTCCATCATTACTTTTCCTGTAGTAGAATCTAATTCTCCCGAAATAATTTTAAGAAAAGTTGACTTACCAGCGCCATTAGCACCAATAACTCCATAGCAGTTACCTGGAGTAAATTTTATATTAACATCCTGGAAAAGGGGTTTTTTCCCGAATTGAATTGATAAGTTTGAAACTGAAATCATTTTATCTAGACCTTTTATTAATTCAGGGCGCAAAATTAGTAATTATTCTCTTTCCATAAAACAAATGGGCTATGAAGTTTTTGTAAATAAATAGTCCGCATAAAAGTAAAGACGTAGCATGCTACGTCTCTACAAGTTAAAAATGAATACTATTTTATTGATGAGATAAAGATTCCTCTGTATAGATTTTTTCGGCATTCGGCACTGTAAACCTGAAGGTTGTTCCTTGTCCTTCTTCGCTTTCTACCCAAATTTTACCATGATTTCTCTCGATAAAATCCTTACAAAGTATCAAGCCCAATCCATTTCCTTTTTCTCCGCGTGTTCCACTACTGCTAGTATCCAATTCAAATATGAGAGAAATTGCTTCATCCGATATGCCTACGCCATTGTCTTCAATCCAGATTTCGGTATGATCTGCTTTCATTTCAGCCCCAAGAACGATTAAGCCACCCTCGGGTGTAAATTTTAAGGCATTATTTAAAAGGTTACGAACCACGGTTTCCAACATGGGTCGGTCGGCATACACAAAAAGGTTTTGCGAAATGGATAGTTCCAGCAATATATTCTTTTGTTGAGCGCCAGTTTTGTAGATTTCCAGTATGCCGGACAATAGATTCTTAACCGGAATAATGACAGGAGTAAAAGGCAATTTGCCAGATTGATTTAAAGACCAGGACAAAAGGTTATCGGTAAGGTTAAGAACACGGGTTACGCATTCGTTCAAATCCTGGCTGGTTTCATCCAATTCGTGATACCTTCCTTGCTTTAAAAGAATTTGTATTAAATGGGAAATGCCCGATACCGAAGCCAAAGGAGAACGCAAATCGTGAGAAATGATTTGGAACAGTTTGTTTTTGGTTTGGTTCGACAATTTTAATTCTTTATTCCTATGATCGAGAAGTTCTTTTGACCATTCAATACGCGACTTCTGCATTCCAAGCAATCTTGTTAATTTTTTGTTCCTGTTATACGAATAGACAATAAATCCCGCATATCCTCCAATCAATATCAGAATCACAAACAAAGCATTTCGTTGCATGGCTTTGCTATTGTTTTCTTTCTCCAATATTGCAATCTGCGCTTCTTTTTTTTCAGCTTCGTATTTGGTCTGGATTTCGGAAACTTGTTTATAGATTTCTTTGTTAATAATGCTATCACGTAAATTCTCATGAATGTCAAAATAAAAAATTGCACTATCAGCGAGGTTTTTATGTGTGTAAATTTTGAAAATTTCTTTGGTGCTATTTTTTTGTAATTCCATATTACCAACCTCTTTTCCCAATTGATATGCTCTTCTGCTATAAGATAACGCATCTTCCAGATTGTTCATCTGATAGTTTGCTTGAGACAATCCATTTAAAGAGGTAATGATTAAGTTTTTATTTCCAATTTCTTCTTTTAATTGTAAACTCCGTTTTAGGTAGTCAATAGCTATGGCGTATTGTTTCATCTCAAGAAAACAAGCACCAATGTTGTGGTAAGTTTGCGCCAGGCGATATTTGTTGGGCTCTGCTTTAAGTATATCTATGTTTTTCTTGTGATAGCTTAAGGCTTTCTGAAACTTATTTTGGATGGAGTAAATGTTGGCAATATTGGTGTTTGAATTGTAAAGAGAAGAGATTAAATTATTATCTGTACTAACACTAGCTGATTTTTGATAATAATTTAATGCTTTAGGATATTCTTTAAGATGTTTATAAATTATTCCAATGTTATTGTTAATTATTGATATTAAATTATAATTTTTCTTTATTTCAAAATATTGCAGTGCATTAAGATTATCGTTCAATGCTTGATGATAGCAATCTAGTCTTTTATATGTTAAAGATCTATTTATGTAAACTTTATTAGTATTTAGAGAGTCTCCAATTAGAACAAAGTTTTCTATTGCCTTGTTATAATGATCTAGAGCTACTTTGAAATCTTCTTTGTGGTAATGTATACGGCCAAATTGAAAATGGGACTTAGCCACTCCTTCAATATAAGAGTTCTTTTTAGCATTAGCACAAGCAATTTGACAGTAATGTATTGCTTCCTTAAGATTACTCTTGTAGTTCTTTTTAGACCAATCAATTAGAAAATCTATTTTTGATTTGTCTGAAAGTGGTGAATTTAATTTTTTTTCAACGATATCAATTTTTTGAGCTAATAATGCAGAAGATGTAAATATTAGTAATAATAAAGTTCTAAATCGATTCATTTTTAAGCTTTCTTTAAAATACTAATATAAGAAATTGAAATAACAAGAGGAAGAAATATACCTCCCTCTTGTTTAAATTAATTAAACACTTCCTTCTGCATCATCATAATCCACATCAGTGCTATTGTCTTCTGCAGGATTGGCCATTAATGCTGTATCCACCATTACCATGCTAACGGTTTTAATTTCATTGGTTGGACCTTGTTCCAATGGTACTGAGAATTCAGCGATTTCTGTTCCAACACTTCCATTAGAGGTAATGGTTGCAGTAACTGCCCAAAACTTTTTACCACCTTTTTCAATTTCTCCTTGGCTAAGAGTATTTAAAGCATAGCCTTTTGGTACCGATACTACGGAATTAAGTGTGTAAACTCCATTTGATGCTGATTTGATCAAATTTACGTAGGGTTTTAATAATTTCATATGGCAATTATTTTAATTGTACAATAAATCAAGTTTGAAATTAACAAAAAAGTACCAATCAACAAATAATTTTCATACATAAATTTATTTCATGATAATAGGAGCAAAATGATCCCTAATGCTTCGGGATATTGTATTGGAATCAACTGAATGGGTATATTCAGCTAGCCAGAAAGTATATAGAAATGTGAATCCTTGTTAAAAAAGACACCATGTATCGTGGTTCGAGACACACTTGGGCTTAAAAAAGACACGGTTTCGATTAAAAATTTTAACACGAAGTGTGTCTTTACCCACCTATTTGTTAAAAAGTTTGATCCAAACTGTACCTCGAACCACACTTGCTCCTAAAATTTTTAACCTCAAGCGTGGGTTGAACCACGATCGAGGTCAAAAATTTTGGATTTGAGGTCAAAAAATTATTGTTTATTAAATAAAAGTGGTACTAATAGAATATAGTGGGTAAATAAATCAATCATTATTTGAACAAATTATCCTACAATTCTTTAGTTTAACTTCGCTTTGCTCGAGCCGCATGGCTCACCCTTTTTCCATTGATGAAAAAGGATGCAAAAAATCTAGGGCGTGTAAGCTCAAACTATTTATACTTGAAAAATTTAAGTGCGGTGGGGTGATCTTCGAACAAGTTCTCAGCTTCCCCGTCTTACTAAAAATTTTTCTGTGTCTAATCAGCTTGACCTTCCAATGCCCACTTTGGTGAATGGAACAAGGAAAAGGTATATAATAATGAATCTAAAGAATTACCCACTCCAAATCATAAAGAGTCTTAAAAATGAAATAAATGGAAAGTGCATTCAATACATTCTATAAATGACAGATTGCAAATCAAAAGGCTTACCATTTAATTATCTGTACTTAGATCTCAATCGTTAAGATTTCTTCAATTTCTTCCAATTCAAAAATCTCAAAGTCTAGGTTGTTGATACTATCAATATTCTGATCGAGTTGAGCAACCGAACTAGCTCCAATCAGAACAGAAGTTACTCGCTCATCTTTCAATAGCCATGCAATGGCCATTTGTGCCAGGCTTTGTCCTCTTTTTTCTGCCATTTGGTTTAAGGCTTTTACTTTATCAATTACCTTATCGGTAATCTGCTCTTTTTGTAAGAAACCGTGAGATTTGGCAGCTCGTGAATTTTCCGGAATCCCTTTAAGGTATTTGTTGGTAAGCAATCCTTGGGCAAGAGGAGAGAAGACGATTGAACCAATTCCATCCTTTTCGATCTGATCCAATAATCCACCCTCAACCCAACGATCGAACATCGAGTATCTTGGTTGATGAATCAGGCAAGGAGTACCCAATTCACGCAGAATTCTTGCTGCTTCTCGAGTTTGATCTGCATTGTAGTTAGAAATTCCTGCGTATAAAGCTTTGCCTTGTCGTACCACATGATCCAAAGCCATCATGGTCTCTTCAAGTGGCGTATTGGGATCTGGTCGGTGCGAGTAGAAGATGTCCACATAATCCAAACCCATTCGCTTTAAACTTTGATCAAGACTTGCTATCAAATACTTGCGTGATCCCCAATCACCATATGGGCCTGACCACATGTGATATCCTGCTTTGGTGGAAATGATCATTTCATCGCGGTAATGACTCAGATGTTCACGTAGGATCTTTCCAAAGTTTTCTTCGGCCGAACCTGGAGGCGGACCGTAATTGTTGGCCAAATCGAAATGTGTAATTCCTCTGTCGAATGCTCTGAATAGTATTTGCTTGAAATTGTCGTAAAGATCAACATGTCCGAAATTGTGCCATAATCCTAAGGAAATGGCAGGTAGCAATAATCCACTTCTTCCACATCTTCGGTAAGGCATATTTTCATACCTATCTTCATTTGCTTTGTACATACTTTTGTAGTTTGATGAAGCTTGAAGATAAGGATAAAGTCTAATAGTCCAACAGTTCAATAGTCTAAAAGTATAACAGTCTAACCGTCCTATAGTCGAACTGTCGAACTGTTGGACTGTTGAACAGTTTGACTTTAAGATAACTGCTTCTTTAAAGAGAAGAAAAATTCTGTACCGCCTTCTTTTCGTGCTTTAACAAAAATACGTCCTTTATGAAATCCAACGGCATTTTTAACAATGGATAAGCCCAAACCTGTGCCACCCATTTTTCTTGATCTGCCATTATCGGCACGATAGAAACGTTCAAAAATTCTTGGCAAATGTTCCTCCGAAATTCCAATTCCATTGTCATGATAGGAGAAGTAATGGTAATTGTTGTCCTCAAAATAGTTTCTAATTTCTATTGAGCTTCCTTCTCCGGCATATTTTATCGAATTATCGATTAGATTTCTAAATACAGAATCCAACAATTCAGAATTGCCTTTGATAGTTAAATCCTGAGGAATATGAAGATTGATGTTCATTTTGGCATGGTTCAATTTCAATTCAAAATCATCCAACATTTCATTTAACAATTTGCCAATATCTACATTCTCTATGGTAAACAATTGTTGTGCTTCTTCCATTTTGGTAAGCACCGAAATATCCTGAATTAAATTCGATAATCTGTTGATTTGCACACAGGATCGTTCAATGAAAAGGATTTTCTTATCCTCAGGCATTTCCGGATTATCTTTAATGGTCTCTAAAAATCCGGAAACTGCTGTAACAGGAGTTTTTAACTCATGCGCAATGTTCAGGGTCATTTCTTGCTTTATGGTTTTTTCGTTTTCCGATTTGGTAATATCGTTAATCGAGATTTCGAAATTGCAATCATGGAAAACCACAACCTGGTAAAGAAACATTTTATGGCCAACGGTAACTACATTTTTAGAGCTAATAATATCAACATTGGGAATGTAGTTCTTCTCCAGATTTTTGATGTTTGTTGTGATGAAATCATTAATCTCTGTCAATTCAGGCAATTCGAATATTTCCTGGTAGTTATGTGTTGAAATGTTGGACAGGTAATTGATGTAATCAATGAAATGGCTGTTCCAAAGGATTAAATTCCTGTCTTTGTCGAAAACTGCAACACCTTCCTGGGCAATCTGCAGGTGCATAATTAGTTTTTCCTTCTCCTTAACCAAATCTTCTTTGGTTTTTCTAAGCTTATTGTAAATTTTTACAATTTGATGACTGATTTCGCCCAGTTCGGTTTTTCCAAAATTCTCACTTGGATCAATTGGTCTGTTTTTGGCAGCGTTAATTGCAAATTTCCGCAGTTTGGCAATGGAGTTTCCAAAATGCTGTGTTGCATAAAGCAAGAACACAATGGTTACGCCAAACAATGCGATTAGGAAGTAGAAAAACAGTTTATTGGCTTTTAAAAAAGAAACTACACTCTCGTTGTAGGGAAGAGCTGCCCTTACAAAGTGAGTGTAGTAATGCTTTGAATAATAATAATAAGTTTGTCCTGTTGAGCCCGATAACCTGATGTTACTTCCTTTATTGCTATAAATCGACTTTTGAATTTCCGGTCGATGAATGTGGTTGTCAAGTCTGGTTATGTCTTCAACATCAGAATCATAAACAACTTTACCATCCCTTAAAATTACGGTCAATCGTATATTGTGGTCAGGCATTAAGCTTCTTAATGAATCAACTTCTGCAAATTCATTTTTGGTGATTAAGTCTTTCTGTTTGATCAACTCTTGAACCTGCTCGGTATAAATATTCAGCGCATATTCTAATTTTTCTCTTCGGTAGGCAATTTCCTGATTGTATTGGAAGCCACCAATTAGCATAGAAAAAATCAACACTATCAAAAAGAAGTAGACAAATAAACGCTTCTTGTATTTTGATCCAGAGTTAGGAAAGTTTGTTGTCATGTATAAAAACGAATTAACTATTGTTTCACGGGATCAAAATAATATCCATATCCCGATTTGGTTTTAATTAAATTGTGATATTCTCCAATTTTTTTTCTGATTCGTCGTACATTCACATCAACAGTTCGATCGCCTACAAAGGTGTCGCCTTCCCAAATTTTATTCATGATTTCATCACGAGAGTAAATTCTTCCTGCATGGTTTAAAAGCAGGTGTAGAATTTCAAACTCTGTTTTGGTTAAACCTACATCAATATTGTTGATCGTAACTTGCTTCGATTCTGGAATCAATTTCAATTTTTCATATTCAAAATTTGATTCGTTTTTCGATTCAGAGAAAACACGTTTGCAAATTACATGAATTCTGGCAATAACTTCCTTTACGGAAAAAGGTTTTGCGACATAATCATCGGCACCAGCTTTAAATCCAAGCAATTTGTCCGTTTCACTCCCTTTGGCAGTGATAAACAGTATTGGTTTATCTGCCAAATCGGGATTACGACGAATAATTTTAGCCAATTCCAGACCTGATATTTCTCCCATCATGATGTCTAACAGGAAGAAATCATATTCGCTCAAATCTAGTTTTAATGCTTGTTCTGATGAAAAGGCAGTATCCACCTGAAAACCTTCTTGTTGGAGATTGTATTGCAGGATTTCACACAAATCCTCTTCATCATCGACTACTAATATCTTTAAATCCTTCATTTTTTGGAAATCTTTCTGGGGGTTTTTTAAGCTTATTTATTTTAAGTAAAGTGTTTAAGTATTCAGATCTTGAAAGTTCCCAGAGAGATGATAGAGTTTATGGATTAGGAGTCATAGGCCACTAATCTTTGGTTACTGATCACTGATTACTGTTTACTCCTCTTCGGATATGTCTTTGTGACGCAAGTCAATGCCTTGTTGATAGTAAATGGAAGCTTCGGCAATATTGGTTGCGTTATCTGCAACTCTTTCAATGCTACTTAAAATGTTTCCAAAGTTTAGTAGATTATAGATGTCATGCTGGTCAACGCCTTCCGGAGTTTCTTTTTTTACCATTCGTTTCATAAGATCGTATCTCATTTCATCAACAAACTCATCATTTTTAATGGTCCAGATAGCATATTCCATATCGCTATCCTCAAAAGAAATTAAAGCCTTACGTACCATTTTTTCGCTAATTGCTAACATGTTTAACAACGAATCGCGATGCTTTTCGGGAATAAATGGAGGTTCCATTTTCTGAATAAATCTTAAAACGTTATTTAGCTGATCACCAATTCGCTCAATGAATCCAATCATCCTAAAATAGGATATCAATAAACGCAATTCACTAGCCATTGGTTGCTGTAAGCCCATGGTTAGAATGATATTATCACTCATTTTAATTTCAAGATTGTCAAGTTTGTTTTCATTTGATTCAAACTTTTCCACTCTTTTTACATCGATAATATCCAGACCATATGATACGATTTCATCCATAATCTCAAATTGTTCCTGAAGGATCAATTTCATTTTGCTGAAATCAGCATGAAGCTTATCGAATTTTTTATCTTTTTTAATTGACATTTTAAAATAATTACGAATTAATAATTATGATCCCGAAAGCTTTCGGGAACGAATCATGGCATGATGATGTATCAACCAAATTTACCTGTTAGATATTCTTCGGTGCGCTTGTCTTTAGGTGTGGTAAACATTTGTTTTGTTTTGCCATACTCTACCAACTCTCCAAGATACATAAACATGGAGTAGTCAGAAATACGAGCGGCCTGCGACATATTGTGCGTTACCAACACAATGGTAAAGTCTTTCTTCAATTTCACCAGCAAGTCTTCAATTTTCGAAGTTGCAATTGGGTCAAGAGCCGAAGTAGGTTCATCAAGCAGAATAATATCTGGAGTGTATGCCAAAGCGCGAGCAATACACAATCTTTGTTGCTGACCACCAGACAAGAAAGTTCCTCTGTTGTGTAGTGCATCTTTTACTTCGTCCCAAAGTGCCACTTCTCGCAACGACTTTTCAACGATTTCATCTTTTTCAGATCTCTTTAGTCTAATTCCATTCAAGTTAAAACCTGCGATTACATTATCGTAAATGCTCATGGTAGGAAATGGATTTGGACGTTGAAACACCATACCAATCTTTCTTCTTAATTGAATTGGATTTAGTTCGTAGATGTTTTCATTGCCCAGATAAACTCCACCTTTATTGTGAGTATTTGGATACAATTCGTGCATGCGGTTAATGGCTCTTAAAAGTGTACTTTTTCCGCAGCCCGAAGGACCCATAATTGCTGTGATTTTGTTTTTGGCAATACCTGCAGATACATTTTGTATTGCATACTTATCTCCTCCATAAGAAACCGACAAATCATCGATTTTTAAAACTGGAGATTCAATCTTTTCAATAGGATTCTTTATCACGACGTTCTCTTTATATTTTTGCTCTGTAGGCATTTGCACTTGTTTTAGTATTGTACTTTCCATTTTTTCGCGATTGCTTTAGCTGATAAATTCAGACCTAGGATTAATAGTAATAAGAATAAGGAGGCGCTCCATATCATATTTACCAGGTTAGGATCGTTATAAAACTCCCAAACCAAGAGAGGTACAGCACTTGATGGCTCTGTGATATTGGTATTAACAACAGTGCTTCCCAAAGCTGTAAGCATAAGAGGGGCTGTTTCTCCTGCAATACGTGATATCCCAAGGATTACTCCGGTTAGGATACCTGAGATACCTGTTGGTAGAATCACTTTAAGAATCACTTTGTGATATGGAACACCTAGTGATAAAGCAGCTTCTTTTAATGTGCCTGGTATCATTTTTAATGTTTCCTCTGTTGATCGCACAATTGATGGTAACATCATAATTGATAAGGCAACACTACCGGCCAAAGCGGAGAAACCATTGGTCACTGGCTTTACAATCCAGATGTAACCGATTACCCCCAAAACGATTGATGGCACACCCTGAAGCATGTCAACAATAAATCTAACCAAACCTGCAAATTTTCCTCCTGCATTCTCGGCAAGGTAGGTTCCACAAATAATACCTACCGGAATAGCGATTAATGAAGCTAAACCAACAATGATTAAAGTACCTACAATACCATTGGCAATTCCACCAGGAATAATCTCGTTGTTTGCAACGGCCACCATTGCTTCCATGGTATCAGGTGCTTCTTCGAAGAAAAAGCTAATGTTCAATTGACGATATCCTTTTATTGCCAATTGGTATAGAATCAGGAATAAAGGCACACCTGAAAGGAAAGCAAGGAAGATCATTACATTGGTAAAAATCTTGTCTTTCAACAAGCGTTGCTTCATTTTCCTGTCTGATATTTCTGTAGAGATATTCATTTCTTTATATAATAAAGGCTAAGCCGATAATTTTTTCATGATTAATTTTCCGATATAATTTACTATACCGGTGATGACGAACAGGATCAAGCCGATCTCAATAAGAGAAGTATATTTTAATCCTTCTGCTTCGCCAAACTGGTTTGCAATCAAACTGGCCATGGTATTTCCCAAATCGAAAATTCCTGTTGGCATATTATTGGAATTACCAATAAGCATGGTAACGGCCATAGTTTCCCCAATTGCTCTACCCAGTGCGAGTATATAGCCTGCAAATATTCCTGAACCTGCGTTAGGAACAATTACGTTTTTTACTACCTCAAAGCGTGTTGCTCCAAGTGAGTAAGCAGCTTCTTTTAAACTACCAGGAACCATTGAGATTACCTCAGCACCAAGTGAAGAAGCATATGGAATAATCATTATCGCTAGAATTACCGATGATGTGAATATTCCGAATCCCTGTGCATTAAGACCTAATTCTGCAACCAATGGTTTTAGTGCATAAAACCCCCACAATCCGTATACAACCGATGGAATACCAGCTAAAAGATCAACTACCGATCTTAAAAAGGAAGGCAAGGCACCATCTTTAAAATATTCGCCTAAGAATAAGGAAATGGAAAAAGCGAATGGAAATGTTATAATTAATGCCAGAATGGATGTTAGGAGAGTACCTATTATGAATGGTAAAGCACCATAGGTTTCACGTCCTTCTGTTGGATCCCATTCTGTAGAAAATAAAAATCCAAACCCGAACTCTTTAAAAGAAGGGATGGAGCCAACAAATAGTGTAGCAACAATTCCCAGGGCAATTAACACCATAAGAATACCGCTGCCAACTAATAAATATTTGAAGATTTTTTCGCTGTTCATAAGATTTGAACGATTCAGTGTAATAGAAGAACGAGCTTGTATCAGCTAATAGTCTGGAGAACTAATTGAAAACAAGTTGAGACAAGCTCGTTGTTTGACCAAAGTCAATTGTTTTATTTTAATGCTTTTCCGTTATAAGTTACCTTATTAAGAACTGCTTTTGCTTTAGCTACTGCAGCTTCTGGAAGAGGAGCATAGTGTACTTTTGTAGTTTCTTTTTGAGCTTCCGGACTTACAACCCACTCAATTAATTTGATGGTTTGTGCAGCTTGATCAGCGCTTCTGTCGTTGTAGTTTTGTTCTTTGTAAAGAATTAACCAGGTAAAGCTAGAGATAGGATATCCATCAACAGCATCAGTATTGGTTAGGCTTACACGAGTATCAGCTGGCATTTCGCCTTTTGCAGATGCACTTACAGATTCAACAGAAGGATGAATAAAGTTACCAGCTTTGTTCTGGATGCTTGCTACAGGAATGCCCATTGCGAAAGCATACTCAGATCCGATGTAACCAATAGCACCTTCAGTTTGGCTAATTGTACCAGCAACACCAGGGTTTCCTTTTGCACCAATACCAACTGGCCACTTTAAAGCTTTACCAGCACCAATTTTTTCTTTCCATTCAGCACTTACTTTACTCATGTAATCACTAAAGATGAAAGTAGTACCTGATCCGTCTGAACGATAAACTACCGTAATTTCCATATCTGGTAATTTTACATCTGGGTTCACAGCTGCTATTTTGGCATCGCTCCAGTTGGTAATCTTACCCATGAAAACACCTTCCATTAATTCAGGAGTAAATTTTAACTCAGGCTTGCCTGGTAAGTTATAAGCAGCTACAACAGCACCCAAACAAGTAGGAACGTGTAGAACTTCTCCTGGCATATCAGCTAACTTCTTATCATTTAAGAATGCATCACTTGCTCCAAAGTCAACAATTTTATCTTTTAAGCTTCGAATTCCTCCACCAGAACCAATTCCACCATAGGTTACCAATAGACCTTTTTCTTTGGTGTAGCTCTTGAATATTTTGTTATAAAATGGTTGTGGAAAAGTTGCTCCAGCACCTGTAATTGTCTTAGCTTTTTCGTTACTTGCAGCTTTATCCTTACCTGCATTTCCGCAACTTGCCATTAAGGCAACTGCAATAACAGCAGTAAAAAGCAATTGAAATTTTTTCATTCTGGTTTAAATTTTAGTTTAAAAAACGATTATTCTTATTTTTTTAATATTTTAAAATCTGATTTGATACGTTACATAGTATATAAAAGACTAACTTGTATCTTTTCACACTGCAATGTTAAAACACTAATGTTACAGGAATATTACAGCAATGTTAATAAATCGTTACTAGTTGTAAATGTCAATAGATCAGTACTAAAGCTGTGGTATGAATTTCTAAGAGAGGATTTTCATGTAATTTTAGAATGGAAATTTACATTCATTGTTACAAGTAAAATATTGAATTATATCATGAAACGTCCATTGATAAATATTTACTACTCCGATAGCTATCAGGGCACATACGAGAAGAGCCCATCCTGAATTTTATTCGGGAATTATTTATGAATGGTAAGTTCCATCTTACAGCTACAAGAAAATTATTATAAGATGAAAGAAGATTTACAAAAGGTTGCCGATATCATCTCCAATTCAAAATCGATGATTGCTTTTACAGGTGCGGGAGTATCCGTTGAAAGTGGAATACCCCCCTTTAGAGGACCAAATGGATTGTGGAGTAGATATGATCCCCAATGTCTGGATTTAGATTATTTTCACTTGAATCCTGTTGAATCCTGGAAGGCTATAAAGTCTATCTTTTATGATTTTTTTGGAAAAGCAAGCTATAATGGTGCACACAAAGTGTTGGCACAGCTAGAGGAGAAGGGATTGCTAAAAGCGGTGGTGACTCAGAATATCGATAATTTGCATCAAGAGGCAGGTTCAAAAATTGTGTATGAATTTCATGGCAATTCGCAAAAACTGATTTGTTTGCAATGCGGTAAAATCTATCTTCCATCTGAGGTGAATTTGGATGAATTGCCTCCTAAATGTGTAAAGGACAAGAAAATTTTGAAGCCAGATTTTGTGTTTTTTGGTGAAGATATACCAGAAGTTGCTTATCGAAAATCTTTACAGGCGGCTAGAGCTGCTGATGTGGTGTTGGTAATTGGAACAACCGGAGAGGTAATGCCTGCAGCTATGATTCCTACCGAGGCCAAACGAAATGGAGCAATAGTCATCGAAATCAATACGGAAGAATCGAACTATACTGATGGAATTACTGATTTTTTTCTTCAAGGAAAAGCAAGTGAACTTCTAGAAGAAATTTACACATTGATTAATTAGCATTAGGATTGTAATGAAACCCTAGTGAAATCAACACTTGTAGAAGATTGTCTTTAGACTTGGTAAAAGATTTGCTAAAATCTTGAAAAAGCTGTTTGCATGCACAAAATGCCGTTTGCATACACAATTTGCACACACAATTTTAAAACTGTGCATGCACTTTTATAGCTAGCGTAAACTAAAAAACTATGGCAAGTCTTTCAAGATCAAGCACAGGATTCAATTGATAAGATTAATGTGCTAAGTGGTAAAAGTATCCTAACAGTGGTAGATGCTACTGCTAAAAAAAACTTTAACATCTTCTGATATTACTGAGACAAACAAAGAGGATAAGGTAGTATTTAAAGTAGGTACAGTCACTGATACCTCAGCATATACTGAAATTAAATTTACTACCTCCAGAGGAATAGGAAAACCAAAGGCAGTTAATGAGGTCTTTGATTTTAGTGACTTTTAAAAGTAATATTACTGCTAATAACATAGGATACCCTGCACAGCGATGTGTGGGGTTTTTTGTGCTCTCAGCTCATTACAGTAGTAAAGAGTGCATATGATACTCCAGCAACGATAGTTAACCTATTTGAATAAACAAGTATTTATATACCTAACTCCCCTAGTTGACTTTTTTTGCTGGTGAGTATTTGTTCAGATAAATCAACTAGTTTGCTATGGAGTTCATTATATTCTTTATTGTGATCTTTAGAATAATTGTTTAGTATGAATAAAATTTCACGAATAAACTTCTCATCACTATCGCAATTAACTAATGTATTATACTCCTCATCTTTTATATATTCTTTTATTTCACTATTAAGTATTAATCTTCTTATTTTACTAGTGTAATCTTCATTTTTTAATAAATCAATTATAAATGTAATAAGCGTTACGTAATCACTATATTTGATAATTAAATCAACAAAAATAGATTTATAACAGTCTAAATTTTTATCATTGGTGTAAGAAATAAAATCTAATTCAAAAGAACTATGTTTATTAAAAGTTTTACCTAATTCATCAAGAAAGAAAACTTCAGGTTTTTCATACTCCTCAATTTGAATTAATCTGATATAACGAGTTATTTTTGCTAACTCTATGAAGTGTAAACTTTCTCTAAATGCCTGAGTTAATTCTTGTATTCTACGCTCTTCTAATCCTTTTTTGTAGATAGCTATTTGCAGGTCTTTAGCCTTTTTATTATTAGCCTCATTTTGTTTTAGTGTCAGATAGAGTACATAAAGAGTAATAAGGCTGCCAATAATAGTACCTAGATAAGTACTCCAGAAAGACAACCAAGTTTCAGAGTTACCGATAACCTCATAAGATGTCTTCTGTTGTAGTGCCCAATTGATAAATATAGGTAGTACTACAATTAGTAGTAGTGAGATTATACCTGTTGGGATATACCAGTACTTTTTTATTAGGTCTTTCATGGCTTAAATACCTTTTTTGATCGTTTCCATTCTTCTTTAAAAACTTGTTTAGAATGTTTCATAATCTGATTTAGTATAGCAGATATGTCATCTTGATTTGTTGTGTCGATATGTGAACCACCAATTAAAATATCAATATTCCCGATAAGTATTTCTATTTGTCTATGAATAGGGTTTTTAGAATTAAGGAGTAAGTATATTTTATTTGATACTATTTTGAATCTAGAAAAGCTAGAAACATAGTTGTTATAGAAATCTCTTTGCTCTTCATTCTCAGTTCTTTTATGGTTGATATAACATATTAAGGTTTTCATAGATAATTCACACAGTTCACTTAGGTTTTCCCTTAAATCTTCCATCCACTTAATCCGAGCCTGAGAAATAACATTAGATTTAACTTGGATTAGGGCAATAATACCAGCAATTAAAGCTAAGAGTATAGTTATTCCATTTTTTAATACGTAATCAAGAATAGAGCTTTTTTCTCCTCCAGAAGATGCGACTTGTTGAACTTTAATAACTAGAGTATCATTTGTGATTAGGTGAACTGACTCAATTAATGTAGAATCTGTTAGTAAGGGTATAGTATCTGATAACATAGAAGTAGGATTAGAGATTTAGCTTAAAGTTATTTCTTGTCTAGTTAAAATTGTACTTTTTATGTACTTCGTCAATCCTATTTAGAGTATCAATAATATCTGTTTTGATGTTGAATTTTTCAATGTTTTTTTTAAGTATCTTACTAGGATATGCTAACATAGCTTCGAAATAACTATATGTTAATTTAAGTAGTTTAACCTTTTCATCGGTTTTAATAATCGAATTTTCAATATGAGTTAATATTAAATCATACTCAGTTATAATAAACTTCCAAGTGTGTAAAATTGGTTTTTTTGAATGATTTTCAAATTGCTGAAAGGTCCAATTTGATTTAATGTTATTTACATAGAGGTTTAAAGCTCTAACTCCTGAGTTTGTTCCGTCGCTATTATTTTGGAAATCATCCTTTAGTTCTTTGAAAAGTTCTAATGCAATCTGAAATTCTCGATTTCTTAATTGATTCAATGATTCTTTATTTAATAAATGATATTGTATTTTATTTGCATTAATTTGTGCTTTAAATGATATGTATATAAGAATAGCTCCTATTAAATTCATTATAGGAGCAGTTATTCCTCCAATTGTATCACCAACACTTCCTGTTTTCTCAAAGTTGAAACAATCCCAGTATGCAGGTCTAGTAAAAGCATATACACTTCCAAATAAGATTAAAATTGAACCAGCAATTACCAATACTAATTTATAATCCCAAATTTTTAATTTTTCTATTTTCTCCATATTTTTAAAACTAAAATTCAACTCCAGCTTTTTGACCTTTTACTATAAGGTAGTTAATAAATGCACTACTGGAGACTAGCATATACTTAGCGTCTTCAAAATCACAATTATCTTCATCCATTAGACCGTGTCTTATTCCATCACCGTCGCTAGTATAGCTGTATAGTGAGTTAAAACCTCTTTCTAATGCAGGGTGTATATTGATTTTGGTCTTGATCTTAACAAGTGCTTTGCCCAGGCTATCCTTTTTACTACCCGAGATAATTTTAGCTACTACTTCAATAGCTGAAACAGATTCTTTAATTGAGTTTCGATAATCAGGATTTTTTCTGTCTGATAGTTTATTCAGAGCAGATTTTAGGTGAGTATTAGCACCCTGAAGTGGAGTAAATGAGTCTGCCTGTTTAATTGCTTTTTCTATTTCGTTTATCTCATTAGCATTAGAAATAGGAGAGATTTGATTATTTATAAACCTGTATCCAGAAAACTCTCTTTTTAAAATATGATTACACTTAGCTATAAATTTGTTAGGTGAAATTTGCTTAAATCCTATTTTTAAACCAATCGAAAATTCAAGTAAATCATAAATTCTGTACCATTCGCATTTAAAGAATTTTTCTCTAATAAAACTTTTAGTTGATTTTATGTTAGATGGTATTTCGTCAATTGGTAATTTATAAAGTGAATCCCAAAGGCGAATACTATATTTTCTAAATTCAGAAGGAGTTGAACTAATAACAAGAGTAGATAGTTTTTCAAGAAATTCTGAACAAAATACATTCCATAGACAGTTCCTTAAATCTTCGTCAATAGATTCTAATTGTAGTTCTTTAGTAGCAGGCATTATACCTGTTCTTTGTGAAAATCTCATAAGTTAATGTAGTTAGTAAAATGATATATAAAGTTAAAAAGAATATTAGATTATACTCCCATTAGGTAGATTTATTACTACCCTCAGGTGTTTTACATTTCAATTCTGATAACTTCGCTTGGAATCAAACTCAAAGCAAAAAAAAGGTCATCAAGGTGTGATATTGATTATTTGGAGCTTAGTTAAATGTGTTTTGACAATCAGCTAGTTATCAAAAGTGCTTGCACAATATTGCTTGCACAGAAACTGTATGAAAACATATAAATAGCAGGACAATAATACAATGGCGAATAAAGAATTTTTTCTTCAAGGAAAAGCTAGCGAAATTCTAGCCGAAATTTACCGTTTGATTAAATAGGCTAAAGCTTGTAATCTATTGGAATTGTGTTGTGTAGTAAGATCAGTTTGGTAGAGGAATTTATCAAATGAGGAAGTGCTTTCTTTTTATGAGACATAAACAAAAGTAGATATCCCTGAAAATATTTTATATTTGTTAGCGATTTTGGTGTTTGAGCTTCTTTTGAAGTGGGAACATCATCCTTAATCAAGAATATATTTTTAATAAAAATAGAATTTCAAATGAAGTTATTAGAAGGAAAAACAGCGATTGTTACCGGTGCTTCTCGTGGTATTGGTAAAGCGGTTGCAATTGAATTTGCAAAACAAGGTTGTAATGTTGCTTTTACTGATTTGTTCTACAACGAACAAGCAATGGAAACTGAAAAGGAAATTGCTTCTTACGGAGTTAAAGCAAAAGGATATGCCTCTGACGCAAGTAACTTTGCTGATACAGATAAGGTAGTTGCTGAAATCGTAAAAGAATTTGGTGCTATTGATATCTTGGTAAACAATGCTGGTATTACTCAAGATACTTTATTAATGCGTATGACAGAAGAGCAGTGGGACGCAGTAATTAATGTGAACTTGAAATCTGTTTTCAACTTTACCAAAGCAGCTCAAAGAACAATGTTGAAGCAGCGCAGTGGTTCTATCATCAACATGAGTTCTGTTGTTGGTGTTAGCGGTAACGCTGGTCAGGCAAACTACTCAGCATCTAAAGCGGGTATTATCGGATTTACAAAATCTGTTGCTAAGGAATTAGGTTCCAGAGGTATCCGTTCTAATGCAATTGCTCCAGGTTTCATTATTACAGAAATGACTGGTAAATTACCTGAAGATGTAGTAAAAGACTGGGCTGGTAAAATTCCATTGAAAAGAGGTGGTACACCAGAAGAAATTGCTAAAACTTGTGTGTACTTAGGATCTGATTTGTCTTCATACGTAACAGGTCAAACTCTTCACGTTTGTGGTGGTATGAACATGTAAGAATTATAAAACTGATAAAGAAAAAGGCAGCCTATTTGGGCTGCCTTTTTTTAGGACTAGTCAGGCAGTAGTTTTAATCTAAAATTTCTTCTATTGTAATGTAATCTCCAACACGACCAGTCATTTTTTCTGCATCGGTATTTACCGGGAGTGTTCTTTTTCCTGGTCTCCAACCTGCTGGACAAACTTCACCGGTTTTTGTTGCGTGTTGCCAAGCCTGTACTTGACGAAGGAATTCATTCACATTTCTGCCTACAGAATCGGCCTGAACCTCTTGTGCTACACAAATTCCATCAGGATTAAATAAAAATCTTCCGCGAAGAGCAACACCTTCTTCTTCTACTAAAACCCCGAATGCTCTACTTACTTCCTGATTACCATCTGCTCCAATAGTTAATTGCAAGCCTTTAAGAATTGGTTCTGTCTCAACAAATCTTTTGTGCGAAAACTTGGTGTCAACTGATACAGCAAGAATTTCTGTGTTCAAAGCCTTAAACTCATCATACTTGGCATTCATTGCTGCAATTTCGGTAGGGCAAACAAAGGTAAAATCAGCAGGGTAGAAACAAACTACTGCCCATTTTCCTTTGTAATCTTCACTTGAAATTGTCTTAAAGTGTCCGGTTGCCGAATCATAAGCATCCATTGTGAAATTTGGCATTTCTTGTCTTACCATTGTTGAGCTCATTGTTTTTTCCTCTTTAATTTCGTCATTAAAATTTCCTGTTGTTTTTGATTGTACTTTTTTCCGGGGTTTTAATCCCGTGTCGCATCCCATAGTTGTGCCTCCTGTTTTTTATTGTTATTACTTATTTTAAGATGTTTAAAGTTAATTGTTTTAAAATTAAAAAGAGAATATTCTCAATTAATATTTTGTGTTATCTAATAGAATTTATTTATGCATACGGGTAAATTGGTTATGAGATAGCTTTTTTTGCTCGCTACTTTCATATTACAATTCATTACATCCAAACTACAGTTGATGTCAATTTGTTTTTTTCTTGTATGCTTTATTCGGAATATTGTATCGTAGGATAAAATATAAAAGTCACAAAAAATAATATACAAGCATATGAAAACACATTTACAATTTTTACTAAGCCTAATGGCAGTCGTAATGTTGTCGACATTATCATGTAATGCTGGAAATGCAGGCAATGGCGATTGGGATATTGTGATTACGAAGAATAACAATTGGAGGGTTGAAAATATTAAAATCTCTACCAATGGTGATATTGAATTTAATGAAGACTATACAGATGTAAAAGCCATGTCGGATGATGCTTACATTAAAATAAGCATGGTTAGCTTCGGTATGAAACGTAAGTTGTACATCAGATCCGATGAGGGAACAATTAATTATCTTTATTATGAGGGTAGCCGAGAGGTTGATTTTGAACCTAAAGGTCGTGCATGGATGAAGAAAATGCTTCCGGATATTGTTAGAAATTCGGGCATTGACCTTGAAAATAGAGTAAATAAAATATACAAAAAATCTGGGGTTACAGGATTTTTGAAAGAATTACAGGAGACGGATAGTGATTATTATCGTTCGCGTATGGTTAAATATTTACTAAAGAATAATAGCCTAAATAAGAGTGAATTGCAGAGTTTGCTTAGAGAATTTCCATATCGAATTAATTCGGATTATGAATTGTCGCAGATCTATAAAAAATACAACCCTATATTTATTCAGGATCCTGAAATTTCGGCTGAATTTTTTAACAGTTTAGAAGAGATTTCGTCCAATTATGAACTCTCCCAGGTTTTAAAATCGGTTTATAAATTAAATGAGCTTAATGAAGAAAACTTTACGCATTTTATTGATGCTATGGGAGATATCAGCTCATCTTACGAGAAGTCAAACCTAATGAAGATGGCTCTTGCTGATGATAAGCTTACAAATGCACAAATGAATAAATTGTTGAGTGAAGTTGAAGAGCTTTCATCCAACTATGAAAAATCGCAGATTATTAAATCGATCATTAAGAATGAAGGATTGTCATCAGGCAATGTGGATAAAATTATAGAACTTACTGAGTCTGTATCTTCTGATTATGAGATGGGACAAATCATCAACTCAATGATTCGAGAGGAGATGATTAGTAAATCCAATTTAAATGAATTCACTGAATTGTTAGGAAATATATCATCGAATTATACTTATAAAGGGATTCTAGATCAATTGATTGAGTATGAACAACTGGGAGAGGATCGATTTGACTTTTTATTGAAAGCTTCTGATGAAATTTCATCAAGCTATGAATTAAGTAAATTTTATAAAGCCCTTTTAATGAAAGGGAATCTAAATAAAAAGCAGCAGCTAACGCTTATTTCTAAATCAGAAAATATATCATCAAATTATGAATTGGCAAGCTTTCTTTTAATAGCTACCCACGAAATGAATTTGGACGATGAGGAAATTAAAGATGCTTTAATTAAAGCAACACAGGGAATAAGCTCAGAGTACGAATATGGCAAAGTTATGAAAGCCATTTATTCAAAAGGAAAGTAAGGAAATAGATATTCCAAGATCGATTTATCGGGTGAAAAACTCGATAAATCGAATTCTTTTAGAAAGATTGCAATTCGACAAAATCATTGCCGTATCTTTAATTGTAAATTCAGAGAAATCCATAATCGTGAATAAAAACCTCCGCTTTATTATCATTGGTCCTATACTTGGAATGCTATGTTATATTCTTGCATTTTATAGTTATATAGGCGAATTACCTGGTTTTGAATATCAGCTAACTGGATATCTGCCTAGCGCAATATTTGGTTTTTGGGCTGGTATTTCTACCTTATTTGTTGGAAAGTATCTCAATAAATTGGTGAGTTGGAAACAGCGACACGCCATACGTTTTTTAATCCAAAGCTCAACTTTGTATATTATTGGATTGATTCTAATTGCCATTTATTCCGAAATGTTCTTGATTTCATTGAAAGGCAATTTAAGTTATTCTCAATTTTGGTTGATATACAATGATGAAATCTTTAAGACGCTTTTGATACTGTTTTTGGTGGTACTTGTGTATTGTATTATCGATTTCATGATCTATTCATTCAATCAGATGCGCGAAGAGGAAATCAAATCGGTGGAGCTGATGAACAATCAGCTAAATCTACAATTTGAAGCATTGAAATCCCAATTGAATCCACATTTCTTATTTAATTCTTTAAATACCATTTCATCTTTACTTTACAAGGATAAGGAAGTGGCTGAGAAGTTTATTCGAATGTTTGCTGAAAGTTATCGATTTATATTTAAGCAAAACAATAGGCCGTTAATCCCACTCCAGAAGGAATTGGATTTTGTTCAATCATACAATTATTTGTTGCAAGTAAGATTTCAGGAGGCCTATGAATTAAAAATTAATATTCCTGAAAATGCTATGGAATCATATGTTCCACCACTTTCTGTTCAAATGCTTGTTGAAAATGCCATTAAGCACAATCTAATTTCGCAAACATCTCCTTTGTTAGTTGATATAGAAATTGATAATAATTATTTGTGCGTTAAAAACAACATAAATCCATTACGAGAGCAACCAGAATCATTTCAAATTGGCATTGAGAATATTAAAAAACGATATTCATATTTTACCAATGACAGTATTCTGCTGGATAAAAATGAGCACTTTAAAGTAAGCTTGCCTTTAATACTTCAATCGGAAAATAATTAATGTTTACCTTATGAAAACCAATTATTTAAACAACAATATATACCGATTGATTACACCACCATGTGTTGCGATATTGGTATATCTTTTAATGCTATTAATTTTTGATCGTTTAGCTGAAATCAGTAATAATTTTAGTCCTGAAGAATTAATATTTCTGATGGTGGTTACTGCAATTTTATTTGAATCTTACAGATTTTGGCTATTGAAAACCGAAAGGCTTAGAATTCTAAAAAGAAATAAACTGATTAAATTTTCGGTGATTTATGCCGGAAGCTTTTTAATCACGTTAGGTTTGGTGTATGTATTATTTGCAACCTACTTTAGGTTCGTGATTGGGATTAGTGAATTTTCTTCCGAACTCGTTGCATTCCTAATTATATTCATACTGGTTGGTATTCTTTTTCATCTGTTTTATTTAAGCATTCGTTTCTTGGATAGGCAAAATTCACTCTTGCTCGAGAAAGAAGAACTGAATAGAAAGAGTATTGAGTTTGAATTGGAGGTGTTTAAGAACAAATTGAATCCTGATTTTTTGTATGAATCACTGGAAAGTGTAATAAGTTTAATAAGAAAAGACGAGGTTGATGGAGCGGAGGAGTATATCGATCATCTGGCCTTATTCTACAGAAGAATACTTGGTAATCGATACTCGGAAGTTATAACATTGGAAGAAGAGAAGTTAAAAATCGATGAATATTTAAAGCTTAGAAATTACAATTACTCAGATAATTTAATTGTAAATTGGACTCTGGATGAAATAAAGAATGTCCATGTCGTTCCAAACATGATCTTGCAAACCATTCAGTTGATTGAATATAGCCAACAAGTTGATTTGAATACGAAATTGGAAATTTCAATTGAGGATTCAGACGATACAATTCTATTTAGATTTTTGTCATCGGAACGACTAATACCATTGCCTAAGTTTGAAAAGTTGAAGGAAGCGATACAAAAGACATTGACTTTTTATACAGATTCTCAGTTTGAATGGCAAAGAGTTAACAATCGTATTCAAATTTCGATTCCAAAAATAAACATAGAAGACTAACAATCACAAAATACACTAAGCCTAAAAATGAAAGTTATAATAATTGAAGATGAAGTATTAGCTGCGGATAAACTGGAGCGACTATTACACAAATATGATCCCAAAATTAAGGTGCTTGATAGATTTGAATCCATTACAGAGTCTTCAGTCTGGCTTGGAAGCCCAGAAAATTCAGCTGATTTAATTTTTTTAGATATCCATCTGGTGGATGGTTTAAGTTTTGAAATTTTCAATAGAGTTCAGGTTAAAACTCCAATTATTTTTACCACAGCATATAATGAATATGCACTAAATGCTTTCAAGCTTAATAGTGTAGATTACCTTTTAAAACCAGTTACTTTTGATAGTCTTTATGATGCGCTTAAGAAGTATGAAAGCATGAAAGAGTCATTTGGCAAACAATCCATAAAAAGCATAGAGGAACTAAGTGCTGCATTGGCAAACATTCAAAAGGATTACAAGACCAGATTCATGGTGAAGGTAGGAGAGAAGTTAAAATCATTTAGAGCCCAAAGTATAGAACTTTTTTATGCTGAAGGAAGGGATGTGTTCATTTTATTGGATGAAGGAAAAAGGTACATTATTGATTATAAAATGGAAGAACTGCAAGATCTTTTAGATCCAAAGCAATTTTATCGCATCAGCCGCTCTTTCATTGTAAATATAAATGCAATTAACGATGTGTTGGTTCATTCAAACTCTCGCTTAAAGGTAATTTTAAATGCAGATTGCGATAAAGAGTTGATTGTAAGTAGAGAAAAAGTCAATAGTTTTAAAAAATGGTTTAGCGGAAGTTAAATCACCTAATTACGAATAAACGTCAATTTTTAATTTTACGGCAATCATATAATGCTTAGGTGCCTTTGAATTTCTCATTAAATAGATTAATTTTAAATAAGAATTTATAATCATTAAATATTATTAGTTGTTATGAGAAAATTAATTAAAACAGCGGGTTTAGGACTTGTATTAACATTTTTTTTAATGGTTGGCAATCAAAAAAGTGCCTTCGCACATTGTGAGATTCCATGTGGTATATATGCCGATTCGGTTCGTATTGTATTGATGAGCGAGCATATCACTACTATCGAGAAGAGTATGAAAAAAATTGTAGAATTATCAGCTGAAGAGAATGTAAATTACAATCAATTGGTTCGCTGGGTAAATAACAAGGAAGAGCATGCTAAGAAACTACAGGAGATTGCCACTCAATACTTCATGTTTCAGCGTGTAAAGCTTACCGATGATGCAGAAAAAATGGAGAAGAATCAGAAATTATTGGCAAAGCTTCATGAAATCTGTGTGTATGCGATGAAAGCCAAACAGACAACCGATTTACAATTTATTGAGAAATTGAACAATGCAGTTCATGACTTTTCACATTTGTATTTTGGTTCAGAAAAACATCACCACCATCATTAAGATCAAAAGTGAAGCCCTCCCAATCCTTATGAGAGGGCTACTTTATTATAAAAGCACAAACAACTTATAAAATGAGTAACTCAATTTGGTGTTTCGAGAATGTGAATCTATTTCAAATTCTATGTCCACATAAATTAAAGCAATACCAAAAAGATCATTTTGAAGGCTTTAAAAAAGGAGATGTTATATATTTTCCTGAAGATTCTTCCAAATCCATTTTTATGGTGAGTAAAGGGAAAGTTAAAATAGTTTCCTATAGCGAAGAAGGGGAAGAAATCGTGAAAGCAATTTTGGGTAAAGGGGAGATTTTTGGAGAGAAAGCTTTATTGGGAGAAGAGAAAAGGGATGATTATGCCTTAGCTTGTATGGAACCTACAGAACTGTGTCCAATGAAACTTCCGGATATGTATGAATTGATGCGCCAAAATGAAAAGTTTGGTTTGTCCATTTATAAGTTAATCGGCTATAGAATTAAGAAAATGGAGCGCAGGTTCGAAGCTCTTTTGTATAAAGACGTGAAGACGCGTTTGTGTGAATTTCTTAAAGAAATGGCAGAAGAGAATGGGATTGAAAGTGGTTCAGAGGTAATTGTAAATCATTTTCTGACTCAAAAAGATTTTGCCGATCTTATTGGAACCAAAAGAGAAACGGTAACCAGACTGTTTAATGAACTAAAACAAGATGGAATCATTAAATACACAAGAAAAGAAATTCGAATTCGAGGACTAGAAAAATTATAAGAATATCCACTTTCTGTCCTTTATGTGATACAGCTTACATTTTTTGGATTGTGAGGAATGTACTTTTGAATTAAAGTTTTAAAGTATTAATCCAAAAAATGTTTGTTATGAGAAATTTACTATTATTTGCAGCCGCAAGCTTATTCTTTTTATCTGCTTGCGACGATGACAACGATACATTTCTACCTCCTGTAGCTTCTGGAAACTTCACAGTTACCATAGAAAATGTTCAAACTGGGAAGGCTTTCTTTAATTCTGGAACTACTGATGCAGCAGGTCCGGGAGGATCTTATTCCTATACATTCAATGCTGGTAAGGGTGCATACTTATCATTTGCCACCATGTTTGTACAATCCAACGATTTATTTTATGGTTTTGGTGATACAGGTTTAGCACTTTATAATGCAAATGGAGATGCTGTCACAGGAGATGTAACCAGTGAAGTAATGCTTTGGGATGCAGGTACAGAGGTGAACGAAGAACCAGGAGTTGGAGTTAACCAAGCACCTCGTCAGTCTGGACCAAATACAGGAACTACAGAAAATGGTACTGTGAAAGAAGTTGCTGATGGCTTTACTTATCCGGCAAATGATCAGGTGATCAAAGTAGAGTTAAGTCATGATGGTGGTACAGAATTTACTGTAACAGTTACCAACGTATCTGATATGTATGCTTTCCAAACTCCAATAGCACCAGGTGTATGGGTTGTGCACAATTCAGGAATGCCAATTTTTGAGGAAAATATGGCTGCAGCCAATGGGTTGGAAGCCTTGGCAGAAGATGGAGGAAACTCTGATATTGGAATGTATTTAGAAGACAATAGCGGTTTTGTTTCACCATTTGCACCAGGTGTTTTTGTGGTAAATCATGGCGGATTACCATTGTTTAAAGATGGTTCTCTTGATTTTGGGAATGGATTGGAAGCTCTTGCCGAAGATGGCAGTCCAGCGGATTTAAATGCTTCATTAGAAGGATTGCAAGGTGTTAATGCACATGGAGTATTTTCAGTTCCTGTGGGAGGAAGTGGTGGAGCACCTATTTTCCCGGGAGAATCATATGAATTTACTTTTGAGGCGAGCGAACTGGATTACTTTAATCTTGCTACAATGTTGGTGCAGTCGAACGATTTGTTTGTTGCATTCGAAGATAAAGGAATTTACCTATTCAAGAATGGAATTCCGGTAACGGGTGATGTTACAAATCAATTGATGTTATGGGATGCAGGAACAGAAGTTAACGAGTATCCAGGAGCAGGAAATAATCAAGCACCACGTCAGAGTGGATCAAATACAGGGGATACAGAAGTGAAAGCAGTTATGGAAGTAAATGATGGATTTACTTATCCAGCAATAACAGACTTAATAAGGATTACAATAACAGCTAACTAGTATGTGTCTTTGCGAGGAGCTCGATTTTCGGGCTCCTTTTTTATTAAAGTATAGAAGAGTCAAAAAGTCTAAGAGTCAAATTGTTTAAAGGCACTGATTATTTTCTCTCCAATAACAAATAGACTCCAAATACCTTATTCTGATTAAAACTCACCAAAGGCAAATATCCTTCAAACCATTTGCCATCCTTCCATTTCAATGGGTGATTCTTTGCCATTTCTTTATGGAACTGATCGAAAGTAGATTTTGGTTGAAAATGTACTTTGAATATTCCTTTGGTTTCAGGATGTATATGCTTGTCAAGTTTAAGGGCAAGAATACCCATATTGTATCTCAAATTGATTTCAAGACAGGGTTGAAGTTTCATTTCTCCATTCTGATCTCTGTACAGCATACAATCAATACCTAAATGGCCACAATAATTTATAGGAATATCGCAAGAAATCAAAGCTTCTTTTATGTCTTCTGATAACTGTTGCATCTTATCATCAGAAAGAAATTCTTTCATTTCTGTAGGCATTCCACCCAAAATATTGCCATCGTACTGACCATTGCTGTTGGTAGCAAAGAAACCATTTCCGATATAATTCAACTCACCTTTAGCATCAATATAATATTGAAGAGAGAAATCATATTTTTTATCCAATAAGGGTTCAACCATAACATAGCCCTGAATACCCAAGGTACCATTAATCCATTGAATGATGGAATCATTTAGGTGAGACTGACGAAGCACTTGCAGGCCTCTACCCGAAGAACTCCACGGAGCTTTAATCACAATCTGTTTCCACTGATTAATCAGATCTTCAATTTCGGAAACAGAAGTACATATTTTAGCAATTTGTTTCTTTTCGATATAGAAAGAATTGTTGGTGTGATCCAGAAAAAAGTTCAATACTTCCAATGCCTTTTTACGACTGTACAGATCTTTGTGATTCGCTTGCCATTCAGCATTAGGGCGATTCTTAAATTCTTGCTGACAAGAATCTTTAAGGTGTTTGAAAATGTGATGAATTCTTGGACTCCATCCCCAAGGTTCCAAACTCTCTTTGGCAGAGTTTATAAATTCTTTATCCTGTATTGATAATTCGAACAGTTTGAATTCCGGCAAAGAAATACCAGCTTCTTGCATAAGCTTTATAAACTCCTGATCAGGCAACTGATTCACCAAAACCACATCTTTTTCATCGGCAAAATGCATGGGTAAAACATCTATATCCTTCTCAAATCGCGAAAGTGTTTTATTCGGCATATAGCTTACTGTACCATTGGCAATAGCAATTTCGCATGTTGGGTTGTAGATAAATATTTTAGGAAGTATTTCGCTGCTCATGTTTAGATTCTTGGTTTTGATGAGGCAAAAGTAGCTCAAATCAGTATATATTTGTCATTCGAGTAGAATTTTTCTGATACCATTTAAATCTCAGAGTAAGCTAAGCGAACTATGGGATATTAAATTGACATGCCGATATATAATTAGTGAGGCATTTGGAGTAAAACGAACAATTGACTCATACTAATTAATAATCGGTACAAACATTAATTTATGATATTTCCTAAGCCTCTTGTTCATGGCAAATTCCTTCGCCGATACAAAAGATTTTTAACAGATATGGAACTGGATAGTGGTGAAGTTGTGATTGCACATACCTCAAATTCCGGCAGTATGAAATCATGCCTGGAGGAAGGAGCGGAGGTGTATCTCACCCATGTTGATGATCCCAAACGTAAAACCCAATACACTTGGGAGATGATCAGGATCAATGGCGATTGGGTAGGGATCAATACAGCGGTTCCCAATATATTGGTTTATGAAGCTGTGCTGAATCAGGAAATAGAAGCATTAAAGGGGTATACTACCGTAAAGCGGGAAATAAAATTCGAGGATAGCCGCTTTGATGTATTTGCCAGCAATGAGGCTGAAGAATGTTTTATAGAGGTGAAGAACGTGAGCTTAAAGGATGGAAAATATGCTCGTTTCCCTGATGCGGTAACCACAAGAGGAAAGAAACATCTGGAAACTTTAATGAGAGTAAAAGCAGAAGGCAAACGCGCTGTAATGGTGTATGTAATTCAACGCAGCGATGTAGAAATTTTCACGCCAGCCTTCGATATCGATCCTGATTATGCCGCAACACTAAAAAAAGCTTACGAGAGTGGAGTAGAGGTATATCCGATTCGTGCTGCTGTAAGTCCTGAGAAAATTGAATTGGTAGAAATTCTTCCTTTTCAGTTATCAGTGAACAGTTATCAGTAATCAATAGCAAACTTGCAGCTACCAAAGTCTCCCTTTCAGGAGGGATTCAAGGAGTGTGTTAAATACTTTTTCTACATTTGCACAAAATCCAATAGAAATGAACGAAAAGGCAAGAGAAGAATTGGCAAAGTATCGCCAATTAAGAGATGAGGTAAGTGAGTTGAGTGAGAAACTGGCAAATCTGCACAAAGATCAAATGGCATGTAAGAAAGGCTGTTCGGAGTGTTGTATGAATTTTCAGATATTACCAGTAGAGTATTTTGCGATACTTGATGAGTTGAGAAAGAATCCTCCTGCGCAATACCGAGAACTGGATGATGAGGCAGAGGAGTGTAATTTCCTGATTGATGATTTGTGTCAGATCTATGCATCTCGTCCTTTTATTTGTCGAACTCATGGACTTCCGCTATTGTATATGAATCAGGAAGGAGATGCCTGGGAGTTTTCGGCCTGTCCGCTAAACTTTACCAATTTTGATGACTTTCATGCAGAGAACACCTATCCGCAGGATACCTACAATAGCAAAATCTTCATGATTAATAAAGAGTTTATCAGGCATTACGAGGCGGAACAATTTGGGGAGTTTGATTTGATTCCCGTTAACAGATTGGTAGCAGATTTGAAGAAATAAAGGGGTTCACGCAAAGCACGCTAAGATATTTTTAAATAAAGAACGCAAAGGATACATCTACAGCAGATAGCCTTTGCGTTCTTTGATTTTATACTTTTTTGCGCCCTTTGCGTGAAACCTTTTTGTTTTAGGAAAATAATGATGACCTGTTTGCTGTTTTTAATAGGCTAATTGCCCGTAAAAGATAACCATGGCAAAAAATTGTATCCCTATCGTGAAAATCCGTATTCCTAATATTAAGAAATGAAGCCTGGCAAAAAATACTATAATCTTGCAGGGAAAATATAAGCTTTGCAATAAAAATTAATGATTTGCAGAATAAAAGAAAGTCTTGCTTAAAATAACCAAGCCTAGCAGAGCAAGGCAACGAAATACTATGCAAGGCTAAAATAAAAATGCAAGGTATTTAAATAAAGTGCAAATAGATAAATAATATCGCAAGTTAGAATTTAGTAATACAAGATAATATTCTTTACTTATGGAAGTACTCAATTGGTAAATGGGAATAGTAATTTTCCCTTTAGGACAGGTTTATTCCTTTTGTGATGCTCTTTTTTGGATAAAGTAGTTCACTTTATATCCCTGAAGTCGTTCTTTATTCCCGGAGAATACATATTTGCCTGATAATCTGATTTCATCGAGCAATAATTTAAGATAGGTGTATGATTTGTCTCTTAAAACTTTTTGTTTGTGCTTATTCTCTTCACTAGATTTATAATCTAAATTAATGTCATAAAGAGTGTTAGATAATTGATAAGCTTGTTCTAGTTTATCGAAGTTGAAATGTATTTTTTCTAATGGCTCTTTTTCATGTCTTCCTATTTCCGCAAAAACGCCCAAGTTCTCTACTAAACTGGGAAGACCACGTTTTAATTTAAGCCGTTTAATTATTTTCATTTGTCTTTTATCATTTCTATAAGCGAAATTAAAATCAATTAGGATTTCTTTGTGTAGCGCATAACCTATTTCAGACTCTTTTTGCCATTTGATTTTAGCATCTGAAGTACAGTTTTTGATATTATTCCATTCAGTTTGCAGCACACGACAAGCTTCAATTCGCTCTTTTACATCTTCGATATGAGTAATGTTTATTCCAACTTTCGACAATTGATCTATATCATCCTTTGCCCATGCAGCAAGATTTTCGGCCTCTTGCAAATAGATGGCTATTGGAATTGTGGGTACTATAATTTGTTTGTCTGATATGGATTGGATTTTATTCGTAAGTTCTTCTTGAATGTTGTTTGTTATTTCAGTCACTTTAAAAAATATGTTTGGTTCAAGTGACAATAAATTTAACGAAAATGATCAGATAATGAATATAATATCAATAAAAATTAATTCATTTGTGGGTTCTTTGCTTTTCCTGATAGAAGGAGAAGAATCACTACGAGTGCCACACCAATGTATCCCGCAAGGAAGTAATTTCCGGTAAGTGTATAAATTCTGCTAAAGAACAAAGGAGCAATTGCGCTGGCAAAAACAATAAGCGACATGGATAATCCACTAATGGCGCCCAAATGCTTGCGTCCAAAAAATCGAGGCCATGTTAAGGATGCGAGAACAGCAAATAATCCTCCCATAACACCATTACCGAATATTAAAATGTAATATCCTATAGGATAATTAAGAATTGCGACCCCAAGAGCCGATAACAAACATCCAAGTAAATACACCAATAATATTTTTTGCAAACGCATATAATCACTAAGAATATTGCCCGCAAAAGCTGTGATTATAGAAACGATGGATGTTGGTATAAATACGCTTAAGGCTTTTTGCTCGGAATAACCGCAAGAATCGAATATGGAGATCACATTAAAGGTAAAACCTGTAATAAAGAAAGCACTAAAGCATAAAGCGAGAGCAAAAATCCAAAACACCCAAGTGCTACGTGCTTCGGGTAAGGTATAATCTCTTTTTGGGGTAAAGGAAGAGCTGTTTTTCGATTTTACTTCAAGTACTATTCCATCGGGTATTAAACCACATTCTTCAGGATTATCTCTATAAACGATAAATGCAAAAGCAACGAACAAAAGGGTTAGTATTGCCAATATTTGGTATGCGGTTCTCCAATCGAATTCACCAATTAGCATGGCGATAAACAAAGGAGCTACTGCAAAACCAAAGGATTGAATAGCACTGGAAATGCTATTGGCCAATCCTCTGCGTTTGTCGAACCATTTCATAATAAGGTTGCGCGATGCCAGGGTTAAAACTCCTTGTCCTGAAAATCGCAATAAAAAGAAGAAAAGGGATACCATGGCAAATGAAACAACCGAATATTTAATGCTAAAGGCTTTTGATAATCCGCTTGCTATGCCCGTTGAAGCTGAAAACAGCATGAGTGTAATGGCAAGGGTTAATGCTGCGATAATGGCAGTGAATCTTGCTCCGAATTTGTCATATATTTTACCCGCATAGGTCAATATGGTGGAACTGGCTACGGTTCCGATTAAATAAGCAGTGCTTAGCACATCTCTGCTCAATTGTAATTCGTTAATTAAATAATCGGTAAAGACAGAAACTCCAATGGTTTGTCCGGGAATACTGCAAAGTACACCAATAGTGCCGGCAGCCATACTTACCCAGCCATAGAAAAATGGAAATTTTGCAGGGGCAAAAGGAAAATTCGGATTTCTTTTCATTCAAATGTTGATTGATAGTTATAGAATTAGCAAAGGTAATCGATTTTGTTTATCCCTTGATCGAAATTAAATTATAGCTGGTTAACAATTTATTAAGGAATTACTTTCTATTTTAGATTTGAAATTAATAAAACTGAAAAATGGAAAATTTAGGAAAATTACTACTTAGAGTAAGTGTTGCAGGTTTAATGTTACCGCATGGTATTCACAAATTGATACATGGCATTGGAGGAGTAAAATATGTGCTTGGACAAGCTGGTATGCCGCAGTTTTTATCGTATGGAGTTTATGTTGGTGAAATTGTAGCTCCTATATTGATGATTCTAGGATTGTATACCAGGGTTTCCGGACTATTGATTTCGTTTACCATATTGGTAGCCACAGCAGCGGCTCATGCTCACGAAATATTCAAATTTACCGAATATGGTGGTTTGGTTGTAGAACTAAACGCATTATATATATTCGGTGCATTGGCTGTAGCACTTATCGGACCTGGTAAGTTCAGATTGGGGAATCAAAGAGGTTTTTGGAAAGAATAATTACAGTTGCCATAGTACTCCTTAAGGGAAGACTAGAGGGTGATTTCATAAATTAACAATAGATTAAGAAATAGAACTCGAAATACATTGTACATTTGTACTTGTACTTCGAGTTTTTTTTATGATCAGATATATAACTCACTTTTTTCAGCGAGAACAACAATATTCAGCAGTAGGAAAAGATCTATTTAAATTGGCTATACCAATTATTGGATCTTACTTATTACACACGGCTTATAATCTTACCGATATGATATGGGTAGGATCGTTAGGAAGTAATGCAGTAGCGGCAGTTGGGTCGGCAGGTTTTTTTCTTCACCTGGGATGGGCAATGGCTTCCATAGTAACGGTAGGAGCCAATATTAAAATATCACATTCGGTAGGAGCCAAGGATGAGGAGGGAGCTGGTAGGTTTGCTACCTCTGCACTTTGGGGAATTGGAATTATCGCCACGGTATTTTCTGCAATATTCTGGGGTTTCCCGGAAGAATTTATCAATTTCTTTCAGATGCAGGATCCGGAGGTGAACGATATGGCCACTTCATATTTGGTGATTAGCACATTTGGAGTGATACTAAGCTATGCCAATCTCCTATTTATTAGCATGTTTAATGCACACTCCAAAACAAAAATATCATTTAAAGCCAGTTTAATTGGAACTGCAGCAAATATTGTACTCGATCCTATATTAATCTTTGGTTTCTCGTTAGGAGTTGATGGAGCTGCTTATGCTACCATTATTGGACGACTAATGAGTTTGTTGTATTTTCTTTTTATCTATAAAAAGACTGCCGATATTAATTTCTATGGCATTCTGCCATGCATGGATAAATTCAAAAACATATTTGCGGTGGGCACACCAGCAGCGGTTCAGCGAATTTCATTCTCGATAATTTATATTTTCCTTGCTCGAATTATTGCCGAATGGGGGCCCAATGCCATTGCAGTGCAAAAAATTGGTGTACAAATAGAATCGATTACATTTATGATAGTAGGTGGTTTTATGCAGGCAGTTACTATTATGGTGGGACAGAGCTATGGAGCTAAAAATCTAACTGAAGTTCCGAATATTTACAAGGCAGGATGGAGAATGTCTTTTGCCGTTGGATCAGTAACTACCCTTATTTTTCTATTATTACCTGAAACCTTATTCTCGATATTTGTTCCTGAACAGGAAAGTATTCTAATGGGTAAGGAATATTTAATGATTTTAGCAGTTTCTCAGCTATTTATGTGTCTGGAGATGATTAATGCCGGGGTATTTAATGGTTTGGGAAAAACAAATATATCGGCAACCGTAAGTGTTATTTTTACATCATTGCGTTTGCCGGGAGCATACTTCCTGGGCTTTTATACATTTTTAAGTTTAAATGGCGTATGGTGGAGTATCACAGGAAGTAGTATATTGAAGGGAATTGTAATGTATTTGCTACTTAGAGCATATATGAAGAAAAATACTTTTGGAAAAATTTAATAAGATGGATCATTTAATCAATAATATTGCAGAAACATTGACTTGCAACGCTATTAAAGCAAGTATCACGGATGGTTTATTTGGTATCGAAAAAGAAAATGTTCGTGTTGATGAAATGGGAAAAATGGCCAATACACCACATCCAGGAATTTTAGGCGATAAGTTTCGTCATCCATTTATTACTACCGATTTTTCTGAGAGTCAGGTGGAAATGATTACACCGCCTTTAAAGAGTATTGCTGAGGTTCACGGTTTTTTGGAAACATTAAATGATGTGATTTCGGAGAATTTAGGTGAGGAGTTGTTATGGCCACAAAGCTTGCCTCCTTTATTGCCAGAAGAGGAAGAAATTCCGATTGCAAAATTTGGAGAAGAAGGAGTTCATAAGGAAAAATACAGAGAAGAACTGGCTATTAGGTATGGAAAAGAAAGACAGATGTTGTCTGGAATTCATTTCAATTTTTCATTATCAGATCGATTGGAAAGAAAACTTTGTAAAGCCATTAAATGGAAAGGGAATCAGGTTAATTTTCGAGAAGCTGTTTACTTGAAAATGGTTCGCAACTTTATGCGTTACCGTTGGCTTTTGGTTTGGTTGTTTGGCGAAAGTCCAGAGGCTGATCCTTCATTAAAGATGAAATCCTTACGTACCGGCGAAAAAATGAGAATGGGCTGTCGAAAAGCGGTTTCTATTCGTACCAGTTCCGCTGGCTATAGAAACGCCGAAGAATATTTTGTTGATTTCAATAATCTAGATTCATTTAAAGAATCTATGAAGAACCTTGTTGGTTCTGGAAAACTACTTTTAGATGAGGAATTGTACTTGCCAATTCGTTTGAAATTTACGAATGATGGAAAGAGCATCTCGCATCTTGAAGTTCGAATTCTGGATTTGGATCCTTTCGAAAAATCAGGAGTATCAAAAAATAGATTGTATTTTATTCATCTGTTTATGCTGTATTGCTTGTTCAAAAAGGAAGAAAGCACTTACAGCGAAACAGAGCAAAAAATAGCTGCGAAAAACCACGATTGGGTGGCTTGCAGTGGTATGAATCCTGATCTTTTGTTGAAAGATTTCGATGGAAATATGCTGAAGGTTGATGAAATGCTTCAAAATATCCTGTTTGAGGTCAAAGATTTTGCAAAATCAACAGGAATTACTGATAATGAATGTTATCGATTGGCTTTAGAGGAGACCGAAGGATTAGTCCTTAATCCAGACACACGTTCTTCGCTAAAAGTAAAGCAGCAAATAGAAGAGGAAGGCTTTATTAACTTTCATTTAAAGCTTGCAAAAAAATACAAAACCGAAAGTGAGATGAGTGGCTTCCGTTTTCATGGATTTGAAGACCTGGAATTGTCTTCTCAGTTGTTAATGAAAGCTGCATTGCGACGTGGTGTAGAATTTAAAATCTTAGATCGAAGCGAGAATTTTATCAGCCTACACAGAGGTGATAAAACGGAATATGTAATGCAGGCCACACGAACATCATTGGACAACTATTCGAGTGTTCTGATGATGGAAAACAAGTTGGTTACAAAGAAGATTCTGGAAAAAGCTGGAATCAGAGTTCCTTCTGGTCTGGATTATAGCGATATGAAAGAAGCACAATCAGATTTTGATTTGTTCGAAGGAAAAGGTATTGTGATCAAACCCAAATCAACCAATTTTGGCTTGGGAATTACAATCTTGAAAGAAAACAATAGCGAAGATGTTTACAAGCGTGCCGTAGAAATTGCTTTCGAGCACGACAATAGCATTTTGATAGAGGGATTCGTTTCCGGAAAGGAATATCGATTCTTTGTAATCAACGAACAGGTTACAGGTATTCTTCATCGTGTACCTGCCAATGTTAGAGGCGATGGGAGCAGTTCAATAAAAGAATTGGTTGAGGAAAAGAATAAGGATTCATTGCGTGGCAGAGGTTACCGTACTCCTTTGGAAAAAATCAGACTGGAGGAAGCAGAAGCAATGTTTTTACAGGATCAGAACTTGAATTTTGATAGCATTCCTGCAAAAAATGAAATTGTATACCTGAGAGAGAATTCTAATATTAGTACAGGAGGTGATAGCATCGATTTTACAGATGATATTCATCCTTCCTATAAGGAAATCGCAGCAAAATCAGCGGCCGCTTTAGGTGTTAGAATTACAGGTTTGGATATGATGATTGAAGACATCTCAAAACCTGCAAGCAAAGACAATTATGCCATTATTGAGATGAATTTCAATCCGGCAATTCATATTCATTGTTATCCATACCAAGGGAAGAATCGCAAGTTGAACGAAAAAATATTGGATGCATTGGGTTTTTAAGTAAATTCAGGCAATAAATCTCAATTCGAACCCTCTTTGCATGAATAAAACGAAATACATCCTCAAAAGTTTGTGGTATTATCGCAAGCAGCATTTGGCTGTTTTGCTAGGAACAATTGTAAGTACGGCAGTATTAACCGGAGCATTGATTGTTGGTGACTCTGTAAAAAATAGCTTGCATGAACTGGTGAATTTGCGTTTGGGCAAAGTAGAATATGTCATGACAACTGGCGATCGTTTTGTTCGGGCAGAATTAGCAAATGAAATTGCAACTGATCTGGATGCATATGTGGTTCCTGTTTTGCAGACTGATGGTATAGCGGTTCAACCCGAAAGCAATACAAGAATCAATAACATTCAGGTTTATGGTGTTGATGCTTCTTTTGACAATTTATCCAATACGCAGGTTTATAATTTAAAAGCAGATGAAGCCTGTCTGAGTGCAAATCTTGCTGATAGAATGAATATAAGGCAAGGCGATACTTTTTTGTTGCGACTCAAGAAGGCAAGTGTAATTCCTGCCAATGCTCCTTTTGTATCCGATGAAGACCAGAATATTGCTTTAAGACTAAGAGTAAAGACTATATGTGATGATTCACAATTGGGTAGATTTAGCTTGAAGAGTAATCAGGTTGCTCCATACAATGTATTTCTGTCAAGAGAGTTCTTAGCAAAAGAGTTGGAATTGGAATCGGTATCCAATTTGATTTTAGTTGCTTCCAATGGTTCAAAAGAGCTGGATTTGCAGCAATTGAAGGAAAGTTTAACTGCCAACTGGAAATTGGAAGATGCCAGCTTGAAAATTCAAAGCTTGGAAGAAAATTCTCAAGTTGAGTTGATATCTGATCGGGTTTTTATTGATACGCCAATTACTGATTTGGTTCATGAAATTTCGGGTAAAAAAGAGTATGTGCTAAGTTATTTTGTGAATAGCTTGCGTGTAAATGACAAGGAAACGCCATATTCTTTTATCACTTCAGTTGATACATATCAAATTAAAGAAAATGAAATTATTATCAACTCTTGGTTGGCCGATGATTTGAACGCTAAACTTGGGGATACGCTTCAAATTAAATACTACACAATTGGCGCTTTAAGACAATTGGTTGAGGAGTCCAGAACATTTACCATTAAGGAAATTCTGCCAATTACCGATTCGCATTGGGATCAATCCATGATGCCATCATTCCCAGGTTTAACCGATGCTGGTTCGTGTAGTGAATGGGAGGCAGGTGTTCCGGTTGATTTTTCAAAAATCAGACCTAAGGATGAAGATTACTGGAAGAAGTACAAAGGAACTCCAAAGGCATACATTTCATCGAATACAGCCATTAAATTATGGAGTAACAAATATGGAACTTATACAGCTGTAAGATTTGATTCAAAAGATGATATCAGATCGAAAGTACAGGAGTTGGTTAGACCAGATGTATTGAATGTTGGATTTGAAAGTGTAAGAAATGAAGGAAAAAGGGCAGCCAGTAATATGGTTGACTTTGGTGGTCTGTTTTTAAGCTTAAGCTTCTTTATTATTGCGGCAGCAATTCTGCTTACCATTTTAATCTATTCTTTGAATCTGGATAACAGAAATGAGGAAACAGGCATTCTTCTTGGCTTAGGTTTTAACAAGTCGAAAATTATTGCAATTCGAATTTACGAATCGATCATTACAGTAATCCTTGGAGGCGTTTTAGGCGTATTGTTGGGTATAATTTACAACAAACTAATTTTGTCAGCATTGAATTCTGTTTGGCAGGATGTGGTGCGAACCAATATGCTGAGTGTTCATTTGGATATGAGTACATTGATAATTGGATTTGCTTCAGGTGTGATTATTGCCATAATATGCATCGTATTTGTAACCCGAAGAAAGGTGAAACAATCGGTTATAGCTCTGATTAAAGATGTTCATCAAGAGAATCTTATTGGTAAAAAGTCAACCTACTCTATTTGGATTGCTTTGTTTTTATTGCTATTGAGTATTGCCATTATAGCCTATGCATTCTCATCATCTTTAGAACAGAATGCCGAGTTATTGTTATCAGCAGGAGGCTTGTTTTTAGTATCTTTTTCTGCATTTGTGCATTATTATCTAAATGGGATCGGTACAAAATTCAGTAATCATACTCCAAGTATAAAAGATTTATCGGTTAAAAATGCTTCGCGAAATGTAAAGCGCAGTCTGGCAATTGTTGTGTTGTTGGCATTGGGAACATTTTCTGTCTTAATAACAGGAGCCAATCGCAAAACATTTCAGGATTCGGAAAATTCCAATCAATCAGGAACTGGTGGATATGAATATTGGATTGAAGCTACTCTTCCAATCTTAAATGATTTAAATACCAGCGAAGGGCAGGAAAAAGTCGGTTTTTGGGAAGGAGATTTAGATGAATTCGTGAGATTTGTGCAGTTTAGAGCATTGGAAGGAGATGATGCGAGTTGCTTGAATTTGAATCAGGTGAGTAAACCAAGAGTATTGGGGTTTAATACTTCTGATTTTGAAGATCGAAAGGCATTTAGCTTTGCAAAATTATTACCTGAAGTAGATAAGGAAAATCCGTGGAGTGCACTGAATCAAAATTTTGGAGAGGATGTGATACCTGCCATTGCAGATCAAACTGTAATATTGTGGGGCTTGAAAAAAGCAGTAGGAGATACCTTGATTTATCAGAATGAATATGGAAAGGATGTGAAGCTATTGATTGTTGGAGGTTTGGTAAACTCCATCTTTCAGGGTAATATTTTGATATCAGATAGCTTGTTCCAAAAGAACTTTCCATCGGTAAGTGGTTCTAAAATTATTTTGGCTGAATGTCCTAAAACGGATTCCTTGTTTATGGACAATTTTGAAGATAACCTGCAGGACTTTGGAGTAAGAGGAAGTAAAACCTCGGAAAGAATGGCTGCTTTCTATTCTGTTGAGAATACCTATTTAAGTATGTTCATGATACTGGGAGGTTTGGGTGTAATTATAGGAACAATTGGTTTGGGAATTGTTTTGTTAAGAAATGTATGGGAACGCAAAAAAGAATTGGCTGTACTAAGAGCTATCGGTTATACTGAAAGAAATATCTTTAAACTCTTGTTTAGTGAAAATTTGTTTTTATTGCTGCTTGGTTTAGCGGGTGGAATCCTATCAGCACTAATTGGTGTGCTGCCTTCTTTGTTTACCAATGCTTTTCAAATGCCATACCTGTATGTGTTATTGCTTATTTTGGCCATTACCATTAGTGGCTTAGCATGGATTTATATACCTTTAAAGGTGATTCGAAGACAGAATATCATTGAGTCCTTACAAAATGATTAATTAATATCAGCTAATTGCTTGATGTGGACATAAGGATCAACTTTGTGTTATCAGTTTGATAAAATTAGCTTTGTGATGGAGCATTGGTAATTCGTATGTTTAAGGGCAATGTTATAGAATAGCCTTTTTAATAGATTGAGGAATTCATTTTGTTTTATCTTTGTCTGTATACTTCATTAAATAGAAATAACACACAAAATTTAAATTATCATATCATGTCCGATTTTAAATATCAGAAACCATTTCCGATAACAAAGGATACTACAGAATATCGTTTGTTGACTAAGGATTATGTATCAACAATTGATGTTGACGGAAGAAAAATTCTTAAGGTTGATCCTAAGGGATTAGAGATGTTATCTAAAGCAGCATTCTCTGATGTTTCGTTCTATTTACGTCCTGCGCACCTTGCAAAGTTGCAAAACATTTTAAAGGATGATGAAGCTTCAGATAACGATAAATTTGTTGCTCATACCATGTTAATGAACCAGGTTGTTGCTGCTGATGGTCAGTTGCCAACTTGCCAGGATACAGGTACTGCAATTGTTGTAGCAAAAAAAGGAGAAGATGTTTACACTGGTGCAAATGATGCAGAGCATCTTTCAAGAGGTGTTTATGAAACTTATCAGGAAAGAAACCTTAGATATTCTCAAGTTGTTCCTTTCACCATGTTCGAAGAAAAGAATACTGGTAACAACCTTCCAGCACAAATCGATATTTATGCAAATCAGGGAAGTGAGTATGAATTTTTGTTCTTAACCAAAGGCGGTGGATCAGGAAATAAAACTTTCTTGTATCAGCAAACCAAGGCTCTTTTGAATGAAGAGAATTTAACCAAATTCATCAAGGAAAAAATTAAAGATCTAGGTACTTCTGCATGTCCTCCATATCATTTGGCTTTGGTAATTGGTGGTACTTCTGCTGAAGCAAACCTTGCTACAGTTAAAAAAGCATCTACTGGATATTTTGATCATTTGCCAACAGAAGGTAATGAAGGTGGTCAGGCTTTCCGCGATTTAGAGTGGGAAAAGAAAGTAGAGCAAATCTGTCGTGAAAGTGAAATTGGAGCTCAGTTTGGTGGTAAATATTTCGTTCACGATGTGAAGGTAATTCGTTTGCCTCGTCACGCTGCTTCTTGTCCGGTTGGTATCGGTGTAAGCTGTAGTGCAGATAGAAATATCAAAGCAAAAATCAATGAGGATGGTATTTTCCTAGAGCAATTGGAGAAAGATCCAGTAAAATATTTGCCAGAAGAAGCTCCTGCTATGAAGGAGGCTGTTGATATCGATTTGGATCAACCAATGGAAGACATCTTGAAGGAGTTGACCAAGTATCCAATCAAAACTCGTTTGAATCTTTCAGGAACTATGATTGTTGCCAGAGATATGGCACATATGAAAATTCAGGAAATGTTGGATGAAGGTAAAGAGATGCCTGAATACTTCAAGAATCACCCAGTATATTATGCAGGGCCAGCTAAAACTCCGGAAGGAATGCCTTCAGGTAGTTTCGGACCAACTACTGCAGGTCGTATGGATCCATATGTTGGCGTATTTCAGAAAGTTGGTGGTTCAATGGTTATGGTAGCAAAAGGTAACCGTTACCAATCTGTAACCGATGCTTGTAAAGAAAATGGTGGATTCTATTTGGGATCAATTGGTGGGCCAGCTGCTGTTTTGGCGAAGAATAGCATTAAATCTATCGAAGTGATCGATTTCCCTGAATTAGGAATGGAAGCGGTTCGTAAGATTCGTGTAGAAAACTTCCCGGCATTTATTATTGTTGACGATAAAGGAAATGACTTCTTTGCAGATATGTAATCTGTTATAGAGTTGAAAATTATAAAGCTTGCATCAAATTGGTGCAAGCTTTTTTTCTGAAAGTCTTGAAAAGTTTGAATAGTGGAAAGGTAGAAAAGTTGTGAAATTAAATGGACAATACAATGATGCACTGACGCATAGTTTTAATTCTATATTCATACAATAACAAAATTACACCACCACGAAAAATTTCATTTCTGTTGGTGATTCTCATTTCATCATCAAAGTTTTTATAAAAGTCTATAGTTAATTGTTAACAGCACACTATAAATCTGGTTTTCTTCGATCTTCCTTTTTTTTCGAAAGCTGTTGCTTATCAGTCTTTCGTTTTTCAATAGAAGCTCTTGTGGGACGTGTTTTCTTCCTTGGCTTTACGGGTTTTAAAGCCAATTCTATCCATTGGTAGAATTTTTGAATCGCAATTTCCTTATTCAGAACTTGTGAGCGTTCTGTTTGAGCAGTTACCAACAATATTCCTTGACTATTGATATGGTGATAAAGTTTCTTGAAAATGGTTTCTTTTTCCTCTTGCGAGAGGATGTTTGAATCAAACACGGAAAAACGCAATTCTACTTTCGAATTCACCTTGTTCACATTTTGTCCTCCCGGACCACTACTTCTTGAAGTGATAAATTCAAATTCTTTGCTCAGATCTTTTGAAAATTTATAGTCATCTTTCATAGTAAGTAAAGATATATTCAATATTTGAAATAGAAAGAGATCGCATAAAAAATGCTGCCCATCTGAGCAGCATTTTGACATATTAATGAACTTTATTCAGGTAATCCATATTTTTCAACTACAAAGTCAAGATCTTTATCGCCACGACCACTCAAATTCAAAAGAATGGATTGACGAGGATTGGCCTTTGCCAGTTTCAAGGCATACGCCACTGCATGCGAGCTTTCTAAAGCTGGAATAATTCCTTCCGAACGGCTTAGTTCATAGAATGCATCAATACACTCTTTATCTGTTACAGAATGGTATTCTACCTTATTCCAATCCTTAAGCATAGAGTGTTCTGGTCCAACTCCAGGATAATCCAGTCCGCTTGCAACAGAGTAAACAGGATCAGGTTGACCTTCTTCATCTTGCAAAAGGTAACATTTAAAACCATGAATAATACCAGGTTTACCAAAAGTTAAGGTGGCAGCATGCTCTCCTTTATCGAATGATCTTCCAGCAGGTTCAACACCATGCAATTTACATTCCTTATCTTCTAAAAATGCAGAGAAAATTCCCATTGCATTACTACCGCCACCAACACAGGCAACAACATTATCTGGCAGTTCTCCGGTCATTTCCTGAAATTGATCTCTTGCTTCAATTCCAATAACTCTTTGGAATTCTCTTACCATCATTGGAAATGGGTGAGGACCAACAACAGAACCAATACAGTAAATCGTATTAACAGGATCTTTTAAGTATGATTGAAATGCTGAATCAACAGCTTCTTTAAGAGTTTTTAAGCCATGAGTAACGGGAATAACTGTTGCTCCTAATATTTTCATTCGCATCACATTTGGATGCTCTTTGGCAATATCAACTTCACCCATATGGATTTCACACTCTAAACCAAAATAAGCAGCAGCTGTGGCCAAAGCTACACCATGCTGACCAGCTCCGGTTTCTGCAATGAGCTTTTTCTTACCCATGTATTTTGCAAGGAGAGCTTCTCCCATACAATGGTTCAATTTATGTGCTCCAGAGTGATTTAAATCTTCTCTTTTAAGATAGATTCTTCCACCATATTTATTGGATAATCTATTGCAATAATACACTGGAGTGGGTCTGCCTTGAAAATGCTTGCGAATACTTCTTAATTCAGAAATGAACTCATGAGATTTACTGATAGAGTAGTATGCATCATTAATTTTCTGCATCTCTGCATTTAACTCACCTGGAATGTAACTTCCTCCGTACTCTCCAAAATATCCTTTATCATCAGGATATGTCTTAAAATAGTTGCTCGACATGTATTAAAATTTGGTTAATAATATTCTGTGGTTTTTAATTATCAGCACAAATATAGCAATCGGAATTTATTTTGTTTACAATTACATACTGTTGTATAAGAAAAATGCAATGTCTCTTAAAAACTTCCAGCCCGGAATGCCATTGGAAAAGATTATAGACTACTCGCACCCGGATAAGAAATCGCCGAAACATTGCACCGATGACAAAGGTAAAAAAATAACGATTCATCACATTTATCTTGTAGTATTGATTTTTACTGAATTTTCTAAATAGTGTTTAACGACTTATTTACATTGCAATTGGGTATCAATATTTGTAATTTGTATAGATTCAATTTAAATAAAACGGAGGTTGCGATGAATGAATTAAAAGTATCCCCTAAAGGGAGAGTTGCTTTTGTAAGTGGGGCAAATAGAGGAATTGGAAGGGCAATAACCATTGAATTGTTAGAAGCGGGAGCAAAAAAGGTTTATGCAGGTGTTAGAAATATCAAGTCTTTAGATGATTTAAAACCAGAATATGGAGAGCGATTGGTGCCAATTTTATTAGATCTGAAAAATGATAAGACGATTATTAGGGCTACTCGACAAGTAAAAGATGTTGAAATTTTGGTTAATAATGCAGGAGTGTATGATGCAAGTGGTTTCTTTTCGGATGATACATTGGATAGTTTATCTGATAATTTTGAGGTAAATGTTTGGGGATTGGTAAAACTTAGTACTTCCTTAATCGATCATTTGTTGAACAAACCATTTGCAGCTATTGTAAATGTTTCTTCAGTATTGGGTTTGGCAAGCATGCCGATTGCAGGCACTTATTCAGCCTCAAAAGCTGCGGTTCATAGTATTACTCAAGGAATGAGAGGGGAACTTCTTAATTCGAATGTATTAGTCATGGGAGTTTATCCCGGTCCTATTGATACGGATATGACCAGAGATCTTGATATGGATAAAGATTCTCCACAAAATGTGGCAAAAAATATCATAATGGGATTAAAACGGGGACTGGAATATGTATTCCCGGATATGATGTCGAAACAGGTTGGTGAATTGTACCTTACAGAGCCAATTACCATCGAAAAGCAGTTTGCTCATTTTGTTTCCGAAGAACAAGAAGCCTAATCAAGAATATAAAATGTTAATGAAGAGATCAGTATTGATCTCTTTTTTTGTGTTAAAAAATTTGCGAAATGAGAATATTCTCAATAAGTTTGTTTTAAAATTACTGATATGCCACGACGTACAAGATTAAGAAAGGTTGTAGAACCTCCACGATTTAAAGGATATAGACCTTATGGTGTAAATTCAAAAAGACGAGAGTCTATTGAGTTGCTTTATGAAGAATATGAAGCCATTAAGCTGGCGGATTACGATTTGATGAATCATAAGGAAGCAGCAGAAATTATGGGGATTTCACGTCCTACTTTTGCCAGAATCTATGAAGCAGCAAGGCGAAAAATTGCTCAGGCCTTGGTTGAAACAAAAAACATTAAAACAGTATATGGCAATGCCATTATGGATAAAGATTGGTTTGTATGTAACAAATGTCACGCTCGTTTTAATATTCCTAAAACAATGACAAGTGATAAATGTCCCGCATGCAATTCCAATGATATAGAATCTTTAAATAAATAAGACCGATGAAAACAATAATAACAGCAACAGGAAATGGTGAAGAGAAACTATTTGATTTGCGTTTTGGACGTGCAGCATGGTTCTGCATTTACGATGATGCAACAGATAGCATGGAGTTTTTCGAAAATAAACACGTAGATGCTCCATCAGGGGCAGGAGGTAAAGTGGTAGAAGATGTTGTAGAGTTGGGAGTGTCAAGAGTTATTTCAGGAGATTTTGGACCTAAAGCGAAAGATTTATTGGAAAAATTCGATATACAAATGGTGATTCTGAACGATGATCGCAAAACAATTAAAGAGATTGTAGAGAATTTTAAATCATAAAAACAATTTGTTATGCCAAGAATGGATAAAACCGGACCTGATGGAAATGGTTGTAGAACAGGTCGCGGATTAGGAAAATGCCAAAGTAAAGATGACGGAACATTATTAGATAAGCTAGGCACAGGTTTAGGCTTAAAAAGAAGGAGTGGCGGTGGATTAGGCAAGCAAAGAAGGAATAAAAGCGGAGAATAGATAATCTCTAAAAAGAACTAAAATCATAAAACAATGAAGAAGAAAATCGCAATACCAGTAAAGGAAGGCGTATTAGATTCGCATTTTGGACATTGCAGCCATTTTGCATTAATAGATGTCGAAGAAAAAGAAATAATTGCAGAGGAATTGGTTGAAGCACCTCCACATGTACCAGGAAAATTGCCTCCATTTTTGGCTAATCTTGGAGTAACTGATGTTCTTGCTGGAGGAATGGGAGCGAGAGCCATTGAAATATTTAATGCCAACAATGTAAATGTTTTTGTAGGAGCTCCTGCATTACAAGCAAAAGAGTTGGTTACTGGTTTTTTAAATGAAACCATTGAATTTAATGCTAACTGTTGTGATCACTAATTACCTTAGTTTAATATGAATTCAGAATGTTTAGCTTGTCAGGCTAAAACAATAAATCATATTGCAAATAAATTCGGATCAGATAAGAAAGCGACTGCTAAATTTAAAGAGGAAGCAAATTACATTGTTGCCAATAGTCAGTCGCTTCCTACTCCTTATTCTGGTTTGTTACTACATCGTCTGGCAAAGAGAATTTTTAAAACCGAGAATTTATATGCCAACGAAAAGCTAAAGGCAAATAAACTTCTTCATCTTAATTATTCGTACTGGAAATCTCTTGTTTCAAAATCTGAAAATCCATTGCATTTAGCGGCAAAGTTGGCTGTGATAGGTAATATTATTGATTATGGAGCTCATTCGGTTCCCGATGATATTGTATCTGAAATTAATCATCTTTTAGACAAGGAATTCGCCTTAAATGAAAGCAAAGAAATGTTTGAAGCAATAAAGAATGCCAAAACTGTTCTATACTTAGGTGATAACGCAGGAGAAATTGTTTTTGATAAACTCTTTATTGAGACTTTAAATCATCCCAACTTAACCTTTGTGGTAAGAGGCGAACCAATTATCAATGACGTTACTTTCGAAGATTCTCAGTTTGTAAAAATGGAGGATGTGTGCAAGGTGATCTCTAATGGTCATGATGCTCCTTCAACTCTATTGGAAAATTGTTCAAGCGAACTCCAAAGGTTATATAGAGATGCTGATGTGGTAATATCAAAAGGACAAGGAAATTTGGAAGGTCTTTTGGATGAAAAAAGGGACAAGTTGTTTTTCATGCTAATGGCGAAATGTGATTTAATAGCGAGTAGGCTTGGAGTTAAGAAAAGAGATTTAGTGATTAAGCAAAACAAGAAATAGAATTATGAGCTATAAAATAGCCGTATGCAGTGGCAAAGGAGGAACGGGCAAAACAACCGTTGCGGTTAATCTTTTTTCAACAATACAAACAAAGTGGACAAAAAATGTACAGTTAATCGATTGTGATGTAGAGGAGCCTAACGATTTGCTATTCTTTAAGGATGCTAAAGTAATTAACCGCTCAATAGTAAATCAGCTTGTTCCTGTAATTGATGAATCGCAATGTACTTTTTGCCGCAAGTGTGAAGAGTATTGTGAATTTAATGCCATATCAATTATTCCATCGGTAAAATATGCATCAGTTGATCCCAACATGTGCCATTCTTGTGGTGCTTGTTTGCATGCTTGTAGGTTTGGTGCAATTCAAGAGCAACAACATCCCATTGGAGAGTTAACCAACTATTCCAGAGGAAATCAAACTGATATTCTTGAAGGAAGTCTGAAAATTGGCTCTCCAATGCAGACAAAAATCATAAAGGATTTAAAAACGAATGCAAGTGATGAATTGGATATTTCAATTTACGATGCACCTCCGGGAACAAGTTGTCCGGTAGTAGAGACTGTATCCGCTGCAGACTTTGTTATTTTGGTGACTGAGCCTACACCTTTTGGTCTTTACGATTTGCGTTTGACTGTTAGTTTGATGAAGGAAATGCGGAAAGACTTTGGAATTGTGGTAAATAAAGCAGGATTGGGTGATAGAGAGGTTTATGCTTACATAAAAGAGGAAGATATTGAATTGCTGGCAGAAATTCCATTTAATCGAGAGTATGCCGGTCAATATGCACAAGGTAAACTTCTTTCTGATATACCACCTCTAATAGAACAGGAATACCTGAAACTGGCAATTTATCTGAAAAACAGAATGCATCATGATTGAAATAACAATATTAAGTGGGAAAGGCGGAACTGGTAAAACTGGCATTACAGCGGCTTTTGCAAGTTTGGCTAAGAATACTGTTTTTGCAGATATCGATGTTGATACACCAGATTTACATCTGATTTTGAAGCCGGAAATTAAGGAAGAGAATCAATTTTTGGGTGCAAGAATTGCCACAATCAATAGACAAGTATGTACCAATTGTGGTTTGTGTAAAAAGGAGTGTAGATTTGATGCAATTCACTATAGAGCAGAAGGAGGTTTGGAGGTAAATCCTTTCGAATGCGAAGGATGTCGCCTATGTGAGAGGATCTGTCCTGTTCAGGCAATCAGTTCAGAACACAGTACCAACAATCATTGGTATGTTTCCAATACTCGATTTGGAACCATGTTACATGCTAAAATGGGGCCGGGAGAGGAGAACTCAGGAAAGCTGGTTACCACGGTAAGAAAAAATGCAAAGGAAATAGCACGTGAACAAAATGCTGATTTTCTTTTGAATGATGGTCCTCCGGGAGTTGGTTGCTCTGCAATTGCTTCACTTACTGGAGTAGATAAAGTGATACTGGTAACTGAACCCAGTAAATCAGGTTTTCATGATGCCGTAAGATTAATTGAACTGGTTCAGAAGTTTAATATCCCATTGTATGCAGTGATAAACAAATGTGATATCAATTCTGAAATCACGAAGCAAATGGAAAGCTTCTTTCTTACACAATGCATTCAACTTTTAGGAAAAATTCCATTTGACGAAGATATGGTGAATGCCATTGTAAATCAGAAATCAATCATTGAATATCGACCAGATTCGGAAATTGCCGGGAAGATTGAGGAAATGTGGAACAAAGTAACTGAACCAATTAAAGAATTAAAATGATAGAAGGAGAGTGTCGAATAAGACCAAGATATGGAGAGGTAGATCAGATGGGATATGTGTATCATGCCAATTATGTAGATTATTGCCATTTTGCGCGAACCGAGTTGATGCGATCATTTGGAATTAATGATAAGGTGTTGGAAGAGAATGGAATAATGATGCCGGTAATTGAAATGAATCTGAAGTATAAAAAGCCGGTAGGTTACGATGATGAAGTTAGAATAATTACCAGTATTCACAACATGCCTGATACCAGAATGAAATTTGACTTTAGATTCGAAAACTTGAAAGGAGAGACGGTCTGTTTGGCTAAGACTACAGTTGTTTTTGTGGATAGTAGTAATCGAAAACCTAAAAGGGTTCCTGTCATGATAAGTGAAGCTTTACAGTCTCGAATCCTGCAAGGTCAAGATTTTTAATTGAAGAGATCAAGACCTTTTCCTAAAAACATACAGACTTGTCGAAAAAAAAGTCAAGACTTTATTTTTTTTAGGTCAAGACTTTTTTTAAAGACATCTAGACTTTATTTTAAAATGTCTTGATATTATTTATTAATAACTTGAATTCAATTAAAAATATCCGTCAAAGAATTTGAAAATATAAGTGTCGTAGCGTGATCATGTTCTTAATATTTGGGTTATTGGCATGATTAAAAAAAGCAGGATCAATTGATCCTGCTTTTTACATTAAACACCAAATTGGTATTATAATTTTTCTTTAGCTCTTTTAAGTGCTTCTTCAAAATTGTCACAAATGTCCTTCTCAGAAATATAGTCGGCAATTTCACATCTTTCCAGCTCAAGTCTTACCTCTTTATTTACGCCAGACAATATGACCTTTGTTTTACGATCGGATAGATTTTTAATTATTTCTGAAAAATTTCTAATCCCTGTAGCATCAATAAAAGGAACGTGTCGCATTCTAATGATTAAAACTGAGGTAGAATGCTTTAGTTCTCTTAAAGTTTCCTGATATCTTTTGGCTGCAGCAAAAAAGAAAGGACCACTAATTTCATAAATTTCTATCTCTTTTGGGATAAGATTGTAATTCTGAATTTCATCAGATTCAGTCTCAACAGGCATCACACCATTGATTTTAGACATGCGATACATGAAAATCAGGGCAGCTAAAACAATTCCAAACTCAATGGCTACAGTAAGGTCAACCAATACGGTAAGGAAGAATGTAGTTAGTAAAACGATTATATCGAAACGCGATCCCCTTAAAATAGATCGGAATGAACGCCATTCGCTCATATTGTAGGAAACAACAATAAGAATACCAGCTAAACATGACATTGGAATCAGTTTTGCCCATTTTCCAAATACCAACATGATCAGTAAAAGCGTTAGGGCATGAACAAGTCCTGCAATAGGAGTTCGTCCGCCATTTTTTACATTGGTAGCAGTTCTGGCAATGGCACCTGTTGCAGGAATTCCACCAAAAATAGGAGAGAAGATATTGGCAATACCTTGGGCAATAAGCTCTGTGTTCGAGCGATGATTTCCACCAATCATACCATCAGCAACCACTGCTGAAAGCAAGGATTCAATTGCACCCAAAATGGCAATGGTTAGCGCAGGCTGAAAATAGTTGTGCACCAAGCTCCAATCGATATTTGGCATGTCAAATGAAATAGAGTTAGGTATTTCTCCATATATCGATTCTATGGTATTTACAGGCAATTCTAAAACCTGAACCAATACAGTCATAGTGATAATGGCAATAAACGATCCTGGGATTTTCGGGATTAGTTTCCCGGCATACAGACTTATTAAAATGGTTCCAATACTAATGGCAACAGCATAGATATTAATACTATCCAGATTTGAGAAATAACAAAGCCATTTTTCAATGAATTCTGAAGGAACAGAATCAATATCTAAGCCAAATGCGGCCTTAATTTGAGTAGAAAAAATTACCAAGGCAATACCAGATGTAAAACCAACAATCAAAGGATGCGGAATAAACTTTAGGACTGCACCCAAGCGAAGTAAACCAAAGAGAACGAGTATAATACCTGCTAGAAAGGTAGATATCATTAAGCCATCTAACCCATACTGACTTACAATACCATAAACAATAACGATAAAGGCTCCTGTAGGTCCTCCAATTTGAACTCTACTACCGCCTAAAAACGAAATTAAAAATCCGGCAATAATTGCAGTTATCAACCCTTTTTCCGGTGAAACGCCAGATGCAACCGCAAAAGCAATTGCCAACGGAAGTGCCACAATGCCAACAATTATACCTGCAAATAAATCTTTTTGAAAAGATTGAGAATTATAGCCTTTTAAAACTGAAAATAGTTTTGGCTTGAAGATCGATTTCATTGAAAATTGATATTAATTAAGCTGCAAAAGTAATGCTAAACAGCTCTCGTTGTTCTCTGTTATTGATAAATTTTCAGATTAGTGCTTAAATTTTATTTACGGACAAAAATATCTGTAATTGTTTGGTTATTAGGTGTGATTTCTAGCCTTTTGATCTATTGTAAATTAGATAAAAAAAAGATGAGCTTGTATAAATAAAAGCAAGGGTAAAATAAGATATTTACGAAAGAGATTTAAATTGTATTTTTGTGCGATTTTTGATTACAATAGCCGTAGTGGCTGTTTTAAAATGGTAAGAGAATAATGCAAATACCTCAGCAATACAAATTTATTGTGCAACTAGGGAAAGCACTTCATACTTATGGAGTGCCATCATATAAATCACAGATATATTTAAGCGAAATTTCCGAAAAGAAAGGAATTAAAGGCAGTTTTATGGATACGCCTACCTGGATTAACTACGTATTTTACGAGGAAGATGATCATACCTTCAACTATGTGGAATGTGTGCCTCCTGGAGAACTGAATCTGGGTGCATTATCTAAAATCGTGGAAATCACCAATAATGTATTGTCAAATAAAATTAGTTTTGAAGAAGCCAAACAGGCCATTGAGAACATAAAAACCGCTCCTTTGGGTTATGGTAAGCTAATCGAGCTGTTTGCATTTATGACATCTGCCGGAGCCTTTAGTATTATTCTAGATACAAGTTGGGTTTCTGCACTTCTTGCATTTTTACTTGGGGCAGTGGTATATGGAATTACCTTATTTGCACAAAAATCTAATTATGTGCGCAGTACATTGGAATCACTTGTTGCATTCACAGTTACCATAATAACTGGTTTGTTGGCCTTAAAGTTTGAGCAGATTAATATCTCCATGACAATTTTGGCGTCAATTATTGTTTTTATTCCAGGATTATCCATTACAACGGCATTAGAGGAGATTACCTCCCGTAGTTTGGTTTCCGGAACAGCAAAACTCTTTGATGCATTGGTATCTTTGTTCAAGCAATTTTTTGGTGTTGTTCTTGGACTTGCTGTGCTTTCCAGTTTTGTGGATTTGAGTCCTAATGATGTAGTAAACGATGTTCCCAATTGGATAGATTATTTTGCGATAATATTACTTGCATTAAGTTTATTGCCTGTATTTAAAGTACGCCCCAAAGACTTGTTGTTTTGTGTGATAGCTGGATTTGCAAGTTACTACACTACAACTTTATTCGATTTTACAGGTATTCTAATTAGTATTTTTATCGGAACAATTGTAGCGGTAAGTTGTAGCAAACTATTTAGCAAAATTACAAAAGCACCAGAATTGGTTTATTTGGTTCCAGGAATAATTATGCTGGTTCCAGGAAGTAAAGCATTTATAGGATTAAGCAGTGTGTTTTTACATGCAGGGAATTCTTACAGCAATATGGGAGAACAAATCCTGTATATTTTTATGGGAATTATTGGAGGGCTAATTTTCTCTGGTAGCTTTATTGACAGAAAAAACACACCGGCATTGAATACAAAATAAAAAGGAGAAAGTTGAATACTTTCTCCTTCATTATCTTTATTTCTTTTCTGGAAACTTATAGTAGATTTTATTTACCATTTTCCATCCATTGGAAAATTTGTATAGGGCGATGTAATCAACGTAAGTTAGTTTTTTACCAATAAAGAATTGAATCTTTGCTACTGCTGCATTGCCAGTTATGTCGATGTTCTCAAATTTCACACTTACCATTTTATCGCCGGTACGAGGAAATTTTCCGTCAGCCTTTTTCTTTTTGGTTTTCTTTTTCCACTCTTCAATCGGCAAACTCCACATGCTATTGTTTTCGCCAATCCCAATTAATCTAAAATCGGGATGGATTCCGGAATCAATTTTATCTAAATCACCTTCATTTTGAAGACCATCAACATAAGCTGTTTGAATTACTTGTTTAATTGCCTCTTTTTCTTTTTTAAGATCCTGTGAGAACAATCCAGAACTTAGCATTACAGCTATTAATAGAAACAAAATCTTTTTCATTTTTTTGACGTTTTAGGATGAGTAAAATAATTGGTGAAGTTTGAATGATGGTAAATAGCAGAATCATTTTGAGTTCATAAATATAAGACAATTCAAGATTTGTTACAAAGAAATTTTTTTAACTCTAATAGGTATTCAGGAATCAGCAAATGGCTTACTTCACGCTATATTTTTAGTTGTTAAAAACGATTAACGAATTAACAACAGAAAACAAGAAATCAATGTAAGTAGGATGTTGATGGTGCGAAAGCTTTTTATTGGTATAATGCCATTAAAATATTTGCCAACTATGGTTCCTGCTAACAAGATGGGAGAGAAGAGCAAAGATAACTTTAAGACCTGAGGAGTGAGCCATCCAACCTGATAGTAACCTACGATTGCAATTACTGCTGTTACTACACTAAACCATGCAAATATCTCCCTAAACTGTTTATTGTCTACATTTGCTCTATTTAGAAACAGGGCCAAGGGAGGTCCGCTAATCGAAATAATTCCGGTTATTGTTCCAATAATAGCACCAACAATTGGATACACATATGCAGGCAAAATAGCATGTCTTTTGTTGCTTTTGATAAAAGATAATAGGGTGATCACCAAAAATACCACTCCTGAAAAATGAACCAAACGATTGGCATCAACATACTTTAAAACAAATACCCCTGTAAGTGTAAAAATCCCTCCTGAAAGGATTAAGAAAATAGATGCTTTATCAATTAATTGTTGATTTTTCTTCTGCAAGATGATAAACACGGAAGCAACAAGATTACAAATCATGAGAACAGGGATGATTTCTTTGGGTTCATACCATGTCAATAGAATCGGTAAAGAAATTAGTGCAAAGCCAAAGCCGCTTACTCCTTTAATTAAACTCGAAATAATAACAGTCAGAAAAATGTAGATGTTTGGCATGACTTAATGAATTAAAAAGAACAATGAACCTGCTGCTATCACACCCCAAAGAATAATTCCAAGCGCAAAACTTTTGACACCCGATTTTCTAATTTCACCAACACTGATATTCGAACCGATCAGGAACAAAGCAATCAGCATTCCACGTTTGCCTAGCCAATTAAAGTGTTCGTAACTTGTTTGGTAAGTGGGAAATATATTGGCAAATATAATGGCAAGAACAAATAGCAATATAAACCAAGGAAAATGAATCGATTTCTTTTGCCCATTTCGATTCATGAATGCGACAATCAAGGATAATGGGATGATCCATAAGGTACGAATAAGTTTAACAGTGGTGGCGACTTGTAAGGCTTTTTCGCCATAGATTGCTCCAGCACCAACAACAGAGCTGGTATCGTGAATGGCTATAGCAGCCCAATTGCCAAAAGTTTCCTGGCTTAGCCCTAACTGATGTCCAAGAAAAGGAAATAATAGCAATGCAATTGCGTTTAGCACAAAAACCACAATAAGAGCAAAGGAATTTTCGTAGTTTTTACTATTAAGAATGGGGGCGACAGCCGCAATGGCACTACCTCCGCAAATTGCTGTCCCACAGGCAATAAGCAGACTAATGTTTTTTTCTACCTTAAGCAGTTTTCCCAGAAATATACCCAGTAGCATTACAACCGTTACCGAAATTGCAGTTTCAAGAAAACCATCCTTCGATGATGAGATCACGGCAGACAAACTCATTCCAAACCCCATTAAAACGATCGATGCCTGAAGTATTTTTGATGTGTAGTGATGTATGCTTTCATGTTTTATTCCCAGAAATGAAAACACCAAGCCAACACACAGTGCAATAGCCGGAGATATAAACGGCATAAAACACAAACAAACCATAGTTAAATAAGGCCAATTGAAGTCCTTTGATTGGTTTTCAATACCGAGGGTATTTTTTACAGCTTTCAATGCGATCATACTTATACTTTTTTGTTTACAAAAGTATTGTTGATCTATAATCAAAGCAAATACTGATTTGTTATGAAGTATAACTAAAGGTTATATCCTAATAGGAAGTTTTCAAACAATTCAACCTGTCTGCTTTTGTGTCCCATTTTGTATGCAATTCGAAACTGTCGGGGAATATGTAAACCTGTTACCTTTATTTTTACAAGCGTTTTCAGATACAATTCGGTTTTAACAGCTTGTTCGGAAACAATTGCTAGTCCATCAAAATCAAGTAAAAAGTTCTTAATCGATTCGGTACTACCCAAATGAATGGGTACATTAAGATCCTCAAAATCCAGATTTTGCTTCAGCAAAGCTTCTTTAATCACCTCAAGTGTACCCGATCCTTTTTCTCTCAGTACGATAGGAAATTGAAGCAAATCATTTTTGCTTATGGTTTTACGTTTTGAATAGATACTATTTCCTCCGGTTACCAGAATCAATTCATCATCCAGAAAGCTTTTATATCGTATACCTGATTGTGAGGAATGATTTTCAACCAAAGCAATATCAACCTTATTGTTTAGCAAAAGTTGCTCCATATCAAAGGAATTGCCATTGATAAGGTGAATATTTACTTTAGGGTAACGCTTGTGAAAGGATGCAATGGTTTTGGGAATAAGATATTGCGATATTGTAGAACTGGCACCAATGATAAAATCACCCGAAATATCATGGTTTAACTGGCTGATCTCAAATTCAAGTTCTCGGTATTGCTGTTCAATCTGTTTATAAGAATTGTATACAATCTTTCCTTTTCGGGTAAGGAAAATTTTATTCCCTTTACGCTCAAATAAATTCGTATTAAATTTGATTTCCAATTCCTTAATATGTTTGGTTACTGCTGGCTGACTAATATTTAAATCATTGGCGGCTTTAGAAAAACTTAAGTTTTCAGCTACAGCAATAAATACAGTATCGCGATAATCCATTTTTTATGCTTTAAGATCTTGTTACTTTTGGTTTTAATGCTCTAGCAAACGAATGTGCAGATTCGCTTGTTGGAGTATGATTTTCTATTGGAGACGTAAAAGTATAAAACTTTAAATTTAGGTTGCAAGAAGATGCTCCTTTAGAACTATGCCATGCAGTTATTTTAGTGCATGTTTTATTTGTCTTTCTCTTATATCTTCTATTATTTTTGAATCAATCCAAAATATGTCATCGTAATTTGAGTCTGTTGCTCTTGTAAAAAATAAAATCCCCAATTCTTTTGATACACTCGGAAATCTTTCTTGTTTATCTGTGTTTATTTTATCTCCCATATGAATTGGTTCCGACCAGTTATTGTGTTTATCCTTGAAGCTGATATATAAATCACCATTCTTATACTTACTTTCAGGTCTGTTCGATGAAAAAATCAAATATGATTCATCATAGGCAATAAATGGAGTCCAATCGAAATACTTTGAATTAATCATTGACGGAAGAAACTTAGGTTTTTCATATCCCGAATTCCCCAGTATAGAATAATAAATCCCCATGTTGTTCTCTACACTATCAGCATATCCAACAAAATATATTGTTCCGGAATTTGTTATGGATGGAGAGACGGCAAATCTCGTATACTGCGAAAAGTTTAAACAATATGGCTCGCACCAATTACTATCAATTTTCTCACATATCCATAGATCATTAATCAGCTCATCTGGTTTATTTTTGTTAATCGGTCTTATTGAATAGAAAAGTATTTTATTTTGGTTAATCCAAATGGGTCCACCATCTGAATATTTTTTAGAAAATTCTATGCTTATTGGCACTGTATCACAAATGTAATTCAGAATCTTGATAATCTGTCTTGGATTCACAGGTTTAGGTCGCTCCCACATAGACCAACAAATCAAATTATTGTCAATATTTATCGAAGGACCACTATGCTCAAGGTTAGTTGTGGAAATGATATTTGGTAAGAAAACCAAGGAGGTATCAATAGGAGGCCTTAAATTGATCTGTCCAAGTAACAAATTCGGGAATAATATCAATAATATATTTAGTCCGATTTTCATGTCAGAATGCCTTTTAATATTGGTACAGGGAGATTTAAGACTATCACCTCATCACTCCTAAAATATTCGAGGGAGCCTCATTGTTCATAAATCTAACAATAAAATCTTCACTTAGCAATTGTAATTGCTTAACTTACAAATAAAAATAGCAGAAATAAGCTTTGACAAGAGAAGTTGTTTTCCAGTTTCCCACTCTCAACTTAATTTGAGGGTCTTAACCAAATTTACGGAACAATTCCAATAGAATTCAGGTCTATAAAAATAAAGCCTTAACAACATGTGAACTCACATGTTGTTAAGGCTAGTTTCTTATTTTTTATTATACAACAGTCATGTTGCTTACAACCGTTTATTTTAATCTCCTTTCAAAAAAGCCAATACTTCTTTATTTTCGTTATTAAACAAAATCAAATTCAATCCATCTAATTTGTAATAGGTAGCTTGATTCAGTGCCTTATTAAAAGATTGGGCTGTCTCCATATTTCGACACATTTTATTTGTTGAAGCAATATTTCCTATTTTCAACTGTTTCGTAGAAACTTCTTCTATTTCTCCTGTAAAGTCATTGCAACCATCATTTCCCATAATTTTCATTTCAGATAAATTAATTTCCAATCTTGGCACTGGAGACATTCGGTTGATAGGATTTTGGTTTATTCTTGTTGTTATCCATATGTCATGAAGATTTGAATTTGGTTTGTTGCCTTGTCCCCTTATAAAATCAAGAACTTTATTTCCACTTTCATTATAAAAAGCGAGCGTTTCGCCTTTTATTTGATATGTTGCAATGGAATTCAAGGCTTCGATAAACTCAGGTTCGATGTTTTTTTTAATACAAGCTCTTTTTGTGCCAGCAACTGCTCCCAAAGATATTTTTGAGCTAGTCAGGGATTGTATTCGACCTCTAAAATTATTACATCCACCATTGGCAGAGACTAAATTATTAGAAAGATTAATGGTCATTGTTGGAATGGCCACCATTCTATTTATATGAGCATCATTGAGTTTTATTAAAGTCCATTCGCCATTTAATTCCGTGCGAATATCTTTTTGTTTATCCAATACCTTTATAAGTTCATACTCTAAGCTTGAAGCATCAGCAGAAACTTTATTTTCTTCTAATTTTGTTTCTTTTACTTTTATTTTCTGGAGATATCCTTCTTCAAATTCGAAATTTTTAATATTAGTGTAGAAATTCTCCCAATTAGGATTGTCCAAACTTTCTGATCTATTTACATTGAGACATTGCATTTTTCCTGCTCCTGCAGAACATTCAGTTTTAAAGCCACCAACCCAAAATATCTTGTTCACATATGAAGAACAAGATTGTAGCACTAGTGTGAATAATATTAGTGCTGAAAATAATATTCTTTGATTCATTTTTTATTGATTTTATTCTATTGAATGATGGTGAAATGTGGTATAGGTTGCGTGTAAAAAATCTTAATATTTGTATTATCATGAATGTTGACCAAATGTTGAGGGGGAGGTCATGATATTCTTGTCAAGCTTAACATTCTAGCACTATTTTAGTGAAACGTGCTGAAGTAGAGTAGGCAAAAATTGAAGGAGGGTAACGAAAGGAGTGAGCAAATGAATGCCTGATAAAAAATATTTTGCGGATAGATTATTCTTACCAGGATGGGTGAGAGGTTCTCAGCTAGGCTATAATGATCTAGCCGAGAACCTAATTTATTAGTGTTATTTTATATCATATTCACTTATTTTGGCGATTTCAAATCTTCGAGAAGCTTCTCCGTTAATTAATTTGTATTGTATTTGCTTCATTTTATCTGTTTTGTTCCCGTTTTTGTAGATAGAAAAGCGTTGTACCAAATAGTTCTCTACTAAAGCAAACTCATCATTTCCATTGTAACCATTGTTTATTTTTTTGTTTTCTTCGGTTGGTTGAAAATAGACTTGACTCATTGATGTTTGGTTGTTTACCGAAAATGCATAAACTGTTATTTTTTTGGATTTGTCTTGGCTTTGGGCAAAAACAACTAGTTCAGGTGAACCATCGGCATTTAAGTCTTCAACTTCAGCATTGACTATTATGTTATTTCCAATGTCAAAAATTTCATTGTAATCATGTGGTAGGCCAAAGGTTAAAACTGTTAACTGATTGTTTCCATCTTTAACTACACTCGAAATATTAAATCCAATACTTTGTAAATTAAGGACTCTACTGAATTGTGTTTTATCGATTTGAGTCTCGTCAAGTTTTTCGTCAATTCTTTGATATGTTCCGGCAATACTTGCCCCACCAGAACAATAAAAATAGAGTAAATCTTTATCAGCTTCGTTTTTAGTACTTATAGATAATTCGTCTTTTAAAAATAGGAATAAAACGCTTTTTCCGTCAATTTGAGTTTCATAGGTTTTATCATCAACTTTTTGTGCAGCTGCATCAAAAGTACAAGTAGGCTTTTTTATATCGGCTCGTGAACGGACTGAGATGTTCAACTTGTCATTATTAAGCTTAGTAACAGCTACCGATATCCAATCACTTCCATGTTTACGATTTACATAACCGTCAGACACATAATTACCTGTTATAGCAACACTTTCCGTATTTTTGGTTTGCGTTGTTTGATTTTTCTTTTGGGTTTCATTTTTACACGACAATGACGTTAAGATTGTTGTGAGAATTAGAATGAAAAATTTTAATCGATTTGTCATACTTTATATCTTTTTAATTACAGCTAAGGTTTTCCAGCAGAGTGGAACCTGGGCATGTATACTAGTTCGTTAGGCGATAGCATTTCTTCATTCTATACTAATGTTATAGGTCCCATTCATCAATATTTCTTCTTTAATAATTTCTAAAATTTCAATATAATCATCTGAGGATTTTCCGGTGCTTATTTTCTTTTTTTCAAACTGATAATTGGTTTCGCCTTCTGATTTTTTGATTAAAACATAGTGATTATCTCCAATAGTATAAACTGCTGTTTGAGAAATTGCTGGTACAGAATCTGAAGATACAATAATCTCTCCATTTACCATTTGGTTGATAGCAAAAGTACTTGCTTTGTCTGAGATTGAAGCAAAGCAATCGATTGTATTTGAGTTTGAATTTAGCTTGCCTCCAATTCGAACTATTGTTGCAAGAGATTTAGACGTATTTTTGTCTATGCCCCAAAATTGAACTTTTTGTCCGATTTTAATTTTCTGGTAATCTTTTTCAAATAAGGTGAGATGCAATTCGGTTTTGGTTTTATCTGTGATTTCAATGATTTCAGTTTCTGTGTTTACATTTTGTCCGTTGATAACGTTTATTTCGCTTATTTGACCTGCAATAGGAGATTTAATGCTATAGCGTGAAACATATTTTCCGTTTATAATGTTTGCTGGCTTTAATCCAATATTTTGAAGCTTTGCATTTAAAGCATTGTAATTTGCCAGTTCAACTTTGTAGTTACTTTCAGCAAGTAAATACTCAGTTTCTGTTTTAATGTTTTCATCAAAAAGTTTTTTTGCTTTATCATAGTTTGATTTTAACTGTTTTATTTTGGCCGATGACGAAGCAAAAGCCTGTTGTAAATCAATTAACTCGGTTCCTCCAATCTCTAGCAAGCTTTCATTGGCATTTACATATTGCCCATCTCTTATCTGAACAGATATAATTTTTCCTGGTACTGGTACACTTATTTTAGCAATCCCATTTATTTTGGGAACAATCTTACCTGAAAAAGCCACCTGCTCTTTTATCTCTGTTTTTTCTACTTTCCCTAATACCATGTTTTCTTCCTGAAACTGTGCTTTCGAAATTTCAACAAGGTTTTCATCAGTTTGTACTTCGTTTTTAACTTCATGTTTACATGAAACTACTGCAAAAAGGAAGAGTGTATTTAAAATGATGTATAAATTTTTCATGCTACTATCAATTTGTAAAATACTTTAATTCTAGATAATTTTTATTGTAATTGAACAAGACATCGCAATAGCCCGATTCAATTTTTAATGCTGATTCTAAACTATTTGCAAAGTTGAAGAAATCAATTTCTCTTAATTCATAAGCTTTTAAAGCTGTGCGTTTTATCTCAGAGGCAAGGGGCAATTCATTTTTTTCGTATCGTTCAATCAGGTTTTTACTTTGAACTAATAAAGCATTTAATTCATAAAACTTTGCTTTTACTTGTTTAGTAATACTGATTTTTTTATTCTGTTCAGCTTCAAGGTTTATTTTTGCCGACTGCAACATGCTTTTTTGACTTCCATAAAACACAGGTATTGCAATTCCTACTTCAAATCCGTGGTAAGTCTTAGCTTGATAGTAAGAATTTGACCCCAGAAAATAATTGAATTTAAGATTAGGTAATAATTTGTTTTTTTCAACCTTAACAAGCGAGGTTGCTTTTTCTGTTTGCAAGTTATAATAGTTGAAAATCTCAAGAGAATCGGCATTGAATGTACCGTATGGGTGCAACTCACAGCATTTTGGCAAGCTAAATTCATTGGGTGAATTCACGATGGTTTTCAGTTTCTGAAAAGTAATATCAAGTTGATTCTGAAACTTTTCAAGCAAAACACCAATTTCATTTTGCTTTGATTTAATATTCAGGTATTCTAAATTGCTAACATCTTTAAGGTCAAGTCTTTTTTTGTATTGTAGCAATAACTTGCCGTAAATACTGTCAAGTTCATTATAAATATCAATTTTCTTTGAAATTAGTGCATATTCAAAGTATCTCACAGATAGCATTTTTAACAGTTTATTTTTTTCGAGAATGTATTGCGATTCGGCGATTAACTGTTCGGTTCGTTTTACTTTTTTTTCAGCAGAATAAAGTGTAGGGAATGCCAATTCTTGCTCAATACTCCATACTTTAAGCGGATGACCGTTTTCGGCAATGTTATTTTCGTCTGATCCATAACTAATAAGCGTTTTGGGAATTGTATAAGCAGATTTTGTGAGCACTTTTGCTTGTTTTGCTTGCAGAGCAAAAGCTTTAACTTGTTCATTATTTTCTAAAGCAATTTGCGATAATTGCTCAAGATTCATAAGCTCTGGTGTTTGCCCAAATCCCGTAATAGATGGTACAAATAGTAAAAATGTGATAATTGATAAAGTTTTCGATCTTATAAATCGCAATGGGAAAAACTTAACACCTGTAACATTATAAAATATTTCGAATAATAATGGTAATGCAATCAGCGTGAGCATTGTGGATGTTACCAAGCCACCAATTACCACAGTAGCCAATGGTCGTTGTACTTCGGCACCTGCACCTGTTGAAACTGCCATTGGCAGAAAACCCATTGCTGCAGCACCTGCGGTTAATAATACCGGGCGTAACCTGTTTTTAGTACCTGTAATAATAAGTTCACGCATCGTTTTTACACCTTCATTTTGTAATTCTTTAAAATGTTCGATTAACACAATTCCGTTTAACACAGCAATACCAAATAAAGCGATAAAACCAACCCCAGCCGATACGCTAAAGGGCATCCCCCGAATCCATAACAACACCATGCCACCTACCGTTGCTAGTGGAATAGCAGTAAATATCATAATGGCATCTTTTAAGGATTGAAATGCAAAATGAAGGAAGATAAATATTAGTAACAAGGCTACAGGTACGGCGATTACAAGTCGTTTGGAAGCATTTTTAAGATTCTCGAACTGACCTCCATATTCGATATAATTGCCCGGTGTTAATTTAAAATTGGCATTAATTTTTTGTTGAATTTCTTCTACCACCGATTGTAAATCACGATTTCTTACATTTACGCTTACCACAACTCTGCGCTGCGTATTGTCACGCGATATTTTAGCGGGTCCTTTGGTATATTCAATTTCGGCAAATTCCGAAAGAGGCACTTGAACTCCTAGTGGAGTTTCAACCATTAGGTTACGAATGTCGCTTATGTTCTTTCTGTTTTTATTTTGCAAGCGAACAACTAAGTCAAATCGTTTTTCACCTTCGAAAATCACACCCGCCGTTTTACCTCCAAAAGCTGCCGACAGGTATGTGTTTAGTGTACTGACATCCATATTGTATCGGGCAAGTTTTTGTCGGTTATAAGCAATTTTAATTTGCGGAAGTCCTGTTGTTTTTTCCAGGATTACATCACTGGCACCTGGAATATCTTCAACAATGCTTTTGATTTCGTTTGCTTTTTGGTTGATATATTCAAGGTTTTCGCCATAAAGCTTAATGGCAATATCGGCACGCACCCCGGTAATCAGTTCGTTAAAGCGCATCTCAATAGGCTGAGTGAATTCATATTCAATGCCTGGAATAATTTCCAAAGCCTCTTTAAATTCCCCGGCAAGTTGTTCCTTCGAACTCGCCTTTATCCATTGCTTCTTGGGTTTAAGTTTTATAATCATATCAATTTCTTCCATTGACATAGGATCGGTGGGAACTTCGGCAGCTCCAATTCGGCAAACAATTTGTTCAACTTCATCTGGAAATTGGTCAATCAGGATGTTTTCCATCCTTGTAGTCATATTTATGGTTTCGGAAAGCGATGTTCCGGTTTTTAAAGCTGGTTGTATCACAAAATCACCTTCATCGAGCGTAGGGACAAACTCTCCACCAATTTTTGTAAACAGAATCCCAGTAATTATTAAGGAAATCAATGCTACCCCAAGTACAATCCGTTTATGTCCACACGACCATTTAATGGTTGGATAATAGAGCTCGTAAATTTTGTCTAATAACCATTTCGACAAATTATTTTTAGTCATGTCCTTGGGCTTTAGGAATAATGAACAAGCCACAGGCAACCATGTTAAACCCATAATCATGGCGCCGATAATGGCAAATGAGAATGCCAAAGCCATAGGTTGAAACATTTTTCCTTCAACCCCTTGTAAGGATAAAATTGGAATGAAAACAATAAGGATAATGATTTGACCGAAAATAGCGGATTTCATCATTTTAGATGCACCTCTTATCGAAATTTCATCTACCATATGCTTTCGTTGATCATCGGGAGCGGTTTTCAATTCTTTGCTCATCAGGCTCATCCGCAGCACAATAAATTCGACAATAATTACCGCCCCGTCGATTATGATTCCAAAATCCAGCGCACCAAGACTCATCAGATTTGCATCTATGCCAAAAACGTACATCATTGAAATGGTAAAAAACAATGCCAAAGGAATCATCGAGGAAATTACCAATGCAGAGCGAATATTTCCTAACAAGAGCAGTACGGTGAGAAATACGATAATTGCACCCAGGACAAGGTTTTCGACAACCGTTTCTGATGTTTTGGCGATTAATTCGCCGCGTTCGAGTATTGGGTTTATAAAAACGCCTTCTGGCAGGTTATTCTGAATTTCATTAACTCGTTCTTTTACAGCCTTTATTACTTCTTTAGAGTTGGCATCTCTAAGCATCATTACCTGACCAAGGATTGTTTCGCCTTTTCCGTTGGCTGTTATTGCTCCAAAACGGTTGGCATGACCAAATTGAACTGTAGCAACATCGCGGATGTAAACAGGAATGCCATCATTGGTTTTAATCACAATGTTTTGGATATCTTCTATGCTTTTGGCCAATCCATCGCCCCTGATAAAATAGCTTTGCTTGTTTTTTTCAATATAGGCTCCGCCACTAATATTGTTATTATTCTCTAAAGCGTTATAAACTTCCATTAAGTTTACATTGGCACTTTTTAACCATGCCGGGTTAATTGAAATTTCGTATTGCTTTAGGTATCCGCCCCAACTATTGACTTCCACTACGCCATTGATTCCCGATAGCCTGCGTTTTACAATCCAGTCTTGAATGGTTCGAAGTTCCATAGGGCTATAATTGTCTTCATAACCCGGTTTTACGTCTAAAATATATTGGTATATTTCTCCAAGTCCAGTTGAAATTGGACCCATTTCAGGAGTGCCATAGTTTTCGGGTATTTGCCCGGCAGCACTTTTAATTTTTTCAGCAATTAATTGTCTGGGAAGGTAAGTTCCCATGCTTTCATCAAAAACTACGGTTACCATCGAAATTCCGAATTTCGAGATAGAACGTATTTCCAATACGCCAGGAAGGTTTGCCATTTCCATTTCAATCGGAGCGGTTATAAATTGCTCAATTTCCTGTGTGGATAGGTTACCCGATGTGGTGATAACCTGAACTTGGTTATTTGTAACATCCGGGACAGAGCCAACTGAGATATGATAAATTGAAAATAAGCCAAATCCCGTCAGGGTTAATGTAAACAATATTACAATTAACTTATTTCTGATACTAAAATTGATAATTTTTTCGAGCATCTCTAAAATAAATTTATACAATAAAATGTATCAATCCGATAATCAATGGGTTGTACTATCATGCTTGGCCTAACAGTACGGCGGTATGTCTCGTCATCAGCTTAAGAGATATAACAGCCTGTTATCATCTGTTGGGCTTTGAATACCACTAAGATAATTTATTTTAGTCTATTGTAAAATAAATTATGCTTTTAAAATAATATTTTCAATTATAGGACTTTTTCCTTCTTGATAAGTTTGGAGTGGGAGACATATTGCTAACAATATCTATTTTAAAGGTGAGTATCGCATATGTGGTTCTTCTTACTCGGGGAATGAAGAATGCAGAAATACTATATAAAGGTATAATAAGAAAGAGACGCCTTACATAGTGTCTCTTTAGTTATTTTAAATTTCTTCGGTCGAATCAATCTTCTCATTCTCCAGAATATTCTTTAAGAAATCAAATTTTCTTGGTGATACAGGAATTGGATCGGGATAACAGTTCAATGTTACCGTCATTAAGATTTTTCCTTTATATAACCCCTAATTGTTTCATTACTGTTTTTCTGTCGAAAATCTGAGTATGACCATTTATCAAATTGTCTTTGAAATGATAAATGGTAATTCCCTTTGTATTAATGGCTTTTTTAGTTGGAGGGTATTCCCCAATTTGTCCGAGATTTGTTCCTGTTAAAATCCAAGTGACCGCCACACAACTTTCTTCTTCAATTGCAAAAGTTATTTCAAAATTCATATCAGGAAATGGCTCGAATGAACCTAATTCCATACGATTCTTAAATTCGGAATGGGATAATGTTTTCCCTTCCCAAGGATCGCCTGGGTCGAGATGGATTGTATATTCATTATGGACATATTGCTCAATTTTTTCAAGTTTCTTTTTATTCCAAACTTCATCCATAAATTCTCGAAGGAAAGATTCTTTGTTCATCTTATTTTGTTTTTTCAAGTTGGTGTGGTCATGATTTTCCGTATAAGAGGAGTAACAAGCGAGGTGGGAACCTACTATTCATTATACACATTGCTAGTATCAGTTTAATTTTTCAATATCCAATGTCGATTTATTGTTCTGATTTCTCAGCAAATCCAAGTATGTAGCCATTGGGATCTTTCACGTAAAATTCTTTCATACCATACCATGCTAGTTTTGGTTCGGTTATTTCTGAAACTTTATCCTTTATTTCATCATAGAAATTGTCCAAACTATCTATTTCCATATAGAATGAAACGGAGGCTCCCAAAGAAATATTTTTTGCCATTTTCACATCACTCTTAAAACTATCGCTTCGCTGAAACATCATTTCTACCTTGTCTTTCGACACCAAAGCGTAAACATACTCTTTGTTGTCGGCGACAAATTGTTCAATTGCATCTTGGGTTTCGGGAACTGCCATAATAAGAGAAAACCCTAGTACGGATTGGTAGAAGTTTACAGTTTCCTTAATGTCTTTTACTTGAAAATTTGGTGTTAACTTGTTTGCTTTCATTTTTAATCTTTTTGTTAGTTGTAAAAGCAAAACTATGAAGTCATAAGGGTTGATAATTGTAAAAATCGGTCGTTTTCATTTTTATACAGTTCTTTGGGAGTTGTACCCGTATACTTTTTTATTTCTTTAATAAAATGTGCTTGGTCGAAATAATCTTGTTGCGGGAATAATTTTCCGTTTGCAATTTGGCGGTAAGTAGAATTACACTTCAAAATATTTAAAAATGTCTTTAACGAGAATCCAAATTTAGCATTGAAATATCTGTTAATCTGACGACTGCTCCATAAAGTTTTTTCTGCCAATTCATTTACTCTTAGGTTCCCTTTGTTTTCATATAGCAGCTCGAATAATTTGAACTTTCTGCTATCAATTTCTTTCAGTTTTTTTAAGCCGTAATTAATTTTTTTTAAAAGGTGATCAGTGAGAAGGTCAAAGTCGTTAAATGGAAAATTTTTCAACGCAAAAAAATCTATCGGAAAATTGGTTGTTGTATTCAAAATATTTTTCATTGACTGCTTGAAAATATACTCTGCTGCAATTAGTTTAAATCGAATTCCAATCAGTTTTGTATCCTTATCAATTTGTACATTAATTGGCTTTGTCCACACGCCGGTTAAAGAAATATTTGAAAGCTCATTGTTTTTAATTTCAAATATTAAATCAAAATGACCATCTGGTAAGATGGTATAATTAACATCCTTTGTAGGGGTTTCAAATTCCCAAAAACAACGAATGAAGTTGGATAGAAATCCGTCTATCTTATTTTCTCTATATTCCATTATTATGGCTTTTTTCAAATGGTGCACAAGGTTTCGTGGGTATGGCATCGTGTTTCCGATAGCCATCGGGAAAAACTAGCGCCTTATCAACTTACACTAAAGATCGTTGATTAAACTTACATATTATTTAATGATTTTGATTGTTATTATTAAAAAAAGACAAAATGATTTGGGAGAGGAGAGTATTGGGATTGCCTAGGGAAAATTGTATGAGTAATGGCAGATTGAGAGGTAGTTTCCTGTCAAACGGGCATAAGTTAATCTTGTTGTTTTAAAAGTTTTTTGTTTTTTCTCGAGTCAGCATTTTTATCAACTATAGCAATCATATCAATAACCAATTCATCTGGTATTGATTCAGATGTTACCTCTTCGTAATTATCCTGTTCTTGTGCTGAGCCTGAAAGTGAATTGGTACTCAGACGTAACGCATAATTTGTATTGCGGGGATATACATATAACCCATAATCAAAGAAATAATTGACTTTAAGTTTCTTGTATTTTTCTTTTACATCTTTAATAGTACAGCCAATTTTTAAACCCTTATTCGATGTATATGACTCGCAATAAAGTTCGATGCAATTAATTGTATTTAATGTTACTGATCGTGTAAACTTAAATACTACTTTGTTGTTATGGTCTTTTGCAACATATATTTGTTCGTATTTACCATTGTTAAAAAACCCAACAGGGATACTATCGACTACTATAATAAAATAGTTCTGCAAGTTGGTAATTGTAGTTTCTAAATCGTCACCTAATCGCACAAATCCGACTCCTTTTTTCGAAAATGTTTTCTCCCACCTGTCATTATTCTGCTGTCCAAAAGCATAATAGGATATAATGCTGAAAATTAAAGGTATAAGTATTCTATAAAAAAGATTCATGAAGTTTTAGTGTTAATTGATGTAATTGGAGAATTAATTCCAGCATATTTTCCTGTCTAACCGTCATGCCGTTTGGCACGCCTTAATATTAATCACTTTTTTTGTTATTAATTCTTCGCACTGTTGGCTGATGCACTTTTGATCATGAAGATTTAGAGTAAACCTGTGGCAGATTAAATGCTACAAGCGTTGAAGTTTAGCTCCATATCTAATTTATTAATACAAAATAGTGTGTGCTCGTTTTACATTTTCACAAGCTTGCATTAGCCCTGTCAAAGCCAACAGTTTCTCTGTAAAGTTGTGGTGCAACTTCTGTGTGTTTTTTGAATAATCGGCTAAAATAATATTCATCATTATATCCTAATTCAAAAGCAATTTCCTTTATGCTTTTATTAGTTAAATATAATTCTCGTTTAGCCTCAATAATTATTCGTTCCGTAATTAAATTGGTCAAGGTCTTGTTTAAATGAGTTTTAGTCAATTTCGTTAAGGCCTTGGGTGTTATTGACAGTATATCCGCATAATCACGTGCAGAATGCTTTGTTTTATAATGTAGCTCGATGGCGTTTTTTAGGTTTTGTAAAATAAAAGGTTTTTCCTTTTCTACAGTTACTTCATTTCCTTTTGCATGCTGTTCGATTTTGAGTCTCGATGCAGTAATCAAGAATATTTTTAAATAGGAAATCAATAGTTCATATTGTGCCAATGCAGGATTTTGCATTTCGGTCTTCAATTGCTCTATTACAGTTTCAAAGTTTATTCTTGTCTTCTCATCAATTTGAATTAAAGGAGGATTGTAAATATTATTAAACAATACACCATTACAAGCTACTTCTTTGTGATGTTTGTGAATGCAGAAGAAATCCGGATGAAAATTGATAACCCAACCTTTGATTTCTCCATTTAGATTAAGCATAAAGGGTTGATAAGGTGAAAATGAAAATAGTACATCTTCCTTGAAGTTATACTCAGAGAAATCTGCTTTTACACTTCCTTTTCCTTTTGTTATCCAAACCATTGAGTAATAATTCAATCTTTGAATATGGTCAAAAGGGTTATTCTTTTCGAAATAGAATAATTTGAAAGCCAAACTTCCTGTTTGTGGATTAATAAGAGTGAAACTATTTTTTTGTATCATAAGTCCAAAGTTACATTAACTTTCTATCACTTTCCTCAATCTTCATATCATTGATACTTGCAAAACGTTTTTGCATCAATCCATTTTCATCAAACTCCCAAAGCTCATTTCCGTAGGCTCTGTACCATTGGTTGTTTTCATCTTGAAATTCATATTCAAATCTTACAGCCATTCTGTTTCCACGAAACCCCCAAAGCTCTTTTTTTAATCTATAATTCCTTTCTTTTTTCCATTTATCGATCAGAAATTTGACAATTTTCTCTCGTCCATTGATAAATTGAGTCCGATTTCGCCATTCGGAATCTATGGTATAAGCTTTTGATACGATCACAGGATCTTTGCTATTCCATGCATCTTCTACTTTTTTCACTTTTTCAAGAGCAGTCTCCAATGTAAAAGGAGGGAGTGGATATCTTTTTTCTTCTATACTCATTGTTCAAGTTTTTTATAGAGAAGGAGAAATACATTAATTACGATTTCTCCTTCTTTTGTTGATAAATTATAAGGCTGGTGCAATGGGAAAATCTACAGGAACTTTAGTAAGATTGTGTAAATAGTTCATCGCAGTTTTATCGCTAATTTGAAGAATAAGATCAACCAAATTCTCTTTGGTATAACCTTGATTAAAAAAGTCTTCAACATTTCCAGTACTGGCATTACCTCTATTTTTGGTAAGGTCTGCTGCCAATTTTACCAGAGCGTTTAATTTAGCATTCTCACTTTTCCCTTTTCTGATATCCAACAATTGGGCATCGTCAAACCCATTCATTTTACCGAGGACCAAATGCGCGCTTTGACAATAAATACAACCATTTACTTGACTTACAATTAAATTAATTGCCTCTTTTTCTTTGTTTGATAAGGATGTTTTTGAATTTTGGAAATCCAAATATCGTTTTAAGCCATTGTCGGAATAGGCTAATGTTGCATAAAGATTTGGAACCATTCCCAAAGCTTTGTTTAAACCATCAAAGATCTCTTGGTTTGTAGAAGATACTTGCTCTCTTGTTGGAACTTTGAATTCTGTTTTAATTAAATTTTCCATTTTAAATTGCTTTAAATATTGTTTGTCAATATCGACAATACAAAGATTGGGAGTATTAAAGCTTTCTAAAATGGACAAATTTCGTCAATGGATGGACAGTTTTCTCAAATGGTCTTAAAATGACAATGGCGATTCTAATTGTTCCAATCATTCTTTTTTCCTCACTCCATAAATATTAGTTTAAGTAGGGTGCAGTTATTTAATAAATCGTTTTACTATAGACGTATTAAAACATCAACTAATCTGTTGGGCCACACATATCTTCCGGTTTCACCAATTCATCAAATTGCTCATGAGTTAAAAGATTGAGTTCAATCGCTGCTTCACGCAATGTTTTATCCTCAGCATGAGCTTTCTTAGCAATTTTAGCGGCATTTTCATATCCAAGGTGTGAATTAAGAGCTGTTACAAGCATAAGGGAATTTTCAAGATGTTGCTTTATCACAGGGATATTGGGACGAATGCCTGTTGCACACTTATTGTTAAACGAGACGCAGGAATCACCAATCAAACGCGCTGATTGTAATACATTCGTGCCAATAAGTGGTTTAAATACATTTAATTCAAAGTGTCCGTTTGAACCTCCGATAGAAACGGCTACATCATTTCCCATTACCTGGGCACATACCATGCTTAAGGCTTCGGTTTGCGTAGGATTAACTTTTCCAGGCATAATAGATGAACCTGGTTCATTTTCTGGTATAATAATTTCACCAATACCGCAACGGGGACCAGAACTCAACAAACGAATATCATTCCCTATTTTCATCAATGAAACAGCACAACGTTTCAATGCTCCTGATAATTCAACCATAGCATCATGAGTAGCAATGGCTTCAAATTTATTTGGCGCAGTAATAAATGGGATACCAGTGAGCTCTGCAATTTTCTGTACAACTAATAAATCATATCCTTTGGGGGTGTTTAGTCCTGTGCCAACCGCCGTTCCTCCCAAGGCTAATTCACGAACCATTTGCAGTGCATTGTTAATGGCCCTGATACCATTAAAAAGTTGTTGCTCATAAGCCGAAAACTCCTGACCTAAGGTAAGTGGAGTAGCATCCATGAAGTGTGTACGTCCGATTTTAACAATGTTCTTAAATTCTTGTGATTTACTGTGCAATGTATCTTTCAGAGCATTTATTCCTGGTATAGTTTTATCGATTACCATTTTATATGCCGCGATATGCATAGCAGATGAAAAAGCATCATTGGACGATTGTGATTTATTGACATCATCATTGGGATGAATATACAGTTTGCCTTCTCCCAACTTATTACCTTGCATTACGTGTGCCCGGTTAGCAATTACTTCGTTTATATTCATATTGGATTGCGTCCCCGAACCAGTTTGCCATATTACCAAAGGAAACTGCTTGTCATGTTTGCCTGCAATAATTTCATCACATACATTTCCGATCAGTTCTTTTTTATCAGCTGCCAATACACCTAATTGATGATTTGTAATCGCTGCTGCCTTTTTTAAATATGCAAACGCATGAATTATTTCTTTGGGCATCGACGCTTCGGGACCAATTTTAAAATTATTACGAGAACGTTCTGTTTGAGCACCCCAATAACAATGAGCTGGCACCTTTACTTCACCCATTGTATCTTTTTCAATTCTATATTCTAGTTCATTCATCGGTTTACATGTTTTATTCCTTTAATATAGTCTATTTTGGGCTTGCTTGTAACATTTCGTGGGTTGCCGTGTTGCCAATTTTTCAGTTCTTTTGTTTAAATTGGGCACAAAGGCTAGAGTAAAAAACGCAGTGCTGGCTTGGTAGGGTAGGACTGCAGTTTTTACTCTGTCTTATCCAATGTACTATTTTAGTCTTCCAATACTATCAATTCTGAAAAAACTTGAAATGATTTCCATCCCATAGTGCCATAGCCTCTATATTTGTATTCTCAATAAAAATCCCGTAACAATTATTAATGTTCAAATCTTTTCTTGAAGCTTCTGAAACACCTTTTTGACCATAAACTTTTTCGAGTTTACCGAATTGGCCTTTAGATGAAAGTATTTGTATTCCTTCCTTCGATATTTCTTGTTTTTCAATTAGGTCAGATACAATTTCAATGAAATTCTCATCGTTGATTTCTTTCAAATCAATAAAATACTGTCTTGCATTTAAATAGTTTTCACTTTTTAAATTATCATACAGATGGTATAGTGTTTCAATCATTTGCTCTTTCGTGGGAGAGTTTGTATGATTATTAACGGAGTTTAAGACAGATTGATTTTTCCCGCATAACTATGGTTCGCAGAGAATAATGTAATTAAGAGTAGTAAATAGATTATTTTCATTTTGAACGGATAAGGATATGAAGCATTTGGCATTTCAAAGCAATTTCCAATCAAACCGCTGCAAAGTTTATAAATGTAATGCCATTAGAATTGTCCGCCATATGTTTTATATGCAATGCTAGGCAAAGTAGTTATTTCATTTTTAAATCAAGTATTTTATAGACCAATTTTTCAAATGAATCTTTATCCGTATTTCGCTTATAATCTGATTTAGTCTTATGTGCGATCACCATATTTAATTTAGGGATTACCAAAATGTATTGCCCATATGCACCTGTTGCTAAATAAGCACCTTCTAAATCAGGATTATTATACTTTTCCCAAATCCACCACATGTATCCATAAGCATAATTACCTTCTTTACACCAATATGAATTCATTTCATCAGTTGAAGTTGTAACACTCGTTATAAGTTTTATCCAATCTTTTGGAATGATTTGTTCTCCATCCCAATTTCCCATATTTAACATTAACAATCCTAATCGAGCCATATCACGAGTAGAAAACCAGAAGTGATAGGCTAAATATTTAGATTTTCGCTGATTCCCCGATTTTTCTTGTTTCTCTCTTTCAAAATCCTGCATTCGTATCGGAATAGCAATGTCTTTCTTAAATGCATCATAGATGTTTAGTCCGGTTTGTTGTTCAAAAATTGCCCCTGCAGCATTAAAATCCCAATTGTTGTATAAAAAATATGTCCCTGGTTTCATCGAGCCTCTTCCTGGATTATTGTTGTTATCACTACCATCATTAGAAGCAGGATGATAAATTCCTGACCTTGCTGTTATTAAATTTCGGACTGTTGCCTTTTTCTCGATTGGGAGTAATCCTTGAATATCATCAAATTCAAGTTCTTCTAAAGTCTCATCTAAATTGATAGTATTATTCTCAACATATTTCCCGTATATCATTGATAATATACTTTTTCTGCAAGATGCGATATAACTTAATTCATCTATATCGCCATAATCAAATAGAATTTTTCCGTCAACTATCACAACTAATCCAGTTGTATTTAAACTATCAATTATGAATCTGTTTATTTCATTAAATTTCTTTGAATCATAACCGACTTTTTCAATTGTATCGTGTTTTAACCATGTAGAATCTGGAAAAACTTTACTATTCTGTGATTGTAAATTATCAATGAAAATTATTGATAATATTACAGTCAGTATTATTTTAATCTTTTCCATAGGTTTGTATTTTTCTGTGTCTTCATAACTATTTTGCCTAAGGGTATTGATTATGAGTAGTTGTGAAGGTTAGCACTTAACTTTGCAAGTACAAACCAAACTGAAGATCCGCGAGGATTTTCAGAAGTAGGCGAGAACAAGCAATTACTTATAGCCAATGTAAGCATACATTTTTTATTCTGTTTGATTTACCCAATTTAGAAAATCTTGAAAAACATCATCCCAATGTTCTTCAAACTTTCCACTTTCTATTTCTTTTCCAAATCCATGATCTAAATCTGGATACACTTTGAAAGTAAGATTGTTTTTTCGGTGTCTTATAAATTCAATTGGGATTAAGTAAGCCGATTCTAAAGCAACAGCTTGATCCTTTGTTCCGATGGCAGCAAATATTGGTTGCTCTATCTGTAACAAATTTTCAACCGGAGGTTCGGAAAAGTGGCTCCATCGGTTATAGCTATTATTTTCTCCCTGCCAAAATTTATCAGTGGCATTGGGATCGGACATGATGTCTTTTAAATCGTTAAACAATGAATCAATTTTGCTTTGAGCCTGTTGTTCTGTTAATTTTCCTTTGTCAACATCTTTTCTAATAAAAGTTACAAAATCAATAAATTGCGTATTGCCACCTCCAGACAAATATCCAAAGTGGGTTATTTTATTATTTATAGTTCCCAGTTTGGCAGTAACATCACTGCCTTCGGAATGCCCAAGTACAATTATTTTATCAAACTTATTGTTGTACTTTGTACACAAAGCGTTAATAACTAGGTCCGCTTGATTAGCCCTATACTGAAGAGTTTGATTCTCAAAGTATGTTTTTGGAGTGGAGAATGGTTTGTTTGTTTTCATCAGAAAAGGAAAGCCTTTACGTGAAATAACAACAAATAAATAGTTATTTGGAATGGTATTTAAATTAAATGGCAGAACTGTTTTTATCGATTTTTTTCCATTGCGTTCTCTTAGTTGATATAAGGACCTTGCTCTTGAACCTTGAATATATAAGAATAAAGTATTAATTGAATCAATACCTTGTTTGGCGTGCGTATGGTAGTTTATGGTATCATTTTCTGTGATTACAGAAGAATGCTTATAGATTTTATCTAAAATGGTGTGGTTTTGCCCAAATATCAGATTGCTTGTCAAGAGTATTATAGAAAAAAGTAAGTTCTGTTTCATGTTTAATAATTTCTATTAAATGTATACTAAGGTATTTATAAGTGCATTGTCAAATTTATTCTTTTTATATCACTTATTGCACAACATATCTACCATAGGTATATATTGTGCAATAACCGCTCGTCAATTTACAAAACAATAGTCCCTTTACAAAGACATTATATTGTTATTTAAAGCTGAATAGGGAGTCGGATGAGTACCGATAGAGAATGTACTTGGTTTCTGCAATAGGTTAGGGTAGTGCCTAAAGTAGTTTCACCAAGCTATTGTAGGTGGTTGGGTAATCAGATAGATACTGTTAAGTGATGTTTCTGAATAGTAATGTTTTTTTTCAACTAAGGAGAATAGATCAATAAATGCCCGTCTGGCTCGAAGACAAAAGAACCCTAATTATTTTAGTTGCAAGAACAATTACATTGCGGAACAGTCATTTCCTCCCTCTAAGAAATAAGATATCCGCTGTCACCCAAAAACTTCACCAATCATTACTCACACTTATCAATTCATAACTATAAACTATTATTTTTGCACTTCAAACAACCAAACACGAATTTTATAAATCCATTATCTAATTTAGAAAGACACATTTATGCTAAAAAAGATTTTACTTTTAGGATCAGGTGAACTGGGAAAAGAATTTGTAATCGCAGCTCAGCGATTGGGACAACAAGTAGTAGCGGTTGATAGTTACGAAAATGCACCAGCAATGCAAGTAGCAGATCACTTCGAAGTAATCAACATGTTGGATGGAGCTGCCTTGGATGCAGTGGTCGCAAAACATCAGCCTGACCTAATTGTACCGGAAATAGAAGCAATTCGCACCGAGAGATTCTACGATTACGAGAAGCAGGGAATTCAGGTTGTACCAAGTGCCAAAGCAGCTAACTTTACCATGGATCGCAGAGCCATTCGCGATTTGGCTGCCAAAGATCTTGGTTTAAGAACTGCAAAATACCTGTATGCAACATCACTTGATGAAATGTATACCGCAGTAGAAGAGGTAGGAATGCCTTGTGTGGTAAAACCTTTAATGTCCTCTTCGGGCAAAGGACAATCGGTAGTAAAATGTCAGGATGATATTCAAAAAGCCTGGGAAATTGCAGGAGCAAAGGGCAGAGGCGATTCAGGTGAAGTAATTGTAGAAGCCTTCGTGAAATTTACCTCAGAGATTACCTTATTAACCGTAACACAAAAAGAAGGTCCTACTCTATTTTGCCCACCAATTGGACATGTGCAAGAGCGAGGCGATTATCAGCAAAGTTGGCAACCAGCCTTAATCTCTGATGCAGATGTAAAAGCCGCTCAGGAAATGGCCGATAAAGTAACCGCTGCATTAGGAGGTGCAGGCATTTGGGGAGTAGAATTCTTCATTTGCGAAGATGGAGTAGTGTTCTCGGAGTTATCACCACGTCCGCACGATACAGGAATGGTTACATTAGCAGGAACACAAAACTTCTCGGAGTTCGAGTTGCATTGCCGTGCCGTATTGGGCTTACCAATTCCTGAAATTACTTTGGAAAGAGTAGGAGCAAGTTCGGTAATTCTTGCCCACCAAGAAGGAGAAAATCCTTATTTCGAAGGATTGGATCAGATTGCGGTATATCCAAAATCAGACTTCAGGTTGTTTGGAAAACCAACCACACGAGAGTATCGAAGAATGGGAGTTACCCTTGCTTACGATTCTGTTGATGCCGATGTAGTGGCAACAGTAGAAAAAGCCAAGGAGATGGCTGCTTTGGTAAGCGTAAAAAACAAATAGAAAATCCCAATTGATATCAACAAGAGGCGCAATTTTTGCGCCTTTGATCTTTGCCTTTCAGGCAATATTTGCAAACTTCCTTAAAATCTAAACTCAATTAAACAAACGCATTATCCATTCAAGTTGATTTGGTATGAGCAACGCAGGTGGGGTACCCATAGGTGAAAATGATGATTAAAAAGAAATTCTGTGGAGTGAGGAACGAACTTCACTATTATTTCTTTTCATCATTAAACCGTTATGGGTCGCCGAGTGCTTTCACCTAGATTTTTGTTACTTTTTATCAATGAAAAAGTAAGAGCCTGTCTGGCTTGAAGACTAAAAAACAATTCCTAGTAGGTTGCTCTTAAACACAAATGGATTCTTAATTAATAATTCCCAAATTATAATTGCGAATGCATATCTTTGCCACCTAAACATGAAAGATATGATCCGATCAATAAAACAAGCATTCGATATAATAGACACAAAAGCAACAGGCATTCCTTACGAAGCAATCGACTACCTAAGAAATCATGAAACTTGCGATGAGTTGAATGATAAACTGGTTTATGCCCTTAAAAACGCCTATAGTGGAAAAGCCTATTATTCTGAAAAACATAGGGTCATGTTGCCAGCACCTTTATGGTATGCAGTGGTTGCCGAGAAACATTTATCCGAAGAGCTTTTCGAGCCTTTGTTGGAAATGTTTACCACCGAGGAAGACTGGGATGTAATGAACGAACAAGCAGTGTATTTGGTTGGATTATTGGCCAAAGCATTTCCTGTTGCATTTCTGGAGAAAGTCTTATTCTTTATTGAAGAGAACATCAGAAAGGAAAATAAAACTCCATACATTTTCTGTTTCGAAGCACTTTACTATGCGCAGGATAATCATTTCGAAAGAATCCATGCCATGCTTGATAAGGAGAATTTCCATTGGGTAGATCACTATGTGAGAGTATTAGGTGATTTAATGCGAAAAGATACGCTTGCAAAGTTCAAGCAGATTCTGCCAAAGTTCGAAGGAAAACATACAGCTGTTGAATTACAGTATTATATCGATGTAATGGAAGGGAAGATTACCGACTTTCAAAAAGGAGTAGCATTCTGTGAAATGCGCGATCCGGACTGGAAGAACCACTACCAACATATGGAGCAGATGTTTGCAAGCGCTCAATCGCCAATACAGCAAGAAGTAAAAGTGAATCGTAACGATGCCTGCCCTTGTGGATCAGGAAAAAAGTACAAGAATTGTTGCTTGCAAAAACTGTCATAAGAAATAAATGAGAGTATAATAAAACGGTTTTACTACAATGGTGGTAAAACCGTTTTTTAATAAACCCAAGCGCCAACTACAAGTTTATATTTTCTAAGCTGAATTATTCATGTCTTTAGCTTTTAAATCTTACTGGCAATGTAAAGTAGTATGGATAAAAGACAGAATGCATAAAGTGCAAATCCAGCCAATGTTTCCTTTTTAATATTTTTAAGCATCTTGTTTGTGTTTTTGAATCAACTGTTTAACTTGATTTCTCCTGGCAATTACCCATTTTAAAATACCACCTACAGGACAAAAGAATCGGCAAAAGAAATTCGAAAAGAACAAGGCTCCTATGAGTGCTGCAGGCAAAATATACCACTGAATGCCTTCGCCTTTTAAAGAGAACATCATGGCAAAGGGTTCATAAGACGATAAACTTGGATTTTGAGATATAAAGATCAGGACCAACGACAACCAAATCAAAAAGTTTGGAGTGAATGCCAGAGCTTTAGCCAGAGATGGATCCATTTTAATATTAATTCCAGATATCTGATGCAGCAACATTTGACTGGCTCTAAATGGGCAAATGGCTGTGCAATACACATTTTTACCCCAAATGATGATGATACTTAGTGTTGCAGCAACCAAAAGCCACCAGCTTAAATGAGTATGAATATCCGGAAAGTATCCCAATAATATTCTTCCAAAATGAGTCAGCGAAAGCGAGGCATTAAAAAGAAAGCCAATAAACACCAAGCCTAAAAACAGGTTGAAATATATTAGTTTCTTACTCTTAAAATAGATCGCCAAAAAGGCAATGATAATGATTAATGCAACAATTCCCTCTTTGGGAGTAAGTCTCCAGCTTTTCTCAATTCGCAGAGTTTCCAGCTGAAATACCTTATGAGCAATTTGGTAGGAAGCATCACGCGCAGCATTGGCAATGGCAAGTGAGCTAACCGTTGCTCCCGATACGGCTTCTACATCCTTTTTTAATTGAAATCCATCATTCAAACTTTTCTCTTCGTATTGTTTGTAGTATTTTTTATTGGAGAGTTTTGCGACAAATGACGGTGTTTCAAAACTTTTAATCAGTTCTGTTCCAATAATTAATCCACAGGTGTCGCTTATAACCGCTACCTGTAAAGGTCCACCATAGCCTTGAGATGAACCTGTTGCTAAATATCCATAAAGTTTTTCGTTTTTATAAAGGGGATATACTCCTTCCTCAGCTTCTTTCAGATGAAGGTCTTCAGCTTGAAGAATTTTTAAATGCTCAAGTTCATGTGAATGATCGGTAAAGAGGATACCATAGCAAAAAGCCATGCCCAGACTTATCCAGGCGATCCAATTGATATATTTTTTCATCTGTTTAAATTTATCTTCATTTGTCAGATGGAACTCACAAGAAATTCAATCATTTACCTGTGTGTAAATTATATGATTGAATTTACATGTTCGGTTCATGTACTGTATTGAATCCTATTGAATGGAGATCGAAGCCATATCTGTTTATGACTTCGAATCTCCTGAAACAAAAACTATTTGCTTACCGCTTTTTTTAATGCCAGTTTCCTTGATAGAAGAAGTAGAATGAGCGAAGGAATCACGAAAACGATTAATCCCATACTCGCTGCTCTAGGCTCGCCTTCCAGTATTGAACTAAAGGACCAGGCAATTCCAAATATGAATAAGAACATACCAATGCAGCTGCTTATCCATGTTGAGATATTAAATTTCAATTTTTGATTGTAATAATATATAAGTCCCGTGGCAAGAGTGGTGATTACGCCCAGGGAAAAAAACAATATTTCTATACCTGTAAATATCATGTGTTTCAATTTTTAAATGTGATTAATATGGATTGCTGTGTGAAGCAACCTGCAATACATTATGCTTTAATGTCCATCGTAGCTTTTGCCTTCAGGACTGTAGAATTTCTTAATGGATTCCTTGTCTTCTACATTACCATATCCAAAGAGTATATCCATTTCACGCATCAGGTCGTGCACCGGACCAGGCATTGCGGCTGTAATACTATCCACCAATCGGTGATGCCAAAAGTCGGGCTTGTTGTATGGACAGGATGCCATGCAAATTCCGCAATCATCTCCCAATTCACCCCATAGTTTAAAGCATTTTTTCGCATCAACATGATACTTCTTAACACCTTTTACATTGTACCAGGCATTGTCTTTATTGTCATGAGTAGGCTCAAAGGATGGTTCTTTATCGAATGAAATGGCTTTGGTTGGGCAAGCATCGGCACAGCGCATGCAGTTTTTGCAAAAATCCATTACGCCAAATGACTTTGGCTTGTCGTATTCTACAAAGTCAAAATCAGTATAAACCTTTGCCAGTCTAACACGAGGACCATACTTATAGGTTACGGCTTGTCCCAATCTTGAAGCTTCCCCCAAACCTGCAGCGATAGCATATGGCACACTTAATCCCATATCATTACCGGCAGAAACAGCGTTAAATCCAAGGTTTTTAAGATATACAGCCAACTGATAAGGAACTTTTGCCATTTCCGAATAACCAGCTCCTGCAGCGGCACTTCCTACAAAAGAAGGAGAGGTGGAAATTCCCTCGTAATCCATATTGAAAGCCATTACAATTACTGTTTTTGGTTCAAAGGGAAAGTCACTCCAGTCGGTAATAAATTTGTCAGGTCCCCAGTTGTGAAGTTCTTCCAATTGCTCATTGCTTGGAGGAGCCAACAATGGTTTTCTGAATAAAGGAGGAACCGGATTTAGGAATTTACTGTAATCCCACCTTTTATCTCTTCGAGTAATTCCTACCAAATCAGCACCAAAAAGTTTAGCAGCTCTTTTAATTTGATTGGCCGCCTCTTGTTTGCTTTCAAACTTGTATTTTTCTTTTACTACATAGTCGTTATCAAATAATGCAAATTGCACTTTTTCAGTGCGCTGTTCCCAGGAGTTTACTCCAAAGTTAGGCACTGCAGCCGGACTTGGACCAGCAGCATAATTATTCATGGCCCATGCACCTGCTAACAGGGCTTTATCAGCTTGATTGTAACCGATTTTGTCGTTGTCGTAAGCAAAGTTCATTTTCTGAACAAAAGCTTGCCCGTCTGCAACAATATCATCTTCTACAGTTTCACCAATTGCCCGTATTTCGTTCACGAAAAACGATCGGGCTTGCACATGATCCCAATTTCGAGGTGGAACATAGTCTGATCGTACTTCTACGGGAAAATCATCATGTGTGGTTACAATTTTATCCACAAGACGTTTGTCCAATTCTTTGGCTGCAGTTTTTTGCGGAAAAGTAGTTAAGGCACCTGCACCAACAGCGGCTGTTATTCCTCCAATTTTAAAGAAATCTCTTCGATTTAATTTTGATGAATTTTCGTTTTTACTCATTGCGTCAATGTTTTTGTTACAGTTCAAAACTGCATCTAAAACATTGATATCGCGACAAAACCAATAATTTCGGACGTATTCCAATTTTATCGTACCATCAATTGCCTCATTTTAAATCGAAAACTATTTGAGTTCTTTCAGGAATTGGGAGGGTGTTTGATTGGTGAATTTTTTAAAAGCTGCATTAAAGGTAGCTTTCGATTTAAATCCAGCCTCGAATGCCAATGCCAAAATGGTGTAGTTCTTGTAAGCTTCCAGTTTAGATAAACGCTTAAATTCCTCCACCCTGTAATTGTTGATGTAATCATTAAAACTTTGATTCATTAATCCATTCATGGTTTCAGAAATCTCATGGGAAGAGATGTTACATTGCTGAGAGAAACTTGACAAGTTTAGCTCTGGATCAAGATATGGCTTTTCTGTTTCCATAAGCCGATTCATTTTGATCACATTCTTTTCAGCCAATTCGCGAGTAAGTTTCGATTTGTCATATTTTTTAAATCCACCTAAACCCACTTTTTCGGTGCTTAAATGTAAAGTTCGGGGTTCACTTACAATTACATATGATATTGCATAAGCCAAAAGCATCAAAAAACTAAGGTTGATAATATCCATGGTAGCTTCAGAGCCCGATACAAAGAGTGGGAGGTTGGTTTTAATTTCAAGAATAACAAAATGCAAGCTCATCATAAAGCATAGCAGCTTAATTAAGCTTGTTCTTTTCTTGTTGTAATTGAATATACTCAGCGACATGCCTTTGATTTGGTAAAAATTACCAATCATCTTTAAAATCAAGAAAGGGTAAATAAGGTATAGAGAAACCAAAATGTTTTTAGCAATTAGTAGATACGTGCTTTTTAGAGAATTGGTATTCAGATATAAAATAAAGATGATCCCATTTATTAAGAAAGGAAGCAAATGCAATAAACTTACTTTCGTAAACTTAAGCTTTCCATATAATACCGACATTACGTAGTAGTATACCACCATTGGAGCCATTGTGGCAATGGGAACCACGCTGTATGGCCAGTTTGAATCTAAAGCGATAAATCCTTTGTAAAAGAAATAGTAGTAAACGTAGTGGAATATAATATTAATGAATATGAGCTTTAAGATAAAGTTAGGTAGAGTTCTGAATTTTTTGCGCAGTAATATCAGGATCAAACCAATGATTTGGGCTGAACAAAAAAGAATCAAATAGGGAATATTCATATGAGAAAAAGCGCTAGTTTAGATTTTTCGAAAAGTAAAGTAATTTTTAAAAAATCGCAAAATAGCTTCAACTGATTTAAAGATTGAAACACAATAGATGATTGTTTTCAATCTTAATCAGGATAACTATTTCTTATTAGTACATTTGATTTCTTAATTGGAATACAAGAATGAATACAACAAATACACTAAAAGTAGACTTGTACAAAATGGTGCAAGAGCTAATTCACACTAAAATCAAGGCAAACAATGAATCATTATCGGCATTAAAAGAATCTGTCGGGAATGAAACCAAAAGTACAGCAGGAGACAAGCATGAAACAGGTAGAGCAATGATGCATCTTGAGCAAGAAAAGGTGATGAGACAATTAGCAAACAACCAAAAACTTAAAAGTATTGTGGATAGGATTAGTCCTAAAATTAACAATGAGACTGTTCAGCCAGGTTCATTGGTAATTACCAACAAAATATCTTTCTACATTTTGGCAGGTCTTGGACAAGTGGAATTGAATGGACAGAATTATTTCATCGTTTCATTTCAATCCGAATTGGTCCAAGCCTTTAAAGGGAAACGTAAAGGAGATGATCTTATCTTTAAAGAACAAAACTATACCATACAAGAGATCTTGTAGATCTTATTTAGGAATTAGGATTTGTGATTGGTTCGTTTGATTAGCGCTTTATTGATATTTTTTATCAGACCAGGACCACCATATATAAATCCAGTATAGATTTGAACTAGCGAAGCTCCAGCATCTAATTTTTCAAGAGCATCTTCAACGGTCATGATACCCCCAACTCCTATAATAGGTATTTTCCCATTCGATTTTTTGTGAATGTAGCGTATTACTTCGGTAGACTTTTGCTTTAAAGGATTTCCACTTAAGCCACCTGCGCCAACCGCTTCAATTTCTTCATCTGAATAACTTAATCCATCTCTCGATATGGTTGTATTTGTCGCTACAATTCCGGCAATCTGGGTCTCTGTAACAATATCAATAATATCATCGAGTTGTGTCTCGTTTACATCAGGAGCAATTTTAAGTAGGATGGCTTTGGTTTTCTTTTTAATTTTGTTCAATCCCATTAACTTATTCAAAAGATCTTTTAAAGGTTCCTTATCTTGCAATGCCCTAAGATTAGGAGTATTCGGAGAACTCACATTCACCACAAAGTAATCAACATATGGATACAAAGCTTCAAAACAGTTAATATAATCATCGCTGGCAAGTTGATTTGGCGTGACTTTGTTTTTACCAATGTTTCCACCAATTATAATATTGGTTTTCTTTCTCTTCAGTCTTTTTACTGCTTCCAAAACGCCATCATTATTAAATCCCATTCTATTCACAATGGCCTTATCATTTACAAATCTGAACAAGCGAGGTTTAGGATTGCCTTCTTGAGGTTTTGGGGTTAAGGTGCCAATTTCAATGAACCCAAAACCCATACTTCCAAGCATATCAAATGCTTCAGCATTTTTATCCAATCCTGCAGCAAGACCAACTGGGTTTGGAAATTTTAAACCAAATAGCTCGCGTTCTAAGGCAGGGTGTTTTTGGGTGAGGAATAATGAGGAAATTTTTCGAATAAGAGCACTCTTTTGAAAAAAGATTAAGCATGAAAAAGTAAACTTGTGAATTTTTTCAGCATCGAATAGTATCAATACAGGACGTATAATTAGGCGATATAAACTCATTTTGTAATATTGTTTTGCACAAAGATAATAGGATATTTTGAAGAAAAAGAGTTTTATATCTGATTTAAATAAAAGGATTATAAAATGAGGGTAAATATTTATGAAGCCAACAATCTAACTGATTTAATGGGTGAGTTTTACCAATGTTTTCGCGGCTGTTAATGATAAGACAGATATTTAATTGCAAAATATCAATAATGCTTATAAAAAGCATCGAAAAAAATTTGTCATAAGTCAGAATATTCCTAAATTCGTTGTACAATTTTTTTTTAGAAAAACTACTGCATTAAATGTACTAAGTGTTATATAATGAGTAAATTAAAAGAGATTAAGCTCAACTTGTTTCAACTAAATGTTCTTTTAGATGAAGAAGAAAAAGCAGCTTACGACTATATAGTTCAGGAAGGTACTTATTGTGTACATTGTAAGGAAATGTGTGCTAAAGGTGTAGATGTAAAGGAAAACTTTCTGAATGATATGAATGATATCCTGATAAAAGGTACCTGCAAGAAATGTAATGGCAGGGTAAGCAGGTTTATTGAATATGGAGAGTTCGATGATTTTCGGGAAAAAGCACTGCGATTTAGAATATCCATTGGAGCTGAATAAATAAATTTTAATATACTCCTCCTTATTGTACGATAAGGAGGATTTTTTTTGCTTTACAGCTTAATGTGATTTTAAAAAATAGATATCCTAAATCTTGTTTAATAATAGTTAAAGTATTGTGAATCTGCGTTTATACTCATAATCGTAGTTGTATAAAAAAGGAAAAATATTGTATATTTAATAGTACACCATTAACTATACAATAGATGAAGAACAATAAGATTATTATCAATTTCTGCCCAACCGGAATGGTGCCTACCAAGGATATGACACCATTTGTGCCGGTTTCTCCACAAGAAATCATTGAACAAACTCACGAGGCCTACGAAATTGGGATCACTATTGCTCATCTGCATGCACGTGGAGAGGAAGATGTGCCAACTTACAGAAAAAATGTATATCGAGACATTTTTGAAGGGGTACGCAAATACTGCCCCGATTTAATTATATGTGGAAGTACTTCTGGTAGAAATTTTCCCGAATTTGAAAAGAGATCTGAGGTTATTGAGTTAAAGCCGGATATGTGTTCGCTGACTTTAAGTAGTCTTAATTTTGTGAAACAAGCCTCGGTAAATGCTCCTAATATGGTGCAGCGCTTGGCACTTAAAATGAAAGAATATGGCGTAAGGACTGAATTGGAGTGTTTCGATTTGGGAATGATCAATTACGGCAAATACTTAATCAAAAAGGGAATTGTAGAAGGTCCATTCTATTGGAATTTATTATTTGGAAATATTGCTGGTTTTCAAGCTAGTTTTCAACAAATGGGAACGGCTTTATCCGAAACTCCAGAAAATCATTTTGTGGGTTTAGCTGGCTTAGCTGCCGATCAACTTAAAGTAAATGCAGCAGCAATTGCAATGGGATACGGTGTGCGAGTGGGACTGGAGGACAACATTTGGTGGGATAAAAGCAGATCCCGTCATGCAAGCAATATTGATTTGATACAGCGCATTCATTCGCTAATTGCAATTCACGATAAACAGTATTTTTCTCCTAAAGAATTTGGTCAACTTGGATTTAGAAATAATGAAGTCGCAAAAAATTGTGTGCCAGTTACTAGGATTTGATCCGAATTGGATTTGTGTAATTCATGATTTACTCTATTACAATCATGAAAATACAATAGATCTGCAGGTTTTTCTGAATATTGAAATGCAGGCTAATCTTAACGATCATTTGATGGAGATTCCTATTCAGATTAAAGATAAGGCGGATATTAACAACAATTTACCTTTGCTATTTGGATTGGTAAGCCCCAAAAATAAATATCCTGTTTATCAGAGTTTTTCAAAGGTGTTAGAGAAGAAGGATTACAACAATTTAATAGCAAACTCATCCATTATTAGTGTTAGTACCCATTTTGATACAGCACTATTAATGGATCATCAATGTGTTGTTAGTGCACAAACCAATATTGGTTTTGGGGTAAGTATTAAGCGTGGTGTAAAAATAGGACATCACAATATTATTGGTGATTTTACAGATATCAATCCCGGCGTGATAACTTCTGGAAGCGTAACAATAGGTAAGGGTTGCGAAATAGGCTCTGGAGCAATAATCAAGAATAATGTAAAGATTGGTGACAATTCATTTGTTGGAATGGGCAGTGTAGTTACCAAAGATATTCCAGCTAATAGCATTGCATTTGGTAATCCGTGCAAAGTAATTCGGAAAAATGATATTTGGAACTTTAATTATACCGATTAGAAATAAATATAGGCTTTGGTTTGTAAATCTCCAAAGCCTATTTCAATTTGGATGACTCGTATTCAATCACTTGTAAAATCAATAAAAACAAAAGGATTAAATAGAAAGAATATTAAATAGAAAAACACCTGCATTGCACTCTTGGTTTTTAACAAAAAATGCTTTGTTTTGTAGTGCAATTTTAAAATTACATATCATGTTGAATAATATTATAAGATTGATTATTGCTGGAATTCTACTGTTGGGTTCAATCTTTCTATTCATAAATTCTTTTATAGGATTAGGAGTATTGGCAGTATTATTGTCTGGATTATTTGTTCTAACACATTTTAAGAATGAGAAAAATCTAATCGCCTTTTATTTTTTAAGGAAAAATAAGTTTCAATCCGCTGGGAAAGTTTTAGCAGGAGTAAAGCATCCCGAAAGAATGATTAAAAGTCAGGAGGCGTATTATTACTATTTATCTGGGTTGATTCATTCGCAAGAGCATAAAAACTCTGTGGCAGAAAAACAGTTTAAAAAAGCCTTGAATATTGGCCTAAGAATGAAAACAGATAAAGCAGTTGCCAATTTAAACTTGTCAGGAATCTATCTGTCGAGAAGAAACAAGCAGCTATCTAAATACTACTTGCAAGAAGCCAAGAGCTTGGACAAACAAAAAATGCTTTCAGCTCAAATTAAGGAGATTGAACATATGATGAAAAGAATATAATCTTAATTGGTAAGATATAAAGAAGCCTGATAATTGATTTTATCGGGTTTTTTTTATTTAAAAAACTTTAGTCAGCATAATATCAAATATCAGTACAGAACCACCTGGAATAGCACCATAATCAGTACTTCCATAAGCCAAATGCGATGGTATGATTAAAATTCCTTCTCCATCTTCTTTAAAATAGGATAATCCTTCTTTCCAGCCTTCGATAACCACAGATAGGTTAATTTCCAGGTTTTCACTTTTATCGAAAATAGTACCATTGGTAAAGTAACCAATATAGCTAATGGATACATTGCAATCAGCAATGGGACTTTTGCCTTCGCCTTTGTTTACAATTACATAGTGTAAACCGGATTCCGTTCTTTGTGCATTAAGCTTATGTTTTTCGATATAATCCTGAATCTCTTTCTCGTTAAGTTGTTTAAATTTATTTTTCTTCATGCTTTTAATACTATCTTGTAAGCTCAAAGTTAGACTTTATAATTATGCATCCTATTTTTTGTTTTATTGGAGGAGCCATTCGCTTTGCAATTCTGTATATACAATCTTTAATTTCAGGAAAGGAGAGACCCAAGTACATGATGGTCTGTCAGAACAAATCGAATGCATGGTTGGGATTTTTATTGATTATTCCTTTGATACTTCTGTATCTGTTAATTTATCAATGGTAAAATCAGTTTTCTTATATAACAAGAATATCTAGATCTGATTGTGTTAGAATACTTTTTGCATGAATCATTTCATCTTCATTTGGTTCTTTCAGGTATGCAAATTCTTTTCTAATACCATGATTTCGCATCTTAATTAAAGTTTTTCCTACTGATGGAGATACTGATTTCATTAAATTGGCAATATTCCTAATTTCAATTTCATCGTTATTGTAATTGGGAACCAAAACAAAACGAAGCTCAAGTAATTTGTTTTTACGATTCAGATAAGCAATCGAGTTTAAAATTTTCTCATTGGAATATCCTGTAATTTGCATATGTATATCAAGTGAATATGCTTTAATATCCAGCATAACACCATCAATATAGGGCAGGAGAGAGTCCCATTTCTCTTGATTTATATTTCCGTTAGAGTCAATTAAAATGGACAAATGTTTCAGCTCCGAATTGGATTTGATTTCCTGAAATAGCAAGTTTAAAAATGAGGCGTGAAGCATTACTTCGCCACCAGATACGGTAATGCCCGAAATAAAATTCTTTACTTCAAGAATTTCACAAATAACATCTTCAACCGACATTTGTTTGTAAAATGGGCTGCTGTTTTCAGGACAAACTTTAATGCATTCATCACAACGAGTACAGGTGTTTTCATTGTGGATGATGCGTTTGTTTTCGGAATCAATCTTCAAACTGTTGGTGGGACATGTATCCACACAAGTACCACACAAATTGCACAATCCTATGGTGTGGGAATTGTGGCAATACATACAGTTTAAATTACATTCTTGAAAGAAAATAACCATTCGGTTGCCAGGTCCATCAATCACACTCGATTTGATGATTCCACTAATATTTGCTTGCAACTTGCTCATTGGAAATTACTCGTTTCGAAACACGATTGTCTACATTGGCATGGTCCATAGAGTTGGCCGCAAACAGAGCACTACCATATCTTGATCCTTCTTCTCGGAACTCTTTTAAATCGCTTCTTCTAACCAAATAGCCAGTGATTCGGATAAATTCACCATTCGATAAATTAAAGGTAAACATTCTCATTCCTTTTGAAAATGCTCCTTTGATGATATCCAGAATAGCAGTTGGATTTCGTTTTACCGTTTCATCAAAGTGGAAAATATCACTAATCCCTCCATTAAACAGATGATGATGTGGAGCAACAGTGTTGATATGTGAATAGATGTCAGGCTCACTTCCAATTGGAATTCTGGCTCCTGCAGTTTCCTCTATATCAATGTCAATACCCGATTGAGCATGAAAAAATGCTCTGCCATCATTGGCTTCACAATAAGGTAGTTCTCTGGCGTCAACATATTTCTTCATCGTCTCCAAAATCAAATGTGCAAGTTGATTGGCTTCTTCATCCTTTCCATAGGTATGTTCTCTACCACTATTTTTCATCAATTGATTTACACATTCGGCAAGACCATAAAAACCAAACATGGCAGAGAAATTAGCCAAGGCAATAATTCCTTCTTTGGCAAGAAAATCCGTATCGTAATACTTAACGCTTTCTACAAGATATTTGCTTCTTGCTTCGATAACATCCAATGTCATCTCGCAATACTTTTTTAAAGTATCCGACAAAAAACTTTTGATATCGCCCTTATGCAGATCGGTAATCTTTTTTAGGTTTAAACGAATAAGCGTATGAGATCCGCCACCTATAGGCAAAGAATTATAACAACTTACTACGCCATAATTTCCTTTAAAATCAGAAGCAGTCATCTTGTGATTGGCGACATGAGGTTTTGCTACCTCAAATACGGTTTTGCTTGCCTCAAGTAGAAGTTCATCCGATGTTAGTTCAGAATCATATTTCAAAGTAAGATTGGGAACAACCTGCTTTAATTCTCTCTCAATTCTTAAAACAGTTCTGGCAATTACATTATCTACCGGACCGATGTTAATGTGTACAAAAGCATCTGGCAGACTTCTATCAATAAATCGCCAAAAAAGCTTCATCTTTCTATAGATTTCATCTTCCGATAAATCGCCAACATAATCAAGAAGTAGCGTATCAATATTGCCCAGATATACTGAATAACCAGTAATGGAAGGAACCTGAAGGTAAAGAATCGATAGAAAATTAATCGCTTCATCGAAATTTGTAGGAGGATCTAATTCAAGATACTCAACGCCATTTTTTAAGGCATAAGCATAATCTGGAAGTACATATCTTGGACGGTAAGGTGCACTTCCTTCAAACAAGTCGCAAATGATTTTTTGATCTAATGCATCCTTTGCTTCTTCCGATATTGTTGGATAATCCTGAGAGCTCTCTGCAATATAGGCCAAATGGTGCTTTTTTTGTCGATAATTTAAATTACCATCTGTTAATACTTGTAATACTCTTGACTTAATTTCTTCCATTCGTATAAATCTATATTTATTCTAATCGAGGCGATTTTGATGATTCAAAAGTATACAAAACTTAGCAGGCTTGAGATACGAAAACAGAAAATATATTCGGAATGATTATTTTGTTTGGTACAGCTATTAACTTTTTACTATTTTGCACCCAAGAAACCTACTTGAATTGCATAAATGAAGGATGTAAAGATTATTGAGGAACTAATTGGTCAAATAAATCGAAACCTAAAACAGGTGCGAAAAGTTACATGGTTAATCAAAGGCTATCAATTGAACGACTCAGGACATGTAACGCATTTGAATTTAGCCAAGTGCAACTTTAAAGGGAATTGGCCTTCTGCTTTATTTAAATTAACACATTTGCAGTTTTTGGATATTCAAGAAAATCAATTGGAATCTATTCCTGAAGAAATTAAAGAACTCAGGAATTTATCATGCCTTGATATTCGCAACAATCAGCTTCAAGAATTGCCTCAATCAATAAGCACTTTACCAGCACTTCAAAAGTTATACCTTGGAAATAACCTATTTACTAAAGTTCCTGAATTGATTCAAAATTGTGCTAATTTAAAACTAATCGACTTTACTGATAATTTGTTATCCGAAGGGATAGAGCATATTTTAAAATCTACATCAATAAGCAACATATACCTAAGAAACAACCGATTAAAATACTTTCCTTTTCACCTCATTAAACCCAATAGAATTCTAGAGTTGAATGTAATGGAAAATAATATTGAAAACTCACAGGAGAATTTATCATGGGTAAAAAATGTTTTGTTTTGATTAAAAAGAAGGGTGACTATAAAGTAAAAATAGCCACCTTTCAATTACTATCTGGGTTTTAAGATTTTATAATTTACCTTCACAATTTCATTTCTGAAAGGCATATCATACAGGTTATAATGATCATCGATATATGGATCATATTCAGGATGGAATTCATCATCATGTAATGGATAGTTACGAATAAAACCCGGAAAGCCGGTTGATGGATTTAAATCAAACCAGTATACATCATAAGGATTCAAGTGAATGTATATTCGAAAATCATGCTCATATTCATCGGGGCGGTAAATATAACCTCGCTCACTTAGTGAATGAATATCGGCGCGACTCCAATGTGCAACAATTCCATTTACTTCAACCCATCCGTTTTCCAGTTGAACAGGCCTACTATTTTTATCCCTGATAAAAACCTGTACTTCCTTATTGTTATTGTAATCTTGTGCGATTCGCACCGAAACTTTCAATAGTGATGGATCAGTCAATTCAATATCGCTAAGGGCAGATTTGCTGCATGATTGCATGCTCAGTAAACCAATTAGAAATAATAGTGTATATATTCGTGTTTTCATATTTTTATAGTATTGATTTACTACTATGACAGCTATCTAAACAAATACACGTATTAAAAAGATGATTTTGTGGGAATAAAGTGAACAAGTCAAAGCTACTGCCTGCCTTTTGCTAAATATTTTAATTATCCTATAGATAAAATTGTTTTCAAGCTAGGTATAAATCTATATATTTGACCTGTATAATACTTGCCTTATGAAAAGCTTTCTACTTACTATACTTCTTTTAACATTATTTTTTTCAAACTCAGATGCTAATTCTACTATACAAATAAATAGGCTTGATAGCTTGGAAACAAAACTTATCAGTTCTTCAGGGCAAGCAAAGCTAGATGTATTATTGAAACTTTGTGAAAGTCTGGTGGAAAAAGATTCTGAGAAATGTATTCTTTACAGTAGGCAAGCTCTTGATTTAGCCAGAGAATTGAGACAATCTGATAATGAAATTAAGGCATTAATATATTTGGGGCGCGAACACTCTAATTTGGGAAATTATTTTGAAGGTCTTCAAACATTTAAGAAAGCCCAAAAAATTGCCATTGAAAATGAGTTGGATTATTCATTAGTAAATGCATTGAACGAAATCGGAATTACTTATTTTCATATAGGAAACTATAAAGAAGCTCAGACCTATTATTTTAAAGCTCTCGAAAAGGCTGAATTAATTGGGTATAAAGAAAGAGAAATAGGCTTACAGAATAATATTGCAATTATCTATTCCATTTATAAAGATCACGATAAAGCTCTTGAATTATTTACTAAGTTGTTACATATCTACGAAAATGAAAATGATTCAATTCAGACTGCACTTACTTCAGTTAATATTTCTAATATATACGATGAACTTGGCAAATACGAAGAGGGATTACAGTATTTAAATAAAGCTATCCCTATTTTTATTTCTTCGGGAAATAAACTGAAACTTTCGTCTACCTTGAATAATCGGGGAAGTATTTATTTTAAAGTAGGGAAAGTTGATAAGGCATTGAATGATTATAGGGATGCATTAAAAATTGCAGAAAAGAATAATTTTGAAAGTGGCATTATTTCTTCATCTATAAATTTAGGACAGTATTTCATATTTGATAAGAAACATGAAAAAGCAATCGAGTTCTATGAAAATGCACTAAAAATATCACTTGAAAACCATGATAAAGCACGTGTAATGGAATGCTATGAAGGACTTGCCAATGCATACGAATTATCAGGGGATTATAAAATGGCATTGAGTAATACAAAACTTTATCTCTCTTACAAGGATGAAATATATAATGAGCAAACTCAGAAGCAAATTAGCGAGATTCAAATAAAGTACGAAACTGAAAAAAAAGAGAATGAGATTGAGTTTTTGCAAGCTCGTATAAAAACACAAAAGAGAAATCTTCTTATTATCTTGGGAGGTTTACTTGTGATAAGTGTATTGATATTGAGGCTTCTGAGGTTGAAGCAGACTAGTCTGGAACGGAAAAACCTTCTTTTGGAACAAGAAAAGCAAATGGATCAGCTCGCACTGCTAAAAATGGAAGCTGAAACAAGAGAAAAAGAGCAAGAGAACCTGCGATTGAATGAAGAGATGCAAGCCAAAGAAGAGATTAACAAGTTAAAGCAACTCAAATACAAGTCTGAATTAAAACACAAAGAGCGAGAGTTAGCAGCTAATGCTTTGCACATGGTAAGTAAGAACGAAACCCTGAATAGTTTTAAAAAACTCGCGGAAGATGCATTGCTGGCTCAAAATGCAGAGGTGAAAACAGCATTAAAAAAGTTGATTCAAGAAATAGAAAGTAACATTCACTTAGATCAGGATTGGGACAAATTTAAAATGCATTTCGAGGAAGTACATCAAGGATTTTTTAAGAGTTTATTGGAGAAACATACCGACCTGAATACAAATGAACTAAGGTTTTGTGCCTATCTAAGATTGAATTTGGATGCCAAAGAAATTGCCAGAATCCTTAATATTTCAGTTAATGCCATCGAAAAACGTCGATATAGATTGAGAAAGAAATTAAGTTTAGAGTCTACGGATAGCTTATTTGAATATTTAAATAGATTCTAATTTTATTCTAAAAACAAGTTCTAAATTCTTACCATATGGCAAAAAAGGGTGGGATTAATTACATGCTGGAACTTGATCTGTCCGCACAGAAATCTAAGCCAATAATCACCATTCAAATGCTACTTTTTAACTTGCGACCCCTTTTGTCTGGGTGTGCAATAAGCATACGACCCCTTTTGTCTATGCTGTAAGTTAGGTGTTTATGCAACTGTTGAGATAATTTTAAACGCAAGATTTGGAAGTCTCCCAAAGCTTCTAAATTCTTTGAAAAATTATTAACCAACAATAAATACCAACCAAAGTGAAAAGGAAGACAAAAGAATTCCAACAGTTTTTTGAAAGATTTTACCCAATGCTGTGTTTGTTCGCTCAAAAGTATGTTCAAGATTCAGATGTGGCAGCAGATATGGTTCAAGAATCTTTTATTAAGCTTTGGAAAGGGAAGGATGACTTTGAGAATCAAAGTGCGGTGAAGGCTTTCTTGTATACTGTAACACGAAACAATTGCTTGAACTACCTAAAACACAATAAAATTGTTCTGGACTACAGTTTGCAAGTTATGGAGAAAGACTTGTTCTATAGAGATCACATTATAGAACAGGAAACCTATATGGCTATTCACGATGCAATTGAAGTATTACCATCACAAGGAAAGCGTGTGGTTGAAATGAGTATGCGTGGGATAAAAAATCCAGAGATTGCTGAAAGTTTAAGTATTTCGGTAAATACGGTAAAATCAGTAAAGGCCAATGCATATCGTCTGCTTCGATTAAGATTGCAGGATGTTGTTGTTCTCCTGATAATGTTTGTTTTTCTATAATGAGATTGTATTTAAAGTATTGAATACCTGTTAAATGTTGGAGTTTATATGAGCTCTGGCATTTTTTTTTGCAAAAAAGACAAATGACACCCACCCACTTTTATTTCTGAATTGTTTAAGCACTAAATATTTTAAATGGATAAGATTGACCACTACATAAGAATATCTCAATTGATTGCTCGAGAGGTAAATTATGAACTTACCACTGAAGAGAAACTTGAATTGGATAATTGGCTCAATGAGAGCAAGGAAAACCTTGACTTATATCATAGTATTCGTAATCGTGAAAAATTTTTGGATTGGGACCAACAGTTACATCAAATAAATACTGAGAAGGGGTGGGATAGGTTCGAATCTACAATTAAACCACATTGGAGCATTAATACTTTTAAAACAGTTTTAAGATATGCGGCGGTTATTCTGATTCCTTTGTTTTTATCAGGAATAGGATACTTCATTTATAATGATATTTCTTCTCTACCTCAACAGCATGGGCAAGTCAAAGATCAAAAGCAAATGAAACCAATGGCAAGATTGATATTGGCCGATGGTAGCAAAGTAAACCTAGAGAATCAAGAAAATGTTGCCTTGAAAGAGAAAGATGGAACCTTGATTGAAAAAGATGCAGGTCGATTGAAATATCAGAATAAGGCAAATGAAGATTCAAAGGTCCTGTATAATACTGTAGAAATTCCCAATGGAGCCAATTATCAGCTGTGTTTGACTGATGGAACCAAAGTTTATCTGAATTCAATGAGCGCATTGAAATTTCCTACCCAATTTTCAGGTAAAACAAGAGAGGTGCAATTGACAGGAGAGGCCTACTTCGAGGTTGCCAAAGACAAAGAACATCCATTTTTAGTAAATGTGTCAGGAACCAGAATAGAGGTCTTGGGTACTTCTTTTAATGTAAAGGCATACAGTGATGAAAATGAAATTGTCACCACTTTGGTTGAGGGGAGTGTGAAAGTCAATCCTTCTGAAGTTGATAAATCGACTTTGCTTAAACCGGGTCAACAGGCAGTTGTAGATGTTAAAAAGGAAGGAATACTTGTTCAGGATGTAGATGTTAATCTGTTTACATCCTGGAAGGATGGTGTCTTTTTGTTTAAGGCAAAGAGACTTGAAGACATTATGAATGAATTGACTCGTTGGTATGATTTAAAAGTTTTTTACATGAATCCAGCTGTAAAAGACCTTCGTTTTGGTGGTCATTTTAACAAGGATGAAGAATTTGAATCAATTATGGAAATGTTTGAGTTAACCAGAAAAATAAATATCGAAGTAAATGGAAAAACCATTTTAATCAGTGCAAAATAAAACAGGAAATGCTCCAACATTTCCTGATGTATATATTTCTGCAGCAACAGAAATAAAATTTAAGTACAACCTAAATTAACACAAAGTTATGAAAAAATGTTGGAATGACGGCTTTCGACCCCGAAAGTTGTTTAAAATGTTGTTATTTATGAAGATGCTAGCCTTGTTTTTATTGGCCAGTGTAATGAGTGTATCGGCAAATACCATAGCTCAGGATGCCAGAGTTACCATAAACTTGAATGGAGCGGACTTGGAGCAGGTATTGTGGGAAATTCATGAACAAACAGGCCTTATCTTCCTGTATAGTTCGGAAGATATTAAGGAAGTGAAGGATGTTTCGGTTGAAGCACAGGATGAAACAGTTAAATCTGTACTGCAACATTGTTTAAAAGACAGTGAACTTGAATATGAATTCAAGCAGGAAGCAATTACACTTCGTAAGAGTGTGAAAGAAAAACAGCCATCAGGTGAGGTTCAGCAAGAGAAAACGCGTAAGATTTCTGGTGTGGTGGTAGATGACCAAGGACTTTCTCTTCCTGGCGTATCAGTTTTAATAAAAGGTACAACCACTGGTGTGTCTACCAATTTTGATGGTGAATTTACTCTAGAAATTCCTGCAACAGGAAAGTCGGTATTGACCTTTTCTTTTATTGGAATGCAATCTCAGGAGATAGTGGTAAGCAAGCAAACCAATCTGAATATTACCATGAAAACTGACTCAGAACAGTTAAACGAGGTGGTTGTTGTATCAGATGGTTTTCGTAAAACTGACCGTCGTTTGTTTACTGGTTCGGCTACTACAGTTAAAGCTGAAGAAGCCAAGGTTGCTGGTGTAGTTGATGTAGGACAAATGCTGGAAGGTAAAGCGGCAGGTGTATCTGTTCAAACTGTTTCCGGAAGTTTTGGTGCAGCACCAAAAATACGTGTTCGTGGTGCCTCTTCCATTTATGGAGATCAGAAACCTCTTTGGGTTGTAGATGGAGTTGTATTGGAAGATGTAGTAGACGTTTCTCCTGATGATTTATCTTCTGGTGATGCTGCAACCCTAATTAGTTCAGCGGTTGCAGGTTTGAACTCCGACGATATTGAAAAATTTGAGATTTTGAAGGATGCATCGGCAACAGCTCTGTATGGAGCACGAGCAATGAATGGAGTAATCGTTATTACAACCAAGCGCGGGAAAAAAGGTGCAACTTCAGTTTCATATTCTGGTGAATTTACGATGAGATTAAAACCATCTTATTCGAACTATAATATCATGAATTCTCGTGAGCAGATGTCTGTTTATCGTGAATTGGAAGCAAAGGGGTGGTTGAATCATGCGGAGATCTCTCGACAGAAAAGTGGTGGGATTTATAAGAAGATGTACGATTTAATTAATACCTACGATCCTACAACGGGTTTTGGTTTGCAAAATACCCCTGAAGCAAGAGCTAAATTCTTACAGAAATATGAAATGACTAATACCGATTGGTTTGATGAATTGTTTACCAATAACATTACACAAAATCATTCGGTTAGTTTAACTGGAGGTACAGAAAAGAGTAGTTTCTATTTCTCGACAAGTTATTACGGAGATAAGGGATGGTCTATTGCTGATGAGGTAGACAGGTATACAGTTAATGCAAATGCTTCTGTTCAATTAAATGAAAAGTTGAAGATCGGATTTATCACAGCAGGTTCATTTCGTCAGCAGAAAGCACCCGGTACTGTGAGTCGTACAGAAGATCCTGTGAATGGTGAATATAGTCGTGATTTTGATATTAACCCATTTTCATACGCCTTGAATACAAGTAGAGTTTTGCGTCCTTATGATGATAATGGAAATCTGGAATATTATAGAATGAATTATGCCGATTTCAATATCATTAATGAGATGAAAAACAACTATTTGGATATTGACATGTTGGATTTGAAATTACAGGCGAATATCGATTATAAGTTGTTAAAAGGACTGGATCTGAATTTTGTGGGTTCGATTAGATATGTGAAATCTACTCAGGAGCATAAAATCTTGGAAAATTCTAATATGGCATCAGCTTATAGAGCAAATGATACATATGAGATTGCCAAGGACAATAAATTTCTATTTAAGGACTTAGAAACTCCAAACTCATTGCCAAAAGTGGTTCTTCCGAAAGGAGGATTTTACAATAGAAGTGACAATAGTCTGTTGAACTATTATTTTAGAGGAACTACAAACTGGAATAAAATCTTTGAGGAGATTCATATCGTAAATGTTATGGGTGGTATGGAGATTAAGTCTTCCAATAGAAAAAACAGTGCATTTGATGGTATTGGTTACCAGTGGGAAAGAGGTGGAATACCATATATTGATCCTGACTTTGTAAGACAGCAGTTGCAAAATGGAATTTCCTATTATGGAATGCAAGAATATCGAGACCGCTTTGCTGCATTTTTTGCAACAGGAAGTTATTCTTATGCAGGAAAATATACAATCAATGGTACTTTCCGTTATGATGGTTCAAACCAGTTGGGAAAATCAACTTCTGCACGTTGGCTGCCAACTTGGAATGTAAGTGGATCATGGAATGCACACGATGAAGATTTCTTAAGAGATTCTGAAGTGATTTCGCATTTGTCGTTGCGAGCTACCTATGGACTTACAGCAAGTATGGGAGCTGCAAATAACTCAACATTGGTATTGATGAATCAGGTGACAGACCGTCCTTATATTTCAGAGCAGGAATCTCAGATGTACATTGATGGTTTGGAAAATTCAGAACTAACATGGGAAAAACAGTATGAAACCAACGTGGGGATGGATTTAGGTTTGTTTCGCAACAGAATCAATCTGAGTGTGGATGCCTATCAGCGTAAGGGGTTTGATTTGATTGCTTATATCAAAACTTCTGGTATTGGTGGTGAATTCTGGAAATATGCCAATTATGCAGATATGGAATCTCATGGTATTGAGTTTACACTAACCACACACAATGTGAAGTCTGATGATTTTAAATGGAAAACCAACGTGACTTTTGCCTACAACAAGAACGAGATTACAAAATTGAAATCGTTCCAGAATATTTACAACTTGGTGAAAGATGTTGGAGGACCATTGGAGGGATATCCAGTAAGAAGTCTATTCTCTGTACAATATAAGGGACTCAATGCTGAAGGTTTGCCTACATTTATTAATGAAGATGGAGTATTAACTGTTTCTGATCTGGATTTCCAATCGACCAAAATCGATCATTTAAAATACGAGGGATCCATTGATCCAAAAGTTACAGGTGGTTTTGGTAATATGTTCACTTACAAAAACTGGAAGTTGAATGTTTTCATGACTTACCAATTTGGAAATAAGGTGAGATTACGACCTCAGTTTAAAGCAAAATATTCTGATCTGGATGCCATGCCGAAAGAATTTTACGATCGCTGGATGCTAAAAGGAGATGAAGAGATTACTGATATTCCTACCATATTATCGCAACGTCAGTACAATGTAAACTATAGTAAGGCTTACAATGGATACAATTTATCTACAGCTCGAGTTGCCGATGGTTCTTTTGTAAGAATGAAAGAGATTTCTCTGGCTTATAGCCTTCCAAAAAAATTACTGTCTGGAATAGGTTTGAACAGTGCGACGTTTAAACTTCAAGGGTCGAATTTGTTTTTGTTGTATTCCGACAAAAAATTGAATGGACAAGATCCAGAGTTTATGGGTTCAGGAGGTGTAGCAATGCCAATTCCTAAGCAATATACTCTATCGGTAAAACTTGGTTTTTAAATAGTGAAGAAGATCGATAAAAATTAAGACAATGAAAAAAATTAAAAATATAGCCTTAGTCTTTTTGGGGATGACCATCTTATCTTCATGCAATGACTATTTAGATGAAACACCTGATAACAGGACTATTTTGGATTCACCTGAAGCAGTGAGTGAATTATTGGTATCTGCATACCCAGAAGCTTTCTATCATGGATTTGCAGAAGTAATGTCTGATAATGCTGGTGATAAAGGAATTGGACAATATGTCGCAGAATATATCCCAAATGAAAATGCTTACTATTGGGAGGATGCTGCTTCTTCGCAGTACGATACACCTACAATGTATTGGAATGCTTGTTATGCTGCGATTGCTGCAGCCAATCACGCTTTAGATGCGATTGAAAAGGCTTCGGATGAAGAAAATTACACTGCCCAAAAGGGAGAGGCTCTTGCCGCACGTGCCTATGCACATTTTATGTTGGTGAATTTGTTTGGAAAGCACTATAATCCTGCTACAGCAGAGAGCGATTTGGGAGTTCCTTTTGTTGAAGAACCAGAGAGGGTTGTATTTAAAGACTATAAAAGAGCTACTGTAAAAACCATATACGATAGAATTGAGGCTGATATCGAGGAAGCATCTATGCTGATTAAAGATGATAGTTATGCTGTTGGTAAATATCACTTTACGCAGGCTGCACTTCATGCTTTTGCATCAAGATTCTATTTGTTCAAAGGCGATTGGGACAAAGTAATTGAACATTCTGATATTGTTTTAGGTAGTGACCCATCAAGTAAATTGAGAGACTGGAACGGAAAATATCTTACCTATGAAGCAAGCGAACTTTGGGCACAGTATACAAAAGCCGAAGAAGCTTCCAATATCATGTTGGCCAGAGGATATTCCAATTGGGGGAATGGTGCTGTTGTTTTTCGATATTCTCTTTCATCCCTAAAAATCCAGGAGTTGTTTGGAAAAGATCCAATAACAGATGCAATGCGCTTCGAAATGGTGATTGGTGACAAAGTTTTGTATGCTGCAGGTTCTCAACTGTTGGGCTTTATCCCAAAATTAAAGGGCAGAATTGAAAGTCATGATAATAATCCTGATCAGGGGCTTGCCAATATGGTTGCTCCACTTTTTACCACTGAAGAAGTGCTGTTTAATAGAGCTGAAGCCTATGCAATGAAAAAGGATTATGCATCGGTATTGGAGGATTTGGATAGCTATTTGCAAAAAAGAGTGAGATCCTACAATACAGATGACAAAGTAGATTTGGAGAAAATACAAAAGGAATATGAATTGGCTGATGGACCTGAATTGGCACCATACTATACCGTTGAAGAGGGACAGAAATACTACTTATGGTACTTGTTGGATTTGCGTCGTCGTGAGTTTGTTCATGAAGGAATGAGATGGTTCGATGTGAAGCGATTCAACATAGAAATAACACATGATGTTATTGACGGTGGTTCAATTACATTATCAAAGGATGACCATCGCAGAGTGATTCAAATTCCTGAACAGGCGATAGCTATTGGTTTGCAGTCCAATCCAAGATAAAAAAGAGAAGGAATGAGTTATTTTCTCCTTTCGGAGTTATTGGAACTAAAAAGGGGAATAAATATTCAAAAAAAATTAAGAAATGAAAAAATATATATGTTTTCTAATGCTGGGAGTTCTGCTATTTGGTTCTTGTAGCAATGATGAAGATCTGGGAGAATCATTAATTGATACCTCTACGCCAGAACTGAACGAAGTGGATGAATGGATAAGAGAAAATTACACCTATCCCTACAATGTAGAAGTGAAATACAAGTGGGACAACTCGGAGTTGGATAATACGAAAATTTTAACCCCAACGACATTGGACCGTGTAATTCCTTTCTTGGAGAAAATGAAGGAAATTTGGATTGATCCATACGCAAGGAATGGGGGTGAAGATTTTATGAAGGCCTATATTCCCAAGCAGATGGTTTTAGTGGGCAGCCACAATTATGAAGATAATGGAGGTATTGTCCTGGGCCAAGCCGAAGGAGGAAGAAAGATTACCATTTTCGACCTGAATTATATCAACTTTGACCTGAGTGGTTTATCGGATTATGAGAAACGTAGCGAAATGGCAACTATCCTTAGGGTGTTTAAAACTATGCATCACGAGTTTGGTCATATTCTGCATCAAACTATTGCATATCCTGTAGAGTACAAGAAGCTAACAACAGGTTATACATCTAACTGGATGAATTTTAGTAATTCAGAGGCCAGAGGAATGGGATTTATTACTGCTTATTCTCTGTTGAATCCTGATGAAGATTTTGTGGAAATGTTATCTGAATTCCTAACCCGAAGCAATGAGGATTGGAATGAATTGATTGATAAGATCAAAGTGTATGATGAAAACTATTATACAGATGAAGATGCGTCAAAATTAGCTAGGATTAAAATTCGTGAGAAGGAGAAAATGATTGCAGATTACATGTTGCAGATCTGGAAGATTGACATCTATAAATTGCAGGCGGATATTGCTGTGGTTTTAGACGAATTGAGTAATTAATTCATAGAAAAACAAGAGAGTTATGAGAAAAATACATTTAAATATAATATGTTTCATGCTTATTTTATTTGCGGCATGTGACAACGATTTTGAAAGTGAGTTTGATCTTACACCAGATGAAAGAGCGAGTATTGCTGTTAAAGAGTTTAAAGATGCTTTAACCTCATCTGAGTATGGATGGCTTACCCATTACTATCCTAATCCAACAAAATTAGGATCATTTACCTTTCATTTTATATTTGATGAAAAAGGTACCGTAAATATGAATTGGGATTTTTCAGATTTTCCTGATAAATCGGAATATTCTGTAAAGATGTTCGAAAAACCAATTTTGATTTTCGACACTTATAGCAAATTCTCCAAGATGACTGATCCTGAAATTGGAGAACCAGGAAAAGGATTTGGTGGTGAACTGGAGTTTAGCATGACTAAAAAATCAGCTGATGGTGATACTTTATATCTTGCAGAGAGAGTGAGTGGAGATCCTATGATATTGGTTAAAGCTACAGCGGAAACACCTGCACAACTAAGGGAATATGCCAAGTATACCAAACATATTGAAAGAGCTAATGAGGAAGTAGTGGTACCTTTTTACTTCAACCTATCAGTTGAAGGTTGGGATACAAAAGTAAATATGGTATATAGTGGGGATAAGCTTATTGCTTTTCTTAACTATGTAGACAATGGAGAAGTGAAGCATGAACTAATGCCAATTAATTTTACGCATGAGGGGTTTGAATTTCATCACGCATTAGTAATGAACGGTATTGGAGCTAGATCTTTTAAATACGACGAGGCTAAGAATCAATTTGACGTAACGGATGCTGGAGTTACTGGTACTTTTAAATATGAAGCAGATTGTCCTGCTCATATTGAAGGTATGACTGATAAGTTTTTTGGACCTAAAACATTTGGTGGTGATGCAAAGGTGATTAGTCCAAAATTAGCCAATTTGATAGATGGTATCTATCCTGATGCAGCGTTTAGTTATTTTACAACAAGTACTTATGTTGCGTCTTGGTTCCCTTGTACATTCAATTTAAATTTTGAAGATTGGAATTCTCTGAAGATCAAAGTAAACTATAACAAAAAAACTGAGGATGTTGTAGAAATGGAATTTCTAGGTTATCGAACAGATTGGTCTGCACCATTTGATGATCTGGAATATATTGAAGGATTGATGTCTACAGAGAAAGGCCAGGCTATTAAAAATATAGTAGCCAGTCCTAAGGGATGGACCATTGTTCCTATTGAGCTAAAGGAATATGGATCATCTTATTATCTAGTAAGTAATGAAGATCCAGAAATGTATATGTGTTTTGGGTTGAATTATAGCGATGATGAGGATTAATTAGACGTTTGAATACCCTTCTGCTTATGTATGTAATTGTATTTAAGCGGGAGGGGTTTTAAAAATCTCAATTATAAAAAAATGTTCGATACGAGTTTTGGATTAAAAACATGGATTTATCCGGGATTGATTTGGGGTGTGATCATGTTTGTTGGCGTTACTATGTTCGTGGTTGAAAACAATGATGAGCTAATAACATGGAACCAATTGTATACTCTTCCGATTTATTTAATTGGTGGTTTAGTGCTGCAATATCTACAGTTTAAGCGCCTAAATAAAAAGGGAAGAAGAGAAATAGGACAGAAAACAGATTCCCGTGAGTATTAGAAATAGATTTCATAAATGAACATCTTGGTAAATTGTAAATAAGATTAAAAATAAGAATGATATGAAATCAATTATGATATGCGCCAATGGTAATGTACTGAGTAAGTATATTAAAATTTTAAAGAGTTTTTCTAATCTGTTAGTGATTGTAATCCTACTCCTTGTTTCTAGTTGTCAAAAGGATGAGAGTACAAGTAATCCGCTTAATGTTGTATCAACCAATATTTCTGATGGTGCAACAGGAATAGATGTTTTTTCAGAAATAATGATTCTCTTTAGTGAAGAATTGGATGTTAGCTCGGTAAATGAAAATAGTTTTCTGGTAAAAAAGGGGAAATATCCTGTTTATGGTAAAATTAGCAGTGTTGGAAATAAAGCTGTTTTTAAGCCTTCACAGCAATTAGATGGAGAGCAAGCATATGAATGTACTATAACTACTGATGTGCAGGGTATAAATGGTGAGGTAATGGCTAATGATTATCATTGGGGCTTTACTTCAGGAGAGGAGCCGGATATGGTTGCTCCCCAAATTAAAAAGAGTATTCCTGTTGATATGGAAATTTCAGTTTTTACAAACATTGAAATTTTGGTGTATTTTGATGAAGAGGTTGATCCGGAAACGATTAATAATAACTCATTTATTGTGAAAACAGGAGAAACAGTTGTTGGTGGAAGCATTACCTACGAAGCTAAAGTTGCAAAGTTTATTCCTGATGTGGAATGGATGTATGAGACTGTATATACTTGCATGCTTACCAGTGATGTTAAGGATCTTGCAGGTAACGCATTGGCGAGTAATTTTGAATGGCAGTTTACAACGATACCCGAAGTGTTAAGTTTTAGTGCTCTTATTCAACCCATTTTTAAAGATCAGGATTGTTGGACCTGTCATAATGAGAATCGTGATCCTGATTTGAGAGAGTCAATGGCATACAATTCTTTGGTTAATGGAAACTATGTGGATACTGATTCGCCTGAGGATAGTCGTATTATTAAACAATTGAAGGGGGGGCATGCTGGTTTTATTACACAAAAAGAAGAGGATTTGATTCTGGAGTGGATTAAACGTGGAGCAAAAAATAATTAATAAAGAGGCGATGGAAATATGTAAGAGTATGATCTAAATACATGTAAATCATAGCTTACTCATTCTATTAGGCAATATTTAGTTGGAGGTTAGAGGGCCTTCTCGATATTCGCACACATCTTAAAAAAAAATCCAAGAGAAGGCCCCTCTATATTCTCATGGTTTGAATCTAACTATAACCTCATATATAAACTCAAGGAGTGTCACAAACTCCTTGAGTTTTTTCATATAATAAAGTGTGATTATCATTCTTATTTATACAAAATATCTAGTTTCAAGGATCAGATGTTTTCTTTGTTCATCATAGAGCACATTGTTGTTTTAATTGATAATTTTAGACATAATACTCATCTACCATTCGTATTTTACACATTCCCATCTCAACAGAATGAATTCACCCATTTTTAATAAATGTCCTTCGAGTTATAGATGGGAATTTTAATTCTGACATTAATAAATGCTATCATCATGTGTTACATTACTTGTTCGGGTTGGGAAAAAGTACATATTAATCTTGCGAGAGCTCAATTTTCTTGATGTTTATAGGCCTTTAGTTTAAACTAGCATTTTACGTGTAAAATTCGTAACTTATTAATTCTTTGCAACGAAGACTATTTATATATGTGTGTTAAAAATTAGGGTTAGTCTTCAACAGAGCGATTTTATTAATAGGGTATAGAATGAGTGTGTAAAAGATTCAATGTATTTAATGAAATCGCTCTGACCTTTTTATAAGAATATACCTTTAATTTTAGTGGATATCAGGGATCCAAATTAGTGATCCAAATCAAGAGACAACCTATTGTACTGGAATTTATTATCGGCAAGATATTTTATTAAGTCTAAACCTAGCTGAATCCAGCCCATTGGTCCTTTTGCAATTTTAATGGCAATAGAAATAACCGTACCTAAAAATTCAGATACTTCTTCAAGTGCTTTTGTAATCCACCTGTTTTTATTGATATGCTCTTCTATTAATTCCTTGTCTGTTCCAATAACTGTAGTTAAACTGTCGAAATTAAAATCGTAATCAGTGATCAGTTGACTGTTGGTGTTTTGAGATTTTACAATCCTTTTTGAAAAGAAAAAGGACAATGCTGTTTTGGCCATATGAAATGCCTTTTTTAACTCGCGAACTAAGATCTTAATTCCATTTTTAAACCATTTAAACAGGTTTTTTATCGATTCGATAACCCATTTAATGCCATCTTTTATAAAATCACCAATCCGTTTGAAAAATCGACCAATCGAGCGAAGTAATCTTTTGCCTCCTCTTGTTTTGGATTTTAGATTCGAAGGAGATGTAAACTCGTCTTTTATTTGTTGATCAATCACTTTCAATACCTTTTTTTTATCTTCTTCCTTTTCCAATTTGTTAATAATGGTGCTAAACTCTTCCGATATGGTTTCCATCTTCTTATCACTTTCCATCCTAACAAGTACAGGGAGCAAAGCCTTAAAAAGATAGCTAACGTTTAACACCCACCAGTCATTTCCTAAGCGCATTAACAAATCACTCATTTTATATCCCTGTTTTCCTCCATAGCTATCGTGTATATACGAAATAAGCGAATGAATACCAGTAATGCTTAAAGGGCCAAGGTCATTGTCGAGCTTGCCCTGATAATTGCCCAATAACCACAATCTAATTTGTACCAAACGAGTCATGAGCTGATGCAATTGATCCTTTTCAAAGCTATCAAATTCAACTTTCTTTTTTTGAACCAAGTTTAAAGTGTTTTGGCTCTCCTTAGGAATAAATGCTAATCTGGATTCGAATCTTTTCTTGTTGCTTGTAAACTTTACATCTTGATCTTTTAACTTTTTGTAAGAGTTTTTAAAATAGATCAGGTGCTGATAGCGGGATTTAGGGTAGGAGTCTTGTTTTGCAATCGCTATTGAAAGATCTTCCATGTTTCCCAACAGTTCAATAATTTGTTCATGATCTGAAATGTTACACCATGATCCTAGCCGATTTAGATGTTCTGTGAGATCATCGGATAATTGATTGGTAATACTTTTATTGAATATGGAAAGAATTCCTAATCTCCAGTTCAGAACTCTGGATAGGATAGGGTTTTGCCTAATTTTATTTATTGAGTACTGATGAAGCTCAAATTCGCCTTCCAAAGAGGATAATTCATGCAGGAAGTCAAGTTCTTCCTCAGAAAGCAATTGACTTTTAAATGTTCCAAAATGATCAATGCCTTTATGGAAATCCTGTTTGTTCAATTCATATTCCTGCCTGAATAGGGAAATGCCTTCCTTTAATTGCCCCAAGGTGGCAGTTTGCTTTTCGCTGTTACGATCCAGATCGATATAACCCAAATTATCAAGAACTTCCTCACATTCTAGCTTATGGATGGCAGTAAAGTTTACCTCTGTTTCGGGTTTCAAAAACTCACTCCTAAAAATTTCTTGTATCGACATGATTTACGATTTATCCAGTTTCTTTCTCATGAATTGTAGAAAATTCACAAATTGCTTTTGAATGCTAACAACATATTTTCCATACCCTCCGGAATCATGAGGTTGATCTTCATTGGCTTCTGTATAAGGAGTAATTTCCAGAGCATTTTGTGCCTTTAATTCGTTCCAAATGCTGGAGGCCTGAAATGAACTCTCCTTAAGATTAATTTTAAGGGTACAGAAAATATATTTGACTTTTTGTTTCACAGCTTCAGATGATAAAGTTTGTTATTTGATTACATCTTTAAGCGTTTTGTAGATGGTATTGAACAGAGTTTTTCGGGTTTCCAGAGCCGACTCAACCAGAATGCTATGATCTTCTACCAAAGCAGTAAGCTCTTCCTTGTTGTTTACAAAGTTTACTGCATCTCCATCCAGTTCAAAACGGGTATATGCTACCAGGTCAGATTGAGCCAGATTGCTTCGAATGGCTTCAAAAATATTTTCGTTTGATCCATTGGTAAGATCAAATTTATTGTCATTTGCATTGGTTAAAGTGGCAACTTCAAGGGTTGCTACATCATTAATTGCCTTTTTGATAGGTTCTACATTGATACTCATAATAGTTTGTGTTTTATTAGTAATATTAAAGGAGCGATCTGCTAATGAAATCCCAAACAGCTTTGCGATTTCTGCTTGAACAGATCAATAATTCGTTGTGAAGTTCTGTGAGTTGTTGATTATATTTCGACAATACCTGAATGGCATCGCCTCCTAATTCAACCTTCCCATAGGATAGGAGTTTTGCTAATGAACTATCAAAATCTTGTTTTTCAATGATAGCTACTTCGTTGCTGTTTAGGTCTTGCATCAGCTCCTTAACAGCCTCTTTTAATTCTGACATACTACTTAAGTAAATTTAATAAGTCGATTAGAGTGATAGTTTTTAATTACTCTCCTGTTTAATTTGATAACAATTGAGAGCGATCTTTTAATTTTCATAAAAAGTTACAATTAAAAATGAAACTGCCAAAAATAATCTTAACTTAATTCAAGTTATTAGAGGTGTTGAAAATAAAAGTAATTGATTACGAGATGTTAAGATGTGTTGACCTGGATAGTTTCACAATGGAATTAAATGTAGCCTTTTGGAATTATTGACTAATCGACTTTGTTATTATTGTGTTTACACAGAATGAAAGAAAATACTTAATGTAGACTAAATAAAAGTAGGTTTAGGCTGTGAAGATTATTTTTATTTATACTTTTGCCATCCTTATTATAAAAAGTAAATGAAAGTAATGTTAAAACAAAGCCAATGGGCTCGTACGTTAACATTCCGTCGCTGGGGTGGTAAAAACTATTCACTATTTCAGGCTATTAGCAAGCAGGTAAAAATTACAGTTCTACTTGTAGTTTACCTAACTGTTGTTAGTCCCGAAATTGTTTTTGCTCAAAGCGTTTCATCGGATGTAAGCATGCAGTACGACCTTGATGAGATCAAAGTCAGTGCCCAAAGATCGCCTGTTACCTACTCGCAGGTGGCGCGGATAGTATCCGTAATCGAGAGAGAGGAAATTGAGGCTGCCCCTGTGCAGAGTATACAGGAACTGCTGGAATACGCTCTTAGTGTTGATGTCAGACAAAGAGGAGTACATGGCGTTCAGGCCGATATTTCGGTTCGTGGAGGTTCCTTCGATCAAACATTGATCCTTTTAAATGGCATCAACATCTCCGATCCTCAAACCGGACATCACAACTTCAACCTTCCGGTGAGTCTGAAAAACATTTCAAGAGTTGAAATCCTGCAAGGACCCGCAGCACGTGTATATGGTCCCAATGCATTTTCAGGAGCGATTAATATCATTACCGGAGAAAATACCGAAAATGAAATGAATCTTGATTTGGCTTATGGAGAGCACAATTTGTCGGATTTGAATGCAAACTATGCGTTTAGTACCGGAAAACTTCAACATTTTGTAGCAGCAAATCGAAAATCTTCCGATGGATACATCGACAATACCGATTTCGAAACGCATAATATTTTTTACCATGCACAGCTGGAAAATGAACCAGGAAAATTAGATGTGCAATTGGGCTACACACAAAAAGGATTTGGTGCCAACAGCTTTTATACACCAAAGTTTCCTAATCAGTACGAAAAAACCAAAACCACTTTTGCATCCCTGCAATACGAAACAGGAGAGAAATTACACTTTAAACCATCATTATACTGGCGCCGTCATCAGGATCGTTTCGAGTTGTTTCGCGATAATCCGGCAAGTTGGTATACCACACACAACTATCATTTAACAGATGTATTGGGAGCAGGCTTAAATACTTGGTTTAGTTCCAGCTTGGGAAAAACTTCATTTGGAGCAGAATTCCGATCGGAAAACATTTGGAGCAACGTGTTAGGTGAAGAAATGGATGAGCCCATTAAAGTTCCAGGAGAAAGTGGTCAGTATTTTACCCGATCTCACTCCAGGTCTCATGTTTCCTATTTTGCCGAACACTCCTTATATCTAAACAAGTGGAGTATCTCGGTAGGAGCCATGTTCAACTGGATTTCCGATCTGGATTTTGACTGGAAGATATATCCGGGTGTTGATGTAGCCTATCAGATTAGCGATGATTTAAAAGTATACTCGTCGGTAAATTCTTCCATGCGCATGCCTACATTTACCGATTTGTACTACAATGGACCTACCAATATTGGTAATCCCGATTTAAAGCCGGAAAAATCGCTGACTTTCGAAGGAGGTTTTAAATTCAATAACAAAGCCTTAAAAGCACATATCAATGCCTTTTACCGAAATGGTAATGATTTAATTGACTGGGTAAGAGAAAATGAGGAAGAGAAGTGGAAAACACAAAATCTAACAGAGGTAAACTCATTTGGAATTGAGACCGGACTTGATATTTCACCAGAGAGATTATTTGGGAAATCGATCTTCCTTAAAAAAGTGAAGCTGAATTACTCTTACATTAAACTGGATAAGGGAAGTGATGAGTATTTTTCCAACTATGTATTGGATAACCTGAAGCATAAAATCGATTTAACGGTGAATCATGACATATGGAATAACTTGTCGGCCAATTGGCAATTGAGTTATCAGGACAGAAATGGCAGCTATATGAATTTCGAGAATGGTGAATATACCGGAGAAGTAGCTTATGATCCTTTCTGGTTGCTTAATTTAAAATTGCAATGGCAGCACAAGAATTTGAAACTATATTCAAGTGTAACCAATTTGTTGGATGTAAAATACAATGATATCGGTAACCTGCAACAGCCTGGCCGTTGGTTCACATTCGGACTACATTATAAATTGAAATTCAATTAAGATATTATTTCTGTAATCCAGATTAATTTAGAAGCAAATCCTCCTTTTTAAAGGGGGATTTTTTTTGACCTTATCTTTGCCTTATCCTCAAGGATAGAGAATTGTGTGTAGCATTTATTGTGATACCATTTAACTATTAAAATGCGATGGTATAATGCCGATACATATTCAACGTGCTTTTAGAAGAGTTAGGAATAAAAGCTTTATAAGTAGATTCAAGGCACAGCCTTGGGTTTATCATTATTACATGAAGAAATGGGAAGATCGCATAAATACTGTCTTTACCTATTAGGAAAATGTATCTTTTGTTGAAAGAGTAAGTCTGATTTGTGAATCAAAATAGAGGGATGAGCAAATAACAAGAATTTTCTGTCAATAATATAATCATTTGGTCAGTTAATACTTCTTTTTGGTCATATTGTGCAAGCGGAAAGCCTTTGTTTTTGCTTGTTTTACGTAGGTGTTAAGATTGGGGTTGGTAGTCTCGATCTTAATGATTTGATCAGATATTACTAGTTGATTTTTGGTTTATGTGCATTTGAAACTAGTAGTAAAAGATTCAAGTTTTTTAAATTTAGATGCGTGGCAAGAGTGGCTATACAATGTGGGAGATTGGGTAGCACTCTTGTTTTTTCTATCTTTGAGTTTTAGTAAACAATTGGGATGCAAAGAAGGATTGTAACTTGTTTTTATATATTTCTCTTAGCCTGTAGTATTCAACTTCAGGCGACAAATTATTTTCAAAACTTAAGCAAATTTACTACTGAACATGGTATTGTTAACAACACCATTTATTCAATTTTCCAGGATTCGACAGGAGGAATGTGGTTTGGAACTTTAGAAGGATTAAGTTCTTATAATGGAGTTGTATTTTCTTCTTATCCTATGTCGGATTCTTTAATGGGATATCCCATTACTCTAATTGACCAGATCAATAAAGATCAACTTCTGTTGGGAACAAGTAATGGCAATTATACATTTTCAATGTCAAGCAAACAATACCAGAAGATTGATGTGCCGGGAGATTTTTCAATGCTTACCTCTCAATTTAAAATTCATAACAGAACTTATTTCTGTACAAAATCAGGAGTTTATGAATTTGATGATCAGAACATGAGAGGTCTAAAAGTCCTTGATCATTCGATTTCTTGCAAACAGCTTTCTCCTGAAGGAAAATTATTGTTGGGAGAAGTAAGTGGTGGAATTTGGGAAGCAGAGTTGAATTCGGACTCTTTATTGACATTGACTAGAACTTATCCGGAATTGCAACAAGAATCGGTGAAAGCGATTTCTTTTTTGAATGAGGGAGAGCCTGTAATACTAACTGAAAAAGCTTTGTGGTTAATGCAAGGAGATAAGCTGGCACCCGTAATAGAAGACTCCTTTTCCTCAATAAATATCTCTCAACACAATGAAATACTCTTGGGAACTTTGGGTAATTTTATTCAGCAAGTATATAAAGTTGGTGAAAGCTACGCTTTAAAGGAGTACATCAATAGGGACAATGAGATATTTAATGACTTTTACGATGCTCAAATCAATGTGCTGTTTAAGGATCGTTCCGGATCAATTTGGATTGGCACCAATCGAGCGGGGCTGGATAGAATAGATAGAAAAAAGATAATCTACCAAAAATACGAAAGTGATATTCAGGATCGAGAGCCTGAAGCAGGTTATATCAATGCACTCTTTCAGAATGATGATGGGAGAGTATGGGTGGGAACTTCAGGCAAGGGATTGTATTATCTGGATCGGAATAAGGAGAGTTTAACATCGGTGCCTATTTTTCCCGGGAATTTGAATGACTTGTATGTGGAAGCCATCTTGCAACACAAGAACAAACTATATGTAGGAACAAGACATATGGGAATTATTACTGCATCAGTAGGTAATAATACACAAGTAGTTGCATCAGGACAATTGTTCTCCAAAGAGGCGGGACTGGCTAAAAATGACTACATCTATGCCTTAAAGTGCTATAATGAAAAATTATATATCTGTTCTTCTAAAGGAACCTTTGTTTATGGATTTGATGATGGTAATTTTTCGAAATTAGATTCTGTACCTTCCATTAATTTTGCCCTCGATTCCTTGAATAACAGATGGATTTTATCCTATAGAATGGAGCTTTATTTCAATCAACAAAAATTGGAGATGGGGACTGAAGTTTCGGACTTTTACATTGGAAAGGATGGTGAGGTTTGGCTTGCTACAGGCAAAGGAGTGGCATTTCTGTCAAATGTGAATGCAAAGCCTATATTTTACAACCCTGCAAAAAAGGTGATCGAATTTACATCGATACGAAAGGATGAAGATGGGTATTTTTGGTTGGGATCCCGAATGGGTATTTATCGATTCGATCCGCAATCCAAACTTTTTGCCAGCTATCAAATCACTGGAGGATCAAAAGCGAATAGTTTCAATCATGCTAAGCTATTGAAAGGTTTGGAAGGTGAATTTTATTGGGGAAGTAACGATGGAGTGGTTTCGATTAATCCACAGGCATGCAGTTACCTTCCCAAACCGATGTTTGAAGTAGGGCAGGGAAAAAAAGAAGATGCATCCATATTTAATGTCTACAACTACTCCTTTAATCATCAGGAGGAAAATGGACTTGCTTATCGGTTCTCTCATCCCGATTCAAGTTGGAATTACCTGCCGGGAGACAAGCATGTATTGGATTTTTCCAATCTAGACAGAGGTTCATATCAATTGGATATTGCTGCAATCAATGCAGATGGAATTATGAATGACAAGTTTAAATCATTTAGTTTCCAGATCAAGCGCTCCTTGAATGATACGCTAAGCTTGTGGGGAATTACTCTGATCATTTTGGCAGGTATTGTTTTCTGGTATTGGAGGGCAAGAAAAGCAGACTTGGCTCCATCTATTAAAGAGGAAGAAGAACAAGCAGAGACACCTGAAGATAAAATCTACAGGGAATGGACTCAGGATGAGTTCATGCAAAAAGCTCTACTCGTTATTGAAGAGAACCTTTCTGATAATTCTTTTGGCGTGAATGAGCTTTACCTGGCAATACAAATGAGCAAATCGAACTTCTACCGCAAGTTGAAGAAATTTACCGATTTGTCGCCCAATGAACTGATTCGTTTCGTTCGTTTGAGAAAATCCGCACAATTATTAATTGAGGCGAAACAAAGTGTAAATGAAATCGCCTATGAAGTAGGCTTCAATTCGCCTTCTTACTTTACACGATGCTTTAAACAACAGTTTGGCATCGCCCCATCGGAATACAAAGAACATTATAACATGCTTTGTTGTACACCCGAAAAAGCACTTTAATGTGCCTAATTAATCTAATTTTTCTTTTTTGAATTCCTCTTGTTTAAAATCCTGTGATTTTAAGGTAAAATGGTCATTCCGTACAAATTTTTGGTCAGCATTTACAAGCTGAAATGCCCTGTTTTAGGTTGTTTTGGACAAGTCAAAGTTTGACTTTACTGCTTGTTTGAATCATTCATATCGAATGAAAATTACAAGCTTAATGTTAAAGGGATGCTCCCACCTTCCCTTGTGAAAAACAATTGTATTAATATTTAATCTAACCAAAAATTTATGAAAGAAATCACAGGAAGTTTAGCAAGGCAAAGCACCTTGCTAAAGAAAAGTTTTTCATGGATTGCAGGCTTGTGTTGTAGTGCATCATTACTTATGGTCACTCCAGCATTTGCTTCATCCAGTTATGAACACACATTTGTAGCTGCAGAGCAAAATCAGGAAAAACTAGTGGAAGGAAAGGTGGTTGATAAAAATGGTGAAGCTCTAATTGGCGTAAACATCATTATTAAGGGAACCACAACGGGAACAATAACTGATTTTGATGGGAACTACAGGCTGAATGTATCGGAGGATGCAGTGCTTGTATTCACTTTCATTGGGTATCTCAACCAGGAGATTACAGTGGCAAACCAAAGCACCATTAATGTTACCCTTGAAGAAGATGTACTGGGCTTAGATGAAGTGGTAGTGGTAGGATATGGCACTCAAAAGAAAGCCAACCTTACCGGTTCTGTATCTGCAGTAAAAGGAGACGAAATGGTGAAGAAACCAATGACCGATGCCAGACAGGCACTTCAGGGAGTTTCAACTGGTGTTACGATTGTGGATCGTGGTGGAGCTCCGGGAGAGGAAGACTTGAATATCAATATTCGTGGTATCGGATCCTTATCAGCAAGTACATATCCATTGATTTTAGTTGATGGGATTGAAATGTCGATGAGTAATGTGAATCCAAATGATATCGAAAGTGTATCCATATTGAAAGATGCTGCATCTTCATCGATTTATGGTGCAAAAGCTGCCAATGGGGTAGTTCTTATCACCACAAAACGAGGCAAAGAAGGTGGATACAAGGTAGATTACAATGGATACTATGGATGGCAAACCCCGGCAACCTTGCCTGAATTGGTTGGTGCTGAAGATTACTTGAATTTGGTGAACGAAGCATTGGTAAATGCAGGTATGAACCCGAAATACACGCAGGAGTACATTCAGAAAACAGTTGAAGGAAACGATCCGATAAATTATCCATATGTGAATTTATTCGATGAATTGTTTGAAACCGCACCGGTTTTTAACCAATCTGTTCGAATTAGCGGTGGGAATGAGAAATCGAAAATTGCATTATCTCTAAATCACATGAAGCAGGACGGAATGTTGAAGAATGTGGAATCGGAGCGTTTTGGCTTTCGTTTGAATACAGATTTTCAGGTGAAAGATAACTTCAAAGTAAGAGCTGATGTTTCTTTTAACCGAAGAGACAATGAAAGACCAAACAGGATGAATAGTGCCATAGGTGCAATTGTAGGCACCTCTCCAGTTACTGTACTGAAACATCCAAATGGTGTTTATGGATTGAACAAGGACAATACCAACGCCTTGGCATGTTTGGAAGTAGGAGGAATGAATGAAGAAAACAAAGAGGCTCTTAATTTGAAAATTGGTGCTGATTTGGAAGTGTTGAGTGGTTTAACCCTGCGATCGGATCTTTCCTATAAAAGCATTAATAACAGGTATAAGAATTATACTGCAGCCTATGATTTCAGGAATCCTGAGAACCCTGATGAAATAGTTCACAGGTGGACACCAAGTAAGTTGGAAGACGGACGTTGGAATCAGCAGGAAATCAACTTTAAAGCTTTATTGGATTACAACAAAACATTTGGAGATCATTCTTTTCATGTGTTAACAGGTATCGATGTAACCGAAAACAAAGCTTACGTAATCAAAGGTGAAAGAACCAATATCTATAGTGATGATTATGTGGAGCTAAACACTGGTGATGCCGAAGGACAAACCAACAAAGGGTATCAGGAAGATTGGGCATTGCTTTCTTACCTTGGAAGAGTAAACTACGCTTACAAGGGCAAATATTTACTGGAAGGAAACATCCGCTACGATGGTTCATCTCGATTTGCAAAAGGAAACAAGTGGGGTGTTTTTCCGTCCTTCTCAGCGGGATGGAGAATGTCAGAAGAAGACTTTATGACTTCGCTTGAGTTTGTAGATAACCTAAAGTTGAGAGGAAGTTGGGGACAGCTAGGAAATCAGAATATTGGTTACTATAAATTTACTTCTACAGTTTATGCCGATTTTCCATACAATTTCAACGATGCAGAGGTAAATGGATATTCTCAGTGGTACTATGCAAATACTGATATTACCTGGGAAACCACTGAAATGATTGATTTTGGATTTGATCTGACCTTATTTAATAATAAGCTGGAGGTGGTTGCCGACTGGTATCAGAAAGATACAAAAGATGTGTTGCTGGTATTGCCAATTTCCTACCTGACAGGTTTGGGAGCATCGGAAACCAATGCCGGGAAAGTTCGCAATACCGGATGGGAAGTTTCTTTAACACATCGAAATACCATTAATGATTTTAACTATTCTGTAGGTTTCAATATCTCTGATGTAAAAAATGAGTTGGTAGATTTTGCAGGGAATGAACCTTCCATAAGCGGATGGACCATATTGAAAGAAGGTGAATCTGTGAATGCATTTTACGGATATGAATCAGATGGTTTGTTCCAGTCGCAGGAAGAGATTGATAACCATGCAAGCCAGCCAAACCAATCGCAGTTAAAGCCTGGTGATATTAAATTGGTTGATCAGAATGGCGATGGTGAAATTAACGATGAAGACCGTAAGGTAATAGGCTCTTCCATTCCTCGATACAGTGTAGGATTAAATCTTTATATGGAGTACAAAGGGTTTGATTGCTCTGCCTTTATGCAAGGTGTCATGAAAGCTGAAAATTATTTCTATGGTGCTCCAAACGAAGGGCCAGCTTATGAGATTTTCACTACCAAAAGAGTATTGGATCGTTGGACTCCTGAAAATCCAGATGCATCCTTCCCAAGGTTGGAAGCTGCTTCGAATAAGAACAACTATTTGTATAATGATTTCTGGCTAAGAGATGCTTCTTACCTTAGACTGAAAAATCTTCAAATTGGTTATTCTCTTCCAAAATCTGTTTTGGAGAAATGGAAAATTGATAAGATGAGATTCTACATTGGAGGAACCAATCTGTTTACCATAACAGATGTGGAATCAGGGTTGGATCCTGAAACCTATGACGGAAGACCAAATTATTATCCTCCGGTATCAACCTACACCATGGGAGTACAACTTCGTTTCTAGATGTGCTTTATTGATTCGTTTAACTTGAAAAATATTAACAGATGAAAAAAAATATAATAGGTCTGGTTTGTGCTTTACTATTTGTATTCGCAGGCTGTAGCGAAGATTTCCTGGAGCGCTCACCTAGCGACCAGGTATCTTCAACAAACTTCTTTACGCAAGAGAAAGATTTGGTATATGCAGTGAATGCTGTTTATGCATCAATTGGCTTTAACAGCTGGGAAACCACTTATGGATATTCGACAGATTTGTTGCGCATTGAAAACTTAACCGATAATGCTCTGGATCATCATTCATGGAATGCTGGATTCCGTTTGGCAGACGGAACGGCATCTGCATACGACTGGTATGTGGAACATCGTTGGAGAGAGCGATACAGAGGAATTCAAAGAGCGAATAGAATATTTGAAGGTGCTGATGGTGTAACTGACATAAATGCTGAGAAAAAGGCTCGCTTGTTGGCAGAGGCAAAATTTCTTAGAGCCTACTTCTATTTTGATTTGGTTTATCTGTTCGGGGATGTGCCATTTATAACGAATAGTTTAACGCCTGATGAAGCTGCTGAAAGCACAAGAACAGCAAAGCAAACAATTCTTGATGCGATTCTTGCAGACCTTACTGCAGCTGCAACAGATCTACCGATATCATATTCAAGCGATAATCTTGGACGAGTAACCAAAGGTGCTGCACTATCATTAAAGGCTCGCATCTTGCTTTACCAGGAAAAATGGGGAGAAGCAGCCGCAGCTGCAAAAGAGGTTATGGATTTGGCTGTTTACACCATATATCCAAGCTATCAGAAAATGTTTACCTATGAGGGGATTAATAATTCAGAGGTGATTTTCGATTTGCAGGAAATGCACGAGAAACAATGGAATTTCACTTTGCAGAATTATGGGCCTAACTCTGTAGGAGGTTGGAGTAGTGGTTGTCCTTTACAGTCATTGGTTGATACCTATGAATGTACTGATGGTAACACCATCGATGTATCGCCATTATTCGATCCGAATAATCCATACGCAAATCGTGATCCTCGTTTGACTCATTCTATTCTTTATCCTGGTCATGACTGGCGTGATGGTGTTTTTAATTCCATTCCCGGAGCAACTTATCCTGGAAAAGAAATTATTGCAGGCGATGATTTGACCGATGGAACAGGAGGACAATGGAACAAGACAGCAACAGGTTACAACTGGTTGAAATACATCTCTGAAGATGATGTTGACAATGGAGATTATTGGAATGGAGCCATACACTTTATTCTGATTCGATATGCAGAAGTATTATTGACTTACGCTGAAGCGAAAATAGAGAATGATGATATCGATCAGTCAGTTTATGATGCTATTAATGAAGTGCGTCAGCGCCCTGATGTAAATATGCCTTTGATTACTACTGGCAAAACCAAGGAACAACTGCGTACTATTTTGCGTCGTGAGCGTAGAGTGGAATTGGCTTTTGAAGGTTTGCGTCTTATGGATATTCGCAGATGGAAAATCGCTGAAAATGTAATGCCTGGAGTACCTGAAGGACTTACATATACCGATCCAAACTCAGGAGAAGAGGTGACTCTTTCATGGGGAGAGCGCACTTTTAATCCTAATAAACACTATCTGTGGCCTATTCCACAAACGGAAATAGATATATCACATTTAGAACAAAACCCTGGATGGTAAAAACCATTATTCCCGGAGGAATTCCTCCGGGAATGTTAAAATAAAACCTTAGCCCTAAAATGATTGAGAGAGTAGAAGTAGTTTTAAACAAGTAAAGAGAATGGCTTTGGTGTTATAGGATATGATTCCAAAGCATGAGAAATGAAGTTAATATGAAACGTACAGGAGTAAATAATTATGAACTTACTCAGAAGGAAGATTATTTGCGAATGGTAAGTTTTATATGGCAACTGTGACAAATTAAAATCAAATGAAAAGAACAATTGTAGCAATGGTCTTCTGGTGTCTCATTCAAAATGTAATGGGGCAGGAAAAGGTCTTTCCGGGAGCTGATGAACAAAGCCCATCCAGGGCCCAGTATTTTTCCTGGATCAACAATACCAATGAGGGAGCAACTGAAGAGCAGACCTTAATTAACCTGGAATTTTTTCAATGGCTTCAGGATGAGTATGGGATGATTTTGGATATTTATGCTTTTGATGCAGGAGCCATTGATGGAAAGCGTTTTTATGGGAGCATCTATTCTGACCGCTTTAAGAGGCAGTTTCCAAATGGATTTGATCCGATGTATCAAAAAGCGAAGGCCATGGGAACCCGATTGGGGGTTTGGGGAGGACCCGATGGTTTTGGAGAGAGTGAAGAGGAAAAAAAGGCACGTATCAATCAGATGGTAAGCCTTTGTAAAGATTATGAATTTGCCCTCTTTAAATTTGATGCGGTATGTGGTCCTTTGCGTCCTGAAAAAGAAGATGCATTTATAAAGATGATGCAGGAGTGTCGCACTTACAGCCCCGACTTGATTCTTTTGAATCACCGATTGGGATTGAACAAAGGAAAACCATATGCAACAACATTTTTATGGGGAGGACAGGAAACTTATATTGATGTGTTTACATCCAATACCACCACAGCTCCTCACCACAGGGCAGGAGCATTGGAAAGAGGATTAGTACCAGGCTTGAAAAGATTGACTGAGGACCATGGGGTTTGTATTTCCTCCTGTCTGGATTATTGGGATGACGATTTGATTCTTCAGGCTTTTAACCGTAGTATGATATTGGCGCCGGAGATTTATGGCAACCCATGGTTGTTGAAAGATGAGGAATTTGCCAAGCTGGCAAGAATTTACAACCTGCATCGCAAGTATGGTAAAATTCTGGTTAATGGAATGGTACTGCCTGAAGAGAAGTATGGAAAATCTGCAGTGTCGAGGGGAGATAAGGAAACAAGGTTGCTTACGTTAAGAAATTTGACTTGGGAACCCATTACTTACAAGGTAAAACTAGATCAGGAGATTGGATTGAATGTAGAAAGTGAAATTGAAGTACGTCAGTTCCACCCTACAGAAAAAATATTAGGCTTCTATCAGGCAGGGAGTGAAGTTGAAGTGGAAGTAGCGCCATTTCGCTCCTGCTTAATTTTGGCAACAGCCAATCATTGTGATGAGCCTGGCGTAATAGGTGCAGATTATGAAGTAGTACGAAATGTTCCTGGCAAGTCCACACTTATCAAGCTATTGGGAATGCCTGGTAGCAATTCGAAAATTCAGCTGGTGAATGCTGACAAATACAACACAGCAAAACTCAACGGAAAGTCAGTTTCCTCATTACTTAAAGGAAAAACGTTTAAGCTTAAATTTGAGGGAGAAGCTTTAAAGCAGGAAGCTTACCGAAAATTGGCGGCTTTAGAAGAGGTTGAAATTCCACAGGATGCAAAGGCACTCTACGAGGCAACCTGTTATGCGGCCGACAACAATGCATTGGAGGTTCGTTCACTGGAGAGATCAGGAGCAAGTAATATCCCTCAGGTTCAAAAGGCTCGCGATGCTTTCTTTAATCAATCCGTTTTTGTAGATAGAGGAGTATGGGATAAAAACCTGTTTGATGGCGATAGGAAGACAGGATTTTGGCCTAGCAGAAAATACAATATCGACCAAAAAGTTGAAGGAGGATGTTTTCGTCTTGATTTGGGTGAAATCACTGATGTGGACCATTTGATGATTAGGGTTCCCGATGATTTTTCTCTACAACCACTATTGAAAGATGAAGGAAATTACGCTGAAGTTTCTTCGGATCTGAAAAGCTGGAAAACGCTTACTTACTATGCAGGAGAAGAAATGAGAATTGATATCAACGGATCAGTTCGCTACATCCGATTGTGGGATCAGCCAGGACGAATTGTGGAAATTGAAGCCTGGAAGGATGGACAGATGTTGGATAGAAGCAAATGGAGAGCATCCAACCTGTTTGCGCATACAAACAGGAAAAAAGCACAAAAGGCATGGAGTGCAAAATTCAATCTGAATGAAATTCCGGAGGGAAGCTACTTGTCAATTGCCATTGAAGGGAAGCATGGAATCGAAGGGGCTTATGCTGCCGCAAAAATAGATGGTGAACTGGTAGGATGCCCAGATAGAAGCGTTTCTTTTCCATCCAATACCTGGGAATTTGTGAATGTTAAAAGAGATAGCAATTACACCTATTATCTTCCCTTAAATAAAAACATGAAAGGAAAAGAGATTGAAGTGTTTGTTATCGGCTTCGACAAAGAAAATCTCGATTTCAAACCAGAAGTATGGATTTCTGCCTATCCAGCACCCTATCAAAATCAAATCTTAGAACTAACCAAATAAACGTGAATCATGACTAAAAAAATAATTTGCCTTTTTAGCCTTTGCCTGTGCATAAGCGCAGTATTTGCGAAGGACTATCAATTGCAATCGCCAGATAAAAAAACAAGCATACGAATTCAAACAGGAGAAGACTTAACTTTTGCAGTACAATACAAGCAAACCCCTCTGCTCAATCCTACGGTAATTGCCCTGGAGCTGGAGGGAATCATTCTGGGGAAAGAGCCGAAAGTAATCCAAAAGAATACCAATTCCGTAAACCGAATGATTAAGCCGGAAGTATGTGAAAAGAGTGAATTGATTCACGAAAATTTCAACGAACTGAAACTGACTTTCGAAAAAGGATTTGATGTGATTTTCAGAGCCTACAATAATGGTGTTGCCTATCGATTTGGTACTCACTTGCCGGGTGAAATAACTGTTAAATCAGAAAAAGGAAATTTCAATTTTCCGGAAAACAATATGGTGTACTGGCCAAAGGAAAGAAGCTTCCATTCCAACAACCAGGTCTATTATGACTTTACCTCCCTGGGAGAGTTATCTTCAAAGGATCTGGGAAGTTTACCCGTCCTAATGGATACAGGTAAAGGCCCAAAGTTGGTGATTGGCGAAACGGATTTGGAAGATTATCCGGGAATGTGGTTCAATGGAGCTGAAGGAAATGCTCTGGTTTCTACTTTTCCTGCTTACCCAAATAAAACAGAACAGGTGGGCGATAGAGATGTATTCGTTAGAGATAGAAAAGATTACATCGCCAAAACCAAGGGAACCAGAACATTTCCCTGGCGCTACATTGCCATTGCTGAAAAAGATGGTGACCTGATAACCAACCAACTATCATGGTTGCTGGCTGATCCTTGCGAAATTAAAGATCCTTCATGGATTAAACCGGGAAAAGTAGCCTGGGATTGGTGGAATGCCAACAATGTGTATGGTGTTGATTTTCGTGCAGGAATTAATACCGAAACCTACAAGTATTACATCGATTTTGCCGCTGATTATGGTTTGGAGTACATCATATTGGATGAAGGTTGGTATGAGTTGGGAGATTTACTGAAGATCGTTCCTGAAATGGATATGGAAGAACTTGCCAACTATGCAAAAAAGAAAGGAGTAGGCCTCATTCTTTGGGTGGTGTGGAAAACATTAGATGATCAGCTGGAGCCTGCCTTGGATCAGTTCCAAAAATGGGGAATCAAAGGCATCAAGGTAGATTTTATGGATAAGGATGACCAATGGATGGTAAACTATTATCACAAGATTGCCAAAGAATCGGCAAAGAGAGAGATTCTCGTGGACTTCCACGGTTCATACAAGCCAGCGGGTTTGAGAAGAAAATACCCGAATGTGCTTACCCGCGAAGGAGTGAACGGAGGAGAGCAGTACAAATGGAGCATTAGACAAACTCCCGAGCATAACCTGATTACCCCTTTCTCACGCATGGTGGCTGGCCCAATGGATTATACGCCAGGAGCAATGAACAATGCTCAAAAGAAAAATTACAAACCGATTTTCGATCGCCCTATGAGTATGGGAACACGTTGCCACCAGTTGGCCATGTATGTTGCTTACGAGAGCCCATTGCAAATGCTTTGTGATAACCCATCGAATTACCGAAAAGAGCCTGAATGCATGAAGTTCTTATCGGCAGTTCCAGCGGTATGGGATGAAACCAAAGTATTGGATGCAAAAATATCCGACTACCTGCTTCTTGCCAGAAGAAAAGGCAAAGAGTGGTATTTGGGTGCCATGACCGATTGGGATGCACGCATACTGCAATTTGATCTTTCTTTCTTACCAAAGGAAAAAAAATACAAAATGACCATTTATCAGGATGGTATCAATGCAGACAGAAATGCCACAGATTTTAAAATGAAAGAAATTATTGTAGACAATACTTTTCAATATGAGTTGAAAATGGCACCCGGTGGAGGTATGGCCGCGATGATTCAACCACTTTAATTGATTAGATAAAAAAGAGGATGTCCAAAAAGTAAGTTCAAATTAATATAGTGTCATGTTGAACAAAGTGAAACATCTGATCATCAAAAGAGCAGATTCTTTTTCCGATTCTTCGGGATCAGAATGACAATATGATTGAAATTTTTGGACATTCTCTTGTTTATAAACAGCCTTACTCAAAGTTGACATTCTTTTGTTGACGCTAAATGAATCATTTGAGATACTGAGATGTCTACTGAAAGGAATTCACTTTTTATATACTAAACCAGCCTGTTCAGTTAATATGCCAATTCTCTTTCTCATTGATGGAGGAGAAATAACTTCCAAGCCAGGACCAAAACCAAGAAGAACACGTTCCAATTCATAATTTGGTATCACTTTTATTTGTATGGTAATGCCATTAGGCCCATTATCAATCATTTTTTGTGATGCATGAATGGGTTTGGTAATGACATAAGGGGCATGAGTTCGGTCAAGTTTTATGCTTATGGTTCTTGGACTCAATCCTTCATTCACCGTAACTCCTATAGAATGTTTGTAATATTCGTCAGGATTAAAATCTGGATCATCCAAAAATTCCATGCTTTCCTGATGCTCAACGGAGTGAATTCTATCCAGAGCTAGTGTCATGAATTTGTTTTTTTTTAATTTCTGTCTCCCAATAAGAAACCAGCGGTTATTGAATTCCTTTAACAAATAGGGATAGAAGTATATTGAATTTCTGTTTCGTGCTTTAAATGATTGATATTCTAACCTCAAAACTTTTTTTGATTGAATAGCCTGGTAGAGTGCATTCAAATGCTCAAGGCCTTTTAAATTTTCATTTGTGTCGATGTGGATGATTGATCTTTCCTTACTTTGCTCTGTATGGATTTTGTTTTCCAACTTTTGAATCAATCCGGTCATTTCAGAGAAATGTGAAAATCCCTGGAATTGTTTTAGGATTTCTACTGCATCATTCAATTTATTCAAATCCTGATCCGATAAAGGAAGCTGGGTAATGGAATACTCAGGATTATCATAAGTGTAGAATTTTTTATCGGTAACCACAATGGGCGCATTGTATCCCAATTTTTCACTTCTCATGTTTTGGATATCCAATTGTATGGTTCGTCTGCTTACCCCTTTGTCAATTCCTTCAAACTCATAAAGTGCATCAGAACAGGCTTCCATTAAATCTTCCAAAGTCCATTTTCGATACTGATTTCTAAGGCATTTGTCAATGGTTGTATAGCGGATTAAGGCATTTCTATTTACTGGCATTTGATTTTTTTTTAAGAAAAGTAGAAAAAATATTTTACTGCGCAAAAAGATTGCGCACTGGAGCTGCACCTTTGTATCAGAAAGTTCTTTAAAATGATGATCGCATACTTTTGGTATGAAAAAAAATACCTTCTGCAAAGAAGGAAAAATCATGAAAAAATCCTCAGTTCACAGACCTGACTTAAGTTTCTGTATAGCTTGGTAGTATTGACCCAATAGGGTTAAATATGCTTTTGTTACTGATGGAATTTTTCATTCACGTTGTGTGTCGGGGGTTCGAATCCCTCTCCTAAAACAAGGATAACTCAGTACGGGTAGAGTAACAACCAAATTATGGCCAAAAAATCCATTAAAACGAAGACAGGCACTTCAAAAAAAGCCTACCAGCCGAAAGTAATTTGTGCCAGACCAGCTTTTCTTTCTGAAAGATAAAGCAGTCTTTACAAGGTTTCGAAAGTTGTAATCCCTTTCAAAGGAAACATTTGCTTTATAGGGGGAAGAATCAAGTAGAATAGACTTGGCAATTCACTCTTACGAACCAAATGTTGCAATTTGCAAGCATTAGAGCTTCCACTTTGTAGAGGCGGTTAGGCACAAGTTCCTTTCTTTTTAAAGAAGAAATTTAAAATCAATACAATAAACAAACAATCATGAAAAGAGTAAGAATTAGAAAAGGAACTGTAGGACTTGTATACAGGAAAGAGGAATACAAGAAAGTCCTTACTGAAGGAACTTATTGGATAAGCCCCTTCGAACAAGTAAATGTTTTAGAAAGAAAGGGTGCATTTACATCTACCGAAGAATTGGCCATCTATTTACAAGATGAAAACTTGAAGAATTTGCTTAGTATAGTGGAAGTTAAAGATGGTGAGTTAAGTTTTATGTATGAAAATGGAATATTTAAAACGGTACTTTCCGCAGGAATCTATGCATGGTGGAAAGGTTATACACCATTGTCATTTCAAACAGTAAATACCAGGGAAATAGAAGTTTCTGATCAGATTGAAAAGACCATACTTTCAAGAACCAATGTCCTGCCTTACCTAAGGGTATACCAGGTAGAATCATATGAAACGGCATTGCTTTTTGTGGATGGCAAGTTCAAACGAGAACTTGAAGCTGGAACCTATCATTTCTGGAAAAATGCAAGCCCAATCCAAGTATATAAGATAGATACCAGGCAACAAAAGTTCGAAGTGTCGGGTCAGGAAATCCTGAGTAAGGACAAAGCTGCCTTAAGAGTCAATTTCTTTGCTCTTTATCAAGTGAATGATATAAAAAAAGCAATCATGGAAAACAAGGACTTCGAAAAACAATTGTACATTCTATTGCAATTGGCATTAAGAGAGTATTTGGGATCGCTTACATTAGATGAAATATTAGAGAAAAAAGAGAGTGTATCTTCTTTCATTCAGGAAAATACAAATGAAAGGGTGGCTGCCTTAGGTGTTAAACTTTTGGATAGTGGTATTAGAGATATTATATTGCCTGGAGATGTAAAAGAGATCATGAACCAGGTATTGATTGCACAAAAGCAAGCCCAGGCAAATATCATTACCAGAAGAGAGGAAACTGCATCAACCAGAAGTTTGTTGAACACTGCGAAACTAATGGAAGAGAACGAGATGCTGTTTAAATTGAAAGAGATGGAATATGTTGAGAAAATCTCTGAAAAGATTAATAACATCAGTCTTTCGGGAGGTTCCCAGGTGGTTAATCAGTTAAAGGAAATTTTTACTGTGAACAGTAAACAGTGATCAATTAACAATTATCGATTAGCTGTTGGCTGATAGCTGACCGCTGAAAGAAAAAAAAGTCATGATAAATATAAATTCAACAGAAAGAATCCCAATAAAAATGTGGGTGAGCGATTTGGAAGAATCAGCCTTAAAGCAAGCCGAGAACCTTGCCAATCTGCCCTTTGCCTTTAAGCATGTGGCCTTAATGCCCGATGCACATTGTGGATATGGAATGCCAATAGGTGGCGTTTTGGCCACGCTGAGAGTAGTTGTTCCCAATGCGGTAGGTGTTGATATTGGTTGCGGAATGTGTGCCGTAAAAACCAATATCGAAGACCTCGATTCTGAAAGTCTCAAAAAAATAATGAGCGGAATTCGAAGCAGAATTCCACTGGGTTTCTCCAAGCATGCACAAGCTCAGAATGAGAAGTTGATGCCGGAAGTGGAGTCTGTGCCTGAAGTGATTAAGAATCATTATCAAAATGCATTGTACCAGTTGGGAAGCTTAGGAGGAGGGAATCACTTTATTGAAATACAGTATGGTTCCGACAATTGTATTTGGGTGATGATACATTCGGGTAGTCGAAATCTGGGAAAACAGGTTGCCGATTATTACAATAAATTGGCTAAAAATCTGAACTCAAGATGGCATTCTCAAGTACCTTCGAACTGGGACCTGGCCTTTTTGCCCATCGAAAGCCAAGAGGCAAAGGAGTACATAAAAGCCATGCAGTATTGTGTCGATTTTGCTTTTGCCAACCGAAAACTGATGATGGAAAGAGTGCAAGAAGCTTTTAAAAGTGTATTGTCTGAGCCTCTTGAGTTTTCAGAAATCATAAACATCGCCCACAATTATGCGGCTTGGGAACATCATTTCGGAAAAGATGTAATTGTACATCGAAAAGGAGCTACCAGTGCCAGAGAAGGGGAGATTGGTATCATTCCCGGTTCGCAGGGAACCAAATCCTATATTGTGGAAGGATTGGGAAATCCGCAAAGTTTTCACTCCTGTTCGCATGGAGCAGGTCGTAAAATGGGTAGAAAGCAGGCACAACGTGAACTTGACTTGCAAGAGGAGATCAATCGCCTAGATAAAAAAGGAATTCTTCATGCCATAAGAGGACAGAAGGATTTAGATGAAGCAGCTGGTGCCTATAAAGACATCCACCAGGTAATGGAAAACCAAAAAGACCTGGTAAAAATTAGGGTAGAGTTGGAACCCTTGGCTGTAGTAAAGGGATAAATGAAGAAGGAAGAGCCATTACTCCTCCTTCTTTTTTTTGGTCTTACTCACCAATTTCTTTTTCATTTTTACACGTTTTACATCCTCCTCAATTTTATTGATTTCCTCCTCGTTATAGGCATGCAGCAAAGCCTTTCGAAAAACTTTTATGGCCTTTTTGTAATTGCCCTTATGCTCGTGTATCAAAGCCTTTCTGACTTTGATTTTCGATAGATCAACTCCTTTGATCTTTTTTGCATAGGAAAGCAAATCATTGGCTCTATCATACTCTCTTACCTGAATCAGAAGAGAAGCGTAATCCATGCAAACATTGGCATTTTCGGAATGAGAAGCCATAGCTGTAATGAAATATTCTTCGGCACTTTCATATTCGTTCAACTGCTCCAAATGCAATTTGCCCATCAAATAATTGGCTCCAATGTGATCCTGATCGCAACTTAGGGCATAGTTTAAATTCTCCATGCTTTCCTCTAGATCGTATGGATACAGATCTAATGCTTTCAGATAATATTGGTTTGCTAGTGTACTCATACTTTTCTTTTGTTTTTGTTTACAGATTGTTTTTGTTTACAGATTTTTAAAATCACTACCAGCAAAAACCTTTACAGGATTTCCTCTTTGCAAGGCATTGTGATTCATCCAATCTTCTTGTTCCTCAGCCTTCCTTTTCTGCAACTGCTGCAGGTGCAACAATTCAATCAATCGTTCTTTGGACAATTTCTTATTCTGAATCTGCGACCTGCTGTCCGATGCCAAAACAGAAAGCTTACTGGCTTTGTGTGTGGCTCGTATGGCCGTGCTCACTTTGTTTACATGCTGTCCGCCCGGTCCGCCCGAACGAATCGCCTGATAGGAAATATCACCATCTGGAACATCATGCATTTTATCTGGTAGGCTAAGTTTATTAATCGCTGCATACCAGTTTTTTCTTTTGTGATTCTTTCGGTATGGACTCTGCATCACCCAAAGAATACTGCCCAGCCACTCTTTGGCGAAGTCATTAGCGTAATCTCCTTTCAGTTCAAGAGTAACAGAATGGTAAGTACCTCTTTGGGGTCCCACCTCAGTCTCCAAAAGATTTACTGTAAGATTTTTCTTACATGCTTCCTTCAACACTTGTTCATATATTTTGGCTACCAACAAACAGCATTCTGCTGGTCCGCGTCCTGATGTGATTTGTAATATAATTTTGTCCATCTCTTTTAAAATTTACAGCTCTCAGCCAACAGCTAATTGCTAATTGATCATTGTTAATTGCTCAAACTCTATCCATTCTCACAATACGAGGGTAAAATTTCCCCTCCACATCTACCAGGTCCTTCTGGTAATGCATCACCTCTTCCAGATTCTTGTAAGCCATTGGAGCTTCGTCCACATTGCCACCCATCAAACAGATGTCTTTTTGTTTCAAACGCTTCCTTAGTTCACTACCAGTAATCGATTCTTTCGCCTTTTTCCTGCTTAGCCTTCTGCCGGCACCATGCGATGCAGAACAGAGAGAAGAAGCATTCCCTTTCCCCGAAACCAAATAAGCCGCATCCATCATATTGGCAGGAATGATACCCATCTGACCATCATGAGCAGGTGTAGCACCCTTTCTGTGCACAATTAACTCTTGTCCGTTTAGTACTTCCTTCCAGGCAAAATTGTGGTGATTCTCAAGCTTTGCAATGCATGTTAAGCCCAGCGATTTTGCCAGGTTCTCATGAATCACATCATGACAGGCTTTGGCATAATCACCGGCAAGATTCATCGATAACCAGTATTCCTCACCAGCTTCCCCATCCAAATCGAGCCAGGCCAAGTGCTGAGCTCCTTTGGGCAAATGGCATTTCTGCATGGCAATGTCAAGGTAATAATTCGCAATGGCAGCGCCCAGTCCTCTCGATCCCGAGTGAGCCAAAATGCCCAGGTATTCTCCTTCGGGAAGATGCAGCTGGTTCTGCCCGGGCAATTCCACCACGCCAAATTCCACAAAATGATTGCCCGAACCTGAACTTCCCAATTGCATTCTCGCTTTGCCATGCAATTGCTTCAACAAAGGAGTAGCGGCAAAAGCAGAATCCTCCAGAACTGCATGATCATTGCTCAAATGACAATCTTTACCAATGCCAAAATGGGTACATTCCCTTAAAGCATTCTGAATCTGGTAAGCATATCGTTTCAGGAAATTCTTCGGAAGCTCGTAAATGCTCAAAGACATTCTACAGCCAATATCCAAACCAATACCATAAGGAATTACAGCATTCTTTGCTGCCAATACACCACCAATGGGCAAACCATAGCCCACATGTGCATCAGGCATCAAGGCCCCTGAATGACTTATGGGGAGACGCATGGCCATATCCATCTGTTGCATGCAATCCGGCAGAATCAGTTTTCCACCAAATACCTTGTAGTTTTCCGGGATTTCCCTCAGCTCGTAAGCAGTTCCAGTTTCAGCATCACGCTTTCCAACAAAAAGTTCAGCCAGTTTCGAAAAGGAAGCATGCTCCAAATACTTGTTGGCATGCAGGAGTATATCCTCCAACAAGTTCAACTTTTCCTTTTTCGGTAAGCGTTTGTAATCTTTTTGAACAATTTCCAGGGCCATACTCTTGGCCTGATTTGTTGGATAATTTATTTTATCGAGGTCTTTCCCTCTAAGTTTTTGATTGCTCATATCAACATGTTTAAGGCCTGTGCAATGGGAGAGGGTACAGCAATTCCAATAGGATAGCAGACCCACCTTCCTGTCTGTGCCATAACAAATGGCGCACACAAACCAATTTGAACTGTAGCAGGAATCGCCACAGCACACAACAACAGGTTCAATTTTCACCTGCAGTAAATATTATAATTCATGATAAACCGAATGGGAACAATACTCCCTTTCGAGTGGATCAGGACGAAGTAATACGAAGCTTAAAACTGTTCTAAGCTTTCCCGATCTCTTTGGTGATATGTAATCTAAACTCCAACATACTGCTTTCCCTTTCTTATAATTCATTCAACAAAAGGGTGAAATGCTCTGCAAAGATAAAAGCATTTATTTCAATTCTGCAAATATGATATCAAATTAATGAAAAATATACGGTTCGTTAGCTTGTAAAAACAGCTGGTCTCATGGAATTCCAAGCCACCGCTTTGCTAAGTAAAATGCATGGCTCAAACAATAACAATTGCAGCTTGCTTACTAGGTCTGGAATTGGCTTTGAATCCATCCCGATCTGTGTAATTTAGTTCTTAATATCTACCACATAAAACAACATTAACAAACAAAAATTGATACCATACACCTATGAAAAAAGTATTCCCACTACTCTTATTTGCATTACTCTTTTGCTTCGCCTCAAAAGCTGATAAACTTACCTTTTACAATCAGCCCAATAACTTTAATTACTTTCAGCTTACTAATAACTATTGGTATTGCAATTACAATGTAAGTTTCCTTCAGGCTACAATCAATGGTCAGGATTATCAATTAAAGAGTGAACACAATTGGATAGAAACCACCACTGTTGCACTCAAGGGAAAGAAAATAGGAGTGGAGCTCTTGTTTTCGGTTTTGGCCTTGTCGGGTTCCCACGAGTCAAAAGAAAGACTGGCAAGCGATTTATTAGGCTTTGCAGTTGGGTATTTTGGCAAAAAGAGCAATTACTTTTTAGAATTTCAGAACTCCAGCTTTGCTTCAAGTTTAAAAAAATACAATGGAAATGGAGACCTGGATGAGTCCCATGATTTCGATTCCAAATACACACAAATTGACTTTAAAGTAGTGCATCCCATTAAAAATATTGCTGCGGTATATTGGGGACTTCGATATCGAAACCTGAACCTTCCCATTGTTTACTTTCAAAAATCTGAAGATGAAGACATTGAGTACAATTGGATTTCAGATCCCGAAATTAAAGACATTCATAGCATAGGAATTGGTTTGGGCGTACTAAATAACAAATTACTACATATCAAAACCGAACGTAGCAATAAGCCCTTGTCCTTTAGGGATAGACTAAAGTATTTCATTACGCCCAAGTGGAAATCGGATATTTACATTGCACTATTTCAGGATGAATGCAATTATGCAAATGTAAACCAGGATGTAACACATTGGGCAATTGACTTCTCATTAGAGGCCTATTTCAATTTTATTGTTAGCAATTCAAAAAACTGTAAAATCGATTTTTCATTTGGCTACAATCTCAATTATTTGTTTAGCGATAAAATTACAGGACCCAATTTGTTCAGTAATGAAGATGTGGATTTTGAAACCGATTTCGATGTCCTGCATCATGGACCCACTGTGAATTTTCATTTGAGGTTTTAAACAAAGATTGCTTTAAGAATAGATGTTAACGAAGGAGGTGCAGGAATGTGCCTCCCTTTGCCATTAAAGGGAATTACAATCTAGTTAATCTTTATCGCTTGATGATCTAAATGTTTAATGCGAATTCAATTCAAAGTTTGTGGAATTCATAAAATGGTTATGTTATTGTCAGTAATTAAGGGATTTATCAGATAAAATCGTTAATAATATTTCATTAATCGAAAGAAAAAGTTTTGTTTCTAAATTATATTGTTAATTTTATAGGTGACTACTGTAAAATTGAATCTTATGGCTAAAAAGAGGAAAAAAGCAAAACCCCAGGTTAAAAGGAAGCAAAACAACTCACCTTATCAGAATAGTCTACTCAGAAAGAAATATTTAAAAATTGTTGAGGCAGTTTGCGAAAAAATGAATTGTGCCGATTCATACAAGTTGCTCAGCAAGGAAGAAAAAATAAGAGCTTTTGGATGTTCAGTTTTTGTTCTAAAATTAAAAACCAATAAGAAACAGTACTATACAGCGGATAGTATACAGTTTTTTGAAAAATTTGTAAACGATTTCTTCTCAGATCCAATGAATTGTGTGCGTAAAAGCGAAGCAATTGAACTTACAAATTATGAAGTTCTTGTGGCAAATTACTTTATTACCTCATTTAATAAGGATTACCCCGAACGCTATGAATTTTTAATGGATGCCTTTCAGCCCATGGTAGAATACATTGGTGATTTTGAAAGTCATTTTGGAAAGATGATTCAACACTATGCTTTTGTAGCCAATGCCACCAATGTTTTCGACTATAATGTGTACATTTTAAAATTGGATGCAAAGGTTAAAAATTATCCCACGTTGAGAATGAATTGGGAATCTTCTTTAGAAAGTATTGCGCCAAGAGAAAGTTTCTATGAGGAAGAGGGAAGGAATAGAGCTGTTTTTCAACTCGGATACGTTAACAATGGTTTTGAAATGCAATGGACTTTTGTACGAACCAAAGATTTGAAAGGCTTGTACAATGGCAAGAAGAAATACCTGCCAGTATGTATTCAACGACATGCCTACCATAGAATTTTAAGCAGGCTTAAACCTTTATTCGATACTGAAGTGGTTTGGGCGATGAATTACTACCTGAGACATGATTTACACATTGAATTTTACAATGGACGCATTTTAATTCCTTTTTACTATTTCGAAACCAAGTGTGGATATTTTGTTGCCACTATAAATAAGAATCGACTTATTATTAAAACCTTCCTGTTTTTAACTCACCATTCAACACCCGAGGGCGATAAATTGGGAGAATTATCTGGACTTAGTAAGGAAGAAATTTCCTATTGGAAAATAGATACCCTACAAAATTTTATTGATGCCAACTTAAGAGAGAATGAGCAGATGATAGAATTATTTGAACAAGCAGGCTTAAGTCATTTGTTCGATATGAAGATTAACCACGGACATGAATCTGATGGGAAGGATTACAACTGGAATGCCCTATCACAATACATCAAACGTGGCAAAACCGAACTGTTCGACGAAGGCACTGAAGATGCTGAAGAGCTTTTGGTAGAAGAGGTGAATGAGATAGAATAAATTTGTTCTATTGATTTCTCTTATTGCTTCGGATTCATTTGAATGTAATATCAGGCTAGTGGTTTGCAGAATGATTTCATTAATCTATATTAGATAGAGACGCAAGGCCTTGCGTCTGTACAATAAGAAGATCAATTATCGAGATCAGAAAATTTCAAAATAATACTGCATAGCCAGCGGCGATTGAAATTCAGCTAAACTGTCATCTCATTTTCTTTTTCTCTGCAAGTTTATTCTGTATAAAATCAATTTTCTTAGGTGAAACCGGTATGGTTTCGGAATAGTGCAGGAGTTTAAGGAATGAAGTTTTTTTTATGGAGTTGGTGTTGGCCGATTTAAGGTAGTTAAGGTTAATGATATAAGACTTGTGACATCGGTAAGTTTGCTCAATATGAACCAATTGCAGCTCCACATTAGCCATTGAATTTCGAAGAATAAATTGCTTAAATTCTGTGTTACAACACAAGTAGAATATTTGGATATAATGACCATTAGATTTTGCCACTATAAACTGAGAAATATCGATTTCTAAAAACTCATTTTCATTTTTTCCCTTAAATCTTACTTTAGATTCGGAATTTGCATATCCCAGCTTTGTCTTGTTGTTTGCTGGCTTCTTTAAAAGAGTATCATTTTTTCCATGCTTTTCGAAGCTCAAGAAAATATCAAATGAGTGTATGATAAGGTATAGTAACAGGCCAATTCCAATAATGTATATAAACAGTACGATAAAAAAGTTATCAGGTAGTTCAGGAATATCAGTGTATCCGTAAAATTGTTCAAATACGTAATTAACATGTATGATTGTATGCAGCCCAATTGATAACCATGCTACTGCAAAACACAAACTAAACAAGCCAATTTCTAAGCATTTGGTCCATATTTTTTTACTATGAGGAGAAAAAACCAGAAAGCTTAATGCGTATGATAAGCAACCCCAAAAGCTACAGCCAATAGTTAGGATCAATTGAGCTTTTAGCTCGTAATTAGGGAGAATGTAAGGCTTAAAAAATATGAGAATACTAAATATCCCTATGAATATAAAAATCAGAGTTTTATTGGTATTGTGCATTAAATAACCAAAAAGAGATTCTCGCGACAAATACTCTCTAAGGTCTTTGACAAGTTTTTTCATTACTGTATGATTTGAATAAACCTATCTACTTTTCATTTTGCAGTGTAAAAGTATGATTACTCATGAAATAAAACTGTTAATTATCGTTAATTTATAGCAACTCCTTTTAAAACTTATTTGCTATCCTTTTACTATTGGTAAAACACACCTAATAAATTAACAATTCTCCAGGTATTCAAAATGATGGTTACGATGGATAATTGGTATCGATAATTCATCATTTATTGTCATTCAGAGTGTAAAATGCATTTTACTGTCATTTAAAGAGTGGATTTTCGCACTAAATCCTTCGATATAATAGGATAATTATGAAATTACAATTGCTTCATTAATTTTCAAGTGATTGATTTGTTGAGCCGTGTAGTTAATCTTTGTGAAATAATAGAATCGGCGTGAAAAATTTCTTTTGATGATGCAGACTAGCTACTAGATTTGTTACAGTTTAGTTTTCAAAAACAAAATTAATGTTTTAAAAAGAAGTAGTAAATAACAGGAGTGATCTTAGAAAAATTTTAGGGGGGTAAATTTAAATAAGATTTAAGGGGATCCTGTTTTTTATTGACTGAAGAAGATTGAGGGCATCAAAAATAGTGTTTCTATTTACTTTTTAATTTTGCAATGAATAGATGTCCTTAATCTTCCCATTTCAACAGAATTTGAATTAATTATAATGTAGAAATATGAAGGATGATATGGAATTACATAATATCAATGAAGAACCAAGTGAATTATTGCTGATTAAAACAATAGCACATGATTTATCTTCACCCATAAGAACTATTCTTGGATATATCAGCTTACTGGAAAATAATGGCTCTAATCTTGATGATAAAGAATTACAAAAAATTTACAAAACCATCAATCATTTAGCTACGAATGCAATAAATCAAACTGAGATGCTTACAAAATTCAATTATGATATCATTAAATTTATTCAAAGTGATATCGATTTTAATTTTCCAGCCCTCATTAATAATTTACTTAGCGAATTTGAATTCAGGATTCAAGACAAATTGATACGAGTAAAAAAGCAAATTAATTTATCAGACGGAAAAGTAAGGGCAAACGAGTACTCTCTAAGTATTATAATAAGAAATTTATTAGACAATGCTGTGAAATTTTCACCTGCCTGTTCTGAAATCATAGTGTCGGTAGAAGAAAAAGATCAAATAATTAAACTCTCAATATTTAATTTATTTGATAAGCAAAACTTAGCTGACCAAGAGAACAAATCAATTAAAAGTAAGCAAGTAGGAGGTGCAAATGGTTTAGGCTTGGGGCTAATTTATTGCAAGCAAATTGCCTCTATTACCAATATTATTTTAAAGTTCGAATCTATCGGTAAGAATGGATTTTTAGCCAGTGTTTTTTTTAAGGATGGGCGTAAGTAGTTCTAAATACCTGCAGATTAAAAAAACTTATAAAATGATTTAAATATGAAGTATAGACCTATTGAAAAAAAGAACCCGCAAGACCGTTCGCAATCGAAATTTTACGTTCAGCCAGTTAGATCTGGAACATGGGGACGAAGAGAGATAGAAACTTATCTGGTTGAGAAAACAGCACTAAGTAAAGCTGAAGCAAGAGGAGTAACCATTACTCTTGTTGATTTTATAAAAGAGGAATTGCTTAAAGGAAATGCAATAAAAGTAGAAGGACTCGGAACATTCTCGATTAGGGTAAAAAGTGACGGTTCAGACACTGCAGATGAAGTAACTGCCAAGAACGTTAAAAGTGTTATCATTAGTTTTAGATCAGATAGAGAGCTTCGAGAGGAGGTTAGTAAAGTAAAGTTTGAGAAGGTAAGTGATTAATACCTTCGGTATTTTTGTGCAATTTGTGATTAACGCTTCTTACTTTTGTAAGAAGCGTTTCTTCTAACTAGTAAGGAGCGTAGCTAACTCTAGTATACAGCTAAGCAAACTTTATTCCAATGGTATAATGATTGCTTGTAAGAGTAAATGAAGGGTGCACAAACACGCAAAACCAAATATCACCACCCTGACGTGCTTATGTGTAAATTAGTTATCCTTTCAATCAGAACATGAGCTACAAGCTCGTGTTGGTAGAGGGCATCAAGTTTTGGTGCTAATCGTTGGTAATAATTCAAATAAACTACATATATGAGATCACCTTAAATAATAGAAATGTGAAAGTTAGAACATGCCCTTATTGTGATTATAAATATTCTAGACTTGACTATGTGAAACGACTACTTTTTAACGTTTTATGGTCAAAATGGGATTGTCTGACGTGTAATCAAAAAATAATCTTTGATGTTAATAGAAGAGTATTCGTAGCACTCACTTTTGTACTATGTTTAGTCATTTGGAATATTATAAAAAGTTTTTTCGAAATGAGCTGGACTTTATGGATTCTTTATGGGGTAATCTTATTAATTGTAACGATTTACATTTTTACATTCAATAAGTTTGTAAAGGCCAATAAAACTGATTGACATTTAAATAAGAACAGGAAACGAATTACAGCAAAAAAGCACCCCAAGCTGGTGTGAGCTTGTAGCTCGTACCAGCAAAGTTTCCTTATTGGACAGAAGAACTTTTTTAAGATGCTTTCCTGACTTATATGCTCGCTTGGCATAAACTTAACTACAAAATTTGGTAACAGTTGGTGTTATAACTAAAAAAGTCCCCAATTTGGAGGCTTTCGAATGATATATTTGGATTGGTTTATTTACTCGATACAGGATCTAAGAATATCCTTAAACGCAAGGAATAAGCAATGAAGAAACAAGAAATAGGTTAGTTATTGTAAAGAAATAGAAATACTCATATTTTCAAAGAATCATTGAATGACCAACACCTATATTCAAATTTAAGAATAAAAATAGAATCCAGTTTGTTTAAACAGCATATATATTTCTTATTAAAGTATAATTTCATGATGCAAAAATAATTTCGTTAAATTATTTAGTTGTTTTAATTGTATTAGTGGGGGGCATTTGAATTATATAATTTATTTGATCAGAAATGAAAAATATTCTAATTTAGATTTTGTAAATCACAAACTAATACAAAGATTATCAGTGTATTTGCATTTTGTGTGCTTTTTGTTTTATAAATCATAAACAAAGATAATGATACGCACAATAATAGTTGATGATCATCAATTATTTATTGATGATTTGAAGATATTGTTATCAGAATATAAGGACATTGAGATAATTGGTGAAGCTACTGAATCTAATAATGGTATAAAAAAGATAATTTGCCATAAGCCTGATTTAGTATTTCTATCGATAGAAATGTCCAATTTAAGTGGTTTTGATATATTTTCTGAGCTGCTAAAGAATTATTTTGACCATCCTAAAATTGTATTTACCACAAAAGGCAAAGAATATCTAATAGAAGCGCTTCATTACAATGCTGTTGATTGTATTATTAAACCTATTAATGCGGAAAAATTGGATATGGCAATACAGCGATATATCAACATGCAAAAAAATGATAGTAAAATTGATGAAATAAAGACCCTAATTCATAAGGTCCATAAAAATAGTAGGGTACTACTTCCATCAATTACAGGGTTTAAGCATATTAAATTAAGCAATGTGCTTTATTTTAAGAAAAATGTGTCATCACCTGAACATGTTCAAATTTATTATGATGGAAATAGGCATGAGATCATAGCAGGTTGTTGTACTTTAAAGAGAATCCTCGAATTACTACCTTCAGATGATTTTTTACAAGTGGATAGGCAAACCATTATAAATCTCGATTATCTTTCTGACATAGAGGTTAAAACTCGAAAATGTATCCTCCTTAAAAATGGAAAACGATTTGAGGTTTCTATATCAAGAGGCAGATTAAAAGACTTTATGAAGGAAATGTCAATTAAATAAGAACCTGATATTCTTATTTTCTATTTAAATAATTCCATTCACCACCCAATTTCAACAACTTAAATTACATTTTTAACTATTCAAATGTTATAATGAGAATTGTTTGTTTTGTATGGATAAATGACTTTGTAACTTATTCTTCCAATAAAAAGTTATTCAGTTTGTTCAGAACTGAAAGATTTAAAGGGTGATTTTAAAAAAAAAACTATTGTGCCACTACACAACTCTCATATAGGATGCTAATTAATTTTAAGCATCTATTTCATTACGGATTTTTTGGTCAATAGATTATTGTGGAATTGATTAGAATTCCTACTTATCTATTTTACACTGAATAGACGATTTTTCTATTTGGCATTGACATTAGTTTCTTAATTAACGAAATCATGAATCTGCACACACGCTACTTCGATTTTAGATTCTTACTTGCGTTCTGTTTTTCTCTCTTTTTGTTTGCTTGTTGTGATTGCGATTGTGAACAAGGCCCCATTGGCCCGGAAGGTCCAGAAGGTAAAAAGGGTGATATGGGTAATTCACCTACATTTATTGTTCCTGATGATGAAGAAGATATTCAAACAGCCATAGACATGTTGCCAGCTGATGGAGGAAGTGTTTTTGTAAGAGCAGGAACTTACTCTCTTGATGAAGGAATTCATATCGATCGGTCAAACATATCTCTTTCTGGAGAAATGGGCACATTGCTACGATTGGCAGCTGGTGTCAACCAACCAGTGATTTTAATTGGTAGTGATGAAGAAAATCCAAGCGTACCCATTGAAAATATAAGTGTAAAAGTTCTCGAAATAGATGGGAATATGTCAGCTCAGGATTCTGAAATAGATCCCAACCGCCCTTGGATCAGGAACAATGGAATCGATGTTAGAGCTGTAACCGACCTTCATATTTCCGAAATGGATATTCATCATGCCAGGAGTGGAGGAGTAGTAGTAAGTTGGCACTCCAAAATCATTTATATCAACAAATCATCTTTCCATCATAACTACTTTGATGGCATTGCCCTTTATGCCAGTGAGGATATTATTGTGTCGGATTTTTTCTGTAACTACAATAATGCAGCAGGATTAAGTTTGGACAATGACTTGAAACAAGTACAGTTTTCTAATGGTACCATCCGTAATAATGGAGATGTTGGGGTCTTTGCCCGTCATTCTAAGGATTTAAAATTCCAAAATTTAATTATCTCTGACAATCAAAGCCATGGATGTTTTCTATCTCACACTTCTTTAGGTACAGGAACTGGAGTACAATCATTAATTTTTAGTAGTTGTTCATTTACTAGAAATATGGGTTATGGATTCAGGCTTACTTCCCCAAAGTTTGAATCGAATAAAATTAGTATTGCTGGATCTGTATTTTCTAGTAATAGTTTAGGTTCTATAAGCCTTGGTCCGGATTCAGAGTTATATCAAATTGGTAATGTATTTCAATGATTTTGGTATTTATTTTTTACCTGACATATAGGTTCTACACATTCAATCACCGTGAACGAACTGGAAGACGTAATGAATTGTAAAAGACATTGAAAATGAAACGATCCATACAAATTTTAAGTTTGATCTTATTATTTCTTTGCTTCACACTTATACAGTGTAAGATAGCTGAAGTAATTATAAATGAAGATCTGGAACAATCAACCAGTCCAATGCTTGTGACAGGAAACAATGACTTATCATTTAAAGATAAGGTAATTGAATTTGGAGATTTTTCTACCAGTAAAGTTCATGAGAGTTTAAATGAAGAAAAAAGAAAATCTGGATTCATGAAAATAAGCTTCGAAAGTTCTGAAGAGATTTTCAGCTTTACCCAGTTCTGTCAGAATGAGAAATGTTTACAGGTAGAATGTGTTTCTGTGTACTTGAACAAAGAAATGCCAATGTTTGGTGAGTTTTTGTCTTATGATCTGAAGTCAAAAAATTATTTTGCCGGAACCCTATATTGCAAAAATACTTTTATACTGCGGGATTTTGTAGTGTATTTCAGCGATGAAGTTTTTAAGCCCAAAGCCAAAGGTTTTGTAAACTTTAGTCCTCAGCAGAAAATAATAATTAAACCAGCATTTATTTCCAAAAGCAAAATTTTCCAAATTGATCCTGAAGGCTATGAATTTCTACTGAATGATAAAACAATTGCAGCAGTTGAAACAATCAACAATGGCAGGGTGTGGATGAGACCAGACTTGGATGAAGAAATGAAATTGGTATTGGCTGGTGTTTCAACGGCTTTGCTATTAAACCGAAACAATAATAAAAGTTCTGGAGAGTGAATATGAAATGAAATAACGCCTTTGCTTTTCAATTGAATATTAAACCTTTAAAGCCACAAAAATGAGAAATCGACTAATTCTAATCGGGGTGAGTTTTATGCTCCTTTATCCCCTAAAACTAATTTCTTCACCATCACAACTTGAAGCATTTATTGATGATGAAAATGCAAATAAAAAGAAAGTCTTGATTCGCTCCACAACCGGACTTTCCGGAGCTTCAGAAATGATTAGTACCAAATCTGGAGTATATAGTATTTGTTACAGTGTTGGACAATCAAGTATTATAGGTGGCAAATCAAAAAAAGGTTTTGTGCTTAGAAATGGCTTTCAACAACCTTTGCTTTCCGCTCAAATTGTGCCTATTCCTACTGAGAATGAACTAAAGGCAATAGTATATCCGAATCCTTTCCGACATTCCATTAGCATCAATATTAATGAACCAATAATAGGTGAAATATTGCTATCTGTAACGGATATCAATGGAAGAGTGGTTATGCTTCAAAAGATATACGATTCTCAACAGATCAACTTGCCTATGAATGAAGTTCTAAGTGGGACTTATATCTTGAAAATGATATACGAGAGTAAAAGTTACACAGCTACCCTAATAAAACGATAAGTATGAAAAAAATTCTACCCATTGTATTCCTTTTAACAATTGTCAGCTTTGTTAAAGGTCAGGAAATTAGTGTTGAGGCTTGAAAATCATTAACGAGCTTTACTTATAAGAATGCAGAAGGAATAAAACTTTCTAATTTGCAAAAAGTACCTAATAGCTTTATAAATATTGGCTATAGAGATTCTATATTTTCAAAGAATTTATTTTTCAACATTCTGGCCAATTACAATACCTATGGAAGCAAAGGAAGCGATCGTATTCTTGACAATTACTACGAATGGAACCTTAACTATGTAGGCATTGGCGCATGTTTGGATTTTAATTTTGCGAGAGCTGGAGATTTCTCCTTTTATATATCAGGAGGGGGCTCTGCCGAGTTTTTGGTTCAAGCTACTCAAACCATAAATAATCAGGTTTATAAGATAACCGGAGAAGAAGATTTCGATACGCCCATTTATAATCTAAAAGGAGGGATTGGAACTGCCTATCAGGTTTCCAATAAGATCACGCTTTTTTCGCAATACACCTATAGTAGAAGTGGCACTTTTAAAAATATCTCAGGCGACCTGAAAATACATGCTCACAACTTTGGAATTGGAATGCGAATAAATATTTCGAAGCAGCCATGTGCCAAAGAATTAAAAACGAAAGCACGAATAGAGTCAATGCAAAAGCAATTGACTCTGATGCAAACTAAACTAAATGCTTTAGAAAAGAATTCACTACAAGTAAGATCTCTACAAAAATCATTACAAGAAAAAGATCTGGAACTTCAGGATATAAAAGAAACACTTACAAAATCGCTCTATCCGCACATAGGAAATGAAATGAGTATAGAAGAGAGAGACAACAGGCTTCGTTTAATCTTGTGCAATGATCTTTTATTTGAATCAAGCAGTTGGAAACTAAGTGATGATGGAAAGAAAGCAGCCGATCACCTTGCTAAAATTCTGATTGACCATCCTCAATTTCATGTACTGGTTGAAGGGCATACCGATGATGTAGCCTGTAAAACCAATGGTAAATTTATGGACAATTTGGAGCTCTCAAGCAAAAGAGCGCATTCTGTTGTCAATTACATTATTAACAACTCAAAAGTGAATCCTCTATGTCTTATTGCCGCCGGGCGAGGAGAATATCATCCTGTTGCAGACAACACAACAGAAGAAGGAAGAAGACAAAATCGCAGGATAGAAGTGATTTTGCCACTATAAACTGAGAAATATCGATTTCTAAAAACTCATTTTCATTTTTTCCCTTAAATCTTACTTTAGATTCGGAATTTGCATATCCCAGCTTTGTCTTGTTGTTTGCTGGCTTCTTTAAAAGAGTATCATTTTTTCCATGCTTTTCGAAGCTCAAGAAAATATCAAATGAGTGTATGATAAGGTATAGTAACAGGCCAATTCCAATAATGTATATAAACAGTACGATAAAAAAGTTATCAGGTAGTTCAGGAATATCAGTGTATCCGTAAAATTGTTCAAATACGTAATTAACATGTATGATTGTATGCAGCCCAATTGATAACCATGCTACTGCAAAACACAAACTAAACAAGCCAATTTCTAAGCATTTGGTCCATATTTTTTTACTATGAGGAGAAAAAACCAGAAAGCTTAATGCGTATGATAAGCAACCCCAAAAGCTACAGCCAATAATTAGGATCAATTGAGCTTTTAGCTCGTAATTAGGGAGAATGTAAGGCTTAAAAAATATGAGGATACTAAATATCCCTATGAATATAAAAATCAGAGTTTTATTGGTGTTGTGCATTAAATAACCAAAAAGAGATTCTCGGACAATAACGTTTTAAGTCAGGTGGTTTAATATTAAATGCTTAGGCGATACGAAAAAAGGCTTGTTTCACGTAAACTCGAAAATGTCACAAAAATTCGAACTTGAAGTTGATATTCAGGAATCTAACTTTTAATGATGCATTTGAATTTTAACGTAGACTCGAAGAATAAGGCGAAAATTGTCTCTTTTTTCACACTCAAGTGATGTTGAAACGTCAGATTTTGGACTAAATAGGGAAGAAGGGAGTGTAATTTACCGAGTTTAGGAATTGTGTTTTGATGTGCTTGGAAGGGAAGAGTTGAGCCTCACGCTGGTGACCTACATGGTTGTGCTAGCAGGTTTTCTTTATAGGACAGAAGAACTTTTTTAAGATGTCTTCCTGACTTATACGCTCGTTTGGCACAAACCTAACTACAAAATTTGGTAACAGTTGGTGTTATAACTAAAAAAGCCCCCAAATTGGAGGCTTTCTGAATGATATATTTGGATTGGTTTATTTACCGATACAGAAAGTAACCCTATTCTGTTATTCAGTTACTTATAGGAAATAGGTAATAAATAGGAGACGATTATTGTTTGATTAAAGAGAACTGAGTGATAATCAAAAGAAAGTGATGCGGAATGAGGGATTCGAACCCCCAGCTCAATTAAATATGAGCATGTATTTATTGCACAAATTCAAATATATAGAAGTGTTTTTGAAAAGCAGAAAAGTAGAACTTTTCGTGTCTTAAACAGTCGTTATTCAGATATGTAATGTGATTCTCGAAATCAAATTATGAACCTAGTTTAAACTTATATGAATTTAGATTAAACCATGAATATTACAACAATATCTATGTTTAGATTTTGATTTAAACAGTATTAATAATGAAAAGAAACAGAAAGAAATTATTGGCAATATATTTGATTGGTTGTATAAGCTTTTTTTCATCGTGCAAGAGTAAAAATCATGGAGAAGTAAACTATCTTGATCCTAACTTACCTGTTGATCAGAGGGTGGAAAATTTGTTGTCCCAAATGACTTTAGAGGAAAAAATTGCCCAAATGTGTCAGTATGTAGGTCCTGAGCATATCAGGGAGGCAGAAATGGTGATGAGTGAAAAAGATTTACATGACAATGATGCAATGGGATACTATCCTGGCTTATCGGTAGAAAAGCTTGAAGAAATGACACGAAATGGAATGGTGGGCTCTTTCTTGCATGTTAAAACACCTGAAGAAGCTAATCATTTACAGCAATTGGCTAGGAAAAGTAGATTGAGAATTCCTGTTTTAATAGGAATTGATGCTATCCACGGAAATGCATTAAACGTTGGAGCAACTGTATACCCAACTCCTATAGGAATGGCAAGTACCTGGGAACCGGCTCTTGTTGAGCGAAGTGCTCGCGAAACCGCTCTTGAAATGCGTGCAATGGGTGCACAATGGGCATTTACACCAAATATTGATATTGCTCGTGATGCTCGTTGGGGTAGAGTCGGAGAAACTTTTGGGGAAGATCCACATTTGGTTTCAAAATTTGGCGTTGCTATGATCAGGGGAATGCAAGGTGATAATTTCACCGGAGAAGATAAAGTAATTGCCTGTGCGAAACATTTAATTGCTGGTAGCGAACCGGTAAATGGACTTAACGCTGCACCCATGGATGTTTCGGAACGAACACTTCGAGAAATTTTTCTTCCTCCTTATCAGGCGGCGATTGATGTAAATGTATTCTCTATGATGGCCGCGCACAATGAATTGAATGGTGTGCCATGTCATTCAAATCATCACATTATGACTGAATTGATGCGTAATGAAATGGGTTTCAATGGATTTTTCGTAAGTGATTGGATGGATATTGAGAGGTTGGTGGATCAACATTTTGTTGCCGAAACAGAAAAGGAAGCCTGCTATCTTTCTGTTGATGCCGGTATGGATATGCACATGCACGGTCCTCGCTTTCATCAACCTGTAAAGGAATTGGTAGAGGAAGGAAGACTTTCCGAGGAGAGAATTAATCAATCGGTACGTAAACTGTTGGAGGCCAAATTTCGCTTGGGCTTGTTTGAGAATCCATATGTTGATATTGCTAAGGGAAAAGAACAAATCTTTGCCAATGAGCATCAGCAAACGGCGTTGGATATGGCTCGAAAATCCATTGTCATGTTGAAGAATGAAGGGGTATTGCCTATCGATACAAAGAAATACAGAAAGATATTGGTAACGGGACCCAATGCCAATAACCAGACGATTATGGGTGACTGGTCGGCCGAGCAGCCTGAGGATAATGTGGCAACCATTTTTGAGGGAATTCAGCAGGAGGCTCCTGCCAGATGTAAAGTGAACTTCTACGATTGTAGTGAGACATTATTGGCATTAGAGGATGCCAAAATCAAAAAAGCAGCCTCGTTGGCACGCAATCACGACCTGACCATTGTAGTGGTAGGAGAGAATTCCATGCGGTACAAATGGGATGATAAAACCTGTGGTGAAAATACAGATCGATCGAATATCCAATTGCCCGGTAAGCAGCAACAATTGGTCGAAGCTTTGTACATGAGTGGGAAGCCAGTTATTGTGGTATTGGTTAATGGAAGACCATTGGGCATTGAATGGATAGCTGATCATTCTCCAGCTCTAATAGAAGCTTGGGAGCCAGGAAGTTTTGGAGGGCAAGCATTGGCTGAAATTTTATTTGGAAAAATAAATCCAAGTGCAAAGCTTCCCATTTCCGTTCCTCGAAATGTAGGACAGATTCAAACTGTCTACAACCACAAACCATCACAATATTTTCATAAATACAAATCGGATAAAACCAGTGCTTTGTTTCATTTTGGATATGGTTTGAGTTATACAGAATTTAAATACGACAATTTAACACTAAGTAAAAAACAGATTCATAAGAACGACTCACTATTGCTTACTGTACAGGTTCGTAATGTAGGAAAACGCAGAGGAGATGAAATAGTACAACTGTACATTCGTGATGAATTTAGTTCTGTAACCAGACCAGTAAAGGAGTTGAAAGCATTCAAAAAAGTTGATCTTGATGCAAATGAGAGTGCTGTGTTACAATTTGTAATATCGCCTAAAATGCTCGAGTTTTACGATATCGACATGAATAGGAAAGTAGAAGCAGGTAGTTTTAAGGTCATGGTCGGAGGATCATCATTGGACGAGGACCTTCTTCATGTGAAGTTTGAAGTGATAGAATAGTCATTTTAATGAATGAAAAAGAGCAATAAGTAATTTTTATTGCTCTTTTTTATCTTCATATTCACAAAACTAAGTATTGATACTATATCAGTTTACATATTTACTTGGGCTTATCCCATAAAACTTTTTGAATGAAGTGCTGAAATATTTAGGATCAGAAAATCCTGTGCTATAAGCAATCTCGCTGATGCTGTATTTCCCTGTTCGAATAAGTTCTGCCGATTTCTTTAATCGAATAATCTTCACAAAGTCCTGCGGCGACTGATCTGTCAGGGCTTTTAGTTTTCTGTAAAGCACCGGACGGCTCATGAATAATTTCTTGCTGAACTCTTCAACCGAAAAGCTTGAGTTGTCGAGGTTTTCATTCACAATATCCATACACTTTTGAATGAACTCCTGGTCCAGTTCGTTTTTGTAATTGATTTGCTCGCTGGTATCTTCCTGTTTCAGGAACTTTTCCTTCAGTACCTTATGAGAGTTGAGCAGGTTGGATATCTTCGATTTCAGAATGCGCAAGTCAAAAGGTTTCTCTATGTATCCATCTGCACCCAGCTCATAGCCTTCAATCTTATAATCGGAAGATGTTAGGGCTGTTACCAGGATAATAGGAATGTGACAGGTTTCGATATTCTTCTTCAGATGAGTACAGAACACCCTTCCGTCCATAACAGGCATCATGATATCCGAAACGATGATGTCGGGTTCCGTATCCTTAATTAAATCCAAGGCTTCCTGTCCGTTGCCTGCCTGCAGAATATGGTAGCTCGACCTTAGCTCATTGCTCAGGAAAGAGCTTAGCTCCTTGCTGTCCTCAACAAGCAGGAGTTTAGGAAGGTTCTCATCGGGAAGTTCTGTTTCCTGTCCTTGCTCCTCCGGACTAACTTCCAGTTCTTTAACAGAAGTTTTAAATACCGGAATGTACTTCTCTTTTGGTTGTTCTTCTATGAAGTCGGCAGGCTTAAAGTGCTTGTTGTCAAGTTTAAACTTGAGGGTAAAGCAGGTGCCTTCATTCGTTTTACTGGTAAAGCCTATCGATCCTGAATGGGCATTCACCAATTGCCTAACTAGCAGCAGTCCAACGCCACTACCAGTCTCTTCGGAGTTAATGGCATTGGTAGCACGGTAATATCTCTTAAAGATATTTTCCTGCTGTTTCTCTGGAATACCAATCCCGCTGTCCTCGACTTTGATGGTACACTGAGTCCTTGAAACATCAATACAAATGCTGATTTTTCCCTCCTCAGGGGTGTATTTAATCGCGTTGGAAATCAGGTTATAGAAAATCTTATCGAATTTTAATTTGTCGTACCACAAGGCAATATCCTCGCGATATGAAAGAAGTTGAAACTGAAGTCTTTTCTTTTCCAACAAGGGTTTGAATGAAGCTGATACCTCTGAAAGATGTTCTACCAGATTGTGCTTGGCCACCTGCAGCTGCATTTTCTTCATCTCAGCCTTCTGGAAATCCAGCAGCTGTGTAAAGTGAGTGGTTAGCTTATCCACATTCTTAAGCGCCATACAGATCAGTTCAGAATCCTGTTCCGACAGGTTTTCTCTTGACGAAAGGCTTGTTAGAGGCGACTTGATCAAGGTAAGCGGTGTTTTCAAATCGTGCGCTACATTAATAAAGAACTGAATCTTTTCATTGGAGTGCTTCTCCTGCAAGCGTATTTTCATAAATTTCAACACAAAGTTGGCTGCCCCAAAAAACAGGATCAGGTATAGTCCGTACGCCCAGTAGGTTTGCCAGTAAGGAGGATTTACCTTCAGTGTGATTTGTCTCTCTTTTCCATTCCAGTCGTCCTGCAAATTACTTGCCCTCACCTTAAAGGTGTAGGTGCCAGGAGGGATGTTGGTATAGGTAGCTGTAGACGAGGAAGAGGCTGGAGTCCATTCATTTTCGAAATTCTCCAGTTTCCACGAGTATCTGTTTTTTACCGGGTTGGTATAGTTGATCCCAACAAAATCCAAGGAGAAAGAGTTTTGATGGTAGTCGAGTTCAATCTCCTGCGTTAAGTCGATGTGCTTTTGTAAGGGAGTATTGGGATCCCCAACAGGGTATGATTTATTGGAGATTTTAAAATCAGTAAAGAACAGCTTGGGAGCAATTAAAATCTTCTGTATATGAAGCGGGTCGAAGGATACAAAACCACTTTCTCCACCGAAAATCATCTTTCCCTTGGAGGTGATGCAGGATGCCCCGTAATTGAATTCCTTAATGGGTAAGCCATCGGAGATATCGTAGTTGACAAACTTTTTGCTGTGAGGATTGAAAAGCGAAAGTCCGTTGGTCGTGCTAAGCCAAAGTCTTCCTTTATCATCAGGCAGAATGCCATAGATGGTATTGGAAGGTAAACCATCGCTTTCGGTAAAGTGCATGAACTTCTCGGTCTTCGGGTCGAATATGTTCAGGCCACCTCCCTCGGTGCCGATATAGACTTTCCCATTCTCATCTTCGTAAAAGCAGAAGCATGCGTTGCTGCTAATGGCATCGGGATTGTCTTTGTTGGGTAAAAACATTTTGTATTCCCCATTGTTTTTGTTGAAAAGGAAAAAGCCTTCCCTGCACCCTAGGTAGAGATAATTATTTCTCCCTTCGTAAATGTTCTGAACACTGTAGATAGGGTAGGAAGTTATCTTCTTAGTAGAAGGAGTATATTTTAAAAGCTGACCACGGATGGAACCAATCCAAATGTTGTCATTCCTGTCCTTTAGTAATTTATAAACGTAAATGGTTCCCTGATTCTTTTCTAGTTCGTTATTCTGAAAAACAGCCTGGGTTTTCCCTGTTGTCGGGTTTATTTTATCGATACCACCACCGTAACTACCAATCCATACCTCATTTTTATTGACCTGTTCCAGCGTTAAAATGGTATTGCTTCCCAGCAGATTCTTTTGTTTTGAATTGTTGTAGATGTGCTTCCATTTATTGGTAGCGGGATCCAGAATGCTCACCCCTTTTTTGGTTCCAAACCAGATTTTTCCATTCGAATCTTCGAGAACTGCTCGCCCAGTGTTGTTCCCCAAAGAGTTTGGCTTGTTTACCACATGTTGTATGGGTTCGAAAGGAAGAAAGTTGGGATCATACACATTCACACCACCCCCATATGTAGCAACCCAAAAGCGGTTGGCATCATCTTTCATCAGGTCATATACCCCGTTATTGCTCAAAGAGTGAGGGGCATCCTCATTGTGGTTAAGGCTTTCCTTTATTTCCAGCTTGTCGTTGAGAATATACACCCCTTTGCCATCTACGCCAACCAGGTAGTTCCCATTCTCTATGGCAAGGATCTTTTTGACCCATACTCCTTTGGCAATGGTATTAGAGAGGCTTTCGCATTTTACGATTTTCCCTGTTTTAGGTGTCCAGATAAACACTCCTTGGTCGATGGTACACAACCAGATTCGCCCATGGGGATCCTGAAAAATATAATTACAATAGGAGTTGGATAATTGTACATTTGGCAATTTCAGTTCGTTCAAAGGACTGATTCTGTAACTGGTCGTATTGATCTTGTAGATTCCGTTGCTGGTTCCAATAATAAAGTGGTTATTGTCGAAGGGTAAAATGGACAGAACCGGGGTATTGATCTCTTTTATTTTAATTAAGGAGTCTTCCTTGGGATTAAAAATGTATGCAGTATTATCTGCACCGATTAAAATATTTCCCTTTTCATCTTGTTTGATGACATTGATTCTTAGCGTGGAGATCTCCTTCTCATTCTTACCTGTAAGCCTATTGTATAAATCCTTTTCAGAATCGTAAGAGAAGAGTCCGTTCAGGGTCCCCACCCATAAAGTTCCATGCTGATCTATCAACATAGCTTTGGCCACATTTGTTTCCGAGTTTAACTGGTCTTCCGTAGTCAGGCTGTAATGTTTAAATTGGTAACCGTCATACCGATCTACTCCGTTTCTGGTTCCAAACCAGAGCAATCCCTTAGAATCTTTTACTATGGAATAAACAATGTTATTGCTAAGCCCTTTGTGAATGGTTAGGTGGCGCAGATCCATACCTTTTAAGGTAAGGCTCAGAGCTAGTAGAAGCACTGTGATTACAATCGTCCGTCTTTGCATAGTATTTCTAAGTTGATATTTTGTAAGTAATTTGATTTAAAAGAATGATTGGAACCAACTAGTATTCCGATATTCACTTTTCATTGCTGATTAATATCTCTATTATTCAAGCTAATAACAAATATAGCGAATGACTGTGAATGTCGGGGATTAAGAGCTTGAAAAGAACGCACAGCACACCTTTAAAGAACGATAAGCAAACTATAAGATAACCCTTGTAGAAGTATTTTCGTTTATTTGTTAGTAATAGCATCAGTCTTACATGTTGGCAGTGTATGATTTGCTAATGTAATTGGCAATTCGAGAGAGAAAAGCTAGAAATAACAAGGGAGAATGATTATTGAAGTGGAGAAATTGTCTCTGGCGAGTTCAAGGGAGTAGACGAATCGTGTTTTCTCTTTTTGGAAGTCTCTTCTTGTTGATTGTTAGTGTATAAGAGCTTTGTTGATATGTTGGAAAGTAGTGGCTTGAACGGTAAGTTAAGGTTTTAGAACTGTGATTGAACCCGTTTCAGATGAGGGATATCTTACTTAGCAACCGTTAACATTAAATCTAAATTTCAATGAAACGACTTAAAATTATTCTTCTATTTCTGTTTTTGGGGATGCAATCCTTTGCGCAGACGCAAATAACAGGAACGGTAAGCGGCGCTGACGGGTTGACCCTACCCGGAGTAAATGTATTAATAAGAGGTACAGCTGTTGGGACTACAACGAATATTGATGGGAAATACACGATTGAAGTTCCCAATACTGAAGCGGTGTTGCTTTATTCATTTATCGGTTTTGAAAGCCAGGAGGTCGTAGTTGGATCTCAGAAGGTGATCGATATTGTATTGCAGAATTCTACGGAATCTTTGGAAGAGGTTGTGGTTGTTGGTTATGGTGAGGTGCGTAAGCGTGATGTAACCGGATCTATTTCTAAGGTGAAAGAGTCGGAAAACGTTGCTAGACAGTATTCCAGTGTGGATGCATTATTACAAGGACGTTCTTCAGGTGTGCAGGTGATTTCAAATCCTGGTTCTCCTGGTGCGGCTGTGAGTGTTCGTATTCGTGGTACAAATAGTTTGCGCGGTAACAATGAGCCTTTGTATGTGGTTGATGGTGTGATTATCAGTTCTGCAGGTGAGGATGTATTGGATGCCTCCACTGATGCCAATGAATTGCAATCGCCTCAAAATGGTTTAACAGGTTTAAACCCTCGTGATATTGAAAGTATCGAGATTTTGAAGGATGCTTCGGCAACGGCGATCTATGGTTCTCGTGGTGCTAATGGTGTAGTTTTGATTACAACCAAGCAGGGAGAAAAAGGAGATGGTAAAGCGAAGGTGAATGCATATGGCTCTGTGGAATTTTCATGGATTTCTAAAAAGCTGAATATGCTTGATGGTGTTGGTTATGCAAAGTATCGTAACGAAACTGCCATGCTGGAAGGAAATAAGATTAGCTTCAATATTCAGGGTGACCAGGTTTATAATATCTCTTACAAAACTGATCCTGATACAGGATTAGAGACTCCTGTTATTGCTGATACTCCTTACGAGAACAAAAACTGGCAGGATGAGGTTTATGAAATGGGTGTTACCCATACAGAAGGTGTAACCGTGAGTGGTAGAGGTGAAAAATCAAAATACTATTTCTCAGCTGGATTTGCTGATCAGAGAGGTATTGTTGAAACTTCACGCATTCAAAGAGGTGACCTTCGTTTGAACATGACAAACGATTTAACTGACAAGTTGGTGTTGGATACAAGAATATCGATGATGTATCAGGATGGTAGCTTTGCTCAGTCAGGAAGTAAGTCGGGTGGTAACCGAAGCTTTACCAAGCAGGTATTGTCTTATACTCCACTTGTAGGATATGAAAATGAAGACAGTGATGATCTTGACCTGGATGTTTCTAATCCATATGCATGGTTAACCGACTACGATGATGAAACCAAGGAGCTTAGAATTAATGCTTCATCTTCTTTGACTTATGAAATTACAAAGGGCTTAAAGTATAAAATTCAGGGAGGTCTTGACTACAGAAATAAGGACAGATCAAGATTCTGGAATACTGGTGTATTTAAAGGACAAAAAGAAAATGGTGCATTGGCTATGTCAACTCTTGACCGCTATTCATATACTATGGACAACTTGTTGATGTACAACAAAAAGTTGAATGACAATCATAGAATTAATACCACAGTAGGTGTAACTTTCGATGGCAGTCATGCTAAGGCTTCTGTTTATGAGGTGACTGACTTTCCAATTAAGTCGTTAGGTATTGAAGCTCCAGAACTTGGACGTATCATTACACAGCCATATGATTTGGTAACAACAGAAGAGTCTATTCTTTCCTTCCTGGGACGTGTGAACTATAGCTTGATGGACAAGTATGTGTTTACTGTGAGTTTTAGAGCTGATGGTTCTTCAAAATTCTCGAAAGGAAACAAGTATGGATATTTCCCTGCTGCAGCATTTGCATGGCGTGTGATTGAAGAGGATTTTGTGAAAGACTTGAATGTTTTCCAAAATCTTAAATTCAGAATGGGATGGGGACAAACCGGTAACCAGGCCATTAATGCATACAGTACTTTGAAAAACTATTCTACAGTTTACTATGCTGATGTAAACGACAATACTACCATTGGTAATGTTGGTTCTAACATTTCCAATCCAGACTTAACCTGGGAGACTACCACTCAGTATAATGCAGGTTTAGATATGGGATTCTTTGGTGGCCGATTGAGCGTAGTTTCTGATATCTACTACAAGAGAACAGAAGACTTGTTACAGGAAATTCAGATTGGACCTTCAAATGGTTTCTCAACCATGCCAATTAACCGAGGAGAGATTGAAAATAAAGGGATCGAGCTTTCGGTAAACGGTATTGTAATGGACAAGAAGGATATCTCTTTGTCTGTAGGTGGTCACATTTCCTTCAACAGAAACAAGGTATTAGAATTGGGATTGGCTCCTTCTTCAGTTTGGAACAATGGAGTTGAGTCTAAGGAAGTATTTTACTTAGGAAACAATGTATCGACAGGTACTTACTTTAAGGCTCCTGCCAATATCTTCATGGAAGGAAAAGCAGTAGGTATGCTTTGGGGATATAAGACTAACGGTATTTACCACAGTGCTGACGAAGCTGCACAGGGCCCAACTTACATGGGGAATGCAAATGCTGCCGGTGACGTAGCTTTCGTAGATCAAAACGGTGACGGTAACATCAATGAATTAGACAGAACTTTCATTGGTAATCCAAATCCTGACTTTACTTACGGTTTTAACTTGAGCTTTAATTATAAGAGATTTACTGCCAGCGCACTTTTCGAAGGTGTATATGGAAATCAGGTAGTGAATGGAAATGCAATGGAAATTGCTTTTGCAGAAGGAAACAGCAAGAATGTTTTAGCAAGTACTTATTACGATGCATGGCGTCCTGATGCTCCGAATAACAATGCTCCAAGAGTAGGATACGATTTGAACGAGGTATTCACAGATCGTATTGTTGAAGATGGAAGCTATTTCAGAATGAGTAACATCACTTTGGGCTATGATCTTCCAGTAGAATCTCTAGGATTTAATAAGGTGAATCTATATGTGACGGGTCGCAATTTGTTCACCATTACAGATTATTCAGGATATGATCCTCAGGTAACCAGCTTTATGTATGATGGTACTATTATGGGGGTAGATTGGACAGGAACTCCAAATGCTAGAAGCTTTTTGGTTGGTTTAAATATTACTTTCTAAGGATCAAAAAAAACAATAGATTATGAATTTTAAGATAAGACATATACTTTCTTTCGTATTAGTGGGGACATTGCTTGGAGCTTGTTCCCTAGAGGAAGATCCAACATTTCCTTCAGCAGATGTTTTGTTCTCGGATGTTGAAGGTGCCAATACCGTATTAAATGGGTGTTATTCAAGTGTGGCAGATTTTAATTATTGGGGAGCAGACTTTCATCATTTAACAGATCTGGGATCGGGGATGTATAACACAGGGAAGGATGACAACCTAAAAGATATTGCAGCCTTAAACCCGTATTCTTCTCAGAACTATGTAGAAAATGTTTGGAAGGGATGTTATCGTACCATTGAGAGATGTAACGATTTAATTTCTGGATTAAACAACAGTGACCTTGGCGAGGATGAAGTGAGAGACCTTATGGGACAAGCATATTTCTTAAGAGCCTTTACTTATTTTAATTTGGTTCGTTTGTATGGTAAGGCACCATTGCGTACAGAGCCTGCAAGTAGTGGAAATGTGAATGCAGCATTAAGTCCGGCAAGTGCACTTTATGAGCAAATTATTGCTGATGCGAACCTGGCAAAAGAAAAATTGAATGCCGTGCGTATTGATGGCCGTCCGACTATTTATGCTGCAAGCATGTTGTTGGCAAAAGTATACATGACTTTGGCAGAAAATCAAACAGCATCGGAAACAGAGTATTGGCAGAAAGCTTACGATGAGGCCATTCTTGTGTATGGAAACTTTTCATTGGTTTCTGATTACCGCAGCCTGTGGATTGAGGAAAGCAGCAATTATACTTCCGAGTCTATTTTCGAAATTGCAGGTAATGTTGAGAATACACTACGTCATTTACAACTGTTTACTGCAAGTAATGGTAACTTGGGAAGAAGTGTTTGGGGACGTATCAAGCCGAATATTGAAATGTACGATCAGCATGCAGGTGCTTATGCTGGAGATCCAAGAATCGATGCTACTTTCCAAACCAAATGGGATAAGTTTAATGCTACAGGAAAATCGACCCCTCAAGTAACCTACCCAGTATTTAAGGGGAGAAATAACAAGGATAAAAGTTATCCATTCCTGGCGAAGTATTTCATTAAGAATCCTATGGCTTTGAATTACAATACAAACATGAACTTGGTAGCCTATCGTTACAGTGATTTATTGATCATGTTGGCTGAGATTGAAAATGAATTGAATGGTCCAGCCAATGCCTATCAGTATGTAAATGAGGTATTGGATCGTGCAAGAAACTCAGCAGATTCGCCATCTACAGAACCAGCAGATTGGAGCGGTCTTTCACAGGAGCAATTCAGAGAAGCAATTATGGCAGAATACAACTTTGAGTTGTTGGGAGAAGGTCATGATTGGTTCAATGCTCGCAGAAGAGGATATGAATACTTCAAGACACATGTGATCGATGCACATAACAATACCAGTGCTTATGATTTTTCAAAACTAAGAGACGTAGAGTATCCGGATAACGAAAGAACTATGGTTTTCCCAATTCCGGCTACAGAAATTACTTCGAATCCAAATGTTTCTGCTTCAGATCAGAACGCAGGTTATTAGTCGAATTTGAAAAATTAAATGAATGTGTGCAGATGGGTTTGGCTAGTATCTGCACACCTTCATTCACTAACCTAAAAAAAGGAAAAATGAAAAAAAATATAGCGTCATATAGTTTGATGGCAGCAATGTTTACGCTTGCCTTTGTTAGTTGTGATGACTCGAGTGAACTAACCAATATTGAAAAGGAAATTCCTGAACCAGTACTAAACAAATATGTAGCAGTAATGTCTGGCCCTAAAGATATAATTGAAACTGCAGAGGCTACCGTTCATGTTAATGTTGGAGATTATTATTTCAGTTTAGCAGGAGTTCATACCGATAGTGGAGAGAATATTAGTGACTCAAAAGAGCTATTTAGTATTGATGAAGAATCAGGCAAGATTTCTATTAAAACAACCGAAAATAAAAGTGCCTCAGAGCTTGCCATAGGAAGATATTACTTTAGCGTTGGCGTAGGTTACATTGGAGGAGTATCTGTTTTCGATAGTATTGCCACCATTGACATCATGGAATTGCCATTTACCATTGCATACAGCACCAATGAGTTTGATCTTGCTTTTGGTCAGTTGGGAGAGTTCGCAACTGTAAATGTGACAAGTGATGATGAAACAATGGAAGTTTTGAGCTACGAATTGATCTCTGCTCCTGAAGGAATTACCATTGATGAAAATACCGGTGCTTTGAGTAAAGGAACTAAGAATGTAGCAGCAGGTACACATCATTTATCAGTGAGAGTAAAAACAAATCAAGGGGTGAAGACTTTCTCAGATTTAGTTGAAATCACAGTTGGTTCTCAACCTCAACTGTTTTATACCAATGCGGGAACCGAATTCTCTAGTGTATCGGTTTCTTCATGGAGTGGTTTTACTGCTGCCATTGGAGGGCCAACTCAAGATTTAGGAACAGGTCTTTCTTATCAGTTGGCAACTACTGATATCAATGGTTTAAGCATTGATGCTGCTACCGGAGAAATTACTCTGACCGAGGATAGCAATTTAGCTGAAGGAACTTATAATGTTAGTATTACTGTAGTTGATACTGATGGTTTTGAGGTTGGCTATGCTGATCTGTTTGCCATTAATGTAGTGAACGCATGGGAGGCTTTTACTTTTGATGATGTGGATGTTTCCTCATATGCAGATAAAGAAGTCAGACCTGTAAATGACCAGTTTGCAGAATATGAAACTGTAATGTTGAATGGCTCTGCCGCAGAATTTGTTTCCTACAAGCATTTGCCTGATCCTGGTACAGGCTTTTTACCATATGGCTTCAGTTATAACTTTGGAAAAGCAACTCAAATTGATGCACCATTGTTACGTGAAGTTGATATGGATGGTACTTTCCGGAAAATGAAAGTTTCATTTGGAGAGACTTCAGTTTCCAAAATTCAGGCGGATGGTGTGAAAAGACTTTTTTACTACGGTTATAGCAGAACTGAGTTGATTGACAATGCCAATTTTGTTGATGCAGAATGGAACTTGCTAATTGCAGATGATAGCGATAAGTGGGCCGTGAATAATTATAAAACTGGATTTAAGAATATCGAAACGGAGTTTGTAATTGATGATCCGGCGCAGGATAAACTATACCTGCAATGGAGAGTGCAATCAACAATGCCGGCCACAGGTTATACCAGAGGATGTTTAAATGCAATCAATATCCAGGTAATGAAAAAAACAAGTCCTGTATTTGCAAACTAGTAGAAAGATACCTCTTTACTTTTAGGAGTAAGAGTAAATGAAGTAAAAGGAGAGTTGAGGATGGTTTGTTCCATCATCCTCTCCTTTTTTTTAACCTTTTTTTTGAGATCCATCTCAAGGAGTGATTTCAAAACTGACCAGAACAATCTAATCATGAAACGAATAAAAAACTCCTCACTATTATTAACTGGCTTACTGGGGCTGGCAGCTACAGAATCTTGTTCCGTTCATCAGGAGGAAGTAAAACCCAATATCCTTTACTTTCTGGTAGATGATATGGGGGGAATGGATGCCCATTACCTGGGATCAGACTTTTACGAAACCCCAAATATGGATAGGCTGGCATCTCAGGGGGTAAAATTCACCAATGCCTATGTGAGCCATCCACGTTGTGTGCCATCCCGTTATTCTATAATGACCGGGAAATATCCGGCAAGAATAAACCGTCCGGGACCTGGTAAAATGAAGCTGGAAGAAGTAACTGTTGCTGAAGGTCTGAAGGAAGCAGGCTATTCTACATTCTTTGCTGGCAAATGGCATTTGACGATGGGAGGAGAAAGTATGCCGGAGAATCAAGGTTTTGACTACAATATTGCGGGAGGGCATGCAGGAGCACCTATTTCTTACTTTTACCCATATAATTCACCTGCACATCACCAGTTTAAAACACCTATCCTGGGACTGGAAGATGGCCATGAAGGCGAATATCTTACCGACCGATTAACCAACGAGACAATTGAGTATTTGAAACAACATGTAGGCAATCATCCTGATCAACCATTTTTTGCCTTCCTGTCTCATTACGGAGTGCATGAGCCTTTTCATGCAAAGAAAGAGTACATTGAAAAGTTCAAAAGGAAATTGGATTCCATTGAATTTAAGCAGCCGGAATTCATCAGAGAAAGTCATGGTTACACTAAAATGAGGCAAGACAATGCTGAATATGCTGCCATGCTTTACAGTGTAGACGAGAGCTTAGGAAGGCTTTTGAAAACATTGGAAGAACTCAAGAAAATGGATAATACGATTGTAGTTTTTTACTCAGACAATGGAGGATTATCAAATACAGGAAAGGAAGTTCGTCTATTGGCTACCTCAAATTATCCATTGCGAGCCGGTAAAGGTCATTTGTATGAAGGTGGAGTTCGCGTTCCTTTAGTTGTAAAATGGAATGGAGTGACAAAACCAGGTTCCGTTTGCGATGCACTGATTACGGGGACAGACTTTTTTTCCACTTTCCTGGAGGCAAGTGGAATGAGCTTGCGTCCACAGGATCATTTGGATGGTCAAAGCTTTCTGTGGGCACTAAAAGGAGAAAAGAACCCGAATCCACAACGGGCAATTTACTGGCACAACTGTTTAGCCAGACCATTAAGAACTGGTGATTACAATAGTACTGCAGTAAGAAGGGGAAAGTATAAGCTTATTGATTTTTATCTGAAAGATTCTCTGGAGCTGTATAATGTAGAGGATGATATCATGGAGAGTGAGAACCTTGCCGACAAGCTACCAAAAGAGAGAGATGAGCTGTTGCAACTAATTCAGGACTGGCGCAAGGATGTAAACGCGAATATGACAATGAAGGAAAGTAAAAGTACAGTAAAAGAGTACAATCATTAATTGCTTTCTGAGCTGTCAAATACAATTTTGAATAAGATTAAACCTATTGGTTTTTTATATCTTCTAAGTCTTAAAATCAAAAAAAATGAATTACAAAAATATATTGCTTACCGGAATGGTGGGATTGGGATTAACACCTTCCTGTACTCCTGAAAAGAAAGAGATAAAACCAAATGTATTGTTCTTTCTGGTTGACGATATGGGGTGGATGGATGCAGGCTATCAAGGCTCAAAATTCTATGAGACACCCAATATCGACAAACTGGCTGAGCAGGGAGTACAATTTACCAATGCCTATGCTACGCACCCAAGATGTGTGCCTTCCAGGTATTCTTTGATTACAGGAAAGTATCCTGCCAGGGCACAAATGCCAAGGCCGGGCGAGGGGAAGCTTCGTCCGGGAGATGAAGGCAAACTTAAGGCCGATGAGCTTTGTTTGGCTGACGCATTAAAAGCAGGAGGGTATTCTACTTTTTTTGCCGGGAAATGGCATTTGGCAACCTCGGGGACTTACCCGCAGCATGTTGGTTTTGATATCAATATCGCAGGAGGTCACGCTGGATCTCCAATTTCATACTTCTATCCTTACAATGAAGGAAAACAAGCGGGGAAAAAGAATCCGATAGAAGGCCTGGATGAAGGAACCAAAGGAGAGTATTTGACAGACAGGATTACTGAAGAAACGGTTGAATATATTGAAAGCCATGTCACGAATCATCCGGATCAGCCTTTCCTTGCATATGTATCTCATTATGCCGTTCATGAACCCTTGGAGGCCAAGGAAGAATATGTGAATAAGTTTAAGAAGAAACTTAAGACCATGAGCTACGAAGCTCCTGAATTCATTGAAGAAGGCACAGGCACCACGAAAATGAGGCAAGATGATCCTGTTTACGCAGCCATGATTTACAGCATGGATGAAAGTTTGGGAAAGATTACCAAAACATTGGAAAAACTGGGGCAACTGGACAATACCATTATCTTTTTTTTCTCTGATAATGGAGGTTTGTCGAACAGAGGTTTTAGGCCGAGAAGAGTTGCTACCTCCAATTACCCATTGCGAGCAGGTAAAGGTCATTTATATGAAGGGGGAGTCAGGGAACCTATGATTGTGAAGTGGCCTGGAGTTACTAAGGCAGGAACAAAGTCTGATGCGATTGTAACGGGAACGGATTTTTTTCCTACGATTTTGGAAATGGCTGGTCTGCCAATTCAACAGAAAGCTCATGTTGATGGGGAGAGTTTTACCTGGGCTCTGACAGGGGATAAAGTCCCAAAAAAGGATAGGGCTATTTTTTGGCACTCACCAATTTCTCGCCCTCATGCAACAGGAGATGAGAAGTGTAGTGCCATTAGAAAAGGGTCTTACAAGCTGATTGAGTGGTATGATGAAGGTAGGATTGAATTGTACGATCTGGAAAAAGATATTCAAGAGAAAGACAATATAGCAGATGAAAAGCCTAAACTGGTTAAAGAACTCTTAGTGGAACTCGCAGACTGGAAAAAAGAAGTGAATGCGTATATAAAGGAATAATTTTATAGTGATAAAAGTACTAGTTGTAGTAACTGCAAAATATATTAAATAATGAATTTGAATTTAAAATCATTATCCTGTTTAGGACTTGGATTATTGGGTGCCACGGGCACCATGGCTGCAAAGAAGGAAAAACCAAATGTTTTGTATTTCCTGGTAGATGATATGGGGTGGACTGATACTGGTTATCAGGGATCAAAATTCTATGAAACACCAAATATTGATAAGTTGGCACAGGAAGGGGTTAAATTTACAAATGCCTATGTAAGCCACCCTCGTTGTTTGCCATCACGTTATTCTATTATTACAGGGAAGTACCCAGCCAGAGATTGGGTGCCAGGCTCAAATGAGAAGCAATTAAAAGGGGGAGAGACTACCTTAGCTGTGCCTTTTAAGGAGGCTGGATATTCAACTTATTTTACCGGGAAATGGCATTTGGCTTCTAATGAAAGTCTACCGGAAGATCAAGGGTTTGAAATCAATATTGGCGGAGGTCACGCAGGGGCACCTACATCTTATTTCTATCCATATAATGTAAAGAAGGATGCAAAGCCTGGTAAGGAGCGTCCAATTCACGGATTGGATGATGGAGTAGAAGGCGAATACCTGACCGATAGATTGACAGATGAAACCATTCAGTTTTTGAAAAAGCAGCATGAGGAAACACCGGATAAACCATTCCTTGCTTACGTATCGCATTATGCTGTTCATACCCCATTTCAGGCAAAAGAGGAGTATGTGAAAAAGTTCAGAAAGAAATTAAAAACCATGCATTACGACGGACCTGAGTATATCGACGAGGGGACAGGGCAAAGAAAAATGCGTCAGGATAATGCTGTTTATGCAGCTATGATCTATAGTATGGATGAGAGTTTGGGCCGTTTGGTGGAAACCCTCAAAGAGTTGGGCGAGTATGACAATACCATCATCATTCTATTTTCTGACAATGGAGGTTTGTCGAATCGTGGAACAAATCAGCGGCAATTGGCTACTACCAACACCCCATTGAAGGCAGGAAAAGGACATCTGTATGAAGGTGGAATTCGTGAACCTATGATTGTTAGATGGCCAGGTGTAACCAAAGCTGGGACAGAAACAGATGCTGTAATTATTGGATCAGACTTTTTCCCAACAATGCTTGATATGGCCGGATTACCATTGCATCCTGAAGCTCATCTTGATGGAGAAAGTTTTGTTTGGGCATTACAACACAAAGCAAATCCAAATCCTGATCGTGCATTTTTCTGGCATTCTCCAACAGGAAGACCTCATTCAACAGGTGATTCTAACTGTAGTGCTGTTCGCCAGGGAGACTATAAGCTAATGGAATTCTTTGACCAGGGACGAGTAGAGCTTTACAATGTGAAAGAAGATATTTCTGAATCGAATAACTTAAGTGAAGCGATGCCTGAAAAAACGGCAGAAATGTTGGAAACCCTTCATAACTGGAAGAAAGAAATTGACGCTTTTAAAAAAGTAAAGAAGGACAAAAACAAGAAGAAGGGGAAAGGCAAAGGCAAGAAAGGTAAAAAGGTACATAGTCATTAGTAATTATTGACAAATAACTAAGGACTTGTAACGAATTACAATAAAAAACTCAATCAATGAATGGATTTAAATATGCAGTTGCGGGTTTAGGGCTGGGTTTATGCTTTAATATGGCGGCCCAAGCTCAGCAACTGCCAAAGCTGGAAAAAATTAAAAAACAAAAGCCACGTAATGTGATCTTCATTTTAACGGATGATCATCGCTACGATTTTATGGGCTTTACAGGTAAAGTACCATGGCTGGAAACTCCCAATATGGATAAGCTGGCTAAGGAAGGGGCTTACTTTAAAAACACATTTGTGACTACCTCTTTGTGTTCTCCTAGTAGGGCCTCTATTTTAACTGGTCAATTTTCCCATTGTCATACGATAGTTGACAATTATGCTCCAGACCCAGGAAATCTGGTTTACTTTCCTCAGTACTTGCAGAAAAAGGGATATGAAACTGCATTCTTAGGAAAATGGCACATGGGAGACCATGGTGATAAACCACAACCAGGTTTTGATCATTGGGAAAGTTTCAAAGGACAGGGAATCTATTACAATCCTGAATTAAATATTAATGGAAAGCGTATTCAGTATAAAGATTCAACTTACATTACTGATTTGCTAACAGAACATGCCATCGACTGGTTGGATCACAGAGATAAGGAGAAGCCTTTTTTCATGTACCTCTCTCATAAGGCAGTTCATGCTGAATTTGAGCCAGCGAAAAGACACAAAGGCAGATACAAAGGGAAAAAAATCACATTGCCTCCTACTTTCGACCAGACTAAAAATGGGAAATACCGTGACTTAAAATGGCCGGAGTGGGTAAAGCAACAGCGCGTTAGTTGGCATGGTGTTGATTACATGTATCACGGGAATGCCGACTTTAATGAAATGGTACAGAAATATTGTGAGACATTATTAGGGGTTGACGAGAGTATTGGTGCCGTTTTGGATTATCTTAAGAAGCATGGCCTTGATGAATCTACCATGGTTATTTATATGGGAGATAATGGCTTTAGCTGGGGAGAGCATGGTTTGATTGACAAAAGACATTTCTACGAAGAGTCGGTAAAAGTTCCTTTCCTGGTTCGTTGTCCTGAGCTTTTCAAAGGAGGCAAAACAATAGAGAAAATGGTTCAAAACATTGATATTGCACCTACTGTTCTAGAGTTGGCTGGATTGAAAAAGCCGGAATACATGCCGGGTCACTCCTTTACACAACTACTAAAAGGTGATGAAAGCAATTGGAGAGATCGTATTTTCTATGAATATTACTGGGAATATGATTTCCCAATGACTCCAACCGTTTTTGGTCTTCGTACCGATCAATACAAATACATTCGTTATCATGGTGTTTGGGATAGAAATGAATTGTATGACATCAAAAATGATCCTGATGAAATGTATAACCTGATTGATAAGCCAGAGCATCAGGAATTGGTAAAGGACTTGGCTAATCAGTTATATGATTGGTTGGAAAATACTGATGGTATGAATATTCCATTAAAGCGAACAGTAAAATATCGTTGGGGGGATTATCGTCATGATAATCAATATTAACAGGGAATAAGGTTAAGAAATGAAACGTCCATGAGTAAATAATTATTAACTCACACGCGAGGATGATTATTTGCGAATGGTAAGTTCCATCTGACAAATGAATAAAAATATAAACAGATGAAAAACGAACTTTTATGTATGGGGCTTTTGGCTGTAGCAGGAATGAATCCTGCACAGTCTATGGCTAAAGACAAAGCTGAACAAGCAGAAAAGAAAAATGTACTTTTTATTATGGTGGATGATTTGCGTCCACAACTGGGATGTTATGGACAAACTCAAATTAAGTCACCTAATATCGACAAGCTTGCCAGTGAGGGTACATTGTTCAGAAAAGCATATTGTAACTATCCGGTTTGTGGTCCTTCAAGGGCCAGCTTGTTAAGTGGGCTGCGTCCCAATGCGACTCGTTATATCAACAACCAGAGCAGTGTGGAAAAAGATGAGCCTAATATTGTTCCTATTCAAAAGGCCTTTAAGGACAACGGGTACTATACTGTAAGTTTAGGTAAAGTATATCACCATAGATTTGATATGGTTGAAGGGTGGACTGAAAGACCATGGCACGCAACTGACGGAGAAAAAAGAAAAGATCATCCGGATGGTTGGCGTGACTACCAGGATAAAGACAATCTTGCCCTTTGCAGGGATAATAAGGGGAGAGCAAACTCCTTCGAAATAGGAGTGGTGAATGATGAGGATTACTTTGATGGAAAAATTGCCAACAGAGCCATTGAGAAATTGAAGAAGTTCAAGAAATCAGGACAGCCATTCTTTATGACTGTGGGATTTATCAAGCCACACTTGCCATTTAATGCGCCAAAGAAATATTTCGATTTATATCCAAAGAACTCAATTGAGCTGCCAACTAACTACTATGCACCGGAAAATGCACCGGAACAATCACTTCATAATTGGTGGGAGCTAAGGGCTTATCACGATATCCCTTCAAAAGAGGGTAATTTGACCGATGAGAAAGCCAAAGAAGTGATTCGTGGCTATTATGCCTGTGTTAGCTATGTAGATGCCATGGTGGGCAAGGTATTGGATAAACTGAAAGAGTTGAACCTGGATGAGAATACGGTTGTTTGTTTGATCGGAGATCATGGATGGCAATTGGGAGAGCATTCATTGTGGTGTAAACACAGTAACTTTAACAAGGCATTGAATACTACCATGATTGTAAAAGCCCCTGGCATGAAAGGTGGTCACGAAACAAATTCTTTAGTTGAACTGATCGATTTATATCCTAGCTTTTGTGATTTGACAGGAATCGATGCCCCTGATCACTTGGAGGGGAAAAGTTTTGTTCCTGTTTTGAAGAATCCTAAAAAGAAATGGAAGGAAGTGGTGTATTCTAAAATGGGTGACGGCTGGACCGCTATTACTCAGCAATACATTTATACAGAATGGAAGAATAAAAAAGGAGAGACTACAGAACGAATGCTATTCGATCATAAAAATGACCCGGAAGAAAATGTCAACGTTGTTGACCAAGTGAAAATGAAAAAAGTAGTGGCGAAAATGTCAAAACTTCTGGACCTATATGTTGAAGCAGAATAAGAAAGATGAGAAATCCACTGATTAAAAATACTTACCATTGGTCGTTGTTTTTATTGGGAGGAATTGGTTTGCACTCGTGTGGTGCAAACCAAAACTCACAGGAGAAACGCTGTGAGCAAGCCAATATTCTTTGGATTACTTGTGAAGATATCAGCCCAAATTTGGGTTGTTATGATGATTCAGCTGCAAAAACTCCTGTCATTAATCAGCTGGCTGCTGAGGGGGTGTTGTTTACCAATGCTTTTGCTACGGTAGGTGTTTGCGCACCAAGCCGATCGTCTATCATTACCGGTATGTATCCTATTTCCCTTGGAACTCATAACATGAGAACCGGAAAAGATATAACTGGGATTTCCAAGGGGAATTATAACAAGGAAACGGGAATAGTAGATCCCAAAGGAAATCCAGTGCCTCAGTATTCGGCAGTCATCCCGTCTCAGGTGAAGTGTTTTACTGAATATCTAAGAAAAGCAGGATATTATTGTACCAATAATGCGAAGACAGATTATCAGTTCGCAGCACCTATAACCGCATGGGATGAAAACGATACGCAGGCGCATTGGAGAAACAGACCCAAAGGGAAACCATTCTTTTCGGTATTCAATTTGAATGTTTCGCATGAATCACAAATTTGGAAGAAGAAAAACGATTCATTGGGCATAGATCCAAAGGCTCCGGCTCTTCCTCCTTATTTTCCTGAAGATTCCATTGTACGAAAAGATATGGCTCGCAACTATTCCAATATTAGTGAAATGGATCAACAGGTTGGAGAAATCCTGCAGCAGTTGAAAGAGGATGGCCTTTTGGATAAAACCATTGTTTTTTTCTATAGCGACCATGGAGGTCCTCTGCCACGAGGGAAAAGAGCCATTTATGATTCCGGCCTGAAGGTTCCTATGGTAATCAGGTTTCCAAAGCAAAAGCATAGAGGAGTTGTGAACAGGGAAATGGTATCCTTTGTCGATTTGGCACCAACCGTGCTTTCTCTGGCAGGAGTTGAGGCTCCTGGCTACATGCAGGGACAGGCTTTCCTTGGACCATACAAAGCCAAAGAACCAAGAACTGAAATATACGGTTCCAAGGATAGAATGGATGAGTTTTATGATATGGTTCGTAGTGTTCGTGATACCCAATACTTGTATGTGAAGAATTTCCATCCGGAATGGTCCTATTACAAGGATATCAAATATCGCAGACAATTGGATATGATGAATCGTTTGTTGGATTTGAAGGCTAAGGGAGAGTTGACTAAAGAGCAAAAACTCTTTTTTAGAACCAGTAAGCCAACTGAGGAATTGTATGATGTGAAAGCAGATCCTTTTCAATTAAATAATCTGGCTGAGGATCCAAAATACAAAGCCATCATGGATAAGATGTCTGTAAAGTTGGATAGCTGGCAGAAAGCGGTTGGAGATAAGGGAAATATCCCGGAAGGAGAACTGGTAAGGCAAATGTGGCCAAATCTGGAGCAACCTGTTACAGCCAAACCTACGTTTGAAAAACTTGGTAATGCATATGAAATACATTGTGCAACGAAAGGTGTATCGGTTGCTTACCAGATTACCCGTGATGGGAAAAGCAAAAATACGTGGAAGCATTGGCAGGTTTATCAAAAGCCAATTCAATTGAAAGCAGGAGAATATTTACATGCTGTTGCAATTCGTATTGGCTACAAACAGAGTGTTGAGAATAAAATAAGGAAATAAAATGCAAAAAATAAAAAAATACATGGCCCTGGCCTTGGCAAGCTTGCCATTGTTGGGACAAGCTCAGGAAAAAAAGAATGTCCTGTTTATTGCAGTAGACGACTTGAAACCCATTTTAGGTTGCTATGGTGATGATTTGGTGAAAACACCCAACATTGACCGATTGGCCAAACGTGGGGTAGTATTTGCCAACAACCATTGCCAGCAAGCTGTATGTGCTCCTTCAAGAGCCAGTCTTTTGTGTGGGGTACAGCCAGATAAGACAAAAGTATGGGATTTGAAAACACTGATTCGTGATATGAATCCCGATATTTTAACCTTACCACAGCACTTTAGACAAAATGGATATTTCACCACCAGTGTGGGAAAAATCTACGACAAGAGAAGTGTGGATGAACACCATGACAAAGTATCGTGGAGCGAAGCTCAAGCCTTTGAAGGAGATTATAAATATTACGACGATAAGTGTGGAGAGCCTGCTTTAGGCTATTACCAATTGCCGGAGACCAAGGAAAAAGTAGCCAAATACCGTAAGGAAGCAGAGGCTATGGGCAAGAAAGGATATGGAATTACCAAATATGCAATTTCCTTTGTTAAGCCAACTACCGAATGTGCCGATGTGCCTGACAATGCATATGTAGATGGCGTGTTGGCCTTATCGGCTATCGATCGTTTGGAAAAGCTTTCCAAAAAGGAAGAACCATTCTTCCTGGGTGTTGGATTTAAACGTCCTCACTTGCCTTTTGTGGCTCCCAAGAAATATTGGGATTTGTACCAGAGAGAGGAAATGCCATTGGCAAAATATCAGAAAGCAGCTGAGAACGGACCTCTTTTAGCCTATCACAATTCTGGTGAGTTGCGCTCCTATACCGATATTCCTCCTTTGAAATCTTTTTCGGATATTGAATCTGATTTGATTCCAGTTGAGAAACAAAAAGAAATGATTCATGGATACTATGCAGCGGTTTCTTATATAGATGCACAGGTTGGTAAGGTGTTGAATGCTTTGGATTCTTTGGGATTAACAGAAAATACTGTTGTTGTCCTGTGGGGTGATCATGGCTGGCACCTGGGCGATCATGGCATTTGGTGTAAGCATACCAATTTCGAACAGGCTACCCGTAGTCCAATGATTATTGCCGATGGAGAGAATCATACTGGAGTATGCAAAACACCTACTGAATTTCTGGATCTGTTTCCAACACTTTGCGATTTGGCAAATATTGAAACTCCGGAGCACCTGGATGGGAAAAGCTTACTACCTGCACTGAAGGACCCGAAGAAGGAGGTGAAACCTTATGCCGTGAGTCAGTTTCAACGAGGAAAGGCAGAAGGTTATGCTTTCAGATCGGAAAGGTATCGTTATGTGGTTTGGGTGAAAAACATGTTTAGAAACCCATCGCAATTTTCAAAAGATTTAATATCTGTTGAAGAGCTTTACGATTACGAGAAGGATCCTCTGGAGACCAGAAATGTTGTAAATGATAAGAAATATAGTAAAGTAAAAAAGCAGATGGAGAAATACTGTTTGGATTACTTTAAAAACAGATAAAATGGTATCGCCTGCCGGATTGATCCCCCTCCAACTAATTCGGCGGGTTGATATTTTTATCAATAAAGAAATGGTTTTAAAAGGAAATACAGAATGGTTAATTACTCAAAGATGAAAAACAAGAATGTGATAATGGGTTTATTTTGCTTCTTTTTATTTCTACTTCCCAGTTTGACTTTTGCGCAGGAAGGTGGAGAGGATATTTATATAAATCAGCTTGGTTTTTTGCCCAATGTGGAAAAGATTGCTTCAATTCATGCTGTGGATGAGGGAGACTTTTTGATTCGCAGGACTGCAAACAATCAAATTGCATTCTCCGGGCAATTGGAAAAAGCAGCTTACTGGAAAAGTTCTGGTGAGAAGATCCTGATTGCTGATTTTTCAAAATTACAGGAAGAGGGAGAATACTATCTGGAAGTTCCGGGAGGTGGAAAATCAAGTAAGTTTACCATTTCCAAAGACTGTTTCAAAAATGTATTGCAGGCTACATCAAAAGCCTATTATTACTGGCGTTCTGCCTTCCCGATAACAAAAGAATTTGGTGGTGAATGGAACCGTCCTTTAGCCCACCCGGATACAGTGGTGTTTATTCATCCCTCAGCTGCATCAAAAAAGAGACCTGCCGGAACTGCTATTAGTGCTCCAGGAGGTTGGTATGATGCAGGCGATTACAACAAGTATGTGGTAAACTCAGGCATTACCTGTTACAGCTTGATGTCTGCCTATGATTTTTCAAAACAAAGCTTCAACTCCTTGAACTTGAATATTCCCGAGTCCAATGACTACATTCCCGATATTCTAAATGAAGTGTACTATAATCTGAAATGGATGATGAGTATGCAAGATCCGCATGACGGGGGAGTATATCATAAACTAACAACAGCAAACTTTGCCGGAGAACACATGCCGCACAAGGTAAAGAACAGGAAAAGATACGTGGTTCAAAAAACAACAGCTGCAACATTGAATTTTGCTGCGGTGATGGCCATGTCTCATCGAGTATTAAAAAAGGATTACCCAAAGTTTGCAGATCAATGTTTGCTTGCTGCAGAAAAGGCCTGGGCCTGGGCAGGAAGATATCCTGTGACCTTTTACGAACAGGAAGAACTCAATAAAAAGTATGATCCTGATATTAACACAGGAGCTTATGACAATAAAAAAATTAAGGATGAATTTGCCTGGGCTGCAAGTGAACTGTTCCTGAGTACGAAGAATAATGAGTATCTTCATCATGCCATGAATTATTATAAAACAATTCATCATATTGCGGTACCAAGTTGGGGCAATACAGCCATGCTTGGAATATACTCCTTATTGAATAACAGAGAAAGCATTCCCCTTTCAGATAGAAAGGAGTTTCATATTTTAAATCGAAAACTATTGAAAATGGCTGATGCTTTGGTTGACTCCTATTTAAAATCGCCAAACAGAACGGCTTTCGGAAATCAGGAGGCTCACTTTAAGTGGGGATCAAATGCCATTGCAGCCAATCAGGGTATGCTTTTGCTGCAGGCTTGGAGATTAACTGGCAAACAGATGTATTATGATGCTGCTTATTCAAACCTGGACTATATTTTGGGACGAAATGCAACAGGATACTGTTTTGTCACTGGTTTTGGCCATCAGAATCCCAAATATCCGCATCATAGAATTTCTACAGCAGACGGAGTAAAGGAGCCTGTACCAGGTCTTTTGGTTGGTGGTGCCAGCAATATGAAACTACCAGCCTTTCAATTTCCATCAAAGTATTCAGCAAAAAGATATCAGGATGAATACAAATGTTACCTTACCAATGAAGTCGCAATTAACTGGAATGCTCCCTTGGTGTTCCTGATTAGCGGACTAAGCAATAACTTTTAAATTTATAACATGTATCGACCGAGAAGACTAAGGATAAAACTATTTTTGCTATTTATTGGATTTCTATTCCTGTCCTCCTCTTTTGCCCAGAGCAAAACGGAAGGAGAGAGAACAAAGGCCTTTGAATTTGTTCGGGAAATGGGCCGGGGAGCCAATTTTATGGCAGCCAAAATGGAAGGGCGTTTTCACTCCAATCATGATTTTCAGCTTTTAAAGGAAAATCATTTTACCCATTGTAGAATTGGAGGTAAGCTAAACCTTCACACCGGACAAGCTCCCGATTATACTGTTGATGCTGGTAGAATTGATGATTTAAAGGAGGCAGCAGACATGTGTTTGTCAAAAGGACTGATCGCGGTGATTGATCCTTTGCACTTGTATAACGAACATTACAGCGATGACCAATTGCCTGTATTGAAGAAAATCTGGTCGCAGGTGGCTGAGGCATTTGCTGCATATCCTATCGAAAAGCTGGCTTTTGAAATTATTAACGAACCGCACAAGGGCTACGATTTAAAGAGTATGATTCATGAAAGTATTGCTGAGATACGAAAAGTGCAAGGCAATGAAGAACGATTGGTCATTGTGTCGGGACAAGGTTTTACCACAAGACAAGCTTTAATTAATGCTTTTAATGAAGATGTATTTCCCACTGGAGATCCTTACCTGATTGGAACCTTTCATTACTACGATCCCAAAAGCTTTACCAAGCAAGGTACTTTTGGCGTGACAACCTATTGGGGAGAAAGTGGAGAAAATGATGCAGACTGGACTGTAGTGGAAGAAGCTTTTGATGAGGTAGAGGAAGCAAACAATGGCTGGGCTCAGCGACATCAAACGACTGCTTTACCCCTTTATTTGGGAGAGTATGGCGTGGACAACCAGACTCCTGATGCAGATAGAAAAAGATGGCTTTCCTGGATAAGGATGCAGGCTGAAAAGCGTGCTTATGCAACATCCTTATGGAACATGTACAATTTGAATAGCAAGGGAATTGGCCCTTGGGAGAAGGAGCAGAAAGATGATCCTTCAACAAGATATTTTGAACAGGATGTGGTTGAGGTCTTAATGACCCGATATGAAATGGAGGATGCCGATGTAAGCGGGCAACTGGCAATCGTAGACGAAAAGGAGAATGTTTCGGGAGAACAGTATCTTACTTTTTCAAATGCACAGCATGGCGATCAGGCTGTATTGAATAGTGTTTATATCCCCAAATCAGATCAATATACCTTGACCATTCGATATAAAAATCAGGGTGAGCAAAATGCAGTGTTAAGCATTGCTGCTTTGGATCAGAATGGAAATAAAGTATCGGAGCAAGAGGAGGTACTTTTTCCTTCAACTGCGGATAGTGAGGAATGGGGAAAGATTCTTGTGACGCTTGATTTGAAAGCAGATGAAGAAAATCAGATTCAATTAACCAGCCTTGACCATCTATCATTTCAGATTGATTACCTCTGTATCTCTATGGGGGAATATCACGACAGGCTTTATCCTGCGGAACGAAAAGAGGCTGATGTACCAACTGCTGTCATTTCACCTTCCGAAGAAAGAAAAGTAAACATACAGGTCTATCCAACCATCTTTTCAAATCATACCAACATATATTCTAATCTGAAAGGTGATGAGAAGGTCACTTTTCAGGTGAATGATTTGTTGGGAAGACCCGTTCAAAAAGGAAATTTACCTACGGCGAAGTCGAGTCTGTTGTTGGGGCAAAATTACCAGAATGGCTATTACCTTTTGAACTTTGTTGGCGAAGATTGGCGCAAGTGTATCAAGCTGCGTAAAAAGTCAGGAATCTAAGTTGAGTTATATATCAATCGTTTGTACTTTCCCCTAAAACGCTTCTGTTTTAGGGGAAAGTTGTTTTTTGTACCAGGGTCCCAATTTTTGAAAGAGGACTTTTGGGATAATGCAGGAACCAAAAACCAACCTTCGTGAACGCATACTTAACTCCAAAGCACTATCATTAGGATATTTTTGGGATAGAAGAATCAAAAAAATGGGTTCTGTATGATTTATAGTGGGAAAATACTTTAAGTGCCTAAAGTACTTGGAATACTTGCAGTACTTAAAGTGAAAAAGTCAGAGCCTTGCGGCTTGAGCAAAAAGAATATTGATGAGTAATCATATGCTATATGATGGAATAATTAATTCAACTGTAAGTTCTTTCTAAGAATGATAAAGAGCTCTAAAATTAATTACCCACTGTATTTTTATAGCACCAAAAAACAACAAACAGATATGGATCGGAGAGTTTTTGTAAAACAATTTTCATTAACCGTTCTGGGAACAGCTTTGCTTCCTATGGGCTTATCGGCAAAGAATAAGAATTTGTGGGGGAAGAAGATTACGCCTCAAAGCTTATTTGATGAGGGAAAGTTGGATGTGATATTGCCGGAAGAGGCATTTAATCCCATGGGAAATTGGGAGCAAACCTGGAGAATTTGGATGCCTTTTAGGGGAAAGCCAGGTGAAGCTTCCGGGTATTTAAGTGTGAACAGAAATGTTGCTAATCACCCGGGAAAAGTAGAATATGGTGTGGAGCAGGCCATTTCTGAGAACAACCAATGGATGCATCTTACAAAAGTTGCCATCAAGGCCAGGAACAATCAATATGGAACTCCTTTGAACTGGGAGGCTGCCACTGAATATATCAAAGCGCCGGGAAAAGGTTTTAATGAAGAGGTGGGTGCCTACCAGAGCTCCAATCTGACAAATGAAAATGAAGACATCTGTTTGAACTTTACCTTGCTCGATACGGTTCAGAGAATGCAAATGGAAGGGGTAAAGGAACTGAACTTTACGCTTTTCGATGAACTGGATAAGGAGAAGAAAAACCACAGTATCAAATACAAGGAAGACACAACAATTCAAATTGGTGGAAAAACTGTAGAGGTTCACTGTTACGAGCAAATCGGAGAGGGAATGCTTCCCTGGATGTATTATGTGGATGCCAATGGACGATTGCTTCTTGCCATAAATGGGATGCGTGTTCTTATTGCCGATGTGGAATGTAAAAGCAAATATCAGGCTTCTTACCCTGAAATTAGCGAAGTATCCATTGAGAAAAGAGCTGCACAGGCAGGAAGAAAAGGAGAGATGAGAAAGGATAAGCGTCCGAACATTCTGTTTTTAAGTACCGATCAGCAAAGCTGGAATACCCTGTCGGCCTTGGGAAACAAACACCTGAATACTCCTAACCTGGATCGATTGGCAGGCAAAGGGGTCACCTTCAGTCAATGTTACAGTCCAAATCCTGTTTGTTCCCCTACACGTGCAAGCTGGATAACAGGATTGGCAAGCAGTGAACATGGGGTGATCAAGAACGGGGAGTCCATTGTTTCGGGCCTTACAACAGTAGGGCATAGCCTTCGCGAAGAAGGATATGAAACCGTGTTTGCAGGCAAGTTGCATGTGGGCATTCCTGATTCCTATGGTGAAAAAATACCAGGTTTCGATAAGGTATTGTGCATGGGCATTGGAGGGAAAGGAACCCTTGGCGATCAGGCGGTATCCAGTGTGGCTGTTGGTTATATGCAAAACAGAGACCGATCCAAGCCTTTTTATCTTACGGTAAACTTCTTGCAACCGCATGACATCTGTAATTGGATCAAAAGGCACAACAAGAATCGCAACGACAGGCATTTGGATTCTGTACTGAATGAATTGCCTCCCTTGCCTGAAAATTTCAATGCAATATTAGAGGAACCTCAAAAGATGAATGTTCCCAGAAAAACGGAGTGGACCGAGACCGACTGGCGCTACTACCTGTGGGCATACTACAGGATGGTAGAGGAAGTGGACGCTGAGATTGGTCGTGTTCTACATGCTTTGGAGGAAACTGGCGAAGCCGATAATACCGTCGTGTTATTTAATTCCGATCATGGAGAGGGAAGTGCAAGTCACCAGTCGGTAACCAAAAACTATTTGTACGATGAGGCTTGCCGCGTGCCGATGATCGTTTCTTATCCGAAAGAGTTAAGATCTGGAGTTATCGATCATGAGAATTTACTGTCCTGTTTGGATATCGTTCCTACCGTTTGTGATTTTGCCGGAGCCAAAGTGCCTGAAAACTGCAGTGGAATCAGTATGCGACAACTGGCTGCAGGCAAGAAGAACAAGCTTCGCGATTTTGTAGTGTCTGAGGTAAATAATGATAATGGACGAATGGTAAGAAGCGAGGACTTTAAATTGATCGTTTATCGAAATGATTTAAACTATTTGTTTTTCGATATGAAGAATGATCCCGGGGAAACCATCAATTTGGCTCAAGACTCCAAGTACGGTCAGCAACTACAGGAGCATTTTACCATGCTTGAACAATGGGAATCGAAACTAACGAAAGCCCCAATTTGTAAGCCTTTTCATGTGTAATTAGAATAACACTACTGAGAGTTTCACTTTTTGTGGGGCTCTCAGTGTAAATTTTAAGGTGAACGATAGAGTTTAAGTAGAAAATTGTAACAATTAGTAGAATGAAAAAAATTAGTATTGTCCTATTATGGCTCCTGTTGGCGAAGTTTAGTTTTGCACAGGAGCTTGTAAAATACGAGCACTTACCCGAAGATTTAAAGCCATTTATTTATGCCAAACAATCAGATGTGAAATGGTTTAAAGATGCGAAATTTGGTGTGTTTATGCATTGGGGGCCCTATTCACTGGCGAAGGTACCTGCCAGCTGGGGAAGATTTGGAGATCGTCCGGGAGCAGGTAAAAAAGCAAAGAATGGTGTTCCAAAAGAGGAGTATGACAATTTGTATAAGAGTTTCAATCCAAAAGAATTTGATGCCGACAAGTGGATTAAGATGGTAAAGGATGCCGGAGCTAAATATTTTATTTTTACCACCAAGCATCATGATGGCTTTTGTATGTTCGATGCAAAAAATACTGATTATAAATTCACCAATACTCCCTTCAAGAGAGATATTGCTAAAGAATTGGCAGATGCCTGTCACAAATATGGAGTAAAGTTATTCTGGTATTACTCTCAGCCGGATTGGCATCATCCTGATTGTTTAACCGAAAACAATGTAAAGTATCGGGCATACATGTTTGAGCATTTAAAACAGTTATTGTCTGATTATGGCAAGGTTGATGGATTGTTTTTCGACGGCCTGGGGACAAAGTATTATCACTGGGATACTCCAAAGATGTTGAAAATGATTCGTACCCTACAGCCTGGAATCATTGTAAACCGACGATGGGGGGCAGGAATGCCGGGATTTCCAATCAGTGGAGACTATGACAATCCTGAGCAGGAGTTTGGAGCTTTTGAAGTAGACAGACCTTGGGAAATGTGTTGCACCATCAGTGAAGCCTGGTCATGGACAGGAGGTGAAAGGTTTAAAACATACCGAACAAATCAAAGAATTTTAATCAGGGCAGTTTGCTCTGGAGGTAACCTTGCTCTAAATACTGGACCTTCACCAGAAGGATTCATTAATCCTCCCGAAGAACAAATCTATTCACAGATTGGGGATTGGATGAATAAATATGGAGAGAGTATCTATCATACCAAGGGTGGCCCCTATAAACCTGGAGCCTGGGGAGGAGCAACTTGTAGGGGAAATACAGTATATCTTCACATACTAACTGATTTCGGGAAAAATGGCTCTCAGGAAATAACACTTCCAACACTACCAGCTAAAATTAAGAGTGCCAGTCTGCTTACCGGAGGGGAAATAGAACTTGATAACAGCAAGAATGTTTTATCGATTCGTTTTAAAGGGGTACAAAATAAGCTTGATCATATCGTGAAGCTGGAGCTAGATACCAATGCGGAAGCGATAAATCCAATTGAAACTGTTTGTTCGAATAGTGAAATAATGAATATTCGAGGTATTGCCTCTAGTTCGGTTTCTCTAAATAAAAGTCCTGATGCCTTATTTGGTAAAGGGAAATCTGTATTTGCTGAAGGAAAGAAGCATAAAATCTGGTGGTCACCGGAAAATAAAGATAAATCCCCATGGCTAACAGCAGAGTTTGAAAGGGCAGAGGATCTTGATTACCTCATGCTTGCCGAGCAAATCAGAAATTGTTCTGTAAGACAGTTTGTGATTGAATATCTTACAAATGGAAAATGGAAAACACTGTATGAAGGTGAACAAATAGGAATGGATTTTAGTTTGAAATTCAGTGAAATAAAAACCAAATCAATCAGGATGAAAATTCTAAAAACAAACAAGGGGAGAGTTCCTTCAATAGGTGTTTTTAGAGTGTTTAGAAAGCAAAAGTAAACTATTACATCTACTTATGAAATCAAAATCACTACTGGCATTGGTGCCACTGTTTGCACTTTCCTGCCAAAGCAAAAAGGTACAGGAAAGTCAGCAGCAACAACCCAATGTCCTGTTTATTGCCATTGATGATTTAAAGCCCATGTTGGGTTGTTATGGCGATAGCCTGATACAAACGCCAAACATCGATCGCCTGGCGCAAACCGGGGTAGTTTTCACAAATACTCACTGCCAGCAGGCGGTGTGCGGCCCTTCCCGTGCCAGTTTGCTAACGGGAATGCGACCAGATTTTACGAAAATATACGACCTGAAAACATTCATCCGCGATAAGAATCCTGATATCACCACGCTTCCGCAGCATTTCAAGGACAATGGATACAGCACCGCAGCGGTGGGGAAGGTTTTTGATGTTCGCTCGGTCGATCAGCATCATGATTCCCTTTCGTGGAGCGAGCCTTACGAGCTTTTGGAAGGTTCCAACCCAATTGGAGAAGGATGGATCTATTCCAAAAAACGAATTAGTACCGAAGTTCCTGATGTTGCCGACAGCATTACTGTTGATGGAAAGATTTTGATAAGGGGAAATGAGTTGATGCAGCAACTGTCCAAGCAGTCAAAACCTTTTTTTCTGGCCGTTGGCTTTCATAAACCACACTTGCCCTTTGTGGCTCCCAAGAAATACTGGGATCTCTATGATCGAAATGATTTTAAGGTGCATCCTTTCCAGGAGAAACCAGAAAATGCACCGGGCTTTGCCTATCAGCCAGGCTGGGAAATCAGAAGTTTGTATGAAGATGTACCCCAAAAAGGGAAGATTGCAGACAGCAAACAATTGGAGTTGATTCATGGGTATCATGCCTGTGTTTCCTTTATCGATCAGCAGGTGGGCTTGTTGTTGAAACAGTTGGACGATTTGGGAGAGAGAGAGAATACCATTGTGGTGTTGTGGGGCGATCACGGATGGCATTTGGGCGACCATAACATGTGGTGTAAACATACCAATTACGAGCAGTCTACACGCTCTCCACTCATTGTTTCCTATGGTTCCAAATATAAGGGGAGCAATGCTTCACCTACCGAATTCGTTGATATTTTTCCAACCCTTTGTGAGTTAAGTGGTGTGAATACCCCGGCTAAACTTGATGGAACAAGTCTGCTTTCCATCATGAGTGGAGAAAAGGAAAAGGTGAAAGATGTTGCCGTGAGTCAGTTTCACAGAAATGGGAACCTTATGGGATATGCTTTTAGAAATGAGCGTTACCGTTATGTGGTGTGGTTCAAAAGCAAATTCAAACAGGATGAGATTGGTCCCTTTGGTGAGGATTTGATTGTTGCCAAAGAGCTTTACGACTATAAAAAGGATCCTTTGGAAACCCGCAACCTGATTGATGACAGTGCTTACACTTCGGCCAAAGAAGAAATGGAGCAGATGAGTAAAGGCTACTTTAAAAAGAGTATGAAAGCCGATCAGAATTGAAATAGAAAGGAATTTTAAATACAATAACGCAGGTATTGCAATAAGCGATGTCTGCGTTATTTCATTTTTGAGAATTGCGGGTAAGCACCAAGGAATTTTTGTGCCAATTAAATTACTGGAGGTATGTTCCCAGATCTTTTTGTAAGGATTAAATTTCTTGAGGTATGTTCCAGGAGTTTTTTGCAGCTATTAAATTTCTGGAGGTATACCCCAGGATATTTTTACATCTATTAAATCTCTGGAAGTATGTCCCAGAAGATTTTTGTGTCGATTAAATTACTGGAGGTATGTTCCAAAAAATTTTTTGTATCGATTAAACTTTCGGAAGTATGCTCATGAAAATTTGAGTGCCAATTTTTCGTTTGGGGTGACTTTATGAGAATTTGAAACTCAAAATATCATTTGGTAATTCTTATTTCCTTCCTGAAAAATTGATTGAAAAACTACTGTTTTTGATTCATCTATTTTCCTTTAGAGTATTCAAATACCCTGGTTAGAAAATCTAAAAAAAGCGCCTTGGTTTTCCTGTAGTAGGCTGGTAATTAGCTTTTCCAAGTGAGCTTCTTTTTTGCGCTCCAGCCCGATAGATCGTAAAACCTACCTTTCCGATTCATGAGTGAACCATCTTTCGTCCCCCTCAATCTATTTTTGCTACTGTTCCTTAAAGGTTAAAAACGCGGCCTTCTACAGTGTGCCATCGTTTGTGCCGATAAGGAACAAAGGATAACGAAACTCAAAGATAATTGATAAATCTTTCAGTTGGCTGAGGTGTTTTTATAAGTAAATAAAATTTGAGAGTAACCAGGCTGGTTGAAGGGAAAAAATAACAAATACATGAACGAAACTATAAAAACAAGAAGAAGCACAGGTCTTTTTTCAAGATCAGCTAAGAGCTTAAGTTTAGCGATGATGCCATTCTGTTTATTGGCAGGAGAAAACCAGGCGCAGGCTTCTGCACCTGTAAGTAAAACCGGTAATTCGGCAGGAAAGCACATCGCTTCGCAGCAGGAAAAACCAAATATCATCTTTTTTATTGCAGATGATATGGAGCGTTTCCAATTTAATTGTCTGCCAGAAGGGAAGGGGAAAAACCTAACCCCCAATATCGATCGTTTGGCGAAGGAGGGAACTGTTATGTTCGGACAGCATGTGAGTTCAGCTGTTTGTACCCCAAGCCGATTTTCTTGTTTGACCGGTCAGTATGCCAGTCGCGCCCAAAACAAAGGATTCTTGAAGGATACCAAGAGAATGGATGGGGAAACCGTGGTGCAATGGAATTCTTTTATGACACCAAAATCGAATTCAATTGCCAAGCTTTTGAAGAAGCAGGGATATACCACAGGTTTTTTCGGAAAAGATCATGTAATTGAGGCAGAAGGTTGGAGAAAACTTCCTTTGGATACGGATCCAACTTCGCCAGATGCTGTGAAAGTACTGAAACGCAATGCCAAACTGATTGCCGATGCCATGAAAAAGTGTGGCTTTGATTATGCAGGGGCAAATTATTACGATAACCCAAGCTACTTGGGACCTGAAAAGTTAAGATATCACAATCTGGACTGGATTACAGAGAAGAGTCTGGACTTTATGGATAAAGCAGAGGATCAGCCTTTCTTCCTTTACTATGCTACAACTGTTCCTCACGGACCAACAAATGCAGAACAGGCCTGGGATGCGGATCGCAGAATCACCTCAGAAGGAATTTTGGATAAAGCTCCGAATGTTCAGCCAGCCAAAGAGACAATTGGTCAGCGTTTAATTGATGCAGGATTGGCAACACCAGGAAATATTCCTGAAAACAAAGCCAATGTATTGTGGATTGACGATGCTCTTGGTGCTTTGATGCAAAGACTGGAAGATGAAGGAAAGTTAGACAATACCATTATTTTCTTCTTTAGCGATCACGGTCAGTATGCCAAAGGATCGGTTTACGAAGGCGGTGTAAGTAGCCCGTCAATTGTTTGGAAAAAGGGAGGATTCAAGTGTGGCAATAGAAATGAGGCCTTGGTTTCAAACATCGACTTTGCACCAACCATCTACGATATGGCCGGAGGAAAAGTTGAAAAAGTAAAGGCATTCGATGGAAAAAGTTTCTTACCAATACTTGATGGAAAGAAAGAAAAGATTCACGAGTCGCTTTATTTCGAAATGGGATTCTCTCGCGGTGTGTTGATGGATAACCACAAATACATTGCTTTGCGTTACCCTGAGTATGCCATGAACTGGACCATGAAAGAGCGTCAGCAGAAGTTGGATGACTGGAACAATTTCCGTATCGCAAACAAATTGAAATACCATTTCGATGATGCAAGTCTTCCTTTTTCACACTTGATGTTGATACCTGGAGGTGGTGATGCTGAATATCCTTCAACAAAACGCTATAAGCATTATTACGATGCCGATCAGCTTTACGATTTAAATAAAGATCCTAAGGAACAAGATAACCTGTACGAAAACGAGACTTACAGAGCCAAGTTAAAGGGATTGAAGAAAGAGTTGAAAAAGTATTTGAACGACTTACCGGGAGTTTTCGGTGAATTTAAGAATTAGAAATTAGTTGGTTAGAAAAGAGTAGGGCCTATTTGTTACGTTCTGCTCTTTGTCCCGAAAATGATCAATCGGCAACAGAAACATTAATGACTAAGAAAATGAAGTACGGATTTTTTGATGATGAAAGAAGAGAGTATGTAATTACTCAGCCCAATACCCCATTTCCATGGATCAATTATTTAGGTAACGAGGATTTTTTCTCGTTGGTTTCTAATACCGCAGGGGGTTACAGTTTTTATAAGGATGCCAAGTTTCGTCGCTTGAACAGGTACCGTTACAACAACGTGCCAATGGATAACGGTGGTCGTTATTTCTATATCAAGGACAATGACACAATTTGGTCGCCAGGATGGAAACCTGTAAAAACAGAATTGGACAAGTATGAGTGTCGCCATGGTTTGAGTTATACCAAGATTACAGGTGAAAAAAACGGACTGGAGTCAGAAGTTACTCTTTTCATTCCACTTGGGAATTGGTGCGAGATTCAGAAAATGAAATTGACCAATAAGAGTGAAGAAGTTAAAAAGTTTAAGCTTTTCTCTTACAATGAATGGTGTTTATGGAATGCCGAAGATGATCAAAACAATCTTCAGCGTAACCTTTCTACTGGAGAAGTAGAGATTGATGGTTCAACATTGTACCACAAAACAGAATACAAGGAACGTAGAAATCACTTTGCATTTTATCATGTAAATGCCGATATCGATGGCTATGATACCGACCGTGAATCATTCATGGGATTGTATAATGAAGCTTCAGGACCACAGGCGGTTTTAGATGGAGCTCCTCGCAATTCAGAAGCTCACGGATGGTCTCCAATTGCATCTCACTATTTCGAGATTGAGTTGCAGCCAGGAGAAAGTAAAGATTTGATTTTCGTTTTGGGATACGTTGAAAATGCTGAAGACGACAAGTGGGAGAGCAAAGGCGTTATCAATAAGATAAAAGCAAAGGCACAGATTGCCAAATTTGATACAGTTGAAAAGGTAGATGCTGCCTTGGCAGAACTAGCTGCTTACTGGGAGAATCTATTGAGTATTATTACGCTGGATCACGAGGATGATAAGTTGAACCGCATGGTAAACATCTGGAACCAATACCAGTGTATGGTTACCTTTAACATGTCTCGTTCTGCATCCTTCTTCGAGGTAGGTATCGGACGTGGTATGGGATTCCGTGATTCCAACCAGGATTTAATCGGATTTGTACACCAGGTTCCTGAACGTGCCCGTGAAAGAATTATCGATATTGCCTCTACTCAGTTTCCTGACGGAGGATGTTACCACCAGTATCAGCCACTTACCAAAAGAGGAAATGATGCCATTGGTGGTGGATTTAACGATGACCCAATGTGGTTGATTTTAGGAACAATTAGCTATATCAAAGAAAGTGGTGATTTCTCAATTCTTGATGAAATGGTACCATTTGATAATGATGAAAGCCTGGCTCAGCCATTGTTTAATCACCTGACAATTTCTTTCAATCATGTCATTAATAATTTAGGACCAAATGGCCTGCCATTGATCGGAAGAGCTGACTGGAACGACTGTTTGAACTTGAACTGTTTCTCAACCAATCCGAATGAGTCTTTCCAGACAACTGAGAACAATACCGAAGGTTCGAAAGCTGAATCATTGATGATTGCTGGTTTGTTTGTTGTTTATGGAAACGACTATATCGATCTATGTAAGCAACTGGGTAAAACAGAAGAAGCTGAGCGTGCTCAGAAAGCTGTGGATGCCATGAAAGAGGCTGTTAAAGCCAAAGGTTGGGATGGAGAATGGTTCCTTCGCGCCTACGATTTCCACGGAAATAAAGTGGGATCTGATGAAAATGAAGAAGGAAAGATCTTTATTGAATCTCAGGGATGGTGCTCCATGGCTGAAATCGGAATCGAAGAAGGCATGGTTGAGAAATCATTGAACAGTGTAAAGGAGAGATTGAATACACCTTACGGTATTGTATTGAATAATCCTGCTTTCACCAAGTATATGATTGAATATGGCGAAATCTCAACTTATCCTGCAGGATACAAGGAGAATGCCGGAATTTTCTGTCACAACAACCCATGGATTATTATCGGGGAAACCAAGATTGGTCGCGGTAAGGAAGCCTGGAATTACTTCAAGCAAATCTGTCCTTCTTATTTAGAGGAGGTTCAGGAGCTTCATAAGGTAGAGCCTTATGTGTATTGCCAGATGATTGCAGGGAAGGATGCCTACAAGCCAGGTGAAGGTAAAAACAGCTGGTTGTCAGGTACAGCAGCCTGGAATTTCTATGCCGTGGTTCAGTATATCCTGGGAATTCAGCCAGACTACAATGGAATTAAAATAGATCCTTGTATCCCTGAAGAATGGAAAGACTATACCGTGAACCGTAAGTTCAGAGGTGCAAACTACCAGATTGAAGTGGTAAATCCTGAGGGTGTTTCTAAAGGAGTTAAAGAGGTTTGGCTGAATGATCAGAAATTGGATACCAATATCGTTCCTGTAATGGATAAAGGAACCTGTAATAAGGTGAAAGTTGTTATGGGATAAAAGCAAGAACAAAATCAATGCTTAGTAATAAATAACTATACAGTGGATAGCCCGGCTTGGGACAGACAATTAGTCTGCCTCAGGTTCGGGCTATTGAAATACAATATAGACAAGACTTTTTAACCAAACGAAATTCTATGAATAACGAAAAGATACATATCAAAGAAAAGATTGGATACGGTTTAGGGGATACGGCCTCAAACCTGTTCTTTCAATCGTTCATGCTGTTTCTTCTGTATTTCTATACAGATGTATTCGGTATTCCTGCTGCGGCAGCAGGTACCATGTTTCTGGTAACCAGAATTTGGGATTCGGTAAACGATCCTTTAATGGGAATCTTATCAGACAGAACCAACACCAAGTGGGGAAAGTTTAGACCCTATATTCTGTGGTTGGCCATTCCATTTGGAATTATCGGAGTGTTAACATTTACGACTCCTGATTGGTCTGTAGCCAGTAAAATTGTATATGCATACATTACCTATACACTCATGATGATGGTGTATACGGCTATCAATATTCCTTACTCTGCCTTGATGGGAGTAGTTTCATCAAACCCTATTCAGCGTACAAGTTTTTCTCAGTACCGATTTATTTTTGCTTTTGCTGGGGCTTTTATTGTGCAGGGGATTACTCTTCCATTGGTTCAGCAATTTGGAGGGAACGATGATTCCGTTGTGATCGCAGAGCAGGTTCAGAATGAAATTGTGATCACTGAAAAAGGAACAGGAACATCTAAAATAGAATTGGAAGCTACTGTACCGGGCGAAGAGCCGATTGAGGGAAAAATATCACTTTGTGTACTTACTCCGGAAATGTTTGCTGAGGCAGATACTACAAGTGGACTACTGACCTTGCAGAAGGGATTTGAAAAGAAAACTGTGGCTGTTGCTGATTATATTGAAGGAGTTGACTTTAGTAAAGCTCAAATCAAGGTAAATGTAGTGAATGAACGCAAAGGTTTTATGTGGGCCATGGTTGTTATGGCTACTCTGGCAGTGATCATGTTCCTGATCACTTTTGCTACTACCAAGGAGAGAGTTCAGCCTGCAAAAGAGCAAAAAACATCACTTAAAGATGATATTAAAGATTTGGCAGCCAACAAGCCTTGGTGGATTTTGTTTGTGTTGGGAATCTTTACCTTATCCTACGTTTCCGTTCGAAATGGTGCCATCATGTATTACTTCAAATACTATGTGGGGAATGATGCCCTGGCCTCTGGCTTTATGATTGCAGGTACCATTGCAACCATTGCATCTATTACCTTAACAGAGTGGTTATCGAAAACTTTCGGAAAAAAGAGAGCCTACATCTATAGCATGATTCTTACCAGTGTTTTAACTGTTGCCTTCTATTTTGTAGGGAAGGACGACATCATTGCCATGTTTGTATTACAGGTGTTAATCAGTTTCGTATTTGGACCAACCGCACCATTGGTGTTTGCCATGTATACCGATGCAGCAGATTATTCAGAGTGGAAAACCGGACGAAGAGCAACAGGCTTGGTTATGTCGGCATCAACCATGGCACAAAAGTTTGGATGGACCATTGGTGGAGCATTGGCAGGATGGTTATTGGCTGCATTTGGTTTCAAAGCCAATGTAGAGCAAGCCGAAGGAGCTTTAACAGGAATTCAATTGATGATGAGTTTGATTCCTGCTGCGGGAAGTGTGTTGGCAGCCATCTTTATGCTATTCTACAAGCTGGATGAGAAGTTTTTAGGCGAAGTAGAACAGGAGTTGAAATTAAGAAGAGTAAAGGCGTAAGTTTTAATTGTAAATTGAATAGGGGCTGCAAGGCGTAGAGGTTTTGTTATTTGGTAGAGCACAGTCTGTAGTGGCGTACTCGATTTAGCAGCCCCTCATTCACTTGAATTAGTTCGAACTTGAAAAGTTGAATTGCATGAGTAAGAGATTAATTATATTGATTGGAATTTTCCTACTGGCAGCTTTGTCTGTCATGAGCCAGACAATTGAACCTTTACAGTCTGTTAAGACAAAGCAGAAGTTGCTTGCTTTCACATTTGATGATGGGCCGAATCCGCAGACTACTGCCGAAATCATGAATTTGTTTGAGAAAGCAGAAGGAAGAGCCACCTTCTTTACTATTGGGAGAAACCTATCGAAGCATACAGTCTTAGCCAAGGAGGTATTACAAAGAGGGCATGAAATAGGCAACCATAGCATGACTCATAAGCGTCCGTCGAAAACTACTACATCTGATGAATCTATGCAGGAGATTAAAGGGTTTCAGGATATGATAAAGAAAGAATTGGGATACTCACCAAGCTTGTATCGTGCCCCTTTTCTAAAGTATGATATGCTGAATAGTGGTAGTTTGGAATCTCTTGGCTTGAAAGCTGTAAATGCTTCCGTTTATGCCAGGGATGCAAAGAAAGATGTACCTGTTGAAGGAATCGTAAAACGAATTATGGATGATGTTCATTCAGGAGCGATCATTCTTTGTCATGAAAGACAACATACTATCAATGCCTTGAAACAGGTACTTCCTCAGCTAAAATCAGAGGGATATCAGTTTGTCACGGTATCGCAATTACTGTCTTCGGGAAAAGAGAGTTCTATTGCAGCCAACAATCCGCTGCTCAAAATAAAAGGAAGTAAATATCATTACATGAAGAATGGAGTGATGGTGTTTCCAAGACATTCAGCTAGCATATTGGCGATGTCGAAATCCAAAAGCAAGTTTAGTCCTGTAAAAGCGCAAACAACAACAGGAGTTATTGTGGCATTTAAAACGGCGAGTCCCAAAGTAAAAGTCAACTTTAAAGTATTGGAAGGAGACAACAGGGGGCTTGTGTTTGGAATCTTTGAAAATAAAGAATTCAAAGAGGCTAAGAGTTTTGGTAAAAAAGAGGGACCCTTATTATCCTTCGATATAGAACCTGCGCATAAAGGTGAAGAAGTTACTTATGAAATCAGTCTTCCGAACTGGGCCAATGTAGGTCTGGTAAATATTGAATTGGCCGAAGGGTACGACTTGAAGGAGATCAAATCGGAAAAGAAGCCTGTTTATGTAGCTTATGGGAATTCCATTACTCATGGTACCGGGCAGCAGGCAAGTCATCAAACCTATCCTTTTTTATTGTCCCGTGAAATGAACTGGGACTTGTATAACCTGGCAGTAGGAGGAGGGAAAACTTCTGTGCCTATGGCAGAAATGATCAGGGATGACTTTTCCCGTATCGATTACATGACCATCCTGATTGGATACAATGACTATAATGGAGAGGGAATATCAGCGAAAGAGTATAGCAAAAGATTAGAGAATTTCCTGACAAGCATACGTGAAAAGCACAGCCATACCAAACTGTTCTGTATTACACCAACCCATACAAAAACTCTGCGCAGTAAAAAGAGTGGGGAGAGTATTGCTGAATTTAGAAAGCATATGACTCAGGTGGTGGAAAAATTTCAACAGAAGGGAGATGGGAACATTTTCCTAATCAGGGGAGAAGAGATTTCCAAACTTGAAGACCTGAAAGATGCCGTTCACTTTAATGTGAATGGGGCCAAAAGCTTTGGCGATAAACTATCAAAAGAATTAAAGAAGAGACTAGCTACTAATAACTAGAGATTGAAGAAAATGAAGTACGGATATTTTGACGATAAGAATAAAGAATATGTAGTGGAACGACCGGATACTCCGGCATCATGGACCAACTACCTAGGAGATACAAACTACGGAGCTATTATAACCAATAATGCCGGAGGATACAGTTTTTATAAATCAGCAGCTCAGGGGCGCTTTACCAGATTGCGTTTCAATTCGGTCCCTATGGATCAGGCAGGGCGTTATCTGTATTTTCACGACAAGGAATCTAAAGATTTTTGGTCTGCCTCATGGCAGCCAGTTGGAAAGTCGTTGGAGCAATTTAAAACCGAGTGCCGACACGGAACAGCTTACACAAAAATTAGTTCGGAATACAAAGATATAGCTTCGGAAGTAACCTACTTTGTTCCCAGAGGAAAGGCTTATGAAACATGGATGGTGAAGCTTACCAATAAGGGCAAGGAGACAAGAAACTTAAGGGCTTTTCCTTTTGTAGAGTATGCTTGTAATTGGAATGCAGGGGATGATTTAGGCAACCTTCAGTACACGCAGTACATCGCAAAAATGTCGGTTGCTGATGGCATTATCGATCATGGATCGAACATCAATATGCCTGAAATGCCTGAGGATTTTCAGCAGAAGGATCAGCAGCGCCATACCTTCTTTGCCATGGTAGGAGCAGAGGTTTCAGGTTATGATACCGATAGGGATGTATTTATTGGCAGATATAACGGCTATGGTAATCCTGAGGTTGTTCAAAAAGGTGAATGCGCAGGCTCATTGGCCGAAGGAGGAAATCCTTGCGGGGTTTTACAGACAGACATTTGCTTGCAGCCTGGAGAAACTGTTGAGTTCGCCATTATCATGGGTATTGGAAGTGCTCAAAAAGAAGGTGCTGAAGTAAAAGAGAAATATGCAGACCTATCGATTCTGAAAAATGAATTGGAAGAGTTAAAGAACTACTGGCACAGTCGTTTGGAAGTAATGCAAGTTGAAACTCCTGATGCTGATGTCAACAGCATGCTGAATGTTTGGAGCCCATACAATTGTCAGATTACCTATGCATGGTCAAGAGCTGCCAGTTTAGTATATGCTGGAGTTCGTGATGGTTTAGGTTACCGTGATTCAGTACAGGATATGTTGGGTGTGATGCATTCCGTTCCAGAAGAGGCAGGAGAACGTTTGGAGCTATTGATTACAGGTCAGGCTTCAACCGGAGGAGCGATGCCAGTGGTGAAGCCATTCGCACACAAACCTGGACAGGAGAAAGAACCTGAGGCAAATGAATACCGTTCTGATGATTGTTTGTGGTTGTTCAATGCAATTCCTGAATATGTAAATGAAACCGGGAACTTTGATTTCTACCTAAAAGAACTACCCTATGCAGATAAGGGGAAAGATACTGTACTCGGACATTTACGAAGAGCCATTGAGTTTAACCTGGAGCGTTCAGGGGCCCATGGTATTCCTTGTGGATTGGCTGCAGACTGGAATGATTGCCTGGTGTTAGGATATGAAGGTGAATCGGTATTTGTAGCCTTCCAATTGCGTTATGGTTTGGCCAAATACATTGAGATAGCAGGTAAGCTTGGTCTGGAACAGGAAGTGGAATGGGCAGAGCAGGAATTACGAATTCTGGATAAGAGTCTGGAAGAGAATTGCTGGGATGAAGACCGTTACGTTCGAGCTTTTAGCGATAAAGGATTCCGTTTTGGAGCCAAAGAGAATGAAGAAGGTAATATCTTCATGAATCCACAGGTTTGGGCTGTGATTAGTGGTCATGCCGATAGAGAAAAAGCCGTAAAGGCTATGAATGTTGTTCACGACGATTTGTATACCGATTATGGTATCATGTTGTGTGCTCCACCATTCGAAAAATCAGATTTTGATATCGTTCGTGCCGTATTGTTCAATCCTGGTATGAAAGAGAATGCAGGGATTTTCAACCATACACAAGGATGGGGAGTAATGGCTGAAAGTATGCTGGGAAATGGAAACAGAGCATATAAGTATTATAAGAGCTACTTGCCAGCAGCATATAACGACAAGGCAGAAATCAGAGAGATAGAACCCTATGTATATGCACAGTCAACTCACAGTGTGTACAGCAAGAGATTTGGATCGTCCCGTTTGCCATGGTTGAGTGGAACAGCAACCTGGGCCTATTATGCAGCTACACGTTACCTTTTGGGAATTCGACCAGAAATCGATGGTTTAACAGTAGATCCTTGTATTCCGGATTCATGGGAAGGCTTTAAAGTTGTTAGAAATTTCAGAGGTGCTATCTATAACATCTCCGTTTCAAACCCTAATCGAGTGATGAAAGGAATTGCCTGCCTAAAAATGAACGGTGAAATTATTGAAGGAAACAAGCTACCTGTTGGCGAAGAAGGCAAAGAATATCAGGTAGAAGTAATTATGGGATAATCCTGGAAATAAATAAGTATGAGACAAAAAATTCTTATTCTAATAGCTGCTCTGTTTGTATGCGGAGCAGCCCTTGCAAAAGCTCCGGTTAAGAAATACGGAAAGTTAAAAGTTGTTGGTCGTCAGTTGTGCGATGAAAATGGGAGTGCTGTTCAAATCAAGGGGATGAGTTCCCATGGTTTGTATTGGTTTGCACACTGTATGAACAGAAGTTCTATGGAAGTTTTAGCCAAAGACTGGAAGGTTGATGCGGTGCGATTCGCTTTGTATCCAAAGAACTATAAAGATAATCCGGCATATTATACCAAGCAAATTGATGAGTTGGTTGAATTGGCGGAAGAATTGGGTTTGTATTGTATTATTGACTGGCATGCCATGGATTCAGGAAATCCAAATAAAGTGCTGGATGATGCGAAAGTTTTCTGGGAGCACATGTCTAAAACCCATGCAGGGAAGGAGCATGTTATTTATGAGATTTGTAATGAGCCCAATAAAACAACTTGGGAAGAGGTGAAGAAATATGCAAATGTGATTATTCCACTGATTCGTAAAAACGATAAGGAAACCGTTATCCTGGTGGGAACACCTGATTGGAGTTCAAATCTGGCAGCGGCAGCTAAGGATCCTTTGAGTTTTGAGAATATCATGTATACTTTCCATTTCTATGCAAAGAGTCATAAAAACAGAAAGGCATTTATTGAGGCTATTCAACAAATTCCGGTATTCGTTTCGGAGTGGGGGACCAGTAGCTACAATGGAGATGATGGAAATGATTACGAGAGTGCAGCCATATGGTTGGATATCTTGGCAGGAAACAATCCGGAGCAGCTTAAAATTAGTTGGATGAACTGGAATTTGAGCGATAAACCAGAAGCTTCATCTGTATTTAAACCAGGAAGCGGTGTGCGTCAGGAATGGGATCAGTTGACTGAAACCGGAGAGTGGATTAAAAAGCAGTTTGGAAAATTAAGATTATATGAAAGCAAAAACTAAAGGATTATTAGCCGCCCATGTTTCAGTTGTTCTTTTCGGAGCTACTGGTTTATTTGGTAAATTTATCATATTACCTTCTCCGATTATTGTAATTGGAAGGGTGTTTTTTGCCTCTTTTCTTTTATGTGCTATTTTAATTGTGATGAAAAGATCAATTAAATTAAGATTGTGGAGAGACTATAAGAGAATGATAGTTCTTGGTGTTTTATGGGCTATCAACTTAGTTTCTTTCTTTCAGTCGGTACAAGTCTCAACTGTTGCAATTGGAGTGCTTTCTTTTGCAACATTCCCTATATTTACAACCTTTCTTGAACCTTTATTTAATAAAGAAAAAATTACATATGCAAATGTCTTAATTGCTATTACAACTATGATTGGAATTGTTTTAGTGATTCCTGAATTCGATTTTGGTAATAGTGTTGTGAAGGGCTTACTTTGGGGACTTATGTCTGGTTTTTCTCTGGCTCTATTATCTATATTTAGCAGACGATATGTACCTAGGTATTCAAGTTTAGTAGTAACATTTTATCAGAATATGGTTGCAACAATTGTATTAATTCCATTTTTATTTTTATTGAAATTTGAACTTACAACTGGAAATATTTCCCTTTTATTACTTCTGGGTACAATTTTCTCAGCCATCCCTCATTTATTGCTCATAAATAGCTTGAATTCAACTAAAGCACAGCTCGTTAGTATAATACTTAGTCTAGAGTCAGTCTATGGAATAATATTTGCGATTGTATTTTTGAATGAATTGCCCACTGCTCGTGTAATTCTTGGAGGAATCATAATAATTGGTATGAGTACTTATGCTACCCTAAGATTTAGAAAGCAAAAAGGGGCCGATTTAGAGGCTGTAACGCAACTGTAAGTCTTTAGCATATTATTCGCAAGCTCATGAACATTTTATGTAGTCTGCAGGCTTTGAGTTTAGGAATTTGAAATTTCCTTTTTTATAACTCAGAGATATAAAACTTGATTTAAAAGCTTATTAAATAAGTTAAAAAAGAAATGAATATGACTAATTATATCATCAAAAAAGGATTGTCTTTTGCTCTGGCTGCTATTCCCTTATTAGGACAAGCACAGGAAAAGAAAAATGTTCTTTTCATTGCTGTGGATGATTTGAAACCTGTTTTGGGATGCTATGGTGTAGAGCAAATGAAAACTCCCAATATAGATCGACTTGCAAAACAAGGGGTGGTTTTTATGAATAATCATTGTCAGCAGGCGGTTTGTGCTCCATCAAGAGCTAGCTTGTTAACAGGAGTTCGTCCCGATAGTACCAAGGTGTGGGATTTGAAAACGAAGATCAGAGATAAAAATCCTGATATTTTAACCTTGCCGCAGCATTTTAAAAAATCAGGTTATATCACGACTGGTGTAGGTAAAATATACGATCGTCGTAGTGTAGATGCAAAGCACGACAAGGTTTCCTGGAGTGAGGAATTTGCTTTCAGTGGTGATGAAAAATACAAGAATACAGAGCTTGGAGAAGAAGTTCTGGGTCATTATCAGTCTGCTGAAACAAAGGAAAAAGTGGCTTTCTATACTGCGGAAGGGAAAAAGAAGAACAAAAAAGGAGGTGCTTTAAACAGGTATGTGATGAAGCGCATTAAACCTTCAACGGAGTGTGTGGACGTTCCTGATAACGCATACACTGATGGGGTACTTGCTTTATCTGCAGTTGACAGGTTGGAGCGATTTTCAAAGGATGAAAAGCCATTCTTCTTAGCAGTTGGTTTTAAGAAACCACACCTGCCATTTGTAGCTCCTAAAAAGTATTGGGATTTGTACGACAGAAATGAGCTGCCTTTGGCACCTTATCAAAAGTTTTCTAAAAACGGGCCAAAAATCGCTTATCACAAATCAGGAGAAATTCAGTCGTATAGCGATATTCCTAAATTGAAGTCTTTCTCAGATATTGGACCAGATCTACTTCCTGAAGAGAAACAAAGGGAATTGATTCATGGCTACTATGCATCGGTTTCTTATATGGATGCACAGGTGGGAAAGGTATTGGACGCATTGGATTCGCTTGGCTTACGAGAGAATACCATAATTGTATTGTGGGGTGACCATGGTTGGCATTTGGGTGATCATGGTCTGTGGTGCAAGCATTCCAACTTTGAACAGGCAACACGTTCTCCATTGATTTTTTCAACATCCGAGATACAGAAAGGAACAAAAGTGAATGCTCCATCGGAGTTTGTAGATATTTTTCCAACACTTTGTCAGCTTTCAGGTATCGAAGAGTCAGAACATTTAGCTGGAACCAGCCTTGTGCCTTTACTTAATGGAGAGAAAAAATCTGTTAAGGAATACTCGGTAAGTCAGTTTAGAAGAGGAAAAGCAATGGGATATGCCTTCCGTACCGAGAGATATCGTTACGTGGTTTGGATGGGAGAAAACTTTAGAACGACACAAGCTTTCAATAAAGATTTAATTGTAGGGGAAGAACTTTACGATTATCAAAAAGATGAATTGGAAACTCGTAATCTGGCTGGGAATAAAGAATACAAAAAAGTGTATGAGCAAATGAAAGCTACCAGTGTTGATTTTTTCCAAGCTCAATTCAAAAGATAGTTTAACCTGAAAAGAAATACGATAAGACATGAATCGAAAATTGATTTACTGCCTGTCTTTTTCTCTTTTTTTTCTATGTGCCTGTGGAGGCTCTTCCGTTGTTGAGGAGGTTAAAGAGAGTATTGAAGAGAATGTTGATGGAAATACCGACGACGATAATGATGATTCATCGGAAGAGGAACGGATTGAAGGAGTGCTTTATCCAGATGAATTGGTGCAAATGATGGGAAAGGGCTTCGATGTTGCCTGGTCTGAATTCAACAAATACATTGAGAATCATGATGAGCAAAAAGTAATTGATATTGCCGGGGCAGGTTTTACAATGGTGAGAATTCGTGTGAATAAACCCGCTACGGATGACCTGTTTTCGCATTTGGATGAACAGATTGATCAGTGTTTAAAGCATGGCTTGATTCCTGTATTGGCTTTCCATGGGCATGATGCTGAAGAAGGAGAGGACATGGAACAGGCAAAGCAAGTTACGGTTGATTGGTGGCGTACTGTTGCAGAACGATACAAGGACTATTCCGATTTGCTTGTGTTCAACCTCTTTGTTGAGCTGAATGGCAATTTGAAAAAAGACCATCAGCTTTTGAATGAGTTTTATGCTGATATCATTCCGGCAATTCGGGAATCAAATCCTTATCGAATTCTAATTGTTCCACCGGTTGGTTTATCAAAACCTGCTAACTTGCAATACATTCAATTTCCGGATGAAACGGACCCTTTTATTATGATGGAATGGCACTGCTATGCTGCCGGACCGGCTTTGGAAGGGAACAAGCAATGGACCACAGGAACTCCTGAAGAGCGCCAATTGGTGCTTGATCACTTTGAGGCTGCCAAGGAATACATGAAAGCAACTGGCCGCTCTACCTGGCTGGGAGCCTGGATGGCTGGGAATTACAACAAGGGAAATGAGTACGATATTCCAACGCAGGTGCAGTTTGCTACTTTTTTTGTTCGTGAATTGGCAAAGATAGAAGTGCCTTGGTGTATCAATACCGATGATAAGTTTTACGATTACCTGAACCTTACATGGTATCCGGAAGGAGAATATGGTGGAATTCCGGTACGTGATGTCATATTGGATACAGAAAAAGTTGCTCTCTATTCCGGCGAGGGATACCAGGGTGAAAGCTTGCGTTTAAGTCCTGGCGAGTACGATGAGGCTGAATTGCAGGCATTGAACTTTGACAATAAAATTTCCTCACTTATGGTTCCCTGGGGACTTAAAGTGATTGCATATACCGGGAAAGGATTTGCTGGAACTGCTCATGAATATACAAGAACGACACGCAGTTTTAGCAGTAAAATGGAGAATACGATTTCTTCTTTGAAGGTTATTGATTTGGAAACATACGATTAGTTGAAGAGATGATATAGTTTATTCCGGGAAAGCTTGTCTTTATATGGAAAACAAGCTTTTCCGTTTTGTCTCTGCCTTACTCAATTTCCTATACAGAACAAAGAAGGTTGAACTATTTTACCCCTATAATGAACGAAAAACCAACTGTTCTATTTCTAATTCTTGATATTTTTACACCGTGATACCGAAATCGTTTGAGAAGTTTTTTTCAACATTAGTAGGATTGTAAGTAATTTTATGTGTCTAACAAAGCAAGCTAATTACATCCTATAATCGTTGGAATAAGAATATATGTTTTCTGCTTCCCGAACGATCATGTTACGAAACGAATAAAAAAGTGTAATAACAAATTACCTTCCTTTTTTTGAGGGATTGGGCACAGTATTAAATGAAATTTTTCACTGTGGGAAAGGAAAAATATATGCTTAAAAAACAATTGAATTCAGTGCTGATAAAACCTTCTGGACCGGATTGTAATCTGGGGTGTACCTACTGCTTCTATTTGGAAAAAGTGGGTCTTTATAACCAAAAAAAGGTTCACCGTATGGATGAGGAAACCCTGGAGATGTTAATCCGCCAGGTTATGGAACAATCAGGACCGGAAGTGTCATTTGGATGGCAGGGAGGAGAACCTACCTTAATGGGACTGGACTTTTTCAGGAAAGTGATTGAACTTCAACAAAAATACGGAAACGGGAAAACGGTTGGGAATGGTTTGCAAACCAACGGCTTATTGTTGAATGAAGAGTGGGCCGAATTCCTAAAAGAGTACAATTGGCTGGTAGGTTTATCTTTGGATGGACCACAACACATTCACGATCATTATCGTCTTACTCCAAATGGAAAACCAAGTTGGGAGATTGTGTCGAAAAATGCCAAAATGTTATTGGACAAGGGAGTGGCTACAAATGTACTGAGCTGTTTGACTGATCATTCAGCTGATCATATCGAAGAGATCTACAATTATCACAAGGAAATGGGCTTCGATTTTATGCAGTTCATTCCTATTGTTGAGACAGATAAGGAGAACCCCAGAGCGGCTGCATCTTTTTCGCTTTCGCCTGAAAAGTACGGAGAAGTACTTTGTAAGCTTTGGGATCTTTGGATCAATGATTTCCAAAATGGAATTCCTACTACATCGGTTCGTCATTTCGATTCGCTTTTCCATACCTATGTGGGAATACCTGCACCAGAATGTACACTGCAGAAAGAGTGTGGAGTATATACGGTAATCGAGCACAACGGCGATGTATATGCTTGTGATTTTTTTGTGGAACCTCAGTGGAAATTGGGAAACATCAAGCAAGGGAAAATCATCAACATGCTAAACTCAAAAAAGCAGCATCAGTTTGGTTGCATGAAAGCCAAATTGCCGCGTAAATGTAAGAGCTGTAGTTACCTGAAACATTGTTTTGGAGGTTGTACAAAAGACAGAATCAAAGATCCTATGGACAATGGAATGCCGCGTTTCTGTACTTCATACAAAATGTTCTTTGCTCATGCCCACACCCAACTTCAGGAGATGGGAAGAAACTGGATTGCACAGCAAATGCAGATGCAGAAAGAAATGGAAGCTCAGCAAAGCGGAGGAACCTACAATGCTTTCAATGATTTTGTGAAAAAGGGATAAGGAGGAGATCATGCAAAGGAAAAATTTCAAAAACATTAGAATCGGAATCCTGATTTTAGGACCAATAATTTTGTTTTCCTGTTCAGGGAAGAATGAAGCTGACAAAAAAGTAAAAGAGGATAAAGAGTTGGCCAGCTGTTGCCAAAAAGTTCCTTCGAGATTTCCTTCGGATATCGCGAAAAAGCAACATAAGGGGATGGTGTTCATTCCTGGAGGAAGCTTTATGATGGGAGGAGACAATGAACAGGCTAGAAAAGATGAGTATCCAAAGCATAAGGTGGAACTTAGCGGTTTCTGGATGGATGTTCATGAGGTGACTAATGCACAGTTTAAGGAATTTGTAGATGCTACAGGATATCTAACAGTGGCAGAGCGAAAGCCCATATGGGAAGAGATGAAGAAACAATTACCCCCTGGAACACCAAAGCCAGATGAAAGTTTATTTGTGCCAGCATCGCTTGTATTTACGCCGCCAGCCTATCCTGTGAATGTGAATGTGAATGTGAATGTAGCACCTGTTTGGTGGTCCTGGGTTAAGGGAGCTAATTGGCGTCAACCTAAAGGTCCAAGTTCAGATTTGATAGGCTTAGAGAATCATCCGGTTGTACATGTGGCTTGGGAAGATGCCATGGCCTACTGTAAGTGGGCTGGTAAGCGATTACCAACAGAAGCTGAGTGGGAGTATGCTGCTCGTGGTGGATTATCCAATAAAATTTATCCTTGGGGGAATGAAAATGTGGATGAAGGGAGTGTAAAGGCCAACTCTTGGCAAGGACAATTCCCCAACCATAATACCCAAAGAGATGCTTTTTATGCCACCTCACCAGTAAAATCCTTTCAAGCCAATTATTTTGGTTTATACGATATGGCAGGAAATGTGTGGGAGTGGTGCTCTGATTGGTATCATGCCGATTATTATAAAAGCTTAAATGGGATTGTTGTTCGAAATCCTCAAGGTCCTCTTTCAAGTTATGATCCGCAAGAACCAAATATTCCGAAACGTGTAGTTAGGGGAGGATCATTTCTTTGTAATGAAGATTATTGCTCTGGATACAGGGTTGCTGCCCGAATGAAGACCAGTATAGATACCGGCCTATCGCATACAGGTTTTAGATGTGTTCAAGATGAAGATAACTTGAAATGACTATATCTCATCAAATTGCAAAAGTAGTGAATAGAGAATGAATTTGGTAAACAAAGGTTAATAAGGTGTTACTGGGAAATCGAAAAAAAGCTTTAATTTCCGATTTGGTAACTTTTCATATGCTTTATAAAACTTAAGATATAGACTTTCTTGTACACCATTCTTAATTTTACGTTTTCTTAAAATTACTTTCATTCGTTTTGACAACCCTGATTAGTGAAAATTGTAACTTATAAAGTAAAATATAAGTATAACAAAATCGATTAGGAGGAAAATAAAATAGTTTTCCTCCTAATCGATTTTCCGACTTCTCACACCACTGTACGTAACGTTCTTGTATACTGCGGTTCCATATATACAACTCTTACCTTTCGGTAACAATCAGAGAAGAAAACGTAACCTGCTTCTTGCAATCGTAGAATAGTAATAGTTCTTGAAGGAATCTAGCTATTAGCAATTTGCCAATATACTTTCCTCGTATTAGTTGACTCGTAAGCTTTGTAATTATTGATACCAAGCTTAATAAGATTCCGATACTTGGTTTTAATTCGTCAGCATCGTTTCCATATCACCATTCTTAATCGTCGACGATACCATTCATCTACCTTGATCAAGAGCTTTTTCATGTACGCCAACTTAAAGTACTGCACCCAATCTGTAATTATAGTAGCCGCACTGGCTTTTGGCCCAAAAAATATTGTTGTTTTTGTTGGAAAAAATAAAATTGTAAGAAACATCAAAGAGGCAATTGAACGAATTAAGAATATTTCGGCACCATTAAATGCTTTGAGAAATGCTGAGGTAAGACTTCCATGTCAAAAAACAGGGGTATGTATGGACTGCCAAGCGCCACATCGTATTTGTAATGTTTGGACTATAACGGAGAAGTCGTTTCCTGCAAAGCGAATTAAAATTATTCTAATAGATGAAGACTTAGGTTATTAAAAGACCGTGCCTAAATCGTTCGTGTTTTATCCATCATGCAGGCCAGCAAGAGTTTTTCTATATTCTCCAGGATTTGCCCCATACCTTTTTTTGAAATGCCTAATTAAATGACTCTCATCAGTGAACCCCAATTGAAAAGCAATTTCAGAGATGGTAAAATCACTTAATCGAATCCTATTTTCTGCAAGTGTCATTCGATAGTTTAAAATATATTGTTGTAAAGACTCTCCAGCATGTTTTTTAAAGAATATACTGATGTAATTTTTCGACATGCTGAAGTGATCAGCAATTACTTCAATCCTGGTTTTTTCAGGATCATATACATGATGACGGATGTAAGTTAGTATTTCATTTATCTTACCCTTATTAGCTTCAGCTTTAACCTGCTTTTCACAGTAAAGATTACAAATATTTCTTGCAATTATACTAAGAATCATACTTACGGCATCTGAGATTATTTCAGTACTATAATTGCGAGGATTATGGTGTTCGTCTAGTATTATTTCAGCAATATGAAGTATTCTTTTTTTATCGTCTTCATTATACCTAACATCACCTGGAATTAGATTAGGATTAAACAAGACAGATTCGATCCTTTGCATCCACTTAGCCTTTTCTTGTATATTTCCATCTTTCTTAAAGATTAGATCAGTGAACTTTAAGTAACAGAATGAGGTTCTTTCATCTACTTCGAAGTAATGAAAATCATTCGGTGCAATTAAAAAGATATCATCGGCTTTGTATTGAAAAGGCACTTCATTAATAATGTGTCTTCCTATTCCTTTCTTTATTAGAATAATCTCAAAATGATCATGATTGTGTGGTGGATAATCCCATATGTCACCTTCAAATTCCAGGACTACAAACGGAATGTGTTGTTTAAATCTAGTCATAGTCCAAATATACAATTTTATAATGAATTTATACAGGAAGGGATGCGTGGTATGAAATTAACTTTGTTGGTATCATTTTTTACAATACGAAATAATTAATAGTAAGAAGATAACATGAGAAACAAAGACAAAGAGTTGGCCTTTTTGTTTGCTAGAATAACAATGGGTATCAATTTATTGGGGCATGGCTTGGTTCGCCTTCCAAAATTATTCGATTTTAAAATATGGATGCTGGATTCTTTTCAGGATACACTGCTTCCTGCATCTTTAGTGGGTATGTGGGCAAGTGTTTTGCCATTTCTGGAACTCAGTATTGGTATTTTAATTACTGCAGGATTGTTTACTCGTAAAGCTATTGCAGGGGGGGCAATTATAATTCTGATTCTAGTTTTTGGTTCATGCCTGAAAGAGAACTGGGAATGGGTAAGCTTCCAAATGATATATGCCTTGTATTTCTTTTTCCTTATGGTTTACATTGACTACAATCAAATTTCAATAGATAATAAAATATTTAAAAATAATAAGTTATGAATATTAGAAAAATCACTTTGATCATTACCGTATTAAGCTTTGCTTTATTTGGAAATTTATTAGCGCAAAACAAATCAGAAACACATTGGCCTAACGACGCTCGTTTGGTTATATCCTTCTCTATGCAGTTTGAAACAGGAGGACAACCCGAAGGAGCAGAAAGCCCTTTTTCTGGAAATCCCCTACCAAAAGGAACACCTGACTTACCAGCCGAAAGCTGGTTTCGGTATGGTGCTACTGAAGGAGTTTACCGCATGCTTAATTTGTGGGACAAGCATGGTATAAAAGTTACATCACATGTTGTGGGTGAAGCGGCTCGCAAGTATCCTGAAGTTGCTAAAGCCATTGCCAACAGGGGGCATGAAATTGCAGCACATGGTATTGCGTGGGACGACCAGTGGAACTTATCCTATAAAGATGAACTCAAGTTTGTAAAAAACGGGGTTGACCTTGTAGAGAATTTAACCGGACAAAGAGCCGTAGGATACAACTGCAATTGGTTACGTCGAAGTGTAAATACATTGAAAGTACTACAGGAGTTGGATTTTTTGTATCACATTGATGATGTCAGTCGTGATGAGCCTTTCATTACCATGGTGCGAAATAAAAAATTCGTAGTGATGCCGTATACTCTACGAAATAACGATATCGTAAACATTGCTGGAAAGAATTGGAGTCCCGACCAGTTTCTTTATCAGCTAAAGGCTGAATTTGACCAACTGTATAAAGAGGCTGGTACAAAACGAAGAATGATGAGTGTAAGCCTTCATGACCGCATTGGAGGTTCACCTGCCGTAGTTAAGGTTGTTGATGAATTCATTCAGTATGCAAAGAAACATGGAGGTGTCGTTTTTATGCGAAAAGATGAGATTGCCAAAATGGTTCTAAATGATCCTGATACCCCAGTTGACAATTCCGAAATCAAGTATAATAAATAAAAAAAGCTATGGATAAGAAAATAAACATTGGCATTACAGATGCCAACCGCCAGAAGGTAGCCGAAGGGCTAAGCAAGTTATTGGCCGATGAATATGTATTGGTAACCAAAACGCGTAATGCACACTGGAATGTAGTGGGTATTGACTTTGCCGATAAACACAAGTTGTTCGAAGATCAATACAATAAAATCAATGAATACATTGATGATATAGCCGAACGTGTAAGAATACTTGGACATTATCCTCCTTCTAATATGAGTAGCTTTTTGAAACTCTCAGAATTGGACGAGAATCTTTCCGGACCTAATACTTCATCTGCATTTATACAAATACTGTTAGATGATCACGAAACAATCATTCGTTACATGCGAGGATTAATCAATCCCTTTAATGATCAATATGATGATGCGGGTAATGCAGATTTTATAACCATGTTGGTTGAAGAACATGAAAAATTAGCTTGGTTTCTTAGAGCCCATGTATTATAAAACTTTGTATTGTCCCATGAGTACCAAAGACTAAAAAAAGGTCTTTGTTTCAAGAATTGAGTACTTAATACTTGAAGGTTATTCATTAAATATACTATTTAATCATCAGAATAATAATAATAATAATAATAATAATAATAATAATAATAATATAAGGATATAGCTTATCCTAATTTTGGACTTTAAATAATTTCGTTGAAAAATGAAAAATAGGATTTTAATTTTAGCGGTTGTAGCAGGAATTTTAGGGGCCTGTACACAAAAAGAAGAAACATCAAATGTATCTGTTGGTAATCAAATCATCAAAGATATGAACACTCGTTATACGGCAAAAGTCTATGATAAAACAAAACGTGTCTCACTAGAAGATTTGACAACAATAGAAGAAGTATTACGCTTATCGCCTTCATCTATTAACTCGCAGCCATGGAAATTTATTGTTATTAGAAGTGATGAAGCAAAACAACGTTTTGCAAGTACTTTTAAAAAATATAAATTCAATAAACCTCACGCTACAGATGCGTCGGAAATAATCCTTTTTGCCAATAAAGTGCATTTTAGCAAAGAGGATTACAAAAAACGATTAGACGCTAGTATGGCCGCCGGACGCTTGAATCAAAAAGGATATGATAAACGGCTGGAAGCATCATTCGGATTTGCGAAGATGGTGGCTGATGAAAATGGAAACAATGGACATTGGACAAAAGCTCAAACGTACATTGCCTTGGGTAACGTGTTACACGCATTAGCACGCCTGAATATCGATTCTACACCAATGGAAGGGGTCAATGCTGATGAAATTCAAAAAGAATTTGCCAAAGAGTTAGGTGATGATTACGAATGTACTTTTGCTTTGGCAATCGGTTATCACAAAGATGGGAAAGATTACAACCGTAAATTACCTAAAGCACGTATGGCAAAAGAAGATGTCATCACTGAACTTTAATTGAATTAAAAAATATTTTTATTTGTATGTAAAGGCAGTTAATGAATTGTCTTTACCTTTTTGTTCAGAGTTTGCCTAATATAAATTCTCAAAGAATAATAATAGGTAGCTCTAATAAAATTGGAAATCTAGTATGAGCAAAATAAAACTAGCACTACTCTTATCATTTGTTTTTATCACCTTAATTTGGTTTTTTACAAATACGCTGCTGTATATTCCGTTTGATTCCAACTTATTTACGAAGAGTTTGACTCAATATACCGGAATCATTGCATTTTCTGCTATGACTTTTGCAATGATATTGGCAACTCGTCCTGTGTGGATTGAAAAACGATTGGGCGGACTTGATAAAATCTACCGTCTTCATAAATGGCTTGGTATTGTTGCATTTTCGTTTTCCGTTTTGCACTGGTTAGTGTCAAAATTGCCAGACTGGTGGTCACAATTAGATAAGTTAATAATTTTAGATGCTATTTCAGGCGCCACTGAAAATTTAGACCTTACACCTATCGCATTTGAAGTATTTTTGGAATCTCTTGAAACTCTGGCTCTTCAAGTAGGTGAGTACGCATTTTATTTAGCAGTTTTATTTCTCACTATGGCCTTGCTAAAGAAAATACCCTATCGCATTTTTGCAAAAACTCACATTGCAATGGCAATAATTTATTTGGTGTTAGTTTTTCATTCGTTTGCACTTATGTATATCAATTATTGGACACAACCAATTGGTATAATTATGGCAATTATAATGATAGTAGGAGCAATTTCTTCGTTTATTGTTCTTCTGGGGCAAGTGGGCAGGAAACGAAAGTTTAAAGGTTCTATTCAGTCTATCAATACATATCCCGATATGAATATGTTTGAATTAATAGTGAAAAGCGATAACTGGAAAGGACATAATGAAGGGCAATTTGCATTTCTGAAATTTGAAAAAAAAGAGCTGCATCATCCCTTTACAATAAGTTCGGCTTGGGATAAAAAGACCAAAAATATCAGTTTTACAATTAAGGCTCTTGGTGATTATACCAATACTTTGGCCGATAAATTAAAAATTGGCGATTCGATAGTACTCGAAGGTGCTTATGGCGATTTTACTTTTAAGGACAACAAAGAAAGTCAAATATGGATAGCCGGAGGTGTTGGCATTACTCCTTTTCTAGCACGAATGGAGCGTTTGGCACAACAGAATAATATGCAAAAAATTGATTTTTTCTACTCAGTAATAAAATTAGATTCTAATTTTAAGAAAAAGTTACAGCAACTCTCAGCAGAAGCCAACATCAATTTACACTTATTTGAAACCTCTAAATCAGCTTTAATTTCAGGAAACCATATCCGAAATTCTGTTTCGAATTGGAAATCTGCAAGTGTTTGGTTTTGTGGACCCTCAAAAATGGGTGAATCAATAAAGAAATACCTTCAAAGAAATGGACTTAATTCAAAATTTCATCAAGAATTATTTGAAATGCGCTAATTTATTTGAGAAGATGGCAAATGGAACTTTGTTTAATTATCTACGAATGTAAATGCGCATAAATATTTTCTACTATTAAAGTATTCTAATTGAATTATTAGCAAAAAATCAAAAGAATGAAAAAGCAATTTTATACACTTTTATTGGTACTAATAGTATCAATTGTACAAGCGCAAAACAAATTACCCTTTCAGTTGGAAAAACAATGGGAAACAGCAGGGTTTAGTAATCCCGAAAGTGTAGTACTCGACACAGAAAATAATGTGTTGTATGTATCCAATGTAAATGGTACCCCAACAGATAAAGATGGTAATGGTTACATATCAAAAGTTAGCCTGGAAGGTGAAATACTTGAAAAAAAATGGGCTTCAGAAGGGTTAAATGCCCCAAAAGGACTTGCTATTTACAAGGGGAAACTATATGCTGCCGATATTGACAAAATTGTTGAAATCGATATTAAAAGTAGAAGGGTTTCCACACATGAAATTCCAGATGCTACTTTTTTAAATGATGTAAGCATAGATAAGAAGGGCAATGTATATGTGAGTAATACCTTTGGTTTTAGTGCTATCTATAGGCTTCCCGCAAGAGGTAATAGAAAACTTGAAAAGTGGATTGAGGGCGACCAACTGTACATGCCCAATGGTTTGTATACTACATCGAAATATTTATATGCAGCGGGCTGGGGAAACAATTTGAATCCAGAAACCTATGAAACCAAAGAACAAGGTTTTTTATATCGAATCGACCTGAAAAGTAGAAATGTTGAAATTGTCAGTAAACCAATAGGAAACCTGGATGGTTTAAGCCAGACGTTACATGGTTTCCTGCTTACAGACTGGCTAAAGGGGGAGTTACTATACTATTCAACCCAACAAGGTACTGTTATTTCAGTCTTGGATCTGCCAAAGGGTAGCGCTGATACCTATTTCGATAAAAATTCCAAAACCATTTATATCCCTTTAATGATGGATAATAAGATAATGAGTTATCAATTAAAAAAATGATTTACCGATGAATAAACAGGAAATATTAAATGCTTATTGGTTTCGTCATGCCTGTAAGGAGTTTGACGTAAATAAAAAAATTACAGACGAAGATTTTAAATTTATTCTGGAAACAGGACGCCTTTCGCCAAGTTCCTTTGGCTTTGAGCCCTGGCATTTTGTGGTAGTTCAGGATAAGGAGCTTCGCAATGCACTGAAAGAAAATGCATGGGGAGCACCTCTAAAACTTGATACAGCCAGTCATTTTATATTGTGCCTTACCATGAAAAAGCCACTCATGTTCTGGGACAGTGAATACATTCAAAACTTCATGAAAAATGTACAACAGTTACCCGAAGATGTAATTAAAGGTAAGGGGGAGTTTTTCGAAAACTTCCAGAAATCGGATTTTGATCTTACAAATGAAAGAAAGCTATTTGACTGGGCATCCAAGCAAGCTTACATTGCCTTGGGCAATATGATGACCTCCGCAGCAATGATTGGGATTGACACTTGCCCTATTGAAGGTTTCCACCAGGAGAAAACAGAAGCCTTGTTGGAGGAAAAGTTTGGGGTTGACACCGAAAAATTTGGGCTATCATATATGTTGGCATTTGGTTACAGGCAAAGAGAACCAAATACTAAAACTCGTAGAAACTTAAATGAAATTGTATCATGGAAATAAGACATCTTTTTGACCCATATAAAATGGGTGCCATTGAGTTAAAAAACCGTTTTCTCATGGCTCCTATGACACGATCACGCAGCACTCAACCTGGAGATGTGCCAAATTCTTTAATGGCAGAATATTATGGACAAAGGAGTTCCGCCGGATTAATTATTACTGAGGCTACACAAGTGTCCTTGCAAGGTAAAGGTTATGCCCAAACACCGGGCATATATACCAAAGAGCAAGTGGAAGGATGGAAGCTGATAACGGAAGAAGTACACAAAAATGGGGGTAAAATATTCTTGCAACTATGGCATGTTGGCAGGGTATCCAGTTCAAAGGTGAATGGTTTACAGCCAATTGCTCCTTCAGCTCGTACTGCGAAGGATACCAGCGTTTATATTTTCGACGGGACATCTAATGGAGATGCCACATTTGTGCCTGTAGAAAAGCCAAGAGCAATGACCTATAAAGATATTGATCAGGTGATTGAAGAGTTTGCCACTGCTGCTATTAATGCCAATGAAGCGGATTTTGATGGTGTAGAAATTCATGGGGCTAACGGCTATTTAATAGATCAGTTCTTACGTAGCAATTCAAACCAAAGAATAGATGAATACGGTATTAACACAACCAATCGTATTCGTTTTCTAATAAGAGTAACTCAAGCTGTAATCCAAAAAGTAGGAAAAGAAAAAGTGGGTGTTCGATTATCTCCTTTTATCAAATTTAAAGACATGGATGATCCTAAAATTTTGGATACCATAATGCTTGCTTGTCAGGAATTGGATAAAATGGGAGTTGCCTACATTCATTTATGTGAAGCTGATTGGGATGATGCACCAGAAATTCCTACTGAATTTAGAATAAAGCTTAGAGAGGTTTTCAGTAATACCATCATTGCAACAGGTAATAAAACTCCTGAGGAAGGCGAAATGCTTTTGAAAGCAAATTTGGTTGACTTGATTGGCTTTGGACGTAAATTTCTGACCAATCCGGATTATCCTGAAAGGGTAAAGCAGAATGCACTACTTAATGAAATTTCTGACGGTCATACATTGTTTGGTGGAGGCGATGCTAGAGGTTATACAGATTACCCATATATGAAAGGTTGAAAATGAAAGCAATCGGATTTAAAAAATCATTGCCTATCAGTGAAGCAGACAGTCTTATTGAGTTGGATTTGGTACAGCCCATTCCTACTGCTAATGATATACTTGTTAAGATTGAAGCCATATCAGTAAATCCTGTTGATTATAAAGTTCGACAGAATACAAATCTACTGCAGCCTCATGATCAGCCCAAGATATTGGGATGGGATGCTGCAGGAACGGTTGTGGCTGTTGGTGACAAAGTGGATTATTTTAAGTTGGGCGACCGGGTGTTTTATGCAGGAGACATTACGCGACAGGGAAGTTATGCGGAATTTCAGTTGGTTGATGAAAATCTTGTAGGTCATTTACCGGAAAGTATTCCGTTTTTAGAGGCTGCTGCAATGCCATTGACTTCACTTACTGCGTGGGAAGCTCTGTTTGAAAAAATGAAATTGGACCAAGAGGATACATGCTCAAAATCAATTTTGATTATTGGAGGGGCTGGCGGAGTTGGTTCGGTTGCCATTCAGTTGGTAAAGCAAATGACGGGATTACATCTTATTACTACTGCATCCAGGTTAGAATCAAAGAAGTGGTGTAAGAATATGGGGGCAGATCTTGTAGTGGATCACAGGAACTTGGTTGGGGAGATGCAACAGGCCGGCCATGAACATGTTGATTTTATATTGAACTGTGTGAACACGGACGACTATTGGGAAATCATGTCCAAATTGATTAAACCAGAGGGGCATATCTGTTGTATCGCAGAAAGTAAGTGGGCATTAGACTTGAATATGATCCGAATGAAAAGTGTTACACTTTCGTGGGAATATGTATTTACAAAAGCAATATATATAACAGAAGGACAGAATGTTCAGCGAAATATCTTAAACCAGCTTGCTGGCCTTATGGAAAGTAAAAAAATCAAATCAACATTGAATTGCGTATATAAAAAATTCTGTGTGGAAACTTTGAAGGAAGTACATAGAAAAATGGAATCCGGCAGTTCCATCGGAAAAACAGTGATAGATTTTATAAATATAAAATCCTGTACATGAAAGCTAAATATCTCATCACCTTCATAATGATAGCTGTCATTAACCTTTTATGGGGTATTGATGCTAAAACAAATGAATTAACAACTCAAAAAAACTCAAAACAGATGGAAACTATTACACTGGTTGCTAGCATAACTACTAAAAAAGGAAGTGAAGTCCAAATGCTTGAATTGTTAAAACAATTAGTTGTAAAAAGTAGAAAAGAAAAAGGATGTATTCGGTATGATTTGCATCTCAGTGTGGAAAAGCCCAATGTGTTTGTTATGTATGAAATCTGGAAAAGTCAAGAGGCTTTGAATAAACATATGCAAACTGTCCATTTTATCGGATATAAAGAGAATTCAAAGGAAATACTTGAATCCCTGGATGTATTGAAGCTAAAAAAACTGGATTAAGACAAACTAGGGAGCAATTAAGAAAATTAATATTAGCGATGTGCTTAACGTTTTGCTAACAGCGGCAGTTATTATTTTGATTTTAAGTTTAAAATAATAAATATGATCCAGACAATATCCGTTGGGAGAAATGGTAGGTAAGTCAATTTTAAATTAGTTTATCTTAGCTATCACTCTGAAGACAATTCTTAGATCAATAAACTTAAACTTGTGATTCTATGAATGAGATATACGTGCAAATGAGTCAAAATTTGGAGAAAAAACTCATGACTTTAAAAGATACGAATGAGGATGTACTTTTTGTCATTGAGAAAGCCATTGGTCTCTGTACTTTAGTTTTGCATAAAATGAAGGAGTTGGTCTCAGAAAAAGACTTTACAGATAAAGCTAGTGAAATTCATTTCTTTAAACATATCAAACCAAGAGTATATGCTAAGCTTGTTTTTTATTTGAAACTTTTAAAAATAGAAACTCATAGGCCCTTATTTCCACAAGAAAATCAGCTCAATAAAGTTAACCCTCGAAAAGAATTTTTCAGGATTGGATTGAAAGAAATCAAGGAGGAGATTGAAAGTCAAAAGATCGAAGCCAAGTGGACATTGAAGGCTGAAGCTAGAGAATACAGAGAAAGTATAGCGTTAGCAAATCAAAAGAAATTAACTGAGGAAATAATTCTAAATTAGAATAACTTATAATATGAAGGCCAACCATTGGGTTGGCTTTTTTGTGTATTGTTGGGGGCGTTCCAAATCAATAAATAGAATTAAAAAGATACTCTACATCACACTTCCACACCATCAAAATAATAACCCCAAAATTCCAAAATAAATACCGCATAGCCAGCACCCGATTAAAGGATTGGGATTATGGCAGCAATGCCATTTATTTTGCAAGCATCTGTACGAATGAAAGTGAACATTATTTAGTTGAAATTTTGAGTGGCAAAATGCAATTGAATGGGATAGGAGAATAGGTGCAAATGGAATAGATCAGGAAATAAATATTTTCTACTAATATTCAATCTTTCTCAAAAGGCCATCTGTAAAGGCTTTGCTCAATATTTTTCTTGAGTCAGCCTATCGCCCAACAAAAAGTTGATGCTCTGGCTCGCCCCAGAGGGTTAAAAAATCAAAAATTGACCACCTAAATTGCGCCAGAGGGTCGCCGAGCAAATTTTTAAGCTCCTGGCTTGCGCCAGCACATTGCCGAGCGAAAAATTGATCTGCTGGCTAGCCACAGGAGCTCAATTTGCAAAAAGTTGACGTCCTGAATTGCGCCAGAGGGTGAATTTTCAAAATTTTGATAGGCTGGAACAAGAAAAATACTCTCCTGTAGTTTAAGTGAGAGGATAAATTCTCACAGAGAAAAGTTTGACATTTTTTGGTGCTAGTTTCCGTCTTGGTTCTCTTGTAATTTGTTGGGATACTTTCTAAAATGTTGTATAAACACCTGTAAAGCCTAATTTGTTTGAATTTATAATTATGAGTATTTAACTGGTAATATAAGTTCGTTTGGTTTGATGTATTTTTTTGCATGAATATCAATGCCTAATGATCTAAAAAATAAATATTAAAAAATCATAGTAATATTATTGTGTTCAAAAAATAATCTACTAAATTTATTATTCTGTTAATAAATGTTGCTTGGTTAACCTTTAAATTTTTGAGATATGTTTATAAAAATGACTTTTAGTCTGTTGCTTATCGACGAATTATTGGGATATGGCAACAAAATTTCAAAGCATCTTAAATCTATAGATACAGAAGGTTTACAGTTAGATGCTGCAATGGCAAAATTCGATGCAATGTTGGCAACAGCATTGAAAGCTTCCAATAGGAGCAAGTCGAGTGATTTTACATCTCTATTACACGAGAAAGATTTTCGTAGAGATGAATCATATGTGGCTTTTCGCAATTTAATGGAGGCTTGTATGCATCGAAATAATGAAACGGTTGCAAATGCAGGCGATAAAATTTGTAGAATTATCAGAGGGCATGGATGGTCTTTGCATGCAGGTGGTCAAAAGAATCAATCTGCAAAAATGGCTAGCTTAAGTGAGGAGTTGAATTCGGAGGCGAATCAAGCTCTTATTGCTGCTGTAGGTGGTACAGATTGGTATACCGAAATGCTTAATGATAATGCGGCTTACGAAGCGCTTGCAGAAGAAAAATCGGTAATTGAAACTCAGAAGGCAGATTACAACACAGATCAGGTTTACAAGAATTTGCGTTTGGCCTGTGAAGAGTTGTTTGATACCATTGAGGTTTTGAATCGCATTGCGCCCAACCAAAAGTATGAAGCGATAGCTGCATTCGTTAATGATTGCTCGCAAGTGTACATGACGGATGCACGTACGCGCAAAACCAAAAACGCAAAAGAAGAAATAGAAGAACAAGAGGCATAAATAAAAAAGCAGAGGCTCCACAAATTCTCGAGTTAAACCGACGAAAGTTTTAAAAGGGAATTAAGGGCCTCGGCTTACTGACAAAAATAAAAGCATTTTGTTAGTATTTATCTATCCTCGAAAGTTTTTATACCAACAACATTTTTTAACGGGTAAATCCTCCTTTTCTTAAGGGGGATTTTTTGTGGGATAATTTTCTTATCCTGCTCATTTGTATGCAAGGAGAGCCGATTAGAGTGGAAGGTAGGCCTTTTAATAAAAAAAGCCCCCAAATTGGAGGCTTTCTGAATGATATATTTGGATTGGTTTATTTACCGATACAAAAGTTTTTGAATATGTTCCCAAGGACTTCATCGGTTGAGATATCACCAGTGATCTCACCAAGGAAATGAAGGCATTCACGAATGTCTTGTGCCAGGAAGTCGGTCGGAATCAGTGTTTGCAATCCATCATTCACACGATCGATGCTACCCAAGGCATTTTTAAGGGCCTCAAAATGGCGAATGTTGGTTACAATCACATCCTGCTCGTTTACCTTGCTCATGTTCACCGATTTTAACAATTCGGCGGTAAGCGCATCGATATTTTGCTTCTGCTTGGCCGAAATGAACAACAATTTGTCCTCTGCTTGCATGCCAATTAAGTTCTTGGCAATCTCCTGAGGGTTTTCAATCAAATCGATCTTGTTGATACAAACCACAAGATGCTGTGAATCGCGATCTATGGTTTTGTTCACGCTGGCAAGCGATTCGTTAATGCGTTCCATGTCTCGGTCGGCATCTACCAATAACATTACAATTTGTGCCTGCTTCATTTTGCTGTAGGTACGCTCAATCCCCATACTCTCGATACGGTCCTTGGTGGTTCTTATACCTGCAGTATCGATAAAACGGAAGGTAATTCCGCCCAGATTGATGGTGTCTTCGATCACATCGCGGGTTGTACCCTCAATATCGGAAACAATGGCTCTGTCTTCGTTCAAAAGGGCATTCAGAAGGGTAGATTTCCCCACATTGGTATTTCCCACAATGGCTACAGGAACCCCATTCTTAATTACATTCCCCAACTCAAAGGAATCCACCAGTCTCTGAATCAAGTTTTGGATTTCATTCACCAGCTTGGTCAATTGTGTTCTGTCGGCAAATTCAACATCCTCTTCGCTAAAATCAAGCTCCAGCTCAATTAAGGAAATGAAGTTGAGCAATCGTTCACGCAATCTGGCAATCTCGCTGGAAAAGCCACCACGCATTTGCTGTAGCGCCACTTTATGGGCAGCAGCAGAGTTGGAAGCAATCAAATCGGCAACCGCCTCGGCCTGCGACAGGTCCATTTTGCCATTTAAAAAGGCACGTTGGGTAAACTCACCCGGATTGGCTGTGCGTGCTCCATTCTTGATTAAAGTTTGCAGAATGCGGTGCTGAATAAAAGGAGCACCGTGACAAGCGATTTCAACCGAATTTTCGCCGGTGTAGGAGTGTGGAGCTTTGAATAAGCTTACCAGTACTTCATCAATAACCTCACCTTCATCCTGAATGGTTCCAAAATGTACGGTATTGGCTTTCTGTTCACTTATTTTTTTGCTTTTAACAGGCGTAAAAACTTTCTCGCAAATATCGAGAGCATTTTCTCCCGAAAGGCGCACAATGGCAATGGCTCCATTGCCCGGAGCAGTTGATATTGCGCATATGGTGGATTGATCGATCATAAACAAATCATTTAAATATTGAATACAGGCTGTATTGCCCGTTCCAGATTTAGAATCAACAAAGATAGTTGAGAATTTATGAATTATAAATGATAATGATGAATTATCAATTGTGAATTTTAATATTGGAATTTGCTGATTGGGTTTTGTGGCTTGGGGTTTGGATTTTAAAATATCCCAACATATTGGTATTGTTAAAGCAGCACATTTCCGATTAATTTGTGTAATTAATCTAAATAAGAACAGTATGATATACAACAGAACGTCTAATGGCTGTTTATTTAAATGTGATTCCTGCCAGTCAATCCATATGGAATTCAATAATATGAATATCAATTTTTCGAGTAAGGATAAATATTATCAGTTTGCAGAATATCTTCACGATATTAATATTGCGGCAGCGGTAAAGCAGAATGCTCATTCGCCTTATCAAAGAAAAATTGTAATCCCTATTGGGAGTGGTAGCTGTAATTTCATGTTGCACCCTGGTGAATTAGAGGATTTAAAAAGACTTTGTCTATTACGGCTCGATACAAATATCCTAAACATGTCGAAACTTGAGATTGATTTTAGTTTAAACTAAATAATGTTTCCTACTTTTGTTTCTCATTTATTAAATACCTCAAATTGATGAAGAACATTACAGGACGTTGGTCGTTTAACGAAGATTTTGGATTTGGTACCGATGAAGGTTTTGCCGAATTTACCCAAGAAGGAGAGAAGCTTACCGGGGTTGTAGTTTATACCGAACGAATAGAAGGAGAAACTCCTTTTCGTGTTCAGCAAGATGTGGAAGGAAGTTTCGATGGCACCAACTTTAGCGTAACAGGCACAAATGTGGAGCTTTTAGATTGTGAAAAGCAGTTTGAGTATCATTTGGATACCTGGGAAGGCATCTTGAATTCTCAAAATCAAATCGTAGGTCACAGCTACGATCATCATGAGTGCTATGGTGTTTTTGTGATGAAGCCAATTGACTAATTAAAGTGAAATTTTTTTATAAAAAATCTTCGTTTGAAAATCAGTGTGTTGTGGCTGAATCTTCCATTTTTAAAGGGGTTGGTGAGGTTTTTTAGCCAAAAGAATTTTGTAGGAAAAGAAAAAATACTCATATTTGCACCGCAATCAAACGCAAGGCGGATGTGGCGTAATTGGTAGCCGCGCTAGACTTAGGATCTAGTGCCTTCGGGCGTGGGGGTTCGAGTCCCTTCATCCGCACTCGAACGAAAAGGATCAACGAAAGTTGGTCCTTTTTTGTTTTCTGAAAGTCTCGAAAAGTTTGAATGTGGAAAAGTTGTAAAATTGAAAAGTCAATGCGATAAAACACTTTCATGTAATTCGCAATTCACTTTCACACATAACAAAACCACCAAGTATGAAAAACTTTCATTACTGGGCGTTTTCCCTTGAATCATGAATGTTTTTATATCCATGATTCCGCTGTGATGTTTCAGGCTGCTTTATATACTGATAAGCATGTAAAGAAAAGTTCACAAATTGATTTTGTAAATACGGCATTTACGCCGTATCTACCAATATGATTTACTGTTCAAGCATCGGTTTAAAAGCAGGCTTTTTTTAGTCTACCCCTAAATCCCCTAAAAGGGACTTTTGCTTGTACTCTTTCATAGCTTGCTGCTCACTATTAATTGATAATTGTTCATTGCTCATTGTTCCCTGATTAGCTCATCAATCTAAATATCGCTATGGCAAATATATAGAATCGCAGAAAGCGGAATAAGCCATAAAACAAGTACTTTTTAAAGCTAAATCGGATAATTCCTGAAGCAATACTTACAATGGAGAATGGGATTGGCAGTAATGCTCCTACAATAATCAAAAAACCGCCCCATTTTCTAATGTTTTGAATATGCTTGCCTATTTTTACTTCAATCCAGTTTTTCAGACTTGGAATGCGCAAAACCAATCGTCCAATGCCATAGGAAACACAACCACCCAAATAGGATAGAAGCGCCAATATCGACAGGTAAACAATTGGGCTGGGAAGGGTTTTAACCCATGCAATAAACAGTTCTGGTGGAATCAATCCAAGTAAAGATTCTGAAACAAAGAATACGCTTAACAGGCCAATGGTAGGCAGATCCTTAGTAGTTGTATAGAAGAGGTTCTCAAAATCGAGCACATAGTATTCCAGAAAGAACAACAATCCCACAATCAGAAGTAATGGAAGAATTGCTTTCTTAAGATTTGAAATGATAAAATTATAAAATCCAGTATATGAATAGTACTGGTGTAAGAGCACAAGTCTTGGTTTACGGCTCTTTTTGCTTGGTTGTAATTTCATAAAACAACTGTAATTCTTGCACCGAATGCAAGAGATCTAAAAATTAAACATGAATTACCTGACTCATTGAATTGATGAGCTACAAATGATAACAAATAAGATAAAGCGCTGGTTTACACCTGAGGTGGCGGTGTAATTAATCGAAAGACTTTGGTGCTGGATTTTTGACACTCGTAAAAATGTTCCTGAAGAATTACATTCGCAAAGAAAGTAAAATTACATCTCGAAAACTCATCAAACTCTTCGGTGTCCATCTCTTCATAATCAGAAGATGTATCTTCTAAATCGGAACAATTTTCCATGCTAAAAGAAAAAGAAGTCTCCTGCTGAATATCAATTGAATTCAGCATGGTAGCCAATACTACTAGTAAACTTACTAGCATAACAAATATTGATTTCTCTTTCATTTTCGATAACATGATAGGCAAAAGTATTAAAAATAGATATACAACAAGCCGTTTGAGAACGAAAATTATGAAACTTTAACAAGTAGGGAAAGCCCCCATACGATTTAGGATTCCGCCTGTTTCGCAACTTTGTATACCGCCATATCTTTGTGTCAAAACAGAATGCGATGATGAACAGGAACCATAACAACAAAATATTGATACTGGCAGATTTCTCAGAAGGAAATCACTCTGCAATAGATTTTGCTATGAAATATCTTTACAATAAAGGTTCAAAGATATATTTTATTCAAACATGGCAAAAACCGTCATATGGAGCATCAATGGTAAGAGATTTGGCTCCTATCTTAAAAGATATTTCTGATCGGGAATTAAAAGCTTTACAAGCAGATGTAGTTAAGAATTATCATTTGGATGCTGCAGATATAGAGTTGTTATCATACGAAGGTGAATTGACTGATTTTTTTAATACTGAAATGTATAAACAGTATTCTTGGCAGGTGGTGTTTGCTTTAAATGATTTTTACAATGATTTACAGCGCAATCCGAGGTTTAAAAACATTCTTACTTCGGTTAAACAACCGCTTTATGTGTTACAAAATTGTAAGTCAGCAGGAAGTGTAAAGAGTATATGTATCAGCAACTCGAATTCAGAAATTTCGGAAGCGATTCTTGGTCCATTGCAAAAAATCTGCATGACTCAGAAATGCGATGTTCATGTAGGTTTAAGTATAAATGACATTTCGATTCATGATAAGGCAAATTTGGTGAAAGCGTATTCATCAGCTTGTTCTAATGCCTCTGTAAGGTTCGAAAATCTTTCAAAAGATCATAAACTGGAACTAAACAGAAATGATTGTGTGTTATGGATATATAATGATAAGAAAGTAAAGTGCGAAGAGAAAAATCTTATTAGCTATTTCGATAAGTGGTTTGTTAAGAGTAAGGGAATAACTGTTGATAACTTTTAAAAGTGGGTGAGGATGAAAGCAAATAGATTCAATCGGATATTGGTGCCAGTAAGTTTAGCTGTTGAAAGTACTACAGCTTTTAAACAAGCTTTGTTTTTTAGGAAACAGTTTGGAGCTGAAATTACATTGTTGCACGTGGTTCAGAAGGTGGGAGGTTTATCTAATGTATTTCAGCCAAGTCTAAAAAACAGCCTTCAGGGAAGAGGAATGGTGCGCTTAATACGCTTTGCAAAAACGCATTTTAGGGGAAGAATACCAGAAGATGTGAATCTTAGAGTTGAAGTGGGCAATCATGTACAGATAATTAAAAGTATAATAGATTCCGAACCTTTCAATTTGGTCATTTTAAACAGAAGCAACCGAATTGATGGTTTGGCAGAAAGATACAATAGCAATAGTGTAAACCAGATTATACGAGCGTCGAGATGTCCGATTATGAGCGTAAATGACAGGTGGACAGGAAGTGGCATTAGAAATGTGTTGGTTCCGGTAGATACTTCAAGACAATCGCGAGATTTGGTGAACTGGTCGATACTGCTGGGAAAAACATTCAATGCGAAAATAAAATTGCTTGCTGCATTAACCGTTAATATTGAGCTTAAAAGAAGTTTAGCTTATAAGAAAACCCAAATTATGCAGCACCTGATCGAGAATGAAGGGGTACAGTGTTCGGTGGAAGTTGTGGAGAAAGAAAGCAATACCAGGAGTGATGTTTTGATTGAATCTGCAAAAAAAACACAAGCCGATTTACTATTGGTTCAGGGTTTTCAGGATTTAATGTTTAGCAATTCACCAAGCGAAAGACTATTGAGTGATTTCTTACAGAGTTCAAGCCGACCAATTTTTAGTCTGGGAGTAAAAGATGAAGGATTTGTTTCCAATTTACTAATGATGAACAGCAAACAAGTGGTTCTCTCAGATAGAATATCAAATAAAGCATTTAAGTGGTAGTTACAAATATACATTCACAAACCAACCAAAGCAGATCAGAAAGGAAAATCATAAATTATAATTGATTATTAGGGGATATACGAATGATTTTCTTCGGAAAGCTTCCAATAGGGCATTGAGATAGTGAAACCATAGTTAGTTTTTGGAAGCTTTCCTTTCTGATCACTTGGATTAAAATGTGACGATAACTTCTTGCCAACTATTTATTACAATAAAATATTTAGTAGATTTGACTTAAATGTAATTCTGGATATATTTTTCAATGAATAGAAGGTTTTTTGTAAAGCAAAAGATTGCCCTGATTTTAATAGGTTTTAGTCTTATTGCCATAGCTGCTATTTTATATATTTTAGATCGTAGCTCTGATCTGGATAATGAGCATATTGCATTGGTTGAAAATTCGGAAAAGATTGAAACTAAGGTATATGATATTCGAATCAAGTATGGCGATTACCGGGAGGACGCAAATTCTACAATATCCTTCGCAATCGATTCTCTATTTGCCAAAGTCTATCAGAATATCGAAAACATACAAATTATTGCTTCCAAAAAATTTGAATTCAACACAAGCGAGAATAGCAATTTCATGATTGCACTAATGGAAGTAAAGAGCACTATTCTTGATTTTGATTCAATAGTTAGAAATGATCAGGTTCCATCGCAAGGTAAAAATCTTAAACAAAGTGTTAGTGCGTTTACAAAAACTTTCGCGAATTACGAGAAAGCCTTGCACCTTTACATTTATCAAACCAACCAAAAGTTTAAGCGAAATATCTTTTTCCTACTTGCTTTTATACTGATCCTACTTTTAGGTAGTTTGTTTCTGGTGATTCGTTTAATGAATTCTTTAACCAATGCTCATTTGCAATTGGTACGCAACACGATGACTGTGGAGCAGCGCGAAAGAAAAAGAATCGCCAGAGAGCTGCATGATGGGCTTGGAGCCTTACTTTCCAGCATCGGTTTGTATGGTAAAATGCTTGGAAAAGAGTTAATAGATAACAAAAACTCCCTGGATAAAGTACGACAAATCAACCAGCTGTCAAAACAAGCGCTTGATACGGTATCTGAAGTTATTAATAACCTGAATCCTTCTGTTTTAAACAGGTACAACCTTCAGGAATCCCTGCAACGCCTGGTGGATAAAATCAACAATCTTGATAATGTGGATGTTACCTTGCATGTAAATGAGTTTAAAGGGCAACCGCTTCAAAGTACACAAGTGGTGATTTATCGCATATGCAGCGAGTTGATAAATAATACCTTAAAACATGCAAAGGCCACAGATATTCAAATAAAACTATCCGGCGAAAACATTTTGGTATTACAATACTCCGACAACGGTGTTGGCTTTGATTTAGAGAGGTTGAAAACCATAGATGGAAAAGGCATGGGGTTGCAAAATATTATTGAGCGAGTTGAATCCATTAATGGAACCTATCAAATACAAACTTCAAAGGATAAAGGGTTTAAGATAAAAATTCAATTTGCACTTAGTAAATCAAATCAAAGATAGATGGATAAAATAAGAATAATACTGGTTGACGATCACAAGATATTTAGAGATGGATTTCGTATGCTTCTACAGAGCTTTTCTTTTGTGGAAGTCATCGCCGAAGCTTCAAATGGAAATGAGTTTCTTTCATTAATTACTGATCAACAGGCCGATATTATTTTTATGGACATCAATATGCCACAGCTTGACGGGGTAGAGGCAAGTCAGAAAGCTCTTGAAATGTATCCGGATCTAAAGATTATTGCCTTAACCACATTTCTTGATGATGATTACCTTGAACAAATGTTAATGGCTGGTGTTGAGGGTTATATGCTAAAGAGTGCTGAAATTGAAGAGTTTGAAAAAGCGATTGTGAAGGTATATGAAGGAGGAAACTATTTTTCTGATGAAATTGTAAGTCTGTTATCGGGCAAGTTAAACATGCTTCGTAAAAAGAAAGAGAAGAAAGATAATTTGCCTGAATTTACAGAAAGAGAAAAAGAAGTATTGGAGCTAATTTGTAAAGGGTATGCCAACAAGCAAATTGCAGAGGCTACTTTTTTAAGTATTAAAACCATTGAAAAACACAAAAGCAGTTTGTTTCAAAAAACGGGAACCTTTAATACGGTTAATTTGGTAATTTATGCATTTAAGCACCAAATCATTAAATTTTAGGCTTAACTATATTTTTTATTATAGAACAATTGATTGACCTCAATTGTTATTCTTCCAGATTGGGTGTGAAGTAGGGAAAACCCCATTGTAATTGCCATCTCTGCTTGATATTTTCGCAATCCATTTGATTGGATAACGATATTGTTACAACATTTATATTTTAATCCTGAAAACTTTTGGGATTAAATACCATTCGGTATTAGTATTAAATTTTAGGGAAAGATGATTCAATTTTTAAAAAAGCAAAAATTATTTCATAGGATTAAAGATCCTTTGGTTGAATTCGTACGATTAGAAGCGTTTAGTGGTATTGTTTTAATGTTTTTTACCGTTATGGCTTTGGTATTGGCCAATTCTGCCATAGGAGAATCTTTTATTGCTTATTGGAGCAATTATTTTGGAGTTCAGTTCGGTGATTGGAGTCTAAAAAAGTCTTTCCTTCATTGGATCAATGATGGTTTAATGGCAGTTTTCTTTTTTGTGGTTGGATTAGAAATCAAAAGAGAACTATTAACCGGTGGATTATCATCGATTAAGAAAGCAAGTTTGCCAATTTTTGCAGCGATTGGTGGGATGTTAATTCCAGCATTAATATATGTGAGTTTTAATACACAAGGGTCTGGAACACATGGATGGGGAGTGCCAATGGCAACAGATATAGCATTTGCGTTAGGTATTCTGATTCTATTGGGTAAACGAATTCCAATTTCGCTTAAATTGTTGCTAACTTCCATAGCTATTGTAGATGATATTGGAGCTGTAATAGTAATAGCATTGTATTATACCAGCGAAATAGATTGGATATATTTATTATACGGCGGTGGAATTTATGCCGTGCTATGGTTTTTTAATTATCTTAAAATTAGAAATATACCGGTTTACTTGATTTTTGGAGTATTTCTTTGGTATGTACTTTTAAAATCGGGAGTGCATGCTACTTTGGCAGGAATTCTATTGGCTCTTACAATTCCAGCACGAGCGAGTAAAAATCTATTCGAATTTATTGGTTCAAATCAAGAGTTATTGGAAAACCTGGAAACAAAAATATCTAAGCTTTCAAAGAAGCCAAACGAGAAATTCATACAGTCTTCAGTTAGTTCTATTGAGAGTATTTGTATAAAAGTGATATCACCACTGCAAAGATTGGAACATTCGTTCCATCCATGGGTAGCCTACTTAATTGTTCCTCTGTTTGCATTTGCAAATGCCGGGGTAATAATTGATACAGAATTAACAAGTAGAGTATTTGAACCCATATCCATTGGAATTATTGCAGGGCTTTTTGTAGGTAAACCGTTGGGAATATTCCTGTTTTCATGGATTGGAGTTAAAATGAAGTTGGCACAAAAGCCAAGTGAAATATGTTGGTCACAAATACTTGGGATTGGTTTCCTGGGAGGAATAGGATTTACAATGTCGTTTTTTGTTTCTCAATTGGCATTTACGGATGGTGAAGTATTGAGTTTGGCAAAATTAGCAGTCTTAATTGCCTCTTTCTTCTCCGGAATAACGGGCTTTTTAATACTAAAGTTATTATCTAAAAATCAATAATAATTTTTTCATAAGTTTTCATTGTTTATATGATTAGCCGAAGTTCACACTTCGGCTATTTTTTTTGAAAAAACATTGTCATATAATTCACTTGTCTATCAGGTAGTTTAGTGTTGAATAGCCCTAAAATAGGGGAGTGTGGCGATATTTTTTTATCAGAATATTTTGTAGTAAAGAAAAAATCCACCATATTTGCATCGCAATCAAACGCAAGGCGGATGTGGCGTAATTGGTAGCCGCGCTAGACTTAGGATCTAGTGCCTTCGGGCGTGGGGGTTCGAGTCCCTTCATCCGCACTCGAATAAAAGGATCAACGATAGTTGGTCCTTTTTTTTGTATATCTCTCAAAGCTCTTTATGGCCTATTCTGGTAGTTTGTATGCTGAATCAATGCATTTGTACTTAAAGTTTGTAAATCTGCTTATTCCTGTTCAAATTGGGTTTCTGATATTAAATTAATACTTATTGATATGAGGATATTATTGTTGCTCTGTTTGTGTTTTTCATTATCGACCAATGCACAGTTGCCTGAAGTTGCGAGCGGAACCATAAAAAGGTTTGAAAACTTTGAGTCAAATTACATAGTTCCAAGAAATGTTGATGTTTGGTTGCCAGACGGATATACAACAGATAAAAAGTATGCTGTTTTATACATGCACGACGGTCAGATGCTATACGATGCAACTAAAAGTTGGAACAAACAGGAATGGATGGTTGATGAAGTGGTTTCCAAACTTATTAATGAGGGAATTATAGAAGATTGCATTGTTGTTGGAGTTTGGAATGGAGGTAAATATCGTCACAGTGATTATTTTCCTGAAAAAGCGGCCAGCTATTTACCCTTGGAATTGCAAAAACAGTTGAAAGATACTTTATTGGGAGATTTGAGAGCAGACGAATACCTAAAGTTTCTCACCAAAGAGTTAAAACCCTTTATCGACAAGAATTTTTCCGTAAAAACCGATAAAGCCAATACATATATAGCAGGTTCTAGCATGGGAGGATTAATTTCGATGTATGCCATTTGTGAATATCCTGATGTATTTGAAGCTGCTGCTTGTATATCTACTCATTGGCCCGGTGATACTAAAATAAGCAATAACAAAATTCCAGAAGCCTTTTATTCTTACCTGACAAACAATCTACCTTCTCCGGAAAATCACAAAATCTATTTTGATTATGGAACGGAAACCCTTGACAGTTTATACAAACCATTACAGATGGAGGTAGATAAAATTATGAGACAGAAAGGATACTCAAAAGAGAATTGGATTACAATGGAATTTGAAGGAGAGAACCACTCCGAAGCTTCCTGGTGTAAAAGATTGCATATCCCTATTTCTTTTATTATGAAGAAATAAGACAGTTAAGGCTTCCATTCAGGGAGTCTTTTTTTTGTTTATTGGATTAGTTGGATTTCGTATCTTAAGGATATGACAGCAAAAACACTTTCTCAAATTCTGAACATTAAACATCCTATTCTAATCGCACCTATGTTTTTGGTGTCGAATACCAATATGATTATTGCAGCCTTGGAAATGGGCTGTACTGGTGCAATACCTGCACACAATTATAGGACTGATAAGGAACTGCGTAATGCTATATATACAATCAGAAATAGCAGTGATAAAGCTTTTGGTTTTAATTTAATTGTCAATAAGTCCAATCCGAAATACCGAAAACAACTCTTAACGCTTCTCGATCTTAAAGTGGATTATATTATCACTTCCTTAGGGAGTCCGCGTGAAGTAATTGAAAAATGCAAACCTTTAGGCATTAAAGTATTTTGTGACGTGGTTGATGTGAAGTATGCACAGAAAGTAGAACAACTTGGCGCTGATGCTGTAATTGCCGTTAATTCTGATGCAGGTGGACATTGTGGTAGTATGAAAGCTGGAGATTTGATTCAACAATTAAGAGCAGAAATAAATATTCCTATCATTTCAGCTGGTGGGGTAACCAATTGCAATGATATTAAATCTATAATCGAATGTGGTGCTGCAGGAGTATCTGTAGGAACCATTTTTATTGCCAGTCATGAGTCACCTGTGAGTAATGAATACAAACAGGCTCTTGTAAATTTTGGTTCAGATGATATTGTAAAAACTACAAAGCTAACAGGATCTCCTCTAACCGTTATCAACACTCCATATGTACAAAAAATAGGAACAAAGGAAAATATTCTGGAATGGATGATTCATAATAGTCCGCTATTGAAAAAGTATGCTAAAATGATATTGGCATGGAAAGGAATGAGGAAAGTTCAGCAATCCGCATTCAAAGCCGGATATGACAATGTATGGTGTGCAGGACCAGCAATAGGTGAGATTCGTGAGATTCGATCCGTAAAGGAAATTATAAATGATTTAATTGAGGATTGATTATTTATAAGCCATCATAAATCCTTTGCTGTTCATCCAGTTTTGATCTATCGATTCATCAACGATCTTATTCAATCGAGCCTTAAACTCATTATCCAGACTATTGTCACGAATATATTTTACAGCCTCCTGAAATGATTTAAGCATGCTTTTATAGAATGATTCCTGCTTGATAAATTGTTCGGATGTATAGGTTTGAGCCACTTCAATATTGTAGAGCATGATATCAGCAATTAAGGAAGAATCTACACCTAATCTGTTAAAGTGCCTGATGTAGTTCTGGGCAACAGAGCGTCTCATTTTTGCTTTTCTGCCATTAACAGGAAAATACTCTTTGGAGATCTTGAATTTACATTCCTCCATTAGTTTATTTTCCTTGGGATTAAAAGCAAAATCGTAAAACTCCTTAACATCTTTGAATCTGGTATACAAATCTATAATTTGCTCTTCTAGTTGTTCTTTGGTGAGGTGATGAATGTATTCTTTTAAGTCTTTCTTGCTCATATCAGGAAATTGAAATCCAAAGGTAAGATAAATAGCAATTGAATCAAGAATTGACCATTGGCATTTTACAGGTTAGTTATCCATGATTAGCAGAAGTAATCTAAAAAAAGAACCGATAGTTAATGATTTGTTACCTATCGGTTCCTAAACTCAACTGCCTATGCTTTGTGTGGGCTTATTGTATATTTTCTACTTTCTTAGATACTTATGAATTGAATGTGCAGTTTTTCTACCGCTATCCAAAGCACGTACTACAAGGCTTGCACCAGTAGTGGCATCACCACAACAAAAAATCTTTGAGTTAGAAGTTTTGCCTTGGGTATCGGTTTTAATATTACCTCTTGCATCCAAATCTAAACCCAATTCACTTACCAATCCTTCGTGTATAGGATGAACAAAGCCCATTGCCAATAGAACCAAGTCCGCATCAATTGTTTCTTCTGTCCCTGGAATCTCTTTCATCTGAAATTGTCCCTGGGCATCTTTTGTCCATTCAATTTGTACAATTTCAAGTTGATTAACTTGTCCATTTTCTCCTTTAAATTGCTTCGAACTCAAAGACCAACGTCTTTTACATCCTTCCAAATGAGAACTTGAGGTTCTTAAAGTATTTGGCCAGTAAGGCCACGGGTTGTGTTCCTCTCTTTCTGCTGGTGGCTTTGGTAACAATTCAATTTGAAGTACCGATTTTGCCTTTTGGCGTACTGATGTCCCCACACAGTCAGAACCTGTATCGCCACCGCCAATTACTACCACATTTTTACCTTTAGCAGAGATTCTTTCCTGCTTGCCAAATTCATCACCGCGAATCACTTTGTTTTGTTGTTTTAGAAAATCCATAGCGAAGTGAATTCCTTTCAAATCGCGGCCTTCGATAGGTAAGTCACGTGGTTTCATTGCTCCAATTGCAAGACAAATGGCATCGTATTCCTTTTCTAAGTCAGCGAATGATACATTTACACCAACATCTTGATTGGTTTTAAATTCAATTCCCTCTTCAACAAACAATTCCAATCTTCTATCAATAACATGTTTGTCGAGTTTAAAATCTGGAATACCATATCTTAGCAAACCACCAATGGCATCATCTCTTTCGAATACTGTTACGTTGTGTCCAGCTTGGTTTAAAAGATCGGCAACCGACAAACCGGCGGGACCAGATCCTATAACTGCTACTTTTTTACCTGTTCTTTTGGCAACAGGTCTAGCTTTGATATATCCGTAGTCAAATGCCTTTTCAATTACGGATGCTTCATTTTCCCGAATGGTAACAGGCGAATTGTGCAATGACAGTACGCATGATTTTTCACATGGAGCAGGGCATACTCTTCCTGTAAACTCAGGAAAACTATTGGTGGACTGAAGAATCTGAGCTGCTTCTTCCCAATTCTCTCTATAAATTGCATCCTGCCATTCAGGTATTTTACTTGAGGTTGGACAAGCCCAGTGACAGAAAGGAATGCCACAATCCATACATCTTGATGCCTGATCAATTCTGTCTTCCAAGTTCAAAGTTTGTTCTACTTCTCCAAAATCTCCAATTCTATCTCTTACCGAACGATAACCGGCCTCTTTTCTTTTTATCTCTAAAAAACCTTTCGGATTTCCCATAATCTTTCAATTTACAGTTATCAGTCAACAGTTATCAATCTGTAAAACAATATAGTTCATTGATAACTGTTCACTGTTTATTGATTTACTCATGTACCTCTGTTTGTGATTGTGCCTGCTTCAGCTTGCGACGAATCTTCATTAGTTTCTTCTCTTCCAATACTTTCTTGTATTCGTAAGGAATTACCTTAACGAAATGAGGAAGATATTCATCCCAATGAGTTAAAACATTAGAGGCAACACTACTTTGAGTTAGAAGTAAATGTTGATGTATCAAGCCTTGAAGCTCATGTATATCTTGCAGATTTTCTACTGGTTCAAGAGATACTAAGCTTTGATTACAAAAATAATCCAATTGTCCTTCCATATTCAGAACATAGGCAATACCACCACTCATACCTGCGGCAAAGTTTCTACCAGTAGGTCCCAAGATCACTACACGACCACCAGTCATGTATTCACAACCATGATCACCAACGCCTTCAACCACTGCTTTAGCACCAGAGTTTCTTACACAGAAACGTTCTCCTGCCATACCTCTAATGTAGGCTTCACCATTTGTTGCCCCATACAAAGCTGTATTACCAATGATAATCTGCTTTTCAGGTTTAAATGTAGTTTTGTTTGGTGGTTGAACCACGATTTTACCACCCGAAAGACCCTTTCCGAAATAGTCATTTGAATCACCTTCCAGTTTAAATGTCACACCTTTCTCAAGGAATGCTCCAAAACTTTGTCCTGCTGAACCTCTAAATCGACAATATATGGTGTCCTCTTCTAATTCTCGTTTTGGTTTTAAAGCCGCAACTTTACCTGATAACATGGCACCGGTTGTACGATCTGTATTCTTAATTTTCGAATCAATCCATACTTTTTCACCATCATGTAAGGCCTTTTCAGATTGTTTGATTAGTTCATGATCCAATACTTCGCCAATCGATTTAATTGTAGCATTAACACCACACAATTCATGTCCATCAGTTTCTGGTAAGTGTAATAAGTTTTGAATGTCAACTGTATCTGCTTTCCATTTCTTGATATCCTTACGCTTTACCAATAAATCTGATCTGCCAACCAAATCATCAAACTTACGTACTCCAAGTTCAGCCATTAACTCTCTACATTCCTCTGCAAGGAAAGTGAAGAAGTTTACTACCCATTCCGAGCGTCCAAGGAATTTTTCTCTTAACTCTTTATTTTGAGTTGCAATCCCAACAGGACAAGTATTTAGGTGACACTTACGCATCATCACACAACCTAGAACAACCAAAGCACTTGTAGCAAATCCAAACTCTTCAGCTCCTAATAAAGCCATAGAAATAATATCTCTACCTGTTTTCAGCTGGCCATCGGTTTGTAGCTTAATTCTTCCTCTAAGGTCGTTAAGCACCAATGTCTGCTGAGCTTCAGCCAATCCAAGTTCTACAGGTAAACCGGCATTTTTAATGGAACTCAACGGACTTGCACCTGTACCACCTTCGGCACCGCTAATTACAATTAAATCGGCGTTGGCTTTGGCAACACCAGCAGCAACTGTACCAACACCGTTTTCAGATACTAATTTCACACTTACACATGCTGTTGGATTCACATTTTTTAAATCGTAGATCAACTGTGCCAAATCCTCAATTGAATAAATATCGTGATGTGGAGGAGGAGAGATCAAGGTAATTCCCGGTGTTGAATTTCTCAACTTGGCAATTATCTTATCCACCTTAAAGCCCGGTAACTGTCCTCCTTCGCCTGGTTTTGCACCTTGTGCTACCTTAATTTGTAGCTCATCAGCATTCACCAAATAGCCAGTATTCACACCAAATCGACCAGAAGCAATTTGCTTGATAGAGCTGCGTGCGCTGGAGAAGAACCTTTTGGCACTTTCTCCACCTTCACCGGTGTTACTTCTACCACCGATCTGATTCATGGCGATTGCCAATGCCTCGTGTGCTTCTTTTGAAATAGATCCGTAAGACATTGCACCGGTACAGAATCGCTTCATGATATTTTCTACAGGCTCAACCTCAGAAATATCAATAGGATTTGATTTGAAATCGAAATATCCGCGCAAGAAGTTTGGATTTCTGGTTTCGGCATCAACTAATTTCGAATACTCTTTGTATTTGGCATAGTTGTTTGTTCTTGTCGACCATTGTAATAAACCAATCGATTCTGGATTCCAACTGTGTTTCTCACCGTTTTTGCGGTAATGAATACTTCCATTGGTGGTTAATAGATCCTGATTTTCAAAAGGATCTTTCTCAGTAAATGCTTTCTTATGATGACATAGCATCTCTTCAGAGATCTCCTTTAAACCAACTCCACCAATTCTTGATGCAGTACCTGTAAAATACTTATTAATTACTTCATTACTGATACCTAAAGCCTCATAAATTTGTGCTCCCAGGTAACTTCCAATGGTCGAGATACCCATCTTCGACATCACTTTAAGTAATCCTTTGTCCACAGATTTGATATAGTTTTTACGAGCTGACTTATATTCTAAGCTAATTCTACCTTCTTTTACAAGCTTATCAATTACGGCATAACTCATGTATGGGTTGATAACACTTGCACCATAAGCAATTAATAGCGCGAAATGATTTACCTCACGAGCTTCTCCTGTTTCAACAACCAAACCAATTTGCATTCTCTTGCGCTTCTTGATCAAGTGGTGATGAACAGCAGCAACAGCTAACAAAACAGGAATAGGAGCCATTGTTTTGCTTACATTTCTATCGGTAAGGATGATATAGTTCTTTTTATCATCTACAGCCTTTTCTGCAAGCTTACAAAGGGAATCCAAAGCATATTCAAGACCTTGACCATTATCGGCAGCCTTGAAAAGCATATCAAGCGTTGCATGTCTAAATTCCTCATGTCTCAGCTTCTTGATTTTTCCAAGATCCGTATTTGTAATCAATGGACTCTTGAATCGAATCAACTTACAATGCTGTGGTGTCTCATCCAACAGATTCTTTTGAACCGCTCCAATATAGTTGGTCAAATCCATTACCAGATTCTCACGAATAGAATCAATCGGTGGATTGGTTACCTGTGCAAAAAGCTGACGGAAATAATTAAAAAGCAAATGAGGTTTTTCTGATAAGGCTGGAATAGGGGAGTCATTACCCATTGAGCCAACGGGTTCTTGACCACCTGTAGCCATAGGCAAAATAATGCGCTCAAAATCCTCTTTGGAATAACCAAATACATCCTTGCAAACTTCGAAATGATCCCCGATGTCCGATGGTACTCTTTTTTCAACAGGAATTGCCTTAAGATCCAATCTGTTCTCTTTTAGCCAATTTTGATAAGGATTTCTATAAGTCAATTGTGATTTCACCTCCTGATCAGGAATGATAATACCCAATTGTGTATCTACCAATAATAGCTTTCCAGGACGCAATCTTCCTTTCTCCTTGATTTCTTCTGCTTTAAAATTTTGGATACCAACTTCCGAACCCATTACAATCATATCATCCTGAGTAATGACATAACGAGATGGACGCAATCCGTTTCTATCCAAGGTTCCTCCAATGTATCTGCCATCAGAGAAAACCAATGAAGCAGGACCATCCCAAGGTTCCATAAAGGTTGAATGATACTCATAAAAGGCCTTTAAACTATCTGGAATTGGATTCTTTTCATTCCACGATTCAGGCACCATCATACTTAAGGCATGAGGTAAACTTCTACCTGTTAAGAATAGGAACTCCAATACATTGTCAAAAGATGCTGAATCACTTTTGTTCGGCTCTACAACAGGGAATAGTTTTTTAATATCTTCTCCATACAGTTCCGACTTTAAAAGAGATTCACGAGCCTGCATCCATAAACGGTTACCTTTAATGGTATTAATCTCTCCGTTATGAGCAACAATGCGGAAAGGTTGCGCCAAATCCCATGAAGGGAAGGTGTTGGTGCTAAATCTGGAGTGTACCATGGCAATGGCCGATTCCATTCTTGGATCCTGCAAATCGCCAAAATACTTTCCAAGTTGATCGCTGGCAAACATTCCTTTGTAAACAAGTACCTTAGATGATAAGCTTGGGATGTAAAACATCTCTTTTTCTTTCATCTTGGTAGCTCTAACATAGCTCTCGGCTTGTTTTCTGGCAAGATACAAACGACGTTCTAAGTCATCTTGTTCGTAGTTTCCACCAACAAAGATTTGTTTAATTACGGGTTCCGATTGTCTTGCAATTTCCCCAATTGCATTAGTGTCTGTTGGGACATCACGTAATTGAAGAAATTCCAATCCCTCTTCTTCCAGAATTTGAATTAAGACTTCAATACAAAATTTTTCCTCAGTTTCGTCTTGTGGTAAGAAAATGAGTCCTGTTCCATACTTACCGGCTAATGGAAGTTTAATGCCAATTTTATGGTAAAAGCTGTGTGGTACTTGCATCAAGATACCTGCACCATCTCCACTTACGTTATCGGCACCACGAGCACCTCGGTGTTCCATATTGCATAGAACTTCCAGACCGCGCGTAATAATTTCGTACGATTTTTTTCCTTTAATATTGGCTACAAAGCCAATTCCACAATTGTCATGTTCATTCGTCGGGTCGTACAGACCCTGTCGGCTTGGTCTTAGGTTTCGCATAGGCATTATTTAAGTGCGAAGCCAGGCCATGATTTTTCTTTTTTGAAGACACTGAGCGATGAGAAAGTCCCCAACTCTCTCCGTTTTTCAGTAGCGACACAATGAATCCGATTGTCGCTGTCTTTAAGAATACATTCAGAAAATGTAGTGATAAAAATTTAAGCTTGTCTAATCCGTTGCAACAAATATAGCTTAAAAAAATGCTTTAAAACAACTATTATTGTTTAGTATTTATTCGCAAACGTTTTAAAACCTGAAAAATGTCATATTTTTTTCTCGCAAAGGTTTTCGTGATAATCAGTTGATTACGAAATATCCATCAAGAAACATTTTAAAATTACCTATTTTGGTAATTTTATATTAATGTTAAGTTTTGATGATTGAGCAAAAAAAATATCCTAAAAAGGATATTATCATTATTTTGCAGTTTCAATAACAGGTTGAACTTTTAAAATTTTAAGAAGTTTCTTTTCAATCCATTTAGGAAGGTATTTTCCAATCTTTGTAATGAATTGTTTACCCAAAATATACAAAGAAGAATAAAAGAATACTTTATTTAAGACGTAAACAGATGCAGTAAAGAAAACAACTTTTTTAGTTCCGGCAAGAATAAAAGGAAAAGAGAAAGTAAGAATAAAAGTAACAACAGCTAAACCAAACAACACAAATCCAACAATTTTTTTCCACTCCATAATGATTTCAACTATTTAATTTTTGACAACTAAAGCAATTCTACGGCGCAATTTATAAATGGTTTGAAAAAAATCAACATTTAAAGTGTTAAAAATCATTAACTAAGCTAAGGGTGAGAACATAAAAAAGACTAATGTATCTTAATTTATATTTGTAAGTTGAATGTGTTCTCAGCCAAAACCTCTACAAAATGGGATAATAAAAAGTTTACCCTTGAATTTAAATGAGGTTTTTGAAAATATTTTCTATTTTTCTTACGCAAAGGTTTTAAATATGGGATGTAGTAAAAAAAATACTTTTTCATTAGGATTTTAATTTTTTTTGCACTTATCTTTGTACCCAACAAGTCAAAAGAAGCATGGAAAAAGTATTAATCATTCGACGACGCATTTTTAGATCTTTATTTTAACGATAAGGACAAGTGTTGGTATGATTTTTTCCCAAGCTTTCCAATTCGGAAAGTTTTTTTTTGAAATTTATTTAATAAGAAGAACGAAATGATTCAATTGTTTTACATCCGACGACGACGAATGAGCGCACCTTTAGGGAAAGCGGATTTAGTCTTATTGTCGTGTAATCAATGATTAAGAACAATATATAGAAGGCTTACCGTTTTCCCGGTAAGCCTTTTTTTTGAACTATTTGAAAGCAATTGAATTAAAGAATATAAAAATGAAAAGTATAATCTATACAGAAAGCCGACGCCATTTGCGAAGTAACTGTTACCCAGGAGGGACGGATGAGCTTGCTGTATCTGATTGTCAGATATATAATAACCTGTATTAAGCTTACCGTTCCTGCGGTAGGCTTTTTTTGTGTGAAATAATTAAAACAAAATAAGATGAAAACAAACAACTCCTTAGAATTCCGACGACGAAGGTTTCGGATTTTAAACAACAGCAAATTAAAAGAAACATTCTTTATTGATATTAATAACAAGTGGTTATGCCTTACTGGTGTAGCTTTATTTTGGGAAACCTAGAGACTAACAAATGATAGACACATTAATGGAAGTTGAGCAAAAAATAAGTGTCATTGTAGCAGATTTAAGACATATTGATTATGCAACAGAAATTTGCGATATGATTGAAAGGGCCGCAAAAATACGCGGTACTGGAATTGCAAAAAGAAATCCTTTGTACCTGGTACAAAAGATTCAGGAAGGGAAAGCTATCATTGCTTTTGATGACTTAAAAGTAATTGGATTCTGCTATATAGAAACTTGGGAACATGGTAAATATGTTGCCAATTCAGGTTTAATTGTTGATCCGGAATACCGAGCAGTAGGATTAGCAAGATTAATCAAAGCGGAAGCATTCAAGTTGTCGAGGAAGAGATATCCACAGGCTAAAATCTTTGGTTTAACAACCAGTCTTCCTGTAATGAAGATCAATTCGGATTTGGGTTACAGACCAGTAACATTCTCAGAGTTAACTACTGATGAATCATTTTGGAAAGGATGTAGTAGTTGTGTGAACTACGATATTCTGCAAAGAACGGATAAGAAAATGTGCCTTTGTACAGGGATGTTATTCGATCCGAGTAAAAATGGTACACCCAATTCAAACGAAAGCAAATAAACAATTCAATCAATCTAAAAAGAGAAAACAATGACAACAGATAAGAAAAAAGTAGTATTAGCATATAGCGGCGGATTAGATACAACATATTGTGCACTTTACCTTTCTAAGGAGTTGGGGATGGAAGTGTACACCGCATTAGGAAATACGGGTGGTTTTAGTGATGAAGAACTGGCTGAAATTGAAGATAGAACCAAGCAATTGGGAGTTGTTGAACACGTATCGCTGGATATTACAAAAGAGTACTACGAAAAATGTATCAAATACATGATTATGGGGAATGTACTTAAAAATAATACATACCCATTATCAGTAAGCTCAGAGAGAGCATTTCAAGCAATGGCCATTGCTCAATATGCTCATTCCATTAATGCAGATTATATCGCACACGGGAGTACAGGTGCAGGAAATGATCAAATCAGATTCGATTTGATTTTTAAAATCATGGCTCCAAATGCCGAAATTATTACTCCAACCAGAGATCTTGAATTAAGCAGAGAAACTGAAATTCAGTACTTGAAAGATCATGGTATTCATGCGAACTTTGAGAAAATGAAGTATTCCATTAATGCTGGGATTTGGGGAACCAGTATTGGAGGAAAAGAGACCCTAACCTCAAGTCAACCATTGCCTGAGGAAGCTTACCCTAAGCAAGTTGTAAAAACAGAGCCAGAGAAATTAAGCATTGAGTTTAAGGAAGGTGAATTGGTAGCGGTTAACGGCGAAAAAGTAGCACACGCTTTAGAGGCAATTCAAAAAATAGAAGCAGCTGGTGCAGCCTTCGGTATCGGAAGAGATATGCACGTAGGTGATACCATTATTGGTACCAAAGGTAGAGTAGCATTCGAAGCTGCAGCTCCTTTAATGATTATAAAAGCTCATGAGACTTTGGAAAAGCACACTTTAACCAAGTGGCAAATGTACTGGAAAGAACAAATTTCCAACTTCTATGGCATGTTGCTTCATGAAGCACAGTATTTAGAGCCGGTAATGAGAAATATGGAGACTTTCCTTGTTGATTCACAAAAAAATGTGAATGGTACAGTTTTCATTAATATGAGCCCAAAACAGTTCTTTGTTGAAGGTATTGAATCACCTAACGATCTAATGTCTGATTTGTTTGGTCAGTATGGCGAAAGTAACGAAGGTTGGACAGCTGATGATGTAAAAGGCTTCACAAATATTTTAGCCAATTCTCTTAAGATTTATCATACAGTAAATAAGCAATAAGATGGTGAATGTTGGAATTATAGGTGGTGCAGGATATACTGCAGGAGAATTGCTACGCATATTAGTTTGGCACCCAACGGTAAATATTGCTTTTGTACAGAGTACGAGCCATGCCGGGCATCCAATTACAGATGTGCACAAGGATTTACTTGGTGATACAGATTTAATTTTTGGAGAGGCCGATTATTCAGCGGTAGATGCAATATTTATTTGTTCAGGGCATGGAAAAACCAAAGCTTTCCTAGAGCAGAATAACTTGCCGAATGATTTGTATATTATTGATTTAAGTACCGATTACAGACCTAAAAATAATGATGCCGGTTTTGTTTACGGATTACCGGAATTGAATAAGGAAAGCATTGAAACAGCTAGCAGAATTGCTAATCCAGGATGTTTTGCTACTTGCATTGAATTGGGATTACTTCCATTGGCAGAAGAAAAGCAATTAAGTGAAGAAATTCATGTAAATGCAATAACAGGATCTACTGGAGCAGGACAAAATCCAACAGTAACTTCTCATTTTAGCTGGAAGAATAACAATGTAGCAGTTTACAAAGCTTTTACGCATCAGCATCTGGCGGAAATTACTGAATCTGTACTTCAGCTGCAGCCTGATTACTCAAAAGCCATCAACTTTATTCCGGTAAGAGGGAATTTTAGCAGGGGAATCATGGCGACCATTTATACGGATTGTGAGTGGAGCCTGGAAGAAGCGAAAGAGAAATATCAATCTTATTATTCAGAACATCCTTTTGTTACCATATCGAATGTAATCCCTGATGTAAAACAAGTAGTTAACACCAATAAATGCGTGTTATATCTTGAGAAGCATGGAAACAAATTAATGATTGTCTCAGTGATAGATAATTTACTAAAAGGAGCATCAGGGCAGGCTGTTCAGAATATGAACATCATGTTTGGATTGAATGAAAAAGAAGGCTTAGGCTTAAAACCCGTAGGTTTTTAAAAGGAGGAAAGAAAAATGAAATTATTCGACGTATATAGTTGTTACGATATAAATCTTGTTAACGGAAAGGGCATGAAACTTTCTGATGACAAAGGAAATCAATACATGGATTTTTATGGTGGACATGGAGTGATCTCTATTGGTCATTCTCATCCACATTACATGTTTAGAATTGAAAACCAACTGCATTGTTTAGGATTCTATTCAAATGCAGTAAAGAATGAATTACAAGAAAAACTGGCATGTAAATTGGGCCAGCTTAGCGGATATGCTGAATACAATCTGTTCTTATGCAACTCGGGTGCAGAAGCCAATGAGAATGCATTGAAAATAGCATCATTCCACAATCAGAAATCAAAGATAATCTCGATTAAAGGAGCATTTCATGGTAGAACTGGGGGAGCTCTTTCGGTTACCGACAATCCAAAATTATCATCTGAATTCAATGCAAAGCACAATGTGGTTTTTGTTGAAATGAATGATACCGAGAGTCTGGTAAAAGAGCTTGAAAAAGGTGATGTTTCAGCGGTTATCATAGAAGGAATTCAAGGTGTTAATGGTGTTTTTGAACCAAGTGTCGATTTCTTGAAAGCAACAAAATCAGCATGCGAACAAAATGGTGCGCTCTTGATTTTGGATGAGATTCAATCAGGATTTGGAAGAAGCGGAAAGTTCTTTGCTCACCAGTATTCAGGTGTAAAACCAGACATCATTACCACAGCAAAAGGGATGGGAAATGGTTTTCCAATTGCAGGAGTTCTGATAGCTCCGGAAATCAAGGCATGGAAAGGAATGTTGGGAACCACCTTCGGAGGAAATCACTTGGCTTGTGCAGCTGCAACAGCAGTACTGGAAACTATTGAAGAAGAAAAACTATTGGATAATTCTGTTGAGATAGGGAATTATTTAATGGAAAACTTAAAAGAGAATAAAGCAATTAAAGCAATAAGGGGGAAAGGCTTAATGATTGGTATCGACATAGAAAACATGTCGGAAATTAGAACGAAGCTCCTAAAAGAACATGGAATATTTACCGGTTCTTCAGGACAGAACACTCTTCGTTTGTTGCCGCCACTTTCGATTACAAAGAAAGAGGCTGACCAATTCATTAAAGCGTTTAATTGTGTTTTAGCAAGCACTTGTGCGGCTTAACACAAAGTAGTAAAACCCAAATTGTAAAGAGAAATGAGCAAACTAACTGTAGTAAAAATTGGAGGAAACGTAATTGATGATCCAGATAAGTTGAATGACTTTCTGGATGCATTTTCAAACTTGAGTGGCAAAGTGGTTTTGGTACATGGAGGAGGAAAGCTGGCATCGGATCTTTCAGGAGAACTTGGAGTGAAAACTAAAATGGTGAATGGCAGAAGAATTACTGATGCTGAAAACCTAAAGCTGGTTACCATGGTGTATGCCGGATTGGTGAACAAGAATATTGTAGCATCACTTCAGGCCAGAGGCGTAAATGCAATGGGAATGTGCGGAGCCGATCAGGATTTAATTCTGGCAGAAAAGCGTAATCATCCAACAATTGACTTTGGTTTTGTAGGTGATATCACGAAGGTGAATACACTGGCTTTGTGCAAACAGATTGAGTGCAACTCTACTTTGGTAATTGCTCCAATTACTCACGATGGTAAAGGGCAATTACTTAATACAAACGCCGATACCATTGCAACCGAAGTTGCTGCTGCTTTAAGTCGTTTCTACAAGGTGAAGTTAGTATATAGTTTCGAAAAGTTAGGAGTTTTAATGGATGCCGATGATGACAGCAGTGTAATGCCTGTTTTAAATGCAGAACAGTGTGCACAAATGGTAAAAGATGGTAGCATTAATACTGGAATGATGCCAAAAACAGAAAATGCTTTTTACGCACTTAAACAAGGTGTTGAAGAGGTAATCATTGGCAATTTTGTTTCGATGGCGAACAATCATTCGTCAGGAACTCAGATTATTCAATAGAAGAAAAATGAATTTAGATAAATACACAGATATCGCCCTAAATACACTAAAAGAATTGATTTCGATCCAATCCTTTAGCAAAGAGGAAAATCTTGTTGCTGATGTGATGAATAAGAAGTTATCAGCCTTTGGATATAAAGTGTATAGAAAAGGGAATAATGTTTGGGTATTCAATAAGAATTTTAATGAAGGCAAACCTGTTTTGCTAATGAATTCTCATTTGGATACCGTAAAACCAAACGAAAAGTGGACCAAAGATCCTTACAATCCTGAAGTGGTTGATGGAAAACTATACGGATTAGGAAGTAATGATGCAGGAGGTTGTCTGGTATCACTAATGGCAACTTTCCTGGCGCTGGATGAAACCGATCAGGAATACAACCGAGTGTTTTGTGCTTCAGCAGAAGAGGAAATATCGGGTAAGAATGGTTTTGAGTTGGTTCAGGATGAAATTGGAAGAATTGATGTTGGTATCGTTGGAGAGCCAACCCTAATGGAGATGGCCATTGCTGAGAAAGGACTAATGGTGCTTGATTGTGAAGCCATAGGAGTTCCGGGACATGCTGCCAGAAACGAAGGTGTAAATGCCATAAGTCTTGCCATGAAGGATATTGAGTGGTTTCACACTTTCCAATTCGAGAATGAATCAGAAATGCTTGGGCCGGTTAAAATGACTGTAACGCAGATTAACGCAGGAAAACAACACAATGTAATTCCAGCATCATGCACATATGTTGTAGATGTTAGAACCAACGAGCATTACTCAAATGAGAAAGCTTTTGAGATCATTAAAGCAAATGTTGAAAGTGATGTAAAAGCAAGATCATTTAGAATGAATTCATCAGGTATTCCTTTGGAACATCCTTTAATACAAGCTGGTTTAGAGCAAGGAATGGGTTATTACGGATCCCCAACCACATCTGATCAGGCAATTATGAAAGGGTTTCCAAGCTTAAAATTGGGACCAGGTGATTCTGCAAGATCGCATACAGCGGATGAGTTTATCTATGTGAAAGAAATTGGGCAAGGCATCGAAAAATATTATAACTTGTTGAACGGATTAAAATTGACAACAAATAAATAACCTAAAATACTTAAATCACACAAATATGAAACTTTGGGACAAAGGCGTACAAGTAGATAAGAAAATAGAACAATTTACGGTTGGAATGGACCGTGAATTGGATCTGGAACTGGCTGCTTTTGATGTTCTTGGATCACTTGCGCACATTGAAATGCTACAGTCTATAGGTCTGTTGGAGAAGAAAGAATTAAAACTAATTCAGGAAGAACTAAGAAAAATATATTCATCCATAAAAAATGGAGCCTTTGTGATCGAAGAAGGAATAGAGGATGTTCACTCGCAGATTGAGTATTTGCTTACACAGGCTTTAGGAGATATTGGTAAGAAAATACACAGTGGAAGATCTAGAAACGACCAGGTTCTTTTGGACTTGAAACTGTTTACTCGAAACAAGCTAGAGGAGATCGTGCGTGAGGCAAGATTATTATTTGACTTGTTGATTGAGAAAAGCAATACTTATAAGGATGTTTTGATTCCAGGCTATACTCACTTGCAAGTGGCAATGCCTTCATCGTTTGGTTTGTGGTTTGGATCCTATGCTGAAAGTTTAACGGACGACCTGTTGGTGCTTCAGTCTGCATATAAGGTAGTAAATCAAAATCCATTGGGATCGGGTGCTGGATATGGTTCATCTTTCCCTCTAAATCGTCAAATGACAACTGATTTGCTAGGTTTCGATAACCTAAGCTACAATGTGGTTTATGCACAAATGGGACGTGGAAAAATGGAGTTCACAGTGCTTTCAGCATTAGCCAATATGGCCATGACCATTGCTAAGCTGGCTATGGATGCCTGTTTATACAATTCGCAGAACTTTAACTTCCTAAGTTTCCCTGATGAGTTGACGACAGGTAGTAGTATCATGCCACACAAGAAAAATCCAGATGTGTTTGAGGTAATTAGAGCACATGCCAATGCATTGCAAATGCTTCCTGCGCAAATTCAAGCAGTAACTTCTAATCTTCCATCAGGATATCACAGAGATTATCAGTTGACAAAGGAATTCTTTATGCCATCATTCGATAAGATGCTTTCATGTCTGGAAATGACCAGAATCATGCTATCTGAAGTGAAAATTAACAAAGAAGTATTGAATGATGAGCGTTATCAATATCTGTTTACCGTTGAAGAAGTAAACAAGATGGTTGTTGATGGCGTTCCTTTCCGTGATGCATACAAGAAGGTTGGACAATTGGTAGAGGCAGGAGAGTTTAAACACGAGGGCGAAATCAATCACGTTCACGAAGGAAGTCTTGGGAATTTGTGTAACGACAGAATTGTATGCAAAATGAATGAAACATTTGTAGCATTCAACTTCCACAAGACCAAGGAGGCTTATATGAACTTACTAAATAGAATATAAAAGCGGTCGATACGGCACATTTAACTATTAATCGAATTTAATAACCATTTTATAGAACTTTTATGTCACAACAGACAAAAGCAAAGCTAATTTTACAAGATGGATCAGAGTACGTCGGTACATCTTTTGGGTATGAGGGCTCCGTGGCAGGAGAGATGGTGTTTAACACAGCAATGACCGGTTATCCGGAAAGTTTGACTGATCCTTCGTATAAAGGACAGATTTTGGTGAGTACTTTCCCTTTGATTGGGAACTACGGTGTTCCGGGAACATTGCAAGAAGATGAGTTGTTCCGATTTTATGAATCAGAAAAGATTCAGGTATCGGCATTTATTGTATCAGATTACACAGAAGAGTTTAGTCACTGGAATGCAAGTTTAAGTCTTTCAGATTGGATGAAAGAGCACAAAATTCCGGGCGTTTATGGTGTAGATACACGTGCATTGACCAAAAAACTTCGCGAACAGGGAAGTATGTTGGCAAAAATTGTTTTTGAAGGGAATGAACCTGAATGGAAAGATCCTAACCTTGAAAACCTGGTTGCACAGGTAAGCACACCAGAGAAAAAGGTTTATGGCGATGGAAAACACAAAGTGCTATTGTTGGATTGCGGCGTAAAGAACAACATCATCAGATGTCTGCTAAAGCGCGATACAACAGTGATTCGAGTTCCACATGACTATGACTTCACTCAGGAGGAATACGATGGATTATTCATCTCCAATGGTCCTGGCGATCCGAAGCAAAATACAGCTGCTATTGCAAACCTGAAGAAAGCTTTTGAGCAGGATACACCAATTATGGGAATTTGTCTGGGAACACAGTTGATGGCCTTGGCTGCAGGTGCCGATACTTACAAACTGAAATACGGACATAGAAGTCACAATCAGCCAGTAGTTCTTAAAGGAACCAAACGCTGTTTCATTACCTCTCAGAACCATGGTTATGCAATCAACAATGATACTTTACCAAAAGAGTGGGAACCATTATTCATTAATGCCAACGACAATACTTGTGAAGGAATCAAGCACGTAAGCAAACCATTTTTCGCTTCTCAGTTTCACCCTGAAGCATCCAGTGGTCCAACTGATACAGAATTCCTTTTTGATGATTTCATTGAAATGATGGAAAAACATCAAGGATAAAGGAAAAAGTATAAAGTAAAAAGGTAATTGATGAATTGCTATCAGCTTTAGCTGATGGATTAAAGAAGACAGAAATGATTAAAGATAAAATAAAGAAAGTACTCGTATTAGGTTCAGGAGCCCTGAAAATTGGTGAAGCTGGTGAATTTGACTATTCCGGATCGCAGGCGTTAAAAGCCATGAAAGAGGAAGGTATTTACACCGTATTGATTAACCCGAATATCGCAACCGTACAAACTTCTAAGGGAGTTGCCGATCAAATTTATTTTTTGCCGGTTACTCCCTTTTTTGTAGAACAAGTAATCTTAAAGGAAAAGCCTGACGGTATCCTTCTGGCTTTTGGTGGACAAACTGCACTGAACTGCGGTATTGAATTGTTCCAGTCTGGGATTCTTGAGAAATACAACCTAAAAGTATTGGGTACACCTATCGAGACGATCATTAAAACAGAGGACAGAGAGATCTTTGCGAACGAGCTTCGTAAAATTGATGTAAAAACTCCTCAGAGTTATGCTGTAGAATCGATCGAAGATGCTTTGGGGGCAGCAGAAAAATTAGGCTTCCCAATTATTGTACGTGCAGCCTTTACTCTGGGAGGACAGGGTTCTGGTTTCTGTTCCAATATGGATGAGCTGAAAAAGCTTGCTGAGAACGCTTTATCCTACTCCAGCCAGATTTTGGTTGAAGAGTCACTGAAGGGCTGGAAAGAGGTAGAATACGAGGTGGTACGTGATGCTTACGACAACTGTATTACGGTTTGTAATATGGAAAACTTCGATCCACTGGGAATCCATACCGGGGAAAGTATTGTAATTGCACCATCGCAAACGCTAACCAACTCGGAATATCACAAGCTTAGATCATTGGCGATTAAAATCATTCGTCACATGGGCGTTGTGGGAGAGTGTAACGTACAATATGCACTGGATCCTGAATCAGAAGATTACCGTGTGATCGAGGTGAATGCGCGTCTGTCAAGATCATCGGCACTGGCATCAAAAGCAACCGGTTATCCATTGGCATTTGTGGCTGCCAAGCTTGGTTTAGGTTACGCACTGCATGAATTAAAGAATGCGGTAACACAAACCACTACGGCATGTTTCGAGCCTGCGCTTGACTACGTAGTTTGTAAGATTCCTCGTTGGGATTTGAACAAATTCGAAGGAGTAACCAAAGAGATTGGATCGAGTATGAAGTCGGTTGGTGAGGTAATGGCCATTGGTCGTAACTTCGAGGAAGCCATTCAGAAAGGTTTGCGTATGATTGGCCAGGGAATGCACGGATTTGTAGGGAATGTACACTCCAAGTTCGAAGATGTAGAGAAGGAGCTTACGCACCCAACGGATATGCGTATTTTCTCCATTGCACAGGCTTTCGAACAAGGCTACAGCATCGATCAGGTACACGACCTAACCAAGATCGACAAATGGTTCCTAAGCAAGTTGGAGCACATCACAAAAATTAAGTGGGATCTGCAAAAGCATAACAACTTACAGGCTTTACCTGATGAATTGCTTAAAGCAGCTAAAGTATATGGATTCTCGGATTTCCAGTTGGCAAGATTCGTTCTGAAGCCAGAAAATACCAATATGGAATCGGAATTATTGGCCGTAAGAAAGCATCGTAAAGAGAAAGGAATTGTTCCGGTTGTGAAGCAAATTGATACGCTTGCGGCGGAGTATCCTGCACAAACCAACTACATCTATCTTACTTATAGTGGCGATGAAAATGACATCGACTATGTTGCCGATAACAAATCAGTTATTGTGTTGGGATCTGGAGCTTATCGTATTGGTTCATCGGTAGAGTTCGACTGGTGTAGCGTAAATGCCCTGAATGCGGTAAACAAAGAAGGTTTGCGCTCGGTAATGATCAACTACAATCCGGAAACGGTAAGTACCGATTATGATGTTTGCGACAGACTGTACTTCGACGAGCTTTCGTTCGAAAGAGTGTTGGATATCATCGATTTGGAATCGCCTAGAGGTGTAATTGTATCGGTTGGTGGACAAATTCCACAGAACCTGGCAATGCGTCTACATAAAGCGGATGTGAATGTGTTGGGTACTTCTCCTGAATCAATTGACAGAGCAGAGAACCGTCAGACCTTCTCGGCTATGTTGGATGAACTGGGAGTGGATCAGCCAAGATGGAGCGAGTTGACCAGTATAGAAGCCATTCATGAGTTTATTGATGAAGTGGGGTTCCCTGTACTGATTCGTCCGAGTTACGTTCTTTCCGGGGCAGCTATGAACGTGGTATCGAACCGCGAGGAGTTGGAACACTTCCTTGATTTGGCTGCACAGGTTTCTAAGCAGTATCCGGTGGTTGTGAGTGAGTTTATCCAGGAAGCCAAAGAGATTGAGTTCGATGGTGTTGCCAAAAATGGTGAAATTGTGATTGATGCCATTTCTGAGCACGTTGAGTTTGCCGGAGTACACTCTGGTGATGCAACCTTGGTGTTCCCACCACAGAAGTTGTACTTCGAGACCATACGCAGAATCAGAAAGATTGCGCGTAAGATTGCAAAATCACTAAACATTACCGGACCATTCAACATGCAGTTGCTGGCAAAAGATAACGACATTAAGGTAATAGAATGTAACCTTCGTGCCAGCCGTAGTTTCCCATTTGTATCGAAAGTAATGGACTATAATTTTGTGGAAACGGCAACTCAGGCCATGTTGGATGTTCCGATTCCAAACAATCTTCCATCCATGTTTGAGCTGGAACATATCGGTGTAAAAGCATCGCAATTCTCCTTTTCAAGACTGTCAAAAGCCGACCCTGTATTGGGTGTAGACATGTCTTCTACCGGTGAAGTAGGTTGTTTGGGCGCCGATTACTATGATGCAATATTAAAATCAATGATATCAGTTGGTTATCGCATACCGAAGAAGGCGGTGTTGATTAGTAGTGGTCCTATTCGCTCGAAGCTGGAGCTACTGAAGAGCTCGAAGATGCTGGAAGAGCGTGGATACAAGCTATACGGTACAAGAGGTACTGCAAAGTTCCTTCAGGAAAATGGTGTGACGGTTGAAGCCGTAGCATGGCCAGATGAAAACGAAGAGAAAACAGCGGTAAGTTTGATTCGCGATCGCGAGGTAGATTTGGTAATCAACATACCAAAGAACTTAAGCAAAGATGAGCTGAACAACGATTACCAAATCAGACGTACAGCCATTGACTTAAACGTTCCTTTGGTAACGAATGCACGTTTGGCATCAGCCTTCATCTATTCCATCTGCAAAAAGTCCGAAGCCGACCTTAAAATCGAAAGCTTTAGCGATTACGTAGAGAAGAAGGATTTCTAGAAAAGATACTTTGATGCTCTCACTCCAAGTGAGGGTATCAATGGCTACTTGCAATAAAAAACTGAGAGCATCACTTGAAGTGATACCCTCAGACAGTATATAAAATGCGAAACCTGTCAGGAGTTATTCTTGACAGGTTTTTAGTTGCTGTTCAATTTATTCAAATCAGTCATAATATGATCTGACATTAATTCTCTTTCAATAACAAAGTCTTCATTGTTCTTCGTCAAAATGTTTACTTGAAAACTAATAAAAGGATTAGTATCAATTACCATACTTTTAAATTCTTCATAACCTAATTCGGTTCTTCTGTCTCTTAATTGGAATTTTATGCCAGAATTTACTTTGTATAATTGTATAGTTAAATCTTCATGCAATTGCCTAGAAAGTTTTCTCTCTTCAGACATGCGATTTCCATTAAGCTCTATATGACAAACTGTTAATTGTTTTTTGTTTATATTATCAATTCGACATACTGCATTACCTTTTGAGTCCATTATTGTTATTTCTTCGATGGATTTTGGGATGTTTATATTATAGTTATAGTTGCTGTAATCAAATGAATATGTAAAATCCTTAATTTTGTTCTTCTTATGGAATGGATATATTAACCTAAGATCATCCAACATTTTAAAAATTCCTTGGCTCTTTAGATCGTTTAGTTTAAGCAAATTCTCTTTGGAGCAAAAGATATCAAGTATAGATATTCCATCATCTAATTTCTTAATGTCAGAATATAACATTTTAGACCTCTCTCTTAATCCATTAAGAATTGCTTCATCACTATATACATAGTCTCCATACTTTCCTAACTTTAGAAACTTTGAATAATTGTAAAGAGAAATGATAGTACACATTGTATCAATTGAGTGCATTTCGATTTCATCCCTGATTTTATCTCTAAACAATTCGCTGACCTTATAAAAGATTGGATTCAACTCTTTATTTTCTTTGGCAAATATTAATAAGAAATCAGAGAAGCTTTTGTTATCCAATTTTGATTGAAAATATGCTATTTCATTTGAAAAATTACCAGTAGAAATGAGTTTGCAAATGATGGAAATACCTTTTATTAATCTTTGTTCCCTTACACTTGCTCCTTTTTTGAAATAGTTCTTATCATATCTTTCTGAAGTATAGATATACTCAAATAAGAAAAAAATACGATCCATATATTGTTTCCAATTAGCCTTATCAAATTCATTATAATTGTTTTCAAAACTTTCTACGAATTTCAATATGTGATCAATGATTTGTGTCTGGCTTATGTCACTAATGTGATACAGTTTTCGGAATCTTTTCTCATAATTAGGATCAGTAAATAGGCTCTTAACTTCATGAAAATCGATATCTCTCTGTCTATCCAAACGTTTAAAAAAGTATTTATCAAAATGCTTAGGATCTACTATTGATTGTGTTGTGTTCTTATCTAATTTCTTGATTTGATCAATTAATTTAATTGTTCCTTCGTCTATTTCTTCATCACTATTCTGATATGTTTTAATATCAAGAGATCTTGATTTTCTTATTGTGTAATGAGCTTCTGAGTCATAATAGAAGATTAACTCCAAAAGGAAGAACTGAGGTTGATATGTATTGTTTTTAACTTCAGGTAAAGATGAATTTATCGAAAGCTGGTTTATGAATCGTTTGATATCTCTAAGATTAGGTAAAATGTTGTTATCTACTATCTTATTGATGATATCCACTTGTAATCCAGAGGAGTCTGCAGGGATAAATTTTGCAATTTTTGATTTCCAGAATATTTTTAAGTCATTGGGTATAGGTTCAGGCAACTCAAATTCCAATTGAAATATTTTCTCCATAAAACTAGCTTGCTCTTCATTGGTCTTGTGATTTTCTATAATCACATCATTAACATACTTGTGAGAATACCCAACCAAATAAACCACATTAGGAAAATCGGCAATTAAACGAATGGTTCTAAACAAAACTAGAATTTCATCCTTTTGTAAGCGATCCAAGTCATCGATGATAATAACAATCTTTTGCGGCAATTCTTCAAAATGCGCCTTCAAGTCATTCAATTGAGATTCAAAGTCAGTATTATTCTTGAAATATTGCAGGAAGTTTGTTTTCCATATTTTGCTTTCAGTGGCACAAATTAATTCAAAGTATTTACTAAGATCGTTTCTGAAAGTAATCGAAAAGTTATTACCAACAGTCTTAATTAAAGTATCATAGAATTTCTTTAATACTTTTTCTGTGCCCGTAAAATACCAAGGGTTAAAGTTGATGAAAATACATTGTTCAGAATACTCAATCCCGTTGATTCGTTTGATCATATCAATGAATGAAGTTTTTCCAGATCCCCAATCGCCATTAATACCTATCGCAAAAGCCTTGTTTTCGCCATTGTTTATAATGATATGACTGATCTGCTGCGCATAGTCAAATCTTCCAAGTTTGTCTTGTTCTTTTAATTCTTCAAGTGTTGTACAATTTAGAAAAGCTTCTGTTTCTCCAAGTGTCCTATCATCATTAAGCTCAAAGCTTTCCTTTTTATTCCTTTGTACACTGTTTATTTGTTTTGTCTTAGCATCCCAATAATAATATTTCAAAGCCAAATAAATACCAGCACAATAAACGAAGGCAATAATCAAATGAATGTTTTTGAAAGGATTAGAGCTTATCCATTTGTATATAGAATAATCTATAAAGTTGAAATAACTTAAAGGCACTATAGAAAGAGTGATAAATGCCCAAATGATAAGCCAAAGACTTTTAATTAGGGCAGCAGTAATAAAAGCATCACGTAGTTTCCATACAACTTGCGTTTTGGCTTTTATCTGGCCAATTAGTTCCCAGAAAAGAAATGCAAATAATACTGTAAGTATTAAAAATATACCAATATCGTTAAGAAATAAAGTTTTATAAATTCCCTCATAAAGTTTAAATAGAAGCTCGTTAAAGACAATTAGAGCAAGAAAAAATAATAAGGTAAATTGCCAAAACTTGGCAATAGACTTTAAGTTCATGTGATTAGCTTGGGTTTGCTTAGTCATGTATATGGGTTTTTATGATCATATAAACTTACTAAAAATAATTGCTTTTGATGCTCTCACTCTAAGTGAGGGTATCAATGGTTATTGGGATTCAAAAAACTGAGAGCATCATTTAAAATGATACCCTCAGAACTTAAGCGTTTGATGCTCTCACTTCAAGCAAGGTATCAATGTTTTACAAGAAATAATCACTGAGAGCATTACTTTAAGTAATACCGCTCAAATCCAATAGAAAAATATTTCCACTACTAGAGCAAAACAAAATCCAGTACTGGAAAAGGATGCTTTCCAATACTGGATTCTTACTTTTTCTAACACTAGATTTGTTTTTAGTTCAGTACTGGAAATTTTCTTATTCTACTATTGGAAAAATTTCTTTTCCAGTATTACCGAAAAACCTTAAGTAATAAAAAAGCCGGATCAACCGGCTTTCTTATCTAAGCTTTTACTGTTAGTTTTTTATCGAAACTTCCAGAATATAGTTTTTTAGAGTTATTAGGAATATTCCTTATCACCAGTTCATAGTCTCCGGCTTCCAAACCATCTGGAATTTGGAATACTTGTGTTCCATCCGTGTTTTTTGCATAAACACTTACTCTGTGTTCTGTACCATCCTCAGCTACAAAGAAAATTCCTTGATTATCATCAGTTGGATCAAGTTTCAATTTCTTTCCTTTGATTTCTGCAAGATTGCCCGATTTAATCAGGTTGGTTTCTTTTTCTAAATTGTGATCAACAAAGCTGTAAATGTCAATTTCAGACTTTTTACGATCGATTTTCTGCAAGCGGGTATTCTCTGCAGATTTTTTCAATAGTACTCCAGGGGTAGCTTTAAATCTTAGTTTGTGTCGATTCCCATCGAAACTATCGTTAAAATCATCGAAAACACCAGTAATGCTTGGCGAAATGTTGACTAATGGAGTATTGATGGAATACCCATTCTCAAGACTTTCTGTAATTACTGTCTCTAATCTTTTAAACAGACCTTCCGCCTCGTAAGGGGTGATGCCTGTACCTTCTTTACAACATTCCTTAATTAGGTCTTCACGAGTTAGTACACGAATAGGAGCCGGTTTGGCAACACAATCGTTCGGAGCTTCCGTTAGGGAATTTAAATACAAATAATAATCAAGCATAGTTTAAATGTTTAAAAATTAGTAATAAAAGTATTATCGACAATCAATTTACGATATATATGTATAATAGTAAAGTTAAAATATGTTAATACTTATATTTTAAGTCTGGCAATAGAAGCCAATTGCCCATTATATCTACAGAGTAGGGGGAATAAAAAAATCTATTTAATAGAATTAAAAACAATGTGATTCTTTCTATTTCTGCTTAGGAAAAAAAACAATAGAAATACAACTATATAAATAGACGCATCTATTAAACAGTTTTATGAAATTATAACATGTATTACCACTTATAAATAGGGTTTTTATATTCTTTAATAAATATTTGAAGAAAATTATTATGCTACATTACCAATGTTTATGGGGGATGTGGAGCTTATTGTATAATTAAGGTGTAAAATAAACTATAAAAATATTTATTTCGAGGGTTACCTTTTTAATTATTTCGGAATAAAGAGGTGTAATAAATGAATATATCTATCGAAAGATAGACGGTAACCTGACTCACTACCATTTTATATTTATTTATTGATAATACATATTAACTAATTCTAAAATTTAATTTATGAAAAAGAACCTTTACTTTTTCCGAGTATGGGTAATGGCCATTGCCATGCTCATTTCAGTAAGTGCTTCGGCTCAGAAGCGAGAACACATTAAAATCGATCCAAACACTCGTTACGACAAGAATGAATTGATTTTAAAATCGGCAGTTGGTAGCGATTATCGAATCGAATTTAAGCTGAACTCCTATGATTTGCTTTACATTGCTTCCGAAAATGCCTACAAGGTGGAGGCAAACAATATGGGAGATATTCTGGAAAAGGGTAATCCGGCTTTGCCTCGGTTTGCTCAATCCATCATGATTCCATCTAGTGCGGATATGCAAGTGGAAGTTTTGTCTTCGGAGTTTATCGAAATTAAGGATTTCAAGGTAGTACCTTCCAAAGGTGATCTTACCCGCGATATCGACCCAAAGTCTATTCCTTATACCTATGGAGAGGCCTATCAGCAGGATGATTACTATCCTTATAATTTGGCTTCGCTTAATGATCCATACATCTTAAGAAGTGTTCGCGGTCAGGCATTGGTGGTAAACCCAATATCTTACAATCCGGTTCAGAAAACCCTAAGAATCTATACGAATATGGAATTGAAGGTGAGTGCTACAGGAAAAGGATCCACCAAAAATACTTTATCAGGGGTTAAGTCTGCTGCTCCTGACAGGGGATTCGAAAAGGTGTATGAATCTCATTTCTTGAATTATACTCCTTCGAACACCAAATACACAGCATTGAACGATGAGCCAGGTAAAATGCTGATTATTTGTTACGACGATTACATGGATGAAATGGCTGATTTTGTTGCCTGGAAAAAGCAGAAAGGAATTCATGTTGAGATGGTTGCATACAGTACCATTGGCAGTGCTTCGGCTATTAAAACCTATGTGAGCAATTATTACAACACCAAGGGTTTAACTTATTTGCTATTGGTTGGTGATGCACCACAGGTTCCAACATCATATACAAGCGCAGGCGATTCGGATAACAACTATGGCTTTATTGTAGGGAACGATCATTACATCGACATTTTTGTAGGACGTTTTTCGGCACAAACTGCAGCACAGGTTACCACTCAGGTAGAAAGAACCATACATTACGAACGTGATATTAAATCTACGGATACATGGTTGGCCTCGGGTGTTGGAATTGCATCCGACGAAGGATCTAACCCATCAGACGAAGAGCACATGAATGCCATTCAAACCAAACTGGAAGGTTATGGATATACCATTTCTCGTTGTTACCAAAATGGAGGATCGGCTGCGCAATTAACAAACTTGCTGAATGCCGGTAAAGGAATCATTAATTACGTTGGGCATGGTTCTATCACCGGCTTCGCAAGTATGGTATATACCAATACCAATGTAAACAATCTTACCAATGAGAACAAGCTGCCTTTTATTTTCGATGTGGCTTGTGTGAACGGGAACTTTAAAAATAATACATGCTTTGCTGAAACATGGTTGCGTGCTACAAACAATGGCAAACCAACGGGTGCTATGGCCATTTGTGCTTCTACCATTAATCAATCGTGGGTGCCACCTATGATCGCGCAAAATGAGATGAACGACATTTTAATTGAGAGTTATGCCAATAACATTAGAAGAACTTTTACAGGCATTGCCCTTAACGGGATGTTTAAAATGGTGGATGTTTACGGATCGGGCGGAGAAAATATGATTGATACATGGACTGTATTTGGTGATCCTTCTTTGCAAGTAAGAACCAAAACACCAACAGCAATGCAGGTGAATCATACAGCAACAGCTACACCAGGCTCCAACAGCTTTAGTGTAAGCAGTAACACCAACGATGCCTGGGTTTCGTTAACTCTTAATGGTGAGATTATTGGTACTGCTAAAATCAACAACGGTTCGGCAAATGTAAGCATTAGCCCATTGCCATCAAGTGGAACGATTAAACTTACAGTTACAGGCTATAACAAGATTCCGTATGTTGCTGATATTAACATTTCTGGAAGTGGAGTAGAAGAGGTAGTAGCCAATTTTACAGCGAATAAAACAAGTATATCCACCGGAGAAAGCATCAGTTTTACGGATTTATCATCTAATAATCCTACTTCGTGGAATTGGTCATTTCCTGGTGGTACTCCAACGGTAAGTACTGCTCAAAATCCTACAGTAAGCTATAATACTGAAGGAACTTACTCGGTATCCTTAACGGCAGCCAATAGCAGTAGTACCGATACCAAAACCATTACCAATATGATTACGGTAAGTGCACCAATTGTTCAAACTTACTGCGAAGCAACAACAAATGGCTGTAGTTCCTACGAGTACATCTCGAACGTTTCATTCGGAACCATCAGTAACAATTCAACTTGCAATGGATATTCTGACAATACCTCCCAGGTGGCAAATGTTGAACAGGGACAAAGCTATGATATTTCCGTAAGCATCGGTCGTCCTGATTCAAGAAATCAGGTAAGTGCATGGTTCGATTGGAATCGTGATGGAGAGTTTAGTGGAGCGAATGAGGAATATGCATTAAGCTACAATTATGGAAGTAGTGTTGGTACGGCAACTGGTAGCATTCAGGTTCCTGCTGCAGCCAGCTTAGGTGCTACCCGAATGAGAGTGCGGGTTACTTACAATGAAACACCTCAGTCTTGTGGAAATACAACCTATGGCGAAATAGAGGATTATGGCATTCAGGTAGGAAGTGGAAGCAGTTCAAGAGATAGGGCATTAGGAGAAAATACAAGCATTAAGCTGTATCCTAATCCTGCTACCGATTATTTTAAGTTGGAACAAATTGGAATTTCAGGAGAAGTAAGTGTAAAGATCATCAACCTTACAGGTACTGTAGTCAACACCTTTGTTTCCGATGGCTCAGATAAGTTTGATATTAACAATTTAAGCAGTGGAATATACATTGTACAAGTAAGCTCTGGAGATGAGATCTGGACTAAAAAGTTAGTGGTGAAGTAATTAGATATGCTAATCACCCAGGGACTGTTGAATTCCCCTACTCACAGTCCCACCCCCTTACTAATTTGGTGCTTGAGTCACACCAATAGGTTCACTTAAGTTAAAATTAGGTGGAATTTACGTAGTAGTGTGGAACCGGATTTTCGATGCAAATTGATCTTCCGGTTCTTTCTTTTCAATAAAAAGTAGTTTTTAATTGCTTTTGTTTAATTTCACCACTCGTTTGTATATTCATACAAAATATTAAAAACATTAGTACAATGAGTCAATATATTTACACGCTAAAGCTTAAAGTGCGCGATTACGAGTGCGATATTCAGGGAGTAGTTAACAATTCAGTCTATCAGAACTATTTAGAGCATGCACGTCATGAGTTTTTGGAATCGATTGGGAGCAACTTTAAGCAATTACACGAAGAAGGTGTAGACGCCATGGTCTCTCGTATCGAGATAGATTATAAAACCTCACTAACCAGTGGCGATGAATTTGAAGTACGTTTAAGTATTGAAAGAGAAGGATTAAAATTGGTATTCAACGAGGACATTTACCGAAGCTCAGACAATAAACTTTGTGCCAAAGGAAAGGTGTTTGTGATTTGTCTTGTTAATGGCAGATTGAGCAAAGGAGAGGTGTTCGATGAATTGTTTGGTGAATATCTTGTTTAAAATTTAACTTTCTGCATCAGGCAAAATACTGCCTGGTGTGGAACAAGCTTGCCTTCTAGTTCGACCTCCTTTATTTCCCGTATTTTAAAATGCGAACTCATTAAATCCTGAATTTCTTCTACAGATGAGAAATAGAGTTCAGTTCCAATAGGTGTTTTCCGGTATTTTCCTTCTCCTCCAAAGTTTTGATCCTTTTCGCTAAAACAAATTGAAAGATAATAGCCACCCTCGGATAAAAGCTTACTAACATTCTGCACATACATTTCTCTGTATTCAGGATAAATATGATGAAGGACTTCAAATTCGTAGGCGAGTTTTATTGGAGGCAATATAATATCATTGGTCTTACACAAGTCTAGCTCGTAGAAATCTCCCTTTAAATTCTTGATTCCAAATAATTGATTAGCATGATTGATGGCTGTTTGAGAAATGTCAATTCCTGACACTTTGTATCCTTTTTGTGCAAAATAGGCTGCATAATGTCCTAAACCACAACCTAAATCGAGTAAATGCGAAGGTGATGGAGCTAAGCTTTCTATGGTGTTGATTAAAATATGAGGAGGCGTTTCACGTTTCCATGGTATTTTATCAAAAGGCATTCCTTTATAAATGTCTTTTTTATTCATGTTCACCTAAGGAAGAAAAAAACAGCGTTATTATCAAGTTATAGGCAACAAAAAAAAGGATCGAACTCCTCCGATCCTTTCCTAACATTAAATGTTAACCTTAATCTCAATCTATGATAAAACTACTCTATTCTTTTTTCTTCTTGAATACATTTCAAAGGTAAGGCAATACGCGGTTAAGAGCTGCAAAGGAAAGTTAAAAAAGATTAAATGTAATAGAATAAAAAATGGCTGAGAAACTCAGCCATTTTTATCTAACCATTAACCAACTAACTAAAAAACTCAGTTTATGAAAATCCCCTAATTTTCAATTGGCTTATTAGCTTGATATCCTGACAATAACAAGCTGCAAAACCGTTGTGAGCCTTAATCGGCGGCAAAAGTAGAAAGTATTTGTGAAATTACAAGTCTTGCCTGTATAAAATGTGAACTTTTAAACATTATTTAACACTTCATATGTTGATCTTTTTTCATTTTTAGATTGACATCTATTTTTAGTTTCTCTATATTGCATGTAGAAAGCCTTCCAATTATCTTATTACCACCAAAATATTAGGATATCACAAGTTGTGGCACTGTATATTTTCATTGCTAATTGTGTAACTCTAATACTTTATTTCATGTTCGATCTTGATAAATGGCAGGAAATTTTTGAAACTATCCGAAAAAATAAACTTCGAACCATCCTTACAGGCTTTAGTGTTTCCTGGGGTATTTTTATGCTGATTATCCTTTTGGGTTCTGGTAATGGATTACAAAATGGGGTTTTAGATCAGTTTAAGCGTGATGCTATGAATAGCCTTTGGATTTATAGTGGAAGAACCAGTATGGCATTTGATGGCATGCAGCCTGGCAGAAGAATACAGTTTACCAATGAGGATTATGACCGCACCAAGGACTCTGGACTTGATGTGGATAAAATTAGCTCTCGCTATTCCATTTATAGAAACAACGTGATTTCATACAAAACGGAATATGTTTCCTATGAAATTATCGCAGTACATCCTGACACTGAAGTTTTAGAGAATACAACATCGCTTAAAGGAAGGTTTTTAAATGATGTGGATATAAACCAGTATAGGAAGGTGGTAGCCATAAGCACCATTTTAGAAGAAGCACTCTTTAAAAGAGAAGAGCCAGTAGGCAAATACATAAAACTCAATGGCATTCCATTTCAGGTTATTGGCGTTTTTACTGATTATTCTGATAGGGATTTACAAAGAGTGTATGTTCCTGTATCAACCGCTCAAAGGGTTTTTAATGGTGCCAATCGAATTTCCAACATGTCTTTTACTACCAATACTCATGATATTGAGGCATTACAGCAAATGGAGAATTATTTAAGAAAGAGTTTTGCTGCTCGTCATAAGTTTGATCCAAAAGACAAAAGAGCCATGTGGATTAATAATAATATGGAAGGTTATCAACGAACAATGGCATTGTTTTCTGGCATCAGGATTTTTGTTTGGATCATAGGTGTATTTACCATTATAGCTGGAATTGTAGGTGTTAGTAACATCATGATTATTGTTGTGCGTGAAAGAACCCGCGAAATTGGTATTCGAAAAGCATTAGGTGCAACTCCCAACTCCATTGTTGGGTTAATATTGCTAGAATCGGTTCTGATAACCTCTGTAGCTGGATATATGGGCTTGGTACTGGGTGTATTATTATTAGAAATTCTGGCTCCACATACTCAAATCGAATTTTTTATGAATCCATCAGTTGACCTAAGTGTAGGTTTACAGGCTACAGCGGTACTGGTTTTTGCTGGTTTATTAGCTGGATTTTTTCCAGCCTGGAAGGCGGCAAATGTAAAGCCAATAGAAGCTTTGGCTGATGAATAGAAAAATAAAACTCATTTCAATAAAAGAAACTTTTAATCACTAAATCAATTATCATGTTTGATAGAGATCGATGGACCGAAATATATATGGCACTTAAAAGCAATAAACTAAGAACATTTCTAACTGCTTTTGGTGTTTTCTGGGGTATTTTCATGTTAATTATCATGTTAGGTTCCGGAAGAGGTTTGGAGAATGGTGTTTATCATGGTATGGGAGATTTCGCAACCAATTCAGTATTTATCTGGGCCCAGCCAACCAGCAAACCGTATAAGGGTTACAAGCAGGGAAGACGCTATAACTTCACCAATCAGGACACAAAAGCCATTTTAGATAACATCCACGAAATAGAAATTCTTGCACCGCGTATTCAAGCCTGGGGTGGAGGTGATGGCGAAAATAATGTAATTAGAGGATTAAAAACGGGGGCATTTAGTATTCTTGGAGATGTTCCTGAAGTAAATCAAATAGATCCGGTAACAATTACTTCAGGTAGATTTATTAATAAAGTAGATGTCAACGACAAGAGAAAGAATGCAGTAATTGGCAAGCGTGTAATTGAAGTTCTATTTGAAGAAGGTGAGGAACCAGTTGGAAAGTATATTAAGATTAATGGGGTTTACTTTCAAATTGTGGGAACCTTTAAATCCATGCATAATCAGGGTTGGGGTGATTGGCAAAATCAATGTGTAATTATTCCATTTACAACCTTGCAAAAAACATACAATTATGGCAATCGAGTAGGTCACTACTCCATTACCTCGAAAAAAGAATACTCTGCAACATTGGTTGAAGAAAAGGTGAAAAATTTACTCCGAAGACGTCATACAATCCATCCAGATGATCAAAGAGCATTTGGAAGTAATAATGTTGAAAAAGAGTTTATTCAAATTAACAACTTATTTATAGGTATAGCTGGTTTAATATGGATTGTTGGCACAGGTACTCTTCTAGCTGGTATTATTGGCGTTAGTAATATCATGCTATTCATTGTTAAAAAACGAACCAAAGAGATTGGAATACAACGTGCATTGGGAGCTTCTCCATCAGTGATTATTAGTTCAATACTTACAGAATCTGTAGTGCTAACTGCAATAGCAGGTTGGATTGGTCTTGTCTTTGGCGTATTTCTCTTGGAGATCATTACAAAAGCAATCCAAAATGGTGGAGGAGATGAAAGTATGTTCTCCAATCCAGAGGTTGATTTCAATATTGCAATTATTGCCTTGGTAATATTAATCATTTCAGGTTTGGTTGCAGGGATAATTCCAGCTAAAAAAGCGATGGCAGTTCGTCCAATTGAAGCAATTCGAGATGATGGATGATTTTCGTAAAATATTATAGTTACTTTTATTGTCTGTAGCATTTGTTTTCTATTAATTAAACTCTTACTTTTATTAAACAATAAAAGTATAATGTAATGAAAGCTATTTTTAAGTCTATAAGTATAATTTTTCTTGTTTTTTATTCTCTTAATTGTTTCTCTCAAAGAATTGAGGTGAGTGGTAAGATCATAGTGTTTGATTCTATACCAATTGTTAATGCCGATGTAATAGTAAAAAGTACAAAAGAAATATTCAAGACTAATAATCGTGGGGTGTTTAAGTGTGAGTGTAATGAAAAAGATAAATTAATAGTTATTGCTAAGGGCTTTAATAAATATACTCTTAAAGTCAAAAAGAAGAGCAATGAGTTGATAGGCAATTTAAAATTGGCTAAAATTCCTAGAGCTGCCGAAATTGCAATTGATAAAGGACATATTCTAATGGTTGATTCTTTTAAAAAATTAGCAAAAAAGAATTCAGGCCAAAAGGATTATTCAAAATATATATCTATAATGGATGTTATTAGAAATGAATTCCCTTCATTACAAATTTCAAATAGTGGTATTATAATAAGAGGAAAATCATCACTAATTGGATCGAGTGCTGCTAACATCGAGATTGATGGGGTTATAACCGATTATTCGTCATTGTCTGGTTTATCACCAACCAATATTGCTAAAATTGAAATTATTAAAGGTAGTGATACAGCAATCTATGGAGTTCGAGGAGGAAATGGTGTGGTAAAGATAACCACCAAGAAATAATTGCTAATAAATAAGGAAAGAGGGTGTCAAATTAAAATTTGACACCCTCTCTGTATTAAAATAGCTCATCTATTGAAAGATATCTTTCTCCAGTGTCATAATTAAAGGTCAGAACTGTCGCACCTGGTTCAGCTGAATTTAGTTGCTTGCTAACTGCAGCAAGTGATGCACCAGTAGAAATACCAGCAAGTACGCCTTCTTTAACAGCTAGTTCCTTTACTTTAGCAAAAGCTTCGTCTTTACTTACCTGAATCGCTCCATCAAGTATTTCTGTATTTAAGTTTTTAGGTATAAAACCTGCACCAATGCCTTGCAATGGGTGAGGTCCTGGTTGGCCTCCACTAATTACAGGTGATGCCTCTGGTTCTACAGCAAATACTTTAAGGTTTGGAAATTTTTGCTTTAAAATTTCAGCAACACCACTAATATGTCCTCCTGTTCCAACACCTGTTATTAGGTAATCTATACCTTCAGGGAAATCTGCTATAATTTCCTTAGCGGTGGTGGTTCTGTGAATTTCAACATTGGCCTCATTGTCAAATTGTGATGGCATCCATGAATTAGGATTGCTAGCAATTAATTCTTCGGCCTTTTCGATCGCACCTTTCATTCCCAACTCTCTTGGTGTAAGCACAAATTCGGCTCCATATGCTGCCATAAGACTTCGTCTTTCAACCGACATTGATTCTGGCATTACCAAAATTAACTTATATCCTTTAACAGCAGCTACCATTGCTAATCCAACTCCAGTATTTCCAGAAGTTGGTTCAATGATTATTGATCCTTCCTTTAGAGATCCATCTTTTTCAGCCGTTTCTACCATAGATAAGGCAATTCGATCTTTAATACTTCCTGCAGGATTTGATCTTTCAAGTTTCATCCAAACATTGGCACCATTAAAAATTTTATTAAGTTTTAATACTGGAGTATTTCCAACTCCTTCTAAAATATTGTTCAGTTTCATTTGGTTGATATTTAAATTTGAAAATTGATAATTTTACTTTCATCAAGGTTTGTTCTAACCTTAGTTTCATGTTTGTGATAAACGATACTATTTGATTCTACACTCGAAGTTAACCAAACATTACCCCCAATAATACTATTTCGCCCAATTACAGTATCTCCACCTAGTATCGTGGCACTTGAATAGATAATTACATTATCCTCTACGGTAGGATGTCTCTTCTTTTTGGCTAAACTTTTTTTAACTTGTAGTGCTCCTAAAGTCACTCCCTGATATATTTTTACATTATTCCTTATTACTGCAGTTTCACCAATTACAACACCAGTTCCATGATCTATAAAAAATGATTCCCCGATTGTTGCTCCAGGGTGAATGTCAATACCCGTTTTTGTATGAGCATACTCACTCATGAGTCTAGGAACGGTTGGAACTCCAAGTCGATACAAGACATTGCTAAGACGGTAAACCATTATTGCAAAAAAACCTGGATAGGCTATTATTACTTCACCAATAGTTTCCGCAGCTGGATCAAACTTTTGTATTGCTTCAGCATCTTTCAAAAGGGCACGATACACAGATGGGATTTTTACCATAAAATCTTGTGTGATTTGTTCAACCGACTTTTTCAATTCAAATTTTACAGGTAAGAGCAATAGTTTTAAAGTTGATTCCATCTGATAAAGTAAAGATTCTTCGGCACAACAACTTTTACTTCTCCTAGCGCTAATTGGGAATAGGGTATTCATGGCCTCTTCAACAAATCGGTGTGCTAAATCTCTTGCAGGCATGTCAATTTCATTGTTGTTTCTGGAAGCTTGCAATTCATCCATTACTTTACTTAAATAACTCATCGTTTTATGATTTTTAATGTATTGATACGTAAATATTTAGGTAAACATTTAAGTAAACCTAAGAGGGGATTGTTAGTAAGATTGACTATCTACCAACAACAACAGCAACAACAGACTTGATTGTTGTTGTATTCAAACATTTGGGAATAATTTGAAAAGGATTGTTGAATTGAATGCACGCCAAACGTAATCGAATAAGTTCGATCCGATTGTTTGATTCTGATATGCTTTAAATTCCTTTTCATTTTGAAGTTTCTAGAAGCAAACTTAAAAAAAATAAATTAAACAAGACTCTTAAGTCTGAATATTTCTGTTAAAAAAATGTTATTTATTTTAGCCATGGAAAAAAATAACTTTAACGAGCTTTTTTATTACTTTTAATATTGTAACACAAACTAACTGAAAATGAATACATCAAAATATATTTGCCCGAAATGTGGGAATAATAAGTTTGAAACTGATGAATTTAGAGCTACAGGGGGTAGGTTTGCTAAGATTTTTGATGTTCAAAACAAAAAATTTGCTACAATAACATGTTCCAGATGTTCTTATACTGAATTGTACAAAGGAACCACTAGTCAATTAGGAAATATCTTTGATTTCTTAACCAATTAAAATCATTTTAATGAAGAAAAAATTACTTTTTGTGTGTTTGGGAAATATATGTCGATCACCAAGTGCTGAGGCAGTTATGAATGGATTTTTAAAAGTAAATATGCTCAATGATGAATTCGAATGTGATTCTGCAGGAACAGGAGGATGGCATGTTGGAGAAAGAGCTGATAGCCGAATGCGGACTCACGCTGCTCGAAGGGATTATGACTTAACAAGCATTGCAAGACAGTTTAATCCGAAGAATGATTTTGATGAATTTGACCTCATTATTGGTATGGATGCACAAAATGTATCCGATTTGCAAGATATAGCAAGAAATTCGGAAGATTTACATAAAATCAAGTCCATGACAGATTATTGTACCCGATACAAACATTACAATTCGGTTCCCGATCCATACTATGGTGGAGCAGATGGTTTTGAATTGGTTCTTGATATTTTAGAAGATGCATGCGATGGATTATTAAAACAAATCAGTAAATGATAGAATCTCAAATTATTGAGAAAATAGAAGATTGGGCAGAATGCAAAATACAGAAGCAAAAATCTGTATCGGGAGGTTCTATTTCCCAAACCAATTTAATTAAATTAGAGGATGGCAGAACCTGTTTGCTTAAAACAGGTTCTGAATATTCCGATGGCTTTATTAAGGAAGCTAATGGACTTAAGGAAATTGAGAAGGCTGCTTGTATCAGAACCCCAAAGATTTATCTCGTTGAAGAAGAATTGTTATTAATGGAGTTCATTGAGCAAGGAATTAAAAATCAGGACTTCTTTATTAAATTTGGAAAACAACTGGCCGAATTGCACAGTCGCACAAGTTTGAAGTTTGGTTTTAAAGAAGACAATTATATCGGTAGTACGCCTCAGCTTAATATTCCAATGGGAACTGAAGCTGAAAGTTGGATTGACTTTTACTATAACAAAAGGTTGTTATATCAATATAAATTAGCAGAAAAAAAACAATTGGTTGGAAATGAATTAAAAAATGGATTTTTAGTTCTCGAAAACAGAATTGAGGAAATACTTGAAGGAAGTGAAGAAAAGCCTTGTTTGTTGCATGGAGATTTGTGGGGAGGGAATTATTTGTGTGATTTGGCTTCAAATCCGGTTTTAATTGATCCAGCAATATATTATGGGCATCGCGAAGCCGATTTGGCAATGACTAAGCTTTTTGGAGGGTTTAGCAATGAATTCTATCAATCATACAGTAAGCATAAACCCTTGCCGCAGGGGTACGATTACCGGGAAAATATTTACCTGTTATATCATGTACTTAATCACTTAAATTTATTTGGATCTTCTTATTATGGGCAAGCAGTTCGTTTGGTATGGTCTTATTTACATTAGGCACTAACTAATTTAGTTAAGGCATAAAGAAATCTTCGGCAATACTTTCAAGTTGCTTATAGGAAATTAATTTACCATTTTTGTGGTATTCTTCCATTCTAATTAAGCCAACGTTGGTTGCGTACCATTCAATTAGCTTTGTTTTGTTTCGTGAAATTCCTGAATAAGAGATTTTATCAGAGGAAACCTTATAGCATTTAAATTTGCCAACAGGTGTTTCAATATTTTCTACTCCATCTACCTTACGATTTACCAATAAAATAGTCATAGACATCAAAACTGACCCTGTCCCCCTCAAAATATCGGCTTGACAAGATGCTTCGGGCAGCATTTCTCCAATAAATGGTTTAAAAGGCAACACAATACTATCTGCATCAATTTTAACTTCCATTTTCTTGTAAGAATTCAATTTAATAGGATCCAAATATTTATCGACTCCAATATAGAAAATTGAATCTTTTGAAGAGAAATGAAAATATTGGTAGAAGGTGTCCTGTTTTACAGTAGTAATTTCTGATTCAATATTATATATGATTTTGTCTCTTTCATCTTGGGTTTTTCCTACCAATTGCCAAACTTCGGTATAAGTTTTACGATTTTTTTTGTCGTAATTTACATACCATACCTTAAAATTTCTCTTCGAAGGCATGTATGAAAAATTTCTTTGTGCGTAGCAATTAGCTGAAAAAAGTATAAGAATGAGAATAGAATAAATTTGCTTCATTAAATTGAGATTAAGATAGAGGTCGTTTCTTAATCAAATTTACATAAATTTAGAAGCGGCTAAAAACTTTATTGCCTTAATTTGTCAAACTTCTATTGTATTCTAAATTATGGTAGAGATATTTAATTATTATTAAAATCCACTATATTAGCTGTTACAATCTTAACACCAACCTATAATATTAATTTTTAAACGTTTTATGAATGAAGAGAAATTTTTTAGTAGGTTTTACCGCTATTCTATTGGGATTTAGTGCTTGCAGTAGTAGTGTGGATGAAATTAGCGAAGAAGAGATATCCCAAACTATCGAAATAAATTCAGAACTTCTCATTGATTTGGTAAATGAAGTAAGAACTTCAGGTACAACTTGTGGAAATACATACTATCCTCCGGTAGATGCCATAGTTTGGAATGATAAGTTGGAACAGGCGGCTGTAAATCATAGCAAGGACATGCATCAAAATAATTTTTTCTCTCATGAATCTCCCGAAGGAAGTACCCTAACAAAGCGCTTGCAAGAGGTTGGTTATAATTACTCTAAAGCAGGAGAAAACATAGCTAAAGGTTATTTGAATGAACAGCAGGTTTTAAATGGCTGGTTAGAGAGTGAGGGACATTGTGCAAATATTATGAACGGTAATTTTAAAGAAATGGGCGTGGGGCGAGTGGGGAACTACTGGGCTCAGAATTTTGGAGCACAAAGATAAAATTACAGACATAAAAAAACCACACCGAGCGTTAATCGGTGTGGCTTATATCTGTTTGTTTGAAAAGCTTTAAGTCTGTCTGTTAAAACTTAAATTAATTTTGTTGTGAAGCGAATTATTCCGACACTACTTCAAATTCGATCTCAACCTTAACTTCTTTGTGAAGTTTGATTGAAGCGGTATATTTACCGATCTCTTTTACAGCGTCTTTAATAGAAATCACTTTTCTGTCAATTTCAAATCCTTTTTCAACTAATGCTTCAGCGATTTGGATATTGTTAACAGAACCGAAAATCTTACCAGTAGTACTAGTTTTAGCACCTAAACTTAAAGTAACACCTTCTAGTTTTTTAGCAACTTCTAATGCTTCGTTCTTAATTTTTTCCTCTTTATGAGCTCTTTGTCTCATGTTTTCAGCATGCATTTTCTTAGCTGACTCTGTAGCTAAAACAGCAAAACCGTTAGGAATTAAATAGTTTCTTCCGTAACCATTCTTAACAGTTACGATATCGTTCTTATATCCTAAAGTATGGATATCTTGTTTTAAGATTACTTCCATTTCGTTTCCTCCTTCTTTAAAGATTATTTCATCATGTCAGTTACGTATGGTAGTAATGCTAAGTGACGAGCACGTTTAACAGCAGTAGCTACCTTTCTTTGATATTTTAAAGAAGTACCTGTGATACGACGAGGTAAAATCTTACCTTGCTCGTTTAAGAATTTCTTCAAGAATTCAGGATCTTTGTAATCAATGTACTTGATCTTGTTTTTCTTGAAACGACAGTATTTTTTCTTTTTGATCTCAACTGAAGGTGGGGTCAAATATCTGATTTCTGATTGATTCTGTGCCATAGCTTATTTCTCCTCTTTAGTTTCTTTAAGGTTTCCTTTTCTTTTAATTGAATACTCATAAGCGTATTTATCAAGCTTGAAAGTTAAGAAACGCATGATTCTTTCATCACGTCTGTAGTTAACTTCTAATTTCTCGATGAATTCACCTGGAGCTTCAAATTGAAGCAATTGGTAAAAACCAGTGCTTTTTTTCTGAATTGGATAAGCCAGCTTGCGCAGTCCCCAGTTCTCTTCATTTTCAATCTTACCGCCATTTTCGGTAATAAGAGTCTTGAATTTTTCTACCGCTTCCTTTACCTGAGCTTCAGATAAAACGGGAGTTACAATGAAAACGGTTTCATAATGATTCAACATAACTTAAATAATTTAATTAATACTTAATAATTAAGTGTTTTTATCGAGCCGCAAAATTAACTATTCTTTTTTGATTTTTCAAGAATATCAATTCTTTATTCAGCTACGAATTACAAATGTACAGAATGCAAGTTTATTAGTAAAGGACTTTAGCGAATTAATTTAAAGTAATTTGAAGCTGGAAGGGCATAAAATATGCTGTTTTTAATCAATCTGTATTCTCTAACTTCCTTGGCAAGATATCTATTTTTTTGTACCTTATTGTAACAGTATAACTAAACTCAGGCTTATGAAGGACAGGATGATAACATTAGCGACCTATAGTTACTCTAGAGCCCAGTTGCTTCAAACTCGTCTGGAATCAGAAGGGGTAGAGTGCTATTTAAAAAATTTAAACCTAATCCAATCTGCCATTGGAGGAGGAGTAAAGGTAAGAATAAAAGAAGAAGATCTTAATCGGGCTTTAAAAATTATCGAAGAACTTGATTTAAGTTACGCACAGGAAGATTTAGATGCAGCGTTTCCACATCAAAATATTGATATAAATCGCATTCTGGTTCCTGTTGATTTTTCAGATTTCTCTCCAAAGCTTTGTGATTCTGCAGTCGGGATTGCGAAAAAGTTTAATGCTGACATTCTACTTTTTCACACCTATTTTGCTTCAGCCATTGAAACTGTTCCATTTTCTGATAGTTATACTTACAATTCAACTGTTGTAGAAGTATTATCGGAAGTTGAAAAGAATGCAAAAGCAAAAATCAAAGAGCTGTATTACGATATTCGCAATAGGTTAGAAAAGGAAAAAATTGAAGGGATAGAGGTGGATTATGCACTTAGCGGAGGAACTGCTTCGTCCGAAATTTTAAATATATGTAACAAATATCAACCCGATTTAATGATAATGGGCAGTAGAGGTGAAACTGCAGGAACAACAAACCTCCTTGGCAGTGTAGTTTCTAATGTAATAGAAGAAACAAATGTCCCTATGCTTATTTTATCTGATCAAGGTGATGAAGTTGATTTTGAAAACATTCGCAACATCATGTATGCGACAGATTTTGATAAAGCAGATTTTAGGGCAATTGCCAATCTTAAATACATTACTCAGCCTTATAATATGAAAATACACTGCATTCATTTTGAAGATAAATCTACTAATGATCCACTGGAAGAACATCGAATGCAGATCCTTCGCAAGTATTTAAAACGTGCATTTGGAGATTCTGAAGTGAGCTGTAGAATTATTTATGAAGATGAAAAGATGGAAGGAATTGACAAATATATTCATGATCATGATATAGGAGTAATAGCAATTTTGGCTAGAAAACACAATTTGTTGCAAAGATTATTCTTTGGGCAAATGTCACGAAAGCTATTTATAAAAACGCATATGCCAATTTTGGTTTTCCATTAAATAGCAATAGGTTTAATAAGAAAAAGACGCAAATTGCGTCTTTTTTTATTTTACTTGCTCCCCAATCAATACAGGCTCTGTATCGGTAGTGAGATTCATTATTTTTACTCTGTAGAAGTGATTCTTCTTTAGTTTGAATCCTTTAAACTCTACAGGGACATAATGCTCTCCATATCCTTTCGCATTTTCCCCATCCGTTTTTTCTACCAAAACGATTTGTTCTTTATCTATAAACCCATTTCGGTATTGAAATTTTACATCATCAGCAATTTCTCTTAAAACTTCACTTCTTTGAGTTTTAATTCTTTCATCAACCTGAGATTGCATTCGTTCGGCCCGTGTTCCTTTTCTTATAGAATATTTAAAAGCATGAACATGGCCAAATTGCAGCTCTTTTATAATATTACATGTTGCTTCAAAATCTTGATCAGACTCACCAGGAAAACCAATAATAATATCTGTAGTAATGTTAAAATCCGGACGATAGGAGCGAATTTTATTTGCAATTTCCTTAAATCTCTTAATGTTATACATTCTTCTCATTTGCAATAGGATAGGGTCGGAGCCACTTTGCAAACAAAGATGAAGATGTGGAGTCATTTTAGGGTGATTTAACAAACCCAAAAATTTATCCCCAAAGCCATCCGGTTCGATCGATGATATACGCAAACGAAAATCTCCATCTAAATCTAGAATTTGCTCAACTACATCGTCGAATTTGAAATTCTCGTATTCATATCGGCCAATGTTTACACCAGTTAAAACAACCTCTTTTGCTCCTTTAGCAATTACGCTTTTAACATTTTCCAAAATGTCCTGAATAGGTCTACTTACCGCTCTACCACGTACCGAAGGAATGATACAAAATGTGCAAAAATTATCACATCCATCTTGTATTTTTACCATGCTTCTTGTGTGAAAACCCTTATCAGTTGATCCATAAGAAAATAGATCATAATTTAATTTCGATGGATGAAAAATCTCACCATTATAATGTGCTTCTACCAACGAGAATACCGAACTTTTGTGGTCATTTTCAACTACATAATTAATCTCATCGCGGCCTTCGAGTTCATTTTTGGCATTATTTGCCATACATCCTGTTACCACTAAAACAGAATCTGGATTTTTTCGGTTGGCTTGACTGATGAAATTTCTAGATTTATGATCACTTTGGTGAGTTACTGTACATGAGTTAATTACATACACATCTGCCTCTTTATCAAAAGGAACTAGCTTAAAGCCATTGTCCTGAAATTGAGAAGCTATGGCATCGGTCTCATATTGATTCAACCTACAACCTAAGGTTTTAAAAGCTACTTTTTTCACGCTACTTTTTCATTTACAGCAACCAGTTCTCCTTCTACAGAAAAATCGGCAGCTGATGTAATTTTAATATCAACAAACTCACCTATCAAAGAGCTATCAGACGATAAAAATCGAACATTTATCTTTCCTTCTGTTAATGCTGCTAAATATCCATCGTGTCTTGCTTCTCCTTTTACCAAAACTCTAAATATTTTACCTACCATGGTATCATTATAGGCTCTGGAATGAACTTTTAAGTCTTCGGTCAATTGATGATGACGCTGCTTTTTTACATCTAAACTTACATCATCAAACCATCTGTGACTTAATGCTCCAGGACGAGGAGAATACATGGCAATATAAGCCATATTGTATTGAAATTCTTCCATGGCTTTTCTTGTATTCTCAAATTGCTCCTCATTTTCACCCGTAAATCCAACAATAATATCTGTAAACAAAGTTGCTTCCGGTATTAGTCTTCTTATCGTATGTACAATCTGGCGGTATTTTTCAACGCCATGTTTTCTATTCATGTGAATTAATACCTTATCGTCACCCGATTGTATAGGAAGATGAATTTGCTTTGCAAGGCAATCATATTCTGCAATCACCTCAATCACTTCATCCGTCATATCGCGAGGATGTGGAGAGGTAAAATAAACCCAAAATTCCTTTTGTAGTTCATTGCCTAATTTTCCTATTCGTCTTAAAAGCTCAGGAAAATCAATCTCTTCACCCTTTTTATCCAGTCCATAAGAATTAACATTCTGTCCAAGCAAGGTTATGGATTTGAAACCTTTATCTACCAAATTTTTAATCTCATTTACAATTTCATCCGATGGACGAGACACCTCTCTACCTCTTGTATATGGTACAGCACAAAAAGAGCAGAACTTATCACATCCATTTTGTATTGGTACAAATGCTTCAAAATCCGAAGTGTAATTTGGTTTTACATTCCAAAATTCAGAAATATTTTCATTTCGAGCATCAAAACCACCTTGCAATCCAACTGGTGTAGAAATTCCATATTGCTGTATAATTTCAGGTAATTTGGGTAGATCTTTCATCTGAAAAATGATATCAAAAAGTTTTAAAAACTTCTCTAAATCAGATGGTAAAATGCAACCAGAAACAAAGGTCACAAGATTTCGTTTGTTCTTCCAAAGGTTCCATTTATGTATTTTGGAGTATACTTTATCAATCGCTTTTTGGCGCACAGAACAAGCCAATATACCAATTAAATTAGCTTCTTCTTCATGATCGGTCCATTGGTATCCCATTTTTTCAATAACCGAGCGAACACGTTCTCCATCGGAGGCATTCATTTGGCAACCCAACGATACTAAGTGATATTTCATGTTTATTATTTGAATTGTAAATTACTTATTATGCATTTGATAAGTAGTATTTAAGATATGGTATATCTAAGATTTACTCAATCAAAATCCATAACTAAAAATATACTTCCGTATGAATAGGTCCCAAATTAACACCCTGTTTTTCAAGTATATCATATGCCTCATAAATCATATGGCAATTCCCACACAAATAACAGACCGTATCAGAAGACACAGGGTTTTGTTTTAAATATTCTGTAACTCTACCATGAAAATCACCTGATCTCTCTCTGGAAGTACACAATATATATTTGTTTTTTTTATAGGATTCTCTTTCATAGGCTTCTTCTTCCTTTCTCACACCATGCAACAATTGGTAATCCATATTAGGATGAGTTGCTATGAAACTATGAATAGGAGAGATACCCGTTCCTGTAGCAATAAATAGAAACTTCTTCTCCGATATTTCTTCTTCTTTCAAAGAAAAATGCCCGAATGGTCCATCTACATCTAAATAATCATCGGGTTTACAGCGTTTTAATTTCTTCGAAACCAAACCATCTTCCACCTCTTTAATCAATACCTCTAAAAACTCATCCTGCTCTGAACTATAAATTGAATATTCTCTTCGGTCAATACTACCAGAAAATCCTAAGGTGATATATTGTCCTGTTTTAAAAGTAAAATCTTTTTTCTCCATTTTTATAACATAAGTAGACGGAGTAAGATTTCTTATTTCAATAACTTTGTGTGATCTCATACAAATTTGCTATTTTCTTGATTTTTCCCCACAATTCCTTGTTTTTATTTATGTGGAATCTTTATAAATAAGGGATTACAAAAAAATAGAAATTTCATTTAAGTTACAAGAATTATCAGACCTTTTTATCTGTTTTGAGGTGAAAAAAATCCATTTTTTACAAAAAAGGCATAAATATCATGGATTTTCTCTAGTTTCTGTTAGATTTTGACCAATAAGGTTTTCATGTATTGCACTGAACTAATGATTATTATATGGTTTTAGTTGTTTTTTAAGTCTCTTAGAATCGATTATTTGTCACCTGCCTTAGTTCTTGGACGGAATAAATTGTAAATTTTAGTTTAAAATTTTTATTGCTTTCTGTGAAATTCATCACAATATTTATTTGAGATCATTTTATACCATTTTTATTATCAAGTTTGCACTTTGGTATAATGTCGATTGATTAATGGTATTATTTGAAAAATGCAGAAAAATCAATTTCCGATTTTTTAAAATCAGAAATTACTGGAATTTCAATAATTGGACAATCAAAATTCATTTTTTTCAAATAGTGTTCAAAAACCTTTACTGAATCTTTCAAAATAAATTCACTATTGGCTGGAAAGTGATTGTAAATTAATCCATGTAGTGGAATGTTTCTTTTTTTCAAAATTTCCAAACTAAGCAAAGTATGGTTGATACTACCCAATTTAGAAGAACTAACCAAAATGGTAGGGTATTTCATTTCTTCCAGATAATCCAGAAGAGAATAGTCAATAGTAATGGGAACATTTAATCCTCCAACACCTTCTAATAAAACAACTTCAAACTCATCATCTAACTTTTTACTTGAATTGTTAATTTTCTCAATATCGATTGTTTTATTTTGCATTTCAGCAGCCAAATGAGGTGATGCAGGATAGTCGAAAACAAAAGGACAGGTGGTTCCATCTTTATCAACATCCATTAAATCAATTCCCATTATTTCACGGTGAGTTTGAATGTCTTCAGATATCCCTTTACAACCCGTTTGTGCAAATTTTTGTGTTACTACGTTTATTTGATTGTCCAGTAAATACTTGGCTAATAATCCAGTAGCCAAAGATTTTCCAGCATCTGTATCGATGCCAGCAATAAAATATATCGACATGAAAATTATTTTTTTGGTTTTGCAATAAAATAAATTGGCTGATAGGTAAGAGGAACACCTAATTCAGTTCCAAAGAGGTCCAAATAATCCTCTTCAAATCTTTTTAAATCACTCTTTGTCCATGCTTTACCTGGAATTCCATTTACTCCAGTTTGTTTCATATGTTTTAATACACCTACCGGATCGGCAAAGTATCTTGTAATCGTTTCCCTATCACTCCATATTATTTCGAATTTATCAGCCAACAATCTTTCATGTTTTCCAAAAGGCAAGTAGTTTAATCCTTTGCCTTCAACATCTCTAATCTCTCGATAGTTATCTGGTCCAAAAGAGCTGAATACTAATAAGGAGTCCGGATTTAAAGCATCATAAATGTTATTTAAAAACAACTCCAAATCCGTGAACCATTGAAAAGTAGAACTTGATATGACCAAATCAAGATTCTTAGGGAGCTCAATTGACTCAATATCTCCACCATAAAATTGAATGCTATTATCTATATTTTGTAATACCTCTTTATACTCCTCAACAATATCATTAGCGAAGTATTCTGTTGCCTTAAAATGACGAAAAAATTTCTCTGTTAAAACAGCAGGTCCGCACCCAATTTCAAGAACCTTTTGAAAATTATCCTTTTTAATGTTCAGTAATTCATTTATAAGTCTCGATGCAATAGCTTCTTGAACTATTGCATGTTTGCGATAGGTTTCAATGCTTTTTACAAAACTTTTTTGAACATTTCCTTTATTAATATTCTGATTTCCCACAACTTAACTCTTCAATTATCTCATCCCACGAACTCCATTTGTCATAGCAATAATGAGGATATTTTCGCTCTATAATATCAATATATCCATTCCATGCACGTTTTTGATTGTCTGCAGAGAATATTAAATCTTGTTCGCCAACTAAAGCTTTATTATAAATTGACCAATCAACAAGGTGATTTTGAATTAAATGCTGTAATGTTTTTAATTCCTGTAATTGATCATCAAATTCTCTATTTGGAACATTTGATTTAAAGTGATTGAAGGCAGATTTTCCTCCACACATTCTCATCCAAAATTTTTCCAAACTCTTCAAATTTAATCCATCTATAGTACCCTGAAAAACTGCAGAAGGTATACCTTTTAGATTATCAATTGGGTTTAGTGTACCATTAATAGCTATTGCGTCAGTAAATAAACTCTGGTGAGCTTTTAATAAAAGATTTGCAATGTAAACACCTAATGACCAGGAAGTAAGATAGACTTCTTCGTAATCTTCAAAAACACAATTTACTTCATTAGGAAGCAAAATATCCTTATAATCATAGCAACTAATAACATCATACTCTTTTGAAACTAGATGCTGAAATGGCTTTTCGTCACAACTCCAACCATTAAAAAATAGAATACATTTCCTTTTTGAGGATTTATGTAGCCATTTAATTTTCATTACAATACTCTTTTATTAATTTTGGCACATCCTGTAGGTCTTCCCAATCCATATCTGCACAAATCGACAAACGCAAACGTGAAGTTCCAACTGGAACAGCGGGTGGTCTAATTGGAAAGACCAAAAATCCTTTCTTTTGCAGATACTCAGCTAAATTTACACATTTTTGACTATCACCGATAATTACAGGAACAATATTCGAATTGCCATCGGTTTTCAATCCTAATTCTATAAGCTTATTTCTCAGCATTTTAGCTAAAGACATCACATGCTCTCTTTCTATTCGCATTTTAATAATGGTGCGCAACATGATAATGTTCCAACTAACAACAATGGGAGGTAAGGCCGTTGTAAAAATTAAGGATCTCATTCGATTAATTAGGTATTTTTTAATGATTGAATCACAAATTACAAATGCACCGATTGAATTCATAGCTTTACCAAAAGTACCTACCAAAAGGTCTATTTCATGCATTAAATTAAGCTCTTCAGCTAATCCTAGCCCCTTTTCACCTCTTACTCCTAACGAATGAGCTTCGTCCAGGTACAAAAAGCAATTGTATTGTTTCTTTAGTTCAATTAGTCTAAATAAATTAGCTTCATCACCGTCCATGCTAAAAATTGATTCGCTAACAATGAAAACCTTATCATACAGACCTCTTTTACTCTGTAAAATTGTTTCAAGGTGTTTGTAATCCAAATGTCTAAAACGCATGTTTTCTGCATTTGACAAGCGAATTCCATCTATTATACTGGCATGATTTAATTTATCAGATAAGATTAAATCGCCTTTTCCTGATAAAGCCGATAGAATTCCAATATTTGCATGATATCCAGAATTGAAAAATAGGGCAGAACGAGTGTATAATTTTTCTAATTCTGTTTCCAGCATGTCATACTCCTGAAAGTTACCTGTTAACAGTCGTGATGAACCGGATCCAAAAGCATTTCCCTTAGGCCTTGGAATATTTTTTTTTCTTACTCCTAAATAATCATTGGAGGAAAGGTTTACTTTGAAGTCTTTATCAGAGATCTTCTTTAATGATCTCAAGTTCCCAGAATCCTCTAGTTTTCTTAATTCTTCTTTATATTTTTCTAATAAACTGTTCATCGCAAAATTAAGAGTCTTTAACTATTAAAATAAGTTTCTTACATAAGAAACTTAAATCTTGGTCACTAATAACAAAGGGAGGCATGAGGTAAACATTCTTCCCAAATGGTCGAACCCAAATTCCATTTTCAACAAATTTCTTTTGCATATTGGCCATATCAACAGGCTCTTTCATTTCTATAACTCCAATAGCACCTAAAACACGTACTTCACAAACATTATTAAAGCTTCTTGCAAGGCTTAATTCCTGTTCTAGAATACTTTCAATCTTAGTTACCCTAGCTTGCCAATTGTTGCTTAATAGCAGAGAAATACTGGCAATTCCGACTGCACAAGCTAATGGATTTCCCATAAAAGTAGGTCCATGCATAAAATTCCCTGGAGTACCATTCGAAATCCCTTCGCTTACTTTCAAATTGGTTAAAGTTGCTGCAAAAGACATATATCCTCCGGTAATAGCCTTACCGACGGCCATGATATCAGGTTCAATGTTTGCATATTCGCAAGCGAACATTTTGCCAGTTCTACCAAATCCAGTAGCAATTTCATCTAATATCAATAAAATGTCAAATTCATCGCAAACTACTCTTAATCTTTTCAGATATTCCGGATGATAAAATCTCATTCCACCTGCACCTTGAACAATAGGCTCTAGAATAACGGCAGTTAATTCTTCATGATGCTCCCTTATCATTTTATCCATTGGAGAGAATGACTCTTCATCCCAATTTTCATTGAACTTGCAAGATGGAGCCTCCACAAAGTAATTTATAGGCAATACACCCGAGAAAATTTCATGCATCCCGGTAACAGGATCACAAACTGACATTGCATTAAAAGTATCGCCATGATAACCAGAGCGTATTGTAAGAAACTTGTTCTTTTTAAAGTTTTTGGTGGCAAACCTGTACTGTATAGCCATTTTCATAGCAACTTCTACAGCAACAGAGCCAGAATCACAATAAAATACTTTTTCCAAGGATTTTGGAGTAACTTCTACAAGTAATTTAGCAAGATCAATAGCAGGTTGATGCGTTATGCCACCAAACATCACATGAGACATGTTTTGTAATTGCTTCTCAATAGCTTTATTTAAAACAGGATGATTGTATCCATGAACTGCGCACCACCAAGATGACATTCCATCAATAAGCTCACGTCCATCTTCCAGTTTTAACTTTACTCCATCCGCTGATATCACTGGGTATACTGGCAATGGATCTTTCATAGAGGTGTAAGGATGCCAAATGTGGTTCTTATCAAAACTAAGGTCAATTTTACCTTGCGTACTCATACCAAATTCAAATTCATTTTAATTTCTTGCGTAAAGCTATGATTTCTTAGGTTACGAGAAGGCGGTTTAAGTGTATTTTTATAACATATCCCTTTAAAACACTTACAATCTAGGTAATAATATTACAAAAAGTGAAATCAGGCTGTTATTTCCTTGTTAAAATTCAATTTCAAATTCCTCTCATTGAAATTAATCACTAATTTCGAGCATTATTAAATCTGACAAATGATATAAAATTTTAAACAAATGAAAACATTTAAGTTTTTTTTGGCTTTAAGCCTGATTTTATTCCTAATGAATAACTTATCAGCTCAAAAGATCTATAATCCAGATGCTGATGCAGAAAAGGATATTACTGAGGCTGTTGCCAAAGCCAAAAAAGAAGGGAAGCATGTTTTAATTCAAGTTGGGGGAAATTGGTGTCCATGGTGTATTAAAATGCATAAATTTCTTCATAGTCAAGAAGAGATCCATAAGCTTTTAAATGATAACTACATATTCTTAGAGGTGAATTACAGCAAAGAAAATAAAAACAAGGAAGTTTTAAAAAAACTGGATTATCCTCAACGATTTGGTTTTCCTGTAATGCTGGTTTTAAATGCTAAAGGAGAGAGAATTCATACTCAAAACACAGGAAATTTAGAAAAAGATAAGAGTTACGATTTCGATAGAGTTAAATCATTTCTTTATAATTGGCGTCCAGAGGCCCTGAATCCAGAGAATTACAAATAAATCCTAAAATCTGTTAATAAATTAGACCAAGAACTCCGATTTAATTTGAATAAAGAAATAAATGTACTTTCTTTGTATCGGATTATAGGAAAATCTACAAAAAATAAAATACTAAAAAAGATATTATGACAATTTCAAAAGATAAAATGGTATCGGTTATTTACGAATTAAAAACTGATCCAGCTGGTGAAATCATTGAAAAAGCTGTAGCTGAAACTCCTCTTACATTCTTATGTGGAGCAGGTCAGATGCTTGAAAAATTCGAATCGAACCTTATGGGGCTAAAAGTAGGTGAGTCTTTCGAATTTAAATTGGAAACAGCTGAAGCTTACGGTGAAGCTTCTGAGCAAGCAGTAATCGACCTTCCAAAAAATATTTTTGAAGTAAACGGAGAGTTTGATGCAGAAATGATTAAAGAAGGAAATGTAGTTCCAATGCAGGATAGTTCAGGTCGTAGAATGAACGGTATTGTATTAGAGGTAGCGGATGCAACTGTTAAAATGGACTTTAACCACCCATTAGCAGGTGATGACTTGTATTTTAAAGGTGAAGTTATCGAAGTAAGAGATGCTACTGAAGAAGAAAAACAAGCAGTTTATGCACCTCAAGGTGGATGTGATAGCGGAAGCTGTAGTAGTGGTGGCTGCGGAAGCGGTTGCGGTTGCTAATAGTAGCTCGAAAAATATACAAAGCCCGAAAACCAATTGGTTTTCGGGCTTTGTTTTTTTATTTCATAAAACTACCTTTAAAGCTCATTAAAATAATTACTCTATGTGGAAAAGATTACCCCTTTATGTGAAAATACTTATAGGAATGGCTTTAGGTGTTGTTGCCGGAATGCTTGCTGTTTATTTTGATTTAACCAAATTTACAACAGATTGGGTAAAACCATGGGGTGCAATCTTTCTAAATCTTTTAAAACTAATAGCCGTTCCGTTAATATTTGTTTCACTAATTAAGGGGATTTCAAGTCTTTCAAATATTTCAAAACTCTCACGTATAGGGATAAAAACCATTTCACTTTATGTAATTTCTACGGTAATAGCAGTAAGTTTTGGACTTTTACTTGTAAATAATTTTAAACCTGGAAATACTTTCCCAGAGCACAAAAAAAATGAACTGCAGGAGAGGTTTGGGTCTGACATCAGCCTTAAAAAAAATCAAGCTGATCATATCAAGGAAGAATCTCCACTTCAGTTTTTGGTAGATGTGGTACCAGATAATTTCTTCAAAGCAGCCACTGATAATACCAAAATGCTCCAAATTATATTCTTTGCCATTTTATTTGGAATCGCGATGGTAATTTTGGAAGAAAAAAAGGTCAAAATAGTGAAAGATTTCTTCGATGGAATAGATGCTATTATTCTTAAAATCATTGATATCATCATGCTTTTTGCACCATATGGAGTATTTGCTCTGATTGCTGGATTAATAGTTGATTTTTCAGGAGATGCCGACCTTTTTGCAGCATTGGGATGGTATGCAGTAACAGTAATAGCAGGATTATTAATTATGGTTTTTTTAATATATCCTTTGTTCTTAAGGATATTCACTCCAATTAAGTATACTGACTTTTACAAATCCATCTCTCCGGCTCAATTATTAGCATTTTCAACCAGCTCGAGCGCCGCAACTCTGCCTGTAACGATGGAGTGTGTTGAAAACAAAATTGGGGTTTCAAATGAGGTCGCTAGTTTTGTTTTGCCTGTTGGAGTTACCATTAATATGGACGGTACTAGCTGTTATCAGGCAATTGCAGCGGTTTTTATTGCTCAGGTGTTTGGTGTAACATTGGATATCTACGATCAGCTTTTAATAGTTGTAACAGCCACCTTGGCTTCAATTGGAACTCCAGGTGTACCTGGTGGAAGCATTGTAATGCTAATCATTGTGCTCACATCAGTAGGTATTCCTATTGAAGGACTGGCATTAATACTTGGTATAGATAGACCTTTAGATATGCTTAGAACGGTTGTAAATGTAACCGGCGATGCCACAGTTTCGACAATTGTTGCCAAAACGGAAGGGAAATTAACTTATCCACCACAGATAATTGCAGAAAAAGTAAAATCTTAAAATACCCAAAATAGTAGGCTTTAAACTTATTTTTCTTGTTTAAGATTTTGTGAATTTCTCTGAACAAAAGTAAATCAAATTTGTTTCCTGATTAAACCATTAAAAAAAAGTGACATGAATATCAGGAATTATAAATTTAGTTTAGGATTATTTCTCCTAATGATCGCAGCAATAGTTAATGTTTCATGCGAAGATGATGATAATGACATGCCAAAGCCAATGCCAGCGAAAAAAAATATTGTTGACATTGTTGTAGGTAATGATAACTTCTCAATTTTAGCTGCCGCTCTTACAAAGGCAGACTTGGTAGAAACTTTAAATGCCAATGGACCTTTTACAGTATTCGGACCAACAAATGCTGCTTTTGAGCAATTGTTTATGGATTTGGGAGTTTCAGGTATTGATGAATTGAGTGCTGAAGCTTTAACTCCTATTCTTTTATATCATGTGCTGGGTATACAGGCAAAATCAACAGACTTAACTGATGGTTATGTGCAAACACTAAGTACATTTACTCCTGGTGATTTTCCGATTAATTTACTGGTTAGTCTTGATTCGGGCGTAAAATTAAATAATAGTGCCAATGTTACCAGCGCCGATGTTATGGCATCCAATGGCGTTATTCACATCATAGACGAGGTTCTTCTTCCTCCTGATGTTGTTGACATAGCTATCGCAAATGCTACATTCTCACATCTAGTAGATGCGGTTATTAAAGCCGATTTAGTGGATGCACTTAAAGGAGATGGGCCATTTACTATTTTTGCTCCAACTGATGCTGCTTTTGAAGCTTTATTTGCCGATTTGGGCATAAATGGAATCGAAGATTTGTCAGCAGAAGATCTTACCCCAATTCTTACCTATCACGTTGTTTCAGGAAATGTTCGAGCTGCGGATATTAGCACTGGTACAGTTTCAACTCTAAATGCCGAAGCTGATCTTAAAATAGATGCTGATGGTAGTGGAGTTATTATCAACGGATCTAGTAATGTTATTTCTACTGATGTACAAGGAACTAATGGGGTAATACATGTAATTGATAAAGTGTTAATTCCTGGCGCAGAAGAGGAAGTACAGTCGATAGCAGATATTGCAGTAGCAAATAGCGATTTTTCTAGCCTGGTAGCAGCTCTTGACAAAGCTGGTCTTGTAGAAACAATGGATGGAGAAGGTTCTTTTACAGTTTTTGCACCAACCAATCAGGCTTTTCAGGATTTATTTAACAACCTAGGTGTTTCAGGAATTGAGGATTTATCTGTTGAAACACTAACTCAAGTTCTACTTTATCATGTTTTAGGCAGTAAGGTAATGTCATCGGATATTAATCCAGGATATGTGGAAACACTTGCGACCAATAGTCCGGATATGGATCCTGTAATGTTACGATTAGACACAAGTGATGGAGTGAAATTAAATAAAGAAACTATGGTAACATCAGCAGATATTGAAGCATTTAACGGTGTTATTCACGTAATCGATAAGGTTTTATTACCTCCTAATGTAGTTGATATTGCAGTTGCTAACGATAACTTTGAGCATTTGGTAGCCGCAGTTGTTAAAGCTGATTTAGCTGGAACGTTAAGCGGAGATGGACCGTTTACAATCTTTGCTCCAACCGATGCGGCTTTCGAGGCGCTTTTTGAAGCTTTAGGCGTTGACGGAATTGACGACTTAAGTGCAGAAACTTTAACTCCAATTTTGCTTTACCATGTTGTTTCCGGTAATGTAAGATCAGATCAAGTATCAACAGGAATGGTAGAAACTTTAAATGAGGGTAGTAAGCTTAATATAGATACAAGTTCAGGAGTAAAAATTAATGGAGATACTGAGGTAACCGCAACGGATATTCAAGGAACTAATGGCGTAATTCATGTGATCGATAAGGTTTTATTGCCAGAATAATCTATATAATATACACTAAAACCTGCATGAAATGGCAGGTTTTAGTTTTTTTGATTAGATTTAATAATTATCAAAGGAGTAGATTTTAAATCTTCTCACCAACGAAAAAACATGAGTAAATATTCCATAAAAGACCTTGAAAAAATTACAGGAGTAAAAGCTCACACCATAAGAATATGGGAGAGAAGATATGGTATCATTCAACCAGAAAGAAGCAAGACCAATATTCGCTCTTATTCTGATAGTGATCTACGTAAACTGCTCAATATTTCAATGCTTAATTCATCGGGAATTAAGATTTCTCACCTTGCCAAGTTAAGTAGTATAGATCTTGAAGCTAAGATATTAGAATTATCAAGATCAAATAAAAGCATTGGATTTCATATTGAAAAACTTACCCTAGCAACGGTAAATTTTAATGAAGAATTGTTTGAGTCTATCTTATCTAAATGTGTACTCGAGAGTGGAATGGAATCTACCATTACAGAAGTCCTTTTTCCATTTTTCGAAAGGATAGGAGTGCTATGGCAAGTTGGTTCAGTCAGTCCAGCTCAGGAACACTTTATTTCAAATTTGATTAGACAAAAATTATTTGCTTCGATCGATTCTCTCTCAGGAAAGTCAGTGGAAGGTGCATCGAAAGTATTGATATACTTGAAGGAAGGTGAACTGCATGAAGTTGGGATTCTGTTCTACAATTATATACTAAGAAGAAATGGATTCAGTACACTTTATCTTGGACAAGATCTACCATTTAAAGATTTGGTAAGTGCTGTAAATGACTACAATCCCAATTACATCATCAGCTCTTTCATTTCGCCAATTAATGCAGAGGATATCAATGCTTACTTGCTAAATATGGAAAAATCATTCGAAGATAGAGAGGTACTCATTACTGGTTTACAATTAAAGCAAGATGGAATAGAGGTGCCCAAATCCATGAAATTGATTACATCTCCTCAAAAGTTTAAGGATTTACTCCAATTGAAATAAATAAAAGATCTTTTGGTCTTATTTAGAAGGAATAATATAAAATCCCTAAAAGCCTTACATTTAAAAGAATGTAGGCTTTTTTTATTTAGAATCAGAGGCTGTTATTAAAGTTCTGTTTAAGGATTGATTGATTTTTGTCTAATGTTTTTGTATATTTATTAGACAAAACAACAAGAGGTACAATCATGACAACAATAGAATTTAATAATACGATCGTTAATTTAGAAGAGCAACTTAGAGTTTATGCTTACAGATTAACTAACAACAGAGAAGATGCATTGGATTTATGCCAGGAAACTGTATTGAAAGCTTTCATATACAAAACAAAATTTAGCCATAACAACCTTAAAGCTTGGCTTTATACAATTATGAAGAACTTGTTTATAAATGCATATAGAAAGAAGTTAAAACAACGCGAGTGGATGGCTCATGAAACAAACAATAATCTTGGAAAGATAAATGTAAGTTTTGACAATCCTTATTCTACGCAAAATTACAAGGATATCATGAAGGAACTGGACAAATTGGAAGAATACTTACGTACACCTTTTAAAATGTTTTTAGAAGGATTCAAGTACCGTGAAATCGCTGAACATGCGAACTTACCAATTGGAACCATTAAAAGTAGAATATTCCAGGGACGAAAAATTTTAGCTGAACAATTAGCTGACTATTCTTAAGAGCTATCAAGTTTTATCCATTTTTAAATGATAAATTAATCCGGGTTTATTACCTTTGTTGGCGATCAGAGGGAAAAATCCCGATTTATTCATCAAAAATTATTAAGATGGCTAGTAGAAGACGCTTAAAAAAAGACATTGATTATCTTTGCTTTGAAGTTATTTCAGATTGTTATAACTACAATTACTTGCACGCAGAAAACAGAGAGCAAGTAATGGATATCATCAAGGATACTATTATTGCAAGAAATAATTTAATTGCAAGAGTTAACCATCCTGATGGAAAAGATAATCCTAAAATGGTAAAGGCATATTACAAGTCAATTTTTAACGACTTGATTAAGAATGTGGATGAATCATTTACCAGATTAAGCACCTTAATTAAGGAAAAGTAATTTCCAAAATTAGATATTTTAATAGCTTTGCATTTTGCAAAGCTTTTTTTATGCCTACAGAAGAAATCATTTACATTAAAGACATTGGTGAAATTGCGCTAAGAAATGATAAACGTTTCAAGAGGTTATCAATTCGCATGGCCCCAACAAAAGGAATTTGGATAAATGTTCCCAATGGTATTTCAATCAAAGAAGCCATAAAGTTCGCTGAAGAAAACAAGGCTTGGATTCTTCAAGCTAAACAAAAGAAAGATAACAAGGAAAGTCAGCAAACCATTTTTGATCAGCATACCAAATTTAAAACCAAATATCACGAGCTAAGAATAACTCAGGTAGCAACCAAGTCATATTCTTCGAAGCTCAACAATGGCGTACTTGAGGTTATGTATCCAGTAGGAATGGAAATTATTAATAAGGATTTACAAGAATTCATTAGAAAATCCATAATTGAAACTCTTAGGCGCGAAGCAAAATACTATTTGCCTAAAAGAATTGAATTTCTTGCAAAGCAACATGGATTTAAATACCGTTCCGTACAAATTAAGAACACTAGAAGCAGATGGGGATCTTGCTCTCATGATAATAAAATCAATTTGAGTTTGCATTTAATTCGCTTGCCCGAAGATTTATCAGATATGGTTATCCTTCATGAATTGTGTCATACTGTTGTTAAAAACCATTCCAGCCAATTTTGGGAGCTTTTAGCTAGTCATTGCCCTAATCTTACAGAAAAGAAAAATAGAATCAAAAAACACTCTATAAACATCATATAAATGAGTACAGAATTATATATCGTAATAGGACTATGCGTATTTGCCTTTCTTATAGGTAGTCGATTAAAAAAAGCACTTAAAGCACCACAAAGTAGATCGAAAAATCAAAAAAAGAAAAGTCAAGCTAAAAAGAAGGAATTATCGCCAAAGCAAATAAAACTCCGACGAATTTTTACAATCGCAATGTTGATTTTGGTTTTTGGACTTTTGATCTTCATGATTCCCGCTTTATCAAGAGATATCTTAACATCTAATGGAAGAATAAGCGAAAACCTTATTCTAAGGATTTTAATTGTAGGATTCTCTATTTATATTCTTTTTATAGGATATGTAAAGATAAGAAAGTCGAAATAGGCTTTCTTATCTTACAAATATTCTTTTTCTTCTAGATTTCGGCAGTGTGTTTTTTGCTATTTCTCCTTACATCTCCCTCAATTACTGAATGTTATTAGTGAATTTCACCTTATTTAAGCTCATTAGATTGTAATTTTTGTAAACAAGAAGACCATTTGATTGAAAAAATACAATTGTCGATACATTTTGAGCAATCGAGATCATTTTTCCCCACTTTATTTGTTCACAAGGTTAAATTAGTAATGTAAACTCGCATTTGATTTCAGAAAAATTATTAAAAAACAACATTTCACACTTGTAATTTATAATTGTAACCTATAATCTATGATTGTATATTGATCTGCATTTGACTTTTATTGTCTTTTGTATACTATAATCGTTCCTGTCGTAATCGCTTAATTTCTCGTTACAATTGTACTTAAATAAAATATACTTACAGTTTAAGATCTAGTAATCAGTATATTATAAAGTTTTACGCAACTATTACTTTAATCGTATAGTTTACAACACTATAAAACCAACCTAATTTTAGTAAATAATTGTAAATCTGAAAGATTATTATACTTATTATCAGTGGTTTATGTAGTTTGATTGATCTAATAGTACAATATGAACTTGATTGAATTCACATGTTTAGCGTTTATATTTGTTATATTTCAGCATGATACAGTTGTAAATAACATGTAATACACTATTAATGCGGTAGTTAACTTCACGTCTATGTGTATTTACTATATCAAACACTCTATTTGTTTAGATGATGATTCTGTGAATTCAATTTACTCTTACAAATCTAATAAAAGCCATATATGCGTAAACTAACGTTTTAATGGGCTTAGAAATGTAAATTACAATGGTAAATTAAGGATTGCTATTAGATAAGTCGCCGATTTACATTTATAAATTACAAAAGTAACGCTAATTCAAAATTTTCATTTGCTTTTTGTAAATTTAATTTTACCTTTGTATCGACAGACACAATTAACATCTGTAAAATATCAACCAATGAAAGATAGAATCGTTCAATTAATTAACAGTGAAGGCTTAACATCTTCTAAATTTGCTGATACAATTGGCGTGCAACGCTCTAGTATATCTCATATATTATCAGGTAGAAACAAACCAAGCCTTGATTTTGTACAAAAAATAAGACGTTCCTTCCCTCATGTCAACATTGATTGGATTATTTTTGGGGAAGGTGAAATGTACATGTCGCAAGAACCTTCTAAACTTTTCGAGAATGAGATAATTCAGTTTGAAAAGGAAGAAGAAGCACCTAATATTACTCCACAACCACCCAAATTAAAAAAGGAATCGTCTACAAAGCCTGTAAATCAGCCTGAATCCTTCTCTGAAATGAACGTATTCGTTCCTGGTAAACAAATAGAAAAGGTAGTTGTGTTTTATACTGATAAAACTTTTAGGGAATACAACCCTTCTTAAGCATTTTTTGAATTATCTTTGCCTGAATTTATTCTTAACAGATATAATATTGCTAGGCACCATGAAAAAATTAGTACAAGACTTTGAGGTACTACAAAGAAAAGAGCTGAACGATGATCATTTTGTGCTGGATGTAAGGGCCTTAGAGCCACTTCCTGAAATACGTCCAGGACAATTTGTAAACGTTTTGGTGAAAGATTCCAACACAACCTTCCTTAGAAGACCATTATCAATCCATTTTGTAGATTATGAGCGCAATACAATTAGCTTATACATCAAAAAAATTGGAGATGGTACCAAAAAATTGGGTGAACTTAAAGAAGGTGATTCATTAAACATTGTTTATCCATTGGGTAATCAATATTCCATTCCAAATAATGCCAATACCTTACTTGTTGGTGGTGGTTGTGGTGTAGCTCCTTTGCTATATCTTGCAAAACACTTAAAAGAAGCAGGTAATAAGGTAACTACACTTCTTGGTGTTAGATCGGAAAAAGATGCCGTAGAGCTTGATGCTTATAAAGAATACGGTGATATTCTGGTTACTACAGAAGATGGTTCTTTTGGTGAAAAAGGATACCCAACCCAACATTCTATTCTGGAAAAAGAGAAATTTGATTATGTATTTACATGTGGTCCAGAACCAATGATGAAGGCTGTTGCGGCTTATTCTGCACAAAAGAATATTCCATGCGAGGTGTCGCTTGAAAATAATATGGCATGTGGATTTGGAGCATGCTTATGCTGTGTAACTGAGACAACAGGAGGTAATAAATGTACTTGTACCGAAGGACCGGTATTCAATATAAACGATCTGAAATGGTAAATTTAGGAGTAAAACTTAAAGATCTTAGCTTAAAAAACCCAGTAATGACCGCTTCTGGAACCTTCGGGTTCGGTGAAGAGTTCGAAGATTTTATTGATTTAAGCAATTTAGGCGGTATTTTAGTAAAAGGTACCACCAGACACCATAGAGAAGGAAATCCTTACCCTAGAATGGCAGAAACGCCTTCAGGAATGCTAAATGCAGTAGGATTACAAAATAAAGGAGTTGAAAACTTCTGCAAGGAAATCTATCCACGAATTAAGCACTACGATACCAACATCTTAGTAAATGTTTCAGGATCAGCAATTGAAGATTATGTAGAAACAGCTGCTATGATTAACGATTTGGAACACATTCCAGCAATTGAGTTGAATATCTCCTGTCCTAACGTAAAGGAAGGTGGTATGGCTTTTGGAACCAGCTGTGCTTCGGCTGCTTCGGTGGTTAAAGCCGTTCGTGAAGTGTATAAAAAGCACTTAATGGTAAAACTATCGCCTAATGTTACTGATATTACTGAAATAGCCAAGGCAGTTGAAGCAGAAGGAGCTGATTCCGTATCATTAATCAACACATTACTGGGTATGGCAATTGATGCAGAAACCAGAAAACCTTTATTATCAACTGTTACTGGAGGTTTGTCTGGTCCAGCAGTTAAGCCAGTTGCCCTAAGAATGGTTTGGCAAGTATTTAATGCCGTTAATATTCCAATAGTTGGATTAGGAGGTATAATGAATGCCAAAGATGCCATTGAGTTTATTTTGGCTGGTGCAACAGCAATTCAGATAGGAACAGCAAATTTTATCGATCCACAGGTTACTGAAAAGGTAGTTGTGGGCATAGAAGACTATATGAAACGACACAACATTCAAGATATCAATGATTTAATTGGATCTTTGCAGATTCAGTAATTCAAACGCAATAATTAGAGAAATAATTCTTTAATTCGAATATAGTGAGTTTACAGATGTAATTACAAATGTAAACTCATTCTTTTTTTATAGAACTCAATACATATAAACTATTTATATATTTAATCTTTTTACACTATAATACAGTATGTTACAAGGACACGGTGACGACGGATACAAATATAAACAAGAAATAAAAGCCAATTTCAGTACCAACATATGGTATGGTGGCTATTCAGAGGAATTAAAACAACACCTAATTAACAATTGGAATACTATTGACTCCTATCCTGAAGCATCTGCCGAAAGTTTTATAAATGTATTAGCTAAAGATCTAAAGGTTGAATCCGACATGTTGTTGGCCGTAAATGGTGCAACTGAAGCTTTTTACTTAATTGCACAATGCTTTAATAACAGCAGTTCAACCGTAATTATACCTACATTTTCAGAATATGAAGATGCCTGTAAAATCAACAATCACAAACTGAATTTTATAAACTGGAAAGACTTGTCCTCTTCTTCCAGTTTCAATACTGATCTTATTTGGATCTGTAATCCGAATAATCCTACAGGCGATATTTTATTAAAAAAAGATCTGGATATTTTATTAAAGAATCATCCAAATTCGGTTTTTGTATTGGATGAAGCCTATATAGATTTCACTGATGCAATTTCATCTTCTATAGATTTAATCAAAAAATATCAAAATCTAATCATCGTTAAATCTCTCACAAAAAACTTCTCAATTCCCGGCCTGAGATTGGGATATTTGATCGCAAACAAGGTATTGGTACAGAAAATTGAATTCTACAAGGCTCCCTGGACGGTAAATTCACTCGCAATTGAGGCTGGAAAATACCTAATTCAGCACAAATCGGATGTTTTGCCTCCTGTAAAACACTATAAATCAAGCACGGAAAAATTCACTAAAAAATTAGCGGAAATTTCAGGCATTAAAATTCACCCAACAAAAACTTCCTATTTTTTGATCGAACTAGAAAAAGGAGACTCTACAGAGCTAAAAAATTATCTGGTTTCTGAATTTGGCATCCTGATTCGCGATGCTAAAAATTTTCGTGGCCTAAATTCTTCTTATATTCGCGTGGCAACATTAAATGAAGAAAAAAATCAGTTGCTAATTGATGCATTACAAAAATGGAGCAAATTAAATACATTATAATACCTCTTCTTATTGGATATGTTTTGGATCTAATTTTTGGAGATCCCAGGAAGTTACCTCACCCTATAGTTGGTTTTGGAAATTCAATTTCTATTCTGACCCAATGGTTGAACAAAGGAAAAAATAGATTGATTAAAGGTGCAATGATGTGTTTGTTTTTGGCATCATCAGTATTTGCTCTTTTTTACCTGTCGTCATATTTATTGCTACAGCTTAATGAATACGCGTACATTGTTTTTACATCGGTATTTGTATTTTATGGATTGGCCAACAAAAGCCTTCTGCAAGAAGGAATTGAAGTCTTTTACCATTTAAATAGCATGGGATTAGAAGCCGGACGTAAAAGACTATCCTGGATTGTTGGGCGAGATACATCCCAATTAACTGAGCAAGAGATTCGCTTGGCTGTATTCGAAACCTTATCAGAGAATTTATCAGATGGTGTTGTTGCTCCTCTCTTTTACTATGCAATTGGTGGAATTCCTGGCATGATGTGCTACAAAATGATTAACACCATGGATTCCATGATTGGATACAAAAATGACAAGTACATATTATTTGGTAGATTCGCAGCACGTTTGGATGATGTGGTTAATTTTATCCCAGCCAGAATTACTGCTTTTTTAATGACTTTTGTTACACTAAGTTATCGTGGTTTAAAATTCATATTTAAATATGGAAAAGCACACACAAGTCCAAATGCAGGATATCCTGAATCAGCATTGGCCGGAATTTTAAATTGTCGATTTGGCGGTCCCCATGATTATGGTGGAGTTAGCGTTGATAAACCTTATATTGGTGAGAATGATCGACCTTTGAAAAATGAGGAAATCAATAAAATCAGATACATAAACCATGCTGTATGTTTTGTTAGCATCCTAATTATTGTTGCATGCTATTTACCATGGAATAGCCTGTTTTAAAAAAGGGAAAAAATATTCTTGTCAGACTTATAAATTCGTAAATTCACCATAACAAATAATTCTTATATATAACACTTACATTTAGCTATGATTCATTTAATTACGGGAGGACAAAGATCTGGGAAAAGCGAATTCGCAGAAAAATTGATCTTAAGTAAAACTCCAAATCCTGTATATATGGCCACGTCACGGGTTTGGGATGATAATCATAGAAAAAGAATTGAAGCTCATAAAGCTCGCAGGGGATCTCAATGGATCAACATCGAAGAAGAAAAGTTCTTAAGTAAGCATGATGTAAGTAACAGGTTCATCTTGCTAGACTGTATCACCCTATGGCTCAATAATTTTTTCTTCGATAATGGAGAGGATGACGATAAAACAATTGCTCAGGCCAAAGAAGAGCTGGACAAAATATTCACTCAGGATTGTGATTGGATTATTGTAACGAATGAGTTAGGCTTGGGTGGTCATCCTGGTAATGAAATGGCAATGCGCTTTAATGACATCCAAGGAACCATTAATCAATATATTGCAGCTAAGGCTGATATTGTTAGCATGGTTATATCGGGAATTCCACTTGAAATAAAGAACACACTAAAATAAACCACTAACTAAACTAACATGAACAAACTCCTTACAATTGGAGCACTATTAATTGCTCTTTTATTTACTTCATTCTCTTGTAAAAGAGTTCCTACAAAAGCCGAGAAAAGAATTAAGGTTGGCGTATTCGATAAAAATGGAGATAGCCCATGGTGTATTGCCGATGCTGTTGAAGCTCTTAAAATTGATACAAAAATTGATTGCGAAGTAATTCGTGCAAGTCAGATTGTGTCTGATGAGATTCTTGATTTTGATGCAATTGTATTCCCTGGCGGAAGTGGCAGAAGCGAAACCATGAGTCTTGGAGAATCTGGTATTGAAAGGGTTGTTTCTTTGGTAAAAGATAAAGGCATAGCTGTTGTCGGTATTTGTGCCGGAGCATACATCATGACCAATACTCCAAACTATCCAAGTTTAAATCTTACTGGCTATAAAGCCATTGATATTGAGCATGATAATCGCGGACATGGCTTGGCAAAATTCTCTTTAACCAAAGAAGGTGAAAAAATCTTTCCTGAATTAAAAGATCGTGAAATTTCATTTTGCCAGTATTACGAAGGACCGGTTTTGGTTTCTGCTGAAGATGAAATCGAAGAAGGATCATTGGGAACCATGTTGTCTGATGTTCACACAGTTGAAGGATCACCTGCAAATATGACTAACAACAGACCATTTATAGTAGCCAACACCGTTGGAAAAGGAAAAGTGGCTTCATTTGTTGGTCACCCTGAATGTACTCCGGGAATGCGTTGGATGCTTCCTCGAATTGTTCGTTGGGCTACCAATAGAGAAATGGTGAAATATCCCAAATCAGTAGTTCGTCCAAATTTCTTCAAAGAGGAAATCATTTATACCAAAGAGATTCAGGATCTTCAATCAAAATACTACAATAACCTTTCAGGATCAAAAGAAGAGAAATTGGAAGCAATTGATAAGGTGGTTGAATTGGCTTGCTGGTCTTCGAAAAAATGGATTCCTGGTTTATTACGCGATAAAGATGCTGATGTAAGAAGCAAAGCGTCAATTGCATTGGTGAAATTAGAAAGAACAGATGCATTAGCGGATTTGGAAGTAGCCTTCGCTAATGAAACAAACGATGACTGTAAAATTCAGTTGAAAAAAAGCTTAACTGAATTAAAAAATATTCTTGGTAAAAATAGAAATTAACAGATGATTGAATTTAAAATTGATTCTTTATCAGATAACTTAAATAAAGAATTACAGGAGAAGATTGATACGAAAACCAAACCAATTGGTTCGTTAGGAATGTTGGAAAAAATTGCTTTCCAATTAGGGAAAATTCAAAATAGCCTGAATCCTGAGATTAACAATCCTAATGTGGTTGTATTTGCTGGAGATCATGGTATTGCTGATGATGGAGTTAGTTTTTATCCAAAATCTGTTAGCTACCAAATGCTATACAATTATATGGAAGGTGGTGCAGCATCAACTGTATTTGCAAAGCAACACGGTATCAAATTTAATGTAGTTGATGCGGGTGTTGATCATGATTTTGATCCAAGCCTTCCTATAATTAACAGAAAGTTGGCCTACGGTACTAAAAACTACCGATTGGAGCCAGCAATGACCAAAGAACAATGCCTTGAAGGAATTAAACGAGGTGCCAAAGTAATTGAAGAAATTCACCAAAAAGGTTGTAATTTCATTATTTTCGGTGAAAAAGGAATCGGAAATACTTCATCAGCTTCACTAATACTTAGCCTTTTAGGAGATATTTCTTTGGAGGAATGTGTTGGCAGAGGTACTGGATTAGATAAGGAAGGTGTAAAAAGTAAATTCGATCTTTTAAACGAAGGGCTTTTAAAATATAACAAATCCAATGATCCAATTGATGTGCTTACTCACTTCGGAGGATTTGAAATTGTGATGATTGTTGGGGCCATGTTAAAAGCCGCCGAACTTAAAATGACACTTTTAATTGATGGCTTCATCATTACATCGGCATTACTGGCTGCATTTAAAATCAACCCTAAAGTAAAGGATTACTGCTTATTTGCACACAAATCAAATGAACAGGCTCACATTAAAATGCTGAATATCATTGGTGGCGAACCAATTCTAGACATTGGCATGCGCTTGGGAGAAGCAACAGGAGCAATGGTTTGCTATCCTTTAATAAAGAGTGCAGCTCAATTCATGAACGAAATGGCTTCCTTTCAGGATGCAGGTGTTAGCGAAGCCTCATAAATATAAATGAATTATAGTATGATTAAAATTACCAACTTAAAATGTTTAGTTTCTCTCCTTCAAGGGGAGATCCCGACAGGGAGAGGGGTGCTTTTGGTCATTTTTTATTATTTCACCCTTTTGCCTATCGGCATTTTCCCTAAGAGGGAAAAAATTAATAGTTTAATTTATACACACTATGAATTTCGATATAAAAACTCCAAACAAAGAGTTGATAGAACAACTTCAACACAAAATTGATTTTAAAACCAAACCAATTGGTTCATTAGGAATGTTAGAACAGTTGGCTGTTAAAATAGGTTGTATTCAAAATACCTTATCTCCTGAATTAAATAAACCAACTATAATGGTTTTTGCTGGAGATCATGGGATTGCATTAGATGGCGTTAGCCCTTATCCGCAAGAGGTAACCTGGCAAATGGTTGCCAACTTTATGGCTGGTGGTGCTGCCATTAATGTATTTGGTCGTCAGAATGGCATTGATATTAAGATTGTTGATGCAGGTGTAAATTACGATTTCGATAAAGAGTGGAATGTAATTGATGCCAAAGTTGCTCATGGAACCAAATCATACCTTAATGATGCAGCCATGACTACAGAACAATTTCAGCTTGCCATTAAAAGAGGAGCAGATTTGGTAGAGCAAGCTCACAAAGATGGAACCAATATTATTGGATTTGGCGAAATGGGTATTGCAAACACCTCTTCTGCAGCCGTTTTATTGCATTTATTGGCTGATGTAGATTTAAAAGAGTGCGTTGGACGAGGTACTGGATGGGATGATGAAGGCTTAAAAAGAAAATATGAAATTTTGAAATCAGCCGTTGAGAACTATAAAGGTGACTCATCTATTGAAAATATATTCGCTCACTTCGGTGGATTTGAAATTGTAATGATTGCCGGTGCCATGTTAAAGGCAGCCGAATTGAAAATGATCATCACGGTAGATGGATTTATCATCACTTCAGCACTTTTGGCTGCATCTAAAATGAATCCTAAAGTATTGGAGTATTGTATTTTCACTCACAAATCGAACGAAAATGGCCACAAGCACATGCTAGCACATTTAAATGCCGATGCAATTTTAGATTTGGGCATGCGATTGGGCGAAGGAACTGGTGCTGCTGTAGCTTATCCTATTATCGAATCAGCGGTTAACTTCCTGAATCAGATGGCTAGTTTCGAAGATGCTGGCGTAAGCAATAGCGATAAAGTCGTTAGTGAATAATATCAGTTCTTAAGCATAGAAAAATATGAAACGCGAACTCAACATTTTCTTTACAGGTTTATCCTTTTTTACAAGAATTCCATTTCCAAAATGGGCTGATTTTAAAAAGGAATACCAGCACGAAGCCATTAAATATTTTCCTATTGCTGGCTTGCTAATTGGTGGTGTTGCGGCTTTAGTATTTTATTTGAGTAACTTGCTTTTACCTTTCAATTTGGCAGTGATATTGAGTATGGTAGCCACAGCATTGCTAACCGGAGCATTACACGAAGATGGTTTTATGGATGTTTGCGATGGATTTGGTGGTGGTTGGACCAAAGAAAGAATCCTTGAAATCATGAAGGATTCGTTAATTGGTGCATTTGGCGTTACCGGAATCATCTTCCTGATATTAACAAAATTTTATTGTCAGTTCTCCATATCTGCAAATCAATTGCCTTGGATTTTAATCGCTGCACACTCAACAACACGAATGGCAGCAGCTACTTTGGTAAACACACACCAATATGCAAGAGTTGAGAATTCTAAAGCCAAAGACTATTCACAAAAACTAAGCGTTGGTAATTTTATATTTATGATATTAACAGGAATTTTACCTTTGGCTCTTTTAGGTAATGCTAAATTTTTCCTGATTATAATTCCTGTATATCTTTGCAAGTTCTTATTAGGAAGATATTACAACAAGTGGATAAACGGATACACAGGCGATTGCATTGGAGCAACGCAACAAGTTTGCGAAATCGTCTTCTACCTATCTTATTTATCACTTTTAAACTATTAATATTACAAAATGGAAATCTATTTAATTCGTCATACCGCAGTAGCAGTAGAACAAGGAGTTTGCTACGGACAAAAAGATGTTGATTTGGCCGAAACATATCCTGAAGAGTTGGAAACTGTCAAGAAAAATCTTGATGGAGTGGAGTTTGATAAAATCTACACTAGTCCTCTTTCAAGAGCTAAAAAACTAGCCAACGATATTTATCCTGATCAAGCCCAGGAGGAAGCTAGACTAATGGAGTTGCACTTTGGGGATTGGGAAGGAAAAGTTTGGGACGAAATTAAAGATCCTTTCCTTGAGAAATGGATGGAAGATTTTGTAAACCTTAAATGCTCTAATGGTGAGTCGTTTGTAATGCTTCGCGATCGTGTATTAGAATTCTGGAATGAATTGAAAGCACAAGATCACAAAAAGGTTGCCGTGTTTACTCATGGCGGTGTGATTCGAACCATTCAGGCCATCGAAAAAAACATCAAGCTGGAAGATTCATTTAATATCGCAACACCAGCATTTGGCGAGGTAGTTGTAGTAAATGTATAAGCTTCTTTCGATAGTAAAAGCTTAAGCAGAACCTAATGGTTCTGCTTTTTTGTGCCATTTACTTGGCACCAACTAATTACACAAAATAAAAAGCACACTTCTCACTCATGCAAAGAGTGTAGTTTTTGGGTAAAATATGCTTTGCAAGCATGAGAAGCATATTTTTTTGTAAATCCACATACAATGCAAGCATGTACAAATCATTTTTTTCTAGTGAAACATACTTTGCATGCATGTGAAGTTTATTTTTTTTGCGTAAAACATACTTTGCATGCATGAAATATATATTCCTCTGTAATAAAATATACAGTGCAAGAGTGATATACACATTTTTTAATGATCGAACATGCATTGCAAGCTTGCAATGCAAATTTTCCTAAAACTAGAGTCCGATTTTCTACACAAATACCTATTTAAAAGGGGTAAAAACGATCAGATACATTCATTCCAAATTAACTTAGGGAAGCATCTCAAATTTGCCAGCAAAAAATAAAATAGTATTTTAGCAAACTGGAATTAACAATAATTCAACATGAAACAACTGTTTATTTCTTTGATTTGCTTGCTTTTAATGTGTATATCATGCACAGAACGTGTGGTATTCACGCATGAGAAGGTTACTCCGGAATATGCAGAAATCGGAAGCAAAGATGATGTACATGCCTTTACTGACAGCCTTATTACTCCTTATATCTATACCAAGGTAATTTCCTTAAGAAAGCTTCCTGTAAACGAGAAAAAGCAGAAGTTTATAGAAATGTTATTGCCTTCTGTTCTTCTTGCGCAACACAATTTAAATCAGAAAATAAAAAGAGTAGAACACATTGAAAACTGGCTAACACAACATCCCAATTACATCGAGAGCGATAGTATTTTCCTTTTTCAGTTGTTCGAGCAGTACAATTGCTCCGAAATATCCGAATTAAAGAAAAGATTGAAACCGCACCCTGCAAGCATCGTTCTTGGTCAAGCTGCTTTGGAATCAGGTTGGGGATCATCCAGATTCTTTCAGGAAGGAAATAATGTTTTTGGCATATGGTCCTACAACAAAGAAGAGAATAGAATTAAAGCATTGGTTGGAAGGGATTCTACACATATTTATGTACGCAAATATTCCAGTATAGAAGAATCGGTAGACGATTATTATCAGACCATTGCCAGGGTACGTGCATATAAGGAATTTAGATTGGAGAGATCAAATACCAATGATCCTAGTAAACTGGTGCCATTATTGTATCGATATTCGGAGATTGGAGAGGCTTACACGAAGAAACTCAATAGCCTAATAAAGAACAACAAGCTTACTCAATACGACAATTACACGATTGATGATAAGTACTTGCAAAAGGAAACCATTGAATTGGCTCAATTAAATAAATTTCCTCTAAACAGTATTTATTGAAGAATATTTTTGTGTTAATTTTATTTGATTTTTCTCTGAAATCGTTATTTTTAGGCTTGTTTTGATGAAAAAATATAAAATCAAATAATCATAAAATTCAAAGTATGAAAAAGTTAATTTTATTTATTGCAGTATGTTTTTGTGCAACAAGTTTATTTGCACAAACAGCCGAGGAATTCAAAAATACTGGTAATGATGCGTTAAGATCTAAAGATTACAAAACAGCGTTGACAAACTTGGAAAGTTATGTTGCTGCAATTGACACAGTTGATAAGCCAGTAGTTTATAACCTAGGTGTTGCTGCATACAAAACAAAAGATTACGCAAAATCTGAGAAATATTTCAATCAATCAATTGAAAATGATTATAAGAAATTTAATTCATATCAGTATTTATCAAATTCTTTGAAAAAGCAAAAGAAGAATGATGAAATGATTGCTACATTGAAGAAAGGTATTGAAGCTTGTCCTACAAAAAATAAGAAATTAAAAGCATCTTTGGCTAAAGAATACTTTGGCTCTGCACAAAAAGCAAATAATTTCGAAAAGTCTGAAGGCCTTTATAAAAAAGCTGCAGAGATTGAGTCTAAATATAAAGAAACTGCGCTTTTAGCATTGGGTCAGTTGTATTATAATAAAGGAGCTGAATTTTGGCCAGCAAATCAAGATAAAGCTAAATCATATTTTGAAAAATCAACAAATACATTAAATGATGTATTAAAAATGAATCCAGGAAGAAAAGAAGCTTCAGATTTAATTGCAACAATTAAAGGATTGGTGAAGTAATTTCTTAGAAATAATATAAATAAAAAGGGATACTCAAAATTGAGTATCCCTTTTTATTTTCTTTCGTATAGGAAATTGTATTTTCATGCCGTTCATGATGAGATTAAATTGCAAATACATTCAGAAAATTCTTTTCAAGGGCATTCTGCTCTTGGTAGTATGTATTTTGCCATTTTCATCCTATGCCAAAAGTGAATTGAAAGGTGAGTTCAATTTACACTCCGTAAACTTTGTTCAAAAATCTATTGATGTTAGTAAGTCTGATGAAACGCTTTATTTCTCTCTGAGAGCCTATTCTCTGCAAGGACTAAACAAAGTTGATATTTACTTCGAATCTCCATCGGGAAAGGAAATGATTCAAACCACTTGTGAGAATAAGAAAAAAACCAAAGTAGGAATGCTTTTGGGTAGAATTTTGTTTAAGAAAAAATCGGAAAGCGGTGAATGGAAAATAAGCAAAATTGTTTTAGTCGATTGGGAAGGCAATTGCCACACCTACGACAAAAAATTCCTGGCTGAAAATAAGTTTACTCACTCATTGTTGATTAAAAACAAAAGGTAGTTTTCCCATTCCTACATATTCAAGAAAAATTTCCGTTATTTATCACTAGTCTTAATTAATAGTAATTCAGTAAGATACTGATTTCATTACTGTTTTTAACTAATTCTCCACATTTCTTACGCTCTTTTATTAGCATCTTTGCAGCATACAAAATACTATTAACCGTGCATGTTGCACGAAGAAAAACAAACAAATGGCAAAGATTAGTTCTAAAGATGCTTTAAGATACCATGCCGAAGGACGTCCTGGTAAAATTGAGGTGATTCCAACAAAACCATACAGAACTCAACGAGATCTGGCTTTAGCCTATAGCCCTGGTGTTGCTGAACCATGTCTTGAAATTGAAAAAAACGCTGCAGATGCTTATCGTTACACAGGTAAAGGAAATCTTGTGGCAGTAATTTCTAACGGAACCGCAGTTCTAGGTTTAGGTAATATTGGAGCATTAGCCGGAAAACCGGTTATGGAAGGTAAAGGTCTGTTGTTTAAGATATTTGCAGATATAGATGTTTTCGACATCGAAGTTGATGCAACTGATGTTGATAAATTTGTTGAAACAGTAAAAGCAATTGCTCCAACCTTTGGAGGTATCAACCTTGAGGATATAAAAGCTCCTGAATGTTTCGAAATTGAAGAAAGATTAAAAAAGGAACTTGATATCCCTGTAATGCATGACGATCAGCATGGTACTGCTATTATTTCTGCTGCAGGTTTATTAAATGCATTAGAGCTTGGAAATAAGAAAATTGAAGATGTAAAAGTGGTGGTAAATGGAGCAGGAGCTGCTGCAATATCTTGTACCAAACTTTACATTTCATTAGGTGTAAAGCCTGAAAATGTAATCATGTGCGATAGTCGCGGTGTTATCAACACCAAACGCACCGACTTGAACAAGCAGAAAAAACAGTTCATGACAACTCAAGACGTTGATACTCTTGAACAAGCTTTGGTAGGTGCCGATGTATTTTTAGGTTTATCAGTTGGTGGAATCATGAGTAAAGAAATGGTTCTTTCAATGGCTGAAAATCCTGTTGTATTTGCATTGGCAAATCCTGATCCTGAAATTTCATACAATGATGCTTTCGATGCTCGTAAAGATGTCATTGTAGCAACGGGTCGTTCCGATTATCCTAATCAAATCAACAATGTATTAGGTTTCCCTTATATTTTCCGTGGAGCACTTGATGTTAGAGCTACAGCTATTAACGAAGAAATGAAAATCGCTTCGGTTCATGCCATTGCCAAATTGGCAAAAGAACCTGTTCCTGAGTCAGTACATACAGCTTACGATGAAGCCAATATTGTATTTGGCAGACATTATATTATCCCTAAAGCATTGGATCCTAGATTGGTTTCAAGTGTTTCCATTGCAGTTGCAAAAGCTGCTGTTGAATCAGGTGTTGCACAAAAAGAAATTACCGATTGGGATGCCTACGCTGAAGAGTTGAAGCAAAGGTTGGGAACTGAAAATGAGTTACTGAGAACAGTATTCAACAAAGCTAAAAGATTCCCAAAACGTGTTGTATTTGCCGAAGGTAATAACTTTAATGTTCTTAAAGCTGCACAAATTGCATTGCATGAAGGAATTGCAAAGCCAATTATTCTAGGTAATGCAGAAAATATCAAGCGCATTGTTCAAGAAAATGAATTGGATTTGACTGGCGCCGATATTATTGATGTTAGAAGTGAAGCTGAAAGAAATAGAAGAGATTGTTACGCCAATATTTTATGTGAGAAACGAGGACGTAAAGGTTTAACTCATAAGGAAGCAGCTGAGAAAATGTACGACCGAAATTATTTCGGTGCCATGATGGTTGAAAATGGCGATGCAGATGCATTTATTTCAGGATATGCAACCAGATATTTCGAAGCACTTAAAATTGCCAGCAAAGTTATTGGAATTGAAGAAGGAATGAAAACTCTTGTGGGAATGAACATTATCATGACCAAGAAAGGACCACTTTTCTTCTCCGATACAACGGTAAATTCAGAACCAACACCTGAATCATTGGTTGATACAACATTAAGTACAGCCAGAGCATTAAAAACATTCAATGTTGATCCGGTTATGGCCATGGTATCTTACTCAAACTTTGGTTCGGTAAGAAAAGGTAGTCCGGTAAGAGCCAATAAAGCAATTGAATATCTGCATGAAAATCATCCTGAATTGCCGGTTGATGGTGAAATGCAATTAAATTTTGCTCTTGATAAAAAGCTGAGAGATGAAACCTTTGCTTTTAACAAAATAAAAGGAAAAGATGTGAATACAATCATTTTCCCAAATCTTAGCTCCGGAAATATTGCTTACAAGCTAATGCAAGATCTTGGTGGTTTGGAAAATATTGGCCCTATTTTGTTGGGAACAGCAAAACCTTTCCATATAGTACCAATGGGATGTTCTGTCAGAGAAATCATTAACATGACGGCAATAGCAGTAGTTGATGCACAAGGATAAGCTGTAAAATTAACTCAGATATGAAAAGGATGGAAGTTAATTCCATCCTTTTTCTTTTTTAATTAAGAAGACACATTTTAATTGACAATTGGTATTGTTATATCATTGGACTTTCTATTTTTGCAAAAAATTTAAATCATGAGTGTAATATATATTCTGGACCTTATTGGGACGCTAGTATTTGCCATAAGTGGAACATTGTCTGCGGCAAATAAAAAGCTTGATTTATTTGGGGCTTACTTTACTGGATTTATTACAGCCATTGGCGGTGGTACGCTAAGAGATGTGGTTTTAGGTAACTTCCCAGTTGCCTGGATTAGTGATTTAAATTATATCGTGATTATTAGTTTGGGGGTAGTTCTTACTTTTCTTTTCAAAAATACAATCATGACCTTAAAACGTACATTATTTCTTTTTGATACGATAGGAATTGGCGTTTTTACAATTATAGGGATTGAAAAATCATTGAACTTGGGAATTCATCCATTTCTGGCAATTATAATGGGTTTATTCTCTGCTGTCATGGGTGGTGTAATTCGAGATACCTTATGTAACGATATTCCATTAATTTTCAGAAAAGAAATTTATGCTACTGCATGTCTTGCAGGTGGAGTACTATTCATTTTATTAAACTCGTTAGGAATTAATTCTGCCTTAAATCAATTCCTAACCATTTCTTGTATTATTCTTTTTAGATTGCTTTGCATTAGGTTTAAAATCTCATTACCTGTATTAAAATACTAAGCGATAAGCCATTCCTGTTTCTTTTACGAGCCTAATTTCGTATATTTAATAAGCTCGTTAAAAAAGGATTCTAATGGCTAATAGAGAGAAAGAAATTTCCATAAACAAACAAGTTCTTCATTTTACTCCAGATGATTCCAGGGTCGTAACTCGTTTTTTTACACCAGGGAACAGCAAGCGTATTGAGAATATTTTTGAACGCATTTTCCTTTTGTCTGAGGAGGAGGCAAAAAAAATTTTAGATCAAACCTTAAAAAGTTTTTCCAAGCGCCATCGTAACATAAAGAGAATATTCAAGGACAATTTCGATAAAATTATTAAAACAACAGAATTCGAAAATGACTTTAGCTTAGAGCAAAAGCTATTGATTGGTTCTTATTTCACTATGGAATATTCCATTGAATCTGCTGCACTTTTTAATCCTTCTATTGTTGTTCATCCTGAAGCTATCGATTCTGAGTCTGGGAGATTAAAGGTTCTATTAAGTTTTAGAGCTGTAGGAGAAGGTCATATTTCTTCAATTGTTTTTAGACGAGGAATAATTAGGATGAATGGTGAATTACTGGTACAAAAAAACAGTGCTTTGGTTGAACGCGTAAACCGAACTCCTAATTCCATATATCTCAAAAGTGATTTTTGTCTGAAGTTAAGAGAAATTGGCACTTATGATTTGGTATCAAAAATAATGGACAATTTGTTGGATGAATTCACATTTGACGAACTGAAGGAAGCCATTCAAATATTCAGGAAAAAGAAGGATATAAAGCATAAAAAAGTAGGAAGAAGTAGCGAAGAGGCTATAGAAACACTACTTTGGTTGGCCAACGCTAATTATGAAATTAAATTTTCGCCTGAATTGGATATTAGTGCACGAGTAATTTTCCCTGTTTCAAATAATGAAATCAAAGGAGTTGAAGATGCCAGGTTTGTATTATTTAAAAATGGCAATGGTGCAGGAAAACATATTTACTATGCAACATATACAGCATACAATGGTTTTACAGCTTTACCACAATTAATAGAAACTATCGATTTTTGTCATTTTAAAGTATCCGTCCTTTTGGGTGAAGGGTCGAAAGGTAAAGGCATGGCCTTATTTCCAAGAAAGATAAATGGCAAATATGCAACTATTTCAAGAAATGATAATGAAAACCTGTACATCATGTTTTCTGACAATATAAAATATTGGGAAAATCCTATTCTATTGAAACCTCCGGCTTTTTATTGGGAATTTTTCCAAATTGGCAACTGTGGTTCTCCCATTGAAACTGAAAAAGGCTGGCTTCTTCTAATCCATGGAGTAGGTCCTGTTCGAACCTACACCATAAGTGCTATTCTGCTTGACCTTGAAGATCCAACAAAAGTTATCGGATTATTAAAGGATCCATTTTTAATTCCTAACGAACAAGAAAGAAACGGTTATGTGCCTAACGTTGTGTATTCATGTGGCGCAATTATTCACAATAACATGCTAATCCTTCCATATGCAATGTCTGATTCACGCTCTGGAATTGCATCCCTTAAAGTAAAGGAATTGTTTGATAAGATGATTTATTATTAATGCACTATTTTTCTGCTTGAATCCAATTGTTCTGGCCTATAATAGAATTGTGCACCTTCAATGGGCGGTACCAAAAGCTTTTGATACAATTCAATATGTCTATTGGCAATTTGGGTCCAATTAATTTTCTCATTATTAATCCTGATATTCTCCTGAAATTCAATCCTTAAGTCAGCATCTTGGAGCAAATTGGTAATATGATTTACATATTCATCATCATTTGAAGCATAAAATCCTCCTTTAACTTCTTCTATCCAGTTTTTGAAACTCATCAATTCGGATGTTACTACTGGTAACAATAAAGCTGATGCTTGGGCCAATACGCCACTTTGAGCTCCCTTAAGATAAGGAAGAGTCATAACATCAGCAGCACTCAAAATTGTATCTAAAGTAAACTGAGGAAATTTACCATAAATGATTTTAACATGTTTCTTAATTTCTGGCTTGTTCAGTAATTTATACAAGTGGTCCTTATATTCTGAATGCTCATTAATTCTACTTCTTGAAGCCATTAGCAAAACTAAATCTTTATTCTTTTCAACTAAGCGTGGTAATAATTCAATAATTTTCTCAAAGTTTTTGGTGGATCTCATATAGCCTGCTAATAAAAGTACTTGTTTGCCTTCTAATCCAAGCAATGCCTTTGCATTATTAATTCTCTTAACTTCACGCACTCCATGTGGAATAACAAGTATTGGTTTAGGACAATCATAGTTCTTCAAAAGAATATCTTTCTGAAAGTTTTCATGAACAATTATAGCACTGCTCAAATTTAAAATATGTTGAACGATTAATTTTTCTTGATATTTAAGATCTTCAAAAATGGTATGCAATGTTACAACAACAGGCGTATCTGCTAAATTACAGCGAATTAAAAACTCTACAATCTGAACACCACGCTGATCTCCAAATAAGCCAAACTCATGTTCAATTTGAACAATATCAGGAGTTAATCTTTCCACATAAAAGAACAATTTAGAAGCAATGTCCTTGTCATGTGGTGCATATACCTCAAATACATTATCTCCCTTTGCTCCAATTTGAGCCAATATTCTAATTTCTTTTCCTTTAGCGCTTACAGAATCACTTAAATATTGAGTGTAAGTTGCTATTCCGCATTCGGTAGGCGGATACGTTGAAACATATGCAATTCTCATAACAAGCTTAATTAAAACATTTTAATAGATCTTGTACACTTGTAATTGCAAGACAAACCGTCTCATCACAAGCTCCATAATAAATCCATAATTCTCCATTATCCTTTTCCACTATACCATTGGTGAAAACAACATTAGGAAAGAAGCCATTTTTCTCATATTCCATTTCAGGAATCAACACAGGTGCATCTAACTTTTTTAATATTTTAGTAGGATCCTGGAGGTCAAGAAGAAGTAATTTTAAGGAATAAATACTCTCTTCTCCTTTAGCATGGTAAATTACCAGCCAACCTTCATCGGTTTTAATAGGAGAGGAACCAGCGCCAATTTTTTGTTGTTCAGTTTTTGAACCATCAGGACGTAACAAACAAATATGTTCTCCCCAATTCATCATATCAGGAGAAGTGGCGTACCAAATAGAAGGCAATCCAAACCCCTTATTATCCGGGCGATGAATTGCTGCATATTTTCCATTCACTTTTTCAGGAAAAAATGCCACATCCTTGTTTAAAGGAGGGAAGACAATTCCCAGTTTTTCAACATTTATAAAGTCTAAGGTTTTAGCCAAATAAGTTACATATCCATCTCCTGAAACTGCAGTGTAATTAATGTAAAAAACGTTATCAATTTGAACTATTCTTGCATCTTCAACACCAAAACATTCACAATCTAGCGTAGGGAATATGAATGGTTTTTCCTCTACAACAAAGTGAATACCATCTTTACTTCGAGCCAACCTCAGGTGACTCATCGTCGTTAAATAATCCACACCTTTATAAAAATACCCTCGTGTATCTTTATAAATCAATTCAGGATCGTTCTTGTCAATTCTCATTACCTTGGCCTCTCCATTATGGTAATATGGAATGGTAATGTGATTTTCTTCAGGCAAAGAATTCTCAGCTATCCTAATCAAAAGAAGAATTTCATCTTTAAACTGTATTGCTCCAGGATTAAATGCTCCTAAAACCTTAAACGAAGGATTGGAAGCTTTAACATCTCTAGGGCAAATCAATGGATTACTTTTATGTCTCTTCATGATTTCAAGACATATCAATCAAATTGGTAAAATTTAAGTATTTGGCTGCATGCTCACCATAGGTATGTACTTTACCCTCTGAGATCTGATAGGTACAACGTTCACCATAAACTCCTGAGAATAAAATCTCATATTCATGATCCTCTTCATCCTGCATTACAATTTTGTAAATGTTCTCATGGATTCTTTTGTCCAATAAACTTTTGTGGCAACATGGACAAAACATAGATATTTTTTCATTGTTCTCCATTTCAAAATTAGCATGTTTAAGAATCTCATAATCACCAAGGTGTATACTAAATAAAAGAACCCCTTTTTGACCTTTTTCATTTTTCGCTGAAATTACAATTCTATCATTAACATTCAGATAGTTTCGACAATGTGGACATATATAATTTGCATTCATAACACTAAGTTTTAATAGTACGATACATATAAAAAATATACGTTTTTAAATGAAGAAAGTCAACTTAAATTAATTAATAATCAAGTATATAAATTATTAAATTTTAGCGTAAAACTTATAGAAAGTGATTTAGTTTAAGATCACACTTTCAAATCCATTTTAAATCGGTTATATTTGAATTGCGCCGAATTAAAATGGCAAAACACAATTAGATTTGAAATTATTAATAAATATTGTTCGTTGGGTAGCTAGATTTTTAGGAATATTTCTATTCCTATTTTTTGTTTGGTTTGCTATTGAAATAGGTTCTCCTGATTTGGATATGATGAGCAATCAGGAGGTGAAATTATTCATAGGAAATTTAATCATGTTAATGGGTTTAATTGTAGTTTGGAAATTTGAATTTATTGGATGTGTACTTTTAATTGGGGGATACATTTTTTTCTCCCTTGTAAATTACTCATTCTGGATAGGACCTATTTTCCCAATTTTCATGATAATTGGTATTCTTCACCTATTTTGTTGGCTTGCAGATGTTTTTCGAATTGCTAAAAAATTTAGTTTTTCTACTCGATTGTTTTTAAAATAATAGGGTACATAAAAACATTAAAAACGGGCAGATGTAGCATAAAAATTACTAATTTTGAGTCTTAACTAACTTAAAAAACATAAATTTAACCACATGTTAAACATTGCATTGTTCGGACCTCCTGGTGCCGGAAAGGGAACTCAGTCTAAAATGCTGGTTGAGAAGTATAATTTAGCATATATCTCAACTGGGGATATCCTTAGAAATGAAATTGCGGAAGGAACTGAACTTGGTCTACAAGCCAAAGATATAATCAAAAAAGGAGGCTTGGTACCCGATGAAATTATAGTTCAGATTATTGAAGAGAGAATTAAAACAAATACTGAAGTTAAAGGCTTTTTATTTGATGGTTTTCCTCGCACAACGGTACAGGCATATATTCTGGAAGGTTTACTTCTAAAGATGAACACAAAGTTAGATTGTATGTTGAGCTTGGAAGTTCCTGCGGATCAACTACGCAATCGTTTGCTTGACAGAGCAACAAAAGAGAACAGACCAGATGATACTGAAGAAGTAATCAATGTTAGATTAAAGGAATATGATACAAAAACTGCTCCGGTAGCTAATTTTTACAAGGAAAAGGAAATCTATCATGGGATTGATGGATTAGGTGGTATTAATCAGATTTTCGATCGTCTAACGAATGTTATTGATCAAACGCTTGAAAAATCTTGGATCAATTTAGTCCTTCTTGGACCTCCAGGATCAGGGAAAGGAACTCAGGGAAGAAAATTAGCAGAAAAATTCAACTTGGTTTATATTTCAACCGGACATTTAATGCGTCAGGAAATTAAGAAAGGAACCGAAATGGGTAAAAGTGCTAAAACTTATATCGAGAAAGGGGATATTGTTCCTGATGAAATTGCCATTAAACTAATTGAAAGGCAAATTAAAAAACATCCTAATGCAAATGGATTTATTTTTAAAGGATTCCCAAGAACAATTGTTCAGGCATATATATTGGATGGATTGCTAAGAAAACTTCAATCCACTGTTACTTCTGCCATTAATTTAAATGTACCTACATTAGAATCTATTAAAAGGTTAACAGCCCGAAGCAAAACACAGAGCAAAAGAGCTTATGATGCTGATACAGATATAATTATTCATCGATTGGAGCAGCATGAAAAAAGAAGTTCTAAAGTAAGTGAGTACTATTCGAAACAAAATAAACTAGAATTAGTTGATGGAGTTGGAGATGAAGATTTGGTTGCTGATCGACTTAGTGAAGCTGTTATAGAATCATTTAAAAAAATTAGATAATATAAATGCCGGTTTTGATTTAAAAACCGGCATTTTTTTTCGATAAAACACAAAATACACCGCTTGACAATCTCATTTTGATATTTTATCAAATCTGAGAAAAATTATTTTTTTATTTTGCTAACATTGTAGATGACACCAATCACTGTTCGGGTTTATGTATTTAGAAAAACCTACTATCAATAGTATTCTTAAAGGCTTAAAGGAACTTTCTGTTTCTGATAATACTCAATTTTTATTATTGATAGGAGAAAACTGTAAACTAAATCTGAAGGAACTAGTTCTTTCATTGAATAAAGCAAAACACTTATTTATAGGAGGAGTTTTTCCAAAAGTAATTTACAAAAGCATTACGTCCGATACTGGTATGATCATTAAAAAGATCGATTTGGATGTGGTTCCGATTTATTTCAACTCTGAAGAGGAGTTCTTAAATCAATTTGCAAACTATCACAACCATCAATTTACTACTGCATTTACTTTAATTGATGGTCTTTCCGAAAAGGCATCCGATCATTTGACTACATTATTTACACACTTAGGCAATAATGTTCGGTTCTTTGGTGGGGGTGTAGGCTGTTTGGAAACCAAAGATAAAGGCATCTTATTAACAAATGATGGTGTTTTTAATACAGGAACCATTATTGTTTTCCTCAATTCAAATACTAAAATGGACGCAAAACATGGTTGGCAGAAATCTGAAGGACCATTTATTGTCACCAAATCAGAAAAGAATTTAATTAAGGAACTCAATTGGGAAAATGCGTTCGAAGTATATCAAAAATGTCTCAAAGAAACCCAAAACCTAAATCTCACAAAAGAGAATTTCTCTTCTCATTCAATTCATTTTCCATTTGGAATCTATAAAGAAGACAGAGATTATATTGTTCGAGATCCATTTGAAGTAAATTCCAAGGGACACATAACCTGCGTGGGTAACATTCCAGAAAATTCATTAATTGATATCCTAGCAATAGAAAAAGACAAACTGGAAAATATCTCAAGCACAATGATAGCAAATTGTTTTGCAGAATCTGTAAATAATCCTATAGCTATAATGTTTAGCTGTATATCAAGAGTTAAACACTTACAAAATCGATTTGATAATGAATTGGAATCTTTTAACAATGAACTAGTTACAAATTTTCCTTATTGCGAATTAGAAGGTGCCTTATCTATAGGGGAAATATATTCCAGTGGAGAAGGATATTTGGAATTGCTTAACAAATCGATTGTTTTAGGACTAGCTTATTAATTTATAATAATGAATACAAATAGTTTAATTACTGATATATCGTTTCTATACGAACTTTCATTATCTGTAGGACAGTCTTTAGATAGAAAGGAAAACTGCAAAAATTTTTTACAAACTCTGATGTCTGGAAAAAATCTGGAGTTTGGAGGCGTATGGATTCGAAATTATAGCATTCCATATTCAGTAAAAACTACAGGCTATACAGTAATCTATTCACATCCACAAATCAAACTTGAACAAACTGATATAGAAGACTCTGACTTTTTAAACCGATGCTTTGAAGATAAAGATTCATTTTCAATTCCTTTAACAAGGGAAACAATAGAAGCTATTGGTTTTAAAAAGCAAGAGAAAGGTGTAATTACCTGCTACGAATTACAGGATTTGGGTTTTATTGTTTTGTATTCGTCTGCTCAAAACAAAATTTGGAATGAAATTGAACAAAGAAAACTTAAAAATGTAATAAATAAATTTGCTATTTCTGTAAAAGCATGTTTGCTCCATGAAAAATCTATTCTCGATCTTATTACAATTTCCAAAACTCAGAAAGAATTAGAGAAAGCAAAGAAAGCAGCAGAAGAATCCAATGAATTAAAATCGGCATTTCTTTCAAATATCAGCCATGAATTTAGAACTCCTATTAATGCAATAATTGGCTTTTCAAATCTATTAAAAAATCAAGATATTGATCAAATAGAACAAAAAGAGTTTGTTGATAACATTCTGAATAGTAGCAGTAAACTACTTAAGATGGTGAATAATTTATTGTATGTATCAAAAGTTGATTCAAATCAACTAAATTACACCTTGAAAACCTTTAAAATCAATGAAACATTAAGGGAAGTAAAAGCTCATTTGAGCGCTCAGCTCACCAATAAGCCTCAAGTAAATTTTAAATTGGTATTTCCTAATAATTCCGAGAATATACAAATTAAATCGGATCGAGATAAATTGATTCAAATAATGGATAGTTTGGTGGATAATGCCATTAAATTTACGTATACCGGCAATGTTGAATTAGGATACTACATAGATGACAACTCAATACCAGTGTTTTACATAAGAGATACAGGTATAGGAATTTCGCATCAAAAACAGAACCATATATTTGAAGTTTTTCGTCAATTGGATTATGAAGCCAATAGAAAATTCGAAGGATTTGGATTAGGGCTTACTTTGTGTAAAAAATTAATTCAATTGTTAGAGGGTGAAATATGGTTTGATTCGGAAGAAGGTATTGGATCAAACTTTTATTTCAGATTATCTGGCAATGGTAGAATTCAAATGGACTTATTGAATGATGCAAAACCTGACTCTGACAATAGCCTAAGTTCCATTAATGATTTAGACTTTTCTGAAAAGAATATTTTAATTGCAGAAGATGTGAAATCTAATTTTAATTATTTAAACGCGATTATAGAATTAACCGACGCATCAGTGGTTTGGGCTAAAAATGGAAAAGAGGCAATTCAAATCTGTCGTCATAACAACCCAAAAATCGATTTGGTTTTAATGGATATCAGAATGCCTGAAATAAGTGGTATGGAAGCTATTAAGCAGATTAAAGACACAAATAAATCAATTCCTGTAATTGTACAAACTGCATATGCAATGAATAATGAACGTGAAGAATGTTTGCTTGCAGGAGCTGATCATTTTATTACCAAACCAATTGATCCAAGAAAATTAATTCAGATACTTCAAGATTATTTATAGAACATAGAATAGTAATGTATTGATATGCTGCAATATAAAAGTCTTATAATTCATATTATGTTATTTTTATATAGATAAAAAAAAGGAACCAATTTTATGGTTCCTTTTTTGGTTTTATTCCATGCTATCCAATTGAGCCTTCACCTCGTTATATTTTTCTAAATAAAGTTCTTTTTGATTTCTAAGTTTAAAATAAATCTCCTTCAAAATCATCAAGGAATTCTTTTCACCTGGGTTTACTTCAAGTGCACTTTCGAAATATGGTATTACTTTTTCGTACTCGCTATACACCACTTTTAATGCTTCGTTGTATTTTTTAGCATCCATAATTTCATTAACTTCTTTATGATGCTTACTAACTTTATTTGCTTCTATAATGGCCAAATTATATCTAGGAATAAACTTTCCAGGATCTAATTCTATTGATTTTTTATACATTGCAACGGCGTTTTCCAACTCTCCCATTTTATCATACAATTGCCCTTTTGCACTATAAAAAGATGCATTATTGGGATCCAAAGCTATCGCTTTATCAAGATAATCTGCAGCTTTCTGTGGTTCTCCTCCAAACATGTAATAATTGATCAATTCAACAAGCATATCTGAATCATTTGGAAACAATTCAAATCCTTTGTGGATATATTCTACAGCCTCTTTTTCATTATCATTTGCTTTTAACACTTTCGACAAATAAGCATATGTTTTTGCCCCGCCATAGTTGTAATCAATAGATTGCTTGTAGTACTTAATGGCTTTCTCAAAATTTTCAGCTTTTTGAGCAGCCATACCAGCATTAAAAATAACCGCTGTATCTACTACAGGATTATCTTTAAATAAATCCATGGACTCAATTTCAAGAACTTTTTCAAATGCAGACAATGCTCCCGCATAATCTCTATTGTTATAGCAGTTCACAGCTTCGTTTGTGAAATCAGGAATCATATTAGTCATTTGAATTTTTACAGGTTTAAGCATCTTCCCTTTTTGATCTAACTCAAGTGCTTTTAAATATGCCGCATAAGCAATATCTAAAGGATTTCTCTCTAAGTTCTTATATGCTGGAAGTGGACTTTCAAAAATACCTTGGTAAACTTTACCTTTTATAAGGTAGGCCTTTGGGTAGTCTACGCATTTTTCGTTCTGAATTCCTTCATCAATAGCTTCTTTAGCTTTATCTAACTTACCTGATATAAGATAGTTTTGCGCTCCGGTAACCTTACTTTTTTGTGCGAATACAGAAGAAACGCTCAAAATCATAACTAAAATGAATAATATTTTTCTCATGCTTTCTATAATTAAACTTAATAATGTTTAAATGTATAAAAAAAAGAGGGAAACACAATGTTTCCCTCTTTTTTATGTCAATATAGAAATCTTATTCCATTCCGTCCAACTTAGCTTTCACTTCGTTGTATTTTTCTAAATAAGATTCATTTTCATTTCTAAGCTTGAAATATAATTCTTTCAATGTAATTAATGAGTTTTTCTCATCTGGTTGCATTTCAAGAACTTTTTCAAAATATGGAATTACTTTTTCATACTCTTCGTAAACAACTTTAATTGCTGCGTTGTACTTTTTAGCATCCATAATTTCATTCGCTTCCTTGTGCTTTGCAATTGCTGCATTCAATTTCAAAAGCCCTAAGTTATACTGAGATGTATAATCATCTGGAGTTAATTCTAAAGCTTTTATGTACATTTCCTCAGCTTTTGCAGGCTCTTTAGTCTTTTCATATAAAGTACCTTTTGCACGATAGAAAGAACCGTTATTAGGATCTAAAGCAATTGCTTTGTCAAGGTAATCTGCAGCTTTTTGAGGCTCTCCTCCCAACATATAGTAGTTAATTAGCTCAACTAACATCCATGAATCATTTGGGAACAACTCAAATCCCTTGTGAAGGTATTTTACTGCTTCTTGTTCATTACCATTCGTCTTTAAAGCATTAGCCAAGTTAGCATATGATTTAGCTCCTCCATAGTTGTAATCAATAGATTGCTTGTAATACTTAATGGCTTTCTCCAAATTTTCGGCTTTTTGGGCAGCCATACCAGCATTAAAAATAACTGCAGTATCTACTACAGGATTATCTTTAAACATATCCATAGCTTCAATTTCCAACACTCTTTCAAAAGCAACTAGTGCTCCAGCGTAATCGCCATCGTTATAGCGATTTACTGCTTCATTGGTGTAATCAGGAATCATATTGGTCATCTGTGCTTTTACAGGCTTAACCATTTTCCCTTTTTCATCCAATTCTAAAGCTTTCAAGTATGCAGCATAAGCAACGTCAAGTGGATTTTTATCCAAATCTTTATATGCAGGAAGTGGACTTTCAAAAATACCTTGATACACTTTTCCTTTTATAAGATAAGCTTTTGAATAGTTTACACATTTTTCATGCTGAATTCCTTCATCAATAGCTTCTTTAGCTTTATCTAACTTACCAGAAGTAAGAAAGTTTTGTGCTCCGGTAACCTTACTTTTTTGTGCGAATACAGCTGAAACGCTCAAAATCATAACCAGAATTAATGATAATTTTCTCATAATCAATGTTTAGTTTTTATAACAATCTCGAACAAAAATATACCTTTCTTTGAAAATTCGAACAAGATTAATCACTTTATAATAATTCTAAGTATCAAAATACTATTCTTCACCATTTTCCGTTGCTTGCTCCGATCCATTTTCTTCATCTTCTCCATTGGATGAATTTACTTTCGCTACTGCAGCAATAGCATCGCTCTTCTTACTCAAATTAATCAAACGAACCCCTTGAGTCGCGCGTCCCATCACTCGCAGATCAGAAACTGCCAATCGAATGGTAATACCTGATTTGTTGATAATCATCAAATCATCATTATCAGTAACATTCTTAATAGCTATCAAATCACCGGTTTTTTCGGTAATACTTATGGTTTTAACACCTTTACCACCTCTATTGGTAATTCTGTAATCATCAATATTTGATCTCTTACCATAACCATTTTCCGAAACAACAAGAATATCCTCTTCTCCATTCTCAACACATATCATGCCAACAACTTCATCACTCTCGTCTTTCAGCGTAATTCCACGCACTCCAGAGGCGGTTCTACCCATTGAACGAACCTGATCTTCAGCAAATCGAATGGCTTTACCCGAACGTCCGGCAATTACAATTTCATTTTTACCATTGGTAAGTTTTGCTTCAAGAAGTTGATCTCCTTCACGAACGGTAATTGCATTTACTCCATTTACTCTAGGACGAGAATAAGCTTCAAGAGGAGTTTTCTTAACAACACCTTTTTTGGTACATAGAACAATGTAATTGTTGTGAATATACTCTTCTTCTTTTAGGTTAAGAACATTAATATAAGCCTTCACATTGTCATCTGGCTCAATATTCAACAGATTTTGAATGGCTCTCCCCTTCGATTGCTTAGTTCCTTCTGGAATTTCGTATACTTTAAGCCAGAAGCATTTTCCTTTCTCTGTAAAGAACAACATAGTATTATGCATGGTTGCCATAATCATGTGCTCAAGAAAATCTTCTTCTCTAGTAATTGATCCTTTCGAACCAACACCACCTCTATTCTGTGTCTTGAATTCTGCTAATGGAGTACGCTTAATGTAACCCATGTGAGAAATCGTAATCACCATTTCCTCGTCAGCATAGAAATCTTCAGGATTAAATTCTTCAGAAGCATAAACAATATCGGTTCTTCTTTCATCACCGTATTTTGCTTTTACTTCTAACAATTCTTCTTTAATGATATCCATTCTCATCGATTCATTGGCAAGAATTTCCTTCAAGTGATCGATCAGCTTCATCAACTCTTCGTATTCTGCATGCAATTTTTCACGTTCTAAGCCTGTTAGCTTCTGCAAACGCATGTCAAGAATTGCTTTAGCTTGAATTTCATCCAACTCAAAGTTGCTCATCAATCCACTCTTCGCTTCATCCGGAGTTTTAGAACCTCTGATCAATGCAATCACTTCATCAATATGATCCAAAGCAATAATCAATCCTTTTAGGATGTGTGCTTTATTTTCAGCTTGTCTTAATTCATATTGAGTTCTGCGTACAACAACATCATGTCTATGCTCTACGAAATTATCAATCAAATCACGTAGGTTAAGCAATTTTGGACGACCTTTTACCAGTGCAATATTGTTTACACTAAAAGAGGCTTGCATTTGCGTGTATTTAAATAATTTATTCAATACAACATTTGCAATTGCATCTCTCTTAAGATCGAAAACGATTCTCATACCATTACGGTCTGATTCATCGTTTACATTCGAAATTCCATCAATCTTTTTATCGTTGATTAAATCAGCAGCCTTCATAATAAGCTCTGCTTTATTAACCATGTAAGGAATTTCAGTCACAATTATCTTTTCACGGCCTTTTTCATCCGTTTCAATGTTTGTCTTGGCACGAACAACTACGCGACCTTTACCTGTCTCAAATGCCTCTCTAACACCTTGATATCCATATATCGTTCCACCTGTTGGAAAATCAGGAGCCTTTATAATTTTAATAAGCTCATCCATTTCCACTTCTTTATTATCAATGGTGGTTACAATCGCATCTATAGTATCCGATAAATTATGCGGAGGCATATTGGTTGCCATACCTACTGCAATACCAGAAGCACCATTTACAAGAAGGTTAGGAATACGGGTTGGAAGTACAGTGGGCTCCTTTAATGATTCATCAAAGTTTGGAACCATATCAACAGTATCTTTATCCAGATCCGATAGGATTTCTTCAGCAATCTTATCCATTCTTGCTTCTGTATAACGCATAGCAGCAGGACTATCGCCATCTACAGAACCAAAGTTCCCTTGCCCGTCAATCAATGGGTATCGTAAAGACCAGTGCTGAGCCATACGAACCATGGTCATGTATACAGAGCTATCACCATGCGGGTGATATTTCCCCAGTACCTCACCAACAATTCTTGCTGATTTCTTATACGGTTTATTTGCTGTGATACCTAACTCGCCCATTCCGAAAAGTACTCTTCGGTGAACCGGTTTTAAGCCGTCTCTAACATCTGGCAAAGCTCTGGAAACAATAACCGACATCGAATAATCGATATAGGCTGATTTCATTTCCTCCTCGATGTTGATACGAATAATTCTTTCTCCCGTAGTCATCTATAATTAATTTAAAATTCTAAACTTTTCTCAGAACTACAAAAGTAACAAAATATGTGATTTTTGCGTAAGAAAAGCAGCTATATTTGCGTGTAGATTAAGATAAATATTTGACATTTTTACTTTATAGCTTGATTTCTAGTTTAATTCCGATTCCAATTGAGTTTTTAATTGAAATTTGATCTGGAAATTAGGCTGTATCTAATATTTTTTCATTATTTTAATGTTGCTTTAATCAAATCGACAGATATATAGTCGAATATTGACAATCATTTAGAATATAATTAAAAGACCTACTATATGGATTCAAAATTTTCACCTCGTATTAAAGATGTTCTTTCATACAGCAAAGAAGAAGCTGAAAGGCTTGGAAACAGTGCTATTGGAACGGAACATTTATTTTTAGGGATTCTTCGTGAAGGTGAAGGCATTGCTGTTGATATCCTTATCTCTTTGGGTGTTGATCTTTACGACATCAGAAAAAACATTGAAAGGGAAATTAAATCAGATACAATTACTGATTTAGATCAAAACAACATTCCTTTACAACGATCAGCTGAAAGAGTTCTTAAATTGATTTATTTAGAGGCTAAGGCCCTAAAAAATAACACCATTGATACCAGTCATTTACTCCTAGCTATTTTAAAGGATGACAAGAGTATGGTTACTCAAATATTAGAGGACCAAACCATCGACTATAATAAGGTAAAAGAAAACTTAAAAACCTTATTCCCTAAAGCTCAGGCTGATTTTCCTTCCGAAGAGCGTGAAGGAAAAGGTGGTTTGTCTGGTGGATCAAAAGGATCAAGTACTCGTGGTAAATCTGAAACTCCTGTATTGGATAATTTTGGTATTGATATCACAAAATCTGCCGAAGAAGGAACTCTGGACCCTATTGTGGGTAGAGAGACAGAAATTGAACGATTAGCGCAAATCCTAAGTCGTCGTAAAAAGAACAATCCTATTCTGATTGGTGAACCTGGCGTTGGTAAATCTGCTATCGCGGAAGGATTGGCTCTTAGAATTGTTCAAAAGAAAGTTTCGAGAGTGTTATTTGGGAAACGAGTGGTAACCTTAGATTTGGCTTCTATTGTTGCAGGAACAAAGTATCGTGGACAATTCGAAGAAAGAATGAAAGCCATTCTAAATGAACTCTCCAAAACAACAGATATAATCTTGTTTATCGATGAGATTCATACCATTGTTGGAGCTGGTGGTGCAACTGGCTCATTAGATGCTGCGAACATGTTAAAACCAGCTCTTGCACGTGGAGAAATTCAATGTATTGGAGCAACAACCCTTGATGAATATCGGCAGAATATAGAGAAAGACGGTGCTTTGGAAAGACGTTTCCAAAAAGTGATGGTTGAACCTACTTCTGCAGAAGAAACTATTGAGATTCTTAACAACATCAAAGAACGTTACGAAGATCATCACAATGTATACTACACCGAAGAAGCTATTAAGGCTTGTGTAAAACTAACATCAAGATATATAAGCGACAGATACCTTCCGGACAAAGCAATTGATGCCTTGGATGAAGCTGGTTCTCGTGTTCACATTTCGAACATTCACGTTCCGGTAATTATTGAAGAGTTAGAGAAAAAAATTGAAGAGACTCGTCAAAATAAAATTAAAGCTGTAAAAGCACAGAAGTTTGAGTTGGCAGCTAGCTTCAGAGATAAGGAGAAAAACTTTACTGAAGATCTTGAAAAGGAAAAAGACAAGTGGGAAAAAGAACTAAGTGAGAAAAAGGAAAAAGTTTCTGAAGAAGATATTGCGGAAGTTGTGGCAATGATGACAGGAGTTCCTGTTAAGAGAATTGCACAAGCTGAAGGTTCTCGCTTACTTAAAATGGATGAAGAATTGCAAGGTAAAGTAATTGGTCAGGATGATGCAATTGCTAAAATTGTAAAAGCCATTCAACGTAATCGTGCTGGTTTAAAAGACCCTAACAAGCCCATTGGAACATTTATTTTCTTAGGTCCTACAGGAGTTGGTAAAACCCAACTTGCTAAGGTTCTTTCCGAATACCTATTCGACAGCACAGACGCTTTGATTCGTATAGATATGAGTGAATACATGGAAAAATTTGCTGTATCAAGATTGGTTGGAGCTCCTCCGGGGTACGTTGGGTATGAAGAAGGTGGACAACTGACCGAAAAAGTAAGAAGAAAGCCTTATTCAGTTGTACTTCTGGATGAAATTGAAAAAGCACATCCTGATGTATTCAATATTCTACTTCAATTGCTGGATGATGGTCAGTTAACAGATAGTCTTGGCCGTAGAGTCGATTTCAAAAATTCTATCATCATCATGACATCTAATATTGGTAGTCGTGAGTTGAAAGATTTTGGCAAAGGCATTGGTTTCCAAACTGGTGGAAATGATTCAAATGATTATGCCAATAGCATTATTCAAAAGGCATTGAAAAAAGCCTTTGCTCCTGAATTTCTGAACAGAATTGATGATTTGATCATGTTCAATTCATTAACTCAAAAGGATATTCATAAGATTATCGACATAGAACTTAACGGATTATACAGGAGAGTTAAAGATCTAGGATACAATATCAAAATTTCGACTGCTGCAAAAGATTTTATCGCTGAAAAAGGATATGATGTTCAGTTTGGGGCAAGGCCTCTAAAAAGAGCTATTCAAAAGTACCTGGAAGATGAAATGGCGGAAGTTATTATTAAAGCTAGTATCTCTGAAGGTGATACAATTTCGGTAGGTTTAGACAAATCGAAACAAAAAATCACCACCAAAATATTAAAGGCTCAAAAAGAGCTAGAATAAAAAATAAGCCGGAGAGTTAATCTCCGGTTTTTTTTATGCTTTTTTCACACTTTTTTATTCCTATTTATTTAGAATAAATCAAAACAATTTCTATCTTTGATCGAAACAACAAAATACATAATTATGCAAAAAAACAATAGCAAAGTTACATTTGCAGGAAATGCAATGACTTTAGTAGGTACTGAAATAAATACAGGAATGAAAGCTGAAAATTTCACAGCTCTTGGACAAGACTTATCTCCAGTTCAACTTTCTGATTTTGATGGAAAAGTAAAAATCCTTTCTGTATTTCCTTCAATTGACACAGGCGTTTGTTCTGCTCAAACTCACAGATTTAACAAAGAAGCTGCATCGCTTGATAAAGACATTCAAATCATTACATTATCAAACGATCTTCCATTTGCTTTAGGTCGCTTCTGTGGTGCTGAAGGTATCGAAAACCTGGTTACTTTATCGGATCATAAAGAATGTGATTTCGGGTACAAGTATGGTTTCGTAGTTGAAGAATTACGTCTACTAGCTCGTGGAGTTGTTGTTATCGACAAAAACAACGAAGTAAAGCATGTTGAGTATGTTGCTGAAATGACTGAAGAACCTAATTATGAAGCTGCTTTAGAGGTGGCTAAATCTTTAGTTTAAATGAAGCTTATAAAATAAACAGAAAGCTCCTTCGGGAGCTTTTTTAATATCATTACCTATGTACCTATTCTTCGATACCGAGACAACAGGTTTACCAAAGAAATGGAATGCTCCCATTACAGATTTAGACAATTGGCCACGTCTGGTTCAATTGGCTTGGCTACTGTATGATAGTCGCGATCAGGAAATTAAATCTGCCAACAGAATAATAATACCCGAAGGTTTTACAATTCCCACCGACGCATCAGATGTGCATGGCATCACAACAGAAAGAGCTTATGCTGAAGGTATCAATCTTCATGAAGCTTTAATTGAATTTTCATCGGCAATGGATGATGCAGAATATTTAATTGCTCACAATATTAGTTTCGATGAAATGATAATTGGTGCCGAATTTCTACGCAAAGATGTAAAAAGTCAATTGGCACAAATTCCGAAAATCTGTACCATGAAAACCACAACCAATATTTGTAAAATTCCCGGAAGATATGGTTTCAAGTGGCCAAATTTAACCGAATTACACCAGCATCTTTTTCACAAAGGTTTTGATGGTGCTCACGATGCCCTTGCAGATGTTAGAGCTTGTGCAGATTGCTTTTTCGAATTGAAAAAATCAGGAATGTACCAACAACAAGGAAGTTTGTTTTAAAGAGTCATTGCATTGCATGAAAAAGGGAACTAAACAGTAACCAGCTGTATTAGTTCCCTTTTTTCAATTCACATTCACTTTTTGATTTTTCTAAAATCAACCTTATTTAAATCTTTTTTTATTCTGGTACTTGGCCGAAAAGCCATTTTCACACTTTTAATTTTTGAGGCATTTATTTGTTCCGGACTATCGACTCCTTCTCCGCTAATATGTAATGAAAATGTTCCCAAGTCCCCTAGCTCTACACTGCAATTATCTTTTAAAAAATACGGAAGCTTAGTGGTGAAAGCCTCCAATACACCAACAACATCAATCGTACTGAATGTTGATGTTTGAGATATGCTTTCAGCAATATCTCTTAAAGTTTTCTTTTGCCTGTTCGCAACCCTCGGATAATACTGCTCCTTGCTACCCTCCTTTTTAAGAGGTGAATTCATCTTTACCACTTTATACTTTATCGCCATATCCTTTAGGAGTAATTAGTCGCTATTCTAGTGCTTTATAAAATTCAATATAAAAGATACAACAATTTAATCCATATAAAAAATAATTTTAATATATATTAAAATTTAGTATGATATATATTATAAATTGATTTTATATATATTAAAATAGCAAAAAGATAAGTGTTCTACATAAAAAAACCATCAGTATTTCTACAGATGGTCTTTATTCTATTTTTGTAAGATCGGTATTACTTTACAATTCCAAACAAATCGTAATCTTCACAATCCGTGATTTCAACATTGTAGAATTCTCCAATTTTTAAATCCCCATTCTCTGCAGGAATCAATACTTCCGGATCCACTTCATACGAATCAAATTCGGTTCTTCCGTAATAATAATCTCCTTCTTTTCTGTCGATCACTACTTTTAACTCTTCGCCCAAACGTTTTTTGTTGGCCTCCATGCTAATGTCTTGCTGAATCAACATGATTTCCTCTTTTCTTCTCTCCTTTTCTTCTTGTGGAATATTATCGTCGTAGTGATTTGCAGCATAGGTATCTTCTTCGTCGGAATAAGGAAATACGCCCAAACGTTCAAATTTCATTTCCTGAACGAAATTTTTAAGATCTTCCATATCTTCCTCTGTTTCACCTGGATGACCAACCAACATGGTAGTTCTAAGCGTAATTCCCGGAACTTCTTCTCGTATTTTCTTGATAAGATCAATGGTTTTAGCTCGATCTATACCTCTTCGCATCAAATTTAACATGTTGTCACTTGAATGTTGCAAGGCAATATCGAGGTAACGGCAAACTTTAGGATTCTCACGCATTAATTTTAAAATCCCGAAAGGAAATTGGGTTGGATATGCATAATGCAACTTGATCCATTCCAAGTCTTCAATTTTAGATAACTCTTCTATCAATTCTGCCAATTTCGATTCTTTGTACAAATCGATACCATAATAAGAAAGATCCTGAGCAATTACCAAAAGTTCCTTCACTCCTCCTTTTACAAGATTTCTTGCTTCTTCAACAATATCTTCGATAGGACGAGAAACATGTTTGCCTGTTATAATTGGAATTGCACAATAGGAACATGAGCGATTACATCCTTCCGAAATTTTTAGGTAAGCAAAATGCTTTGGAGTAGTAACAACTCTTAAATTTTTAAAATCTGGAACATAGTCTTTATTCAGCTCTTTTACCATGCCTTTCCAGTCGAACTTTCCAAAATATTTATCAACTTCCGGAATTTCCTCACTTAGTTGCTCTCTGTATCGTTCCGATAAACATCCCATCACAAAAAGCTTATCGATTCTACCATCTTTTTTCGCTTCTACATATTGCAAGATAGTATCAACCGATTCCTCCTTTGCATCGCCAATAAACCCACATGTATTAATAATAATGGTTTTGGCATCGCTATTCTCTTCTTCACAGGTAACAGAAAACTGGTTTGCATCGAGTTGTTTCATTAACAATTCTGTATCGACCAAGTTTTTTGAACAGCCTAAGCTTATAATGTTGATTTTATTTTGACTCATACGATCTTCTTATCTCAAATTAAATTTTGGCAAAAATAGGATAAATTACTCTTTTCACCATCTAGATATTTATTTTTGAATCTACTTAAATGAAAAAGGCTACCAAAAATGGCAGCCTGTCTTATATTATTTTCTTCGATCTTTTCAATCAAATAATGAAGCTACAAATTCTTCGCGGTTAAACACCTGCAAATCTTCCATTCCTTCACCAATTCCGATATATTTTACCGGTACCTTAAATTGATCGGAAACTCCAATCACAACTCCACCTTTAGCAGTTCCATCCAATTTGGTAATTGCCAATGCATTTACTTCAGTTGCCTTGGTAAATTGTTTTGCCTGTTCGAATGCATTCTGACCAGTAGAACCATCCAATATCAATAGGATTTCATTTGGAGCACCAGGGATTACTCTGTCCATTACACGTTTAATCTTACTCAACTCGTTCATTAAGTTGATTTTGTTGTGTAAACGTCCGGCAGTATCAATGATAACCACATCAGAACCTTCTTCTTTGGCCTTGGTTAAGGTTTCGAAAGCAACAGAAGCTGGATCGGCTCCCATTCCCTGATTCACAACAGGAACTCCAACTCGCTCCGACCAAATAATTAACTGGTCTACAGCTGCAGCACGAAAAGTATCGGCTGCACCAAGCATTACTTTTTTTCCTGCGTTTTTAAATTGATGTGCCAGTTTACCAATAGTAGTAGTTTTTCCAACACCATTCACACCAACTACCATGATAACATATGGATATTCTGATTTTGGAAGTTCGTAAGCATCGTAATCACCTTTATTGTTTTCTTCAAGAAGAGCAACAATTTCCTCTTTTAAGATTCGATTCAATTCTGATGTTCCCAAGAATTTATCCTGAGCAACTCTCTCTTCAATTCGTTCGATGATTTTTAATGTTGTATCCACCCCCACATCAGAAGTAATCAATACTTCTTCCAATTCATCAAGTACATCATCATCAACGGTAGATTTACCAACAACAGCTCTGGAAAGCTTTTTGAATACACTTTCCTTTGTTTTGGCCAACCCTTTATTAAGATTTTCTTTTTTCGATTTCGAAAAACTTCCAAATAATCCCATTTCTTCTAAATTTTAAGCTGCTAAAGTACAAAAAATCGTAAACACAAACAATTAACAATAAACGTTTTAAAATAAAACAATAAAAGTTTTGATTTAAAGCACAAAAAAAAGCTTCCCAAATAGTCGGGAAGCTTTTATAATTCAGTATGATATGAATTCTTTACTTTTTAGCAAAGAAATCCTTTACGTTTTCATTTGGAACAATCTCTTCTTTAAAAGAGTATGCACCAGTCTTAGGTGACTTCACCATTTTGATTACTTTTGCGTAACCACGGCCTTCACCTTTCTGTAGGGTTGCTACTACTTTCTTAGCCATATCTTAAAATTATTTAATTTCTCTGTGAAGGGTTACTTTCTTCAAAATAGGATTGTACTTCTTCAACTCCATACGATCTGGAGTATTCTTTTTATTTTTAGTAGTGATGTATCTTGAAGTTCCTGGCATACCGCTTTCCTTATGCTCAGTGCACTCAAGAATTACTTGCACTCTATTACCTTTTTTAGCCATTTTCTATGCCTTTTTTAATAATTTTTAATAAATCCTTTTTCTTGAGCTTTAGTAAGTGCACCTTTTACACCTAATTTATTAATTAGACGTACTCCGGCAGCAGAAACTTTCAATTCAATCCAACGATCTTCTTCAGGAAGATAGAACTTTTTAACGAAAAGATTTGGATAGAATCTTCTTTTAGTTCTTCTCTTTGAGTGAGAAACATTATTTCCCACCATTACGCTCTTTCCAGTAATTTGACAAACTCTTGACATAGTCCAGATTATTTTTTTCCTTAAACGCTTTTCAAACAGGTCGCAAAATACGTAATAATTTTCTAAAAAATCAAATTATCTTACAACTTTTTACAGATATATTTTCAATCAGCCTCAATCACTCGCTAATCTGCAAAAACAATACGTTTTTATGATCTGCCAGATTTCAGAATAACAAACAATAAATATCTGAATTGTAAATTGAAGTGATCCTACATGCAAAAATAAAAAAATCCCTCCGAATTTGGGAGGGATTTACGCATTTATATCGAATTATTATTTATTCTTCCTCATTCAGAGATTTGAATCCTTTACCAATAATTTCATTTGCTTCAGTAACATTTACAAATGCTTCAGGATCTACCGATTTTACGTGAAGTTTTAAGATCTCAAGTTCTCTACGACTCATTACAGAGTAAACCATTTTTCTTTCTTCTCCTGAGTAAGCTCCTGTTCCAGTAAAAACGGTTGCACCACGTTTTAAATCTCCTTTAATCTTAGATACAATAGACTCATACTGATCTGAAACAATCATTACCGTTTTGTGATAGTTTGCTCCACTTACCACCATATCGATAATCTTACCTTCGATATAAATAATGATTAATGAATAGATCGCAAACTCCCAACCAATTGCTCCAGTTTCTGTTGGCTGTACCAATGTAAACAATACAATTAAACCATCAACAATCATTACCAGTTTACCTAATGACAGCTTCGTATATTTTGCAAAAATCATTGCAATGATATCCGAACCTCCAGAGGTGGCTCTTGATTTAAAAATCATACCAATAGCAATACCATAGAAAACACCTGCCACAATGGTATTCAACATTGGATCGGCAATCACTTTTGGATACCCTGGAACAATGTGTGTTTCCATTACCCACACAGTCAATAAAATCGTAGCAATACTAACTATGGTTTTAATCCCAAATCGAGGACCTAAAATAATTGTACCAATAATTACCAACGGAACCTCCATTGCAAAAGTACAGTAACTAATTTTCCAGCCAAACAAAGTGTTTAGTACTGTTGCAATACCATAAACTCCACCTGGAGCCAATTTGTAAGGTACAACAAATAAGATGTCAGAAACAGCAAAAATAATACTACCTAAAATCAGGTAAGTGTATGCCGTTAACCATTCATTCGACAAGAACTTTTCTTTAGTAATAAAAGCCATTTTAATAGTGTTTGTTAAAGTGATAAAAATTCGCCGACAAAAATAGATTCGCCGATTTTATTTGCAAGGTTTTTACCCTTTTTTCTCGCTTTTGCAAACACCTGAAAAACAGGACTGAAAGAAAGTTTGGCATATTTTTTTAAACAGTTTTTCAAAAATCGATTAAAAAAGACGTCAAATTTTCACTTATGAATAGGCAAGTACAAGTATTATTCCTGATTTTAAAATAGTAATAGGACAACAAAAATAGAATATAAAACTACGATTATGTATACTACATATATGTTTCAAGTTGTCACATCACGAAATTTTGCGTTATTTGAATAATTAATAAACATGTAAATATCACAAAAAGAGAGACTTCAACCTAAAACCACATCATCGATACCTACATTTGGCATTCGCTCCATTTTACTCACTTCTATGCTTAGAAACCCATATTCATCCATCACTCTTCCTTCTATAACATAACAGCCAGGTCCACGAAATGGATATCCTTTAGCAACAGGAGGAAAATGCACAGTATCTAACCAATGTCCATCTAAATCTATCCAAGTTCCGAAATACATAATTTTACCATTATTGGCTTTTGTAGGCTTGCGATGAATTAAAAAACCAACAATTCTGATGTAACGATTGATTAAACGAGGCAAATGACAAGATTTTAGGTCGGAAGGCAAATCACCTTTTACCAGCTGAAATGGTGATTGAACTGATAATCCTAATAATTCCAACTCGTCAAATGCATCTTCAAGCTTGTGTTTCCACAATTCAGGCAACTCAAATTCCTTTACCTCTGCCTGAAAAAGTGTTCTCTCTGGTTTGTTCTTCTTGTTATGCCCTAATAGAAAATGGGCATCCCACAATAACTCTTTCTTTCCTTTTCCTGTAAATCGAAAAGCTCCAATACGTATTAATATTATCAATTGCTCCAAACTGATAGGAAAACGCTTTACGAAATCGCGCAAGTTTTTAAAATTGCCATGCTCCTTGCGTTCTTCAATCAATTTTTTGCCTGTTGAGTGTTCCAAATCTCTTAAGAGATAAAATCCCAGCCAAATGGTATTTCCATCGATAATATTTTTCCATGAACTCTGGTTTACACAAGGCATTTCTACTCTGGCTCCATGCATTACCGCTTCGTGCAGATAGAGTTGTGCAGCATAAAATCCTCCTCCATTATTTAAGGTGGCTACCATGTATTCCAAAGGATAATATGCTTTTAAATAAAGTGCCTGAAAACTCTCTACTGCATAACTGGCCGAATGCCCCTTTGCAAAAGCATAATTGGCAAAACTCTCTATTTGCCTCCAAATATCGCTCACCACTGCATCAGCATATCCTTTTGCCTTACAATTGGAGAAAAATTTATCCCTCACCTTTGCAAATTCGTTTCGCTGTTTAAATTTCCACGACATTCCTCTGCGCAAGACATCTGCTTCATCTAAACTTAGCTCGGCAAAATAATGAGCCACCTTAATTACATCTTCCTGATAAACCATTACGCCATAGGTTTCCTCAAGTATATTATATAATTCAGGTAAATTTCGTTTTGCCTGTTCTCTCCTTTCCTTATTCTGAAATCGAATAATGTATTCTCGCATCATTCCACTTTTGGCCACTCCCGGACGAATAATGGAACTGGCTGCAACCAGGCGTTTGTAATCTTCTGCTTTCAATTTGGTTAAAAGCATGCGCATGGCAGGCGATTCCACGTAAAAACAACCAATAGCTTGTCCTTTTTTCAACATGCGCTTCACGCGGATATCCTCCATGAACAATTTGGTATCGTTAATGTCAATATCAACCCCATGGTTTTGTTTGATGATCTCCAAGGTATCCTTAATTTTTCCAAGTCCTCGCTGACTCAGAATATCAAATTTATGCAAGCCCAAATCTTCCGCTATATACATATCAAACTGAGTGGATGGGAATCCCTTTGGCAATAATTCGGTAGCCGAATAGTTGCTAATGGGTTCGTCGGAGATTAAAATCCCACTGGAGTGAATACTATTGTGGCTTGGAAAGCCTGAAATATATCCACTATAGCGAATCACCCACTTTCCATATTCATCGGCTTGCGCTGGAGTGGGATTTTTCTGTAAACGCACAATTTCTTCATCGGGCAAGCCAAACACTTTGCCAATTTCTCGAAAAGCCGACTTATGACTAAAGGTGATGAAGTTTCCCAACAATGCAACTCGATCCCAACCATACTCATCAAATAAATAACGTATAACATCATCACGATCTGTCCATGAAAAATCGATATCAAAATCGGGAGGTGATGATCGGAACGGATTAATAAATCGCTCAAAGTAAAGGTCTAAGTCAACTGGATCAACATTAGTGATTTTCAACAAGTAAGCAACCAAACTATTAGCTCCACTTCCTCGTCCAACATGGTAATATCCTTCACCTTGCGCATAGCGAACCAAATCCCAATTAATTAAAAAATAAGAACAAAAACCAAGCTGACGAATAACTTTCAATTCCTTATTTAAGCGATCTAAAATTTCATCGGTCACCTCTTTGTATCGGTAAGGTAATCCTTCAAAAGCTTTCTGCTTTAGCAAAGTAAAATCCTCTTCTTTTGAATGCTGAAAAACCTGTTTATTCTTATTTGTTCCAAACACAAAATCCATGCAGCAAGCAGCTAACAAGTTTTTTGTATTCTCAATAATTTCAGGATAATCTTTATACAATTCCAACAGTTCAGACTTACTTCTATATCTATCTTCAAAACTCGCCTGTTCTTCTTTCGAAAGCTTACTTAGTAGTGTGTTTCTATCAATAGCCCGCAACAGTCGGTGAATATTGTAATCTTTTTTGTTGCGAAAGCTTGCTGTTTGTAGAATTACCAGCTTATCTAGGCGATTCTTCCATTCAGAAAAAGGCAAATAAGGTAAATCCAGTGGTCTGATTCCAATGCATTCATTTGCTTTTAAATCTCGGCACTGGCTTTGAAATGGATAAATCACAAAAACTTCATTCAAATCAGGAGCTTCTGATTCAAATACCTTACTGGCATGCAGGTTTCCTGACAAAAACTCATTAATTTCCCGAAATCCGCTAGCATTTTTGGCCAGTAAGACATACTGCTGTTTCGCTCTATTCCTGATATCTGCTCCAACAAGCGGTCGTACATTAAATACCTTTGCCTGCCGTACAAAATCGAGACTCACGGCTGTATTATTAATATCAGTCAATACAATGGTATTGTGTCCTCCCGCTTGGCTTTCCTTTAAAACCTCCTCTACAGAAAGAGTTCCGTACTTAAAACTGTAATATGAATGGCAATTTAATAACATGCTATACAATGAAGAATTAACAATTAGTAATGATCAATTATCTATACTATTACTCATTGTTAATTATTAATTACTAACTGTTTTATCGTCTACGGTGAGCAGGAATAATTGGAGCTTGTCCGTTAAAAGGATTCATTCCTCCAATGTTTTTTACATCCATTCCTATGGCGCGTTTCACCGCATTTTTCCCAAATCTGTTTCTCAAATAATCCATTTTTTGATACAGTTTAATGAGCTTTTCAGAGTCTTCGAACAGACGAATCTGATAAGTTCCTCCTACCAAATTGCTGAAGCGAACTCCTATGAGTCGAATCAAAACCCGACGTTCATACATTCTATCAAATAGGTCGAGTACTGTGGCGATTAGTGTGTGATCGAGCGATGTGTAGGGAATTCGCTTCTGTTTGGTGTAAGTCTGAAAATCGGAATAGCGAATCTTAAGTGTCACGCAAGCAGTTAGTTTGTTTCCATTTCGGAGCTGATAAGCCAAGTTTTCAGCCATTGCAACCAAAATACTACGCATTTTCACAACATCAGTGGTATCTCGCTCAAAAGTTCGTTCTGTCGATATTGATTTTCTCTCACTCCAGGCAATCACTGGAGTATTATCAATCCCCTGTGCTTTTTTCCAAATCACTTGCCCATTTTTCCCCAGTACGCGTTCCATTAGCTCCATAGGCATTTCTTGTACGGTTCTTACTTTTTCTATTCCCATACTTCGCAACTTGTGGTAAGTTTTATCGCCTACCATAGGAATCTTTTTAATGGAAAGCGGAGCCAAAAATGGAACTTCATATCCTGATTCTATATTGATATGATTATTGGGCTTGGCCTCACCTGTTCCCACTTTAGAAACCGTTTTGCTTGTAGATAAACCAAAGGAAATGGGTAGCCGAGTCTCCTTCATGATCTTTTCTCTCAGTTCCTTTGACCACATGTAACTTTCCTTTACAAAGCGATCCATTCCTGTTATGTCCATATAAAATTCATCAATCGATGATTTTTCGAACAAAGGCGAACGCTCCTTAATGATTTCTGTTACATGATCGGAATATTCGCTGTAAGTTCCACTATTCCCCCTAATCACAACAGCTTCCGGGCAAAGCATGCGCGCCATTTTCATGGGCATGGCAGAATGGATGCCATATGCACGAGCTTCATAAGAACAAGCTGCTACCACTCCTCTATCTGATGTTCCTCCAATCAAGACCGGTCGATTTTCCAATCTACTGTCCTGCAACCTCTCACACGACACAAAAAATGTGTCTAAATCCATATGCAATATTGTCCTTTTCATTAAATGTCGATATTTTCGTCATAATCCTGTCAATAATTTAGTCTATTCTCCTTATCTTTGAAAGAAAAAAGCATGTTTTTTGCAGAAAATATCAAGTTCCTTCGCAAGAGAAGAAGAAAATCGCAAGCCGATTTGGCTGAACAATTGGAGATTACAAGAACCACACTAGCTGGCTATGAAAAAAGCGTTCAACCACCTTTTAAAGTACTGGTGAAATTTGCCGAATACTTTAATGTTTCCATTGATGCTTTAATAAGGTATAACCTGCAGAAATTATCGGAATTCCAGCTTTCGCAAATCGAAGATGGATTTGACATTGATGTAACTGGCAAAAAGCTTCGCTTGCTTACCATATCGGTAAATCAGGATGGAGAAGAAAATATAGAAATGGTTCCCTTAAAAGCACAAGCTGGCTATACAAATAGCTATGGCGATTTGGATTTTATAGAATCTCTGCCAAAATTCTCTCTCCCATTCTTGCCCAAAAATAAGACCTACAGAACTTTTCAAATTGAAGGAGACTCCATGCTTCCCATTCCTGAAGGATCGTGGGTAACGGCATCCTACATTCAAAACTGGGAAACAATTAAGGATGGCACTCCTTGCATTATTGTTACTCAGGAGGATGGTATCGTATTTAAAGTGGTATATAAACAACTCGAGAAAAATCAATCTCTCCTATTGGTTTCTTCAAACAGAAATTATAAACCTTATGAACTGCAAATTGGGAAAGTAGTAGAGATCTGGAAATTTGAGACTTATAATGGCTTTGAGATTTTATAAGTAAAAAAATCAAAAAAAAGTGTAACTAATCATACTCCTCCCTTACTAAATAGATAAAGAACAAAACACACTCACATTGAAAAAAGAAGATCTATTTAATCAAATTCTATCGGATAATAGTGATCGAATACAACGAATATGTCGTTACTATAATTCGAATGCCGAAGATCAAAAAGATATGTATCAGGAAGTACTGATTAATATCTGGAAGAGTTTGGATCAATTTAAAGGAAAATCGGCAATTAGCACATGGGTTTATCGTGTAGCTGTTAACACATCGCTAAGCTTTACAGGCAAAAGCTACAGAGAAATGCAGCTAATAATAAACACCGATACGCAAAATCTAAGTTCTATTCTGGACGATGAAGATTTGGAAATCAAGCGAAAAGAAGAAAAGCAATTCAACCAACTTCAAAATGAACTAAATATGCTTTCTGTGATTGACAAAGCCTTAATATCTCTTATGCTTGAAGGATTAAGTATGAGAGAAATTGCAGATGTGATCGGCATTAATGAACCCAATGTAAAGGTGAAAATTCACCGCATTAAAACACAATTAAAAAACAAATTAACAGGAGGCAAGCATGAACTTAAATAAAACAAAGAACGAAAAAGTCAATCTGGATCAATTATTAGGGAAACTTAAAAAGGAGGATCGTAATTATTCTAACCTATGCAAAAGAATGAAGATTGTTTATTGGATTTTCATCCCACTTTACACGATCATTGCCTTTATACACTATTTTGACACAAAAGAACTTACTGATTTGATTGCAGGACTGCTCCTTGTAGCAGCATTTTTAATATTTGCTCTAGTATTTGGAAGCTACCAAAAAGAATACAAAAATGTTGATTACTCGCTGCCTACACTTCTCATGCTAAAGCAAGCAGCAGAAAGGTATCATCCGTTCCGAAAAAAGAGCATCCTGATATTTCTTGCAGTTTTTTTAATGAATGCCAGTTTTAATCTCAGATCTCAACCATTATTTAATACTGTTGAATCTCAAATTGTTTTCTTTTCGGTTTTTACGCTTGCAATCATCATAGGTTTAATAATTTGGTATTTTAAATACAAGCCTCTTCGTGATTATGCACTGGCAAATATTGCCGAAATTGAGGGTAATTAAACCTCCCAGTAATTTTTTAACATCTCATTAAAACAAGCTAAACAATTGCAAGCTTACCTTTGCATTATCAATCAAAAAACAAAAACAGATGAAAGTAGTCGCATTTAATGGTAGCCCAAAAAAAGAAGGCAACACCTATCATGCATTAAAATTAGTGTGTGAACAGTTGGAAGAAAAAGGCATTGAAACAGAAATTGTAAATGTTGGAATCAAAAACGTGAAGGCTTGTACTGCATGCAACTTGTGTTTCAAGAATCAAGACGAAAAGTGTGTCATCAAAAATGATGATGTGAATATTTGGATTCAGAAAATGAAGGAGGCCGATGGGATTATTCTTGGATCACCAGTACACTATTCATCATTAAGTGCCAGCATGAAATCCTTTCTCGATCGTGCTTTTTATGTAGCTGGTGCAAACGGATCATTGTTCCGCCATAAAGTAGGTGCTTCAGTTGCAGCCGTTCGTCGTTCAGGTGGATTACCTGTTTTTAATGAATTAAACAATTACCTGACTTATTCAGAAATGATGATTCCAACATCGAACTATTGGAATGTGATTCATGGATTAATGCCGGGTCAAGTTCATCAGGATGAAGAAGGGGTGCAGATTATGAGAGTTTTGGGTAAAAACATGGCTTATCTATTGAAATTAGTTGAAAATGGAAAGAATAAAATAGAAGCCCCTGAGAAAGAAGATAAGGTATACACTCATTTTATCAGATAATTAGGTCAATAGAAAACAGAAAATTTTCATTGACAGAAATGATAGAAGATCTAATAGTTTGATTATAAAGACGAATATTCATTTAAAAACAATTAATATGTATTGGAAGTATCTGATTGCAGCATCGCTTTTATTAAGTTTTTCTGCTTGTAAACCTCCTAAACAGTCGCAAACAAATAAAATTGAAGTAATTGCTTCATCCGACAAGCAATGGACGGGAGTTGCAGTTAGTAAAGAAAGCCGCCTATTCGTAAACTATCCAAAATGGTCGAATGATGTACCCATTAGCGTTGCGGAAATTGTAGATGGTAAAGCAGTGGCCTTTCCAAATCAGGAATGGAATAATGCTGATGATAAGGAATCCTTTCAGGCTGTTCAGTCGGTAATTGTTGATGAGCAGAACAAGTTATGGGTATTGGATACAAGAAATCCTCTTTTCCAAGGTGTTTTGGAAGGTGGTCCGAAATTGTATGTTTTTAATTTGAACAACAATGAAAAGGAAAAAGTATATCAATTTCCTAAAGGTGTTTACCAAGCGAACTCTTATTTTAATGATGTTCGGGTTGATACAAAAAATCAATTTGCCTACATGACTGATTCAGGAAACGGAGCATTAATTGTGTTGAATCTGCAATCAGGAGAATCTAAAAGAGTATTGGACCACCACTACTCTACTGAAAGTGAAGTAGATCACCTGATTTGTGATGGAATCAAGTGGGAAAACAGTGTACATTCCGATGGCATTGCTCTTTCTCCTGACAAACAGTTTTTGTATTACATTGCCTTAACGGGTCATAGTTTGTATCGAGTTCCCACTAAAACATTACGTTCTCAGAACTTATCAGAGGAACAAATAGCTGAACAAGTAGAAATGGTAAAAAAAATTCCAGCCACTGACGGAATGATGTTCGATAAAGATGGGAATCTATGGTTAGGTGGTCTGGAAGACAACTCCATTAATGTCCTGAAAAGCGATGGTAACATCAAAAAACTGATTAAAGATGAGATCATTCGTTGGGCCGATTCATTTGCCATGGATACTCAAGGAAATGTATTCTTTACAACATCACAAATTCATTTGCCAGAAATCCAAAGAAAGCAATATCAAGTTCTCAAACTTTCAAAATAAAATATAAAAGACGGACTTTTTAAAAACAAAAGGTTCGTCTTTTTGTTTACAATTCAGTGTATCAACGGGAAAAGGTAAGAGTGTTACGTGTAATCCTTATAAAAGCATACAATCTAGAATTAGAATGAAATCATAATCAACAAGATATTAATATGAAAAAAACAGCATTGGTAAGCGGATCAAACAGAGGAATTGGTTTTGCAAGCGTAAAAGAACTGTTAAAGAAAGGATATCGAGTGATTCTCACTGCTCGCTCCCAGGAAGATGGAAAAAAAGCTTTCGAAAAACTGAAAAGCTTTGGCGAACTCCACTTCCATCAATTGGATGTATCGAATGAAGTGAGCGTAAAACAAATTGCTGAATATGTAGAAAATAACTTTGGACATCTCGATATCCTTATCAACAATGCAGGCATCAATTACGACACATGGCATTCAGCATTCAATGCAGACTTGGAAGAAGTTCATCAAACTTTGGAAACCAATTTGTTTGGAGCCTGGCGTTTGGCACAAGCCTTTATTCCTAATATGAAAAAGCAGAAATATGGACGCATTGTGAATGTGTCAAGTGGCTTGGGAGCTTTATCGAACATGTCTGCAGGAACGCCGGGTTACAGCATTTCAAAAGCCGCAATGAACGTTCTTACCATAAAATTGAGCCAGGAATTAAAAAGAAATAACATCCTTGTGAATTCGGTTTGTCCGGGATGGGTAAGAACTGATATGGGCGGTTCAACTGCTCCCCGTGATCCCCAGAAAGGAGCGGAAACCATTGTTTGGGCAGCCGAGTTGGAAGACAAAGGGGCTACGGGAAAATTTTTTAGGGATATGGAAGAAATTGAATGGTAATGAAAGTACCTTTTACTCTTTTATTAACTAATTAACAAATCGTTAACAATCGCTACGCGTCTTTATATTCAACATACTACACATTCATGTAACCATATTTCAGCTCTGTGCGATATTGATTTCTTTCCTCTTTAGCTCTAACATTGCAGCGTATTTCAAACATGAATGATGAGAGCAATTTTAATTTTACTAATGAGCATCAGCCTTTGTTTTTCGCTTGATGCACAAACTAAAACAACAGAGATGAAAGATCAAAAAGTTTATCCAAAGAGCTTTTCCCATATTGGGATTACAGTGCCTGATTTGGACAAGGCAGTGAAATTCTACACCGAAGTAATGGGTTTTTACGTAATTATGCCTCCAACCAAAGTTCTGGAAGAAAACGAGACAGCAATCGGACAAATGTGTATCGATGTGTTTGGCAAAGGATGGAAAAGTTTTCGCATTGCGCACCTTTCAACCGGCGATCGCATTGGAATTGAACTATTCGAATTCAAAGAAAGTCAACCCAAAGCTCCGGAATTCAATCCATTCCAAACCGGATTATTCCATTTCTCGGTTCAGGATCCTGACGTAGAAGGATTGGTTCAAAAAATCGTAGAGCATGGAGGAAAACAGCGTATGCCTATTCGCGAATATTATCCAGGTGATAAACCATACTGTATGTGTTATGTAGAAGATCCATTTGGAGTAGTATTCGAAATTTATTCTCACTCCTACGAACTTCATTATTCACCAGGAGCGTACAAGTGATTCTCTTTTGCAAAATTTTGTCCCCATTGGTCTAATTTCAGGATGATGGGGATAATGCTTTTTCCCGCCTCAGTTAATCCATACACAACTTTTGGTGGCACTTCAGGGTGAACCACCCTACTTACCAAACCATCACGCTCCAAAGCCCTTATCGAGAAGGTAAACATACGATTAGAGATACCATAAATGCTTTTTTGTAATTCACCTGAACGCATTTCACCATCCTTCAAGTGAAATAAAATAAGCGATTTGTACTTATCGCCTATCAATTGAAGAGTAAATGCAAGAGAGCAACCAAACTTCTTTCCCTCGTAATTGATGATTTTTGAGTTGCAACAATCTTTGGTCATAGTCGAATCTTATTTGATAACAAATATAAGCTTTTGCTGGCAAAGAAAAATCGCCAGTCTATAACTAATAGAGTGACGATTTAAGCTTATCATTACAGTTTTTTTTAATCTACTCTACTTCAAACCACTGCGTTTCAAGAGAGGATCGATCGATGGTTCTTTTCCGCGGAATTTCAGGTACAAATTCATCGGATGATCGCTTCCGCCCTTTTCCAAAACATTTTCTCTGAAAGCATCGGCTGTTGCCTTATCGTAAATGCCATTTTCTTTAAATGCTTCAAATGCATCAGCATCCAACACTTCGGCCCATTTGTATCCATAATATCCGGCAGCATAGCCACCTGCAAAAATATGTGAAAATGAGGTACTCATGCAGCTTCCGTTCACTTTAGAGAATAATTCAGTTGAGGCCATTGCCTGGTCTTCGAACTCTCCCACTGGATTCGTAATTGGCTCTTTTACACTATGCCAAGCCATGTCATTTAAACCAAAGCTTATTTGGCGAACAAAGCCATATCCACTTAAGAAATTGCTGCTATCAATAATTTTCTGAATCAGTTCCTGAGGAATTTTCTCTCCTGTTTTATAATGCGCTGCAACTTCGTCCAACCATTCTTTACGGAAAGCAAAGTTCTCCATAAACTGCGATGGCAACTCTACAAAATCACGATACACATTGGTTCCCGACAAAGCACTGTAGGTACATTTCGAAAGCATACCGTGTAATGCATGACCAAACTCGTGCAAGAAAGTGGTTACCTCATTAAAAGTCAATAAAGATGGTTTGGTTTCGGTCGGACGAGTAAAGTTACATACAATTGAAATGTGTGGTCTGTAATCCTTATTTTCCTTCATGTACTGATCTACAAAGGAAGTCATCCATGCTCCACCTTGCTTGCTGCTTCTTGGGTGAAAATCGGCATAGAACAACGATAAAAATTTTCCTTCTTGATCTAACACCTCGTATACATCCACTTCTTCGTGATATTTAGGGATATCAGTATTCAACTTGAACTGAATGCCATACAATTTAGTAGCCAAGTCGAAAATTCCCTTCTTCACTCTCTCCAACTCGAAGTAAGGACGAGTGATTTCATCGTTGATATCAAATTTCTCGGTCTTTAACTTTTCAGCATAATAGGCCCAATCCCATCTTTGCAAATCAAAATCTGCGCCAAGCGATTTTGCATATTCATGCAACTCCTTAAATTCCTCTTGCGCTTTTGGCATTGATGCATCCAAAAGTTCATTTAAGAACTTGATTACATTGTCTGCCGATTTTGCCATTCTTTCCTCCAATACATAGTCGGCATAAGTTTCGTATCCCAACAAATGAACCTTTGCCAAACGCAGTTCTACTATGAGATGTATGATTTTTTGATTGTCGAATTTATCGTTAAAACATCGCGAAGAATAGGCCTTGAACATTTTCTCACGCAATTCGCGCTTTTCAGCATATTGCATAAAGGGAACATAGCTAGGAAATTGAAGGTTAAAGATCCATCCTTCCTTCTCTTTTTCCTTGGCTAAAGCCGATGCAGCTTCAAGAATTCCTTCAGGCAGGCCTGCAACATCGTCTTCGTTCGTTAAATGAAGTTCAAAATTGTTGGTTGCAGCCAAAACATTCTCTCCAAACTGCAAGGTTAATTTTGAAAGTTCTTTCGAGATTTCTCTGATTTTCCCTTTCTTCTCTTCATCCAAATCAGCACCTGATCTAACAAAAGACTTGTATCTGTCTGTTAAAAGCTTGGTTTGTTCTACATTTAAATCAAACTCATCTCTTTTTTCGTACACCTGCTTCACTCTTTTAAAGAGTTTCTCATTCATGATAATATCATTTGAAAATTCGGTAAGCATAGGCGATATTTCTCGTGCCATAGCCTGCATTTCATTATTGGTGTACGCATGATTTAAATTGAAGAAAACCGATCCAATTCTATCCAACTGATGACCCGAATATTCAAGAGCTTCAATGGTATTCTTAAAAGTTGGTTCTTCAGTAGAATTGGCTATCTCATCAATTTCGGATCTTGCACTTTCGATACTCTGCTTAAAGGCTGGCATATAATGCTCCAATTCAATTTTATCGAATGGAACAGACTCGTATGGTGTTGAAAATTCTTCTAATAAAGGATTTTTACTCATAATATATCGTGATTTAATAATTTCTCAAACAAAGATAAGAATTGAACATACAAAATCAGGGCTGAAAAAATCTTATTTGAAAAATTTTAACAAACATTATAATTTCAAATACAAAACAGTCATATATCATTTATTTTCTACACATTACACAGCTCAATCATAAAAGCTTTTCAATTCAAATATTAATCTCGGAAGCTTTTCGACAGACTACACACTCTCAATAATCTTGTTTGCAATGAATTAAATCCCAAAAGAATGTTTATATTTGACTTGGTTTTATTAGGGGGAAACTTAATAACCAAATGAATTCCATTATGAAAGACTTAAGATTATTACACAAAAAAGCTGATTTGCTTGTATCATTCTCTGGTACATTCAACTCTTTCATTGCCCCTCTTTTCCCTAAATCACCCAATTCTTTTCGCTTTCCCATGTGGGTACGATAATTTCTTACTAATTAAAGTATTGCTTTAAGTAGTAAATTACTATTCATAAAGCATACAAGCATTTATTGCATTTTTCGCATATAGAAAAACATGCAATACAATCATTTTCATCTTGCACCAATATTTGGGCAGCAAGATGTAGTTTCGTACACCAAAGAAAATCAAGTTTCATGAAGCGAATTTGCATCAAAATAGGCTCTAACGTACTTACCAAAAGTACGGGCCAAATCGACAAACAAAGAATTAAAAACATTGTATTTCAGATATCGGAATTAAAGAAGTTGGGATATCAGTGCATTCTTGTATCATCAGGTGCTGTAGCGGTTGGTAGAAGTAAAATCAACCTGAATCAAAAAACAGATACCATATCAGCTCGCCAGATATGGTCATCCGTTGGGCAAGTTGAATTACTAAACATCTATTCGAAATATTTAAAAGAGCATGACCTACAATGTGCCCAGGTATTGGTAACAAAGCAGGATTTTAGAACCAGGGAACATTATTTGAACATGAAAAATTGCATCAGTTCACTCCTGGCCAATGATATTTTGCCTGTAATCAATGAAAATGATGCAGTTTCGGTTACCGCGCTAATGTTTACCGATAACGATGAGCTTTCCGGGCTTATCGCATCGATGATGGACTGTAAAGCACTTTATCTGTTAAGCAATATTAATGGGATCTACACCGGAAATCCAGAAGATCCTAACGCAAAATTGCTAAGAACCATCAATGGAGATATCAATCGCTTAAAACAGTATATCACCACCAAAAAATCAAATTTCGGACGTGGTGGGATGCTTACCAAATGCAGTATTGCTGGAAGAATAGCCAAATCAGGCATACCTGTACACATTGCAAATGGTTCAAAGGATAATATTGTTCTTGATTTAATAGCAGATCATGAAAATGTGGATCACACCGAATTTATAGCCTATAAAAAAGCATCAACAGTGAAGCAATGGCTTGCTGGATCTGATGGATTCGAAAAAGCACATGTAATTATCAACCATGGAGCTGAAGAGGCTTTAAATTCAAATAATGCCACAAGTTTGTTACCTATTGGTGTAACTGATATTAATGGAACTTTTGAAAAAGGAGATATTGTAAAAATCATGAATGAGAAAGGCAAAGTTTTAGGATTAGGCAAAACTGCCTACAGCAAAACCAAAGCAGAACTTCACATGGGAAAAAGTGGAGCCAAACCATTGGTTCACTACGACTACCTATTATTATATTAACAATTAATTTACTGATAATTACATATCTTTATCTTACATTTAAATTCAAATGCCATGAATACCAAAGAACAATTCCATAAAATCAAAGAAGCATCCAGAAAAATGCCTCTTTTATCTGCCCAAAAGATTGATGAGATTCTATTAAAACTGTCCATAGCAATCGTTGATTCCAGCTCTGCTATTTTAGCAGCCAACCAAAAAGATTTAGAACGCATGTCAACTTATGATCCAAAGTATGATCGATTGTTACTAAATCATGAAATAATAATAGGTATTGCAATGGATGTAAAAAATGTTGCCGGATTAGATTCTCCACTGGGACGCAAATTATCTGAAAAAAAGCTCGAGAATGGTTTGTTGATTGAAAAGATGAGCGTAGCATTGGGCATTGTTGGCGTTATTTATGAAGCGCGACCAAATGTAACCATTGATGTTTTTGCGCTTTGCTTAAAATCGGGAAATGCTTGTATTTTAAAAGGCGGAAGCGATGCCATGCACTCTAATCAGGCCATTGTGAAGATCATCAAAAACACATTGGAAGAAGAAAAGGTGGATCCTGAAATTATTCAGTTGCTGTCACCAGAACGAGAAGCTGCAGTAGAGTTGATGAATGCACAAGGATTTGTAGACGTTCTGATCCCACGCGGATCACAGAATTTAATCAACTCGGTTCGTGAAAATTCTAAAATTCCGGTAATTGAAACTGGTGCTGGCATTGTACATACCTATTTTGACAAAGATGGAGACCTTGAAAAAGGGAAAAACATTATTTACAACGCCAAAACAAGGCGTGTAAGCGTTTGTAATGCACTCGACTGCCTCATTATTCATTCTGATAGATTAAATGATCTTCCTGAACTTGTAAATCATTTAAACGATAAAAATGTAGAAATCTATGCTGACCAAGACTCCTTTGAAGTTCTAAAAGGTTCATATCCTAATCAACTTTTGATTCAGGCAAGTGAGGAGTCTTATGGAACAGAATACCTAAGTCATAAAATGTCAATCAAAACAGTAAATGATTTTGAGTCTGCACTTAATCACATTTACAAATACAGTTCAAAGCATAGCGAAGCAATAATTAGTGAGAACAAAGAAACCATAAAAGCCTTTTACTCAATGGTTGATGCTGCAGCCATTTATTCCAACACTTCAACTGCATTTACTGATGGTGCACAATTTGGACTGGGAGCTGAAATTGGTATCAGTACACAGAAACTTCATGCGAGAGGACCAATGGCTTTGGAGGAGTTATGCTCTTACAAATGGATTATTACTGGTGATGGTCAGATAAGAAATTAAATGCCATGCCCGAATGAAATTTAGATCATTCGGGCATTTTTTGTCCATTTTATATTTATCATTGAACATTTTCTGGTTTATATTGTATTAAGAAAAAACAATAAATGAAGATGATGGACAAATACGCTTTAATTTGGCTTAGAAGAGATTTAAGATTACAAGATAATGCAGCGATATATCATGCCTTACAATCGAAATACAAGCTTTTATTCTATTTCAATTTTGATACAGAAATTCTAGATCAATTGGAAAACAGAAATGATGCTAGAGTAACTTTCATTCACACCGAACTTCAAAGAATCAACCAACAACTCTCACAATTTGGATCTTCCTTAATCGTAAAACATGGTCAAGTACAGGAATGTCTATTACAAGTGATAAAGGAATATCCAGTCGCGAAGATCTATACTAATAAGGATTACGAACCATTCGCTACATCCAGAGACATGAACTGCAAAGATATTTGTGAATCTCAACAAGCAAAATTTCAACTTTTTAAAGATCAAGTGATATTTGAAGAGCGAGAAATCCTTAAAAAAGATGGAAACCCTTACACGGTTTATACTCCATACATGAAGAAATGGCGATCTGAATTCAATTCAAAGGAACACCTACCCTATTCATATGAACTAAATTCCTCGAATATTGCTCAAGTTGAATTTAGAGAAATACCATCTTTATCGGAGATTGGATTCAGTAAATCTTCGATTAAGATCCCAGCCATTAATTTATCTGCGGACATGCTCAACCATTATGATTCTAGAAGAAATTTCCCAGCCTTACAAGCCACGTCAAATTTAGGTGTACATCTTCGTTTTGGCACCATTAGTATTCGCCATGCAGTACAAGAAGCGTTAAAAGGTGATGACCAATTCTTAAATGAACTGATTTGGCGAGAATTTTTCATGCAGATCTTGGCCAATTTTCCAAAAGTTGAAAGCGAATGCTTTAAGTCGGCTTACAACAATATTCAGTGGCTGAATAATGAAGAAGAGTTTGAACTATGGACAAATGGCAAAACAGGCTTTCCTATTGTTGATGCCGGCATGAGAGAATTAAAGGCCACAGGCAACATGCACAATCGCGTTAGAATGATTGCTGCCAGTTTTTTAGTTAAAGACCTATTAATCGATTGGCGTTGGGGCGAAGCTTATTTTGCCAATCATTTGCTCGATTACGATCAGGCAGCCAATAATGGCAATTGGCAATGGGTAGCAGGATGCGGATGTGATGCGGCTCCTTATTTCAGAGTTTTTAATCCCATTGAACAACAAAAGAAATTCGATCCTAATTTTGAATACATTAAAAAATGGGTTCCTGAATTGGGAACGGATTCTTATCCAAAACCAATGATTGATCATAAATCTGCCAGAATTAGAGCTTTGGAAACTTATAAAAAAGCTCTACAAAGTGAATTGGTTTAATAGCTATTATTCTTTTCATCTGTTTATAATTTTCTTGTTAAAGTCAGATAGAAGTCGCAAGATCAAAATAATCATTGTCGTGTGCGTTTAATAATTATTTTAATCATGCTCGTTTCATAAGCTATTTGCTTTTGCTACTTTTGGTTTCGAATACTTTAAGTAACATAGAATATGAACCAAAAATCGAGTTTTTACTCTCAAAGAATAAATCGCTTTAAACAAGAAGTTAAACAGCTGAAAAAGACAAATAAAAAGTTTTCTATGTTCCGATTGCTTAGTGCAATTGGAGCCTTTGTTCTTTTTTATATCATTCTTCCCTATTCAATGCCTGCAGCAATTTTGGTAGCTGTTATTTTAATTGGAATACTCGCCTTTTTTGTTCGAAAATACAGTAAGAACGAGAAGAATATTAAAAGGCTAATAAAGCTGATTGAAATCAACGAAAATGAATTGAATTGTCTGAAAACAAGGCATAGTTTATTGTATAACAATGGTAAGGAGTACGAAGTACATAACCATCCTTACAGTTCCGATTTGGACATATTTGGAGAACATTCCATTTATCAATTGATGAATCGTTGTGTTAGCAAAAGTGGAAATGACTGTTTGTCCTCGTACTTATCTGCTCCAGCCAACAACAACACCATTGCCCAAAGACAAAAAGCCATTCAGGAGTTAAGTAATAAAATCGATTGGCGCCAGAATATCATACAATACGGTTTGCAGCGAAAACTAAAGACCGATGATCCAGATTTTTTAAGTGAATGGGGCAAAATGCCATCCCCTTTTCATGGCAATAGAAAATTATTGCTTGCCATCTCCATTTTACCATTTCTGTCGCTTCCAGCACTAGTTTATGCAATGATTGGTTCTTCCATTCCAATTTTGATTTTGCTGATGATTAGCATCGCAATTCACTACTTTAACTTCAAGAAGGTAGGCATTGCTCATAACAGCACCTCTAAACGTGCAGATATGCTTAAGATTTATGCGAAAATCATTGAAGAATTTGAATCTGAAGCCTGGCAATCGGAAAAATTGAATGAGATCAAACAAAAGCTAGCGAGTAAGGATATTAAATCCTTCCAAAAAATTAGAAAACTTGGAAAGTTAATTGAGCTCCTTGATCAGCGATACAACATGTTGGTTCAAATCCTATTCAATGCTCTTTTCTTTTACGAACTACACTTGCTTTTCCGCATCGACAAATGGAAAACAAAGTATGGACATGAAATTGAAAGCTGGTTTGAGAGCATTGGTGAAATTGAAGCTTTAAGCAGCATGGCCAACCTAAGCTTTAATCATCCGGAATGGACTTTCCCAACAGTTGTTGAGGATCACTTTAGACTGGAAATGAAAGAAGCTGGTCATCCAATGATTGATGAAAGCAATCGTGTTTGCAACGATTATGAAATGAAAGGTCCTGGAATGGTTCACATTGTTACAGGATCGAATATGGCCGGGAAAAGTACCTTTCTGCGTACCATTGGTGTAAATGTGGTGCTTGCATTGAGTGGCGCTCCGGTTTGTGCAAAGCAAATGCTGGTTTCAAATGTTGAGGTAAATACTTCCATGCGAATTAAAGATTCAATTGAAGAAAACGAATCCTCGTTCTATGCAGAACTGAAAAGAATTCAACAGGTGCTTGATAAGGTGAACAAGAAAGAAAATGCACTACTTTTACTTGATGAAATCCTTAGAGGAACCAATTCCAAAGACAAACACACAGGATCGGCTGCTTTAATCAAGCAATTGGTGAAATACAATGCAGTAGGATTGGTTGCCACCCACGATTTGGAATTGTCTGTTTTGGAAGATGAATTGCCTGGTCATGTAGAAAACCGATTCTTTGACATTAAGATTGATGGAGAGCAATTGTACTTTGATTACAAAGTCCAGAATGGTGTTTGCAAAACCTTTAACGCCCCTATTTTAATGAAGAAAATGGGGATTGAAATGGAATTGATAAACAATGAATAATTCGCAATTAACAATTGACAATAAATCCGAACCAAAACAGGCTCGGATTTATTATATCATCACTATTGGAAGATTTATTCTGCTTCTAATTAAATGAGATAATGGTTCACCTAGCAATTAAAGGAACAGTAACTATTGACGGCTAAAGTTGTTTTCAGAATTCTGCTTAAACTTTATAATGGTATTTACTCTTTTACTTGATCTTATTGTTCCCACTTTTGTTTTTATTTCTTTTGACAGGGATAACTTATGATCAAATTTGCTTTGTATCAATTTATGATCGGCATTAAATACATTTTTTACTTGAATAAATCCTTTAGGATCTTGAAATGTATAGATCAGGCTTATATCTGAAAATTTCCTTCCCATAAATGTACCATGGGGCAATTCATACAAGCTATCTACAACAAATGGTTCCTTTGGCCTCAAGAGCATTTTATCAAAAATACGAATCAGATCTTCCTGGTTTAAATGATTTTGAATTTCGGGAACCGGATTATATTCATTATTAACGGTAATTTCTGCCAAAGGGAATTTAAATTCAGATTGAAAATAGCAGCTATCGGTTTTTATGATTGTAAATTTAAGTCCTTTGATTCTTTTAAGATGCTGTAATGCTTTCTCTTGCTTGGCCACTGTTTCTTCTCCAAAACTTATGCGTCCTGCATTTTCGTTTATTTTCTGAACCAACTGAACACTGTCTTTTTTTGTATCAAAAACAAAGCTTAGAAATGGTCCAGGCATGATATACCGAATATCCATAAGCTCAAAAGTGTACATACTATCCCGGCTTATTAGTTTCCAATAGCTGGTACTTTGCAAGCTGGTTTTGGTCGTATTGATATTCATCGGTACTTTTTTAGAAATAATGGTGTTTTTGTCCAGTTCAAAAAAAGTGGTGTCGTTTTGTTGAGGCTGCAACTGTACAAACTTTGGTTTGGCTGCATTGGTTTGCTGTTGTGTCTTATTATTAGAACAGGCAATACTTACAAAGAGTAATAATAAGTAGAGTGCCGTTTGTTTCATATATCCTTTGTTTAAACAATGATTCATACTAACTGATTTATTGTATTAAATTCTTCTTTTTATCTGAATACTACCCTCTTATCAGATATTTTACTTTCAATTTTTTGTTTTAATTCTTCCAGACAATTATACATCTCGGGATATAATCTTTTATTTACGTCACCTCTTTCCTTATCCAACATCCAGAAATTAATTAAATCGAGAGTTGATTCGCCCTTGTAATTCAACACTCTAAAATCTAGTCGACTACTGTCGAATATTAATTCCTTTAAACAGGCACATGCATCTTTCTGAGCACCCAAACATAAATAGGTTAGATTATGAATCATCTGCATTAAAGGGGTGTTACCCGCTGAATTTTGACTATTCACATTCGTATTGGGATTACTTACTAAAGTTTTTACCAGAACCGTTGCATAGCCATCTACTGCGTAATGTAAGGCTGTCGCACCAATGTAGTCAGGCAGATTTAGATCTATGTCGGGAGATTGCATCAGTTGCTTTACTAATTCTGATCGCAATTGCAGGTTCGATTGAATTTCTTCATCCGAATATCCATATGACCTGTTCTTTGTGTAACACAACCAGGTCAAAGGTGTTCGTGCCAGTTGATTTTCGATTACATTAGGATTTGCATTGTAATCCTGGCAAAGCTTAATATTCTCCTTGTAAAAATCAACTTCATCTATTTTCGCATCAGTACCTATTCGGTTTACAAATTTCGATAATTCCTGCGATGCTCCGTAATTATACTCGTCATTCGGCTTTAGCTTGTCAACAAGTTCTGTATTCTTATCATCTAACCAGTTTTTTCTACTTGCGTAGTCAAAGGCAGAAAAATTAACATTGTTTAAACTATTCAATTGCAGGTCATCTCGCGTAAGAAACAAGTTAATTAACTCAATTCCTCTGGCATTTATTCGATTTACTCCACTGTTGCTACTCATTAAATACTGCTGCAATGAGTTATTGTTATAGTAATAGTTACGAATATTTACATCTACCTTGGGACTGTTCAATAGTAATTTTATTAGCTCAATTGGGTGATCACAGGATCTCTTTTCCTTTTCCAAGTAATATGTACCCAAAGCGTAATGCAAAGCGGTATTTCCCATGGCATCCTGAATATTAGGATTCGTACTGTCCAACGAAAGTGCTTCCTGTAGTAGCGCTAGCTTTTGTCTGCCATTGATATGTTCCCACTGTTCAAATAAAAACAACTTATGTAAGGGAGTGTGTCCCAATGAATCCTGCATATTCCAATAAGGAACTGTCCATCCTTTGTAGTTATCTTTAACACGAATGGTGAGTTTCTTACACTCACCTTGGTCTACAATTTGATTTTGATTTCTATCGGTAAATAGCAAAATATAGAATTCGCTTCCCTGTATTTCGGACATAGCTGTGGAATGTCCCATAAAGTTTAGGGAGTCAATTTCAAACTCTAACTTAATCATATCCCCCAACGAACCGAGTGAATTCACCCTCTTATTTTCCTCGTTCTGATAAAACAGATAGTGATGTCCATAAGAATTAAAATTTAGAGATTCATAACCTCCATCTTTAGTTGCAGCCATTCCTGTTCCAGGAGCAAAACACCCAATTGAGTCGATAGGCATGCCTGTTTGCATCTTGGGCACTTGTTCTGCATTATAAAATGCAGCAATTCGTGTGGCGCAAAACTCATTTGCTTCAGAATCGTAACACTTATTGTAAAAACGAAGGGCAAATTTGCTTTTATCTATCTCTATTGTATCACTTTGGGTGGATATTGGCAACTCAATACCATTCTGAAAAACATAAACTGTACCATAATTATCCGAATGCTTACTTCCTTGTATTTTTAACATTGAGCATGATTGTAGTACAATCACAATAAAAATAAGCACAATTAATTGTAATGAATATTTCCTCTGCATCCTGTAACTCTTCCTTCTCAAATTGATAGTTAGAACATAAAAAAATCCGAACCATACTGATTCGGATTTTTAAATTTCATAATGAATCTTTATGCTGTTTTTGCTTTTAAATTTCTAATAACGAAATAAGCTCCTAGTAAAACAAATGGTATACTTAACCATTGTCCCATATTTAAAGCCATCCCTTCTTCAAATGCTTCCTGATTTTCTTTAATGAACTCGATGAAGAAACGAGCAGTAAAAATCAATACCAAAAAGGCTCCAAAAATCATACCTGAGCGTTGTTTTGCATCTGTTTTCCAGTACATATACATTAAAACACCAAAAGAAATTAGGTAACAAATTGCTTCGTACAATTGCGCTGGATGACGAGGTGCCTTTGGATCTTCAATAGAAGCTCTAACAAACTCAAATCCCCATGAAACAGATGTTTTCACTCCAATAATCTCAGAGTTCATCAGATTACCCAAACGAATGAAACATCCTGCCAAAGCAACTGGAATTACAACGTAATCCAAAATCCAAAGAATTGATTTTTTGCTTACTTTTTTCGAATAGAACCACAAAGCGGTGATAATACCAATTGCAGCACCATGAGAAGCCAATCCTCCATGCCATACTTTTATTATTTCTGCCGGATGCTGTGAGTAAAATTCCCAGCCATAGAATAAAACATGGCCTAAACGAGCTCCTACCACAGTGGCAATCATGGTATACAGGAACAATTTATCAAGTAATTCAAGCTTGATTCCATCCTTCTTAAACATTTTCTCAACAATATAGTATCCCAACAAAAAGCCAAGGGCAAAAAGTAATCCGTACCAACGCACAGAGAAGGACCCAATCGTAAAAATTTCAGGTTTTACATCCCAAAGGATTGATAGTAACATATCAGTTATTTTTAGAGTTCAGTGTATCAAAACTAAATGGATTGTCCCGATAAACGGAACAATCCATGTGAAAATAATATTAATATTTCATTTTAACCTGAATTCGATTAAAAATATCAACACAGTAAGTCAGATTTATTCAAGAGTAAGTTTAAAAATTCTGAGAGAATACCGGGGTATTGTAAAGAATTTTTAAGCTAAAGATTGGATGAAGATGACTTCACTTACTTTATTCCTTATTTTTTGCATAAATCGCCTCATATTTTTTCGAATTATCCCTATAATACTTCAAAAATCTGAAACAATTTCTTCTAAAAAATAATTGAAACTGTGTACATATTTTTATTCAAATTCAGGTTACGAAAATTAAGCAGGAACACCTTTACCATGACATTGCTTAAATTTCTTACCGCTACCACAAGGACATGGCTCGTTACGCCCTACTTTTTGAACGTTTCTAACTGGCTCAGCCTTTTTAGGAGCTTGTTTTCTACCATCCGAACCTAATTCCTCTTTAGAAGTTCTCAAGTTACTCATATCGCGTTTGCGCACTTCTGCTTCACGAACTTCTTCAGGATCTTGCAATGGAATGTGACCTTTTGTCAAACTTGCAACAACACTCTTATTCACATTTTCAACCATTGCCTTAAACAAGTTGAACGATTCAAACTTGTAAATCAACAATGGATCTTTTTGTTCGTAAGATGCATTCTGTACCGACTGCTTCAATTCATCCATCTCGCGCAAGTGTTCTTTCCATGATTCATCAATTGTAGCAAGGATAGAAACTTTCTCGAAAGAACGAACTACATCTTCCGCTTCAGTATCATAAGCTTTCTTCAGGTGAGTTACCACATTAAACATCTTAGAACCATCAGTAAATGGAACTACAATGTTCTCGTACAATTCACCTTTAGATTCGAATACATTTTTAATAACAGGATAAGCTTGTTTTGCAATACCTTCAGTCTTTCTTTTATAAGTATCTAATACTACATCGTAGATTTTCTGCGTAGTATCAGATGGATTGTCTTTCAAGAATTCTTCTTCACTCACTGGAGATTCGACAGAGAATGTACGGATCAATTCCATTTTGAACTCTTCGAAATCACCTCCGTGGTATTCATTTACAATTGCTTCTGCCACATCAAACATCATATTGGCAATATCCACTTGAATACGCTCTCCGAATAATGCATGACGACGACGCTTGTAGATTACCTCACGTTGAGAGTTCATTACATCATCGTACTCCAATAGACGCTTACGAATACCAAAGTTATTCTCTTCCACTTTCTTCTGAGCACGCTCGATAGATTTGGTAATCATGCTGTGCTGAATCACCTCACCTTCTTCAAGACCCATACGGTCCATCAACTTCACAATACGATCTGAACTAAACAAACGCATCAAATCATCTTCCAAAGAAACAAAGAACTGAGAAGAACCAACATCTCCCTGACGACCAGCACGACCTCGCAACTGACGGTCAACACGACGAGAATCATGACGTTCTGTACCAATAATAGCCAAACCGCCGGCAGCTTTCACTTCATCGGTTAATTTAATATCGGTACCACGACCTGCCATATTGGTAGCAATGGTTACAGTTCCCTTCTTACCTGCTTCAGCAACAATATCAGCCTCTTTTTGGTGCAATTTCGCATTCAGTACATTGTGTTTGATTCCACGAATCTTAAGCATTCTACCCAATAATTCCGAAATCTCAACTGAAGTTGTACCTACCAATACCGGACGGCCTTCGTTCACCAAATTCACAATCTCTTCAATTACTGCTGCATACTTTTCTCGCTTGGTTTTATAAACCAAATCATCACGGTCATCACGCGCGATAGGACGGTTTGTAGGAATAACTACAACCTCCAATTTATAGATATCCCAGAATTCACCAGCTTCGGTTTCCGCAGTACCGGTCATACCTGAAAGTTTGTGATACATTCTAAAGTAATTCTGTAAGGTAATGGTCGCAAATGTCTGTGTTGCAGCTTCAATCTTCACATTTTCCTTTGCTTCAATTGCCTGGTGCAAACCGTCAGAATAACGACGACCTTCCATAATACGACCAGTTTGCTCATCAACGATCTTCACTTTACCATCCATCAAAACGTACTCTACGTCTTTCTCGAATAAAGTGTAAGCTTTTAACAACTGGTTTACGGTATGTACTCTTTCTGATTTTACCGAGTAAGATTGAATCAATTCATCTTTTTGTTTCAGTTTCTCTTCGTCTGGTAAATCAGATTTTTCAATAACAGCAACTTCTGATCCAATATCAGGCAATACAAAGAATCCGGCATCATTGGTGTCACCACTCAACAAGTCGATACCTTTATCGGTTAATTCAATTGAGTTATGCTTTTCATCGATAACAAAATACAATTCATCAGTAATGATGTGCATGTTTTTGTTGTTCTCCTGCATGTAGAAGTTTTCGGTCTTTATTAATGTAGCCTTATTCCCCTGCTCACTTAAGAACTTGATCAATGGCTTCATTTTTGGCAAACCTTTAAAGGTTCTCAACAACAGCTTCGCTCCTTCTTCCTGCTCTTTCTTATCTGCACTATTTAGTAATTTCTTCGATTCGGTAAAGATTTTCATTACCAAATCATTCTGAGCTTTCACCAAATTCTGAACCTGAGGCTTCAATGCATCAAATTGCTGATGGTCTCCTCTTGGAATTGGACCAGAGATAATCAAAGGCGTACGAGCATCATCAATTAATACCGAGTCAACCTCGTCGACGATAGAATAGTTATGACGACGTTGCACCAAATCCTTAGGATTCGTTGCCATATTATCACGCAAGTAGTCGAACCCAAACTCATTGTTGGTACCGAATGTAATATCTGAAGCATACGCTTTTCTACGCTCATCCGAGTTTGGAGAGTGCTTATCAATACAATCTACCGACATTCCATGGAATTGGTACAATGGTCCCATCCACTCCGAGTCACGTTTTGCAAGGTAATCATTCACGGTTACCACGTGAACACCACGCCCCGTCAATGCGTTCAAGAATACAGGCAAGGTTGCAACCAATGTTTTACCTTCCCCTGTTGCCATCTCGGCAATTTTACCTTGATGAAGAACTGTACCACCAATCAGCTGCACATCGTAGTGGATCATGTCCCAAACAATCTCTGTACCTCCTGCAGTCCAAGAGTTGAAGAATACTGCTTTGTCTCCGTCAATCTGAACATTGTCGAAATGTGGAGCCAAATCGCGATCGAACTGAGTTGCTGTAACTTCAATTTCCTCATTCTCTGCAAAACGACGAGCAGTATCTTTTACAATCGCAAAAGCAATTGGTAAAATCTGCTCCAATACCTCTTCGATTTTCTCATCAATTTCTCCTTCAATCTTATCAATCTGATCGTAAATGTCTTCCTTCTCATTTACAGAAAGTCTACCATTTTCGATCTTGTCTTTCAAGGATTTAATCTGATCATTTTCTGCTTGTACGTAATCTTGAATACGTTGCTTTAATATTGCAGATTCTTCACGAATACCATCGTGGCTTAGTTTTGTTACTCTATCATACTCAGCTTTAATCTTTGCCAAATAAGGAGCTAATTCTTTTAAGTCTCTGTCTGATTTGTTACCAAACAGTTTTCCTAATGTTTTATCTAGAAAACCCATAATGATTTATTGATTTCAATATTGATTGCATTCCTCTACAAATAGAGGAAGCTATAATGTATTTAAAATAGAAAGTTGGTTCAAGCTAGAACCTTAATGAATTAGCATGAATAACCTGGAGCACGAATGGGATTATCGCGCTTAACAACTTGGCTAAAACATGGTTCCGAATAAGGAAGATATCCTTTTAAATCCTCAGGTTCAGGATAATTCAGAAAATTTAATTGCTGAATTAATGCAGGTATTTTAGGCAAATTCTTTAATACAGACAATTCCTCTGCATTTGAAAAACATGAACCGGCCAACTTTTCCTGTTCTACATTTATCAGAATTGGAGAAGCAAATGCTTCATCCAGATGTTGAATATGATCGGCGTACCATTCTGCGAATAGTTCGTTGTCCATAGTAAAATCCTGGGCATTGGCCATAGGTACGGCTGCCGCACATCCCGTGAGCACACAAAAAACTACTATGAGGTATCTGTTCATATCCATCGAGACCAAAAGTAGAAATTTTTATTGGTTTGAAGCCATTTTTATGAAAATAATTTAACTGACAGACTTCTCAAACTCAATAATGCTTGTTCTTGTCACTTCTTTCAAATTCCTCAATCCTAATTTTATTTCCCTTTAAAGTGGTGATATCCTAGCAAATTGAGTATAAAAAAGAATGTCAATGCATATGTATTAGACATCCTTTTTAAAATTATCTCGAAAGTTCTATTATCATTCCTGTGTTCTTACTCTCATGTTATTATCCATGATATACATTCCCTCACCCTTGGCATCAAACATCCTCAACTGATCCAGAATCTCACTAACTGAAGCCTCTTCTTCTACTTGTTCCGTTACAAACCAATTTAAGAATATCTTAGAGGCATGATCTTTTTCTGCATTAGCTACGTTTACACATTCATTAATCAGGTCTGTTACCTTTAGTTCATGTTTGTAGGTTTCCTCAAAAACATCTAGCACACCTTTCCAATCATGCGGTACTGAAGGTATTTGTTCCAACAAAACCCTGCCTCCTCTTTCGTTCACATAATCCAACATTCTCATGGCATGTCCTGCTTCCTCTTTCGATTGAACCTGCATCCAATGTGCAAATCCTGGATATCCCAAATCGGCCAGGTAATTAGACATTGACAAATACAGATAAGCAGACCAAAACTCCATATTGATTTGCTTATTTAAAACTTCTTGTACTTTTTTGTTGATAATCATCTTGAAATCATTTTAGTGCGACTTAAAAACCATAAGGAAGAAGTTACAAAATTTATTGCCAATCAGAACTATAAATTTGACGCACAAAAAAAGCCCCATGATAACATGAGGCTTGAAGTATTTCATCAAGAATATCCTTATACAGCAGGAGCAACAAAAGTTCTTGCTTTAAATTCTTTATCCAACATATACAAACCTTGTCCCTGGCAGTTGAACATCTTTAATTGGTCAATAATTTCACTTACAGTTGCTTCTTCCTCAACTTGCTCGTCTACAAACCATTTCATGAAGTTCACAGTTGCATGATCTTTTTCTTCCATAGCAACATTTACACAACCATTAATCAAGCTAGTTACTTTCTCTTCGTGCTTTAATGTTTCTTCATAAATATTTAAAACACCATCCCACTCCGAAGGTACTTCAGCAATTGGTTGAAGAATAACACGTCCACCTCTTTCATTCACAAAGTCCATCATTTTCATTGCATGGAAAGTTTCTTCTTCAAACTGTACTTTCATCCAGTTTGCGAAACCTGGCATTCCGTTCGCATTAAAATAGTTAGACATTGATAAATAGAAATAAGCCGACCAAAATTCAGCATTAATCTGCTCATTCAAAATCTTCTCAACATTTTTATTGATAGCCATAATGTATAATCTTTTTTGTGTTTTCTAATTTCATTCAAATGTAAGGGAAATCTATCAATCCCCTATTTTAGTTTATTAAATTTAATGCTTATTTAAACTCAAACTAAATACTAAACAATTAACAACACTTACCTAGCAATTGTTCTACAAATTCGATCAAAAAATACCCCAACAGAAAAATTCCATTGGGGTAAAATACAAATGATGTAGTGAAAACTAACTTATTGCGAACTACATCTATACAACACTAACAAAATGATGAAAACACTTCTAAACAACACTAAATATAATTTTAATCATGGCGAGATTAAATATTCAACATTTTGTTTTTTTAATCATATCCATTCAAACTTATTATCAAACCTTAGGTGATTGGAATAAATTGAACAATAGCAAAGTAAGCTATACGAAACCTAAGCTACAATCACCATATGTTATGATTTTTTGTGAGAAAAACACTCACCAAAGAGCAGTATGTCTGTCTAAGGTGAGTATCGAATTAATAGCAAAAGAAAAATCTTTATATCTAGCCAACTAACTTCGTATTGATAAGTTCATTATTGATCCCTGTTCGTTTAATATATCTCTCGTATTGCTGATTTCTATCGTAGCCAAGCATAATTCCCAGAATAAAATCCTGTTCATTGGTGAAATCAGATAAAGATTTATCTCCAAAGAATTTCACAATCTGAATACACTCTTCTTTTCCAAAAAATACATTAATCTTGTTTTGGCTAACAGTTTGCAGAAAATAACTAATCCCTTTGCGTTGTAATAAATTTTCTGTTTTTTCCCTCTCACTGCGATGCATGGTGTGCAACACCAAACTTCTTAATCCTTTGTTGTATTCATAAACGTGGTGAATCAAAATCTGCATGTCAGCAGTCTTATAATCCGAACAAGTTAGTTTCATCCTCTTCTAATTAAATTGATTTTTAAGTTCTGCAACCCAATCTGCAACTCTTTCTTCTGTTTGGTCATCTTGATTGTCGATATCAATAGGCAATCCAACGAACTTACCATCTTTCTCTGCTCCCGAAGCATCATATTCATAACCATCGGTAGAAGTCTCACCAATAAGTTCACAGTTTTTTTCTTCCAATACCTTAAATAACTCGCCCATACCATCAACAAATGAATCGGAGTATGAATACTGATCGCCTAAACCAAATAGGGCAACTTTCTTTCCGTCCATATTTGCATTTGAAATTTCAGATAAAAAACCTTCAAAATCATCTTGCAAATCGCCAATACCCCATGTTGAAGTTCCCAAAATTAGGTTATCAAACTTTTCAAGATCTGCTACACTAGCATCAGCAACATCAATAATTGATGCGATATCTGCGCCAAATTCTTCTTGTATTTTTTTTGCTACGCTTTCTGTGTTCCCGGTAGATGAACCGTAAAAAATTCCGATGTCTTGCATTTTGTTCTTATTTAGATTAATTATACCAACAAAAGTAAAAGGCCTTTGAATGCCTATCAATCGCTATTTATTGGGATTTTATGTTATTGCAAGTTCTCCATGCTAAGTATTCTAGGAACCAGGAAAGTAGCAAAAACCACACAAAATCATTAAGGACAATTATTCAAATAAATGACACCTTTACACCAAAAGATATACCTATATATCATTAGAAATTATTATTGCTCATTGCAGAAGATTTATCTATTTTTAGTATTCCGCAGAAGGAGCGCGGAATTTAATCTCTAAAATATTACTTATGGATCCGGTATGGTTGGCTATTGCATTTGGTTTAGGACTTGTTGTCAAATTAATTGGACTACCTCCTTTGGTAGGTTACCTTTTGGCAGGCTTTACCTTGAAATATTTTGGTGCAGAATCTGATGATTTAATCCACAGCATATCCGACCTGGGAATTACCCTTCTTCTGTTCACCATTGGTTTAAAACTTAGAATCAAAGACCTTTTGCACCGCGAAATTTGGGGTGGTGCATCCATTCATATGTTGCTGGTCACAATACTTATGGCAGTTATTCTGTTTGGATTAAGTTATACCTCGCTACATATATTTACTGATTTTACCTGGCAACAAGCATTAATCATAGGGTTTGCCCTCAGTTTTTCAAGTACCATTTATGCCGTAAAAATTCTGGAAGAAAAAGGCGAATTAAAATCTGCGTATGGAGTTTTATCCATAGGTATCCTTATTATTCAGGACATATTTGCAGTATTTTATATTGTTCTTGTAGCTGGAAAACTTCCGACCTATTGGGCCATTGGACTCCCTGTGTTATTTGTTGTCATCCGTCCTCTATTATTATTGATATTGGAAAAAATTGGTCATGGCGAGATTTTAATATTGTATGGGTTTTTCCTTGCCTTTGTAGTAGGTGCCGAATTGTTCAAGTTTGTTGGCTTAAAAGCCGATTTGGGAGCATTAATAGTAGGCATATTGATTTCCAATCACAAAAAAGCAAAAGAACTGGCCGATTCTTTAATGAGTTTTAAAGACATTTTTCTGATTGGCTTCTTTCTTTCCATTGGTTTAATTGGTCTGCCAAGCATACAAATGTTGATTCTTGCTTTTATCCTTGCTTTAGCCATAAACTTTAAGGTGATATTGTACTTTTTTGTTCTGACCAGATTTAGAGTTCGCGCCAGAACCTCTGTTCTTACATCTTTGGCCTTGGCCAATTTTAGTGAATTTGGACTCATTGTTGCCTCAATTGCAGTGGGCAAAGGTCTAATTCCTTCCGATTGGCTGGTATCTATAGCCATCTCTGTTGCCATCACCTTTATCATATCATCGCCTTTAAACTCAAATGCCCATAAAATATACTTTGGCATTCGTAAATATTTAAGAATATTCGAGACCAATAAACGATTGATTTACGATAAAGCTTTTGATATTGGGGATGCTGAGATTCTGGTTTTCGGAATGGGTAAATTGGGAATGGCGGTTTACGAGCAATTAAACAGAACATATGGACGTAAAGTATTGGGGCTTGATTACAATTACGATGTGGTTCAGCGTTTAAAAAAGGAAGGCAAAAATATTCAACAGGATGATGCAACTGATAGTGAATTCTGGGAGAACATTTTCGAAAAATCAAATCATCACAAAATACGTTTGGTAATGCTCTGCATGAACGATCACAAATCGAACTTGTATGCAGTAGAGCGTTTGCAAAAAACCACTTACAATGGAAATGTAGCAGCCATTGCCCGATTTGACGACGAACGAAAACAACTTGAAAAAATGAATGTTGATGCAGTTTACGACATCTATTCTGAAGCAGGTTATGGTTTTGCCAATCACGTTTGCCATCAAATTAATATTGGATGTGAAACACGAAAACCAATGTGGTAATACTCCACTTTGCTCTTAACTCTTTAATTCGGGCAAATAAAAGCATAGCCATTACATTAAAGAACAAAGATCTTTAATTCAAACACTATCTCCGACAATATAACTGTTAATGAATGCTTGAATAGGAAATACGTTTTTGTTAGTTTTGTTCAAACTCATAGAAATCAATTGAAAATTCTTATGGATAGTATTGACAAAAAGATCTTAAATATTCTTCAGGACAATGCAAAAATCTCAAATAGAGAGATAGGTGAGAAATTTCACCTCAGTCGCACTCCCATTTTCGATAGAATCAGAAAAATGGAGCGTAAAGGAATTATCCGAAAATACATCACTCTTTTAAACCCTAAAAAAGTTGGCAGAGATTTAACGGTTTTCTGCTTCGTTTCCTTAAAGCATCACAGTCCGGAATTTACGGCTTCCTTTAAAAAAGAAATTGACTGTAATCCTAAGGTTTTCGAGTGCTACCACATTGCCGGCAATCATGATTTCTTTTTAAAAGTAATGATTAAAGATGTAGAGGAATATTACAATTTTGTGAGTACAGAATTGGCTGTTATAGAAAACATTGCCCAGGTGCAAAGCTCATTTGTACTAAAAGAATTGAAATATGAATTAAAGATTGACCTTACGGAAGACTAAAAAAGCAAAGATCCATGATGATCTTTGCTTTTTGTATCAGTTTTCGAGTATGCTAAATTGTTAATTCCTAGTATATGTCCAAATCTCTACCGACAATAACCTTCCCCGAATAGGTAGTAGATATCTCATCAAGCATTTCCTTTTCGCTTGCTCCCCAATCAAGCACATGATAAAGTACCACCAATTGAGGCTTTGCTTTATTGGCAATTTCACCCAATTCTATGGTAGAAGTATGCTGTTTTGAATGGTAGTTTTGCCAGAAAGCCGATCGAACATCAAATCCTTTCTTGGAGTACACCTCATGTACTAAAATATCAGCATCTTTAGCATATTCAATCACTTTCTCACTAGGAGCTGTATCGCCAGAAATCACAATTACTTTATCAGGAGTCGTAAATCTGAATCCATAAGCAGATGGCCAGGATCCATGAGGAACAGGAAATGCCTCCACTTTAACCAAACTATCAGAATAAATCAAACCTTCCTCATAAAACTCATGAGAATTTACTCTCCAACCTTGATTATTGGCAGGTTCAGAACCATACAAACGATATTTTATATCATCTTCATAGGCTGAAAGTATATGTGTTGTCATTTTATGAAGTCCCTCAGGTCCATATACCTCCAATGGTTCGTTTCTTCCCATTACCCAAGGCGTTAGAATCAAATCAGGATAACCTACGGTATGATCGGAATGCAAATGGGTTAAGAATGCTCTTTTAATATTTTTCACATCCAAGGCTTTGATATTGCCACCATAACGTGGAGACAATGCTGCTGCCTGGCGAATTAAGCCTGCACCAAAATCAACAATATAGACTTCATTCTTTACTACAATTGCAAGCGAACTTCCAGAACGAACAGGTGATGGATTGGGATTCCCAGAACCAAGCATTATTACTTTAGTGATCTCGGAACTGGAAAGATCTCTCTGTGCAAACAAATTGCTTAGGCAAAAAATTCCCAATACAGGCAATAACAATTTTAGTTTCATAAATTAGTCTTTAGTTAGGTATATAAATCGTTAGGAAAGCAAATTATACAATTGCTCTTTAGATTCCTGGTTTAAGTTTATTGTCACATTCAAAAATCATACAGGGTAAAAATACACTTCCCTCTTACTACTATCACCTTATTGCATGATATATCTTAAAAAATCAGATCAAATGTCTTTTAATCACAACATACAAACTCAATATGCATCTATTAATACATTTTGATGTCCTTTATCAGGCAATCTGTCGATTTCCACTCAAAAGTTAGAGAAAAAAGATTTTCTGTAAAAAATTCACTTTCGAAAATCCTACTGACATACTGCTGTCACTACTGCCATTTAGCTTTGTTCTATTGTTAATTTAAAAATGGAAATTATGAAGAAAGTAACAGCACCGCCAATGATGGTATTGTCAAAAGTCGTAAGAACAACTTTGGAAGATTTAATAAAAAACATTGAAGACTTTCCTAAAGAGATTGTTCAAGAAGCAGTGAATGCAGGCTTACATCCTTCAGGTCCACAATATTGGATTTATAAATGGGAAACTTGTGTTACGTTAGAAGAATTTGAATTGAAAATTTGTTTGCCTGTGGCTACTTTTGGCAATAGCTTTAGTAGCGAAAAATTTAAATTGGAAAAACTAGAAGAATATGCACATGTGAAGAAAACACATTTGGGTGCATGGGATCAACTTAAGGAATCGTACGAAGTACTCATGAAAGAAATGGAAGAAGCTAAATTGGTTCCAGGACAAACATGTCGCGAAATATACATAAATTGCGATTTCGAGAATCCTTCAAATAACATTACTGAAATTCAATTTCAGGTGAATTAAACTATTGTATGTAAGAAGCATCCGGAGTGTTTTAGATGTGATGTAAATACTCCGGATGTTTCAACAATTAAAGGGAAGCTAAATTTTGAACAGAATAGACAGATTACAGGCCATTTTAACTCAATTACAAAGCAAGAAAGTTGTAAAAGCACAGGAAATTGCTGACCGATTTGACATTAGCTTAAGGACTGTGTATCGCGATATACGTGCTCTTGAAGAAGGTGGAGTTCCCATTGGTTCTGAAACTGGCATTGGTTATTTTTTAGATGACAATTACGCATTACCTCCCATCATGTTCACAACCGAGGAAGCTTCGGCTATTTTGATTGCAGGCAAGCTCATCTCACATATCTCCGATAAAATTGTAGATGCCTCCTTTCAGGATGCTTTGTACAAAATTAAGTCGGTGATGAAGTCTGAGGACAAATTGGTTCTTGAAAAGCTGGAGAACTCCGTGAAGGTATTCACTGGAATCACCAACATTCCTAAAAAGGATTCTATCTATTTGCAGGATATTCAAAAAGCACTGGTAAAGTCAAGAATATTAAAATTGGGCTATTTTGCTCACTACAAGCAAGAACTATCGGTTCGCGAAGTAGAACCAATTGGCTTGTTATTTTATGCCTTAAACTGGCATTTAATTGCCTATTGTCGTTTAAGAAATAGTTATCGCGACTTTAGATTGGATCGGATACAGAAACTGGAAATCACAGAGCAAACCTACCATCGCAAGCTTGACAAAGATTTCGAAGACTATTTGAATCAGGAAAGAGAGCAATATCAACATTTTGAGGTAGAACTGAGAATGGAAAAACCAATGGCTCTGCAGCTTCATGAATCAAAATATTGGTATGGGCATATTAGTGAACATGAAGATGGAAACTTTATTATAATGAAATTCTTAAATCCGGATTTAAACGGTTTTGCCCGTTGGATTTTAACTATGACAGATAAAGTTGATATTCTTTCTCCACCCAATTTAAAAAATATGGTAGGTGAAATGATAAAAAAGCTATATGAAAAATACCAGGACGACTTGCCTTAATTTGAATTCAAATAAGCAAATGACTATTTTCTATATTATTAAATTGTGCAGGCAATTCATCTCATTAATTGTAAGCATATTCCTGCTATTTTTACGATTATGAGCTTGATAATCATTCAAACTTGTAATAACTTCTGATTCTTTTTAACTTTAAGAATCTGATAAAGAAACAAACCATCCTATATTAAACAGATTACCTAAAATAAAATACCTATGCCTAAAACTTATGTAGAAAAATCGATCACAATAGCTGCTGGTATCGATAAAATAAAAAGCATTATTGCTGATTTCAATCACTGGAAAGCCTGGTCGCCGTGGTTCATACTGGAACCTGAAGCAAAAGACACAATTTCTGATAACGGTAAAACCCACGAATGGGAAGGAAAACGTATCGGATCTGGAATCATTAAAGTCGTTTCGGAGGAAGAATCCGTAATTAAGTATGATTTGCAATTTCTAAAGCCATGGAAATCCGAATCGACAAGCGACTTTATCATAGAGAAAATTGACGAGAACACTACAAAATTGACATGGACCCTGGCAGGATCTTTACCATTTTTCATGTTCTGGATGAAAAATATGATGGAACGCTTGATTGGAATGGATTACGACCGCGGCCTGCTGATGTTGAAAGATTACATCGAAAAGGGGCATGTTGATGCCAAACTTGAGTTTCTTGGAGAATCGCAATTCGAGGGTTGCAATTTTATTGGCCTAAAGAGCGAATGCACCATTGATAATATTGGCGAAGTAATGGAAGCGGATTTCAAGAAACTGGCAGAATTCGCCAAAGCGAACGAGGATATTGTTACTTGTGATTGGTTCTCCGTGTATCACAAGTTTGATTTTAACAAGAACAAGGTAGTTTACACTGCTGGAGTTGGAATCAAATCAGATCCTGAAAGCGTACCTGCCGGAATGCATAAAGGAAATCTTCCGGCTACCAAAATACAAACGGTACGTCACATTGGCCCTTACGAACTGTCGGGAAATGGATGGAGCGCGATTATGTCCATGGAAAGAGCCAAAGAGTTCAAACAAAACAAGAAGATCCCTCCAATGGAATTCTACCGCAACAACCCAATGGAGACAGAGCCTAAAGATTTGATTTCAGACATCTGCATGGCAATCAAATAAAGAAATGATTTAACTAAGAGGCGCAAAACACTGCGTCTCTTTTTGTTATGGCGAATATCTTTCCCTCTGACTAGAAAATTCCGCACAAAAAAAACAGCCACCCAATGGGCAGCTGTTCATATACTAGTAATTGAATACTAGTTTACCGCTTCGTCCATAGCTTTACCAGCCTTGAACTTGATTACTTTCTTAGCAGCAATCTGAATTTCTTTTCCAGTTTGAGGATTTCTACCTGTTCTAGCAGCTCTTTCAGTAATTGAGAATGTACCGAATCCAATCAATTGAGTACTTTCACCTTTCACTAAAGATTCTTTAATTGAATCCATCATTGCATTTAATGCTTTTTCGCTATCCGCTTTTGACAATCCTGCCTTTTCAGCAATTGCTGAAACCAATTCTTGCTTGTTCATATAATTTTTCTTTATTAAAATGGGAAGGTAATAAAAAAATTCCCAGTTCATTTGGTTTTATTGGACTTTCTTAAATAAATTTTTTCCAATTGCTCAACAATATAAGCATTTCTTAAGTACAATAAAAATTTTTATTGAGGCTAAATTCTAAAAATTGCCCTATTATCCAGAAGGATTTGAGTGAACAAATGCAAATCCATTCTATTCAACGGGACCCACCATAAACATTGGATCCTTGTTAAAAGCCGTCCAATCCTTTTTAAGGGCCTTGTACATCTCCTCCATACCTTCACCCTCTATCCCACTCTTTTTCAGCTCTAAAATGTATTTCATCAGGTTGTAGCAGGTGGTAAACTGCCCACAGGCAATCAAGGAATTCATTCTATCCAGCTTGATATCTTCCTCGCTCCACCACAGCGTTGTTGGGGCTTCCGAAGCTATCATGGCAACGGTTTTCAATTGTTTTTTAGGGGCAGAAATTTCTTCATTATTTTTCTTTTCCCCATTCAATTCTCCAATTACCGAGCTAATTCTTCGATTTTTCAAGCTATCCGAAGAGTACAGCAACTCATAATTCAGATATCTAATCTGCTTCAGGAAAACGTTATTAATCATTTTGGCGCCCGATGTGGCACGTTCTATGATCATGCGCTTTACCAAATCGATATCCAATCGCTGGAATGATCTTACTTCATCCAAAAGCGATTCCGGCACATTCTTTCTGAATACCGCTCTGAGCTTTCGTATTACATCGTTCTTTACATGACCAAGAATAGCACCAATTAAAGTAAAGCTTAAGCCAATCCCTGTAAATACTCCTCCTACAATGTATAAGGATGCCCACTCTCTTCCCTTAATCAGCTCCAAAGAATTGATCAGCATGATCAGAATACCTGCCAACAACACACAGCAATACAACCAATGAACACGAACATACCTTAAGAGGCTCTTCATTTTCTCTTTGATCGACATTTTAGTGGTATCCTTGGTGCTTTCGGCTTGCCAGGGCTGCATATCGCTGCTGCCCACATCGTTTACAATGATTAAATCCAATGGCTTTTGGCGTTGCCTGGAATTGCTGATGTTCACCATACTCCCAATGCCCTGATTGTCAACAATCCCTCCGTCCATTACGCCAACCCCATGGCAGAAATCAGGCAAGCGCTTTAAGGCCTTGTAGTGTGGGTCTTTTTGCTCGCGAATGTAATCATCCGGGAAAACCAAGGGCTCGAAACCAATGGGAAAACAGGAGGATGAAGCCACAATATCCGCCAACTGTACCTTGGCACTTAGCTGGTTCATTTCGGCACAACGCAAACTGCCATTTCCAAACACGCCCACATTCTGAAAACGGAAAGCTTTGCCATATGAAAACTCCGTAGCGTTAAAACAAACATGTTTCAAACTTGGGGATGTACTCTTTTTGAACATGCCAAACTCTCCCTTGAAAATGGGCATGTCGGCATAGGTCAAAGCAAAGGCATTGATGAGCGAAGGCTTCTTGTACGGGTGTTTTGCCCAAACTTCGGCAGATTCCAGTTTGGCCACCGCATGTTCCACCAGCTTGTCATTGCCTGGTGCAAAGTTCTGGTAAAAAGCTTTGTAGAAAGCATGGAAATCGAAATTCTCTTCCTGAACAGCCTTTGCATAGGCCACAGCCAGCAAAGAACCTCCACTAACCGAACTTACCGCCTCTACATGGCTCAATAAAGACTCTCCCTGGTAGCTAATTTTGTTGAGATAGGACACAACGCCCAGGGAAAAAAAGGTAGCGCGATATCCTCCACCGCTAAAGCACAAGCCGATGGATTCAAATGGGGTGATTGGGGTTTGCATGAGTAGTTTTTTATATAAGAATAAGATAATTGTGTTTATTAATTCTATACTTCAAATGATTTAAAGAATATGAGTTTTAAGATTCATACTTAGATTTTCATTCTCGACTTTTCTTATTCTAATTAGTTTATAGATCTCTTCAATTATAAAGAAAGCACAAATTGAACCTACCGTGGCAAACTCAACTACAGCACCCTTTTCAGTATATTTCCCAATAAAAGAAACTGTAAACGCAATTAGGAAAAACAGGTTAACACCAATAAAAATATAAGTCAAAGCTTTTCGCTTGACGTAACCTCCAATAACTTGCTTTCTACCGCTTACAAACAAATAAAAACCATGATAGGCTATCAAGATTAAAACAAAGCAAATAGCAACTACATATATAACTCCTTTTAATTCGACCCTATTCGATAATACCAGAGCCGTAACCATAAGAAAGATTCCTAATAATATTTTTGTTATTCCTAATATCTTTTGAATAGCATTCATTCTATATTGTTTTATCTTTTTTTAATTCTTGTTTCAGGTTAAATCTTATTCCACGATATAAGTTTGTTCAAAATCCAGCTCTAATTCTATTCCATCCTCTTTTTGCCAAATTACACTACCACCCCATTTCTGAACTCCTCTTTTATTGGTTTTGAATCGAACAATCCCTTCTCCTTCTAAACCATATTCAACCAAAGCATCCTCTATTTTATAAATCGGATGTTTGGTCGTATCTACAGCCGTTAAAAAGATTCTAGCTTCATATGTTTCACCCATTTTAAGTTTATTTCTATCAGAAACTATTATAGGACGAATAAGATTAAACTTAAAATCTCCCCAAGTCTCTTCTTCAATTACATTTTCAATAAAAGTAGTATGAAAGGTTTTCAGGAAGAGAACAGTCATTTTTCTTTCCTGCATATTACCTGACTTCCCCAGTAGAATATCATTAATGCAAGATTTACATTTCTTAAACTCATCCTCCAGGTATCCATGAGTAAGACCTGATTCTACCATCTTATAATAATTGAATACAATTTCCTTGCTTTTCTCACCATATCCATCGGTAAACAACAGTTCTTTTTCAAGTGCATCAAAGCGCTGTTTTAAGCCCTCCACATAATCATACAATCCCATGTATTTTACAGGATTCACAGTATACTTCATATGAAAATCAACCAACAGTAAATGGTACTTGTTATCAATCAAACTTTCTTGTAGTTCAATCTGCTTTTGAATGTTGGAGCTTGGCTGGCATCCAAACAAAAGAAGGATGAGTAAAATGGGCAGGTGTTTCATGTGTGATATTGAATATTCAGTTTACCAAAGATATTAAATATACCAAATATTCTATCGAGAATTAATTACTATAATTTCTCGCACAGAAAAATTTATCGCACTAACTATCACAACTATAATACTATGATATTTTATTTGGAATTATTCTTTAAAGTTATCTTAACTGATCTTTATGATACTTTATTAATTTTAAAAACAGTAGAATAAGATACATTGACATAACTTCCAATCATTAACCTAACACCTATGAAAAAGCTAATTCTTTTAACAGTCTTAATAGCATTTATAACTCAGAGTTGTAATCTTGGAACCCATAGAACTTGGAAAGACGAAAATATCGAATCGAGTGTACGAAATGAAATTAGGAAACTAGATGAGAAAGTATTAAAAGCTGTAACTACCAATAATCCAGCTCTTATTAAATCGATAATGGCTAAAGAGCTTTTAGAAGAAAGTGGTGATAATATTGACCAGTTAATTCTACAGGCAAGTAATATCATTACAAGCACGGATTACAGAATCTTAAATCAATTTCAGGTTAAAAATACTACTACAAACATTGGAAACACGGTTGTTTCAGGTTTAAACGACCCAAATGACTACATCATACAATATAAGGCCCTGAACAAAGAAATGTTTGTTTCTCTTCTTATTCCGAAAAATGAACTTAATGAGTTTATTATAACAAACATTTACGGAAAATCTCCTGAAGGATGGAAATTAAATATCCTTCAGTTCGGTCAGTACAAAATTAATGGACAAACAGCTCCTGAACTGTACAGCATTTCAAAGGAAGAATTGGAAAAAGGACATTTAGTTGATGCGGCAAATTCAATGTTCTTGTGCTCACTTATTGCAAAACCTGCAAACCAATTCTGGCAATATCAAAATGAAGATCAAATGAAAAGTTTGCAGGAAGAAATCATTGGTAAAATAAATGAGCAATACACTTTCCCTTTGACGATTAATGAAATTGAATCTAAACCACAAATTCTAACAATACATCCTCAGGGAGTTCAAGAAGGATTCTATCCTATGATCGAATACCTAACCACCATTGACTTAAAAGATACGATTAGCACCAAGCTTGAAAACAATAAACTCCATAGCTTAATTGGCAAAATGTTTAAAGGCATTGATCAAGACAAGGATTACATTTTATACAAGGCATTCAGCCAAATGCCTGATGGTAAGACTCCTGTCCCAACCTATGGATTTGTTAAGAAATTAAAATAAAAGTGAACTACTAAAACCAATAGCATGAAACGCATTCTAAGCCTATTTTTGATCTTTAATTTCTCTTTGTCTTTTGCACAAGACAATGCTCTTGAAAAAGCCAATAAACTGATAGAAACAAAGAAATATGAGTCAGCATATCAAGTCCTTAACAATGCTGATCCGAATAACGAAAAACCTGAAATCGCCATTGCCAAAACCAATTTGTTTCTAAACTATTTTGCGACCAGCATAATGCATCAAATGTTTGCATTGACCGATTTGAAACCAGATGAAGATATTTTGGACATAAGAGGCAAGGCAGGAAATTTTGCGATGTTTCGATTTTCAGCCGATTCTGTTTTAATCAACCTGATAAAGAAGTATCCAAACAACTATAAATTAAAAAAGGAACTCGGCTATTATTATCACGAAGTACATTTGAAATATCAAGGCAGTTGGTTGCAACCAGATTCTCTTTTGATTGACCAATTTAAAAGGAATTATTTAGCTGCTTATAAGAATGGTATCTATGATTATTGGTCGACTTATGGAATTGGCTATGCTTACCTTATGAATAAAGAGTTCAAATCTTCTATTCCTTTCTTTGAGAAGTCTATCGAACTACGCAATGATTATCCATCAAGTCATTACAATCTTGCTTATGCTTATTTGTATACCGATCAGAGAGACAAAGGCATTGAGAGTGCTAAAAAAGCAATGAATTTGTACGAATACCCAAACTACAAGGTTGATGCAGCACGTATGATCGCCGTAATGTATCGAGAAATTGAAGATTACGAAAAGGCCATTGATTTTTACAAACAAGCGGATCAAATCCAGCCTCTTGATTACTATACCCTAAGACCCTTATTGGAATTGGAATTGTCCCTTAAAAAGGAAGAATACAAGGAACGAACCAATCAATTTTTCCTGGTGGCCCCAGGAAATCCAACCATCTACCAGGATTTAATGAATATCTATTGGAACAATCAAAAAGAAGATGAGCTTCTTGCCTTTCTTACGCAACAACACAAAAATTACCAGCAAGACCCAAAGGTGGATGGAAACTTGTATTTCTATACCGCAGTAATTCAATACGACAAAGAAGATTTTAGCAATGCCAAGCTGAACTTTGAGAAGTCAAAAGAGGTGTTCAAAAAAGTGTTTGAAGCCAATCATCGTGTGTTCGAGATTATTGACTCTTATACAAAGGAGATGAATTAGTAATTATTCATATTCGAATATGATACATAGAATATTAGCAATTGGATTTATAATCGCATTAACATGTTCATGCGAAAACAAGAACATTGCAAAGTTCGAAATTACCAATCGAACCAATGATAGAATAGATTCTCTTAGAATTGTCCCAAATGGATATGAAAGCAAGCATTACATTTCTTTATTGCCCGGGGAAACTAAAAAATATGATTGCGACATGACCAATATCGCTAAGGTGGATGGAGATTATCAAATTGACTACAAGTTTGAGTCAAGTGATTTTATTTCAGAAACGTTCGGTTATTATACAAATGGATATCCCATTGAAAAATTGAATAAAATAGAAATAAAGACTAATACCCTTTTGTTTGACGCAGAATTCAAATCGTATTGAAACTTAAAATGATAAAAAGAATTTTCAAATATTTACCTGTACTTGAAATCATTGTAGGAATTACTTTACTAACTCGTGAACTTTATCAATTAAAGCGACTTCCAAGTATTCATGACAATTTATATGGTGGACTTGTTGATTTTTTCAAATATAAAGAGGATGCGTATGGATTAATCATACTTTGGTCTACATTGATAATTGCAGGATTATTTGGGCTTAAAAATGAAAAATTAAAATGGCTTTCCAATTGGATATTAATCATTGTTATAATTGGATTGGTACTTGTACCATTTATCCTAGTTCTTACGCAAAAAGAAGTTCTTGCAATTATTTTAGGTATACTTTTATTAGGGCTTATATATGTATTAATTCAAGTTGCTAACTCAAACCATTTCATTGAGCTTAAAATTTCCAATACAAACAAATTAATTTCAACAATCATTGGATTAATTGTTGTTTTATCGTATTGGGTTCTTGAATTACGAATATTTTAAATAGGTACAAACGCCACCTAACATCAACACATCTATCCTCTTTAAATATCTTTTGTCAAACAAGCTTTGTTTTGTAGATTTGATCGGAAAACATAAACAATTGCTGTATTCATAAGATGTAATGAATTAAACATGATGAAAAAAATACACACCCTAATTATAGCATTCTTGATTTTATCTTCATTCTTAAAAGTTCATGCCCAAGAACGCAAAACGGATGGTCTTTTGGTAGAACAGACTTTAAATGATTTCTTTGAATGGTACATTCATTCAACCAGATATGAGGAAAACGAAGAGAATAGGCCAATATTCATAATAGACAGCAATGATGTTGTATGTTTAGATCTTACCAGGTATATAGCAAATCTTAGGATACATCATTTCTCGGAGGATCTAATTACTACTGAAATAGCCAGCTATAAAAATTGCGAAGAGAATCTTAAAAAGATTACAAAAGAAGAGTTTTTAGCTTTCGAAGATATTTTTGCCTACGAGGATATTGATTGTGGTTTTGACAACAACTATAAATGGATTGGTGGACAGGAAATGATTGATGGAATTAGAATCAACAAATGTGTCTTCTCAGATCAAAAGAACTGCCATCTTGAAATAGAATACTATAGTTTAAATGGAGATGAAAAATACTTCTGGAAAAATAACACCATTATTAAGCTGAGAAAAATTAAAAATACCTGGAAGATTGTAGATATGGGTGTTTAAATTGCCATTTACCGCACGAAACAAAGTTCGATGAAATACATTCGTGTGATATAAACCAACATTCAGCACAAACTTTTCAACGAGAAATATGCTAAGCATGTTCTCCCCTGCTTCTACTTGCCCAAATTTTTATTTCGTAAGCCAATACATCAAGTTCAGATGTCAACCTCTATCCTTTCCAAATACCTTTTGCCAAACAAGCTTTGTTTTGTAGATTTGATCGGAAAACATAAATAATTGCTGTATTAACACATGAAACTCAAGCTGAATATCTTTTCACCTAGAAATAGAAAATCAATACCCAAGAGCTGGTGTGGTACTTGGATTGATGAAACCGGAAGAAAACTACACATAGAAAGCACAAAACATGATTTCTATTTGGCTACAATACGGGATAAGAATAATACAGCCTATAAAATTGAATTACTTGTAGAACAGGTGAAAGAAACTGTAAATTTAATGGCCCAGTTCATTGAAGATGTCCATAAGAATCCTTGCTTGCAAATAGAAGCTGGCATTCATGATATCGGTCCTACCTACAAACTTTATTTCTTGCTAAAAAAGGAAAATGGTGATGTAAGATTGGCCAAAAATTCAGACAAGCTGGAAAACCTAATCATAAGACCCGATGTAGGAATTGGTCTCTATGATGATTTAGAAGATGATTTGGGAGTACCGTGGGCATTTCCATTATCCGATTATAAAAAACATATAGAATAACCCTTTTTCAATAAACTATACGCTGGTTCGGTAAATCATCACAAAATAAAAAATGGGAAAAAAGAAAAGTAACAAAGAGTTCAGTGTAAAGAACAGAGTAAAGCTTGCTTTTATTTTATTGGCAATATTTTCTCCCATATTCGTATTTATCCACTTTAACCACAAAAAAAACAAAGAATTATTACAGAATGATTCTTTTAAGACCATTGCTTTCATTGAGAAATTAAGACCAAATCAAAGAAAAGGAATCACTACCAGCAAAGATGTAATATATTTCAAATACCGACACAATGACACCGTGTTTCATGGGATTCATCAAGAAATGGTTGGAACAATTTCTGGTTTAAAAATGAAAATTGGTGATGCGCATGAATTAATAGTAGCAAGATCGAATTCAAGTGTGTATAGATTAAATTTAGACTCTAAACTTGATACGGTTTTTAATAATTCTACGGTGAAATGCCACTCATACAAATCGGAAAGGCATAGGGATATTATTAAATAAAGTTCAATAATACCTTTCAGCATGGAATCTCTTGTCTCTACCTACCCAAACTTATATTTTGCGTTTTAGCTTTTCGAATACTATATACAATAGCAGCCGCAAGTCCAATAAAGCCTCCTAAATAACTGAAATTGTGCATGGATCCAACCATGATAAAATGATCCATATCGATTAAATTTCCTGGATAATGCCAATTGGGTATGTTATCAATTAGAACGAAATGTCCATATAGTAAACCCATACATCCTACTGCAAGTGCAATAAGCAGCGTCAATGCCAATGATTTTATTGTGACCCTAAACATTTGAGAGGCATTCTTGTGAATCAAACCAACAAAACCAAGAATGATTCCAATAAACAGTCCGACCCACCATGTAGCCAATACGCCAACTATACCAACACCAAAACGAGGGTTTCTCAATATGATCTCAGGTTGTAAATCGGTTCCAATATTATTTCCCAATCCCCAACTATCAATTCCAAACTGTATAAACTTGAATTTGGTGTAATACTCTTCTGATATGGTGTAAGTGATTTGATCGTGAAGCATTCCATATACTCCACCTAGTATGCTTGCAATCAATATGAGTAATAAGAGGGTTAAAAACTTTTTCATGATACTAATCTAACAAAAAAACAATGATAAATATGCTTAGCATGTTCTCTCCCATCCTTATGCCCTAAAATTCAATTTCCTACCTGGCAAAACCATCAAATTTAATGTCAAAACAGTTGAATTTGGAAAAATAGAGTTTGTTGTCAGCCCACGAGAAACTCTCCTGATTCGTTTAGAGTTTGTCGTGAAGAAAAAACAAACTCATTTAAGCCAAAGAGAAAGAGTATTGGATCGAAAACCAATTGTTCTGGGCTGAAAACAAACTCTTGTGAGCTGTTTACAAACTGTCGTGAGTTGATTACAAACTCTAAACCATTGAAAAACTTTAATTTTCTATTTACAAGGCAAATGAATCAGCTAGAATATACAAGTCCTCTATTTGCATGCTATTCGCGGCGAACAGCAATTTTTCGAACACGCCTAATATATTCATAAGTTTTATTATACAATCAAACCTTACTTTTTACAAATTTTCTACATTTAGCACCTTACTGATTGTTTTTCTAGGATTTATAAACTCATTTTATAAGATTAAATTCTTGTACATCCCTTATTTTTCGCTTTATCACTATTTAACTAAATTAAAATCTAGAATTTGTAAATGAAATTTCGCCAGAAAATTCCCCATAAATCAAGAAATTATTTATTTGGAAAGTCGCTAAAATACTGGCCCTCCAAACCTATTGATCAAAAAAATATATTTTTTCGTGTTTTTCCTTGTTAAGTTTCCTAGCTTTAATATTGACGCCCAACTTAATATTTACGAATTAAAAAGAATACATTATGAATTTTATTCTAACAACCATTACAACGGTTAAAAGTTACATTTCTTCAACTGAAGAAGGTTATTCCGAACGATCGGGAAATTTTATTGAAAAGGCACCAGCCTATGTCGAACAAGGCATTCTGCCCAAAGAATCAACGGAAGCCTTAATTGCCAAACTTCAAGCGGTAGAGGATTTAAGAAAGCGGAAAAATGACTCTATCAAAACCGCTCACAATGATCGTATCGAATTCGTTAACAGCAAAAATGATAGCGAAAGACAATTGAGAGCTTACAAAAAAGAAATTGATGAGAACTCATCTGTTCCTGAAGATGTAAAAAGAACTTTGGGTTTGTTGAATGAAAAAAAGACCGAAGAGAGCAACAACAAACGCCCAAACCTTAATGTAAAAACAATAGCGGGTGTGCCTCGCATCACTTATCAGAAAAGACCAATGCACGGCATAAAGCTCTACTCCAAAATTAACGATGGAGAATACAATTTCGAGACCACCGTAAATCTTTCTCAATTCGACGATACCCGCGCCAGAATCAACGCCAAGGAAACAGAAATAAGAGAATATTACGCCTACTACATTTACAACGGACAAAAGGTGGGCAAGAAATCGAATGTGGTTCGTGTCGTTTTGGAGCCAATCGAATAGTTTTAAATGGAGTTTTTTATCCCCTTATATCATTACCAAATTTGAAAGAGGCTTCAAGCTTGAAAGGAAAGTGAGGCCTCTTTTCTTGTCTGCTACTCACGCATCATTTTAGTCAAATCTGAGTTAAATATCGCCGAAGTCGGTCTGAAATGCGGCTATGAGAATGCTTCGCACTTTTCTACGGCTTTCAAGAAGCAATTTGGGCTAAGGCCGCTTGATTTTCGGAGGGGAAGTTGAATTAACCTGGCTTTCTGAATGAACATGTCAAGCATCTCCAAGATGCTAGACATATAATAGAACATTAACGCCCTTATAGCCCAAATTCATAATACTGCATTAACTCCTATGCCACATATTTAAACTTTTAGTTAATTATTCATTTTTCACCCTTGATTTACAATTTTGTAATCCATATATGTTCATTTTTGATAAATTTGAACTTTTATTTTATGTAATACGATTTAAAATAAGGAACCAATATCTCTAAATAATAAAAATGAAGAATCTAATTATCCTATTGTTTTTGATATCATCTTGTTTCACAAGTTTTTCTCAGAATGAAAAAAAAGCAGAGAAAGCTGCTTTAAAATGTATAAACAAACACTTAGCAAAGGCTAATAAAAATGTGAATTATTTATTAGATGCTTTTGATCAGTATACAGGATTTGTATCTAAAATGAACATTGAAAAATTTGAACAAAAGAAACAGGAAATCGACTCTATTCTTTCTAAAAGTGGATACCTTAAATCAGGTTATTTAGATTTCGATTTGCTTAAACAGTGTATGCAAAAATCATATCATTTAAATAATACAAAAAACGATACAACATCAACTTATTATCAATTATTGAGTCATGTTAATTATCTTTCTAAGAATCCTAGCATAACAGATGAACTTTCGTCGACATTATTAATTGGGACCTTAAAATCTATTATCCCAGATGATAAAAAAGATGAACCTATTTATAAAGCCATTTCACTTATTATGTGGCATGGCTATATTGTAAAACCATCCTCCAATAAAAAAGAATCAATTAGCCTGAGTGATTTTGAATATCACAAAAATGATGAGCAGTTTGAAGTTGTTTCAATTGTTGAAGACAATGAAACTACAGAGGAAACAGTATCTCAAGAAGATGAAATCAGTGATCTTGAATCCGATTGTGGAGAAATGGCTTTTATGTTGGTTCAAAAGATGCCGGAATATAAAGGTGGTACCGAAGCTTTAAAAAAATCCCTAAAAGTACATTCCTCTGAAGTCAAAGGAAGAGTATTTGTAAGCTTTACCGTTAATTGCCATGGAAAAGTTATTAATCCTAAAGTTGTTCGAGGCTTGACTCCCCTGGCCGATGAAGTTGCGCTAAAACTAATAAAATCGATGCCAGATTGGATCCCTGGCGAGCAAAGTGGCACAGCTGTAAATGTAATGCAGACACATCCGATAATATTTGATTAACAAACAGAATCTGATTGTATTTTACTTTCAGGTGAAAAATATTAGGTTATGAAAGCTTATAAGGCTACTTAGTAAAGTAGCCTTATAAGCTAAGCTTTCTGATAATATGTCAAGCATCTCTATGATGCTAGACATGTAATGGAATTGACCTTCGTAAAAGTGCACTTTTGATGCTAATTCTTCACTTACCAATTCATAAATATTTTATTAACTTCACTAAATAGATTCAAGGACTGAATAATAATAAGCAACAGAACATGTCAAGCATCTCCAAGATGCTAGACATGTAAACATTATAATATTTAATCATGCATTTTGAAGAGGGTAAAACGTATCACATCTACAACAGAAGCAATGAAAAACTATTTCATTCGAGAGATAATTACCTCTACTTTCTCAATAAAATAAAGAAGTTGATCCTTCCGAATGCTGAAATCCTAGCTTGGTGCTTAATGCCCAATCATTTTCATATTCTTCTAGTAGCCAATCAGAATTCTTGCAATAATATAGATGAGTCTCATAGAGTAAGTACTCAAATGCTTTCGAAAAACATTGGCACCTTACTAAGTTCTTATTCTAGAGCTATAAATAAAGCGATTGGAAGAAGAGGCAACCTATTTGCACACAAAACCAAAGCAAAATGCTTAAATGACGTTCCCGATAATGATTATCTATTAGATAACTGCTTTCACTACATTCATCAAAATCCAGTTCTGGCTGGACTATGCAATTCATTGGATGATTGGGAATTTAGCTCCTATCTCGATTACACAGGTATACGAGATGGCAAGCTTATTCATAAAGAATTGGCTATGGAAATGATCAATATTGATGAGAAAGATTTCCACATACAATCTTCTATCCTTCTGGATGAGAAATTACTGCAAGAGATCTTCTAATTAATAAGCAATGGGTTGAGATTTCCTGTAAAAATGCTAAGCATCTCCAATATGCTCAGCATTTTGTCAAAAGATAGCTACCAATCTAATACATCATCTGCCCAAACTTGGCTTTCAGGTTTCTGTCGTACATGATGATGCTACCAGCAACCGAAACATTTACGCTTAGGCGTGTGTCGAATTTTACCAGGTGATGCGATTTTTCAATGGCAGTTTTGGTTAAGCCATTGTCTTCGGCACCCAAAAGGTAAACACAACGACGTGGATGTTTGAACTCTTCCAGGTTCACGGCTTTTTCATCCAGCTCCACTCCTACCAGAACAGCTCCCTTTGGCAGGTGCGCATAAAAGTCATCGAAATTGTCGTAATGAAAATACGGCATGGCTCCTGTGGCCTTGTGTGTATCGCAGGCCTGTTTTGCATAGCGTTTGCCAACGGTAAAAATAAAACTAGCCCCCATATTCTGTGCCGATCTCCACAACACTCCTAAATTCTCAGGTGTTTTTCCATTCTGTATTCCTATGCCAAAAAATCCTTGTTCTAGTGTATCTATCATCTGTCTTTCGAATTGAGGCTGCAAATATAGTTGTTTATCAGTGAATGGCTCAGCACAATCGCATTTCATTATTACAACAACTTATTGGACTGAACCTAATGGAAGCTTGTATTTATTATCTGTAAAGCATATTTAGCTTTCTTGCATAGCTTTTAGCATAAAACTCACCTGCTGATATGAGCGAAAATATTTCTAAATACAATTGCCCTGTAAATTAACTAACATCATCTTCATATATATCGCCGATTTTTATACTTTTACAATGCTCATATGCCCAAGAGCATTTTATTAATGTTAAATAATCATATAAATAGATATAATGGATAGAAATGCTAAGATTCTTTTTAGATATTATGAACAGATTAAGGCTAATATTGAATTAGGTTTATCTCCTGAGGAATTTGCAAACAAGTGTGTTTCAGACTACAATGCGCTTCAGCTGATGGAGATGAAAACTAGACTGGAAGCAAGACGAAAAAAAGCCAGATTAAAAGAGATTACTAGTGAAATGGCTTCTAAAAGAAAATTAGAAAAAATTCAAACTGCAGAAGGAAAACAAGCGAATGAGGAAAAGGAAATAAATAGAATCAAGCAGCTAAAAAAAGGCATTAGCAAAAAAAGAAAGATCGATAAAGTCAAATTAGAGGAGTTAAAAAATATTGCAAACGAAGAGTATCATCAAAAAACTGAAGAATCTGTTTTAAAATCGATGAAAGCACTTTCTAATATGATTGATTTAATGCGTGGTGATGATGAGTAAATGGGTCAATTCAATGAATTGGCGAGATAAACTATATATGAAGTCGATTGATTGAAATCCAATAAAATATACTTATTCTAGTAAGAAACCCTGTAATGCTTTTATAGAACCTAACAAGTTTATGCAGAGTAGTTGTCTTTTGAGTTTGAAATATGTAATTCCCTGGAATTCTATATAAAACAATTAATTACAAACTACTCTCTTGCTTTGCAGGATGAAGTAACAGCTACACATATCAGTCATTCAACCACTTCTTGAAATCATTGCATCGATCCTGGCTTACAATGGCATCCATACATTCGGCCTGATCGGGTTTCAAATTGAGTTTGATTCTTGTTTTCGAATAATAATGCATGTCGATAATGGAAGCATAACTCACCATAAACTTTCGGTTGATGCGAAAGAATCTTTTGGGATCCAACTTGCCCTCTAAAGAAGACAAGGTACCATCACACAAATAACGGTGCCCATCGAAACCAAAAAGATAGAGCGATTTGCCATCGGCCATAAAATAGGCGATTTTATCCACCTCAAGAGAACACAATCGATCGCCACGACTTACCATGAATCGTTCCTGGTATGCATTTCCTGCCACCAAATGGTTTAAAGATTGCTGCAGTGAAGACAAATCTACAGTTTCCTTGTTTTGATATCTCTTTTCGAATTTTTGCAATGCCATTTCCAAATCATCCGGATCAATAGGCTTTAGCAAGTAATCCACACTGTTTTGCTTAAAGGCCTGTATGGCATACTGATCGTAAGCAGTCGTAAATATCAAAGGGCTATCAACACTTACTTTATCGAAAATGCCAAAACTATTGCCATCGCCCAAATGAATATCCATAAAGATCAAATCAGGTCTGTGTGAAGATAAATACTTCACAGCATCCATAACATTCTCTAAACGTGCTGTAATTTGAACTTGATTTGGGCGCAAGCTCAAAAGCATCTTCTCCAACTCACGTGCTGCCAATTGTTCATCCTCTATGATTACTACTTCCATCATCTCCTCTTGCTTTTTACGACTCTCTTTATACACAAATATGAAAACTATATTGATTAGTTACAGATGAATCTCACATAGCTTTTTCAAATTTAGTTTTTCCCTTGTAAGGGAACCGTAGCGAAGCCGAGCTCGTGAACACATTAATGTAAAAATTGTATGTGAACAATCCCAATAGGGAAAAGGGTGAATTGGTAAAAATATAAATAAATGCACCCCTCTGGCTGTCGCCATCTCCCCTTAAAAGGGAGAATTCCGAAATAAAACTAATGCATATCTATTTCCTATATTCTAAAAATAAATTTGCTTATAGTGTATTCGCTTTTTGAAGGTGCCAATTTACAAAAGAAAAGGGGCATTCCGTAACGGAATACCACAATTTTTGATTCAAATGATATGCTAGTCGGTCCTAATCTCTCAAATTAGGATTATTGTCTATCGCTTCCTGAGGGAAACGCAATGTATAACGAGGATCTCCCTCTTCTAAAACTGCAGTTTCATCCTTAAATTTATGAGTCAAACTCTGTTGAGTGGTTCTTCTCAAATCGAACCAGCGGTGACCTTCGAAAGCCAATTCACGGAAACGTTCAGCGGCAATCTCAGCAATTAAATCTGCTTTATCCAATGCATTGATTCTTGTTTCTTCAGTAGTATAGAAATCCGCTGTCAATCGTTTTGCTTTTAGCTGATTCAAATAATCTTTTGAATCTTCCAATTCATCCAAACGAGCCTTACATTCTGCAACAATCAAATACAATTCAGCAGTACGGAAAGTACATTTCGAAGCCAGTTCAAGCCCTTTATTAATGGCAAACTCTTCACCATCTGCTTCAAAATACAAAGCAAAACGCAAATCATTGGTTTGATCGAATGCAGCCTTCATTTCCTCTGAAATATAAGCTTCATCGCGTAAGTTCTTATCCACATTATCATCCATGGCAAGAATGCTTTCTACAGCATCGTACATGTGTGGTGCTTTCGAGTTGTCAGCTACCAAATCCTGTAAGTCTGACTTCAACTTTAATGCTTCCAAAGCACTCTCCTGAGCTTTTGCGTATTCAGCCATGTACAAATACACCCTAGACTGAAATGCCAATGCAGCCACCTTGCTAAATCGGTAGTTCAAGCCTGTTGCATAAGTATCCACAGTCAATTTAGAAAGACCTTGTGCAATATCCGATTGAATTTGCTCATATACTTCAGCAACGGTATTTGGAATGTATTCTGCCTCGCTATCAATTTTTAGAGAAAGAGGAATTCCCTGATCTGTAGCAGCGCTTTCTTTCTGATAAGGCTTTCCAAACATATTTGTTAGGTAAAAATGGATATAGGCTCTTAATAAATAAGCTTCTCCTACAATCTGATCAACTTCTTCCTGTGTTGCTTCGGTTGCATCACCACCTTCTGCAATCACATGGTTGGCATACATGATTACTTTGTAAAAAATATCATAAGTATAGGTAATTGTATTATCAGCAGGATTAGCATCGTTCCACATGTAAATATCCTTTACATTCGATAAATCCCATCTGCTTTCATTTAACTTCACTTCATCGGTACGAAAAGCCAACTTCGCTTTATCAGCAGGAATTGCATTGTAAGCACTGCTTAGCAGGTCTCTAAAATCATCTCCTGTAGTTGGAATAATTCTATCTTTTGGCTTTACATCCAAATAATCCTCGCAGGCAGAGAATGATACTACTGCCAGCAATAAAAATAAATATTTACTAATTTTTCTCATTTCTCTCAATTAAAATGTAAGGTTAACACCAATGGTATAAGATTTTTGCTGTGGCTGAGCATAAATATTTCCAAATGATTCAGGATCGAAATATCCATCATACCCATTTGAAATCACGAAAGGATTTCTGGCTTCAAAACTCAAACGAACACTAGACAAACCAAGATCTTTAAGCATTTCCTTAGTTAATGTATAACCCAAACGAATGCTACTAATTCTTAGGTAATTCACCTCTTTGTGCCAAATGTCCAAACGGTTGTAGAAATCAGGACGCATTACATTGTAAAATTGCTCTTGCATCCAATACTGTCCATCAGCCGATCCTTTTTCCATTAGGTTTGGCAATGATTTGTTGTCACCTCTCAATACATCCAAAAGAACTCTTGAAGTATTGGTTGATTTGTCATATTGAGTCATGCTGTAAGGTGGTCTTTCCATTACATTCATTCCCAAATTGAAATTGGCAGAAACCGTAAGATCAATGTTCTTGTATTTGAAAGTATTGATGATACCACCGGAGTATTTAGGATCGCTACTACCTACATTCACAAACAGGTCATTCAACTCTTCATTAGACAATTTTGTGCCTGCCATATAGTTTGGATAGAAATCAGCCCATTGATCATACAAAGAGAAATATTCATCCGCCGATACAATTTGACCATCTTTTTCGAATTGCGGATAACCATTTTCATCCAATCCAGCAGTTTTAATTACCCAAACAGAATTGGCTGAGTAACCTTCACGAGATGGAGTTAATGAATTGATTTGTTGCTGCTCTTTTAACACTTCATTTTCGTTGTGTGCAATGTTAAAGTTTGTATTCCACTCAAAATTGTCGGTTTTAATATTTCGAGTTGAGATACTTAATTCCCAACCTTTATTGGTCATCTCAGCCCAGTTTACCGACATTGAATTGAATCCATTTTCCAATGGAACGGCTTGTGATCCAATTAAATCAGTTCCTTTACGATTATAATAATCAAAGGACATGCGAACAGCATGACGCAATACAGACAAATCGAACCCAACATTATAAGTTGAAGTTTTCTCCCATCTTAATTTGTCGTTAGGAAGCCCCATTACGGTAATTCCATTCTCACTGTTTCCTGGTAAGTTGGTTACAACAGTTGGTGTTCCTACAATATAAGGTGAGCTTTGTTTATCGATATTTCCTTGTAAACCATATGAAGATCTGAATTTTAATGCACTTAACCAGTTCACATCTCTAAAGAAAGACTCTTCCTTTGCATTCCAAGACGCACTTAATGCATACAAAGGCAGGTATCTGTATTTTGAATCTACGCCAAACAAGTCTGATCCATCAAAGCGAACACTACCAAAGAAAGTATATTTTCTGTTGAAGGTATATGATGCTGTTCCAAAGAAAGAAGCATATCTGTTCTTTCTATAGGTTTTCGTAAACAATGGAAATGATTTCGCATCTTCTTCATCTCTATAAATTACTGGCTTAGAGGTATTGTTTTTGTTATTCCATCCGTAAGCAGAAGTAGCAACCTGAGTATATTTAGATTCTCTGATCTCACTACCAGCCATTACATCAACCTCATGTAAATCGTTAAATGTTTTCGAATATTGAAGGATGTTTTTCCAGTTGTAATAAGTACTCTCTGCATCCCAGTTTTTAATAATTCCTCCTTCAGGCAAAAAGTAATTTTCATACTTATTATCAACTATGCTACCATACCCACTCTTATAACGAGTTCTACGTACGAAGTATGTCTCTTGCTCTGCCTCTTTTGTGGTATTTGATTTGTCAACCTGGTATCCAAATTGAGATCGGTAAGTTAAATTCGGATGGATTTTCCAGTTCACATTGAAAATTGAGTTAAGGTTATTCCCTTTTAAAACATGGCTTGTACCTTCTCTTTCTTCAAGAATGTTATAATCTAAATTGATAATATTATAAACTCCATTTTCATTCTGGTTGTACACATAGTTCCCATTTTCATCTCTTAATCTCAAATAAGGATTTGAAGAACGAATGTACTGAGATGGGTTGGTCAACATACTACCCTCTGTTAAGAAGCTTTGGTTTCTTCTTTGGTTGGCAAACATGCTTACCCCAAAAGTTAAATTCTCTGTTAATTTAAAATCCGTTTTTAAAGTAACATTATAACGGCTAAGTGATGTCCCTTTGGTTGTACCTTTCTCGGTGTGGGCACCAGCAGAAAAATAATAAGTAGCATTTTCGCTACCTCCCGAGATGCTTAATGAGTGATCCTGGTTCACTGCGTTCTGATACAACTCATCTTCCAAATTAGGATCAATACTTCTCAATTGATTAATTGCAGCTAGAGATTCTGCACTAATTGCATCGATACCACCGGTCTGGAAATTGTCCCAATCGTTATTTGCATTTAAAATTTGAGCTACACCACCTTTACCAGCGTTGTAAGTTAAATCTGTTCTACCTGCCATCAACAATTCCAAATCCACTTTTTCGCTGGAATTCATCAGGTTCAATTTGTCAAAATCAGGTTTAGAAATGAATGAAGTATTGCTGGTAAGCTGTACTCTCATTTTTCCCGCTTTCCCTTTTTTAGATGTGATTACAATTACACCATTTGCAGCACGAGCACCATAAATGGCAGTTGCAGCAGCATCTTTCAATACGGTAATGTCTTTGATATCCTGTGGATTTAAACCGGCAATCGAAGAATTGTACAATTGATCGATATTGTCTTTGTCGTTAAAATCAGGCACATCATTTCCTTCCAATGGAATCCCATCCAATACCCAAAGAGGATCTTGAGTACCATTTAATGAAGCTGTACCGCGAATACGAATTTTAGCAGGAGCACCTGGAGCACCACTTTGAACAACACTGGTAACACCAGCCAGCTGACCGGACAACATTTGATCTACATTGGCAACACCCGCCTGACGAATGTTATCAGCATTTACCTTAACAACTGCTGAGGTCACTTTTCGTTTTTCAATTTTTTGGTAACCTGTAACAATAACCTCTCCCAACTCACTGGTTGATTCACTCAATTTAATGGTTACGAAAGACTTTCCTTTAATGTCTACCACTTGAGTTTGAAAACCCAAAAAGCTACATGAGATGGTATTTAAATTTTTAGGAACTTCAAGGGTGAAATTTCCATCGAAATCAGTAATTGTTCCTAAGCTAATGTTTTCAATAATACCTTTCATCCCGGTTTCAGCTCCAATTGTTGCTTTGTCGATGAAAACCGAAGCACCAATCAGAACGTCTCCATCCTTCCCTGAAAGTACCTTTCCTTTAATCAGCTTCGTCTCTTGGGCCCAAACAAATGCTGGCAACAAGATCAAAAGCAAGGTTAGCATTCTTTTCATAAACTTTTGTTTTTTATTGGTTATTAATCTAATGGTTATTGTATATAAAAAAACAGGTAAGGAGAAGGTAAATTCTCCCAACCTGCACTAACTAATTTATAGATGTATATTAAGTGCTTCTTCAATTCGAAGAAGTAAATCCTGATAATGAAACTTTGTAGCTTCATCATTAATTGTTAATCTTTTCGAAAGCAGATCTCGTATTCTGAACAGTTCTCCACGCTTCACCGATACCACATCGGATACCCTATTGCTCGTGGCATAGAAAATATTTCTATCTGCATATTTACTTTCCATATCCTCTATTTCACTGCCCGTATCAAACATCTCCTTATTTTTCACTGCATAATCACAAAGCATTGGCATGCGATTGTGAAGTCTGCAGCCACAATGATTATGATGGTCATGAAGTGATTTCTTGGTAGTCTTTTCCATGGTTTTATTGTGGGTAATGATCAGGTTATCCACAAAATTCTTCTGCATTTGACGAGTAAAGACATCTAACTTTTGTCGCTTAATGGTTTTGGCAAAAACACCATTGTGAAAATCTCTCAGCATTTTGGTTACGGTGTAGGCATTGTTGCCATTCATCGCTTCGTTTTGCAGCATTCTTTGCAATCGCTCATCTTTAAGAATTGAAAAGAAAAGCTGAGAATTTAAATCTCTGAAAAGCGTTGTTGGAGCATACTCAATGTTTCCGATAACAGATTCTCGAATTGGATATGTTTTTTTGTAGATCTCTGCATTGGTAATCCATTCTGGATTCTTCACTACTTCTTCAATGATGTATTGAACGGCATCCTTTTGCTTGGCTTTTTCTACATGAGCATAAGCTGCTTTGTTTTCACCATAAACAGGCTGATCCAAATAGATACCACCAATATTTGCAATTACATGATTGGCATAAGTAAACCATTGTCCGATAACCCCCATCATCATCTTACCTGCCTTTTCATAGCTTACACCTTCTTCATAGGTCCATTTTTCTACTTCAGGAACAATGCGTTTCAAATTTTTTAACCCATAACGACTTGCTTTCATCGAATTGTCACCCAAGTCTTCACTTTGTGCTGATGGGTCAACAGTATTTTTGCCGCTTTGTTGAGGTCCATAATGGTACAGAGGATCATCTTCATGTTTGCGGATCATATTGCCCAATACTTGCAACTCATCCCATGGTGTATTCTTATCGATCCAACGATATGCCCATGCAATGGCATATTTGTCGTATACCCCAATTTGAGGAGTGATGTTTTTTACGCCATCCTTAGGTTGAGCTACGTAATTGAAACGTGCATAGTCCATGATAGATGGTGCAGTACCCCCCATTCTTTGGGTAAACGTTTTTGATCTTAACGAATCAACCGGGAAAGCATAGGAAGCTCCCATATTGTGCATCAATCCAAGAGTGTGACCTATTTCGTGAGAAGAAACAAAACGAATGGCATGAGCCATATGTTCATCTGTAAATTTGTTGTCTCTGGCTTTAGGATCAATGCTTCCTGTTTGAATTCTAATCCATGAATGAAGAGCGGTCATCACATTGTGCCACCAGATTACATCTGCTTCAATAATTTCACCCGAACGCGGGTCTACAACAGATGGTCCCATGGCATTCGCCTGGCTCGATGCTGCATAAGTAATCATTGAGAAACGAACATCATCACCATCAAAATCAGGATCATCCACTGGAGCATCTTTGGCTATAATTGCATTCCTGAAGCCTGCTTGTTCGAAAGCTGCTTGCCAATCCGTAATTCCATCTTTAATGGCTTGTCTCCATTGTGGCGGAGTTGACGGATCAATATAGTATACAATTGGCTTTTTAGGTTCTACCAATTCACCAGCCAAATACTTTTCTACATCCTCTTTTTTAGGTTCCAGTCTCCAACGGTTTACAAATTCGCGATTTTCAACTGCTTGCTGAGAATCCTTATAATAGAAATGCTTTGTAGTAAAGTAACCGATTCTCCGATCTGCAAAACGAGGTTTCATTGGTTCTTCAGCCAACAGTACAATATTAGAAGTCACCTCTATCGAAACGGTAATCCCTTCTGCTTTAGTGGTCAAAAGTGATTTCATGATCACATTTTCAGGAAAACTTTTAGCTGCACTAATTTTGGACAATGACTTTATGGCACTACCTGGCATTCCTAAAACACCAAACAAATCATTCAAACTCTTTTCCGATCCATCAAATACCTTGTTTACTTTAAAAACATAGGATGTAGAATCTTTTCCAATACAAGCCAAATCGAAAGCTTCTCTGATTGAAGGAATGTAATTGTCTTTTACCGATTGAGTAATCGCATCACCTTCTTTTCCCTCGTAATAAGGATGGTAAGTTTTAACCCAAATTTTCTCTTGAATGGTATCTGCTTCAAAACGAATTAATAGGTTTTGATAATTGATTCCTTTGTTCAAGCCCAATTCGTTCACCTGAGAAGGAACCTTTGAAATTTTATTCACCAAAAGAAAATCGCGTCCCATTAAAGAATCAGGAATTTCGAAATAGTAATCTTTCTTTACTCGATGAATGTTAATAACACCCAATTTTGTTTGAGCATCAGAAGTGATTACTTCTTCAAAAGCTTTTAAATCAGATTTCGATTCTTTATTTGTGGTAGAATCTACTTCTGTTTCTTTTTTCTTCTTTTTCCAAAAATTAAAGATTCCTTCTTCAGGAGAAATCGAATGAGTTTCTGATGCTATGGAATTCGCATGCATACCCCCCAGAATGCATGCTATTATCATCAGTTTCCCAATCGACTTAGTAGGTGTAATTGTATTTAAATTCATTTATAATGATTTGTTTCAAAGAGATCCAAACAATCTCCTCATATTTGTTGTTTCGCATTAATTATTGCTACTGCTATGGCAGCTCAAAGCAAGAATTCGGAACAAAAATGAATTATTTCAAACTCACAAGGAAAAAGAAAGGAGTGAATCAGAAATATTAGGGAGTGAAAGACAAAAAAAATGGTGTGAATGGATTGCAGGCAATAAAGTGTTTTGCTAAAACAGAGGCAACTTTGCAATAAAATGGTTCTGCTCTATGCCATAATATGGTTTTCTATCGCCCAAAAAAGTATACAAAGCATCAAGGTTCTTTAATCCTGTACCTGGCGAATGATTTAAATCGGTACGCGGCTGATAAGGGTTTTCAACCAAAATACAATTGTCATCAGTAATCTTTATACGAATGGTTAGTGGCTTATCGCTGGTAATAACATTGTGTTTAATGGCATTTTCAACCAATGATTGAATACTTACAGATGGTAGTTTATATTGCATTGCATCCTCAGGGATATCGTATTCCAGTATTAAATTTTCTCCAAAACGTATCCTTTGTAAAAAAACGTATTGCTTTATAAAATCCATTTCCTGTTTCAATTGAATCAAATTACTGTTATTACTGTCTAACAGATATCGGTATACCTTTGATAAACTCACAATAAATTTACGAGCCAACTTAGGCTCCCCATCCACCAAGGCATACAGTGAATTTAAGGAATTGAATAAGAAATGTGGGTTAATTTGATTTTTGATATTCTTTAACTGTGCTTTTACCTTCTCCTCTTCTTCCTCCTGTGCTTTTTTTCTCAATTGTAAAGTTTCACTGATATCCAGTTTAAAACTTGCTACACCGACAACCCTACCTTCTGAATCGGATATGGCATTGAATATCTGCTGGTAATCTATTCCATGACGTTGATATTCTACCAAGAAATGCTCTCCTCCCAATGCTCTATCCAGATACTTTTTCATTTTGATGCGAAAATCACCATAATAAGCATCCAAAATATTCTTCCCCTCTTTTATAAGTTCGTTTTCAAATTTAAGAACCTCCTCTTTATGCACCGAATTAAAACTAGTATACTGGTAATCTCTTCCCACCGAAAAAATCATAATTTGATCGGTACTCTCCATAATGGAAGATAATTTACTTACCTCGTTCATGTGTCTTCTTTCCGCTCTTCTCCTTTTAGTTGATTCATAAAGCCAACGACGCTGAGAAAAATAAAGAAAAACCATCAATAAAAGAGCCAGGACCAATCCAATTAATATGGTTGAATTTCGTGTGGCTTGCACCGTTTCTTTTACGTTGAAAAGTGGTACACTTACTGTAATTAGCCAATTGGTATTGGTTTCTCCAATAGTAACAGGTTGATATACCCTAATAACAGGTACTTGAAGAAATTGAGAATGAACTTCGCTGTGCATTTTTTTACCACTTGCCAACACCTCTCGTATCCCATCTGCATCATTCAAATGATCAATACTTTTACCAATAAAACTTTCCTCGGGATGTGATATACAGAATCCTTGTTCGGAAATAATACTTACATAGGCTCTTCCCAAATCTTCATTATCGTAAAAATGTTGCTGAAATCGATACAGATCCAGATCAGCACCCAACACCCCAATAATACGATTGCTACGTTCAACCGGAACCAGAATAGAACTTATTAAACGATCATCGGATCCCTGATAAGGGACAGATATGTTCTCATTTTTACTTTGCAGAAATTGAATCGCCAATTGATTGTGTATTAGATTCAAATCAGATTGGTAGAAAGAAGAATCTATCTGATCATTTCTTCTATTTAATGAATCAATAGGAATGTACCAAACTGCATTAATTTCGTTTCTCAACTTCAGTTTGGTGATCAGCGCATTATTAATTAGCGCGGATTCCTTCGTGTTCATATCGATAGTTTCTTCTATCGATTCGGCTAGCATTTTTGTACGCAAAATGCTTTCATCCAATTCTCTTTTTACAATCAAAAAACTATTTTGTGCTTTCGATAAAGCCAGATCCACGCTCATTTTACGGGCGGTAATGGTCATTTTATCCCCAATCAAATAAGCTACCGCACCAAATGCCAAAATGATAACCGCTCCTATAAAGATGATGGATTTGTTACGAAAATTCATTAATTCCAGATTTTTAAAAGCACAAAACTTATTAATAAGCAAATATTTACAAATATGAAATGATGTCATTTCAGAAATAGAGTACAAAAGTAATATATAGAATGAATTAGAAATGAATTTCGATAAATTTTACAAATAAGAAGCTTAAAAGGATTCAAAATTAGATAGATAACATATGATCATATAAGAATAAACAATTTACCCTCAATTAAACTGGCAATTAATACAATACCGAAAGACATTGATTAACAAAAACTTATTGCAGCAATATATATTTTCCAAATTCAAACCTGTTAATTAACATACAGCAAAAGCAATTCCCTTTATTTTATAATCAATAAAAAAGAATACATTTGCAAAGCTTTTGGTGCTCTGTTTGCATTCAGCGAATGGAGTTAAAAGGGAATCCGGTGTAAATCCGGAACAGTACCCGCTACTGTAAATCTCGTTAATATCCTATGATATTAATTCGTTCTCAACAGTCAAAATCCACTGTTCTATAGGGATGGGAAGGAGTTGAGAATCGGGAAAGTCAGGAAACCTGCCAGGAGATATTGTTTAATTATTGCTTCCGGGAAAAGAAGTTAATGATGATTTGAGTATATTTTCTGATTTCATTCATCTCACATATTCCAGGAATGCATTAGTATATTTTTACTATGCATAAGATTTTTTGCATGTTGTTAATGCAGGTAGTATGTTTCACTGCATTCTCACAAAAATTTAGCCTTAATGGCAAGGTGTACAACAAAAACACCAAAGAGGGAATCGATTTTGCTTTCGTTTACCTCGATAGTTTGAATACAACAACTACACAAAAAGATGGGCAGTATGAGTTAACCAATGTAGCAAAAGGCAAATATCATCTATGTGTTTCAGTTCTTGGATACGAAAAATTCTGTCAAGAAATTGAGTTAAGCGCTTCCCAAAGTTTCGATATTGGGCTTCAGCCAAAATCTTTTACCATCTCTCCAATAGTTGTAACTGGTACAGGAACACATTATAAAATTGATAATGTGCCTGTTCAAACCGAAATCATTACAAAAGAAGACATTGCTGATATCTCAGGGAGAAATGTAGAGGAAATCATTTCGGGTATCTCCTCCTCTATTGACTATACCACTAGTTCGATGGGTTCCAATATCAAAATTAATGGTTTGGGTAAAGATTACGTGTTGATCCTTTTGAATGGCAAACGACTAACAGGTGGGGTTGGCGGATATGCTGATTTAAATAGAATTAACTCAGCCGATATTGAGCAAATTGAGGTGGTAAAAGGTGCTTCCTCTACCCTATACGGATCCGATGCTATAGCTGGAGTGGTCAATATCATCACCAAAAAAGTAAAAGGTAAATTATCAGCAAGTAGTAGTTCTCGCCTGGGTGCTTATGGAGATTTCAAACAGCTAAATTCCTTCACATTTAGTAAAGGAAAACTATCTGGTAAAACTACTTTTAACCACAAACAAAAGGCTGGATACCAATTGAATTCTTTGAAATTTAATAACAAATGGGAATCCAATCACGATTTGCCATACCTGATTCATACCTACTACAAACCAGTAAACAAAAGTAAATCTTATACCATTAGCCAATTTTTAGAGTACGAAATGAACAAAAAGTTGAGTTTTAACATGGACTTGTCCTGGTATGAAAAGACTTTGTACTTCCCATTCAAAGCTCAAATGCACAATTACTATTACAACAACAGAGCTATTTCGCTAGGCGGAAAGTATAAATTGAAACACAAAAATTACCTGAGTTTCAATTTTGATGCAAACAACTACTTGTATTACACCGAATATCCATACAAATACAACGAAACCTATATTACCAGCACCGATGTAATCAAGAAGACCTATTATCCGGGCGATCGATTTAAAAATTCGGATGAGATAAATGTAATCTCACAAGTGAAAGGCATTTTTAATATCGACGACAAGAACAAACTAAGTTTTGGCACTGAAATTAAAGGCGAATACCTTGAAGCGGAATACAGGTTAACCACACCTAAAGTTGATGCCTATACTTACTCATTGTATGTTCAGGATGAAATAAAATTAAGTGGCAAATTAGATTTGGTTGCAGGTCTTAGAACACTATACCACGATAAAACCGGTTTCTCAGCAACCCCAAAGCTGACCATGATGTACAAAGAATCTAAATTCACTCATAGGTTCACCTACTCCAATGGCTTTAAAAGTCCTACCTTAAAAGAGTTATACTATTATTACGAAAGCAACCGTATGGGCATGTATCGCCTATACCTTGGTAATGAAAACTTGAAAGCTCAGAAATCACATTATCTTGCATTATCAACTGAATTCAAGGCTAATAAGTTTAAAACAGGATTAAACGTATATCTAAATAGAATCTACGACAAGATCGATTATAAAATTATTCCTACAACATACGATCATGCACGAAGAGGTATAGAGGAAACCAAAAAGCGTTACAATATAGATGATGCCAGAACTTTAGGAGCTGATTGGCATTTTAGTTTTCCTGTATTTTCTCGACTGTTATTCAACGGGAGTTATAGCTATGTAAGTGCAAAAAACCTAACTCAGGATATCAGATTAAATGGCATATCAGAACATAGTGCCACATGGAAGCTATCCTATAATCAAAGATGGACGAATAGCAAGCTAAACATCAACTTGTCTGGCGTTTACAAATCGGATCGTTTCTATTTGGAAGAAGATTTGGAGAGAAGCTATGCAGATGCTTACCAAGTTTGGAAACTCTCTTCGAACCTAAGCATTAACAAATGGGAGAACTATAAAATTCGAATCACTGCAGGAATCGACAATCTGTTTGATTATGTAGATGACAGACCCTACGGATCACATTATGGAACCTTAAATCCGGGAAGAACACTCTTTGTTGGATTGAATGTAAACTTTAGCAAATAACCTAATATTCCTTTAGGGATATATCAATAAGATCAAATTAACAAAAACAAAAGACAAAATGAATCTAATCAAAAGATCAGCTATCGCTTTATGCGCATTAGCAATGGTATTCACTGCATGTAGTGATGACAACAATGACGACAAGAACACTTTAGGTGACAAAGAAGGTATTCTATTGGTAACTTTTGGATCTTCATTCCCAGATCCACAAGAGACATTCAAGAACATCGACAATGCTGCTAAAAAACGATTTGCCGGTGAAACCATTAAATGGGGTTACACCTCCGATATCATTATCAACAAATTGCGTCAGGGAAATGGAGAAGGTTCTTTAAAAGGACAAATTATCGACAATGACACGCCTCAGGAGGCTTTGGAAATCATGGTAAAGGATGGCTTTTCTAAATTCAAAGTACAATCTTTACATGTTATTCCTGGTGAAGAATTTGATGAATTAAAAGAAGCAATTCATGCATTCAAAGAAAAATACGAAGGGGTAAGCGTGAAAATTGGTCGTCCTTTATTGGATAGCGATGCTGATATTAAAGCTGTTGCTGATATTCTAGCTGCAAAATTCTCTGAGGAATTAAAAGATGGTCCTGTATTGTTAATGGGACACGGTACTCCACATGCTGCAGATGCTCAATACTTAAAACTTCAGAGCGAGCTACAAAAACTAAATCCTAACTTTTTTGTAGGTACGGTAGAAGGGATTGGTTTCGATGCAGGAACAACTTCAATAGGCGGTATTCTTGCCGAATTGGATAAACTTTCTCCAAAAGCTACCAAAGTTACCATTACTCCATTAATGTCTATTGCTGGTGATCATGCAAACAACGACATGAACGGAAATACAGGCGAATCAGAAATTTCAGAGCAATCCTGGAAAGAAAGATTGGAAGGTAAAGGTTACATGGTTAATACTGTAATGAAAGGCTTGGGCGATTACAACGAGATCAATAAAATCTGGATGGATCACCTGGAAGATGCTGAATAAGACAAACAAACAACATAACTTGTTTAAAAATGAAAGAGGCAGTCCAAAAAGTAAATTGGACTGCCTCTAGCTGCTATTTTGATTTAGTCAACTATGATTACTCACTAAACCGATTTTGATTTATAAACATCTATAATAATTCGTAGTGTTTTGCGCTAAAGTTCAATTGTACCCATTTACTTAGTTCCTTTTGCTCTTTAATGCTCAACCATTGCGCTGACTTTTCGAACTCTTTTTTAAATAAAAGAGGGTCTTCGGCAACAGCATTCAATACCATTTTTTGGTGTTCCAACATTGTTTATAATATTTATAATCGATCTTGCAGAAAGCAAATCGGTCAAATATTCCAATGAATTGGCAATTATTTTAACTCTTTACTGATCTGCTCCACCCATTTGTTAATTCTTTCTTCCGACAAATCGCCTTGACTTTCTTCATCCAGAGCCAATCCTATGAATTTACCATCTACTACAGCATCCGATTCTTCGAATTCATAACTTTCAATGTCTACACTTCCTACAATTTTACAATTAAGATCCTTCACTGTACTGTAAAGTTGTGCCATTCCGCCCACAAAAGTATCTCCATTGCTGCAAGCATCTCCTAAACCGAAAAGAGCTACTGTTTTACCTTTCAGATTGGTATTCTTAAGTTCCTCAATAAAATCTTCCCAGTTATCCTGTAAATCGCCAGCACCCCAAGTAGAGGTTCCTAAAATAAGATTATCGTATTTGTTTATTGCCTCAGTAGGTTTTGTAGATGCATCAAATACATCTGCATTTAATAATTCTGCTAATTGATTAGCAACATTTTCTGTATTTCCAGTAGTAGAACCGTAAATATAGCTGTCTTGCTCACTGTTAATTTATTTTTTCGTTAAACTTGAAATTAATTCACTCATACCTTGTTTAGAACAATTCAAAATTAATTAACAAGTCATGAGTAATCAATCCTAAGAAATGATGATTTTAATTCAATACGTAATGAAGTAATCTTCCTCCATATTTATATCTTGGAATTACTGACATTATAAAACGTTGAATAAAGCCAACTTTCTTCCATCCAGGAAAATCAGAGTATAAGTATGTCTTCCGATGAGATAGGTTCTGTCCCCAATTTTCAATTAAACCATCATCATCTAAACCAAACTCAAAACTAGCTTCTGAATTTTTAATGGTATCGTGCTTGTGTGAATTATTGGCCAACCATTTATTAATGACATCAAAATGGATTTCTGCTTTAGAAAACCGATTGGAAAGATCTGAAAATAACTTTTTAACAGCCTCTTCTTCGAAATACATTAAAACACCTTCAATTACAAACATGATTGGTTGATTGGGATGTTTTTCGTGTATCATATCCATCCAATCTGTTTCGAACATCGACGCTGAAATATAGGTATCATTTGAAGATTCGGACATGAACTTTCTACGCAAAGCAATTACTTCAGGTATATCTAATTCATAAAAATCAGCATCATTTCTACAATCTTTCAATCGATGATAACGGGTATCCAATCCGCAACCAAGTATTACAACAACCGGATTTACATTTCTGCTTATAAAGTCACGCACTTGGTCATCGAAATGTTTTGAACGCACCACAACACCAATTGCTGATCGAATGGCCTTATCGTATTTTGAAAAATCGTAATCGATGGTCTTTAACATTTCACATGCCATCGGATCCGATAATATTGGATCCGATTTTTGACTCTCCAAAGCCTTCATGTAAAGTGTAATGTATAAGGTTTCTGCGATATTATTTTCTAATGTATTTTTTATTTTATCCATTATTGCTTCGTATAAATATTGATCATTACTACTTAAAATGAATTCATGGTTTTAAATCTTATCCCAAGACACTTCTGTTCGTATCTTGCTGTGATACAACTTCATCCTCCACCTCACTCACTTTAATTGCCGCTATTATCATTCCGGGATAGGCTATTCTTTCATCTGGAGCATTTTCGTAACGGCATTCAAAACCCGATTCTGTTAAAGCATCCTTTAAAAAATCCTCTGATAGCGAATGAGTAGGAAATCCCATAGCTCTAGTCATTAGTTCAACAATGCATAGTGTAAGGTAATTTTCACCGCCGCCTTTACCATTCATATGATTTGAGACGAACAAACCACCCATTTTCATAGATTTATTGATCTTTTTCAATAAGCCTACCAATTTTGTTGAACTATTATATTTGTATAGAAAATGTGAACTAAAAAAGAAATCATAAGCTTCTCCAAACTCATCATCCTTGTTCAAATCAAAGGAATGATATGTCACTCGATTATAATCTTTCTCAACCGTCTTAATTCTTTCCGAAATATTACAAACTGCTTGTAAGTCGTAAACATGCGAGTGTAAACTTTGATTTTCGTTTAAAAAAGCATAGGAGTAATAACCTGAATTACCGGCAAAATCACACATTTTCCTTGCCTTTTTAAACTCAGGTAAATTTTTCACAAAACTCAGTACATACTGTAAAGATCCTGCTTTCGAAGCTTGTTCAATGCGTCTAATTGCATCTTCAGAACTCCACGCGTCTTGATTAAATTCGGGAACACTTCCCTTTAATGCAGCAGTTAAATTAGCAAATGGCCCTTCTGTCGAAGTAAATTCTTTAATTGCAGCAATTTGATTGACTTCCGATTCCTGTGTAAGGTATTCTTTTGCCAAATCAGACAAGGAGTAGATATAAGCTTTTCGTTTCAGGTAATCAATAGCATATAATACCTCTAATAAAGATTCCGTAATATTGGCCTCAACATTCAATAATTTGGCAAGTTGTACACAAGATTTAGGACCTTTTGCCAATTGGTCAAATATTCCAACTTCTATGGCAGAATAAATAATATTAGGGAGGTAACTTTTAAATAATAGGTTATTGACTTGACTGTAGGCTGTTTTTGTTTTAATGATGTCCATTTTAGTAAGATTTTGTATTATTTGTTAAATTTCATTTTAATTAAACACATAGTCAATCCTAATAAATGAGGATATTTTTAACATCTAAAAATCAATTGTTTTTACAACAAAAGGATCATCAACAAAAACATTAATGCTATTATTTTGATAGTTGATATTCAAATTCTTTTTAATAAAAAAAGCCTTCCATTACGGAAGGCCTTAAAATCAAAAAATAACAACTCATCTTAAAAAAGACTAAGTATAAAAAAACAAAAGAACGGGTATGATAAAACCAATGATCATCAACCAAACTCCTCTTTTTTTAAACCCCTTTTTGCCCTTTACCATAACAGCACCTGAAATGGCAAAGAATATTAAACCAATAGCGTAAATCATGGCTATCGAAGAAAATCTTTTACCTGAATTGTAATGAATGTCGTTTACAAACTTGTAAATCGGTATTTTCTTATATGTTGTAAGTTCAATCTTACCATCGTAAGGATAATACTTCCCTAATCCACCTTTTACATATATATTGTATACGTCTTCAGCAGGAATAATGCGTGTTAATTTTGGAGCATCACTAAAATGATCTTTCCAGAATGCTTTCAATTCATCTGGTGTTAAATTCGTTTTAGCTACTTTCTCCAATACAATTTCACGATAAGATGGATTTTGTTCATCCTTTTTTAGAACCAACAAAATACCGGAAATTGCATAAATTAAAGTTAATCCAATAAACAAGTAACCAAGGTCTCGATGAAGAGACCTGATGCTTTTGTTAAAAATTTTCTTACTCCACAATTTCATATGATGTTCCGTTTATGAAATAGATTGAATAGAATTTTTTATTATTTTCTTTCATCCAATCGCGCATTTTTGTAATGTTAGTCATTTCGGCAGCACAGTGCTTGCCTCCTTCTTCGGCATCTTGTTTTGCTTTTACCTTCGCTTCGTATTCATTAATGGTCTCTTCTGAAAGTCTTTGTTCCGCTATCGTACCTTTTACAGCAATGGTAGAACCCGATAATTCGCGATTAAAACCATTAATCTCTCCTTTTGCTTCAACACGTATCGAAAGCTTACCTGTCTCATCAAGCAGAATAGCACGTCTTCCAGAATGTGCACAAACATGTTGCACCATTCCCTGAAAAAATACCTCTTTTCCAACATTTTGCGCTGCAATTTCCATTACCTGTGAAATAGTTTTAGCAGCAACGGGTTCAATTTCCTCTTGTTTTGTATCTCGTTTTTTATTGGTCTGATTGCATGAAACCAATACGCTTAAAGCTGCAATTGCAACGAATAATAACTTTTTCATCTGTTTATAATTTTAGTTTTTTATCAGATGGAAGCCGCATGATCAAAATAATCATAGCCGTGTGTGTTTAATCATGCTCGTTTCATCTCTATTTGTTTAACGGTTAAATATTATACTTGCAATGAATCCATAAATTCCTGTTATTGAAATCCAAACAACAGGTAGGATTTGCATTTTTTGTTTGCGATATCTGATAATGATTACAAAGGCCAAAGCCAGAATAAGGTTACTTACCAAAACCAGGTATGAACCGAAATGAAGAATTGGCTTAATGTATCTTGTGTTACCACTAGTAAATCCTACAGCAAATGGAAGAAAATACTTGCTGTAATTTACTCCTAACTCATGCCCCGCTATACTTGTTGCATCCACCACTTCCTTTGTATCGGCATTTATTGCCAGAACATTTTTACCCTTGTTTGATACAACATTCACATTCCAATACAAAGGATTGGCCATAATTAAAAGCTGATCATTATCTACATCGTACTCTGGTGTAGGAATCTCCTGTAGGCTATAGGCGTCGGTTGTGATAATGTGCAGTTTCTTATTCGCATCAAAAACAAAAGCATAAAAACTTCTATCATCAGGCTCCATGGTCTGCAAATAGGTAGGTACTACTCCATCAGGTAAAGGTACTTTCTTCAAAAAGGGCTTTGCGTTCACCATTTTCAGATGAAAAATCTCATCCTTATTGTCTACAATAAAGTAACCTTCTTCGTAGGCTTTTCGCGTAGATGGATTACCAGCTGCCATTTTCGCAGGAAATTGAAAACCTTTCTTAACAAATTGTTTGCTAAAAAGCTCACTTTTTTCTTCATTAATTTCGTTGGTTTCAGGATTGATAAACTCAATTCTATCAGTCAAACGAAACATATCGCCTGGCATTTCAATTCTAACACGTCCCGACATGGATTCAAACAAAGTGTACAATGGGATGTGTGGTTTGTTTTTATCAGCTGGTTTAACACGGAAAAAGAATTTCTTTGAGTTAACCACTCTTGGATTGATATCTTTGCCATTTATGCTTTTAGGCATTCTACCATCCGAAAAAAGTTGCATTGAGTAAAACATTGGCAAAATGCTATCAAACTCTGCTTCGCTATATTCTTTATTGGTTTTTACGTTTTTTCGAATCAAATGCCCCTTAACATCATCAAACTCGATGGCACAAAAAGCTTTGTCAACTGAACTGTAATAGGTAAATATATTTGGTGAAGCTTTATCTGTTACCAAATGATACGATTTGGGCAACAACCATCCTAGTATCATGGTTCCCAAAACAATAATTAAATATTTTATATTTTTCATTTTTAATTAAGCGAATAAGTTAATCCTGAATTCCAACTTTAAAACGTTGAACAGAGAAATAGCCAAAAGGCAATACATAGAAAGGAATTAGAAGAATTGCCAAAACAACCAGGCTATAAGCACCTGGAAAGTCGGAAAGGAAACACAGTTGTAAGCTTGCCAACATAAGCAATGCATTAAAAACTCTTCGTTTCCATGTTGGTTCCAGACAAATCCACGACATAAATGCATATGCTGTTAATCCTGCAACATACCATGGCAACAAGGTATACACCATACTTTCAATAATCTCCATTGGAAAGTAAAACACCGAGAATGTAAGAATTACGATTAGGTGTAAAACAAAAATGCTTAACAGAGCAAGTAATCCAAATCCTAGCATTGAGAATACAATTTTCCTGTTGGAAAGAGGAAGGTGCAAACTCAGCTTAATTCTTTTCTGAATCATTTCAGGAACAAATTGTGCCAAAGCCAGACAGAAGCCTGTTGCCAATGGAAAATATTTTACATCGCGAAACAAAAACTGATCACGATTTACAATTACATCCCACAAATGTTCCAATCCGACCATTCTAAACGATCGTCCTAATTTTAAAAATATGTAAGTTAAAAGAGCCAGACCAACTGCAAAAGCTCCAATTGCAAACCACTTGGTCTTTTTCCATTCTTTAAATAATAATGCACTTGTCATTTCTCTAATATTTTCCTGTTAATCCAATAAATGCTTCTTCCAAACTCAAACTTTCTTCCTGAATTTCGTTTGTCATCACATTGTTTTTTCTCATTAAACTCTCTAAATCCTCTTTGGCCAATAGTGAATACACTTCGGTGTTCCCTTTTATGGTTACCGGATTGTAGATGTCGCTAATTTCATTAATAGCCTCAGGGTTTTGACAATTAAACTTGAATCGCTTAAAGGATTCTAAAAGCTCATTTACCGGCTTTTGCATCACAATTCTGCCATAATCCATAATTAAGCAATCGTCTATTAAGCGTTCCATGTCCTGTATGATATGAGAGGTGACAAACACCGTTTTGTTCTCGGCCTTTGCATACTCACTTAAATAGTCAACAAAAAGCATTCTGTAACCAGGATCTAATCCCATCGAAAAGTCATCAAGAATCAACAATTCAGGATCCTGCGCCAAAATCAATCCCAAAGCCACCTGTGATCTCTGTCCGCACGACATGCGCGAAATCTTTTGCTTTGGATCAATTTTCAACAGTTTCATCAACTCGTAGTAGGCATCCTTTCTCCATTTGGGATAGAAAGCCGAGTAGAACTTCTCAATCTCCGAAATGTTCATGAATGAATACTGCACATGACCTTCAATCAGTAAACCTACCTTTCTTTTGGTTTCTGAAGATAGATTTGCTGAGCTCTCGCCAAACATCAGGCATTCTCCACTTCGAGGTTTTAAATAACCATTTAAAATGTTAATGGTTGTGGTTTTTCCGGTTCCGTTTTTCCCTAACAGTCCCAGAATTCTTCCCTGAGGAATTTCAAAATTTAAATTCTCATAAATACAACGTTTGCCGTAGTAATGAGTTAAATTTTTGCATTCAACAATCGCTTGTTGCATAAGTGTTATTTTATAATGTTAGTTCTTAATAAGTTCTATTTAGATGTTATCTTTTACTATTTAGAATGACAAGCCAATTGCTATGCTGTACGCCCTATTATCATTCTCACCCGTATCTATCTGATTGAATTTACTATATGCAAAATTTCCCTTTAGATAGAGTGCGTACTTTTCATTGATAAAATAATCGTATCTAATCAGTAAATTGGTAAATAAACGATTGGAAGATTGGAATGTATAATTGGGCATCACCAATTGCTCAATGGCTTTATCTGCAGCTAATCTTCCAGCATTTAATTCCTTACTTAAATTGTTTCTATAATTAGTTTCTAACTTGAATAGCAAGCTAGACTGCTCATATTGTTTTAGCACATTTGCTAAAAAACTAAAAGATAAGTTTTTGATATTCTTATTATTGATTGAAGCATTGCCTATTTTTAAATATTTTTCCTCCAGACCGTGGTAATCTGAACTAAGTATAAAGTTCGTTTTGGTTTTCGAACCTAAATTCATTTCACCTGCAAAGGCCAATTGAAGAAATTGGGTAATGTTTGTAAATTTCTTTGCTTTATTCAAAAGATGCTTTTTCGATATGTCGTAATTAAATTCCGTTCCATCTCCTTTGCTTAATTCTCCAAGCAATTTGATATTGTATCCTTTACTTATTTTATAAGCAAACTCTAGTTTGCCTAGTTTTTTATCGTACTCGCTTACCGTTTGGTTGTTTCCCGATGTTAGTTCTAAGTTATTTGTTGAGGCAGATAAGGAAAGATATAAGCGTTTTTGATTCAGAGGTAACATACTAAGATTTATACCATAGCAGTTCTGTTTGTACGTATTATCAGCACCTCCATTAGTTTTTGTAATCACAGTAGAATAAGTTGCATCAGCAACTCCTAAACCGCGCAAGTAAAATACACTTGCTGAGCCATTGTCTTTGAAAAGGGATAATTTTTGATCTTGTTGATACTTGTCAAAAAATACACTGACTCCAATATTGTAATCAGGAAGGAGCTTGCGGCTAATACCAGTAGCTAATTGTAAGTCAAATACCTTATTGTAAGGACGGGGATCTCTTCTGTCGTAGGAAGTTGAAGCTGTATAAGAAGCAAATATTCCCAATACCGATTCATTCATCTTTTGAGCATAGCCTCCCGAAAAATAGTATTGCTCTTTACGCATTTTATCAGGAATTGTATCTGCAACAATATATGGATACAGCCTATCGATATCGGTTAATGTATTCCAATTTACATTTTTCTGCACTCCATTATTATAAGAGGCACCACCATAAAATAGTTTGTTTTGCTTTTTGGTAAATGAGTTGGCTAAAAATTCAAAATTATTTCCTTTATCTCCTTTTTGCACATTGTAAACATTATTGTCATATGCCGATTGAGACAATGAAACTTCTGTTAGTTCCTCTAACGGATAATGAAAACGCATTGCAGGATTATTCCACCAACTAGAAAATAAACCAATTTGATCTTTTTGGAACTCATAGTTAGTCCTGTTATTCTGTGCATTACCCATTGTGCATATCAAAGCAAGTATGGCAGAAAGAATTATTTTATTCATTGTATAAGCAAAATGATGTAAATCGACTGGTAAGGATCATCTGAATGTTCAGATGATCCTTTTTGTATTCAATTAATTTAAAGTTTCAATTATTCCTGGTGAAGGCTCGGCAGTAGGAATAAAATCGGAAGCCGAGTCATTTGTATCTTGCAATATGCTTCTATCTCCTTCAACATGAAGTACTTTTCTCTTTATACTTCTTCCATATCGGGAAGCATCACCATCTCCACTATGTGTATAACTTGCATCAAGAGAAGATGACATTACCATCCATTGGTACTCCGATGGCGTACTACATTGTACTGCATCAATAATAAATTCATTTGGAACTTTCCATGCATCATAGTCCATAGGAAATTCCATATCATTAAATACAAACAAATATTCGTAATGGTATGCGTAATCTTTTACATACTCTTCAGGAAGAACCTCTTTATCGAACTTGAATAAAATATAGGATTTGAAACCTCTACTATGTAAATGCCATACTGATTTAGATGTAGAGACCATTTTAATCATATTCTTCACTTCTGGAACATCTGTATCAATATCTTCACCATCAAACCATTCAAAATTCGATTTCGACAAATCGAAAGAGTTTTTATTAGCTTCTTTATGATTGATTGCAATGTCAGAAATCAACAATGTTTCTCCGGGTTGCACTGGATATTCATTACCACTTCCCGGAATCATATATACTGAACTTACAGGTACTGCTTCGTTTCTGATATCTGGAGTATATTCATTTAGTGCCTCTACGGACATCAATTCAGTTTCGGCAATACACAATCCATCGGCATACAATACTTTATCGCTATTGTTATAAATTTCTATATACTGATCGCCTGCGGCATATTGCTTCCCCTCTGGTGTTCTGGTGTCTGCAAAGAAGATCTCTGAAATTAAGAAACCTTGACTTGGATTAAATGTTACAAATTCCAAATTTAAATCGAGGTCTCCACCAACTACTTTAATATTCTCCTGTTTAGCTCGTACACCAGTTTCTTTTTGAATTGACTTATTATCCAATGACAAGTTAGAATAAGTAATCGTACCTTCCACACTTATATTGTATAATCCATCTTCCAAATCAAAGTAAACCTGAGGTATATATGAGGTTTCACGAACCAACTTTTCGCCTGTATTCACATTCTCCAATGTAAATACCGCATTCTCAAGTTCTGCACTTTTGCCTTCCAAATGCGATGGCATGCTTACTTTTACATCAACAAATGATTTGTTAATGGCATCATTATCATCACAAGATGCAGCAGAAATTAAAAGTGCTGCAGCTATTATTATATTTCTAATTTTCATCCGTTTATAATTTTCTTGTATTTGTCGGATAGAAACCGCAAGATTAAAACAATCATTATCGTATGTGTTTAATAATTGTTTTAATCAAGCTCGTTTCATCTTTTATAATTTATTTTAATTATCAATGCTTTGAAATAATTAATTACTCAGCATCACCGACTACACCTGGAGAAGGATTTTCTGCACCTGCTAAGAAGTCTATCGATGAATCGTTGTTATCCATTAATACAATTCTGCCATCTTCTGTCGTTTTTTCAACTCTTCTTTTTACAGAGTGACCATACTTTTTATCTGCTGTTTCGCCTACGAAAGTATAGCCAACATCCAATTTTGGAGAGTAAGCAAGTCCTTTAAATTTAGAAGGAGCACTACATTCAACTGCATCAATAACATCATCAGTATCAATCGCCCAAGCCTGACGATTCATTGTTATATCTTTTGTTGGTGTGTGAACTACATATGAATAATCAAATGCGTTTTCCGTTGCAAATGTCTCCGCTGTTATTGAGTTAGGAAGTTTGAAAATTACATATGCATTGTATCCTCTACTATGAGGAGTCCAAATTGAACGAGAATAGCTTACCACTTTTTCAAGGTTCGCAACTTCTGGTACATCTACATCTAAATTTTTGTAATCATCAAACCATTCAAAATTAGAATTTGATAAATCGAAACTGTTCTCATTATCTTCAGTATGATCCTTTGCAATATCAGCCAATACGAGAGTTTTACCTGGTTCGATGGGATATTCTTTTCCTGATCCTGGTATTCTGTAAATGGCATGAAGAACCGCTTTACTTGTTTTTGCAGTTTCAGGGCTTAGTTGAGAGTAAGTAAGAACAGTATTGAAAGCACCTTCTCCAATACACAAACCATCAGCATATAAAGTTTCGTTGGTGTTGTTGTAAATCTCAAAAAACTTATCGTATCTATATGATTTTCCTTCTGGTGTACTTGTTCCCGAAAAGAAAATTTCAGAGATCACAAAAGAATTACTTGTACTTTGGATAAAGAAATTCAATGGTAAATCTAAATTTCCATTCTTTACTTCTACATTGTCTTTTACTGCACGAGCCTTCACCGAATTGCTTGCAATCACTTCGCCTTCTTGATTTGCTGATTCGTATTGAATGGTTGCATTCACATCAACATTGTACAAACCATCTTCAACTTCGAAGTAACTTACCGGAAAATAATCCACTTTTTTAGTAATTACTTCACCAGTATTTACATTGGTTAAATTAAATTCTGCTTCTGTTATCTGAGGATTTTTCTCTTTGATATCATCAGGCATGTTTACATTAACACTCAATAGTGTTTTGTTAATGGTATTATCATCATCACAAGCTGTAAATACTGCTAAAGTTAGCAGAACAAAAAATAAACTTTTTATTTTCATATTATATTGATTTAGATATTAATATTTAACTCCATCCCAAAGTAGGGAGATGCTGATCTTTTCACTCGAAATCCGTCTTTTCTATTATAATCAGGATAGTAATACAGTATTCTATTTACATAAAAGGCCAAACGCATATTCTGATTTATTAATTTTGTAACCTTCAAATTGTAATCAATTGTAATGGGAACTCGCTCGGTATCGAAGGCATTATCACTTGGCTTTTCATACAAGTGTTTTAGGATTGGATCCTGAGTATCTGCCTCTGTATACTCAAATTTATTGTCGTTCATATCTATATAATAACTTGGCATTCCATTATGTGGCGAATACTTCCAACTGGTATACCATAACACTTGGAAAGTTGACGAGAAGATTAAGCCCAATTCATCAATTTGAGTATCGAATCGGAAATTGGTATTGAACTGTTCATACTCTCGAGATGTATCCCATTCGTAATATCCCATGTAAGGGTAATCATCCCCTCCTATTACTACCGAAGAGGTTTTATATCTTGGTGCATCACTTCCATACTTCATATACATCCAGGCTCCATTAATCGAAACACGAGATTTAATAGCCTCAATACGCCCTAAATCGAGCTGATATTCTATTCCTTTCTTTTCTTCTCTGGAACCATTTTTAGACTGACCATAGCTCACAAATCTTTTGTATTGCTTATAATCGAACATATCAATAGTGGGTGGTGCATTTAATGTTGATGGATCTGGTCCGGATTCAATGATATATTTTTTAAAACTGAATAGGTCATAATTACTCATTCGTCTTAATCCCTCGCTCATTTCTTCTTTATAAGCAGTAATGTCAAACTTGATTTTACCTGATTTAAATTCCAAACCAACTTCCATTTTTTGATTTCTGTTCGGCTTTAAGGCAAAGTTGGTAGGATCAATAATCTTGGTTTTGTAATGCATTTGTCTCAACTGATCGTTCTGAGAATAAAAATTAAGCTGAACTGCATCGTAATACACCTTATTAGGATACAAATGCGATAAGGTTGGGAATTTAGTATGCCACCCAAAACCTGTTCTTACACTAAGCTTACTTAATTTGTCGAATATCATAAACGACGGAAATTGCCAGCTTAAATTGAATCGAGGATCTAAGTAGAACTTATTGCTAATGCAGTACTTATCAGAAACATTTAGCAAAGAAGCAGCTCGTACACCTACTCGTATCTTTAATCGGTTTAGACCAATAGGAACCAAAAGGTTCTCTTCAGCATAAATGGCCAATTCTTCCATAGCAGGAATGTCTTTTGCTGGTCTTGGACGACCATTACCTGCATAAAGTGGGCGTGTTACATCAAAAACCTCCCCTCTACCAAAGTTCTTATTGTACCTCCAATCAGCACCAACAATTAAATTGTGATTGGTTCCCAACACATCAAAATCTAATTTGGAATTTAGATTTGCAAAAAGGAAAACTGGTTTTCCCTCTATTTTTAGATTTGCCAAATATGAAGCTGGTAAGAATTCTCCATAATACTCTCCTTCCTCTTTTTCAATCAGTATTGGACTCATTCTTCCGGTTCTATACCTTCTAATCTTTTTATTTTCGAATGTATATGAACCTGAAACAGAAAAATTAATATTCTTTACAATACCTCTATCAAAATAGTAATTCAGGTTTGATGCCAATCGATACTTGTTGTAATCATTTTTATAGAATTCATCTTTAGTATCATTCTCTTCATCGCGCTTGCTTTCATCAAAAGATCCGGTGTAGTTTATGTTTGTTTTTAACTTTAACATACCCGAGTTGGTATTCCAAACATCCTTAAATCTTAACGAAGCAGTCATTCTACTGTAATTGGTCATTACATTACGAGGATCGGATTTATAATTTATATAGTCAAGATTAACATTCAATGTCTTGTTACCAAACTCGAAACCTTTACCCAAAGCAAACAATTTCATTCCTGAATTGGCTTTGGCACGAAGTTCCAAAGGTTTCTTTTTATAGCTACGTTGTATGTTCACCAGACCACTCGATAATGAGCCATAAGCAACAGAAGGAATCCCTCTAACAATTTCAACACTCTCAATATCGTCCGTTGGAATCATTCTCATATCAATACCTTTACCAGTGGTGTTTCTATACACCAGATAGTCATCTGATGTATTAGTATAGGTAACTGCACCACTAACGGTTTGCAACTGTGCATCATTTGACAAAGGCGTACCATCAACCACAAAGGCAGTACCCAATGATGAATTATATGTATTTTCTCTATTGGATATTTTCGCGGTCTCAACGGGTGCTCGAAGAGAAATTAGGTTCATTGAGGTTAAACTTCTGTTGGAAGATACACCTCCTGGCAATAACTCAAGAATATCTGCAAAACTGGATGGCTGCAGATGATTAAGCGCGTCTTTTTTAATGACTGAAGATGTTCCATTTTCTCGTGATTCCTCAGCAATAACAGTTACTTCTGATAAATCTTGCGATTCCACACTCATATGCAATGTGAATGGATTTCTTAGTTCAGTAAGGGAAATGGTATCTTGTATTTTTTTGTAACCCAAGCACGAAACAATAATGGTGTATTCTCCATTTTGTACATTATCAATACTAAACTCTCCCTTTAAGTTGGTAGTCGACCATTTTTGCGATTCGTTGAGTACAACCGTTGCAAAAGCAATGGCTTTACCCGATTCTTTTGACAGAACCCTACCCTTTACACTTTGATGAGTTTGAGAAATAGCTTGCGATGGTATCATTGCAATACCAAACACAAACAATAATATAAGAGAACTTAGTTTCATGTTAATCCAACAGTTTTGTCAATTTGTTAGCCCATATATGGTGGGTACTTAAATTTTATTAAGACTAACTCTTAATAAGTCCAACAAAAGTATATTGGATTATAAGTCTGCACAATCCTCATTTATGATGATAAAATTCTGATGAAACCACAAGATGTAGTGAGAAAGCAAAAGCCTTACTCAAATAATTTGGCAAGACTTACTTTATTAACTAAATACATTTTAATTAGCATATCGTATTTAATTGTCAACCAACATATATTTTAACCTAAAGGTTCCACATAAACCTCATATTAGGAATAATCTTCTTCGAGACATTTTAATACTCATAACGAATGCCGATAGCACAAACAAATATTAGAATATTCTCATAGTTTCAACTTAAAATAAGTAAAAAATACAGCCACATAAAAGCAGCTGTATTAATAAATAGAAATCAAATGATCGAGTTGAATTGGGCTTTTTAAACTCCATATTCCACAAGGTTTACAAAACGTCTATATCTTTTTATAAAAACGTTTAAAGGTTTTGACTAAAACGTATAAACGATTTTTATAAGATGCTTAGACGAATAAAAAAACATCTGGGAAACCAATACGATTCGCTATTCTGCTTTGGTATATTTTAGGGTAAGTAGCATATCTTTTAAGTCGCTACCCGGGCGAAAGTTAATTTTGGCTTTTTTAATTAAAGAAGCATGAAATTTCTCTTCTGTTTCCGCTCCTTCGCTCTTCACTGAAACCTGAAAAGAACCAAAATCGCCAAAACGAACGATTTCGCCAGATGCAAGATGTCGAGAAAGAAGTTTGGTAAGATCGTTCAAAACTGCCATAACATCGGTATCGCTTACCGTAGTTGAGCCTTGCGAGATCTCTTTGCTTAGATCTTTAAAAGTGACTTCACCACTGGCCTTGGCATTTGCATACCATTTTTTAGGTTCGGTAGGTTTACTTGGATTTCCTTTTGCACTAACTGAATATTTTACTGACATAGGGTTAAAATTAAAATGATTATTATCAAGTTCTGTTTTTGTCACTCTGAGATTCCATATAACAACTCAATGTACAAGTATTGAAACTGTCATAAAAATTTCATTATCAAATCTATGTATGATAATTAAATTGTACAATCATCATTTATGAGGATATTAACAACAATTGAATCATGAGAATTAATGAGAAACAAAAAACCTCACCGAAGTAACTCCGATAAGGCCATTCAACTAACAAAATCCAAATTAACAACTTATACACGAAGCAATCTAAAACGTATTTTGCACCTATTATTAGTCAGTAATAGCCATTTATGTGCTTTATGAGACTATTAACCAAGCTTACATGGCTTCTTCCGCTTTTATAATATGATGCATCAATGCATACACAGTTAATCCTGAAATGGTTTTAATACCTAATTTACTGGTAATGTTTTTACGATGCGTTATTACTGTATTAATTGATATAAAGAGTTGATCAGCAATCTCTTTATTTGAAAAACCTAGTGCAACAGCTTTTAAAACATCTCTTTCCCTATCACTTAAGGTAAGAGAATCTTCCTCTTGCTGTTCATTTGCTTTAGGAGCATAAAAGAACTGCTGCAATTTATCTACTACCTCTTTTCTGCTACATGAATAAGAAATAAAATGATCACACACACAAGAAGAAAATTGCTGTTTGCCTATTAAAATGGTAGTGTTTAATCCAAATGAGTTTTTCACATATTCAAGACAGTCTACTTTTCTTTGTTTTTGCAGAATATCTTCACTTAGAATTAAATAATCCATATTCTCATCTTTTTGAAGAAAATATTCCAATTCATCGAAAGTCCCCACCTCATGCAACTCTGATTCTATGCCAATTACATTTAAAAGTGTTTTAACTCCCAGCCGTACCAAATATTGTTCCGAGGCGATAACCGTATGTAATTTTCTCTCCTCAAACTCCATAATATTCCAATACTTTTTGCTCTAACATCTTTACTTTCGGAATCAATACTTTTTCTTCCATTCTTGTATGCTCTTCAATATCATACTCGAATTGAAATAGCTCTGTCAAAAGATGTTCGCAATCATCTTCACAGTTTAAAGGTGGTAAGAAACGTATAATCAGGCTCTTCAAGTCTGCTAACTTAATTTCAAGACTATCGTGGTTTCGCTCATAAACTTCTATAGGTTCGTGTTTTATTTTTTCTAGAAGCTCTTTGGTACAAGTATTTATACTCAACGACCTTTCTAAATCAATTACATATGGGAATATGCGTTTTTCCTCCTCTTTAAAATGATTTTCAATGTCAATTTTATACTCATTAAAAAAATGTTTTAACAAATTTATGTTTCTGCTATTTTCATCTTGAGCTTCCCTTTCCATTTTATCAATAAAAAGTTCGATATGTGGCACTTTTGACGTCAAATAGTAAGTATGCGTATTTGTAAGATAATCTACCATTACATCGACATCAAAATCGCTTAAGTGATTATTGGGAAAATAATTCGAATTGTGATAAGAATTTAAAATTTCCAAAAAAAAGGTGGCATTCACATTTTTGTCTGCACATACCTCATCAACCGTTTTATTCCCAAATCCCAACTTAATACCAAACCGTGAAATAATGGGTAGCAACTGATAATTTTTTAGGATTATCTCTGCCATTTTACTATTCTTTGTAAAGGACACCATTTACATTTTATTTGTTAATTTGATTTTGTGCAAATTAGTATGACTTTATAAGAATAATCATTTCTATTTATTAAGTAAATCATACTTTCTTGCAGTACAAAATTACTTGAAGCAAATCGCAGATAAAATCCCTATATGTTATGATTTTTAGCAAAAGAAAAGGCCTTCCAAATGGAAGGCCTTTCTATATGATTTATCTAATATGATTAGATAGCGTCTACAATTGCATTTAATATAGCTGATGGACGCATTGCTTTGAAAGCCATTTCTTCGTTTGGCATAAAATAACCACCAATGTTCATTGCAGAACCTTGAGCATCATTCAATTCCTTAACGATTTTCTCTTCGTTAGCTTGCATTTCAGCAGCAACCTTCCCGAATTTCTCTTTCAACTCAACATCTTTATCTTGAGCAGCTAATGCTTCAGCCCAATACATAGCTAAGTAGAAGTGAGAACCACGAGTATCCAATTCATTTACTTTACGTGATGGTGATTTTCTTTCATCCAAGAATTTGGTTACACCAGCATCCAAAGTATCAGCAAATAGCTGAGCTTGCTCGTTGTTGAAGTTGTTAGCGATGTGCTCAAAAGATACACCTAATGCCAAGAACTCACCAAGAGAATCCCAACGCAAGTGACCTTCTTTTTCGAACTGCTGTACGTGCTTAGGAGCTGATCCACCTGCACCAGTTTCGAATAAACCACCACCATTCATCAATGGAACGATAGATAACATCTTAGAAGAAGTACCAAGTTCAAGAATTGGGAACAAATCAGTTAAGTAGTCACGCAATACGTTACCTGTTACCGAAATTGTATCTTCACCTTTACGGATTCTTTCCAATGATACAGTAATTGCATCAACTGGAGTAAGGATACGAATATCTAAGCCTTCAGTATCATGATCTTTTAAGTACTTGTTTACTTTAGCGATTAACTGAGCATCGTGAGCGCGGTTTTCATCTAACCAGAAAATTGCTGGAGAACCAGTTGCTTTAGCTCTATTTACAGCCAATTTAACCCAATCCTTAATTGGAGCATCTTTCACCTGACACATTCTGAAGATATCGCCAGTTTCAACAGCTTGTTCCATATAAACTGTTCCGTCAAAATCTATAACGCGAATTGTACCTTCACCTTGTGCATAGAAAGTTTTATCATGTGATCCGTATTCTTCAGCTTTTTTAGCCATCAAACCAACGTTTGATACCGATCCCATAGTAGCTACATCGTAAGCTCCGTTTTTCTTGCAATCGTCGAAGCAAACCTGATACATAGTAGCATAACATCTGTCTGGAATTAATGCTTTGGTATCCTGAAGTTCACCTGCAGGGTTCCACATTTTTCCACCATCACGAACTACAACTGGCATCGATGCATCGATAATTACGTTGTTTGGAACGTGTAAGTTGGTAATTCCTTTATCTGAATCAACCATAGCCATATCTGGACGTGACTTGTACACTTCCATTATATCAGCTTCGATTTCTGCTTTCTTGTCTGCTGGTAATTTTTCAATCTTAGCATAAAGATCACCCAAACCATTGTTGAAGTTCACTCCTAATTCCTTAATTGTATCAGCGTGCTTAGCGATAGCTTCTTCGTAGAATACCTCTACAGCATGCTTAAACATTTCAGGATCAGAAATCTTCATCATAGTTGCTTTAAGGTGTAAAGACCAAAGTAGTCCTTCTTCTTTAGCAGCTTCAATTTCCTTTTTGTAGAATGCACGCAATGCTTTCACATTCATTGTAGCTGTATCGATAACTTCACCAGCTAACAATTCTTGCTTTTCTTTTAATACTGTTACATTACCTGCATTGTCAACAAACTCGATACGTACATTGGTATCTTTCTCAATAGTTACTGACTTTTCAGAACCATAAAAATCCTTTTCAGTCATGTGAGCTACATGAGATTTAGAATCTGCAGACCATGCTCCCATTCTGTGTGGATTCTTCTGAGCAAACTTCTTAACAGAAGCAGCAGAACGACGATCTGAGTTACCTTCACGTAACACAGGGTTTACTGCACTACCCAATACTTTCGCGAATCGTGCTTGAAGTTCTTTCTCTTCAGCAGTTTTTGCTTCCTCAGGATAGTTAGGAATGTTATATCCTTTTTCCTGTAATTCAGCAATTGCAGCTTGCAACTGAGGAATTGAAGCACTGATGTTTGGCAACTTAATAATGTTAGCCTCTGGAGTTAATGACAACTCTCCCAATTCAGCCAAATAATCAGGAATTCTCTGATCTTCAGTTAAATTTTCAGGAAAATTAGCAATAATTCTACCTGCTAAAGAAATGTCTTTAGTTTCAATTTCAATGCCTGAAGTTTTAGTAAAGGCTTTGATAATAGGCAACAATGAATATGTTGCCAAGGCTGGAGCTTCATCAATCTTGGTATAGATTATCTTTGCTGTCTGTGCCATGTTGGTTGTTGTTTTGTGTGTTTTAAATTAAAAATAGTCTGTTTAACTCTTTTATGTAAGAATTAAGCACAATTCAAACTTGTGGTAAACATAGATATTTTTTTTAATTCCCAATTTAAAAGAGCTTAATTTTTAACGATTTATTTCTTTAATTATAAGTAGCTATAAATAAGGCCCATGAATGAGTTCACGAGCCTTATTTAGTCTAAATGTCATATGCTATATAACCTATTTATGCTTTTCTATTCAAAATCGAGGGAGAATTTTTGTTTTAACACTGCCAAAGCGGGATTTTTCTTGCACAAATAATTATATCTGTCGGTATCTGTAAACATCCTTTTGGTTTTTGTTGTTGTAGACTTTATTGTCTCCACCGATATTGAATCGTTGTTATATATTCTTCTGAAATAATTTTGTAATTCTAACAATACACTATTGATATCGTCTTCCTGAAGCGGATTACTCACCTTCAAAACAATCTTATTATCAGCAAGTTCAGGTTGATTCACAGTTAATGCTAACCTTATCCTTTCACTCTTATTTTTGATTCTGGCAAACTCCTTAAGTTGCGCAAAAACTCCAGTATTACTATACTCGGCATTCATATAAGCACCCTTTGCATCAGAGACTTCCGCTCCGTTCTCTTTAGGTTTGCTTACAGTTTGAGGTCTTTGAATACCAGATCTTAGTGCTTGCTTAATTGATACCGTAGAAGTATATGTATTTCTAGCTACACCGGTATCAACACTTGTCTTATAATCTGCTTTAACAGGATTACCATGGTTCTGTATAGTGGTTGACACCTTACTCCCACTTTTCTGTACAGTTTGTGTAGCAGTAAGAGTTCTTCCATCAATAGCAATCCTCAATAATTTCCTGGAATTCTTTTTTAAACTAGCTCCTTTTTTTTTTGATTCAATTATCTGGGACAATTGAATTAAACTAAGCTCGATTAATAAGCGTGGATTCTGACTGGATTTATATCCAACATCGCATTGGTTAAGTATCATGAGAGCCTCATACAAGAAATCGACTGGGCATTTCTTTGACTGATCGACATACTTCTGCTTCACACTCTCACTCACTTCTAATAATTGTATGGTAGCTTCATCTTTTCCAACCAACACATCACGAATGTGAGCACTTAGCCCTCCAATGAAATGATGTCCATCGAAACCTTTCTCAAAAATCTCATTAAGCATTACCAAAACATCAGTAATCTTTCCTTCCAATGCTGCATCAACAATACGGAAATAATAATCGTAATCCAGTACATTTAAATTCTGAATCACATTTTCGAAAGTGATTTCTTTGCCAGAAAAACTTACAATCTGATCGAAAATAGAAAGAGCGTCACGCATTGCTCCATCAGCTTTCTGACCAATTACATTTAAAGCTTCTTCGTCAATACTAACAGATTCTTTCTCTGCAATATTCTTAAGATGCTTCACTGCATCTTCCACTTTAATACGATTAAAATCGAAAATCTGACAACGCGATAAAATGGTTGGTAAGATCTTATGCTTTTCGGTGGTTGCCAATACAAAAATTGCATGAGCCGGTGGTTCTTCCAATGTTTTCAAGAAAGCATTAAATGCAGATGCCGACAACATGTGAACCTCATCAATAATATATATGCTATAACTTCCGATTTGCGGAGGTATTCTTACCTGATCAATTAAGGTACGAATATCATCCACTGAGTTATTCGAAGCAGCATCCAATTCATGAATATTGTATGAACGGTTCTCATTAAAGGCCTTACAAGATTCACACACGTTACAAGCTTCAAAATCAGAAGAGATATTTGAACAATTTATGGTTTTAGCAAAAATACGCGCACAAGAGGTTTTACCTACTCCTCTTGGACCGCAAAACAAATAGGCATGTGCCAAATGATTGTTTTTGATCGCATTTTTTAAGGTAACGGTAATAGACTCCTGACCCACAACAGTTGAGAAGGTTGAAGGACGATATTTTCGAGCTGAAACAATAAAATTTTCCATATATATAATAGGACCAATAAATGGTCGATTTTCTTTTTCGAATTTCAAATATACAGAATCAATATCAATAAAACATCACTTATTGAAGAAGATTTTTTAAGCTTTTTGGGGGAACTTTTTGTTATCCTCGATAACACAATAAATTAGATTCTATCTTCAATAAAAAAGACTTCTAAAACTAGAAGTCTTTATAGATTTTTTTTCTTTAATCTTAAGCATATTCTCTACTTATGCCACCGTATCGTAGCGCGAAACTCGATGTACGCCCTTTATTCTACGAAGTTTTACCATTAAAGTATTCAAATGTTCAATATTCGATACAACAACAGTAAGGTTTCCTTCGAAGCTTCCTGCATTGGTTTCAACCGAAATGGATCGCATCTGAACTCGCAAATCTTTCGTAATCACCTCTGAAATATTGGTTACCATACCCAATTCATCATCACCAGTAATATGAAGAACTGCTTGGTATGAAGCCGCACCTTTCTCTGTCCAATTGGCTTTAACCACACGATAAGGATACCTGCTCATCATCTCTTTAGCATTAGAGCAGCCAACCCTATGAATACGAATGCCTTTTCCAATAGTAATGAAGCCAAAAATATCATCCCCAAAAATTGGATTACAACATTTTGAAAGCGTATAATCTACATTTGCAATATTCTGATCTACAATTAAAATATCCTCTCCCGAAGTTTGAGTGGTTCTGGATTTGTAATCAGGCAATTCTTCCGGAGTCTTTTCTGGTACAATTTCCTCTCTGGTTAGAATATCTTTTATTTCTGACAAATCATGAAGCTCGGTAGCAATACCATAATACAAATCTACAGCAAGCTTATATTTATATTTTGTCATCAGTTTGCGGATATTCTCATCACAGAACTCAATCTTCCAATTCTTCATCCTACGCTTCAAGGTTTCCTTGCCCAAATCTGCCTCCTTGAGCATTTCCTCTTTCATCGACTGGCGAATCTTGTTCTTTGCCTTTGTGGTAATAACAAAATTCAACCAATCAGACTTTGGTTTTTGAGTATTGGAAGTTGTAATGGCAACCTGATCTCCATTTTTCAACTCATGACGAATGGAAACATTTTTTTGGTTTACAGTTCCCCCAATACATTTTCCACCTAAATCAGAGTGAATGGAATAAGCAAAATCCAATAATGTGGCTCCAAGTGGCAATTGCTTTAAATCCCCTTTCGGCGTAAATACATATATCTCCTTGTTGTATAAGTCGGCTTTAAATTTGTCAATCAAGTCAATTGAATCACTTTCTTGACTCTCCAAAACCTCACGAATATCCTGCAACCAATTGTCTAATCCACCATCGCCTTTATCTCCTTTGTATTTCCAGTGAGCAGCGAAACCTTGCTCAGCAATTTTATTCATTCGTTTGGTACGAATCTGAACTTCAACCCAACGTTTATCAGGACCTAATACAGTTGTATGTAAAGATTCATAACCATTCGATTTTGGAATGGTAATCCAATCTCGCAAACGCTCAGGATTTGGTCTGTACAAATCACTAACCGCCGAGTACACTTTCCAACATTCCGATTTTTCTTTCTTAGGAGAAGCTTTTAGAATAATACGAATGGCAAAAATATCATATACTTCTTCGAACTCCACCTGCTTCTTTTTCATCTTATGCAGAATGGAAGCAATGGTCTTGGTTCTGGCTTTTACCTTATATTTTACACCTAACTGATCAAGTTCTTTTTTTATCGGATCCACAAAATCGTTAATAAACTTTTCTCGTTCCTCTTCCGAATCCTTTAGTTTTTGAACAATTTCGAAATAAATATCAGGCTGAAGATAACGCAAAGCCAAATCTTCCATATCCGACTTCACATTGTACATGCCTAAACGGTGAGCCAATGGAATGTATAAGAATTCAATCTCTTTTGCCAGGGAAGTTTGTTCTTCCTTTGATTTGTGCTCCATATTTCGCAAATGGAACAATCGATCCGCCAAAATGATTAGAACTACTCGAACATCATCAGCAAAGCTAAGCAACAGTTTTCTAAAATTCTCGGTATGTTGAGTCAGGTTTTGACTGTAGATATTTGTCACCTTAACCAGTCCTGTAATAATATGAGTTACCTTTTCTCCAAATAGCTCTTTTATCTCATCAATATCAACTTGTTCTTTTTGAACAAGATCATATAGCAATGCACAGATAACAGATGTACGTCCAAGCCCAAGCTCTTCAACTACTATTTGGGCTACTGACAATGATCGGTATATAGCCGGATCGCCATTACTTCTTCTCTCACCTTCGTGATCTTGTAAACTTAAATCAAATGCTTTTCTTACCAGCTTGATATCCGCTCTGGTAACGATGTTTTTACAGGTCTTAAGTAAGCGTTTGTATCTTAATAATATTTGCCTTCTTTCTTCTTCTTCCCTATTTAATTCTGTCATAATTGTCTCACTTAATCAAGAGATTTTCACATATCGGCACGTAACGAAAAATGTTTTTAAGTCCTGCTTCTATAATTTTATGAAATTTTTATTTCTATCGCTTTTTTAAAGCTCAATAAAAGTATAAAAGCTATTAAAAACAGACAAGAAGATTAATACTTTTTAACGTATTTAAATGCTTAAAGAATTTACGAAAAAATAATGAAATGGCAGGTCTCAACTCATTATCAATTCGTTGTTAATTTATTGCTCATTGAGTATAAAAAACTGCTCGGATTTCTTAAATTTGTTAGCTCAGCATATGAATAAACAGCTAATGGACACTGGAAAATTAAAGCACATACTCTTCACTCGAAAACTTACCGATAATCATTATGAGTTCGGAAAAAAACTGGGATTATCATTAGAAGATCATCCTTTCATTGACATTGAGTTAAGCGATTTAACTAGTGAAACAATCGAAAACCTAAAAACACACGAGAATGCATCCTGGATATTTACCAGTAAAAATTCCGTAAAGAGTTTGCTAAAATCTATTCCTGATATTTCGAATTATTCAAGTCGAAAATGTTTCGCTGTCGGTGAAAAAACTGCCGAAGAACTCCTAGAACACAATTTTGAAGTAATTGTTCCCGAACATCACAATGCGCTTTCTTTGTTAGACAGACTAGAGCAAGAACCTTCGGGGATCTCATATTTCTATTTCTCCGGAAATATGCGCAGGAAAACCATCACCAACTTTTTTAATGAAAACGAAATCAAGTATCAGGAAATTGAATGTTATATTACGCATTTGATTCAACCGGAATTAAAACTTGATCAGTTTGATGCGGTTTGTTTTTGCAGTCCAAGTGCAGCTGTGAGTTTCTTCTCAAAATATCAACTCAGTGAAGACATCCCATGTATTGCCATTGGAAATACCACTGCTGTTAAACTGTTAGATTACACCGAAAATGTAGCCATGTCGGAAAAAACTAACATCTATTCAATGCTTGAAATTTGTAATGAATATTTAAATTCTTAAAACCATACACTATGTATCAATACAAAAGAAGTTCCGAACTATTCGATGAAGCGAACAAATACATTCCTGGAGGTGTAAATTCTCCGGTGAGGGCTTTTAAATCGGTTGGAGGAACTCCTGTTTTTATCGAAAAGGCAAAAGGCAGCATTTTAACTGATGCTGATGGAAATGAGTATATCGATTATATCTCATCATGGGGACCAATGATCTTAGGTCATGCCTACCCAAAGGTGATTGAAGCAATTAAAGCGAAAGTTGAGGATTCAACCTCATTTGGTGCTCCAACTGAATTGGAAATTGATATTGCCAAACTAATTGTGGAAATGGTTCCAAACATCGATAAAGTTAGAATGGTAAACTCGGGAACTGAGGCATGTATGAGTGCCATTCGTGTTGCCAGAGGTTATACTGGTCGTAACAAATTCATCAAGTTCGAAGGATGTTATCACGGTCATGCCGATTCTTTTCTGATTAAAGCAGGTAGTGGTGCAAGTACATTTGGTGTACCAAACTCTCCAGGGGTTACTCCGGGAACTGCCAACGACACGCTGACTGCAAAATACAACGACATCGAAAATGTAAGACAATTGGTTGCTGAAAATAAAGATGAAATTGCAGCTATTATTATTGAACCAATTGCAGGTAACATGGGTTGTGTTCTTCCTAAAAAAGGATTTTTGGAAGATTTGCGTGAGCTTTGTGATCAGGAAGGAATTCTATTGATCTTCGACGAGGTAATGAATGGTTTCCGTTTGGCAAAAGGTGGTGCTCAAGAGTATCTAGGTATTAAAGCTGATTTGGTAACTTTCGGTAAAGTAATTGGTGGTGGTATGCCTGTTGGTGCTTATGCTGGTCCTGATGAAATCATGAAAGTTGTTTCTCCTCTTGGACCTGTATACCAAGCCGGAACTCTATCAGGTAATCCAATTGCCATGATTGCTGGTTACACTCTTCTTAAAGAGTTGAACGAGAATCCACAATATTTTACTGAACTGGAAGAAAAAACTGAATACCTGCACAAAGGCTTGGAAAAAGTATTTGCAGAATCGGGATTCGATTACAAGATTAACCGTTGCGGATCGATGATTAGCGTTTTCTTTACCGATGTTGAGGTAGTTGATTTCGATACGGCAGCAACCGCTAACAATGAGAAATTCCCTCAGTTCTTCCACGAAATGTTGAAAAGAGGTATTTACCTTCCTCCTTCATCATTCGAGAGTTATTTCTTATCAAATTCTCTTACTTACGAAATGTTAGACAAAACAATTCAGGCAGCTAAAGAGTCTTTAGAAGCCATGAAATAAAAACAATTTGAGAGCCTCACAAGAAGTGAGACTCTCAATAAATCATATTCTTTATGGATATCTCAATCTAGACAAAGTATCCAAAGAAGAAACTCACTAACCAAACACCCCGGCAAAATGATGATCACCAAACAGAACCTACTCGAAACTCACAAGAGAATAAAAGATTACATACACCGAACCCCTATTCTAAGCTCACAACTAATAAACGAAATAGTAGGAGCTGAACTTTTCATTAAGTGTGAAAACTTTCAGAAGATGGGTGCTTTTAAAATGCGCGGTGCCAGCAATGCCATTCTCCAACTATCAAAAACCGAAAAAGAATTTGGTGTAGCTACCCACTCATCCGGTAATTTCGCGCAAGCCTTGGCACTGGCAGCCAAATTACATGGCATTAAAGCTTATGTTGTAATGCCATCAAACGCACCCAAAATTAAGAAAGCAGCAGTCCGAGGTTATGGTGGTGAAATCATAGAATGTGAAGCCAATTTACAAGCCAGAGAAAGTACTTTAAACGATGTGGTAAACAAAACTGGAGCCATTTTTCTTCATCCTTACAATGATTATCATGTAATTCAAGGGCAAGGAACTGCAGCAATGGAGCTAATTGAAGATTACCCTGATTTGGATAGTATTTTTGCTCCTGTTGGAGGTGGTGGTTTATTGGCAGGAACGGCTTTGGCAGCTCATCATTTTTCGCCAAATACAAAAGTAATCGCCGGTGAACCTATGGGGGCTGATGATGCCTGGCAATCATTGCAAAAAGGGGAAATTGTTCCTCAAACCAATCCCAATACTATTGCCGATGGTTTATTGACTTCTCTTGGCGACAAAACTTTCCCTATCATCAAAGAGCATGTTAAAGATATTGTAAGAGTGGAAGAAGAGGAAATTGTTTCGGCTATGAGATTGATTTGGGAGCGAATGAAGATTGTTGTAGAACCATCTAGTGCCGTCGCTCTTGCTGCGCTAATCAAAGAGAAAGAAAAGTACCAAAATCAGAAAATCGGCATCATCATTTCGGGTGGAAATGTTCAGCTCGATAAATTGCCTTTTTAAGAATAATCATTCATGGACCTAAAGAAATTGCTAGATCCTTTTCCCATAAAAAAGGAGGCTGAATTGGCGGCACAAAGTATTGCGAAAGATCCAAAACATGTTCGGCAATTGTGGGAATGGTGTATCAGTAATGAAAAGCATTCCTGGCGTGCCACGTGGTTAATGGATAAGGTTTATGGTATTGATCCCAACTTGGTTCGTCCATACATTCCCAAAATGATTGCTTTGATTCCTAAACTGGAAGATGAAAGTAAACAGAGACAGTACCTAAAATTAATTAGTTACGAACCGCTTCCCAAGAACATTTCGGGTGAGTTTATCAACCGATGTTTCGATCTACTAATTAATGTTACAACTGCAGTTGCGGTTAAAGTTCATGCCATGCAGATTCTTTACAACTTCTCTAGCAGAGAACCTGATATTAAAAACGAACTTGCCCTTATTTTGGAAGAACAAATGGAACAAGGAACAGCAGGATTTTGCTCGAGGGCCAAAAAATTATTAACGACATTAAGATAAGGACCTGTTTATTCTGTCAGTTGTACAAGATTAACTTAAAAAACATCTCCTATATTTTGTCTATCAATAAAAACATTTAACTTGCAATTCTATCTTTACAACCAATACGCTATAAGCAAATGAAGTTAAGCAACAATGATTTCATTACAGAAGAAGAGAAAGAAATCCTCAGGAAAGATGCAATAGATAAAGAGTTTACAAGATTAACAAAACATCTTAAAGTTAAGAGTAGAATTATTAACTTTTATCGAATTGCACTTGCTACCGGACTTATTGGCTTCTCGATATTTTACTACAATATTCGATTTCAGGATGAAGAACAGAAACAGTTTTCGCTGAATAAACAGCAAACTGTTCAGGCTGCTACAAAAATCACAGTAAAAAAGAAGGAGCCAAAAGTAGCAACATCAACTCTATATTTCACAGTGTTTTTTCTAAACGAAAACAATCATCCTTTGGCACAATTTAAATCAAAGGAAAAAGCTTTGAAGTTTTGTGAAATAATAGGCAAAATGGACTTGCCTACTACCACAATTGTTCGCGAAACAACTAAAAGAACAAAAAACAAACTTCAATCTCAAATATACCCTTATAAATATACCGTTCAGTTAGGAGCTTACAATCAGGATTTTCTGAAGGATTTTAAAGATCATTTTATTTGGATGAGTTATCAACAGCAGGATGAATATCACAAATACAGAATAGGTCCTTTCTACGGATATTCAAAGGGTAAACAGTTTATGGGAGCAATCAATTTACAAGACAATTACATACTAGCCTATTAATTTAAAAGCACCAGATGTCATGAATACAATTTCCATCCAGCCGAATATTTCTGAACAAATCTCCAATATCAAGAAAGAAGAGATTCTGCACATTTCCATTCCGGTAGATGTGTATTTGCAGGAAGCTGAAGATTTGGCGCGATGGATGGTGAAAGATTTGGAAAAACTGGCTAAGATTGGGATTACACAAGCCCAGCTGGATAACCTACAGGAAAGAATATCGGCTTTGCGCGAGGCTCAAACCTCTTGGGTTGAAGACAAAAAATCGATGCCTGCCATTCAGGATCAGTGGAACAAAATTGCAATAGCAACGGAAAGTCTAAAACAAGATCTGATCGCATCCTATCGGTTTGCTTTTCGAAATCATCCTGAACTGCTGAGTAAAGTAAATAAAATGGCCAGGAATAAAAAGCAAGTCGATTTGGTTATGGATACAGGAAAATTGGCCATGTTGGGAGAATTCAATTCAAATCTGCTGCAGGCAATTGGTTTTGATATGAACAAGCTGAAACAAGCACAACAACTTAGCGAGGAGTCATCGGACATATTAGCTCAATTGAATAACTTTAAGATAGATGGAAGGGAAACCAAGCACTATCGCGATCAGGCCTATACCTATCTTAAACTCTTGATGAACCAGTTAAAGGAAGGTGGCAAATATACTTTTCGAAATGATCCTGAACGCCTAAAAGGCTACAAAAGCGAATATTTAAATAAAAAGAATCTGCATGCCAGAAGGAAGACTGTTCAAACCCATGAGTAGCATCTCCCAGACGAGCGAAACTTTGTCCCAACCTCGAGGGACTGTTTCCAAGACAGGATTCACAACTTCCCAATCGTAAGGAACTGTTTTCCAGACATGAACTTTAGCATGCGAATCAGCAAAAAGATAGCAAAGATCATAAATACAGTCGTACGAATCGGTAATCGGACTATAAAGATCAGCAATATGATTATGCGAATCACTATAATCCACATGTGGATCACTTAAATATGTATCAAGATCCGATCTTTATGCATTTATTTATGATCTTCACTAGCTCTCTACCGATCTTTATACCTATAATTCTGATTTGCATAGTCATTTTATTGATTCGCATACTCTCTATACTGATTCGCACAAGCTTTTTAGTAATTCGCAAGGTAATTACTATGGGGATATGATACCAAAGATTGGTTGGGGGATAATGCCGAGTAGTTGGGAAGAACTCACTGCTGCTATGGAAAACCTCCCTGACAGTGTGCTTGCTTTGCCTGATGTATGGGAAAGTTCGCTCCATGTGTGTATTGACTTCAAGATCAAAATACAATACCTTTAAATCGTAAAACAAGAAATCATGAAGTTTATTTTTACATCTGATCTGCATGGCAATACATCACTTTATCAAGAACTTAAGATGTTAATTGATAGCAGTGGAGATATTGACTACCTGTTTCTTGGTGGGGATCTGTTTGCGCATACGGGACAGCTCAAGGATCAGATCAATTTTATTGACTCTTACCTAAAAGATTTTCTGAAAGAGATATCCATTAAAACCCTTTTTATTCCCGGTAATATCGATTGGCCAGGCGCCATTCATACCATCAATAAACTGCCGAATGAATATGGCATTCGCGAGATTCATTCCAATGGAATACCTCTAGAAAATAACATGATACTTGCTGGATACCCTTTTGTTCCTCCTGGCCCCCTACATAGAAAGGATTTCGAATTACGGGATTTGAAAACTGATAAGCAAACTCCCATTCCTGATTCATATGTCACCAATAAAATAGGCACACGAAAGTATATTAAAACTAATTATTTCGACAATAAAAAGAGTATTGAGGAAGACTTGCAGCACATCCATGCGCAATGCAAGATTTTGATTACACATTCACCTCCTTTTAGTGAATACCTGGATTTGTGCTATGCAAACAAACATATTGGGAGCAAGGCCATACGAAACAAAATACAAGAACTAATGCCTGACTTAAGTCTGCACGGCCATGTTCACGAATCTCCAAGTATAACAGGAAAGTGGTATGAAAAAATAGGCAACACGATTTCTATTAATGTTGGTTCAGATCAAAACAACTTACATGCTGTTGTGGGAGAAATCAATAACAATGGAATGATCACAAAACTTATACACACTGTTTATGGGAATCTACCAATAGATATTTGAGAAACACATGCAATGTGAAAAAGTTTTACATTGATTCTTACAATCTTTTTACCATACAGATTATTTCCTTAAATTTATTGAGCATAAAATAAAAGTAAAGTAAGATGAAAGCGTTAGAAGAAATGCCTAAATGGATGCTTGACAAATGGCAAGGAATCGCCGACTTGTTGGCAGAAATTCTCTCTATACCTGCTGCTTTAATCATGAAAGCTGAAAATCAGCAAATGGAAGTGTTTATTACCAGTTGTTCGAAGAACAATCCATACAAAGCTGGTGATAAAGAAGACTGGCATGGTTTGTATTGTGAAACAGTAATCAAGTCGAATGAAAAATTATTGGTTGCAAATGCATTAAAAGATAAAGACTGGGATCAGAATCCTGACATTGAATTGAGAATGATTGCCTACCTTGGTTACCCGATTTTATATCCTGATAAATCACCATTTGGCACAATTTGCATTCTGGATAACAAGGAAAACTATTTTTCTTCTGTTCATGAAAAAACTCTAAAGCAATTTAAAGATGTAATTGAACTAGACTTGGCTATGGTAACTTCATTTGAGATAAAATCCTCACAAATGATTCAAACCATAAAAGAACAACAAGATCAACTAAGAAAACAAAACATCGCTTTGCAAAAAGCCAAAGAAAAGGCTGAAGAAGGCAATCGTTTAAAATCGGCCTTCCTACAAAATATTTCTCATGAAATTAGAACTCCTTTGAATGCAGTTGTTGGATTTTCAGAACTATTATCAATGCCTGATTTAACGAAAGAGAAAAGAGATTATTTTTCTTCGGTTATTCTAAAAAACTCAGATCAATTGCTATCAATAGTGTCAGATATCTTAACTGTTTCAGAGATAGAAACAGAACAACATCAAATTAAAATTGAATACACCTGCCTTGATACTATCCTACAAGATCTTGAGGATATCTACAAACAGAGGTACCAAGACAATGCTATTAATTTAATCAAGCATATCCCAGAAAATCTTCGTGAACACAAAATCTATACAGATAAAACCAAGCTGAATCAAATTATTACAAACCTGCTAAATAATGCATACAAATTCACCGAAAAAGGATCGATAGAATTTGGAGTTAATCTTAAAAATGATGTGTATGAATTCTACGTAAAAGATAGTGGAATTGGAATATCGGAAGACATGCAAGATGAGATCTTTAATCGATTTACAAAAAACAACGAAACCATTAGCGAATTGTATGGTGGTATAGGCTTAGGCCTTTCTATATCAAAAGCATTTGTTGAACTGCTTGGTGGAAAAATATGGCTAAAATCGAAAGTAGGTAAAGGTTCCAACTTTTATTTTACCTTGCCTAACCGGTAAGATATACAAAAAGGAGAAAGCTTACTAACTTTCTCCTTTGCTTATCTTTGTAGGGCAGTATAAATACCACCTCAATTCAATTGGCTTATCTCATCCAATCAGATTCTTTTACTTTCTTAACCAAGTACTCCACATTTTCAACAGGAATTGATGGAAGTAAACCATGGCCAAGGTTGAAAATCCACTTGTGATCTTTTCTTCCATAGTTCAAGTAATACTCAAATTCACGATCGATAGCTTCTGGTGTTGATTCCAGTATTCTAGGATCGAAATTTCCTTGTAGAATCATCTCCTCTCCCACAATTCTTCTTACTTCGTGCAATGGCATTTGCCAATCAACGCTAACACAATCACACAAGTCGTAATTCACCATATTAATACCTGTTCCCAATCCTTTCGGCAAGTAAATGGTCTTCACTCCTTTTTCACGAACTGCTCCCAGAATCGCTTTAACCGATGGCAAGAATACTTCTTTGTACAACTCAACAGGAATTAAGCCTGCGTGAGTTTCGAACAATTGAAATGCCTGAACACCGTGTTCAACCTGCTTTAATGCATAATGAATACTCATTTCAGTGATTTTTGCCACCACTTTCTTCATTAATTCTTTATCGCGATAAATCGCTGGAACAAAATCAGGGAAATTTTGATTTCTACTAAACCCCTGATACATGTAACAAAGCGTAGTTAAAGGACCACCACAAAAACCAATCAATGGAATATCCTTAGGCTTAATTTCAAGAATTCTGTCAATTGCTGCATAAATATGATCAAGCTTTTCTGGTTTTTCAGTTAAGAAATTCAAAGGATCAGCAACATCTTTTAACGCCTTTGCAAAGCTTGGACCTTTCCCTTCAAAACTTAACTCCATTCCCAAAGCTTCGGGAATCACAAGAATGTCGGAGAATAGAATTGCAGCATCAACTCCCAAATCATGAATTGGCAACATGGTAACATCAGCAGCCAAATTCGGAGTTTCCATCATCTCTTTAAAACCATAGGTTTCTCTTAGTTTCATGTACGATGGCAATACTCTTCCCGCCTGACGCATAAACCACATAGGTGGTCTTTCTCTTTTAACTCCGTTAATTGTATCTAAAAATAGGCTCATGTGAAATTAGTCGTTAGTGATTCATAACTAGCTTGTGGTAACTTATGCTTTCCCATTTAAAACATTCGCTACGTCCTGCGCGTGGTAAGTAATAATAATATCTGCACCAGCTCTTTTGATTGACATCATGATTTCCATCATTACACGTTTTCCATCAATCCAATCGTTAGCTTCTGCTGCTTTTACCATCGAAAACTCTCCACTTACATTGTAAGCTGCAACTGGCACATTAAATTCATGCTTTGTACGATAAATCACGTCCAAATAACTTAAGGCTGGTTTTACCATTACAATATCGGCTCCCTCTGCAATGTCCATTTCAACTTCGCGGATTGCTTCATCACTGTTTCTAGGGTCCATTTGGTAAGTTGAACGATCACCAAATTGAGGAGCACTTTCCGCAGCATCTCTAAATGGTCCGTAAAATCCTGAAGCATATTTTGCAGAGTAAGCCATAATTGGAATTTTCTCGAAGCAATTTTCATCCAAAGCTTTTCTCATGTATCCAATGCGACCATCCATCATATCACTTGGCGCTACCATATCAACACCAGCTTCGGCCAATGAAACAGCTTGAGCTGCTAGAGTAACTAAAGTCTGATCATTGTCTACATCACCATCTACAATGGTTCCACAATGACCATGTGTTGTATATTCACAATTACAGATATCAGCAATGATGTACATTTCAGGATATTTTGCTTTGATTGCTCGGGTGGCTTGCTGCACAATACCATGATCGTGAGTTGCTACTGTTCCATCCGCATCTTTCGTTTCCGGAATACCGAACAACAATACAGATTTAACACCTGATTCCAATAATTCTCCACATTTTTCAACCAATAAATCCACTGATAACTGGTCGTTACCTGGCATACTTTTTATCGGATTCTTAACCTTCTCTCCCGGACAAACAAAAAGAGGCATGATTAAATCATCAACAGAAAGCGAAGTTTCTGCAACCATATCACGAACAACTTTGCTGTAACGCAATCTTCTCATTCGTGTATCAGGAAAAAGTGGACGTAAACTCATAGTGTATGTATTTTGTAATTTTTATTTATTGAAATTATTTTTTGTTTAACTGTAAGACTCCTAAAGATAAAAATTTATTCCTTTTGTCTTACAGGTATCTTTCATTTGTTGTGCCAATTTTGTCGACTCCTCAACAGAATCTTCCACAGCAACTTCTATTTGCTCAACAATAAATTGATTGGTCTTTAAATCGCCAACAACAGCAATCATGGTCAAGTTTTCATCGCTTACCACAGCATGTGCTGCCAATGGAAACTTGCAACCTCCTTCAATTTCTGCCATAAAAGCACGTTCAGCCAGAACTGCATGCATGGTAGGTTCATGATTTACCTTCTTCACTAAAGCAATGGTTTCCTCATCATTGTCTCTACATTCAATGGTAATTGCACCTTGGCCAATTGCTGGAATGCACTGATCAACATCTAAAAGTAATTTCTCCTGGAATTCTTTACCCATTCGATTCATACCTGCAGCAGCAAGAATAATGGCGTCATACTCACCATCTATTAACTTTTGCATTCGGGTATCGATATTCCCCCTAATCTCTTTAAAGTTGGTATCAGGTCTTAAATCTGCCAACTGAACTCTTCTTCGGGGACTTCCCGTTCCCAAAACAAATCCTTCTGGCATCTGGTCAATTGTGCTTCCATCTCTACTTAGGAATACATCTCGAACATCTTCACGTTCAGGAAAAGCCACCAATTTTAATCCATCAGGATGAAAGCTTGGAACATCTTTCAAACTATGCACGGCAATATCAGCCTCACCTTCAAGAAGTGCATGTTCCAATTCTTTTACAAACAGACCTGTACTTCCAAATTCTGTTAATGATCGATTCAAAACTCTATCGCCTTGTGTGCTAAACTTAATCACTTCAAATTCAACATCAGGATTGGCTTTCTGCAACAATTCAACAGTTTGCATTGTTTGAGTATAAGCAAGCAAACTTGGGCGAGTTGCAACTCTTATTTTCTTCTTAGCTGACATTTAGGATTGTATTTCTTAGGTTATTTGGAAATAAAAAAGCCATATAAAACTTGTTTATACAGCTTTTTATCGAAAGCTCATAAAAGCTTTACGAATCCATATCTTTAAAAATCATATTTAGTGTTTCCATTGGACTCGATTGCTTTTTGTGATGATCTTTCAAGTGATTGATACATGCTCTGGCAATCTTATTCACAATGTTATTGGTAATGTGTTCTACCTTTTTCAACTCATCTTCAGACAGTTTGTTTTTATGGTAATCGAGTTCCTTTCTTTGTACATTTTGCAGATTTTCCTTCAAAGCTACAATTACTGGAGAAAGGTACTTTACCTCTAACCAACCATAAAATTCGCCTATTGAAGCTTGAATGATTTTCTCTGCATCAGGAATGCATGCTTTACGCTGATCAATGGCTTCTGAAATATGTTTTGATAACTCATCAACAGTTATAACCAAAACATTTTCCAAATTATCAATTGCTGTATCAACATTACGTGGCACTGAAAGATCCAGAACCAACTTACATGATTCTATCCCTTTAAAATGATCAAGTGTTAAAGTTGGCTTTGTAGCACCAGTTGCAACAATTATGACTTCTGCTTTTTCAACTTCCTGAGTTAATTTTTCGATTGGTTGATGCTGAATATCATATCTATTAGCTAATGCCTCTGCTTTTTCAATGGTTCTGTTTACCAAAGTTAGTGAACGATTGTTCATATGCTTCAACAGGTTCCCACAAGTATCTTTTCCAATATCACCAGTTCCGTAAAGAAGGAAATTACAAGTTTCAAGTGTCGAAACTTTATCTTTAATATACTGAACTGCTGCATGAGAAACAGAAGCTGCACCTTTGCTAATATCTGTTTCGTTCTTAATTTTCTTGCTTGCCTGAAATACGAATGAAAACAATCGATTCATAAATGAATTCACCATTCCCATTTGTTCTGACTGCTGATAGGCATTTTTAACCTGTCCAACAATCTGAAAATCGCCTATAATTTGCGAATCTAAACCCGCTGTTACCTTATATAAATGACGAATACATTCATTTCCATATAGAGTGTATCCGTTGTAATTTAAATCATTTCTATTCCCTTTGCAGTATTTTAAAAACAGATCTGTGATGATTTGGACCTCTGAAGAGTGCGCATAAATTTCGGTACGATTACAAGTAGATATGATTACCATACCTTCAATTTGTTGCTCTTTCGCCTCTTTCAACAAGTTTTCCTGATCTTCTGAAGATAAAGAAAACATCCCCCTAACATCCAGAGCCGTTTTTCTATAGCTAATTCCTAGAACAAATAATTTTTGTAGATTTTCTCGAATTTGTAATGACATAAAAACGGAATTTGTTTGCTAATTTGTTACAACCCCTTCAAAGCAGAAGTAACAAGCCGATTCAAATATAAAGGTAATTATTCAAAAAACCTCCTAATTTCAGTAAGTACATAGAATAGATATTGACCACTTTAATTATTATGAAAACAATAAAACCTCTAAAAGGATTTTAATATCTTTAATACTAAAATAATTCAAGTTTCTTTCATAATCTTACCATTGCCAATATATTTAATCATTCAAAATAAATTTAATTAAAAGCAACGATATTTTTAGATCATTTTACATGAATAAAACGTTCCAAAAATACAGATAAAGCAATTAGGATACGGATGATTGACTTTGCTTCTGACTGAAAATTTCATGAAAAATGGAAAACATATTAAAGAGTCCACTCCTACCATTTGAAAAATTAAAATTATTATAGAAAAGAGATATTTATTGTTTCCATTCATCCAAACTCGGAGTAACACTGTAGATTGCATACCTGACAGATTAATAAAATTCTAGAATTATTAATTGAGATAAACTTAACCAGTTAGAGTATTCATTTAAATACCAAGAGCCAATCAATAGCTTAAAAGTTTAATTGAATTTTACTTTCAAACTAAAAAAAGATAAGATTATCCTATTTTTTATGACTATAATCAATTTATTATTAGGCACTTTATTATTTTAACTAATTTTAAGGCAATTAGTCACAAAAGTAATGGTATATCTGCTACTAAAACAACCAACAAAAGATATTAACTCCTGGAGAGAATCCTTCGATCGTTTTTTGGAGTATCGGAAAATCGGTGGAGAATTGTCTTGCAAGATTTATCAAACGTCACGAAAGAAAAATGAATTAATAGTTCTATCGGAGTGGAGAAGCATGAATGACGTGACTGAATTTCTCGAATCTCAATCCTTTGAAATGATCAAAGAGCTTGAAGTAAATGAACCACTTACCATAAAGCTACTTAACAAACAAGCTTTATCTAAATACATCAAACAATTACATTAAATCTTCTACCTTAACAATCCTATCTGAGTTAATTGCCAGAATAAGTTTTTCGATAATATTCATAATCATTTCTGGGAACTCATCTTCATACAACTTTTCATCCACCTCTTGCAAAGCATTCTGTAATTTGAACCGATTCAAATCTGATTGATTCAAATTGTTAAGATACTCCAGAATCTGTAATTCATTAAGCGAAATCTCGTCAGCATAATCCAATGGTAATATTTCTAAATCTTCATTGGGAAATATTTTATCGCTTTCCTCTACAACAGAATTTATGAAGGTATTTAAAACATCAATTGCATCTGTGAGATTTACTTGGTAACATGACAATTCTTTCAAATCATTTAAGGCCTCAATAGTTATTGAGTTCATCAAAAGTAAATACTCTTCAAGTTTCTCAAGAAGTTCAGTAGTTACCCCTGGTTGAATTTTATAGAATTCTATAATTTCTTGTAAGATTTGATTTCTTTTCTCGCTTATTGTTTCCAAAATATGATACTTAAATTCCTTCGCTTGTTAATTGTAAATGTGTAGTTTCAAAAAACTGAGGTCCTAATTTCTTCAGCACTTCAGACACAAATTGAGAATTTCCATCTATTCCCAAAATTGCATATCCCTTATTACCTCTTTGTCCCAATTTTAAATCTTTCACATTTATATTTCGAGATGCTAATGCCGATAATAAAATTAATAAAATACCAGAAGAGTTATTGTGAATCGATAAGATCATCTGTTTACTGATAGCAATTGGTAAATTAACTCCATCCACTTCAAGCAGGTAATTCTTCTCTATTTGAAGTTCCGGAATATCAAACTTATCGCATACATGAATTTCAAAAAAGTCATCACCTCCTGTTCCTTTCACAAATTCTACTGCTTCATTAATTGATTTTTCCTTTCCTGATAAAGTTAGAAATGCAGTCGCAGTTCCATCATTATTCGAATTTAGATAAGCAGTTTCAACATTGATTTCTTCAGAAGCCAAAGCATTAAAAATCATCGAAAGAACACCAGGCTTATCCTTATGATGAGAAAATAATCCGTTTATTTTCTGCTTTCCATTTTCTGGTCTGGAATTGCTAATTGTAATCGATTTTTCACCTTTTCTTATGCGAATAGCATCAAACTCTCCCAAAGAGGTGGCATTCTTATGATGTTCGAGAAAAGTTCGGTATTCTCCACCAAAAGAGAATTTAGGAATTCGTCTTTGTTTACGATCTTCAAATCTTAAATTTAGCATCTCAATTCCCAGGTTCATCACCTTGTATTTTTCCTCTTTAAAGCCTGAGTTTCGCAATGGTCTTTTCTCGGGTATGGATTTGGAAAAACTCACGTAATGTTTGTACCCTGCCTTGTATGCATATTCAATTCCAGTTTGATAATGATTACCCAAATTTTGTGTAGTATGAGTATCAGTACCCAATGCAATTGGAATATCCAATTGTTTAGCCCTTTTTAGAACGGACATATCAGGATAAATTCCACAACCTTTATTGATACCAGCCAGATTCACATCAAGAGCCAAATTGTATTCACTAATCATCTCCAAAAGGAAACGCATTCTTCTTGCGAGAATATGATCGGAAGTTTCCAACTCCAATAATGGTTCTGGAATAGGCGCATACAGCTTAGGCAAATCAAGATGACCTACGATTTGAATCATCTCCCAACTTGTATCTATCATCTCAATCAACTCCTCAATATATCCCAACCAATAATTCTCAACTCCGCCTCTTATCTCTATGAGCTTATCTGTCTCTTCCTGTGATCCGTCATAAGGTATCCCTTCTTTGGAAAAGTGTAATGAGCCAATTACAAAATCAGCATTCTGTGCTTGAAAAATTTTGGATCGATTCCACTGCATCCCTAAATTTGGTCCCAACCATTCCAATTCGATCCCATACCGAATTGAAATTTGATTGCCATATTTTGCTTTAAGCGCGTCTATTTTCTCAGGATAATGAAAATAAGCATTATCTCCTCGTATAAATTTTACGCCCAAACGCTCCTCTGCGGCATATCGAAATCGTGTTAACCTTGGGGTATGAATAATAAATGAAATGTTGGGGTGAGCCTTCTCAATTGCCATTTCGGTAATTTTCTCCAACTCGTCCACACCATGTTTCACATGATCGTTTCCCGTACCTGCATGAATCCCATGAGTTTCCCAAATAAAATATTTGGGAGGTATTATTTTATTTTCTGACATTAAAAATTGGTTAGTAGTTATTCGTTGAGTAAAATTAATTATTTGAACAGAAAATTAAATCAATACCACTAAGGAATACAAAAAAAAACACCTTTCCCAATAAAGAAAGGTGACGAAACTGAAGTATCCACTACAATAACTTCGGTCAACCAAATATGATTTTATAAACATGCATGCAATAATATTCCCCTAATTTTTCATTTTCTCACAATCACATCACCCTTTTAAGCATATGAATATCATCACTATAATAACCTTTACCATATGATTTTCTGCCAAATGAAAATTTGGTATACTTAAAATCATTTAACAGCAGTTTTGCATTATTTACAGTGCCTTTTTCTACCAGCTTATCTATAAATTCTACCTGATCTTTTCTACTGTATCTATGTCTTAAAACAAATAGGTTAATATCCGCATATTTACCAGAAAGTAATCCATCGGTTACGGCCGATACCGGCGCATTATCCAAGACAATGTAATTGTAACGACTTTTAAGTGTTTCTATAAATTTACTAAACCTACCATTAGTCATAAGTTCGGCTGGATTAATTGGCAATGGACCAGCAGGAATAAAACTTAGATTATCAATTTGAGTTGGGTATATAATATCTTTAAAGTTCTCCATATCTTCTAGATAACTACTCATTCCAGATGAACCACAAACACCAAAAATTTTGCTCAATTTAGGTTTACGCATATCCGTTTCAACAAGTATTACATTGCGGTGATTCATAGCCAGGATTGCTGCAAGATTTACACTAACAAACGACTTACCTTCTCCTGAGATTACAGATTGAACTGAGATTATCTTTTGTGTATGATCAGCTAATAAATTTTCCATATCAGTTCTCAGACTTCTAAATGATTCTGTTATTTCGGCAAGAGGTCGTTTTGCAACCAAAACTTCTTTTTTGTGCTTATTGTGGGTTATAAAGCCTAAAACTGGCAGTTTTGTTACTTTTTCAAGTTCGTAAATACTACTTATAGTATTATTAAAAAAATAGGAAGTTTTGAAAAATAAGAATGGTAATGATACACCAAGAACCAAGCCGATCAGCATATTTAAAAGTATGTTTGGCCCTACTTTTTTTACTGATAATAAAGAAGCCTGATCTATAATTTGAGAATTAGAAACGTTAGATGCAATAGTTAACTCCGCTTCTGCTCTTGCTTTAAGTAAAAAATTATATAAATCGTTATTTAAATCATACCTTCTTTTAATATTTATAAACTTTTTTTCGATTTTGGGTAAACCCGCAATTAGTTTTTTCTGATCACTTAAGCGCTTTTCAATACTTTTTAAATCTCTCTCAGAGTTAATCAGTAGATTTGCCAGGTTTTCTTTCAAACTTTGCTTCGTATGCCTAATTTCCTTTTCCAAAACCAGCATATTTGGTTCGTTTTCTTTTGCACTATAAGATAACACTTCTCTTTTGCTAGTTAAATCTGCTAATTTCAAGACAAGATTATTTAAAATCGGATCGGTTATATCAACTACCGAGGGCACTATCATTGTTTTAATTCCATTGTCACCTTCAAATTCATTTTGCAAGTTGCGTTCCACTTTCTCAAAATGAGAACTATTATTTAAATATTTATTTAAGCTTTTATAATAATTTAATTTCCTCTCTGCAATTGAATATTCATTCTCAAGCTTCTTCAAGTCGGAACTAATTAATTTAGACTCCTGTTCCAAATTCAGGCTCTTATTTTGCGATTGAAAATCACTAAACTGATGTCCGGTTTGGTTTAATGAATCAGTTACATCTTGTAATTGTGTATCAATAAACCTTATTGTGTTGCTTGAGATTCTATTTTTTTCAGTCAATTCATATTCGATATATACTTTACTTAATTCATTTACAAAATCAACGACTCTTGCAGGATGGACTCCCCTCATTTTTATTGCAATAAGATTACCTGATAAATCTTGTAGTGATACATCCAGAGAAGATAACAGCTTCAAGCTAATGCTTTCTAAGTCATTAAAAACAAGACAATACTCCACCCCTTTGGGTACAATCAAATTTGGCTTAAGGTCAAGAGTAAACGCAAAATATTCATTTTCGAATGGTTCTCCGAACCTACCTTTTTGCAGAATAGCATCTTTTGTTTCACTCTCATCTATCCTAACGAGAAATTCTTCTTCGGAAAGCATTGTAATACAAATAGGAATACCTTTGGGATTAAGTGAGTTTAATCTTTCAGTTACTGTAAATGGCTCGTTACCATAAAGGTCAACTTCATAAAACAACATTTTTTGAGACCAGGAACTTCTCCAATTTAAATTTTGTATTACCCTATTAGTTAACAATTTTGATTTCAAGACTCCAATATGATCCTGAATATTATTGAGAGTGAAGTTTCTTTCACTATTAAAAAAATCTTTTCCATGCAGGTTATTTGATTCATTTTGTACCAATATGGTGCTCTGGGCTTCAAACTTAGATGGCGAATAATAACTATAAGTATAAGCTATAACCACACCTAGAATAACAAAGATTGCAAACCAATACCACTTTGACAAAAGTTCATTTCGAAATGCCATTATTCGATTCTTTTCCTCAAATACCATTTTTTCTATAAAATTATCTGAGTCCGACATGATTTTTATTATTAGTTAATACTCTATTTATAACAGGAGGTATATCAATCTAACTATTTAATTTACGGAGTTTTATTCAAAAAATCTCTATTTTATTTACTGAGCACTCTTTTGGTTGTAATATTCTTTATTGCCATATACAGATATCTTAAGTCGGTAGATAAAGGTTTCTTTAGATATTCTTTAATGTACCTCTTTTCGGATTGTTGGATCTCATCAATTGTTTCTGGCATATCTGCATAAAAAGGAGGAATAATTCCTGGGCGGACTAATTTTCTAAGGTTCCTAAGTTCCTCATCGTATAAAGATAAATACTGCTTGCTAATAGGCCGAACTCCTACTAATTTCATTTCACCTTTTAAAAGGTTTATGAAGTTAGGAATTTCATCAATCCAGAATTTTCGAAGAATTTTACCAAGAGGAGTAACTCGGATATCATTACAAATCTTCCCTCCCTTGGCCAAGCTATTCTTTTTGATAAAATAATCCTGTAAATATTCTGAAAATGGTACCATTGTTCTTAGTTTGTATACAAATATTTCTTTTCCACCTTTTCCTATGCGCCTCATTTTAAACAACAGACCATAGGACGAATATTTATCGAAAACAGGCATCTTACGTTTTTTTGCAAGTAAGTAGGTATAATCACCGCATTTATATTCTGATTCCAGTTCATATCCACTGGCAAATAAGCGTCCAATTATCTCTAACCTACGCAACGACCTGTTTTTTCCTTTTGTTAGAAAGAAATATAGTTTGCGAGTAATGGATAATTTTGGAAAAACCCTTCTATAAATAAAATAGATAGTATATCTAATCAGATTAACAGGAAATGGAGATGAGTTTAATATCTTTTCTTCTACTTTCTCTTGATCCTTAAAACGGCAAATAAAGATACCTCCATCTTCTAGCTTAGAATTTATAGATCCAAAAAACTCATTGATACTTATCATGTTATTAATTGGCTCTATGCTAGCCAATAATTTATAATTTTTCCCAGTTAACTTACTTATATCTTCAAAATTCCTCGAACTTATTATAATGTGCCTTGAGTTATAGCGATTAAAATATTTACTAATAAAATTGAATCCATTGTCTCCAATTTCCTTAGCAAGATCACTATAGTTATTACGATAGATTGTGAACTTGCGAGATGTTCTATTCGATTGTAAATATCTTTCAGTCTTAATAAACTTATCTACTATATTATACTCTTCATTCATAACAATCGGGATTTAGAGTCAATTAGAAATTGAAACTTACGGTAAAGTCACTATTCCAGTATTAAACAAACAGTATTCAATTAGTGCAATATGTTTGCTATTGTAAAAGGACATCTTAGATTTTTCGAAAACGAATCAACCCTTTCTTTAAAGGATTTTTAAGAGTTTGAAAAATGAGTTCCTTGCACCAAGCATAGTTTAAGTCATTCCATCTTTGGGGGTGGAAAGTCATCATGATTTGATTTGGCAATTCGTTATTATCGAGCGCTTTAATGATACTAAAAGAGGATTTATAAACCATTCCATTCGCATTCCATATTTTCTGATATTTTTTTATTTTATCTCTAACACTTACATTGAATCCATTCCAACACCTACCGGTATCCGTTAGATAAAATACTCTACTAAAGTCAATATCAAAATATGGTTCTCCTATAATTCCAAAAGCAGAATAATTAAATTTTTTCCACAAGTCTTTACTGTCGTATATTGAGGTTGGACTTCCATGCATACATATTGTTTCTACAGGAACAACACCTCTTAACCTGTTCAACTGTTTTTTAAAATCTAATAATGCAAGATCCAGAATATCGCTCGAATTATTTTTATGATTATGCGATAGAGCAAGTTTAGCAGCAACGGCCAGATTCTCATAATGATAACCTATTTCGTGTCCTAGATTCGAAATTTCCTTTATTATTCCTTCATCCCAACTCTCCCTAACCGATCTAAAATAATAGCTCCCTTTTATTCCCAGATTAGATTGAATACGAGCAAATCTCAATGAATTTTCAGGCAATTTATCTACATCATTCCGCAGAATTACTACTTTTTGTTGAGGACTTTTTAAATAATCAGAGAATGATTGAAACTGATAACCTTTTTCCTCAAATTTCGCAAGTAGTTTCAGGTATGTATCTATAGTAAAGTCGAATTGCAAAGCAAATAATCATTTACAATTAAAAAGCTCTAATCTTAAGAACAAAATGATAGTTATTAATCCTAAATACAATCATGTTTTTTTTAGTAGAAGCTTTCGCCTTAAAAAAAATGCTACTTTAACAAAGTAAAAAAGCAGAGGTTGATGTATTTTTTGATATCTACCTGGATTGTACAACTTTCCTCCAAATCGTAATTTATTGGTCCTAACTCCATAATCTGCATTTGGACTTCCTGCCCCTGCAAAATCATAAACTGTATAACCATTTTCTTTTCCCCATAAAAACAATTCCCAGTTTAAGAGATCATTTGCATTTTTAGAATAATATTCCTCCAGACCTCCTGCATAAGTAATATATAACACTTTCTTATAAGCTAAGACATAGCGAAAAGCAATGGTTTTGTCTTCCCAATTGGCCGTAAAAACAAGAAAGCGGGGATCATTCTGAAAATGAGCTTTACAATTTTTAAAGAAATCCATATTCGGACAAGGTAATTTTATCCGATTATATACTTGCAATAATATCTCATAAGTGTTTCCCAGATTACTTTCCGATGTTTCCATTTTAACAGCCACCCCTTCGCGTATTGCTTTTCGAATGCTATGTCTTTTACTATTCTTTATATTTGACCAAATTTCTTCCTCGTCCTGATTCAAATCCAGCAAAATATTGAGATGGTCCAGATACTTGTAATTACATTTAAGAAAAACTGATTTATTGGGTGAAGTATCAACCCAATTCCGAATTTGAGTATAGAGTACCTTATCTTTAATTAAGTCGTTATATTCATCCAAGATTAATTTCAAGACCTCCTTATCATTTTCGTCTATAAGTGGACCTCCTCTTATAACAGCACGTCTCGAAAATATGCCCAAATTTCTTTTGGTTTCTTGCTGAATAACCGCCAGTTGTATTCCCTTTATTAACTCATCATCCATTACCACTATTAGAATTGGCACAAAACCTTCAGTTTCTTCAAACACAGCGTACATTTGCGGCGTTTGAAAAACATTTCCCTGAGGATGATTACGAACAAATTCACTCCAGAATTTATGGTTTACCAAGCTTGCATCATTAATTACTTTAAACTTGGGACTACTTGTAAGGCTTTTATGTATCGTGGTATTAATTGCCATTTATATAAACCTATTAAATACATTTTTATACTCTCGAGCTATTTGCGACCACAAGTATTTTTTATTTAAGCAGTCATATGCATTCATCGCATATTCCTTCATTTTATCAGGATTTTTTGAAGCAAATTCAATTTTTTCAGAAAGATCTTTTGCATCTTTTACCTTAAAGAAAAGAACCTCTTTATCATTGAAAACATCTCTGTTTTCAGGAATATCAGAACAAATAATGGGGACCTTTAAAACTGCAACTTCCAATAACATCATCGACATAGATTCATTTTCGGAAGGAAAGACAAAAAATTTACTACCTGCAATTAATTCAAAGAGCCTTTTTTTATCTTTAATTAATCCAGTAAATTTTATCCCTCCAATTTTTTCCTGCCATTGCAACAACTCTTTCTTATAATCCAGATTCTGCTTTAAATCTCCCATTATAATGGCCTTTTCTTTTACTTTAAGTAAAAAAAGTGCTTCAAGAAATGTGTGGCAGCCTTTATCAGGTAGCATTCGTCCAGCAGCAAAGGATATATAATTTTCTTTTTTCGATTCTATTTTTATATCAGCATCAACTCCATTTGGGATATACATTATTTTTTCCTCGGATATGAGTTCTTTCACCAAACGTTTATCTTTTAAAGAAACTGTAGTAATAAAATTGGCGTGTTTCAAAAAATATCGGTCCTCAAATTCAAAAAAGAACTTATAACGTATCCATTTAGAGGTAAGAACCATTCCGTGAGTTGTAACAACGATTGGATATCGTAATTTTAGTAATGGAATTACAAAAGTGGCATCCCGATGATGCAAATGAATCAAATCAAATTTCTTAAATAGTAATGCATTCAATGCTGATCGGAGATAATATATAACTGCATTTATTTTCTTAAAGGGTAATTTCTTAAATACAATTTGAAAACAACTTTTCCAGTATCCGGATTTTAAATTGGTATGTGAACTAACGGAGTAAATTGTAAAATCAAACTCATCCGAAAGATGATTGATTATATTTTCTCCAACGGCAGCAGCTCCTCCGTATGCCGGAAGACCTTTTAAGCCAATCACCCCGATTTTAGGTTTGGTCACTTCTTTCATAGGCAATAATCAAATCATGTAACCAGCTTAGCTGTTTTTTTATAAAAATCTATTGTTTGTGCAGCAACAACTGTAGGATGAAACTTTTTAATTGCCTCTTCTTTGGCTTTTTGAGAAAAATCAGAATACGATACATCTCCATTACAAAAGCATATTAAATACTTTTCGAGTTGCTCCACATCATTTGGTTGAAATATAAACCCAGATTTATCACTTATCATTTCTGCAATTCCACCAACATTTGTTGCAATAACGGGCCTACCTGCCGCCATGGCTTCCGCAATACTTACTGGTAAAGATTCCTGAAGGGAAGGCAAAACCATAAGGTCAGCTGTTTTGTACAATTCAAGTATTTCATTCTGACTTTTCCAACCTAAGAAATCAACATTCATTAATAGATTGTTCTCCTCAACAAACTGCATTATAATATTTTTATAATCCTCGTTTACAAAATCACCAACTACATCGAGATGAACTCCAGCAATTTCATTTTTCACTTTAGCAAGTGCTTTCAACAAACAGATGAGATTTTTACGATAATTGATAACTCCAACGTACATGATTCTTTTTCCAAAATCTTTACGAGGTTCCAAGTCAAAAAAAATTGGATTAACAGGATTGTAAATTAATTTACCAGTATAATTATTCTTTTTTAAACCAAGCAAAAACTTCTGGTTATAGTTTGAGATGAATATATAATTCATAAATCTTGGAAAATAATAGTGTTCGATCACTTTTTTGATCCAAAACTTAATCTTTCTAGCAATTGTATTCTGATAATTTAATTCCTCAGCCATAATACCATGCTGAGTAATAATCACATTCTTTTTGTTTAATCCTCTCAAGCAAAATAGTATTGGCGAACTTCCATGTAGATGTATAATATCAGGATTATAATTTTGGATTACTTCACGAACACTTTTTTGCACATGAAACAAATAATAGTACAAATCTCCTCGAATAAACTGCTTTTTGGGTATGTATTCAATGGTAATATGATCTTCTAGTTTTACACTTTTTCTACTTTCTGTTTTTCCCACTGATAGAATTAAAAAATTGACCTCAGGAAATTGTTTAAATCCTCTTATTAAATTAATAATCACAGCATCAACACCTCCTTTAACGGAATCCAAATCAAGAGGTAAAGAACTTATTATTAACACTTTCATAGGATGATTATTTTACCATTGGTTTTTCACTCTTCAGAAAATTATCATTTTCGAAAAGTAGTTTGTTTTGTATTTCTGATCGAGCAGTATCAAAGCAAGAATAATAAAGTACAAGCCTTTTAGATACTCATATCTTAAAAATACGTTTGAATAAATAATGGTATCCATAAAAAAGACAATTGTAAGTGCTAAAAAAGCCAGATAAATTGGATTACTTCTGTATTTGTTTAAAACCATAGTGAACAATCGTATATAAAAAAGCAGATAAACGATGGTACCCAATAATCCTATTTGCAGCAGCAACCACACAAAACCCATTCTTCCTCCATATCTAACACCATACTCATTCTTTATGGATCCAATACGCATGTTATATTTTGATTCAATTAATTTACCTGCACCATCACCCAATAACATTTGTTGTGGTTGAGATTCTAAAGTGTAATTGATAAAATAAACCAATCCATCTTTTCTTCTCATTTGGTATTTGTCATTTGATTTGGAGCTGGTATAATTATCCACGTAAGTGATAATATAATTTAGATCGAAACTTCCCCAGTTACTATGCTCTGGATTTAGAGTTTTATTGGTTCTGGCAGTAATATAAAAAACTGCTACTCCAATTGTACAAGCTAAACTAATCTTACTCCATAAATTCGAAATCTGTCTGGCCTTTTCAAGCTTCACAAACAAAATAGTGATTAGTAACAAGATTATAGGAACAAAAAAGAGAATAGCTCTTTTGTTTCCTACAATTCCCATAAGACTAAAAAGGAAGATGTAAATCAGGTATTTGCTCTTATTTTTAAATAAATACAGGCTGAATAATATCGTGATAACAAACAAAGGAAATATAGTTGAAACACTGCCTGCGTTAATTGATAAAGTACCTATTCCACCATGTTCCGTTTGTCCAATTAATACATATTTTATAAGTATTGCTGGTATTTGAATTAAGACAAGTATTTTAATAAAGGTAATTACCTTTTTTATGATGAGAAAATTGGTCTCGTTATATAATATGAGAAAATAGAAATAAGATAAACTTGTATAAACTAGAAAATACAACAATGAAAAGTAATCAATACCGTTAATTAAAGAACTGATTAGCGATATTCCCATAAATCCAACATACCACCATACGAAAGGATATTTCAGTTCATTTCCTTTAGTAATAAAACTGTATACCAATAATAATACCACAAGAAATGGAATTCCCAATTTGTATATTCCAGAATCCAACCCTAAGAGTTGTACTATACCAGTACCAAATATTAAAATCCAGTATAAATAATGAATATAGAGCCTAAACATCGGATACAAGTGCGTTTAAATAGGGTTTTAAATTTTTATTCACGATTTTATTCCAGGTGTAATTGTCTAATGAATTTACAATTGAATCATGATTATAGTTTGATCTATTCTGATAATATTTTTCCAGAGCATCACAGAATGAATCGGATGTATCCTGGCATAAAATACCATTATCTTCATTTATTAAATTGGAATTTTCGTAAGTAGCTGTGCCAATGCAAACCATTCCGGCCAGAATATATTCAAAAGTTTTTGTTGGTGGCTGAAAATTAAAATATGGTGTAATTGGGATATAACATACACCTATATTTGACTCCCTGTAATAGTCCAGAATTTCATCGAAGTTTTTACGACCATGAAATTTTACAATCTCAGAAAGATTTAAGTTTTGAATTGTTTTGCGAAGCAACTCTTCTTCTTGAATTGATCCAAATCCAAATATATTGTAAAAACATTCGATCTTAGCGTTGTATTTCCTATAAAATTTAGAAAAGCCAATAACTGTTTCATGCAACTTCCTGTGATTTAACGTACCCACATACAATAGTTTTATAGAGTCGTATCCAGAATTACTATCCTGTAATATTTCTGCCCCTAAAGGCAAGTAATGACATTTTGAAGGATTAATAGCAAGATGTTTAATCAATCCTCTAGATATAATCGTAATGTGATCAAAGAAATAAGACTCAAATCGAAGCTGCCAATTTTGAAACCAGTTAACTAGTGGGTTTTCCTTAACAGATCCAGTTCTGAAATCTAAAATCACAGTTTTATTTCCTGACAACAATTTAACCAGGAAGCAAAACTTAAAACTATAAGTGAAAATGATATGATAATCAGAATGAATTACTTCTTTTATAACATACTTCAGCCATCTAAAATATCTCAAAAATCGATTTCCCTTAAGAGGCACATACTTTATTCGAACACCGGGAAGAACTTTCTTTTTTAATCCCTCATCAAAACAAAGAAATGTAATCGAAAAATCCTGTGTTAAATATTTACAGTAATAGTAATAATCGGTAAGGTACCCAAATTGCCCAGGAGAAATAAGTAACAATTTCTTTTTCATTGGAAAAAATTAATGGGAATTTTAAAATGTTTTTTCATACAATTCTTCGTAAGCCGAAACCATTTTCTCTTGTGAAAAATACTCTGCAATTATCCTTCTTCCCTCCTTACCTAATTCTTTCATTTGCTTTTTATCACCTGCCAGTTCAATAATACTTTCTGATATTTCCTCAATTCTATGCAAACTTGTAATTTTTGCACAATTTCCTTTTTCTGTAATTTCTTTAAAAACTGGTATATCAGAAATAACAACTGGTAATTCACAACTCATCATTTCCAATAATGCTAGCGCCAGCCCCTCGTAGGTTGATTGAAAAAGACCAATGTCAGCCTGATTTAAATATTTTACAACATTGTTGGTTACACCCAAAAACCTGACATTATCAAGAATCTGGTTTTCTTCACAATATTCTTTCAAATTTTCTTCGACCCCTGCACCTATGAAACACATTTTAAAATTTGGATATTTCTCTTTTAAAGCTGGCAACGAACGAACCATATCCCAATGGTTTTTGGCTTTTAAAAAGCGACCAACATGAACAATTACGGGGTAATGTGAACCAATACCTTGCTTGTTCCCAATCGGATTAAAATAATTCAAATCGACACCATTGTTAATTTTTATCGGATTCAAAATCTTTAGTTTTTGCAGAATCATTTTCCGAACTTCTTCACTCACACAAACCAACTTAAATTTTAAAAGCTTATAAGTCCATTTCTCCACATTCCTATCAATTCTTGAAAACCAATAAGACGATTTATAATGTCCACCAGAAGTATGAATCGTTGCAATTCTGTTTTTAATACCTAAACCAATAATTGTCAGCAGCATATATGTTCCAACTCCCCATAAATGAGAGTGAATGGTATAGGGATTGATGCTCTTTACTATTTTTCTAAACTTACGAAATACCTTTGGTGAAAAAATCCAATATCTTGATTGCACTCCTAAGGATATAACTTTAACATTCTCTTGATTCTGCAACTGATTAAGCAAAGGAGCCTCATCAAAAATTGTGATGATATAAGCTTCAAATTTCTCTTTATTTATGTTGGAACTAATATTTAGACAAACATTCTCAGCTCCAGCTACACTTAGAGAATAAATTACGCTAACTACCTTTTTCATATTCAAAATATCTGAATGTTTAAATATTGAAATGCATGCTTAAAATCATTCAACTTGTACTTAATTTTGGTATAGTAATCAAATCTAATTTTTTATTACTTAGGTAAAGTTTTGAAAGTATTACCATTGATATTTGAACTAATTGAGCGATAAAAACAATCTCAAATCCAACACTACTGCTAAACAGGTATATCAAGGATAAATAAAGTAATGACAAGACTATAATTATGTAGAGAACCTGCCTGTGGTATCCCAGAAAATTGGTTACTGGATGAATTCCCATAAATACAATACCTACAAATAAGTTAAAGATGGCAAAATCGAGATAGTAGATATATTGCAGATATTCTTTGCTAAAAACCAATTCTACAATTAGTTCATCTAATAACAAGAACACGCCAAACCCCATTCCTAACAAAATGCTTAGAAAAAGAAATGACTTTAATAGGTTAGATCGAAGTTCCTTGAGTTTATTTTCAGCAATAAATTCGCTAACTATTGGTGATATGGTTATAGACAATGGACCGGAAAGCCTATTTATTAAACCAACAATCACTTTTATCATTTTAAAACATCCTGCATAACTAACACCAAAAAAGCCAGATACTATTAAGACATCTGCTTGGAAAATAATGGTGTCAAATGATGAAATAAAATTGGTATATAACGAGAAATCAAAAATATCTTTGTATTTCTCTTTAATCAGACTGATTTTCTTGTTTAAAAAGCGATGCAGAGAATCCTCTTTTAATACATTATAAAAACTGATATTTAATACGATATCATAAGTTACTTCTGCAAAAACGAAAGCAACAATTATATAGACAAATTCAAGATTCATCCAAAGAACTAGCATGACCAAAGATAACTTTACAAATCCTGCAATAACTTGTGATTTAAAGAATAAGTGATATTTATCGAGAACCCTCAAGTATCCTGTAGCAGTTCCATTTAGTTTCGTTAAAATACTAAGCAAATGAATTTGTGCACAATGCTTATAAATCTCCGGTAAATTTATGGTTTGGTAGACTAATTCCAGAAGTCCAATCCCAAAAACAAAAGCGATAATGGCTGTTATAAAATCGAGACGAAAAGAATACTTTAGCAAGGATTGTACCAACTCAGAATTGTTCTTGATCCGAGGGTAATATTTAATAATCGTTTGCCAAGTTTGAAAATTTAGTAAAGTTCCAACCGTTAATGTGTAAGATTGAATAATTCCAATAACTCCAAACTCTTCTATACTGATTTTTTTGGCAATTACAACCAATACAATAAAACCAAGAAAGGAAGCTATCGCATTTGATGAAAATAGAATTCCACTTCCCGCTAAAATCTTCCTGTATATTTTGAATTTTTCCCCGTTCAAAAAATAGCATTTATATGGTTAGCATTAGTTTGGTTTCAAAGTCTGCCATCAACCAAATCACGCGGATAAATTGCTTTAACATCATAAATCACAGCATCATGTCCATTCTTTAGTTTCTTTATATTTACATTTTTAATTTCATCGTGAGCTACTGCTGCAACCACAGCATCATATTTGTTGCCATTTAAATAAGGTATGATTTTCAAATTGTATTTTTCCCTTACTTCCAATGGGTCTGCCCAAGGATCGTAAACATCAACCTTGCAACCAAAATCCTCCAATTCTTTTATCAATCCAATTACTTTGGAATTTCTGATATCAGGACAGTTTTCTTTAAAGGTTATACCCATTACCAAAACATCTGAACCTGGAATCCTAAATCCTTTTTTCACCATCTCTTTAATCACATTAAAAGCTATAAAAGATCCCATTTCATCATTCAGCCTTCTGCCTGCCAACAATATTTGAGGATTATACCCAACCTCTAATGATTTATGTGCCAAATAATAAGGATCAACCCCAATGCAATGACCACCTACCAAGCCTGGTTTAAAAGGTAAAAAGTTCCATTTTGTAGAAGCAGCTTCCAAAACCTCATTTGTATCAATGCCCAACTTGTTAAAAATAACTGCTAACTCGTTTACAAATGCTATGTTGATATCACGTTGTGCATTTTCAATTACTTTGGCTGCTTCGGCAACCTTAATTGATGATGCTTTATAAGTTCCGGCTGTTATAATTGATTTATACAATTGATCGATGAAATCCGTGATTTTAGGTGTTGAACCAGAAATAATTTTACAAATTGTAGTAAGTGTATGAACCTTATCACCGGGATTGATTCTTTCTGGTGAATAACCGCAAAAAAAATCTTTGTTATAGATTAATCTGCTATATTTCTCTAATACCGGAACACAATCCTCCTCAGTAGCTCCAGGGTATACGGTTGATTCATAAATCACTACATCGTTCTTTTTAAGCACCTTACCGATATACTTTGAGGCTTCATACAAAGGACTTAAATCAGGATGTTTGTTTTTATTTAAAGGAGTTGGCACTGCAACAATAAATACATTGTGTCCTTTTAACTGATCAGGATCACTAGAAAATTGCAAATGAACTGATGATTTTAAGTTCTCATTAACCAGATCTTTTCTCCAATCTTTTCCCGATTTCAACTCGTTTACCCTTTTCTTATTAATATCGAAACCAAGTGTTGGAAATTTCTTTCCAAATTCAACAGCTAAGGGCAAACCAACATACCCAAGTCCTATAATAGCAATTTTAACATTCTTCATTTCCCAAATATTTAGAGTTAAAGGCAGAATTAATTAATAAGGTCAAGATATCTTGCGTTTAATTTCTTCCGCATTAAATTGCTTAACCCAACCATTTTTACGTTTAATACTTGTCAAATCGCGCAACTGATAAATTCGTTCAATAATATCAACAACCTTAAGGCCTTCGAGTGCATTAGTTGCAATCACTGCTTTATTTTGAAGCTTGTTAACAACATTTGCGATTACATAATGGTGGTTTTGAGCAGATCCTTTGTAAGCTCCATAATCAATTGGTGGATTAGATGGTTTTAATTCTGGCATTTCATAACTTTCAATATCACAATAAACTACTTCATTCATATATTGACCTGCCACCTTTACAGTTCCTTTATCGCCGATTATAATTATCGAACTTTCCAAATTTTTATTATACACGGCAGTGGAATAATTTAAGCAGCCAATTCCTCCATTCACAAATTCAAAACTCACTACTCCTGAATCCTCAAAATCCGTTAATTCTTCATGCTTAAAATCTTTAAATATTCCCTTTACATTTTTGATATCACCGAATAACCAATACATGATATCTATAAAGTGAGAGAACTGAGTAAACAAAGTACCTCCATCCTCATGCTGTGTTCCTCTCCATGAATTGGGTTGATAATATCTTTCATCTCTGTTCCAAAAACATGACATTTGAACCATATGGATTTTCCCTAACAGTTCTCGATTAATGATTTCTTTTAGCCACATTGCGGGAGGAGAATAACGATTTTGTTTCACAACAAAAATATGTCTTGAAACTTCAAGTGATTTGTATAGCATTTTCTCAGCTTCGGACTTACTTAAAGCCATAGGTTTTTCACAAACTACATGAAATCCCATATTTAGTGCTTCAATCGTAATTTCTGCATGCAATCCATTAGGAACACAAATATTTAGCACATCCATCTCTTTATGTTGACGCAGCATTTTTCCATAATCCCGATAAAATGGAATTCCGGGGATAAATAGTTCCAGCTCTTCCAAAGGCAATAAGTCACAACAAGCAACTATTTCAGCATCTCTGTTACACCGAATCATTTCCAGATGTCGTTTTCCTATATGCCCCAAACCAACAATCCCAAACTTAATCTTTCTCTTTGTTTCCATCATCATAGATCTTTAATCAACCGCACCATTCTTCTTACAAACTGCCTGGTTTTGAATTAGATATTCATCACCCGTTTCTTTACAAATTGCAACGCCACTGTCATTAAAATATAACCTGTGCCCAAATTCACTTACCCATCCAATTTGCTTCGATGGATTTCCAACAACCAAGGCATAATCTTTTACTGGTTTTGTAACAACAGCACCAGCTCCAACAAAAGCATATTTACCAATTTCATTTCCACATAATATGGTAGCATTTGCACCAATGCTTGCCCCTTTTCGAACCATAGTTTCTTTATATTCGTCTTTTCGTATCACTGCTGATCTGGGGTTGATTACGTTGGTGAAAACCATTGAAGGACCAAGAAAAACATCATCTTCACAAATCACACCGGTATAAATTGACACATTGTTTTGGACTTTTACATTTCTCCCTAAAACAACACCTGTTGAAACCAACACATTTTGTCCAAGATTACAATTTGCACCAATTGTACATCCACTCATGATATGACAAAAGTGCCAGATTTTTGTTCCCACACCAATGCTGCAGTTATCATCTATTACAGCTGATTCGTGCGCAAAATAGTCTGTTTCCATCGTGAATCTCTTTTTGTAGCAGTAACCATAGACAACATTTTATCCATAATTTCCTCAATTGAGTCTGTAATATATTTCAACTCAATTCTATTCATTTCAGTATGAATAGGAAGAGACAATACCCTTTCACTCAATTTCTCTGACATTGGTATACTGCCTTTAGGATATTGATCAGAATAATATGCTTTCTGAAGGTGATTAGGAACAGGATAATATATCATGGTAGGAATTCCTCGGTTTTTCAATTCCAACTGCAAGCAATTTCTTACATTGTTAATATTGAACCTGTCACTTAAATCTATTTTTAAGGTAAACTGATTGTAAACATGTGTCGAATTTCTCGAACAAATTGGAGTTGATATTCCTCTTACACCCTTCAGTTTATGACGATAAAATTGGGCCACCGCTTTTCTTTTCTCGGTGAATTCATTCAAGTGTTGTAGCTTAACTCTTAAAATAGCCGCCTGTATATTATCCAATCTTGAATTACAACCTATTATATCATGATAATATTTTTGTTTCTGGCCATGATTAGCCATCATTTTAATGCGAGCAGCCAATTCATCATCGTTCGTGAATAAGGCTCCCCCATCTCCATAACACCCCAGGTTTTTGGATGGAAAAAATGAGGTGGTTCCAATATCTCCTATCGTTCCTGCCTTAACTGATCTTTTGTCAGAGAAAAAATAGTCAGCACCAATTGCCTGAGCAGTATCTTCCACTATTCTTAAGTTGTATCTATTGGCAATTAGGAGGATCTCTTCCATTTCGGCGCATTGTCCAAATAAATGTACAGGAATAATTAATTTTGTTTTGGGATTTATTTGTCTTCGCAGATCATGCAAATCAATAGTAAAAGTGTGTGGGTTTACATCCACAAATACAGGTTTAAACCCAAGTAGGGAAATTACTTCAACTGTTGCTGCATAGGTAAATGATGGAACAATTATCTCGGAATCTGCTGGTAATTCAAGAGCCATAATGGCCAATTGCAATGCATCAGTCCCATTTGCACAAGGAATCACATGCTTAACTCCAATCCAGGTAGCCAATTCTTCTGCAAAACTTTCAACGTCCAGGCCATTTATAAACTTCCCAGATTGCAGTACACTATTTATCGCAGGATCAATCTCATTTCGTAATCTGTCGTACTGCCCTTTCAGGTCAACCATCAGAATTTGTCTTTTCATCTGTATCTATATTTGTAAAATTTTGAGCACAGTATTGCAACACCATATCACAGATTGGTGAACTAAAGATTAAATTTCAGGAAGTTTTAAGGGAGATGAAAGGGTTTTCTCTATTTGAGGAAAATTTGGGCAATACTTCGTTTCCTCAGTCCCATTTAATTGTAAAATAGGATGAATTTGCTTCTTTCTAGAAAGAAACTTAAAATAGTATTATTGAAATTGTTATTAACATTCATGGTAAAGTAATAATTCTAATTTTTGAGGAATGAAAATCTCAATTTCAATACTCAGTGATCCAGATTTTCTTGCGTTCTGAATTTCATAAGTAATACAATTTCCTACCATTTTAAATAAAAGTCAAGATTGAGTTATTATATTTCATTTTTTTAGAAGAAACTTTTATAAATCATCAGATTAGCTACATAAAATACACATATAGCTCCATAAGAAAACTTAAACAAATACAAGTTTTTCCAGAGAAATCGATGTTCTATTTATCTTTGGTATTTTGAAATATGTGGATTTGAGTTTGAAATTCCTTTTAGTTTGGATAGAATTTTTTTATTCTTGATTTTATTAATGAAGTATTTTCTTTTAAAGTTGATCTTATATAATAACTCTTCGAAAAAACTACCTTCTTTCCAAATTTCATCTTTCTTTGCTCTTAATTCCTTATAGATACTTGGAATAATACTCCATTTATTGTAAAAATAGATTTCATCCAGCCAGTATATTTTACCGCGGCCTTTTTCTTCAACTTGCTTTTGAAGAAGGTTAACATTTTCCTGGATATCAAATTCCAAATCATAAAGCTCTTCTGACTTTGTTCTTTTGTTGTAGATATACTTAAAGTTGTTTTTAATTACAGCCAACTTTCGGTTTTCTTGCAAATAATATTGAGTATCAATAAATATACATTCTTGCTTTGAAATCTTATTATCCAGAATAATTTCCATTAATTGAGTATGACCTGTTGGAAAATCTATGGTATTCATACCATCAATTCTGGGCGTTATTAAAGGTATATGTACTCCCTCTTCATACAGATGAAATCCGTAAACCGGTACGCCTTTAGACATGTTCATATGCCCATGATCTGATGTAATGTAAATAGAATCATCATTATAATATTTACGCATTTCACCAACAAAAAAATCAAACATATCAATATCAGAATCATAACATGATGCACCAAATAAAACATGAGGAAAATGAATCCACAAAAAGGCTTTCTCCTCTTTTACTTTTAGAACCTCCTCTACAATTCGATTAACAGTATCTTTAACAGTTTTATCTTTTTTACTTACTTTTTTAATAGGTTCTGCTCCAACTCTTTGTTCTATATCCAAATTATGAAAGCAGGTTTTATCTCCATAAATTTTAGTGTAGGGAATTACATTCCGAGACCAACTTTCTCCCCAAAAAATATGACAAGCATATCCACGATCTTCTAATATTCTAAACAAGGAGTCTCCTTTATAATGTTCTACTTCAGTAAATTTTTTACGGTCCATATCGTGGCAATATTTACCTGTAAACATTGAAGAATAGGACATTGCAGAAGTGGCTGCTGCAGTATAGTGTCTTCGGAAAACGGTTCCCTTTTCTGCTAACTCATCAATATTGCTGGTTTTCCATATTTGGCCGCCATAACAACCTAAAGCTGCTGTTCTTAGTGTATCTTTAGAAATGAGAAGAATTTTTTCCTTCATAAGAGAACCTGTTTATAATAATATCACATCACCACAAGGAGAATTAATCAAGGCAACCGATATGTAAGTTGGTTTATCATTACAATTACAAGTATTACCTCTATACAAGTTCAGAACAAATTCTTTATAAAGCAAATATCAATTTGAAAGTGCTACTTATTAACAAATGAAAGTAATGTAGAAAAAAAGAGGCTATATCAATACTGAAATAGCCTCTTTATTATATTTTCAGATTTTCTTATTTGTATTCGTAAGCACCAGCATCTAAACCTGATGAATTCCTTCTGTTGTTTTCCTTATCAAATTCCGGAAATTCATTAATTCCTGTCGCAAAATTCAATGCCTCAGCATTTGATTTCAAATGAAAATTTCTCGCATCAAAATCAATAAAACCGATGTCTTTACTACTATATAAGTTTTGCATTTCTGAAAATGGATTAGAACTGGAAGAGTCAATATAAGTATCATCCCCATCTGTTCTAATTAGGATATTTCCGTAAGATACCAATTCACTAGATAGCGATTTCCATGAGTTTGCATAAACAACAGGTTTATTATCTGATAACATAGTATTAAAACGAACCGTTATATTACCTAAGGGAGAATCTTCATTCGATAAATAAAGAGTAATTGCATTCTCATAATTATCAAATATTACATTGTTCTCTATTAGTAAGGTACCATTAAATGCAGGATGATCGCTAGAGAAAGCTATACCACTAGCTCGTCCATTATATATTTTATTTTTTGAGATTGTACCATACGATCGCACACTGATACCTAACCCTTTACCATCTAATGACCCACAATTATATATTGTATTATCTTCTATAAGGAAATTTTTACCACATAAATATATTCCATGGGGAGTATGTCCTTCTACATCTACAAAAGCAACATCGTGTATTTTATTATTGATACACTTTGTATTAGTATGACCTTCACCGGCAAATATTCCTATACCTGCAACATCGTAAATTTCATTTCCTTCAATCGTAATATTATTTGAATTTTGACCTGCTTGCAGGAATATGGCATGTGAATTTAAATTTCTGAAGATACAATCACGTATTATAAGCTCATCCACAGTTTTAATAACAAGTGCAATATCATCAATATTTTCGAAGGTACAGTTCTTTATTAGCAAACTATCATTTTCATGACCATCTATAATCAAAGTTTCATTAAACACTTTATTTTCAATTGTAGTTCTGTTACCATCTTTTGAAGTATCATCACTACTATTACCTTCTTCGGTGTTACCTTCTTCACTGGTATTATCTCCAGTACTATCATCGCCATTATTCACATCTTCATTTGTATCAACCTCCTCTGTTGGATTTTGATCTTCTACAAACTCGTCATCACAACTTGCAAAAGAACACCACATACTCAATATCATTATAATCGCAATCACTTTTCTCTCTACTCTCATGAAAATTGTTATTAAGATAGTTTATTTTTTTATTTAAATTTTTCACAATACAATCCTTTTCCAAACGATTAGTTTAGATCACAATTCAAAAATATTAGCTCCAATATCCTATTGATTAGAGCATAAATTTTGTTGTATTGTACCAAATTATTTATGCTGGTTTAGATTTTGCCCAAATGTGTGGAATGTTAAAAAACAAATCAATTTGAGATTGATAAGCACCATTATTGTTGCTTCTTTTTTCGGGTATCTTTTTGTTTGGGAAACAAGTTTTAAAGAATTCAATAAATGATAATTCCCTCTTCTTTATTTTTGTCATTTGTATTTTATTAGACGTTATTCAACTTCACGATTCATTTAGAGATTTCTGTGCCAAAAAAATGACACACATACATTCATTACTCAACACCATTTTTAACGAACACAATATCTGAATGTTACAAAAGTTTAAGAGTTCTTAATCAGTCTATTTACAAATAGGCTGATTTTCAAAGCTGTAGAAAAGCTCCACAAATCGTGGATTCATTCCTCTTTTCTTAATCTATTGTTATTCAAGCACAAATATAAACTCTGATATTTTAGAACAATGGGAATGCTACCTGATTTTTATCATTTTTGCATTAATTAACATTTTTTAGTTCGGATTGTTCCGAACTAATGCTACATTTGCACTGTCTTAAAAATTAACAAGGATGAAGAACCAAGTCGATTTAGAAAAAAGGAAGAAAATATTAGTAGAAAGCTACGGACTGTTTATGGAAAAGCAAGAAAAAATGGCTCCTATAGCAGCACGAATCTTTGCGACACTCCTTATAAACAAGGAAAACGGTTCTACTTTTGACGAATTGGTCAATTTCATTGGAGCTAGTAAAAGTACAGTTTCTACAAATTTGAAAACACTTCAGAAAAATGAAATTATCACCTATCACACAAAGCCTGGTGATAGAAAAAAATATTTCACCTTAAACCCTGTTGGTTTCTTGACCAGAATTAATGAGAGCATTAAAATGTATAGAACCGAACAGAAATTATTAATTCAAGTTAGAGAGTACAAGAAACTGGCAAATGAGGTGTCAAATGATAAAAAGTACACCATCGATCATGATATGCCTTATTTAGATTTTTTAACAAACACAATCAGCCTTTTGGAACAACTTCACAAAAACATTGAAGCCAAATGTTCACTTTTCGATCATTTTTCTAAATAAATTTTGACATTATAAATTCATAAAACTTTTCATCCTTACAGTTCGTCTGTATCCGAACCTACAGAACTAAATATTAGTTAAACATTCAGATTTACCAAAAAATATTAAAAATCAACATCCCTAAAGTTCGTTTCAGTCCGAACTTTTAGAACTAAAAGAATATCACATGAGAAAAAACTATTTATTCGCTGGTATAATAATCCTCCTACTAGGATTTACATCATGCAAAAAAGGAAATCAAGCTCAAGCCGGACATGGCCCGATGCCTTTTCCTGTTCAAACTGTTGAAAAGTCCAATGTCACTACATATAATGAATATGCAGCCAATATTGAGGGGATACAAAACATCGAAATCAGACCAAAAGTAGATGGATTCATTGATGAAATTTATATTGACGAAGGTGATCAGGTAACAAAAGGGCAATTACTTTTTAAACTTAGCGCAGAAACCTTAAGCCAACAGGTTAAAGCTGCAAAGGCAAATATTAAAGTGGCCGAAGCTCAAGTCTTTTCGGCACAGGTGGAAGTTGACAAAATTACACCGCTGGTTGAAAAAAACATTATCAGTTCCATTCAGCTTAAAACTGCAAAAAGCAATTTGAATGCTGCAAAGGCACAGCTAGCTGCTGCAAAAGCTCAGTATCAAAATGCCAAAGAAAATCTGGATTATACAATGATCAAAAGTCCAGTTGATGGCATTATTGGAAGCTTGCCATACAAAGTTGGAAGTTTGGTTGGACGTACCGAAGCTAAACCTTTGACTACAGTTTCAAACATTAAAAATGTATATGCCTATTTCACACTGAATGAAAAACAATTATTACAATTTAATCGCCAATTAAATGGTAATACTGCAAATGAAAAAATCAAGAAAATGCCAGAAGTTGAGCTTGTATTAGCCGATGGTTCATTGTACGATTTCAAAGGGAAAATTGAAACAATTAACGGAATGGTAAATCCTAGAACAGGAAGTATCAGCTACAGAGCCATCTTCCCTAACCCTAATAATCTTCTTAGAAGTGGTATTAGTGGAAAAGTGAAAATGCCATCCAACATGAATGACATTGTTTTGCTTCCTCAAAAAGCAACTTACGAATTACAAGGAAAAAAATTCGTTTACCTGGTAGGGAAAGAAAACAAAGTAGAATCAAAGGAGGTAATAATAGCCAATACTATTGACAATCATTTTGTTGTGAAAGCTGGAGTAAACCCTGGTGAGCAATATGTTATTGATGGCTTGATAAAACTTCGTGATGGTATGCAGATCATCCCTCAAAAGGGACAATCGCAAGCAGATGGTAATGTTGCCTTTTCTCAAAAGTAAGCAGTTCTTTCAGTTTTAAAAATTAAACAAAAATCATGCTAAGAAGATTTATTGAACGGCCGGTTTTATCGACCGTAATATCCATACTTATCCTAATTTTAGGGGTATTGGGACTTACATCTCTGCCAAGGGAACAGTTCCCGGAAATTGCACCTCCTACAGTGCAAATCTCTGCAACCTACCCTGGAGCAAATGCGGAAACATTGCTAAAAAGTGTTGTTGTACCTATTGAAGAAGCAGTGAATGGTGTTGAGAACATGACCTACATGTCTTCCACCTCAAGTAATGACGGAACAGCAACCATTAGTGTATACTTTGAATTGGGAACCAACCCTGACATTGCAGCTGTAAACGTCCAAAATCGTGTAGCAACTGTAACCAGTAAACTGCCTCAGCAGGTGATTCAATCCGGGGTAACCACCAAAAAGGTTCAAACTAGTGTGTTGATGTTCATGTCTCTGTACTCAGAGAATGATGATTTTGATGCCACCTTTATTGAAAACTATGCTCGTATCAACCTAATCCCAATGGTTAAAAGGATTAATGGAGTTGGTGATGCCAATGTTTTTGGTTCACGAGATTACTCCATGAGAATCTGGTTGAAACCTGAAAAAATGGCTGCCTTTGGCTTAACACCTCAGGATGTAGTAGCTGCTTTAAACGAGCAAAATCTGGAAGCTGCTCCCGGTAAATTTGGAGAAAACTCAAGCCAATCATTTGAATATGTAATTCGCTATAAGGGGAAACTTTCTACTCAAGAAGAGTATGAAAACATTATTCTTCGCTCTGAAGGGAACAGTGACTTTCTAAGGCTAAAAGATGTTGCAAAAATTGAACTTGGTGCATTTAGCTATGCAACAAAGAACATTACGAATGGAAATCCATCTGTTGCCATTGCAGTATATCAAACCTCAGGCTCCAATGCTCAGGAAATTATCAAGGAAGTAGAACGTACCTTGGAAAAAGCAAGTGTCGATTTTCCTAAGGGAATCGGTTATGTGATTCCTTTTAACACCAACGACTTTCTTGAGGCTTCTATTTCAAAGGTAATTTCAACATTAATTGAAGCATTCCTTTTGGTTTTCCTAGTGGTATTCCTTTTCCTACAGGACTTTAGATCAACATTGATTCCAGCAATTGCTGTTCCTGTGGCGATTGTCGGTACCTTCTTTTTCCTGAATCTGTTTGGATTCTCGATTAACATGTTGACTTTATTTGCCCTGGTATTGGCCATTGGTATTGTGGTTGATGATGCCATTGTGGTTGTGGAAGCGGTTCATGCCAAATTGGACAATGGAGCAAAAAGTGCCAAGAATGCTACGGTATCTGCCATGAGTGAAATCACTGGTGCGATTATCTCAATCACCCTTGTGATGTCTGCAGTGTTTATTCCGGTTTCCTTCTTGAAAGGACCAACAGGTGCATTCTATCAACAGTTTGCAATCACCTTAGCGGTAGCCATTGTCATTTCAGCAATCAACGCATTAACATTGAGTCCTGCCCTTTGTGCCTTGCTATTGAAACCTCATAATCCAAGTGAAGATCACAAAAAAGGATTGATGAATAGATTCTATACATCTTTCAATACAGGATTTGATGCAATCACCGAAAGGTATACCAAGTCAGTGAAGTTTCTTATCAATAGAAAATGGTTAGCTGGAGCAATACTGATTGCCTTTACTTTATTGGCAGGATGGTTTTTTAAAACCACTCCTACAGGCTTTATTCCAAATGAAGACCAGGGGATCATCTTTTGTGATATTACTTTGCCTCCGGGAAGTACTCTTGACAGAACTGCTGAAGTAGCAGGAAAGGTGGAAAGCATCATTGAGGAAATTGATGTTGTGCAGGAACGTATGTTCGTGATTGGATTTAGTTTGATGAGTGGTTCAAAAGGTGGATCGAAAGCATTTGCTGTTATCAAGCTTAAAGATTGGCACGAGCGAAAAGAAGATCACCAAAAAGTAAATGCCATTATCGGACAATTGTTTGGTCGTACTGCAGGAATCAATGAGGCTAGAATTTTGTTCTTCGCTCCTCCTACCGTTCGTGGTTTTGGTAACTCTGATGGTTTCGAAATGAGGCTGCAAGATAAATCGAATGGCTCATTTGACGACTTAATGGCAAAAAGCGGACAATTTCTGGGCGCATTAAATCAACGACCAGAAATTAAATATGCCATTACTTCTTTCAACACTGGTTTCCCTCAGTACGAAATGGAAGTAAATGTTGAGAAAGTAAAAGAAGCTGGTATTTCTCTTAACGGACTGTTTTCAACCCTTCAGGGATATTACGGAAGCTGGTATGCAGCCGATTTTAACCGCTTTGGTAAGCAATATCGTGTGATGATTCAAGCTTCGCCTGAAGATAGAGAAACCATTGAATCGATGAACCACGTATTTGTTCGTAATACGAATAATGAACTGGTATCGGTAAGCCAATTCGTGAATATGAAAAAGGTAAATGGTCCTGATGTAGTTAACCGATTCAATTTGTTTAACTCAGCAACCATTAATGGTAATGTAAACCCAGGCTATAGTACTGGTGATGCAATTCAAGCCATTCGCGAGGTGGCTGAACAAACTCTTCCTTCAACGTATGGATATGAATTCTCAGGAATGACCCGCGAGGAAGAAAAAGCAGGTAACCAGGCAGTAGTTGTTTTTATATTGAGTTTGATTTTTGTCTATTTCCTTCTTGCTGCGCAGTACGAAAGTTATATTCTTCCATTCTCAATTCTATTGTCACTCCCTATCGGGATTTTTGGAGCCATATTCTTTGTAAAGCTTATTGGTTTGGAGAACAACATTTATTTCCAGGTTGCCTTAATCATGTTGATTGGTCTGCTAGCGAAGAATGCCATTCTGATTGTAGAGTTTGCTCTTCAGCGTCGCAGACATGGAATGGAACTATTGCAAGCTGCTGCGGAAGGTGCAAAAGCACGTTTGCGTCCGATCCTGATGACATCCTTTGCCTTTATTCTTGGTTTGATGCCATTGATGCTTGCAAGTGGTGCCGGAGCAGTGGGGAACCGTTCCATTGGTACAGGAGCCGTTGGTGGTATGTTGATAGGAACTGTATTTGGAGTATTTGTAATTCCTGCCTTCTTTGTGATTTTCCAAATTATTCAAGAGAAAATTAGCGGAACTCCAAAAGTTGAGGAAACAGAAGAGATTAAAGTTGAAGAACTGGCTAAGGTTCAATAATTAGAGTACGATCAATGAGAACAAAGAAAATTATATATGGAATGGTATTTTTAGCTTTTGCTACAACAAGCCTCCAATCTTGCTTTGTAGCTAGAAAATACCAACAACCTGATATCGAAATTCAGGATCAATACAGAAATGTATCAACAACTGATTCGGCCACATTAGCCAACATGCCCTGGGAGGAATTATTTACAGATGCCAAGCTCAACAACTTGGTTCGTGAGGCACTAAATTCCAATCTTGATCTTCTGATGGCAGTGGAGAGAGTTAATGCTGCTGAAGCCTATTACAAGCAAGGGAAAATGGGCTATCTCCCATCCTTGAACTTGGGTGCTAATGGTGGAAAATACGAAATGTCAGACAATAGCATGTCTGGCGTTTCAGCTGGAGGCAATGGTCCCAGCTATGAAAACTACCAGCTAAACGGTACCATTTCATGGGAAGCAGACATCTGGGGAAAGATCAGAAGCAACAAAAGAGCATCTCAGGCGGCTTACTTGCAGTCTGAGGCTTCAAGAAGAGCTGTTGAAAGTGCATTGGTTGCCAACATGGCTTCCGCTTACTATCAACTGGTAGCACTTGATGCACAAGTTGAAGTAGCTACCAAAACGGTTACCAACCGCAAAGAGAGTCTGGAAACCATGATGAGCCTGAAAGAGGCCGGACAGGTTACCGAAGCTGCTGTAAAGCAAACCGAGGCACAATTGTACAGTACTCAAATTTTATTGCTAGATCTGAAACAAAACGTATCGCTATTGGAAAATACCATCTCCATTCTTCTGGGAAGAACTGTAGGTGATATCGATAGAGGTAAGCTGGCAGAACAGGAAATCAACATCCAGCTGGAAACTGGCTTCCCGGTTCAATTGCTTAGCAACCGTCCGGATGTAATGGCTGCAGAATTTGGTTTAAAAAATGCTTTTGAATTAACCAATGTTGCGAAAAGCAATTTTTACCCAAGCATTAGCGTGAGCGCTTCAGCCGGATTTGAAAGTTTAAAATTTGAAGACTGGTTCAGTTCTTCTTCCATTTTCAGTAATGTAATTGGAAACTTGACTCAACCGCTTTTCAACAAAAGAAATATCAGAACCCAGTATGAGGTGGCAAAGGCAAAACAAGCCGAGGCAAAATACAACTTCAAGAAAGCTTTATTAACTGCCAGCAAAGAGGTATCGGATGCCTTGTACAGCTACCAAACAGAACAGGAAAGATATGAAATCAGAAAGCAGGAATTGCAAGCTTTAACCGATGCGGTGAGTTACTCTGAGGAACTCCTAAACAGCGGATATGCCAATACAACTTATCTGGAAGTATTAACAGCACGAAGCAATGCTCTTTCTTCTGAGATTAACATGATCAATTCAAAATTCAACCAGTTAAACTCCGTGGTTGAGCTTTATAAAGCTTTAGGCGGAGGCTGGAAACAAAAATAAAGTGGGATGAAGTGACCAGATCAATAGTGGGTATAAAGATTGTTGGTGGTTCTTCAATCAAAATGATCTGGTCACACTTTTATCGTATTTTACCTTTCATTTAGCATATCAATTACAGCATCGGTTCATTTTGAATTGATGCTGTTTTATTATAAGGTCTTCAACTTTTAAAATCCAAAAAACATTTATCTTCGTGACATAAAAAAGCAAGATATGTCAGATAAAATCATACGTTGGGGAATTATTGGTTGTGGAAAAGTAACTGAAATCAAAAGCGGACCAGCTTATCAGAAAACTCCAGGATTTGAACTTTTAGCCGTAATGCGTCGTGATGAAAACTTATTGCGCAGTTATGCACAAAGACATAACATCTCAAAATACAACACAAATGTCGACGAAATAATTCATGACAGTGATATTGATGCAATTTATATTGCCACTCCTCCCGACTCTCACAAAGAATATGCTTTAAAGGTTGCTGAAGCCGGAAAAATTTGCTGCATCGAAAAACCAATGGCTCCATCCTACTCCGACTGTATTGAAATTACAAGTGCTTTCGAAGAAAAGAATTTACCTCTTTTTGTAGCTTATTACCGACGTTCTCTTCCACGATTTAATAAAGTAAAACAACTGATCAACAACAATTCTATTGGTGAAATAAGACACATTAGCTGGCATTTGAGTAAAGCACCAAACCCATTGGATTTATCAGGAGAATACAATTGGCGCACCGATAAGCAAATTGCTCCCGGAGGATATTTCGACGACTTGGCTAGTCATGGCTTAGATCTGTTCACTTTCTTGCTTGGTGATATTGAAAACGCATCTGGAATCGCAACAAATCAACAAGAACTCTACCCTGCCAAAGATGCCGTCGCAGCTTGTTGGATACACCAGAATGGAATAACCGGAACCGGAAGCTGGAATTTTGGATGTAACACCCGAGAAGATAAGGTGGAAATATATGGAAGTAAAGGAAAAATGACATTTTCAGTTTTCGATGAACTATCTATCCAACTAGAAAATGAAAACGGTATTCGAGAAGAATTCATCGAGAATCCTGAAAACATACAACTATATCATGTTCAAAACATGAGAGAACACTTGCTTGGAAAGCTTAATCATCCATCTACAGGAAAATCAGCCAGTCATACTGCCTGGGTAATGGACAAGATTTTAGGTCGCATACTGTAATAGATCGATTTTCTTTGCACTTTAATCATTTGATTTATAACGTTCCGGACAAGCGGCAACTCTTACCGGACAGGAGGAAGTGCTTCCCTACCAAGTCGAAGTCGAACCCGTTCCCGGACACAGAGAAATGCTTTCCCGGACAGGATGTTTGGCTTCCCGGACATTGGGGTAAGACTTCCCGGACAGGAATGTGATATTGCCGAGTGGTCAGTAAGGACTTACAGGTGGTAGGGAACAAATAAAACAATAAAAGGAAAACTAGAGTGGTAATGATAGTTTTACGGTAAGCTATACCGATTATGACATCTAAATAATCAAACAACAAAGCTTAGCCCACTCGCTTGCTTTTCTCATAAATAACCAGGCACAAAAAAAGCAGCTCATATGAGCTGCTTTCTTTATTCTAGATGACAATTAATTAGCTTTTCTTCACTTTTTCAAGCTCTGCAGCCAATTGATCAACCAATTCATCTAATTGATTAATAACTGCCATAATAGTTTCTGGTTTCGACAAATCAACACCAGCTTTTTTCAATTGCTCCATTGGGAAATCATTACCTCCTGATTTCAATAGGGTAATATATCTTTCCAAAGCAGCTTGTCTATCCTTCTTGTTACCTTCCATTACATCCTTGTACAATTTAGCCGATGAAGCAAAACAAGTTGCATACTGGTATACATAGAATGGTGAATTGTAGAAGTGAGGAATTCTTGTCCAAGGGTAGTTTGAATACTTTGTTTTTTCAGTTGCATCACCATAATACTCATTGGCAATACCTCCCCAAACATTAGTCAACACATCAGCATTTACTGGTTTTCCTTGCTCAACCATTGAGTGAACCTGATATTCGTAATCAGCAAACATGGTTTGTGCATAGAAAGTACCAATAATACCTTCAATAGCCTGAGTTAACAAAGCAATTCTTTCGTTTGGATCTTTGGTATTTTGCATCATGTGATCCAACAACAAACGCTCGTTAAAAGTAGATGCAACCTCTGCTACAAAAATTGTATAACCATGAGTAGCAAATGGCTGATTTTCGTTAGAAAGAGTTGTATGCATTGTATGTCCCAGTTCATGTGCTAAAGTAAACACATAATCCAAGGTTCCATCGTAATTCAATAGCATGTATGGGTGAACACCGTATACTCCTGCTGAAAAAGCACCAGAACGCTTTCCAGGATTCTCATAAACATCCAACCAACCACTTTCAGTGGCTTTTTTCAGTTTAGCCTGATACTCTTTACCCAAAGGAAGCACTGATTCTGTTACCACTTTAACCGCATCTTCATAAGGATAATTCTTACTATAATCTGTCAAGCTAATAGAACCATCAAAACCATAATATTTTTCAAGACCAAGAACTTTCTTTCTCAATTCGATATACTTGCGCATTGGAGCAGTGTTTTCCTTCACTGTCTTTATCAGGTTCAAGTAAACATCCTTAGGAATGTTATTTCCTTCCAATCTTGCATCTAAGCATGATTCATATTTTTTAGCACGAGCACCTGCCCAGTTTGCCTGTACGATACCATTATAAATAGCAGCATATGTATTCTTGTTTTTGTAATACACATCGTACAATGCTTCGTAAGCTTTTTTACGATCTTCCTGGTTTAGGTTGTTGGTAACAATTTGTGAGTAAACACCTGGAGTAACTTTTACCTTTTTACCATCAGACAATTCCACTTCCTGGAATTCGATATCAGCCGTAGAAATCGCTTTAAATACACTACCAGCAGTACCAGTTACCTGTGAGTAATATGATAGCAATTGCTCCATTTCTTCGCTAAGAACATGCTTTTGTAAGCGATACATGTCCATTAAATCGAATTTATGATCTTTCAAAGCAGGATTAGAAGCAACCCACTCTTTCATTGTTACTTCTGGAATTTGGATCATTTCAGGAGAAATCCAAGCAGTAGCCACTCCAAATTGAGCGAATAGCAATTGAACCTGCTGAAGCTTAGCCATTAGCTCCATATTTCTTTGATCAACTGTACTTTGGAAAGAAACGAATTGGTACACTTTGTAAGCCTTCTTCATTAAATCTTCCTGAATCTTCAGCATTTCTGCTAGGTTTTCAGAACTTTCTCCCAGCTTGCCCTTAAAGCCTTGAATTTTTTCCATATCCACGGAAATAGCTTTAAAATCGGCTTCCCAAGCTTCCCAATTTTCGTAGATATCAGAGAAATTCCATTTGTATTTCGCTGGAATTTCTTCTCGCGTTTTATAATTTACCTGTGCTGTAGCTTGCCACACAGTACATGAAATAAGAAGAGCTAAAGTAAAAATTCTTCCTATACTCCTTAGTTTAGTGTTCATTTTTTAAAAGTTATTAATAGTTAATTTTTTCCCATTAAGGCAAATATATGGCGATATTACCTGATTTTATGTCTGGATAACATGCAATCTTATAAATTTTAGATCATTGAAGATATTCTCCGATAAGCAATGCATTTAGCCGGATGTAATAATATTTTGGGCTTTATAAATATGTCTTTGCTATAAAAGCCCTATATACATTTTAGATATGCTATTAAACTTATCTAATAAAGTAAAACTCTAAAACAAAAATCTTAATATTGTCAACAGTAAAATAACACAACATATTATGTCAGAAAATTACAAGTTCGTTCAGAATACAAAATGTGAATATTTCCCATGCCATAAAGTTAAAAACGAAGCAGATTTTAACTGCTTATTCTGCTTTTGCCCATTGTACATGTTGGGTGACAAATGTGGTGGAAACTTTACCTATACCGATAATGGCATTAAAAACTGTAGCGAATGCACCTTGCCGCACTCAAAGAATGGCTATGATCATGTAATGAGTAAAATGGGTCTGGTTATGGAAAAGGGGAAAAAGCAAGATTAGAAAAATCCAATAACAAAAGAGTCCGTTAAATTGACTCTTTTGTTATTTTTAGGATTCAAATCAAAACAGGAATCCTAATGAGTGAAGCCAATATACCCAGATATAATTTCAACAATAGAAGTACCAAATTGGGCTTAGAAATAATTCCTTTGCAAAGAATATTAGAACATTCCCAAAAGAATAATCACAAAGCACATCGACTAAACTTCTATCAGATATTAGTCTTTACCAAAGGAAGGGGGGCACATGAAGTAGATTTTGAGGAGATTGCTTATTCCGAAAACACAGTGATTCCAATTGCAATGGGACAAGTCCAGCGTTTCTCTGCCAACGAACAAACCGAAGGATTTGCTGTGGTGTTTACTCCTGATTTCATCATCAAAGGAGGAGCCGATTATCAGTATCTTTACGACTACACCATTTTTACCCATTCATTAAAACCCATCAGCAATTTTGCCAATAAGGAAGTATATGCGCTCTTAGATGAAATGATTGCAGAGCAAAGCAAAGATTTACAATTTGACACAGCTGAATATCAACGCAATCTTCTTAAAAATTTCTTAATTCAAATCGAAAGAAACAAGCGCGAAAGAGTAGATATTATATGTAATGACTCTTTTGCCATATATATAAAGTTCAAAAAAATTGTTGAAGAAAAAGTATCCTATAAACTGCGAGTAAGTGACATTTGCGATGAACTAAAAGTTACTCCAAAGCAACTAAATGCTGCCATTAAATTATATGTAAGCACTAATACCAAGCAATTTATAGAAGATAGATTGGTACTGGAAATTAAACGTTTATTGGGCTATACTGCCCTTTCCATAAAAGAAATAGCATACAAAATTGGTTTCGAAGATCCTACCAACTTTACCAAGTACTTTAAATCAAGAGTAAACATGCTTCCTTCTGAATATCAAAAAACAACATTAAAACAGTAAATTCTGATTTTACCATTCAAGTGAACTTTTTTACCTTTCACATGCCTTCTTGCTCCTATACATTTGCAGTATAAGATTAACAAACAAATATCAATTAAAGTATAGGATATGAAAATAGCAGTTACAGGGGCTACTGGTCAACTAGGTAGTCAAGTTGTTGAACAACTTAAAAGCAGAGTTTCAAATGAAAATATTGTAGCCTTGGTAAGAGATACTGAAAAGGCTGCAAATTTAGGAGTAGAAATCCGTGAATTTGATTACAGTAAACCAGATCATCTTTCGAAGGCACTTAATGGTATTGATCGCCTATTATTGATTTCGGGTACGGAATTTGGGCAAAGAAGTGCACAACACAAAAATGTAATTAATGCAGCTAAAGAGGCTGGGGTAAAATGGATCGTCTATACAAGTGTTCTTCATGCCGACACTTCGCATTTAAATCTTGCTGCTGAGCACCTAGAAACAGAACAAATTCTAGCAAATTCAGGTCTTGAATTTGCCATCCTAAGAAATGGTTGGTACAGTGAAAACTATACTGCATCGGTTCCTGGAGCAATTGGCGGAGGCGCATTTTTAGGAAGCGCTGAGGAAGGAAAAATTTCATCCGCGGCAAGAGCTGATTATGCCGAAGCTGCTGCAATTGTAATTGCAGATGAATCACATAAGGGTAAAGTTTATGAATTAGCTGGTGATGATTTTTACACCTTAACCGATTTGGCTGCTATCATATCGAAACAAACAGGGAAAAATATCCCTTACAACAATTTGCAGGAAGAAGAATATGCCAATATTCTTAAAAATATTGGTCTTCCAGAGGGATTAGCTATAGGATTGGCAAGTTGGGATGTGAGTGCTTCTAAGGGTGCTTTATTCGATGATTCACGCACACTTTCTTCTATTTTAGGAAGACCAACAACTCCAATTGCTGAATCAGTGAAAGTAGCTTTGCAGTATTTTTTTTAGGATTTCAATCAATAATGGAACAAGTATAAAATAACCCAGTCAAATCGAAAAACATTCACTGGGTTATTTTATTTTAAGGTAATAAACTATTCTACTTTATTACTATAAAGATACTCTACGCCTCTTCCAAATATTCCTCATCCACCCAACCTTCTATCAATACCTTGCTCCAGCCATCATGCGATTCAAGAACTTTGGTTCGTGTTTTTTGGTTTAGAACTCCTTCCACTTCTCCACTTGGCGACTTTCGCAAATTAAGCCTATTGGCAGCCACAACTGCATTAGTCAATTGGGGTTGATTTTTCTGAGCAGGAATACCATCAACAATCTCAATCCAAACTCCTTCTCCATCCTCAATTGCATCTAAAATAATCTTATAGATTCCCTGATATGCCTTTACACTACTACTAACAAACCCTTCCTCTATTTGGTTGTTATTGGCACCATCTCCCACCAATATACATCCTTCAGTATCTTCCTTTGTATTGCCAAAATGAATATAGACATATTTGAAATTAGGCACATTCAACAAGTGCAGCATTCCCCTGTGCATATTGGGAAACTTCTGACTGTACCGATGATTTTGTCCACCTTCTGTTCTGAGGGTAATCCCATAAATCCCTGCCGGTATACATGTCTCCCCTGGTATTTTCTCTTCTCTCATTGCATCTTCGAGTGTATAACAGGAAAAATGCCCATCAATAAACAACATGCCCAATGTAGAGCTTTCCGACATGCTGTATCGTATCAATTGTAAATTCATTTCTCTTATAATCAGTTAAGGGTAATGTTTTTATCTATGAATTATATTTTAAAACAGATTATTTTACGAAATTGAAGAACAAGATAAATGTCAATGGTATTCACAATTGCTAGCAGATATCTTGTACAGGTCATATATTTTAAATTAATCTGTAAGTTTTCTATTGTTTGATTCTTCGACGATTTAACTTTATTTATTAGATTTACAAAGCAAATGGCTTTGTTGTGTTTCTATGCATTGCATTTTTTGGTTTACTGACATTTACCATAGGTTTTTTAAAAACAATCAACAGAGCACATTTGTTTTTCGACATTAGTGGACCTTTGGGTTTCCATTCCCATTGGTTCACTATTTGTTATGTGTATTTCAGCCTACACATACACTTCCTAGAAGAAATTTTACACCCATTTTTAATTATGAAAATAACTTCTAACAAGAACATATATCCCCTATATAATACACTCATACCTCTTAAACCAAATTGCAAACATATTTTACACTCAAAATTATCCTCAAACAAAATCACAAGCCCTAATTAAAATTGCAAATCAATTTGCATTTTTATTCCCCTGTCGTTTTATACAATTTATCGGCCTGTATATTCAAACTTTACGATTAGATTTTATTGATTCCCAAATTTAATTTACTGCAGCTTGATAAATTAATTAATTAATTTACCCTTCCCTCTATCCAACATATTCTTTTTTAAAACGATAATGAAGTTATAATTATTGTAACAAACTAGCAAATATTTTAACATTAATTTTGTTAATATTATTTTGAATGAATTGATATTACTAAAAGTTTCGTTTTAATTTTTATGATTTCTTGCTTAAAGATTAAATGTTATGTACATTTAACAACTTGATGCGAAATAAATGATAGAATTGCAGACCATTTTCTCTCTCAACCATACTCTATAACGAGGAATGGGAATTCAGCACCATGGTCATAGCAGTAAAAAGAAAAATATCACCTTAATTCAGATTTAATTTATGAGACATTACCTTCTTTACATTTTCTTTATAGCAGCAATTCTTAACTTACCTTCTTGCAATGAATCAAAACCTTTACAAGCAAACAAAGCAATTATCACCGGAGAAATAATCAATTTATCTCAACACAAAAATAAAACATGGATCGAAGTTTTACATCCTGATATTTTTGCTCAATCAGCTCCCTTCAAACAGATTAAAATAGATTTAACTGGTAAATTTAAATATGAAGCCAAGCTTATAAGTCCCTCACTTTGTTGGGGAATTTATAATAAATCGTTTCCATTCGTAATTAGTCCAGGTGATAGTTTACATTTCACTATCGATGCTAATATTTGGAATGACAAATCAAGAAAAGCGGTAACAAAAGGGGATTATATCCAAATAAGTGGTACAACAAAAGAAGACTATAACAATATCCGAAAATTTCAAGAATGGGCAAGTGACTCTTTATACACAAGATCACTTAGACAATCTATTGATGAAGCAACAAAGACAAAATCACCTGAGGAGTTTAAGAATTTCATATCTACAATAGAAAGTAATTCTAAAAGTATAATTGATAAATTTGGAAAAGAATTTGGTGCAGGACCATTGTATTACGACATACTTAATACAGAAAACAAATTCAGAAACTTAGATAATTTAATGCGCTATTGGTGGTCAAATCCTATGATGAATAATGTTAAAACAGAAGACATTAAATTGCCAAATAATTATTTCTCCTTTCTGGAAAACTACAATATGAACAATCGCAATTTCTTTGTTTTACATCAATCTGATTTCATTCAAGAATTACTGAATCTATATCAATTCCAAAATAAAGAGCTAAGAGAAATATTTCTTGACATTCGTGATAACAAAGAATATGCAAATGTCCCTAACTCCTACTTTCCCGAGCAAGCAAACTACATAAACAAGAGCTCATCTGGGATAACGAGAGATATGCTTTTGTATTTATTTGCCATACAAAATTTCAAGAAAACACCACAAAACTCATTAATAGCATACTCCGCCGTTAAAGATTTAGTTCAAGATTCGTACATCGCCAATCACTTAACCGAAGAATACAATAAACTTACACTTAAAAACAATAACACCATAAAATCCAAACCGACTGAAAATACAGTACTTGATTCTATTATTGAAGTGAATAAAGGCCAGGTATTATATGTTGATTTTTGGGCACCGTGGTGTGCTCCTTGTATGATGGAAATGAAACCTTCCCAAAAATTGAAAAAGAAACTAAATGGCAAACCGGTTCAGTTTGTTTATTTGGGTTGTAGATCCAATAAAGCCCAATGGGAAACTGCAATTGCAAATAAAGATATCAATGGAATAAATGTACTGCTCACCGATGAGGATTACTTTACACTCAGTAAAAGATACAACATCAAAGGAATACCTCATTTTCTATTAATAGATAAATCGGGTAATGTAGTAAATCAAAATGCACCAAGACCTAGTAATAAAAATATTGAAACTCTTATTTTAAAATTATAATTACATGAGACCAAACACCTACTAGAATAATACATAGTCTCATAATCAAATCACAAACCAAAACACCCAAAACATGAAAAATACCCTACTAATTTTATCAGTACTGATGGCTTTATTTATAGCTGGAAAATCCATCGAAAACAATAATCCTTTTATCCTCAATGGTCATATAAGTGGCATAAGTAAAGGAGAGATTGTATTGTTAACATTTGCAGAAAAAGGCTATCAAACAGACACCAGTGAAATTGTAAATGGAAATTTTCAATTTAAGGGGTACTATCCAAAACTAATTATGGGAACATTGCGATTGAAACTAAAATGTAATGGCGAAGAGGTGGTTCTAAAGAAACAGATAATGCTTGAGAATGTGAAAATGAATTTTAATGGATCGGTTAATGATTTTGAAAATGCCAAAATTACCGGTTCTGTTATTCACGACGATTACGAACGCTGCAAAGAAGGCAAAAAACAAATTCGCTTAAAATACGAAAGAATAAAACAGAGCTTTCCTAAGTACAATCCCAATGCAAGTGATGAGGATAAGAAGGCATTACAGGCAAAATATGCCAAACATAAAAAGGAGCTTAATGCTGCAATTAAGCAATACGAGAAAGATTTTATGCAGAAGAATCCCAATGCACTTTACTCAAGCTACTTATTTGAAAGAGCAACCATTTTCAGATCCTATGAGCAACTATACGAATTGGTGAAAGATTTGCATCCTGATTTAAAGAAACAACCTTATGTAGCCAAGGTAATCAGCAAAGTTGAAAACATGCGTAGACTCGAAATAGGTCTGGACAAGATCATGGATGGAGTGGATCCGGTTTCGTATCAGGTAGATAAAGAATACAAAGGAAAACGTGTTCTAGATGTAATTTACCTGGCAAGCTTTAAGAATAACGAACTATGTGCGCTTAAAAAAGATGGAACCATCATTATTTTAGATGAAGTTGGAAAAGTTACAAAACGTTTTAAACCTACCATTTCAGGGAAACCTACAGCTATTTCTGTGGATATCGAAGACAATATCTATGTATTCTCGAGCGAAATGAAACTTGTAAAGAAGAAGATTCGTGGTAGAATGGTATCTAAAGAATTGCCTGTTGGCGTAGAATGTCAAATTTTCTCAAAAGAAGGTGAAGCAATTAACAAGTACAAGTTATCTGGTGTTCATATTGCATCGGGCAGTCGTGTTGTAGATCAACACCTGATCGTATCAGATTGCAAACTAAAAAAGATTCAGATTCATGATAGAACATCAGGCGAATTTTTAAAGGAAATAGACGATATGCGTGCCTGCTGTGGTATTCTTGACTTCTCTGTAAACCAAAAAAAGGAGATTATTGTTGCCAATCTAGGAGCATTCAGAGTTCAAGGTTTCGATTACAATGGAAACAGTTTAATGGCATTTGGTAAGCGCGGGAAAGAAGTGCTGGATTTTCACGGATGCTGTAACCCTGTTAGTGTTGCTACCCTTTCGAGTGGTGCCATTGTTACGGTTGAAAAAGACCCCACTAGAATAAAAGTATACAGCAATAAAGGTGCAAAACAAATTGAGGGTATTGAAGAGTTGGTAAAGGGTTGTACTTACATACCAATGATTGTTGATAGCAAAGAAAATCTTTATTTGGCATCCGAGGAAAAAGGAATTGTAAAGTGTTGTATAGTTAAGTAAACATTAAAAATAAACAAACTAGAATGCAAGGAGAAATCATCATCATCGCCTTTGTAGTAATAACTGCCATTGTGTTTGGGTTAGTATTTTATTTTAGCAAAAAAGCAATTATCAAGCGTAAACTAAAGACTTCTGAACTTAAGAGGCTTTCTAGTTTCAGAAGTGGAGAAACAGCTAAAATAGTAGGAAAAGTAGAATTTGTTGATTCTCCTTTAATTGCTCCTCTTTCAGGACGAAAGTGCTCCCATTATCATGTGCTGATTGAACAAGAAAGATCAACAGGAAAAAGCTCAACATGGGATACTCTTGTTGATGAAGAAAGACACAGCAAATACTTGATTAAAGATGGCAGCAAATATGCTTACATTAACGATAGTCTATTGAAATCTTACATTGTTGAGGATGCCAAGTACAAATCAGGCTTTTTGAATGATCCTACCGAGAATATGGAATCTTTCTTAAGCAGCAAAGGAATTGATACTACTGGTTTGTTTGGCTTTAACAAAACCCTTAGGTGCAAAGAGGGAATTTTGGAAAAAGATGAAGAGATTGCCGTATACGGTCATGGAGAATGGAAGGAGGCCAAAGAATTAGGCCTTCCTGAAAAGTATGGACAGGTTCTCGAAATTACCGCAACAGGTGAAGAAGCCATTTACCTTAGCGATGATCCTGAAACAACAGAGGAAAATGAAACCAGTTTAAATTCTTCAAGAAAACATGAGGTAAAAAGAAGTCGATATCGGAAATAGCAATTGATAATTTTACTACAATCTAAGGATTAATTACATCTCACAAATTAACATTAAGAATATTTATCTTGACAAAGAATTATCATTTATTCATCAACTAATTGGATATTTATATTGTACATTATAATCCAAAACAAGTTTATTTCGTATGTTAGCTATGTTAATTTAAAATATCAAATCACATGAAAAAATTTTTACTACTAGTTGTTGTACTATTTGCTGGTACAAGTTTGTTTGCGCAAGATGTACAATTCGGTTTAAAAGGTGGATTAAACTTTGCAAATTTTAAAGGAGACGATATTGAAGATACTGATGTGAAAACAGATATCTTCATAGGTGCTTTCGCAAGATTTGCTATTGATGAAAAACTTGCATTCCAACCAGAAATGGTATACTCTCGCCAAGGATTCAAGATAGATGGAGATGGTGGTGATATCACATGGAAATCAAATTATCTGAACATTCCATTGTTACTTCGTGCTGAATTAGCTGACAAATTCCATGCTGTTGCGGGACCACAAATTGGCTTTCATTTAAGTTCTGAAGCTGAAGTTGACTCGGGTGATGCAACTATTAGTGGCGATGCAGATGATCAAATGAAAGGGTTAGATTTCGGGCTAGCACTTGGTTTTGAGTATGATATAACTGAAAAAGTTGCAGTAGGTTTGAGATACAATTTAGGATTATCGAATATTATTGATGAAGATGATGCAAAAGTTCAAAACTCAGTATTCCAGCTAGGAGTATCTGTTGCTTTCTAAAATTTTGCAACATTAAAATATTAAACCTGTCCATTTGGGCAGGTTTTTTTTATGCAATTCGATCAGCATTTTAATTATAAAAAGATTGTTTCCATATAAAATAAGTATTCTATTTTTGTCGCGAATTTCCATTTGGAAGATACAAGAATTGAAAATCAAAAGAAATGATCGACTTTAAAGTTGCAGAAGACAAGTGTATTGAATGTGGCCTATGTAAAGAGGATTGTCCGGTAGGAATTATCAACCTTACTCCCAAGGCTTCCATTGCTAAAGAAAAAGAAAAGAACTGTATGAAATGTCAGCATTGTTTGGCCATTTGCCCAACTGCTGCAATTTCTATATTAGGAAAAAAGCCTGAAGATTCGGTTTCTTATAAAGCTGAAATGCCATCAGCTCAGGCCATGAATAATCACATTAGAACCAGAAGATCAGTTCGCAAATTTAAAGATGAAAATTTGGATCAGGAATTGATACAGGAATTGATAGAAACAGCATCTCATGCGCCAACTGGACACAATGACAATGCCGTATTATTTTCATTAATAGACAATAAGGAAGACATCCTGATTTTCCGAGATGCAGTTTATAAGGCCATCAAAAAAGCATCTGTCGAAGGGAATCTTCCTAAAAAATATGCCATGCTTGCTTCATTCCAAAAACTATGGGAAAAAGCTGGCGTTGATATCATTTTTAGAAATGCTCCTCACATGCTCATTGCAACTGCTCCAGCTAAAGATGCATCTCCAAAAATAGATTCAATAATTACCTTAACTTATTTTGAATTTGCAGCCAATGCGAATAATGTTGCTACGCTTTGGAATGGAATGATTACTTGGGTTATTGAAGAAATTGATCCTTCGCTACGAGATCTGATTGGAATCCCACAGGATCATTCTGTAGGTTACACCATGATATTTGGAAAAGCGGGTGTAAAATATGCCCGAGGAGTTCAATCTGATGGATTACATTTGAATAAAATCAACTTAAAAAATTAAGCCTATTTGCCACAGCCTCGTTTTTCTACAAACGAGGCTGTTTATTTTATACAGTTCTCTTCTAATATCAATTCCAATTTCTCTAAGAGTTTTTTTAGTATAGCCTGTTCATTTTTCAACAACACTTCTACTTAACACATAAGTGTTAAATAATGTTTTTCGCAGAATTATCCAATTATTATAAAAACAGAACTCTTTTCAACTAGATTGATTCTAAATTGACTATTTTCACATTGTAATCTCTACATTGCAAAACTCCAAGAATACCAGAAACTTTGGCCTTCTGAAAAGCTTTGCATTAGCAACATCATTACATCTTGGTATTGCGCAACAAAAAAATAGTCTGTTCCTTTGCGCTCTGAAAGGAAAACGGACATGTTTATCTTGTTTATTTTCTATGGCTAGATTGTCAATTTTGATAATCAAACACAAAATATAATTTTAAACACAACCATTTCGAGTTCAAATTCAACATTAAGGATTTGAATTAATCATGATTGAAGAAATTCAATCAAAGAAAACTATTAACTGCAATGGTAAAAACGCAATTTAAAGCCGGCGAATGGCAAAAGACAATTAACGTTAGAGATTTCGTTAGTAACAATTTAACCTCATACACTGGGGATGCATCATTCTTAACAGGAGCTACAGAACGTACTAAGCAATTGTGGCAAATATGTCTTGATGCTGTAAAAGAAGAACGTGCAAACAATGGTGTTCGCTCTATCGATACTGAAACTGTTTCAACTATCGCTTCTCACGGTGCTGGATATATTGACAAATCTTTAGAGGTTATCGTAGGACTACAGGCAGATGAATTGCTTCGCAGAGCAATGAAACCATATGGTGGTATCGCCGTGGTTGAAAAAGCTTGTACAGAACAAGGTCTTGAAGTTTCAGATCGTGTTAAAGATATTTTCCGTAACTACGCAAAAACTCACAACGATGGAGTTTTTGATGCTTATACAGCTGAAATCCGTAAGTTCCGTTCATTAGGATTCCTTACTGGTTTACCAGATAACTATGCTCGTGGTCGTATCATTGGTGACTACCGTCGTGTAGCTCTATATGGTATCGATCGTTTGATCGAAGCAAAAAAAGAAGATTTGGAAGGCTTAAATGGTCCAATGACCGACCAAACTATCCGTTTGCGTGAAGAAGTTGCTGAGCAAATCAAAGCTTTAGGACAAATCAAAGAATTAGGTGCTAAGTATGACTTGGAATTAGGTCGTCCTGCTGAAACTGCACAGGAAGCTATCCAATGGGTTTACATGGGATACCTTGCTGCTGTAAAAGAGCAAGATGGTGCTGCAATGTCACTAGGTAACGTTTCTACTTTCCTTGATATCTACATCCAAAGAGATCTTGAAGAAGGAACAATTACTGAAGAATTTGCTCAGGAAATGATCGACCAATTCGTAATGAAATTGCGTATGGTTCGTCACCTACGTATGAATGCTTACGATGAGATTTTCGCAGGTGACCCAACGTGGGTAACTGAATCAATTGGTGGTAGAACTTTGGACGGAAGATCAAAAGTTACCAAAACTTCTTTCCGTTTCTTGAATACACTTTACACATTAGGTCCATCACCAGAGCCAAACATGACAGTTCTTTGGTCTGATCAATTACCAGAAGGATTCAAGAAATTCTGTGCTCAGGTTTCTATCGATACTTCATCAATCCAATACGAGAATGACCAGTTGATGTGTGATACTCGTAAGTCTGACGACTATGGTATTGCTTGTTGTGTATCATATCAGGAAATTGGTAAGCAAATCCAATTCTTCGGTGCTCGTTGTAACTTGGCTAAAACCTTATTGCTTGCCTTGAACGGTGGGCGTTGCGAAAAAACAGGTACTCAGTTGATCAATGGTATTCCTGCATTGAAGAGTGATGAGTTAGATTACGAAGAAGTGATGGCTAACTACACTATCGCAATGAGAGAAATGGCTCGTGTTTACAACGATTCTATGAATATCATTCACTACATGCACGATAAGTACTACTACGAAAAGGCACAAATGTCATTGGTAGATACAAATCCTGCAATCAACCTTGCTTATGGTATTGCTGGTCTTTCAATCGTAGCTGACTCTCTTTCTGCTATTAAGAACGCAAAAGTAACTGCAGTTCGTAATGAAGAAGGATTAACTTGTGACTTTAAAATTGAAGGTGATTTCCCATACTACGGTAACGATGATGACCGTGTAGACTGTTTCGCTGTTGAGATTCCTAAGATCTTTAACGGATTATTGAAAGAACTTCACACATACAAGAATGCAGAGCCAACCATGTCTATTCTAACCATTACTTCTAACGTAGTTTATGGTTTGAAAACAGGTGCTACTCCTGATGGTAGAGCTGCTGGTGTACCATTTGCGCCAGGTGCAAACCCAATGCACGGACGTGATACTAACGGTGCAATTGCTTCTTTGAATTCTGTAGCAAAAATCAACTACGAAGATTCATTGGATGGTATCTCAAATACTTTCTCAATCGTTCCTAAATCGTTAGGTGCAACTGCTGATATCCGTCAGGATAACTTGGTAACTATGATGGATGCTTATTTCATCAAAGGAGCTCACCATTTGAACGTGAATGTATTGAACCGTGAGATGTTGGAAGATGCAATGGAGCGTCCAGAAGAGTATCCACAGCTAACTATCCGTGTATCAGGATATGCTGTAAACTTTGTACGTTTGACTCGCGAGCAGCAGCTTGAGGTAATCTCTCGTAGCTTCTTCGAAAAAATGTAAGAACGTTTTTCTACTTATATACCGAGATCCGGGAGTACTTTGTGCTTTCCGGACTCGTTTTTTATTTAAGATATGAATCTAAGTCAAAATAGATGGATTCATTAACTAAACAACTAGCACTCAACTATGTTAAACGTTCATTCATTCGAATCCCTTGGCACTTACGATGGTCCGGGTATTCGTCTTGTTGTATTCCTTCAAGGGTGCGCATTTAAATGCCTGTATTGCGCCAACCCAGACACAATAACTTTTAAAGGAGGGACTCCTACTCCACTTGAGGAGATCATGAGAAAAGCACGCAACCAACGTCCATTCTTTGGCAAGTTGGGTGGTGTAACCATCTCAGGAGGAGAACCATTATGGCAAGCTGCTGAATTGAAAAAGTTATTCAAACAGCTAAAAGAGGAAGATTTTAATACATGTATCGATACCAATGGTAATGTTCTTAACGATGATGTGAAAGAATTAATCTCTAGTACCGATTTGGTTTTACTTGATATTAAACATATTAATCCAGACTGGCATGTAAAGCTTACAGGTAAGCGAAACGATACTACCCTAAAATTTGCCAAACATCTGCGTGATGAAAATATTCGTACTTGGATGCGTTACGTTTTGGTTCCAGGATATTCTGATCAACCAGAATATTTACATGAAATGGGTAAGCATTTTCAGGAATATGGAAATATTGAAAAACTAGAAATTCAGCCCTATCACAAACTTGGGGTTCACAAATACGAACACCTAAAGTGGGAATATAAACTTGAAGGGGTTCCTGAAAATACAGCTGAGCAGTTAAAAACTGCAAAAGATATTCTTAGCCAGTATTTTAAAGAAGTAATTATTAATTAGTAAATAGAACCTAGTACTGAGTAGATAGTAAGGAAAAAACATCAAGAAGAAGTAAAAAATTTGATAAACACTTTACTATAAGCTGAACTACTAAATATAAAAATATGTCATTTCAAGAAACAACAGAAGTCATTGAGGTGGTAAAACCAAAATCTGCTACAGCTGTAGTAACGCCGCAGGTTTCAACAGGATTTTATTCTCCAAAAGAAACCGTTGAAGAAGTTAACCACACAGCTGAGGCAAAGAAAGTAATGCCTGCCAAGAAAACCTTTGTATTGGCCATTTTAGCAGGAGGATATATTGCTATGGGTAGCTTATTAGCCTTGGTTGTTGGTGGTGCGATGCCAGGCTTAGCAGCAAGCAACCCGGGATTACAGAAATTCTTTTTCGGAGCTGTTTTCCCATTAGGACTAATTCTTTGTGCTGTTGCTGGAGCTGAATTATTTACTGGAAATACAGCTTATTTTATTCCTTCGGTACTCTCGAAGAGAATGTCTGTTAAGGTACCATTAAAGAATTGGGCCATTGTTTATTTCGGTAATTTTATTGGATCTATCATTGTCGCCTACTTTCTGGTTTATCTAACTCAGGCAATTATGCATTCTCCATCGGTGGATTCCGCCATTAATATTGCCATTGCAAAAACATCAAATCCATTTTACAAAACTTTCCTAAAAGGAATAGCTTGTAACTGGATGGTTGCATTGGCAATGTGGTTGGCCTACGCATCAAAAGATATTGCGAGTAAAATTTTAGGGATTTGGTTCCCGGTTATGGCTTTTGTTGCAATGGGTTTTGAACACTGTGTTGCCAATATGTTTTTTATTCCTGTGGCTATTTTTCATGGTGCTGATATTACTTGGATGGATTTTGTAATAAAAAATCTAATCCCGGCCACTTTGGGAAATATCGTGGGTGGAGCACTATTTGTTGGAACAGCTTACTGGTATGTTTACGATAAGAAAAAGTAAACAATTGAAAATATATCTTGCCTAAAGATTTTATTTCTGTTATTTAATTCAAGAAGAGCCATTGAAATATCAATGGCTCTTTTTATTAATTATCTTTTTCTTTCGTTGCTTTCGATAAAAAGTATTCTTGGTAGTAAGCTCTAAAAATTAGCAACCATATGATCAAATCCATCAAACATTGACTGGTGATTCTTTTTATAATTTTCATATGAATCTCCCATCTGTTTTCTCATTTTCTTTTGAGCTTTCTCATCCAATGAATCCAAAAAATCATCTATTTTATTACCATTTACAAACAGCGAATACTCATCTTTAAAGTCTTCAATGGTAGGTTCGCGTCTAAGCTCATTCTTTATTCGAAGGTAATTATCCTTTACTTCTTCGGCATATTTTTTCTTAGATTTCTCGTAGTATTCATCGATTGTACAAACGGCTTTCGCCGGTCTGCCTACAGCAATACAATTTGAAGGGATATCCTTAGACACTAATGAGCCATGACCTATAAATACATTATCACCAATAGTCACTCCCTTTAGAACTGTTACCTCTCTTGCAAACGCAACATTATTCCCTATTTTAACTTTCCCAGTAGAATGAAGAGGCAAGAAATCATTGTATTTAATTTTATACAATCTTGAGACAGCATCATGAGTTAAAAGTGTAAAATTCTTATTAAAATATACATTGTCGCCAATTTCGATTAACCATGGTCTTGTTAAGTCAAGATCAATTGTCTTCCTATTTTTAAAGTGAATATTCTTTCCCATTATAACACCTTTTTTTTTCAGGTAGCGATGGAATCGTTTCTTTGAGGTAAGAGCAAACAGGTATCTTATCTTTCGAATCATATAGAATATCTATTGTTTGGATGGCAAAAATAAGAGTTCCGTGAAAAATACAAAGGTTTTGATGCAAAATTTTTAAGCCGCAAAAGACTGTATATCAGACTTAAAAACTATGTTTAGCATCATAATTTTCTATAAAAACCGAATTGTTAAAATTAAATTACTACTATCATTTCTTAAACATGCTCATCAACATGTACTTAAAATATATTTCAACATTAACAATTCTTTAACACAATTTAACATTTATCTAATTCTACGTGTATTATTAAATTAAACATCAGGTTTTGTCAAAAAAAGGAGTCTTATGAATTACACTACAAAATATAGTTTCTAGGTAATATTTAATAGTTTTCAGAGTTTAAATTTTTTAACGCATTAAGACACTTAATCATATCTTTACTTATGTATTAATACAACCTCTTATTGCGGAATTGTATTTCTACAATAATTATAACTGAAGGCCTTATTTATGCGTAAAAAAAGCACCATTCAAATATCTATTGCTCTATTATATATTAGCTTATTTTTTATTCAAATTTTTTGTATCTTAAACTCTTATTGGTAAAGTAAAATAAAAAGTTGTACCAACCCCAATTGTAGATTCACACCAAATTTCTCCTCCCAACAGTTCAACCAGGCCTTTCGAAATAGATAAACCAAGACCTGTTCCACTATTGTTCTCCATTCCTTGATTTTTAACTTGCAAAAATCGATCGAATATATTCTCAAATTGATCTTCAGGAATTCCCACACCAGTATCTTTAATCTTAAACAATAAAGAAGCACTATCCCTTTTCGAGCAATGAATTAATACTATTCCCTTACTAGTAAATTTACATGCATTTCCCACTAAATTAATCAGTATTTGCTTTAATCTTACCTCATCGGTATATAAACGATCATGCATTTCAGCCAAATCAATTTGTACCTTCAGCTCAATGCTATAATTTTTTATTTTATCATGATTTGCAAAAGTATCCTTTACGTTATCTATTATATTTTTAATACTAACCTCTTCAATGTACAATTTAATTTGTTCGCTCTCAATCATGGAAATATCGATAATATCATCAATTATCTTTTGCAAATAGTCGGAACTTTTCTGAATAAAATTACAATATTTAAGCTGCTTATCTTTAGATAAATTTGGTGTAGCTAATAGTGAAGAAAAACCAACTATACTATTCATAGGTGTTCTTATTTCATGTGACATATTAGCAAGAAACTGCGTTTTTAAACGATCTGCATTTTTAGCAATTAATGTTGCCTCTTTTAGCTGCTCTTCTCTTTCAATTTGCATTGATATGTCACTCATTATTCCGAGCATTCGATAGGCCTTATTGTCTTTATCTTTAAGGAAGGTACCCTTGTCATTTATAGGAACATATGAACCATCTTTTCTTTGATATCTATATATTACATCATAGTTTTCTCCATTGGCAATTGATTTTTCTAGCAATTCCGTGGCCTGAATCACATCATCTGGATGAACAAATTTCTCCCAATCCTTTATGGTAATTGATTCATACTCCTTTGGACTAACTCCTAAAGTATTCTTCAAATCCCCAGACCAAAGAACAGAATCATTTAATATATTATAATCATATACAATCTGCCCTCTCTGCTCTGCAACAATCCTATATTTTTCTTCACTTTCTCGTAAAGAGTTTTCCGCAATAAGCCTTTGTTGAAGTTCTGTATTTAGTTCTGAAGTACGTCTCTTTACCAAATTTTGCAATCTTCGGTTAAAAACCAAAATAACTGAAAATACGATTAACAAAACCAGAATGATACTACTAGACCAATACCAGAAGTTCTTTCGTTCCCAAAATTCACGAGTTGAAAGAAAAACCCAGTCTTTACGTATTTTGTTTTTTTCACTTCTATTAATTGAACGAATTGTTTTATTTAGAATATCCCTTAAAATTGACATATCGTCCCGTACTCCCATCGCAATTCTATAGGTAAAATCGACATCACCTGCCACATGAAGCTTCACAATACCCAAATTCTCTAGATGAAATGAAGCCGATGCTAAATCCACAATCATTGCATCTGTTTCATTGAAAACTAATTTTTTAAGTCCTGTTAAATCATCTGGTACTAAATCTAAATCTAATTCAGGATAATTTTTTACCACATATTCATGTACAGCAAATAAATTACTTACACTAACTTTTTTTCCCTGTAGGTCACTTATAGACAACTTTTTATTTTTACTGCTAATAATTACTGCAGGCGATTGATAATAGGGTTCTGTAAAAAGTAAATATTCGCTACGTTGAGGAGTTTTTGCTATAGAAGTAGCAATTTCAACTTTTTTATCTTTAATTAAATTTAAGTTTTCTTCCAGGTTATTTCTATGCGTTCGAATGAATTTAATATTCAATTTTTTTTCAATTAAATTTAAATAATCATTCGAAATACCAACCACCTCATTTTTAGAGTTTAGAAAATCAAGTGGCGCAAACAAAGGATCTTGAACAACCCTAATTGAATCACCATTTTCTAAAAGCCATTTTTGCTCATCCTCATTTAGAAAGCCAGCTGCATCCTCCTTTTGACATCCAAGTAAAAAAACAATTAATATTAATAGGAATATATATTTCATTTAGGCAGAGTTCTATTAACCTACTAAATTTAACCATCAACTTCTACAATTACAAATGCATGATATTAGCTTATCATCTTTATCAATCAGACTAATTTTTCTTGATGGCTACATTCCCATAATTGTCCAATTAGAGCTTAAAATTTATGCTCAATCATTCATGCATAATATTTCATTAAATTCTCAGTACATTAAAAAGGCCCAAAACACATCATTAGTTTCTGATAATCTGACAAAAAGAATCTATTATGAATGTTTAATAAAACATATAATCTATATGAATCCTACTACTTTTAGGCCTACAACATCACTTTTATATAAAAAGGTGATAGACGATTTAAAATTTGAGTATACTTCTGGTTGAAGACTTAGTATGCTTCTTGTCGGAAACTTAGTATGCTTCTGGTTGGAGACTTAGTATACTAAGTTTTTGATTTGTGTTTCAATTCCACTATCAAACCAGAGCAATTTCAGTAAAATCAATCTTACCTTTAGTATTTTTCACCAAAGTGTAACCCGTGCAAATAAATCTACATTTGAATATTTAAAAAATCCCGAAACTATAAATAGATTCGGGATTCCAATCAATAAAAACTCAAACTACGGATTAACTATCCACTTTAAAAACTTTTCTAAGAATATCGTCCATCAAACACCATTTTGTGATTGAAGATTGTAAGAGATTTAAACCTACAAAGGCTGTTAATAATAACCAGTAAATGTTTACATAGACTGCCAGCAATATACTAACCAATATCAAGGTCCCGGCAATTGCTCTTATAATTCTCTCTCTCATTGTTTTACTTATTATATAAATTTTTCAACATCTAACATGTATGCATGAATTGGACTACAACAATCAATTCCTTCATTGAATTCTTCGATTTGCTTCATCAATTCATCACCTTTTCCCTGATCTAAAAAAGAAAAAGTAGCGATAGAATCGTAATAGTCTTTACTGGAGGCAAACCAGTTTGGAGCCTCACATTGCTCATTACGTTTATTAGTATAACCTTTCACATCAAACTCACTATAAGCATCAATAGCTGCTTTATTATAAATCAGTTTTAACTCTTCATAAAATGCTTTCACACAAAAAATGATAACAACTTTCATCTGTTTAAATTTTATTTATTGGCTAGATGGAACTCTCGATGAATTTAATCATTCTAATGTCTGTAATTTAGAATGCTAAAATTCATGATCGTTTCATATTTTCCGTATTATGTGATTATTCATTTGAAACTTCTAATTCTTCTTTTACTTCAGGATACTTCTTCTTCTCAGTCATATAATAAATCAATGGAACAATTACCAAAGTAAGAAATGTAGAAGCAATCGAACCTCCCATTAATGAAATCGCAAGTCCTTGGAAGATAGGATCAAACAAGATAACTACCGCTCCAATAACCACGGTTCCTGCGGTTAATAAAATTGGTGTTGTTCGAACTGCACCAGCCTCAATCACAGCTTCTTTCAATGGTACTCCTTCGGCCAGTCTCAAGTTGATAAAATCAATCAACAGAATGGCGTTACGAACCATGATTCCTGCCAGGGCAATCATTCCAATCATTGAAGTTGCAGTAAAGAATGCACCCATTAACCAATGACCAATTAAAATCCCTACAAGGGAAAGTGGTATTGAAACCATCATCACAAACGGAACTTTAAAATTCTGGAACCATCCAATAATCAACATATAAATCACCAATAACACAACCGCAAATGCAGCACCCAAATCACGGAAAACTTCGTAGGTAATTTGCCATTCTCCATCCCACTTCAAGCTGTAATTGTCTTCGAAAAATGGCTGTTGTGTATACTCTTCCAATAGTTCATATCCTTCCGGTACCTTCACATCACTTAAATGATCGGAGATTTCCATGATACCATAAACTGGGCTTTCCAATTTTCCAGCAACATCAGCTGTTACATACACCACTCTTTTCTGATTTTTCCTATAGATGCTCTTCTCCTTTATTTTTTTCTGAATATCAACAATATCACCCAAAGGAATCAGATTTCCTGATTGAGTCAGAATATTTATTTTCTTCAGATCCGTTAAGCTGCTTCGATCCTCTTCCTGAAGTCTCAGATCAATTCCAACCTGCTCATGTTCATGTTCCTGATACAATTGAGAAATCTCTTGTCCACTCAATCCCATGTTCAAAGTATGAACCACCTGCTGAGTTGAAACCCCTGCCAACATAGCTTTTTCTTTATCTACATTAAACTGAAATTCTGTCTGATCATCTTCAACCAACCAGTCTACATCAACCACATCCTGGGTTTTTCCAAAAATTGCTTTCAACTGCTTAGCCACATCGATCTGACCTTCAGTATCTGGTCCGTAAATTTCAGCCACCAAGGTTGACATTACAGGTGGTCCTGGAGGAACTTCAACGACTTTTACATTTGCATTAAATTTCTTGCCTATTTCCTGTAAGCCTGGTCTCATTGCCTTGGCAATATCATGACTTTGCAAATCCCTTTCACCTTTGTGTGTAAGGTTCACTTGGATATCTGCAACATTTGATCCTCTTCGCAAATCGTAATGACGAACCAAACCATTAAAGTTAATTGGTGCAGCAGTCCCAATATAAGACTGATAATCCACCACATTATCCTGCTGAGCAATGTAAGCTGCCAACTCCTTTGCCACCACTGCTGTACGTTCTAATGTTGTCCCTTCAGGCATATCAATCACCACCTGAAATTCATTCTTATTATCGAATGGTAACATTTTTACGGCAACCATTTTGAAATAAATCAGTGTTGTTGAAGCCAGTAGTAATACACTCACAATTCCAATAAATCCCCAACGCTTTAATCCTGATTCCAACATTGGTCGAATAGTGGCTGCATATAGCTTGTAGATTCGCGTATCTTCAAGCTTAAATACTTTTTCTTCTTTTCCTTTCTTGTCCTCATGATGAAGTAATCTGTATGCCAAGTAAGGGGTAATAGTCAGTGCCACCAATAATGAGAAAATCATGGCAATGGAAGCTCCAATTGGCATTGGACTCATATAAGGTCCCATTAATCCGGAAACGAAAACCATTGGCAAAACAGCGGCAATTACCGTAAAAGTTGCCAAAATGGTCGGATTTCCAACCTCATCGATTGAGCGCAGAGCAGCCTGAATCAGCGGTAATCTCCTCATCTTAAAATGCCTGTGCATATTCTCAGCAATAATAATTGAATCATCAACCACAATCCCTGTTACAAATACCAATGCAAATAATGTAATTCGATTTAATGTGTAATCCAGAAAATAGTAACTGAACATGGTTAATGCAAAAGTAATTGGTACCGAAAGGAATACAACTAATCCTCCACGCCACCCCATAGCTAGCATCACCACAAATGTTACAGCTACAATGGCTCCAAGAAGATGTAGAAGCAATTCAGCTACCTTATCTGAAGCGGTTTCGCCATAATTCCTGGTGACATCAACATGCACATCTGAGGGGATCAAATCTTTACGAAGTGATTCTATCTTAGTTAGAATTTGTTCAGATACGTGCATGGCATCAGCACCACGACGTTTCGCTACCGATATAGTAACCGCAGGGTATTCACCCTTAAACTGTACTTTGGCATCATTGATTTTACCATATCCAAAATTCACATATTGCGATGCAATTTCAGGTCCATCAATCACTTGTGCAACCTGCTTTAGGTAAATTGGACTCCCTTTGTAAACGCCTACTACCAGATTGGATACATCGTCGGCATTCTCCAGAAACTTACCCGTTTCAACAAGGTATTCCTGATCGTTACTGTTGAAGGCTCCTGAACCAATTTGCTGATTGGATATCTGAATCTGCTGAGAGATACTTAATGCATCAATATTGTAACCAGCCATTTGTTCACGATTCAACACTACTCGAACCTGACGTGAACGTCCACCAATTACTTTGGTTTCCGATACTTCGTTAACCTTTTCTATTTCATTGTTTACCTCCTGTGCGATTCTCTTTAGTTGAAAATCATCATAAGTTTCACTCCAGAAAGTCAGTCCCAAAACAGGTACATCATCAATTGCACGTGTTTTAATCAAAGGCATGGACGTTCCTTTCGGCATCTGATCCATGTGTTTCATAATCTCGTTGTACATTTTAACAAGAGATCTTTCAACATCTTCCCCTACATAAAACTGAACGATTAACATTGCCTGTCCCGGCATAGATGTCGAATAAACATACTCCACACCCGGAATATTCGCAACTACTTTCTCAAGTGGCTGCATTACGCGAGATTCAATTTCCGATGGGCTTGCTCCCGGATACATTAAAAAGATATCAGCTATGGGAACATCTATTTGTGGCTCTTCCTCTCTAGGTGTTAAATAAGCACTGTACATTCCAATAATCATGAATGCAACCATTAACAGAGGAGTCAATTTTGAATTTATAAATAAGTTGGCGATACCGCCTGCAAATCCTGTTTTCATCTTTTAAGACATTTGATTTTTGAACTCAAATTTTCTTTTCACGATCGTACTACTTGATGCTTAATTTTGCACCATCCCAAATTTTACCTTGGTAAGAAACGATATACTGTTCTCCATCGCTTAATCCTGATAATACCTCTGTCATATTATCTTTGGTTTTGCCAACTCTTACCCAGCGTAACATGGCTGTTCCCATTTGACTAACCGTATAAACACCTATTAGTTGTCCTTTTCTTACCAACACATCATTTGGAATAAAAATACCTGGCATCCCTCCTTTTTCAATGCTCACCTGTGCATACATGCCACTATATAGTTTTGCCTTTTGCTCTTTGGTGGGTTCCAAAACAATCTTAGCTTCGAATTGGTTCCCGGTATATAAGGCAGAAGGATTTACTTCCGTGATTTTGCCATTCACAATTTCGTTCAAGGCTGTAATTTTCACCTTTACCGCATCATTCTTTTGAATCTTAGAAATCTCTGTTTCCGGAATTCTAGCCATCACCTTATACTCTCCTGGTTTTTCAATGGCCACCAATGGCATACCCGGAGAAGCCAAATCTCCCACATTCATATATTTTCTGGCTATAATACCATGGTAAGGTGCTTTTATTGCCGAGTAGCGCAGCATTTCATTTACTTCAGCTTCCATTTGTTTCACTGCTTCCAATTCGGCTTTAGCCATATTATAATGTGTCGTCACATCATCCATTTCTTTTTGCGAAGCACTTTTTTGTTCGAACAGAACCGTAAATCTCTTGTAATCCTTCTCTGCATTTTCAAAGGCAGCTTCCGCTTTAATCATATTGGCTTTAACCTGTGCTTTTTTGGCTTGAATATCCTGATCTTTAATCTGAACCAACAACTGGCCTTTGCTTACTTTTTGACCTGGCTCCACATATATTCTTTCAATTTGACCCATAATTCGGGTACTAAGATTTGAATGAGTTTCTGCCTCGATCTTACCTGAAAAGTTCAATAGTTCAGGTTGGTTTAGCATTTTAACGGTTTGTACGCTTACCGTAACATCAGCTTTGTGATTTTCCTTTCCAGTTGATTCACTACCGCACGATTGGAATCCCCAAGTAAGTGTGGCAGTTATTACGATCAATAATATTGTCTTAGAGTTCATATTTATTATTTTTTGAGATTTGTTTTGTTTATTGTAATTCCTTTTCAAGCAATAATTCCAGTTGGAAAACTGCTACATGATATTGATACAATGAGTTGATATAATCCAGATTTTTCATCATCGCCATCGACTCCGACTGTAATACATCAATTGTTTTTTCCAAACCTTGCTTGTACCTGTTGGTTCTGATTCTAAAAGCCTCTTCTGCCTGATTCTTGGCCATTTTACTCATTTCAATTCTGTCGAAGGCAACTTTCAGGTTTCTTTTAGCACCTTGTATTTCCATACTCGATTTGGATTGATAGTCCGCAAGATCCAGTTTAGCAATCTTCAATTCTGCTTTGGCTTTCTGTACTTTTCCAACATTTTTATAACCACTGAAAATATCCCAGGATAAACTTGCACCTATCATGTAATTATTAGCCGATGTACCAAGAAGTTGAGAATCATTCCATTCATAAGTTCCAAAAGCATTCAAACGAGGTAAGAACCTCATTTTTTCAGATTTTAACATATTCTCACGTGCCTCCAGGCTTTTCTTATAAGCCATAATATCGGAACGCATTCCTTCATCCTGATCCTTATTTATAGCTTGTAAAAGAGAAGGCTTGTGATCTAATTTCTCGGTAGTCACTATTACAGTTTGAATGTCCAAACCTAGAATATATGCCAAAAATTCACCGGCCTGCTTTTGATTGTTCTTAGCATCAGCCAGTTGATTATTCAATTCCAATACTCGAACTTTGGCAGATAGCAAATCAGCCTCTTTTACATATCCTTGCTCCAAATTGTCTTGGGTAAGTTGTAGAGCAGATTTCGCCGTTTCCAATGATTTTTCAATTACATTAACAGCTTCCTGTGCCAATTCTAGTTGGTAGTAGGCCTTCTTTACCTCAAACTTGGTAAATTTAATGGTTCGCTCGGTTGTAAAATCTACCGCTTCCATCTTAGCATTTGCTGCTTTTCGTTCGTACAAACCATCAAAATTAAGAATGGGTTGTTGAACTTCAATTTTGGTATTGTAGTTCTCAATTCGATCCGGATCATTTAGCAAGACTGGATTAAAATCGGCTTGTGTAGTAATTTCCTGCTTCAGTTTAAAACCAAAAGCTGCCAAAGGATCATTTGTAGTTATGGCAGTATGAGACAAATTTAAATTGGGAAGAAAAACCGAATTGGTTTGACGAAATTCTGCTTTTGCAGCCTTCCCCTGTTCTTTTGCTTTGTTGATTTGCCTGTTATTTTGAGCTGCTTTTAGCAAAGCATCTTTCAAACTTAATTTTAGTTCTGCTTCCTGAGAAAATACCTTAGAGATATTTGCAAATGTCAGAACAAAAGTCAATAGGTAAATAATGTTTCGCATGTTTATTTATTGATTGTTTATTGATTTCGGTTCAAATGTATATACTTTAATCTACATATGCAAACATCTAGATACTTGTAGTTTTATTTAAATTTGTTGATTAAAGCATAAATTAAGATTAGCTATTGAAATTTAGGAAATTATGAAATAAAAACCAATAAATACTTTATATAATATTATCTATCTGATTAAAATCTGATCTCATATTTTAAATAGACTGTACATGTAATTACAAAAAAAGGCTTGCCATAAAGCAAGCCTTTCAGATTATCCCATCTCATTCTATTTTTCCAATTCTTTTCGAAGTAAGTTCAAGACTTTAAAAGCTGAGACCTTTATATTTCTTTCCCTTACTTTATATAAGTCGAGTTTTTCTGATCGCACACCAAAATCTCCAGCGAGTGCAATCCAAACCGTACCAACAGGTTTTTCATCGGTTCCCCCGTCAGGACCTGCAATACCAGAAGTTGCTACTGCATAATCAGTATTTAGTACCTTCCTTGCTCCCACAGCCATTTGTTCTACCACCTCTTGACTTACAGCTCCAAACTCCTCTAAATCTTTAGAATTTACTCCCAATACATTTTCTTTGATTTCATTGGAGTAAGAAACAACGCTTCCTTTAAAATAAGCAGAACTTCCCGCTTGTGAAGTAATCAAGTGAGCAATATAACCACCAGTACAACTTTCTGCAGTTCCCAGTGTTTTCCCTTTCGATAGTAAAAGTTTGGCTATACATTGCTCAATATCTATATCATCGTAGGCAAAAATATTATTAGGAAGTATCTTTTTCAATTTTTCAACTTCCTTGTCAACAATCCTTTCAAGTGTAGGTTTATCCTCTCCAGTAATACTTAATCGCAACCTTACTTTTCCTGGTGAAGGCAAGTAAGCCAACTTCATTTGTCTTGGCAGTTTTTCCTCCCAATCACTCAACATATCAGCCAGAACCGACTCTCCTATTCCTTCAGTCATAATGGTTTTATGCACAATTGCAGGAGTTTCAAAATGTTCGATAATTGCTGAAATTAAACCGTTCTGCATGATTCCTTTCATTTCGAACGGAACACCAGGCATAGATATCAAAACCCGATTGCTTCTCTCGAACCACATACAAGGCGCAGAGCCAAAATTGTTAGGAATGATTCTGGCTCCTTCAGGAATAAGAGCCTGTTCCCGATTGAATCGATTCATTGGTATACCATACTTTGCCAATCTATCCTGAACTTTCTGATATAAATTATCATCCTGAATAAGCTTCATTCCAAAATAATCACTCAAAGTCTTCTTCGTGATATCATCATTTGTAGGACCTAAACCACCCGTCATTAATACAAGAGGAGATCTTTTCAAGGCTGCTTCAACTGTTGTTACAATATCATTCGCCTCATCCGATATACTTGTGATTTTTGATACACTTATTCCATATTTGTTTAGCTCCTTAGCCATCCAGGCAGAATTTGTGTCCACAATCTGCCCAATCAATATTTCATCTCCAATGGTAATAATTTCTGCTTGCATTCCTTTTTTTAAATTAGTCTTTGTTTCTGGTAAAATTAATTGCTTTCAACCTTTGTAATAATGTTGGATGCGAATAATAGAAAAACACATACGCCTTATGTGGTGTAAGATTACTTAATGTACTTACCGATAGTTTTATTAAAGCATCCCCCAGCGATTGTCCATCGTAGTTTTGTTTTGCATATTCATCTGCCTGATATTCATTAGCTCTTGATAATAAATTCATACCTAATCCTAATATGCTTGAAATTGGAGAGTAGAGTATTCCAAAAGCAATCAATCCTAAATGGAAACCATGCTGTCCAGATCCGAGAGCAGCCGATAAGTTTTCATTGCCAATAAATAAAGAAAAAATATAAAACATCAATCCAGTTTGCAGCAATGACAAAATGATCCCGCTTCGGGTATGCTTTTTCTTGTAATGACCAATTTCATGAGCCAAAACCGCAACAATTTCTTTAGTTGATAATTCACTGATCAGTGTATCAAACAGAACAATTCGTTTCTTGGCTCCCAATCCACTGAAGTATGCATTTCCCTTCGACGATCTTTTTGAACCATCCATCACATATACATTATCAAGTTTAAAACCTGTCTTGTCGGCAAACTTTTGAATCTCATCTTTCAACACACCTTCTTTCAATGGAGTCTGTTTGTTAAACAATGGAACAATTAATGAGGAATAGAACATGGTCATGAATATCATGAATGCGGCTAAAACAGCCCAAGCCATCCACCAGAAGTTATCGGTAGTCTGGAGGTATATCCAAATTAATAAGGCTAACAATCCTCCACCAATTAGCATGCCCAGTAATCCTCCTTTGATCAAATCTAGTATAAAAGTTTTTAGTGTCATTCTGTTAAATCCATACTTCTCTTCTATCACAAAGGTTGAATAATACGAGAATGGCAAACTGATGATACTCGATGCCAGCATAATGACTCCAAAAAATAGTAGAGCCAACCAAATGGGATTGGTGGTATATTCTCTTACCAACTGATCTACCCAAGCAAATCCGCCCAGAGCAATCATTAGAAAACTTGTTAAAAAACTTATTACAGATGAGATAAAACTAAGCTTGTATTTCTCTTTCTGATATTCCTGAGACTTTAGATAATTCTCTTTCTCATAGATACCTTCTAACACTTTAGGAAGTATTGGCGACCAATTTCTTAGATTCAGAATATCCAATATACGTTCAAGAATAAAATCAAAACTCAAAATGATAAGTATGATGTATAAAATTGTTGTTGCATTCATTTCTCAATTTTTTATTTGCCAAACAAAATTAAAAAACCCCTGAAATTATACACTTTCAGGGGATCTTTTTTATTCTGTTTTCTCTTTTCCAAAGAACTTGTCTAATAAATAATCATTTTGCATTCTACTGATTAATTCTTTATAATACTCTTTTATAAACTTAAATTCCTTAGGTTCTTTTTCTAGCTCTTGATACTTTTTAATTGCTCTTCTCGCCCAATGACTTGCCTCTTGAAATTCTTCCTTTAATTCGTAGGCCAAAGCCAAATTGTAACTCGCTCTACCTGCCAATTTTTTATCGTCTGATTCTACATGTTTTTTCCAAACTTCCATTGCTTGGTCAATGCTATCATTATTCAAATAGTAACTAGCAAGCGAAAAATCCTGATGCCCGGCAATAAAGTATTTCCTTGTAAAGGAAACCCATTGGGGAGAAATTAAATCTGCATAATTTCTTCCTATTTCATAGGAAACATCTGCATTTATTTTCTGACGAGATGGCATTTTTTCCTTCATCAACCTATCGTAAGAGTACGCACTTACCTCAGTGTAAAGACTATCCGCAATTATTCTGGTATCATGGTATTTCTTAAGTAGCGGATCGTAAATTCTCCAAACCACAAAATACTTCACATCAGTAATCCCCCAAGATTCCTCTCCAAGAATGGTCTCAAATTCATTGAAAATTTGTAAATCTTCCAAACATACAAGAATATCAGAACCGGTCTCATTACAAATGCTATCAATTTGTTCCCATGAAACTGGATCGTATTTTCTCTCCCCTGAAATGTGTTGCTCTGGCAAGCGAATATATGATACACTATCCAATGAAAAATATTCGGATATATTTTCACTAAAGCCCAAGTGACAATTTAAAGCACGAATTTCATCATAGCTAGCTGTATCTTTATAAGTTATTAAATTTAACTTATAATAATCGGACAATGTATCCGAATCAAAACTCAAGTTTCGATCTACAAATCCAATGGTTTTAACATCAGGAGGAATAATTACCTGGGGAGCTTTTAAGCCCTCAAAATTATACAAAGCCATGGTTTGACAACCTGCAAAAAGAATTGGTAAAACACCTAATAAAAGGAATTTTCGAAATTTAGGTTTTGCAAAAGATATCTGTTTTGTCATTAGTGCAAAATTTCATGTGGTCAGGATTAATTTCCCAGCCAATATTTTCTCAAAAACCATTCCAAAATCATTAATATGATAATAAAACTTAATAAATATATTAAACTTACAGCATTACCATAGTTCGTTTCATAAGAAATTGTTGATTTTTTATATAAATTATTCTGAAAATGAGTTTTAATCTTGTTTGAATCAAAACTATTAAAGTAGATTCCATCAGTACTCTCTGCTATTTGTTTTAGTACCATTGGATCCGCTTGCAGATGTTTCGATTCAACATTATTTAAGCGAACTATAAATTCACCTGAACGCTCCAAATTCTCAATTAATCCAGCTGTTTGAACTTTATAGTTGTATATTCCATTTTTCAAATTATTAATGGTTAATCCATAATCATTCTCATTTCTAGAAAACTGATAATTATATGTATTGCCATTTTCATTAGTTAATACAAATTGAAGATCTACATTGTTTATCAATTGATAACTCTTATTATACAATTCCGCTTGAATTTCCACTTGACTTCCTTCTGAAAAATCTTTATCATGTCTAATAATTAACTGATCTTTCCTCTCTTTTAAGGCCAAATATTGGATAATTCTATTGACGAAATCATTAAAATATATATTCGAGTCAAACAATTGAAATTCACTCAATTTCCAACGCCATATTCCTTCTCCAAATATCCACCCCACTTTGCGATCTTGTACAGATACCAATGCAATTAATGGATATTTCGTATTTACTCCTTTTATTTTCTGATAAGCTAATATTTGAGATTCATTGTTCAAATTAATATCACCAAAAGGAGTTAAAACCGGAGGTAACTTCTCAAATATATTCTTCTCTCTCGATTGTAAATTAAATAAGGAGAAATTCTGATTCTCCAAATAAACAGCATCCTGATAATATTCATTTTCATTATTTAAACGAACTCCCAGGTTTAAAGAATTCAATACATTCAAATCTGAATTTGCTCCCACAAAAATTAATGCTGGAGTCTTAACCAATTCAATTTGTTTGAATAAATCTTGATAATTCTTATTCTTGGATGGTATTTGGTACAATATTATCAAATTGGTTTCTTCAAAGTTTATTTGCTTCTGATTTAGATTAACCAATTCACAATGCAAATTAGAGTTCTCCAAAATTGCTGATTTGATAGCTGCAATATCTGGATGGTATTGATCGAAAGCAACAACAATTTTTCTTTTTGAATCCAAAATATCCACAACAAAATCAGCTGTATTATTTTTTAAAGTATATTCATCAAAAGCAGAACTAACTTTTACATTATACCTTTGCAATCCTTTTTGTTTAGCATCTAACAAATAATCTTTTTCCAGGTAAAAGTTATCGCCTGCTATATTTATTTCATCTTGTAATAAGATCTTAGCCTTATTTCTTACCTCAACAAGTAGTTTTTTGTCTCTAAAATTTAGAGCCTTAATTCCAACCTTTACTGGCAATTTGGTATTTGTAAAACCAATTCTATTCGATTTTAAAAAGTAAATCGATACATCTTTAATTTCTGCTGTATCCCCCAATTGAATAGTGTGAATTGGCATCCCCATATCTGAACTTAAGTAACGAGGATTCGCACCAGAATTGTACAATCCATCGCTGGCTAACAGCATCTGAACATTTTCCAAATTTCCAAAGTTGTCTTTTACAAACTGAAACAAGGAAGAAAAATCAGTTAAAGGTGCATTAAAATCCAGTTTCGATAAAGCCGACACTTTTTTACCAAAACTTAAAGACCTAATATCATAATCATCTTGTAAGGAAGCGATCAATTCATTAAAATCAGAAGGATATTGATTCAAATAATAAGATGAGTCCTGTCCCATTTTTATGGACAATGAATTGTCATGCGCGATAATTAAAACCGGTTTATTTTCAATTCTCTTTTGATACCTGATTCTTGGACCTATTAATAAGAACAACAAGAAAAAAACAACTAAAAAACGTAAACTGGCAAGTATTGCAATTTTCCGGATAGTTATTTCTTTTATTAAGCTTTGTTTATAAAAATACAAGCGATATACAATTGCTGTCGAAAGCAAAAATATCGGCAATATCCACCACAATGAGTATTCAGTAACCAGAGAAATATCCAACTTTATTTTTTTTTATGTAGCAAATGTAATAAACTATTCCTTATACAAATTATTAACCTGAGTTCTATTGTTCACTTACATTTTGCTTTTGTAGGGTCTTGTGAAGCTCATTTATTTGCTTTAGAGCCGCAGAACCATACCAAGGATGTAATTCCATTACCAACCTACCTGCTTTTATTGCAGGATCTGTTTGCGTTAAAGTTTGAGCTTCCTCAATGGTTTCAACATCGAAAATATAAATCCCTCTGATCTCCCCATCATCAAAAAATGGACCTGCCAAAACCAATTTACCTTTTTCAGCCAGTCTTTCTATATTTTCCAGATGAGCTTTTTGTAGATTAACAGCCGTAATAGAATCCTGATTACGAACTGGCCCTCGCTTTAAAAATGCCATAACATACTTACACATACCATACTGGTCAGCCTTTAATTTAGTTGCTAATTCAGCATTGTATCCCATTTTTATTTTGTTTTCATTGCTTGGGTTAAATCGGCATGATAATAACATCCCCATGGCAATAAATAGTCCATATTTAAAAAGTTTCATAGCATCTATTTTTATTCTGATTGAATCTAAAAAAGCAAGATAATTAAAGTTTTAAACTTCTTTAACACTTTTTGGCAGTGCTTAACCATTTTTGAACTTAAATTTGTACTATAACAAAACAGAAAAGTGGTTTTTTCATAGAGTTATAGGGTTATAAAGTGAATATAGAAAAGTCGGGGTGGTTCCCGACTTTTTTGTTTATCCTATTTCCTATAAATAAAGACTTTTACATCACTCCATTTTAATTCTGCAAAAAGAATTCCAATGAAAATGAGCAATCCTCCAATTATGGTTTGTTCAGTAAGTTGTTCATTCAGATAGAAAAAGGCTGTTATGGCAGCAAACAAAGGCTCAAATGAAAAAATAATAGAGGTTGTAATTTCCGAAATGTACTTTTGATAGTAATTCTGAGCTGTATACATATAGGCGGTAGCAAACAAGGCCGTAAACAATATTGCCTGCCACAATTTATATTGCGTTGGGATATACAAATCACCTTTAATTCCAGCATAAGCTGTACACAATACTCCTACAATAAAAAACTGAGTAACCGACAGCAATATTCCATCACACTTTTTACTAATATTTCCGACCATAATGATATAGATAGCAAATAGAATGGCCGACAGAAACACCCAGCTATCACCAATATTAAGACTTAAACTACTACCCAATGTGAGCAAAGCAAGACCTGATGTAGCCAAAACAACAGCAATAAAAATATTCATCGCTGGTAATTTTCTTTGCATTACAGACAAAATAAGAGGTACAAAAACCACCGACAAGCCAGTGATGAATCCACCTTTGGATGCACTCGTATATTGCAATCCTATTGTTTGAGCGAGAAAACTAAACAAGAGAGGCAACGACATGATAGCTCCGTATTTTATGGTATTCCAATCTATCGTCTTTAAGCGTTTTATAAAAATAAGGCCAAGCACTATTCCGGCCAGTAAAAAACGATAGCCCAGAAAACCAGATACACTCATCAATGAGATTGCATCCTTGATAAAAACAAAGGTCATTCCCCAAAAAATGGTCCCCAATAATAAGAGTAAGATCGATTTCGTTTTTAAATTCATAAGATAATAATCAAGTTTATAAACAGTTAGTTCAAATACAGACAAAAAAACTTGACCTCAAAGAAAGTGAGAGCGAATTACAAATTTCGAAAGTAAGGCCTTGTAGATAAGCATTACTATATATTTGATTTTTTTGTACAACAATAGCTTCATAAATCATAGAATTTATAATGAAGCTATGGTACACAGAGGAGATCTGTGATGAGCTCTGGCGATATTCGAAGTCTTCCATAGCATGGAATATCACCATGTTTCAATGCTCAATCCAATGCGAATATATACATTTTCATTTTCGGGTCAAAAAATTATTCCTAAAGTGGGGGTATTTCCTATTTCAATTGTCTTCCTCATGATCTTTATAATATTCACTTGATTAATGATTCATGAAAACAAAACATTGCATTGTTATATACCTACTATTATTGCTGGGAAATATTCCAACTAATGCATTAAGTATTAACACTCAATATTACCAGACAATTAGAGGAAAAGTGATTGACCACGAAACCAAGCAAGCTCTTATAGGTGCTAATATTGTTATCTTAAACTCAGAGCCATTTAAGGGAACAGCCAGTGATATTGATGGTAATTTTATTTTAGAGAAGGTGAAAATTGGCAGAGTTTCTCTTTTCATTAGTTGTATGGGATACGAGGCCAAGACTATATCCAATATAGAAGTTGGTTCAGCCAAACAAATAATTTTGGAAATTGAGTTGGTGGAATCGGTAACAAACATACAAGAGGTTAAAGTTTATCCCAAAACAGCCAAACATGAAACACTGAATAAAATGGCAAGCGTGAGTGGACAAGCTTTTACTGTGGAGGAAACAAGCAGATATTCCGGAGCGCTAAACGACCCAGCAAGAATGGTCTCAGCCTATGCAGGGGTCTCTTCAGATGGGGAAGGTTCCAATGAAATTATCGTAAGAGGGAACTCTCCCAAGGGAATTCAATGGAGATTGGAAGGAGTAGAAATTCCCAATCCTAATCACTTCGCTGATGAAGGCTCAACTGGAGGAGCTGTAAATGCATTGAATAGCAATTTACTTCGCAATTCTGATTTCTTTACTGGGGCATTTACTGCAGAATATGGCAATGCCTACTCCGGTATCTTCGATATCAATTTACGATCGGGAAATAATGCCAAGCACGAACAGACATTTGGGTTTAGCACTATGGGCATTGATTTCACTCTTGAAGGGCCATTAAAAAAAGGTTATTCCGGTTCTTATTTAGCCAATTATCGTTACTCTTCTCTTGAGCTTTTGAACAATGCTGGCGTTATTGATTTTGATGGTATTCCTAAATACCAAGATGGTTCATTTAAGTTGGTATTGCCCACAAAAAAAGCTGGTAAATTTACCTTCTTTGGCTTGTTTGGAAAAAGTAACATGATCAATAAAGAAGAAAATGATGAAGAGACTATTACGTTGGGTAAAAATAAAATCGAATCCAATTTAAATATAGTTGGAGTTACAAATCTATTGTCACTAGGCAAGAAATCTTACCTTAAAAATACACTTGCATGGTCAGCAACAAACAGTAAGTATCAATCTGAAATATTAGGTGATGACAATATGATGTTCTCCGCTTTACAGGAAAAATATCAACATGATTATCTAAAATTTAATTCTACGTTCAATACGAAGTTAAATGCCAAAAACAGCTTGAAAGTAGGATTACAGTTCACTCGTATGGGTTTTGATATCAATAGCAAGAATGATTTTAAAAATTCAGGTTCATTTATTACTGATGTTGATTCAGACGGAAATTCTCATTTCATTCAATCCTTTGTAAATTGGAAATATCGAATCACATCCCAATTGAGCCTGGTAACCGGTGTACATGCCAGTTATTTTGCTCTGAATGATGATTACAGCATTGAACCTCGCGCAGGCTTAAAGTACAAATTTCTTTCCAACCAATCTATATCATTCGGATTCGGTGTTCACAGCAAGTTAGAAAGTCTCTCTACTTATTTCATTCAACAGAATAATGAAAACAATATTCCATATAAGCCCAACAAAGATTTGAAAATGAGTAAAGCCAAACACTATGTCATTGGATATAACAACCAATTGAATCGCAACTTACATTTTAAGGTAGAAGCTTACTATCAGGATTTATACAATTTGGCTGTTGAGAATGATCCTAAAAGTAAAATCGTACTTCTAGATATAAAAGAAGGCCTGGCTGATTATGACTTTGTGAACAAAGGAACTGGTAAAAACTATGGTGTTGAACTTTCGCTGGAACGATTTTTCTTCAACAATTTCTATTATCTGTTTACCGGATCGTTGTACCAATCAAAATTTACAGCATTGGATGGCATTGAACGAAATTCGAGATACAACGGAAATTATACAGCCAACCTTTTAATTGGAAAGGAATACAAGGTAGGAAAGAAAGGGCTAAACAGAATTGGCTGGAATGCGAAAGCAACTTATCGTGGTGGTCAATATTATACTCCTGTTGATTTGACTAAGAGTCGAGAAGCTGGAGAAACCATATACAAGGAAAACAGTGAATTCTCAAAGCAGGGAGATGATCTTTTCATCTTGAATCTAACCTTTAACTATAAAATAAACCGAAAGAAAACCCGTCATGAATTCAAATTGGACTTGAAAAATGCAACCAATAATCAGGCGAAGATTTTGGAGCGATATAATAAGGCTACCCGGGAAATAGAAAATGGTGAGCAATTGTCCCTATTGCCAAGTTTGTATTACATTTTATATTTCTAGAATACTATGAAATAACAAGCTCAATCATAAACAAGACCTGAACCACACAAGGATGATAGTACACTTCTTCCTGTGTGGATTCTGCATTTAAAAATATTAACTTTATCAAACTTAAAAAATCATATACCTTTGCTTCTACTAACTAGCTTAACATTGACCACAGAGCAAACCATACATACGGATTGCATTAGCAGAGAAGATTTCGAAAGCCTGTTCAACGACCACTACAGTCGTTTGTGTGCCTATGCCTATAACTTCCTTAAGGAACAGGACGCATCGGAGGAAATCGTGCAGGAAGTATTCTTCAAATTGTGGATCAAAAGAAAGGATATTGTCATCGAAAGTTCCATGGAATCATATCTTTATCGTGCTGTTCGAAATGCAAGCCTCAACCTTATTAAGCACATCAACATTCGGGAAAAGTATAAAGAGTACAATCAGGAAGAGATAGAGTATGATGAACAAATTGATAGAGATCCTTTAAATGCTTCCGAACTGGAACTGAAGATCAGAGCCAGCATCGACCTACTTCCCGAACAGAGAAAAAAGATCTTTATATTGAGCAGATATGAACAATTAAAATACAGAGAAATAGCAGAACATCTTGGAATATCAGTTAAGACGGTAGAAAATCAAATGGGAAAAGCCCTAAAGTTTCTTCGGGAAGAGCTTGCAGAATATCTCCCATTAATCGTATTGTTTTTCAATCATTTTTTCAATGGTGAATAGGGTTAAATCCCTTGCCAATTGTCTTACTTGTGAGAAACAAATGATACCATTTATACTTATGCTATATACACCAACAGAAATTAATTGTACATGAAAAGTGACGACCAACATATAAATGATACCCTATTAACTAAGTTTCTTTTGGGTGAAACCAACAAGAAGGAACAAAAGCTTATTATAGATTGGCTCGATGAAAAGGAAGAAAACCACAAACATCTTGACCAACTGGAAACAGTTTGGCTGGAAAGTGGAAAACTAAAACCGCGCCCAATACCTGTCAATACAAAACTGGCTTGGTCTATCCTATCCAAACGAATGGATGTGCACGACGCAGGCCTCTCTCTTTCTATTCAAAAACATTCAAGGTTTAAGATCATAATTTATACTTCCATAGCAGCATCAATTCTTGCTCTAATTGGAATTTTCAACTGGTATACTAATGAATCTGTTCAAAATGAAAAATTCTTACTTGCTAACAAAACAAGTGAGACACTTCAGGAATTACTACCAGATGGATCAAAGCTCTATTTGAATAGATCTTCAAAAATCACTTATGAAACTACGATTGATAATCAAAGAATTGTAAATCTTGAAGGAGAAGCTTTCTTCAAGGTCAAAAGAGATACCCTACGCCCATTCATTGTTAATGCAGGAATTGGTGGTGTAAAAGTACTGGGAACAAGTTTCCAAGTGAAACGAAAGAATAATGGCGACATTGCTGTTGATGTCAACTCAGGCAAGGTGGAACTCTTCCGCCCGAACAACGCAAAAACAGATACACTTCATTTGATTCTGGTGAAGGATGAAGGAGGACTTATTTCAAATGAGAAGGATACCATTATAAGTGTATCCAGCAACTCTTCAGCCTTCTTCTGGGTAGACAAAAGACTATCCTTCAGAAACAAACCATTAAAGGAAGTTTTTAAAGTATTGGAAGACTGCTATGATATTGAAATTATATCAGATATTCCTGAAATCAATAAAATGTATTACACATCATCCTTCATAGATAATGATGCTGAGGAGGTAATCAAGGTGATATCAGACACCTACAATCTATCTTACACAAAAGAAGACAGCGTATTCACAATATTTAGCCAACAAACCAATGAATAGAATATCATATATCACTATATTAATCGCCTGTATTTTCCTGAATTTGAAGATACAGGCTCAGAACTTTTTAGAGAAAGAGATCCTGGTTGAAGTAAAGAACCAGAGTACAGAATCAACCATGTTTATTCTGGAAAAATTAGGCGGCTTCAACTTCTCTTATGATGCCATGCTTTTGGATCCAACTAAAATGGTATCGATTGAAGGCAAACGTGCTAGCCTGGAAGAAATTCTTGATGAGCTGTTCCAAGGCAGATATACCTACAAGGTGATTGGATCACATGTCATTCTTCAGGCAAAAAACAAGGATGGACTGAGCAATACCATGTGGATATTATCTGGTATTATTACCGATTCTAATGGCAACCCTTTAGAGAATGCAATTGTGTATGAAGTCAACAGACAAGCATCTTTCATCACAAATCCTGATGGAAAATACATTCTGCGCTTGGAAGGAGATCAGTCTTTAGGGATCAATTTTAGCTGCAAGGGATACCAGGATACCATTGCCTATATTAGTGCTGATCAATCAAATAAATTAAATGTTGTCCTTCACCCATGGGAAGCCGAAAGTATTTTCAAGGAGCACCCAACATTTTCACAAAGTTTACGTCCAAGACACAAAGCAATCAACTGGGCCTATACTGAAAAGGAACTGAAAGATTTGGGCATGGTTAGTCTGATGATCCCTGAGAAATCGCTCTATGTATCCAACAACCTAAATGTACAGGAGGTTAGATTTGCTCAGGTTTCCTTTATTCCCTCATGGGGAACGAACCGGCTAACAAACGGATTGGTCACTAACAAATTCTCATTGAATATCATTGCTGGTTATTCTGCCAATATCGATGGTGTAGAGATTGGTGCAGTAGCCAACATCATTCGTCAAGAAATGAATGGAATACAAATTGGTGGTGCTGTAAATGTTGTAGGTGAAGATGTAAATGGTGTGCAGGTAGCAGGTGCCATAAACACTAACTTAGGAAGCATAAATGGTGTTCAAGTGGCAGGAGCTATTAATCGTGTGAAAGGCGATATAAAAGGATTACAAATTAGTGGAGCCGTAAATACTGCTGCTGTAAAATCAGCCGACAGCCTATCTTTAAAAGGCTGGAATGGTCAGGTAAGTGGAGGAATTAACCTACATGGTGGAGAGCGAATCAACCTACAGGTAGCTGGCGCTTACAATCAGGCCAACTCAGTTGATGGGATTCAGGTCTCTGGTGCCATCAATTACGTAAAAGGTACAACCAACGGACTGCAATTATCTGGCCTTTACAATCGAACTTATAAGCTAAGAGGAATTCAGGTTGGATTAATCAACCATGCCGACACTATTGAAAATGGATTCCCAATTGGTTTGGTCAATATCATTAGAAATGGATACCGAAAATGGGAGTTCTCAACCGATGAAACATTCTACATCAATACCACTTATAAAACAGGAGGTAAAAATCTATATAGTTTTTTGAAAGTTGGTGCTGGCAAATATTTAAATGCTGCCTATGGAATTGGCTATACCACTAATCCGGATCGAAAATTTTCAGTAAATCTAGACTTGTCAGGCTCTGCCCTTTTCAATATGGATTCTGACTATGATGTGTTTGCTGGAGACATCTACCGTGCTCAACTTGGCTTTAATTTTAAGATATCGAATCAAATGGTTATCACAACAGGACCATCCTACAACTTTTGCAGTCCGGATAAAGAACAAAAGAAGGTCGCAAACAACAGTCTATCAAGTAAAAACTCTCCTTATTTTGGAAACTATTATTTGGACAAAGCAGTTAGTACTTTAAAAAATCAATTTTGGTTTGGTTGGCAATTTGGTATAAGATTCTAAAATTAAACCTCAAAGGAATATAAACCACACATTATTATTATTTCCAAAAAAATACGTTGATTAGGTTGATAGATTTAGTGCATAAATCATTAAAGGTTTTGGTATAAAAACAAAAGGCTTTGGTAAAATCATCAAACGTTTTATAAATTTATTAGAAGCTTTGAAAAAATTATGAAAGGCTTTCGACAAATCACTAAAGGTTTTAGTATAAAAACGAAAGGTTTGTATTTAATCCCTTAAAGTGTTTCAGCAGCAAAAGATCAGTTCTTTTTAATCCATCACTCCTTAAATATCGAACCCAGGACGAACAAAGTCTCTTGCTTCTGGAAAAACCTCCTCAACTAAAGTTCTTAATCCGGAAAGAAGCAGCAGTATTGGTAGCATTCGATCCTCTGCACCTGGAAATTGATGCATATAACTTGTCCATGCATCAATTGAATTGTCTATTGAAATCAGAGCTACTTTTGCTGAAGCAATACTATCGTGAGCATAAAAATCGTTGCCAGTTTCTTCGGTATTCGCTTTACTCCGGAGTGCTCTGAATAATTTACTTGGAATTATAAACTGAAACCAACGAATAATTTCTGATTTGTCGAAAACTAGCAATTCCACATCATTCATCTCCTCTTCTTCCTTAAAATCAAAAATCTCTTTTAAAGAGTGAGACCCCACGTATAAAAGTGACTCGAAATCTGAGAACCAAGCATCCACTAATTCTGAATATTTATCCGCTTGAAGCATCAATTGACCTTTAAAAATCAACTCATCCTTTTCTTCCTCCTCTTCCGCATCAAAATTCTCAGATTGCTGGGGCAACTCCATACCCAAATCTTTTGCAGCCTGATTCAGTAACTCCATACTCAATTGAAACATCTCATCCAAATTCTCCATAGCGAATGAAGCTTCTGCTTCGGTATCATGTTCCGTTGATTTTAGATCAGGCACACCTTCCTCCATCATCTTAAAATTAAGACAATTGGCATTAAACTTACAACGCTCACACCATCCATCACAATAATTGTAAATTCCTGGAATTAGATTGGGGTTTTGTATTAGTGCAAAGAGTAAATCTTTATTCATTGAATATGGTAATCTTAAGTAATAGCATAATATATTGAAACAATACAGTTTACATATTTTTTAATCAAAATTTATTGACATTCTTATTTCAATAGTTTATGTTATAAATAATGCTTCAATCAAGTTAATTTTTTGCTTAGAAATAAGCTAGGCTTCTTTTTCCTATAAACCTATTGTACTAAATATTATTCATTTGGTTTCATTTAAATCTAATGTTTTTAAAAAATAAAAATAGTACCTCACATTCAGATAGTGCTAATACTCTTTTGATCAGCATTATGATTGCCATTCTAATGGGTTTTCTGGTTGGAGGAATATTTCCAGAAATGGCTTTAAAATTCTCAATATTTGGTGAAATCTTCTTGAATATTCTAATGATGCTAGTCGTTCCTATGGTGATTTTATCTATGTTGGTTGGTATTTCAAAATTGGATAACCTTCGTAGTTTAGGCAAAATCGGCAGTAAAACTCTAATTTATTATCTCTCCACAACAGCAATATCTGTATGTTTGGGAATTATTTTAGTCAATTTGATTCAACCTGGGAATGGATTAAACATTCAATTGCCTGATGATTCGCATCGGTACATCTCGGAAAGCACCACAATATCTGAAACTTTAAAACAGCTAATTGTTGGAAATTCAGAACAAGAACAACAAGGTTTAATAGCCTACAACTTATTTCTTGCCATGGCAAAAATGGACATATTGCCTCTAATCGTCTTTTCTTTGTTTTTTGGAGCGGCTTTATCTTCTCTTGGCAAAAAGGCGAAGAAAACCATTCAATTTCTTTCCGTTTTAAACGATGGAATCATGCAATTGGTAAATTGGGTAATGTATATTGCTCCTCTTGGAATTTTTGGATTAATTACTGCACGTATTGGCAAAGCAGGAGGTTATGAAGGCTTTCTACCTGAATTAATATCGCTTGGTAAATTCAGCCTTACTGTACTTTTAGGATTATCCATCCATGCATTACTTGTTTTGTGTTTGATCCTTAAATTTATTGGAAAAAGAAATCCTATCAGTTTTGCAAAAGGAGTCGCTGCAGCATTACTGAATGCCTTTTCAACAGCATCAAGCACTGCCACCCTCCCACTTACACTACAAGGCGTGCAACAGCAAAATAAAATATCTAAAAAGACAAGTAATTTTGTTCTTCCTTTGGGTGCGACCATAAATATGGATGGAACTGCCATTTACGAGGCTGTTGCTGCAATATTTATCGCTCAATTGTATGGATTTGATTTAAGCTTTGCACAACAAATAATCATTTTTTTAACCGCTACTCTTGCAGCCATTGGTGCTGCGGGTATTCCCGAAGCTGGATTAGTGACTATGGTGATTGTTTTAAAAGCTGTTCATCTTCCTATTGAGGGAATTGGACTCATTCTAACAATCGACTGGTTATTGGATCGATTCCGAACTACAGTAAATGTTTGGGGAGATAGTGTAGGTGCAGCAATCATAGAAAGGTACGAAAACATCGAAACCACCTCAAACGAGATGGTTTCTTAAGTATATTTCAGGGGGGGAGAAATATAATCAATGAATTACTTACAATTCTTCTATTTCCGTCATATAAGTGTTTGTTTGTACCAAAAGTTTTTGCAGCTCAACCATCATCTTGGTTTTATTTTCATCTTCCATTCTACACATTGGTGAACGAAACTCTTCCTTTACTTTTCCCATCAAGCTTAATCCTGTTTTTACAGGAATTGGATTGGACTCAATAAAACAAAGTTGAATGATATTTAGATATTTAAAATGCAATTCACGTGCAGTGATTAAATCACCTGTCAATGCGGCTTGTATTAAGTCATGAAACTCTTTTGGAAATAAATTTGCAACAACCGAAATCACACCATCTGCACCCAAACATACTGCCGGGAAAGCAAGAGCATCATCTCCTGAAAACACCATAAATCCAATGGGTTTATCGCGTAAAATACATGCCATTTGTTCCAAATTTCCTGATGCTTCTTTTATGCCTGCAATATTCTCAACCTCATTCGCTAGCTCAACTACTAAATCAGCTGGTATATTAGAAGCTGTTCTTCCCGGAACATTATACATGATTACAGGAATTGAAACTGCACTTGCAACCTGAGTAAAATAGTCTTTAAGACCTTTTCTGGTAGGCTTGTTGTAATATGGAGAAACTACCAATACAGCATCAACACCCAAAGATTCAGCCATACGAGAATTATCTACAGCTGCAATTGTAGAATTAGATCCGGTCCCTGCTATAACAGGGATGCGTTTATTCACCTTATCAATAACGAATTTGATAACCTCAGAATATTCTTCTTTAGATAATGTTGCTGCTTCACCTGTGGTTCCACAAACTACGATTCCATCCGATTGATTTTCGATATGAAATTCAATCAAATCATCTAAAGCCCTGTAATCAACACTTCCATCTTCGTTAAAAGGTGTTACAATCGCTACAATTGATCCTTGCCAATTCATTCTCATTTTTACTTTTTATTCTTTTATACAGTTAAAAGAGCATTAAAAATAATCCCGATAAACTTCTGAAATCGTATATCTAAAATCATAATCTTCAATCAGAAGATTACCAGCATTATTCTCCTTGATTAAAATCCTACTTGGTTAATGTAGGGTTGTGGTTTACGGGTGCAAATATAGATGCAGTAAATAAATCAATAAAATTTTTAGAAAATTTATTCAAAAATTCTACATTTTGTGATAATTTCAACATATTTGTAATGAAATTCAACAAATATCAAGAAACATGATAACAATTCCACAAGTTGTAGAGAAAATCGTGAGTACTCAGCCTTTTTTGGCAGAGGCATTGGTCGAAGGATTAATTAACGTTTCTTCTTTAGCACGCAAAATACAGAATCAAGTTGAAGATACCGTAAAAAAACCTGTAAAAATTGGTGCAATAATTATGGCTTTAAACAGATTGGCACCAAACCTCGAGGTTAAAATCAATCCAGGATTAAAAGATGTAATTACCAATGTGGGTGATATTATTGTACGCTCTAATTTGGTTGATTTCACTTATAAAAACTCAAATACTTTAATTGAAAAACACACCGAGCTCTTGCGTTCCATTGGTCCAAATCAGGAATTTTTCTACACCATGGTACAAGGTGTTTTTGAATCGAACCTAGTAGTTTCCGGATCCTTACAACAAAAGGTTGAAGATGCATTTGTTGGCGAAGAGCTTGTTGCCAAAAGTGAAAAGCTCTCTTCGGTAACATTAAAGCTTCCTGCTACCAATTCTCAGCAATTGGGATTCTATTATTTTATTCTTAAAAATATTGCATGGGCAGGGATTAACATCGAAGAGGTAGTTTCTACAACCAATGAATTTACCTTAGTTGTACACGATTCTGATATCGATAAAACATTTTCAGTTCTTAAAAATATGGGGAATAATTAATTATTCCCCTAAATTTTGCCAAAACAGCATTTCTTAAATTTCTTACCGCTACCACAATAGCATGGATCATTTCGATTAGGCAGCTTTGGTTTTATTTCTTTTGGATACTCCCCTGAAACATATACCCATTGCTCATTCTCCTTTTCGAAGAATGAATTTTCGTGTAAGCACTGGTCGATACCATCTTCCTTATAATAAGCTTTAAACTCAACATGGCCATTATCATCTGTTGAATTGCCCTTATTGGTATTTACCACTTCTAATCGTTGCCATTCTACAGATTTAGCCCAGTCTAAAATCTCTTTTGCCTGATTAACAGGACGAGTTTTCGATGCATAAGTGTTTAAAATATAATCGATATCAGCAATTACAAATGCAGAATAACGACTTCGCATCAGCTCCTCGGCAGTTTCCGCTTTCTTTTTTCCTGAATGAATAGCACCACAGCACTCTTCATAGGAATTTGATTTGCCACAATAACAAGGTAAACTCATATCTATTTTTTATCGAATCCTTGGAAGAATTCATCAAGTTTATCGAAATCTTGTTCGCCAATTAATCCTAAAAATTTTGAAAATTCTGGAGTCAATGTATTAAGAGCATCCTTAATTTTAAACATTGCATTGAACTCTGTAATAAATTCAGCCCTCATATCGAAAGCACACACCAAAGTTTCGTAGAAAACACGGAATAAATTTCCTTGACTATATAGAACCTGATCATCTATAGAAATTACTTTCATGAGATTCATCAACAAATCAAGGTTTTTAAGTTCTATAGCTACAGCAAACCCCTTTGTAAAGTTGGCAAATAGCATTTGTAGAGATTCCTTATCATTATATTCCGGAATTGGAACTGGTGTAAACTTGCAGTCATTGAACATAGCCAATGCCTCTTCCCTCTTTCCTGATGTTAGCAGCATAAATGCCTTAACATTTGTCAAACACAAATGATAAAACTCCTGATATTTGTCTTCTGGTAAATCCTGAAAAGCCTGGTCAAGAACCTTTACTCCTTCACTCATGGCATTTACAATCTTTTCATCGCCTCTTTTAAAAGAAAACTCAGCCATAAATTGCAAAGCCCAATTCAATCCATAAATCCATTTTCCGGTTTTAGAACATGACGAATAGCCTTTTCGATATTCCTCCCCAGCCTCACTCAACTCTCCAAACAAAGAAAATGCACCTGCACGTAATTGTAGTATTTCCAAATAGTAAGCTGCATCGTCTTTTAAATTTTCTACTGAATTATCAGCCAAGAATTCTCTGATTAAACTAGGATTCTTCTCCTGAATACCTTTATTATACGATTCAATAAGTGATTGATATATTTCTTTATTCGTCTGCATTTATACTGTTTTTTTTACTTTTATTAATTGAACAAATCCTAAAGAGATTACACTTAACACTGCTCCTGCCAGAAATGGAATATGTGGATCTATCATCCAAAGCATGCCTCCCAAAACAGGAATGACAACAGCTGAAATGTGATTAATGGTAAAACCAACAGCCATTGATGGTGCAATATCTTTTTGATCTCCGGTTTTCTGGAAGTAAGTGTTTATTCCCATTGAAAAACCAAAGAATATATGATCGATGATATATAACCCGGCAACAATCCATGCATTATCGATAAATGCATATCCCAGGAAAACAAATATCAAGCTAACATACTCAGCTGATAACATTTTTCGTTCGCCAAATTTATTTATTCCCTTTGCAATAAAGGGCGAAATAAAATAGGTAATGATATTATTTACAACAAATAAAACTGCTATATCCTGCACTGAATAGCTGTATTTTTCAACAAGCATAAACACTGCAAAAACTACAAAAATCTGCCTTCTCGCACCGCTTAAAAAATTTAGTACATAAAACAGCCAATATCTTTTGCGCAATACCATTCCTTTATTCTGAGGAACAATATTCTTATCTGCAGGTTTCCAAAAAAAGGCCCAAATTCCTAGCGCAAAAACAACGGCTCCTATTAAAATAAAACTCGCTTGAAGTGACATCACATGTGCAATACCAAAAATGAATGCTCCCATACTAACATTTGCCACTGCTGTCCAACTCTTTTGTTTGGCAAACACCATAGGAGAATCCTCAAGAGAGAAATATTGTAGGGTTAAAGATTTGTTGGTAGTCTCAAAATAGTGAAATCCTACCGACATAATTAGCGTAGTAAAAACCAAGCCCCAGAAACTTGGGAAAAAGCCCGTACAAGCAACTCCTACACCAACAAATAAAACTGATATTGCAGAAAGTTTATGTTCTTTAATTACCAAAAGAAGGTAAACCACCAATAAAGCCAAAAAACCGGGGATTTCCCTTACCGATTGAATGATACCAACTTGAAATCCATTAATTCCAACTTCATCAACTGCCAAATTATTAAACAGAGTTCTCCACCCCTGATGCCCAGCTGTTGCGGCAATTACCAACAACATTAAATACTGGTACATGATATTTTTCTTCAAATCTTTGGTCATTCCAAGCTCTCTATAAAAATGAGTGGCAAAGTTACTAAAATGCTTGTTAATTCGAGTATTTCTTGGCACGTAGAATAGATTATTTAAAGTTCTCTTTTCTTCTTTTTAAATAATTCTCAATTTTGTATTCGAATCAAACCTACTATTACATGGATTTAAGAACAATTATAGAAAACCGTTACTCGGTTCGCTCATACCAACAAAAAGAAGTAGAGAAAGAAAAATTGATTAAAATACTTGAAGCAGGTCAGCTTGCTCCTTCAGCTGTCAATAATCAACCTTGGCATTTTATAGTGGTACGTGAACCTAATAATCATGCAAAATTTTCTGAAATCTATCACAGAGATTGGTTTAAAGAAGCTCCTGTATATATTATAGTTTGTGGAGATCATAACACTGCATGGAAAAGAAAGGAAGACGATAAAGATCATACTGATATTGATGCAGCAATTGCTATCGATCACATGACTTTACAAGCTACCGAGTTGGGATTGGGAACATGTTGGATTTGTAATTTCTATGTGGAAAAATGTAGAGAGTTCTTTCAATTGCCAGAACACATTGAACCCATTGCAATCTTGTCATTAGGTTATCCTAGCGATGATAAGATTCCTACCAAAAAGCGTAAATCATTAAACAAGATTGTACATTGGGAAAAGTTTTAAGAAGTATGAGTAAGATACCCGTAACCGTTATCACAGGCTTTTTAGGAGCTGGTAAAACAAGTTTACTCAATAATTTAATTGCCGAATACCCAGATAAAAAGTTTGCGATTATTGAAAATGAATTTGGAGAAGAAAATATTGATTCATCTCTCGTGGAAAATATTCAATCCGAAGATATTTTTGAGCTAAGCAACGGTTGCATCTGCTGCAATTTAAACCAGGAACTTTTTGTTGTGCTTCAAAAATTGGTTCAATCCAAACATAATTTCAATCATTTGCTGATTGAAACTACAGGAATTGCGGATCCTGGAAGTATTTTGGCTTCTTTTGTAAGTGATCCAATTATCAAAAATCAATTCGAACTCGACAGTGTAATTTGTCTTGTGGATGCAAAAAATGCAAGTTCGGATTTGAAAAAAGAAAATGTACTTTCCAAGCAGATCGCTGTTGCTGATATCATTCTTCTTAACAAATTAGACTTAGTTGATGAACAAGAAATAGAGTCAGTTTTAAAGCTGATCAAAGAGAAAAATCAGCATGCCAAAATCATTCAAAGTGAATTTTCTATATCAGGAAACCAGCAGCTTCTTGATCAATTCTCCTACAAACCAGAAAAGATTTATCAACACATCTTGGGTTTAGAAACCAATATGAAAGATAATTCAAATGAAAATAGGCATGGAGTACAAAACATGTTGTTTAGATGTGAAGAGCCATTAGATCAAATGAAAATAGGCATGTGGCTCGATGCTTTTCTTCAATTCAATCATGACACAATTTATCGTGTAAAAGGAATTTTGAATTTAGCAGGTGTAGACAACAGAATTATCCTACAGTCTGTTCATACTCAAATTCAAGCAACAGTTGGGAAAGTCTGGAATCAAGACGAAAAGCGCGAATCAAAAATTGTAATTATTGGAAGGGACTTAAATCAGTCTGTCATTGAAAAAAATCTTTTAGATCTAAAAGCATAAAAAACGAGAGCAAAAGCTCTCGTTTTTTCATCCTGTTTCACTTATTCTTTCTAGTTGTTCTACATTTAAAACATTCAGGTTCTTACCATCCAATTCTATGATTCCTTCATGATGAAACTCCTTTAGTATTCGAATCGCACTATCTTTCGACATTCCAGTTAAATCAGCAATATCCTGTCGTGATAAATGCAGTGAAAACTTATTGCTTTCATATATTTTCTTCGAAAGGTATAAAATTCCATCAGCAATTCTGCCATGCATTTGTTTTTGTGATAGGCTAACCATTTTTTCATAAGAAAAAACACCTTTTTGAGTACATTGAGTTATAAAGTCCTCAGCAAAACTTGGATTTTGCCTAATCATTTTCTTAAATGATCCTATTTCAATAAAACAAGCTGTACAATCATCCAAAGCGGCAATAGAGTAATGGTGCCTATTGTCAAAATACAATGATGCTTGTCCAACAATTTCCCAAGGTTTAATAATCCTAATAATTAATTGTTTTTCTTGAACACCTTCCACATAAAACTTTGCCAATCCAGATGTTAGAATTAACAAATGAGTTGCAGACGTTCCCTGCTTAAAAATAGTTTCTCCAGCTTTAAACTTCACTTCATATCTACTCGTATTAAGCTCTGTAAGTTCAGCTTTAGAAAGAAGCTGAAATAGGGGAATTTTTTTGTTGCAATCAATACAATTCTTACAATTGTCAGTTTTCGTAAATTTTGCCATAATAGGGTTAGAGGGTTAAGGGGTACATACTTTATTTTTCTAAATCAAACATCTAATTAAACAATTCTAGTTGATATGATGTCTTCTAAAGATAGAAAAATAACAGTTATAAGCCTAGTTTTTTATTGACAAATGTCGATTTGTATTAGATAAATTCCTTTTTCTCCTGAAAGATATCTCGCCACCTGAGAATAGCTGCACACTTTGCAAATCTTTACCTTTAGCAGAGAGTGAAAAGCCCTAATTAACTGAAAAAAGTTTATAATCTAAAAATCTTAATACTATGCAAAAGAGCAAATTTGTAAATCTTTTAACGATTTTAGCGACACTGCTCTGCTTTGTCTCTTGTGAGTACGACACTGTTGAGTTTGACGAAGTTGTTATTCCACCGGATCAGGAAGTTTCCTTTAGCAATGACATTGTTCCAATTTTTACATCCAATTGTACTCAATGTCATGATGGAGCTGTAAATCCAGATTTGAGAGCATCTAATGCTTATAATTCTCTTGTAAATGGTGGTTATATTAATACTGAAAACCCTTCTGATAGTGAAATATATACTAAATTGTTAGAAGGATCTCATAGTACAAGAGCATCAGCAAATGAAAAACAGCTGATTCTTGAATGGATAACCAGAGGTGCTAACAACGACTAAAAACTACAGACTATGCGTACAGAATATATTAACAAAAAAGCTAAAAACATTAGCATATTCAAATCTATAACTGGACTGTTTGTTATTTTACTGATTTTAGGAAACTCACTAAATGTAAATGCGCAAACCGATGAATTTGCAAATGAACCAGTAACAGGAACATTTGAATCTGGTTTACTTGCAGAAACTCAAACGGTAGCCACACCATTTGCTGGTGAATTCGAATTACATATCCAACACCGTTTTGGTCTTATTGAAAACGGACTAGAGGATGTTTTTGGAATTTATGCTACTTCGAATATCAGAATGGGTTTAAATTATGGTATTACTGAGAAATTTATGATTGGATATGGTTACACCAAAGAATTTAAATTACAGGAGTTCCATGGTAAATATCGTGTTCTAACTCAAACCGAATCAAATTCCATTCCCGTTTCAGTTGCGGTATATGGAAATTTAGCAATCAACTCTCAAGACAAATCGGTTTTTGGAAATGACTATAAATTCTCGGATAGAATGTCGTACTTTTCTCAACTATTAGTAGCGCACAAATTTAATGACAATTTCTCCTTACAGTTTGGACCAAGTTTTACTCATTTTAATAAAACAGATACATTGGTTGAACATGATAAGATTGCTCTTTCTTTGGCAGGTAGAGCCAAAGTAAGTTCTTCGATGTCATTATTTTTCGAATATGATCAACCTCTAAACATTGATGATATGAGAGAATTTGCTTCAGATGAGAAAGATCCGGAAGCAAATCTATCTTTTGGTATAGAAATTGGTACTAGTACTCACGTATTCCAAGTATTTATGTCGAACTACGAGGGAATTACCCCACAGAGGAATATACTATACAACAAAAATAAAATAGGAGATGGGGATTTTCTAGTCGGCTTCAATATATTGGTTAGATTCTAATATCCCTCATTAAAAACAATTAGTTATGAAAACATTCAAGATTTTTATCTTAGTTGCCATTGCATTAGTAGGCTTTTCTTTTACAATTCAACAAAAAAAGGCAGGCCCTTGGGAAATTCCAGCAGAATACAAAAAAATGGAGAATCCATTGGCAAATGACAAGGCTAGTGTAAATAAAGGTAAAATGGTTTATATGAAGCATTGTCGTTCATGCCATGGTAATACTGGTTTAGGAGATGGTCCAAAAGCTGCAAGATTGAAGCATTTCCCAGGAGATTTTACTTCTGCTGAATTTCAAGCTCATAGCGATGGAGAATTATTTTACAAATCAATAATTGGTAGAGACGAAATGCCAAATTACGAAAAGAAAATTCCTAGTAAAAAAGACCAATGGGCTGTGATAAATTATCTGAGAACATTCAAAAAGTGATGTAATCATCTCAATTATAAAAGGGTATTAAAAATGAATAATACCCTTTTTTAGTCATATCAACCTATCAGCAAAACCCATAAGCCTAATCTTTATGAAATTATCAAAATTAATATTGGGATGTATTTTTTTATTGCTTTCCTACGGCGTACAAGCTCAAGAAGAAACCAATAAAAACAACTCATGCCTTCAATGTCATGCACATCGCACATACAAATACATGAATGAGGATTTTGGTATGGAAATTAAGGAATCCATGTGTTCGAACCGAATAATTGATACCCTAGCCTACCAACAATCGAATCATGGCATGTTTAAATGTACAGACTGTCATTCCCCTGAATATGAAACATTCCCACATGCTGGCAATTTAAGAATGGGATTAATGTATGTATGTAATGATTGCCATGCTGGTGACCCAGAATATGCAAAGTTTCATTTTGAAAAAATAGAAGAAGCCTTCTACGAAAGTATGCATTACAATCGTGCACCAGATGCATTTACTTGCTGGAGTTGTCACAATCCCCATACATATAAAACTCAGGCTCGCGTAGGAGACAAAATTAGTGAGACTGTAAGTTATGACAACAATATTTGTCTATCCTGTCACGCAGATGTAAACAAATTTGAATTGTTAACCGAGAGAGAAAATATCAATATTCTCAAGTCTCATGAATGGCTTCCAAATCAGGAACTTCACTTCAAAAAAGTGAGATGTATTGAATGTCACACACAACTTTCAGATAGTCTTTTGGTTAGTCATGTGGTAATGGCAAAAGATAGTGCAATTAGAGAATGTACCTCATGTCACTCTGAGAACTCTCATCTTATGGCTAGTTTGTATCGTTATAAAAGTCTGGAGTCTAGAAAAGGAGCTGGTTTTTTAAATGCTGTAATTATAAATGAATCATATGTAATTGGAGCAAACCGAAATAAATATCTTAATATTTTAAGTGTAGTTATATTTGGATTAGTACTAATCGGAATTTTCACTCACACTATTTTTCGAATTTTTAAAAGCAAATAACTATGGCAAACGAAAAACTATACTTGTATCCTTTATGGATTAGAATTTGGCATTGGTTAAATGCTACTATTTTTATTGTACTACTGCTTACAGGGATAAGCATGCAGTACTCTAATCCTGAAAATCCACTACTTATATCATTTGAATCATCGGTTCAGCTACATAACATTTGTGGTATTGCTCTTAGTATTAACTATCTCCTATTTGTTTTTGGAAACTTATTTACATCAAATGGAAAGCAATACAAAATGAAAACCAAAGGTTTGTTCAAAAGATTATACGATCAATCTGTATTTTACTTGTTTGGAATGTTTAAAAAGCAAAATCCTCCATTCCCAATTTCAATGGAGAACAAGTTCAACCCCCTACAGCGATTTATTTACTCAACGGCAATGTATATTGGTTTTCCCGTAATAATAGCGAGTGGTATGGCAATGCTCTTCCCCGAAATTATTATTCCTCAAATCTTTGGAGTTAGTGGGATATTAGTTACTGCTTTATTACATGTTGTAATCGGGTTTGTTTTATCATTATTTTTATTCATTCATGTATATGTTTGTACGATTGGAAGTACTGTAATTAGTAATTTTAAAAGTATGATTACTGGCTGGCACTAGATAACTAAAACCAAAAATATCTAAACAGACACTATCAGATTAGTGTCTGTTTTTTTTTGCTATGACTGAATCAATTATCATTATTTTAACAAAAAAAGCAATTCCCTTTCACCCTTTTTTAATCTTTACCTGTCTTAAGGTTGTAAAGGATATTGAAAAAGTATCTATTTTTACATCCGGAAAATGAAAAAAATGCTTCGAAATATAATCACATTGCTTCTTTTAGGATTTTACCTAATAGGATTTTGTGGTGTGCACTTTATAAAGCACAGTTGTTTTTCTTGCGAGCATTCCGAAATTCATTTTACCGTAGATGCTGATTGTATTGACAGTGTCGACTGTAAATGTTGCTGTGATCAACATGATCACGATAAAAAACATCATAAAATTTCAGAGCTTGGTTCTCTTCTTTGCTGTGATTACAATCTGGTTTATCTAAAAACCGATCCTAATACTACTTTAACTGAAACAAGTAAAGCTCCTATAGTCATTGAGACTTTGCTTCTTTTCGAAAATGCATTATACACAGCTTCAAATTCAATTACTACCATTACAAAAAGTGGTTATGTTGATGATTATCCTGATGACTATATTCAAGTTGACAGGTGTAAGTTGTGCACTTTCCTGTGTTGATTCCATAATCATCAAAATTAAAAATACATAATGATGTTCAAAACTATCGTTGTGTAACATTCGCGTGCAATAAATTCTAAACTAATAAAATAGATCAAGTTGTATTGTGTACAATTTGAAGCTGTATTGTATTAATTTATTTTTATCATGAAGATTAAAATAATAACACTAATCCTCTTAATTGTACCCTTTTTGTCAATGGCAAAAAATACTGTTATTAAGGGTAAAATTGTAGAAAAACAAAATTCAGGAGAACAAATTCCTTTAGCGGGAGCATCAGTATTTTGGAAAAACACAAGCGTTGGTACCGCTGCCAATATGGATGGTAATTTCACAATTGATGTATTAAATGATTCAAAAACATTGGTAGTTCAGTTCGTTGGTTATAAAACCAAAGAAATCCATATTGATGATTATAAGAATCAAGACTTATTAATTGAATTAGATCCAAATATTGAATTGAAAGAAGTTATTGTTTCTGAAAGAAAACTTGGAACCATTTTGGATAGAGACAATCCTATTCAATCACAAAGTATAACAGGAGCTGAACTTTGTAAAGCAGCCTGTTGTAATCTTTCGGAAAGCTTCGAAACCAATGCCTCTGTTGATGTCTCTTATGCAGATGCTGCAACGGGTGCTAAGTCGATTAAACTTTTGGGTTTGACAGGAAAATACATTGAAATGATGACAGAAAAGAATCCAAATTTTAAAGGATTAGCTTCTGTTTATGGTATGGTATATGTTCCTGGGCCATGGATGGAATCCATTCAGGTTTCGAAAGGTGTGGGTTCAGTAATCAACGGTTATGAATCAATTACTGGTCAAATTAATATCAATTATCAGAGACCACAAACCGCTCCAAAATTCTATTTAAATACTTTTGCAAACAGCATGGGTATGGCAGAAGTAAACATGATAGCTTCTGCTAAATTATCACCTAAGCTTAGTACGGCCATTTTAACTCATGGACAAGATAATGATAGAGAAATTGATCACAATCATGATCATTTTCTAGATGATCCCATGGTAACTCAGTACAATTTCATTAATCGTTGGAACTGGGACGCTAGTGAATTTTTTAAAGTACAGTTCGGTGCCAAGTTTATTGATGAACAAAGAATTGGTGGTCAAAAAGGATTTAAAAAGGATCAACCCAATGATTTGAACAACGCTTATCGCATTAATATTGATACCAGAAGGTACGAAGCTTTTGCGAAATTTGGTTATATCATGCCAAATGATGATGACAAAAGTGTTGCCTTAATCACAAACTTTGCATCTCATGAGCAAAACTCATTTTATGGTCTAAGAAATTACGATGCAGAACAAAAGTACTTCTATGCAAATCTGCTATTTCAATCATATATCGGTAATTTAAAGCATAAATATACTGCTGGTTTATCCTATGTTTACGATGATTTTAAAGATCATTTAAGTATAGATAACCTTGGAACAGACAGAACTGAAAAAGTTGTTGGTGCTTACATGGAATACACTTGGCTACCAAATGATAACATTACATTACAAACCGGATTACGTTACGATGATCACAATATCTATGGTGGTTTTGTGACTCCCCGTTTGCATTTTAGATATCAATTTGCTCCAAAAACTACAGCACGTTTGGCTGTTGGTAGTGGTAGAAGAACATCAAATCCAATTGCTGAAAACAGCTTTTTATTAGCATCTAGCAGATCTTTGGAAATTGCTGAAGATCTCAAACAAGAAAAAGCATGGAACTTTGGCTTAAGCTTAACTCAATATTTTGATTTATTTGAAAGAGGGTTTACGCTTTCGGCTGATTTTTATAGAACCGTATTCGACAATCAGATCATTACAGATTTAGACAATAGCGTTGATAAAGTAAGATTCTATAATCTTGATGGCAAATCATGGGCAAACAACTATCAGGTTGAATTAAAGTTTGCTCCTATCGACAGATTTGATGTAACAACAGCAATTCGTTTTTCTGATGTAAAAGCTGACATTAATAACCAATTCCAAAAGGTACCATATGTAAATCGATTTAAGGGTTTGATTACAACATCCTATGCTACAAACTTTAACAAATGGCAATTCGATTTCACAACACAGTTTAATGGTGATATGAGAATTCCTTCAACAGGTGCGAATCCTGAACAGTACCAAAGACGCGATAAATCTCCTGTTTATGCATTAATGAATGCTCAGGTCACAAAGAGATTTAAAATTTGGGAAATATATGTGGGAGCTGAAAACATTGGCAACTATACACAAAAGAATCCTATAATTGGTGCTACTGATCCTTTTGGAGAATATTTCGATGCTTCGATGATATGGGGACCAATCCAGGAAAGAAAATTCTATATAGGATTACGATTAACAATTGAATAAACAAACACTAATATATCTAAACCAATAAAAATTAAACAAATGAAGAATTTATCTAAAATTTTCAAAAGTACTCTATTAGTATTAAGCATTGTAATTACATCAACTTTATCTTACGCAGCAAATAACATCGACAAAAAAGTTGAAACCGTTGTTTTCAAAGTAGAAATGGATTGCATGGGATGTGCAGGTAAGATTGAAAAAAATATTCCTTTCGAGAAAGGTGTTAAGAAATTAGATGTTGATTTTAAAGCCCAGAAAGTGACTATTACTTATAAGGCTGACAAAACAAACAAGGAAAACTTAAAGAAAGCTATTGAAAAATTGAAATTTAAGGTTGAGGAAATTAAAGCCTAAGTTCAAGTGATAGAATAAAAATTAAGAGGGTGTCCTACTAATGTAGGACACCCTCTTTTTATATTGATCAAATTTAGATTAAACTCCAGGAGTTGGTTCTAACTGAACCTTTTCAATTGTATTAATAAGCAATGCACGAATATATTTTGGATTATGTGCTCCAAAACTTCTATCTTCTGATAAGCCAACCCAATTAAAGAAAGCACGTGCCTGAACTGTTGGATAAGTACCAGGTACTGGTTCATAGGCTTCATCTGCTTCTACATACTCAAGAACACCTAATCTTAGTAATTCATCACGTAAGATATCTAATTTTGCTGCAATATCAGATCTAACTCCGCCATAGTTGAAATCTTCTTCATTTGCCTCATGACAAGTATTACAAGCTACTAAAGAAGGATTCCATGTATGACCTCCCTCATCTCTGTCATTATCAAAATCAGCCATGTGACATCCTGTACATGAAGCTTGCTTTAAATGGAATGATGATCCTGCTTCAGGATATTCAACAGATCCTTCAATTTCAGCAAAACCAACACCATATACAGAGTTTGCTTGTGCACCATGATGTGGTCCCCAATGCGCGCTTGTAATTGTAAATGTATCTTCACCCGGATTGGTTAGAGCAGGTTCTGCTCTTCTTGATTGGTGACAATTTGCACACAAATTAGAATTTCCATTTAAATCCATAGTTACAGAAGAATCAAAAATAGGATTAACAGGATCTTTTAGCCTTAAAGCGTAATCTCCTGCTCCCATTGTTTCATGTAATCCATGGCAAGTAGCACATTCCCATGCTGTTGGATTAGTTATATCACCTGTCACATCTCCTGTGGTTGCAAATTGCACAAAACCTTGATGAGAGTGACATTCAGCACATGAGGCTCTACCTCCTGCATAATCTACTGCATTCAAACCTGCACTATGAACAGATAAGGAGAACTGTGCTTCAATATTTGTTTTAGTTGTAGTATTATGACAGGCCATACAGGTAGAATTTCCATCTTCCCCGTCAACCCCATCTGTACCATCTGCACCAGCTGGTCCCATTGGTCCTTCCTTAGTACAGCTGACAATTATTAATGAAATTGTAAAAATTCCAACGCCGACAAGTTGAAAAAATAAACGAGCTTTTTTCATAATTCATGAATATAAGGTTAATACTTTTTAGTTTATGATAGAGTGAATAAGAGCCCTACTCTTATCATCAATAAATATAGATGAATGCAAAAAGCTTATCAATAATTGCTTAGCGAGATTTTCACCATAGAATAAAGAGGTTTACTACATTAAAAATACGAGAAATAGGTTATTATAATCGACTTTTATCTTGTGTAAATCGATTTTTATCGCCTTGCATTTAAACACTCATTCATGCTTAAAATTCTTAATGGGAAAAAGAAATTTATTCTAAAATAAACTTTCATGATGATATAAGAATCATCAACAGCAATGAAAGTTTTCGTTATGGTATGATTTTGTGCATGTTGAATTTGAATTCCAAATGATTCTTAACTACCACATGCCAATTGGAGATAATATTGGTATTATTCTTTATAATTTCAAGACTTTCATAAAAAAAGCCGACATGTGTCGGCTCTTTTTATTTAATATTCAAGTATTTCTGTTTCATTTCGAAGAATCATTTTACCATAATAGGAAAGTGCTCCAAGAACCTCTGCTCCTGGCTGGATAGATACAGGCGCAATTTTATCAACACGAGCCCTTATTGCTTTTACAAACTTCTCATCCTTTGCCATACCTCCTGTAATGATTATCGCATCAACAGGTTCATCCTCAAATACTGCATACATTGATGCAATTGATTTAGAAACTTGATATGCCATTGCTGCCAAAACTTCAGTTGCTTTTGTATCGCCTGCATCTCTCATTTTACAGACATCATAACCGCTATAAGTATTAAAATGAGCAAACAATCCACCCTGGCCAGTTTGCTTATTTAATATTTCCTCTAGAGTGTACTTTCCTGAGAAGCATTCCCTAATCACATCGCCCATTGGCAAACTTCCACTACGGATTGGTGAAAATGGTCCATCGCCATCATAAGCCTGGTTAGCATCTATTACTTTTCCTTTTCGGTGAGCTCCAATACTAATTCCCCCTCCCAAGTGTGCTACAATTACATTCATTTCTTCATATTCCTTGTAAACACTCTTGGCATATTTTCGTGCTGCAATTTTTTGATTCAATGCGTGAAAGATAGATTTCTTTTTGAATTCAGGACGCCCTGTAATTCGAGCAATGTCTTCTAGCTCGTCTACTACAACAGGATCAGCGATAAATGCATCAGCATTAGTCAACTCAGATGCAATTGTATTGGCCAAAAGTCCACCAAGATTTACAACATCATCGCCATACTTACAATTTGCCAAATCGTTTACCATGGAATCATTTACTTTGTAAACTCCAGATTTAACCGGCTTAAGCAAACCTCCACGGCCTATAACAACTGCAATATCTTCAACTGCAATATCATTGCTCCTTAGCTCATCCAGAATAATTTTTGCTCGCAAAGCAGCTTGATCAACATAGCGATCGAAACCATTAAAATCTTCAGGTTTATGATTTATTTTCTTAAGAAAAACAGTCGTATTCATCCTATATACAGCAATTCGGGTAAATTGCATTCTAGGATTCAATGCCAGAATTAGTTCTCTACTCATATTGTTGGTATTTTGGGTTAAACAAGCTACAAATGGTTAGGAATTTGCAGCTTGTATTCATTAATTCTTTCTATTCATCCATTATGTATCTTGAAATCACCAATCGTTGAATTTCAGAAGTTCCTTCTCCGATTTGCAACAATCTTTGATCTCTGTAAAAACGTTCTACCGGATATTCTTTCATCAATCCATATCCTCCATGAATTTGAACCGCCTCATCTGCAACTTCCTTGGCGATTTCGGAACAATACAATTTCGACATTGCAGCCTCTTTGGCAAAAGGTTTTCCATTGTCTTTCAGCCAGCATGCTTTGTATAATAGGTTCCTTGCCAATTCAATTTTGGTAGCCATATCAGCTAGCTTAAATGAAATGGATTGGAATTTTGCAATTGGTTTTCCAAATTGCTTTCTTTCCTTCGAATATTGTAAAGCCATTTCGAATGCACCTTGAGCCAATCCTAATCCCATTGCAGCAATAGATAATCTCCCTGAATCCAATGTATTCAACATGATTTTCGATCCCATTCCACGCTCCCCAAGCATATTTTCCTTGGGGATACAACAGGTATCAAAAAACATTTCAGCAGTATCCGAAGCTCTCCACATTAGTTTTCCGTGCATAGCTCTCGATGACCATCCTGGAGTATCCTTTTCTACAATAAAAGTTGAAAACTCCTTTTCATCTCCATTAATAGCCGTAACAGCCTGAACCGTTACTCCAGAACACATCGAAGTAGATCCATTGGTAATAAATATCTTGGAACCGTTAATTTCCCAATTCACACCAATGTCCTTTGCAAAAGTCTTTGATCCACGAGAATCAGATCCTGCATCAGGTTCTGTCAGTCCGAATGCCCACAACTCTTCACCGCTACAAAGCGATGGCAAATACTTCATTTTCTGATCCTCGGTTCCAAACATATACAATGGCCCAATTCCTAAAGAATTATGAGCAGCCAATGTTGCTGCATGAGATCCATCAACTCTTGCTATTTCTTCAACAGCAATGATATAAGAAAGATAATCTGAATCTTGTCCACCATATTTTTCAGGAAGAAACATTCCAAACAATCCCATCTCTCCCATTTTCTTTGTTAATTCAAAAGAAAACTCCTCCTTCTCATCAAGCTCTTTTGCCAATGGCTTAATTTCGCGCTCCGCAAAGTCGCGAACAGCTTTTCTTATGATATTATGTTCCTCGTTTAATTCAAAATTCATTTTCTATGTACTAATTAATAAAAACCAAGTAAAGACTCATAGTTATTTATATTTGTCGTCTTCATTAGTTATATTTTACACTATTTAAGTTAATAACAATTCTTAATTATCCCAATACAATTAGGTACTTTCACAAATTATTTTTGTGATTCAACCTTCATCATTGACGAAAGCAATTTTTCTGGAATCATGATTTCTTGATTCAAAAGGGCCGTTGCAAATGTTTTCCCTTGAGCATCAATCATTAAGGATTTTGTCCCTCCTCCATCAAGCGATTCTTCCAACAGAAAATTTAATGCCAATAAATTATCTATTTCGTATCGATGTATTTTTCCTTTCACCATTCCAAAAAACATTTCGGAAAGTTTTTCTGCAGTCAAATCATGTTTCAAGTATTGATAAATCTCTTCTGAACGAGCTAAAACACCAATATTTACAGTATCACCCTTATCGCCAGAGCGGCCTAAACAGATATCGCGCAAAGCAACCGTTATCAATCGATCTTCCTCCCAAGCTGGATTAATATAGTCGGTATGCTCGCTAGCTTCCTTAAAAGTCAACTCTTCTTCGTAGCCCAAAACCGAACCAATGTCATTAGATTCAATCACTTCACCCTGTTCATTCAGCACATGCACGGTTGATGTGATACATTCTTTAGGAATCAATGTTGGCCAATAAGTAATTACCTGTTGCATTCTGGCTCGTCCGCCCGTTACTGCCACTCCTGGAGGTCCACTCAAAATCAAAGGAGCAATACTCATTGAAAAATCCCTTATTTTAGCCACATCAGTATCGTAAACCGATAATCGAAGTAAGATCTCATTGGGATCAATATGATCGGCCAAATGCTGATGACAGGCATTGTATCCTACAAACTCAGTATTTTTCTTCAAGAAATCGGTATCCAATCGATCCCAGAAAATCTTTTCAAACTCCTGAGCCTTATTCAGCACTCTGCCTCCACTAATCACAATGGAACTTGTAGCTTTATAGCCATCCTCGTAAGCCATTGAAACTTTCAGGTAAGGCGTAGACGGATAACCTTTGGCTCCACTTACCAATACTTTGTTACTTTCCAATTCCTCCAGCTTCAGATGGGTAAAATCGGCTACTACATCAGGACTGATATATTGATCGGGATTGCCCATTTCATACACCAATTGCTCCCGAATGGTGTCTACACTTATTAATCCACCAGTATTCTCATGTTTATAGACAGTAAAATCACCATTCTGTTTCATTTCAACTATTGGGTAACCCATATTATCCCAACGTTCCACTTTTTCCCAATCAGTAAAATTACCTCCTGTCGACTGAGCTCCACACTCAATAATATGACCAGCCACCAAACCTGCAGCCAGTTTATCCCAATCGTTCAGCTCCCAGCCCAATTCATAAATCATTGGCGCCATGGTAACCGAAGTATCGGTAACACGACCTGCTAAAATCAAATCGGCTCCACTTTCTAAAGCTTTTAACAAAGGAGGTACACCCAGGTACACATTTGCACTTTGAATGTTCTGGATAATCGATTCGAAATCATCACCCGAATCCATATTTTTAAAATTGGCTTTCGCCGGATAAAATTCATCTATACGATCAACGATATTGTCGCCATCAACCACCGCAATTTTTAAGGAAACTCCTTTCTTTTCAAGCTCCGATAAAATCTTTCTGGCACATCCAATTGGATTGATACCACCGGCATTGGTAATCATGCGAACACCTTTCGATTTCATCAAATCAGCCACATCTACAATCTGATCGACAAAATCAGTAACATATCCCAAGGCTTCATTCTTTAGCTGCTGTTTTCGAAGAATACTCATGGTAACTTCAGCTAAAAAATCGGATGAGATATAATCTACCTCGCCACCTTCCAGTTGTCTGCGTAATACTCCCAAATCATCTCCCCAGAAACCTCCGGCATTTGCAATTCTGATTTTGGTTTTCATTTTGGTATGTTTTAATATTTAATATTCTATTTTTTATCTATTCGACCGCTTTTAGTCATCCTCTATGTTTATCTTTCTGATTATCTAATCTTTTGAATTCAACTTCAAGTCTACTGAATCAGGTTTCAACTCTGCTGAATTCAATTCCAAGTTCGCTGAATTTAGCTTCATACCGTCTGAATCGAGATCCCAGTCTACTGAATTCATCTTCGAACCTTCTGAATGAATTTTTATGCAGATAGAATTCTTCTTTGTGTCCTATGAATTGAACACCGAGCCTACTGAATCAATCTCTCTGTCTTCTGAATTCTCCTGCCAACGCACTAGACTATTCACAGTGTATCTTGAACCAATCTTTGCTCTTGTAGAATTATTCTCTCTGCTTTTCGAATTATCCTTTTCGTCTTTCGAAGCAAACTTCTAGTTCGCTGATAAACGAATCAGTTCTGTCTCATTCCTTACCTGCTCACCCTCCTCAACAAACACCTTTTCAATTTTTCCTTCGAAAGGTGCCAATATGTTGTTCTCCATCTTCATGGCTTCCACAATAACCAATACCTCTCCCTTTGCAACTAATTGTCCTGCTTTTGCTTTCACTTTCACAATTTTTCCCGGCATTGGTGATAGAATTCTTCCATCCATTGCTCCCGAATTATCATTCGATGATTCACCAGGTTTGGCTTGAACCTCAGACCAACGCTCCAATTGACGAACAATTCCCCTACAACTCACAAAACTCTTGCCTTCTAAATTTTTCGATCGATAAAATCGATATCGAGCACTTTCATATTCAAATGTCATATAATTCTCTTCAATCTGAAGATTCTCCAAACTATAATCGCACTCTCCTATCTTTATTCGGTAAGGATTTTTTTCCAGAATTTCAACATCCAAGCTTTCACCATCCAATACACGAAGCCTTGTTCCATTCATACGCCAATAACCAATCTGGTCCCATACAGAATCAGACTTTTTCGAACACAATTCAAACAAAGCAAAACTGATATGAAACAGGAATGAAGGCACATCTTCTTTTTCCTTTAACATGATTTGATTCAACTCATCAGCATGATACTGGCAAAAATGAGTTGAAATCTTGTTTTGCTTAAATGATTCAGTATTTACAAGTGTATGCAGGTACATGATATTATTTTTGATACCATGTATTTGATAATCATGCAATGCCAAATGCAAACGCTCAATGGCCAAGTCGCGATTTTCATCCCAAACCACCAGTTTGGCAATCATCGGATCAAAATCGGGATGAACTACACAAGGACCTGTTATGGCCGAATCTAATCGTAGCCTGCCTTCAAACAATTTTGGTGCACTGTAAAAACTGATCTCTCCAGGCGAAGGAATGAAATCTTTTTCTGGATCTTCAGCATAAATTCTTGCCTCAATGGCATGTCCTTTCAGTTGCACCTCATCCTGCTTCAATGGCAAGCTTCTACCCGACGCTACCAACAATTGTTGCTCAACCAAATCAATACCTGTAATCATTTCCGTTACCGGATGCTCCACCTGAATTCTGGTATTCATTTCCAGAAAATAGAAGTTCAAGTCCTCATCAACCAGAAACTCTACTGTACCTGCGTTGCTATAATTCATTTTCTGAGCAAGAAGTACGGCAGTTTTGCCCATCTTCTGCCTTAAGCCAGGTGTTAGTGTTGGCGAAGGTGCTTCCTCAATTACTTTCTGGAATCTTCTTTGAATAGAACACTCCCTTTCAAATAAATGAATCACATTCCCATGTTTATCGGCCAACACCTGAACCTCTATATGTCTTGGATTTTCAATATATTTTTCAATCAATACTGCTCCATCACCAAAATAACTTGCTGCTTCACGCGATGTTGATTCCAAGGCTGATTCCATATCCTTAGGCTCATGAACAATGCGCATTCCTTTACCACCACCTCCAGCTGCAGCCTTAATCAATAGTGGAAATTTCAAATTCTTACTTGCCGCCAATAATGTTTGCTGATCGCCAATAACACCTTCCAGAACAGGCACTCCAATGGTTTTGGCAAACTCTCTCGCATTTACCTTGTTCCCCATGAGCTCAATGGCTTTTGCATCAGGACCAACAAAATCGATACCTGAATCTGCACAAAGCTTTGAAAACTCTGCATTCTCAGCCAGGAATCCATAACCGGGATGAATGGCATCCGCTTTTGCTTTGTGAGCCACGTTAACAATTTGTTGTGCGTTCAAATAAGTTTCATGCAAACCAACACCTTTCAAAAGAAAAGCCTCATCGGCCTGCAATACATGTTCGGCATCTCTATCTTGTTCTGAATAAAGCGCTACAGTGTGTATTCCCAGGTTCTTTGCGGTTTTTATCACCCTTAAGGCAATCTCACCACGGTTTGCTATTAATATTCTTTTGTAATACATATTTTATTTTTCTCGTAGAGGCGCACGGCCGTGCGCCTCTACAAATATTAATTGTCCTCTGTCCAATTTGGTTTGCGTTTCTCTAAAAAGGAACTCATTCCTTCTTGTCCTTCTTCCGATTGACGCAAATCCGCTATCATTTTGGCTGTATTCTCCATGGCTTCTTCATGTGTCCATTGATTTTCCACATCATATATCAATTGTTTGCATGTTGAAACAGCAACAGGACCACTTGTTTTTAGCTTGGAAATAAGATCTTCCAACTTTGCTTTTAATTTTTTTTCTCCAAATGACCAGTTGGCCAAGCCTGCTTTTTGCGCCTCTTTTCCATTAAATCGCATCCCCGTTAGCATCAACTCTTTTGATTTGTATTCACCAACACGCTTTATCACGTAGGGAGAAATACAAGCTGGTACAATTCCAATTTTCACCTCGCTTAAAGAGAAAACTGTATTTTTGTGAGCCAATACAAAATCGCAAGCCGCCAGTAGACCATTTGCGCCTCCAATTGCAGCTCCATGAACCATTGCAATGGTTGGAAACTTGCACAAATACACGGCGTTGAAACACATCGACAGCTTGTAACTTTCCAGGTAGTTTTCATCGTAGGAATAATTTGCCACTCCTTTCATCCAGTTCAAGTCGGCACCCGCACAAAATGATTTGCCTATTCCTTGCAGAATTACAACTCGTATTGTATTGTAATCCAATTTTTCTATTTCTTCAAAGCAATCGATAATCTCTGCAATCATACTTTCGTTGAAAGCATTGTGAATATCTGGACGATTCAAACTAATCGTTCCGATTTTATTATCGATGCTAAATTCTATGGTTTGATATTGTTTCATTGTTTTAATGATTGAATTCATGTGTAAATGAGTTAATGAAGATCATAACAACCTGTTTTTAATCTACATCCTAAATACTCCAAAATCTGGTTCTCCAAAATCTTTGTTCAAAGATGCTGCAATTCCCATGGCAAGCACCTTTCGCGTATCTGCCGGATCGATAATTCCATCATCCCACAACCTTGAAGTACTGAAATATGCCGATCCTTCTTCCTCATATTTCTTTAGAATCTTTTCACGCAAGGTGATTCTTTCTTCATCATCAAATACTTTCCCTTGTTTCCTCAGCTGTTGTTCTTTCACCTGTACCAATACTCCAGCCGCTTGTTCACCTCCCATTACTGATATTTTCGCATTTGGCCACATGAATAACAAGCGAGGTTCGTACGCACGACCAGCCATGGCATAATTCCCTGCACCAAACGATCCTCCAACTATAACAGTGAACTTCGGAACCTGTGCATTGGCAACTGCATGAACCATTTTGGCTCCATCACGTGCTATTCCTTTGTGTTCATACTCCTTACCAACCATAAAACCTGTGATATTCTGAAGAAATACCAAAGGGATCTTACGGAAGCTGCACAACTCGATAAAATGTGCTGCTTTTAATGAAGTTTCTGAAAAAATGATTCCATTATTAGCGATAATTCCAACAGGATAACCCATAATTTTTGCAAATCCGGTAACAATAGTAGGAGCATAACGTTCTTTAAATTCCTGAAAAGAGCTATCATCAACAATACGTGCGATTAACTCTCTGGCATCTATTGGCTTTTTTAAATCCAGAGGAGCCAATCCATACAAATCTTCGACTGGATATTGTGGTTCCTTAAAATCTTTTCTTTCCAAAGGATATTTCTGCACCTTTGGCATCGATTCAAAAATATCCCTACAAATCTGAATGGCATGTCGATCGTTTTCTGCCAAATGATCAGCAACACCAGAAATAGAGGTATGAATTTCAGCACCACCCAATTCCTCTGCACTTACTTCCTCACCGGTTGCAGCTTTTACCAATGGTGGCCCTCCAATAAAAATGGTTCCTTGTCCTTTCACAATAATGGTTTCGTCACTCATGGCAGGAACATAAGCTCCTCCTGCAGTACACGATCCCATTACAATGGATATTTGTGGAATACCTTTAGCTGACATTTTAGATTGATTGAAAAAGAATCGACCAAAGTCATATTTGTCGGGAAACACCTTCGACTGCTCTGGAAGAAATACTCCGCCTGAATCAACCATATAGATACATGGCAAATGATTCTCCATGGCGATTTCCTGTGCACGAATGTGTTTTTTAATGGTTTCTTTAATGTAAGTTCCGCCTTTTACCGTAGCATCATTGGCTACAATCACGCATTCACGTGCATGAACTATTCCAATTCCTGTAACAATTCCCGCCGAAGGAAACTGATTGTCATATTGATCGCATGCAGCCATTGCAGATAACTCAAGAAAAGGCGTATTCTTATCCAGTAGTAGCTCAATTCTGTCACGAACCAATAATTTCCCTCTCTTCAAATGTCTTTCCCGAGCTTTTTCATCTACTCCATTTATCACAGAGTTTAAGCGATCTCGATACTCAGTCATCAAGAGATTATAAGACTCTTTATTCTTAATAAAGTCTTCGGACTTGGTGTTTATTTTTGATTTTATTGTTTTCAATTTATTATAGATTTATAGTAGAGACGCAAGACCTTTCATCTCTACATATATAATTTACATATTTCGTCTGTATTGGCCGCCCACTTCGTACAAGGCATTGGTAATCTGCCCTAGTGTGCAATATTTACATACCTCCATTAATTCAGCAAAAATATTCTCATTCTTTAATGCAGTCTCTTTTAACTTACTTAAAGCCAATTCTGCTTGCTCTTTATGATTCTCCTGAATCATTTCCTTGAATTTCACCTGATTTTCTTTCTCAGATTTATCTGAACGAATCACTTCTTTTGGCTGAACAGTTGGTGAACCTTCAGAGCTTAAGAAGGTGTTTACACCAATAATTGGTAGCTTTCCATTGTGTTTCAAACTCTCATAATGCAAGGATTCCGATTGAATTTTACTTCGCTGATACATGGTTTCCATGGCTCCTAAAACTCCACCTCTCTCAGTAAGTCGATCAAATTCCATCATCACTGCCTCTTCCACCAATTCTGTTAATTCATCAATAATAAATGCTCCCTGCAATGGATTTTGATTCTTAGCCAATCCCAATTCATTGTTAATGATCAATTGAATGGCCATTGCTCTTCGAACTGATTCTTCAGTTGGAGTCGTTATTGCCTCGTCGTAAGCGTTGGTGTGGAGCGAGTTGCAATTGTCGTAGATACCAGTCAATGCCTGTAATGTTGTACGAATATCGTTAAACTCGATTTCCTGCGCATGCAAAGACCTTCCTGAAGTTTGAATGTGATATTTCAACTTTTGAGAACGCTCGTTGGCCTTGTACAAGTACTTCATGGCTTTAGCCCAAATAATTCGGGCAACACGACCAATTACTGTATATTCTGGGTCCATTCCATTCGAGAAGAAAAAAGACAAGTTGGGCGCAAAATCATCTACATTCATTCCTCTCGAAATGTAGTATTCAACCAAGGTAAATCCGTTTGCCAAGGTAAATGCCAACTGACTAATTGGATTCGCCCCTGCTTCGGCAATGTGATATCCTGAAATCGAAACTGAATAAAAATTCCTAACCTGATTCTGTATGAAATACTCCTGAATATCACCCATCATCTTCAAGGCAAAATCAATAGAGAAAATACAAGTATTTTGGGCCTGATCTTCTTTCAACATATCAGCCTGTACAGTACCACGAACTCTACAAATGGTTTCCGTTTTTATCTTCTCGTAAACCTCTTTTGGAAGCACCTGATCTCCTGTTACCCCAAGTAACATCAATCCTAATCCATTATTGCCTTCCGGCAGATCTCCAATATATTTGACTCTCTCCTTTTCTTTATAGATTTCTTGAATTTTAGCCTCAACCTCATCTTCCAATCCATTTTCAAGAATATATTTCTCACATTGCTGATCAATGGCAACATTCATAAAGTATCCAACTAACATTGGAGCTGGACCATTAATGGTCATGGACACCGAAGTTTTAGGATCTACCAGATCAAAACCTGAATAGAGTTTTTTGGCATCATCCAAGGAAGCAATAGAAACTCCCGAATTCCCCACTTTTCCGTAAATATCTGGTCTAATATCTGGATCTGCTCCATATAAAGTTACAGAATCGAATGCCGTTGATAAGCGAACCGCAGGTTGTCCTTTTGCCAGATAATGGAATCGCTTATTGGTACGTTCCGGAGCGCCTTCGCCAGCAAACATTCTGGTTGGATCTTCTCCTTCCCGCTTAAAAGGAAATACTCCTGCTGCATACGGAAATTCACCAGGAACATTTTCCTTTAAACTCCACTTTACAATATCGCCCCAGCTTTTATAATTGGGCAAAACAATCTTTGGTATTCTGTTGTGAGATAAAGTTTTGATGTGGGTATCCACACAAATTTCCTTGCCTCTTACTTTATATGTAAAAACATCTTCCTTGTATCTTTTTACTTTTTCCTCCCAACCATCAACAATATCCTGATGCTTAAAATCCTTTGCAAGTTTTTCAAACTCTTTCTTGATTGACTTTTGGGCAATCTCATCATCTACCAAATCAGAAGACTTTCTTAAAGCATACAACTGATCAGCAATATCAGCCTGATCTTCAACTTTTCTGTTGTATCTTCTAACAGTCTCTGAAATATCAGATAAGTAACGAATTCTGGAAGGAGGAACAATCTCAATCTTCTTACTTGCCTCCAGTAAAGGCTTTCCGTTTATCTCAAACTGCTTTACTCCCTGTTTGCCAAGAAAATTGATTAAAGCATGGTACAATTCGTTAACCCCATGATCATTAAATTGCGATGCAACAGTTCCAAATACCGGCATTTCTTCGGGATCCTGATCAAAGAGCATGTGATTTCGTTGATATTGCTTTTTTACATCTCTCAATGCATCCTGAGCTCCTTGTTTGTCAAATTTATTGATGGCAACCAAATCTGCAAAATCTAGCATATCAATCTTTTCCAATTGGGTTGCTGCTCCAAATTCCGGCGTCATCACATACAACTTCACATCGCTGTAATCTACAATTTCGGTATCCGACTGCCCAATGCCTGAACTCTCTAAAAAAATACAATCGAAACTAGCCGCTTTCATAATCATCAAGGCATCATCCACATGTTTTGATAAGGCCAAATTTGCTCGTCTTGTTGCCAAAGATCTCAAGTAAACATTGGAATTGTGAATGGCATTCATTCTAATTCTATCTCCCAATAAAGCTCCGCCGCTTTTCTTTCGCGATGGATCAACGGAGAGAATTGCCAATCTCAAATTGGGATAATCAATCTGGAACCTTCTAATCAATTCATCAGTTAAGGATGATTTTCCTGCACCACCTGTTCCTGTTATTCCAACAACCGGAGTGTGATGAATTGTGGCATTATTCTTTAATTTGAGGTACAAATCAGAATCCTGAATCTCATCATGTTCAGCTAAACTAATTAATCTAGCCAATGTATTAACATCAGAAAAATCAATCTTTTCTGTACCACTCAAATTGATACGATTCAAGGCATAATCTGCTTTCTGAAGCACTTCATTTATCATGCCTTGAAGCCCAAGGTTACGACCATCATCCGGAGAATACAGACCTGCAATACCATAGGCTTCCAACTCCTTAATCTCTTCAGGTAGAATTACACCACCACCACCACCAAATATCTGAATGTGTCCTGCATTTTTCTCCTGCAATAAATCATACATATACTTGAAAAACTCAATATGTCCCCCTTGATAAGAGCTGATTGCAATTGCCTGCGCATCTTCCTGAATGGCACAATCCACAATCTCTTCTGCGGAGCGATTGTGTCCTAGATGAATTACTTCGGCACCAGAGGCCTGAATAATTCTACGCATGATGTTAATAGAAGCATCATGTCCATCAAATAAAGAGGTAGCAGTTACTATTCGTACAGCATTTTTCAATTTGTATGTAGCAGGTGTGTTCATGATTCTTAATTTCTATAATTCGAGTGCCTTCTCTATAATTTCAGCAACATCTAAATTCTGAAGTTCAGATTCCTTATTCTTTAGTTTGATTCCATCGGTAAGCATTGTCATACAAAACGGACAGGCCGATGCCACCTTATCAACTTTTCTTTCAATAATTTCCTCAGTTCGTTCTATGTTTACTTCCTTATCTCCTTTTTCCGCCTCTTTAAACATTTGCGCTCCACCAGCGCCACAACACAAGCCAAAACTTTTGGATCTCTTCAATTCTTTCACGTCACCAAAAACGGCCTTGACCACATTTCTAGGAGCATCGTAAATCTTATTTCCTCTTCCCAAATAGCAAGGATCATGATAAGTAATGGATTCTCCCTTAAATGGATTATTTTCCAATTTCAACTTTCCAGCTTGAATCATTTCATCCAAAAACACAGTATAATTGATCACATTGTAATTCCCTCCTAATTCAGGATACTCATTCTTGAGCGTGTTGTAACAATGCGGACAAGTACAAATGATTTTATCCACTTCGTACCCGTTTAAAACCTCAATATTTTGCATGGCTTGCATCTGAAAAAGCATTTCATTGCCTGCACGTTTAGCAGCATCTCCGGTACAACTTTCTTCCTTCCCCAAAACAGCATAGCTCACCTCAAGGTGATTTAAAATTTTGGCAAATGCCCGTGCCACTTTTTGATATCTATCATCAAAAGCACCTGCACATCCAACCCAATATAGATATTCCGGCTTTTCTCCATTAGCCGCCAAGTCGGACATTACTGGTACATGTAGTTTTTTATCTGTCATTCTATTTATATTTTATGGTAGAGACGCAAGGCCTTGCGTCTCTACAGTAATATCATTGAATATTCTATCCTTCTGTCCATTTCAGGCGATCTTCAGGAGAAAATTGCCACGGTGCACCATTGTTTTCAATATTCGTAAACATTGCATTCAATTCTGCAGGCGCTGCTGCTTCTTCCATCACCAGATATCTTCTCATATCCATAATCAAATTCGGATGACTGATATCAATTGGACATTCCTGAGCACATGCATTACAAGTTGTACATGCCCATAGTTCTTCCTCTGTAATGTAATCCCTTAACAACGATTTACCATCATCCTCTCCTTTTATCGCTATCGGACCTTTTTCATCCATTCGTTTACGCAAATCCACAAATATTTTTCTAGGCGATAAAAGTTTACCCGTAATATTGGCCGGACAAACATCCGTACACCTACCACATTGCGTGCAAGCCAAGGAATCCATGTAATTTTTCCAGCTTACATCCTCAACATCCTTAACACCAAACCTAGCTACTTCTTCACTTTCATCATAAGCCGCTTCAGGATCTAGCATTAACTTAACTTCTTTGGTAATGCTTTCCAGATTAGGATATTTGGTAAGTGGTTCAAGATTGGCAAGAAATACATTCGGAACCGAAAGGAATACATGAAAATGCTTAGAGTAAGGAAGATAGTTTGCAAACGCAAAAATCAGTAGAATATGTATCCACCAGCCAGGCTCCTGTAACCAACCCAAATCCATATTAACCAGGTTTACAATTACTGCTGATACCGGATAAACTCCTTCGTATCCATTAGGATGATTGCTAATGTATCCTACATTAAATGCTAACAACGATAGCATCAGAAATCCAATAAAGGTAAGTGCAATTTGAGCATCCCAATAGGATTTGGATGACATCTCAACTCCTGTAAATCGCTTAATGCGGAAAATACTTCTTCTTAAGCTGAATGCTTTTATAAAGATGATAATCAGCAATGCAAATATATCTCCAGAAGCCATCACAAAATCGTAAAACCAGCCAGTAAATGAAAATGATCGCTCCAAGCCAAACACCCCATCAATCACAATTTCAATACTTCCAAGGGTGATAACCAAAAAGCCCCAAAATACCAATGCGTGCATTAAACCAATCACAGGTTTTCTGAAAATTTTGGTTTGCCCAAAAGCCACATCCAAAGTATGAGAAATTCTGGCACCAATGTTTTTAATCGGATACGAAGGCTTTGTGAGTTTAAAAAAAGCCCATAATCGTTTCACCGACCAGGCAAAAACACCCAAGGTTATTGCCAATGAAATAATGAAGAGGATCTGTTTTGTCATTGTTTTGTAGAGTTAGTCTTTATTATGATTTTGAATTCCTAAAAGCCTCCGTTAATCTTGGTAATACATCCATCACATCTCCAACAATACCATAATCGGCCACACTAAATATCGGTGCCTCAGGGTCTGTATTAATCGCCACAATACACTTGCTTCGGCTAATACCTGCAACATGTTGAATTGCACCAGAAATACCTGCTGCGATATATAGATTCGGAGCAATTACCTTACCTGTTTGTCCAACATGCTCTTCATGTCCACGCCATCCTTCATCAGAAACTGGGCGAGAACAAGCAGTTGCAGCCCCCAATACTTCAGCCAGTTCTTCCACTGGAGCCCAATTTTCAGGGCTTCGCATACCCCTACCTGCCGAAACAACAATATCAGCATCAGAAAGAATCACTTTATCTTTTTGTTCTTCCTCTTGAATAATCTTTACTTTAAACAAGTTTGTATCAATATCTACTGCAAACTCTTCAATGGCTACATCACAAGGATTTGCCACCAAACCAAAACAGTTTTTAGCAATAGTGAGTATCTTTTTATCAGACTTGATTTGTATATGCCCAAATGCTTTCCCAGAGAAAACACTTTTCTTCACCACAAATGGATCTAAAGAAAGCGGCAATTCTTGAACTGCAGCCACATGACCTGCTTTTAATTTAACCGAAACTCTCGGAGCAATTGCTTTTCCACTGTTGTTGTCAGACAACACAATTACCTCAGCTCCTACTGAATTAGCTGCCTTTGCAACAATATCAGCGTAAGCTCTACTGGTTAATGTATTTAATTGCGGATTACTGACAGTGAGAACTTTGTCTGCACCATAATTCCCTAATAATTTCAATTCTTCTTCGGCAACCTCTCCAATAGAAAGAACCACCATATTTGTATTTAGCTGATTAGCTAAAGCTTTTGTATATGAGACCAATTCAAAGGTGGAATTCTTAAATTTCCCATTCCAATTCTTGGCAAATGCAATTACAGACATAGGCTAAGTTTTAAATGTTATTACTTAGTTTTAGATTTGAGAAAGAGACGCTAACTTTACTACACTTCATTCTCATACATATTTCTTTATTTCAATTAAAGCACTTTTGCTTCATTCTTTAGCAGTTCAACTAGTTGTTCTGCCGATTCTGAATCAATCATTTTACATGCTCCTTTTGCCGGTGGCAATTCAAACTTTATCGATTCAGTTAACACTTCCAGTTCTACAGCTGGTTTGACCTCCAGAGGTTTCTTACGCGCCATCATAATGCCACGCATAGATGGAATTCTTGGTTCTTTTGCAATCCCTTTCTGCACAACTGCTACAAATGGAGTTTCAGTTTTTAATACTTGCTTTCCACCAGGAATTGCCCTGTTTACCTGAATGTCATCATCATCCAAATTCACTGAAGTAACGGATGAAATCCCCGGATAATCCATAAACTCAGCGATCATGGCACCAACAGAAGAACCATTGTAATCACTCGATTCAATACCACTAAATATGATATCAAAAGGGTTCTCTTTTAGATATTCCGCAATCTGGCCCGCTACATGATAAGCATCTGCCGGACATGCATCAATTCTTACTGCTTTATCGGCCCCAATAGCCAAAGCTTTTCTTAGCGTTGCGTCGGCACTTGCTCCACCAACATGGATAACACAAATTTCATTTACTGAATTTCCAGTATCTTCCTTTAGTTCCATGGCGCGGGTTAAGGCCAACTCATCCCAAGGGTTAATGATCCACTGTACACCAGTGTCATCAAACAAGCTGTCTCCTTCTTTAAATTTAACTTTGGTGGTCGTATCTGGAACATTACTTATACATACTAATATTTTCATAAGCGACTTTTTTTATATGAGACAAGAGAAGCGAAATACAAGATTCCTTTCTCTTTTATTCTTTCAAATTTTTAATCAACCAATCCTCTCGAAATTACAATCTTTTGAATTTCTGAAGTCCCTTCATAGATCTGCGTTAACTTGGCATCTCTCATTAATCTTTCAACATGATATTCCTTTACATAGCCATAGCCACCATGAATCTGAACTGCTTCTGTAGTGACTTTCATTGCTGTTTCTGCAGCATATAATTTAGCCATCGCACTCGCTTGCCCATAAGGTTTTCCCTGATCTTTTAACCATGCAGCTTTTAAACAGAAAAAACGAGCAGCTTCAATCTCCGTAGCCATATCTGCTAATTTGAAGGCAATTGCTTGATGTTTTATTATTTCTTTTCCGAATGTTTTTCTTTCCTGAGCATATTTCAATGCCAACTCATACGCTCCCGAAGCAATTCCCAATGCCTGAGATGCGATCCCAATTCTTCCTCCTTCAAGTGATTTCATTGCGAACTTGAATCCAAATCCTTCTTCTCCCAGTAAATTCTCCTTTGGCACTTTTACATTGTTGAACATTACCGAATGAGTGTCGGATGCACGCATTCCCATTTTATTTTCATGTGGTCCAACCGATATTCCTTCCGAATCAGCTTCCACAATTAAAGCATTAATTCCCCTGTGCTTTAATTCAGGATGTGTTTGAGCGATTACAATATATGTAGAGGCAGATTTTCCACTTGTAATCCAATTTTTTGTTCCATTTACCAAATAATGATCACCCATATCAACAGCAGTTGTTCGCTGAGATGTAGCATCCGATCCTGCTTCCGGTTCTGATAAAAGAAAAGCACCAATCTTCTCTCCTCGAGCCATTGGTTTTAAATATTTCTGCTTCTGCTCCTCAGTTCCATACTTTTCAACCCCCCAACAAACCAATGAATTGTTCACCGACATGATTACTGAAACCGAAGAATCGATTTTAGAAATTTCTTCCATTGCCAAAACGTAAGAAATGGTATCCATTCCTCCTCCATCATAATCAAGTCCCACAAGCATACCCAGAAAACCAAGTTCTCCTAGCTTTTTTACTTGCTCAGTTGGATAAATTGCTTTTTCATCGCGTTCAATTACTCCTGGTAACAATTCTCTTTGAGCAAAATCGCGAGCCGCATCTCGAATCATCAATTGTTCTTCGGTGAATTCAAAATTCATAATGTTTGTTTTTAGGTGTGATAAAATGAGCCAATAGCTTTTAGCATATCGCTATTAGCTCATTTAATTATTTCTATTTCATTCTAATCAATTTAATTCCTACTCTCCTCTCTTGTATACAATTACAACAAGAGATTTATCATCTCCTCCCATATTTACGGTCATCCCGTAAGGTCTGTCTTCTTTCATTTCAATTTGAGCATCACCAGCTTTGCCAGTTAATTGTTCCCAAATGGTAACCGCCTGATGCACACCTGTAGCTCCTGTTGGATGCCCCCAACCAATAAGGCCACCTGTTGTATTAAATGGCACCTTACCACAACGTGATGTATGTCCTTCCAATACAAAATCTACACCTTTGCCTTCTTCTGCAAAACCAATGGCTTCGGCCCCCATGATACCAGCAATCGAGAAACAATCATGTACTTCAACAGTTCCTATCTGATCCACCGTAATACCAGCCATTTCCATTGCTTTGGCTGCAGCAACTTTCATGGTAGACAAACATGTCATATTCTCAGGTTCCTGGGTGATATCAGCAGCAGCTTGCCCTATACCAACAACTTCAACTGCATCCTTTGGATCAATTCCTACTTTCTTCAAACCTTCTTCTGATACAATTGCAATGGCAGATGCACCATCAGAAACTTTGGAACAGTCAGAATAATTCAAATGATCCACAAACTTTTTAGGATTCAAAGGCATTTTAGCTGTTCCTTCCAAATCTTTGTTTTGATTATGGAATTCCTGAGCAGTTTCGCACAAACGTGCATTTTCAATGGCATTGCAATACCACTTTGCCATAGCTTCTCTGGTCTTTTCTTTTCCAAACTTTTCGTAATAAGCTCCTGCTCTCTTACTAAATACGCCTGGGAAGAAATAAGCATGACCATCTTTTCTGGTTTTCATCCAGCCAGCACCTGCCAACACATCGGCACCATACATGGCTTTCATGGTATTCTGAACCTCAAAACCAACAGCCAAAACAACATCAGCAGTTTCGGCTAAGATCGACTTGATTCCACTAGCCAAAGCCAAGCCTCCCGAAGCACAAGCACCTTCAACACTAATGGCTGGTTTGTACTTCAAACCTTCATCAATCATTGGTAAAAATGCTGGTAAATTGGCCTGCTTGTTAAAACGAGATGCCATGAAGTTTCCAATCACTCCTTCATCTACATTTTCAGCACCGCCAATCATTTTCAGTGTAGCTTGTCCAGCTTCCTTGATATAATGTTCCAGATCCGGACGTGGCTTTTTCGGGTGAAACTCTTTTCGGCCGGTTCCCATTGAAACGGTATTGTAACCAGCTACCATATATACTTTTTTGCGTAAAGCTTTCATTGTTGTGTTTGTTAGTTCTTTTAGAAATAATCGTTAATGGGCCCATAAGCATGGAAAAATCCTGTTTCCAATACTGTATTTACATCCTCCGCTGAAGCAGCTACCTCTGTATCAACAAGCATTTGACCAATTGCTTTAGAGTTCTGACCATATGCTACTGCAAGGTTTGCGCCTACACTATCAATCTGATGAAGTTCTTTGAAGAATTTCTCCAAATACTCAGCCTTATTCTTATCTCTCACAACTGTTTTCCAGTAGATTTTCAATGTTGGCAACTCTCCCATTTTTGCTGCACAATCCATTTCAATATCTTCTTTAGAAACATATTTACCAGCACCAAAATCATATACGTGTGTGATTCTGCCTTTCTGATATTTGAAAACACCATCCTTCTGTGATCCGTCGGCATACTGTCCACCTTTTACTTCTCTATCAAACAACTCGTTTAATACATCATGCGATAGGGTTTCATTTGGGAAAGAAGGCTGCATGCTGGCCAAAATAAATTTGGTAACATCCACTCCCACGTAGTCGATCAATTGGAAGATACCCATTGGTCGAACCAATAAATCTCTACTAATGGTATCGATCATGAAGAAAGCTTTTGCCCATCCTTCAGTTTCTGCCAATTTCTCAGCTTGGTTTAGAGCATACAAAGCATCACGCATAAAATGACCATTACCAATAAAACCTGCAACATCTCTCGATGGAACAATGATTTTGCGCATCGATTTTGCCAATTCTATCGAGAATTCATTCAGTTCATCTCCCGTATTATCACACTTGATGATTTCCAATAATTTCTGAATTACAGGAGGATTATAGAAATGATATCCAACGATATCTCCATTCAGGCCAGCTTCTTTTTCAATTTCTCCAATCGGAATGGAAGAGGTATTGGTAAGGAACCATGCATCAGGATTATTTTGCTTGATTTGAGAGAACAATTTAACCTTCAAATCTTTATCTTCCTTAATTGCCTCAAAAATTAGATTTGATTCGTAAGTGGTTTCAATTCTGGTAGATGTTTGAATCATAGCCATCACATCTTCAACAAATTGATTGATCACATCCTCATTGTCAACAAGGTTTTCCTTGTCAGCATACCAGTCACGAAGTTCAACAATATTCTTTTCTGCATGTTTCAGCAACTGCGATCTAACATAGCCTAATAAATTCACTAAAGCAGGCTGCGATACATCAATCGCATTCAACACAAATTGTTCGTTTGATTTTTTGCCAATTTTCAACTTGGCCATTTCGAATGAAAGTAATACCAGAATTCCGCTACCCATTTTCCCAGCAGCTCCCAATACACTCACATTTTTCATTTTAGGGACTAAATCCATACGTTTATTGTTTTATTTAATTTTCTTAATCAGTTCATGGTGTAATTCACCCAATTGAGTCAACTTAAAAAACCCATCATCACTACCTACAAATCTCCTTTACAGAGATAAGCTTCCCCACTAAAATTGAATGTTACCAATTAGGCTGACGCTTCTCCAGAAAGGCATTAACCCCTTCTTCACGTTCTTTCTGATCTTCCTTGAATAACCTGCCAAACTCCTTCGATTCCATTTTACCAGCATCTTTGCTGCACATTTCCAATCCATTGCGAACCATCTCTTTTACAAGGCGCAATGCATTCGGACTTTTATCCGCAATCTTTTCAGCAAGTTTTATGGTATCTTCCAGAACCTGATCTGGTTCTGATAGTTTCTGAACAACTCCCAGGTTGTAAGCTTCCTGAGCAGTTATTCCTTCTCCGAGCATCATTAAATACATGGCATTACCAGCTCCTACCAATCTTGGCAAACGTTGCGTTCCATTGAATCCAGGAATCAATCCCAAGTTGACCTCAGGCAAACCCAAGCGAGCTTTTTCACTGGCAACTCTAATATCGCAGGCTAATGCCAATTCCAACCCTCCCCCAAGGGCAAATCCATTGATGGCTGCAATAACCGGAATTTCCAGATTCGCAATCAAATCGAATACTCGTTTGCCTGTTTCAGAAAAATCGTAGGCATTTTGTGGAGAGTATTCCTGCATGGCTTTGATATCAGCTCCGGCAATAAAGGCTTTGCCTTCTCCGGTAATGATCAGTACTCGAATGTTATTCACATCCTCGCCTTCCAAAAAGCAAGTTAATTCCTTAAAAACCTCTTCGTTTAGGGCATTTAAGGCTTTAGGACGATCAAGAGTTAGAATCCCTATTCTATCTCTCTTTTCAAATTTTAAATAATTGTACATCATTAGGTGTGAGTAAGACTTTTTATCTACATATCTAACTAAATATAGCAAAAACTCTTAACACTCAAAAGGCAATTTATCACGCATTAATACAATCGGCCTACACCCCCTAGATTTACAGGCTTTTAGAATTGCAAAAAAAGTTAAAAAAAGATCTGCAATTCTGAATTGGAAATGGGAAATAAAAAAACCCGATTCAAGTTTGAACCGGGTTAACTATAATAAGATTAAAATCTTTTTCTAATTATGCCATGTTGTGATATACGTTTTGCACATCATCGTTATCTTCCAATTTCTCCAATAACTTTTCAACATCAGCAACTTGTTCTTCTGATAATTCCTTAGTATCCATTGGGATTCTTTCAAAACCAGATGAAATTACAGTCATATCATTTTCTTCAAGGTAAGCTTGAATCTTTCCGAAATCAGCAAAACCACCATAAAGCATAATACCATCTTCTTCAGCAAATACCTCATCAACACCAAGATCAATCATCTCCAACTCTAGTTCTTCAACATCATGACCTGTATTTTCAATTTTGAAATGACATTTGTGCTCAAACATAAATTCAACGCTACCTGCAGTACCTAAACTACCTTTGCATTTGTTAAAATATGAACGAACATCAGCTACAGTTCTGGTATGATTATCGGTTGCTGTTTCAACAAGAATAGCGATACCGTGTGGTGCGTATCCTTCGTAAACAATCTCTTTAAAATCCTTTTGCTCCTTTGAAGAGGCTTTTTTAATGGCACGCTCAACATTTTCCTTAGGCATGTTGGCTGCCTTAGCATTTTGAATAACCGCACGCAAACGAGCATTTGTTGTCGGATCAGGGCCACCTTCTTTTACTGCAATAACAATATCCTTCCCAATTCGGGTAAAGGCTTTGGCCATCTTATCCCAACGCTTCATTTTTCGCGCTTTTCTAAATTCGAATGCTCTTCCCATAATTTATGTATAAAATTTTTCCGCAAAAATAACACATGTAATTCAATCTGAGAAACGAATCAGGAATTTTTATTGCTCAATTTGTTTAGCGGCACACAAAGTTTAAACTGAGATTGCTCATTGTTTGCGGAGATGCGATTTCTTATATTAGCCCTGTTAATTCAATTATCAGATAACAAACCTAATCAGATGAAGAAAATTTTTATTCTTTGTGCTGCATTTTTAACTTTAGTATCCACTACTAATCAAGTTATTGCAGAAAAGAAGGCAGAAACCTCTAACATTACTGCCGAAACAATCAAATCGACCATTGAGGAGTTAAGCACCAATTGTTTGGATAAAGCTTTACTTGAGAAAGGCGTAAAACACGCTGCTAGTCTTTGGCGCATGAGCGACGGAACAGAAGCCGATTTCAAAAACTTCTGTAAGAAAAGCTATATCGCCGACAAGGCTGAAAAGGAAATGGTGTTCCAGAAAATTTCAAGAAACCTTGAGATCATTACAGGACACTTCAACAAGATTACTCTAGATTTATTGGAGCCTGTTCACTTGAACACCTTCGAGCAGCACCCTATCGACAATGCTTTTGGTGCCTATAGTGTAGGTTCGCACTGGATGAACGATTTCTACAACAACAAAATTGCTTTTACCATTGCTTTGAACTTCCCTTCATTCAGCCTGGCTGAGAAAGAAGCCAATGCAAAGAACTGGACTCGCCAGGAATGGGCATACGCTCGTTTGGGTGATTACTTTACAGCAAGAGTTCCTTCGGAATTGTTGCAAGCTGCCGGAACAGCTGCTGCAGGTTCTGATGTGTACATTGCAGATTACAACATTTATGTAGGCCACCTTACCGATAAGAAAGGAAACCGTTTCTTCCCGGAAGATAAGGTATTGCTTTCTCACTGGAACCTTCGTGATGAGATCAAAGCGAACTATGCCAATAAAAAAGATGGTTTAAGCAAGCAAAAGATGATTTACCAGGTGATGAAGAGAATCATCTCTCAGGAAATCCCTGAAAAGGTAATTAACTCGGGTGATTTCGAATGGGATCCATACACAAACGTAGTTTACAAGGCTGGCAAAGCTGTTGATGCTACTCCGGAACCAAACGAGAGATATCAACAAATCCTGAATAACTTCCACGCAAACAAAGCCATTGATCCTTACTATCCAGATCAGAATACATTCATCAAGAGACAGTACGACGGAGCAAAAGAGATCTCTGCGGAAGCAACTGAAAAGATTTTCTCTGCATTCTTAAGCTCTGAAGAGACCAAAAAAGTGGGTAAACTGATTCAAAAGAGATTGGGTCGTAAGTTACAGCCATTTGATATTTGGTACGATGGTTTCAAGGCTCGTAGCGGAATGGATGAGTCGAAATTAGATGCTCAAACCAGAGGTTTGTATCCTGATGCTGCTGCTTTGGAAGCTGATTTGGCGAACCTGTTGGTAAAATTGGGTTACGACAAGGAAAGAGCTCAGTGGTTGGCAGACAGAATTGCTGTTGATCCTGCAAGAGGTTCAGGTCACGCCTGGGGTGGCGCTGCAAAAGGTCAAAAAGCTCACTTGCGTACCAGAATTGGTGCAAAAGGTATGGATTACAAGGGTTACAACATCGCGATCCACGAGTTTGGGCACAATGTTGAGCAAACCATCTCACTATATGATGTGGACAACTTTGTATTGAATGGTGTTCCTAACACAGCATTTACTGAGGCTTTGGCATTTATCTTCCAAAAGCGCGACATGCTACTTTTGGACGTTAAAGATGATACCCCACAAAAAGAAGCCTTAAAGAAATTGGATCTTTTCTGGAGTGCTTACGAAATTATGGGTGTTTCGTTGGTAGACATTCGCATGTGGAGATGGCTGTATGAAAATCCTAACGCTACAGCTGCTGAATTGCGCGATGCTACCATGGATATCGCGAAAGCAGTTTGGAACGAGTTCTACGCTCCTGTTTACGGTGTGAAAGATCAACCAATTTTGGCTGTATACTCGCACATGTTGAACAGTCCGTTGTACCTATCGAACTATGCATTTGGTAATGTAATTGAGTTCCAGTTGGAACAACAATTAAAAGGAAGAAGTTTCCCTGCTGAGGTTGATCGCATCTTTAAGCAAGGTCGTTTGACTCCTAACCAATGGATGGTTGAGGCTACTGGTAATGATTTATCGGCTGAACCTCTATTGAATGCGGCTAAAGAAGCTTTGGAAGAATTAAAGTAAGATATTAGTGATGGCTTTTGCCATTGACACAATAGAATTGAAGGCCATCTCGAAAGGGATGGCCTTTTACTTTTGGTACCTTTTATTTTTCCAATTCTAAGTAAAGATAGCATTCATGCTGTCTCTTCCACCAGCTATAATAATGGTAAATCCAAGGCAATGCCTTGGGTCTGTGCAGACTTTATGTTTTTGTCTTTAAGCCAGACGGGCTTTCTCTCTATCTTTTCTATTCATTCATAATTTTCACGGGCATTCATGAGCTCGCACAGCTCGGTTCCTTAGATGAGAAAAGAAACAAAAGAATCAAGCCAATCGGATACTGCTCGCCTTTCCATAGTAACGGTCTACCCCGAATCGCGTCCGATCGGCAGCTCCCGATCAAAATGCACTATTGAGTTGATTTGGGAGTTTTCCCTTTTCAGAGGAGAATCCCGACAGGCAAAGGGGTATAACAATTTTTGCCTGAAGGGCAAAGATCATTCAGCCCAGGGCAAGGGAATGATAATGACCGCCGCCCTGGGTTATTGATGCAGTTTATTATCGTCGCAAGTGTAGAGTAGTTTGGTCTAGGTCGTTTTATGCGACGAATATGGATTGTTTGTATTGTCTTCAAGTCAGACAGGCTTTTTCTTTATCTTTTCTATTCATTCATAATTTTCACGGGCATTCATGAGCTCGCACAGCTCGGTTCCTTAGATGAGAAAAGAAACAAAAGAATCAAGCCAATCGGATACTGCTCGCCTTTCCATAGTAACGGTCTGCCCCGAATCGCGTCCGATTGGCGGCTCCCGCTCGATGTGCATTACACAGTTACTGCATTAAATAAGCGGTGCTTTAAATAAATTAACCAAACATACCCCTATTCTTTTGCACTACTTCCTCACCTCAAGGAGAGGATTGGGGTGAGGTGATTTAAACAGGTAGTTTCTTTAGGTGGGTATTTATTTAGAATTAAAATAAACAAAGTATTATTTCTCTGACTTTCAAAACTGTAATTCATTAACATATTAGCTTCTCTTTTTGTTTGTATTTATGTTACACTAAAAACACCATAGGCATAGTACAGAAATAGCGAAGGAATAGCGAAGAAGTAGCACAGCTGTAAATGCACCATCTAGGAGGGTGTTATTGTTAAGTGGGATTGCTCGTTGTGTTGATAAATTATCATTTGGAATTTTGCTGGTGTTATAATCAGCCTGTTGACATTTTATGATTTCATTGAGACCTTTATCATGTATATGAACATGTTAGTCATGATTATTTGAGCGCTGATACCAACATATAGAGATTGATTATATCCAAAATATAGGAAATATGGCTATTGTAAAAAGAAATTTAATCACAACGGGCTTGAGTGGAAAATTAGGAAAAAACCTTGTGTTTAGACAACGTAAAGGAAAAACCATTTTATCTGTAGCAGCCCATTATTCAGGGAAAAGAACCGTTGCGCAAGAGCAACAAAAAAACCGATTTAAAAAGGCTAGTCTATATGCAAACACTCAAAAGCATGATTCTGAATTGATGGAAGAATACAATAGAGTAGCTAAGGAAAAAGGCATCTACAGCGGCTATAACCTGGCAGTATCGGATTATTTCCACCCTCCTACAATTGAAAAAATAGACACCAGTAATTATCATGGTGAAATTGGGGATATCATTGAAATTATTGCATTTGATGATTTTAAAGTGAAGCGTGTTGAGCTTGAAATTTATAGCAGTGATGGAAGCTTGTTTGAAAAAGGACATGCCAATGAATATGCTCAAAATGGTAAATGGCATTATGCTGCCAGTGTAGCCAACTCGGAATACAAGGGAAATAAAATAGTTGTAAAGGCTTTTGATTATCCGGGAAATGAAAGGGTTAAGGAAGTTATTCTGGATTAATTCTGCTTACGAAATTAAAGCTCATACAAACAGGAATTGCAATTTACCAAGATCGATTTTTAAAATGCTATAATTAATACTTCCCTCATGTATCATAAGCAAATTGACTTATTCTTATAATTATACTATAAATTAGATTATGCATTCCTTTGATTAAATATTATTGTTTTGTAAATTACCAATCGATTTTATAAAAGGTGCACAATACACCCCATATAGGTCAGTATTGTACATCTTTTTAGATTGATATAAGAAAAACATACGCACTAGTTCACATATCAACTAGTTAGACACAATTTTAAAATTATAACATATTCAATACAAAAGAATGATTAAAACAATGAATTTACATTTTATACTGCTAATTGTAGCAATTGTAATTTTTACTCTTGTTTTCTATATGCTATGGAAGTATGGAAGAATTAGCAGACAAGATGTACTTGCATTAACAGCTGTGATAATTTCACTAGCTATAGGTCTATTTACATTTTTGTCCAGAAGTTTACCCATAGAAATAGAGGTATATCAGACTAGTACCACTCTTTTTAGCTTACCAGAAGAAAATAAGAAAAACTTATTGTCAGAGTGCCTTTATTATGACTTAATGAATAACATTACTGAGCAGGGAAGGAATATAAATAAACAATTAATTCAAGCTGGAATAGATGTACAGGCCTTAACGAAAGGTCAGTTTTTCGAAAGAACCAAAGGAGCTTCATTCACCTATGATACTAGTGTTGATGTAGTAAAGAAATTCTTTGGAGTAGATCCTTGTACTATTCCTTTAGTATTTAGTATCTCATTTATAAATAAGACTCCTAATCCTGTTGTACTTGATGAGCTTTTCTTTGTAGTAAAAAATGAAACTGATAGATTTATATATAAACCTATGTTTTTTGTTGATAGTAAGAAATTATTCACAAATGATCTAAAGAAAACTCAAGATGTATTTTCAAAGCCATTCCATCCATTTCTACTTACAGAAAATTCAGACAAAGAATTACATCTGTTTTGTATTAAATGGAATTTAAAAGATGAAAATGATAATCCTTATAACCATCAAATAAAATCTGGGGAATACAGTATTGAATTAAATTACCACACTACTTCTAATAAGAAATACTCAAAAAAATTACCAGCAATAAAAATTAGTGAGCAAGACTTACTGAATTTATACACCGGTACTAAAATTTCTATCGGACATGAAAGTGAATTTTATGAAGAAATATTAAAACAATAAAAGGGCCTAACAAAAACTAAACTTCAAGGACAGTAACACTCAACTAGATAATGTAACAAAAACAATAAACGCAAGTTTGATAAGACGGCAGTTGTAAATCGCCCTCAAATTATAACAAAACAGTTAGTGTGCATAAAAACCCATACCATATGAAAACCATCTACCATAAACCTAAAATTTTTATAGCTTCGACAAGTGAAGCAATTGAGTATACTAAAGCATTAGTATGTTTACTTGAGCATGAAGACTTAGATATTACACCATGGTCTCTTTATTTCGAAAATGGATTTGAATCTACTATTAATCAATTATTAAACATTGACGAATATGATTTTGGTATTGTAATATTTACTCCAGATGATGAAACTAAATCTAGAGATAGGAACTATGACACTCCTAGGGATAATGTAGTATTTGAATTAGGTCTCCTATTAGGCACTCTAGGTAAAGAAAGGGTTTTTCCTATAATACCTAGAAATTCAAAATTAAAACTTCCTTCTGATTTGTTAGGTACAAATCCATTTTTGTTTTATTACTCTGATAAAGATAAATCATTTGACGACCGCATGAAGGCAATGAAAGAGGCATCATATAGGATTAGCAGTCGAATTAGCCAATTAGGGTCTAGAAATAAACTAGTCTTGCATGACAAGATATTATTTAATTCAGAAGAAAATAAACTTTGTTTTAAAATTGCTTTTACAGGACCTGATAGTGTTCTAAACCTAAATATTGCAGCACATTTATTAAGAATAAAAAAAGAACCTGATGGGAAGAATTCTCAAAATTGGGAAAAGCTTAAATTAACAACTAGACTAGCTCCTGAAGTTAGGTGTTCTTGGCAGTTTGCTCATAAATTCAATTACGAATCCTCTATTGTAAGAGATGGTAAAGAGGAGAGTGTAATAATTAAATCACCGCTTTTAAAACTTCATGAGAATAAAGAAAAATTAACCATTGAAGATTTATGGAAATTAGATAAATGTAAGATTAGAATAGATTTAAATGGCTATTTATCATCTACAATGAAACCAATATTTGCTAGTAAAGAATATTGGCTCTCGGATGTGGAAATAGGAACGTTTAAACGATTTTATGAAATTGATAAAACGGGTAATATAGATAAGAAGTCGATTGATTGGCAGAGTTTTAAAGAAATAATTACGTACACTAAGAATGGCTCATAAAGCATTGGTGCCCCCCGCTGGTGCGCGATTCTATCGCGTTCCTTTTTAGCAAAACCACACGAGAGAACTCGTGCGGTAGCATGAGAAATACCAAAAATTAAATAGAATAATCATTTAAAATCTAACAGTATGACTACAATTGAAGCAATCAAACCAGGTCCTAAACCAAAAACAGAAGAAGGTAAAGATGACAGAAGAAGACGTGTAAATCCAGAAACAAAACCTAAACATCCGACATTAAAACCACACAAACACAAAAAAGGAGATTAATAATTTACTAACCCATAACTACACACTTTATGAAAACAAAATTCTTATTGATCTTCGCATTTCTTTTATTATCCATTACGAGCATTACAAATGCACAAAATTGCAAGTATACCCACGAAAAAGTAGATGAATTTTCTGGGAAAGTGGAAAGAAGAATTGTGCAGAAGCATAACTTCTATTTCACCTTTGCTTTTTACAGGTTGGGCGATGATTATAGGCTGGAATCCTATGTAAACATTCCTGGCGATCAGGCCTTTTTAATTCCTGAAGGGAGCAAATTGAATTTGAAATTGGGAGATAAGTCTATCATGGAACTCACTTCCATTAAAAATGCAACTCCTCAGTCCTTTGTATCAGGAACTCAAATCTATTCAGGTTTTGCAATGACCTATCCAATTACCAAAGAACAATTGAAGAAAATTGAAGAAGTGGGCATTAAATTTATCAGAACTTGCTTGAAAGATGAATCCTATTACGATATGGATTTAAAAAAGAAAAAGATTGAAAAGACCAAAACTTATGCTGGCTGTATTCTAAAAGATTAAACTTTCCAAATTATAGCTTAAAAAAACAATGCCAGAAAGCGCGAGCTTGTAGCTCGCGCTTTGTATTGCATCACATTTAAAAACAAAGTATTAAGTAACATGAGAAAACTAAGTAAGGATTTAACTCTTCATAAGTTGATTTTATTGATGGTAGGGCTTTTTTTCATCACCTCTTGTGGTCCTACAGAATACCAAAAGATACCGCTAGAAAATCTTGATCCAAAATTGAAAAAGACAGCAAGTTTGATGGTTAAGGACATTCTAACTTCATTCAATCATAAAGATGGTGCAAGATTCTTGCTCGACAAAAACTACACAACCCCAATGGTGCATGGCCGAATAATGCATAACCTAGAAATGTATAATGAGAGCTATAAAATGATATCGATGACAATTGGGAAAGTTTCAAAGTACAGTCTATTTCAAGCGGTAGACAAAAATTTAATCAAAACAATGAGGTATAAGCTTGTTACCGATTCCGATGATTTCGAGTTTATAGAACTAAAATTGGATGTCAATATTGAATACGGACTTGCTGATTATTACTTGTATGTTACCAGCAAGGATGGAATATTGAAAAGAGAAAATGTATTGCCTAGAGCAGTGAAATAACCCAAATAGCGCGAGCTTATAGCTCTTGCTTTGCGAATGCAAAATATCATTTACAAAACATATCATCTGAAGTAGAAATCCTTCAATTACTGCCAAGGCAGAGTACGAGCTATAAGCTCGCACTAGCGGGAGGCTACTATATCATTTGAACAGGCATTGGTGGTGGCGGAGCATCAAAGTTCATTCCATGAAACTCTGTTAGTTTCTCTTTAAAGTACAATTCAAAACTATCATTTGATCCAGCTACCTTGTGCAAAAAATCATCGGCACCGGGGCCCTCATGTAAGGCAACGACAACCTTGCCTCCCGGCGTTTCTGCCAGCCAGGCATTATGTCTGGTCAACCCATACTTTTTATTAAAATCACTAAACTCATTACTTTTCTCATTTGAAAGGGACTTAGCCCAAGCTTTCCAGGCTTCCACTTTCTCATCAAATAATGGAACAACAACTAACCCCATGACTTAAAATATTAATATTAAACAATCTATTTTAGCAATAATAATTTAAGACATATTTGTCCTTTAATCAAGTTTTGTAATTTAATTATTACTAATTCATGTTTTTTATAATCAGGTAAATACTGCTTAAAAATAAATATGTTGATGTTGTTGACTTATGGAATTATCCTAACAATTATCCAAACCCCAGTTAGCCCGAGCTATAAGCTATAACTAGCAGGGGTCTGCCCATATTAATCATACAAATAAGCTTTAGCCCAAACAATATCTCATCTATTTTGTGTATTATTAATACTAAAACCAAATAGTAATACCACACAATGGCAAGATCACACGGCTCCGACACCTCTAGTGTTCCGAAAGGAAAGATTAACCGCAGCGGATTAAGTAGCGCTTTGCGCTTGTACAAATACATCAAACCTTACCGGGGACAATATTTTTTAGGAATGTTTTTCCTTTTGGGATCGAGTTTGGCAAGTCTGGCTTTTCCAAAACTATTGGGTGATTTGGTAAATACTGGAAACAGCACCACTCTGGGACAAAGTCTGAACCAAACCGTTATCCTCATTGCCATTATTCTGGTGGTGCAAGCTACCTTTGCCTACTTTCGCATTGTACTCTTTGTAAATGTTACCGAAAAATCATTAGCTGCCTTGCGCCAGGCCAGCTATCGCCATTTGATTAAGCTGCCCTTACAGTTTTTCGAAAAAAGAAGAGTTGGCGAACTCAACAGCAGAATATCGGCAGATGTAATCCAGTTGCAGGAAACCATGACCAGTACCCTGGCCGATTTTATTCGACAAATTATTGTAATTACCGGCGGTATCATCCTCTTGGCGGTGATCTCCATCAAGCTAACCGCCTTTATGCTGATTACGCTTCCTCCTACCATGATTGCCGCGAGATTCTTTGGGAGATTTATTCGTAAATTCTCCAAGGAAGTACAAACCAAGGTTGCCGATTCGAATACCATTATTGAAGAAACCCTGCAAGGCATACAAAGTGTAAAAGCCTTTACCAATGAGTTTCTCGAGATTGCCCGTTACAAGAAGAAAACTCTGGAAATTGCCGATTTGGGCATGACTCGTGGGAAATATCGTGGTGCTTTCTCCTCATTTATCATTTTGGGATTGTTTGGAGCCATTGCTGCCATGGTTTGGCAGGGATCGAGATTGCTGCAGGCAGGAGAAATGGCTGCAGGAGATCTGTTTTCCTTTGTCATATATTCGGTTTTTGTGGGTGGAACCATCAGCGGATTGGCCAATGTGTATACCAACATCCAGAAATTTATTGGTGCAACCGAGGATCTGTTCAAAATATACGATGAAGTTCCCGAGGAAATTGAGGACATCAAGGAGATCGATGCCAAATACAAAATGAATGGCTCCATACAGCTTAAAAAGCTAAGCTTTGCCTACCCTTCCCGATTGGAACAAAAGGTTTTAAATGATATCGATTTGGAGATTAGAAGCAATCAAATGGTGGCCTTGGTTGGTCATAGTGGTGCTGGGAAAAGTACCTTGGCTTCCTTGTTTTTAATGTTGCACCAACCACCGGGCAATAGTTTGTTTTACGATGAACTCGATTGCCATGCCTATCCCTTATCGGCTTTAAGAAATCAGATTTCGCTGGTTCCACAAGACATATTTTTGTTTGGCGGTAGTATCAGGGAAAACATTGGCTACGGAAAGCCCAATGCCAGCGATCAGGAGATATTCGAAGCTGCACAAAAGGCCAATGCTTTGGAGTTTATCGATCGTTTCCCTGAAAAGTTCGATACCATAGTAGGTGAACGCGGCACGCAGCTTTCGGGTGGTCAGCGCCAAAGGATTGCCATAGCACGCGCCATCTTGAACGACCCCAAGATTTTAATTTTAGATGAAGCCACCTCCTCATTGGATTCAGAATCGGAACTTTTGGTGCAAGAAGCTTTGGAAAAACTTATGCAAGGAAGAACTTCCATTGTGATTGCTCACCGATTATCCACCATTAGAAAGGCCGATGAGATTGTAGTATTGGAACATGGTAGCATTGTGGAAAAGGGAACCCATGAGGAACTGATGAAAATCAGGCATGGGAAATACAAAAAGTTGATTGAATTGCAGTATGCAACTTGATGGATCATCATTTTAAATGGGTTCGCATAAAACTGTCACCATAACATATAAAACAAGACCGAATGCATACACCATCCGGTCTTTTGATGGCTTCCCAACCATCACTCACACTTTACAACTACCTATTTGCTGCATACAAGATTTTCTTGTACATCAACCAAGCATTTACTGTATTCCATTTTATGAATCGTTTTAATTTCTTTCTATGTAGAAACCTACTTTTTTCATGCTCCTATTTCCGGATTCATCCTCTACTTCGAGTTGGAAGTAGTAATCTCCTACCACTGCATTTTCATCAACGCCTATGGCAAACTCCAAACAGGTCTCTTTCTTTCCGGATATAACAGGGATATCATTCCCTTTTGCATCTCGTTTTGCATTTACCATGTGATTGCAGGAAAAATACCGAGCAAAGCAGAGTGAGCTATCCCCACCCTTGGTTATCTTGATTTGGAAATCCTTTAAGACCTGATTGTCTTTTACAAGCGCATTCACAATTACCGTTTCACCTTGCATCACTCTTACCGCATCAACAGGGCTAATTAAATTGATGCTGGGTTTTATTACATCTCTGGAATGATCTGTAGAAAAAAGTGTTGTAAGCATTAGAAGTACTGCGCTAAAAAAATGGTTCATATCGTATTTTCTATAAGAAGAATGTTGTTTGCATTATTTCTGCAATGCTCTCTTCATTTGGGTTAAAAATTTGGCAGGTCGGCTTATAGTTATATTTGCAGACTATGTTAATAATTCAATTTATAGAATAGTGCCAACCTGCCCACAGACATATCATTCATGTTTTCTTAGGAGAATAGAGAAAGGGGACTTAATAGGGGTATATTCCCCTTTTCTCTAGTCTTCCACTAACTAAAATTTGTGTAAAATTTACTCCACTGGCCATTGAGTTATTGAGAAGAGTTCCCCCAATGAACCGGGGGAAAACTCTAGTTGTTGTTATAAAAAAGAATCTGCTATTGCTTGGTGAAAACGGTTTCTCCATAGTATGCAAAAGATCCTGCAGATACGGTTGGAGCCCACATTCCAGTGGTAATGTTTCCATTTTCATCAATTGTACATTCGATGTTATCCTGAGGATGATAAACCACATCATTTCTGCCATCACCATTATTATCAGGAACGATTTCGAAACTCACTGCAAAACAGTCACCATACGTACTATGCACAAACAATAACTGTCCTGGAAGAATACTCATTGTTTGGTTTTCAATATCAACCGACGCAACAATGATCTTGTCGTTGATTCCCCAGAAACCTGTCATGAAAACTTTAGTATCATCATTAGGATCTGCCTGGATCACCATATTATTTCCTGAATTTGCATCATACGATCCATCAGTAAAATAGTCATCCTGAATATAGTTACCCAAGATTAGTGCTAAAGGATGCTCATCATCAGAAATGGTAATCAAACATTGTGTATCCGCTCCATCTGCCAAACCTTGGTTTATGCCAGCTGAATTAGATTTCAATTTAATCACAAACTGCTTGTCGCCATCCTTACTGTCATTGTCGATGGTCTTGATGCGAATCACATCAACAAGCTGAGTAGATGAGAAGCTCAATGTTTTTGATTCGTTCATGATTTGATAATCTACTCCTTCTTCAGCCGGAGCGTCTAATCCTTCAAGAACGATTTCATAGTCCAGAGTTACATTTTTCGGGTTAACTGTTGAAATCCTTACCGGGATTTCCAATTCATCAGTTGCATTCTCGGCTACTGAAGCAGATGCCACATTGAATGCAATGTAAGAATCATCTTCCTGAAAGTATTCAGGATCGGCATCACAGGCTCCAAAACCAATGGAAACCAGTAAGATAAAAAGCCAATATATATTTCTCATTTTATTAATTTTTTAGTATCCAGGGTTTTGAACCATATTGTCATTTGCAAAGATTTCCTCAATTGGAATTGGGAATACAAATCGATAGTCTCCCGCTTCAAGATTTGCGTTTGATGCCAGTAGTGCATCCTCTTCGATACGATGAATCGATTTCTCAAATCTTCTCAAATCATAGAATCGGTGTCCTTCGTAAGCCAACTCTTTTCTTCTTTCCAATAGGATTTCATCCATTGCCAATGTTTGTGAAGCAAAGCTGATATTGGTATAATCAGCAATACGGTTTGCTCTTAGCATATTGATATCATCAGCTGCATTTGCAAGGTCGTTGCCTTCATTTCTTCTTGCTGAAGCTTCGGCACGAATCAAATACAATTCAGAAATACGCAACAGTTTCACATCTACAAGGTTTAATGTTCCACCTACTTTGCCTCTGTGCTTTGCAACAACATCTTTACCATCAACTTGAGTAAAATAAACGTTGAATCTTGCATCCTCAGCAGTATACTTTGACATTAGGTCAACTCCCGGATGGAAAAAGACATCACCATTACCAGAACGAGTGTAGATATCTCCCAATAAACCTTCACCTGGAGTGGTGCGAGCTCTGCGGAACAATACTTCTACATCGTCAGCAGACTCATCTGTCCAAAGACTTGCAATTTCTGAAGCATTCGCCATTCTTACAGCAGAATTATCGATCACATCGCTTGCATAAGCAATGGCATTGGCCCAGTCGTTTTGGTACAAAGCAACTCTTGCCAACAATGCAGTAGCAGCATCTTTGGTTGCGCGAGTACGATCTGTAAAATCAGCAGGAAGAAGGTTTTGAGCATCCTTCAAATCATTAATAATATTGGTATAAACAACCGATGCTTTCTCTCTTGCAGGCTCAGCGGCCACATTAGATTCAAGCATGTAAGGAACTGCCAAAGCATCTGGAGAATAGTTACCAGAGAACAAACGCACCAATTCAAAATGACAGTATGCGCGCATAAATTTAGCTTCTCCAACAATTCTATTTACCAATGCAGCATTTTCGTTGTTTGCAGCAAATTTTTCTGCAGCTGCCAATACTCGGTTTGCACGGTCGATGGTATGAGCCATATCAACCCAAACACTCCCTGTACTTCCTTCGCTAGCTGTGAAAGTCCAGTTGTGCATTTGTACACCCTGACCTGTATTCTCGTCAGATAGTCTTAAATCATCACCTGCACGGGATGAATTCACAATAGCCCCTGAACCACCAAAAGAAGAATAAACTCCTAACATTCCTGGCTCAAGATCTTCTACATTTTCAAAGGCCTTCCCTTCGTCAATTGAGTCGGTTGGTTTCAAATCCAGCAGATCCTCACAGGAACTGGACAGAACCATTACTGCCAATAACAGGCTATAAAATATCTTGTTCATTATATTTATAATTAATCTCTAAAAATTAAAAAGCAACATCAACACCTACAGTAAAGAATCTTGAAGATGGATATTCATACTTTGCAATGTTGTCGCTATCCTCAGGATCAAAACCTGTGTAGCTGGTCCAGGTATACAAGTTTTGTCCTTGCGCATAAATTCTTACATTATCAATTACCTTTTGATTTTGAAGCAAGCTCTTAGGTAAAGTATATGCAATCATCAGATTTCTAAATCTCAAGAATGAGGCATCCTCAATGTCTTTAGAAGAGAATTCTCTCTCGGTTCCCAAACGCTGAATTTCTGTGATATCACCCGGTTTTTGCCAGATGGTATTCATCTCTGTAGAAAGGTTGAACTGCGCAAAGTTTGGATTCTCCTGGAAGAAGCTCTGGTTGTTGAAACGCTTGTACCCATGTGCAAATGAGAAGTTTGCAGAAAGCTCAATTCCTTTGTAAGATAATTTGGTATTGAAACCACCAATGAATGGAGGCTCGCTGGTTCCGAAATCGGTAACTGCATCAGAGCTACGGTAAGTATCAGTTAGCTGTCCATCTTTTGTATAATACATTGGGTTACCTGTTGTTGGATCAACACCAGCCCATTTTACGATGTAATGAGATCCCAATGGCAATCCTACTTTCACAATAGAAGTTCCCTGTTCGAACTCATCAACCTGACCCAACGATAAGATTTCATTGTCATTATAAGAAAGGTTAGCTCCTACACTCCAGGTAAAGTCTTTGGTACGAACTACATCGGCACTGAATAGGAATTCCACACCACGGTTTCTCATTTTACCAGCATTTACGCTTTTTGAGTCGCCAGGAACACCCGCCCAAGAGCTAAGCGTTTGTACAATAAACAGATCAGAAGTGATGTCATTATAGAATTCAACAGAACCCGAAATACGATTATTAAACAAGTTGTAATCGATACCAATGTTGAATTTCTTCCCAATCTCCCATTTGATGTCTGGATCTCCTGCATGTGTCAAGCCCATGGAAGGCTGTCCATTATATGATCCTGCACCATATAGAGTTTGCGACTCATAGCTTCCGATACCTTCCTGGTTACCGGTTGTACCATAACTTGCTCTCAATTTCAGGTTATTCACCCAGCTAAGGTTGCTCATGAATGCTTCCTCAGCAACATTCCAGGTAATACCTAAAGAGTACAATACCGCATATTTGTTGTTCTTACCAAATGCAGAAGAACCATCTCTACGCAAACTTCCGTAGAATGAATATTTTGAATCGTAAGTATAATTCAAAATTGAGAAAACAGAAAATAAGTTTCTCTCCGATTTGTAACCACTTACATTCGGAATAAAATTATTATCAGGAGATCCCGGAGTAACAGCAGCAGGTGTTTCAGGTAATTTCCCGTTTAGTCCATAACCTGTATATCCAAAACCATCATATTTTCTTTTGATTAACTCAGAACCAACCAAAGCACCAATTACATGCTTCTCACCAATTTCAGTTTTGTAATCGGCAGTATTGGTAAAGTTCATTTCACTTCTTCGGGCAAAATTTTCGCTAATAGAACCTTGCTCTCCATTGGAAACTTGCTGACCTGCATATGAATTTGGATCAAGCCAACGCTCATATGTCGTCATTCTATAGTCAATCCCAACCTGAGACTTAATGGTTAAACCTTTAATAAGGTCATACTCTAAATGCATGGCTCCAACACCTTTGGTTTCTGCTTTGTTATTCGATGAATTCAACAAACGATCCAAAGCATTAGAACCTGTGCGACCACCACCAGTTACAATATTTCCTTTTTCATCATATGGATTTTCATAAGGATTTGCCAGGTAAGCTGCAGCAAATGGATTAGCCAAAGCGATTCCACCTTCCGACTCAATCATACTTGAAGTTGTGTAACCCATAGAAGTTGACAATCCGAAACGCAACTTGTCATTAATCTTATGATCCAGGTTCATACGTCCAGCCGTTCTTTCCAAATCGGAGCGAATGGCTTGTCCTTCCTGCTCAAAACGCTGTAAAGCAAAATAGAATCTGGTTTTATCGTTACCGCCAGACATGTTAATCTCGTGACTTTGTGTTTGCCCAGTACGAGTAAATACATCTCTCCAGTCAGTGTTGGTATTTCTTAGGCGATTCAATTCTCCTTCATTGGCAGCCAACTGAGCTTCAGACAAACCAGCATTGGCTGGATTCAAAGGAGACAATCTCCATCCTTCCCCTCTCATGGCCATTTCTTCAAATGCCAACTTCTCGGTTGAATTCATCATGTCGAACTTATCACGAGTTCTGCTGGTCCAACCATTTTGAAAGCGATAGTTAAACTTGGTCTCACCTGCCTTACCACGCTTGGTTGTAATCAATATTACCCCATTTGATGCACGAGAACCATAAATTGATGATGCAGAAGCATCCTTCAAAACAGAAATCGATTCAAAATCGTTCACATTTAAAGATGCAAATACTGAAGGCTCAATAGGCACACCATCCATTACATACAATGGAGAATTATTACCGGTAATAGATGCATTACCACGAATACGCACCTTTGTATCTCCCGATCCTGGCTGACCAGAACCAGAACTAATGTAAACCCCAGTGGTTTTACCCTGCAAAGCCTGATCGAAAGTTGCCATTGGCACTTGCTCCAATTCGGATGACTGTACCGATGTTACAGCACCTTTCAAACCTACCTTACCTTTAGAACCATAAGCTGTTACAACAACTTCGTCCATACCAATGGTTTCTGCTTCCATTTCTACATTTACAAGAGTTCTTGCACCAATGGCAATTTCCTGCATTTTCATCCCTACAAAAGAGAATACCAATACATCCTTGCTGTTTGCCTGAATGGAATAATCACCTTCAATAGTGGTTACCGTACCTACCGTTGTACCTTTTATTACAACAGATACGCCGGGGATTCCAAGTCCATCCTCCTTACTGGTAACCTTACCAGTAATTTGTTTGGCTTGCGCGACTACCATCTGCACTCCCAACACAAAGAAGAGTACCGACAGTCCAATGATTTTTTTCATAGAAAACTTTTTAAATTAGTAATTGAGACAATTAGTTTAGTATTTCTCATTCCTGATATCTTAACCTCTTTTCGCCTGAAAAGAGAAGCTATAGGTTTTTTAAAATTGAAGATCCAATCAAGTAATCCTTACACTTTATTTTGAATTCCACTTCATCAGTTTCATTGCCCGAGACAAGTATTCTCTTGTATCTTTTCCCCTTCTAATCCTCTCCATTTTTTCGAGCTGCACAAGGATAATTCTTCCTTCTTTTATTCTTAAAAAAACAGCCCTATCATAACTCCTACACGAAAGGCTTATGGCCATATCTTTATTACTACTCGATGTTTTTTCAGCATATCAACACCACTACAAGCAGGGCTTTTATATCTGGTTTTATGCCACTTATAATCTGATTAATTCTTATTGTGAGTTTTTTAAAAAGAAGGACAGGAAGTTTCCTTTTGAGGAGATTCTTCCAATACATCATCCCAAAATCAACAAGGTCTTGAGAAATAAAAAGGGATTTTCACTCTGGAAAATCCCTTTCTCTTATTCTTCAATTTTGGAAGCTAAGGTTCAACTTCGAATATGGAGTGCAAATCGTATACAGCTTTAAAATAATTAGGAGAACTGCACTTTTGTTCTCCAATGAGTAATCTGTTAGTAATCCTCAGTTTTATCTATGAAATCCTGATCATTTCTGAATTCAGCTTAGTTGCCATTGAATCAACACCTGCATTTTAGCGTATAAAAACGCTCTAGGCTTAAAATCAGATCGTTTTAAATAAGGAAATTAAGCTCAAAAAAAGGGATCTACTTTTCAGCAGACCCCCCATTTTCGCATATCAATTTCCAATTAAGGACGGGAAATTTCCAATTGTAATGTTTCTTCACTTCCGTTACCAGATTGGTCTTTCACCAATAATGTGAAAGTATAGAAGCCGGCACGAGCATTATCTGCTATGCCAATATCGAAGCTCAATTCTGTAGATTTCATTCCCTTTATTGCAGGTAGTGAATTTCCATAAGCATCCGTATCGGTATAGGAGTTAAAAGAAAACTCCTCTACATTTTTAACAGACTTTGTACCTCCTGCGGAAATGGTAAGTACATATTCTTCTAATCCAATATCATCTGACAGGCTGGCATTAACCTTTAATACGCTTCCTGGCTTAATAATTTCATTCCCCGTAGGACCAATCAAATCAATGGTGGGTTTGGTATTATCCACTTTATCATCATCTCCTCCACCACAGCTCAGTAAACCTATAGTAAAAAGGAGAAGTACTGCATATTTTAATAACTTCATATTTCAATTTTTTAGTTAGTGAAGTATAGAGGGAACACCATTAAAGTGTCCCCCCTAAGAATCACACTACTATTTCTTAATTACTTTTTTAACAATTACATCTTCTGATGTTCTAATATTTAGCAAATAAATACCAGCTGGCAGATTGCTAATATCCAAAGTCTCAGTATACGAGCCTCTTCCCTTGTTCACTGTTGTTTGGAATTGAGATCTACCAATAAGGTTGATAACTGAAATACTTACTTCTCCTTCAATTTCATTGCCCAAAACAATATTTAGAGGACCGTCTGTTGGAACTGGATATACTTTAGTTGTCTGTAATCCATTGATATCTTCAATACCAGTTACTGTGGCAATGGTTACAGTAAAAGTAGTTTCTGCATTTAATCCTTCCGGATCCGAGGCCACAGCAGTAATGGTAATTGTTCCTTCTTTCAAAGGTTTGATGACCATACCATCCTCGGAGGTGAAGATGTTCACCACGGTTTCATCGTCTGCAAAAGCAGTAAAGGTCAATATCTCCCCGTCTGGATCTACAAATACTTCAGTCAGATCAATGTTATCCATTTGCTCATCTTCGTAGTACTCTCGTGGATCAATGGAACTGATTACTTGCGGAGCACGGTTCACATTCAAAGCTTCTACCGTTACCTCATAAGATTTTTCAGCTCCATATTCATCTTTAGTCAGGAAAGTAAAGGTATAATCACCCGCCATGTGATAATCCGGACTGAAGTTCAGTTCCAATTGACCGTTAGCGAAACTGGTAGTCAGAGAATCATATTCCTGGACAGGTACGACAGAAGTAATCACATCCCCTTCAGGATCAGTCACAGGAATTTGAAGGTGTAGTACCTCTCCTTCATTTACCGTTTGTTTTTCGGAAACTTCCATGATAGGCCCCTGATTAATTCGCAGATTAACAGGAATCTTGTTAGTTTTCTGGTAAGGATCATTATGTGACAGATGCAGGTAAGCCTGATAATCTCCAACTTCCAATTTTGAAGCGTCAACATTAACAGTAATGTTTTGCGCCCCATTATTTGCGATTTCTCCAAACGAAGGATCAATACTTAACCATTGATTTGGATTGGCCGACATTGCACGCGTTTTGAAGGCATAGGTATAATAGAATATATCAGAAATAGCATCCCAGCTTTGACCATTATCACTTGATACAAAACACTTGTGTATCACGCTTGGTACATCCCAATCCAAGCCAAGCGCATATTCAATATTCTGTGGATAGGCAATCTTAATAAAGAAGGAACTTCCTTTTTCGAAATAGAATTGTTCATTCAAAGGAACTATCTCCATTGCACCTTCAACAGTACCACCCATGTAATCCTGTGATAATAATACTTGTGCTGTATTGATATCTTCACCTTGAAGAATCTCAATTATGAAAGGTTCAGTCGAGGACTCACGACGCAGGAATTGTTTCACATGTGTCAAATAGAAACCTTCTTCCTGCTGAACTGTAAATTTCACAGCAGCATTAATGTGGTATACTGAAGCTCCCATAAGTGTCAAAGGCTCATCTGATGGTAAATCGTATGCTATCGAATCTGCAAAAACAGTTGGCGTATGAACTGCCGATTTCACAGAAACACCTGTGGACTTCTCTATTGATGGAGCAAAGTCGATTGTACTAAACAGCTGTGGATCTATTTCTTCAACAGTAGTTGCTGCTAAAACTAATGGCTGAGCCACCACGTTTTCCTCTACAACTTCCCATCCATGGTGAGCAAGCCCCAGCGTAACATCAAAGTTCAATTTCTCTTCTTCTCCTGTATTGGATAAGGTAAATTCAAATGATTTCAGCTCATTTTCATTTACAACCCAGTCGATGGTATCCACCCTACCTGTCTCTGGCAATTCGTACCCAAACACAGGAGGCAATACAGCATCCCCATTTAAAGTCACAACATAATCTTCGGCATTTACATTTAGATTTAAATTCGCCGTATGGCCATCTGCATCAAGCGCTTTGTATTTCAATGTAAATTCAACTTTATCAAATGCAGGAACAATTGTTCCTTCAACTAAATCACTTTCGAAATAATCTACATCCCCCTCCAATGCAATAGACGAAACCGGTACCGGCTTGCTACCATCGTTGATAATAGAAAAAGTTTCTGTAGTACTATTCAGTCCATCATTCAGATACATTAGATTTTCAAAATTCACCTCATTTCGCTCAACACTAATAATGGCCTCACCATCTACTGTAAGTGCTACAGCGGTTTCGTCAGAAAGAGTATTAATATCATCGGTCACCACTCTCACCACATCGGAATACTCTCCCACGGCCAGTCCTGCTGCATTGTACTGAAGGTTGAAATCTTTTGATTCACCAGCAGCCAATGTTCCGGATACAGGTGGTAGAAACTCGAAGGCTGTTTCGGCCAACTCAGGAGCAGAATAGTAATCCTTGTAGTAGATACTCTTTCCATAAATTCCTTTAGGTCCTTCAAAGCCTACAGTGAAATACATAGGATAGTCGTCCATCGATCCGTATTGGTATTTAAAATGTCCATCAGGATAAAGGATCAACTGGAAAGTATAATAATAAGGTCCTACTTGGGGACGCACATTGTTCCACTGGAAAATGACCGAATCAGGACTTTGATAAACCAACAGGTCTGAACTTTCAACAAAATACAGTGGTCCCCAAAAAGGCGCAATGATTGCATTGGCATCACTACTTTTAGGTAATGCAGCATTGGAAGATCCAAAAGAAGTAGAGATGTTGGAATCAAAAGATACAAAACCACGAACTCCGAGTACCATTTGGGAATATTTCTTCCCAAAATAGGGGAATTCAAAATACTCTAGATTAAGAGGGATGTGATTAGTTGTATACGAAGGAAATCTACTCTTTACTGAAGTTCCTATTTCGCTAATGTCCACCCATTCACATGGCACTTTCTTATAAGAATAACCGAATCCGTTGTCAAAACCATCCGCTTTCTTCACCTCTCCATTTATATTAATCCAGGTAGGAGCATAAACAGAGTAATTCAATTCCGTTGTTGAACTATTATTGAGAACAGACAGTACTCCTTTTTTACCATTGGATTCATTGTACATCAATTGATCACTGGAGAAGTCACTATTCCAATTAATAGCTGCCTCAGGCGAAGGAGTTGCAGTTCCTGTTAAATGGATCACATATTCCTGCCCATCAATAGTAAATGTTAAATCCTGGGTTGAAGCTCCAACCTCCAAAGGACTGTAAAGAAGCTTGATGGTGATTTCATACCCGGCAGATACCGTGCTGCTCTTGTAGCCATCGAAAGCAAACGGAGCCGAAAGCGTTCCCCAGGTGATGGAGGCAGTCAGGGTTCCTGTGTTCTTAATAACAAATGATGCTGCCACTTTATCGCCACTACCTGCTACTACACTTCCAAAGTTTACGGCTTCGGCAGGAAGTTCGATAACAGACTTCCCTGTAACATAACCTCTTACAGGGATTCCAATGGTCTTTTTCCCGTAATTCGCGCTAAGCGTATAGGATTTTTGATAATTACTACCCATAACCCCTTCCATATCAATATCGAAAGTAATATCAACACTTTCTCCTGGATTCAGTAATCCCGTAGAAGGTGTCAGATTTTTGGTAAAGCTGGTATATTTACCCTCGGTAAAAGATTTAAAATCGTATGACGTAGGATAGTTTCCTGTATTTGTAAGAACGAAACTGGCAGTTGTTTGTGCTCCACTTTCCAGTGTCCCAAAATCAATCTCAGAAACATTGGCTTCTAAAACAGGTCCCTGAATATATTTGGCCAGGACTGGAATCTCAACAGCTGAAATATTACTGTTAATGGTTAACGATTCCAGAATCTCTGCTTCAACCGTCTGTTTCTTCGACTGAATTTTTACGACGGCACTATAGCCAGGTTTCAGATCCTCTATTGAAGTTGGAGTAACTGTAAAGTAGTCTGCATTTAATCCCTCAAAAGAAATTCCGGTAAGGTTTGCTTTTCCTTTGTTCTTAAGCACCAATTCTATTTCACCTGTTGTATCAAAAAATTGAACACCAAAGTCAATTTCTTCCTGATCTAGTGCAATTGTAGGCTGATGACCGGTAACATTTACCTTAACAGGTTTTACCAAAATGCCCTTTTGAGGATCATCATGTCTCAACATTAGATCAACAACATAGTTCCCATTGTTGAAGACGTTCCCATCAACGGTTACATCAACTTTCACTTTTTCGTTTGGCGCAATATCTCCTTTATTTGGGGTAATACTAGCCACTTTAAAGTTTCGTTGACTTTCGTAAGCACGTATCTTTAATATGGATTTCTCGGTATATCCTAAATCGGTATAATAATGTTGATCAGATTTTCTAACAAAACTTTTCCCTTTCGCATAGTAAGCTGATCCTTCGACAAAATCAACACCCAAAGGATAAAAAATTCCATCAGGAGCATTCACTGCAACCCAGAAGATTTCGCCTGCTTTTACACTCACATCTCTTGATAAGGTGGTATAGAACCAACCACCATCTCTTCTGTCTCTTATATATTTACCTGTTGAACCTTGTGGTTGTCCATCGGGGCCATCTTCCCCCCCTACATAAATGGCAAAACCAAACTGTGGTTCTGTGTACATTTCGGTGGCAATGTAAGCTCCAATATGGGTAAGTACCATATCTTTTTCGGCAACAAACTTATTTAGGTACACCATCCCCTGACCTGGACTACGAGTCAAAAACATTCCGTTACGACTATCCGCTGTCTGCTTGGTTTCGTGGTATACCGAATCTACAAATGTGTAGGGTTCATAAGTCACATCCAAACTTGGGCTTCCAAATTGAGTAATGGATGTACTTTGAGTAGTAGCCTGAACCTCAGCTCCTTTTTCAAAACCTCGAACATCCCACCAAAATCTGGAAACTCCTTCTCCTGTATTTTCAAAAGAGAAAGAAGTAAATCCATTAGGATTTTCCTTTACATTAATATCCACTGTTAAGGTATCTGGATCGTTACCATCCAAAGCAATTGTGGGTGCTTTCCAGGTAGTCGCCACCAACAGTTTGGAAACTGCAGAAAGATTACCATCCTTGTCTTTTGCCTTAATTCCAACGGTATAGGTTGTTGCTGCTTTCAGACTGGTGATAAAATAGCCTTCATTTACACCATCCGCTTTGGAACGATAGGACAACGTTTGAGCTGCAGATTCAAATCCTACGGTATCATTAGCAAAGTCTCCTTCGGCTACCATAATGTTATAGTCTACGATGCGAATGCCAAATTTATTAACAACAGGCTTCCAACCTATATCAAATGTATTCTCATCAATACTGTAGAAACCCCAATCAGCTATAGCAGGCACCTCTCCAGCATTGTCAAGCAAGGCAGCATAGGCATCTATACGGCCAGCTCCCAAATAACCAATCATCGTAGGGTTAAGTTTATCGATATTTTTGGCGGTATTGTACATGCGTTGCTTTATTTCCTCAGCAGTAATATTGTATGCATATTTTGAAGCAATAAGAGCAGCTACTCCGGAAACATGAGGACATGCCATAGATGTACCAGTCCAATGCGGTCCCCCATAACTATTTCCTGGTAAGGTAGAATGAATGGCTGTTCCTGGAGCCGAAATATCAACATATTCATTGAAATAAGAGGAGACGTGTTTTCGGTCATTGTGATCGGTATTTGCCACACATACCACTTCGTCAATATAAGATGGGAATGAATACGCCGGCACACCGTAGGCCATACTCGAATTAAAGTTCCCTGCCGCAAAAATTGGAAGTCCTCCCTGTACGGTAGAAGTAAATTCTCCGGTAACGGGATCTTTTCCTGCATTTGCCACATAGTATCGAATACAATCAACCATCAATTGAGAGGGCATTCCCCCTCCCCAGGAATTATTTGCAATTACAGCTCCATTATCGGCAGCATAAATAAAGGCTTCCTCAAATCCGCCAGAATATGAACCGTAGGCTGGGTGATAACCAAAAACTTGGCACGACATTACGCGAACACCATCACCATTACCGGAACCACCAGCAACACCTGCAACACCTTTCCCATTGTTACTAACGGCTGCAATCGTACCAGCAACATGTGTACCGTGTTCATCAGAGGTAATCGTTGGCATGTTGTCAGCAAAATTCCAACCATGGTAATCATCAACATAACCGTTGTGATCATCGTCATAGTGGTTATCAGGAATTTCATCTTCATTGATCCAGATATTGGCTTTTAGATCTTCATGATTGATATCAATACCACCATCAATTACGGCCACAACCACATCGGGATTTCCGGTTTCCAGTTCCCAGGCTTTTCTCAGGTTGATGTCAGCTCCTGTAGTTCCCCCAGTTTGCCCAAGGTTTTCGTAATGCCATTGATTATGATACAGAGGATCATTGGCTTTCTCCTCCATGATACGAGTCGAACCAACTTCGCTCTTCACTGCATTTTGTTTAAAGATAACTTTCGGTTCAGCCATTTCAACCACATCCAGTTGGCCATACTCCTCCATTAGTTCCTTATTGGAAATGGTACTGTCCACTTCAATTTCATACCAAAGGTGCAAGCCATACTCTTGGTGTCGTTTTTCAAATTTTGCTGCTGATCTGAATACTCTCTTCAGTGACCTGGCTTGATACTGAACATTTAAAAGATCAAAACCAGCAACTCCTGTCTTTGTTGGATTAAATTCCCCTACACTATAGCGCGCAGGATTCGTTGTTGATTCGATTTGTAAAGCAGCCTCAGGACTTACTTTTACTCTAATTACTCCTTTTACAAAATGATCTGTAGTCTCCTGAGCAATCACTAAACTTGAAAGAAAGTTAAGTGATATAAAAAAGAAGATCATTCTGATTAATGGTATTTTTCTTTTCATAAATTTTCATTTAGGTTAATTTGTAATTAATAATGATAGGTAGCATTTGTAATTGGACTTCGATTGTAAACTTTCATAGATATGATGTGTTATTAAGAATTGTATTTTAAAGATTTGATCTTTGACCAAACTTTTTTTTACTTTTCTAAAATGTTCGGAACAATTCTAAATAATTAATCAAACAGTCCTTAAGCTCCTCCCCCTAATCCTTCCACTACAAGTAATTTAAGAACCTTAGAAATACCACTCCGATTTCACAATGCATTCATTTGGTGCACATTGCAAACCGCATTATATTAGACTATTTTTTTGCAGTTTTCAATACAGATCGGTTATATCCAAATAGAAATGAAGAAATACTAATGATTACATCAATCTTATGATCGTAATGTTATAATTAAATTCAAATCAAGAGTTAAATGGAAATTTAGAAAATGTAGAAATATCTCTACACAGGAAACTATATACATCTAATGTATACTATGACTTATTAATTACCTATAAAGTAATTTTGGAGAAGATGTTTAAGCGATGATGAAAAATATTCTAATTACGGAAAATAATTCTCATCACAACAGTTTGCTAATAAATTACAAACTAATCATTGCATAGAATCAATAGATCTATAAGTCAGCCAAGAAAGCTACCAGATTGGTATCGGTATTGGTAAGATTTAATTTTTTTCTTAATCGTGTTCGGGCAACTTCAACACTTTTTACACTTTGGTGAGTAATTGCAGCAATTTCTTTGGTATTCATACCTAAACTAAGTAATGCAGCTAACCTTTCTTCTGCATTGGATAAGCTAGGAAACTTCTCTCTAAGATTGTTGTAGAAACTTTGATGAATGTTTTGAAAGCGAATTTCGAACTCTTCCCAAATATTCATTTTCATATTAGCTTCAATATCTTTAATTATTTTCATAATAGTATCAGGCCCATTCTCATTATTCTCAGACAAAAAGTTGGAAAGACGAACCATAATATGCTTCATTAATTCATTTTTTTCTAGAAGATAAATCACATTCATTGTAAGCTCCTTATTCCCCAGTTCCAAATCTTTTTCTAAAGATTTTTTCTCAAAGAAAAGGTGTCTTGCACGGCTTTTATTCAACAAGAAAAGTAGTCCAGTTATGATAATGCCAAAAACAAGAATAGAAATAAGCAGGCCAACCTTGAATATTAGTTTATTTTGCTCAATTTCTCTGATTTCCTCTTTTTTATCGAAATCATATAACATTTGCAAACGAGTAATTTCTTTAATTGATCTCTCATTAAATAAACTATCATGAAAAGAATGAAATTTTTCATGAGCACTCAATGCTTTTTCATAGTTCCCTTTCTCCTTATAAATTTGATACAAAAGATAAGAAGCTTTTTCCATTGATTCCAAGGCTCCAATATCCTCTGCAACCTTCATGGCATTGTTAGCAAAATCAAGTGACTTAGAATATTCTTTATTTGATAAATGAAACTGAGATAATAGAATATTAGCTCTTGATAATTCTACTCTATCATTTTCCTTTTTACAATTTTCAATTGAAAGATTAAGATAACGGAACGCATCCTCATATTCATTTAATTTCCATGAATTCTGCCCTAAATTGTTATAAATTCCTCCTAATCTAGAGTGAAAATTAAATTCCTTTGCATTTTTCAGTGCTTTTTTAAAATAGGATTGAGCTAATTTATCCTCTTTCTTTTTATCACAAATGATCCCCATACTATTATAAAAAATATGCTTCTGAGGAATGTTAGTAGAATCCCCTTGCTTTAGGAGCTCATTTTGCTTTGTAATCACTTCTTGATAAGCCCTCATTGCCTTATCGTATTCTCCCAATTGAATGTAAATACCACAGATATTATGAACTTGTCCCAATAACAAACTATTTTTATCGAGTTTCTCATATATCTTTTTGCTCTTTAAAAAATAATCAAGCGAATTTTCGTAGCGTCCTATATGATATAAAAGTATCCCTAATTTATTGTTGGTTTGAGCTTCCAAAATTGGATGCTTTCCTTTCTTCGCTAATTCCAAAGCAGAATGTGCAAACTCCATACTTTTCTCCAAATCATTGGTCTGGTATGCCTTTGATATTTTTAATAGTAAATCTATTCTTACACTATCATTTTTCTCATTTTGATACAAAAAACTTAAACTGTCAACAAAAAAACTATCCTGAGAAAAACAAAATATCTGAAGAAAACAAAAGGACAAAAATAGAAATACCTTTTTCATGCGAATAATTTTTTGAGAAACCTAAAATGGAACAATTACAATAAAATTTTGGTGATCCAAATATAAAAAACCTAAATAACAAGCTGAGTCATATTTTAACTAGAACCATTTCAAATTGTATAAAAAAGGGATCTACTTTGCAGCAGACCCCCCATTTTCGCATATCAATTTCCAATTAAGGACGGGAAATTTCCAATTGTAATGTTTCTTCACTTCCGTTACCGGATTGATCTTTCACCAATAAAGTGAAAGTATAGAAACCGGCACGAGCATTATCAGCTATACCTATATCAAAGCTCAATTCTGTAGATTTCATCCCCTTTATTACAGGTAGTGAATTTCCATAAGCATCCGTATCGGTATAAGAGTTAAAAGAAAACTCCTCTACATTTTTAACAGACTTTGTGCCTCCAGCAGAAATGGTAAGTACATATTCTTCCAATCCGAAATCATCTGACAGGCTGGCATTAACTTTCAATACACTACCTGGCAAGATACTCGTAGTTTCTGTTGGACTATTTAGTGTGATACTTGGTTTTGTTCCATCAACCGGATCATCTCCACCACTACTACATGCAAACAGGACTAAGCCTATAAGTAAGCAAATGGTATGATTTACTATTTTCATTTGTTTTGTTTTTAGTTATTAGTACCATATAATTCAGAATTACTTACTACGTTCATGCTTCTCAAATGAGGAACTCCTCCGCTCTTAAAAAAAGCTACGAATCACCAGTTGAAAGTAATTCATGAATTAAATAAAGAGGGAAGCCACGAGGGCTTCCTCTTCTTATTTTTTAACAACTTTTCTTACGATATCACCGTCGTTCGTACGAATACGAACCATATAAATACCAGATGGCATATTTGTAATATCAAGCTTCGTTTCATATTGACCTTTTGATTTGGTAATCTTTGTGTTATACTGACTGCTACCAATAATATTTAATACATCAATAATTACTTCACCCTCAATTTCGCCACCCAATACAATATTTAATGGACCATCGGTTGGGTTAGGATATACTCTGGTTGAAGATTCTGTGATCTCTTCAATACCTGTAACCGTTGCAATTATCACCTCGAAAGTAGTTTCCGCTTTCAATCCTAAAGGATCTATAGCAATCACCTTCACTATTGCACTACCTTCTGCCAATGGCTCAATCACAATACCTGTAGCTGAAGTGTAAATATTCACTACAGACTGGTTGTCCACAGATACTTCATACCTCAATTCCTCACCGTCAGGATCGATAAAATGTTCATTTAAATCGATGTTTTCCAACTCTTCGTCTTCATAGTATTCTTTAGTTGCAATTGAATTTGTCAATTCAGGAGCACGATTCACATTGACTACCTCTACCTGGAACTTATAAGAACTCTTTGCTCCATGCTCATCGGTTGCAATCAACTCTAAATCATGAATACCCTGATCGAAGTATCCAGGCGCAAGGCTAATCGTGATGCCTTCTGCAGTAGAAACATAGGTATAATAATCACCAGCTCCACTAACTTCAACATTATAACTATCGCCCTCTTTATCAGTAATTGTAAATGGTACTTCCAAAGTTTCCGCCTCAATAACAGTTGGGTAAGGTACTGTGGTTGTAATATCCGGACCTTCGTTCATTAACAGATTTACATCCAACTCAAACTGCTCGTTGTTCGGATCATTGGTATTTACCAGAATCGTAGCATTGTTGCGAATCTCCTGAGCATATTCTGCCTTAAAGTTCAATGTTAATGTTGAAACCTCTCCTGCTGCCGCAGTTCCTGACATTTGATCAACTGTAACCCAGGTTTTCATATCCAGCTCTCTCTCCATGGCTTTCACCATGTAAGTATAAGTTTCAAAACCACCCTGAGAAGTAAGATCATACCAGTCTCCCTCATACTCGAAGAAGAAACGATCTACTACAGCATCGTCTTTTTTCTGTAGAATTCTAGTTCCCTGAGGATTGCTTACTCCTAATGGGTAGTGAATTACCACATAAAAATCTTCTCCAGGATAGATATAAACAGCTTCATCCAATGCAATGGTAAAGAATTCACCAACGTCGTCATTACCATCTTTCGAATATTCCAGTCTTCCCTCTGCCACTTTCGATGCGGTTGCAATACCATCACCACCAGCAAGAATTTCAGCGTGCAGAACGCCAGAATTAACCGTTTCTCTACGGAACCATGTTTTCACATCTGAAACAGAGAATCCGTCCGATGGAGCTGTAAACTTGGTTGCTGAAGTAAAGCTTAAGCTAGCACCAAATCCTAACCAGTTATCCACTTCCGTATCATTGTTATCATACTCTAATACACGGTTGTACTCTCCCGATTTGGTAGATTTTACTGATGATGGAGCAGGATTGTCATTCATTTCTGAGTTCAGCGATACAGGTGCCTTAACTACAAATGTTTGTGCAGGAGCAACAGCCTCTTCCACTTTTCCTCTATTGAAAACAAACTCAAGATTCCACTCCAAATCATTATTTCCAGCTTCGTTGCCGATTACAAAATCACGAGTATCAGTAAATGTATAATCGTCAGCGTGTAAAGTAATGCTTTCATCGCTAATGGTAGCGACAGGTGGCAACATCGCATTTACAGATGCATTCCAAACCAGAGCCTCGTTACCATCCGCATCAACAACCACAACATTGGCATTGGATGCACCTGGTGCTGTTGGTGTATAGGTTACAAAGAACTGCCAAGAATCACCAGGAGCCAATTGAGAACCATCAGCAACTAAAATAGGTCTTCTTCCAGGAATTATAATTTGTTCACCAATAAGATCCTTAATCGGAACATATCCTTCTGGATATCCGAAGATACCAGGAGCTCCAGGATAATAAAACTCCACTTTCATATCGTCATTCATGGTAACCTGAGCCGAATCCAACTGAATGGCTTTGGTACCGGTATTGGTAATGGTAAATCCTTCAACCACTTCCATACCTTCGGTGTACCAGATATCTCCAAGTTCAACATCTGCAGCCGTTAATTCCGGTGAACCAATTACAGTTAGGTTCAGAGGTACAAGTTTCACACCTTCACTAACGGTATTGTTATTTACAACGATATTTGCATTGTAAGTACCATCATGCAAATTATTTGCATCCAAACGTAGGGCTATATCCTTTGTTGTTTGAGCTGGAACAATTTCCTTCTTAACAGGGAATACGGTATAAGAGTATTTATTAACCCCAGTAGGCATCATTCCGTAATGTACCAAAAGACCTTGTTTTTCATCAGGACTTTCTACACCAACAAAAGCAAATGATTTTACGATCTCAAAATTCTTATAGTTGAAATCGATTCTTCCATTGTTGTATAGAATCACCTGGAAATCATAATTTTGACTCATAGCAGTCATATCGATGTATTCATTCCAGGTTACAATTACCTTGTCTTCGTCTATCTGATAATAAATACCATCCTTTTTATCAGCCACAGTTCCATTAGGAACATGAAAGCCACCCATAGGAGCAATTGCACCTGAAACATTATCCTCTAAAGGAATTCCCTGTACACGATCCCACATTGATTCTCCTTTAGGTTTCACAAAACTAACCCAACCCATGAAACCAATGTATAAGGTATCGTAGGTTTGTCCATAGTAAGGAATTGGATTGTCTAATTTGACAGCCTTGTAAGGAATCTCATCAAAAACAAACTGATCTCTCAAATTCGTTTCCGCAGCAGTTTCGGTGATATCAATCCAACCATTTCCATCACCTTCTACATTGATGTACTCAAAATCTTTGATATCCATTGCTGGAGAGGATGTCTCCAAAGGATAATACCATGAATCCGGAAGGATGGCCAATTCCAAATCTCCCAAACCATCATTAGTGATCTGAAGCACTGTATCCTTTATGGTACGCGCTGGCATTTCCCAGGTTATACCCTCAGCAGGAGCAATGCTAATCAATGGATTTTCCACCACATTTCCTTTCAGTACTACTTTGAACTCCTCGCCTGCAGCAGTAGTTATATATATTGCATCTTCCAGTACTGTAGCAACTTCCGTATTGATCTTCACAGGAATATAAGCAGACTGTCTGGTTCCCACTTCGATAGGAGCGGACTTGCTAGTGCTATAATGACCATTTTCGAATCGGATACCAGTAATAGTTTCCTTCGCTGTTCCTGCATTAACCACCTGCACAGCAATTGAGTCCTGAGCCGTTTTGAAAACCTCTCCAAAATCAATAGTATCCTTTTTCACACTCATTACAGGAGCACCACCTGCTACAAAATTGGCATATGTAGTAAAGGTTGAAATTGGTGAAGTAATATCATTACTAATAATAGGCAGTTTCTGATAAATTGAATCCTGTAAAACCTTATCGGTATTGTAGCTCAAAGTAATATCAGTTGTCTGACCTGGCATCAAAATACCTGATGCATTGGTAGCAGCAGTAATCATATCCTCGCCAGGATGATAGAATCTGAAGTAAGAATGATAAGAGGTTGTTTCACCCATATTCAAACTGTACTCACTGTTTGTAGCAAAACAAACATCCTCATTCTTTTCGTCAATTAAACCTACAAGCCAGCCTTTGGCTCCTTCATCCGCAGTACCGGTTTTATTAAAGAGTACATCTACATCACCATTGGCGTGCAATACAATCTGGTAGTTAGGAAGAGACTTTCCATATTTCAAATATTTGAACTGAACACGGAATGTACCATCCTCTTTTTCATAGTAGATTGCAGCATTTGTATTGTTCAAATCTGCTCTTGCCATTACTGCGGTAATCATATCTCGATCCTTCAAATAGCGCGGATCAAGAGGTGTTCCACTAGCCCAATCTAATCCTACGTTACCATCTTCACCAAAAATCAGGGCTCCTTCATAATTGATCCAAACCTTGTCGTAAAATTTATCACGGAATGGGAAAGAGAAACCAAGCTCTACTTCAATCGCAAATACCTGGTTGGTTTTGATCTGAGGAAGAATATCGTTAGAAGAAATGTTCTTCCAGCCGTATTCCTTTGAATCATTATAGGTTCCGCCGATCACATAGTCGTATGAGTATCCAAATTTGTTGAAAGGTCTTTTCAGTCCTTCCACCTCGTAACCAGGAGCAAATTTAGGTATCATATAATCCAGCGGATACTTTCCATCGTTGCGGATGGTAAAGGTACGATCTGCAATTGTATCGCCAATAGTTAAATCACCCGGTATAGTATCTCTTTCAGGTAAAATAGTAAGTTTGGCAGGTTCTGTAGCAACACCATGTACATTAAATGTATATGGATTGCTTCCATCAGTAATGGTGATGGTTTCGTTGAAAGTACCTGCTTCTGTTGGTTTAAAAGTCACTCTTACCCAACCTCCATCACGAGCCGGAATGTTATTCCCACTGGTCTTGTTGTCCGTGAAGAATATATTTTCATTGGAAGATGAATGAGCGTAGTTACCTAATTTATAACCAACATACCCTTCGTTTACAATCTGAATATCCAGAGTTTTTGTATTGCCAACAAATACGTCTCCAAAATTTACAGTTTTCTCAGATTTCAATATTGGAAGGTGTCCATCAACATCCAAATTAATTTTGGCTTTCATCACCTTATTAACAGGATCGTTGGATGTAAACACAATGTTTTCAGTGTACTGTCCGTCCACAAGGAATTCCGAAACCACATCAATAGCAACCTGAAGGGAATCCCCTCCGTCCACTACTCCATTATTAGGAGTTAAGGTAATGTATTCTCCAAGATCTTCGAACTGGCTTCTAAGGATCATTGCCCAGGCCCAAGTATCATCTTCTATAGCCTCTGCAAGGGGTTGCCAAGATTGTCCGCCGTTAAAACTCATCAAACAGTTGTCTGATCCTGTTTCCGTCTTTTCAGGAGAAATCCCCAAAGGATATAAGTTTCCTGCCGGCACATGGATTACCACCCAGTAATAAGATCCTTTTTTCATGAATACCTGTTCGTCCATTTGCACAAAACGAGAATAATCAACATTTGCTTCTGAAAAAATATTTTGAGCAGTAATTAACTTAGCTTCCTCCAGTACAGGACCTTCCCAGATTTCAAGCACAGCAGGGCCAATCTCTGGATCAAATTTTAGATGGGCCCACAAACCCGTTAAATTAAAACCTTTATCCTGCTCTACATAAAAACGGGAAGCCGAAGAATTGGTAACTGTAACGTCATTATCTCCAATAAGTCTCCAGGCTTGTGACCCTTCACTATTACCCATTCTCTCGTCAATAGCCATGGAGGTTGGAGCCATTACTTTTTCAACCTGTGGAATCTCGTTTCCACCCAAACTTGTACTTTGCGAAAAGGTACTTACATTTGGATAAACGACATCCTTAACACTAAAAGCATCGGGTTCAAGACCCACCAAACCAACGTGAGCATTCCAGTTTAAGACACCAATAGAGTCGTTGTAAACCCAAAGAGCATCAGAAACTTTAGGATTAACTGCTACATCAACGGCCATGTTTACATCTTCTCCCAATCGAATGCCAGGGCCTGAATTGGTAGAAACAACTTTCACATCAGAAAGTTCTGACTCATTACCCCAACGGTCATAAGCCTTAATGGCGAAATAATATGGAGTATTGGCATCCAATTCTTCAATCAGGTAATTCAGTTCATCACCTGCATTGGAATAGAATGATTTAATTACGGCAGAATTTGCATATTGAACCTTTGCAGCATCAAACTCATTTTTACTCCAATAAATAGAATAACTAACTGCTTTTCCATCATCTTCATCTGCAGGAACAGACCAGGTTAGAGAAGCAAAATCCTGAGCTGCAGTAACTGCTAAGTCATTAATTTTTTCGGGAGCTTTGGTTGCATCACCTGATTGAAGAGCCATGGCTGCATCAATATATCCATTCCCCATCTTCCCTTTCGCAAAATCTTCAACGAAAGGATCAATATCGTGAACTGAAGTTAGCAAGTGTCTCTTCAACCCCTCAGCTGTAATATTCCCCTTGAACTTTGATACGACCAAAGCAGCTATACCTGAGACATGCGGACAAGCCATTGAAGTACCTTGCAAATATGCATATTTGTCGCCAGGGGAAGTACTTAAAATCCCCGCTTCACGCGCAATCCCCATGTTTCCACCAGGAGCCGCCACATCAACCCAATCACCATAATTGGAGTAACCAGCGCGACCATTGTCTGGACCAAGTGAAGATACAGCAACACAAGGCTCATAATAAGCAGGGTAAGCATTCATCTCAACTCCATTATTACCAGCGGCAAAAATGGCAACCCCACCTTTCATTGGGCTACCTGCATAGTTACCTGCTTCTGCAATAAAGTAGTCAATGGCATCCAATACAGCCTGATCGTAATGATTGTGAGTCTTCCATCCCCATGAGTTCTGAGAAATAACAGCTCCCATATCAGCTGCATAAACCAAGGCATTAGCGAAACCACCAACTCCACCATCTTCAGTAAAAATCTGGCAGGACATCATTTTTACACCGGTTCCTTCGGTTCCATCACCTCCAGCAACACCCGAAACACCAATACCATTGTTGTTTACCGCACCTACAGTTCCCGCAACGTGCGTTCCATGATAATGATCCGTGATCTCACCTGAGTTCGTTACAAAGTTGTATCCGTAGATATCATCAGGGTAACCGTTACCATCATCATCAACGCCTTCCACGCCATTCAACTCTGCCTCATTCACCCACACATTAGCGGCTAAATCCTCATGATCCACATCAATACCACCATCAATAATGGCTACCACAACATCTGATGAACCGGTAGTTTCCTTCCAGGCTTCAAACAAGTTAATGTCAGCGCCAGCTATAGCTCCATCCACTACAGTTCCATCATTATTGTAATGCCACTGTGCATTCAAAGCTGGATCATTCATTGGTAATTCTTCGGAGGTGAGAACAGGAGCCTCGCTTGGTTGAGGTCCATCAATTAACTGAACTTCACCAATGGTTTCTGCAATGCTTACTTCTCCTAATTGTTTATAAGATTTTGCTACTTCTGCAGCATTTAAACTGGCATCGAATTTTACTTGGTACCACAAATGTAAACCATATTTACGGTGTTTGTCTTCATGTGCTGGAGCATAAGGGAATACGCGCTCCAACTGATATGCTGACACTTTTGCTGATACTGCATCAAAAGCAGATATGCCAGTCTTAACACCACGACGTGTAGTTTTAAAACTTTTCGTGGCTGCTGATAATTCGGGCTTAAACTTTATTCTAATGACACCTTTCTGTGCTCCATTCTCGTATTGCTGTGCATTTGCAACTCCTGTTATAAGGATACAGGAAACGAATAGTAAGAATAAAGATTTCAATCGTAATCTTTTTTTCATAGAAATTTGTTTTGAGTAAATCACTGTATTAATTCATTAGGTTCAGGTCATCCACTATGGGCTGTTGTTTTGGGTGTTCATTGTTTATGGGTTATTTTGTCCTGTCGTCTTTTCCACTTGACCAAAAACAATCGTTCATGACCATTGCACAAAACCAGAGGTTGATGATTTCAACTTCCAAATTTTATAGTTCGAAAGACCAACACTTGTTTTTATTTCGTTTTTTGATCTCTCTTTTTCTCAATCGACTCCAATATCTTTCGCAAAGCTTCTGTCTCATTTTTTTTCTTGTCAATGAGTTCAAGAATTTCTTTCTCTCGATCTGTTAGTTCTTTAGTTTTCTTTTCCCAATTCATATGCTGGCAATTTTATTTGCTCACAATGATAGACGGTATTTAATAGAGAAAAGAAGGATGTGCCTTATCAGGAATCTTCAACAATTAAAAATGACCTTAGAAATGCATCTACATTCCTATTTAGGCACCATAGCGGCACCTTAACAAAAGCATACTAACGCTTCACTATCTGTTACTTACAAATAAACAACACTAAAAACACTCTAAATCTTAAAACAGAGCATGAATACAATTTTCGGGGGAAAACGGTTGGCTTTTGGGAAGTAGAATTAAAAGAAAAGTCCTATACAACCAGAAAAAAAATAAGCTGAGTTCAATTCAAAACTACACCATGTTTAAATCAAACTCAGCTTATTAAATCAATAAAAAAGAATATTTCTGGCGAGTAAATAAATCAGACAAGAGATGCCCTGATCAATTGATCTGTATTATAACACTTAATTGGTATTAATATCTCACTTTGTGGATGTTGCAAATACTCACAATAAGGGAAATGAATCTTTACAATTCGGATAGAAAAGTAACCAAATTGACATCCTTGCCAGTAAGATCCAGTTTCTTGCGAATGCGGGACCTGGACACTTCAATACTTTTCACACTCTGGTGAATGATACTGGAAATCTCCTTGCTGGTCATGTTCAGCTTTAAAAATGCACAAAGCTTAACTTCTGAAGGAGACAAGTTTGGGAATCGTTCCTGTAATTTCTTGTAGTAATCGTTATGAACCTGTTGAAAACGCAGCTCAAATTCTTCCCACACATCCTGATCGGCACCAGCCTGAAGGTCGAAAATGATCTTTTGAATAGGCTCCTTATTTTCTTGTTTTAGTTGGGATTTCAGCTGCAACAATCGACTGGAAACACTAGTAATTAATTCATTTTTCTTTAAAAGATACATGACATTGGTGGTAAGCTCCTTGTTCTTAATCTCCAAATCCTGATTCTTCAGCACCAAATCTTTTTCCAATGTCTGCTTCTCTAAACTAATCGCCTTAGCCCTACTCTTTATAAAACCATAAAGCAATCCGGTAATGATCATTCCCAAAACCAAAATAGCCATCAGAAAAAGGTAAATCATTTCCTTTCGTTGCTGCTTCACCTGTCTCTCTTTTTCAAGTTTATCGAACTCGTACTGCATTTGTAGGCTGGTAACTTCGCGAACCGATGCTTCGTTGATAATGCTATCGTTATATGCATGAAATTTCTGGTAAGCCATCAAGGCTCCATCCGAATCGCCCAACTCTTTTTTTATTTGTGAAATAGTCTGGTAGGCTTCCATTAAAGACAGCATCGATCCTGCTTCACTGGCCAAATCTTTCCCAATATTAGCCTCGTCCAAAGCTTTTTGAAACGCTCCTGTTTTCCGATAATACTCTGCCATAAACAGGTGTGAACGAGACATGCCATTTTTATCGTTTATTGCCTTACGTGCTTGTAACGAGAGTTTCATATATTCCAATGACTCATCATACTTGCCCGTTTCCATGGAAACTTTTCCAAGATTGTTATAGATAACACCCAAATTCAATTTATCATCAAACTTTTGGGCTCCTTTCAAAGCTTTTAGAAAGTAAGTTTTGGCTATTTCATACTCTTTTTTCACATTGTAACAGTTCCCAATGCTATTGTAAAAAGCATGATGTTGAGTATAGTAAGTAGAATCTCCCATGGCTAGAATTTTATTTTGCATGGAAAGAGCTACCTTATAATGTTCCAGTGCTTTATCGTATTCCAACAAGCGATAAAAAATACTCCCCATATTGTGCTCAACACCAACCAGCGCAGTATGATTCTTTTCTTCTTCAAATATCTTTTTACTCTTTAGGTAATGGTCCAGAGAACGATCGTACAGACCCTTTCGAAATAAAATATCAGCTATTTTCTTATGACTTCTGGCCTGTTGTAATCTCAACTTTCCTGAGTTAGCAATTGCTAGGGCAGAATTTGCATATTCCAGACTCTGTTTAAAATCGGTATTCTGATAGGTATCTGATAATTTAAGCAGGATTTTAACTTTTGTACTATCTTCTTCTGCTGCATCCATTCGCATACTCAAGCTATCGACCAGAAAACGTTCCTGAGCCAGAAGCATCAATGGGAATAAAAGAATTAATAGTAAAACGTAGCGTTTCATAGATTGTGGGGTTTGGTTGTTTGTAATTTTTCTTGGTGTGCCAAATTGTTTGGCACATTGCATATACGATGCAGGCAATACCCGATGGTTGCGCATGAACAATCTCTTTTCTTCAAAAATCCTCACTTACACTTCCATACCCTAGAATATACGAAATTTACTGGGAAAAATATTTATTTGTTTAGATAACGTGAAGAATCCCATTTCAGGTAAGAATTAAATAAATAGGCCATTGCACCAACAATGGGAATCAAAAGAATAACAAGTGAGTAAATCAGTGAGAATCTGTTTTTTTCATTTCGGATTACAAAATAGATAGACACAACACTTAATAGTAAATGAACAACAAGTAACAGAATCCAATCATCAGGGCTAATTACATCAAACATATTCATACTATGATATTTTGGTTCGATCGAAAGAATTGAAAATTTGTTTACAAACAAAAAGCTTCCTCCTTAGGAATTTACCTTACCTACCTTAGCAATACCATAGCAGTAATTTTTATTATCCTGATAATTAGAGTAAAAAAGCAGATAGGAACAATACTTTAGCATTTAACCTACTGAAATAAACTCATGCTAATTGAATTTCCAAGGCTGCTATTTGAGTTCGAAAATGATTCAATAGGTAAGTACTTTTTCAGTTCAAGTATGAAATATTTGTCTGAATTAAATAAAATCAATCCCTACAAGAAATTAATGCCTAAAAAAAGGCAACACAACGTGCTGCCTTTAAAATATTTTCTAACAAGCTGAGTTCTTACAATCCGAAGAAATAAGTGAACACCTTACGAACGTAAGAATTATCTTCTACTCCACCTGTTTCTCGAACTGAATGCATACCAAACATTGGGTTACCTATATCTACAGTACGAATATCAACCTGACCTGTAGAAACATTACCAAGTGTACTACCTCCAACTAAGTCGGAACGATTCACAAATTTTTGATAAGGAACATCCGCATTTTTACACAAAGTTTCGAACACTGTACCAGAATCTCCATCAGTAGTATACTTCTGGTTCGCGTGAATCTTAATTACTGGCCCTTTGTTGATGAATGGGCGGTTTGTTGGATCGTGCTTCTCTCCAATATTTGGATGAACAGCATGTGCCATATCTGCCGAAATCATGAAAGAGCTGTAAATTGCGCGATGTAATGCTTCCATATCTTTCCCCAATTTGAAAACAATGCGCTGCAAGATGTGACGCAATACCGGAGAACCTGCTCCTTGCTTGGTAACACTTCCCACCTCCTCGTTGTCAAAAATGGCTAGCATTTGAGTCTTCTTCGAAGCTCCTACCGATAACAAAGCTTTTAATCCAGCGTGAGCCATTGCCAAGTCATCCAAACGTGGTGATGAAATAAACTCATCATTCAAACCAAAGATAGATCCTTTTTCAACTTCAAATAAGTTCACATCAAAATCGATAATGGATTCAGCATCAATTTTCAATTCATCGGCAATCAATTTCACCAAACAATTGTCCTTTTCCATTTCTTCTGTAATCATAGATAGTAATGGAAGCATGTCTTTCTGTTTATTCAACTCAACACCTTCGTTAACCTCACGATTTAAGTGAATCGCCAGATTTGGAATCACCATCAAAGGACGATCAATCTTTACGTACAAATGTTCAGGATGCAAAGGGTCATTTGATTTTACTGATACGCGACCAGCAATTGATAGTGGACGATCCATCCAAGTATTCAAAATCGGACCTCCGTAAACTTCTGTATTTAATTTGATATAGTTTTCTTCAACTTCAATTTCAGGATTTGGTTTAATTTTAAATCCTGGAGCATCAGAATGGGCACAAATCATCTGGAATCCTTCCTCTTCAATCTCTCCACTTCCGATTTGAAAAGCGAAAATAGCCGATCCATTCTTTGTTGTAAAGTATTTTCCTCCCTTTTCAATTTTCCATTCATCACGAAGGTCTAGTTCCTCGAATCCAGCCTCGTTTAACTCCTTTCTGATATTATTTACCGCATGGTAAGTACTAGGACTTCCATGAATAAAATCGATTAATTCTTGTGCTTGTTGTTTTGAGTTACTCATAGTATATGTTTTAATATTGTCTTCAAAATTTGAATTTCAAATCTACATTAATTTTTAGGTTTGGCAAGTACTTTAGGCGGCTTATCGATTCATTTTTCGTTCAATAGTTTTATATTTGCTCTAATCTAATTACCCTAATAAAAACTGCCTATGACAAACGATCCAATACTGGAACTAAATAAGCATCAATTTGCAATCATTTCAATTGAAACAACTGGTATTTCACCACAACATGGTGATCACCTTATTGAGGTGGCCATTCAAACCGTAAACTGGAACGGAGAATTATTGGATAGCTACGAAACTTTAATTCATCCGGGAAAAGAAATTGAAGGTTTTCAAATTCATGGCATTACTGATGACATGGTAAAAAATGCTCCTTCAGCTTCAGAAATTGTTCCTGATATCCTTTCTCGTTTAAATGGAAAAACTTTAGTTGCTCACGATTTAGATTTTACCATTCGCTTTTTAGACCCAATTCTAAATGATAGCATGCCTAAATTGGAAGGTATCTGTACTCTAAAGCTGTTCGATTTAGTTGCTCCGGAATCTGGCCTACGCCGATTGGAACAACTTTGTACTTATTACGATATTGAATTTTCAGTACGCCATAGTGCGAAGTCTGATTCATTGGCAACAGCCAAACTTTTCTCCATCCTGAAAAATCTATACGCTCAACAAAATGAGATTGAAGACTTCGTAGTAAACTTCCTTCATCGGAATGAAATTGAAGATTGTCCAAAAGAGCGCAATGTTTACATTAAACGTAAAGAAGCTAAGAACATAGCTAACATCCAAAAAACAAAGCTTTACGACTTATTAAACAGACTAACTTCCAGTGCTGGAGATTCTGTTCCTGTACGTCAGTATCTGAATGTTCTGGATCGTGCTTTGGCCGATAGAATTTTAACTGAAAAAGAGATTATTTCTCTGGTTGATTTGGCCACCGATTACAAGCTTTCCAAAGATCAGGTAATGGAAATTCATGAAGAATACTTGCGCAAGCTAATTCGCATTTACCTTTTGGATGAGATTCTTACCAATGCAGAAATGGATGACCTTCATTTGGTTTCAGATTTGCTTTGTATTCTTCCCAAAGAATTGGATTTGTTAATTGAATATGAGCGTACCAAAATTCCAATCACTACTCCAGGAATTCAAAAACAATTGAAGTCATTGAAAGGAAAGAGCGTTTGTTTCTCTGGTCACCTTAATTGCAAAATTAATGGAAAACGAATCGATCGTGAATTGGCTCAACAGTTGGTCAAGGAGCGTGGCTTATTCGTCAAAAGAGTAGTCTCTAAAAATGTTGATTACCTGATTACAGCTCATGCTGAGCAATTCTCCGGTAAAGGTCGAAAGAATCGGAAAGCCATGGAATATCATGTAAATGTGATAGATGAAGAAATCTTTTGGGAGATGATCGGAGTGCAGGTGGATAATGAATAATGAACAATTGGCATGACTAATATTGGCGCGAATACTCGCGCCTTTTTTGATTTAACTCTTGCATATCTCACTTAAAGCGATCCTCAATAGGCTTCGCTCGTAATTATTAATTCGCAATTCGCGATTGATTTTTCTACTTCATTCATTGCAGAGCTTGCAAATACCAAAGGATACATATCTTCGAAATACCAAAGTGAGGCAAAATACAATCCAATTGGGGTAGCTTTGATGTCATTCAAATCATTAGGCAGATGAGCTTGTAACCACTTCAATCCATTACTTATTTCTTCCTGATTATGCATGCAAGCCAAAGCACGAATTGCCAAAGAAGTTTCTTCAATAGTAGAGATTAGATTATTGTTTCCACCCCATCCACCATCTTCATTTTGAACAGATTGCAGAAAGGTCATAGCCTTGTTTTTAACTTCATGTAGCCCTCTTAAAACATCTGGATTTAAATCACTTATGGAATACAAAACAATTGAGGTTCCATACACAGGATTTTCATGTTGCAAATCGTCCTCATTTCCAAACCATAGTGGTAACCATGAGCCATTATCTGATTGTGAATTCTGCAAATACCCCCAAGCCTTCTGGATGCATTTATCAATCTTACTCCTGGTATCAACATCCAACTTATCCCTCCAGAGAGATAATGCTTTTATGGCATGAGCTGCAATATCAGGACAGGAACAGTCGAAAGGCAATTTCCCCCAACCTTTACAAAAAGTAGGCAAGCCTCCATCACTGTTCTGAAGGTCAATTAACCAGTTCACTCCATTCTTTATTGCCTCAATGGGAATATTCTGGTATTCGTTCAATTTATGTAGTGCAATCAATGCTCCCGAAGTATCATCGGCATCAGGAACTCCACCTTGTAGATGAGTCCAGGCCCAACCTCCTGGTTTTGCCTTTGTAAATGGGTGAATATTCTTTAACTGATAATCAAGATAATATGAAACAATCTTCTCTCTATCAGCAATTTCAGCCAACATATTATTATCCAAGGCATTTATAGACAGAGAAGTTACCCAAGTTGCTAAATGAGTATCAATTGGCCAGGATCCATCCTCACGAATCGAATGTATCAAAAAGCTTGCTGCTTTCTGACAAACTTCTATATCCCGCTCTCCTGCTCCAATCAAACTCATTAGAACGAAACCGGTTAAAGGCGCAGCTTCCAAAAAACCTCCATTGCCAGGCTGTTTTTCAGATAGAATCTGTAAAACTTTAGGTTTTACCAATTGATTCAGCTTCTTTGTTAACTTATTTGGCTTACTATTTTGTGCCTTTACCAAACCAATGGCAATTAATGCCGGGATAGCATAGCTTACCACTGACAAATTCAAAAACTTGAAAAGTTCATCTGGGAAAACCGCCATTTGAAATGGAAGTTGCGGAACTAGCTTCCAACCATCTTCTCCTAACCTTCCCGAAAGTGCGCACATGGATAAAATTGGCACCGAAAAAGTTTGATCGCTTTGGTAATGATTGAGTATCGCATTACTTATTGATTCTGGGTTCAATTTCTTCAAACGATCTATCAACCAATTTTCTGCATTTTGAATGCATTCAGCAAACTCAGGGCGATCATTGGCAATAGAAAAGCATGCCCAAGTAAGTAAAGTAGTACTTAAATTGCTTTTGCTTCTTATTGTATCGCCCCAGCCACCATCTAAATTGGCATTTTGAGCCATCCAAACCAGTCCTTTGTTGATATGAATGTCGTATTTCTCTTTATCATATTTCCACAATGCAAAAACCGCTACTGAAGTTGACAATGCACTACTAGATAATTTTCCATCCCAGTATCCATTTTCATTTCGAAGAGAAAGGATATGAGTATCTAGTCTTTGTTTTAGGTTTTGCATGTGGTTGTAATTGGATATCATGATATGGTTCAATTTAGCAATTGGTTATCTCTTTCATAAATGGGTTTGTCTTAATTAAGACAAAACACCCAAAGCCAGAAGAGCATAATAGGTATATTCCACATCACAGGACATATCAGCAATGCTACCGAAAAAGCCTCCTGACTCATCCCAATGAAGGTTGATGAAATTTAAGGAATTTTCGGCAAACGAGTCCATATTTTCTCCAGACAATTTCAAAGCCAACAATGCAGTTGCTGTTGATAAAAGATCAGAAACAGGTACATCTTTAGCAGCCATAAATCCACCTCTTTTCGATCTCATTTGAAGTAACCAATCTTTACTTTTTCCATGATCCAAATTCATAATCATACCAGCAGAAGTAGCTGAAGTTACCCCATCTGAACTGTTATTTTCATTCGCATAAGAACCATTCTCCAATATTAATGACTGATTTGCATTTTGAATTTCCTCAATTGTATCCTCTTCTAATTGCAAATCTTGATATAAAGTCCACATTAAATAATTGGCATAAACGGTAGAGTGTTCTGCGTCTTTTCTATTGTGATTGTAACCTTCATCTTTTGCGATATAATTTTCCAGTTCCCACAGTACTTCTGAACAATCAATCATCGTTCTTTTGACCAATTTTCCTATTATTAAATCTTTAGCAAATCCTATTCTTAAATATTTGGTGGACTTAAATCCTGTTTTTTGTTTTAAATCAATAAGGTGAAGCAAATAGAAAGCCCTTACCAAACATACTGAATGTACAAAATCAAGATTTTGTTGTTCAAATTGCTTCAGATATTTTTTCTCATCAGCTATATTCAATTTCAAATCCAAAACCAAAGCAAGCGTATATCCAAAAACCGAATAGTACAAATCTGATTTGCCAGCTCTATCAATAAATCCTCCTGATTCACATTTTTGGGAACGTAAAAACGAAATAATATGATTTTGAGCATCCTCGCTTAAAGCTTCTCTGGCTCCTAACAAGAATTCTAGTATAACTTGGTTACAATTAACTGACTTTTTGGACAATGTCATATTTATTCAGGTACAATCCGATTCAATAATCGCGTTAATAATATCTTTAAATTTGAATTGGACAACATGCATAGGCTTTTCATTGCTTTGTATTTGTACTCGCTCAGCATTTCTTCTGCTTCTTTTATTGCCTCTTTGGTTTCATCCCATTTCAGAATATCTGAATTTTGATTTTTCCTCCACTCCTTCATCTTCTGGGGATACTTTTCATTCAGTATACATGAAATCATAGAGGGCTGAACCGTATTAAATCCACTGGCAATTTCATTTTGCCTGAAATCATCCAAATCATCATTAATTTGATAAGCAATGCCAAGTGCTGTGCTATATTCCGTAATCACTTCGATAACATCATTTCCTGCATTGGCATGAATCGCTCCAAATTGCAACGCCACCTCAAAGGCTGGTGAAGTTTTATTACTAAATATTCGAATGATTTCTTCTCGATTAAGCAGTTTACCATTCGATCTCCATAGTAATTCCTCACCTTGTCCTAAAGACAAATCGCGATGAGCTCGAGAAGCCACCTTTAATAAGCTTTTAATATGCTTCGCACCTGATTCAGCAATCATTTGGTAACCATACCCAACAATTAAATCACCAACATTTAATGCAACCGGAACATCAAATTCCTTGTGTAAGCTAGGTTTACCATATCTCTCATCATCCTGATCCGCGATGTCGTCATGCACCAAAGATGCTTTATGAAAGCACTCTATAGAAACAGCTAATTTTTGAATGGTTTCGTTGTATTCTCCCGATTTTCCTTTTAAGGCATCATAAACTGCAGTCATCATTATAGGACGCCAACGCTTCCCATCTTTTTCAATCCAGTCAATTGCAATATCTACGGTACCGTCTTTGTAATCAAAAAACTCCTGCAATTTTTCTTTGCTAAACCATGAGTTTACGGATTTCTTTAATTGATCCAAATCGATCCAGCCATGCCAATTACTTTCCTTTCGATTGGCAAGAACTTCATTCAACCAAACATCATCAACTTTGGAATCCTTACAATCGTTATTATACAATGGAATTGCAATGGATGGAACTGCTTCTTTTACAGCCAAAGGAAAAGATCTTTCGAAAGAATGCAAACAACCTACGCCAATTACACATTCCACCTGACCAGATGAAAGCAGGACACTTGCAGATGTTGTTCCCTCGCTTACTATGGTATGATAGCCCAAATCATCTGCTTTAGAAATAATATCGGCCAAATCGCATCTGCCACATTGTTCGCATAACAAACCCAATTCGTCAAACTTTGCAGGACAATCGGCATGACTAAAACACTTAGGGAGTAATAATATTCGGCGATTGAAAGGAATGCCTGCTACAATATTTTGCCATGCAAAATTATTAATCATTACAGCCAGTAACTTCTGATACAGAAACAATTCAGGATGCATTTTGATTAGTTCTCCTGAATGAAAAATCACCTCCGATTCCTGCAAAGGAGGAACAATTTCCGTTTCAGCGGCATAATCACAAATCAAATCCCTGATTTGCTTTAGCTTCTCAGGAGCTTGCGGTAGTGCATTACCTAAATTGGTATTTATCTGATCTTTCCTTAATATCATTGCAATCTCATTATCGTAATCTTCTTTTTTTCCTTGCACAGACGCACGGCCGTACGTCTCTACATTATATCAAAAATGGCCGTGTGTCTCTACTCTATCCATATGCACCAAATCCAAAGAATGAATATTTCTTTGCAAATCGGTACACCCACGATTTTTCAGGAATTTCTTTTCCTGGGATATGATGACCAGCACATGGCTTCATTTTTTGTAATTCTTCGAATGCTTTGCTTCTTTTCGATGAATCGTAAGCATTAGCCTCTTTCAACATGGTATTCAATTGCTCTGGAGCATCCAACAAAATGCATCCTTGTGTGCAATCAGTTATGCCATTTCTTAAGCCTGAAATGTATTTTGAATTTTCAATTAATTCGGGAATATTGGAATCCGCCTCAATTTTTTCACCTGCAAATTGTATTGGCGGACAAAACTCAATATCTCCATATGGATTAATATGGTGCGATAAACCTATTGCACCCGGACAAAGCGCATTTCCTTTCTCATCCCAATAGGTATCAATAATCATTAAGGGTGCTTTTACACGAATGTCAACCATGAATTGTCTCAGCTCCAGAATTTCTTCTTCCGATAAAGCCAATTCAGTGGTGGGACGTTCTCCCACTGGTCGATAAATGTAGTACCACAAGTAATGAATTCCCTTCTTGATACATGAATTCACAAACTCCTCGCTCACCAAATCTCTAAAATTCGATTTACAAACACTGGTGGCAACTCCAGTAAATAGTTTGTTATTAATGGCAGAGTCTATTCCCGTCATGGTGCGGCCATACACATTTTTCGCTCCCCTTCTGATGTCACTCACATCCTTCAAGCCTTCCACACTAATTAAAGGAGAAACATTCCCTAACTTTCTTAAGCGCTGAGCCACTTCATCGGTCAGCAAAGTCCCATTGGTAAAAAGCTGAAAATAACAATCGGAATGACGTTCGATCACATCCATTAATTGTGGATACATTAGCGGTTCACCACCTAAAAGACCAAAAAAGTATGATCCTTTTTTCTTACTGGAATTGATGATATTTTCCAGTGTTTCCACATCCATTCCCTTGGAAGTATTGTTAATTGTTACCCAACATCCCTGGCAATTTAGATTGCAATTGTCCGTAACCGAAATCATCATGAAAGCCGGATACAATTCTCCATTCTTTAAACGCTTTTTATGCTTTGCAACTGCCTTCATGCCTTTAAAGCCAAGGTTGTAGCCCAATTTCCAAAGCAACTTTAAATCAACAGTGCGTAATATTCTTGATCCTAATGAAAATATCATTCTATCCTTTTTAACAGCAACATGAATTCGAATCACCATCCTTGCAATCGCAATTACAATCGCAGCTTGCCTCTGGTTCTTCCTTGCAATTGCAGTCGCAATCGCATTTCTCTTCTTTTTTCTCTTCTTTTTTCTCTTCTTTTTTCTCTTCCGCCTTATCTGCTCCGCTGCAACAAGCTCGTCGCTCTTCCTCTGCCATTTGCAATTGATCTTTCTTCAATAATGACACCTGAAAATTCTTTCTTCTTGCACTTAATACTGAATAAACATCATCATTCTGAATTTGTTCGAGGATATCCGTTTTTTCATTTTCGGAACCATCGCCTTCTCCTCCATCAATCGGACTTTCGGCATGTTTAGGAAAGATGATGGCATTTTGTGGACAAACCCTTGCGCAGGCAGGACACATGTCTTTGCAATTTGCCGAAGCCGATACTACAACACTTCCATCATCTTCAACCGAGTAAACGCTAAACAAACAGAAGTTCAAACACTTTCTACAGCCATTGCAACGTTCATAATCAATAACAGGATACCAAGGCTTCCAATCATCAGAATATTTAATCTTGAGTGGTTCACCTGTTCCTGATTCCAAACTCGAAATCAATTCCTCCTTGTCATCATCAATATGGTGGTACGTTGTTGTACTTTCTTCTATTCTTCTTCCTGAGTTGTCAACCAAATTCTGCATGGCACGTGCCTGACAGCCAAAAACAACAGCATCTTCAGTTGTGTACAGACTTTCCAAATCATCTGGATTCTTAAGAATTGTGCCACACATATCTTCAATATAAGTGAAGCCAATATTCTTCTCTTCCAGAGTCTCTATCAATTTTTGAACAGACTCTTTTTCGATTTTTCCATCTTTCTCACAACCACATATAAATATTTGCTTACTCATAGTCTAGATTTTAAGTAAAAGAAAACATTCATTAAAAAACAAGTTCCTAACTTTTGGTTCTATTCTTAACGATTATTAACTACTCATTGCTAATTATTAATTGCCTTAATATCATATGCCATTAATGCATCACCATGACGGATATACAATACACCATTGGCAATTACAGGTTGAGCAAAGTGCTCTTTGGTTCCTTTGGTAATTTTGAATTGACTTACCAATTCCATCTTTTCAGGACTTACTTCTACCAATCCAACTTGTCCTCTCTCGTTATAACAATACAACATACCATCGGCAGCAATACTCGAACCTCTACCAAATTTCAAAGTATCTCTAGTTTCACCAGATTCAGCATCAACACTCTTCCATGATTTCTTGCGATGTGCCGAAGCAATGATTTTACCATTTAGCTTCACAACACCACCCATGATGTTGTCTAGTTCTTCATTTCTCCACACTTCAGTGATTTTAGCTCCCTCGTCTTCCAATTTTAGTTTCACAGTACCATTTCCACATCCGGTAACGTAATACAAATATCCATTTTCAAAAATCGGTGTATTTCCATTTACATCACCCTTTGTAGTATCCTGCTGGTGAATCCATAAGGTTTTACCTGTTTGCGATTCTACGGCTAAGAGTGCATGTTCCGAGAAGGTTACCAATACATTTCTTGTTGGATATTCAATCAATAAAGGAGAACAATATGCAGGCATTTCACCAACACCCGAATTGATCCATTTGGTTTCTCCTGTAAATCGATCCAATGCAATAATATTCTTTTCTTTACCACCTGGAGCAGCAAAAACCAAATCACCATCTACCAAAAGAGACTGAGAATATCCAAAACGTGTATTTTTACCTTCAAATTTTTCCAACATGTTGATTTTCCACTTCAATTTACCTGTTTCAGCATGAATACAAGCAACATCTCCTAAACCAGATGCTACGTAAACTAAACTATCAACAACAGTTGGAGCAGAACGAGATCCGATAAAATTCTTCATCCAATCTTTACCAAATTCTGTTTTCCAAAGCATCTTCCCTTCCAAATCCATTGCAATTAAATAAGCAATGCTATCCACCTCTCCATTCAAATAAATGTTATTATCAGTAACAACAGGCGATCCATAACCATTTCCAACTCCTTCAGCATCCCAAAGAAGATTTGGACCATCCTTCGGCCACTCTTTTAAAAGATTCGTTTCCGCATAAATTCCTGAGCGGTTTTCACCTCTCCATTCGCTTACTTTTTTCTGTTTCGATGTACATGAAAACAGCGATAATGCCATTAAGATTAGGATGTAGTTCTTCATTTGTAAGGGTTTATTATTTAAATTATAGTTAGTTTTCCGTTATCAAGTTTGTATATTTTCTTCATTTTTTTTGCCAGATCCATGGAATGGGTAACCACTACAAGTGTTACTTTTTGTTTTTCGTTAATCGATACCAATAAATCTCCAAGCTGATCAGCAGATCGCTTGTCTAAAGATCCTGTAGGTTCATCTGCCAGTAACAAACCTGGTTGATGGATCAATGCACGAACAACAGCAGTTCTCTGACACTCTCCACCCGACATTTGTCCGGGCAATTGACTAATTTGACCTGACAAACCAACAAAATCAATCAATTCCTGAGCCCTTTGCTCTGCCTCAACTTTTAACTTCTTATCTTTTTCAGGAATCAGGGGCACCAATACATTCTCAATCAAACTCAGTTGAGGCAATAGGTGATGCGATTGAAAAATGAAACCCAAATTTCTATTCCTGAACTGGGCAACTTCATCTTCTCCCAGCTTCCCAATTTCTCTTTCGCCATGAAGAATTACTCCCGAATTGGCATGATCCAACGAACTAATCAAGTTTAACAGAGTACTCTTGCCAGAACCCGATGGTCCTACAATTGCAACCGAATCACCCGATTCTATTTTCAAGGATAAATCGTCAAGAACCATTCTCTTTTCCTTGCCCGGAACCTGATAGTATTTTGAAATTTGCTTTAACTCTATTTTCATACTTATAATCTTTTCGAATCCTTAAAATATTACTATTCGCTTTTTAAATCACTTTTTTTCGTTCTATGCCCCAATTTTCCTGATAAAATCTACTTCCCGCGCAGATTTTAAGTGTTCCTTTACAACTTTTAATGGTCCATCGCTAAAATCATAGCTTCCTGCGCACTTTTTATCCGTCCATAGACTATTATATACCATCCTGCGGATATTTAAGCCGTTCATACGCAATATTTAGGCATCCATAGCCAAAATCATGGCTTCCTGCGTACTTTTTGGCCGCCCATAGCCTAAGTCAACCACTCTTCGCGGGGCTTTCAGAAGGTTTACCTTTCTCCAAAAACATAAACAGATCCATCCATGGCTGTCACCACAATCATTCCTTCAACCACGGCCGGTGTTCCAATTAAGGCTCTTCCTATTTCGTACGACCAGATTTTCTGACCATTTTCCTTATCCAATAAATATATGCGACCATCTCCAGATGCCATTACTACCTCATTCGCTGCAATCACAGGCGATGCCTCTATTTTGTTCCTGGTTTTAAATTGCCATTTTATTTTTCCTGATTTCTTATCGAAACAGTACACCTGTCTGTTCTCTGCTCCAATAATCACAATATCACTGGCAATGGCAGGCGATCCCAAATAAGAAATCGCTCCTTCCTTCTTCCAGTTGACCTGATTTTTCCTGAAATCCACACAGTAAAACTCCCCATCGTGATTTCCGAAGAATGCATGATTCCCATCCAAGGCAACTGATGATGCGATATAGGTTTGGATATCCAGCTTATTCTTAGCTTTTCCTGTTTTCACATCCACCTGATGCAGGAAACCGTCACAACCACCAAACATGGCAATTTCGCCATTGCATGATGCCGCTCCGTTGATGTAGTTATCCGATTCATAATCCCATAATTTCTTTCCCGATTTGGCATCCAAACAGTACAATTTAAAATCGTAAGAACCGAATAGAATTCTTTTTTGCTTGCTTGCCTTATCGTAAAACCAATTGGCCGATCCTGAAACTTGACCTTCAGTTACAAACTTCCACCTCACTTTTCCAGTGCTCGCATTCAAACAATAAAACGTCCCATCCAAAGCTCCGAAATATACATTCCCATCCAGATACATGGGCGATGCCTCTACTGAAGTCTCCGCATTGAACTTCCACTTCAACTCCCCCGATTTGCTTAAGGCATAAAGGTTTCCATCATTCGATCCAACATAGATGATGCCATTACGAACAATGGGCGATGATTTAATAGCATCACCAGTTTTGTAGGACCACAAAAGAGATGGATTCTTTGGCAATTCTGCTTGCGTAACACCACTCAACTGTGCATTCCCACGAAAGGAAAGCCAATTGTGTTTGTTTTGAGCTATTGATGATAGGCTCAATGCGATTGTTAATATGGAGAGGAATAGTTGCTTCATTTTCTGTTTACCTCATCCCCTAACCCCTTCTCCTAAAGGAGAAGGGGAATAGAGCTACTAGTTAATTTTATTTCTATCATCACCTTCCTTCTGCTATTCACGTTTCCCTCTTCTAAAGGAAAGGGACTAAGGGTAAGGTGATATTATTAATTATTCATTGTTAATTATGAATTAGAGCGAAGCGACAAAGCTCCCGTCGGACAAGCCTCGGCACATTCCTTTCCTACAATGGTTAATGCTTGTTTCAATTGCTGATTAAATGGAACTGCTACTTTTACCGTAAAGCCTCTACCAATATTGGTCAATCCGGTTTTCTCACCATGCCTTTCGGCGATCTCTATGCACAATCCGCATTTGATGCATTTTTCCGGTTCATAAATCACCGAATCATGATTGATGTATTTCATTACAGAATTTCTTTCACCCAAAGCAAATCTTCTGCGATCAATTTTGTACTCCTCTGCACAATCTCTCAAACGGCAATTATCCAGCTTGCGGCAATCGCAATGCATACAGCGCTTTGCTTCTGCAATGGCTTCTTCTTTTGTATATCCTTTCGGAGATTCTGCATCCACTCTATCTCCTTCAAGCGATTCTTTCAAATACTCAGCCAACTCCTCTTTACGAAGTGTTCCAAACCTGGAATTGAATAATCGTTCTGTTGCTTTGGCCTTGCCATCATTTAAATAAGCATCAACCGACCAGGCAACTTCCTTTCCCATCGCAATGGCTTTTACTGCCATTTTTTGAGTTCGAATTACGCTACCACATGCAAATACTTTCGGATCGGATGTTGTATAGGTTCCAGCATCTATTTTCAAGCCAGTTTTTGTAGCCTCCAGACCAAATATTTGTCCATCTGTTCCGTTGGCAAGGATCACTGCATCGTACTCTTGCTTTAGGGATTCAAATTTCTCTTTTGAAACTTCAGCATTGCAATTCGTTACTAATCCCAATTGATCTAAAACAGCAACTTCTCTAGCCATCACTTCTGTTGGCAAGTCACCATTTAAAACTGATGCCAGTAACATTCCTCCAACACCTTCATATTTTTCAAACAGCTCACAATCGTGTCCATTCAACAACAAATGATAAGCTGCAGAAAGTCCAGATGCTCCTCCTCCAACAATGGCTACTTTCTTACCGCTTGCTTCTTTCTTCTCAGGCAAATAGTTTTGAGTTTCTTCTTCCGAGAATCGCTTCAATAAACAAATGGAAACTGGCTGTTCCACATCTTTTCGCCTACAGACCTTCTCACAAGGAGCAGAACACACGTACCCTAAAATCCCAGGAAGGGCAATTTCCTCTTTTACAATTTTCAATGCCTTATCGAACTGATTATTGGCAATGAATCGGTTCATTTTTGGAATATCCATATAGGCAGGACAAGCTACACGACAAGGAGCCTCGCAATCACCAACATGATCACTCATCAAAAGCTCGATGGCTTCCTTTCTGGCTTCTTTTACTTCTGTGTCCTCACTTGCCAAATCCATTCCATCTACCACCTTGGTTGCGCAAGAAGGAATCATTTGCTGATTGGCATTGTTTTTCACCATACAAACCATACAGGTTGGATGATTGCTACATCCTTCCATATAACACATACTAGGAATGTGAATTCCTGCAGAACGGGCTGCATTCAAGATACTGATTCCCTCTGCAACTGTAATGGTCTGATTGTCTATTTTTATTGTTGGCATTTTCGTAATTCGTAATTGATAATTCGTAATTCATTATTTATCAATCCGACGCTGAAAGGTTTTGCAAACGCTATCAGGTCTTCCGGGCCTATTTTATTTCTACTGCATCAACCGGGCAAATCTGTTTACAGATATCGCATTTGATACACAATTCATTGTCCACTGTGTGCAATTCATATGGTTTTGCCTGTATGGCATCCACCGGACAACGCTGAGCACATTTAGTACATCCGGTACAATCATCATTGATTTCGTAGCGAATCAGATTTTCACACTTCCCGGCAGGGCATTCGCCTTTGATGTGTGCCTCATATTCATGTCGGAAGTATTTTAATGTTGACAGTACAGGATTTGGCGCTGTTTTTCCCAAACCACAAATACTTCCCTTTTGGGTATTAATGGCCAGCTGCTCCAACAAATCCAAATCACTCAATTTTCCTTTTCCTGATTTGATTTTCGCTAAAATCTCAAGCATTCGTCTTGTACCAATTCTACAGAAGGTGCATCTACCACACGATTCATCCTGGGTAAACGACAAGAAATAATGAGCAATATCCACCATACAGTCAGATTCATCCAACACGATCAATCCTCCAGATCCCATCATGGCTCCGACTTCTTTAAGCGAATCAAAATCAATGGCTGTATCCGCCATTTCAGCAGGAATACACCCTCCTGATGGTCCACCTATCTGTACTGCTTTAAACTTCTTCCCGTTGGCAATTCCTCCTCCAATTTCTTCTACAATCTGGCGGATGGTTATCCCCATTGGCACCTCAATTAAACCTCCACGCTTGATTTTTCCTGCCAATGCAAAAACCTTGGTTCCCTTGCTGTTTTCAGTTCCAATCTTCTTAAAACTTTCTGCGCCATTACGAATAATGAATGGCACCAATGACAGGGTTTCCGTATTGTTGATTAAGGTTGGTTTCTCCCACAAGCCTTTTTCTGCCGGGTACGGCGGACGCAATTCCGGAATACCTCTTTTCCCTTCAATAGAAGCTATTAATGCTGTTTCTTCTCCACACACAAAAGCTCCCGCTCCTTCGAAAACCTTTAAATCGAAAGAAAAATCACTACCAAGGATATTCTCTCCAATTAAGCCTTCCTTCTTACAAATTTCCAACCCCTCTTTAATACGAGTTACTGCTAACGGGTACTCCGCACGAATGTACAATCGCCCTTCGCTTGCGCCTACTGCATAGGCTGCAATTAGAATCCCTTCAATCACTCTGAATGGGTAGGATTCCAATAACATGCGATCCATAAATGCTCCTGGATCTCCCTCATCACCATTACAGATGATGTATTTTTTATCAGCCTTGGCATTCTTTACCAAATTCCACTTGATAAAAGATGGAAAACCCGCGCCTCCACGGCCTTTTAATCCACTTTCTTCTATCTGAGCGATAATCTCATCTGGTGATAGTTCTTTCAAACATTTTGCGAATGCCTCAAATCCATGTTTTGATTTGTACTCTTTAAAATCTGAAGGCTTTATTTCTCCTCTGTATTCAGTAGCAATATTTACTTGTCCTTTTAAAAACTCTGCAATCGGAGTACCTTCTTCACCAGCATTGTACCTATTCGAGCTAACCGGAACATCGGAAAATGTCAAGTCCTCGGCGTAATTGTAAAACCTGTTTTTGAAGCGACTTATCCAATTTTCGGAGCGAAAGTGGTTCTTAATAATCTCACTTACCTCATTCGCCTTTATTTTCGTGTAAAAAGCGGGTTCTTCACCATCCTTGTGAATCTCTAACATTGGTACCTGATTACACACACCAACACAGCCTACCTGCTTTACATCAACTTTAATTTTATTGTCTGCAAGAGTTCTTTCCAGTTCTTCCTTTACTCCCGAACTACCACTTGCAATACAACAGGAACCTAATCCGATTCGAATTTCTCCCTGTGAAATTCCATCTTCGGTAACCTCTCTTACCTGCTTTTCTTCACTTGGTGCAAGATTTTTAAAATCCTCGATGATCTCAGCAACCTTTCCGGTTTCTACATGTCCGTAAGTCACATCATCAATCTGTACAACAGGAGCAATGGTACAACATCCCAAACAAGCCACTTCTTCAACAGTAAATAGCTTATCCGCATCGGTATCACCTTCAGTAATTTTCAATTCACGCTTGAAACTATCATAAACCTGCTTGGCTCCTTTTACGTGACAAGCCGTTCCAACACATACTTTTACAATATGCTTTCCTACAGGATGGTGTCTAAACTGAGAATAAAAGGTCGAGATTCCCGTAATCTGAGATTCTGTAATTTCCGTAGTATCGCAAACTCTTTTCAAAGCCTCCTCTGGCAAATAGTTGAATTTCCCTTGAATGGCCTGAAGAATCGGAATTACCTTATCAGAATCTTTTCCTTTTTCGGCAATTATCTTGTCAACAATATTTTGAATCTCATTCATAGTTATTTCCCTATACAATAAAGGTGTTTCTCTCCTCGAATATATACTCTTCCATCAGCAAATGCTGGTGTCATATCTGATTTCTCTCCCAATGCAGGAGCAGCAATTTCTTTATATTCTTTGTCTGCCATGAAAATATGCATCACACCATCTCTGTCAAGCAGATATACATTCCCATTGGCAACAATTGGAGATGCATAAAATCCATTACCGAATTCCTGCTCCCAACGTATTTCTCCGGACTTAGCATCATAACAAACTACGGCTCCATAACTGGTTACAATTATCAAATTATCTCCTGAAATAACAGGGCTAGGAACATCCGACAAGTAATCGTATGCTTCCCATAAAACCTCTGGATTTGCTCCTGGTTTAATGGCCACAAGACTAGCATATTCATTCAAAGCATATACAATACCATTACCAACTGTCACAGAAGGACCAACTTCGCCAGTTATACAATCTAATTTCCAAAGTTCCTTTCCTGTATTCACATCGTATGAGGCTACACAAGGGTCAGCAGCCAGAATAAGTTCTGTATTTTCTCCAATCTGAGCAATCACCGGCGATGACCAGGATACACGAACTTTTCTTTTTGTACTCCACAGTTCGTCACCATTTGCAGTTGAAAGTGCCAATACTTTCGCATCTTTCTTGTGATCATACTGTACAATCAGTTTATCCTGATACACCAACAAAGATGAAGAGTGTCCATAATGATTATCAGGAACACCTAGATTCTTTGCCCATTTCTGTTTTCCATTAAAATCCAAGGCAATGATATCGCCATTGGCAAAAATGGCAAAAACTGATTTTCCATCCGTAGTAACGGTAGATGCCGCATGACCTGTGTCTGGTGTTACCTCAGGTGATTTTGCAGGAGAACCTGCAATGCCTTCCACTTTTGCTGTCCAAAGTAGCTTTCCATTGTTTCTATCATAGCAATATACTTCTCTTTGGGTTGCATTGGCTCCTGACAAAAACAGTTTATCTCCCCAAATTACGGGCGAGTTATAAGCATGAATTGGCACTTGAACCTTCCACAATACATTTTTGCCACTTGCTCCATCCCAATCGGTTGGGATATTCTTTTGATAAGATACTCCCTGTCCAGCAGCTCCACGGAAGGCTGGGAAGTTTGCCTTCATTTCTTTTGTAGGATATGATGTATTGGCAGCAACTTTTTTGACAGGAGTTTCCTTTTTTACTTCCGGTTCTTTCTTCTCCGCTACTTCTTGCTTCTTTTCAGCAACAACAGGTTCTTGATTCTTAGGTTCCTTCTTTTGCTCCTCTTCTGCAATTTGCTCTATTACAGGTTCTTCTTTTTTAACAGGCTCAACCTGCACAACTTCTTTAGCCGGCTCAATCACTTCCACATTATCATTGGTCTCTTCAGGAGTTGATTGTGCCACCAAAGCAGCTTGGGTAAACTGATTCCCCAATTCTTTATGAGTCAAAAAGGCAATCAATAAGGTTATGGCCACCAATCCAAATCCTCCAACGCCAATCCATTTACGGGCTTTTTCTTTGAATAAAACAATATTCTCTTGTTCACTCTCCGTTACTTCCGGTAATTTTTGCTTGCCTGCATAAAACATCTGTAAAGCAATTGCTGTAACAATAACACCTAATAACAAAAGATAACCACCAGCTTTCACCTGCCATTGATTGGTGAAGTATGCTTTACGCACCAAAAGATCCATTTCACGAATCTGCTCTCTCAATTGGTTGTCATTTGGATTTTCTTCCAATCGTTGCACCAATGAATTGATTAATTCTGTATTTACAGGATCAATTCGATTGATTTGTATATAATTCACCAAAACCAACATGCAGATGATAAACGAGAAAGTCCCCGCCACAATTGCAATATTCCTCCATAGAAATTGGTTGGTTTTTCTTAATTTGAATTTGTTCTTCATAATTTTACCACAAAGATTAGTTTTACCGCAAAGGTCACCCGAAGTACTTCACAAAGTCTCACTAAGGATTACTCATTCACTCGTCAAATAGGATTATTATTCTTTAATTTTGATTTATCTATTTTTTATTTTTATTCACTGTAATTTTATATTCTTTGTGTTCCTTGGAGAACCCCTTAGTTTTTCCTTTGTGGATAATATTTTTTTACCACAAGACACAAAGTATTTTTATAGTATAACTCTTTTTATTCCGTCTTTTAAATGCTTTTCATTGAAATTTACGAGTAGTCCAAGCTTACATTCTGCTAATTTCATATAAGTTAAAATCTGTGCTAAATGAATATCTTTCATTTTTTCAACTGATTTTAATTCCACAATAATTTCATTGTTTACCAACAAATCAATTCGGTAGCCAACATTAAGTTCCACATTCTTATAGGTAACTGGAACGGCTAACTGTTGTTTGATATCAAGGCTTTCTTCTTTTAATTCATATAATAAACAAGCCTCGTATGCTGATTCCAATAGGCCAGGCCCAAGTTCAGTATGCACTCGAAAACAACAATCTAATATCTTTTTAAATATTTTCTCTCTATCCATAATCATGAACTTTGTGTTCCTTTGTGATTATTTACTTTACCACAAAGGCTGCTCAAAGTACTTCGCAAAGTTCCACGAAGGAAAATGTTATACTTTGATTACGATGATTAATATTATAGTTTACTCTTTTTATTCCGCCTTTATTTAAATGTTGTTCATTGATATTATAAACAAACCTAATACTCATTTAAGTGTTTTCTCTTTAACCACACATTATAAACTTTGTGCTCCTTTGTGATTACCTTATTTTTTCCTTTGTGGTTATTATTCCTTACTCATAGTGTTCTTATCCTTTGTGTTACTTCGTGAAAACCTTCGTTACCCTTCGTGGTTAAACCTTCTCCACTGGACAATATTTTAAACATCTGGCACAGCTCACACACTCTCCTTTATCTGGCTCATAGTCTTCTCTATAACGATATCTTGTTAATCCTGCCAATGACAAGCCAAATACCAAACCAATAAAGGCACCTAGCATCCACGATCCATAATAAAACTGCTTTAATATAGCTGCTGATTCCAGATATAGTTCCTCCTTGGTTTTTCCAGAGGTTCTGAATCCTTCAATCTCCAAACTTTCCTTCATCGTATTCGAATCAAAATGAAGCAATTCATTGGCCAAACGTACTTTCGAATTCACCATAGCCAAATTTTCATGGAAATTAGAAACCACCCAAGCACCAATTATCATTAAGGCAGGAATAATCATTCCCAAAAGGATGAAACGTCTCGTTGCTGATCGCTTATCTTCCATTTGTTTGACTTCAACAGGTTTGTTGATGGCATCCAATGGACATGAATTCTCACAAAGTTTACACTGTATACAACTTGCCGGAGTAATGCTTAAATGCTTTTTAGAAACTCTACTTACCAAGTTCAAAATCACACCATAAGGACATAAAAATCGACAGTAAGGACGAGCAATAAAAACACTAATCAGTAGAAATGCTGCACCAATGGCAAACATGAAGAAAGTTGCGTTGAACCTGAATATTCCAACAAAAGGATCGTATCTACAGATAATAAAATCGGTCCCCGTAGCTGCATAAAGAATCGCTAAACCAAGATATATCCATGGAATCAATCCCAGAACTTTCTGCAACCATTTCTTCAAACAAACCGGTCTTAGCAGAAAAACATCTTGAACCGCACCTAAAGGGCAAACTCCTGCACAAAAGGTTCTTCCGAAAAACAGTGTATAAACTAATGGTATCACAAAAAATGCTAAAGCGGAAAGTGGTATATGATATCCTGGATTGAATAAAGCCAACACAACATTTTGAACTGATCCTACAGAACATACACATCCCTCTCTAAGGAATCCAAAATATACAATTGAAAATAGTGAAGTAATTACAACTCCTGTACGTGAACGCTTTTTATGAATAAACCAGGTAATCAAGCTTAAAGCTGCAATCAAAAGCAATACGTCCACCAATGCGAATATTCCTGCCCGAGGTTCTGGCATGGAAGTAACCGGCTGCGTGTAGCCCGATTCAAATTCTGGTCTTGGAAATCGTTGAGTTTGCGCAAAAGCTGCAAAATCGATGACCAATAGCACTAACAGAGAGAATATCGAAAAGATTTTCTTCATTTCTTAAATCTTTTTATTGGTTTTGAAGCCGGCAAACTGGTAGGCTTCTTCAAGAGGAACTCGTTTAAATGCATCTGATGGACAATCGCGTGCAATGGCACATTCGTTGCAATTCACACACAAATCGTGACTAACCTGTAATTGTAATGAACCATTTCCGAAGGCTCCACAACCTTTTACACATTTGCCACAACCAATGCACAACTCATTAATAATCTCATATTTAAAATAAGGATCCTCTACATAAGTGCGCTTAATGGCTCCGGTCGGACAAAGCATGTTTTCTGCTCCTGTAGATAGATTCTTCACATTAGGTCTAAAATATCCACCACACAAATCACAATAACCACACATGTCATAAACATGAATGCATTTTACAGCCGATGGCGTTACAACACAACTTGTTGCACAACGCCCACATTGTGTACATTTGGTTGGATCAAGTTGCCAAAGGTAATCTCCTTTTACACTTTTGCTCGCCAGAACTCCTGCAACTCCAACAATGCTTGCTCCCGCCGCAAAACGAAAGCATGTATTTATAAATTCTCTTCTGTCTTTTTTCATACTGACTAGTAATTAGTAACTAGTTGTTAGAAACTTTTTGATCTCTTTTGAATTTTAAGCCTTCTGGTTTTTTACAACTTTTTAACTGCTTACAATCCTGACATGGAGTGGTAAACTCACAAGTTTCTTTCGTTGTATAGTTTCGGTAAACAAACACCCCGCTAATTGCAGCCAATCCCGCAATTATTAATCCTCTCAAGCCACTTCTTAAAAAATCTCTTCTTTCCATTCTATTTTGCTTCAAAAATTCTAACTAAGCTTTTAGCCGGATCCAAAACCAAAATTCTATCTTCTGAATCCACTGCCAAATCAATACCAACCGTTCCAGGTTCAAACAAATCCGGAGCAGCTACTACCGATTTAAAATCTCCTGAAGGGAGATGTATTTTTACTCTTTCCAATCCTTTTTCTGCAGTCACAAAAGAACCATCAGATAAAATGGCAATATTCGACGGGTTACAACATCCACTAAATCCTTCCACCCCCATAGAGGTTCTATTCCAACTTGATATTTGTTCACCTTCAAAATTGTATGCCTCAAAAGCATGTCGTCCCGGATTTACCGCCCATAATTCGCCTTGTCTACCAATCAGCAAATCAAAGTATGGACTAGGAATTACAAAACCTTTTATTCCTTCTGCCTGATTTTCTTCACCAATTTCCTTTATTTTAATGCCATCAATACTATAATGATGAATGATTTTCTGACCAGCATCGGCGATAAAAACATTGGTATCCTGAACAGCAATGGATGTAATATAAGTTCGATCTCCTTTTACAACAAAGCTGTTTCTTAGGCTGCCATTAGGTTTTCTGATATCGATACGATTACTCATTCCTACCAAAATGTTACCATTCTCCTTTACTGTGATACAAGATGCAGCTTGTCTTAATTTCAAATTGTTAATTTGCTTGCCTTCCGAGTTGAGTACAAGTACATTTTTATCAGTTCCAACATAGATATTATCATCCTGATCTACAGCAATGGCATGAATTTCATCTGCATCAATTTTGATTTGCTTGCTCTCTTTATGACTGATTTTTGATTCATCTACATGACGTAAAGCATTCAAATCATACTCGTACACATTCTCCTGACTTACTTCACCTGTTTTAAACAGATCTTTTGCCATGAATGCGATCAATACGATTAGCAAAACAACAGACAACCATAAAATCAACTTATTCCTCATATCTAAATTCTTTAATTGGCTCTCACATCAATACATACCATATGTTTGTCATCTCTCATTAACAAACGTCCATCAACAACAACCAAAGGTCCCCACGCATCGTGTCCTTCCATAATTTTGGCTTTATCCAAAAACTGGAAACTCTTTGATGTAGCCTTAGCAATGCTTATGGTACCATCATCTTTAAGGATAAAGAATTTTCCATCGGCAACTACATATGGTCCCAAACCAAATCGATGTGCTGAACCACTATCCCAAAGTATCTTTTGACTATCATTTGGATCAACGCAAACAAAACGATTTCTTAAACCACCGGCATCCTTAGGAAGAATACTAAACATGTGTCCATCATATAAAATAGGTGTTTGCTGTTCCGATGCAATTCCATCCTTAGGCTTGAACTTCTGTAAAGTTTCAACCGAATATTTATTACCTGATTTTTTTACCTGAAGTAAAATACCTCCTGCACCATATCCTGCTGTCATGTATACTTTTCCATTGCCAAAAACAATTGGCGAAGGAGCCACAACCGAAGGAGCAAAATCTTTTGTTTTCCATAGGATCTCTCCCAAGTCATCACCTTCCGCTGAAACTCCAACAATACCTCCTACTGCAGCATATACCCACATTTTCTTACCATTCAAATTCATTGGCATAACAGATGAATGAGACATCTTCCATCCATCTGGATTTGGGGTTTCCCAAACTACTTTTCCCGTAGCACAATCCACCCCTATTAGTAAAGATGATCCTCCTGGAGCAATAATGGCAATATTGTCGACGATAACCGGACACTGACCTGTATACCAAAAAGGTATTTCAGACATGTAATCCTTAACCAAATCAATTCCCCACAAGAAATCTCCCGTATTGGGATCGGTACACATCACATGACATCGAGGTCCAATCGTAATTAAATACTTATCGTTAATGGCCGGAACAGTTCTGGATATACCATGGTTTCTTTTGATATGCACTCGATACCATCTTCTCCACAACTCTTCCCCTGTTTCCAATGAAAAGCATCGTAAAGCATCGGCTTTTTTCACCTCATCGTAATCCAGCACATATACCTTCCCATTGTAAACCACAGGTGCTGCATGACCTTCTCCCAGTTCCACCTGCCAATCGATTTTGGGTCCATTTCCCCATGAATTAATCAATTTTGTTTGGTCTGCTGAAATATTATCTGAATTGGCTCCGCGAAACTGAACCCATTTACCCTTTAGATCAGTAGATAACTCTTTAAAGAAATCAAATCCTTCACCAATCTTAACCTTTCCTCCACTGGATTCACTTTCCTTCGGACGATTATCCATTCCGGGAATACTTGCATGAATATCTTTAACCGGATTGTATAACAACCAATACACAAACAATACTGTTGCCACAACAACAGCCAAGAGAATTAATCCTTTTTCGCTTCTTTTCGACAGCATATACTTATTCGTAAGAAACCTGTCAGGCTTTTAAAATCCCAACAGGTTTAGCATTTACATTATTCTTTTATTGAATAGGCCATTAGTGCATTTTCATGACGCACATACATCACTCCATCTTTTATCACCAAATGAGACCAGTGAGGTCCTTTTCCATATGGAACTTTAAACTCACTAATTATTTTAAATTCATTAGGATCAGCTTTCACCAAAGCGATATTTCCTACTTTTTCATCGTAGCAATACAACATGCCTTCTGCCGAGATAATAGAGCCTTTGGTTTGCCATTGGGTTTCATACATTTTAGCACCTGTATTCCAATCCAAACAACACCAATTTCCCATTCTGTTATTCTCCCAGTTAGAACCATAAATGTAGCCATCCAATAATACTGAACCACCATGATGAACATCAAGTAAAGAATCTACATAAGCTAATTCAACTCCTGTTGCATCTTCATTCAAATTCAACATTACCGATTTGTGGTCGTATCCATTGGTCACATATATCTTACCATCTTTGTACAAAGGAGTATTGGTATTGATATTTGCTTTCCATTTGCCACCAGCATATGCTCCATAATCAAATCGCCATTCTATTTTTCCAGTATCGGGATTTACTCCAAATACATTTTTCTCAATTACCGTAACAATTTGATTTTTACCATTGCGATTGATCATTAATGGAGATACGTAACCAGGATTGTCATTCAAGCTTTCTGATTGCCAAATCGTTTCACCTGTCATTTTATCCAAAGCAATCATGGTAGTTTGTTCTCCACAAGGAGTATAATAAACCATATTTTTGTAAAGAAGTATCGATTCTGCAATCCCCCATTTACCAAAAGTTCCACCAAACTTTTCACTGGCATTTACTTTCCAGTTGATTTCTCCATTCAATGCATTTACACAAGCAACATCTCCCTTTCCACTGGAAAGATAAATTCTATCATCTTCAATGGTTGGAGTAGCACGACTATCTACAAAAGAGGCATCCCATCCTTTTCCATAGGCTACCTGCCATTTCTTGTTACCATCCATGTCAAAAGCCAGAAGGTAATCCAAAGAATCAACTAATCCTGTTAGGTAAATTGTATTGTGAGCTATGGCAACCGAAGAATATCCTACAGGAATACTATCATTGTACCATAACATTTTTGGTCCCTCAGCAGGCCATTCCTTCAAGAGTCCTGTTTCATTGTAAACGCCTGTTCTATTTGGTCCTCTCCATTCGGTAAAAACCCTTTCCATGGTTCCTTGAGAAAAAGCCAAACAAGCAACAAGTCCCAGTCCTAGTAATCGTTTCATAATTTAATTGGTTATAGGTTATAGTAGTGTTATAATTTTTATTTCGCAATTGAGTACACCATTAATGAACTTCCATGGCGTACATATAACTTCTTGTTGTGAATTACCAAATGAGCCCAGTGTTGCTTTTCACCATAAGGAACTCGAAATGAACTCACTTTATTGAACGAACCATTACTTACATCAACCAATGCAATTTCTCCACTATCTCCATAACAGTATAACATTCCATCAGCATAAATCACATTTCCACGACTCAACATTTTCGATGAATAAAGCGTTTCTCCTGTTTTCCAATCCAGACAAAACCATTCACGGTTTACATGCCCTGATCCATAAATCTTACCATCCAACAATATTACACCACCCATTTGGTTGTCCAGTTTCTCATTTCGCCACAATTCTTTTACACTTGAACCATCATCAGCCAATTGTAACATTACACCACCTTTTCCATATCCGCTAAAGCAGTACAACATTCCATCTTTATACACAGGAGTATTTGGATGAATGGAATATTTATTGGGATGATCCACACTCCATAGCATTTTACCATCCTTTGTATCGATACCAACAATTGAATTTTGCGTATGGGTAACCAATAGACTTCTGTTATCTAATTTTATCAAAGCAGGCGAGCAATAGGCCGATTTTTCACCCTTTGCAGCAGATTTCCAGATTAGCTCACCACTCTTTTTATTCAATGCAACTACACTTGACTGACTGCCTCCTGGTGTACAAAAAAGCTTTTCCCCTTCAACCAACAAGTTCTCTGTTACTCCCCAGCGAATGTTACTGCCTTCAAATTCATTTAAAACATTCTTCTTCCAAACAACAGTGCCATCATCAGCATTCATTGCAACAAGCTCTCCATGTCCTGTTAATACATATAGCATTCCATCGTTAATCATAGGAGTAGTTCTCACACCATCATAAGAATCCATCCATTCCTTGCCATAAGATTGTTTCCAAATTTGTTTTCCTGAATGATCAAATGCAATCACAAAGCCTTCGTCGCCTTCTGTTCCTCCAGTGTACACATACTTTTCAGTAACAGCTGCAGATGCGTGGCCATCACCCAATTGATCGAAATGCCATAACATTTTGGGACCTTCAGCGGGCCAAGATTTTAAAAGATTAGAATCAGGATATTTACCATCTCTGTTTTCTCCGCGCCATTGAGCGTTATTCTGTGCAAAACCAGCAAAACTTGAAATAAGAATTACCAGGGATAAAAAAGTACGTAGCATGCTTGAATCATTTATATTTGTTAAAACTCTATAAAGATAATTGCAATGAGTCTTATTATAGACAAATTCACCCCTACACCATCAAATATGTTTTAGGTCTAAATAAAAATGCAATTCACCTAGCATTTTTTGTACCAAACATGAAAAACAACTACTGTCCACTACTGTAGGCAACTCAACACTATTTAGAATCTATCTAATCGTGTCCATTTACGTTACATCACCGTCCGTTATTGAACTTTTAAGACTTACAAGTCTTTATTTTATTTACAATAACATTCTAAACTCACCCAAAGCAAATAAAAGGCATTATTAATTGGCTCTGGATATTTAAAACTGTTTTAACAAGTTTTTAACTTTCTTCTTTCTTCTTATAAGAATTGATCAAAATAAAACCATTATATTGTAGATCAAATTAAGACATACATCTATGAAAAATCTATTATTATCCTGCCTTTTTATTACTGCCATATTATTATCGGCCTGCAAAAATGAAAAACAAAGTAATTCGATTGACATTCCTGATGGAAAAGAGAAAATCAAAGTAACTGAATTGATTAATGGTAACACATACACATACATCAAGGGAAACAACGAGAACAGTGAAATTTGGGTTGCAATCAGGAAACAGCCAATAGAAATTGGTAAAACCTATTTTTACAAGAATGCCTTGCCAATGAAAGATTTTCACAGCAAAGAATTAGACAAAACTTTCCCACTAATCTATTTCTTAAACTCAATTTCAAGTGAACCATCTGGAAAAGCAGATCCTCACAGCAAATCACAAATGAAAAAACCAAATGCAGTAAAAGTTGAAGTGGACATTGAAGCCGGCGACGACTTTACAAACATCCAAAACATTTTCAAGAATAAAGACGAATTAGTTAATTCAGTTATTAAAGTAAAAGGAAAAGTAACCAAGTTCAACGAAAATATATTAAACAGAAACTGGATACACATTCAAGACGGCACAGAGCACAATGGTAATTTTGATTTAACGATTACCTCAACTCAAAAGGTTAGCATTGGTGAGATCGTTGAATTTAAAGGCGTTTTAATTACCGACAAAGATTTTGGAGCCGGATACAAATATGATGTGCTTTTAGAGAATGCAGAAAGATTAAACAATACAAAATCTCAATAAATTTTATAATAAACTTTTGATCATTTAATTTATTTTATATAATTTTAATAGTAATCTCAATTACTACATACAACCTTACTTTTTACCCACTATGAAAAAACGGCTTCGGCCGTTTTTTTTTATCACATTTTAACAGACAATCGCTATAAAACATACAATAAGAATTTCAATTCAAAATCGATTTGTTAATTTTAATGCTGATTCAAAAATAAGCTATGCAAAAAAGTAAGCTAAATCAACACATACGTTTTGTAATTGTTCTTCTTTTTACATTGAATATGCTTGCCTGTAAATCAGACAACAATCCAATTTTCAAGTCGGATCGATTTAATATCTACCCAAACCGTGTTGAACAAGGCGAATTCCTAGCTATCGCTAAAAACAAAAAGGAAATTAATTCCTCATACCCTCACCTAAAGAGCAACCAGTGGAAACTAAAACGCAGCTTATTTCATTATCCCTCATACCAATCGAATCATGAAATTTTAAATGCGATATACAATTTATCCTTAGAAGAGATAGACCGGAAAATTTTAAATGACAGTATCTTCTCAAAAGAAAATATTACAAGCACTACCTTAGGATATTCTGGCATGCTATCATTAGCACTACTCCACCCTAAAGTATGCCAAAACAGCCTAATGCAAAGAGTAAAAAACGATAGGATTATTCAAGATGCAGGCACTGGAGGTTCCTGGCCCATAAGTTCGGATCGCTTAATTTGGGGGACAGCTGCATGGGAAATTTACAAAACAACAGGAGATATTGACTGGCTTAGAAGAACATACTTTATTATTAAAAACAGCATTGATGATGACATCAATTCAATTTGGGATTATCATTCTCATCTTTTCAAAGGAGAAGCTTCATTCTTGAATCAACAGGAACAATCCTATCCCAAATGGATGTCACCTACCAATATTTACGAAACCTATTCCCTTTCTAACCAAGTTGTTCACTATAAGGCTTTGCAAATACTTATTGAAATGGGAAACCTTCTTGGCAAGGATATACAAAAGTACAAACACATTTCTGAAGCTTTAAAAAAGAGCATCAACAACAAATTTAAAATAGAAGACAAAAAATACCTTGGTCAATTTCGATACAACAATTACAATTTGGTATCACCACATTCCGACGCACTTGGAGAATCTCTTGCCAACATTTGGGATGCAAGAGAAAATTCAGCAGAAAACATTCCAATACATCAATTTGGAGTAGCTTGTTTTCATCCACAAATTCCGAACGTAGCCAATTATCACAACAACAGAATTTGGCCTTTTATTCAGGCAACATGGAATTGGGCAGCAGCAGAAAACAAAAATACAAAAGCTGTACTTTGGGGACTTGCCTCTTCGATTAGATCCACGGCACTATTCCTAACCAACAAAAGAAGCTATTCGATTGAAAATGGAGATTTCCAGCCTACAGAAAACCATTCGAATGATCAACTTTTAAGTGCATCCTCAGCCATATCTAATTTTCTTCATGTTCTGATGGGAATCCACCTCACTGCAGAAGAATTAGAATTTAAACCTGTTATTCCACGAGAATTTAAAGGAAAGCAAGTACTAAGTAATTTCAGATACAACAAGGCCATTCTTCATATTGAAGTGTTGGGATTTGGAAACAGGATTAGCTCATTTACTTTTGATGGAACACCTTACAAAAGAGCAGTTGTACCTAAAAACATCGAAGGGCATCACAAAATTGTGATTAAAATGAACAACGAAATCCCAATTGATGAAAAAATAAATATGGTCGAACATTTCTATTCGCCAGAAACTCCAAGCTTATCCTACAAAAACAATCAATTACAATGGAATGAGATAAACAATGCAACGCATTACAAGGTTTATAAAAACGGAGAACTTTTGCTCGAAACAAAAGACACCCACATGGTTGAAGTTAATTTTACGTATCCTACCGAATTTTGTGTACAATCCGTGGATAGTTTAAACCATCACTCCTTTCTTTCCAAACCAGTTCTTCTCTATGAACGCAGGTATGAAAAACTGATAGAAGCAGAGATATTTCTAAGCAAGCGAAAATCGTCTTTTGTAACATTAAAGAAAACCGATAAAGAACCTTACTACTTTCAGGTTATAGCACCCAGAGATGGAAGCTATAAATTGAGCTTCTTGTATGCAAATGGAAATGGAGACGTTAATACCGGTGACAAATGTGCCAGCAGAAGCCTTTGGCAAAACAATGGATACATAGGCACTATTGTTTTTCCTCAAAGGGGAAAAGGCAAATGGAACGATTACAACTACTCCAACTCCTTTCATGTAGATCTAAAAAAAGGCTATAATTTTTTCAAGATTAGTTTCGAAGAGTTCAACAACAACATGAATGGTGAGCGCAATGATGTTCGCATTGATAAAATTAGATTATTAAGGTTGGATTAAATTAAACAACAAACATGAAAGTTGTATTGGAAACAGAGCGATTACGATTAAGAGAATTTACTCCTAAGGATGCACAAAGCATGTTTGATCTAAATGCCGATCCTGAGGTTATAAAATACACCGGTGACCTACCATTCGAATCTGTAGAACAGGCCAAAGCATTTCTTCAGAATTACAATGACTATCAAGAGAATGGCTTCGGAAGATGGGCCATGATAACAAAAATGGAAAATGAATTCATTGGCTGGTGTGGATTAAAGCTAAACGAAGAAGAACTGATCGATCTTGGCTTTAGAGTCTTCAGGAAACATTGGAACAAAGGATACGCCAGCGAAGCGGCAAAAGCATGCATACAATACGGTTTTGAGACATTAGGATTCGATCAAATCATAGGACGAGTTCTTTCTGAAAACGCAGCCTCCATTAAAGTTCTTGAAAAGCTGGGAATGCAATATTGGAAAAGTGATAAATGCCATGGATTTGAAAATGCCAGGTACTACAGAATTATCAAAGCATGATTAATTGCCATAAAAATATCCCTGCAAATTTAAATTCGCAGGGATAAGTTCGATTAGTTAGTGTAGTGGTTAGCTGAACTCACACTTAATTTGTCTCTTTGCAAAACAACATATTTTTCAATCTAAAGCAAGTTAATATTATCCTAATTAAGGTTAATCCAGGTTAAATCTTCATACTCATCACTCACCCAAAAACCAGGATATATGCGTACAATTCGCACATACAAAACAAGTAGCCGAACGATTTGCCCAATCAAAATTAAAGAAAGAAGCCACTGCCGTATTCAGTTGAGTTTCTCGCTGATAAAATAATTCTTCTCCACATATCGGACACTTCAACTGATGTCCCTTTATTTCTACTCTCTGTGGTTCTGGTTTTTTTAAATAATCCCATAACTATTAAATTTTAGATATCATCACATTAACTGTCAACACATTGATTTTCCAATTGCAAATCCTCTTGTCTCTTTATATCAAAATATGCCTTTTTATCAAGGAACTGCTTTAAGGTAAAAAACATAGCAAGTATCAATGGAGAACAATTCAATCCTAAATTATAATAGACATCGGCACTTTCGTTAGTACCAAACCACTTTAAACTCATAAAGAACAATGTCATAAAAACAGTCATTATCCCACATGCTGCAATGTATATTACCTGACTTTTAAATTTCTTCTCATTCAAAAACATTTTCTCTTCTCTCTTCGAAATATCTGAGACATCACCCATGCTACTAAATCCAAATGCAATTCCCATAAACAAAACCCCCAGACTAACATCGTTAAGGTTGGGCTCAAAAACAGAACCTTTAATAATATAGAAAACTGTTAAGGCAAAAAAGGGCCAAAACAAATACTGCGAATAATAAAACAATCTAATCATGTCATTAATTATTTTGTGAAACGTTACAATTCGATATTTTACAAACAATTATTACTTCGAGAGATACTCCAGTGCACAATCCAACAGCATATCAGTACCTTTTTTTTCAATTCTTTTTTTCATGCGCTTATCATTTTTGTATTCGCATCTGCAAAAGGTCTATAAGATCTTCTCTATCTCTTTCCTGATTTCATCCCCCTTACCCAAAACGACTTCTCCATTTTCATTCACCACACTTTCAACACAATCCATCACCTGTCCGACAACGCCATTCCTATCTATGATAATGGTTTTAGGATAAGCCGTAATTCCAATTTGATCAATAAGTGCCTTGCCCTCCACCAAATGGTAAAAATCAAAAGGATTGTCTTCCAAAACTCTACCTGCCTCACCTGCATTATTAAACGTAATGGATACAAAGCGAACTTTTTCCTCGTACTCCTTTTTAATCTGATTCAAAACTGGCATCTCTCGCTTACAGGGTCTGCAGCCATTAAACCAAAAATTTATAACTACCGGACCATTTAACAAACTATCAGAACAACAAGGATGACCATCCAAATCTTTAAGAGTAAACTTCGGAAACTTTTTTCCTACCATGCCATACACCTGCTCGGCACCCGATAAATCTATTGTTACGCCTCCATTCATTACCAATTGTCTTTTGTAGGTAAGCACAAGAGAATCATTACGCATGCTTTCATTCACAATCATCAAATGCACATTTACATTAGGCTTTGATTTGTTCTTGTGAATCAATACATCTTTTATCTGATCATACTCGGCCTGATCGATAATTCTGCTTTTACCGAACTCCTTGTAATACTTAGTCTGCGACATAAGACCGAATGAAAAAGCCACAAAGGAAAAGAGAAGTAATACTATTTTTTTCATAATTTTATCTTCTAAATTATAATTAACATCAACTACTGTAGGCTTTTTATAATTGTCTTTGCCAATTCTATACGTTTGTCAGAGAAAGAATGATCGCATGCATCAAGAACAACTAGATTTTTTTTACTTACACCCGCATACTTCTCCATGAATTCTGCTTCCGATTCCTTATTACTAAAAATATGAATGTTTTCCCCAACACTTAAAGCTGACTCTAAATCCATTTCCGGATCTTCAATAATACCATTCACAAAATCCGCTCCCGAGCTCACTTTGATGCAAGGCCTTTTCTCCACATTCGAAATATATTGATTCAATTCCTCCTTCGATTTTGATCGTAAAGCATGATAAGCATCCCATGGATCAATAGAAATAATCTTATTTATTCCAGAAATTTCTTTACCACAAAGAATGGCAATATCAGCTCCCATGCTATGCCCACAAAGAGTAATTTGTTTGGTATCTATTCTAAAGTATTTCGCATTTTTCTTTAGATAAATCACCAGTGACTTAACATCTTCTATGGAATTTTTATAATTAAACACCCCTTCGTTACCCCACGTTCCCGAATAAGAAAAGAACACTGCATTATACCCCTGTCTTCTTAAGAACTGACCTATTTCTTCATTCTTTTCAAATCCTGGATTACCATGAAGAAAAATCACAGTAGGCTTTAGATTCGATCCATGAGCCATTAAAATTCTACCTACCAACTTATGCTCTCCTGATTGAAATAAGATAGGTAAACTCTTAGGCATATCTTTCTTACTTTTCACAACAGGATCATGATTCAACAAAACAATCTCCTCACTACTGCTTTTAACCTTCTTGATTTCTTGTTTACAACTAAAAAACAATACAGCAATTAGCAAAGTGCCAACAAATAATTTCCTATTCATAGATCTGAGTTTTAATTTATTCTCAAATAAACCGGCAGTCCTAAACTGTTAGTCAACAATATTTATTTTATAAGGTTCTTTTTCTGAATCTACTCCTTATTCCTACCGACATTAAACAGGTAGAAGATCATAAAACCACCCCCCACACCAATCAGAGCACCTGAAAGAAAACTTGTCCATTCAGAATCAACAATTACAACTCCATCACTGAAGTAATACAATAAAATCCCTGCAACTAGGCCAACAATTGCAAGTATTAGTTTATTTGATTTTCTCATGACTTTATATTTTTACTTTTTTAAGTATTATCAATTCTTTTTGAGCTTCGGATGTAATTCCGTCAATGCCTTCAACAAATACTCCAAGGGAATACACTCCCCTTTCCGAATCCTTCTATTGTCAGCATTGATTACAATCACCAAATCCAATTCAGGAACAACATTTATGATCTGCCCTCCATTTCCCGGAATAAACCATGAATTAAATCCATATTCCGTTTCAACCATTCGCCACTGAAAGCAACTGTACAACGGATGCTTGATTTCAATATATGGCTCAAATATTTTTTCCATCCATTCCGACGAAACCACTTGCTTGCCTTGCCACTTGCCCTGATTCAAATGCAACAAGCCATATTTAGCAATATCTCTCACTTTCAGTTTCAAGCCGCCACTAATATCACATACTCCATTCTTGAAAAACCAGTCATACTCTTTAACCCCCAATGGCTCAAACAGGTTTTCATTGGCAAATTCTGCCACATTCTGTCCTGTCGCTCTTTTGATGATTTCTCCCACAATGATATTATTTGGCCCACTATATACATACCGAGTTCCTGGTATGGTATCCATTGGCAGTTCCAGCGATTCCTTCAGCCAATCCTCCTTTTTATCCATCTGTACACCCATATTCTGTGGATCATCAACCGCCAAAGCATACTCATCCCATTCAAATCCAGATGTATTGGTCAACAAATGCTTGATACAAATTCTCTTTTTTAATGAATCAGCAGGTAAAACAGAATACTCAGGAAAGAAATCCATCATCTTTTCATTCTCATTCTTAATCTTTCCTTGTTGAATGGCAATACCCATTAAAATGGCAGAGAAACTTTTTGTGGTGGAGGCTAAAAAATGCATCTCGTTTTCATCCCAAGCATGATAATACTGCTCTACCAACAATTCTTTTTTGTGAAGAAGCAAGACCGAATGAACATTTCCATATTTCCCTTGGCAAATGTCTTTATTCACATCCACAAATCGGAGGGTATCAAAAGCATGCTTTGCAAGTGTAGATACCATTAGGCCATCCCCCTTATCTTCCGGCACTCGATAAGAGCAATTCATCTTCTCTTTACATCCTGTAAAACCTAAAATGATCAGAACGACAATCAGGAATCTCATGTATTTAATTTTTAGATGATCAAGTTGTATAGCCTCCGCTTATTTCACCTCAAATGTCACAGGCGTAATTTTAATTTGATCCGGCAGATTCCTAAACATACTTCTATTCATTTCAAACACACCCTTTTTCTTTAGCCTCACACCAAACTCCCATACCGTGTTATGTACGCCATTTGCTATACTTGTGGTAACCGATCTGGCATTCACCTTAAAAATTTCATTCTCTTTAATTATAGCTGTAAGCGATCCATTAAACCTGCCACGTAACTTGATTGTAATTTCCTCTCCCACTTCTCCTTCTCTGGGCATCTCAATCTTAAAAATCTCTTCGGGCTGTTCTATCACCTCAACAATTACTGTATTCGAAACAAAATCCCTGCCCATCATCTTTATGGCATAAGGCCCTAATACATTCGTCCCTAACTCATTGGGCACTTCACTTACAAAAGTTCTAAAATCATGATTCTGTTGATAGTCACCAAAGAAACCATCCCAACTTTTAGCCTCTCTGCCTTTAAAAATATCACTCTCAATTCCTTCCAGTGTCAAACGCACTTTTACACTTTTGCCCATAACAATAGTATCGCTTAAAGCACAAGCCTTCAAGTTCAACTCTTTTTGTGCACAGGCCGACATCGAACTGCAGAAAAGCAGCAACACCAGCAAATTCAATTTATTTTTCATACTATACAGTTCTTCTTTAGCTAATTCTAGCTTCAAGTCTAATTCAAATGCTCATTGCATTTATCAATCAACTTGAATGTCTCATCATCCTTATTTCCAAGCTTTACAGCTTTCCTTAAATCCTTCAGTGCCTTTTTAAACTCACCATGCTCCATATACAATTCCCCTCTTGTGGTATAAGCAACATCGTAGTTTTTATTCAACTCGATACACTTGTCCACATCAAGCATTGCTTTATCAAGCTCCTTGGTTTTCAAATAGAAGTAGGCTCTGTTATTGTACAATCTAAATTCATAGGGATGCTTATCAATTAGCTGACTTAATGTAGCTATAGCACGCTTGTAATCTCCTCTGTTGGCATAGATTCCGCATAAGTTACTTGCTGCACGAAAGTTTTCCGGATTGATCTCCATAATCTTTTGAAGATCTTTCTCTGCTGCCAAACTATCACCTTTTTGTTTAAATGCATGTGCTCGGTTCAACAACAATCCTTCTTCATTTGGCTTAAGTTTTAATGCTGTATTAAAATCAGCAATAGCCAGATCGTATTTCTTCATCACATTATAAAGCGATGCTCGATTAGCCAATACAAACACGGCATCAGGACGTAAAGCCAAAGCTTTTTTATAGGCTCGGAGTGCCTCTTCATTCTTATCCATTCGCCTTAAAGCTGTTCCGAGGTTCGAATAGGAATATACCAGTTCTTTATTATTGCCCGTTTGTTCAAGAATCGATATCGCTTTATTCATATGCTTCTCGGCTGCGGCATAATTCCCTTCGCTAAAACTTACTTCAAACTGACGCAAATATTCTTTATACTCCTGAGCACTAATCGTTAGCACACTTAGAACACATACAATAACAAATAATAGTTTTCTCATCTTCTTATATTTTTTACTTTATCCTTATTACTTTTTCCTTATTACTTTATCCTTTCTACTTTCTCTTTCTCCAACATCAAAAGGGCAAACACAACAACGCCCAAGAGAGGATAAAACAGCGTTGCAATACAAGTCAAAACCACATGTTTCAATTTCTGCTTTCTAAAATCAATGATCAACAAAACAATCACAATCAATCGAATCAAATAATTCACATAACCCGGTATAGAATCAACCAAATTAAAGGTTTCATGATTGGTCATATCAAACATCAAATGCCTAACATAGATCCATGGCATTCCAAACAATGCCGAAACGATGAATAAAACGATATACTTATTCAATACTTTCATTAACTTATTCATAACTCTTACTTTTTACAAAGCCCCATTCGCTCATAGGCCACAACAAACAGAAAGAACAATACACCCATGAAGGATGAAAAGAAAGTCAACACCAAAACAGGAATCGATTTGATATTTTCCTTTTTCATCTCTTTGTACAACAAAACCACAAAGGCAATATTGATTAGATATTCCAACCCCGAAGTCAGGAAGCCTGTTCCTAAAGTGGAAAACCCTCCATTCGGCAATTCCCTCGTTAATAAATCTGGCCATATGATCATGATCACTCCTGTCAATACATGAGATAGGATCAAAGCAGAAACCAATAAAATGGAATACTTTTTAATGTATTGTGCCATATCTTTAATTTATGTCTTTAGTCTATGCATCAGCCATGCACATCCAATTGGTATGAGTTTAAAGCTCTTACTTTAACCTTGATTGTAACTATAAGTCTTTAAACAATTCTTAATAAGGTTTTACTCCTCCTGATGACGACAATAACCAATCAATTTTTGATGGATACGCAGGACTTCCTCCATTACTCCAGTATCCTTTATCATTTTGTTCATCTCCTTTGTAATATCCACTACTCTGCTTCACAGGTCTTATCCTCGAATATTTATAAGTTTTGCTATTGTACCAATATCCTTTCCACCAAGTTGTTCTTCCATCTGAATTACCCCAATATGCCTGCGAACTCTTGGGTCTAGGCATAATATATCTCCAACCTTGCAAATACATCTCAACAGCAATCCTTAATGTTTGTTTATCTACACTTATTCCAGACCTCAGAAACTTTGGTATATTATTATTGGTAAGTGTCGAAAAATCAAAATCATAAGAAATACCCTTATAGTAATCCCATGTTTTATTCGGATATAAAATAATCTGCTCCCCTTCTGGCAATGTCACAATTCTATTTTGAGCATATAAACTATCCGAGAAAAATACTGCAAAGAGTACGACAAACAAAAATTGAATAATACTACTTCTATAACTTCCTCTCATACTTTTAATTTCTTATTACATATAGTTTTTCGATATATTCCCAATATTATTTGATCTGCTCATCCTTCAACCTATTCTTCTCACTTATCTCATAATACTCCGTAAAAATCCGATATAATTTTTCGGTTGCATCATTTAAGGAACTGCACCACCATCTATATGAAATAATTTCTCCATTTTCATTTCTTTGTGGGGAACACTGTGAAGTCATAATCCAATTCAACACATTACTCTCAGCTTCTGATATTCCAGTAATATAAATGCCAACATATCCTTCTTCTTCAAAAAACACCTTAACATGATTATTCATGGTACTCGTAGTGAAAGAACAAAATTGCCCCATTAACAAAGCATTTTGTAACCTTGATGAAATTAACTTTCTTATCCTAGCCATATAATCATCACTTCTGAAAAATATTTTCTGATCCGCATATTCACACAGCAAGTCATTCATATGACTCAAATAGTAATCCTGCCTTTCTCTCGATAAAACATCATGTGATTTAAGCTGCTCATAAACAGTATCCCAATATTCAACCTCTTTCCTCTTCTTCTTCACAAGATTTAAGAATCTTTTCTTAGTTTTGCTTCCTTCGAACAACTCAATCAAATTCGATCTCTCCGAAGCATTAGTTTCAGTCATCTGAAGCTCTGTTAATATATGGGCCCTCAACCACCTGTTAAATAATCTAAACAATCCCTCCTCTGGAATATCATAAATCGATAACAAAGGCTTAATTACCAAATATGTAATATCGTCTCTATATCTCTCTGCAATGGTAATAGGTCTAAAATCAATCTTTTCAATTAATTTTTTCCTAAGCTCATCAGGTTTCAAGGACAAATTAAACATCTCTGAAATATCATCCTGACTCCAAAGCTCAATATCAAATTCAGCAGCCAAGGCGTAGTCACTATCCTTTACAACAAGTCCCGCTAAAGCAATAATGATTTTATGAGCTCTTATAATCTGATTCTTACTATGCCATTGATGAATTAAATTTCGAATTGTAAGAGACCCATTTTGATAGTTTTTACACTCCACAATAACTTTTCTATCCCCTACTTCAGCAACCACATCAATTTCATACTTTGCAATCCAAACATTACGGCTTGTTTTAAACCCTGCTACACTAAATATATGCTCAACAGCAAGTTCTAAAGAATCTCCCTTTTCTTTTGGAGTTATCTTACTCGGCGCTTCCATTGTTAATGTGTTCATTGATTTAGATTTTATCTTAATAAATTACATCTTTATTTAAATCAAGCTATTAGCATTATTATTTCACACTTTTACCATTACTTATCAAAAATATAAGAACCGATTTTATTCATTTAAAGCATCATACCCTTTAATTACATCTCTTATTCCCTGTCTTTCATTCCAAGTTAAGTTACGTGTTTCTGTATATTTACCTGACAATCGCATTTTTGCATTTGGAGATTGAGAAAAATCTCTTAGGAATTTTAGTAGATCTTTAGACACTGATACATCAATCCATTCCCATACACCCCCTCCACTATTTTCAGTTTCTTTGTCATCATACTTATCAAAAATAACTTCCTTTGTATTTCCATCATAGGACAAATAAACTCGTTCAAAAAAAATCCAATTACTACCTTGATATGACATTTTTAATCTAAGCCAACTATAAGAATCACTTTTCCCAATATAAAGTGAAGTCAAATTTTTATTATTGTAATGAGTAAAATAAGGATTATAATACCAAGTATTACCTGACACATCATCAAAGGACTTTTTTAGCTTTTTTAAAGCTTTTAACTTTTTTTGTTTTTCTAATTCAATTTTCCTCTTCTCTTCGGCCTGTACCTGTTCTTTCTTCTTTCTCAACTCCTCTCTTTCTTGTTCTTCTTTTCTCAAAATCTTTGTATACAAATCTTTTACCTCCACAAAATGTTTCGAATTGGTATGTCTTTTTTCCATTTCAATATAAATGCTCTTACAAGTAGGGTATTTACTCTCCTGATAATAGTGTTTCATTTCAGAATAAAGCTTTTCATCTCCATTCTTAAGTTCATCTAATTCCAGTTCTAATTTTTCAATTTTTGAAAGCAATTCTGTCTCTCTACTTTTACTCACACACCCAAACAAAAACAATATTGAAAGCACTACAATTGTAATTCTAAGTTTCATAACTCACAGGTTTATGTCATTTATCTAATCTTTTACTTCCCTAAATAATATCCATAACAGCATTCGAACTTCAAACAATTTCGATGCAGCTCTCCCAAATCTACCAAACCCCACCCTCAAATCAAAACTTATGCTCAACTAATTTCACTCACAAATCTATTACCCATTCAAATTATCCAGTTAAACCAAATCATTCCAAAATAATCCCATTTAAAATATCCTCAAACGGCCTAATATTGCAAACAAAATACAGATAACAACAAACAAGTTGACAAACAAAGCAAAGCCATTTACATCAACTGAAAACACATTCATCACATATTATTAGACTTTTAGGATAACCATAGTTCATTTTTGATAAAAACACTCCCTTTTTGTTAATTATCATATTTTGAATGATTCTAAACTGCATTTATTTAATTTTTATTAAAATTATCGGAAGCATTAGCAATTTCAATAAGTGCAGGTTAACTACCTTCATTCTTCAAATTCAAACAGCCAATAAATATTTTGTATTGTTAATTACATTTTTATACATTCGAAAGGAGTTTAGCTAAACAATACGATATATATTATCAATTTACTGCATTAGCGAAGAACAAGAGAAGGATAGGTGAGAATGAAATGGATGAAAGCTTTGCACATGATCCTAACAAGTCATACAAAGGCATTACACCTTCATTCAGACAGACTAACCGCACAATCCAATAAATTGATAAGCCAAACCAAAGGATTGCATGCGCTTTCGAAAGCATTTGATGGCAATTCCGTTCCATTTACACGGCCGACCTGTTCATTTACATGGCGTACCAGAACATTTAACGAGCCGTTTAGTCCTCTAACACTGCTACATCAAGCTCTTACACTGATGTTTCATGCTTTTACATGTACTCCCTAAGCATTTACAGGACCGTTTCAAGCATTAACATTTGCGTTTCGTCCATTAAAACCAATGTACGAGGCTTTAAAACATGACTCCGTGAATTGACACCCTAAGATACAAACCACTGTATCAAACTACTACCTGCCTCTCACCTACACTGGGTGAGTCGAATACGTAATTTACTATTGAAATTTCGGTTGATGCATAAACAACAAGTTATTTAGCGAACAAACAACACTCATATGATAGCAAGATATTTAAGCAAGCTACAGAGTTATCATCACATCGAAGATGCGCTGGAAGAAAACCAATCGGCATTCGAAACCGATGAATCTACAAAGGCTCAAATCACAATTTTCACAGGTTACCATACCAAATTGCGCAACCTTCAAGTAGAACAGAACAAGCCAACAAAAGCGGTAATCAAAGCAAAAAATGAATTGTACAAAGAGCTTAGCCTCAAGTCCAAATTGATGGTGATAGCCTTGATTCGTTTGGCAAACGACACGGATAATGGAACACTACGCGTTAAGCTGGAAAAAGTACAGGATCAGTTGGCACGCAGATCACAAATTGTGCGCCTGGCAGCCGCATTCATACTGTATGAGCTAAGCGTTGATTATACCAGCGAATTGGCCAACTATTCCATTGCCGGCGAATCTATTACCGCCTACAAGAAATGCATCGACGATATCGAAATCCAAAATGCAGAGAAAGACTTGATTCTGGAGGAGAACAAGAAAAACAAAAAGAAGTTTGAAGAGTTGATTCGAACCACCGATTCCTTTTTGAAGGACAAACTCGATTGGTCCATCGAAAGCTATCGCGAGGCAAACCCTAAATTAGTAGAAGCCTACTTTACTGCTCGTAAACTAAAGAAGGTCATCAATCAGCACATCGCCATACGAGGTTTTGTTGTGAACAAACAAACCGGCGAACCAATTGCAAATGGTATTGTTAGCGTTCTCGACACTGATCTGGAAACCAAAATCACTGAAAAAGGATACTTCTCATTCAAGAATTTCCCTGAAGGTAAATTCACCCTAAAGGTAGAAAACATCAGGTTCGAAACCCAAACTATAGACATTTACCGTTACATCAACGAATACCTCAGTATTAAAGTAGAGATGCAGCCACTCCCGGTTCCTCACCCGGCATAAAACAAATATCCTTACCGATATTTATTTAATGATTACAAAGCCAAGGAAAACCCTTGGCTTTATCTGTAAAATGATTTGTGTAAGACAAACCTAAATTCGATAAATAGTTGACATGGCATTTACACCGTATTTACAAGCTTTAACTTCGCCCTCGGGTATTTATCTTAGCTTTTTCATCAAATCCAATATTAACAAAACATTATTACCACAAACAACAATTTATCCTAATTCTCATTCTATTTCGAATTATTATTGTTATTTTTAATCAAAATATTCAACAAATACAATGACAAAATATTACATTATTCCTGAAGTCTTCGAAGAAGCCATGAAGGCAAAAAACCTTAGTTTTGAACAAATTTTCGAAAAATTAAGAGTAAGCGAATTAAGAGCTCACTCCATTTTTTCCGGGGTGAAAAGAATAGATGAATACAGCATTTTAGTACTAACAGAAATATTCGAGTTCGATTTTCATAAAATCATTGAGAAAACACAAGATCCTCACTACTCATTCAAAAATAAATGGGAGCAAAACCATAAGGATGAAGAAAAGTCACTTCCTATTATCACTGAACCTGATTTCACAAAAGATTACAAACTAAAATCAGCTGAAAAGCATTACCTAACACAACACAAGTGCACTTCATGTAACCATCTAATATTAGAAGCGCTAAACTACTGCCCCAACTGTGGGAATCAACTCCCTGAGCAAGTACGCTTTTGTAATGCCAATCAAGTCTTCGAAACTTCAATAGATCAACACAGGTTGGTTTATCCTGATATCCTAAAAACACGACTAAGAAAGCTAGGTCTTTTATTTCATGATCTGACTGAATCCCTTCCTCTAACAAAACCAGTCTTCCAAGCTATTATGAAAGGGCAAATGACTGTTAGACCAGACATACAAGAATTAATATCTAAAAAATTAGAAGCTCCTGTTCATTATTGGTCCGGCGAAGCTGAAGAAGTCATAACTGAGAACGAAGAATAAAGTACAGCACATTTCTTCTCATCCGGCTTGAAGACAAAACAAACCATTTTAACCGTCGCAATAAACAACCCACACAAAATAACACCCCCACTTGCGACGATTCCAAATCAAACTCATTAACCCAGGGTGGCGGTCATTATCACTCCCTTCCCCTGGGCTATATGATATTTGCCCTTCAGGCAAACCTACCAAATAACAATCCCTTCAATTAAGAACCATCACCAATTTATCACAATCCCGATTCAAACCAGTTCGGTATGAGCAACGCAGGTGGGGCACCCATAGGCGAAGATGATGACTAAAAAGAAATTCTGTGAAGTGAGGTACGAACGCAACTATTATTTCTTTTCATCATTGAGCCGTAATGGGTCACCGAGTGCTTACACCTAGACTTTTTAATTCTTTTGTGGTAATGACAAAAGAATAGCCCATCCGGCTTGAGGAAAAAAAACATCCCGTCTGGCAAGAAGACAATAACAAGCCATTCTATCCGTCGCAATAAACACCCCACACAAAACAACACTCCCACTTGCGACGATTCCAAATCAAACTCATTAACCCAGGGCAGCGGTCATTATCACTCCCTTCCCCTGGGCTATATGATATTTGCCCTTCAGGCAAACCCACCAAATAACAATCCCTTCAATTAAGAACCATCACCAATTTATCACAATCCCGATTCAAACCAGTTCGGTATGAGCAACGCAAGTGGGGCACCCATAGGCGAAGATGATGATTAAACAGAATAGCCCATCCAGCCAGAGGATAAGACAAAACATTACACTCCTTTTCCCAATTATTCATTGCTCATCGCTAATCACTTCTTTCTCCAAACCGTCATTTCCGCTACCGTATGCTGAAACTTACGCGATGTTTCCCGAATCACAAAAGGCACATCTTTGGGTTCTTCCAGCATCTCAAACTGATCAGATAAAATATCCTTTAAACCTTGAAGAGTTGAATAAGGCTCACCATCCTTTCTGAAGCCACCAATCCAGTTTTCCACTTCGGTAAACTCTTCTAACCAGGTATAAGGAGAAGTCAACACCAACAAACCATCCTTGTTGATTCTATTGGCAATCTCTTTCAGGAATTTCTTCGGATCATACAGTCTGTCCAGCAAGTTTCCTGCAAAAACCAAATCGTAACCCGTGTACAAGCTCTTCAAGTTACAAGCATCAGCCTGGTAAAATTCTACCTTATCACGATATTGATCCAAACCAAAGTCGCTCAATTTAAATTCCCGGTATGAATTCAGTTGCCCCTCCTCTTGTCGGATGTAATTCAATTTCCCACTCTCTTTAAGCTGTGTGCCAATTCGAATGAAGCGAGCCGAAAAATCAAGCCCCGTAACACGATCAAAATACTTTGCCAGTTCGAAAGTCATGCGTCCGGTTGCACATCCCAAATCTAAAGCATAACTTCTTTTCACATCCTTTATATGGCTTTTGATCAAATCAATACACGAAAGCGCATAATTTTCTACGCCAAAGTACATTTGTCCGTACTGGAACTCACAATATTGCGACACCAGCTCATCGGTTTCATAATAATCCGATTTGATTTCCACCTCCTCTTCCGATTCAATATATCGGAACCCTGCATGCTGAAAGAAATGACGACGAAAAGCGTAACGCGAATCTCGTATCGCAAGGTTCCCTGTCGAGATCCACGATCCCCCTTTTATCAGGTTGTGCTTGGCATCAAAAGTAGGAGTCGAAAAATCATCATAGAAAGGATGCACTTCAAAACCATCCAATCCTGAGATTGGCATTTCGGTCCATTGCCACACATTCCCCACCACATCGTAAAAACCAGCAGATTCGAATTGGTCTACCGGACAAGGTGACGCATAATGTTCCAGATTGATATTTCCAGGCGCTTGCTTCCATTCCGGTTGATCCGGAATTCGCACGCTATCGTAAAGACGATAATATTCCGCTTCGGTCGGCATTCTCAGTTTCTTTCCCTCTTGCGCCGATTTCCAGTTGCAAAAAGCCTTGGCCTCCAAATAATTTACTTCCACTGGCCAATTCCAGGGCATTTCAATCTCCTCGCTCATCAAACGAAGCTTCCACTGCTCTCCATCCTTCAACCAAAAGAACGGGAAGCTACATTTCTTGTATTGCACCCAGGCCCAACCCTCTTCGGTCCACCATTTTTCGTTTCCATAGCCATCATCATCCACAAATCCTTTAAACTCCTGATTCGAAACCAAATACTTCGAAGCATTAAAAGATTTAATTTCAGATTTAAAGCTTCCAAATTCATTGTCCCAGCCATAAAGGGCATCATCACGATCCTTTCCTATGCTCACCTTTCCTGCCTCTACTTTTTGCAGTACATTTTCAGGAGCCAAACCTCTCTCTGTACAGCTTTCAAACAAATCAATTTGCTGAACCTCATCAATAGGCAGTTGCCTGATCAAGACTGATGAGGTCTCTATGTGAATTCGTTGATGTTCAATCCCCATCAAGATTACCCAGAATTGAGATTCCCAATTGATTGGCATCTGCAGGGGAAGTTCAAGAATCAAATTTTCGATGATCTGCTTCACTTGCCTGCGATATTGCCTTACATCCTCCAGCTTAGGCCAGTCGTAATGTTGTTCATTCAAATCGTCCCACGACATTTCATCTACACCAACCGCAAACATCGATTCAAACTTGGGGTTCAATCTCTCATTTAGAATTCCCGCCAGAATCAATTTGTTGATGAAAAAGGTAGCCGTATGTCCAATGTAAAATATCAAAGGATGGCGAAGCGGATCAGCCCTCATATAAAATGCCTCTTCACTCTTTAGGCTGTCGTACAATCTATTATCCAGCTCCCAGGTAAGCTGAAAGTATCTTAAAATCTCCGTCCTTTTTTCCTCAGGTGTGCCCTGATTTAAAATTGGAGATTTGTTTACAAGTATGTCATTATCCAATAGGATATCTTTTTTATCTTCCATTACAAATTTCATTAAGCTTAATACTCATTTGAAGTTAATGAAAAAACAAAGCATCACAAATCAAACACACAAAACCCTTCTCATTTAAGAGAAAATTAACAGCTCGAAAACAAACCAATCCATTCTCCGTCGCAATAAACACACCACACAAAACAACATTCCCAATTGCGACGATTACATTTTAAACACACTAACCCAGGGTGGCGGTCATTACCATTCCCTTCCCCTGGGCTATATGATATTTGCCCTTCAGGCAAAATTCATTTAAAACATCACTCATTTATTGCAGTAACAGTGACATTCAAAAATTTGTTGGGACCCATAGATGAAAAAGTCGTTAAGAACAGATTTCCATGACTGAGGAACGAAGGAATATTATTCTGTTTAGACTTTAAGTCGTTATGGGTAACTATATTTTTGACGTCTAGATCTTTTGGTTCTTTTATAGCAATGATAAAAGAACAGCCCGTCTGGCTTGAAGATAAGACAAACCAATCCATTAGCCGTCGCAATAAGCAATCCACACAAAACACCAATCCCTATTGCGACAATTACATTTAAAACACAATAACCCAGGGTGGCGGTCACTACAATTCCCTTCCCCTGGGCTATATGATATTTGCCCTTCAGGCAAAATTCATTTAAAACATCACTCATTTATTGCAGTAACAGTGACATTCAAAAATTTGTTGGGACCCATAGATGAAAAAGTCGTTAAGAACAGAATCCCATGAACGAGGTACGAGTGAATATTATTCTGTTTAGACTTTAAGTCGTTATGGGTAACTATATTTTTGACGTCTAGATCTTTTGGTTCTTTTATAGCAATGATAAAAGAACAGCCTATCCGGCTTGAGGATAAGAACAGCCTGTCTGGCTTAAAGACAAAACAACACTATTACAACACCCCTCTCCCTATCGGGATCTCCCCTGAATGGGAGAAATCCAATTCCATCTAAAAGAGACATTTTGATCGGGAGCAAATCGGCACACACCATAACCATGGAATGGCAAGCTGTATCTGATTGGCTTGACCTTTTTGCTTCGAGTCTACCGTAACAAATTGGATCTCATGAATGATAGCGAATAACCCAAAAATGAAAAGCCAAACCGGCTTGAGGATAAAAAACAAGCCTTCTGGCTTGAAGACAAAGCATGTCAGTTCCTACCTGAATAAATGAACTTACATATTTTTTCGTATCTTAATAAAAACCAATACGCAACATTATGAACTACATTCTCTTTATTATCATTGGAATCATTGCCGGCTGGCTGGGCAGTATCATCGTTAAAGGAAAAGGCCAGGGACTTCTAGTCAACATGATCGTGGGAATCATTGGAGCCTTCATTGGAGGAAGCATTTTGGATCATCTCCACATCCATATGCCTGGCTTTTTTGGTTTACTTGTCGCCTCAACAATAGGAGCCGTTCTGTTAATCTGGTTAATTGGATTAATTCGAAGGTAAGCCTTATTTCTCAAAAAAGTAATCAGAATCCACTCTACAGATACGAACGGCATATTTCTTATACCACTCTTCTTTTCCTCTTTTCTGGGCAATTGTATGCGCCGGATGTTCCTGCCATTTTTGAATTGCATCTAAACTCTCCCAATAAGAAACCGTTATGCCCAATTCATTCCTGGCGGATTCTACTCCCAGAAATCCGGCTTGCGTATGAGCCAACTCTATCATTGCATCGGCCATTTCAGAATAGCCCTTGTCTCCTTCTTCCCTTACTGATGAGAAAATTACAGCATAATATGGTGTTTTAAATGTCTTGGCAATCATTGTTCTATAAAATTTGTTTTTACCACCTCCTTATTCTCTTTATTTAGCATCTGTTTTGGTATACAATCCTTAATGGTACCTATTACCGAGTTCAAAAGGTTCTTTCGCACCTCACTTTTCAGTTGAATCAAACTGATTTCTCTTACCTTATCGCTTCCCTTGATATCTTTGAGCAAGTCCTCCTGATCGGATGGAATCATTAATGTTGCCAACTCAGGAACAAAAGTAATTCCACCTTTGTATTCCACGATTCTTCGTAAGGCATCAATATTATTGCTTTCATAAACCAGTTCATTCTCCTCTTTTCTGTTTAATGAACAGATGTTTGTAACCTGATCCATAAAACAATTCCCTTCCTTAAGCATCCAAATGCTTTCATGATCTAACTCATCAATGCCAATTTCATCTTTAGTAAACAAATCATGCTTATCGGATACATACAAATAGAACTTTTCATAGAAAATCGGGCAAACTTCCAGATTGCTCTTCAATTGAATTGGAGTTGAAATGATTCCTCCATGCAAACTACCATCCTTCACTCCTTGTAAAACCTCATCGGTTATCATTTCCTTAACCGTGAGTTTCAATTTCGGATATCGCTGATTGAGTTCATCCACAAACAAAGGCACCAAATATGGCGAAAGGGTTGGTATGATTCCCAAGCAAAGTTCCCCCTGAATATCTTCAGATAAATTCACGGCAAAATCTTCCAGGTGCTTCGATTCTGTAATCAACAATTGTGCTTTTTCCAGAAAAAGATTCCCATTTGTAGTGGGTTCCACCTGTTTCTTACTTCTATCGAAGAGCTTAATACCCAGTTCTTCTTCCAATGCTTGTATTTGCAAGCTAACAGCAGGTTGCGACACCCCCATAAACTTGGCAACCTTACCATATCCGCCTAATTTTTGCAAAGCCAAAGCATATTCAAGCTGCTTTAAGGTCATACTCTAATAATTATTTTTAATTAAAAATCTAAATTTAATTAAATTATCTAATACTACTAAGCTATCATGAGCAATGTCCATAATTTCAGGTAATATCTACTTTTATTAAATATCGAAAGATAAAAAAACACGAATTGTTTATAACTTTGTAAGCTATGAATAAATCGAACTATAAAGGCATTAGAACTTTATTCTTCAAACTTTGAACTTTATACTGTATCCATGAAAATAGGTATTATTGGGGCAATGGAAATTGAGGTTGTAAGACTTCGAGCACTATTGTCGGATAAAAATGAACAAAAAAAAGGTGGTTTTGTTTTCTATACCGGAAAGCTAAACGGAAATGATATTGTTCTGTTACAATCAGGCATTGGAAAGGTAAATGCAGCAATTGGTGCGGCCATCATGATCGACAACTACTCTCCTGATTTTGTAATAAACACCGGTGCTGCAGGAGGATTTCCTGGCGATTTAAAAGTTGGTGATATTGTAATCTCAAAAGAATTGATTCATCACGATATGGACTGTACAGTTTTTGGATACAAAACCGGTCAGGTTCCTGGAATGCCTGCGAGCTTTGCAGCTGATGAAAAATTAATCGATCTGGCTGATAAATGCATCCATAAATTGATTGATGTAAAAACCAAGAAGGCAACAATTCTTACAGGCGATCAGTTTATGAACAATCCTGAAACCACTAAAAAAATTAAAGATACCTTCCCTTCTGCCGAAGCTGTGGAAATGGAAGGAGCTGCAATCGCTCAAACTTGCTTTCAATTCAAAGTTCCTTTTGTAGTTATCAGATCAATTTCGGATATTGCAGGACAAGAGAATGCAATCGAGTATGAAGAATTTGTTGAAACAGCTGCTGTAAACTCAGCAAATATGGTTGTTGAAATGACCAAAGAATTAGCAAAATAGTATAAATAAAAAAATATGGAAAAGATAGATAGCTTTACGGTTGATCACAATAAATTGAAAAGAGGTATTTACGTATCAAGAAAAGATCGATTTGGTGATGAAACCATCACAACATTCGATATCAGAACCAAATTGGCCAATCAGGAGCCTGCAATGGATATTCCTGCAATGCATACCATGGAACATCTTGGTGCAACTTTTTTAAGAAACAATAAAAAATGGTCAGACAAGACTGTATATTTTGGTCCTATGGGATGTAGAACTGGATTTTACATTATTTTCCATGGTGATTTAAAATCAGAAGACATTATCGATGTTACCAAAGAAATGTTCGATTTTATGGCTGATTTCGAAGGTGAGATTCCTGGAACCAACAAAATTGAATGTGGCAACTACGTTAGCCACGATCTAACCATTGCAAAATGGGAATCAGATAAATACAGAAAAGAAGTACTTTCTAATCTTACGGAAGAAAATTTGAATTATCCGCAATAATTCAAAATAGATAAAATACTAAGGTCGTCAGAATTTGGCGGCCTTTTTTATTACTTAAAATTCATTACATTTATGGAAACTGAAATTGTTCTTAATTCATGAAAATTACTGGTTTTCGATTCTTGATTATTACTGCATTAATACTGCTCATTCCAATTTACAGCAATTGGAGATTGCTATTGAATGGGAATAAAACTGAAGGAGTCGTTATTAAAACCAGTAAGGACAATATGGGACAACTCTATTCTTTTTACTCCATCATTCAATATGAAGTTAATGCTAAAACCTACCATATAAAAGGATTGGAAAATGTTGAATATCCACTTGGGAAAAAATTTATCATACTGTTTGATCCCGATAATCCTCACAAAGCAATTCTATATAATTTCAAAGGCATTTACTTTAATCGTTCAACTCCAGTTGCAATTGTTTTATTCGTGTTATGGGTAGCTTTTTATTTAAGTTTTAGCCCTAAAAGTGATAAAAGAAAGTCTGAAAGAGAATGGTTTAAATGCAATGGAAAATTCTCCCATCACAAATTAAACTAAACCACACACATTTTATTAAACAACTAATTTCAATCCCCATAAGGTTTATTATCATTTTTACAGCCGTTCTTTCTCAAAAGAGCGGTATTTTTTATGCCTAAAACTCGCTAAGCCCAATTATCAGTTTTATCTTTGCAAGCAGAACAAATTATTGAAGAATGAATAAACCTGAATTATTACTACCTGTTGGGAATCCTGAAATGTTTCATGCTGCCGTAAAAGGTGGAGCTGATGCTGTATACCTGGGATTACGTCAATTTAATGCCCGCGGGAGAGCATCAAACTTTACAAGCTCACAATTACTGGCATTAATTAAAATTGCAAGGAAAAATGACATCAAGGTTTATCTAACTTTGAATACGGTAATTAAGAATGAAGAATTACCCGATTTGCTGGATACCTTAAATCTAATCCAAAAAACCGGAGTTGATGCCATAATCATTCAAGATTGGGGTGTTTACTACTTGGTAAAAAAACACTTTCCTAAAATTACCATACATGCAAGTACACAAATGGCTCATCACAATTCCTTGGGAGCAATTTACTGTAAAAGCAAAGATTTCGAAAGAGTTGTAATGGCAAGAGAATTAACTCTTCCTGAATTGAAAGAAATTCGTAAGAAATCTGATATTGAATTAGAGATATTTATGCATGGTGCATTATGCTATTCCTTCTCCGGCATGTGTTTATTTAGTAGTTTTCTTGGTGGAAGTGGTGCCAATAGAGGTTTGTGCGCTCAACCTTGTCGCAGATTTTATGAAACAGGAAATGAGAAGAGTTATGTCTTTAGTCTAAAAGACAATCAAGCAGTAGAAGTATTGCCTGAGCTTATGAAAATGGGTGTAGAATCCATTAAAATTGAAGGTCGATTAAAACCAGCAGAGTTTGTATATAATGTATCAAGAGCTTATAGAAAAGTAATTGATAATAACGACTTGAAAACAGCCAAAGAAATTTTGGCCTATGATATGGGTCGTGAAAAAACTGGTTATTTTCTTGCTGGAAATGTAAACAAAGCCATTACGGAGAATACAAATACTGGAATCCTGATTGGTACTGTTGAAAAGAGAAATAGAAACATGGTAATTTTCACCTCTTCTCATGACATACAAATTGGAAATAGAATCAGATTCAAACAAAAAAATGGTGAGCCACAAAAAGCCATTAAGGTCAAAGAGTTTAAGGAATTAAGCAAAGGTACTTATCAAATTGAAATCGGAAATATTGTAGCTGACAAAGGCGATCAAGTGTATTTGGCTGGAATGATGCAGGAAAAGTTTCCTAACAAGTTCAAAGAAGAAGGAAAACCTCTAAAAGCTAGCATGCACAGAACCGAAAAGGCTAAAATCCTAAACTCATTGGGAAAAAAGAATATTCCTCAAAAAGAACAAATCTATGTTCGAATTGATTCCTTGGCCTGGTTGCGTAAAGTAAACTTAAATGAGGTCAACTATTTAATTCTTAACCTTAAAAAATCGGAATGGGAGGAATTAAAATGGGATGTTCCATTTCTTCAAAAAAATGCACACAAGATAATTATTGAATTACCTAAGTTCATTCAGGAAAAAGACTTGGATTTCTACAAACAGATATGTAAAAAGGCTATGCTAAGTGGCTATCAAAACTTTATGCTGAGTCATCTTTCGCAAAAACTTTTGCTTCCAAACAAAGCTCGCATTTCTTGCAACGAAAATGTATACCTGTTTAACGATGCTGCAATTGCTCACTTACGTGATGAAAAAATCAACTTGTTCTGTCACCCGCAAGAGAATGACCTGGAAAACTTACTGAAGAGCAATGATCGCTTTGGAATTGTTCCGGTATACTTCTACCCGCAGCTATTCTATTCTCGTATGCCTGTAAAAACGGTAAACGACGAATTAATTGATGATATGCAAGGTGAATATCACAAGGAATTGCGCGACGGAATGACCATTATTTATCCAAAACACCCTGTTACCTGGATGCAACAGAAAAACAATTTATCTAAAGAAGGATTCAGAAGATTTTTGATTGACCTAAGCAATGAGAAAGTATCATCAAACACTTTTAAAAGACTGATGAAAAACTTCCAGCAATCGAAACAAGTACAGCCATCAACCAGCTTTAACTTGAAAAAAGGACTGAAATAGAAAATTGGCAATTATCAATGAGTAATGAATGATAAACAAGACTATATAAGAATCGATTTATTATTCACACCATTAGGATCTAATTATAAATATTACATTGATTTCCTGTAAAATCTGTTTTAATACAATTACTAAAGAGACAACCTTTAGGCTATCAATTATTAATTACACATTATTCATTGCTAATTGATCTTTAATCATTGCATAAAACATGTTACGAAATCGTGAAAAATACATCGCCAGAATGTAAGTTTTTACTATTTTGGCGATCAAACAATTTTAATATTAACACTAAACCTAACAAAGTGAAAAAGACGTTCCTTTATTTACTTGTAGCAGGTATGGCATTTACAGCCTGCGATGGAAAAAAAAGTGAGCAAAAGACTGACAATCCGTTTTTTGCTGAGTACAACACTCCTCATCAAACTCCTCCGTTTGATTTAATTAAATTCGAACATTTCGAGCCTGCTTTCATGAAGGGTATGGAAGAAGGTCGTGCAGAAATTGAGGCAATTGCAAATAGCAAAGAAGCTCCAACTTTCGAAAACACAATTTTAGCATACGAAAAATCGGGTGCTTTGCTTGATAAAGTAGGAAATGTATTCTACAACATTAAAGGATCGGAAAACAACGATTCTATTGCTGCTTTGGCTAAAAAATTATCTCCACTTACTACCAAGTATAGTGCCGACATTAGCTTAAATGAGAACTTATTCAAAAGAATTAAGGCCGTTTATGAGCAAAAAGATCAATTAGAACTTTCTGTTGAAGAGCAAACCATGCTAGATAAAATCTATCAAGGATTTGTTCGCGGAGGTGCTAACCTTCCTGCTGACAAGAAAGATCAATTGCGTAAGATCGATGAAGAACTTTCTTCTTTGACTCTTCAGTTTGGCGAAAATGTATTGAACGAAACAAATAATTTCGAACTAGTTATCGACAACGAAAAAGATCTTGCTGGTCTTCCTGCTGGTGTTGTTGCTGCTGCTGCTGAAACTGCAAAAGCTGCTGGTAAGGAAGGAAAATGGGTTTTCACAACTCAAAAACCAAGCATGTTACCTTTCTTACAGTATGCTGACAATCGTGATCTTCGTAAGGAATTGTACATGGGATATGTAAACCGTGGTAACAACAACAACGAGTACGACAACAAAGAGATTGCAAAGAAAATTGTAAACCTTCGAATCGAACGTGCTAAGCTATTTGGTTACAATAACCACGCTGAATACATCTTGGAAAGAAACATGGCTAAAAACCCAGAAAATGCGTTCAAATTATTGAACAAACTTTGGACTGCCGCTCTTCCAAACGCTAAAAAAGAAGTGAAGGAAATGCAAAAAATCATCAACAAAGAAGGTGGTAAGTTTAAGCTAGCTTCTTGGGACTGGTGGTACTATGCTGATAAAGTGAAGAAAGCTAAATATAACTTGGATGAAGAAGAATTAAAGCCATATTTCGAAATCAATAACGTTCGTGATGGTGCATTTGCTTTAGCGAACAAATTGTATGGAATCAAATTCATTCCTCGAAACGATATTGCTAAATTCAACCCTGAAAACCAAGTATTCGAATTACAGGAAGCTGATGGATCTCACATTGGTATTTTCTATTTAGATTATCACCCACGTGCATCTAAGCGCGGTGGTGCTTGGATGAGCTCATTCCGTAAGCAATCAGGCTTCGGTACCGATAAGGAAGTTACTCCAATTATCATGAACATTTGTAACTTCACAAAGCCTGTAGGTGATACTCCAGCATTGTTGACTCCAGACGAAGTTGAAACATTATTCCACGAGTTTGGTCACGCTCTTCACGGATTCCTTTCTAAGTGTAAATACAACTACTTGTCAGGTACTTCTGTATCTCGTGATTTCGTAGAGCTTCCTTCTCAAGTAATGGAAAATTGGTGCTTCGAGCCTGAAATGTTAGCAATCTATGCAAAGCATTACCAAACTGGTGAAGTAATTCCTGCTGAATTGGTTAAGAAAATTCAAAACGCTGGTAAATTCAACCAAGGATTTGCTACTGTTGAATATTTGGCTGCATCAATGTTAGATATGAAATATCATACCTTAACTGAGCCAATGACTGAAGATGTAATGACTTTCGAAAAGAACTACTTGGAAGGATTAGGTTTGATTCCTGAAATCTATTCAAGATATCGTTCAACCTACTTTAACCACATTTTTGCTGGTGGTTACTCAGCTGGTTATTACGCTTACATCTGGGCTGGCGTTCTTGATTCTGATGCTTTCCAGGCATTTAAAGAAACTAGCTTATTCGATAAGCAAACAGCTAAATTATTCCGCGATAATGTATTATCCAGAGGTGGTACTGAAGATCCAATGGAATTGTACAAGCGATTCAGAGGTGCTGAACCAAATGAAGATGCTCTTTTAATCAAGAGAGGATTAAAATAAAAATCGCATTTAGCGATATTCAATATAAAAACCGATTCACAATGTGAATCGGTTTTTTTTATATCCATTAATGATAATTCTTAATTGATTCATTCCTCGAACTCTGCTTTGGTGATATACATATTCAAAACCTTCTGCTGCATGGCATCAATCGGATATCCTTCGGGTTCCAATACAAAATTCATAGCAATGCCATCCAACATAGAAGTCAAGAATTCTGTTTCCATATCCGGATCGGCAGCTCCATTCTTGTCGAAATATTCAATCAACACATCAAATTTCAAACTTACAATTTCATCTAACTCTTGCTGATACAAAGGTAAAACCCCTGGCTGCCAACGCAAAGCGTAAAACAGCTTAAAAAATTTTAAATTCTTCTCAATAGAATCAAAGTAATCATCTATAAAGAATAGCAATTCCACTTCCTGAAGGTCTCCATCTTCATTTGGGTCCAAACCATCGTATAATATATGAACAGCTTCATCAACAATGGTATGAAGTAAATCTTCCTTGGTCTTAAAGTAAGAGAATAGTTGTTCTTCTGAAATCCCTGCAGCCTTTGCAATTTTTGCTCCTTTTGCAGCAAAATACCCCTCCTGCACAAAAATCCCTAAGGCGGTGTTTAATATCTCCCTCCTTTTCTCAACATCCTTTGGTAATTTATTTTTAGAAGCCATAACAACAATCATTTAGATGAAAAAAATCGGTTTTTACCTAAGTTACGACAGAAATGTGCTTTTTTCAAAAAAAACAATGGATACATATACATGCACCCATTGTCATTAACTTGATTAAACCGTTCTAGTTTCCTAAAACTTAATTTAAATTCTAACTTTAATATAGATATTTACTTAATTGACCTGCATCAACCATAATAAATCGGAAAATCATTCCTCCCAAAAGAATTAAGAATGCAGGTAGTGCTACCGGAACTTTCTTCCCTCTTAGCTCTAGAATTTCAAGAATAGCTGGACCCAATAGGCCCAGCACTACTACTCCACCCCAAAAAGGCAAAGTGTAGACACCACCAAGAAACAATTGTGCAGCTTCGATTTGAGCAGCATTACTCGCTAAAAATCCCATAAACAAGTGAATGATAAAAAAGATTTCTATCCCAATCAATATTAAATCAATTTTACTAAACCATGTTCTCTCCAAATGATTCTTTGACATCCACATGATAACTGCTGCTCCTGTGGATAAACCTGAAACCAAAAACAAAGGCCCCAAAATAGAGGTATTCCACAACGGTCTTGCATTAAATGCTGACAATAAAATACCCGTGTAAATCCCAAGAATTACAGATGATACAATCATCATCCAAGCCAATGGCTTACGATATTTATTTACCTGCTTTTCAACAAACTCGAGCCATTCCACTTTAAATTTCCAATTTGGCACCAAATCTCTCCAGTAGGCAACACTCCAAACAATTGATAATGGTGTAACCAACATCAATACCCAAGCTCCCCATGACATTGGAGATTCTAATCGGATAGTGGTATACAATTGCCAGAAATACAATTTGTTCTTTAAATCGAGGAATAGGGCGAATAAACCAATTACTAAAATTGCTGGTACTATAAAGGTAGCTTTCCTAACGGCAGTTGGAAGTTCTTTTTCTCTACCTAAAATGGTGTAAAGTGCAGCAAAGAATAAGATTCCTGCGGCCAAACCACCTAAAAACAAATACAATGGAATTTCCCATCCCCAAATTCCCAAAGTAGGATCTATTTTAGGATTCATTCTTCCACTTAAAATAATTTCTTCGTTCATAATTTGATTGTTTTTAGATTCCGTTCATCAGAATTACCCCAGCGCAAAAGAATCCTGACAAACGGAATCCGTTATAAAACTTGAACTTGTTAAAACCTGCCAACCAACCACCATACAAAACCAACTTAATTGGGCTGATCAACATTATCTTGAATATCTTTAGATCAGATAATAAACATGTGGCTTTGTTCCCACTTCGGGAGCCAATACTTTCCAATCTCTGTTTTGTAACAATTGATATACTTTGCTTTCCTTATCATCCAAATCGCCAAAGTACATGCATTCAGTTGGACAAACGGATACACAAGAAGGTAGTTTTCCTTCTTGTAACCTGTGATGGCAAAAAGTACATTTATCAACAAACCCATCGGGATGAGAATAGCGAGCATCGTAAGGACAAGACTGAACGCAGGCTCCGCAACCAATACATTCATGGCGAGTTACTTTTACCACCCCTCCCTCTTCGTAATGACTTGCTCCGGTTGGACAACATCTTACACAAGGAGAGTTTTCACAGTGGTTACAACGCTCTGATCTTAATTCGATGCTTACATTTGGAAATGTACCCTTTGCATTCTCAATCACCCAGTCGCGACAATACCCAATTGGCACACGATTTTCGTTTTGGCATGCTACAACACAATCGCTACAGCCAACACATTTTTTTGTATCAATTACCATTGCATATCTCATGATATTACCTCGCTTTCTGGTTTATCAGTTACAAAACTTACAAAGTTGCCACGCATTCCCGTTCCTCCCATAATTGGATCTACCATCACATTAGTCACCAATTGCGTATCACTAATTCCTCTCCCAAATGATCTCTTTAGTTTCTTGTTGGCTCTACCAAATCCATGAACCATATAGACATTATCTTTTCCTATTCGTTCCGTAATTCGAACTTTAATAGGAAAATCAGAAACTACACCATCCTGATTTTTCAACCAAACTTCCTGCCCATTCTCCAAATTATTATCAGCTGCAACAAATGGATTTACCCAAAGACAATTCTCACTCATCAATTCATTCAAGTTTGGATTATTAGCTGTTCTTCCAAAGGTATGCATTGGAGCTCTACCATAATTCAAGCGGTAAAATCCTTGTGGTGGTTCGGGATGTGGCGTGTAGTTTGGAATAGGATCAAAACCTTCCATTTCCAAATCCAACGAATACAGTTCAATCATTCCTGTAGATGTACCAAACTCGTGATAATCGCCCTCTTCAATAAACATTGGAGTCTTGCGTTCCATTTTCAGAACACCCTTTTCTTTCATTTCTGCTAGTGAAGACCCCATTTGTTTTAGTTGCCAGTCGATTACTTCGCTATAACTTTCGTAATTGAAATGTTTTGATAGTTTTAATTTCTTAGCTAGTTTTCTAACAATCCAATCCGATGGTTTTGATAGATATTTTGGCTTAACAGCTGGCACTCTTACCGCCACATTTGGGAATCTGTTTGGCGATACTCTCATATCATCGTAACGCTCCAAATAGGTACATTCAGGCAAGATAATGTCTGCATAACCTGTAATTTCCATAGGCATTGTATCTACTACCACCAATAAATCAAGGTTCTGAATTGCCTCTAAGGTTCTCTGGGTATTAGGGATTGTTGAAATTAAATTCGTACCCACAACAAACCAACCTTTAATCTTGTAATCCGATTCATTATCAGGATGAGACATATCAACAAATACATTAGCTATAGATGAATCAGCCAATGCATATGTACCATCCAAATGATCTTTCCAAGTCCAATTTACAGGTGGATATCCTGGATGTGGATAGGAAGGTACTTTTGCTTTTTCAGGGAAATAAAATCCTCCTTTTCTTCCCCATGATCCTAACAAGGCATTCAGCATAGCCATTGCTCTTAATCTTTGTGTATCATCGCCGTACCAAGTTACGTGTCGTCCCGGATGAATTAAAGTTGCAGGAGCATGAAATGCCATTTCGCGTGCTGTTTGTCTTATTACATCAGCACTAATGGTTGTAATTTTTTCTGCCCACTCAGGCGTTTTATCGGCAACATGAGCTTGCAAATCTTCCAAGCCGTAAGCATATTGCGCTATATAGTTCTTATCGTATAATTCTTCGCTTACAATAACATTCATCCATGCAAGTAGTAAGGCGATATCAGTTGCAGGTTTTATTGGCAACCAATATTTCGATTTACTTGCTGCTGTGGATAATCGTGGATCTACAGTAATGATGGTAGCACCGCGGTCGATGGCTTTCGACATTTCCTGCACGTGGGAATTGTGCATATTCTCTCCAATATGATTTCCAATTAACACCAAGCATTTAGTATTCTCAAGGTCAACTGGTTCTGGAGAGTTAATATTTGATCCGAATGTTGTATTGAACCCAACTTCTCGTGGACCACGACATTGGGCATAAGAAGGAGCTGTAATGTTTTTGGAACCAAAAGCTTTAAAAAGTTTTCCAAAATGTGCACCACCTGATCCATGCTTGAACAAGGCAAGACTTTCTGGTCCGCTTTCTTCCTTAATTTTATTCATTTTTTCTGCGATAAAACGGAAAGCCTTGTCCCAGCTAACTTCCTTAAAAGTTTGTTTTCCATTTTCTTCAACTCGCATTAAAGGAGTTTTCAAACGATCAGGATCATTGTACATTCCTATACCTCCAGTACCACGAGGACAGAACCTTCCGTTAGAATGTGGATCATCCTCATTTCCTTCAATTTTCCAGATTTCACCTTTTTCATCGGTGTAAACCCAACCGGCACACTTCCAGAAACAAACTTCGCAGTATGTTGGGAAGCGCTTTATTTTCGAAGCATCCATTGGTTCAGCTGCATTTACTTGCCCAATCATGGCATTTAAAAGCGGATTAGCCAATACCAATCCTCCTGCTCCAATTGCGGATAACTTAATAAATTCTCTTCTCGACTTGTTCATCAGGTTGTTGTTTTATAATTGAACTGATGCTGTTAGAACAAACACCTGTTTGTTTTAATTTCGTTGAGTCTTTCAACTTTCAACAGGATTTAAAACTGCTGCAATTTTGATCAATGTGTATGTAGTTGCAGAATAACTTAAACTCACACCCTCCGCCTTCGAAGGGCATGAATTAAATTTATGAAAAGAAACTACTTTTGAACAGTTTCAGTAGCGGTCCACTCAAATAGAGCGCCATCATATACTTTTACATTTGGATAACCCAAAGCCGATTTTAATGCCATGTAAACCACGCCAGCGCGAACACTTGACTCACAGTATAAAATAACTTCCTTATCCTTAGTAACTCCAGCAGTATTAAATAAAGCTTGTAACTCTTCTTTAGACTTTAGCATGCTTTTGGTATCCATAACCTTTTTAAATTCAAGGTTAATAGCATTTGGTATATGACCTTGAGGTAATTTTGATTCCTTAATTCCCTTATATTCGTCAGCTGATCGAACATCAATAATAACAGCAGCTGAAGAATTTGATGCTTTTTTCACCTGTACAATATCCGCAATAGCCGCTTTATTCACAGCAACATTAAAAGTTGTTGCTTTTCTTTTAACAGGATTCTTGGTTACAGGCTTACGAGCCATTCTCCAGGCTTTCATATGTCCATCAAGAATCTTCACATCTTTTGCACCTAAATATTTCAAAATCCAGTATATACGTCCTGAGTATTTCCCAGATCCGTTATCATACAAAACAATTGTATTGGTATTACTGATGCCTTTATCACCAAAAATTTTAGCTATCTCAGCGGTTGATTTTAATGTACTTTTTGGTTCAGCTTTATAAAGATCCTTATGATTTACATGAATTGCCCCTTCAATATGAACTTTAGCGTAATCAGTAGCTTTACGTGTACTCACAAGTACTACATTATCATCATTCTTAATTTTAAGAAATTCTTTAACAGAAATTACATCCTGAGCAAATGTCATTTGAATGCCTAAAAAACAAACAAATGCTAGTAATATCATTTTTTTCATAATCTTGTCTTTTTGGGAGTATTACTATGGGAGTCAGAACGACTCCCAAAACTAATTATTAAAAATTCACAGTTACCTGTAACATGAAAATATCGTTATCAATTTCATCAGCTCTTTCTGCACGATAAACGTAGTTTGCCTGAATCTTAGTCCAATCATTTAACCAATAATTCACCCCATATGTAGTACAGAACTCTGTATTGTTACCCATATCTTTATCTGAATCGTAGTATTCAATTTTTAACACTGGTTGAAGATTGTTCTTGAACTTATACATACCCATGATGAAACCACCATCACGCTTAATACTGCCTTGGTGAACTTCCAATTCTTCGCCACATCCACCACCAGTTGTATAAGAACCTACATCTTTACCATATAGATATTCTGCCTGAAACATAAATCCTCCGTTCTTGTACTGAAGATCAGCTCCCCATCTTGTTTTTTCATCATCAGGCATACCTGCTGTAGCCGATGCTGATTCTCCATACAAGTAACTAGCCCCTAGCTTAAAGTTTTTGTGCGGATTTAAAACAACTCGAGCTGCATAATCCTTCTCTTTATTGTCATCTTTCGCAAATAAGCCAGTACCGTTAGTTATAGCAAAACTGTACTGAAACAAAGTAGTATCAGCACCACCCATCACCATAATACCACGATCACGATCAGGAGATGCTAATTGCTCAACCACTCTAGAACGGTTAATTGTATGTAATTTACGGCAAGCTGTATTTAATTCAAGCGAGATTGGAGATTTGAATGATCCCATTGTCAATCGAGCAAAATCATAACGCGAATAAGTTACAAACGCATCCAACAAATAAGCATCCCCATCATGTCTCTGATTATCAGGACTTGCTTCCAAAACTACATAGTAACTGATATCGTAAGGAATTTTGCCCATTACACCAATTCTAGCTCTATTAAAATCAAAAGTATTGGTATCATTGTTAGCTGCCTTTTCGCTGTATTGATATCTCGGCTGAATAAAACCAAAAACGTTAACTCCCTCACCTGACGGCTCGTCACATCCTTGTGCATTTACCAGCATAGGAATACAAAAAGCAACTGCAAATAGTAATGTATATAATTTTTTCATGATTATCTTTTTTTTAGGTTTTGGGAATTGTATTTCATAATTCATCGATACAATTCCCTATTCGGTTAGTTGTATGAATATATCTTGTTCCTGTGCTAGTTAACCAGAGGTAAATCGGTTGTTGGAGTAACAAATTGATGACTCTCTAATGATGGATAAATCATACCGTTAGAACCAAACTTTAATGATACAGCATCATAACCAAGTACATTTAAGTAAGCTGTAACCATCGAAGAAGTTTGACCGGTCCAACAATAGGTACAAATTTGAGCACTTGAATCAAGATTTGCCATCTCACCATTTTCCAAACTTAAAGGTAGAATTCTGTGTGCTCCAGCAATATGACCATATTTGGTAACATCAGCTTCTGCCCAATAGTTATTAATAAAATAGTTTGATGGAGATGTTAATACATCCGAAGCATTTACTCCTTTAAAACCGTTTGTTGTCATGGCTGTTACTCTTTCCTGAAGAATTGCGGCACCAGTAGTAGCTGAAGTTGATAAAGTTGGATAATCGAAAGTTTGGTTGCTCTCTACAGCAGAAGTCACCCAATTGGAATGTCCTTCGGCCGCTGCACCATTGGTAGCTCCTGAATTACTTTCCCATGATCCGGACAATGTTGAATTCCATCCACTCATTCCCCATTTTAATACCTTAGCATTAGTGTATCCGCTTAAACGAAGTGCAACTACTGCATGAGCAGCTGTTTGACCTGTATAGCATGCAACCAAGATTGGTTTAGTTGTACTGGCTGCATCTGATACAATATTTGCTAAAGTAGAATTAATTGCACCTTCAATATGGCCCGCATTGTATGAATCTGCAGAACGAATATCAATAATATCGTAAGTTGAAAGGAAAGCACTTAAATCAGCCTCAGCAGGAGCTCCTGTAATCCAATCAGTTAAAACATCTGGTAAATCAAGATCATTTGCAACCAAGTAATCTGATAATGTTTCAAAAGCATTGGTTTCCACAACATCAGAAGTAACCAAAGGCAAATCAACAGTAGGAGCAACAAATTGATGGCTCTCAAGTGATGGATAAATCATACCATTTGTACCAAATTTCAATGAAACCGCATTATACCCAATTACATTTAAATAAGCAGTAACCATGGATGAAGTTTGACCTGTCCAGCAGTAAGTACATATTGTTGCATCTGGATCTAGACTTTCAATTTCGTTATTTTCAAGGCTTAAAGGTAGAATTCTATGTGCTCCAGCAATATGTCCGTAATGATCAACATCAGCTTCTGCCCAATAATTATTAATGAAATAATTAGATGGAGTAGTTAAAACATCAGAAGCACTAACTCCTTTAAAACCTCCAATGATCATTGCATTTACTCTTTCTTCAAGAATTGCAGCACCAGTGGTAGCTGTTGTGTTAAAACCAGGGTAATTGAAAACTTGGTTAGTTGCAACTGGAGAAGTAACCCAATTTGCATTTCCTTCAGCAACCGCACCATTTTCAGCACCTGAATTGCTTGCCCAAGGTCCTGATAAACTTGAGTTCCAACCGCTCATACCCCATTTTAAAACTTTCGCATCAGTGTAACCACTCAAACGAAGTGCAACTACTGCATGAGAAGCTGTTTGTCCTGTATAACAGGCAACCAAAATAGGTTTAGTCGTATTAGCCGCAGTGTTTAGAATATTATCTAATGAAGAATTAACTGCACCTTCAATATGCCCAGCGGCATATGCATCTGCCGATCGAATATCGATAATATCATAAGTACTAAGGAAAGTAGCCAAATCAGCCTGTGCCGGTGCACCCACGATCCAACCATTTAAAACATCTGGAAGATCAAGGTCATTAGCAACCATATAATCCTTTAATATTAAAAAATTTTCTGATAGATCAGGACCTGGTTCTGGGGTGTATACATCATTTTCTTCCTTACAAGAGGTCAGAAATAGTGTCGGCACCAATGTAAAAATAAAGAAATACTTCATTAATTTTTTCATGACTCAATAGTTTAGGTTTGTAATAGTTTAGGTTATATTTCAGGTTAGATAGTTCAAGTTTAGCATCCACCGGAATCTTCTTCCGCTGCGGCTGCATATTCCATCCCACCTTCTTCGATATTATCTTCGCTGATTTCAGGATGAGCTTCATGCCAGCCTTGCCAACCTCCACTTATTACCTTTACATTTTTATATCCCAATTGCTGTAAACGCAATGCAGCCAAAGGACTACGGTTACTTTTCTTACAATAAAGAATAAGTAATTCCTCTTTTTCTGGCACATAAAGTCCCTCCTCATCCCATACCTTTTCGCTTCCGATTCTGAATTCAAGAACACCGCGTGGAATGGAAACAGAACCAGGTATGAAACCTTTATCATGTTCCTTAGGAAGACGAACATCCAATAGTACATATGGATCTTCACTATTCATAAGTGAATGAAAATCTGCCACTGATATCTCTGTAATATCCTTACGGATATCAGCTACCATTTCATCAACACTCTCATATGATTTAACAGGATTGTTAGAATTACTGTTACATCCTACAAGAGCAATAAGGCAGATAAAGAAAAAAGCCTTGATTGTTTTCATAGATTCGATATTTAAGTTTAAAAACTGCAACATTTTATTAAGAATTATTACCTTTGCGCCCTCTTACAACGTTTGCAAACCTTCTGACAAAAAAAGTAGACTATGAATGGACTACTTTTGATCCAAGTTGAGCAAGCACAAATAAAGATTTATTTCTCTATTACAATATTACTGGTTTCCTTAATCGAATTTTAGAAAATCATACCCCAATCCCTCAATCCAGAATTGGTAATTTGAAACAAATAATTTGACTCCAGAAAGGTGTTTTCTTGATCTATTACATGTTTTTTGCTGACATTTGACACGTATTTATACTCTAAATTTGTATATATTTACAGGACTAGATACAACAACCTAAATCTCCCTTACTATGGCAATGCCAGTAAAAACAACATGTTGCAAAGAATGCGTTAGTAAATCTGCATGCTTCAAAGAACTATCTGAAAAAGAATTAGTTTTAATCGATCAAGGACGCTTTGAAGTCACTTTTAAGAAAGGAGAAATAATTTGTAAGCAAGGAATGCTAGCCTCACATTTGATTTATATTAAGAGTGGATTTGTGAAATTGTATATCGAAGGAGGCCATAATAAAAACATCATTTTGACCATTGAAAAAGATGGTTATATGATCGGATTACAGTCTCTTTTCGGTAATAGTGTTTTTCACTACACAGCTGTTGCCTACGAAAATACTACCGTGTGTCTTTTCGAAATGAATACCATAAGTAAAATCATTGAGCAGAACCCTGGATTCGCATCAAAATTAATTGCACGCTTAAACGAAAATACCATTCGCGGTTATGGACGCCTCTTTTGTTTGACCCAAAAACAGGCAAGTGGAAGATTGGCAGATATTCTTTTATGTTTGTCTGACCGTTTATACAAGAGCAACTACTTTGAGATGGCGTTGTCGCGAAAAGATCTTGCTGAAATAACTGTGATGTCGGTAGAAAGTCTTTCGCGTGTTATTAAGGAATTTAAGGACGATAAAATCATTTCTTTGGAAGGCAGGTATCTTGAAATTCTTGACAGGGAAAGGCTGGAACGAATTTGTGAAACAGGATAATCTCTCTTACAGATATAAAAAGGGTCCTCAATATATGGAGAACCCTTTTCTTTTAAATCAATTTCTTCTCTTTTAGTACTTTCTTTAGGTTTTTATGGCGTTTGTAAAACCTTTTCTCTAATAAGTTCATAAAATTCTTGAACCTCTTTGTTTTATTAATATCATCAAACAAAGGGTCATCTTCAAGAAATAAAAGAATCCAGTAAGGATATTTATCCGCTTCAGCAAAACGATACAAATGTTCGAAAGTCTTCTCCACATCCCCTTCCTGTAAATCACACACAGCCAAACTCAAATCTTTATATATGGATTGATGTTTGTGGGCAAACTCCTTATATCTTTTAAAAAACATTTTTGCCTCTTCGTATTTGCCTACTTTAGCATACACATGGGCAATTTTAGCATCTTCACCGGGATAGATGTCCAAATTGGCATCTTCCCTGGCTTTTACAAACTTGCTGTAATACCTGTAAGCCTCTTCATAATCTCGCTGACAGTAGCAAACTTTTCCAATTTCCTGCAAAATATCAAAGCGAGTTTGGTCTTTGTTCCAGGCATCAATAATCAATTGCTTTGTCTCTTTTAAATCTTTGTTTTTGGCGTACAATACATATGCTCTCAGGTATTCAGAATACAAATTGTCGGGATTATATTCCAAAGATTTGTTTACAAACTTTTCTGATTCATCCACAAAACCAGCCTGTATCAACGCATTGCTAATGTGCAGATAAATAAAACTTGTTGTCACAGAATCGTTGGCTGCAATATTCACTTGTATGCCTTTTAATGCATACTCAAGATATTTTTGAGTATCAGGCATGTAATTGGCATAAAAATCAGATAAGTAGTTCAATACATAAGCAGAGTTTGGATTATACTCCAAAGCTTTTTCAAAATAAGGAACGGCAGTTTGGTTTTCATCCTTTGCTACATAAGATAGTGCTTTGGCAATTAAGCTCTGGTAATCCTTTGAGTCAAACAACATGGCCTTATCAGCATCCGCAATCACCTGATCGGTATACAACTTTTCTGCTTTAAAGATATCCAGATAGTAGTAAGCCATTGATCGAAAAGCATAAGCACGTGCAAACTCATGATCCAATTCTATGGCCTTATCAAGATAAGTAATTGCTTCCAGCAAATACTCTCTCTTCCCCCTTCGCATCAAATCCAATCCTTTTAAGAGTTCATCGTAGGCCTCAAGGTTATCTGTGGGCTTTTTATCTATTAATTTCTCCTCTTCAGGTGTAATGATGGCCTCTACACTTGCGGCTATTTTCTTAGCCACTTCTTTTTGCAACTCAAATATATCCCTGGCTTGTCGGTCGTACTGTTCTGCCCACAAGTGTTTATCATTACTAGCTTTTATCAACTGAATATTCAATAAAATTTGCTCTCCGATTTTCTGACCACTTCCTTCAACAAAATAGCTTACATTCAACTCTTTGGCAATCTCAGGAATGGTGAGATGTGAATTTCGATATTTCTCTACCGAAGTCCTGCTTATAACTCTTACATCTTTAATTTTCTGTAAATGATTTAGAACCGATTCCATCAATCCATTTACAATGTATACATTAGATGAATCCTTACTGTCATTTTTAAATGGAAGGACAGCGATTGATTTATCTGCCTCTTCACTACCAAACTGAATTGAATTCAGAATAAAATAAGTAGTAAAAATGCCAAGCAAAATCACAACTGCTATTAGTCTTTTTCGTGGTCTTGATTTTTTAGAATTACGTTCCACTTCAGCAATCTCATGCTTTCCTGTTTCTCCAGGGGGATAACCATAAAATTCCCTGAAGCATTTTATAAAGTAGGATGTACTGCTAAAACCAACCTGGTAGGCAACTTCGGAAACATTAGCATCACCCTTTACTAATATTTCCCGGGCATTCTCGAGTCTGATTTGTCTGATGAACTGGCTAACGGAAAGATTGCATTGCTTTTTTACTTTTCGCAGGAGATTGGATCGACTCATTCCTATTGCATCTGCCAATTCGGAAACACCAAAACTTTCGTTGGATAAATTTTCTTCAACAAGTGATTTTAGCTTTAACAGAAATTCATTCTCTTCAAATCGTTGGTTGGTCATTATACTGGGGTAAAATTGTCATCAATAATTCTAGAAAAAGATACAAATAATATCAACACTATTCATTGAATTGTTCTCCTTCAATTTGACCTATTCGATGGATAAAAATTACCTTACGCATCATATTTTATACAAATGCGTCATAATTTACATTGAGGCTCAAAAGCTTACATTCTTGGATTTTTAAATGATATGACCTGCATCATGAAATGCCAGACCTTTACATCAGATAAATGTTGAACTAAAAATCAGTAAAAATGAAAGCACATAAATTATTAGCATTAGGAATGTATATCCTACTTGTATTGGCAGTTTATTCCTGCGAAAGCAAAAATTCAAAAACAGGAAATAGTAAAACAAATACCACTGAAAAAGTGAAAGCCCCTAAAACTGATATTCATGCAGCCACATTCATGGGAAATGTAAAAACTGTAGAACAACACATTGCTGCAGGCACCAATTTAAACAGTAAAGAGCCAATTGGAGGATCAACTCCTTTAATTACTGCATGTTTATTTGGCAAAACTGAAGTTGCGAAGGCTCTTATTAATGGTGGCGCAGATTTAAATCTTAAAAACAATGATGGTTCTACCGCTCTTCATGTCGCAGCATTCTTTTGCAGAACAGAAATTGTAAAGGCTCTTATTGCAAAAGGTGCTGATCAAGGCGTAAAGAATAATGCTGGTGCTACCGCTTTAGAGAGTGTTTCGGCTCCATTTGCAAAAGTTAAAGGAATTTATGAATTCTTTAATAAAGAACTTGGACCTCTTGGTTTAAGATTAAACCTTGAAAGAATGGAAAAAACAAGACCTGAAGTAGCGGAATTATTAAGAACTCAGAGTTAGACTAAGAATTAAAAGAAAATTAAAGGGTAAATGCCCTCTTAAAAAGATACAAATCATGACAACAATAGAAAGAAGATTCGATATTGACTGGTTGAGAGTAATTACCATTGGATTGTTATTGATTTATCATATCGCAATAATATTTCAACCATGGGCACCATTTATAGGTTTTATCAAAAGTGAAACCTCAATGGAAAGCATCTGGATTCCCATGTCGATGTTAAACATCTGGAGAATACCTTTACTCTTTTTCGTTTCGGGAATGGGCGTGTGCTTTGCCATGCGTAAAAGATCAGCGATAGAATTGCTTCAGGAACGTAGTATTCGAATTCTGGTTCCTTTTCTATTTGGAATGTTTTGTGTTGTACCACTACACTTTCTTATATGGAAGAACTATTACAATCAAGATCTTACTTATCAGGCGAATCCAAGTCATTTATGGTTCTTAGGCAATATATTCGCCTATGTTCTGATATTATTGCCTCTGTTCCTTTATATGAAAAGGAATCATTTCCTGATAAAAAGCTGGCTGAATAAACTGTTCAAAACACCATTTGGATTATTAGTTGTAACAATACCGTTTGTATTCGAATCTCTTCTAATTAATCCGAATCCTTTTGAGATGTATGCTATGACTCTACATGGATTTATATTGGGATTCATGGCCTTTTTCTTTGGCTTTGTGTTCATTCTGGCTGGAGAAACGCTGCGAAGAACATTGATCAAATGGAAATGGCTCTTCCTAATTCTTGCAGCAGGATTGTATACTGTCCGTTTGGTAGTTTTCCAGTTACAATCGCCGAACTACCTGATGGCAATAGAGTCGAACCTATGGGGTTTTACTGTATTCGGTTTTGCCTTCCAATACCTGAATAAAGCAAGCAAATTATTGACTTACTTAAGCGAGGCTGCTTATCCGGTTTATATTATTCACATGGTGATGCTGTATGGAGCATCTTACCTGATATTGCCATTACAAATGCCTGCATTTCTAAATTTTGTTATTATTAATTTAATCACATTTATAGGATGCTTTGCATTGTATGAGTTGGTTATCAAGCGAAGTATTATACTACGACCTTTGTTTGGACTAAAAATTAATCTCAAAAACAAACCAGCATTAAAATTACAAACGTAAAAAAGAGGCTGTATCATAAATCGGATAAACTCACTGACAATTGAATATTTGAAAAAAGTCTCGAATAGGTATACAAATAAAAAAGGGCTGTTTCATCCATTTGAGACAGCCCCTTAATATCTTAAATTGAAATTCTTGTATTAAAACAAGTTTTCCAATAATGAATCTTCAACCAAGTTTGGAAGGGTAACTTTTAAGTCTGGACGGCGTTCCATTTCACGTTTGATAGCGAACATAGCCTCATCGTTTCTTGCCCAGCTTCTTCTTGCAATACCATTGTTCACATCATAGAATAACATGTTTTTCAAACGAGCATCAGCTTCCGGAGTTCCATCAAGCAGCATACCGAAACCACCGTTGATTACTTCTCCCCAACCTACACCACCACCATTGTGGATCGATACCCAGGTTGCACCTCTAAAGCTATCACCAATTACATTGTGGATGGCCATATCAGCAGTAAACTTACTTCCATCGTAAATGTTCGAAGTCTCTCTAAATGGAGAATCCGTACCACTTACATCATGGTGATCGCGACCTAATACTACAGGGCCAATCTTGCCTTCTGCAATGGCATTGTTGAATGCTTCAGCAATTTTTGATCTACCTTCAGCATCAGCGTAAAGAATACGAGCCTGAGAGCCAACAACCATTTTATTTTTCTTCGCATCCTTAATCCAGGTAATGTTATCCTGCATTTGCAATTGGATTTCTTCTGGAGATGATTCCATGATTTCCTGCAATACATTCATTGCAATCTCGTCAGTCATATCCAAATCTTCTGGCTTACCCGAAGTACATACCCAACGGAAAGGACCAAATCCGTAATCGAAACACATAGGACCTAAGATATCCTGAACGTATGATTTATATCTGAAGTCGATGCCATTTTCAGCCATAATATCAGCTCCAGCTCTTGAAGCTTCCAAAAGGAATGCATTTCCGTAATCGAAGAAATAAGTTCCTTTGGCAGTGTGATTATTGATTGCAGCAGCATGACGACGCAAGGAAGCTTGTACTTTTTCCTTGAATACCTCTGGTTCTTCACGAATCAATCGGTTCGATTCCTCGAAAGTAACATCAACAGGATAGTAACCACCTGTCCATGGAATATGAAGAGAAGTTTGGTCAGATCCTACATGAATGAAGATATCCTCTTTATCGAAACGTTCCCAAACATCAACAACATTACCGATGTAAGCGATAGAAACTACTTCGCTCTTATCCTGAGCTTCTTTTACACGGCTTACCAAGTCATCCATATTGTCAACCAAAACATCAACCCAACCTTGTTCGTGACGTTTTGTTGCAGCTTTAGGATTTACTTCGGCTGCAACGGTAATACAACCCGAAATGTTTCCAGCTTTAGGCTGAGCTCCACTCATACCACCTAAACCTGCAGTCAAGAAGATTTTGCCCGATGGAGTCTCTCCTTTTTTCAACATTTTACGGAAAGCGTTCATTACTGTAATGGTAGTACCATGAACGATTCCTTGTGGGCCGATGTACATGAATGAACCTGCAGTCATCTGACCATATTGTGATACACCTAGTGCATTGAATTTCTCCCAATGATCAGGCTTCGAGTAATTCGGAATTACCATACCATTGGTAACGATTACACGAGGAGCTCCTTTTGATGATGGGAACAATCCCATTGGGTGACCTGAATACATGTGCAAAGTTTGCTCATCAGTCATGGTCGCTAAATATTTCATCGTAAGCAAGTACTGCGCCCAGTTTTGGAATACCGCACCATTACCACCGTAAGTAATCAATTCTTCTGGATGCTGTGCTACCGCTGGATCCAAGTTATTTTGCATCATTAACATGATACCTGCAGCTTGTTTCGAATTTGCTGGATACTCTTCAATTGGTCTTGCATACATTTTGTATTCAGGCTTAAAACGATACATGTAAATGCGACCAAAATCCAATAATTCCTGTGCGAATTCAGGAGCCAATTCTGCATGCCATTCTACCGGAAAATAGCGAAGTGCATTACGTATGGCCAATTGCTTTTCTTCTACCGATAAAATGTCCTTTCTTTTAGGAGCTCTGTTGGCATCCTTTGGATATTCTCTTTTTGCAGGCAATTCTGAAGGAATTCCCTGTAATATTTGTTCTTGAAATGTCATCTTATTTTCTCCTATTTTACGATAAAAGCTCTGTTTTTCACAAACTCAACCATTGCGTTGATATCATCTTTCAACACACGGTCATCTTCCAATTTGTCAACCTTAGATCTGATAATATCAAAGTTCTTTTCAATGATATCCGACAATCTGTTTGGTCTTCTGAATTCGATTGCCTGAGCAGCATACATCAACTCGATTGCAAAAATTTTCTCAAGATTACCCAAAATCTGGTTGAACTTACGTCCAGAGATACTTCCCATAGAAACGTGGTCTTCCTGTCCTAGTGAAGTTGGAACACTGTCAGCTGATGGAGGGAAACACAATGATTTGTTTTCAGTTACCAATGCTGCAGTTGTATACTGTGGAATCATGAAACCTGAATTTAATCCACCGCTTGAAGTCAACAAACGAGGCAATCCATATTTTCCTTCCAATAACAAATAACATCTTCTATCAGAAATATTACCAAGCTCAGATGCTGCCAAAGCACAATAGTCAATTGCCATTGCCAATGGTTGTCCGTGGAAGTTACCTCCAGAGATAGCTTCTGTTTCGCTCAATACGATTGGATTATCAGTAACCGAATTCATTTCAATTTCTGCCATTTCCTTTACGTGAGCAAATGCATTTCTTGATGCTCCGTGAACCTGAGGAATACAACGCAATGAATAAGGATCCTGAACACGCTCACAATTACTATGCAATGCCAAGTTTTCCGACTCATCCAATAACATGCGCATGCGTTCAGCAACTTTCATGTTTCCTGGGAATGGACGAATTTCGTGCAATGCAGCTTTGTAAGGCGCAGCACTTCCCATAAATCCTTCCAAGCTCATTGCTCCAGCAACATCTGCCAAGTCAAGCAAATATTCCATTCTGTGCAGACCTTTAATGGTATGCGCCAAAATAAACTGAGTACCATTAATCAATCCTAAACCTTCTTTAGCAGCAAGGGTAATAGGCTCCAATCCATGCTGAGCCAATACTTCTTTCGCAGGAACAATATCTTTTCCAACCCAGAATTCACCTTCACCCAATAGAGGTAAGAATAGGTGTGACAATGGCGCCAAGTCACCTGATGCACCTACAGATCCCTGCTCAGGAACAACTGGCAAAATATCATTTTCAATGAAGAATAAAATACGTTCGATCACTTCTAAACGAACACCAGAAAATCCTTGTGACAAAGCTTGTACCTTACAAATCATCATGATTTTAGATAACTCCTTGCCAATTGGATTACCAACACCCACGGCATGAGTGATAAGCAAGTTCTCCTGAAGCTTGCTGGTTTCTTCCGGTGAAATTTGAGTATCACAAAGTGGTCCGAATCCTGTGTTTACACCATAAACCGCTTTGTCTGAATTAGCCATGGTTTCCACCTTAGCTCTACATTCATTTACTTTAGCAATAGCTTCCTCTGTTAAGACAGCTTTTAGCTCTCCACGAGCAATCTGTATTGTTTTATCAACTGTTAGTCGATCAATCCCGTATTTAAACATTGTTTAAGTATTTTATATCGTTTATTTTAAACCACTCAGTTTTATTTATTGCAAATGTAAATGGTATTTTAATACCCAACAAGACTAGTTTTATCAAGATATAATAACCTATAGTTATCAATTGGCAATAAACAATGAGCAATTAATAATGAGTAATCAGTAATGAATAATAAAATGGTAGGTTTTTGGAAGTTAGTTCTTCGACCTTTGACTATTTATTCATAATTAGCAATGAATAATTATTAAAATAATAGTAATTGGCACAATATTTGAAACATAAAAAACTTTAACTAAACTTACAAACAATGAAAATAAAACTTACCTTAATTCTTATTGCCGTATGCTCCTTATCAGCACTAGCAAACAAATCAAACAACAGTTTCTGGACTCAAAAATGGATGGATAATGTAAGTGCATATAAAAAGGAATCCGGAGATTATCAGCAAACACTTAATAATCATTCCTGGAATTACAAGAATCGTAAAATACTGCACGATGCAGCACAGGAATACCTTATCCAACTAGAGCAGCAAAATGCTTTTTACATCGATCCCGAATTGGAAGATTATTTGTATCAATTGATCAATCAAATTCGCCAAAAAGCTTTTCCTGCCCAACAAAAAATCAATTTAAACATTAAGGTAATCAAATCTGCGATTCCAGAAACATTTTCATTTGCTAATGGAACTATTATTACCAGTACTGGTATGTTATCTTTATTACAATCGGAAGATGAATTAATGGCAATTTTAGCCAGAGAAATTGCCCATCTAACCTTGGACCATAATGTTGAAACCTATACTGCCATGCAAACAAAAAAAGCAATTTCTGCTATAATTGGTGCTGGTATTTATGTTGCAAGTACAGTAAATAGAATAGATAAAGGTGATAGCTATTGGGAAGCCGATTACCTGGGAAGTTTTGTGGGAGCAAGTTCTGAACTTCTTTCTTATGGAATTTTAAGTGCTTTAGGTGTTGGCTACAATCGTTCAAGAATATATGAGGCTGATGAGATCGCTCAGGAATGGATGATGAAAAACAATCGAAACGCCTATGCTTTAGCTCAAGCCATAAGAAGGTTACAATTTTTTGAGGCTCAATCCAGAGGAACCATTAATGAACTTTCAGAGAATCGTTTTTTTCTTAAAAATAGATTTGAAAACATCTTGAATAAAAAGAAATATCAATTAAAACCTACTGGAATCAAAATGACTATTCTTGATAAGGATTACGACACCAACATTTCAGACTGTTTAAAAACCAACGCCAAATTATTGGTGGCCAATGAGTGTTATGCAGAAGCTCTCCCACTATTGAATCGCTCAATTCAATCACATTGGACTGAAGGTGAAGCTTACTTATTAAAAGCAGTTGCATTGCGTCACACCAAATATAGTGAGGAGGATAACCAATACATTCTTACAATTCTTAACAAGGCAGAAAATAATGCTGTTGCCGACTTGCCATGGGTTTGGTCTGAACGAGCATTGATTCACCTGAGATTGAATGAAAATAAGAAAGCTTTAGATGCATTGATCAGATACGAAGAATATTTTGCACAAGAGCAATCGGAAAACATGTTTTGGGCCAGAAGAATGATAGCCAAGTTAAATAAAGTAACAAATTAATAGATTTGTTAGATGTACCAAATGAGAGCCATACACATGTGTGGCTCTCTTTATTTTTATATCATTTACATTTAGCCAAACTTCAAAAAAAGAATCAATTAGAAAAGAGTTATTTCTTGAGGGTTTCACTCAAAGTGAGGCTCTCAATTAAATCTGGATTGATACCCTCACTCAAGTGAGAGCATCAAAAGCCTATGGTTTTGAAAAAAAAACCTGCCAGTTTTCTGGCAGGTTCAACAACAACATAGTAATTCACTAATTAAATCTTAGCATTCACTATATCAACAATTTCTTTTTCGTAAGCCACTGCTTTGTCAACAATCGCTTGTCCTTTGGCGATGATGTCTTCAGCCCAAGCCTTATCTGTAAGGTCAGCAGCATTGATTTTCACGTTCATGAATGCACCAATTACACCCGAACGAGCAGCCAACGCACCAACACCTGCATCAGTAACTGAGTTAGGGTTTCCAATCTCAGCCATAGCTTTGCAAACATCCATACAGCCTAAGCATAGCTCCATGGTTTGGAAAGGAACCATAGTAGCAAATTTGGTAGCCTCTTCCATTGCTTCAGCACGAGCAGCTTTTTCTTCTTCGCTTCCTTTTGGCATACGAACCGCATCCATAATTTTGTTGAATGCATTTGTATCTTCGTCAACCAACCAAGTTAGTTTGGTGTGATATTCTTTTCCTTTTTCAGCCCAATCAGAAAACTCTTCCCAACGCTCGTCCCAACCTGGCTTGTGAGCAGAAAGGTTAGCAACCATTGAACCAAGAGCAGCTCCCATAGCACCCATATAAGCAGAGATCGATCCTCCACCTGGAGCCATAGATTCTGAAGCTGTCTCTTCAACGAATGCAGTAAGGGTCATATCAACCAATTTCTTCTGACCTTTCTTCGCTTCGTTCTCCAAAATGTACTCAATGATCTTTTTATCTGGATCGAATGGATACAATTCATCCAAACCAAGAGATTTAACAGCAATCTTGATAATCTCACGATCAGAAATACCAGTAGAACGATCTTGCATGCGTAGGTAATGTTTACCAGCATCCAACATTGCTTTCAATGGCACAACACCCACCAATTCAGAACCAGTTACACGAATACCGCGAGCCTGAGCCTTAGCACATACTTCATCAAATGCTTCGTGGATAGAGGTTACAGAGATATCAGTCATGTTCATTGAAATCTGAGCCACTCCGAATTCTTCAATAAACCAACCGATTGCCTTTGTAGCTTTCAAAGTACCAGGAATCATAACTGGCTTACCGTTTTCATCATTTACAATTTTACCTGTGATAGGGTTTCCTTCACGCAAGGTACGACCACGCTCACGAACGTCGAAAGCAATTGCATTGGCACGACGAGTAGAAGTAGTGTTCAAGTTAAAGTTGTATGCGATTAGGAAATTACGAGCACCAACAGCAGTAACACCACTCTTTGCTACAGCAGGAGTAAACTCAGCTGGACCAAAATCTGGCTTCCACTCTTCTGTTCCGATTCTTTCTTTTACAGCTTCGTATTCACCTTCACGACAAACCGCCAGATTTTTACGATCTGCCTTACAAGCTGCATGCTCATAACAGTAAACTGGTACACCAGCCTCTTCACCAATACGTTGAGCCAATTTGTGCGCATACTCAACAGTTTCTTCCATTGTAATATTCGCTACAGGAACCAATGGACAAACATCAGTAGCACCAAAACGTGGGTGAGCACCAGTGTGCTTGCTCATGTCAATTAATTCAGCCGCTTTTTTTACCGCACGAAAAGCTGCTTCACAAACCTCATCAGGAGTTCCAACCATAGTTACAACAGTACGGTTAGTTGCTTTTCCCGGATCAACGTCAATTAGGCTTACGCCTTCCACAGATTCAATTTCGTTTGTAATCTGCTTAATAATATTCATGTCGTTCCCTTCAGAAAAATTAGGAACACATTCGATTAATTGCTTCATATTGATTTAGATCTAAATTTGTTGCTTAAATTTTCTCATTACTTTACCCGAGTAATCGTAATAGAATTTCTAATTGTGTAAAGTTATCACTAAGTTTGATACGTAACAATACTATTTTATTTAGGGATTCATAACTATGAGTTATCAAACTGAATTTAGACATTTCAAGTATTTTTTAGCATTGGCCGAGGACTTGCATTTTAGAAAAGCTTCGGAAAGGTTGTTCATCTCTCAACCCGGTTTAAGCCGACAAATTAAGCAAATGGAGGAAGCTTTGGGAGTTAACCTGTTTGAAAGACACAACCGAAAAGTAAAGCTTACCAAAGCCGGTGAGTACATGCAAAGAGAGTTAATCAATAACTTTCAGCGCTTGGCTGATATCATTTCGCATGCCAAATTGCTGAACGATGGTGTAGATGGAAACTTAAAGTTGGGTTATGTGGGATCGGCCATGCAAAGGGTAATTCCTGATTTATTATTGAAATTTAAAGAAGAGCATAAAAATGTGTTATTCGATATCAACGAGATGGATAACAACAAACAGATAACAGCACTACTGAAACAAGAAATTGATGTTGGTTTTGTTAGAATGGAACGTGTGCCAAGAGGTCTGAATATCCTGCCTCTTTTCGAGGATACTTTTTCATTGGTTTTACCTGCTGATCACAAGGTGGATGAAAGCACATTTATAGGTTTATCACAATTTAAAGATGAACCATTTATTCTGTTTGATTCCTCTTATAGTCAATCCTATTACGAAAAGGTAATGCAGATTTTCGATGATGCCGGCTTTGCTCCCATCATCTCTCACAATACGGTAAACGCAAGTTCCATTTTCAGGTTAATCGAAAATAATTTTGGAGTCTCAATTGTTCCAACCTCATTGAAGTTGGGATTCGATATGAAAATCAAATTCATCGAATTGGATAAAATCCCACAACGTACCACCCTGAAATTGGTATGGAATTCGGTGAATACCAATCCCCTGTTGGAGAACTTCCTGAATATTGCAGACGAAGTGAATTTCTAGAATATCTGAAACCACGAATTTTACAAATTGTAAGAATATAAAATTTAAAAATTCAAGAGGCTTCCTTTAAAACATGAGAGGCCTCTTTCTAAAATTATTGAGCTAGAGTTTATTGATTCACGTCAATTTCAATCAAATGATCATCCCTTTAGGTACTGCTTGTGCTCTTCAATCTTACTTTCCAACCTTATATTTAAGTAGTCATTTTTATTGACAAGTGTCTGACTAATCAATTCAGCCTCTTTACGATATTTCTCAATTTTATCATTGGTCCAATAATGTGGAGGTTCCTGAAGGTTCGTGATTCTGTCTGCCAACTTCACCATTCCCACTTCTTTCTCCAATTGATTAATGCGCGACAAACTATCCAACATTTGCTCTTTTTTCGAAGGAAGATTTACATTTTTGGTTAAAGCCAAAACTCCTTGGGCAACTCTATCTCCAAATGTTTCCTTTAGCTCTCCAAACTCTGTATCAGTATCTTCAATGGTATCATGCAATATGGCAAGTTGAATGGCAAAGTCCACATCAAAATTCTGCTCACTGGCATGAGCCATCAGTATCTCCATTGCGACATTGGAAAGATGCAGTAAGTAATTCGAATTGGTTCCTGGCACTTTCTGATCTTTATGCTTTTCACCAGCAAACTTCAATGCTCTCTGATAAATTTCTTGTGTCATTGACTTTATTTTTTCTTTGTAAATTCCATGGTGTAATCCCCATTTTCTAGAACCAACTTTTCTTCCGTCAATGTTTTAATCTCATAGCTTTCTTCATCAATGGATGAACTGCCATTCCCAATGCTTTTAACAGTTAAAACTAATTTGCCCCCCTCTAATCTCCACTTCTGATACAAAAGCGTTGCCATATTATCTGAACGTGACGTTCCATCTTCAAGCAAAGAAAAATGAAGTTGAGATGCAGATGTATCCAACCAAGAGCCTATTAATAATTGTTTATTGATAGGTGCAGCAGAAGTCGCTACTTCTTCATTTTTGATGTTCTTCTCCCCTGTATTTTTGCTTTCTTTACAGGCTCCAAGAGAGATTAGTACCATTAATAGTAAACCCAATATTGTTCTAGTCATGTTATATGTATTTAAATTCTGGTTCTACATTGAATACAATGGATCATTAAAAACAAAAAAATGAATACTACTATCATTCTTCAGTTTAACTTTGCTAAAGCCGCATGGCTCATCCTTTTTATTCATCAAATGATTTCTTTAAAAGGAATTCATGAGCTCCCTTCAGTCGGTTCCATTGATGAAAAAGGATGCAAAAAATCTAGGGCGTGTAAGCCCATCCACCCTTGAACAAAGTATAAATCAATTTACTAGTTTATAAGTAATTTTAATAGATACCCACTATATATATTACAGAGCCTTAATTATTATTCATCTTTAAAATGCGGCAAAATCAATATACATATTTTATGCCAAATCATTCTTTACCCAAAAACTTTTCCTTTTTACTGTGCACTGATTTAATATCCCAAATCTTCATTGATCAGTACAATTTTAATTCTATTTTTTGGATAGGACTTTTCCGTAATGGTCCACGAATTACAAATCCTATGAGGACTACTACAATCCATACATTTACCCGTTTTTTGACACGGTATATTTAAGTTTTTATGGCTTTTTGCATTCTTTATTGCTGCAACTTCTTTCACCCGCTTCCTGGCTGCTTCCAGATCTTTTACAATCTTATTTTTTCCAACAAATAAAACAACATATCTTGGTCCGAAAGTGAGTGCTGCAATTCGATTTCCTATCATATCCAGATTCACCAAACAACCAGTTTCTGTTATGGCATTACTCCCGGTTAAAAACAGATCTGCTGTCAAGGCCCTTTTCCTTTGTAAAATTTGTTCGCGCCAACTATCCTCAGTATTAAAAGTATCTATAAACTGATATGAAGTACAAGTTTTGATATAATCAATCACTCCGGTTTCATGCATTGTTTTAGAATCACCATAGGAAACACTTTGTACATTTAATGTTGGCAATATTTCCTCAATAAATGTATGATATGCAGATTCGGAACTATCTGAAATGTATACTTCAAAATTGTTTCGTTCCAATTGTTCCTTCGCCTTTACTAGTAAATCCATAGTAAATTGTGTTTTGGGGTTTGCTTTTTAGTTATTATCACGAACTAGTGTGATTATTTTCAAACCATGTGATTGGAGATTACAGCCATTTAAATTTAATACGATCAAGCCTATTTGTTTAGATACAGTTAATTACCTGCTCGAATCGGATTTTGTTAAAACCACTGTCTTTTTCGAAATAAAACTACGCCAAAAAATGATAAAATTAAGGAACCAAAAATGATTGATGGCATAGCCCATGCTGAATTCTCCATAAAGTTAGGAACATTCATTCCGAAAATGCTTGCTGCCAAAGTAGGAATCATTAAAACAATTGAGATTAGTGTCAACTGTTTCATTACAATATTCAGATTATTGGAAATTACAGAAGCAAAAGCGTCCATCATTCCGCTTTGAATATCTGAATAAATCTGCGCCATCTCAAGGGCTTGTTTATTTTCAATAAAGGCATCTTCCAATAATTCTTCGTTGATTAAATTCGTTATCTTTTTTGAATTACGAAGTTTTGCCAGAACAATTTCATTTGCTTTTATTGAGGTAATAAAATAAACCAAACACTTTTCCATCTTCAACAACTTGTTCAACTCCTTATTCTTAATTGATTTTTCAATGTCTTGTTCAATCAATGAAGTCATTTGGTTGATTTGCTTCAAGTATTTCAGGTACAAATTTCCTGATCGAAGAAACAGTCGAAGTATAAAATTAAAACTATCAGAAATTTCTTTGTATTGATCTCGAAACGGAGAAGGTTGTCCGATGGGCAATATTTCATTGTCTTGCACACACAAGGTCAATGTAAAATTTTCTGCAATAAAAATACCTAGCGGGATGGTATAAAATGGAACTCCATTGTTTTTGACTTCCACAGGAATTCTTAGAATTATCAATGTCCACTTGTCATCAAACTCTATACGAGGTCGTTCATCCTGATCTAATATATCATTTATCAAATCATTGGGCAAATGGAACTCATCATCTAAACGTTTAAGTTCGTCTGCGCTTGGATTTGTAACATTAATCCAGCAGTCATGTTGTGGGCTGTTAATTTCAACATACCCGCCAAAAGTTTTGAAGATTTTAATCATGATGATGTCTCCTTACAATTATATTCTGTAAGGAAACACAAAGCCCTACAGAATGTTAATACTTTAATTTACTATGATAAGGGCCTTCGTCCATTGTCATTGAATTTTTTTAATTTTTCAATTGCAAAAGTAATATCATTTTTGAATCAAGCTTTATTTAATTCAGATTTTTCAGCTTTGCAGCTAATTTATAAATGAACACAATTGTATTTATTCTTCTTATGTCATTCATTGTGTGAAATATATCACTCTCCTTAATTGTATATTTTTATTTTATAAAACCAAGTAATAGATATCAACTCATTCCAACTCTCTCTATTGAGTTCAAAGTTATCCATTTGTGTTTTTGTTATAGTTGGATTTTTGAATTGGGATTATAGGTCTTGTCCAGAAAGCTTTCAAAGGTGCATCTTCGCCTATTAAAATTAGCTTTTGAAGAGTGTTGGCTACTGACATTTATTTTACATTTCTATATTCACTTGGGCTTAATCCAGTTTTATTTTTAAACACTTTAGCAAAATGCTGAGGATATTCAAAACCCAATTCATACGCAATCTCACTTATCGACTTTGATGAGTTCAATAATTTGGTTTTAGCTTTATCAATGATATAAAAATGAATATGTTCTATGGTGTTTCTGCCAGTTTCTTTTTTCAATAAGTCACTTAGATAATACGGGGATATTCCCAATATATCTCCTATATATTTTACTGTAGGGATACCTATCTCGATTGGAAAATCTGACTCATAATAGTCCTTTAGTACAGAATGGAAATTACTTACAATATCTTTATTTAAATTGGTACGAGTATAGAATTGACGATCGTAAAAGCGAATACAATAATCAAGAATCATTTTTATGTTTGAAACAATCAGTTCTTGACTATGCCTGTCAATGTTTTGAGAGTATTCCCTTTCTATATTTTGAATGATTTGATTTAAAAAGATCTTTTCAGACTCAGATACATGCAGTGCTTCATTTACTTCATAGTTGAAAAAGGAATAATCATTTATTTTCTTTCCCAATTCAGATTTCCTGATTAAATCAGGATGAAACAAAAGAATCCAGCTTTCTGATAAGTTAGGAGTCTGAGCAATTGGGTCAACCTTAATGGTCTGACCAGGAGACATAAAAACCATAGTCCCTTCCTGATAGTCATAGTTGTTTCTACCATAAGTGCATGTTCCTTCCATTCCTGATTTGAGGTTTACAATAAAAAGATCTATTATAAACTTATTTTCTGATGAACTGAATTCTGCCAAACGGTCACTATTGCGCAATACAGTTACCAATGGATGATTGGGTTTATTGATATCCAGCAACCGGTGTACCTGACTGATAGACTTTATTTCAATAAGTTTGTCATTCATGATCTCAATTTAAAAGAAACGCATTATCATTTTTTCAAAAAGCTTATCACTTAATAACCAGCGCAAGAAAATGGTCGTTTTAGACATATATCCTGCAACATATCTTGTTTTTGGATTGTTGCTATTTACAATTTTTACAAGCACATCGCTAATTACAGAAGCAGGAGATAATCGTTTTGGGTCGGCGTAATTTTCCTTATATGATTGAGCCACTTTTTTGGAAAATTCTTCATAAGCTCCCCCTTTTGAACGATCTAATAATGGTTGATACATCACATCTCCAAATTCTGTTGCAATTCCTCCTGGCTCTATAATTGAAACATCTATATTAAATGGCTTCAACTCAATCCGTAAACTATCGCTCCATCCTTCCAAAGCATGTTTTGTCGCATGGTACCAAGCTCCCAACGGAGAAAAAATTTTCCCTCCAACAGATGAAGTGTTAATAATTTTACCAGATTTTTGTTTCCTCATAAAGGGAAGTACAGCTTTGGTTACCTCTGCCAAACCAAATAGGTTTACCTCAAACTGTCTTTTTGCATCTTCATATGAAACATCTTCAACTGCACCTGTTACAGAATATCCGGCATTATTCCACAGCACATCTATTTTGCCTTGCTCAGCGATAAGCTTTTCTATCGATTTTTTAATAGAATCAATATTGGTTACATCCAACTCTAGTATATGTCCACCTGCATCGATAATATCCTTCATTTTATCGAGCCTTCTTGCGCCACCATAAACAATGTGTCCTTCTTTTAATAATCGTAATGCTCCATCCTTACCCATTCCTGATGAAGCTCCTGTAATTAGAATCACTTTCTTGTCTTTCATGATATTTCTATTTTTAAATTATTGATATCACAAAGGTCATTCTAAATTCAGGTTTCATTGAATACATTTTAAGAAGAGTCGTATACATTTTGCAGAATTGTCTCCTTTTATACCACTTATAAACAACAGGAATCAATTTAAGCATTTTCTCTGTAAACAGATCAATTGGCTTTAGCTCCAATTCTGCCAATTTTGATTCCGGAACAAATACTTCCCTCCTTTATCACACGTAGGTAAGTGCGATAAAATCAATCCTCTTAAGTGGTTCAATTCTAAAAATAGAATGCGATAACATAACCAACCAGCAAGGGATATCCTAGTGCTCTATTTCATTAATTATATTTTTCCTGACTTTATCAATTTTCTTTTCAATTTCTGAATAATATTCAAGAATAAAGTTTCTGTTTTCTTGTATCTTCCACAGGTAAATCAGTAGCTTGTTTCTTTTATTCTCTTGAATTTTTAGAGGCAAATCAATTCCATTAAGATTGCCAAGACTGTCAATGTTAAAGCTTGGGGCTAATTCTTCATTAATATCTTTGAAATAATTTTCTTGAAATTGCATTTCCGAATACTCCTCTTCTAATTTCCTTAAAGTGTTATAGTCATACTCATAGAGCGAGATTATTTGAAATCTTAATGAATCATTATTAATTAATTCAAGCCCTTTTGATTTCAAGGTTTCATATCCGGCTATATTCTGAATGGATACAAAATCACGCGTAAGTTTTAAGTAATGGTACATCAAAGAATCAGCGTTTATGTTCTTTCCTGTAAATGCTTTTCTAAAATAGTTGCAGGCAGAAATTCCATCCCGATGACCATTTTCATTCAATTTAATATCACTCAAGTCTTTTTCGAGGCCATTTGATATTTCTGTAAGAATTTTGTTTTCAGATAGAGCATCTCTTCTGTTTTCATTCCAATTGTTTAATGCAAATGCAGAAACAACAGCAATAAAAATTGACAAAAACTCAAATCCGTATTTTTTCCAATTATCAAATTTAATTTTTTTCATGATTGTTCTTTTAGGTCAGCAATGGGTCTGGTTATACCCCGGCTTTTTATCTCCAAATGTTTTTTATATAATTTAAAATTAATTTCCCTCTGATCTCTTGCTTCTTCTCACTTCCAATTAATAATTGATCTCTTAATCTTAAAAATGGCTTTTCGATGAACAGATGCAATATCAATCCGCCTATTACAGCAAGGATCAGACAAATCCAGAATACATTTTGCTGAATAAATTCATTATCGATATCTGTCACTAAGACTTTCACAAAGTGATAAACCTGCTTATGACTTAGGTAAATGGCATAGGATAATGTTGCCATAACAAAAGTGAATCGAGATTTTAACTTGTAAAGAATACTTGTGGGACTAATGGCTCCCATCACAATAAAACCATAGGCTAATGATATCAAGGGCAATCCATAAACCATTGCTTCGAATGAAAGAATACTTTCACAAATTTGATAGGCAAGCAGGAATAAAACAAGCCCCAATAAAAGACTAAGGTTTCCATATTTGCTTAAGAAAGTTTGGCAGTCTGGTTTAAAATTAAAAATTGATGCGATCAATACACCAACAATCAATCCATCCATTCTGTTATGACTTGGATAATATACTTTTTCGAGAAGTCCTTGCACCATCAGTCTCCTACTACCATTTTCGATAAAAGGCTGAACAAACTCATTCCAATTGTATATTCTAAGTAAAATACCTATTCCAATTAAGGCAAGCATCAGGTATGGAGCTAGTTTTTGCAATCGAGTTTGAAAAAACAGAATTATGCTGATAGGCATTAGTAAATAAAACTGTTCCTCTACACACAAAGACCATGCATGGGAAAATGATTTCTGTGTTTGGCTGTCGAGTCCATAGTTTTGTGTGAAAGTTAGAAATTTCCATAATGGTGGTAATCCCGAACCTTCCCTTAAACTACCCAATGAATAATACAATACCAGTATGGCTAAATAGGCCGGAACAATCCTAAACAAACGTTTCATGTAAAAACGCTTCAAATTGATTTTTGAACTGCCCTTAAATTCCTTTAAAAGCTGAAAGCCGATCAGGTAACCACTCAAAACAAAAAACAGGTCGACTCCGGTCCAACCAATCCGTTTTATTGGTTCTAACCAATCAGGAATTCCTCTCCCATAATGAAAGATCATCACAAGAATAATTGCAATTGCCCTTAAGTGGTCTAATCCATGAAGCCTGTTTGTATGGTTCGTGAAAATCTTAATCATTCAAGTAGTTTGTATTGCGCTTAGGTTCTTGGTTTGCCCATAACTTACAAATGAAAACAAGCAGTTTGTTTATTCTTTTTATCACTTTTGCTTTCGCAAAACACCAACAACAAGCTCTCGTTCAATGTTATTAAGTTAGCAAAATTCGCCCCACGCTCACCCTTTTATTATTCCTTTTAATCATGAGACGCTTTGCTTTGTACCCTAAAGGGAACAGCGCGCTGGGTAAGCCCCTTTAGGGGTTTGGGGTAATTTTGGCAATGTTTATCAAAAGGATTCACCCTTAATTTAATGACATTGATCTGTCTCTAGCAGGCGATTCAAATCTACCAATCATCATCAGTCCCAATGTTTTTAGGCTCAAACATTTTCAGGAAAGTATAATCGTAAATCGGTACTGAATTTTTAATGAATAATCTTCCAAAGAGACCTTTATTGGTAATTGCATGCCCATTCAAAAGCTCTATACTTCCATGACTTCCCGATGAGTTATCAATTTTTTTAGTCAAAGTAATTTTATTAATGGTAACGCGATATCGTGATTCTTTAAACTGTATTGAAACAAAAGCAGTATGATAATATTCCTGAATTAAATCAGAAGCTTTGAATACAGAATAGCCTGCACCTCTATGGTCTGGTTCGAACAGTCGTAATTCGCCCCTTAAACCATTTTCTGTGATTTCAATTTCTTTAAAAATACCTGAGTTTTGAAAATACTCTTTAATGGTGCTCTTTTGAAGTTCACTTTCAAATACTTTTTGCCAAGTGACCTCTCCTCTTACATTTTTAAAATTTCTTACACTTTCCTGACTGTAACCAGAAAAGCTTAGCGTAATAATGGATAGTATTATAAATAATTTTTTCATCAAGTTTGATATTGGTTCATTTGAGAATAATTAGCCTTTGCTAATGCACTAGTCCTCTCGTTTGGTTTTGTTTTAGATATGGAACGCGATAGCATTGCGTTCCAGCGGGGGGTAAGCAGTTACATTTGCTCTTCTTATCATTTTTGCCTTCGCAAAACACGAGCTACAAGCTCGCGCTAGCAGGGGACCTAAGTTTCGTTATAATTATTTATACTTATTATTGTTGCTTTACACCCCATTTCTATTAATTCATCTGCTTTATAAAAATCATATACGTTACAGCTATATCGTGATGTTTCTATTAAAATATCAGGGGGATTATTTTTAAGGGAGAACTTAACCATTTCATTTCTCATTATTTCGAATGATACATTCATGATATCAAAATAACTTAAATCATTATTCTTATTGCCAGAGAATAATTCGCTCAAATTCTTGTTGAATTTATTAATAGTGCTTTGGTAAAAAGAATGCCGTTCTTCTTTCTTTTTCTTCTTTTTGGGTAGGGGAATATCTGCATTAACATTAACTGCAATCAAAAGGTCACCATCAATTCGTTGGGCATGATTGATAGGAATATTATTTACTACACCACCATCAACAAGGATAGAACCTTCATTTTTCACAGGTGTTAAAACATTTGGAATTGCTATCGAAGCACGCATTGCATTATACAGACTTCCTTCTGTGAAAAGGACTTCATTTTTACCAATTAAATCAGTGGCAGTTGCAGAAAACTTAATCGGCAAGTCCTGAATTTGATAGTCAGGAATGAAGGTTGATAATTCCTCAAACACTTTGTCTCCTCTAATAAAACCACTATTAAAAAGTGTGAAATCCACTAATTTAAAAATGTCAATTTTATTGAGATCTAAAATCCATTTTTTAAACTCTTTAATTTTTCCAGCAGCATATATCCCACCAACAACTGCTCCCATAGAAGTTCCTGTAATAGAATGAATTTCATAACCTTGCTTTTCTAATTCTTCCAAAACTCCTATGTGTGCAATACCTCTTGCGCCACCTCCTGATAAAACTAATGATATCTTTTTCATTTAAGTAGTTTTCGTTTTGTTTCTAATTGGTTAGAACGGTAAATTGTATGAGTAGTGGCAGATTGCGTGGTACTTTCCTGTCAAACCGTTATGCAGTTTGAGCGGGTTACAAACTTTGATATTTAGTACATTGCCTGCCATTACTTATACAAAATGTTATGCAAAGTATTTTTTCAAGTCTCTTGGTAATGTTAAACTTTCAGACTCAATTATTTCTTTATATTGTTCTTTTAGTTCACTACTATTCACAAAGATATTGTCAAATCTTCCAAGCAACCACTCTGACCGATAGTCCAAATTGTAATGTTCAATTAACTTACAAAGTATATCCTTATCAGCTGGATAATATTTAATAATCCCTGCAATCAAGTCAGCTCTATCATTAACCCAATGAAACGATTTAAAGCCAATAAAACTATGGTTATCTATAATCTCAGATTTGAAAGCATCTAAAAAATTATTACCCGCTAATAATTGTTGTTCTAATGCACTAGGAGCATAATCTTTCAACATACTAACAACTGTTTTGTTAGCTTCTTCAATTTCATTTTGGGGAATTAGGCTATTTCTAAGAAATGTGGTATACAATCCTAATATGTTATCGCAATCTCTTAAATGTTTTTTCCAGAACTCTCTAACTTCTTCTGGCGAAAAATTGAATATCAATACCTTATCTGGATTCTTTGATAAGAAATCTCTTAAATAATACTGGTTGTCCTTTACGATAGAAATCAAACTGTCATTTACAAAATCTTTGTTTACTTCCAAGCTAATTCTTATCAATTCTTGTTTTCGCCTAGACAAATCATAATTCCAATCGCCATTATTTAACAATGTTTCCCAAAAGGATTTTAATTTAGGCTTTTCAACAGAAAACTCAACTTCTCGAATCAATGGTGTTAAATCTTTATCAGGAGGTGTCACAGTTGGGTCAAAATGCTTGTAAATCTTATTAATTAAAGACTGCATACCTCCTTCAATTGTTATTTTTGAAAGATTACTTTCAATGAATGCCCAAAACGATTCAATATGAAACGTATCTATAATATTATCCTTATAGTGTGCACAGTCATTTCTTCTATCTTTCCAATATTTTATTTGTAATCTAAGATTTTCATTAATATTAAATATTGGGTCCTTTTTTCGTTCTTTTGTTCCCTGGTCAATTTTCTCCCGTTGTTGAGTTGCGTCAAAGACTGATGCTTCCCATAAATCCTCATTTTGCAAGGTTGTAATGATTTTATCCCATTCTCCTTGGTCAATTAGATTTGGTTTAACACCTCCAATTATTCGTTCTTTTAAAATTGTTATAAATGCTAAATAAGAAAATAGCAGAGAAGCTCTATTAGCTCCAGATTTATAACATATTATTGAATCTCTAAAAAGTGCATTTACATCCTCAGAGAAATTATTACTTTCTATCCACTGTTCAATATGTAGTTTCATCGTCTTTTATATTTTACATAACGGTAAATTGTATGTTACGTAGGGGATTTTCGGAGAGCGTCACTGTCGACCGTTACACCTTTATTTGAAAAAAGCTGAACAGCCCGAAAACCGCTGAAACCCCTATGGAATATACAAAATGTTATGCAAAGTAATTTACTAGTTTATCAATGTACTGATAAATGGGATTAATTGACTCAATCCAAAAATAACTGTGAGCACAATACCTACAATCGCTACTACAAACGATTTTTTACTCTGTCTTTCCTGGTTTCTCAGGTTATTTTCAACAATCTCAATATTGTCCGAAAGTTGTGTCAGCATAGTATTCCCTAGTTCAACGTTATTTGTCTCAATAGCTGTCTTAATATTCATCAACAAGTGAGATTCCTTTGAATTTATAGATGAAAAAGGTCGCTTTTCTTTAATTAACTTTATCATATCCAGCAATTTTTGCTTATCAATGATTTTTTCAGAGTCTTCTTTTAGCTTGTAAACTTTACAAATTCTGTTAATATCTTGAACATTTATTTGAGTGAAAATGTCTTCAAGAATTTCAATTGCATTTCTGTATTGGTTGGTTTCTCTAGGGAACTTCTCTTTTAGTTTTTTATAAACCAAATCGAATTCCTCGACATAAGAACTTGTACTTTCATTTGATGAAAAGATGTTAACTAATCCTTTAAAAAAATATGAACGAATTCTTTTAACTCTTTCTCGTTTTATGAATACAAAGTAAAATACGAAGAAATAAAGAAGTGATACAAGAATTATTGCAATCACTTGAAGGGTGTCAATAATTTCCATAGTGTCTTAATTTATTATTTTGCATAACGGTAAATTGTATGTTAAGTAGGGGATTTCGGAGAGCGTCACTGTCGACCGTTACACCTTAAATTGATAAAAGCTACAATGCCCGAAAACCGCTGAAACCCCTATGGAATATACAAAATGTTATGCGCTTTTATTTTATCCTATAATTTTTTTAATATGTTTTTTTAATGAGTATTCATGTTCAATATTAATCCCAACAAGATTTAAAAGTGGAACACTCAACTTCACTTTTGTATCCCAATTATCTGTGTCGGATATTAAAGATATTACCTCATTAATTTTATCCTTAATCTCCAAATCAAGTTCTGTTAGAGCTTTAATGATAAAGCTGATAATTTCCGAAATTATATCTTCTGATTGCTGTTTCAGTAAATATTCAATAACATCTTCAATTTCTCTTTTATTACTACTATTTTCAGGTAATTTCATTAATAAATCCAAGCTTGAACTTACTTGAATAAGAATCTCATCTTGTTTCTTTAATATTGTATCTGTTTTATCAATAATTCTTTCAAGTAATTGAAAAGGATTATTTCTATATACATCGTTAATATTAGAATGGGTAAACATTTTATTTATGTTTTCATTATCTTCAATCCCCTCAAGCAACAAGGAGATGTTGAATTCTTTTTCAATGTCCCAATCTTTATATTTTAGTTCACCAGCTTTTTCCATCTTTTGGAGGATGTCAAGCTTAACATATTTATTAGAAGTGTCTGGAAGAGGAATGTAAATCTTTGGATTTAGATCAAGATCCTCATTTATGGCATCAAGAAAAAATCTAATAACCGAAAGGTATTCACGTTTTTGTTTTGGTTCACCAAGAACAAAAATATTAATTTTATTTCCTGCTGAATATACTAAAGCCGTTGCTTTAAAGTTAACATCAGATTCAATAATGAAACCTTTTCGCCAAAGCGTTTTAATATCTTTTCTTAATTCAACAATCAATCTCGGTATTACAGAAGAAAGAAGATAATCATAACTATATATTAATGATATTTTTTCACTGGAGGACTTAATTTTTTGATAAACTGAGGTATTGTGAGTTTTTTCTAATAAATCTGGAATCAATAATTTTTGACGATTATTTGAATAAAATGCTAATTTAAATAGAACCATTATATCTGCAATATATCTTGTTTCATTTGGACTATATTCTATTGATGATTCTAAAGATTGGTTTTCATTTACTAATGAAAAAAGTTGGTCTGACTCTATTTCTCCTTTTTGTCTTGCAGAAACATTGGATGTAAGTATTTTATATACACCATTTGTTACCCAGAAAGGGTCTAGGACATAGTACTCACTTAGTTTTAGATCATCAAAATGGAGCACAATTCCTAAATCATGCAGGAAATTAATGACATTCCTTTGTTCAACTTGTTTTTTAACACCACGCTTAATACACAATTCTCTGAAATCAAAATGAGTAATAAAACTTTTTTCGTCTGTTAGTTTTTGAATGTCTTCTTTTAATATTAACCAACGTTCATCTATCTCTGTCTCAAATAATTCTGATTTTGGTATTATCTTTTCCAAAATTTGCTTTAATTTTTCAATATTTTCATTTGTTTTACACGAGACACTAACTATTTCTTGAATTTTATTAAACTCCTCTCTAATACTATATTCGTCTATACTAAAAGCTGGATTTAGATCTATTTTGTTAACCACTACAATGACAGGAGAGTTACCTGCATAAGTTTTAATTCTATTTAGCCAAGATTGTACTTGTTTTTCGGGATCAATATCTTTTCTTGCTTCAAGTACAAGGATATATACACTACGTCTTGATAGAAAAAACTGATGGGTTGAAAATAATATTTCTTGACCTCCAAAATCCCAAAAACTAGCCTTGATTTCATGTAATTCCTTATTATTCTTGAAGGTATCTAATTTTTTAAAATCAAATTTTTCAATTGAAATCCCATTTGTCTGATTCTCATTTTCATTATATGAATTAGCTTGTAATCTCTTTAATATCGAAGTTTTACCAGCTTTTGCGTCTCCCACAAGAACGACTTTTACCTCATTTAGTTTTTTACGTTTAGCTTTAAACCATGCTTTAATAGCAACTCTTCCCTGTTTTATAATCTCTGGTGGTGGGCTTTGAATTGGATTATTATCAACTAACATATAGCCCTTTTTCCCCTTTCCCAAAATTGGTTCCATCAAATTAAATTCGGTTATCCAGACAGGTAATGCTTCAATCTTATTAAACCTTAAATCCAACCGTTCTAATCTTTTTAAGTTTTTTAAAGGTGAAATATCTACTATAAAATTGTTTTTTAGGTATAACTTATCAAGTTTTAGATGATTTCTCAAAGGTGATATATCGCTTATCCTATTTTCTCTTAAGTCTAATTTGGTGAGATTAATGAGTTTATATAAAGGATCTAAATCTGAAATAACATTTCGTGACAAGTAGAGAATCGACAAATTCTTTAATTCCATTAACAAACCAACAATTTGATTTAAATCAGCAATATTGCTGCTACAAAGAGCAACTCCATTTATCGAATTATTCTCCACTGTATAACCTTTTTGAGGCATGGAAATAAACTTAAGTCTTGGCAGTTTAACATTAACCTTTTGCTCAAGCTTTCTTATAACTTTCAAATCATCCATATTGTTTATTTGTTAAGTGCAGGATTGTTTTTTAATTGCGCATAACTTGTTAGAAAATGCACTATAAAGTGCATATATTTTTAATATATCATGATTAAAAGTGCACAATACTGCCCCATATGGTATGTATTGTGCACTTATTAATTCTTCTTCTGTTAAAATTATAAACAATCATTTTTAAAGCAAATATTTTACAGTAATAAATTTTAAGAGAATTATCCATTTTACCTTTAAACTAGTATTTATGGACTATTCAAGAAGAAAAATAGAATCAATCTACATAATTATGATTGGGTATAAAAAAAGCTGTGGCACTCCTACCACAGCTTGGATTTGTTTGTTCCTCTTCCAATACCATTCAACCTTTACCAGAGTATGGAACAAACAAAGTTTTTCAATACTTAAATTACCTCTAAAGGAATGGCTTCCATTTCCAAATACAGTTTGCTTCGTTCCGAAGCATAGCGGCGTATTGGAACGTACAGGGTTTTGTAATTAATATTTTCGATAATGAGTCGGTGCTCTCCTTCCGGGAAATGCTTGAATCTAAAGGTACCGTTCGCGGTAATGTGTGTCGTTAAATCCAAACCTTCTACCGAAACCTTGCCCAGGGCAATCGGTTCACCGGTAGCCTTGTCTTTTAAGTAGCCCAACACATCGTAATGGCGTTGTACTCCCTTGGCCTTTTGTCGGGCTGCAAAATAGTAATTCACAAAATCAGGATGGGTAGTACGCAGGTTTTCTATGCTATAATCCAACTTGCCATTTAAAAGCTTATTGATCTTCTTCAGTAAAAGATTGAATTCTTTTCTGGCAGTGGCCTTGTCCTCTTTTAAAAGAATCAGATCGGAACGTTTTTGTTCAAAGGCTTTGCCATCGGTCTCTACAGCTGTTATGCTTTCTTCGCTAGGGCCAAAGGGTGGCAAATCGGCCACATGCTGCCTGGCAATGCCTACGCACTGCTTGTAAAAATCAATCAAGCCCAATTCACTGAGGTTCCTTAGAGCATATTTGCCAGTACTTGTCTTCTCCAATATCTCACTATTTGGCACAGAGTTGGCATAACAGACCAATCCATTGCATAAAAGATAGAGCTTCTCTATCAGAGATTTCTTCACCTCATTTTTTTCACCTATCAACCATTTTACAGGCTGATCGGCTTCCTCTTTCAAGTTTAAAAGTTGCTCCAGATCCGAAGCGAACTGATCCGCCTGGGCTTTGGTGCTCACATTGGCTTCATAAATACTCGCATTCTCAGTCAAAGCCGTATTGGTTTGTACAAAAGAATCTAATTTTAAATTACTGGCATTATCCATTTTTTTAAGTTTTTAAGTAGTTGTTAATCATCAAAAAGACACAGAGTTGCGCAATTATGGTTTTAGTATAAAACATCACGCGACATAAGAGATTTAATTGGTTTCGTTTGTTCATCTTTCAGCACTTTCATTTTTTTGATTTAGCTGAAATCTGAAAGGATTTATTTCCTTTTCCGATGTTTCTATTTTCATTTCTGTACAATCTATTTCCATTTTTTAATGATCTATTTTCATTTCCGTACAGTCTATTTCCTTTTTCGTTTCTTCCATTTTCATTTCCGTACAGTTTATTTCCTTTTCCGCCCTTTCTATTTCTATTTCCGCACGATCTATTTGCTTTTCCGTTGGATCTATTTCCGTTCTTGTTAGCTCTACCATTAATGATGGGTCTATTCAATAAACTGTGTCACCACTAAATTTTTCTTTTTTCAAGGCCCTTCATCCATTAACAGGGTTTTGGGAAAAGAAAAATTGTTCATTTGATCTCCATTCTCTCTTCATAAAGAATAGCCAACTGAGAATATGCTGCTTTCCAATTTCTGATTGGCATACTCCATTTTTCTGTGACTTTCTTAGAGATTAAATATAGCAACTTCAACAAGGCCTGATCATTTGAAAACACTCTTTTACTTTTGGTGATTTTTCTTAATTGACTGTGATAACTCTCAATAATATTTGTTGTGTACATGATCTTTCTTAAATCCATTGGGTATTGAAAAAATGTACTTAATCCTACCCAGTTTGCTTTCCATGAACGAATGATTGCAGGATATTTCTTTCCCCATTTTAAAGCCAGTTTTTCCAGATTCTTTTCAGTCTCTCCTATATTTAATGCTTGGTAAACGGTTCTTAGATCTCCTAAAAATTCTGTCTTGTCGTATCGAACAAGATATTTAAATGCATTGCGTATCTGGTGGATTATACAAAGTTGTATATCGGTTTTTGGGAAAATAGATTCAATAGCATCTTTGAATCCACTTAAGTTATCTATACAGGCAATAAGAATATCCTTAACGCCCCGGTTTTGCAGATCACTAAGTACTTGCAACCAAAATTTTGCTCCTTCTTTTTCTCCAATATACATGCCTAAAACCTCCTTCACTCCACTATGATTGACACCCAAAACATGATAGACTGCTTTGTTAACAATCCTTCCTTCCTGGCGTACTTTGTAGTGTATAGCATCCAACCAAACAATTGGGTAAATGGCATCTAAAGGGCGATTTTGCCATTGATAAACTTCAGGAATGATACGATCAGTTATGGCCGTCAAACTTGATGGAGATAAAGTGATCCCATACAATTCTTCAAGATGATCACATATGGCTTCATAACTCATTCCTTTGGCATATAAGGAAATGATTTTGTGATCTATTCCGTCTCCCAGAGTTAACTGTCGCTTCTTTACCAGTTCAGGTTCAAAACTACCGTTACGATCTCTGGGAGGTGTTAGCTCAACTGTTCCAAAACCTGTTTTTACCTTTTTCTTACCTCTGCCATTGCGACGATTGGGTTTTTTGGATTCATTTAAGTGAGCATCCAATTCACCATTTAAACTTGCATTTAACAAACGCTGAAGTAAAGGGACCAAAACTCCATCTTTACCTTCTAGTTTTTTTCCTGATTTGAGACCTTCTAAAGCTTCCTTCTCAAATTCTTTGTAATTAAAATCTTTGCCATCCATTGTATCAAGTTATTAATTGTTTCTTAAACTTTTACTTGACACACTTTAATGAACAGACTCTTAATGATTTTTGGCTTACATGCTATCTGGAAGTATTTTCTTCCATTTGTTGAGAATGTAGACCAATCTGCAGATCATGCAGATCCAATAATTATGAGCCTAAGTTTTGCTAACAGCGAAGTACCGATGCTTATCGGAATCGAGGGAGTCATTCAGCAAATGTAAAATACATCAACCTGATGGTCTTTTATGTATTTAAAGCATAAAGCAGAGTGTAATTTCTACTTATGATCTATTACTCTAGTAGTTGTTTGGTTGAATTGTTATATAAAGTTAGAGAATTATTTCTTTAATTTCCAAACAAAAATGTGATTAATATTAAAATAACATTTGTTTATCAAACAAATACAGATATTCACAACAAAACAAATACCAGTGTTTTCAGTACAAGGAGATGAATTTAGCCAGATGTGATTTTTTTTTATAAAATATTATTTTCATCACAATTACTTACTTAATCGACGATTAATATCTTTATTGGATAATGAGGCAGGAAGATTGATATTGTGTTTTGTTCAGTAAGAAATTAAGCTACTTCTCTTCATGTTTAGCAAATTTAGTTCAATGGTACTGCCGTTTGTAATTCCACCTCACCTCAGCTTAATTTTCTTCTTGAGGAGGGGAAGTTGTGCAAAGATTAGAGGTTTGTTTGATCAGTTTATTTGTGAGGGTGTTCTCATTGAAGATAAAAACCTCTATCATTACACCCCTCTCCCTATCGGGTCCACGAAAGCCAGAGGGGTGCTGTTGCTTATATTTTAAACTACTTCACCCTTTAGTCTGTCGACAGTTTGTTCACATTAAACTCAATTTTCAATTGTGTTCACGAGCTTCGCTCCGCTACGGTTCCCTAAAAGGGAAACATTGATCTTGAAACGTAATGCCATATATTTCGTCGCATTTTTAATTCCAGACCTATTGAGGTTTGCTGTTGCGACGATTTCAAGATGGTACTATTAACCCAGGGCAGCGGTCGTTTTCTCTCCCTTCCTCTGGGCAATTGCTGTTTGCCCTTCAGGCAAATGGAAAACTCTAAAGATTTTCATTTCTTGATTCACATGATCAGCTAAGCAGCTACTTTCCTTTTCATCAAGTTCAGTTCAATTGCCATGCCGCTTGCTACTCCTATGGTATAAGCCAATAAATCCGACCATAAAAAGCCTTGTCCCAAAACCAATGCAGCAAATCTATTGCTACGCAATGTATTTAACCAATCAACTTGTATCAGTTGGCTAAATTCAACCAGAAAACAGATAGTCAAAGCCATTGCAGTCAAGTTCCTAATACTTGCTGCAGGAAAAACAAAGGCAATCATCCAATACATCATCAATGCCCATAAGGCATCTCCCAATCCCAAATTGATGATTTCGGGAAGGTAGTTCGAAAAATGTCGTGAGGCCAAGCCGATAATGATGGTAAATACGATTAAAGAGAAGTAGTGGAGTCTGTTTCTTTGCATTTTTGATTAGTGTTTTTTCAATTTGTAATTTCCTCAATGCTGCCGCACAAAACAAAGTTCAGCAACAAAGCGAAATAAACAAAACTTTTAATATCATTTATTTACTTCACCACCCTCCTATTTATAAGCACCTTACAAATAAATAATAATATTAATTAATTTCTCTGTAGTCAAATGCTGTTTTCATTCGTCACAGTATAAGCCTTGAGGTTGTCTCAATGTCCAATAATAATTGGTATTCTGATCCGGAAGTTTTGGTAGAGTAATCTCCAGATCTGAAAATCAAATGTTTCACGTCGTTGACACTTTTTAGACAAGCTTTTACAAACCTTTAACTAATAATAAAAACACCTAAAAATGAAACAAATAAGCTTATGCTTACTCTTATGCACACTATTCATTTTTCCATCAAGAAGTGAAAAATACGATATCATCATTCAAAATGTAAGTATCGTTGATGTTGAAACAGGCAGTATCCTAAAAAATAAAGATGTTGGCATTCAACAACAAGTCATAAAAAAAATAACGACTGGAAATCAGCTGTCTGCAAATGATTCTACTCAAGTAATTGATGGGAATGGCAAGTATTTAATCCCTGGGCTCTGGGATATGCATGTGCATTTTTATTTTCCTGATAAAGAATATCTAAAAATGTACCTGTCCAAGGGCGTTGTTGGCGTCCGGGAAATGACTGGATATCGTATGGAATGGCAAGATAGCACAGAGCAAAATAGCAATGTGCCGAGAATCACGTTTTCCAGCCAGATTATAGATGGTCCTACTCCATGGTTCGAAAATGAGATTCCGGTTAAAAGTTGTAAGCAGGCCATGCAAATTGTTCAAGAGGCAAAGAAAAGCAAAAGTGAATTTATCAAGTTGCTTAGTTTGGTACCCAGAGACCAATACATGGCCATTGCTAATGAATGTAATCGATTAAATTTTGAGTTTGCAGGACATGTTCCTTACAGCATAGGACTAATAGAAGCGGCAAGCCTGGGACAAAAATCGAATGAACACCTAAACGGTTTACTCCTGGCTTGCTCTAAACAAGAGAAATTTTTACATGCAAGACTGGATAGCTTGCTTGGTATTGCTTCGAAAGAGGAAAAGTTATCACGGATTATAAAAATGCAAATCATGGGGTGTACAACCAAGGCACTTTGGTCTTTCGATCAGACAAAGGCTGATTCTGTCATTCATGAACTAAGCAAATACAACATGTACCAGTGTCCTACTCTTGGCGTGAAACATCGCTTTCAATACAACGAATTGGATTGGGTATACACCGACAATCGATATGATTTTTTTCCTCCTCCTGTTCAGAAAAGATATCGCCCCGATGCGGAAAAGCTGAAAAAAATGAAGCCTTTTGAGCGAGAGTTAAAACTGCAGGAGAAATTACTTTATCAAATGCAAAGGGAAGGAATAAAAATTATAGCGGGTTCCGATCAGGGATGTGCTGGTTTTAATTTACATGATGAGCTTGAGTATTTTGTGAATGCCGGATTTTCGAATACCGAAGCACTTCAAACTGCCACCATAAATGCAGCGACTTATATGCACAAGGAAAAAAGAATGGGAAGTGTTGATGAAAACAAATTGGCTGATTTGGTACTGTTGAATGCCAATCCTCTTGAAAACATTCAAAACACACGTGACATAGAACTGGTCATTTTTAAAAATACAATCATTTATCCCGATCAACTCCTTGAGGAAGTAAAAGAAGTCAATCTTAAAATTTCAAATATAGATCCTTTCGAAAAGAAGTTTGATTAAGAGTATGCGATGAGTAATTCGTAATGGTATTTTTTATGCCTGCCCTTGCACTACTGCACGAAAGTTTGGATTTCATCGAACTTCGTTTCGTGCGATAGTGAAGGGGCCTTACTTTTTCTTCCTGATCTACCACATTCTTATAGCCTTCACTACACCACCAAAGTCAAATTGGATTCATTGTAAAGCCTCTAATTGTATTTCAACTAAATTTTAAAAGAATGATTCAATATATGTAGCAATAGGAATTTTATCAAAAGAATGATAAGTCAAATGCAAATATCAAGAATATTTTCACGCAACCCATTTCGCATTTCTTCATCATTTAATTGTATAAATGGACCAATAACAGACAAATGCGTCGATAATTTGGGTACTATTTTTGTTACAATCAAACTGGTATAACTCTAAAGAAAAGATACGATGAAGAAGTGGATATTGATTTTACTAATGGGTATACTAACAGGTTGTTTAGACGATGATGACAATAACTACATCTATCACACCCACGACAACTCTGTAGTTTTGCTAAAGATTAACTATACCGATTTTGAATTTGAGGGAGGAATTGAACTATTTCTTCACTCAGAGTTTAACAGTTCAGATACGATTCCGATAAGTGTAGAGTATGTATCACCTGGAGATTTTGGGAGCATTTCACTTTTTTACGAACCCAGGGAAGAGCTTATTTTTGATGGTTCCATAATTTGGGATGGCACTGGCTATAGAAAATTTCCCAAAAGACTTTATCACCCTGAAGATTTCCTGTATTTGGATGAAGAAATAGAGAAACCTGCTGACGAAAGGTTTCAAATTATTTTCCCCGAAGAAGGAGTTGACTACCCTCTAGAGTCTATTTGGAATTCGATTAATGATTTGGCCATAGTAAATCGGTATTTAAAAGGAGGAAAAAACATTGGGATTTTCAGATATACACCAAGCGTTGGCGAAGGCAATCCCGATGAATGGAGTTGGTATGTGATTATGAACACAGTACCCGACTAACCACTAACTATGAAAGAAAAGGAGATGAACTTTTGAGTTTGTCTCCTTTTTACTTTACAACGATTTTTTCACTTTGTAGAAAATAAAAAAGGCGCAACACCTTGCGCCTTTTTTAATTATATCATTAAGTCATATACATCAAACTCCAACTGACAACTGATCATCACTTCACAGTTTTCTTCATGATTCCAATGTACGACCAATTCAGATCTCTCAATTTTATGGCTTCATCAATTTTACGTTGTGTTTCTTCATCTACATTAAACACCTCATTTCTACCATAAGCATCAAAATAGTGCAAATAGCCCTCAAACATATCAAAAGTCATATGCGTCATACGTACACTGCTTCCCGAAGGCATTAACACTCTCGTTAAGCTCCAATGACTCATGGTTTTTGCATCAACCCTTTTCTGATGAATGGGTAGAAATAACTCCATCTCAGCCTTCTCATATTCATCGAATTTACCTTCTATGGCTTCCATAAAATTCATTCGCATTACCGTACCCACATCCATTTTGAAATCATCCTTGGTAGCTGCAATTACTTTCATGAAAATTCTTTTGCTTAACTCTCGCGAACCAACCGACTCCTTCAACTCTGCTTTCAATTCTGCATCCGACATATTTGGATATGCCTTTTTTGCAGCAGCAAAAACATCTCCATTTGCCATAGCCTTAACCGGATCATCATAAATGGTAACGGTGAGGTACTGATAACCTTGCTCGCTTCCTCCTGGCTTAAGCGACCAAAGATCCCAGCCCAGTATTTCTCCATCCTTTAGGCGTTGTTCATGTATTTTTTCAAAGAAGGTTTCTGTTTCCCAATAATCATTCTCCATATCATCGGCAACCTTCATAAAATCAAAGACCAAATATCTTTCCTGCTGTGCCATGCCAATACTGCATAACAGAGCAAACGTAACCAATAGCAATATCTTTCTCATTTCAGCAAGTATTTAGTGAATAATACTTAAGTTACATATTTTTCTCTCCCAAAACAATTTCATTTTGGTAAACCCTTTAATTTATAGGAGAAAACAAAAAACTTAGCATGGATTTTAAACGACTTGCATTAGCATACGTTGAACTTTAGGGATACCCTGATGAACTGCATTAGGCAATTGAAATAAAAAAAGCATTCCCAGTTATACTGGTTTCAACTTATCTATAAAGTTATGAAGTGATTTATTATAGAAAAAAAAATCCACTACAAGTAATCTACTTATAATGGTGATACGGCTTCAAAACAAAGCTCTAATTATTGATGTTTTCTGGCAATATTTTCGCCCATTTTTATTGAAGTTTCGTAGCCATGTCGAGTATTCTCAACAATATCTTTATCGAAAACAATTTTGTCTTTCTCGAAAAACAAAACAACTGTAGATCCACCAAAAGCAAAATACCCTTTCTCACTTCCCTTCTCTACAAATGTATCTTTCTCGTAGGTTTGAATAATACTACCTACCATAGTTGCTCCAACCTCAGAAATTAAAATATCGCCATATTCCTTTGTTTTTAGAATACTATAAGCTCTTTGATTCTGACAAAATATTTCCAAACTCTTCTTTAAAGCCAAAGGCGAAACCGAAAAATACTTTCCTTTAATTTTTTTTGATTCTGTAACTATTCCTCCTGCTGGAAAATGATAACGATGGTAATCTGCCGGAGCCAATCGAACAATAGCCATTGCCCCATCTGTATACTGATCTGCTAACTTGTCGTCACCTAAAAAGCTTTTCACCGAAAATTCAGATCCCTTTATAAAGAAGGAGTCTACATCGTTAAGCGAAGGAAATACAAGAATTTTTCCATCCGCAGGAGAAACTATAGCATCGCCAATAGGGCGCTGTTGATCTTGGATTTTACGATAGAAAAAATCGTTAAAATGTTTATACGATTTCTTGTCAGGTTCATGATAAATGGAAAGATCTATTCCATTTTTTTTCACAAAACGCTTGATTTGTCCCTTTGACAATCGGCTATTCATGAATCTACCTCCAACAGCCGAAACCACTTTTCTTTTAACAAGTACATGCAACGAAGCTTTTCCAAAGAAAGATCCATAAAGCCATTTAAGCATACCCTCACCAGGCACTACTTCTTTTTTTACTTCTCCACTCTCTCTTTCAATATATTCGATGTACTCCATAAACGTTTTGAGATTATACAAGCTACAAATTTAGCAGGATTTCAAAAATAATCATCAAATTCGCTGGCTCTTTTAGTGGATTTATCCAAGAATTTAGATCATTCGCCCTGCTTCGAATAGAATAATCATATTCAGTATACTTTATTATCTTTAGTTTTTTATTTTATCAACAGTCCATTCGACTAGTAAGAAAATCATTTTTCATGAAGTACATTGCAATCCTCTCTATAGGTATATTGGCCTATCTTCTGTTTAAAAAATTATGGTCCAACAAAAACTGGATATCTCCCAAAAAAACTTTTCCAAACAATTGGAGAAATATTCTGACTCAAAAAGTTAGTTTCTACAATAGCCTTACGGCTGAAGAAAAAACAAGATTTGAGTATAAGGTTCAAGAGTTCTTATTGAATTGTAGAATTACTGGAATTCATACCGAGGTAGATGATACCGATCGAGTTTTGGTTGCAGCCAGTGCCATAATTCCAGTTTTCGAATTTCCCAATTGGAAATACACCAACCTGTTTGAGGTGCTGCTTTACCCCAACAGCTTTAACGACCAATTTGAAACCCAAGGTGAAAATGCCAGAATATTGGGCATGGTTGGGTCAGGTTATATGGAAGGCAAAATGATTCTTTCAAAACCAGCTTTGCTGCATGGGTTCTCGAACGAATCGGATAAGAAAAACACAGCTATACACGAATTTGTACACCTTATCGATAAAATGGATGGCAAGATTGATGGCCTTCCTTCGATATTGATGGAAAAGCAATACTCCATTCCCTGGCTGGACTTAATCAGCAAGAAAATTGAAGAAATCTACGAAGAAAGATCAGACATCAACCCTTATGGAGCGACCAATAAAGCAGAGTTTTTTGCAGTAATCAGCGAGTACTTTTTCGAAAGACCTAAACTATTGGAGAGTGCACACCCAGAGCTTTATAAATTGCTTGAAGAAATTTTTAACCAGAATATGTCGCAAAGAAAATTGCTTCGTGCCAAACAAAGCATCAGCAGAAACAGTCCTTGCCCTTGCGGAAGCGGATTGAAATTTAAGAAATGCTGTGGCAAACAGCATTATTAATTTTAAAATGCAAATATGAATCAACTTCAAAATATTTCAATACTTCTATTGATTGCTTATTTCGCAGGAATCATGTTTATTGTTTTGCGATCGAAAGCAAGTAAAAACACCGAAGATTATTTTTTAGCCGGCCGTCAACTTCCCTTTTGGGCATTGGCGATTACCTTTATCGCATCCTGGTGGGGAGGTGGGTCTTCTATTGATTTAGTCGATCATGGATTCAATCAAGGACTTTCCTCCTTCTGGATTTATGGCATGCCTGTTCTTTTTTCCACCTTTCTGATGTACCTGTTTTCGAAAGCTATTAGAAAAGTAGGAACCATAACACAACCACAAATCATGGAGATGCGCTACAACAAAACGGTTGCCTTGCTCCTATCTATTCTCATTTTGATATTCATGATTTTGGGCGTAGCCACACAGGCGGTTGTTATCGGGAAATTTTTCCAATCCTTTTTCGATATAGATTATAAGCTTGCAGCATTCATCGGAACTGGCATTGTAGTGCTTTATTCATTCTTTGGCGGATTTAAAGGCGTTGTAGTTACCGATATCATTCAGTTTGTATTTCTGTTAATAGCAGCCGTTGTGCTTTTCATATTTGCGTACAATCATTCGGGTGGATTCGAAAAAGTACAGGAAATCGCCTTAAGCAGAAACAAACCTGAGTTCTTTTCTTTCTTCCACAATTTATCCAACAACTTTGTGTTTATCATCACCTTTGGATGCTCATGGATGATACAGGCCAATATCTGGCAAAGAATCTCAGCTGCAAAACAACCTACCGATGCCAGGAAAATGATGGGTTTGGCATTCGTTGTATTTATTCCATTGTATTTAATGGTGACCTTAACTGGTATGCTTAGTCTGGGTATATATGAATCGGTACCCGAAGGAGGAATTGTGCCTGCCATAATCCAAGATTATATGCCCTTGGGTTTGGCTGCATTGCTATTTGTAGGTCTTTGCTCAGCCATCATGTCAACCATGGATTCCATGATCAATACCGGTGCCTTGGTTTTGAGTGTTGATGTTTTTAAGAATCGATTCAAGCCAAGCGCCAAAAATCATGAAATGGTATGGGTTGGAAAAATTGCCACACTGGTAATTGCTGTGCTTGGCTTACTAATTGCCATTGAAATTCGCTCTATCCTAAAAATCACATGGATTGGTTCCGATTTCCTGGCTACAGGAGCTTTTGTGCCATTGGTATTGGCCTTTATCTGGAAAAAAGGAAATTCTATGGCCGCTACCCTTTCCATTATCTTTGGATTGGTATTTTCAACATACAATCTGTTGGTTGCGCTTGGTGTTGACTTGCCAACCGCCTGGGAAATTGCCTCAGTGCAACAGGCTGCGTATGGAATGATTGGTTCGGCCCTAATATTTATTATTGTAAGCCTTGTCACTAAAAAGGAACAAGAAAAAGCAGAGAACTTTATTAACACAGCAGGAATGCTTGAGAAGAAATAACGAATTTTAAACTATGAAACAAGCAAACAAAAAGAATAGAAAAAGAAAATCATCAAAAAGAAGAACTTCATTGTTCCAAATTATTGCTCTTATTACAATAGGAATCGCTTTAATTTTCCTGGCGGTACAACCAAACTTTTCTAAACGATCTACTGATCAAAACAATAATAAAATAGAAATTCCTTTCACAAAAGAAGGAGAACTATCCTTTATTAGCAAGCAGGACAATTCAACAATCAGAACCATAGATCTTGAAATTGCGGAAGGTTTAGCCGAAACAGCCCAAGGATTAATGTACCGTTACTCCATGAGCGATCAGCAAGGAATGTTGTTCATTATGGACAATGAAGAAGCACAGAATTTCTGGATGAAAGAAACCTATATTTCTTTGGATATCATCTATGTGAACAGCAATTTTGAAATTGTAAGAATTCACGAGCATGCTGTGCCTTTATCGGAACAAAACATCCCATCCGTTAAAAAGGCAAAATATGTAGTTGAGGTGATTGGTGGATTTTGCGATAAGTTTGGCATTGAGGAAGGTGATAAGATAAGTTTTGAAAGCTTATAAATTATAAACAATAGGTTAAACCTATGAAAAAAAGATTGTGATAAAGTCAGGCAATTTGCCTGACTTTTTATTTACCCCTAATACTCACCAATTAAAATAAAATCAAAAAAAAGTCAATTTTCTTTTATGGAATTTCTGAGCGGATTGCATCCTTCAAGAAAACTTATATTATGAGAACAATCAGCATTTTAATTTTTAGCTTGATTTTCAGCAATCTGTTTGCTCAGGAAATCACAGAACAAGAAGTAACAAGTGAAGTAAAGGAAGCTACCGTTTTTCTCGATGGTGCCCAGATTCATCGTTACAAGGATGTTAAACTTACCAAAGGCAAAACATTGATCAAATTTGTGAACCTCTCTCCTTTTATTGATGCCAAAAGCATCCAGTTCAAAGCCAAAGGAGAGTTAACGGTTTTATCGGTAAACCATCAACTGAATCACCTTAGCAAATCACAAAAGTCAGAAGAGCTGATGGCTTTGCAAGAAAAGCTGGAACAAATACGTTCAAAGATTGAATTGGAGAACGCGCACTTATCAGTAATTGGTGAAGAACTTGACTTCTTAAAAGACAATCGAGAAATCGGCGGTAAGAATGAGCAAGTATCCTTAAGCAATTTGCAACAAACAGCGGATTATTACAGCAAGAAACTTACTTCACTGAAACTAAAGCAAATCGAAAGAAGAAATACCTTGCGTAATCTTCACAAAAAGAAACTCGACATTGAAAATCAGATGCGCAATTTGAGCAGCGAAAAGGAATATCCAACAGGCGAAGTATTGGTAAAAGTAGATGCAAAGGTAGCCAAGTCATTTCCTATGGAACTTAGCTATTTGGTGAACAATGCAGGATGGTTCCCAACTTACGATATCCGAGCCAATAAAATCAACGAACCAATTGAGTTGGTATACAAAGCCAATGTAACCCAAAATACTCGCGTTGACTGGAAGAATGTGAAGTTGACCTTCTCCTCTGCCGACCCAAACACTTCGGGTGTTGCGCCTAAGTTGATTACCTATTACCTGGACTATTACAGCAAACCACCTGTGTATAGCATTAGCTCAAACCTTATAACAGGTAAGGTAATTGCTCAAGAAGATGGTTTGGGAATGACTGGGGTAAGTGTTATTGTAAAAGGAACTACTATTGGTACAAGTACCGATTTCGATGGAAATTACTCCATTACCATACCCAATAACGCCAATCATTTGGAGTATTCATTTGTTGGTATGAATACCCAAACTCTTCCAATTGCAGGATCTACAATGAACGTATCACTTGAATCATCATCTGTAAGTTTAGATGAAGTGGTTGTAATGGGATATTCTGCTGATGCTGAACTTGAAATGGAAGACTACGACAAACCCAACTTTCCTGATTTACAAGGACAAGTTGCAGGCGTATCAATTCAGCGAGCTCCGATAGTTAAAAAACATGAGATGAAGAGCATTCCAATTTCGGTTAATCAGGTGGAGAACAAAACCTCTGTTAGTTTCCAGATCAAGCGTACCTATTCCATTAAATCGGGTAATGCCAATTTTGCCATTAATATGGCACAATACGAAATTCCTGCCGTTTACGAATACTATTGCATTCCTAAAATCGACAAGAATGCATTCCTTTTGGCAAGCATCATGGATTGGGAAAAATACAACCTACTCGATGGTGAAGCCAATGTATTTTTCGAAGATACTTACATCGGGAAAAGTCTCTTAGATCTGAGCAAAGCAAATGACACTCTACAAGTATCATTAGGAATTGACAAGCAAGTGAACGTAAACAGAGAAAAGGTAAAAGATTTTTCATCAAAGAAAATATTTGCCAAAAAGAAAGAGGAAACCATTGCCTGGAAAACAACTGTAAAGAACAACAAAAATCAGAAAATTATGATGGTGCTGATAGATCAGGTTCCTGTTTCCTCAATATCGGATATCGAAATTAACATTTTAAACCTGAGCAATGCCAAGCACAATAGCGAAACAGGTGAAATAAAATGGCTGCTCGATTTGGATCCAAGTAATAATAAGGAAGTGGAGCTAAGGTATTCTGTGAAATATCCAAAATATCGCAATTTGGTGATTGAGTAAAAACCAGCGAATTCTAAAAACATGTCAAGCATTTTTGAGATGCTTGACATATAAACCTTCTCCAATATCCATACATTCTGCAATTGCTTTAGTATATAATCCCCTAGGGATATAGTTTTATAATTTTTAAGACTGCATGAATGCTGGCTCTACCAAATTTCAAAAACTTATAAAAGAAAAAAATCCCCATCAGGAAAGGAAATTCCTGACGGGGATTTTGACTTATTATTCGACCCTAAATTTTATTCACCTTCGGTACCTCCTGTGGTGTCTTCCACTACAGCTTGTAAAGTTACATCCTGCACTGTTTGATTAGCAGCAGTAATTGCAATACCTTCTACAAGAGCAGACTCAAAACCTTCTTTGGCATACTCAACATTATAAGTACCTGCATCAATACCCAAAACAGCGTATTCGCCATTCTCACCAGTAAATGAAGTAGTATAAACAGTATCCGCAGCAATAATCGCTACCTCAACACCTTCAATTCCTACTTGCTCAGCATCGAATACAGTACCAATCAATCTACCTGCAGTAGACATGTTAGAAGCTTTAATGGTAGGCTTAAAAATGAATCCTTTAATTCCTGCAGGAGTATCCATATTACCCTGTACAACAAAAGACTTACTAACATTAAAATCCAATAACAATTCGGCAGTTAAACCGCCAGCAACCTCAACCGCTGGATCAATGAAAATTTTAATACCAGTTTGTGCACCACTTGGAACTTTTAAGTCATACTTGGTACCATCTTTAAGTACTATTTCTGCTTGGTCAACATACAATCTGATTAAATCATAAGAACCAACCGGAATATCCAAATCTACCAAATTAGCTGTTACCCCATTGCTTAAAGTAAGCAAGTTGAATGTTCTTACTTCTTCGCTTAAAAGAACAAATGGATTCTCTTCTGACTCGCCACTTTTGCGAATTTCAATTTTATTGATGGTAACATTTGCCTCGGCTACCAAGTCGGTTGGAAACGGAGCATCAGTTAACTCAAGTTTCAATTTTCCTGTAGCATCTTTGCTTGAAGAATCGTCACATGCTGTAACAAACACTCCAAATACAAATGCTGCCAAAATCAATAATACATTTTTCTTCATAGTTCTTTTTAATTTTTAATTATTCGTAATGGTATATTGCTTTTATCTTTTCTAAAATTCAATTTCATGAGTGTAGTTGATCATTTTTTTTAATCATCATTACTACACCGAATAAATGATATTATCCCCTACATCTATTTTAATTCTATCTAAAATTTCATTCCACAAGCAATACTTTTTTCCTATATCTTCAGTCATAAACTTAGCTTGTTCATGTTTATTTTATGACCCTCTGACGTTAATAGTAAAAAACCCTTTAGAATTGATGAATCGATACAATTATACGATTAAATGATGAATTTACCTGACAAAAGGCACGTTATTTCATTTGTAAATTATCTATTGATAGATTAATTTTTCTTAAACAGTAAGATGATCAATGCTATACACAAACGCTTTTACACAAAAAAAAAGACACTGATAAACAATGTCTTTTGTATTTCTATAATACAGAATTGAAAATTCGTTTTCCTTAATTCGAGAACATTTTTACCAGCCACAAAACCAGGTACAAACCAATACCCACTCCGAAAACCAATACCGATACTACAAAGGCAACTCTAATAAATGTTACATCCCAGCCTAATTTTTCGCTTAACCACTCTGATACTCCTAAAATCATATTTCTTTCTTTTTTGATGTTTACCCTAATTTAATGGTTTTATTTGGAGCTAGAATTACCTATTAGTTGAAATTGAGTATTTACATGCTAAAGGCTTGGAATGAACTGATGTCAAAGATTAGTAAAGTCTTTCCGTATCATATGGAGTACTTTCGGCTACCAAATTCGGAGTTTCCGAAAGCAAAGATTGTAAGCATGAATGCAAAATCACTTGGAGTCTGTTCATTAAAGTGTGTCAAGTAAAAGTTTAAGAAACAATTAATAACTTGACACACTTTAATGAACAGACTCATAAAAATGGAGAGTACTACTACTCTCCATCACAACTATAACTACAAATTATTAATAAAAAAAATCACAAAATTATTTCATACTTAAGTGGTTTACAGACTGGCCTCTTCTGTTTTGGTCTTCCGATAAGCCGTCATGCGCTGGCGCTTGTATTTGCTGATGTATCCCTGGCGCTTTTCATGATTTTTACGGAATACAAATTTCCCGTAATTTCGAACCTCATCTACTACCTCACGCAAGAGTGTATAGCACCTATCGCGGGTTAATTTAATGTCGTCCTCGAAATACATTTTACCATTCACCTCACCCAATAGAGTTCCCATTCTATCTGCAATTGCGGCTGCTGTATCCAATTTTTCCACTTCAAAATTAACGGCTGTTAGCAATTCAACATTGTCTTTTCCCAATACTGCTAAACTTGCCATATCCTGAATGGTATCGGCTTTCGAATCACCTTCTTTAATGGCCGACAGGCGATTTAGCAAATCTTCATGATTTCGGAAGGCAAACTCCATAAAATCGATCAGTTCGTCATGAAGTTCATACATGATCGGAGCCTCTTTTCTCCAATTTTCAACAGCTACTTGCTTCAGGGTTTGCTTGGTTTCCCAATTGGCCTGTGCCGTACGCATGGCTCCCGTAAGACTTAGCATACGATCGAGCTTGGTGGCATCGAAATTAAAGGCCAGCAACATAGGCAAATCTTGCTTGGCACGAGAATGCAAGGATTCTACCTCTCCAATAAAAATCCAGTACGGAATGTCACAATACTTGATATTTTCTTCAGGTACTGCATTGATCTCTTCCAGGTGATCTAATAAATCTTGTTGATCTGACATAATAAAACTTTTTAAAAAATTAATATTATCCCTCTCCACAAATCCGTTCCCAAATAGATAAATTTAAGTAAGTGAGATGAGTCAGGTCTCAATTTTACCATAACAACAACTAAGCTATAAATAATTTATTTCTAAAAAAAACCATTTCATTGATTTTTTATTTATTAAAAATCATTTTCTATGTTCAATTTACACATCTAATCCAATGTTCATGCATATTTAAGAAGAATCGAAAAAATTTATTTTTTATGCAAAGTTTAATTTTTGAGAATTATTTTTCCACATGTCTATTTTTCTAATATTTACAAACATTAACATTTAAACCTCCCTAAACACGAAAGTAAATTCATAATATTCTGCCATTCCTAAAAAAGCAAAAACAAAGCTTTCTGACTCCATTCCAAATGGCAATCAAAAACAGGATCTCACACCCAATTCAAAATCCTCTCTCAATATATAATTCATAATTTATAAAGCTTCAAAATTGTACCTCAAAAAGACTAAACAATAATGGTTTCCTTGGAATGATTGAGTAAGATATGTAATTTCGGTAGCTAGTAAATATAAAGGTGTACAACACATCCTCTCGTGTGGTAGTTTTAACAAATGACCTTAAAACATACTATTTATGAAAAAATTATTAAATTTTATATTGTTGGTTCTAAGCTCAATTACCGTTTATTCTCAAGTAGACTATAGAAAAGTATATGAGTATGGTGAATACCAGGAGAATTGGGCAAAAGTAAAATCGATTACCGGCACTTATGGATTTGTTGACAAAAGTGGAAAACAAATTGTTCCTGCGATTTACAAGAAAATAGAAAAATTCACCAGAGATAATGGGAATTTGGCATTGGTAAAATCGATTGCCGGTGAATATGGAATGATCGATAAAAGTGGTAAAGAAGTGATCCCAGCAAAATATTCAAAAATTGGAAAGTTTAATGAATTTGGGAAAGGACTAGCATTGGTGAAATCTATTACTGATGAATATGGACTGATTGATAAAAACGGCAAAGAAGTGGTCCCAGCGAATTATTCAAAAATTGGAAAATTCAATGAAATTGAAAGAGGGTTAGCTTTGGTCAAATCTGTCGTTGGCACTTATGGATTTGTTGACAAAAAAGGGAATGAAATCGTTGAACCCATATATACGCTCAAACAGATAGAATCAAAGCATTATAAAATAGTCACAAAATAAACGCCCTCTACTCTCCCGTTTTGGAAAATCATCAACATACAAAGCCAATCACATGAACACAGCACTAAAAAAATCACTGGAACAAGAAAGCACAGATGAATTGTTCTTTTACTTTAAGCACGATGGTGCTTACAATTTCGAGAAGAAAATAATTGCAGGAACACTACTTAAAGAAAGAGGTTTCAATAAACAAATACTGCAAGAAGAAAAGCAACTTTACATAGAAGAATTGCAAACCGATTTAAAAGAAGGCGCAACACCTGGGCTTTTGCTTAAAAAGAGCAAGCAAAAGGTTATTAGAAAGATGTTAGGCTGGTTGGTTATGTTCTTACTATTCTTGTCGATAGAAATAGTTGATAATTTTGCACAAGCAGATAAGGATTGGAAATCAATGGGAATTGTTTTAACCATTGGACTTAGCATGCTTGTATACAGCTTTTTTTTCTACAAAAAACATATCAACAAATTGATGCATGAGGGTGCCAAAAACAATGAATTGCTTCGTCTTCGTTTGAGCTATATTCAGAAGGAGTGGGATTTTTAATACCAACAAATATATGATCAAAAACATACTAAACTTATGTCTTTTAATTCTGACATTATTTTCAGCTAAAGCTCAAGACCAAAGAACAAAAAACAATAGTGTTTTTATTGAACTCCTTGGGGCGGCCGGTCATTATTCCATTAACTATGACAAAAGTCTACCTATTCAAAACAATTTTGGGATCAGGATGGGAATAGGATTTTCTCCATCATTAATTGGTGGTCATTCCTCCCCCAGATTCCCGATACAAGTAAAAGTTTACAAGAAAGTTAAAAAGCATACATGGGAAACAGGTTTGGCTTTTACACATATCTTTCGGACAATCCACATATTGGTTTTAGCGAAAAGTTGAAGGATCCTACATTAGCGTTATTTGCTCAATTAGGCTACAAACGTTCCATCTTAAAAGATAAGTATTATTGGGGTGTAGCACTAACTCCACTCCTGTTTGACGAAAGAGATTGGGAAGTTTATCCTTGGGCAGCTTTACGATTTGGATATCAGTTTTAATTGCGAGCCAAGTCAGTTCTTTAACATTTACATGTCAAGCATCTCAAAGATGCTAGACATATTACGACTTTTGCTAGTAAAAATTGAAAGAAACAACTAACACCCTTATATGAAACACACTAGCCCACCCTACTTATTTTATTCTTATTTCAAGCTCTTTTTGCTCAAGTGAATTACCATCCAAAATATAGAGAAGTAATCGCATCCATTGAAAAGAACTTTACTACCAAATTTGGAGGTAAATAATTTAACTTCAAGAAAGGTTTTGATACTACAGACCTCAAAAAAAAGCCAAGGCAATGCCTTGGCTTTACTAATTTAACAGGGGAATCTTTCAGCTATATGATATACTAGTTTGATTGCCATTTGATTTATTCACAATCGAAAAATGTAACTATTTACACTCAGCCTTATACTGATCAACTACCACTTTTATTCCATCTGGAGTTTCAACATAATGGTAGATAACATGCACAGTTGCCACTTTTCCTTCTCCTATTTTAACCAAATCCCATTTTGAAGTATACATATAATTGAGTTTTGGCTCCCCAAAATCTATCCTACTTGAAAACTTCACTTTAACATGATATGGATCTCCTGTAATTTGACCATCTACAGTACCCATATAACTTTCCTTCACAAAATTATCATTAAAAACAGCATGATAATGAACTGTTCCGAAAACCCATTCGCTATAACAATGAATGAACACTCCCACATCTATATCCTGATCGACAACCGTTGCCTGAGCCTTAGTATCAACACTCATTAAACTCATACAAATCACACCAACCAATACAATTAAATATTTCTTCATGACTTTCACTTATTAATCATTAAAAACAAGTAGAAATAGAATGATCCCGGTAAAACTGATATTTGCTCATTCCAACTCATAAATACCTCCTTTCTGTCCTTATGGGATTATTCATACATAATAAAAGACAAGTAATTGTTTTACTTGCAAATTATTTTCTTAGAGAAAAGACAAGTAAAGTTGTTTGCAAATCAGCCCCAACCACTCTCTGTCTAACAATTATATATTGATAATAATTTCAAAATAATATCTTAAACACATAAAGCATTTTAAAACTATTCCAGAAGAAAATTGATGTAAAATTACGGAAGAAATAAAACAAAGTCAAAACGAACACAACTCCTTAATAAATAATAACAAAGCTTAAAATAGATATTTCAAACTTAATCACCTCGTATAATCTGAATTTAGCATACAAAAACAACCCAACAATCAATTGTTATGTTTTCTTAAACAATTCTAAATAAGATTATCACAAACATTGCAAAATCACAAATAAGATCATAAAATCATAGCTTAATTGACTTTTAATATAGATAAACCCTTGGGTATTATTGATACTTTTTCCTCTTCTACTTTTGGGCTTATTTAGACATTTTTTCTCAAGATCAATCATTTAATACTAACACTCATACTCACAAAAATTTATTAGAGAATAATTATCTCCTTCAACTTCATTCATAAATTATTTAGTGATTAAAAAAAATCAGTATCTTCAAAATTGGAATTACTTAACCAAAAATAAATAATTGTGAATATGAGAAAAGCAATTGAAATACTGATTCTACTCCTGATTGTAACGGCTTGCAACGATGATTCAAATAAATACCCTATAAAGCAGGCAAATTGGGAAAGCAAACAAATTACGATGGATAGCAATGAGAAGTATTTTCATGGAAAAACTTACCTTCCTGTTTACTCTCATATCTATCATCATCACGAACACAAAACATTTGATCTTACCACTACGGTAAGCATCCGAAATGTATCTGAACGTGATTCTGTTTTTCTCTTGAAGGCAAATTATTACAATACAATTGGTGAGAATATCAGGCAATACATTAAAAAGCCCATTTATCTAAAACCGCTCGAAACCTTAGAAATTATAATTGAAGAACAGGATAATGAGGGCGGTTCAGGTGCAAATTTTATTTTTGATTGGGCCATGAACAATGATAAAAATCCCCCATTATTTGAAGCTGTAATGATTTCTACTTCTGGTCAACAAGGTCTTTCGTACACAACCAGAGGAGTACAAGTTTTTGAATAGTCATCTATTCTATCGAATTCCCCCTTTAATGTTGGTGTTACGAATTGGAACTTACTCTAAAAAATTACCGCACGAGAAAATACGTGCGGTAATTCATAAAATGGTTGATAGTTAGAGTCAAGGGATTGCCTTGGCTTTATTTTTAAATGCTATTTGAAACTTCCATCAGGCTGTAGAAAACGCTGACGGGAGTTATTCTTTATTGTAAGGATTCCAGAAATTCTGCAGCATTTCCTTTTTCCAATGCCTTAATAAATGCAGTTCCAATTATGGCACCATTTGAAAAGCTGGCTGCATGTTGGAAACTAGTTTTGTCGTGTATTCCGAAGCCGATTAATGATGGAATATCAAGACCTGCAATTTTCTTGAAGTAAGCCTCACGCTCTTTGCTGGCTTGCAATGCCCCACCCGTTGTGGCAGCTGTAGAAACCATATATAAAAATCCACTGGCAGCTTTCTCGATAATGGTCAAACGCTTTTCGGTAGTCTGCGGTGTTACCAACAAGACATTGTGCACACCTGCTGCCTCGAATTTTTCTTCGTATTCTTCCTGGTACTCCTCCAAAGGCAAATCAGGTAAGATCACCCCATCAATTCCCACCTTTTGGCATTCTGCAAGAAAAACATCTACCCCAAATTTGTAAACGGTATTCCAGTAGCCCATTAAAATCAAAGGCATTTTAATTGTTTTTCGTGCATCTTTTAGCTGATTAAACAAAAGCTGCAAACTCATGCCATTGTCCAAAGCCTGTTTGGCTGCGGATTGAATTACTGGTCCATCTGCCAAAGGATCAGAAAAAGGAATGCCAATTTCTACCAGGTCGACACCTTTGTCCTGCAATAGTTGTAAGGTTGGAAGCGTATCTTCCAGTTTAGGATATCCCGCAGGAAAGTAAATGGATAAGATATCCTTTTGTTTATTTTGAAATAATTGATCGATTCTGTTCATTGTTAGTTTTATTAGAGACGCACTGCCGTGCGTCTGTACATTTTTCCGAGTTAAACGGCTGTGCGTCTGTACATTTTGTAGAGATGCATAGCAATGTGTCTGTACTTAACGGTATTGAGTCCGTACAAAATTCAATTCGTTATTAAGCAAAGTGTTTCATGTAGGTTTCCATATCCTTATCGCCACGTCCTGATAGGTTGACCACCACTACATCATCTTTCTTGAACTGCATTTTTTCCAAAATAGCCAATGCATGTGATGATTCAAGTGCCGGAATAATGCCTTCTGATTCTGCCAGCACTTTTGCCGCATTCAGTGCCTCTTCATCGGTAGCCGACAGGAATTGCGCTCTTCCCGAAACAGCCAAATGAGCATGCAATGGCCCAACTCCAGGGTAATCCAAACCTGCCGAAATGGAATAAGGTTCGGTAATTTGCCCGTCCTCATCCTGCATTAGCATGGTTTTACTTCCGTGGATAAAACCGATATCACCAATGGTAATGGTTGCCGCAGTTTCACCACTGTCCACACCCAAACCAGAGGCTTCAACTGCTACTAAATTCACATCTTTCTCGTTCAGATAATGGTAAAATGCTCCAGCTGCATTACTTCCTCCACCTACACATGCAATTACATAGTTCGGATTTGGATTTCCTGTCTCTTTTTCCAATTGCTCACGAATTTCTTCTGAAATAATCGATTGTAAGCGGGTTACCAAATCAGGATAAGGATGTGGGCCAACGACCGATCCAATCAAGTAAAATGATTCCGGATTTGCAATCCAATCGCGAATGGCTTCATTGGTGGCATCTTTCAGGGTTTGATTTCCAGAGACTGCAGGAACTACCTTCGCACCCAACATTTTCATACGAGCCACATTGGGGGCTTGTCGTTCCACATCTAATGCTCCCATATACACCACACACTCCAAACCAAACAAGGCGCAAACCGTAGCAGTTGCTACACCATGCTGACCCGCTCCGGTCTCGGCAATGATTCTCTTCTTGCCCATATACTTGGCCAATAGAATTTGCCCTATGGTATTGTTGATTTTATGCGCTCCCGTATGGGTTAAATCCTCACGTTTCAGGTAGATATTGGTTCCATATCTCTTCGATAGATTCCCCGCTTTGGTCAATGGTGTTGGACGACCTACGTAGTTATCCAATAAACGAGCATAATCTTTCTTGAATTGCTCTGAAGCCAATATTTTTAGGTAATTCTCTTGTAGTTCATCAACATTCTTACGAAGTAATTCAGGAATATAAGCCCCACCGAACTCTCCATAGTAACCTCTTTCGTCAACTGCATATTTATCTTTGTTCATTGTATTCAATTCTAATTTGTTTAGGAAGATCTCTAATTGATCTGCATTTTTCTTGGCAGGTTGCAATTCAAATCCTGAGTTCAGATCCAGAGCATAGAGCTTACCGTGTGACAATTGTTTAATCTGCTCTGCATCCTGAGCCCCAATTCCACCGCTCAGAAAAAAGGGAGTCGATCCTTTGTAATTTTCCAATAGCTCCCAGTTGAATTTTCTGCCACTACCCCCGTAGTTTTCAGTTTTGGTATCGAATAGGAAAAAATCACAAACATTCTCATATTCTTCCAAGCTCTCAAATTGAAAGTTGTCATTCATCTGAAAGGCTTTAATCACCTCAAAACCTGCTTCTTTTACTTTTTGGCAGTATTCTGCTGATTCGCCACCATGCAACTGTATAGCATCCAGCTTGTATTTCTCTCCTTTTGCCAATAAAACATCCAATTCTTCATTCACAAAAACCCCAACTTTTTGTATTCTTTTGGGTAAAAGGGCTGGAATCTCAGTATCGAACTCATCTCCTACATATCTTGGTGATTTTGGATAGAAAATAAATCCCGCATAGTCAATTGGCAACTGTAACAACTCCTTGATGTTCTTGCTATATTTTAATCCACAAACTTTGATTTTCATTGTTTTGGGTTTTGAAAGGTCTCACTTAATTAATGGACACGACATGTCGTGTCCCTACGATATTTCTTTAATGAACTCGTTACATGCATCACCAGGAGAACTTTGCTTCATAAAACACTCTCCCATCAGGAATGCCTGAAATCCTTTATCTCTCATTTCTTTCACGATACCTGAACTGCTTAAACCACTTTCAGCCACGCGAATCATATCTTCAGGTAACTTACTGCCCAGTTGAATCGATTTATCGGTATCAACCGAAAAAGTCTTTAGGTTTCGGTTATTAATGCCCACCAAATCCACAAACTTGTTTACATGTTCAAGTTCCGATTCATCGTGCAGTTCAAGAAGTACTTCCATACCCAATTCCTTTGCCAGAAATGCAAAATCTTTGCATCGTTGTGGCGTTAGAATTGCTGCAATCAGCAGAATTACATCAGCTCCCATGGCTTTTGATTGGTATATCTGGTAAGGGTCGACAATGAATTCTTTGCGCAGAAGTGGAATTTGCAATGTTTTCCTTGCTTTATCAAAATCTTCAGCCTTTGCCCCAAAAAAGCTCTCATCTGTCAAGACCGAAACCATTGATGCACCTGCTTGCTGGTACTTTCCAACCACCTCGTCCGGAGTAGCATTGCCGTTAATCACACCTTTAGAAGGAGATTGACGTTTGAATTCTGCAATCACACCAGAAGCACCTGTTTTTGTGATCGACTCCTTGGCAGAATAACACTTTCTCTTGAAATTCTCCTCACTCATCACCTGGTAAATAGGTTGCTTCATCTTCTGAATTGCAACTTCAGACAACTTCTTCTGAACGATCTGATCTAATATATTTGGTTTTGCACTCATCCTCTAGTTCGTTAATTTCTTCAACACCTCATATGCTTTTCCAGATTCTAAAGACTCAACCGCTCTTGCAATTGCATCACCCCTGCTGATTTCAGGATGCAGACAATGAATTGCCAATCCTGCATTTCTGGTCACCACAGCATTTTGCGCATCAGTTCCTTCTCCTTTTAGAATATCAGTAAATATCTTAGCTGCCTGCGCTACACTTTCTCCACCGTACAATTCGCTTGGATCTAGTTTTCTATACCCCAATTCTTCAGGTTCCAACAATTCTTCCATGCCATTTCCAATCAGTTTTACCTTATCGGTTAATGAAACCTCATCGTAACCATCAACACCATGAATAATGGTATATTTTGAATCGGTTTGCTGCAGCAAATACTGATACAATCGTGCCAATTCCAAATCAAACACGCCAACAATCTGATGTTTTGGTCTCGAAGGATTCACCAAAGGACCCAGCATGTTAAAGAAAGTTCGCACTCCCAAGTTACGACGAATTGGAGCGATATTCTTCATGGCAGGATTGAATAATGGCGCATGCAAAAAGCAGATTCCAGCTTTGTCCAAATCTCTTTTCAAATCTTCTTCCTTGCTTTTAAACTGGTAACCCAATTCTTCCATCACATTTGAAGAACCACTTAATGAAGAAACACCATAGTTTCCGTGTTTGGTAACCATTTCTCCTGCTCCGGCTACAACAAAGGATGCCAAGGTTGATATGTTAAAGGTATTTTTGCCATCGCCACCTGTTCCACACAAATCAACTCCATTGTATTCCGATAAATCGACAGAGATCCCAAGCTCCAGTAATGCCTCACGAAAACCAGTCAACTCTTCAACAGTAATGCTACGCATCATGAAAACCGTTAGAAAAGAGGTAATTTGAAATTCATTGAATTCCCCTTTGGTAATTTGTATCAGAACCTCCTTGGCTTCCTCTTGTTTCAGGCTTTTGTGTTCGAATAGGTGCTGTAATATATTTTTCATTTTATTTCTTGATCTTTGATTTTTACTATTGAGATATTTTAATTGGTTTTTGGGTTTTAAGCTTTCAACCAATTCTCAATCATCTTCATTCCTTCAGGAGTTAAAACTGATTCAGGATGAAATTGAACACCTTCTACATCATACTCTTTGTGGCGAATTCCCATAATTGCACCTTCCGAATCACGACATGTAATTTCGAGGCAATCAGGCAAATCCTGCTCAACTACATTCCACGAATGGTATCTTGCTGCCTGAAATTCCTGGTCAATTCCATGTAATACTCCCTGATCAGATTCAGTTCTAAAAATAGAAGTCGCCACACCATGATATACCTTATTCAAATTCTCGATGCTACCACCAAAAACCTCTGCAATGGCCTGCTCTCCCAAACAAACACCCAAGATTGATTTTGTAGCTGCATATTCTTTAATCAAGTCTTTTATAATTCCAGCCTCATCAGGAATTCCAGGGCCAGGCGACAGTAAGATCTTATCGTATTTGGCTACATCTTTCAGCTCAATTTCTCTGTTTCTGTAAACATCAATATCATTGGCTCCCAGCTTTCGCAAATATTCAACCAAATTATAGGTGAACGAATCGTAATTATCTAATACTAAAATTTTCATCGTTTAAATATTTTGTGCCAATTCCATTGCTTTACGCAAAGCTGCCAGCTTGTTACTTACCTCGTTCAATTCACTCTCTTCACTCGATTTTTCTACCACTCCTGCTCCTGCCTGATAATACAATCTATTGTTCTTACTCAGGAAACTACGAATCATGATGGCTTGGTTTACTTCACCGTTAAAACCTAAAGCTCCAATGCAACCACCATAAAAACCACGTGCAGTTGGTTCATATTCATCAATCAATTGCATGGCTCTGTATTTTGGTGCTCCCGATAAGGTTCCTGCAGGGAAAGTATCTCCCATCAGCTGGAATGGATTGTAATCATCAGGCAATTCTCCTGACACTTTCGACACCAAATGAATCACATGCGAGAAGTATTGTACCTCACGAAAAGTTTCCACTTTGATATTTCGTGCATCACGACTCAAATCATTTCTTGCCAGATCCACCAACATTACATGCTCGCTTTGCTCCTTTTCATCCTTTAGCAATTCCTCGGCTAATGCTGCATCTTTTACAGCATTCCCTGTTCGTTTAAAAGTTCCTGCAATTGGGTGAATGTATGCTTTCTTGTTCTTGATTTCGATCTGAGCCTCAGGTGAAGAGCCCATAATTCGGTACGATCCATAATCGAAATAGAATAAATAAGGCGATGGATTAATTGATCGTAGAGCACGATACAAGTTAAAATCATCACCTTTATAATCATGTGAAAATTGTCTCGACAATACAATCTGGAAAACATCTCCTCTCCTGCAATGTTGTTTTCCTTTGCGTACCATATCCATATAGGTCTGATCATCCATATTGGATTGCTCTTGTCCTTCCAGTGAGAAGCTAAAAGCAGGCAAAGTTCTGTTTCTTAACAAATCAGACACTTCACGAATTCTGGATTCATTTCCATTCTCCACCAACTCAATTATCTTCAAGGTATTGTTGAAGTGGTTTACCTCAATGATAAAGCGATAAAGTGAATAGCGCATTTGTGGAATTCCTGACTGTTTTTTGTTTGTATTAAACTCTAAATCCTCGAAGAAAGGAACAGCATCATAGGCTGTATATCCAAAAAGAGCATTTGCCTTGGTCACATTCTCCTTGTCCTCCAAATCGAATTGATTGACAAAAGCTTTTAGTCGATCCGAAACAAATCTCTTGCCTTTTCCTCTTGCATCAATATGTTGCTTGTTTCCAAAAACTTCCTCAATCAAATCACCATCCTTTAACTGAATACTGGCAATTGGCTCCAAGGCTATAAAAGAACTTGCATTTTCAGGACTGTGATAATCCGAACTCTCCAATAGAATCGCACCAGGGAATCGATCTCGAAGTTTTAGGTACATACTCACTGGTGTAATCACATCGGCAAGCATTTCTTTTTTCAGGTATTTAAATTTTATCATGACTAATAGTTATTTTCCAAGTTTGGTACAAAAAAAAACGGCCTACTGAGTTTCAGTAGGCCGCTTGCTTTATCTTTTCTTTCGTCTGATTTTAGCACATAGGGAGGACACTTCCGCTCATGGTATTTGAGAGATTACAGTTGTGCCACCACCAATATTTGCTATTCAATCCGAACATTTTTTTCGTTTTTTGTCTCTACAAATCTAAAGAATTATTTTTTCAAATTCCAAATACAATTTTTCAATACCTCTTAATTTTTCATCCCTTAAATGCTCTGTATCCCTTATAAACATTACACTTCAAAGCGAATGTATATTTTTTATTAATTTTTAAAATCCTGATTTTATCCTAACGATTATCTCTGACACACCCTTTTACAAAGGGGTAATATTAAAAAAAGCGATTATTTTCAAAATTTACCCTCATAATCTAATGACAATAACAGAAAAATTAATTTTCTTAAAAAAGCTCTGAAAAACCTGATTTTACTGGCAAAAGAGGGATCTAATTTTACCTACTCAAACGTTAACATTTCATTAAGTAAAGCAATTTAAATTTGCAAGTAAAAAATTAATTCATACATTTGACACAGAATTAACGCACAAAACAGCGATGAAAACAGTACCTACATACATTTCTAACTTTTATTATTTCTGGTTTTACTTTTATCCAACAAGATAAGGGCGAGAATTGATATGTAGTAATACGAAGAATATAAATCAAAGGTCTTGCCCAACAGGTAAGACCTTTTTTTATGAATAAATTGAAGCATGAGTAACAGAGCATTTACATACCGATTTTACTTTTATTATTTCTGGTTTAACACAAATCGGGCGGGATGCCTTATACCATAACTCAAGTAAAAAGTATAAACGATCCTGCCTGAAAAGAGCAGGATTTTTTTTTGAACAAAACCAAAACCACAATTTTTAACAAACATAGAAATGATTCAACCAGCTAACAGAACCCAGGTAATTAAGGAGTACTACTTCTCAGTAAAACTGAAGGAGATTGCTCGCATGAACGAGGGTGAAGTAAAAGTTCTAAACCTTGGGATTGGAGATCCGGACATGACTCCTTCCGAAGACACATGGAACTCTCTTAAGGAAGCATGTATACATCCAAAAAGTCATGGATATCAGAGTTATCAAGGAATTCCTGCCTTGCGCCAAGGATTTTCAAACTGGTACAAAACCTATTTTGATGTGGATATCAATCCTGATAATGAAGTTCTTCCGCTAATGGGATCAAAGGAAGGCATCATGATAACTTCTTTGGCTTACTTAAATGAAGGTGACGAAGTTTTAATTCCAGATCCATCCTATCCTACTTACAGGTCGGTAACCAATTTACTGGGAGGTAAAATCATTTCTTATCCGCTTTGCGAAGAGCAAAATTGGCAGCCTGATCTTGATGAACTGGAAAAAGGAGATTTATCAAAGGTGAAAATCATGTGGATCAATTATCCACACATGCCAACAGGAGCAAGAGCAAGCAAAGATTTGTTGAAGAAGATTGTTACATTTGGCAGAAAGCATAAAATATTGATTGTGAATGATAATCCCTACAGCTTTATCTTGAATGATCAACCAATGAGCATTATGAACATTGAAGGTGCAAAAGATTGTTGTCTGGAGTTGAATTCATTAAGTAAATCGCACAATATGCCAGGCTGGAGAGTTGGAATGATCTGCGGAAGCAAAGAACTTCTGGAACCGGTTTTAAAAGTAAAAACCAATATGGACTCAGGAATGTTCTATCCGGTACAACAAGCTGCTATTAAAGCACTAAGTCATGACAACAGCTGGTATGAATCTATTAACCAGGTATACAGAACCAGAAGAGAATTGGTTTTTTCATTAATGAAACTAATCAATTGTACGCCAAGCCAAGATCAAAGTGGAATGTTTGTTTGGGCATCTATTCCTGATCAATACAAGGATTGCTACGAATTAAGTGATGAGATTTTAAAACAGGCTAAAGTATTTATTACTCCAGGAGGAATTTTTGGAGAACAGGGAAAAAGATACATCAGAATTTCTTTATGCAGCAGCGAATCTGTAATCAATGAAGCAATTCAACGTATCGAAAAATCAAGAAAAAACTAAAAAATGATAGTTTCAGTTATAGGATTAGGATTAATTGGTGGCTCTATTGCTTTGGATTTGAAGCAAAGAGGATTTGCTGACAAAGTGATTGGAGTGGACAATAATCCTATGCATGCACATCAAGCCAAAAAGTTGGGTATAGCAGATGAAATTCAGGATTTAAGAACTGCGGTTGAATCATCTCATTTGGTGATCCTTGCTATTCCGGTAAGTGCATGTCTTAAATCTCTTCCGCAAATAATGGACATGGTAGATCAGCAAATCGTAACCGATTTGGGATCGACTAAAGAACAATTGATTGAATCAATCACAAATCATCCAAAGAGAAAGCAATATGTTCCTGCACATCCAATGGCAGGTACCGAATTCTCTGGTCCACAAGCTGCACACTCAGGATTGTTCGATGGCAAATGCTCTATCATTTGTAATCCTGAAGATTCGGATAAAAAAGCGGTTAATATCATTAGCGACATGTTTCACACATTACAAATGCGATGTGTTTACATGGATGCAGAGGTACATGATAGACAAACTGCCTATGTTTCCCACCTTTCGCACATCAGTGCATTCGCCTTGTCGCTTACCGTTTTGCAAAAGGAGAAGAAGGACAAACACATCTTTGAATTGGCAAGTGGTGGTTTCGACTCCACTGTTCGTTTGGCAAAAAGTTCGGCTGCAATGTGGACTCCAATTTTTCATCAGAACAAAAAGAACATTGGAAAGGTTCTTCAAAAATATATCGATACTCTGCAGCAATTTAAAGATCGAATTGAGAATGATGATTTAGATGGAGTTAATGATTTAATAAACGAAGCCAATGACATTCGCAGAGTTTTAGATAAAAAAGAAAGAACCGAAGCAGAAACCATCAAGAACGCAAAAAGAATAAGAAGAGCCTGAAAAGGATAAAGTAATTAGGAATAAGTTAAAAACAAGAAATAAACCAAATTTTTAATCACTCGGAAAAAGAGTAAATATCAAAGTAGCATGAGCAAAAAAATTGAAATAGCAGAGCTAAGCAGTTGGCCAATCGAAAATATTGACAGACCATTAATCATTGGTGGTCCATGTAGTGCTGAAACAGAAGAACAAGTACTAGAAACAGCAAGAGGAATTAAGGCAGCAGGAATTCCAATCTTCCGTGCAGGCATCTGGAAACCAAGAACTCGTCCAAACAGTTTCGAAGGAATTGGCGCCCAAGGATTAATCTGGCTACAAAAAGTTAAAGCAGAAACCGGAATGCTAACTGCAACTGAAGTTGCCAACGCAAAACATGTTGAATTGGCTCTTGGTGCAGGAGTAGATATTCTTTGGATTGGAGCAAGAACCACTGTAAATCCTTTCGCCGTGCAGGAAATTGCAGATGCATTAAGAGGAAAAGACATTCCAGTTTTGGTAAAAAACCCTATTAATCCTGATTTGGAATTATGGATTGGTGCAATTGAAAGACTTAGTGCAGTTGGAATTACAAAATTGGCTGCTATTCACCGTGGATTCTCAACGTACCAAAAGTTAAAGTACCGAAATGATCCTCAATGGCAGATTCCAATTGAGATGAAAAGAAGATTGCCTAATTTACCTATGTTCTGTGATCCTAGTCACATTACCGGTGACAGAGCTTACCTGGAAGAAGTAACTCAAAAATCGATGGACTTGAACTACGAAGGATTGATTATTGAATCGCACTGCAAACCAGAAGAAGCATGGAGTGATGCAAAACAACAGTTAACTCCTAAGTCTCTTGAAGAACTTTTAGCTAACTTAGTGCTTCGTGATCCTGAAGCAAACAACGAAGTAATCAATAATACATTGGGAGAATTGAGACACCTGATTGATGATTTCGACCAGAAACTTCTGGAACTACTGGAAAATAGAATGCAAGTAGCCAAAACAATCGGACATTACAAAAAAGAGAATAACATTACAGTATTACAGAATAAACGTTGGGGACAGATTCTTGAAAAGAGCCTTGAAAACGGTAAGAAAAAAGGATTCAGCGAACAATTCATTAATAATTTGTTCAAAGCAATTCACCAGGAATCTATCAACCAGCAGGAAGACATCATGAATTCGTAACTTGAGATAAAAGAATTTAGATATGAGAGTTAAGGTATTTAATTCTCATATCTATCCTCTAAAATCTAACATCTATTAAAAAATGAAAAGCATACACATCGAAAATCAGAACAGTACAATCTTAATTGGTGAATCCTATCTTAACATTAAAAAATACTTGCCTGAAAAGAAGTGCTTTTTAATTTGCGATGAAAATATATACGCTCATTACAAAAGTTTTATCGATGATTTTGATCACATCATAATTGGCTGTGGCGAAGGGATTAAAACCTGGTCATCGGTAGAGAAGATTGTAGAAAAATTGCTTGAATCTGGAGCCGATAGAAACAGTTACCTATTGGGAATGGGTGGCGGATTGGTTTGTGATGTTACAGGCTTTGTTGCTTCTATCTTTATGCGAGGATTAGAGTTTGGATTCATCTCTACTTCCCTATTATCGCAAGTAGATGCAAGTGTCGGCGGAAAAAACGGAATCAATTTTGGCAAGCTCAAAAATATGATTGGTGTTTTCAATCCTCCCCAGTTTGTAATTTGTGATCCGCAACTGCTAAAAACATTGCCTGAACGCGAAGTAAGAAGCGGTTTTGGAGAGGTGATTAAGCATGCTTTTATTAAGGATAAAGAACTTTTTCAGTTTTTGAAAAATCATCAGGAAGCACTTCTGAATCTGGATTCTACTCTGATGGAAGATTTGATTTACAGAGCAGTCTCTATCAAAACTGATGTTGTAAACAATGATCCTTTCGAGAAAGGCGAACGCAAAAAATTGAATTTCGGTCATACCATTGGTCATGCCATTGAAAACAATTCTGATCTAACACATGGTGAGGCTGTATCAGTTGGAATGGCTTTAGCTACAAAATTATCAGAAGAAATGTGTGGATTGAATACTGAGGAAAGCTCAGAAGTTCTTTCTCTTCTTAGAAAATTTGAGCTACCAGTAACTCATGAAGTTTCAGCGGAAACCATCAATGATTTTCTAATCAAAGACAAGAAAAAGAATCGTTCATCTATTGACTTTATTCTCTTAAACAGCATTGGAGAAGCATGCATCAAGTCAATTCCAATTGAAGATTTAAAAAGCAAAGTGATTCAGCTTTGCAAGGACCCAAAACCAATACAATAACCACAAAACAATGAGAGTTCGAATTCAAAATTCAAATATAAAAGGGAGCTTAACTCCTCCCAGCTCAAAAAGCATGATGCAAAGAGCATTGGCGGCAGCAGCTCTGGCAAAAGGTGAAACAATCATTCTCAATCCATGCAAATGTGATGATGCCTCGGCAGCGACTGGTATCATAAAAAAAATGGGAGCTGAGGTAAAACATTTAGGACATAAATTGATTGTAAAAAGCAATGAATTAAAGGCGCCTGAATCAGTAATGGTTGGAGAATCAGGATTATCATTAAGAATGTTTTCCCCCATTCTGGCATTAAATCCTGAACAAGTAGAGATTAATGGTCGAGGAAGTATATTAAAACGCCCAGTTCATAATATCCTGGAAGGCTTGGAAGAGTTGGGGATTACATGTGAAAATCCTGGCAAAGGCTTACTCCCTTTTCAATTGGAGGGCGGATATAAAAATAACAAGGCAGTAATTAATGGCGCTTTAGGTTCTCAATTCCTAACCGGACTTTTAATGGCTTTGCCATGCAGGAAGGAAGATACAATCCTGGAGGTAACCAATTTGAAAAGCATCCCTTATATCAATATGACTCTTGATTTGTTAAAGGATTTTGGGATTGAAATCAGTCACGAAAATTACAAACGCTTTACCATCAAAGGCAATCAGCAATACAAAGCCACGGAATACACCATTGAAGCAGATTGGAGTTCAGTAGCACCACTTTTGGTAGCTGGTGCATTGAAAGGAAAAGTTAGCCTGGAAAATTTGAATCCATATTCATACCAAGCGGACATTGCCATTCTTGACGCCTTGAAAAAATGTGGCGCAAGTTTGCACTGGAAAGAAAACAGTCTGACTGTGGAAAAGAAAGCATTAAACGCATTTGAATTTGATGCTACCCACTGCCCTGACCTTTTCCCTCCTTTGGTAGCTTTAGCGGTTCACTGTAATGGTGATACCAGGATTAAAGGAGTACATCGATTGGAGCACAAAGAAAGTAATCGAGGCATTGTTCTGCAGAAGGAATTTGGAAAACTGGCCGTGCCAATTCGAATTGAAGGAGATGAAATGGTAATTCCAGGAGGAAGATTAATTGGAGGCATCACAAACAGTAATAACGATCACAGGATTACAATGGCATTGGCTGTAGCCGGATTAAATTCGAAATATCCTGTCGAAATCGGTGATCATGATTGTGTTGCAAAATCTTATCCTGATTTTTTCAAAGATTTGAGAAAGATTGGTGGTGGAGTTGCAGAATTCTATTTCAAAAGTCAATTCGTATAAAAATCTATATCAATGATTATAGTTAGTTCCTGTTTGGCAGGTATAAAATGCAGGTATGATGGTAATGACAATCTGGTACCTGAAATCAAAGAACTGGTTTTATCGGGAAAAGCCATCGCATTGTGTCCTGAAGAATTAGGAGGCTTGTCTACCCCACGAACTCCTTGCGAAATTGTGAAAGAGGACAATCAATTAAAGGTGATGACAAAGGATCGAGTTGATTGCACATCACAATTCCTTCTGGGAGCTGAAAAGGTAGCCGAAATTGCAAAAATTCTGGAATGCAAACAAGCCATTTTAAAAGCCAATAGTCCATCTTGTGGATGTGGAATGATTTACGATGGCAGTTTCACAGGAAATAAAATCAAAGGAAATGGGCTAACTGCAGAACAATTGTTGAAACAAGGAGTTCAAATCAAAAATGAAATGAATTTTAAAGAATAAAATAATACACTAACGATGAAAGTCGAGCCTTCTATACACACAAGCAAATCTGGCAAAGAAATTACACTTCGTGAGGCAAGTATTTCGGATACTCATTCACTTAGAAATTGTATTCTTTCCTATATCAATGGAGTTACCATTCCTTTTACAAGAGAGGAGTTTGAAAAGTCTGATGAAGATATTGAAAACTGGATCAATGAGCTAAACGCTGCTCCAAATAGTTTATTGCTTATTGCTGAGTATGAAGGTGAGATCATAGGCAACATTGATGTAATATCCAGCAGAAGAAGCATGCTCCAGCATACGGGATATATTGGCATGGGTGTTCATGAAGATTGGCAAAACAAGGGAGTTGGTTCTCTTCTGTTTCAGAAAATGATTGATTGCTACGAAAGAAATCAGGAAATTGAACTTTTATGGCTACAAGTATTTGGAACTAACCTATCGGGCTTGCACATGTACAGCAAATTTGGTTTTGAAGAGAATGGCAGGCAAGAAAAATTCATAAAAACACATGATGGCGAATATATTGACAATGTTATCATGACAAAAACATTAATTTAGAGCACACTTAGCATAAGAAACATAGAACATGAACAATTTCGGAAGAATATTCAGATTAAGCATATTTGGTGAATCACATGGTAAAGGGGTTGGCATAACCATTGATGGTTGTCCGGCAGGAATTCCTCTTACAGAAGAAGATTTAATGCATGATTTAGGTCGCAGAAAATCTGGAGCAAGAGGAACCACTCCAAGAATTGAAAAAGATTTACCAGCCATTTTAAGTGGAACTTTTGAGGGAAAAACTACAGGCGCTCCCTTAATCATCCTGTTTAGAAACAAGAATACCCAATCAAAAGATTACAGCAATTTATTGGATAGTCCACGTCCTGGACATGCCGATTTTGTGGCGCAGCATAAATTTGGAAAGAACAACGACTACACTGGGGGCGGTCACTTTTCAGGTAGAATTACTTTGGGAATTGTAGCTGCTGGTGTGGTAGCGAAAAAAATATTGGGAGATGTTAGTATTGATGCAAAACTTACCGAAATAGGTGGTAGAACCGATTTCGATGCTGCCATTGAGGAAGCTCTGCTAGAGCATGATTCCATTGGAGGAATTGTAGAGTGTAAGGCAAACAATCTTCCAATTGGATATGGAGAACCATTCTTCGATTCAGTTGAATCAATGATTTCCCACCTGATCTTTGCCATTCCTGCAACTAAGGGTATTGAGTTTGGTTCAGGTTTCGAAGCGGCTAAAATGAAAGGCTCGGAGCACAACGATAACTTTATCGATGAAACTGGAAAAACAGAAACCAATCATGCGGGTGGTATCAATGGTGGAATTACCAATGGCAATGAATTGGTTTTCCGAGTAGCCATAAAGCCAACCTCATCCATTGGGAAAACTCAGAATACCATGAACTTTGCCAAAGGAAAGGTAGAAGAACTGCTGATTGAAGGTCGTCACGATGCCTGTATTGCACTTCGCATCCCGGTGATTATTGAAGCTGCTACTGCCATTGCATTGGCAGACTTAAAACTAATAGATCAAGCTAGAAGATAATACCGATACATAATTGTTGGTACAATAGGTCACTGCATGTTATACCAATTGTATATCAAAATGATTGATAAAATCATTTTGCTTATTACAATGGTTAATGCCGATATATAATTTGTTAGTCATTTGGAGTAGCATGAACAAATGGCTCATACAAATTAATAATCGGTATTATATATTAAGACCTATGTTTCAATCAATGAAAAGAGATGCCATTGGGTGTCTCTTTTTTTGTATCCTTAGCATGAAATCAAGCAGTTTCTATAAAATTAAGGAGCCCGGATGATAGTCCGGGCTCACAACAGGCATATGCGCGTTAATTAAATGATCCAAAAATTAATGCCTGAATATTATTGTGTAAGACTTGATTACAATCCTGCACTGATAAGGAATGTTGCAGCAAATGCAATGATCGCATACAATTCCGGGAATACAGCCAATACCATTGTTTTACCAAAAATATCATGTCCTGATCCAATTCCTGCAATACCATTAGAAGTAACACCACCTTGGTTTAAAGCTGAAAAGAATCCTACAAAGCCTAAAGTTAAACCCGCAGCTAAAATAGCAACCGCTTGAAGCATTGTCATGTCAGCGGAAATTACACCTGAACTATTAATGATAAAGAAACCAGCAAAACCGTATAAGCCTTGAGTACCTGGTAATGCACTTAAAAGCAGGAAACTACCAAAACCTTCCGGTTTTTTCTTCAATGCTCCAACCGTTGCATTTCCCCCTTTTGAAACACCAATTGCGCTTCCTACTCCTGAAAAAATAAGCATTATAGCTAATCCAACATACGCTAGAATAATTGCTGTAGTCATAATAAATCTCTCCTTTTTAAATATTAATTATTATTCGTTTTAATTTTGATTGTTACAGTTTATTTGAAAAGGGTTTATACCCTTCACCACCACCCTGAAATCCTGCATTTTTATAGAATTCTACAAATGTTAAACGCATTGGGTGAACAAATGATCCAAGCGAGGAAATCAGTATGTTTAAAGTATGTCCTATCAATAGGAAAATGACAAAGAACACAGGTCCCAAAATTTTAGACGATCCTAAAATTTGCATCGCAATATCATTAATCACAAAACCAAGAATCGCACTTGACAATCCCAATGCAAAAAGCCTGATATACGATAAAAGATCTCCAAAAATGCCTGTTACCGTTGAGTATACATCCCAAACTCCTTTTCCAATTCTTGAGAAAACATTTACTTCAGGATCACTAAAAAACAAGATAAAGAAGCCTCCTATCGATAAAATAGAGTACAAGAGCACACTATTCTCAGATATGATGTCTGTACCTGTTAAAACTGCATAGGCAAGTCCTCCCAGGATCGTGATTAACCATCCAAAAGTTGCTAAAGAATAAACAAATCCATATTGTTTGATCTGATTTGCTGCTTTAATGAACAACCCGTAAATGATTTGTATTCCACCCAACACGAGTGCCAGATTAAACATTTTATCAGGATTCAGAAATAATGATTTGTATTCTGCAATTACCGGTATTTCTGTTTCTATTAAGTTGACTCCAAATAAGGTTCCTGAAATTGTTCCAAAAACAATTGTAGCAACACCCAATAACTGAATCAAAGACAAAAATGGTTTTACCTCTTTCTTGGCTTTGAACTTGTATAATCCTGCACCAATTACAAACAAAAGTCCATAACCTGCATCTCCCAGGCAAAACCCAAAAAACAACATAAAGAATGGCGCAAAAAATACAGTTAAATCCAATTCTGAATAGGATGGCAAAGAAAACATTGCACCTACTGGCTCAAATAACTTACTAAAGCGATTGTTCTTTAATAATATTGGAACTTTATCCTTTAAACTTGCCTGATCTATATAATGCAAGACCTTTGTTCTCTTAATAAATTCATCAACCTCGGTCTTGCATGTTTCCGGAACCCAACCTTCCAGCACCATTAATTTTTCTTCAAGCTCGAAAGATGTATTACTTACTACTTCATTGATTTTTAACAATTGAAGATTTTCCTGTTTACTCTTTTCGAGAAGAGGAATAGAACTTGCTGCATAAGCATCAAAAGCTTCATTGATTTCATCAATTTTGCATTCCAATTCCTTAATGGTATTCTCTATTTCAGTCATCCCATAACCAGGAATATTCACCTCTTCAGCATCCATTGTAATTTCCGCGACTCCTTCCTGCACAAGAATAAAGTAAACCTTACCATTGTTTTCAGAAATCATTTCTACCGGAAGATTACTTTGAAGTAACTCCTCGAACTTCTTCTTGGATCCGATGAAAAATCTGAGGTATATATCCTGCTCCTTAAGTTTTTGAATGCTATCCATAGAAAATTCCCCCCATGGTTTTGCAATTTCAAGCTCTTTATATGCAGCATCCAATTCTTGTTGCAATGCAGCCAAATCCTTTTGTTTCTGCTTTACATCCTCAACAAGTTTAAGTACATCTTTATCGTTGGAATCAACTCCCTCAGCAATTTGTCTTTTTTGCAGGAATTGAATCAAAGAATCAATATCAGATACGAATTGATGCTTAACATCGTCTTCTGCCTTTTTAATATTATCCTTTTCAACTACATGCAGTACTCCAAGCTCCTGCAGTTCCTTCAAGAAATCTTTGTATTCCTTGTGATAAATAAGGAATGAGTATTTTTGCATTGGAACAATCATGATTCAGCCTCCTGTTTTTGTTGACGATTCTTAACTATTTTCTGAGAAGATTTTGAAAGGTTTTCCTCATCCTCCAAAAATCGTTTTATCTTTCTGATTGCATCATTATAACCAGGAATTTGAACCTTTTCGTAAAGATTAACTTTCTGCGTAGTTTTTCTTCTGGCATAGTTCAGCAACTCCATTTTTCGATTATAAAACTCGCGTTCCAAGACAATTTCACCTAATTTCTTCAGGATACAGATTCCTTCGGCATACCACTTTGGGTTTTCAAACAAGCTGTAATCCTCGATATGAAAATCTACCTTCTCTAGAACAGGAGTTTTAACCCCAGCTATTTTTTTTGTACTTGTTTTGATATCTGCAATCGAAATCAAATTGGAATTGAACTCGTTCCAAATTCCTGGAGATATGGAGTAAGCGTCCATTTTATGCAACAGTTGCTCATCCAAATCTTTAACCTTTGCTTTTGCTCTTTTCACCTCAATACGCAAGGCTGTTTCCTTATTTTTTATCACAGGAAGAGCCTTCTCTCTCATTTTAAGCTGCTTATCAAGACCTTGGAGAGCTGTTTTATTGTATTGAAATTTAATTGCCATTTCTATTTCCGTATTTTTCTACCAACTCAGCTTTAATACCAATCTCCGAAACAGAAAAATGACTGTTTAAAAGATCCCATGCCGTATTGGTCATTTCGTCTATATCAATGTTAATATCTATAGCCAAGAGTTTCTCTGAATAATTCTTTGCAAACTTGATTGTTCTCTCATCATAATCCGTTAAATCAAAACCATTTTCCAACTTTGTTTTTGCATTAGCGGCATCGGCATATAAACGAATGGATGCATTCATTACCTGAGGATGATCTTCTCTTGTCTTTTTTCCAATAACAAGTTGCTTTAATCTTGACAAGCTTCGGAACGGATCAATGATTACCTTTCCAATATCCGTATCTCTTCTCAAGAACAATTGTCCTTCAGTAATATATCCCGTATTATCAGGAATTGCATGAGTAATATCACCGCCTGATAAGGTAGTAACTGCAATAATGGTAATGGAACCTCCCTCAGGAAATTGTACTGCTTTCTCGTATAATCTTGCCAAGTCACTATAAAGCGAGCCAGGCATACTATCCTTGGATGGAATTTGGTCCATTCGGTTGGATACAATACTTAAAGCATCTGCATAAAGTGTCATATCTGTTAAGAGCACCAGTACATTCTTGTTTTCTTCCACTGCAAAATATTCAGCAGCAGTTAAAGCCATATCCGGCACCAACAAACGTTCTACAGGTGGATCATCAGTGGTATTTACAAAACTTGTGATTCGATCCAGTGCTCCTGCATTTTCAAAAACATTTTTGAAGAACAGGTAATCATCATTGGTTAGCCCCATACCTCCAAGTACAATCTTATCCGCTTTGGCACGCAAAGCTACCATTGCCATAACTTGATTAAAGGGCTGATCCGGATCTGCAAAAAATGGAATCTTCTGTCCTGTTACCAATGTATTATTCAAGTCGATACCTGCAATTCCTGTAGCAATCAATTCTGAAGGTTGCTCTCTTCTAACCGGATTAACCGAAGGACCTCCAATTTCAATTTCTTTCCCATCAACTTCAGGTCCGCCATCTATTGGTTCTCCGTATGCGTTAAAGAATCGTCCACTCAATTCCTCTCCTACGGTTAATTTGGGTGCATGCCCTAAAAATATAACCTCTGCATCCGTTGAAATTCCTTCCGTTCCCGAAAATATCTGTAGTGTTATTAAATCTCCTTCGATTTTAACCACCTGAGCCAACCGACCATCAACCGAAGCCATTTCCTCGTACCCAACACCTTCTGCCCGTAAGGAGCAAGTTGCCTTCGTGATGTGTTCAATTTTTGTATGTATTTTTTGAAATGCTGTTGTTCCCATTTTCTTGTATTATTGTTACTTTATTCACGAGACTTATTAATTCATCATGATCTTCTCGTTGATAATTCCATCAAGTTCTTTTTCGAAATTCTGAAATGGCTCAGATTTAAATTCAGAGTAGTTCATCTGTTTGCAAACATTGATGATTCTTTTGAAGTATGGATTAACTTCTTCGAAAGTCTCAAAATTGAATTTAGCGTTGTATACTCCAAGAACTTTCTTCATCATATACTGCTGTCTTTCTATTGAAGAAGAAGCATCAATCTTATCAAATGCATCTTGCTGTAGAATTACAAAATCGATAACTTCGGATTTCCAGAACTCCTCATGATAATCAACCGGCACACCATCATCACCAAGAATATTGATCTGCTCATAGGCTTCTCTTCCCTTAATCAAAATATTCTTCGCCTGAAGTATATTATCAACCCACTCCGGAGAAACATTTTCCTTTATAAAATCCTGTAATTCCGGGTATTCAATATATTTTGAGTAACTATCAACAGCATCAATTGCCGGATATCTTTTTCGATCTGCTCTCTCCTGTGAAAGGGCATAAAAACATCTTGCTGCTTTTTTGGTTGATTCAGTCACAGGTTCTTTCAGGTTACCACCGGCAGGTGAAACCGTTCCTACAAATGTTACCGAACCCGAATTGCCATTATTTAAAAACACGAAACCGGCACGTGCATAAAAATTAGAGATGATAGCTGGCAAATCCATAGGGAATGCATCCGGACCAGGCAATTCTTCCATCCTGTTCGACATTTCACGTAAGGCCTGAGCCCAACGAGAAGTAGAATCAGCAAGTAAAAGTATTTTTAAACCCATGGAACGATAATACTCTGCAATGGTCATTGCCGTATAAACCGAAGCTTCACGAGCAGCAACAGGCATATTCGAAGTATTTGCAATAATTGTGGTTCGCTCCATTAACTTTCTTCCGGTTCTTGGATCCTCTAATTCAGGGAATTCAGCAAAAATCTCTACCACCTCATTCGCACGTTCACCACAAGCTGCAACAATAATCATATCAGCATCAGCTTGTTTCGAAAGAGCATGCTGCAATACAGTTTTTCCTGTTCCAAAGGGACCTGGAATAAAACCTGTACCACCTTCTACAATTGGATTTAAACTGTCGATTACACGAACTCCGGTTTCCATCAATTTGAAAGGACGCGGTTTCTCGCTATAAGATTTAATAGGCAGTTTCACAGGCCATTTCTGAACCATACAAATCGGAATCTCCTTCCCATCTGCATCTATCAATACCGCAATGGTATCATATATTTTATATTCCCCTTTCGCTACAATGCTTTTTACGGTATAAGTGCCTTCAAACTTAAAAGGAACCATTATTTTATGCGGCATCCAGTTTTCCTTAACTTCACCCAACCATGAAGCAGCCACAACAGCATCGCCTTCCTTTGCAATAGGAGTAAACTCCCAAAGTTTATCATCATCCAAAGCAGCAGTGTAATCTCCCTTTTGTAGCATCACACCTTCCATTTTATTCAAATCGTGCTGCAATCCATCATATATTTTAGATAGGATTCCCGGTCCTAGAGTCGCTTCCAGCATATGGCCGGTAAAAACCACTTCGGTTCCAGGTCTAAGTCCCCTGGTGCTTTCAAAAACCTGTATATATGTATTTTCCTTACTAATTCTAATGACCTCTGCCATTAGTTTTACTTCGTTTGTGTGGATATAGCAAATCTCGTTTTGCGAAACTGGTCCATCAACCTTAACCGTCACAAGATTGGCAATAATTCCAACCACCTTTCCTTTTGTATTCATTGTAAGTTGTATTTTTTAAACCTTTCTAATTCTCAGCTGTTTTACTATTTCTCAAGCTAAACTCTTCGGAGAATTCATAAGTACTTTTAAGATTATGAATCAATTTGGTAAACAGCTCCTTGCCTGATTCGTCATCAATTTTCATCCAACGATCAACCATCTCACATTTGATGATATAGGCCAGTATGTTCTCAATCGTAAAATAATTGAACAGCGTTTGCTCATCAAGAAACTTCCATCTGATTAAATCCAGCTCCTTCTCCTTTGCGGTGATATCCATATCAGATTCAGCAATCTGAAGGATTTCATCAGCATATGGAACATGCTCCAATAAATCTTCCGAATTTGAATAATCTGTCAAAAGATAGCTTAGCAATGATTGGTTGTGAGAAGTGAAAATCAAATGTTTCCTTAGTTCGTAATTGTACTTTTTACAATTCACAGCCGTTAGAATATTCTTCATATTCAGATCAAACAGAAACCACCCTTTCAGAAATTTGTTCTTCGTCTTCAGCACATACTCATAATAGAATTCCTGTAGCTTATTCAAATCATTTTCCTGATCAATCTCCCTATTAAATTCCTTAAGTAAATCACGCATGTACTCAAGCAGACTTGTAGGCTCGTTGATCTGCTGCTCTAAATATTCCTGGGTATAATTCCCCAGTGGAACAAATTCATCTTCTTCATTAAAAAGCAGATTCTGGAAGTTTTTATTGTCGTATTGTAAGTACAACAATTTCGCTAAATCATAATCCTTTGAATGAAGCTGTTCTGTAATTTCATTTTTAAACTGCAGACTTAAATCTCCATCCCCTGCCTTTTTTCTTTCAAGAACCAAATCAGGAAGTCCGGATATCAAGCAGTAGTAACTTCTTTTAAATAATGTAAAATCCATATACATTCTACTCCTACAGATTAGTCAAAAATCAACTTCTTGGTCTTGTCTTTCAAATAGCTTTTAAAGTAGTTTTCAAAACTCTCATCCGTGAAGTTAATGTGGTAACTACTGTCTTTAGGTGCAATCTTAAATCCATTTTTTATGGTTGGTATAAAGTTGATTTCCAAACCGGCATTTAATATCTCTTTTGCCTTCTCATTAAAAAACTTAGTCAACTCGGCTTCATCCTCCTTAGAAAGCAATAGATTAACACTCATTGATTCTGCACTTTCGGGATTCCATTTGTTAAGCATGCTAAGAATCATATTTTGCACAAAATCTTTATCCTTAAACGCCTCCTGTACCGTAGTTTCAACCTGGGCATTTACAATTTCATTTGAGATTTGATGCTTTAAAGAGCTTGTAAATTGTCGAGCAGCTAATTTTAATTCCGATTCTGTATTCTTTCTTACTTCTGATGCTTTCTCTTGCATTTGCTTGCTAAGCTCTGTTTCCATCTTTTTCGCAGATGCAATAATTTCCTCAGCTTCCTTTTTTGCTTTGCTGATAATTACCTCCGCTTCTTTCTTCGCCTCTTCAATACCTTCCAGATAAATCTTATCTGTTAATTGCTTTATTTTATCGTTTGTACTCATAATGTATTAGTTTATAGTTGCACACTTCTTGTCATCATTAACTATCGGACAAGATCAAACTCACCAACAGATATTCTTTCTGTATAAAATTTATAGGATCAAGTTATCCGAAGCCAAAACAAGACACATCTTCTTGCTTATCAAGAACATTTGAAAAGGCCAGCAAATACAAGACTTACAGATCTTTTTTACATCAATAGTTTTGTTCTTATTCCTTTGAATTTTTGACTTGATGAAAGTATATGAAAAAGAAAGCCCTTAAAACAGGGGCATCCCCATTCCTTACATAGGGATTACCCTACTTTTTAGGCTCATACCCGGCAAAGAAACATCTGCTTCAAAAATGCCATTCATATCTATAGGCAATTCCACATTCGAAAAGAAGCCCCTTTACAAGCTCCTCAAATTTCCGTAACTTACTTTATCTATTGATTTTTAAGATATTAACTAAACTTAAACCAAAATGAAAAAATTCGGAAATCTAATCAAGATAGGTGCTCTGCTGATCTTGTTTTCTTTCATGGCTTTTAAAATATCAGCGCAACAACCACAAATCAAAAAGCGAATTGCAGTCTTTGTGTTTGAAGATAAAACCGATAAAAGCTGGAGATGGTGGAACAACAAAGGAGTTGGCGATGGAGTAAGTGATATGCTGACCACGGCATTGGTAAAATCAGGCAATTACAGGGTAATGGAACGTGCCGAAATTGATAGGATCCTGAATGAGCAAGATTTTGGTCAGTCTGGTAGAGTTACCCAACAAAGTGCAGCAAAAATGGGTCAGGTTTTGGGAGTTGAGATTGCTGTAATCGGATCGGTATCAGAATTTGGTTACAAAAAAGGAGAAACCGGCGGTGCTGTTAAAGGCTTAGGAATTGGTGTATCGAACCAGCAAGCTGTAGTGGGTGTGGATGTTCGCATGGTAAATACAAATACTGGAGAAATTATTACTGCAGAGAATGTCAGAAAAAAGAAATCGGCAAAAGGCCTTAAACTAAGAACCAATAAACTCGCTTTTAAGGACCAAAAGGATTTTGACGAATCGTTGGTTGGAAAAGCAGCTCGGGAAGCCATTGAAGATGTAGTAGCCATGATAGATAACAACGCCAATAACATACCTTGGCAAGCCAAAGTAATCACCGAAAAAGGAGGGGTTGTGTTTATCAACTCAGGAGAAGCAGATGGTTTGCAAGTTGGTGATGTATTCGCTGTTTATAGCAAAGGTGAAGATCTTATTGATCCTGACACTGGCATTTCGCTGGGAAGTGTTGATACCAAAATTGGTGAAATCAAAATTACCGATGCCAGTGTAGGAAATGGAAAAGCTTCCAAATGTTCCATTGTACAAGGAAGCGGATTTGCCAAAGGCAATTTTGTGAGGATGAAGTAATAGAAACATTCATTATAAACAAAAACGCAAGATGAAATTTTATCTTGCGTTTTTTTGATCTTCTTTACATACATTATTCTTATTAAGATTTTCTAATTCAAAATTTCCATAACCTGAATAATATCTAGAGTCTTTCTATTTAACACAATTCAATCATTTTAATTTATTTTCACACCTAACTTATTCAATTGTTTTCATAAATTTGATTCTAATCAAATAAGAAGTTTCAATTAAAGATGCTCTAAGTATTATTTTTAAATGATATTGAATGTATATAAAAGAATTTCTGATAGAAAATTTCAGATCAATTGAAAAATTAAAACTAAAATTCAATAAAGGAGTTAACATTATCATAGGTGAAAATAACTCTGGAAAAACTGCAATTATTGATGCATTGCGAATTTGTTTATCCTATGGAAGTTTAAGCCGTGATGTTTACATTAAGAAAGATGAAGATTTCTTCATAAATTCCAACATCCCAAACCACGAAAGCAACGAAATTAAATTTGATCTAATTTTTCAACCTGAAAACCAACTAGAAAGATCAATATTTACAGATTTCATAACGCAAGAGCCAAACGATTCTAATGCTCAAACAATCGAGTTACACTTTCGATACTTTCTAGAAATTAGAGGTGATAAGAGTATTTTAAGATGGAGAGTATGGGGCGGAGAAAATGAAGGACAGCAAGTTCCAATTGAAGCCTTACAATTAATAAATAGTACTTATTTAGGAGCATTAAGAAATGCAACAGAAAAATTGAAACCCCATTCATATGGTAATAAGATTGCAACCCTTTATCGAAATCTTAAAAATTATTCTGACGAAAATGATATACAAATAACATTAACAAAAGAACAAAAGTCAACTCTTGCTCAGGAATTAAAGGATCAAGTAGATAATGGAAATTGGAATAAAGTTGTTCAAACAGGAAATAAAAAAGTACTCGAACACATTACTCATTCTACCATAAATGGAAAAGAACCAAATGTTGAATTTAGCTTTTTGCCATACACCTACGAAGGAATCGTCGACAATATAGAAGCAAGAAAGCCTGTTTACATTCCAAATGGCGAACCTATTCTCGAGCAAAAATATTTCAAGGTTAGCCAAAATGGTTTGGGAGAAAACAATATTATATATGCAGGTACAGTGCTTGGAGATTTAATAGATAGTTCCACAGGAAATGTTAGAGATAGTTATTACAATGCATTATTAATAGAAGAGCCTGAGGCACATTTGCACCCTCAAAAACAAAATACCTTCTTTCAATACTTAAGCTCTCTCAATAACTTAGAAGTTCAAATTTTTATTACCTCCCACTCTCCTACAATTACTGCTAAAGCCAACTTAGATTACATTACTGTTCTCCAAAGAGATTCAAATAAGATTTCTTCATTTTCAATAAATAACTCTGAACTTGACCAGAACAATAAAAAATACCTATCGAAATTCCTTGATGTAACTAAATCCCAATTATTCTTTGCCAATGGAGTTATATTAGTTGAAGGGATTTCGGAAGCACTTCTTTTGCAAGTATTCTCCGAAATAATAAACGAAGATTTGGAAAAGAATGGTATCGAAATAGTAAATCTAAATGGTGTAGCATTTAAGCACTTTGCAAGGCTATTTAATTCAGATGTTGAAGAAAGAAGATTATTGGCTAGATGTACATTACTTACAGATGATGATAAAGGACAAATAACAAATAAAGCATTCAATAACGAATTAATTGATGAAGATTCGTCAAAGGCTGTGTTCAAAATTTTAAAAGAAAATAATGTCATAGATAAACTGAATCGAATCCATACTGAAGATCTAACAGACATAAATTTTCCAGATAACATTTCTGCAGAATCAATACAGACTAAGCTTAGAGAACTAATAGACAAACCATCTGACAGAGCTGTTATAGCTGAAGGATTTACTGGAGGAGTATTAAAAACAAAGTTTGCCGAAATTACATTTGAATATGAATTAATGAAGGCCAGTTCATTTAACATTAGATTAATTCGCTCAATCTATAGAACAATGCACCCAAGAATAAAATACATCTCATCGCAAGAACCAATTGAGAAACAATCATATCATATTTTGAAAAAATTATATTCGAATAAAGATAAATCAGAATTAGCTCATAGGCTTGCTGTTACTTTAGATGAATGCGAGCATTTGAGAAAGCGTTTTGTAATTCCAAATTATATTCAAGAAGGTATAAAATGGGTAACGAAAGGAATAGAATAATGCCATTAAGTGAATTACAGCAAAATATAGTAAACGCAACTGGTAAAGTTGTTGTAAAAGCTTGCCCAGGTAGTGGAAAAACCTACTCCGTAGCTGCAAGAATAGCTCATTTTATAAAAAATAAAGATTTTCATCACAACGGTATTGCAGCAATTTCGTTTACAAATACTGCATGGAAAGAAATAAATGAAAAATTAACCTCTGATTTTAATGTTAATACACCCTTACCATACCCGCATTTTATTGGAACTATCGATAGTTTTCTTAATCAATACATATTCTTACCATTTGGACACTTAGTCTTAGGAACTAATCAAAGACCAAATCTTGTAGGTGAACCACATTCACATTGGAGTGGAAAATATTATAAAGATTCTTTCTTTGACAAAATATCAATTAATATAGAAGGTGATTTTTATGATAAAATTGGCAGTCGAATACCAAATAGAATTAAGGGTGGTACAAATGATGTATACTCAATAAAAGCCCAAATACTTAAGAAAGGATTTTGTAATCAATCAGATGCAAATTATTACTCATTACAAATTTTAAGGAAATACCCACAAATAGCTAAGAATATTGTCAATCGATTCCCTCACTTCATTATTGACGAAGCTCAGGATACCAATGACATCCAAATGGAAATCATCAATATTCTAGTTGAAAATGGTTTAGAAGAAATAATGCTCATTGGTGATCCTAATCAAGCCATTTTTGAATGGAACAATGCTAATCCGTTACTTTTTGAAGAAAAATATCAGACTTGGACCCCATTAACGCTAAATGAAAACAGAAGAAGTTCTAAAAAGATATGTGACTGCTCTAATGCTTTTATTGGCAATGAAGTATCAAACCCTATAGAAGGAGAAGAAATAACAAATTTTGATTATACACCAATCGTTAGGTCAATTAAAAATGATGATGAAGTCCAAAATACTATTGATGAATTTTTAAGAGACTGTGAAGATCGTGGAATTGAAATTTCAAATGAAAATGTAGCTATTCTTTATCGCTCTAAAAGTTTTAAAAGGTATTTTGGAGAAGAGCAAATTGAATTTGATAATCAACCATGGAAAAGTGGCGCCTTTCATTTAAGAGATATCGTTCAAGGAAAATATCTATTAGAGCAAGGAAAATTTAAAAATGGATTTAAATTGATTGAGCAAGGGTATTTTAAAGGAACAATGAAAATTTCTCATGTAAAAAGAGAACAGATTCAAAAGATTATCAATGAAATTGGGTTTGTACCATATCGAAAAATGTTATTCGATTTTATAGATTCACTACCTGATACAAACAAAAATCTTAATGATTGGCTGGAACAAGCAAAATTAACTTTAGAAGAAAAAAGAATAGAAATAGATTATACCAAAACAAAAGCATATGTACACATTAGCAGCTTGTTTGATATACAAGAAAAGGATGTTCTTCCCTATTATCATGGCACAATACATTCTGCTAAAGGATGTACCTTCGAAGCCGTTTTAATTTTATTAAGTGATCGTGCTAGCAATTCTGGCACTTATAGAAATTTATTCAAAGAAAATTACAATCAATTAAATTCAAACAAGCAAGAAGAACTAAGAATAGTATATGTTGCTTTAACTAGACCACGAAAAGTCTTAAATATTGGCGTCCCAGAGGTAGATTTAGAATTGTGGAAAGATAAGCTATCAAAGAAACCTGTACAATTAACTCTATTTGGATAGTTTTTCTTCGTAAAAACCTGAATTTTTAGTGTTATTTCCTGAGCTTTTAACCTTAAATCCTGTTCTTTTAATCTTAATTCTTGTGTTTTCAATATTGAAAGCTGAGTCTGCAACATTGCAAGCTGAAGTTTCAATATTAAAAGTTCAGCTTTCAACGTTAAAAGTTGACTTTTCAATCAAAAAGCATACCCCTTAGGCATAAAAACAACTACCAAAACCATTAAAACTTGAGTTTTCATCCTTAAAACCTCAGCTTTTAACGTTGAAAGCTCATGTTTTTACGTTAAATCTTCAGCTTTTAACGCGAATCATTAAACATTCACCCTGCATTTTTCTCATATTTCAATTAAATTTTAGCTATGCAATTTCAAACCACACAATATAGCAAGCTCCCACCAGACCTACAATACAGACACAATTACAACACAAACAGCATATAAATATTCATAAGTTTACTAATTTAAATCGATTTTAAATTCCATAAATACAATATGATTATAATTTATGAATATTAATTTTTGTTAAATTGTACTGACAATAAATCTAAGTTTTAAATCCTATAAGATGGCACGCATAAAAATCAAAGGCAATGCCAATTCATTAGCTAGTTTATTCGCTGACATTAAACGAAAAAACGATGCAGATGGTGAAGCTAGCTTATTAAATTCGGTAATCGACCTTACCGCAACTGAAGGAAAGGTAAACAACATGATCGATTATCAGAAAAAAGCAGATGATGCAAATCGATTAAAAGAAGAAATGAATGAACAAAAAACGAAAATGGCTAAAGAAATCATTAATGATATCAAGCAAATTCGTGATTTGTTGAAAGCTCATTACCCAAATGATATCAAAAAGCTGGGTGCATGGGGATTCATAATCGATGAAGTAAGCAAGAAAACAGAGGAAGAACCTGTATAATTACAAGTACTTCTGAAAAGCAAAAGGATGGCAGATTAATTTCTGCCATCCTTTTGTTTATAAATAGAAGAACATTTTAAGCTATTCCATTCGCACTAACAGCAGCCCCAATAATACCCGCTCCATTTTGAAACTCGGCAAGCAATACGGGCACCTCCACATCTATTTCGCTTTCGAACTTATCCAATTTCTTGCTTACTCCTCCTCCAATAATAAAGTAATCGGGGGCACATATTACATTCACATGATGAAGAAATTCGTTGAATCGTTTTCCCCAGGCGGTAAAACTCAAGTCTTGCTTTTTTCGAACCGAATCGGCAGCATATTTTTCTATTTTCTTGCCATTCTTGTATTTCAATTGGCCCAATTCAAAATTGGGTAACAATTGTCCATTATAGAAAACTCCAGAACCAATTCCTGTTCCTATGGTGATCATGACAACTAGGCCAGATTTACCTCTCCCCACTCCATATTTCATTTCTGCCAATCCTGCTGCATCCGCATCATTCACAACAGTAACATCCAATCCCGTTTTCTTACTGAAAAGTTCATCCACCTGAACACCTACCCAGGACTTATCCATATTGCCATGGGCCATGGCTTTTCCGTGAGAAATGATGCTTGGAAAACCACAACCAACAGGACCTTCCCAATTGAAATGCTCAACAATTTTCTTTATCACATCAGCAACGGCTTTCGGTGTAGATGGCTGGGGGGTTGGGATTCGAAATCGTTCCTCCAACTGCTTTCCCGTTTCAACATTTACCGGTGCTCCTTTAATTCCCGAACCTCCTATATCAATTCCAAGTATTTCCATAAATTCTGATTGTGGATTTAACATGATGATTAAAAATACAAAAATCAGGGAAAACGAGAAAAGAAGAATATCATGGGCATCAGGCCAATTGCATTCATAAAAAAAAGAAAAACTTGCTGTAATTTTTACAAAGGATTATTATTTTGCAAGTTCAAAGTGGCATAAACAGAGATGTGGCCATTAGAAATAAAGTAAGATGCTTGAATAAACAAAAGATGATTATGGACAAAGTAATTGAGTTTTTAGAATACGAGATATTTAAAATTGGAAACTTTTCGTTCACATTTGGGAAAATAACCAGTACAATTATCACAGTATTAATCACCATTTTTTTACTCTGGCTAATTAAGAAAGCTCTATTCCGAAAAAAATCATTTTTAAGTATCGATAAAGGAAATCTTTATTCACTGTTTCAAATCATCAAATACTTGGTTTGGATCATTTCAATATTAATTATCCTGGAAACATTGGGATTTAAACTGAATGTACTTTTGGCCGGATCGGCTGCCTTACTCGTAGGTGTTGGATTGGGCTTACAGACTACATTCAATAATTTTGTTTCAGGAATCATTTTACTTTTCGAGAGATCGATTAAGGTTGGAGATATTTTGGAAATAGATGGAGATGTTGTTAAAATGGAGAGAATTGGCTTGAGAACTTCATCTGCCCAAAACCGCGACGATATTGTCATTATCATACCCAATTCGCTAATTACAAGCAATAAGGTGATCAATTGGAGTCATCAATCAGAAAAAACAAGATTTAAAATTTGTGTTGGCGTTGCATATGGAAGCGATGTAGAATTGGTTACCAAAGTATTAAAAGAAAGCGCACTGGAAAGCAAAGAGATTACCGATAAAGAATCCATTCTGGTAAGATTTGCCAATTTTGGAAATTCTTCCCTTGATTTTGAATTGTTGTTTTTCAGCAGAAATATTTTCAGGATAGAAAATCTTAAATCAGATATCAGAATGCTGATAAATAAAAAATTTATCGAGAACAACATTTCCATTCCATTTCCACAGATGGATGTTCACTTTAAATCAGATGCAACAGGATATTTTAGCAAATAATAAAACTTCTCAGTTAAGATATACACAATATAACTGTCTGCACATTCTTAAAAATCCTACTTTTTAAGACAAATAGAACTGGCTTAGTATCGTTTTTTCATATGACGAATGTCAGTTCTATATTGTGTCTCTTTATTTTACATCGCGAAAATCCCCATCCTTATCGAATTTGTGAAAATTTCCACCTTTTTTGTCACTCACTTCCCTATTTTTAATGTCTTAATTGCATTAGTGCATACAAACAACAATACCAATCATGAAACGAACATGAATTTTAGCATACTAAACTTTTCAAAAAAGTATGATTAAAATTCATCGAGAGTTCCATCTGACAAACACAAAAATTTCAACCAGATGAAAAAAAATTTATTAACATTCCTATTTCTTTTAATAGGAATTGGTGTTTTTGCACAGAAAACACCGGTTACAAAAGCAAATTATGAATTGCCTGCAAGATTCTCTCCTACCAAGTTGAGATCTATGGTATTTTCAACCAAAGTTCGTCCACATTGGCTAAAAAATGGAGAAAAGTTTTGGTATGCCTACCAAACTTCCGAAGGATTGAACTATTACTTGGTGGATCCTGTAAGAAACATGAAAAGCAAGCTTTTTGATCCTGTAAAAATGGCTGCTGATATGAGTCGCTTAACCGGCGATCCTTTCGATGCAAAACACATGGACATTCAAAAAATGAAATTCATTAAGAACGAAAGAGTTTTGCAGTTCGAAGTGAAAAGTAAATTGGCCGAAGAAGAGGAAAAAGATGAAGAAAACGGCGACAAGCAGGAGGAAGAGAAAGACGACAAGAAGAAAGACAAAAAGAAAAAAATGGTTGCCAAAGTTTGGCATTTCGAATACGAAATGGCAAGCAGAAAACTGCGTCTTTTGGATAATTTTGAAAAGCCGTTGGAACAAAAGAAATGGGCTTCGGTTGCTCCTAACCAGGAATATGTAATTTTTGCCAAACACCACAACCTGTATTGGATGGATGCTGAGAATTACAAAAAAGCTCAGAAAAACGAGAAAGACACTACCATTGTAGAGCATCAACTAACAACGGATGGTCTTAAGGATTATGCATATGGTGATACCGGATATGGCAAAACCAATACGGAAAAAGAGAAAGAAAAAGATGACCGAAAAGCTGCTTACGTAACTTTCTCACACGATTCAAAAAAGTTTGCAATTATTCGCGAAGACGAAAGAAAAGTGAAAGATCTTTGGGTTTTGAACTCAGTTGCCCAAGGTCGTCCTACTTTGGAAACCTACAAGTATCATATGGCAGGAGAAAAAGAAGCTCCTCAATATGAAATGCAAATATTCGACTGGGAAAGCAAAAAGTCTGTTGTTGTTAAAACTGATGCATGGAAAGATCAAACTCTTCGCATCTTAAGAGCTCCACGCAAAAAGGTGAATGCAGATGACGATTTGACTTTCTCAAAATGGCTTTCGAAAAACAGCGACCTAATTTATTTCCAACGCCAAAGTCGCGATATGAAACGCGTTGACATCTGCTCGGCAAATACCACAACAGGTGAAGTAAAAGTAATTATCGAGGAAAGATTAAATACTTATATCGAAACACGCAACCTGGTTAGCATTAACGGTGGCAAAGAATTCATTCACTGGTCGGAACGTGATGGTTGGGCTCACTTTTACCTTTACGATGCAGAAGGAAACATGAAAAACCAAATTACATCAGGTCCTTGGCATGCCGACGAAGTACAAGGTGTTGATGAAAAGAACAGAGTGCTTTATTTCACAGCCAATGGTCATGAGAAAGGCGAAGATCCTTACTATGCTCACCTGTATAGAGTAAACTTTGATGGCACAGGTTTAAAATTGCTAAACAAAGGAGATTTCAACCATGAAGTAAGTCTGAATGATCAAAACCATTACTTTGTAAACAACTCGTCAAGAGTAAACACCACTCCTGAGTCGAAGTTGTACGATACACGTGGTAACAAGATTATGGATTTGGAAACTGCTGACCTTTCATTACTATTCGAAGCTGGCTACAAGTTTCCTGAAATCTTTACTGTTAAAGCAGGTGATGGAGTAACTGATCTATACGGTGTAATGTACAAGCCATTCGATTTTGATGAGAACAAGAAATATCCAATCTTAACCTACGTATATCCTGGTCCACAAACCGAAGCGGTTTACAAGAGCTTCTCTTCTCGCATGGATCGTGCTGATCGTATGGCACAATTCGGTTTCATCGTTGTTACCGTAGGACACAGAGGAGGTCACCCAGATCGTTCAAAATGGTACCACAACTACGGATATCAGAACATGAGAGACTACCCTCTTCTTGACAAGAAGGTTGCATTGGAACGTTTGGCAAATCGCCATGATTTCATTGATATCAACAGAGTTGGTATTTTCGGTCACTCAGGAGGTGGATTCATGTCTACTGCTGCAATGCTTGTATATCCTGATTTCTTTAAAGTTGCAGTATCAGCTGCTGGTAACCACGATAACAACATTTACAACCGCTGGTGGAGTGAAACTCACCATGGAGTAAAAGAAGTTGTTACTGAAAAGGATACTACATTCCAGTACAAAATTGCAACCAACCCAAGTTTGGCTAAGAATTTAAAGGGTAAACTTTTATTGGTAACTGGCGATATTGATAACAATGTACATCCGGCAAATACCATTCGTGTTGCAAATGCATTGATCAAGGCAAACAAAAGATTCGATTTATTCATTTATCCTGGTCAACGACATGGATTTGGTAACATGAGCGAATACTCTTTCTGGTTAAGAAGTGAATATTTCTGTAAGCACCTATTGGGTGATTACCGCGAAGGAGCTGATTTCATTGAAATGCAAAATGAAACGCCTAAAACCTGGTAATCCTTTTATCAGATAATATTCATCCCGGTTTGCACTGCAGATCGGGATTTTTTGGTTTCATAACCAGATGTTAAGAATTTATTGCTAGATTTAAAGGTCAAATAAATTCTATACATATTATTCCAATGAAAAGCACCGTTGAGTTACAAGATGATCCTCTTAGCAAAATCACGTTTAATTCTCCCAGATCTTCACGTTTTTCCAGAATTATTTTACAAAGCTTTATGATCCTGTTTTTTGCAATCCCTATTTTTGCAACAGTTTCAACAGCTGTGTTGCTTGGTGAAGTATCTCCTGCTATTGTAATATTCTATATTATCTTTGGTTTGTGTGGATACTACTTTTTAAGATTATTCTTATGGAATAAACATGGAAAAGAAATTCTACACCTTGAACATCGCAAAATTTCTTATGAGGCTGATTACAAAATGTTCAAATCAAATAAAGTTGAAATCTGTAATGAAGATCTAACTGTTGAAGTGAATCCTGTTATGACAAATGAAAAGTTAGCAACATTTAAATTTATTTCAGAAAGTCAAAGTATTGAAACAGTTGTAAAAGTGCCAATTGAAGAACTTGAAATTCTAAAAAAGGAAATAGAAGCAGTATACAATTAATACTATATGTATGAAACTTGTTCTCACTTTCATTTTAGTACTTCAATCCATTTCAATGTCTTCAAGTTTTAAATCTCAACAATTAAAATATTCAAGAGTTAGAGAAGCATATGCTGAAAAGGAAAATGGCATCCTGAAACTTCTCGACAATAAGAGTATCAAAATTGATGAATTAGAGGTGTACTTGCGTGCCTTTAAATTCGGACAAAAAATTCAGCTCTGGGGTAAAAACAAATCAGATCAAAAGTTCAAATTGATCAAAGAATATAAGGTCTGTAAAAAATCTGGTAAGCTTGGTCCCAAAAGAAAACAAGGAGACTTACAAGTTCCCGAAGGATTCTATTATATCGACCGATTCAATCCTGCCAGCAACTTTCACCTTTCTTTGGGCATCAATTATCCAAACCAATCAGATTTATTTTGGGCCGATAAAACAAATCCTGGCGGAGATATTTTCATTCACGGATCATGCGTGACCGTAGGATGTTTACCCATTACTGATGATCAAATCAAAGAGTTATACATTTTTTGTGTGGAAGCCAAAAACAATGGTCAGAAGAAAATTCCGGTTCACATCTTCCCTGCCAAACTTTCAAACAAAAACTTTGATGTGCTTGTTTCCAAACACAAAGAGGATCAAGACAAAATAACCGTTTGGAAAGATTTAAAAAGTGTCTACGATTCATTCAATAAAACAAGACAAATTCCAAAGGTAACATTCCTAAAAAATGGAAAACATCTTATAGAATCCAAACAATAAAAAAAGGCACCACTTGGGTGCCTTAAATATTTTATCCTGTTTGAAATTACTGAACAAAACCTTCTCTTGCTCCGCCTTCAGCGAATAAAGCTCTCATTCTGTCATTCTGACCATTGGTAAACATATACATACAGTTGTCATATACGTAATCCATATAATTCATAGTCATATCGTTTGTACGACAATGTACTGTTGGATAAGGAGGACATTGATAATTAGGTTGGTCTGAACTTGGCGTATCAGTAACAAAATCATCTTGACGACATCTACCGTCACCCCAAATGTGGCGAAGATTCAACCAGTGACCTACTTCGTGAGTAGCTGTACGACCGTGTCCATAAACACCTCCTCGTTCATTTTCTCCGAAGAAATCGCTACCAATAACAACGCCATCGGTTGCAAGAGCACCTCCTGGGAATTGAGCATATCCTAAAATACCACCACCAATTTCACAAACCCAAAGGTTTAAGAAACTTGTTGGATCAGTAGCATCAATACCACCTTGGCTAGAAAGTTTCATAGAATCGTCTGTTCCCCAAGTAGTTTTTGTTGAAGTCTTTCTATTTACACCTGCCAAAACGAAAGTAATGTTACAATCTGCAACTGCATTGTTAAATTCAGAAGGTACACCACCAGTATTAGGGTTTAAATCATTGTAATCCTCATTCAAGATATCAATCTGAGAATCGATATGAGCCTGAGTAATTGGATGTGCAGGATCTTCCAAAATATTTACAATTACAGGAATTGTAATCGCTCCTTCGTAAATAGTTGGAACAGGATCTGGATCCGGAGCTGGTTTTTTACCTGTAACTGCCTTATCTGCTTTCGCAGCAATTAATTGTCTTGTATGCTTTTCAATGTCAAACATACGTTGCTCCAAACCAGGATTTTCTTTTAATTTTTTGTTTAGGACTTTCATCGATCCACATCGACAAGTAGCACTGTGTTCATGACCTGCTTTAACATCTGTAGGGGAATCAGCAGTTTCAGCAGTATAGACATAAAAGTCACTCATGTCTACGGCAATGTCATTTGCTTGTTGAACTTTTAGATCGTTAGATTCTTTTTGACAAGAAGCTAAAAATAGCCCTAAAACAAGTAAGGGGAAAAATAACTTTTTCATAAAAAATTAGTTTAAAATGGTTAATGATTCCTCAATTTAAGAATAAAATCAACAACCAACCAAAATTATTTTTCACATTTTTTAACATTTACTCATCAATCACCTGTATTTATGCACAATACAACTGTTCAAAATTAAACATCAACAGAAACAAGCTTATCCTACAGTAACATTTTGATTAATTAAAACAAGAGAATGTCATTATTGAATTATCATATTTTACATCAATAAGAATCTTAGAATAGCAAAATTTTACTTTGTTTAAGAGCTCTTTTATCACTCTTTTGAGCTTTTATTTTGAATGGGGTTTTGTTTCGAAATGATTACAATTTGATTTTTATTGTAAAAAAAAGGAACAAAACATTATTTAATGGATTCACTAAAAGATCTCAATAGCTGAGCCGTAGACTTCCAATCCAAGCATTCATCAGTAACAGAAACTCCATATTTCAAATCGGATTTGTTTGCGGGAATATCTTGTTTTCCAAATTCAAGGTTGCTCTCAAGCATAAAGCCCTTGATAGATTGACTCCCATGTTGCAACTGAGTTGCGATGTCCTGAAGTACTAATTCTTGATTACTTGCCTGTTTTCCAGAGTTGGCATGACTACAATCAATCATGATTTTTGGAGTTATACCAAATCCATTCAATTTATCTTCTATCTCCTTAACATACCTGGCTTCATAGTTTGGAGTTTTACCTCCTCGCAATATAATGTGAGTATTTGGGTTTCCCTTTGTACGAATAACTGATACTTTTCCTTCTGGATTGATACTTACAAAATTTTGCGGTGCAGCAACAGCCTGCATGGCATTTAAAGCAATATCAATATTCCCATCGGTACCATTTTTAAAACCTACAACCGAGGATAAACCACTTGCCATATTTCTATGACTTTGAGATTCTGTAGTCCTGGCACCAATGGCCGTCCATGAAAATAAATCCTGTATAAACTGAGGTGTAACAATATCCAACGCCTCACCTGCTGCTGGCAATCCCAATTCTGCAATATATACCAATAATTCCCTCGCCTGTTTTAATCCCTCTTGTATTTGGCAGGTATTATCCATAAAAGGGTCATTTATCAAACCTTTCCACCCTATAGTAGTTCTTGGTTTCTCAAAGTAAACCCGCATTACAAGAAAAAGTTGATCTGTCAATTCATCTGCCAAATCTTTCATTTTTCGAGCGTACTCTTTAGCGGCTTTAATATCATGAATGGAACAAGGACCAACTATTGCCAAGATTCTTTTATCTCTCCCACTTAAAATGTTTTTTATGGTACTTTGCCCCTTGTGAACTGTATTGATACATTTTTCCGTTAGAGGGTACAACTCTTTTAAAGCTATGGGAGTTATTATGGCTTGTTCAACACTTACATTTAAGTTTTCAATTCTTGGATCTACCATAGGGGCATTCAATTTGGTCAATATAATTAATGAATACAGCTGTATTCTGATTCGCTCCGAATTTAGTTGTTATTTTTTAGTGAATGAAAAATATAGGGCATAGATTGGTTAATCTGGAAAACTTTTTCTACACAAACGATTACAATTTGCAAATTAGTTCCCAAAGAATATTTTTCCTATTTTTACAGCTCATGATTAAAAGAACAACTTCTACATATCATTCGGAGGCCGCATTATAGGCAAGTCTTTTGATTTGTCTCAAATCAACTTGCCGACATTTCACTTTTGCATCATTTTTACTTGATGCCTACTTTTTTATACAATAAATTTTAGTGAATTAATTTCAGCTAACAATTACTATGGCTGAAACCTAAACCGAATGTAATGAATACATTAAATAAATTGGGATGGTCTGATTTTTTTGAAACCTCTCTTACTCCAGACGAAAAACAAAGTATGACCATTGGTCGCATTTCAACTGTGAATAAAACGAATTATATTGTGATTCATGAAAATGGCATTAAAGCCTGTGAACTTGCAGGCAATTTAATGTTTGGACTAGATGAAAATGAAAAACCCAAAACGGGAGACTGGGTCTTATTTGTAGATTATGGTGATTTAGGTATAATATCGAAAGTTTTACCTCGATACAATTGCCTTTCCAGACAAAAATCAGGGAAAGAAATTGCAGAACAAATTATAGCTGCAAATATCGATTATGCTGTTATAGTTCAATGTCTTGAAATTGGATTAAACCTAAGACGATTGGAGCGCACACTAGTTCAATTGCAAAACTGTAATATCGAGTCCATTGTTCTGATTAACAAAACAGATCTACCCATCAGTGATGAACAACAGATTACAATGAATTTCATGATAGATGCTTATCAGGCAATTCCCATTAGCGCATATCATGGAAGCAATATGAAATTGCTCAAAGATCAGATTCTAACAGGTAAATCGTATGTTTTTATAGGTGCATCGGGAGTGGGGAAATCCTCAATAATAAATACTCTGGAAGAAGAGAATAATATAAAAACAGGAGAAATCAGTCAAGCTACCATGAAAGGAGCACATACTACCACTTCTAGAGAATTGTATATTCTGAAGAGTGGTGGAGTTGTAATTGACACGCCTGGCACTCGAGAATTTGGATTAACAGCGCCAAGTTCAGAAGCTGGATCATCTGGCTTTCATGGAATCGACGAACTCGTTAAAGGCTGTAAGTTTCATAACTGTACACATACCAACGAAAAAGGCTGTAAAATTTTAAAAGCCGTTAAAACTGGAGGTATTTCAGAAGATGAATACGAAAGTTTTATGCGTTTGAACCGAGAAATGGAACATTATGAAAGCAGTTTACAGGATAGAAAACAAAAAGGAAAGAAACTATCCAAAATCATTAAGAATATGAAAAAATCGGGATATAAAAACCGATAATCATTAAAAACAAAGGGCTTAGTTTTTAAATCTAAGCCCTTGCAATATCATTTTATTTAGCCAAAAATTTTACTCAAAATTCCTTTTCGCTTATTATTGGAATACACTGTTCTGTTACCATTGCATATGCTATCAAAGATTTGCCCCCAATCAGGTAAACCTCCAAAATTCATATCGTCAATATACATATCCGCTTTTATTTTTCGACTTATATTTCCATCAAAAACCTCTTCCGGATAATTTTTATTGATTGCGTAAAACTCCACTCCTTTTGATTTACAAAATTCAATGGCATCACTAAGTTCTTTTCCTGATCGATAGGTCCACAAAATCAAACGATGTCCCTGGTTTTGCAACATCTTTAAAGTTTGAGTTGCGAATGGAATTTCCTTACCTAACTTTGGATATTTCTGTTCAACAATAGTTCCGTCAAAATCAACTGCAATAATCATTTTTCTAAATTTTGGTTATAAGTAGATTTTAATTTCGGGAGAAAGTTCCCAATAATTTCTCTTTAAAGGATCTTGGGGAATGGTCTTCATCATAATAGCCATTTCCATATCCATAACTGCCATAGGAGTTACCATATCCTTTATGAACTGTATCATTTAAAACTATACCAACTTCATTCATATCTCCTTTTTTCGACAGTTGGTTTATGAATTTTATCTGATTCTGCTTACTGTATCCTTGTCTCAGTACAAACAAATTAGAATCCGCAAATTTGCTTGTTAATACCCCATCCGTTACCAAAGTAACCGGAGCATTATCTAATACAATATAGTCGTATTGATTTTTGGCTTCCGTTAAAAATTCTTCAAATTCTTTTCCTCCAAGCAGCTCTGCAGGGTTCGGTGGAATTGCTCCTGAATTTACAAATTGAAGGCATTCCAATTGAGTCTGATTAAGAATCTCCTTGAATGAACTTTGTCCAATTAAATAGGTTGATAAACCTGCTCCATTAGGAACACCAAATACATCATGCAATCGTGGTTTTCTTAAATCACAAGCAACAAGGAGAACCTTTTTATTATCCATTGCAATGATAGTAGCTAAATTAGAGGCAGTAAAAGTTTTTCCTTCTCCAGGAATCATAGAGTGAACTCCAATAACCTTCTTCAAATCACCTTTGAACTTATATTGTAAATTGGTTCTAAGTCCTCTGTATGATTCTGCAAGACCAGATCTTGGATGGCTAACAATTGCCATTTCTTGTTTGTAATTGTTACGTGCAATCTCACCCATTATAGGCAAAGTTGTCCCCTTCTCCAAATCCTCTTTAGATTTAACAGAGTCATTGAAGAAGTCTTTCAACAGAATAATAATCAATGGCAATAGACCTCCAAAAAACCCACCAATAACCATTAGCAGCATTGTTTTGGGTCCTATTTTCTTTACAGTACGAACTCTTGCGGGATCAATAATCTGAACATCTGAGATGTTTGATGCAGTTTGAATTGAAGCTTCAGCTCTCTTCTTTAATAAAAAAGTGTAAATTTCATTATTCAGATCAAACCTTCTCTTGATATTAATCATTTCCTGTTCCGTTTCAGGAAGTCCGGCTAATCTAATGGTAATGTTATCCTTCCTTTTCTTTAAAGTCCTGGCTTCTGTTTCTGCGTGAGTCAACAGGTTTCTAACATTTTCTTCCAAAGACTTGATCACATTGTTTATTTCCTTATTCAAAATGATCAAAGTTGGATTCTTATCTTTTGCAACAAATGAAAGTTTGGTTTGTTCCCCGTAAAGTTCTGCTAGTTTCACTACTTGAGTATTCAATCCAGCATCAGCAATTCCTACGAAAGATGGAGCAGCAACTTTTTCCATTTGCTTTGCATTCCCCATATAATTCAAAAGATTTCGAAAGTAATCAATTCTAAAATCAATTTCAGATTGTTCTTTTTCGATTTCTGCAACCTTATCCAATACCAGTTCAGCTTCATGACTCAAATCAATCGATTTGTTTTTTGATCTAAAATCTGAGAACTCTTGACCCGCTGTTTTAAGCGAATCTACTATTCCATCAAGTTGATTATCGATAAACATCACCGTATTTAAAGATATCTGATTCTTTTTCTTTAAACCAAACTGAAGATATACATCACTAAGCTCATTCAAATAATCCACAATTCTTTGAGAATTACTTCCCTGTAAACCCAATTGAATTAATTCCGAATTCTTATCTACCAGATTAACACCTACTTTCTCTACATAATCAAGTGCTAATACTTCGAGATTATTAAAATAGAAGGAATATTCTTCAGCATGAAGATCTGCGATTTTTTCTAATGTAAAATCAAAATATTGATTTTTAAATGGAACACCGAACTCTCCTGTGGCCTCAAACGCCACATCATATTCAACATTTCCGTCTACAAACTTATCATCAACCCGAATAGAATAATGATTTCCTTCCAATGGTGTGATCAACAATTCAACCCCTGTTAGGTTTTCTCCTCCATTTTCAGAAATCTTAAACGGACTCGTTTTATACAAGTCTGTTTTTTTCATGAAGTTTTTCTTGTAGAAAGTAGTTCTCCAATTAAGATTATTAAGTGCCTGCAGATTTAAAGTATAAGAATTCAAAATACCTACATGATTCTGCATGTTAGGACCATTTCCAAGTTCCATTCCCTCAAACAGGTTTTCAACCCCCATTCCTTTTTTATTCTCATCCACAAGGATTACAGATTTAGCATCATAAACTGGTTGAGAGACTCTACTAAATAGGAAGCCTAACACAATACCCAGAAATCCAAAAACAACAAACCAATGCCATTTAGAAAGAAGTCTGAAAAAAAGTTCTTTTAAATCAATTTCATCTTCATTTACAGATATATCCTGAACACTATTTGATTGCATCATCAATTATAATAAGATTAAAAAACAGAGAGATTAAAGTATGTTGAACACCAATATTAAGGTAGATATTGTTGACAAGAACAGTGAATACATAGGAGAATTCAACTTCACATTTTTGTATTTGTCAGGTTCCACATACACTACATCATTAGGCTGTAGAAAGAAGGCTTTCGAATTAAGAAAACTTTTATCTGTTAAATCAAGCCTATGGGTCTTACTTCCCCTGGGAGTTGGTCTTAACACAAGCACTTTTTTTATTCGTGCATAATCAGTTACTCCATTCGCCATACTTATCCCTTCAAGAACCGTTAAGCTATTGGAATAGTTGTAGTACACACCAGGATTCTTTACCTCTCCCATCACCGTAATCTTAAAACTTAAAAGTTTTACCTTTACCGTTGCTTCTTTAATATATTCATCAGCTTTGCTTTGTATTTCTACTCTGGCTTCTTCAAGAGTTTTATCCAATACATTTACAAATCCAATGATAGGCAAATTGATATTTCCTCTTAAATCAACTAAAAAACCATTTAGGTATTGACCTGAAATCTGTCCGTAATTTTGTTGAGTTCCTCCTTGAGTTCCTACTCCTTGCGCTGGATTAAAAATTGCATTTACCTCAGGGCTTAGCGATTTTATATCTACAAATAAATTGTCATTAACCTTTATTTTGTATTCGTCAGTACTCTCAGGCATATCAACAAGTAATTCATCATCCTGAGTATTGTTTAAGTAAACTAGATTTTTACTTGTTTTACATGAAAAGTTTATCAACGATATTAAAATAAGAAACAAAAAGAGTAGATGTTTTTTCATAAATAAATTAAATTGTAGATCTTATAATTTTATAGTTCTCACCCTTAATTAGCTCAAGGCCTGCGAAATTAAAAAAATAATTTTGTTTAGAAGTTGTCATACAAATTTCATTGACTAACAATCAGATTATCCTGATAAAAATGGCATTTATCTATAGCAACAATTACAAACTAATAATGTAATACATAACCAATAATAATTGAATAGTTATGCATTTAGTCTAGACTTGGATTACGTTCAAACTTATATTTGACTATGTACCAAAAGTTTCCGCATATTCTATTAACATTATAATTTTGTTCATTGCATTCTCGAAGTCAATTACCCCATTATGTGATTATACTTGCATCTTATTTAAATAAATAAGTAAAATTGACTTGATGATCCATTTAGTTCTATACATCGGAATTCTTTTTCAATCTTCAGCGCAAATGCATAAGTCAACAACACAAAAAAGATGATAACTTTCAGTTAAATTTTACAAATTGATATGAAGAAGTTAAGAGTGATTAGGTAATTCATAAATCACTATAACGTAAAAACTTTCGTTGGTGATTCTCCTTGCCTCATGAAAGTTTTTATTCTTATTTAATCAGATGATTATTTATAAATAATTCTTATTTTAAAGAATCCTAATCAAAACAAAATAATTATGAAGAAAATCATTATGCTGCTAGGTTTCGCATTTATTGTCCTTCAATCATGTGGCGATTCAAAACAAAAAGACAAACAACCACCACCACCTCCTCCTAAACAAGAAAAAGTGGAAGTAGATTCTGTAGCCATTGAACTTGAAAACACAAAAGAAGATATCGAGAAGGCTTCAGAAGAAGTTGATAAATTACTAGAAGAAATTTAAAATCTATTTGTATGAAAAAATACATTATTATTCTATTGTCCTTTTGCTTTATTCTGACTGCAAACACAGAACTTCTAGCTCAGAAAGGAAAAGATGAAAATAAAGGGAAAAGAAAAAATAAAACTGAGAAAGTTCACAAAGCAAAAAAAGATAGCCTTGAAAAAAATGTAAAAGAGAAGCTTAAAGGACAAAAAGAGAAAGCTATAAAGAAACAAGATTCTTCAAAAAAAGAAATGGAGAAAGAGGGGCATGCTTATGGCAAAAACAAAGGTGAATTAAAAGGAAAAGAGTTTGGTCAAGAAAGAGCAAGACAGGCTAAAATGATTCGTGAAGAACGATCGAAGGCTTTAAGAAAAACAATTAAAAGTAAGGATGAAAAAATAAAAGAGGCAAAGGATAAAATTAAAAAGTCGAAAGAAAAATTAAAGGCCTCAAAAGATAAAGGGGAAATCTCTGAGGAAGAGTTCAATGAAAAGAAAGCAAAAATTGAAAAAGCAGAAAAAAGTGTAAAAACTTTGGAAGAAAAAATTAAGAAAGCGAAAAAGCTAACCGAGCAAGAGGACACAGAAGAGTAAAAAAAGATCTGCAAGTGCATCTTAGTTGTATCCCATAAAGTGTGTAACTAAAGTTATTCTGATTTCTTCGGAGGCAATAAATGAGCTTAAGAAAAATTGGAAATACCTTTAGGCTGAAAGTCAAACTTTTCAATCACACTTTATGGGATACTACTTTCTTATGCTTCTTGCATTAAACACCTATTTCTATTTCTTTAGCCAAAGCAATATAAGTCAATTACTTCAAAAACCTTCGAATATCAATTTCAGGTGCTAAAGGATAGTCGCTTACAGAAAGAAAACGTGTCATTTCTCTAGCAAAATAAGGTGCTAACATTACCCCTTTTGTACCTAAACCATTAAAAATGGCAATATGTTCATGCAATGGGTGAATTCCCAAAATAGGACGACGATCAGAAACTGTTGGGCGGATTCCTGCCCACTGATTAATCACTTTATAAGGCAGATCAATTAAATCGTCCAATCTGGATAGGATATCTATTTTTGCTTCTTCCGTTGTTTCTTCATCCAATTGAGTCCAATCGTAGGTGGCTCCTACCTTGAAACGATGATTTCCAACGGGCATCACAAACAACTTCTTATTCAAGATATAGTCCTCCTGCAATTCATCACAATGAATTTCCAGTAACTCTCCCTTGGTTGGTCTAAAATCCAAACTACTAAAATATGGATTCTCAGTTGCACGATACCCTTCACAAAAGACGATGGTTTCGGCCATTAATCCATGCCAGGAGATTTGATTGTCGATGAAGCCCAAATCCTTGTAATCAAAATACGAATCAACAATTAGTCCTTCGCTTTTAAAGAACTTGCGTAGTTTTTTCAGCATTTTTGGCAAATCAACATAGCCCGATTGGGTTACTTTCCCATAAGCATGCATCCCTTTGATGCCTTTGCCAACATTATTAATTTCAATATCAGAAATAAAATCGCCAAAGTTATCCTGAGCTCTTCTCTCCCTCCACATCAAGCTTTCATGCTCTGATAATGGCTTTAAAATATCCTTCTCGTACAGAAACTTGTGTCCCAACAGATCTTCCAATTCACGGTAGGTTTCAAACATTATGGGCAAACAGTCATCAACCATCCAACTCTTGGTTAGTCGTTTAAACACAAGCGGATTGAATAAACCTGCAGCAACATCCGAAGCTTTGCGAAGCTCAAGGCTCGATACGATTTTAAAGCTTAAACCGGCCTTGTACATGTTATAAGCCAATAATGAGCCTGCAATACCTTGTCCGACAATTAAAAACTGTTTGTTCATTTGATTTTGTAGATTGATAATTGGTACTTTCTTATATAAAAGTTAAGAATTTCATAAGTAAACCTAAACATTTTCCTTAAAATAAAGAGTTAAAACTCCTTTTTTATTACCAATTGCTTTGTGATTTATCCAAATGAACTATTTTTGCAATATTTATTTATTCTAAATAGCGATAACAAAAGTTTCAAATTCCAAAAAATAAGCACCAAACATTTGTAAATGCTAGCATATAACAATTGAGAATTTGGAGATTGAATATTTGATATTTTAAATTATGCAACTGTATAATAAACTGAGCAAAGAAGAACTTGTGAAGGAAATGGAAGCCGAAGATTTTGCGCGCAAAACCATTTCGTTTTACCGATATGTGAATTTTGAGGATCCGAAAGCATGCCGCGACGAATTATTCAAGAAGTGGTTCCTTTTGAACTGCAAAGGGAGAATCTATATTGCCAAGGAAGGAATTAATGCACAAATGAGTGTGCCAGAGCATAACTTGGATGCCTTTTTTACAGATATGAACAGCCGAAAAGAATTGGTAGATATGCCAATTAAATGGGCTGTTGAAGATGATGGTAAATCATTTTACAAACTTACCATTAAAGTGCGACCAAAAATTGTTGCCGATGGTTTGGATGACAATACATTCGACACCACCAATGTAGGTACACATCTATCTCCTATTGAGTTTCATGAGGAGCTAAGCAATCCCGACAACATTGTTATCGATATGAGAAATCACTATGAAAGTGAAGTGGGACATTTCGAGAATGCTATTTGTCCTGATGTGGATACTTTTCGTGAAGAGATTGACATGGTAGTTCGTGACTTTGCAAAGGACAAGGACAAGAAGTTTTTATTGTATTGCACTGGTGGTGTACGCTGTGAAAAAGCCAGTGCATATTTAAAACATCATGGATTTGAAGATGTAAACCAATTGCACGGTGGTATTATTGCCTATGCACAAGAGATTAAACAGCTTGGGTTGGAATCAAAATTCAGGGGAAAGAACTTTGTTTTCGACGAACGATTGGGCGAAAGTATCAATAATGAGGTGATAGCCAAATGTCACCAGTGTGGAAAAACATGTGATACGCATACCAATTGTGTCAACGACGATTGTCATCTATTGTTTATTCAGTGTGATGAATGTCGTGAGCATTACAATGGATGTTGTACCGACGAGTGCAAAGAAATCATTGAATTGCCAGAGGAAGAAAGAATCAAATTGCGTTCAAAATTCCACGATAAGTATAGCAAGAGTCAAATTTATAGACAGAGGATTAGGCCAAAGCTAAAAAGAAGTACAAAGTAATAAGGGTAAAGTATAATAAGCACCCCTTCGCCTGTCGGCTCCACGAAAACTTTCGGGATCCCCTAAAAGGGGAAGAATCAAAAATCATCTGATTACTAATAACTGTTTACTGCTCATTGTTAACTGATAACTGAATAAAATGAATTTCTGGCACAACATACAAACACCAAACTTTTCGCTAGCTCCCATGGAAGATGTTACCGATACATCTTTTCGTGAGGTTGTTTTGCAAAGCGCAGCAAGTGGCAAACTGAACCTTCTGTTTTCAGAATTTACCTCGGTTGAAGGCATGTGTCACCCGGTTGGACACGAGAAGGTAAAGCATCGCCTGCAGATTAATGCATCGGAAAAGAAATTGCTGAAAGAAAAGAATGTAAAACTGATTGCGCAGATCTGGGGAAAGGATCCTGAAAAGTATTACAAGACGGCAAAATACATTGCCAACGAGACCGATTTTGATGGCATAGACATCAATATGGGTTGCCCGGTGAAGAATGTGGTGAAAAATGGTTGTTGCTCGGCCTTGATTGCGCAACCAGATTTGGCCAAAGAGATTATTCTGGCAACCAAGGAAGCTACCAATTTGCCTTTAAGCGTAAAAACCAGAATCGGTTTTAAGGAAGTGGTTACCGAATCGTGGGTTTCACATTTGTTGCAAACGCCTATTGATGCGTTGACCATTCATGGTAGAATTCAGAAACAAATGTCGGAAGGCACGGCCGACTGGAACGAAATCGCGAAAGCGGTTCAATTGCGTAATGAATTGGCTCCACACATCAAATTGATTGGCAATGGAGATGTGGAATCGTACCAGGAAGGATTGGACAAGTGTGAGACTTATGGCGTTGATGGCGTGATGATAGGGAGAGGTATTTTTAAGAATCCATGGTTCTTTCATCCCGAAAAGGAAGAGATTGAAATGGAAGAAAAGCTTGATCTAATGTTGAAGCACACGCATTTATTCGACAAGACTTGGGGCAATTCGAAAAACTTTGCCATTCTGCGTCGTTTCTTTAAAATCTATACCAATGAATTCCGTGGTGCATCGTCCCTGCGTAATGATTTGATGAACACCAGAAATGCTGAGGAGGTTTATGAAGCGGTAAAACAGTTTACAGTGAACAGTTACCAGTAAACAGTTATCAGTAAAGTGCTTTGCTTGTTTCCTAACTATATTATTTCGTTTTATTTAATGATTTTGCATTGATATTTATTAGACTTTAATGATGATTATGACTTATTGTTTTTTATCTTTAGCAAATTGTTAAGATAAATTACAAATCAATTGATTGTCTTATTTTAAAATACAATCAGCAAGCAAATTAAATATGAAAACAAATAAGTTCTTTTATGGATTAGCCATTGTATTAATGATGTTCTCTTGTTCGGATAGTGATTCTCCTATTATTGAAGAAGAATTGCAACCATCCAATGAATTCGAAAAGTTATTGGCTGAATACAATTTGTTTAACACAAGTGTAAAATATGAAAGTTTTGTAATTGGCTCAGATACAAACACCATTTATTTTAATGGTCGTATAAAAGACAAGCTTATCATTAAAGGCTTTGACAAAAAAGACAAGTCAATCTTTTTCTCGAATGAATATATTCAATTAGACACCATTGTACATATTGATGAAGACTATGGAAAAACTACAACTTACACCATTGATGATTTTTCAATCAGAAGCGTACATGAGTTTGAGAATAGTTATGCATTCGTACTATGGGGAATGATTCCTTACAATGATTTCCAACAAAAACATGCTATATCAAGTGACTTGTATACGATTTCGAATCAGCAAATCAAAAGAATACAAAGTTTTACAAGGCCACAAACAGAATACTTCTTCAATAAAATTACCCCTTGGTTTGAGGATAGCTTTATGGTCCTATGGAGTACTGATTTTAATCCACAGATAAAAAAATACATCTGTTACACAATGGATGGAATCAAGCATTATGAAATAAGTAAAGACAACTTGGATGATTACTATACTCCAATTAGTCTTGAAGAGTGTATCAGTTTTGTTGATGGATTTCAACGCAAAAATATTCCAACAAATAAAATCATTTGGGAAACCAACAACCCTCTTTCCGACTTGCCATCAGACATTCGAAAGGATGAAGTTGTCTTTAGTCAACCAAAAGATGGGTATGTAAATTGCAATATTAAATACACTCAGAAAGATGGAACCAAAGGTGAACGAACTTACAAAGTGAATATAGCTTCGGGCAATTTTACCTTAATAGAATAAAAAAACATCTATACAGATAATATAGAATAACAGAGGGGCAATACTTCAATTGAAGTATTGCCCCTTTGCTACAAATATGATATTTTAAACCTTCTTCAATCAAATGAGAGCAACTCGCTTGCAGTCATTTATATTGCAAAATGAGTTGAAGAATAAGATTCTCACGCAACCAATTGGATTTTCCGCATCTAACTTATATAAGTTTTATCGAAACCATTCAAAAACAGATGCTCCATGAAAGCCAAAAGACTTGTTCCATTCGTATTGGCACTCATTGCATTGTTCACTGCATGTGATGATGATGCCAGTATCCCAGTAATTGAATCGACAGATTATTTTCCTATACACATTGGCGATACCTGGGAGTATAAAGATCATATCCGAAAGGTTAGCGGATCGGAAATAATTAACAACAAAGAATACAGGGTGATTACGCACGAAACCTATCGTGCTGATACTTTATATTATACCTACAATACCTACTTTAGAACCACAGGTGACAATAAGGTATACCAACTAAACAGTGATCAATCGGGAGAGTATTTATTTGCTGATTTTAATTTATGCGCTGATGATAGCTGGACATACATTAACAACTCGAATGGTAGAGATGATGAGTGGACAGTGACAGTTCTTCCTGAAATTACTTTCGAGTTTGATGATACCGAATTGGAAAACTGCAAAAGATTCTTCTACAATGCAACTTTAATTGTTGATGAAGAGCATACCATCGTATTTGCTGCTGGTATAGGGGAAATCAACAGCTTTTCGAATGCATGGGGAGTAAGTGATACCATTCAACGTGCGACCATTGATGGTGTTACTTATGGTTTTAAGTAGGATTTAACTTATCTGAATAGAAGCCTGCCAGGAGTGATTCCTGGTGGGTTTTGTTATGGGGTATCTTCGCAACTGCTGAGGATATTTGATGTAGTGTGCTTTTTGTAACAAAATGTTCCTTTACTTTTCCATTGATAAAAAGTAAGCTGCCGAACGACGTGAGACTATGAGCACTCGAAATAATATTTCGCGAAAAACAATCTACGACGCATCTACTCAATGACCCATGACGGCTCAAAAGCGAATAGAAATAAATAGTCTCACTCATACTTCGTTCGACAGCATTTCTATTTGCCGCTTTCTTTACCTATGGGGCCCCACTTGCGTAGATGATGCCGATCTCCACAATAATTAAGATTTGGGTTTCTTTTGGAATTACGACATAGTGTTAGTTGTCTTATTAGCTAGGATGAACAACGGAAAGTGCTTGCAATTCGATTTTGAGGTTTAGGTGTTCGTTGCTGTATCTTCTTATGATTTGCTGGCAACTGTGGTAGGCATGGTTTTCTACTTTGAGTGTGAACTGGCCCTCTGGGAAGTTCATGAAGTTGAAGTTGCCATTTTTGGTAATTTTCGTTTGCATATCGTTTTCCAAAACACGAACGATGCCATATGAGATGGGCTGGCCGGTGTCTTTGTCGACAATGAATCCACGTACACTGTAATGCCTTGTGTGGTATTTCTTCAGTTTTCGGGCTGAATGATACTTGAAGTACAATTCGGCTTGGGATTCCTGGTAGGAATTGATGGTCCAATCGAGTTTTTGCTTTAGAAATTGATTGATACTAGCAACCAATTCGTTGAACTCCTTTCTGCCTTTATCGTTCTGATCCTTTATTTGTATTCTTTTCAGAATATTGCCTTCTATATTCAGGAGGATTTGGCGATAGCCCTGCAAAAGTTCTTCACTTGTGCCGTAAGTAGCCAATTGACTTTGGTGTTTTTTGCATAAATCGTGCAGGGCGAAACCTGAATTGATTCTTCGGAGATGTATTCCACGTTTGATGTTTCGAAGATGTCTGTTCAGATTGATTAGCAGTTCCAAATCATTGGTATCCGCTACCAAACGGTTGATGGCAATCTCCAATACTTGCGCTTTCTTTACAAGCAGCTTAAACAACTTATTGTTTTCCAAAGTAATCCATTTGGTAGACTCATTTAATTTTACGCGCATATTCTTGAGCTTTTTGCAATCCTCTAAAAAGCTTTGAATTTGATTTTTGGCTGAAGGATCCGATTCAAAAACCTCCAGATTTTCGTTTAAAATGTCTTCGATAGACATGTAGCTTTCGATTTTGGCTCTAATTCTTTTGTGCATAAGTGTTTGTTTTATTGATTCTTTAAGTGAGTAGTTGTAGCATTTGATTTGATGGACCAGTCATTAAATATAGTCTTATGGTTTTCTGTGTTTCATTTCTAATCTCTTGTGTAGTTCCAACCATCTACCGTATCTTTCTTTAAAACTGCAATGTCTTTCATCATAACCTGCATGTCATTCTATAAATCTTTAATGTCACTGGCCAAATCTTAAATGTCGTTCTATAAATCAGTTGTGTAGTTTGATAAATCATTAATGTCTTTCAATAAAACAGCTATATCATTGGGTAAAACTAGTGTGTTGATTTGAAGATCTTCACTGTAAATGGCTGCGAGAGAGCTTTAAATGCCTTGGTTTGTAGTTTTAGCTTACAAATAGTAATTGTAAGCTCATTAGGCAATGGTGCTAAGGAGTTCATACAACTGTTCGTCGGTAATTTCGGGTAGTACGGTGCTTTCTACCGGGTATTCGAATAAAGTTTGTTGGTCTGACATCGTCGATTCTTTAAAAGATGAATAAACTCTCTCCCCTCAAAATCTCTCGTATAAACTGTTCTGCTTCAAAGATCTTGGATTGGATTCAGTGTTGAAGCAAACACCCAATCAATTTAAGAATAAATGATTACATAAAAAATTTTCATTGATGGGTTTTGCTCTATCAGTGAGTTATTTGCCTCAAAAACAGAATGGACAATACATGGAAAACTATGATTTTTATTGGGCATGTCTTTAAATGGACTTCTCTCCTATCTAATTTCTTAATCTTTCTAATTAACAGATTGTAATAGCTCTTAACATGCAGTTTTTCCTATTCTGAACTTCGAATTACACTTCAAAACTCGCTATGTCTGTGAAAGCACAAAACTTATAAAGACATTAGCATTATAATACCATATGAAATACCGTGAATAGCAAATTCATTTAATTAGAATATTATTATTAACTAAGCTTTAATTTGCTCAAGCCGCATGGCTCTGACTTTTTGCATTGATCAAAAAGTCAGCAAAAAATCTAGGGCGCGTAAGATCAAACTTCTTATACTTGAAAAATTTAAGTGCGGCGGGGTGATCTTCGAACAAGTTCTTAGCTTCCCCGTCTTACTAAAAATTTTTCTACGTCTAAGCAGCTTGACCTTCCAATGCCCATAGTGGGCACTGATGTAAAGTGAAGGTCGGTAATGATAATTCTAAAGAATTATCCACTATGAATCATACAGAACCATTATTATTTAGTATGGAATTAAATTACATAAGCACAATACATTTTAGTATCATATAAATGTTATTGTGTAATAAAAACAGTAGATTTGGTTGGCTTATAATTGGCTTTATGAGTTTACAAACCAATATTAGAGGTGTAAACGCATAAGATGATTCTTTTATAAAAAAATAAACGTAATTGGTTGCGTTTATATACAAGTTGTGCTTAATTAAAAAACAAACAATAATGGAACCATTTAAATGGCAATGTCCACATTGCAATCATCATACAACAATTACTGAAAAGAATTTTGTAGATAGAGAATTTGGATTATCGATTGAAAATGCTGACGGATATAAAGTACTTTATTCATATTTCATTGTATGCCCAAATGCTGAATGCAATAAATATGTATTAGGGTCTATTCTGTTTGATAGTGTATATGAAGCTAGAAATGGAAGTTGGAGACATTATGACCAAAAAGAAATTAAACATTGGCGACAAGTACCTAATTCATTTGCCAAAGTTTTTCCTGGATATATTCCAAAAGCGATAATTCAAGACTACGAAGAAGCATGTGCTATTATTGACCAGAGTCCAAAAGCCTCTGCTACCTTAGCTAGAAGATGTTTACAAGGCATGATTAGAGATTTTTGGAATGTTAAAAGTTCAACATTATTTAAAGAAATAGAGGAAATAAAGGACAAAGTTGATCCGTTGACATGGAAATCAATTGATGCTACTCGAAAAATTGGAAATATTGGAGCACATATGGAAAAAGACATCAATTTAATAATTGATGTTGAACCGAAAGAAGCTCAAGTACTTATTAAGTTGATTGAAATTCTGATAAAGGATTGGTATATCAATCGATATGAAAGAGAAGAAATGTTGAATGAAATAGTGGATACAGGAATAAGAAAGACTGAAGAAAAGAAAGCAAATAATGACTAAGCACAACACTGTATATATGCAATAGCGGTTTATGTAGGTGTTCGAGCGATAATAGCGCTAATCACCTCCGCCAAATCTATCGATTTGACTAATTTAAAAGGTGTAGCTTTGGCTACTTTATAGCTTGATACGAAACCACAATTAAGCTCGCCACATGCTCATATACTAAACGTTAATGACAATATGCTTTGTAAAATATAAGAACACCCACAATTTATCAAACAACACTATGAACGACATAAGCACAATTATTCTATTAATCGTATCGGTATTAATCGGAATACCAGTATTTTTCTATTTAGTCCCAGTTGCACTCTGGTTTTCTGCACTACTATCAGGGGTAAAGCTTACATTAATAGAATTAATATTTATGCGACTGAGAAAATCTCCTATTCAGGATATTGTAATGGGCTTGATTACAGCAACCAAAGGTGGTATTCCAATTAATAGAACTGAATTGGAAGCTCATGCCCTAGCTGGAGGAAATACTGCAAATGTTATTAATGGATTAATTGCGGCAAAACACGCTGGATTAAAATTGTCATTTAAAAATGCATGCTCATCAGACTTTAAAGGCATCGATTTGGTGAAGTTAGTGCATAAAGAGGTGGAGTCTAGAAAAGAAGAAGAGAAAATTTTTGAGTGAAGCTTATTCATATAGCTATTGCAAGAAAAAGAATTTAACATGAATCAAAACAAGAACATTTTATAAAACAGGTATGCAAAAATTCACATTATTGAGCCATCAATGGAAAGCAGCCACCCGATCGGCGGCAGTCTCCAAGAGTACTGGCATCAAAGTCTTTATGGGCTTTATCTTTTTCATTTTATTCCTTGAATTACTTGGAGGAGGCTTTTACGTGGGTTCAACACTTGCCAAAAGCTCTGCGAATCCTATTGCCGATTTATTGCGCTATGGATTGTATTTCTTTTTGGCTATTCTTCTGTTCCGCTACATGCTGCAGAAACTGCCAACTTTAATGGTAAAGCCTTATTTGATTTTACCTATAAGAAAAAGCAAATTGGTTAATTTCATGTTGACCAAACCTTTGTTTAACAGTCTTAACATCCTGCCGATTAGTTTTGTTTTGGCTATTACCCTTGGTTTACACAAGCAGATGGATACTTATAGCTTTTGGGTGATTGTTGGCAGCGTAATGGTTGGAGATTTGTTTGTTAATTACCTGTCTATCTACATCAAAAGAGTGCAGATAAAGCATGAATATGTCTTTTATCTGTTCCTGGCCAGTGTTGGTGCTTTGCTTTTCCTAGATCAGTTTGGTATTATCGATCTGCAGGCCTTTTCGTCACTTGTGTTTATGCAAGTAATTGAACAGCCATTGTTCTTACTGCTTGGACTGCTGCTTTTTGTTGTGGCTTATTACCTGAATTTCCAATTGTTATATAATCATTTTTCGTTGGAAGATTTTGGAAAGGGCGATACCAACCAGAGAAGCAGTTTGGAGAATCTGAATTATCTGGATCGTTTCGGAAAAATTGGAACCTTTGCCCTACTGGAACTTAAAATGTGCGTAAGAAATAAGCGAACCAGAACCATGCTATTTATGGCGCCTTTGTTCCTGCTGTATGGATTGTTTTTTTATACCAAACCTGATTATCATGAAATGAATGGCTTTTTGATTTTTATAGGCATATTCATATCAGGTGGTTTTATGATGAGCTTTGGTTTGTACTTCTTTGCCTGGGAATCGGGACATTTTGATTTGATGCTGACCGCCAATAATACTTATAAGGATTACATCAAAGCCAAATACTATTTGATGATGTCGACCAGTACGGTAATTTTCCTTTTATCAACATTCTATGTTTATTATGGTATCGATATCCTGATTATAAACAGCATGTGCTTCTTGTTTAATATTGGCATTAATAGCCTGCTGCTTCTCTACTTTGCAACAAACAACAACCAATACATGGATCTTTCGAAAGGTTCAGCATTTAATTATCAAGGTGTGGGCGGAAGACATTTTGTTTTAATGATTCCGCTGTTGGTGATTCCAATATTCATCTATCTGCCTTTTGGTTTGTTCGATCAAGCCAATTTGGGTTTTGCTGTTATCGGCATACTAGGCGTATCGGGTTTATTGTTCCGCGAAAAATTGCTGGATATCATTACCCAACGTTTTATTGAGAAGCGATACCAAATGTCGGAAGGATTTAGAAATAAGTAATTAAAAAAGAAATTAATATCATGATACATATAGAAAATTTAAGCAAAGCATATAATGCCGTTAAGGTTTTAGACATAGAACAATTGCAAATTCAACAAGGCGAATCGTTTGGTTTGGTTGGGAATAATGGAGCAGGAAAAACCACATTATTTAGACTGATACTCGATTTGATTAAGGCAGACAAAGGACAGGTATTGAGTAAAAATATTGCTGTACACGCTGACAGTCAGTGGAAAAACTATACAGGTTCGTTCCTGGATGAAGGCTTTTTAATTGACTTCTTAAAACCTGAAGAGTACTTTAAGTTTATTGCTGATATTAATGGTGTTACCAAGGAGGAACTGCAAGTATTTTACAATGATTTTGCTGATTTCTTTGGTGATGAAATTCTGAATAAGAACAAGTATGTTCGCGATTTCTCGAAAGGGAATCAAAAGAAGATTGGCATCTTTGGTGCTATCATTAGTCAACCTGAGGTTTTAATTCTGGATGAACCTTTTGCCAACCTAGATCCCTCTTCTCAGATACGTCTGAAGATGTTGTTGAAGGATCTACACCAGAAAAAGAACTTGACCATGCTCATCTCCAGTCACGACTTAAATCATATTGCCGAAGTAAGTGAGCGCATCGTAATTTTGGAAAAAGGTGAAGTGGTTAAGGACCTACTAACCTCAAATGATACTCTGGGTGAATTGGAAGGTTATTTCAATCCTGAGGCTGCTGTTGAGACAGAAAGTTAAGCTAAAACTTTAAATAGATCTAAACATGTCTGGCATCGTTGAGGTGCCTGGCATGTGCTTCTGAAATCATCAATTCTTGATTCGCATTATTAGTAAAGAAAAGATTGAAGATGACACAATCAATAGAGAAACGAATAAAAATTATCGAAGGGTTCAAACCTGCATACCAATGGAAAGGCAAGAGCCAGGAGAAAAAAGATAAAAAACTTAGTCAGTATGCTTTTCTTGATTATGGATTTGTAATGATATTGCTCTGCCTGGTAATTTATGCAAGTTTGTTTGCCTACCTGGAGTATGATTTTGTATCAAAAAAGTGGGATAATACAGCATTGCTGGTTCAGTTTACCATGTTGTTTGCATTTAAGGCTCCTTTTGCTTACCTGGAAGTTTTGCTAAAAAAGCATGCGAAGAAAATTAAAGGTTCAAACATCAGCTTTAATGAAAAAGTAAACATGGATTTAGAATTCATGATCTCTAAACTGAACGATCGTACGAAATACATATACATTACTGGAATTCCTTTGATCGTAATCATGCTAGCCGCCTTTTTTCAAGTATTCGACTTAAATCCAATCTGGAATAAATTTCCGGTAGCTGTATTTGGCATTAGCTTGTATCTTTTAATCAGAATTAATTTTGATGTTTTTAGGCTAAAAAGAAATATCAAAAAGGTGAATGATATTATGAAATAGAAAGAGCTATTCCTATTAGTGTATCCAGACTTATACAAAATAAACTCAAAAATAGATGTTAGAACTAGAACCAGAGTATTTAAACAAAATTGCCAATCAGTTAATTGTAATTAGTTCATTATTGAGCGGCTTTTCGATTGCAGTAATGGCGAATATCTTGGTTAGTAATACCGAAAAAAGAATATCAAATCATATTTTAAAAGTTACGACCGTTGCTGCAGCCTGCTTTTTAATCACCTTGTTTGCCATGACTAAAATTCTATTGATGACAACCAATGGCTTCCCTTTCAAAGTTGAGAATGCTGATCTTGCACTTCCAAAGATCATTGGTTTTATAGCATTTATATTGGGAATCATTGCTCTTTCTGTTTTAATAGCTCTTTCTGGCTGGACCAAATCAAGGAGAACTGGAATATTTACCACAATTATTGGAGTCCTAACCTTTATTGCAATATTGGTCAATTTATAAGACGACAGCACAATTCTATCATCAATATTTATTTAAATCACAAACATTAAAATAGTTACACCATGGCAAACGGACTGGACGACTTATTAGACGATGCTAAAAAGAAAGGCTCTGAACTTTGGAGCAATATTAAAAGTTCGGGCAAGGATAAACTTAAGATTGGCATACAAAAGTTAAATGATGCTCTGCCTGATATTGAGAAAGCAGGTTTTGTTTTGGTTCGTTTGGATGTTGACATTGCTCTTCTACCCCGTTTGTTTGCACGATTTAAGCAAGTGCATCCAATTAGCAACGAAGAGAAGGAAGCCATTCTAACTAAAACCAAAAAGAACAAGTTTCTAAACTTTATACTAATGGGCCTGTTTAAAGCTGTAGAAATAAAAGGGGAAGTAAAGATTGACAGCATGAATCTGGAGGAAATCGAATTGGAAATTGGCCTTACTCCTTCTGCCAAGATCATATTCCGCCGAGAGGAAAGGTTGAAGTTGATGGAATAGATAAACTATATACTAATAAGCAAATTAAGACACCAATTAATGAGAAAGCATGTAAACCTATTCATACAAACAACGCTTGCATTGTTTGTATTCGCTTGTTCCTCGCAATCACAGGTTCAATATGTGGATAATTTAACAAGGAAAAACATTTCGTATCAATACCAATTCAAGCAAAATAAAGACAAAGAGCTTGTAAAAGTTAAAAAGTCTGATAGCATCTTCAATTATCACATTCTCGATACCGTACTTGAAATTCATCAGTTCATTAGAGATCTTGAAAAAGATTTTAAAGAGCATAAAGCAGATATGGAAAAACTGAAGGAAAGAAAATATTTTCAACAAGTTGAAGTTGATTCAGCAAGCTATTTTCGATCTCATAAATTCGAAGGACAAACCTGTTTTTCTTTTGCCTTGGAAAATTTCTTCAAAAATAACAATATTAACCCGCACCCTTACTTTGATTCTGAAACATTAATTGGCTCCAAAACTTACCTTCTTGTATTGGACGCTATCAATTTGGAAAGTAAGGCAATTTCATGGAAAGAATTCAAAAAGAACAAACACAATATGCCCAAGGAGGCATTATTAGCCTTACAAGAGCAAGACAGAATTAATCATGGTATCTATTACAAAGATGGATTATTCTATTCTAAGAACGGGTATTCAAGACCAGCTATTTTTCCTGATTTAAAAAGCATCGTAAAATCTTACAAATACACAGATACCGTTTGGATTTACACAATTGATAACAGTAAATTGCTTAAACATATTGAAGCTGTTAAAATAAAGAATTCCCATTTAAAACCGACAGATAAATAAATGAAAACATTAGCCATTCTAACCAGTTTACTACTTACATTTAATATTAGTAATGCCCAAGAAGTATCTACGAAAAACTCCAAAAACAAAATAGGTGTTACCTATTCCGTTGCAGAAAGCGATGTAGTTCACTTTCAATCGTTGACTGGTGCTGCAAGCTACAATAGTGAAAACTTTTATGCTATTGGACTTACCTACCTTCATGAGATTAACAATTGGTTAGATTTGGAAACTGGCATTGAGTATCTACATTCTTCAATTGTTGCTGAGCCGAATTTGCCTCCAGAATATGAAACAAGTCTAATGAAAAGTGACCTTTCAATAATAAGCATACCCTTAACAATGAGAGCAAATTTTGGAAAATACTTCTTTCTGAATGGGGGCTTGTCAATCGATATTGATACCGAAGACTCAAGCATCATCGATTCTCAATCAGGCATTGGTGGTATTGTGGGTTTAGGTGCTAAATATGATTTTGTCTGTGGAGCATCCCTATTCGTAAATCCCTATCTCAAGTCTCATGCACTTATACCATTCTCTAATGAAAAATATCATGAACATCTAATGGTATCTGGAGTTAAAGTAGGTTTATGTTATAAATTCTAGAAAATAATAACACAATCATGATAAAATCTAAAATTCAATCATTAAAATTCAGGAACAAATATAAATCCTTTTAATCATGAGCATCTCCAAACAAAACCAAAGCCGAAAGGAATTGAATCAATTGATGGCAAAACATGATGATTTCTTCGCCACTTTTGGAGCATTAGATGACAGTATTTATGCAGATGGAGCTATCCCGAAGAAATACAAAGAACTAACAGGTTTATCCATTTCTGTATTATCGCATTGCAATGAATGCATATTGTATCACTTACAAGGCTGCCTAGAACAAAAGGCCAGCAAAGAAGAGATTATCGAAGCCATTAAAATGGGTGTAATTGGAGGTGGATCCATTACCTATCCAGCGGCACGATACGCTTTTAAAATGATGGAAGAATTAGCAATAGTTTAATTTATGTCTCAATTAACAATTCCTAATTCAGAATAAGCCTCATCTCTCATCTCATCCACCAATTTGGTTTCTTTTAAAAACTGTGGCCAATGTTTCGATAGGTCTTCACTTAGCATGTATGCCTCACATTCTTTTAGTTGGCTGATTACCGATTGTGGAATTTGTTTTTTTTCTGCCCAATCATAAAACTTTTGATATTCTGTAACAACAGTTTGCTTTAATTCCTCAGGCATTACTTTGGTGTTGTAGTACAGTGGTCTGTCTAGCATATTGATGTAGAGTGCATCGGGTTCAATAATTTGTTCCATTATACATGTACGGTACAATTCTGGTAAATTCTTAATGGATAAAACTGAAATGGTTGGAGCAATTACAAAACGAATGTGTTTCAAAGATCGAATTGCCTCTCTATTCTCCTGAAACTGCGGCCAATTGAAACCTTTACGGATGTATTCACCTAATTTTCCATGTGCATCAATGCTCGCAAGAATTTCCACCTCAGGAAAGTGCTTCCAATAATCAAGCACATCATATTCACCGAACTTCAAAACCGAAAAATTGGTATTGTAGCGCAATTTCATTTGTGTGGCCTTGTTCTCTACCAACCAGTCGAGCAATTGATAATGCTCTTTGGTAACCAAAGGCTCACCTCCTGCAAAATAGATTTCTTTGGCTTGCAACAAGGCCTCTCCGGTTTCTGCAATAAAGTTTTCGAAATCAGTAATGTTTTGTAGCAAAGCCATTTCTCCCAGATTACGCTTTAATTGTTTGGCTTCTGGAAACCATGCTGAGCTGGCTCCATGCCAGCAAGTGCGGCAAGCAAAATTGCAAGCATTGGAAAAACGAATGTCGAAGTAAATGGGAAATTGAGAATGATTCCTTTCAAACAGTTCTCCGTACTTCTCATGAGTTTCCTGTCGGATGCTCTTCCCTCCTGCTGCTTCTAAGCGTTGACAAACACCACATCTGTTATCCGATTCTCCTTTCATGAATTTCTCACGAACTGCAATAATTGCTTCTCCATTCCAAATTTCATTAAAGTTTTGTGTATTGCAATCCCCGTAAGGAATATTGGCCACACAACAGGCCTTTACTTTTCCTGAATTTCCCACATGATAGTGGATCCAAGGCATTAAGCAATATGGTGTTTGGTTGTTCATAGTACAAAAATAAGATTCTAATATCTGTCCTCAAGCTGGACAGGCTATTCTTTTTTCATTACCACAAAAGAATCAAAAAGTATAAGCCCCAACACTTCACTACCCATTACGATTCAATGACCAAACAAAATAATATTCGTTCGTTCTTTACTCATGGAATTTTGTTTTACGCCATTTACACCTATGGGTCCCAGCTCATTGTCGGATGCCAAGCTACTAAACCTTAACCTTTTGTGCAACTTAGTGAAATCCTTAGTCTTTCCTTTGTGGTTAAATTAAAAAAGAGACACGCTATAAAACGCATCTCTTCCTATATTGTAAATTGATAATTCTCAATTGTATTAGTCTGCCATTAAAACAGATAAAGCGATGCAGTAGAATTTCGATTTTTCACTCTCACTTCTCGACATTACTACCACTGGTTTGCTTGTTCCTTGAATTAATCCACCAAGTTCTCCACCGCCAAACAACATCAATCCTTTGTAGAATGAATTACATGCTTCCAAAGAAGGGAAAATCAAACAATCGGCTTCTCCATTAATTGGCGTTGGAATTCCTTTAATTTCAACCGATGCAGGATCACATGCCAAAAATACATCCAATGGTCCATCAACAATACAATCTTTAATCTGACCACGATCGGCCATTTTACAGATAATTGAATCATCCACTGATCCCTGGAACGCAGGATTTGGCTTTTCAGTAGCTGAAATCAAAGCAACTTTTGGCTTCTCAATTCCGAATCTCTTCGCCATCTTTACCGAATAGTTCACCATGGCAACCTTCTGATTCAAATCAGGATAAGGCAAAACTGCAGTATCAGATACAAACAGAAGCTTATCATACTTTGGTAAATCAAGAGCACAAACGTAGCTCATTACGGCTTTTGGAGGCAACAAGCCCTTTTCTTTGTTTAAAACTGCTTTAAGGAATTTATCTGTTCCTACCAAACCTTTCATCACAACATCTGCCTCATCTTCTCGAGCCATACGTACAGCCTCTGTTGTTGCTTCAACATCGTTAGGAATGTGAACAATGGTAAAGATTTCCGGATTGATTCCTTCCGCTTCAGCCTTTGTACGAATTTCCTTTTCATCACCAATCATTACAGCTTCAACAAAGCCTTCATTTATGGCTTTTGCAATGGCACCAATTGTATTTGGATCCTGTGCGTATGCAACAGCAATTTTCTTTTTCTTACCGCTTTCGCGAAGATGGTCGACCATTTGGTCAAGGGAACGAATTGGGGACATATATTTTTAATTTAAATAGTTAGAGACGTACGGCCGTACGTCTCTACATGAAATATATTATTTTGAAGCAACTAAAGCTGCTAAAGCAATCGAATATAATTTTGTAAGAACACTATCACCACGAGATGAAAGAATAGCTGGACATTTTGCGCCAACTACAAATGCACCAAGTTCAGCTTTAGCTAATTTGGTATTTGTCTTGTAGAAAACATTACCCGACTCGATATTTGGGAATACCAAACAGTCAGCATCGCCAGCAACTTTTGATTCTAGTTTCTTAATCTCCACTGATTCCTTATCGATAGCAACATCAATTGCCAAAGGTCCGTCAACATAAGCATTTTTAATCTGACCACGATCAGCCATTTTTGAGATAATGGTTGCATCAACACAAGCTTCCATTTTTGGTAAAACTTGCTCTGAAGCAGCAACCAATGCAACTTTTGGAGTTTCGATACCTAAAGCTCTTGCAACATTGATTACATAGTTTGTTAATGCAATTTTTTGATTAAGATCTGGCTGAGGAATAACAGCAACATCACTACATACCAATAGCTTGTGATAGTTTGGATTCTCCATTACTGTAACGTGACTCAAAACAGCTTTTGGAGGCATTAATCCAGTTTCCTTGTTTAAGATTGCTTTCATGTACTTATCTGTACTAACCAATCCTTTCATAATCATATCACCTTCGCCATTGCGAATTAACTCAACTGCTTTTTGAGCAGCTTTTATTTCAACTGGCTCATGCACCACAGTGAATTTAGTAACATCAATATTGTGCTCAGCACAAGTCTTCTTAATGGTTTCTTCATCACCTACCAATGTAGCTTCAACAATCCCTTTTTCTACAGCATTGTTAACAGCTTCAATTGTATGTGCATCGTTAGCATAAGCTGCTACCAAACGTTTTTTCTCGTTACTTTTCAGAACGTCAATGATTTGCTCCAAACGTGTAATCATCTTCTTTATATGTTTTAGTGTTGTTTAAGGAATTAATTCCCCTTGATTTAGTTGTAAGGCAAAAATATGAAATAATTACGAATCACATCTAATACTGCATATAAAACTTACGATTAATTATAAATAACAGAATTATTATAACAATGTGATATTTTAGAAATATTAAACAATGCTAGAAAAGTTTAATATGCAAACATGACTTATAACTGACTTTGTATATACTATAGTGGAATCGAAAAATAAAACGAAGTTCCTTTTCCTTTAGCACTTTTTACCCAAATTTGTCCACCATTCATTTGAACAAATTCCTTACTCAACATCAGGCCGAAACCAGTTCCAGTTTCGTTCGCAGTTCCTTCACTGGCAACTATAGTATCTATTTTAAATAGATTTTTAACTTGAGTCTCTGTCATTCCTAATCCTTCGTCTTTCACCTGAACAATGGCAAAGTTATCTTTTTCAATCGCACTTAATAAAACGGTTTGATTGACATAGGAAAACTTAATTGCATTCGACATCAGGTTTCTGATAATAGTATCAATCATTGACTTGTCGGCATTTACTTTTAAACTTTTAAAATCTCCCTTTACATTAATATTCTTTAATGAAGCCATGCTTTTATGAAATTCCAGATTTGTTTGTAAGACCTCAGCCAAATCGAATTCTACCCTATTTAGTTTAAATTTTCCTTTCTGAACATTCGCCCATTCCAATAAACTTTCCAAAAGCTTGAAGGTATCATCCGAACTTTTATATATCATCTCGGTAAGTTCCTTTTTCTCCTCTTCAGATAACATATCAGTATCGCGTATCAGCATTTTTGAAAATCCACGAATGGCATTAAATGGGTTTCTTAAATCATGGGCTATAATTGACAAGAATCGGTCTTTTGCTTTATTGGCCAATAGCAAATTCTCGTTGGCATCTTGAAGCTGAGCAGTACGTTCGGAAACAATTCTCTCCAGATCGATCATTTGCTGCCGTGCTCTTCGTTTACTGTATTGACTTGATAAATACACAATCAATAGAATGAGAATCATTTCGGTGAGAATGGTGTACCAACGTAGATACCAAACCTGATTCACTCGCAATGGTATAACCCTATTTTCACTCCAAGAGTAGTTTCCTTCATGCTTGCAACGTATACAAATTTCATAATTCCCCGGATCCAAATCTGATACAATTACCTGATTCTTATCCGAAAGGGCCTTCCAATCCTTTATTTTATCATCTCCCCTCATCACACAGTATTGAAACTGATTTTGCTTTTGAGGATAAATAATAGCGGTTACATCCATTAATAACATTGAGCCTGAAGTTACTTCAAGAAAACTATTCGGCTGAATAAACCAAGACTCTTCTTTAGCAATATGCACAATTGGTTTAGGTGTATTGGGTATAATATCAGTAATTCGGGCATAAGCCAAACCATTAGATGTGCCAACCCAAAGAAATCCCTTACCATCGATTATTAGGTTTCCAACGGTAAAAGTTTTTGATGGTAATCCTTGCTCTGGAGTAAATAACGAGACTTCATCTTTGCGTTTTCGAATAACTCCGTGACTGGTTGTGACCCACAATGCATTAAACTGATCGACCACAACCGCATTAATTTCGCTATCGCTGTATTCGGCAAGATTGACTTTCGTAATGCCAGAGTCGAAATATTTATACAATCCAGAAGAACTTCCAAGGTATAAAGTATCCTTTGCTGCCCACATATCACGAATCCAAAAATCCGTATTACCAACATTAGGTATACCTACACTAATATTTTCAAACTTATCTTTATTTCGGTTGTATTGATACAAATAGGAGTACTGATATTCACCACCAACAAATAATGAATTAGTCGGACTCAAAAATAGATCCTGAACGATTCTTCTTTCATTAAAATCTTCGAAATAGCTTTTAATTGTGCCATCATCTAAATTTACCTGAAACAACTCTCTATCTGCAACCACCCAGGCAATATCAGCATTGTCAAATTCGATTTCTGATATACTTTGAGAACTAACTTGTATGGTTTTAAGCAATTCATTTCTTAAATACAATAATAGTTGTCCTTGTTCGGTTCCTATTAAAGTATATTCCTCAAATTGCTGAAATACATTTAAAGATCCTTCAAACTTTATATCAATCCTATCAATATGTTGTTCATCGACAACTTTAAACAAATGACTTCTGCCAGCACAAATCAATTTGCCATCAGGCGATTTTTTTATATTGGCTATATATTCTGAATTTGCAGTAAGAAACTGAGAAGTAAAGAACTTCTTCTCCATAACAATTACTCCAGAATTTGTAGAAACCCAAAACTTACCAAAATCATCTTTGTATATATCATTTACTGTGAAATATGAAAATCCTCCAACAGGATAAAATTTGTGCTTTTTATTCAATTCTATTTCAACCAATCCCTGAAACCAAGTTCCTGCAATTATTCGGTTCTGATCAATCTGTTCAAAACAGGAAGCAATTATATCCTTTGATATCGTCTCAGTATGACGACCCTGCCTTTAAAATCAAAAATTATTTTTATGATTCCCTGAGATGTACCCAATAAAAATTCATTGGAACCAATTTTAAAGGAAGAATGAACCAAAAAACCTGGCTGGTAGGATGACTTTTCAAATGAATTACTTTTCTGATTATAATTATAAAACCAGCCCCTTTGAGAAACTACAATAAGATTGCCGTTATCACACTCCAAAAACTGGAAAGACCTCGCATAAGAACTGGTTAGGTTTTGTTCATCCATATGATACTTCTCAACCGTACCATTATTTAATCGATACAAATGATTGTAATCTGAGATCCAAACCTGTTGTTTCTTGTCCTCAAAAACATGTTTTGGATACTTTGGAGATACCGGATCCAAGTTACATTCAAGTACCAACTCCAAATCATTTGATTCAAAAGAAGGATTGATCTTGTAAATTGCATCATCTGATAAAGCCAGTAAATTACCACTTTTCAGCCTGATTAACTCCTTAAAATAGTGTGATTTTCCTTTTGGAACTTCGTATAGAAAGAAATTATCATTAATCAATGAATATACACCTGCATCGGTAGCAAAGTAATAAATCCCAAGTGAATCCTGAACGGTATACTTAACAAGCTCTTCGTTTAACTTATTCTGCTTATTGTATTCATGAAATCGAAAGTTTGTTCTCTGAGCGTGAATCTCACAGGACACAATTAGCAGAAGTATTGTAATCAAAAGCTTACAAAAAGGTAGCAGCTTGGTCATATAGTCATTATTAAAAGAATTCACGCAAACTCAGTGAGTTTTCAATGCTCTAAACGGTAATCATCCTAATTTGTTACAGTAAAATACGGCAAAATCGACTATTCATCAAATTAGATGCAAATTTCACATGTAATTTTATGCCTTTAATCATGAATCGTACACTTCGTGACGTTCTATATGCACTTAAAAATGATTGATACATTGATATTTACTACAAGATACCGCTCCAAAAGTTGCAAGCCATTTTTTTTAAAAAAAGTAACATAAAAAAAGCAGAATAAATTAGAATCACCTGCAGCAATGAAAATTTTACATTATTTATTATTGTGTGAATGCGGATTTAGAATTACCTTATCGTTATTAATTAATTTGGTCTTGAATTTCAGAATCTTTTACTATTTCAACCATCCAAGACTTTCAGAAAAAAAGCCTGACTATTCGCCAGGCTTTAAAAATTATATCTTAAAGATATCTTATTTCAATCCGTTCAATATTCTTTGAGTATCAGAAGCAATTACCAATTCTTCGTTAGTAGTTACAACCATAGCTTTTACTTTTGATCCTTCTTTAGAGATAACAGCATCTTTTCCGCGAAGACCATCGTTCTTCTCAGCATCAAATTCCAATCCCAGGTAACCGAAATCTTTAATGATTTTCTCACGAGAAACAGAATCATTTTCACCGATACCACCAGTGAATAGAACCAAATCAACACCACCCATTGATGCAGAATAAGAACCAACAAATCTCTTCACTCTATATGCGAACATATCTAAAGCCAATTGAGCTCTTTCGTTTCCACCTTCAGCAGCAATTTCAAGGTCTCTCATGTCTGATGAAATTCCTGAAACACCAGCTAAACCTGACTGCTTGTTAATTAACTTATTAGTTTCTTCGATAGAAAGATTTTTCTTCTCTGCAATATAAAGAAGCGCACCTAAATCAAGGTTACCAGTACGAGTACCCATTAAAAGACCTTCATTTGGTGTGAATCCCATTGAAGTTTCAACTGATTTACCACCATCAATGGCACATACAGAAGCACCGTTACCTAAGTGACAACTAACAATCTTCTTATCTTCAATATTCCATCCTAAGATATCACAAGCTTTGCTTGCAACATACTTGTGACTTGTTCCGTGGAAACCATACTTACGAACTCTGTACTTGTCGTAGCATTCGTATGGTAATCCATACATAAATGCTTCAGCAGGAAGAGTTTGGTGGAATGATGTATCGAATACAGCAACTTGTGGTAAACCAGGAAGTAATTTTTCCATTGAAAGAATTCCTTCAAGGTTAGCTGGATTGTGAAGTGGAGCCAATTCACAACAAGCTGCTATGTTTTCTTTAGCTTTTTCGTCGATTAATGCACTGTCTTTAAAGAACTCACCACCATGTGCAACACGGTGACCCGCAGCGTTAATTTCTTTCAAATCAGAAATTACACCATGCTCTGGACTTACCAACGCCTTCAATACCAAATCAATACCTACGCTATGATTTGGAATATCCTGTACCAACTCAAATTTATCTTTTCCTTCTGGCTTGTGAGTTAATATTCCTTCTTTTAGACCAATTCTTTCAACTAGACCTTTAGCTAACAATGTAGCCTCATCACCCATGTTTAGCAATTGATATTTCAAAGAAGAACTACCGCAATTAAAAACTAAAACGTTCATTAGATTTTTATGTTTATTTGTTAAGTTTGGATTTTACTACTTAATATTCATTTACATTCCTGCTGCCTGATTTGCAGTAATCGCAACAAGATTTACGATATCGCTTACCGAACAACCTCTTGATAGGTCATTAATAGGAGCTGCCATACCTTGAAGAACAGGACCAACTGCTTCAGCACCTGCTAAACGTTGTACCAATTTGTATCCAATGTTTCCTACTTCCAAAGTTGGGAATACCAATACATTTGCCTTACCAGCAACCTTGCTACCCGGAGCTTTTTTAGCACCAATAGCTTCTACGATTGCAGCATCAGCTTGCATTTCACCATCAATCTGGAATTCCGGAGCCATTTCTTTTGCCAATCGAGTTGCTTCTGCAACTTTATCAACCATTTCGTGTTTTGCTGATCCCATAGTTGAGAAGCTCAACATTGCAACACGAGGTTCCATTTCAGCAATTGCTTTTGTAGTTTTCGCTGTTGCAACTGCAATTTCAGCCAATTCGCTAGCTGTTGGGTTTGGATGAACAGCACAATCAGCAAATACCATCATACCATCATCTCCGTAGTTTTTGTCTTTCAAAATCATAATGAAAGCACCAGAAACAACCGAAATACCTGGCATGGTTTTAACAATTTGGAAAGCTGGACGCAATACATCTCCTGTTGCATTTAATGCACCTGCAACTTCTCCGTCAGCATCACCAGCCTTAATCATTAAGGTAGCCAAGTAAAGAGGATCTTGAACCAATTCCATAGCTTGTTCCATGGTCATCCCCTTCTTCTTTCTTAATTCAACCAAAATTTCAGCGTAAGCTTCCATTTTTTCATGACTTTTAGGATCAACGATAATTGCCTTATCAATATTTTTCAATCCTAAACGATTAGCTTCTCCTTTTATTTCTTCAGGAGCACCAATCAAAATAATTTGTGCGATACCTTCCTCCAATAAGATATCTGTTGCTTGCAAAGTTCTCTCCTCTGTTCCTTCCGGAAGAACAATTCTCTTGTTGTGTAGTTTGGCGTTTTCTTTAATCTTTTGCAATAAGTCCATTGTAGATCAATATATTAATCAGTTTTGTAATCTCGACATTGCAAATTTAGGAATAAAAAGTAAACTGTAGATTTCTAAATTCATAATTTTTGTCAGTTTTGGCTTCATTTTTTTAATAAATAATCATTCTTGATAAGGCGCGGTTCAAAAATAAAAATGTAACTTCAATTTTTGAGAATCACACAGGCACTAGAATTGCTTAAAACTGGCTTATTTACTATGAACACCGATAATTATTCGAATCGATTTATCCAATTACAAAAACAAATTTCAGGAGAAGTTTTTACCGATAATACAACACGAATTTTATATGCTACAGATGCATCGGCATATAAAGTAATGCCATTGGCAGTTGTTTATCCAAAAAATGAAGAGGATATCAAGACATTGGTTCAATTTGCCAATCAGGAATCATTATCATTAATCCCAAGAGCTGCAGGAACATCCCTGGCTGGGCAAGTTGTTGGGAATGGAATCGTAGTTGATATCTCAAAACATCTTACTAAAATATTAGAACTAAATACTGAAGAAAAGTGGGTAAAAGTTCAACCAGGCGTCATTTTGGATGAACTGAATCTGTATTTAAAAGATTACAATTTGTTTTTTGGTCCGGAAACTTCTACCTCGGGACGATGCATGATGGGCGGGATGCTAGGCAATAACTCTTGCGGCTCCCACTCTGTTATATATGGAAGTACAAGAGATCATACTTTAGAAGTAAGTGCTATTTTAAGTGATGGAAGCAAAGCTGTTTTTGGAGATCTTAACAAAGATGAGTTTGAAAAAAAGTGTGCAGGCTCCAATTTAGAGTCTAAGCTATATAATAATATACACTCCATTCTTTCCAATAAGGAAAATCAGGAGGGGATTCGACAGGAATTTCCTGATATAAATATTAAAAGGCGTAACACAGGCTATGCAATTGATCTTTTACTTGAATCTAATTTGTATACAGACGGCGGCGAAAAGTTTAATTTTAGTAAACTGTTGGCCGGATCAGAGGGAACTTTGGCTTTTACAACTGAAATAAAGCTAAACCTGGTTCCAGCTCCACCAAAAGAAAAAGCATTAATATGTGCACACTTCGAAAGTCTTGAAGAAGCAATTCAAGGTAATCTTATTGCCCTAAAATACAAACCTGGTGCGGTAGAACTTATGGATGATCAAATCCTTAAACTTACAGAAGGAAACATTCTACAGGCAAAAAACAGGTTTTTCCTAAAAGGAAATCCCGGAGCTTTATTGATTATAGAATTCGCACGAGAAACAACAACTGAAATCGAAGAGACTGCCAATAAAATGGAAGATGAATTCAAAGCCAGTTCCTTAGGATATCATTTTCCCATGGTTACAGGAGCCGATAACATTGCAAGAGTTTGGGATTTGAGAAAATCGGCTTTAGGAGTTCTTTCCAATATGCCTGGCGATGCCAAACCTGTTTCCCTTATCGAAGATACATCGGTTATGCCAGAGGTATTGTATGATTACATTGCAGAATTTAAGGAGCTGATGAAAAAACACGATATCAGCTGTGTATTTCATGCTCATATTGGTAGTGGAGAAATTCACTTGCGACCAGTATTAAACCTAAAAGATCAAAGCGATCAGGAAAAGTTCCATGCCATTGGCTTAGATTCTGCCAAGCTTGTGAAGAAATACAAAGGATCCTTAAGTGGAGAGCATGGCGATGGACGCTTGCGAGGAGAGTTTATTCCTGTAATGATTGGTGAAAAGAATTATGAGCTTCTTCGGGATATCAAAAACGCTTGGGATCCTAACCATATTTTCAATCCTGGAAAGATAGTTGATACGCCGAAAATGAATACACATTTGCGTTATGAACCCAATCAGGAAACCAAAGAAATAAATACCTATTTTGATTTCTCGTCCGATATGGGAATTGTTCGTGCAACAGAGCGCTGCAATGGTTCTGGAGATTGCAGAAACACTCACTTAACGGGGAAAGCTTTGTGTCCAAGTTACCAGGCCGGTTTAGATGAAAAGCTAAGCACCCGAGCCAGGGCAAATCTTTATAGAGAATTCATTAACAATTCTGAACAGAAGAATCCATTCGATCATAAAGAATTGTACGACATTTTAGATTTGTGTCTTTCTTGCAAAGCCTGTAAATCTGAATGTCCTTCGAATGTAGACATGGCCAAGCTTAAAGCTGAATTTCTTCAACAATATTACGATTCGAATCCTGTTCCTTTACGAAGCAAACTGATTGCAAATATCAGCAGGATAAATAAATTGGGTAGCCATGCTCCTTCCCTTTTCAATTTTGTGAATCAGCATCCAATAATCGGAAAGTTGGTAAAACGAAATTTGGGATTTGCAGAAGAGAGAAGCATACCGAAGCTGCATCAAACAACACTCAAAAAATGGCATTCCAATAATGGTAATATTGAATCAAAAAGAAAGATTTATCTGTTTGCCGATGAATTTACCGATTACAATGATACACCCATTGGGATCAAAACCATTGAGTTGCTTCAAAAACTTGGGTATGATGTAATTATACCCAAACATGAGGAAAGTGGGAGAACTTATCTTTCTAAAGGATTAGTGAAAAAAGCCAAATTCCTTGCCATTAAAAATGTAAACCTCTTGCAAGATATCATTAGCGAAGAAACTCCTCTAATTGGGATAGAACCATCAGCGATTCTTACATTCAGAGATGAATATATCGATTTGGTACCTGAAAACATGCGTGAATCGGCAAAACAATTGGCAAATCATGTATTCATGATTGAAGAATTTCTACACAATGAAATGCAGAAAGGAAACATTAGTCCAAATCAATTTACCACAGAAGCAAAAGAGATTAAATTTCATGCTCACTGCTATCAAAAATCATTGGCTTCTTCCCTGCCAATTGAAGAGATTTTGAGTTTTCCTGTAAACTATTCCGCTGTGGAAATCAAATCAGGTTGTTGTGGTATGGCTGGCTCATTTGGCTACGAAAAAGAACATTACGATTTAAGTAAAAAGGTAGGCGAGTTAATTTTACTCCCAGAAGTTCGAAAAACACCACAGTCTGTTTTAATTGCAGCTTCAGGCACTTCCTGTCGTCATCAGATTAAAGATGAAACTGAGCGTGAAGCACAGCATCCAGTTGAGATTTTGTGGGAGGCATTAAAAAAATAAGTACTTATTTACTTGTTATGATTTAACAACAAAAAATAATCTGTTTATCGGAATATTAACATACTTTATCCGATTTATCTTGTAGTTTTAAGCTTCTAAAGGCTTCTTTAATCTTGAAATCTTTAAAACAATAAACTATGAGGCAAATATTAGTAGTTCTATTTTTATTAAGCAACTTAGCTCCAGTTTTACTATTTGGGCAATCAAATAAAATTCACCCAAATATGGAACAAACATACTGGAACTTTATCCGTGCTAAAATTTTACCACCAAATGCCAAAGCTTATCGATTCGAAAAAGATATTCGCGTTCATCTTAAAGGGGGTTTTAACAAACAAGATTCTGTTTGTATTCAACAATTAATCGAAAAAGTAAAACCTCTTATCAATACTGTAAACATTGAATTCAATGATTCTCTCCCTAATATCACTTTATGGATAAGAAGTGGAACTGGAGCTAGAAAAATCCATAATTTTTATGGCCAACAAAAGTATGGAACCATTACATCTCAAGAGCATCAATTCTCATTTGATGATATGGAACAAACTGTACGAAAACCATATTTAGAATATTATTTGATTAGTAGTTTAACTGCAAAGCAACACAATCCTACTGGAGATACAGGCATTACGCAAAGTATTTTTCATGAAGATGATCCCATCAAAACTAAATTTACCGAAGCAGATCAATTTTTGATACAAAAACTATATTCAAAAGATTTTTACAGTCAGTTTAAATCCAATTTTAATGGTTCGCTTATTGATTATTATTATTATCGGTTTGGAGATAGAATTCGATTTGCCAGTGAGGCAATCGCAATTATACTAGGATTTGTTTCTCTGCTCTTACTGCTAAAATTCCATTTGATTAAAACCGAATCAAAAAATTGGAAAGAGTTTGTAAAACAAGGCTTTATGATCATCAATTGCATACTTTTCTTTTATCTGCTTTCCCAACGATTTACTGCATACAAATTCATTGTCTTGCCAGACATTCTAAAAATCGTTTTGCTAACACAAGTATTGTTATTTTTTGAATTGTTATTCATTTATCTAATCGAGAAAAGATTCAAAGTTCAAAAGATCTCAACCAAGCTCATCAAACAATCGGTGACAACATCCGTTTTTACCTATTTCTTCTTTATTGGATATTCTTATATTTTGCCTTTAAGTTTATCGTATAAAGCTTATTGTAATTGGGAATTGAGTTTTGAGCAAATGACAATTGTAATCATGGTAGTTTGCTTTAGGCTGATTTTTAACTTCACCAATTTTCAAAACATACAAGAAATCAGACTTCACGATATGGAGTTGTCAAAATTGAAGCTATTAAAAACCAAGGCTGAACTTCAATCATTACATTCAAGAATTAACCCGCATTTCTTATACAATTCATTAAACTCGATTGCAACACTTGCCCATATCAGCCCAGAAAAAACCGAAGATATGGCTCTTGAGCTATCTGATTTTTTCAGATATGCAATAAACCACAACAATCAGGATATGATTGAAATAAAAAAGGAGGTTGAAATCACTAGAACCTATTTGCAAATAGAGAAAGTCCGTTTTGGTGAAAAATTAGATTTTCAGATTGATATGGATGAAGAAATTGAAACCAGTATAGTTCCACGCTTCTTAATACAACCACTTATTGAGAACTCCATAAAACATGGAATTTCGAAAATTCAGGATACAGGTAAAATTAAATTGGAAATCAAAAAGAAAGCTGATGAATTGACGATTATAGTTCATGATAATGGTCCGGACTTTCCTGACACTCCAATTTCTGGTTATGGCCTTAGAAGTCTGTATGAGAAATTAGATATTATTTATGAAAAATCTGCAAGAATCACATGGCAGAACCAGCCCAACAAACACATTTGCATAAGCCTGCCACTTTCACAAAAACCTTTATCGCATGAAAACTAAATACAAATCAATCGTAATTGATGACGAACAACTGGCAAGACTGCGTTTGATCAACTTATTAGCTCCACATAATGACAGAGTTGAAATTATTGGAGAGGCAGACAATGGCAAGCAGGCAATTGAAATGATTAACCATTTGAAACCTGATTTAATTTTTTTAGATATTCAAATGCCAGAAAAATCAGGCTTTGATATCCTTAAGGAATTGCTCCATCAACCTCTGGTGATTTTTTGTACTGCACACGATGAATATGCTCTTTTGGCTTTCGAAACTGCAAGCATCGACTACCTTTTAAAGCCAATAAAAAAAGAACGTTTGGAAAAAACCATTGCAAAACTAGGGCTCATCGAAAGGGAAAATAATTTAAGTAAACTGGAAGAAATTCTTGCAAAACAGTTCAGTACAATTACAAAAAAAGAGTTGAGCTCAATTCCAGTTAAGCTAGGAGATCGAGTAGCTTTTGTCGCCATTGAAGATATCACTCATTTTAAAGCTGAAGATAAATATGTCAGCATAAATAATAATGAAGGAAAGGAATTCATTATTGATCATAGTTTGAACTACCTTGAACAAAAGTTAGATGAAAATTTTTTACGTGTTCATAGATCCTGTATCGTAAATACCATGTATATAAAAGAAATAAAACGATACCTGGGAGGACGATATATTCTTCAACTTAATGATGTAAGGCAAACCAAAATCACAAGTGGAAAGAATTATCACGATAAAATTAAGAGTTTAATGAATTTCTAATTTATTCACCTTGCCTAAAGTGAATAAACAATAAAATAAATACATATGAAACAATTCATAATAACAACCTCCCTTCTTCTTGGGTTCATTTATTGTCAAGCACAAGATCAAAACCACCTATCCGATTTTGATTTCGTTATCAACAAAATTAAGAATGACTACCCTGGATATTCTGATAAAGTAAATGACGAGAATATTCAAGAATTAAAAAAACTGGAAAAGAAAACAAGGAAAATGATGATCCAATATCCTGATTCTTGTTATAAATATTTGAAAGATTATACGGCTTGGTTTAAAGATTATCATTTACGGGTATCTAAAATTAGAAATTCAAGTAAAAGAGAATCTTACAATAGAAAATATGCAGAATTCAATTTGGATTCATTGCAGAAAACACCCAAAACAATTGAAGGAATTTGGATTGGATATCGAGGAAGTTTTGCTGTAAAAAAAGAGCTTCATAAATACACTGCCATTTCAATAGATCTGCGTGGTTATGAGAAAAATCAAATTATTTTTGAGGCTATTGAAAAAAAGAACAACGAATTTGATTTAACCACATACCGAAATAACAGAGGTTTTAAACCTCGCCAAGAAGAAGCATCCTTATTATTAAACAATTCGGTTCTTGAAGTTCACAATGATACCAGGTTTGTCAGAAAAACTGCAAATAAGAAAGCCGATATGGCTTTTTTGCTATCATACATTCCTAAACATCCAAATGGTTTAAATACATATCCAGTAGCTCTGAGTCTAAACGATAGTACTTTTTATTTGAGAGTCCCTGGTTTTTATACGAATACTGCCAATGATTTAGTAGAAAAACATTGGAATGAAATTACTAAAAGACCTAATTTAATCGTTGATATTAGAAACAATGGTGGAGGTCAAGACAATTATTATAGAAAATTAGCAGAATTGATTTACACCAATCCATATGAAAGTAAAGGTGTCGAATGGTATTCCACAAAAGGAATTATTGAAGATTGGGAAGACGCAATAAAGAAAGGTCATATAAAAAAAGGCGGTGAGGAATGGGCTAATGTTCTGCTAAAAAAAATGAAAGAAAAGGTTGGTGGATTTGTAATCCATCCTTTTCACGAAGGTGACACTAAAATTGAACGCGATACGGTTTATAGTTATCCTAAAAATGTAGGCATAATAATAAATAGCGGAAATGCATCCTCAGCAGAACAATTTCTTTTAACTGCCAAGAACAGTTCAAAAGTCATTTTGTTTGGAAATGAAAATACAGCTGGAGTTTTAGATTATTCCAATATAACGCCAAAAGAATTACCCTCAGGAAAATACAAACTATGGTTGCCAGCTACACGTTCAAGAAGATTACCTGATCATCCAATTGATAATATTGGAATTGCACCAGATATTCATATCCCATTGGAACCAACATTACAATTATTTGACAGACTTGATGATTGGGTGTATTTTGTAAAGGACTATTTAGAATATAAAGAATAAAAGTTGATGATATTTTACAATACCCTGTATAAGTCGATAACATGCCCCTGTAAAGGTAGTTCCCTTGACCATGTATAGGTAATTACATTGTCTAAGTAAAGGTAGTTACATGATCTATGCAAACGTAGTTGCTTTTATACTAAAAATTTTAAAGCAATTTCATTAGATCTGAAGTTTGAATTACCATCGCAAACTCTTCATGTAAACTAGCCAAAGCAGTATCATGAATCAGCTGAGCAGGATATTTTTCACCATTCACCCCTATTTTATCGAAGGTGGCAAGCGCATCTTCGATTAAATAGGTTTCGAAGCCAAAGTTCCCAGCCATTCTGGTTGTAGTAGAAATACAATGATCAGTAGTTAGACCAACAATCACCAATTTTGTGATCCTTTTTTCATCGAGTTGCTCTTTCAAATCAGTTCCAATGAAGGCAGAATTTACATTCTTCTGAATGATGGGTTCATTTTTAATCGGTTTTGTCAATTCCATGAACCCGTTGCCAGGCATATTGGGTTCCAAAGGTGAGCCCTTAGCAGTGGAACAGTGCTGAACATGATATAAAGGCAAGCCTTTATCGCGCCAGACTTTTAGAATTTTTGAGGCATTCAGCTCTGCATCCGGATTGTTTCTTCCTCCACCCCAATACTCAATATCTTCAAATCCTTTTTGAAGATCGATTAATAACAATGCTGTTTTATGGTCTATTTTCATGTTCTTAATATATTTAACCTAAATATCGTAAGATTCTTCGAAAACAGCCAATTCATATTGACAGGCTTCAATAAAAACTTCTTTCACTTGCTCTTTATATCCAGATTCAACAGCATTACTCTCAACAATCTCGATGAATCGTTGTGTGTAATAAACGTATTCATCACCTGCATAGGTATCTATAAATTTCTGATACGGATTATTGCTAACGTTCTTTTGAATAATGGTATCAGCAACAGCGCCATAAATCCAAAAACAAGGAAGCAAGGCAGCATAAGCCACTTCCAGAGGTGAGTTTTTTGCATGATCCAACAGGAAATTGGAATAATCGGCGAAAGCCTTGGATTGCACTTTAGCTTCTTGCAGGTTGAAATGCTTTAAATATTCATCCCTTAACACAAACTCAACCTCTAATCCATCTTTTTCAAGCCTTTTAAAAAAATCTCTATTTGTATCATTTTGACTTCTTGCTGCTACCATTCCAAGCGCTTCGGCATCCTTTTTCAAATATAGAATATCCTGAGTCAGGTAATGTGAGAAACTCTCTTTTCTTAAAGTTCCTGTCGCCAGTTCGTTCACAAAGCAACAGGAAATTAATTGTTGATATACGGAGAAAGCAGCTTTCCAAAGTTCTTTTGTAAAAATGCCTACTGCTTGCATGTTTCCAAAAGTTGGTAAAAATGATTTACAGGTCCGTGCCCTTCTCCTATCTCGTAATCTGATCCAGCAATAATAGCATTATTGATGTATTCTTTTGCCCTTTTAGCAGATTCCTGAAGATCATACCCTTGCGATAAGAAAGCAGCAAATGCCGATGACATGGTGCACCCAGTGCCATGAGTATTTTTTGTTGTCAAGCGAAGAGATTTCATCTCTACGCTTTCCTGCTTTTCAAAATCGTAAAACACATCAATCAACTCATCCTCATTCAAATGTCCTGCCTTAAGCAAAACCGAAACTTTGTATTGATTCGCCAACTCAGCAGCACATTCAAACACATCTTCCTGTGTTGGGATTTGTCTTCCCAGAAGAATTTCTGCTTCAGGAATATTGGGCGTGATCACTTTCACCATTGGTATCAGCACCTTTTTTAATGTTGTAATGGCCTCATCCAACAACAACTTATCACCCGAAGTTGCCACCATTACGGGGTCGAGAACCACATTTTTAATTTGATATTTTTTTAGAGCATCAGCTACAACATGAATGGTTTCCGAAGAATGCAACATTCCAATTTTTATGGCATCAGCACCAATATCACTCAAAACCGCATCTATTTGCTCTGCTAATATCTGATTGGGAATTGCATGCACATTGCTTACGCCCACAGTATTTTGTACTGTTATTGCAGTGATAGCAGTGGCTGCATACGATCCACATGCCGAAATGGCTTTGATATCAGCCTGTATTCCTGCTCCACCGCCAGAATCGCTTCCTGCAATGCTTAGTACTCTATTATATTTCATTTTTTAACATTTATTTTAAACAGGCCATGTTTCCTTTTTATAAGCACTATCCCAAAACATCCACTCCATTTTAGATGCTTTAACAAAAGCATTCCACATTCGCTTTCTCTTCTCTATGGAAGTATGCACAGCCAGATGATCACAAATTTCTATTGCTTTTTCAACCGCAATCGCAAACTCTTCACCTCCGTAGGTATCTATCCAATTTTGGTATGGATTGTCTTTTCGATCCTGATTTTTCAGAATATAATCTCCCACTTTTTTGTAAATCCAAAAACAAGGCAAGACAGCTGCTGCGGCTTCTTCAACCGAGGCGGTAGCCAATTGCTTATGAATAAAAGAGGTGTAAAGCAGACAAGAAGGTGATACGCTACCATTCTGTCTTTTATCTTTTAAATAAAACTGATGCAATGCTTGCTCAACCGCAACGGTATCACTGGCAAAGTTTAAAAAGTCTTTTCTTTGCTCAGAATCTTCCAGTTTAACAGCAATTCCAGCCAACACTTTACCAAACTCTGCCAAATAAAGTGAATCCTGAGTCAAATAAAATTTAAATTTTTCATTGTCCAGTTCACCACTCATCAGTTCAATTATAAAAGGATGCTCTAGTATTTGTGTATAAATTCCTTCAATTCTTCTCCAGGCTTCTTCTGACCATTTCATGAATCAATTGCTTTTAGTGATAAACTCTTGTTAACGATTTCCTTCAGTTCTTTTGCTGCATTGCGCGGATCTTCTGCACAAACAATCGCCGAAACAACAGCAATTCCATCGGCTCCAGCCTTAATAATATCTGCTGTATTTGCCGAATTGATACCACCAATAGCCACAGCTGGATGCTTGGAAAAACTCATAATCTCCTCCACTCCACCTAGTTCCAATGGCTTGGCAATATCATTTTTGGTTTGAGTAGAAAATACTGGCGATAAACCAATGTAATCAACATCTAGTTGGTTTGCTTGCTTTGCCTGTTCAATATTCTCCACCGATAGTCCGATAATTTTTTTCGGCCCTAAAATCTGACGTGCTACATCAAAAGGTAAATCACTCTGACCAATGTGCAAACCATCTGCATCCACTGCCAAGGCAATATCTAGTCTATCATTTATAATTAGAGGTACTTTATATGGCTCCAGAATCTTCTTAATTGCACAAGCCTGATTGTAAAATTCTCTGGTAGAAGAATTCTTATCGCGAATTTGAACCATAGAAATACCTCCTTTTACTGCCTCTTCAACAATATCTTCAAGGGCTTTCCCATTGGCCAGTTCTTTATCTGTTACCAGATATAAACTTAAATCTTCCCTTATCATTCTACCGTACAAAATGCTTGTTCAATTTCAACTTTGCTTAGATTATACAAACAGTCCAAGAAATTCATTTGCAAGCTTCCAGGTCCATTAGATTTCGCTGTTGCCAATTCTCCAGTAATTCCCATTACAGTCATTCCATTAACGGCTGCTTCAAATAAATTATCGTTGGTAGCAGCAAAAGCTCCCAATAGAGCAGTTGCCGTACATCCCATTCCTGTTACCTTTTCCATCATCGAAGTTCCAAAGGCAACATTTTCAACTCGATTACCATCTGTGATATAGTCTACTTCTCCACTAACTACCACAATACACTCGTGCAATTGAGCCAAATATTTTGCAGAATCGATTGCTGAACTCGTAGATTCAACACTATCAACCCCCTTGGTTTTCATTTCCTGATTTACCAAAGCCATTATTTCAGATGCATTTCCTCTGATAATTTCTGGATTGCAATTGTTAATAATTCTCGTGGCTATTTCATTGCGGTAAGGTGTAGCGCCCGCACCTACAGGATCAAATACAATTGGAATTTTACTTTCATTAGCTCTCAATCCAGCAATAATCATTGATTCAACCCATTCCTTTGATAAAGTTCCCATGTTTAGAACCAACGCCGAAGCAATGCCAACCATGTCCTTCACTTCTTCCTGAGCATGTGCCATCACAGGCGAAGCCCCAATGGCAAGAAGTGCATTTGCGGTATTATTCATCACCACATAATTGGTAATGTTGTGCACCAAAGGAGAACTTTTTCTGATTGCTTCCAGGTTTTCTACAATTACTTTGTGATTCATTTATTTAATAATTTTAGGTTAGATAGAAGTCTCAAGATTAAAATAATCATTGTAGTGAGTCTTTAATAGTTATTTTAATCATGCTCGTTTCATCTTTCTATTTTTTAACAGCACAAATCGCCACATAATCACCACAATCATATCCTTCAATTGGTTCTTCGGCCACTTGATTCGAATACAGAGGATGCTTTGTTAGTGTTTGTGCAAATTGAAGATCCTTAAAGTTAGCATTTTTAATCATTTCTATTTTCTCCAAAGTCGTTCTCCACTTGGCAACTTTTACCAATTCTATTGGATATGGATCCCTGGGATGAACTCCTCCTAATAATTCATGTTCCCAAGTACCTACTGATTTAGCCAAATTGTAAAGAACCCCATACGAACTTTCTTTGGGTACATCAATCATTACAATTTTACCTCCTGGACGTAACGCTTCATAAGCTTTATCAACAGCCTTTTGTAAATCAGTAATATAGCTTGGTGTACCATTAAATAGAATCGTATCGAATTTCTCCTCTCCCAATTCCATTTCCTCGGCAGTCGTAATTTCAACATTTATGCCTCGCTCTTTGGCAAGAGCAGCCATTCCTTCTGATGGTTCAATTCCATTTTTAATGCTTATGCCAAATTCTTTGTCCAAAATGGTTTCGAATAGTCCACTTCCACATCCTACCGAGAATACATCTCCTGCATTTTCTAAGAAATGTGCCACTAATTTTACTTCCGAATAAAGAACATTTTCGTTTTCCAAAAACCATGCATCATAATCCGATGCATATTGATTAAATTTTGATCCCATTTTATGCTTTTGTTTTAAGTATTGTGCACAACAGTAGGAAACAAAAAAAAACCGCTCCACGAAAGTGAAACGGTTATATCTATATGGTAATAATTTATATCAGACAAATCGTTTCCCTACGCTACTATTATGCAGATCAGGTAAAAGGGTAAAATCTCAGCCTGAATAAATGATTCAAGCACCCCTAACGTGTTGACAAAGGTAAAATTATTTCATGAAATCTCTTGTATTTGTATAATAACCCGGAATAAAATATTTGGCTGGATCCTGGGCTATTCGTTCGTGATATCGAACACTTTCATAAATTGCTTCTGTAAGATGTAATGTAACTCCAATTATCTCCTGTCCAACTGTAAACGATTCTTTCTGGTAGTTTAAATTACCCAAATTTGACTTATCAAACTCCTTAAAACACTCTATTATAATCTCTTCCTTTTTTACATCAAAATTAAAAGGAGCTTTCTGTTCCTTATATTCCTTCCATTTGCTCAGATATTCCTCATCATTTAATACTTGTGCAAAACTAGAAAGAGAAACTAGTACAAATGCCAATAAACAAACAGTTGTTTTCATATGCATATCAGTTATTATGACTTAAATATACATTTATCATATCATCTAAACAAATTTGATATTCAACAATAGAATTAATTAAAAGTCAAACATATTATGCTATTATATTTTTTAAAACTATCACATAACAATAAGTAGGATGTAATTTTGTATTTTGGTAAATTTGGAAAAAAGAACTTTGATCCAGGTTAGGCTTCATCGGTTAAAATTTAAATAAGAAAAATGTATCAAAGAGACTATGTTTTAAGAATGATTGAGATGATTGGTGAATTGATCGCTCTAATTTTAGGTTTATTGAAAAAAAAGAACACAAAAAAAGCATCTCAGATTCTTGAGAATGCATATCGTGATTTTCTTAAAGAAGATGCTTCTTTCTTTAGGAGTTTGCCAAAAGATAAACTTACCAACAGTTTATTGCAAGAACACAACTATACCGATGAACATTTGCAGGTGTTAGCAGAATTATTTTATGCTGAAGCTGAAATACAGAATGCTAAAGAACAAAAAACACTTGCAAACGAATATTATGAGAAATCTTTAATTATATTTCGTTTTGTAGCCGAAAATTCTACAATGTTCTCTTTAAGTTTAGAAAATAAGATCAATATAATCGAAAACAAAATTAATTGTTGCAAATATTAAACATGACAAAGTTCATGTTGTAAAAGACCATATTTATTTGGTCTTTCATTTTGGAAACCGCTACATTTGTTGATAACCAACTTGAACCTTTGTAATGAGTTTTTTCCATAAGAGAACAAAAGCAGATACCGCTTTAAAATATTTTCATAAACCTCCGGGATATTACAATTGTGCACAAGCAATATTTAAAGCATTTCAGGAGGAATACCAAATCACAAACAATCAAATTGTTGAGCTTGCCAAATATGGTAATGGTAAAGCACCCAATGGATACTGTGGAGCCTACTATGCTGCTTTGGAACTGATTAAAGATAATCCTGATTTAAAAGAGGAGTTCACCAGAAGATTTCAAGAAAAATCAGATTATTTGACTTGCTTCGATATCAGGTTTAATTACTCAATGTCATGCAAAAACCTGGTAAAACTGGCTGCCAATTTGCTGGACGAAATTCATTCTGAACAAAAGGATTCAGAATGAAACCCATTCAGGTAACTGCAGCAATTATCCAAAAAGGTGATTTTATTTTGGTAGCACAAAGAAATCACCACGATGATTTGGGATTGAAATGGGAATTTCCTGGTGGAAAAATCGAAACAAACGAAACTGCTGAAGCATGCATGGTACGTGAACTTCATGAAGAGTTTGGCATTCAATCAAGAGTAACAGGCTTTCTGGGAGAGAACACTCACAATTATGGCAGTAAAATCGTTTGCCTAAAAGCATTTTTTGTTGAACATGTATCTGGCGAATTTCAAAAAAGAGTACACCAAAATATCAAGTGGGTACATTTCAATGAATTAGAAAACCTAGATTGGGCTCCGGCCGATATCAAGTTGGTAGATTTACTTCTTCAACATTTTCAATCAAGCAATTGATTTACTGAATCACGCAAAAAATCTCTGGTATGGTAATCTTCATCTATAATTTCTCCATTCCACACTACAATATCAAGGTCAATTACTCTTGGGCCAAATTTGGGTAAACTTCTATCGCGCCCCATCCTATCCTCAAGTCGTTTTAAGTAATTTCGAAACTCATCGATATCATGTTGTGTTTCAATCTTAACTGCTCCATTAATAAAATCATCCTGATCGGTAATGCCAATTGGAGCAGTTCTAATCCAAGACGAGTGCTTTCCCACCCTATGATCTTTTGCGAGCAAACATAACATCCTTTTGATATTTTCATTAGGATTTATATTTGATCCTATTCCAATAATACACGAGTTCATATTTTTATAAATTAGATATTCGGTTCGCTTCAAGTTCTATGGATACAGATTCAGCAAATCGCAACGCATGTGGCTTATCCACTTCAACTTTTGCCCACTCCACATTGGGATTTTTCATGATCAAATCTAGAACCTGCTGAGTCAAGTTTTCAAGCATTTTAAATTTGCCTTCCTGTACCAAAGCAATTACCTTTTTCGTAATCACTTTATAATTGTACGAGTTGTCAACATCATCTTTCCTAATGGCTTCACTAACATCTGTTTTAATACTCATGTTAATTACCACATCCTGTTTGTTTCTTAGTTCTTCAGGATTAAATCCAATGTATGTTCTAATCAGTAAATTTTTAATGCGAATAATTGCCATAATCTAATTTTATAAGAGTTGTTCTCCACCATCGCAGTACAATATCTGCCCGGTTAAGTTTTCGTTTTCCAAAATGTAATCTATCGATTGAAGAATTGGCTGTACACCTCCCGGCACTTTCATCGGAGTTTTATTGGCCAAATTCTTTAAATATTCCTCTCCTTTTCCCTTAGGAGGTAATGTCGCACCTGGAGCAATACCATTTACTCGTATGCTTGGACCACATTCCAATGCCATCATTTTTGTAAGATGTGCTAATCCCACTTTAGAAATGCAATAAGCGGCATGAGAATTTGAATACCCTGAAATTCGAGTATCTAAAAAATTAATAATTAATCCCTTATTGTTATTTAAAACAAAATCACGCGACAGAATGAATGGAGCTTTTAAATTCACATCCATTTGTAAGTTAAAGAGGTTTACATCTGTTTCGCGAATTACACCAGGATCAAAAACCGAAGCATTATTTACCAGTACATCCAATTGCTTGAAGTGCTTCATCACCCTATCAATCAATTGTTCTAATTCAACCTCATTGCTTAAGTCACATTGAAATATTTTGAATTTTTGTAATGGATAAATACTAATCAATTTTGCCTGTAATTCAAGAGCTTCTTTTTTGGATGAGTTGTAGTGCAATGCAATATTATATCCCTTAGCGGCCAAATGTTCGGCCACTTCTTTTCCTATTCTTTTTATTGCTCCGGTTATTAGGACATTTTTCTTTGTCATTTCAGATGTTTTTTATCGCTTTCCATTAAAATTAAAAAATATTCAATCGCTAAAGAAATTTATGATAAGATAATTTAAAGATTCACAGAAAATATCATTTTATAATTCCTATTTTTGATCATTGGATTTAACCATTCTGAAATTTAATAGGTAAAAGATGATAAATATTAGAATTGAGGAGGAACTTAAAAGTATATGGCCTGATCTTAAACTAGGAGTTATTCAATGTGATGTTGAAACACTAGAAAATTGTCCAGAACTTTGGAAAGAAATCAATGAGTTCATTGAGAGAAAGGAAAAAGAATTAGATCCTGAAAAAATAAGACAGCTACCTAGTGTAAAAAGCACAAAATTAGGTTATCGCAAAATTGGGAAAGATCCAAGCAGATATAGACCTTCCGCCGAGTCTTTACTAAGAAGAGTTGCAAGTGGCAAAGGATTATACAAAATTAACAATGTTGTAGATCTTCTAAATCTAGTTTCGATTAGCAGTGGGTTTTCTATTGGTGGTTACAATGCAGAGAAAATAAATGGTGAGGTTCAGTTAGGAATTGGCAAGAAAAATGAACCCTATGAAGGAATAGGACGTGGAGAATTAAATATTGAATTCTTACCCATTTTCAGAGATGAATTAGGAGCCTTTGGAAGTCCTACCAGCGATTCTAATCGTACAGCCATCACCAAGAACTGTACACAATTTTTAATGATCATTTTAAGCTTTCAGGGAGATATTGATTTGCAAAAAGCAATGAACTTTGCTGTTTCATTACTACAAAAACATGCAAAAGCAAACAATATTGAAACTCAAATCATCTAAATTAAAAAGTCCGCACATCAAATGCGGACTTCCATTTCAAGTCTGTGTAGTAATTTCACCTCTTACTAAGGTTAGTTTATTGTAATACAAATTTAATTACCGATGTATAAGATACGTTTACAGGTTTACCTCGCTGTTTTCCAGGTGAAAATTTTGGCAAATTCTTTATTACCCGAATTGCCTCTTGATCTAAAGAAGGATCCACACCTCGCAATACTTCCACATCATAAATGCCTCCATCTTTACCTACTATAAATTTTACAAATACTCTACCGGTAATTCCATTTTCCTGAGCCAATACAGGATACCTTAGGCTCTTATAAATGTGTCGATAAAGTTCTGCATCTCCCTCCTTTTGGGTTTTACAGATATCTGGGCGGAAGATTGGCATTTCTTCAACAATCACAAAAATCTGAGCTTCATCCTCTTCCTCTTCTTCCGCAACAACTTCTCTAATAGGCTGAATATCCACTTCTGTTTCCTGATTGATTTCTTCCTCGACAATTTCTAATTCTTCTTCCAGTTCAACATCATCATCAACAATGGTAATAACATCCGCAATTTTGATTTTAGGAGGTAGTTTGGGTGGAGCCTTTATTTCTTCCTGTCTGGTAATCGGAACCATTTCCTCATCAACTGTAAATTCGACTTCCGAAGTAAATTGGGTAGCTTGTTTTACATTGGATCTCCATTCAAATGAAACAAAGGTTACAGCCAGAGCCACGACCATCCCAATTTCAAAGAATAAGGATTTCCGTTTTTCCAAATCAACATTTGGATTCTTTTTAGGAATCATAGCTGTTCATTTTTATGGTAACAAATTATAATCAACAACAGGTGCATTTGTAGCATGATTCCCACTGGAATCATGCCAAAATACTAACCTCATGAGAGGATGAGTTCAAAGAACGTTTTATTTATTATATAGTACGAATTTTAATCTTTATTGTTTCGGCAATACAGGTGTTTGCATTTTGATTTTCAGCTTATTGTAATTTAAAATTCACAAAAGCAGAATAATAAACTGGAACAGGTTTTAATCGTTGCATACCAGGTTTAAATTTTGGCAAGCTTTTTAACACTCTAATCACCTCATTGTCAAGCAATGGATCAACTGATCTTGTAATTTGAATATCAGAAATCTCACCTGTTTTGGTCACTACAAATCTTACAAATACTCTTCCCTGAATACATGATTCTTGTGCAGCAACGGGATATCTAACGGAGGATTGCAAAGTCTTAAAAAGATCCATATTACCCTCTTTGTAATTCTCATTTTTATCAGGATTAAAAACTGGCATATGTTCCACAACTGCAAACGGAGTTTCTTCAACAAATTCTTCAGGAACTTCCTCAATCACTGTTAATGGTACCTCATCATTAGGATCACCAAATGTATCCTCAGGCTCAAAATCAATTCCGTCTTCTTCATTATCTACCAATAAGGGCGCAAGCAATTCTATCTTTTTAACTTTTGGCGGCTCAATAGGTTTTTCAGGCTCACGATAGGTAATTGGTATCAACATATCCATATCATCCAATACCTCGAGAACAACATCTTTAGGTTCTTCAAATGGAACCTCATATTCGAAAGCAGTTAAAACCAATGCAAAACTGAAAATTAATCCAAACTGCAAAAACATGATTCTTTTCTTCTCCAAATTATATTTAGCATTCTTCTTCTCTTTCATAGCTCTTAGAATTAAAGGTTCAATAACAACTAATTTCTTAGTTAATATCTATAAAAAAATTATTGCAGCACAAACGAAATATATCCGCTAAACCAAACACTTACAGGTTTATTTCTTTGCATACCGGGTTTAAACTTAGGCAAGTTACTAACCACTCTAATGGCTTCTTCATCCAATGATGAATCAACTGAACGAACCACTTTAATGTTAGCAATTTCACCAGTTTTGGTAACAACAAATCTTACAAACACTTTTCCTTGTATTCCATTTTCCTGGGCAATTGTAGGATAACGAGCCATTTTTTGCATGGTAATGAACAAATCACGTTGTCCCTGTTCGTAGGTTTTGTTCTTTTTGGGATTGAAAACTGGCATCTGCTCTACTTTCACAAATGGCGTATCTTCATCAACTTCCTCTTCATCTTCATTTACAGCAACAATAGCAAATTCATCATCTTCTGATAAGTCAGCATCTTCAATCTCAAGATCTTCAATTTCTTCGTCATCATCTGCCAATAAAAGTTCTGCTAACTCCATCAGCTTTACTTTTGGCTGCTCTTTGGGTTTTGGTTTATCCTGAACAGTAATTGGGATAATTTCGTCCATTTCTTCAAGGACATCCATGGTCAATTCCTCGGTTTTAGTAACTGGTGTTTTGTACTCAAAAGCAGCTAAAACAATTAAAAAACTCAGTAAAAAACCGATTTGCAAGAACATTCCTCTTTTCTTTTCTAAATCGTAGCGGGGATTTTTTTTTACTTCCATAACATTGAATTTTGGTTAGACAATAAATTGGTTTTGGGTTTTATTCCTAAGAAATTAGTCATAAGAACTAATTTCTTAGTTAATATACGTAAAAAATTTTATTATTTCAAAGCAAAACGAATAGGAATCGTATAACTCACCTTAACTTTTATTCCTTGTTGCTCTCCAGGAATCCAATAAGGCATACTATTTATAACACGAAGAGCCTCTTGATTTAACTCCACATTAGCGCCTTTAATAATTTTTGCATCCGAAACACTACCATCTTTATTCACATTGAACTTCACATATACTTTCCCTTCGTAACCTTGCTCAGCAGCTAAGATCGGATATCTTAAATTTCTAGCAACCCACTTTCTTAAGCTTCCGTTTCCGCCTGGGAATTCTGGCATTTTCTCAACAACGGTATATTCCTGATTATAATTTTCCAATTTCGCTAAATTATCAGAATGATAATCCGAAGCATTTTTAAGTCTCGCAAGAACTGGTTTTCTAATCACTATTGGTTGCTCAACTGCAAAGTCTTTCAATTTAAAATCAATTGGTAATGTATAAGCAACATTCACCAAGTTGCCTTTGTGCTTACCTGGTGTCCAATTAGGCAATCCCTTTACCACTCTCAACGCTTCCTTATCTAGCTCAGGGGAAACTCCTTTATTTACATATACATTTTTAACTTCCCCTGATTTTCCAACAACAAAACTTACAAACACTTTCCCTTCCATCTTATTCTTCTCTGCTGCCTTAGGATATCTCATTTCATTAGCGATATACTTCTTCAGCACATTTATACCTCCAGGATATTCAGGCATTTCATCAGCAATTCTATAAACTTGATTCGGACTTACTTCTTCCTTATACTTTAAGGCTGAGATACCGCTAACAGCAGATCCATGAACGAATTTCAATTCTTCATCGTATGTAGAATATTGTCTGTCTGAAAAAGAATAGAATTGCTTTAATCCATCAGGAATAAATTCATTAAATGAAAAATCTTGGGAAAGTTTTTCCTTTTCTTCTATCGTAAAAGCAAAGGCAGATAGTAATACCAAAACAATTGGAAGCAACAATAAAAGTTTAACCAACGCAATCTTTGGAGTTTTAATTTTGCCTAACATCGAAATTCTTTTCTTCAATGTTGATTGACCAAAATTATTTGCCAATCGAAATAGATCGCCTCCTGCGAATTGATTGACAATATGCATTTTGTATTCATTCGGATTAACCGAACCATTTACCACCTTATCATCAGCCAAATACTCGTGTACTTCCTGAATAGAACTTTTGTACATCCAAACAAATGGATTAATCCAAAATACCACCGTAAGCACTTCCAGTACCAAAAGATCAAATGTGTGCAACTGATCAACATGTACTCTTTCATGTGCCAATATTGATGCAAATCCTGGCTTTTTATAATCCTTATTGCTAATGAAAATGGCGTTTAAGAAAGAGAATGGCGGATAATCATCCTTCATTACTACCAACTGAACTCCATTCTCACGAATTCGATTATTCGTTCTCGTCCAAATAAACAATTGAATTAGGTTTTTGGCAAAGCGAAGCGTCAGTAGTAATAATCCAATCAGGTAAATAAATCCAATATATTGATACCAATTAATATGATTATCAGCAGTTACCACAACTTCCTGTAGCATATTTGCACTCAAATATTGCTGAGAAGTCAGTACTACTGCATCAAGCATTGCATAATCAGATGTCACCGGATTTGTTTCTACCTGAAAAGGTATTTTAAGAGATGGAATTAGTAACGAGGCGGCCAAAGTCAGCATCAAGAACACACGGTTGATCCTGAAAAAGGTATCCCTTTTCAGAAACAACCAATACAAGGCATAAAAGAATGCCATGCAGATTGCTGATTGTAAAAAATATAGAATTACGCCTGTTACCATTCACCGATAAATTTTAAGAGCTTTGCTTTTTAATTTGCTCTTCAACCATTCTTTTAACCTCTTCCAATTCCGATAAGCTTACCTGTTCTTCCTTTGCAAAGAAGGATACCATATCTCGGTAGGAATTCGAGAAATAATTTCTTACAAATCCTTTCATGAATTTGCGAGTGTATTCTTTTTTGGTAATTAATGGGTGATATCTATGACTTTTACCGAATGCAACATGCCCAACAAATCCTTTTTTCTCAAGGATTCGAACGATTGTTGAAACTGTATTGTAAGCTGGTTTTGGCTCAGGAATGCGCTCAATTACTTCCTTTACAAAGGCACTTTCAAGTTCCCAAAGGATCTGCATCACCTGTTCTTCAGCCCTGGTCAATTCTTTCATTATTATTTGTATTATTTAAAGTGGGACAATTTGTTTTTGTTTGTTAAATCTGATTTTTTGACTTCTGACTTAAATATAGAACTATATTCTTAGTTTTCCAATCTTGATGAATAAAAATCATCAATAAAATCAATAAGCTACCGAATAGCTTGATGTAATCATATTATTACTTGTTTATTTGAAATGAATCCGCATCAAGATGCACAGGAAATTTGGTCCTAAAATCATTCAATTGACACAAACTTATGTTGTAAGTTTGAATGATTGTTTTATGATCTTCACATTTTGCCAGAAGCTTTCCTTTGGCATCGAAAAGAGATGAATCTCCTGAGTATGATAAATTCATACCATCTTCTCCTACCCGATTCACACCTATCACATAACTTTGATTTTCAATTGCTCTTGCTTTCAACAGGGTATTCCAAACCTCTCTTCGGGCTTGAGGCCAGTTGGCAACATACAGCAATAAATCATATTCATCAATTCCTCGACTCCAAACCGGAAAGCGCAAATCGTAACAAACCAATGGACAAATTCGCCATTTGCCAATCGTAAAAATCACACGCTCATTTCCTGCCTTAAAATGCATTTGTTCTTCTCCCATTCGAAACAAATGTCTTTTATCGTAATGGGCTAAAACTCCTTCAGTATTTACAACATATAACCTGTTGTAATATTCCGAATTTTCTTCAACAACAATGCTTCCCAGTATTACAGCCTGAAGCTGCGAAGCCCATTTCTGCATCCAATTAATTGTTATCTCCGCAAATGGCGCTACCTTATTTTTATCCTTCATTAAAAATCCAGAGGTAAACATCTCGGGTAAGACAATTAAATCATTTTCCTCTTCAATTTTTCCAAGTAGTTCAGAAAAATGATTCAAATTGGCTTCTACATCTCCCCAAATCAAATCGGATTGAACCAAGCTAACTTTTAACAGATCGGACATAACAAACAAAATTTACAAGCCAGTAGAAAATCTTTCAGGATGTTTTGGCTTTGAGTTTATATAATTGCTCTTGATAATTTTCATATCCTCTTCAACATTTCCTGTTGGATAAAAAGGCTCTCCGCAAGTTAAGGTTTTATCCTCATAATTGATTTCTGCCAAATAAATTGGAACATTTGCTTTTAAAGCGATAAAATAAAATCCTTTCTTCCAATCCGTTCTCAAACTCCTGCTACCTTCTGGTGCTATTGAAATATATAGGGACTCCCTTTTCGAAAACTCTTCGGCCAATTGATCTGTCATATTCCCTTTTTTCGATCGATCAACCGGAATTACCCCCCACGACTTTAAAAGGTATTTTAATGGAAAAACATAGAGTTCTTTCTTCATTAAAATCGTAGTTTTTACATTGTGTGACAGAAAAGCCAGCTTTCCCCAAACAAAATCCCAATTGGAAGTGTGAGGAACTGCAATAATTACAGCTTTTTTTACTTCTGGAATATCACCAATATATTTCCAGCCGAACATTCTCATGATCAGCCTACTTATACTTGCTCTCATATTTTTGTATTGAATCTAATGCAAAGCAATCAATTCTTTGTCTGTAAAACAACCTTTCTTCAAAGAAATCTCTGAAAATAGCGTAGATTGGGAAAAGTATTCCCCTAAAAATTATTTATTTTTGCATAATCTTACAATTAAATTAAAGCTTACACACTAAAACATATTCACTTTGGCTTTTATACAAAAAGACGCAATTTTCTCAGGAAAATGGTTTTATAATTACTCACTGGTTATTGCCGGAGCATTTATCATGGCTGCTGGCTTTGTATTTTTTATTGTTCCTCACGATTTGGTTCCAGGTAGTATTTATGGAATCGGTATCGTAATCAACAAATTGACTCAAGGATTATTTCCTCAAGGGTTATTTGGCACATTAAATCCTGATGATTATACCGGATTCATATCAAGTATCCTATATCACTTTATGGATTATTCAAACGATTTGTTTCGAAAGTTTGGAGGAGGAATTCCAGTTGGAATAGCAAGTTTGGCAATAAATATTCCTTTAAGCCTTATTGGGATAAAAGTTTTAGGACCTCGGTTTGGCGTAAAAACCATTCTGTCTTTCGTGTTATGTGCTTTGTTTTTAGATACAATTACAGCTTGGTGGGGCGTAATCCCATTGGTTGATGATGTATTGCTTTCCTGTATTTTCGGAGGTATTTTTATAGGGTTTGGTTTGGGTTTAATTTTAAAAGCCAGAGCTACTTCGGCAGGTTCGGATATTTTAGCAATGATGGTTGCAAAATTTGCAAAAACACCTCTTGGACAAACCGTTATCTATATCGATTTTCTAATCGTTTTAAGTTGTTTATACATCCAACTCGATTGGCAAATTCCATTGTATTCGCTGGTAGTACTATTTATTATTGGTAAAGTTACTGATATTACCTTGCAAGGATCATCCTATGAAAAAGCTTTATTTATTGTATCAGATAAATACGAAGAGATCAAAAACAAGGTAATTGGAGATATGAACAGAGGTGGCACCTTCTTAAAAGGAACCGGAATGTATGACGGAAGTGAAAAAAATATGATTTTCATGGTGGTTAACCGCCGTGAACTATCGATGCTTCAGGATTACATCCACTCAATCGATCCTGAAGCCTTTGTAACCGTAATGGAAACCAACGAGATTCTAGGGAAAGGGTTCAAATCCCTAAATGATAAATCTGTATAAAAAGTAGCTTACTTTTTAAATTTTGCTACAATTTTACCCCATTGGGTAGTTTGTAGCTCTTTAATTTTATTCGACAGAATCTCAGAATCAGAAATCGGAATTTCGGAATTTCCAATTTTTAAAAACATGCCGAACAATTCCCGATCTGTTTCGGGAATTTCTGATAAATCCATTCGAGATACATATAAACGAAATTGCTCCTCTTCTTCTATGCTAGTGCTTCCTGCATAGTATTTGGTTAGCAATTCATGACAAGAAAATTCTTTTAGAATGCCTTCGGGATCAACCTTTACTCGAATTAATTTTCGAGCTTCGGCCAACATGGATTGTATATTATTTATTCCAAGTCCCACAATTTTTGATATTTCATCAATACTCATTCTTAACAAAGAACGCAAACAAAAGATCTCAGCTTGAATGGGAGCCAGTTCTTCCAATAACTTACAAAAACGTATCAGCATTGGATCAACTTCGTCATTTTGACTTGGAACTCGTCCTGATGCACTTTTACTACTCACTTCATTTTTTGCCAAATCTCTGGCAATTTTAAAAACAGGAGTCAAATCGGAATGAGAAAGTACTTTCCTTTTGTGCCAGCACTCCTCGAATGTTTTCCCAACAATTTGAATGGTTTGTTCATAATTCTTAAGAATACAAAATACATAGTAATATATCTTGTTCGCATTGGAAAAGATAAAAGTATTGAAGTGAGATTTATCCATTAGTCAAGTAGTAGTAGATGTATCGAATAATACCAGATTTCAAAAAGTAAATTATACTTGCAAGCCCTGTAAATGTTACAAAATGCAAGAAAAAAGCGAGTATTTAAACTCGCTTCAAATTACGTTTTTTATTTCAAAGGTGAATTAGGTTCTTTGGCCATATGATTATAGGTTAATTTCTCTAACAAGCTCGGGAACCATTTCTTCAACCATACTGTTAGCTTACCCTCCATAAAAGTCATAATCAACTCTCTTTTTCGCTTTACAACTGCATTGGCAATTAAACGAGCACATTCTTCGGCACTCATCATCTTGCTTTCGTCACGTGGAGTCTCACCCTGCGATGAACCATCTGCGGTTAATGCCACATTTCTTACATTAGATGCAGTAAAACCTGGAGCCGCCACCAAAACATGAACTCCCGTTTTTAGGTTTTCAACCCTTAAGGTATCCAGGAATCCACGAATTGCATATTTCGATGCCGAATATCCGGTACGTGCTGGCAAGCCAATATAACCTGCAATTGAAATTACACCCACAATCGAACCTTTTGCTTTGGTAATATAAGGCATGGCATACTTTGTACAATATACAGTACCCCAAAAATTCACATCCATCAATTGTTTGATCACCGACAATTCCAAATCTGCAAACATCGCTCTCATCGAAATTCCTGCATTGTTAATCAATACATCAATTGCGCCGAATCTTTCAACGGTTTTGACAATTAAATTCTTACAATCCTCCTCAATGCTAACATCGGTTTTTATCGACAATACTTCATTTCCTTTGGCAAGAATCTCCTCTTCTACTTCTTTTAATTTTTCAACATTTCTTGCTGCAAGCACAATTTTTGATCCACGAGAAGCAAACTCGAAAGCCAATGCTTTTCCAATACCAGATGATGCTCCGGTAATCACTACGATTTTATCATTCATAAGGAAGATTTATTTTGCAATTTTTGTGTCCATTTGCATGAACTTAGATAATGAATCACAAAATTAGAATTATTTTTTACGCTTTTTAGGAGCTTCTTCAATTTTTTGAAATTAAAAAGAAGACCAAATTCTGCTCATTTTTTCACCAAAAAAGGCCATTATCATAAGCAGACAAAGCCGTTTTTTAAAATTTGAATTTTTTTTTCAATTTCTTTTCGGTTTTATATCAATTTACGAACCAAGGATATAAATTAAATCGTGCTGGTTTCTGTGGTTAAAAACCTACAAATTCCGTAAAATTGAGTTTGCGATTTAAATTTAATCACTCTATATTTGCATCGCTTTTGAAAACAAAGGCTACACAATGATTCCTTAGCTCAGCTGGTAGAGCACAACACTTTTAATGTTGGGGTCCTGGGTTCGAACCCCAGAGGGATCACTTAAAAGACAACCAAAGTCTTTCAAATAAAATCAGGATGATTCCTTAGCTCAGCTGGTAGAGCACAACACTTTTAATGTTGGGGTCCTGGGTTCGAACCCCAGAGGGATCACTAAAGACAACCAAAGTCTTTCATAAAAAAATCAGGATGATTCCTTAGCTCAGCTGGTAGAGCACAACACTTTTAATGTTGGGGTCCTGGGTTCGAACCCCAGAGGGATCACTTAAAGACAACCAAAGTCTTTCAAATAAAATCAGGATGATTCCTTAGCTCAGCTGGTAGAGCACAACACTTTTAATGTTGGGGTCCTGGGTTCGAACCCCAGAGGGATCACTAAAGACAACCAAAGTCTTTCATAAAAAAATCAGGATGATTCCTTAGCTCAGCTGGTAGAGCACAACACTTTTAATGTTGGGGTCCTGGGTTCGAACCCCAGAGGGATCACTTAAAGACAACCAAAGTCTTTCAAATAAAATCAGGATGATTCCTTAGCTCAGCTGGTAGAGCACAACACTTTTAATGTTGGGGTCCTGGGTTCGAACCCCAGAGGGATCACTTAAAGACAACCAAAGTCTTTCAAATAAAATCAGGATGATTCCTTAGCTCAGCTGGTAGAGCACAACACTTTTAATGTTGGGGTCCTGGGTTCGAACCCCAGAGGGATCACTAAAGACAACCAAAGTCTTTCATAAAAAAATCAGGATGATTCCTTAGCTCAGCTGGTAGAGCACAACACTTTTAATGTTGGGGTCCTGGGTTCGAACCCCAGAGGGATCACTAAAGAAATGAAGAGTTGCCAAAATATTGGTGACTCTTTTTTATGCTATAAATTTTAAAGACAGCTTTATATGATGTCTATGCTCTCTCTCCTATTCCGAATTAGCGAATTTTAAATCATCTAAAAAATAAAAACCTCCTTTCGTTAAAAAGGAGGTTTCGTCGTAAGATAAATGCTGTTGGTATAAAAATTATAGAGGATAGATAAATACTGACAAAATGATTATATTTTTGCCATAAGCCGAGGCCCTTAATTCCCTTTTAAAACTTTTGCGGGTTTACGTGAGAATTTGTGGAGCCTCTGCTTTTTTTTATTTATGCCTCCTGTTCTTGAGTTTGTTCTTCTTTAGCGTTTTCGTTTTTGGTAGTGCGTGTTTTCACTATGGTTTGATAACGCTGTGTACAATCGTTAATGAAAGCTTCCATCTGATCGTACTTTTCATTAGGAGCAATGCGATTCAAGACCTCAATGCCCTCGAAAAGTTGCTCACAACTCACTCTTAAATTCTTGTACACCTCTAAAGTGTCGTACTCCGTTTCCGATGATTCAGCAATGGTTTTATCTTCCTGCAGTTTCAAATATTCTGCATTGTCATCAACCATATCCTGATACCAATCGGTAGCAGACAAGCCTTCTATTAAACTGGTATTTTCAGCGGAGCTGAGTTCTTTAATTAAACTGGTCATTTTAGCCGATTGATCTGCCCTACTCTCAATTTGTAACGACCATCCATGAGACCTGATTATTCTCAACAGACTTTCTGCTTTCTCAGCAGTTGTTGCATTCTTTCGATGAGAGCATGCTTCAATCAAGTTTCTAAATGCAAGGTAAGACTCATCACGACGATGGTCTTTTGCTTTTAGCATATCCGTAAACTTACTGGATCGAGCACGGTTCGACACCGCAACAGCCAACTCGTACCTGGCTGCAAACTGATCAATAGCAGATACAATTTGTAATCCTTCCTTATCGATCGATTTTAGATAAGTTGATATTTCGCCACAGTAACTTAAAAACTCATTTAAGTGCAGCTTTGAAAAATTCATTTGTTCTATCATATTCTATTTTTTTATGATGTGAACCAACAGCATTATTATTAAAACCATTATAAATTTAATTTATTTTGTAAAGCAATAAAACTTTTTTAACATTTTTTACCGAAGCACCTATTCCTATTATATATAAGGAGTAATACAAACTCTCATAATTTCACACCTCTAAATTTAATTTACTTAAAAACATCATCACTCTTACCTATCGTAAAATACAATTACAAGTTCACAAAATAGAATCTCCGGAATTTTGAATCATTCCTTTGCTAAAAGAAAACGAAGAAATAAGCTTTTGAGACAACAAGCTCTTCACCTCATTGAAGAAATTGTTTTTTTGGCAAGATGAATTCCTCAACCAATTGAGGAAATACTTTTTTGAGAAAACGAGCTCCTCAACCAATTGAGGAAGTACTTTTTTGAGAAAACAAGCTCCTCAACCAATTGAGGAGATACATTTTTGGAAAAACGAGCTCCTCTGCCAGTTGAGGAGGTACTTTTTTGAGAAAACAAGCTCCTCAGTCAATTGAGGAGATACTTTTTTGAGAAAACAAGCTCCTCAGCCAATTGAGGAGGTACTTTTTTGGGAAAATGAGCTCCTCTACCAATTCAGGAGGTACTTTTTTGAGAAATGCCTAATATGATTTTGAACCTTACAATAAGATTACCATTTGTTTATTTTGTTTAGCAATTATTGTTTTATAAATTCAAGAAGTCAATTTTAAAGATTGATACAATACACAAATAAGAAGTGGGTAATTAAACTGAACTAAAAAAACGGAACAAATTGAAAGCAAAAGTACTTCATACAATTATTCAGAAGTATATCACTCCTGAAATTCTTGCAATTAATTATGACCTTGATAATTTAGATATAAAATACTCTGCAGATAAAGCAGATGAATATTTAATCCGTTTTGAGAATCCCTTTGGTTTTAAATGTATACACGAAAGAGATATGATGGACTATTGGAATTATAAGACCTTAACTGACAACTGGATTCTCGAAATAACTGAAGGCGGGTGGTTAGATCAGGAAAAGTCCCGTTCATTAATCTCAGATGAAATGTTTGAATTAAGAGAATTTCTTATTGAAGGAATCGATTATTGTGTTTCAGTGTTTTCATTACATGAACCAATAATTAAACCTACTGAAATTAACAAATAACTACCCACTACAAAAGTTAAAACTTAAGGATGGTGACGCCCGACAAGATAATGTAACAAAAACAATAAACTTTTAAAATACAGCGAAAAGATTAAACCAACGAATATACAGGTAGAGTAAGGACGTAGCAGTGCTACGTCCCTACGGCAGTCCCTACACCAAATACATCAAAACATCTACAACATCCCATTTGGAATGAAAAACCGCAAATCTATTCGCAAACCTAAGCATGATTACTCAGAACCAGGATGGTATTTTGTTACCATCAGCACTAAAGATAAAGAAGCTTTCTTTGGAAAAATTGTTGATGGTAAGGTGCAGTTATCAGCCATAGGAAAACAGGCTGAACAGTTTTGGAAAAATATTGCCATATACAATAAACATGTAGAATTGGGCGAATTTGTTATTATGCCCGATCATATACATGGTATAATTGGTATTGTGGGGGATTGCAAGGACGTTGCACTGCAACGTCCCAACGACACAAGCAAAAACCAATACATGTCTTCCATAGCACCCAAACCGGGTAGTTTATCGACGGTGATCCGATCCTATAAATCGGCATTAACCAAATGGTGCAGACAGAATGGATATTTTTTATTTGATTGGCTGCCTCGCTTCCATGATAGAATAATTCGTGATCAACCAGAATTTGATAGAATTGAAGAATACATTCGAATGAATCCAAAGAGATGGGGGAAATAAAAACAATAATAAAATGACAGTCAGTTAGATATCACACTGTAAGGACGTAGCAGTGCTACGTCCCAACAAGACATCTACAATTACGAATGCCCCAGATGCAATGCTACTACCTTGACTAAAACCCCTTATCCTGCTTTCCCTCCTCCACTCTATTTTGTCTTTCAATTTTGGCTCTCTGCTTCCCCCATTTAAACTGGTAGCTGGCCTGAAGACGAACAAAGAAGGTCGACACATGCACCTGTCCTTTTGTATTGAAATGGTAATCTGGTCCTGAACTTCTTATTGCCGAATAGGTAAAATCTTTTTTCAACGGAATGGTTGATGAGATTCCAAGTTTCAAACCGCTTTTAAAGGACTGATTGAGCGAACACATGTAGATGGCATTGTAGTAGCGTCGGTTCTGCAAATCGTATGTGGGACTAATGTATTGAAAAGTACACGAGGCAGAAAGTTCATGGGTCAGGTTCACTCGCGATGAACAGCCAAATTCGTACCCGGAACTGTTTTTCGCTGAAATATTCAATTGTCGCGCCAATGTATTTGGACGGTCAGACCGATGATACATTTTTAGGTAAGGAGTAATTCCAATGGATTTATCTAAACTGAGGGCTGCACTCAACTTTAATCCATATTCCTTTCTGTCTGCTAAATTGGCAATGTTATTCTCCAACAAATGTTCTTGATTGACAAAGGCATGGTTCTGTATCAAATCCTTTGAAATGCTGTGATACATTTGAACAGAAACATAGCTCTTGGCTATAGCGCTGGAATAATTCAAACCAATGTGATGATGAGTGGCTGGAATCAAATCGGGATTTCCTCGTTTGATACTTACCGGATCGATTCGGGTAGCAATAGGCGATAATTGGTATACATGTGGGCGAGTGATGCTTTTTCGATAATTGAATCGAAAACTTTGCTTCTTGGAAACTTGCCAAGTCAATTGAAGGTTAGGCAGGAAGGAAATTTCATCATTTTTCTCGCCCGCATTTAAACCCGTGTAAGAATACTCGCCTCGTAATCCAATGCTGGCCTTTATTCTATTTTTTTTACCTGATAATGCCATGTATGCAGCATGTATATCCTCCTGGTAATTAAATTCTGTGGAATTGCGATCTTCCATTTTTCGCAGCTGACTCTTCCATCCTGCATCCACTTTTAAATCCGATCCAACAGGAGAAGTGTAATCCATACGAAAGCCAACAAACTGATTCTGGGGTTTTATTCCATTAAGTTCCGTGTTTTCCTGATTTTCGTACCAGATTGTATGCTCCCCTCGCAATCGAAAGTAATTTAAATCGAAAGCAATCTCTCTTCCTTTCCTGTGAAACAGATGTTTGTAATACATGGAATAATGCGACAAAATGTAATCGTTTTTCTCTAGCCTGGCACTTGTCTCTTGCAAATTGATCTGCCCGTTGGTACTTCCCTCCATTTCTGATTTCCCCTCAAAACTCTGATTCTCCGGACAAAGAAAGGCATACAAACTGAACTGATTTTGCGAATCCAGATAGTAATCGGCCCCTATATGGATGTTGTGTTTCCAGTTTTTTTGCCTCATATCCAAGGCTGAGTAAAAAGTATGCAATCCATTTTGAGTATTTAGTATTTTGGTATTCTCTTCCGTATTGTCGAAATAACGTAGATTTCCGTTGTATGAAGTGTATAAATTCAATTTCCTATTGTTGTAGTTCAACCCACAAGTTGGATCCAGGAATATTTCCTGCGCATTGGTAGGAATTTCAGAAAAAATATGTCCACTCATCCCAACCTCTCTTTCTTTTAGAATGACATGAATTACACCAGTTATACTCGCATCATATTTTGCTCCCGGTGTTCGAATGATTTCTACTCTATCAATCTGCCTGGCATCCAATTGCTCCAGGTATTGCTTATCACGCTCCTTTCCATCCACCAATATTTTAATGTTCGAACTGCCTTCCAAATTGATATTCTTCATCAAATCTACCTGAACTCCCAGAACATGTTTCAGGATATCAACCCCCGAATTGGAGTTGCTGTAGATTTTTTGATTCATCAAGAAACTGGTTCCGTTATCAATAGTCTTTGCTTTAATTCGCTCACCAACCACTACAGTCTCTGCCATATGGATGGTTTCCTCGTGTAAAGAAACTGTTCCCAAATTGAAATTATGATTCTTATCTAGCCTGATGGGCAGCATGTATGTCTGGTATCCTATAAAGCTAATACGAAGTAGGTAACTCCCATTTTTTACCTGGTCGATTTCAAAATAGCCATCTTGATTGCTTGTAGTTCCTGTTATCAAAGAGGTATCTCTCTGTTGATGCAAGGAAACGGTAGCGAATGCAATCGGACTTTTATCCTTCTGGTCACATACTACCCCATGCATTTTTTGTTTTCTTTCTGTAGCATATACTTCACATACTAGAAGAATAAAAGCCAACAACAATAATCTTTTTAAATTCATTAGATGGTAACAATTCATATTTCCTGACTGGTTTATTTTTACAATTGATATTCATTGCAAAGTCAGCAAATAAAGGCTCAAGAGGCAAAATTGTGGTACAGACATCAGGATTTTGTGACAAAGAACAAAGCCTCTCTGAACTCAATTTTAAACTTGTTACAAATGGCAATTAATTGGTAGGAATGGCAAGCTGAGATTTTTGTAAATCCTGTTCAATCTTATCGAAGTTGGTAATATTTTGTCGTGAAACAGGCAATTCGGCGTCTGTTCCCACAAGCTTTAAACGATAGCCGGAACTGTTTCCTTTTTTAAGAACTACCTTTTTTAAATTCACAATAAATGCCCTGTGTGTTCTCATTAGGTACGGCATTTCACTCAACTGATTCTCAATGTCTCCTATCGAATTTCGAACCATTTCTTTCTCGATCTTGTCATTCTTAAGAAAATAGAAAATCACATAATTTCCATTTGACTCCGCATATAGAAATGATTCAGGATTGAAACGAATATCTCCTTTTTTTAATTTTGAATTGATGTGGATCAGTTCACTCTGCTCATTTATACTATTGTTCTCATTAGGATCACAAGCATTTGCCGAAAGTAAATACCTGCTATTTTGAATGGTAAACAGAAAGTATGGTAGCGTACCTGTAATGAGCGTACTTCTTACTGAATCCAGAAAAGTATAAATATTCCATCTTCCTTCAGTATTTTCCATTATAAATCCAAAAAAGTAATTCCATACACCTAAAATCAGAAAAAGTATTAAAGGAAATCCAAGTTCTTTTAATAGGGTCCAACTCTCCTTGTTCTTAAAAACCGGCAATAATTTTAATGCTCTAATTGTGATATAGAGCGGTGGCATTAGAGCAATTAGATATATTGCCATTGTAACTTCATAACTAAACGGATCTGAACTGTTGGTGTGCCGAGGTTTGTATAAAATGGTAAACAGGTAACAAAATACAGCAACGATTATAATTCCGATAAAAGGCTTGCGTAGAATGTAATTTTGTGGAAATTTCTGTTTGAACCAATTTAAAGCAAGATAGTTCATAATTTGGAATTACTATTAAGTTTTACAGTATATAAAGATAAGTATAATATCAGAAAATCGACAAACACAAATTTCTACGATAATTCATCCTAAAACTGCACGACAAAAAGATATTCAACCAGCAATTCCTTCTTTATGTGTAAAGCTTAATCCTATCAATTAAAAATCTCATTCAACTTCTGCTCCAATTGGAAAAAAGTGTGAGGCAATGCCATGACCTTTAGCGAAGAATCGATTAAAAACATGCTTGGCGTAACAAATGTATTTAACTGACTGGCAACTGTTCCATGTAATCCATCGGTATCGCAGGAATTGATCCACGGATAAGCTCCATTCATTACCGCAGATTTCCAATAATTCAGATTGCTATCCAAAGAAACCGCTACAACCTCTAAACCCAGTTCTTTATAAGTATAGTATATCTCTGAGATTTGTGAAAGCATATTCACACTGTGCTTACAACTCCCCGACCACACAATTAGTAAAGTAACCTCACTATTCACATTGCTTAAATTCTGCACTCTTCCATTATTGGTATGATACAAAGGAATGTCAGGCACTTGCCAGCCTTTTGTGATTGCTTTAAAATTATTGATTCTGCGCTTTATTGTTTTGGTATTCAAAACATATTCACAAGTGTTTAGTACGCGATAGGCATCACTTACAATGTGGTAAACCTCAAAATACTCTTCTGCCGGGAAACGATTCATCAGGTAGTTGGCCATGTATTTCTGCGATCCTGGATTGAGTTCAGTCAACCAGAATAAATTGCCAATTAACTCCTTAATTTCTTTATAATTGCCACTACTTATTAGCTCATTAATTTTATGTGCCTTTAGGTATTTAGATACTTTATCGTAATACACAGGCGTTCCGGTAAGTAGTGAATCCGAAAAGGCGAAATAATCAAAGAAGTGTTTCAGGTAGTATTCATTAGCTTTTTGCCCATTCAATTTTACATCAGGAATCAATTCTTGCTGAGCCAAAGCAACACGCGCCGACCATGAATCAAGATGCGATCCCCATAAATCCCTAAGCAAATTGCGTTTCGATTTTTTGAGATTTTTAAATTCCGAATACTTCTCTTTAAATAAAGAATCTTTCTCATTTAAATCCAGCAAATCTTCTCGCAAGTCCTCTATCGATTCATTCAAGATCGAAAATTCGGATAAATAATATTGGTATTGATAGTTTTCATCATTTTCTGGAAACTGCAGCTCTCCATCTTCCATAGAACCTGATAAGGAGAACCAAAAATCGTTTCTATCAATTTTAAAATCAATCTTATTATTCTTATTGGCAATTCGATAAAAACCAGGGGTTCCTTCCCAATTAAACTGAATCACGCCATCAAAATCAACCCTTGCACTATCTACTACAAAAACGCCTCCATCATCACCGCTTAAAAGCAAGAAATTTTCACCTTTATAATCCAACATCTCACCTTTCAAACTCATTTTATCTTGCCCAATCGCTACCAGCGAAATTAGAAAAAACAGAATTGTAAGTAGTTTTCTGTACATATAACAAAATTGCTTATTATTTATAATTTCTATTGTAAGTAATCGTAAAGGTACGTAATCCAATTATGCAATACCATAATTATATTTTTTTTATCAACAATGAAAACAAAGTAAAACTGTAACAATAAAACAATCAAACACTAAGCAAATGTCCATTAATTCATTTGCCAGGAATTTATTTTCAAAAATTCTTTTTTTTCAGTAATTTAGAAATCCTGATTCCTTAGCTCAGCTGGTAGAGCACAACACTTTTAATGTTGGGGTCCTGGGTTCGAGCCCCAGAGGGATCACTTAAAGAAAAAAGAGTTATCGATATTCTCGATAACTCTTTTTTCTGAAAGTCTAGAAATGTTTGAATAGTAGAAAAGTTGTAAAACTCCAAAGCCAATTCAATTTAAGTACTGCTGAGTAGTTCCCATTCCAAATTCACACAATAGCAAAATCACAAAAATCTTTCATTTCTGTTGGTGATTCTCATTTTATCAGTAAATATTACGGTGCTCTGCACCTATTTTGACTCTTAATAATGAATTTACTACAAAGAATACACAGTTCCGCTGCATTTTCATGAATAAAAATTAATCATTACTTAGGTGCGGAGCACCTTAAATATTTGTAGTAGATAGATAATTAGCAATTATGAAGGTACAGCGTACCGTAACCATCATTTTTTATAGAAAATGTAATTCTGTAAAGATCATACTTGAAAATCCTAATTATAATGAAGACTCTATGACGATCAAAATCATTTCTTATTCCTCTATACAGACTTTTATCTATTTTGATCAACCCTCCTATTCTCCTCATGAACAACATTTTAATTGATTGTTATTTTTATTTATTCTATATAAATTTAGAGGAAACAATTAGCTTTTCAATATGGAGTCAATTAAGCTGGTAATTTGGGATTTGGATGAAACCTTTTGGAAAGGAACTTTATCGGAAGAAGGCATTATTTCTATTGATGAAAACATTCAATTAATTAAAGACCTAAGCTCACGAGGAATTATCAATTCAATTGCTTCTAAAAATGATTTTGAAACAGCAAAAGCCAAACTACTTGAATTAGGAATTTGGGATTATTTTATATTCCCACAGATCAACTGGAATCCCAAAGGAAAAAACGTCAAGGAAATCATTAGTTCTGCGCAACTTCGTCCTGCTAATGTATTATTTCTAGACGACAACCATTTAAATCTGGCCGAAGTAGAATTTTACAACCCAGGCATTTTTACAAAAGAGCCTGATTTCATACCTGAAATCAGTAGACACAAAGCATTTATAGGAAAGGATGATACTGCACTTACCAGATTGCAGCAATATAAAATCTTAGAAGAAAAAGAGAAGGAAAAAGAACATTTTTCAGACAATATCCATTTTCTGGAATCATCGGATATTCATTTGGCAATTATAGAAAATTTAGAACCTATAATTGATAGAATTCATGAACTCATTAACCGAACCAATCAAATCAACTACACCAAGAAAAGAATTGATAAAAATGAGCTTGTGGCATTACTTAAAAATACTGATTATGAATGCAAAGCGATAAAAGTAAAAGATCGATTTGGAGAATATGGAATTGTTGGATTCTATGCATTGTACAAGACAAAAAATCAACTGGAACATTTTCTCTTTTCCTGCCGATCGATGAATATTGGTGTGGAGCAATACATGTATGCCAAACTCAATTTCCCAGCAATAAAAAGAGTTGGTGATGTAACTGTTGAACTGAATTCAAAAGATCAGCCACATTGGATCAAGGAGGCTAATGATTGGACAGAAGATCATCAGAACACAGATTCTTTATCAACAAGAATACTTTTAAAGGGTGCTTGCGATTTAAGACAAATGGCACACTATTTATCGTATAAAGATTTGGAAGTGATGACCGAATACAATGATGTAAACCAAAACAATCACCCCATTCCGAAAGCACATACCGAAATTCTTCTTCAGTCGGAAAGATTGGATGAAGAAAATAAAAGTGAATTGATTGCTTCCTTTCCATTCCTCGACCAACAGGTTTTCGACACGGAAGTATTCTCCAACAATTACGATATTTTAGTGTACAGTCTCCTGGTTGATTATACAATGGATTTGTACCAGTCAAAATCTTCTGAAATTAAAATCCCATACGAATCCTATTCCGATTTTGTAAATGAATCGAAAGCAGAATTTGTTACTCGATGCAAAAAGCATGAATTCCAAAATATGAATGAAGCCTTTTATGATTTTTTCACTTCAGAATATGATTTTATTGGACAGATTACTGAGGATAAGCTAATCAAGAATCTTGAAATCATTCGAAAAAAAGTCAAAAAGCCAATCATTTTTATAAATGGTGCAGAAATTGACACACCAGCTGCAAATAAATCAGAGTATGGAAAAGCCAGAATAAGACATGAGAAAATGAATAAAGCCTTGGAACAATTCTGCAACTCACACATTAACACCTACATTCTTGATGTGAGAGAATTTATTACTGAAGCTGACATCAATCATAGTATCAGACATTACAAAAGGTCAGTATATGAACATATGGCTAGTGCTCTCATCTCCAAAATTGAAAATATCAAAGAACAAAAGTTGGAGAGAAATGAGCTTGAATATCATTTTAAACGTAGTTTGAAAATTTTTAGATCATCATTAAAAGAATTTGCAAAAAATATTCTTTCACGCGCAAGTTCACTTTTTTAATCATCAATTGTATCAATATCTGTTATTTACAAAATATTATTACCATAATACTGTCTTGATATTTCTTTTTAATTATATTTATTCTCGTAAATAATTAAAAAGACATGCAACGCATGATTTCCGCAATCGTCATTAGAATAGAAATTGATTAATGAGCTCATTGTACCAGAACATTCACCAGGATTTAATTGAGCTTTGCGGAAAAAACAACCCCAAAGCACAATTTAAGATTTATAAATTATACTACAAGGCAATGTATAATTCGTCCTTGCGCATCGTAAAAGACGAATCGGAAGCCGAAGATATTATGCAGGAAGCGTTTTTATCAGCTTTTAAAAATATCAGGAAGTATAAAGGTGAAGTTAGCTTTGGTGCCTGGTTAAAACGAATCGTAATTAATCGTTCATTGGATAGCTTAAAAAAGAAAAAGCTTGAAATCTTTCCGCTGGAAGATGAGTTATACAAGCTAAAAGAAGAGGATAGCAATTATGAGATTGAGGATACCCAGGAACAAATTGATTTAATTAAACATGCTATAAACCTGCTACCAACAGGTTACCGTATTATACTGAATCTGTACTTATTGGAAGGATACGATCATGAAGAAATAGCAAAAGTTTTAAATGTAAATGCTTCAACATCACGATCACAATTTTTGAGAGCCAAAAAGAAACTGATTCAAATATTAGAAAAAGAGAAAACCAAAAAATTGCTGTAAACCGTTCTCTTATTTCCGTTAATACCAAATGAATTACACCAGCATGAAGTATTAACATTAAAAAAAGAAGGTTACGTACAACAATTCGAATAAAACTTGTTTGTATGAAAGAATTGGAAAAAGTACTTAGGGAACACAAGGAAGCATTCGATGATCATGATCCTGGGAGTGATCATTTTGAAAACTTTCTTGAAAAATTGAACAATGAACAAAAAAAGAACTCTCTATTTGGGATGTCAAGACTTTTAAAAGTGGCAACAATAGCTATTTTTGTGGTCATTTCAGGGATTACCGGATATCAGATTCGTAAAATGCAATCTCCTGAGGATTTGGGGCTTGGAGCTATATCTCCAGAATATCAGGAAGTTGAATTGTTTTACACATCAAATATCGATAGTCAGTTGAGGATGATTGAGCGAATGGGAAGCTTTGATAACAAAGAACATCAGAACATCTTATCAGAAGAATTGAAAGAGATGGACAAACGCTACTGTCAACTAAAACAGGAATTAAAATTACATCCTGATGATGACAGAGTAATTCAGGCAATGATTGAATATTATCAGGTAAAAACCAGTATTTTAAACAGAATTATTGAGCAATTGTACCAGGTAAGAAAACAAACAAAAACATACCTGAATGTCTCGACATAATTCAAAGGGCAACCACTAATAACAAGAATTTAAAAGCATAAAATAGAACAACGATGAAAGCATTTAAAATTTCGGCTATACTACTGATTTTAGTTATGGGATTTGGATTCAATTCCTTTGCTACAGATGAATACGAGAAAGAAATTATTGAAGTATTCTCGGCCAAACAAGGAACTGAATTAAACCTTAGCAACAAATATGGTGATATTGACATTCATAATTGGGAAAAAGATTCAGTTTCAGTAAAAGTTTTAATTACAATCGAAACCACCAGTGAGGAAAAGGCAAAATTACTTTTCACAAATATCGATATCAATATGGATAAAATTGGAGATGTAATTAAAGCAGAAACAAAAATGTCGACTAAGTTTAAAACTGGCAAGAAGTTTAGTATCGATTATAAAATTTTTATGCCAGAGTATATTAAACTTGAAGTAGTCAACAAATTTGGGAATATCTTTATTCAATCGATTAAGGAGAAAGCAAACATTAACCTAAGTTATGGAAATTTAAAAGCAGAAAAGCTTCTGTATCCTGAAGAAAAACCTGTCAGCACCATTAACCTGGCTTATGCAAAAGCAACCATAGAAGAATGTAACAGAACCAAACTTACTTTAAAATATTCGAAAATGAATATTGGAACAAGCAAGGCACTAATTGTTGTGAGTCGTTATTCTAAGTTACATTTGGATAGTAATGAAGCCGTTATTGCCGATTCGAAATATGATGCTTTCAACATCTTAAATACAGATGCATTTAGAGTTAACATGGGACAATATTCTGATTTTAAAGTTGATAATGTGAATAAAGAATTGGAATTGAACCTCAAATATGGCAATTGTAAAATCAATAATGTTTCCAAAGATTTTGAATCGATTAAAGTGAACAACCAATACGTAGCAAGTAGGATTGCAATTGAAGAAGGAGCTTCATATTCACTTGAAGCTGAAACCAAGTATTGTGGCATCAATTATCCTGACAATGCACAAGTAATTCAAAAGGTAGTTGACAACTCAGAGACTTATTTGAAAGTAATCGTAGGAAATTCAACTGATCCTAAGGGAAAAGTAAAAATTAACAGTCAATATGGAAATGTTAGTTTAAGATAAAAAATACAAATTCGAAGAAACCTCTTTTTCTTATGAGAAAGAGGTTTTTTTATATAAAATCAAATTTTCATTGATTTTTTAAGAAAGGAATCGTCTCAATTCCTTCATATTATTGTAATTTTATGGCCTAAACAATAACAAACCTTAAAATGACTATTGCCGAAAGAGTAAACGCATTGCGTTTTCTAATGAATGAAAAAGAAATTAACGCTTACATCGTTACCAGCTCAGACCCACATATGAGCGAATATGTTCCTGACAGATGGACAAGTCGTCAATGGATTTCAGGATTTACCGGATCGGCCGGAACTGTTGTCATCACCGAAAACAAAGCTGGGCTTTGGACCGATTCAAGATATTTCGTACAAGCCGAAAAAGAATTGACAGACAGTAGTATTGAGCTGTTCAAAATGGGAACAGAAAATACCCCAACTCCATATCAATGGTTAGCTTCTGAATTAGATGTGAATGCTCATGTCGGATTCGATGGAACTTGCTTTTCAGTAGCCGAAACTCGCAATTTGAAAAACAACTTAGGCGACTTGGGAGTTCATATTGTTGAAGAATTTGATTTAATCAATGAAATTTGGGAGGACCGTCCTGCTTTGCCTAATGGAGAGATCTTTGAACATGATTTAAAATATTCAGGCAAAACCAGATTTGCAAAGCTAACCAAGATTCGCAAGAAGATGGCTGAATTGGATTGCAACTATCATTTCGTAGGAAGTATGGATGATGTTGCCTGGATTTTCAATTTACGTGGAAGCGATGTTGATTACAACCCACTGGCATTGGCTTATGCTCTTATCGAAAAAGAAAAGGCAACCATTTATTTGAACGAAGAAAAAGTACCAGATAATCTTGTTAGAACTTTACTTGAAGATGAAATTGAGATTGCTGACTATGGAAGAATTTTTATTGATTTAGAAGAAATTCCTGGTTCTGCCAATGTGCTTTTGGATATCAACAGAACCAACTTAAAAATCTACAATTCCATATCTGCAAACATCATAGAAAGAGAAAATCCAACGCAGCTTTTTAAAAGCACTAAGAATGATGTAGAAATTGAAGGAATGAAAAATGCCATGAGAAAAGATGGTATTGCCTTAACACATTTCTACTATTGGTTGGAAGAAAACCTTGAGAATACAAAAATTACCGAATTTGCGGTAATGGAAAAATTAAAGGAGTTTCGTTCTCAGCAAGAAGGCTTTATTGGTGAAAGTTTTGGTACCATTTGTGGTTATAAAGCTCATGGAGCACAGCCGCATTACCACACAACCGAAGAAAGTAATATCCAGATTGAAAAAGAAGGTATTCTTTTAATTGATTCAGGAGCACAATATCTTGATGGAACAACAGATATCACCAGAACAATTCCTCTTGGAGGCTTAAGTGAAGAGCAAAAGATAGATTATACCCTGGTGCTAAAAGGCATGATACAATTGTCAATGGCAGTTTTCCCTGTGGGAACACGTGGTTGCAATATTGATGCTTTAGCACGTATGGATTTGTGGAAAAACTTACGCAATTATGGTCATGGAACGGGTCATGGAGTTGGTTGTTTTATGAATGTACACGAAGGTCCGCAAAGCATTCGTCAGGAACTAAAAGATCAAGCCATTTTAAAGGGAATGATTACATCAAATGAGCCAGCATTGTACCGAGAAGGTAAATATGGAATTCGACACGAAAACTTAATTCTCTGTAAAGATGCTGGATCGTCAGAATTTGGCGATTATTTAGAATTTGAAACCATCACACTTTGTCATTTCGAAACCAAAGGCATAATTATAGAATTATTAACCCAGGAAGAAAGATACTGGCTGAACAATTATCACCAAAAGGTATACGATATTCTATCACTGGATTTGGATGAGAAACACAAAGCATGGTTACGAGAGAAAACACAAGCAATATAAAAAAAACGCCTCCAAAAGAGGCGTTTTTTTATGAATATATCGTAACAACAACTTTACGGCGTCCTCCTCTATTTCTAAATTCACACAAATAAATCCCCTGCCAAATTCCCATATTTAATTGGTGGTTTGTAATGGGAATAGTAAGTTCTGTCCCCATCATGGAAGCTTTTACGTGAGCGGGCATGTCATCAGCCCCTTCTAACACATGCGTATAATAAGGTTCATTTTCTGGCACCAGATGATTCATTATGGACTCAAAGTCATCACGAACCGAAGGGTCCGCATTCTCATTAATAGTTAATGCTGCGGATGTATGTTTGATAAACAAGTGCAACATTCCTGTTTCGGGTAAATCAGGTAAATTTCTTCTTATTTCCGAGTCTATTAAATGATATCCCCGCGAAAAAGCAGGTAAAGTAATTTCTATTTGTTGAATCATTGCCTGTCTATAGTTTTCATATTAAAATATGTATGCTAATTTAGAAATTCGTACCAGTTTTATCAAGCACCGAGCATTAACCATACCCTACACCAAAGCTTTTACCAACATTAGATAATCATTAAAAAACGATTGATAAATGTAAAAGAAATTCCCGGCTTTTAATTCTGCTTTGATGGCAATCATGCAAAATATTCAAAACCGGGAACCGCCTTACTTACCTATTGATATGCTAATCTACTTTATTTCAATGCCTGATCCTTGCTTTCACCTTTACAGGATCAGAACTAAATATCTCTTTAACACGAGCAATCATTTGATTCTCTGTCATGTTATCCTCTGATTCAATTTTTCTCACTTTATCATTAAGATTTGTCTGTTTATTAATATGCTTTGCCAAATGTACTTTTGTTTCCGCAGGTCCAAACAAATAGATTTCCTCGGCGTTCGCCAGTTTAGAAGTGATATTCTCAAAATATTGCTTGAACTGATGTCTACGTCGGTGAGTCATTCTCTTTGCTGGATTAATAAACTGATTCCCCATTCGGGAATAAGCTTTTGTTTCTCCTTTAAAACGCACTCTTGTTTCAACTTCCGATTCAATTGTTTCAATCTGGCTATTGCCATTTTCAAGTGTAATAATGTAGGCTTTTTCGGTATCTAACCAAACTCCAATGTTTTTTTTCATCTTCGCCTCCTTTTGTATGAATAAATTCTAAAAAAATAAATTGAAATGCTTAATTCTTTTCAGGATTTCGATAAGGTTTACTCTGATAGGTTTCCAGAAGTAAGTCTAAATTAATATGGAAAATCACAAATGTCATAAAATATTGATTTTACATGTATTAGAAGCCAAATCAGATCTATATTAAAAATACGAATAAATCTCAGCCATGTCAAGCAAGTTGGTAAAAAACAAGGCTTATTCAGACAATAATAAATGTGACAAAATTGGAAATATTTGAAACTAGATTTTATTGATAAAATTGGTAAATCAGAACTATAAAATCTTCCAAAATTAGACTTACTAGCATAAAAAAAGAGATCCAATAAATGAATCTCTTTTTAATGTAAATATGATATACTTTATCAAAGTAAAGTGCTATGTAAATAATTTCGATTATCAATAAATCTGTTAATTTATGGTACAATTTGGAAGCGTTCCTGCACAAATACAAAACACGCATCATCAATTGCATTACAAACAGCATTGTAAGCTTGCAACTTTACCTTCTCTTCTCCTTCTACTGTAGCTGGATTTGGTACATCAAACACTTTTATTTCTGGCTTTCCCTTTAATTCTGGCAATCCATTAGAAAGTTCTTTATCAAAACACAATACGTAGTCGAAATTTTCCTCTTCAATTTCAGTTAAAGCTTTCGATTTATATTCAGGAATATCCATAACAGCTTCAGCCATTGCTTTCTGCGCCAAAACACTAATTATTCCCTTCTCTAATCCAGCACTCCAAACTTTTAGATGCTTTTTACCATAGTAATTCAGCCATTTTTCAGCCATTTGCGAACGGGCTTCGTTCTTCTCACTTATTACTAAAACTTTTTTCACAGTTTTCTAATTTTATCAATTGGAGCAAAAGTAAAAAATTAATCAGTCAATTTTTTGAAACATTTAAGCTTTTGCTTTCTCAGCCAAATTCTCAACTTGCTTAAATACCCTCATAAAGTTTCCTCCCCAAATTTTATGAATATCCTCTCGAGAATAGCCACGTTTCAGCAATTCAATGGTAATATTCATCATTTGGCTAACATCCGCACAATCTTTTAATCCGCCACCACCGTCAAAGTCTGTTCCAATCCCCACATAATCAATTCCAATTACTTTCACAATGTGATCAATATGATCTACCGCATCAGCAACTGTAGGTTTGTTCTTGGGATAATCTATTTGCAATTGTTTCCATTCTGCCCATATTTTCTGCTCCTCTTCCTTGGTCACCTTCCCCATTTTACGATAGCGTTCACGCAATTCCATTTCTTTTTCATAACGTTCACTATTTTTATCCGGAGCTTTTACGTAATCATCTAATATGCACATTTGAATAACACCTCCATTTTCGGCCAATGCTTTTAGCATTTCATCACTTAAGTTTCTGGGATTATCGCAAATTGCTCTTGCACACGAATGTGAAGCAATTACCGGGCTTGTAGTCAATTTTATTACATCGTAAAATGAGCTATCAGAGATGTGAGAAACGTCTATTAAAATTCCCAATCGATTCATTTCCTTCACTACCTCTTCACCAAACTTACTCAATCCATCAAATTCTGCACCATGACTATCTGTCGAAGAATCACATATATCATTATTCGAAGTATGACATAGTGTAATGTAACGTACTCCTTTCTTGAAATATCTTTCAACTTCAGAAATCTCCGTTCCAATTGGGAACCCATTCTCCAAACCAATGTAAATGGCTCGTTTCCCTTCCTTTTCCAGGCGATATCCATCAGCTACATTAAGGGCAACTTCAGCCAATTCTGAATATTTATCACATGCAGCATAAATTGAATCAATCAATTCATCTGCTTTTTCTCTGGCAAACTGAATGTTTTCTGCAGATCTATCTCTTTGCGATGTAAAAGCTGCAAAAAAGATTCCATCCAAACCACCTTTCTTCATCCTTGGAAAATCAACACAGCTTCCTCCTCTTTTGTATGCATGATATTCACTAATGTTGAAATCTTTATTTAACAATTGATATGGTGTATCAACATGAGTATCTATTGTGAAAGCATGATTGTGAATTTCAGCAGCTTTTTCTTCCTGAGTTTTACAAGAGGCAAAACAAAAAAGCAGAAACATACTTACAATCAAAAGTTTGTTACTCTTACCAAACATGATTTTTAAAGTTTTAGGGGTTAGAAAATATAAAGATATGATACTTACTTAAAACTGTAAGTTATTGAAGTGTTAATTAGATGATTTAATTTTTATGCAAAGCTTTCAATTTCTGTCTTTCCTTTTGTATATTCGGATTTCTGATTCATATGGTATCTTAATCCTGTTAAACTAAAAAACTCATGCTTCAAACCCTTTATAGATCAGTTGTTTTCTTTATTCTACTGATTCCTTTTTGTAGTATTGCCCAAAACACTAGTAAAATATCCGGAAAAGTTACCGATACCGAAAATAATCCCATTAAAGGTGCTCACTTAAAAATCATTGAAACAAATATTGCAACAAGCACTAATAGCAATGGAAGTTTTGATTTAGCAATTGATTTTGATAAAAACTATACTTTAAAGGTAACTCATATCTCTTTTCAGGATTATGAATTGCCAATTCGACTTAAAAAATCGGAAAATAGAGTCCTAAATATCAAGCTAAAATTAAAAGAACAAGAATTATCTGAAGTAACTGTTGAAACAGATAAAATCATTAGGGATAAAAATATTTCAATTGATAAAAAGCATTTGAAACAAATTCCAGTTAGCAGTAGTGGAGCTGTTGAACAAGTCATTAAAACTTTACCTGGAGTAAGTTCCAATAACGAATTGAGTTCACAATATTCGGTTCGAGGTGGTAATTTCGATGAAAACCTTGTTTATATCAACGAAATCCAAATATACAGACCCAATTTAATTCGTTCTGGTCAACAGGAAGGCTTAAGTGTTATTAATCCTGACATGGTTTCTTCGGTTCAATTCTCTTCTGGTGGGTTTGATGCAAAATATGGTGACAAACTATCTTCGGTTCTTGATATTAAGTACAAAACTCCAACTAATTTTGAAGCTTCTGCCGAGTTAAGCTTAATGGGTGCATCTACACATTTTGCCAATGCGTCAAAAAATGGGAAGATATCCTATATGGCTGGATTGAGATATAAAACCAATCGTTATTTGTTAAATTCTTTGGACACAAAAGGTGAATATGAACCCAATTACACGGATTTTCAGGCACTGGTTAACTACAAATTCAATTCGGTATGTAGCATGCACCTGTGGACTAGCTTTAGTCAAAACAAATACAATTTTGAACCTGAAAACAGGAGTACTTCATTTGGAACCATTAGTAATGCATTGAATCTTGATATCTATTTTGACGGGAATGAAAAAGATGAATTCAATTCGAACATTCAGGCAGTTACTTTTAAGTATCATCCCAACTCAAATTCTTTTATCCGATTAATCGGAAGCAGATACGAAAGCATAGAAGAAGAGAGGTATGATATTATGGGACAATACTATTTGAGCGATTTATTTGTATCTCAAGGAGGATCGCAGTCTGAAAGTGTTGAAAATCTGGGAATCGGAACTTTTATTGATCATGCCAGAAACAAACTCGATCAAGAGGTTTATAATTTGGATGTAAAAGGAGATCATTCTATGGACGATTTATTTTTACAATGGGGAGTTGGAGTTAAAAAGGAGGATATTAGCAACAAAATTAATGAATGGCAATACCAAGATTCTGCTGGCTACTCTGTTCCAGTATCCGACAGTGAAGTTTTGCTGGCATACAATCGCAATGCAAACAATAATATTAGCTCAAAGCACTATAAATCATTTGTGCAAGCAACTCAAATTCTGGAAACAAAAAAAGGAGAACTGCAACTTACAGGAGGATTTCGTTACCATTATTGGGATTACAATAAAAAAGGATATTTTTCACCAAGAGGATCGATTCATTATATCCCAAACTGGGAAAACAAAGTAAAATTTAAACTCTCTGCAGGTCTATATCAACAAATTCCATCTTATCGCGAAATGTTAATGATTAACGGAAATATTAGTCCTGAAGTCAATATCCAAAAAGCAATCCATTATGTTTTAGGTCAAGAATATTACTTTAAAGCATGGAATCGTCCTTTTAAATTTTCAAGCGAATTGTACTACAAGGATCTTCTTTCCGTAACTCCGTATGACATTGAAAATGTTCGTATACGATATTATGGTGATCAGGAGGCAGAAGGATACACAACCGGATTGGACTTGAGAATCAATGGTGAATTTGTTCCTGGAACGGAATCCTGGGCCAGTTTATCCATCATGAAAACAGAAGAAGATATTAAAGGCGATGAGAAGTCCTTTATACCTCGCCCTACAGATCAAAGATTTAATTTCTCAATGCTTTTCCAGGATTATTTACCTAACAATCCTTCTTACAAAATGCACCTTGCATTATTCTATGCTGGGAAACTGCCTGTTTGGACTCCCAAAAGGGGTAAAAATGGTGGAAGCTTTAGAATGCCAAATTATAGACGAATTGATTTGGGGTTCTCCAAAATTCTGGTAGATGAGAAAACAAAAAACAAAGGATTGTTACGTCATTTTAAGTCCATGTGGATTGGTTTGGAAGTATTTAATGTTTTAGATATCAACAACACTGTTTCATACCTTTGGATCAATGATATTTCAGGCAATCAATATGCAATTCCAAATTATCTTACAGGACGTAAATTGAATGTAAAGCTGAGTGCGAAATTCTAAAGAAATACTTTATTTCAATCCAGTTTTTAGCTATTTTGCCAATACTTTTAAGTTAAGGAAATATGTCGCTACATTTTTTGCATCCAAATTACCTTTGGTTTCTTTTTATATTATTGATTCCAATCATCATACATCTTTTCAATTTTAAACGTTACAAAAAAATCTTTTTTAGTAACCTTCGTTTTCTACAAAACCTAAATACCGAGAACAAAAGAAAATCAAAGCTTAAAAACCTGCTTGTTCTGTTGCTACGAATACTAGCTTTGGCTTCTATTATTATTGCATTCTCGCAACCTTACATTCCTATTTCTGGTGAAAAAATATCGAATAAAAACAACGAATTAATTAATATTTACATTGATAATTCGTTTAGTATGAATGGTAAAACTGAAAGAGGGAATGCTCTGGAAGTTGCCAAAAATAGTGCATTTGAACTTGTAAAATCATTGCCCGATTATGCTAAAATCAGAATCTACAGCAACGATTTACAACACTACTCTACTAGTTTAAATAAAAATCAAGCCATTGCGAGAATACAGGAAATAATTCCCTCTTCCAATTCGATAAAACTATCAAAAACACTAAATAATATCCGACTGGATTCACCACTTGAGAAGTTAGAAGTTTATGTACTATCTGATTTTCAAAAAACTCAAGCTGATTTCGAAAAACTACAAAAAGACAGTCTTTTAACGGTGAATTTTGTTCTCTTCCAATTGCAAGCTAAAAACAATCTGGTCCTGGACTCTTGTTGGTTCGAAAAACCATTACATTTTACTGGTCCTCAAAAAGAGTTATCAGTTAAAATTTCGAACCACTCAGACAAAGATTTAAAAAAGATTCCGATTCAATTGACAGTAAATGATAGTTTGAAAACTGTGGGAAGCATTGATGTTAATAAAAGCTCATCTCAAATTACTAAATTGCGCTATAGCGATAGACAATTAAGCGTAATACAAGCCAAACTAAGCATTGAGGATTACCCAATTACTTACGATAACAATTTGTACTTTTCCTACAAAACCAATAAAGTAAATCATATTTTATCGGTCAATCAGAAATTGGAAAATCAGTACATTAACAGACTATTTGGTTCAGATAAAAACTTTAAGATTAAGAACATTAACAAACCCCAATTACACAATGAAACCTTTAATAAATTTCAGTTAATTATTTTAAATGAAATTGAAGATATTGAAAGTGGTTTCAAACAAAGCTTACAAACGTATCTGCAAAATGGTGGAAATGTGCTTTATATACCAAGCAAGCAAATTAAAACAAGTGTAAACCTATTCTTATCAGATGTTTTGGCTCCAAACTATTTGGAAATCGACTCTACCCAACAACGAATTTCAAAAATTGAAACCAAAGCAAATCTTTACCAGGATGTTTTTCAAGATTTAAAAGATAACGCACGTCTACCTGACATCTATAAATTCTACAAACTATCAACACCAAATAATCCAACATTAGAATCCATTTGGCTAACTGCGGGTTCTGAAAAATTATTTACAAGAATTCAATATGGGAAAGGACAACTTTATCAATTCAGTATGAATTTAAAAAGTGAATGGACAAACCTAATAACACACCCAATATTAGTACCTACTTTAATCAATTTGAGTAAAACAAACTCAAACTGGAGCAAAATATATTACCAAATTGGAAAAAATAATACAATTGATTTAACAAACTCTTTTATCCCAAATAATGAAGAGCAGTTTCATATTAAAAATGAGCGAATTGGCATTGATATTATTCCATTAAGCATAAACAGCTCAAACCAATCAACACAGCTTAAAACTGCAGATCAATTAAGGCTTTCAGAAAATTACACAATCACTCTAAACGACTCTATTATCCAAACTTGCTCTTTCAATTATCCTAGAAATGAATCTCAACTTTCTTATTACGCAAAACAAGAAATTGAAAATAAAATTAAGGCCTTGAATGAAAACCATTCTGTAATTTCTTCTGAAAAAATGAAACTATCTGAGCTTATTAACGAAAAAAGAGAAGGAAGACAGTTTTGGAGAATATTTATTTTGTTGGCTTTAACATTCTTTTTGATCGAAGGAATACTCAAAACATTAAAAACATAAGCGAACATTTATTATTTCACCATATAACCTCTATTAAAATCAATTAAATTTAGCCGTATTAACATATACCCAAAAACAAAATGATTAAATTAAATACGACAACAGAAATTAGACAATTGAAAAAAATACACAGCATTGCTGGTATTGGTTATTGGGTATACAATTATTCAACTAAAGATTTTTGGTGGTCTGAAGTGACTTACAAAATTCTGGGCTATCAAACTGGAAATGTAATCCCTACAAGAGAAATTCTAAAAAAACACATTCATTCCGAAGATCTTGTTTTTTTTGAAGAATCTTTAAAACAAATGCAATTACAGCCAATGGAAATAGAATTTCGTTTCTATAAAAATGGTGAATTAAGATTAGGGAAAATTACAGGAGAAGTATACAGAGATGAAGATATTGTGGAAGAAGTTCTTTTCCAAGATATCACTGATATCAAAATAAAAGAGTTTGAAATTGCCAAAGCATGGAACAAAGCTCTTGAAGCAGAAAACCTAAAGAATGCTTTCTTGGCCAATATGAGTCATGAATTAAGAACTCCACTTAACTCAATCATAGGCTTTTCTGAACTACTTGAATCTGGAAACATAAAAGAAAATATCCCAAAATTTGCCAGCTCCATTAAAGATTCCGGACTTCAACTTTTAAAGATTATTGAAGATCTTCTTAAAGTATCAATGCTGGAAAGTAGAACTGCTAAACCGGTGAAAAGGAATTTCAAACTTCAAAACATGATGAAGGATGTAAAATCCCTTACAGAAAAGCTTTTAATTAACAACAAGAAGGATTATTTACAATTAAATTTTCCAGATATTGAATCGAACCATGTAATCAAGTCGGATCAAAATAAAATAATTGGAATACTAAGTAACTTGCTGCACAATGCTGTTAAATTTACCGAGAATGGAAGCATAACATGCTCATACCGCTTCCTTAATCAAACCATTGAATTTTCAGTAAACGACACAGGAAAAGGCATTCCAATCAAATATCAATCTGATGTTTTCCAACGATTTAGAAAAGCAGATGAAAATGGCCTAAACTACTTTGGTGGCACAGGTTTGGGTTTATATATTTCCAGATTAGAAATTGAACTTCTGGGAGGAAAAATATGGATTGCATCAGAAGAAAAAATTGGAACAACGGTAAAATTTAGTATTCCTAATGTTATCGATCAAGAATTGATCAACGAAACAGACTCTACTGTCAACCTATACAATTGGGAAAATTACACAGTTGTAATAGCCGAAGATCAATTTACCAATTATAAAATACTGGAAGCCTATCTACAACCAACTAATATTAATATCATTTGGGCAAAAACAGGTAAAGAAGCCATGACTGCAAGTCTTCAAAATCCGGAGGTAAATTTGATATTAATGGATATAAATATGCCTCATATCAATGGACTTGAGGCTACAAAATTGATCAAGAAAAAAAGGCCAGACCTAGCAATTATAGCTCAAACAGCATATGCATTGGATGGAGACAGAGAAAAATCATTAAAGGCTGGTTGTTCTGAACATTTATCAAAACCTTTTAATAAAACAGACCTTCTACTTTCCATGTCCAAATATTTACCTTAAATCCTTTGTTAGCATCAAATTTATAGAACCTTATCTATAATCATAAATTCAACAGGAACTAACAATTGCATTTATGATAATAGTCATGATTAATATTTTTTTCGTTTTTTTCTGTATTTTTTCTTCCAAAAGCATTGGAAAATCAAAAAAATAGTTATAAAATTGGCATACTGAATTTTCAGAATTTAATCCTATTTTAAAAATCTTATAAATATTCCAGTTATGACAAATACAGCAACAATGACTGCTCAGGACTATATGAATAAGGAATCTAAGTTTGGAGCACACAACTATCATCCACTTCCAGTAGTTTTAGAGCGCGGAGAAGGCGTTTATGTTTGGGATACTGACGGAAAGCAATATTTTGATTTCCTATCAGCTTATTCTGCTGTTAATCAAGGACACTGTCACCCAAAAATTATTAATGCATTAGTAGAACAAGCACAAAAACTAACCCTAACCTCACGTGCTTTCTACAGCAATAACTTGGGTAAATACGAAGAATTTGTTACCAACTATTTTGGATACGATAAAGTATTACCAATGAATACTGGTGCTGAAGCTGATGAAACAGCACTTAAATTGGTTCGTCGTTGGGGTTACGATGTGAAAGGTATTCCAGAAAACGAAGCAAAAATTATTGTTTGCGACGGTAACTTCCATGGTCGTACAATTACGATCATTTCTATGTCTACTGATCCGGATTCATACAAAGGATTTGGACCATACACTCCAGGTTTTGTTGTAATTCCTTACAACGACACAGAGGCCTTAGAGAAAGAATTGAAAGATCCTAATGTATGTGCATTCTTGGTTGAACCAATTCAAGGTGAAGCAGGTGTTTACGTTCCAGAAGATGGTTTCTTGAAAAAAGCTTACGATTTGTGTAAAGCAAATAACGTACTTTTTGTTGCAGATGAAGTACAAACTGGTATTGCAAGAACTGGTAAATTATTAGCTGTTGATCACGAAGGTGTTCGTCCAGATGTATTGATTCTTGGTAAAGCAATATCTGGTGGTGTTGTACCAGTATCTGCAGTTTTGGCTGACGATGAAATAATGCTTTGCATTAAGCCAGGTGAGCATGGTTCTACTTTTGGTGGTAATCCTCTTGCTTGTGAAGTTGCAATGGCTGCTCTTAACGTGATTAAAGATGAAAATCTTGCTGAAAATGCTGAAGCAATGGGTAAGATTTTCCGTGAAGAATTGAAAGCCGTTAAATCTGAAATGATTGAATTGGTTCGTGGTAAAGGTCTTCTAAATGCAGTTGTAATTAAACCTAAAGGCGGCAAAACTGCTTGGGATGTTTGTATGCGTTTACGCGACAACGGATTATTGGCTAAGCCAACTCATGGTCACATTATTCGTTTTGCTCCTCCATTGACAATTAACGAAACTCAATTGCGTGAAGCTATTGAAATTATCAAGAAAACAATGGCTGAGTTCGAATAAACAGAACTCCTTAAAATATAATTAAGGGTGACTCCAAATCGGAATCACCCTTTTTCATTTTTAGATCAATCTATTTTGTAATAATAAGTTTTGTTCTAATCACTTTATCAGGATACTGAATGACTAGGATATAGATACCTCCTGAAAGATCCTTCAAGTCGAATTCCAATCGGTCTGCATTAAAACTGCGTTTAATTTCCTTGCTTAGAACAATACTTCCCGATGAGTTGAATATCCTCAACAAGCCATCATCATTTGTCACAGAAAGTTCAACAAAGAACTGCCCTCTGTTAGGATTAGGATATACTACGATTCCCTTATCAGCAATCAAATCATCAACTCCAGTGGTAATAAATACTTGCTGTGATATTTGACTATTGCCACAAGCTTTGTTTGATGCTGTTAATGTGACTACGTAACCAGATCCATTTGCATTATCCAACACGAAAGAATGCGAAGGTTCGAATTCACTACTTATGATTCCATCTCCAAAATCCCATAAAACGGAAGTTACATGTTCGCTCAAATTGGTAAAATGAACCTCATTGCGATCTGTTTCGAAAGTAAAATCAGCTACTGGAGGTTCCATTGGGCTTACCGATACCGTATTTGAATATTGATCTGAAAATCCTTCTTTGGAAACCTTGGCACGATATATTTTATTCTCGACAACCTCAGGAGTTACTAATAATTCTGCATTTTCGCCATCAAGATCTTCATAAGCATCATTTAGCTCATTGTAAACCTGCCACTGAATGCTACCATCAAATCCTGTTAAAATGATATTGGATTTAGATCCATAGCAAACCAGTTCTGGATTGGCACTTGCTTCCCCTGCTCTATTGGTTTTGGGTTCAGGTATTGTGAACATACTTGATATTTTCGAGACAATACCAGGACCTTCAAACTCCAATCTTGCACCTTGTACTTCCATATCACTGCTTGCTGTTAAATCTGTAAATTTTACAAGTCCTTCAACTGATGTCTGAGTTAAATTACCTCCAAGGGTCCAATCTCCTGTATCAGCTTTACGCACTGTAATCATTGTCTCACTATCCGTATCACATATATTTCTATATTGATCTTGCAAATTTAACTGAGGCTGTCTGATTAATGGTTCTCCATTATTTGCAGGTGCTGATGGTTCCTTCTCGATAACCAGATATTTAGATTTACCATGGTGAATTGGTTGCTCAAATCGGGTTGTATCGTATAATCCAGAATATACATACATAGAATCAACTCCGTATTTCTGAAGAACAGAAGTTACCTCTGGATCGAAAGTAATTTGTCCAGGAACAGATATATCATATTTTCCTTCCAAACTTCTAATACCATAGCGAATGTCAAATATCTTTTTGCGCCAAGTTGTATTCTCGATAAATGTAACTGTAAACATTTCATCAACATTAGCATTGGCAGCAGGTGTAATTATCGGTGCCGGCGGCCTTACAATATCAAAGCTATCTGAAACTACATTTGGAAGTCCATCAGAAGTAAATAGTAATCTTGCACCAATCACCTCATCCTCGCTGGTAGCACTTAAGTTTATATATTGCACCACTCCTTCAGATGCTGTAATTGTTTTTATTCCTCCCAAATTCCATAACCCTGAATTATCATTATCCGGATCGGCATATTTATCTACCAAAACTTCAGTACTATTATCTGTTATACAGTTATTTTCATACTGATCTCGCAACTGAATTTTAGGCTGTTGAACCAAAGTATCGCCATTATTTTCAGGACCAATTGGCTGATCAACCATCAACATCTTGGTTGTTACACCATGTCCGATTTTTTGTTCGACTTTAGCATCGGCATAACCATTTGCAATTACAACAATGGTATCAGTTCTTGCAATGTACAAAGTAGAGTCTTTTTCAGGATAGAATGTGATCGATCCAGCTTCAATTAAATAGGATGTATCCACCAAAGTTTCTCCAGCAAAACTTATAGAAGAGATGGAATCTCTCCAGCTTGCATTGTCACTTGCCTGAATTACAAATTCATTGTCAACCGTTGCGTTTTCTGCGGCAATTAGTTCTATGATTGGTACCGGAATTGTAAACAAATCAGATACAATAGAGTCTCCTGCAAAAGAAAATTGCAAGTATGCAGAATCGATGGCTATTTCACTTGTTGCAATCAAATCGTTAAATAAAACTTGTCCATCTATTGCTTGTATATTTAGTGTTCCACCAAGTTCCCAAGCCTTGTTGCCATACTTCTCAACGCTTACTTGTGTAGAATTATCAGTAGTACAATCATTCAAATATTGATCAGCTAATTTCAATTCTGGTTGTTGAACAAGCATTTCACCATTAACATCTGGTCCTATCGGTTGCGTAAGAACTAAAATACTATCGGCAACACCATGTTGAATATTTTGCTGTACAGTATCATGTGCAAAACCTCTGGATTGAACTATGATTTGGAAACTTCCACTTTTCTGTAGAAATTCTGAGACTGATGGAATCAATTCCAATTCACCAGGCTGAGTAAAATTATAACTCTCTGCTACCAACACACTGTCATTAACTGTAACTACATTAATTCTATTTCTCCAAACGGAATCCTCAATAAAGGTAATTTTAAACGGATTATCCACACTTGCATCAACTGCAGCTGTTAATACTGGTGGAGTTGCAACATCTGGAATATCAAATGGATCTGCAGTAACAGCATCAAGTCCTTCTGAACTAAACTGAATGATGGCACCCTCAATTGGCCCTGTTGAATAAGCCGATAAGTCATCATAAGTTACAACTCCATTTTCAGCAGTTTTTTCTATAGTACCTGCCAAATCCCAATCACCATCATCGCTTCTTGATGCTTGTATCATTCTATCATTATCGGAATCACATAAGTTTGAATACTGGTCATAGAACTCTAAAATTGGCTGTTGCTCCAACATATCTCCGTTTAAAGGTGGTGCCAAAGGTTGTTGCGTTATTTGCATACTTGTTGCCACTCCGTGTCCAACAGTCTGTTCTACTGTTGCATCACTAAATCCTAAAGCTTTAACTACTATTTCAAAAGTACCAGCCTTTTGAAGCAATTCCTCTTCTGAAACCCGAAATACAATATTATCAGCATTAATGGTGTAAGCCGAAGTAGGCAACGTTTCTCCTTGATAAGTAATCACTGTAATCTCTGATCTCCAATCATCTTCAAAATCAAAAAAGTCAATTGTAAAATCAGCATCAACCGTTGCATCAAACTGAGCATTTAAATTTGGTGGATTCTTTAATGCTGGAATATCAAACGGATCTGAATCTACCGAAGTAATTCCTTTTCCTGAGAATGTTAAATATGCACCAGTAACAGCATTAGCACTAGATGCCGTTAATTCACGATAATTGATCACTCCATTACTTACCCCTTGCAAAGTATCTCCTCCTAATGTCCAATCATTGGCATCTCCTCGTTTTGCCAGTACCTCATAAGTATTTTCAGAATCACAACTATTTTTATATTGATCTAGTAAAGAAATTTTAGGCTGTAAATCCAATTCTCCACCATTTACCAAAGGAGCCGTTGGTTGTGTTTCTATAATTAACGAATCAGGCACGCCATGTTTAATTTCCTGATCAACAGAAGCATCTTGATATCCTCTTGAATATACAAGCATTTGTTTGCTTGCCGCCTCTTGTAAAGTTGCATCTTGCGAAGGATCGAATACAATTTTACCAGCCTGACTCTTATTATAGGCCGTTTCAGGCAACATGGTGCCACCGTATGAAATTGAATCGATCTTACCTTGCCATTCCGGATTTTCAGCAAAGGTAACATCGAATAAAGAATCTACCGTAGCGGTAGTAGAAGCAATTAATGAAGGTGCAAACAGAGGAGCTGGAATAAAGAATGAATTAGATTCCGCGTTTGTTAGTCCTGTGCCGGAAAATGTAATTGTTGCATCACTAACCATATCGGTACTCCCGGCAGTAAGATCGGTATAAGATGCAACACCGTTTGTTACCATAAGGGAAACTGTTCCTTCAAGAGTCCAACTTCCTCCACTTGCATTTGCTTCTACTGTTGTAGAATTATCATTTGTACAATCATTTTGATATTGATCCTGCAGTTTTATTACAGGCTGAGTTCTTAATAAATCTCCATTATTCTCAGGGCCAAAAGGCTGAGTGGTGATTAGGATATCCGTTGCTACACCATGTCCAATTTCTTGTTGAACAGAATCCAACAGGTAAGAAGTTGATGTAATGTAAATGTATTCATTTGCTACCTGCTGTAAATTAGCCGACTCAGCTGGCTTAAATGTAATTATACCTGCTACACTCGCATCGTAAGCCGCAACTGGGAGAACATTTGTGCCATATCTAATTTCTGTAATATTTGTTCTCCAATCAGCATTGTCAGTAAAAATAATTTCAAAATCATTATCAACCGTTGCATTCGTAGCAGCGGTTAATACTGGTCCCGCATTTAAATCAGGTATGTCAAATGTATTGGAATTAACAGTTGTTAAATCTGTTGCAGAAAAGCTAATAAAAGCTCCTGTTACCGGTCCTGGACTTGATGCAGTAAGGTCCGTATAACTTACTGACCCATTTGCTGTCGTTTTGGTTATGGTTCCCCCAAGAGTCCAATCATTGGCATCTCCTTTGGCTGCAGTAATTTCAATAGAATTTTCACTAGTACAATCATTACCATATTGATCTCTCAAGGTAATTCCTGGCTGTGTAGCCAATTCATCACCATTCTCTGCTGGCGCAGCAGGTTGAAGAGCAATAATCATCTCTGCAGCAGCACCATGCTTTATCGCCTGTGAAACAGTAGCTGTTGCATATCCTTGTGCAAACACCTCAATATCTTTTGTTCCAGCTATCTGAAAATCTGTATCCTTAGCGGGATCAAAAATAATTTTTTCTGCTTGCGTTTTATCATATGCTGATTCTGAAATTAAATTTCCACCATAATGGATAGAATCAATTGACAATTGCCAAGTTGGATTTGCAACAAAAGAAATCTCAAAAACATCATCCACAGTGGCATTTGAAGAAGCCAACAAACTTGGAGAAGCATCCAAAGCAGGAACTGTGAAAGCATCTGAAATCACATCACTCAAAGAAAATGATGAGAAAGTAATAGTCGCATTACTTACCTCATTGTCGCTGCTTGCCGTCAAATCAGTAAAAGTAATTTCACCTACGGTTGCAGTTAATTGCAATGTTCCTCCTATAGTCCATACCCCACCTGAAGCTGCAGCGTTAAGATTTGTTGTATTATCAGATGTGACAACATTTGCATATTGATCATGAATTTGAACGACAGGCTGAGTAGCCAAAGTTGCACCATTTGATCCAGGTCCAACTGGCTGTGTTGAAATAAATAATACACTAGCAATACCATGACCTATTTCCTGCTCAACAGTAGCATTGGCATAACCACTTGCAATAACGGTAATCGTTTTGGTACCTGCTGTTTGTAATATTGTTGATTGAGAAGGTGTAAATGTTATTCTTCCTGCCACATTTGTATTATAAGAAGCACTCGGCAATGTCTCTTCTCCATATTGAATTGAACTAATGCTTCCTCTCCAACTTTCATCTTCGGTAAAACTTATAAAAAATTCATTATCAACCGTTGCTTCATTCGCTGCAGAAAGAGTAGGCGTTGCATTTACAGGAATATCAAAAGTATTGGAATTAACCGAAGCAAAACTGCCAGAAGAAAAAGTAAGGAATGCACCTGTTACTGCTTCATCACTTGTAGCAGTCAGATCGGTGTATGTAAATTCTCCTGAAGCCAATGTTTGATTTGGAGAGCCTCCCAAAGACCAATTTCCACCATCACCTTTTGCAACAGATATTGCAGTGGCATTATCTCCTGTGCAGTTGTTTCCATACTGATCTTTGCTTCCTACTTTTGGTTGTGTGGCCAATAAGCCGCCATTTTGAGTTGGTGCACTTGGCTGTGTTACAATATAAATGGAAGCAGGAGCTCCATGCCCTATTTCTTGTGATAATATTTTGTCGTTAAAACCATCTGAAGAAAAGACAAAATCTGCTGTTCCAGCAGTTTGAAGAACTGAAGATTGAGAAGGATCAAATGTAATCTGATCGCTAACACTTTTGTCATATGCAGCAGCATCAACTGTATTCCCATTATAAGTTATAGATGATATTTTACTTTGCCAGGAATTAGAATCTGTAAAAGTGATTACAAAAGTGTTATCTACTGATGCATTGCTTGCTGCAGTTAAATCAGGAGGTGAATTCAGTCCCAAATCAAAAGTTGTAGAATTAGCTCCTGTAACTCCTGAGGCTGAAAATGAAATAAAGGCCCCAGTTACAACATCAGTACTTGAAGCAGTTAAATCGGTATAACTTAAACTTCCCGAAGATACTGTCCCCGTTACAGTTCCTTGTAAATTCCATGCTGCTGAATCATTCTCGCTTGCGGTAATTGACAAAGAGCCATTATTGGTACAGACATTATCATACTGATCTTGCACTTCAACAACAGGTTGAGTTTGAAATACATCACCATTGTTTGCAGGAGCAACAGGTTGAGTTGTCACAACCAATTTTGTTTCAGCTCCATGACCTATTGTTTGTGACACTGTTGCAGGACTATACCCATCAACAGAAATCACAATATCAGCTGTTTTTGCAGTTTGCAATACAGCATCTGCCGCAGGATCAAAAGTAATTTTGTTGGTTGTTGAATTCACAGTATAAGCAGTTGCAGGTACAGTATTTCCATCAAAAGTTATTGAACTGATATTTGATTCCCAATCTACATTATCCACATACGAGATTTCAAAAACAGCATCTACCGTAGCTCCGGAAGCTGCAGTTAAATTTGGAGGCGTATTTAATCCCAGGTTAAAGTTTGCCGATGTAATACCAGTTAATCCTGTAGAACTAAAGCTAATATTAGCATCAGTTATTTCCTCATTACTACTTGCTGTCAAGCCAGCAAAAGTAAGTGTACCCGAATTCGCACTTTGATCTAAAGTTCCTCCTAACGTCCAATTTCCTGTATCTCCTTTTGTTACAGTAATGTTTCTCGCGCCATCAGTACTGCACAAATTATCATATTGATCTAACACCTCAATAGCAGGTTGTGGATTTAAATCCCCACCATTAGATATTGGAGCTCCTGGCTGAGTAGAAATGGAAAGCTTGTTTGCTGCTCCATGATTAATGGTTTGAGATAAGCTGGCATCATTAAAGCCATCTGAAACAAATACAAAATCAGCAGTTCTTGCGACTTGCAAAGACGTAGACAACGAAGGATTAAAGGTTATCTGTCCTGAAGTGGTTTTATCATACGCTCCAGCATCAACACCATTTCCATTGTAAGTAATACTTGATATTTTTGATTGCCAACCATCAACATCCGTAAATGTTACGGTAAAATTACCATCAACATCTGCATTGCTGGCAGCTGTTAAATCTGAAGGTGTTGAATTCAATCCTAAATTAAAAGTATCCGAATTTGCACCAGTCAAGCCAGCACTACTAAAGCTTAAGTAAGCACCAGTAATTGCCTCATTACTGCTTGCTGTTAAGTTGGTAAATGACAATGATCCAGAACTAACATTTGAAGTTAGATCTCCTCCGAGACTCCAATTTCCAGCATCTCCTTTGGCTACTGAAACATTGGTTGAGTTATCATTGGTACAATCATTACCATATTGATCTTGTAATTTGATGGAAGGTTGAGTAGCCAGTTGTCCTCCATTCACTGTAGGTGCTGCAGGCTGTGTTACCATGATAATTTGTGTAGCTGATCCATGCCCAATGGTCTGTGAAACGGAAGCATCAGCATAAGTATCTGATTTTACCACCAAATTGGCAGTTCCAGCTGTTTGAAGAACTGAATTTCCTCCACCTGGCTTCAGTGTTATGGTATTTGCTGATCCATCAATATCGTAATCAGTTCCTGAACTTAGGACTGTACTATTATAAGATACTTCTGATATGTTGGATTCCCAATCCGAATTGTCATCAAATGAAACCGTAAAGTTGGCATCCACGGTAGCCGAACCGTTAGCAAGTAGCGATGGTGCAGAATTCAGACTTAACGCAAACGAGTTGGATTCAAGGGTAAAACTTCCGCCACCCAAATCAAAAGTAATGCTTGCTGCTGTAACTTCCACGTTACTACTTGCAGTTAAACCTGAGTAGCTTACCACACCACCAGATGCAGTTTGAGGTAAACTTCCACCTAAAGTCCACGTTCCGTTTCCGGTAGCAGAAGCATCTACCTGTGTTGCACCATCAGAATCACAATTGTTATCGTACTGATCTTTCATTTGAAGAGCTGGCTGAGTTGCCAATAATGCTCCATTTGTAGCAGGCGCCGTTGGCTGAGTGGTGATGGTAAATTTTGTTGCCACTCCATGACCAATGGTCTGTGAAACAGTTGCATCAGCATAAGTATCCGATTTTACTACCAAATCGGCAGTTCCCGCTGTTTGAAGAACTGAATTTCCTCCACCTGGCTTCAGTGTTATGGTATTTGCGGATCCATCAATATCGTAATCAGTTCCTGAACTTAGTGTTGTACTGTTATAGGATACTTCTGAGATATTGGATTCCCAGTCCGAATTGTCATCAAAGGATACCGTAAAACTAGCATCAACTGTAGCAGAACCGTTAGCAATTAGCGATGGTGCAGAATTCAGACTTAACACAAACGAGTTGGATTCAAGTGTAAAACTTCCGCCACCCAAATCAAAAGTAATGCTTGCTGCTGTAACTTCCTCGTTACTACTTGCGGTTAAACCTGAGTAGCTTACCACACCACCAGATGCGGTTTGAGGTAAACTTCCACCTAAAGTCCACGTTCCGTTTCCGGTGGCAGATGCATCAACTTGTGTTGCATCATCAGAATCGCAATTGTTATCGTACTGATCTTTCAGTTGAAGAGTTGGCTGGGTTGCCAATAATGCTCCATTTGTAGCAGGCGCCGTTGGCTGAGTGGTGATAGTAAATTTTGTTGCCACTCCATGACCAATGGTCTGTGAAACGGTTGCATCATTATAACCCGTTACATAAATTATCAAATCTGCGGTAACAGGCGTTTGTAATATAGCCTGAAGAGAAGGATCGAAAGTAATTGTATTGGCATCGACATCCACCGTATAAACACCTACTTCATCTAGTTTAACGCTATTGTAAAACATAGAATCAATGCTAATCTCCCAAGTTGCGTCATCACCATATGAAATAACAAATGGATTATCAACGGTTGCATTTGAGTCAGGTGTTAAAACCGGAGGAGTACTTTGAGCGAAAAGAATAACAGTGGAAAATACCCATAGGTATCCCAGGAGTAAATATTTTTTCATAGCATAGGACTTTTGATAACTAACAGCTTGAGTAGACCAAAGCATATACCAAACCTCCTATATTCTTGTTATATTGACACTTGAGTGTTTTTACCCATTTATAGAATTCATCTACGTTTTTGGAGAAAATAGGATGCATTAATCCTGAAAGTATTGAATTCCCTATTTTCTTTTAATATTTCTTAATAAATTCCTTTAATGGAAGAATTATCCGATTGTGGATAAAAAAAGCTGACCTTAAAGGTCAGCTTTCAGTTTTATAATCCAAATGACTTTTCTAACAAGTCTTCTGTATCTTTTTCTTCTATTTCGTCCTCTTCTTGCTTATATTTCTGATGCCGAATTTTAAAATCTCTTGAGTAATTAATCAGGAGAGTTCCTCTATTCTCAAATCCTCCAAATGCTGATATTCTCTTAAAATGATAAGCAGATTGTAGCATCTCCACATCCATTTCATTCATATTTTCTGGGAAATCGGTTCCAAACCTACTTGCTGCCAACGAAAAGAATCTACAAATATCATATGCTCTAAAACTAAAATCACTTGGTTCACTCATAAACCTATTTCTAAATTTACTTACAAAATCATTGATTTTTGCTTCTTTATAATCAACAAAATAAGGACTGAGTAATGAAAAATTTAAATTGTAAAAATAGTCAGCCTCAAGACTTGTATACCTTTGCCATTTTGAGAATCCTACCAAACGTATCGCATATCTTTGACTCAACACATTTAAGTTGGTAATGATATTCTCTACCCATGGTTGATCATTCGAAGGTAAAACCACAATATTTTCACAAGAATCGCACAGGGTAGCCTCTAAACCATATCGACCATATTCATCAAATGAAATTTTCTTATAAGATACTTCATCGGTTTTCCAATACAATCCTTTTTCGAACAGTTGATGTTCAATATCCTTGATCACCTTTGCTTCATTTAAATGCTTATATCTTTGGGGATGTACAACAACAATATTCTTGTACTCAAAATCCTCGCTAACATAATTTGAAATTTGACGACATATTGAATTCAATGAAGTATTTAATTGTATCACAAAAGGATTCGAATTGATTTGAGGATTTTTTGCAGACAAAGGAGAAATGATAGGTATTTTCTTTACTCTTGCAAAATCAGCAGCTATTTCAAATGTATTTGGATACACAGGACCAATCCAATAATCAAAATCAATAAATTGAATTTGCGATAAAGTTCTTTTTAATTTTTCAGGATCGCGTTCCGTATCGAAAACATGCAAATCCACGGACAAACCTTCCTTCTGCAAAGAATCTACAGCCAGTAACACTCCTTGATAGAAACGAATAAACTCTTGGGAATTGCGATAGATAACGCGAGGTTCTCTTTCCGTAACAATTTCTATGGTATCTTTATAAGTTATAATCTGGTTTATTGTATCATTGGCTTCAAGGTACAATGGCAAAAACAAACCAACACTTACTTTTGTTTTGGAAATTTCCTGTTTCACCTTCTCAACCTGCATGGTATCCAGAACAACCAACTCCTCTTTAATTGTATCCTTAGGTGTTTTTTTCACCTCAAAATATTCAGGTGGAACCAAATAACGTGGAATTCTTACCCAATCACCAGGTTGTAAAATTTTGCTCTTTACTTGTGGATTCAATTTTCGAAGTTTTTTTTGCTTCATCTTAAACTCGTTAGCAATAGAAAACTGCGTATCCCCTGGTTTAATAACGTAATAGTAATATTTTTTATCGTGCTGTGGAATGCTTGATTCCTTAACTTCTCTTTGTTGTTGATTTTTGGGGATTTTTACCACAGAATTCAACGGTAAAGACTGCTTACTTCCTGGATTTTCATCCTCAATGGAAGACATTGACACATGATACTCTTTCGAAAGAGAATAAACCGTATCATCTTTCTTTACAACATGATAGATATATCTATCATCCTCTTTCTTAACAATAATAGGTATAATAGCCTTTTTTCCCTCAATAAAAGGTATTCGCAGCACTTCATTAATACTTACTGTTGCCTGACTTTTGCCATTAACTTCCATAAGCTCACTAAGCGCGACACCATAAGCTTTAGAAATAGAAAATAAAGTTTGTTTTTCTTTTACAATATGCAAAAGATAAGTTTTACCACCAACAACTACCTTATTTTTAGATATTTCAACAGTAGTATTCTGTGAATAGGTAAAATTAATAGTCCCCAAAAAAAGACCAATCAAGAAAAAGATGCGAAGAAAACAATTCATTAAATATTTGTTTTTCAAACGTTTATAGTTCATTCAAATTGCAAACAAAAATACTAAAGTATGCTTTGAAAACAAAATATATACAAGAATTGCGCCACAGAAAAAATAAAATCGAAGTTGAATACACCAACTCCGATTATAAATTTAAAACATAAAGTGACTGTAAATTAGTTTTCTACAAGAACAAATTCATCATATTCAATCTCAAACTTCAATTTTTGTCGCGCTTCCTCATTTGCCAATGCTAAAAATGTTTCTCTACATTCTTTATTTACCGCAACCTCTGACATCTCCAAATAGAATTTGAACTTATCTTTTTCCTTTTTCATAGCAAGAATCAATGCCTCCTGATATGATAGATCGTTTTTTTTACAATCAATATCCTCTAGCGATCCTGCAATTTTCATATCCTGCACTTCATCCACATCGAACTCCACCTTAAGATCCTTCATTTTTTCAAGTCTTAACATTCTTGCGGTTTTTTCAAGTGCAATATTCATAAACAATTGCCTTACATTCTTCCTATCCATTCGCTCAGCCAAATCCGAGTAAAACTCAATTTCGTTCATTTCACTATCAATCGCATAATCGATTATTTCCTCAAAAGTTCTAAAAATCTTCATCTAACCTACTATTTTGATGTTTACACCCCTATTAATTCAACCAATCACTTTATTTTTTTTTAAAAAGTATTAAATCAATAAGTTACGAAATAATTGTTTCGATGTCAAAAAGATTGTTTGCTTTTAAGATGCAATAATCCTAAGATATATAATTCCACTCTTATCCCTCGGCTAAAAAATCTATATGTTGCCCGTAATATGACTAACTTCTGATCCTGATATTAAAGGAAAGGTAATGGAAGTAATGGTTGACGATGTGATTACAAATCAGCATAAAAACTAAAGCTGATTAAGAAACAAACTTGAATTTTCCTTTTCGAATAAAACCAATCCTGAAGTATACAATAAAAAAGCCGTAGCTATTGCTACGGCTTTCTTCTATATCTTATCAAATTCTAGTTCTCAGTAAGAATATTGTTGTCATACTCAACCTCGAAACGTAGCTTATGCTTTGCCTCTTCTTGAGCTAACATTAAAAACATATCGCGTGAAGCAGAATCTGAAGCAGCAGCAGCCAAATCATTGTATAATTTGAAAGCAGCTTTCTCCTTTTTCATTGCAATGGTTAAAGCTTCCTGGTAGGTAATGTTTGTCTTTTCAGTATCAACATCTACCAAGTAATCACCAATTTTTAAATCAGCAACTTTCTCCTCAGAAACTTTGTACTCTTTACCATTTTTAATGGCTTCCAATTTAGCTCTATGTCCGATTTCTTCCAAAGCATATTGTTCGAAAGTATCTTTCATTTCCTGATGTTCCATTTTTTCTGCAAGTGCAGTATAAAAATCAGCTGCCATTTGTTCTTCGTTAATGGCAAAATCTAAAATATCCTCAAGTGAATTAAATTCTTTCATAATGATCTATTCTTTATTGTTCCACTTTTTTAGACAAATATTTCTCTTTTAAATAAGTATCCATATTGGCAGCAGCCTTACGACCATCACCCATAGCAAGAATTACAGTAGCTCCACCACGAACAATATCACCACCTGCAAACACTTCTGGAATTGACGATTGCATTTTATCCTTAACCACCTCAATAGTTCCCCATTTAGAAACTTCCAATCCTTCAACAGAGTTTGGAATCAATGGGTTTGGAGATACACCAACAGCCACAACCACAACAGTTGCATCAATAGTATATTCTGAACCTTCCATTGGAATAGGTCTTCTACGTCCTGAAGCATCAGGCTCTCCCAATTCCATTTTCTGAACTTTAACTTGTTTTACACGACCGTTTTCGTCAGCAATGTATTCAATAGGGTTTGTAAGCGTTAAGAACTCAACACCTTCTTGTTTTGCATGGTGAACCTCTTCAACACGCGCTGGCATTTCTTCTTCAGAACGACGGTAAACAATCATGGCATTTTCTGCACCCAAACGTTTTGCAGTACGAACCGAGTCCATTGCAGTGTTACCACCACCCACTACAACTACGTTTTTACCACGAAGTACAGGAGTATCTGAATCTTCAGAATCAGCACCCATCAAGTTTACACGAGTAAGATATTCGTTTGATGATAGGATACCATTTGCATTTTCACCCGGAATATTCATGAATCTTGGCAAACCTGCTCCTGATCCAACATAAAATGCTTTGAAACCTTCCGCTTTTAAATCTTCAAGAGTAGCTGTTTGTCCAACAATGTAGTTGGTGATAAACTTAACCCCCATATTACGCAAGTTGTCAATTTCAACATCAACAACTGCATTTGGCAAACGGAATTCAGGAATACCATATTTTAATACACCACCGATTTCGTGCAATGCTTCAAATACAGTTACATCATATCCCAATTTTGCCATATCGCCAGCAAATGACAATCCTGATGGACCTGAACCAATAACAGCTACTTTAATGCCATTTGATTCTGCACATTCAGGCACGGCAATTACACCAGATTCTCTCTCCCAGTCAGCAGCAAAACGTTCCAAATAACCAATAGCTACCGATGGTTGGTTCAATTTCTCTACATAGAAACACTTTTGCTCGCACTGAACTTCCTGTGGACAAACACGACCACAAACTGCAGGCAATGCACTAGTTTCTTTTAATACAGAAGCAGCTTTTCCAAACTCACCTCTTTCAATATTTTTAATGAACTTAGGAATATTAATGCTTACCGGACATCCTTCCATACAAGTAGGATTCACACAGTCCATACAACGCATAGCTTCTTGAACTGCCTGTTCCGCACTTAGTCCTTTATTTACTTCAATTCTTTGTGATTTAATACGCTCGTTAGGATCTTGCTCTGACATTTTGACCCTTTCAATAGCCATACGATCTTTGGCTTTTGTTTTCTTTTGGAGTTCAACTCTCCACTCTTTTTTGCGCTCGTTTTTTATATACTCTTCAGACCTTTCCATTGTCCTGTTTTTGTTGTTGTTATTTGATTATTCCTGAAAATGATCCATTTTATCCTGCTCTTCAGTCTTGTATCCACCAAGTCTCGACATCATTTCATCAAAATCGATTTTATGAGCATCGAATTCAGGTCCATCTACACAAGTAAATTTAGTTTTACCATCAACAGTAACACGACATGCACCGCACATTCCAGTACCATCAACCATAATACTATTCAAACTTGCCATAGTTGGAATTTCATACTTTTTGGTAAGAAGCGAACAGAATTTCATCATAATAGCTGGACCAATGGTAATACACTCGTTAATTTTTTCACGTTGTATTACTTCTTCCATACCTTCTGTAATCAAACCTTTGTTTCCGTATGATCCGTCATCAGTCATGATGATCACCTCATCGGAATGTTTGCGCATCTCATCTTCTAAAATCAGAAGATCTTTATTTCGCGCAGCAAGAACAGTTATTACCTTATTTCCCGCTTTCTTATATCCTTCTACAATTGGTAATAGTGGAGCAACTCCTACACCACCACCGCAGCAAAGCACAGTGCCTACATTGTGAATCTCGGTTGGTTTACCAAGTGGACCAACTAAATCTGTAACGTAGTCACCTACTTCAAGAGCACATAACTTTTTAGAAGAAACACCCATTTTTTGTACAATCATGGTAATGGTTCCTTTCTTAACATCTGCACCTGCAATGGTCAGAGGAATTCGTTCTCCTTTTTCGCCAACTCTTACAATAACAAAATTACCTGGTTTGCGTGCTTTAGCAATTAAAGGAGCTTCAACTACAAGTTTTACTACTTTTTCTGAAAAATCTTCTTTTTCAACGATCTTGTTCATTACGTTTTTTAATAAATGAATGAAAAAACAAAACAAAAACTGATTTATTAATAAATGGAACTCGCTTATTCGCAATCGTTTCCAACATTAATAATCAGTACTTATTTCTATTCCAAATGTAAAAAGAAGTGGCATACCTACCTAAACTAAAAAAGTATTTTTAAACAGTTTTTTACTTTAGGATAAATGTAATTAAACCCTTAGATTCTCAGCCTTTTCATTTATCACCTCTTCCTGCATTTAATCAATTTGTAAAATATAGCATTACAACTACTTATGCAAAAAATACGGAAGTAATTCCATTCCTTATCTCCAATCAAGAATAAGTCGAGATTAGAAAACGAAAAAAAATCTTCTTTATCACTTTTTTTATGAAAAGATTTTTAATCAAAAAGTTTATTTGCTTTAATCTGAAAAAGAAGAATAAAATGAATGCACTTATAAGAAATGTTTGTTTGAAAATGTGCTATCCTTTTCATTATTGAAATGAGAAACTTCTTTTTAGATTAATGTGCTAAATCTATATGGTCCAAAATTTGCAATCTGCATTAGATGGGCTCTGAAATTCCAATTGGTATAATCATGATTATACCTGAAAGTAAAAAGTGTGTTCGCTGTGCAAGCAGGTAATTATTCCCTAACTTTAATAGTGATAACATCTTTCATCTAACTCAAACTTTTTAAAAATGTGTGACAGTTGCTATTTTTCCGGAATTGGAATGAACATCATGATCGTTTTCTCGATTTTGATTTTCCTTTTGCCATTGATCGCTTTAATAGATATTGTTAGAAATGAATTTACAAACTCGAACAAACTAATCTGGGTTCTGGTAGTATTGCTATTCCCATTTTTTGGTCCAATTCTTTATTTTATATTTGGACTGAAACAAAAGATTAGAAAATAAAGCATGATTACCTCAGTTCTATTTAATATTTGGCTACTACTTAAAATAGTAGCCATTCTTCTGCCAATTGTTGCAATAGTAGATATTCTCAAAAGAAAATTATTGGGAATCGACAAGTTGATTTGGATTCTACTGGTAATCTTCCTTCCAATTATTGGCTCCATTATCTATTTTTACGACCGTATAAAACATCGAAAAAGAAAATAGGTATCTTTGCAGTTAGCAGTTATAAAGTTCGGAGATGAATGAAACTCCCGCAAGCTTTATACTTATTACTTTAAACTTTATCCTTTTTTGTTATGGCTAAAAAGAAAAAAAATATCGTGTATTCCACGAATCCTGATTATGAGTATGAATATGAAGAAAATTTTGTAGAGGAAACGCTTCCTCCTAATCAGCAAAAATTAAAGGTAATGCTTGACAAAAAGCAACGCAAAGGAAAAGCGGTTACTTTAGTCGAAGGTTTTGTGGGAGATCCTGATGATCTAAAAGAATTGGGAAAAATGCTAAAATCGAAATGTGGTGTTGGTGGCTCCGTTAAGGATGGAGAAATTTTGATTCAAGGTGATCACCGAGATAAGATTATGGATATCCTAAAATCAGAAGGTTACCAGGCAAAGCGTGTTGGTGGATGATTTCAATGATTGTTATAGAGACGCACGGCCGTGCGTCTCAACAAAATAAAAACCCCGAAATCCAAGGATTTCGGGGTTTACTTATCTTATTTTTCAAATCTTATACCGATTTGTTTCTAAAATGCCGCATTGCTTCGCTTCACTCCCATTGCGCCTTTAGAAATCCATCGGCATAATACCTAAGACATTTTATCATCAAAATGGTATTAAATTTCTTTCAAACAAGCTGCGATATTCTTTTCAATTCTATCCTTAACACCTGTTGCTTCAGCCTTAACGAATTTCTCACCAATAATTTGCTCGTACAACTCAATGTAACGCTCCGAAATTTGATTAATTCTTTCTTCATCCATTTCAGGAACTACTTGTCCTTCCTTACCTTGGAATCCATTTTCCATTAACCACTCGCGAACGAACTCTTTTGACAATTGCTTTTGAGCTTCGCCATTTGCCAAACGCTCTTCGTAACCTTCTGTATAGAAATAACGTGATGAATCAGGAGTATGAATTTCGTCAATCAAGTAGATTTTACCATCTTTCTTACCAAACTCATATTTGGTATCCACCAAAATCAAACCTTTTTCAGCCGCAATCTCAGTACCCCTTTGGAACAATGCCATTGTGTACTTCTCAAGAGCTTCGTAATCTTCTTTGCTTACGATACCCTTCTCCAAGATCTCTTCTCTTGAAATATCCTCATCGTGACCTTCTAAAGCTTTGGTAGTTGGTGTAATAATTGGCTTTTCGAACTTTTGGTTTTCAACCATTCCTTCAGGAAGTGGCACACCACATAATGTTCTTTTACCAGCCTTGTATTCTCTCCAAGCATGTCCTGTTAGGTAACCACGAATTACCATTTCAACCATAAATGGCTCTGCCAAATGACCAATAGTTACCATTGGGTCTGGAGTAGCAATTTTCCAGTTTGGAACAATATCTGCAGTTGCATCTAAGAAGCGTTCTGCAATTTGGTTTAAAACCTGACCTTTAAAAGGAATTCCTTTAGGCAATACAACATCAAATGCTGAAATACGATCCGAAACAACCATTGCAAGATATTCGTCGTTGATATTATAAACGTCTCTTACCTTACCCTTGTAAACATTTTTCTGATTCGGAAAATTAAAATCTGTTTTAACAATAGCTTCTTTCATTGCTCCAAAAAATTCAAATAATTTATAAAACGGTTTAATTTTAACTAACAGCCATTAGCCAATAGTTATTTTTAACTTGTTGCGAATATATGGAAATCTAAAATTGTATAAAAGAACATTTGTCGAATTTGTTACAGAAAAATAAGCTTCAAATTTCAAACATCAAATTTTAAAAGACAACAAACATTTACAAGCATCCGGTTACATGCTACAAGCCTCAAGTTTCAGAGCGCAACTGAATAGATAACAACTATCTACTCTTCCTTTTTTTCCTCCTCCAGCTTTCTCTCTTTTATTTTTTGCTCTAGTCTTTCATCCTCCTTCTCGTAAGCGGCAACAATTTCCTTTACCAATCGGTGGCGAATGATATCCGAGCTATCAAACTCAACCATTGCAATTCCTTTGATCTTCCGAAGAATTCTGAATGCCTGAATCAAACCAGATTGTTGCTTGCGCGGCAAATCAATCTGGGTGATATCACCTGTAATCATAAATTTGCCACTGGTTCCCATACGAGTTAAGAACATCTTAAGCTGCTTGGTAGTTGTATTTTGAGCCTCATCCAATATCACAAAAGCATCATTTAAGGTTCTACCACGCATGTACGCCAAAGGAGCAATTTGAATGACCTCAGCTTCCAAATAATCAGCTAGTTTTCTAGGTGGAATCATATCCAGCAAAGCATCGTAAAGTGGTTGCAAATATGGATCAATCTTTTCCTTCAAATCGCCAGGAAGGAATCCAAGGTTTTCTCCCGCCTCAACCGCAGGACGGCTCAGAATAATACGTTTTACTTCTTGATTGCGCAGGGCTTTAACCGCCAAGGCTATGGCTGTATAAGTTTTACCCGATCCTGCAGGACCTACGGCAAACACCATATCGTTTTTTGCTGTTTTTTCTACCAGCTTGCGCTGATTGGTTGTTTTAGCACGAATAATTTTCCCGTTATTCCCAAAAATAATTACACTTTCAGGATCATCAGGGTCTTTAATTCCCGGATTATTTTCAAGAATTATTCTTTTGATATTAGAAAGAGTAAGAACATTGTATTGATTGTAATGTTGAATCAACAAATTGATTTTTTCCTCGAATACTTCAAGTATTTTTTCCTCTCCACTTGCGATGATTTCATTTCCTCGGCCAACAATTTTAAGCTTCGGAAACATCTCTCTTACAACTTCAAATTTTGCATTGTTAATTCCATAAAATTCAAGAGGGTCAATTACCCCTAAAGATATACTCTTTTCTATCATATAGTTCTTTCAATATTCATTACATTTGAGCTCCCAAATTAGTTATTAATTCTGATTTGTGAACCGATTATATGTGAAAATTTAGCAAATAAAATTCCCATGATTATTCGTTTTGTGAAACTTGAAATTCTTCCTAAACACATCAACGCTTTTAAAGAGCTAACCGAAAACGAAAAAGCTGATATCTTGGCTTTCGAAGGATGTTCCTACCTTCAGGTTTTACAGGATCAAAACAACCCTTCCATCTTCTTTACGGTAAGTCATTGGGAATCCGAATTGGCATTAAACATTTACCGTGAATCCGATTTTTTTCGTGGCAATTGGAGCCAGGTAAAACAATGGTTTGCCAACAAACCCCAAGCATGGAGTATGAAGGACACCAATAACATTCAGTAGATACACAAGGGAACTTGATTCAGAAAAAGACCAACAACAAGAATTAGCGTTTGAAGTGTAAATGCACAAATAAGTATAAAATTATGGTGAGAGATTTACATTTAGGAAAGCTTCAATAAGTTCACTTCAAGTCTCCCCAACTTTGGGAGTACTTATTAATCATATTTTTTATAACTTAGTACAACTAAACTAACCCTTACCCAAATGATACTAACCTATAAAACCGAACGTCTTCCCCTTAACTTTTTTATGCTGGGCATTACCTTACTTATAATCGGGATTGCCTTAACCATTAGCGAAACTTACCAAGGAATCGCGGCTATTATTCTCTCCATTCCTTTCTTATTTACCCATTCGGGTTTACTAATAGATGCTGAAAATAGGCGATTCCAGAAATACACAGGCTTGTTGGGTTTGCGTTTGGGCTCCTGGACTGATTTATCGAAAGCTACACACTTGCAAATTATTCACACACGTGAAACCAAAGGAATGGCAGTACTTTCCATAGCTCGAAACGAAACCAATGTGGTACAAAAACTTCTGCTTATGATGCCACATGAAAGAATTGTTCTGCTATCGGACACACAGGAAAAACTGGAACCTATGGCAAAAGAAATTGCATCAGAATTGGGTTTGGAATTGAAGTTTCCGAAGGGTTAACCACAAAGGAGAACAAAGGAGTTTCACAAAGGCACACAAAGAGAATAAAACTAGAAATTAACATCATCACACAAACTCAGTCCGAGGATTTAAGGATAACAGCTTTGTGTTACTTTGTGAAAAACCTTAGTGTGTACTTCGTGGTAAAATATCTACTTTAAAATACTTATATTTTTTACCTTTGATTTCGATTATCAAATACTCAAGTATGGACAGAAAACTACAAGCCTTTGAGCGCTTATTGGATATAATGGATCAACTTCGAGAAGGTTGTCCCTGGGATAAAAAACAAACATTCGAAAGTCTTAGAACCCTTACCATTGAAGAAACCTACGAATTGGCAGACTCCATTCTTAAAGGAGACAAGCAAGAAATTAAAAAGGAACTGGGCGATATTTTGCTTCACATCGTGTTTTACGCAAAAATTGGTTCGGAAACCAACGATTTCGACATTGCCGATGTTTGCGATGGCATTAGCGAAAAGCTGATTTATCGTCACCCTCACATTTTTAGTGATACCAAAGTTGCCGATGCCAAAGAAGTGGAAGAAAACTGGGAACAGTTGAAGCTAAAGGAAAAAGATGGAAACAAATCGGTACTTGAAGGAGTTCCGCAGTCATTACCTGCTCTGGTAAAAGCAAACCGCATTCAGGATAAGGTACGAGGTGTTGGTTTCGATTGGGACGAAAAAGAACAGGTATGGGAAAAGGTGAAAGAGGAAGTTAGTGAGGTGGAAAGTGAAATCCGTAAGGAAGATCAGGATAAAATGGAGCAAGAATTTGGCGATCTGTTCTTCTCTTTAATCAATGCTGCGCGTTTGTATGGTGTTAATCCTGAGAATGCTTTGGAAAGAACCAACCAGAAGTTCATGAAACGATTCAATTACCTGGAAAGTAAGACGATAAAACAGGGCCGAAACCTAAAAGAGATGAATTTGGAAGAAATGGATGAAATTTGGGAAGAGGCAAAGCAATTTGATAAGTAAGAGCTTCAAGTTACAAGATTCAAGCTACAAGCAAAACAGCGCTAAATTGAATTAACAATTTAGCGCTATTTTTTGTTTTAAAACTTTAACTTTAGACTTAAACACTTTTAACTTTCTCTATGAACATTCTTCAAATCATACCGGGCTCGGGTGGCAGCTTTTATTGCGGCAATTGCTTGCGCGATGACAAATTCTATCTGGCAATGAAAAAACAAGGACATCAGGTAACCAAATTGCCCATGTACCTTCCCCTGTTTTCCGATGAACATGATCTGAATGAAATTCCTGTTTTTTATGGAGCCATCAGCATTTATTTGAAGCAGCTCTACCCTATTTTCCAGAAAGCTCCTGCCTGGGTAGACAAACTACTTAACTCGAAACCCATGCTTAAATTGGCTGCGAGTATGGCGGGCTCTACCAGTGCTAAAGGATTGGAAGAGATGACCATATCCATGCTAATGGGTGAAGAAGGCAAGCAGAAAGAAGAGCTACACCGAATGGTAAGTTGGATGGCAGAACACCTCCAACCAGACGTACTGCATTTATCGAATGCTTTGTTATTAGGTTTGGCTCCAAAGCTTCGTGAAGTATTTCCCGATGCTGTTATTGTTTGCTCCTTGCAAGATGAAGATGTTTGGGTGGATGCCATGAACGATTCGTTCAGAAACAAAATCTGGAAATTAATGAGCAAGAAAGCTGAAGCGGTTGATGGTTTTATTGCGGTTTCCGATTTTTATGCAAAAGTTTCATTAGAGAAGATGGATATTCCAGAAAGTAAAATCTTCATTAATCACCTGGGTGTTGAACCAAGCGAATACAAAGTAAAAGCATTTGCAGAAAAGGAAAGAAACATCGGATACATCTCAAGAATGTGCGAAGCCAATGGCTTCGATATCATGATAGATGCATTTATCCTTTTGAAGCATGACAAGGAATTCGAAGATGTTAGACTTGTTCTTACAGGAGGATCTACTGGTGATGACAAAGGTATATTGAAAGAAACAGAAAAAAAGCTTAAAAATTCCAAGCTTTGGAATGAAGTAGAATTCCATGAAGATTTCGATGGAAGTGGACGTCATGACTTCTTTAGCAAAGTACAAATGATTTCTGTTCCTGTACGCAATGGTGAGGCTTTTGGCTTGTATCTCCTGGAAAGTATGGCTTCAGGTGTACCCGTTATTCAACCCAAGTTGGGAGCATTTCCTGAAATTGTTGATAAATCGAAGGGCGGAATCATTTACGAGCACAATACCAAAGAAGAACTTTGCGATGCTTTAAAAAGTTTGTTAAGAGATCAGGATCAATTGAAACAACTGTCTGTTGATTGTAGAAATGGTGTAGAAAATGAGTTCAACATCGCAAATCAGACAAAAAACCTTCTAAACATTTACAATCAATTAAAAATAAATTAGCTTGTGATACATGACTAATTTATAGCTTCCTATTGGAAAACAAGAAAAAGCTTTTACACCATAGTAATACTATAAAAAAAGAACGCAAAGCGATTCTCCCTTTGCGTTCTTTTTTTATTATTTCTTAGCGTCCTTAGCGTGAAACCAATTAATGATATAAAAATCGTTTTATCTTATGCGTTGCTGTTTTTTGAAATGGATCAACATGTGCAATCACCATCTGAACCTGTGAGAATTTGTTGACACGAGAATTCACATAAACCTGTAATTCTTGTATCAGCTCATCAACGGTCTGATCTACATAATTTTCCACCTCTTTTTTCAAATGTTTGTATTGTTGCTCAAGTTCCTCATAGTTAAAATGAACCATTGCCACCAACTTGCCTTTTTTCTCAACAACAATCGACTCAACAACATGCTTAAAGTTGTTAATTACTGATTCAATCTCTTCCGGGTAAATGTTTTCCCCACTTGCCCCAACAATCATATTCTTCAATCTACCTTCTATGTACAAGTAGTTATCCTTATCTATTTTGGCCAAATCACCCGTTTTAAACCAACCATCTTCGGTCAAAACCTCTTTGGTTTTCTCAGGCTCTTTGTAATATCCCATCATTACGTTATCTCCTTTGGCCCAAATTTCACCAATTTGAGTTACAGGGTCTGGATTGTGAATTTTCAACTCAACCCCCATTAATGCAGGCCCCGTAGATTGGTATTTGGTTTTCGATGGACCAATCCCAGCCAATAAAGGAGCTGTTTCCGTTAATCCATAACCAATTGCATAAGGAAATTTGGCCTCGCGCAAGAATCTTTCCACATTCGAATTCAACTTGGCTCCTCCAATTCCAAAGAAGGTTAATTCTCCACCAAAAGTTTGCATTAGCTTTTTACCTGCAATGGCATTTAATCTCTTTCTGAAGAAAGGCACTTTATACAAAACTCTTGTAATGGCTTTCGAATTGATGGATGGAAGCACTTTCCCCTGGTATATCTTCTCAATAATCAATGGGACTGAAAACATCACAGTAGGTTTAACCTCCTTAAATGCCGAAATTAACAATGAAGGAACCGGAGTTTTTCCCAAATAATAGATACATGCTCCAGCAATCATTGGAATTACATAGCCCAAAGTATTTTCGTAGGTATGCGATAAAGGAAGTATTGACAGAAATCGATCTGTTTCATCAATTGGATGAATGGTTTTAGATCGAACGGCATTAGAACAGATGTTCTTGTGCGATAACATTACCCCCTTTGAGTTACCTGTTGTTCCCGAAGTATAAATAATAGCAGCCAAATCATTTTCCTCAACTGCATATTTCTTTTCAGCTTGAAGGTTAGCATCAAATTTAAAATCTGCTGCATCTTCCCCAATAATAGAGTAATCCTCAATTGCAATTTTATATTGTAGATTTTCTGCCTCTATTTTGTCCAATTTTGGAAGTAGTCCTTTGGAAACCAATACGACTTTTGCCTCTGAGTGCTTAAGAATATTTTCAATTTCGCTAACACTAAAATCAGGCAACATAGGCACCACAACCGCTCCCATAAAAACCGTTGCATAATAGGCCATTCCCCAATTCGGCATGTTGGTACTTAACAGTGCCACTTTATCTCCTGGTTCAATTCCAAGTTTCTCGTAAAATGCCATTAACGATTTGATCGTAGCATCAATCTCCTTATAGGTGAAAGGTTGTTGTCCAACCAAAGCCATTGCATTGCAATTACCAAACTTTTGAACTGATTTTTCAAAGAGAGAAGGAAATGTAAATTTATTGTTATTTTCCATTTTTCTGGTCTTAAGGTTTGAGCAATTTCAAGCACTGTGCATAGGCTTTAATAATGATTTGCTCCATTGCAAGTTATAAAAAATATCTCATCAGCTACCTTTTTTAGGCATTTAGCGCTTGTTTGAATAATATTTCCTTTCTCTCTATTTATCATTTTATCTTCTTAAACACCTAATAATAGGGCAATAATATCTTGACAAAGATTTATTTTCTTACATAAATATTTTAATCTCACAAATCTTGAAATTATTCTTTTTTTAATACATTTATTGATCTAATCAAGAAACAAACTCTATGCGAGCAATAAAAAGAACTATCCATTTTCCCATAGATGATTCTTTTTATCTGTTAGTACCTAAAACCATTTAAGCTATGAAACGTCGCCACTTTATATCACTATCAGCATTAGGCGCCCCAATGTTGGCCAGCTTAGGAATTTCTTCCTGCAAGTCCGGCACTTTGGATAAAGAAGTTACAGAACACACAAATTTTAACGATTTTAAATTTAATGAGAAAAGCATCTCAGAAATTCAGCAGCTTATGGCTGAGGATCAACTGACTTGTGAAGAATTGGTGATAGAATATCTGGATAGAATTGAAAAAATTGATAACAATGGTCCTGGTTTAAACTCGATTATCGATATCAATCATGATGCTTTACCACTTGCCAGACAGCTTGATGAAGAAAGAAAACATGGTCATTTAAGAGGTGCTTTGCATGGAATTCCAATTCTACTAAAAGATAATATCGACACAGCAGATAAAATGATGACAACTGCAGGTTCTTATGCTCTGGAAGGTAATTTTGCTTCAGAAGATGCTTTTATCGTAAAACAACTAAGAAAGTCGGGTGCTTTAATATTGGGCAAAACCAATTTAAGTGAATGGGCCAACTTTAGAAGTACGCGCTCATCGAGTGGATGGAGTGGCCGAGGAGGACAAACTCACAATCCTTATGTCATCGATCGATCACCTTGTGGTTCAAGTTCCGGGTCGGGAGTTGCAGTTGCTGCTAACTTATGCGTTGCAGCCATAGGAACAGAAACCGATGGATCCGTGATCTGTCCATCTGGACACAATGGCATAGTTGGCATCAAACCTACCTTGGGAATGGTAAGCAGAACCGGTATTATTCCGATTGCTCATTCGCAAGACACTGCCGGACCAATGGCCAAATCAGTACGTGATGCTGCTATCTTATTGGAAGTTATAAGCGGAGCAGATCAAAATGATAAAATTACACTAAATGATAAAAATCAGGCTATAAATTACAGCACCAACCTTCAAAAGGATGCCTTAAAAGGAAAACGTATCGGAATTGTTCGAGATCTGATGGGATTCCATTCAGAAGTTGATAAAGTCATTGAACAAGCCATTGAAGATATTAAAGCGACAGGAGCTGAAGTAATCGATGTTGAACTTGAAAATATTAATCAATATGGCAATGAGGAGTATGAAGTATTACTTTACGAGTTTAAACATGATTTAAACGAATACCTGAATAAATGTAAATTCCCTATTGTGAAAAGTCTTGATGATATTATCAAATTTAATGAGCAATTTAAGGACCGTGAAATGCCTTGGTTTGGTCAGGAAATATTAGAGATGGCCAATCAAAAGGGCGATTTGAATGAAAAAGAATACTTGGAAGCATTAGCAAAGAGCAAAAAGTTATCGGGCGAATTAGGCATTGATTACACACTAAAAAAGTACAATGTAGATGCGCTAATTGCTCCAACCAATGGCCCTGCATGGAATATCGATCTTGTGAATGGAGACCACTACGGCGGAGGAAGCAGTCAACCTGCAGCGGTTTCAGGTTATCCAAACATTACTGTTCCTGCCGGATTTGTTCACAGTCTTCCAATTGGAATATCTTTTTTTGCAGAAGCCTTCTCCGAAGAAAAATTGATTCAACTGGCATATTCCTATGAACAAAACACCATGCACAGAAGAGCTCCGGAATTTTATTCAACAATTATGCAATAGAGATTCTATTCACCAGGATGGATACAGGGAAACTCCAATTCAAAAGTGGTTCCCTGACCTTCCTGGCTTTCCACTTTAATCTTGCCTTTGTGAATCTGTACCAACTCTTGCACCACACTCAGACCAAGCCCCGTTCCTTGTTCTCCTCTCAATCCTGCCTTACTTTGTGAAAAGCTCTTCTCATTAAACAGCTTATTGATTAACGATTCGGACATTCCTATTCCTGAATCTTCTACTTTAATATGAATAGAGGAAGAATTTTGGAAGGCACTCAGGGATATTGTACCGTTGACTTCAGTATATTTCAATGCATTTGAAATCAGATTCATCAATACAATCCTTACAATATTTGGATCAATAAAAACCTTCTCAACTTCATTTTCTACTTTCAAATCGATTTGATTTTTATTCAAATCCGTATTGTAGAATTCTTTTAGTTCACTGATAATTTCCTCAAACTGTACATCTTCTGGGTGAAAATGAATTTTTCCAGACTGTGACATAGACCAATACAATAAACTCGTAAGCAACTTCAATCCTTCATTAGCCGCTTGGTTTATATATTTTGCATATTTTTTTGACTTCTCACAATCTTTTCGCTCTATCTCAGTAATAAGAAGTTCACTGAACCCGATTAACGAATTAAATGGGTTTCTTAAATCATGTGAAATAACCGAAAACAATTTGTCTTTGGTTAGATTCATCTCCCCAAGTTTCCGATTCATTTTTTGATTGTATCTGTAACGCCAAACCATTACTGCTATAATCACAATCATTAGTAAAATGATAATCATCAGATTTTGTTCCGACAGCTTTTGGGTTTTTAACTCTTGTTCCGTAACCGTCAAATCGGACTGAACCTCAAAACTCCTCTCCATTTCGTTAATGATCTCAAACTGTTGAACGGTTAATACTGAATCATACAGAACATGAAACTTCTCGAAACTTAAAGTAGCCAACTCAAAATTTCCAAGTACTTTATAAAAATCAATGTAAACTTTTGAAACTTCAATAATTTGCTTGGTCACACCTAGCTTAAGGGCTGTATGCATTGCAAGTTGAAGATATTCTTCTCCCTCCTTTTGCTTTCCTTTCCGAGCGTTTACCAAAGCAATTCCCGTGTAGTTATCTACAAGCCCAAAATCATGATTTTGCTTTTTATTCAGCTCAATTGCATTTGTGTAATACTCCTTCGCTTTATCATACTCTTTGCGTTGATAATAAATATTGGCCATCCCATTCAAACAAAAAGCAGCATACCTGCCATTTTCTGCTTTAATGCCCATGCTATACGATTTTTGATAATAATTCATTGCCGAATCCAAATCACCTTTCATTGCATAGGTACGAGCAATTTCCCTATAAACCGATCCAATACCAACCTGATCTCCCAATTCATCCCACAAATCCGCCGCTTTTTTAAAATAGCTGAGAGCCAAATCAAACTCTTTTTTCTCCCGATATACCAAGCCAATATTGACATATGAATAAGATTTCCCTGTCGGATGATTTAACTTTTCAAACATGGCCACCGAATATTCGGAATATCTCAAGGACAAAGGCACATTACCAGTCATAAGGTACAAATCCCCCAGGTTGTTGTAGGAATAAGCCAACTGTACGGAATCCTTTTGCTGCAAACTACACTTCAATGCATTCTGAAGATTAGAAATGGATGCTTTGGTTTGATATAGGTAATGCAATTGAATTACGCCCAGAAAGCCATAAATTTTCGGTAACTCATTTTGGATATTGTTTTTAATGGCCAAATCCAAAGCTCTTTTTCCCAGTACAAGTGCCGAATCAGAATTTACCTCTCTCAATCGCCAACAATCGTTCGTCAACCGTTGTATTTCTTCCGTAACTCCCTTTTCGGTGAACAACTGATCTACAGTTTTACCATCTGACTGACTGAAACAAATCAGGATGGTTGAAAAGAACAATACGCACAAGACAATCAGTCGTCTACTCAGCATGGCATAACGGTTAAGAATTTAATTTGAGTAAAGCACAATAAATGATAAGTAATACAAAAATAAAGCTTGAATCTATATTTATTCAAGCTTTGATGTACCTTATCCTAGGATTTTACTATAAGAAAAATTGGTATCCAATAATCAACAGTATTATAAATACTACCATCAGTAGAGAATACTTACTGGCGAAGTTGAAAGTATATCCTAACATCGGATCATATTTGGGAACAATTAATCGAGGATCCTTTCGATTACAATAAAATGGCCCATACCAATTCCCAAGGTCTTTATGCATTTCGTCTAATATGTGTTGATCTAGTTTCGATTTCATAGGGGTTCAATCATATTGGTTTAATCAAAATTAATAATAATTGTACAATTGCCACCATAGAATTCACAAAAAAGTAATGGCAATAATACATTGCGAATCATTGCCATTTCTCTTAATAAATTTAGCTCTGTATGATTTATAGTGGATACTCTTTTATAATTACCTTTAGTTTATTTGAGCTATTTTAACGGGCATTGGAAGATCAAGCGGCTTATACACAGAAAACTTTCTAGTAAGACGGGGAAGCTGAGAACTTGTTCGAAGATCACCCCGCCGCACTTAAAGTTTTCAAGTATAAGTGGTTTGAGCTTACACGCCCTAGATTTTTTGCATCCTTTTCCATCGATGGGAAAAGGATGAGCCTTGCGGCTTGAGCATAACAAAGCTAATGTAAGAAATTATAAAATGATTCATTTTATTTGTAATTGGGTAAATTACCTATTGTGTTCCATATAGAACCATAAATTTCTAATCTTACCAGCTTTTTAGCCTCACTCCTACATAAAATGTTCTTGGAGATCCAGGACCATAAACATAGTTGCTATCGCGATTCTTTCCACTATCAAAATCATCTTGATATGCATCCGTTATATTTTTAATTCCCCCAAATAGCTCCAAACCTGAATCTACCTGATTCAACTTAAAGGCATATGAGAGCTTAAGGTTCAATTCGGTAAACGAATCCGATTTTTTGTACTCATCAGTGGATTGCTCCGGAGCACCTCCAAAATGAGCCAACAACATAGGCCCTGTATAAACACTACTAATGGTAGCATTGAATTTTGAAGATGGCGTAAACGACAAGCTCGCATATCCATATTTTTCAGGAGTTCTTAGAAACTCACGTTTGGCTTCCAAACCTTCGATGTTCTCCACAGCCTTATCAAACTTGCTTGACTGTAAGGTGAAACCAGCTTCAAACTGGGCTATTCTATTGTAATTTGCTCTTAACTCCAAAGTAGCTCCTTGTACTTTTGCACCCGATCCATTTCTCTTCTCAAATCTCTCGCCAAATTCATCCGCAGCCAATAGCTCCAAATAAAAAGCATCATCCAACTTGGTATAGAATCCTTCCAAAGTAAATCCTGCAATCCACTTTTCTGTTGCCTTATCGTAATTGATCGATCCACTCAAGGAATTCGATCTTTCTTCCTTTAAATCATCAGCCAATTTTATTCTTGAAATGCCTCCCCCAGCAAAAGCAATATGCATATCCGAATCGAAAGCCTGAGGAGCTCTAAAGCCAGTACCCCATGTCAATCGAAACTGCGTATTGGTTTTGTACTTGTACAGCAATGACAAACGCGGGCTCAAAATGGCATTATCCACCAAATTGTGCTTATCTACACGCAAACCAGCAAGGAAATTTAAATTTTTACGCACTTCCCAATCCGACTGGAAAAACCCACCAAAGTTTTTTGTGGTCTGATCTGTGCCATAACTGTATCGAGGAATCGAATCCAAAACATCATCATACACATACTCAGTTCCAACGGTCAATACATTTTTGCCACCAAAGAAATCATTCAATCTATGGTTGATCTGAGTTCCAAACTGTAAGGTCGTATTCTCTGTATCTCCATAAGGAGGATTGCTCAAATGCAAATCAATCTCATCCTGATCATCAGGATATATACCTGTATAATGATCTCTTTCGGTATACTGGCCTGCCGCATAGGCAATAAAGGAAGAATTGTCTTCGTTAAAATTAATTTGATAATCCAAACCAGCCATTAATACATCATGCGTTCTTTCCTCTGATTGTTTCGCCAGATGAGCTGCTCTATCAACCATTTCGCCCCCATATCGATACTCATACAAACTGGTAAAACTCAATTCCAACTTCTGATTCTCGCCAGGCTTATAAAATAAATTGGCACCAAAGGAATTATTCTTCAATTCAGGCAGTTCCGAATAATTATCACCATTGGCATCGAAAGCACTGCGCGTTCTGCGATTCACGTAAATGGATGCACCTGCATTTCGTTTCTGATTCAGCATACTAATGTTCCCATTCATAATCACATCCGATTCTTTTCCATCAATAAACTGAGTAGTCACACCAAAATCATAGCTTGGTTCACTTGGAATCTTGGTAATCACATTCACGGTTCCACCAATGGCACTAGAGCCATACAGGGCCGATCCTCCACCTCGAACTATCTCTATTCTTTCCACCATATTGGCAGGAATCTGCTCCATTCCATACAATCCTGTCAATGGACTAAAAATAGGGCGACCATTGATCAAGATTTGTGAGTAGCCCCCACCCAGGCCATTCATTCTAAGTTGTGTGTAATTACATGTTTGGCAATCGGTTTCTACTCGCAAACCTGGCTGAAAACGCAATCCTTCCGAAATATTGCAAGCCTGCACCTGATCCAGGGCCTTGCTCTCCAATACATTCACAATTACTGGCGACTCAGTCTTTCGCTTAAAGGTTTTCGTGCCGGTAACCACAACATCATCAAGAGCCATTACCTTCTCTTTCAAAACAAAGTTTACCTCTATGGTTTTACCTGCTTCCGCAACAATTTTCTTACTGGCATTCTCATAACCAATTGATTTGGCTACAAGGGTATGCTCCCCTACCGGCAAATTCACCAACAAATAGTGACCTGTATGATCGGTAGTTATTCCCAATGTTGTACCTTCCAAATAGATACTCACAAAAGGAATATGCTCACCACTTTGTTCCGACTTTACATCTCCAAAAACATTCGCATCCGTTTTCTGCGCTAAAAGAGTTTCACTAATCCCCAAAAAACAGAGGACTACAAATAAATGTCTTATCATTTTTATTATATTATTGTTTTATTTATTATTCATTTTTAATTATTAACTGTTCATTGTTAACTGATTACTGTTCACCGATCACCATAAAATGAACCCCTCTGGCTATAGCCATCTCCCCTTAAAAAGGAGAGACACCTCTGATTTACTTCCTGCAAAATCACAACTCGAACATTGTTTAAAAACGAATTATTAATTGTTCATTGGGAATAGGATCTCCATGAAGATCGAAACTTGAATAAAAGATTTAAGCACGCTTAAATATTGATTCAAATATATTAAAAAACTCTTTTATTTAGACTAATTCTACTTTAGCTTTTATCAAAAACGAAGATGATCCCACAATTGGCACCTTGCTTCTTAATTGAAATTTACCTTTCTTTGCATCCTTTTTTAAAAATATAATTCTTACGAATTGTTAAACAGAAGTCATCTTATCAAGCGATGCTTTAAAAAAATTTATGTGATAGTACGTGTTTGTACAAGTTGACTTGTCCTGTATACTATAGAATTAAAATTATTGAATTATGCGAGTAAAATTGATGTTTGTATGGCTAATGGTAATGGCCTTGGGTTTCGTTGTAAGTTGTAGCAAGGATGAGACAGGTCCTGAAGCAGAAATTAAATTAAATCCATCGAACTTTAATATCTCAGTGAAGGAACTTACTTACAATTCTGCTGAAATTCAATGGACAGCTTCGTTGATTTCTGACAAATCGAAAATTGTGTACGATGTTTACCTGAATGATGAGCTAAAAGCTAAAAATTTGGAGAATTTAAGCTATCGATTTGAAGAGTTGGAAGCTGTAACTACATACAATTTAGAGGTAATTGCAAAAAGTACTTATGACACTCAAGTTATTGTTTCCTATGACATAACTACCAAGGATACTCCCAGTCCAGGAGCAATAGCACTGAAAATGGATGAATTATCCACCGATCAAATAAAAGTTTCATGGGCCAACTCTGATCCAACTCAAACTTTGTCTTATGCGATCTATTTGGACGATGTACTAAAAGCCGAAAATTTAACGGTGTCGACTTTTACCTTTTCCGAGTTGGAAGGGAATAAGTTGTATCATATTAAACTGGTTGGAAAAAATGAGTTTAATAAAACAGTTGAAAGTAAGCTTGATCTTACTACAAATGACTATGCAGATCCTAGTGATTTTACCCTTTCGGTAGAAAGTGTGACAGGTAATGGAGCAAAAATAGTTTGGGGATCTTCGGAATCTGAAAACTTAACTTACCGAGTTCTCTTGAATACTGTTGAACATGCTAAAGATCTTAAAGTTTTGGAATTTGAATTCAAATCTTTGACTTATAATACGCAATATATTGCAACAGTTGTGGCTACAAATGAGCATGGTAAAACCAAAAGTAAGCAAATTGAATTTACAACTTTGGAAGCTGGAGGTCCTGCAGATTTTAAGATTTTTATTGAAAACATTAGTCAGGAATCGGCTCTTATTCGTTGGGAAACCACAGGTGATAAAGCTGAAGTGATCGGTTACAAGGTATTTGTCAATGGATTCTTTAAAGGCGAAGCTTTTAGCGACAATCAGCTTTTATTAAACCAATTGGAAGCCGGGAAAGTTTATAAGTTGAAGATAGAGGCGAGAAATGCCTACAATAAGACATTGGAAAAGACCACTGAATTCTCAACTCTTGAGCCGGCAAGCTTATCCGATTTTACAGTCAGTGCACAGGATGTAGAACAAACCTCGGCCCTTTTAACTTGGACCGAATGTGTGGCCAGTGATGGCAGTAAGGTGACTTATGATGTATATTATGAAAACGGATTGATTGCCAAAAGAGGATTGGAGGAAAGGCGGTACCAGGCCAGTGAACTCCGTGCTGGTAAAGAGTATACCTATAAGATTGAAGCCCGAAATGAGAAGGTATTATTGCCACGTACTCATACAATCTCATTTACAACCAAGGCATATGAAGTGCCTGGAGAGTTTGAATTAAAGGTTCAGGATATTACCACGTCGCAGGCAAAAGTGATCTGGACCAATTCAGAATTACCATCCGGAGGTGATATTACTTACGAAGCTTATTTGAATGACATTGCTTACACCTACAACGCAAGTGGGAATGCATTTGTTTTTAAGAACTTGAAAGCCGAGACCAATTACACTGCCAGAATTGTGGCTAAATCTCAAAACAATACGACCAATGAGCAGACGATTGGTTTTACAACAAAAGCGGAAGCAATTCCAGAAGTACAACTTAGTGTTGCAAATGTGGGGATTCGATCCTTTGAATTAAACTGGATGCTCACAGAAAGTCCGTCTTACGACAGTTATGAACTTTTTCTGGATGGCAAGTCAATAAAGGCAGGGTATTTTCTTACCTATACGTTCAGCGATATGCAATCGAACACCAGCTATAAGTTGAAAGTTCTTGGAAAACGTGCAGGCAAAACCTATCAGAAAGAAATTGAAGTAAAAACTTTAGCCTATCCTGAAGCTCTGGATTTCAATATGGTGATTCATCCGAAGTCATACAATCAGCTTGAGGTCGATTTAAATGATTTTCATGAGAAGAATAGAGATCGATTTGATGATTTCAGTGATATGACCTTCGAAGCCTATTTGAATGGGGTAAAAAAAGCTTGGGGAAAAGATGTCACATCTAAAATTGTAACCAATTTGGAGGAGCTAACACATTACGATTTTCAACTGATAATAAAATATGCCGATGGAACCATCGCCTTGGAAAAAAACACAGATTTTACTACCCCAGCCAATAAAGCTCCTGTTTGGACTAAAGATTTGAAAATAAAACAAACAGGTTTTAGTTTCTTAGAATTGGAGAATAATTTTGCCACTGATACAGACGATTCTAATTTGATTTATACCTACTACGTTAATGGTACAGCTCTAAAAACGAACATCAACTATGGTGGAAATACAAGAGGAACCGGGCAGATTGAGAGTGGTGTGAATACAAATGATAATTCAATTTTATTAACCCATTTGGAGTCGAATAAGGAATATAGCTTTTATATCGAAGCCAAAGATCCTCTGGGTAAAATAGGACGAAGCAATACCATACAATTTAGAACATCTGTTGATGCCAAGGAGACTTTTGATATTATGGCAGCTATCGAAACAAATGTAAAACGGGTTGGTCCTCGTTGGGCAAAAATGGGGGAAGTTTCTTCAATGGAGGAAATCCGTATCAATTGGACTATTGATGGTATTAAAATGGAGCGAGGACAGTACATCGATCCTTCAAAGATTGTTAAACTTGGTGGTGATCATTCTTTGGTTTTGGATTACAGCCCTTTCTTAAAAGAGAATCCGGATGCCAGTTTGAGTTTCACCGTTTTGATAAAATGGATTAAAAAGGAAGCTCTTGAGCAATCGGAATCAACTCAGATTGTGATACAAGAATAAAATATATTGGTTTCAACGATAATAAATCCCGGTCTTTAATTAGATCGGGATTTTTTTTGATGATTAAGTATTTCCTTAGGTGAGTAAACAGAATCAATCACTTCTTTGAATCATCCTTGTAAGGCCTGTACAGCGGTTTGTGCTCTACATCCGGACCTTCGGAATCAAACATGATGGCAATACGAGACACCAATGCGGCTAATATCATATATCCTGCAATAATCTGCAAAGCAACCGTAATGTGACCCAATAAACTGGCAGGAGCAGCATTCATCGATCCAAAGCCCAAGGTAATCATGGTTACCACCGAAAACGAAACGGTATGTAGTGCTTTAATAATGGTATCACTGCTATTCATATTGGTAATGATTTCAGGATTGAACCAATAAATAAATCCAAAAACCAAAGCCAGGGTTGTGAAAATGTACAAGATTCTCCTTGTAGAGCGTCCGTAATCCGAAATCTTCCAAAACAGATGGATAAACATATTTTTATACAACCTATTCATGAAACTGCCAGTTTTAAACCACTCTTCCCACCTGTTTCTTCTGATGTTATAATTTAAGGTATCCATAAGCCCCGATCTTAATCGTGCCGAGCTCAATCCTACACTTGTAAAAAGTGTACGTTTGTCCACATCAATGGTATCAATCAAGGTTTCTCCATCAACAATTGCAAAGGAAAAGTTGGCACTTTCAATTTTCGCGTGATGCAGGTCAGTTCCCTCAATGTGTACATATTTTGCACTTGCACCTCTCAAATCGGTACCAATCATGCGACTTTTCAAAAATTCTGTACCATTAATGGTGGCACCTCTCATATCGGCAGTGGTAAAGTTTGCCTTTTTTGCAGATCCATTGCTAAACCAAGCCTTTCGAAAATCCGTATCGCGCAAATCGCAAGTATCAAAATTAACCAGCGAAAGAAAAGCATAACTAAAGTCAGCACAATGAAAATTTATATTACTCAAGTTCACCTTTTCAAAATTCCTGCTGCTAAAATTAACGCCCTGTAAATAGATTCTCTCGTAATCATTCTGCTCTCTCCATCGGTCCCAATCACCAAAATCCCCCTTATCACTACAAGCAATCAACAGTTTGTAGGCTTTCTCATCTACTTTAGCGTCAATTTTATCTTTTTTTGCTGCAAGCATTTCAGCTCCTTCCTTCTTTGACAGGTCGATATCAATGAAAAAATTCCTTGTACCAAAAGCATTGGGTATGCTATTGCTTTGAGGTTGCAACTCCTTCATTGTTTCCACCCACTCTTCATTAATCCGATATTTGTACTGAAATGTACCCGATCGTTTAAAGCTAATTTTCCGCTCATAAACTCCATCTCCCTTATAATGGAGCTTCAATGGAGCTTCCAACCAGTTGGTGAAATCGCCCGCTATTTCAACTTTTGATCCTTCAGGGGCTTCAAAAGCGAATAAGATGGTTGTAGATTTAAATAGATTCATGGTTTTGGTTTTTTGTGATTAGTTTATTGTCTATTGGGTTAATGTTCCTGCGCAGCCAAAACAAAGTGTGGTTTTCATCCTGCTTTGTTTCGTACTACCAATGCCATTAAGTTAAAAGAATTTTATCTCTTCCAAAAGGCAATAACAATAACATTTATACAAGACTAAGGTTTTTAAGGCACTTCATTAAACAAATAAGGGTTTAAGTCAACACTCAAACCCTTATTGCCTCTATAAAATGTTCTCTGCTGTTTTTTTAAATCCGTTTGCAAGATTTATTATTTTACCTTTTCCACTTCAACCGTAAACTATTGCTCACTACACTTACACTACTCATTGCCATTGCTGCACCTGCAATCATGGGGTTAAGCAAGAAACCATTTACAGGATATAAAACACCTGCTGCGATTGGAATACCTATTAAATTATAAATGAATGCCCAAAACAGGTTTTGTTTAATGGTAGCTACGGTCTGTTTTGACAATTTTATTGCCTGTGGTACTTTGCAAAGGTCCGATGACACAATGGTCATTCTCGCTACATCCATAGCAATATCACTTCCTTTCCCCATTGCAATACTTACGTCTGCTATTGCCAAAGCTGCACTGTCATTGATGCCGTCTCCAACCATCGCAACGGTTTTGCCCTGCTTTTGCAGTTCTTTTACAAAATCAGCTTTGTGTTGTGGCAATACTTCTGCTTCGTAATACTTGATACCTGTCTGCTCTGCAATTGCTTTGGCTGTTGCTTCATTATCGCCTGTAAGCATATACAGGTCAATTCCCATATTCTGCATTTCTTTGATTGCCTGTACTGATGATTCTTTGATTTTATCTGAAATAGCAACTGCGCAAAGTGCCTGATGACTGTTCGAAAACCAAATAACAGTTTTGGATAACTTGCTCCATTCTTCGGCTTGCTGTAGCAATGGTTTGGGAATACTGATATTGTTTTCAGCTAACAGTTTTTTATTCCCTACAAAATAGGTTTCGTTATTGTAGTTGGCTTTTACTCCCTTACCTGTAATGCTGTAGAAATTCGATATAGCTTTGTTACTTACTCCTACAAAGTGTTTTACTACGGCTTCTGCCAATGGGTGTTCCGACTGTTTTTCGATACTTAATAAAATGTCCTTTGCAGTATCATCATTATCCAACCATTGCATATCTGTCACTTGTGGCCTGCCCTCGGTAATCGTACCAGTTTTGTCTAATACGATGGCATTTATTTTCTTGGCAAACTCTAAACTTTCTGCATCTTTAATCAATATACCATTTTCAGCACCTTTCCCTACACCCACCATTATTGCCGTAGGAGTAGCCAATCCCAAAGCACAAGGACAAGCGATAACCAATACCGTTACAGCTGCCAATAATCCCTGTACTACACCATTATCACCACCTAATAAAAACCACAAAATGAATGTGAGTGTGGCGATACCTATTACGGTTGGCACAAAAATACCTGCAATTTTATCCACCAATTTTTGAACGGGAGCTTTGCTTCCCTGTGCGTCCTGAACCATTTTGATAATTTGAGCAAGCATGGTTTCTTTTCCAATCTTAACAGCTTTAAATTGGAAACTTCCCTTTTGATTTATCGTTCCTGCAAATACTTTTTCGTTTTCCTTTTTCAATACAGGTACAGGCTCACCACTCAACATACTTTCATCCACATAGGAAGTTCCCGAAGTAACCATCCCATCAACAGCAATTTTTTCACCTGGCTTTACAAGAATAACATCGCCTACCTTTACATTTTCAATAGCGATCTGTTTTTCAGTTCCGCCTGATTGCAGCACAACAACGGTTTTAGCTTGTAAGCCCATTAATTTCTTTATTGCAGAAGATGTATTGCCCTTGGCTTTTTCTTCCAACAATTTACCTAACAGAATGAATGCAACAATAACCGCTGCTGCTTCAAAATACACGTGTGCTTCCAAGCCTCTTGCCTCCCAAAAATCTGAAAATAAGATGTTAAATACACTAAAAAGATAGGCAATGCCTGTACTCAACGCTACCAGCGTATCCATATTGGCAGAACCATGTTTGGCTTGTTTCCAGGCTCCCGAAAAGAACCCCCTGCCCAACCAAAGCACTACAGGTGTTGAAAATGCCCACATAATCAGGTTAGCATACGGCATATTCATAAAAAACATTCCTAAGATTACTACAGGCAAAGACATAATAATTGCCCAAATGGTTCTAGTCTTTAATTGTTTGAATTTCTTTTCGTGTATAGCTTCGATGGTTTCCTGCTGTTTGGTTTCATCTTCAACCAATAAATCATAACCGACAGACTGCACCGCTTTTTGCAATTTGACTGCATCGGTAATATTGAGCAGGTACTCAACGGTTAAATTGCCTGTTGCGAAGTTTACACTGGCACTTAACACACCCTCCTGGTGTTGCACAATGCTTTCGGCATTGCTTGCACACGATGCACAAGTCATTCCCAAAACAGGGAAATTCTGCGTAATTGTATTCTTGTCATTTATTGCCATATCTCGATTGTTTTCTGTTTACAATACAAAATTGGCCATAATATGATTGGTAATTATTGTAGAATTTTGGAAATGGTTTGTAAGATTTACTTATACTTCATCCAAAGGTTTTCTCCTATCCTTGCCAATCTGCTTAAAATGACTAGGGGAAAGTCCTGTTACTTTTTTGAATTGGTTGCTTAAATAGGCTACACTTGAATAATTAAGACGAAAGGCAATTTCACTCAAAGACAATTCATCATAGACCAATAGTTCCTTCACCTTTTCTATTTTTTGGGCAATAAAGTATTTTTCAATAGTAGTGCCTTCTACCTCTGAAAATAAATTGGACAAATAACTATAATCATGGTGCAGCTTGCTACTCAATACATCTGAAAGCTTGTTTTTGCTATCATTCTCATGATGATGCACAAGATCAATAATGATGTTTTTTATCTTTTCGATAACACGACTTTTCTTGTCATCAATAACCTCAAAACCTAATGGAATTAAAACTTTATCTAAGTTGACTTTTTCTTCGGGTGAAAGTTCTTTTTCAAGTAATACTTCTCCTAACCCAACGTGCCTTACACTTATACCAAGTTTCTCCAATTCATTTCGAACCACCATAATACAGCGGTTGCAAACCATATTTTTAATGAAAAGTTTAGTCATATTTTACTCTGAATATTTCAATTTTGGCACTTTCCTTTCTTTAGCTTACAAAGAATGTTGAGTATTGGGTTTAGCAAGGGATTTAACCAAACTGTCAATCCACCCAAAGCATAAAGCTTCTCAACTGCATTATTGTATAAAATTCGTTCTTTACCAGTCTTTTTTAATGGATATTCCAACCAAATATCATTCCTGTCTTTTTGTATAATATTTGGTTTCCATTGGCTTCATTTGTCAACGGCTGGTGTATGAAGCGTTGGGCATTTCGAAGCACTTCACTGTCAAACCGCTGATATGTTTATTAAATGTACTCATGCTTAAATTAGCCACTTGCCGCCCAATGATTTATACACTTTGTTGTGCGTTCGTGCTTTATTTTTCTTTTCGTATTAGTCTTCATTTTCAATGTCCTCCTGTGCGGTGGGGCATTTTTTAAAATTTCTCTTTTTTCGGGCAGGGACTTGGAAGCTCTTTTGCAGGTTTTGGTCGTGAGTTGGCATTGTGCGACCTGCAAATGTGCTTACAAGTGTGCGCTGACTAATAACTCCAATCCGCATGACTTACCGGTAAATTGTTTAATTCTTTTTTCAATTGCTTCCAATTCGGAAAATATGTATCCATATAATACAAAAACCTTTCATTGTGCAGTCTTTCTTTGAAATGAATCATTTCATGTACAATGATGTATTCCAAACATCTTTCCGGTTTTTTTGCCAATTCAAGGTTTATTAAAATCTTTTTCTTTTCAATGTTGCATGAACCCCATTTGGTTTTCATTAGTTTTATTTGCCATTCATTTACTTTCAAATCCAATCTTTTTTCCCACTTTTCAATAATTGACGGGATTTGATTTTTAAGTTGACTGCGATACCACTCTGTTAATATTTCGTGTTTCTTTTCAATTGAAGAATTGGGGCGAACATATAGGTCAATTCGCTTTTTACCTTTTAATTCAACTTTTGGTTTTGTGTCTGTTTCAATGATATTAAGCAGAAATCTTTTACCTTGAAAATAATGTGCTTCCCTTTGTTTATATTCACGTGGTGAAATTCGTTCCTGGCCTTTAAACTTTCTTTGATTTCTTTTTATCCAACCTATTTTTGAAATGGCAAACAGACGAATGGAATCGTCATTGGTTTTTAATGGGGCAGCAATACGAACCCGACCTGTTGGTGGATAAACTGCAAGGTGGATGTTCTTAATGTCTTTACGCACAACATCAATGGTAATATCGCTCACTTTAATCTGCTCCATTAATACTCCCTTTGATTTTTTACAAGGTCAAATATTCTGTGTACTTCTTCATCATCTGTAATACCATGATTCTTTAGTGCTTTTCTAATTGCAATCCTTACCGCTTTCGATTTTTGAATATTATCTCGCCATCCATCTTTTTTAGTTGTTTTGATGTTGTTATCTAATTCAACTGCTAAAGATTCATTTTTCCCCAGGTTATCGAATAAGGCTCGTTTTGCATCTGTGTCAATTGATTCAGGATATTCTTTTGTAGATGAAGGCTTTTTGACCTTGCCGGAAAGTTCAATTATTTTTTGCAGGTATTTTTCATATTCAAGTGTCTGCTCTTTTCTTAGTTTGATAAGTTCGTCCAATAAAACAGACATTTTTTCATAATACATCGGGTTGGTAGGGCTTTCTTCAATAATCACTCTGCGTAAGTTATTTTCAATAGCCTCTGCCATCGCGTCTTTATCGTCCCGAATATTTTTTGGAATATCTTCAATTGCATCTTTTCCTTTTTCAATAAGCAATTCAACTAAACTTAAATCATCAAAATTGGCAAGCATGCGACTTTCTTCAGCTCCAATATAGCTATCAATTAAATGGCGCATGGCAGGTTCATATTGTTTCAAATCAATGTAATCGCCACTGGCAAGTTGAATCTCTTTTCGAAGATTTTCAAAATGTTTAATGTCTGCTTTTATTTCTTCACTCTCTTTGTCTGAATAGCCTGCTTCTTTCATTTCATCTGCAATGTTAGCATAGGCTCTCATCAATGAGATTGTCAGTTTATACAACGAAATTCTTCTTGGTTCGGTGTCTTTTAGTTCGTCCGGATTTTCGGTGTCCTTGCCACAGAAATAACGAATATGAGCCATTGTATCTTTTGGCGGGTCAACAGGTTCAACCAATGCTTTGATGGCTTCCAATGCTTCCTCTAATCTTTCTTTACCTTTTTCCAGTCTGTCCTTCAAAAGTCCGTCAATATCTGACTTTTCGTAACCGCTAAATACTTCCGATGTGTAATCACCAAAGGCTTTTTCAAGACTTTTAAATAAATCCATATAGTCGATGATAAAACCATATTCTTTATCGTCACCATCTAATCGGTTTACTCTACAAACAGCTTGAAATAGACCATGGTCACGAAGTTTTTTGTCGATGTACAGAAATGTTGCTGGTGGTGCATCAAATCCGGTAAGCAGTTTGTTTACAACAATCAGCAATTTCATTTGAGCAGGTTCTTCAACAAACTTTTTCTTTACTTCTTTTTCAAATTGCTCAACTTTCTTAATTGCTGAATCAGGGTCTTCATTGAAATAAGCTGCCAGCATTCTTCGGTAAATCTCGAAACGTTGCAATTTTTCAGTGTAGCCTTCGCCCGATTCTTCAAGTTTTATGTCTGCATGGGTTGGCACAAACGAAGTAATAATTGCACAATGTTTCAATCCAGCATTTTGGAATAAGTCGAAATAACGGCAAGCGTTGTAAATACTATCAGAAACTAAAAGTGCATTTCCTCTGCCATTTTGCAATCGTTCTTTTTTCTCCATATCCATCACGATATCGAGAACAACCTTTTCCAAACGAGATTTTGAGCTGAAAACTTTCTTTAGCGTTCCCCATTTTTGCTTTAATTCTGCTTTGGCGAAATCCGTAAGTCCACGGGTTTTTAATTCAAACCATTCATCAATTTTATCTTCTGATGTTATATTTTGTTCGATGTCTCGTGCTTCGTAACGTAAATCAAGAACTACCTTATCGCTTACAGCTTCATCAAATTTGTATGTGTGAATGTATCTGCCAAAAACTTCAAGACTGGTTTGTTTGTCCGTTTTCAAAAGCGGTGTTCCTGTAAAACCGATAAACTGCGCTTCGGGCAGAAATTGTTTCATAGCCTGATGTAATTTACCAGATTGTGTTCGATGACATTCATCGACAAAAACATAAATATCACCTTTAGCTTCATAATCGGTTGGGATATTGCTGCGCAAATCATTCAGGTAAGTATCCATGTCTTTGTCGTCTATCTCCTCTTTGCCACCAAATTTGTGTACAAGAGAACACATCAACCAAGGTGTGGTATCATTCAGTTTGTTCAGTAAGTCTTTACCGTTTTTGGTACGGTAAATATCTTCATCAACACCTTTGTAAACCTTTTCAATTTGTTCATCCAATTCCTCACGGTCTGTGATAATTAGAACCCTTGCATTATCATTAAACTCACGAATCCATTTGGTGAGCCAAACCATTGTAAGACTTTTCCCACTTCCCTGAGTATGCCAAATAATTCCGCCTTCTTTTCTTCTAATGAAATCCTGTGCTGCTTTTACTCCAAAATATTGGTTTGGCCGACAAAGTTTCTTCTGTCCTCTGTCAAAAACAATAAAATCATGCAGTAGCTCAATAAATCGTTCTTTGTTTAGCAATTCAACAACATTCCTGTCTAACGGATATTGATAATTTGCTGCTCTGTTGCGAATTGGTTTAGTAAGGTTTAGAAGATACTGATGGTCTTTGTTTATTTCCTCACTTACTTCTTTCCACTTCAAAAAGTACTTTTCTTTGGTGTCGATGGCACCGTAGGCAATTCCTTCAATATCGTTGCCAGCCATTACAAATTGAATGGTATTGAAGAAAGGTTTTATAAAAATATGTTTTTGGTTATCGAGATTTTGACGTATGCCCTCTGAAACAGAAACCGTACTTCGTTTTAGCTCCAAAACACCTAAAGCAATTCCATTAACATAAAGCACAATGTCAGGGCGTTTTTTATGTAAACCTTTAATGGTAACTTCTTCGGCAATGGCAAAATCGTTGTTAAGCGGATTCTCCCAGTCAATAAGCATTAAAGTTTTCTTTTTGCGTCCTGTTTCAGGTTGAACATTAACACCATAACGAAGCATTGAATAAATCTGCTTGTTAATTTCATAAAGTGAACGGCTCTGGTCGATTACTGCTTTACTAAATTCATAAATGGCTTTCTCGACTAAGTTTTGACTATACCCTTGTTTTTTTAAAAGCCACTTTTTAAGATACTCGTTTCCAGATTGCTGTTTTCATCTCTATCTTCCCATTTGCCAAGATACCGATATTTTAGTTCGCTTTGAAATAGTTCAACAATGCGGTTTTGGGTTTCTCTTTCGAGTTTACCCACATTGGATTTTGATGAGCCGTTAATCATTCTGTTAATTATTTCCTTTTTAATATTTGCAGCTAATTCCATTTCCTTGGAAACAAGCATAAGTCCGTCATCGGGCAATAAATCCTCGCTGTACTTGCCTTGATAAAGTGCTGCAATAAATTCGCTGTTTTCAGTGAAAGTTCCTATGTAAAAATTTGTTTCCCTGTTTTCATATATGGGTTTTAAATCCATTTGTCCTTCAAGGAAAAGACTTACATCTTCGGCATTTACTTTTTTTCCGATATATTTTAAATCTTCTTCATCAAGCAATATGAAAATGTAATTGCTTTGCCTTTCGTCCTGGCAAAAGATTACAGTCGGCACCTCATAGAAATAGAGATATTTTAAATAGGGAAATTTCATATTGTGATTTCTTTTATTTCTACTTGTGTATGGTCGAAAGCGGTGCTACGCCACCATGAATGATGATTTGCTCCAAAAGTTTGTTTAAGCATGCCATCATGTGAGTTTAGTTTTAAAACACCAATTCGTTTCTTCTTGCCTTTGTTTGAAGGCAACCTGAAATACCCATTTATCAAACCTTCCAAATCGTCATAGATTGAAACTGATTTTAAAATGCAGGCATCGCATTGTGGCGGTAAAGGCCTGTCTTTTTTAACCGGAGTTGGTAAAAAACTTTCTGATGTTATTTCAACACCCTGTAGAACACGGAAATAAGTTTTGTCACCATTGGCTTGAAAAGCATCTTCATGCGGACAAGTTATTCCTGTTGATTCCAAATCTTCAAAATATGTCAAATCTTTTTTCTTCATTTATACCAATCTGATTTTTCCGGTTAATAGCGATTGCATCATGCCTTGTTTAAGCATTTTGTATTTAATCAGTTTTTTTTCAAGCTCGTATATTTCATTGTCCATATCCGTTATAATTCCTGAAATTTCAGACTGTTCAGCTTTGGTTTTTGGTAAACTAATTTTAATCTTTTTTAAATGTGCAGGTCCAAAATTTGGTTGAGCACCACCTGTTATCATAAGGTCAATTTGGTCTTTAAAAAGATGTGACTTGAGAAAAACCAATAGATAATTATAATCAAGATTCTTTAAAGGTTTAAACCGAATTACACTGGTATTCATCAGCAATGGTAAATCTTGTTTTCTTACAATGGCTACTTTCCCATAACTATTTCCAGAACTGGCTACAACTATATCTTTTTCATCAATTTCAAAGTGTCTGTACATTCGATTAAATTCTTCAATCGAAATATATCTGTCAGTTCTTTCAAGGTTTAGGAATCCATTTTCAAGATTTGTAACGTTTATAACTTTAATTCCAGAATTAGTGAATTGCCATTTTCGCAAACCAGGTCCTTCTTGGAACCAACATACGTCAGGAAAATCTTTCTCCTCCCATCCATCTTTAGGTTTCAGCAATTTCTGAATAGCTCCTTGTTTAATTGCCCGTTTTTTAGCAATTAGTTTTTCTAAAGATGAAATAAGTTTATCTGCATCGTTTAAGGAAGTGGCGATGGCTGTTTGCTCTGCTTTGGTGGGGGGGAGGGGGATTTCGAAACTGTTAATGTCCTTTGGACTAATATGTGGAATTGCAGAAGCAGTTTTAACATTGTCGCAATGTTTTGTAAAATAAGTGCTGCAAACAAATTCTTTTAAGTAGCCCATGTCGATTTCTTCAGAGCGTATTCTTGCAACCCTTTGTAATAATAAAGCTGGTACATCTGATTTAGAAAGTCTGGCAAAACTTTTACCAACTAAAGAACCATCCATCGCAATAACAATGTCGCCTTCCTCAAGAATATACTTTTTTAAATCAAAAGTTATTTCACTCCAAAATTTTGTGTTTTCCTCGCTCCAGTCTGTTACACCTCGTTTTACATTTGAACCTCTCAAAAGCTTTATACCATTATCAACATACTTATTACTTGGGAAAGGAAAACCCGTCAATAAATCAATTTTGTTACCAATGGAATCAAATTCCCAATCCTCTGGTATCAATCCAATATCCGTATTATTAAATTCCTCTACCATTTAAAATTCATCTCTTTTAGGTGGTTTTCAACTTTTGTAGTAAAATCGTCAACGTCATTGCTTAGTTTTGGCATAGGGAGTTCGTAGCGTTCTGCCAATTCTTTTATGCGTTGTGTTAATCGGTGGCTGATGTTGTCCATTTCAGTACGAATACGGTTTTTCATTTCAGCCATCCATTTTTTATCCACTACCAATGCTTTTATTTCAACAATGCTTAATTTGGGGTATTGGGCGATTACTTTTTTCTCCAATTTTTCTTTTGCAATTTTGATTTTATCCTTAACGACTTTTTCTTCATCCATTAATTTCTTGTAGGATTTTAGAATATCAAATTCTTCCGCATTGTCTTCGTTTCGTCTGCCCAACTCTTTTATCGCTTTTGTTAAATTCGCTTTGCTAATTTTTCCTTTGTCGTCCATAGCATTTGTAAGCAATCCATCCTCGCCTCCGTTTTCTTCACGCATTTCTTCCATTTCTGCATTCAGTGTTTCAGCTTTTGCTTCTAAATCATCAATTGCTTTTTGGTCAGAAGCAAAATATTCACTGATGATTAGAGTTGGTGGAATCAAACGTCCTTCCAGTCCTTCAATACCGGCTATTGGTTTTGAAACTTCTTTTCCGGCTCTTTTTGTTTTCTTTTCCTTACGGATAACTTCATTTCCTGCTTTCCAGCCATCTGCTGCCAATTCGTAAAAATCATCCTGCATGGTTTCAGCCCAATAATCCATAAGGTGCTGGAACATGGTATATTTGTCAGTAAGCGGTTTGTTGTTGTAGTATTCCAACAAATTTTTTGAAATCTTTCGTATTTCCTTTTTGGGCTTTATACCTTGCTCAAATGCTTTGGTGTATGTTACCGTTTCTATTTTCCACTTTTCAAAAACCTCATTCATTTCTTCGCTAAAAGCGGTAAACTCCGGATGAGTGAATATTTCGTTTTTTATTTCTTCATTTTCAATATTCAATTGGTAGTATTCCGGTCGTTCTGCAATTACTTCAAACAAGTGTTCTTTAAGCGATGGATAAACTGTCCAGTACTCTTTTAATGCTTCAATATCTCGTTTTGGAATACCTCCTAAAAGATGGGCTTCAATATCCTGAATATCTTCTGCTTCTTGGCTGTCGATATATCTTGGTAGGTTTAAATTGAAAACGTTCTTTTTGCCTGAAATTTCAGGAAATGGAATCTCTCGGGCATATTTGGGGTCGGCAGTAATTTTGTTGTTGAATGTATCTACAATTTTATAAATGTCCTGTTCTCGTAGACGGTTTTTGTTTCCGTCTTTAATAAATCCACGACTGGCATCAATCATAAAGATGCTTTCCCGTTTATCAGCACCTTCTTTGTCAATTACAATCAAACTGGCTGCAATACCGGTTCCATAGAACAAGTTAGGGGGCAAACCAATAATTCCTTTGATATATCCTTTTTGTAAAATCTTTTTACGGATTTCACCTTCTGAGTTTCCACGGAATAAAACCCCCAACGGTAAAACTATGCAAGCCTTGCCCTTTGATTTCAGAGATTTTATGAGATGAAGCAGAAAAGCAAAATCTCCATTCTTTTTTGGTGGTATTGCATCGTAACCTTCAAATCGTTTGTAAACATCGTTTTGCGGGTCTAAACCGTTCATCCATTTTTTATAGCTGAAAGGTGGATTGGCAACGGCAAAATCAAATTGTTTAAGTTCTCCTGTTGTTTCATCAGTAAATAATGGCGAAGCCATTGTGTTTCCCTGTTGAATATCGGCATCGGAAAAATTGTGCAACCACATATTCATTACAGCCAGTGCTCGTGTGGCATTATCATTTTCCTGTCCGTAAATTGTAATGCCGTGTGGTGCCAAGTCCGAAGCTTTTAGTAAAAGAGAACCCGAACCGCAAGTTGGGTCATAAATAGTTTGGTCCTGGCTCACTGATTTGTTAATACCAATAACTTGAGCCATAATTCTTGAAACCTCAGCCGGTGTATAAAATTGACCTTTGCTTTTTCCGCTTTCAGTTGCAAAATGACGCATTAAATATTCGTAGGCATCTCCGAGCAAGTCATCGCCCTCTGCTCTGTTTTTACTAAAATCAAGTTCCGGTTTATTGAAGATGTTTAGAAGGTTTGTCAGCAAATCAATTTTGTCTTTTCCGCTACCCAGTTTAGCACTGTCGTCAAAATCGGCTTCAGTGATAATTCCTGTAAGTCCGTTTACTTTTGCAAACTCTCCAATTATTTTATTGATTTGGTCGCCAATATCAGATTTTCCACGATGCTTGAGCATGTCATAAAAACTTGTTCCAGCAGGAATTTCAATGAGTGGGTCTTTTCTGTCTGATACATATTTCATAAACAACATAACCAATACATAATCTTTGTACTGGCTTGCATCCATGCTGCCTCTTAGTTCATCACAACTTGCCCAAAGCGAACTATATAGTTCTGATTTTTTTATTGCCATTTATTTCTTTGTTTCCTTGTTTGATACTATTAATTCCTTCACGTCAATGTCGAGTATTTCTGCTATTTCCATCAGAACTTCAAGTCTTGGTTGCTGCCTGTTTTGAGCATAAGAGTTCACCATATTGTAACTCTTTCCAAGTTTTTCAGCTAACCAGGTTTGTTTAATTCCTTTCTCTTCAAGCACTTCCTTTATTCGATTCATTGCTCTAAATTTTGAAGCCTAAATTACAATTATATCTCAAAATACAAGATAAATAATCAAACTTATTCTTGGTAGTATTAGGGAGATTTGGCTCTTTTGCAAAGTTTAGGTCGTGGGTGGCTTTGTGCGACTTTGCAAATGTGCCAAATGTGCGCTGGTAGAGAAATTTTAAAAAATGCGAAGCGGGGGAGATAAAAATCTTGTGATTCTTAGTCGTATAATTGAAGCACGTTTCAGTTTGTTTGTCTGTCCAATTGCTCCATATTTTTTCTATTTCAGATTCACTCTTTGTCAAGGTTCTTCTCTCTTTTCAGCATGACGCACAACGGTAAATTGTATGAGTAGTGGCAGATTGCGTGGTATTTTCCTGTCAAACCGCTACGCTGTTTGAGCGGGCTACAAACCTTAATATTTAGCACTTTCCCTGCCATTACTTATACAAAATGTTGTGGTTAGTACTTTCTATTTCTCTGTCCAAATTTTTTCTCTCCAATTTTTAACAGCATTTATTAATGTTTCTAATTCTCCTTTTTCAGAAAACATTTCGAGTCCTTTTAAAATTGGTGAATTTTCAATATCTATATCTTTATCAAATTGAAGATTAAAATCTTTCAGTATTTTTGGAGTCTCTCCAATTAAATTACGTGGATGGTCTCTATGTTTAAAGTAATTAGCAATAGAAACAATCAATTCAATATCAGTTCTGCTAGTTTTATTTAATCTTTCACCTAATTTATATTTTAGATATTGCTTTTATAAACTCTCGAACCTATCAAATACTGAACTATTTATATAATTCTGAAATGCAATAAAAGCTAATCCATATATTGGCTCAGCTTCTTCTATAAACCAAAGTCCATCATACCAATCTATTTTATCAATTTTATTTCTTAATTCAGAAATTGAATTTTCAAGTCCCTTAATAGTAGTCTGTAAACTTTCAATTCTTAAATCTATTCTTTTCCAATGTGTCATTGCCATTTAAAGTTCTATTCAATTTTCTAAGTCATTATCCGAAAGTGGTGGAGAAGGGAGGATTCGAACCTCCCAGCGCACTTCGTCTTGGTATTCAGTTATCAAGTTTCTATCAAAAATCTATACTTTATAATCAGAGGATAAGACCGTCTCTTTTCTCCACTAGTGCAAATCCAACAATTATACTTTTAATAAATCTCATAAATTTTTCCTTTACAGGAGTTTGTTTAATCTTATCTATTTTCATCATAATCGTACGCTTTAAAGTTTTTATTAATACTAATGGATTAACAGCGACCCAAACTCTGATTAAGAGCATAGTAAAATCAATAGACTTAGTAACCTTGAGTACCAAATTCTTAATCTCAAACTGAGACAATATTTTCAATGAACGTTCTTTTTGTATTAACCACAACGTAAGGCTAAAGTGCAATGCACTTTACCTACCTTATCCGTTGATTTTTCTATTAAATTAGTAACTAGTTGCTTATCCTTTGTAATTATATCTAAAGGACTTTTAATTTTTGCAAGAAATTTTTCACCCAAACAAGTTCATATCTCTTGTAATAAAAACACCATCTCGAATTTAACAACAATTATTACCAAACAAAATATTTATCCCAATAAACTGCAATAGAATTTATCAATACAATTTACATATTGATTGAAAATACAAAAGCCCCCAATTTCTTGGGAGCTTCATACAATTAATAAGTATGGTACCTGAGGTTTACTAAGCCATTACAGGCTCCCTTACAAGTTCCTATTTTAAATCAATGCCAAAACTATTACAGCACCCACTCTTTTCCCTTACATTTCCCGTATAATCGAAAGCTATTCCCATCATCTTGTCGCCAGTATAACTCCTCCTCCCTCAAACATTTCTATATTCCTCCTTGGTATTAGAAATCCTCTTTTGAACTTGAACAAACTGAATGGAATTACTTTCATCATGGTTCAATTTACCTACATTATTTCTCGATTTTCTTCTAATCCCAATGGATTTTCTTCCATTCTGAATTAATTTTCCTTCATTCTGAATCAATTTTCTTCCATTCTGAATTGATTTTCCTTCATTCTGGATCGATTTATTTACATTCCCGTGCTATCTATTTTCTTTTCCGCTCTATCTATTTACATTTTCGTACGGTCTATTTCCTTTTCTGAAGGATCTATTTGCATTTCTGGAGGATCTATTTTCTATTCCGCACAATCCATTTCAGATCACCTCACCTCAATCCTCTCCTTGAGGAGAGGAAGTTGTGCAAAGAATATGAAGGCGTAGGATATTTGTGAGAGTTTTCTATGGTATAACCATCATTTTTCGTCGCAATAAACACCCCTCACAAAACAACTTACCCAGTTGCGACGATTTATTGCAGAATCCATTAACCCAGGGCGGCAGTCGCTTCGCTCCCTTCCCCTGGGCTATATGATATTTGCCTTTCAGGCAAATTCTATTGCTCCCCCCTTTTGTTGCAGTAAGTGTGACATCCAAAAATTTGTTGGCCCCCATAGATGAAAAAGTCGTTAAGAACAGAATTCCATGAACGAGGTACGAGTGAATATTATTCTGTTTAGACTTTAAATCGTTATGGGTAACTACATTTTTGGCGTCTAGATCTTTTGGTTCTTTTATAGCAATGATAAAAGAACAGCCCGTCTGACTTGAAGACAAAACAAACAATTCATTTCCGTCGTAATAAACATCCCCTCACAAATCAACACTCCCAGTTGCGACAATTTATTGTAACCCATTAACCAAGGGCAACAGTCGCTTCGCTCCCTTCCCCTGGGCTAGAATGATATTTGCCTTTCAGGCAAAACTCCCACCCTCAATATTTGTAGCGATCGGCATCAGCTACGCAAGTGGGGGCCCCATAGGCAGAGAAAGCGGCAAATAGAAATGCTGTCGAACGAAGAATGAGTGAGATTATCTATTTCTATTCGCTTTTGAGCCGTGATGGGTCCCTGAGTAGATGCGCCGTAGATTCTTTGCCTACTTTCTCATCAATGGAGAAAGTAGGAGCCCGTCTGGCTTAAAGACAAAATAATGCATAATTTCCTTACATTTGCCGCAATCCAAATTCAAGTCAATTCGTATGGAAAACAACAAGAACAATACGGTAGGTTACATTTATGCATTGCAAGCCTTTTTTGCTTGGGGCATATTGCCTTTATTCTGGAAGCTATTGAGCGATATTCCCGCTATGGAAGTATTGGCTCATCGAATTTTTTGGTCCTTCGTTTTCCTCTTGCTATTCATTCTGGTTAAAAAACAGAAGAACATCATTGCGTTGCTCAAGCAGAAGAAAACACGAAACAGCCTGATTGTCTCCTCCCTATTAATTGGCGGCAACTGGGGATTGTTCATCTATGCGGTAAACATCAATCAAATTGTGGAAGCCAGTTTGGGTTATTACATCAACCCGATTGTAAACGTTTTGTTAGGAATGATCATCCTAAAAGAACGCCTGAATACACTTAAAATAGTTGCATTAATCATTGCCTCCATTTCAGTAATCTACCTTACCATTGATTATGGTCGTTTTCCTTGGATTGCCATTATTTTGGCATTGTCATTTGGCTTTTACGGTCTGGTGAAAAAAACTGCAGGCATCAAAGCCATCCCAGCCTTAACTGTCGAAACTTTTATTTTGGCTCCCCTTGCCGCTGGCTTTATCTTTTGGAAACTTTTCGATCATAGCGGAGCTTTGTTCTCCGGCGAAATCTCTACCGATGCTTACTTAATGCTTACCGGTATTGTTACCACTCTACCATTGTATTGGTTTGCCAAAGGAGCACAACGAATCCCATTATCGGCCATTGGCTTTATGCAATACATTGGCCCTACACTAATGCTTTTAATTGGAGTATTTGTATACGATGAAGCCTTTAAACAAGAGCAAATCATTGCATTTTCATTGATTTGGTTTGCATTGGTTCTTTATACCATTTCAATGATACAAGGAACCAGACAAAAGAAAGAAGCGAATTAATCTTTCCCAAGCCCCTGATTTCCTGAATCCAATACATATTTCCATTTTCCATTAGATCCCTTTTTCCAAATGGATACATAGGTGCCTTTTGTAATGGTATCAGGAGTGGTGTAATGATAGATGCCATAGGTATAGCCCAAATCACCCGACTGGGCAACAGCTGCAAATGAAGGTTTCCAGCTCAAACTAAACCCAGAATCATTTGTATTGGAGAAAAGTTGTTTTATTGCTTCTTTTCCCATAATGGGATAAGAATTTTCTCTCAACATTACTGCCGAATCATCTGCGAAAACATAAAAGGCCTTTTTCATTCCATGTTTTACCGAAAAATCTGAGAATTCCTCATCCACTTGAAGGATTTCCTGCTTGCATACTTCCACATCAACTTTTGGATTACAAGCTGTTATCGATACACCAATTAAAAGAAGATATAATACTTTTCCTACCGACATTTTCATATTTTAGTGGTTTTAATTCAATAAAGAAAAATACTTATTTTCAAGCAATAAATCCCAATTTCAAAATCTATGTTCGTAAAAAAGCTATCCTCAACAATCGAAACATCTAAAATTCAGAAAGAACAAATCTATTCGAACTCACAATTCGAAAGTCTTATTGTAAGTGTTGAAAAAGGAATGGAAATTCCTCCCCAACCTGCTCCTGCAAATGCTGTACTGTATCTGATTAAAGGAAAACTAAGCTTCGATATTGAAGGAACAATCTACGCCATCGAAGAGGATGACTTCGTCTCTTTCGAGAAAGGACAAATGCATGGCCTTAAAGCTGAAGAAGATTCCAAATTTTTAATTTCCCGAACCTTACCTGAATAACAAATAGACCAGTTTTGAGGGGGTATCAATAGAACACATTAGTAAAGACAGCATTCATGCTGTCTCTACACTTTAAGCTTTAAATTTCAAACCTTTTATACTTATTCATTATTCTAACTTTACAAGACTTGCAGAAAAAAAGCCTGACCAGTAAACTGATCAAGCCTTATTTTGAATTGATGTAATGAACTACCTGTTAAGGCATTCTTATTGATAAGCCTAAACTAATAAAAAAATCTGGGGAAACCTTACTTAATCCTATTCCTGTCGAAAAATCCAATTGTAGATCCTCTGTAACCGCATAAGTAAGTCCTCCATCCCACCTGTGATCATTCTTTCCTTCACCAGGCAGATAACCATATAATTCTGCATATGCACCTATTTGATCTGATAAAGCCAAACCAATAACCGCAGCATACATCCAAACGGCATAATCTTGTCCTTTTATTCCACTCCATGATACACCAAGATTGCCTTCAAGAGACATGGCATCATTTACGGTGTAATCTGCATTTAATCGAATATCTGCCCCTAGGTTTTCATTCTCGAAAGCCGAAGCTCCCGATTTAGGAACTGAAAAAGTAGAAAGAAGTGCCAATTGAGGATTCCTCTCACTCTCTTCAAGCAACAGGAACTTTGCACCCAGTGTTAAGGGACCAAAACCTGTTTCATCAATATCTCCTCCGTCTAAGGATTGGTAATAACCCAAATACTGAAGTCCCAATCTTAATTCAATATTCTCAACCAGCCCATATCTTAACAAAGTGCTGTTAAAAGTTACATTATCAAAATCAGAACTCACTTTTTCGAAAGCGAAGCCCGACTCTATTTGAAATCCTCTAATGGGTATCACACTCGCCGATTCGGCCGTTCCTGGCCTATCGGTTACCATAGGATCTTTTTTCTGGGCAATTAGAATCCCACTAAACATTACGAATAATGTCAATACAAAAAGCTTTCTCATTAAAATAAAATTACAAATTTGCCATACATCTATTGTTCCTGAAAACTTGCAATGCAGTTCCGAGCTTTTGCTTCATGCTCTTCATCCACAAAAAGATCCACATTGTCAGGTGTTCCACCCATTCCTACCAATGTACCGGAACTAAACTCATCTTTCCATAAAGAAGGAATCCCAGCTTCCTCCAATCTTTCCTTATAATATTTTACGTCTACCAATGATCCTGTAAATACGCAAACTAAATTATTCCCATCAGTCATATGCTACAATTTAATTGTTATGTTTCTTTCTAAGATAGAGAAATTCCCAATATGATCCTATATTAATAAGCCGAAAACTTAAGAAGTAAATTCTTATCTTTTCATGAAATGAAAAAATGCTATTTGTCGATTAAAAAAGTCCAATGGTCATGAATAAAACCTCTTTTAAATCCCAAAAACAGAAACTGTTCAAATTCTTAAAGATTTCTTTATTAATATTTCATTCCATCAATCAGAAAAACTATTTTAGAGGGTGAATCAATAACTCCAATATGAGTAAACTCAAAAATAAAACGATCTTGGTTGTAGAAGATGAAGAATTTAACCGCATCTACTTCGAAGAATTACTGCATCAAATTAATTGTAAGGTTATTGTTGCAAGTAATGGTATGGAGGCAATTGAACTGTGTCAAAAAAATGCAAAGATTGATTTGGTGTTAATGGATATCAAAATGCCATTGATGAATGGTTACGAAGCAACAAAAGCAATCAAAAAAACAAGACCAGATCTTCCAATTATTGCTCAAACTGCATTCGCTTTGTTGGGAGATAAAAAAAAATCATTAGACAATGGTTGCGATGATTACGTTGCAAAACCAGTCAAAAAAGATGTCCTGATTAAATTGATTAACAAACATCTCCAGTAAAAACCAAAAACTGCAATTATTTAAGATTTTATAACATCCTTACTCTTGTAATTCAGACAAAAAAGTATTTTATTTATTACTGTCTGAATTTTAAGGAGCAGGAGTGATATGAGAAGAAGGATTAAAAGCGTATTCATAGTTTTAGGATTTGTAATTATTGCAGGTTCAGCAACTTTCCTTCTCCAAAAAATCAGATCTACTTTTAACGATCAAAATGCAATTGACGAATTATTAACTCACAATGTAGTTCCAAATACAGAATTTGTAAAATTTGGAAACTACACCATCCATACCAAGTATATTGGCGATTTATCACTTCCAAAGGTATTATTTATTCATGGCTCACCTGGATATTGGTTTGATTTTAAAAAGATATTTACTGATGTAGAACTGAGAAAGCAATTCTGCCTAATATCTTACGATCGCCCAGGCTACAGTAAAACAAGCGTTCCTGCCATGACAAGTTTGTCAAACCAAGCCAGAGTTGCTGCTAAAGTGATGGAACATTACACTCAAAAACACGAGAAAATTATTGTTTTGGGACATTCTTTTGGAGGTGCAGTATTGGAACAGGTTTTAATTGATTATCCAGATAAAATAAAACATGCCATTTATGTTGCGCCCTGCCTATCACCTGAATATCAAAAAGCCAAATGGTATAATGTCTTAGCTGCCGGAGGAATTCCTCAAAGAATATTGCCTCACGAATTAAAAAACAGCAACAAGGAAATGATGGCTCTATCGGAATGCTTGATTAAAAATGAACCTCGTATTTCTGCGATTGATGTGCCAACTACCTATATACAGGGCAAGAAAGACGTTTTGGTTCCTTTTAAAACTTTAGATTATTATCAGAATTATCAAAGTAATATCAATTCCATTTTATTGGACGATTTGGATCACTTCATTCCCTGGTCACGCCCCGATCTAATTATTGAATCCATTAAAAATGTGAATCAGTAATTTAATTGAAGAGATAAGAAACGAACATGTAAATTTTAAACACATGAAACAAGCAATAATATTAATAGGTATATTCGTTTTTAGCGCATATAACGTAAACGCACAAAAAGCAATGACAAAGGACAAATACAACACCTTAACCGAAGCAGAGAAAAGGGTAATTATTAATAAAGGAACAGAATATCCTGGTACTGGAAAATATTTAAAGAATAAGGCAGAAGGTGTATATACCTGTAAGCAATGCAATGCAGCACTATACAATTCGTCAGATAAGTTTGAGTCGCATTGTGGCTGGCCTAGTTTCGATGATGAAATTGAAGGTGCTGTAAAAAGAATTCCTGATGCCGATGGTAGAAGAACTGAAATTGTTTGTGCCAACTGTGGCGGTCATTTGGGACATGTTTTTCTTAACGAAGGATTTACAAAAAAGAATACTCGCCATTGTGTAAACAGCATCTCTTTGAATTTCATTCCCAAAGAGGAGTTAAAAGAAAAATAACAGACAGTAATCAAATACAACGAAAGAGTTTTCTTCTGAAAACTCTTTTTTTGGCATCTGAAAATTGTAAAAAAAACATATCTTCGCGAAATATTATAATATTTCACACTTACATTTGACACTTGTGAAATTCTTAACTTTTAATGATCGATATTCGTACATATTTCATATTCATCAGTCTAAATTGATAATAAAAATATTGTAAGTTTACCGTTAACATTTTACTATAAACCAATAAAACTCTATTGCGATGAATCTAAATTTTCTTGAGATCGTTTCCGCCTCTATGGTACTTTTTGCAGTTATCGATATTATCGGATCTATCCCAATTATATTAGATTTAAAGAAAAAAGGTGGAAGAATTGATGCTCTAAAGGCAAGCTTGGTAGCTTTAGCCGTATTGATCATTTTTACATTCCTTGGAGAAAAACTTTTGGGAATTTTCGGAGTGGATATTTCAAGTTTTGCCATTGCAGGTTCTATTATTCTGTTTATTATGGGAGCTGAAATGGTAATGGGAATTGAAATTATTAAATACGATGGTCCAAGTGGTGTTTCAATTGTTCCTATTGCTTTCCCTTTGGTTGCAGGTGCAGGATCATTCACAACGGTTTTGGCCCTTCGTGCTGAGTATGCTGTAGAAAATATTATTGCGGCTATTATTCTGAACCTTGCATTTGTTTACCTTGTATTAAAATCAACCAATCTGGTAGAAAGAGTGCTTGGTGATGGAGGAATTCACATACTTCGTAAAGTATTTGGAATTATCCTATTGGCCATTTCGGTTAAACTTTTCATGAGCAATGTGGCCACTCAAATTCACACTTTATTTCCTTTTTTAAAAGAAGCTATACAACATTCATAAATAAGTTTCATTAATGCAGTTCTTCTACTAACTTTACAAATAATATTGACTGAATAACTTGCAAAATAATGCATGACATAACACTTATTCAAATTATACTGTGTAGCATTGTAATTCTATCAGCAGCATTCATTAAAGGGATGACTGGATTTGGATTTGCACTGCTTGCTGTTCCTTTTCTTTCATTGATATTTCCAATGCAAGTTTTGGTTCCAGCAATGAGTCTGTTCAATTTGATTACAAGTCTTGTTATTCTATTCAAGCTAAAGGAAAAAATAAAGGCAAAACTGTTTATTCCTATGTTTATTGCAAGTTTGGGTGGAATTCCTCTAGGTGTTTATGCCCTTGAATTTGTAAGCAGTGAAAACTTACGTTTGATTACCGGGATTTTGGTCATTATTTTCTCAATTAGAATGTTGGGTAAGGTACGATTGGCCAAACGCTTTCGCAGATATCCAATTGTTTTCGCTGGTTTCATAAGTGGAATTCTTGGCTCTTGCATTTCGGTTGGTGGTCCTCCACTGGTAATTGCCATGAATCGAAAGGGATATTCCAAAGATCACTTCCGCGGCGTTTTTGCCTGGTTCAGCACATTTTCTTCATTCTTTACAACCGCTGCTTTTGTAATGAAAGGAATGATTGAAACAGAATCGGTAAACCTTGCTCTGTTCTGTCTACCGATTCTATTCTTTGGATCGCATTTGGGTTCAAAATTCTCAGGTAAAATAGAACCTGAAAAATTTCGTAAAATGGTAATTGGAATCAATATCATTACAGGAGTATTTATTGTTGTATCAACATTAATTCACCATTAGCAATCCAAAATACCGTCTGGATTCATTGAATCCAGGCAAACTATTTTACAAGAGAGTAAAGCAATTTTATTTCCTCTGCCCAATTATCTGAATCTGGTGTCTCCAGAACCATTGGAATCCCATCAAATCGGCTATCATTCATTAAGCATTTAAATGCTTCCAAACCAATAAAACCTTTTCCAATCACCTCGTGACGATCAACTCGAGTTGCCAGCTCCTTTTTAGAATCATTCAAGTGCATCCCTTTTAAGTAATTAAAGCCGATGATTCTCTCAAAATCATCAAAAACTTTTTGAAAACCTTCTGCCGAAGAAATATCATAGCCAGCAGTGAAAGCATGACATGTATCAATACATACTCCTACCCTTTCTTTGTCTTCCACCTGATGGATGATTTCTGCAATTTGCTCAAAGGTAAAACCCAAATTACTTCCTTGTCCTGCTGTATTTTCAATTACAGCACAAACACCTTTTGTCTGATTCAAACTTATATTAATCGATTCTGCAATTGTAGCCAAACATTGTTCAACCGATACTTTCTTTAAATGACTTCCAGGATGAAAGTTCAGGCGATTTAATCCCAATTGCTCACATCTTTGCATTTCGTCCAGAAAGGCAGTTCTTGATTTTCCCAAGGCCGCAGGATCAGGATGCCCCAAATTAATAAGATAACTGTCATGTGGAAGAATCTGTTCAGGACCAAAACCATACTTTTCACAGTTCGCTTTAAATTCTTGAATATTCTTCTCTGTGAGAGGCTTCGCATTCCACTGTCTTTGATTCTTTGTGAACAAAGCAAATGCCTTAGCTCCTATTTTATTGGCGTTTATGGGTGCGTTTTCAACACCTCCAGCTGTACTTACATGTGCTCCTATATATTTCATATCTTTCCCTTTCATCATTCTCTTATTCGTAAATCACCACAAAATAGCATAATACCGATTAGTATTTAAATGATCTATAACTTTATTTTATTTGCTATAGTTCTTTAAATATCTATCGGCATTATACCGCAATGATTTTAAATTAAAATGGTATAAAACAAAAAACTCACGAAAATTAATCCGTGAGTTTCTTTTTATATCAGTTTGTTCTACATCTCAAAATCCTCTACATCAACACCATTTTCCGAACGTCTTCCACGGTTTTGCTTGTAATTGTTAATCTTATAACTCAAGTTTAATCTAAACACTGGAGAATTCATTTCAAACTTGTTAAAGTTGTAGAAGCCTTCTCCCATGTACTCGGTTTCATGCTTGAATGTACCCAACACATCGCGAACCTGGAAAGTTGCAGACAATTTTCTATTGAAAAAGTCTCTTCTTAAAGCCAATGAACTCGTCAGAAATCCAGCACGTTTACCTTGAGCCCAATCTGTAGGAGATTGGTAATTGATATTCATTTGCAATCTTGTTCTTTTATCCAATATGAATGTTGAATTATTGCGCAAACTCCAATTGAAACTTTCAGTAGAAAAATCTTGAACTATGCTTTCGCCAAAGGCATTTTTCGTCTCAAAACTTCCTTCTTCCTTGTAATGGTAAACATTACCAATCAAATCATTCTTAAACCATTTTGCAAAAGTCAAGTTTAATGTAGCTTCAATACCAAAAGAATAGTCTTTCCCAACATTGGCAACGCTACTCAACATTACATTTTCCTGGTAAGGAGTTCTAATTCGTTCTACTTTGTTGTGCGTTACTTTATAGTATGATTCAATAGACACGGACTGGTCACCAAATCTTTTCATGAATCCCAATTCATAAGAATCAATGTATTCAGGATCCAAATCTGGATTTCCCTGACGAACATTATAGGCATCAGTCCAGGTAATGAATGGTTCCAAATAATAACCTCTTGGTCGATCAATTCTTCTGGCATAACTTGCCATCAACTGATTTCTGGAACCCAAATCCAATTGCGCATGAATTGTAGGAAAGAAATCCCATTGTTGAATCTTAAATTTTTCCAATTCACCACTATAATCTACTTCGCGATCTGTAAACTCAGTTCTGAATCCTAACTGATAACCCAAAATTCCCATTTTATCGGCAAAGGTTGTATACAAGCCATGAACACTTCTGTCGTACTCAACTTCATTGCTATATTCTGGTTGAAAATCATAATCATCGGTTTCAGTATTGTATTCAAATCTTTTGGTATCGGCCTCGCTAGAACGGATTTGCCCCTGATATCCAAACTCGAATTTTCTATCATTACCCAAAGGAAGTGTGTAATCGGAGCGAATCTCTATTCTTTGTCCTGGTCCATCTTCAGTAGAACGCTGACCAGAAACTTGACCATTGGCATCAAACCTTGCATTTAATGACTCCTCATCACCATTTCCTCTGCGCGAGATACTAACCTGTGTAAACCACTGATGACCTTTTCCCTTGAACTTTTTTGTATAGGCCAAACTGGAATTGATGAAATCCATTTCGCGAGTCCACAAGTCTCTACTGTCATATAAAGCAGGAGTCTCTCCTTCTGCATATTCTGAATAATCCAGGAAGGATTTACGCTCCATATCTCTTGTGCCATATCTAAATGCAAACGACAGCTGATTTTTCTCATTGATATCGTAATCAACTCCCGTTTTAAAGCCATATCCATCACGATGTCGTTCTGTATCACCACTCGAAAGAAGATAGTTTGTAATTCCCTGCACTTCTGTTCTGTTTTCAGACTCGCTTGATCCTTCAAAACCTCTTCTGCTGTAATCCAGTCCAAAGTTGAAATTCCATTTCTTCTTGCGATAATTCACAAGAAAATCGGCACTGTTGTTTTCATGACTTCCAACATTTACATTAACCACTCCGGTTATACCTGAATCTTTATTCTTCTTGGTAATTACATTGATAATACCCGCAGTTCCTTCAGGATCGTACTTGGCAGATGGATTGGTAATGATCTCGATATTTTCAATCATGCTGGCTGGCATTTGTTCTAAAATATCTGCAGCCTCTAAAATGGAAGGCTTGCCATCCACCAATACCGTAAAATTTGAACTTCCACGTAAGCTCACATTTCCCTCAATATCTACACTAACCGATGGAACATTCTCCAAGACATCTACAGCATTACCACTTGCTGCTGTAATTTGTCGGCTCACCGGAATTACCTTCTTATCGATTTGATATTGAACAGGAATTCTTTCAGTAGTAACGGTAACTTCATCCAAAGCCTCGGTGGACTGTCGCAGAGAAACCGTTTTTAGATCAATCTCTTTGCGTTTTTTATTAATGGGAATATTTCTAACCACAGCTTTGTTGTAACCAATAAAAGATACTTCAACAAAGTAATTTCCTGGTTTCAATTTCTTTAAGAAAAAAGCACCATTTGCATCGGTAATGGTACCATCAATTAAAGTTGAATCTGTCATGGAGTAAATCGATACGGTTGCATATTCAACAGGAGTTTCCAATGCCTGATCTTTCACAACTCCTTTAATAATTCCTCCTTGAATCTCTGGTTTTACCGCAGGTTCAACTGCTTTTGAAAACATTGTCAAGCAAACAAAGCTTAACAATAGTAATAATCTATTCATGTTAGTAGGTTAAGTTTTTTTTGTGTCCAAACAAACATACAATTCCTTATTGGATAAACATGTACTCATCTAGTTTTTTAGATATTTATTAACATTTACCCGATAAAACAAATGTCTGTTTCGACTTTATGTCGAAGTATAGACACACAAACTATCAAAAGGTTTAATCTACCTTAAAAAAAAAATGAGATATTTTTAAATGAACAATGATCAATTAACAATGAACAGTGAATAATAACAGAGAAGCCTTGTATTTAAGCGCAACTGCTAACTGCTAACTGATAACTGATAACTGATAACTGATAACTGATAACTGATAACTGATGCTTACCATCTTTCAATGGCTTCAACCCCTTGCTCTTTGCCAAGCTTGTAATCTTTATCCAGAATCCCTTTGTCTTGTGTGAATCGTTTGGTAGAAAAAGAATCCGCAGGACAAATATCAATAATCTCTATTCCTGCAGGCGGATGATTGATCAACTCAATGGTTTGATTGTAGATATCAGGACGTTTTTGAATGGCTTTTGCCAAACCCGGATGTTTTCTGAAAAGTAATCTCGACAACTTATTTTCATTTCCATTCTTCATGCGATAATCTCTCTTTCTCGATCTGATTACCATGATTTTAGTAGCACCTTTCTCAATGGCTCGTTCAACAGGAATGGGTGCCGACACGCCTCCATCTGCAACAATTTCACCATCTACTTTCAGAAATTTTCTATAGAATAAAGGTACAGAACAACTGGCCTTCATCACATCGCTCAAATTCTCGGGTGTAGCTTGAATAAACTTAGAGCTGCCATCGATATTACGAGTAATTCCTATTTCGAAATCAATATTCTTCTCAAAAAGCAGGTCAACATTAATTGGTAATTCGCTTCCGGTAATGTCCCACGACCAGTCCAAATCCATTAAATGACCTCCCAACAAGAATTTTTTCCAACTGATGTATTCAGGTCGCAACGAATAATCGGTAAAAACTTTATAATTTCTTCCATGTTGATTTGCCAAATAAGCAGCAGCATTAATCGAACCAGCTGAAACACCTATCACCATATCAAAAGGAAGAAAAGCTTGTTCCATGAAAGCATCCAAAACTCCAGCGGCAAAAATGCCTCGCATGGCTCCTCCTTCAACTACCAAAGCTGTTTTACCGGAATTCGTGGTCATACTACAATTGATTTAACTTTTCACGAATTACTTTTTCAGCTTCACTGGTAATCTCAACAGCTGATTTCCCTTGCGTTTCAATCGGAGCAAGAATGCTATATTTTACCCTCTGTCCAATGCAAAGAGGAAACATCCCTTTGCGCTCGATCTTGTAATTTCCATCAACAGCAAAAGGCACAACCAAAGCATTAGGAGCTGCATCAAGAAGCGTTTCAATACCTCCCGATTTAAATTTTTTCATTTTCCCGGTTTTGCTTCTGGTTCCTTCCGGAAAAATACAAGCTGCATAATTGTTCTTGGCAATCAATTTTCCCAATTTGTGAATTTCAGGAATTGCCTGTGCCCTGTTGCTTCTATCGATTAAAGCGGCACCGCTATGACGCAAATTATAGGATACACTAGGAATATTTTTAGCCAGCTCTTTTTTAGAAATAAACTTGGGATGGTATTTTCTAAAAATCCATACAATTGGAGGAATGTCATAAGTTCCCTGGTGGTTTGATACAATAATTAAGGGACGATCATTAGGCAAATCTACACTTCCTTCGTAGGTAATTCTCACTCCCAGAATCCCAACCAATCGCATCAGAAAAAAATTGAGAACATCAACGGAATTCTTGTGCGCTCGGTAGCCAAACAGCTTTAAACTAATCACCTGAATAGGATGAAAAATAACAAGAAGTAAGAAAAATAGGATGTAGAATATTATAGTTAGGATATATGATAAAATCTTGGCCATTGTTCTTTGTTGATTAAAATTCTCCACAAAAGAACAAAAAAATCATTTATTGAAGAAATCGAACTTCAATTTGATCTTTCACAAACAAATTACCATGGAAAACACAGTATGCAGAGTCCTCCACCCTCTACATACTTTATGTGTAATCCATGGTCAGTATCCTGGTATGTAAAATCTAAATCAGTTATTACAAAAGCTCGAAGCGCAATTGTACCGAGTATTCCAATTTTATCTTCTGGAAATCCAAATCAGGAGTTTTCATTTTAGCCAAAGAGGAAGCTCCTCTAATTCGAATGGCTGTATTCGCATAATCATTTCTGTATTGAGAAGCATTTTCGTTTATGTAAATGGCCTTGCCCACTTTCTGTCCTATGGCTTCGGTTAATGCTTCGGCCTTTTCTTTTCCGGCTTTTATGGCATTCACTTTTACTTGCTGACGGTACTTTTCAATCTCAGAATGATCTACTCTTAGAATATTGATATTAGAGATTTTAATCTTCTCCAATTCTACATAAACCTGTGCAAGCGTATGAGAATCGTGAAGCAAAAGCTCAAACTGTTTTGCTTTAAGAACATTTGCCCCTTTAAAAAAATGAAATTTTAAATTGCTGCTGAAATCTGAAACGGAAAGTTGTTTCTCAAGGTTTACACCTGCTTTTTCGAGGGCCACAAACATTTTCTGTTCCAGCTGCTCAATGCTCTCTTTGTTTTTGGTATCCTTCTCATCCAAAACAATATTTACGAATATCTCATTGGGAACAACTTCCAATTCTGCTACGCCTTTTACCTCAATGAAGTTCTGATCGATAAAATTCTTTTGGGCCTGCGCACTTAAATTAAGGCCAATAAATATGGCAATTAGAATAACAATAGCTCTTTTCATGGGCATTATATTTTATGTGTGTTTTGATTTTTTAACAATGCTTACATAACATATATTGTGCCAGAAAAAACAAAAATTCCTAAACTGTTAATGCCAAAGTATGATTGACTTTAATTCCTTTATTAGATCATATTTTTACGAATTCAACAAGCTGTTACAAATGAGATTTTTACACCTGATTAGACATTAGGAGTAATATTGTGTGTAGTGTTCTGATCAAGCTCAAAAATTATATAAAAACAAGAACCTTCACCTAAAGTAGATTCAACTTCTATTTTAGCACCCAGTAAATTCACCAAATGATCTACAATAGAAAGACCAAGCCCTGTTCCTCTATAAAGTCTATCTTTTCTATCTTCTATCTTTTTAAAACGACCAAATATGTATTCTAAATTATCCTTAGCAATACCAATTCCAGTATCTTTCACAAAAATTCTTAAAAACGATTCGTTTACTGCATAACCAAGTTTAATTTCCCCTCTATCTGTGTATTTGAAAGCATTTTCAAGTAAATTAATTATTATTTGCTTTAACCGAACAGAATCCGATTCGAACAGATAACATTCTTCAGGAAAAATTAATTCAAAATCTATATCGTTATTCTCTTCTTTTATTGATTCAGGAATGAACATATTATAAATCTCACTCAACAAGTAATTCAAGTCAAACTGCTCTATATCTAGTTGAATTTGCCCAGCTTCCATTTTTGATAAATCCATAATATTATCAATTAAACCCAAAAGAGAGTCTCCATTCGATTTTATTATATCAATAAATTGGTCCTTTTTTTCCGCCGATAAATCACGTTCACTTAATAAAGAAGAAAAACCAAGAATAGCGTTCATAGGCGTACGAATCTCATGACTCATATTCGCGAGAAATGACGATTTGAGCCTTTCACTTTCTTCAGCTTTTTCTTTTGCTTCACGCAGTTCTGCCGTTCGCTCATCAACTAACTCTTCCAAATGGTTTCTATGATTATTTAGTTCCTTATTTAAATCTTCTAGAAGATTATTTTGCGAAATAATTTCTTCATTTTTGTTCCGCAATTCCAAGGTACGCTCATTGACAATTAAGTTTAGCCTTTCTGTTTTTTTCTTTAAAAAACGAACTCTTAAATAATAAAAAGAGCCAAATAACGAGAGTATAATACTTAGCAAAGTAATTTTAAACCAAGTTGTCTTATAAAAAGGAGGTATCACATGAATGTATAAATTTGCTTCATTTTTACTCCACACTCCAGCATTATTCTTAGCTTTCACTTTTAATTGATAATTGCCGTGAGGTAGCGTAGTAAATGTAACGAAACGACGATTTCCGATATCATGCCAACTTGTATCAAGCCCTATTAACTTGTAGGCATAGATGGTTTTTTGCGGCAAAGCAAATTCCAAAGCCGCAAAGTTGAAAGAGATCACTTTATCTTTGTAGGATAAACTTATTGTATCTGTTGCATGAAGGACTTTGTTTAAAACACCACCAGAAAAAGTATTTACCGGTTTATTTAGAACCTCCATATCGGTAAAAACAACAGAAACAGGTTTTGGATTTTTAATTAGATGATGCGGCTCAAAAGTTGTAACTCCGCTTCCTCCAAAAAACAATTCACCCTTTTTATTTTTATAGCTTGCCCCCAGTATATAGTCCTTGGTCTTTATTCCATCTCTTCCATCGTAATTATTAATGACTCCTGTTTTCAGATTAAAACATGATACTCCATTTCTACTGCTAATCCATAAATTCCCATCATCATCTTCTTCAATTGCACTCATAAAATCAGAGTTAAAGCCATCTTTTTTCGAATAGTAGCTGAGTTTATTGTTTGCATAGTCAAACGAATTTAAACCATTTGTAGTAGCAATCCAGAGTTTTTGACCTTGATGATATAAGTCTCTGATGGTATTATCGCATATACTTGATGAATCTCCCTTAGTGTATTTATAATTAACACTACTGCCATTCAACTTATTAAATACAAACAATCCTTTCCGATTAGTTCCCAAGGCCAGTAATGTGTCGTTTAAAGTTTCTACACAATTTATTTTTCCATATAATGTGGTCGAATTTGAATATCTGAAGTGTTGAGTATATCCAGTTTTTTCATTGAGCTTCACCAATCCATCAGAAGTAGCAATCCAAAATGTATAGTCATTCTCTTGCAAGGCATCATTTACAACGGTACGTCCATCAGGAAGCTTAAATTTCTTTAATACCTTCTTTTTATTTTTATCAATTTTATAAAGATCAAAACCTATACTCCGATCTAAACCAATCCAAACGATTTCTTCCGGTTTAAAGATATCAGCCTTTATCCAAACAATATTAGATCTAATTTCATCCTTTAAGTTTATTAACCCTTTATTTTTTTTGTCATAAATATTCAATGATTTCTCCCCAAAACCAGCAATCCATAATTCTTTATCTCCATCATCGAAAATAGAATAAACCGTAGTTACATTAATACCTGTACTATTTATTTGACTGCCATAACACTTAAAATTTTGTAAAGATGGATGCCAATAGTTAATTCCAGCTCCAAAAGTGCCAAGCCAAATCCCACCTGTTTGATCTTCAAGTAAAGACAAAACCACGTTCCAAGCCAGGGATTCATTATTATTTGGTATTGAGGCAAAGTAATTGAATGTATTATTTTTTTTATCATATATACTAACCCCTCCTCCTTGACTTGCCATCCATATCTTTCCAGCACTATCTTCTATTATATCATAAATACTATTACTTACAATGCATTGGGGAAATCTTTCTTGGCTATGCACATAGTTGATATATCTACCTTCACTTATTAAATATCGACTAACACCAGAATCCTGCGAACAAATCCACAATGAATTATCACTATCGTATAATAATTTTCTAATGTCAGACTGGACAAGACCATTAGTGTCATTTTCTTTATGCTGAAAAAGCTTTACCTGTGATTTATCAGTTTCATATTTAATCAACCCAATATTTGAAGCAATCCAAAGAGACTGTTCATCATCTTCAACGATATCACGAATTTTTATATTATCTGTTATAATACCATAAGTGTGAAGTTCTATCTCCTTTGAGTTGGACCTTTTTACATACAAGCCACGATCTGTCCCTATCCAAATGTTATTCTTACCGTCTTGCCACAAACAATTAATATACCTTTGCGTACTGGGTAGATTCTCCGGAAACTCAATTAAAGAAAAAGTTTCCGTATCATAATCCATGTAAACCAAACCATCAAGAGAACCAATCCAAAAATTTCCATTCTTATCAATTAATAAACAGGTAAGTCTGTCAACAGGTATACTATTAACATTGTTAGGATCGTTGGTGAATGTTTTAAATGAGTAACCATCATATCGGTTTAAACCATTTCTGGTTGCAAACCAAATAAAGCCATAATTATCTTGAACGATATCTACTACTACAGAACTTGACAGTCCGTCTTCCTGCGACAAATATTTAAGTCTACTATCTTTCGATTGGGCAACAACAAAACTTAAATTCATCATAAGGATACTAATAAAAAGCATCCTCTTCCAAAAAGTATGTTTTTTTATTAAATCCATAAATACCAGATTCTTTCTTAAATTATATAAGAAATAAAATTACCTATAATATATAATCACTTATTCCACTCCCCACAAACAGGTTGAAACTAATTTTATCATTCCCTGCATCAAATTCGAAAGATTGCACCAAAGACTTACATGTAGTATGATTAAAATTAAAAAATTATGCCTTCCATATCAAATTTCTTTTTTCAAAACATTAAATTTTCTTAGGAGAAAAAGACTTCATTCGAAATGAAAAGGGTCATCATTTGTTTCCACTGCCTTATTGCCATAAAAAGAAGATGACAAAAAACTGTAGATGCACAGCATTACAATTCTAGTAGAAGTAAAATATTGCAGCAGGAGGTGCTCCTAATCAGGGAGCTACAAGAGCAAAAGACTACGATTTGAGCCGAAGATATACTTCCTAAGCGATGAATATTGATGCTGGCAAAGAAGAAAAGAAGAATCAAGCGCAAGATTGGTAATAAGGAAAGAAAATAACACCTAGCTTGCGCTCAATGGTAAATTGATTGTGTAATGACAGCCTCAATAGCGAATGGGAGCATGATCATTTCCTGCCATTACTTTATAAAATCTTATAATGACTTATTCATAGTCATCTTTCTTTTTAAAGTATACAGCTTCTCCTTGATCTCCATTTTTCAAATCGGTCATCTCAATATGAAAGATGTTATAATTCTTATTAGCCTGTTCTGATGGCAGGTCTACATGTAATAAATAGCCATAACAAATTCCATTAGAAACATACTCTTTCACTTTTTCTTTCATATTAACTTTAACAGGATGTCCGTTTATCTTAACTCTTACCTCAAGCTCCTCTGGAGGTGGACAAAGATCTATGAAGTCCAAATTTTTATCTGGTTCAGAAAAGCCTCTTGTTAAACTCATAGGCCTGCAGTAAATGGTATAGCCAGGATGCGCTCCTTGAACTCTGAATACATTTACACCATAAACTTCAAGTCTATGATATTTAATATTTAAATTCATATCTTCCTCAGCTATTAGATTCCAGGCCCAAAATTCTAATCTTTGTTCGTCTTTTGGTAAAATTGATCCTGCAACTGGATACTCGGACATTTTTAATGAAGCCAAAGCAAAGTACTTCCCTTTCGAAACTTTTAAACTGTAGTGTCCTTTACTATCAGTTAAAGTTTCATAGGCAGTTTTAAAATTTGAGTGTTTGATTTCTACAAGAGCACTGTCTACAGGTTGACCTTCAAAATCGCTTACCATTCCAGAAATTGTAATAGAGTCTGTTTGAGCATTTCCATGCAAATAGATAAAACAGAATAGAAATAGAAAAATAGATGCTTTTTTTCTCATATTTATTGTTATTTAAGTTCCATATTATGACGCATGAACCATCTATACAGTTACACGCAATCCAGCATAATGTTTAAATAATATCAATATGATGTAATATCGCTAATCTGTTATTGTAAATTCGGGGAATCCAACTTGGTGAAGTTTTAATTATGGAACGCTATTCTGTAGCAAACCAACAAGGGCTTAGTATTAAAAAAGCAAAAGGTCACTCCCCAGCGACCTTTTAACACAATAACCCAAATGCTAAATGGAATGATTTAAACATTTGTTCTTTTAATATTACTCAAAATTAAAATTGAACATTATAAACTTAACAATTAACAGATCAAAAGTCAAGACATAATACCAAATATTTTCATTTATTTAAACTTACTTACCCAAGGTCAAATGAAGATTTCCCAACAATTCCGATGCTTCTATTTTACTGATTGAACACGATAAAATCGAAACCCAAAAGCCTTACTCCTTCACAAACTCCACAATTCCCTTTAAAAGTCCAGCTTTCAATGGCAATTCAGGATTGTTATAGGTTTGAAAATTCTTCATTCTATCGGCTTCTGCTTCTTTTAAAACATGATTCATTCCTTCAACAATCAGTTTTTTGGCTTTAGGATTTGCTTTTGCCAACGCCTCAGCATCCTCCACTTTTACTTGAAGATCTGTAGTTCCCTGCACCAATAAAACAGGACAAGATAATTTTGCGATTTCTACACTTGGATCGTACTTCATCCAGGATATCATATAAGGCTGAACACTTGCACGGAACAAGGCAGCTAAAAAGGCAGGCGTATCCTCAACCATTTCACCTTTTTCCAATTTTGTAAGTATGGGTTCTGCCTGTTGCAGGACAAATGGTGGTTGTGCCTTTAATTGTTTTCGGATGATATCGCCTGCAGCAAATCCCGGACCCGCTACGGAAATGTACTTTGCCACCTTCAAATCCTGAATTGCGATCATACCAATGGTAGATCCTTCGCTATGCCCCAATACAATCACCTCTGAAAACCTACTATCCTTTTGCAATTTGGTAATCCACTCTTTCACATCCTGTATGTAATGCTCAAAACGCAGATCTGCCTCACTTACCATGACTCCCTTGCTTTCGCCTACTCCCCTTTTGTCATAACGCAGACTGGCAATGGAATTCTTACACAAGCCTTCTGCCAACATTTTTAGTGAATTGTTCTGCATCATGGCATTGTTCCCATTCCTGTCGGTTGGACCAGAACCTGAAATCATTAAAACCACAGGAAGCTTTTGATCGCTTTCAGGCAAGAGCAAGCTGCCTTTAAGCTCTCCGGTTTCCGTTTGTAAATTGTAGATTTCTTCTTTTTGTTGTGCCGACAATTGCAATGCAAAGAGTACTGCAACAGCGATGAATTGTAATTTTTTCATTGGGTGTTTTTTATTGTATTAATCGTATGCATAAAGTTCAATGCACTTCACATTTCTTATCTTTCGGGTTTTGTATTATCCTTGCTACCACCCCTAATATGGTTAAGTTTTAGTAAGGGAAAGCGATAGAATTGTACATCAGCAGAGGCTTGTAAACAGTAGTCTTTTACCTTTTCTGTTTCCTCTGTAATTTTTCTTTTATTCTCTTCGATTGATTAATATGAACTAAATTATGTCGAGTAGCTGGCATAAGAAGAATTCCTGCGACATTCTTCCTTCCCCAGAAATCAATCAACCAATTTGCTCCATCTATATTTAATACTCCTCCTTCATCAAGAACTTGCTGGAGTCTAGACTTTTTAATTTTAACTTTTAAGTCATCATACTTCAAAGTCTTTAATATAGCCTGAGTTTTAATTCCGACAGCAACTCTGTACCTAATTAATTCTTCCTTGTTTATGTGTTTGCTAAATTCTATCACTTCGGAATCTGTCATTGCATTTCCAGTATCTTGAATTATGCTGTTTAGTTTTTCAATCCTGTTACTCTCATTTAAAATTTGTGATTCTCCGGCAACCAGAATATTCATGGTTAAATCTTCTATTCGTGTTGTATGCCAAATATTTCTTGCTATTGTTCCATGGTCTGTCTTTACAAATCCTCTAAAAGTACTATCATCAAGACAGTTCCATAAATCATCTTCAATTGTATTAAAATTGTTATTACTTACATTCGATGAATGAACCATTGCATGTTGCTTTAAGCATAACTCAATTGCTAAATCAAAGTGTTCTTTCTTTAGGATTAATGATTTTAACAACTTCTGATTATTGTTCCAATCAATTATCTTTTTGTCTCTCATAGCTATTCAACAGGTATTATTTGTAAGGGTAAGAATTTGAAAATTAGATCCTCCTAAACCGTACAAAACGAAGTTCAATAAATCAATCCTCTCCTGTGATTATAAATGCGATAGAATATACATCAAGGAGGTTTATTATAACAAAACACGAGTCTGCGCTATCAGGGTCAGTCGTTTATATTTCTTTAATCATCTCAAACTGTTTACCTGTTAGCTCAACATTTTTTGCTTTAAGAAAATCTACAATTGAATTACAGTTTATATCTGTGTTTACAATTTTTGTTGTTGAACACTTGTTTTGTTTGCTAACTTCAACAAGTAATTGAGAAGCAACTCCTTTTCTTCTATGTTCCTTGTCAACGGCTATTTGGGTTATGTCTCCCGACTCAGGTTCAAAAATGCAGTATCCAATTAGCTTTTTGTCTATGAATACACCTAAAATTACAAAATCTTCTCTCACTCTTTGGATGGATTCAAAACTGTTCTGCCATGAGGGGTAGAAATCCCAAAAATCAGAAAGCATCTCATATTCTTCAATATCAATCGATTCTATTCTGAAAGGAGTTCTAACTTTTTCTATTTCATTTTTGAATTCTTCGTTCTTCCAAACGAAATAATTAAACTCTCGAGTTATACTAAAATTAATATTTTTATATACTGAAATGGCTTTTGTATTGTGTTGCAATACTTCTAACAAATAATGATTGATATTCTCTTTTTTCAAAAATGGTATTGAATATTCAAATATTTTGGTTGCTAAACCTTGCCCACGGTATTGTTTCAGCGTTCCTGTTCCCGTATCGTAGGCCATTTTTTTTCCATTATAGTTTCCTATTCCGTTAAGGGTAAATGCTACAATATCGTCTCCTTCAAATGCAGCAAAGGACAACTCAGGATTAAATCCTCTTCTTTTCAGCATTGCCCTGAATGCTGTAAAGTTTATTTGAATATCATAGTCTGCAAATGCCTTACTAAAAGCATTAAAAATAGTTTCAAGCTCTATTTTTCCAAGTGATTTTATTTCCATTTCTATTATATTTTGTTTGGAATAATAATTTGTACTAAATGGTATAAAAGGTCCTGCAGGTATAAAAGTTGCCGATGTAAGAGTTCTTAATTATCAGACCAATGGAATCATTGATTATATCTTCTGTATAAGCTTGTAATCATTCGCCAGGCATTTTTTTACTACTAGTTGCTGGCAGCTTGCACTTAATTATTATTGTTCTTATAGTAATGCAAATGTGTATTCCATAGGAATAACAAATCTTTTACACATCTTGAACTTTTTAATTCTTTCTATCGAATTTTCACCTTGAACCTTCACCTTTAAATATAATTCATTATAATCTTCATAATACTGTTCTGCTTCATGTGTTATCAATTTTTGTATCGGATTTTTTAAAACCTGTCCCCAGCTGTTTTCAGCTTTTTCTTTTTCATCTGCAATGTAAGCCCACGCAGAATTGACACCATGATCTGCTATTACAATATCATTCGCGATTTTTTGAGCATATTCCAACATTTCCTGAGGCTCGTTCATTTCATGTAAACAGAATTCAAAAAGTACAACGTCTCCTTTTACTTTTGTATTTTTAAAATCTGAATGGATTAAGGTAAACTTTTCAGACAATCCATTCATAGACAAATTTTCTTTAAGCTTGTTTAATGCATTCTTGTCATTGTCGATTGCGATTACATGCCTCGCGCCCCTCGCGTATTCAATAAATTGACCCCCACCAGCTCCAACTGAAACCACTGTCTTATTTTGAAAGTCATAAAAGTTTAATAAATTCTGTATTATCTGTTGTATATCTTTTACCATAGTTCATTGAGATATTCCTTACACTTGTTGCGTTTCGAGAGCATGCGTCTTGCTCCCGATACATCGGGACAGGTTCGTTGTTTATATTAATGTTGTTCAAATTCTTACTTTTGTATCCAGCCGAGACTTACCGCGGCATGCGCTATGACCCGCTATTGGCAATAGTAATTATCTTATGTTTCCTTTTAAGCTACTTTCTATAATTTGAGCTTTGGGGTTATATCTTGCTACTAAAGATTCAATAATCTGTTTGTCCCCTGGTTCCATTTTGGGGCCTATTATAATTTTCATTTTTTCAAACGAATCATTGTTTAAAGAAACGTCATAGTAGTCAATTTTTGGAGGAATTCGTTTTTCTATAAATTTCTCATATGCCTCGGGAAAATTATTTTTTGGTACCTTAGGATCAAAAGGATATATTTCCATCTTATACCTTACTTCATCTTCTATCTGCCAAATTTTTCTTTTAGTTATGCCTAAAGAAGAAGTTTTTAGACCTATTTTAGTTCGGATTTCAGGAAATAATTTACTTTCATCGTCCGTGTAATCAATACTAATAGGATAATTTTTTGCCGATAATATGAACAATCCATTGTTATCATCTAAATAATCGTCTTCTGAAACGAAAAAATTAGATTCTACCTTCCCAATTTTATATGAATTAAATATTGGTAATGGAATTTCTATTCGTACACCTCGCATTTTATCAGTATACATATTCCAAAGAGCAAAATTTTCCTCTTTATTTTTTGTCCAACATGAAACAAACATATAAATAGCCATTGAGCCGAAATCGCAGGAAACTCCTTCATGTGGGTCGTTTACATAATCCAATCGGTTAAATCGGATTTTTTTCGATTCAAGAATTAATGCTAATTTATTTATTGAAGAATAATGATATAGGCTTTCCATTTTTTTTATTGTTGCCAACGTTCCGCGGGTATGGCGTCGTGCCGCCTTTTCCGCAGGTTTGTTGTTTATGGTTTTATCGTTCAAATTCTCTTATCTGTATCCAGCCGAGCCGAACCGCGGCATGCGCTATGACCCGCTGTTGTGTACCGTTTGTTTTCTTCTTTTTGAATTTATTCGTTCCATTATTTTTTCATGCATTGATTTTTTTGCATCCTGCTCTTTGAACATATCAACAGTGTTCTGAATATGTTTCCTGAATTGCTCCGAATTCACCTTATTATGTCTCCCATCGTATGTGTCCGGAGTAAGATTGTATATTGAGCGTTTATTAAAAATTACAAAACTACCTCTAAACCATCTTGAAACTTGTCTTGCATTTTCAGGTATATCATATCCCATTTCTATATACTCGCTGCGATATTCAGCCATGTCATATTTACCATACTGACCAGGATAAAGTTCAGTAACTGATTCGTGATCATATTTTATTTCATATGGTTCTTCTCCTTCTTCTGTTTCATATATTCCGGTTGGTTCAAGCTCATCTAATTCTAAACGGAAATAATTCCATTGGGGGTCAAAACCGAATGATTCAAACATTAACCTCTTGGGCTTTACGATTTCAATTACCTGAAAATCCAATTCTATGCAACCTTTTTCATTTGCTAATCTAGCATCCTCCAAATCCATTCCGCCACCACCTGGGTAAAACATGTGATTTAAACTATCATATGTGCATAATACTTTAAGAACATTAACAATGTCATTTAAATCTTCCCAAATCACTCTTTGGGGAAATGCGGTAGGGAATAGCTTTCTTTGAATTTCAAACCATTGCTCTTGATTTCTCTCATGAAAATCTTCATTCAATACTTTCCAATCTTCGAGAGTCAATATTACATTTTCTATATCAGGTCTTGAATTTGGGTCATTATCTGTACAGGCTGCTAATAGTGAATCAATAGGTGTAGTATATTTATTTGGATAGAACCTCCTTAGCTCTAAAACAGACTCCGTTGAATATTGACCATCAAAACCTTTTGTGTTTTCAGTTAATATTATCCATATTGTTTTGGCAATTGAATAAATATCTGCTTTCAGACCACATGCACTTGATGATTCTCTTCTCATTTCTGGCGCCATTGTCCATTTTGCACCAATCTCTTCATTATTAAATGAAATGTCTTTTTTTTCTGGGTAATCAACTAATCCAAAATCTGCAATTGAAAAACGAGATTGATACACAAGAAAATTAGGAGGTTTAATGTCTCTATGAGAAATCCCTCTTTTGTGTAAATCTTTAAGTGTTTGGCATATTTCAATTATTGCGTCTATTTTTTCTTCTATACTCTTTCCAATAAGTGCTTTTTCCGCACTTGCTGCAACTGGCATAACATAAAAAGGAATTTCTCCATTTAATTTTGTTGGTAAAAAATCATCAATTATTGGAATTATTCCATTTATATCCGAATTTTTCTTAATTACTGTTGTTTCATCAACAAACCTAGCGTATGACTTGGGTTTTACGGTCTTTAATAGTTTTATTGCTCCAATATTTCCACTATCGTCTTTACATTTCCAAACTTCACCATTTCCGCCTCCACCTAAAAAAATTTCAAGAGTCCACTTACCGAATTTTTGTCCTCGCTTAAATAGTCTTTTTTTCATTTTAAATTATTCTTTTAATCGTGAAATAGCCATCTCTGCAATGGAATGCGAAAATGGTACACAACTTCAAAAATATGCACTGGTGCACATATTTTTCTTATATTTTATCTTAAAGGTGCACAATACTGACCCATATGGTATGTATTGTGCACCTCATACTAATTACCCCGTTAAATTTATAAACAATTATCTTCAATCGGAACATTTTACATTAATAAATTTTAAGGGAAATACACATCCTTTATTCCTGTGCTGGTGTTTGTGGGGACAACGAAACAAAGAGGGTGTCCAAAAAGTAAGTTCAATCGAATACAATGTCATGTTGAATGAAGTGAAACACCTGTTAATGAAAGGGACAGATTCTTCGCTGACTCAGAATGACAATACTATTGAACTTTTTGGACACCCTCTTTCTTTGCAGGGATGCATCAAAGGGCTACAGCACCAATTCCACAATATTGGATTTTTGACCAACCACCTCGTCTTTCAGCATAAAAAAGAGGTAATACTCGCGGCTTTCGCTTTTTTCGGGATCTGCCTTTGGTCGTGCATCAATATACTTCCCTGTGGTTGATACCCCAAGCAGTTGAAACTGTCCGCTTCCGTTAATACGTGAATATACTTTCCAACCATCGGTAGATTGCTTTTGACATTTTAACACAGGGTATTCGGCTTCAACACTTGCCTTAAGTTCAGGAACCAAATTGCTTGAATCCTCGTTTGCATAGGTAGTATTAAAACCCAAATCAATCCACATGGCTTCGGTACAAGCTGGATTTTCACGAACTTTATCTCTACGTGTACGAATGTATTTCACGAAATCATCTTTCTCAACATTTACTTCCTTCACTGCAGCCTTCAATTGCACTTCAAGCTGATCCCTGGCATCCATCAAAGCCAATAGTTTGTTAATGCGTGCAATTTCTGCTGCAATCTCCTCCTCAGTCATTCCCAGTATTGGGCCATGAATCTGAATTTTCGCAATATAGTTTAAACAAGCTTGTCTAAACTCTTTTACATTCCCTTTAATAAAGTCATAACGTTTTTTTATTAAAACCATAATTGTAAATTTTATTTAAACATATTTGATTCCTTATTACTTCCCTTTTAATATGACATCTATAAAGTCAAAACAAAGAGCTAAAAATCAAATTAAATATTAACATTAAACTCTATTTAATTACACTTCAATTTGTACATATTAAAAGACAATATCTAAGTTAACACCTCTAACTTAAAAACCCATGTAAAATAGAATATTTTTAACCTACATCATTTTGTTCAATTTTATAATGCTGATCTACTGACTGTTTATTCAATTTTAAGAAATTTAATTTTATTTCACCACTCTTCCATAATGTAAATACTAGGCAATTGTAATTTTTGCATCATCGCGAAAATGGCCTCTTTCGCATTTAAAACATATTTTTTTATTATCGCACAAATCATTACAAACATTCTATTTATCCTTAATTCATTGGTATTCTTGAACTTTTGTTAAAGACAAACACACATTCGGTAAAAAAATGAGGCTTTTTCGGCTTGCTCTCTTTATTTTTTTCGATCATAGCGGTAAAATCTCAACAAATTATTTATTGTTTACTTTTCGGAAGCTCAGAAAATTCTCGCGATTACGCTCATTTTTCGCCCGTTTATTATGCTCATTCGCGCGGTGGAGCTCCTCATTCGCAAAAAAATTGATCATATTCGTGCGTTTATGGATAAATTTCGCTGTGTTGAGCACTTTTTTCGGAGTCTGTTCATTAAAGTGTGTCAAGTAAAAGTTTAAGAAACAATTAATAACTTGACAGTATGGATGGAAAAGATTTCAATTACAAAGAATTTGAGAAGGAAGCTTTAGAAGGTCTCAAATCAGGAAAAAAACTGGAAGGTAAAAATGATGTTTTGGCCCCTTTACTTCAGCGCTTGTTAAATGCCAGTTTAAATGGGGAGTTGGATGCTCACTTAAAAGAATCCAAAAAACCCAATCGTCGCAATGGCAGAGGCAAGAAAAAGGTAAAAACAGGTTTTGGAACAATTGAGCTAACACCTCCCAGAGATCGTAATGGTAGTTTTGAACCTGAACTGGTGAAGAAGCGACAATTAACTCTTGGCGACGGAATTGATCACAAAATCATTTCCTTATATGCCAAAGGAATGAGTTATGAAGCCATATGTGATCATCTTGAAGAATTGTATGGGATCACTTTATCTCCATCAAGTTTGACGGCCATAACTGATCGTATCATTCCTGAAGTTTATCAATGGCAAAATCGCCCTTTAGATGCCATTTACCCAATTGTTTGGTTGGATGCTATACACTACAAAGTACGCCAGGAAGGAAGGATTGTTAACAAAGCAGTCTATCATGTTTTAGGTGTCAATCATAGTGGAGTGAAGGAGGTTTTAGGCATGTATATTGGAGAAAAAGAAGGAGCAAAATTTTGGTTGCAAGTACTTAGTGATCTGCAAAATCGGGGCGTTAAGGATATTCTTATTGCCTGTATAGATAATTTAAGTGGATTCAAAGATGCTATTGAATCTATTTTTCCAAAAACCGATGTACAACTTTGTGTAATCCATCAAATACGAAATGCATTTAAATATCTTGTTCGCTATGACAAGACTGAATTTTTAGGAGATTTAAGAACCGTTTATCAAGCATTAAATATAGGTGAGGCCGAAAAGAATTTGGATAAACTGGCTTTAAAATGGGGGAAGAAATATCCTGCAATCATTCGTTCATGGAAATCAAACTGGATAGGATTAAGTACATTTTTCCAATACCCGATGGATTTAAGAAAGATCATGTACACAACAAATATTATCGAGAGTTATCACAGTCAGCTAAGAAAAATCACAAAAAGTAAAAGAGTGTTTTCAAATGATCAGGCCTTATTGAAGCTGCTCTATTTAATCAATAAGAAAGTGACAGAAAAATGGAGCATGCCAATCAGAAATTGGAAGGCTGCATATTCTCAATTGGCTATTCTTTATGAAGAAAGAATTGAGATGAAATGAACAATTTTTCTTTTCCCAAAATCCTGTAGATGGGTAGAGGATCTTGAGAAAAGAAAAATTTAGAGGTGACACAGTTTATTGAATAGACCCTTTTTTCGCGCGAAAATCATGCTCCACCACGCGGGAGAGATGCTCAAACGCGCGTTTGACGAGCTCTCACGCGAGTTATTGTTAATTAAAATCGAAGAATAAGCTCATCTTGCAATTCTTGAATATCACGTCAAAGCACACTGTAACTGGTATTGAGCGAGATGGAGATATCTGGGTCTTTTATTCAACAATTACAAAAAGTAAAAGGAGGCTTTTATTTTGAGGGCTAAATCAAGATCAAAAATCTTGAAAATCACTTGATTTCACATAAGTATTATGATTATTTGTTTTTAAGTACATTTTGCACCAGGCATTTTAGTCCCAACATTTTGAGATTCTTTTCTTTATCATTTGCCTGAAGGGCAAAGATCATATGGCTCAGGGTTAAAGGTGTGGAAACGATTGCCGCCCTGGGTTGATCGATTTTGAGCATGCGCTCCTTTACATGTCATGCATCTTCGAGATGCTAGAAATATTCACACCAACATCATTTAATTCTTCGTTTGTTCCTAAATTTTGCCTGAAGGGCTTATATCATATAGCCCAGGGGAAAGGTGTGGAAACGACTGCCGCCCTGGGTTAATCGATTTTGAGCATGCGCTCCTTTACATGTCAAGCATCTTCGAGATGCTAGACATATTCACACCAACATCATTTATTCCTTCTCTTATTCCTAAATTTTGCCTGAAGAGCAAAAGTCATATGGCTCAGGGTTAAAGGTGTGGAAACGACTGCCGCCCTGGGTTAATCGATTTTGAGCATGCGCTCCTTTACATGTCAAGCATCTTCGAGATGCTAGACATATTCACACCAGCATCATTTAATTCTTCGTTTGTTTCAAAATTTTGCCTGAAGGGCAAATATCATACTAGCCCAGGGGAAAGGTGTGGAAACGACTGCCGCCCTGGGTTGATCGATTTTGAGCATGCGCTCCTTTACATGTCAAGCATCTTAGAGATGTTAGACATATTCACACCAACATCATTTAATTCTTCGTTTGTTCCAAAATTTTGCCTGAAGGGCAAATATCATACTAGCCAGGGGAAGGGTGCGAAGCGAATGCCGCCTTGGGTTAATCGATTTTGAGCATGCGCTCCTTTGCATGTCAAGCATCTTCGAGATGCTAGACATATTCACACCAACATCATTTAATTCTTCGTTTGTTCCTAAATTTTGCCTGAAGGGCAAAGATCATATGGCTCAGTGTTAAAAGTGTGGAAACGACTGCCGCCCTGGGTTAATCGATTTTAAGCATGCGCTCCTTTACATGTCAAGCATCTTCGAGATGCTAGACATATTCACACCAACATCATTTAATTCTTCGTTTGTTCCTAAATTTTGCCTGAAGGGCAAAGATCATACTAGCCCAGGGGAAGGGAGCGAAGCGACTGCCGCCTTGGGTTACTGGGTTCTACAATAACTCGTCGCAACTGGTTTTGTTGATTGGAGTGAATGGTTTACTGCGACGAAAATGAAATGTTTTCTTTGTCTTCAAGCCAGACGGGCTGTTTTTATCCTCAAGCAGAGGATTAAGGTGAGGTGATTTGGGATGAATAACAAACACCTCATTCTATCTTTCTTCCGGATAGTCGGGACAGGCTCTAAAGAGGCTTATCCTGAGCGCGGTTCCCTTTAGGGAAGTGAAGGGTGAGCGTGGGGATTGATTCAAATTTAACGCTTTGATCATTGCCTTACATGTCAAGCATCTTCAAGATGCCAGACATATTTACACCAACATTATTTATTCCTTCTCTTGTTCCAATATTGGATGTAGTGATCCTGAGAAATTAAACCAATGGAACCTGAGTAGATTCCTCCGCCTTGCAATCCATCGTAAACACGCACTACAATGGTATTTTTTTGGCTGGTACTTAGTAGGTTTTGAGGCAGGTAGTATCCCCTTAATTGTTGCCACGAATTGGATCGTTCGTTAACGGTTTGCGGTTTGAATTCACCCGATTGGCCCACCAAAACGCCGTTCACAAACACCTGGTCGATATCGTCAATCTTTCCCAGAATCAGTACCATTCTGTCATTTACAAACTTCTCTTCCAGCTTAAATTCCAAGGCATAACAGGCATAGCCATCGTAGTTTTTATAGCCCTGATCTTCCCAGTTTCCCGGAACAATAATGTTGTCCCAAGTTTCCAATTGGTCAATGTTTTCATGTGCATACTGGCCGATTTTAAACTTCCAGCTTCCGCTCAAATCAACATCTAATGGAACTGCATCAACATCCATCATGATGCCAATATTTCCATGAACAATCCCACCTTCTCCTCCAGCGTCGTACACACGCACCGCAATGGTATTGTTTTCTTGTAACAAATCCGGAGGCAGTTTGTAACTTCTGAAAACATTGTATGCCGTTGAGAATTGAGGTGGAAATTTACCTGACAATCCGATTCTTACCCCATTGACAAACACCTCATGCACATCATCAATGTATCCCAACTGCAAGTACAAAGCTTGTTTGTCGGGCAATTGTCTGGCACTAAAAGTAGTTCGATACCATGCAAAACCATCGTAACCATGAAAACCTTGATTTTCCCAGGCCGATGGAACATCGATCCACTCCCAGTCTGAATCGTTAAATTCGGGATTGGCCCACTCCTGCTTATCGCCAATGGAAAATTTCCAGCGATGGCTTAAATCCATTACCTTTTTTAAATCCTGGGCAGAGCTGATGCTTACAGAACTCACTAAAAGAAACAGAATCAAGCTGAGCTTGCTTAGCTGATATGATATGTTTGAATTTTGAATCATTATTCAGATAACTTTATTGACACAGCAATTTGAAATTTGTGTCATTTGTATTTTATTTTATCAATCGAACCAGTAATCCAGAAACTTTTGGAATGAATTTCGATTGTCTTTCACTGAATTATTAATGATAGGACTTGCCGTTTCACGATCCGTAATTCCAATCGGTCCATCATAAATTCCACCTGGTCCTGTATGATCTCTCACCATAATTTCTATGGTATTCTCCCCTCCTCTGTTCAATAAATGATCGGGAATATCGTAAGCTCTGAGTATGTAATTATCAGAGACGTATGAATACCTTCTGTTCTTTCTTCTCAACTGACTGGACGACCCGATTTTTTCACCATTCAAATATACTTCGTCCACATCATCAATTACCCCGGCAAACAAGACCTGATCTTTGCTGTTTAAATTGGCAGGATAAGTAAAAGTTTTGGTATAAATCGCTCTTCCGTCAAGCTGATTGTATCCCCTGGCTTCCCAAAAACCGGGAACAAAAATCTTTCCTTCGCGGTAGGTAATCACTTTTCGATTGCTTTTATCTACCTGCCTACTGCTTTCAAAATCCCAATATCCCGAAAGGTCTACATTCATTTTAAACTGATCGGAATCGAAAGAAATATTAACATCGCCTCCTGTTATGCCGCCATCATTGTAATCGTCGAAAACCCGAACTGCAATCAGGTTCGAGCCTCCATTATTTAAAATGTCCTTGGGGATAGGATACATCCTTGGAATAGCGGCAGCCGTTTGAGATGCAGGACCCATTTGCCCGGATGCGCCTACCAATTTTCCATTTACATACACTTCGTCGGCATCATCAATATAGCCCATGTTCAAATATACATACTGTGCCGACTTGGGGGCCACAATGGTAAAACTTTTTCGATACCATGCATATCCATTGTAATTCTGAAATCCATTCTGTTCCCACGATTCCGGCACAAACACCTTTGTCCATTTGGAATCGTTGTAATCGGGGCTGGCCCACTCCGAATCATCCCCGATTGTAAATTTCCAGTATCCTTTCAGGTTTACCAAGGATTTCAATTCTTTGGCATGTGCATTACCCGCTGAGAATGCTATGACAATGGCAAGTAGAAGAATCTTATTCAAACTCAATATTTTTATATTGCTATTCACTTTTCCTTTTATTATTTTTTGTGGATTGCAAACTTTAAGCGCAATGCCAATTCTTCACCGCTTAGTGCTGCACTAGTTTTGATCTTCTTGCTTTCCACTTTTTTTCTTACTGCAGCCTTTAGCTCTTCATCAAAACCAATCACCTTGCTTACCACCACTTCATTATTTTCATTTACCGTACATCTCAATACGATCAATTCCGATTCGCCACTTCTTACATAGTTGGTAAAACTAATTTGACTAGCAACTTTCTGTATTTTCTTTAAAACTGCGCTTTTTTCTTTTTCTATATTTTTTGTTTCAGGCGAACTTGCCATTCCCAAATTCACACTTAGCAAACATGCCAAAACAATCATTGTAATTTTTAAGCTTTTCATGACCCTATTTTTTAGTTTTTACATTTCGGTTAGAAATTTTTAGAGGAACAGAATCGCGCGCCTTCCGTTCTTTTCTAATCTTAAATTTCTAATGTAAAATTAGGGCGACTTTACATCATTTGTGTCACAGCAAAATCAGCAATTGTCATAAGTTGTCACAGACAATAAACAATGTACAATTAACAATGATCAATTAACACTTATTCTACTAACAATTAAATACTTACTATATGTGCCTATTTTTTATCAAATACTCTAAATTTCAATTTCTCCCCTTTTAGGGGAGATGGCGACAGCCAGAAGGGTGCATTTTTCATACTTTTTTTAATTCACCCTTTTCCCTTTCGGGATTTGGTTCACAAACAACTTTTATTTTAATGCGTTAACGAGCTTCGCTACGGTTCCCTTAAAGGGAAAAACTCATTTCAAAAATGATAAAATAAAATTACTAATTAATCATTGTTAATTGCACACTAAGCGATATCCTACGCCATGCACGGTTAATATGATTTTGGCATGATTTGGATCATCTTCTATTTTTTGTCTCAGTTTCAAGATAAAATTGTCAATGGTTCTTGAGGTAGGCTGATATTCGGTTCCCCAAACTTCATCCAACAAATCATCTCTGCTAACTGTTTTATTCTTGTGATTCCACAGGTAATGAAGTATTTCCACTTCCTTATGCGACATTTTTACCTCTTCTCCCTCAACAAAGCCTTCGAAGGATTTAAAATCAACACTCAATCGTCCAAGCTGTATTTTTTCAATCTCTTTACTCGCCGATACATCCTGAGTACGGCGTAAAACCGCACGGATTCTGGCCAACAACTCTCTCAAACCAAATGGTTTGGTAATGTAATCATCGGCGCCAAGTTCCAAACCCAATACCTTATCAATCTCTTCTCCCTTTGCCGTAAGCAGGATAATTGGCGTTTGAATGCCTTTGGCTCTTGCTTTTTTACAGATGTCGAATCCTGAAATTTTAGGAAGCATTACATCCAGCAATACCAGGCTGTAATGGTTCTCCATAATTTTATTCAAGCCAATTTCGCCATCTTCAGCCGTATCCACCTCGTACGATTCAAATTCTAAATTGTCCTTTAAACCCATTAACATGCTGGGTTCGTCTTCTACTATTAAAATGGGATACATTATCTATATGATTTGAAATTATTCAACTATTATTTTACCGGAAACAACAAACTAAAGCAGGATCCTTTTCCAAAATCACTTGCCAGTTCAACTTTGCCATGATGTGCTTCCATAATGTGTTTTACAATGCTTAAGCCAATACCAGACCCCTTAGCCTTGTGTGCCAAATTGCCGGTTGTTACCCTGTAAAATTTATCGAATACCAATGGCTGATCTTTCTTCTCAATTCCAATGCCATAATCCTTCACATCCACACGAACAAAATCGCCATCCAAACAGATACTCACCTCTATTTTTTTCACATCTGCACTGTACTTCATTCCATTGTCAATTAAATTGATAATGGCTTCGGCAACTGCCTCCTTGTCCAGCTTGATATCAGGTATCTGATCTGCCAATTGTAGCTCAATCTCAAAACCGTTCTGATCGAAATGTTGTTGGTAATTGGCCATGATGTTCTCAATTTCGGCATTCAAATTCGTATTGGTAAAGTGATATTCTCTTTTCCCTCGTTCAATTCTACTAAAATTTAAGATCTTATTCACCATTCTCGACAAACGGTTGGCTTCGGTATTGATTACCCTATAGTACTCCATCTTCTTCTCTTCAGTCGGAATACGTCCCATTTCAAGCGTTTCAGAATACATGTTAATCAAAGCCAAAGGAGTTCTGATCTCATGAGAAACATTGGAAATAAAATCGGTTTTCAATTGATTCAAGCGAATCTGTTTCCTTACATTCTTGTATACAAACCAGGCTCCCAGCAACAAGATGATATCCATCACAATCAAAAGAATGATATTGGTGCGAGTTCTTTCCCGAACCAAATCTTCAATGGTATTTCCTCGCATCTGAATGCCCAACTGGTAAGCAGGAAACAACCAAATATCTTTCTTCTGAGTGATATTTTTATCTTCACCGGACTGAATCTGGTTGGCATATACTTCTTCTGATTCATTCTTGAAAACAGAAATGTAGAAACGTTCCTGAGCCACTGCCTGAATCTTCGGCCCCATATTTTCACTAATAAACTTATCTGTATCCACCAGTAGCAGCACTGTTTTCACAAATAAAGTATCCTTTTGCAATGCAAATGCAAACAAACTTTTGCCTGGCAATGAATTGGGTAAAGCTTCAATTTTTCGATAGCCACTTTTTACATATCGCTGTAAAAGTTCAATCTTATTCAGGTTCGCAGCAAAATCAAGTTCAAGGGTTGAATGTAAATTTGCCAAACTATCTTCTGGGATTTTCTCTTTTGCGTATAAGTTAAAATCATTAATATCTTTGATTCCTATCGCATCTATTGAATAATTTTTCGATAATAAAGTATTCACATCTTCAGTTTCACGCTCCAAACGGTTGGCCCACCCACTCAGCACATCATCAGAATATTGGTTTAAGGAAAATAAAATGGACTCCAATTGCCCTGTGTAAATGGAATCAATTACCGCTTCGTTCTTACTTAAATTACTGATTTCGTAGGCAGAAAAGAACAATGATGGCAGAACCAATATCAAGGTTAAAACAATACCGATTTTCAATCCGGGTTTTATCATTCGCAAAGCTTTTGTTTACCCAAATATAAGCATTAATGATGACGATAAAATAGATGAAGCTTTTCTGCACCCATAAAACCTACTCCTAATCAATCAATCCGCTCTGTATAATATTTAGTGGTAAGCCCTTAAAATTACTTATAGTTAGTTAGGTAACTTATTATTGACCTCTACCTTATTCGAGTTTTCTTTGTGGGCATTGGAAGGTCAAGCTACTGATGCACAGAAAACTTTTAGAAAGACGGGGAAGCTGAGAACTTGTTCGAAGATCACCCCGCCGCACTTAAAGTTTTCAAGTAGAAGGAGTTTGAGCTTACACGCCCTAGATTCTTTGTTTACTTTCTCATCAATGGAGAAAGTAAAAGTCATGCGGCTTGAGCTAAGTAAAGAATTTGACGACTTTTCCAGACTTTATGAAAAAACAAGCCATGACTCAAAATGAATCATGGCTTTAATTTATTAACCCAATTTGGATTAAAAATATTGTCTTGCTTAATTGTCAGAATTCGTTGCGCATTTAACAACGTCCACCTTGCCTCCAAAATATTTATTTTTGAATCGTAAAGCTACATTTACCAATGCGATTAATACTGGAACTTCTACCAATGGTCCGATTACCGCTGCAAAAGCTACCCCTGAATTGATACCAAACACCGCAATAGCTACTGCAATGGCCAATTCAAAATTGTTACTGGCTGCAGTAAACGACAAACTTGCTGTTTTCGAATATCCTGCCTTAAATTTGTGTCCCATAAAAAATGAGATCAAGAACATTACCACAAAGTAGATGACCAAAGGAATGGCAATACGTACCACATCTAATGGCAATTGTACAATGTATTCTCCTTTCAAGGAAAACATTACAAATATCGTAAATAGCAATGCAAACAAAGTAAGCGGACTAATTTTTGGAATGAATTTCTTCTGATACCAGTCTTTTCCTTTTGCCTTAATTCCGAAGTAACGAGTTAGCATTCCTGCAAAGAATGGAATTCCAAGGTAAATTAACACACTCTCGGCAATATCACCCATGGTTACATCCACTACCGAACCTTGAAGACCAAAATACTCAGGCAATACCGTAATAAACACATAAGCATATACCGAGAAAAACAATACCTGGAATATGCTGTTAAAAGCAACCAATCCTGCAGCATATTCCGGATCTCCTTTGGCCAAATCGTTCCACACAATTACCATGGCAATACATCTTGCCAAGCCAATCAAAATTAAACCGGTCATGTATTCAGGGTAATCTTGCAAGAAAACAATTGCCAAAGCAAACATTAAAGTTGGACCTAATAACCAGTTCTGCACCAAGGATAGGATTAGTATCCTGCGGTTTTTGAACACATCCTTTAACTCTTCATATTTCACCTTTGCCAATGGAGGATACATCATGATTACCAATCCAATGGCAATCGGAACATTTGTTGTTCCCACCGATAGTTTATTCCAAAATCCAGCCATGGCAGGAAAAAAATAACCTGCTCCCACACCTATTGCCATTGCAGCAAAAATCCACAAGGTTAGGTATCTATCCAAAAAGGACAATTTTTTATTTAATGATCCCATAATATTTAAGTATAAAGGAAAAGCTAAACCTGATTTTGCCCTCTGGAAATTCCTGTTTTACACTTCCCTCCAATATTGAAACTTAAGCTTGTAAATAAAAAGTTTAAAGCTTTCGGGATTGAATAATTATTAATAACCAATTATTCAATCCCCATTGTTTTATGCTTTCTTTAAAATGTATTCTTCATTGAATTTTGCGAAATCTCTTCTGATCTCGTCACGAACACGACGGAATACATCGAAAATTTCTTCTTCTGTTCCTTCGGCATAAGCTGGATCATCAAAACCAATATGAAGACGAGTTCCTACAGGTCCAATGAATGCAGGACAAGCATCTTTTGCACCACCACAAACAGATATCAGGAAATCAACCCCCTCATCCAGGAATTCATCTACCATTTTTGGACGATGAGAACTGATATCTATTCCAATTTCAGCCATCGCTTTAATCGCCAAAGGATGTACTTGATCTGCAATTTTTGTTCCTGCCGATACAACTTCCAAATCTGGATTGATATCTCTTAAGATTGCTTCACCCATTTGACTTCTACATGAGTTTCCTGTACACAACACCAATACTTTCATCTTTCTTTTATTCAATTTTTCAGCAAAATAGCCGAGTGAGTATTAACAAATTTTATTTTCTAATGGAGTGATTTCTTCAAACAAAACTCCAAATACGCTTTTCAATTTCTCTATCCCTTCTTTGTTCAAGCAATATTTAATTTTTAAACCTTCAACATCCCCTTGAATTAATCCCATGGATTTTAACTCTTTTAAATGCTGCGAAACCGTTGTTCTGCTTAAAGGCAAATAATCAGAGATATCGCCCGAAATACAGGTTGGAGTCGAAGCCAAAAACTGCAGTATTGCAATTCTTGCAGGATGCGACAGCACCTTTGCCAGGGAGGCAATTTCCTGCTGATTTTCTTCAAATAACTCTAATTTCTTCATAAGTTCTCCATTTCCTATTTCTAATGTCGCAAACATACGTCATTAATTTGAAACTGTAAACAGATTTTTAAAAGTTTACAATTTGTTAATATTGGTTCCAGTATAAAACCACCATCAAAAAGAAAGGCCCTTCTCGCAATAAGAAGGACCTTTCTTGTGAATTATCTTGATTGATTACAATCTAGACTCTAATATTTCTGCAACATCTGCTGCTGCAACATCAGGTAACATTCCAACATAGCCACGCTCAAGGAATCTTTGAGAAATGGTATCGATGCTGTCTTGTCCCACATTGTGCTCTCCTAAACGGGTTGCAATACCAACACTTTGGAAAAATTCTTCGGTTTTCTGAATTGCCAATGTTTTTCTTTCGTCATCACTACCTTCTGTGATATTCCAAACTCGTTCAGCATACTGCAATAATTTCTCGCCACGTTGCTCTTTCAATTTGGTCAATAGTCCAGGAAGAACAATTGCCAAAGTTACCCCATGATCAATACCATGGAAAGCCGTCAATTCATGACCAATCATATGAGTTGCCCAGTCGCTTTTAACACCCATTCCAATCAATCCATTTAAGGCCATTGTAGCTGCCCACATTAAGTTGGCTCTGTTTTCATAGTCAGGAGTTTCGCTAGCCATTGCTTTCGGTCCTTCTTCTATTAATGTCAACAATAATCCTTCTGCAAATCGATCCTGAACCGGAGAATTCACTGGGTATGTTAAGTATTGCTCCATTACATGCACATAAGCATCAACAATACCATTTGTGATCTGGCGCATTGGCAATGAATAGGTTGTTTCCGGATCAAGAACTGAGAATTTTGGGAATAATAATGGATTTCCAAAAGCCAACTTCTCTTTTGTTGCAGCCTTGGTAATAACACCACCACTATTCATTTCAGATCCTGTAGCTGCCAAAGTTAAAACAGCTCCTAAATCAACAGCTTTTGTAATTTCAGCTCTTTTCGCCAAAATATCCCACTCATCTTCTCCTTCATAGTAAGCTGCTGCTGCAATAAATTTTGTTCCGTCAAGAACAGAACCACCTCCGACAGGCAAAAGAAAATTAATACCTTCACTTCTTACAATTTCAACCGCTTTCATTAAGGTTTCGAAATGTGGGTTTGGCTCAATTCCACCAAATTCTGTGATGTTATAATCTTTCAAAGCTTCCATAACCTGGTCGTAAACACCATTCTTCTTGATACTACCACCACCATAGGTCATTAGAATTTTTGCATCTTTAGGAATATGATTTCCAAGTTCTGCAATTTTACCTTTTCCAAACAGAATTTTTACTGGATTAAAAAAATCAAAATTTTCCATCTTATTACGTTTAATTATTTACTATTTCTATATTTTCTTTTTCAATGCCTTTACAAGTTCTTTTGCCATTAATAAATCAGAAGCTGGATTTTGCCCGGTGATTAACCTTCCATCGATCACCACATATTCCTGCCAATTTGCTTTACAAGAATAAATCGCACCTTTTTCGGTTAATGCCTTTTCCAACAAGTAAGGTACTTTATCATCGGTTCCAATGGCCTCTTCTTCCTGATTGCTAAATGCAGTAAGTTGTTTACCTTTTACCAAATAACTTCCATTGCTAAGTTTTACATTTAACAATCCAGCTCCCCCATGACAGACTGCACAAACTATTCCGTCATTTTCATAAATTTCAGCAGCTATTTTTGCGATATCTTCATCAAAAGGAATGTCGAATACAGCCCCATGTCCTCCAGGAAAATAAATTGCATCGTAATTTTTTGCGTGAACATCCTTAGGCTGATAGGTGTTCAAGAATTTATGCTTGGCATCTTTATCTTTGAAAAACGATTTTACTTTCGAATCATCAAGATCCAATTGCTTCACGGGAACTTCACCTCCTTTTGGAGATACAAAATCAATTTCAATTCCATTTTTTATCAAATGGAAATATGGAACAGCTACCTCCAGCACATAACATCCCGACTCCCATCCATTTTCATCCTTAAAATGACTTGTTAATGCAAATAAAACTTTGGCCATATTTCTAATTTATTTCACTGCAAAGATATGCTCTCATTTTATATTAATAAACTTATTCTTTTTATACATTTGTATAAATTAATTTATAGAAAGATGGTAAACCTAGAGTGGTACAGGACATTTAAGGCAATATATGAACAGGGAACATTAACCGGAGCTGCAGAAATTTTACTCATCACTCAACCAGGTGTAAGTCAACAACTCACCGCCTTGGAAACATATATGGGGGTTAAGCTTTTCGAGCGAAAACCTAGAAAAATGCTACCAACTCCGCATGGAATGCAACTTTATAACCAAGTCGAAGAAGCCATATTACAATTGGAGAAAACAGAAGAGAATTTCAAACGCAAAACATTAATTAATCGTCCTACCGCCAAGGTTGGTATGTCAATAGAAATGTTTAACCATGCTTTTGCCAATATTCTAGACGATCTGGAAATGAATGTGGAGTTTACCTTTGGAGAATATGAAGATCTTCAAGCCAAATTGTTTGCGAAAAAATTGGATTTGACCATTACCACACTGCATCACAACTATCAGAATATTGAATACAAACATTTTTGCCAAGAGGCATTACTCTTGGTTAGCAATAAGCATTTGGATACCATCCCTTTTAACAGGTTTATTTACGAGAAAAAAATAGATGAAGCCGAAAAATGGCTAAGTCAACAAAATTGGTATTCTTACACTTATAAAATGGAAACCATTAAATCCTTTTGGATGCAAAACTTTAAGAAAAAACCTTATTTTAAACCTCGTTATGTAATTCCAAATTTAAGTGGGATGCTTCAAGCAATTCAATTGAACAAGGGCATTTGCATATTGCCTTCAAGTTTGTGCCAAGAATTACTGGAAGAAAAAGAAATCATTGAGGTTTGGCAAGGTGTTCAAACTACATACTACAATAAGTATTTTGCCATAAATACACAAAGCAAAAACCTAAAACAAGTAGAAGAAATTATAGAAATCATTATCAATAGAAATACATGTAAATCAAATTAATATGAAGAAAATTTATCATTTAAGCAGTTGTACAACTTGTCAAAGAATTATAAAAGAATTGGATATTGATTCAGATTTTGAATTACAGGATATTAAAACACAAAAAATATCAGCAGATCAACTAGAGGAAATGAAAAATCTGAGTGGATCGTATGAAAGTTTGTTCAGCAGACGAGCCATAAAGTATAAGGAACTTGGCTTAAAAGAAAAGGTTTTGAGTGAAGATGATTATAGAGATTATATCTTATCAGAGTACACTTTTTTAAAACGCCCTGTACTTTTGATTGATGGAGCAATATTTGTCGGCAATGCAAAAAAAACAGTTGAGAATGCAAAAAAAGCATTGGGCAAATAGAAAAATAGTAAAAGAATGCATTTTGTATTTTTCTGATTTAATAATAACTTATGGGGTGCATAATCATTAAATAGGATGCAAAATGCATCTTTTTTCTTTCTATCAGTAACCTTAAAAACTTTTACTTATGCCATATTTAAAAGTTCAAACCAACGAGAGTTTCTCTAACAAGAAACAACAAAGTTTTTTAAAAGAATGCTCCACATTGATCTCCTTTGAACTGGGAAAACCTGAAAAATATGTAATGACAGCTTTCGAACCTAAAATCGAAATGACATTAGGTGGTTTAGAGGATCCCGTTGTATTTCTACAGTTAAAAAGCATTGGTTTACCAGATACAAAAACAAAAGATTTATCTGGTAAATTTGCCAATCTGGTTGAGGAACAGCTTAAAATTCCAAAAGATCGTGTTTACATTGAATTCATGGATGTACCCAGAGGTTTTTGGGGATGGAATGGTATTTTGTTTTAAGATTTCAATATTTAATTCGTGTAAAAATAAATTCTCAGTTAATTTTTTAACAATTCGATAAATTTTTATTGTTTTTATAAAATTTTTATACACCTTTACATCCGAAATAAAAAATTGACAGCACAAATGAGATTTACATTTAAATACAAGAAGCAGAATAAACGCAATAAACAGTTGTTGTTTGTGTAATGTTGTAGAATAATGTAAAGCTTAAAAATATAGAAGCCTGCAGAAATTCTGCAGGCTTTTTTTAAACTTGTCAATTCAATTAAAAAATATAAATAGAAGCGAAACAAATAAACTCCCATTCAGTTGGGATAACAAATTAAACTATTAACCAATGAAAGTTTTAAAGTTTGGCGGTACTTCAGTCGGATCTCCTGAAAGGATTCAGAATTTGGCTCAATTGGTTCAATGTGACGAACCAGTTATCATCGTTTTATCAGCTATGGCAGGAACCACAAATGCCCTGGTTGAAATCACTGAACTCCTTTATCGTAAGGACATGAAAAAAGCGAGTGAGAAAATCAACGACTTAGAGGAACAGTATCGAAAACGAATTGAAGAATTATTTACCACAGAAGATTTCAGAAGCAAAGGAAACGAGTTAATTACTTCGCACTTTAATTACATCAAAAACTTTGTAAACAGAAGTTTTACTGCATTGCAGGAAAAAGCAATTTTGGCGCAAGGTGAATTAATTTCTACTGCCATGTTCCATTATTATTTATCGGAAATTGGTGTTGATTCTGCATTTTTACCTGCTTTAAATTTTATGAGAATTGATAAAGATGGTGAGCCAGATTATTTCTACATCCAAGAAAATTTAGAACGAATTCTTGCAGATGAATCTGAACACAACTTATTTATTACTCAAGGCTTTATTTGCAGAAATGCATACGGAGAAGTCGATAATTTAAAAAGAGGTGGCAGTGATTATACGGCCTCATTAATCGGTTCTGTTTTGCAAGTTGATGAAGTTCAAATATGGACAGATATTGATGGTTTCCACAATAATGATCCACGATATGTTGAAAACACCTCTGCCTTAAAACAGCTGTCGTTTGATGAAGCAGCGGAATTGGCTTATTTCGGTGCAAAAATCATGCACCCATCGAGCATTATGCCTTGCAAGCTAAAAAGTGTACCGGTAAGACTAAAAAATACACTGAGTCCTGCTGACGAAGGTACATTAATTACTGATGATGAAACGGGGAAAGGAATTAAAGCTATAGCTGCAAAAGATGGAATTACTGCACTAAAAATCAAATCGGGCAGAATGCTTTTGGCTTATGGATTCCTAAGAAAGGTGTTTGAAATATTTGAAATCTATAAAACACCTATCGATATGATTACAACCTCAGAGGTTGCAATTTCCTTAACCATTGATGATAATAGTAAACTTAAAGAAATCGAATCAGAATTGGTAAAATTCGGAAATGTTGAAATCGATGAAAACCAATCCATCATTTGTATTGTTGGTGATTTTATTTCTGAATCGACGGGAAGTGCGAAAAAAGTTCTGGAGGCCTTGGAAAATATCCCTCTCAGAATGATTTCTTATGGAGGTAGTAAGCACAACATTTCTGTTCTTGTAAATCAAGAAGATAAAGTGTCAGCATTACAAGCATTAAGCAGCAATTTATTTTAGGTTTTTACATTCAAAATTTAATTGAATCATGTTCAACAGTACAAGAATAGAACTATTCAAAAATATTCCCACTCCTTTCTATTATTACGATATGGAGTTATTGGAAAGTACCTTAAAACTTATTAATTCTGAAGCTTCTAAATACGGATATCATATTCATTATGCAGTTAAAGCCAATGCAAATCCTAAAATCATGAAGTTAATTCAGTCATATGGATTTGGGGCTGATTGTGTGAGTGGAAATGAAATCACAAGATCGCTGGAAACTGGTTATACGGCAGATAAGATTGTTTATGCGGGTGTAGGAAAATCAGATAGAGAGATTCTAACGGCACTTGAGGCTGGTATTTTCTGTTTCAATTGTGAATCGATTCCGGAAATCGAATTAATCAATGAATTGGCAGAGCAATCAAACAAAACTGCTCGAATAGCAATTCGAATCAATCCAAATGTTAACGCCAATACACATCATTACATCACCACCGGAATTGAAGAGAACAAATTTGGAATTAACCGTTGGGAATTCGAATCGGTTCTGGAAACATTAAGCCAAGCAAAGAATATTGAATTAATTGGTTTGCATTTTCATATTGGATCTCAAATTACAGATTTAAGTGTTTTTAAAGGTCTTTGTCTTAGAATTAATGAGATTCAGGAATGGTTTAAGGAACGTCAGATATTGGTGAATCATATTAATGTTGGAGGCGGATTTGGAGTAGATTACAAATGTCCTGACGAAAATCCAATTCCTGATTTTGTTACTTTTTTCGGAATCTTCAATGAGTTTTTAAATCTTAAACCCAACCAGGAATTACATTTCGAATTGGGAAGATCAGTTGTTGCTCAGTGTGGCAGCTTAATTTCCAAGGTTTTGTATGTGAAAAATGGAGTAAACACAAAGTTTGCCATACTCGACGCTGGAATGACAGAACTGTTGCGTCCTGCTCTTTATCAGGCCTATCATAAAATAGAAAACATCAGCTCGAATGGAGAAGAAGAAATTTATGATGTGGTTGGTCCTATCTGCGAGTCATCTGATTGCTTTGGCAAAGCAGTTAGTTTACCTTTAACACAACGAAACGATATTATTGCTCTTCGAACAGCAGGAGCATATGGCGAAGCAATGGCTTCCAGATACAATCTTAGAGATATAGCAGATTCTGTTTTCTCCAACGAATTGTAGTGTGATTATTAGTTTGGATACAAAGGCAATATTCTACGGAGTATTGCCTTCTTTATTCAAGCCCAATTTTTTTCAACAGCGATTTTGACGGAACAATAAACAAAGTAAGATTGTAAAACATCCCTCCTTTGGCATAGGAATCAATGATTTTATCCTTATTGGTGAATTTACTTCCTGAAAAGCTAAGCGTGCTATTCTTATTTGTAACATCGAAATTGATATTACTTCTGTATCCTCCTTCAAAAGAAAACCATAGCCAATCCGTAATTCCTTTTTCTATTTCAAGAGAAAAATTCACATCCGATCTACGAAATTCTAAGGTTTTAAAATCACTCAATGCAGGATTATCTGGGTTCAACATTTCCTCACTTTGAGCTTGTTTATCAAAATGCATACTGTAACTTCCTCCTTTTAGGTAAGTTTTAGCACTGATAAAACAAAGTTCCGAAGGCTGATATCTTAGTTTAATCTTTGCAGGCAGAAAAGCTACAACTCCCCATTTATCAGCAAAAGTATGATTGTAAGCAAAAATTGGAAAAACCAGAGGATCGCCAAAAGTATATGAAAATGCAAGCCCCACTCCCCAAGATTTATACTTATTAACCTTCCATCCAATCACAGGAGAAACTTCCATTTTTAAGAATGTGTATTTGCTAACTTCTCCAATGTGTTCTTTCCAGTAGTCCCCTTTTAACTTCGCATTAAAACGAAGCATAAAATACCTGTTCCTTTTCCATTGAGTCATAAGGTACAAACTACCTCCTAAGCTCTTCATGTTTTTATCATTTAAGCTCCGATAAAATGGATAGCTTATATTTTCACTATTTTGAAAATGAATTTCTTCATCGCTATACTCAATACTCCCAGCCATTTTCAGATTCTTTTTTATTAAAATCGGGAAACGCAATTTGGTTTTAAATATTCGATTGTAATCAATTTTGGCCTTCCCATCACCATAAATTTCTGATTTAGATCCCACATCAAAGCCTGTAACTCCAGTATAGGATGCCTCAAATCCTCGAACAGGTCCACTACCAACAACACTAGGGTTCCAGTCATAATGGGTTGAATCCGAATACAACTGTGCAGAAACACAATTCCCCATAATTATTAATGATAGAAATACAATTAGTTTCCTCAAACTCATAGGTGTATCTTTTTTTGCTTAATGCATTAATGAAAAACAACTAACACTTTGATTCAAAACACGATTATAATTGATTTGTTGTAATTCCCATAATATTAAAACCAGTAGCCAAGACTCACATAATTCAACACCTTATCCTTTTTATTGGAATACATCAATGAAAATTCCATTGGCCCAATAAGACTGTTATACGAATAGGTTACACCAAGTCCGCGAATCCATTCACCTGTACTTAATGATTCATTTACATCTTCGGTAATTTTACCAACATTTGCTTTAAATATCAGATAGTTATTTTTAAATAACTCATATTGAAAATCGCCACGAAACACAAAAGAATTTGTAGATGCAACTTCCATTCTTTCTAAACCAACAAACGGCATTTGAATATCAAAATAATCTGTTTGGTCAATACCTCCTGTATATGTCATAAAGAAGTCAGGAATATTTTTACCCCAAATCACTCGTCCATAAAACTTTGGATAAACCGTAAATTTGTCCGTAATACTAATTGCTTTCTGAACTTTTAAATAAGCAATGGATGCTGGTCTTTCCATTCCATCTAAACTTGCTCCATTATTTGTAACCAGTTTATATTCTCCATATAGACTAATTCCTCTCTTCGGATAATATGCCTTTTCATGAGAGTCTAATCTCAATAGGGTATAATAGGAAAAGAAGTAATCTTCAGCATTACCACTCTCTAATCCAGGCAATGTGAAAGTTGATTTCACATTATAATATTCCACTTTAGCCCCAATACCAACAGAATAGGATTCCCTTAAAATCGAATGAATTTTGAAGTCTAACTTCACATAGTCCAGATCAAAGTTTCCAATCTGTTCCCAATCTTCGTAGGCATTTACATTCCAGTCATTGTATTCAGCCTGCAGCGTAATTCCCGGTTTTAACCCATTATCAATTGCATAAGTAGTTACAAATCTTGGGGTTTCTGAAAGTTTCAAATCAAATGATAAATGAGAACCGCTTCTTAGTTTATTGCGAAAAGTAGTATTAAGAAGCACTCCTGCTTGATTATCCGAATCATACCTAAGTCCTACATTGAATCTTTTAGTTGTACGTTCTTTTACTCTTACCTGAAGAGTTTTTGCCTTATTCCCAAGCAACCTAAAATCTACCTGGTCAAAATACTTACTCCCATACCCCCAATTAATGCCTTGCTTCAGCTGACTTAAACTTATCTCGCCAGGAACATCCAAATTAAACTTACCTGATAACAATGCCTTGCTTACATCATTCAATCCCTCATACTCAATATTTTTCACATAGTAAGTTGTGGAATCAGCAGGTGGCTTATATTGCTTTATTTTTTTCTTTTTAAGTTGATATTTTTCTTTTAACTCTTTTAGTTCAGAGTAAAATTTCCTTCCTGCCTCCTCTCCCTTATGAATTAGAGAATCTGCTGCATTAAAACTTCCAACAGAATAATTGTTAATGTTAGGCTTAATATAAACATCTACAAAATCGATGTTCTTTTTAAATTCATTCAAAGCCATTAAAGACACGGTTTGATTGATAATATCAAGAAATGATTTCAATTCCTCCTTTGATTTTGGTCCGGATTGCACATCAACGCCAATAACAATATCGGCTCCCATATCAATTACTTCCTTTACCGGAAAATTATTAACCATTCCACCATCAACCAATAATCGCCCATCAATTTCAATTGGTGAAAAAACTGTTGGTATGGCCATACTAGCTCTCATGGCCTCTGGAAGATAACCCTTATCAAGAGTTACGGCTTCTCCCGTTTCAATATCAGTTGCTACACAAACAAAAGGGATTGGAAGCTTCTTAAAGTCTGTTACATCATGATAGTCAATCGATAGTCTCTCAAACAAATTAATAACATTCTGGCCTTTTACAATCCCACTTGGTAGTTCTATCCCTTTGGGTCTTATCGGAAAAGATAAAACATGGCGTTCATAGTTCTGTTTTTCGTGAAATGGAACATATTTACGAGAAATTTCATCAGCAAGCAATTGATCCCAATTCTGACTAATGATCATTTCTTCAATTTGGTTGGCCGAGTATCCTATTGCATAAAAACCACCAATAATACTTCCCATACTCGTACCCGCAATGTAATCAATAGGGATTTCTAATTCATCGATAATTTTTAATACACCAACATGAGCAAATCCTTTGGCCCCCCCACCACTTAGTACCAAACCTATTTTTGGTCTTTTTTTATTTTCGAGCGTATCAGTTTTAAATTTAGCTGATGATATAAAATTCAGAGATATAAAAAGGATTAATAGTAATGAATGTTTCATTCTGTTATTTTGTTCAATTTGATTTTAATTTTCAATTTTTAAATCTTCCGCAAGCTTCAATACATCCTTCTCTTTCCCGTTCTTCACCTTAACTCGAATTGCTCTTAAACCATATACACCTTGTAAATCTTCCAAGGTATGATACTCTATTTGGTCTTCAAAATAGCCAGCTGAAATCAAATACTCCAAATATCTCTGATATTCCGCTATTTCTTTTTCCTGACTAAAAATTATAGCCAACATCCCCGGTTGGGTTAATCGCTCATTGGTTCCTTTAATTTTAGCCTTATCAATTCTCTTCTTCACAATTTCATAACGAATATTGTAAGCGCCATCCACATCAAATTTCTTCTCATCCTGACGGAAACGTATTGCCAAAGGCTGACTATGAACCAAAATCAATCCTGTTGTATCCATTGGTATTGGCAGAGATTTTTTTAAAGCTTCAGTTTTTCTCGCCAGTTCAGCACTTACAATAAGTTGCCACAATCTCAAATTCTTAAGATAAATTCTATCAAAATTTAAATTATTAGCTATACTTTCCCCAATATAAATATTGTGCTCAACTCCATCCGTTCTGTATTTTTCAAAATAGTGAGGAAACATTGCCTGAGCTTTTTCTTCTTCCTGTTCCAGATAACTTGTTACACAATCATTAATCAGACCCAAACTGTCCTCAAAATCTTTCCTTCTTTTGTAAACCAGATTTAATCCCTGATTAATATTTTTCTTGTAATTATCTATGGCAAGAATTACTTCCTCTCCATTTTCCTTAAAATGAGGAAATAGTGGCTCAACCTCATATCTGATAAAATTCAACACATTCATTTCATCTCCTGATGATAAGCCCTTTTTAATGCCGTCTTTGAAATAGTCAATTTTATAAATTAACTGATCGTATATTGGCATACTATTTATGGCATTCACACTTGAAACGACATTCCGTATCAGTTCCAACTGCTCCAATAAATCATCCTGAATGGTTTGATTTCGGATTACTGATGAATGTCTTACATCAATCGCTCCATATAGAGGGTAAACATTTGGGAAAACGATTTCTTCCATTTTAGCAGATTCCCCCTTCCCTTTCTTCAACAACATATTCGAAGCTGCCTGAGTAAATCTCCACTCCACACTTGGATGTAAAGCAGTACACTCTTCTTTAATTATAGCTTCTATCTTATTTTGCAATTCTTCACTGGTTCGTTGTATTGCAATCGAAAATACAGGAATGATATCCTTAATAATACGCAACTTGGAAAAGGTAATATCATACGCCTTGTTAGAGCCCAATTCCATTACTCCAACCATCTCATCTTCATTATAGAGAGGCACAACTGCTATGTTTCTAATACCCTCATCAAGTAAGGCTTTCTCTACCTCATTCGGATTCTCTCTTTTAGAAAGATCATTGATAAGTATTGGACTCCCTTGCTCCCCAGCTTGTTCATAAATGGTTTTCCTGTAATCTTCGCATTTAAAACGGTCTGCACTCAAAAATCCATGCCAAAAATCAGATGGATTTTCAACACTTCCTTGGTTCATCCCAAACGCAATGATCCCTAATTTAAGATTGGGCAATTCAAGAAGAGATCTGATATTTTGTTCTAATTGATTAAAATTATTTCTGTTGATAATTGAAGATTTCTCCAACAATTGAGATTTAAGGGACGAAATCACTTCTATCTGACTGATATCAACATATCGAAATGGTAAAAATCCTGAGAATTTAAACTGATCCAACGGTAAAGTTTCCAGCCAAAAATCCATATCCAAAGGATTATTAATCATTTTATGCAACTGCTCTTCACTAAGCTTAGGTAGTTTGCCAGTATAGGTAATATCAATACAAGACTTCTCAATCTCAAGTTTATAATATTTTACCAGATCGTTGAGCTTATCCGTCACCTTATACATGAAAAGATATCCAAGCCCCAACTCGAAATTATAATATCGCTTTAGAATCATAGAATAAGCATAAAACAGCATCCCAAATGTCTTAAAACACTTGTCCTGATCTTTTTGCTCAACCATTTCAACGATCAAGTTCTCATTTCCATATAATTCCAGGTACTTAGGGGTAAAATAAAAGTTCTGATCATCAAAAGGTGTAGCAACAACCCCAATGTCTTCACGATATTGAACCGGAGTAAAGAAATACCCCATTAAAACATGAATCTCATCTTTAAATTTCTCAACATCATTTACATCAAAATCTGCCCTTGCCAATTCAGGCTTCTCCTCTACTAACTTTAGAATAGCCTCACCTTGGATATCAAGACTCCCATTTATTTTTTTTTGTTCTTTTAACTTGTTAATTAATGGAACAAAACTCAGCGTTTTCTTAAACGGAACTTCCTCTATGTTAAGCTTTAACCGATCCAGTTTCATAATATTTTATATATTTCCCCGATTTTCAAACTACTAAAGTAGTTCTTTTTAAATCCCTGTAAAAGACAAAAGCGTCATTCAGCAATACAATTAAACCATTTTTAACATCTTCTGTTCTAAGATACAAAAATGCGAATAGAAACCCCATTGTATCTATCCTCTTAACTCTAAACCCTTTGTTCAGTTTTATTATTCCAAATATACTTTAAGAGGGGTAATAACGGATATGAATTTCCCGTGATACTTTTCACTTGATTTTATATCGAATGATTGAATTGCCAATTCAAGCTTTTTACGATTATTTTAGGCAAAATAAATAGAGTCTCGAACTGCATTTATGGTGAAGGAAACTGCAACAATAAATCTCCTATTACAATTCACTCTTCAATGAAAGCAGAAATCAAAAAACCCCGAGTTCTACATCTCGAGGTTTTTTATCTATGAAAAAACAGGCCTGTGGCCCAACTGGATAAACAATTTTTCTCTTTAATCATACCTATAACAACTTTATTTAAAAATGGGGTGACAAATGGAATTATTTTTTTTTGTTTTTTTTAGCTTATCCAGAAATCAATTTAAAATTCAAGCATAAAGCTTAATAGCATACACATAGGTAAACGCCCCTTATTTTTGCTCAAAATTGTGCCTTTCCTTCAATAATTATTGGCTTAGGTTTTAAAGCTTATTGCCGGAAATTTCTTTTTTTGTATGTATCGATTCTCACATTTATACACAATCAGTAATTTGTATACAAGCCTCAGTAATTCGTATAAATCTCCAAACATTGCGATGCGTAACTTTGAAATTACAATAATTAGCAAATTTTGTAGTGGGTAAAATTCACCATCGATTATCGGTAAGAATTAACAATTCGATGGGGAATAGTTTCCAATTATCTGACTATATTAAGACAAAACATTAATAAAATGAGCGATATTATAAATATCAAAACCATATCGGAACTTCATGATATAATGGGATTTGAGAAGCCTCAGCACCCATTAATTTCTATTGTAGATTTTTCGAAGGTTGAACCAATAAATTTAGGAAGTAATGTTAAAGTGGTTTCCTCCTTGTATTCGGTCATGCTGAAAAGTGCCAATTGTGGACATTTAAGATATGGACGAAAAACATATGATTTTCAGGAAGGAACGCTATTCTGTATGGCACCAGACCAGGTGATTACCAAAGAGAGCGTAGATGAGTCTGAAGAATATTCGGGATGGGGATTGTTCTTTCATCCTGATTTAATTCGCAAAAGCGCTCTTGCAAAAAAGATTCAGGAATTTACTTTTTTCTCTTACGAAGTGAACGAAGCACTTCACTTATCTGATCAGGAAAAGAAAAACCTTTCGGAACTGTTAGAAAGAATTAAAGATGAATACAGTGCCAATCTTGATAATTTTAGCAATGATGTAATTCTATCGAGCCTGGAACTATTTTTAAACTATTGCAACAGATATTATGGCCGACAGTTTATTACAAGAAGCTCTTATAATAAGGACATTTTAAGCCAACTGGAAAGCTTATTGAAAGATTACTTTAATACCGATAAGGCAGAACAATTTGGCATTCCAACGGTTAAATATTGTGCCGAACAATTGAATTTCTCGCCGAATTATTTGAGCGACCTAATTAAGAAAGAAAGTGGCAAAAGCGTTCAGGAACACATTCATTATCGATTAATCGAGAAAGCCAAAACTAAATTACTGAGTACTACCAACTCGATTAGCGAGATAGCCAATGAACTAGGCTTTGAATACCCACAGTATTTTAGTAAAATTTTTAAATCGAAAACTGGTTTGTCGCCGGTAGAGTACCGCAACTTGAATTAGAGTTGCACGAAGAAAATAAGAATGAAAAGATTGAAAAAGATGGGGATAGGATTAGGAATATTATTGTTGATTACCTGTATTATTGGAGTTTCATTTATTTATGTAAGCCCACAATTTGGGCGAAGAGCAAATGCTGCACAGAAAAAAGCCTATGCTCTGCTGCCAAACTATAAGGATGGGAAATTCATTAATCGTGAGAAGATTGAAATGGAAATGAGCATGCGCTCTTTCTCTAAAATGTTTCGCGAAATGCTAAGTCCCGATCCTAACGTAAATCCAAAATCGAATGTTGAGGTTATCAGTTTAAAGTCTGATGATTTAGAGATAAAAGCAGATTCTATAAACGAAGTCATTTGGTTGGGACACTCTTCTTTCCTGATCAGGCTAAATGGCAAAACCATTTTGCTGGACCCGGTATTTAGTGAAAAAACCGGTCCACATTCCTTCTTTGGAAGAAAGAAATACAACAACCAGATGCCAATCGATTTAATCGACATTCCACATGTTGATGCAATTTTTATCTCTCATGATCATTACGATCATTTGGATTATTACAGCATTGTGAACCTAAAAGACAAAACTGATAGATTTTTCGTTCCTCTTGGTGTTGGCAATCATCTAAAATCGTGGAAAGTTGATGAAAGTAAGATTCAGGAATTCAATTGGTGGGATGAAAGTTCTTTTGATGAAATCCAATTTGCCTTTGCTCCAACTCGCCACATGTCTGGCAGAGGGTTGGCAGATCAATCGTCAACACTCTGGGGTTCGTGGGTGCTAAAAGGGAAAGACAAGAGCATCTATTTTAGTGGCGATGGCGGATACGGTGAACACTTTAAAGAGATTGGCGAAAAATATGGCCCTTTCGATATTGGTTTGATGGAATGCGGACAATACAATAAACTTTGGGCCGATGTACATATGATGCCCGAAGAATCGGTTCAGGCTGGTTTGGATGTGAAGGCAAAAAGAGTCATTCCAATCCATTGGGGTTCGTACCGATTGGCAAACCATGCCTGGACAGAACCTGTGGAACGATTTAAGGCAAAAGCCAAAGAACTTGAGGTTAGCATACTAACTCCCCGAATTGGAGAAAATATTAATCTGAACCAACACGATTTTTCACAATCTACAGAATGGTGGGTAGAAATCGCAGGTAAGTAAAGTCTAATAATCTATTTTACTAAAGCTGTTCCTTGTTGGGACAGCTTTTTTCTTTATAAAATCAAGGATTATACAAATCCGGATTGAAGAAATCCATGATCGATTTGATCATCTCGATTTTAACATTGGCTTTTTTGTGTTCAGAATCAAGATCGGTAGTATGTAGGTAGGCACTTAATGCTTCTGGTAGGTTCCCAATTTGATGGTACAATTCACCCACTTGAAACTGAGCTTCAATATTCTTCGCATCAAGCTCCAATACAGATTTGTATTTTTCTATTGCTGCTTCAATTTTTTCTGCTTTAGCCAATTCTGCAGCTTCCACCATTAATTTTTCCACTTCCGTGCTCATAATTATCTTTTCCAGATTGATAAAATCTACTTTAGTATTGCGCAAATGTAAGCAATAGCCTTCACCAATCAAAGCATATAGCAAGAAGTAAGCACAGTTTATTAAACATCATTATATGGGCAACCAGCAAAGGTACTTCTGCAACAAAATTCAGAACCTCCGAAAGTAATCATTGCTTGTATGCACGCAAATTCATCCATTCCGCACTCAATGTGAGTACTTCCGCACAGGATGTCAATATCTCTTTATGTGTGCGGAAGGACCACCTCTGCGTGCGGAAGCACTTCCCAAGTGTGCGGAAGGGGTGCCTGGCTGTGCGGAACAAATTTCTTGGTGTGCGGAAGGGGTACCTGAGTGTGCTGAGAGGGTACCTTTGCGTGAGGAAGCTCTTCCCGAGCGTGCGGAAGGGGTACCCGGGTGTGCGGAACAAGTTTCTTGTGTGCGGAAGGGGTACCTGGGTGTGCGGAAGGCTGCCTAAGTGTGCGGAAGCACTTCAGGCTCCCTTCAATAAACTGTGGGGTCTATTCAATAAACTGTGTCATCTATTTTTTCTCAATGCCTTCTGCCCATCCTTAAAGTTTTGAGAATAAAAAATATTCATTCCATTTCATTGTTTTCCAAGAAAAACTCCTCCTGGAATCACTGCATCTGTGTGTACATAAATTGTACTGTCGTGTCTATTTTGTAAGTTTGTACATCGAATCTACACCGATTTGTTTCTAAAGTAACGCATTGCTTCGTTACTCTCTCACTGCGTCTTTAGAAATCAATCGGCATAATAATTAGGGCAATATCGAATTAAAATATTATTAAAATCAAGCAAAGCAATAATGGCAAAACAACATTGGAAACCGGGAACCATGGTTTATCCTATACCAGCTGTAATGGTTAGTTGTGGATCGAAACCAGAAGATTACAATATCATAACCATTGCCTGGACAGGAACCATTTGCAGCGATCCTGCAATGTGTTACATTTCGGTACGCAAGAACAGACACTCCTACAATATCATTAAGGAATCGGGAGAATTTGTAATTAATTTAACCACCAAAGACCTGGCATATGCTACCGATTGGTGTGGGGTTAAATCGGGAAAGGATTTCAATAAGTTTGAAGAAATGAAGCTTACTCCTGCTCCATCAAGAGAAATATCGGCACCAATTATTGAAGAATCGCCATTGAGTATTGAATGCAAGGTGAAAAACATTGTAGAATTGGGTTCTCACGATATGTTTATTGCCGAGGTGGTAAACATACAGGCTGATGAAAGATACATCAATGAAAAAAACGGAAAGTTCTTGCTTAGCAAAGCTCGTCCTATTGCCTACTCGCATGGTTATTACTTTGAACTGGGCAAACTGATTGGTCAATTCGGACACTCGGTAATGAAAAAGAAGACCAGAGAAATAAAAGGCAAAAAGGGGAAGGTGAAGAAAGCCTAAGGAGAAAGTCATATAATATCCTTTCCTAATAAGACTGCATTTATAGACTTATTTTTGAGTTCAGAAGTTTAATTTTAGAATTCTCCCTTTATAGGGGATCCGCGATAGCTATCGGGACCCGACAGGGAGAGGGGTGTTTAAGGTAAGTCTTCTTTTATTCATCACCCTCTTGCCTATCGGCATTTTCCCTAAGAGGGAAAAACTCAACTTGAAAATGCAAACTAAAAAGGTGCTACGCACACTAAGCGTGCAAAAAAAATACCGGCCTATAGAGCCGGTATTTTCAGTTTATATCGTTTCGGATTATCTAATTCTATCCATTGAACGAATCATTGCTTCATCTTTTCCAATTCCTCTTAATGCCAGGTAACTTAAGATTAAAGCTACCAAAGGAAATGCATTGATAATGCTATAGCTTGCTATCGCATTTAATTCACCTGCCTGGCTGTTGATGCTGTAGTAAATTAATCCCATTGCACCCAACATACAAACCATATTAAAAATGGTAAGGCGAATTTGAATCATTCGCTTTTTAAACAAGAAAATGGTAATTAAACTTACCAGTGCAATCACCGATAATAAAATTGCTACCGGGTAGGCAATAAATATTGCAGGAGCACCTTCAGTAAGCGCAGGAATTCCCCTGTACAAAAATTCATAAGTTTGACCTGCAGTATCAATTAATTCAGCTAACGGGAAAAAGAACATGATCCCAATTAAAATAAAGCTCCCCAACAGGTATAAAGATTGTATTCTTTGTATCATAGTTTTTAATTTTTGTACAAATTTAATTTTAAATTAAAAAGCAGCAAACTTTCATTTGCTGCTTTTGTCGTCATTACTTAACACTAACTAATCACACTTAAAAATTGCTTTTGAAGAAGTTCCCCTAAAACCCTTCAAAACTAAACTCATAAGCTTTCACGGAAAGTTAAGGCCCGTAAAATTTAAGCAGGTTTACCATTAACCTTTTCTCTTTAACGACATGTAGTCGATATAATATAGTAGTTTGACCGAAAAGCTATTAAGCTGTGTTGCGTCAAACGTATCTTTCAAATTGTCTACGAAACCATGTCTGATTTCGTCTTGTGCATCACGTATGGAACTCTTCCAAACCAAGGCTAACTCGCTACCAGGTGCAAATCGCCAATTGTACACCATATCCACATTAAATGTGTTGAAGTTTACATCGTGGTTTTCATTGTAATCAGAGTCGGCAACTCTCCCATTGTCCATTAGCGTATAAAAATCCTTGTATTCAGCTTTTGCCCAATAGTGGCGCATTCTAAAACTCAAAGAGGTGTTGTTATTAAAAATATAATTGGCCGAGAATTTATTCTCTAACCTGGCTGTATTTCTATTTCCAATATAAACAGTGGTAAAATCATTAATATTCGTTTCTGAACTTGCATAACCAAGCTCATCCAAATTTCTACTCCAAGCCGTCTCATAAACCATTAACAGTTTATCGTTTACACGATATCTTGGTGAAACCTTTAATCTGAATGTTTTAAGATCATCGGTAGACATACGAACACCATAGTTTGCATCTATATCCAAAGCAAGCGCTTTTCTATAATCTGTTGAAATCCAAAAACCAGCCGAAGTTGATGAACCTTTTCTCAACTTCATTCCATAAACACGAGGTTCCTCGTAATCATACCTGTGCATTGGGCGAGTATTTCCATAAAATCCCATCGCAAAATGATTGTGAAACTTTAGCCTGGCATTATAGTAAAGCGAAATACTTGCATATCTGCGTGGTTCATATCTGGCCTCATGATGAATTTGAAACCTGGCATGGCGCTGAATAACTGATCCTTTGGGCTCAAAATTATCGTAGAAAAAATTCAAATTGTTATTAATTTGATTGTTACGATACAAGAAACCCAAATCGTTAGGATTGTATTTATCGGTCATTAGCCTGTGAAAATAATTCCAGGTAAATTTTCCTTGAATTTTCCCAACCTGAACCTCATGCATGTATCCTATTTGATCATTGGCTTCATCCTGATATCTTTGAGTAACAATTACCTTCCCTTTCACATCGTGTGATCTTTCTTCATTTCGGAAATCGAATTCGGTACCAGTAACATTTGCAATATAATCCGTTTCGGGTATATGAACATTGGTATTGAATAAGCTTACGTACGATTCATTTTTCATACTCTTATCAACCACCAACATATTGTAATTGGTAAAAGGTTGAATTTTTTCCTTACGCGATTCTCCTGTAACAGTATCCTGAATTGTGGCATAAGTATTTCTATTCATCGCATTAAGTACACCTATTCCCAATCCTTTTGCGTTCCTGCCCGAAACCTTTGTAGCATTAATAATTTTTGCTTTTGCAGGATTATCGGTAACTATTTCATTCTCGCCCAGATTATCGTAAACATCATATGCATATTTAGGTTTGCCTCCAATACGTCTGGAGTAAAAAATACCTCCTCTGTTAAAAAGCTCAGTTGCTTCGGTAAAAAACTGGCGCTTTTCTGAAAATTTTGTCTCAAAAGGTGAAAGATTCAATACTTCATCATCCGATTGTACCTGGCCAAAATCCGGAATCAACATCATATCCAAAGTATAACTTTCGTTGATCCCATATTTTAAATCCATTCCTCCTCTAAAATTTGTTTCCCCTTTCGATTCATCAGATAATTTATCGTAGTAAGCAGAAAAATAAGGTGAAAAAGACAAACGGACAGGAGGTTCTACATCTTTCACTCCTCGAAGAATCCCGCTTTGATTGATCCATCCATCTTCTTCTTTGTCAATAAAGTTCCAACTTGTCTTTTCTCTATCTCTTTGAATATTTCGAAGAAAGTTCACGCCCCACTCTTGTACTTCTTTACTTGGGAATCGCAAAGCTGCATATGGAATTTCAATTTCTGCCGACCATCCGTCTTCATGAATGCTTGTTGCACTATTCCAAACGGCATCCCAACTGGTATCCTCACGACTTTTTACAACCTTTGCATCCCACTGAACTCCTGAGGCTGTAACAATAAATTCAAAAGCATCTAAACCCGAATTAAATGGATCCACTACTAAGGATACAAAGTCAGCATTATTTATTTCATCTCTTTTACTTAGTGTTTTTAATATTTTCTCTGGTTCTGGATCGTACATTTTAGCACCAACTATAATAGCATTGTTGGTATAAATAAATCTTACTTCCGTTTTGTAATTTGAGGCTGCTCCGTTATCAGGTTCCATTTGTCGAAAATTCTTAGCTACAGGCACACCTTCCCACACAGAATCATCTAGGATTCCATCGATTAAAGGTTTTTGTGATACTCTTATAGCCATAATTTCTTTCTTTGGTTGTAAGGCGAAACTTGGTAATACCAGAATAACAATTAATAAGGTTGATAAAATTTGTTTTAACATGGTTGATTTTAGTTTTCTTTAATGGTTGGTTGAATGTTTTAATAGCATTTGCGTTACTTCACTTATCATGCCATCATTTTTTATTTTTTGATTATTAATAATTTGCACTATTTTCTATACAATTTAAGTGAACGCTCACGTGACAATAGCTGTACGCGTACGAACGAAAAAAAGTCGCTTGCAAACGCAAGCGACTCAAATTTATCAATTATAGCTTTCAGCTTTTTTTCTAAAACTGTTAATTATTTCCTAAAATCAATGGCATTCCTTCTTTTCCACTTCCAATAACAACCACTTTAGAATTTGGAGATTCTGACAACTTAATGGTTGCTTCAATACCTCTCATTTTCAAAAGCGATGGTGTTAAACTGCTGTTGATGATCTTATTTGCTCTTGCTTCCCCTTCAGCAGCAATTCTTTTTCTTTCTGCTTCACTTTTTTCCTTTTCTAATTTAAACTGGTAAGCCAAAGCTTCCTGCTCTTGTTGCAATTTGCTCTCAATAGCAACTTTAATTTTCTCTGGTAAGTTGATTGAACGAATCAAAAGAGCTCTCATTTGAATATTATTATTCTTCAAAACCTGAGAAGTTTCAGAAATAATAGCTTCTTCAACTTCTTTTCTTTTGGTTGAATAAATCTCCTCTGCCGTATATCTACCTGCAACTTGTCGAACCGAAGAACGAACCTCAGGAATTACCAATTGGCTGATATAATCTTTACCAAAGATCTCGTGCAAATAGCCAATTTTATTATAAACCGGATTAAAACGAACAGAAACGTCAATGTTTACCGATAAACCATTCTTATCCAGAACATCCATTGTTTCTTCACTTTTTTGTTCTCTCACATCGTAAACATGTATATCGTTCCAGGGAGCAATAACATGAAAACCAGGCATGAATACATTTTCTTTATCCAATCCTCCAGAGAATTTTCTAAAAATCACTCCTCTTTCACCAGGCTGAAGAGTAATAAACATACTGGATCCTGATAAAATTAGGATAACAGCAAAAAATGCCAATACAATTAAAAAATAGGGTTGCTTCTTCATGATTTTGTATTTATAATTTTTATTTATGATTCTATTTTCATTTAAAGATAGCACAATAATATAATAAAAATTGATTTTAAACACTTGTTGCTGCTACTTACAGCAAAGAAATCGAAAGATTACATTTTGTTAGTTTGTAGATTAAAAAATTTTCTATAGTTTCGGCTCCTTGCTATCAAATTTTTTGAATATGGAAAAAATTAAATCATCAGAACTAATTATTAATCCTGACGGAAGTGTATTTCATTTACACCTTCGTCCTGAACATTTAGCCGATACGGTTATTTTAGTGGGAGACCCAGGAAGAGTAGAATTGGTTGCTAGCTTCTTTGATGAAGTGGAATGCACAATTTCTAATCGCGAATTTGTTACGACAACAGGAACTTATAAAGGGAAAAGATTCTCTGTACTGTCAACCGGTATTGGAACCGATAACATTGATATCGTAGTAAACGAATTAGATGCTTTGGTTAATATTGATTTGGAAACCAGAACACCTAAAACAGAACACAAAAGCCTTAACTTGGTAAGAATCGGAACATCAGGTGCGCTTCAAGGAAACATACCGGTAGATTCATTCTTATTATCCAATAAATCCATTGGATTCGACGGCATGCTAAATTTTTATGCTGACCGTGATAGTGTTTCAGATCTTGATTTCGAGAAATCTTTTAAAGAATTCGTCAATTGGGATGCTAAATTGGCTTCTCCTTATGTGGTTCCTGCATCTAAAAAACTTATCGACCAGCTTGATGGAGACGATATGATTCAAGGCGTAACCATCTCCGCAAATGGATTTTATGGTCCCCAAGGTAGAGTTTTGCGTTTACAAACTCTAGATCCTGATTTAAATGATAAGATTGAAAAGTTCGATTTCAAAGGCCAAAAAATCACCAATTATGAAATGGAAAGTTCGGCTATTTTTGGATTGTCGAAAATGCTGGGACACAATGCTGCTGCGGTTTGTGCTATTATTGCCAATCGAATAACCAAAGATGCAAGTAAAGATTACAAGCCAACAGTAAAACGCTTAATCAATACTGTTCTCGACAGACTGAGCTAAGTTGGTTTTGGCCTAATTTTCAAATAAATAACCCGTAAGATTGCTTTTACTTACGGGTTTTCTTATATTTATTCGGGCCAAAACCTTAAGTTATGAACGAGAATAAACTCACCGCTCTATTATCTTTATTGGATGATCCAACACCGGAAATCTATAAAAGAATCGAAAATGAGTTGATTAACTTGCCAGTTTCTGCTATTCCTCAACTCGAAGATTATTGGTTGGATTCCAAAAGTACTTTGCTTCAGGAGAGACTTGAACAAGTCATTAATAAAATTCAATTTACTCATGTAAAAAATGAATTAATCACCTGGGGTAAAACCGATTCACAGAATTTAATCGAAGGCGCCATTCTGGTCAACAAAAGTTATAATCCCAACCTAATTACTGATTCAATTAGGAAGGAAATCGATAAAATTAAAAAGGATGTGTGGTTGGAATTAAATGACCATCTCACAGCACTGGAGAAAATTAAAATTCTCAATCATTTTTTCTACAATATCTATAATTACCAAGCTTTGTCGCCCAATCAACCTACAAATTGGGATGGAGACATCGGTACAGTGCTGTCGCAAAAACAAGGCAATTATATTATTATTTCAATCATTTATGCAGGTATTGCGCAAGAGTTAGGAATTCCTGTTTATGGAATAAACCTTACAGACAGCGTGCTTTTATGCTATGTAGATAAAAACGCCTCTAATAAAGACGAGATTCTTTTCTACATCAACCCAATTGACAGAGGTAAAGTTTTTGGCAGAGCAGAATTACAGTTCGTTATCGAATCTAAGAAAATTGTAAATCGGCCTAAGTATTATAAAGCTACCAATAACTCAAGTCTGATAAAAAGGCTGGTAAAACACAACATCAGTGTATACAAAAAGCTTAAATTGACTACCCTCGTACCAAACTTTAAAGAACTATATAAATCCATATAAATAAAAAACCCGCTTCAATTTGAAGCGGGTTTCTTTTTCTATTTATTTGCTTTATTATTTAGCGTAATTGATTGCACGTGTTTCACGAATTACCGTGATTTTAACCTGACCAGGATAAGTCATTTCATCCTGAATTTTTTGTGCAATATCCAATGATAATGTTTCAGCTTCCTTATCTGATACTTTATCACTTCCAACAATAACTCTTAACTCACGACCAGCCTGAATAGCATATGTTTTAAGTACTCCCGGGTGTGATAATGCTAAGTTCTCAAGATCTTTCAAACGCTTGATGTAAGATTCAACAATCTCACGACGAGCTCCTGGACGAGCACCTGAAATCGCATCACAAGCCTGAATAATTGGAGAAATCATTGATGTCATCTCAATTTCATCGTGGTGAGCACCAATCGCATTACATACATCTGGTTTCTCTTTGTATTTCTCAGCCAATTTCATACCTAAAATTGCGTGTGGCAATTCTGGCTCATCATCTGGTACCTTACCTATATCGTGAAGCAAACCAGCTCTTTTAGCTCGTTTAGCATTTAATCCAAGTTCTGTTGCCATGATTGCACACAAGTTTGCAGTTTCTCTGGCATGCTGCAATAAGTTCTGACCGTAAGATGAACGATATTTCATTTTACCAACCAAACGAATCAATTCTGGGTGTAATCCGTGAATTCCCAAATCAATTGCAGTACGTTTACCTGTCTCAATAATCTCTTCTTCGATTTGTTTGCGTACTTTATTTACAACTTCCTCAATTCTTGCAGGGTGAATACGACCATCGGTTACCAATTGGTGCAATGCAAGTCTTGCAATCTCTCTACGAACAGGATCGAAACCAGAAAGAACGATTGCTTCAGGCGTATCATCTACAATAATTTCAATACCTGTAGCTGCTTCAAGAGCGCGAATATTACGACCTTCACGACCAATAATTCTACCTTTAATTTCATCAGATTCAATATGGAAAATAGTCACTGAATTTTCAATTGCAGTTTCAGTAGCTACTCTTTGAATTGTTTTTACAACAACTTTTTTAGCTTCCATATTGGCAGACATTTTCGCTTCTTCCATGATCTCATTCACATAAGACATCGCTTCAGTCTTTGCCTCCTCTTTCAACGAATCTATCAATTGGTTTTTAGCTTCCTCTGCAGACATTCCTGAAATCTCTTCCAGTTGCTCAATTTGCTGTTTTTTAGCTTTTTCAAGCTCTGCAGATTTTTTCTCAACCAAATCAATTTGATGATTCAGATTCTCACGAATCGCATCAGTTTCTTTCTTCTTACGCTGAAAATCATCAATTCTTTGATTTAAGGTATTTTCCTTTTGTTTGATTTTATTTTCGGCAGCTAAAAGCTTGTTGTTTTTAGAGTTAATTTGCTTCTCATGCTCAGTCTTTAATTGGAAAAACTTCTCCTTAGCCTGAAGAATTTTGTCCTTCTTAATCACTTCAGCCTCTGCCTGAGCTTCCTGGATTATTTTTTCACTCTTCGATTTAAGAGCTTTTTGCAATATAAAATATGCAAGTATCCCACCTACAACAAAGGCAAGAATTCCTATTATTATTTCAATCATATTATAGAATATTAAGTCAATACTAGTTTATATACAAAAATAACCCGCACCATCACTTAAACCAATAAACTCATAATATTAAAAAGATCCCCAAATCAAAAGAGAATCTGATAATATTAACAAGTTACAAGTTCAAGAAATAATGCGGGTTATTACTTTTACTATTTAAAGAACGTTTTTACTCTTTTTCTAAAAATTCACTCAGCTCGCGCTCCATTGCTTTCAATTCATTGTACACTGGTGCAACATCTGCCTTATTTTCCAATTCAATCACTTTAATCACATACTGCAAAGAAGCCATCGCCAGAAAATCCTGAGTATCTTTATCTTTATATCTTTGTTTGTACTGCATAACTTTCTCGTTAATCATTTTTGCGGCCTTTCTGATCACCTCCTCTTGTTTGCGATCAATATTCAAGGGATAAGTTCTATCCGCAACATTAACTTTAATTGAAAGTTTATTATCCATAAACAAATTCTATCTGTTCAAAAGAGCAATACATTTATCAATCTCCCGCACAATTCGGTTTATTTTAAGTTTAGCCTCATGCGAATCTTCACTATTGGAAGATAGAGTTTTGGCCAACTTTAATGTATCGTAATGATGTTCAAGTTCACTTTTTTCCCTCGAAAGAATTTCTACTTTTTCCATAAGTTCCATTTTCTCATGAATTAAAGTCTCTTTTTCTTCCTTGGATTTCTTGTACAACGAAATAAGTTCGTCAATACGTTGTTTTAAACTTATTATTATTTCGTTTGATTCTTGATCCATCATTCTAAATTTCTTTTACAAAATTAACATTGCTGAGAAGATTATCAAATTTATTGGTTTGTATTTTGGCTTAAGCTTCCTAAAAAAAAGCTTTTTTTGTAGTTTTGACGAACAACACAAGAGTAACACAACAAGAAAATGAAGCATATTAAAACAAACATAATCACCTTTTTATCATTCTTATCCTTTCTTTCTCCAGTTCAACTTTCTGCTCAGCAAAAAAATCATCCTAAAAATTACTTTAGATCACCTGTAGATTTCACCATTACTCTATCAGGAAATTTTGCTGAACTTCGAAACAACCATTTCCATTCTGGAATTGATATCCGAACGTTTACAACAGGCAAAAAAGTGTATGCGATCGCAGATGGTTTTGTAAGCAGAATCAAAATTTCTGCGGGAGGTTATGGAAAGGCAATTTATATCGATCATCCAAATGGCTACACCTCTGTTTATGGGCACCTTGATGATTTTAATAAAACCATTAATGAATTTGTAAAGGCGCATCAATACAGTAAAAACACTTTTGAATTTGACCTGAATTTAAAAAAAGATCGATTTCCGGTAAAAAAAGGAGAAGTAATTGCAATCTCTGGAAATACGGGATCCTCGGCAGGTCCTCATTTGCATTTCGAAATAAGAGATACAAAATCTGAACATCCTTTAAATCCACTTCTTTTCGGATTTAAAATCAAAGACACTACTCCTCCTAAAATTTTTAACCTGTATGTGTATCCAATTGATTCCTTAAGTAGTGTAAATGGAAAAAATACTCGACAAAAATTTCCTGTTACTTATTACAACAACGCTTATCACCTAAAAGGAGATCCAAAAATTATTCTATCTGGAAAGATTGGCTTTGGAATTCAGGTAAATGACTATTTGGACAATACTTGGGGGAAATGCGGAATTTATAAAATGAAAGTAAAGGTTAATGATTCTTTAATAACCGATTATTCTTTTAAAGAGTTTTCATTCGACGAGTCACGTTACATCAATTCTCACATGGACTATTCGTTAAACATTATGGAGAAAAGAAGAATTCATAAATGCTTTAAAGAACCTAACAACAAACTTTCCATGTACAATTACTTTAGCAATAGTGGAATTTATAATTTTAAAGCAGGAACAAGATATAAAATTGACTTTCTTGCTTATGATACAAAAAACAACCTTGCTAAGTTGAGAATTTTTGCACAAGCGAAAGAAACATCTCAAGTTTTTAAACAATCTGATTACAACCAGTTATTATCTTGTACCAATGAAAATGTTTTCAAAAAAGATGAGTTGGAACTAAAATTCCCAACTAATTCGTTTTATTCAGATGTTAAATTTACGTACTCCAAAAAAACTGATTCTACTTACTTATCGGATATACATTCAATACATGAAAGAACAACAGCTGTTCACAAGTATTACACCATTGCCATAAAACCAAACAGAACATTCAAAAATGAAAACAAGCTGTTTATTGCTACAATAGAGAAACCTGATAAAATTTCAAATGTTGGTGGTGCTTACATTAAGGGATGGGTAAAATCAAAAACCAATGTTTTTGGAGATTTTGCAATTGTACAGGATACAACTCCTCCAACTATTAAGCCGAGAACAAACTTCAAATTAAAGAATTTATCAGTTCAAGATAAAATTTCCTTTACCATTGAAGATGAATTATCTGGTATTAAAAGTTACAATGGAACAATAGATGGAAAATGGGTTCTTTTCGAGTATGATGCTAAGAACAACCACTTGTTTTATAAATTCGACAAGAAAAGATTATTACCAAATCGCAAACATAAGTTAGAGCTAGAAGTTACTGACAAACTCAATAACAAAGCCTATTTTCAAGCTGATTTTTTCTGGTAACCAAATCCAAAAAACACCTAAAATTAATACAATGAGAGACATTCCGGATAAAGACTTTTATCAGCTTTAACTTTGTATTTTTTTTCTATTTTTGTAAGAATCGTGAAAAATTTTATCGCAATTAAATTCACTTAAATATTTAAACATGAAGAAGATTTATGCAATTGCCTCTCTTCTATTGGCAATTATCGTCTTTTCGACAACAACCTCGCAAGCTTGTACTAACTATCTTGTAACAAGAGGTGCAAGTACTGATGGTTCTAACATGATTACTTACGCTGCTGATTCGCATGTATTGTACGGAGAACTTTATTTCCGTCCTGCTGCAGACTGGGCTGAAGGCACAATGATTGATGTTTACGAATGGGATACAGGTAAATACCTTGGTAAAATTCCACAAGTTCCACATACTTACTCTGTTGTTGGAAACATGAACGAGTTCCAGTTGGCAATTGGAGAAACCACTTACGGTGGTAGATCGGAATTAGGATCACAAGAAGGAGCATTAATTGATTACGGTAGTTTGATTTACCTTACATTGCAACGTGCAAAAAATGCTCGTGAAGCTATCAAAGTAATGACAGAATTAGTAGAAAATTACGGTTATTACAGTTCTGGTGAATCTTTCTCTATTTCTGATAAAAATGAAATCTGGATCTTAGAGATGATTGGTAAAGGTAATGGTGAAAAAGGTGCTGTTTGGGTAGCAAGAATGATTCCTGACGGATATGTTAGTGGTCACGCCAACCAAGCTAGAATTACCACTTTCCCATTAGAAGGAAAAAATTCTATCTCTTCAGATAAAATGGATAAAATCTACAATCCTGAAGTAACCAACGTTTATGCAAAAGATGTTATCTCATTTGCAAAAGAAAAAGGTTTTTATCCAAAAGATGGAAAAAACAAAGAGTTTAGCTTCTCTGATACTTACGCTCCAGTTGATTTTGGTGCTGCAAGATTCTGTGAAATTCGTGTTTGGTCTTTCTTTAACGATGTAAAAGAAGGAATGGATAAATATTTCGATTACTGCAAAGGTAAGGTTGAACATGACGAAAAAGGTTATGCAACCAATCGTATGCCATTGTGGATTAAGCCAGACAACAAAATCAATGTTCTTGAAATGATGGATTTCATGAGAAATCACCTGGAAGGAACTGAATTGGATATGGCTAAAGATATGGGCGCTGGTCCTTACGGAAATCCTTACCGTTGGAGACCTTTAACATGGAAAGTTGATGGCGTAACATATTGTAACGAGCGTGCAACTGCAACTCAGCAAACTGGTTTCTCTTTTGTTGCTCAATCAAGAAACTGGTTACCTGATGCAGTAGGTGGAATCAACTGGTTTGGAGTAGACGATGCTGCTTCATCAGTATATTTCCCAATGTACTGTGGTAGTACTAGAGTTCCTAAATCATTCGCTGTTGGTAACGGTAAAATGATGGAATTCACGAACAAGTCTGCATTCTGGGTATTCAACCAGGTAACCAACTTTGCTTATACTCGCTATAACGCAATCCACCCTGAAATTGCTAAAAAGCAAAAAGCTCTTGAAAACAAATATCTTTCATTTACTAAGATTATCGACCTTGCTGCAGAAGGTATGTTCAAAACGGACGAAGCTGCTGCTGTTGAATTCTTAACTGATTTCTCATGTAACCAAGGTGATAACCTAACTAATGAATGGAGAGAATTCTATGGCTACTTATTTGCTAAATTCATGGACGGAAACATCAAAGAAAAAGATGGTAATAACCAAAATCCTAAAATGAAGCAACCTGGTTACAGCAAAGAATTTTATAAAACAATTGTGAAAACAACTGGAGACAAACTAAAAGTTTCAGGTGCTTCACACTAAAAAATTATATTGCAATATTTAAAGGAGCCATTGGGCTCCTTTTTTTATTTATCTATTAATTTAAATTGCAATATATGCTTCTCTAATAGAAAAAAACAAACTTAAATCTTTTCAGCTTAGATATTTTTATTAATTTTGCGGCGAATTCGTGCGTAATCTCTGGCAGATCTATAGTTAAATTGTGAATATTGCGCTCGTTAAACCTTAATAAATTTAAAACAATGGATTTAATTAAAGTTGCAGAAGAAGCTTTCAAAAGTGGTATTGAAACTCCTGAATTCCAAGCAGGTGATACTATTAGCGTTTCTTACAAAATTAAAGAGGGAAACAAAGAAAGAACTCAGGTATTTAGAGGTGTTGTAATCCAAATTAAAGGAACAGGATCTACTAAAACTTTTACCATTAGAAAAATGTCTGGTAACGTAGGTGTAGAAAGAATCATTCCTTTCACTTCTCCATTCATTGAAAAAATTGAAGTAAACAAAAGAGGTCGTGTTAGAAGAGCTCGTATCTACTATCTTCGTGCTCTTACTGGTAAGAAAGCAAGAATCAAAGAAAGAAGATTCTAATCTTACTTCGAAAAAATACAAAAGCCTTCCGAATGGAAGGCTTTTTTTATTCACAAAAAAGCACCTGAGAATTTCCCAGATGCCAAATTATTTAAACAGGACTAATATCACGGATTATACCAATCTGGCATTTCCCCATTAAAAATCAATTGTTCTCTATTACTGCCATCAGGATCCATTGTCCAAATCGTTTTTTTCTCTGTTCCTGAATTTGATACATTCATAAATATAATTTTCTCTCCTGTCTCAGAGAATTTCGCTTGCAAATCATTACCGGTTTTATCATCTCCTGATAGATCCGTCCAACCAGTACCATCAATATTTATGCTATAAATTCTGGCATCTCTTTGAATTCCTCTATCATCCTCATACAAAGAATCCAAAGAAAAAATAACCTTATCTCCACCAAATGAAAATTGTGGATTAGATAGAGTTCCTTCTAAATTATCCACAAGCAAAGTCATATTACTACCATCAGGATCCATCAGATAGATTTCGTTATCGTAAGGTTTATCACCTTGTGCCAAAGCCACAATTTTTTCCTCGCTGTGGTTATTAAACTGATATGTCCAGTCCATTTGAGTAAATTCTCTATTCACCGGAGAGTTTGCAATTTTTTTCCATCCTGTGCCATCTCTATTAATGACAATTAACTCATTATAATATCCATACAATAACTGATCTCCTGTAGGAGACCAAACAAAACCTCCTCCATCATTGTGATTACCAACAACGGGGCGGTCACCTGTTACTTTAAAAACATCCTTACCTTTTAAATCCATTGTATAAATATGGAAAACTCCATTATTCATAGCCGAATATGCAATTCTTGAATGTTGTCCTGGCATAATTTTAGGATGCAATTCATCTCCTCCTCCATCAGTTAATTGCACCAGATGATTTTCTTTCAAATCCCAAGAATAAATATCACGTGAATCCAATGTATCCTTCACAAATAAATATGGATTTGTAGGAAAGTCTTCTGTTGCAAATCTCCATTTCTTACCTTCTACTTCGTCCAATTGTTTATTTCTGGCCACAACTTTCCAAAGATAAGTTGTTTCAAATTTTAAGTTATTTACCGTGTAGGTTGTATCTAAAATATTCGACACAACTTTTGTTCCTTTGGCATCATCTGCGCCTTCATATAAAATCACATCAAAACGTAAAGTATCACCTTTTTCCGTTTCACCGTTTCTCCATGTCAATTTGACTTCTGTAGGCAATTTGCTTTGATCCTCCTCTATGTCAGCTGGAGAAACATAAGTTATATCATCTGGAATTTTACTATCAAGAGGAGCAACTGTAAGTATAAAACTCATTGAGTTATTTTGACTTTCTGTTACTTTAATATTTATGCTTTGCGAAGAATAATCCTCTTTAGTTGCTGTAACAGAATAATCGCCTATTAGCACTTTCTCTATACTAAATTCACCTTCAGCATTTGTTGTTACCGAAGTAGTACCCGGATTAGTGGTAATGGTTACGCCTTCCATAGGTAAATTACTAGCCGAAGCCTTTACTGTTCCACTGATTGAACCATACAGATCAGGTTCCACCGTACTTTCATTACATGATGTTACAAACATGAATATTCCAAAGACAATAAATAGTCCAAAGAGTGTGTAGAATTTTTTCATATTCCGGTAGCTATTTTAATTTTTCTTAATTTACTCATTATCTCCATGTAAAACAACCGAATCTTGAGCAACTAACTGCTTATTGTGATAAACGAACAAACTCACGAACAAATTATCCTTCTGGGATAAATTCATTCTTACTTCGGATAATGTTAGCTGCTTATTAATTGGAGAAACACATTTGCCCTTTTGTATCGAAGTTGAATTCCCTGATCGACCTTCTTTTTTAGTCTTCAGAACGTAGTTGATGGCAATTGTTTTGCTACCTTCATTTTTGAATTTGGCACTAAGTGTAAGATTCTTAATCTCACCTTCTATTTCAATCCAAGCTTTCATTTCATCCTGTTCAGATTGGGCAGCAGTAACGTTAATTATCAAAAACAATAAACTTCCAAACATAAAAGTTCTTAGCATCATCTCATAGTAGTTGATTACGAATATTAAAAATATCTAATAGTTAATATAAAATCAATAAGGAAAGCGTTAAAATACTATAATTTGATAAAAAAATTATTTAATCTTCATAAAATATCTTAAAATAAGAAGGGGTATCCCAAAGGATACCCCAACCATTTAAACCTGCTCTGTATTCACAAACCACTTTGTATTATAACAGTCATACCATTTCCTACCTGGCTAACATTGTAGCCTCTGATAGTATTTCCGGTATCTATTTGAATTAATTCATTGTCGTTTCCAACTTGTGTAATTTCAAAGCTCTTATTATTCCCAATAACTTCTTGTTGCAATGAATTGTTATCACCATATTGGTGAATGCTAGAGGAAATGTTGTTTCCATATAAGGCAGATTCCACAAAATTTAAATCTCCTCGCTGAAAAATCTCAATAATTTGGCGATTTCCCTTCTGAACTGCCTTTAGTATGTTCTCAACACCAACCTGTTGGATTATAGCCACCTGTTCTTTGCTGAACTGAGAAATTATTAAATCATTCCCGTTTCCAGATTGAATAGCGGAGATAACATTTTCTCCTTCGATGGCTTTGGCAAGACTATAATTCAATTGATTTAGAAGTTGGTCTTCCTGATTATAATTCTGCCCAATTACAAGATTGCTAAAACATAAGAACAGAGCGCACCAAATGTATTTTTTAAAATAAAGCATAAGCGATTTAGTGAAGAATTTAATCAGGAAATTCCCACAAAAGTGGGAATTTCACATGATAATTTCATTGGATCATGGCGAGAATACAACTCCTGCATTACCTTGTTGAGTAACAGCGAAGTTTTCGTTACCATTTTGAATTACTAAACCAAAGTGATCATTACCAATTTGCTCAAGGAATGAGGTATTGTTATCACCCCACTGGTAAGTTAATGCTGTATTGTCATCACCTGTTTGTACAATTGTAGCACTGTTGTTCATACCGTCCATTTGTGCAATTACTGCAACGTTACGATCACCATTTTGCAAAATGTCTGCTAAACTTTCTTCTTGATCGAACTGGAATACCCAACCTCTGTTGTTATTACCGTTTTGGTTAACAAATGCGTCTGACTTTTTGCCACCAAATTGACCAACAAATGAGAAGTTGTGTTTACCTTTTTGGAAGATATCTGCACTATTCTTCTTACCACCGATCTGGTCAATAATAGCAGTATTTCCATGATCTAGTTGTTTAATCTTAGCCTTATTCTTTGTACCATAAAGTTGAGAAATATAAGCTGTTTGATGGTCGCCTCTTTGAACAACTTTAGCTTTATCGCCAACACCATATTTCTGAGTTACATCAGCAAAATGCTTGTATCCCTTTTGGTATACATTCACAACACCACCATACTCATGAATTTGCTCTACAAAGGCATAATTTTTAACTCCATCTTGAGTAGTAGTAGCTAAATTATTAGCACCATCAATTTGAACGGTTCTTGCTTTATTAAACCATCCATCTTGATTAATTTTTGCTGTATTATTAACTCCTTTATACTGGAAAGTAGAAGCCATATTTGCTACACCATTTTGATGGATAAAAGCTTTATTTCCTTCACCTTTCTTTTGAAGAGCAAAAGCTTTGTTAAATGCTCCATGTTGCGTAATGTTTGTAACATTAGCATAGCCACCAAACTGTTCAGATTTCGCCATATTAAACCATCCTGTTTGATCGATATGAGCCGAATTAAATTTACCAAACATCTGAAGTGTTTGCGCCATATTCATTACACCACTCTGGATAATCTCAGCATGTGCAAATTTAGTATACCACTGCGAAATAGATGCCTTATTCATGTAACCAAATTGATTAACAAGCGCATCACTAAGCATACCCATTTGAAGTACTGAACTTGAATTTCCAATACCAACTTGCAAAACTCCTGCCATGTTACCGAAAAATCCTTGTGTTACAGTAGAATTGTTTGCTAATCCAAACTGAGCAACATAAGCAGAGTTAGAAAGTCCATACTGTGCAATGGAGGACATATTTAAAAGACCCATTTGCCATACCATAGCATCATGGAATGCTCCTAATTGAGAAATGTAAGACATATTAAAAAATCCTAATTGCTCAACAACAGCACTATTCAATAATCCAAATTGCATAATTCTTGAAATATTATGCAGCCCGAGTTGATTTACAACCGCATTATTGAAGAATAAAACTTGATCAACATATGATACATTTAAAACTCCAGCTTGCGTTACGCCTGCAGAATTTAACATTCCCAATTGATCAATATATGAAATATTCCACAGTCCGTCTTGATCAACGTCTGCCATATTCCATAATCCAACTTGGTCAACATCACTCATGTTGAACCATCCCACTTGGGTTACACCGGCATTATTACTGAAACCCAATTGGTCTACTGTAGAGTAGTTTACCTGTGCAAAAGCAGATGATACTGCAAAAACCACAGCAACTACCAGAAATAATAATTTTTTCATGGTTGATTTTTTTAAAGGTTTTAAAGTGAATTAAAATAAAATCTAGTATAGTATAAAGAGCTCTGATCAGACCTAATTAAGACCATTAATAGTCTCAGTAGATCTTTTATCTAAATTAAAAAAAAGCCTTTCCAAACACCTTTATTTTTACATGAATGAATTATTACTATTGATTAAACCTTATTCTCCATATGCTAATTTTTAAAGAGTCTAAAAAAGCATAAGAAAACTTAAACAAATGTTTAAAATGTTTTAAAATAGACAATATAAAAAAACCGCCAAACTGCATTATTTCAGCAATTTGGCGGTAACTTTTATAATAAATCAATCAAATCAATTCATAAAAATTATGGAGTTGGAGTCATGCCTGCATTGTACTGGCTAACAGTTGCAGTATTACCATTTCCAAATTGTGTTACAAATGAAATGTGTCCATTTCCATACTGATCTACGTCAATCGTGTTATTATTTCCATGCTGGAATGTAGCTGAGAAATTATAATCACCAACTTGATTTGTATTTGCATGATTATTAGAACCAATAAACTGAGTAGATAAAGCAACGTTATTATCACCATCTTGTTCAATTACTGCAGAACTACCTGATACATCATATTGAGCTATAGCAGCAAAGTTTCCATTACCATTCTGTAGAATTGAAGCGAAAGAGAAATCAGATTTTGCCTGATAAATATAAGCTTCATTGTAAGTACCTATCTGAGCGATAGCAGCTGCAGTTAAGAAGTTATCTTCCTGATAAATTCCAGCATAATTAGAATCGCCTAACTGAGCAACAGCAGCAAGAGTTCCTACATTATTTTTTTGGTATACATCAGCTTCGTTATAATCACCAACTTGAGCAACAAACGCATAAGTATGAGAACCACCAACTTGCTTAACGTAAGCATCGTTTGACATTCCTAGCTGTGCAACAGCTGCCAAATTATTACTACCCTTAATTTGAGTAACTTCCGCTTCATTGTATTTACCATGCTGATAAGTTACAGCCGTATTATTATAACCTTTAATCTGCTTAATATCAGTTTCGTTTTCTTTACCTCTTTGGATTGCATATGCATCATTTCTAGAACCAAACTTCTGTAATATGAATGCATCATTTGAATTACCTCTTTGGTCTACGCTTGCATCGTTAAATGAACCACGAATTTGAACAGTCTTTGCATAATTATTCTTTCCATGCTGATCAATTTCAGAATCATTAAACCATCCTCCAACTTGCTTAGCATATGCGCTATTTCTTCTACCATGCTGATCAATTTCAACATCATTCATAAATCCACCTTTTTGGTATGAGCTAGCATAGTTGCTGCGACCATGTTGATTAATATTAGCGTCGTTGCCAATACCCCAAATTTGATCAACAAATGCACGGTTATATTTTCCATGCTGTTCAACTTCTGCATTATTAAACCATCCACCTTTTTGATCTACAACAGCAAAATTACTCTTACCATGTTGCTTAACCAAAGCAGTGTTTTTAAAAGTACCAAATTGATTGATATATGCCTTGTTAGACATTCCCCACTGACTAATAGTAGCTTTATCTCCTCTACCAAATACCTGGTCAATATCAGCTAAGTTAAAAGCACCAAATTGCATTACTTTTGCATACTCACCGTAACTAAACCACTGGTTTACTTCTGATTTGTTTAAAAATCCTCTTTGCTTAACATCTGCAATACCTCTTGCCGAAAAGAACTGATTTACTGTAGAAATGTTGAAACCCTTCTGATCTACAGTTGCTTTGTTGTACCAACCTAACTGAAATACTTTTGAGAAGTTTGTTTTAACTTGAGTCACATATGCTTCATTTCCTAATCCCAGTTGGGTAGCAAATGACATATTAAAAAATCCATTTTGATCAATATCTGCAACATTATCCATTCCTCCCTGGAAAACATCACTAATATTTATAACACCAACTTGCTGAACTGTAGCTGTATTATCATAGCCATATTGTTCAACATTTGAAACGTTAACCTGAGCAAAAGAATATGCTCCTGTTAATAAAACTGCCGCTAGGACAAATAAAAACTTTTTCATGGTTTGAAATTTTAGGTTTAAAGTGAAATTCAGGTTTCCCTGAGTGAATTGTTTTAATTAATTTAATGCACTATTTAAAGTACGATTTGATGATTTATGTTTCTATTCGAAAACTAAATTAAAAAGTAATATTGAAAATAAAATGTTAGTTTACATCAATCATTAAATTTATATGATGAATATTTAAAAGATATTGATCAAATCAAACAAAGTTTTTAAATACACTTCAAATAGTTAATTATAATTAAACAAAACCCCTACAAATCAAGCAATAACAACCATACAGCCATCTTTGCCAAAAAATTTAAGACATAAAAAAACAGGCTAGAAATTAATCTAACCTGTTAGTAACTTGTTAATATTTTATTCAGCAGACTTTGGTTGCTCTTTAGGTTTTTTGCGTATCTTTTGTTTTCTCACTCTTTTCTTTTTGCTCTTATCCCAAAGCTTATCGAAATAAAAATTAAGACCTATTTTACCTTCCCAAAAATAATCATTGTAATGCCCTTGCTTTAATCCATCTACTTCATCATTAAAAATGTAATGGTTCAAAATGGAAAAGTTTAATCCAAATCTGTCATTGAGTAAAAATTCAACTCCAGCACCATAGATTGCTTGAGCATGAATGGAGTTTGACAAATCAAAAGTAAATGCTGATTTATCATGCTCGGAGAACAAACCAAATCCCCCCTCAACATATGGCGTCCACTCCTTGTAAGGCAAAAGTCGATATTTTGCCGTCACATCAAGAGAATTAAACGTTTTTTGAAAATGTTTGGTAGTAGCCAAATCGCCTCTTGTAATACTGGCTTTAAACTGCATGAAAGATTGAGTATCGTACAATAAAGATAAACCTCCACAGGCTTCCATTTCTGTATGACTATAATCTCCCATATACAGCCATGATCCTCCTTCAATACCTAAACCAAATTTATGACGTCTCTTACTTATCAATTGGTCAAAAAAATCTGATTCCTGATTTTCTTCTTTCTCCTCTACATATTTGGTAATCACTTCGGAATTAACCTCTTCTGGATTTTTAAGATCCCACAAGCCTTCTATAACGCCTTCTATAATTAAAGATTCAACAGCCTTTTCAATAGCTTCCTTCACTGCCATTTCGGATGGTTCATTGTATGTAAATCCAGTTTCAGCTTCTAAAAGCCTCTTAAATTTCACATACCTAAACAGACTTGCATCAACTTTTTGAGACAAAATCATTTTAGAAGTATAAACTGTTTTCAGTATTCTACCATTACTAGTAGAAATTGCGCGCAAATATACCGTAACTCTATCCTGGCGATACTGACCTGATCCACCAGCTGCAAAATACATTAAACCAGCCCCTCCTGTAATTACATTGGCATCATAACTAATAACGCCACCTTCCAAAACAATACCTGCAAACAACAGTGGAGGTAACAATTGAGATTGGTCATCTTTATCAGCATAGTTTGCTCTACTCGATCGAATAATCTTTCTCTCATTCAACAAGTTATTAAGCCCTTCTCGCTCCAAAGGTATAAACCAGCCCGATTCTTCAATTGCCTTTAATAATATTGAGGTTGTACCCTGTGTAACAGCCGTAGACCAATTCGCTCCCGTTTCAGAAGGTTTATACTGTCCTGTTTGATCCCGAAACTTATAAACTGCAGCAACAATCTTCTCACGTGGTTCTGGTAGTCCAATCAAATTCTTTCTAACCGGAGTTTCTGCTCCAATTTCTGCTCGCTGTTCCGTTAATGGTTGATTAAAGTAAGGTACACATCCACTGAAAATAAGAGTTACCAGCAAATAAAATGGTATAAATCTTTTCATATTGAGAGATTTAAAGAGGTATAGTAATTAGTAGTCTATTTTAATAACTTGGAATAATAACATTGGTGTAGTTCCCATTCCGTATATCTTGAATATTAACGGTAACACCACTCGCATCTTCCATTATATCTACTTTATAACTCCCCAAATTATAACTTCCCGTCTCTAAATCTCCTCCTTCTCCAAAAATCTGATTCACCAGCCTACTCGATAACTGGTTCAATATTTGACGATTTAAATTATCTTCAAAATCATCAAGTGGATCTGTCTGATAACTATCCTGTGCGGTAGGGTCCTTTATTTTATCTTGCTGTTTTGCTGAGTTTATCAACCAATTGTAATTGTATGGATTTCCACCAAAATTTGAATTTATTGGAGTATAAACAAAATCCTGAGCCATTGCTCCAATAGGCTGGGCTAAAGAAAATACAGCGACTATGATTATTGCTTTTAAATATTTCATGGTGTATTTATTTTAAGGTTAAAAAATACCCGAACCTGATTGATCATCTCCATCAAGTTGAGATTTCATACTTTCGTAGTTATTTAAATATCCAGTTGTCTTATATATCGCATAATTTGACATTTGCTCCATGATATCATACCGCGGCTGAACACGTTCTTTAAACACTTCATTATCATTTACCGAAATGGTAATTTGGGTTGCTAAACCTGGTAAAACCATTTCTTTAATGGTAATTGTAAAGTTTTTAGCATTTTTAGGAGCATTCCAAGTTGCATAAAACATATCAAAAAAGTCCCGACCTACTTTTGATATGGTCTCGTCCATTATCAGTCCATCAATTTCCATATCAAGTTCAGCAGACTCTGCACTTGAATTAGCTTGCTCAGCACTATTTAATGCGTCCTTTAATATCTTCAAAGTTCGCAAAGAGTCTCTCTCTTTCTGAGATTGCTGTGCATAAACTGAATGCGAGCAACAAAATAAATATGAAACAAATACCAATAAGGTAATTGCTCGCAACGAATCTATCATTCTAAATGCTATATAATCAGCCTTCTTCACAATATATAAATATATCGTTTCTAATTTTAAATTCATAAACTTTTACACTACAAAAGACGACTCTTAAGAAATCTTAACTTTTGTTAACCAGTTAATTAAACTTAAACAGATAAATATAATTCTTTGACAATTGGCCATTTTTTATCCATTAAAATTTCGGACATCTAATTGCTCTTATTCTTCTTTTCTTTCTAAAATAGTGTGATCCTGAACAGGATGTGCGAGTTTTCCCTAATAAATATGTTATCGAAATCTCATGAGCTCCTGAGTTGGTTTTAACCAATTTTGATACTACATAGTCATAGGAGTAGCCTATTCTTAATCTATCCGTTTGATATCCTAAGAGCACAATAAACGCATCAAAATCAAATGATAGATTTTGTCTAAACCAAGTACCAACAACCCAATTGGTTCTAGAAAAATACAATCCATAATTAATTTGCTCAAAATCTTGCTGCTTCTGATACAAAATATTTGGCGAAATCATGAAATCACTTTTCATTAAGCCTCTTGAGTATCCAACAGGAATTGCTGCGCCTGCATGAACAGTATACTTCCTTGGCAAAGCAGCTGAATTATTCTCACTATCAAATGCTTCATCGGGTTCTGATAAATGATCAGTAACCACTCCCAGATAACAGTTTTTATAATTTGCCACCATCCCAAGCGAAAAATCAATATAAGAATGTGATAAACTCCCTGGTTGTATTTCTCTCCCTGGATATATAACGCCATACAAAGGATCAATCATATCTGAAAAAACCAAAGATTCCCAATCTAACTTTCTTTGTACATATGTAGCTTTCAAGCCTGCATTCACTGAAAAATTTCTATTAATATTAAGGGAGTAGGAATACATACCAGAAGCCATTGTGGTTTTGATTGCACCATCGCCTTGATTATCCTGAATCAGCAAAAGTCCTAATCCCCCATGCATTATATCAACATACTGATCGAAAGAAACTGTATAGGTTACAAAAGGTTTGTTGTTTTGCGGCCATTGATTCCGATATGATAATGATGCAACAGGAGAAAACTCTGATCCTGCTAAAGCCGGATTTAAGTACAAACGATTGGCATAAAATTGAGAGAATTCAATATCCTGTGCTTTGACAACCTGCGAAAGCACAATCAAAATGATTATATGAACAATTCTCCATTTTATCATCTTACCTTATTAAAGATACGGAGCCATCTTGTTTTGACTTCCCATTTATTATAAGAGTCCATACATAAACTCCTGTATTTACAGGCTTCCCTTTATAGGTACCATCCCATCCTACTCCTAGATCAGTAAATTCATAAATCATTTCCCCCCAACGGTTATAGATATACATTTCAATTTCTTCTCCTGCTATATCTCCAGTAATTACCGGACCAAATGTATCATTCAATCCATCGCCATTGGGTGTAAATGCGTTGGGAACAAAAATCCTATATCGATCTACATATACCATAATGTCATCTTCTCCCACACATCCATTGAAATCAGTAAATACCAATGTGTATTTTCCTTCCTCAGTTACTGTATAAGTGGATGACGTAGCTCCATCTTGCCACAAGTAAGTACCAGGTAAAAATTTTATCTCAATTGCCGGAGTCAACACCTTGCTCTCTGTATAAAAAATGGTTGTATCCGAACCCAAATCAAAAGTTGGTACATCATGAACTATAAAATTAACATTTGATGTATTTTCACACATACCATCAGTAACCTGAGTATATAAAACCAGATTATTACTTATTTGATGTGATAAAGGATTATTCACAGCATCAGATAAATCTACATCCTGAAACCATGATATAATTGAACCCGAACCAGATACCCTCAAATCTAAATTTGACAAATTATAATTGTTTACTACCCCTCCTCCAGCTTCATCTTCGCACAATTCAATGACCAGATCAGTTGCTACAGGCAAAGGATTTACGAAAAAATTTAATCTCGCAATATTTTCACAGCTATTGCTATTTGTTACCAATGCGTAATAAGAACTTTGATTACTCACCATTTGATTACTTGGATCATTTACAGGTATAGTTAAACGATCGTCCTCATACCATTGAATTGTAGCGTTGGGGTCCTGACTTAATGAGCTTTCAAAATCAGTAAGGTTAACATTGCCAATGGATGAACTACCAAATGTTTCTTCACATAGGTTTTCTGTTACTGTTGCGGTTTCAGGCAAAGCTGTAATTGTAAAATCAAGTTCTGCAAAACTTTCACAATTTCCATCCCACACACGGGCATAGAAAATATCTCCATCGGAAACCTGCACATTGCCTGGGTTCACAATAGCATTTGTATATGAGGCATCGGAATACCATACTAAAGATATACCTGAGCTTGAACTGATATTACTTTCATAAATTCTTAAATCTTCACCATTAACAAGACCTGTATTAAAATTACCTTCACAAAGAACTACGGAGTGATTCTGAGCCTGAGGAAGTGAATTAATTGTAAAATTGATTTCCCCAACATTACTTTCCACTCCAAAGCTAACTCTCACAAAAAAATCGTCTCCATCGTTAACTACTACATTTGATGGATTGGTTACAGGAAGACTTAAGTCTGAATCGAAAAACCATTCTTTTACGGTTCCTGAATCATTATTTACAGCAGGCTCTAATTGAGTTAAATCATAGTCTGAAACTGCCCCTGATCCTTGATTATCCTCACAAAGTTGAATTTGTAGATTATTAGCTTCAGGCAATTGTCGAACATTAAAAGTAATACTACCAACATTTTGGCAATAGGTATCTTGCACTAATGCATAAAAAGCATCATTATTAGAGACACTAACATTATCGGGTGTCAAAACTGCACTCGTTAGTCCTGTATCATTAAACCAAGTAACTAAAGAAGCACTTCCTCCATTTATTCCAGAGTTATAGTTTAGAAGATTTATTCCCGTGGCCACTCCCGTTCCGAAACTATCTTCCCATACATCAACAACAATATTCAATGCTGTTGGTAAGCCTCTTACAGTATATGTTACAACAGCAACATTCGTATTTAATCCGTCATCAACAGTGGCAAAATATCTAACACCATTAGTGGCATTCACATTTGTTGGATCAGGAATAGGATTTGTTGGTAAACCATTGGGCTCAGTCAGCCAATCAAAAAACCATGCAAATGTATCGCCATTCCCCTCATTAATTTGATTTTCAAGCAAGCTTAAATCTACAACTGCACTACCACTTGCAGCAACATCTTCACAAACCTCAGGAAAAACATCTCTGGCAACAGGCGTATTTATAACTAAAAACTGAACTGTAGCAACATTTGAACAACTCGCATTGGAAACCAGAACGTAGAAGATATCACCATCCACCACATCCTGCGAACTTGGATTTGGAACCAAATTACTCAAATCAGAATCGAGGAACCATTCTACGCTTACAGCTTGACCTCCTGTTATTGCATTATTATTAATTGTTAAGTCAACACCAGTAGCTGTCATTGATCCTGGAACATCTTCAAATTCCGTAATTGTTTGGTTGTTTGCAATAGGTAGTGACAAAACCGAATAGGTAACAATCGCGGTATTAGACTCACCTCCACTCTCAACCAAAACATGAAATTGTTGCCCATCACTTACTGTTGCATTTGTAGGATCACTCACCAAATTTGTAAGACCGGAATCATTATACCAAGTAACCGTACTTGTTGTTCCGCCATTAATAACTCCATTTAAAGTCGTTAAATCGATATTGGATGCGATTCCACTACCCGCAATATCCTCACAAATATTAATATTCTGATCATTTGCAATAGGTGATGATCGAACAATAAACTCAACACTTCCACGATTTGTACAACTGCCATTATCTATAAATGCATAGAAAATATCACCATCACTTACTGTTATATTTCCAGGACCAGAAACCAAATTTGTAAATGCCGCATCTTCGTACCAAACAACTGTGCTTCCATTAGAAACAGTATTATCATAAGAAGTTAAGTCCACACCTGAAGCCGTTCCACTACCAAAAGTATCTTCCCATAATTGAATTGTAATATCATTGCCTTCTGGTAGACTTTCAACGGTATACGTTACTGTAGCAACACTTGATCCTGTTGAAGTATTAACCTCCGCATAAAACACTTCCCCATTGGAAACCGTCCTATTGGTTGGATTGGTAACTGGGTTTGTTAATCCAACATCATGAAACCAAGTTACTGGCAATGCATTTCCATTGGTAATTGCATTTTCGAGTTGAGTCAAATCAATATTCGAAGCAATTCCTGTATTATAATTGTCTTCACAAATCACTGGGTTTTGATCAACCACCTGTGGTAATGCATTTACTGTTACAGTTACTACCGCCACATTAGAACAATTTCCATCATCTATTTGTACCCAAAATTGCTGACCATTCGTGGCACTCACATTGGTAGGGTCAGGAACTACTGATGTAAGTCCTACATCAGAATACCACACATAAGTAATGCCTGATTCTCCGTTTATTACAGTTTCGAGTGCCGTTAGATCAATGCCAGTAGCCACACCTCCACCACTCTCATCCTCCCATACGGCAATATTTTGATCATTAGCAGTTGGCAATGTATTTATAACAACAGACTGTGTTACATTATCGGTACCTCCTGAAATTAAATTTACCTCTAGATTAACATCATAAGTTCCTGCTGCCGGAAAAACATGAGTCACTGTAAATGGGTTTACACTGCTTGTTTGTGAAGTTCCATCTCCAAAATCCCAGGTTGCACTTGCAATATTGGTTAAATCAGAAGTAATGGTAAACTCTGTATTATCACCTTCACAATCGTACAGGTAAGCAAATTCGAGACTAAAAATACTGGTGACAAAATTGGGTAGTCCTAACCAACATCTTCTTCCCGACAGATTTTTCGAATCTGCCGCAAAGTTACTTCCTGCTCCCGCAACATCTGGGTTGTTAATCACATCCAAATTTAAACTACCACTTGTTGCTGAATTATTTGTTTTGGCCATATAAATTCTATTATCTGGCGCCAACTGCAATGCACCATAATACCATGCACCACTTCCAATTAATTGTACAGAGGCATTTATGGTAGCCTCGTTATTCGATGAAATATTGAATTGGTACATTTCACCTAGCGTATACAAACTCACATATAAAAATTCAGATGAAGGAGAAAATTCCACACCATAAGGAGAAATATAACCGCTAATCTGAATCGGATTTGAAACCTGTCCAGTAGAAGTATTAAAATCAAATAATTCTACCATATTTTCCGTGTATATCGCAACTGCAAGCTTGTTCCCATTTGGGGAAGTTTTCATATAACCAATTGAAGATCGTCTGTCAGAATTATGAACGATTCCTACGGAACTGGTAACGGCAGCAGATAAGCCTGCTGCACTTAATTGATAAGCCCGAAATTGTCTACTTCCCCACTCATGAGTCAGTACCCAAAAATCGGTACCATTTGCATGTTTTACAGCTGTAACCTTTTCGCAAACTTCATTCCCATACACCACAACATTTTTGGTAGTAACTTGTCCTAAACCACCATTCATAGACATATCCACAATTGAATATCTCAAACCATTTCTTAATGCATTTTGATGAGCATCAACAGTAAAAATATAATACAACACACTACTTCCAGGTTGTTGTACAATGATTGAAGATTGTGTTGCCGAAACATTTCCATCCAATCCATCTCCATTTGCCATTTGAGCATGATTCTTATTATACACCGTAATTCCATCGGTATAAAACAAAAGATCACCCTGAGCATTACAAACAGTTGCACATCCTTCTTCTGTATTTAATGCTCCATCAATTAATGGTACTGCCGGATCTACATTAAAATTTAAGCCGGCATTTTCGCCAAAATACCAAACCCCAGCACGTTTTTGAGCAAATATCTCCGAAAAAAAAGAAAGAAATATAAATACAAATACTATGTATGCTTTTAGCCTCATAAAACAATTTTAAAAGCTTGTTTACTTTTGCTTAAATTTTGATTTTCTTTTACTTACACTCAATTTACAAAATAATGGTCATCATAACACAACAAAAGGCAACTAAAAAAATCAGGCAATAATTTCAATATTCCGAAGCTATTCCTGATTTTTAATATTAGTTAAACGACTGCAGCCAAAAAAATTAGCTTAGTCCCAAATAATCAAATAGTTTTGATTTAACATTAGCAGTTAGAGGTCTCTTTCCATTAAGAATATAAGACAAATAAACATCTGTAATCCCAATAATTTTGGCTACTTTTTTCTTCTTGTCATCAAGAATTCTAAGTCTCTCTTTTATTCTTACCAAATCGTCTTGAACTTCTTGTGTCATAACTGTAGTTTTAAATTGAATAGAATTGAATAATAAGGTTTGTTTCTTTCATTTAACCAGATGGGAAGTAAGCATTGTGCCTACTCCCTCACCAAGTTAATTTTCTGCAAATTTTAACCAATTCATGGTTAGGTTTTAAAGTGAATAGAACAATTAGTTCGGACTATAATCCAATCCAGAACCAATAGCTTTTTTAAGGTCAAACAATCTTAATTGCTTTTGCAACAGATCGTAATTTGTATATAAAGTTTTACGGTTTCCTATTTTTGAGGTCTGTTCTTCTCTATCAACTGTAATAACAACTTTTGTTTTCTTAAAATGATCATTAATGTATTTTAACATATCTAAGTTGGAAAGCGCTTTAAGAGGGATAATTACCAGATCAATAGATGTTTTATTAAGAATAATTTCAGTTTCAACTGGATCATCTGCAAAAAAAGCCTGTGCATCCAAACTGTTAATATATTCTTTCAATTCACCTATTAGTGATCTATTCTCTTTTATAAATAAAATATTCATTGTCTTTCCTGATGAAGGAAGAATTTTAAAACTATTACCTTCCAATATTAAAACACTCATACACTTAGATATTAGAACGCAATTCACTATTCAATCAAAGTGCCAAGATTTATAACCTTCTGATTTATTGCATATTAATTAAATTGTTGAGTTGTTTTTTCACTTGATAAATATCCACAAACGGATATATAAGTTTAAGAATATTAAAACAGAATACTAAAAGCCTGCTATTCCAGTACATGCGGTTTTTTTAGTAATTTTATCCACTTTCGGATATTACATTTTGATTAATAATTGTACTTTTAAGAACAGCCTGATTTTATTGATTTTACAATTTAAAATTGTATTTAAAAAGTGGATATATCCGAAAGTGGATGCAAAAAAAATCTGGATTATTCCAGATTTTCATTTTTCAATTTTGTACTTTTTGATTCGCCGATCTAAGGATTGCCAAGTAATATTTAATAAGTCTGCGGCTTTGGATTTATTATAGTTTGAACGCTCTAAAGCCTTGAGAATACAATTCTTCTCCACCAATTCCAAATCCAAAATCTCCTCGGTAGGATAATGATAATGATCAGAATAGTTTTCTTTAACCTCGTTTAACTGAAAATGAGATAATCCCAATTTATTGGTATCGCAAATAATTACTGCTCGTTCAACCATATTTTTCAATTCTCTCACATTTCCAGGAAATTCATAGGCCAACAACTTTCTTACAACCGCTTCGTCTACTTCATTTATGTTTTTAGCCATTATCCTATTAAAATATTTCACAAAATAATCCAATAGCAAAGGAATATCTTCCTTTCGTTTTCGCAACGGCTCCAGATGAATCACAAAGGAACTTATCCTGTGATATAAATCTAAACGAAATCCTTTTTCAGTACTTAGCTCTTCTAAATTTTGGTTGGTTGCAGCAATAATTCTTGTATCGAAAGGAATTTCAATATTAGAACCTACCTTTCTAATCTTTCGATCTTCTAAAACACGCAGAAACTTCGTTTGTAAATTTAACTGCATATCACCAATTTCATCTAAAAAGAGAGTTCCCTTATTTGCAGCCTCAAACCATCCTGTTTTGGTATCAGAAGCACCTGTAAAAGCACCTTTGGTATGTCCAAAAAATTCACTTTCGAACAAGGTTTCTGGTATCGCACTACAATTTACGGCATAGAAACAATTTTCTTTTCTACTGCTTAAATAATGAATTGCTCTAGCCACCAATTCTTTACCAGTACCACTTTCTCCTGTTATTAAAACCGATGTATTCTCTGTTTTGGCAACCTTCCCAATTAAATTTATAAGATTCTTCATGTGGCGACTTTCTCCAACAATTTCGTAGCCCATCGCCTCATAAAATTCTTTCGATATGATTGAATAGTTTCGTTTTACTTCTTGTAAACTCTTGTTCAGATTAACAAATTTCTTTGTTCGCTCAATTGAATGCTCAACATCTCTCAATCGAAATGGTTTTGTGAAAAAATCGGAAGCTCCTAATCTCATTGAGTGAATCACCGAATCCATCTCACTATAACCACTTATCATGATTACTTCAATATCTGAATGTTCTTTTTTTATCTTCTCAAGAACATCCAATCCACTCATTTCTGGCAAATTAACATCAACAATTGCAATATGAACTTCATTACGATCCATAATCTCAAAAGCTTCAGAAGGCGTACTGGCTTTGAAAATATGGAAATTTGGATCAATAAGGAACTCACTCAGTTCGTCACGAACCAGTTGTTCATCATCCAAAATCAAAATTCTTAGATCACTTACTGAAATCATAGTGGTTGTATAGTGTTAACTTTCCTTAAAATATACCTATTTTTTCTCTATCATTTGTTCAAATGGGAAAATTAATTTCATTTCTGTGTACTGATTTTTCTTACTTCGAACTTTAATTTCTCCATTCATTTTTTGTACTATATTCTTGCTAACATACAAACTCAAGCCTGAATTCGTTTTTTCTTGCTTTGTTGAATAAAAAGGCTCAAAAATGGAATTCAAATTCCTTGGATCTATTCCCTCTCCGAAATCTTTAATTGATACAACGACCTCATTTCCTACTAATTTTGTCTTTACCTGAATTTTATCTTCCATACTCTCATTAGAATTACTTCTTTTCAGTTTTTCACCGATTGACTCGTATGAATTATTCAGAATATCAACAATAACTTTCTGCAGTTTATACTTATTTCCACATATATAAAGCGAATCAGGATCAGCTTTCAATTGAATATCAACATTTGAGTTTTTGTACTGCTTTTTCATTAAATTAACAGCATCCTGAACTACATTATTTACATTCACCGAAGCATCACAGCTTTCGTTTTGTGATGAGTTGAAAATACTAATTTGAGATAGGTAAGTTTTTATTCTATCAATATCTCTAAATACCTGTTGACACTTCTCTTCTATATATTTCTTGTCAATGATATCTTTGGACAATCTTAGTAAAATGTTATCTATAATCATCGAGATCCCAGAAAGTGGTTGATTGATTTCATTGACCACACTGCTTGTCATTTTTCCCAAAGATTCGAGCTCTGATTTTTGAGTTAGCAATTGATTTTGATACTCATTGACCAATAGTTCATGGTCAATTTTATTCTGCATTTCAATTGCATTCCTCTCAAGCTCTTTTCCATGAACTTTTAAATCTGAAATAACAGATTGATATTTATTCTCTATAATTTCTTCACCATTAGGTTGAGGTAATTCGTTCATCAATAAACGAGTACTTCGCTCATTATATGCAAAAGCAATTAATATTACTTTTTTCAAATTCCCATTTTTAGATAGAAGATTAATAACATCAAAAACAAATTCTCTCTTTCTTGCTCTAAAATTCAACAAATCTTCCACTTTATCCACAAAAAGCTGAGGAATAAAATTAAAGAAACTTAAACTTGTTGTTTTTTTCAGATCATTACATTCCAGCAACTTACACCCTAAATCATTTACAAAAACAATCTCATTATTTCCATTCAATTCAACAAAGGCCCTATCATGATACTCTTCTCTCTCAAAACCTAGACTACTTTTAAGAGTCGTTTCCATTTCAACATCTTCGGTCACATCCCAAGCCACTCCGGTATAAATGAGTACATCCAATTTCGAATTATACTCCACATTTATTTCAAGGTGAATATGCCTTATCTTTTGATCCTTTGTAATGATTCTATGCTTTAGTTCAAGTTTTTGATTTTCTTTTGTACTACTATTAAGAACATTATCAAATGCTAGTAAATCTTCCGGGTAAAACTTCTCCTTAATGCACTCCAATACATTATCAATCTCCTTATCAGAGATCTCATAAATGCGATAAAATTCTGTTGATCCTCGAAGTATTTTTGTATAAGAATCCCATTCAAAGCTTCCCACTCTTGCAAGTTTCTGAATTTTACGGATCATCAATTCTTTCTTTATCAATGAATCCTTCAAGAGTTTTTTATCTGAAACATCTCTACCAACAATATGATAGTACATTTCATTAAATGCCATTTGCTTAAAAACGGTCCATTCTATCCATTTTTGTTCCTTCTGGTGATTTTTAATCGGTTTTTCTAATATAATTGATTGGCTTTTACCATTCATTTGCTTAATGGCTACCGATATTTGATCAGACAATTCACTATTTATATCTGAAACTGAATTCACCGAAACTCCATCTAAAGAATAATTAAAGAAATCAGTAAATGCCTTATTGGCAAACTCTATTTTTAAGGAATCATTAATTTTAAAAATCAACTCACTCTGCCCCTCTATAATAGTTCGGTAATTGCTCGCTAGATTTTTAAGCCTGTTTTCAAAAAGTTCTTTATCCCTTAAGGCAAGGTTCAACTTCAAATTTTGCTCCTCTTTCTGCTTTCTACTTTTGTACAGCTCCAAAAAGATATTCACCTTGTTTTTTAGAATTGTAGAGTTAAAAGGTTTCATGATGAAATCTACACAGCCACAATCGTAACCTCTTTGTTCACTTTCTTTATCAAGATAAAACGCAGTAATATAAATGATAGGAGTTGTAGCATTCTTTTGTCCGGATCGGATTTTTTCAGCTAAGGCAAAACCATCCATTTGCGGCATTTGAATATCAAGAAGAATTAAGGCATATTCTTTCTCATCCATTTTTCGGATGGCATCCAACGGCGATTGAATCAACTCAAGTTTTGCATCTAATTTTCCCAATACAGCTCCAATTAGATCCAAATTCTCCAATCTATCATCCACTACCAAAACTTCAGGAGTAAAATTAAATCCCATACGCTACTGATTAATCTTAACTAAAACGATATATAGAAAAAAAATCCCCTAAATAGGGAGTTTCTCTTTTATTCCATTATTCTTGTTTAATCAAAATTAAAACGAATAGGTCTAAAAATCAATGCTATTGTGATTAACAATGCATAATACTCCTTGAGAAGTACTAAATTCTTGGTCAACTATCCGAAAATGGTTATCAAGTTTTCAAACTAAAACTCTAAATAAGAGCACGAAGAGCTTCATCAAGTGTTAAATATTTATACTCAAATCCCTCTTTTTTCAGGCGATTCGGAAGAACGGTTTGCCCATTTAACAGAACAGTAGAAGCCTCACCAAGTAATATCCTCAAAATGAATGTTGGTACATGACAAAATGCAGGTCGTTTTACTGTTTTTGCCATCAATTTCGTGAAATCACCATTATTGATACTTTCCGGAGCAACTAAATTGTAAATTCCTTCAGATTTTGCTTTAATTACAAAGCCATATGCCTTCATCAAATCATCAATATGGATAAATGGGAGCATTTGCTTGCCCGATCCCAAACGACCTCCAATGCCTAATTTGAAAAATGGCAATGATTTTTGAACAATTCCTCCTTGTTCACTTAAAACTACTCCTAGTCTAAATATTGTCGTTGCTACTTCCAGTTTTTGCATTTCCATTGCTGCCTGTTCCCATTCAATGCAAATTCTACCTAAAAAATCATAAGAATATGCTATACTTTCCTCTGAATGCTGATCCCTGCAATTGTATATTCCAGCAGCCGATGTACAAATAAATTGTTTGGGCTTATTTTCAAGCAAAGCAACTGCTTTACATAGGTTTTTAGTCGTTTCTACACGACTTTCGCGAAGTATTTTTTTTCTTCTTTTGGTCCACCTTGAAAGAATTGATGCTCCCGAAAGATGAATAATTACATTTGCACCGTTAAGCAATGTTGCCAAAGATTTTGCATCTCCATACAATCTTTCCCTGGTAATTTTTAAAATCTCGGCTCCAAGTTCAGCTTGTAAGTAATCACATAAATGTGAACCTACCAATCCATTACTTCCTGATATTGCAATTTTCATCTGCTTTGAATTTTTCTTTCTGTTACCAAATGGTTCAGGTAATCATCAGGATTTAGATGAATTAATTCAAACGATAAATCCAGAGTAATCTCCTGCTAAAAATTTCTTCAAATCGGCACCAGTAATTCGTACTTTAATATTTCCACCCATAATGTAAGAGATATTCCCCGTTTCTTCAGAAACTGTTATCACATGCGAATCTGTTGCCTGGCTCATTCCAATGGCAGCACGATGTCGTAAGCCCAAACTTCCAGGAATATTAGTACTATCCGTAACCGGCAAAATACAGCGAGCAGCAAGAATTCTATTATTGGCAATGATTACTGCTCCATCATGTAAAGGAGAATTTTTAAAGAATATTGACTCCAACAAGGTTCCGGAAACTCTTGAATTTACAATCTTCCCTGTTTCAGCATATGGCTGCAAATCGGAATTCTTTGCAATTACAATTAAGGCTCCAGTTTTCGATTTAGACATGTGTTCACATGCCGAAACAATTGATGCAATTTCTTGTTTTTCGAATCCAACCTCGTCTTTTCCAAACCAATTCTCTAAACTAAACTTCTGATTAATATTGTACCTAGAACCCAGAATGAGTAAAAACTTCCTTATTTCTGGCTGAAAAACAATAATCAAAGCAATTACACCAACTCCGATAAATTGCCCCAAAATGGTACTCAACAACTCCATATTAAGAGCACGAACGAACATCCATGTTAAGTAGAATAGAAATAATCCCACAAAAATATTGATGGCAACTGTTCCTCTAATCAGAAGGTAAACTTGATACAAAAGAAATGCTACCAAAAGAATATCCAGAATATCGAAAAGTCCAAGAGTGATAAAAGCAGTGATCATTATATATTTAAATTCGGTCTATTAACAAAATTACAATTTTATATGAAAATTTATTATTTCAATTGTGATTTGATCATATTATGCAGTTTTACGCATTCTACAGCCTCTTTCACGTCATGAACACGCAGAATATCTGCTCCATTCTCCAAACACATCATATTTAATGCAGTAGTTCCATTTAGGCTTGAATCAGGCGTACCTCCAAGGTATTTGTAAATCATAGATTTTCTTGACAAACCAGCTAAAATCGGCAAATTAAAATCAGAAAAATCATTTAATCGTGCTACAATTTCGTAATTGTGCTCCAATGTTTTTCCAAAACCAAAACCAGGATCCAGAATCACATCCTTTACACCATAATGATTAAGCTTCATAATTCTCTCCTCAAAAAAAGTCTTAATCTCACCAATTAAATCATTGTAATAAGGATTCTTCTGCATTGTTTGGGGGGTTCCTTTAATATGCATCATGATGTATGGAACTTGAAGTTCTCCAATGGTTTCAAACATATTCTCATCCATAGTTCCTCCCGAGATATCATTGATTAAACAAGCTCCAAATTCATTTACAATGCTCTTTGCAATGTTTGCCCTAAAAGTATCAATAGATAGAATTGCCTGAGGGAACTCATTTCTAATTGCCTTTACAGCCAAAGTCATTCTATTGTACTCTTCTGCTTCACTAACATCTTCAGCACCTGGTCGTGTAGAAAATGCTCCAATATCGATTATATCAGCACCCTCCGAAAGAATCTTCTCTGCTCGGTTTAAAATAGTTTTCTCATTGGTATAACTTCCACCATCATAAAATGAGTCTGGAGTAATATTTAGAATCCCCATTACCAAAGGAGTTTCAAAATTTATTGAATGATTACCACACTTAATCATAGGAATATCGCTGTTAAAACAATTAGTTTTTTAATTTTGCATAAGCAATTTGAGTGATCAAATACCCAAGCAAAAGTAAAATAAAATACCATGGCTTTGCCTTATTTAGTACTTTTACGGGAAAATTTCTAAAATAAACTATGAATAACACAGACCAACAGTACAATCATATTATTGAAATCTGTACGGATATCTTCACAAAAAAAATGCAAGACTATGGAACAGCCTGGAGAATTCTTCGCCCAAGTTCCATGACTGACCAAATCTACATCAAGGCACAGCGTATTAGAAGCATTGAAACAAAAGGAACTAGTAAAATAGAAGATGATATTCGTTCAGAATTTATTGGTATTGTGAATTATGCAATCATGGGAATCATTCAGTTGGAACTAGGAACTTCTGATGAAGAAATGGATCATGATAAAGCATTGGAACTGTATCAGAAATACTTTAAGGAAGCAAAAGAGTTAATGGAAGCCAAAAACCACGATTACGATGAAGCTTGGAGAAGTATGAGGGTAAGTTCTTTCACCGATTTAATTTTAATGAAGATTAATCGTACAAAACAAATTGAAGACAATCAGGGAAAAACCATTATTTCTGAAGGAATTGATGCCAATTATTTTGATATGATTAATTATTCGGTTTTTGGTCTGATTAAAATTGAATTTGAAAACGCCTAATAAATCCAAAATCAAATGAGTTTAATTCGATTTTTCAGCCGTCTGATTGTTGGCTTAATTTTCATTTTCAGCGGATTTGTAAAAGCAGTTGATCCAATGGGATCGACCTATAAATTCACCGATTATTTTACTGCATTTGGATTGGATGCACTTACTTCGCTAGCATTCCCTTTGGCAATTCTTTTATCAACATTGGAATTTGCCGTTGGTTTAGCTCTTGTTTTCAATGCAAGAAAGCAACTTTCTGCTTGGGGTGCTATCATATTTATGGGCATTTTTACACCACTAACTTTGGTTTTGGCAATAACCAACCCGGTTACAGATTGTGGTTGCTTTGGTGATGCTTTAATTCTTAGTAACTGGGAAACCTTTGGAAAGAATGTAATTATTCTTGCTCTTACACTGCTTTTGTTTTTTAGCAGAAAACAAAAAGAGAAATCATATCCTTTATGGGAACAAAACTTACTTGTTGCTTTCTCGATTGTTTTCTCAGTCGGAATTTCACTTTATTCCTACAAACATTTGCCAATTATTGATTTCAGACCCTATCACATTGGTGCAAACATCAGTGATGGTATGATTATACCTGATGGAGCTCCTGCCGACGAATACCAGAGCATTCTGAAATATGAAAAAGATGGTGTTGTGAAAGAGTTTGATGAAACCAATTATCCTTGGCAAGATAGCACTTGGGTGTTTGTTGACTCGGAACAGATCAAAATTAAGGAAGGTTACACGCCTCCAATTCACGATTTCTCGATTTCAAATGATACTGAAGGAGATATTACCGATCAGGTATTGCATGATGAGAATTACACCTTCATTTTGGTATCGAAAGAAATTGATAAGCTGAATGAAAAAAGTCTTCCTAAAATAAAGGAGCTGGCGATGTTAGCTTTGGAAAAAGGCTACTCCTTCATTGCATTAACTGCATCAGGCACACAGGAATGTGCAGAATTTAAAACAAGTCATGAATTGCCAATTGAATTTTACAATACTGATGAAATTCAGTTGAAAACAATTGTAAGATCAAATCCGGGATTAATTCTGATTAAAAACGGAACCATTCTGGACAAATGGCATTACAATGATTTCCCTGCTGTTAACGAACTTAAAGGTGACTTGGCAGCACATTCAATTACGAAACATCAAAAATTAAATATCAAACTAGTATTTATTAGTATTACTTCAACTTTGCTGTTGCTAATCTGCTTGTTCTTATTAGTTGGCAGAAAATCAAAAGCAAGAAAATGATTACAATTATGAGAAGAAAAATTGTTGCAGGAAACTGGAAAATGAACAATACTCTTGAGGAAGGTATTGAGTTGGCTGGACAAATCAATGATCTAGTAGAAAACACAGAGATCAATGATGTAGATGTTGTTATCGGTACTCCTTTTATTCACCTTACTGAAGTGAATAAAGTTGTAAGTGAAAAAATCGCTGTTGCTGCACAAAACTGTGCCGACGAAAAAAGCGGTGCTTACACTGGTGAAATCTCAGCTTCTATGATCAAATCAACTGGTAGCAAATATGTAATCCTTGGTCACTCGGAAAGAAGAACATATTACGGTGAAACCAATGAGATTTTGGTGAAAAAAGTAAACCTAACTCTTGAAAATGGTCTAGCTCCAATTTTCTGTATTGGTGAGGTTTTGGAAGAACGCGAAGCTGAAAAGCACTTCGAGGTTGTAAAGAGCCAAATCGCTGAAGGTTTATTCCACTTGTCAGCTGAAGAATTCGGAAAAGTTGTATTGGCATACGAACCAGTTTGGGCAATTGGTACAGGTGTAACTGCTTCTTCTGATCAAGCTCAGGAAATGCACGCTTTCATCCGCAAAACTTTGGTAGAACAATACGGTGAAGAAGTTGCAAACAACACTTCTATTCTTTACGGTGGTAGCTGTAAGCCTTCTAATGCAAAGGAATTGTTCGAAAATGAAGATGTAGATGGTGGTTTAATTGGTGGTGCTTCTCTTAACGCAGAAGACTTCATGGGAATTATTACTGCATTCTAAGAACAGAATAATATAAAATAAAGGCCGATACAAAGAGTGTCGGCTTTTGTTTTTTCTACACTTAAAGCATACCTTGCAACAACAAATAAACTAATAAAACAGATGGACTATATAGAACTAAAATGCCAGATAACTCCCTTTGACGAAGACATTGCAGACATTCTGATTGCAGAATTGGGAGAAATTGATTTCGAAAGCTTTACACAAACCGACGATACGGTTGAAGCTTTTATACAGGCACCTCTATTCGACATGCAAAGAGTGGAAGAATTAACGGTAAACCTTCTTCCCAATCATAGCATCTCTTATTCGCATGAAGTTATTGAATCGCAAGATTGGAATGCTGTTTGGGAATCGAATTTTCAACCGGTAATCATCTCCGATCAGGTTGTTATTCGTGCATCATTTCATACCGATACACCTAAGGTTCCATATGATATTGTAATTGATCCTAAAATGTCATTTGGTACTGGTCACCACTCTACAACTTCACTAATGGTACAGACCATCCTGGAAACAGAAATTGAAGGCAAAAGAGTGTTGGATATGGGATGTGGAACCAGCTTATTGGCCATTTTAGCATCGAAAAGAAATGCCGTAAGAGTTGATGCCATAGACATTGATGAGTGGCCATACAAAAACTCGTTGGAAAACATCAAGAACAACAAAGCCAAAAACATTTCTGTATTCCTAGGTGATGCAGCTCTGTTGGAAGGCAAAACCTACGATGTGGTGTTAGCAAACATCAACCGAAACATTTTGGTGAACGACATGAAACATTACGTAGCTTGTTTGCCTGAAAACGGTGAGTTGATTATGAGTGGTTTTTATACTGAAGATTTGCCACACATTCAAGCCGAAGCTGAAAACAATGGATTGAAATACATTAGCCACAAAGTAGATAAGAATTGGGTGGCGGTGAAATATATCAAATCCCAAGCATAAAAAATCCAAGCTCCAAACTTCAAATTCTATTTGGTTTTTGGGATTTGGAGTTTGATTATTTGTTCCCAGAAATTTGTTAAATTGCCTTATTACAATTCCTGATTGGCAAAAACAAAAACCTATGACTATAAATCTTCGTTCTCTACTACTTATAACTGCTTTTTTTTGTTCGTTCAACTTATTTGGACAGTCTATAAAATCATTTCCTCACGATTCCATTCAATTCCAGGAAGAGTTCCTGAAATTTATGGATAACCCAAGTAAAAAAAAGGAAAGTAAGGCATTTGCCGAGCAGTTCCCAACATTTTGGTTCTCGCCTAATTTAACACCAGTCGAAAGACAAAAAATTTATCAAATTAGTGATATTCTCTTACAAAAAAGAGCAAGATCTTTTCCTGACTTTTACAACTATTTTCAAACTTTAATGCTGTTTCAACAGCAGAACCGAAGTGCAAGTGACTTCGTCAACTGGCATTCTGGTTTTTTACAACATGTAAGCAATAAAAAAGTAAAACTGAGCAAAAGCAAAGATTTTCTTATCCAAACTCAACACCTGCTGAATGACAGCATCATTAACAAATCGTATGCAGTAGAGTGGAAAGCAAAAAATGCTCAGTTCAAATACATATTTGATGAAAAATTAAGTATTGAATTCGATAAAGCCGATTTGCTTTGTATCGCACAAAGAGATACTTCAACGATTTACAACACCCAAGGAACCTATTTCCCATTCGAAAAGATCTGGAAAGGAAGCAAAGGGAAAATTAGTTGGGAACGAGCCGGTAAAGACATCAATACAGAATACGCAATCTTCGATTCCTACCATATCGATGCTTCAAAATCAACATTTGCCATCGATACAGTTCAATATTTCAATCCTGATTTATCAGACCATGCGCTTAACGGGAGTTTGATTGAGAAGGCAATCAAAACCAAAGATCCGAAAGGAGCCCTTTATCCTCGATTTGAATCCTTCGAACATGAAATTAAAATCGACGAGATATACGAACACGTAAACTACAAAGGAGGAGTTGCAATTCATGGAGCAAAATTTATCGGGAAAGGAAGTTCTGAACACCCTTCTGAGATTCAAATCTCGAGAAACGACACCCTATTCCTTGTGGCTCAATCGGAACACTTTGCATTCCAAAACAATCAAATTGCTGGTAAGGATACCAAAATCGAGATCTTAATTGATACATGCAGAATCTATCATCCTGGTTTATTGTTTAAATATTTTCCAGAAAAGAAAGAATTAAACCTGTTCCGCGATCGAGAGGGCATTTCAAAAAGTCCATATTTCAACAACTACCACAACCTGATTATGGATTTTGGTTTGCTGGTTTGGCGCTTGGATGAAAACATGATGCATTTTACCAGCATGAAAGGTGCTACCAAACGTCAGGCACACTTCGAGTCCACTAACTATTTTCGCATGAACCGATTCATGAAAATACAGGGAATGGATGAACAAAACCCTCTGGTGCTGCTTAGAAAGTTTGCTGACTATATGTATGCAGAAACTTTCACCGCTGAAGAATATGCCAATTACATTAAAAAACCTTTAAACCAGGTTCGACAACAACTCTTTTCCTTATCGTTCCAGGGCTTTGTGAGCTACAACATGAGTACCGATGAAGTGAGCCTGCAAAAAAGACTGGACGACTACATTAGGAGTGGAATGGGACGCCAGGATTATGATGTGATTCAGTTTGCCACACAAACCGGGGACAAAGAATCGGATGCCATTTATTTTATTGGTAGTTCGAACCTACAGATTAATGGCGTGCGACAAATTGCGGTGAGTGATTCGCAGAACGTGGTGATTTTCCCGAAGCATCGCCGAATTGTACTGAAAAAGAATCGTGACTTTGAATTCGATGGCAAATTAATGGCAGGATTGATCGATCTTCATGGTGAAGGTTTCGATTTTTCCTACGATAACTTTAAGATTGACCTAAAATCCATCGATTCACTGCAAATGAATGTGGTAGTCGATTCCTTAAGTAAGTTTGGGAAGCGATACACCAATTTGCTGGGGAGTGTAGTGGAGAACATATCCGGAGATCTACTGATTGACGATCCGAACAACAAATCAGGAAACAAAAATTTTGCTGACTACCCGATTTTCAATAGTGTTGATTCCAGTTACGTTTATTACGACAAACCACACATTCAGGATGGTGTTTACAAACGGGATGAATTCTACTTTAAGGTGGATCCTTACACCATTACAAACATCAACAATTTTGATCGTTCTGATATTGAATTCGCGGGAACCTTTGTTTCCGATAGCATTTTCCCGACTTTTAGAGAACCTTTAACCATTCGGGAAGACAACTCGCTGGGTTTTGAACACATTACGCCTGAAAAAGGATTTTCGGCCTACAACAAAGGTGTTTTTACCGATACGGTCTTCCTTTCGAATCAAGGTTTAAGAGGGAGCGGCACGGTAAACTATTTGGTATCCGAAACCAAATCGAATGATTTTATCTTCAGACCTGAAGAAATGCATACCAATGCCAAGAGTTTCGAACTGAAGGAGCACGATACCAAAATGAACAACCCGGAAATAAACGGGAAGCAGATATACGTTCAGTGGTTTCCTTACAAAGATGAAATGTATGTGAAAAGTAGCGCCTTGCCGCTCGACATGTACCAAAAATTGGCAACCTTATCGGGAACGCTTAAAATTACACCAAACGGCATCACCGGTATGGGAAATATGGAGCTGGTAAATGCCGAAATTGAATCGGATTATTTCACCTACAATCGGAATAATATTTTGGCTGATTCGGCAAGTTTTAAAATCTTAAATGCCGATTCAACCGGATATTCTTTCGAAACCGAATCGGTAAATGCAAACATCGATTTTGTAAGTCGAACAGGAGCTTTTGACAACACCAAAGCCGACAAAAAAAGTATCTTCCCCGATAATCGATACTTAAGCTATATCAACAGTTTTAAATGGTATATGGACGAGCAAATTATCGATTTTGGAAAAGAAGATGAAACTACTCTTGCAGCACTTTGGCAAGGAGGCAAAATTGGTGATTTGGATGAAAAATCACTCAATACATTTGTTTCCATCGATCCGAAACAAGATTCGCTGAGCTTTGTAACTCCACTTGCCAGGTACGATGCCATGGACAATACCATTTCGGCCAAGTTCGTAAAAAGCATAAACGTTGCCGATGCCAAACTTTATCCGGATAGCGGGAATGTGGACATTGCAAAAGGCGGTAGAATGGAAACTTTCAGAAATGCAGAAGTAATTGCCGATACCATCAACCAATTCCACAGAATTTACGATGCCACCATTAATGTACACGGTAAAAACTCCTATTCAGGATCAGGTTCGTACACCTACAAAACTGCGGATAACAAAGAACAATTGCTCACTTTCGATGTAATTGATGTGGACTCTACGGGCCAGACCATTGCCTTGGGAAATATCCCGGAAGAAAAAGCTTTTACCCTAAGTCCTTATTTTGATTACAAAGGGAAAGTGAAGCTGGAAGCCAGAGATTCTGCCCTGTTCTTCGATGGTCAGGCACACATACACAACAAGTGCGGACAGATTGAAGACAATTGGTTGAATTTTAAATCGAAAATCGATCCAAATGAGATATTGATTCCTGTCGATCTTCATGCAATAGACGATGACAGGCTAAAACTGTACAACTCATTCTTCCTGACCAACGATTCGATTCACATCTATTCGTCATTCCTGTCGCGAAGAATTTTCTATACCGATAATGTTTTGCTTGATGCCAAGGGATATCTTACCTACAACGAAAAGCTACAGGCCTACCAAATTGCAGAAAAAGACAAGCTAAGAGATCCGAATGTACAAGGTAGCATGATTTCATTCTATCAGAACAACTGCAATATCAAAGGAGAAGGCAAAGTAGATCTGGGTGCTGAATTGGGGCAAATTAAGCAAATGGCTTCGGGTAATATCGAGCACGATTTAAGTAGCGATATCGTTACCCTGGATCTTATTTATGGTGTTGATTTCTTTATGAACGATCAGGCCATGAAAATCATGGAAAATGATTTTGCAAAAGCGAGTTTACCAATCAGCAAACTCAACAAACAGAATTACACCAAAAAAATTGCCGAAATCATGGGCAAAGCCAAAGCCGAAAAAGCAATGTTTACACGCGATGCCAATGGCTTATACAAAGAATTACCTAAGGAATTGAAGCATACCATTTACTTCAACAACCTCGATTTTATTTGGGACAAGGAAACCAAAGCCTACCAATCGATTGGTGATATTGGAATTGGAAACATCAACGGCAAGCAAATTAACAAGAGTGTAAAAGGAAAGGTTGAGCTCGACAAAAAACGAAGTGGTAATAAACTTACCATTTATCTTGAAATCGATAAATCAACCTGGTATTTCTTCGAATACCATCATGGGGTAATGTTTGTGCGATCTTCGAATGATGAGTTCAACACCATTGTTACCGAAACCAAAGAAGACAAACGTGAGTTTAAAGATCCATTGAAAAAGAATCCTTATTCCTACATCATTACTCAACGCTCTAAAAAGACGAAGTTCTTGAAGCGCATGAATTTCAAGTAATTTAACCACGAAGGTAAACGAAGTGGTTTCACAAAGAAACACAAAGAATAAAACGCCACACTCTATTAGAATGTGGCGTTATTATTTGTGATATCAACATAGTAAATCCAAGGCAATGCCTTGGATCTATCTATAATTCATTGATTCTGGGAATGCAAAAAGCCAGCATAAATGCTGGCTCTAAGATCAATCATTATTAATCTAAATCTTTTTATCCTTCGTGAAACTTGGTGAATACCTTAGAGCATCCTTTGTGGTTAAGTTTTATTTTCACCTTGCATTTCTTTGTGAAAAACCTTAGTGGCCTTAGTGGTTAGACTTTACGGTCAAAATTTGTGGTTAGGCTATTTCACAATTTCCTGCACACGTCCCACTTGCCCATTCTCCAAGCGTACCTTAATGCCATGTGGATGCACAGCCGAATTGGTCAGCAAATCTTTCACAATGCCTTCTGTTAATTTTCCACTTCGCTGATCTTCTTTCAAAACAATTTTAACCTTTAAACCAGGTTTTACATTCTCCCTTTTATTTCCTTCATTCATAATCTTGGTTTTTTAATAGTCCCTATTGCAAATGTAATGCGATTTTGGGAGATTATCATATTATATTGGTAGCAATTGATATTCGTGTGAGTACCATTAATTGATGCAAACTGTAAAGATCGCATTAATGCGGTCTCTACCCCACGAACACTTTTAGCAAAATGCTAATCCAAAGCAATGCCTTGGATCCGGAAAAATATTTTCACTTTCACTCAAAATATGCTAAACAAACTGACTATTAAAAATATTTTTAGTTAACTTTCCATTTGTGTTTACCAAACAGAATAATTCTTAAAACAAAAAATATGGGAAGATTTACTTTGTATGATTTCTTATCATTCATTCTACCTGGCGGTACATTCATTGGAGTACTTTACTTCAGCTTAAGCATACCTCATCCAACTATTAACCAGAAGGAAATGTTCATCATTCCCTTTTTAGTGATATCATATTTATTAGGACATCTTTTCAGCTTAATAGGACAAAAAGTAGAAAGGGAAAACTTTCACAAACATGCTTTTTGGATGGACTATTTAAAATCTAATCCTGAATTGGCAAAAGAAATTAATGAATTATCAATTCACAAACTAAAGAGCAAAAGTTTCATTAACGAAGAAGGAGTTATTCTCCAGAAAGAATCAGGAAAAGCCTACGATAACATTTATACTTATTTAGAGCTGGAAGAAAAAGATTCCAAAATAAAAACCCTAATGGCACAATATGGATTCTTTAGAAATACATCTGGTACCTGGCTTTCTCTATTAGTCATTCAAATTGTGTTGTTCGCTTTAAGTTTACTAGGCATTACAGAACTTAATAAAGCTCTGCTTTGGAACTGGACATTAATCTTTTCTTTTCTCGCTGCACTAATTATTTCATCCAAATTGATGAAACAACGCAAAAAAATGGCCATGCAAACTGTATATCATACTTTCTGGGTTTATACCAGCAAAGAATAGCAAGCAATAAAATAAATAACTCAAAACGAAATCCTATAATACTTTAACAACATGACAAGAACATTCAACCGTAAAAGAAGACCTATTAGGAAGGATATTAATATTGATGATTTGTTCACTGGAGCAAAAACACCTGAATATGCAGTATTCTATAATATTGCTTACTGGTGGATTAGCGATTTTTTAAAGTCATTATATGCTCCTTATATGAAAAATGCTCAATCCGAAAACCAGAGCGATGATTATTCAAAATACATAAACAAGTTCATAACGGAAGAAGCTACCCCCACCCTTTCGGATGCAGATTATTTAAAGCTCCGAGATTACCTTTGGAAAGGATACCTTTTTGCCAAAAACTCTACAAATATTGATGTAAGCGAGAAAGACAAAAAAATGATACACCAGATGATTCAAAAGTTATCTGACATTCGTAATTTCCATTCACACTACTGGCACGAAAACTCAAATTTAGAATGCGAGAGAGAGTTCTGTAATTGGATAGACTATCTGCACGATTATGCTTTGGACCAATTGCAAAAAGAATATCCTAAGGAAGTAGACAAGTATAAAGAGAAACGGAAATCTAATTCTTTATTTGATCACCACGATGGAAAACGTTTTATCTCGCAAGATGGTAGAAACTTCTTTTTAAGTTTCTTTTTAAAACGAGGCGAAATTTCACGTTTCATGCAACAGCGTACTGGTTGTAAAAGAAATGACAAACCTGAATTTAAGCTGAAACATTTGCTTTACAGGTACTACACACATCGCGATGGTGCAAGCAAAAATCGTTACAGCATCGAGAATACTGCCTTCTCTCAATTGAATTCGGAATCGCAAACAGAAATTATTCACGCTCGCCAGCTTTATAAAATGATTTCATATTTGCGCGATATACCCGTCGAAATGATTGACACCAAACTATTCCCTCTCTTTTGGAATGGCGAAGAGGTAAAAAATTCGGAACAAATTATAGAATTCATATATCATCATGAATTGCTAAGCTTTTGTGAATTTGGAACATTGAGCAATAAAGATGGTAATATCATTCAAAACACTGTTGCGTTTAATTATACAGGCAGCGAGTACCAATTTGAAATTAGGGTAAGCGCACTACACAAACTCCTATTAGATGTAATTCGCAATCCAGAATGTGAAAAAGAAATTTATAACATCCTCGAAACATTTTCACATTTCAGAAATGAATTTCCTGAAAAGCTCGACCAGTTTATAAACGGATTGGGACAAGAAGACGAAATGCAGGAGTATTACACCTTTAAACTAAAGGCTAGAGATAAAGCAAGAGGTAAGCTATGGCAAATCATTGATAAAGTAAGCAATAACAAGAGAGTTGGCTACAAAGACAAGAGCGAATTATTGCAGTTGATTAAGGATGATGCCATCGAACTTATCTATCACAACTTCTATTTCGAAAAAGACCAAAAACCAAGAAGGGAAAGTCAATTCATGCAGTTTGCTGTAAATTACTTGATAGACCACAAACTTGTTCCTGAATGGGAATGGTTGATGGAAAAGTTCGAAACCGAAGAAGTAAGATCCGGTGAAAATGATAAAACACAAATTAAAAGAGTAAAGTCGTACAGCAATTGCATTCCTGAAGGCTATCGTTTAAGTCTAAGCGATAATCAAGTGTTGGTGAGATTAAAAAATGAACCCAATCGCTTATTTGGAATTGGAGAAACTACCATGCGCAATTTAATTTTTGCTCATTTACACGATAAGCCTATTGAGAATATTCTGGGACGAATAATTACAGACATCAACCAAATTCAAGCCGCAGGACAAAAACAAATGGAGCTTCCTTATGAGAGTCTAAAATTGTTGTGCAACAAAACCATGCCAAGATATTTAAGGTTAATGATGCGCGACAAGGAGGTTTTAGATAGGGAAAACATAACTCATGCTACACAAAAAGCTCGTGAAAGAATTGAAAGATTGCTTACTTATTTTGAAAGTATTGCAAATGGTGATGTCAGGCTAAACAAAAAGGAAATCAATACTCAGCTGATTCGTTGCTACAAATATTTCGACTGGAAATATCCGCACAACAACGAATATAAGTTTCTGCGACAAAACGAATATCAGCTCATGAGTATCTACCACTACACATTGGCTAAACCAGCTTTAAAAGTTTCCTATTTAAAAGATCTAAGGCGAAAATTGTTTACCGATATTCGTACGCATTTGCCAAACGACTTGAATACAATGCTTGAAGACAACACTTCTTTAGATGGCCTACTTCATGATGTTTTAAAAGCCACAATAGGCAAACTTAAAAAGTGGAGCGATGATTTTTCAAGCATGAACCCAGACGTGAAAAAAGCTTGCCTGAATAAACTTGGAATTAAAACCCCAATGACACCAATTCCTGAAGCCAATATTGCGCACAATTTGGCACAGATGCAGCACTTGCCATTATTGGTGCATCCTGTTTTGGTTATGAAAGCTTTCAACTTTCCTCAGGTATCTCACCTGTTCTCCGATTTTAGAGAAGATGCCAATAACAGCAAAGGACTGATAGAAGAGAATTACCAATTCGAAAACTACCTCAGCTCTTTGTATACCGATGCAGAAAAACAAGAAATTAAACAATGGAAAGCCTGTCAGCATAAAATTGTAGGCAAGGTAAACCAATTGAAAACTTTAGATACATTGGTTTGGAAAATGGCCCAGGTTTATTTGAAGAATTCAGGTTCAGGCATTATGAAAGAGATTAACGAACTCTTAATAAACAAGACAGATGACACTTTCCAACTGAATCAACTGCACACCACAACAATTCCTGTATACGAAGGAAAAACCAGCGAAGGAAAGTCTTACCAAGTGAATGTAAAATTCAAACAACTGGGCGATTTTATGCTGATAACGGGCAAACCTTTGGAGAAATTGGCTGGCCAAATCTTCCGACGTTACCAAAGCAAGGAACAATTGACAGCAATAGGCATTGAAGAAAAAAAAGGACACTATCAAATCGATTACTCCTTACTAAAACAGGAAATGGACAGGGTTTACTATGAATCGTTAATGTGTACCGATTTTATTTTACAATGGGAGAAAAAAGTGGTGGATGCCATGCCATACGGGCATAAAGGAGGTTTGAGGTTAGAATGCAAGAAAAAAGACAAAAAGGCATATTTGGCATTCAGGAAGGTTTGTAAAGCTGCAGAATTACCAGAAGCCGATGAAAATGAATTGTGCACACTACGCAATCATGCCATGCATGCCAAAATTCCTGAGAACTTTAGCTACCACGAAAAATTAAATGATGATAGAATTAAAAATATGCTACAAATAACAGATGAAATGCTCGAAAAATACCAGAAAAAAGATGCCTATTACGAGGCTTTGGCCTCTGAGGCAACTTCTTAGAAAAGCTACGGTGTGATAGGCTTCTTTTTGAGAGCAATTAACACCGCACCTTCTTTTACCGATGCTTTGCTTTCGGGTGTGATAGGCTTCTTTTTGAGAGCAATTAACACCAACAATGTTTATGGAGTTGGCTTTTTTATTGGTGTGATAGGTTTCTTTTTGAGAACTATTAACACCAACCAAGTCACAGGATATTTTATCTGCTCAGGTGTGATAGGTTTCTTTTTGAGAACTAATAACACCAAAGTTCGTCGCGTGTTTTCTTTACCCACTGGTGTGATAGGTTTCTTTTTGAGAACTAATAACACCACTCTTTTTGAACCAATTAATTTTTCTTGAGGTGTGATAGGTTTCTTTTTGAAAACTATTAACACCTTATTAAAACCATAATTGATCAATTCATTTGGTGTAGCAGGTTTCTTTTTGAGAACTATTAACACCTGATTTGTGTCATTATTTAAGATCTTTTAAGGTGTGATATATTTCTTTTTGAAAACTATTAACACCAGAGAGATGGTTGGCTTTTTCAGTAGCTCCGGTGTAGTAAGTTTCTTTTTGAAAACTATTAACACCATCCTTTCATGATTTACCTCCTTACTATGGGTGTGATATGCTTCTTTTTGAGAGCTAGAAACACCCCACTAAAAGTACCACTACCTGCATTAATAGGTGTAGTAGGCTTCTTCTTGAAAGCTATAAACACCTTTCACTCGTGCCGTTCCTTTGGGTTCAATGGTGTAGTAAGTTTCTTTTTGAGAACTATTAACACCTACATTGCCTGCTGTTAACTTTTCGTGATCAGGTGTGATATGCTTCTTTTTGAGAGCAATTAACACCGCCACTGGTCGCCAAATATATCAGGGAAAAGGTGTGATAGGCTTCTTTTTGAGAGCAATTAACACCTATAAAAAGGGAATTAAGGCGGTTCGAGTGGGTGTGATAGGCTTCTTTTTGAGAGCAATTAACACCTTATTAAAACCATAATTGATCAATTCATTTGGTGTAGCAGGTTTCTTTTTGAGAACTATTAACACCTTCAATGGTTTTTGGGAACTCATCGAAAATGGTGTGATATGTTTCTTTTTGAGAGCTATTAACACCACATTAGTTCTAGCAATATTAGTAGGGTCAGGTGTAGTAAGTTTCATTTTGAGAACTAAAAACACCTGAAGAACTCTGGAGCATTTTGACAAACATGGTTTAGAAAGCTCCCTTTTGAGAGCTATTAACACCAAATACGATCTCATTATTCTTGCTAATTGTGGTGTAGTAAGTTTCTTTTTGAGAGCCAAACACACCATTTATAGGTGGAAATCGTAAAGACGGCATGAATGCCGTCTCTACCCTAGCATTTCTATTGTTAAACCCTATATCCAAGGCAGTGTCATGCATCTATCCAAAACCAAACAAGCAGCATCATTCTAAAACAGGCAAACATGCCATTTCAAATTGCGATAATGCTTGTTGTACAGGAAAAATTGCCTATTGATAATGCCATATTCCTTCTTTTTATAGCAAGCCTGAAAGAAGAACAGGGAGATATGCTTACAAAATAGGCATTACTGCATCTCAAAAAGACAAGTTTGCTTATTGGAAAAGGAAGTTTGCTTGACAGAGAAGCATGTTCCCAAAAATAACCAGCACACTTGCCTCCTTTTATAGCATCATGCCTTGTTCAGGAAGGATGAATCCCTCTCAAACAAGGATGTTTCCTTCTTTGAATAGGAAAATTATCTGTTCAGTTGGCATTGGCTCCAAAACCAGAATAACAACTCTTTATTAACGAATAAACCCGAACCATAAGGTCCGGGTTCGTAAAGTTGTGGTAATCGAAAAGGATTATTAAATCTACTTATTCTGCTGTTTCGGCATTCGTTTTCTTTTTACCAGGAAAACGACTTCCCAAATCAGCAGCAGCTTCGCTTGCTCCGGATTGTCCCATTACCGCAGCATTTTTAAGCACTTTATAAATAGAAAGAGAGGAACTAAACGCCTCGCTACCTGCCAATGTTATGGTAGAATCAACTCCATTGGTAATTCTTTCCAGGGGCAGGAACAGTTGGCGTAATTTTCTTACACTTTGCAAATCAATTTTAGCCTCGTCGATATCAATAAAACTTGGAATGTAATTGGGATACTGTTCTGCATACTCCAATGATTTTTCAACAAAGGCTACTGTTTTATCACCCATTTTCGGCAGCTCCTTTTTATCAGTAGCCGATAAATGAGTCAGTTTAGGTTCTAAAACTGAAGTCAACACATTTAATGCATCCATTATTTGTGTGTTTTCTTCTTCGCTTAACACGAATGAAACTTTGTTTTCCATTTTTGTTTTCTTTTTGATTAGTTAAGTTACATCAATCGATTACCACCAATAAACTTACAAAACATAAACTCTAAACACTTGACAAATATTATGTGCTTCATTATTTTTAACATTAATTAACACTTGATTTTATATCGATTAGTTTAAAAAACACAAATAACTTATCTACAAACCCATATTTTAAAACACTTGAAAACATGAACTACCTATACCCTCTCAAATTATCTATGCTTTACGTTCAATTCATTTGCATTTTCCTTCAATAAAACTATCTTTATATGACCACATAAAAAATGAAACATATATGAGCAATACAGAAAACACATTGATAGAAGTATACACAGGTCTTTCATGGGAAGTTGAAATGCTAAAGACAATTTTGGAAGATCATAAAATCAATAGCTTTATTAAGGATGGTTATACAGGAATCATTGCTCCTCACCATTCTGGAGGTACTGCTGGTGCAGTAAAGCTTTGCATTTCGAGTGGTGATCTGGAAACAGCCAAACCCATTATCGAGGAGTTTCTTGCAAACAAAACCGAGTAGAAAATGAACTCGCTAATGACAAAAATTTACGGACAGCGAATCATGGATTGTGATTTGCTGTTCGATCATGAAAAAATTACTTTCCATACCAATGCAAAGGCTGCATTACTAAGTACAATTGCAATGGCCTTAGTTACAGTAAGTAGTGCTTTCAACATTTATGATACTACTGGAGAATCGAGTATTAGTATCGCTTCAATTATAATTGGAGGCATAGCAATTCTTCTTGGAACACTTTCCGTGATCAAATATTTAGCAGCTCGAAAAATTAACCTCATCGAGTTTGCTCCAAAGGATATTAAGGAAGTTGCCATTAGAGAAATGGAAGATTCTTTAAGAATCAGCATTCACTTAAATAACAATACTATCCATAAAATTGGCTGCACTAAAGATTGTTATTCAGGCAAGTTGGTTCAAACTTTAAAAGATGTTGATGTACATTTGATCTACCTTTAAGCTAGAATGTCTACCAAATTCCAAGACAAATACAGAATTGATTCTACCCGATTGCAAAATTGGGATTATGGTAGCAATGGCAAATATTTCATAACAATTTGCACCTGCGAAAATGAGCATTTCTTCGGAAAAATCACTGAAGAAAAAATGCATTTGAATGCCATTGGCGAATTGGCTGATAACTATTGGCACGAAATCCCTAATCACTTCCCATATGTGCATCTTGATGAATTCATTGTAATGCCCAATCATATTCATGGTATTTTGGTGATTGATGATCCGTATAATGTTTGTAATAAGAAAAATCATGATAGAGACAGCATAAATGCTGTCTGTACGGAAAATGATCAAACAAACGATAAAGGTTTGTATGCGAAGGGTATTGGTAGAGACGGCATTCATGCCGTCTATTCGAAGAACAATAAATTTAATCCTTTCTCTACAGATAAAAATCCAATGAGATCGAATAATATTTCAAAAATAATTCGTTGGTACAAGGGGCGCGTTACATTTGATGCCCACAAAATCAACCCCAAATTTGAATGGCATTCTCGATTTTACGACCACATCATAAAAGATCAAAAGGAATTGCAACGAATTCGCAATTATATTGAATTCAATCCAAAAAACTGGAAGGACGATAAATATTTCGAATAGCTCCTATTATTCGTTCTGTTTATCCAAAGTACAGACAAGGCAATGCCTTGTCTCTAGCTAAAAATTAATTTCAACATACAAGGAAAAAATCCCCACATCCTTCCTCAATTCCTAATCAAAAGAACCAAAAATTGATTATTTTTAATGTCATAGATTTTTACAATTAGCAATTTCAATACATGTCAAAATATCAATTCCTTAACCGTGATTTAAGTTGGTTATCTTTCAATAAAAGAGTGTTGGAAGTTGCCACAAATCCAGACTTACCATTATACGAGAGAATTAAATTTCTAGCGATTTATTCTTCAAATCTCGATGAGTTTTACCGTGTGCGAGTGGGAACTTACAAGAGGTTTACTGAACTTCCTCCAGAGGACAAAAAGAACTTAAGAGAAAATCCGGATACAATTCTCAAGAAAATTAATGTCGAGGTAGATCGTCAGCAAATTGAGTTTGGAAAGATATTTAGAGACAATATCATCCCTGAGCTTCGCGAGAATAATATCATTCTGTTACAGGACGAAATATTGTGCGAAGAACATCATCAGTTTGTAAAAGATTTCTTTTTGGAGAACCTTTTACCTCATGCACAGCCAATGCTACTGTTAAAGCAGCAGGTAAAACCTTTTCTTCAGAACAACTCCATTTACCTGGCAGTTAAACTGTATAAAAGAGGACAAAAAAAGGAGGAAGATGATGGCACAAGTAAAAAACGCAGAGCTCGTTATGCAATCATTAAAGTCCCATGTCATCATTTCCCGAGGTTTATAGAGTTACCTGAAATAGATGGAAAGCATTACATCATGTTTCTGGATGATATCGTAAAGCTAAGAATGAAGATGCTGTTCCCAGGATATAAAATTGATTCAAGCTTTAGTTTTAAACTAAGTCGCGATGCCGATTTATTGATTGAGGATGAATATTCGGGCGATTTAATTGATATGATTGAACGAAGCCTGAAGAAAAGAGAAACAGGTTCTCCTTCCCGATTCCTATACGATGAATCAATTCCAAAAGGATTTCTTAGATTTCTTAAAGGCTCCTTCGACTTGCTACCCAACGATATGGTAAAAGGTGGAAGGTATCACAACTTTCAGGATTTCTTTGGCTTTCCAAACCCTAAGTATCCTGATTTGGAATTGGAACCCTATCATCCGCTAAATGTTGAGGAATTAAAAGGAGAAACCAAATCTATCTTTAGAACCATTCGCAAGAAAGATCGAATTCTGCATTTTCCATATCAATCGTACAAGTATGTTATCCGTTTCTTGAACGAGGCAGCCTTAGATCCTAAGGTGGAAGAAATTAAAGCAACTCAATATCGTGTTGCCGATAATTCGGCTGTGGTGAATGCGCTGATTAATGCGGCACACAATGGCAAAAAAGTAACGGTTTTTGTTGAGGTTAAAGCCCGTTTCGACGAGGAAGCCAACCTACGTTCGGCACGCGAAATGCGAAAAGCAGGCATCAAGATTATTTACAGCATACCAGGACTTAAAGTTCATGCGAAAATTGCCTTGGTAATCCGTAAGGATGACAAGAGAGATTATGCCTTCTTAAGTACTGGTAATTTCAACGAGAAAACTGCAAGAATATATGCCGATCATGGATTCATGACTTCCGATAAGGTTATGATTCAGGAGTTGAAACAGCTATTCGATTATTTGGAAAATAAAACTCCTGGCTACACATTCAACAAATTATTAGTGGGGCAGTTCAATTTAAAACGAGAGTTGATTCGACTTATCGATCAGGAAATTGAAAATGTAAAGAACGGCAAAAAAGGCTACATCCTTTTAAAAATGAATGGTCTGCAAGAACGTGAAATGATTCATAAACTTTACGAAGCCAGCGAAAAAGGTGTAAAAATCGATCTGATACTTCGTGGGATCTGTTGCCTAAAACCAGAACAGTCTTACTCTAAAAACATCCGAATTATTCGAATTGTCGATCAATTTTTAGAACATGCAAGGGTATTCTATTTCCACAACAATGGAAAGGAGTTGCTTTACCTTTCTTCGGCTGATTGGATGAATCGTAACCTGCAACGCAGAATTGAATGTGCATTCCCAATTCATAATGCAGATATTAAAAAAGAAATCATTCACATTATAAAGCTGCAGTTGGCAGACAATGTAAGTGCCAGGTATTTAAATTGTAATTTGGATAATATTCCTGTTGAAAGATTGGATGGAGAACCCAAAGTGAGATCCCAAATTGCCATTGCAGAATTCCTAAAAGAAAAGGAAAAGACACTTAAAGAAAAAGAATCGGTAAAGAATAGAACAAAAACACAGTAACCTAAAATCCCAACACTATGAAACGTTTATTTCTGGTACGACATGCCAAAACAGAAGTAATTAGATACGACATCACTGATTTTCAAAGAAATTTGAAAGAAAGAGGAATCAACGATTCAAACCTAATTGCCAACAAGTTACTGCTAAAAAAAATAAAACCCGATTTAATGATATCCAGTACGGCAAACAGAGCCATTCAAACCGCTCAATTGTTTGCCGATATTTTGGATTATCAACAAGAATCAATCGTGCAGTTGGATGAACTGTATGATGGATTTACCACTCAAGAATTTTTAGGAATGCTTGACCAATATGGCAATGAGAACGAATCGGCAATGATTTTTGGGCACAACCCAAGCATCGAATACCTGGCTTTCAACTTAAGTGTTGAATTTTATGAATATGTTCCAACCTGTACGGTGATAGGCATTGAATTCGATGTTGATGATTGGAAGGATATAGAAGCAAGATCTGGAAAAGTTTGCTTGTATGAATTCCCCAAAAAATACAAGTAGAGACACGCCATGGCGTGTCTTATATCCCACATTGTTGGACATGTCATGGCATGTCCTTACTGTTTTCCGAAAATGATTTTTCCCTGGTTATCCAAAATCAATTTTCCATTCACTTTCTCTTGTGTTTGTGGATCAACAAAACCTTTAATAAGGCCTGTTTTCTGCTGCTTTACCAAGGATTTTATCTGTGCTTCGCTCAGAATTTTCTCCATAAATACAAATGGTACAATAAACTTGCAACCGCTCTTGTAGTTGGAGCAACCAAATGCTGCATTCCCTTTTAGCAAAGTACCCGATTTACATACAGGACAAGTCAGAACTTCTTTTTCCTCTTCAAGAATACTCAAGCTAAAATCAGGATCCAGAACCAGGTTTCCATTGATCTTGTTGCCATCCACAACGAATCCCTTAATTTTAGGGGTTTTACCTTTTAGCACCAATGCTTCAACTTGCTTATCGGTTAATTTCTTGCCACCAAATTCGAATGGAATTCTAATCTCACAACCATTCTTCCAATTGGTACATCCCCAAACCGATTTGCCTTTTATAATCTTACCTTCTTTACATTTAGGACATGTTAAATCAACTGGAGCTTCTTTTTTACTTTTGACTTCGGTTTTCTTTTCCTCTTTTTCTTTCGCCTCATCAATTACTTCAATGGCATTGATATTCTTTCTGGATTTTACATCCCAAACAATACCAACAACCATATTTTTCAGCTCTGCCATGAATTGGTTGACTTCAAAATTTCCCAACTCAATTTCACGAAGTTTCTTCTCCCACTGCCCAGTAAGTTCTGCCGACTTCAGCAACTCATTTTGTATGGTATCAATCAATTGCACACCAGTAATGGTAGCAACCAATCTCTTTTTTTCTTTCTTAATGTATCTGCGTTTAAAAAGAGTCTCAATAATGTTCGCACGAGTTGAAGGACGACCAATACCGTTTTCTTTCATCAACTCTCTCAGCTCATCATCATCAACCTGTTTTCCTGCTGTTTCCATGGCACGCAATAAGGTTGCCTCGGAATAATACTTCGGAGGTTGAGTCTGTTTCTCAGCCAAATCAGGCTGATGTTCTCCTGTTTCCCCTTTCACAAAAGCTGGCAAGATCACACCCTCTCCTACATTACTATCCTTGGCATACAAAACTCTCCAGCCAGGTTCAACAATCTGTTTTCCTGTTGCCTTAAATTCAATATTGGTAACCTTACCCATTACCGTGGTGTTACTCACCTTACAATCTGGATAAAAAACCGAAATAAATCGTTTTGTAACTAAATCATACACCTGCTTTTCTTCATATCGCAAACCTGAAGGAATAACCCCGGTTGGAATAATCGCATGGTGATCGGTAACTTTTTTATCATCGAATACCTTTTTCGATTTCCTGATTTTTGCCTTCAAAAGAGGATCAACAAATTCTTTATAAGGCTTTAACTTCTTTAAAATATCAGGAATCTTTTTGTAGATATCATCCGAAAGATAGGTTGTATCAACCCTTGGATAGGTGGTCAGCTTTTTCTCATACAAAGTTTGAATGATTCTCAAGGTTTCTTCGGCCGACAAATTGAATTTTCGGTTACAATCTACCTGCAAAGAAGTCAAATCATACAAACGTGGTGGCTGTTCCTTTCCACTCTTTTTCTCCACCGAAACAATTTCAAATGGTTCAGATTTAATCTGATCAAGAAATGCAACACCCTCTTCCTTATTATCAAATCGTCCTCTGGTAGCGGCAAAACTCACCTCACGATAAACCGTTTTAAGTTCCCAGTAAGTTTGCGGTACAAAATTTTCTATTTCCTTTTGACGATTTACAATCAAAGCCAAAGTAGGTGTTTGTACCCTACCAATTGACAAAACTGATTTTCCTCCAGCATACTTCAACGTATACAATCGGGTAGCATTTATACCCAAAAGCCAGTCTCCAATGGCTCTTGTAGAACCCGCTGCATACAAACGATCAAAATCACTCCCTTCTCTCAAGTTCTCAAATCCCTCACGAATGGCTTCTTCCGTAAGCGAAGAAATCCATAAACGTTTGACCGGAACATTGCATTTTGCTTTGTGCAAAACCCAACGCTGAATTACCTCTCCTTCCTGGCCGGCATCACCGCAATTGATTACCTCTTCGGCATTGGCAATCAATTTCTCCAGAATGTCGAACTGTTTTTGAACGCCTGTATCGGGAATTACCCTAATTCCAAAACGAGGAGGAATTAAAGGCAAATCGTTCATGTGCCAGTATTTCCAATTCAAGTCGTATTCGTGCGGTTCTTTAAGAGTACACAGATGCCCAAAAGTCCAGGATATCTGATAGCCATTCCCTTCGTAATAACCATCCCTTTTTGATTTCGCCCCTAAAATTAAGGCAATTTCACGCGCTACACTAGGTTTCTCCGCAATACAAACTTTCATGTGTTTAATTTTTTTTCAGTGTCACATGTAACTCTCATGAAATTTTAATCATTACTTTTTGTGTAATTTTTAAAGATTAAAATTTACATGTTCGTTTCATATTCTTATTAAAGTAGTTCGTAATTAGAACATATATTTAAACTCTAGAGAGAAAATATTTTCTTCTTCCGACATGCCAAAATTAGCAGTTAATACCATTAATTTAAAGGGCGACATCCAAAAACCTCCACCATATCCATGATGCCATTTTCTAGAACTCTCACCATCAAGCCAAATCCTGCCAAAATCATTAAATGCCAACAAGCCTAACTCTCCAACCATAAAGTAGGATTTAAATTTTGCCAATCGGAATCTAAAATCAGTATTTTGATAAACCATATCGTCACCTGCAAATCGACCTTGTCGATACCCTCTTAAGTTTGATTTTAGTCCCAGTTTGTTTGCCTGATAAAAAGAATATCCACTTGTATTGTGAGCTGCTCCAAATCGAACTGCCAAAATACTTCTTTGTGGCCTCCCCAAACTTGTATAGAATCGCAAATCTGTTTCCATTTTTTGGAAGTTATGATCATTTTTCCCTAAGCCTCTGAAAAAGCTCCATGAATTTTTCCAATACATTCCCCGAACAGGAATCACTTTACTGTCTCTTGTATCCCATTCATGTGTGATATTTATTCCCAAATATTTTCTCGTATTAAAATCGGTTGACAGATCCAAATCATTATCCGGATTGCTAAAATCGGTTACGAATCGATTAGGAGTAGCCTTTAATTCCAACTGTTCGTAGAATGGGCCAAAAGTAACACTCTGATTTACCTGAATCTTTTTCCTCAACTGCAAAGCAAGTGCAACTCTGCCAACACGTACCCTGTTATAATCATCATCCTGAGCTAAATTATTTGTTTCATTTCCTAGACCGAAATAGTATCCCTGAAAATTTGGGGTATTATAACGAATTTTGGGCAACAAATCCAAAGTTTTAAATACATTAATAATTTCTCCATCATATTTTACCTCTACGGATGGATACATGAATGCATAATTCACCAAAAATTTATGGAAAGAACCATAAGGCTCTTTTCTGAAACTCTGCTTCTTAACATTAAATCCTGCTCCTAGAATCAACCCATCATCGCTTACATAGTTTAAATTGGCTGCCGGACTTACAATATCATACTTAAATGATTTTCGGTCGTAAACATTCACGCTCTTATTTTTCGATAAACGATTTTGAAAGTTGCCATTTCCTTTAACTTTGGTTTTGGACTTATCGTAAACTACCACATTGGATTTGCGTGTACTATCAATTTTGAACTTATCCTTTCCAGTTCCTCCTACAATTCTTAGCTTAACACCTTTCGAATATTTTCCGTCGATATCAAATTCGTCTTTACCTCCTAATCCATAAATACACACCTCTTTGGTTTCGCCTTTCATGAATTTTCGATCGTAAAGTTTTTCTTTCTTATTTCCTTTTTTACTCAAACGGCAAACTTTTACATGTAGGTTCCCATCCTCATCCCACTCTGCATCAAAGTCCTCTGTTTCATTTGATCCAACAACATCAACCTTTTGCGCCAAATAGTTGTAAAATTCAACAGCCAATTCTGGCAAAAGATCTCTTCTTGATTTCAATTTTGACACAATATCATCAGCTGAAATAGCATAAACCTCTTTGGGTAGATCCTTTATTGCGTTTTCTATGCTTTCGTCTGTAAGGCTTTGCTTTAGTTCATTAGCCATTTCAATCCAATCCTGTTTGTTTTTAGATTGAAGGAAATTTCGATCAAAATATCGAGCATTAAAACCTAAACCAACCACATTTTCCGGTATTGAATCAAAAACCTGGAATTTAGGCATTGCCCATTTTCTTCTGATCAACCAAGGAATTTTTCCATCGCTGTAGAAGAATACCTGGTCTCGATCGCGTGGAATTGGTCTTGCAATGGTTTTACCATCTTTCTTAAAAGTAGCCCAACGCCACTGATCGTCATGCCTGTCCCAATCATTCAGGAAGATATCAAACAATCTTGCACGTAAAACAGCTGATTCATCAATTATCAGATCAGAATTCTTAAATCTTTTTTCAATAAGCTTATCCGTTCCTATAACATCCTTCGTATTGCCAAAGTTATCCGCATCCGACATATCATCATTCGGGCGCTCTTCAAACAAATACAATTCATTCTTAAAATCTTCCTGGTAGATCCCAAAACGTGGATCATCTGGCACATAAACAATTTTTGGATTGGTGTGGTAAACACCTGCTACTTCAGCCAGTTTAGGTACTGCTATAGCTGCATAAGGATATGATTCTGAAATACCATCCTGAACAATTTGAGCGGCAAATGTGCCCCTTAGTGCAGCTGGGATTGCTTTCTCTGTATATTTTTCAACTGACCTTAGCACATATTGTTTGCCATTTTTCGCCTCCAATCTTAAGGAGCGGGTTTGCTGTCCGCCACCTCTCTTTAAGATTTTCAACCCACCTTTTTCCGTTCCAATATCAAAAACCGGAACCTCAATAGGTGTTTCCCATTCCTTACGATAGTTGTTCCCTAACCAATTCCTTTTCGACTTATTATCTGTAGAATATAAATCACTTGCTGCAATGGTAATAGTGCTATCTGCAAAGTTTAGATCTTTGTATTTTTCAGCCAAATCTTCCTTGCTTGGAGTGGATTTGGTGAATAATTTATGCTGGAAAGCAAGATGTGGCTCATCGGTTCCATTTTTTCCAACCGACCACATTTCCAACCACACTTCATCATTGGAATAGAAGTTCAATCTGGTAAAACCAATTTCTCGCAAAGCAACATCCATTTTCTTCTCAGATACATATTCCGCCACACTTCCAGAACCTGAAACCACAAAAAATGAACTGTCCTTTTCTGTAAATTGCAAACTATTATCATGGGCAGACACGGTAACCACGTTCTCATACCCTCTTCCCAACTTTCGGGCCATATATCTCATTTGTTTGTAGAATGGATAGGCAAAATCCTGGGATGTTCCCAAAAGTTTTCGGTACAATTCCACTGGCCCTACAAAAGGAAAGTTTCCTGCATGCTTACCTCCACTATAAATTGGATGATGCGCAGCAAATACAATTTTTTTGTCTTTGTTTCTTTTCAAAGCATCGCTCAAGAGAATCAAAAAATCGGAAGGGTTCTCAAGTCCACATTCTGCCTCAGGTTTATCTGCTGCATGAAGCCACCATTGTGAATCTACTATAAGCAAAACAATATCCTCTCCTATCTCTATTTCAACAGGTCCGGGACATCCTCCCGATGGTAAGAACACATCCCCTTTGCCAATATAATCCTCAATATAAGCTTCCAAATTCATAACGGCATCCCAACCATACTTACGTCCTTGATCCCATTCCTTTTCTCCCGGAATAAAGATACTTTCACCTTTAAATTCCTTAGCCAAATCCAATAGCTTGATTAAATTTTGATCTCCTGAATGGATATCCTCAATTTCCTCCCTATCGTATTCTTTAGAAATATTATTACCCAGAAATACAAGCGTTGCCTTGTTATTTTGCTCCGCTAATTGTGATTTAAGCATTTGCATATTGGAATTTACAATATTTGCTTCTCCAACATCACCAATAAAAAAGATAGAGTGCTTTAATATATTTGCATTAGGAGTTTCGTTGTTTTGCCCACTAACTGCAATTGCAAAAAATAACAGGCTAAAAAGTAGATTGATCTTTCTCATAAGTTTTTGATTCTATAAAATCAATTACGAAAAATGGATTTCAATTATTGTTTGAAACTATATTTTAAAATATTTCCTTTACTTCCTTTCCCTTCATTTGAAATGAACATGGTTCCATCGGGTGCGAAGCAAATTCCCTCAGGCTGACGGAATAGTTTACGTTTTAACTTGACAATTGCCTGGATATCACCTTTGAAATTAAGCACCACCAAAATTTTACCTACAGAGCCTAGAACATACAAGTTCTTGGTAATGGGATGAACTGCAATCGCTGAAGGTTGAAATGTGAGATCTCCCTGAGAAGGATTAATATTTTCCAAAAGCTTAACCGAAAATCTCGAATAAGAATCAAATTCCAATATTTTCCGAATTTGATCTTGATCAATCAAGTACTTGGGTGTTTTCGACAATTCGTTCTTGTCTATCGAGAATTCATAAATAGCTCTCTTTCCTTTGTATTTATTAGAATGTGCAGGACTTCCTTTACAGGCAATTAACAATGAATTTGTTGAAGGATCGTATCCCAAACCCTCGGTATCATTTCCAGCATTCAAATGAGTAGTTCGTTTTACTGAATGAATGTTATCCTTTAAGTGATCTACCTTAAAAATCCTCCCATCCGATCTCAAAACATACACCAATGAATCCACCATTTCAATACCTTCATAATCTCCAGGTTTATCAAATTCATATTTCTTTGTTACCTCTTTTTTCCTATGGTTGAATTTATAGATAATTCCTTTCTCATCGTTCACACACAAAAGAGAATGCTCTGTAAAATAACTTAAACCTGATATTTCTCTCAAATAGTCTTTTAATTCATATTTTTCATCTGGTTCATAAATATCATAAGGGAAATTTCCATAGTTTTCCGATAAATAAACCATTTTCTGATCTTTCTTTTTAGCACATGCCTCAAGAAAAAACACAATAGTCAGCAAGCAAAATAGTGTGTGAAATATTTTTGTCATACGAAAAATCTAACTTTAAATAATTGGAATCATAAAATTAACAAATAAGCCTCAAATACCAATAAAAAAAGGGCAATTGAGGTATTTATAATCATTTAACAGAAGGATTTCATGTTTAATGATTATATTTATTCAATCAAAAAAAATATCTCAAAAACTGAAAAATTCAAATTATGAATATAATCCAGGAGGCTGAAATATACGTTACTAAGCTAATTGAAGATGCAATTAAACCAATATATACTTATCACAATTTAGAGCATACCCAGAATGTAGTTAAACATTCCTTAAAAATTAGTGAAGGATTAGAGTTTAGCGAGGAGCAAAAAGAAATTCTCGTATTAGCCGCTTGGTTTCACGATTCGGGATATTATGAAGACTATGCAAATCACGAAGAACTTAGTGCACGTAATGCCAGAGTTTTTTTAGAAGCAAGAAATTACCCGGAAGAAAAAATCGATCAGATTACTCAGGCCATCCTTCAAACAAAAATACCTCATCCTCCATGTGAAAATGTGGTTTGTAATGCTCTCTGCGATGCTGATTTGTATCACTTGGCTTCGAAGAGTTACATGAAAAGCTCTGAGCAATTGCGCGAAGAAAAGCAAGCACTATACAAACGTGAAATTTCCCCAAAAGAATATTGGGAGAATACCTTAATATTCTTGCAAAATCACAAATACAAAACCAAGTATGGTAAAAAACTTTTTGCAAAAAAGAAGGAACAAAACTACCTAAAAGTAGTTGATAAAATCAAGGGATATCACGAGAAAGAACTGAGAAAATTAAATGAGAAAGTTGAGAAATTAGAAAGTCAGAACATGAAACTGAAAATGCCTCAGCGAGGTATTGAAACCATGTTCAAGGTTACTGCCCGAAATCAAATTAATCTTAGTTCGATTGCCGACAGTAAGGCCAATTTAATGATCTCTGTTAACTCAATCATTATATCGGCAATCTTCTTTATTTTTAAGAACATAATGGATGTTCCTCATTTCATTATTCCTTGTATCATATTGCTGATCGTCTGTTTGGTTACCATCACCTATTCGGTTATGGCAACACGTCCTAATGTTACAGATGGTAAATTCTCCGAGGAGGATGTAAAACAAAAAAGAGTGAATCTTCTTTTCTTTGGAAACTTCCATGATATGGATTTAGGAATTTATTCGAGAGCCTTGAAAGGAATGATGACCGATTACGATGAACTATATGATAGCTTGATTAAAGATCAATACTATTTAGGAAAAGTACTGGGTAAAAAGTATCGCTTTTTAAGAATTTCCTATACAATTTTCATGTATGGATTAATTTTATCAGTTATTGCATTTATTCTTGCTGCTATTTATCAGCCATTAATGTGGTAAATAAATGAACAAAGCCTAAATTTGCAGCCCAACTAATAAGCGCAGATTATTATGAATTTATTTTACACTCCAGATATAAAAGATCAGTATTATCAACTTGATGAAGTTGAGTCGAAGCATTGTGTTCGAGTTTTAAGATTAAAAGAAGATGATGAAATTCATTTGATTGATGGAAAAGGAACATTATTCACGGCTAAAATAATCGATGCGCATCCTAAACGATGTACTGTTGAATGCGTTGAGAAAAAAGAAGAATTTGGCAAGTTGGATTATGAGCTGCATCTGGCTTTGGCTCCTACAAAGAATATCGACAGAACAGAATGGTTTCTTGAAAAATGTACTGAAATAGGTACAAGTGAGTTTACGCCTCTTTTGAGCTCTCACTCGGAACGAAAAGTGATAAAACACGAAAGACTTTTTAAAGTAATTACTTCTGCAGTGAAGCAATCTTTGAAAGCTTATCATCCAAAATTAAACGAGTTGACCCAATTTGCTGATTTGGTAACTTCTGATTTCGATGGTGATAAATTTATTGCACATTGTAATCCTGGAGAAAAGACGCACCTTAAGCAACTATGCAAACCCAAATCAAAATGTTTGGTACTAATTGGTCCTGAAGGTGACTTTAGTCCTGAAGAGGTTGAATTGGCTAAGGCAAATGGATTTCAGGAAATTTCTCTGGGTGAAAGTCGCTTAAGAACCGAAACTGCAGGAGTTGTTGCCTGCAATATCGTAAGTCTTGCTAATTACTAAAATGAGATTTCAACACTACATACTCCTCACATTTTTCTTGCTATTTGGCTTTTGTGGGCAATCGCAAAATACAACGGTACGTATTGGTTTGCTTAAGTACAATGGTGGTGGTGATTGGTATGCAAACCCGGGCTCATTGCCAAACCTTATTCAGTTTTGCAATAAAAATCAAATTGCAAACATTCAGGCAGAACCGATAACGGTTGAAGTCGGTAGCCCGGAAATATTTTCCTTGCCTTTTATCCACTTAACAGGACATGGTAATATTGTGCTAAGTAATCAGGAAGTTATTAATCTTAGAAAATATTTAATGGCTGGTGGATTCTTGCACGTTGATGACAATTACGGATTGAATGCCTATTTTAGAAGAGAAATAAAAAAAGTATTTCCAAACGAAGAGCTTGTTGAACTGCCATTTTCTCATCCCATATATCATCAGGTCTATGAATTTCCAACCGGATTGCCTAAGATCCACGAACACGATGGTAAAGCTCCTCAAGGTTTTGGTCTGTTCTACAAAGGAAGATTGGTCTGTTTTTACACATACGAAACCGATTTAGGCGATGGATGGGAAGATACTTCGGTTCATAATGATACGGAAGAAAAACATTTGCAAGCCTTAAAAATGGGCGCTAATATTATCTCTTTCGCTTTCAGTAATTAGATTTATTCTTAATTAACTGATTCCCTATCAATTCTACCTTAATATTTCATACTCATTTTGAATTTTCATTAACAAAATGATAACTTATAGTGATTTTATACCAAAGTCATTTTAAAATTGATATGGTATTACATTTGATATCAATCACTAAAGTTTATTGCTATGAAAAATAATAATTCTTGTAGAGGGATAATAGGCATCTTAACAGGTGGCGGTGATGTTCCCGGATTGAATCCTGCAATTCGTGCCGTTACTATTAGAGCATTAAGAGAAGGCTACAAAGTAGTCGGTATTAGAAAAGGCTGGAGAGGTCTGATTGATATCGTAAGAGATGAAAAAGCCGATAATAGTGAAAACTTTGAAGTTTTAACCGAAGAGTTAGTAAATAAAGTAGGACGCACAGGAGGAACATTTCTACATACTTCCAGGGTAAACCCATCGAAAACACCCAGAGAAAGAGTCCCTACGCATTTAAAAGACAAATATGATCAGGATATTAATGATTTAACGAAAGAAGTTCTGGCCAATCTTGATTTCTTGAATATTGATTATTTAATTCCAATCGGAGGTGATGATACATTAAGTTATGGAGTTCGCTTATACCAGGAAGGTTTTAAGGTGATTGCCATTCCTAAAACCATGGACAATGATGTTCCCGGAACCGATTACTGCATTGGATTTAGTACTTGTATTACCCGAACCATTTCACTTACGCACAGCTTAAGAACTTCGGCAGGTTCGCACGAGCGTTTATTGGTTCTTGAAGTATTTGGTCGTTATGCCGGATTTACTGCGATTCTGCCTACTTTAGCCGGTGCAGCCAACCGTTGTGTAATTCCTGAATACAATTTCGATATTGAACGTCTGACTGAACTAATGATTCAGGATCGATTTTCAAACCCAAGTAGATACTCGGTTGTACTGATTTCGGAAGGAGCTGCTTTTACTGGCGAAGAAATGATTTTCCAGGATGATGCAATGGATGATTATGGACACAAAAAGTTAGGTGGAATTGGTGATCGCGTTTCTGAGCAGATGAAGATTTTATCTCCTAAATTCAATAACTCCAAACCAATTAATGTAATCAATCAAAAGCTGGGTTACATGGTACGATGTGGTGATCCGGATGCAATTGACTCAATTGTTCCAATGGCCTTTGGTAATTTGGCTTTAGATTTAATCATTAAAGGAATTCATGGACGCTTAATCACTTTGAGAAATGGCAGATACGATAATGCACCAATTGATATTGTTACCAGCTCGAAAAAATTGGTAGATGTGGATCGATATTATAATACAGACAGATTAAGACCAAAATATAACAGTTTTGAACTTCAGCCATTGTTTTTAATGACAGGTTTGTAATTCCGCATAATTTTGTACATTTGAGAAACCTTTCAGCATTGTGTTGAAAGGTTTCTACTTTCACAACCATTCCCAATTTAATTTATTGTTTATTTAAAACCGAACACTTATGTTAGAATTTAACATTTTAGGCATTTCTGTATTGGAATGGATTGGATACGCTGCATCTGTTCTTGTACTTGTATCATTAACAATGACATCGATAATAAAACTTCGATGGTACAATTTAGCAGGATCAATTCTCTTCTCAACTTATGGATTTTTAATCGGATCATTACCTGTAGGAATCATGAATTTCTTAGTTGTTTGTGCCAACATTTACAATCTGAAAAAGATGTATGTACGCAAAGAGGATTTTAAAGTAATTGAGATAAAAGAAAACGATGAATTGCTTATGCACTTTTTAGATTACTACAAAAAAGACATAAGCCATTTCTTTCCTAATTTTGAAAAGAAAGAGAAACAGCTGGGAATTTTCGTATTGAGAAATATGGCCGTGGCAGGAATTTTTATCGGTACACAAGAAGAAAACGAACTAAGAATAGACTTAGATTATGCGCTACCTCAATACAGAGATTTTAAAGTTGGAGACTATTTGTACAAAAGCTTAAAGCAAACCTTAAGCGATCACAATATCAAATCGGTATACTGTTATTCTACACAAATGCTGAAATACATGGAAAAAATGGGATTTGAAACAGACAGTAAGGATAACAAATCAATCATGCGAAAGAATTTAAACTAATTCAGAAATCTCCTCAGTCAATTGAGGAGTTTCTTTTTTTGAGAAAACGAACTCCTCAACCAATTCAAGAAGTACTTTTTTTGAGAAAACAAGCTCCTCAACCAATTGAGGAAGTACTTTTTTGAGAAAACGAGATCCTCAGCCAATTGAGGAGGTACTTTTTTGGGAAAACGAGCTCCTCAACCAATTTAGGAAGTACTTTTTTTGGAAAACGAGTTCCTCAACCAATTCAAGAAATACTTTTTTGAGAAAACGAGCTTCTGAACCAATTCAGGAGGTACCCATAAATAGACTATACTTTTGGTAAGAAATAGTTCAAAATAAAAAGCTTGACCCAATACTGAGTCAAGCTTTTCTTATACTTTAGAACAATCCTTTTAGAATCTGTACCCTACTTTTAGCATTATACTTCTTCCAGGCATATTAAATCCATCCTTTTCAGAATAATTTTCATCCAAAAGGTTTGCAACCGTCAAACCTGCTGAGTAATGTTTGTGAAATTGATAATTCACGCTATAATCAAACACATAGTATACCGGATGGCGCAATACATCTTCATCGATCAAATCTTTTCGTACTTCTTCACCATTAAAATTAATTGGAGCTCTGGTTACATTAGGCCAATTTGAATAATCCGCTGCATACATGTAATTGTCTTCATATCTGTGACCAATATATCGTCCATGCAATCTGGTCGAAAATCCTTTTAAATTGTCAAATTCAATTCCGAAAGATGCATTATTATCACGTACATATTTCATTTTTGACTCAACAAAACTTTCACCTACTTTAACCTTTTCAGTTGCGTCGAAAATATGTGTATAATTCAAATACAAACGAAGTGAGTATTCGTAATCTTTTAGCGCACCAAAATCATATGAAGCCAGAATCTCCAATCCATTCATATCCGCTTTATCAGCATTATCGAATGTTGAATTAAAATCGGCATCTCTAACCTGAACAATCTTATCCTTGTGATGTGTATCGAAATAGGTGATATCAAAATTGATTCCTTTTGCAAAATTCTTAAATCCGATACCCAAATCCCATGTATTTGATTTTTCAGGATCCAAATCGGCTTTTCCTATCGTTTTTCCGAAAGCTGTTTGATATTCTCCAGCTACCTGAAAAGCACTAGGAGCAAGGAATGCATCTCCCCAACTCGAATGAACTGAAAAGCCTTCAAGAACTTCATACTTTACTCCAATATTCTTGGTAAAAACCCAATAATCTTCTGAACTGGAATTATTATTCAAAAACGAATTGGCTTTGGTTTTGAATTTCACATTGTCACCTCTTCCTCCTACTGAAACATTGAATTTTCCTTCCAAAAATTTCATCTGAAACTGAGAATAGATTCCTGTTGCAATGTTATAGTAATCTGGCTGAAATGGAGATTCTAAACTACCTGCTGTTGTATAATTCAAACTTTCATATTTCTGTGAATTATTATCGATTCCAATCGCCAAAACATGATCATCCAATTGAATTGCATCATTCAACTGGAAACCATAATTTTTGTAAGTATACTTGGTATCTCCATAACCATCATTTCCTATATCAAAATTCTCTTCTTCTTGTTCCGAATAGTAAGGCGAAAATGTAATGTTATGATTCCCTTGTTTTCCGATAAGATCAAAACCTGTGGTATATCTTTCCATATCCTTTGAATCCATTCCATAGATATGCCAGAACGTACCTGGGGTTTCAATTTTTTTACCTTTAAAATACGAACCATTTAAATTTAATTTCCAACTGTCCGAAAGTTTAACTCCCAATCGTGCAATTACTGTATGCTTTTGCAATTGAGAGTTCTCTATCCTTTCCCCATAGGTCGTTGGGTCCAAAATCATTTTTGCATAACCCTCATCATACAGATTATTATCTCCTACCTTATAATCCTTTCCTTGATTATGAATGGCATAAGACAAATCAAAATCTAATCCATCCGATAAAGCTCCACCAATACTAATGTTTTCCTTAAAAGTATCGAAGCTTCCATATTGGAAACTTACATTTCCTTTAAATTCACCATCACTCTCTTTGGTTACAATGTTCACAACACCACCCATAGCATCTGACCCATATTGAGATGAAAAAGGACCTTTTAGTATTTCAACACGTTCAACATTATTCAAATCTATACTTGCAATATTTTCAGTTCCAGCTGGCTTACCATTCACTAAAATAACTGCATACTTACTTGACGTTGAAGCAGCAAATCCACGAATACCGATTCCTGCATTTACCCCTGGGTATTGCTGAATATCAATGGCTCCATTGCTCTTTAACAATCCTGCAATATCTGTTGCTGGCGACGATTCAATAACTCTTTTCGAAATAACGTCTACCTTTTGTGGCAGATCTTTCATTTTTGCATTTACTCGCGACGCATTAACCTTTACTTCAGACAGGTTTAGGTGTCGAACTGATGTTGTGTCGGTAGCATTTTCTGGATTTTCTTCCGCCTTAAGCGAGAAATTGAAAATCGAAAGCAATGCAAAAGCTGTTACAATGTTTTTTTTCATTACTGATGTAAATTAAAATTGACTACACTAATGCAAAACTAACAGGGAGTAGATAAAAGAGATTGAGTCGAAATCGACTTTAAAATGAATCCTTTTGCCTTATTACTCTTGTCCCGAAAGCAATGACTTTTTTTTTGCACTGGCAGGTCTTCTGGCTTGTTCTACTTTTTGAGGCCTTCCCATCCCGATTTATCGGGACAGTGGCAAAGGGTAAATCAAAAAGCTTTATTAGAACTTACAGCTACGGGAACAGCTCCGGACTTGAACCGGATTCCCTTTTCATCTCAATTTGTTAAGAAACAAATGTACGAGAACCAATTGCGCTGCAAATCTATAAAAAAAAGACTAACAAATCCACTATTCACAAACCATTTTAAATCACGCTGTCCATCAGTCGTTAACAAAATATTCACTTATACTAAAAAGGGAATCTATTAAGATAGACTCCCTTTGTTTTGGCGTAAATATTAAATCTTAAAACTGATATGAGAATTTTGCCATAAATGCTCTACCTGGCATATTATATCCATCTTTCTCAGTATAATTTTCATCTAGTAAATTTGAAATTGAAAATCCAACAGTATAGTTCTCGTTAAAAGAATAGCTGGCCGAATAATCAAAAACATAAGAAACCGGGTGACGCAACAATTCTTCATTCACTAAATCAGGACGCACCTCTTTCCCATTAAAAACAATTGGCTCTTTGGTAATATTTGGCCAATTGGAATAATCAGCCAAGTACATGTAGTTATTCTCGTATCTGTGACCAATATATCTTCCATTCAATCTTGTCGAAAATCCTTTAAGATTATCGTACTCAACACCAAATGAAGCGGTGTTATCTCGAACAAACCTCATTTCGCCTTCCAGCGGATTACCTTGCGCATCAGTATACTTTACTGTTGCATCAATCAAATGAGTATAATTTAAATACAATCGCAAGGAATAATCATAGTCTTTTAATGCACCAAAATCATAAGAAGCGCTTAGTTCCAATCCATCCATATCTGCACTTTGCGCATTAATATAGGTTGTACTGTAATCAGGCAAGGAACTTCTGATGATTTTATCTTTGTGATGCGTATTGAAATAAGTAAGGTCGAAATTGACACCTTTTCTGTAATTATTATAAGCCAAACCAAAGTCTGTTGTATTTGATTTTTCAGGATCCAAATCCGGGTTTCCTACTGTTTTTGAAGAACCTCTGGTGTATTCCCCTGCTACTTGATATGCCTTAGGTGCCAAAAAAGCATCACCCCAACTTGCGTGTGCTGATAAGTCACCAATTAAATTATATTTTACACCAATATTTTTAGTAAAAACCGAGTAGTCCTCATTTTTCTTTGTGTTTCCTAACAAATCATCAGCTTCCAGTTTAAACTTGATATGATCTCCTCTTGCTCCAAGCATCAAATTCAACTTGTCGTTTAATAATTTGAATTGCAATTGTGCATAGAGCCCTGTAGCAATGTTTTTATAATCTGGTTGGTAAGGAGCTTCAATATTTCCACTGGTATCGAAGTTGGTACTTTCGTATTTTTCGGTTTTATTATCCAAACCAAAGGCAAGGTTGTGTTTTCCTATTTGGTAGGAATCTGTCAATTGGAATCCATAGTTTTTATAAACACTTTCAAAATCACCGTATCCATCAGAACCCACATCAATCGTTTTATTCTCCTCGTTTGAATAGAATGGTGAAAACATGATGTTATGATTTTTGATTTTCCCCACTACATCAAAACCCGTTGTAAAGCGTTCAATATCTTTAGAGTCCATTCCTTCGGTATGCCAGAAATTACCAGGAGTTTCAATGTCATCACCTCTGTAGTATCCGCCGTTCAGGTTAATCTTCCAATCCTCTGCGAGGGTAATTCCTAATCGAGTATTTAAATTATAGGTAGTGAATTGTGTATTCACCATTCTTTCTCCATATGAACTTTCATCCAAAATAGATTTTGCATACTTCTCATCATACAAGTTGTGACTACCCGTTTTGTAATCTTTCCCTTGATTATTGAATGAAAATCCCAAATCAAAATCTATCATTTCAGAAACAGAACCACCTAATGCTGCATTTAACTTAGAAGTTTTAAAGCTTCCATATTCAGCATCAATTCTTCCGCCTAACTCACCGGTACTATTTTTGGTCACAATATTTACAACACCAGCCATAGCTGCCGATCCATATTGGGCAGAAAAAGGACCTTTCAATATTTCTACTCTTTCTACATTCTGCAAATTAATACTTGCTATATTTTCAGTACCTGCTGGTTTTCCATCTACCAAAATCACTGTATACTTTACACTTGGCGAAGGAGTAAAACCACGCATACTAACCGTTGCCTGTACACCTGGGTATTGCAAAATATCAATCGATGCTGATCGTTTTAATAAACCCGCCACATCAACGGCTGGTGAGGCTTCAATCATTCTTTGAGTAATCACCTCAATTTTTTGCGGTAAATCCTTAAGTTTGGCATTCACTCTGGAAGCATTAATTTCAACTTCCTCTAAATTCAAATGCTTTACAACCTTTTTGTCATCAGTTGAATTTGGCACTTCATCAGCTTTTACTACAGCGTTAAATAATGACAGCAATGCAAAAGCAGTTAAAAATGTTCTTTTCATGTTTTTAAAGAATAAAATGAAAATAAGATTAACTAATGCAATGCAGACAGGGAGCTTAAAAGAAATTTCACAATATACCGTAAAGGACCAGTTATGGCAGAAAAATCCCTATTTAGTTATTGATTACTTTTTCGTTCGCTTGCTCTTTTTCCCGAAAGCAATGACTTAAATGTTTGCAGTGGCAGGTCTTCTGACTTGTTCTACTTTTTGAGGCCTTCCCATTCCTAAACAATATGGAACAGTGGCAAGGAGTATTTCAAAAAGCTATATTAGAACTTACAGCTACGGGTATAGTTCCGGATTTTCACCGGATTCCCTTTTCATTTCTACTTCTGATAATAGAGAAGTAAAAAACCAAATGCAGCGCAAATGTATACAAATTTTCTCTACAACTTTCCTAAAAAGATCGTTTATTCAACATCTTTTTACATCTGAATTAACTCGTGTGTAAAGTTTTTTTTAGGTAGGCAATTAACTCTTGAATACTGTTACAACAAGTAACACTTTCATTCTGATGGATCTCCCATTTCATAGTATCTTCCAGTAATTTCACACAACAGTCTCCTACTTGCTCACAGGTAACCTGATATCCTTCTCGAGACAAGGCTCGCTGCGTCCAAAATCCCATCACATCATTACCCAAAAGTTGTATGGTTTGTTTTTTCTGGTAATTCATAATAAAATTACCTGTCTTTCTATCGAAATTGAAAGATTTATTCTGAAAGGTATCTTCAATGCTTCTATTCAATACCAAATCTTCAGGAGCGCCCACTTTTATTGGTTGATTTCTTGCCATTAACCAAATTAAATCGGCTGCTTGTAAAGCCAAATCCAATTCATGAGTAGACATCAAAATGGCTTTATTGGTTTCTCTTGCCAAACGATGCAGCAAACGCATAATTTCAACACGGTTCGGTAGATCGAGATGCGCTGTAGGTTCATCCAACATGATTAATGGAGTATCTTGTGCCAAAGCTTTTGCAATCATTACCCTCTGACGCTCACCATCACTCAATTGATTGATATAGTGATTCGCGTAATGCAGTAATCCAACCTGTTCGAGAGCCCATTTTATTTTATCATTATCAGCATCAGATAATTTTCCCATCCAGGAAGTATACGGATGACGCCCCAAAGAAACGATATGATATACCGTAAGATTGCCAACATTAATCCTTTCTGTAAGAACAATACTAAGAAGTTGTGCAATTTCTTTAAAGTTTCTATCTCGAATGGGAATACCTTCAACCAAAGTGCGACCATCCAGTGGGGCTTGTATTCCGGCAATGGTTCTCATTAAAGTAGATTTACCTGCTCCATTGGGGCCAAGCAAACAAACCATTTCTCCCTTCCGAATCGTTAGGTTAATATCAGATAGCAAACACAAAGTATCTTTCTTCGATTGCTTGTAACCTATTGCAAGATCTTTGGTAACTAATATATTTTGATGCTCTCTCTCCTCTTTCATAGTTCCATTATCCACCAAAGGATGCTTTTACATTTCTACTCCTCATAATTACCCAAATCACTACTGGCCCACCAAATAAAGCTGTCACGGAATTAATAGGCAATGTATTTTGATTGCCTGGCAATTGAGAAAAAATATCACAAATTAGCATTATTGCAGCTCCAATTAGCACTACTGCTGGCATTAACACTTTATGACTTGCTGTTCTAAAAATGGAACGAGCAATATGTGGAACCGCAACCCCCACAAAAGCAATCGGTCCAGTAAATGCAGTTAATGTTCCTGCGATTAAAGCCGTGCTAATGATTACCGCAATTCTGGTTTTATTTACCGATATTCCTACTCCTCTAGCATAATTCTCTCCTAACAGCAATGCATCCATAGGCTTTATCAGGAAAAATGCCAAAATTAAACCTGCAAATACAATTGGTCCCATTACCTGCATCTCAACCCATGTCACACCCGCCAAGGAACCAAATGTCCAAACAATAAAACTCTGTATCTGTTCAGGTTCACTAAAGTATTGCAATATATTTACGATTGCCCCGGTAATACTTCCGAACATGATTCCTATAATCAATAATGAGACACTATCGGAAATTCGAATTGAGGCTAACGCTACCAGCAAAAACACAAGTGAAGCACCTGCAACAGCAGCAACCACCAAAGCCCAGTTTCCCAAAAAAGCGGAAACAACTCCAAAAAAGGCTGGAACAATTGCCGAGGCCATTACCATTAAAGCAACACCTAGGCTAGCACCGGAACTAATTCCCAGAACAAAAGGGCCTGCTAATGGATTTCTAAACAATGTTTGCATCATTAATCCTGTTACCGATAATCCTGCACCTACAAAAATGGCTGTTAATGCTTTGGGTAACCTAAAATTAAGAACAATATAATTCCACGAAGTTTTCACCTCATTTCCTGCCAATATCGCAAACACCTTTTCAAAAGGAATATTTACCGATCCAAAAATTAGATCTAGCAACAATAAAGTGATGATGATAAGGCTTAAACCGCCAAATAAAATAGATACAATTTTACCTTTCTGAGAAACCATAGTTCTGTTAATTCAATTTCTGATAAAAATGCAATTCATAATCCGGCAACAAGTCTGGATGTAAAATTTTAATAATGTCCTTAAATACCACATCAGGCTGAATGACTCCAGATTCAAACCAGTCATTAGCACCACTCTCCTTCATTCTTTTGGTATAACAGTATACTTGCTTTGTTTTGTAAGACTCAAACAAAGTATACCTATCATCCAGATTCTCCAGATCTTTTATTGTTTTGCATTGTCCAGGACCAAACCAAATATCGGCATCATGTTGTTTATCAAACACAGTTTCAAAACTTAAAGGCATACTCCCGCTCGTACTATCCGAAAACCAGCAATAATCTGCCTTCCCATCTCTAAGGAATTGAGCCAAATAAGATTGCCCTCCCGGCATATACCATGTGCCTTTAAAATTATATCCTGAAAGAATTGTAGGCTTATTTTTAACGGTAGTTACAATTGATTTTAAATCAATGTATCTTTTTTCAACCTCATCGAAATGTTTCTCTGCCTCAGCTTCTTTATTAAAAAAGGCAGCGATAAACTTGGCCCATTCGGCACGAGCCAAAGGCGAAGATTCCATCCATTCGATATTATACGCAACAGGCAATCCAGCTTGCATTAATTTAGTTTCTCTATCGGTAATCTTCATAAACCCAGCCACCATTACCAAATCTGGATCAATTTCAACAATCTTTTCGAAATTTAAGCTTTCAGAATGACCTACTGCCTGAATTTTACCAGCCTTAGCTCTCTTGTCTATTTCCTCATCGTAGATTCTATCACGTAAAGAAACGGCTACAATTTTATCCTCTACGCCCAAGAATTTCAAAATTCCGATTTGTGTGCTGGAAAGTGCCGCAATACTTTTAACAGGAACCTCTACCATCAAACCATCATCAGGAAGTTTTCCTTCAAATTGATCTCCTCTATTTTTAAGGTAATACTTCTGAAAAACCTTGCCTTCGTTCCAAGGATCCCAAACAATCAATTCCTTCAAATTATTATCAAGAATATTGATTTCGAATCCCTTTGCATACTTCAGTTTTGTTTGATGATAAAAAGCCTTATCAGCAATATCTGATTCTGAATTCTGTGAAGTCTTCTTTTTTTGCTCTCCTGATTGACATGCAACAAAACCTAAAACAGTCAGAAGTAACAAGTTTAGGCCGATCGTTTTTAATAAGTTCATTTCTTCCACAAATTATTGTGGGGAAGGATGATAAGAAAATACAATTCTTAAAATTATACTCCCGTTACTCAGTTCCCCGAAGTCACGAAATAGTTTCATTAATTAGGCAGGTATTCCGACTTAACTATCTTAGGAAAGTATTACGGCTGCGGGGACAGCTTTGGATTTTCACCAAATTCCCTTTTCATTCTTGAAACAAGAAACCCAATTGCTGCAAAGCTATGCAATATTTTGGAAATAAAAATAAGTTTTAGAACAATTGGAATTACTTGAATTCATAAAAAAAGAGATCAAACCAAGGCGGATCTAATCTCTTTATAAAAACACATTCAATATGGTATTACATTGCCACAATATCTTTCTTCATACCATACAAAACAAAAAGAACTTCTTCTTTTTCCTTTTGCCCAACATCATTCATTTCAAGTGCCTGCAATATATCATCAAGAACTGCATTAAACTCAACATCACTAATATTCATTCCCTTGTGAGTTGATAACATATCTTTTCCTTCATATACACTTGGGCCACCTGTTCCCATGATGAAAAAGTTAGCCGCACCTTTTTTTAAACTTGGAATGTCGCTCTTGGAAAAGCGTGGTGCAATTGCGGCATTTTTAAGATGTAGGTCAACAGTATCACTAGCAATTTTTGTAATCCCATCGCTTCCGCCTAATCTTTCGTAAAGTGATAACTCCATTATTAAATCCTCCTTATTTTAAAATAAACAAGAATTTACGGAGAATTACCAGCAATGTCAATTAATTAAACAAACTATAGCTCAACGAAATTAAATAAAATGGTATCTTTCTCATTCTAAATTATACAAATCAACAAGTATGAAAAAACTACTATTCGCATTGCTTTTCATCCCACTTATTGGGATGGCACAAGATCAAAAACTACCAGAACATTTCTCTTGCCTGGAGTATTTTATGGGTAATTGGAAAAGTGAGACAACCGGCAAAGCAGGAAAAGGAATTGGAAAGCAATCTTTTACTACAGAAATGAATGGTCGATATATTACATTAAATGTAGAAACCAAGTTTGACCCTAGCGAAAAATATCCTGAAGGTGAGTTACATATCGATAAAGGATACATCAGCTTCGATGGATTTCGTAAGAAAATCATCTATCGACAATTTAATATCGAAGGCTATGTAAATCAATTTGTGTTAGATAATTCGAAAGAAGGTGTATTTGTTTTTGAAACAGAAGCCATAGAAAATGTTCCAAAGGGATTTAGGGCAAGAATCACTTTTGAGATCGTGGACGAAAACACATTTAAAGAAGGATTCGAATTGGCTGCTCCAGGAAAAGATTATTCGGGATGCATATATAATACATGGAAACGTATAAAATAGATGATATAAAAAAGGACACGCAATGCGTGTCCCTACATTAAATTATTTCGCTGCACTTCTAGTTTCTCTGTAAATTCATCCATATCTTTTGTAATGAATTCATGAACTACAATCTCCGGTTGCACTTCCGCAATGATTTCCTTTACTCGTTCTGATTGAAAAGGCAAATGCTGATCGATTTGCAAAACATGCTTACGAGCTGCCGAATATTTTTCGCGATGAGTAAGTTTTTCCCAATCCTGAGGAAAACCATTTTGTATCTGTTTCAACTGATACTCTCCCGACAAACTGCAATTCAGGTGCAAACTTTTAATTTTGGCTTGTACATCTTTTGACAATCTTGATATTCTATCCAAAACAAAATCGATGGCCTCATCCTCACAACGCAGAGCGGGATTGGTATTCATTAAATGCCCTGTATCCAACAAAACATTCCAATTGCTGAACTCTAACCTTCCTGCAAAATCATCAACCTCTGCTGGAAATAGCAGATCCAAACCTGGCCACCACAAATTTTCTATAGCCAAAGTAACCGGAGGTTCTCCATCGGTGAATTCCTGTGCCGTACGGTTTAGCATCTCTGCCAAGTTGGAACTCACTTCGGTATTCTTATAAGTAAAATCACGTGAAAAGGCATGATCCAACTCAACATGGGCAGCATGAATAACTGCATGGGCCGGATTAAACAGGCTAGCATTCTCCCACAACTTCTTTTGCGTTTGCACCATTTCGGAAGCATTTCTTCCTCCACAACAAAATTGCAAGTAATCATTATTTACATCCGGGAAATAATATTTTGCAGCTTCCTCTCCTTTTCGCCAAACATCCAACCAGGTTACCCAAAACGGCAAATGAATTGATTTTACTACTTCCTTTGGGATTTCATCAGATGGATGATCGTACCCTATTAGTAACTCCACACCATCTAATTCTTTTGTATTGATATATTCTTTTAATCCCTCCCATTTGTTATCGAATCGATCCACATCAGAAGGATGAACTGAAAAGTCAATTAAGTTTTGGTAGCTCATTGTCTAAAAATTTTGCACCAAAAATAGTTCAATACCAATAAGCAATCAAAACGATTGGTAAAATATATTAATCTGTGAGTGCATATTAGCACAGAATAAAATTTTTCAAAAAGAATCGAGATTGCAATTTTAATGATTCAAATGAGCATTTTCGAAGCAGGTTTTTCTATCACTTTTTTATGAGCTCAAGCTAAAAAATGACGTTTTGCCTCTTTTTCGAAAATTCCGTAAACGTTATCATAAACATGCAAAATGGTCAAATCATGTTAATAATGACAAAATTCTTTATTAAATCTGTGTAACGCAAACAATTTCGGGAGTTTCCGCAACCGTTATAAGTTCATTTTTTTGTTATTTCTCCACTTTTCGAGGATTTTATTTAGATCATTTCTACGAATAATACATAGATTTACAATGTCAGCATAAGAGAAATATCAAGAGCTGATTTTATTAACATTTAATTATTAAATTTTATTTGTATGAAAACAAAAAATGTAAATCTTAAAGGAATTGTTTTGGGAGCATTACTATTCTTAGGCGCAAGTTCAGCTTTTGCCACCGGTAACATCAAAATCAATCAGTATTTGGACACAGATTTGTCTATCGTTTCTATCATCAACCCTACTGAATCGGTTTTAAAAATGAAGATCTACGATAGAGAAGGAAACCTATACTACTCTAAAAAAGTAAATAGCGCTACTACAGATCAGAAACTATTTGACTTTTCTTATTTGGAAGATGGTATTTATAAAATTGTACTAAGTGGTGCAGATGAAAATGTTGAAAAAGAGTTCGTTATTGAAGGAAAAAAACTTAAAGTTACAGACGCTAAAGAACTTGCTGAAAAAACTTTATTCAGATCTAAAGACAACGACTTGTTCGTGAGCTACCTTTCTTTTGAAAATACGACTTTCAACCTTTCAATTACTGATGAATTAGGAAATGAAGTATTCGAAGAATCATATACATCAGCTCCAACTTTTTCAAAGAAGTTTAATGTTACTGCATTACCTGAAGGAGAGTACAAAGTACGTTTAGTTTCAAACAACAAAGAATACAATTATGCCTTCAGAAAATAATGACCAATGTGGGTTGTGTGACCAGATGATTCCAATGAATCACAAATTTTTAATAAGTGTATCCCATTCATGTTAGAGATACACTTATTTTTTGTCCAATATTTTAGGATGTTTACACTTCCGGAAAAACCAACTATCCCATTACATAACTGATCAACGGATAAGCAAGCTACTCCCAAAAAAACATCATTCCTTCTTACCCATCATTTCACTTTCTTCTTAAGACACAGAAAACTGTTAAGGTTTCTTAAAAAACTGTTAAAAAAAATTCAAGGACATAAAACTTTACAATTTTCTTCTACTTTTGTTAGCTCATGAAATGGTTTACCTTCATATTATCACTTTATGCACTGCTTCTAACAGTAGTTCCTTGTAACGATGCCCATGCATTCACTCAAGACAAATCAAACTATGAGTTGGTTGATGGAAGTGATCACATGAATGAAAATCATATTGATACCTGTTCCCCATTCTGCGCATGTACCTGCTGCCAATTAATGGTCAAAGTAAACTTTACAACAATTGACCTTTCTACTCAGGAAACAGTATCCGAACAATATAATTTCCAAAAAGACTTTGTGGAAAACTATCACCCTGATTGTTTCCACCCTCCTATTGTTTAAGTCTGACTTCGATTTTTCGAATCAATCTTTTATGTCAGTTCATGTTGTGAACTAGACGAGTGTACTCCTGCTCTTGCTGCAGCTTGACAGTTTACATTCTTTCACAATGTTATACATCTCGGTTAACTCACAATTGAACTGACTTTAATTAATTGTCCGACTTAAACAAAATAATATGATAGATAAAATAATTTCGTATTCTATTCAGAACAAACTGATAATAGGACTTTTTACTCTTGCACTAATTGCTGCAGGTTTATGGTCTATGAAAAAGGTACCTTTAGATGCAGTACCAGATATAACAAATAATCAAGTACAAGTAATTACAACTGCTCCTAATTTAGGCACTACGGATATTGAGCAATTCGTAACTTATCCTGTTGAACTTGCCATGTCAAACCTTCCAGGAGTAAATGAAATTCGCTCAGTTTCCAGATTTGGGCTCTCAGTTGTTACTGTAGTTTTCGATGATGATAAAGGAACTTACCTTCCACGCCAGGTAGTTAGCGAAAAATTAGGCGAAGTGGCAGAGCAAATTCCAGAAGGATTTGGAACGCCTTTTATGGGACCAATCTCTACAGGTTTAGGTGAAATCTACCAATATACACTTGAAGTAGATCCAAAATTTGAAAGTAAATATTCTCCAACTGATTTGCGTAGCATTCAAGATTGGATTGTTCGTAGACAAATGGCTATGGTTCCAGGTGTAGTAGAGATCAATAGTATGGGGGGTAATCAGAAACAATATGAGGTAGCCATAGATCCAAATCGCTTGCTTGCTAACCAACTTAGTTTAGCTCAAGTTTTCGATGCACTAAAAGATAATAATGAAAATACAGGTGGTGCTTATATCGAAAAAGATCACAAGGCAAACTTTATTCGCGGAGAAGGAATCCTACGCACCAAATCTGATATTGAAAACATTGTAGTTTCAGTACAAAACAACACTCCAATTTTAGTAAAAGATATTGCTGAAGTTCGTTTCGGATCGGCAGTTCGCTACGGAGCTTTTACAAAAAATGGCAAAGAAGCAGTTGGAGGTATCATCATGATGATTAAAGATGGAAATTCAAATGATGTAATTACCGATGTAAAGGAGAGAATTGCTCAAATTCAAAAATCACTTCCGGAAGGAGTTAGCATAGAACCCCTTTTGGATAGAAGTAAACTGATAGAAAAAACAACTTCAACCGTTTCAGGCAATCTTATTGAAGGTGGATTGATTGTAATTTTTATTCTAGTAATTCTGCTTGGAAACTGGAGAGGTGGATTAATCGTTGCTTCTACCATCCCTCTCTCGTTGCTGTTTGCCTTTATCATGATGAATATCTTCGGTGTTTGGGCCAACCTCATGAGTTTAGGAGCAATTGACTTTGGTATTATTGTAGATGGTGCTGTAATTATTGTAGAAAGTATCGTCTTTTATCTCTCAAGACAACTCAAAAAACCTTCATCTGATGAAATGAATGATCTGACCCAAAAATCCTCATCGAAAATGATGAACTCTGCATTCTTTGGTCAATTCATTATCCTTATTGTATTCATTCCTATCCTGGCTCTAGAGGGTGTGGAAGGTAAGATGTTCCGCCCTATGGCTCAAACATTCGCTTTTGCATTAATTGGAGCTATGATTCTATGTTTGACTTACGTTCCAATGATTTCTTCAATTTTTCTTAAAAAATCGAAGAGTGATAAACCCGGGTTTGGTGATAAGATTGTGAAAGGGATTGAAAATTTCTTTGAACCAATTCTAGCTGCAGCACTACGCAGAGGCAAAATAGTACTGATAGGTTCAATTGCCATACTGATCTCTTCAATCGTTTTATTTTCGCGAATGGGGGGAGAGTTTATTCCTCAATTGGATGAAGGAGATCTGGCTTTTCATGCAATTTTAAAACCAGGATCTTCCCTATCGGAAACAGTAGCTACCACAACAAGAATTGAAAAACTTTTAAAAGAAACTTATCCTGAAATTACAACCATTGCCAGTAGAATTGGTGTAGCTGAAGTTCCAACCGATCCGATGCCAATGGATATTGCTGATGTATTTGTTCTTTTAAAACCACAAGATGAATGGACTTCAGCAGAAAACAAAGATGAACTGATCGAAAAAATGAAGGCAACGGTACATACCATTCCTGGTGTGAACTACGAATTTACCCAACCAATCGAAATGCGTTTTAACGAATTGTTAACAGGAGTTCGTGAGGATATTGCCATCAAATTATTTGGTGAAGATTTAGATATTTTGGCCACAAAAGCAGAAGAAATTGGAAAAATAATAGCAGGTACCGATGGAGTGGCCGATATGAAGGTTGAAGCTACAGCTGGTCTTCCGCAAATAACTGTAAACTATAAGAGTGATATGTTAGCTCGTTATGGATTGAGCGTTGTACAATTAAATCAATTGGTATCCTCGGCCTTTGCAGGTGGGACTGCAGGCATCATCTTCGAAGGTGAAAAAAGATTTGATTTGGTTGTTCGTTTAAATCAAAAAAACAGAACCAACATTAATGATATTCGTGAATTATATATAACACTTTCAAACGGATCTCAAATTCCACTGCGCGAAGTTGCTGACATTAACTATGAAGGTGGTCCTATGCAAATTTCAAGAGAGAATACTGCAAGAAGAACCTATGTTGGGATTAACGTTCGAGGCAGAGATATAAAATCTCTGGTTGAAGAAATTCAGGAAAAATTAGATCAAAACCTAGATCTTCCGGCAGGATATTACATCCGTTACGGGGGTGCATTTGAGAACCTGGAAAGAGCATCGAAAAGATTACAGGTAGTGATTCCAATTGCACTGGGCTTAATTTTCCTATTGATCTTTTTCGCACTCAAATCGATGAAGCAATCGGTAATGATTTATATGGCAATTCCCTTTGCAGCCATTGGGGGCATCTACTCTCTTTGGTTACGCGACATGCCTTTCAGCATCTCGGCAGGTGTAGGATTCATCGTACTATTTGGTGTTGCAGTTCTTAATGGCTTAGTATTAATCAGTAGCTTAAATGAATTAAAAGAAGAAGGTATCACAAATATAAAGGATAGAATTCTACAAGGAACAAGAAGAAGAATTCGTCCGATTCTATTAACAGCATCCACAGATGTATTGGGTTTCTTACCAATGGCAATTTCCACCTCGGCAGGAGCAGAAGTGCAAAGACCATTGGCTACGGTAGTTATTGGAGGACTTTTAACCTCTACTCTATTGACATTAATTGTATTGCCAATTCTTTATCAATGGTTAGAAAATCGTTCCGAAAAAAGATTGTCCAAAAAAGTAATTCCTGCTGTAGCGACGGTTGCTTTATTATTTTTCTTTAGCGGAAATGTAAATGCCCAAGAAGCGATCTCAAAAGAAATTACATTAAGCAAAGCAATTGAATTGGCAAAAAACAATTATCCAAGTATTGAAGCTGCACGTTTGGAAATTGAAAGACAAAAGCAATTGAAAAAAACAAGTCTAGATTTGGGTGAGACAGTTATATCCTGGGGAGAAGACAGTAAAGGTGGAAGTGAAACATCTACAAGAACAATTGGTTTTGAACAATCGAATATTGATATCTTCTCAACTAATGCCAAGAACAAGTATCAAGAAACTCAGATTGAGTTGGCCAATATTCACAAATCCCTTACGATAATGAATGTTGAAAGTGCTGTACGCAAGAGTTGGAATCAAGCTGTTATAAAGAAAAAACGTTTACTCTTGGCCAACGAATTAGATTCAATTTATACTGGTTTTGAAAGAGCTGCAAAACTTCGATACGAAGCAGAAGCAACTTCAAAACTGGAATGGCTAATGGCAACCAATCAGGCAAAACAAATTCGAATTGCAATGCAAGAAAGCGAAGCACAATATCAGAATAGTATCACAGAATTGAACTTCTGGTTAAAAGCTGATTACAAATTCGACGTTCCTTCATCTGTAAAAGATAGCAAAGAGTTGAATTTAAACAATTCCAATTTGAAGAATCATCCTCTTATGGATCTGGCCAACAAGAATACCAAAGCTCAACAAGCATTGGTAAAAGTGGAACAAAGGGCACTGCTACCTAAATTAAACCTACAATATGACATTCAAAAAATAGGAAATCAAACCGGATATTATTCCTATCAGGCAGGTATCAGTATTCCCTTATGGAATCGCCCACAAAAAGGAAGAATTAAGGCAGCTAAAACAAACGCACAAATTGCCAGTCTACAAGAAGAAGAACAAAAAATGTTGTTATTAAATGAATTGAAACAAGTAAATCAAAACTATCAGCAATATTATCGCAGCATTGATTATTTTGAAAAAGAAGCACTTCCCATTGCCAATGAACAAATAAAAGGTGCCCAATTGGCATATAAAAAAGGGGAATTGGATTACTTACAATTCTCGAAAAATCTGGAAGAAGCCATTGCCATAAAACAAACTTACCTGAATAAACTGGAGAGTTATTTGGAATCTGTAAACAGAGTTCAATACCTTACAAACAGCTACTAAAAAGCCTGATAATCCAGTAAATTTTAATCATTAAATAAGAATATCATGAAGATTAACAAATATATCATACCAGTAATTATTTTTTCGAACTCATTATTTTTTGTTTCCTGTGATTCTAAATCTCAGAAAGTAATTATTGAAGTTAATGAACCTAAAGAAGAAGGACACAATGAAAATATTGTTCGAATTAGTGAAGAACAGGATGAAGTGCTTCAATTAAAATTTGAACATTTGAAAAAAATGAATTTGAGTGAGTTTGTAAGCACATCAGGCAAACTCCAAGTTCCACCTCAAAACCAAGCCAGTATTAGTTCGCCTATAGGAGCAAATGTTGCATCTATTAATGTAATCGAAGGTGATATCGTTCAAAAGGGACAAGTTTTAGCAACCCTTACTCATCCAGCTTTAATTCAACTGCAAGTTGATTACCAAGAAAGTATTAACCAATTAGAGTACCTGAAAAAGGATTACGAAAGACAGGAAATGCTATTGAAAAACAATGTTGCATCGGGCAAACAGTTTCAACAAGTCAAATCGGAATATTTAAGTTTAAAGGCTAAGAACAAAGGCTTGGAGGCAAAACTTCAATTATTAAACATCAATCCTTCCTCGGTAAGAAATGGTAATATTAACAACAGTGTTCCGGTATTGTCAACAATTAGTGGAGCCATTAGCAAGGTTGAAGTAAATTTGGGTAAATACATCGAACCTCAAACAGAATTGTTTGAAGTTTTAAATACGGATGAATTACATGCCGATTTAAAAATTTTTGAAAGTGACATCACAAAAGTGAAGAAAGAACAAGATGTTGTTTTCCAGATCAACAATCAAAATGGAAAAAGTTATAAAGCCAAAATAACAACCATAGGTAAATCTTTCGAAGAAAATCCAAGAGCTGTCATGGTTCACTCTACAGTAAGCACAAAAAATACCGGATTATTACCAGGCATATTTATTACAGGAAAAATCATGACCGGAGAAAGCCAAGTACTTGCAGTTCCGGAAGCTGCGGTTGTTACCGAAGGTGATAAATCATTCATCTTTATTGTGAGTCACGAAGAAGAAGACGAACATGGACACAATGAAGAGGCCAACACACACAAGGAAGAAGATAAGCATGGACATGGTGATGAAGCACATGAAGGAGGTGCAAAAATCACATTAAAAATGATAGAAATAGTTACCGGAGTAAAAGATCGTGGCTTTATAGAAATTAAACCTTTGGAAAAATTAGACAATGAAACACTGGTAGCTCAAAATGCAGCCTACTATTTGCTTGCCGAAATGAAAAAGGGCGAAGCAGAACACAGTCATTAAAATTATAGTCTGTAGTAAGTTCAACCATAGGTCGAACACAATAGTTGTTTGGCTTATGGTTTTTCATTTATTAATTCATATTAAACAAATTATATGAAAAATTCTCCACAAATTATACTTATAATTTTAGTGTTTTTGCAATTTAATTATCAAGCAATAGCAGCTGATGAGTTTAAAATAAAAACCGATAGTTTAAGTTTACATCAACCTCAAAAAAATAATTTATTAGATCTGGGAAGTTTAACTGCTGCAGGTATAATTGGCACAGGTGTTTTCCTAGAGTTTTCGAAACATAAAGATCATTGGTACACCAGTAAATTCGCATTCCAAGATGAAGTATTTAAACAAATTCACGATTATACAACTGTTGTTGACGATTACACACAATTTGCTCCATTGGGTATATCGCTCGGTTTAATTGCATTAAATAAACCTGGTAACAACAAACGAATGGGACAAATTTCCCGACTGCTTACTTCCGAAATTATTGGACTTACAGTAATGGGAAAACTAAAAACTTCCACCAAAAGAAGACGTCCCAACGGAATTGCAATCACCTCTTTTCCCTCAGGACATACCACACAAGCATTTATTGGAGCTAGATATCTGGACAAAGAATTTGGCGCAAACTATCCATGGCTTAAATACACAGGCTATGTACTAGCAACCTTTACTGGAGTATCAAGAGTAATGAACAATGCACACTGGATTTCGGATATTTTAGTTGGTGCCGGAATAGGAATTCTTTCTGTGGATCTCACCTATTGGGCTTTCGACAAACTAAAGAAAAAAAATATTAGTATATCGCCAATAATTGTAAGGAAAGGCGCAGGACTTAAATTTAATATATTGCTTTAAGAAATTTACAGCTTTCAAAATTGCATAAAAAACATCCCTTACTAATAGGGATGTTTTGATATTATTAAAGAAATAACATGCAATATTTAAGCTTCCACAACCTCTGGTTGTTGTTCAATATTTGTTGGTGAAGCCACCTCTTTTTCTATCTTCTTTTCAACAGGGACTGACTTGCGAACCCTTTTTAGGATATGAGAGAACATATACTCTTCTGCTTTTAGTTTGTCTTTTTTCATCAAAAGCTTTCCAGTTCGTGAAACATCACTAAGTATCGCCCATAACTTGTCGAACTCACCATTGTTACTTGCAACCAATTGTTTTCTTTCGCTCATTTTTTCATCCTGCTGCTCATTCAGCTCCTTCACTTTTAGAGTCATACTTACAATCTCGCTTCCTATCTCTTCTTTGTAACCTTTTACTTTCAAAGCTTCCAGGTTATTAATCACATTCTGTTGAACAAGTTTAATTCTAAGCAAATAACCTTCAACATTCTTCTTTCGCAATTCCTTTTTAGCTTCCTTAATACCAAAATCAGAAAATTTAATAGTCAGGCTTTTGTTTGCACGTTGTGCATAGGCGGATGTAAAATCCAATTTATCAACAATATCGCTCATAAGATGATACATTTCATCAGTTATCTGTTTCAGATCTGCCGTAAGATGACTTGCCAAGTTAAGCTGTTCTACTTTCTGAATTTGACTTAGCCAGTTGGCCTCATAGTCATCATTGTATTCAGGTGAAAAATCTTCGAACTGAACACGATCACGCTTAAAACGATTCAATAAGAAATTTCCTACAACTGGTAATTCTTCTTGTCTGAACTTGTAATACTTAGCACTCATTTTTAAAAGATTTAATGTTAATATTAATAAATTTGATATTTAATACTCAAGCTTACCTTCTATTAAACCATCCCCTCTTCCTATTTTCCTTCTTCTGGTTTATTCCTATCTTCTTATTTTTAATTATTTTTTTCTTCCTTTTTTTGGGTAGGGATTTCCTCTTTCTGATTCCCCCTCACATTTTTAAGGTCGGTTTGTTTACTTTTTCTCTCTTATTTACTCTTTCAAGATCGGAATGCTTAATTTCTGTTTCCTCTGCCTTTTTTAGGTGTCGGTTTATCTACTTTTTCATTCCACCATCTATTTTCAAGGTCGGATTGTCTACTTTCTGTTTCCCCCTTCCTTTTTTTTTGGAGCTCGGATTGCTTTTTTTCTTTTTCTGGTTTACTATTTTCTAACTTTTTGTTTTATCTACTTTTGCTTTTATTCTTTTCTTCCGCTTTTTATTCTATTTTTTCTCTTTCTATCACTTCATTAATTTATAAATCGCTTCTTCTTACACACGAATGCTTAAGAGTAGATTCTTTCATATAGATTTTGAAATCTTGTCCTGAAATATTGGAGAACTATATTCCAAAAAAGCAGAGTCTTCTAAAAGTTTAACCATAGATTTCTTATTTTTCATTCACTAAATTAATAGTTTACATGAATATGTCAAATTATATTGAAGGATTTTTTCTTAGTTAATCATGATTTTATTCTTCATTATCAACACCTACCAGCCTCTCATCATGATTTCATTAGCAAATAAATGAATCTTATTTTCCAATTTTTAAGTTCTTATTAGATCAATTATTTTCACAATTTCATATCAAAAAGCTTTCCACTCCATTTGTATTTATTTATCAGAAACAATATCTTCATGCTCGCTTAAAAAGAAAGACAATACGTACCATTTAAATTTTAATTAGATGAAAAAACTATTATTTGCTATCGCAATCTGCGGATTCGTACTAAGCTCTTGTGGTAATAAAACAAAAACTGCTAATGCTGAAGAAAAAGCTTGTTGCTCAAAAGAAAAAACTGAAGTAGTTGCTGAGAAAAATGACGAGTGCAAAGGAGAATGTGCTGGTTGTACTCATGGCACAAAAACTGAAGCTACTGCTGAAACCGCAGAAAAGAAATGCTCAGGAGAATGTGACCACCACAAAGCAGAAGCAACAACAGACTGCAAGAGTGATTGCAAAAAAGAATGTAGCAAGGAATCGTAAGCTTACATACATGAATATAGAAAAGGTCGCAGAAAAATCTGCGGCCTTTTTTGTTACATGCATTTTATATTTATCGATCATCCATTTAAAATCAAATTTGTTTTGCATTGTGATATTCAGTAATTTAAATAGAATAACAAAATAATCTGCAATATTCACAAGTACTGTAGGTTATCACAAAAACTTCTTAATCATTCACCTTAAACAAATTTCAACATGGCTAAAGTTATTATTTTCGGAATATTGGATACAGCCGAATTGGCTCATTGGTACCTTGAGAATGATAGTGAGCACGAAGTAGTTGCTTTCACTGTAAACCAAGAATATATAAAAGAAGACTCATTTAAAGGATTGCCAGTGGTTGCATTCGAAAGTTTGGAAGATAAATATCCACCAAGCCAATACAAATTGTTTGCACCAATGACCGGAAGAAAAATGAATCAGTTAAGAGAGAAGATATACCGGGCGGGAAAAGAAAAAGGTTATGAATACATTTCATACATCAGTTCAAAAGCAACGATATGTGACAATGAAATAGGAGAAAACTGTTTTATTCTTGAGGATAACACATTACAACCTTTCACAAAAATAGGCAATAACGTAGTTCTTTGGAGCGGTAACCACATTGGACATCATGGCGAAATAAAAGATCATGTATTTTTCACATCGCACGTTGTAATGTCGGGACACTGCACCATCGAATCGCATTGTTTTTTGGGCGTTAATGCTACCATCAGAGATTATTCGCATTTGGCAAAAGGCACTTTACTTGCTATGGGTGCAAGTTTAACAAAACAAAACACTGAAGAATGGGGAGTTTATGTAGGAAACCCTGCTAAAAAACTTGAAGGTAAAATCAGCCACGAGCTATATTAGTCGCTAAATAATTCTATTACAATCAAATCCATGAAGTATTTTTCATGGATTTTTTATTAAGAAATCATAATCATATGATTTAGGTATTGGATTTCTTTTTTTGAAAATTTATATTTGTCGCAAACATTTTCGAAAATGAGGAGTTTGAAAAATAATCTGATGTTCTTAGCATTGATAATACCTGTTTTGGTATTATTAGCTCATGATATCATTCCTCATCATCACCATGGCGATCATGGGCATGTACATGGCAATCAGGATTATCACCAAAATTCTCATTCCCATAAATCTGGCACAAATTGTCATCACAAGGATTCAGATACTCATCATCTTGAATTTACCACCGAAAAAAAGGACGTGGATGACTTGTTCTTTGTACACAAACATGGGCAAAACGAAAAAAACACATGCTTCCTTACTCATCACAGGGTACAAAAAGAAATCAAATATCAAGTTTTTCTGAAATCAGACCATATCGATTATGGATATAGGGAAAATATTGAAAAAAGTAAATATTACATTGTAGATTTCAGGCTTCCATACGAACCGCTCAGGCTCATCCCTCACAGGAGAGGTCCACCCAATTTATTCTTCGCCTAAGACTGTAATTCAACAACTTATTAAAGTTGTGTTGATATTATTGTATAATACCCTCACATATTATAATACAATAAAATCACGCGTAAATACACAAAGTATTCAAATCATTTATAACAAAAGTTGTAGAGGTTTCACTTGGTATTCTTAAATGAATTGCCATGAGATACCCACAACCTAACTCAAATTTCAATCCAATGAAAAAATTATTATTTGTTCTGTCCATTTGTGGACTAGTATTTACCTCATGTGGTAATGCAGGTAAAAAATCAGAGAAAAAAGAAGAAATCCATTCACATGAAGGACACGATCACGACCATGGTGATGGAGCACATTCACACTCTCATGATAGCGATGCACATGATCAAGAAGAATTTGATGTTGATAGCACCAAGCACGAAGATGGACACGATCATGAGCATGGACATGACCACGATCACGAACACAATCATTAAGCATTAATGCTGATTCGGAGGTAACTTTCTCCGAATCAGCCTATGAAATTTTGAGTTATAAATACAAGAATAGAAAAAATGAAACGTCCATAATTAAATAATTATTAATTCACACACGGGAATGATTATTTAATTTATGGTAAGTTCCATCTGATCTAAAACAATAAAATTATATACAGATGAAACAATATATCTGGATAAGCTTAGCCTTATCATTATTAATAGCATGTAAACCAAATACCAATTCGCATGGACACGATCATGGCGGACACTCACATGAAACCGATACTCATGCTGCACATGATGAAGAAGATCATTCGACCATGAGTTTAACCCTGTACAATGAAAATACAGAGTTATTCGTGGAGTTTCCTAAACTCATGTTGGATCATGTTTCGAACTTTACGACACATTTAACCAACCTGGAAACCTACAAACCTTACACCGAAGGAAGTGTTAAAGTCGTTTTAATGGTAGCAGGGAAAGGTTATTCGAACACGGTAAATTCGCCTGCCAGAGATGGCATTTTCACGCCTTCATTAATGCCTAAAAAGGCTGGCTCAGCTACATTGGTTTTTGAGGTAAATTCGAAGTATGGCAAAGAAAAGTTCGTTGCTAAAAATATCCCTGTTTATAAGGATCATGAAGAAGCAGATAATGCAGCTGATCAGGAAAGTGATAATGAAATTAGCTTTTTAAAAGAACAAGCCTGGAAAATTGATTTTGCAACTGCCGAAGTTAAAAATTCAAACTTCCAAAACATTATCAAAACTACCGGAACACTACAACCAGCAGTTAATATGGAAAAGCAAGTGGTTGCCAAAACCAGTGGTGTAGTTCATTTTAGTTCTACCGATATTGTTGCAGGTAAAACAGTTAACAAGAACACTTCATTATTCATGATTACAGGGAAAGGATTGGCTGGTGACAACCTGTCTACCCTATATACCGAAGCAAAACTGGAACTTGAAAAAGCCAAAGCTGAGTTCGATAGAGCAAGTACTTTGCGAAAAGATAAAATTGTAACGGAAAAAACATTTCTAGAAGCTAAAGCGGCTTACGAAAATGCCCAAGTTAAATTCAACAGCATCAACAAAAACTATAATGATAGTGGACTTTCCATTCTTTCTCCGGTAAACGGATTTGTTTGTGACGTTTATGTGAACGAAGGCCAATATGTTGAAAAAGGTACTGTACTTGCCAAAGTAGATCAAGGTTCAAAATTGATGCTGAAAGCGGATGTTTACCAAAAGCATTTAAAAGAACTTCCTAATATTAAATCGGCAAATTTTAAACTTCCTTATCGCAATAAGGTATTTAGCACCGAAGAATTAAATGGCAAAATGATTGCCTATGGAAAAGACATTCATGAGGATGATTATACTACGCCATTGTTTTTTGAATTGGACTTAACACCAGAACTATATTCAGGTTCATTTGTTGAGGTTTATCTGAAATCTGAACATACCAAAAATGTATTGCACATCGAAAAATCGGCAGTTCTTGAAGATCAAGGTTTGAAATATGTATTTGTACAAACCGGAGGAGAAAGCTTTGAGAAAAGATTTATCACAATAGGTGCCGATAATGGTCGTGAAGTTGAAATCCTTAAAGGACTTCAAGCTGGAGAAAGGGTTGTTACCGAAGGAGCTTATTTTGTGAAACTTGCTTCCCTTGCAGGATCATTGCCAGCTCATTCTCACGAACATTAGAAGCCTTGATCAATTAACCGATTTAAGAATTTAAAAAGATACATTGTGCTAAATAAAATCATACAATATGCGTTACACAACCGCATTCTTGTAATGTTTGTTTCTGCCTTACTAATTATTGGAGGTAGCTACACTACATTAAATATGGATGTGGATGTGTTTCCGGATTTAACAGCTCCAACTGTAGTTGTTATGACCGAGGCTCACGGTATGGCGCCGGAAGAAGTGGAAAAACTTGTTACTTTCCCTATAGAAACAGCCGTAAATGGAGCCACTGATGTTAGAAGATTACGTTCATCCTCATCGGCAGGATTCTCGATTGTTTGGATTGAGTTTGAGTGGGGAACTGACATTTACAAAGCCAGACAAATTGTTAGTGAGAAACTAATGCCATTGTCTGAAATGTTACCCGAAGGTGCCGGTAACCCTACTCTTGCTCCACAATCCTCAATTATGGGTGAGGTATTAATGATTGGACTTCAATCGGACAATGTTAACCCAATGGAGTTAAGAACCATTGCCGACTGGACCATCAGGCCACATTTGCTTGCCATTAATGGTGTTGCCCAAGTTGTTGTTATTGGAGGTGAGTACAAACAATATCAGATTCTTGCCAATCCACAAAAAATGCGATACTACAATGTAAGTATCGATGAGTTGATGAAAGCGGCTGAAGCTACGAATCAAAACTCAGCTGGTGGATTCATTAACGAATATGGAAATCAATACAACATTAGAGGAATTGCCAGAACTTCTGACTTTGATGAGCTTGGCAATTCGGTAGTAAAAATCTATAAGAATGTTCCGATCCGAATTAGCGACATTGCTGAAGTTAAAGCTGCTGCCGCTCCAAAAATTGGTTTGGGAACCATTAACGCCAAACAGTCGGTTTTACTAACCATTAAAAAACAACCTGGCGTTAACACCCTAAAATTGACCGAAAAGCTTGATGCTTCAATTGAAGAGCTATCAAAATCATTACCCGAGGGTGTGAACGTAAATACACACATCTTCCGTCAAGCGGATTTTATTAATTCATCCATTGGCAATGTACAAAAAGCTTTACTGGAAGGATCTGCTTTTGTAATTGTAATTCTGTTTCTGTTTTTAATGAATTACAGAACTACAACCATTTCACTCCTGGCGATTCCTATTTCATTATTGGTAACAATAATTACCCTTAAGTTTTTAGGCATTACCATTAATACCATGACACTTGGAGGTATGGCAATTGCCATTGGTGACTTGGTAGATGATGCCATTATTGATGTAGAAAATGTTTACAAACACTTAAGACAAAATCATCTTCTGCCAAAAGAAGAACGTAAAAAACCTTTGCAAGTGGTTTACGATGCTTCTTGCGAGATTCGTTCATCTATTATTAATGCAACCTTTATTATTATTGCTGCATTTTTACCTCTTTTCTTCCTTAGCGGGATGGAAGGGCGAATGCTGCAACCTCTTGGTATTGCATTTATCGTTGCCTTGTTTGCATCATTAATCGTAGCCATTACACTGACTCCTGTTTTATGTAGTTTTATGCTTACAAGCGATAAAATGCTTGATAAGAAGAGCAAAGAAAGTTGGTTGGTATCTCGTTTAAACAAAGGATATGAAGCCTCGCTTCAAAAAGCATTAAATCACAAAAAATTGATATTAAGTGGTGCTGGTATTTTATTTATTGCATCCATTATTACTTTAACAAATCTTGGACGCAACTTTTTGCCTGATTTTAACGAAGGCTCTTTAACGATTACCGCCATTACCAAACCTGGAATTGCATTAGAGGAATCCAATAAAGTTAAAGTCTTGGCTGAGGAAGCACTTCTTACCATTCCCGAAGTTCGATTGACAGCCAGAAGAACAGGTCGTTCAGAATTGGATGAACACTCTTTTGGTGTAAACACTTCGGAAATTGAAGTTCCATTTACGTTAACCGATCGTAGCAAATCAGAATTTCTACAGGAGGTACGTGAGAAGTTAAATCAAATTCAAGGAGTAAACTTTGCCATTGGACAGCCTTTAAGTCATAGAATTGACCACATTCTGTCTGGTACTAAAGCCAATATTGCAATCAAAATGTTTGGTGACGATTTAAATCTCATGTTTCAAACTGCAAATCAAATTAAAACAGCTATTTCACCTATCGAAGGTGTTGTGGATGTGAACGTTGAACAGCAGGTAGAAATCCCTCAGATAAGAATTACACCCAGAAGAGATATGCTGGCAAAATACGGCATCTCCATCACCCAGTTTTCGGAATTTATTCATGTAGCATTTGGTGGTGCTAAGGTTTCTGATGTATTTGAAGGGATCAGAGCTTTTGATCTGATCGTGAAATACAACGAAGAGAATCGCGGAAGTATTGAAGCCATCAGAAATGCACTAATCGATACTTGGGATGGAAAAAAAATTCCATTTAGCTATGTGGCGGACATTCAATCTCTATCAGGACCTAATACCATAAACAGGGAAAATGTACAACGCAAACTGGTTGTTTCGGCCAATGTTGCCGATAGAGATTTAAGTGGTATTGTAGCAGACATTCAAAAAAGTGTAGATGAAAATATCATACTGCCAGAAGGATACCGCATCGAGTATGGAGGACAATTTGAAAGTGAGGCAAAAGCATCAAAAGTTTTAATGATCACTTCGATTTTCAGTTTACTAATCATCTTTCTGCTTTTATTCCAGGAATTTAGAAGTTCTCAATTGGCTGGAATTATCATGCTAAACCTTCCTCTGGCTCTAATTGGGGGAGTATTTACCATTTTCTTCACTTCAGGCATGTTAAGTATTCCTGCCATTATTGGTTTCATTACCTTATTTGGAATTGCTACCAGAAATGGAATTTTGCTAATATCCAACTACCAGAGCCTAAAAGAAAAAGGTTTACAGTTAAAAGAGATCATTTTAAATGGATCGGTGAATCGACTAAGTCCTATTTTGATGACGGCATTAACGGCTGCACTGGCCTTAATTCCAATGGCTTTGGCAAGCGATCAACCTGGTAATGAAATTCAGAGTCCAATGGCAGTTGTAATATTGGGTGGATTGCTTACCTCTACCCTCCTGAATATCTATGTTATTCCGATCGTTTATTTGGTGTTAAACAAGAAAAAACAAGAAGATGAATAAAATTGTATTCGTAATCATGATATCAATTCTGAGCCTTTCTGCAAAGGCTCAGAATACTGTTCAGGATGTGCTTTCTGCAATTGAAAAAAACAATCCTGTGTTGAAAGCAAATGAACAGTTTTTTGAAGCTCAGAATCTAGGATTCAAAGCGCAAACCAATTTGGACAATCCTGAACTGGAATGGGAAAAAAGCTTTTCGTCAGATGAAGGAAAACCATATGAAATATTGGTAAGTCAAAGTTTTGATTTTCCGACAAGCTACTTGTATAAGAATCAGCTTAAAAAGGCACAAATTGCCAATACGGAAAACTACAAAGCAAAATCGAGACAGGAAATATTGCTAGAAGCAAAACTGCTTTGCATTAAACTGATTTATTACAACAAGCAAAAAGCTGAGTTGAGTAATCGTTTAAATAATGCAGAAAGGTTAAATGACTTGTTTCAAAAAAGGTTGGAAGAAGGAGATGCAACAATTCTTGAAGCCAATAAAATTAAAATGCTTCGTTTGAATACCGCAAATCAATTAAAAATGATTGAGAGTAAAGTTTCTAACCTTACTGATGATCTTATTAAACTAAACGGAGGTAAGCAAATTGATCTTAACCTGCATGAATATCCTTTAATGAGTATCGATCAGGACATGAAGGAATTATTAACTCAATCATTGAATGCAGATCCACAACTGAAGCTATTAAGTACTAAAGAGGAAATTTCTTCAAAAGAAACTTCACTTGTAAAAACAAACTCGTTACCCAAGTTTAGCATTGGATATCGCTATTTAAATTCGGATATCATGAAACAAGCCAATGGAATAAAACTTGGACTTAGCATTCCATTATGGGAAAATAAGAACAAAGTTAAAAGAGCAAGGTTGCTGGAACAATTTAGTAGAGAAGAATATATAATTGGAAAAATGGAACTTGAAAATAAATTTCTGAAACTTTTTCGAAACTTTTTGAACCTTGAAAAAAGTATGAAAGAGTATGAGGGAGTTTTTACAGAGAAGCATTACGATACACTTCTTCAAAAAGCCTTAACCCTTGGCGAAATATCAAGCATTGAGTACTTTACAGAGAATATTTATTATTACGAAAGTGTTGATACTTATCTTGAAATTGAGCATGAATATTACAAAACCATGTCAGAATTATTGAAATTTCGTCTTTAATATTATTTAGAATCAGTTAAAATACCACTTTTTTTAGAACCTTTAAAAACATACGGCGTAGAACATTCAAAACGATTTCCGTTTTTAAGGTTTAAAGTGAATAGATAGAAGAGGATGGAGTGGTTACCATCCTCTTTTGTATTTTATATCTCTCCTATTATTTCCTTTTTTCACAGCTCTTATTCATATGTTATCTAATCTGTTCGACAACACTTGTTTAATTATTTTTAATCTTTTTATTGTTCCATTTTAATTTTATTCATATATTGCCTATGAATTTTCCATGGAAAGTTCAGGTTTTAAAGTGAATATGAAAAAAGGACGGAGTGGTTGCCGTCCTTTTTTATTGAACTAAAAGCCAAAAAAAAGCGAATAATCCAATTGATTATCCGCTTCCAATATTATCGTCTATTAGTTACTTAAATAGTTTCTTTAACAGATCTTTTCCTTTTTTCTCTAATTCCTTTTTGGTTTTTCTTTCCAGTTCTTTTGCAATTGCTTTCTGAGCCTGCTTCATTGCTTTGCTTAAATCAGGTTTTACTACTGGATTATCAACTGTTCCTGTAATTTTAACTGCTACATCAAATGCTGGTACATTATCAAGACCGGGAACCTGTGTAAAGAGCTTGTTGATATCACCTCCCAAATCTTCTTTTGGCAATTTCATATCCATGGTAAAGTCAAGCTTACCATCCACAGATTGAGTTCCATATATAGTTGCCGGATTGCCTGCTACTTTAGCCGTAAATGGCTTCACAACCACATTCCCATTTGTGATTTCAAATTCCATATCGAGCTGAGTAACTGAAATTCTCTTGTACTTATCATTTTTTAAAGCTGCAGCCAAAGCATCAAAAGCTTTGTTTTCCTTAATTAAGATTTTGCGGGAATGTAAAGCTCCTTTACCATTTAAGCTTGCAGGAATTGGATTCATTTCAGCATCAAGCAAACCAGTAATATTCATATCCGATGAAACCTTTCCTTCACAGTTCATGGCTATTGGTATCATCTTCTTAATCATACTAAGCGAATGGTAAGCATTATTGATGTCAAAGTCATTAATGTCTAAACCAAAATCAATCTCAGGCTTGGTTACATCAATGGTTTTGTACATCCCATTCATGGTCATATTCCCTTTAAGCATAGTCATAGAAAGGTTGGTAAGCTTTGCAGATGCATTCTTTACCACTATTAAGCCTTTCACATCTTCAATGTCCATTTTATCAAAACGAATGGTATTAAAGTTAGAGCTTAATCGTAAATCCAGATTTGCAGGAACCTCGATAACCGATAACGGAACTGTATCTGCCGAATTTTCAGTTTCCTTAGTCTCTTCTGTCATGAACTCGTTCAGATCCATCATCTTTGAAGTCAAGTTAAAATTGCCTTTAAGAACTTTCCCCTTCATGGCATACGCAATGTAATTCTCAATTTTTCCTTTCAGCTGAATATCTGACTTTCCAATTCTAGAATCAAATGAGCTAAGGCTAATATAACGTGGAGTAAAATCAAGAACTGATTTTATAATCTTAACTCCCTGCGGAAAATCTGGTGTCGTAAATACAAAATCATTCAACACAACACTTCCTTTCGCCATAAATTTCTCAAACTCCTCGTTTTCGATTACCGAATATTGTCCCTTAAAAACCACATCAGAATTAACTATACCAGCTATTTTTATGCTGTCCATAGGAATTGCATGCCTAACCTTTTCAAAGTCAACAATTCCTTTAAAGAATCCACTTATCAATGGATCTGTCATAGGATTTTTCACATGTATTTCAGCATCAAAAGGATTTTTAGCTACCTCAAAATGGAATTTATTGACATCTGTTGTGAGCAAATCCAATTCACCTCCTGGGTGATTCACCTGAGCATCAATCTGAATATTCTGAACTGACTCTGGCAAGTCAGCATATTTTAAACTTGCTTTGCCCACTTTCAATTTGGCGCCAAAAGCAGGGTAAGAATCTTCTTTGTATTCTCCTTTTGCAAATGCATTTAATTCAAATTGTCCAGAAGTTTCCAAACCTTCCAAGTCAGATTTGAATACATCAGGCACCATAGCTAACAATGATTTAAAATCTGTCTTCTCAGCATTTAATTTAAGATCCATGCTATATCCATTATCAAGCATTCCCACCTGACCATCAATACCAAAATGCAGATCATTAATACTCAACTGGTTTTCCCTAAATTTAAAAATCATATTTTCAAGATCAGCCGCAAGATCAGCAGTTAAGTTCAAGCTTGCATTGTTCAAGTATCTTGCTCCTTCATAATCAAAACTAATACCTGTTAAAGTGGTTGCAACATTTAGGTTGGTTTCCTTTGCCGAAAAATCACCACTTAATTTTAAATCCAAATCCTCCACGGCAAAAACAGCCTTCAAAGTGACATCATCATATAACAATCCGAAATTATCAATTCTAACCTCATCAAAAATCACTTTAAAGTCGGAAGCTTCACCCGATTCTTCAACAACAACTTCTTCTCCCGTTGACTTTACTATGTCCCAATTGGCCTTACCTGTTTCTAAAACTTTCGCATTTACTTTTGAGTCTGCCAATACAATAGCGCCAACTTTGATCTGCGATCCGGATAAAGCTGAGGATAAATCTACAGCAGTATAAAGTCTACCCACAAAAGCCAATGTATCCGATGCAAACTCATTTTTACCTACCACACTTACATTTTGTAATTCAATATAGAGGTTGGGAAAATTTTTAAGCATAGATAGAGAAAGATCTCCAATTTCTACTTTTGCATCAACCGTGTTATCAATTTCAGCTTTTACCCTTTCAAATATCTGATCTTTAAAAAAGTAAGGCAGAATTATCAATAGCGCTAAAAGGAAAACTAAGATTCCTCCAAAAATTTTAAGAAACTTCTTCATTGCTAAAAGTTAAATTGGTTTTACATAACAAAAATAGAAAATACTTAGAGAATTACATCAACTAATAATTTTAAATTCCACTAAATGTAAATTTAATTTTTTTCAATTGATCTTTCCCTCCTATCTAAAAGATTTATAGTTTTTTAAGATTTATAAAAGATTCTGGTGGTGTTTTTTCGACAAAAAAAGATAAAAAACACTTGCATTACATTTCTAATTTTCCCTATATTTGCAGCGCCTTTAAGGCAAGACGGACGCGTAGCATAACTGGATAGTGCACCACATTACGGCTGTGGAGGTTGGGGGTTCGACTCCCTCCGTGTTCACCAGAAAAGACTCATCAAACAAAGATGAGTCTTTTTTTATGCAATAAACTTTGCTAGAATCAGACACAAAAAAACAAAAATTTAAATACTTGATTGTAAAACAAAAAAGATATTTTTTCGTATTTTTTACTGAGTAGGCTTGCAATTAATAGGTAATTTTCCCTATATTTGCACCGCCTTTTAAAGGAAACGGACGCGTAGCATAACTGGATAGTGCACTTGGTTACGGCCCAAGAGGTTGGGGGTTCGAATCCCTCCGTGTTCACTGCAGGACTTATCAGTAATGATGAGTCCTTTTTTTGTACCCTAATTCTTACTGGTTTACTGTACATCTTTTGCTACCAAAACTTTCCTATGGAAGAGAAATGAAAATAAAGTTGCTACCCGACTAATCCATTTTTTTTAATTTCGCCTCTAAGAATTAAACATTATGGCAAAAACGATTAAAACAAACGCATTACGACTACTTGATAAACATAGAGTAAACTATGAGGCGAAAGATTCCACCAATCTAAAAGCCAGAGATATGAGTGATCTAGATGCTTCTCTTATTCACAAAACTCTTGTTACACGTAGCATTAGCAACGAACTCTATGTTTTTATCATCCCACTGTCGAGTGAATTGGATTTGAAAAAAGCTGCCAAAGCTGCAGGTGAAAAGAAAATATTGATGTTACCAGAAAAGGAATTATTACAAAACACTGGTTACATAAAAGGAGGATGCTCGCCGATTGGCATGAAGAAACAATATAAAACCTTTTTAGAGCTTAGTTCTGTTTCAATGGAGCAAATTATTGTTAGCGGTGGAAAAGTGAATTTTAGAGTAAAACTAAATCCACTGGATTTAATGCAAATTACCAACGCCAAAGAGTTTGATCTGATTCAAGAATTATAATATACTTACAACAAGTAAATCATCAATTTCAATAAGTCATTCACCTTATTTTTAATAAGATGGTACAGTAAAGACTTAAGCTTCAAAAATCTCATGTTAACTGTAAAAAGAATACAAGCTTCAGTAATTACTATACATTTTCGAATTTAGATTCATCTAATTTTGTCATTACCAACAAAATAAGATAATTTAAAAGAAAAAGTATGACAAAAATGAAATGGGATGAATCCAATATTCCAAATCAAAAAGGAAAAGTTATAGTTGTAACAGGATCGACAAGTGGAATTGGAAAAGAAGCTGTGAGAATTCTTTCCGACAAGGAGGCTACTCTGGTTATGGCTGTTCGAAACACTGAAAAAGGAGATTTGGTTGCAGCTGAAATTCAAAATACAAATCCGAAAGCCATTATTAAAGTTATACCACTTGATTTGACCAGTTTGGAATCGATTAAAGATTTTGCGGAAAACTTCAGCCAGTATTTCAACAAGCTGGATGTTCTCATCAACAATGCTGGTATCATGATGTGTCCTTTTGGCAAAACAGAAGATGGCTTTGAAGTGCAAATGGGAACCAATCATTTGGGACATTTTGCTCTTACAGGGCTTTTAATGCCTCTGCTTAAAAAGACCAAGGATTCAAGAATCGTAGTTACTTCAAGTGTTGCACACAAATTCGGAAATATTAATTTATCAGATCTGAATTGGGAAAACAGAAAATACAATACCAACAAGGCATATGGCGACAGCAAATTAGCAAACCTGTATTTTGCCTATGAACTGGTACGAAAATTCAAAAATGATGCTGATGCACCCATGGTAACTGTAGCTCATCCAGGGTGGACAAGAACAGAACTACAAAGACATAAAGGTGGAATTCGATTTCTGAACAATTTCTTCTCTCAAGTTCCTGCTATGGGAATTTTACCATCGCTTCGTGCGGGATTCGACCCCAATGCAAAAGCAGGCGAATACTATGGTCCTGCTAAATTCTTCGAAATGCAAGGATATCCGGTTAAAGTAAAATCGAATAAACTTTCACATGATGAAGAGATTGCTAAGAAATTATGGGACTTGTCGGAAGTAATAACCGGAGTAAAATATTAACAGTGAACAGTTATCAGTAAGCAGAAATTAAAATGACGATCGTTTATCGTAATCGAACATATACTGTTGGATAATCCAACAATTGTTTTAATTCACAATCTACAACTTACTGTTAATCTTATAAATGATTATTTGGCACAATACTTGGCTGGCAATTAATAAATTGTTAAAAGTTTGTATAACTTACAAAACCTAAATTAATTGTTAAGCTAAGTATCATTGCTATGAAATTAAAACACCTGAGCATTTTAACTACTCTTTTTCTATCCTCTTTGCTACTTTTCGCAAAAGATTACCAATACAATGAAAAAAATGGAATCAGAACCTTCCACCAAGGGAGCTTGTTTGTGAAAGAAGGTGTTCCTTTCCTTACTGTTAAAGGTGACTCCTACGAAATGGGACTACAGTATGGCGTTCTAATGAATGATCAAATCATGGAAATGCAGGTTAAAGTTGACAGCGTAGTGGAAAAATATGTTGGTAAGTTGTTCCTGAAAAAATGGATTGCCAATATGGTATTGCAATCCAAAATCAGGAAAATAGAAAAGCGGATGCCTAAAGAATTTATACAAGAATTGGAAGGAATGGCCGAAGGTTGCGACCTAAGCTTGCGAGAGGTAAAAACCATTGCTTACTTTCCTCAAATCTTTTTTGAGATTAGCTGTGCTTCCTTTGTTTTAAAAAATGAGAATGGCATTGTGCATGGCAGAAACCTCGACTGGCCAGGAATTGAAATTTTTACCAAGTTTCCTTTAATTGTAAATTATCATCGAAAGGATAAAATTCCAACTACCATTCTGAGTTTCGTATGCTATCCCGGTGCTTATACGGGTATGAATCACAATGGGCTAAGCATGTCGATTAATATGAATGGCTGCCCAATACCCGAAGACAAGGAAGAAAGTGATTATGTGACTGGCATGCCAATGCCTTTTGAATTGCGCTATGTAATGGAAAATGCAGATGAACTTAGCGAGGTTGATGAAATCTTTAACAATTACAGTACACATGGTTGGTTTATCACCGTTGGTAGCAATAAGGATCAATCTGGTGCGATGTATGAATTGACCAGAGGACAATGCATCAAAAATAAAATGCAGGATAATTATATTGGCGTAACCAACCTTGCTGTGTCTGAAAAAGGAAGATATGAATACAGTCCGATTAACATGCATGGAGAAAGCAATATCACACGAGAAGACAAACTTAAAGAGCTTTACCAAAACATCTCTGATGAAAACTTGGTAGACAAGGCATACCAAATGGTTTCGTCTACTGCCTACTACGAATTGCCACATGATACTTCATGGGGATGTTCCATAAACAATGATATCACTGTAAAGTCCTGCATCATGGACAACACCAACAAAAAAATCTATTTTGCCTATGGCGAAATGCTTGCCGGATGCAATCAATTTTTAGAATATGATATTGCAACACAAGATGTTTCTGTCTATAAAGAGAAACAAACTATACCCGATGAAGACTACCTAAAAAACAGATTGGTCTTTAAAAAATGGTATAGGGAAAATTGTTCCGAAAAAAAGAAATTGGAGAAGGAAGATTACCTTCAGATGATTGAAAAAGTGAATCAATTGGAATTACAGCCAGCTTACAAATACAATCTGCTTTCGAGATGCTATATAAATCTTGAGAATAAAGAAAAGGCTAATGAATATGCAAGTAAATATATAGCTGAAATGCCAACATTTGGCTCAGCCTATATGACACAATTTACGATCAGCCGACTATCTAAAGATTATGAGAAGGCAATACAATCTATTCAGGAAATGCTTGAAAAAGCACACAACACTCCTTCAGATTATTTTTGGGCAAAACGTCAAATGATTCTAATGTATGACAAACTTCAGGCACAATCACCCAAAGAAGAATATGTGAATAAGATAAAAGTGCTGAATGAAGAATTAAAAGAACTTTGCAAGCCCTTCTTCCCTTCGAAATGGGTAAAATCGGAATTGGAGAAGATGGATGAGATTGTAAAAAAGTATTTGTAGGAATCTAAAATCCTTTCAAAATAAAAAAGAGGGTGTCCAAAAAGTAAGTTCAATCGAATACAATGTCATGTTGAATGAAGTGAAACATCTGTTAATCAAAGGGACAGATTCTTCTCCCGAGGCTTCGGGATCAGAATGACAATAATATTGAACTTTTTGGACACCCTCTTTTGTTATGTATTTATTTTTTTCGATACTTTGGCTTCATTTTTAACTCAGCAGGACGACTTGAGTATTCCTTTTTGCCAAGCTCAGGAGCTGCTTTGAAGTTTTCAGGAATCTCTCCCCCATTTTTGGCGCTTCTCTCAAGCATCATTTCCAGGGCCAATGCATAATCGTAATGTATTCTTGCATCATCCCTTGTTGTATCATTGTATGCGATATAACGCAAATATTCTACACATTTGTAAAACCATTCATCAGGATAATCTGCTCCATAACGTTTGTTAAGCCTTACCATGAACTTTAATCGATCAATCACCTTTTGTTTGTTAAGGGTGGATTCGGCTAACAATGCATCAATCGATTTTATGGCCTGAGTATAGTCTTTTTTGAAATGAATGTTATCAGAGATCTTCTTCAATCGAATATTAAACTCTTTTCCTTCAAAATCACACAATGTAGTCATTACTTCTGCACTGCAATACTGTGTTTCATTTGCCAATTTCTTATCCACCTCTTCTTTCCCGAATAGTTCAACAAACTTACTGTAATTATCGGAAACCTCCTTCAAATATGGGTTATCATATCCTGAAATGCAATCATTATACAGTTTCCATATGACAGGTTCAGTTAATTTTCCTCCATTCTTAATGATTTCATCGAAGCCTGCCTTTACAGCATCTCGTTTGTAAATTGATGACATATACCTCACATAATTGATCATGAAATCCTGATCACGATTCCCCTCATCATATTGTGAAAGGATGTATTCCGATGTGGTTTGAGGCTGCAAAGCTGCTTTCCCAACGGCAATAAATTTTTCTGATGATTTTCTTCCTCCACTTCTGTGTACAATCTTTTCGTTTTCCGGATTTATAAATGCATAAGTTGGATAAGATTTTACTGCATATTTCTTTGCCAACAATTTACCTTCTTCCGCTTCTGCATCTACCTTAAGGCAAACAAATTTACTATTGTAGAATTCCCCAACCTCTGGCAAAACAAACACTGTTTTAGCCATATTTAGACATGGTCCACACCATTGCGTGTAAAAATCTATAAATAATAACTTGTCTTCTTTTTGTGCCTTTATCTTAGCCTCTTTCCAATTGCCATGAAAAAACTGAATTCCCTCTGTTTTTTCCGCAAACACACTGCTACCAAGAAAAAGCAACAATGAAATTTGCAATATTTTTAATTTCATCTGTTTATAATTTATTTCCTATTGTCAGATGGAACTCCTGATGAATTTTAATCATTACCTCCAGTGAGCACTCAAACTCTGTTCTCATGTGTGCATTTTAGAATATTAAAATTCATGTTCGTTTCATCATTACATCTCTCTTATTGCGATAACTCTCCCTACTTTTTTAACAATATCACCACTAAAAAATGAACTGATAAAGACAGTCATCTTCAATCTAAAATAAGAATAAGATATGCAGTATTCTGCTGATACTGCATACCTTATAAGAATTTGATTTTTTAATATCCAGGATTTTGATCCACTGGATTTCCATTCGTTTCACTTGATGGAACTGAAGAGATTCTGAAATTTTCGATTCGCTGACGATATTGTGCTTCAGCATCGCTTCCTTGGGCAATTGCTTTATCCAATGCTTCCCTAAGAATATCATTTCTCTCCAACAATTTTTCTGCTCCAAATCTTCTTAAAGCAAAATATTCATGCCAGTTTTCAAATGACATCTCGATTAACCACTCGTTACAAATTGCAGTTTCAATTTCCTCCTGTGTTGCATGAGGAACAGGATTGGCTCCTGCACGCGCTCTGATTGCTGCAATTGGAGCATATGCATTTTCATATGTACCACCACTACGATATATAGCCTCTGCTTTCAACAAATAAATTTCTGCTGTACGCAAATACATTAATGGTAAGTTATTTGATGAATTAACAAGTTTTTTAACCGTTGGGTTAGTATAAACCGTTCCTGCTGTTCCGTAACGATAATCAACTACAACGGTATCACCAATAATTGCATTGTATCTTGGATCATCTCCCAATAGATTGATGTAGTTAGAAGATGGGCCCCATTTTCCAGAACTAAAAGAAGTTATTCGTGTTTCAAGACTGGATGCTTCAGTGTCTCCAAATACTCTTCCAAAAAGAATTTCGCCGGTACTTTCCCAATCGGAGAAAATTGTTGAGTAATCAGGTGCCAAGGCATTTTCAGCATGAGCCAGTACTTCATCTGCCATACTTATACAGTCAGAATATCTTTCCATTTGAAAAAGCACTCTTGTTTTTAAAGCTTTGGCAGCCACTTTTGAAGCTTGAGAACATCCCGAATAGTCAGGACAATAATCTATTGCAATCTCCAACTCTTCTAGAATCATTTCATAACTATCAGCAACTGTGGATCTATCTTTCTTAACATTCTCAATAGACGGCAATTCGTTACGAATAATTAAGCCCAATTTACTGTCCATATCCCAATACTGGGTGAATCGTAGCATTAATCTTTCATAGGCCAAGGCTTTTAAGAAATGTAATTCTCCAACAATTTCTTCTTTTCTGTTTCCTTCAAAATCATCAATTCCTTCAATAGCAGACAACAAAAAGTTGGCATTCTTTATTAATCCATAATCATATGACCATTCAGTACTTCCATTGCTGGACAATACCGGCCAGTAGCGTTCGTAATACCAAACGGCATTTCCTCTTGTCCACCATTCTGGTTTTCTCATGGTACCTGCTTTAAAACTACCTTCAACCATAATATCTCTTGAATCGTAGGCATCTGCAGATAAATTTGCATATACACCAATTAATGCCAATTCAACGGTTTTAGCATTTGTGATGGCTCCATCCAAATCAGCCTCATAATGAGGTAATTTTTCTAAAAAATCATCTGTTGAACAACTAAACAGCAGAATACTGATTAGTAGTATATTTATATATCGTTTCATAGAATTTGCTTTTTATAAGTTTAATTTCAATCCAACTGAATAAGTTCTAATTCCAGGATAACTGGTTTCGTAGTTACCTCCAAAATTACCCATAGCGTTAACTGTTGCCGGATCGGTTCCCGGATAGGAAGTAATTGTGAATACATTCGTTCCTGACACATAAACTTGTCCACTTATAGGTAAACCTTTAATCTCTGGAATATCATACGAAATCCTCAAGTCCTGTAATCTAAAATAAGAAGCGTCATGTAAACTCATTTTAGTCAATGCAGGAACTCCCTGTCCCAGGTAAATTGCCGGAATCTTCGCATCGGTATTCTCTGGAGACCAACGATTGTACAAATTGTAATCAACCAGACCGACCAATTGACTTGGTATATTCTGTAATGTTTTACCATAGTACTTCAATCCTCCAATCTGGAATCCAAAATTGGCAGTTAAGGTGAAGCGCTTGTATTTCATATTGGCATACATTCCTCCAAACAAATCCGGATCTGGATTTCCGATGAGTGTCTTGTCTTTAGTATCTACTTTCCCATCACCATTTAAATCAGTAAACTCAAGGTTTCCAGGATACAATGTTCCGTAGTAAGAAGAGTGTCCATTGTCCACTGCATTTGCATTCAACTCATCAATTCTATCCTGATTTTGAATGATGCCATTGTACTCATAACCAAAGAATGATCCCATGGCATGTCCAACTGCCAATACCTGTGATCCTGTTCCCTGAACAATGGTTCCACTAGAATTCTCAACAGCACCCTCTTCTTCCAGTTTTCGAACCTCATTCTTATTGGTAGCAAGGTTTAGTCCCAAATCAAGCACAAAATCTTTTCTGTCAATAAGCTTTGCTTTAACATTGAACTCAAATCCCTGGTTTCTTACGCTACCAACATTGTAATACATAGCCTCTACAGCCATACTTGAAGGAAAAGAGAATTGTCTTATTAGGTCATCTGTATCTTTTCTGTAATAGCCTAATGATCCTGTCAATCGATAATTAAACAATGCAAAATCCAATCCCAAATCATATTGGGTTGAAAGCTCCCATTGGATGTCTTTGTTACCTATCTGAGAATGCTCAATACCTGACTGATCATTATATTTGGTAGCTCCGTACAAATCTCTGTTCGAATAACTATTTAAATTCTGAATACCAGTCTTACCTGCTGAAACTTTTAATTTTAGGTCATTTATAAAGTCAGCATCACTTAAAAAGTCCTCTTTATTGATTCTCCATGCAATTGCTCCCGATGGAAAGAATCCATAGCGATTGTTCTTTCCAAACATGGAAGAACCATCGTAACGAGCAGTAGCAGTGAAAAGATACTTATCCTTATACTTGTAATTTAAACGAGCAAATGAAGAAAAAAGGGATCTCCCTCTCTTACTATCTTCTGAACGATCAAAATCAGTTCCTGCAGAAACATTCGTGTAGATCTCATCCATTGCGAAACCACTCTTTGAAAGATACCCCGACTGGTTTTCAGAATCCTCGTAAGAAACACCTCCTACAAAGTCAATATTATGAACTTCATTAAATGTTTTTACATAGCTCAAGGTATTATCAAGCACCGTATTGTAACCTCTACTTTCAGCCTTACTTGCCGATGCTTCATTGTACCAGCTCAAATAACTTGGTGAAAATTGATAATTGTAATTCATGTATTGATTTACCGAAAAGCTGGTTTTGAATTTCAGGTCTTTCAATACTGTTAGTTCTCCGTAAAGGTTACCGGATAGCCTGTATTCATCTGAGTTATTGATCTTAGTTGAATTTGCTACTGGATTATCTTCATAAAAAGTAACACCATCCTCTTTGTAAACTGGTAAATCAGGACGTTCTCCCTGAGCTAAAAACATTGAAGTACCTGACTGGCTCTGATCTGTGTAAGACAAATTGATTCTTGTCCCGATCTTAAATTTAGGATTGATATTGATATCCAAATTCACACGTCCTGAATACCTTGTCAAATCATCATGAACAACCATCCCCTTGTGATCCATTAAGGAACCGGAAATAAAATAAGAAATGTCTTTACTTCCTCCACGTACTGACAGGTCTACATTCTGTCTGTTTGCTGTTTGTTTTACCAAATCAAACCAATCGGTGTCCTCGTCACCAACATATCCACCATCCGGATCAAGAATGTTCTCTGCAGTTCTGTTTCCCGGATCTACTACCAATGTTTGGTTGGCCAAATCAGTTAAAAAAGAACGGAACTCATCTCCGTTAAGCATTGAGAAATTTTTAATCTGAGAATCCGTAGAGTAATTGTAGGCCACAGAAAATTTAGCTTTCTCATTCAATCGACCTCTTTTGGTAGTGATCATCAACACACCATTTGCAGCCCTTGATCCATAAATGGCCGAGGCAGAAGCATCTTTCAACACATCAACCGAAGCAATATCAGAAGGTGGAATGGAATTTAAAATCTCCGCATCATCTGTAGGCACACCATCAATCACATACAATGGTTCATTACTACCAGTAAGGGAAGTAGCACCACGAACTCTTACTCTTACCGTTTCACCCGGACGACCTGTGTTTCCACTTACCATTACCCCTGCTGCCATATTCTGCAACAATGAGATAGAGGATGGAACGTTTTTCATTTCCAACTCCTTCTCAGAAACACGGGCTACCGAACCTGTAAAATCTCTAACCGCTGTTGTTCCATATCCAACAACAACAACCTCTGCCATTTGCTCTGTATCCGAAGTTAATGTAATGTTTTCTACCTCCTGTCCATTGTAAACAACTTCCTGAGGCAACATTCCAACAAAAGAGAAAATCAATACTGCATTTGGATTTTCCAATTCCAAAGTATAGTTCCCGTTGATGTCGGTAGCAACACCTGTAGTGCTCCCCTTAATTACAACAGATACACCTGGTAAAGGCTCCCCATATTTATCGGTTACTTTTCCTTTCAATTTTTTCTTTTCCTGCACTTCCTTGATAACGGGAACAGGATCTTTTTTGGTAATGATCACAAAATCCTCAACAATTTCGTACTTTACCGGTGCTTGCTGACAAATTTCATTCAACACTTCTTCCAGACTGGCATTTTTCATATCCAACTGAACTTCAATCTCATCATTTATTTCATGCACATTGTACATGAAATAAGTTCCTGTTTGATGGTTTAAATCTTCCAACACATCAACCAATGATGATTTAACCTGAAGACTAACTTGTTGCCCGAGAAGAACAGATGCTGAAAGTTGCAAACTGCCAACAAGAATTAAAATAAAACTTAGCTTCATAACAAGCAGGGTTTTTCGAATGGAAGGTGACATACACCTCCACATAAGGTTTTTTTTCATAACTTTATGGTCTAGATTAATACTGCCATTGACACAATTATCAATGGTTTGTTATTTGTTAAAACAGGGAATGTGGCCGCATTTCCTGTTTTCTTATATGCTCATGGGTGGCCGCCACAAAAGCACAATATCTTTATTCAGGTTTCCCTACAATTATTTTATCATCTTTAATAGCAAACTTTACATCGGCTATCTTTTCAATCATGTCAAGGGTAAAGTTCAAGCTTTTGTTTTTCTTGGCTGCACCTGTAAATCTGTATTCACGATACTTGTGATTGGTAAAGAAGAATTCAACATTGTACCATCTGCTTAACTGATGACAAATTTCTTCCAAAGACTGATCTTTATAGCGGAACACTCCATCTTTCCAAGAGGTATACAAAGCAGTATTTACTTGCTCCAGTTTGAATCTATTGTCTCCTTTTTTTACGGTTGCCTGAAATCCGGGCTTCAACAATTCCTTATTGCCCAAACAGCTCAATTCAACACTTCCTTCAACCAAAGTAGTGGCAATGTATTCACCATCCTCGTATGAAGACACATTAAAACTGGTTCCCAGAACCTTTATTTCCATATCGTGTGACTCAATTACAAATGGTTTGCTCGGATTGTGCGTAACTTCGAAATAAGCTTCTCCAGCTAATTCCACTTTCCTTTTGTTTCCAACAAACTGCACAGGATATCTTAAACTCGATTCTGAATTCAACCACACCTTTGTTCCATCGGCTAATACCAACGAATACTCTCCTCCCCTTGGAATTTCAATTTGATTGTAAATCACTCTGTCTTTAGCGGAAGAAGCATTATCATATATCAATTCGCTGTCGGCATTTTTTTGAATCAAAGTCCCATCCGCTTCCGTAATCAATTCCTTGTCACTCTCCTCAAGATTCACTTTTTGTCCATTTTCAAGCGTAAGTACTGCCTTTTTAGAACCAATGCTTGATATTGCAGCAAAATTGTAGTCCTTTTCAAAGTCATAATCATTTCTTACTTGCTCAATCATGAAATAGCCAACTGTAAATAAAACTACAACCGCTGCGGCATAAGGCAACCAGGTATGTAATTTTCTTACTTTGGATTTCTTCTTAGTTTTCGATAATGATGTGCTAATATTCAACCATGCATTTTCTTTCTGTAAACGATCTAGGTTACTCAAAGCCCCACTCTCTTTAAAAAGAGCTAAATATTTGGCAAACTCCTCAGTATTGGCTTCATCTTCTTTTAACCATTCCTGTAGCTTTTGAACTCCCGAATCAGAAATACTTCCTTGCTGATATTCTTGAATTAGCTCTATAATATGTTCTTGCGAAATGTGCATTTTCTCCTTTGTTTAAACCTATAAGTATGTTTTTTGGAAATGGGTGACAAGTTTTTTCAACTTTTTTCCAAAATATCTTTTAAGGTAGTGAATAATGGGAAAGTTGAAAAGTTTTAAAAAGTCTGGAAGAGTCCTGAAAAGTTGAATGAGTAATGAGTAATGAGTATGCAAAGTTCGAAACTGCTTTTCACTTCCGCTACTTTATACTTTATACTTTATACTTTATACTTTATACTTTATATCTCGAAGGATCAGGACCAGCATAGCTGGCTTTACACTTGTAGCTAATTTACGGTATCAAAATCATCACCAATACATCCAAATTACTACGCAATTGCTTTAAAGCACGCTTGTAATGTGTTTTTACTGTATTGATGGAAATATCCATCTCATCAGCAACTTCGGCATATTTCATTTTGTCGAAAATTATGGCTTCGAAAACGGCTTTACATTGGGCAGGTAAAAGAGCAATCTCTTTATAGAGGTTTTCTTTTCTTTCTTCCAATTGCTGAATTTCGTATTTGTCTTCGATGATATCGTAGGCCTTATTCTCTATTTCTTCGAATCGAAATTTTTGATCTTTTTTTATCTGATTAATGGAATTGTTGCGAACAATACTGAACAGGTATGACTTTATGGAACCTGTGAATTCTATCATCCTCTCCTTTTCCCATAAGTTGATGAAAGCTTCCTGTACAATGTCTTCTGCTTTCTCGTAGGAATCGAAATATTTATAGGCAAATACACAAAGCGGGGTGTAGTACAAATCGAACAACATACGAAGACCTGTTTGGTCTCCACTCTTAAATTTTTGAATGATATCTTGTTCGTGTTGCTTCATATTTACTGCGGTAAAAGTAAAAAAGCTTACGGAAAATGCAAAAGGCCATTGAATACAGAAGTAACCTAAGAATGATTCAGATCAATTACTCTACACTCCAATAAAATCGAAACTGTTAAATAACGTTAAATAAATTGAATTTTAAACGCTTAACACATTTAGCAGGTAAAAATTGTCATAACATTTATTTAACTTCGGTTGTTCTTTGTGAACAAAAGACATACAATGTCTTTTTTTATTAGTTAACGAGATACCCTGGATCTTTTAAAAACAGGTGAAACTTTGGCGAGCTGAGCCTGTGAGCAAAAGCTCCGAGGGTATTCTCTAGTTTTAAACCATCGCAATTGTAACACAAATTAATTTAAGAAACAATTGCGATAACAAAAATGTAATATCATGACAGTACGTTATGGATTAGGTTTGAATCATTTGACTGAAGATCCAAATGATTACTTAGCAGTTGTTACAGAATGTACAACTTCGAATGTTCAAAAAATTATGGAACGTATGATTGGCAAAGGTTCAACCGTAACCAAAGCCGAAGGCTTATCGGTTATTGAAGAATTTGAATATGCCGTTGTGGAGGAAGTGAAAAATGGAAATATTGTATCCACTGATCTGTTCAGGATTAGTCCAAGTATTTCCGGAGTTTTTAAGGATGAGAATGATTCTTTCGATCCTTCTCGTCACACCATTAACCTGAACATCAGTGCAGGGCCGAGATTACAGGAAATCATCTCAAAAATTGAGTTGAAGAAAGTGGCATTAAGCACTGCTGAACCTGTGATTGAGAAATTCGTGGATTTAAAGACTAAAGCGGAAAATCAATCATTTACTCCAGGTCAGGTTGTTTCCATTAAAGGTTCATTGCTTAAGTTCGATGAAGAAGATACTCAACAAGGTGTATTCTTTATTGCAAGTGATGATTCTGAAACCAGAGTAACTGATTTTGTGAAGAACAAGCCTTCTGAATTGATGTTCTTCGTTCCTGATGGCTTAACTAGTGGAAGTTTTCAGCTTGAAATAAGAACCATTTTTCACAATTCAAAAAAGATTAGAAAAGCGAAGCTAAACACCAATCTTGTTCCTGCTTCTTAAATCTTTTAAATCATCCAAACATTATCAATGCCCGGTAGCAATCGGGCATTTTTATATCCAATTGTTTTACGCAAACAACTTGCGCCCATAGCCGCAAACTATATGCGTGGTATAGCGCAAGAAACAGGCGAGCATAGGCGCGAACTGTTCGCGGGAGTAGGCACAAATAGCTTGCGCGTAAGGGTGCATAATAAATTGATGTTTAAAAAAGCAGCCACTCCCAAATGAGGCTATGTAAGCTTCCACAAATATTATTAATACTTAATTGTATGAGAAAAACACGGCTTACAAAAAATCAAATCATCCCTATATTGAGACAGTAGGATATTGTAACCGAATTATCAGACATTTGCAGAGGGTGTTGTATTTAGTGATGCTACTTTTTTACAATTAGAAAGCCAGGTTTGGAGGTTTAGATGCATCTCAACTAAAACTCCTGAAAGATTTGGAGCAACAAAATGTTCGTTTAAATATTACATTTAAAGAAAGGGGTAGACTAAACCTCTACCCCTCTAAATTTCATTTACACACTTTGTGGGACCGTGTCTAATCAATAAATGACTCTATTTCCGTATAAAGATCTTCCTTCTCTCCTAAACATCTGTACAATAGTTTTCCATTGGGACCAATTAATAACTTTGTAGGATACCCTTGAATATTAAATTTGGATACTAAGTCGAAATCCTTTTTATCCGATCTAATATGAACAAAATTACAATACTTCTCAAGATATTTGGATTTTTCCCATCTTTCCTTAGTATCACCGCAATTAATAGCTACAACAGTGATATCATGTTTTTCACTAAATTCATTTAAATTTGGAAAACCAGCAATGCAGCTTCTACACCAAGTACCCCAAAAATCAATAATTACATAGTTCCCTCTATATTTCTTCAAATCGAAAATCTCTCCATATTGCTTATCATTATTGACTAATAATATTTCAGTGCCAATCTTGACATTATAGTAGCTATCAATTCTAGATTTTAGATTTTTATAGTATCTGACATTATTATATTTTTCATCAATCTTTTTGAAATATTTTTTTACTGTAGGAATATCTATTTGTCTACGCAAAATCAAATCATCTAAAAGCCATAATCCTGTAACAGAAGATGCATATTTATTAAGAAACTCTACCTTTATATTACTCTCTTTTACTTTTAAAACTTCGCGCTTGTCTTGAAGGCTCTGCTTCATAGAATCAGAAATACCTTTGTCTGAAAGCTTAACTGAAAGATTTCCTATCTCATTACTAAACCCTCTAATTGTATTTATATATTTATTTAAAATATTATTTTCATATTCCCCTGAAATATTTACTTCTACACAATCAGTAGCTTCACCTTCTGCTTTTACTTTAGTATTGGGAACTGCAATGAAATACAAATTAGAAGAAAGGCAGGGAATATATCCACTTTCAATATTTTTCTTGACATCATTATTTTCGAAAAAAAACTTAATTACTTCTGGCTCCTCTACATATTTAGAAAAAATAAAATTTTCACCTTTTACACTAAGACGGTCCCATTTGTTCTTAACACTATTATAATATCCTACGGAATGCACCTCATTTTCTTGTGCAATATTTTTTATATTTATCGAAATGTGAAAATTATCTTTTTGAGCATTAGTAAAATTCACACTTATAATAAATAAAGTAATTGACAATAATATACTTCTCATTTTAAAAATATTAGTCGTTATTTTTATATAATTCAAGTGGGATCTTTATGATCCCACTTTATTACAAACCTGTATTAATAATAATACTCCCAATCAGGATGCTGAGCCCTTACACTAGAACAAATCGGATGTATATAGTATGTATCTCCTGGGTTTAAAACTTTTGTTTCTCCCCCAATGGTTCGGGTAATTGTTGTCGCAGTCTCAGATTCCTTGTTTAATCTTTTTAAATCAAACCAACGATTACCATCAAAAGCCGTCTCTCTTCTCCTTTCTTCTAATACTATTCTCAGTGCGTCACCTGCATCATTCGCAGTCAATTCTTGATACAATTCAGTCTTAATTCTATATCTTCTTAAATGATTAATATCATTCATAGCAATTTCTACCTCCCCTTTACGGGCATAACATTCAGCTCTTATCAAGTATAACATAGGTACTGTTAATGCAAAATTTGGACTATAATCATACCTTTTAAATAATCTGTAACCACCCGGCTTATCATCTGGATGCCTCGGATCATTATCAGTATAAAATAACTCCCAACGTTTATCATTATCATCAAATAATGCAGACAAAGAATTTGAAGCTAGCACAGATCCGCTAGAACCGTAAACATATGTATGAAATCTTGTAAAAATATTCTCTTGACATTCCTGTGATGAAATAATATTAATTCTACGGAAATTAGCTAAATCATCAATAACCTCATACTGATTATAATCCTCTAAATAATTATATTTTGAAAGAGATTCATCAGAATATTTTAAGGCGTTTGTGTAATCTCCCTTATAAAGACTAATTTTAGCTTTTAAACCAATTGCCGCGACATAAGACCCCCTGTATTTATTAAATATTTTTTCTGGAATATATTTTATTGCCTCATCGATATCTCTATCAATTTGTTCATATACTTCCTTTACAGTATTACGTGGAAAGTTTTTTCTGTTAATATCATTATGAAGTAGCAAAGGAACTCCCGGATCAGAATCAGATGTTTGCTCATTATAATGTTTAGCATATATATTCACCAACATGAAATATTCAAAAGCTCTGCACATCAGCGCTTCACCATATACCTGATATTTTAATTCTTCGCTTCCATCCTCAGAATTTAAGACTTCTTCTATAATGGTATTAAAGGTGAAGATTTTTGCATAAGATTCATTCCAAGTATAATCATCAGGTGATGATAGCCATCCATCAAAAAAATAAGCATCTTTATTTTCATCACTATAAATACTATTATAATAGGCATCATCAATATAGGCATCATCTGTTGCGTAAGTCAGCTTAACAGAGCTGCCTTTGCAATTTTTTATATAGTTTAATAACCGTTCATAATCTGTTGTATAAACAGGAATCGTTTTGTTTTTAGGTTTTACATCTAAAAAATCATCACAGGAGAACAATGTAAAACAGATTAGGATATATAGAATATATTTCATCTCTTTTATATTAAAAGTTAATATTCAAATTCAAAGTATAATTTAAACGTTGAGGATATCCCATACTTCCATTCACCAAAGTAGTTACATTAGGATCCTGCCCCAAATCATTTTTAACCCAGGTATATAAATTTTCAACTTGCAAGCCTAGTACCATTCGGTCAACCTTTAGTTTTTTACATAAATTATCATTAAAATTATAATTTAAGTTTATCGACTGAAGCTTAATATAGTCTGCTGGTATGACATGTATATCCGATTTTTCCCAAATATATTGTCGTATATAATTATACTTCCCTGTATAACGAGGAATATCCGTTATTTTTTCGTCTCCAGGCTTACGCCACCTGTTTCGGTATACTCCACTCATTCGTTGATCAGAAGCTCGGTTTAAAGAAGGGACATTAGCTTTCATATGATGCCCTCCCTTATATACGATCAAAAATGAAAAATTGAAATTTTTGTAATTAAAATTATTGGTTATTCCCCCTGCATAAGGTGGTATATAGGTGCCCTGATACGAAACATCCTCTACATCGGACAAATATCTTTGAGTAGCATTACCTTCAGAATCATAAATCTGAGGATCACCTTCTTCACTTAATCCTGCCCATTTATAAGTATACAATGCTCCTGAGGGCTTCCCTTCCACATTAAACGTGTAAAAATATTCTGTCCCACTGGCAGGTTTATCATATATTTTTTCCAAATTATTTTTGTTGTACGAAAAATTTAATGATGTGAACCAAGAAAAATTAGCGGTACTTATATTTTTAGAATTAAGTGTTAATTCAATTCCTTTATTCTGCATTTCACCTACATTCAATGTTATTTGTTCAAATCCAAGTGTCGGATCAATAACTTTAGGTGAGAGCAAATCATAGCTGTTTTTTTTATATAAATCTATCTTTCCATTTAGTCTATTATCTAACAGAGCTATTTCTGTACCAATATTAAATGTTTCAGTGGTCTCCCATCGAAGTTTATCATTAGGAGCAGAAAATACAAAATTAGAGGTCAAACCTGCCCAACTGTTATAGTCCGACAGAAAAATCAGATAAGGACCATACTGCTTTGCAACATTACCCGAAGAACCATATGAAGCTCTCAGGTTTAAATGATTAATAACTTCTGAATTAAAGAATCCTTCATTACTAATAACCCATTTACCACCTACAGACCATAATGGTTTGTATCTGTATTTCTTATCGGTACCAAATAGGTTCGACTGGTCAATTCTGGCACTTGCTGTTAGAGAATATTTATCATCAAAGGTGTATCCAAAATTTCCAAAGAAAGATACAAACCTATCATCCACCTCTAATTTTTCATCATAATCATTAGCATTATACTGAGGATATGTATTCGGAGCAATCGGTTCTGAAAAAGAAGAGATTTCTTTTTCATTAATTAGTACATCATTCAACGAATTTACATCTATACCAATCTCTCGATTTCTGTTTGTTTTGTTAACTGTTTGGCTTTTTTCTGCTCCTAACAAAGCTGTTAAGCTATGCTTTTCACGAAATACCTTATTGAAATTTAATTGGGTTCTTAAATTATAACTTTTAAGCTGTTTATTTGTATAATCAATAATACCTCCTTCAGGAACCAAATGATAGAGCATGCCATCATCACCACGCCCTGTAAAGTTATTATACAATTCCTTAGCAGTTAGACTATTTTTATCGTACACCCTATTTAAAGATGAATTTCCTGTTTCATATTGATATTTTAATGAAAAATTCAAGCCTTCTATAATTTTATAATCAAGCCCTAACTGCAAACGTGTATGATTCTGTACATTCTCATTATCGATCTGTTCTCTTTCCTTAAGTGGGTAAAAAGTTTCATCCAACAGGCCATCCTCGACCATCTGTGCCATCACTTTCTCTGATCGGTAATCTTTGTATGTTGGTAAATGATTTCCATTTTGGTCAACAAGCATCTGATATTGCGGACTTTTCAAAAGACTTGAATAATCAACGGGGCTACTCTTATCCTCGAAATGATAATAATTCAAACCGACATCGAACTTTAATCTGTCGCTATATTTAAATTCATCTTTGAACAAGATATTATAAGACGAATTTTTCTGGTATTTTGCATCCCCCTTTTCGTGTACAAAGTTTCCAGATATTAGAAAACTATGCTTATCTTCTCTCCCAGATATCGAAAGATCATATCTGCCTATAAAAGGATTTTGTAAAGCCAAATCTTTTATTTGCTCCGAATTATCTAAACGCCCAAGGTCATTTAATTGCTTTTGTCCTTCTGCATCTGTAATTCTCCCTTGTTCAACATCATAAAAAATCTTTTCTGCATCAGTAATGTATAAACCATAGTTATCGACTGATGCCCATGCTTCATGATAATAATCAAAAACCTCTTTTTGTAATTCAATCAACTCTTTGGATGATAAGATATCCTGCGTATTTAAAGCCTGCTTTTTTCTGGTTGTTAAGGATGCAGAGAAATCATATGATATTTTATCCTTCTTAGATTTTTTTGTTGTAATAACGATAACTCCATTTGATGCCCTTGCTCCCCAGATTGAAGCTGCAGCGGCGTCTTTCAATACAGTAACTTGTTCAATATCCTTTGGGTTTATTGTTGAAATATCTGCATTTAAGGGGTAGCCATCTAAAATAATGAGAGGCTGGGTATTTGCCCGTAAGGTACTTAAACCTCTTATTGTTATTTTCCCTCTATTATCAACCTCCATACCTGCAACAACACCATTCAACTTATCAATAATATTATTAGTAATTTTACTTTCCAAAATATCTTGATTTATTATATCAAAGGAGCCGGTTGCTCTTTCTTTTGATATGACCTGGTAACCTGTTACAACTACTTCTTCCAAGCCTTCAGTATCCTGACTAAGTTCAACATTAAGAACTAACTGTCCAGTATAGTTTTTTTCTTGAGGCAACATTCCCACAAAAGAGAAAATTAAAATTTCCTTATCTGATTCCAGTTCCAAACTATAATTTCCGTCAATATCAGTAGCTACACCTATATTGGTTCCTTTAATAACGACAGACACTCCAGGTAATGGAACTCCCTCACTGTCCGTTACAGTTCCTTTGATTTCTTTCTTTTCTTGTTGTTGCCCTTCTATTTTCTTCGGACTTCTATCCTTCTCCAGAATAATAAAATCCTCTTTAACCTGAAAAGTCAATCCTTTTTGATCAAGAATCTCCTTTAAGGCCTCATCAAGATCAACATTATTAAAATCTACTTCGATACTTTCATTTTTGTTCAGGTCGGCATTGTTGTACATCACCACATAACCTGTCTGCTTTTGAATCTCTTTAAAGATTTCCTTGTAGGTTATTTCTGAAGCATTTAAATTCAGCTTTCCCTGTTGAGGATTTGCTGCCCTTGTCTGAAATCCTGTTCCCAATAGGATTAATCCTATCAGGCAAAGACTTTTACATTTCAACGCAAACTCACTCTTTGCATTCATGAGCCACTTGCTAAGCTTTTTTTTCATACTTTTGTAATTAATCTGGGTTATTATTTATTAATAATCGACTACCGGGTCGTGTTGCGAGCACGATTCGGTATTTTTTATTCTTACTTTTTCACTTCAAACACCACAATTTTATCTCCTTCAACCGTAAACTTCAGGCTTGATGTTGTTCTTAAAAAATCGAGAGTAAACTCTATTGGCAATCTCTTTTTAACAGCTCCTGTAAAAGCATAATGCTTTAATCGTTCTTCTTCAAAAACAAAATCGATATTGTACCAACGTGTCAGTTTCTCGCAAAGTTTCTCCATGCTCATCTCATCGAAATAGATGATTCCATCTTTCCATGAGGAATACAGTCTTGTATCTACCGTTTTTTCCTGCATTTCTAAACTGCTCTTACTTACTGCTATTTGCTTTCCTGGCAATATGTTTTTATTTTCAGATCCTGCCGCTACATTAACCTTTCCTTCCACCAGAGTCACTTCAATATTCTCTTCGGTATCGTAGGCCATCACATTAAATTCCGTTCCCAGCACTTTGGTTTGTACATCGGCTGCATGTACTATAAACGCTTTCTCTTTGTTGGAGGTCACTTTGAAAAAAGCCTCTCCTTTTACATATACTTCCCTTTTATTACCAACAAAAGCTACTGGATATTTTAATTCCGATTCAGAGTTCAACCACACAGTAGAGCCATCTGCCAAGACCACTCTGTACTCCTCGCCTCGCGCAACTCTTAAGGTATTATACACCAAAGAGTCTAAACTTGCGCTTGCATTGTGTTGATAATTAATCCCCTCATCTATTTCATGCTCAATTACTCGCCCTGCATCCTTTATTGAGTCACGCCTATGCTCCGACAATAAAACTGTTTCACCAGTACTTAAGGTCAAACTTGCTCTAAACTCTCCAGGGGATGACAGCTCCGACAAAGGCATTTGTTTCATCTCTTTACCTATATTATTTATATAGAACACCAACGCAAAGGAAATCAGCATGACTATTGAAGCCGCCACTGAAGAATACCTGAATATTTGTAGCTTTCTCTGTTTCTTCAGGTGATTCTGAATAATATTTTTCCCTTTGTCATGATTGATCCGATCCCATTTGCCAGAAGCGCTAAGCTTGTAAAAAGTTTTCACCATCTGGCGATACTCTTTTCTGTTTGCTTCATCTTCGGCAATCCATTTTTCTACCGTTTCTTTTTGACTTGCATCCGCTTCTTTTCGGATGTAGTCAATCAGGTTCTGAATGATATCTTTGTTCTTACTCATACTTTGGCCATTTGCCCTATTAACACATGTTTTTAAAAAAAGGGTGACGCCATTTCATTTTTTTTCAAAAAAAACACAGCACCCAAACAACACCACACAATTGACTGTGATTCAAAAACTAACAAACAACACATCTCTTATCTACTTACGAAAGCAATACAACTAACCTTCCCCATTAGATTTTGAAGATTTATTTTTATGTGATTACTTTAGGCCTCGGAAACAAATAATTCCCATGATACAAGCAAACTTTTCAAAATCTCATTTTAACCTGAATTGCAAAACACTAAATGCCTTTAGAAGATAAAAAAATATTAGACTTGCTTCAAACCAACAAACAAAAAGGACTCATGCTTCTTTTTGATTGCTACTACAAGCCTTTGGTGATACTGGCTGAGATGTATCTAAAAAATGAACATTCGGCAGAAGATACAGTGCAAGAGCAGTTTATCAAGTTCTGGGATAAAAAACTATTCAATCAGGTTAAATCCTATGCTGCATTAAAGAATTACCTATTTACAATGGTTAAAAATGCAAGTCTTAACAAAGTGCGCAAAACCGATATTTTAATGGAATCGGATGATTTATTGGAGGCCGATGTGGCAGAAAATACAGCTCAAAATTTAAGCGAAGAGGCAATCATAAAAATAAAGCAAGCCATTCAAAATCTACCTGAAGGAACCAGAAATGTTGTGGAATGCATTGTAATTCAGGATATGAAATACAAAGAGGCTGCAGAAGAACTTAATGTTTCGATTAATACCATTAAAACTCAACTAAAACGAGGAATACTAAAACTGCGGGAAGAACTAAAAGACAAGGAAGAGCTCTTGCTGTTGTTTTTATTGTCCAAGAGAAAATAGATAAAAATGTAATGGCAATAAAAAAGGAGCAAACACAATCGGTCTGCTCCTCCCAATCAAAAACTAATAAACTCTTAAGACTTTACTGATATACACTTTATAATTCCTTTCTCCTGCGATGCCAAATACAGGTTGTCTTTCGAATCAACAATCATAGGAATATAAGAGCAACCTTTCACCAATTCTTCTATTCCTTCAATTTGTTTGGCCCCATCCTTACTATAAATTTTAATTCTTGTTGGATCTTTCTCTACAGTTACTATTGCTCCGTTTGATAAGGAGGCAACACTTACCGGATTACAACATCCATGAAAATCATTTAGAGATTTTCCTCTTTGTCCGAACGCCAATATGCTCTTACCTGACATATCGTAGCCCTGAACACGAAAAGCTCCCAAATTGGCAACTATAATCTGATTTTTAGCCGTAATGCTAAAGTCAAGAATACCACAACAAGGACGCATATTTTCCATTTCAGATAATTTACTTCCAGTTTTCTTATCAAACATTGTAATTTTCGCCTTCATGCAATCAGAGATAATTATTTGATTCTTAAAAACTCTTATCCCTGAAGCTGCATTCATCTCCGGAAAAGAAAACTCATTGATGGTTTTTCCTGCAATATCAAATACTGTACAAACAACACCTTCGGTAGTTTCTCTTTCTATGACCTTACCTCTAATCTTCTTTTTTACTTTCTTAATTTGAGCAGAGCACATGTAGATGTTACCTAATTCGTCAACAGCTAAAGAAGATGGCCTTCCCTTAATCTCAGGTTTAAAAGCCTTTTTGATCTTTCCATCAGAGGCGATGATTTGAATTTGCCCATTTTTGCGCAACGCACACAAATCATTATTCTTATAAGCAGCCAAATAGATAATATCTTTTAAATCGCTTCCCTTATAAGACTGATCCACCTTATAAATAACATTACTTGCTTCCGATATGATTTCTTTAACACCTTTTTCAACTGTTAACATTTGCTCTACCTTCTTTTGTATTTCCTGCACCTCTGGCTGCTTCGTTAACAATTCTGGTAATGTATCTAAACAGGCCTGCATTTGCTTTGCACTAGCTCCAAAAAACTTCTTCTTGAGCAAAACAGTTGAGTGATAAGAGCCTGGATATTTCATTATATACTGTGAGTGAGCATGATTAATTTCAGAGTTAATCAATTTCATGTCCTCCTCAAATTTCGCTCGATCTTTGTCTGTTTTAATTTCCAATCCATTAAAAATCCATCTCGTTTTTCTTTGTTTTTGCTTTAAAGGGCGTAATAACACCTTATAACAATTGTACTCTTCCTGCAATTTTGAACCAGAAATCTTCGCATCTTGTAGATTGAGGATCTGCGCCTGTAAAGTAATCGAGTCATTTTCCAGATACAGTTCAACTGCAGGTCTATGTCCCAATACTTCGAGATATGAGGTTATTTTTTTAGGTATTGTTCGCTTAATTGTGAATTGTTCATTCACAATTGGAAAAGTATCTCTGATATAAATTCCTCTATCCACAGCACACAGTATTACCTTTCCTTCATTTAGTCCCTTGATGGTACCATATAATTCAAATTGTTTTTCTCGTTTTTCTTGCTGCTTACAAGAGCTTATACAAACAAGTAGGAAAACTACTGGGATTAATACTTTAATGATATGATGCATTTTCAATTGATTTATTTTTAGTTAATTCCAAGTGTAATAATTTAGAGCACACTAAAAAATTGTACTCTACAACTACTATATCCCCAAATATTTAAATGTGCTTATTAATTAACTTTTCAAGTTCTCCTGTTGATGGTTTAGCTGCCCACGCATCAATAATATTTCCGTCTTTATCAAGAACAATAAAACGAGGTACTCCACTTAATCTATACTCCTCAAAGTTGGCACGCATACTTAAGAATTGAGGAATTTTATGCTCATGCTTATTCAAATAGTTTTCCCATTTCTTTTTGTTATCATCAATACTGATGCTTATAAATTGAATCTTATTACCATATTTTTCATTGAGTTTCTCAAAGTGCGGAGTCTCACCAATACATGGACCACACCAAGTAGCCCAAATATCAATCACCAATGGTTTTCCCTTAAAATCGGATAAATCTTTCTTCTCACCTTGTTTATTCTCAAAGATTAATTTTGGAGCTTTATTTCCTGGTAATAAGTTTTTAAATTCCTCCATAGAGCTATCGACCAAGTCAATATACTTTCCAACTCTTAATTTGGGATAATTTTCATTCTTGTAATCTAAAAACTTTTGTGTGGGGCCTACTGATGAAAGGTATCGTACCAAACTATAAGCTGTTGAAAAATCTTTTATTTCTTGCGGAACATTATCCTCTCCATATAGTTCTTTTAAATTTCGTATAAAACCAGTAAACTCTTCTAATTGTAAAAACTGAGAATTTAAACTAATCTCATCCAGATATTTCTTAGTTTCCAAATTAGACTTAGTCTCTAATTCTGATAAATCAGTTACTTTATATTTCCGTTGATAAACTCCAGCATAAGTTAGTAAGCTTTTAAAACTATTAGCACTATTTAAGTCAATACGAACTTTTTCCAATGCAATAAATTGTTCACTTAAACTTGAATAAGTTGACAATCGCTTTACATCTTCCGCTGAACATTTTTCTATTTGAGATTTAATTTTATCAAAGTCAAGCCCTGTTGTTTGGAACATACGTCCAGCCTCAAGATAACTTCCTCCTTTAGGAAATGGCTTAAATTTTAAATAATCACAAGCCTGTGATCCTGTACCTTTAAATTTAGCTTTCTCTGGATATCCTTTATCTAAATGCATTTCAACATCATCTCCTGGAGACAGATAGAGATGGTTGCGTCCCAATCGAAAATATTTTGGATATTGAAGGTCAAATGTGATATCAAAATACCCCTTGGAATCTGTTGTGATTGTTATCCCCTCTCCTTTGATATGTTCGAGAGGATCATATGATTGCATTTTAACAGTACTATTAAATCCTTTTAATGATCCAAATATGTGTACTTCATTGTTTTCTTTTTTGCAAGAAATTAAAAACACGGTTAATGCAACTGCTAATATGAAATAATTGTTAATCTTCATGTCTTTTTATCATTTTAAGGCGATATGGAGCCTACTATAGTAAATAATCATTACTTCCGCAGAGATCGAAAACTCAGTTCTTGTTTATGAATAGTAATAATTATTAATCATGAATCTTTCATGATATTAGTTTATAAATCAAAAGCTTGTGTTAGTAGCTATAAAGTCAATATCATCTAAGATTAAGTGCAACAAAACACTTATTACAGAAATTCTCCGTCATTCAAGTTAAAGAGCCCCTATTAAAGCATAGAGGCTCTTTATGTTAATATTTAATAAGTATTTTGCAGAATTACACCATTACTTGATTCAATTTCTGTATTTGGAATCGGACGAGCCCATCTTCTATCCCCTTTTTCCAACTTGTATTCAATCTGTTCTTCCCCATTCAATACTGTTGAACTATTATAAGGGTAGAAGATTCTTGATAAATTCACATCATCATATGCTACTTCATTATTATTATAACGTCGATAGTCATACCATGTAAATACAAATGGTCTCTCAATTCGTCTTTCTTTAATGATTAATTTCACAGCTTCCACCTGTGAATTCGCAACTAACGAAGCATACACATTGGCATCAATTCTCTTAACACGAAGTTGTTCCAAAGTATTCATAGCCTCTTGCCAATCCCCTGTACGAGCCTGAGCTTCCGCCTTTACCAAAATCATTTCCGAGGTAGTCGGTCCTGATGGTATATTATAGGTTGACAAGTACATCACTCCAGGATAACCAATACCTGTATTATCCAAGGTATAAGAATAGTCTTCTACAAAATTGTACTTGTATCTTAAATCTGATTCTTGATTATACAAGCTCATTAACTCTTGACTTGGAGCATACCAAGCATAAGGAAAATAAGAAACTCTGGAATAATAAAACTCTTTATAGGACAAAATATCAGCCGTTGTATAACGATAAGTCTCAGGATAGTTTATGGTAACACGCTGATCATCTACCACAACTGATGATTCAAAATACTCCATCTCAGTATTATAATCAAACAATTCTGAATAATCGTTTAAAGCCGCGTTGGCATAATTCAAAGCTTTTGAATAATCCCCAATACTTAAATAATATCTTGCTGCAAAAGCCCTGGCTGCAGAAATACTTCCTCTCCATGGTCTGAATTTACCACCTTCTGTCATTGTATTTTCAGCCTTTAGAGCTTCATTCAAACAGGACTCCATCTCCTCATAAGTTTCTTGCAATGAGCTTCTTGATGTAGACTCCTCAAAAGAAACAGAAGATTTCAAGGTCAAACCCAACTCATTTTTATTACTATCGTTATATGGCAAACAAAATGTATTGGCAAGCAACCAATAACTATAGGCCTTAATTAAATTTGCTTCAGCTCTTAACTCTGCCTTTTCTTTATCTGAACCAGAAACATTATCCAGGTAATACAAAACCATATTGGCATAGAATATTTTATTATATTCTCCTCCCCACAAAGTTGACTTGCCATCGTATGGGGTGTATTCTACATCCCAGGTAGAATTCTGAATAATTTCCATAGAATTAAATGTACTCCCATGAAAACCATTATATAATTCATCTGACGTTTCCCAATCCTCAGTACATAAAACTGCTGTTCTACTTCTTTCCTGATAGAAATAAGAATAGTTCCCTAATAGAGCATCCAATTGCTCAATGGTCTCCAAAGGTAAATTTGATGATTTTGACGGGACCTCATCCAGATAGGATTCACATCCGAAGGCCAAAACACTTATAATTAATATGATAATATATCGTTTCATTTTACAACTTTTTAAAATTAAAATCCAACATTAATACCAAAAGTATAAACTGGTGAAGGCCTATATGTTCCTAACGGAAACTCAGGATCTTCGTTAAATTTATTGGCATAAATCGAAAATACATTATTTACCTGAGTATAAACCTTAACTCTTTCTAATCCTGTTTTCTTTAACAGCTTAGATGGCACGTTATAAGTTAAATTTATTTCCTGCATTCTAACATGGTCAGCCTTTTCGGTTAAATAAGAGAATGATTTCCAGAATCTGTCCCAGAAATAATATCTACTCTCATTGTCATTTTGAGGCAGAGGTAAAGTTTTGTCTGGATCTGCATTAAGCACCTCGCTTAGTTTAGAATTGGGTATCGTTGCATTGTAGTTATAGGAAGTTCTTCTAAAGACATGCCCAAACTTTCCTGTCATGATACATGAAATATCGAAATCATGAATTTTAAAACCAAACGAAAGACCAGCTACCCAAGGAGCTACAGTTGTTCCCTGCTCATAGGCATAATTCAAAACATTATCAGCCGGCCATGTTGAAAATCCATACAAAGTTCCATCCTTACCAACAATTTTAGGCTGCATGTTCGGATTCGATTCAGTTCCATCATTATGAAGTCCGGCATATTTTGACCCATAAATCGTATGTGCATTTTTTCCCTCAACATAAGTTGTTTGCAAAGGGCCACTATAAGAATTCCAAGGCAATAAGTCGCTATGAGTAAAATTCGATTTATAAAGCTTGGTAATTTTATTAAGGTTGTAAGCAATATTAAAATTCCCATAAAAACTAATTTTATTAGTCTGAATTGGAAACTTGGTTCCAACTTCCAGCTCAATACCTTTGTTCACCATATTGGCAACATTCATTTTTTGAGATGAAACTCCATTTACTTTCGGAATAGATACACTGGCAATTAAATCTTCCGATTTTTTATGGTAATAATCAAGCTTACCAAACACCTTTCCTTTAAAAAGAGAATAATCAATACCAATATCTAAGGTTCCTGTCTTTTCCCATCTCAAAGTTGGATTCCCGTAACTTGATATGCTAGCATAAGGTTCATCTGTATATTGATTATTTGTTGGATACATACTTATTAAAGGAAGAAAGGATGTGGATCGGTCGACGTTTCCATTATATCCAAAGGTTGCACGCAAACTTAATCGATCTATCCAATTCAATTTTTTCATAAATCCTTCTTTGTTGATTTGCCAACCAGCTCCTACTGACCAGAAAGGAGAGAATCTGTAATCAGGATCATCTGTGATTAAATTTGAGGCATCGGTTCTAGCACTGGCAGATAAAGTATACTTATCATTATAGGTATAAGCTCCATTAAAATAGGCCGAAACATACTTATCTGTTAAATGTTTAAATTCATGCAAATCATTTGTATAGATTGTTGTTCTATATCCAGTCCAACCATAGATATACAAGTTAGGATTCGTATAGCTACCGTATCCATTTGGTAAATTACCTACTGTTAGCTGATCATCATTATAACCGTAAACTCTTGGCTCTTGGAAATTTTTGGTTACCCTTTTGTTTATCTCCATACCAGCAATAACATTCACCGCATGCTTTCCAAATTCCTTATCAAAGTTAATTTGATTTCTTAATGTAAAACTCTGAATTTCTGATCTATTCTGATCCAAAATATCCCCTTTTGGAATATTCATTGTGAATGAGTCATTATCCCTATCCCAGTACGTATAATAGTCAATCTGATATCTGGTAGCATACGTTTCTTCACCTTGAATATTCTTATTAGAATTGTTAAAGCCTTCATACTGTGCCTGAGTATTGATTTTCAATCCATCAATAGGTTTTAATACCAAATCAAGTTGAAATCTGGAATGTGTCTGTTTTGATTTATAGTCACGATTTTCCATCTCTGTTATCGGATTGTAAGACAAATCTGGGTATGGGAATTTATCCATAGGCCAATATCTGTCTAAATTTGGCTGATAAATTGTATTAACAACCGAGGATCTTTTCCCATTTGCATCAAATAACATATCATATGGGGCAAGTTTTTTTATCTCTGATAGCGAAGCATCATTCGAAGAGGACTTATGTGAATACATTCCATTAAAATTGAAATCCATCCAATCAAAAACTTTGGCAGATGTTCGGTAATTCACCATGATCTTTTGTCTGTCATTTCCCTTTAAATAGGTTTGATTTTCCTCAAACATTAAAGAAAGACTGTTAGTAAATCGTTCAGATGCTGACGCAATGTTCAAATTATGCTGATGAGTAAAAGGATTTTTCATCAAATGATCCTTTATTTGATCTTGGTTATTTTGTGAAGCATACTTACTTAGAAGTGCATCCTTATCTGCTTCCGTCAAGTATCCTAGTCGGTATTCATTTAACGCATTTCGACCAAGAGTTTGTCCTGAAGACATAATGGATAATTCTCTATCCGAGATTTGTCCACCCATCCAACGCTTGCCAAAGGCACTCTTCTCATATTCTATCATATCAGCTGATGAAGCTCTATCAAGGAAATAATCTAAATCAGGTTTGGGCGAATATTTGATGAATGAATTAATCGATACTTTTAAATCCCCTTTTTTAAGACTTTTCCCGCTTTTTGTTGCAATAACGATTACACCATTGGCTGATCTGGCTCCCCAAATGGATGCAGCGGCAGCATCTTTAAGAACTGTTATGCTCTCAACATCATTTGGATTTATTGATGAGAAATCTCCTTCTATAGCGAATCCATCTACAACAATCAATGGATTAGCATTTGCAAACAAGCTACTTTTACCTCTGATCTCAAAAGTTGGATTTCCTTCTTCATCCAATGTGGCCTGCACTCCTGAAACATTTCCTACTAAGCTGCTTCCAATATTCGTTACAGGCTTTTCAATCTGTTGCTTAGAGATAATATTAAAGCTTCCCGTTGCTCTTTCTTTCGATATTGTTTGATAACCAGTAATTACAACCTCATTTAAGGTTGCTGTATCTTCAAAAAGCACAACATCTAGTTGGGATTGACCTTTGTATTTTATTTCCTGCGGTTCCATACCAACAAAAGAAAATATCAATGTTTCCTCACCTCCGTCTATAACTAAAGAATACTCTCCATTAATATCAGTAGCAACACCGATATTGCTCCCTTTAATCACAACAGAAACTCCTGGAAGAGGAATCCCATCTTTATCGGTAACCTTACCTTTGATGGTTTTCTTTTCCTGCTCTTTCACCTCAAAAGCAGGCAAAGGAACAATTTCCTTCTTTTTAATCACGACTACCTCATCATCAACAATGTAATCAAGATCGGTATCTTTCAGAATTTCATCCAGAATATTGGTAATGCTTGCTGCCGACATATCAACTGATATGTCTTTCACATTTTTAACATCATCGGTCTGATAAATGAATACCACACCAGATTCTTCTTGCAATTGCCATAACAATTCAGACAGTTGCATATTCTCCACCTGAACATTCAGCTTACCATTTTGGGCATGCACACTGGCACTTAATTGTAAAACTCCTACCAAAAGGAACATTAGGGTCAGTTTCATAGCTCGAAACATTTTAATCCACTTCTGCTTTATTGAACAGAAGCATTCTGGTTTTTTTTCCATAAATTTGTACTGGTTAGATTGTGTTACACATATAATTTAACTAATAGGGGAAATGATAGTTCCAGTATCATTTTCCCATTTTTTATTTATAATCTGACATGCCTTATGTTAGCATGTAATTTATTTCATGTCCCTACTGTTTTACTACAATTGCATTTTTATTGATTTCAAATCGAATACGATTCGTTAATTCCATTTGATTCAACAAAGTTTGTATATCGCCGTAGCGATTTGTGCTGATAGAGAACCTTCTGTCTTTCAATTCTTCATTTTGATAGAAAACAGAAACATCGTACCATCTTGACAGGGAATTCATAATATCCTCCAAGCGTTCATCCTTAAACATCATTTTGCCTTTTACCCAGGCAGAATAGATGGAAGCATCTACTATCTGTTTCTTGAAAGCCTTGGTATTATTATTCAAAACCAACTGTTCATCAGGTTGAAGAACTTCGTTCATCTCATCCTTAAACACTTGCACCTTCCCTTCATTCAGAGTTGCATAGGTGAATTCATCATCTTCGTATGCCTTCACATTAAAGTGTGTTCCCAAAACCCTTACATCCATATTGTTCGTTCTCACAACAAATGGTTGCTCAGGATTCTTGGATACCTCAAAGTAAGCTTCCCCTTCTAAATGCACAATTCTTTGTTTACCTGTAAATTTGGAATGGAATCCCAACTGAGAACCAGAGTTTATCCAAACCTTTGTTCCATCTGATAGTACCACAAAGAACTCTCCATTACGAGGTACGTTTATTCTGTGATATTCTACTTTCTGGTTTTGAGCTTCGGAAGAAGAATATACAATTCTTCCCGAATCCAGCTCTGCTTTCGACTCTTTAAAGAGCAACAAAGTATCCTTACCGGTAAGTTCTATTTTTTCCTGATTGTCTATCTCCAAATAGGCCATAGAAGATCCTGGTAACAAATGATTCTCTTTCAATGTTTGCATATCAGAATAAATCCAATATCCGCCAGCCGCCAACATAGCAATTACCAAAACTGCAGCCACTGACTGTAACCATTGTGGTATTCCAATTTTTCTTGTTTTATTGATTTGCAATTCAGCATCCACTCTCGATTTTACATGGTCTTTATCGAAACGGTGTATGTGCTGCTTTCTCCAATTGGCATACGCTCCACTTTTCAGAGATTCGAAAACTTCCTGATCCTGATCGTTTACTTCTCCCTCATCAGTTAAAATGATTTTCGACCACTTTTCAGCTTTCTTGATATATTTCTCGGTAGATTCTTTCATCTTTTTCTTTAATTGCACCCATATAACTCATGAGATTAAAAACAGGGTGATTCAGGTTTGATTTTTTTTTGAAAAAAGTTTTATTACCTAACTAAAATACAGAAAAGCAATGAGAAAGCTACTTATTCAAGCACCAGTAGAATGATCAGCTACCAATATACAGAATTGACTAGACATCCTGAACGTAAGAACAAAGTGAAGGATTTGTTCAATTTTGTGGAAGGACTATAAAATCTGATTGCCAACAGCTAAATACTGAAGGTTTTCTCACTTTATACTTTCTTCCTTGGAACTTGTGTCTTGGAACTTGAAGATTGGGAACTGTTACTTTTCCTACTTAAATATTTCAGCAAGAATCATCAGCACAAATACCTGGTCTTTTAGTAATACTCTTAATTTGGCGTAACCATTTTTTTTTAGGGTTTTAACTGTGTTAATGGAAACATTTAGATTCTCTGCTATTTCAGGATTGCCATAACCATTAAGAGCCAGTTCGATTACTCTGCCAGTTTGTTCGGGAAGGTGTTTAACGGCTTCACTGATTAATCGATAGGTTTCTTCCGCCGTAATGTAGTTATTCACATCTTCTTCATCTCGAGGAGTTCCTTCGAGTGAAACGGTTCTTTTATTGCGAATATGGTTAAGAATTTTATTGCGAACCGCTGTATACAGGTATGCTCTAGTCTTAATAGGGGTAGTAAACTGTTCTCTCTTTTTCCACAATTCTACAAAAACTTCCTGCACGACATCACTCACCACATCTTCCTGAGAAATCATTTTGTAACCAAACAAACAAAGCGAATGAAACATACCATCGTATATTTCATTGAATACACTCTCATCTCCTTGAGTCAATTTTATAATATGGTCAGTGCTTAGGTTCATTTCTGCCTCAAATATAGGTGTTTTTTTAGGGGATTTACAAATTCATCCATTTTAGAGTCAACAAATCCTAGTAACATATATCTTCAACTAGGATATGCTATTTTAGACGTCCGATATGATGTACTGTAGATGGAAACGACAGGAATTCTGCATCCAAAATACAGGTAAGCATATTGTTTGAAGCTCCTCAAATCAAATACACTCAATAGGTATTCGATGGCATTCTATTGTCCTGTAAAATAAAAAGGAGCAAACCCAATCGGTCTACTCCTTCCAATCAAAAACTAATAAATTATTAAGATTTTACTGATATACACTTTATAATTCCTTTCTCCTGTGATGCCAAATACAGGTTGTCATTTGCATCAACAGTCATAGGAATGTATGTACATCCTGTTACCAACTCTTCTATACCCTCGATTTGTTTCGCTCCTTCTTTACTATAGATTTTTATTCTTGTAGGATCCTTCTCCACAGTTACAATAGCGCCGTTCGAAAGGCTATTTACACTTACTGGGTTACAACATCCATGAAAATCGTTTAGCTCTTTTCCTCTTTGGCCAAATGCCAATAATTGTTTGCCTTCAAAGTTAAATCCTTCCACTCTAAATGCTCCCAGATTTGCAACCATTATTTCTTTTTTCTCATTTACCGAAAAATCCAAAATTCCACAGCATGTTCTCAACCTTTCAAGCGAAGCCGTTTTCTTTCCACTTTTTGCATTGAACATTACAATGTTTTTATTTTGATAGTCAGCAACCATTAGAGTACCATCGCAAACTCTTGCTCCGGTAGCTGTTTTAAGTTCTGGTAAACGATATTTATTAATCTGTCCGCCTTTTTCGCTTAATACAGTACATTCCACTCCAACGGCAACCATTCTATCGTATGACTTTCCTCTGTATTTTTTACGAACCTTTTTCTGTAGTGTAGCCAACAAATAAATGGTATTTGACTTACCTATTGCTATAGCTGAAGCAGCGCCTTCGAATTCAGGTTTCAAGCTTTTTACTTCGTTACCATTTGGCTTTACTATTTTAATGGTTCCATCTTTTTGCAAGACACAAATGTTATTGTTTGTAAACACACCTAAATAAACAACATCTCCGTAGTCAGCTCCCTTAAATTTGGTATCGACCTTGTAAGATACATTGCTGGCATTCGCCATTAATTTATCCATTCCCACTTCCAACGACTTCATTTTATCGTTTTTCGCTTTTAGCTTAACGATTAGTGGATTTTTCTGTAATTGTGGGTCTAAGCTATTTAATATTTTGTCAGCCTCTACCGCACTCTTACCTGAAATCTCGTTACTTATCAATAAAGCAGAATAATTGGATGTAGGATTTTCTTTAATAAATTTTGAATCGACCCCTCCCAATTCAGCGTTTCTACTTTCCAATTTTTCTTCTAATTCTTCCTTTCTCTCTTTTGTAGTCTCTTTATTATAATACTCAGCAACTATAGGCTTGTACTTTTCTACAACTGCTTTTTTTTGCGCATTATAGGCATTAATATCATCTTGGGTTTTGCCTCCAGTAACTGTTGCATTTCGAAAATCCTTCGCAACTCCAGTTACTGTCATATTTCCATTTTCTACATATAAAGATAATAAATTGTCAACACCTTCAATTGACAAATATGCATGAGTTGGTTCTGCATAATTCCCTATGAATATAAATTTGCCATCGCTAACTTCTACGGTATCTTGAACTACTCCAGTTTCAAAATGACTAGTCAAAAATGCCTTACTATTTGATACCCCTTCTATTTTTCCGGTTAATACAAATTTTGACTCTTTTTCTTTTGAAGGTTCACATCCTACCAGAACGCTAAGAACCAGCAATGAAATTACTATTAGAATTGCTTTTAAGTTCATCAACTTGTGATATTTTATTTATTTTAAAATTATTATTTCAAAAGAGTGTACAGTTTCTTATAAAACTCTGCATCTTCTCCTACATATCTTAATACAATTTTCCCTTCAGGTGACACCAGTATTTTTGTTGGAAATGCACTAACTCCAAACTTTTTAACAAAGTCTTTATCATCTTTCCCATTAAGAATTTGATGCCAATTAAAGCCTCTATTCTTAATCATTGACTTCCAACGATCAGTACCTCCTTTTTCAGCAGCAATACCTAAAAGCTCTAATTTATTGGCATGCTTTTCGTGAAATGCTTTCATCTCTGGCATTCCCTTAATACAAGCACCACACCATGTTCCCCAAAAATCGATTAGTACATATTTCCCTCGTAAACTTCTTAGTGTGAACTCATTTCCTGAGTAGGTTTCGCTTGTTACAATCTCCGGAGCATCTTTCCCCTCGGCTGTATTGGCTTGATTTTTCTTTTCTTCCAATAATTGATTGTATCTCTTCATCAACTTTGTATAGTACATTGAGTTTTTATACTCTGAAGAGATTTTATTAAAATAGCTTGGTGCTTCGTCTATTGTGATCTTATTATCTAAAAGTCCTGTTGCTGTATATAATCCGATTATCGACGAGATATTTTCCTTTACGAATTGCAATTTTATTTCGGAAATTTTTGCATTTAATGCGTTAATTTCTTTTCCAATCTTCTTTTTATCCTCGTCGCTTAATGATCTATCACCAAGCTTACATGAATGGTTCATTACCTTATTAAGTAAAGGGTGAACTTGTTTATTTAACTCAGCCAATAAATCATTTTCTCTGTCGCCTGCTGGATATGCCTCGATATAATCGGTTGCATTTCCGTTTGCTGTAATCGTTTTATTTGGCATGGCTACAAATCCTAGTAAGGATACTTGAGACATAAAGTAGCCTGTTTTGTATGGATTAGAGTATTTTTTAACTCGATTATCGGTAAAGTTTAGATAGATTAGGGTTGGTTCGCTTACCTCTCCTGTATATTCTACTTTATTTCCTTGCATTGGAAATTTAACCCAATTTCCTCTTTCCTTTCCTTTTTGTTCGAAATAGTACGATCCTTCTGTAGAGTTTAATCCTTCGATTGTTGCTTTAATTGTAAACTTTTCGCCTTTTGCAGCAGTTTCTAAACCCATAAGTTCCATTAACTCTTCGTAAAAGCCTGGTGTTTCGCCTACATGTCTTTTAATAATTTTTCCGTTTGGATCTACTATTATTTTTGTTGGATATCCTTGTACATTAAACTTATTTGCCAAGTTATTATCACCCTTGTCCGATTTTACATGTATCCAATTATAATCTGTGGTAAATTTAGATTTTCTCCATCTCTCATCGCTATCGCCACAGTTTACTGCTATTACTTCTACTTTATCTTTGTGTGCATTTCTAAACTCCATTAATCCAGGCATTCCTTTTACACATGCTCCGCACCATGTTCCCCAAAAATCAAGAATGACATACTTACCCCTTAGATCTTTTATATCGAAAGTTTCGCCACTAAGAGTTGCTTTTGTTTTAAAGTTAAGTACATTTCCAATCTTGGTTGAATTGTATCCTTTCACTCTATCTTTTAGCGCTTTATAGTAAGATAACTCTCCGTATTTTTTTGCATCTACTCCTTTTAGATATACTTCTACTTCTTCTATTTTAATTTGCGAACGCACAAGCATATCTTCCATTAACCACAAACCTGCTACCGATGATGCATGTTTTTTTAAAAACTCTACTCTAATGTTTTGTGCCTGCGTTCCTAATTCTTCTTGTGTTTTTTTGAGAGTAGCGACCTCTTTTGCTGTTAATTCTTTATTCTTATCTATTTCTAAACTAATATTTACTGATTTATTTAAGACCGGATGCAATTTACTGTTTAGCTCTTTAAGGATATCGTTTTCTCCTCCATCGATAGGGTATGCATCTATAAAGTCGGTGATTTTACCTGATACCTTAATTTGGGCTCCCGGGTAAATTACACACATTAATGTTGTTGCGTTGGTTGGTATGTATCCGCCACCTGTTGTTGTTTTTGAAAGGTTCTTATTTCTAAAACTTAATTTTATAACGGTTGGTGTTTCTGTTGTTCCTTTATAAGAAAGTTTTCCTTTATTCATGTTAACTTTTACTCTCTTATATCCATTAGGATACTGATCGCCAAACAAAGCGTATCCTCCCTCTTCGTTCGTTAACCCCTTTATCTTTCCTTTTATTGTAAACTCTTTTTCGTGGTTTTGAGTTTTCCGGCTTGTTGCCTGACTTTGCGTTGCAAATAACCCGAATGTACAAAGCATTAATAGCTGTACAACTTTCTTTACAATTTTAATCATCTCGTTGTTAAAATTAAATTAAACTAGTGTTTTGTTTGTTTTCTGTATTATCGATTAGTAGGGCTACTTTTTATCTTTGCTTTTGATAAAAATCACCATACTTTTATCATAATAAGTGTTGCGTGCTTTTATGCTCGCTATTGGGGGAGTTCCTGTGGGAATATTTAGCTTTACTAGCCTATTGTGTTGCTTATAAAGAAGGCCTGCTTCCAAGAAGTAATTACATACATGCTGAAGCAGGCCAAACTTATAAAACAAATCTATTTCTTACTTTTTTACAGTATAGTGAGACCCCTTTTAGTCTAAACTACTCCGGATTTTGTTCCCACCCATTCAACAAGCTTAATTCCTCATCAGGAATCGGTAATGCAAAAGCATTTGCATTTGGTTGAATAGAATAAACACTAATTCCTGAATTGGAATTATTACGATCGGTAAAATATTTTTTAGATAATACTATACCTGCATTATCCAAAGCATTAAGTCGTTTAATATCATACCATCTAATCACATAAGGTCTTTCTCTTCTTCTTTCAGTAAGTACATCTTGAAGATTGCCGGAGATATTATTAGCATCACTTGTCAATTCAAATCTTTTAGCTCTTAATGATTGTAGAATTGACTGAGCTGCAGCTTCATCTTTAGTAATTCCATCCTCACCTCTAGCTAAACATTCAGCCTTAATCAGCATCATCTCAGGAACATTAGGTCCTTGTAAAAGAGATATACTAGATGTACTATTACTTACACCTTGAAAATTATGACTTTTCTCAGCGCTTAAAGCACTAATTTCATCTACCGTAAAGTTTGAAGCACCGGCATTCTTTAAATAAGCATTATTAGTAAAAAACTTAACAAGTCTTAAATCAGATTTAATATCAAATGAAGCATATAAGGATTCTGACATTGGGAAATTTCCACCGAATGGACTAGAAATTATTACAGGCACAATCATTTCCGGATTATTCATTTGAAGTTCCACCTGTTTGTTCATTTCAGTATAATGAACATCCAAAATCTGTTCTACAGATCCATCTTTAGGCGTATATGAATGCTGCGAAGTATATATATAATATGGGTCACCAGGATTGGCATCATTATTCAAGTCTTCAAGATAATTGTATTTTGACAATACGTAATTAGCCGCTGCCAATGCTTCGCTATAATTTCCGTTATATAAATCAATACGAGCTTTTATTGCCATTAAGCTTACCTTGTTTAACCTCCAGTTATATTCCACCTCAAAATCGTCAGCACCAATTTCCTCAAATAAAACCTGAGCCTCCGAAATATCCTCATAAATTTTACCCATGGTATACGAAACAGTATTTCTAGATGAGATTCCTTCTGAGTCAAAACTAATATCCGTTCTGTATCCCATTCCTAAACTATTTCCTCCATTAAGTGCAGGATGTAAAGAATAATTTACTATTAAATTGAAGTGATAATAAGCACGATAGCTTAATGCTTCAGCTTTTATCTTTTTCCTTAAAGTCTCATCATTACCATCTACATCATCAATATTAACCAAAACTGTATTCAGATGATATATAGAGTTAAACAATTTTCCCATTTCATAAGAATTTGAGAACTGATAAGTAAGATATTCCCTATCTAGAATGGAAATTAAACCTACATCCTGAGCCCCAATTTTTTGCTGAATTTCAGGATGCAACTCATAATCATCACTGGCGATAGCATTGACAAAATTAATTGTAGCACCAGGCCCCCAGGTAGATCCTTTGGTCTGGTATGCCATTTCATTCATCATATTATCCAATTGCTCTAAATCCTCAATTGGATCATTACCTGCTCTGTTTGGATTCTCATCAAGAAAATCAGCACACGAGAATAGCATTGCAGGCACACATATAAGCATTATAATGTTTTTTATTTTCATAATTCTATAAATTCAATTTTAAACCGAAAGTAAATTGTGTTGGAGTTTTCATTGTCCCAGGTAGATAATAAGGATCCAATCCTTTATCATTTGCTGTCCAAACTACTCCCAGATTTTTCACTTGGAAATAAACATTTGCTCTAGTTATTTTCGAATTTTCACCTGCTATTTTTTTCATAGGAATTTCATAGCCAAGATAAACCTCTTTTAACCTGATATGCGAAGCATTTTCATAATTTGATTCTGCCGCATTAATTATATTGGAGTAATACAAATTTGTATACCCTGAATTTAAATAAGGAGCATTCGTAGCATTAGGATAGGGTCTGCTAGTAAATTTCGAAGCATTATCCCCTAAATGCCATGCATTCTCCAAGGATTTTGGGTATTTACTTGCTGTCGCGGAATATCCATAATCATCATTTCTTGCAAAAATATGACCGAATTCACCAGATAACATTGCTGACAAGGTAAAACCATACGCTTTAAAGCTACTTCTAAAACCGCCAAACATAGGTGCCGTTAATGTTCCTATCTTTTTTGAATAGTTGTTATTATTTGTAATGCTTTCACCCTTTGCTTCATCAAACCTTGAGTAAAACATGGTATTATTTCTTGAATCGGCTACAACTTCAGTACCATCATTTAACTGAACAATTGCTAAACCTTCATCAGAGTATCCTTTAAGTTTAAAAGCATAAACAGTATTTAGCGCCTGTCCTTTCACAGGGTATCCTCCTCCTACATATGTACTTACATATGGTCTATCCAAATCCCATTTCACAACTGTATTTTTATTATAGGTAAAATTCAAATTACCTGTCCACGAAATGTCTTTGGTTATACTTAATCGAGATCCTAACTCAATTTCAACACCTTTATTGTTTATGTTTCCACTATTTAAGGTTAGTGAGTTGGTTCCTCCAATTACATAGGACACCGGGGTACTCATTAATACATCACGAGAATCTTTATTGTAATACCCTAAGGAACCATATAATTTTCCTTCAAACATCGAAAAATCAGTAGAAATATTTAATGTGTAGGCTTTTTCCCACGTTAAATCAGCAATAGCACGATTATAGATATATGAAGCAGTTGCTCCTGCTCCCACAAATTGATTTAACTGATATGTTGAAAGTGTTGATACAGTTGAAACACTTCTTTTACCTGCAGCTATACCACCAACACCGTAGCTAACTTTTAATCGCAAAAGATCAATAAAGCTTAAGTTATCTTTAATAAAGTCTTCCTTGTTTAGGTTCCATAAAGCACCCATAGACCAAAACGGTGAGATTTTACTATTTACATCATCCGCAACAAAGTTTGATCCATCGATACGAGCACTACTTGTTAGGGTATATTTACTATCAAACGTATAGGACATATTGAAATAACCCGATACATATCTATCGAAGTTGGCCGAATACCCACCCAAAGACCATGGCATATATCCATTACTACCTTCAAAAGTTGGGAGTCTTAATTCATAATTCACATAACGATCTGTTGTGTAAGTTCTTTCATTAAAACCTGGTCTTGTGGTTGTAGAATTCACCTCAGCATCCGTAGAAATGGCTTCAAAGCCTGCTAATGCAGTAATCCTGTGTTTGCCATTAAATTCTCTATCGAAATTTAGTTGTGATCTAAAATTATATGCCTCTGTTTTATTAGATGATGTTTGTATTACATCTCCCTCTATAAATTCGTTTGGAATATTTCGTAAACCTGTAGTCGGATCCAAAACAGAAAAACGATTCGCTGCACTTCTATAAAAGTAAGAGTTTTCTCTTAAATAATTATTGGTATTATTTCCAGCCATTTCGTATTGCAAGGAGAAATTTGCAGATAAACCTTTTATGATTTTAACATCTAAAAAACCATTGAAGCGCAGATTGTAATTAGAACTATTATTATCTCTAGCTCTTGCCTCTTCTAAAATATTATACCTCCAAGAATAAGGAAATGTTGACTCATCAACTGTCCCATTTTCAAGATATGGCAAATATATACCCTTAGCCATATATGCATAATCACCATTTTCCTCAAGTAATCTTGTATATGGAGATGTCACACTACTTATTTCCGCCATACTAGTACCATTCATTTGGTTTTTAGCATAGATCCCATTAAAGGTTATTCCAACTTTAATATTAGGGTTCACATTGTAGACATTCGTAAAATTGGCTTGATATCTATCTGAATTATTATACTTATAGTGCGTTAAGTCTTTGGCATAAGATAGACTAAATTTCGAAGAGCTCTTATCTGTTGCGCTTGTAATTGTAAGGTTATGATTTTGATATACTCTATTCCTTAGTAAATGATCTTCATATTGTTTTTTCCATATACCATCCTGCGCAATCAACTTTGCTTTTTGCGCTTCGTATTCTTCCTTTGAGATATTACCATTTCTTCTTTCGAACATCATGGCAACATGAGGAGCTACATCCCAAGAATATTGTGAAGGATTTGTGTATGGGTCTTTATAGTATGGAAGACCAGGGGCTGGAACAAATTTCTCAATATCTTCCATATACTTTATGGTAGCTTCAGTGCCAGCCATATTTAACGCATGATCCAGATCAATACGTTTAGATACATTAACAAATGAGTTCACTTCAACATTAAACTTACCTTTTTCAGGCGTTTTAGTTGTTATTACAATAACGCCATTTGCTGCTCTTGCTCCATAAATGGAAGTTGCTGCAGCATCTTTTAGAAAGGTAACACTTGCTACTTCGGTTGGATTTACAGATTCAAACGGGTCTGGTGTTAATATTGCAAAACCATCAACCACTACAAGAGGAGCTGTTTCTGCCTCAAAAGACCCAACACCTCTGATGACTATATCACCATTTTCTCCTTGTTGAACCCCAGCAACCGCACTACCTATTACTTCTCCTATACTTTCCGATGGTCTAATTTCTAAATCTTCAGTAGCTATTTTTGAATATGATCCTGTTGCTCTTTCTCTTGATATAGTAGCATATCCAGTTACCACAACCTCCGCCATCTGTTCTGTATCCGAAGTTAATGTAATATTTTGTACACTTTGTCCATAGTAAACCACGTCCTGAGGCAACATCCCCACAAAAGAGAAAATCAAAACTGCCTTACCAGATTCAAGCTCCAAACTATAATTTCCATCAATATCAGTAGCAACACCGATATTGGTTCCTTTAATTACAACAGAAACTCCAGGTAGTGGTACACCCTGATCGTCGGTTACTTTTCCTTTAATGGTTTTCTTTTCTTGCTGCTCTGATTTTGGGGCAACATAAGGCTTTTGTTTTACAACTACAACCTTATCAATTACTTCATAAGTTAGATTTGTATTTTCTAAACATGAATTAAGTATTTCTTCCACGCTTGCCTCTTTTTCCGACACATTTATGTCCGTAATACTCTCAACATCATCCAAATCGTAAACAAAAGAGAATTCACTATTGTTTCGAATTTCCTCGAAAACCTCTATTAAAGTCTTATTTGTCAGCTTCATATCAAACCTCACATTCTGCGAATAAACACTGGCTGAAAGCTGGACAACACTTACTAATAATAGCATAAAAGTAATTTTCATAGCTAATAAAGGTTTGTAAAGTTTCTTGCGACAGAAACTCCGGTTTCCATTTTTTTGCATAAATTTGTATTTAGGGTTTAACAATTCAATTCCTTGCAGGGAATTGGGTTTTTATTCATGGAGCAGAGATTGTTGCAGCAAACTCTGCTTTTTTCTTGCTTAATTTTTTACAGTTATAATATTCGATTTAATTTCAAAATTCACTTTCCCTGTTTTCGAGATAATATCCAATATCTCATTAATGTCTTCATATCTTTTTACTTCAACCGAGAATCTCTTATTGATAACAGATTGATTCATAAAGAAAACCTTTACATTGTACCATCTCTCCAATTTTTCCATAATGGTTCCCAAACTGGCTTCTTTGAAATAGAAAACACCATCTTTCCATAAAGCATACATACTGGCATCAACATCTCGAACCAAAAAATGATTTTCATCTTTGGAAATAATGGCTTGCTGATCAGGTGCGATAATTACACTTTCGTTGTTCTTTCTCAATTTCACACTACCTTCAATCAAACTTGTAGTTATTGTATTTTGATCATGATAAGCTTCTACATTGAATTCTGTACCCAAAACTTCAATCTCTATATCTTTAACATCTACAATAAAAGGCTTTTGCTTGTTATGAGCTACATCGAAATAAACTTCACCAGCAATCCAAACTTTTCTTTGCACCTCACTAAACTGCACAGGATACTTAATCTCAGAATCAGAATTCAACCAAACCTTGGTTCCATCAGCGAGAGTTAGTTGATACTCACCACCTACAGGAACTTTTACCTGATTGTATAATATTTTCTCATAACTTGCTTGACCAGAAGCATAAGCCAATTTCCCTTTCTGGTTGCTTATTATAGTTCCATCCTTTTCTAAAATGCTATCGCTCTTCACATTTTCCAATTGAATGGTTCTTCCGTTGTGAAGTTGAAGTACAGCTTTTGATGAACCTGGCTCTATTTTCATTTCCGCCAACTCCTGTCCTATCTCAATATCCTTTGTAGAAATATGGTACAGGCCTGCAATCAAAACACCAATGATCAACACCGCGGCAATTCTCAGACTCCATTCTTTCAAACGAATTACTTTTCTTTCTGGTTTTATCTCCTCTCGAATCTTTATCCAAGCCGATTTTTTATCCAAGGATTCCACATAAGCATTTCTTCTTTTGCGTTTCTCTCCTTGCTTTATTTGCTCGTACAAATTTTTATTATCGACAGAACTATTCTTCCAATTCTCCAACACTTGCATCTCATCAGGTGTCAAGTCACCAATGAATTCCCTCGAAATCAATTGAGCAATTTTATATCCGGTATATAAATTTTCCATTTAGAATTTTTGGTTTTCTATTAGTAAAACAATTAAAAAAATGTAGTAGATGAACACAAGATGAAAAAAAATTACATTTTTTAACAATCACTTGCAATTTTATTGAGATTAATTGATAATCAGAGGCTGTGGAAAGTAATGAGTAATGAGTATGCAAAATTCGGAACTTCTTTTCACTTCCGCTACTTTCTACTTTATACTTTATACTTTATACTTTATACTTGAACCTTCCAACTGATAACAGATAACTGTTCATTGATCACTGTTACACCTCTCCAAGCAACAGAAGCAGTAAAAAGAAATAGTCTTTCAATTTAGTTCTTAAGGTTTTTAAGGAGTTGTACTTTAATGTTTTTACGGTATTAACCGAAACATCAAGTCTTTCTGCAATTTCCTGATTTTGTATACCTTGAAGGCTTAACATCATTACTCTTGCACTTTGCTTTGGCAATTCCTCTATTGCCTGTTGAAGAATTCTGTAGGTCTCTTCTTCTACAATCTGATTGTTGAAGTTTAGAAAATCCTCTTTGATTAAACTATCAGTGTATTGATTACCCAGCTTATCTCTTTTCAAATGATTTAAGCTTAGATTTTTTACCACCACATAAAGGAAGGATTTCAAAGAAGAAATGGTATCATATTTCTCTCGCGAATTCCAAAGTTTAATGAAAGCTTCCTGGGCAATATCTTCGGCAAGCGCATTGTCTTTTACATACTCTCGAGCTACAACACACATCGAAGGATACAGTTGATTAAAAAGCTCTTCAAAAGCTTTTACATCTCCTAATTTGATTTGATTAAAAAGTTGAGTAGTGGTCATAGTTCGTGGTTCTTCGGGTTCAAAAATAGAAATTGATTCTAACAAATCAAATTTGCCAGTTAAATCAATTAGTAAAAAAATTAGAATACAAACTACTATCCAAAAGGATAAAAGAAAGACCAACAATTCGTAAATCAGAAAAAGCCAGAATTGCCCATCTAAAATCGGAAACCAGAACCTACTATGTCTATTTCTTAGGCTAAGGACAAATTGTGAGTTAAAAATCGAAGGTGGATAGCACTCAAATACTCAGAAGGACAAGTCCATTTTATTTGTTAGGTTAATTGAACATTTCTGATATATCTAAAATTAAATTAGGGTACACATTTCCTAATTAATGTGTACCCTTTTTTATTCTAAACTCTTCAATAATTATTTACGAAGGATTATAATCTTCAGGAGCCAGTGGAATATCCCATTGTGGATTAAGGCGCAATACCGAATTTGAAATAGGTAGCATATAATATTCTGAATTGATAGGAGCTGTAAATACAGTTCCTGATTCAACAGGCACAAGAGGAGTTTCGCCTACAGGCACTGCAGTGTATGTCATCAAGTGATGAGTCATCGTTGTCTTAGTCCATGGCTTGCCTGAATCATATGCGTCAAATCTTTTTAAATCAAGAAAACGCTTATATGATGGATTAGGCAATTCACGTCTTCGCTCATTTAGGATTTCATGTAATAATGCGTCTCCAGATAAGCTAGTTAATGCAGGTGTTCCTGTTTCGTAACGATACTCTCGTAATTTGTTCAAATCGGTTAAGGCATTTGCATCTTGTCCATTTCGAGCATACGCTTCGGCTCGCATAAGTAAAAGCTCTGGATAAGAAAATCCCGTAGTTAAACCTTCTCCTATTTTAGAAGCTCTGTAATACTGCTTTACAATTCCATCATCACCTCCAAACTCATCAGCATATCCTTTGGTCCAAAGCATGAACAATTTCTTTCTCATATCATTATCAGAAAATAATGCTTGATATTCTTGGGAAGCATACGATCTACTAGGTCGGCTAGGTGTTTTTCTATACAACAAAACTTCTTTACTATTCGATCTATTAAAATCAAGATCGGAACCACCATCATATTGAAGATCCAGCACCGTTTCAGAATCTACACCAGGAGGTGCTGTCATTCCATTATCGATATAAACAAATTTATTATAATCATAAATCATAGCATCTTCACCTCCTTTAGAAGATAAGGCATCAGCCCAGGCACCTTCAGCATAATTTAACATTTTGGTAAAATCACCTTTAAACATGTAAAAGTATGCCAATGTTGCCTTTACTGTAACCTGATTATGACGCACTGAAGTACTAAAAGAAGGAACATCTTCCAAGGCAGAAAGAAGATCGGCTTCTACCAAATCGAAAACTTCCTGAGTAGTAGAAAGGTCAGGATTGACAGCTGTTGCATCAGCTGTTGTTCTAAATGGTATTGTTCTTGTATCATTGGCAGAACCCGGATTGTAAGCAGGGCCATATACCATACACGCATTTAAATAGTTCAATGCACGTCCGGCCTTTGCTTGGGCAATAACTTCTTTTCCATACCCTTCATTCTGACTTAGAAACTCTTCAACACCTTCAATTACATTGTTGTAATAATATGCAGCCTTATAGATACCCCAATCCCAAAAATAATCAGGATTAATAGGGTTATTATAAGGACGATTAAATTTGTAAGCCATTAAACGATCAACATTAGGATTACTCACCTCCAATTCTGAAGCGAAAACATTCTCACTGTATTCATAATTATCTCCTAACATGGCAATACTACAACCATTGTTATTATCCATATAATCCCAAGCATAAACACTGGAGTTATTCAACAGTCGATCTAGTTCTTCTATTTTTGATGGAATTAATTTCCCCACAGGTTTCACATCAAGATACTCATCGCAAGATGTAAAAACCAGTGTTACTATTAACATATATAATAAATTCTTCATTTTCATTCTTTTAAACGATTAAAATTCAAATGACAAACCTGCATAAAACTCTTTCTTTAAAGGTAGTCCACGAGTTTCAGGGTCGATATCGACACCACTTGCTCTAAGTGTCATTAGATTTCTTCCTTGTACAAATACACGAGCCTTATTAAAGCCTACATGTTTTAATACACTTTTGGGTACATTATATGAAAAAGTGACATCGCGCAGCTTAACGTAGTTTGCATTTAACACAAAGAAATCAGCCTTATCATACCACCATCCGGCTCCAAAATAAGACACTTTTGGATAAATCGTGTTGGCCTCATCCCCTGGATTTTTCCATGCTTCTGCAGCATGTCGGTTCGTGATATTATTTCCTGTAAAAGCGTCTCCCCAAAATTTAGCTCCAAAACTTCCAACAAACATACAGGAAACCTCAAAACTCTTATATGAAAAACTGTTAGTCCAAGCAATATTGAATTTTGGAATAGAAGAGCCTAAGTAAACTAAGTCATCTTTTTTAATGCTATTGGGATGAATAATACTCCCTTCCGAATCATAGGCCTGAGCCTCACCTTGATCACTTAAAGGAGCGCCTTTAAATCCCCACAATCCTTGCATTGCATAGCCTGCCTCATTAACTCCATATCCAGATGGCCATAGATAAGAAGTAGAATAAGGTCGATTTACATTGTATTCATTCACCTTGCTCTTGTTATAACTTGCATTTACAATTGTATTGTATAGGAAGTCTTTACTCTTAATCACATCCACATTTAAAGAAATCTCCAAACCTTTGTTAGTAATTTCTCCTGCATTTTTAGATAAGGATCGCACTCCTGTAGTTGAATCAATGGCATCTGGAGCTAACAAATCAGTGCTATGTTTTCTATATGCATCAACCGATAAGTTAATTCGGTTATTAAACATTGTTATGTCGAAGCCTAAATTGGAAGTAGAGGTTCTTTCCCAACGCAATTGATTGTTTGCCGGCGACTTAATTCTATACTCTATTCCCTGAGCTGTTTGGTTATAACCATATGATTCCAGAATCATGAAAGGACCTTCCGTCATAGAGATATTTCCATTGATACCATAAGATGCTCTCAAATTTAAACGACTGATAAATTCAACATCAAACCACTTCTCATTCGAAATTTTATATGTACCTCCTGCTGACCATGTTGGCTTATACCTGTATTTATCATCAGTTCCAAAGAAGTTTGTTAAATCTAATCTTATAGAACCACTTAGTAAAAAACGGTTATCATACTCATATGAACCATTTCCATACCAGGAAACAAAACGATTATCTCGATAATCTAATTCTCCTTCATAAATTCTAGGTAACATACTATTGTATCTACCCATCAGGTAATCTCCCCCATTCGAACCTGTATATGCATATATGTCGGAATTATCTACCGTTACAAAATCTCCAGAAATCGGATTGTACCCTACCTTGGTTGGGAGTATTGCATTATCAAATTGATCTCGGCGAATTTCATTCCCTGCAATAGCCGTTACACGGTGTATTCCTTCATTGAATGAACGGTTAAAACTTATCTGAGATCGGAAAGTATAGCTCTCATTAATATTCCTACTTTCATCTAATAAACCACCTTCCGGCAAGTAATGTTTTGAAGGATCTGTAGCAGAAGTTGCATCATTGTAACCTATTCTCATTACATGAGCATCAGCAGAGTAATACCCTCTTGTATTACTGTTACCTCGAGTCCATGCTCCTCCAATAGCTACATTTAGGCCTTCCATTAATTCAAGATTCAGTTGCGCTGATAATCTTGCTTGTAAATCATTACTTTCATTGATACCCTCACGCATATCTTTCAAAGGACTGTATTCCCAAGATTTCATACCTACTTTACTTGCGTACACATTTTCTCTGGACGGACTTACATAAAAAGGAACATTATCAACAGGGTTACCATTTTCGTCTACAATATTGTCATATGGTTGCATATTATTGCCATACAACATGTTCGTTTTGGAAGCTTTACTCTTTCTATATACAATATTGGCTGAAGTTGAAAAAGTAATATATTTTTTAGGCTTCCATGTATTTTTGATATCAAAAATAAAACGACTACTCTTTGACATTAGCTCTTCTCCTTTTTCATCAAAGAAATTAATCGATGCATTAAACAAATTTCTCTCACCACCACCAGAAACATTTACATTATGCTGTTGTGTAAATCTGTTTCTTAAAGCATGTTCTTCAATTTGTTTATAAAGATTATTGCCTCTTAACTTATCAATCTCAGACATAGCCTCGTCTCTTGTAATGATATTATAACTTGATTGCATCAATAGGTAATCAACATGAGACATACGACTGGGACCAGGAGAATAATAATAAGGTGCACTATCAAATTTTGCAATCTGTGCATCTATATACTCTGAAGTTGTTGTAAGATTTAGGTCATTTAGATTGGTTTTTTGCGTAGTGCTAATCGTCCCTTTATATGAAACCTTAAAATCACCCTTGCTACCTTTCTTCGTAGTTACCACGATAACCCCATTTGCAGAACGCGCTCCATAAATAGAGGCTGCAACACCATCTTTCAAAATCGTAATGTTCTCAATATTATCCGAGTTAATACTATTCAGGTTGCCATCGTACGGAAAGCCATCCAACACGATTAGTGGTTGAGCCTCTGCCTCAAAAGTTGAAGCTCCACGAATCGTAATATTCCCTTCATTATCAGTCACCAATCCAGTAGTCATCCCTTCAATAACCCGTGTTAAATCAGAAGTTAATTTGCTTTCTAAGGCTTCCTTTTTAATGGTACTAAACGAACCTGTTGCTCTCTCCTTCGAAATGGTTTGGTAACCAGTTACAACAACCTCTGCCATCTGCTCTGTATCCGAAGTTAATGTAATGTTCTGTACACTTTGTCCATTGTAAAAAACTTCCTGAGGCAACATTCCAACAAATGAGAAAATTAAAACTGCCTCATCTGATTCCAGTTCCAAAGTATAATTTCCATCAATATTTGTAGCAACACCAACTGAAGTACCTTTAATCACAACAGAAACTCCTGGAAGAGGCACTCCTTGATCGTCAGTTACTTTTCCTTTAATGGTTTTCTTTTCTTGCTGAACGGAAGTATCTACTTTTTCATCAACTTTTTGTTTTACCACTTCACGAGGGTACAATACAATCATCTTGTCCTCAACGCGATAATCGAGGCTGGTGTTTTTTAGTAGTTCATACAATACTTCATCTAAAGAGGCTCCCTTACATTCAATGGTAACATCCTCTAATTCCTTCACATACTCGTAATCATAGATAAAATCATAATCACACTGTTGTTTGATTTCTTCCAAAACTTTCTCAACACTAGCTGATTTCATTTGCATACTCAATGAGGTTTGAGAAAACAACTCATTGGCTTGCACGCTTATAATTCCGAGTAAAAACAGAAATACGCTTAGTTTCATGGTTAAGAGTATTTTTCGCAGCGGAGTGAATACACGCTCCCCACTGCTGGTAACACAATTTTTTTTCATAAATTTGAAATTGGGTTAGACACTTAGTTTAACTTGTCACAATTGAGTCCTTAGACTCTATTTTTCGGGGAACCTGGACCGTTCCCCGTTTTTTATTTAATCCACAGACTAAAGTCCATGGCCATTGCATTTGTTTATATTTAGGACACAAGATCTTGTGTACCTACAATTCTACTGTTTCACTTTTTTACTAACGAGTAGGTGATCATCTTCCAAGTGTAATTCTATTGGCGAAATTTCTTCAATCAAACCAATTAACTTATCGATATTCTCATACCTGTCTGTTACACCTGATATTCTTCTTTTTAATACGGCTTCGTCATCACAAATTACTTTTACTCCATACCAACGAGACATTTTTCTTAATACACTCTCCATAGGTTCACGATTGAAAACAAACTTTCCATCTTTCCATGCCGTGTATATACTCGTTTTCACCTCCCTCACTTCCATTTCGTTCGAAGCAAGATTCAATCCAACCTGGTCTCCTGGTTCAAGAATTACTTCTTTTGATTTTTTTGAAAACTGAACACTACCTTCAACCAATGTGGTTTGTATTTCGGCCTCATCCTGATAAGCCATCACATTAAACTCTGTCCCCAGTACCTCTACTTTCGAACCGTCATTCAAATACACATCAAATGGTCTTTCTTTATCTTTGGCGACTGCAAAATAGGCTTCTCCACTTATCAACTTTACTTCACGTTTGCCTTTTCCAAACTTTTCAGGAAATTTAATTTCTGTTTGAGCATTCATCCAAATTTTGGTCCCATCAGACAATTGCATAAAATACTCCCCTTTTATTGGAGTTTTTATGGTATTGTATTTCAGCACTTCATCAGCTATCTCTCCTTGTTGATACACCAACTCATTATTTGTATTGCTCGCCAGTTTTTCTTTCCCAGATTTGATATCCTTCCCCTGGTAATCTTCCAGGTAAATGGTTTTTCCATTGGATAATTCAAGTGTTGCCCTGGAACTACCAGCTTTTACGATCTCATGATTTTGAGACCAATATACTTCATTTAGCATATAGGTAGTAGCCAATAACGGAAGCATGATTACTGCAGCCCATTTCAAAATAGTTCTCAAACGAATTACTTTCGTTTTCAATTCAGGAACTTTCTTGGTAATCTTCTCCCAAGACTTCTCCTGATTAATTTTATCATATAATTCATGCTTCTTCTGAATTTGCTTCGAATCAGAAGCCAGCATATAACTTCTTTCGTTTCTTAATTTCCATTCAGCAAGTTTTTGCTGCTCTTCAAAGGTCAATTCCCCCACTTTTTCTTTGGAAATTAATTTTGCAATGTCGTATATCTCATTCATAGCTATGTGCGATTTTCTTTTTCTGATAGAGTGATCAATTCCATCTTTATAAAATCTTTTTATCAAGCACTTATCTTTTTTTTAGATACTGTTCTTTCTCCTGATTTTATTAAGAGACCACCAAATTGCAAAAGAGTGTTAGTTGTTTTTTGATTTTTTCAGAAAAAGTTGAAAGGAGTCTGGAAAAGTGAAATTAGTAATACAATATTCTAACACTTTATACTTGTGGACTGGAACGTGTAACTCGAAGCTTAATAATTTATTTCAAGCAGAATTGCCACCAAATATGCATACTTGCCCAATTTTTCGCGAAGTTCTTTATACGCATGCATTTTGTGAGATTTTACTGTATTAACTGTCAATCCCATGATATCAGCAATTTCCTGATTTTTTAATCCCAATAAACTGTATCGGATAATTTGTTGGCGTTGTTTGGGCAATTCACCAATGAATTTGTATAGCAATCGAGATACTTCTTCAGATAGAACTTGATCCAGGAAAAATTCTTCGGTTTCCAATCTCGGTAAGGATTCAGCAATGTACTTGTTCTTTACCTGTTCATGTTTGATATTGTTCAAACATTTGTTACGAACCGCACGATACAAATATACCTTCAGGGTAACTTCATTCTGGTACTCATCCTGCTTTTCCCACAGGCCAACAAACACCTCCTGAACCAAATCTTCACTCAGTTCAACGTCAGACACAAAAGTATTGGCAAATCCAACAAGACTTGCAAAATACTGATCGAATATTTTGCGAAAATTATCTTTGGTAAGTTTTATTTTATCGGGTACGGTCAATGGTTGTGGGTTAAGAATTCGGCCCTAAAATAAATAGTTTTATTTGAATCAGAAAAACTTCGCATGATTTCCTTACAACCGTACCAAATCATTTAAATACAAATATTGCGTAACATATCCACATTCATTTCACAATTATTTTCAATATCAACAATATTACTTATGTTTGTGATGTGCATACACCAGCACAGCTTTTACACCAAAGAAAACCTCTAATATTTCTATTAAATCAATTCTCGGGTTTAATATTTTACCTATTTTTACCAACCCCTAGAAAATTTAACAATACTGATGTCTTTGCATCATTTTTTAAACAACAAGTACATTAACTAATGAAGAGATTATTTATTTTCTTATTTGCTGTATTATGTAATACCTATGTATTTGCCAATGGCAATTCAGAATGGATTCGCTATGCAGCAATTTCGCCAGATGGGGAAAAAATTGTTTTCACCAACCGAGGAGATTTGTATCTGGTATCGAGTAAGGGTGGCGAAGCTCGCCCATTAACCTTCCATAAGGCACACGACTACATGCCTGTTTGGAGCCACGACGGAAGCAAAATTGCATTTGCATCTAACCGTTTTGGAAACTTTGATGTGTACATTATGGATGCCAATGGTGGTGAAGCTACACGTTTGACTTATCACTCGAACAACGAAGTTCCTTATACTTTTACTCGCGACAATAAAAACATCTTATTTGGCGGTATCCGTTTGGATGATGTAAATCACAGACAGTATCCGCATCGTTCACAAACCGAATTGTATCAAGTTCCAGCAAATGGTGGTCGTGTAGATCAAGTTTTTACAATTCCTGCTGAAGATGTAAAAATCAGCAAAGATGGAAAGCAGATGATTTACCATGATGTAAAAGGTGGCGAAGATGAATTTCGCAAGCATCATGTTTCATCAGTTACCAGAGATATCTGGACTTATGATGTAGCAACTGACCAACACAAAATGATCAGCTCTTTTAATGGTGAGGACCGAAATCCTGTATACAGTGCTGATGAAAAAAGCATTTACTACTTAAGTGAAGAAAGCGGATGTTATAACGTACACAAAATGGATCTTGCCACGCCTGAGCAAAACACACAGATTACATCCTTCAAAATGCATCCTGTTCGTTACCTAAGCATGGCTAACAATGGAACACTTTGCTATACTCATAATGGTGAATTGTTTACCATGACCAATGGCAAACAAGAAAAAGTAAATGTAAATGTTCGTACTGAGGACAAAGCCAATAACGAGCAAATTATTTCGGTTAATGGCAATGTAAAAGAAATGGCTATTTCACCTGACGGAAAAGAGGTTGCCTATATTGTTAGAGGCGAAGTATTTGTTTCGTCGGTTGAAGGTAAAATGACCAAAAGAATTACAACTACTCCTGCTCAGGAAAGATTTGTAAGCTTCTCTCCTGACGGAAAAAGCATTCTTTATGCAAGCGAAAGAAATGCAAAATGGGGAATCTACGCAAGTAAAAAAGTAAGCGATACTGAACCTTACTTCTATGCTTCAACTTTAATAAAAGAAGAACCTGTAATTGTTAATGACAACGACAACTATCAGCCTAAATACTCACCTAACGGCGAAGAAATTGCTTTTATTGAGAACAGAAGTTCATTGAAGGTATTTAATATCAAAAGCAAAAGGATCCGCACTATTATGAATGGTGATCACTTGTTTTATATGGGTGAAGGAGATCAGTATTTTACCTGGAGTCCTGATAGCAAGTGGTTGTTGGTTGATTACTCTCCTGTTATAGCAAATGGTGAAGTTGTAATCATTTCGGCAGATGGCAAACAGAAAATGATTAACCTTACCGAGAGTGGTTATGGCGATAGCTATGCAAAATGGGTGAACAAAGGAAAACAAATGTTGTGGTTTAGCGATCGTCACGGGTTGCGTTCGTATGCAAACAGTGGGTCACGCCAGATGGATGTGTATACCATGTTCTTTACCAAAGATGCATGGGATCGTTTCAACATGAGCAAAGATGACTATGCTCTTCTTAAAGAAATTGAAAAGAAGGAAAAAGAAGAGAAAGAAAAAGCTAAGAAAGAAGAAGAAAAGAAAGACAAGAAAAAGTCGAAAAAGGACAAGGATAAAAAGGAAGAGGTTAAAAAAGACAGCTTGTTAACTTTTGATTGGGATGGTATGAAAGATCGCAAGAAAAGATTAACCATTCACTCTTCTAAATTAAGCGATGCTATTCTTTCTAAAGATGGTGAGACTTTGTACTACATTGCAAAATTCGATAAGGGATACAGCATTTGGAGTACCGTATTACGTACTAAAGAAACCAAGAAATTAATACCGATCGGTTCGAGTGGAGGTAGCCTGATTTGGGACAAGGAAATGAAAAACCTGTTCCTTTTATCGGATGGAACCATGTCGAAAGTTGATTTGGCAGGAAAGTCAACCAAACCAATTTCAGTAAATAGCGAGATGATTCTGGATGTTGCTGCAGAACGTCAGCAAATGTTCGATCATGTTTATGCTCGAAACAAAGGCATGTTCTACATTTCAGATTATCATGGAGTTGATTGGGATGCTTTAAGAGATAACTATGAGCCTAAACTAAAATCGCTTAGTAACGATTTTGAATTTGCACAATTGCTTTCTGAAATGTTGGGTGAACTGAATGTTTCACACTCAGGTGCACGTTATTACGGAGGCATTTACAATGGTGACAAAACTGCTTCTTTAGGAATCTTTATCGATTACAAATACAAAGGAGATGGTATCAAAATTACTGAAATCATGAAAGATGGTCCATTGGATAAGAAAAAATTCAATGTAAAACCGGGTATGATTATCGAGCAGATTGATGGAATTAAAATTGGTAAAGATGTTGATTTTGCCAAGTTCTTAAATCGTAAAGCTGGTAAATTTACTGCTCTTCACATTTTCGATCCTTCTACTAAAAAATACCAGGACATTACGGTAAAACCTGTTTCATTAGGTACCGAGTCTGACTTGATCTACAAGCGTTGGGTTAAAAAGAATGAAGAGGAAGTTGACCGTTTGAGTAATGGTAAACTAGCCTATGTTCACATTCCAGGAATGAACGACGGTGCTTACCGTAACACTTACGAAAAAGTAATGGGTAAATACTACGATCGCGATGGTATCATTATCGATACTCGTTTTAATGGTGGTGGTGACTTGGTTGGTGACATTACCATGTTCTTAACTGGCGAAACCTTTATGGAATATGCAATTGAAGATCGTACAGTTGGATACGAACCTGGTTACCGTTGGACCAAACCATCTGTAGCTATGATTAATGAGTCAAACTATAGTGATGGTCACTGTTTCTCATGCGCTTACCAAGACCTTGGCATTGGTAAACTAATTGGTATGCCTGTTCCTGGAACTTGTAGCTTCGCTGGTTGGGAAATGCTTCAAAATGATCGCGTACTTTGGGGATCCATTCCTGTAAGTGCGAAAAACAAAGCCGGAGAATGGTTGGAAAACAATCAAACGGTTCCTGATATTCAGGTTAAAAACATGCCTGAAACCATTACTAAGGGTGAAGACGAACAGTTAGAAGCTGCCGTTAAAGCTTTAATGGAAGAATGTGCTGAATAAGCAATAACCATAAAGATAAAAGTAAAGCCGCTGAACATTCAGCGGCTTTTTTTGTATAATAATACCTCTCATACTGTTAATAAATCACATTCTAAATAAGGAATAAAACACAAATAAAGACTTATTTGTCTTATTTAAAAACTATTTTTATCACGTCTAAATTAAATTAGACCCATAAAAAGAAGATTGAATAAGATGATTAAGAATTTTTCTGAGTACCTGAAAGAGTTTGAACAAACTCTTAAATCAGTATTTTACGAACGAGATGACATTAACAAATTCAGCTTGAATAGAGGTTTCCCTCCATTGGTAATGCGTGAGATAATGGCCAGTGCTCCTTTATCGGTTGCCATTCCAGAAAACTATGGAGGAAGAGGTGCTAAAGTGAAAGAATGCTTGGGCATACTCTCTTCTGCTGCTTATGAATCATTGCCATTAGCATTAACATTGGGTATTAATATCGCACTATTTCTTGAACCTGTAGCCAAATATGCCAACAACACGGTAAAGGGAGGTATCTTTAAGCGCTTTTTGGAAAAACAGCAAATGGGTGGTTTAATGATTACCGAACCTGATTTTGGTAGCGATGCCTTAAACATGCAAACTCATTATACCCAAAAAGACGATCTTTACCACATTAAAGGGACCAAGCATTGGCAAGGCTTAACGGGATTGGCAGATTTTTGGCTGATCACATCAAGGCAGAAACATGAGCAGGGCAAATTGGATCGTGATATCGATTTTTTTATCTGCGATGTTACTCAAAAAAACCAACAAGTTGTGGTCGAAGAATATTTCGACAACCTAGGCCTATACATGATTCCTTATGGCACCAACAAACTTGATGTTCAAATACCAAAGGAATATAAATTAACGCCAGAAAGTACCGGAGTTAAAATGATGCTTGACATTTTACACCGTAGTAGAATGCAATTCCCTGGTATGGGATTGGGCTTTATCAAACGATTAATGGATGAAGCAATTGATCAATGTAAAACCAGAATTGTTGGAGGAAAAAGTTTATTTTCTTTTGACCAGGTACAACATCAAATTTCAAAAATACAAAGTGCTTACACCATATGTTCCGCCCTTTGCGTAAGAAGTAGCGATAAAAGTGGATTGGAAAACAATTTGGCAAGCGATGGTGTTGAGGCCAATAGCATAAAAACCGTGGTTACCGATTTAATGCAGGAATCAGCTCAAACCTTGGTGCAATTATCTGGAGCGAAAGGTTACCGATTAAGTCATATTGGAGGACGAGGAATTGTCGACAGTCGTCCATTCCAGATATTCGAAGGAGCAAATGAAATGCTCTACACTCAAATTTCGGATATGATTCTGAAGTTAATGAAGAAGAAAAAAGAGAGCAATCTTTTCCAGTTCTTGAAAGATTTTAATCTAACAGAAAAAGCATCCGAATATTTCAAGAAGGAAATTAACTTTTCAATTGATTTTAACCTTCCACAGCGCAAACAAGTGGATTTGGGAAAAGCTTTAAGCAGAATTGTATCGGCTGGTTTTGTTCTAAATCTGGAAGAAAAAGGATTTAGAAAAGATTTAATTAGCAACTGCATTAACTCCTTACAACATGATATCAGTAATTTAATCAACTCCTTTCAAATCAACAAAGGAGTATCTAGCATTGAGGATTATCAGGACGGAAGTTCCTGGCTTGAAATGGCATAAACCAATTATTAACTCAGAGAGGGTGTTCAACATTATCAAACATCCTCTCCATAGTTCTCCTTTCTATTTTTTCTTAATGATAACTTGCTATCCAGTAATTAACTTCCTTTTTTAAAAGTAGCTAAGCTTAACTTTTTAATGATAGCGAAATCCGGAAGTGATATCCGGAATTTGCTTCATGCAACCTACAATTTACACTAAATTGTATACTAAAGTCTATTTTAACAAAAAGACAAACACACCTCAATTATTTTAGTTTATCATTTATTAAACTAAAATTACACCCCTACATCATCAATGTTTATATAACTTAAACTTGAGGCAATTACAAAACTATTTTCCATTTAATCTCTGGACATTCACATGATATAGTCGTAAATTGGGTTTTCTATTCTAGCATAACTGCCCCATGATTTATGCTCACTTTCTGTGCATAAATAAATCTTAACATCAGTAATTCTTAAATCCACTTACAAGTGATTTCGCATTTGAATTTATAAAGTGTATTTATTCACCAAAAATAGTTAAGACATGAAAATTAGTGATAGTCAAAAAAAGGAGTTACAAAATGCCATAAAAGGAGAGGTTTTAATTCCTGGTAATGACAAATACGAAGAATCCAGGCAATTATGGAATGCAATGTTCGATAAAAAGCCAGCAATAATTATCAGATGTCGCAATAAAAAAGACATCGCTCATGCAGTAAATTTTGGTCGTGACAACAATTTATTGATAGCGGTTAAAAGTGGCGGGCACAATTCAGCAGGAACTGGATCTTGCGATAATGGCCTAATGATTGATTTGTCACCTATGCAAAATGTTGAGGTGGATGCAGAGAATAACATTGTTAAGGCAGAAGCAGGTTGTTTACTTTCGACCATAGATGCCGCTACTCAAAAATATGGTTTGGCAGTTTCCTCAGGCATGATCTCTCATACTGGTGTAGGTGGGCTTACTCTTGGGGGTGGTTTTGGTTGGATTAGCAGAAAACATGGTTTTTCCATTGACAATCTTCTTTCTGCTGAAGTGATTACTGCCAAAGGAGAAATTGTGACTGCCAGTGCTTCCGAAAATCCCGACTTATTTTGGGCCATTCGAGGGGGTGGCGGAAATTTTGGTGTGATAAGTTCTTTTGTATTTAAGGCAGCTAAAATAGGCACCGAAGTCCTTTCAGGACCCATAGTAAAAAGTTTCGATGATTTGAAGGAGTACATGCAATTCCATCGCGAATTTGTACGAACATTACCCGACGAAATGACCATTAATATGGTTGTAAGGCACGCTCCTCCTCTCCCTTTCATCCCTGAAAAATATCATGGCAAACTGGTTTTGCTACTACCTTTTGTTTGGTTGGGAGATCCTGATGAAGGACAAAGAATCATTCAAAATGTACGTGATTGTACGGAAACCATTGGTGATGGATCGGGAATGTACCCTTGGGCTGGCTGGCAAACCGCATTCGATGAACTAAACTCTCATGGCGCTCGCAACTATTGGAAGTCACACCACATTACCGACCTTTCTGATGGTTTCATCGATGCCATTATAGAATATGCATTAAAATTCCCTACAACGGAATGTGAAATGTTTATTCCACATATGGAAGGTGCACCAAGTAGAATAGATCCTGCTGCTACAGCATTTCCTCATCGAAAAACTCCTTTCCTTCTCAATATTCATACCCGATGGAGAGATAGCAGTGATGATGAAAAGTGCTTACAATGGGTTAATGATTTTCACAAAGCAACCGAAGCTTTTGCCAAAGGAGTTTACGTTAATTTCATAAGTAACGAAGGTGCCGACAGGGTTAAAGATGCCTATACCGCCCCTATTTGGTATCGATTAACGGAGTGCAAAAACAAATGGGATCCTGATAATCTTTTTAGGATAAATCAAAATATAACTCCTTCGAATCATAAATAGTACAAATAATAATTTCTACAAGAACCATCCTAATTGGGATGGTTTTTTTATGTATAAACTGATAAACGCTCACCTGTTTTATTTAATTAACAGTAAAAAATTTCTATATTTGATAGACCTCTATTTTTTTATAGAACCTGAAAACATAACAACCCAATAATGAACCTTTAAAAAATACAAAGATGAAATTTAAAATTACAGTCCTACTAATCCTTTCCTTTCTAACTGTATTTGGAACTTTTGCCCAACAGAAAAAAGTAATCAAGCCTGAAACCATTTATATCGTAGATAACGAGATCGTAAGCCCGGACTTTTTGAAAAAACTGAACCCTAATCACATTAAGAAAATGAAAATGAGCATATCGGGTGAAGAAAAAGAAGCTCTCGTAAAAAAGTTTGGCAAAACATTAGAAGATAACCAGATTGTTGTTTTGGTTATGAAAACTGAGGAAGAAATCAAAAACACCAAAACAATAACACCTGAAGAGACTGCTGAAATAAGGCGCAAAAATGCCGAAGAGAGTGCTAAAAAAATAAAAGAATCTACCTTGGTAAATAGCGGCGATATGGCCAAAGATTTCACCCTCGAAATGCTTGATGGATCAAAGTTTAAGTTATCAGATCTTAAAGGAAAAGTGGTATTGATCAACTTTTGGGCAACTTGGTGTGCTCCTTGTATGAAAGAACTTTATGAATTTCCAGAAAGAATTATCGAACCATTTGCTGACAAGGATTTTGTATTGCTTGCTATTTCTCGTGGAGAAGAACCTGATGTAGTTCGTAAAAAAATGGATAAACTAAAAAGCAGAGGTGTGGAGTTCAATGCCGGATTAGATCCAAAAGAAGAAATCTTTAAGCTTTATGCTACCAACTTGATTCCTCGTAACTTTTTGGTCGATCAAAACGGGAAAGTAGTGTACTCCTCGGTTGGTTACAGCAATGAAAAATTGAACGAATTGGTAAAGAAGATTGAGGAATTATTGAAATAGAAATACAATCAAACGTACATGCGACAATTGCAAGAAAATTTAAATTAATAAAAACAGGACTTCATAGAGGTCCTGTTTTTTATTTTAACACCACATTATGCAATAATCCCACACATTTACTGACCTTCAGAACTTTAACTTAACAATATCTACCTGGTTACCCAACCAGGTAAAATAGGTTGGTGAACCTACTCAAGACACTTACCCAACCTCCTAAAATAGGTTAGTAGACCTACTCAAGGCACTTACCCAACCACCTAAAATAGGTTGGTAAACCTATTCAAGACACTTACCCAACCTCCTAAAATAGGTTAGTAGACCTACTCAAGACACTACCCCAACCTACTACAAAAACTAAGCATATTGACTATCGGTATTCATCCATCCTCCTAATCACTATTAAATAACAATATAAAGTCTTTGTAAAGGGATTATTGTTTTGTAAATTGACAAGCGGAAACAAAATTCGTTGTGCAACATACCTATAATGGGATACAAACACACATTTTAATTAAGATATAATCGAAATAAACACAATTGTTTTATTTACAAGTTGCCAGTAATGCCAAGAAACGACAATGCAGAAAATAAAAGACATATTACAAGGAGATGTTTTAACATTTAAAGCATCTGATAATAGATTTAAGGTTTTGATGTGCACCAGTGTTTTTAAGGACAGTAGTCCACATAATTTCACTTTTACAGCTTTGACTTATGACTCTGAAAATAGACCTCAGATTGAGAACGTTTTGCAGAGTGAATTCTATGGAGTTGGAAATACAAAGAATGACTTCTTTAAATACTTGGATAGCGAATTAGAAAAAATTTGGTCAATTCACCCAGAAATTAAACCATACTTTTTAGGTTCATACAGCTTGATAGTTTGGAGAAAGGACTTCATGAAATTTCGTGAGAATTTTGAAAAGATTGGCAACTTAAATGTGATTGACAACTTGGACAAGAATGGAAATGGCGGAATGAATGCAAGCGATATGACCGTTTTGAATAATCTGTTTACGAAAGACACTAACGGATTCTTTGAGAATAAGGGACAAAAAAGATTTATGGTTAAGGCAATTGTAAAAAATGAGAATTAACACGAGAGAGACATATAGAAAACTGATAGTGGGTACAATACTGTCGGTATTGGTGTTTTTCTCAATTTCATTTGTAACGGTCTTGACTCAAATAAATTCGCCATTGCATCGGATTAATGATTACTATGAGTTAAAGATTGGATTTCCATTTGAATATTATCATGAATTTATGGTTGACTGTCCGATTCCAAATTCAGGATGGAATATTAATAACTTGATACTTGATTGTGTAATTTCTTGGATTTTAGTGACTGGACTATATTTGATTATGAAACGAAATAAATAAAGCACGTACTGGCAACAATGTATATAGCAAATAAGGCAGATAGTGGGTTACATAAGGTTGGTGCTTCGATGGAACACCGCCGAAGCTTTTGCTTCGGCTACAATAAAAATGTTTCAGCGGTGCCAAAACAAAAGCTTCGTCTCAGTGCAAACTTGATAGAATTGTGCTCCGAAACGCCTTACTTGCCATATACTCAACGTCGGCAAACATTAAAAATCAATACACCGAGAATTATACATGAAACATATTCTGATTATATTTTGGCTTATTATATCAATTCCTTGTTTTGCTCAAACAGGATCACTTAAAGGACATATTTCATATCTTGAAGATGGTAGTGATTTCGCAAGTTTAATAATTGTCTTAATAAAGGATGGAAATATAATCACTGAAGCAGTTACAGATTCACTTGGTAATTATATTATAACTGAAGTTCCATTAGGAAACTATGAACTTAAAATTAGTCAACTTGGCTTTAGAGATAAAGTCATTAAGGATTTCCAAATAAAAGAAGGACTTAAAAAAGGAAACTTTATTTTTCCCGATCCATGTATAACATCAAAGAAAATATGTCCTAAAGGACACAAAGACCATATAATTCCAATACTTTATGGTTATCCGACAAACAGGTTATTAAGAAAAGCTAAAAAAGGAAAAATAAAGCTTGGTAGTTGTATCGTAACAGATTGTGATCCTCAATGGTACTGCACTAAGCATGGAATTGACTTTTAGAAAAAACTTTTACCAACAGTGGCTAATAAGCACAAGTGGGACTGCTCGTTTTAGTTGGATCGTAGCTTAGTCAAACAGCGCCAAAAATCCAAGACCATGCCTTGGATTTACATTGATACATTTCGAATATGTGCTTAAAAATTATAGCGAATCCCTGTTTGTACACCAATTGAGTATGGTTTGTAATCAAATTGGCTACTCTTGTTAATTGAGTTCAGGTAGTACTTAAAACTAGGTTCAAGACCAATTCTAACTTTAGGACTTAACTGATACTCAAATCCCAAACCAAATAAGGAGCTGAAATTGGTAGTTCTTAAATTCTCTATTTCACCAATCTTTCGTTTCGATCCTGAAGTCTGGTAAACACCATTCTCAACAATCCAGTTGGCACCAAAACCTCCACTTAAATAAACGCCCAATCTCTTTTGAGTTAAATTGTATCGTATCAAAATTGGCACCTCTATGGTTTCGAAGCTTTGCATCAAATCATCCGACGAACTATAAGTAGAAGCTGCCAAATATTCAGCATTGGTTCTATCCTCTACACTTCCGCCTGTATAATTGATTTTCCCGGCAGTTGTATGCGATGGCAGAAAGCTTCTCTCCTGTCTGTTAATTTCATTCGCTTCTCCTTCAGCAATTGGATCTGCAAATGCCATGTTCATTCTGGAACCTCCCATGTCCTGACCAACACGATTGTACATGAAACCAGTTTGTAAAGCCAGCTTCTCACCTAAAGCATAGTTCACTTTAACTCCTCCACCAAAACTAACAATCCCGCTATTTGCACTTGTAGCTGATTCTTCGTTAGAGTATGCCGAAGAAATTTGTCCAATAATGGCCCAGCGATTCTTTCTTAATTCATCCTTCTTGGATTGCTCCATTGCCAAAAGGTTATTCATAACAATCAAGTCTTCTGCACTTAATTGTATGGCTTCCGTTTTTTTAGCATTCTGATATTGCAAACTCTCAGGAATTTGGTTAGATGCATTGAGCAATTGTTTAATCCCTAAAGGAATGCTATTTAATAAAGATTCTTTCTCAAACTGGTTCTCTTTACTTGATAATTCTGGTTGAACGATATGCTTTGCAAAATTCGATGCGTTTTCAGCAATAAATACACCATTTCCTTTCTCTTCACCCTTTGCCTCATTCTTTTCACTTGTCTCACCCGATGTTTCTGGCTGATTTAATGGATTTGATGATGAAGAATTATCACTCAATTGCTCGATAGGAAAACCTCCCGGTTCAGAAATAAACAAGTCACGATTTGCAATTCCAAAAAACAACAGAACAGAAGCTGCCAAAGCAGTAGAAATAAAAAGGATTACCCCTCTCCTTTTTCTTCGAGCAGCTGCCATCTTCTCACCAATTGCATTCCAGACTTCAGGATTTGGTTCAACGCTCATTCCTTTCAATCCATCGGCAAACAGACTATCGATATGTTTGTTCTCGTCTAGCATATTTTCAGCTTGTTCTCTTTTTCACTTAAATAATCATTCACTTTTTGCTTTAAAATTGCTCTTCCCCGAGCCAGGTTCGATTTCGAAGTCCCTACAGTAATATTCATTACCTCAGAAATCTCGTTGTGGGTGTATCCATCTAAAACATATAAACTAAACACCATTTGGTACCTATCAGGCAAGCCCTGAACCATCTGTAAAAGAACTTCCAATGGAATGTTCGTGTTTTGAATTGATTCTTCAGCTTCCGAATCGGGATCGGGTTCCCAAACCTCATCAACCACTTGCATATTTTTCGATTTGCGGAACTTTTCCAAAGCTGTATTAACCATTATTCTGCGAATCCAACCTTCAAAAGATCCTTTAAATTGATAAGATTTAATATTTTGAAAGACTTTAATAAATCCATCTTGCAAAGTATCCTCGGCTTCACTCAAATCATTGGAATACCGCAAACACACACCCAACATTTTGGGTGCAAACGCCCGATAAAGCAATTCTTGCGCTTTAGATTTACCTTTCGAGCATTCTTTTACTATTTGTTCTAATTCTCGGTTTTCCAAAGTGGTTAACGTCTTTTGCGATCCTGATTCATTAAATAGTTGTGTAAAGTGCGATAAGGTTGCGCTAAAATTACAACTTTTTTATCTGACATTTAAAATCCACTGAATTTAAAGCAAATAGAACAATCAAATTTTAAAAATGAAAAAATTAAAGCAACCATTTTAATGTTCCTTCATCATGCAAGTGTAAAAGCTTTTAAAGAGACATACCCGGGAGTTTTGTCTCAACAATTTATTAAATCAGAAAAATCAGGATTACTGATAAAAAATTAAAACAAATGAATAATTTAAAAACCATAGGGGCATTGCTAATTTTAGCAGTAAGTATTGTTGCATGTGACAGTAATGATTTCGACAACACACCAAATTTACAGGCAATTGGTGATGTGTATGTAAGAGTTAAAAAAAGTGGTGATGACACAGTGTATGCACCGGTATTTTACACCTATTCAAATTTCTCGATGAATGAAGTTGATGTAGAAGGTCCAACGGATAGCAATATTGAGAAAAATTTAAGCCAATACAATAACAAAATGGCTTTTAGAGCGGTTCCTACAGAAAATGATTTTACAACCGATGATGTGGAGAATGGAATTTATCAGTTTGACATTACCGCTGAAGATCTTGAAACCTATACCATTAGCGATAAATTACTTGAAGATAGACTTGAACCAGTTAAAATTACTGAGTTTAACTACGACAAAACATTACATTCTATCCAGATTGACTGGGATGATGTAGAGGACAGAGATGTTTATGTAGTTAAAATTCATAATCAAATGGATGGAGAAATCATTTATGTTTCAGATCGATTGCTAGCATCAAATCATAGAGTAACTGCAGATGGTACTAACAACTGGTCTGATTTCACTACTGAAGAAGGTGCAACCTATGTAGTTGGGGTTTATGCCTACAAATTCGAACTTCCTTCTGCGGCATCAGGCTATGATATCAATTGTGAATCGGTTGAATACCGTGAGATTGAATGGTAATTGAAAATTCTTGATGCTTGTGCAAGCAATTTACTTTGCCATTCTGGAAATTCAGAAATGTTAAAGGTATAAGCGACAAGCAGCAAACTCTCAAGAATACTTAAATGATTAAATAATCACATAATCAATGCTGTGAGCTGTATGCTCCAAAATAATTTTCAACGAAAAAACTCGCTCTCCTTTCGAAGAGCGAGTTTTATTTTAATCGCTAATAATTGAACCAGATGTTCGGTTTTTATGGAAATTAATACAAGGCTTAATCAAACTTGATGATTAAAAGCCGATACCTAAAATTAGGTTTGCAGTCTCTGCTTGTGGATTAATAGCAACTTTAGCCCAGGCATTTAATGAAAAACTCTCTGTAATTTTAATTTTTCTGGTAGCTGTAGCTCCGATATTTACAAAACCAAAACTCTCGCCATAAACCTGATCTTCGAAAGCATTTAAACCTGCAAATAACGAAATCTTTTCACCTCCAATGGTTACTGGATATCCAAACTCAACGTAAGTTGAATAGTTTTGGTCACCATTCTCATCTAAATCGCGACCATAAAGCATAGTACTTACCGAAAGACTTAAAGGAAATTTCTCAGTAAAATAGAAGTTAAAACTTGCATCAATCAGGTGGTTTGTTGTAGCTCTATCCAAATCAAGATAGTTGTAATCATCAATAGAAGCTCTATCGCGGTTTGCAAATAAATCCCAAACTGCAATGTTAAAATGATCGTTAAACTTATATCCTACGTGAAAATCGAACTCTGAGTAGGTATTATCAAATCCATATCCACCCCATGCTCCAAAAGTGAAGTTGTTGTTGGTATATGCAAGATCCATTTCGAAATTGGCTGTATTACTTACCATGATACCTCTCCAGTAATGACGGGTAGTTACCGATGGACTAACTGTTACTTTTCCTTGTGCATTTACGTTCATATTAGACGCAAATAGTATTATAAGAGTAAATAATACTGATAGTTTTAAAACTGATTTTTTCATTAGATTAATATTTTATGGGCTGTAGAGATCCAGAAGGTCTCGATTTCAAGATCTCCACAGGGTTAAAAATGTAGTAGTGTTATTTAATTCTGAGTGTTATGATTGTATCAATTATCCTAAAATTTTACATTTACCTAGCTTTGAAATCAAGTCTCCGCAGATAACTGATAACTAATAACTGACTTACAAGCTCATGAATAAGAATGCTGCTACTGCCGCTCCTACGATTGGTGCAATAACTGGAACCAAAGAATATCCCCAGTCGCTACCACCTTTGTTATTCATAGGAAGAATAGCATGCATGATTCTAGGACCAAGATCTCTTGCAGGGTTAATTGCATAACCAGTAGTTCCACCTAAAGAAAGTCCAATAGCAACTACTAAAAGAGCAACAGGCAAAGCACCTAAAGTACCCAATCCAACCTTAGCTCCCTCAACACCAGCAGCTTCGAAAGAAGGACCTGCCAAATAGAAGATTACAAACATCAATACAAATGTTCCGATAATTTCGCTTATCGCATTACTACCGAAGTTACGAATAGCAGGACCAGTTGAGAAACAAGCTAACTTAGCTCCACCATCTTCAGTTGAGTTAAAGTGGTCACGATACATTAGCCAAACAAGGAATGCTCCGAATGCCGCACCTGCCATTTGTGCAACGATAAAAAGACCTACCTTTGACCAAGCAAACATACCTGCTACAGCCAAACCTACTGTTACAGCTGGGTTAATATGTGCTCCGGAAATCGGACCTGCAACAGCTACTGCAGTAAATACTGCTAATCCCCATCCCATTGTGATTACGATCCAACCACTGTTATTTCCTTTGGTATTATTTAATACAACATTTGCTACTACACCGTTACCTAATAATATCAGCAACATTGTTCCTATAAATTCTGCAATAAATTCACTCATGACTTTATGGTTTATTTAGTAATTGTTAATGTAAAGAATGCCGGAACTCACTCTCCTTCAGTTCTTCCTTCTCTTTTCCGGCATTGGTTTAAAAATATTTAACCTGAGATCAATCCTATCAACCAATATCAGGTTATTAGATGTTGAAAATTAAGCTTCTGTATCCCAATTTTTCGAACGACTAAGGGCTTTATCCCAGCCTTTAATCAAGTTCTCAGATTTGTCCTTAGGCATTTCAGGCTCGAACTTGCGATCCATTGCCCACTGGCTCTTAATTTCATCAACACTATCCCAATATCCAACTGCTAAACCTGCCAAGTATGCAGCACCTAGTGCAGTAGTTTCAAGAGTTTTCGGGCGGTAAACTGGTGCGTCTAATACATCCGACTGGAATTGCATTAATAAGTTGTTAATTGCAGCACCACCATCAACACGTAATTCCTTAATTTCTATTCCAGCATCAGCTTCCATAGCTTTCAATACGTCTCTGGTTTGGAATGCGATACCTTCTAAAGCAGCTCTTGCGATGTGAGCAGAAGTAGATCCTCTTGTTAATCCAACAATTGTACCTCTGGCGTACTGATCCCAATGAGGAGCTCCTAAACCTGTAAGAGCAGGAACAAGAAATACACCACCATTATCTTCTACTGAACCAGCCAATTGTTCCACTTCTGGAGACGATTTGATAATTCCTAATCCATCGCGTAGCCATTGTACGATAGCTCCTCCCATGAAAATACTTCCTTCCAAACAGTAAGTAGTTTCACCATTAATTTGCCATCCAATGGTAGTTAATAAGTTGTTGTTTGATTTTACTGGAGTAGTTCCGGTATTGCAAAGCATGAAACATCCTGTTCCATAGGTATTCTTCACAGATCCTGGTTTAATACACATCTGACCGAAAGTAGCAGCTTGCTGGTCACCTGCAATACCAGAAATAGGTACCTCATGTGCGAAAAGAGTAGTTACTGTATGTCCGTATACTTCTGAAGAAGATTTAACTTCTGGAAGAATGCTGGCAGGAATGTCTAGAAGTTCCAACATGTCCTTATCCCACTCCAAAGTTTTGATGTTATAAAGTAAAGTTCTACTTGCGTTGGTTACATCTGTTACATGCACTTCCCCTTGAGTCAATTTCCAGATTAACCAGCTATCGATAGTACCAAATGCCAATTTACCAGCTTCCGCTTTTTCGCGAGCTCCTTCAACATTATCAAGAATCCACTTTACTTTAGTTCCTGAGAAGTAAGAATCAATAATCAAACCTGTTTTATCCTGAATCATATCGGCATGACCTTGTGCCCTTAATTCATCACAGTATTTAGATGTACGGCGATCTTGCCAAACGATTGCGTTGTAAATTGGTTCACTGGTTTCGCGATCCCAAACAACTGTTGTCTCTCTCTGGTTAGTGATACCAATCCCCGCAATGTTTTTGCCGTTAGCTCCAGCCTGGGTAATTGCTTCAGCTGCTACACCTGCTTGTGTAGACCAAATCTCGTTCGCATCATGCTCTACCCATCCTGGCTGAGGGAATATTTGGGTAAATTCCTTCTGTGCCACGCTCACCATCTCGCCTTTTTTATTGAAAACGATTGCTCTGGAACTTGTAGTTCCTTGGTCTAAAGCTAAAATAAACTTGTCTTCCATAATTCAATTAATTTGGGTTATTGTGTTATAAAAATATGTGTCTTTCCGAGTACTCAATTCCAATAGCTTACAAATTGTAAACGATTGCAATTTCATGATAAAAATTTTTAATCCTTCGGATTAAACGCACAAATCCATATTTATACAGATTTGATTAGGGTTTTAGGTAATATGTAACACATCACATTCAATAGAAAATGTAGGACTATGAGAGCAAGGCAATATCGTGCCAAAACTAACAAATTGATTAATAATATTGTAACAATTAATAAAATCAGTAGTTATAAATAACAGACTAAGAACTACCTTTAATAAAACCCTTGCTCAATTTGTCCTACATTTTTTTCATTTCAATATGTACTGGGCTGCCAAATCATTAAATTTCTTTATCTGATCATCCTCCCATTGTTTATCGTATCCAAGTTCTTTTGCCATTAACTCCGCAACTTTTGGAGCCATTCTAACACTTTCTTTTGCATCAAGAAGTAAAGCACGAGTTCTGCGAGATAAAACATCTTCTACTGTTCTGGCCATTTCATACCTTGCCGCCCAAACAACTTGTACATTCAATACTTCAAGCTCTTTGCTTAAATATTCATTCAGGCCATCTTCTTGATTTGCCAAATCCAAAATCTTCTCCTCATCCGAGCCATAGAAATACATCGGATTGCTTAAATCTGGATTTTCTTTATATCCGTGAATTCGTAAATTTCTTGTTACTGATTTTTTCTGCTCTAAACCAGCTGTTTTAGCAACAGTATTCATTACATCTTCAGCCATTTGGCGATAAGTTGTCCATTTCCCACCAGTTAAAGTTACCATGCCTGATTCAGACACAACAATCTTATGTCCTCTTGAAATCTCTTTGGTTTTTGCACCTTCTTGGGTTGGTGCAGCCAATGGTCTCAAGCCAGCAAATACACTTCTTACATCTGATCTTTTAGGTGGTTTTTCCAGGAATCTGCCTGCAGTTTCCAATATAAAATCAACTTCCTCTTCCAACGCCTTCGGTTCCAATTCTGCTTTATCCTTGTGCACATCAGTTGTACCAACCACTACTTTGTTGTGCCATGGTACTGCAAATAATACACGTCCGTCACTTGTTTTTGGAATCATCACAGCATAATCGCCTGGAACAAATTCCTTATCTAATACCAAGTGAACACCTTGACTCACCTTTACGATATCTTTCGCTTTGGGTTCGTCCATTTTAATAATTTTATCAACAAAGACTCCTGTGGCATTTAAAATAGCCTTCCCTTCTATTGTGTAAGTCTCATTACTTTCCAGGTCTGTAGCCTTTACTGCTGTAATTTTACCATTGTTTTTCACCACTCCGGTAACTTTCATATAGTTGATAGCCACTCCTCCATTCTCCACAAATGTTTGGCACATGTTTATTGCCAATCTGGAATCATCAAACTGCCCATCATGATAAACTACTCCACCGCTAAGCTTTTCACTTTTAAGAGTTGGTATGTACTTAAGCGTTCTTTTCTTTGAAAATGGTAAAGATCTTCCATAACCTAACTTTCCAGCCATTAAATCATAGAGCGTTAAGCCTAAAGTATAATATGGAGTTCCCCACCAAGTATAATTTGGAATGATAAAAGATTGATCTTTTACCAAGTGAGGAGCATTTTTCTTTAATAGCCCTCTCTCACGTAAAGCTTCAAGAACCAAAGAAATATTTCCTTGAGCAAGATATCTTACGCCACCATGAACCAATTTTGTACTTCTGCTTGAAGTACCTTTAGCGAAATCATCTTGCTCAAGAAGTAAGGTTTTGTAACCACGTGTCGAAGACTCAATGGCTGCACCCAAACCAGATGCTCCTCCACCAACAATGATCACATCCCATTTCTGATTTGCACTCTTTACTTCTCTTAACATCTTTCCTCTATCCATGACTGTACAACCTATTGATTCTTCTACAATTCCTTTTCCCAATATTCCCAAATACTTCCTTTCGCTTCTTCTTCATCCTGAGTAACCTGTTCTTTTTGTCCAGACAAAATATCTAAGAAAAAAGAATAAAGGCGATCCCCCATTTTCATATCAAATCTTACTTCTTCCATAGTAGTATTAAAATATAAATCCGAATACATAGTACATTGTTTTACTATGTACTCTTGTCAAAAAAAACGGAAGCATTCTTCCTATTCATTTAAGCAAGCTTAAAAAAGGATATTCCTATTCGAACTTGACACTTACAAAGCTAAATAAAATACTTAGTTATGCAAGGTGCTTTGCAAAGAAATAGTCTGTTTTAATTTAGTCTAAAATACAAAACCATCTCACAAACCCCATATTCACTGCCGAAGGCGCATTTTATTTTTTTTAAACGACAAGTGTAAAAAAATAAAAAAGAGACCTATTCCATTTAGAAAGGGTCTCTTTTCCTTAAAAAAATCTATTTAAACAGGTCTGATATTGCCTTTGAATTTAAATTTGATAAAGGGAAACTTGCTTGCTTCTAGCTAAGCAAGTTTCGCTTATATAAAAGCAATCTCTTAAAAATTAACTTGAATTCTTCCTTTAAGAACTCCAATGTTTTTATCTAATGGGTGCTTCTGATTATCAACATCCATATAGTCATAGTTCAAGCGGAACATTACATTAGAACTTAAGTAGTAATTTACAGCTAAGCTATAAGTATCAGCTTTTCCACCCTGAATACTCATGTTACCAGCTCCACCTAAAGCAGCATTTAAATCTGCAGGGCCATAAGCTCCGTTAAAATAAGTTCCATCAATATCATTCAAATCTGTATGATCGTAACGTACAAGAAATTCGAAAGCACCAGCTTTAGGTCTCTTAATGTATGCTGTTGATGAATTATACTTATAGTTATCTCCTAACAAAAATCCAGCTTGTACATAGTAAGCCTTAGTTTCGATATCACGAAGCTCACCATACCAATCAGGATAATCCTGAGGTTTTACCGGCCATGCATAAGTAACGTAATACAATGGGCCATCTTTCATTAGTTTTGACACATAATCATCATCACGAGTAACTTTAGCCTGAGTATATTCAGCCTGAAACATAAAAGGACCATTCAATGCTAAAGTTTGGAAATTAAATCTCATATCAGACTGTGCTCCATTCATTGTAGCATTTAAAAACTTGTGCTCAGGACCAGCTGCAAACTCAACTACACGGTTGTAATCATCATCGTTGAAGCTTTCGCTAAAACCATTAGCTTCAGGCTTTCTGTAGGTAAAAGATCCTCCCAACTGGAATACGAAATCATCGTTTTGAATTGGAGTATAAGCAACTTTAGAAGTGGTAGAAAACCCTTGATCACCTTTATTGTTGTTATCAACTGTACCTGCAAAAATACCAGTTGCTCCATAGAATTTTTGAGTATAATAAGTATATCCCAAACCAACTCCACGACCAATACCCATTGCTTGAGTTGTATTAGAAGCACCAATAAATCTTAGGTTTTTACTTGATTCTGCAGCTTCAATTCCAAATGGCTCAAAGAAGTTACCCACAGTAAAAGTACTGTTCTTTTTGTGGTGATATCTTAAGAATGCATCTTTAATTTTCACCTCATCATTACCAAAACCAACATTAATCTTAGCACTCCATTTTCCCCATCTTACACTTGTTCCAAATCGAATATCATTAATTGACACATCAGAACTTAAATCAGTAACATCATCAAAATAGTGAACACCATCCATATAAATTCTACCATTAATACTTACCTGGTATTCTTTATCTGCAGAAGTCAATTTAATTCCTCCATTCGGATTTTCTACTGAGATTTTATTTTCCTGAGCATTTGCTCCAGAAGCTAACACTCCCGTTAATAAGGCAGCTATATATAATTTTTTAAACATATTACTTTTGCTTAATAATTTGTAAATAGAAATTGATTAGTATCCTAAAGCGTCTAATACCTCTTGAGCAGTACCAATTACTTCACGCTTCTGGTAATTCATTGAAAGGTCTGTTAGGTTAGTAAATCCACCATCGATAAACATATTTGAATTTACATCGTAATTAAAGTTTCCTTGTACAGTTCTATTTGGATCTTCGAAACGTGAAACACCACCGTAGAAGTAATCTCCATTATATTTTCTTAACTGATCTTCAGTATCGAATGAGTATGCATGAATAAGCATTCCTGCTCTGTGATACATTTCACACATCCAAGGTTCAGTAAGATCTGGGTATCCATTAGGCTTACCTTCGATTGAAGGACCGACAATATGACAATTGTATTCTACCGAAAAGTTGATGAATTCAGCTAAAGACTCAATTGTATTAGATGGTCTTACATATGAAGCACTTTCATCTTCCCATAATAACATACATTTTGGTACCCCTGGTAATTCTCTTTCAAGATTAACAATTGATTGTCTTGAAAAAGACTGTAAAATGAATCGTCCATTTGTGTTCGCTACGTCAACTTTTCCAGGTGTTGTAGGAATAGTTTTAGGAGAAGCAGTTACATTCCATCCTTCTGTAGTTAAGAATTTTGCCAAATCAGCTTCCATACCTGAGAATAGGTAAGGCTCTTTAGTCTCAGCATATACACCTGGGCGGTTACCATTGTCCTGCGGATCAGCCTCGAATTCATAATATCCTGCCCACTCGCCAGCTTCAGTAAGTCTGGTCATATCTTTCACTGGCTCTCCATTCACATCTCTTTTAATTCTGTATCCTTCTGCAATTTTCATTACTTCTTCTAGAGTAGAAATTTTCTCTCCAACAAATGATTCTCTTGCATTTTCAGGTACCGCAACATTAAACCAAGCACCTGCATCAAGTTTTCTCAACTCAGCCAAAGTAAAGTAGCTTACAGGATAATCTTCTTTACCTGGGAAAACACTCTCAATATTTGATGTTCTTCTTAAGTTATCATCATGAAGAGCTAACAATACACCATCTTTTGTTCTTTGTAAGTCAATTTCAAGATAGTCAGCCCCCATATTTCTTGCCCAACGGAAAGCAGCTTCTGTCTCTTCAGGAGCCCAAAAAGTTGAACCTCTATGTGCAATTACAATATCATTCTTAACGTAATCTCTTACTACTTTAGCTTCAGCACTTAGCTCCTTTAATGGATAAGTTTTGTAGTAGTTAAATTCATTGTAATCTGGTGTATCATCTTCACACCCTGCTAAGCCTATAGAACATAAGGCCATCGCACCTAATATTAGGTTCTTAAGATTAAATTTTTCCATATTATTTAAATTTTGAAGGTTAATTTCTATTTGTGATTAAATCTTTACTTCCGAATTTTAATGATGTATTCCGTTGTGTCCTCTTATTTCTTGTATCCACGAAATGGCAATAAAAAGAATAGATAATACACAAGCTCCAAGAAGAACTATAAATCCACCTGTCCAACTCCATTTATCAACAACTGCACCCATTGCAATATTGGCAAAAAGAGCACCGCCCATATATCCAAACAATCCTGTTAAACCAGCTGCTGTACCTGCAGCTTTTTTAGGCACCAAATCAAGAGCATGAACACCAATAAGCATAACTGGACCATAGATTAAAAAACCTATACAAACCAATGCGATTGAATTTGCTACTATAGAGTCACTTGTCCAGTACATGAAAACTGAAATGGTAACAAATACCATATAAATAATACTTACTGGAGCACGTTTCCCTTTAAATACACTATCACTTAAATATCCACACAAAAGAGTCCCTGGTATTCCAGCCCATTCGTAAGCAAAATATGCCCAACCTGTTTCTTCAATTGAAAAACCTTTAGCCTCTTCCAGATATAATGGAGCCCAATCTAACACCCCGTAGCGCACCAAATAAACAAAAGCATTCGCTATAGCAATCATCCACAAAAGTCGGTTCTTAATGATATACTCTAGAAAAATTTGCTTTGCAGACATTTCTTCTTCAAACTTCTCTGAGTATGAATCGGGATAATCATTTTTATATTTTTCGATGTTTGGTAAACCACATGATTGAGGCGTGTCTCTTATTAATAACCAAGCAATAAATGCAACAAATAATGCAACAATGCCAGGAAAATACAGTTTGGCCTGCCAATCAACAAAAATTGCCACACCTAAAATCGCCAAAGGTCCTATGATTCCTCCTCCAACATTATGAGCTACATTCCAAATCGACATTTTAGTTCCACGTTCGCGAATAGAAAACCAGTGCACCATAACACGACCACAAGGAGGCCATCCCATTCCCTGAAACCATCCATTCAACAATAAAAGAACAAACATGATGGCTATTGACGATGTCGCAACAGGTAATATCCCCATAGCGATCATTGTAACTGCTGACAGTACTAATCCAAGAGTTAAGAAACGACGAGCATTACTTCTGTCTGAAACATTACCCATAATGAACTTGCTCAATCCATATGCAATTGATACTCCAGACAATGCAAATCCTAATTCAGTTTTAGAATATCCTAAATTCACTAAATCTGGCATTGCCAATGAGAATACCTTTCTCACAAGGTAATAACCTGCATATCCCAAGAAAATCCCAACAAACACTTGCAGACGCAATCGTTTGTAAACCGGGTCAATTTTGTCCACAGGCAACAACTCTTTATGAGCAGCTGGCTTTAAAAATCCAATCATTTTAAAATAAATTAATGGTTATTGTAATTTTGAATATTATTAATTTTCACATGAGCATTATTTACAACTCGCACTTTCAAAAATCCCAAATACTCCATAAACAACATTATTCTGTTTCATTAATACACTCCTATTTGAATCAATCATCTCAGAAAAAAGTATATAAACGACTCCCTAATTGTTCATCAAATTTGATATCTCTAATAGTGGTATTGAATAATAAATCCTAATACATAGCACATTGTTTAACTATGTATGTAGGATAAAAAAAATGTCCATCTCAATTCTATGTGTTAAGTCAACATCACTCGTATGTTAATTTAACGTTAAGTGAACGCGACAAAGCTAAATAAAATACTTAGTAATACAAGGTGCATAGTTAAAAAAGATATTATTTATAATTATTCCAAAAAACTCTCTTTATCAAAACACTTATAGTGCTTATATATAGATTACTGAAAATAAAAAAGGGGTTATTTCAAATTTGAAATAACCCCTTTTTTATTTATTAGTACTTTTATTCATCTGCATCTATCCAATTTTGAGATCTACTAACAGCCTTCTCCCAATATTTTTTATGATGCTTCACTATTTCTTCATCCATCTTCACCTCAAACTCTTTGTCCAACTTCCAATAATCTTGAATCTCTTCTACACTATTCCAAAATCCCACACCTAAACCAGCCAAATAAGCTGCTCCAACTGCTGTAATTTCTTTAATTTCTGGTCTTACAATTGGCAAACCTAAAAAATCAGCTTGATACTGAAGCAAAGTATCATTTGCCATTAATCCACCACCTCTTAATTGCTCCACTTTTATGCCTGAATCCGCTTCCATTGTTTTCAAAACATCTGATGAACGATGAGCAATACATTCTAAGGAAGCACGAGCAATATGACCAATACTAGTTCCCATGTTTAATCCCCAAAATGTTCCTCGGGCATATTGATCCCAATAAGGTGCACCTAATCCTGTAAAAGCAGGAACAATATAAACACCTCCATTATCTTCTTCGGTTAATGCAAGTAATTCAATCTCCTCAATGGAATGTATTAGGTTCAAGCTATCACGCAACCATTGCACAACAGCACCGCCAATAAAAACACTTCCTTCCAAAGCATAAGTAGGTTTATCTCCAATTCCCCAAGCTATTGTCGTAATCAAATCATTTTTTGATTCTACAGGCTCATTGCCGGTATTCATCAACATAAAACAACCTGTATTGTAGGTATTCTTCACCATTCCCTTCTCAAAACAAGCTTGTCCAAAAAGCGCTGCCTGCTGATCACCGCAAATTCCAGAAATAGGAATCTCCTCACCAAACATTGATCTTCGAGTATGCCCGTAAACCTCACTAGATGAACAAACTTTTGGAAGTAGGGATTCTGGAATATCAAGCAGCTCCAATAACTCCTTATCCCAACACAAATCATGGATATTGTAAAGCATTGTACGACTAGCATTCGATACATCTGTAATGTGAAGTTCCCCTTTGGTTAATTTCCAAATTAACCAGCTATCCACTGTTCCAAAGGCGAGTTTTCCATTTTCTGCCTTTTCTCTGGCTCCTTCAATGTTATTTAGCAACCACTGTATTTTGGTGGCAGAAAAGAAAGCATCTAAAATTAGTCCTGTCTTATCTTTGATCTTTTGTGAATATCCCTTCTCTTTTAATTTATCACAAAGGTGTGATGTTCTTCTATCCTGCCAAACTATTGCATTATTAATTGGTTCACCAGTTTCTCTATCCCAAATAATTGTTGTTTCTCTTTGATTGGTGATTCCAATTCCTGCAATATCTTTTCCTGTTAGTCCAGTTTTTGACAATACTTCCTCAGCAACTGATGCTTGCGAATACCAAATTTCCTTGGCATCTTGCTCAATCCATCCTGGCTTAGGATAATATTGCTCATATTCCTTCTGAACTTGCGCAACTATTTCGCCTTTTTTATTAAATAAAATTGCTTTTGAAATTGACGTCCCCTGATCTAAGGATAAAATATAATCTCTCATTCCTCTGGTAATTAATTGCATTTAACAGTTTTACGCGTTCTCCTTTATCCTTGTAATAGATAGATTTAAGGAATCAACATACTCTCTCATTACTTCCAAATGCGAAGCACCTTCATTGGTAAGTTTGTAGTATTTTCTTGGAATACCAGTATCCATTTCCGCCCATTCCGAAGTAACCAACTTCTCTTTTTTGAGTCGGTTTAAAAGTGGGTAAATTGTACCCTCTGCAATTTCCAGGGAAGTAAATTGATTCATTTCACTAATTAATTCGTAACCATAACATGGTTTCGACCTTAACAATAGGAGAATAATGTATTCCAACAGTCCCTTTTTAAATTGAGACTTCCATTTTGTTATAAAGTATTCGTTGATTTCGTGATTCATGGTGTAACAAACATATAAAAAAATACATAGTTTTACAAGATATCTTGCAAGAGTATAGTCTTAAAATGCATACTAGTATTCCAAGATATATACTAACTACTTAATAGATACCTCTACTCTGAATTTTGGCTTTTTTTGTTGATCTGAAAGATTTCTTAAATCCGCTGTTTTCACAATAAAGTTATCCTGTGGGACATTCAAGCTATCCAATAGGTAACTCGTTATTTCTTTGTTTCTCTTATCAATCAACGAATCAAGCATTTGATTAGCTTTTACATTTCCAACCTTTTCAAAACAAAGCTCTTCTAAGTTTTTTGAAATTTCAGCACTATCCTTAACCAAATAACTTCTAAACTCCAGAGATTGATTCGCCCAATTTTCTAATTTCTTACTTTTCAGATTTGGAACTTCTTCAGACTTATATTTGAAATAATCATTCACACAATCTTCAAGAATCAAATAATTTCTTTCTTGGTTTATATCCGTTTCTTGAGTAAAGGAGAAGACCAATTCATTCTTCTTCTTTAAGATCTCTGAAATATCCTTTAAAGTTGATTTTTCTTTATTGCCTAGCGAAACACTCGAATAGTTTAACTGAATTATTTCAATATTTTCAGGGTTTGTACCCGTAATGTTTCCAAGAATACCAAATGGTTTAGCAGCAGTCTTTACCAAGAAATTCATTAATGTTTTCCAGATAATCTTGCCCAGCTTAAAATCTGGCTCATTTGGGTTACCCGATACTGGCAAATCAAATTGGATGATATCATTTTGATCTTTTAGCAGGTACAAAGCCAATCTAACTGGAGCCTTTATGGTATTTGGATCCTTTGTTTTATTCCCAAAGTCAAACTCTGAAATTTTAATATTGTTTTGATTGTCCAAATGATTAGGACTAATATCGATCTTACAATCGTAGTTTAAGGTACCTTGAGTTATCGGTCTTGCAATATAAAACTCTGTGTATGGTGAGAAACTCATCAATTCCAATCCAGTAACTTTAGTTTTCAAATTAAAATCGTAAACTTCCTGCAAATTGAAATTTAAGTTTCCCTTCAACTCTCCTTCTCCATTTAAGTGCATTGAGTAATCCAAAGGTACATTATTTGCTGTTTCTGTTATTTTACCAATATTCAGTGCAATATCTTTAATATCATAAACAAAATCGCGATTTAAAGTTTTATCGGAAAATTGCAACAAGCCACCTTTAACAACCACACTATCAACAGAGTAAAACAACGATTGATCCTGTTTTAACGAATCCTGCTTAACTTCTGATAATTCATTAGTATCAACGGTCATTATGGGTTCAAATACCCTTTCAATATTAGTATTCTCTTTAAACACAGTAGCATATATTTCAGGAGCATTTATGACAACCTTCCCTATTTGGTAATGAGATGTACCAATATTTAAAGAATCTAGATTTACACTTGTAGATTTTGCTGCAAGAAAGCGATTCCCTTCCAAGTCATTTAATGAGAAATTCTTCAAACTGGTATTTCCTTTAACAAATACATCCATAAAATCCGTCATACTTCCATTGATTTTTAGAGATGTATTTATCTTCCCTTCCATGCTCGAAATCTTCATATAATCCTTGGCATAAGCCATAAAAGGTTCAATATTAATATCATTAACCTTTAAATCAATCACATATCTTTGCTTGGCATGATCTACATTTGCATTGATACCAACATTACCCTCTCCTCCAATGGAAAAATCTACTCCCATTTCCGATTTTTGATTGTCCCAAGCAATCAATGGCAAGTTCAGATTAATATTTTTTAAATCAAGCAAATTATCTTTCTGCTTATCAAAGTATCCAATGTAGCCATTTTTTATCTCAATATCATAAATAGAAAATTTAGTGGTTTTACTCTCTTGATTCATCTGAACGCTGTCAGTTGTTTCCTCTTCGCTCACCAATAAATCATCAAAGTTAAATCCAACACTATCCTGAATAACAGATATATTTAATCCATCCAAATAAATTTGTGATACCGAATATTCTCCGGAAATCAACTTCCATGGGGAGACATTAACATACAACTCATTGAATGACACAAACTGATCTGTATTATTGCTTTCATACAAGCGAAAACCATTTACTCGAACTGATACTTTTGCGTAATTAAAGTGCAATTCTGAAATTTCAAGTTTTCTGCCGATAAGCTCTTCCGAATGATTAACAAGGTAGTTTTTTACTATTGTTGATAGGAAAAAGAATAACAACACTATTATTGTCAGAATTGACAGTAATATGATCTTTTTTCTGGATAATCTTTTCATCTATTTATACTATTATTTCAATTGTCAGATGGAACTTCCCATTCCTAAATAATCATACCCACATGTGTACCAACACAATAGACGTAATAATTATTTACTCATGGACGTTTCATACTTCTTATTTAAATTGATAAATCAAAACTAGCAATAGTTTATGATTTATTATACTTCCTATAAAATTTTATAAAAAAAGGAGGCTCTCGCCTCCTCCTGATTTTAACCCCAAATTATTAATGATTATAAACATGAATATCTCTTTGTGGGAACGGAATTCCAACATCGTTCTTATCAAATTCCTTTTTCACTGTTTCTTGCATGTAAAAGAATACTTCCCAGTAATCAGCTGCATTAACCCAAGCACGAACTGCAAAGTTCACCGAACTATCAGCCAATTCTGATACTGCAATAAAATGAGCAGGATCTTTTAGCACCTTTGGATGATTTGCTAATAATCCTTCCAAAATTCCTTTTGCTTTATCTATATCATCAGAATAACCAATTCCAAATTTCATATCAACTCTTCGATTAGGTTGAGTTGAATAATTTATCATTGATCCAGTAGATAAACCACCATTAGGAATAATAATGGTCTTGTTATCAGGCGAAAGTAGAATGGTATTGAATAGCTGAATTTCCTTAACTACTCCAAGGTAACCTTGAGCCTCTAACAAATCGCCAACCTTAAATGGTTTGAAAATTAGAATTATTACTCCACCAGCAAAGTTCTGCAAAGTTCCAGACAAAGCCATACCAATTGCCAAACCCGCAGCACCCAATATTGCTATAAATGAAGTCATTTGCACACCAATCATGCCTACAACAGCAATGAAAAGCATAATCTTCAGCATAATAGATAGTATACTAACAATGAATGGCTTTAAAGTAGGATCCAATTCATTCTTATCCATTATTTTTCCAATCCCTTTGGTAATTACCTTAATAATCCAAAGACCGATTATAAGGGTAATAACAGCCAACAAAAGTTTAGGTGCATATTCCAAAGCCATAGTCCACAACTGGTCCGATTTCTCAAACATCTTATTCAAATCCATAATTAATAGGTTTTATATAAATAATCTCATATTAGTTGGTCAAACTGTAAAGTTTAAGCATAAAAAAAATCCCAAATGGAATTTCATAGATTAAATTTAAATAAAAATTAGCGTAAATTAAAACCTATACATCTTTAATTTATTGTGAATTGTTTGAAAATAAATGTAAGTTTTATTTAGCTTTTCTTAAACAATATAAAGCAAAAAAGCAATTAACAACATAACACATTCATAATTAATGAGGTAATTTCCTATAGAAACAGAATGTTTGTTTATGATTTTACACTTGAAGATTAAAAAAATACGCACACAAAAAAAAGAGGCTTACGCCTCTTTTCTTCTTCTGTCAGAATATCTTTTTCCATCGCTTTTTCCTCTGCGATCTTTGGAAGAATCTCTCCTGCCGTATCCTCTATCTCTGCGATCTCCTCTATCACGATCGCCTCTCGAACGTCCTTTTCGAGGACCTCCATCTGAAGTTGGTCTATCACCTGACACTTCGATTCTGATTTTTCTGCCACCAATTACAGCGCCAGCAAAACCTTTAATAATATCATCGGTAAATCCTTTATCAACATCAAAGAATGAGAAAACACCTTTCAAATCAACTCTACCAACATTTTTACCTCGAACTCCACATTGTTTGTGAATCAGGTTTAACAAGCGAGGTACATCAATGCCGTCTTTCTTACCAATATTGATAAACATGCGGTCTTCGCCTTTGTTGTCTTCTTTTTTGTTTCTGCGTTGAGTAGTTGATTTTAGATTCAAATCATCTGCATTCTTGTAATATTCCCAAAAACGGTTGAATTCCAAGGAAACAAAACGCTTGATTAAATCTTCACGACTTAAGGCTTCCAGCTCTTCGTTAATTCCATCAATAAATGGTTCAATTTCTTCCTCTTCAACCTCAACTTGGTTTACACGTTGCATAAAGTTCATCAACTGTCTTTCGCAAACCTCTTTTCCTACAGGAATTTTCACCTGCTCGAAATCGGTTTTTAATTTTCTAGAAAGATCTTTTACTTTACGCTCCTCCCTTGGCGTAACCAAAGCAATCGAGATTCCTTTCTTTCCTGCACGAGCAGTACGACCGCTTCGGTGAGTATAGAACTCCAACTCATCAGGCAAGTTGTAATGAATTACGTGAGAAAGATCATCTACATCAATACCACGAGCTGCAACATCGGTAGCTACCAATAATTGCAATGAACGATTTTTAAAGTTTCGCATTACTCTGTCGCGCTGTACCTGAGTTAAATCTCCATGTAAAGCATCAGCATTGTAACCATCTTTCATTAACAATTCGGCAACTTCCTGAGTTTCCTTTCTGGTTCTACAAAAAATAATACCGTAAATGTCTGGAAAAAAATCTACAACACGTTTCAAAACATTGTAACGGTCGCGATTGTTCAACATGTAATATTGATGAGAAATATTCTTGTTGGTTGTATTTGCTTTTCCTACAGTTACCTCAGTAGGATCTGTCATGTAATTTTTAGAGATTCGTCGAACTTCTGGTGGCATAGTTGCTGAAAACAACCAAGTCACTTTTTCTTCGGATGTAGAAGACAAGATTGCATCAATGTCTTCCTTAAAGCCCATGTTCAACATTTCATCTGCCTCATCAAGAATTAAATATTCAACAGCAGATAAATTAACAGCCTTCCTTCTAATTAAATCAAGAAGACGCCCTGGGGTAGCCACAATTACGTGTGCTCCTCTTTTCAGTTTTCGAATTTGCTCTTCGATACTTGCACCCCCGTACACATTCACAACGTTCAAGTTTAAGATATTCTTCGAGAATGTCTTAAGATCGTCTGCAATTTGGATTCCCAATTCTCTTGTTGGAGATAGAATCAAAGCTTGCGGTATTTTCACCTGTGGCTCGATAAGCTCAAGCAAAGGTAAACCGAAAGCCGCCGTTTTCCCTGTTCCGGTCTGAGCTAATCCCACAAAGTCAGATCTTCCGTCGAGAAGAACCGGGATTGCTTGTTCTTGGATAGGAGTTGGGGTTTCGAAGCCTAATTCGGAAATAGCTTCTAGTATGGCCTTTGATAGACCAAGATTTTCAAATGAATTCATTCTATAATTTTTATGAGCCGCAAAGGTAGCAATTAAAATAGGAAGTAAAGCCTATTTTGAATAGAATGATATAAATTAAATTTCTTTAGTTAATTTTCTGATTTTTAAATAGAAAGAATAAGATCTTTTATCCATCAATTACTCTATTTCTTCTTTAATTAATATGATATATTATAATCGAGGTAATTCTTGAAATAATATAATATTTCATTACCTCATTTCAATATCAAAAAATAGAGTTTACATATTGTCGGGAGATGAAATTATACAAAAAAACCGCCTCGCAATGCGAAACGGTTTGTATATAGTTTTGTTGATTTCTTTATTTTACCAGCATAAAAACAACTTCGGATTTTATTACTGATGGCAATTCAATTTTACGAAGTTCCAAACTTCTCATCCAGCCTGCGATTTCCTTTTCCTTCAAGCTATATAGCACTTCTCTAAATTCATCGATCTGATCATCGTTGTAGTCGTTTTCTTCGAAGTTTTTGTAAGCATCTAGTTCCTCATCTTCATAATAAATGATCTCTTCAGACATTTTATTCAAAAGGTCGGTTTCACAAATTTCATGTGCACCACAACACTCTTCCATTGGCTCTGCCACTGGCTCTTCTTCAATCTCCCCCTTATGCGCTCTTAGCTTTTGTCCAATCCAGGTAGAAAGGAATGCAATTGCGGCAATCACTACAAGCGATATCAATAAAACTTCCATGCTTGCAAAACTAAAAATTAAGATCTATTAAATCAAGATATCTAGATATACTTTTTAATACAAAGTTTTTCTTTCTCGTTCGCACATATAACAAAACCATGAATCACAAGATCATATCCGGTGATTCATGGTTTGTATTTTTGCGGTTTTACAGTTTATTGCTTTCCCGTAGCCTTTTCGTATTGTTTTTTGAAAAGATTTCTTTGATTGGTCATGAACTCTAGTTCTTCCTCTAATCTCTTTTTCTCTTTTCTAAGCCAACCTAACTTGTCATCTTTTTCTTTTATCTGTTCCATTAAAGCTGAAACTTCACTTTCTTTCCGCGCAACAGCTTCGCTGGACTTTTTCTTTTCAGTTTCAAGTTTCTTTTTGTCCCATTCTGCCTCAACTCCAGCTGCTTTTAAATCTTGTGCCAACTTGGTAGAATCAGATTTTAAAGTTTCAATTTGTTTCTTCAAATCAGATATTGCTCCTTCGTTACTGCTATTCTGATTAATCAGATTGTTATATTTTGAAAGTGTTTCCTCCAATCTTGATTTTAAAGCAGTTGTATCCGATGCCAATCCCATCAATTCAGTACTTAACTCATCGATTTCGGTATTCTTTTTAGCATTGCTTTCAGCCATACTGTTTTTCATCTCGTTAAACTCGGCCAATGTTTTGTCCAGCTTAGAATTTAACTGAGTGATTTGCTGTTTCTTTTTTGAGTTCTCCTTATCTAAGGCAGATACTTTTGCATCGCTTCTACGCTTTGCATATTCAAGCTCTTCGTATTTTTTCTTTGAAACAACGCAAGATGTTAGCATTAAGGATGCCAAAGACAGAACAAGCAATTTACTTCTCATAGGACTTATATTTTAATTTCGTAGTTGATTATCTATAACTGAAATACAAGCGAAGATATTTTTTATTCAACAAAAAATAAATATTTCTGACCAAAATTAACATTTTTTAAAAGTATTCTCGTCAGAATCGCTTTTCTTGCTCTTATATTAACATATCTTTGTGTATCATGATTACCAAATACATTTTGGCAAAGAATTTGAAAAACAGAAAAGAAACAATCCTACATATCATGCAAAAATTTAAATTATTGCTTGTAATGCTATGTGCATTCTCGCTAACAGGTTTTTCGCAGGAAAACGAAAGCAAAGAAGATAATTCTGGTATTATTAGAATTGTTGGTAAACTAACCAACAAACAAAATAACCAACCAATACCATTTGCCAATGTTGGTGTAATTGGATCGTATATTGGCGCTGCATCTAACTTGGATGGAATTTTTGAGTTTAAAATTCCTGGGAAATATAACGAACAAATGATTCAAGCTTCTGCAGTTGGTTTTTCTACTTTTACAGCAAAGGTCTCTGAATGTTCTCAAGTAGATACCCTTGAGATTGTATTAACACCAAAAAACTACAATATTGGTGAAGTTGAAGTAATGGCAGAATCGCTGGTTTTGCAAAAAAGAATTAAAACTGCACTTGAAAAAATTCCTGAAAACTACCTTCAAACTCCTTTCAACTACGATGTTTATTACCGATCGGAAAAGCTTGAGAACGAAGAACTGAACAGACTCCGTGAAGCTGCGGTTAGAATTTATGACGATAAAGGATATCAGCGTGCTGACGCATACCAAGTTTTCAAAGAGCGTGGATACAAATTTCTGCAGGTACGCAAAAACTTCGAACCAGCTTCTTTGGCTGATGGATCGACCTTTTTAGACGAGTTGCTTGAAATGGATATCGTAAGAAGTCGTGGTAATGTTTTAAATGGAAATCACATTAGTTTTTACGATTTAAAATTAGATCAGATTACAGAGTATGAGAATGATTCAATTTGGGTAATTAGTTATAAAAGCAAACGCCCGATGCTAAGTAATACAGGAGATTACTATGCGAAAAGTTATTCGGGTAAATTGTACATTAAAGCCAAAGATTACGCAGTAATTAAGAACGAAACGCATGTTGTTGCTACAAATTATTCTCCACAAGGAAGAAGCTTTTACGTAAATGAGAACAGACAGAAGTGGGAACCTTTAAAAATCGAATATGATTTTAGTGTGACTTACAAACAACACTCTGGTAGATATTACTTAAGCTATGTAAATTACAAGCGTCATCACGAATTGAAAGAAAAAGAAACTGGTATTCCAAAATCACTTGATATCAATACTGAAATGCTAATCACAAAGATTAACACCGAAAATCCAGAAATAATTGAAAAAAGAGCATATTACGAAGATATGCCTTACGACAAGAATTTTTGGGAATCTTATAATATTATTTTTGATGGAGAATAAAGAAAGAGGCGAAAGCCTCTTTTTTTTTTATTCTAGCATGAAATACGTGACAAAGGCGCAGCAGTGCAAAGACGTAGCAATGCTACGTCTCTACAGGGTCATATTCTTACAATGACATAAACCAATTGATCCATAAATTGCCCATTCTTATAAATTGCTGATTTTTGTATTGATTCCAATTCAAAACCTGCTTTTCCCAGCACTATAGATGAAGCTTTATTATCCGAAAAAACATAAGCATAGAGTCTAACAATAGGAAAGTTTTGAAATGCCAGTTCGACCATTTCCTTCACCACATTGGTCATTATTCCCCTGTTCCAATATTCCTCACCCAACCAATAACCCAGTTCAGCTGATTTTCTATAAACATCCTTTTGTCTTTCAATCCCAATTGCACCAATCACTTGATTATTAAGAGTTATTGCCAGATTATATGAATCAATGGTTCTATTAGCAAAACGCACCCAATTAACGGCATCAGAGTAAGTGTATGGTTTTGGAAAGCTATCCTTCAAAAACTTAGCAACGGCAGGATTATCAGCATATTTTACCAAATTATCTTCATCTCCTTTTTGCCATTTTCTTAATACAACATTTTGTACACCTATCTTTACTGATTCCATGAAACTACATTTAAAATTGAAAACCCTACAACAACTACCTAACAAGTTCTTGAAAATATTGATGCAACGCAATTTTCAGACATAAAAAAACCGCCTTATAATTAAGACGGTTTACAAATTATTTAGATTTGAAAATTACTCTTCTGTATTTTCAACCTCTTCTTCTTTGTCAAGATCTTCAAGAAGATTGTTCTCTTGTAGCAAATTATACCACTGGAATATTTTCTTCATATCCGATACATACACACGATCTTCGTCGTAGTTAGGCAAAATTTCTGCCATGTATTCTTTCAATTCATTTCCTGAAGCTTTATGGCTAACTGCTTTTCCTCCGTTTTCTTTCTCTTTAATGTTTTTGAAAACGTTGGCCAATGGCACATCTCCTTCATCTGTAAAAATTGCGATATCTTCCAAAGCACTAATTTTTGAAGTTGCATAAGCTGGCATCCTTTTTTTATCAACCAACGACTCAACAATCAAAGCATTTTTTGCATTCGATACCATTTTAAAAAGACCCGAATGTCCTGATATAGCTAATATTCCTTTCAACATATTTTCAAATTTTAATTTTGGAAGCACAAATTTATAATTCCATAGTATTATACAAAACTATTTGGCCAAAAATAGTTTAAAAGCTTTCGTTTTATGCAAATCCTCGCTCTTTCTTAATTTTCTCAAATGCTTCATTCACTTTCTGAAACTTCTCTTTAGCAGCCTCTTGAACATCTTCTCCAAGATAACTCACCTTATCGGGATGATATTTTACAGCCATTTTTTTGTAGGCCTTTTTCACTTCTTCATCAGTGGCATCTTTGTTTAATCCAAGAATCTTATAACTCGAATCAGTATCCTGCACAAACATGGACTTGATAGAAGAATAATCATTTCCCTGAATTCCCAAATAGTATGATATCTTATCAATAATTGCCTGTTCTGAACTTGAGATCGATCCATCAGCCTGTGCAATTCCAAACAAGAAATGCATCAACTGTAATCTTGAGGAATAATCAAGATGAGCCTGAACTTGTCTGCAAACTTCTTCAACCGGAATGTTCTGTTTTAAGATATCCTTAAGCATTCCAATTGCTTCTGTTGCACGCCCAACACCAAAGCTTTTTACCAAATTGGCTTTTACGTAATCCAATTCTGATCGAAGCACCTTACCGTCAGCTTTCATTACTGCGGCAACAAGTACTAGTAGGCTCATAACGAAATCTCCCTGACGAGTTTGACCTGCTACCTTACCTCCTTCTATTTCAATTGTATCAAAAGCAGAACCAACAAGATATCCCAAAATACCTCCAATTGGTCCCAGAAAAGCCCAACCTAACCCTCCGGCTATCCATTTTCCATATTTACCCATAAATGGCAATCAATTTTTATTGTATTATAAATATCTGGACGAAAAAAACCAGAAAGCTTTAAAGATAGCATAATTCAGCTTTTTTCTTAGATCTATAGCAAAACCTTAACAAAGTTTAACACGCATAAGTTCCTTATGTATTTCCATGATTTGAGGTAGAATTAAATCTAAATTGTTATAAATCACAAAATCTGATTTCTCTATTTTCACACTTTCGGCTAACTGATTTTTCATGCGTTCCTTAACCGCATTTGCATCAACTCCATCTCTATCCATTACTCGCTTAACTCTTAGTTCTTCATCTGCTGTCACACAAATAATCTTATCAAAATTCTTGTACAAACCGGTATCAAACAATATTGCAGATTCTTGTATTACATATGGCGATTGCTGTTTCTCGCTCCAGCTTTGAAAATCATTTCGAACAACAGGATGAACTATAGCATTTACATCCTGTAATGCCTTAGGATTGTTAAAAATAATATCGGCAAGATATTTTCGATTAAGAAAGTGATCCTTAGTATATACATCGGGTCCAAATCTTTCAATTAACTTGGTCTTGATTTCATCGCTTTCTATCATTAAACGCTTGGCCTCCTTATCGGAAACATACACCGGAATTCCCAATAATTTAAATACCTCGGCTACAATAGATTTCCCAGTACCAATTCCTCCTGTTAATCCAATTTTCAGCATTACACATTGTTATTGAACCGACTTACGTTTCTCAATTAGGAAAGTAACGGTTTGAGGATAAAAACGAACATTTGAAACAAAATCAGGACTGCGTTTTAACTCAACCTTCAACTTGTTTCCATCACCTTGTATGGCTTCTAAATAATCGACCCTCACATCAAAATGATCTTCAGTAATATTTTCGTATTTATTCATTCCTACAAAATACGATAGTTTCACATCTCCAGGGAATAAACGCAACAAAACCGAATCAGGCAAATTATCAACCTTTATTGAAACATTTTTGTTAGCCTCAGTAAATCGTTCAACGGGAATATTAACCGTTAGCTTTTTAGGTGAGAAACTAACACCTTCAATTTTCTCAAAATCAACCTCCTTCTTCGTATCTTTCTTCAAACCTGATAACTCTAACAGTTCTGTTTTAGCAATATGTATCGAGTCAATTAAAGATTGAGGTCCTTTTACCAATATACTGTCGAATTCTGGAAGAATCGCTCCTCCTTTCATAAACTGTTGTTCATAATTCAGTTTCAAATCCAATACGACTGGTACTTTCTTCTCTAAAATTGGTGAAAATTGAAAACGAATGGTGTCTGGACTAATAGCTTCCAAACGAATACCTGTCGACAATTCCTTCTCAATCCTCTCTTTTATATTTGAGGTAAGCAAAGTGTAATTATTCAGCGAACTTCCCTCAATTCTTTTGTTTGTATATTTATTCACATCGAAAGGATTGGATAAAAAAGCTGTACTTAACTTGTAACGAAGCAAGTCGAAACCATAAGCATTTACACGCAAGCTTAGCTTCTTTGGAAGATCATTGGTAAGTACCTTATTTTCCGGAAAGTTGATATAATATACAGGGTAATTGATACTCGTTGTATATTCTTTACTCAGTGCATTCAAAAACCAGAAAATTGTTGATAAACCAACAAAGAATAAATAAACCAATAGTTTTTTATTCGATGTTATTTTTTCTTTGTTAAAATATCCTTTTAGTTTCTGAAAATCGAGATTATTCAAGGTACTTAGTATTTAGAAAAGCTGTGCCTTAATCGGCACAGCCTGATAAATTATTTTTGAGCAACGTCACTCATGTCTTTAACAACCGCAGCTTTATCAACTTTCAAACGGTTTTGTCCTTCTACTTCCATAATAATTGCACGCTCCTGAATTTCCAGTACTTTTCCATAAATACCGCCAGTAGTAACAATTTTATCACCTTTCTTTAATTCATCACGGAATTTTCTTAATTCCTTCTGCTTTTTCATCTGAGGACGAATCATGAAGAAATAGAATACTACGACAATTAAAATCAAAGGAATAAAAGAAGTTAAACTTCCCTGACCTTCTGCAGGCTGAGCCATCAATAAGATGTTTAGCATATTCATTTCAATCCAAATTTAATGGTCTTTCGACCGATTTATTATAAAATTACAAATCATTTAATAACTATTCCACATTAGCTGTAAGAATCAGCTTTTTCTTTTTCTGTAAAGTATTACTGTAAATTGTAATTACTTTGTATTGCTTACCATGGCGCCCTTTAGAATTGAACTCAATGGTTATTTTAGATTCTTCTCCAACCTTAATAGGTTTCTTTGTCCATTTAAAATTGGCACATCCACAATCACTTTCTATACTTTTAATGATTAGGTTGCTTTCGCCGATATTTTTAAAATAGAAATCACAAACCCCAATTTCTCCTTCCGAAATCTCCCCAAATTTATGTATTTCTTTACTAAACTCAAACTTAGGATACTTACCTGATTTCACCGATTCTACAGAGTCCACACCAACAGGTTTATTTTCTTTAGATGAACCACCTGCACAGCCTAAAACAAACACAAAAATCAACAGTTGTGCTAAAACCACCCACTTCCTATTTCTAAATTTTAATGCATTCATACTTTAATTTTCGGATTTCGAAAGTACAAAAATTTCAATGAATCTATTCACATCAGTTCATATAAAACAAAAATGCGCATAATCCATTGATTAGCGCATTTTAATTATCTGTTAAAAGTTAAGATTATACTTCTCCAACTAATCCTCTACCAACTTTCTTAACTTTTCCATTTTCTTTTAATTCCTTAACCAACTTATCAAGTATACCATTAATAAAGTTGCTTGAATTTGAAGTACTATAAAATTTCGCAATTTCAAGATACTCATTAAAACTTACCTTTACCGGCACATTCGGAAATTCCTTTAACTCTGTAAGAGCCAACTCCATAATTAGAATATCCATAAAGGCTATTCGTTCCAAATCCCAGTTCTTGGTATTTTTCTGAATCATTTCCACATGTTCAGTGTGATTCACTACTGCTTTGCGGAACAATGTTTTCACGTAATCTTCATCTTCAGCATCCTTAAACAAAGACATAAGCGAAGTGTACTGATCATCATTCTCATTTAATCCTTTGATGGTTTTAATCACCATGCTAATGATAAACTCAATCTCATCGTTCCAATAAATACTTTTTTCTTCCATTAAAGAATAAAAGTCATCATCAGCCGCAACTAAAGTCAAGAAAAATTTCTCTACAAACTTTTTATCGTCTTGATAAGAATTTTTCTCAGCATTCATATAATTAATATACAAATCTGATTTCACCAACTTATCAAATAACAATCGAATATAGTCCTCCTGATCCGTCCAAGTAATTGTATTGGATTCAGCATAGCTATTCAACTGAATGTTTTCAGCCAATTGCTTAATTACTTTGTTGTCTATGAACCTGGTGTTAGGATTAAGATCCTCGTGAGTAGGGATAATTTTAGCTTTTGCAGTATCAATCTTTTTTTCTGAAACAAAAGCCAGCTCTACAATCAGCAGAAGCAAATAATGGTATAAATCGTAAGCTTTTCCAATGCTGAAAAACAATTCCTTTTCAGCTTTTGCAATTGTGCGATCTTGGTTTTTATAGTACGCATACAATAATTGCAATACTTTCACTCGAAGTAATCTTCTACTAATCATATCCTTAAAGAACTTTTACAAATTTGTCATTGTGGCTGCAAAATTAGACTTTTTTTATAACTCAACAAGTAATTTTAAAAAAAACAGTAAAAAGAATTAAAGATCAGACTATCCTTTACTTTACATATAACAAAATCCTGTAAGTCTATAAAAGCCAATTGAAAAGGTTTGCATACTGAATTTAAATTACTTTTTTACGATAATAAATTACTAACACATAGCAATTAGTACGCAGATTTTTTTATTTTTGAAGACAATAAACAGAATAAATTAAAATTTATTTGAAATGGAAGGTTACGACAATAAAGATGGATATGAAAAAAAGAATCGCGATGAAATTTTTTCGAATGCGGTTAGGGCAGGAAAAAGGACGTACTTTTTTGATGTAAAAGCAACAAGAAAAGACGACTACTATCTAACAATTACAGAAAGTAAAAAGCGCTACGACAAAGAAGGAAACTATTCTTTCGAGAAACACAAAGTATTTTTATATAAAGAAGATTTTGACAAATTTTCTGAAGGATTGTTAGAGGCTTTGGATTTTATCAAATCATCAAATATGGAAACCAACGAAGTAGAAGAATTGTTCGTAACCGAAGAACAAAATAAACGCTCAGAACTAATTGAAGGATTAGAAGCAGAGGCCTATTCAAACGTTGAATTTGAAGATTTATCGGAATAAATATCATTTTATAAAACTTAAAGCTGCTTTTATCGAGCAGCTTTTTTTGTTTGGTGCACACTAGCATTCAAAAATATCTCAAAACTGTTACATTTGCACCGTCATATTTTTATTAAGTCCAAATATATAGCCCAAAACTATTAAATGATTAATAAAAATCCCTATTAATAGGGATTGTAATTATTGAAAATTTCCTATACGTTTGACCAACATTTAGGAAAATTTGTGATGCATATAAATAGAAAAAACATCACCAGATGAATACTAAATTACCTGACGAATCAGGGAACAATGAACAACACGGAAATTTAAGAACGAATGAAACTATCTGAGTTAACAGATAATCAAAAAGGAATAATTACCAAAGTATTAGGACATGGTGCATTTCGAAAAAGAATTACCGAAATGGGCTTTGTTAAGGGGAAAAAAGTTACTGTTATAAAAAATGCCCCCCTAAAAGATCCTGTAGAGTATGAAATTATGGGGTATGAAGTTTCTCTGCGCAGAAGCGAAGCTGCATTAATTGAAGTAATTACCCAGAAAGAAGCAAATCACATAAAAATATCCGATTTTGAAGGAACAATTAGTGATGAAATTCTAAAAACCTCAGCAAAAGAAAAAGGCAAAAAAATAAATGTAGCTTTAGTTGGAAACCCTAATGCTGGAAAAACAACATTATTCAACTTTGCTTCCGGATCCAAAGAACATGTAGGAAACTATAGTGGGGTTACCGTTGACTCAAAACAAGCTCAAGTAAAGCAAAATGGCTATCTATTTGATGTGACAGATTTACCTGGAACCTATTCTCTTACTGCATATACTCCGGAAGAATTATTCGTTAGAAAATACATCATGAATGAAAGTCCTGATGTTGTGATCAATGTTGTAGATGCTTCAAATCTGGAAAGAAACCTATATCTAACGACTCAACTTATCGACATGGATATTAAGGTCATATTGGCCTTAAACATGTATGATGAACTGGAAAAAAAAGGGGCTACTTTCAATTACAAGGAACTTTCAAAAATGTTGGGAATTCCTATTGTCCCAACTGTAAGTTCAAAAGGTAAAGGAGTAAAAGAATTATTCGACAAAGCGATTGAAGTATATGAAGACAGAGATCCAATTGTTCGACACATTCATATCAATTACGGTAAAATTGTAGAAAGTGCAATTTTAAAAATACAAACTGTAATCAAGAAAGATCGAAAGTTATCTTCCAGCATGTCGCCTAGATATCTTTCGATAAAACTTTTAGAAAATGATGAAAGTGCTCGTCATATTATTCATGAAAGTGATCTTCATTTTGAGATAAAAGCGGTAGCCAAAGAACAAATTGCAAAAATTGAAAAAGAATTTGGTGAGGTCTGTGAAACAGTTATAACAGATTCTAAATATGGCTTTATTGATGGAGCATTGAAAGAGACCTACAAGGAAAGTCCTATCAAGAGAAGAAGAAATACCACATTGATTGATACATTTATCACTCATAAGTTATTTGGATTTCCAATCTTCCTAAGCTTTATGTTTTTAACATTCTATGCTACTTTCAACTTAGGAGAATACCCTATGAGTTGGATAGAAATAGGTGTAGAAGGATTAAGTAACCTACTGGATAATTTTATGGCAGAAGGTCCACTAAAAGATCTGCTGATTGATGGAATTATTGGAGGTGTCGGAGGAGTAATTGTTTTTCTTCCTAACATTCTTATCCTATTCTTTTTTATTTCATTTATGGAGGATACGGGTTACATGGCACGTGCTGCTTTCATCATGGATAAATTGATGCACAAAATAGGGCTGCATGGAAAATCATTCATTCCTTTGGTTATGGGATTTGGATGTAATGTACCTGCAATGATGGCTACCAGAACACTTGAAAATAGAAGTGACAGAATCCTCACAATGATGATTATTCCATTCATGTCATGTAGTGCTCGATTGCCAGTATACATTCTAATCATTGGTACTTTTTTCCCTGAAAACGCAAGTGTAATGCTTTTCGGTATTTACATGTTAGGAATTGTACTAGCAGTTTTATTTGCCAAGATTTTTAAAGCCAGCTTCTTTAAATCAAAAGACGCACCATTTGTAATGGAATTACCACCCTATCGAATACCGACTCTAAAGGCAACTACTAGACACATGTGGAGCAAGGGAGTACAGTATTTAAAGAAAATGGGTGGTGTTATTCTTGTGGCCTCAATAATAATCTGGGCATTGGGATATTTCCCATTGGAAGTAGATTACTCCAAAGATTACAATAGCTTAATCGCACAAAATGAAGTCAATACTAAAGAAAAGCTGGAAAATGCAAATGAATCTGAGAAAGTTTTCATTCAAGAACAAAGCGATGTTGAAATAGCGAGTTTACGCAATGATATGCTCGAAGAAAAACAGGAAAATTCATACATAGGCAGAATCGGGCATTTTATAGCTCCTGCCATGCATCCTTTGGGTTTTGATTGGAAAATGTCGGTTAGTATCCTTACAGGTATTGCAGCAAAAGAAGTGGTTGTAAGTACAATGGGAGTTTTATACCAGGAAGGTGAAGATAGTGACGAATCAAGCGAGAGTTTAAGAAACAAGTTAAGAGAACAAGAATTCACAGGAGACTACCGAACTGGCGAAAAGGTTTTTAGTGCTTTAACTGCCCTATCATTTTTGATTTTTACCTTGATATATTTTCCTTGTGTAGCTGTAGTCGCTGCATTAGTTAAAGAGGCAAATTGGAAATGGGCTGCATTTGTTGTATTTTATACAACCGGACTTGCCTGGTTAGTCTCATTTATTGTATACCAAGTCGGAAACTTAATAGTTTAAATCATGAGCATTCAACTTATACTAACATACCTGATCATCATTTATGCCGTTGGATATACATTCTACCAATTGGTTCAAATGATAAAAAAACAAAAAGAATCTGCTTGTGGTGGCGGATGTAGTGGTTGTGATTTCAAAAATGAATTAAAAAATAAAGGAATTCATGCAATTTCAATTGACAAGAACAACAAGTTTACATATCTTAAAAACTAATAAAATTACACAAACCTATTAACAAGTAAATTAGGCGTGATTATCTAATCATAACAAAAAATAAAAAAGGGATACCAATTGTTATCCCTTTTCATTTATCTTGTAATTAAAGCTTAATTATGCTCCTAAAGTAGCAACCATTACAGCTTTAATAGTGTGAAGACGGTTTTCAGCTTCATCAAATACGATAGATGCTGGAGATTCGAATACTTCTTCAGTAACTTCGATTCCATCTAAACCAAACTTCTGGTAAACTTCTTCACCTACCTTAGTTTCTCTATTGTGGTAAGCAGGAAGACAGTGCATAAATTTACACTTTTCGTTGCCAGTCATAGCCATAGTCTCTTTGTTCACCTGGAAAGGCTTCAACAATTCGATTCTTTCTTTCCAAACCTCATCTGGCTCACCCATTGATACCCAAACGTCAGTATAAAGGAAATCACAACCTTTAACACCTTCTTCAGTGTTATCAGTAACAGTTACCTTAGCACCTGTTTCTTTAGCGATTTCAAGACATTGAGCCACCAATTCTTCCTCTGGTTGAAGATTCTTAGGACCAACGATTCTTACATCCATACCCATTTTAGCAGCACCTACCATTAATGAGTTAGCCATGTTGTTTCTTGCATCACCTAAGTAAGCAAAAGAAACTTGGTGTAATGGCTTATCACAGTGCTCCATCATAGTAAGGAAATCAGCCAAAATTTGAGTTGGGTGGAATTCATCAGTTAAACCATTCCAAACTGGTACTCCAGCGTGCTTAGCCAATTCCTCAACAACAGTCTGACCGAAACCACGGTACTCAATACCATCATACATACGACCTAGTACGCGTGCAGTATCAGCCATAGATTCCTTAACACCAATCTGAGATCCTGAAGGTCCCAAATAAGTTACGTGAGCTCCCTGATCGTAAGCAGCTGTTTCAAAAGCACAACGCGTACGAGTAGAAGACTTCTCGAAAATTAAAGCGATGTTCTTACCCTTTAGAGTTTGAACCTCGTTACCAGCATATTTAGCTCTTTTTAAATCTCTTGCAAGATCTAACATGTACTGAATTTCTTTTGGAGAAAAATCCAAAAGCTTCAAAAAACTTCTGTTTCTAAGATTGAAAGCCATTGTTATAATTTTAATAGGATAAACAAATATTTGTCAAAAATAGAGTCTTGTACCAACATAACAAAGCAAAGGCACAAGATTCTTATTTAATTTTAGTTCTCGTATTCCATAGTAATTTTACTACCATACTTTTTGTCCTCAAGCTTAGTAGCTTCGGTAATTACCGATTTCTTACCTCCATTCTGAATAAACTCCAAACAAGCTCTAATTTTTGGAGCCATACTACCTTCTGCAAACTGACCATCTTTCATCAATTCCATAGTATCCTTATAATCCAAGAATTCCAAAATTTCTTCGTTTGGTTGTTTAAAGTTCTTGTAAATGTATGGAACATCAGTTAAGATATAGAATTCATCAGCTTTGATTCTTGCACCAATTAATGCAGAAGCTAAATCTTTGTCAATAACACCTTCCACTGGGCAAATCTGACCATCAGCATCCTCGTAAACAGGAACTCCACCACCACCAACGGTGATCACGATATTTCCTTCGCGAGCTAACTTTGAAACGATTTCTTCGTTCATTACTCTCATTGGTCTTGGCGAAGGTACTACTCTTCTCCATCCACCATCAGCTTTTACCTCTTCTTTAAAAATCCATCCTTTATCAGCAGCCAATGCATCAGCTTCTTCTTTTGTATAGATCTTACCTACACGTTTTGTTGGATTCTCAAATGCTGGATCATCTTTATCCACAACAACCTGAGTAACCAAAGTAATAACATCTTTCTTGATGCCATGCTTCTTTAGAACATTTCTTAAGTTACGCTCGATCATGTAACCAATACCTCCTTGAGAATCGGCAACATCAATATCTAATGGCATTTGAGGAATATTATACAATTGCTCACCTGCATCATTTCTCATCAAAATGTTTCCAACTTGTGGACCATTACCATGAGCTAATACAATATCATATCCTTCTTTAATAAGGAAAATCAAATTTTCAAGAGTGTCTGTTGTATTTGCATTTTGCTCTTCAACAGTACCTTTCTGATTGCCTCGAAGCAACGCATTACCTCCTAAGGCTACAACTGCTAATTTATTCATTACTTTTCGCTTTATGTTTTTCTTGTTAGTTTTGCAAAACTAAAAAAATTAATTACAAAACAAGAAATTTTGCTTTTTTTTAAAAACTTTTTCGAACCCTGTTTTTCAACACATTACAGAGGAATGATTTTTACTGTTTAGTAGTTACACATGTAAAATAATGAAATTCAAAGCAAACTGAAAACTTGATATCACTCGTTTGCACAACCCGAATTAAAAAATGCAGTTATGTTTACATTATCAGATTTTACAAGCAAATCAATTTCAGTCCACATTTTAGCATAAATTAAAACCAAAAAATAAATTAATCGTAGAAACTTTAAATTCTTTAAGAAAGAAGATTAGTTTTATCGTTTATTTTAGGATGTTTTATACATTTAGGAAGTATTTCAAAACAACTTTACCGGACAATCTATACCAACTAACTCAAATTTTATGAGGCTACCCATTTTCCTTTTTTTATTTGCAATAATCTTAAGTTCTTGTAATAGTAAATCAGGAAATAAGACCAAAGCTGACGAAGGACTTATTATTTACGATGTTAGTTATTACGCTTCGGAGAAAGAAAATCCTATTGTAGCATTACTTCCAAATAAAGTAGAATTACGGTTTAAAAAAAATAACATCAGTTTAACTTCTGAAGGATATCTTGGTTTTTTTAGCACAAAGTTTATTTCAAATTTCGATTGTGATAAAAGTCATATTCTTCTTAAAGTCCTGAACAACAAGTTTAACTACGAATTTCCCAAAGAAGAAGTTGCTTTTATTTACAATCAACTACCTCCTAGCAGAATAAAACATTTGGATGAGATTAAGACAATAGCTGGATACAAATGTAAAGTTGCCGAACTTTTTTTCGAAGATGAAACAATAAATCCTATTAAAGTTGCGTATACAGAAGAAATTGGCCTTGAGAATCCGAACAGAAATACACCTTTAAATGAAATAGAAGGTGTTCTTATGGAGTTTGAAACTACAATGAATAAGATAAAAACGAAGTTTACTGCTCAAAGCGTAAGTTTAGAAAAAATAGCTTCAGAAGAATTTAATGTTCCTGCAGAATACGTTCTTTCAGACAAAGCAACTTTGAAAAAATATATTGTAGATTTCAACTAGTTAAAGATTTTATCCAAAAATTAATCTTTTGCACACAATTAAAACTGTGGATTTCCAAGCCATTTTTATTACTTTTACATAAATTTCGCAACAGCGTGACATCAGCAACACACTGAAAAATAAACGAATGGCTACAAAAAAGAAATCAAAACCTAAATCCCGAAGAAAGATATTCTCAAAACCAAAATTTTTAAGTGATGAAAGAACTCGTTTCATTTTGGGAGTTACTCTTTCACTTTTTACCATATATACAAGTCTGGCATTTGTATCTTTCTTTTTCACAGGAGGTGCAGATCAAAGTAAACTAGATATTAAATGGCTCGAATTAATTACGGATTCTGAAATAAGAGTAGAAAACTGGACGGGTAAAACTGGAGCATATCTCTCAAACTTATTCATCAACAAAGGGTTTGGAATTGCTTCATTTTCCTTTCTATATGTAATGGTAGTTCTATCCCTACGTTCCTGGGGGCTAAAGATTCAATCCATCAAGAAAAGTATTCTTTACACCCTACTTTTTAGCATTTGGTTTTCAATAGGAATGGCTTTTGTTTTTGTGGATTCCACAAGCGATTCATTCCTGTTTCTTGGTGGCATTCATGGCTTTTTCATTAGTGAATGGCTGGTTTCCACTATAGGTAATGTTGGAACTTTATTCCTATTAATATTAAGTCTCCTTTGCCTATTAACATTCGGTTTTCAAAATACTGTAGGTTTCTTTAAAAAATTGGTTAAGAAGAAAGAAAAAACTTCAGGAACCATCACTGAAAATGAAGATTTAGAAGAAGAGATAGCTGACGAAATTAGAGAACAACCAGAAATCACTGAAGAAATAGAGCTTGAGACTCCAAATTTCGAATCTGAAATTCTATTAACAGAAGAACCGGAAATACCTGTTGATGCTACCAACGAAACTGCATTAAACGAAACTGAAAGTGAAGATGGTGTAGAGTTGAAAATAGAGACAGTAAGAGAACAGGAAGAAACAGTTCCTCTTAATCAAGAGCCTTTAGAAGATTTCGATCCAACTTTGGATTTATCCAGATATAGATTTCCAACTATCGATTTATTGGAAGATCACCAGATAAACAATTCGGTTGTTAGCAAAGAGGAACTTGAGAGCAATAAGAATAAGATTGTTGAAACGCTTCGTCATTACAAAATTGAAATTGTACAAATCAAAGCAACCATTGGACCTACGGTTACTCTTTACGAAATTGTTCCTGCACCGGGAGTTCGAATTTCTAAGATTAAAAATCTGGAAGATGACATTGCATTAAGTTTGTCAGCTCTCGGAATTCGTATCATTGCTCCTATTCCTGGAAAAGGTACAATTGGTATTGAGGTTCCTAATCGTACCCCTGAAATTGTTTCGATGAAGAACATCATTGCATCCAAGAAGTTTCAGGAATCAAAATTTGCTTTACCTGTTGCATTGGGTAGAACCATTTCCAATGAAACATACACCCTTGATCTGACCAAAATGCCTCACCTTTTGGTGGCAGGTGCTACTGGTCAAGGTAAGTCGGTTGGGTTGAATGCCATTATTACATCTCTTTTGTATAAGAAGCATCCATCGCAACTAAAATTTGTTTTAATCGATCCTAAAAAGGTTGAATTAAGTATTTATTCAACCATAGAAAAGCACTTTTTAGCAAAACTTCCTGAAGAAGAAGAGCCAATCATTACAGATATCCATAAGGTAATTTCTACATTGAATTCCTTGTGTATCGAAATGGACTCTCGTTACGATTTGCTGAAAAAAGCGCATGCAAGAAATATCAAAGAATACAATGCCAAGTTTATAAAACGAAAATTAAATCCGGAGAATGGTCACAGGTACTTGCCATACATTGTGGTAATTATTGATGAGTTTGCTGATTTGATTATGACAGCCGGCAAGGAGGTTGAAGCTCCGATTGCCAGAATTGCCCAATTGGCTCGTGCAATTGGTATTCATATGATTATTGCAACACAAAGACCTTCTACAAATATCATTACGGGTGTGATTAAGGCAAACTTCCCTGCCAGAATTGCATTTAAAGTAGCCTCTATGATTGACTCCAGAACCATTCTGGACAGTCCTGGGGCCAACCAATTAATCGGGCGAGGTGATATGTTGGTATCAATCAGTAGCAGTTTGGTGCGTGTACAATGTGCCTTTGTTGACACCCCGGAAGTGGAAGCAATTACCGAATTTATTAATAATCAACAATCCTACCCTTCTGCCTTGATGCTGCCTGAATATGTTGGAGAATCATCGGAGAGTGGCGCTGGAGATATCGATCTTCAGAAACGCGACGCATTGTTCGAAGAAGCTGCTCGCTTGGTGGTGACTTCACAACAAGGGTCAACTTCGGGAATTCAACGCCGATTCTCTATTGGATACAACCGAGCCGGGAGAATTGTTGACCAATTGGAAGCTGCAGGAATTGTAGGGCCTTTTGAAGGAAGTAAAGCTCGTCAGGTGCTTATACAAGACGAATATTCACTTGAACAACTATTAAACAACATTGCAAATTAGGTCTGGCACAATAATTGAATATCTAATTGAATTAAATACAAATCAAGAAAAATGAACCGAACATGTAAATTGAGTGTTACATGTATCAATTAAAATAAAATTAAACACATGAAAAACTTTTTTTGTTTCCTCTTACTTGGACTTATCAGCCTTAATGTATCAGCACAAGATGCCAAAGCAAAAGCTATTTTAGATAAAGTATCAGAGATCAATAAAGAATATAAAAGCCTAAAGGCTGAATTCACTTACTCAATGGATAATGATGAAGAGGATATCCACGAAGTATCTGACGGAAGTATTGTACTAAAAGACAACAAGTATAAATTAAACTTAATGGGAACCGACATTTACTTTGATGGCAAAACACAATATACTCATATTATTGATGCAGAAGAGGTAAGTATTAAAGAGCCTGGTGTAGACGAAGATGAAGCATTAAATCCTGCTAAGATCTTTTCGATTTACGAAACTGGGTTTACTTATAAATATGTAAACGAAGTAACTGAAAATGGAAAAAAACTTCATGTTATAGATTTGTTTCCAACCGATAATGAACGTGGTTTCACTCACATTCGACTAAAAATCGATCAGGCTACAAACCAAATCAGTGCTCTTAAATCAGTTGGTAAAGATGGAAACGATGTAAGCATTGTTCTTAAAAAGTTAACTCCTAATGTTACATTAACCGATAAGGATTTTGTATTCGATACTGCTGCAAATCCTGATGTAGAAGTAAATGATATGAGATAAGATTGTTTTAATCTATATTCCAATCCTCTGTTTTCACAGGGGATTTTTTATGCAACAAAGAAATTGCAGAATTGCACACCATAAAATACTTCATTTTAAAAAGTCAACCGATTTCAAGAGGAAAAAGAATGAAATTTTGGTCCGAAGTAATTTTTCCTACTGCTAACACCCAACTTTTTGAAAAAAAGTAGAATTGTGCACTACGAAAAACTTTTTTTGAAAAAGTTGACCATTTGCAAGAAGAAATAGAATGAAATTTTGGCCCGAAGTGATTTTTCCTACTGCCAAAACCCAACTTTTTGAAAAGAAGTAGAATTGTGCCCTACGAAAAACATTTTTTTTGAAAAAGTCGACCATTTGCAAGAAGAAATAGAATGAAATTTTGGCCCGAAGTGATTTTTCCATCTTCCAAAGCAAACAAATTAAAAGAGAACGACCCTTTTTTCAGTAATCCCATGATTTCCTTCAATATATATGCAACATGAGCGTTTTATAAGATCAACACCATACGAAATAATGGTATTTTGTATATCTTCGATCAGATAAATATTCATACTTATGAAAAGATTTAAATTCTTTATAGGCCTATTAGTAATTGGCCTTATATCATTCTCTAACACATATGCAAAGCAACTTTCAGAACAATCAGAAGTAAGTCTTCTAACCTGTTCGCCAGGTGATGAGTTGTATTCTCATTTTGGTCACTCTGCATTGCGTTTTCACGATCCTTTAAACCAAATTGACCTTGTTTTTAATTATGGAACATTCAATTTTAACACCCCAAACTTTTACATGAAATTTGCCAGAGGCAAATTAATGTATCGTTTAGCATTTGCTCCTTACCGCGATTTTTTGCCTGAATACATGAGATCCGGACAAGGAGTTACAGAACAGAAATTGAATTTAGATCTCGAAACAAAAAGAAAACTATTTGCAGCGGTAATCGAAAATTACAAACCTGAAAATAGATATTATCATTACGATTTTCTCTTTGATAATTGTTCTACGCGAATACGAGATATCATAGAAGCCAATGTAGATGGTAAAATCATCTATAAAGAAAATAATGCTGAGCCAAAAAACTTCTGGAACTTATTGGATCATTTTATGGAACGAAGTCGATGGATTTACCTTGGCATCCATTTAATTCTAGGTTCACCATGTGATGTTGAAGCCACACCATACCAGTATATGTTTTTACCTGACAACATGATGTATGCTTTTGGCGATGCTACAGTATTGAATAACGGAGAAAGAGTTCCGCTGGTTAGTAATACCAACGAAGTATTAAAACCAGCTTTGAATTACAAAATGACGGAATGGTACAAACGCCCAGGTTTTATATTCGGAATACTTTCACTAATCGTTTTATGGGTAAGCATTCGCACTTTAAAAAGCAAACGCAATTATTTTATTATCGATCATGTTTTATTCGGAGCAACTGGTTTAGTTGGTTGGGTAATTATTTTCCTTTGGTTTTTTACCGATCATCAGGCAACCGGACCAAACTGGAATATTCTTTGGGCCTTACCATTTTATTTTCCAGTGGCAAACATCTTGCTGAGCATGAAAAATAAAGCATCATACTTTTTCTTCTTTGCGAGCTCGGTACTATTGCTGATTATTTTGGCCGCATGGTCTATCATTCCACAATCATTACCAAATGAGATTTTACCGATTGTGGCTTTATTATTCGTACGATCAATCTATATCGTTAAAAAATTAAAAATCAAGTTGATTTAATGGATACTCTAGAAATTAATCAAACAAAATTCACAAAGACATTCAGAATTGGCTCTTTCGATACTGATTTTAATGGAAGAGTAAAACTGACATCCATATGCAATTACCTGCAAGAAATTGCTGGCATGCATGCAGATGCTTTAAACTGGGGAATTGATAAATTAATGCAACAAGATTTATCGTGGGTGCTGACACGACTAAAAGTTAAAGTGATTGATTATCCAAAATGGACCGATGAAATAACTGTTGAAACCTGGCCTACAGGAATTGAAGGTTTGTTTGGGAACAGAGATTTTAGAATTCTCGATAGAGAAGGCAATGCTATTATCCTGGCAAGTTCATCATGGTTAATCATTAATATCAAGAATAAAAGACCAACTCGCCCCCACTCCATTATCGATGGTGCCAAATATGAAAATGCTGAAAAGGTATTTGAAACTTCATTGCAAAAATTAAATACTAATGTCGATGAAAATCCAAACCTAACTATTGATGTGCATTTCAGTGATATTGACATTAACCAGCATGTTAATAATGTGAAATACATCAAATGGATTGTAGATTCTTGCCCGATTGAGAAATTAAGCTCTGGCTTGATTGACGAATTGGAAATTAATTTCCTGCACGAAGCCAAGTACAACGATCAATTAAGCATTCACAATAATTGCAGTAGTAATAACGACCGCGAATCTCACTTTGTGATTCGAAACAACAAAAGCAATGTAGAAAATTGCAGGTCTATTATTAAATGGAAATAATTTAAGAACAATATGCAACAATTTTTATCAGGGTTCGAATCCGCTTTTTCATACCTAATCTCATTCTCTCTTTTTGATCATTTTTTAATTCTATTGCTTTTTGGCATCGTTTTTCAGCTAAAAGATTGGAAAAATCTATTTTCACTTTTCCTTGCCCTTGGCATTGGATCTCTCGTGGGATTGCTATTAGCATGTTTTAAAATCACACACTTCTCCTATTCAACCATCAGGTTGGCAACAGCAATTTCATTATTGGTGGTCGGAGTTCATCATATGATTTCAAACAACTTATCGGCAAATGCCATTCGATACAATTTTTTCGCATTAATCGGATTGGTAGTTGGCACCAGCATTAGCTTTCATTACCTGAAAGCATTTGGCAGCAACTTAAAATTCATTCACCTATCAGGATACAGTCTGGGAGTATTGGCTGCATATTTAATAGTTATACTAGCAGGTTTGTTGATTTCTGCTTTAACCATTGCAGTATTTAAAACCGACAGAAAAAGTTTCAACCTTTCCATTTCGGGAATTGGCATTGGGATAGCCTTAGTTCTGATATATTTGAGATACTAAGCCTCAATAATACAGGTTAAAAAAAATGCGAATCGAGATGATTCGCATTTTTTTTGCTTCAATATTATTTTGTTACACCTTATGTGTCAACTGATCTACTTTACTGATTTCCATAAATGAAACTCCTTTAGATGGACCAAAACTTCCACCGATGATTATCACCATATCATCTTCTGTAAAGTATTTCTTTTCCATTAAAGTATACATCGATTGCTTCACGTACTCATCTCTACTGGCCAATAATTTTCTATAGCCTGCTTCTACACCATACGAAAGAGCCAATTCGCGCATAACTCTTTTTGAATAACACAAAGCATAAACAGGAGAAGTTCCTCTGTAGGCTGATAAATAACGACCTGTTCTTCCTGTTAAGGTATCGGTAACAATTGCTTTTACTGGAAGCAATTGAGATGATTTTACTGCAGAACGAGCCAAAATTGCCGTTAATTCCTGGTTACTAGGAACAAAATTCTTTCTTGTATCAGGATATAATTCTTTCTCTACCTCAATCGCAACTTCTTTCATGGTACGAACCGACTCAACCGGGTAATCTCCATAAGCCGTTTCTCCACTTAGCATGATTGCATCCGTTCTGTTGTATATTGCATTCGCAATATCACTAACTTCCGCACGTGTTGGTCTAGGATTTTTAATCATTGAATGAAGCATCTGTGTTGCAATAATCACAGGTTTTTTACGCTCCATACACTTTCTAATTATTTTTCTTTGAATTACAGGTAATTTTTGCGCCGGGATTTCAATTGCCAAATCACCTCTTGCAACCATCACTCCATATGCATGATCAAGAATTTCGTCAATATTATCAACACCTTCCTGATTTTCGATTTTTGCAATGATTTTTACTTTGGAATCATATTTATCCAGTATTTTTTGAATTTCCAGAACATCCTCTTTATTTCTAACAAATGAATGTGCTATAAAATCAATATCCTGTTCAATGGCAAAATCGATAAAAGTTCTGTCTTTTTTAGTAAGTGAAGGTAATTTAATAGAAACACCCGGTACGTTTACGCTCTTTCGATTTTTAATCGGGCCCTCATTTTTAGCTTCAACTACTAAGAAGTCATCGTGCTTCTCAACAACTAATAATTCCAGCTCTCCATCATCAATTAAGATCCTTTTACCAACTTCTACATCAATAACAAAATCTTCGTAGCTAACCAACAGACAGTCATCTACCTCTTCATCTTCTTTTTTTCCTTTAATTTTTATCCTATCACCACTTTTAAGGAATAAATCATCCTCAACATCTACCGTTCTGATCTCAGGACCTTTTGTATCCACAAGTAATGCGATCTTGTCTGAAACAGCTCTGACATTATCAATTACTTTTTGTGCATCGGCATGTGTTTGATGTGCTGTATTAAGCCTTACAACATTCATGCCCTCTTCAAAAAGTTGTGTAAGAAATTCTACATCGCACCTCTTGTCAGAAATCGTTGCAATAATTTTCGTATGCTTCTTCATAGAAAAACTCTTTCATTATTAGTTTTGGCAATACAAAGATAGTCAATAATACTACAAGCTTATAGGTACATATTTTATAGCATAAATTGCAAACGATGTAAAAAAAACTTTTGTCACAAAAAAAATAACTTTAGTCCAAACGGGATAAAAGAGCTTCTATCGCCAAACGATAAGAATCCAATCCAAACCCAGCAATTGTGCCAATACAATCCTTTCCAATCATGGTTTTACTTCGGAAGGGCTCTCGCTTATGCACATTAGATATATGCACCTCAATAACAGGCGTATTTACAGCTGCAATCGCATCTCCAAGCGCTACAGAAGTATGAGTATAAGCCCCGGCATTTAGAATAATACCATCATAATCGAAACCTATACGATGTATTTCATCAATCAATTCGCCCTCTATATTAGATTGATAATATTCAAGTTGAATTTTTCCGTAGATCTTCTTTAACTCCTCAAAATAAGTTTCAAACGAAACTTCTCCATATATAGATTTTTCGCGCACTCCAAGTAGATTTAGGTTAGGTCCATTTATTATCAAAAAATTCATCTTATCAAAAATTTTTAAGGTTAAACATAAATAGTATATGAAATTTTTGTCAGCTTACGTAATATTTTTTTAAATTGCACTCAGGAATTATCATAAACAATTCGTATATTTAAATGCTTGAGTAAAACTACAAATTATAAAGCAAATTATTTACAACTATAACTACATACTAAAAACTGGATAAAATGAAATGGACAACAACAATTGAAAATTTTAAGACCTACCTCACCTTAGAGAAGTCTCTCTCTAAGAACTCGGTAGACGCTTACATTAATGACATTACTAAATTAACTACTTTCTTTAGAGAAAAGAATATCGAGGTAACTCCTGAAGAAGTAGTACTTCAACATTTGAAGGATTTTGTAGCTTGGATTAACGATGCAGGTACTAGCCCTCGCACACAAGCACGTGTAATTTCTGGTATTAAAGCTTTCTTTAAGTATTTATTATTAGAAGAAATTATCGAAAAAAATCCAACTGCTTTATTAGAAGCTCCAAAAATTGGACGTAAACTTCCTGACACTTTAACTACAGACGAAATTGACGTTTTGGTAAAAGCTGTTGACATGAACAAGTCAGAAGGACAAAGAAACCGTGCAATTCTTGAAACTTTATATTCTTGTGGATTGAGAGTATCAGAATTAATCGACTTAAGAGTTTCTAACCTTCATTTCCGTATGGGATTTATTAAAATTCATGGAAAAGGAAACAAAGAACGTTTAATTCCAATTGGAAAGAAAGCTAAAAAAGAAATCAAATTGTATCTTAAAAACTATCGCGGTAAATTAAATATCGATAAGGATAGTGAAGATATCTTATTCTTGAACAGAAGAGGTCGTAAGTTATCACGTGTAATGATCTTTACCATTATTAAGAACTTATCTAAGAAAGTTGGTTTGAAGAAAAATGTTTCTCCTCACACTTTCCGTCACTCTTTTGCATCTCACCTTGTAGAAGGTGGTGCTGATTTGAGAGCCGTACAAGAAATGTTAGGTCACGAGTCAATTTTAACAACTGAAATTTACACACATTTGGATAGAGAATATTTGAAAGAAACAATCAAGAATTTCCATCCAAGATCTAAAGACTAATTAAATTTTCTTTCCATTTTTTAATGGAATCTGAAATAAATGTCATTTTTAATACCTCCAAGGCAGTTGCTTTGGAGGTTTTTTTATAACTTTTAGTAAGAAATCTTCCTGCTAGTCTATATCTCAGGCATCCGACACTCTTAATCATAATTTTAAATTATTTAGAATTAATGATTTTTACGCAAACGTTTGTAGCTCAAAGAAAAGATGAAATTATTTTAAACAAAAAAAGAGGGGAAAACTGAAAAAAAGAAACGATTTTAACGTCCCTAGATCAATTTTTCCCATGGTAAAAGTAGTAAAACTTACTGAGAAATAATACATTAAAAATTACAAAAAAATATGTACATAGTAGGATTTATTCATATATAGTCATACTTTTGAAGCTCCAAACCAAATATTAAATGTCACATGAACGCTATTGAAGTTAATATGATTGCAGAATTACAAGAATCATTAAAAAAGCATTCCAACATTCAAGAGAATCTTTCAAGAGAATCTCTAATTACTCAAGCAGTAGAAAATAAAGAAGCAGTTTTAACAAAGAACGGCTCACTTGCAACTTGGACACCTCCTCATTCTACAGGTAGAAGTCCTAAGGATACTTATATTGTAAGAAATCCTGAAAGTGAATTAAATATAGACTGGTCATCAGCCAATAATATCGCTATGAATCCGCAAACGTTTTCGATGATTTTTGAAGACGCTTTAAAGATGATTGATGAAAAAGAAACAGTTTATATCACCGATAGAGTAATTGGTGCAGATTCAAAATATGCATTGCCAGTAAAAACCATTACTGATAAAAGTTTAAGTCAGGTTTTTATCGACAACATGTTTAGACCAGTACCTAATGACCTTGACAAATCGATTTTTGCAAATGATGAATTTCATTTGATTGCTTTACCAAACAACAAATTAAATAAAGATCGTTACAAAGGTCTGGTAAGAGAACTTCCCAATGGAGAAACATCTGACATTTGCGTAGTTGTTGATTTCGATCAGAAAATAGGGATCGTTATTGGTTCTTCTTACATGGGAGCAATGAAAAAATTGATGTTCACTGTAATGAATTACTATTTGCCATTTAAAGGTGTTCTTCCTTTGCACTGTTCAGCAAACGAAGGCAAAAATGGTGATTCTGCCCTTCTTCTAGGTCTTTCGGGAACTGGTAAAACCACTTTATCAGCTGATCCTAACAGAGCTCTTTTAGGAGATGATGAACATGGATGGAGTAACGATGGTATTTTCAATTTTGAAAATGGCTGTTATGCTAAAATGATTGATATCAAGCCTGAAAATGAGCCTGAAATTTATGACGCTGTTATGCACGAAGATGATTATACCAAACATGGTGCAATTATTGAAAATGCAATGATTTATCCAAACGGAGAGTTAGATTTCTTTGATGATCGATTTACTCCAAACTCAAGAGCAAGTTATCCACTTCGTTTCTTGAAAAACATTAAGGAGAGTTCAACTTCGGGGAATCCAAATACAATTTTATTCCTTACAGCCGATGCATACGGTGTATTGCCTCCAATCTCAAAACTGACTAAAGAGCAAGCAATGCTTTGGTTCCTTATGGGATATACATCGAAATTAGCTGGAACTGAAACCGGAGTAACAGAGCCACAGGCAACTTTCTCACGTTTCTTTGGACAACCATTTATGCCTTGTAATCCAAATATCTACGCTGAGATGCTTGGTGAGAAAATGGAAAAACACAATACCAATGTTTTCTTAATTAACACTGGCTGGAGTGGTGGTTCATACGGAACAGGTTCTCGTATCAAGTTAAAATATACAAGAGCAATGGTTGACGCAGCTTTAAGTGGAAAATTAAATGATGTAGAATATACTGAAGACCAATTGTTCCATGTAAATATTCCTACTTCTTGTGAAAATGTTCCAACTGAAATCTTAAATCCAATTAATACTTGGGAAAACAAGGAAGATTACAAAAAAACAGCTGAAAAGTTAGCTGAGAAATTCTCTTGTGAATTTGATAAATCATATGGAAAACAAGATATTTCACAGGATATCATTTCTCAATGTCCTGGAAAATAATTACTCTACTTGTTATTTTATTTCTAATAAAAAAGAGTCTCAATTGAGACTCTTTTCTTTTGTCATATATTTCTCTGTTACTTCTTTTGTACGAAGATCTTCATACCTCATTCTTATTCCTAATTTGTCATGTATTATTTGGGTAATACTGGTAGTTTTAACCAGTTCCTTTCTATTCATGACCAATCCATTAAACAAATCGTTACAACCAGCATTTTTGTGAAAATCAAGCACTTTAGAGTATGATATATCATCCATCATTTTCCAATCTACAAACCAAGCCTTTCTCATTTTTTTTGCTGTTTCATCATACAAAGTTGATGATGACCAAATTTCAGCTCTTTTCGGATCAAGTTTCTTATAATGAACCGAGCTACCATCCCACCTCACTTCCTCCATTAAAATTTCCGAATTATATCTTACTACAACCATTGTAAATGGTTCTATTCCCACAAAATCAAAATTCAATACAAACTCAATTGTATTTTTGAATTTTTCATACTCTAAAACAACAAGTCCTCTACTCTTTTTATAAGGTGGTTCATGTTTATGCTTTACGAAAGCCCCATTTAATAAACAAACACTGAAATATTTATTACACAACATCCAAGTTCCATTTCCTTCTGGATCTTTTGGATACAAGCTTTCAATATTATTATTGATATACTTATCTGGAGGCAAAGCTATTCTATTAGGATCTTCATCTCTATTTGTGGTAAAAATGAAATTCTTATTATCTATAGGTATATATGTTAATGTGCACATAAATCGTCTCTATACCTTATTGTTGAGTAAGCTATCCCAAAATTTTTATGCAATTCGATATCTGGAAACTCTTTTTCAATCGCAATACGAATAATTGCCATATGATGAATTGCATGTTCAATATTGTATACCAATTCTCGTTCTAAACTTGACGGAATTGAAATACTATTTTTCCCTTCACTATCATAACTAACAATCAACATTAATTTTTTATCAGTTTGTGCATTTTCAACCCAATTAAGGGCTTTGCTTAACCTTTGAGAAGCCAACACTAAACTGGTTTCGGTTTCGATGCAATGCACTCTATCATCATAGCTTATTGGTTTATTCTCTTCATAAGCTTCAATTAAAATGTCATAAAATTCAATAATATGACGCATATGCTTGCCTATGGTATTTTGAGACAATAGGTTTAAAGCTTCACAATATTGCAAAGGAGTTATATTTTCACACAAATGGATAAGTTGACTTAAGATTTCTCTATTAGCTATAAAAATATGATTCTGCATAGATATGGTACAAATGGTTATAAGTACAAGATATCAAATTGTCAATATATATCATAGCCTTAAGTAATTTTAACCAATACCTATATGATTTTATTCAAATCAACTTTTAATAAAAACAGAAATTACTACCTTGAAAAATCATTTTAATATTTACACAGAAAAACTATGAGTAGAAAAATAAAAATCCCGTTCATCATTTCTAAGTGGTTTCATTTCGAATTCTGGCCATTCTGGTTTTTCTACATCCCAATGTTTTTTTATGGTATTTACCTTGCTATTAAAGCAAGAGCATTCGCTTACTTCACACCAGCCAATCCTGCAATGAGGTTTGGGGGAGCATTTGGCATGGATAAAATGAACATTCTAAGCAATATTGACAAACAATATATTCCCAAAGGGTTTGTAGCGCATTCTGAGATTGAATTATCTGATGTAAAACAACTCATGCTGGATCATGATATGGACTTTCCCATTGTGTGCAAACCGAATGTTGGTGAAAGAGGTGTTGGGGTTGAAAAAGTAGATTCAGAATTTGACCTTCTTTCCTTTATGAAAGAAAAACATGAAGACATCCTTTTTCAGGAATTTATCGATTTTCCTATTGAATTGGGCATATTCTATCATCGTTTCCCAATTTCCAAAAAAGATGGAATCACATCAATTGTACGAAAAGAGTTTTTAACCATCACAGGTAATGGAAAATTAAAATTTTCTGAATTGGTAAAAACAAATATTAGGGCTAGCAGCAGAATATCCTACTTAAAAAATAAATACAAGTCTAAATGGAATCAAATAATTCCCTCTGGCATTAGTTACAAACTAGAACCGATTGGAAATCACAACAGAGGAACTAAATTCTTAGACGGGAATGATCTGATCAATGAAAAACTGGTATCTGTTTTTCGAGAAATATCAAAACCTTTAGATGGATATTATTACGGACGTTTTGATATGAAAGTAAATAGCCTAGAAGATTTATACGAAGGGAAAAATATCAAAATTATTGAATTAAATGGCACCAATTCTGAACCAGCTCACATTTACGATCCTGATTTTCCTTTACTAAAGGCTTATAAAGTGATTATTCAACACATGAGATTGGTATATGAAATCAGCATGGAGAATAGAAAATTAGGTGTAAAGCCCAATACCTTTAAGGATATTATGGGAGCTTTGTACAAGCGTACTTTTATCAAGAAATCATAAAAAAAGAGAGGATTTATTAATGAAATCCTCTCTTTTTTATTATAAAGTTCTATTAAAATGTAAATGCGATATCAATTTCTAACTGATTCATTTCCAGTTTAACGGTTTGATTATGACCGATTGGCATACCAGTATTAGTATCAAACTCATAATCCATTGGATTATATCCTTTAACTGATGCTGGTAATGCATAACAGAATGCTACATGTACTGCTTTTCCAGAATCTCCAATATTCTTACTAAATCCAAACGAAACATGATCTTCAATCACACCAGGAGCAAGAATATTAAACAATACTTCTGAGCTTTGAATTGGTTGTTCGGCATGAGAATATCCTGTGCGTAATGTCCAGTCTTTAATACCTGAATATTCCATACCAAATTTCAAAATATTGATATCTTCCCAACCAAAACCAGCTCCGTCATCAGTTCCTAAAGGAGCTGTTGCAAATGCCATTGGATCCATCGGATTTGAAACAGAAGCAACGTCAGTATAATTAATTCTCTTGAAATCTGCCATTACAGCCCAGTCTTCATTAATTTCATAAGCCAAACCAATGGTCCAAGTTGAAGGAATATTGAAGTCACCTTGCTCAGCAAACAATCCTGCATAATCATCAAATTCGCTCATATATAACATGGTCTGATAACTAGCTCCAAGAGTTAGACCTTTGGCCAATTTACCCATATAACCAAGTTTGAATCCAAAACCAGTAGCTTTATCCATACCATTATCAGTTAACTTATCAGGAGCACTTGAAAATGGTGCAAAAGCTCCCAAACCTTTAGCTTCAAACATTTGGTATGCAATTAAACCTGTTATACCAAGGCTATGGTTTTTAGCAATATTTCTTGAATAAGATACTCCAAGAAACATCTGCATTAGATTTACTCCAGTATCCCCATTACTACCAAAAGTTCCCATCTTACTTCCATCTGGGAAAGTTGTAGGTGGATAATCCGTGTTCATTCCACCATTTCCAAATAAAGCGATAGAGAAACTACTTTTATCATTTAGCATCCAGTTTGCACCAATTGAAGGAATAACAAACATCTTGCTATCACTTTTAACAGTTCCCGGAAGTAAACCAAAAGTACCAGGCATCATAGAAGGATTACCTGTAACAGTATATTCTCTATTCGGATTAAACAATCCAACACTAATAGAGTATTGCTTTCCTAAAGAAACCAAACCTGCTGGGTTTCCATTGATTAAAGAATTTTTATACCATGCGATACCAACACCACCCATACCTTTACTTTGAGTACCGTACCCACAACTAAAATAACCGTCGGTTGCCATCACCTGGTTAGATGCCAACATTCCTGCAAATACGATGAATGCCGCAAAAATAATTTTAAAAGTTTTTTTCATCTTCTGTAATGAATTAGTTTGATAATTAGGATTTGAAAACAAAATACCAACTCTTTCCACATCTATATATGTTGTATATCATATATCTACATATCGAACCTACCATATTTTTAACTATCTAGATTTCAATAGTTTAATTTTAATAATTTTTAAAGATTTCCTTAATTTTTATTCAATGTAAATAAGCAGAGTATCAATAACTTACATAATTATTAAATCAGATAGAGATTTCTCATCGATACATCCGACTTTTATCTATTCAATTCACAACGGTCATAAAAAAACCTTTTCGAAATTCATCGAAAAGGCTTCTATTTTTATTAATCCTTATACTAACAACCTCCTGCAGCACGCTTTTTCTTCTTGCGTTTTTTAATGGTAGGTTTTGGATTTTTCTCAGTATTAGTATTTGTCACCATAGCATTACCACCCCCTAAGGCAGCACTTGCTCCTTTTCTAAAATCATATTTTGCAATTTCATCATCTGCCATAACCGATTTTGGTGCCTCTGGATTTAAAATGGTTTCTGCCCAATAGTTCAAACCTCCTTGCATTACAAAATTGTTTTCGTATCCTAGTTGTCTTGCCAACATCCAAGCTTCATTTGCCTTAAGATTTCCATTTGAATAGAAAACATTCATCTTTACTCCTTGATTGATATATCCTTCATATTCATTAGAAAGAATCTGGGTTAAAGGGATATTAATGGCTCCGGGTAAGCTATATTTTTCAAATTCAGCCTGGCTGCGAACATCAATTAGCTGAAGACTTGGATCTTTTTGAACCAACATATCTGCAATCTCATCAGTACTAACAAATTGAGTTCCATCTTTCACTTCACCTAGCAACTCTTCTGCAGTTAATTTAAATTGTTTCGTAGTATTTTCGGGTATCGCTGCAATAATTATCCCTAAAGGAATAAATACAGAAGCTAATATTAATCTCATTTTCATTTCAGTGATTTTTAAAAGTTTACATCTAGTACTCTTCGCGTGGGAACTTCTTTTCTGCCCATTCACCAACCCAAAACATGGCAAATGCCATAAGAATAAGACCAAGTGCAAATACTCCTCTCGGAATATCCAACAATTCATTCATTGTAGGCGTTCCTAGATAATTCGCTCTATACATCTCTTCGAACAAAGGATAACCTTCAGTAAAGAAAACAATACCTAAAATTAATCCTCCAATAAATGCAAGGGCATCAAGCTTACCAATAGAAAATGCACAGAATGCAGTTCCCGGGCAAAATCCTCCCATAATGAATCCAATCCCCATTACAACTCCACCAATCAAAGCGGAAGTTACATAAGTTGGGTTGATGTAGACAAAATCCAAATCGATCCAACCAAAAAGACTAAAGAATAACATTCCTACCATTGCAGTAATGGCAGCTGTAAAAAATACTTTTAAAACAGTTGTGTCGTATCCATAGAACATTCCAGCCAATTTTCTACTTGACGAGAATCCACTTCCTTCCAACACAAATCCAAATCCGATTCCAATTAAAAACGCAATGAACAAATTGGTATCCGGTGAAATTATTTCATTAACAATTAATGGTGCCATAATCTATTTGTTTATTCATTTATAATTAAATCCAATTTTTTCTGAAGAAGTAAGCCAACATAAAAGCTGTACCAAATATTGCAGCCATTGTTAAAAAGCCTCCAACTGAAAGTACTGCCATTCCGCTTAAAGCAGATCCACTGGTACAGCCACGTCCCAACTGGGAACCAAAACCAAAGAACATTCCTCCTAAAATGGCAAAAATTATTCTTCGTTTGGATGAGATTTTTGGAGAGTGTTCTACTTTAAACTTCAAACGTTTAGCAAATGCTCCGGATAAAAATCCCCCAACAAGAACACCCATCATTTGAAATACCAACCATGATTTCATTGGATTTTCATGGGTTTCATTATAGTTTTTATAGAAAGCTGAATTTTCAGCATGACTCGGAGCAACAGTATTTACTGTAGATACCACGACACTTTTAATAGCTCCACTTGCTCCTAATCCACGACCAGAAACAAAATTTGCTGCCAAAAGCACAAGTCCCAACAATACTCCACCGATGTACGGATTAAAGTATTTCGTTTTTTTCACTTCGCTCATTTTATAATGTTTTAAGTTTTTTCAAAATATAGATTAGTAAAGCCATCTACTAGCCTGGCCTGCATTGGCTATAAGAAATCGAAGCATCACACTTCCAAAAAGTACTAGAACTACCGGAATTGCAACAGGTATCTTAAATCCTTTCAATTCCATTCCTTCAAGAATAGCAGGAACAATCATCCCCAGAAATACAACGAAAATCCAGAATGGTGCAGTATATTCTCCACCTAAAAATAGATTTGCAGCATCTATCTGAACTTGAGTACTTGCCAAAAATCCCATAAACATGTGGATAATAAGGAAAAGTTCAATTCCTATAATCATGAGATCCAGTTGCGCAAACCTCTTTCGTTCTGAATGGTTCTTTGACATCCAAATAACAACTGCGGCTCCAGCCGACAATCCAGATGCCAGGAACAATGGACCAAGAATAGACGTATTCCAAAGTGGACGAGCATTAAATGCCGAGAATAGAATCCCAGTATAAATCCCTAGTATAGCTGATGAAATCAGCATGATCCATGCTAGTGTTCTTTTTTGTTTGTGGAAAAATTCCATCAACTCCTCGATCACATCAAATTTCCAGTTCCATTTAGGAAATAAGTCTTTGATATGCATTGCAGTCCAGATGATCGAAATCGGCGTTACAACCATGAGGGTCCAAGCTCCCCAAGACATAGGTGACTCCAGTCGAATGGTTGTATATAACCTCCAGAAATACAATTTGTGATGCAAATCTAAAAACAAAGCAATCAATCCTAGTACCAATGCTATTGGAGCCAGCATGGGAGCAATTCGAACTGCTGTTTTGTATTCATTTTCTTTATTTCGAATCGTATAAAGAGCAGCAAAAAACATCAATCCTGCAGCCAAACCTCCCAAAAACAGGTAAGTTGGAATCTCCCAATGCCAAACATGTAATTGAGGATCGATTAATGGGTTATTTCTGCCGCTTACAATTATTTCTTCTCTCATTTTATCACGGTTTTAGATTAGGAAATACAAGTGAGGTTTCGTTCCTGCCTCGGGTATTAAGGTTTTATATTTTCTTTTTTTCAGAACTTGTGAAACTTCACTTCTTGGATCATCCAGATCACCAAAATACATACACTTTGTTGGACATACTGCCACACAAGCTGGTTGCATACCGTTCTTCACCCTGTGTAAACAGAAGGTACATTTATCAACATATCCTTCTGGATGAACAAAACGTGCATCATAAGGACATGACGTAATACAAGCACTACATCCAATACATTCATTTTTAGTGACTAAAACAGCACCTCCTTCTGAGTAATGGCTTGCTCCTGTTGGGCAACAACGAACGCAAGGCGAATTCTCACAGTGATTACATCGCTCTGAACGCAGTTCCATTTCCAATTGAGGATAAGTACCATCCATTACTTCAACAACCCAATCGCGGCAATACCCGATTGGCACATCGTTTTCGGTTTGGCAAGCTACTACACAGTCGCTGCAACCTACACACTTTTTAGTATCAATAGCCATTGCATATCTCATAGCTTACACCTCCGATTTTTTTATATCCGTTCTAAATGTTACAAAGTTTCCTCTCATTCCGGTACCTCCCATTATAGGATCAGTCATCACATTGGTAATCATTTGAGTATCGCTAACTCCTTTACCAAAGCATCGCTTCATTCTCTTATCAGCATGACCAAAACCATGTACCATATATATTGAATCGAATCGAATTCTTTCGGTTACTCTTACCTTTATTGGGAATTCAGAAATAACTCCGTCCTGATTTTCGAGGTGAACATACTGTCCGTTACTTAAATCCCATTCTTTAGCAACCTTAGGGTTAACCCAACAGCTATTCTCATCCATTAAATCGGTTAAGTTAGGATTATTGGCGGTACGACTAAAAGTATGCATTGGAGCTCTTCCATAAATCAACCTATAAAAACCTTCAGCTGGTTCTGGATGCGGTGTATATACTGGCATCGGATCAAAGCCTTCCTCCTCCAGTGCAGTTGAGTACAATTCAATTTTTCCTGTATTTGTATTGAATTCAACATTTTCACCATCAGCAAAATACAAATCATCGAATTCTCGTTCCAAACGCTTTACACCAATTCTCTGCATCTCTTCCAGTGAAGTACCAACCTGCTTCAATTCCCAATCTAATTCCTCTTCAATGGTTTCAAACGGGAAATAATCTTGAAGATCTAATTTCTTGGCCAATTCTTTAGCCATCCAGTAAGCTGGTTTTGTATTATACAGCGGATCAACTGCTGGCATTCTCAAGGCAATACTTGGTACTCTTCCTTGCGATATTCTTAATGCATCATATCTTTCCAGGTAAGTACATTCTGGCAATACAACATCTGCATAGCCCGTAATTTCCATTGGCATAGTATCAACCACAACTATTAAATCCAATGCTTGAATTGCCTTTATCGTTTTCTGCTGATCTGGAAGTGTATTAATGAGATTTGTCCCATTAACGATCCAGGCTTTAACCGCATAATCCATATCAGGACTTGGAATAGATGCATCACAAACACCAGATGCTAATGCTAAATCAGCCAAGTTGTATTTACCACCCATTGCATCACGCCAATTTTTCTTTGGTCTTGGAAATGCGGGAATTTTATGATGTGGCACTTCTGCCTTTTCAGGATTGTAGAATCCACCTCTTCTTCCCCAACTACCTAATAAGGCGTTCAAAATAGCAACAGCTCTTAAACGCTGGGTATCATCTCCATACCAAGTAACATGACGACCTGGATGAACAATTACTGCAGGAGCAGCATTGGCCATTTCTCTGGCTGTTTCCCTGATCTGTTGTGGCCTAATCGTTGTTACACCATAAGCCCACTCAGGTGTATATCTTTGAACATGATCCTTTAACTGCTCGAATCCAAATGTGTATTTTTCAACGTATTCTTTATCGTACAACTCTTCGTTGATAAGAACATTCATCCACGCAAGCAAAAGTGCATTGTCAGTAGCTGGTTTAATTGGCAACCAATGTTTTGATTTACCTGCAACCGTTGAAAATCGAGGATCAACAGTAATAATTGTTGCGCCTTTATCTATTGCATCAGACATTTCTTGCACTTGTCCATTGTGCATGTTTTCACCAAGATGCGATCCAATTAATACCAGACATTTGGTGTCTCTAATATCTGTGTTCTCTGGGGAATTGATTCCTTGTCCAAAAGTGGAAATAAAAGCAACTTCTCTTGGACCGCGACATTGAGCATAAGAAGGGGCAGCAATATTATTTGAGCCAAAAGCTTTCAATAATGTACCAAAATACTTACCTCCAGATCCATGAGTAAACAAGGCCGTACTTTCAGGTCCGTACTCTTTTTTAATCTGCTTCATTTTTGAGGCAATGTATTCGAAAGCCTCATCCCAACTGGCCTCACGATAAGTTTGCTTACCTCTTTCTTCGGTTCGAATCAAAGGAGTTTTTAGGCGGTCCTCATCGTAATACATTCCGACTCCACCAGTTCCCCGTGGACAAAATCTACCATTACAATTAGGATCGAGATCATTTCCTACGATCTTTTTAATTCTTCCATTGTCATCCTTATAAACCCATCCTGCACATTTCCAGAAACACACCTCACAGTAGGTAGGGGTTCGCTTGAAATCAAATGGTCCTTTAAAATAGGATTTATTCTCCTTTACCAGATTATTTGCAAAGCTCTCAAGCAAGCCTCCTCCAAATATTAACCCAGCGGCACTAAGGGAACTAATTTTAATGAATTGTCTTCTGCTCTTCATTTTGTGAAATCTTTTTTTTCGAAACACATATACACATCTAGAAAACTATATCTATGCATGTAAACATATATTAAATGAAGATCACGATACATGCTCTACAACATGTTTTTTGGATTTGTAATTAATCTAAACAAGTTAATTTGTCCAAATCCTCTGATTTAAACACATATGCAACTATTTAGATTTCTACTAAATTACATTTGAATCTATTTTTCTTTAATAACAGACAAAAACATCCTTTATTATCAGGTAGTTTGAATAGATAATCACAAGATACACGATTAGATAATGGCGAACAAATTCTTTATAAAGTGTAATTACAGCTGATTCAATTCACCTGGTGAATTTACATTTGAAAGCATATCGGCTGAATAATAATTCAATCCCTTTGAGATGAGGAAACCCTTGCTACAAAACAATTGTAACAATTTCATCATTTTATATTTTCCATTGCGCAATTCCTCTCCAATGATATCCAGACAAGAAGATTTGTAAATGGCAACCAATGGCTGTTTCTTTCCACTTTCATCAACAGCATATATCATATCCGCATCAGCAATATTTTCGAGTAAATCAACAAATAATTGGGAAGGAACCTTAGGTACATCGCATGATATTACCACATAATAATCAGCACTTATGGCCTTCATAACGGAATAGATACCACCAATAGGACCACAGTCTTTTATCTCATCTTCAATCACCTGAAGTCCATATTCGTTGTAGCAATCTTTATTGGAACTGATCACAATTTGATCACAAATTTCTTGTAAACAATGAATTGAATACTCAATTAATGGTTTACCATTCCATTTTACCAATCCTTTCTCTGTTCCCATCCTGGAGCTTTTCCCCCCGGAAAGTACTATTCCAGCAATATTCTTGTTTTGAATCATATTCAAATATAAATAAGAATCATTAACTCAAATACTCTACTTTAAGATCTTTTAACTTTGATATCATATATTCAAACGCTATCTTTAGAATCATTATAAATAACTAAACCGGATAGTATGAAAAAGTTAATATTGATAGCTGCTCTTTTCATTTCCGGAGTAATATTCGGTAAAACAAGTATGAATACGGAAAATCAATCAAAAAAAATGGAAGTTGCAAGCTTTGGTGCGGGATGTTTCTGGTGTGTAGAAGCAATATTTCAAGAACTTAATGGCGTTGAAAAAGTGGAATCGGGATATATGGGTGGAGAAACAAAAAACCCTAATTATAAAGAGGTTTGTAGCGGAGAAACTGGACATGCCGAAATTTGCCAAATCACCTATGATGCCAATTTAATTAGCTTTGAAGAACTTCTTGAAGTATTTTGGCAAACACATAATCCAACAACATTAAACAGGCAAGGAGCGGATGTTGGAACCCAATACAGATCGGCAGTGTTTTATCATTCTGAAGAACAAAAACGACTTGCTCTTGAGTATAAAGAAAAGCTAAATAAGTCAGGAGCCTGGGATGATCCTATCGTTACAGAAATCACTCCTGCTTCAAAATTTTATATTGCAGAAAACTATCATCAGGATTATTTCAACAATAATTCCAACCAGCCGTACTGCAGCTTTGTGATCAAACCAAAGATGGAAAAGTTTAAAAAAGTATTTAAAGACAAACTAAAATAATACAATGGGGCTGTTTCAAATAGATGATTCAGCCCTTTTTTATTATTATAATTACTCGATACTTCTTATAAATATTCAATTCTCAGGAGTTAATCTGACTTATGATATAATATCATTTTTTTATTCCCAAGGCCTGCAAACGTGTGCGAAACCTAAAAATTAATCATCAATCAAATCCTACAAATCCTTAATACATTAAGCAATAGCTCTTTTAGTTTTTGTTTCTATTTTTAGAATAGACAACTAAAATAACCTCTATGAAAAAATTTTTACCCCTATTGTTAATTTTGATAATTAACATTCCTTCGGGATTTTGCTCTGATAATTCTGTTCAAACCCAACAATTCCCAAATTATGGCATTTTGCATTATTTTGTTCCTTCGCCGAGTGTAAATAATACAAACGAATTGTTATATGCCAATGATTATTTCCTACCTGGAAAAATAGTAACTCACAATAAAAATATCATCTCCCTAAACGGAATGCGATATAATATTGCTGAAGATGCAATTGAATGTCAAATCAATAAGCAATACTGTAGAATTTCATCTCCAAATAAAATTAACGAAGTAGAAATTAACGGTACTCACTACGTTTACAAGAAATATCTACAACATGGTGATTCCATTCAAGGGTATCTTCAAAAAATTTACACAGGTCAACAGAACCTATATGTAAGATATTTTATACAGAAATCTAAAAGTTCGGATGCGAAATGTGATATAAGAAGTATGTTCTTTATAGAAAAAGATGGTGGATTACCTCAAAAAGTGCATTCTTTAAGGTTAGAACTACTAAAAATTTATAAGAATCAAACAAGCTCTGCAAATTTGTTTATGAAGAGTAACAATTATAAGTGGAATGATTCAAAGGCACTGGTTCAGCTGGTAAATTATTTGGAAGAACTTGCTGCCAACAACGTAGCTTCCCGCTGAATTTTATTGGTTGATGTTCTTTGAAATTCAGAGATATAAAATATTTCACGAGCCTGTTCGAACTTACCGAGCAGGCTTTTGATTTTATTTTTCAATTCCTTTTTCTGATTTTCATCACCGTCCTTCCATTCAATCAGAAGAACCACTTTTTGTCCCAAATGCTCATCCGTTAGTCCAGCAACGAAAAAAGGCTGATTGATTATTGTTTCAAGCTTCTTCTCTATTTGTTCTGGAAACAATTTTATACCACCAGAATTAATCACATTATCGAATCTCCCTTTCCACTCGAACTTGGATTTATCAATCAATTCAACAACATCATTGGTAAGCAAAGGTTCTTCTAAAATTACTGGCGCATTAATTTTTAAACAACTTCTTTCATCTATTGAGAAGGTCGCATTCCCCATCGCCTGGTAGGCTTGAGATCTATTTTTCCCATTTAATGCTCGAATGGCAACATGCGAAACAGTTTCGGTCATTCCATAGCCAATAAAACATTCAGTAATTAAATCCTGTAAATCATTCTCCAGAACTTGATCTACTGCCCCACCTCCTATCAACAACTTCTTGATTTGTTCAATGCCTTTCCCTAATTTCAAACTGTTCTTTACCTGCAAAGGAATCATGGCTGCAAAATCAATATCCGAACTGATATTTTCCAGAGGATGTCCATCAGGAGCAACCGGTATCAAATTCAATTGCCACTCAAAAGCACGCACAATCATCATTTTGCCAGCAATAAAATTGGCAGACAAACAAAAGAGAGCATTCTGTCCTGCTTTAAAGTTGAAAAACTCCCCCGTGAGTTTGGCCGAATTTCTCATTTTTTGCTTTGATAAGTACATTGCCTTTGGCACGCCAGTAGAGCCCGAAGTTTTGGCTTTTACCTGATCAGCATCAGCCAACCACTCCAAAATAAACTTACAATAGTCTTTTTCCCATTCGTAATCCGAATTTGAAATAATATCCCTACAATAGCTTAAAAGCTCTATTTCTTTGTAGTTTTTACCGTTTATTGTAAGTCCTCTGTTCATTATATTTTATCCCAGCCTAAATTCGTATCGTATTTTAAAAACCCATTATCGATAATCAATGGAGAAGCAATGTTGTTGGTATAAAGTTGTCCCGTCCCCAAGCCCTGAGGCATAGGATTATTCAAAGTATATGTCCACTGGGCTATTGCATTCAGCCCAATATTCGATTCCAATGCTGAGGTAATCCACCAAGGAATATTTCTATCATTGGCCACATCAATCCACTCTTGAGATCCTTTAATTCCACCAACCAAACTAGGTTTTAAAATGATGTACTGCGGAGCTATTTTATCCAACAATTCTGCCTTAGTAGGTGCATCGTAAACTCCAATTAATTCCTCATCCAAAGCAATTGGCAGAGGTGTATTGGCACACAGATTAGCCATTTCTTTTAACTGGCCTTGCTTTATGGGTTGCTCAATAGAATGTAGATCAAATTGCGCCAAAGCCTTCAATTTTTCCAAGGCAGAATCGGGAGAAAAAGCACCATTGGCATCCACACGCAATTCAATTTTATCTTTATCGAAGTCTTTGCGGATAGATTCCAACAAGCTTAATTCTTCCATAAAATCAATGGCCCCAATTTTCATTTTGATACAATCAAATCCCATCTCTAATTTTTGTTCGATCTGTTCTTTCATAAAAACAGGATCGCCCATCCAAATCAATCCATTAATAGGAATTCTATCGGTACCATTGCTAAAATCAGAAGAAAACAGGATTTTGGAACCTTTTGCCTTAAAATCCAGGAATGCAGTTTCCAAACCAAAATAAATAGATGGCCATTCTCTCAAACCACCTTCCAAATAGTACCAGTAATCGGCTATCTGATCGCAAAGCTCTTGCAGTTTTTCTTCATATCCTTCTCGATCATCAGGACTTAAGCCTTTTATAATTGAGCACTCTCCTAGCCCGATTACCTCAGGTTGATTATCGTCCCACAAACGAATAAACCAGGAATCTTTTTCAGTTAAAACTCCACGAGAGGTCCCACTCGGACGTTTAAAATTTAGAGGATAATGTATGTAATCTGCTTTAAGCATCTTTTTCAGTTATCAGTAAATAGTAATCAATTCCTTATTCATCTAGTGTAGATACAATAATCTAAAATTACCATACCAATAAGATTATAACATTTTCAAGCTCAGTTTTTCCCTTTTAAGGGAAAATACCGACAGGCAAAAGGGTGAAGAACCAAAAACATAAAATACTAAAGTAATAAGCCTATTCCAAAACTCAAACTAAACAAAAGGGTTGACAAGGCCAGTTTTTTCAATTCTGGATCTAATTCTCTTGCTACCTTGTTTTTTATTACAACTGCTGTATGTTTGATCAGCAAGGGTAAACTAATCACAAATAGCAGCTGATAAAACGAATTCCAATGAATAAATACGTATGCACAAGCCGAAAGCACTGCAAAGCCAATCAAGAACAAATGGTACTTTTTAGCAGTTTCAGAACCAATTTTCACTACCAAAGTTCTTTTCCCGCTATGAGAATCATTTTCGATATCGCGCATGTTGTTCAAATTCAAAACCCCCACACTTAGCAAACCAACCGATGTTGCTGGCAAGAAAATGGTCCAGTTTAAATCGCCGGTATGCAAAAAATAGGTCCCCATAACTCCAGCCAAGCCAAAAAAGAGGAATACAAACAAATCTCCAAATCCACTATATCCGTAAGGATTCTTTCCCACCGTATAATTTATGGCTGCTCCTATGGCCAACAATCCAACTCCCAGCATGATTAATGCCTGAGTATAATTCAACAATTGCAATGCTTCCCACAACAACCAAAGTCCTGATACCAGCGATAACAAAACAAATACAATCACCATTCTGGTCATCTCCTTTTTGGTAATCACACCACTTTGAACAGCTCTTTCCGGACCAACTCTATTCTCATTATCAGCACCCGAAATAGAATCTCCCAAATCATTAGCCAAGTTCGATAATATCTGTAAAAACAAGGTGGTTAAGGTCGCCAGCAAAAATATTTTAAGGCTAAACTTGTGATCGGATGCAGCCAGCAAACTGCCAAGAAAAATATTAGAAAGTGCTAAAGGCAAAGTCCTTAGTCTAAATGCATGAATCCATGCTTTTGTCTTACTCATCGGTGTTTTAAAATTGATCAGGCTGTAAATTTAATAATTTTGCAAAGACAAGGCATTACTGTGCCCTTGAAGTATAAAAACAAAAAAGCGATGCAATGCACCGCTTCTTATAAGTACAGACGCAGCATGCTACGTCAATAAATAATTGATATGAAAGGTTATGCTTCTAATTCGGGAGTTATGGAGTTGGCAAATCTTTTCGATACTTCAATATATTTGGATTTAAAATCATCATGCTTGATGTATTCTTTAATCTGCTCTTGCCATCCGTTGGCCTCTTCCGATAGCTCCATTATTCTTTTCTTGTTGGCAATATTCTCTTTGTTTTTCTTCTCCTCCTCAACTACATCAATGTACTGATCTACCCATTTCTCATATCGGTTAAGGAAGGCTTCACGATCTTCAACATTCGAATATTTATTCAGATTAACATCAGCTAACACCTCAGTATCAATAAAAGCTGCAGCTCCAACCGTTAATCCTAATTTCTGTAAAAAACCTCTTCTGTTTGTATTATTCTGATTGCTCATAAGTGTAATTTTAATTCCAAGTATATCTTGTTACCACTCTCTTAAAAAGCCTCAAGTCACAAGCTGCAAACCTTAAGAAAACAATAAAAGACTTTCGGGTCTTAAAACTACTATTTAAATTCAGTTTAAACAATAGTCAGACGCGGATTTCTATGATGAATGTATGATACAGCTTAATTTTGTTATCCACGAATGCACACAAATACACTCAAATATTTTAACGAACACATACTTCGTTGTTTTAATTTGTGCCCAATTGCGTCTATTTGTGGATCTATTTTTTATAAATTTGGAATTCGTAATTAATAATTCGTAATTCATGTCACATATTCCTACAAGAGAAGAAGCACTGGAACTGCTTACCACATACACCAAAAACCCAAGTTTAATTATCCACGCCAAGGCTGTTGAGGCTTGTATGCGATACTACGCCCGTAAACATGGCGAGGACGAAGAAAAATGGGGAATTATTGGATTGGTTCATGATATGGATTGGGAACAGTTCCCCGATCAACATTGCCAAAAGACCCGTGAGATACTTGAAGCAGCCAATTGGCCCGAGGAATACATTCGTGCAGTTGAAGCTCATGCTTACCTTACTTGTACCGATGTGGTTCCTGAAACCTTAATGGAAAAAACCATTTATGCAGTAGATGAATTAACAGGACTGATTCGTACCACAGCTTTAATTCGCCCATCGAAATCGGTATTGGATGTGAAGGTGAAATCGGTAAAGCGCAACTGGAAAAACAAACGCTTTGCTGCCGGAGTAGACCGCACCGTGATTGAACGTGGTGCCGAAATGCTGGGCATGGAAATTCCTGATTTGATTCACGATTGCATTGAGGCCATGAAAGAGGTAGCGGAAGAGTTGGAGTTGAAGGGGAATTTGTAATTTTTTCTAACCACAAAGGACACGAAGGTTTTTCACGAAGAACACAAAGTTAGAAACCACACATCATAAATCCATTACGCAAAATCTGTAACTCCCTTTCTTAAATCTCCAATTTACAGCCTTCTGACAGTCCAAACATAAACGCCCCATACAATTTATCAATAGTTTTTGACTTTTGTCAACAATTTGATGGGAAATACTACTATTTTTGCACTGATTTTGACATCAAAAATCAAACAATTCTCAAATACAAATGAAACATATGAAACAAGCATGATTCTTTTAATCTTGCGGTTTCCATATGACAAATAGAAAGAAATTAAACAGATGAAAAAATTTGCACTTATTTTTGTAAGCATTGCTGCAACCGTACTATCCATGACTTCATGTTCTAGTGATGACGATGATGTTAATCCAAATTTTGACGAAAGCTTAATTATTGGAAAGTGGAAAAGTGGTACACTGTATGAAAGATACGACCTTGATTATTCAGGAGCCACCTGGGATACTGCCGATGATGTAACAGAGGCGGAAGCACAGAATTTTACCTGGACAATTACCAAAGATCAGTTGGAACAAATTCACATCATCGAAAATGGTGGAAAAGTTCCAAAAGTATACACCATTACCAATCTAACGGCAACTACTTTGGAGTACGAAGATGCTTACGGAAAATCAAAATCATTCAGCAAAATATAATACAATGCGAGTATTGAAAAAAGTTGGACTGGCTTTTCTGGTTTTGCTTGTTGTATTGACAATAGCTACAGCTATATCGCTGTGGTATCTTTTTACACCAGAAAAAATAACTCCATTGGTTAATAAGCAGGCTAAAAATTATTTGACGTGTACTACTACTATCGAAAAAGTTGAGCCAACTTTTTTTAGTACCTATCCGTTTTTTGGACTCGAGCTTACAAATCTTTGTTTGAGTGAGAGTTCCAAGGATACCCTCTTCTATTCCTCCAAATGCTTTGCCTCGGTAGATGTCATGTCCTACCTGTTCGACGACAAGATCATTCTGAACCCATTTCTTATGGCTGAAGGTAATGTGAATGTGAGAATTGATGCTAAGGGACGAATGAATTTGGATGTGTATAAAGGCAGCGCTGATTCTGAAGAAACGGATTCCGAACCTATGTCGCTTGGAGATATCGATATCAGCAATGTGAAAGTGAAGAGTTTCAATGTCACCTTTAGCGATGATTTGGCAAAGAGAAAGGCTAAAGTTCAGAATTTGGATGCCAGCCTGTCATTGAAATACTCCGAAAATAAACAGTTGGTCGATTTGGACATGCAAGCAAAAAGCTTGCTATTTGAAACAGCCGACTCCATGGCTCTTCATGTGGATGCACAAAGCTGCGATCTAAAAATCAAATCGAATGGTAAGGACAAAAACCTGTACCATTCCGATATCAAACTTGCGTGCAAGGAAATTTCTCTTGCCATGGCTGGTGATGAACTTTTATCGCAGATGAAAATCGACACCCGCCTGCCTTTTGATTTGAACCTTTCGAAAAATTCTTGCGATTTACAAAAGGCAAAACTCACCATTAAGGATGAGCAGGAAATCACTTGCAGCGGTACGGTTAGCATGCTGAAAGATGAATCGCTGGAAGCAGATCTGCAATATGCTACCAATGAATTGGATGTTGAAAAGGTGTTGACCCTGGTTCCCAAAGCATATGCCGAACCCTTAAAAGACATCAAAGCAAAAGGTCTTGCTCAGATATCAGGTTCGGTAAAAGGACAGCTATCTGACACCAGCATGCCACTGGTAAAAGCGAAGATCGACTACAGCAAAGGAGAGGTGAAATACACGGGTTATCCTACAGTGAAAGATCTTCAATGCTCCATGATCACCAATGTGGATTTAAATGGAAAGCAGCCTTCCGATATCAGTATCAGCAACAGCTATGCTCGTATAGCGAACAGCTCTGTTTCTGTAAAAGGAAACATTTCGGATATACTGGAAAGCCCGGTGTATGATTTGTATGCCAAAGGAGATTTTACTTTGGCAGATTTGAAACCCTTCATTCCAAAAGATCAGAATGTAGTTCTTCAGGGATCGCTTCAGGGAAATGCCCATGCTCAATTTTCTCAGGACGATGTACTAAAAGAGAAGTATCATCGAATTAAATTAAGCAGTGATTTTAAGGCCAAAGATTTTCATACCATCTATAATGACAGCATAAACCTGAATCTGGACGCTGCCAATATTAAGCTGAAATTGCCGGGACACAGCAGGGCCGACAAGGATCTTTTGTTTGCAAACATTGAACTTGATGCAGCAAATATGGATGTGAAATTGTCCCCCGATATGAGTGCGGCTACTGAAGATTTGCAGCTTTCTGTGAAGGTAAACAATCCTGCAAAAGGCTTATCGGCACCAATCAGCTCATGTTCCTTTGCATTTGCCAGCCTGCGTGCTAAAAGCGATACCTTATCGGTTAACGCCAGCAATGCCAAAGGGGAACTTGCCTACATACCAACTTTGAAAGGAAAACAGGAGATTGCCCTTATCAATTCAACAATGAATAGTGAAAGGCTAGCTGTTTCGGGCAAGGATACTGTTCTTTTTGATACCAAAGCGCTATATGCCAAAACCAATCTGAAGTACGACGAATCGCAGGAAAATGTGATGCTAAAATGGCAGCCCGAAATGGACATTCGTTTCTCTCAGGCAATTTTCAATTTGAATGAAAAGCTGAAGGGACAAATTCCGAGTATTTCCTTTGCCCTTAATCAGGATCACATGAAAATTGAGAAGGCGAGTTTAATTTTAGGAGATTCCGACTTTAGCCTTGATGGTGAACTTACCGATATCAACAAATATCTGAACGAAGAAGCTTTGCTGAAAGGGAAATTTAACCTGACTTCGAAAAATACCGACGTTTACCAGCTGATGGATATTTTCAATGGCATGGGAAGCGAAGAAACTGCCTCTGATAATGAAGCTGTGAAATCGGAAGACGATCCTTTCATGGTACCCAAAGGCGTAGAGATTCGATTGAATACCAATATTGACAAGACCATAGTAAGCGACAATGTGATTGAAAATATCAAAGGAGGGCTAACCGTAAAGGATGGTACCTTGGTTCTGGATCAGATGGGTTTTACCAGCAAGGCGGCCAATATGCAGCTAACGGCAATTTATCGTTCGGATAGAAGGAACCATCTGTTTACCGGTATCGATTTTCATCTTTTGGATATTGATATCGCTGAGTTAATTGATTTGATTCCTACGGTTGATACCATGATTCCGATGCTTAAATCCTTTAAGGGTAAAGGCGAATTTCACTTGGCAGGAGAAACCTACCTAAAAAGTGATTACTCTCTTAAAAATTCAACCATTAGAGGTGCAGCAGCATTTCAGGGTGAGGAGCTAACATTAATGGATAGCGAAACCTTCGACATGATTGCCAGCAAACTAATGTTTAAGAAAAAAACAGAGAATGTGATCGATCGCTTAAGTGTAGAGATGACGCTTTACAAGGATGAAATAGACCTCTACCCTTTCTTGATTGAAATGGACAATTACAAGGCGGTGCTATCGGGACGTCACAACCTGGATAATCATTTTAATTATCACATTTCGGTAACCGATACTCCTTTGCCAGTTCGATTGGGATTGAATGTAAGCGGTACCCTTGAGGATTTGGATTACAAGCTGGTACCATGTCAGTACAAACATCTTTACAATCCTGAAAAGCAGGGAAAATTAGAGCAACAAACCTTACGTTTGAAAAATCTGATTTCTACCTCGCTTAAAGAAAATGTGAAGGCCTATAAATAGAAGATATAGCTCATTCGACGAAATAATGGATCCTGGTAACTTCGGTTGCCGGGATTTTTTATGCACAAATTTATTTAACCACAAAGAGCACGAAGGTGTTTCACTAAGTCCACAAAGCTTTTGATCTGAACAAGAATTGGAAATCCCTTGAGGGTCTCACTCCAAAGTGAGGCTCTCAATAAAAACAAAATCACAATTGATATCTAACCACGAAGAAAAAAGTGTCCACAAATTGCGCTAATCAACACAAATAAACTAAGCACAAAGAGCACAAAGGGGATTCACAAAGGACACAAAGGAATAGTTTTTATTCCGTGTTGGAAGTCATCCCGAGGAAGCGAGGGATCTAATCCTTTTTGTGATCAGTGCACAATGATCGGTATAAATTAAAATCAAATCTTGTTTTTCACCAAATCTGGATTTCTGAGAGCTTCAAAACCTGAAAATGGTAGTTCTCCCGATTTCTGAGCGAAATTTTCCTTGATTTTTTCGAAATCTGAGTTTCTGAGGCGATTTACAAGACATTTTTGAAAAATCTGAGTTTCTCAAAGCAAATTTTATTGCAAAATGGATTTCTCTGGATTTCTGAAAGCATTTTGTCTTGTAATTTTTAAAATCTGAATTTCGCACTACCATTTTCAAGAAAATTTTCGTTTCTCTGGATTTCTCACTACAAATTCAATCGAAAATTTCTTGATCTGGCTTTCTGAGAAGAAAATTCCTTGATTTTTCTAAAATCTGAGTTTCGCACTCCTTTTTTCAATCTGATTTTCTCTTCTTTTCATTTCTCAGTGAATTTCCATTTTGTTAATTCAAAAACCAATCAATTTAACCATTATTTATTAAATAACATACACTGAAAAACAAAAGTTTACATTTCTAAATATTTTATAGTTTTTTCTTTTTTAAACAAAATCAATTTTATTAAGTTCATATCGCCCAACGACATCTTTTAATTTAAATTTATCTTTAATGGATACAAAATTATTAAGCAGCTGTACAGGAGGCGAGGCTCACGATGCTAGTAGTAATACCCGTTCTGTACTTTCAAAAATCGATTTTAGCACAGACATCAACCTAACTGCAATTGTTACAAAGCTTGAATCGACAGAAGCAAACCTTCTCAATTCAATTGGAATTGAAACCAAATCGGAATTTACCATTGAGACTTCAAAACTAGATTCTAGTTTCGATTCCAGATTAATCTGCTTTAAAATGTTTGTCGACTCGAATATGCATCTCGACAATTCTGATAAAGCAAGCAAGGCCAATAAAGTTTGGGCTAAAATAGAAGCCAACAATCCTTTCATGTACAAATTAGGGTATGAAGAACAAATGACCAATGCTTTGTCTTTGTTTACCGAATTGGATCAGGAGGAGTATCAGAGCATAATGGCTGATCTTTTTGGTGTAAAAGAGAGTTACGAGTTAACAAAAACAGCTTACACTAATCTACAAAACATGTATCGCAAGGGGCAAGAAGTAAAAGCATTAAAAAAGCAGATCATTCCTTCAAGCATACTAAAGAAAGAAGTAGTGGAAGTGATTAATGAGAAGCTGCTTCCTTACCTGGGAATTTTAGCAGACAATCAGCCTGAAACTTATGCTGATACATACGCAAAAATCACACATTACATCGATTTAATCAATCAAAAAATCAGGACTCGTAGAAGCCGAGCTACTGCCGAAGAAGAGGTAAGTAGCGAGGTGGAATAAGTCATAGACATTTTTTTAGGTAGAGACAAGGCTGAGAGGTCTTGTCTCTTTTTTATCTTCAAACTTCTTGAGTTCAGAACATCCCCCTTAATCTCCCTTGAAAGAGGGAATTTGGATCTTGCCAAGATTCCCCTCTTGAGAGGGGATAAAGGGGAGTGTTTGTTCATTATCATTGATACCCTCACCAAAAGTGAGAGCATCAAATTTATTTAGCCTAACTCCTCTTTCAAAACCGACATCACCAATTTATCGTGAAATTCTCCATTGCGATAACAGGCTTGGCGCAACCTACCTTCCAATTTAAAACCAGCTCTTTGGTAGGCCTTTACTCCACCCACATTGGGTTCCGAAACTGTAAGTATGATTCTATTTAAAATTAGCTCCTTGCAACTCGCTTAACACCTCATCAAAATCATCAACAAAAACCTCAACCAAATGATATCTCTTATTTGTAGATCTATCTTGCAAAACAATCCCTGCCAATTGTTTATTCTCATAAATTGGGAATTTTTGTTTTGTATGACGAACCTGACCTAAGGACAACACAATGCTTTTTGATTTCACCCATAAAACTTGTGGGGTTGATAGATGAATTTCATTACCTGACAATTCCAATGATTCTATTGTCTTTCCCAAAAATAATATTGTTCTGATAGGAATCGCTAAACCCATAAAAACAAACAATGCAGTAAAGAAGATGGAAAAGAACATTATAATACCATGATCCTCAGCAAATCTTATTGAAACTAATTTCAAAAATATTGAGTTTATCAAGAGTGCACCAATAAAATTCATTATCTGGTGTTTTGTCATTCGATACAAACTCTTTTCACCCCTTTCATTAATTGTACATTTCATATAGAATCTTCTTACAAAATCAATTGATAATTCTTAATTACTAATTGTTAATTGACTTCTCGTCCGTAGTACACATGACTACACCACTCCCCATCAATATTCGCAATATTCGGCAAACATGCCCAGCGTTCGAAGCCGAACTTTTCCAATAGTTTAATGCTTGCAGTGTTGGGTTCCAGCAGAATGGCAAATAGGTGTTTGATATGGTATTGAGGAGCTTGTTTGATGGCAAAATTCAATAGCTGGCTGCCAATGCCTTTGCCTTGGTGATCATTGTGCAGGTAATAGCTCACCTCCACAGCGGTTTGCAGGGCTCTTCTTCCCTGTCGGTAGGGCGAGTAACACATCCAGCCAATGATTTCATTATTCTCTTCTACCACAAATACTGGATGAGTATCAGGATTGTGAGAGACGAACCATTTTTCACGTTCCTGCATGGAGACTTCTTCCAAATCGGCAGTGCAAAAACGCTTGCGCACGGCTTGGTTGTAAATCTCGTTTATGGCTGGTAGGTCGGTTGGGGTGGCTGGTCTGATATTCATTTTGGGTATTGTTGTAGGGACATGACATGTCATGTCCGAAATACAAAACAAGACAGGCCATAATAAATAACAAAGAGACGCATGATAATAATAAGAACATGCCTTAATAAATAGGAAGCGTCTTAATAAATAAGAAGCGCCTCAATAAATAGGAAGGTCTTAATAAATAGCAAGGACACGCCATGGCGTGTCCCTACAATATATCATTTATCCTGGGAATTTAGGGAACTTCTGGAATTCAGGATCACGCTTTTCAAGGAATGCATTCTTTCCTTCCTGCGCTTCTTCCATTAGGTAATACATCATGGTTGCATCACCTGCAAATTCCATTAATCCGCGCTGTCCGTCCAATTCCGCGTTCAATCCACGCTTAATCATACGAATGGCCATAGGGCTACGCATCATGATGGTTTTACACCACTCAACAGTTTCGTCTTCCAATCTTTCCAATGGTACCACAGTGTTTACCATACCCATGTCTTCCGCTTCTTTGGCAGTGTACTGCTTGCAAAGGAACCAGATCTCACGAGCTTTTTTCTGGCCTACGTGGCGAGCCAAATAGTTCGAACCAAAACCAGCATCGAAACTACCCACCTTAGGGCCAGTCTGACCGAATTTTGCATTTTCAGAAGCAATGGTCAAGTCACAAACCACGTGAAGTACGTGTCCGCCACCAATTGCATAACCGTTAACCATGGCAATTACAGGCTTCGGCATAGAACGGATAGCCTTGTGCAAATCCAATACATTCAAACGAGGCACACCGTGCTCATCGATGTATCCACCAACACCTTTTACATTCTGATCACCACCTGAACAGAAAGCCTTATCGCCAGTTCCGGTCAACACAATTACACCAATATCGCTGCGCTCGCGGCAGATATCCATAGCATCCAACATATCGAAGTTGGTTTGCGGACGGAATGCATTGTACACCTCAGGACGATTAATGGTGATTTTCGCGATTCCTTCGAAAAATTCGAATTTAATATCTTCGTATTCCTTAATGGTAGTCCAGTTTCTAGTTGTCATACCTTCTCTTTTATAGTTTTAAAATAATTTATTAGCACTTGATCGTTTATCGTTCTTGGCGTTTTTATCTCCAGAACGGCAGCTCTTTCGTTTGCTGCATAGAATTCAGGCAGAATGTTTTCTACCTCTGTTTCATTTTCTGCGTAAAAATAATCCAATCCGTAGGTTTCTGCTAGCTTATCTGCACGGTATTCCTGTACCGTCTCAAAATACTCTTCCAACTCATCCACTCCCGATGGGCCAGATATGAATCTAAAAATTCCCCCTCCTCCATTGTTGATGAGAATAATTTTCAGATTTGGCTGCAGGTATTTGTTCCACAATCCGTTTGAATCGTAGAAAAAGCTGATATCACCGGTAATCAGAGTGGTGGTCTTGCCATTCACCATGGCAGCCCCTGCTGCCGTTGATGTACAACCATCTATCCCACTGGTTCCACGATTTGAGTTATATGTAATTTGATCGGATGTTTTGAACAATTGCGCATATCGCACCACCGACGAGTTTGCCAGTTGTAGATTTCCCCCTTCAGGAATGGCCTGTAAGATTTTCTCGAAAGCTTTCATATCGCTCCATTGCAGCTTATCCAGATAAGCATCATGAATTTTGCCTACTATTGCATCCCTCTCTTTCCAGAGATTAGCGTATCCGCTTTGTGTATGATTCAATGCTGGCAACAACTGGCGGAAAAATGCCAGTGGAGACACATCAATGTGGGAAGTCAAATTCTTGAAAGTATCAATAAAATGATCCTCTTTCCCCACAAACCAATGCTCCTTTGGACGATAATCACGCAAGAAAGATTTGATCATTTTCGACACCAATGGCCCTCCAAAATTGATCAACAAATCAGGTTGAAACTCCTTTTTCTCTTCCTCTTTTACCGAGCAGATTACCCTGTCGATACAAGGCAAAAATTCGTCTCCATGCAGATTGGCAACCGATTCGGTCATTACCGCTACATTTGGCTTTTGGGCCAATTGTTTCAACTCCTCATTCAGTTCTGGCTGTTGATGAAGCAATCCTGCCAATATCAAAATCTTTTTGTTCGAATTGAAGGCCTGAGCCAAATCTTCCAAACTTTCCTTGCTCAATTCATCTATCGAACACACTTTGCGAATTACCCTTTCATCGGTATCGGGATATTGTTTTACCCCATACAAAGGCTCTCGCAGAGGGAAATTGATATGAACCGGTCCAATGCGTCCGGTTTGCGCTTTCGTTAAGGCTTCATTAGCCATTCTGTTCAGATACCAGCAATCATCAGGATTGTTGGCATCCAATGGCAATTGATAGCTTGCTTTTACAAATCCTCTGAAAACATCAGGTTGAGGAATTGCCTGGCTGTCATCCTGACCAATCCATTCGGTAGGACGATCTGCAGAAATTACCACCAATGGCAATCGCTGATAGAAAGCCTCGGCAACAGCAGGTCCGTAATTCAACAGCGCCGTTCCCGATGTACAAACCAAACCAACAGGTTTTCTGGTTTGCTGTGCAATCCCCAAAGCAAAATAAGCGGCACTGCGTTCATCCACAATCACCAAACTTTTAATTCGCTGATCTTTTGCAAAAGATATGCTAAGTGGAGCATTCCTGGAACCCGGCGAAACAATTACATATTCCATTCCCTTGGCCCAACAAATATCAATCAGTTCTTTCACACCTTTGATATCTGAATAATTGCGCTCCATGTATTTTGTATTTTCTTTTATTGTTGTGGTACTTTCTGAATTCATTCGCTTTTTATTGACCTTATAGGTAAAATGCTTTGTACTTGACACTTTGTACTTGACACTTTGTACTTGACACTTTGCACTTTCCCCTTCTACCTTTCGCAACTCAAATTTAAAACAAATTCGCTTATTTAATCACTTTAAGCAAAGTTTGCGCTTTAAAACAGGTTTCCATCCATTCTTTTTCAGGATCAGACTCAGCTGTTATTCCTCCACCAACAAATAGTGCCATACTCTCTTGCAGCACCTTCATACTTCTCAGATTCACAAACAAAGCCAAACTGCCATCAGCATGAATTGGTCCTAGAAACCCAGCATAAAACTCTCTTCTGTGCTTCTCTACTTTTCGGATTAATTCCATCCCCTTTTTTTTAGGCAAACCACAAACCGCAGGTGTAGGATGTAATGACTGAGCAAAACTAGAGACCTGATCGAAACTTAATGCCGTGTTTGCTTTATAGGTAGTTTTTAGATGAACAACATTACCTGCTTGTGCTGTAAAAGGACCTTGCTTTTGATAATCCTCAATCTGATAGGTAGAAAACAGTTCTTCGATATATTCACTCACATAGGCTTGCTCCTCTATCTCTTTTTTCTCCCATTCAACAGATTGAACTGCTCTTTCTCCTAACTTCTGCGTTCCTGCTAAAGCCACTGTTTCTATGGTTTTTCCATCCGAATTTAAAAACCTCTCCGGACTGGCACCAATCCACAATCCCTCACCTGGTATGTCTACCATGGAAACAAAAGCATTGGGATATGTTTCGTTCAATCGAAGAAAAATGGATGCTGCATTCTTACGTCCCTTACCATTCAACACATGTATTCTGGAAAGAATAACTTTATCAAGCTTTTTATTCTTTAAATCAGCAAGCATTTGATTGATTTGCTCAAAGTAATCCTCCATCGAACTTTCATAAACGTCCGAATCCTCATCAAGCTGATTAGGTAAGCCTGAAAAATCTACAAATTGTGTTGAATTTGAGCTGAACTCAAATTCTGGATCTATAAAGTAGGCATCTTGTTCTCCCTCCACATCAAAAGGTGCAAATAAAAACCCATCCTTCCCTTTCAGATCCAGTAAATTGGAAAACTTAGATGGACTGGTTTGAGTACCGATCTTAATTTCTTGATCTCCTGGCAAGGAATAAGCATAAAACGAAAGTCGTTTTTGTATGCATTGCTCTAGAAAATATTGTATTGATTTTTCTTTGTCCTCCAATTGGCTCATTCTCTATTTTTTGATGATCACATTGGTAATTCTGCAAATTGATACAAGTTTCTCTTGTTCATTTAGCACATTCACCTCAACGATATGAGTCATTTTGCCTCTATGAACAAACTTGGCCTTGGCGGTAATCTTTCCTTTTCTCAAGCTTCTGATATGATTGGCATTAATCTCCATACCTTTCACATCATAAGCTGCTAAATCAGTATGAATTACAGAAAGTGCGCTCCCAACTGACTCTGCCAGTGCCAAAGTGGCTCCTCCATGAAGTATTTTCATAGGTTGCCAATGGTTCGATGTCACCTCCATTTCTGCCACCAAATAATCTTCACCTACTTCTGTATATATAATTCCTAAATGCTCCATTAAGGTTTCGGAGCACATCTTATTTAAACTTTCTAATGCCTCGGTATTTTTAATCATTCTACAAAAATAATGTTTTCGTTAAGACTTCCCCTATTGCTTACTCATAGAGCCAAAAAAAGCTCAATTGAATTGAGCTTTAACTAGGAAAAATATCTTAATATAAATTAGTCAATTTTTACATTAACTGCATTTAATCCTTTTTTTCCTTCAACAACATCGTAAGTTACGTTATCTCCTTGGTCGATTTTGTCGATCAAACCTGTAACATGAACGAAAATGTCTTCTTGTGTTTCACTGTTTTTAATAAAACCAAAACCTTTAGTTTCATTAAAGAATTTTACTGTACCTGTAGGCATTACTTAAAAAATTTAAAATTATTACGTAGTAAATGTACGTAAATTGATTTAATAACTAAACAAATATCTGATTATTTTCAATTTTATTGACCAAGAATCACCATCAAGCATACAACATCTGATATTCAACACAATACTAACAATATTCTTCAATCAATCTGGCCAATTTGATGAACAGAAGAACAAAATCTGTAAAAATGACTTTTGGCAGTTTAAATATTAATCCTACATTTGTAGGCAAGAAGAACAAATAAATGAGACAATTTAACAACAATAATAACCTTTTCAATAATTTGATGAATAATTCATCGAAAACGGGAAGGCTATAGTTGTTATCGAACGAATATTTACATGAGCCTTCCCAATTTGGGAAGGCTTTTTTATTTGCAACAAATGATACAATTTTTCAACAATAATAATAACAATAATAATTCTCCCCCAGGGTGAGGAAGTAGCATTGTTATACCATATTACAAGCCTTTCTCACCAAATGAGAAAGGCTTTTTTTATCAACTTATTTCTATTAACTAAAAATTTTAAAATCATGAAAAACTTAATTATTCCTAAGGCTTACAAAAGCATCTTATGCCCTGATGCTACTGAAAAAGCAATCAAATTTATCAAGGATCAGTTTCAACTTCAGCTCTCTTCTGAACTAAAACTTCGCAGAGTAACTGCGCCTATGATTGTATTGAAAGGTACAGGTTTGAACGATGATTTAAATGGCATTGAGCGACCTGTAGCTTTTCCAATTAAAGGCCTGGCAGAACAAACTGCAGAAGTAGTTCACTCATTGGCAAAATGGAAAAGATACATGCTTGGCGAACTTCAAATTCCAGCTGGTAAAGGTCTTTATACCGATATGAATGCTCTTCGTCCTGATGAAGACTTTACCAACCTTCACTCCATTTATGTAGATCAGTGGGATTGGGAAAAATCAATTAGCAAGGAAGAACGAAGCATTGAGCTTCTAATTAGAACCGTAAAACAGGTTTATGCATCCATTAAGAGAACTGAATACATTTTAAGTGAATATTACCCAGCTTTAAGTCCTCAATTGCCTGAAGAAATCACTTTTATTCACTCGGAAGAATTATTGGAAAAGTATCCTGATTTAAGTCCAAAAGAAAGAGAAACTGAAGCTGTAAAGGAGTTTGGAGCAATCTTTATTATTGGTATCGGAGGTGAATTGAAAAACGGAGAACCGCATGATGGCCGTGCTCCTGACTATGATGATTGGACTACTCCATCGGTTAACGGATACAAAGGTTTAAACGGTGATATTATTCTTTGGAATCCTGTTCTTGAACAAGCTTTTGAGATATCATCAATGGGAATTCGAGTAGATGAAAAAGCATTACTGGAACAGCTTGAAATTAAAGGAGAAGAAAAACGAAAAGAGTTAATGTTCCACAAGAAATTATTGTCTGGAGAATTGCCTTACTCAGTAGGAGGAGGAATTGGTCAATCAAGATTGTGCATGTTTTTACTTCGTAAAGCTCATATCGGAGAAGTTCAATCAAGTATCTGGCCAGATGAGCTGAGAGATACTTGTAAAAAAGCAGGAATTATATTCTTGTAAACCATTTAAATTTCATAGTAATCCTAAGCAATACTGTGAAATATTAAATTGAAATGCCGATATATAATTAGTGAGGCATTTGGAGTAATACGAACAAATGGCTTAAACTAATTAATAATCGGTATAATGACTGTAGTCCCCCTACAAAAAAAAGAGGCTGTCCAAATGACAGCCTCTTAAAATTTATGAAAAAAATCTATCTGTGGGCGATAGGATCTGCATCTCCATCAGGATCATTGTTCACATATCCATCGGTATGGATAGGACCTAATAACAATAAACCACAAACGTGAGGCGCAGCCATTGAAGTTCCACTCATAGTTGTATATCCTCCATTCAAATAGCATGACTTAATATTTACACCTGGAGCACAAACATCAACCGGTGTTCCATAATTTGAGAATGAAGCGAAATTATCATTGATATCAGAAGCTGATACAGTATATACATTTGGATGATTAGCTCTAGCTGGAGAATAATACAATGCATCATCAGAAGAGTTTCCTGCAGCAATTGAAATCAAAATTCCCAAATCAGCAACAGACTTTACGGTCTCATCGTAAGCATCGTAAGTATAACGAGTTTTTGGTCCTAAACTCATATTAACAGCATCACCAGGCTGACCTTCAGCAGCAATATAATCCAATGCAGCCATCGACCAAGACATATTACCATTTCCTCTTCTGTCTAAAACTCGACAAGAAACAACTTTAGCATTAGGAGCAACTCCAATTACACCAATAGTATTATTCAAAGCAGCAATCGTTCCTGCTACATGAGTTCCATGTCCATGCTCATCGTCTGGAGTAGTTTTACCTTGAGTAATGAAAGTCTTACTTCTTGCAACATCAACATTCAAATCTGGGTGATCCAAGTCAATACCGGAATCAATAATCCAAGCAGTTTTTCCGGTACCATCACCAGCACCACCAATGCGAGTAATTCCCCATGGGGTTTCTTGTGCTGGCTGAGTAGATCCTCCGCCTGGTTTTCCTAATGAAATCTGAATATCCTTCTCAACACGCTTCACTTTTGGATCAAGCAACAATTTTGCTACCTGATTTTCATTTAGCTTTACTGAGAAACCCTGAATTGCAGTACTGTAAGTATGTTCAACATTTTCTTCTGAGATTCCATTACCTTTAAGGAATTTAGCTACATGAGACTTCATACGAATCGCTTTCTTTTCGTAGCCTTTTAATCCTTTTAATTCACTCTTCAACACAACATCTTCATTAAACTGAACAACGTAGGTACTCTTTCCACCTTTAATGTCAGATAATTCTGATTTTACCATTGAAGTTACTTCAGGAGTTTCGTTCAACATTTCATCCTCTAGAGAATTGTCACAGGATGTTACTACAGCACCCATTAGTGCTAGTAAAAGCATGGCTTTCATAGAATTTAAAAAATTCTTCATAAAAATAAAATTTAATTTAGTTAGTGATTAAATGGTTAGTTACAATACATTTACACAAAACGATAGTTTTACATTGTCAAATGCATTGTAAATTTGATATACACCTATATATTCTGCTTTTTCCAAAAAGGTAACCCTCAAAAAGATTTTTTTTTTCAAAAATATTACAACATAAAATATAACACATTGATAATTTGAACCTTAATCTCATTTTTTATTTTTCTAATTATTTCTTTCTGCCTATATTTAAACTTAATCATTAAAATACCCCCTATGAAAATCTTACTTTACATTATTGGAGCTCTTGCTCTTATTATCGGGATTCTCCATCTTATCGCTCCAAAAACATATCAGGTAGATAGAAAAATTATTGTTTCAAAAGAGGTTGACACAGTTTTCAAAAGTCTATGCTCGCTAAAAGAGCAACAAATTTGGTCTCCTTGGGCCGAAAAAGATCCTGAGATGAAAATAACCTATAATGGAACTGATGGTTCCATTGGTTCTTTCACCCATTGGATAGGAAATGAAGATGTAGGTGAAGGCGAACAAGAAGTTACGAAGATTGAACCAAATTCTTACATCGAAACCGAACTGAGATTTTTAAAGCCATGGAAATCTACAAGTACTGGCTTTTTTGAAATTAAACCTATTGCCGAAGGAACCGAAATAACTTGGGGATTCAAAGGGGAAAACACTTTCCCTAGCACAGTTATGATGGTTTTTATGGATTTGGATAAAGCCATTGGTCCTGATTTTGAAAAAGGGCTGGCAAAATTTAAAACTTACATCGAAAAATAAACTGCCATGAAAAAAAATATGGGAACTTTAGATCGCATCTTACGAGTAATTGTATCAATAACTCTTGCAATTCTTTATTTTACAGATATCATTACCGGAACCATTGGCTTAATTGTATTCATTTTTGCCTGTGTAATGTTTCTTACAAGTGTAATTGGTAATTGTCCGCCATATACATTATTGGGAATTAACACTTGCAAGGTCAAGCCAGAAAAAGAATAAAAAAATTCGTGCCAAAAATGATCCTCGAAGCTCTTTTCTCGAGGATTTTTTTGTATTATAAAACATCTTGAAAACTCTGATTTTCTTGGTTATATTTAAACATTCCATGATGCATTACAGCAATCATAACGGCATGCTTTCGTATCATTAAATAAAACCAAACGACCAATGAACAGAATTCAAGACGAAGATCGAATTGCTTATTGTGGAGTTAATTGCTCAACATGTCCGGCATATGTTGCTACCCAAAGGCAGCAGGAGAAGGTGAGGATTCGAATTGCTAAATTGTGGTCTGATGAAGATCATAAATACGAAGCCTGCGAAATCACTTGTAAAGGATGTCATGAACCTTGGGGCAAAAAATTTCGCCATTGTGCCGAGTGTGCCGTAAGAGAATGTGCCAGGCAAAAACTGCTTGACACCTGTGCTGAATGTAATGAATATCCTTGTGACAAATTAGTAGAGTTACATCACACACTGGATAAAAAAATAACCCGGATTAATTTAGATGACATAAGACAAAATTAAAGAGCTGGATGATTCCAGCTTTTTTACCTGAGTTCAATTAGAATATTGGCAGGTTAATGGCCAGTCTGCGAATATTAAAAGCATGAATAAGACATTTCTCAACAGATCTATAATTCTCCATTGGTTGCAGAATTACGGCCTCCACATTCTGATTTTTATTATTGAAATACCACGAACGATGATGCCCATCGTGAACAATGTAACGTATTCTTTTTTCCTGATACAAATCCCAAACAATAATAGGCGGAAACTCCTTTCCTTGTTCCAAAATGTAATCATGAGCCGCATCTACCATTTGCAGTTTTTCTTGTTCTAAGCGAACCTGGCTCGCCCATAACACTTTTGGGTTCATTATTTTTGGAGGCAAAACTTTAATGTGATCAGGATTCAATTGAAATTGAATGCTTGCCAACTTGCACAAGTTTGCGGTTGTATTCCCTTTTACCCAATGCGTTCTCCCCAGAAAGGCATTGTAACCTCTCTCTCTTTCTATCGGATCTGTAGAAAGCAATAATTTGGTTATCTCGAATGGGGATTTGATCTGCATCATATATCCTCAAGTTACGAATATCTGCAGACAATGGAATACTGTATTGCGGGGTATTACAATACTTCACACTCTATCAGCCTAACAATGGATTGTACATTAGCTTAAGGATAGATACTGTATTAGCATAAGGATGTAGAGTCTATTCTTCCACTGTTCTCATTAAGCAAGTTCGATCAAAACTGTAGGGTAAATTCAGTAAGACAACTGGGCTTGGAACGCACAGCAATGGTTCCACTGTGCAGTCTCATAATTTGTCTCGATAAGTTTAATCCAATACCAGAACCTTTTTCTTTTGTGGTAAAAAAAGGTGTGAAAACATTGTCAATTACATCTTCTGAAATACCGACTCCGTTATCTCGAATAATGATAAAATTAACTGGATTCACTTCTCCTGTGGAAATGGACAAAGTTTTATTTTCCGTTTCTTTCAATGCATCAATTGAGTTTCTGACCAAATTTATTAATACTTGCGTAATCAATTTTTCATCGGCAATCAATTCCTGATCCTTATCTTGGAAATGATATTTAAATTCTATTTGCTCCGCTTTAAATTCCTCTTTAAAAAGCGTTTCAATTTGCATGAAAAGTTTCTGTATCGGAATCAATTCGAAGTGTGGTTTAGGCAAATGAGTTAGGTTTTTATATTCATCAACAAAAGCCAAAAGTCCTTTACTTCGTTTACGTATGGTTGTCAAACCCATTAAGGTATTGGAAGCCGTTTCTTCCTCATTCCAACCTTCTTTTGATTTTCCCTCGTTGTTCTGATACAACTCAATCAAACTACCTGATAACATAGAAATTGGACTTACCGAATTGGTAATTTCATGTGCAAAAACGCGAATCAACTTGTGCATGGCATCCATTTCTCCTTCGTCAACTGCATTCTTGATATCCTGGAAAGCAACCACTTTCAATTGCTCATCCTCTAATCTAAAACTCGTAGCTTTAACCGCTAATTTTAAAATCCTGTTTTTAACCAGATAGTTTCTCAACTCTTGCTTACCCGATTTTGTTCTTTTCAAAAAATCAGGAAACTCCTTATCGATACATTCCAATTCGGACACGTTCAAAAAATCCTCCACCAAAAACAAATCCTTAAAAGCAGAATTACACAATTTTACATTCCCCTTTTTATCAAAAGCCAGAAGTCCAATCCCCACCAATTCAAGAGTATGTTGAAAAAATATAAAATCCTTTTCCTTCTCTATTTTAACTTTGCCAAAAGCATTAATGATGTGGTTAAAACTTTGATGCAAATTCTTAAAAGCTTTGTCTTTTTTTTGCTCATTAAACACCAAAGTTGAATCCTGATATTGAAAAGCATCAAAAAAACGAGACAAATCTCTATTGGTTTTATTCACATAGTGCAATAAATAAACAATTTGCAACACCCAGAACACAGCCAAGCTATAGGTTGTAACCACCATATATTCTCTCGATTGAACATATAGAAACAATACAGGGGTAAGCGATATGAAAATCACCTGTATTATTATTCCAATATAGAATCGTCTATAAATCATACTTTTTGATTTTATCGTACAAGGTTGAACGATTAATTCCTAACTCTTTTGCTGCCATGCTCATATTTCCTCCCGTAAACTGAATGGCTTTTTTAATCAATACCCGTTCATTTTCTATTAAATTAAAACTATCAGGCATTACTTCAGCTTTTTTTAGTGATTCCCCAATGATAATATCCTCAGCATTCAGTTTAGTCGAATCATTTAAGATTACCGTCTTCTCGATGATATGTTGCAATTCTCTGATATTTCCTGGCCACACATGCTTCTCCAGCTTCACTATGGCAGATTTATTCATCTGCATGCTTTCCTTAGCATATTGCTTTGTAAATTTTTCCAGATAAAATTGCGATATCTCTGCAATATCTTCTGATCGCTCTTTTAAGGATGGCAATTCTAGTGATATGGTATTAATACGATACAACAAATCCTCTCGAAACAATCCATCAGCAACCATTTTATGCAAATTGCAATTTGTTGCTGCAATAATTCTAACATCAATCTGTATAGGAGTACTACCGCCTACAGGAATTACTTCCTTTCGTTGAATCACAGTCAACAACTTTGTTTGTAAATGCAAGGGAACATTTCCAATTTCATCTAAAAACAAAGTTCCTCCCGATGCCAACTCAAATCTACCCATCCGGTCTTCTTTAGCATCCGTAAAAGCCCCTTGCCTGTGTCCAAACAATTCACTCTCGAACAAAGATTCTGAAATTGCACCCAAATCAACATGAACAAACACCTGATCATTTCTCGTAGAACGCAAATGCACTTCTCGTGCAATCACCTCTTTCCCTGTTCCATTCTCTCCTGTAATTAGAATATTGGCATCGGTGGCGGCAACTTTATCCACCGTATGAAAAACCTCTTGCATTTTAGCAGATCTTCCGATTACAAAGCTTTTGTTTTTATTGATTTCCTGATTTAATCTCTTCTGCTTCGACTTCAAACTCTTTATCTCCATTTTAGAACAACGAAGTTGATAAGCCGCCAATAGAGTTGATAGAATATGCTTTTCATCCCAGGATTTTTGCACAAAATCAACAGCTCCCTCCTTCATAGCTCTCACTGCCAACTCGATATCACCGTATGCAGTAATAAATACTACACAAGCATTTTTATCGAAATCCAGTATTTGCTTTAACCAATAAAGTCCTTCATTTCCGGAATTAATACCTGCTTTAAAATTCATATCCAGCAGGATAACATCATATTCCTTCTCTCTTAGTTTTGATGCAAGAACATTAGGATTCTTAATGGTATCAATCAATTCAAAGTGTGATTTTAAAAATAATTGAAAAGCAAATAACAATTCTTCATTATCATCTACGATTAGAAGTCTTCCTTTTTGTGACATAAAAAGATGTATCGATTAGTTTCATTTTCAAAGTTAACAGATTGTTGTAATTCACAACATGAGGTGTTGGAAATTCCAACACAAAACATTTCAACAAAACTCTAACTTTTTGATTTTCTGGTATTATTTTATTTGGCACGCCAATTGGCATTAGAAAAGCGAACCTATAAATTGAAAATAATGATAATTACAAAAGACCTTTGCAAAGTTTTTAGAACGGAAGAAGTAGAAACATCAGCGTTACGTGATGTTAATCTTCATATTCAAAGAGGAGAATTTGCAGCTATTATGGGACCATCAGGATGTGGCAAATCAACCCTTTTAAATATTATCGGATTATTAGATAATCCCAGCAATGGAAACTACATTTTTAACAACACTGATGTAACTGAAAAATCGGAGAAGCAAAGAACTCATTTTAGAAAAGGAAATATTGGTTTTATTTTTCAGAGTTTCAACCTAATTGATGAATTGACAGTTTTTGAAAATGTTGAGCTTCCTTTAATCTATATGGGATTGGCTACATCAAAAAGAAAAGCCAAAGTAAACGAAGTTCTTGAGAGAATGAATATTTCACATAGAGCAAAACACTACCCTCAGCAATTATCGGGCGGACAGCAACAACGTGTTGCCATCGCAAGGGCTGTAGTGACTAATCCCAAACTAATATTGGCCGATGAGCCTACTGGTAACCTTGATTCGAGCAATGGTACTGAAGTAATGGAATTGCTAAGGGAACTAAATCAATCAGGAACTACTATTGTTATGGTAACTCACTCGGTAAGAGATTCGGAATATGCTGATAGGGTAATTCATTTGTTTGATGGAAAAGTGGTGTCAGAAAACAAACAAAAGCAGAATACGAAAGAACTTATCAAAGAAGAATTATAATTCTTACTTTTAATCCAAACAAACTTTACAATATGTTTTTCTACAAGCTTAAACTTGCCATAAGAAGTCTTGCCAAAGGCAAGCTTAACTCTTTTATCAATATTTTTGGTCTTGCAGTTGGTATGGCTGCAGTCATACTAATTTCCATATTCATTCAATACGAGTTGAGCTACGATAAATTCAACTCCAAATATGACAGAATTTACCGTTTGATTTCTCAATTGGGGAAAGAAACAGCAAATGACCATGCCATTTGTCGAAGAATAAACCACGAGGAATACAAGGGAAATATCCCAGGACTAGAAGAAATAACCCAATTGTACAGAGGATGGGAATGTGAAATTCACCATGAAGATAAAAGGTTCTTTGGCTTCAAATTTCATTTTGTAGATGACAATTTCACTAAGGTTTTTGATATCGATTTCCTTCATGGCAATCCCGAGACGGCATTGGAAGACACTAAAAGTGTTGTTCTGTCTGAAAAAGCAGCTAAAACTATTTTTGGCAGGACTGATGTGCTTGGCTCCTTAATAAACCTTAACGGAGTTGACTGTACCGTTTCCGGAGTTACCAAAAACCTACCTAAAAACTCACACTACAATTTTGAAGTACTGGCTCCTTTGGAATACATCTATCCTATCAATTCAAAATCGGGCCTAGAATTTTTCACCTATGCATTGGTAAAAGAAGGTGCAGATCAGGAAGCTTGTTTAAATAGCGTATTAAAGGAATACCGTAAAAGTATTGATGGATTTCAACAATATGGATACAAAACAGGAGCCTATTTTCAAAAACTAAGTGACGTCCACCTGCATTCTGCACACTTGCATAGTATTGGACCAAAAGGAGATATCAATATAGTATTGACCTACATTTTTCTGGCCAATTTAATTCTTTCCATTGCCATCATAAACTTCATCAACATCATGACTGTACAGTATGAAGGCAAAATCAAGGAAATTGGCATGAGAAAAACCATAGGTGCAACCCGATGGCAGTTAATCAAGTTATTTGTGGGTAAATCCATACTTCTCACCTTTATTGCTTTGGTTTTGGGAATAATTTTAGCAGAAATATTCCTTCCACATTTTAATCAATTGGTGTACAGGGATCTTACACTTGCCTACTCGTCGAACTTACTTTTAAGCATTGGCTTACCGGCATTGGCATTGGCAGTTGGTGTTTTATCAGGTGTTTACCCAGCAATATTTATCTCACGCCCTTCTCCTTCTGTAGCATTGCAAGGTGGTGGTTTAAAGATGAATGGGAAAAACATACTCACCAAAGTATTGGTCATCTTTCAGTTCACGGTTTCAATTACTTTAATTGCATCTCTATTTGTTCTGAACAAACAGATAAACTATTTGAAAAATGCAGATTTAGGTTTCAAACCTGAAAAAGTACTGGCCATTGAGAACATGAATGCAAAAATTAACCAGTCATATTTCTCTATAAAGGAAGAGTTACTTAAACTACCTTTAATCAGGTTTGTATCAGCTTCAGATCATATTCCAGGAGGTGGAACCAGTGGACAAGGATTTACTGTTATGGGAGAAGAAGAAAACAAACAAAAATCTTTCAATTCATACAGAATACAACCAGATTATTTCAAGACTACAGGAATTGAACTTAGCCAGGGACGTGCCTTTAAGGAGACAGGTAAAATGCATGAAAAAGGCATCATTATTAATGAAACAGGAGCAAAATTATTGAATCAAGATGATGTAATAGGTTTAAACGTTGAATACAAAGGACAGGTCCAGGAAATCATAGGTGTAGTAAAAGATTTCCATTTTCAATCGCTACGTACTCAAGTAAAACCATTGATGTTTACACACAATAGCTTTAACATGATTAGTGACATTTTGATTCGTTACCAAGGAGATGACCTTCAACAAGTATTGGAAGAGGTGACCAATATAATTCGCAAATTCGATCCGGGATATGTATTGGATTACACAATCATTGAGAAATATAACCGAGATAAATATGGTGCTGAAGAAAGGTCAATGACGTTTATGAGTTATTCATCCATCATATCATTGGTATTGGCATTGCTTGGACTTTACGCTCTATCCCTTTTCATGGTACAAAAACGCACCAAAGAGATTGGAATCCGAAAAGTTAATGGTGCTACCGAATGGCAAATCACCTCTATGTTATTTTCTATTTTCTCAAGATGGTTAGGCATTGCATTCCTGATTGCAGTTCCAATATCATATTTTATAATGAAAAATTGGCTGGAACAGTTTGCATATCGTATAGATATCGGAATTCTTCCTTTTGTAATTGCCGGTTTTGTAACAGGTCTTTTTGCCTTGCTAACCGTAGGAAGACAAACCTGGAAAGCTGCGAATCAAAATCCTGTTGAATCATTACGCTACGAATAAACATTGATTTGCAAAATCAAACTAATTACTAACCTCTGACAACTATAAATATGATTTGGAATAATCTTAAAATTGCCTTTAGAAATCTTTGGCGAAATAAAATATACTCCTTTATAAATCTTTTTGGACTGGCCATTGGTTTAGCTGGTTGCATTGTACTATCCTTATATGTTATAGACGAATACAGTTACGACAAGCACAACAAAAATCACAGTCGAATTTACAGGATGAACACCTCAATTAAAATGAATGAATTCGAATTGACTCATCCAACTTCATCACCGGTTTTGGCTGCAACCTTAATAGAGGATTTTCCGGAAGTAATTGATGCTTGTAGAATTGTTGAGCTCTTTGAACCAACTGTCATTAAATCAGAAGAGAAAGGTTTTACGGAGAAGAATTTTTATTGGACCGATCCTTCCATCATCAAAATTTTTGACCTCCAAATCCTGAAAGGAAATGGAGAACAAACACTTGCAAATCCTTATCAGGCAATCATTTCTGAAAAGACCGCTTTAAAATATTTTGGGACAATTGATGTAATTGGCAAACAGGTTAAAATGGAAGATTTCGGTAAAGATCAGGCTTACACAATATCGGCTGTAGCAAAAGATTTGCCTTACAATTCACACTTTCATTTCCATTTTTTAACCTCTTTCAAAACCAGTTTTAAAAACGAAGTAACCAGTCATTATAACGATGGAGCCTACACCTATGTTCTTTTAGATAAAAAGGCAAACGGAGAAGCATTTATGAAAAAAGTACCGGGCTTGGTAAAAAAGTATATTGAACCGGCATTAAAGAGTATCAGAAACATGAGTCTAAAAGAGTTGGAATCCAATGGCGATTATTACCGAATGTTTGCCATGCCTTTAGCTGATATCCATCTGCACTCCACTTCCATATATGAATTGGAAAAAAATGGAGATGTCAATAATGTGTACATATTTCTGTTCAGTTCAATTCTGATATTATTGATTGCCTGCATCAATTTCACCAACCTGAGTACGGCAAAATCAGCACAAAGAGCAAAGGAAATTGGCGTTCGAAAAAGTTTAGGATCAACCAGAAAAAGATTGATCCTGCAATTCTTGTCTGAATCGATACTTTTAAGCTTTGTAGCCTTACTGGTTGCACTTTTACTGGTGGAACTAATGATTCCAGTGATAAACTCACTACTTGACAAACAGTTAGGAAAACTCTATTACTCAACTCCTGAACTGATTCTACTTTTCCTTGGGATTGCAATGTTTACAGGATTATTTGCAGGTAGTTATTCTGCTTTTTACCTATCAAAATTCGATCCTGCCAAAGTATTAAAAGGGGAATTGAAATCGGGTAAGGGTAAATCACCTCTTCGTCAAAGCCTCGTAAGTTTCCAGTTCTGTATCACCATATTTCTATTTGTTAGTACCTTAATTGCCTACCAACAAATGGACTTCATCAAACAAAAGGATTTGGGATTCGATAAAGAAGATCTTTTAATCGTTAGAAATGTACAAAGCCTGAGTGCAAAGGAAGCCTTCAAAGAAGCATTTCTTAAAAACAGCAATGTGGTTGATGCCTCTTTAACCAACAATATTCCGGGAGGTTTTTACGATGGTTTCTCCATGTGGAAAACAACTGGTGATGATCAAAATCCATATTCAACCAGATATACGACAGCAGATTTTGATTTTGCAAAAACAATGGGCATGAAGATGACCGTTGGGAGATATTTCTCTAAAGATCATTCTTCTGACAAAGATGGTTTGGTGGTAAATGAAGCCCTGGTGAAAGATATGAACTTAAGCAATCCTGTTGGAACAGTTGTTAAAACACATATGGGAAACAAAACCATTATTGGTGTGGTAAAGGACTTCCATTATGTATCTCTGCACATGAAAATTGGGCCCTTGGTATTTTTACATCCCGAAGGATTACCGCAATCATATCTTGCAATTAAATACCGAAAAGGTCAGAAGAAAGAGGTGCTTAACCTGTTAAAATACAACTGGAGCCAACAGGCATCAGTATCTCCTTTAGATTACTTTTTTATGGGAGATCAATTTGCCAGTCTCCATAAAAACGAGAACAATACCATGCAGCTTTTCTCCATATTTTCCATTCTATCCATTCTGATTACATGTTTGGGCTTATTGGGATTGAGCTCATTTACAACTGAGCAGAGAACCAAAGAGATTGGCATAAGAAAAGTTTTGGGCGCAAGCGATTTTAGCATTCTACACATGCTAAACAAGGACATTTTAAAATGGATGCTATTTGCCATTGTTATTGCCAGTCCAATTGCATGGTATATCATGCACAACTGGCTAGAAGCCTTTGCATATCGCACAACAATAGAATGGTATATTTTTATTATTTCCGGTACAACTGCCATGATACTAGCAATGGCAACCATCAGTTGGCAGGCATGGTTGGCTACAAGGAAAGATCCTGTAGAGGCATTACGATACGAATAGTTACTTCAAAATAAAAACTCCCGAGGATCTTATTTTTTCGGGAGTTTTTATCTTATAACAGATCACTGGCAACTTTATAAATGGCATTAATTCGGTGTTCTTCGGCAGGTGAACTTCCCTTCACATAACCTAAATCACTCAAGCGCAAATGCGTAAAGTTTTCCAAATTATTGCGCTCCATTGTTAATTTACCACAATCCAAATTACAACCATCAATTACCAAACAGTCTGAATTCTTAACCGAATCAATCATTTGAGGGATTCCTGCACCAACAAAAGCCAAACATTTCATTTGTGCAAGTTTGTTCTTGTTCATCTTCCTGGCAACCAAATCGGTTAATTCACCAACGTCTGCAGCTCCAGAACAGGCAAATACAACTTTTGGACTCTTTTTTTCGCAATCGCATTTTTTATCACTCATCATTCAGGATTATTAGAGTTATTGAATATCATCCTTAATTTCATTTGCAATCCGATCAAAAACCTCATCAAACTCTCCTACTCCATCAACCTTCATTACCCCATGAAGTTGATTGTATTTTTCAATCACAGGAACCGTTTTGTGCTCATGCTCCTGCAATCGCTTCACAATTTTTGAAGTTTCGGTATCGTAAGGCATACATCTATTAGTTTTACTTCTAGCATCTAACCTGTTAATTAATTCAAGCGTAGGCACCTCAATTTCTATAATCTTACTAATCGACGAATTGTGTTTTTTTAATAAACCATCCAAAATATAGGATTGCACCAGAGTTCTTGGAAAGCCTTTGAAAATAAATCCTTTCACACCATTGGAGCTTTCTATCTTCTTTTCAATCAACTGAACAACAATCTCGTCTGGCACCAACTCTCCATTCTCATACAATTTAATAATATGTTTACCTATTTCAGAACCACTTTTAATTTCATGATCCAACATTTGTCCCGTAGCAACATATTCCAAACCAAACTCTTTGGCCAAGGCTATCCCTTGCGATCCTCTTCCTGATCCTGGATATCCAAACAATACAACATTGTACAAGCTCTTGGCAAGTTCTTCATTAATTACTTTCTGGATTTCCAGATTTACCTTATCAATGGATTGATTTCCATTAATCCCATAATAAATTCCTTTGTCTTTGTAAAATTGAAGAACTGGTAATGTCTTATCCCTATACTCTCTCAACCTGTTTCTTACAACAGCTTCATTGTCATCTGATCTTCCTGAAGTTTTACCTCTGTTCAATAATCTTGAAACCGATATTTCTTCTTCTACTTCCAAACTTATCAAGCAATTTAAGGAAGTATTTAGTTTTATCATCAAACCTTCCAGAATATAGGTCTGAATATAAGTTCTGGGAAATCCATCAAACAAAAATCCATTTGCATCCGGATTCTCGGTAATGGTTTTTTCAATAATCTGTACAATAATCTCATCGGAAACTAAGCCTCCAGACGCAATTATACTTTGGGCTTCCAATCCTAATTTACTCCTTTCCTTTATTTCTTTTCTCAAAAGATCTCCCGTAGAAATGTAAAACAGATTGTATTTCTTAATCAAGAATTCAGACTGTGTCCCTTTTCCTGCACCAGGAGGACCGAATAAAGCAATATTTATCATATTGGTAAGCATTTGAATTAATGAACTTTCCTAAAAACAACTATTAAAATAGCATTTCCGCACCTAAAATTCAAGAAACAGATATTTTTTAACAAAATTCAGAAGTCACCATAAATCCCAATCACCTTTTTGATCTTCATATGAAGATCAAAAAAAATTTTTCCTCAAAGACTAATTTTCTTATATTAAAGATATCCAACCCAATACAATCTTTTTTTTCCTACACTTTGAATCATTTACATATGAAAATGCAAAACAAAAGGAACAAAAGCCGTCGAAAATTCTTACAGTCAAGTGGAATAATTGGAGTAAGTACACTTCTTGGAGTACAAGCATTCCCTCTTTCCTCCTGCTCAAAAAAAAAGGAATCATCTCAAACCATTAAAGTACTCACTCCTGAAGGAAAGCTTATGGAAGTTGAAGCCGATCAACTGCAAGAAATTCACCACCACAAACCTGTTTCAAACAAAGAATCGCGTAAGGGAATTCCTGGAAAAAAATTTGTTATGGTAGTTGATCTGGCAAAATGTAAAAACGCAAGAGAATGTGTAAAAGCCTGTGAAGCACATCATAATTTGCCACCTGATCGCCCATTTATCAAAGTACTAAAAATACAAGATAATCCACATTCATCTCCCTACTGGATGCCAAAGAAATGTTTTCAATGTGACAACCCTCCCTGTGTTAAGGTTTGTCCGGTTGGTGCTACTTTCAAACGATCTGATGGTATTGTTCTTATCGATAATCAGCTGTGTATTGGTTGCCGATTCTGCATGGCAGCCTGTCCTTACTCTGCCAGGGTTTTTAATTGGGGAAAACCAAAGCCTATTGGCAATAGTAAGCATGCCCATTATTCTCCCGAAACAAGTACACCAAGCCAGGTCGGAACAGTTGAAAAATGTGATTTCTGCCCAGATCATCTGCGGGAAGGGAAACTTCCACCATGTATTACAGCATGTCCGAACGGGGTTTTATACTTTGGAGATGCCAATGAAGATGCTGTTACCAATGGTGTTGATACAGTTCGTTTGAGTAAACTCTTAAAAGACAAAGCAGGTTACCGATATCTGGAAGAGCTCGGTACTGAGCCAAATGTTTACTATCTCCCTCCGGTTGATCGACTTTTCCCATTTAAAGAATAATAACAAATTGTAGATCAAAAATTCTCCCAAACAACATGGAATCAATTCTTAAAACCAAAGAAAACCAACAAATTTTGAATGATTTGACAACTCCTGTTCTCAAGTCAGGACGAAATTTCAAATTTCTTATGCTGGTATTATCGATAGTTATTGCGTTAGGAATTTTCGCATACTACAAACAACTTAAACATGGCTTAATTGTTACTGCAATGCGTGATTATACTTCTTGGGGAATATACATATCCAACTTTGTATTTTTTGTAGCTGTAAGTTTGGTTGGCTCTTTAATCAGTTCCATTCTCAAGCTTGCCAATGCAAAATGGTCGTACCCTTTAACACGGATTGCTGAAATGGTGGCAGTAGCCTCTATTATTTGTGCTAGTATTATAATTATTGTGGACATGGGACGCCCCGATCGTTTTTTTCATGTTATTACAAATGGCCGCATTCAATCCCCCATCATCTGGGATGTTATTGTCATCATTACCTATCTAGTAATTAGTATGCTTTTATTGTTACTGCCTCTTCTTCCCGATTTGGCCATTTGCAGGGATCAGCTAAATGGAATCCCTCAATGGAAAAAAAGACTTTATAAGGTTATTTCATTGAATTGGAAAGGCAGTCCTATTCAACAAAAAAGGTTAAACCGGGCCTCCTCTATTCTGGAAATAATGGTCATTCCAGTAGCTTTTGCCATACACACTATAACGTCATGGTTATTTGCTACTACATGGCGCCCTGGTTGGGACAGCACCAATCTGGGGCCCTATTTTGTTTCCGGGGCTTTTATGCTTGGAGCGGCAGTTATTGTTATTGCAATGTACTTTGTTCGAAGGAATTTCAACCTTCAGAACTATCTAACACACGAACATTTTGACAAAATGGGAAAAATCCTTGTATTGTTATCTCTTGTCTATTTGTACTTTAACATTAATGAATATCTGGGACCCGCTTTTAAAATGGTAGGGGTCGAAGGAGAGCATATTACTGAACTTTTCTCAGGGAAATATTCTGCCATGTACTGGTTTGTTCAGATTATAGGTCTAATTCTACCCATCATCATCCTACTTTTCCGACGAGGAAGAAGACCACTTATCATGTTACTGGTTTCTTTCCTTGTAATCTTGGGTGCATGGCTTAAGAGATTCTTAATTGTAATTCCATCTTTACAACACCCCTACTTACCAATTCAGGATGTGGACGAATCCTACCTCCATTATTATCCCACATGGGAAGAATGGGCGATCACTTTTGCCACATTTGCTGGAGTAATACTTATGGTAAGTTTGATGATGAAAATTTTTCCTGTCATACCTATTACAGAATCCATAAATAATCGATCATCCAAAATTGCAGACAATGATACATCAAAAAAATAATCTCTTTCCTATTAAAGGTGTACTGTATCAAACCAAAAGACTTGTTATTGTAATTTTCTTTTTGGGTTTCGTTACTGAAGTATTCGCACAGGAAAGAGGAACTAAAATTGAGCTTCACTTCTCCGATACGGATTCAGTGAAGCTAATTACTGCAATAGTACGGGAACAACACTCTCAGGGTATGGGCGCTCCTGTAGCAGGAATCGATCTATACTTTTACGTACAAAGAAGCTTTAGTCTTCTACCTATTGGAAGTGTGTTCAACACAACGGATGAATCGGGGAAAGTGGAAATTGAATTCCCCTCAGATCTTCCTGGCGACACTAAGGGAAATGTCATACTATTGGTAAAAATTGAAGATACTCCACCCTACCGGGATACCACAATACAAGAAACCATCTCATGGGGAATACCCCTGGTAATTGATGAACAGCAAAATAAAAGAAGCTTGTGGGCTGCAAGGGCAAATGCGCCAATGAGCCTTATCTTGCTGGTAAACTCTATTCTATTGGTTGTATGGGGAATAATTGGTTACATTCTCTTTCAACTATATATGATTTACAAAGAGGAATCTGCCTCTGTTAAAAAAGTCGGGCATGATAAAAGTTCCGACAACAAATAAATTCGAAGCTAAAATTTTTCACAATTTAAAAGAATCAACATCATGAAAAATCCAATCAATGTATTATTAATTCTTCTGCTTTCAGCATTGTCACTTGCGTGGATTGAATATCAGGCTAAACCGTGGAAGGTGCCAGACAAGTATGTAAATCTCAAGAATCCTTATGTCAATAAAACAGACGCGAAATTTGTAGGAAAAACATTATACAAAGTCCACTGCAGTTCATGTCACGGCAAACAAGGTCTGGGTGACGGAGTTAAAGCTAAACGACTTAAGTCTGCCGTACCTAATTTTTCTCTTCAGGATTTTCAGAAGCAAAAGGACGGGGAACTTTATTTTAAATCTTTCATAGGAAGAGATGAAATGCCCAATTTTGAGAAAAAAATCCCAAAGGAGGAGGATCGTTGGCAATTGGTCAATTATATGCGAACATTAAAAAAGGAATGAGGAACTTTTTCTTCATTCCTAATGCAATGATATAGCAGATATCAGGCGTAACACATCAACTTATCATCCTACTTTGCCAAAGCAGATAACATAGAATTACATTCAAGCTTGGAGGGATCGAATTATGACTCAATCGAATCAAACTAATCGTTCTGACAATGATTCATTGCTAAAGAGAATACAATTGTTAGAACAACGGATTTCAAGAATTGAAGAATACCTGGGAAACTTACAGTTTAGGAAAGGAGTATTATCTTCTTCACCTGATTTTCCCGAGAAAAAAGCATCTCCCTCAGGAATTGAACAAACTGAGAATGGTATTGAATTCAAGGTTGGGGAATTTGGCTTGGCCTGGTTGGGAAGTATTGTTCTTTTAATAGGGATTATCTTTTTAATGAACTATTCAAAAGACATAGGTCATCCTATTGTTTCAAGCCTAATTGGATATTTTTCTGTTCTGTGTGTGTTCGCCTTATCTCATGTGCTCAGAAAGAACTTCTCTCATTTGTCTTTCATGCTTCAGCTTAGTGCACACCTGCTTCTGTACTATGTAAGTTTATTATTGCATTTTTTTACTCCCAAACCAGTTATCTCACAGTCTTGGATTGTTATCTCACTACTTCTGATTATATCAGGAATTCAGATTTACCTTGCCGTAAAAAAACAGTCAAAACTTTACGGTGGTATGGGCATACTTCTATGTCTTTTAACTGCAGTCTTCTCTGAGTCATTGCAGCTACAGTTCTCTTTACTGCTTTTCACTTCGTGTATCACATTATTTTTTCTGCTTCGATATTCCTGGTGGCACATTTTTTTACTCTTTCTATTCCTGGTTTATTTTTTCCATTTGTCTTTTTTGTTGGGGAATCCAATAATGGAACATTCTATAAGACAGATAAGCAGTCATGGGTTTAATCTCCTTTATTTATTGTGCTATTTTGGAGTCTATTCATTAATTGCTCCACTAAGAAGAAAACTATCCATCTCAGACAATCTTTTTATTCTTCTTCTGATCTGGAATGGAATATGCTTCACTGTTATGCTGGTGATGAATGTAATCTTCTTTTATCAGGATAATTATATTGGAATTTTTGGAATACTCGCACTCCTATCTCTAATCTTTTCTGTTATCCTGAAATCCATGGAGAGTAGTCAATTTGAAATGTCCTTCTATGCTTGTTTTGGTTTCATGGCATTAAGTGTCTCCGTTTATGGTTATTCTCAACTCCCCAACACTTTTTTATGGCTTGCCTTGCAAAGTTTGCTGGTGGTTTCGATGGCACTTTGGTTTAAATCCAGATTAATTACCATTGTCAATACAATATTATTCCTGGGGATTCTAATAAGTTATTTAGCTTATAATAAACCTACTGGAATGATCTGTTTTACCTTTGCACTGGTTTCATTTGGTTCCGCTCGCATCCTCAACTGGAAGAAGGAACGTTTAAGCTTACAAACAGATCTTATGCGTAACATGTACCTGGGAGCACTCTTAATGATGATGCTTTATGGCCTATACCATACTATCCCCCAAGAATACATTACTCTTTCCTGGACAGCTACTGCAGGATTGTTCTTTTTGACAAGCATATTACTTAAAAACTTCAAATACCGATGGTTGGCAATCTGCACTCTATTTATAACCGTTGTATATCTTTTATTCGTTGATCTGGCGCATTTGGAGCTGGGGTATCGGGTAATCGCCTTTTTCTTCTTGGCAAGTATTTCTTTAGGAGTTTCACTGTACTATACCAAGAGAATCAAAAAACACAAAGACAGTTCCGAAAACAGTCCAAAAGATGGAAACAAAGCATCTTAAATGAATTTAAGTACCATGGAGTTCATCTTCCTTTTAGCGGCTTATTTTTACCAATATTAAATTTAAACTAGCCCTATAAATTGCATAATCTCACGGATTTAAATAAATTACAGTAAACTAATCTCTTCAAAATGAAACTACCTAAATCTTTTTACAATTGGACCTCGGTTCTGGGAGCAAGTATTGCGACAATTGCCTTTTTTCTTATCGTATTCTTTTTTGTAATCTCTGTAATCTTCGATCAGGGAAGTTCCTATATGGGGTTAATCATTTATATAGTGCTTCCAGTTATCATGGTTATTGGAATGATATTGATTCCAATCGGTATGATAATGCAAATTCGCAAACGCAGCAAGCTAGAATTTATTACAGGAACACAAAGATGGCCCAGAGTTGATTTAAACGATCAGAAACATCGAAATGCATTTTCGCTTTTTGTCATCATCAGCTTTATTTTTCTTTTTCTTTCATCCATTGGTAGCTACGAAGCCTTTGTTTACAGCGAATCTGTAGCATTTTGCGGCACGCTTTGTCACGAAGTTATGGAACCGGAATATGTAACTTACCAGCAGTCTGCACATGCCAGAGTTGCCTGTGTTGAATGCCATGTAGGAGAAGGAGCTGATTGGTTTGTTCGTTCAAAACTAAGTGGATTGTATCAGGTTTATGCCGTTATCTCTGACAATTTTCCACGTCCCGTTCCCACACCAATTGCCAACTTACGACCTGCCCAGGAAACCTGTGAACACTGTCACTGGCCGGAAAAATTCTACCCTAAACGCTTTAAAAAACAACGAAATTTCCTTGCTGACAGTCTGAATACTGAATGGAACATTCAGCTTCTAATGAAAACAGGTCCTGATCACCATACTCAACAACTTTCTGAAGGAATTCACTGGCATATCAACCCTAATATCAAAATAGAATTCATGACAACTGATGAGAAAAATGAGTTCATACAATGGGTGAAGTATACCAACTTAAAAACAGGAGAAGAGCACATCTACAAAGACCAAATGATGGAACCAGACTCTGCATTTTATGCCGATGCAAAACTTCATACCATGGATTGCATGGATTGCCACAACCGCCCTTCACACGTATATCTATCTCCTCCTGATTTCATCGATATAGCTTTAGCTGATAGCAGTATTAATAATAAAATTCCTTTCATAAAAATGGCTGCAATGGAAGCTTTAAAATCACCTTACAGTACGAAAGATAGTGCCAATCTGATTATAGAACAGACAGTATTAGATTTCTATAAGGAAAAATACCCTAAACTTTCTTCCACTTTTAAAGAAGATATTAGTCAAGCTATTGAGGGAATTAAAATGGCTTATCACAAGAATAATTTTCCTGCCATGAAAGTGCGCTGGGATGTTTACCCCGATCATAAAAGCCACATGGAATCGCAAGGATGCTTTCGTTGTCACGATAACATGCATGCAACAGAAGAAGGACGTATCATTTCAAAAGATTGTAATCTCTGTCATACCATAACTTCACAAGGAAAAGTAGATTCATTACAGTTTGCTATTTCTGGAAAAAGTTTGGAATTTAAACATCCGGTTGATATTGGAACTGACTGGAAGGATTACAATTGCACTGAATGTCATGCTTATTTATATCCTTAAAAAAATATCTAATATTGTCCTGTAATTACAAAATAGACTAAAACTAACAGAGCCAACGCAATTGTTGGCTCTGTTTTCTTATTCTTGGGTAACTATATTATCCTGCCTATGTTGAATGACGATTTGCTTTTCGCACAGATTTGAGATCTTTGCAAAAAAGTTGCGGACTTTATCCCATTCTTCCACAGGCAAATGACTATTTTTGATACCTACTTCAAATTGTATAATCACCTTATTGGCCTGTTTCTCACTATTTGACCTGATATAAAAATAATCATCCTCCCAATTGTCTTGCAGTTCCTTGATTCCTTTCGCATCAAAACCTTCGGGTAACTCTAGTTCCAGCTCATACGACATCTCCTCCTTATTTTGGAAATGGATATCGAGCATGCGATCCTTTTGTAAAAATTCTTCCCCCAATGGTTTTTTCATGAATCTGCCTACACTCAGCAAACTTCTTTCTCCAAACTTCGAAACATAGGAAGAGCTCTCCCAGATAACCTTAAAGATAAGCGATGAAGAGTCAGTCCAGCGCCCCGATGAAATCAACTTGAAATCAACCACATTACAGTTTTGAATTCCATAAAACTCTTGTAAATATTTTTCAAGACTTTCTGTTCTCTTCTTCTGTTCATCAGCAAACCTTACTCCCAGCTTTTCATTAAAAGCCCTTAATTGTTCTGGTTTTCTTCTCTTATCCCTATCGTTAATAAATTTACCATACTGATCAGTTTTAAACTCATCGAAAAATACCTTATTGGTCATCACCAGTGTATCCCATTCTAATTTCGAAGAACCAGTAATTGTAAATTCCGACTCAATTCTTAAAGTTTCATTTTCCGGATCGAATTTTAGTTTAGATACAATATTTTCTTCATTCTCAATCTTTAATTCTGGAAAAGTATATATTGACACAACTGGATTTTCCCCTATGGATGGCACTGCATATGCTTTTATCTCACTTAGCAAGTCAGGTATTTCTGATGGCAGTCTGTACGGATTTATCTTTGTAATTAGGATAGGGTGCTCCTCTCCCTTCACATGTAAACCTAAATTCAACTCATCCAGAAAAAGTAAATCATCCAATTCTCCAATATACTTGGGCATAATGTACAGCAAGTCGTGTTTTATCTCATACATTTTTAAAATTCTACTAATACCACCAACTGTGCTATACATGGTAAACCAATTGTAATAATTAGTTCTCTGATTCTTCACAAAAAACTGCTGCTGACACCAATATTCACGCAAAAAGAAATAGATATCATGAACGAGTTTTTCTACATTCTCAGGTCTTTCTTTTCCATACTTTGAGATAATATATTTCTTCAATACAGGATAAAAAGTACCCACTCCAGCTGTATTTACAGATTTTGCCAGTTTTGCCAAGCCTTGAGGATAGGCAGTATTTTTCATTTTTAATCTCTCCCCTAAAAATTCAGCATATGGCACTGGGTATGCAAAAGTCCCACCAGGGAAAAAAGCTTGAAATTTTATGCATGGAAGCTCAGAATAAGGAAAAGCCAAAATTTCATTCTCAAACTTCTCTCTCCCTTCATCAATCAAATGATATTTAACTGCCTTTGATACATCCGTATCTATTTCTTTCATCAAAGGAGCATCATTAACCGATCTGCAATTCAGGTAGCATTTCCGAGCGATTTCCAAAGTCAACTCTTGCCTTACAATGGGATGATTATCATTTAGAAAATATCGTACCGGATCAAACATATAGAATTGATCCATTGGAAACCTTCGTTCCATACAGTAATAATAGTCAATCACATCGCCCTTCTCCAGATTAGGTATGGCTATTTTTTGATAGCCTACCTTCCTATTTCGGTGCTTTACCTCTGTATGAATCTTATCAGACTCTCCCACTATTTGCTCACTCCCGTCAGATTTAATCACCTTAATACCATAATAATAATGAAGATTGGAAGATCCCCAGAAGAGGCTGTAGTATTTTTGACTTTCAGCAAATGAAAACTCAGAATAACTTTTAATGGCCTTATCATCTATTACTTTTATTCTTTTATGGGTATGATACCGCTCTTCCAAAAACGATAAAAGAGGTATTTTCTTCACCCAGTAGTAAGTTTCCTTGTTCAGAATAACAGCTGATTCATCCTTCCATTTTTCAGGGATGTCGATTTTCGTCCACTGCTCCGATCTGTTCTCCCAGAATTGATTTCTTAATTGCTCCGCACGCAACGAGTCGGTTTGTCCGTATGACATTCCAAGCATCGAAATAAATGCTAATCCAAATAGTATAATATTCTTCATTTTATGTATTTATTTTTTTATTCTAAGGCCATATTAACATCTAATTTACAATAGATAAACAAGTATTCCCTCATGAGTTTTATAATTATTTAATCATGTTCGCTTCATCTATTTTTTTCCTTCAAGATAATTTTCTGCTTTCTTGATTTATGCTGGTAATCGAACAATTTTGCAAGGTCTTTTATTTGTTCCTGTTTGTAGATTTTATAAGGAATATACAAATGCGATTTAAATTTTACCAAATTGCCATCCAACAAATATTCCATCCTGTAAAAAGCATCGTCAAATTCAAAAACTAATGGCTTTGGTAAATAGCACAACTCCATAGATTCCGGAATTTCCAAGGTCGTCTCATTCAATTGGTTTATGACTTGAGAAAACCTTATATGCCTGCTTTTAGAAGTATCTTTATCAAAATTGATTTCAGGCATTAAATTGGCAATTCCAATATATCGCTCATCTGCAATTTGTCTTAAAGCATTGTTTTTTAATATGATTCCTGTTAAACTCAAATTTGAATCTCTGTCAAAAGTCGCGGGCAATGCACTAAGGGAATCCAAAAGTAAATTATCTTCCTTGCACATTAGTTCACTAATATTCTTCTCCTGCTCCGATCTTGATAATTGTGATAAACTCATATAGAAATGCCTTTTTGCTTCCCCTTGCAGCTGAAATTTCAGCTTACCACTCAAATTATTTCCCTTCAATTTTAGTTGATAGTGGTATGTTTCGCTGGAAATATCCTCTGCACTCCTTCTCACCGTATCAATTACAAAAGAGTTTCCATTTTCTATGAGAATTTCCTTGCCATTAATCCTGCTGGCCGTTTCACCCAACTTCAAATACTTTTCAGTGGCATCCAGATAATATTTTCTTTTGCCCTGATAAAGCACACAAATCATATGGTTATCAACTGCAATGGAAGGCTCTTTATATGTATAGGGCAAATCCTGGGTGCCTAACCATGCCAGGCGCGCATCATATCCAAGGCTAGTAAGCATGGCTTTCAACAAATTCGACATCCCTTTGCAATCGCCATATTTGTTCTCATAAACGGATAAGGCATTTTGCGGACAAAAACCATCTATTCCTTGTTCAAAAGCAATGTATCTTATCTTATCCTGAACCCAGTAAAAAACCTTTTTGATACTATCAAGTTGATTAGAAGCTCCAGAAACCACATCCGAGCTAATCGCTTTAAACTTTTCCAAATCGTATTGCTCTGGCCCTCTCATTTCCTTATACCATTTATACAACTGGTCTACATTTTCCAAAATAGGCTTCCACTCTCCATCCACTGTTCTATACCTATTGTATAAAAACAGAAGATGCGGATGCACATTTGCATAACCTGGAAAATAATCAGATTGAAAAGGAGCGTTTAAATTTCTGCCAGTATAACGATAAAGAACATCTCCATCAGGTAGTGAATCTACTTCACATGTTAGATCTACATGATCAGAATTATACAATTCCACCCTCATATCCAACCAGGCCGGAACCAATACTTCAACTTCTCTTTTCGCCGTGAACAATTTCATGTCTGCCATGTAGGCTCTGGTATAAAAACGTAAGTCGTCGGTAGTACTTTTCACTTCAAATTTCCCATACTGGTCACTTGGTTTGATATTTCTTGAGAAGTAATAATATTTGCTATCGCTCTGAAAAATCCCTGGTGTATTACTATCTCCTATCACTGGCTTTATGCTTTTTCGTCCTGAGCCACCAGCATAGAATTTGTAATCTGTAATTTGCTTATGAGAACTAACAAAATAGTGTCTCATTACCAAGTTATTTTGCAAAGGAACAATACGACACAAATCTGTCTCTTTCACAACCGGCATCCCCCCACTTTTAGACCTTTCAAAAGTGATTGTAGTTTTCCAGTATTCAATAAGAGCATCTTTCTCTTGACTCTCGTCAAGTAACTCATAACTAGATTTGAGTTCAACCTGCGCTTTCAAATCGCAATTAAAACCCAAGAAAACAATTAGAACAGTAAAACAAAATTTTCTATACACATCAGACATATTATAAAACCGATCCTTTTAATAAATAACTCCAAAATAATCATATTTATATTGACTAGAGTATGTCTTATAAACTTTTTACTTTAAGAAAACTATTTGGATTTGTTTTAATTAAAGAGGATATTCGCAGTAAAGAACAAATCGAAATATGAGTAAGAGAAGATTGACAGGTGAAGAACTTCATGAATTGGGAATCAAGTGGGTTTACAAGCACATCAAAAATGAGTTTGAAATCCTATCTGTAAATATTGAATTTGACAAGAATCCACAAATTCTAGCAAGAAAAGACGATGAAATGCATTTTATTGTAGTAAAGACTAGCACATATCCTGATGTTGGATCTTTAACTTCAGTTGCTGCCGAAGAAATTATTAAGCATGCAGATAAACACAAAGCTAAGATTCTATTTGCTCACGTTGGTGTAGCAAATGCTGATGCTAAAGATGAATCAGGAATGCAATTCCCTGAAAAAGATGGTCAGTATTATATTAATTACACAGGACTGACAATAGAACCAAATATCTTGCTTGACCCAACCAATAACTAAGATCGGGATTATGACAATGAAAGAAGAATTTAAACGCATTAGGCATGAATATGGAAAAAAAGAATTGCTAGAATCAGATATCAATTCGAATCCATTCGAACAGTTTAAAATTTGGTTTTCTGAAGCGGTAGAACAGAACCTACCTGATGTTAATGCAATGTGTTTGTCCACAGTATCGAGTAATGGCAGACCATCATCAAGAATATTATTATTGAAAGAATTTGATGAAAATGGATTTTGCTTTTTTACAAACTACAATAGCAAAAAAGGCAAAGAACTTGAGAACAACCCTTTTGCAAGCTTGGTTTTCTTTTGGCCTGAATTAGAGCGCCAGATTAGAATTGAGGGGAAAATTGAAATGCTAAACGCTAAAAAATCTGACACTTATTTTAACGAAAGACCAGTGGGTAGCAGAACTGCTGCTGCTATATCTCCACAAAGTAAAGTAATTGCTAACCGTGACGAATTGGATAAGATGGTTATGAAATTTATTGAAAAACATGGAGAAAATTTCGCAAGGCCAGATTTCTGGGGAGGATACAAATTGGTTCCTGATTTATTTGAATTCTGGCAAGGAAGAGAAAATCGATTAAATGACAGAATTGAATACAAAATTGAGAAAAACTCGTGGATTCATCGAAGACTTGCCCCTTAAAAAGTAATCTTCGTCACCATTATTTATACGTTGATATAATAAACCAAGAAAAGCGAATTTCCCAGGGTTACCTTTTACTTATCTCAAGAATATAGTTATGAGATGAATTGGCTAAAAGTATTCTTCTCACTCAGTAAATTGTATGTAGTTAATTCACCCTTCCCAGTCCAGGAAGGGTGTTTTTATTTCTTGATTTTATGAGCAAACTCAAGCGAAACAAAATTATCATAGCTCATACATACATGTTGAGAACAGCAAACAGCAAACTCTACCATTTCCTGTATTTGTTCTTTTCCTAGAAACACAATATCCTTTTTGCCAATATTGGCAGTAACAATAGTGTAAGCTATGGAAGCATTAAAGGTATCTCCCGCTCCTACCGTACTTACGGGTTTTATCTGCGGTACCGAAAATGAATGCAATTTGTCTGTATATACAAATACTCCATTTTTATTTGCCGTATAAATCAACAAAGCTGTTGAAAAACTCTTCAGCCAATCCTTTGCCTCCTTTACCGATTTTACTCCACCAATCAACTCAAAATCTTCGTTCGAAGCCTTTACAATATCGGCTAATTCCATATTTTCCTTAATGTATGGAAGCACGTCTTCCAACAAAGGCAGGTGCTGCGCTCTAAAATTAGGATCGTAAATAATTATAGCACCTTTCTCTTTACAGGATTTTAAAAACTTTACCAACTCAAATCTTAGCTCTTGCTTTATTGCCAAAAAAGAACCAAAAAGTATTACATCATCCTTTTTTACGTCATCAGGGAACTCAATACAGGATTTCTTTCCTGCCCGGGTTTTATAAAAAGCATAGTCTGCATTTCGTTGATCATCTAGAAAAGCCAAGGCCAAATTTGAGTTTGTATCATTAAAACGCGATATCTTCTGAGTATCAACGTCATTTTGCTTAAGAAACTTGATAATCTGCATTCCTACACGATCCTCTCCCAATTCACTAATTAAGGATACATCAATACCCAATCGTCCTAAGCTAACCGATGAATTTAAAAATGAACCTCCAGGTCTTGCCTCTATAGGTTTATCATCTTCAAAAAACAGATCCAGAACACAATCTCCAATGGTATATACTTTTCTCATTACATATTTAAATAAACTCAACATTTCAAAATTATAGAAAATGACCAATGAAATAATAAAATCATCAAATTAGACTCTTTTTTTGCTAAAGGAATGTGAAAAAAATGACCTAATTTTGTAAAAAGTCGACTCTCGCAAGCCTATTTTTAATAAATCTCTGAAAATCTCACAATTTAGATTGAGTCTAAACTAATCGCAAACAATCAAGATTAAATCGTTTTCGATTCATGCAATTTTATCTAACTAAAAATAGCAAGGTTAAATTGAAGGGATTGTGTCTATAGTGTGGAATGCAGGAATTTTTGCCAAGTGAAAAAATAAAGTATTTTTGATTCCGTCATTCCCTAAGCAAACAAAAATTGGAGACATATGCAAAGTAAAAAACCAAGCGAAATTAATAAGAAGGTTAAGGGTAGTCAAAAAGACTTAATCCGTTATATCAACCTTCAATTGGCTTCTATGGGGCAACCTATTTACAAAGGAGATTCCCAAGAGGGGAAAAAGCAATTATCTGATCCGAAATTTATTGAACTGACTGAAAGCTTAATTCAAAACTACAGAGCTAAATCACGTTTATTAGCGGATCATCTTTGCCCTGCCGACCAACGTATACAGAACTTTCTGAATGATTATTTAAAAGATGTAGACGATGAAGTTGCTCAACTTCCTACTAATACATTTATTCTTGACCAACCTGGAATTGCAAGAGAATTAAGTTTGCCTCCAAACAAGGATGAACACATTACAGAACTTTTAAGTTCTTATAGAATAAAACAAGGTGTACTTCATAACCCAAAACACGACAGAAGAACTACCAAAGGATCATTCCATATTGTAGAGGGCAGTCTTCCTGTACCTTTGGATAAAATCGAAGTACCTAAAATAGCATTTTCAAAATTCTTAAAAGCAGCACTTACTCCTTCTGCCGAAACCAAGCAATTGCCTTTTACTTCTGCACAAGAAGATAAAGCTGAATTGATGGTATCTCTTTTACTTCGCCCAATTGTTTGTCCTGAAGTAAAAGATGTGATTAGCCAAAAATCTATGGAAGTAAGATTCTTTGCTCCTGGTAGCCTTGTAAGCAACTTGGACTTTGTAGAATCAATCTTCGGTAACGCTGGTGATCCAAACATCCCTGCTAACGATGCTGGTTTGGATATTGAACACTGGACAGGACATACCGGATGTATTATTTTGGCTCCTCAATTAACTAAACTTACAAAGAAAGAGTTAGGCTTACCTCATTACGATGATGCTACAGAGCGTCAGAAAAGAGATGGGGTTTGCTGGATCAAAGAAGACGAACTTTACAACAACGGTACTGCCTTTAAATTAACCTGCCGCAGTGAAAATGGTGTTGTAATTACTTTAATTGCTGATAACTATTTCGGATACTCGAAAAAAGAGATCAAAACACAAATCAGTTTCTCTGCTAACTTATATGGTTTAGCTGAAGAAGAGCATGCTGGTGGAGCTATCGCCTTCCCAAGAAAGAATTTAGGAGACAGCTTTAGCGGATCATTGTTCATGAAGAACGTTTTGAAAAAGCAATACAGCTACGATGAAGTAGTAAAAGAATTTGGTGCAACCATGGATGTATATCCTGAAGGATTTGCTACTGATAAGGAGTATCCAAACATTTATTATATCAATGAAAATGCAAACATCGATCTTTACCAAAGTAAAGTAAGCTGGGAAAAAGATGAAAAAGAAGAAAGCATTCGATTACTGCCAGATCATTACTATGTACATCCATCTGGATATAAAATGCACATGGAGAAACATCCAACTGCTCCATCTTGGAGATTGGTAAGTACTGCTTCTGAAGGTACTTTCTGTCATAAGCCATGTACTGTGTCAGGTGGAGGAAAGTCGGAAATTTCTAAATCACTTCTGAATGCTATTATTTATAGTTCGTTCTATGTACAAGACATGGAGAAAGACTTTAACCTAGCTGATGAAGTAATTAATCATGATTATACAAAACGTTGGAAAGATCATCCAGATAGAACAGAACCATCAAGATCTTTATTAAGTTCTAATCGTTCTTTAGGATCTGTGGTGAAATTATTAACTCCTTCAAAATATTATACCAAAGAGTACAATGAATTCCTTAATACAATTCCAGATCACGTTAAGGCATTGGTGTTATTCGTTAAGAGATTCTATCGTCCGGAACGTACCGACAGCAACTGGAGAGATTACTTCTCGGTTGACGTAATCAACGGGAGAAAAGGTCACGAATTGTTATTCAACAACCGCAAGATTGTTGCCAGCTACTTACGAGTAGGATTCGCTAATGACAACTCATGGTATTTGAACAAATTGCGTCAAGACTTTATTGCTGCAGCTAAAATACAAATGGAAGATGATATTACTGCTTCTGTAGTACTTCCTGCAAATCAGTTGAAAAATCTTAACGAAGTATACAGTAACAAGAGTGTTAAGATTACAACCAATTGTGAGAAGAGATTCTTCCAGCGTCCTGACGAAGCAATTCACAGAGGATACGATAAAGAAGCTGAGGCAGACCTGTCGATGAGAAATAACTTTACATCAAACTACGAACCATTGACTACTGAAGATGGTAAGGAGTTAATTGCTGATGCGATTGGTTTTGACATGTATACCAAACCAATTCAAGAGGTGATCAAACGTGGAGCTGATAGTAAAAAGTCTAACTATTTTATTTCTCCTTCACACCCTAGAATTGTAGATGGTGCACCATCTAAAAATCCTAGATACCTTCAGATCAGACCTGATTTGGTAAACCCAATTGATGATCGTTTGGCTGAGGTAGGAATTCGTCTTGCAAGAAGAATTCCATTGGATCAAGCGGTATATCATCCAGTTAATGCAGTTCTTCCAGGAAGAAGAAACAATCCGCCAGAAAAAGAATCTGGAATTCGTGCATTGAGTGTTTACAATCCAATCCACTACCAGGAATTGCCTGAATTGTTCATGGACTTCATCTGTAGTTTAACTGGTAAATCTCCATCAACAACCGGAGCGGGTACCGAGGGAGCATTAACAAAAGGTCCTTTTAATATGTTGTCGCCAACTACCGACCTGAACAATGCCTTACTTTCTTATATCCTTACCGGGTATCAAGGATTCTCATCGGCAGCAGGTCATGTAGGAATCGAGAACAGATTCGACCATGATGTTTCATTGTTGATTCCTGAATTGTGGTGTCGTTTGAAAGAAGAAAATCGTGATCCTAAATTGTTAATCAATGAAGGCTCATTGGAAAAATTAAATGATTTCGAATACAATGGAGAAAAAATCTATGCTTCTCGATTAGGATATCGTATTACTGAAGAGTTCTTGTTCCGTTATATGAATCGTATCTTCGATGAGCCTCAAAATGTTTTCAACGAAAGAATGTTGAAGCCAGAGATTCAAGATATGGAGTCATATGTAGATGGTATTAAAAACATTTGCGAAGCTCAAGAAAAAGTTGCAATAAACTACTTTAAGGATAATAGTGTTGATGCTGCGATTCCTCCATTGAAGATTCTATTAAGCATTATGGCTTACGGCGAATACGAAGGAAAAGAGATTTCTGATCCTGAATTGCGTAAACAATTCGATCGTGATGTAGTAATCAATTCTGATTGGTACAAAGAAAGATTGAAACGCAAGCAACAAATCGATATTGAATTCTACGAAAAGCAAATTGCATACATTGAATCATTCATGACCGAGAGATTGAATGCTGAATGGAGCGAAGATCTAAGTCTTGCCGATAGATATGCAAAAGCCAAGAAGGATCTAGAACACGTTAAATCCGCTAAATACCTTGAAAGTTTAGTAGGTACAATTGGTGCTGATCCTTTGTTCAGAAAAGCTGAATAATTAAACCTTCGATAATAAACAAAGGGGTAACTCATTTCCATATGGGTTGCCCTTTTATTTTTAATTACAATTAGCATTTAGTAACTAAAAATAAATTTTTTAACTGTTATTTATTTTTGCAGAATAATATGGGACTATAAAAAAGAAAATAGCCCGTGACATAGGGGAATCACGGGCAACAATTCTAAAGGGTTAATTAACCTACTAACCAACCTTACGGTTGAACCTTTAACTCATTACTACCTTTCGGTAGGAATTAGACTTTAAAGATAAAAGATTTTTTCAAATTTTAACATTTTTAAACAATTATTTAAACTTTTATATTTATTCTATATAAACCATAATTAATAAATTGATTGTATCTAACAACTCCATATAACAAATTAGTACAATCCAGTTGTTTATTATAAACTCTCTTTTAGACTATTATAAGAACAGTCACAACAAAAGCCCCAAGCATTAAACTTGAGGCTTTGTAAAAAACACCAGTATATATTTATACTAGCTAAACGTACAAAAATTGAAAACAGGCTTTCTTAGTCTTATATTTTTGTTAAAAAGAGTATTTTAAGTGTACCATGAAACGAGCACTTCCTACTTCTGAGGAATCTGTAACCTTACCATTTAATTGAGTTGTTCCGTAAGCAGCTGCAGTATATAAAGCTTGTGTACCAATCATGAACTTACCCGAATACCACTCTACTCTTGGACCAAATTGATATACGTAATCGATATTGGAACCACGGCTATACAATCCCACAAAACCATTGGCATCTGTAGCCAAATCATCTCTTGCACCAAGATTCTTAGTATATCCTGCAAATAATCCGTAACGAACATTACCTGTAGTTGTGTAAATATCAGACCAAATAGATTGTGTGGTAATATTTGTATATTCGTAATCTCCATTTGCTTTTACGTTCTTCACACCATAACCACCTAACATCACAAAGTTGTACATGTTTTGACCATAAATGGTATGAAGGTTCCAAACCACCTTATCAGATTTCACAGTCATCCATGCATTCATTTGAACGCTTGATAACATTTCATCCGTTTTTGCTCCCAATGGATTTTCAATCATTGGTTTTAAAAATTTAACTCCTGCAGTTGCACCTAAAGTAAATCCTTTGGCAAAATCGTATTTTACCTGAGCCGATAGTTCAGGAATGCTTGCCTGCTGCACATATTTTACATTTGCACCATCAGGTCCAGTAGATTTAAAATCCAATTCAGACAAGGCAGCAATAAATGCATACCCCTTATCGAATTTACGAGTGTAACGGAACTGAGGAGCTCTTCCCAATACATTAAATGGAAGACCTCCACCCCAATGCAGTACATTAGGGAAACAAGAAGTAACAAACATTGGATGCCAATACTTACCTGCCAATAATTCATCTTTTCCCCAATCAAGTTTAATAAATGCATGTCTTAAACGAAATAAACCTGATTTATCGTTTGATGTTCCTACAAAATCTCCTTGAATGGTGGCAGAACCTTTGGCTCCAAATGCCTGAAAACCTGTTATACCAACATTTAATCTAGAATGAATTGAAGTCATGAACAATTCAGAACGATCATTTAAATCTTCTCCATTGATATCGTAAGATTTGGCTGCTGGATAAAGAATAACATCACCTTCACGAGCATTTACTGTTTTTCTTGTATCAAAAATCGCTTCTGCAGAAACAAATCCACCAAGTTTAACTTTTATATCTTCTTTTTTCTGAGCAATGCTTACTAATGGCAACAAGCTCAATGCTATTGCAAATAAATTTTTCATATGTTTAGATTTTCATATTAAGGTCACATGAACTCACAGAAAATTTTAATCTTCAAGATTAAATTTTACATGTTCGATCCATGCTGTTTTATGGGTTAAAGCTTGAAACAGGACGTACCCCGATTCGGCATGCAAGTAAATATCTTTACAGAATACGCCTGTTTCAATCTTAAAATCAATCAAATAGGTTTTATTGTTTAGCTGTGGTTACACGATCAACCAAGTAGATAATAGATTGGTAGGAAACCCCACTATTCATTGTCAGTCCAATCTCACATGTTCTACTTGTTGAATATCCGTGCTTCACATCTGCAGGATACTGAATTTTCAAATCACGCAATCCATGATCATTCAATTCAGGATGAGTAAATCCACGGTCACCAGCAAAACCACAACAGTTTGTATCTGGTTTTACTACAGTCTTAGCACATTTTTGTGCCAATTCAACCAACTTACCATCCACACCCAGCTTTTTCGCAGAACAAACTGCAAATACTGAAACTGTTTCGTCAACAGGAGTGAAATTCAAATGATCAGCTAAATAATCAGTAATAAATTCAATAGGTTCGTATAATTTCAATTTAGGTTCCATGTTTTCTTTCATGGTATACAAGCAAGGACTCATATCACAAAGAACGGGATACTTTCCATTCTCACTAGCCTTCAGAAGAGCTGATTCCAGAGCATTAGACTTCTTCATACCTGCTTCCTTGAAACCTTTACTTAAGAATGCCATACCACAACAATGGTTATTTAAATCTTCTGGGTAAATGATTTCATAACCAGCTTTTTTAATTAGCTCTTCAGTTTTCTTGGTCAAAGCAACCTTCTCATCGTAATCCTTCGATGTTCCCATACTACGATTGATACATGATGGGAAATAAACCACCTTTTTAGGATTTGATTTATCCACAGTTGGAGGAACTATTTTTGGTGCTCCCTTAGGAAATGCCTTGTTCCAACGAGGTATTGCATTTCCCGAAACGGCTCTCATACCACCTGCTATACCCCCCATTAAACCTGAGCCTAATATCGAGTGGAAAAAGCTTACTGTATTTAAACCTGTTTTGGCGTACGATTGAACCTTGTCCATATTGTCCGCACACCACATGGCAATTTTCTTAGCCTTAGGTGAAGCTTCATCTGCACGAAGTTCTTTTACCAATTTACCAGTGTCAATTTTTACAGGACAAGCAAGAGCACATAAACTATCGGTAGCACAAAGCTGCATTGCTTCATAATCAAAGTTCTTGATGAGAGTAGCCAATTCGTGCGGTTTTTCACCACTTGCTTTTAGTCTGCTAATTTCACGGTAAGTTGCAATTCTCTGGCGAGGACTTAATGTCAAGTTATGCGATACACATGATGGCTCACAGAAACCACACTCCATACATTTGTCTACTTTTTCGTGCGCTGGTGGAAGAGGTTTTAAATCCTTCAGGTGGGCCTGCTTATCCGCATTTAAAATCACACCAGGGTTAATCAAATATCTTGGATCAAAAATCTCCTTGATTTGCTTCATTAACTTATAAGCATCGGTTCCCCACTCCATTTCAACATATGGAGCCATGTTACGACCTGTTCCATGCTCTGCTTTTAGTGCACCATCGTAACGCTCTACAACCAATACAGCCAATTTGTCCATGAACTCAGCATAACGATCAATCTCTTCCTGGGTACCAAAATCCTGAGTAAATACGAAGTGAAGATTACCTTCCAATGCATGACCAAAAATCACAGCCTCAGAGTAACCATACTTCTTAAACAAATCTTGAAGATCAAGAGTTGCTTCGGCCAATTTTGGCACAGGGAAACAAACGTCCTCGATAATTACAGTAGTACCCGTTTTACGCATCCCCCCAACTGTTGGCAATAAACCTTTACGGATTTTCCAAAGCATCGCAAACTCGGCTGGAACATCTGTAAATTCAATTGGAATCTCAACAGGAATCTCTTTGATAGATTTTTTGATAATATCAATTTGCTTGTACAATACATCATTGCTTTCGGCCCTGGTTTCAACCAATACTGCCGATGCCCCTTCCGATAATCCCTTTAGGTAAGTTGGAACTCCCTCGTCATTCTCAACTGAACGAAGAGCTGCGCGGTCCATAAGTTCTACTGCTGCAACCGGCTCCGATTTAAGAGTTGATACTGCACGACATGCTTTCTCAATATCAGGGAAAATCATTAATGCAGATGCCTTGTGTTTGTGCTCAACAACGGTTTTATATACCAACTCAGAAATAAATCCAAGCGTACCTTCAGAACCAATCATGATGTGAGCCAAAATATCAAATGGATCAGTATAATCGATTAAGGCATTCAAACTGTAGCCGGTGGTGTTCTTCATTTTGAACTTATCGCGGATACGATTGTGTAAAGTCTCATTAGCTTTAACATCTTTCGCAAGCTTCTCCAAATCGCTTAATAGCTTGGCATGAGTCTTTTTAAATGAAGCCTTACTTTCCTCATTTGATGTATCCAGAATGGTTCCATCGTGTAAAACAACACGAATAGAATCTAATGTTTTGTATGAATTTTCGGAGGTACCACAACACATACCCGATGCATTATTGGCAGCAATACCACCAATCATCGCAGCATTAATAGAAGCAGGATCCGGACCAATTTTCTTGCCATAAGGTGCAAGAATGGCATTGGCTCTACCACCAGTAATACCAGGCTGTAAGCGAATGGCAGCACCATCCTTTAAAATGCTATGCTTTTTCCAATGATCTCCTGCAACAACCAATACCGAATCACTAATTGCCTGACCTGATAAACTTGTACCAGCTGCACGATAAGTGACCGGAATATCCAAATCGTTACACTCGCGCATAATCAAACTTACCTCTTCCTCATTTTTCGATTTGATTACCAATTTAGGAATCAAACGGTAAAAACTAGCGTCAGTTCCCCATGCTAAGGTATGCAATGGATCATGAAACATGCGTTTCTTATCAATACTTCTTACTAATCTATCGTATAGCGTTTTATATTCTCCTGTTAACATTTATCTTTTGTTTTTGATTTTGTCACACAAACACAATTGGTAACTTGTATGACAAATGTACGTTTTTTCTTAATTTAATAATTGAGCTTATCCAAAAAGTTTGATCTTCCTCTCAACTCTTGCTGGTGAAACCTTTTGAACCCTAACCACAAAACAACAAACACTTCAAGGCTTCTGCAACGCGATAATCACACCCTAAGATTACTTTCCGGATAAGCTCTAAATTACTACAATGGCAATGGATTAAATCCTGTAGAAATTAGTACTACCACTACAATCATTACCATTAAATAATATACAAATGCAGGAATTGCGTTACGTCTGATAATTGTTCCTTCTGCACCTATACATCCTACGGTGGCACAAACTGCCACAACATTATTTACACAAATCATATTACCCAATGCCGCACCAATCGTTTGAACTGCTACAATCAATACCTGAGGAATTCCCAAAATAGTAGCTGTTTCGAATTGCAGAGAAGCAAACAATAAATTAGATACAGTAGCTGAACCTGACATAAAAGAACCCAATACCCCAACAATTGGTGAAATAACCGGATATGCATTACCGGATAAATCGGCAACGGCAGTTGCCATGGTAGTTAGCATACTGTCTAAACCTGCTCCGTTTGTACCCGACTTTAACATTAATTGAACCATTGCAACACCCGCTAACAAAGCGATAGCAGCACCATTTATTTGCTTGAAAGTGGTTTTCCAAGATGTTACAACTTGCTTCTTGCTCATTCCGTGCATTACATTCGTAATTAATGCAACCAATATGAATGGAATGGTACCAGGGAGATAAGCCCACTTTAATACGTAGGTTAAGCCTTCGATACCCAATACGTTTGATAAAGTAATCGTTTGCGCTGCTAACCATCCTTTTAATCCAAGAGATGGAATACGAGTCACAACTAAAATAACAGCAATTAGTACATATGGCATCCAAGCTTTTACCAAGCCCATTTTTGCCTCGCCGGTATCACCACCGTTATCATTCGATTTCCAATTTGCTTCCCATTCTGATTTTGGAGGGAAATCCCAAGTCTTTTTAGGAACTAAAAATCCACGCTTAGCAGCAAAAATAACAATACCTAATCCGATAAATGCTCCAAGTAAAGAAGGTAGGTCAGGACCTAAAGTAGATGCAATCAATACGTAAGGAATGCCAAACGCCAAACCTGCAAAAATTGCGAAAGGAGCTGCAGCCAAAGCTGGTTTAATCGATCTTTCTTTGCCAAAGAACTTGGTCATGATCATGATACCCAAAAGAGGAACAAAAATACCAACCAAAGCATTAGGAATAGCAATCCATTTGGTTAAAGCCAATTTAAATACCTCAGGATTAGCTGCTACATCGGCAAGATTTTGTTCCAAGGTAACCATAGCACCACCACTAATAGGCGTACCAACCGCACCATAAGGAACAGGAACCGAGTTAAAAATAAGAGCAACCATAGCAGCGGCCAAAGGAGGGAATCCTAAACCCACCAAAAGTGGTCCTGCCAAAGCAGCCGGAGTACCAAAACCGGCAGCACCTTCGATAAAAGCACCGAACATGAAACCAATAATAATTGCTTGTATACGTCTATCGTTGGTGATTCCATTAAAACCGTTGTTGATGGTGGTCATTGCACCTGACAGTTTCATGGTATTTAAAATTAAAATCGCTCCGAAAATAATAATCAGGATATCGAAAGCTTTTAGGAAGCCAAATACCGAATATCCAAGAATGTGGTGAATATCAATTTTCCATACTCCAAACGCCACTGCTATTGCCACTAATAACGAAAGCGGCAAAGCCTTCTTGGCTCCCCAGTTAAAGCCAACCATTAACACTATGGTTAAAAGAATTGGCGAAAAAGCTAATAATGCATTCATAATAAAATAATTTAGGTTTTAGTTTGCCTTGATAAGAAAATTCCAGTAATTCCTTTTTCGCATTGTATTTAAAAAAGGGCCTGCCCAAAGCAGGCTCCTTTTAAAACTCAATAGTTATGTCAATAACTGCTAACAAAGGGGTTATACAAATGATAATCTTCTCTGAGACATTAGTTTGTACTAGATTTATTATCTGTAGCAAATGGGTTAGATTTACTATAGTTTTTTAATATTGAATTGCTATTTCGAAGCGGATCTCCTACAATAGTGGTATTGTGCATTAACATGTCAAGAGCCACTAACTTTTGTTTCAAGTCTTTTAAACTCTCCTCTAGTTGTATTCTATTGTTTTTTAAATCCATAATTCGAATATTTTAACATTTAAACACTTTCCAGGTAGTTCTCGATAAACTCTGTCAGGTGAAGTACTTTTACAGGCACTTTCTTGTGCATCAAACCACCATTAATTTGCATCACACAACCCGGACAATCGGTAACCAATAATTCAGCCTGGCTAGCCTCAATGTTCTCAATTTTCTTGTTTAATATTCCGTTGGAAATGCTTGCAAAATCAAGAGAGTAAGTACCACCAAATCCACAACACACATTGCTATCGGTAAGTGGAACAAATTGTTTTCCTATTAAATTAGAAAGGAATGATTCTGCCGAATAGCCTAATGAACGAGAATCGTGACAAGGTGTATGGTAAGTCACCTTCTTGTTTCCTTTCACTTTGAACTTGATGTTATTTTCCTCCAAAAATTTACCAATTGGAGTTACCATATCGCCTAACATCGAAGCTTTCTTATATCTATTTGGGTCTTCTTTTGTGAAATCTAAAAACTCATGCTTAATAGCGCCACCACAAGTAGGACACAACACTAGCAATGCTTCATAATCCTTAGGTTCTTGCAGGTTATCAAGCGTATTAAAAATCATGGTTTTGGCATTATCAGGATCGCCCGAAGCAATTGCAGGAATACCACAACAAGCTGCTTTTTTAGGAATATCAACCTGAATACCGCTCTTCTGCAATAGTTTTACCATGGCCAATCCCATTTCAGGATAGAAATACTCTACCGCACAACCTGGGTAAAAGAATACTTTTCGGTCTGAAATAAATTGATCGAAACCATCTTTGTAGAATCGCTTGCTGAATGTTTTAGAAGCCAAAGCCGGGAATTTTCTGAAATCCATTTCCTTCGGTAACATTGGCACAGTACCAATAATTTTTTCATCATTGGTTTTGCAAGTCTTTGTTAATGGAAATTGGAAATTTGCCCCCATTGAAAGAACCGATTTCATTCTATCCGGCTTTGCTACCAAGTTCTTAAATACCTTCTTCTTTATAGGATTGATTCCATACTTCTTCCCAACTACCAATTTCAAATCAGAAATCAAACTTTGTAAATCGATACCTGATGGACAGTTAAAAGAACAAGCTCTACAACCAATACACATCTTCAGAATATCTTTTGCCGCTTCGTCGCCCTGGTAAAGAGCCGTTAAAATCAAACCAATAGAACCGATATAACGATCGCCATAAACATGACCACCAACCATTTCGTAGGCCGGACAGATGTTGGCACAACTACCACAACGTACACACTTTAATGCTTCTTTAAATTTTGGATGCTCGAAAAATGCCAAACGTCCATTATCTAAGAATACATAGTGCGTTTCCTTGATCCCTTCTTCGTTTTTATAGGATGGAGTACGTCCTTTAATCCATGTAGTATATGAGGTAATGGTTTGCCCGGTTGCACTCTTTGGCAATACACGAACGATATCCAATGCCTGGTTAAAATCATCACACAATTTTTCGTAACCCACCAATACAATATGCACCGGAGGAACAGTTGATGACAAGCGTGCGTTACCCTCGTTGGTTACCAAACCAATGGTTCCGGTACTGGCTACAGCAACATTAGCTCCAGTCATACCAACACCTGATTTGAAATACGATTCACGCAGAAAACGACGAGCGATTTCAACCATTGCTTTAATATCATCCGGATCAACCTCTTCGCCTGTGTAATCGGCAAAGATTTTAGCCACTTGCTGACGAGTTTTGTGAATGGCAGGCATTACCATATGCGAAGGATGCTCGTTGGCCAACTGCAGAATCCACTCTCCCAAATCAGTCTCGATTGGCTGCAATCCTTCTTTTTCCAAATAATGGTTCAATAAAATCTCTTCCGAAGTCATCGATTTTGACTTCACCATGTATTTGGCATTGTGTTTTTTCATTACATCAGCAATGTATTTGCAAGCGTCCTCGCCAGTTTTTGCCTGAAATACCTTACAACCATGTTTCTCTACATTTTCGCGAAACTGATTAAATTGCTGCATTACTTTATTTAAATCTCTGTCTTTTAAATCGTGAACGCGAGTTCTTAGCGATTCAAAATCCAGTCCTTTATATGCATTTTCTTTTGATGCTTTATAAGCAGTAGCAAAGTTCTTTAGGTTTTTATATAAAACCTCATCTTGCAATTTCTCGTTTATCTGATCGTGTATCTTCATAGCTGCTTCTTATAAATCATTCAAAATGTATACTGTCATCTCCTTAGGTCCGTGCACTCCCACTGTTAGTACACGCTCAATATCGGCTGTTCTACTTGCTCCGGTAATGAATGCAACATATCCGCCCATATCTGCTGTTCTTTCTTCAAGAAAATCGGCCACATGGTTTAATGTGCTTACCAATTTGCTTAGTGGCATTACCACCAAAAGTTTTTCGGCAAGACAGGTAGCCAACCTTTTATTTTCTTCGCAACTATCAAGCACAACCGTACCCGTTTCTGCTATACCATAATCAACTTCTACCAGTGCAGTTCCAATTCCTTCCTCACCAGCTCTAATGTCTTTTTTAAGATTAAAACTTGGTACATCAACGTAGTCAAATCTTTCTTTCTTAAGTAGCATCGAAAATTCATCGTTAGATAGAACCAAATTCTCACTACCTACTAGTTCTGACTTTTCTATAAATCTTTCTAAATCATTCATCGGATTAAGTTATTGTTTGAATAAATCGTTAGGATCGAATTATTGTTGCCCACTCTCTAACCAAGCCTAATGCCAAAAAAAACTGCACAAGACTATTCAGAATCATTCAAAATATTTATTCTTGATTTACTGAATTTTAGACGTTCGAAAAGGTTTTCAATAGCTACATTTCAATCGATTTCGAAAGTGTGCAATTTTGAACAATAGATATTTGTAGGATGTGCCATTCTGAACAATTGTGCCATTTTGAACACTAATTTTCATACTATTTTGAAAAGTGAGCAAAATCGACAAATCCGAAAAAAAGCAAGAGAGAATTGCCAAGTAATCTTTGGATAGATGAACTGTATAAAGCTTTGGAGCGATATTCATCAAACAGGTCAAAATACCCTACACTGAATGATTTTATGCCGGAAATTGTAAGGATTCAGAACAAACTATCAGCAGATGAATTGTTAAGCGAGTTTAAAAGCAATTGCCCAAAGATTATTCGTACATCGCTGAAACAGGGAACCAACAATGTAAGCACTTCTTTAAAAGAGATTATTGTAGAGTACGATAAACCGATGGCCAGCTACGGAATAAGTGATAAAGGCAAACAGCCTAAAATGGATTTGGAATGGCAAAACAAAGAAAGAACCATTCTGTGTATTCGTGTTGAACTAGAACCTAACACCAAGTATTTACTCGATTTTCGTTCTGTTTTTAACGAGGACAAAGAAGGCTTTCCTTTACTTGAAAGTTTTGAATTGGATTTTACGACTGGGGAATAAAAAAGCGTAATACCATATCAAAACATATATATCCTGATTGTTATCTTTTTTGAGTACCTTGTAACTTACTGAAACTAACTGTACAATTCATCATTTAACCCTCATAAAGCACCTCAAGATGACACTAAAAGAATTATTCGACATCGCAAAATTACAACTCCAGGATTTAACCGATCTGGATACTCCTGATTTCCGTTTGGAGCAAGCAGAAATGCTAAAAGAGGAAGACATTTGGGAAATTGTAGTATCCTATTTGGTTAAGGATACCAATAAAAATACCATTCCATCAGCAGCTTTGACTTCTGAGCATCATTTTCAGAGAGTATACAAAAGACTCAGAATTGACAAGGACAAAAATGTGGTTGGCTTCTATATGTATGATAGCAGAAAGTGATTTTACTTGAATTCAGTAAATTAAATATGCCCCCTTACTAACACCGAATTATAATTGGTGTTATCAAGGGGGATTTTGTCTATAAATAATTTTACCAAGTTATTTTTAATGTTTAGTTGAATTTGTAATTTAGAAAATTAAAAAACTAAACATAGATATGCCTGATTTGATCAAGAAAATAGAAAAAGTGATGCGTGCTTTTATTCCTGCCGCAACACCATATATAGATGTTGAGAAAAAACTCAAAACTTGGGAAAAGTTTTCCGATAAAAACAATGGAACACTGCAAATAAAAAGAACTGGTAGCAACACTTTTAGTCGTTTGATCATGGAGGTTCCTATCAAAAATTACATGGTTCGGTTTGAGGAATCAGATATTAACCTCTTAAAAATTACCTGCAATTTAGGAATAAAAGATTTTCGCTTCTATATCACATTCGAAGATGTAATTGAAAAGATTATAAAATCGTTTTATAACCAGGAAATTGAAATTGGCGACAAAGAATTTGATGACAAATATCTGATTACTACAAACAATGAGAGAAAGATGAAGAATATATTGTCTGATAGCGATTTGAAAAACCTTTTACTAAAGAATAATGTTTCCAACTTTCATCTGGCTAATGGTGAACTTTTTATATTAGGAGATCGCCATATAGATGACGCTAAAGAATTTGAAATTATATTTGAAATTTTTAAAAATTTGATTTCAAAAGTCTGCCGATAAATAAATACATGAATAACATTTAAAGAAAAATGATTTTAACCCAAATAAATTGGAATCCAGATCCGGAAATCATCAATATTTTAGGCATATCCATACGATATTACAGTTTACTATTTCTAAGTGGCATCCTATTGTCGATTACTGTTTTGAAATGGATTTTTAAACAGGAAAAACTACCAGAAGCCAACTTAGAAAAGCTATCAATGTATGGAGTAATAGGCATTCTGCTTGGTGCCCGACTAGGCCATTGTTTGTTTTATGAACCTTCTTATTACTTTAATCATCCCTTGGAAATAATATTGCCAATTCAGTTTACAAGCAGTGGTGGATTTGAGTTTACAGGCTATAGAGGATTGGCCAGTCATGGTGGTGCTTTGGGTTTAATCATTGCCTTGTTTATATATTCACGCAAGACCAAACATGCCATGCTCGATACCATCGATTTAATTGCCGTTGTTACTGGATTGGGTGCTGGTTTTATCCGTTTGGCCAATTTAATGAACTCGGAGATTGTTGGTATGCCTAGTACAAAACCATGGGCTTTTGTTTTCGAGAGAATCGATACCATTCCTCGTCATCCAGCTCAATTGTACGAAGCAATCTGTTACTTCTTGATTTTTGCTTTTATGCTGTTTTTGTATAAAACCAAGAGAGCGCAACTAAAAAATGGAGTATACTTTGGAACTGTGCTGCTTCTCATATTTACAGCTCGCTTTTTTATTGAGTTTATTAAAGAAAATCAGGTAGCATTTGAATCAGGTATGCAATTCAACATGGGGCAATTGCTGAGTATACCATACATTATTGTTGGGCTTGGATTTATCACATACGGGATAAGTAAAACCAAAAAGCAATTAAGTTTGCAAATTTAAATCATAGAAACATGAGGAGAAATAAGATAATAATTGATGTGCTATTTGTTGTTCTGACAGCAGTCATTTTAACAGGATTGGATTACTTTGAATTATTGGAGAAAAATATCGGCTATGCTTTAATTCCAATTTTAGCAGCCTATTTTCTGGGACAACAAGTTGAGAGAAGATTTAGTAAAATCTAAATAAATAGCCCATAATGAAGATATTTGTTACTCTGGCATTTTGTATAGCCTATTTTGTATGTACTGCTCAATCTAAAAACTCTGATCTTAATCATAAAAATGATACCATTCTTAATGTTGTTTATAAAAACGAGATTTCACAAAAAGAAGATCCTGCCTATTTTATAAATGGCAAACATATTAAAGACTTTAATCTTGCCACAATTGATCCAAATAATATTGATAATATAAAAGTGGTTAAGAAAGAATTCACAACCGAAATGAAATCATACTATGGACAAATAAATATCTTTCTAAAAAAAGGATATTCTCCTAAATGGATATCATTAACTGACTTAAAGAAGAAGTACATTAAAAGTTGTAATATTCCAACTATTTTCATGCTAAACGATGATTTTATAAAGTCAGATTATAGTGATTTTGTAATAGATGAAAAATACGTTCAAGAACTGGAAGTTGAGGCAATCGACAATCAAATAGGAAACATTCAAATAGTTCGAATTTTCACCAAAACCGAAGAAAATATTAAAAAAGAAAATGAAATTTTGATTCGATAGATTCGAGAATCAAAAATTTAACAAATATATCATCCCATGCATTCATTTCTAAGTCAAATCACCTTGAATACTAACATTTTTACAGTGCATAAATAAAAAGGTATACTTTGTAGATTCTTAATTTAAATTTAGTCCAATATATGTTTTGACATATTGTTTTGTTTGATTTGGTATTTTTATGCGTTCTATGACCTAAAAAATTAACCAATTATGAAGGAAAAACAAGAAGAAAAATTGTATATCTGTAAGCCTTGTGGATATGTAATGAAAGAAAGTGAGCTACAGGATGTATGCCCCGCTTGTGGTTTACCTAAGAAAGTATTTGAACAATACAAAGAAAGAATGTCTCCTGGGCGTAGTAGAATTTTACATTTGGATTTGCATCCTATTGCAGTTCACTTCCCTCAAACCACTTTGGTTTTTGCTTTGCAGGCATTGTTGATCAATCTATTCTTTCCAAATTTCTATCCTGAAATTTTATTGGGCACAGCAAAATTCTCGGCAGTAATCTTTCCATTTACTGTTTTTGGTGCTTTTTTAAGTGGAATGATCGATGGAAAATTGCGTTTTAAATCGGTAACTACTCCTATTCTTAAAAAGAAAATCATATACAGCAGCATAATGCTTGTTGCATCCTTTTTTACACCATTTTTGGCATGGAAAGGAATTGATGATTTACAATCGAAGATTCTGTTATTGATTTGCGGAACTATCGCCCTAATCTGTGGTATTGTTCTAGGTCATGCCGGCAAAAGATTAATGAATATTGGTATGGGTGGTGCTGTTACCATTTTTGGAAAGAAATTTTAAAAGGATAATATTTTACTAAATCGTTCAGATAATAATGAAGAATCTACTATTAACATTGGCATGCATTTTAACTCTTGCCTCCTGTAATAATAAAATGAAGAATTACGTCAATTCTGATCAGGATTATGCCATCATACCTAAACCAGTTGATTTACAAGTTAAAAATGGTCGGTTTATTATCGATCAAAATACTAAAGTAACAGGTGACAAAAACCTGGAAGCCGAAGGTCATTATCTTGCAGAGATTTTATCACTTTCAGCGGGTAAAGAAATCGTATTTTCAGATGAAAATAAAGGCAATATCAATTTGACTATAGATTCTTCGTTGGAATCCGACGAAGCTTACACTTTACACGTTGATTACAATGAGGTTAAAATTAGTGGTAAAACCGCCAAAGGTGTATTCTATGGTATACAAAGTCTACGTCAACTAATTCAAAAGAAAGACCTTTTGGGAAATGAATCTGCTGCGATTGCCAGTATTCCTGCTACTCTTATCAATGATGCCCCAAGATATGCGTACAGAGGCATGCATTTGGATGTAGCCCGACATTTCTTTTCAGTAGATTTTATCAAACGATACATTGATATTTTGGCAATGCACAAAATGAATTCATTTCATTGGCATTTGACTGAAGATCAAGGCTGGCGAATCGAAATCAAAAAATATCCAAAACTAACCGAAGTAGGTGCATGGAGAAATGGAACCATTGTAGGCAATTTCCCTGGGAGTGAAAATGACAACCTAAAATATGGTGGTTTTTATACTCAGGAAGAGGTAAAAGAAGTTATTACTTATGCAGCTAAAAATCATATCACTGTAATTCCGGAGATTGAACTTCCTGGACACAGTAGTGCTGCTATTGCCGCCTACCCTTTCTTAAGTTGTTTTCCGAAAGAAAATAGCATTGTTCCAAAGAATATGATTTCCAAAGGATCAAAAGAAGTGCAAAAAAATGGAACACCTAAAATTGTCCAGGAATCATGGGGAGTATATGATGATGTTTATTGCGCTGGAAAGGAAAAAACATTTGAGGTACTGGAAAATATCCTAAGCGAAGTAATTGAATTGTTCCCATCGAAATACATCCACATTGGAGGCGATGAGTGTCCGAAAGGAAACTGGAAAAGATGTCCACATTGTCAGAAAAGAAAAAAAGAGCTCGGCTTAAAAGACGAGCATGAACTACAAAGCTACTTTATCCAAAGAATAGAGAAGTTTGTAAACAGCAAAGGAAGAAACATCATTGGATGGGATGAAATTCTGGAAGGAGGTTTGGCTCCAAATGCTACCGTGATGTCGTGGAGAGGCAATAAAGGTGGTATTGACGCTGCCAATGCTGATCACAACGTAATCATGTCGCCAAATTCTCATTGCTACTTTGATCATTATCAAGCCAAAGACAGAACCAATGAACCTATTGCAATTGGCGGTTTTCTTCCTGTAGAAAAGGTTTATTCTTTCGATCCTACTCCAGATGAATTGGAATCAAGCAAACACAAATACATTTTAGGTGGACAAGCAAATTTATGGACAGAATACATCGGATCTGAAGAATATGCCGAATACATGCTATTACCAAGATTAACAGCTCTTTCGGAATCATTGTGGTCGCAGAAAAAATTAAAAAACTGGGATGATTTTAAAATGAGATTATCCACCTTTAGAAAAAAGTACGATGAATTGGATTTGAATTATGCCAAACATGTTTTCGAGAACAAAGAGTAAACTCCAAATAAAAGAATAAATAAGAAGGCAATTTCCAATTATGGAAGTTGCCTTCTTGCATAATTCAACTCTCACATCTATTTTTAGAGTTCAAGAAAGAAATCAATTGCAATGACTACTCCTGAAGAAAACAAACTTATCTATTACGTAAAAAAATGGGTGAACATCACCAAGAATGATGAATCAGCGATTTTATCCGCATTTGAACAAGCTACGATTAGAAAGAAAAAAGATCTCCTGGTACCAGGAGAAATTTGCAAGTACAATTATTTCATTGTAAAAGGATGCATGCGCACTTATTATATAGATGATAAAGGAGTTGAGCACATTTATCATCTTAGGTTTGATAATAATTGGATTGGTGATCTTGAAAGTTTTTTCAGTCAAAAACCATCGAAGTACTACATCGAAGCACTCGAGGACACTCAATACATTCGCATTTCGAAAGATCGATTAGATCAGTTATATGATGAAGTTCCTGCTTTTGATCGTTACTTTAGAATCCTTTTTCAAAAGGCCTATGTTAACACGCTAAAGCGATTAAATGCGAATATGTGGGAACCTGCCATTGACAGATACAACGATATGCTAAAGGAACATCCGGATATGTTTCAGAGAGTTCCACTTACATATATTGCCTCTTATCTTGGAATAACACCGGAAAGTCTTAGTAGAATCAGAAAGAAAAATAATCGTTAGAAATTCTGATTTTATATTTCTCCTCCAACTCTATTATCTATTTTTTTCAAACTTCACTTGACTTAGATCAATTTTATTTCTTAACACAGGTCAAGTACTTCAAGTTTTCATGCTTTTACATTTGTATTAAAAGAAATTCAAATCAGAAGAATACAATTTTAATACAACAAGTAAATTATAAATCATGAAAAAAGTAAGTTTATTATTAGTGCTATTGTTTGTAATTGGTATATCAGTATTTGCACAAAAAAATGAAGTTAAGGTTAATGAATCTCAAGTTAAATGGACTGGAACAAAAATAGGTGGATCTCATAATGGGGAAATCAAAATTGAACATGGATTCCTTTCTTTAAAGAGTGATAAAATTGTTGGCGGCGAAATCGTAATGGACATGAACAGCATTACCGTTGCCGATATTGAAGACGAAGGATACAATCTAAAATTAGTTGGCCATTTAAAATCCGATGATTTCTTTGGAGTAGAAAAGTATTCAAACTCAAAGTTTGTGATAAGCAAAGCAACAGAATTTGCTAATGGTAAGGCTACAGTTACCGGACAAATAACGATCAAAGGTAAAACTGAAAACTTAAGCTTTGATGTTTTTAAAGATGGAAATACTTACACCGCACAACTTAAGGTTGACCGATCCAAATTTGATGTTCGTTATGGTTCAAACTCATTTTTTGACAATTTAGGTGATAAAGCCATTGGAGATATTTTCACTCTTGATATTACACTTATCATCTAATTCCTCATCAAGTTTAGCATGGGACACCTCCCATGCTATCCATTAAAAAGCAAGAAGATCATGAATATTTTAATTGTAAAATACCTACCATCAGGTAGTAAATCTAATACTCTTGGTTTGTTAAACCACTTTCTAGAAAATTTAAGTACAACACACAATATTACGGAAGTTGACCTGGTTAAATCTCCTCCAAAATATTTCGATGAACTTACATTAGGAGCATATACCAAAAGAAACTTTGGTGGAATGCAGCTTGATTCAATAGAATCAGAAGCCATAAAGCCAATAGATGCCCTAAATGAACAATTTATCAATGCTGACTTGGTATTACTGGCTCTTCCTATGCACAATTTTTCATTACCGGGAATGGTAAAAGTATATTTAGATGCGATCATGCAAAGCGGTAAAGTATTCAAATATGAAAATGGAGCTCCCGTTGGATTAATGAATAAAATGAAGTTTGTAACACTTTATACCAGTGCAGGTAAATACCTGGGTGATTATGAATTTCTAGATAATGTAAAAACACTTCTAAAAATTGAGATCGACTTTATGGGCATTACGGATTATGACTTTGTTCATGCCAGTAGTGGAAATCCTGATACCTACGAATCAGAATTCACTAATGCAAAACAAAAAATTGATCAGATAATTCAAAGCTGGAACCTATAATCCACGAGAAATGAAATATAGTTATAAAAGGGAGATGTTAAAACATCTCCCTTTTAATAATTTATTTCACCCACTCAACAATTTCTTCCATAGGAAAACGTGATTGAGGGAACGGTGAGTCCTCCTTTCTATAGCCGAAGGCCACCATTGCTGCAACACCAAGCCTAGTGGTATCAACAATTCCTTCATCACTCAATATTTCTTCAACCTTGCTCCTATCGAATCCTTCAATTGGGCATGAATCAATTCCAATTTGAGCCGCTGCCGTCATCATATTTGCAAATGGCAAATAAACCTGCTTACAAGCCCAGTCAAAAATTTTACGATCATCCGTTAAATCGAACTCATTATCCATAAAGTTGCCAAAGAATTTTAACTTCATCTCTTCAATATCAGCTGGAAGTTTATCAACTTCTTGCGATTTGTATTTTAGATATTCCGATCCAACGCGCATTTCATCACCTTTACGAGCCAAAAAAATTACAAAGTGACTTGCCGAAGCCAATTGCTTTTGTGCTCCCCAACTTGGTTCTGACAATTTCTCACGTAAGTCTTTATTTTGCACTACTATAAATTTCCAAGGCTCCCATCCAAATGAACTTGGAGAACGTCTTCCAACCTCTAGAATAAACTCGAAATCCTCATCAGAAATCTTCTGATCCGCTTCAAAAACTTTTATTGCACGACGATATGCATGCGCTTTTAATATTTCTTCTTTTCTTTCTTTCATACGATTTTATTTTTTTCTTGCATCAAAAATATCGTATATCTATCTTTGCAACAAGTACATACTTTTTTCATATATAGTATCTTTTTAGATACTAAAACTGAATATCAATATATTATATCGCAGAAAAAAATTAAATATGACTAAAAAAAATTCAGATGCTCCAATTTGTGCTTTAGATTATGCGTTTAGAAGAATAGGTGGGAAACACAAAGCTCGTATTCTTTGGTACATCTATCAGCAAAATAATGTGTTAAGATATGGGGAACTTAAAAAAATGGTTCAGAATATTACATCAAAGATGTTAACCCAAACTTTACGCGAATTGGAGGAAGATAATTTGCTTAATCGCAAAGTTTATCCTGTTGTTCCGCCCAAAGTAGAATACTCACTTACCGAAACTGGGAAAGAATTGATCCCATTTATAGAACATATTGGTGCCTGGGGCCGTGCCCAAATGGAGAAAGAGAAGATTAAAGTTGAAAATTAAAAAAGGACGAATAATCATTCGCCCCATATTTTATAAATCTTCAATTACATAAACCAAAGTCTTAATTGTTTTAGATGAAAAACTCAAGCCTTTATTGCTCCCAGAACTTGTTACACTGGCAATGCCTCTGCCCACGTCAATGGCTTTTTTCCCTTTAATCAATTCCAAATCATCCATCGAGTGTAATATTTTACTTGAAGGAACAATAATGTGTAGGGTTTCTGCCAAAAATATGGTCAGAAATTGATCTGAATCCTGAGTATCAATGATCAATTTTCCTGAATCAGCAATTGCATATTCCGCCTCAATTATTGCATTTTTAGCATTACTAATCTCACATGATTTTTTGTGCAGGTCAATACTATTCAAGCGAATAAATTCAAACTGAACGTTTTCCTTGCTTGCTGCTTCAATAAATAATTCCTGATCTACTTTAAGAGAGTCATTCCCCAATTGGTTTGAATTCGCTAAAAATGAATCCAAAAGGTCTCTCCTGTTTTCTGTCGAAAATAAATTTTGTTGCTGTGTAAATGTTCTGACTTCCATACCTTTTAGATTTTAATTAAAACTACCATCTAAAAGGCAAAAGGAATGCCAAAGAATGATTATAAAAGTTAAGAAAATTCAACTTTCGTTAAATTACTGATATACTGCTGATTAATAGCTAACGCTAAGTCTGTTTTTTCACATCAAAAGTGCTCAATTCTGCACACATAATTCTAAGATTGTGGCAAATTCGCCCAATTGGGCCAAATCGCACATTTAATGCTGATTAAAAAGTGTGAATATTCTCCCCGACTGTGGATTTTTTTCACATTTTAAGAAAGTTTAAAAACGCTACAATTTATTCATTCTGCTACGAAGTGCACTTCTGGTTATTCCCAAATATTCTGCAGTTTTGGATTTGTTGTTATCGAACTTTTTTAATGCCTTTCTAACTATTTCCAATTCCAATTGCTCAATATGAAGTTCATTTTCAGGCAGTACAATTCGCCCTGGAATAAGTGGCTGATCGCCTGCTGCGATCTCTTCATCTTCTGCCTGAAGAAATCTAATGTGCTCAAGTTTTAGTTCGATATCATTATACAAGAGTGTCGCTCTTTCAATGGTGTTTTTTAATTCACGAATATTTCCTGGCCAATTGTAATCCTTAAGTATCGATTGAGCTTCCTTACTTATAAACTTAAATTTTCGACCTCGCTTTTTGGCATATTGATCTAAAAAAATCTGTGAAAATGATAGAATAGCTTCTTTTCTTTCTTTCAGAGATGGAATATATAAACGACCAGTATTCAATCGGTAATACAAATCGCTTCGGAAGGTTTTTTCTGAAACCATTTCCTTTAAATTCCGATTGGTCGCACAAATAATTCGCACATCCAAATCAATAGCGTGACTACCACCAACGCGGTACATCTCTTTTTGCTGCAATACTCTCAAAAGTTTTGGTTGCATATCCAGAGGCATTTCTCCAATTTCATCGAGGAATAATGTTCCGCCTTGTGCCAACTCTAATTTACCAGGTTTACCTTCCTTTTTCGCACCTGTAAAAGCTCCATCTGCATAACCAAACAACTCACTTTCGAACAAAGTTGGAGAAATAGCCGAACAGTTTATCGAAATGAAAGGTTTCATGGTATCCGATTCGTGACCGAAATGAACCAACCTTGCCATAACCTCCTTACCTGTGCCTGTTTCACCTTCAATCAATACTGGAACCGATCGATCTTCATGAAATTGTTCTGCCATTCGAACTACTCCACGCATAGCATCCGAAAACACACCTATTTTACCAACCGACGTAATTTCCCGAATGGTGGTCTCGTAATAATGGATTCTTTCTGCCTCATCCTTTTTAACGGAACTTATTTCTCTTTCGAAATTTTCCTTTAAATCCCGATTCTCAGTTTTTAGTCTAATATTCTCAGCAACCCGTTCAATTAGTATTGCCAATTCTTCAATATTAACAGGTTTTAGAAGATAATCATAAGCACCTCCTCGTAAGGCTTCAATAGAGGTTTCCATATCACCAAAGCCAGTCATAATCACAACTTCTATAGCTTTACCTTCTTCGGTGCTTTTAATTCTCTTCAATAATTCCAAGCCCGAAATACCAGGCATTCTCATGTCGGATATTACCATTCGATAATCTTCCGTTTGCATTAATCTTAATGCTTCCTCTCCATTATGGCATAAACTAATCTGATGTCCCAATTGCTCCTCAATGAATTCGGCAACTGCAGTACCACTGGAAATATCATCATCAACAATTAATATCCTCATGATTAATAGTTTTTATATAGAAAACTTACTTTTGTAATTTAAATTTAACGATAAAGCTTGCACCTCCGTCAGCATTGTTATAGTTGGAAATGTCTCCTTGAAATCGATCAACAAAAGATTTTACAATGGCCATTCCTAACCCACTTCCAGATTCAGGCCCCTTGGTTGTAAACAATGGATCATATATTTTTTCCTGAATTTCTTCATCTATTCCTGTTCCATTGTCATGGATTTCAAAAATTCCATACTCTTTGTCCTTGCTTAGCCTGATTAAAATTCGTTTGGTTTCCTTTTTCACCTTATCAAGCGAATGAATCGAATTTACAACCAAATTAACAACAATTTGCTCAAACTGGATAAAATTGGAATGCACTAAAATCTTTTCCGAAGGCAAATTACTTTGCAACTCAATACTATGATCATAAACTTGTCTTTTCACCAAAGATAAAGCACTTTTAACTGCACTTAACATGTCAACCATCTCGCTTTCAACATCTCTAGGTTTTTCCCAAAACTTACGCATGTGTTTAATAATGGAATCAATTCGCTCAGTTCCTTCTGATATTGTTTTGATTTTTCGAGTAAACATCTCAGGCAACTGTCCCGGGTTTCTTTTTTGCCAAAACAATACACTATCTGCAGTAATTTTTATGGCATTTAATGGTTGATTGATTTCATGAGTAATTCCTGCTGCCATAACTCCAATGGAAGTCAATCGAGAAGACTCTTCCAATAAACGAATGGCCTCCATATTTTTTTGTTCTGCCTCGATTCTTGCTTCCATCAACGAATTTCGTTCCCATGCATTGGCAATCATATTAACAGTACTAAAGAAGATGGAAATTTCATCTCTTGACCATTTGTATTGTTGGTTTTGAGAAAATCCCATTAAACCAACCACCTTTTTCTCAACAACTACGGGCAGGATTACCACTGATTTGATATTTCTCTTGCGATAATATTCTCTCTCCTTGCCTCCTAAATTGGAAAGATCATTGGAAACAATACTCCTATTTTTTTGTAAACGCGCAATAACATCCTCCAATTCCGAAAAATAAAACTGATCTACGTCTTTTATATTTTTCCCTTTGGTAGATACCCTACTTTTAATTTTCACCGCAGAATCATCGGATGACTGAATCGAAAAAAGACTTATGCGAGCTACATTCAATTCCTCGGTCATCAATTTTAAAACATCATCTAAAACATGTTTAAAATCGGCAGAAGCATTCAGTAAACGGCCAATTATACCAAGTAGTCGCTCATGTTTTACTGATATTTTTAACCTTTCTTTCTCTTTGATTAAAGCTCGTTCCGCCCTTATCCTTCTTATGATGGCTCTCGAAAGAACCAAAATAATAACGGTAGAAATGGATAAAATCCCCAGAATAATATGTATCCACTCTTTGTGTTCACTATAAAATGATCGTGGAGAATTTCGAAGAAATGTTCCCTTGGGCAAAACGCCATAATCAATATTAAACCGTTTTATTTCATTATAATTTACAACATATTGATCCAAAGGTTCTCTGTAAATGGGAATTGAATCAATAGGAGTGCCATTTAGAATGTCATCTACCATTTTTGCAGCCATCTCACCATGAAAACTTCCTTTTACAATTTTCCCTCCAATTACACCATCACTTACATAGAATGACCAGACAATATAAACAGGAACTTTACTAGCAGGAATCAAAAGATCCAAATTATCCTGAAAACTTATAAACTTCCCCTGTCTATCCTTATTAAAAGTAAGTAATAAAATAGATGTATCACCTTTGACTTTTTTAACATCAGTCACCAATTCATCCATGGTTTTATCTTCATAATAGATAAACTCCAATTGATCTTTATACTTGTTTTGTATATCAATCATGGATAACTTGTTGAGCTTACCCGTTGTAGTAACATTATCGTTGATTACAACAAGTTGTTTGGTATTGGGTCTTGTTTTAAGAATTAGGTCAATTACTCCGTCCCAGTCAACCTCTTCGGCTACACCAGTAATATTTTTCATTCCTTCAATCATTTCATCTTTAAAATGATTGATTCCACAAAAAACGATTGGAGTATTCTTAAAGAATTTATCCCTATGATTGCGGACAAAAGAGAGTGCATTATTGTCAGATACAATAATGGCATCGTAATTTTCCTTCATCAGCTTCAAATCATACAATTCTATTAGCTTCTCGAGGTATTCGGGGGATGGATTTCTTTTGGTATCAAGGTATTCGTAATCAATCTCGTATTTATTCCCAACGGAATCCATAACAGCCTGAATACCTAGGTTTACATTATCTGTCCAACGTAAACCTTGATGATAGGAATGAAGAACAAGTATTTTTTTTCTGCTGTTGGAATAAGCAATAATTGAACTAAACAGAAAAAAAAAGATTAATAAATTGCGTAAACACCTCATATCATATTAGAATTGATAAGAAATACATGCCCAATATAAGGGAAATATCAACAATTTAGGCACGTCCTAAGATGTTACGCAGAAGTTTTAAAGAGGTTGTCAAACAGCAATCGTAAAAATAAATTTACTTCCCTTGCCCAATTCGCTTTCAACTCTCATCTCGCCACCATGTCTTTCAACAAACTCTTTACAAAGGATTAACCCCAAACCGGTTCCTGTTTCATTTTCCGTTCCATTTTGAGTTACTTTCTCGTCTATCTTAAACAATTTGCTAATGTTTTCTGGTGTAATTCCTATTCCATTATCAGCTACTGTTATTTCGATAAATTGACCTACAACCTGCGAGCTAACTTTAATCACGCCCCCCCGAGGAGTAAATTTAATAGCATTGCTCACCAAATTTCGTACTACCGTATCAATCATGTTTTCATCAACAAAAGCCATAAGGTTTTCATCAATCTCTGCTGATAAACTAATTTCTTTGTGCTCTGCACTTCCGGTTAATAAATTGACCACTTCATTTACCAAATTCCATAAATCAACCTGTTTAGGTTTAAATTTGATATTACCAGTTTGCATTCGGGCCCATTCCAAAAGGTTTTCCAACAATTTGTACCCTCTCCTGGCCGATTGATTAATGATTTCATGAAAATTATGAAGTTGCTCTTTGCTAAGTTCTTCTGAACTATTTACCAGAAAATCCGAAGCACCAATTAATGATGCAAAAGGGTTTTTTAAATCATGTGCAATAATGGAAAAGAATTTATCTTTAGTTGCATTTAATCTTTCCAGCTCTTTTCTTTGCTTTTCAATCATCACTTTTTGGCGAGTCAATTCTTCCTCCAACTGATCCTTCACCATCATGCGCTTTCTTATATTCTGCAAAGGAATCAGAACTGTATCAATAATTTTAATATTGAATTTAAGTTCAACTTCTTTCAGGTTCGTCTGTGTACATTGCAATAAAACAGTATCGACCTTAGCTTTAGCCGAAGCCGAACGAGTATCGGTATCAATTAATGCGTACTCTCCAAAACTTCTTTCCGCGTTTAATTCAATAAATATGTGATCCTCATCATGAATTTGTACACATCCTTTGGCGATTACATATACTGCTCCTCCTGGATCTCCTATGGTAAAAATGCATTCTCCTGCAGGAACATTCTTCGTTTCGACAATTTCAGAAAGGTAAGTAAAGACTTTCTCATCCTGATCGGCAAGAAAATCTAATTTCTTTAACAATGAAATTTTGGTATCAGAAGGTAACATCATTTTAGGTCGTAATTTAGTCGACTACAAATTTATCTCTTTATTGTCCAAATAAATAAAATCTAAAAAATAAAGACAAAAAAAACTGCTGATAATTTCAGCAGTTTCAACACTTTATACGATCTGATTAAAACAATTTAAATCCTACAGTAACATTTACCATATTTTGTTTTAATTGTTCAGCAACATCAGAAAATCCTACTTCATAATCCACATCTAAAGTTAATTTCCAAACATCAATACCAGCTCCAAATTTACCGTTCCAAACAGCTCCCTTGAAATCACTATCAATAGCACCTTCTACTGTACTCTTAACATTATCATCAACTGTAAAAGAAGCTACAGGACCAGCAAAAGCTCTTAATTTGAACGCTGGTAATTTTACAATTTTATAACCTAGTAAAATAGGCACATCCAAACTTTTGGTTTTAAAGTCATACGAATCACCCATTACTTCAACAGAAGATTTTCTTGTCACATAATTTAATTCTGGTTGCAAGTACCATTTATTCAAGTTTACTCTTAAAAAGGCACCTATCATCATTCCATTATCAGCTTTTTCTTTAATTCCAGATAATCCTCCAAAATCAGTATCAGCTTTAGTACTTACCAAACCTGCATGAAAACCTAAATTTACAGGAGACGACAATTGTGCGAATAATGCAGAACTGAATAAACAGATCACTGCAGATAAGATTAATTTCTTCATAGTTAAATTATTTTCAATTTTTAGAAACACTAATTTAAGAGTTTTTTTAACATTAGTCATTAATTTAAAATTATTAATGTTATAAAATATAACATTCACTACTTTAACAAACCGAATAGGCACAAAAAAACCCGACTCAAAGCCGGGTTATTTTTTGTTATGATAGGATTACAATCCCAATTTCTTTTTCATTTCTTTCGACAATGCATCTTTGTGAATCATGAAAGACATGGTTTTGTATGCTACAAATGGGAATGATGCATAAAAGTATCCATTGTACTTGTTGCTATCATCAGCCCATGAGTTCTTCACAATAAAGTATTTGTTGTCTTTTTGATCTTTTGCAATACCTACAATGTGCATACCGTGATCATCAGTAGTTGTGTAGTTATCAAATGCAACCTGACGCATTTCCTGAGTAATTTCTTTCTCTTTAACCGGACCTGCATCACCACTTAATTTAGCAGCTTTCTCAGTTTTTGAAAGAGATTCCCATTTTGAAATTTCAGAATCTGTCATGTTTTTAGTTTCAGTTTCAGGAACAATAGCAATACCCTTTCTGTACATGAAACCTTTTTCACTTACATCAGAAGCCCAACCAATGGTATAACCATCCATAATTGCTTTCTCCATCATCTCCATCATCTCATTCAATGGTACGTTGTAAACTTCATCCCACAACCAGTTGTCTGGAACTTCGATAATAAATTTTTCATAGAATGGGTGATGTGTGTATGATGAAATTTCGATATAATCATCAGCATTAACACCAACAAAATCCTTAGCAAATGACTTTGGAGTATATTCTTTTCCTTCGTACTCAAATTTCTCTGGCTTCTCTCCTAAATAAGAATCTAGAATGCCATCGAAACCTTTGTGCCAAACCGGAGTTAATTTTTTATTCTTGTTCTTGATTACAGCTGTAACGTAATCATTCAAAACAGCATCCAATTCACCATGAGTATGTCCTTCTTCACCATAGTTTAATCCTTCGTAAACTCCCTCAGGAACAATACCATAGTTTTTCAACACATAAGTCACATCGTGGAATGCTCCACCGCCACCAAAGTTGAAATTACCATGCATTCTAACATGTCTTTTCGCTTTATCTGAATAACAGTTGTATACCACGAACATTTCAGACAAATCCACTTCTGGTTTTCCCATTCGAATCATTTCTGATTCGATGAATGACAATCCAGAGAATGACCAACATGTTCCCGATCTGTGCTGATCTTTTACAGATGTTGCAGGTAATCTTTTGATATCAGAAAACTGATAAGCTTCTTTTTTCTTCTCATCTTTTTTCACGCCAGCAGAAGCCGAAAATGCCAACCCTGCTGCTAAAAGTCCAACGCTTAAGAATTTTAATTTCATTTGTTAATAATTTAGTGTTCGTTTGGAATTAGATTCCAACATCAATTAACCCCCTATCATACTACTGATCAATTGACAATGAACATTTATGTATTTTGTTATAATGTATTCAAACGCTTGCAAAATTAGCAAAAGCAAATCCTTAAACAAGAACTATTGTCAGTTTAACACATGTTTTAGATTAATCCTATATTTTTCTGATTTTTTCAATAAAAAATGAGAGTATGCGTAAACAGTACCCTCATTTTATTGCTCGATATAATATTATTGTGAGCTAATTTAACCCATTACAATTTGCTTGCCCAAAACTCCTTTTTTTTCCATTAGGTCCAAACAGGAATTTACAATATCCTCTTCTCGCAAAGTTTTTGAATTGTATATTACATCAAAAACAGTTGCCGACAATGGCTCTTTGTTAAAGTAATTTCTCAAAATTTCTCTTTTCTTATCAATTTCTTCTGCATACTTATGCATCTCCTCCATGCTTAACCTATAAATTTTCTGCAGTTGAGAAGCTCTCCATTCCAATGGTGCATGCAATTTTACATGAAATGATCTTTCTATATCATTGGTCAATACCACGCCTCCTCTACCAATAATAATACAGTTGCCTTTGCATGCAAACGACCTTACCACTTCTGCAATTGTCTTTTTAATTTTTCTATCACTTTGATAATACTTACTCGACAGAGCTGCCAAAATCTCATCCCAAGTTGATTTTTCCATAGAATTAAAAACATATTCAATTTTAGCGGGATCCAAGTTTAATTCTTTTGCCGATCGCTCAAGAATTTCCTTGGTCAAAACAGTCCATCTCTTTCCGGTTTTCACACTTAGCCTTGCAGCTAAGCTATTTGCAATATTAATTGCCGTGCATCCGCACTCACGAGAGATGGTAACAACAGGTCCTTCACAAAACATTTCCTTTTTAGGATCGATAATTTTGGATTCAAACCTTTTTTCCATGTATTTTAACAAAATATTGTCCATATCCACCTCCAAATTAGTTAGTTTATCTCTTTATAATTTAAGATATTTTAAGAACATATAAAAATGAATTGGCTTGGTTCTTGTTATATAGAGTGATTATTTAAAAGAAGATTTCTTTAATTTTATAAATTTGTAATTCATTACTCAAGCTCACCAAAAAAGAATACAATGCGCAATAGATTTGTTCAGCTAATAATCGCTCTTATTATATCATCCTGTCCTATAGTCTTAAAGGCACAATTAAACACCAACAATATTTTCGATAAAGGCAGAAGTGCTATTTATTTTGATGATTACACCGAGGCAATCAACAAATTCAATGATATTATCCGGGTAAAACCATATTTGCCTGAGCCCTATTTCTTTCGAGGATTGGCAAAATCTCATCTTGAGGATTACAACGGGGCAATTGTAGATTATACCAAAGCCATTGAACTGAACCCCAATTACACTTTTGCTTTTCTGTACAGGGGAATTGCAAAAAATGCACTTAAACGATTCCAGGATGCGATCATGGATTTCGACAAGGCCATGTTGCTAAAACCCAATATGGCAGATATCTATTTTAGCAAGGGTAATAGCTTGCTATCCTTAAAACAATACAAAAGTGCAGAAGAAAATTATTCCAAAGCAATCCAAATTGATCCGGAAATATTGGGCGTTTATTTAAATCGATCCATCGCACGCGAAAACCTGGATGACATTGATGGTGCCATAAAGGATTGTAACAAAGCCATTCAACTAAATAACTTCTCGGCCGATGCCTTCGGAAACAGAGGTTACCTAAAATTTAAAAAAGAAGACTACGAAGAAGCCATAAAAGATTACAATCGAGCTTTAAAACTTGAACCGGAAAATACGAGGGTTCTTATGGCAAGAGCTTTTGCGAATTACCGTTTAAAAGATTTAAAGGGAACCATGGATGACTACAACAAAGTGCTTGAAATTGATCCAAATAATGCTCACTGTTACTACAACAGAGCCTTGTTAAAATCAGAGATTGGAGACTACAACTCAGCAATTGAGGATTTCAACAATGTATTGGAGATGAATCCCGACAACATGTTAATTTATTTCAACAGAGGATTTGTAAAAACCGACATTGGAGACTTGTATGGTGCAATGGCCGATTTTAGCACTGCCATTCGAATCTATCCTGATTTTGCCAAAGCCTATTTGGCAAGGGCATCCGTAAAGCGCGATTTAAATGATGAGAAAGGCGCTATGAAAGATAGATATCAGGCTTTACAGATTATCGATAGGTACAAGAAAATGAAAAACAATGGCAAAATGTCTGCATTTGTTGATACCACCGAAAACTTTCAGCGTTTAATTGATTTGAATTCGAGAGAATCATTTACAGAAGAGATTATTAAAGGACGCGTACAGGATAAACGTGTAAGCATTGAATTGGAAGATAACTTTCACATTACACACTTAAGCATGGATAGTTTGCGTGCTGGAAAGATTCAATATTACGATCAAACGATCATGAAGTACAACCAGCAACAAAATTACAATCCAGCCTTTACCATTTCCAATCACAAAAGAAGATATCCAAAGTCATTGGTTGAAGAACAGATTTCCATTGCTCAGAAACAAATTCAATCCAATCCGGCCAGAGGTTATTTCCATAGGGGAACCTATCAGTTAATGGATAAGAAATACAACAATGCCATTGATGATTTTAACAAGGCTATTGAGAAAGATAAAAACCAGATTTTTGCATATTTCAATCGCGCCAACGCATTGGTAGCCATGACGGACTACATACAATCTATTGGAACAGGAAATGAATCTGTAGTAAGCTTAAGACCTGATGATAAAAAGGATACAAACGAGGTGATTGTTGATTACTCCAGTGCAATTAAAGATTACACCAAGGTTATTCAATTGGATCCATCCTTTGGTTTTGCAATTTTCAACAGGGCTAATGCCTATGCCAAGTCAAAACAATTCAAGAAAGCCATTGCCGATTATGACTGGGCTCTACAATTGGATCCTAACTTTAAAGAAGCATATTACAATCGTGGGCTAATTTATCTGTTTTTAAATGATAAAACATTGGCATACGAAGATTTGAGTAAGGCTGGTGAGCTTGGATTAATTGATGCATATAATGTGATCAAGCGATATTGTAACAAACAAGATTAGAAGACTTTGAATAAGTATTTTAATTTTGTGATTTTAGTTAAAACCCCCAAACTATGGACGATTTCTTCGTTATCAAAATTTTAAGTCCTCACAACCAAAAGGTTGCTCCGGGTTTAAATTTTATCTAGCCTTGAACTCGGCACATATTTTGGGTTATTCAAAGTCTCCTATTAAAAATTGTCCTGATATCAGGATGGAATGATTAAATAAATGACACCAAATCAACCTTTAGCTGAACGCCTGCGTCCCAAAGATTTAAGCAATTATCTTGGACAAAAACATTTGGTTGGCAAAAAAGCCGTACTGCGCAAAATGATAGAATCAGGAAACATTTCCTCGTTCATTTTGTGGGGACCTCCTGGAGTTGGTAAAACAACTCTGGCAAAAATCATTGCAAATCAGCTGAATCGTCCGTTTTATACTTTATCGGCGGTTAACTCTGGTGTTAAGGATGTTCGAGAAGTAATTGCCAAAGCCGAAAGTCAAAGGTTTTTCTCTGCTCCAAACCCTATTCTGTTTATCGATGAGATTCACCGATTTAGCAAATCTCAGCAAGATTCATTGTTAGGAGCTGTTGAGAATGGAACCGTGACTTTAATTGGTGCTACTACTGAAAATCCTTCATTTGAGGTCATTTCTCCGCTTCTTTCAAGATGCCAGGTTTATGTGCTTAAAGCACAAGAAAAAGAAGAATTGGAGCACCTGATCGATCATGCCATTCAGAATGACAGCTATCTAAAGGAAAGGAATATCAACATCAAGGAAAAGGATGCCCTTCTGAAGTTTTCAGGTGGTGATGCAAGAAAGCTCCTAAATATCCTTGAGCTGGTAATCAACTCACAAACCAGCGATGAAATCATCATCACAAATGAGTTGGTGACCAAGGAGCTACAGGAGAATCCATCGATGTATGACAAAGATGGTGAGCAGCATTACGATATAGCTTCAGCAATGATCAAATCCATCAGGGGGAGCGATCCGGATGCTGCTGTATATTGGTTGGCCCGAATGCTGGAAGGCGGTGAAGATCCAAAATTTATCGCACGTCGACTGGTAATTTCTTCCAGCGAAGATATTGGATTGGCCAATCCCAATGCTTTACTGCTTGCCAATGCATGCTTTCAGGCCGTTAACCTGGTTGGAATGCCCGAATCCAGAATTATTTTGTCGGAAACTGCCATTTACCTTGCTACATCCCCAAAAAGTAATGCTTCCTATCTTGCCATAGGCAAGGCGCAAGCATTGGTGAGGGAAACTGGAAATTTGGCTGTGCCGCTGCATTTGAGAAATGCTCCTACCAAATTGATGAAGAATTTGGATTACGGCAAGAACTACAAATACTCGCACGATTATCCGGGCAACTTTGTAGAACAAGATTATTTACCAAAAGAAATTAAAAATCAACGCTTGTATATCCCACAGCAAAATGCTCAAGAAGCAAAAATTTGGGAGAGATTAAAAAATTGGTGGAAGAATCGATTCTAAAATTGTTTACTTTTGCCATGAATAAAACCGAAAATCATGATTGAAAACATTCCAAATATTAAACATACCGATAGTGGTAACTTCTTTCTTTTAGCTGGTCCTTGTGCAATTGAAGGCGAAGAAATTGCCATGAGAATTGCCGAAAGAATTGTTGAAATTACCAACAAACTTGAAATTCCATACATCTTTAAAGGATCATATCGCAAAGCCAACCGTTCAAGATTGGATTCCTTTGCGGGCATTGGTGACGAAAAAGCACTAAAAATCCTTAAGAAAGTAAGCGATACTTTCGGAGTTCCAACCGTTACAGACATCCACAATCCGGAAGAAGCTGCCATAGCTGCTGAATATGTAGATGTATTGCAAATTCCAGCATTCCTTTGTCGTCAAACTGATCTTTTGGTCGCTGCTGCAAAAACAGGTAAAGTTGTCAACATCAAAAAAGGACAATTTTTGGCTGCTGAATCCATGAAGTTTGCGGTAAACAAAGTTCGTGAATCTGGTAACGATCAAGTGATACTTACCGATAGAGGAAACATGTTTGGATACCAGGATATGATTGTAGATTACAGAGGAATTCCGGTAATGCAAGAAAACAACTGTCCTGTGGTATTGGATATTACTCACTCATTACAACAACCAAATCAAGCTGGTGGTGTAACCGGTGGACGTCCTGAATTAATCGAAACAGTTGCCAAAGCTGGTATCGCAGTTGGTGTTGATGGCATCTTCATCGAAACGCATCCTGATCCTGCAAATGCAAAATCGGATGGTGCAAACATGTTACAGCTTGATTATTTGGAAGACTTGCTAACCAAATTGGTTGCAATCAGAAAAACGATCAATCAATTCTAATATCGAATTTATATAAAAAATTCCCATTGGGTTCTGAGAGTATCACTCCAAGTGGTGCTCTCATTTGTTTTATACTAAATTTACTTTTAGAAATGATTGATACCCCCTATCTTGAGATCTTTTCTTTATACACACCTATTTTCAAAAATGTAATTCGAAAGAGAATTATATATACAATCTTTTAATTCTAAATTCTCCCCTTCTAGGGGAGATGGCGACAGCCAGAGGGGTGTATTTTTAATTGAATCTCTTATCTCACCCTTTTCCCTGTCGGTATTTTCCCTAAAAGGGAAAAGCTCAAAATGAAAATGTTCTCTAATATTCATATGCATTTAATCAATAACGTTATTTCATATTTACACATAAATAGAAGATCTTAAGAGAGAGCATCAAAATACATTCTAACACAGAAAACATACAAAACAAAAGATCCGGCCTCAACCGGATCTTTCCTTTTTACACAAAATTAACAACTACTAATACTGTTCACGCTTCACATATGTGGTGTGAAGTAATTTATGAGATTTATGGCTTAGAGGTTCTTCCAGGAAATCCTTATAAATCTGAACAATTTCAGGATTTTCGTGTGACTTTCTGATTGCAAGATCACTATCCTCATTATAAATCGCTTGCATTCTCTTTAAACGAACGTCATTATCTACCGGATAAGGTTGTCCGCCACCTCCCAGGCAACCACCAGGACATGCCATAATTTCTATGAAGTGATAGAATCTATCTCCATTCTTGATGTTATCCATTAATTGATGTGCGTTTTCAAGACCATTGGTAATTGCGCACTTCAGTTCAACACCTTCAAGGAACTTCCAATCATCAAGCGTTCCTTCAATCTTAATGCTCACCTCCTTCACTCCATTCAGACCCCGAACAGGAAGAATTTCAAGATTCACGAATGGTACCTCACGTCCGGTTACAATTTCGTAGGCTGTACGAAGAGCTGCTTCCATTACACCTCCTGTTGCACCGAATATAACTGCAGCACCAGAACCTGTTCCCATCATGGAATCAAAGGATTCATCGTTTAGTTTTTCAAACTCAATACCTGCTTGACGAATCATCACAGCAAGTTCTCGGGTAGTCAATACAAAATCAACATCCTTGTAGCCACTATCCTTCATTTCTGGACGATTGGCCTCATATTTCTTCGCCGTACAAGGCATGATCGAAACAGAAACAATATTTTGAGGATCTACTTTAATCTTCTTTGCATAGTAGGTCTTTGCCAAAGCTCCAAACATTTGCTGAGGCGATTTACAGGTCGACAGGTTAGGAAGATATTCCGGATATTTGTGCTCGATATACTTCACCCATCCTGGCGAACAAGAAGTTGCCATAGGCAATGCAACATCAGGATCATCCTCAACCAATGCTCGCTTCAGTCGGGTCAACAACTCCGTTCCTTCCTCCATAATCGTTAAGTCGGCAGTAAAATCAGTATCCAAAACTGAATCGAAGCCCAAACGACGAAGAGCAGAGACCATCTTACCCGTAACGCGAGTACCCGGATCAAAGCCTAATTCCTCACCCAAACCGATACGCACAGCAGGAGCCGTTTGCACAACTACATGAGTTTCTGGATCAGCAATGGCATCCCAAACTTTCTCAACATAGGATTTTTCGGTTAAAGCACCCGTAGGACAATGTACGATACACTGACCACAGTTGGTACAAACCACCTCATCCAATGCACGATCAAATACAGTTGAGATCTTCATCTCAGAACCTTTATGAGCTACAGCAATGGCACCAACACTCTGAATTTCGGCACAGGTACGAACGCAGCGCTGACAACGAATACATTTCGAATCATCCTTTTCAATGGCAGGAGAGATTCTGTCAACCGTATAGCTCTTATCCGGAACCAAATCGATAAAATCCTGATTGGTAATCTGGTATTCAGCCGCCAATTCCTGCAATTCACAATGCCCATTGCGATAACACTTGGTACATTCCTCGTTGTGCTCGGTAAGCAACAATTCGATGATGTGTTTGCGACAATTGCGAACTTTTAAAGTATTGGTGTTGATTTCCATACCTTCTGAAACAGGCATGGCACATGAAGCTACAAGTTTATTATTTCCAACCTGTTCTACCACACAAACACGACAATTACCTGCAACGCAAAGGTCTTTGTGATAGCATAAAGTTGGTATTTTGATATGGAGTTTTTCAGCTGCTTCGAGAATGGTTTTTCCCTCTTCTACACTTACAGCTATTCCATTGATTGTTAAATTTACCATGTTTGACATATCAAATTTCTTTTTAATGGTTTAAAATAAATTGGAATTAGCTCTTTCTTAGTAAATCATTTCCTCACGGAAATTTTCTACAATAGAAGAGAATGAATTGGCCACAGACTGGCCCAAACCACATTTAGCCGTCAACTTCATCGTATCGGTAAGCTTAAGCAATTTATCCAAATAAGAGGCTGGCTTCTCGCCGCGCTTCACGGCTTTAATGCCTTTCAATAGTTGCTGACAGCCCACTCTGCATGGAGTACATTGTCCGCATGATTCCTCCTCGAAGAAATCCAGATAGTTGTTCAATACATTGTACATGGAACGAGAAGAATTGAAGATCATCATCGATCCTCCTGTTGGCAAGGAAATACCCGTTAATTTTCCTTGATATCCAATTGAAGTCTTTCCGAATCGTTTACGTGGAACAAGGAAACCGGAAGCTCCACCCACCTGAACGGCCTTGGTGTCACCATCACCAAAATCGTCAACGAAATCCTGAACCGACATCCCCAGCTCCAATTCATAAATGCCTGGAATTGGCGTATCACCCGAAACCGAGAATACCTTCGATCCGCGAGAATCTTTTACACCCAGTTCGCGGAATTTCTTCGCTCCATACTTTAAAATGGTATAGGAGTGTGCCAATGTCTCCACATTGTTGATTACCGTTGGTTTGTTCAAATAACCAATCTCGGTTGGGAAAGGAGGCTTATTCCTAGGCTCCCCACGCTTGCCTTCCATCGATTCAAACAGAGCACTCTCCTCACCACAGATGTATGCTCCACTTCCCATGAAAATTTCAACACGGAAATCCAATCCCAATTCGTCTAATATATCGTGAAATCTTCTCAATTCCTTTTTCAGATTTGGAACCAAGAATTTATATTCTCCTCTTAAATAAATGTAGCCTTTTCTTGCACCAATAATTTTAGCACAAACCGCCATACCGGATAGAACTTTATGAGGCACTCGGGTTAATATTTCCCTGTCCTTAAAAGTTCCAGGTTCGCCTTCGTCGGCATTACAAATCACAAATTTTTCATCTACTTTTTGCTCAGCAGTCAATTTCCATTTCAATCCGGTTGGAAATCCTGCTCCCCCTCTACCCTTGAGACCGGAATTCACCATCTCATTAATTACTTCCTGATTGGACCTTGCCAATGCATTTCTAAGAATCTCTTTACAATCTTGCTCATTTTTAAAGATAAGGTCGATTCTATGAAGTTGTTTTTTAGTTGTTGTCATACCAAAGGGTATTTAGATTGTTAGTTTTGCTTTATCTATAGCTTAGTTTTCTTCGCGATATTCTCTTAAAATATCCACCACTGAATCTGGCGTAAGCTCCGTATAAACATCGTCGTTCACCAGCATGGCAGGCGCCTTATGACACCATCCCAAACAGTTGGTCTGAAGAATGGTAAACTTTTTATCTACCGTAGTTTCACCAACCTTAATCTTTAAGAAGCTCTCAATTGCCTGGATGATTTGGTTTTTGCCTTTCATCGCACAAGTAATTGTTTTGCATACTCGAATTACATACTTGCCTCTAGGTTCTGTGTCGAGGAAGGAATAGAAGGTAGCCGTTCCGTAAACATCAGCAGCAGGTATGCTCATCTCTTTGGCAATCTTCAAAATTGCCTCTTCCGAAAGGTATCTTTCCTGATCAATCACTCCCTGAAGAATTGGAAGCAAATTTTCGCGATCAGTACCATACTTGACAACTAAATCATGCACTAATTTTTCTTGAAAATCCATACACTGTAGGTTTTAGGGTTAATATTAATAGAGTTATACCGATTATTTAATGACTTTGGCTTTTGGTTCACCAACTCCTAAAAGCCATTCTTTAATATATCGGCATTATACCACCACCAACTTCTTAGTATAAATGGCATAACACTATGAATATAGAAAAATTAAAGAATTTTTTCTCTATTTATTTAAAAAACCTTAACAGTCAATCCATTACCAAAACAAACAATAATAAAGCTTAACTTAAGAAATCAACATCTCCCCAACATCAACAAACAAAAGGCCTCTGGAAATCTGATGCTTATAATAATTTTTCAATACGTTCAACATAAAGTGTCGAAAAACATGCGTAATTTGTATTTAGACTCCTTTTAAACTATCATAAACATGACAAAAGTCATAAAGAAAACCTTCAGTAATTATTCGAAGGCTTTCTCTATGAACACTTTAAGTTTTTAGCTTCTACAACTTGATTCTAATTTATTCTGCAGAATTCAATATGTTTTTTCTTGGATTTGATTCATGCATGAACACTGCTCCAGAATGATTTCCTATTTTATAGCGGTATATTTCTTTATCCTATTATTCAAGTTCAAAACTCTTGTGCTTAGATATCAGCTTCACACCCATTCGGCATTGTATTTTGCTTTGAATTCCTGAACTTCCTTAAATGATAAATTCGTGCGATGCATAAAAGAACGTTGCCCCCTAAAGTATTCTTTAAACTTTATTCCTTTTTCGTAAAACGTTCCAAGTAACACTTTTAACTCTTCCTGATGTTGTAAAGAGTCAACATCGAATTGAAATTCATTTTTCACCCCATTATATCGAAAAGAGATTGTGTTATCATCCCCATCAAATCTAGCTTTACCATTTTGCATATCTTTATAACTATTAAAATAAATTCTTAAATCAGTTATTTCGGATAGCAAATAGATCGCATTTTCCTTTTCCTGCTTTACCATGAATTGCAAGGCATTTAGCTCGACAATGCCATTCTTCACCGTTGATTTAAAATAATCCTTTTTAAAAAGCAAGTATAGCATCCCCATAATAAAGAGGTAGATGATAACAAGATCAAATGTTTGAAAAACATTCCTAAGAATTAAGGGACTAAAAAACACAGCACACAAAGCACCAACCAACAAAGTAAAACTCAATAGTCGAATGACTATGATCTGTTTTGTGGTCTTCCTAATATTAATTGTTGCTTTAAACGTCACTTGGTGTTATTAGGTTAATACATTCTTTTTTTCTCACAAAATAGCCTTAGTAGTCTGCAAAGGAAGTTTGCGTTAAATTAGTATAACTTGTTTTCAAGTTTCTCAAAGTACGAGTTTTGGTATTACTTTATACACCTTCATCGTAGAATAAATTAACACAACTCAAATCATCCTTATAAATAAAACATTCTTCTTTATAATTACTTCCATATGGACACTTCTCAACTCTTAATGATTTAACTGCATAGAATTCAATAATATCTACTTTAAAGTCATTTTTTCTATCATGAGTTTCTGGGAGTTTCTTATGGTTTAAGATATCAATATTAATATTTTCATGTCCTGTATAAAAAAGAGAGATGACTATAACCTTGTCAACTTTTTGAAAGAAATCTTTTTCATTATCTGCTATTAATCGCCTGATAGTTTTTCCATCATTTACTACATCTGTAATAATTATAACCGTCTTAAAATCACCTTTATCATTATTGAAGTTCAACTTCGTTTCATATGTATGTGACTCTCCATATCGATATGAGTAAGGTAATGAAGTATAAGGTATTGGAAATTTTATTGAAGCTTTAGTGGCTAGAATATTTCCTTCTGCACCAAGACCAATAATTAAGTCACAGTCTTTATTTAGTGAAAATGTTTCAATAACATCTACAATAACACTTTTTGCAAAATACAAATCATCTTTACACTCTAAAAGTTTAGCTATATCAATCCAATTATGAGATCTTGATGATTCACTCCAATGGAAATGACCAGAATAATAAAGCTTTTTATCCCGTATAATATCGTAAAGCTTATTTTGAATACTTTCCTTGGCATAAAAAACAGGATTACTTTCATTCTTTATTTCTTCTATTACTTCAGTATCTCCATCTATACTTAATGGTAAATCAATAGTTTCTTCCGCTGTGTTAGTCCTTGCTTTATAAATTTCAAAGTAATCCAACTCAACACTGATTTCCTTGGGAAGAATTGTTATCCAATCGCCAAAATTAGATTCAGGGATACCATTTATCTTTCTTAATTGGAAAATTTTATTCCTCAATATAATTGAATCATTCTCTAATTCAACTTCGTAAATCTTATAGCTCCCTGGCGGGTCTATCCCAGCTAATGCACCAGAATCACTTAAATAAATTCCAGATGAATCCAACTCAGATTTTGGTGTATGTTCATTACCATGAAAAACACATTTCACATTATGCTTTAACAAGTAAGGAAATAAATCCTTCCTATTGTTTTTATCCCATTGACCCGTTCTCTTATCTTCATAAGTTCCTGATATATTGTGATGAAAGGCCAACAACACTTCCTTATCTGGATGTTTATCAATAATCAATTGTATTTCTTTGTCAAACTTTTGTAATTGAATAAAACCATTTGCTCCTTTTTGACCAACTTTGTCATTTGAATTAACCCCGAGAATTAACAATTTTCCTACCTGAATACTATCAAAAATTATCCTCTCATAATCAAAATCTACTCCTTTTATATCCTTATAAAGTGTTTGAAAGTTTTTGTATTTTACTTCATTAAGACTAAACCCTTGTTTTCCATCATTTTCAGGTAAGTCAAGTGCATTTAAAATTGAACGTCTGTGTACTTCATGATCACCTGGTATTAAAAGTATATTCTGCTTCTTAATCTTTAAGCCTTCAATGAGTTGTTTTATTGAAATTAATGCCTGTTCAAACTCAACCTTCTCTGCAATATTTGTTATGTCACCTGTTATAATTAAGTATCTTTCTTTACAATTGTATTTCTTTATTGAATTTATTAAAGAATCAAAAAATGAATAACATACCTCTTCATCATTAACTAAATAAGTATATTTATTCTTTTCTTCATATCGCTCCGATTTATCAGTTATATGTAAATCAGAAATATGTATTATTATATTATTCATGATACCGGCTCTAAATCAGTTGTAATTGTATACCCTAGCTCTTTATTATTTTCTTTTTTGATCGAAAAAATTGCTATTGTTGCATTTACCTTTTTTATATGTGCTTTACTTAAAGTTTCTGTTTTAATAAGTGATATATTACCCAAGCATTTACCTCCAATAAAGTGAATTAAATTTTTTACAATTTTCACCTCTGTGCCTAAGCATACCAGATCAGAGACTACTATATATTTACGTTTATCTAATATCCTACTATCCAACCTATTGTATAGCTTATTGACGGGTCCTATTTTGTCAAATATTATTATATCCAGTCCCAAGAGTGTCGATAAAATAGAAACTAAGTAAGCACTATTCAGACTTTGACATACAAGTATTGGTTTCTCATTCAATTGATCTTTCAACTCCTTCTTTATCTTTAGTGCTAATTTATATAAAGAGTACATCATAAATGCCTTCTCATAGCTGATGAATCTTTTCATATCAACAAAGCCGATTAGATATACAAAAGATGAAGTATGTGGCTCATTATGTTCTTTGACTATATAATTTTTGATTCTATTTTTGAATTCATTCTCAAACAATTTAGGAGTATTAATTTCTAACTCTGTAGTAACATCCCCATCATCCTCAAACATAAAAAACTTCAAATAGCAATCCTCATCTTCTGAATTTTTCAAATTCTTTATTGAGTCAAGTGATAATTCAGAACACAAGTTCTTATTTAGATTAAGCAAAAGTATTTTATATTCATCATTCTTTAAACTAATCAGTCTTTTCTGCAAATTCGCCTGACAATCTACTATATCACTAAAATCAAAAACGACTGTCTTGTTACTTTCACCTTCTAATGAATCAATAATTCTTTGAACTGTTTCTATTTGTAATCTATCACAATAAATCCCAGCATTATCATCTTTTATGAAATTAGAAGTAACTACCTCCTCTGCATGCATATTGAAGTAGATATATCTTTCTGTTTTAATTTTTGAAATAATCATACATTATGCATTTGGAATTTCTACTTCGATATGAACCCCTCTATATCTCACACCATAAAACCTTATGGATGAATACTTAATATCGTGGGAAAATTTTTCTAATGCTTTTATGTAAAATTGTATAAATGCTTGTTTCACATTTCTTGTCCGTTCAGTTAGATTTTCCTTAAATTTTTCTTGACTCAATAATCCTAATAGCATATCTGAATGCAGCTTAACAATCTCTTTCCTCAAGTTATTAAGTACTATTAACTCATTCATCATTCTATTCGAAATAACAACCTGACAATTATCTGTGTGTATTCTAAAATATCCTTTACCTAGCAATACTACATTAACAATCAGATCAAACAATCCCTCCCTATCTTTTAAAGATGAATAATATAACACTTCAAAAATCACATATAAATTCTCCAATACTCTCTCATTTTTAACATCAAAACTTTTAATTTTTGATATTTCCTTTTTTAATGAATTTGAAGTATAGTAAAAGGTATTTTCTTTTTCTAGCATGGAATTAGATAGACCAATTCCATTATCCGATATAGAAAACTTAGTCGCAAACCTATCTGAAAACATCAATGCATAAGTCTCCGAATTAGAGTGCATAACTCCATTTGTTATTAACTCAGAAAGAATATCTATGAATGAATTGTGCTGTTGACTAGTATATTCATTTTCGAATAACAAATCTCCAAAATGCTCTTTTACTTTATAAGTAAAATGAGAATTTAAGTAATCTCTTTTTTCTTCATCTCTCTCAAATCGTAACAGTTGCTCCTTTAATCCATCCTCATGTAAAGAATAAGCTCTTACTCTATGTTCGCTTCTTTGTGTTTTTCCTAAGAATGCTCCTAAATAGTTATCATTAAATTCAACAACGTTCCTTCCAAAAGGAAATATTGGATTATTATTATTTCCTGCAACATTAAAAAAATCAGCTCTATAAAGAAATTCTAAAACAGATTTTGTCGCACTATTATTAAATAAAAGTAATTTCAATGGCTCTTTATGGTATTTACACAACTGTTCCATTAAACTTAGTAACAATGGTATTGATATTGGATCTATTCTATATGTAGAATCAAACTCCTTTTCATCTCCATTTTCAAACATTTTAAAGACAACTTTATTCGTTGGATCTTTATATGAAGTGGCAACACTCTGTAAAAAATCAGTATAAAACCGATACGGAGTAAGTGGTTTATCACTTTTTAATATTGGTATAATTGTATCCATTAACTGATAATTTTTATAAAATTAATCAATCAAGCTTCCTTAATTCATCCTAATTATACACTTAAGGTATAACACGTTAAAGAAACTTCTTTTCGTAAAATAAAAGTAAAACTATTCCCCCAAAGTTTATTTACATATTCTAGCTTATTTCCCTTAGAATCAATCTAAATTTATTTAACCTTTTGAAATCTATTATTCAATTACAGTTATACATATAAAAAAAGCCCCATTTATTGGGGCTTTCAGAGAGTTTTAGCAATGAATGCATACACTTCTATTTCTTCTGTAAAATCTTTAAAAAAGATTAGCAGTATAGGTAAAACATAGCTAATTAATTCTTATAAGCTTATGAGTACTATATTCTCCATTCCAGACAATCAATTTTAGTATATACATACCGGGAGTACATCCTGACATATCTAAAACTGTATTCCCATTTAATTCTCCCTGCATCAGAACCTTTCCACTCAAATCGTAAATTGCATAGCTTGACCAATTCTCCTGTTTTGCAAATTCAATGTTCACAAAATCTTTCACAGGATTAGGGTAAATTCTAATTTGCTGTTCTTCAAGCTGATCATCAATGCCTGTAATAATAATTGATTCCGTAGTAAATGATAGTTCAGAACTTAAGGTAATTTTTTCACTATCAACCACTCTCAATTGGCAATAATAGGTGGTCTCAGATTTCAAATTACTCAATTGATAATTAACTCGTTCTGATACAATTCCAGTATATGATTTTAGCTTTACTGAATTGTTGTAAGTACCACTTTCAAGGCCATAATCCAGGTAGAGATCAATAGAATCTAATTTTGAGACGATTTGAGCTGTTAAAGTTGCCGTGGTATCAGTAGGGTTGGCTTGAAAACTATTAATACGAAGAAGTTCATCATATGGAACTTTTGATTTGATAATGGAACCATTATCACCGTACAAATAAATATCCAAATCATTAATTTCTATTGCATTAATTCCATACAAGCGATAAACATTCTTCCAACTGCTTCCGCCATCTGTAGTTTGATACAATTGGCCTTCTTCATCTAATATGTAACCTACATTGTTAGAGTAAAACCTTACATATTCGTAATATTCGTATGGAATATCAAGCTTTTCCCATGTAGAACCACCTGTTGTTGTTTTATATATCAATGAATTATCTCCTACAAAATAGCCAACCGATTCATTCAAAAAATGAAATGATTTAATATCCTCTGTAATTTCAAAAACAATATTCCATGTTTCACCAGCATCTGTGGTCTTATAAATTCTGTTGTAATAATTGCCAAGATTTCTGGCATAAGCAACCTGATCGTTCACAAACTGAACTTCTCCAAAACGAATAGACGATAATTTTTTCCAACTCTCTCCACCATCAACTGTTTTCATCAAGCCAGAATCAAAGCTACCAGCTCCCCATACAAATCCAGTATCTTGATTAAAAAATTGAATTCCTCTTAGGCCATCTCTAATAACCGCATCACCCTTATTCATTTTAACCCATTTTTTCCCTCCATCAATTGTTTTAAATACTGAGCCACTAGGTGAATAACTTCCTCCTCCAATTGAATAGCCAATATTTTCATTGATAAAACATAGACCATTAGCCCATTCATAATGAGAAGGTGATCCGATCCACTCCCAATTGTTACCTCCATCAGTTGTCTTGTAAGTATCACTTCCAACTTCAATAAATCCAAGTTCATTAGATACCATTTGCAGATCATCAACTCTATTATAGAAATCAGAATAGTCTTCCCAGTTTACTCCTCCATCTATTGTCTTTAATATTCTACCTTTTAAACCAGTTGCATATCCTATTTTCTCATTGATAAAAAAGATACCATAGAGATCATTGGCATACTTTCTACCATTGGGACCCATCCATTCCCAGGTTTTTCCTCCATCTAGTGTTTTGTGCATAGCCCCATGATCACAGGCCATAAAGCCAATGTTTTCATTAAGAAAATGCAAAGAGTATGCAGCGTCCGATGGACTAGAAATTTTATTCCATGTTTCACCTCCATCAGTGGTTTTAAGGATGTCGTTATGCTCCTGGCTGGCATATCCAATATCTTCATTTACAAATGTAATTCTGAAGAAATCAGAAGGAAAGGTATTCGTACTCTCCGTTACGTACCAGCTTTCACCTCCATCGATGGTTTTTAATATCGTACCACCTGAGCAAGCTACATGCCCAACTTTTGAGCTGGTAAAATATGCATCTTCAACATTACCCCCATCAATATTCAATATTTCCCAATCGGCTCCCCCATTATAACTCTTGTAAAGTTTATCCTTACTGGTAATAAAAATGGAATCACGATGAATAAGATTAATTGAATTGAGCTGCCCCTTTAAATTAGTTTCCAATTGATTCCAGCCTCCTCCATTGTGTGTGGATTTATAAATAGCTCCAGACTTTCCTATAATGTATCCAAACGAATCATAAAAAGCCATCCTGTAACCATTGGAAATCTTCATTTTAATTTCCCAGCTAAGACCTCCATCTTTTGTTTGTAACAATTCCTTGTCATTCACGACAAAACCAATGTTACGATTCACAAAGTGTATGTCTACTCCTGCATATCCCGAAGGTTTCGGACTAAGTCTTATCCAATCGTCCTCAGCTTCTGGCGTTGGTTCTTCATTATAAGTTGCATAAAAGGATTTTTCTGATTCACATCCAAATTCATTTTTAACCTGAACAGAATGCCATCCCTCTTCGGATACTTCAATTGATGACGTGGTTTCTCCGGTGCTCCATTCATATGATTTGAACTCACCAGCTTCAACCTGAACAGCCCCTCCAGATTCGATCAGAACTGTATCTGCTATTGCAATCACTGGCAATTCAACAATATTCACGAAAGTTGAATCAGATAACGAACAGGCAAATTCATTTTCTACTTCAAGTTTACACCAGCCCTCTTTTTCTAAAAAGGTATAGTTGATGGTATCTCCCGTACTCCATAGATATGATGAATGGATGTCATCTACTTTTATTTCTGCGCCCCAACATACCGTTGTGTCATTTTCCATTACCAATTCTGGTAAGGGATTGATAACAATTTCGCGAGTAATTTTATCCGTTTTGTTCTTGTAATGAGCAATTAATTGCACCTGATAAGTACCGGCTTCATCATAGGTAAATTCCGGGTTTAGTTCCGTTGAACTACTCCCTTCCCCAAATAGCCATTCAACAGATTCCAATTCATAGTCGTTGGTAACTTTAAAATGAGTAGGTGACTTCTGACAGGTGTTTTGATAGGTAAAACTTGTTTTGAAAAAGTAGTTGGAAATAAAATTAGGGGTGAAATTCACAAAAGAACTACCTCCCTGTAAGTAAAGTCCATTTTGTTCCACAATCACCTCACTACCATTAGCATTGGCATTGGAAACCACTCCCAGATGTTCTGTTCCTCCACCACCTCCACCTTTGGTAATATACAGGTTGCCATCAGGAGCCAATTGTATTTGGCTAAACATGTTATAGGTTCCTCCGGGAAGAGAATGCCTGGAGTTTACAATTGAATCTGTTATTGGATTACTTATATCATATTGACTAAGTCCACCTCCTAATACTACATAAACTTTTCTTCCATCCGGAGAGAATTCTATTCCCACAGATCCTGTTTGGTCCTCATGTCTAATATACTTCGGATTCATTAATAATCCACTGGACTTGTTAAAATCCAATAATGTAAAAATTAGCTCTTCCGAAGCCATGCCATCACTGCAACTGGCAACGAATTTTCCATCAGGTGAAAATTTCATTTGTCCGGACCAATATCCATCATTAATGCCAATCTGATTGACTATGGGATCTTGGGAAACTCCATTTTCTGTTATTAAAAAGGAGTAATATATGTTATCGTATCGTTTGCTTGTTAACAACCATATATCTCTACCATTTTCATGCATTGTTGCACAAATCATATTTGTTGTGCTATCAATTAACCTGGTGCTTTTATTTACCACCTTTCCCAAACCGCCTTCAAGTGATAAATCCAACTCTGTTAAATAAAGACCTGAAGTTTCTTGTCCATTCCATGGATCGGTGGTAAAAATATAAAATTGATCATCTGTACCAGGCTTAGGAATGGCAATTGATTCCTGCGTACTATTCTGGCTATGAGTTGGTATCAAATCTTCACCATTTGTCATTAAAGAGTGATTTCGGTTCCAAACAGAATATCCGTCAGAATAAAACAACAAAGAACCATTGGAATCACTCATAACAGCCATTCCTCGATTCAAGTGCTGTGCAAAATTAAATCTCACAGAAGGTAATCCATTCGAAAAGTCCAATTGATAATTATCAAAAGCCATGATATTGGCTTCTTTTTGACCCATAGTCAAGGTTGATAATAAACACAATAATGTCAGGAGTATAAGTTTATTCATAGATGTAATTTTGTTTCAATTTTCATCCTAAAATTAAAACTAATCCCTTTAAACTTATTTCCATACTCTAACTTTATCCACTTAGAATGAATCTAAATTTATTTAACTTTTTAAAATCTATTATTCAATTACAGTTGTACATATAAAAAAAGCCCCATTTACTGGGGCTTTCAGAGAGATTAGAATTGAGTGATTCAAACTTCCGTTTCGCTTTCCACATGCAGTTCTTCCAATATGAAGGTAATGTCGAAATGCATGCAGTGGTCGGCTTCTAACATGAACACTCTTTTCTCTTGCTTGTAGGACTCTTTGGTGAACACAAGGCTATGCTGTCCGGCTGCCACATTGTAGAAATAGAACTGTCCTTTTTTGCCACCTTTCTTTACTGGTTTCTCTTCATCCAACTGTATCCATACATCGCTTACTGGTTCGCCTTTTTCATTTTTAAAGCTGCCTGTAATCACCTTGGTTTTCTTTGGCAAGGCATCGGTGTGTATAGAATTTAGGAAAGCCTTGTACAAGTCAGGATTGGTATCGGCAAAATTCGAACGCATATTTGGCTTAATAGAATCGCATAATAAACGCTTAAATGCCTTCAGTTCTGCTTCAATCTCTTTATTTAGATCCTTCTGTCGCAACCTAAATTCTTCAGGGCCAAACAAAATATCCAATGCCGCGGCATGCTTTGCTTCCAAAGCAGCCAGGCGCTCATCGGTAATTCCCGCTTCAGCCCTTTCGGCTGGAGCATCCTTCATTACCGTAATCATTTTTTCCACACTGGAAATCACTTTCTCATCACGAGCTTTAGTCAAATCAGATTTTTTACAGTCTTCAATTTTCTGAAAAGGAACAAATTTCTTGTAGTTTCCATAACTGCTCAACATGCCTTCTATATTGGCCGCATCAGCAATTAAATCGTCAAAGATATCCTCCTTGTTCTGGGTTAATACCTTGCTGTTTTTTTCCTCTTCCTTTACTTTCGCTGCAATACCTGTGTGATATGCCACGGCATCTTCCAACATTGCCCACAAAAGCGGAACTAACTTCAATTCTTCTTCATTTTCATTTTTGAATGCAATGAGTCTGATCAATTGCTCAAAAATTGCTTTTTCATTGTTATTCATAATGCTCTCCTTTTTTTAAGCGAGCCCAACATCGGGCATCACCAATTGTTATTTGTTTATTATTAATTACTTCCATTAGCTCTTAAGTCGATTTCCATACCCCCTTAACTCAATTTCCACTACCTCTTAGGTCGATTTCCATACCCTCTTAACTCAATTTCCACTACCCCTTAAGTCGATTTCCATACCCCCTTAACTCAATTTCCACTACCCCTCAAGTCGATTTCAATACCCCCTTAACTCAATTTCCACTACCCCTCAAGTCGATTTACATACTCCCTTAACTCAATTTCCACTACCCCTCAAGTCGATTTCCATACCCCCTTAACTCAATTTCCACTACCCCTTAAGTCGATTTCCATACCCCCTTAACTCAATTTCCACTACCCCTCAAGTCGATTTACATACTCCCTTAACTCAATTTCCACTACCCCTCAAGTCGATTTACATACTCCCTTAACTCAATTTCCACTACCCCTCAAGTCGATTTACATACTCCCTTAACTCAATTTCCACTACCCCTCAAGTCGATTTCCACACCTTCTTAAGCCAATTGTGATGGTGGTTAAACTTCTTTGTGGGTGGTAAGCCCACTCTATTTTCAGCTCTGTTCAGCAACTTCTGTAATGCTTCTCCCTATTTGTTTTGTAGTATTGATTGATTTCGGGAGTTCCTGGAAGAGAATTGGGTGCTTCTGAATCGTTTCCTTATGCTTGCAACCCAAATGCACATGGTACACGAACATTGGTAATCTGCTTTAAGGAGTGATTTTGGGACCTGAAACGATATTTTGGAAGATTGTGAGTCTAATTCCGCGGTATAGGAATTGGCTCACCTACGCACCAGAAGGGGTGCGCATATTGGGATGATTGAAATTTTCAAGACACCGTGGTCAGCGGTTTTCTGTAGTTTTTGTTTGGTTTTCATTAGAAGGAATTTTAGTTCAGTGTTCAAGCCTTATGCTCTGCTCCTCTTTCGATCTTCACCTTCTCTATTGAACAAGTACTAATTTATGTACTTTATTCAAATGAACCAATAGTTTAATTAAAATTAAATAGAATGTCGGTGTGAAATATATCACACTTGACCACTTCACCTTGGCCCTCTTTTGAGGAAAGGAAACAGATTTCGTCGCAAATCAACGAACCATTCCTTATCTGCATTGTAGTTACGACGAATTGTTGTACCCAACCATACCCGGGGCGCTGCCCCAGGCTATAATGATTTGAGCCCTACAGGCTCTTCCTTTTCCTTAGTCCGCCATAGCTTTAGCGAAGGAGGAGCTTTGTAGAATCCCTTTATTTTCCTTTGTGGTTTTTCTTTTTCTAATCACCTCTCTTCTTGCAATTAATTCTTCAATGCCAGCCTTACTAAATGAGTATGCTTGGGCAATGGAATAAAAGTCCATAGCAATGATTTTTCTAGCAGCGGTCTCTATTTCGCTGTCATTTTCACAAAAAGGCGGAGGTCTCACCGATAAGCTGAAGGGCTGAACGATGCGTTGCTCAAAATTCGATAAGGTTTAGACTTCAAGTTTTCCAGCCCTATCTTAAACTATAGCAAAGGTCTAAAGGTAAAAAGTGCTTTAGGCTGAGTGGCCAACCACCTTATATAAAATCCCCATGTAGGGTGTTATGAGAGCTCTCCCTGCTAGTGTTTGCAAGCAAGGATGGTACTCGATTAGCAACTTTATTTTTCAGCTAATACCCAATCGTTATTCACTTTTTTCACCATTAAATTAGGTAAGCTTTTCTCTTTAAAAAAAATAATCAATTTCCCTTCATTTTCATTTCCTTGAAATGATACGTTAAAATCTTCAATTTTGTAATCTCCGAATTCAGAATCAAATATTTTAGAGTATCTATTCAATAATTGATTTTTTTTCTCTTTTGTCATTTTATCCCAATCATCTTGAAGATACCCATCTTTAAATTTTTCAAAACTTTGATTTTTGATCCCAGACAACCAATTTTTGAACATCGTTACAGGAGTATTTAAATTTTCCTCTCTATTTTGAGAATAACAAGTAAATGTTATGAAACAAAGGAATAGTATTGTAGTAAATTTTATAAACTTCATTTTATTGTTGTTAACGGCCCGAATAAAAGGCGTTAGGAATTCAAATTAAAAGCCCCCTACCCGAACCAATTCTTTCTAAAGATAGAGAATCTATCGAATCAACTCACACTCATAATAACTTTTATTTATTGGGTACGTGCCAGTATTCTGATTCTGAAATAGAATCAAGTTTTAACATACTACTAATCGAATCTTTGTCAAGCTGATTCGGATATTGTTCAATCATCCAACTATATGCGAATGATTCAGTCCAATATTGGTCAAGTAGTTAAAATACCTGATCATAAATTTTTTGGTGGAATTGTGCTGTATTGCTGCAATTCCACGTCAAGCTGTAAAAGCTTTTTAATTGTATCATTTTCAAAGCTTAAAGGATATTCTCTTACACTTGCATAATCCAAATAGATTCTTTGAATATCCTCTAAAAGTGTCATAACTTGTGTTGCATTACCTTCTTTATCTCTTCTTTGCCAGAATTTATAATAATATCCCGTGTCAATTCGAATAGTCTATACCACGCTTCTAGCCTGTATACCATACATTCTTAGAATTTGTGAAGATTCTTTCTCTCTAAGAGCTTGTCCTGATTTAACGGGAAGACTGATTGAATGAGATATTTGAAATAACCTCACCTCAATCCTCTCCTTGAGGAGAGGAAGTAGTCTGCATATGAAATAAAGTCTGTGTTTGTTATTTGTCAAGCCATCCTCAGAACAGTAGATTCCGTCGCAAATCAACCAAGCATTCCTAATCAAGATTGCAGTTGCGACGAATTGTTGTACCCAACCATACCTGGGGCGCTGCCCCAGGCTATAATGATTTGAGCCCTACAGGCTCCTCCTTTTCCTTAGTCCGCCATAGCTTTAGCGAAGGAGGAGCTTTGTAAAATCCCTTGGTTTACCTTTTTAATGAAACACAAAAAAAAGCCCTCGGCAATTACCGAAGGCTTTCCATATGTAGGTGTTTTTTTACAATTATAAGTATTCTTTAGGCTCAATTTCGTTTCTAAGAACCATGTAACCATTCATTGCAAGAGCTTTCATTTCATCCTCGCCAGGATAAACCACCACTGGTGCAATAAATGAAACCATATCTTTGATGTAGTTCACCAAATCAGGGTTATGAGCAATACCACCTGTTAATAGAATTCCTTCTACTTCACCTTTCAATACAGCAGCCATTTCACCAATTGCTTTAGCTACCTGGTACGACATTGCATCCTGAATCAATTTAGCTTTTGCATCACCATCTTTGGCTTTCAACTCTACCTCGTAAGCATCGTTGGTTCCCAAATGAGCTACCAATCCACCTTCTCCTTTGATCATCTTCTTGATCTCATCAAGGGTGTATTTTCCGCTAAAACACATCTTGGCCAAAGCTCCTGTTGGCAATGAACCTGAGCGCTCTGGTGAAAAAGGTCCTTCTCCGTCCAATGCGTTGTTTACGTCAACTACTTTACCTTTAAGGTGAGCACCAACCGAAATACCACCACCCAAGTGTGCTACAATTACGTTGATGTCTTCGTATTTTTTATCGATAGATTGTGCAAATGCACGTCCAATTGCTTTTTGATTCAAAGCATGGAAAATAGATACTCTTTGGAATTCAGGATGACCTGACACTCTAGCTACATCAATCATTTCATCAACCACTACTGGATCGGCGATGTAAGCTTTTGCATTTGGCAATGATTTTGCAATATTGTCTGCAATCAATCCACCCAAATTACTAGCGTGTTCTCCAAGAATACCCACTCTTAGGTCTTCCTTCAAACGATCGTTCACTTCATAAATTCCAGATTCGATTGGCTTAACCAATCCTCCACGACCAACTACAGCTTCAATTAGGTCAATTTGAATTTCTGCATCAACCATTTCTTTCATGATGATATTCTTACGAAATTCGAATTGCTCTGTTATTTGATTGAATTCTGCCAATTCTTCCGCGGTATGCTTGATATTTTTCAAGAAAACTGATTTATCACCTTGAAATACAGCAATTTTAGTAGATGTTGATCCGGGATTAATTGCTAAGATTCTACGAGTTTCCATTAGTTATAAAAGTATGTTTGTGTTTAAGTTGTGATTATTGAGTGCAAAAATATTAAACCAAATTAGAATTTAATAGGTTTTACACAGTATTTACATGCAAATTTACAATTAAAATTGATTTTAAGTTACAATTTAAAATCATTTCCCTGTAAATACTGAACATTTGAAGAAAGACAGGACAAAAAAAGCTGATTAAAAAATCAGCTCCACTCTTGATATTTTGGTAAGTCATCTAATGCCATGCGTTCTGGTCGTGCCTCAAAGTGATTGAACAAATCTCTATCTGGCCATTCTTTCACTGATCTTAATACTCTACTCATCAGAACACTCAAATCCCTGGTAAAGTCAGATCCACGCCAAGTAGATGAGTTGGTAACGATCACAAAGCTATATCCTCCAACCTGATGTTTCATTAATGCTGAAGAGCCTGCCAAAGTACCCGTTCTCCACCAAGTGTTGGTTCTTGTTCCCTTCCAACCAATCGGACTGAGTCCTTTCTTGCTTGGTTTGGTCATGTAAGCAATGCTTTTGGCCGATAAAATATCTGGATGAGTATCATCTCCATCGATAGCCAATAAAAACTTCATTAGTTCTGCCGCCGAAGCAACCCAACCGCCTGCTCCACCCAATTCTTCAATATTGTTTCCACCATTCGATCGGAAAACTGTTTTTCCAGATCCATCGAATGCTGAAATTTTAATGGCATTGGATTGTTCGTAATATTTCACCTCATTCGGATAATGATCCTTCTCAAGATTTTTTCCCAAATGCATATCAAACACACCAGCAGGATTCAATACATGAGCTTTTACATAGTCTTCGTAGTTTTCTCCAGAGGCTTTTTCGATTACCTTTTCAAGCATTACATATCCCAAGTTGGAATAACCGCCTCTACTTCCTGGAGTAAAATGCAATCGTCTTGATAAAGCAAATTGAATGGTTGTTTCTGCCGAGATAGGCGGTTTCACCTTCATTTTTTTAGCAATTGACAAAGGCAAGAACATCGGATCGCCATACTTGCTTGAATAACCTGCCGAATGTCTTAACAAATGCTCTACAGTAATTTTCTTGGTTCTCTTGTCTTTAATATTGGAATAGATGGAGTCATTTAAAATTCCATATTCTCCAAAAACACAATCATCCAAATTAAGCTTTCCCTCTTCTTGCAGTTTCATAATTGCCGTGGCAGTAATCAATTTTGAAACACTGGCAATTCTAAAAATGTGAGAAGGTTCCACTTCTATTTCTTTTTCCACATCAGCATATCCATAGCCTTTGGCAAACAAAAGTTTTTGGTCTTTAACCACTGCTACCGTTGCTCCAGCCACCTCCCATTTGTTTAGGAATCGCTTAATTAAGCGATCAGCTCGAGCTGTTTCTACACTTTCTGATAGATTATTTGATATTCTGTGAGATACCGCCTCGATGCTACTATCAAAGGCCAGCACATTAGTTCCTTGTTTTGAGAAACTAAAATTCCGGTCGCAAAAGACCAGAAACAATACTATAAGGAAAGAAAATATTCTTCTTATTACCATTCAATAAATATTCGTTAAACATGCACTTCCAACATCACAACTCATTCCAACAACAAGTTAACATGTTCTTTTCTACTCAATTCGCTACAAAAATGTTTATATTTTTTTGAAATTCAATTCTAAATTAGAACCATTTTAAAAATAGCAATAATTTATTCATTTATCACAAAAAGAATTGACTTTATCACTAAAATGTAAAATCTCACCACTTCCACACAAGGTCAATAATCTAATTTAGATCCAATATCAACAGTTATTTGTTTTTAGTGCAAGTTCTCAATTCAAACAATAAAGACTTAATAACGCCTGTAATTCTAGAATATTTTGCAGATAATGCTTATTTTTTAGTTTTCAGAACAGGAACAGTTTTCGCCAACTTTATAAATTCGTACATTTTCATCAAATCCTTTAACCTGTACTTCTCCCAAATCATCAAAACAGCCTTTACAATTAAGCGTTTCAACAAATTGCTCACTCACCAAAAACTGAGTTTTAAATCTTTTGTTGAGCTGCTCAATTCGGGAAGCCAAGATTACATTTTTACCAGCGATGGAAAACTGTTTTCTGATTTCATTGCCAATATTTCCCGTAATTACTTCACCAGAATGCAAGCCAATTCCAACTCTGGTGTTGTTGCCATTCTGGTCTGTCCTAAGGTGATTAATGGCTTCCATAATTTCCAAACCTGCATTTAAAGAATCTTTGGCGTGATTTTCATTTTTAACTGCGATACCAAATGAAGCCATAAATCCATCACCCAGAATCTGGTGAATAATGCCATTGTGCTTTTCTATAATTCGGATTAAAGGATCGAATATGGCATTCTGAAATTCAATGGTTTCTTCCGGACTTTGATGATCTGCCATAACGGTAAAATTTCGAATATCCAGAAACATGATTGATCCAACCACCTTGTGTCCGACAACTTCATTTCTCTTAACCATCAATTCATTGGCAACTCCTTTTGATAACTGCTGCCCTAGCAATGATTCAATCTCCTTCTGTTCTTCTATGCTGTTGAGGTAACTATTGACCCGCTTTTTAATTTCCAATGCCACGATTCCTGCCACCAAACCTCCTATTACCAGTCCAATGCTTCGCATGGTGTAAATCTCTTGCAATTGAATCACATCTTGTTCGGGTTGAAGATATTCAATCCCCCAAAATGCAACTAAAAAATATCCCAGACCCGCCAAAACACCAGCTCCTAAAGAAATTTTAAAATCCAGGTGCATTGCCGAAAGCATAAGCAACAAAAAATAAAACATCAGTCCATCATATTCCAATATTAATAGAGAGTAATCGAATTTTATTGTATGATATAGCACAATGGCAGGCAGCCCAAATTCCACCAATATATTTAGAAGCAGAATTTTTTTAGGTATCTGAATATTATTCTTAATCGCATGCCCCAATCGAAAATAAACGCTTAGTTCGAATACACAAAACAACACCCACCAAAACAACAAGTTTCCAATGAATTGATCCTGATTTAAGAAGTTTCGCAACAGATTCGGAACCAAAAAATGAAGAACTGGAAGAATCAGAGACCCAATAATAAAAAGCCCTAAAATGATTCCCACTCTTTTTCGCTCTATCCTTAAAAATTCGGGATGCAACAACTCATTAAAATGATCATGACGATGAAACATGGTTCTATAATTTATTTACTATTTACATATACCTCTCTTCTCTTGACTTTGATTTCAGTCTTATTTTTTCAGCGATTTCAGGGTATTTTTTTAACACCATATCGAACTCTTTCTTTTGAAGTTCATACAAATCAGAATATCCTACCGATTTCACGCTTGCAGTTCTGGTTGTCTTTTTGAATAAGGCTATTTCTCCCATAAAATCACCTTTCTTTAAAAGTGTTAACTGTCTTGATTCATCCGCCGACAATACTTTCAAGCTTCCTTTTTGTACAAAGAACATCGAATTTGCAGAATCTCCCGTCCGAAACAAATAATCACCAGGAGTAAGTATCATAGGAGTTAGATACTGTGCAATATCTCTTATAAAATGATCATCCACACAGTCAAATAATGGGATATCACAAATTATATTCTTTTTAAACTCAAATTGCAGTTCACTCTTTAAGCCATATGGCAAAGCATCCATTAAATCCGATTCATCGTACCCTAACTTTTGCCTCCACTCATAAGTAAAGTAATCCCTAATTCTATTCTCTAACTCTTTTGATATCTGATGGTAGTGAATTAATGCACGGAGTTTTTCAATATTATTAAGAAAACGTTGCTCGGCAGGGTTCCTTTTCGTGAAGATTCCCACCACTGATCCAACAAAAATGGCCAGAACACCAACACCCATAATTTGCAACAAAATGGTAAACAACATCTCTACATTCCCATGCGGCACAATATCACCATAACCAACTGAAGTAAGCGTTGTTACCACCCAATACAAGGACTGCACATAATTGTCAACAAAGGACATATGCGATTCAAATCCGTGAATGGATATCCAAATACAGGACAACCAATGTGTAAAAAGAAAGAATCCTAATATTAGAAAGCCAAAAGAAATACGTGATGAAAATCGAAGGTTTCTGATTTGAAAATAGCGAGCCGTTCTAATCACCCTTACCCATTTGAATAATCTGAATAATTGAAATACTGGATTCGAAAACATCACTGCATAAGGCAATATTGCCAATAAATCAGTGATGAAGAATTTACTTGATGAATAGGTATCCCAATAAACATCTTTTAAAAAGGTATGATTTTTAATTCCTCGATATCGCAGAATGCTAACAACCAAGTCAAGAAAATAGAGCAAGGATATAATTAGATCGAGCGTTTTATACCATTCGAGTCCCCTCAAATTAAAGAGGAAGTCCAAGGGCATTAAACTCACTTGCAGCAGAACGGCCACAATGATTAAGATTCTCCAAGCAGAATTATAAATTGACTTAAAGTAGTTCACAGACATTTGGATTAGAGTTCTTCAAAATAAATTGAATCTTATCGATTGCTCCAATAAAAATAGACAAAAGCTCTATATTTATCGGTAAACTGCTTTTAGTTTCAATAGAAACTAGGCAACCTTTCTGTACCTGTTAACAGCAATACTAACCGATACAATTGCAAATATTCCCAATATTAAAACTTCTTTTACAATATCCATAAAACCTGATCCTTTCAATAATATCATTCGAATAATTTTAATAAAATATGCAATCGGGTTAAAATAATTGAGTTTCTGGCCCCAATCAGGCATACTCTCAACTGGAGTAAACAAACCACTCATCAATAAAAATATAACCATAAAGAACCACGCAATAAACATAGCCTGTTGTTGTGTATTGGTTTGAGTAGAAATCAAAAGTCCAAACCCCAAGATGCCAATCAGGTAAACAAAAGCCACCAAATAAATGAGCCATACCGATCCTAAAAATGGAATCTTAAATAAAAATGCTGCAATTAGCAATCCAATACCAAGCTCAATAAAACCAATTAGCAAAAATGGTATCAATTTGGCGAGTAAAAACTGATATTTCTTAATTGGTGTTACATTGATCTGTTCTATGGTGCCAATTTCCTTTTCCCTTACCACATTCATTGCCGATAGAAACAAGCCAATAACCGTAACCAAAAGCACTAGCAAGCCTGGTAACATATATGGTATGTACTTCATTTCAGGATTAAACTGGTGTAAATAGCTTGACTCCACAATATGAACAGGTGTTCCGGTGTTTACTTCTTTGATACTTGCACTTACATTACGATTATAGTCCTGAATTACTGAGGAGATATAGGCATTATACAAACCCGCCGAACTTGCATTAATTGCATTTATCAACACCTGTATCGAAGCTCCGTTTTTCAAATCAACGGATTTTCCAAAATCATCATTAAATACAAGAATAGCGTCAATCTTATCTTTGTAGATCTCCTTCTCGGCTTCTTCCACCGAAAATCCTATTTCCTTTACCGTAAAAAAAGGTGATCCGTTAAACTTGGATATCAACTCTCGGGAATGACTTGAAAGATCTTTGTCCACAATATAAAGATTCGTGTTCTTCATATCGTATGTTGCAGCAAAAGACAAAACACAAAGTTGTAAAATTGGCATTGCAAAGATGATTGGCAACATGCTCTTGTTGCGAAAAATCTGCAAAAACTCTTTCTGTAATAGATATTTTAATATTCGCATAACTTCTTATTTCGTCATTACTGTAATCTGATTTTAAATTTCTTAAGACTTAATCCAATAAATCCCATTGTCATTGCTAATAAAATCAGTGTTTCCTTCCATACATATTCAAACCCAACGCCTTTAAGCATAATATTTTTAAGAATCACAATAAACCATTTGGGTGGTATAATATTGCTGATGACTTGTAATGGTAACGGCATATTTCTAATAGGGAATATAAAACCAGAAAGAATTATGGTTGGTAACATGAGTACAAACATAGAGAGCATCATTGCAACCTGCTGACTTTTGGCTACCGTAGAAATAAAAATCCCTATGGAAAGTGCCAAGAAAATAAACAAGATGCTTTCTGCCATCAAAAGAACAAAACTTCCTAAAACCGGTACCCCAAACACAAAGTAACCCATACCAACAATTACCAATGCGTTAATAAATGACAAGGCCAGATAAGGGGCTACTTTTCCGAGTATAATTTGCAACGGATTTAAGGGCGAGACCAGCAATATTTCCATGGTACCCAATTCTTTCTCTCGAGCAATGGAAATAGAAGTCATCATGGCTGAAACCAACATTAATATGGTAGCCATAATTCCTGGTACAAACATAAAAACACTTTCCAAGTTCGAATTAAAATACATTCTTGATTTTGCCTGAATGGCAGTGCCCATCTGCTTTTCTTTATTAATTTCAATATTGTAATTCTGCAGAATTCCTTGCAAATAGCTAACCTCCAAATTAGCCATATTGGGATCAGAAGCATCAGTTAAAATTTGAATGCTCCCTTTCGAGTCTTTAATTAATTTCTTCCCAAAATCTGGTTCAAATACTAAAATTAATTTCACATCTCCCTTTCTGAAAACAGCGTCTGCCTCATCAATAGATTTCAAATTATCTATTAATTGAAAATAGCCCGAAGATGTAATTTTGTTGATCATTTCAGTTGTATATTCATCCTTGGAATGATCGAGAACGGCCATTTTCACATCCTTTAAGTCTGTATTAATTACATATCCGAAAAGCATGATTTGCACAATAGGCATTCCAAACAGAATAAGCATAGACCGCTTATCGCGGAAAATATGATAGAACTCTTTTTTTAAAAATCCGAAAAATCGATTCATCTGTTACTAATTTTCTTGCGGTTTTATCACCTCTAGTTTTTAATCTACTCTATGTTTGTAGCCTTTCGAGCCAAAGCCAAAAACACTTGATCCATATCCTCAGCATTAAAATCTTCCTTCAATTTGGCTGGCGTGTCCAATGCTTCTATTTTTCCATCCACCATTATCGATACCCTATCGCAATATTCAGCTTCATCCATATAATGGGTAGTTACAAAAATTGTAATTCCCTGTCGCGAAGCCTCATAAATTAGATCCCAAAACTGCCTTCTTGTAACAGGATCAACTCCTCCTGTTGGTTCATCCAGAAATACAATTTCGGGATCGTGAAAAATAGCAACTGAAAATGCCAACTTTTGCTTCCATCCAAGAGGCAATGAACTGATGCGCTTATTTCGTGCATGCTGCAAATCCAATTTCTTCAACAAATCATCAGCTTTGCTATGAATTACTTCCTTTGATAAACCATAAATCCCTCCATAAAATCTGATATTTTCGAAAACGGTTAAGTCTTCGTAAAGCGAAAACTTTTGGCTCATGTAACCAATGTTTCTCTTCAATTGCTCGCGTTGTTTGTACACATCAAAACCAGCAACGCTAATTTCTCCTGAGCTAGGATAAGACAATCCGCATAATATTTTAATGGCTGTAGTTTTACCCGCACCATTTGCTCCTAAAAAACCAAAAATCTCACCTTTAGAAACCTCGAAAGACAAATTGTCATTTGCAGTAAAATCGCCAAATTTCTTACAAAGATTTTTAACCTTTATCACCTTAACGTCGCTATTCATGTCCATCGTTTTTTGTGCTTAATGCCATAAAACAATCTTCTATTCCCGGCTTTATTTGCTCTATTTCCAAATGTAATCGGCCTTTATCTTTGAGATAAGAATTGACTTCTTCCAATGAAAATTCTTTTCGTACATCGGTGTAATGCAAGCTTTGACCGAATAGAAATACCGAGTTTGTAAATTCAAACTCCCTTAAATCAAGTAAACTTTGGTAATTGTCATCACTTTTTATGGCATATAAATTTCTCTCGAACTGTCCAACAATTTCCTGTGGTGTATTCACTTGCAAAATTTCACCATCTTTAATCAAGGCGACTCTTTCACACAAGTTTGCTTCATCCATATAAGGCGTTGCAACTACAATGGTAATTCCTTTTGATTTTAAACTCTTTAGCATCTGCCAAAATTCACTTCTCGAGACTGCATCAACTCCAGTGGTTGGCTCATCCAGCAAAAGCACCTTGGGTTGATGAATTAGTGCACAACACAGTGCCAGTTTCTGTTTCATTCCTCCCGAAAGATTACCTGCCAAGCGATTTTTGAATGGTTCTATTTGCACCCAGATATCATGAATCATATCCATATTGTCTTCGATTCGCGTATCAAAAACCGTGGCAAAAAACTCAAGATTTTCAATTACACTTAAATCCTGATACAAAGAGAATTTTCCAGGCATATATCCCAGTAAGTTTCTTATTTGTTTGTAGCCTCCCACTATATCAATATCGCACATTTGTGCACTTCCAACATCTGGCAACAATAGTGTTGCAAGCAATCTAAAAAGAGTGGTTTTCCCGGCGCCATCAGGTCCAATTAGTCCAAATAGTTCCCCCGAATTTATATCCAAATTAATGTTCTTAAGCGCTTGAACATTTCCGTATGTTTTGGATAGGTTTTCTATGCTAATACCTGCATTCATAATCAATTAGAATCTAATTTCTCCGGGCATACCAATCTTCAGTCGGCCATCGTTTACAACTCTTACTTTTAAAGCATAAACCAATTTTACCCTCTCTTTTTTAGTTTGAATAATTTTTGGTGTGAATTCTGATTGAGATGATATCCAGGTTATTTCCCCCTCCAGACTTTCATTTTCTTCGGCATTTTTATCAATTATCACCTTCACTTTTTGACCAATCCTTACGCTGGGAAGCTGATCTCCTGAAATGTAAACTCTCAAATCCAAGGATCTTAAATCTGCCAACTTGAACAGTGGAGTTCCAGTATTTACCATTTCGAATGGTTCCTTATATTTCTCAAGTACTGTAGCAGCCTTCGGCACCATTATTTTACTCTTCTCAATCAAATCATTAATCGACTCTACTTGTTTATCCAGACTTTCAATACTTCCCAACACCTTAGCATTCTCAGTTTGCACCGATTTTATTTGCTTTTCAACAACCTGAATATTACCGTTGATATCATCTACTTCTTTAATCGAAACGGCCTTGTCGGCAAACATTTTATCAATTCGTTGCTTGTCTTTTTGCAATAAAACCAACTGTTCCTTATAAACATCAATTCTAGATATGATATTTTGAATTCCAGCGGCTATCGACTTACGCTGTGCTTTAAGTTGCTCTTTTTTTAGATACAGTTGAGTAGTATCAATGTATCCAACCAAACTCGCTTTCTGAAACACATCTCCTTCTTTAAGATGCAAAGCCATTATTTTCCCTGAATTCTCTGAAGAAATAGTATAATCTACAGCTTCAAAATTACCATATGCATCCGATAGCTGATCTCCATTGTTACAAGCACTCGCCAACACGGCAAGCATCAATCCGATATATAATTTCATTTGTTTCATTTCTATCTTATTTCTGTTTTTCCTAATATTCTTTTGTATTCAGCAATGGACTGGCTTAGTTGAATTTGATGATACTCCCTATTCAATTTCGCCTGCACTTCTTTATTTAATTCTTCCAAATAATCGCTTGATGTGATGATGCCATTTTCCAATTGTGACTCTGAACTTCTTACCACCTCTTCTTTTAATTCCACAATGGCATCATCCTTACTAATCAGAATCTCAAATTTTGAAATATTATTGAGTTCCTTTTTCAAATCAACAAGTTGATTTTTCTTAAAGCTAGATTCTTGGGTATCAATTATTTCTTTTTGAATATTGAATTTACGTTGATTCCGTCTACTTGCTTTCCAATCAAAAATATTCCAGCTAAGTCTTGCGCCTAACATATAATAAGAATCAAACTCGTCGCTAAGCTGGTTGTAGCCAGGCTGACCGTACCCAAATTGTCCGAATGCAGTTATGATTGGCATTCTGTTCTTCTTTTCAAGCTCGATTTTTTCATCCAACAAAAGTCTTTGATCCGAATACAATTTATATTCAGGCCTATCATTCAAATCATCACTTTTTAATAACACCTTCTCACCAAATACTTCACCACTTAAATTTTGGATATCAAAATTAGTCTCACGATTCATTAATTCAGCTAAGCTTTCAATAGCTGATTTTTCTGCTGCATCAAGCTCTTCCATTTGCTGATTTATTAGCAAAACCTCAGATTCCAGAACTTTTTGATTGGCTACAGCCATCATTCCACTTTTCACCGCTGAAGAAACCTGATGCAAACTAGCCAAAACTGTTTTTTTCTTCTCTTTTAAAATTGACTTGCTCTGTCGCAACAATAGAATACTAAAAAAGGCATCATTCACTCGTTCTCTTAATGCAAACATCTTAACCTCAACATTCTGAATATCAATTTCTGTAGAAATTTCATTGAGCTTCATTTGACTTTTTGTTCTTCCTCCATTATAAATTAATTGCTCAACATCCAGATTTAGGGAATATTGATCTTTCGGTGCTCCGAATGAATTTGTTCCCGATAATGGACTGCTTGTTACATCAGATTGGTAACTCATTTTACCGTTTGCATACAGTTGTGGCAGATAATTGACTCTTATATTCTCAAGACTTAAATCGTTTTGCCTCTGCAAAAGTTCTTTCCCCTTTATCAAAGGATAGTTTTTTTGCACTTCCATCTGAATTTGCTCTAAACTCAGCACCGCTTCCTGTCCGAAGCTTGTATGCACCACACTAACAAAAATCAGCAATAGCATACAGGTATTTCTAATCAGCGCTCCACTCATAATCTTATTTTTTAATTGACTGTATCACAAAATCGGCAACCTTATCGGCCCTTTGTTCTAATATTTCCTGCACATTCTCATTCGCATACAAAAGTTTACCAGCAACCGGACGGCTTATGATTGGAAAGATGCATAAGCTCAAAATATTCCAAATTAATTCGCGGGGATCAATCGGCCGGATAATACCATCTTTTATACATTGCTCTACTTGCTGTTTTGTTTTTTCTTTTGCCTCTATTACTCCTTCAAAACGAATTAAACGAAAGAAGCGCTCAGGATTAACACTTGCCTCATTTAAAACAAAATTGGGAATAAATGGATATTCAATTAATACTGAATAATAATGGTGACACAGGTTCCTGATTTTTGTAAAAAGTTCCGAGTCATCTGCTAAAAATGAAGCTACCGGACCTAATAGTTTTATAGTTGCTTCTTCAAAAACCTGTTCAAACAATTTTTCCTTGTTTCGATAATAATAATGCAAGAGTGCTTTATTGATTCCTGCTTCGTCAGCAATTTCCTGCATTCTGGCCCCTGTCAAGCCTTTTGCTGCAAATATTTTCTTTGCTGCATCTAAAATCTGCTTTTGTGTTTCTTCCGACTTTTCTTTCATCTATATATCTTTTTAACCATTTGGTTAATACTATACTCTAAAATTAACCACTTAGTTTAACTAAATGGTTAATGCAAATATAGAGTATTTAAATTCAGTTCAAAACAATTTTCATCTTTTTTTAACCAAACGGTTAAAAAAAGGGACTCTATCTATCAGAGTCCCTTCTCAATTATGGTTCCATATTATTCGTATCGAAGCGATTTAATAGGATTTGCATTGGCAACTTTTACCGAATGTCCACTTACAGTTACTATTGCCAATAGCAAGGAAACAACCAGTGCAATTAGGAAATAGTACCAAGGAAAATCTATTCTATACACAAAGTTCGACAACCACTTTTGCATTGCATAAAAACTTAATGGCCAAGCAATCACATTCGCAACGATTACACTTACGCATAAATTCTTACTCAACAATACAATTAGATTCATCTCTGTACTACCGAGCACTTTCCTAATCCCAATTTCCTTTACTCGTTGCTGCATTTCGAAAGAAACCAATCCCAACAAACCTAGTAAGGCAATGATGAACGCTAAAATGGTAAAGGATGTTAAAATATTAGCAACCCTAATCTCTCCTTTGAACAGCGTATTGAAATCAGCATCTAAAAAGAAATACTCAAATGGTTCTCCTTTGGTCATTTTCATCCAGACTTTCTTCACCATTTTCATACCTTCCATAACATTATCCGGCTTTAGTTTCACCAACATGTATCTTTGATGATATTGAGGCGTATAAGCCAAAAACATGGGCAGAATCTTATCTCTCATTGATTCAAAGTGGAAATTTTTCACCACTCCAATTATTTCGATTGGTGTACGGCCAGTATCTGAGAAGTTAGGACGATATACATTTCTTCCTACAGGGCAATCTGTATAACCCAAAGCATGTATTGCTGCCTCATTGGCAATAAAAACAGAAGTGTCCGCCAACCTGTCTTTATCAAATTTTCTTCCGTCCTTCATTTTTAAATCCAACAAATCAACAAAGTTTTCATCTACATGCATCAAACGGAAATTGATCATATCCTCATTGCTGGCTCCTTCTCTATACATCCCCCAACCATTTGTTCCACGACCAGGAACCATCCCTGAAAATGAAACATTTTCAACTCCAGAATACTTAAAAAGCATTTCTTTGATGGATTGCTTCTCTTCCGGATCAAAAGTATATGCCCGATCAACCACTAAGATTCTTTCCTTCTCAAAACCCAACTTCTTATTTTGCATGAAATCAACCTGCTCTTTCATCACAAAGGCAGAAATTAATATTCCAATGGCAACTGTAAATTGGAACACTACCAATGAAGATCTAATCCTCTTCCCAGTCTTTCCTTTTCTGACTTCTCCTCTCAACACACTCATCACTCTAAATCCTGATAAGGAAAGCGCCGTATAGGTTCCAGCAAACAGAACAACAAATATGATTACCCCTAACACAAACAACAAGTAATCCGATTGCCACAATAAGGAAGAGGAAATATTTTTTTTGGCAATCATATTAAAAGATGGCAACATCAATTCAATTAGAAAATAAGATAATATCCCTGCAAACACAGTCATAATCAATGTTTCAGCATAAAACTGCAACATCAACATCTCTCTACTACTACCAAATACCTTTCGAACACCAACTTCATTGGCCCGTGTAAATGATCGAGCTGTAGTTAAATTTAAAAAGTTTACACATGCCAATAGCAATATAAAAAATGCAATTGCCGAGAAGATATAAATGTATTTGATATCACTAATTGGCTCTATTTGACCATCTGTAGTAGAATGGAGGTAAATCTTTTCAAGAGGTTCCAGGTAATATTTAAATTCATTTCCTGATTTTTCCCATTCATAAACATCAATACCAAGTACGCTCTTAAGTCTTGGGCCCATATATTTCAAAGTAAAATCTCTAAATTTTGCTTCAAGTTCTTTGTAATTTGTTCCTGGTTCCAGTAAAAAATAGGCTTGCATATAATCACTAAACCAATTATCCGCTTCTTCAGCACTTAATTTCAAATTACAAACCAAATTGTAATGAAAGTGAGAATTTTCGGGCACATCCTCTACTACACCTGTTACCGTGTAAAGGGTCTTTTCACCCATTCTAATAACCTTACCAAGCGGATTGGAATTGCCGAAATATTTTTTCGATGTAGTTTCTGTAATAACAATATTCCCAGAACCATGCAATGCTGTCTTCGGATCACCATAAATAAACGGTCGATCAAACACTTCAAAAAAGGTAGAATCTGTCCTCAACAATTTATTTTCTACAAACTGCTTATCTTCATATGTGAAAAGAACATTACTCCAAAAGTGAGTTCTAACCGCATACTTTACTTCTGGAAAGTCGGCCTGTGCCGCAGGTGAAAAAGGAGCACATATGGAGTTATAATCTGATTTTCTCTCTCCCATTTTAGCTCTGGTTGCAACACGATAAATATTCTCCGATTGAGAATAAAAATTATCATAACTCAACTCATCCTGAACAAATAGGTAAATTAAAAACACACAAGCCAGTCCAATAGCTAAACCAACAACATTTATAAAGGAATACCCCTTATACTTTTTCATATTGCGAAATGCAACCTTAAAAAAATTCAAAATCATCACACATAGATTAAGGTAATGCCTTTGGTTTATCAATCAATATGCCACTCCAGTCAATATATTCATTTACTGACCAATATCAACCAATACTCAATCTAGAAAGTGTTCGCCTACGCACATTTAATTTTCGATTATGGACAAAAAAAGAAGGAATACAATTGCATTCCTTCTTTTAATATATTGTGATTCAAATTAGTCCAATTTGTGAATCAACAAACCTGAACGAAGCTTAGGCTCGAACCAAGTTGTTTTAGGAGGCATGATATTACCAGTATCAGCAATATCAATTAATTGTTGCATAGATACTGCATACAATGCGAAAGCAGCTTTCATATCACCACTATCAACACGCTTCTTCAACTCTCCTAATCCACGAATACCACCAACGAATTCAGCACGTGTAGTAGTACGAAGATCTTTGATATCAAGAAGATTATCAAGAACGTGGTTAGATAAAATAGTCACATCAAGAACACCAATAGGATCCTTATCATCATAAGTACCTTCCTTAGCATTCATTTTGTACCACTTACCTTCTAAATACATAGAGAATTCGTGTAATTTAGCTGGCTTGTAGATTTCTTCACCCATGCACTCTACTTCGAAAGTAGCTTCCAATTTAGTCAAGAACTCTTCTGCAGTCATACCATTTAGATCCTTAACTACGCGGTTGTAGTCAATAATCTTCAATTGGTTATCTGGGAAGTGTACTGCCATGAAATAGTTATACTCCTCATCACCTGTGTGATTTGGGTTTTTAGCAGCAAACTCTTCACCAATACGAGCAGCAGCAGCTGTTCTGTGGTGACCATCTGCCACGTAAGTTGCAGGAACTTTAGTTGCGAACAACTCTTCCAACTCCTTGTTAGTAGAAGGATCGTTTACTGGCCAGAAATGGTGACCGAAGCCATCTTCTGCAACGAAATCGTACGTAGCCTCTTCGTTTTTAACGATATTTTCTACGATAGCATCGATTTCTGGTACAGCTTTGTATGAGAAAAATACAGGCTCTAAGTTCGCCTTAGTGTAACGAGTAAGAATCATACGATCTTCCTCTTTATCCGGACGAGTTAACTCGTGTTTTTTAATTACACCAGTTCTATAATCTTCACAAGCAGCATTAGCAACGATACCGTACTGAGTACGTCCGTCCATTGTTTGAGCATAGATATAGAATTTAGCTTCTTCATCTTGTTTTAACCAACCTTTTTCTTGCCACAAGTTAAAGTTAGATACTGATTTTTCATATACTTCTTCAGAGTGAACATCAGTTCCTGCAGGACAATCAATCTCTGCTCTTGTAATGTGTAGTAAAGAACATTCTTTACCTTCAGCCATTTGAGCAGCCTCTTCTGAATTCATTACGTCATATGGAAGACATGCTAAATCTTTAGCAATATCTTGTGTAGGGCGCAAGCCTCTGAATGGTTTTACTATAGCCATCGTTAATATGTTTTTGTTGCGTTGTTAATTATCTTAATGAAATCGTTTGCTTACAATTTCATAAAAAAGGAAACAAGATAAACTTTTCTAGTCTCTTGTTTCCTTCAATATATTATCTAGTTTACTTTAAAAGTAGTATCTCCTTTTTCGATACAGTTCACAATCTGATTTGCACCAGCAATACCTGCATTGATATTTGCTTCAGCAGTTTGTGCACCCATCTTCTTAGGAGTAAAGAAGAAGCGACCTTCAAATTTAGCAGCAATCTCATCTTTACAATCAGGAGCGATATCAGAAATGTATGCAAAATCTTTACGATCTTCCATCAATTTCATTAATCCTTCTTCATCAATTACTTCTTTACGAGCAGTATTTACCAAGATTCCCCCTTCTGGCATCTTGTTCAACAAGTCGTAGTTAATTGATTTTTTAGTCTTGTCATTAGCAGGAATATGCAAAGAAATATAATTACAAGTGCTATACAATTCTTCTACAGATTCAACCACCTTAACATCATCAGCTTCAATTGCTTCTTTAGCTACAAAAGGATCGAAAGCATATACTTCCATTCCAAAACCTTTAGCAATTTCGCCAACGTAACGACCAACGTTACCATAAGCATGGATACCAATTTTCTTACCTCTAAGCTCAACACCAGCTTTTCCGTTGTAACCATTTCTTGCTAAGAATACCATCATTCCCAACACCAACTCAGCAACAGCGTTTGAATTCTGTCCTGGAGTATTCATAGCTACAACTCCGTTTTCAGTACAAGCTTCTAGGTCAATATTATCGTACCCTGCACCAGCACGAACGATAACTTTAAGATTTTTAGCAGCTTCAATAACTTCACGTGTAGCTTTATCACTTCGGATAATCATTGCATCAACGTCAGCTACTGCAGCCAATAGATCAGCCTTATCAGTATAAGATTCCAACAAAGCCAACTCGTAACCTGCGCCTTCCACAACTTCTCTGATACCATTAACGGCGGCAGGAGCAAAAGGCTTTTCGGTTGCAATTAATACTTTAGTCATTTTATTTGAAATTTTAAATTAGAAAATAAAATGTCATTGCCAGCCAAATCGAAGTAACTCTTTAGAGCTACTTTAGTCGTTCCTCATGCATCTGAATGACGAAAAGCAGGATGAGTTTCCTCCCCTGCTCATCAATTTTTTCAAATTATTTTACGTGAATTGCTTCGAATTCTTTCATGCAATCAACCAAAGCTTGTACACTTGCTTTTGGCAATGCATTGTAAGTAGAAGCACGGAATCCACCTACCGAACGGTGTCCTTTAATACCAGACATACCTCTTTCAGTAGCGAATGTGAAGAATTCTTTCTCCAATTCTTTGTACTCATCAGCCATTACAAAACAAATGTTCATTAATGAACGATCTTCTTCGTTAACAACAGTACCTTTGAACATTGGGTTACGATCGATCTCGTTGTAAAGAACAGCAGCTTTTTCTTCGTTCATTTTCTGCATTGCAGCTACGCCACCCATTTCCTTGATCCACTTCAAAGTTTGAAGAGCAGCAAATACTGGAACTACTGGAGGAGTGTTGAACATTGACTCACCTTTGATGTGAGTTCTGTAGTCAAGCATAGTAGGGATCTCACGATCTACTTTTCCTAAGATCTCATCTTTAACAATTACAAAAGTAACACCTGCTGGAGCAAGATTCTTTTGAGCACCACCATAAATCAATGCATATTTAGATACATCAACCGGACGAGAAAAGATATCTGATGACATATCAGCTACCAAAGGAACGTTTACATCCATGTCCTCTTTAATCTCAGTACCGTAAATGGTATTGTTAGTAGTAATGTGGAAATAATCTGCATCAGCAGGAATTTCGTAATTTTTTGGGATGAAGTTGTAAACTGCATCTTTAGAAGAAGCAACTTCAACTACTTCACCAAACAATTTAGCTTCTTTTTGAGCTTTGTTAGCCCATGCACCTGTGTTAAGGTAAGCAGCTTTTTTGCCTAACAAGTTGTAAGGAATCATGCAAAACTGAGTTGATGCACCACCACCTACAAATAAAACTGAATATCCCTCTGGGATGTTCAACAATTCTTTAAACAAAGCAACAGCCTCGTCCATAACAGCAACAAATTCTTTGCTACGGTGAGATACTTCCATAACAGAAAGACCTGTACCAGCAAAATTTTTGATAGCTTCAGCAGTTTTTTCTACTGTAAAATCTGGAAGGATTGAAGGGCCTGCAGAAAAGTTGTGTACTTTCATTTTTTCAAACGTTTTAAATTTTTGTATTATTCCATATCCTGAGGCAAATTTGCAAATAAAAATTTATTTAGAAATGATTTTAGTTCTTAATTTCTATGTTTTTCAACAAAAAAATAATCATTTCCACCCCCTTCATATAGATTAATATTTACAGTCTAAAAAACAGCAATTTAACCCACAAGAAATATTTTGATTTTATTCTCTTTTTTGTCAAGTTGATGGTAATATTTCGAATTCTGGATGCTTTCTGAAAGGACAACATGAGATTTATCATCCATAGAAAGTTCATAAACTGTCATTTTTACCTCTGCACATGCTCAAAAGAGACACACAAATGTAAGAATTTATGTTATAACTCCCTTTCTATTTTCACAAAAAAGGCAGATACTTTTAAAAGTATCTGCCTCATAGTATCTCGAAATTGAAAATTATCCTTTATAGAAAGGGATTTTAACAATTTTTGCTTTTAGTGCTTTTTTACGAACACGGATGAAGATTTCAGTATCTGCCTTGTAAAATCCTTCTTTTACATATCCCATACCAATTGCTTTGTTAACCATTGGAGCCATTGTACCAGAGGTAACTTCTCCAATTTCGTTTCCTTCAGCATCTTCAATCTTATATCCATGACGAGGAATACCTCTGTCAATCATTTCAAAACCTTTTAATCTACGCTTAGGTTTTTCTTCTTTTTGTTTTTCGAAGAATTCACGATCAATAAAATCGTTTCCATCAACAAATTTGGTAATCCAACCTAAACCTGCTTCAATTGGAGTGTGATTGTCATCAATATCATTTCCATATAAACAGAAACCAACTTCAAGTCTTAAAGTATCGCGAGCAGCTAAACCAATTGGCTGAATACCGAATTCTTTTCCAGCTTCCATTACAGCGTTCCAAAGTTTCTCGCCATCTTCGTTTGCTACGTAGATTTCACATCCTCCAGAACCTGTATAACCAGTTGTAGAGAAAATAGCATTTTCAATTCCTGCTACAGTAGCTTTCTTGAAAGTGTAATATTCCATGTCTTCAACAGGAACATCTACAATTTTCTGCATTGCTTTAAGAGCCAATGGTCCTTGAATCGCTAGCTGACAAATTTCATCTGAAGCATTGTACAATTCCTTGCCAACTTCTAAGCCCATTTCTTCTGCATTCTTACAACACCAGTTCCAATCTTTCTCGATATTTGCAGCATTAACTACCAATAGATAAGTTTCTTCATCAATTCTGTATACCAACAAATCATCTACGATACCACCTTCTCCATTTGGAAAACAGCTATACTGTACTTTTCCATCAGATAAAGCAGCAACATCATTTGTTGTAAGCTTTTGAACAAAACTGAAAGCTTTTGGTCCTTTTACCCAAAACTCTCCCATGTGAGATACATCAAAAACACCAAGTTTCTCGCGAACACAAATGTGCTCATCTTTAACTCCAGTGTATTCAATTGGCATGTTATAGCCTGCAAATGGTGCCATTCTTGCACCTAGTTCTTCATGAAAACTAGTGAAAGCTGTTCTTTTCATTGTATTTTGTATTTAAGACAATATCAAGCAATTGACAAAAATCAATCCCTTAAATATTTGCCTAAGAAAAAACTTAGTGAATTATGTTTGCGTTATTGTTAGTGCAAATGTAGAAAATTTTCTCAGATAAAGACCCAATCCTTAAATTACTTTACTCCTCCAGTTTTCTTTGCAATTCCCAATCGATAACCTCCTTTAAAAATCACAACAAAAGCATCCTGAACCCCACAAGTATCGCGATATTTAGCAGCTTCTTTGAAAGTTGGAAAACCACCAATTGTATATTTGTGCCAACCTTCAACATATAGGTGTTCTATAACATCTCCACCTTTATATCTCTCAAATAAATCTGTTGGGCCCATTTCTCTTTTACAGGCAGCAATTTGAACTCTATAAACAAAATCTTCTTGCACCAGTTCCTCTTTCATTTTTATCTCCTCAATAACCCCAGATTGTTGCTTTGTAGGAATATCTGGAACAACTACAGTTTTAGCCACTACAGGAACAAGCATTTTTTCGTTCTCTAACTCATTGGGAACTTTTTGAATTCTTGCTTGCTTTACAAGAATATCTGGCTCTTCAATTTTTTCTATGATTTCCTTTTCCCTATAGATATCAAAACCTCCTACTCCACCTGATCTTTCCGAAGCAAAATAGAATCGTCCAGTTTCATCTTCAAAATAGGTAATATCATTATCGGTACTGTTTATAGGATATCCTAAGTTTCGAGGTAGTCCCCATTCTCCAGATTCTTTTCTCTCACACTTGAAAATGTCATAACCTCCAATAGAATTATGACCTTTTAAACTGAAATACAAGCCTCTCCCATCCTTAGTAACAAAAACATCACCTTCATCGAACTCTGTATTAATATCGCCTCCAATATTTACTGGATTTGACCATTTCCCACTCTCATCTTTTAAACAATAATAAATATCACAGCTACCAAATCCACCTTTTCTATCACTTACAAAATAAATTTCATTGCCATTACTGCATAAACAAACCGAACTTTCTCTAGAGTTACTCTCATTAATAAACTTTAAAGCTTTGCCTTTCCCCCATTTATCTTTTAATGATTTGGCAAAATATACATCACCATTTCCTTCTCCACCAAAGTAAATAATCGGAGTATAATCACTAAAAGACATTAAAGCAAAATTGGATTTACCCGACTTATTCACTGAAATACCATTTATATCCCCAGAAGCATCTTTACCGAAAATTTTCTCATAAAAATTGTGGTCTTCCAATGATCTAGAGTCCTTCTCACCTCCTCTTCTTGAACTAAAATAGAATTCCTTCTCAGCCCATACAGGATTGAACTCATCATATACGGAATTCACATCTTTCATCAACTCTATTTCCGCATCAGGCTTACTATTCAAAAGCCGTTTCCCATTTTTACACTCTCCAATTCGCTTTTCGCTTAATTCTATTAACTCTTTTTTGTCTTTATAATTATTCTGTCGAATCAATTCAATATTGATTTTAAACTGTACAATCGCGTCATCAAAATCATTACGATACTGATGTGCCATCCCCAGTAAAAAGTGAATATCCTCGCTTATATCGGCATTTAATTTTTGTGCAGATTTTAAATATGGCAAAGCCTCATTTCTTGGTCCTGAAATCAAATAACAAACACCTAAATTATAATTCAATTCAGCGTTTTTAGGATTTAATTGATACGCCTCTTTCAGCAATGGAATAGCTTGATTAACCATACCTTCACCTTTATGACCAAGTTCAATTGCCTGCAGAATTTTCTTGTAGACAGATTTTCTCTCCTTATCCCCTTCAAGATATTCCGATTTTTTAACATCTAAGAAATATTGAGCATGAACAGAGCTATAAAAAGTAAATAAAAAAACAGATAGGATAATAAATTTCCAATTCATATAGAAAAGTAGTTTGTTAACGATTCGTTTTTTATAGATAACAGGTTCCGATTTAAATTTCCTTTACACTAATACTGATAATAAAATAAAATGTTTCCTTAAAAGAGAAAAGTCTAGCAAAACACACATTAAACTACAGAATTTTATGCCACTACTGAAACCTAAAACAGATAGGTAATTTGAAAATAAATTAGTATCATTGCAATATTATATGAAGTGAAAACCATACAGATTTACAGGGCTTTTAAAACACTCCTGCTAATTTGTGATTATTATTTTATTCTGCAGAATGACTCAAGGAGAACAACTCACCGATTTATCCTATTTAAAGGAAATGTCTGGAAACGACATTAGCATTATCGAAGAAATGATCGAAATATTTATCGAGCAGATTCCAGAATTTACAGAAGAAGTTTCTAATTATTTTGAAATACAAAACTGGGAAGGACTAGGAGCTGTTGCTCACAAAGCAAAATCATCGGTTCGAACCATGGGAATGGATAGTATTGGAGATTGTTTGGAACAATTAGAGCATTTTTCAAAAGGAAATCTTAAATTTGAGTTACAGATAAAAAAAGAAAATGGTATTGAGTTAAGTCCTGAAGATGAAAAGAATTGGAATAACGTGATGCACGAAACGACTAATGATGTTGAAATGAGGCATATTCCCGATTTGGTTGAATGTTTTCTTTCAAAATGTCCACTAGCCGTTGACGAACTTAAATCAAACCTTAAAAAACTTTAAACCATTCTTTTAGCCATGAATATTGAAACCAAAAACATTGATTCCGTTACAATAATGAAACTTTGCGAAACCAATCGTTTGTATGCTTTAAATGCAAATATTGCTAAAGATAAGATGAACGAGGTTTTAACTCAACCACAATCAAGGCTTGTTGTTGATTTTGAAGACATTAATTTTATTGATAGTTCTGGTTTTGGAGCACTTATTTCTGCACTAAAAACATCTAAGGAACATCAAAGCAAAATCAAGCTTTGTAATATCAATAAAGATGTAATGGAATTGATTGAATTAATGCAATTGGATTCTATTTTTGAAATTTTACAGGATCCTACCGCTTGTGTAAATAGCTTCTCGGCAGAATAATAAGCCAATATGGCGAAGGCCTCACCGCATATACTCGTTGTAGATGACGATGTTGTTGTGCTTAAGTTTATAGAGTTTACATTAAAAGGCTTAAGCTACAAAACAACATTGGCTAAGAATGGCATTGAGGCCATTGACAAAGCTAAAACCGAACATTTTGATCTAATAATTTCAGACCTTTACATGCCTCTTATGGATGGTAATGAATTGGTACGTCATTTTAGGAACACTCCCGAATATAAACACACTCCTTTTATATTTCTATCCGGCAACAACGAAGAAGAAACCTGGATTAAAAATTTAAATGATGGTGCTGATGATTTTATAACAAAACCTATCAAGCAAAAGGTATTTATTTCAAAAATCAATTCCCACCTAAAAAAGGCATTCCTCAGAAAGGAAATTATTGCAGGAAAAGAAAAGTCGGACATTAGCTACGAAAAAGGCACAATAATATATTGCGCCAACAGAACCAGACCATTTCCAATTCCTCACAAACTTGTAAAAACCAACATTAAGGTTGTATATACCGATTCCGATTTTTTCATGGCTCTACAAGGAGCCAATAATTGGGGTATTATTATTGACGATGCAGCCACATGGGCAATGTCTATTCTTGAAAAAATTATTGAAATCACATCGGCTCACGTACCTTTAAGTTTGCTTATTACTGATCCAGAAAATTCTGAAAAGATGGACCAGTTTTTAAAGTTAAATATCAGTACCTTTTTGTATAAAAATCTGGACCCTAAGTTAATAGTTCATCAAATCAACTCGAATATTCAAAGAGAACATGAGCTTAAGAACAAATACCTTAATGCGTTAAACACTGCAGCAAAAAGATCACCAATCAGGTTTGAAAATGAATTTTCAGATCAATTAAATGATTTTCAAATCCGCATATTACATGAGCCATATGACAAATTGCCCGGGGGTGATTATTATGAGATCATCAATGTGGACGAATATCGTAAGATTTTAGTACTGGGCGATGTAATGGGAAAAAAATGGGATGCTTGGTTCTTCGTACCTGCATATATTGCATATATCAGAAGTACAATCAACTTTTTCCTGAATCGTCAGGAATTTGATTTTGTAGAATCGCCAGGAAAATTTTTGGATATCATTAATCAGTACATATTTAAAGACATGCAGCTCACAGAGGTATTTACCACCTTAAGTGTGATTTCAATCTGTACCAAACAAAACAAAATCAGTGTTGCATCTGCAGGTGCCTTAAGGCCATATTACTACAATAAATCAGAAGATACCATATCGCAATTAAACATTGTTGGAACTTTGCTAGGCGTTATTAAAACAACTAAATACCAGAGCCTGGTCCATGATTTTAACAAAGGAGATAAGGTTTTATTCTACACGGATGGCTATACCGAAGCAATTAACGACAAAAACAATGAAATGATTGGTGATGATGCTTTGTTCCATTCATTAAATAAGTTTAAACTGGATAGCGACCTACAACCTCAAAGCATAGAAGAGGAACTTACCAAAGCTTACAATGTCTCAAAATTTGACGATGACCGCACTCTTCTATTAGTCCAAAGAAATTAGTTTTCCTGTATTAAATTCAAGTTTTTTTTAGCACATTTGCCCTAATATAAATAGGGATAATACCGATAAGTAAATTAACATCTAAAATGGTATAAAAATGAACGAAGCAATTGGTTGGATTGGAAGCTTATTATTTGCCATATGTGCTTTGCCACAAGTAATACACACTTTTAAAACCAGGAAAACGGATGATCTAAGTGAGATATTTTTATGGCTCTGGTTTTGGGGTGAGGTGTTTACTCTTACCTATATTTTAGTTGATGATATTGCTAGTAAAAACTACCACATTCCTCTTTATTTTAACTATTTATTCAACCTAGTGTTGTTATTTTATCTGATATATGCCAAATATACATACAACAGTAAACCTACAGGCTTGGCATCACTCTTTCAAAAAATTAGAAAATAATTGCCCAAACTAGTGTGAAAATCTATTTTGGTGGCTATTACAGTACGGTTATACTTTTCCAGCTTTTCTTAAAAAAAGAGCTGTAATTAATTGAATTCTAAAACTCAATCATTACAACTCTTCCATATTTTTCACCTCTCAAAGATAGCGTTCTTAATGCCTTGAAACTGTATTTTTAATTTTTGTTCTTATTTCTAATGACTCATCAGAAAGCAGAAAGTTCTTTGTAGAATCAGGAAGGAATTCCAAAGCATCCTCCAATCTATCTTCTCGTATTGCCTGTCTCACCTTCGATGCTGAGATATAATTATCTTCTCCTCCACAAGTAATTCTTGGTATTTCCAATAGATCAACCCCATTGGATGGAAGATACTTAATCATTGCTTCGTTATAAGCAGCAGTTACTGGAGAATACATCTCGGTTCCTACATAACGTTTGTTGATATTCAAAATCGGAACGATATAGCGCAAGAAAGTGATTACGTCTAACTCAGCTTGCTTTGCTGCAATATCACATTCCTTTTCTTGCTTTAGGAAGTAACAAGGGAAAATTGTACCTGAAACCACATAATTCCCACCTTTTACCATTACAAGATTATCGATATGTCCCAATTCTTCTTTTATTAACCTCCATCTAATATCGAAAGTAAACGAAGACCTATCTTCCTCAACAACAAAAAGATAAACCAACCTATTCTCTTTGCATGCTTTCTCGATTAAATACTTGTGCCCATTGGTAAATGGATTACAGTTCACAACAACAGCTGCAATATTCCCAACGCTCACATCCTTTTTTACGGAACGCAAATAATCCTGATAAGTTTTGATGTTTTCGTAACCAAATTCCAAAACAGAAAACAATGGTTCTGCAGTTGCAATCTCAGTAAAACCAAGCCCTTTAAAAACCTCAAGGTTTCTAGGTTTTGTGTATACAAAAATATGTTTGTGTTCTTGAATTACAATATCGATAAGATGAGTTACAATTTGTGCAAAAGCAGCTCCTTCTCTAAATTTTGGTGCTACAGCAACATACTTTAAAACTCTCCCCTTATACGATCCTGTTCCAATAACCTCATCGTTTAGATTATACAGAATCATGGTATAATCAACGTCATTCTGATTGAAATCAAATCCCAAAGGCTCTAAAAATTCAGAAACCAGTTTTATATCGAAGGGGTTCCTCAGATCCAAAGACTCTTCTCTGTAATCAGTATTTTCAACTCCCATTTTTTCCGTTAGTTTAGTTTTGTTTTGTTAGGTGTGTGATAGTTTTTAAATCAACAGTCAATATTATTGGATTTTGTCAAATATCAATGCCTTTTCGATATGTTTCAGAGATATAGGAAGAATCCAAAATCATGATATATGTTATTTGTTTTATCTTGATGTTTTGTTATAAATCAAAATTATGCATGTTGTTTATTTGTAGTAAAAATAAAATAAGAAACCGCTAATAAATCAGCCGAACCTCCCGGAGATATGTGATTCTTTTCACAGTAATGAATCAAATCATTGTATAAAACTTCAAGTTTATCATTCTCGAAATTCAAAAAGGCTTCGTTGGCCTTCTGCTTTAATCCATCCAGAACCTCAACTCCTTTTCGATACAGAATATTACTGTCGTCGTTGTTGGCAATCAGAGCCAACAAGGCATGAGTTAAAGATTTGTGTAGAATTTTATCATCGGTGCGCTGCTTATTTTGCAAATGGTATTCCAAAACCGGAATTGCATGCTGAAATACACTTGGTAAACCAGCCTGTATTTCACCACGAATGCCTTGTCCTTTATTTCCATATTTCTCGAAACAAACTTCACCATGCGTGAGGTTTCCATCGTACAATTTTCTGCCCAATTCTCGCTCTACCAAATTGCCGTTTAAATCTTTGATCAAATCAACAAAAGCTTGATAGGAAAAACTTCCTTTTGCTATTAGATAAGCACTCACAAACAAAGAAAATCCCAACAAAAAGATTGCTCCTTTGTGCGTATTTATCCCATTTGTTTCGCGAAACATATCTTCCTCCATCAGCAAACCAATTCGGCGCAATTCAGGAAGAGCTTCTTTTAAATCCTTATTTGTATAGGAAAAACCATATTCAGCAATCTCCTTAAAGTAAACCGATAATACCGATGCGGAATCAATAAAGGTAGAAAAGTCCATGTCATCATGCGAACCATTCGAATTCCGATCGACCAAACCTGGTTTGGGTGACAATGCAACCTCGTGCAATAAAGATTTCAAAGCATTTGATGCTAGACTTTTGCAAACCTCATCCTTTCTTATTTGGTTTAGATACTGATCGATATCTTCATCAATCTTTTGACGAATGTCAGGGTAAGAATGATTCTGTTCCCGCATACACACCAAAGCGGGCTTTTCGTTACAGAAGTAACACAATTTTGCCTTTCCTGAAGAGACAGGACCTCCCTCAGGATTGGTTATGTCCACATCCAGTAGACGACCCAAAGAATGTGTTTCTTCAAACTTTTCAGTGATTTGCTTTATTTCATTGATTGAATAGGTATTCTCAAGAAGAGGAACCAAGTAGAAATCACCAGCCGCATCAACAGCACAATGTTCTTTTAGTGAATCAATCAAGATTCTATGTGATAACAAATGGCGCTTTAATTCAACCAACATCTGCCGAAAACAAGAATGAATTTTATCATCAGACTTTGGAAATCCTGGAATATTCAGGTTCAAGCTTAAAGATGCTTGTCTAAACTCAGAAATTTCTTTTCGCAAATCAGATCTTTGATCTCTTGCCTTTAATATTTTCCCTAACACATCACTCATTCCTGCAAATCTATTTAAAGACTTATAAAATTACACCCTAAAAGTAAAATTACAATTAGGGTGTATTTTTCTTTATATCAACTATCTGTTAAGATAGATTTTCAACATTGCGAATCACATCAATAATGGTTCCATCACGATATTCAACCAAGGCAACAATTTTATCACCCAATTGTTTTTCTGCTGGAACACCAGTCATTGCATCTACTTCTTTCTTCAAATCATTAATGTCGACAACTTTTACACCTGCTTTCTTCAATGCTGCTGCAAGATTTGGTTTAGAAGGATTTACACATACTCCACGTTCTGTAACAATTACATCAACACTTTCACCTGGAGTAACAATTGTGTGAACACGATCTTTCACGATTGGCAAACGACCACGGAAAGAAGGACAAACAATCACACTTAAATTTGCACCTGAAGCAGTATCAGAGTGACCTCCAGAAGCACCACGAATCTCACCTGATGAACCAGTAATTACATTTACATTAAAGTCAACATCCACTTCCAAAGCACCTAGCACAACTACATCCAATTTGTTAGTCATTGCACCACAGTTGTTAGGGTTCGCATATTGATCACATGTAATTTCGATATGCTGTGGATTATTCAATACAGAAGTACTTACTGCTGCATCAAAAGACTGTACATCAAAAATTGCCTGAAACAATCCTTCGTTTAGCATGTCAACACCGTAAGACGTAACACCACCAATCATGAAGCTACCTTTAATGTCTTTGCGTTTCATATCCTCGCGAAGGAATTTAGCTACAGCTAAAGAAGCACCTCCAGCTCCTACCTGGAACGACATACCATCTTTGAACAAGCCCGAATGCTCGATAACCGTTGCTGCAATACGAGCAATACGTAAATCCATTGGGGATTTTGTGATACGAGTAGTACCAGATGCAATCTTGGTAGCATCTCCAATGCTGTCAACCTTTACAACGTAGTCAACAAAGTGTTGACGAATTGAACCAGGAACACATGGATAATCTACAAGATTATCTGTTACAATAATTACATTTTTTGAGTAACGCGCATCAATATCAGCATATCCCATAGAACCAAAAGCAGATGGTCCATGAGCTCCAGTTGCATTACCTTCCTCATCAGCGGCTGAAGCAGCCAAAACAGATAAATCTGGTTTAATGCGTCCAGTCAAAATGTCTCTAACACGACCACCATGAGAGTGAATAATTGCAGGATACTTTAATTTACCCATCGAGATAATTTCACCCAAACGACCACGAATACCTGAAGAGAAAATTCTGGTAATCATACCATTCTCAACATATGGAACCAATCCATCATGCGCAGATGTTAATGAAGAAGAAGCCAAAGTAATATCTTTGATTCCCATTTCATCTAAAATTTCGATGGTTTGCATCAAAACTCCATCTCCCCCACGCAGGTGGTGATGAAATGTAACAGTCATTCCATCGAAAGGCTTACATTTTTTAATTGCCTCTTTTAAATTGCCACACAATTTTGAAGTATGAGCTTTCTTTGCCTTTAATGTTCGAACAATATTAGTTGATGGAATCTCATCACCAATAATGCTTTCCCATACGCCCTGGAAAGGTTTCAACTCACCAAGACCTTCTATATATTCAGGAATTTCAATTCCTAATGCGTTCTTCATTTTGTTTCTTTATTAGTATCAATTTTGTAAACAGGAATAACTGTTAACTTGCAACCGACTCTTCGATTTCTTTTAAATCGATATTGGCATATTCCAGAACGGTAATTGCTCTCTGAACTACAGGAGCATCAACCATTTTGCCGTCAATTGCAAACACACCAATACCAGCATTTTTATTTCGAATAAATTCTGAATAAACACGGTAAGCTTTTCTTACCTCATTTTCGGTTGGGTTGAACACTTCGTGAACACCATCTACCTGACGAGGATTGATTAATGCTTTTCCAGCAAAACCAATCTTTTTAATGTACTCGGTTTCTTCACGAAGACCTTCCTCATCATTAATGTCAGCAAATACGGTATCAAGAACATCTAAACCGTGTGCTTTACCTGCCATTACAATGCGCTTACGAGCATAATCAATACCTACTCCATCAGGAGTTTTTACGATACCCATATCTGCAGTTAAATCCTGACCACCAATTGTAATTGCATCAATTCGTGGATCTGCACCTGCAATTTCGTATACATTTGCAACACCTTTAGCTGTTTCGATCATTACATGAATCGTCATGGTTGGCTTCTTAATTCCATGTTCCTTTTCGATTCTACGAACCTCTTTCATGAAATCTTTCACATCCTGAACAGACTCCGTTTTTGGAAATCTGATATTATCAGGCTGCAAAGGCACAATTTCTTCCAAGTCTGCCAATCCAAATGGAGTATGCATATTATTTACACGTACACAAACTTCTGTATCGTAAAATTCAACGCTTTGTAACATGTTACGAACCAAGATTCTTGCTGCATCTTTTTGGTTCAATGCCACAGCATCTTCCAAATCTAACAATACAGCATCACAACCGTAAACTCCGGCTTGTTGAATCATTGCAGGATTATTTCCCGGAATGTACAACATTGATCTTCTTTTCTTTCTAGCCATTACATTGTACCCTCCTGAATACCTAAAGAACGTTTAACAGCAGCTTCAACTCTAGCCTTAATTGTTGGCGTAAGAGCTCCCTTATCTTTTGCAATCAAGTGTACATTCTGGATGTCCAAATCATCCAAAACCTGATTAATTGTATTTTTGATATCTTCCTCGAACTGCAACATCACAGTAGATGAGATATCAATTTGGCGACCGGTTTCCTCTGATACAGGTTCGATCAAGACCATGATATCGCTTGATTCGAAAGTTCCGGCTTGCGCTTTAAACTTAGGTGTCATTGTTAATGATATTAGTTTAATTATTCCGTAAGAATTTTAATAATTGATTTTGCAAATTTTAATGTCTTTCTATAGAAATCAAAGCACTTTTAAAGATTTTTGTAGTTAATTACGTACTGTTATAAAACACCCCTAGGAAACGATTGCATATCAGCCTGTTATTAACAGACTATTTTTGTAAGTATTTACATTTCTTACTATTCGCATAATTAAGCTGGTAAATATTTTTGCAATTAAATATAAAAAATCAGTATTTATCCTTTACATATGCATATTAGATATCATTTTAAACAGAAAATATACACCACATAAGAAACAATAAAGGCCTCGCAAATGCGAAGCCTTCAATTGTTAGCGATTAGTTAGTGGTTAGATTTTACTTGTTTAACAACAAGAAAATCAATTGTGTGATTAGTAAAGTTACAAATGGTAATTGTGCTTACTTTTTAAATACGCCACAATATAAGTGTATTTTTTCTATTTACGCAAACGTTTTCTGAAAAATTATTCATTGTCTTTTTTATTTTTATTTATTCTTTAACTCTAAAAATTCACTATCAGTTTTTAAGTGTCTATTAAAGAAATATTTCTGTTAACATTACAGCTCTAACATTTTCATAAAAAAAATTGCACTGCTTATTTCTCATCCAATTCTTAAAATTTAATAGATGATTAATTCTTTTACCTCATCATTAATCGACAATTAAGCTAAAAATTAAGGGACTCAACCTAATTTCGCATTGTTAAAGAATAAATTGACTTATTATAGATTAGTTTAGTAAAGTTAGAGTTAGCATGAACTGTTCCACACAAACAGTTTCGAATGAAGCGAAAATAGCCCTGTACCACAACATGGGCTATTTTTATTTCCAAAAAAAGGAGCAATTAGGTATAATCCCAAAAACTCCTCTTCATTGACAATTATATTTTTATTTAAACAGCGCCAACCAATGATACCGATGAAATGGTATCACCCATTCCTACCAGGGTAACAGGTTTTTCAATTAAAATTGTTGGAACAGCAATTACTTCAATTTCTTCATTGGAATAAATACCTGAAACCAACATTTCATTTTCACCAAAAATACCATTAACCGTATTGCTTAGCCCTTCAAGTTCGTTCAAACCAACATCCGATACTTTATGATCTTTGGCCCACATTAAAACATCTTTACTATTAATTGCACCAGTTCCAGCTTTAGCTGCCGCAACCGTTGCTGCTAACTGCATTCCATTTCTGTTTTGTAATGGAGTTACCTTAAATCCTTTTCGCTGAAGAGTTACATACAAACCAAACATATGCAACTGCATTCTCGGACACTTGGTATAATCATATACCTTTAACATCCCTTTAAATAGATTTGCTGCATCGGTATTCTGATCACACTCTTGTGCCAATTCTTCTTCTCCAATAACTTCAAGAATATCAATCAATTCTCGCTCATTAAATCCGAGACTATCAACATCCTGAACAAGACTATCAATTAAATGTTTTCTGACCACTTTATCCTGAGTTGATGCCACCTCAAGGTGAAGAAGATTATCCGGACAGGATTTTCTCCATTCGGCAATCATCTTTTTTGATAGCTCAATTCTGTCAGCACCTTTAGTTCCATCAGCTAAAGTTTCATGCAACATCTGATAACCAGATAAAATGATATACTCTGGATTTACATCATCCTTCGCCATTCTTTTATTAAAGTTATCATCAATATGAAGCTTAAAATTCAAAGGATCATAAGTAGCAATAAAGCGATTTGCTTTAGGGCAAGTGTAAGTTTCTCCTCCAATGGTTAAAGTATCTCCCCTGTCAAATTCGATAATCCAGTGAATTAATGCATTATCATCTTTACGATCAACATTAAAGGCTTGTTTTAGCTCTCCATTCTCATCAGTGGTTAATAAGTTTGGTAAGTCCAGAAACAATTGAGATTGCTCTTTAGGAGCAGATGCACAATGCACATAAACATTTTGCACACCGCACACAGCCATTGCATTTGCAACGATTCCTCCCTGGCCTCCCATTTGCAATTTATCATACCCAACATTCTTATTCAACCAATAAAACACTTCAACATCTTCAATTAACCATTCCTCAGCAATACCACCTTTAAAGCAGTGAAGAATACCTCGTATTGCATCTTCATTTTTTCTAATTGCTTTCTCTTCTTCAGATATAATTAAATTTGTATCAAGCTTATTGTTTTCAACCAACTTCTCTACATCTTTTCCACTTACCTTAATTACAGCATCAACATTTGCATTAAAGGCACTTATTAAACCTTTAATCTCTCCCATTTTCTCTAATTGCTCAGGGGCTGTACTATAATTCTTAAGCCAGACAGCTTTTAATTCACTTTTTGACATTTGAGATGTTTTATTTTATTATTCAGTTAAAATCACAAGTTTAACTAGCAAATTAATGCAATTATTGATCAAAAATTTAATGTCGAAGTGATTTTCGTTCAATTTTTTACCGCAACGGTTTGCAGTAAACACATAAAAAAAAGCCCTCGCAATTTACTTGCGAAGGCCATAACTGAATTTCGAAAATTAAAAGGACTATTTTTTCAATTTCGTATCCATTAACTGATTTGCCATAGCTGCACCAATTAATGATTCAAGTGGTGTTTTACCGTTTTTGCCATCATTGCCAGTAATCATTACATCTGGGAATTTAATTTTGGCAATCTCTTTAGCAACACCAATTGCAATTTCTTTTTCGATTTGAGCTCTCTCCTGAGGTGTTAAACCAGCCGAAACTAACTTTGCATTTTGATAAGATTCTGCATCTGCAGCTACTTTTTTAGCAGCTGATTTAAGCTTCTCTGTCTCAAGTGCAATCGCAGCAAGTCGTTTGTTTGTTTCCTCTTGCTTCAACTTGGTTTCAATGGAAATTAAGGCTTTTACCTGCTCTTTTTCCTGGGCAACACGTTCTGCGGCTTTATCTCTTTCCCCTTCAGCAACAATACGCGCCTGGGCATCTTTCGCAGTCTTAATTTTTTGTTGCTCTAATTGTCTTTTAGCCGATTCATCACGCTGCGCTTCCAATCGTTTTTTAAATACTGCTTCAAGTATAACATCATCAACAATAACCTGAGCTACAATAATGTTATTCTCATTAATATCATGAGGAATACGAATGAATTTTCCATTTTCGTCTTTTCTTTTTTTCACCTCATAACGTGTTTGAATTTCTTTAATTTCACGATCACTATCCTCAATCGAAGAAACTATAGTGTCGCGATACTCCAATTTTTCAACACTATAAGCTCCATCCTTCAACTGATCCTCAATAGCTACCCTAAAGTCCGATGCAGATCCTGAAATATAATCTTGTGCTGCAAACATATAACCTGTATTTGATACAACCTCACGTACTGTTGGAATCAAAGTATTTTGCGCTAAGTTTTGAAGTGACCTAAACTCAATTGCCATTTCTATAAATGATTCTTTATCCGTAGGCAATTGGAAACGAGTAGACAATTTTGCCGAAGCTGTTACCTGATCGATGAAACGAATTGGAATTGGATTCATCACTCCTTCGATATCATCACTCTTCTCTCCCTTGCTCACAACCTTAACATCAATATATTTCTGCCAAGGAATAATTTTTGCAAAACCTCTCCATTTAATTCCTTCTGTCATTACAGCATCCTTTCCTCCATTAGGATAAACAACAAAATACTGATACCCTGGCTCCGCCCAGAAAAACATAAATGGTAAAATAATCATAACAACTCCCGACCCAATTACGCCAAGGGAAAACCTGGAAGTAAGTCTCGAAAATGCTTGTGACTTACTAATCAACAATGGTTTTAATAATAGCATTGCCAATCCTGCTAATACAATAATAACTCCTAATACAATCATAAATTAATTTGGTTTAATTGATTTTCTAATTCAAGGACCAAAGTATAATTTAAAATTGAAAGCGTTATTATTTTTATGTTCGTTTTCGACTAAGGCGATTTCTACACCGTGAAACCTGTTTTTTTACATGATATTTCTTAAACAAAAAAGCTCACCTTGTAGATGAGCTTTCCATTAATTAAAGTTTTTTTATTCAATGAAATTGCTAAACATTCCTAAATACAAGGCTTCCATCTTGTACATCCACCAATATTTTTTGGTTGGCTGTAATGTTTTCGGACAGTATCTGTTTTGACAGTTCATTTAATACTTGCTTTTGCAATACTCGCTTAATTGGTCTAGCTCCAAATTGTGGATCAAAGCCCAAATTCCCAAGATATTCCACAGCCGATTCACTTAAATCAATGCTAATATCATTCTTGGAAAGCATCTGCTGAACTGACTTAAACTGCAAGCCTACAATTCGCTTTACTTCCTCTCTATCTAAAGGAGTAAATACTATCGTTTCATCAATTCTATTTAAAAACTCAGGTCGAATACTCTTTTTCAAAAGCTCTAAGACTTCATTCCTAGCTTGCCATAGCATTTCTCCTTTATTGCTCTCATTCATCTTTTCGATTTTTTCCTGAATCAGATGTGACCCAACATTAGAGGTCATGATTACAATGGTATTCTTAAAATCGACTACTCTTCCTTTATTGTCAGTTAACCTGCCATCATCCAATACCTGAAGCAGGATATTGAAAACATCAGGATGAGCTTTTTCAATTTCATCTAAAAGAACAACTGAGTATGGTTTTCTGCGAACAGCTTCTGTCAGCTGGCCACCCTCATCGTAACCAACATATCCTGGAGGTGCACCAATTAACCTTGAAACAGAATGCCTTTCCTGATACTCAGACATATCAATACGTGTCATCTGATTTTCATCATCAAAAAGAAATTCAGCCAAAGCCTTAGCCAACTCTGTTTTACCAACACCAGTTGTACCCAAGAAAATAAACGAACCAATCGGTCTTTTTGCATCCTGCAAACCTGCACGACTTCTCCTTACTGCATCGGCTACTGCCGAAATTCCTTCATCTTGTCCAACAACTCGTTTGTGCAATTCCTCTTCTAGCGACATTAACTTTTGGCGTTCACTTTTCAGCATTCTATTTACAGGAATACCAGTCCAACGTGATACCACCTCAGCAATATCATCATTCATCACTTCTTCTTTGATTAAGGCATCAGAGTTCTGGTTTTGTTTTAACTTTTCGTTCAGAGCTTCAATTTCTTCTTCAACCTCTTTAAGCTTTCCGTAGCGGATTTCTGCGACTCTTCCATAATCACCTTCACGCTCTGCTTTTTCAGCATCATACTTCAAAGATTCCAACAACTCCTTATTCTTCTGAATACCATCAATCACCTCACGCTCTGCTTCCCACTTAGCACGATACTTCAATCTTTCATCATTTAGCTCAGCAATTTCACGCGCCAATTCATCCTGCTTTTTCGAATCACCTTCTCGTTGAATAGCTAACTTTTCAATTTCCAACTGCTTGATCTTTCTTTCAATCTCATCGAGTTCCTCTGGTAATGAATTCATTTCCAGACGAAGTTTGGCAGCTGCTTCATCTATCAAGTCAATTGCTTTATCCGGAAGGAAACGATCCGAAATGTATCGTTGCGATAGCTCAACAGCCGCAATAATAGCCTCATCGCGAATTTGAACCTTATGGTGATTTTCGTAACGTTCCTTCAATCCGCGAAGGATAGAAATCGCGCTAAGTGTATCAGGCTCATCAACCATCACTTTCTGAAACCTACGCTCTAAAGCCTTGTCTTTCTCGAAATATTTTTGGTATTCGTTTAAAGTAGTTGCGCCAATGGCACGCAAATCGCCACGAGCCAATGCTGGTTTTAAGATGTTGGCAGCATCCATTGCTCCTTCGCTTTTTCCTGCTCCCACCAAAGTATGAATTTCATCTATAAAGAGTACAATTTCACCATCCGATTCTACCACCTCTTTCACTACTGATTTTAGTCGCTCCTCGAATTCACCTTTGTATTTGGCACCAGCTATCAAAGCCCCCATATCAAGCGAAAAGATCTTTTTACTTTTCAAATTATCCGGCACATCACCCTTTATAATTCTATGTGCCAAACCTTCAGCAATGGCAGTCTTACCAACTCCTGGTTCCCCAATCAGAATTGGATTATTCTTGGTTCTTCGCGAAAGAATTTGAAGAATTCTTCTAATCTCCTCATCTCTCCCAATTACCGGATCGAGTTTTCCATTTCTTGCCCTATCATTCAAATCAACGGCAAATCGACTCAAGGAATTAAAAGTATCTTCAGCCGTTTGTGAATCAACCTTAGCTCCTTTTCTCAAATCTTTAATGGCGGCAGTAAGTTCCTTCTCCGACACTCCATTATCCTTAAATAGTTGTGCAATTTGATCTCTCCCTTTTACAAGTGCCAATAAAATATGTTCGATGCTAACAAACTGGTCGCCCATTTTGCTTGATACACCAACAGCTTCCTGTAAAACAGCACTTGCTTCTCTCGATAAATATGGCTCTCCACCACTAACCTTAGGCAATGATTCCAGAATCTTATCCAATACCATATTAAAGTTTTGGACATTCACTCCAAGTTTATTCATCAAGAAACCAGCAACATTCTCTCCCTCCGAAAAAATCCCTTTCAACAAGTGAGCTGTTTCGATAGCCTGCTGCTGATTTCCTTGAGCAATCTGAAATGCTTTCTCGATTGCCTGCTGCGATTTAATTGTGAAATTATTAAAGTTCATATTCTGTGTTATTTATTCTTTTTCTTTGTTTCAAAACCACCCAAGAGATTTCAAATTATTTGCCATTTCTCAAAATCTGAAATAATGTCTGAATAAGACACAATCTTTCAGTCAATTTGACATATTGTTAAAATTTTTTCTGAAACATTTTCCGATTAACTCAATTTAACATGATCTAAACCTAATATATATGGATATTTATATATATTTGCCAACTAAATTCAAAAAACATTAGAAAATATTATCATATGAAAGCAACAACTACCTGGACAAAAGGAATGTCATCGGTAATTACAGACAACAGAGGTCATGAAATCACAATTGATTTACCAGAAGCAAAAGGTGGAGAAGATCTTGGTGCAACAGCATTCGAAGTATGTTTAATGAGCTATTCTGGTTGTGTGAACACAATCTTTAACCTTGTAGCGAAGAAAATGCGCATTGAATTCGAAGCATTGGTTGTAGACACGATCGGATCTCAAAAAGATGGAGCTCCAACTTTTACAGATGTTGAAGTTGAGTTAAAAATTGATTCTGAAGCTAGCGACGAGAAAATTGAAAAATGTCTTCAGCAGACCTTGAAAATGTGTCCTGTAGGAGTACTATTCCACCAAGCTGGTGTAAACACTACTTATAAGATTGAAAAAATGCAGAACGCATAAGCACAGTCTGTACCACAATATTTGTATCCCTTGCCTTTGGTAAGGGATTTTTTTATTGCATAAATTAATACCGATTATTAATTATCGGAACAAAATAAGCTTATTCTCATTTCTAAAATCAAGCCATTAACAAATCTTTAACTCTTTCATGATCAATGACATTAAAAAAGAGTAAAAATAAAAGACTATTTTGTGTTTTATTTTTAAAGTTTTATATCATGAAAAGAATATTAGGATTATTAATATTACTGGTTAGTCTTAACGGCTATGCACAAAGAGAAACAAGTACCATTAAAGTTGGCGATAAAGCACCTATGTTTGAAGCCAAAGATCAAAATGGAAATCTCGTTAAAAGTTCTGATATCCTAAAAAAAGAACAATTAATCGTAGTATTTTATCGTGGAGAATGGTGTCCATACTGTAACAAACACCTTTCACACTTACAGGAAAATGTTGATAAATTCAAAAAAGCTGGTGCTCAGTTGGTAGCAGTTTCGCCTGAAATTCCTATTAATGTGGATAAAACCATTGAAAAAACAAATGCAGAATATCCAGTATTGTATGATGAAAACAGCAAAATCATGAAGAAATTTGGTGTTGAATTCATGTTACCTGAGGACTTGCAAAAAAAATACAAAAACTATGGTGTAGATCTAAGCGTTTCGAATGGTAATAGTGACCAATTATTGCCTGTACCGGCAACCTATATCATAGGAAAAGATGGTAAGGTGAAGTATGTTCAATATGATCCTGATTACAAAAAAAGATCAAATGCTAAAGATATATTGCAGCATTTGTAAAAAGAATGGGGCTGCATATCTATACAGCCCCAAATTAAAATCTAATTTCAAAGTTTTATTCCAATCCCAGGTTCTTCTTCACCTTCTCTGGTTCAAATGATTTTTTTGGAAATGGATGCGCTTCAGTATTAAAAACATAGTTATCCAAATTAAACTCTCCTGTTTCTTTGGTAAATGTTAGATACAGATATTTAAATGTTTCTGCAAAAAAGAATGTTGGCATGTAATCTTTTTTCTTCATGGTTCTAACATCTTCAACCGACGAGAATGCAATCTCAGTTCTACAGTATTTTTTAATATCTGACCAATACTTCTCCGCCATATCGTAATATTTTTGCTTCCCGGTAATGTGGAACAAGTAATAAGCCGATTCGATAATTTCAGGATTCAAATCATATACAGGATAGGTTGGCTCACTATCTTTATAATCGTAAATCATTGGCTCCAATCCATACTTATTCCATAGGTTGTTCCATGTATCCTGAGTTTTTTCAGCTCTTCTTAAATCCCCATCCAATGCAAGAATCGATTGGAAGAATGCATCGTAAAGAGTTACTACACTAGCAAACTGACGACCTGAATGTGGATCGATACAATCACGCTCGGCAGTATGCATATTCACACGACCATACCATAAACTCTTCTCATCTTCTTCTGCAACATATTTGTTAATGGCTTCAATGCTTACATCCCACATTTTCTGTGAATCCTTGTCGCCAAACAATAACATACTTTTATACAAGTACTCATAGTATGAATCAGCTCCTGCACAAATGTGCGAATGATCGTTCAACCATTCTCCTGTTTCAACATCAATTAAATCAGCAACCAAATTAAGCTTTGATCTTCTTTCCCAGATGGCCATATTAGCCTTCTTTGCAGTTTGATAGTAAACAGGATTACCAGTATAATAACTCAAAATTCCCAACTCGAACATATACGAAGCAGCTTCGGCCAAATTGATTTTAGTTCCTTTGGTTTCGCCGGTTTTCAGATTTACCCAATAGTAAGGCAAACCGGTTGGTGAATCAAATGCTTTCAACATTCTTTTCCCAAAATCCTCTGCTTTCAACAAAATTTTAGGATCGTAAGTGTACTCATACATGGCAAGCAATCCTCCCATGATTCTAATGTTCACCTCAAAGGTTTTTACAAACAAATCCTTATCCCAATTAATAACGTCAATCACATAATTTTCAACCTCTTTTGCTTGTTCATCAAGCCCCATTACCTTCATGGTACTATAGGCATCAATTGGGGAAATATGCAATGATTCTTCATACCAATCCTGATATGATTTAGACAATGGCAACAACACATCATGCCCCCATGCATACTTTTTATAAGCATCCCAGGTACGTACAAATTCTTTTTTCACTTCCTCGGCCAAAGGACTAATTTTCACTGGCGCCTTTTTGCTTTGCTTGGGCTGACATGCAGCAAGAACTATAATCAAACCAAGCAACAAACAACTTCGTTTTTTCATGATATACAGGTTTTCTTTGTTCTGAGGATTTAAATCTCATTTGCTTAATGAAATCACAAAGTAAAGTCAATCGATTAAATCTTATTTAATTCATGATTAATTCACTAAAAATCTGATTAATCCATGTAAAAAAGATTAATTGATTAGAATTTCGTCAACAAAAATCCAGTGCTTCCTGCCTCCTGCCATGTGCCAATCTGGTATTGGTCCGTTTTTAAATGTTATTCTTAAGTAACGGCAATTAATCGATGGAAATTCAATCGCAGGTCTTGTTACATATCTGCGCTCATCTTTTGGAGATTCCAAGTTTATATTTTTTACCAGTCGGTAGTTCTTTTGATCATTTGAAACATATACTTCGATTTCATCCGGATTAAAGATCCATGCTCCTGGATAAATTAGAATTCCAGGTTTTACTTCACAAATGGTTCTGGATTCCCCCAGATCAATATCAACATCTAGATCTTTCAAGTCTATACCTGTCCAAAATCCATCATTAAAGGTTGTTGAGCCAAAGCCGCCATCTATGAGTTGAGCTCCTGATTTTTCACCATAACCAATATCTTTGCCTTCAACCTTAACTTTTGGATAGCCTGTTTGGGAGTTAAATGGAATTCCTTTTAGGTAATGCAACTGTAAACTTCCACTCTCCTTTAGCCCAGCTTTGAATGCCTTAGCATTAATGGTTGCATCCTCATTGATCACTATTGGATTCTTATATTTTTCTGAATTCGTATTAGGTTCAGAACCATCCATTGTATATCTGATTTCGGCCCCATTTGTACCACAAAGCAATTCTACCATTTTACTCTTCTCAAAACTAAAAGCAATATCATTAACGTAAGGCATTAGAACCTGTTTCTCTTCGAGCAACTTGTACTCCTTTGAGGTTTTCATACCATTTAGTTCATTCAAATCAGCTTTTGAATTCCCCCATGATTTATTCGGTTTACTGCCCATTTCGAAAACCAGCTCACCTCCATTTTTAATTTGATCGTAAGTAATAAATGGTTTGGTAAATTCTTTTCCATTTAGTTTTGCCGATTGGATGAAAATATTCTTTTCTGAATTGTTATAGGCAACAACGGTAAATACCTTACCATTCTCAAGATTAATGCTTGCCTTTTGATAGGCTGGAGAACCAATTTGATACTGGTTACTACCCGGACAAACAGGATAAAATCCCAAAGATCCAAAAATATACCAGGATGACATTTGACCCAAATCATCATTATTATCCAGGCCTGCAGGATGATCATGATAGAAGCGAGGAAGAATTTCTCTTACCAACTTCTGAGTTTTCCATGGCTGACCAGCATAAACATACAAGTAAGGCATCTGATGAGATGGTTCATCTCCATGACCATATTTCCCAATAAAACCAGAAATATCTACATGCTGTGAGCCTCCAATTTCAGAATCATCAGCAAAGATTTCATCCAGCCAGGATGCAAACTTCCCCTTGCCTCCGTGCAATTGCATTAAGTAAGCCATATCGTGAGGTACATAAGAAGAGTATCCCCAAATGTTACCCGACACATAGTTCTTCACCAATCCATCCCACTTGCTTTTGTCCACATTCACCAATTTACCATTCTGCAGTTTAGGCAAAAGGTAGCCTGATTTTTCATCAAATAAATTACGATATCCTTTCGATCTTTGCTGGAATAGGTAGGCATCATCCCTCTTTCCTAGTTTATGAGCCACCTGACTCAAACACCAATCATAGTAATTGTATTCAGTTGTTTTCGAAACAGAACTTCCAATTTCACCCGGAACAAAATCCATATCGATATAAAAGTTCATTCCATTTACATCGTAACTATTACTATGCTTTTCCAGATTAAAAGCTGCTGCTTTCATCGCATCATAGGCAGCCTGATTGTCGATTCCCTCAATATCTTTCAATATGGCATCAGACATAACCGAAACGGTGCTGTATCCTATCATACAAACATTATCGTGCCCAAGGCATTCCCATACTGGCAAACCAACTTTTGAATCGGTGTATCTTGATGAGAGCGAATTCACAAAATCAACGGTTTTCTTTTGCTCCACAATTGCCATTAAAGGATGAACAGCACGGTAGGTATCCCAAGTAGAAAAGTTGCTGTATTGATCGAAATCAGAATGGTATTTTTTTCCTTCCACCATATATTCTCCGGTAACATCCGAAATCAAGTTTGGTGATATCATGGAATGATAAAGAGCAGTGTAGAAGTTTCTCTTGTCTGATAATTTATCCGTTTCGATATGAAACTTGTTCATTTTATCTTCCCAAAGTTTCTGAGCTTTGCTTAGTGTCTGATCAAATGAAATATCTTCTGCTTCAATATCGAAATTGGCTTTGGCTCCTTCATAACTCACGTGTGAAAGTGCAACCTTAACTTCAACGCTTTCTCCTGAATTCACATCAAAACTAACGAAACCTTTCACTCTTTTGGCGGTTGCTTTCTTTGTACCTGTTTGAATTTGATCATCAATGGCAACACCACTTTGTTCGAATGCTTTTGAAAAATTTGCATAGAAATACACTTTTCTATCTCCTCCTTCACCATTGCAGTGTTTCCAACCTCTAATTTCCGTATCCGATAAGATCTCAATTTCCGTTGCCTGAACATTTTCCATGATATTGTGAGTAGGATCAAGAATTACATTTCCTTGCCCGGCAGTATTGAAAGTATATCTATGAAACCCAACTCTGGGCGTACAAGTCAATTCAACTTTTACATCGTAATCATCCAAAACAACTGCATAATATCCTGCAGATGCTTTCTCTTTTTCATGAGAAAATCTTGAGCGAAATCCACTATCCGGATCTTCTTCTGAACCCGCTTGTATCTTTGTTTCACCTAAAGTTGGCATCAACAAAATATCACCCAATCCAGCCAAACCAGCTCCACTAATATGTGTATGTGCAAACCCTTTTAATATAGAATCGCTATAGTGATAACCCGAACACCAATCCCAAGCTTTAAAATCATTACTGGGACTCAACTGCACCATACCAAAAGGTAAAGTTGCCCCTGGAAATGTGTGGGCATGACCATCGGTTCCGATCATGGGATCGACATACTGTATTAGTTGCTTTTTATCCGCAAAAAGGCTAGATGTGATAAACAACAAAAGGAATATTGTAATTAATTTTTTCATGAATAAATTGCTTTAGGATACTACATCTCTGCATATATCCTGCAAATAAAATCCCCAATGGTTAAGATTTTGATTAATTCATGATTAATCCCTGGTATATTTTATTATTTCTGACGTTTTCGTCTAATTCTGATATCACCTTCAGGCAATATGGTCACCCATAAAATTTCAATTAGTAATAGAAATCTGCGCAGTACATCAAAGTACAAGGAGAAATAAAAAATGATTGTTGTTAACCAAATAATTGTAACATTGAACCAAAATGTATCAATTAAATAATTGCCAAGTCGCTTTTGTGAGGCAAATAGCTGAGCTCGCCCATTTTGACTAGTTGGAGTCTGAAAAACAGGATCTTTTAGTTGAATAAATTCATCCTTATACCTTATCAACTTATTAATTTCTCTTCTGTTGGTTACGATTTGCTCAATAGCCTCGTTGTGATGGGTATTTTTGTATTCAATAATTTTCTTTCTGTCGCCAAGTTCATCAATAATCTCTTCGTAAACCTGATCTCTATGATTTGATTGTTCTTTATATTCTTTCCAGCCTGCTTGCTTAACATGCTCGAGCCAGGTTTGCACTCTTGCCGAAGAATCTCGCAAAACTCGTTTAGTTACTTCCAAGTCTGTTGGAAAGGCATAAATATCGGAAAGCTTTAACAGTTCGTTTTTAAAAACTCTATAGTGTTTGTCGTTATTTTCCTTTAACCATGATTTATAGCTTTGCTGCATGGCCGGAATCAGGAAGGATGAACGAAAAGACGATTCACTCATCGCTTTCTCATATGGAAAAAACTGTTTCTCAAATTGATTGTTCTTAAATTGCTCAACCACCAAAGCCTCGTAAGCCCATCGTGAAGTCATTAAATCTCCAACGATTGGAACATACTTTTTTGTTGTAATGGCAGGATGCAATTTGTTAAAGTTCACAATGACTCCTGAGAACAGCAATTGCGGGACCAAAATAAATGGTATGGATACATAAACAGCTACCACAGAATTCAATCCAGCAGACAGGTTTAAGCCAATTAAATTGGCACATGACGAAGCCGTATACAGGATTAACCAATACTCCCAGGTTAGGCCTTTAATTTCCAAAATGTAGGTAGCTAAAACAACAAATAAAAAACTCTGTATTGCCGAAATGATCAACATGATGATGACTTTGGAGTTTAAATAACTCCATCGACTCAAATTCAGGAATTTCTCGCGCTTCATCATTCTTCGGTCGTGAAGAATTTCTTCTGCAGAAATAATCAAACCCAGAAATAAGGCAACAACAACTGCCATGAAAATAAAAGAGGGAATATTTTCATTCTTCGCAAATACATAGTCCAAATGATCGGATTCAGAACCACTAATGTATTTGGTAAAATATCCCAAAATAATGGCTAAAAGTGGTGCCTCCAACAAGGTAATCAGCATGTACTGCCTGTTACTCAGTTTGGCTTTAAAGTCTCTGGTAAGATAAATTTTCAATTGCTCCCAACGCTTTGGGATGCTAAAAAAGTTCTTGGGAATCAATTTTTTTCTGCCAGAACCATGTACCTTGTTCTTCTTCTCAATATTCTCTTTATAAAGTTCGTACCAATCATCAGAACTTCTTTTGCGCTTACGAATTTGCTTACCATATTCGTTCATCATTCTGGCCTCAACAATTCGCAAAATCTGTTCGGAGTTAACGTTACCACAAGTTAAACACTCACTTTCGTTGGCCTTTACGTAATGCGATTGGGTTTTAAAATAAACAACAGCATCAATCGGATTCCCAAAGTAGATTACCTTGCCTCCTTGATCCATCATGATTAGCTTATCCAAAAGCTTAAAAATATCAGACGAAGGTTGATGAATGTTACAAATCACCAATTTTCCTTTCAAAACCTGACGTTTTAGAAGAATCATTACCTTTTCAGAATCCATACTGGATAAGCCTGAGGTGGGTTCATCAACCAGGAGAACCGAAGGTTCGCGCATTAACTCCAATGCAATATTTAATCGCTTTCTTTGTCCTCCACTCAGCACTTTATTAATCGGATCACCAACCTTTAAATTCCTGGCTTCTACCAAGTCAAAATCCTCAATGGTTTTGTTTATGATTTCCTCTATTTTCTTATCCGAAGTACCATCAAAACAAAGTTTGGCATTAAAATACAGGTTCTCGTAAACCGTTAGTTCTTCAACCAACAAGTCATCTTGCGGGACATATCCAATAACCCCTTCAAGTTTATCTTTATCCAAATGAAGGTCATAGCCATTGATATAGATATTTCCCTGACGCAGGGATAAATTCCCATTTAACACATTTAGCAAAGTAGATTTTCCGGTACCACTACCGCCCATCACTCCAACCAATTGTCCAGAGTTCATTTCCAAACTAACCGGATAAATTCCATTATTGGAACCCGGGAACTTGAATTCTATATTTTTTGCAATAAACCGAAGATCAGTGAGATTTTTCTTCTCAATATAAATGGAAGCAATCTGGGAGTAATAAATCGGATCAATTCTATGACTTCGAATAACCGAACCATAGGATAAAAGATAAGCTCTATCTACTTTTATATTGTGTCCGTTCAAGAAAAGGTTATACTCTCCAAAATATTTCATCAAGAAGGTATTCGTACTTTCTAAATGCAGCACAAAAATTCTTCCCCGAAGCTTCTCACTCCGAATATGTTTCACCACCTCATGCGACCAATCCTCGCTATTGTCAATTAAAAGCAGATGTTCGTTAAAAGGAATAGACAGTTCATCTCCAATCAAAAATTGTCGACTTAATTCGAACTCTTTTTTGGGAATATTAAAGGTTTTTGAAACCGTTTTTACCAAATCTAATTCATCGTAACCAGTATATTCCGTTTCATCGATAAATTCGAGCAATTGAAGCATGATCCAAACTTTCTGCTCCTGCTCTACTTCCTCCACCAATTTTTCACAAACATCTTTCACTTGTGGATGCTTGTTTATAAAACAAACCTCTCCTGTTTCATCGCAATGAGAATCCTTTAAATATCGCTCAAAATCCTGTAGATACTTTTCGGTCCACTCCTTGCTAAATTGTTTCTGAAGCCACCCTTCAACAACATCACGTGCTGCTGTTTCGAATCCCAGCTTTTGCTCATCAACAATGATGGCAAAAAGTCTCATTAAGGCTTTCAGTAACGATTCATTCATAGTCTAGGTTTGGAATTGATTTTGGTTTTAACAAGGCCTAATTTAGATAAATAAAATGAGCTATGGAAACTCCTGTTTTAAAGAGATATTTACCATTATCTAAAGAAATCATTTAAAGCTCTAAGTTTCAACTGAAAAAATTTTTTATCCTTAAATTCATTGAATCCCGCACAAATAAAGACCTATAGCTCTCTATTAAGTTGCCATCTCTCTGAAGATCAAACTTCTTTAAGGTTTTTTAACACTTATTCTCAGGTCTTAACCAATTCTTGCCATACCTTTGTAATGTACTATAAAAGATAGTATTTTCATAGAATAAAGATTTAGGTTAGTAATTAGTGGTTAGAGAGAATCCCGGACGCCCGTTCGGGATTTTTCTTTTGTATATCCACCAACAAATCCTTCCAAGAGTCAGATTTAAACCTATTATTAATCCATTAAAGTTATCAGTCCTTTTGACTCCCAATGGCTGACTGATTAAATCACGACATTTCAATTCAAGTTTTCTCCTACAGCTCACACTGAAATTTAAATGGTATTAAATTTCTTTAACATTTGTTCAGTTCGCTTAACGCTTTAATCAATTACATTTGAATCATACAAAACAGAGAAGTTTTTTCATAGGTTAGATTTTAGGTTAGTAATTAGTGGTTAGAGAAAATCCCAGACTAGTTGGTCTGGGATTTTTCTTTTATACAATGGTATCAAGCAATAAAATTATAATTACTTAACATCAGCTTAAAACAATTCACTGTAAGCAAGCATACATTTGTACTGTAAAAAACGCGAAGTTTTTTTCATAGATTAGTGATTTGGGTTACATTTAGTGGTTAGATTCAAAATCCGGGTGGGGACCCGGATTTTTTTATTAATTTATCTGAACATGAATATGATCATCATGCCTCACCGATCTGCAACCTTGAAACCTAACTCTTTTATCCTCTAATTTTAGCCTCTGCTTCAAATGCGGCTCAATAAACATCTTTGTGAGTTTTCTTTGACTTAAAATAGCATCGATTAAAGCATTGGTTCCACTTTTAGAAAACTTTATATCATCATTAATCCTTCCAAGGGTCATATATTTTGGATAATCATACTGAAAATATCCTTTTTGCATACAATCTTTACACTGATCCACCTCATTCCTTAGTGGATTTTCAAACACGCCATATCCACTTATAGACTTACTTTTGTTTACGATTTGTCCATTGATATCTTCATACACCAAACTAAAATCAACCTTACAACCATCATTATGACTCAAGTGAGGCAACAAAGGAAAACCATCAAAAAAGGGGAAACAAGCATCTAAGTACCGGGCTTTTACTTCTGGATTATTTTCAGCTAGGTTTTGGGAAATATTTTGCAAAAAATCATGGGTTTCAGTGGTAACATAGTTTCGATTCAATAAAACGGTTGCAAAAGTTGCTGCTTGCAAATTATCATTATTTCTAATCTTTTCTCTTCCAAACCATGGAGCAACAAATGGAACAATCAGAAAGCTTGCTGTGACATATAAAACTATAAAAACCACCAGCCTTTTACCCCAAAAAGCTAGCCTAATCTTATTGTTTATAACGACACTAATTAAGTAGATCAATCCGCCTATCTGCGTTAGAATGGTTAGAAGAACGAATATTATAAATCGACTCAAATATTTTACCAGCTTCATCATTTCTCCAAATACTCCTTTAATCTCTGGTTGATAAAATACTTCCAACCACCTTCGCAACTCTCACGTCTGAACTCGGGAACATCACTAGGGAAAGTTTCTATTCCGGTGGCTGTTACTCTAATTTTGCAACCTTCATTTTCTTCAAATAGTTCATAAGTTACCACGGCAAGCCCATCATATCCTTCATATTCCCACTGGCAAACCAATTTCTCTTTTGGAACCACTTCGGTAATATTCCACAAGTGCATAAACTCCCTTTCACCAGCATCAACATTAAACTGAGTAGTAAAACCAACTTCTGCCTTGTGATCTGGCATCTCAGCGAAGAACCATTTTCGCATTTCATTGGCATCGGTAATGGCCTTCCAAACTTGTTCTTTGCTTTTGGTGAAGCTTTGTTCTGTAATTATTGGAGTGTTATCCTTATTCGTCATATGCAAATTTTTATTTGCTCCTTTATTCTTAATAGCTAAAGAAAGCTTATTCAATACTTCAACTTAATCTCGATCAACTTCTCAATATCCCTTAGTTGAGATTCATCGGTAATTTCAATTCTTACACCTCTGCCTTCGGCATATTTCTTCGCATTCGAAAGGTCTGTTTTAATGCTTTCAGCAATATCTGTCTGCATAATTTCATCATAGGCTTTTTGACCAAACACAAAAGCCACCAAAAAGCGATTCTCTCTTGGTAAAAAGTAGAGAATGGCTCTTTTCTTATCTTTTATGCGAAAGCTCCATCCATAGTTTTTACCAGGATAGTTCCATTCTTCTGTCGCATTGGGATATTTCTCGTATACCAAATTGTAAATGCGTTCCCACAAGGGATACAAATCGCCTAATTGATCTCCTACATCATTTAATGTGGGCTTTATGGCTTTGTCGGGGAAAATGCTAATGTCCGTCATAGGTTTGAGTTTAATGTATTTATTATTTCAAGCAGTTCGCTTGGTGTCTTAATCTCAAAATCGGGTTGATATTTCCACTCCTTTGTGTTGGCTCCACTATACATTGCTGTTACTGCTATCACCTTGCTATTCTCGCACAACTCCCTTTCAATATTTCTGGCAAACTCCACATCTCCTTCATGATCGCCAACATATATAATGGTCTTTTTTTCCAATCTATCATATATTTGCTCTAAACATTTAATTCCGCCATAAGGAAAAGGTTTCTGCATATTATTGGGAACATCATCGTAGCCAATTACAGCATTCATCTTCGATGATATTTGGTACTTATTCAAGACTCCCATAATATTCTCTGATGAATTTTGCGAGCAAATACCTTGTGGCAAATCAATGGCTTTTATCGTTTGTACTATTTCCGAAAACAAATCAACCGGAGTAGTATTTTTCAATTGAAACTCTGTCCAAAGTGGGCCTGCTTCCAACATTTCTTCTTCGGTCATGCCGTAGTAATTCACATACAAATCCTGCCAGTTTTTTGCCTGATGATTTGCAATATGGTAAGCTTCTTCGGTTTTTAAACAATCAGGTAAATTTCCATTGGTCAATCGAGGAGCAACAACCGATAAAATTTGAATGGTCGTATCAATATTTTTGGGAACTGAATTCACTAAAGTTCCGTCGTAATCCCAAAGCACCGCATCAATTTTTCTCATGTATTCCTCTTTTTTCTAGTTTCTCTTTCGATAATAAGTAACAGGTCCATCTACATAGGATTGGTTGATGATTAAGGTATCATTTTCTGTAGAAAAGTAGGACTCCGTTCCCTTATTTATGACCAAAACCAATGTAGAATCGCTATTGGCATCAAGCGAGTTATCGATTCTGTACTTTAGTTGGTATGGATACTTGTGACTCAACACCTCATCTCTGTAATACTCCACCGTATCGTTGGTTTTGAATACAATCTTTTCCTGGTATCCTTCTGATGCGGGCGTAAACTCGCTTCGCGTGCGTGGACTATTGGTTTTTATCCACTGCCACTCTCCCTGCAGCGATTTGTAGGCCTCATCCAAGGCATTGTACACCAATTTTTCATCGGTACAGGCCATGGATAGGTATACGATACCGATTAAGGTTATCAGGTAGGTAATTTGGTTTTTTGGGGTAATTGCTTTTGGTATCATGCTAATGAATTTTGTTGATTCTACTAATTTAAACCATCTAGTTCTTTTAAACCTGACATTTTGAATTTTATTTATTTAAAGCATTCTCTAAAAACCACATTAAATTCCCCTTAAAATAGAACATCAACAAGGCAATGGAGAAACCAATAGCTAAAGCAATTCCATTCATTTTCATCTGTTGGGTTGTGGATGATATCTTTTTTGCATTACTCCCGGATAGTCCAGGTTTATAATGTCCGAAAGCTAGCGCGAGCGCAATGTCATTAAATTAAGGTATTTTTACACCATATTCTGGATCAACTTTTATATTAAAGAAAATGTCATATAGATCGGGATTCGTTTTAGAAACCTTTAGTATAAACAAATCACCAGGGACAATATCATCAGTATAATAAGTTCCAATTTCTATATTTCTTATCTTGATAATAAATTTTTCGCCATTCCAATACTTAAATTTTAAAACATGCTTTCTGGTTGTTGTACCTTTAGGTCTATTTTTCCTATACTCCAACACCTTTGCTACAGCAACGTAGTAACCATTCTGAGCTTCATCTTTCTCTCTTGTATACTGGAATAATATTGCCATTATAGAAATTCCAATAGAAATTCCAATACCTATAAAATGTAGTTTTTTATTTCTTTCCATCTCCCCTCATATATTCATAAATTGAGTAAAAAATCGATTTTGAAGCACTTCCTGCAGACCACCCCATAGCTTTCTCAACATTTGTATTAACAAATTGAGACTTAAAAGCATCTACCATCTGTGCGGTTAGCATAAACTCGCGCCATCTGGGGGTCACAGACTTGCGGCAGTTAGAGGCTTGCAGTAGTTAAGGAATTTAACTTATCCATTCATTAAAAGTTTTTTCCAACAACCATTTATTACCTTCTCTCCTGTATAGTCGACATGAACCTCCGCCATTTAATCTACCATACATCGAATATTCATACACAAAGGCATATTTGTAATCCTCTGAAAAAATCGGGATAGAAATACCGGAAACACAATTATACTTTTCAACCAAATTCTCCCAAAAGGGAAGATTTTTACTTTTCATCTCCTCTATAAAAAAATGAAACTCTTTTATTGGAATTTGGTTTTCTGCGATTAGCATTTGATTTTCAAAATTCTCACTCAATTTTTTCTGCTCTTTTATTATTTTCCGAACATCTTTTCCCAAATACATGGCTAACTCTGATTCCAAATCCTGACTTGTGATAATTGGTGGAAGATATGCCCCATATGAATGGATTAAAAACAGACCAGATTTATCATTAAATTCTCTTTCTATTTGATTTAGAAATACCAAAGATTCTTCAATGTAACAGTCATTATTTCTACAAGAGGACAATAAGAACAATCCTATTATAAGTATATGTTTTTTCATTTTATTCTGTCTTGTAGTATGGTAACACAAAGCTCTTTTACATTGTTAAGGCACGAATTACAAAATCGCGCTATTGGGATGTCTATTTCATTTAGGAAAATCTACACTACAAAAAAGAGCTTTTGTTAATTCTAAAACAGATTCGATTTTTCAATAGATTTCTTTTTGCACAACTCCACTCACTTGCAATAAATTTGCCTGGTGATCAAGTAGTTCTTTCTTTGTTAAAAAATATCCTCTGGTAATCAAATACACATAAGTATGAATTGCATTAAAGAGCATATCCAAATTGTCATCTATATAATTCTCTTCTCTAAAATACTGCCAATCCTTTGAAATATACCTTTCAAAATTTGTCCTCATTTCTGAGTTTATTTCTTCCTTGTATAATGGATCATTAAGTAAATCTTGAATTTCAGCCTTAAAATCAAGCTCTAACCTGTGCATTCTTCTAAAATTCTCCCTTATCTGATCGAAAGGGGTTACAACATTCATAAATTGGACTGCTTCTGTTATTCTGGCATATACATCATACTTCCTATCATGTTCTTTATCAAACTTAAAATAATTGATATAAAGATTTCTAATTGCACTTGGAAGATCCAAGGATTTCTCCAGATTGAAGAAGTATTTATAAATTTCAATATCGTTTGCTTTTATTTGTTTGTGCAAATCTTGTTTTTCCAGCTCTAGCTTTTCAACTAATTCCTTCCCTTTTTTACGAGTATACTTTATGCCATCATAATCGAATGATTTATTAGGAATGGTTTTATTTATGATTTGCTTAATCACTTCTATATCATTTTCAAGAGCATAAAACCTATAAATTAAATCTCGTTTTTCAGCATTAAACAGCTCTTCGAACAAAACATCCTCTTTCCCTTCAATGGATTCTATATCGAAACATTCAGGATTTTTAGAGTCATAGTATCCATTGTACATCTCAGCAAAAATATTTTTAGAAAAACCTTCTACGAATGCATCACTAAAATCGGAAAGCGATAATGCAGTAGGAGTATCTTTAAATTGTATCTCCGAGAATATCTTTTCTGTTATGGCTCTTTGTGTATTTTCGTAATCTTGTAAAATATCAACAGCCGGAGTTCTATCTGGATCTTTCATACTAAGCTTAGCAAGTCTTAAGCGTTCAACCCTATCTTCCACACTAGGATGAGAAGCCCATTGGTCCTTTATTACCAATTTCGATTTATTGAATTTATTTAAATCTTCTACTTCAATCTCTGGGAACTCTTCAATAATCTTAATATTATCATCTTTTGCAATAAAATTCATTACAAAAAACTGTTCCTTAAAAATATTCAGACTCCTTAAATTCTCATCATATTTTTGCTGATAGAAATTCATTACTACATTTAAAGAATGATCGGCAAGAGAAAAGCGCAACAAAGAACTTTTTAACGGTTCATAACCAGTAATATTTGCAGCAATTTCATCGGCATGAAACTCCATTTCCCTCGAAAGTCCCATATAACTTTTATTAACCACATTGTATAGCTTTCTAAGCACCCATTGAATCCCTCGATTTATTGTGGCAGCTATTACTACAAAAACGGAAAAATAACCACTTACATTGGCCCAGGTTTCAATTAATCGATCATACGATTCATTATCGAACAACATATTAAAAATAACCTGGTTCACATTGTAAACATAGCTCCCAACCTTCATGGTTCTCTGAGAAAAATGGCCAAACTCATGTGAAAGAATTGCCTTTAATTCTTGCCTTGTCACAGTATTCATTAAACCCATCCCAATTTGTAAATTCTTTCGGACTGGTAAAAACATGCTCCAAAAACTTGAATTATAAAATACTGATGCATTTACATCTGCAGATAAAAACACTTTCTTGGGAAATTTTGTATCTACCTCTCTAACTATTTCCTCAATCAAATTAAATAATTCCGGTTCATCACTTTTCTTGATTTCATTCAAATGAGTCATGTCAACCTTGTGTGACTTAAACATGAATTTTAAAAGAAAAATCAGAATCAAAAAACCTAAACTGGCCAATCCTACGCCTAAAGCCAGTGTGATAAACTTTGGTATTGTAATAATTAACATTACACCGCCAAAAACACACAAAGCAGTAATGCCCAAAGCAAGCATTAATAATATGAAGTAGGTAATTGTAAAAAAGGCAATTGAAAGAATTGCTTTGGTTGTTTGAGATTTAAACTCTTTAGATAATTTCACTTGTTTTTTTATCATTTTTTATGGTTTTTATTCACGGGTTATTTTAATTTTCACACCTTACTCACAAGCAACTCTTCGAACTCTGCCAATAAGGTCTTCAGGTTTGGATAAATTTTCTGTGCCGATTCAAAACTCTGATCTTTCAACAAGGCTTTCAATTGTTAAAAGTTTTTTGCATTTAATTTATTAGTTCTGTTTTTAGTTTAAAATATTCTCAATCATCCACATTAAATTCCCCTTAAAATAGAACATCAACAAGGCAATGGAGAAACCAATAGTCAAAGCAATTCCATTCAGCTTCACTTGTTTGGTTGTGGATGCTATATGATATCTTTTTTGCATTACACCTAAATTGATCAACACAAATAGTATTACAGGCAGTACCAATACCCAAAAACTAAACTGAGAATTGGGAGATAAAATCGGGATTATTCTATAAAACAATATCAACGATGGCAGTATTAGCATCAATACAAAACCAATAGGTTTGCGTATGAATACACCTGTTATGGCAAGCATGCAAATAATGGGATCGAAAAGTAAGTTTGATCTCAAGATGATCATAGGGTTTGCAAATAGCTCTTTCACAGAATAAAAAGCTCGCACATAATTTACCTGTTCGTAAATTCCCACTCCCAATTTCATTAACATTAAAATTAATACAAGGGCAACAATTAAATTTTCTATAATTTTTGTTCTATCCATTTCGTTATAAGCATAAGTTACAGACTGGCAGCAATTAGGAGGTTATAAGTACTTTTATTTACTGTTTCCATAAATTCTATTAAAATCCTCAAACATTTCAACAATATCGCGTCTCTTGTAGGTTTTGTCTTTAATCCGATCAGCTATTTTCGGATAATCTTTAAATACAACCAAAGCTGCCTTCTTAAAGCTTTTTTCAATTCCTCCACCATCAGTCAAAAAATAAGTAACAAAGTCTTTGTCCTCATTGCAGATGTAAAATCGTTCTACCGGTGCGCCTGCAGTTCCACCCATAGCTGTTCCTGATGAGTTCATTCGTGGCGCACCCGCGGAAACTTCGCTAAACAATGCCATTTTGCCATCAACAAGTAATCGCAACAACTTGGGCTTTGTCGTATATCTTTTCTTTTTAATCATCTTGTATTGAAAAGTGTAAAAATCCTTGTTATAAGTGGTAAAACTCCCAAGTAAAATTACATCCTCCCTTTTGGTCAGAGTAGTATTTATTTTCAAGCCCTTCAGAGTTCGAAAATTATAAATCACTGGTTCGCTTTCCTTATCCTTTCTGAACTTTACGGTTTGATCTGCCTTCATTCTGGCCAAACCTTTCAATACTTCACCATTTCTAAGATATAGTGTAGCTTGTTTATTCTGAGCAAAGAGATTGTATGAGGTTAATAGGGCAATTAGTAGTAATAGGTTTCTCATTTATTCGTAGTTATTTATTTTATTCTTCTTGCGATTATTCATAATCAGAAAAACTCCAATTAAAAGTGGAGTCCTCTTTTACAGCCACTAGCCACAGACTTGCGGAAGTTAGTGATAGACAGAGAAATGTTAATTCCTGTAATCATTATATTTTATTCCAATCTATAGATTCTTCTAGTTTAAAGTCATAAGTCCTATTATTTCGTACTTTAATTTTATTCGCTTCATTCAACAATTTTACTGTTATATCACTTACATCTTCTTTTGATAGTAATCTTTCATTAGGTTTTATTTCCTTCATTGTTTTTGAATCAAATGCTTCAATTTCGTCTCTAAATTCTGAGTGAATTGTAGCTGTAGAAAACTGCACTAAATTTGACAATAGAAATAAATCATTGAGGTTTCTGGGGGCATTATAATCCAAATTAGAAATACTGAAAACAAAATCTCCATTCTTACCTTTCCTCATATTATGAGCTAGCAAGTTATTCCTAAATTCACGTAAATCTTTCCAATCTAAAACCTTAGAAATTAACGGCTTGTTTATTGATTTAGTTACTATGATCCTATTTTTATAATTCTTTTCTGTTTTTACACCAAAAACTTGCTGATACTCATCTAGAAAAGAGACTGAATCTATTACTGTCATATAAAACAGTGAATTTAACAATGTCATTTCTTTTCCTTTAATTGAGCAAGATTTTTTTTGAGGAAATCCAAAATCCACAAGAAGTTTATTACGATTCCCCATCTCTCGTGCAAACTTTGTCATTATTTGGATACTCTCAACTAATTTTCTCATATTCACTAAATTTATTACAGTTAACATTAGGTACTAAATACCTTTGAACTACCGCAAATCTGTGACTTGCGGTAGTTAGAAGTTAGCCTCATCATATTTTTCTTTTACCTCAATATCCAAGAACTAAATTTACCAAATCCCATTTATCCTATCCTCATCATTTTATGAAACTTTTGTTAGAATTATTATAAATAAACCAATTACAAATAGAAATTAAAGTGATTGAATTAAACAGATTTGCCAACAAATTTTGCCAAATCACAAACTGAGTTAATGGATTTTACATTCAAGGTAAACTCTGCTTGCATTTTTACTTACTCCGATAGGTATTTAGGCTACTCTTATGCCATTCTGGCCTACTCCGATGGGTCTATACCTTACTCCAATGCCATTTTGGCTTACTCCGAAGAGGTATATCCCTACTCCGATCGGTATTTACTGGTCTGAGCAATGATATTGCTTAACTATATATTGCATAAAAAACTCCGCCTAAGCGGAGTTCCTTTAATAAATGTTCTCGAAACATTATACTTCCGATTCAACATCACTCTCTTTTTTAACCGATTGATTTCTCTTCTTCCAATACTTACTCGTATATCCTTTTAACTTTTTGGGTTCGTTGCGGAATATAAATTTACCTGCTGCTCGAATATCATCAACAGATTCTTTTAAGTAAGTATAGGCTTTGTCGCGCAATACTTTGGTATCGCTACCACGTTGGCGACTACCGTTGGCTACAGCCAATGCATCGGCACCATTTACAGCAATATCGGCAGCTGTATCGAGCTTGGTTAAATCGAAATTAATGGCAGTTAAGGCATCTGTATTGCCTTTTCCTAATACCGAAAGGTCATTCAGATCCTGTATGGTATCAGAGTTTGTACTACCTTCGGCAATATCGGCAATTGCAGACATTAAATTCTCATCCTTACGATATGCATATCGAAAGGTATGAATCAGTTCCGATTTCAATTCATTGGCTTTCTCCTGAATATCGGCCCACGAATCCTCGGCCTGATTGGCCTTGTGCTGGTCCTCTACCCATAATGACTGCACTTCGCGACATGCACCAATTCTGGCCTGCAAATCGTCAATTTGTACTTCGGTAACATTTATTGTGGCAAGTTCTGCAATATCGATTCTGGCACATCGAGCCATATCTTCTGCTTCCTGCAAATAAATATTTACGGGCATTGTAATTGCCACTATACTTCCATCTTCCACAGCCTGAATCTTTTCTTTTAAAGCTGTTAAATGATCAGTATTACTCATTTTTAACAAGTTTTAGTTTTATAAATGTTTGTTGTAGTAACTTCTGTATAAAGAAGTAATGAGAGGGTGGTTTGTATACAACATTGTCCGCAGGCAATATTGTTTGTGCGCTTGGTACTATCGAATAAAGAATTTTATTGATACTCCTTACTTTACAATAGTATAGTTAAAGCTAAACATTTTAATTAACACCATAATGTTAAAAAATCTTAAAATATAACTCATACCCAAAGAGCATTGCATGTGAATTTTTAAATTTTCGCTCAAAATTGTAAATTCGCTACGCTGTTAAAAAGAGAAGCATCACCTTGATTCCCTCGAAAAAAACGGCGAATAAAAATTCAAGTTTTAATCCCTAAATAAAATTTAAACACATGAAAAGGAGTAGTATCATTCTTGCTTTTTTAGCTGTTATTGTAATTTTTAGTGCATGTAATAAAGTACCTCGATCGGGTAAATTAAAGTTTAAGAACAGTATTGATAGTGTAAGCTATGCATTGGGTTATATAGAAGCGGATAACTACAAGAAAAGTTTCGATCGCGTGCCTTTCCAAATGGATACTGCCGCTATGGTTGAGTTTGCCAAAGCTGTTGCCAAAACAAAACTATCAGAAAGATATGTTGAGTTCAGAAAGAATCAGTTCGAAGACTTAAACGAGGATATTTTTTACAAAGGATTTCTGAACGAGTTGGCATATGGCAAATCGTATTTTACAAAAATGAGTGCCGATATCTATTTAAGAAAGATTTTTGAACAGAATAAAGCCAAAAAAGATTCTCTTAAAAAAGAGGAAGGATTAGCCAACCTGGCCAAAGGGAAAAAGTTTTTAGAAGAAAATAAAGCTCGCAAAGGTGTAATCGAAACCGAAAGTGGCTTACAATACGAAATTATTAAAGAAGGTACTGGTAAAATTGCCACGTTTAACGATCGAGTAAAATGTGTTTACCACGGAACTTTAATTGATGGTACGGTTTTCGATAGCTCGAAAGAACGTGGCGACACTACTGCTTTTGGTGTAAATCGTGTAATTAAAGGTTGGACCGAAGCGCTACAATTAATGCCTGAAGGATCGGAATGGAAATTGTTCGTACCTGCTAACCTGGCTTACGGTGAAAATGGAAACAAAAAAATTGGTCCGAACGAAACTTTGATTTTCGATATCAACCTGGTTGAAGTGGTTGAAAAGGAAACGAAGAAGTAATTCGATAAAATATAAGATGTTGATGGAAGGGATGCCGATTGGTGTCCCTTTTTCAATTAATAATTCGCAATGTGTAATTAAAATTCTTTTCATATTCGACTTTATTCTCTAGCCGGATAGTTCTTCCTTTTTATTCATTCATAATTTCACGGGCATTCATATTCTCACATAGCTCGGTTCTATTGATGAGAAAGGAAGCAAAAAATCTAGGGCGTGTAAGCACAAACTTATTCTATTTGAAAAGCTACTCTTTATACACAAATTAGGAATAACTATTTTGATTAGATAATGATGAATCATTTATAGTATTTGCATGTTGAGTGTTTCCCTTTTAGGGAAACTGTCGACAGACTAAAGGGTGAGAAAAAATAATTTCACCCAAAATGCACCCTTCTCCCTGTCGGGATCTCCCCTAAAAGGGGAGAACTTAAAATTAAACGATTACCCATCTAATTCTCCGTAGAATTAAATTCAGGAAAATAAATGTGTATAAAGAGTAGCTCTTTGAGGAGAAGGGGCTAGGGGTTGAGGTAAAGATTATTGCAACTAATATTTTGCTCCTACAGAGCACCCCTCCCATCATGAAAATTCATATCATATTCCACTATTAGACTTTTGCACTATTCTACCATTCTACTTTTCCACCTTTCAAGTGACAAAGGAAAAGAAAGTGCTTAATTGGACGGTTTGACTGTTCGACTATTCAACTGTTGGACATTCTTTTACTATTAAAATAGAACTTTTACTATAAAAATAGTAGGATTTATAAATCATTCTACTATATTTGTAGTAGAATTATAATCGAAATTGTATATGGATATCAAATCACTTACCAAAGCAGAAGAGCAAATCATGCAGATTTTATGGCAGTTACAAGATGGAACTGTAAAAGAAGTAATCGAAAATTTTAAAGATTCTAAACCTGCTTACACTACTGTAGCAACCGTTTTAAGCGTGTTGGAAAAGAAAGGATTTGTAGAACATCGTAAGGTGGGAAACACAAAAGTGTTTACTCCTATGGTAAGTAAAACTGATTATACCAAAGTACAATTCTCGTCGCTCCTACGAAATTACTTTAATGGTTCGTTTCCGAAAATGGCAAGTTTTTTTGCCCGCGAAAACGATTTGGATATCTCCGACCTGGAAAATATCATGAAGCAAGCCGAAGAGGAAATGAAACAAAATCACGATAAAAATGAATAATATGAATGTTTATTTTGACTTTCTGATAAAAGCATCGGTCAGCATAGGCATCATGTATGTTCTGTACTGGTTGTTGTTACGCAATTTAACCCACTTTAAGGCCAACCGATATTTTCTGCTGGCAAGCGTGATTCTGGCAGTAATCTGTGCCGCATTTCCTGTTCGGTATGAAGTATTAATGTCGGCACCACTGCAGGTAATGCAAAGTTCTGAATTTGCAGATCAATTTCAACGCAAAATCAGCAATACCACAATTGTACAAGAGGAAAGCTTCCCATTTGGAATTTGGGAGTTTCTATTGGGCGCATACTTAATCGGTTTTGTTATGGTCTTGCTTCGCCTGATTGTTCAATCGTGGAAACCTGTACAAATTATTTTGCGAACCAATCCGAAAAAAATCGACGATTACCTGTTGCATGAGAATACGGTTTATAAAATGCCATTCTCATTCTTTAACAGGATTTTAATTCATCCCGAATATTTTAAACAAAACGAGATAAATGACATTTTAACTCATGAAAAAGTGCACATTCAAGAGCGTCATTGGATCGATTTGTTCATTATAGAGCTGTTAACAGTGTTTTTTTGGTTCAACCCATTTATTTGGCTGTTTGAACGTGCTATTAAACAAAACCACGAATACCTGGCCGACAAAGGTGTATTATCCCGGGGCCAATCACCAGTCAGGTATCAGGCTTTATTAATTAACCAGCTAATGGGCACAAAAGTTATTGGCATGGCCAATCATCTGAATTTTGCCCTCGGCCCAACCCGATTTAAAATGATGACGAAAGAAAAATGTTCAAAACGAAAATTGTATCGTATGATTTGGCTGCTGCCTGTATTGGCAGTATTGATGTACTCTTTTGCTCAGCCTGTGTATAAGGTGCAGGCACAAGAAAAGAAAGAAACCAAAACTGTTACCATTCCTGAAAACAAGGAGTTGGAACACACTTTAGCAGATGGTACAGTTGTTACCATTAACGGAGGAACCACTCTTACTTATCCTGTAAAATCTACAAAGAACAAAGAAGAGGTAACAAAGGATGATAAAACAAACTTTGATGTAAGCGATTCTAAGGTTCCTTTTAAAGTGAAAAACAAGAAAGGAAATATCAATACACTTTCTAATGTTGAAAAGCCTAAAACAAGCAAAAAAGTTCCTGCTAGAATTAAAGGTACAGTAAAGGATGAAAAGGGAAATCCTATTCAGGGTGCCTCAGTTATTCTAAAAGGAAGTAAAGAGGGAAGCATTACCGATTCTGAAGGAAATTATGAATTCGAAATGTCTGCAAGTGAAAATAATGGTCTAATTGCCGTACATCCTGGATATGAACAAAAATCTAACACTTTATTCATTGAAACAAGTCCTGATTATTTAAAGTTAGATTTTATCATGGAAGCGGTTAATTCCGATGATAAAAAATACAAGCAAAAAGTGTTTAAAGCATATGGAACTGTTGTAGATGAAGCAGGAAACCCAATGCCTGGAGCTGCTATTATTGTACAGGGAACAACTTTAGGAACAGTTGCTGATAGGGATGGAACTTTTAAATTGGAAATTCCAACCAATAAAGATTGGGGTCTCATAGTATCATTTGTAGGCTATAGAACTATTAGTAATAAGGTTGAACTTAAAGGTGATAAAACCGATCTTAAGTTTGAATTTGTGTTAAAACGTGAGGTAATTAAAATCTCATCAAAGGATTTAAAGAACGCAGGAGATATTCCTCCTCCGCCACCACCACCAGCTCCACAAATGGAAAAGTCGGATGAACCTGTTTTTGTAATAGTTGAAGACATGCCGCAATATCCACAAGGATTTTATGGACTGGCACAACATGTAAAAAAACAATCTGCCAAAATCAAGGAGAGTTTCTTCTTCGAAGGTAAAACGTTAAAAGGAAATGCTACTATTGGTTTTACTGTAAACCCTAAAGGAGAAGTAAGCAATATTCAAATCCTTAAAAAATCGAATGAGGTAGCAGCCGAAGCTGCACAAATTATTGCTTCGAAAATGGAGGCTTGGAAACCAGGTTCTCAGCGAGGCAAAAAAGTACCTGTTGATTTTGCAATGGAACTAGAGTTCTAAACCAAAAACGATTTCGATATTATTCTAAAAAAGTGCTGTTATACACTACTAAACTAGTGTTAACAGCACTTTTTATATTTTTCGATTTGACATTCGTCTTTATTAGGCCTTTATCAAACTCTCTAACTTCTCTACCAATACTGATCCAGGCACCACTCCTACTGATTTGTCCACAATTTCAGATTTCTTTACAAAAAACAATGTTGGAATACTTCCCACCTGGTACTTGGTTCTTAAATCGGGGAATTTATGCACATCCACTTTTTGGAACTCTACTTTCCCTTCATAATCCCCTGCTAGTTTTTCTACAATTGGCATTAATGTCTGACATGGTGGACAAGTCTCGGCGTAAAAATCTATTAAGATGGCATGTTCTTTCTTCAATAGATTCTCTAATTCCTTTGCGTTTTCTATTTCTTTCATTATTCTAGGTTAAATGTTTCAAATCCATTAATCTGGCTTACAAATATGCCAAAACTTTATGCTTTGTTCATTGTTGAATATTCCCTAAAGATTGTCAATTTTTCCTTTCGCCTGATTTAATCCTTAAAATCTCTTTCTATCTTTAGCTGAATCTCAAAATTAACAGAAATGGGAAAAATAAGATGCAAGTGGGCAGGCAACGATCCATTATATTGCGACTATCACGATAATGAATGGGGCGTGCCACTCCATGATGATCAAATGCTATTTGAATTCCTGATTTTAGAAGGAGCTCAGGCGGGTTTAAGTTGGATCACAGTACTTAGAAAACGTGAAAACTACCGAAAGGCTTTTGATAATTTCGATCCGAATATCGTAGCCAAATACGATCAAAAAAAGGTGGATGAGCTGCTGCTAAATGAAGGCATCATCAGGAATAAATTGAAAGTAAATTCAGCCATTAAAAATGCCAAGGCTTTTCTTAAGGTTCAAGCAGAGTTCGGCAGTTTCAACAAGTACATTTGGAGCTTTACAGGTGGTAAAACCATTAAAAATGCATGGAAAAACTTGTCAGAAGTACCTGCACTTACCAATGAAGCTACTGCCATGAGTAAAGATTTAAAGAAGCGAGGCTTTAATTTTGTTGGGCCAACCATTTGCTATGCTTTTATGCAGGCAACTGGCATGGTTAATGATCATACAACCGATTGTTTTAGATACCATGTGAAATAAAAATGCCTTTGATTTTACAAAGGCATTCAATGCTGAATTAAAGATTCAAACCTGAGTTTGATATGCTATTCACTCTTTTCACTCTAACATAGATTAAAGATTTTTAGTTTTTACCTAGATTAAAAATGATTGGAACTGTATACACCACATTAACAGGTTTACCATCTTTTTTCCCAGGTTTCCACTGAGGCATTAAATTCACAACTCGCATTGCTTCTTTATCAAGCGAAGGTGCAACACCTCTTACCACTCTAGAATCGCTCACAGTTCCTTCTTTATCGATAACAAAGGAAACAAATACTCTTCCTTGTATTCCTTTTTCTTGAGCCGCTTTAGGATAGATGATAGATCTACTAATAAATTTTTGCAATTCTGAAGTACCACCCGGAAACTTAGGCATATCATCAACTAATGTAAAAGCTTTCTTACCATTAATAAAGGTTTCTCCATCTTTCTTTTTAATTTTCAAGGTTTCTGTTTTTTCTTTTCCTGCACCAAAATTGACAGGAATGGTATAAGAAACATTTACCGCTATTCCATTTTGCATTCCAGGAGTCCAATCTGGCATGGATTTTATTACCCTTATAGCCTCTTTATCCAATGATGAGTCTACTCCACGAACTACTCTGGTCTTGCCAATTTTTCCCTCCTTGGTAATAATCGTTGTGACAAAAACACGGCCTTTAATTCCATTTTCTTTCGCAGCCTTAGGATATACTGTTGATTCCTTTATGAATTTCTTTAAAGCTGTTTGTCCTCCAGGAAACTGAGGCATTTTTTCAACAATCACAAAAACTTCGTTTGGATCAATCTTTTTATTTTTTGTTGCTCCTTTAGAACTCCAATCATTCCCTTCTGCTGGTAATATTTCACCTTTTTGAGACTTTATCTTAATTTTTAAAAAGTAATTATTCTCCTTATTCCCATTTAAAATAAAATCTTCGACTGCCATCTTTTTGACCTGAAAACCAACAAAAGATATAATAATATTGGCATCTTTGACAACATCAAGTTCAAACTTACCCTCAGAATCACTTATGGTTCCTATTGTACTATTCTCAACTATTATAGTAACACCAGCTGCAGGTTTGTTGTTTTCTTTCAAAATTAAACCTGATATTTTAACCGTTTCGTTATTTTGAACCTCCACTATTTCAATATCTTGAGCTTGTACTTTAATAGCTTTCATATTAAAAAACAATACAACAGCTACAACTGGAATCATAAGTAGCAATTTATAGCGCCTTATTTTTGGACCTTTTTCTTTTGACATCATAATCATTCTTTTTTTGTTTATGGAGTGATTGAAGTTGTTTGCTAAACCAACCACTTCGACTCCCATTAATTGGTTAATCAAAATTGCCTGATACTGTCCGATGCCGAAACCGCGCGCTATTACCCCGTCATCAGCCAATAATTCATGCGTTTGTTTTATTGCGATTTGAAAAAGCCATACAAATGGGTTAACCCAAAATATAATGCTTAAAATTTCAACCAAAAGCAGATCGATCCAGTGCTTTTGAAGTGCATGAACTTTTTCGTGTATAAATATGTTTCTCAATGCTTCATTTTCGAACTCTTCTCTGCTGATCACAACATAGCCAAAAAAGCTAAAAGCGGGTATTTTCTCATCAAGGAGTATTACTTTACAGTTATCTTTCACAATAAACTCCTTTCCTTTAATCATACTCCATATCTGCCAAACCTTTATGCTGCTTCTTATCAACAGCACCAGAGAAATGCTTAAATATATTCTCATTAAAAGCTGAGGAATATCGTAACTCGTTCTATTTTCTGATATTCCTTCTGGTATTGTTCCAGTTATCCATTTATCAACAGATAAGTCATTTAAAATATTTACTGATGATGCTTCAACAAGCACTGTATAAGGAATTTTTACAAGAGGAAGAAAAACTGCAAGAACTATACTCAGCATTAGAAACCACCTGATTTCGATAAAAAACCTTTCGTTTCTTAAAAACAGGAAATACAAGACATAAAAAACTGCCAGAATTCCTGAGGACTGCATTAAATAATGGAAGAATTCATTCATATCTATTTCTCCTTCTCAATTTGTTCTTTTGCGATCTTTATCATCTCTTCCAACTCCTGAATGCTTAGCTTGTTATCCTTTGCAAAAAAGGATGCCATTCGAGAAAATGAGCCATTAAAATAATTTTTCACCAAAGCCCCTGCTTTAAAACCTGAATAATCTTCTTTCGAAATTTTAACCGCAAACAAATGGGATTTCCCAGCTGGAATTTTATCTGCAAATCCCTTCTTCTCTAATGCATTCATCACTGTTGCAACAGTTGTATATGCTGGTTTTGGATCTGGAAAGTGTGAAACCACCTCTCTTACATTGGCTTCTTTTAATTCCCATAATATCTGCATCACTTGCTCTTCAGCTTTGGTCAACTCATTCATCTTAACATTTACTTTTAGATTAATCTACTACAAATTTAGTACTAATTTTTTAGTAGACAAATTTATTTACTAAAAATTTAGTAGATGAACTTATTTTTAAACTGCAGTATTGATAAATGCAAGCTATTTTGCTAACTATGCAAAAAAATTGAGCATGGAAACTTTTGAATTATCTAAAGAATCATACACCCTTTGGGATCGAATCAGAAAAGAATTGTCGCTCTTGATTCTACTTGTGGCTATACTTCTATTTTTTGTAGGATTTAAAGTTGTATACTTTACTGCCGTAATTGTAATGTATTCCCTATTGTTACTGCTCAAACGCAATCGAATTGTTACATCCATATCCTTTGATGATCAAAAACAAGAACTCAATATATACTATTACTATTTCATCTTTATTAAAGGAAAAGAAAGGATCCCCTACTCCAAACTAAATTATAAATTGAGCATGAAACGATTTGGTTTTGGTGCTGCAACTCAAACCCTAGAAATATTTAAAGGTAAAATGCTGTCTGCTGAACTCCGAAAAGATGGAAAATGGAGTTGGCCTGAGGATAAAACGAATGTCATCTGCGATAAATTATCAACAATTCAGAATTTAAACTAGGATTAATTTCTTTTAAGGTATAATTCTTGATAGATCCTTCGAGAGAATCTCAATTTATTTATCTTTGATAATAGTGTATAACCATTGAAAATAAGGTCCTATTCGAAGCTCAGCAACATATTGTTTATTAATAGCCGTACTTTTGAGCTATTTTTCTTCTGCAAATGCGCAGCAGAACACCCAAAAAGACAGCCTTTTAAAACCCACTAAAAATATAGATCTACCTGATAGTACGATAATCATTTCACGTGACACTATCGTATTTTTATTGGATACTGTAAGAGAACGAAAAAAGGATTCAAATAAGAGTGGAAGCAAATTCTACCATGCAATACAACGTGGAGCTTATAAACGTAAATTTACCAAAGAACTATACAAGTTATTTTTTGTAGCCCCTGATAAAATTTCACCTACCGATACCATAAAAACAGAACGTAGTGAAACCGCCTTTGTCATTTATCAGGGAAAAACAATCAGAAACATTGAAATAAGAGTAATTGAACCCTTTGGTTCTAGTCTTCATGATACTACTAAAGTTGCTAACAGCTGGATTGAAAGAGCAGGTAACGACCTTCATCACACCAGTAAACGAGGGCACCTAAGAAAAATGCTACGTCTTAAGGAAGGAGATAAACTAGATGCATACACGCTAGCTGACAATGAAAGATTAATTAGACAGCTTAACTATATTAAGGATGCTTTTTTTAGAGTTATACCAGTAAGAGGTTCTAATAAATTTGTTGATTTGCAACTATGGGTGAAAGATCAGTTTTCCTGGGGGATTGACATAGATCTTGGTTCAAACTTATCCACTGAATTCGGAATTTACAGTCGAAATCTTTACGGCATTGGTCATGAGTTCAGCAATAAGTTTCATTACGATAGCGATGAAGATCAAAAATTTGGATACTCTGGTAGATATACGGTTCGTAACATCAGAAGAAGTTTTATTGACGCTAGCTTAATTTATGAAAATACGTATGAAAAATCGGTAATTGGAATTGATTTTGAAAGAGATTTTGAAACCTACAACACCAAGAGAGCTGGTGGGCTTAGCTTATCGAAAACGATGCGTTCAAATAAAATCATGGACGATGATCCAATTCGTAACGAAATCCCTCTGGATTTTAATTATGGGAACCTTTGGTATGGAACTTCGATAAAGCTAGACTCTAAAAATTTATTTGCCAGACGAAAGATGTACTTTACGGGAAGAATAGCCAGTACAAAATTTTTTGAAAGGCCGGAAACTGGTCCTGATTTAAATCAATTCTTCCACAACAACATCCTGTATCTTGGAGGGATCAGCCTTAGTCAGACACAATTTTACAAAAGTAACCTGATCTACAATTTCGGTAGAACTGAGGATATTCCTTATGGATTTTTAGCTCAAATGAATTTTGGTTATGAAGATCGGGAATACTCACATCGACTGTATTTGGGATTTGATTTTCAGAATGCAAGCTATGTTCGAAAAACAAGAAGTTATTTTTTTAATCGCATAGCCATAGGCGGATTTTTCGATTCAAAAAGGTTTGAACAAGGAAGCTTAATTGCCCAATCGAAATTCTTCAGTCGAATTCGAAAATTGGGAGCATTAAGATTCCGTAATTTTGGAGATTTAAAATACACACTGGGTATCCGAAGATTTCCAGAAGAATTTATCACCATTAATAACAAAAATGGCATTCGTGGATTTAAAAGCGAAGAGGTGATGGGAAATCAAAAACTCAATCTAAATCTCGAAACCGTAGTCTTTACTCCATACATGATAGGTGGCTTTAAATTTGCCTTTTATACTTTTGGAGATCTTGGAATTATTGGCAGTAATCAGAAACACATTTTTAAAGGTGATTATTACTACGGATTAGGTTTTGGTGCACGATTACACAACGAAAACCTTGTGTTCAAAACCATACAGTTACGCTTGGCATTTTATCCAAAAGCTCCAAGTGATTTTCAGTCTACAGCCTTCCGTTTATCAGGAGAAGAACGTCCTCGATTTAATGATTTTAAAGTGGGACAACCTGAGGTGGTCCCTTATGAATAGATTGTACAAACCTAAATCTTGCTCTCTTTCCAATTGACAAATCTTAAATACAACCAAGATCCAAAAGCTAAAAAGGCAGCATAAAAATACTCCGATACCCAAACGCCTGAAATAGATAGTTTGAATACTTCGATCAGTAAATAAACACCTCCCAGGTAACATGTCAGCACTACAATTTCAATGAGCATGGCATGAAAAGTATTGCCTGTTCCTGAAACTCCCTGAAACAATGTGATGGCAATAGGAAATAATAAAGCGGCACCAAAAATCACATATAGTACAGGCTTGGTTTCTAAAATCAAACTAGGCTCTTCCGTGTAAATGGATATCACCAATTCCGGGCTTATTAAACTAATGCCAACCAAAGCCAAAACGGCTAAAAACGATAGCTTTACGGTCCTAAAGATAACAGGCATCACCTCCTTAGGTTCTCCTTCACCTAACACTTGACTAACCAAAGTATTTGCTGCTGAAGCAAATGCCCATACCGGAACCATTATCAATACATAAATACTTCTGATAATATTGGATATGGCCAATTCCCTCTCTCCCATTTTCTCAACGAATAAGAAAAATACAAACCAGCATGAAAGTGCCAGAAAGTTTTGTATCATCATTGGAAAAGATACTTTTAGCAATCGCGAATACAATTCTCTATCCACCTTTGGAAAAGCAAACAGCTGGTACTTTTTAACCGGAGTTTTTCTAAAAGTATATACCAGAAAAAATACCAATACACACGCTTCTGCAATTACCGATGCCAAGGCAGCACCTTTAATGCCCATCTCTGGCAAACCAAACTCACCAAATATTAAAGCATAATCTAAAAAGATATTAACGATTGCCATAAAGGCTGTACTCCAACTTATTACTTTGGTTTTGGCAATTCCTATATAAAATGCCCTGAACAACAGGTTCACGCAGGCGAATAAAATTCCCCAGGCACGTACAGAAATATAATCAGTACTTGCTTGAAATATGGCATCCGATTGAACAATCCCCTTTAGAATTGGAGGAGCTTGAATCTGCATAAAACCTAATAAAAGTACGGCCAGAATCAATAGAAAATACAAGGCATGATCAAAGGTTTTTCCAACTCTTTCATAGTTGCCTTCACCAAATCGACGCGCAATTACAATTTGGGTCCCTAATCCGAATCCCCAACCAAGCATAACCACAGCAAAATAAAAGATTGTGGCAATGGCTGCAGCTCCTAATGCTACTTCACTTAGGTGTCCCAAAAAAGCGGTATCTGTTAAGGCAATGATATTCTGCGCCACACTACCCAAAATAATGGGATAGGCAATCTTCCAAATGTTTCTATAATCAGTTTGTATTTTCACGCTAAAGTTCTATAAAATAAAAAGCCGGCTCCTTAAATTGAAGCCGGCGAAAATTAGTTCTTTTATTTCAGATAATCATCAAAATAATTGCTGACTTTCTGTTTTAAGTGAATTCGATCTCGACCTCTAACATTGTGCTCTGCTCTTGGATATGGGAAGTAATCAACCTGAACATTATTCTTGATACATTCGCGAATGAAATTCAAGCTGTGCTGCCATAAGACGGTCGGATCAATAGCTCCCTGGCAAATTAAAAGTTTTCCTTTTAAATCTTTTGCTTTCGCGATTAATGATGTTTTCGCATATCCTTCCGGATTTTCTTCAGGAGTATCCATATAGCGCTCGCCATACATCACCTCGTACCATTTCCAGTCGATTACTGGTCCTCCAGCAACAGCAACTTTAAATACGTCTGGATAATTCGTAATCAATGAAATGGTCATGAAACCACCATAACTCCATCCATGCACTCCAATTTTATCGGCATCCACATATGGTAATGATTTTAAAAACTCAACGCCTTTAAGTTGATCAGCCATTTCAGGTTGTCCACACTGACGGTGAATTACAGCCTCAAATTCTTTACCTCTGTTTGAAGAACCTCTGTTATCCAATATATAAAGCAAGTATCCGTTTTGAGCCATATACTGCTCCCACAAACGAGCACCTCCCAAATATCTGTTGGTTACCAACTGTGCATGCGGACCTCCATAAACATATACCAAAACTGGATATTTTTTGCTCGGATCGAAATCAGCTGGTTTAACCATGCGGTAATGCAAATCGGTAACACCATCAGCCGATTTAATTGTTCCCAATGAAATTTCGCCCAAATTGTAATCCTTCAATTTGTTTCCTGCTTTCACCAATTCTTTTACGAATTTCCCTCTGGTATCAGCCACATTTATTATTCTTGGTACATTTAGGCTACTGTAATTATCCAAGATGTATTTTCCATCGGCACTCACCTGTACACTGTGATATCCTTCATCTTTGGTTAATCTATATCTCTTACCAGTTTTCAAATTCAACTTGTAAGCATGTCTATCTATCGGACTTACTTCGGTAGATACATAGAACATGTACTTTTCTTCTTTATCAAAACCTAATATTTCGGTAATTTCCCAATCACCAGAAGTCAATTGTTTAATCAACTTTCCTTCGGTATTGTACAAATAGGCATGATTAAAGCCATGACGATTGTTGGTTTGATAGATGAACTGATTTGGCTTGTTCTTCAGGAATACCAATTTATGCGATGGCTCAACCCAACGATCATCTTTCTCTTCAAACAAAGTTGCTACGAACTTACCAGTTTCAGCCTCGTATTTGTTTAATTTTGCATGATTCGAAGCACGATTCAATACCTGAATGTAGATGTATTTGTTATCAGCTCCCCAAGAAATGTTGGTTAAATACTGATCTGATCCAAAATCATCTGGCTTAATCCATGAAGTCTTCTTGGTATCCAAATTGTAAACACCTAAGCTAACCACTTCACTACCCATTCCTGCCATAGGATATTTAATCTCTCTTAAATCGCCTACTCTCGTGTTGATATCTACCAATGGGAAAGAAGTTACATTGGTTTCATCTTTTCTGTAAAATGCCAATTGCTTTCCGTTAGGAGACCAGAAAATTCCTCCGCTAATGCCGTATTCGCTTCTGCTAACAGCCTGACCATTTACAATATTCTTATCTGTATCAGCAGTAACTGCAAACTCTTTTCCATCTTTACCGGCAATGTATAAGTTGTTTTCAATAGTATATGCTACAGCACTAGATGCATCACAAAAATCTTGATTTTCTGCTTTTGAGTCCACCTTTAGATTAAGCAATACTTTTTTTGCAACGAAATCATAATGAATCAAAGCTCCTTGCTGATTAAATTCCATTACATTTTTTGATTGCCATGAAAAATAAGGAATTCTTCTTAATGCTTTTATTTCATTAGCTTCTATACCTGCATTCAGTTCTTCCAAACTTAATAATACCTTTGGTTCATCTCCTGGTTTTGCAAACAGAATTTCATTCTCTTTCACATAAGTGTATTCACTTAAATCTCCTCTCCAAGATAATTGTGACAAGCTTTCTGGATAAAATTGTCTCCATTGCCCTAAAATAGCATCTTCCATAGACAATTTTTTTGTCTGTGCCTCTAAACTTAGGAAAACTCCACAATTAATTAATAAATAGACTAAAAGGAATATTCTTTTCATCTTGTTTAGTTTGTTGTTAAATATCTTTTTATTTTTTTTTGCATTCAAATGTATCCTTTTTAGTATAAATACAGTAATAATGTTAGAATAAATTAATCAGGACGACTACCAATTGATTTGATATTGGTCAAAATCAAGTTGAAAAAACTACTCGAATAAATTACTAATCGTTTTCAACCCGTTCGAAAACAGCTATGTAAATCGTGTTTTTTCTTCTTAATTGGTTCAACTAGTTAAAGAAAAAAAAAATGCCAAAGAAAAGAATCCCAAACAGTATTAAATTTCTATTTTTAATAGCAATTGCTGCAATTGCAACTTTTTTAATACTACAGCCTTTTGAAAATACAAACAAAGAAGCAGTTATCGAACAGGAAACGGAAGCTGAAATCATGGCTGATGCTGAAAAAACAGGAAATATTTTTAAGTACAACAACATCTTGTTTAGTTTACCATCTCCATATCAGATTTCGTTATTGCTTGAAAAATCTGGAATTTCATACAACAAAGACTTGCTGAATTCGACTAAAAAATCAGGCGATTACGTTGATAATTTTAGCAAAGCAATCAACTTTGGTGTTTATGGTTCCGATTTAGGCTATATCAATATTTACAAGCAAACTCAGGATGCTGCAAGTTATTTTGCAGTTCTTAAAATTTTATCGCAAGATATTGGTTTGTACAATGCCATGGATAAACCAACTGTGGAAAGAATTGAAAACAATATCGAAAACAGGGATTCACTTTTGGTAATTGTTAGTAATACTTATCGCAAAATAGATGACTACTTAAAAGTAAATCAGCGCGAAAATACAGGTGCACTAATCTTAGCAGGCGGATGGATTGAATCTGTTTATTTGTTAACTCAGCAAATTAAGGAGAAACCAAGTAAGGAATTAATGGATCGTATTTCAGAACAGAAGCGTCCGCTTGAAAACCTTATTAAATTGCTTGTTCCTTACTCCAACGAATCGAAGGATTATTATTTCTTGGTAGATAAACTTATTGACCTTGCCTATACATTTGATGAAATTGAAGAGCAATACAAATATGTAGCTCCAATTACCGATTCGCATAAAAAACTTACCATTGTGAAAAGCAAATCTGAATTGATCATGAAAAAGAAACAATTCGCTAAAATCACAGAAAAAGTTTCTGTAATCCGTGAGCACATTATTAAGTAAACTGAAAATATCTTTAACTATGAGACTTAAATATACCATTATACTATTTTCTTTATTATCAATTCTTTCACTAAGTGCAAAAGCACAATCTGATGTTACTCATAAGAATTGTACCAAGTACCTTGGAACTGAATTTATTTCGGATGGTCAACAATACAAAGCTTTGTTATCAGGTGGTGAAGTTGCCGAATTTCATACTACATTTTATGCGGGCAATCATTACCGAATTGTTGGTGCTACAGGCAAAGATGAAGGCAATGTAATTTTCTCACTTTACGATCAGGAAAATCATCTAATTTTTACCAATCGAGATCATAAAAATTCTCCTTACTGGGATTTTAAATTCGAAAACTCAATGAATTGTACAATCGAAGCCAAATTGAACCAAAAGAATGTAAGTTCAGGTTTCGTATTAATGTTAATTGGATTCAAACAATAGTAAAAGCAACTACTCTTAATAAGGTTGACCACCAACAAACCCTGCCATTCCATGAGTGAACGAATACTAAAAGCTTTAATGCAACTCTTTGCTATCATTGCACACCCACAAAGTTCTGCAATTGAGAGGCGTAGAATGGTATCTAAATATTTGAAGCAACATCTTGATCAGGAAACCGCAGAAGAGTACCTAGTTCTTTACGATCAGCACTACGAAGAGAACCAAAGAAGAACAACCAGAAAATCAAAAATAAAAAAATATACTTCGGCAAGCTCGGTTCGGGTTTTACGAATTTGTACTGAAATTAACGAAGAACTTATTATCAGACAAAAGGTTGTTGTTCTCATCCAACTTCTTGAATTTTTAAATTCGGAAGATGAAATTAGTGAACAAGAGTTTGCCTTTGTCGAAACTGTAGCTGATACTTTTAATCTGGCTAAAGAAGGTTATGAGAGACTTCGAAACTTTGTTCTTAATGATTTTTCTGAAATTAAACCATCCAGCAGATTACTCACGATAAGTAACTCTGAATCAGATCATGAAATTGGTGAATATTACTACTCGCCTGGACTAATTGGTAAAATTAAGATTCTTAGATTGCAAACTGTAGATATGTTTGTGATGCGATTCAAAGGAATCGATGAATTATTCATGAACGGACAATCGTTAAATCCAGAACGAGTTCATGTTTTAAGTCAAGGTTCATCCATCCGTAATCCTAAAATTGATCCCATATACTTTAGCGATATTGTAGGTACATTTTATCGAGATGATAAGCAGAAAAGAGTTGTTTTTGAAGCTCAAAATATCGAATATCGATTTAAAGAAGATAACATTGGTGTACATGACCTTTCGTTCAAGGAAGAGTCTGGTAGAATGGTTGGAATCATTGGATCCAGTGGTGCAGGTAAAACCACTTTATTAAACGTTTTAAACGGATCTGCTGAGCCTAGCAAAGGAAATGTTGTAATTAACGGTTATGATATTACTTTTGATAAATCGAAACTTGAAGGTGTAATTGGGCATGTATCGCAGGATGATTTGCTTATTGAATCGCTAACCGTTTTTGAAAATCTATATTATAATGCTAAACTTTGCTTCGACAAACACAGTAGTTTTCAATTAATCAGACTGGTCTTAAAGCTTTTAAAAGATTTGGGATTATACGAGGCTCGTAATCTGAAAGTAGGAAATCCTTTAGATAAAAAAATTAGTGGCGGACAACGCAAAAGATTGAATATTGCACTGGAATTGATACGCGAGCCATCGGTTTTATTTCTTGATGAACCAACATCCGGATTATCATCACGAGATTCAGCCAAAATTATGGATTTGCTGAAAAATCTGGCTTTAAAAGGCAAATTAATTTTTGTTGTAATTCATCAACCAGCTTCGGATATTTTTAAAATGTTCGATCGCTTATTGATTTTAGATACTGGCGGATACCTTATTTTTAATGGAAATCCTTTAGATGCTATTACCTATTTTAAATCACAAACTTTAAGAGCAAATCATACCGAGAGTGAATGTAATTTTTGTGGTAATGTTGATGCAGATCAGATATTTAATATTGTTGAATCGGAAGTTCTCGATGAATATGGCAATCCTACACAAGTAAGGAAAGTTTCTCCTATTCAATGGTATCAAAGATTTAAAGATCATAACAAAAATGGCAAGGACATTGAGGACACAAAAGAATTGCCGCCTGTTAGCTTTAAAATACCTTCAACACTGAAACAATTTTGGGTGTTTACCAATCGAGATGTCATTTCAAAATTCGCTAATCGACAGTATTTGTTCATCAACCTGTTCGAAACGCCCCTATTGGCATTAATTCTATCATACATTATAAAATATTATAATATAGATGCTGGAAATGAGCTTGGTTACACATTTAGCAACAATAGCAATATGCCAGTTTATCTGTTCATGGCAGTTATTGTAGCCCTATTTATTGGATTAACATTAAGTGCAGAAGAAATTATAAAGGATAGAAAAATACTGAAGAGAGAACGCTTTTTAAACCTTAGTAAATCTGGATATTTGATATCGAAAATTGTTATTCTATTTACAATTTCAGCTTTTCAGGCATTCCTATTCACCATTATAGGCAATTCCATACTGGAAATCAAAGGGATGTTTTTTGAATACTGGCTTGCCTTATTCAGCGCCTGGTGTTTTGCCAACATGCTTGGATTGATTATATCTGATAGCTTTAAAACTGTTATTACAATCTATATTTTAATCCCATTTATTCTGATTCCTCAGCTGATACTTAGTGGTATAATAGTAAAGTTTGATAAATTAAATCCTAATATTTCTGCTCCGAACTCTATTCCTTGGTATGGAGAAATAATTACAGCCCGATGGGCTTACGAAGCATTAGCTGTAAAACAGTTTAAGGATAATAAATTCAATGCAAATTTCTACGTCTACGAAAAATTAATGAGTAAAGCCGATTATCGTAAAAATTATTGGCTTCCTATCCTTAAAAACAAATTAAACGAAAGTGAAAGGTATTTAAATCAACCTGATAAGCTCAAAAAATTAGAATCTAATTTAGTTTTATTGAGAAATGAACTATCGCTGGAAGATTTGAATAAATTGGCCTTTCATTTTGAAAGAATGGACTACCTGTCTCCTATAAAATTAGATGATTTAACGATTAAAAATCTACGTACCTATTTCGATAAACTGAATCGCTACTACATTAATCTGTATAATATCTCGAACCGAAAAAAGGATGAACATTTGGTTGAAATACAGAAACAATACGATAACAAGCAGGAGTTTGTTAACATGAAAAAGGAATACTCAAATGAAAGGTTAACTGAATTTGTACGTAACAGCAATGATATTGAACGAATTATAGAGTACAAGGATCGATTGTATCAAAAGATTGATCCAATTTATCGAGATCCCGAATGCAAATTCCTAAAAGCACATTTTTATGCTCCCCAAAAGTGCCTGTTTGGTAAATACTATGACACTTATTGGGTGAATATTGTGGTTATTTGGTGCTCGAGCATTTGCCTATACATTGTATTGTATTTTGGCCTGCTTAAAAAAGCTTTGGGAATATTCGAACAAAAAATCAGGAAAAGGAATTACAATTCATAATTACTTGAATTGGATAATAAAAAAACTGCAACCTAACAGATTGCAGTTTTTTTTATTATCTAATTGAACTACGATTTATTCATCATCCTCAATCATATTGAAAGGAATCTTTACAATAGATTGATAGTCTTCACCAGCTTCCAACATGTCCTCATCATCCATTTCGTAATGCCAGTTGATGATCACTTTATTTCCTCTTTTAAAAATGGTTTCCAATTTCTTAAATACGTCCAAAATACATTTCGACGAACTGGTGTTAAAATACTCTAATCTAATAGAAACTTTAGTTTCTTCCTTTGGCTCTTTCACATACGAATCCAGCCACTCCATAACAGGCTTGTAAAAATCAAGCGAGTTTTCTGGTATTGAACGACCTTCAATTAAAAAAGCTCCTTTTTCTCCATCAAAATTAATACTTGGAGTTTTTGGGCTACCTTCTAAAACTAGTGAATTCATGGAAGTTATACTTTAAGTTTTATATTACAACATCAATAGAAAGGAATAAATAGTCCGCATTATAATCAATAAATTGATATTCCATATTATTGCCACTTTTCCGGGCGATTTCTACCATTCCTAAACCACCTCCTCCTTTTTCGGAGAATTGCTCATTATTTAATATAATTCTATACAAATTTCGGGTTTCCTCTAAAGACAAAGTATTAATCTGGTCAATTCTATCACGAATTAGTTTTAGCCCTTCAATTTTTATAAAGTTACCAATACTAATGCGGTACTGCATTCCTTCATCTCTTAAAATAAGTACTCCAAATTTGTTGTAATCTACATTTAAATCGGATGGTACTTCTCCATGATGATGAAGATTCTGCACCAACTCTATTAAAACATTAAAAATTTTCTTGAACATTTTAGGAGACTCGTCCTTTGCCTTAAGAATCCTCTCAATTGAATTAAGAATTCGAGTAACATCCTCATCATCAATTCTGCCTTTGTAATCAAAAATAGCATCTTCATCTATTTTTTCTTCATACCATTGGTCAAGGTCAAAATTCATATATATTAGGATTAGGGTTACTCAATAACAAAATTAGCAAATTATCTCAGAGTTAAAAGTTAAGCCTGATCAAATTTCCTATTCAGCTCTTATTTATCTTTCTTATAATTATCTTTCTTTTTACCATCGAACATGGTGTATTTTTGGAACTTACATTCCAATGCACCATTATAAAGAGTTATTTTTCTTGATGGTCGTAATCCAACACTATCAAAACACTCTTTACCATAGCTTAAAATCCATGCATCATAACCAGAAAAATTGTGCTTTAATCTTTCCCCAATCATAGCATACAATCCTTCTAAATCTTTAGGTTTTAAACGTTCTCCATAAGGTGGGTTGGTAATCAAAAGTCCTTTTTCTACCGGAGGAACAAACTGTTGGAATGGAGTTACATTCAATCTAATTTTTCTTCTTAGGCCTGCATTACGGATATTCTCTTCTGCAATTTCCATTGCTTTATCAGAGATATCAGCTCCAATAATTTTTCCTTCGTAATCAACCTCAGTTTCTTCATTGTAGATATCGTCCCACAAATCCTCATCAAAATCCTTCCATTTTTGGAATCCAAACTCTTTACGATACAATCCAGGAGGAATATTATAAGCGATTAATGCAGCCTCTATCAAAATGGTTCCTGATCCGCACATTGGGTCAATGAAATTAGATTTCTTATCCCAACCAGAAAGTAAAATTAAACCTGCTGCCAACACTTCATTTAGTGGAGCTGCAGTTTCCCCAACGCGATATCCTCTTTTGTGTAGCGATTCTCCAGAACTATCTAGCGAAACTGTACAGGTATTTCTATCGATATGAATGTTGATACGTAAAGTAGGATTCATCATTCTTACTGAAGGACGATCGCCTGTTGCATAAAAGAATTGATCTACAATAGCATCTTTTACACGGTAAGTAACAAATTTTGAGTGTTTAAAGTCTTCCGAACTAATTGTACTATCAATCGCAATAGTATCTTTATTACCGATGTACTCACTCCAGTCAATTTCCTGAATTCCTTTATACAACTCGTCAGTATCGTGAGCTGTAAATTTGTGAATTGGTATTATCACTCGGGTGGCTGTTCTTAAATGCAAGTTTGCTTTATATAGCAAAGTTTTATCACCCACAAAGCTCACTGCACGTTTTAAAATTCTAATCTCCTCTGCGCCTAATTGCTCTAATTCATTAGACAATACTTCCTCTAAACCATGAAAGGTTTTTGCAATTAATCTGAATTTACCCGAGTCTGTTTTCACAACCATCTTTTTTAATCTACATCTAAACTATTTCAATTCTCAAATCAACGAAAACGTCTTTTCTTAACAAATTTAAAGTACTTGCCTTTGATTCGAATTTCGGCTACAAAATTAATCTTTAACACCTAAAAACATAGGCTTTTAATCAGATATTCAAAAAAAAAGCCGAAAGCATCGCTTTCGGCTCATAATCAGCAATTAATCACTAATTAATTCAGTATCGTATAATTTAGGATTTATGAGCACCTCTATGGCTTTTTGTACAAATTCGTTCTCACTATTCACGATTTTATAATACTCTGTACTTTCCCATAAATCTCTTGCCAGCAATGCTTTTACATGCAATTTTATATCGTCCACTACTGCATTATAATCCTCCTCATTCTTTTCAATCCCTTCTTTTTCTCCCAAAGCAACAATTTCTGCCATCATTTCATCGCTTACTTCGAAATTCTTCGAGAATGAGTCGAATTTTGGATACTTCTTTCTTAATGATTCCAGATTTTTATCCATATAGTTCACCACATATGGATAAATCACATTTTTGCGAACCAATAAGTTGAAATATTTATAGTTTGCAGTTGTATCAATAGGAATAAAAATATCAGGCATAATTCCACCACCTCCATATACAGTTCTTTTATTCACCAAAGTACTGTACTTTAATGAATCAGGAAAATGAATACTATCGGCATTAATCATTTCTCCAGATTTGTAACGGTTCAAAATATCCAAGTGATAATCTTCCAAACCATTTTCGTATGATTTTTGAATACATCTTCCTGTAGGAGTATAATAATGTGCTGTAGTTAATCGAATCATAGAACCGTCTGAAAGTGGGAATTGTCTTTGAACCAATCCTTTTCCAAATGTTCTACGACCAATAATCACACCTCTATCCCAATCTTGAACTGCTCCCGATACGATTTCAGAAGCCGAAGCTGATCCTTCATCCAAAAGAATTACAATCCTTCCATCTTTAAAAATTCCTTTCTCGGTAGAAATGTTTTCTCTTCTTGGAGTTGATAAACCTTTGGTATATACAATCAGTTTTTCTGCATCCATAAATTGATCAACCATTTCAATGGCAGCAGTCATGAATCCTCCTCCATTACCTCGCAAATCGAGAATCAGATCTTTCATTTTTTGATCTTTTAACTTGGTTAAAGCCTCTAAAAATTCATCGGAAGTTGTAAGGGCAAATCGATTTAACTTCATGTAACCAATTTGCTTGTTAATCATATATGCAGCATCCAAACTATGAATTGGAATTTTATCGCGAGTAATTACAAACTCTAACAATTCCTTTTCTTTCTTTCTCTTTACCTTCAAGTTTACAATGGTTCCCTTTTCACCTCGCAAACGCTTATGCACATCGGTATTTTTCATACCAATTGCTGCAACATTTTCGTTGTCAATCTCCAGAATTCTATCGCCGGCACGAAGTCCAACTTTTTCAGATGGTCCCCCAGGAATTGTGGCTACCACCATTAAAGTATCACGCAACAAGTTAAATTGAATTCCAATTCCACTAAAACTTCCTTGCAAGGCTTCATTCATCTCTTTAATCTCATCCTTGCTGATATAGATTGAGTGAGGATCAAGCTCGGCCAGAACTTTTATAATTGCATCTTCAGTCAACTTCTCAACATTTACAGTATCAACATAAAATGCATCCACCAAAGCCAATAAATTTTGATATTTAATTGCCTGTTGTTTTACCGATTGAGCACTAAGCGTTCCACCAATTGCAAAAACACCTAAGAATAAAAGTGTAAAGCCATTCCTCAAAAATTTTTTCAAACTACTCATATAAATTATGCTTTTTAATAAATTTTGCGCAAATTGATTGTACTTTACAGAACTTGACGAAAGATACAATCTTTTTAAGAAATACGGGCATTGAATTCAACAAATATGAAACATAAAGCCAATATATTACTGATTGGATTTACTTATTCTTTAAGTATTGAATCTCTACCTGGAATTAATTTTTCTAAATGCGATTCTTTTAAGGAGTTAACCGAATTGCTTCTCTCAAATGAATACAATCTAATTATCTCTAAATTTAAATTTGGAGATAAAACAGCCTTAGATGTTAATCAAACTTTAGAATCTTTAAAAACTTACTACCCTGATTCAAAATCATTAAAATTACTCGTTTTAACCTCAACCGAAGAAGAGGATAACATATGTAAGGTAAATAAACTTTTGTATTTCCCCGAGGAAATGAACCTAAAATCGTTAATTCTTAAATTAATTGATTTACCTCGCGAACCCCAAAAGACAGACAAAGATCTTGCCATTATCGATTTCAATGAGCTTTTTATCCGAGTTGATAATAATAGAGCCTTTATTAAAGAGGTTATTGAAAAATTTTTCAGCATTAAAGAATCTAGAATATCAGAAATTCTGGTTCCTTTAGAAAGTGGAGATTATAAAAAAGCTAAAGATTCTGCTCACAAGTTAAAAGGAGTTTTAGCCAATTTCTCAATGCTTGAGGCAAAAGCAACTATTATTGAATTGGAACAAATTATACTCTCTGAAGATATGGTGAAATCGCTAAGCAAATTAAAGGAGTTGAATGATAAGATTGATCTTGCAAAAGAATTCTACCTGTCAAACCAAGATCAGTTTGAAACCACATAAAAAAAACGGTAGCACTTTTTAAGTACTACCGCTATATCTTGTTTTTCACAAATTTATTCCCACTCAATAGTTGCTGGTGGCTTAGAGCTTATGTCGTAAACAACTCTATTTACACCTTTTACATTATTGATGATTTTGTTAGAAGTTTTAGCAAGAAACTCATATGGTAAGTGTGACCAATCCGCTGTCATACCATCAGTAGAACCAACAGCACGAAGAGCTACAACACTTTCATAAGTACGCTCATCTCCCATTACTCCAACCGATTGAACAGGCAGTAACATAGCACCAGCTTGCCAAACATCATCATACAATCCATCTTCTTTCAAACCTGAAATGAAGATGTCGTCAACTTCTTGAAGAATTCTAACTTTTTCAGCAGTAATATCACCAAGAATACGAATACCTAATCCTGGTCCTGGAAATGGATGACGACTTATAAATTTATCTTCTAATCCCATGCTTCGTCCAACACGACGCACCTCATCTTTAAAAAGCAATTTTAGTGGCTCTACCACTTTTAGCTTCATATAATCCGGTAAACCACCTACATTATGGTGTGACTTAATGGTTTGAGAAGGACCTCCAGTAACTGAAACTGATTCGATTACATCAGGATAAATTGTTCCTTGACCTAACCATTTTGCATTTTCTACTTTATGAGATTCTTCATCGAATACCTCGACAAATGCATTACCTATAATCTTACGTTTCTTTTCAGGATCAGTAACACCTGCCAAGGCAGAAATAAACTTCTCTCCTGCATCAACACCAGTTACATTTAAACCTAGAGATTCGTATTTCTTCAATACATCGGTAAACTCATTCTTACGCAAAAGTCCATTGTCAACGAAAATACAATAAAGGTTTTTGCCAATTGCCTTATGCAATAACATAGCTGCAACAGTTGAGTCAACACCACCTGATAATCCAAGAATTACACGTTCCTCACCCAATTGAGCTTTTAACTCTGCTACTGTTGTTTCAACAAATGCATCTGGAGTCCAATCCTGAGAACATCCACAGATGCCAACAATAAAGTTTTCCAATAAAACAATACCTTCAGTACTGTGATAAACCTCCGGATGGAATTGAATACCATAAGTTGTTTCACCTTCAATTGCAAAAGCAGCATTTTCCACGTCAGTGGTACTTGCTGTTACTTTATAATTTGCAGGCATTCTTTCAATGGTATCACCATGAGACATCCAAACCTGAGAATTCAAGCTAATTCCTTTTAAAAGAGCACAGCTATTATCAACCGAAGTTAAGTTAGCACGACCATATTCTCTTTTGTTTGATGCCATTACTTCACCACCAAAGCAGTGAGCCAAATGCTGGGCACCATAACAAACTCCAAGAAGTGGTAATTTGCCTTTTATTTCTGATAAATCTGGAATTGGAGCTTTTTCGTCTCTTACTGAGAACGGACTTCCTGATAAAATCACACCCTTAATCGACTCATCGATTGCTGGAGGATTATTATAAGGATGAATTTCACAATACACATTTAATTCACGAACACGTCTTGCAATTAACTGAGTGTACTGTGAGCCAAAATCTAAAATCAGAATTTTTTCCTGCATAAATCTTACAAATTGAGGGTTGTTCAGTAATCTTATTTGGCGTACAAAGATACACAAATTTGCGACTTTAAAACGTCTTTATCAAGAATTCAAAAAACAACTCTATAATAAAAAAAGAACCCCCGAGGAATTCCTCAGGGGCTGCTAATTATTTAAATTTTTTAAGCAAATCTTTTACTGCGTCTTTGTGAATGGTGTATCCCATCATTTTCAGCTTCACGTAGTCTTCATGGAAGAAGTAGTATCCAAACTCAGCTGAGTTTTCATCAATATTACGAGATCCTGAACTTGAATCCTTAATCAAATACCAATCTTTTCCTTCCTTGTCAACATAGTAACCAACCATGTGCATACCATGATCATCAGTAGTTGATCCATTAGAGAAGCGGAATTGACGGGCATCTTCATTAATATATGCCGATGGAATATCAAAACTAGGAACCATCGCACAATTTGTTGTTCTCAAGAAACCTGCTTCCGACACATCTCCACCAATACTCATTGTGTATCCTTTACGAATTGCTTTCTTAATTGACTCCATATATTCATCAAGAGGAACATTATAATACTCTTCTGAATGCCACCAATTATCAGGTACTTTGTATTCAACTTGCTTCCAATATGGCTCTTGTTTATAAGAAAGAATTTCTACATAATCATCAGGATTAAGTTTTAAATAATCTTTCAAATAAGTTTTAGGTGTATACTCCTTACCCTCTACTGTAAATTTTGTTGGAGGAGTTCCCATATAATGATTCATGATAGATTTGATTGTAGCCAATGCCTCTTCTTCGTTCCATGCATTGCTTTTTTTCAAACCATTCAAGAAAGCCATCATTTCATCATACATTTTTTCGTGTGTATGAAATTTTCTTCCATTCAATAATCCTGTATAAGCTGATTGAGGACAAGCGCCATAAATCTTCCACATTCTTGCCACAGAGTTACCTTCTGCTCCTTGTTCAAAAACCGAATTTCCTCTTTCTTGAATAAAACGACGAGCTTTTTCAATGTATTCACAATAAACTGTGTATAACTCAGAAATATCCACTTTCTTCTTGTGTAAACGATAAACTTCCGATTCGTAAAACGAAGTAGTAGAAAAACACCAGCATGTTCCAGTATTTCCTTGCGAAATTGTTGGGCGTGCCCATTCTGTATTATCCTTGTACAATTCAATTTTATTTGGAAGATCGTACGAACTTTGATCCATAAAGAATCTTTTATCAACAGCATTCTTTTCCAATTGAGCATCAACCATTCTAATATCCTTTAGGATAGAGTTTTGATAATAACCTGGTTCGTACTCTTTAAATTTAGATTTGTCTTGTTTTTGTTGTGCAAAAACAGATGAACTTAAGGCAACAGCCATAAGCACGATTAAAATCTTTTTCATGTTTGTTGGTTTTAGTGTCAAATTGAACAATCGAACTTAAGGATTTCTCTTTCTAGAAACCACATAATTCTTTCGAGATGCTAATTTATAAAAAAAGTTGATTGCTGATTCCTTTAGCGATTAAGTTCTATTGTGAACTTGCTACCATCTTCAGCCAGATGTGTATTTTCGAAAACGAGCTTTGCCTCTTTCAAGTGAGCATCCAACGTTTTAAACCGAGAAGAAAAATGTCCAATGATCAACTTTTTTGCATTGGCTTCACTTGCAACTTTTGCAGCCTGCTCCGCTGTAGAATGATAAGTAGCCTTTGCCAACTTCACTTCTGTTTTTAGGAAAGTTGCCTCGTGATACAGTAAATCCACATTTTCTATAATTGGAAGAATCTTCTTGTAGGGAGCTGTATCAGTGCAAAAAGCATACGAACGGGTTGGTAAAGGATCTTGGGTTAGTTTTTTATTCGGAATAACCTCTCCTTCTTCGGTCACAAAATCCTCTCCCATTTTTAAGGAGTGGCGACAACGAATCGGAACATTGTAAAAATCTAACAAATCGGCATTCAAGGAACGAGGTCTTTCTTTTTCTTTAAATAAAAAACCAGCACAAGGCATTGCTCCATGTTTTAATGGGAAAGATTGAACGATTACTTTGTCATCCTCGAAAAGCGTTTGTGTTTCTTTTCCAAAAATAGTGTGGAAATAAATATCATATTGCTTTCTGGTTTCAAGAAGTTCCAACTGAAAAGTGATTAACTTCTCTAATTTGCTATGTCCATATATATGCAGATCGGATTTTCGCCCTTGAAGTGCGTATGTAGAAAGCAATCCGATTAGGCCAAATATATGATCGCCATGAGTATGCGATATAAAGATATGATTGATGCGACTCATCGGAACTCTAAATCGCTTCATTTGAATCTGCGTACCTTCACCACAGTCAATTAAAAAGAACCGCTCAAGTACATTGAGCACTTGAGCGGTTGGATATCTTTTGGTTGTTGGTAAAGCAGAGTTACTGCCTAAGATTGTTACTTCAAATTTCACCAATTACTTGTTTAATTCAATTTGAGCTTTCATAGTAGAAACAGCCTCATCCATATTGAACGCAATATTTAGAACTGAATCTAGCTGTGAAATGGAAACCAATCTTTCAACAGCAGGCTGCAAGCCATACAGAACAAATGTTCCGTTTGCATTTTTACACAACCTATTCGCTACAAGAATTGCACTAAGACCAGAAGAATCACAATATGTACATGGAGTTAAATCCAAAAGAATATTTTTCTCACCGTTTCCAGAAATTAAAACCAATTCTGATTTTAAAGCAGGAGCGATATGAGTATCCAATTTGTCTTTCAATACCTGCACTAGAGTGTATCCATCTTTCTTGTCAATCTTGAAGTCCATAGTACCTTATTTTAAAATTATTCAGCGTCTTTGTCGCCTTCTAATTGCGATTTAAGAGCAGCTAATTCTGATATATCACCTAAGGTAGTCTTTTCTAGTGAATCTTTCACTTTTTTAACACCTTTTTTCGTTGTTTTAGCAGCTTCTTTTTTCGCAGCAGTCTCTTCAGCCTTCTTCACATCTTCGAAAGTTCTTGAGTGAGAAAGGATAATTCTCTTAGCAGCTTTTGAGAATTCGATTACTTTGAATTCTAATTTCTCTTCAACTTTAGCTTGAGAACCATCTTCTTTCACAAGGTGACGTGGAGTAGCGAATCCTTCAACACCGTAAGGAAGAGCGATAACAGCTCCTTTTTCGAATACTTCTACGATAGTACCTTCGTGAACAGAATCAGTTGTAAAGATTGTTTCGAATACATCCCATGGATTTTCTTCCAATTGCTTGTGACCTAAGCTTAATCTTCTGTTTTCCTTGTCGATTTCAAGAACTTTAACTTCGATTTCAGCTCCAATTTGAGTGAATTCAGCTGGGTGCTTCACTTTCTTAGTCCAAGAAAGATCTGAGATGTGGATTAATCCGTCAACACCTTCTTCGATTTCAACAAATACACCGAAGTTAGTGAAGTTACGAACTTTAGCTGTGTGCTTAGAGTTAACAGCATATTTAGTGTCAATCTCAGCCCATGGATCAGCTTTCAATTGCTTGATACCAAGAGACATTTTTCTCTCTTCGCGATCCAAAGTTAAGATTTGAGCTTCTACTTCGTCTCCAACTTTCATGAAATCCTGAGCAGATCTTAGGTGCTGTGACCAAGACATTTCAGAAACGTGAATCAAACCTTCAACACCAGTAGCGATTTCAACGAATGCACCGTAATCAGCCATAACAACTACTTTACCTTTTACAGTATCACCTACTTTCAACTCAGCATCTAGAGCATCCCATGGGTGTGGAGTAAGTTGTTTAAGACCTAGAGCGATACGTTTTTTATCGTCATCGAAGTCAAGGATTACAACGTTCAATTTCTGATCAAGCTCAACAATTTCGCTTGGGTGAGTTACTCTACCCCAAGATAAGTCTGTAATGTGAATCAAACCGTCAACTCCACCCAAGTCGATGAATACACCGTATGAAGTGATGTTTTTAACAGTTCCTTCCAATACCTGACCTTTTTCAAGCTTAGCAATAATTTCTTTCTTCTGTTGTTCAAGTTCAGCTTCGATAAGAGCTTTGTGAGAAACAACAACGTTTTTGAATTCGTGGTTGATTTTAACAACTTTGAACTCCATAGTTTTACCAACGTATACATCGTAGTCACGGATTGGTTTAACGTCAATTTGAGAACCTGGCAAGAAAGCCTCGATTCCAAATACGTCAACGATCATACCACCTTTAGTACGACATTTGATGTAACCTTTGATAATTTCGTCATTTTCAAGAGCTGAATTAACTCTATCCCATGAACGTAAAGCGCGAGCTTTTTTGTGTGAAAGAACTAACTGTCCTTTTTTGTCTTCTTGAGACTCAACGTAAACTTCAACAGTATCACCAACCTTTAATTCTGGGTTGTAACGGAATTCGTTTAAGCTTACAATACCATCTGATTTGTAACCAATATTGATTACAACTTCTCTTTTATTCAAAGAAATAACGATACCGTCAATTACTTCTTTTTCAGCAACTGTAGATAAAGTTTTATCATACATTGCTTCTAATTCGGTTCTCTTTTCACCTGCGAAACCTTCGTCATTAGTGAATGCATCCCAATCAAATTCTGCGTCTGGTGCAGAATTGTCAATTTTTTTGTTTTCTTCAACCATGTGTTAAACTACTGATTTACTAATAAATTAGACATTATATATAAAATTCCGTGCAAAAGTATAAATTATTCCGGAAGAATATACAAGTTACGACATTTTTTTCGCAAAATCTTGCAATAAAACATACACTTAGAAGGGATTTTAACTATTTAGAATGCCGTATTTAAATTAAGAATTGTAAATGATGAATTATGTATTTTAATACAAACACAATCTTTTCCTTCTATTCCTAATTAAAACATTTTTTGTGATTTAAACTGGCATAATTTCATTTCTCCCTTACCTTTGCAACAAATTTCGTAGAATAATTAAATAATAATGAGTCTAGAAAAAGAATTACAATCACGCTCTTCGGTTTGCGAGTTGTGTGGTGCCAGCGAAGGTTTAAAACCTTATGAAGTTGCTCCATCGAACGGATCGGCCGACCAACACATTTTGGTTTGTGGAACTTGCCACGAGCAAATGGAAGACAAGGATAAAATAGATGCCAATCACTGGCGTTGTTTGAATGATAGCATGTGGAGCACAGTTCCTGCAGTACAGGTAATGGCATGGAGAATGCTTAATCGATTAAAAGCAGAAGGCTGGCCTCAAGACTTATTGGACATGCTTTATCTTGATGAAGAAACCATGGCTTGGGCACAAGCAACAGGCGAAGGTGAAGATGATGAAGATCAAGTAAAACACATCGATAGCAATGGTGTTGAGTTGCAAGCAGGAGACAGCGTGGTTTTGATTAAAGACCTTAAAGTTTCGGGTGCAGGATTTACTGCAAAACGTGGTACTGCAGTACGCCGTATCTCATTGGTTGCCGATGATCCAACTCACATCGAAGGACGTGTAGAAGGACAACAAATCTACATTCTTACCAAGTATGTGAAGAAAATGTAATAATCTACTTTTGGCGATTAATTAAAAAACAGGAACTCTGATTGGGGTTCCTGTTTTTTTATATTATTCTACATACTCTGTATCTTAATTCAATTCTTTAAAAAACACTTATTAGATATAACCATCCTACCACTAATAACACGATAAGAGCAAAAAAATCAACAGTTTAAATTCCAGTTGCTTGCAAGCAACCATTCTTTAGATCTTCCGTAGTAAAATTGCATGAACCACTAAAGAAGTAAAAATGCTGCTTTTAAGAGACTATTACTTTAATTTATTTTGTTTTATTTTACAGGTAGAAAACTTAATCCGTAAACAATTACTTAAAAAACTATCTATATGAACATTACTATTGTTGGTACAGGTTACGTTGGTCTTGTTTCGGGAACCTGTTTTGCAGAAACCGGCGTTACCGTTACTTGTGTTGATGTTGATCAAAAAAAAATTGACAACCTAAACAAAGGCATTATTCCCATATACGAACCAGGATTAACTCCTATGGTGAAGCGAAATATGGAAAAAGGCCGCTTATCATTCTCAACCAGTTTAAAAGATAGTATAACAGAAGCCGATGCCGTATTTATTGCTGTAGGTACTCCTCCTGACGAAGACGGTAGCGCTGATTTACAATACGTACTTGGTGTTGCCCGCGAAATTGGTAAACATGCACAACACTATATGGTAGTTGTCACAAAAAGTACTGTACCAATTGGAACAGCTAAACAAGTTAAAGCTGCCATTCAAGATGAGTTGGATAAAAGAAATTCGGACTTGACATTTGATGTTGCTTCAAACCCTGAATTTTTGAAAGAAGGTGCAGCTATCGATGATTTTTTAAAACCTGATCGTGTAGTGATTGGTACAGAATCGGAGAAAGCGCAAAAGGTAATGAAGAGATTGTACAAGCCATTCTTAATGAACAATCATCCTGTAATTTTCATGGACATTCCATCTGCAGAGATGACCAAATATGCGGCCAATTCAATGCTTGCTACAAAAATTTCGTTCATGAACGATATCGCAAATCTATGCGAAATTGTTGGTGCAGATGTGAACAATGTGCGCAAAGGTATTGGATCGGATTCTCGTATTGGAAATAAATTTATTTACCCGGGAACTGGTTACGGCGGGTCTTGTTTTCCTAAAGATGTTCAGGCATTGGTAAAAACATCAGAACAAAAAGGACACCCTCTTGAAATTCTTAAATCGGTTGAATTGGTAAACAATCGACAAAAAAGTGTGCTTTACAAAAAGGTAATGTCTCATTTCGATGGAGATATTAAAGGGAAGAAATTTGGCATTTGGGGATTATCCTTTAAACCAAACACCGATGATATGCGAGAAGCTCCGGCATTGGTAGTTATCGACAAGCTGCTTAATGAAGGTGCCGAAGTGGTTGCCTACGATCCTGTTGCAATGGAAGAGTGTAAAAGAAGAATTGGTGATTCGATTCAATATGCAAAAGATCAGTACGAAGCATTAATCGATGCCGATGCTCTTATTATTATTACCGAATGGAACGAATTTAAAGTTCCAAACTTCCGAGTAATGGAAAAACTATTGAAAAACAAAATCATTTTCGATGGACGTAACATTTACGACATTGATGAAATGAGAGACAATGAGTACACCTACTACTCTATCGGTAGAGAAGTTATTGGCATAGAAAGTAAAGCTATTGCTAAATAATAAATTATTAACTTACAACATCAATTCCTCCCAATATTGGGAGGAATTTAACCATACACACATGAAACGAGTACTTGTTACCGGAGGTGCAGGGTTCATTGGATCACACTTATGCGAGCGCCTTCTTAGAGAAGGGAATGATGTAATTTGCCTTGACAACTATTTTACTGGCTCGAAAAAAAACATTGCTCATCTTCTTGATGATCATTTCTTTGAATTGGTGCGCCATGATGTTACCACGCCATATTTTGCCGAAGTAGATGAAATTTACAACTTGGCTTGTCCAGCATCGCCAATTCATTATCAATACAATCCGATAAAAACCATTAAAACTTCGGTAATGGGTGCCATTAACATGTTAGGATTAGCCAAACGTGTTAAAGCAAGAATCTTACAAGCTTCCACCAGTGAAGTTTATGGTGATCCTGAAATTCATCCACAAACAGAAGATTATTGGGGAAATGTAAACCCAATTGGAGTTCGTTCTTGCTATGATGAAGGGAAACGTTGTGCAGAAACCCTATTTATGGATTATCACAACCAAAATAATGTTGATATTAAAATCATACGTATTTTCAACACTTATGGCCCAAACATGAATCCGGATGATGGACGTGTTGTATCGAACTTTATTGTGCAGGCTTTACAAAACGAGGACATTACCATTTTTGGTGATGGATCTCAAACCAGAAGTTTTCAGTATGTTGATGACTTGGTAGAAGGCATGTCGAGAATGATGCAAACTCGTCACAACTTTACAGGACCGATTAACATAGGAAATCCAAATGAATTTACCATTTTGGAACTCGCTCAAAATGTAATTGAATTAACCAATTCAAAATCTAAAATCATCAATCTCCCTCTGCCTCAAGACGATCCTACGCAAAGACAACCGGACATTAGCCTTGCCAAAAAAGAACTGAACAATTGGGAACCAAAAATTCAATTAAGGGAAGGATTACAAAAAACCATTGCTTATTTTGATACTCTTTTAAAAAATCAATAGCATAATGACATAAACATTACGGCTAAAAATAAGGAATGCCTAAGCATTTATTTTAAGTCAAATTAATTACGCAAAAATTTACTATAATAAATATGAAAGGAATTATATTAGCCGGGGGATCAGGCACTCGTCTTTATCCAATTACCAAGAGTATTTCAAAACAAATTATACCAATTTACGACAAACCGATGATTTATTATCCATTATCGGTTTTGATGCTAGCCGGTATCAAAGAGATTCTTATCATTTCAACTCCAAAGGATCTACCTCTTTATAAGGATTTATTTGATAATGGCAGTCAATATGGTCTGGATATTTCTTATGCCGAACAACCTTCTCCTGATGGTTTGGCACAAGCTTTTCTTATTGGTGAAGAGTTTATTGGCGATAGTCCTGTCTGCATGATTCTTGGGGATAATCTTTACTATGGATATGAATTTAGCAAACAACTGGTAGAGTCGGCAAAATTAACATCTGGAGCTTACGTATTTGGATATCATGTAAATGATCCTGAAAGATATGGTGTAGCAGAATTTGACGAGAACGGATTGGTGAAAAGCATAGAAGAAAAACCTAAAAACCCAAAATCAAACTATGCAGTAACAGGTTTATATTTTTACGACAACACGGTTGTTGAGAAAGCAAAATCATTAAAACCTTCGAAACGCGGAGAACTTGAAATTACCGATCTTAATCAAATCTATTTACAAGAAGGCAAATTAAAACTAAGAGTTCTTGGTCGAGGCATAGCATGGCTGGATACAGGTACACATGAAAGCATGTTGCAAGCCTCCAATTTTATTGCTACCATTGAGCAACGACAAGGCTTAAAAGTTGCTTGTATAGAAGAAATTGCCTATAGAAATGGATTTATTAAGAAAGATCAACTGTTAGAACTTGCCAAACCACTTCTTAAAAATACTTATGGGGAGTATTTGGTAAATGTTGCAAATGAAACCATCACTCGTTTAGAAAATTGACATGGAAATAATAAAAACAGAAATTCCCGATTTATTAATCATACAGCCAAGAGTATTTGAAGATGAAAGAGGTTATTTCTTCGAAAGCTATAACGAGAAAGAGTTCCTTAAACACAATCTTAACTTGAATTTTATTCAAGATAACGAATCTAAATCAGGATATGGTGTGATAAGAGGTTTACACTATCAACTTGCTCCATATTCTCAAACAAAACTGGTTCGTGTAATCGAAGGTAAAGTTTTCGATGTAGCCGTTGACTTAAGAGAAGGGTCGCCTACATTTGGAAAATGGAGAGGAATTGAATTATCAGCGGAAAACAAAATACAGTTTCTTATACCAAGAGGCTTTGCTCATGGATTCTCAGTACTAAGCGAAACAGCGACCTTTGTTTACAAGTGCGACAACCTATATAATCCAGAAGCTGAAAGAGGTCTTAATTTTAACGATCCAAGTTTAAATATTGATTGGAGAATAGACCCTAAAAATGCAATCATCTCACCAAAGGATAAGGTCTTGCCAAACTTTAAAGAAGCTGAAAGGAATTTCAAATTTGGAAAATAAAAGTCGACTATGACAAATATTTTAATAACAGGAAGCAATGGACAATTGGGTTCTGAGATCAAAGAACTATCAAAGAATTACCCAAATGTCCAATTTGTTTTTACCGATATTGAAGAACTGGATATCACTTCTTTTGCCGACATTGAAAACTTCGTTGCGGATGCAAATTTTAGTTATCTGATAAATTGCGCGGCATACACTAATGTAGATGGAGCGGAAGAAAACAAAGAAATGGCAGAGCTATTAAATGCCGAAGCTGTAAAGAATCTTGCTACCATTTCAAAGCAAAATAACATTATTCCAATTCACATCTCAACCGACTATGTATTTTCTGGCAAGGGATTCAAACCATACAACGAAGAGGAACAAACCGAGCCGCAAAGTGTTTATGGAGACACCAAATTAAAAGGTGAAAATTACCTTCAAGAAATTTGTCCAAATCATATCACAATTAGAACTTCCTGGCTGTATTCTCCATTCGGAAAAAACTTTTTGAAAACCATGTTGAACCTGGGAAAGGAAAGAGAGGAATTACAAGTTGTTGTCGACCAGGTTGGCACCCCAACCTATGCACACGATCTAGCCTTGTGCATAATGCATATCATCGAAAGATTAGAGAAAGACAATCATTTCAAAGATTTTGGCATATACCATTACTCAAACGAAGGCGTTTGCAGTTGGTTCGATTTTGCAACTGAAATACAAATTGTTGCTAACAACAAGTGTAAAATTAATAGCACTGACAGCGAGAGCTTTAAAACTTTGGCAAAAAGACCTCACTATAGCGTCTTGAATAAATCAAAAATTAAACATATTTTTGAGCTTGATATTCCACACTGGAGGGGAAGGATATCGCATTGTATCAATCGAATAAAAAGTTAACCAAGAAATTTTTCGAAAATGGACAAAACGGAAATTTTAGAAAGTGTAATTGAAACGGCCAACAAATGGCTAGAGGGGAATTACGATCAAGAGACAAAGGATGCTGTAAAAGAACTACTTGATCAGGAAGATAAAACGGCTTTAATAGATTCATTTTATAAGGATTTAGAGTTCGGAACAGGTGGATTAAGAGGTAAAATGGGACCTGGAACCAACCGTATGAATATTTATACAGTTGGAGCTGCAACTCAAGGATTGGCAAACTATTTAAACAAATCATTTCCTGACAAAGAGCAAATTTCTGTTTGTATTGGATATGATTGTCGTAATAACAGTAAACTATTTTCTGATACCGTAGCAAATATCTTCTCGGCTAACGGAATCAAAGCTTATATTTTCGAAGACTTACGTCCTACTCCAGAAATGTCATTTGCCATTCGTCATTTGGGATGTCAGTCGGGTGTTATCATCACAGCATCACACAACCCGAAAGAATACAATGGATACAAGGCATATTGGGAAGATGGATCTCAATTGGTGCCTCCTCACGATAAAAATGTAATTAACGAAGTAAAAGCTGTTAAGGTTGAAGACATCAAATTTGAAGGAAATCCTGATTTGATTGAAGTTTTAGGTGCCGAAATGGACAAACTTTACCTTGATACAGTTAAAACTCTAAGTCTATCACCTGAAGCCATTCAGAACCAGAAAGACTTAAAGATCGTATTTACACCATTGCATGGAACAACTGTAAAATTGGTTCCTGATTCATTGGCAAATTATGGTTTCGAAAATATAATTCACATTCAGGAACAAGACGTGGTTGATGGAAACTTCCCTACCGTTTGGTCTGCAAATCCAGAAGAACCAGAAGCATTAAAAATGGCCGTTGATAAAGCTGATGAAGTTGATGCTGATTTGGTAATGGCTTGCGATCCTGATGGAGACAGATTGGGAATTTCAGTTAAAAATGACAAAGGCGAATGGGAAATTATCAACGGTAATCAAACCGCTTTAATCTTCACCTATTACTTGATTAAAAGAAGACGTGAGTTAGGTTTACTTACCGGTAATGATTACGTTGTAAAAACCATTGTAACTACTGAATTATTCAAGGATGTAGCAGAAAAAAACAATGTAGAATGTTTCGATGCATACACCGGATTTAAATGGATTGCAGATGTAATGCGTAAAAATCCTGAAAAGAATTACGTTGGTGGTGGTGAGGAATCATTTGGTTACATGCCAGGAGATTTCACTCGGGACAAAGATGCGGTATCGGCATGTAGTATTATGGCTGAAATCGCTGCATGGGCAAAAGATCAAGGTAAAAACCTGTTTGATATTCTAAAAGAAATTTATTTAGAGTATGGATTCTCTAAAGAAAAAATGATTTACATCGTCCGTGAAGGTTTGCAAGGATCTCAGGAAATCGCACAGATGATGCACGACTACAGATTCAACACTCCAAAAGAAATCAATGGATCGCCTGTTGTATTGGTTAAGGATTATACAACAAGAAAAGCCACAAACCCAATTACAGGTGAAGCTAAGAATCTTGATTTTGAAACAACTGCAGATGTTCTTCAAATTTACTTAGAAGATGGATCTAAAATTTCCGTTCGTCCTTCTGGTACTGAACCAAAAATTAAATACTATTTCGAAGTACGTGAAGAACTGCCTTCTTTAGAAAATTTCTATGCTACTGAAGAAAAAGCAAATAAAAAAATTGAAGGAATAATAGATTCTTTGAATTTAAACTAATATTTTTAGGGTAGCGTTACTGCTACCCTACACTTATTTTATTTATGAACACCAAGAAAACAATTCTTTCTGTTGACGACTCACCAATCAACAACAAGTTGATTGAGGCATATTTTAGACGTGATTATGAAGTAATTTCAAAGGAAAGTGGCCAACAAGCCCTTGCCTGGTTAGAGGGTAATATACCTGATGTGATTTTACTGGACATCATGATGCCCGTCATGGATGGAATTGAAGTTCTTGAACGAATTCAGGCAAACGATAGGCTTAAAGAAATTCCCGTAATTATGGTTACGGCGAAAACTGAGATGGAAAGCATTAAAGCTACTCTAAACCTTGGTGCTCAAGACTACGTTAAAAAACCTATCGATTTTACCGAATTACAAACAAAGGTCCTGATTGCATTCCAAATTAATGAGCAAAAACAGGAAATCTCTAAATACAAATCCTATTACGACATTCATCAGGGAATGATCCATGCACAACGCATACAAAGATCCATTCTTCCCGATGCAGAACATTTTAGAAGATTATATCCAAAATCATTTATCATTAATTTACCCAAACATGTAGTAGGAGGAGATTTTTATTGGATTCAGCAAAACTTCAACAAAAATAGCATTGGTGTTTTCGATTGTACTGGCCATGGTGTTCCTGCAGCTATGCTAACTGTAATGGGACAAATGGAATTGCATACTTTATCTCAAAATGGTAACGAAATTCAAGCCGAGCAGATTTTCCCTTTATTAAGCAGGAAGTTTAGTAAACTATTAAATACTTCTGCAGATACTTACACTCAATATGATGGAATGGATGGTATTTTCTGTTCAATCTATCCACAAGAACAATTAATTGAATTTGTTGGTGCCAAAAGATCATTGGTTTTAATAAGAGAAAATAATTCTCAGCTAATTGTAAACAATGAAGACACAGAGGCCAAATTGTGCAACGAGCAATTCTCTTTATTTGAAATTGCCGGAGATAGAAATTCCATTGGAAAGGAATCTGAATTTGTTGAATTTACAGTCAATAAAATAAAGTTCTTACCTGGTGATAGAATTTTCTTATATAGCGATGGAATTACCGATCAGTTGGGTGGCGATCAGCAAAAAAGACTGAAAAGAAAACAGTTTTTTGAGAAGTTGCTTGAAATCCAAACCAAATCCATCAATCTTCAAAAATCAGATATATTCACTTGGCTAGAGAAGTGGAAAAGTAACTATGAACAAACCGATGATATCCTTGTCATAGGAATCGAACTTTAATACTCTGGTTCGTTAGGAAAAAATTCCTTCTTAAAGTTTACAAGATACAATTTCTCTGTAGCACGTGTTAAGGCTGTATACAGCCATCTGTAATATTCTCTGTTCAGCAATTCATCAGTAAGGTAACCTTGATCAACAAATACAGCTTTCCACTGTCCTCCCTGTGCTTTGTGACAAGTGACTGCATATGCAAACTTAACTTGCAGAGCATTAAAGAATTTATTGTTTCTAACTTTCTCGTAACGTTTTTTCTTGGCTCTGATATCTGAATAATCTTCTGCAATGGTAAAAAAAAGTTGTTTGGTCTCCTCATATCCCAACGAGGCTGTTTCGATATCTAAAGTATCCAACAATATCATGGTATCCAACTCCACATCATTGTAATCAGGAAAACGAACTGTAACCTCTGCATATCGGTAACCATACAATTCAACACGTTTGCGGATCTTTACAATCTCAACAATATCACCATTGGCAATAAAATCCATATTTTCGATATCGTGAGCCCAGAAATAGTTGTTCTTCACAACCATTAACAAATCGCCAGCAGATATTTCTTCTTCACGATACATTACAGTATTTCGAATCCCCTGGTTAAAACGATTTGCTCTTTTATTCGATCTACTTATTACAATTGTATCCTCAACACCATACTTATAATGAGCGGAAGACAATTCTTCTATCAATTCACCTCCCCCTATTTTATATATGTCTGGATAATTCTGAGTACTTAAAACAGGAAATCCTTCCCGTCCATCTTGCAGCATGTTTCTTAATTCGGTGGCATTCATCAGAATTCCAGATTCCTCGTTTTGCCTAACCACTTGTCTTAAAATCATCTCCTCTATTTCAAGATGATAACATGCACGTAACTCTTCAGGATCGAGTGCCGGACTAATATCCAAACCTACAGGAGGCAACTGCGCCGAATCCCCAATTAAAATCAACCTGCAGTTTTTCCCAGAGTAAACGTACTCAATCAAATCATCAAGCAAACAACCAGAGCCAAAGTAAGAAGCTTCCGGAGAATAATTTGAAATCATCGAAGCCTCATCAACAATAAATACAGTGTTGACATTTAAGTTTCTATCTTTTACAAATACAGCTTCTGCATCTGCAAGTGATTTTTGTCGGTATATTTTTTTATGAATGGTGAAAGCTGGATTTTTAGCATACTGACTTAACACTTTTGCAGCTCGACCAGTAGGTGCCAACAACACCGATTTTATTTTAAAATCACTTAAAGTTGAAGTTAGAGCACTTACCAAAGTTGTTTTTCCTGTTCCGGCATATCCTTTTAACAAAAATATTCTTTGATTTTGAACTTGAGTCACAAAATCCGCTAAACCAACTATAGCCTTAGTTTGATCGCTTGTTGGAGCAAATTTAAGGTGTTCAGTAATCTTCTCAGCCACATGATTTTTTAGCATTTCCGTTAATTTTTATGGATATAAAAATAGCCAAATAGAATTTTTTTTTAAATTTGCAGACAAACTTACACAAACTAATAAGAATAAAAATGAAAAAAGTCTTTCAAATCTTACTTGCCATAGCAATTGTTGCACTAGCTTATTTAAGCTACCAAAGCATTAACAAACCACTTGAATTTGGTAAAATTAAGAAGCAGCGTTATGATAGAATTATCGATCAGTTAAAAGATATTCGTAAAGCGCAAGTTGCTTATAAAGATGTTAATGGTAAGTATACAGGAAGTTTCGATACTTTGATCAATTTTATCAAGACAGACTCAATGCCATTGGTAAAGTCTGAAGGTACTCTAACTGATGAGCAATACGAATCAGGTATGACTGAAAAAGAAGCTGTGAAAAAAGGTTTCATCATTCGTGATACCATTATGATTTCAGCTCTTGATACAATCTTTGGAAAAGAGTATCCAATTGAGAACCTAAGATATGTTCCTTTTACACAAGGTAAACATCAATTTAAAATGGGGGCTGGTGTTTTCGTTACTGGTTCTCAAGTTAAAGTTCAGGTTTTCGAAGCTAAAGTTTCTAACATGGTTATCTTCGAAGATGTATACGATGAGTACAGTGAAGAAATTAAAGAAGAAAACGGAAACCGTATTCGTTTGAACAAATATCCTGGTTTGATGGTTGGTTCACTTGAAGAAGCGAACAACAACGCTGGTAACTGGGAGTAAACAAACTGTTTATGAACGACCTTGTATTTGTTGATTCAACATTTGATAAAAACAAATCGAAAGAATATAAATTATCCATCCGAGTTAGCTCGGATGGATTTTCTTTTTCTATACTCAATGCAAACAAGCACTGTATAGCTCTTGAACGATTTAAAGCATTTAATCAGAATACTGAGGCTGACACTTTGAATTCTATTAAAGAACTTATTAGAAATAATGAATTGCTAAATTTAGAATACAATTCAGTAGCTGTTCTTTGGGTTTCTAATCAAGCTATAATAATTCCGAACGAATTTTTTAGTGAAGAATTTGCTTTTGAAAGTTACCAACTATGTCATAATTTTAGTCGTGATGAAGAGTTGCATTGGAATGATTTGGAACATTTGAATTCGAAAAATGTTTTTGCTGTACCTCTATCCTTTAAAGAGATTCTTGTAAAACAGTTTTCGAAAATAGAGTTCTTCCACCACTCTACTCCTTTTTATAAAACTGCCATTAAGGATGAGATTTCCGATAATCATCCCAACGTTTATGTGAATTTGCAAAAGGAATATTTTCATATTATAATTCCTGATAGAAATGGCAAACATTTTATAAATAGCTTCACTTACAAAGAGGATGCTGACCTTGCCTATCACATTTTAAATGTGTACAAGCAGCAAAAACTCAATAACGAAAGAAGTAAACTGATAGTTGATGGTTTAGTACAAGAAGAAAGCAAATCTATTCAGTTGCTAAAAAAATACCTTGCTAATGTAGAAGTAAAACTTTTACCTGCTAAACTTAGAATTAAAAATGAGATTCCACACAAGGAATACAATCAATTCATTAATCTTTTAAATTTAACCGAGTGCGAATAGTTAGTGGAACTCACAAAGGAAGAAGAATAACACCAGATAAAAGCTTTAAAGCTCGCCCAACAACCGATTTTGCAAAAGAGAATCTGTTTAATGTTTTAAATAACATTGTAGACTTCGAATCTCTAAGCGTTCTTGACCTTTTTGGAGGTACAGGCGGTATTAGCTATGAATTTGCCTCAAGAGGAGCTGAGAAAGTAATCTGCGTTGAGCTAAATCATCGTCATTTTGCTTTTATACAAAAAACAGTTCAAGAACTGGGATTGGACCAAATTCTTCCAATAAAATCAGATGTATTTCGTTTTGTAAAATCATGTCGCCAAAAATTTGATATGATATTTGCCGATCCTCCATTTGATTTAAAAACCTTAAATACCATTCCTGATTTAATATTTGAAAAAGAATTATTGAATGAAAATGGCACTTTAATTGTTGAACATGGATCTAAAAATGATTTCTCATCGCATCCAAATTTCACAGAAAAAAGAACCTACGGAAGTGTAAACTTTAGTTTTTTTGAGTACAAGCAATAGTATCGAATTCTTAAACTATAAAAAACGAACATTTTTCTTAAAATGTAACATACTCAAAACCGCTATATTACTGAGTTTACTTAGATATTATCACAAAAAAAATGCAAAGAGATATTGCAAGTAAAAAAACTTGCGTTATCTTTGCATCGCTATCAAAAAAAACGGTCTGGTAGTTCAGTTGGTTAGAATACATGCCTGTCACGCATGGGGTCGCGAGTTCGAGTCTCGTCCAGACCGCTAAGAAGAAAACGTTCTTTAAAATATTGAAACAAGAATAATCAAAAGTTAGGATTATTTAAGAACAATACCATTTTTGGTCTGGTAGTTCAGTTGGTTAGAATACATGCCTGTCACGCATGGGGTCGCGAGTTCGAGTCTCGTCCAGACCGCCAAACATTAGTTCTTAAAAAATTCTGGTCTGGTAGTTCAGTTGGTTAGAATACATGCCTGTCACGCATGGGGTCGCGAGTTCGAGTCTCGTCCAGACCGCTAAAGATTGTTCTTAAAAATTTTGGTCTGGTAGTTCAGTTGGTTAGAATACATGCCTGTCACGCATGGGGTCGCGAGTTCGAGTCTCGTCCAGACCGCCAAAGTTAGTTCTTTAAAATATTTTGGTCTGGTAGTTCAGTTGGTTAGAATACATGCCTGTCACGCATGGGGTCGCGAGTTCGAGTCTCGTCCAGACCGCCAAAAAAGATAACGTTCTTTAATAATATTTTGGTCCGGTAGTTCAGTTGGTTAGAATACATGCCTGTCACGCATGGGGTCGCGAGTTCGAGTCTCGTCCGGACCGCTGAAAAATTGAAGCCTTCGATTCTTTTGAGTCGGAGGCTTTTTTATTGCCTTAAAAAATCTTGTTCGGCATCGATTTTTATTCGTATCTTAATTAAGTCAAAATAAAAATCACACTTATGCAACAACAACTTTTTAACGAACTTTGGAAAGGATACACTGCACAAAATCCATCTGCGCAAGCAATTCATGATCTGTTCTCAAACGAAGGAGAATTGGTCATCAACGATCATGTAGCATTTCGAACTTTCGATGATCCAAGAATGAACATACATGTCTTGGCTAAGAAATTTTTGAAAGCAGGATACGAATATGCTGGCGAATATAAATTCGACGATAAGCATTTAAATGCGGTTCATTTGGAACATCCATCCGAAGAAGCTCCAAGAGTTTTTATATCTGAATTAATTCTATCTGAATTTTCAGAAGAGTTTCAGAAGATTATTAAAAACAGACTTAATTCCGTAGGTAATGCTTATTATTCGGATCCTGACCTTATCCATAAAGGTAGTGTTTGGAGCAAACCTTCATATGAAACCTATCAAAGGTTAAGAGAAGAATCAGAATATGCAGCCTGGTTATATGTCCATGGATTCAGAGTAAATCATTTTACGGTTAGTATTAATGCTTTAAAAAAGTTTGATACAATTGAGAAGGTAAATCAGTTTTTAAAAGATAATGGATATCCAATGAATACCTCCGGAGGTGAAATTAAAGGCTCTCCTGAGGTTTATCTGCAGCAATCTTCAACCTTATCGGATATTATTAAAGTAAAATTTGAAGAAGGTACTTACGACATTCCTGCTTGCTTTTATGAATTTGCTATTCGCTACCCCGACGAGTCTGGCAATCTATTTTCTGGCTTTATAGCTGCAAATGCCAATAAAATTTTCGACAGCACAAACTACAGAGAAGCATAATCAGATAAAATATCATTCAAAGAGCAAAATTCATGAACTGGATTTTGCTTTTTTTGTGCAAACCAACAAATGTTACTCCATTTGCATTTCGATAGTATTATCTTTATGCTGAAAATCTAACACACCAAAAATGAACAAACAACTAACACTCTTGGTTCTTATTTGCATGTTATTATCAGCTTGCAATAAGAGCATAAAAACTCTTCCTGTTGAATCAGGTGTAGCAAAAACTCTGGCTGATTATCGAAAAACGAACATTTCTAATTTGGAATATCAACTTCAGTTTGACATCCCAGAAGGAAAATCAGCAGAGATCCCTGGAAAAAACAAGATCATTTTCAATTTAGCGAGTACAGATCAAGATTTACAAATCGATTTCCGTGAGAGTGCCAATTTGATCAAGTCGGTTAAGGCAAACGGAAAAGTATCCGCTTACCGATTCGAATCAGAACATGTAATCATCCCAAAGAAAGAGCTAAAGAAAGGACAAAATAGCATTGAGCTTGAATTTATTACAGGCAATACATCATTGAATCGAAATGATGAATTTTTATATACATTGTTCGTACCTGATCGCGCAAGAACAGCATTTCCTTGTTTCGATCAACCCAACCTTAAAGCAAATTTTGAACTTAGCTTGAGCGTTCCATCTCATTGGAAAGCCATGGGTAATGGAAAGTTAAGTCAGGTAAAGGAAGACGGTCACAGAACAACCTACGAGTTTGCCAAAACAAAACCTCTACCAACCTATTTGTTCTCGTTTGTAGCCGGTAAATTTGAAACCATTACCCGAGAGCATAATGGTCGTGAACACACCATGTACCATCGTGAAACAGATCCTGAAAAATTAGCCAATAACACCGATGAAATCTTCCGCCTCCTGTTCGAATCCTTGGACTGGCTTGAAGAATATACGGATGTTCCCTATCCTTTTGCAAAATACGATATTGTTGTGATTCCTTCTTTCCAATATGGCGGTATGGAGCACACTGGAGCTACTCTATACAATGCATCAAGAATGTTTTTAGATAAGGATGCTACAAAAAACAGCTTATTGGCTCGAGCAAACCTAATTGCACACGAAACGGCTCATATGTGGTTTGGCGATTTGGTAACTATGAAATGGTTCGATCAGGTATGGCTAAAAGAAGTATTTGCCAATTTCCTTGCAGATAAAATTACAAACCCAAGCTTTCCGGATATGAATCATGATCTAAAGTTCCAAATGGCTCATTTTCCAAGCTCATTTAGCGTAGACAGAACTTCTGGTGCCAATCCGGTAAATCAAGTTTTACCAAACCTAAAAGATGCAGGAACGGTTTATGGTGCAATTATCTATCACAAATCCCCAATTGTGATGAATATGCTTGAAAATATTACCGGAGCAGAAGCCTTGAAGAAAGGTCTGCAGACTTACATGAAAGACTATGCATATGGAAATGCAAGTTGGGAAGATTTGATTGCCATTCTTGATGCTACGACTGAATTCGACTTGAAACATTGGAGCAAGGTTTGGGTGGATAAAGCAGGAAGACCTACAATTGAGTGCAATATTGAATCTGAAAATGGAAAAATCAGCAAGCTAAGCATTTCTCAAACAGATGCTAAAGGAAATCCTGGCGACTGGACTCAAGATTTAAACTTATTACTAGGATACAAAGAGTCGAGCAAATTGATTCAGTTCACAATGGATAAGTCTATAGTTGAAGTTGAAGAAGCAAATGGATTAGCTGCACCCGACTATATTATACCCAATGCAAAAGGCGATGCTTACGGATTCTTTAAACTGGATGACAGTAGCAAAGCGTATTTACTAAAAGACTTTGATAGCATTCAAGATGATTTGGCAAGAGGTATCTCATTAATCAATCTGTATGAAAATTTACGCGAAGGAATTGTTAGTGGCAAAGAGTTCGTTTCAGCCATTGAAAAACAAATTGTAAGGGAACAAAACAGCTTAATTCTGGAACGTATGCTTTCCTATCTAAAATCAGCATACTGGCTAGATCTAAGTCCAAATGAAAGAAAACTGCTCGGTAAAACATTGGAAGAAAGTCTTTGGATCAGACTAAGCAGTGAAAAAGACATGAGTAAAAAATCGAGTCTGTACTCTGCATTAAGTAGTATTGCTGAAACTCCTGAAAGATTATCTCAGCTGTTTAAAGTATGGAAAGAGGAAATTGCCATTGGCGGTTTTAGCCTTTCAGAAACCAAAGCAACTACATTGGCTTGTAATCTGGCAATTAAAATGCCTGAAAAAGCTGATGAACTGATCAAAACTCAAACAGAAAGAATCCAAAATCCTGATCGCAAAAAGAAAATGCAATTTGTTGCTCCTGCCCTTTCTTCAGATCCTGAAGTTCGCAAAGAATTCTTTGAAAGTTTAAAGAGTGAAGAAAACAGACAAATTGAGCGTTGGGCTTTGGAAGGTTTGCGTTATTTGAATCATCCACTAAGAGAGCAAGAAGCATTGAGCTATTTGCCACAAGCATTGGAGTTGTTACAAGAAATTCAGGTAACCGGAGATATTTTCTTCCCTTACAATTGGTTAAGTGTTAGCTATAGCGGTCTCCAATCCAAAGAAGCTGGCGATATCACGCGCAAATTTTTAGAGGAAAGACCTGATTACCCCGAAAATTTAAAATTGAAAATTTTACAAACTTCCGATGTAGTACTTAAGAAGTAAAAAAGTATAAAGGAGAAAGTATAAAAGGTGGCTCTTCCGAATTTGGGAGGGTCATTTTTGTTATAAGCGCAAGAAACATGAAGTTTGTCACTGAGGAACTCAAATCGATTACCAAATTGCTACCCATATCCCAGAACCTTTTATCGCACCAGAAACCATAAACAGAGATATCGTAATTCCTAATTATTAAATCGTAATTGACTAGAATTTCTGTATCACCAAAACTCCTGCTAGTATCAACAACACACCAATCGTTCTTCCCCAATTCACAGGTTGAACAGAGACTCCAAACAAACCAAAATGATCGATTACCAAAGAGAAAGCCAATTGTCCCAATACGATTAGTGCAAAACTTAAGGCTGCTCCCAAACGTGGTACCAAGAAGATTACTGATGACACGTACACAGCTCCTATTGCTCCACCTATCCAGGCATGAAAAGGAGCTTCCTTAACCGCTTGCAACAAATTATTGGGAGTTCGCATACCAAGAACTACAAAAAGCAAAATAGTTCCACCTACAATAAAATTTATCAGGGCAGCCATTAATGGCGCTTTCAGGAAAGTACCCAATTTGGCATTCACACTGGCTTGTATTGGCATTAGGCAACCCACCAACAAAATCAAAATCATCAGGAAATATCTCATAGCTTCTTATTTTGTTGCAAAAATAGTGAATTCTACGAGCTATTCTCTGTTGTTGCTCTAAATCGATTATTGATTCATTGGGACTTCCATCAAAAGAATTTTTGAATCTTTATCAGCTTTTATCGAAATGGAATCTGTTCCCCAAACTCCAAGGCCATCACGTTTCTGTAATTCCTGATTTTCGATAATCGCATTTCCTTCAATCACGAAAGCATATACACCATTATCTTTTGAATGCAATTGATATTGATTATCGGTGGCTGCGGTAAACTGTCCCAAATTGAACCAAGCATTCTGATGAATCCAAACCCCTTGGTCATCGGCATTTGGAGATAGAATTTGATTGAACTGATTCTCCTTCGAAATATCGGCTATAGAAATCTGATCGTAGCGGGGCTCTACCTGTTGTTGATTTGGAATCACCCAAATCTGTAGAAATTGAACCTCTCTGTCCTGATTTTTATTGTATTCGCTATGGTAAACTCCAGTACCAGCACTCATCACCTGAATATCTCCTGCTTTAATTCTGGCAACATTCCCCATGCTATCCTTGTGCTCTAACTCTCCCTCCAATGGTATCGAAATGATCTCCATATTCTCATGAGGGTGCGTCCCAAATCCTTGCCCTGCATCAACGGTATCGTCGTTGATAACTCGCAAAACTCCAAACTGTATTCTATCGGGATTATAATAATTCGCAAAACTAAAAGTATGATAGGAATCCAACCATCCATGGTTGGCATGTCCTCTTGTGTTGGCTTTGTGCAATACTGTGTTCATCGATTCTAATTTTAATGTAACATTAAATAAACACTTAACATCTGGAAATGTTCTGCAATGTATTTTTTGATATATAAAATTCAGGATTTAATTATTCTTTGGCCCTTCGCCCAGTAAAAGCATAAATAAAAAAGCTACCAAAGGCAATGCTCACCAATCCTACAAGAGGAACGTAAGAAGTAAATGCGCTAAGCACAGTAGCAATAAACTCCTGAAAGTTTTGCTGTCCTATAAACAAAAAGATGAGTGCAGCAAGCACAAACATGCCACCAATTATTTTAACTGCAAGCGGATGTTTTGATTCCTTGGCCGATAGAATTAAAATAGCTCCCAACACCAAGCGCACCAAAATGGCAAGCCAATAAACCCAAAACGTCCCCTTATTACTCTCCAAAAAACCAAAGATGATTTCAGGGGTAAAAAGCAATAATATTCCTACTAGTATCAATAGGATTCCGAATATTTTGATGCATGGTTTCATGATTGTTTGGTTTTTGGTGAAATGTAACGGTAAGTATAAAAATAGTAGCCGGTTGCGAGGTACTTTCCTGTCAAGTTACAAGAAAGTTGAAGCGGGCTACAACTCTTGATTTTACTACTATATCGGCTATTATTTTATACATTGTTAGCTGTTGCCGTTTTTCTATTTCACTTAAAATCATTACCACAATCAAAACAATGATTTTTTTTCCTAATCGGAAATAATGGTGCTATCAATAAAGAAAGTATCAAATATAGAATATCCCATTTAAAATCAATAGCATGACCAAATGAAGTATTATCAGAACCACAATTTGGACAATTTGCAATCCGTTTAGATTCCTTTTGATTTATATAATTTTCAACAATCTCTTTCTCAATATAGTATTCTACTGGCTTTGTCCTGAAGTATTTAAATACACTCCTGTCGAAATCGAACAGTTCATAAAAGAATTGTTTCCATGTGAATTCAAATTTCTTATTTGAAAGTTCCAGAAAATCTCTTTCATTTTTCAATAATTCCTGAGTATCTATTTGTTCTATTAATTTGCTGTCATTAAAAGTTATTTTATCTATCAATGACGAATCATTCCTTATTTTGCTTTTAATCGAAAGTATTTCATTTTGTCTGTTTATCTCATTGTTTAGAATTTCTGCAATGTGATATTCCCCAGTATCATCAAATAGTTTGCCTTGCGATGTCAGGTCAATAATCTTTTGGCAATGTAAAAATTTATCTGAAGGCACTTTTAGTTTGACTCCTCCAATTGCAACTGCTTTAAATGGATGCACCCATATCAAATTTTCATCATAGATATAGCTGGAAATTCCTTCCGTTTCCAACCTTCCTTTCAAGATATGACAATCTATCGGGATATTTGAACTATATACTGTAATCAGTTTTGTCATTTGTACGGATGTGTCATTCAGTTACAGCTAACTTGTGTATAACATCAATATTGTTCTTATCCCTCCAATATGGTGTGATAAAAACAATAACAATTGTTTGCCTATCAAATCTACAAAACAAACACCCATAACAAAAGAAAAACACCGATTATTAATTAGCATGAGCCATTTTATGCTCTATCTACAATCCGGATTATTTTATCCTCTTCAAAAACAAACTCAGATTGCCCTGAGATCTGTAGGATATCACCTTGTTTCATTCCGCTGGGGAGATCGGTGGCCAAAATGGCCTTATAATCAATATCTATTACCACTTTATCCAGTTGAATGTCCCAATTCCTGATAATTTGCTCTCGCTGGCTAAAACAATTCATGGCTTCTTCAGCCTGAGTGTGAAATTCATCGATTCCTTCTGTTCGCAAAGTCAAAATCCCCTCTGAAATGTTCTCAAAAACTACATCTTCGTGCAAATCTGTAAGCATTCCTTCAATATCGAACTGATTATAGGCCTGAATGTAATTTTCTATTACTTTTTGTAGGTTTTTCATGGTACTGCATTACAATAATTTAAGTTGAATCTACGAAACAAAAAACTGCTTACCAAATGTAACTTATGATTCTCTTAAACTTTCGTAATAAGTTATACCACGTAATTTTCAAGAATCATCCTATCTTTTTGCTTTGCTCAAGCCGCATGGCTCTTACTTTCTCCATCGATGAGAAAGTAAGCCAAGAATCTAGGGCGTGTAAGCTCAAACCACTTATACGTGAAACCTTTAAGTGCGGCGAGGCGATCTTCTCAATTCTTCGAAGCTTCCCCGTCTTACTAGAAAGTTTTCTGTGTTTAAGCAGCTTGACCTTTCAATGCCCACAAAGCCATCTCGAACAAAGTAGGTTTCATTTATAACTCACCTTACAAGCTATAGGTAATTTAGAGCTATCCACTAAAAATCATAAATAGTCTTAAATGCTAATCAGTATTATTTCGTAAATTTAATAAACGCCGATCATCATTGAATAATACTATTCTTTAGAGTACTTCTGAAACTTACTTCTTCTCACCCATTTCAACTTTAAAAACATTTCTCATGGATATCTTTCTTATTTTATTTTCGGCAGTTGTAGTATTCTTTTTTGCAGGCATCAGAATTATTTTCGAATACAAAAGAGCCTTAAAATTCCGATTCGGAAAGTACATTAAAATCCTAAATCCAGGATTCCGCTGGATTATTCCCATTGTAGAAACCGTGAATATTGTTGACATTCGAGTGATCACCATTAATATCGATTCGCAAGAAGTAATGACAGAAGATAACGTTCCTTGTAGCATTGATGGGGTGGTTTTCTTTAAAATTGATGATCCCGAGAAGGCAGTTTTGGAAGTGGAGGAATACAAATTTGCCATTATGCAATTGGCTCAGGCTGCTTTGCGAGATGTTTGCGGAAAAGTTGAGCTAGACACCATTCTTTCGAAACGGGAAGAGATGGGTAAAAACATCAAAACCATTGTTGAAAAGGAAACCCAGGAATGGGGAATCGTTATTATTGATGTAAAAATTAAAGACATTCAGTTGCCGGAGAACATGCGCCGTATGATGGCCAACCAGGCCGAAGCAGAACGTTCGCGCCGTGCCCGTGTCATTCTTGCTTTGGCTGAAGAAGAAGCTGCAGCAAACCTACTATCTGCAGGTAAAATGATTGACAAATCACCATCTGCCATTAAATTGAGGTTGTATCAAACCTTGGCAAATATTGCATCCGAGAAAAACTCAACCATTCTGTTCCCATTCCCTGAAGAGGTATTGCCAAGGAATACCAAAGAGCTAAAAATTGATTCGAAGGAGGAAAAAAACAAAAGTAAAAAGGATAAGAAATAAAGGCATAAGAGAGAATCCCCTGGTAAAATTACCAGGGGATTCTTCCATTCTAACTTCTATTTCTAATTTATCTCTAAAATTAAGGCCGATCGTGCCGGAACCTCAATACTTCCATTCAAAGGATAGCTTTTACCGGAAATGACATCTTTTCCTGTTTCGTTGCCAATCAACATTTCATGATATCTGTCTGTTTCTATTTGAACAGCTTCTTTGTTCTTGTTCAAAATCACCATTACTTTTCCCTCATCAGTGAATCTGAAATAAGAGTAAATGCCAAGATCTGGAGCATAGTGCATTAATTTACCCTTGTGAATTACATCACTTGTTTTTCTCCAATTCATCAGTTTTCTCATGAAGTTCTGCGCATCCTTCTCTTGAGCACTCAAACCTTCGCCAGTAAATGCATTTACTTTATCGCCTTTCCATCCACCTGGAAAATCAGTTCGTAGCTTTCCGTGATCACCTCCTGCATCGCTCTTGGCTAAAATTTCCGTTCCATAATAAATTTGAGGAATTCCACGCATGGTAAGTGTATATACCATTGCCATTTTATACAAATCGTAATCTCTGTCTACTTGATCAAAAATTCGAGCCATATCATGATTATCCGGAAAAATCACCAAATTACCCGGATCAGCATACAGGAAGTCATTGGCCAACATTTCATATAGCTTGATCCAACCCGTACCCCAGGTTTCTTCTTTGGTCAATGCTTCTACCATTGCATTTTGCAAAGGAAAGTCCATTAAACTTGGTAAATTCGATCTATAACCATCGTGATTTACTTTTCCCTTTTGCCAATAGGATACAATCGCAGGGTTCGTACTCCATTCCTCGCCAACAATATTGAAATTAGGATATTCTTCCATTACTCTTCCGGTCCATTCTGCTAAAAATGCTGCATCTGAATATGGGTAAGTATCAACACGAATTCCCGAAAGGCCCGCATATTCTATCCACCAAATTGCGTTCTGGATTAGGTAAGTTGCCATGAACTCATTTCTTTGATTCAAGTCAGGCATTGTTTTTACAAACCAACCATCGGAAAATTGTTTCAAATCCTCTTTAGATGCATAAGTATCCTGTATTGTTGATCGCTTATGAGTACACTGCATAAACTCTCCCTTATTGTTTATCCAATCTTCTGATGGCATATCTTTCATCCACCAATGCTCCGATCCGCAATGGTTTAGTATCACATCCATAATTAAGCCAACGCCTTTTTCCTTGGCCAAACGAGATAGCTTCTGATATTCCTCATTCGATCCATATCGTCCATCAATTTTGTAGTAATCGGTTGTTGAATATCCATGGTAGGAATATTTATCCTGGTCATTTTCTAACAAAGGATTCACCCATATGGCAGTAAACCCCATATCTGATATATAATCAAGACTATTGATCATTCCTTGAATATCACCACCATGGCGACCATTGGAATTACTTCTATCAGCTTGCTCACTTAAGCCCTTCACGTTATCATTATCAGGATTACCATTGACAAAGCGATCCGGAGTAATTAGGTACATCACATCTTTTGGAGTAAATCCAATTCTTTGTGCTGAGCCCTCTTCTCTTTTTAAAAGTTTATACTTGTATGTAATTGCAGTCTTCTTTCTTTTCTTAAAAAGAATATCAAATTCACCAGCCTTTGTCTTTTTATCAATTAATAAATCAACAAACAAATAATTTGGATTTGATACTCGACTTACTTTTTCAATACTTACTCCATCATAATTCAATTCTGGTTTTAAGTCTGAGATGTTCTCGCCATGCACCAATAATTGTAAGTGAGTATTTTTCATTCCAACCCACCAGAATGCAGGTTCCAAATGATCAATCTTATTTTTTGCAGAGGCAGTGATGTTTCCTAAAAACAAAACCGTAATTAATGCCAATAATAAACGTTTCATATTATAAGTTTTGAATTACTTAGTTGTTGGTATTTTCCCAACTCAAGCCCTAAGTAATGGAAGTATCTATAATTTAACAACTTATTTTAACAGAATACATTTCTAAATGGATGGAATGCCTAAATAGAAACAGATTGTAATTTGTCCTGAAATTTCGACTGTTTCATCTTCTTAAATTGTATTTAGTCCAGAAAAACCAAGCAAAACAGATTCAAACTTGCTTTGTAATTAAAAATACGGTAAAATAGCATTGAATTGATATCCATACGCAAAAACTCAATATGCAAATCATAAGTTCAGAGAAAAATAATTTTGCTAAAATCCTAAATAACAAATGGGTTCAACACATTAGTTACTGGATATTCTACCTGCTCTTCTTCGCGGTTACCTGGGGAAGCTACGACATGAATTTCAAGAAAACAATGATGGTTGAACTAATAAATCTTCCTGCAAAAATTGCATTGGTGTATTGGGTGATTTATTTCCTGTTCCCAAAATTTCTGTACAAAAGAAAAATTGGCAAGTTCATCTTGCTATTTGGAATTTCCCTTATCATCGTTTCGTTTACACAGCGATTTACAGACAACTACATCATTCTGAAATACTATTTGAAAGAGTTTGAAGTGCAGCCAATATTTAGCTATGTACAGATTATGCGTAGCTCGATTAACCTGGGAACGGTAATGGCCATTCCATTTATTCTAAAACTGGTAGATCATGTTAATAAAGTTCAGCAAAACGAACAGCTTCTTGTACGGGAAAAGCTTGAAGCAGAATTGGTGTTCCTGAAAAATCAGGTTCAACCCCATTTTCTTTTTAATACTTTAAATAGCTTATATTCTTTAATTTTAAAGAAGTCTGATCAATCTTTGGATGTAATCCTAAAACTATCGGAACTGCTGCGATATATGCTGTATGAGACCAACTCAAAAAGCGTTGATCTTCAGAAAGAAGTTGACAGCATCAAAAGTTACCTAGAGCTTGAAAAAATACGATATGGCGATAGAATTGATCTCAGTTTTAACATTTGGGGAGATATTGGTTTAAACCAAATTGCTCCAATGATTATCCTTCCATTTATTGAAAATAGTTTTAAGCACAGCACAAAAGGTTTCGATGGAAATGCTTGGATTACCATAGATTTAGGAATAAAGAACAATGAGTTGAAACTAAATATTGAAAATAGCATTCCTCAATCTGGCTCCGACCAAGAATCTATAATTGGAGGAATTGGCTTGCAAAATGTAAAAAGGAGGCTATCTTTAATCTATCCCGAGAATCACGATTTGAAGATTACAGCAAATGAAGATTCGTATTCGGTGCTCTTAAATTTAAAATTGCGATGAAGATAAAGTGTTTAATTGTTGATGATGAAGACTTGGCTATTGATGTGATTGAAGAATACATCAATAGAATAGATTATTTACAATTGGAAGGAAAATGTAAGAGTGCGGTAGAAGCTTTATCTATTTTAAATTCAAAACAAATCGACTTATTATTTCTAGACATTCAAATGCCTGGTTTAACAGGTATTCAATTGTTAAGAAACCTATCCAATCCTCCAAGTGTAATTTTCACAACTGCCTATTCGGAATTTGCATTGGAAAGTTATGAGCTGGAAGCGCTGGATTATTTGATTAAACCGATCCCTTTTGGTCGTTTTATTAAAGCCATAAACCGATATTTTAAGATCAATCAACCACAGTTTCAAATTCCAGAAAAAAAAGAAGAAATATCGTCGGAACAGCCATTTATTTTTGTCAAATCTGAGAAGAGAATGGTAAAAGTCTTTTTGCACGAAATACAATACATCGAAAGTTTGCGTAACTATGTTTCCATTTACATGGAAAATGGACAAGAAATTGTAACACTAAATACCATAAGCAATATCGAGGAAAAGCTTCCGGAATCATCCTTCCTAAGAATACACCGCTCATTTATCGCTTCAATAAATAAAATTCAAAGCTACACCTCCAGCAACATCGAAATAGCCAACAAACTGATTCCAATTGGTCGCAATTACAAGAGCATGGTAATTAGTGTACTTGAACAAAAATCAATTTTATAAAAAGAAAGCCGCCCTAAAAAGAGCGGCTATCATTGGGATATCGGTTTCCGAAATTCGGAAAACTATTTTACTTCACATATACTTTGTATTCCCAAGGTTTCAATTCAACCTCAAGTTTAGCAGCCAAATCGTGCTTGCTACCATCCTTGTTAGAAGCATAGTTTCCAGCATTTTCGCCCATTTCAAGAGTAGCTTTTGTAGCTTCCTTGCTTAGGTTCAAAATCACAACAACTTTGTTTCCTTCAGCTTCGCGTGAGAAAGCAAAAATCTTCTCGTTCTGATCCGATGGAATACGCACCAATTTGCCACCTTTCACTCCATTCTGAAGTGCTTTATTGTTTTTCTTTAAAGCAATTAATTCTTTGTAGAATTCTGTCATTTCAAGATTAGACCAATCGATCTCATCTTTCTCGAAGAATTTCAATCGCTTGTTCAAACCAGCTTCCTGACCACTGTAAATTAATGGCATACCTGGCATTGTAAAGGTCAAAACTGCAAAAGTTTTAGCACCTTCTCCCATTCTCTCTTCAGTAGTACCATTCCACGAGTTTTCATCATGGTTGGTAGTAAAGTTCATGATATAAGAGTCTGCAGGAAATACAGTATCAATTTTGTGGAAGTATGCTTCCATATCATTGGCAGTCTTTTCACCTTTGGCAACTTCATTCATAATATGGTGGAATTCCCATCCATAACCCATATCAAATGCGTTCTCTAAAAGCTCATGTCCACCATCTTCTGCCAGCATAAACACAGGCTTAACAGCATCTAATTCAACACGTGCTTTTTCCCAAAATTCAGTTGGAACCATACCTGCAACATCGCAACGGAACCCATCTACATTTGCTTTTTCAATCCAAAACTTCAACGATCCGATCATGTACTTACGCATTTCTTCATTATCGTAGTTCAAATCAGCAGTATCGCTCCAATCTGTTCCTTCAGGAATTACAATTTCGCCTTTCTCATTCTGAGTATACCAATCTTTATGCTCTTCCATGATTACATTGTCCCAACCAGTATGATTTGCCACCCAGTCAAGAATTACTTTCATTCCCATATCATGAGCTTTTTTCACAAGGTTCTGTAGGTCTTCCATTGTACCAAACTCAGGATTAACAGCACGATAATCTTTCACGGCATAATAGCTCCCCATACTTCCCTTTCGATTCTTTTCTGAAATAGGATAAACAGGCATTAACCAAAGAATATCAACGCCCATTTCTTTTAATCGTGGCATGTGCTCAGCAAAAGCATTAATGGTTCCTTCTGGAGTGTACTGACGAATGTTTACCTCGTAAATATTAGCATTTCTACTCCACTCTACAGGCTTTTCCGCCTTCTTTTCCTCTGCTACTTTATTTGATGCAGGTTTATTCTGGCATGAAGCCAAAGTTCCTGCAACCAACAATAGACTTAAAACTGTTTGAAATACTCTTCTCATTTCAATAATTTGATTAGTTAGTATGATGTTTTTTCTAAATCAACTCTAATAATAAAATATCAAACTCAGTATCAATGCTTACTTTTCCATTCTTAACCTCTGTTTCCTTACCAGAGTATGCATCTCTTAACTTTGTTCCATCTTCCAATTCAGCAATCGAAATTTCTTTTAATCCCTTATCCAAATCCAAAGCAACAAACACCTGATCTTGATATTCTCCTTTTTCGAATGATCTGCGGAACACATATGGGTTTTCTGAAATCATTTTATGAACACCAGCTCCAACAGCAGGATGATTCGCACGGAACTGTCCCAGCTTTTGCCAGTGACTTAAAATCGCTTGCGTTTCAGCATTATTTTCGATTTCATCCCAATTCATCAACGATCTCAAATTGGCATCACCCACTGCTCCTTCAACCAACAAAGGTCTGGCTGATTCATCACCATAATAAACCTGGGATGTACCTGGTGACAACAAAAGCTTGGTAGCAGATTCGAAAGTTCTTTCTCTTTTCTGATCAAATGGAGAACCATCATCATGAGATGTCAAGTAGTTCAATACACCATATCCTTTTAAATCACCATTAAGGATATCAGAATACATGGAGAATAATTCTTCGTAGGTTGATTGAGCATTATACTTGAACTCAAAATTGATCAAATCGGTAAAACCATTGGCAAAATAGTTCACTTTCTTATCACCAAAATCAAAAGCAAACTTATTGCTGATGTTGTAATTGTAAACCTCTCCTACTGTATAGAATTCATTATCATCCAACACCTTGTCAGGATTGTTCTTCTTATAAAGTTCGAATGCATATTCACACTCTTTGCGAAAATCAGCCCAAACCGATTCTTCGGTATGTTTTACTGTATCCACACGATAACCATCAATCCCAAATTCTACGATGTAATCGCACAACCATTTGATGATATAGTTCTTTGGCGTACGCGGATATCCTGTACGAGCAAAAAACTCATCCAACTCCTTTACTTCTTGTTCATATCTTCCTTCAGCTTTCCATTTTTGAGCCAAAGTTTCGGGAATGCCTACTTCTTTATTACTTTCCGTTTTTACATCAGGAAGATTTTTTACCAATGTACACTCAATGGTATTTTTGTAGCTATCGTAAGTACATTGCGGACTTGTTCTTACCCAATCGCTTTCCCAAACAGGATCTTTCTCGGTAACTGGACCTGTATGATTGATCACAGCATCCATAACCACGCGAATTCCATTGGCATGAGCCGTTTCAACCAATTCTTTTAGATCTTCCATATTTCCAAAGTTTGGATCCAAAGCTGTCCAGTCTTTGGCCCAATAGCCATGAAAACCATATGTATTTCCTGTTCCTTCATCAACGGCTCCGTGAATTTGCTCAGTTACCGGAGTAAACCAAATGGCGTTGATTCCTAAATCGGTAAAATATCCTTCTTTAATTTTTTGAGTGATTCCCTTAAGGTCACCACCTTCAAAGCCACGTAGTTTTCCAGTTGGCAAATTTCTTTCAAAATTCACATCGTTCTCTGTAGTTCCATTGTTAAAACGATCGGTCAACAAGAAATAAAGATTAGCTCCCTCCCATACAAATGGTGTATCTTTCTTTTCTACTTTCTTATCAACTTTAGCACAGGCTGATAACAATACTAGCACACTTGCAAAAATGCTGAATAGTTTCATCTTCATTATTTAGCTAATTTTATTGTAATGGTTTGATTTTTTTCTGCTTTAAGCACTCCTGAAAAGCCAAGTGTATTTGATTTCTCATCCCAAGTGAAATCAACTCTTTTGCCATTAATGCTTACTTTCTTCGGTTGTTTCTCAATATTGTGAATGATATGAGAAATCTTTTTATCAATGGCTTTATAATGATCTCCTGTTTCACTAATCAAATTAATGCTTAGTTTGCCCGATTTGTAAGTTGAATTAAATCTTAACATTTCATATTCACCTTTTTCGTAAGCAGCTGGAGTTTCTCCATCATCGTTGTATAATTTGCCTTCACTTTCATTAACCGATGCAGCGTGATAATAGTGCAAATCCATATTTTTAAGAGAGTAGCCAATGGTATTCTTCATGCCTTGAACCATAGGAACAAATGATCCTCCACGAACAAAAACAGGAATGCTTTCTTTTTGGGTTTTGATGGTATAAGCTTTACCTCCATCGTACTTTTTATCGGTAACAAAATCGAACCAAACCGAATTTTTAGGCATATACACCTCTTTATTTTTCAGTCCAGGATCTGTTACTGTTGATACCAAAAATGCATCACCCCACAAATAGGTATCCGAAATGTGTAGCAAATCCTGATTGTCTTCTTCCTCGAAGAACAATGGTCGCATTAATGGCAAACCTGTTCGATGGTTTTCAAAAGCCATGGTATAAATGTATGGCATCAATTTATATCTTAACTCAATCGATTTTTTCGCCAAAGCTTTGGTCGTTGGCTCTCTAAATACTGGTTCCGAAGCTACATCCTCCTGAGCATGTGGACGGAATATTGGCTGAAACACACCATATTGCAACCAACGGGTGTACAATTCATCATCAAGATTAGCTCCTGCAAATCCTCCCAAATCAGAGTGCATGTATGAAATACCCTGCAAGCCCATTTGTAACGAAATTTCGGTTTGTGGTTTTAAGCCATCCCAGCTTCTGCTAACATCACCAGTCCATGGTACCATACCATATCGCTGAGAACCTACCGCACCGGCACGCATTAAAATGAATGGTCTCTGCTCCGGAAAATCTTTTTTATATCCTTCGTAAACCAATTTGGCCCAATAATGTCCATAGATATTGTGAACCTCATCAGCTGTACCATTTACATGCAACAATTCTGATGGATGGACTTCAGGTTCCCCAAGATCTCCCCACCAACCGGCAACACCTTTATTGGCCAATCCTTTGTAGATATCCCAGAACCAATCAATTGCTTTGGGTTTAAATACATCCACCAAGCCTGTATTTCCAAAGAAGAAATCATATCTATATGGATTTCCCAATGAATCCAAACCTAAAACTCCTTCACGAACTGCCTCGTCCCAACGATCCGAAGAAGTCAAAATAAATGGCTCTGTAATCAGAATTGTTTTAACACCTCTGTCATTCAAATCAGAAATCATTTTCTCAGGGTTTGGAAATGAATCTCTATCAAATGCAAGATTTCCCATCTCATCCTTAACGGTTTTTCCAAACCAATACAAATCCAAAATAATGGCATCAACCGGAATCGAATCTTTCAAGAAATGATCAATGGTTTCCACTGTTTCTCTTTGTGAGTGATATCCAAATCGACTCGAAAAGTTCCCAAATGCCCAACGTGGCAACATTGGCTGACGACAGGTAAGTTCTGTGAACTGGTAAGTAAAATCTTCCCAGGTATCAGTAGCAACAACTTGATATACCTTTCTACCGCTAATGGTTTCGTAACGAAGTGTATTGTTCTTTTGACTATCCAAATCCAAAAATCCAATTGGAGCATTGTCGAAATGTATTGCATATTTCTTGGATGAAATAACCACTGGCATGGTATAATTCATCAATTCTGAATGCGTACCATATCCATAATGCGCTCGGTTGTATAACTGAAGACGATTTCCTCTACGGTTCATACCCAAAACACGAGCTCCACCTCCAAACAAAACTTCCTCTTTTTCTAGATTAAAGTCAATATTTTCGGTACTGTCAGTTTTGGTATATCCTTCTTTTTCCGATATCAGATTCTTCCCTTTATACAAATATTGAATTGAAAATGGTGACTTTGATACCTCCACCACAAGTCCTTTTGACATGTATGCAATAATCCCATTTTTCTGTACAAGGCTTAGATCATCCACTTTAGGATTCATCACAACAGCATGTGAAATACCTTTCTTTTCACCACTCGGTATAAATGCAGTTTCTACAATGTTCTCATTGTAAAATTGAATTTCATATCTACCATCATTGGTTTTTATTTCTAAAACCTTTCCCCTTAATTGAGATGAAAGAAATTCTCTCGCACTATTTTGCGCAAAAACAGTTGTTGATATTGCAATTAATGCAATAAAAACGAATAATCTCAATCTTAAACCTTGTAATAATCTCATACTCTTTCTCAAAATGCCCTCAAGCTATTTTCTCTATTTTAATTCCAATACCATTGATGTGTTGCCGTTCAATCTTAATTTTCCATTTGAAAATTGAATGGTTTGTTCACTCAAAATATCATATCCTTTTGTAAAGTCTTTTATATTCTCTGAAAAACGATCCAAACTCAATTCCTGTTTTTCACTACCATTATTTAGCACTATCATAACAGTTTTCTCATTATTAAATCGAAAATAGACATACACATCATTTTCAGGAATATAATGTTTGAGTTTGCCAGTGTGAACTACAGGATTAACTTTTCTCCATTGAAGCAGTTTTTGTAAAAAATTGAATGCATCATTTTCCTTATTGGTTCTTCCATCGGTTGTAAAAGCATTTCTTCCATCTCCTTCCCAACCACCAGGAAAATCGATTCTCATTTTCCCATCTCCATCACTCTTCTTTCCTTCCATCAAAATTTCAATTCCAGCATAAATTTGAGGAATTCCCCTAGTAGTCATCAAAAAAGTGTTCATCAGTTTAAACTTATCAAGATCACCATCTAATGTAGACATAATTCTGTCGGTATCATGATTTTCTGAAAAAATCAGAATATTGTTCAAATCCTTGTATAGATAATCTGCTGCAAGGCTATTATACAATCGAACCACTCCATTTTCCCATTGCTGAGATTCCAAAAATGCCTTTTCCATTGCGAAAAACAATTGAAAATCCATAACACATGGCAAATAAGAATTGTAACCATCCGCATTTAATGCATCTTTTTGCCAATAGGCTATGTCCGCCGCATTCTTGTACCAAGTCTCACCGACTATATTCAAATGAGGATACTCTTTCAATAGAGCCTTTCCCCATTTGGACATTTCCTGTGGATCGTTGTACGGATGCGTGTCCATTCTAATTCCATCCAAATCGGCATATTCCACCCACCAAATACTATTCTGAATCAAGTAGGTCATCAACAGTTCATTCTGTTGATTTAAATCCGGCATGCTTTTATCGAACCAGCCATCCGAAAATTTGATTTTATCCACTTGAGAAGCATGTGGATCCAATAAGGTTGATTTACGGTGATTGGAGTTTGTGTATTCATCATGAAGATGAACCCAATCTTTCTGGGGAAGATCTTTCATCCACCAGTGAGCACTTGCACAGTGATTAAAAACCATGTCTTTGATTAGCTTAAACCCCCTTTTCTTGCACTCTTTCGACAATTTAAGATAAGCCTCTTTACCTCCGTATCTCGCATCAATATTGTAGTAATCGGAAATTGCATAGCTATGGTATGAGCCTCTTTTTTCATTATCTTCCAATAAAGGAGTACTCCACAATGTAGTAATTCCCAAATCTTGTAAATAGTCAAGTTTATTAATGATCCCTTGAATATCACCACCATGGCGGCCATCAAAATTGGCTCGATCTGCCTTTTCGGTCAATCCATCAACTGAATCGTTTTCGGGATTTCCATTGGCAAAACGATCTGGCATCAATAAATAAATTACATCCGAAGAATTAAAACCTTTGCGGTTTGAAGAATTCTTTCTTCTCTCCTTCAGTTCATATTGATATTTTAGTTCCTTTCCTTTGGAATTGGTTAATGTAATATTAAATTTTCCTGCTTTCGCAGATTTGTCAATTTGCAAATTAACAAAAAGGTAATTCACATTCTCAACATTTTGCACCGATTGTATAGTAACACCGGGATAATCCAATGTTGCCTTGTAATCTCCAATTTCTTGACCATAAATTAACAATTGAAGATTGGGATTCTCCATGCCAATCCACCAGAATTCTGGTTCAAGCCTTTCGATTTTTGTTTTCGCTGCTAAAGAGGTCAGACTCAAAAAAGAAAAAAATAAAATTGGGAAAAGTATTCTTTTTACAATGCTCATCATAAGAATTACTAATATTAAAATTCAGGACAGTAGATCAACTACTATCCTGAATTGCCATAACTATTAATTAAGCGTTCTCTACTACTAGACTGCTTTCTTTTTCAACTTTGTATTCATCATCTTTAATGAAGATATTGATAGCTTCTCCTTCTTCATTAATAACTCCTACTCCCTCTTCCGAAACTCTTACATTTAACAAGTTACCTCTAAAACGCACTTTAAATGAGTAAGATTTCCAAACTTTAGGAAGCATTGGGTTAAATACCAAACTTCCATTTACAACTCTCATACCACCGAAACCTTCTACAACAGACATCCATGTTCCTGCCATACTTGTAATGTGAAGTCCTTCGTGTACCTCTTTGTTGTAATCATCCAAATCCAAACGAGAAGTTCTTAAGTACAAATTGTAAGCTCTTTCTTCATCACCAATTTTTGCTGCCAAAATAGAGTGAATACATGGCGACAATGATGATTCATGAACTGTTCTTGGCTCATAGAAATCGTAGTTTTTACGAATTGTTTCCAAATCATATTGATCTTCGAACAAGTAGATTCCTTGCAATACATCTGCTTGTTTAATGAAACAAGAACGTAAAATTCTATCCCAAGACCAGTGTTGGTTAATCGGACGAATTGCTGGATCTAGATCTGCAGCTAAAATCTGCTCTTTGTCCATATACCCATCTTGCTGTAAGAAAACACCAGTTTCTTCATCAACAGGATAGTACATATTTTCAATAATATCATTCCACTTTGCAGTTTCAGTCTCAAAATCAAAGTTTAAATTCTTCATGATTTCTTCGAAACGAGCAGAATTGGTTTCTTTCACATGAGCCATTGCCTCTTGTGTATATTTCATACACCAGTTTGCAATAGTACTTGTATACCAGTTGTTGTTGATATTATTTTCGTATTCGTTAGGACCTGTAACTCCTAACATTACGTATTTCTTTTTCGCTTGAGAATAGGATACACGCTGGCTCCAGAATCTTGAAATTCCGATCAACACATCTAATCCATATTCTTCTAAATATTTTTTATCGCCTGTGTGGCGGATATAGTTATAAATGGCAAAAGCAATTGCTCCATTACGGTGGATTTCTTCGAAAGTAATCTCCCACTCATTGTGACACTCTTCACCATTCATTGTTACCATTGGGTACAGTGCAGCACCGTTTGTGAAACCAAGTTTCTTTGCATTTTCAATGGCTTTTTGTAATTGCTTATGACGATAGATCAATAGATTTCGAGTTACTTCAGGTTTAGAAGTACTCAAATAGAAAGGAACACAGTAAGCTTCAGTATCCCAGTAGGTAGATCCACCATATTTTTCACCGGTGAAACCTTTAGGACCGATATTTAGTCTTTCATCTTCACCTGTATAAGTTTGATTCATTTGGAAAATATTGAATCGAATAGCTTGCTGAGCAGCAATATCACCTTCAATAACAATATCACTATGATCCCATTTATCAGCCCATGCATTAACATGTTCTTCCAATAAAGCACCATAGCCTTTAGCTTGAGCAGCCTCTACTACAGAAAGTGCATCTGATGCAATATCAGTTTTGCTGTGATTTAGTGAGCTTAATACAGCTGCATATTTATAAATTGAAATCTCTTGATCTTGCTCGGCATCAACTTCTACTGTATTGGCAACATATTTGGCATTCTCAGTTAAAGAAAGATTTAAATCAACTTTCTGACCATCCTTTAACACCTCATATTTCATGCTCATACAAACATGAAAGTCAAGTTTTTTAGTTGCAGCAGTAATGTATGCCTCACCTTTCATTGACTTAGTCTGTAGAACATTCCAAAATTGTTCGTCGTAGTTTGAATCTTCGTTTGTAACATCTGCATCTACATAAGGTGTGAATCCAATCTTACCATCAAAATTTAATGGCGTTACAGAGTAACGAATGGCACCAACTTCAGAAGTTACGATACTTAGAAATCTTTTGGCTTCAACTTTCACCTTGTTTCCGTTAGAAAGTGTAGCTACAAAACTACGCTCTAAAACTCCTTCTTTCATGTTCAAAGTGCGCACAAAATCACTCACTTCACATTTGGCAAGGTCAAGCATTTCGCCATTAATTTTCACGTCAATACCAATCCAGTTTGGCGCATTCAATACCTTTGCAAAATATTCAGGATAACCGTTTTTCCACCATCCTACTCTGGTTTTATCCGGATAGTAAACTCCAGCTACGTAAGTTCCTTGTAAAGTTTCGCCTGAATAATGCTCTTCGAACATGGCTCTTTGTCCCATGTTACCATTACCCAAACTAAATATACTTTCTGATGCACGGTGGTTTTCAGGATTAAAGCCTTCCTCAATTATACACCACTCATCATGCTTTAAATACTCATTCATGTTTGATTTTCTTTTAATTAGCTATTAGCAGTTAACTTTTTAAACAATTACTGCTAACGTTAATTGTTTACCGTTAAAAGTTAAATTGAGTCATTGAAAAACCCACAAATCCAGGAACAACAATATTTGCTTTTCCCAATACATCAGGCGATCCGATACCGACACATTTCATATTACCATTTATAGCTGCCTCAACACCAGCTTCAGCATCTTCAAAAACAATACATTCTGATGGAGAAACACCCAACAACTCAGCACCCTTTAAGAATACTTCAGGATCTGGTTTCGCATTGCTAACATGTGTTCCATCAACAACAGCATCGAAATAATCAGCAAGTTCTAACTGATTCAAAATGGTCATAGCGTTTTTACTGGCTGAGCCTAAAGCAATTTTAATTCCCTTAGCTTTAAGTTCGTTAAAGAAATCTTTTACACCAGGAAGTATTTCATCTGGAGTCATTTTTAAAATGTACTCCACGTAGTTTTTGTTTTTCTTATCAGCCAGTTCCAGTTTTGTCTTTTCATCCAATTCAACTCCTCCAATTTCCAAAAGGATATCTAATGATCTCATACGGCTCACGCCCTTTAATCTTTCATTATCCTCCTCGGTAAAGTCGAATCCCAATTCATTTGCTAAACTCTTCCATGCGATGTAATGATACTTTGCGGTATCAACAACCACACCATCTAAATCGAAGATGCATGCACTAATCTTTCCCATCAGTTTTTATAAATTGTTTTTGTTATTTATCTGATTCTTTCACAAAGAATACAGATATCGCTCCTAAAATCATGATAATACCGGCTAGAACTAGAATGTAAATTCCATCGCCGCCAAAAAAAGTACGAAGTATTGGTCCACCAAATACACCACTTAAAATTTGAGGTACAACTACTGTAAGGTTGAACAGTCCCATATAAACTCCCATCCTTTTCGCTGGAAGTGCTCCTGATAAAATGGTATAAGGCATAGCCAAAATACCTGCCCATGCAATACCTACACCTACCATAGAAATCAATAGCAAGTAATGGTTGCTAAACATCATGGTAGAAATAAAGCCGATACCTCCCATAACTAAAGATCCTGCATAAACTGTTTTTCTGCTGGTCAAGCTAATTAGCTTAGGCATTAGAATAGAAAACAATGCCGCTACCAAACTGTAAACTGCGAAACAAATACCTACCCAATTACCAGCTTCGTTAAAAGCATCTAAAATTTGCTTATTGGTTTCTGTTTTTGCATTAAAATCGATAGGTACGCCGAAATAATGTTGAGAAATTGCAGTTGTAGAGTAAACCCATAAAAGAAATAGTGGAAACCATGAAAACAATTGCACAATAGATAATTGCTTCATGGTTTTTGGCATATTCATCAACAAATTCCAAAAACTTTCTTTCGTTTCCTTATCTTCTTCTGTAATGTTATTATAAGCCTCAAATTCTTCTGGTGGATATTCCTTTGTTTTAAATACTGTAACCAGCACACTAATTAAAAGAAGGGAACCTCCAATATAAAATGACCAAATTACCGAAGGAGCAACATTACCTCCTGCTGACTCATTGGAAATTCCAGCAGCTGTCATAATAAAAGGCAATGCAGAACCAATTACAGCACCTACGTTAATTAAAAAGCTTTGCACTGAATAACCAACATTTCGTTGCTCTTCTGGAGTCATATCAGCTACCAATGCTCTAAATGGCTGGAAAGTAACATTGAAAGATCCATCCATTAATGCAAGCATTACAACGCCAAAAACCAAAGCTCCACCCGCTTTTACAAACATTGGAGCGTTAGGCATTAAGAACATTGCCAGCATAGAAACGATTGCACCGAACAAAATATAAGGAGATCTTCTTCCCAATCGGTTCCACGTTTTATCACTTGCAGCACCAACAACCGGCTGAACTATCAAGCCCATAATTGGAGCCACCAACCAGAAAAATGACAATTCATGTGGATCTGCTCCTAAACTTGTTAATATTCTACTGGCATTTGCATTTTGTAATGCAAAACCAAACTGAACACCTAAAAATCCAAAGCTCAGGTTCCAGATTTGCCAAAAGCTTAAACGAGGTTGTTTCTTCATTTGATCGATATTAATTCTTCTTACTTTTTAGAAGTTTGATTTCAATTTAAACTGCCTTTAAAGTAACAGTTTATATCACAACACTAGGATAAAAGAAACAAAAGGAATTAATCATGATCCACGATATTGAAAACACAATACAGCTTAAGACCAACTAACTTTTACATCACAAATAGAAAAAATGGATTTTGATCCTATTCATTTCCTTCGATTATCCAGAAATGAGATCATATTATAAGGAAGTATATTTTATAAAGTCGGAAAAGAGGTTTCCCTCTGGGGCAAAAGTAAGGAAAAGTAAGCAATCTGTCAAAAAGTTTTGCGCCTCAACCTGCCTGTAAGCCAGTAAAAACAGGCCTGAAAACCCATTTCAAACGATTGCAACAAATTTTATTTTTTTTATTTCTAAGTCAATATTCTAACTTTTAAAAACAAAAAAAGAGTTGAACTTTCTCAACTCCTTGTAATATTATAACATCGATTATCAATTTCTAGTAGATCCCCTAACAATCAAATTGGTCTTTACAACCTTGGTTACAGGCTCATAATCCATATTTCCTTCCTTAATTCTTCCAACAAGCAACTCGCTGGCTCTTAAGCCAACCTCATACCCGTGTTGTTCTAAAGTAGTTAAAGCCGGATCTGAAGTTCGTGAAACAACCCCATCTGTGAATCCTATAATAGAGATATCTTCAGGAACTTTAAACCCCGCTTTTTTAACAACCGATAATGCACCTGCTGCTGTAAGTTCATTAACAGCAAATATAGCATCAGGTGGTTGTGGAAGGCTCAACAAATCCGGAGTTTTATCTAATGCCTCCTCAAAGCTGTCGCATTTAATAATTAATTCTTCATCAATTGGAAGCTTATGTTTCAACAGGGCTTGTCTATATCCTTTCTGGCGATTTTGCCCCAAAAGCATGTGTTGTGGCGCAGATAAATGAGCGATTCTTTTACAACCCGAATTTATTAGATGTTCAACAGCTGTAAAAGCACCCGCAAAGTCATCAACGATTACGTTGTCAGAAGAAAGCTCATTGCAAACTCTATCGAAAAAAACAACAGGTATGCCATTATCCCTTAACTCCTTAAAATGACTAAAATCTCTTGTTTCCTTAGACATCGACACCAACACTCCATCCACTCTACTCGATAACAAGGCTTGTACATTGGCCAGTTCTCGCTCGTAAGATTCATTCGATTGAAACATCATAACATTATACCCTGCTTCATATGCAATTTTTTCAATCCCACTAATTACAGATGAAAAGAAATGATGAACAATCTCCGGAATAATGACTCCAATAACATTCGATTTACTATGTCTTAAACTAAGAGCAACTGCATTGGGTTTATAATGCCATTTCTTCGCCAATTCATTTACAGCTTCCTTGGTTTTTGCACTGATATCCGGATGATCTTTTAAGGCTCGTGATACAGTAGAGGCTGAAATGCCTAATTCCTTTGCAATATCTTTAATCGTTACTTGTCCGCTTCTCATTGATATTTAATAGAGATTTAATAAATCAAATTGATTGCACAACCCTAATATTATCAAAGCATTAGAATCACTCCAATCAAAATTGCTGTAGCATCTGTAAATATAGGAAATTTTAAACAAATCAATTGACTTATTTCTTATAATTCCGCTTCCGAATTCACATATCGACATAATTACATATCAAACGTTTGCGGTAACGATTGCGATGATTTATTCACACTTAAATATCAATGGTTTAAAAACTTGATTTTGTCATTTCGTATCTTTGGTAATAGAAAAAATTAAGACTAACTTAAGATTTAGATAATTTTGAATGCTAAAAGAGGAAGCTAAAGAGTCGGAAACTTGAGTTCATATTTCTTTTAGTATTTAAAACATGTCTAATCTATTAACTAAATTCTAATTTATCTTAAATTTCTATTTATGGAACTTAACATTAGTATGCTAAGAAAACTGCTTCTCATGCTTGTTACGGTTTTTTCATTTACCGTATTGCAGGCACAAGAAAAGGCAGTTAGTGGTACTGTTACCGATGCAAACGATGGCATGGGTATACCTGGTGTTTCCGTTGTAGTAAAAGGTACCACCATTGGTACAACTACAGACATCGACGGAAATTATACGCTGAAAGTTGATGCTAATTCTACACTTGTATTTTCATTTGTAGGATACAAAACACAAGAGATTTTGGTCGGTGATCAAACTCAAATAAATGTTATTTTAAGTGTTGAAACCGAAAACCTTTCCGAAGTTGTTGTTATTGGTTATGGTCAGGTTAGAAAAGATGATGCAACAGGGGCTGTTTTTTCAGTAAACTCTGATGATTTTAATCAAGGTTCAACAAGTTCTCCACAAGACTTAATCGTAGGTAAAGTTGCTGGTGTGCAAATTGTAAGTGATGGAGGTGCTCCCGGTTCTGCTTCTACAATTCGTATTCGTGGGGGTTCTTCCATGTCTGCTAGTAACGATCCGTTAATTGTAATTGATGGTATTCCTTTGGACAACAGAGCTATTGATGGTATGAGCAATGTTTTAAGTTCATTAAACCCAAATGATATTGAAACATTTACAGTTTTAAAAGATGCTTCTGCTACAGCAATTTACGGTTCCAGAGCATCCAATGGTGTAATCCTTATCACTACCAAAAAAGGAAAAGCCGGACAAGATATTCAAGTAACTTACGATGCGAAATTTTCTTTTGGTAAGATTAAAGAAACAATTGATGTTTTAAGTGCTGATGAATTTAGAGCTTTAGTAAATGAAAGAGCGAAGACAAATTCTTCTGTAAATCCTAATTTACTTGGTAACGCTTCAACAGATTGGCAAGACGAAATTTATCGTGATGCTTCTGGTCATGAGCACAATGTAGGTATTACAGGAGCTATTAAAAACATTCCTTACCGTGCATCTATTGGTTACACTGATCAAAAAGGTATTTTGCAGACTTCAGAAATGCAAAGAACTACAGGAACTTTAAATGTAAACCCAAGCTTCTTCGATGATCATTTAAAACTTAATATGGGTCTTAAGTATATGATGATTGAAAATCAGTTTGCAGACAAAGGTGCTATCGGAAGTGCATTACGTTATGATCCAACTCAATCTGTTTTCAATAAAACAGGTATTTATGGAGGATATACAACTTGGTTGATGAGCGATGGTTCTAGAAACGTAAACGGAACACGTAACCCTGTTGCTCAATTACAACAAAAAGCAGATAAGTCAGAAGTGTCGAGAGTTATTGCTGATTTTCAAGCTGATTATAAATTACACTTCTTCCCTGATTTAAAAGCTAGTGTTAAACTTGGATATGATTATTCTGATAGTGATGGAGATATCATTACTGATTTGGATGCATCATGGGTAAGAGCTTCATCTACTGGCGTAAAAAGAGATTATACTCAGGAAAAAAAGAACGAATTATTAGATTTCTTCCTTACATACGATAAAGATCTACCATCTTTGGATAGTAAAATTAGCGTTATGGGAGGTTACGAGTGGCAACACTTCTGGTCTAAATCTTCAGCTTTCGAAGTGGACAGAAACAATGCAACCATTGAAGATTCAAGAAATGAAACCGAGAACTATTTAGTTTCTTTCTTCGGTCGTGCCAACTATACATTTAAAGATAAGTATATCTTAACTGCTACTCTTCGTAGAGATGGCTCTTCAAGATTTCACAAAGACAACCGTTGGGGTACATTCCCTTCTGCTGCATTTGCTTGGAGAATGAGTGAAGAAGAATTCATGAAAAGTATTGATGCCATTAGTAGTGTTAAAGTTCGTTTAGGATATGGTGTGACAGGTCAGCAAGAATTGAATAGTGGTGACTACCCATATTTAGGTACTTATCGATTAAGTGACACCAGAACAAGATATCAATTTGGTGGTAATTACTACACCTTAATCAGACCTGACGGTTATGACGAAGGCTTGCAATGGGAAAAGACTACAACTTACAACGCAGGTATCGATTTTGGATTCTTCAACAACAGACTTAATGGTACAATCGATGTTTACAAGCGTAAAACCGAAGACCTATTAAATACAATTCCAGTTCCAGCTGGAACCAACTTCACCGATAGACTTCTTACGAATGTAGGTGATCTTGAAAATAATGGTTTCGAATTCTCGATTAATGCTATCGCAATAGATAAAGAAGATTTGTTCTGGGAAGTTGGATTTAACCTTTCTTACAATAAGAATGAAGTTACTCGTTTGACTAACTATGACGATCCTAATTACCGAGGAGTTGAAGTTGGAGGTATTAGTGGCGTTGGTGTTGGTAATACTATTCAAATTCACTCTGTAGGTCATGCCCTAAATACTTTCTATGTATACGAGCAAGTTTATGATGCAAACGGAAAGCCAATTGAAGGACTTTATGTAGACCGAAATAAAGATGGTCAAATTACAACTGCAGATAGATATTATGCAGATGATCCTGCTCAGGATGTTAATATGGGATTCTCATCTTATTTGAAATATAAAGATTTTGATTTTGGATTTAACGGTAGAATTGGACTTGGGGGACAAATTTACAACAATGTTATCGTAGGTGGTAGATACCAAGAGATGACAGTAAATGAGTATTTAACCAATATGCCTTCTGAGATTAACAAGTCTCAATTCGAAACAGCGCAGCAATATTCTGACTATTTCCTTGAAGATGCTTCTTTCTTAAGAATTGATAATATCACTCTTGGCTATAACTTCACTAAATTGTTAAAACCTCTATTAGGTTTTGATTTTAATGCAAGAGCATATGCTTCTGTACAAAATGCATTCGTGATAACAGATTATAGCGGTTTAGATCCTGAAGTTAACGGAGGAATCGATAATGATGTATATCCAAGACCAAGAACATTCTTGTTTGGATTAAATGTTAAGTTTTAATTAGCAAATAACATTGACAATGAATAAGAAATATTATAAAACAAATTACATCCTGATAGCATTTGCATTAATATTTGCATTGGTATCATGTACGGATGATTTGGACACGACACCTCTTGATGAGGATATTAAAACTGGTGATAATGTTTTAACTGATGCTGAATCATATAAGCAACTGTTAGCAAAATGCTATGCTGGGCTTATATTGGGAGGTCAAACAGCAGTTGATAGCGATCAGGATATCAGTAGTATCAATGGTGGTTTTTCATCGTATTTAAGATTACTATGGAATCACCAGGAGCTTCCAACTGATGAAGCAATCTGTGCTTGGAATGACGGTAATTTAAGAGACCTTCATGATCAAGATTGGAACAGTTCAAATGAGTTTGTGACAGCAATGTACTATCGTATTAACCTACAAATTGCATACTGTAACAACTTAATTAAACTTACTACAGACAAACCTGAATATGCTGATTTTAGAAATGAAGCAAGAGTATTAAGAGCTCTAAGTTACTATCACATGTTGGACATGTTTGGTCGTGGGCCGTTCGTAACAGAAGAAGATGAAGTGGGTTCGTTTTTCTTCCCGGAAATGGCAACGCAAAAACAACTTTTTGATTATGTAGAAACTGAACTTACTACTATTGAAAATGACCTAATGGATCCAGGAACCAATGAGTATGGTAGAGCGGATAAAGGTTTAGCGTGGGCAATTCTAGCAAAAATGTATTTGAATGCAGAAGTTTACATTAATACTCCTAAGTATACTGAAGCAATTACCTATAGTAATAAAATTATAGATAGCTATTCATTAGAAGCTGATTATGAGAATTTATTCTTAGCTGATAATCACCTAAGAACCAATGAAATCATTTTCCCTATTACATCAGATGGTAATAGCACTCAAACTTGGGGAGGTATGACTTTCATCATCCACTCTACCGTTGGAGGCGATATGCCTGCAAGTGAGTCTGGTATCGATGGTGGTTGGGGTGGTAACCGAACTACATCATCTTTCGTTAGCCTTTTCCCTGATGTTGATGGAACAGATAAAAGAGGTTTAATTTGGACAGAAGGTCAAAACCTTGAAATTGCTGATATTTTCAACTTTAGAGATGGGTATGCATTACGTAAATTTAAAAACGTTACATCAACTGGTGCTGTAGGTTCAAATTTATCATTCCCTGATACCGACTTCCCATTGTACCGACTGGCAGACTTCTATCTGGTATATGCTGAAGCTGTACTTCTTGGAGGTACGGGTGGTACTAAAACTGCTGCAGTAGATTATATCAACGAACTTAGAGTAAGAGCATATGGTAATACCTCAGCAAATATTACAGAAGCTGATCTTACATTAGATTTTATTCTTGATGAAAGAGCTCGTGAGCTTTATTGGGAGTGTCACCGAAGAACTGACCTTATTCGATTTGGAAAACTAACAGGCGGAACATACAATTGGCCATGGAAAGGTGCTGTTGCAGAAGGAAAATCAACTGATGCAAAATATAATGTATTTCCAATTCCATCGTCAGATATCAACGCGAATCCAAATCTGTCAAATATCTCAGGTTATTAATAGATTTAAAAATACGTTATGAAGAATATAAAATACATACTAATATTACTTCTCGCAGTAAGCTTTTTTTCTTGCGATGACGATGATATTACCAAATTAAATGATTCAAATTATGAGCCTGCTAGTAACATTACAGGTTTCGGTTCAACTTTGAACATTTCTAAGGCTATTAAAGCTGAATCAATTAAAATAACATATACTCCTGCCTCATATGGTGTGGATATTGTTACAACTCATCAGCTTCAATTTGCTGCATCAAGCGATTTTGCAAACCCTGTTACTTTTGATATTGACGCTGCAGACGATTCTTTTACTTTCACAGTAGGTGCATTAAATGAGCTTCTTACAGAATCTCTTTTATTACCAGTAGATGTAGAAGCAAATGTTTCTGCAAGAGTTATGACTTATTCACTATCAGGAGTTGATACTCTTTATTCTGAACCAGTTAGTTTTGCAACTACTCCATATTTGGATATTCTTTTTGCTCCTGAAACATTCTATCTATTTGGTGATGGTGTTGGACGTGTTGCACAAAACAACAAGCTTAAATTCAATAAAGTTCATAGTGAACCAGATGATTCTTGGACTATTGTTTGGATGGAAGCTAATGGTACATTCAAACTTTGCTCTGATGAAAACTACAAAGGAGTAATCGGTAAAATTGGAGATGCTGACCCAGCTACTGGAGAGTACACATTAGGTACTACTGACAATAGAGGTGAAGATATTCCTGTTCCGGGAACTGCTGGCTATTATACCGTTGGTGTTAATTTAGCAACAAACAAATTACTAATAGAACCTGCTAACATATACATTACAGGTCCTACCATTGGTAATGTATGGCCTACTAGTTCTGTTGTAGATGATAACAAGTTTAAGTTAGATGCTGAGAACAAGAAAATGTTCTTGACAAAATCTTTACAAGCTGGAGAACTTAGATTACACGTTACCCACCCATATATTGGAGACTGGTGGCATGCTGAATTCTTATTCTTTGATGGTAAGATTGTTTACAGAGAAGCTGGTGATGATCAGGAAAGAGTTAATGTTAACGGAGGAGAACAGACCATAGAGCTTGACTTTATTAATCAAACTGGTAAAATCAAATAAACATGAAAAATATAAAATATTTATTTATATCACTTTTGGCGGTTCTATTCGTTGCCTGCGACGATGATTTTGACACGCCAAATGTAACAGAACCAGTTCAAGGTACCGCACCGGTACTTAATGAACTAGCAGAAGAGATTGACCTGGTTCTTATGAAAAAGAACGAAGGTGAAACCATTGTTGAACTTACCTGGTCTGAATCTACTTTCGCAGATCCTATTGGAGTGAGATATTACGTTCAGATTGATACTGTAGGTAATGAATTTGCCAATCCTTTGGAATTTGATAGAATTGCAGAAACAACAACTGCAATTAAAGTAGGAGCTCTTAATGAGTTGATTTCAGGAAGATATCCTCCTGCAAAGAAAGTAGAGTTGGAAGCAAGAATTAGAGCTTTTGCAAATGAAGATCTAAATAGCTTGTATTCGAATGCAGTTTCTATGAAAGTAACTCCATACCTTGATGTACCAATTCCATCAGAATTCTACATCTATGGAACAGCTACTTCTGAATCAGATGTAACAAAAGCTTTAAAAGCTTATGGTGCTAATGACATTTACACCAAATACTTGAAGCTTACTAAAGATGGTTTATTCAAATTTGCTGAAAAACAAGCTAGCGATGGATATGATTACAACTTTGGTAAATTCGCAACAAAATCTGATAATATCGAAGCTGCTGGAGACAATGCTGGAAACTTCAAATTCACTGGTGAAACTGGATGGTATAAAGTTGAAGCTGACTTTGTATCAAGCTCACTAAACATTACTTCTCATGTAGTAGGTTCAGCTACTTATGGTTTTGATTACGACAATCTTTACCTTGTTGGTGACTACAATGCTACTGATCCTACCTGGGATGCTGGAAATGCTGTTGCATTTACTAAAGTAAGCGAAGGTGTTTATACTATTGAGAAAGTATTGAAAGATGGTGCTCAGTTCAAATTTATCGGTCAGCAAAGCTGGGGTGACCTTGATTGGGGTAACATTCAAGAAAATGGCAACACTGGTATCTTAGGTCCAAAAACTGCTAATGGTAACATTACTTTCGATGGTGGTGATGCTGAATATGACATTACAGTAGATCTAAACGCAGGTACTTTCGCAATTGTTGCTAAGCCTGTATATCCAACCGAATTATACATGACAGGTAATGGTGTTGGTCCGGATGATGAAGACTGGAATTGGAAAAACGAACTTCAATTTGTTCCTGTTCACAGTCATCCTGAATTGTTCTGGAAAATTGTTTGGATGAAAGGTTCAGGAAACTTTAAGTGTGCTCCTCAAGCTGCATGGGCAGGTGGAGACTTTGGTAGAGAGGGTGATGCAACCGATGGTGTTTACGCCAAAGGTGGTACTGACATTCCTGTTCCTGCAACAGCTGGATATTATATGGTTGTTGTTGACTTAGCAAATAACACTATCGAAATTGCAGAGCCTAAGGTTTACGGTATGGGTAATGTATTTGGTGGATGGGAAGGTGGAGATCCTGCCGATCTTTTCACTGTTGACAATACCAATAAAGTAATTAAATTTGATGGGGTTCCTAATGATGGAGAATTAAGAATGTATGTTGATGCACCAACATTGAACTGTGATTGGTGGCAAGCTGAATTCATCGTTCTTAATGACAAAATTGAATTCAGAGGAACAGGTGGTGACCAGGAAAGAGTAAATGTTACTGCAGGTGACAATATCTCTCTTAACTTCTTAACTGGAGCTGGTTCAATCACAACTCCTTAATAAAACTATAAGCACGTAGGGTAGTCATGAGGCTACCCTGCTTCAAATAATTAAATGCAATTGGTAACTATTCTGGTTGCTGATTGCATTTTTTTATACTGAAACCAAACGGAATTCAATCAATAGAAAGTTCTGATTATGAAGAAACTTTACACATATCTTACCTTTATATTCCTGCTAATGTCATTCATTAGTCAGGCACAAATCATAACTACCTCCCCTGCCTTTCCTACCGAAAGTGATGAAGTGACCATTACTTTTGACGCTACTTTGGGAACTGGAGGATTAAAGGATTACACCGGAGATGTTTATGCTCACACAGGTGTAATCACTGATAAAAGTACATCAGATACCGACTGGAAATATGCTCCTACCTGGGGTGATAATAGTGCCAAGTACAAATTGACCTCACTTGGAAACAACAAGTGGGAATTGAAGATTACTCCAAGCATTCGTGAATACTACGGTGTTGTAGATGGAGAAAAAATATTAAAAATGGCTTTCGTATTCCGTTCTTCTGACAATTCAAAAGAAGGGAAAGACGATGGTGGCAAAGACATTTTTGCAGATGTAAGTGAAGGTGGCTTAAATGTTAGCTTCTCAGCCCCTATTAACAACAAAGTCATTCAAAAAAATGAGGATTTACAGGTTACAATACAATCAAATGCGAGCACAAGTCTAACACTATATCTTGATGGAGTTGAAAATGAAACTACCACAGCAGCTGAAATTAGTAAAATCATAAATACTGATATTGCTGGTAATCATGAATTGGTAGCTGTTGCCTCAGATGGTTCAGAAGAGGTGAGAGATACAGTTAATTTCTTCGTTCGCGAAGATGTTGTGAATGAAAGTATGCCAGCCAATGTTGTTGCTGGTATCAATTATATTGATGCTACTTCAGTAACACTTGTTCTGTATGCTCCCAACAAGGAATATGTATATGTTATTGGAGATTTTTCGGATTGGAAACTCGATAACATGTACCAAATGAAGAAGGATGGTGACAACTTTTGGGTGACCATTAACAATCTTCAAGCTGGCAAAGAGTACATTTTCCAATATCTTATTGATGGAGACATAAAAATTGCAGATCCATATGCCGATAAAATATCAGATCCTTGGAATGACAAGTATATTACTGATGAAACCTATCTAAATCTGATTGATTATCCGGAAGGAAAAACAACAGAAATAGCCAGTGTATTCCAAACAGCACAAACTGCATTTAGCTGGACCGATAATGGATTTACCATGCCTAAAAAGGAAGATTTGGTTGTTTATGAACTTCATGTTAGAGATTTCACTGCTGCTGGTAATATCAAAACAGTAACAGATACTCTGGATTATTTGGAAAGATTAGGTGTTAATGCAATTGAGTTAATGCCATTCAACGAATTTGAAGGAAATGATTCATGGGGTTACAATCCATCGTTCTATTTTGCGCCCGACAAAGCTTATGGAACAAAAGATGATTACAAAACTTTTATCAATGAATGCCACAAAAGAGGAATTGCCGTATTAATGGATATGGTATTGAATCACACCTACGGACAATCACCATTCTTGCGAATGTATTTCGATGGCAGTAAGCCAAGCGCTGAAAATCCTTGGTACAATCAAGAGCATAATTTCGAGAACCCCGATGCACATTGGGGCTATGATTTGAACCACGAGAGTCAAGCAACAAAAGATTTGGTAGATAGAATCAACTCATACTGGATGGAAGAATACCACATTGATGGTTTCCGTTTCGATTTTACCAAAGGATTCTCGAACACAACTCATAGTGCTTCTTCTGACCCATGGGGTAGTCAGTACGATGCAGCCAGGATTGCCAACCTAAAGCGAATGGCAACAGAAATCTGGAATGTAAAATCTGATGCTGTAGTAATCTTCGAGCATCTATCCGATAATCAAGAAGAAAAAGAACTTGCTGCTCACGATATCCTTCTTTGGGGCAATGCTAATTATGACTATCGTGCAGCCACTATTGGTAATAGCTCTGATTTTAATTGGACTTCATGGAAAAATAGAGATTGGGATGGTCCTAAGCTTGTAAGTTATATGGAAAGTCACGATGAAGAACGAATGATGTATAGTAATCTTACTGAAGGTAAATCTTTAGATGGTTACAATGTAAGAAGTTTGAATACCGGCCTTTCAAGAATAGAAACTGCGGCAGCCTTCTTCCTAACCATTCCCGGACCAAAAATGATCTGGCAATTTGGCGAACTAGGCTATGATATCTCTATCAATTACAATGATAGAACTGGGAAAAAACCAGTAAAATGGGAATATCAGGATGATCCTTATCGTAAAAAAGTATATCAGGTATTTTCTGCCTTGGCAAAGATTAAAAAGGAAGAGCCTGCTTTTGAATCAGACAATTTTAATTTAATCACTTCACAGGCCTTAAAGCGTATCGAAATCAATCATGCTGATATGGATGTTCGTATCATTGGTAATTTTGATATCAAGGAAGGTAGTATATCTGCTAATTTTAGCAAAACAGGAACATGGTACGATTATTTCTCTGGGCAAGAAGTTAATGTAACTGCTATCGATGCTAGCATTACACTTCAACCAGGAGAATATCATATCTACACCACAAAACAATTGACTCAGCCGAATGTTATCGCAGCACCTGTTGCTAGTAATGTTAGCATTGCAGGAACAGCTAAAGAAGACGAAACTCTTACTGCATCTTATTCCTACGCTGATGTAAATGGAGATACAGAAGGAGCTTCTGTTTACAGATGGTACAGAGCTGAAGATACCAATGGTAGGAATGAAATGAGTATAAGTGGTGCCACAAGTACAACTTATCAGCTTACTGGCGACGATCGCAACAAATACATTCGATTCTCAGTGACTCCTGTTGCGCAAACCGGTGAACTACTTGAGGGTAAAACAGTTTATTCTACTTATACAGAACAGGTGGTATCATTGGTAAATGCTCCTGTAGCAAGCAATGTTGAAATTACTGGAACTCTTACAGAAGGTGAAACTCTAACTGCAAGTTATGTATATAGCGACCCTGAAAATGATGCTGAAGGCTCTTCAATTTTCCAGTGGTACAGGTCAGATAATAAACAAGGTACGAATGAAAGTGAGATTTCGGGTGCAACAAGCTTAAATTACACCTTGCTTAATGCTGATGGTGGAAAATACATCCGATTTTCAGTTACACCTGTTGCCGAAACAGGAGAACTACTTACAGGAAATAAGGCATATAGCAATTATACTGATATCATAGCTTTTACGACAGGAATAGATGACATATTGGAAAAAGAGCTTAAAATGTATCCTAATCCTGTTAAAGATATTCTACACCTATCTAACTTAAAAGGCGTTAATCAGATTAAGATTTATGGTTTAAGTGGTCGCATGGTAAGAACAATTGGTAGTCCAAATAATTCGGAAGAAGTAAATCTTAGCAAGCTAGCAAGTGGCATGTATTTATTCATTTTCGAAATGGAAGATGGATCGAAACTGACAAAAAAAGTGATGAAACAATAATTAATACCAACGCAATAGCAGAATTAAAATAAAACAAGTTTTCTTTATAGTTTATAGATCAAGTAAAACTCCCGCTTTGCTACAGTGCCAAGCGGGAGTTTTTATATAATAAGATTGTGACCTTATTTAATCGTCAACTCCAATCGATATTTTATTTCCGAATCACCTGGTTGCACAATTAACTTGTATTCGCCAGGAATTAATGGTTCATCTGGCATAGACACTTTAAACACAAAAGGAGAATCAGTATAATACCCAATCTGTTCACGAACCATTTGATCTTCTGCATTAAATATTTTCAGATTCAATTCACTATTGACAAATTGCTTTAAATGAAACTGGACAAATATATTCTCCGACTCTGAATAATAATGCTCTTGATCAGCTCCCATAAACTCTTCTCTCTCCTGCTTATTGTTTTCATTCAAATCAATAAAACCAGTAAAAAAGAAGAATCCTTCCTGACCTTTGGTGAACTCTGGAGCCAAATTCTCAACATTCTCACTAATATTCATTGCCATAACAGGAGTTTCTGGAATCTTTTCGGTTACCTCTTCCAATTCTGGTGTTTCATCAGTTTGAGCTGTCACAGCCTCATCGGTTTTAACAATATTGGCAGTAGAATCGCCAATTTGTACTAATATTCGATATTGTATTGGGTCCTTCATATCCAAAGAGGCCGTAATCATATACTCTCCCTCAGGTACATTTTTTAAAACCCGTAAGAATTGATTGCCAGGATGAATCGTGTCTTCTTTCATGGTATAGTGTTGCAAACTATCCAAGCTGGAAATATTCATTGCAATCATATCATAGGTAGAATTCCAAATCTGATAAACCACTTGCTTATTATTCATTGGAAGGTTAAGTCCAACTTGAAAATCAACTTTTCCAAGCGCAAACTGCCTCTGATTCAAACCAATTACCTCTGCACTATCCATTTTCATATCTCCATCCTCATCAATCCATTCCTTAAACAGGTGAAAACTCTCGGGAAGCAGTTTCTTCCTGATTTTTGCGAAAGCATTGCCATTAGGTTCCTTTATTAAAAAGTTAATCTGATATGTTTTCCCCGATTCTGCCGGATTGATTGTCAAGATATACTCTCCCACTGGCAAAAAAGCATCGAAGTTTGAGTAGGTAAATAAAGGTTTTGAGGTATAGTTTTTACGTACTGTTCGAATTAGGTTACCACTCGTATCCCAAATTCTAAGCTTCAAGTTCGTCCCTTCTTTTATTGCCGGATCGTACAAAGAAGCACTAATAGACTCCCCCTTGGCATAAGATTGTTTCCCGAGTCCAAAAAACTCATTCTTCTCAACGATTTCATTTTCGTTTAAATCCACCCATTTGTTGTAGGCAAATAAGCCAATGGGAATGCCGTCCTTATTCTGTTTTTCTTGATTCTGAATTTGATCTGATTCATCAGCACGTACATCATCATATGGGATAGAATCTTGTATAAATTGTTCCTGTGCACTTGTAAATGTGGCCGTGCCAACCAATATGGCAAGTATCAAATAACACCTACCAATAATACATTTCATTTTTTTGTATAACATGGTATTTGGTTTAAAGCTGAATAAAAGGAATTGCTGTCTATTTAAATACGGTTTAAATAGCGTATATGTTTTAGTTTCAAACCAATAGTTTGACGAAATAAAGTATAAAATTGGTTAAAAATCCTTAATGGATCTTAATTCTAAAAGGGCATACCGATAGCTTGTAAGTTTTCCTTCTTTTTTCCTTTTATCTCAACTACTTTATTGGAAAAACCAATTTGACCTTTGTACCTTCCCCTTCCTCCGATTCTATCGAAACGTGCCCGTTGTGTAGACGCATAATCTGGCGTGTGAGGCTCAAGCCAATACCGGATCCTTCCTCCTTGGTAGTAAAAAATGGGATAAATATATTTTTCATATCCTCGGCAGAAATTCCACAACCATTATCAGTAATACTGATTTCGACACAAGCCTCATGTTTTCCCTCTGCTTTCAAGTGTATTTCTCCTTTGCCGTAAATGGCCTGACGAGCATTCTTCACCAGATTAATTAAAACCTGTTTCACAAGAGCCTCATCGGCATAGAAATGTAAGTCTTTTGGACGAATACTGAAATGATATTGTACTTGCTCGTTGGAATACATGTGCAACAAATCTTGCAGATGGACAAACAGTTGAGATACAACAATGGCTTGCCGATTAGGCTTTGGTATTCTCGAGAGTTCACGATAAGCCTCTACAAAATACATGAGTCCCTGCCCTTGCTCCTTTATCACCTGAAGTCCGTTGCGTGTTTTTGTAAGAACCGATTCGGTAAGAACAGTTCCCACTTCTATTTGCTGATAGTTGTTCTCTAATTTTTCCGACAAACAGGTTAGCGGAGAAACTGAGTTCATAATTTCATGGGTAAGCACATTAATCAACTTCTGCCAGGATTCCAACTCCTGCGCATCCATCTCATTTTTAATATCCGTAAAGGATAACAGCTTTAATTCCTTGTTTTCCTGTTTAATAGTAGTGCAAGAAATTAGCAGATATCTACTTAAGTTCTTTACATTTAAATGAAAGACACGGGTATCTCCAGCCTTCATTTTCTCAAACAGATCAAACAAGTCTGCATCGTTTTTTTGCAAAGCCTTAATGTTATAAAGATTATGCACATCCAATAGTTCACGCCCCTTATGGTTTATGCACTCCACTACCCCATTCTCATTAAAGGAAAGCAAGCCTACTGCTGCATGCTCAATAATGGCATCACTTATCATCTCAGTTTTCTGTGCTTTTAAGCGTAAATCTCTAATGGTATGGTTCACCTCCTGCATTCCCTTGCGCAACTCATCAAAGGATTTACCAGATATATTTTTAGGAAAACTTAATGCTGAATCCTCATTCTTAACCGATAGAAAAAATTGCGATAACAAACGATTGGTTGTATTCAAATAATGAATCAAATGATAACTTAACCAAAGAATGAGCATTAACACCAATAAAGCCATATAAGGATAAGCCGTAGCCCAAAAGATCCATCCCATAAGAAAACTCAACAACAGAATACTACTGAGGCGAATTAGAACCTGAATAAAAAGGCTTTTATAAATCATACTTCCTGATTTTGTGATAAAGAGTTGGGCGGGTAACGCCAAGCTCTCGAGCCATATGTGTTAGATTTCCTTCGTGACGTTCCATAGCAGTAAGAATCATTTGTTTTTCCATATCCACAAAGCTTTGAGGTGGCAAATTGCTTGCTCTGACTCCATTCTGCTTTAATAGAAAATCTTCACATGTAATTTTATCTCCTTCCGAGAGTATTACCGCCTTTTCGACAGCGTGTTGCAACTCGCGAACATTTCCCGGCCATGGGTAATTCTGCAGCTTATCAATAGCCTCATCAGTATAAGTCAACCTTCTTTTATCGTATTTCGTTGCATATTTCATTAGGAAATACTCTGCCAACAGTGCAACATCGCTAACGCGATCACGCAAAGAAGGTACCTCTATTTGAATGGTGTTGATGCGATAAAGTAAATCTTCACGAAATGTTCCTTCGGCAACCATTTCCTGAAGGTTTTTATTGGTAGCACATACCAAACGAATATCAATGCTCCTGGTTTGATGATCGCCAAGGCGAATTACCTGCCTATTTTGTAGTACGGACAACAATTTGGCCTGCATGGCCAATGATAGGTTTCCAATCTCATCCAGAAAGATGGTACCACCCGAAGCCAACTCAAACCTTCCCTGCCTGTCTTCCTTGGCATCGGTAAAGGCTCCTTTTGCATGACCAAACAATTCACTTTCGAAAAGCGATTCGCTCATGGCTCCCATATCAACCGAAACCATAGGTTTCATGCTTCTTTGGGATTGCTGATGTATTTCTCGTGCAATCAACTCCTTTCCTGTACCATGCTCACCCAAAACCAAAACATTTGCATCGGTAACCGCTACTTTTTGCATCAGCTTTCGCAGATTCATCATCGCAGTTGATCGACCAATCATTTCGGACTTGTTCTGATTCAACTCTCGGGTTAAGTCTTGTTTATCGGTTTCCAGCTTTTGTATCTTCTTTTTCGATAGTCTCAAGCTTAAAGCCGATTTCAAAGTAGAGATCAACTTGTTGTTGTCCCATGGCTTCAACACAAAATCAGTGGCTCCCTTTTTAACGGCTTTTACTGCCAATTCTACATCTCCGTAGGCGGTTAGTAATACAACTGCCAATTCAGGATCATATTTTAGGATTTCATTCATCCAAAACAAGCCTTCGTTTCCTGTATTCACCCCTGCAGAAAAGTTCATATCCAAAAGAACAATGTCATAAGAATTCACCTGCAACTCGCGAAGTAAACTTTTGGGATTTGAAAGTACATTAACCGTATCGAACTCATCTTGTAATAACATTTGAAGAGAAATTCTTACGCGTTTATGATCGTCTACAATTAAAATATTTCCCATTGACATATTTTCTCGGATTAGGTCTTCCAAATGTAGAGAAATGGAATCAACAACTCAACAGAATGTAAAGAAACTATACAGTAAGAATAAAGAATTTTTACAACTAGAATATCCTACTCAAACCACTATTATAACACAACTACCTCTAAACACAGCAATTAGAATCAATGGCACAACTATAGTAATACTGTTACAGTATGAAGAACTACTATTCTTTTATGCATGACAATAATAATTATATAACTTACGAATCTTTAATAAAACAAAATGATCAAAATAGAAAACCTAAGCAAAGTATTTCGAACCGAAGAGGTTGAAACCACTGCCTTAAATAAAGTTAACCTGGAAATAAAAGAAGGAGAATTTGTAGCCATTATGGGCCCTTCGGGTTGTGGAAAATCTACCCTATTAAATATTCTAGGCATGTTAGATAGTCCTACCAGTGGCAAGTATCATTTCTACAATAATGAGGTTAGTAAACTTAAAGAAAAGCAGCGCAATAAATTTCGCAAAGGGAATATCAATTTTGTTTTTCAATCATTCAACTTGATTGATGAATTAAGTGTATACAAAAATGTAGAATTGCCATTAAAGTATTTACGATACGATTTTGGCAAGAAGAAAAAGCGTGTTCTGGAAATGCTTGACAGGATGAAGATAGGCCATAGAAAAAACCATTATCCGCAACAATTATCGGGTGGACAACAGCAAAGAGTTGCCATTGCACGTGCCATAGCACCCAACCCAAAACTTTTACTTGCCGATGAGCCAACAGGTAATTTGGATTCAAAAACCGGCCTTGAAGTAATGAATTTATTAAGTGAGTTGAACGCAGAAGGCACCACCATTGTAATGGTAACTCACTCGGAGCGAGATGCTGAGTTCGCACATCGCGTAATCAGATTATTTGATGGTGAAGTTACTATAGAAAATACAAAGAAAGAGTTTGCACAAATTGAATATTAATAAGGAAGCTATGAATATTTTGTCAAGAAAAAACAAATGGGCTGCAATTAATATCATTGGAATTGCAATTGCTTTTGCTAGTGTATTTTTTGCTTCATCCTATATAAAACATGAGTTGTCGTTCGATAAGTTTCATACAAAAGCAGATCAGGTTTACCGCCTTAACATAGACAAGCCTGGTAAAGTTGGCTTTATGCAAACTACTGACAATGTAAACACTGCTAGTTTAAATGCCCATTACATAAAGGACTTATACGATAAATTCCCTGGAATAGAGCAGATAGTTTTAATGGTAAAACCGTTCAATTATACCCTAAAAATAAAAGATCAGATATATTCATTGGAAAATGCATACTACACCGATCATTCCTTCTTTACATTGTTTGATTTTAAACTGATACAAGGCAATAAGGAAGGTCTATTTCAACAACTATATGAAGTCGTAATCAGCAAAGAATCTGCATTAAAATATTTTGGCAGCACTGATGTAATAGGAAAAGAATTAACTCTTAAAGGAGAATTTGATAGTAATGGAGGAACAATTTATACAGTTAAAGGTGTATTTGATGAATTTCCATCCAATTCGCACATGAAACCAGATGTATTGCTCTCAAGCAATCTGGAAACACTCCGCAATCCCTATGGACATGCCTTCACATACTTGTTATTACACCCTGATGTAAAACCAGATCAATTGGAGGTTTCTTTAAATAAACATTGGAAAGAAAATGTTGCTGAAGCAGAGGTATCTCCGACTTTTAAATTAATGAATCTTCGGGAAATTCATCTAAAAAGTCATAAAAAGGATGAGCTAGGATCAAATGGTACCATAAAAACCATTTGGGTAATAATGTCAGGTGCTATTATAATTCTTTTAATTGCAATGATTAACTATTTTAATCTGAACACAGTTCAATTGGATAGTGACTTAAACAATCTCAAAATTAAAATTATCAACGGTGCAAACCTGTTAGATCTTTCCCTTTCGCAAATGAAGAAATCATCCATCCAGATTTCACTATCCATTATCATAGGAACCATACTCACTTTTATCTTTGATCGCTTTATAGAGTTTAACTTTATGATTAAAAATGAAGGAGTATTGTTTATTTTTCTTGTTTTGTTCTTTATTGTTTTGTTTGGAGCAATTTCACTGCTTCCTCTACAAACCAAGAAGATTTCTTCAAATTTAAGCAATCAGAAAGAAGAAGGTTCTAAAAAATTCATCATCTCTTTGGTTTGCCAATTCACGCTATCCATCGTAGCTTTGGTTTTGACCATTGTTTTACATCAACAAATTTCAAAGATCCAGAATTTTCACCCTGGAAAAGATAAAGAATCCATTATTACAATTACTGAATTCCCTTATGCAGCCATCAGTAAATTTGATCTTTTCAAAGAGAAAGCTTTAAAGTATCCTGAAATACAAATAATTTCATCAACCATGATGCCTCCGGGTACAACCCCTGATTTTGTTTACCCATTTGAAATGGAAGGAATGGATAAAAGTGAAAACAATACCATCTCAATTAATTCTATCGATCATGAGTTTTTTAAGTTGTTTGATATTAAAGCATTGGCGGGCGATTTAAATCTAAAAAGCGGATCAAGCTACATGTGGGAAAGTGCGGCCATTTCACCCAATGAAGAATCTGCTACCAAAAACATCAATAATCTTGATCCATCCTATCGTAATTTTAAGGAACAATACATTTTAAATGAATCCGCCTCCAAAAAACTGGGGTTTAAAAATCCTCAAGATGCGATAGGGAAACAATTCAAGTACAATTTCATATCTCCAACCTATTTTAAACAAGGTGAGATTGTTGCCGTAATCAAGGACTTGCATTATGCAGACATGTTCTCAGAAGAAAAAGCTGAAGTTATCGGTCTAAAACGAATTTTCAACAGTACTTTTCTAGTAAAAATTGACAAAAACAACACCTCTAAGGCGCTTCAGAATTTGCAAGAAACATGGAGTCAATTGTTTCCAGATCAACCCATGAAATATGAATTTCTGAGTGATAGTTATTTCAAAATTTACCGAAACCAGTACAATGAAATGAAAGCATTGACCTTGTTTGCCATTCTTTCCATCCTATTATCAATACTTGGAATGTATGCTTTGTCTTCCTACAGTATTCAACACAAAACAAAAGAAATAGGAATTCGAAAAGCCAATGGAGCAAGTTCCTTGGAAATTATGCTGCAACTAATCTCCGAATATGTTATATGGGTGGCTTTGGCTTTCGTTATTGCATCCCCAATTGCTTTTTATGCTGCCGATGATTGGTTAAAAAGTTTTGCTTATCGAATTGATCTAAGCTGGTGGATATTTGCCTTAGCTGGTGTAATTGCTATCATTATTGCAATCATCACCGTTAGCTGGCAAACCTACAATGCCGCCAGGAAAGATCCTGTTTATGCATTGAAATATGAATAGCCAAACAATACAAACTTGATTATATTACAAAAGACTGTATCCAAACAAGGTGCAGTCTTTTTTCGTTTTCTAACTCATTATAAGATGTGAGATAAGCGCAGCCTAATCATCATTCAAGACATAGCAGGCTACATCTTTCACCTTCCTTATAAGAGTCTTTAGCGTTTCAAGCACTTGATCCGTATCGTATCAAGCCTATGAAACACACCGTATGAAGTACTTGATCCGGTTCGTATCAAGCCTATGAAACGCATCGTATCAAGTGCTTGAAACGGTATAACCCCTTAGAAGTATTGTTCGAATTGCATTAGGCTAATGTCCACATAATACCGAAACAACAAGGGTGATAACAATTTAGCTATCATTTAGACTATACACCTACTAAAATTCAAAAAGTGCTACCCCATTCGGAATAGCACTTTTAGTTTGTGTGTTAAAAATATATTAGAAAGAACTTTATCCTAACTTTCTCTTCGGCTTTTGTTCTTGAAGCATCTTAATTGTTTTCAGGTCAAGCTTGGATTCTTTCTCTTCTGGCTGAGTGATATCACCAGTAGCCTGTTCGGAATCACCTGCCAAGCTGTACAATCCACGAAGTAACATTTTATATTTCTCTTCTAATGGAATTGCAGCATAAGCAGCTTTCTTCTCCTCAATGATTCTTTGCTTTTCATTCTCTTCTGCAGCTACTTTTTCGTAGTAGGCATCCGCTTTTCTGTTTTTCAGGAATGGAGTCGCTACAGTTGGGAACAATTCCAACAGCAACATTTCTTTCTCATTTTCGGCAAGCTTCACACCGCCAAACTCATCCAATACCGGATTCTCTGGAGCCTGATACTTGTTTACATCATAATCAGTAGCTTCCATCTGTCCACAGATTTTCATTCTGAATTCAGGATCGATATCAATTGGCGTTTCGCCATACTCTCCTTTTACCAGATTAAAAAATTGGTTATTTACGTTTGTATATGGAGCTTTACCGCTATTCACATCCAATACGTAGTTTACTGCCTGTACACCCACAATTTGTGAAGATGGGGTTACCAACGGAGGACAACCTGCTGCCACACGAACCTCTGGAACTTTCTCCAATACGGTTGGCAATAAATCTTCCAAACCTAGTGCTTTTAACTGAGCCAGCATGTTGGTATACATACCTCCTGGAATCTCAGCAGCTTTCACCTTCTCGTTTGGTTCAGGGAAGTTAAAATACTTCTCGATTGCGTGACAGGTTGCCAACAACTCTTCTTCTTTATCGGCTTTAGCCAATTCAATTGCTCTATCGAATAATGCATCAATCTCTTTAGGAAGATAATCAGCAGTAATATCAAACTCTAATGGGAACATTTTATAAGAATCGAACTCAGCAATTCTTTCACGGATTCCCTTCAATTCCTTGTTAATGGCAACAACAGAATCCAAATTCACTCCCGTATCCAAACCTAATTTATCCGCGAAAAGCTGAATAATTTCGAATGATGGAGCAGCAGGACCTCCTGCAAAGTTCAGCATACAGGTATCCACCACATCTACACCATTTACAATGGCCATTAACACAGCTCCCAAACCATAACCTGGAGTACAGTGCGTATGGAAATCAATCGGAACTTTAAGTTCTTGTTTCAATCGCTTCACAATCTTACCCGATAATGATGGAGGAATCAATCCTGCCATATCCTTCACAGTAATCATATCAGCACCAAGCGATTCCATTTGCTTGGCCTTGTTCACGAAATAATCTACATCGAAAATCTTTTTAGGTAATTTCTTACCAGATAAAAGCGCATTCCATCTTTGTTTTCTGGTGAATTTTGGATCTACCGTATAACAAACCGCACAGTCGGCAATCCCTCCTGCCTCTTTCATATACTTGATGGTAGTTTCCATGTTCTTCACATCATTCAGACAGTCGAAGATACGCATGATACCTAATCCTGATTTCACAGCATTTTTGTTGAAACCTTCGATTACCGACTCTGGATAAGGCGAGTAACCAAACAAGTTTCTACCACGTGATAATGCAGTTAGGTGTGAAACATCACCAATCACTTCTTTAATCGATTCCAATCGATGCCATGGATCTTCGTTCAGGTAACGCATTACCGAATCGGGAATTGCACCGCCCCAAACCTCTAATGCGTAGAAGTTTGCATCTTTATAGAAAGGCAGAACCTTTTCAATTTCGTGTTGTGGCACACGAGTTGCGAACAGCGATTGCTGACCATCACGTAAAGTTAAGTCACGAATCTTCAGTTTTCGAGTTCTTTTGATTGCAGCTCTTTCCGCAGCAATTTTCTTACGATTTTCTACTCTTTTGGTTTCGAATTCAGCCTTACGCTTTCCTTCTAAATATCCTTTTGCTACCAATGGGAACAGTTCCAAAAGCATGTATTCTTTATCGTCTACAGCTAACTTTACATTTCCGTATTGTGGCAGATTTGGATTTTCCGGTGCCTGGTAATTGCTCACATCATAATCTTCTCTTTCTGGCTTACCAGTGATTTTCTCACGGAATTCAGGAGCAATTTCAATTGGAGTAGTACCGTACTCTCCTTTTACCAAGCTAAAAAACTGGTTGGATACATTTGTATAGAACGGACGACCTGAGTTTTCATCGATAACACAATTTACCGCCTGTACCCCTACAATTTGTGAAGAAGGGGTTACCAATGGCGGACAACCTGCATCCAAACGAACCACTGGCACCACTTCCAACACTCTCTCAAGCAGGGTTTCCAAACCTAAAGCCTTCAACTGGTTTAGCATGTTTGTGTACATACCACCAGGAATTTCCGCCTTCTTAACCATTTCGTTAGGAGCCGGGAAATTAAAATATTTTTCAATTGCATGACAAGCATCCAGCAACTCAGCCTCTTTGTCAGCTTTAGCGTATTCTATTGCCTCATCAAATAATTTATCGATTTCAGCAGGAAGCTTATCTTTCGTAATATCAAATTCAATCGGGAATTGCTTGTAGCTATCCACTTCAGCCAAAGCATTCGCACGAATCTCTTTCAAAATTTTGTTGATTTCAACCACTACCTCAGGATTTCCATCCAATTCAATGCCCAACTTCTGACAGAACAGGTAAATCAACTCATATGCAGGAGCTGCGGATCCACCCGCAAAGTTCATGATATTGGTATCGATAATATCCACACCATTAATAATGGCAGTTAAAGCCGAAGCCAAACCATAGCCAGGTGTTGAGTGTGAGTGAAAATCAACAGGAATACTTAACTCTTCTTTAAATCGACGAATAATTTGACCTGCACGAGAAGGTGAAGCCAAACCAGCCATATCCTTCAAGGAAATCATATCAGCTCCCAGAGCTTCCAATTTCTTAGCCAGATTCACAAAGTAATCCAAGTCGAAAATCTGATCAGGAAGGTTCTTTACACTTAGTCGCTTGCGGTCTTCTTCTTTCTCAGGAAACTTAGAATCTACAGTATAGCACACTGCACAATCGGCCATACCACCAGCGGCTTTCACATACTTAATGGTCGACTTCATATTCTCGATATCGTTCAAACAATCGAAAATACGCATAATACCTAAACCTGATTTTACAGCTTGTGTATTAAACTTTTCAATTACCGATTCAGGATAAGGGCTATATCCGAAAAGATTACGTCCACGAGATAAGGCTGTAAGTTTGGAAACATCTCCAATCTCTTTTTTAATGGACTCTAAGCGATACCAAGGATCCTCATTCAAATAACGCATCACGGAATCAGGAACTGCTCCACCCCATACTTCCATCGCATAAAAGTTTGCCTTCTTATACAAGTGCAAAACTTTTTCTATCTCTGCCTGTGGCATTCTGGTCGCAAAAAGAGATTGCTGACCATCTCTTAACGTTAGATCTCTAACCAATAATTTCCTCTTGTTCATACCCTGACTTATTGAATTTTTATATCAAATTAACTCGAGAGAGAGTTATTTACTAATCTCAAAATCCATGATTTCTTGATCTCTGCATCAAAAATAAAAACTAATCTTAAATAGGGAAATTTTTCTCTATTGCATAGGGTATGTTCTACAATATCAGATTTTATGGGTGTAAACACTCATGTTTAATACGGATAATTTTCCTTAATAATATCAGCGAAAATTCGAAATCGATAACGAAAATTACAATCTTGACTTTTCACTTTTGATAAAACTCAATAAAAATGCATTTCACAGGAAATTCAAGCACTAGACATATCCATTTAACTACTTACATTTACTGTTAATTAAATTAGGTAGAAAAACACCCACTCTCATTTTATGAGTTTTAACAAACATGCTCTACAACATGAATAATCTTTGAATTTGAATTAAAAACAAGAATTACATCCAGTTCAAACCAAGCATGGCATTTTTAAATTTCGGTCAATCTTCTCTTTTCAATATTGTCACGGTAAATTCATAAAAAGTTGCTTACTTTTACGCTGTTAATTATCAATCCATGATTCTATTATAGCTTGGAATCAATTAAAAATATACCTCGTGAGTATTATTGGACAATATGCAGAATTAAAAGTTGCCAAATTGGTTGACTTTGGAGTGTTTTTAGAGGGTGAAGATGAAGCTTTGATCTTGCTACCGAATCAATATGTTCCGCCAAAAACACAACTTGACGACAAAATTAAAGTATTTATATATAGAGATTCGGAAGACCGAATTATAGCCACTACTCTAAAACCAAAAGCAATTGTTGGGGAGTTTGCTGTTCTTAAAGTAAAATCGGTAACCAATGTAGGCGCATTTTTAGATTGGGGTTTGGCTAAAGATTTGCTTGTTCCGTTTAGCGAACAAAGGGATAAAATGCAAGTAGATCTTTCATACCTGGTATACATCTATTTGGATAATGCTACAGGAAGAATTGTGGCTACAGCTAAAATCGAAAGAATTCTACGAGACAATGAAGTCCCCTACAATGAAGGAGATGAAGTAGACATTTTAGTTGGAAAGAGAAGTGAATTGGGTTTTCAGGTATTGATTAATGATGATGCCTTAGGTATGATATACAAGAACGAAGTTTTTGGGCACCTAAAAATCGGAGATAAAAGAAAAGCATACATAAAAAAAGTACGTCGTGATGGAAAAATTGACGTTAGCCTTCAACAACAAGGATATGTTAACGAGGTTCCAAAATCAGGACAGCAAATACTTGATTTATTAAAAGAAGAAGAAGGATTCCTTCCTTTGAATGATAAAAGCTCACCTGAAGACATTTATTATACTCTTAAAATGAGTAAGAAAAACTTTAAGAAAGCAATTGGTCTTCTTTACAAACAAAAATTAATTACCATTGAGGATACTGGAATTTATTTGGTTCAGTAATGGGTTATCCAAAATATTCAACTAACCAACACAAATACTTAAACATGAACAGATTTTTAAATTATTACTTATTCGGACTTTGCGTTCTTATAATGGGTAGTGCAAATGCACAAGACAAATCGGATTGGCAAAATGGAGTGCCAGAAGGATGTACAACAATAACTGTAGGAAAACTGGCTACAATTGACGGATCAGTTATCACTTCACACACTGATGACAGTCACAGAACACGTGCATGGATGGATGTTACACCTTCTAAGAAACACAATAAAGGCAGCAAGTTCTCCTTATATGAAAGATCAGCTTACGACAGCCTTAGCATGCCCACTTATCAGCATGTGAAAATTGGAGAAATTGATCAGGTTGCTAATACATTCCAGTACGTAAATACAGCTTACCCTTGTATGAACGAAAAGCAGCTGGCCATTGGGGAATCTACCTTTGGAGGTCGTGAAGAATTGTTCTCGAAAGAGTGTTTAATCGATTGTCAACGCTTACAACAATTGATGCTAGAGAGATGTACAACTGCAAGAGAAGCAATTCAATTGGCTGATGAACTTTTAATGAAATATGGTTGGAGAGATTTTGGAGAATGTTTGACCATTGCTGATAAAAAAGAAGTTTGGCATTTTGAAGTTGTTGGTCCTGGAAAAGGAAAAGTTGGTGCGGTTTGGGTTGCCCAGCGTGTTCCAGACAATCACATTTCGGTTAATGCAAATGCAAGTACCATTAAAGAAATCAACCTAAAAGATAAAGAGCACTTTATGGCATCGAAAAACATTTATTCGGTTGCCAAAGAAAATGGCTGGTGGAAAGAAGGTGAAGTTTTTAAGTGGAACTACGCTTATGCTCCTAAAAGCAGACTATCATTGGCTTCTCGCAGAAGAGAGTGGAGAGTTCTTTCAATGGCTGCTCCTTCTTTAAAACTAGATGCCAACGATAAAGATTATCCATTCTCGGTTCAACCTGATGAAAAAATCACAATGGACAAGTTGGTTGAAATCTTTAAAGATTACTATGAGGGAACTCCATATAACTTCGTTAAAAACATTAAACAAGCAGATAAGGATGGTAAAGAAGAACTTTCTCCATTTGCGAATCCTTTTATGCCTTATGATATGAACCGTTTGTTCAGAGTTAACGGTGGTTGGGGCGAACTTGGAGAAAGAACTATTGCTCGTTGGTACACCATGTATGCTACTATTATTCAGTGTAGAGATTGGTTACCTGATGAAGTAGGTGGAATTGTTTGGCTGGCACAAGACAATGTTGCAACATCCATTTATATCCCAGTTTATGCTGGAACTACCGATTTGGCCGAATCCTACAAAGTAAAAGCACGTAGAACTGGTTACACTCGTAAATCTGCATGGTGGGCATTCAATCGCTTAGGTACCTTAACCGCACAACGTTGGGGAGATATGCGACATGATGTGGATGCTGTTTTTGTTCCTTTGCAGAAACAATATTTCGACGAACAAGCTGCCATCGATCAAGAGGCATCTAAAATGAGCCAGAAGAAACGCACAGAATTGTTAACCAAGAGAACTATTCAATTGGGCAACGAAGTGGTAGAGAAAGCTTGGGAAATTGGTGATGGACTTTGGACCAAATATGATGAAAAATTTTAAGTTTCCCCATCATTAAAAAGAACAAAGGCCTTGATAGTAATCTATCAAGGCCTTTGCTTTTAAATTATTTTATTGTATTCACTTATGAAGAAGGAGACAATTATGGGTTTGCTGATACACCGAAAACTGAAGATCTGCAACTATCAACCAACACGCCTTACCTTGAAGTCAATAATCCCTATCAAGGGAATTGAATTAATTCTTACGCTCCAACTCTCTTAAATTCTCCATTTTCTTTGCCGATAGATAGGAGTTGATATCTCCCAAATGTTCTTTCACTCTTTGGTTTCCAAATTCATATACCTTATCCACCAAACCATCAAGGAAATCACGATCGTGAGACACTACAATTAAAGTTCCATCAAAATCTTTCAATGCTGATTTTAGAATATCTTTGGTCTTCATATCCAAATGGTTGGTAGGCTCATCTAGAATTAATAGGTTCACTGGTTCAAGCAACAATTTAATCATTGCCAGACGAGTTTTTTCTCCTCCCGAAAGTACTTTTACCTTTTTGGTTGAATTATCGCCTCCAAACATGAAAGCTCCCAAAATATCTTTGATTTTGGTTCTGATATCACCCTTTGCAACATGATCGATGGTCTGAAATACGGTCAACTCCTCATCCATAAGAGAAGCCTGATTTTGTGCAAAGTAACCGATCATGGCATTGTGCCCCAGTGTTAGAGTTCCACCATGATCAATCTCCTGCATAATGGCTTTAACCAGAGTTGATTTCCCTTCACCATTTCTACCTACAAAAGCAACCTTCTCACCTCTTTCCAATGTAAAATTCACATTCTCAAACACCAAATGCTCATCGTAGGCTTTGCTCACCTCTTCCATAATTACCGGATAGTTTCCTGAACGAGGCGAAGGTGGAAATTTCAATCTCAAGGCAGAAGTATCTTCCTCATCCACTTCTACAATCTCAAGCTTTTCCAACATTTTAACTCGCGATTGCACCTGCAGGGTTTTAGAATAAGTTCCCTTAAATCGTTCAATAAAAGCTTTGTTCTCAGCAATCATTTTCTGTTGCTCATCGTAAGCCTTTTGTTGATGTGCTCTTCTGTCCTTTCTCAATTCCAGGTACTCCGAATAAGATGCCTTGTAATCATAAATGCGGCCCATTGTAATTTCAATGGTTCTGGATGTAATTCGATCAACAAAAGCACGGTCGTGAGAAATTACCATAACCGCTTTTCCCGAATTAATCAGAAAATCTTCCAACCATTGAATCGATTCAATATCCAGGTGGTTGGTAGGCTCATCCAAAAGAATTAAATCAGGCTTTTGCAAAAGAATCTTTGCCAATTCAATTCTCATTCTCCAACCGCCACTAAACTCACTGGTTGGACGAGTAAAATCCTCTCTTTCAAAACCTAATCCGATAAGTGTTTTTTCTACCTCCGAGTCAAAATTGGTTTCCTCAATGGAATAGAATTTCTCACTTAAAGTAGATACATCTTCAATCAGCTTGTAATAACTCTCCGATTCGAAATCGGTTCTTGAAGCCAGCTCCGTATTCATCGCCTCAATTTGCTTCTCCATTTCGAAAATGTGAGCAAAAGCCTGAGCTGTTTCTTCAAAAACAGTTCTGGTATTCGATGTCATTAAGTGCTGAGGAAGGTAAGCAATGGTCTTATCTTTTGGTGTTGAAATACGACCACGAGTTGGTGTATCAACTCCTGCAATAATTTTAAGAAGAGTAGATTTTCCTGCCCCGTTTTTTCCCATAAGAGCAATTCTATCCTTCTCATTAATTACAAATGAAATATCTTTGAACAAGCTTGTTCCGCCAAACTCAACAGCTATTGAATCTACAGTAATCATCTTTTCGGTTTAATTATAGAAACTATTTCTAGCCCGCAAAGATAATTATACCATTTACATATCAAAACATCATCAATTTGAGCATGCTCATGCTCTCGATAAGAGCACACCCCTGCTCTCTGTAGAAGCATGCTCCTGCTCAAATCAATAAACCAAAATCAAGTATTCACCTTATTTTCCATTAGTTTTTCAGCCACCCATTTGTTGGTAACACTTTTAGGACGAATGATGGGTTGTCCCAGACCTTGGGCCAGAATATTCTGTGCACAAAAACCTAAAACTCTCGAAACACCAAACAAAACAGTGTAATAATCAAACTGGTTTAGTCCATATTTATAAAGTAGTGATCCAGAAGCTGCATCCACATTTGGCCAAGGATTAGCAACCTTTCCTCCTTTGTAGGTCTTTAAAATATCAGGAACTACAAGGAACAATTTTTCTGCTATTTGGTAACAAACATCATCTGCACAATACTGCTTTCCAAAACTCATGAACTCCTTAAATCTAGGATCGGTTACCCTCAAAACTGCATGACCATAACCAGGAATTACCTTTCCTCCATCCAAAGTATCCAACACGAATTGTTTTACCTGATTTTCATCAACATCATTGCCATACTTTTCTTTTATTTCTAATATGAATCTTAAGCATTCCTGATTGGCCAAGCCATGTAATGGTCCTGCCAAGCCATTTAAACCAGCGGAAATCGCATAGTATAAATCAGAGAGTGCCGAATTCACAACTCTTGACGTAAAAGCACTCACATTACCACCTTCATGATCGCAATGCAAAACCAAATAGAGTCTCATCAAATTCGCAAACTCTTTACCCGAATCCGGTAGACCTAGCATCAATGCCAAATTCGCAGCCCAATCCAATTCTGGATTTCGTTCAATCAGTTTTCCATCGCAAAACCTAATTCTATAAATTCCTGCTGCCAATTCGGGTAATTTGGCAATTACATTTAAAGCATCCTCTAAAGTAAATTTCCAATAATCTGACTTAGCAATGCCTTTTAAATAGTTCTTTTTGAAAATCGATTCCTGTTCCATCGATAAAATCCCCAAACTTAGCATACTCATGGGATGAGTATCCTTAGGCAGTACTCTTAACATGTCCCAGGTATATTGAGGGACACCTGATCTTTCATTCAATTCCTTTCGAAATTCCGATAAAAAATCTGGTCCAGGTAATTTTCCTGTACACAACAAAAAGAATATCTCTTCAGGAAACTTATCGGCAAGTTCCTCAACCGTATATTTACCAATATGAAGACCTGAGTAAGGATCAACAAAGGAAGTATTGCAAACCAATGCTGTTAATCCTCTCATTCCACCATACACTTGTCCTACCGTAACTTCGGAAAGTACAGTATCTCTTCCTCCTGCAAAAATCTGATCTATTTCATCCTTTAATTGAGTGAGGTTATTCTTAATTTCATTTCTTAAAATGGACATATCCAACAACTTTAAACCGTAACAAAATCCAAAACAGAAGTATGCATTACTGCATTTTTAATAGATAAAGGGAGTCTCTTTAATTTACGAAAAATCAGACAGATTCGCTATTAAATAGCTCACTTGCTTGTCATCAAATAGGATATATCTACCAAAAATAAATCTCGGTAAGTTTACTCTTTTACCATTTTAATAAGTGATTTTCAATTCAAGTAAATCGGATTATAAATCCTATACTGCAAACTTATGAATTACAAATTCACAGGAACCAAAGAATATAAGATGAAAAAGTATTTCTCTAAAGCATTTGCTCAAACACATTGAGCAGTGTTACTCAAACACATTGAGCAGCATTACTCAAACACTTTGAGCAGCTTACTCAAACAACTTGGGAAGTACTGCTCAAGCTATTGGACCAGTATTTCCAATATAACTTGAGGAGTATAGCACAAAACTATGCATAACAAAAAAGCATCCCTAATTGGGATGCTTTTGAATACAAGCTCTGTTTGTATATATTATTTCACTGCAACAACTAAGTATTTTGAAGCTTTCCAGAATTCTTCAGGATTTAAGATTGTAATTGCTTCAATCTCTTTATCTGTTCCTTCTAGTCTGTAAGAATCACTTGGGTGTGAAGTTACCAGGCTAACTTTTTTACCTGATACTGGAATGGTTGTAGTCTTTGTAATATCAATTTCATTAAAGTTTTCTGGATTGATTTTTTGGTTCAATTTGTTTGTAGCACCAATTCCCAATAATCCGCCTTCGCTAGTAACCACTTGTTTCATTTTCAACTCCTTGATATCGCCAATCACATAGTGTGCTGTATTCAAGTCAGTAGTTTGCTCTTCAATAATTTTTGCCTTGTTTTCGTTCTCGGTGTTCAATGCTACAACAGTACCGTTCAATTCAGTTACTTGTCCATTCAAGTTTTCAACTTCAACGTTCAATTGAGCAACTTGATCAGATAATGCAGCAATTGAAGCATCTTTCTCTTCAACTTGTGATTTTAAACCGGCAACTAATTTCTTTAGTTTTGAGTTTTGGTACCAGCTGTTCTTCAACTTCTTGTCCAAGCTTTCAATTTTGGCTCTGTTTTCTTCCAACAACTCACGAACCAAGTTCAAATCATTTACCATTTGCTCTTTCTGTCCAACTGAAGGATTCTCATTGGCATTAACAGAAATGATCTGTTCTTTTTCCTTAATGATATTCAGGTTTGCTGCAATAACATCAAACGACTCAACAAACTCATCGATAGTAGAATCTTTCTCTTGTGCCATTGCAGTCAACTGCTGATTCTGCTCACGAAGTTGTTTTAATTCTTTTTGGTTACAAGCTGTAAAAAATGGTAACACTAATAATGCAAATACTAACTTTCTCATAATTCTTAATTTTTTAAACAGGTTTACATCAATTCAAATTCACAAATACTATATGAGAATACTGTGCCGTAAATATTTTTCATGCCAAAAGAAAAATTTGAAAATCACTTAAACACTGATAATATGAACCTTTAGCTATTTTTTATTTTTTGGCACATCAAAATATTGAAGATGGTATGCACAAAAATCTGTGGTAAAGATTCCACACTTTGTAGAAATGGATTCTACAAAAAAAGCCTGCACAAGGCAGGCTGGAGGGTGTACCTTCGAAAAACTCCGAAGGCAATCGATTATCTTTTAATTCTTATTCCATATTAAGGCAGCAGCTCCCAATACGGCAGCATTATCCTTAATTCCTGAAGGCAGAACTTGAATTTTTCCTTTATATATAGGCATTAAATTATTCTCTAGAGTTTCTCTTACTGGTTCAAACAAGATATCTCCAGCTTTGGCAAGACCACCAAATAAGAAGATTGCTTTTGGACTGGTAACCGCTACCACATTCGCCAAAACCTCACCCAGCATTTGAGCAGTATATGCAAAAGTTTCGTTTGCTACAAGATCACCTCTACCGGCTGATTCAGCAACCATTTTGGCAGTTAATTCACTAAAAGGAATATCTCTAAGCTCACTATCCCCTAAATGTCTTGCTAATAATTTGTAAACAGTTCGTTTTACGCCTGTAGCCGAAACATAGGTTTCCAAGCACCCCTTTCTTCCGCATCCACACTCACGTCCACTCTTGCGAACAATCATATGACCAACTTCTCCTGCGAAACCATCATGTCCGTATAGCAAATCTCCATTTACCACAATACCACTTCCCAATCCGGTACCAAGTGTTATTACCATGAAGTTGTTCATGTCTTTTGCTGCACCAAATACTTTTTCGCCCATTGCGGCAGCATTGGCATCATTGGTAATCATTACCGGAACATTCAATCGTTCTTTAACCAATTCAACCAAAGGAACACTTCCCTTCCACTTTAAATTTGGAGCATTTTCAATCGTACCTGTATAATAGCTTGCATTAGGAGCACCAATTCCAACCCCAATAATATTTAAAACTCCCTCGTACTCCTTCAACTTTATCTGAACAAGCTCAAATAAATCATCAAGGTATTTATGAATATCATCATGCTTTTGTGTTGGTATACTACCTGAAACCAGACAATTCCCTTCACTATCAATACAACCAAAAACAGTATTGGTTCCTCCTATATCTATACCTAAAGCAACTTCCTTCATTTCAATACTCCTCTTCTATTAATAAATATCCTAATGTTTGTGTCCTTTTAACGCGTAATATAAAATATAAGCATAGCACAAAATTGCTACTACAAAAGAATTAGCTAGACCAAAGCTATCAGCCAACATACCCATAATCATTGGAACAACTGCTCCACCTACTATAGCAAGACACAAAATCCCTGATCCCTGACTGGTATGTTTTCCTAGTCCGTCAATTGCTAGGGTAAATATGGTTGGGAACATGATTGAGTTAAATAATCCAACCAATACAATACTCCATAGTGCAACATATCCACTTGTCATCATACTAATTAAAATTAAAGCAACAACCATAACTGAATTAAATGCCAACACTTTGGCTGCTGATATTTTTTGCATTACTGCTGAACCAATAAATCGGCCCACCATGGCACCTCCCCAAAATACGGAAACATATGTTGCTGCTTCGGCTTCACCAAATAAATGTAAGCCCTCATCACCAAAGTACATCACCAAAGCACTACCGATTGCAACCTCGGCTCCAACATATGTGAATATTCCTATTGCTCCCAGAACCAAATGGCGAAACTTCCAAGCTGATCCTTCAGCTTTTTCTTCTTCCGCATCCTGAATTCTAGGAAGCTTTACAAATGCAAAAATTACTGCAATTAAGACTAAAGCCAATGCCAAGCCTGCATAAGGCATCTGAACTGCTTCGGCCTTTCCAACATTGTCGGTTGCAGTGTTATCAAGAATTAGCCATGCACCAAAAATTGGAGCTACAGTTGTTCCCAGCGAGTTAAATCCCTGAGTAAGATTCAATCTACTTGATGCAGTTTCAGGCGTACCCAATTCTGCTACATACGGATTTGCAGCTACCTGCAATACAACAATTCCTGATGCTAGAACAAATAATGCAAACAAAAAGAATCCGTAGGATAAGAAATTGGCCGCAGGGAAAAACATTGCTGCACCAATACCTGCTATTGTTAATCCTGTTACAATTCCCATTTTGTAGCCAATCTTTCCAATGATCCAACCTGCTGGTAACGACATTAAAAAATAGGCACCAAAAAATGTAAATTGTACAAGCATTGCCTGCGTAATCGATAAATCAAATAATCCTTTTAGGTGAGGAATTAAAATATCGTTCATACAGGTTAAAAATCCCCACATGAAAAATAATGAAGTTAATAATGCCAATGCACCTTTATAATTCATTCCGTCTTTAGCTCCGGTACTTTCCGCGCTAATATTTGTACTTATTGATACCATATCTTATTATTTCAATCGTTTGAGTTATTGGAAGACAAATCTCTTTGATTTTCCAGTAAAGCCATTTTACTATTTTATCATTTAATTGTACTATATTTGCATTGCTACTATACTACACTACATCATAAGCTAATACATTACTATCATTGAGAAAATAAGTATCAATTGGGAATTAAACAGTCTAATTGAAACTATATTAGCAGATTTTAGAAGAAGATTTATCCACAACTGATAAAATAATACAAGTATGTCATTGGTTTTAGAAGAAATTTCGGTCAAAAGGGAACATTCATTCCGGTCAAAAATTGATGTCCTACCACACATAGAGGTACCATGGCATCACCATCCAGAATATGAGCTGATCTTTATTGAAAAAAGCCATGGAACCCTAGTGGTCGGCGATTGTATTGATCATTTCAAAGATGGTGATATGATCTTTATTGGTCCCAATACTCCCCATATCATGAAAAATGATGATTTGTTTTATAGCAAAGAATCAGAAGAAAGAGTAATAGCATGGGTGGTTCATTTCAAAGAAGATAGCTTTGGCAAAGAATTCTTTCAATTGCCTGAAATGAGAAGAATCAAAGAAATGTTGATTAACTCATTTAAGGGAATTAGAATTGAAGGAAGTACCAAATACAAAATTATTCAACATTTAAAGAATCTTCATTCTTCGGATTACTCGCAAAGGATAATTGTACTATTACAAATCTTGCAACTTATTGCCCAATCTGAAGATTTGGAATACCTGGCATCCGATAGTTTTGTTGAATCATTTAGACAAAGTAGCAATCAAAAGCTATATAAAATATACGAATACGTTAGTGAGAACTTTCAACAAAAGATTGACCTAGATGAAGCAGCAAAAGTTGCGAATATGAGTAAAACAGCCTTTTGCAGGTTTTTTAAGAGCAAAACACAAAAAACATTCTCTGAATTTCTGAATGAGATGCGTATCAATTATGCACAAAAGCTTCTTGCTGAAGGCAAGCTTACAGTAGCACAAATTGCCTATGAATGTGGATTTAACAGTCCATCTTATTTTAATAAGCAGTTTAAGGCAAATACAGGTAAAACTCCTTTGCAGAAAAAGGAAAATTCATACTAATACCCAATTAAAAAGAAATTTCGAATTATTTACGAATAGGTAATCAATTGCATAAATCAATTTTGCTCATTTACTTCCATTAAAAACTCCACTAGATTCTTCTCATGCTCCAAATTTAATTTTTTTCGAAGACGGTATCGCTTCACCTCCACACTACGAGGTGAAATATTAAGCAATGATGCAATTTCTTTTGAAGTCATATTCATGCGTAAAAGAGCACAAAAACGAAGATCGTTCGGTGTTAAATCGATATATCTCTTTCTTAAATTCTGTAGAAATGTTTCGTTGGCCTTATCAAAATTTTCATTAAACAGCTTCCAGTCTTCTTCATTGCTAATTCCCGATTGAATCAATTTATTTATTTCTTTCAATCTCTTCTTGGCTGTTGCAGCAATTACATGTATTTCTAACTTCTCTAGCTGTTCTTTAAGTTGGTTTAATAGATCATTCTTTTTAGTAACCATCATGGTATAATTGGCCAACTCTTTCGATTTATTCTCAATTTCCTCTCTTAAATGCTCATTCTTCAGTTTAATAATTTTCTCTTCATTCTCTTCCTGAAGTTTTAAATAGTACTTTCTTTTTTGCCTATCAAGTTTATAGTGATAAACCACACGAAATACTCCAATAAGAACAAAAAACAAAATCCAATATATTGTTTTAGCCAATCTGGATAAATACCATGGGGGCAATATTGTGAAAGAATAGGAGGCAATTTTCGACAAACTTCCATAATTATCTGTCGCTCTCACCTTAAATGTATAATCACCATGAGGTAATTTTGAGTAGTTTACTCGATTTCGATCAGAAGGATCAGACCAGAACACATCATAACCTTCCAGTTTCCATTGGTATTTTAATTTCCCAAAACGGTACACCGGAAGAGAAAATTCAAAGTTCATGTTATTTTTTACATTTGCTATCTCTCCAGAATTTTCCAAATGTAATGCTTGATGCAATTTGGAGATTTGCGAATTACAAGAAATTTCACGTAAAATCACTTGATGATTATGTAGCGATAATGAATTGTCGATTTGATGCGATGAGAAAATAGAGAAACCTGCATCCTGGCAGATCAAGTAGTTCCCCCTTCCCAAAGCTATAATATTTTCATACCCATCGAGAGTACTTCCTCTTAGCAACTGAAAAGACAAGGCATCTATACTTTCTATCTCTCCATGATTCATTAAGACACGAGCACACTTACCTTTTTTAAAAAACCAATAATTTCCACTATCAATAGAGATAATTTTATAAGCATCTTTAAAATCTTTCAGTCCGGTGTTTAACTTCTTAAATGGTGCCAGGCTTTCTTGATTATAGTCATAAGAAAACAATCCCTCCTTTGTAGTAAAAACCACTTGCTGATCAACTTTAAAAACATTTACATTTGAATCATCGGGAAGCCCATTCTCTTTGGTATAGAACTCACTTTTTAATACCGAACTAAAATCTGAATTCAATTTCAGTTTATACAATCCTCTATAAGCGTGACTGGTCCAAAGATTTCCCTTATAATCAAACTCAAGAAACTCAGTTGGCTCATGATAGCTTCTTACCATATGAGACATTCTCCATTGCCCTTCACTCTTCTTATAAATAACCAAACCTATATACGTTCCCTGAATTAACATTTTTGGATTTCCTGGAACTTCTTTCAGAATCCAACCTCCCGAAACATTTGAAATGCGTTCGATGCCTTTTGCAGAAATTAGAAATGTTCCATTATTGTGACCACAAAAAAGTACATCATCTACTACTTTCAAATTCCAAACCTGTCCTTGTGTATTCCTAACAAGAGTAAAGTCTGTCTTTAGTTGCAATGAATTTGTATCCCATACGGCACTATATAAACCATGATTTGTCCCCAAATACAATTTCCCATTAAATATAGCTGCACTATACACGGTACCTAACTCTCCGCTTCTATCTTGGTAGTAACGAAAAGAAGAATTCAAGTTGATAAAATCTATTCCATTATCTAAACTCAGCCATAAATTATTATACTGGTCTACCTTAATTCCAAGAATTGTATTATTCTGCAAGCCATTCCCTTTAGTGATATGACTATAAATTCTACCATTCTTATCAAGAACAACCAAGCCCTGAGTTATGGTCCCCAATAGATAATACTCCTTATTATTTATAGAAACCGTTGCGGCTTTATTGAGTTGAAAATTCTTCAAGAATTCATCTGCATCATTTTGCCATGGGGTTATGTGTTCATCTTCGTATTTATACAGACCGCCAAGCTCAGTCCCCAAAAGAATTCCTTTTTCTCCATATGGGATAGCAATATTAATTGTTTTAGGTGCTAACTGATTTGTTCCATTTAAGGCAACCAATGAATCTTGCTGAAATTCATATAAGCCCATATGCTGGATACTAACCAATAAACGATCCCTAATTTTAAAAAGCGAAAAGACATTAGCAGGAGTATGAATGGAGGTTATTTTTTCACCATCGTAAACAAATATTTCAGCAAATGATTGAAAATACACCTTGCCATTCCAAACACATATCTTCCAAATATCCTGATTTTTAATTCGATGCCCCTCCACTAACTCAATTAAAGAAAAATACTCAAGCTGTCCTTTTTTGTTTTTCTCCCAATACCCAAACTCTTCATGCGCTCCAACATAAACTCGTCCGGCAGTGTCTACTGCAACAGATCTGACAATTTGCTCTGCGGGTAAAGGATATAACTTCCAGCTTGCACCATCATACTCTAACAATCCATCTGAATTGGCAAAATACATTACTCCATTAACTCCTTGGCAAACATCCCAATTCTGATTGGCTCCATGATATTCTAATTTGGAGAAATTCTTCACAAAAGGCATAAGCAATTGCTTGGTTCTTGCTTGCCCATTGTGTACACAAAAAAAACATGTAAAAAATAGTAATGATATAATAATTTGATGAGTGCGAATTTTCATATACATATGCTTAAGTTGGAGAACTAAGAGTAACTCATGTGTTTTTTCATTATCACTTTTAATATTGATATATCTTTCTTCGTAAACTGAATATCCAGTTTCTCCTTTTTATCACTGTCAAATATACTCTGAAAAGGTTTTCAATCGCAAAAATACACTACAACATTACCACAACACTAATGATTTCAAATGCTTTTTTAAAAATCCGTCCCAACACTCAACAACACTGATTAACTAACACTTAACAACCACAACATACCCCACTTAAAAGTTGTTTGGCTCAAGTTTGGGTCTTTTTTTTTTTTTCACCTTCTATTCCTCCAATATTTGTTGCGGTAAAAACAAAGAAACGAATCGAATTAACCCATTATTCATTTCAACTAAAATTTTTCATTTATGCAAACCTTACCGCAAACCCGTTTATTAATAGCAAGTCTTTTTACAGCTTCTATTTTATTATTCTCGTCTTGCTCGGAGCATGACATCACAGAAGAAAGTGAAACAGGAACATTACAAATTACTCCTCAAATTTCCATAGATGTTATTCCAGAATCTAATGCTACAAAAGCTAGTACTGTGTATGGAATGGAAACCAATGATTTTGGAGTCTTTATTACAGGTACTGACTACAACAACAGCTCGTATAAACTAGGAACTTTTCCTGCTGAAGGAATTTTAATGCCAGCGGGAGACAACTTTAATCTTACCATTGACTCTGGTTGGATTGGTGTAATCGATGGAGAAGGAAACTCGGACTACAGAGGTGCCGGATGGGATACTCCCTTCTATAAAGGTGTTTACAATCCTTTCTCAGTTACACAAAACAGTGTAACAACTCTATCTTTTGCTATTCTTCAGACAACTGTATTGATTGACGTTGATTTTATTCAATCAGGTGATGCCGGAATTCCTGCAGGTTATGAAACAATTGAAGCTGAAGTAACAGCATCATGGGCTGACAAACACTTGAAATATACTCCAGCAGAAACCCGTACAGGACATTTTATTGCTGATCTGAAAATGACTACTCCTCCCGCAACCACTATAGATGATTATGGAACTGACACTTACACGGTTGTTGTAAATTTAGTTGATGCAGAAGGAGTACTCCCTACAATTAATAAAACTTTTACAACCGCTGAACTGACAGCCAATCATAAATACACTTTCGAAATCAAAATGGATATAACCAAAACCAAGTTGGATGTGAATGTGATTGATGTGGCCGCTCAAGTTGAAAGCCCAATTACCCTATACATTTAAAACAAAAACGAATCAGTTATAGTATAACCAAACTAAATAACATTTCCTAATGAAAAAAAATCTTCTCATTATCCTTATGACGCTGTTTTCCAGCGCCATTTGGGCACAAAACCTTACAGTAACAGGAAAAGTAACATCCCAGGATTATGAAATGGGAATACCTGGTGTAAGTATTGTCGTAAAAGGAACTACCACAGGAACAACAACCGATATTGATGGAAACTACACCATTACTGTTGCTCCTAATGCAAACTTAATTTTCAGCTTCGTTGGTATGATCAGCAAAGAGGTCGCTGTAAACAACCAGACTAAGCTCGACGTGATATTGGAAGCTTCCACAACAGGACTTGAAGAAGTCATGGTTGTTGGTTACGGGGTACAAACCAAAAAGGACATCACCGGATCTATCGTTGGAGTAAAAGGAGATGAACTAAAAAATGTTAGCTCTCTTTCTCCAATGCAATCGATTCAGGGAAAATTAGCCGGGGTACAAATTGTCAACTCAAGTGCTCCTGGTTCAGCTCCAATGGTTCGTATCCGAGGAATTGGTAGTATGAAGGCCGGTGTAGATCCATTATACGTGGTCGACGGAATTGTAACCGGTGATGTGCGAAACATTAATCAGGAAGATATTGTTTCGGTAGATATCCTTAAAGATGCTTCTTCTGCTGCTATTTATGGTGTTAGGGCCGCAAATGGTGTAATTCTTATCACTACAAAATCTGGTTCTAAAGGTAAAATGGAAGTGAACTTTAGCTCTAAAGTTGGGGTACACAAAATCATTAACGAAGTTGAAATGGCTGACAGCAAACTGTTCGCGGAATATTCAAACGAAGCAGCAGCTTACGATAACCAGGAAGCTCCTTACGATTTATCGAAAATCAAATACAACACAAACTGGTTGGATGCCATCACTCGCGAGGCATTCACTCAAGAGCACAACCTGTCGGTTAACGGAGGTGGTGAAAAAAACACTTACTTCTTCTCTTTGGGATATATGGAGGATCAGGGAATCCTGAAAACCAATGATTACAGCAGGCTATCAATGCGATTGAACAATACTTACCAGCTTACCGATAAAATCAAACTGGGAAACAACCTTAGCATTAGCCGATACAAATCAAACAATGCTCCTTTTGGAACATTTACCGATGCTTATCGTCAGTCACCAACAGTTCCTGTTAAAGATGAAAATGGCGACTTTGGATACACCATCAAAAACAATGTAGCCAATCCTGCAGCCACCCTGCATTACAACAATAGCCGCAACTGGGGAACCCGTATTCAAGGATCCTTGTTCGCCGAGCTGGAATTGATGAAAAACTTAAGCTTCAAATCTACATTTAGTGTTGATGCATCTTACTCAAAGGATAGAAGCTATACTCCTAAATACGAAGTATCTCCTAACCAAAAAAGTGAGCATTCATCACTTTCTGCTGGTCGAGGAGAATATTCAACATGGATTTGGGATAATATTCTAACCTATCAATTCAAGTTGGGTGACAAGCACGATTTCAAACTGATGGCAGGAACCACTGCTGAGAAAACAGAAACAAGTTGGTTAGGCGGATCAAGACAAGGTATTCCGGAACAATCTCAATACTGGTATCTGGATGCAGGAGATGTTACCTCTGCAACCAACGGAAACGGAGGTGACAAGTATACCAGAAACTCCTATATCGGTCGTTTCAACTATGCCTATGACAATAAGTATTTGTTGACTGCTACCATGCGTCGTGATGGATCTTCAAAAATCTCTAAAAATCAACGTTGGGGAAATTCTCCTTCAGTAGGTTTAGGTTGGAGAATTTCAGAAGAGAATTTTATGCAGGACATTACCTGGCTGGACAATTTAAAGCTAAGAGCCAGCTGGGGTAAGCTTGGAAATGACAACATTGGATCCAATGCATTTCTTTATACAATGGCTACCAAGCAATATGTTTTCGGAGAAACTCAAACCGTAGTTAACGGAACAACAATTGAAGGAATCAAAGACCTTGGATTAAAATGGGAGCTTACCACTGAATACGACCTTGGATTAGAGTTTTCATTCTTCAATAAGATTACCGGTGAGTTGGATTACTACAACAAATTAACTTCGGATGCTTTAATCGATGCTCCTTTGGATCAGATTTTCGGAGCTAACAGCTACTTGACCAATATGGCTGACATCCGTAACGAAGGTTTCGAATTATCAGTAAACTGGAGAGAAAAAGTAAATGAAGATCTTACTTTCACATTCGGAGTAAACCTAACACACAACAAAAATACCATTGAAAATGTTGCCAGCGGTCTTCCTATTGTTGCCGGAGGCTTAGGAAACGGACAGGTAACAACCAGAACCGAAGAAGGTGAAGAAATTGGTAGTTTCTGGGTGTACCAAACCGATGGAATCTTCCACTCGCAAAGCGATGTTGATTCATACGTAAACAAAGATGGTGGTAAAATTCAACCTGATGCAAAACCAGGTGATTTCAGATACAAAGACACTAACAACGACGGTGTTTTAAATGATGATGACCGTGTTTACATGGGGTCATATCAGCCTAAACTATATTATGGTTTCAATGCCGGGGTCAATTACAAGAACTTTGATTTCCAAATCGATTTCTATGGAAATTCAGGAAACAAGGTTTACAACGGAAAAAAAGCCCAAAGATGGGGGAACGAAAATATAGAAGCATCCTTAGCTGACAGATGGACTATTGATAATCCATCCAACACAACACCAAGAGCTTCCAATGGAGTTCCTATTGCCTCATCTTACTATGTTGAGTCTGGTTCATATTTCAAAATCAACAATATCACACTAGGCTACACCTTACCTAAATCATGGCTTAACTCGGTAGGAATTAAAAATGTAAGATGTTACATGAGTGCAACAAATCCGGTAATCTGGCAGAAATACAGTGGTTATACTCCTGAATTGCCAGGAGGAGCACTTGATGCTGGTATCGAGTTAAATGCTTATCCAACTGCAGCTACTTATCTGTTTGGAGTTAATGTTACATTTTAATGCGACACAAAGGTCAAACCATTGAAAAACTAAAAAAAATGAACAACAAAATTTTAGATATAACCATTGCATGCCTACTGAGCATTTTGTTACTAATGACCGCAGCATGCAGCGATGAATTTCTTGAGATAGATCCACAGGTAAATCAAACTCCTGAAGATTATTTCTCAAGTTCAGAAAATACAGCTACCGAACTTGTAAATGCCGTATACAGCAATTTACAGAATTGGGACCAACACACATTTTCATGGATTGGAGTATCAAGTATTACCTCTGATGATGCCGATAAAGGAAGTGATCCTGGCGATACCGGTGCAGACAAACATGAATTGGACAATTTTAATTTCACAGCTTCCAGTATCTCATTTAATGAAATTTGGGGATCTAATTACAGAGGTATTTCTTTTGCAAATCAAGCGCTTAATGTAATCCCAAACCTGGAAATAGATGAAAGCCTAAGAAATCGCCTGGAAGGTGAAGCAAAATTTTTAAGAGCTTACTATTACTGGACACTTGTAAGATGTTTTGGTGGTGTTCCTAAAATTGACAAGCTACCTGATGCTGGTAATCCAGAGGATCTTGCTAACGGAAGAACCAGAGCAAGCAAAGAAGAAATTTATGAGCTGATTATTTCCGATTTGCAATTTGGGCTAACACATCTTCAGGAAAGAAGCCAAATGAGCATGGACGATTTAGGACGTGCTACCAAAGGAGCTGCAAAAACCTTCCTTGCAAAAGTATACATGTATCAGAAAAACTGGAGCGAAGCATTACGCTTAACCAATGAAGTGATGCAATCAGGAGAATATGCTTTGGTAAGCGATTATGCAACCATCTGGAGAGAGTCTGGTGAAAACAGTTCAGAGTCAATTTTTGAAGTGCAGGCTTCTGGTGTAACCCCAAACAAAGGGATTCAAGGTTATGCTGTTTGCCAGGGTGTTCGTGGTCAATTAGGATGGGGATTCAACACTCCTTCTGAATCACTGGAAAAAGCATATGAAGACGGAGATCCAAGAAAAGAGGCAACCATCATTTTCCCTGCTGAAACCATGTGGGACGGAGTTGTTATCAACTCAGAAACTCCAAATCCTCGCTATAACGAGAAAGCTTACTTCAGTAAAACTCAGGAAACATTCAATGGGAATGACTGGGAAACCAGTAAAAACCTTAGAATTTTCCGTTACGCAGAAGTCCTGTTAATTAATGCTGAAGCCGCCAATGAATTGGGGCAAACAAGTCAAGCTTTAGAATCATTGAACAAGGTTCGTTCAAGAGTAGGATTACCTAATGCAACTGGTGATGATCTAAAAAATAAAATCTGGCACGAGCGAAGAGTGGAATTAGGGATGGAACACGATCGTTTCTTCGATTTGGTTCGCCAGGGAAGAGCTGGTGAAGTCCTGCGTGCTCACGGTAAAAACTTTGTAGATGGAAAGCACGAAGTGTTCCCAATTCCTCAACGTCAGATAGAATTAAGTGAAGGAATGCTAAAGCAAAACAACGGTTACTAAATTTCATGGTCAAATTCTGCGGGAGCCTTAAAGCTCCTGCAGACAACTACCTATTAAAACAAATAAGCAATGTCACATTTAATCAAAATATACCTATTACTCTCTCTTTGCCTGATCATTGGCTGTTCGAGCAGTAGCTCTGATGAAATTTATCCTGATAAGGAAGTTGAGCCAGAAGCTAAGCTTACCGATGAAGAACTTATCGACATCGTTCAAGAGAAAACCTTTGCCTACTTTTGGGATTTCGGACACCCGATTTCCGGATTGGCTCGTGAGCGTAGTAACGAAAAACCTGACACGGTAACAAGCGGAGGAAGCGGTTTCGGGATCATGGCTATCGTTGCAGGTGTAGAACGCAACTATATCACCCGTCAGCAAGCTGTAGATCGCCTAATCAAAATGACAGATTTCCTGGAGAATAAAGCGACTCGTTATCATGGAGCTTGGTCTCATTGGTTAAGTGGTACAACAGGAGAGACCATCCCATTCTCAGCAAGAGATAATGGTGCCGATCTTGTAGAAACAGCCTTCCTGGTACAAGGAATGTTGACTGCCAGAGAGTATTTTGATGCAGAAACCGAAAAGGAACAAAAGCTTAGAGCAACCATTACCCGACTGTGGGAAGGGGTTGAGTGGGACTGGTTTGCCCAATCGGGAGAATACCTGCTATGGCATTGGTCTCCTAACTATCATTTTGAAATGAACCTGCCTCTGCGTTCATTTAATGAAACACAGATTGCTTATATTCTGGCTTTGGCATCACCTACTCATCCAATAGACAAAAGTGTTTATGAAAAAGGATGGATTGGAAACAACTACCTTAGAGAATTAGATCCAACAAAACGTAATGATTATGGAGGACCTCTATTCTTTACACATTATTCGTATTTGGGATTAACTCCTCACATTACAGATCAACACATGGCACTTGCTGGTTATTCATCTTATTTCGACAGAAATAAAAAGCAGACACTTTTGAACCGTCAGTGGTGCATCAGCAATCACAGCACTTACAGTTATTATGGAGAGAATTGCTGGGGATTAACCGCAAGTGACACTCCGGGTGGTTATATGGCACATGCTCCAAATAATGATAATGGAACCATCACCCCTACTGCAGCCATCTCATCTATTGTTTATACACCTGAATATTCTCTGGATGCCATGAGGTTCTTCTATGAAAAAATGGATGAATACAATCTTTTTGGTCAGTATGGTTTCAAAGATGCATTCAACATCAGTAAAGGATGGGTGGCCAAATCATACCTGGCCATTGATCAGGGACCAATTGTTGTAATGATAGAAAATTACCGTTCCGGTATCTTATGGGATACTTTTATGAAAACCCCCGAAATAGGTGTAGCCTTGGATAAAGCAGGCCTTAGCCTGACAAAATAACACAATTCAATTAGTTAGTAATTCCTTAGGACAAGAGCTTAATGCTCTTGTCCAGGGATTCCCTAACCCAATTCAAAACCTAAAATTTTGACTTATGATTTTAAAAACAAGACAATTAAGCTTAATTATTGCAATATTTTCCACATTTACAATAGCATGCAGTTCTTCTGATGAAGAGGAAATAATTGAACCTGTTGACCCTTGTGCAGATGTAGTAAAAGACAACAGTATAATTTCTGATTTTGAATGTCAGCAAAACTTTTTTATAGGTGTAGATGCTACAAAGGAGACTCAGGCTCCTGCTATTGACAACACCAACAAATCTGGCATCAACAATTCTGATAAGGTGGGTAAATTCATTGATGATGGAAGCCAGGCATGGGACAACCTCATGGTAGACTTTGGTTCTGCATACAACCTTACAGATCGAAGTCAACTTAAAATAAAAGTTTTTGCTCCCAAAGCAGGAAACCTGATTGCCAAATTGGAAGGCGGTAGTTCTGCTGTAGAACAAGACTTTCAAATTGAAAAAATCAATGAGTGGGTAGAGTGTTCCTTTAACTTTAGAGAAGCCATTGACATGGGCAACACCAAACTGGTTCTTTTCTTTAACGCTGGCGCTGATAATGGTGCCAGCGAAGAAATCTACCTGATTGATGACATTCGATTTGTTGAAAATGACTTCCCTATAGTTGTGGACCCATGTGAAGGTGTAGAAAAAGACATGAGCATCATTTCTGATTTTGAATGTCAGCACAACTACGCGTTTACAGGAAAATTGGAGGCTGGAATAGACAATCTATACAAGGCAGGAATCAACCAAAGCGAGAAAATTGGTGAGTTTACCGATGACGGAACAAATGCCTGGGATTTCCTTTTGGTTGACTATGGAAAAGCCATTGACCTTTCTACCAAGAACAAATTGAAACTGATGATTCACTCCGACAAGGCAGTTCAATTCCTTGCCAAACTGGAAGGTGGAACCTCTGCTGCCCATGAAATCTGGATGGATATCACCAAAACAGGAGAATGGGTTGAGTATACCGTTGATTTTAGCTCCCAGGCAAATGAAAACCATAATAAAGTGGTTCTCTTCTTCAATGCAGGAAAAAATGACGGAGGTGCTACAGACAAGTATTACCTGGATAACATCCGTTGGGAATAACAACAAGACAAACAACTTTAAAACAGAGTAAACGGGGCGGTTTGCCCCGCTTATTCAAACATGAAATAATTTTTATAAAACTATTAATTAAATGCGACTAAAATCTTTATTACTTCTAGTAGGATTAGTGATGAGTGGAGCCTTGACCCTTTCAGCGAAGGTCAACAAAAAACCGGCTCCCTGGGAGAGAGAGACTAAAATGGAAGCCTTTGTGGATTCTCTTTTACAAAAGATGACACTAGAGGAAAAACTGGGACAGCTTACCCTGTTCTCAAGTAGCTGGGATATTACAGGACCAATCACCAACAACAATTACGTTGAAGATGTGAAAAAAGGAAAAGTAGGTGCCATTTTTAATGCCTATAGCGCAGACTTTACCTACCGTTTGCAAAAGGAAAACATGGAGAATACCCGCTTGAGTATTCCTTTGCTTTTCGGATACGACGTGATTCACGGTCACTGGACAACCTTTCCTATCCCATTGGCTGAAGCCTGTTCATGGGATCTTGAATGGATTGAAAAAAGTGCTCGTATTGCAGCGATCGAGGCAACTTCGGAAGGTTTACACTGGACTTTTGCTCCAATGGTGGACATCGCACGCGACCCTCGTTGGGGACGAATTGCTGAAGGTGCAGGGGAAGATATCTTCCTGGGATGTGAAATTGCCAAAGCACGTGTTCACGGTTTCCAGGGCGATGACCTGAGCAAAACCAACACCATGCTGGCCTGTGCCAAGCATTATGCTGCTTATGGTGTAGCGCAGGCAGGACGCGACTATCACACTGTGGACATTTCAAACCGTGAGCTTTGGAGCACTTACATGCCTCCGTTCAAGGCCGCTTTGAATGCTGGTGTAGCCACTTTCATGACCTCTTTCAATGAGTTGGATGGAACTCCTTGTACGGGTAACGAATACCTTCTTGATGATGTATTAAGAAAGAAGTGGCATTTCGACGGATTCGTGGTAACCGATTACACATCTATCATGGAAATGACAGAACATGGTAATGTAAAAGATGAAAAAGAAGCTGGTGAAGTAGCCATTAATGCTGGTGTTGATATGGATATGCAAAGTGGTATTTTCAACGACTTCCTGCCAACTTCAGTTGAAGAGGGTAAAGTTCTGACTTCTCGTATCGACGAGGCGGTTCGTCAGATCCTGAAAATGAAATATCGCCTGGGATTATTCGAAGATCCTTACAAGTACAGCGATGTAAAAAGAGCGAAAAAAACCTTAATGAAACCTGAATTCATTAAGGCATCTCGTGAATTGGCAAAGAGAAGTATCGTTCTGTTGAAAAACGAAGATCAAATTCTTCCACTTGACAAGAACATCAAGAAACTGGCTCTTATTGGACCATACGTTAAGAACAGACGTGATTTGGTAGGAACCTGGTCAGGTGCAGGAAAATGGGAAAAAGCGGTTACTGTAATGGAAGGTGTTGAAAAAGCGGTTTCCAGAAAAACTGAGATTCTATATGCCGAAGGATGTAAGCTATTTGGTGACGACCACAGCGGATTTGACAATGCGGTAGCTACTGCCAAAGAAGCTGATGCTGTTGTTCTTATGGTAGGTGAACCTCATGATTGGAGTGGTGAAGCTGCCAGTCGTACCGACCTTGAATTACCTGGTGTTCAACCTGAATTGGTAAAGGAAATCGTGAAAACTGGTAAACCTGTTGTGATGGTGATGATGAATGGTCGTCCTTTAACCATCGACTGGGAAGCTGCCAACGTTCCGGCAATTGTGGAAGCTTGGCATCTTGGTGTTCAGGCTGGTCCTGCTGTTGCTGATGTTTTGTTCGGAGATTACAATCCTTCAGCAAAATTAACGGTTACTTTCCCAAGAAACGTGGGTCAGATTCCAATCTATTACAATATGAAGCACACTGGTCGTCCTATGGATCCTAACCAGAAGTTTACTTCCAAATATCTTGATTGTCCGAACACTCCTCTTTATCCATTTGGATTCGGATTGAGTTATACCACATTTGACTATTCAGCTGTGGAGCTTGACAAAACAACAATGGGAGCCAACGATCAGATTATTGCCAAAGTGAAGGTAAGCAACACTGGTAAATATGACGGTGAAGAGGTTGTTCAGCTATACATACAGGATTTGGTTGGTAGTGTAACTCGCCCTGTGAAAGAATTGAAAGGATTCAAAAAAGTGTTTATCCCGAAAGGAGAAAGTGTAGAAGTGGAGTTCACCATTACTGCTGAAGATCTGGCTTTCTACAGAAAAGACATGTCCTATGGGGTAGAAAAAGGCGATTTTAAAGTATTCATTGGGACCAGCTCTCAAGAGGTACAAGAATCACAATTCACATTAACCCAAACTGCTCCCATCGCGGAGAAATAAATATCGATAAAGGGGGAAGCAATTCCCCCTGTTTTATTTCAAACAGAATCGTTCATGAAAAGCCCGAAGATACAACACCTACTCACCTCCCTGATCTTACTTGCATTTCTAGGATATGGATGTCATCCCAAACAGGAAGTACTCCTCACTTCACCTAATCAGAAACTAATTGTAAGTGCAGGGCAGCACGAAGGCCAGCCCTTCTACAACCTAATTGTCAGTGGCGATACTTTGATTCGCAACTCCCACCTGGGACTGATCTTTCAAAACATTCTCAAGCAAACCAACAACTACACCCTTGAAGCTGTTGAAACCAGTACGACAGACACCCACTGGGAAACAGTGTGGGGAGAAGATCAATTCATTAAGGAGCAATCAAACAATGTGAGTCTGAGCTTTCGACAAACTCAGCCTCCTCATCTGCAAATGAAAATCCAATTCCGTTTGTTTGATGATGGCCTGGGATTCCGCTATCAAATTCCTCCTCAGGAGGGAATAGACAGCCTTTTGCTTGTAGATGAAATTACAGAGTTCAACCTTACCAGTAACAATCAATCCTGGTGGACTCCGGTGGATTACGACAGCTACGAGAAAGCTTACCAAACTTCACAAGTTAGTGAAGTGGACTCGGTACAGACCCCTTTCACCATGAAAACAGACAAGGGATACTACCTGAGCATCCATGAAGCAGGCTTAATTGACTATGCATCCATGACTTTAAAACGCAGGGAAGACAAAACGCTCTCACTGGAGTGTAATTTGGTTCCCTGGCCCGACGGCATAAAAGTAAAAGCCAACAAAACATTACAATCGCCTTGGCGAAGCATTCAGGTTGGAGAAAAGGCAGTAGACCTGATCAATTCACACCTCATTGTCAACCTGAATGAACCCAACAAATTAGAAAATACAAGCTGGATCAAACCCATGAAATACATGGGCATCTGGTGGGGCATGCACCTGGGCCAGCAAACCTGGTTCACCGGTCCGAAACATGGAGCCACCACCCAAAACACCAAAGAACTTATCGACTTTGCTGCGGCCAACCAGTTCGAAGGAATATTGGTGGAAGGCTGGAATCCTGATTGGAAAAAATTTGGGGAGTGGACCTATACCCAAACATATCCCGATTTTGATCTGCCACAGCTTTCTCAATATGGGAAATCGAAAAAGGTACAGATCATTGGCCACCACGAAACCTCGGGACATGTGGAAAACTACGAATCTCAACTCGATTCTGCTTTGCATTTCTACAGCAAGTACAATGTCAAAAATATCAAAACCGGTTATGTAGGCCCAATTAAAAATGGGCAGTATCACCAGGGACAATGGATGGTGAACCACTACCAGAAAGTAGTGGAAAAAGCTGCCGAACATGAGATCTGCATCATCGCTCACGAGCCAGTGAAACCAACAGGTTTGCGCCGTACCTATCCAAACTTTTTATCGAGAGAGGGCGCCCTGGGACAAGAGTTCAATGCTCCATGGTCAGCGGTAAACAACAGTCCGGCACACACTACCATACTCCCTTTTACCCGATTGCTGGCCGGTCCCATGGACTTTACCCCGGGAATTTTCGGCCTAACCTACGAGAAGTATGGCATTAGAGACAAAAGGGTAAATACTACTCTGTCCAAACAGTTGGCCTTGTATGTGGTAATCTACAGCCCGGTGCAAATGGCTGCAGATTTGGTAGAGAATTACAAAAATCAACCTGCATTTCAATTCATAAAAGACGTTCCTGTAGACTGGGAAAAATCTATTGCTTTGGAGGGAGATCCTGGCGAATTTATTTCCATAGCACGCAAGGACAGACATAGCAGCGATTGGTTTTTGGGCAGCATCAGCAATGAAAACGCAAGAAAGGTATCCATTCCGCTAAGCTTTCTGGAAGCAGGTAAAACATACCTGGCAGTGAGTTACCAGGATGGAAAAAATGCCGATTGGAAAACAAATCCTTACTCCATAAAAATATCTGAAAAAGAAGTTACAAGTGAAGATATATTAACTGCTTGGCTAGCAGCAGGTGGAGGACTTGCAATCCACTTTATTGCAAAAGGTGAATAATACCAAATCGAAAGGTAGACAACTCACCACTGAAATCCCCGCCTCTTTTGAGATGGGGATTTTCTTTTAAAACAAATCGAAGCATCGATTCAAAAGCGCTTCCGAATCGGCATACTCCTTATCTGCTGAAATCAATAGGAATTTCTTTTCCAAATCGCGCAGGCAACCGGCACTGGAACAAATCCTCAACTGTTTCTCCCCTACCATTTCAGCCCCATAATCAACACCGATATGGCCCGACACTAGGGTTCTCAATGGATTCTCTTTTCTATCCTCGCTCAGTCGATGGAGCATTTGAGACACCATCCCCTCATACTCCTCTTTGTACTGTTTCTCGTTTCCATTCATTAAAATATCCCACAAAAAATCTCCCTCATGGGTATGCATAAAATCCGCCCCTACATAAGGATCGTACTTTCCTATGTTTTTGATGTGATCCCTAAACTCAGGCTGATGCTGATAATTCTTTAACCATTGCAAATCAAACTTCTCGTTTTCCCCATAGCGATCAGAAGCTCCTGTATGAGTGATCAAGACACCTCCCTGGGTGCGAATCATGAAAGGCATATTCATGAAAAAGCGGATGATTTCCTCCCTATTTTTTCTGATTCTGTTTTCAAACCAGGAAGTAAATTCCAATGGTCCTTTTTGCAGAGGAATGTGATAAATATGCACGAACTCATGATTGCCCAGCAAACAGATGATATCTGAATCGGGCTGGTTGGCCCCCATCTCCATCAGCTGCATCACCATATCGCGGGATTCATCTTTCATCTTCCCGGGGTAAGCATGAATTAAATCGCCCAGAAAAACCAAATAGTCAGCTCCCCCCCTCTCCTTTTGTTGCCCGTATACCTTCAAAATCTGTCTGAAATCGAAGCCATTGCCATGCAAATCAGATACAATCATAAGTTTACCGGAAGAAATATCTCTAATCATTTATAGAAAAATTAAATATCAATTGAGGGGCAAAAGTTCTATAATTTTTATAATTTAAAAAAGTCTCAACTATTTTTATGTAGAATCTCTTAAAACTTTTATTTATGCTTGAAAAATTACTTAAAAATACCAAAGATTACTTTTGGGGACTAAATCGTGATGGAGATGTTGTTCTTGGTAGTTCTGATATCGAGCCAAAAGCAAAAGTTACTTTTACAATTACTAAAAAATGGGCCAACATTGCTCCTATTGTAGAAGAAAGTCCAGGGAATTACATTGGTAAATCTGAGAACTTTATGAAGAAAAGTAAGGAATATGAATTAATAATAGATCTTGTTAAAGCCGTTAAAGCTTATTTAAAAGATGATCCTAAAATTGATCATGATAAGAGCTTTAAAAACACCATGAAACTATTGCAAGATTATTATAGCTAACACGATTTTATGCTGAAATTTACATTATCAACTTTATTTTTCATTTCTATTTTTTGCTCAAACTTGAGTGCTCAAACCGTAAAGAAACTTGAAATTGGGGATCAATTTCCAACCATACATGGCGAATTGCTTTCGCATAAAGAAATCTCTTTGCCAGACCATTGCAGGGGAAAAGTTTCTTTACTAATTGTTGCTTTTAAACGAGGCACCCAACCGCAAATTGACAGTTGGACCAAACCAGTTCTAAAGGAGTTCAGCATGTACGATGAATTCCGATTCATTGAAATCCCAATGATTAGCAACTTTTATTCCTGGATATCCAATTACATTGACAATGGCATGAGAAAAGGAATTGTTCCATCCATGCATAAAAATGTGATGACTTACTACGGTTCTCTTTCCGATTATTACACCTATTTTGGAGTAGAAGACAAAAGTTTATGCTACGTTTTCTTGTTAGACAAGGAAGGCAATATCCAATTTATAGATCAGGGAGAAAGTCAATCTCACAAGAGCATGTTGCTCATCGATAAAATTAAAACACTACTGAATAATTAGTTCCACTTTTTATCTTTTTTGAATGATGTTTCTGATAAGAAAACTTACTTTTACGTTTTCAATCAAAAGACAAACAAAATGAACAAGAGAGGATTTGCAAGCGATAACTTTTCTGGTGTTCTACCTGAAGTTTTAGAAGCGATAAACGAAGCGAACCAAGGACATGTAATGGCATATGGTGGCGACCACTATACTGCTTCGGCCATTGAGAAATTCAAACACTTATTTGGTGAGAATATTGATGTTTATTTTGCATTTAATGGTACCGGAGCCAATGTAATTGGCTTATCTGTTTTAACGCAATCCTACCACTCTATTCTTTGTCCGGCAACTGCGCATATTCAAGTTGATGAATGCGGTGCTCCTGATAAATTCACAGGTTGTAAAGTAATTCCTATCGATACTCCAAACGGAAAACTTACTCCGGAATTAATCAAACCTCAATTGCATGGTTTTGGTTTTGAACACCATTCTCAACCAAAAGTAATTTCAATTACTCAATGTACCGAGTTGGGAACTGTGTACACGCCTGAAGAGGTTAAAGCAATTTGCGATTTGGCCCACGAGCACGACATGTATGTACATATGGATGGAGCTCGATTGGCAAATGCCGTGGTTAGTCTTGATGTTGATGTTAAAGAATTTACAACCAATGCTGGAATTGATGTTTTAAGTTTTGGAGGAACCAAAAACGGAATGATGCTTGGTGAAGCTGTGATTTTCTTCAATCCTGAATTATCGAAGAATGCCAAATACATTCGCAAACAGAGCATGCAGCTTTGCTCAAAAATGAGATACATTGGAGCGCAGTTTGATGCAATGCTTACCAATGAGCTTTGGTTAAAAACAGCTCGTCATGCCAATGCAATGGCTAAACTTCTTAAAGATGAAGTGGAAAAAATCCCACAGATTACCATCACGCAAGAAGTACAGGCCAATGGAATTTGGGCATTGATTCCTAAGGATAAAATTGAAAAGCTACAGGAAGAATATTTCTTCTGGATTTGGGATGAACATGCAGGGGAAGTTCGTTGGCTATGTTCATTCGATACTACCAAAGAAGACATTCTAGGCTTTGTGGATCTTTTGAAAAAAGAATTGGCATAAGCCATTCTTACCAAAAAAACATCAAGCGATAATATAATTTACAATTCTGCCCATTGTTAATTATTACTTACTAATTATTAATTGCTTTTAAATGGCACAACTATTAGAAAATTACTCTCTAAAAAAACACAATACATTCGGCATTGAGGCCAAAGCCAAATATTTCTTTGAGTTCGATACTGAAGAAGAAATACATGATTTCCTGAAGAAGAATAACCTCATTGATACCCAATACATCATTTTAGGAGGTGGTAGCAACCTTCTCTTTACCGAAGATTTTGATGGTCTGGTGCTTCATCCCAATATCAAAGGCATTGAGCTTCTTGATGAAGATGAAGAATCTGTGCTATTACGCGTTGGTTGCAACGAAGAGTGGGATGAATTTGTTGAATGGGCAGTTGAGAATGACCTTTATGGTATCGAAAATCTCTCCTTGATTCCAGGTACAGTTGGTGCTTCTCCGGTACAAAACATCGGAGCTTATGGTGTTGAGGTAAGAGAAGTAATCGAGAATGTGGAAGCCATTTCAATCGAAACCAAAGAGGAGGTTATTTTTAGCAACATGCACTGTGAATTCGCTTACCGAAATTCAGTTTTCAAGAAAGAATACAAGAACCTTTTCATCATTACTCATGTACAGTTTCGATTGAAAAAGAAGGCTGAGCTTAAACTTCAATACGGTGCTATCAGTAAAGAGCTGGAAGCATATGATGAAATCAACCTGAAGAACATTCGCAAGGCAATCATTAAAATCCGCGAAAGCAAATTGCCCGATCCTGAGGAGTTGGGGAATGCGGGTAGTTTCTTCAAAAATCCAATTGTGGATAAGGAGAAAGCCGACAAACTAAAAGCACAATACGAAAACTTACCTACCTATGCCGTTAATGATATGGAAACCAAACTGGCTGCCGGTTGGTTAATTGAACAATGCGATTGGAAAGGCAAACGCTTTGGCGATGCTGGAGTGCATAAAGATCAGGCATTGGTATTGGTAAACTATGGCAACGCCAATGGCAACGACATTTTGAAACTAGCCAATGACATTCGCAAATCGGTGATGTTTAAATTTGGTGTGAAGTTGGAAATGGAAGTGAATGCGATATAAAGGGTTCACGCAAAGATCGCTAAGATATTTTATAACAAGAACGCAAAGTACTACATCATTAGTCCTTTGCGTTTTTTATTTATTCTTTCTCTGCGTACTCTGCGTGAAACGTAATAGGTGTTTCTTCTACTTCATAATCCTTCTTCGATTCAACTCATTCTGATATTTTCGGGCGTTGCGATTGTGTTCGCGAAGTGTACGTGCAAAGATGTGATATCCCGAAAAATCCGGGTTAGCACAGAAATAAATATACTTGTGTTTTTCGTAGTCCAACACAGCATTTAATCCCGAAATGGAAGCTTGACGGATTGGCCCTGGAGGCAAACCGCGATACTTGTAGGTATTGTATGGAGAATCTATTTTTTTGTGCTTGTTCAGTACTCTTGTGATGCTAAAATCGCCCAAAGCAAATTTTAAAGTCGGATCAGCATCCAGTTTTATTTTACGATTCAATCGGTTCATGTAAACACCTGCAACGCGAGCCTTTTCATCGTTCTTAATGGTTTCCTCATCAACAATGGAAGCCAAAGTGCTAACTTCAACAGGTGACAATCCAATCTTCTCAGCCTTCCTCATTCTATCGGCATCCCAAAATCTTGAATACTCTTTATACATCCTATCCATAAATTCATTCGTATTGGTGTTCCAATACAGTTGATAGGTATTTGGTATAAACATGCCAATCACGGTTTCTGGCTTAAAACCATATTTTGCAATCAGTTTCTCATCGCGCAAAGCAGTCAACAAGCTAATGGAATCCGCTTCTATTTGCTTGGCAATTTTCCCGGCAAAATCCTCAAGGGTTCTGGTGTTGTTAAAGGTCAGTTGAATCGGACTCTGTACACCCGATCTTAACAAATTTACCAGGTCGTTATTGTTCATGCCATCCTTAATCAAATAGCGACCTGCATAAATGTGATTTGAGAAATTCTTTTTGTTCATCACCCACTCTAAAGACTTAGAATTTTTCAACCATTCCTGTCCTTCCAATAATGCAATTACCTCTTCCTGGTTTGCAGAACTAGGGATATACAAATATGCAGTGGGCTCTCCTTTTAAGTCAATATTTGAAGAGAAAATTCTGGTGTAAAGATTAAAGAGAATGACTCCTGCTACAATCAAGATCAACATCACAGAAATCAGGAATATTCTTAATGTTTTAGAACGAATGTTTTTTAATCGCAAAAAGTTTATCATTGCTTAGGGTTTGATTATACATGCTAAGTTCGCAAAAATAAAAGAAAAATAAATCATTTGTAATAGTTTCTATTATGGACACTCTACTATTTCTAGATATCTCTCCATGCGACAATAGCTTTAAGTCAGCAGTCTTCCCCTCGCTCACCCTTCCATTCCCTAAAGGGACCTGCACACATGACAAGCCCCTTTAGGGGTTTGGGGTAAAATTAACAAATTGATATTTCTAAATTAATATTCAGTATTATTGATACTCTCAGTCTACAGAAATCTCTTTTGTTTTTACCAGACTCATATTCCATTTCGTAAAGACAGCATTAATGCTGTCTCTATATCAATTACATACAATTGGTAGATCCCACGCAATGCCTTGGATCTGCATTTCACACCTAAAATGCCCAATTAGGAGAATGTATGATTCCAACAACTTTTTACTGATAACTGTTAACTGCTCATTGTTAATTGTTCAGGGATTACTGTTCATTGTTAACCGATAACTGTTCTCTGCTAACTGATATTTGTTATATTTGAATCACACAATTTTAAACTTACACACATGAACATTTCATCGAATTTCGATAGTGGTAAAATAGAGGTAATTGAAGCTCTTGATCCACAAAATATTCAATTGCGAATTCCAAACGATACAAACTCAGAACATTTCCAGTGGTTCCATTTCCGCTTAACAGGAATGCAGGAACAAGCTGTAAAAATGACCATTCAGAATGCAAGCGAAGCTTCTTATCCTGAAGGATACCAGGAATATTATGCAGTGGCTTCTTACGATCGTGAATACTGGTTTAGAGTTCCAACCTTTTTCGATGGCAAAGAATTAAGCATTGAGCATACACCAGAATTCAACTCGGTTTACTATGCTTACTTCGCTCCTTACACTTATGAGCAACATTTGGATTTGGTTCACAATGCACAAATGTCGCAGGAATGTGAATTGGTATCAATTGGTAAAACCGTTGAAGGCAAAGACATCGATATGCTAATTGTTGGTGAGCCAGATGAGAACAAAAAGAAAATTTGGGTCATTGCTCGTCAGCATCCTGGTGAAAGTATGGCAGAATGGTTCATGCAAGGCTTATTGGGCAAATTGTTGGATGAAGACGATCCTGTTGCCAGAACATTGCTAAGCAAAGCGGTTTTCTACATTGTTCCGAACATGAATATCGACGGTAGTATTGCGGGTAACCTTCGCGTAAACACCAAAGGATTCAACTACAACCGCGAGTGGGCAGAACCTAGCGAAGAAAACAGTCCTGAAGTATTCCACGTTCGCAACTTGATGGATGAGTATGGTTGTGATTTGAACCTGGATATCCATGGCGATGAAGCATTGCCTTACAACTTTATTTCTGGTATTGAAGGAATTCCATCATTCGATGAAAGATTAAAAAATTTAACAGAAAATTTCATTAATACCTGGATCGCTACATGTCCTGATTTTCAAGACACTCACGGCTATCCGAAAAACGAACCTGGCAAAGGAAACCTGGCAATCTGCTCAAAACACATTGGGGAACGATTTAAATGTTTATCTTTGACAATCGAAATGCCATTTAAGGACAATAATGATTTACCAGAACCTGAATGTGGTTGGTCACCAGACCGTAGTATTTTACTAGGAGAATCAGTTCTTCAGCCAATTATGAAGGTAGTAGATCACTTAAGATAAGATATTAAAGATTATACTTCTAAGTATATTACTCGAAAGGCCCATACTCAAGCTTCCGTGAGCGTGGGCTTTTTATTTCTATTATTTTGTGAGGTTGTGGCATACGTTGACACATGTCTAGAGAAATAATTTTGGTTTCATGAATTTTCAAAAATTCAATCTATTCCAAGCATCTTTTCCTGTTTTTTCATAAATCTCCTTATCAATTTTATACAGATCTATGTGTTCTTCTTCTTTTTCATACAATGGCAATTTCAACTCATCAGATAGATATTGAGCTATCAGGATTGCATCTTCGTATTTTTTAATTTTTTCGATGTTTGTCTCAACTATTGTTTTGTCCTTCATAAAAAAGTAAATCTTGCAATATGATACTATGCTTTTATAATAAGGTTGAGGATTTCTCGCATCAGGGTAATAGCGAATATTTGAATAATAAGATATTACAAGAATGTTTTTAGTGTCAATTGGTACATTTGATCTAGAAACTTCTCTTTTTTTCATCCATCTAAAAATGTAATGAACAATCACTTTTTTCTCGTTTTCTAATTTAATTAAATCAATCTTTCTTGGTGAGAAAAAAAACAACACAACAAATGCTAAAATCCAATAGTGATCAATAATGTATGCTATCAAAATTGTAAAAATCACCTGAAATAGGATTAGAAATCTATTTGGCATTACACCTTCTCTATAGTTTTTAACCATACATTAATTTATAAATACGATATTGAGACAAACCATGTAAAATCTTGGAGAATCCTAAATGTTGCTATCATTTTTACTTGTAAAAGAATCCTAAATTTAATAATTCCATCATCTATTATCATAAATAGCAATTGATATTTTTAACTTTTCAAAAAAAATCAGAATGGTATTTCTTGTTCCACCTATGATTTGTTTTGGGATAACGAGCTTTGGTATATTTCGGTGCGCTGCACCTAATTTCTTATAAACATTTTTTTCTATAAATATTACGCAACTCTGTTGCTTGATTTACATGATTACATGAATATGGTACGGAGTACCTGAATATTTATAGAATGATATTGTTTGTTCCTCCTAAGGTGCAGCGCACCGTTATATAATTTTGTCTCTTATTATTTTGATTTTAAATCAATGATCAATAATTTCAATACAATCAATATTAATTCATTATGGGCAATACATACTCACAATCTTATTTCCATTTGATTTTTGCTGTTCAAAATAGAATGACACTCATACATAAAGACTGGAAGCAAGAACTTGAGAAATATATTACAGGGATCATTCAAAATCATGGCCACAAACTTATTGCCATTGGATCAATGCCAGATCACATTCATATTTTTATAGGATACAATCTTAATCAGAAAATTCCGGATTTGGTGGAAATCGTAAAGACATCAAGCAATGGTTGGATTAAAGAAAAAAGATTTACCCCCTCTAAATTTAATTGGCAAAAAGGATATGGTGCATTCTCTTATGCACATTCTCAAATTGATTCCGTTGCCAAATATGTGTTAAATCAAAAAGAACATCATATGAAAAAGTCCTTTAAGGAGGAGTATTTGGAGATATTGAGGAAATTTAATGTTCCATTTAAAGAAGAATATCTGTTTGATTTCATTTGAGATTTAGGATATATATCGTACTGAAATAAAAGATTAACACCTTCATGTCTTCAGGCCCGATTCTTGTAAACTTTTTTCATATTTTTAAACAGAAAGCAGAAAAATATGAGATCATACAAATACATACTAAGCTTATTCCTATTCTTTTCCCTTGCTTCGGCAAATGCGAAAGACTTAAGCAGAGTCGATCAGCTTGTTGGAGGATATCCTGCCAACTTTTCTTCCACCAAAGAGCTTGCTCTTAAAATCACTCGTGATTTTTCAACGGATTTGGAGAAAGTAAGAGCTGCCTACACCTGGATTGCATTACATGTTGCTTATGATACCAAAGCTTTGGGAAAGTCTCAAAGAGTGCGCTTTTCCTATCGATCACAAGCAGAGTTGGAAGCCAAAAAGAGACAGTTCCGAAAGAATTTGGCCCTAAAAACATTAAGCAAACGCAAGGCTTTGTGCGAGGGCTACTCTACCCTATTGCAGGACTTGTGCCACCAAATGAATATCGAATGTGAAATCGTTTCGGGTACTGCTCGTAGAATGATTTCCGAGATAGGTCAAGAAAACTTGCCGTCGAATCACGCCTGGAATGCGGTGAAAATAAATGGTTCCTGGCAATTGATCGATGTAACCTGGGCTGCAGGATGGGTGGATTATTCAAAAATGAAATTTAACAAGGAATTTTCATCGGCTTACTTTGCTTCTGATCCCGACGAGTTTGCCATGAAACATTTGCCTGACGATAAAAAATGGCTTCTTGCCAGTAAAATTAAGGACAACGCAGACTTTGCAGCTCAGCCCATGCCTTTTAAAGCCTTTTTGGGCAAAAATATAAAGCTGATTGCTCCACAAAACGGTATTGTATACATTGGAAAATCTTCTGGGTTTCAATTTCTTTTGCAAAATGTACCGCCCAATACCGAAGTGGCCTATCATTTTAAGAAAGAGAAGTTCGGACAAAAAGTACAGTCATATTCTAAAGGAGATATGCTTGGCTTTACCATTTTTCCGAATGTAAAAGGAAGAGATGAGTTGATAATCTATTTTAATGAAGTGCCAGCACTTGGATACCAAGTAAATGTGAAGTGAATATTCCGTTTTCTATCTCTTGTTGCCCTTAGCCAATAACTTGTCGGCTTTAGCCAATGTCATTCCGACCTTAGCCAATGTCATTCCGGCCTTAGCCAATCACTTGCCGGCCTTAGCCAATAACTTGCCGGCTTTAGCCAATGACTTGTCGGCTTTAGCCAATGACTTGTCGGCCTTAGCCAAAGGCTTGTCGCCGCTTCCCCATGACTTGTCGGCATTCCTTTATGGTTGCGCGCCATTGGAATGCTATAAAATAGCAACAACATAGCTTAAATCTACAGTTACAATAGGTAAAGGAGTTCGATAAGATCAAAAACTTAGATCGACGAACTTTAGAATTCCAACAACAAATGCAAAAGTTAGGATGCTCAGCACCTCCCAAGTCTTTTAAACAATCAACCTACAAAGCTTAAGCAGCTCTGCTGTTTTACCCATAAATAGAATTAGACATTACAAAGGTACGGAGTACCGTAATATTTCTAGGTTCTTTGATAATGACAAAAATGTAGAGGTACAGCATACCCTTATCTATCCGATTAGGTGTTTTATTTCATATGGAAAGAAAAAAGCTTTCCCCCGTAGGAGAAAGCTTCTAATTTATCTAATTAAATTGTTATTTCATTTTCTAAGTACTCCGAACACCCCTCTGCCTGTCGGCATCTCCCCTAAAGGGGAGAATTCTAAAAAATGAGGTTTGAAAATTGGAATTTGCGTCTTTACTTAGTTTTCTTCGCGGAAGAACAGTTTATAGTAGCTCAAATCGCGAGCTGCATCGTAACCTTTCTCAATAAACTTGCGCTGTCCGTGGATGTAAACATGGAAGTTCTTGTCCAGCTTTAGTACATGTTTAAAGTAGCGCTGTTCTCCTTTTACGGCATCGTTGCTAATGTCAAATTCCGATTCAACAGTAGTTCCACGCTCGTTCTGATAATATTCCTTGTATTCATCGAAAGCAGAAGCTACCTCAGGTTCTTCGATTACTTCTTGCTTAAACAGGTCTTCGTTAAACTCTTTCTTGTCCTTAAAAAAGTTGATCGACTTGTTCATCAAATCAATCTGATCGGCCTTGGCAACCTCATTCTCATCGTTGTACACTTCGCCAATAAAGCCCTTACACATATCAAGGTAATTCTGAGTATGATAAAAGTTATCCTCACGAAGTTTCAAATCCAGAAAATCTTCCTTCCAGTACAAAGCATCTTTGTTCGGGTTGGTCTTATCGACAATACAAACCTTAAAGCCTTTTTCCTTTTCGGTATTAAAAATCAGGCAACCTTTATCCAATTTCTTGATATTGATTCCACTCTCGCAGCCCAACTCAAAATTCTCCTGTTTCTGATATACCTTTAGGAAAGTGTCTTTGTTTTCCGATTTGAAAATCCCCAATGCATTGCAGACCTCACCATCCACCACACATCCCGAAAAGGCAACCAGGTAAAACTCACCTCCTTTAATATTTGGGTGGTTCGATTTTTCGTACAAATGAACCGCAATATTGGTGGATTGATCGTAAAAGCTTTCGTTGTTCTCAAAAAATTCAGAAGCATAGCAGTATACTTCGTTCATGTTTATACCGGCCTCATTTTGGAAATGGTAGAATTCCTCCTTGTTAAAGGCTGTAAGAAAATACTTTAGCAGTACATCTCTAACATCATCATCCTCAATTACGATTTCCGATTTAGAAAGCTTTAGATCCTCCTCAAGGTGTTTATTTCCAACATTGTGCACTACAATGCGGTCCAGATTTATCTCTTCAAAATTAAACATATGGTACTATTTTAAGAACCTGACAAAGATACGCACTTTCGTTAAATATTGAATGTTTTCTTAAAGCAGAGCCTTTAGAAATTGATTCCTAGAATCAATTCTAGCTATAACGCCCCGTAAATTGCCAACAAAATGAGAATTACGGTGCTCTGCACCTGTGTATTCACTTACATGATAAAACTATAAATATTAAGCAGCTCTGCTGCCTTATTCATGCATCAAAATTCACCATTACTTATGGTGCGGAGCACCACAATATCTGTAGGCCAATTGATCTAACGAACGTAAAGGTACAGAGTACCGTTACCTACTTTTGTTACACTTAAATGACTTTCAAAAAAAAAGCTATCCCTTTACGGAATAGCTTTTGAACGCTTTATTTTTTACAGCCTATGATACCGACTTGTCTTTGGTAGTTGAATTCTCTTTCTTCTCCTTAAGCTTCTCCGTATTATCTGCTGTTTTTCTGTCGATTAATTTGTGATAAGGATCAATACCAACACTATGTGGCTTTTTATCCACAATAAACGAGAACTTATTTTCTTTCGCTGTAATGTGAACTTTCTTGAATAGAATCTCTTGTTCTTCCTTGTTTTCATCTTCAACAAAAATGGCAAGATCGATCCAATCATTCATATCGATGTATTGCTTATCATCCTCTTTTTCTTTCAGATTTACCGAGATGGTAACCGAAGAATCGTCACTCGAAAGCTCTTTGTTTTCTTCATTCTTGGTATTGATCACCCTGTACTTCTGAGCCTCAACAACAAAATCAACCTTATACTTGCCATCTTCGGTTTTCGATACGTAAGCACTATCCACCTTATTATCGAAAAGGGTGATTGTTTCAAGCATATCGGTAATCACATAGTCCATACTATCAGGCATGTGTTGCTTCATTAAATCAACAAACTCTAAAGATGTGGTGTATGGAGGCTCCTGGAAAGCAACATCGCTAACATACTCGCTAAGGGCTTGATTCAAGTTGTTCTCTCCCATATAATCGGCAATGGCATACATGGCAATTGCACCCTTATTGTAGTGAATGTATTGTTGATTTTCGTTATACATTAAAGGCTGCTCTTTCACCTGCTCAGAACCTCTTCCTCTTAAATAACCATTCAGTTCCTCTTTCATGAACTTGCGGATTTTATTCTTAGGATATTTCTTCTCTAACACCTTAATTGCCGAGTATTCAGACAAACTTTCAGACATTAAAGTTGCTCCCTTAACATTCGCTCCAATAACCTGGTGTGCCCACCACTGATGTGCCATTTCGTGAGCGGTAACATGGTATGCATAGTTCACGGCTCCCTCTTTCGACTTATCCTCTTTTGCAATAAAACCAATGGCTTCAGAGAATGGAATTGTATTTGGGAACGACTGAGCAAATGTTCCGTAAGTTCTTGGAAATTCGATAATACGCACCTGTTTGTGCTGGTAAGGAGAATAGTTATCGCCATAATATTTAAGCGAAGCTTTCACCGCTTCAACCATATCGGCAATATTGTAATCGTGGCCTTTGTGATAATAGATTTCAATATTGATATCCTCATACTTATCGGTATAAACCTCATATTTTCCTGATACCCATGAGTAGAAATTCAGAATTGGAGCATCCATTTTGTAATGGTAATAAGCTCTATCGCCTTCCACTCTTTTCTCTTGCAAATATCCTGGCGCAATCGCAATCTGATCCGCAGAGGTGCTTACTGTGGTTTCAAAATTTACCCAATCGGCACATTCCGAAATATAAGTGTTTCCTAATGCGGTAGTATCGGTAGGAGCTGCCATTCTATCACGTTTTGGCAAACCATATTGCTTTCGTACAGTATTATCAATTAACTCTCCTGAACGTGAATAACCAAAACTTGGAAGACCACCATTATTAAAGAAGCTTCCATTGGCTATCACAGGAGAATTGTATTGTAAGAAATGATTCTTCTGATTGCTCAATGTAAAGTGCATTTGCATAGAATCTCCTGGCATTAATGGCTTCTCTAACTTGTAGATATTGTATTGGAATACGGTATCATTACTCACCAATTCTGCCTTTCTTGAAAAGTTAACTGCAGTATTCTTGTATCGGTAATTGATATGAACAGAGTCAATAGGCTCATTGCTCTTATTCTTCACAATATAATCCCCCTTCACTTTTAAATCGCTGGTTTCAGGAAAGATATCAACATCAATCTTGGCATCCACAATACGAGGCTGAGGAATATTATAGTATTTCGAATAAGTTTTCTCAAACTCTACTCTATCCAACTCGCTTTGTTTGGCCGATTTGTATTCGTTTAAAACATTATCGAACCAGTAAATGTATGACCCAACGGCGATAAATCCGATCAGACAAACTGCCAGTGAGACATACAGCGCACGACTTAAGTTTTCCTTAGCTCTTCGGAAACGAATCTTAACGGTTTCTCTAACACCTCTTCGCCAAATGGCCAAACCTAAAATCAATAAAGATGAAGAGAACAATAGCCAGTAAAGTCGATAAAACATAAAGGCCGCTACTCCCCTGCCATATCCATCCATATCAGAATATTGGATTGCTGGTCCTGCATTGAATTTGAATATGTTTTGCTCAATTCCAATTTTCGAAGCAAAAGGACTGATAATCGAAAAGATGAATAGAATAAAAAAGCCAATGTAAAAGTTTGCAAACAGAGACTGAACAAATAAGGATAATCCTGCCCAAACAATGTAAGATGGAAGCATAAACAGGAAGAGCTCAGTAAGATAATGTATCGGCTCGATGTCATAGTATCCCTCAGAAAGCTGAATTACAATACATGTTGCCATCACTACGAATAGTAGTACCACCTGCATCTTGATTAAGGCAATGAACTTAGAGAAATACTGAACCCAGTTTGGTGTATGCGTAACATCCACCAGTTCAAACATTTTTGCTCTGCGCTCGCGCTGCACCAACATTCCTGAATACAAAAAGGTAATCAATAGAATAAACAATTTGAACATTGAGCTTGGAATCATCAACATTTTCCAGGTGGTAGAATAGGTGGTTGTACCGAATAGATTCATGGTGGTATTGTGACCTATTACCATAAACAGTACTCCTACTGCCACCATAACCATAAATGGAACCGATTTAATGATGAATTTAAAATTCAATTTCGAAATGCTCCACATCAGCTTGATGTTCCAATTGAAACTATTGTCAATGTTTACCTTAGGAAGATTGATATCCCTTAGATTGTTGAAATTATCTTTTGTAACTACCGTACTCTTTTTAGAGAACCAACGGAAACTCAAGGCATTCTGAGTAAACTGAAACTTGTAGTAGGTAAGCGAGAAAATCAATAATGATACCGAAATCCAAATGATTCTGTTGATCAGAACCAAACCATCCATGGGTAGCAGGTTGGTGTTACGCTCTGCTACATTCCAATATTCAGTTGCATTCTGAATGGCCGATGCTCCGAAAGGATCCAGAAGTGCAGCCAATGCTTTACTATCCAACTGGCTCATGTAATTGTCTGAAATTCCCTGTATAAAAAATAGTACAATCATGGTAATGAAACCTGCCCCTAAGTTTCTTGTGAAAGTAATTACACTGAATACGATGGCTCCAAACAGAAGTATGTTAGGCAAGATTACCATACCATATATCTGTAAAAATGCCAATGGTCTGAATGGTCCAAGTAATTCCGGATTAACCCCTGGCAGTAAAGGTGCTATAATAAAACCCAAGCCAAATATTAAGAATATGGCCAAAGTAACTACAATAGAACTTAGAAACTTGGCAGGAATGTATTCCGATTTCTTAAATGGATAGGAATATAAAATAGAGTGCATTTCAGAACTGAAATCCCTATTCACAGAACCTCCAACAATGGAAGGCAATAGAAAATATCCCAAAGTCAGGATGCCAAAACTATTGAATAAAGCAATAGGTGAATTGGCCAATCGAACTGATGCAACAGTAGCTGTACCTGAGTCGAACACTCCTAAGCTACCAGCCATAATCAAAGTTGATATCACCAAAAGTACTGCTGAATAGATGTATGTAGCTGGGTTTTTGAGCCAGTATTTTAGCTCAAACTTAAATAATGTATTAAACTTGCCCATGATTAATTCGATGCTTTAAGTGTAACAAAATATACATCTTCAAGATCCGCTTCCTTTGGTGTAAACAATTCGTCGGGCTGCGTTTCTGAATATACATTTATATTCATACTATTGTCATCGTTGAATCGACTGGAAAGAATATCATATTTCTCCTTGTGCTCGTTTAAAGCAGAACGCTCGATACATTTGGTCCACATTTTACCTCGCAACTCCTCTACCGATTGCTTTGGAGTTTTATGGGTTAGAATGCTTCCGCCATTCATTATGGCCATGTCGGTACATAATTCCTTTACATCCTCTACAATATGGGTTGAAAAAATAACAATATGGTTGGTACCAATCTCACGCAATACATTCAAGAATCGACTGCGCTCAGCCGGGTCCAATCCAGCTGTTGGCTCATCTACAATAATCAGTTTTGGGTTATTCAGCAAAAGTTGAGCAATACCAAAACGTTGTTTCATACCTCCTGAATAACCAGCAACATTTTTCTTTCTTGCTTCTGTCAAATTGGTTTGTTCAAGCACAGCATCAACAATTTCTTTGCGCTCCTGCTTGTTTGAAATCCCTTTTAATTCAGCAAAGTGCATCAATAAATCTTCGGCTGACATTTTAGGATAAACGCCAAAACTTTGTGGCAAATATCCCAGTGAATTACGCAAGGCCATTTTGTTTTCCATGATATCCGTACCATCAAACACAATACGACCGCTATCACCTTCTTGCAGAGTTGCAATTGTACGCATCAATGTTGACTTTCCCGCTCCGTTTGGTCCTAGTAGACCGAACATTCCAGCCCCTATTTTAATATTAACATCATTTAATGCCTTAACACCATTGTTGTAAGTCTTTGTTAAATTCTCAATTATTAATTCCATTCATTAAAATTTAAGTAATTGTATTATGATATCATTTGAGTAAAGACAAATATATATAATGTTAAGCGAGATCAATCTTCTTCTATCTAATGATTCATAAAAATTCGACAAAGACCTTTTTATTGCGATGAAATTGATTTTTTACACTTTATATGTTGTTTATAAAAGATGAGATAATCGATAAATCAATACAACAGGCAAGTGAATTATACAATACTTTTATGGTTCTTTATATAATAGAGTGGGTTATTAAGGCAATTACAAATAAAATGAATAATACTATAATTCTTTACATTAGCTCAAGCCGCATGGCTCATCCTTTTTCCATTGATGAAAAAGGATGCAAAAAATCTAGGGCGTGTAAGCCCAAACCACTTCTACTTGAAAACTTTAAGTGCGGCGAGGTGATCTTCGAACAAGTTCTCAGCTTCCCCATCTTACTAAAAAGTTTTCTGTGTATAAGCAGCTTGATCTTCCAATGCCCACTATGGCCGCTCGAACAAAGTAGAGGTAATATTAAAAGCTTACCCCACTATAAACCATACCGAACCACTTTTATTATTAATAATTAAATTATCAAGCACTTAAAGTCTATTTATTTATGGAAGTTTGTACTTTTCTTTGCTTTCTGTACAACAAGTATCCCACAATTAGAATCCACAAAATTGTAAGTCCTGCAATTGGGATAAAAAGGATGTACATTTTCCCAAAAATGTATTGATAGATGCGGCCGGTATGTACCTCCAAGCAAAGATTCCACAAGGACATGGGGCTATCCTGAATTTCCGCTGGCATACTGGTAAATCCCGTATCGTCACTTATATTTCCTGCTCCCAAATTGTAATCGAAAAGAATCTCTCTTCCTTCTTTATCTTTTAAATAACCTGCGATAGGATGTGCGGCAATGGGGGGTCCCATTCTGCGAACTGGCACATGTGGTCGTTTGGTAATGTAATCGAAGATCAAATTTCTTTCGGGCATCCAATAAAAAATACCACTAAACGAACCTACCAAATACTGATCTTCACCTGCCTTTTCGAGTACATTAACTCCCATTACTGAAACCGGAGGTTGATGCTCAAACCTTTCGGGAGCAGTTTCGAACAGGTTATCGCTATAATAAAGGCCCTCGTTGGTTGCCAGAACAACTCTGTTCAAGTCCTCATCGTAAAGAACTCTTCGTAACTGATCATACCAGGGGTTTGGATTATCGAGGTGAGTAAAAGGGATCTTATCTACACGACTATGGGCAATGGCAATTAACAATGGAGGTCGAAGAAACATTCCGGTAATGGTAGTTAAAATGAGAAATACAATTAACCAATTCCCAAAATGGTTGTGCCACTTTAAGTTGAATTTTAGAAAGCCGATTTTCCTTTTGGTAATTCCTCCTCTTTTCTTGATTCTTTTGATCCAATCAGGAAAAAAGAAGTAAATCAAACCACTAAAGCACAAGAAGAGAAATATCAAGCCAACAAAATCCACAAACAACTTCCCGAATATGCCAAAAGCCTCGCCACTATGAATTTCCCAAAGGGTTTTGAACAGGCTTGTTTTACCATCGTAATCCTTACTGGCTGGAATATTTACAATTTCGAAAGTATCATCAACTTTCCTAAGCAGATTACTTCTGGTTAAAATGTAGAGATCTTCTCCAATTTCCATAAAATCAACCACTCTCTCCTCCTTCACCGGAAGTTCAAGTTTATTCCATTCATTATCCTTGTGTTGATAAAGGCCAAAAAGCGTTCCTGCCAACAGTTCTCCTGACTTTGTTTGGATAACTTTCTCAACCTTCCAATTGTCAATCCCTTTCGGAAAACCAGAATTAAAATCAGAGAAGGATTTAAAATTGTCAGAACTTTTCCAAACACCAATATTTCCATATATCAAGGATGACTCATCGTTTAAATGCATTGCTGATTTTACAGCCGCTTTGTTCCAGTTATTATACTGATATTCCGAACCCAAATACTTGCGGTTTACATCGCAAGAAGAAAACAAAGCACGGTGGTTCATGATAATCCCTGAGATGGAAAACAGGATAATAAACAGAGTAAGCAGCAATGATGGCCACTTGTGGTATTTTTTTAGAAACTGTATTGTTTTGCTTTTAGCCATATCGTAAAGATAACATCATAAAAAAACTGCCTGAAAGAACGGCAAGTGTTTCTATCAGACAGTTGTTTTTCTTTTAACCTAAAATTAAACTAAACCTTTATACCTAAGTGAAATTGCGCCCTGTACAAACTCCCTCTCATCATACTTCAATCAGGGCGCAATTTTAATAATTCAAACTATATACTAGTTCAAGAACATTTTCATGTCTTCGTCTACAGTACCAATTCCGCCAATTCCGAATGTTTCTACCAACACGTTTGCTACGTTTGGAGATAGGAATGCTGGCAATGTAGGTCCCAAGTGGATGTTTTTAACACCTAGGTGAAGAAGCGCTAGCAATACGATAACCGCTTTTTGTTCATACCATGCAATGTTGTAAGCAATTGGAAGGTCGTTGATATCGTTCAATTCAAATACTTCTTTCAATTTTAATGCAATTACTGCCAATGAGTAAGAGTCGTTACACTGACCAGCATCCAATACACGTGGAATACCTCCGATATCACCTAACTCCAATTTGTTGTAACGATACTTGGCACAACCTGCAGTTAAGATTACAGTATCTTGTGGCAACTTAGCAGCAAACTCTGTGTAGTAATCACGACCTTTCATTCTACCGTCGCAACCAGCCATTACGAAGAACTTACGAATGGCACCTGATTTTACAGCGTCAACAACTTTATCAGCAACTTGCATTACCTGGTTGTGAGCAAATCCACCAACAATTTTACCTTTTTCAATTTCAGTTGGAGCAGCACAAGTCTTCGCTAATTCAATAATTTCTGAGAAATCTTTCTTTCCATTTTCGTCAGCAGCAATGTGCCTAAATCCTGGGAAACCTGATGCACCAGTAGTGTATACTTTATCCTTGTAAGTTGAAGTTGCTTTAGGAGGAACAATACAGTTGGTAGTGAACAAGATTGGTCCGTTGAAAGTTTCGAACTCTTCGTTCTGCTTCCACCATGCATTACCGTAGTTACCTACAAAGTGTTCGTACTTTTTAAATGCTGGGTAGTAGTTTGCTGGTAACATTTCAGAGTGAGTGTAAACATCAACACCTGTTCCTTCAGTTTGCTTCAACAACTCTTCCATATCTTTCAAGTCGTGACCTGAAATCAGGATACCTGGCTTATCGCTAACCCCAATGTTAACCTCTGTTACTTCTGGATTACCGTAAGCTGATGTATTTGCTTCATCCAAAGTAGCCATTGCAGTTACACCATTAGCACCACACTTCATTACCATAGCTACCAAATCATCTGCAGAAAGAGTATCATCAGTCGTTGCTACCAAAGCTTCTTGCATGAAAGCATACAATTCAGCTTTTTCGAAGCCTAAGTTGTAAGCGTGCTCTGTGTAAGCTGCCAAACCTTTCAATCCATAAGTTAACAACTCACGCAATGAACGTACATCTTCGTTTTCTGTAGCCAGAATACCAACTACACGAGCTTTTGCATCAAAATCATTTTCTGTATCAGCAAACCAAGTTGCAGAGTGATGAAGATCGCCGAAAGAAACACCAGCTTCTTCAGCTTGCTTTTTAATTTCTTCTCTTAATTTTAATCCTTCGCGAATTGCTTCAACGAATTTTACTTTATCGAAGTTTGCGTTAGTGATCGTCATAAACAATCCAGTCATAATGAAATTGTTTACTTTCTCATTTTCAACACCAGCTTCGCGAGCTTTTACACTGTACAATGAAATTCCTTTCATTACATACATTAGTAGATCCTGAATGTTTGCAACCTCATCGGTCTTACCACAAACTCCTTTAATTGTACAACCAGTCCCTTTAGCTGCTTCCTGACATTGATAACAAAACATGCTCATAATAGTATTTTTTAGTGTTATTTATTTTCGGTTTATTCAATTTACAAAATCAAAAGGAAGTGATAGAATTTATTTTCGCCATGCCCTATCGCCTTTTGACATTACAAATATCCGACTTTGAGTATGTAAAAAGTGTAACGGATGTTACAAACACTAAAATATTTCAGATTTTTTTATCTTTTTTTCTCTTACATGAGTTTTGAGCCAAAAAAACCCAACCGAAATTCGATTGGGATTGGGAGTATATTATATATACATTAAAGTCTTTTAAACATTTTTTTGAGCTTCTCTTTTAGCTCGCACTTCGATTTCTTATAACTGGCTAGTTGGGTAACTGTTAAAATCTCTTTGAAATTAACTTCTTTTTGAAGCAAACTATCACGCACAGCTTGCATACAGGAAAAACCATCCTTTTCGTTAGTAAGACGATCTATTTCCTTCTCACATTCCAAATTTAAAACCTGAATTTTTAATACCTGATCGGAACTTAATTCCAGTTTTTTGGTCATCCACTTGGTAATAACATCAGCTCGCTTTTCCGCTTCCGACATTTTTTTTGCGCTTACTGAAACGCTAAATAGAACAAATAATAGAATCAAACTTCTCTGTACAAACTTCATAAACCTCTCTTTTAATTCTAAAATATACACACTACTTCCAACGTATGCCTTTGAAAAATGTTTTACAAATCGATAGAAAAATATAAAAAAATAAAGAATTCAACAAACAGATAATCAATATTATTCGCTTTTTGATCAAGCCACATGAAATTCTATAGAACATCTATAACTTATAAAGTTAAGCATACCATTAATTAAGAAATAATTCATAATTTGCGCTTTCTTTTATATCGGATCTGAACAAATATTGTTAATCATTAAAATCAGAAGATATAATAAATCGAATAACTTGTGAAGTTGAAACTATTAAGAGAATGAATATGAAATCGATAAATATACATGCCGATACAAAAGCCTTAATTTTTGATTTAGATGGAACCTTAGCGGATACAATGCCATTGCATTTTGAAGCTTGGAAAAAGGCCGCAGAAATAATGGGAGTAGAATACTCTTTTGAGTGGTTATCTGCTTGTGCAGGAATGCCATCATCTAAAATTATTGAAAAACTAAATAGAGAATACAACCATTCTATTGATCCGCAGGAATTCTCCACTATTAAAGAAGAATTTTTTGCAAAGGAGATGCATAAGATAACTGAAATTAAACCTGTAACTGACTTGGTTTATAAATACCACAACCAGATTCCAATGGCAGTAGGCACAGGAGGTAAGAGGGATATTGCTCAAGAAACTATGGAGATTCTTGGCCTGGATAAATACATTCCAATTTTGGTGAGTGCTGATGATGTAAAGAATCACAAGCCAGAGCCAGAAACCTTTTTGAAATGTGCCGAGTTGATGGGAATAGAACCTCAATTCTGCCAGGTATTTGAAGATGGACTGTTAGGAATACAAGCAGCAGAAAAAGCAGGTATGATGGTTACTGATGTTACTCCATATTACTAAATCAATAAGAACATATCATGTTAAAAAAATTACTTTTACTAATTTCCATTGCACTCGTAATAGCATCTTGTAGCAAGCAAACAAGGGAATATACTATTGCATTCTATAATGTCGAAAATTTATTCGACACGATTAATCTCCCAGAAAAATGGGATGATGATTTCACTCCTGAAGGCAAATTAAAGTTCAATAGTGAACGATATGAGAATAAACTGGAAAAATTAGCTCAAGTTCTTTCTTCAATTGACACATTAAGTTTACCTAGCATTATCGGTTTGTGTGAGATTGAAAACCAAAAAGTAATTGAAGATCTTTGCAGACAAGAGACTTTAATTAAAGGAAATTATGGAATTGCGCATAGTGAAAGTCCAGATAAAAGAGGTATTGATTGTGCTCTAATCTACAAAAAGGAGGATTTTAAATACCTAAAGCATGAAGCAATTGGCATTCAATTTCCTTGGGAACCGAATTACAAAACTCGTGATATTTTATATGTAGAAGGTATCATTGGCACAGATACGGTTCATGTTTTTGTTAACCATTGGCCTTCGAGACGTGGCGGTTTGGAAAAATCAGAAAAGAACAGAGTATTTGTTGCGGAACAATTGAAAAGTGCTGTTGATGGGATTCAAACTAAAAATCCTGCTGCAAACATCATCATAATGGGAGATTTTAACGATGAACCAAACAACAAATCGGTTAGCCAAACATTAAATGCAGGGAATGATCAAAATTCATCAAATCCTTCATATTTGTACAACCTTGTTTATAATATGGATGCCGAAGGACAAGGAACTTACAACTATCGAGGCGATTGGAACATGCTTGATAATTTGATTGTTTCAAACTCATTGTTGAATGAGAAAAACGGTCTTCATACTTCTTACGATGCAGGTAAGATATTTAAGAAAGAGTGGATTTGTTACAAAAACAAGCAAGGTGTTCTTGTTCCTAGCAGAACCTATGGTGGGCCAAATTACTACGGAGGATACAGTGATCATTTTCCGGTTTACTTTAAAATTTCCAAGTAAGTTTACACAACATAAAGCGTTGCCGGCTATTTAAAATAGTCGGCATTTTTTGTGCCAAAAACATTTTCAAGTTCATCTGTTAATATTTTACATGATTTTGCCATCCCGATAATTATCGGGAGGAAGCCGAAAGATTTAAATAATTATAACATTTTGTATTTAATAATTATTTAAATCATGCTCGTTTCACAATGTTTCTATATTTTAGCATTGCTTTGTAGGATAGAAAAAGAGGGTTATGGATTTTAAAATTGTATCGAAATTTAAACCAACAGGCGATCAGCCTGAGGCGATTGAAGAACTTTGTAATGGATTGAATGATGGTTCCCCATTTCAAACTCTTCTTGGGGTTACTGGTTCGGGTAAAACATTTACTGTAGCGAATGTAATTCAAGAAGTTCAAAGACCGACTTTGGTTTTAAGTCATAACAAAACCCTTGCTGCACAGCTTTATGGCGAGTTCAAAAATTTCTTTCCAAATAATGCTGTTGAATATTTTGTTTCGTATTACGATTATTATCAACCAGAAGCCTATCTTCCAGTAACCGATACATATATCGAGAAAGATCTTTCCATTAATGATGAGATTGAAAAGTTAAGACTTAGCGCAACTTCAGCCCTACTTTCCGGAAGAAAAGATGTCATTGTAGTTTCATCAGTTTCATGCTTGTACGGTATTGGTAATCCAGAAGATTTCCACAATAACGTAACGGTTTTGGAAAAAGGTCAGGTTATTTCACGTAATAAGCTTCTGTTTGCATTTGTTGATGCTCTATATTCCAGAAATGAAGTTGAATTTGAACGGGGACATTTCCGTGTAAAAGGTGACACTGTGGATATCTATCCCGCTTACGCTGATTTTGCCTACAGAATTATTTTCTGGGATGATGAAATTGATGAGATCTATTCTTTCGATCCAATCAATGGGTTAAAAATTGAAGATTACGATCGAATTACCATTTATCCAGCCAATATATTTGTTACCAGTAAAGATCGAGTTAAATCGGCCATTCATCAAATACAAGATGATATGGTTGCTCATGTTGCTTTCTTAAAAGAAATCGGGAAACATTTGGAAGCAAAACGATTGGAAGAAAAAGTAAGTTTCGATTTGGAAATGATCAGAGAACTTGGTCACTGTTCTGGTATCGAGAATTATTCAAGATATTTTGATGGAAGACCTGCAGGAACACGTCCTTTCTGCTTAATCGACTATTTCCCGGATGATTTCCTAATGGTAATCGATGAAAGTCATGTTACCATACCACAAATTCGAGCCATGTATGGTGGCGATCATTCCAGGAAAATTAATTTGGTAGAATATGGATTCCGTTTGCCTGCTGCACTAGATAACAGACCTTTAAAATTTGAAGAATTCGAGGAAGTAACCAATCAAACCATATATGTTAGTGCTACTCCTGCTGATTACGAACTGGAAAAGAGTGAAGGAGTTGTAGTTGAACAGGTAATTCGCCCTACAGGACTGCTAGATCCTCAAATTGATGTTCGCCCAAGTTTAAATCAGATTGATGATTTAATTGCAGAAATCAATGAACGAACTGAAAAAGATGAACGAACACTAGTCACCACTCTTACCAAACGAATGGCAGAAGAATTATCGGAATACTTTGCCAATTTAAGCATACGATGTCGTTACATTCACTCTGATGTGGATACATTGGATCGCATAAAAATAATGGAAGATCTTAGAAATGGTGAGTTCGATGTTTTGATTGGTGTTAACTTACTTCGTGAAGGTTTGGATTTGCCAGAAGTATCGTTGGTTGCAATTCTTGATGCCGATAAGGAAGGTTTCCTGCGCTCTACCCGATCATTGATTCAGACTTCAGGTAGAGCAGCACGTAATGTAAATGGTAAGGTAATCATGTATGCCGATAAGATTACCAAATCGATGAAAGAGACAATTGATTCTACCAATCATCGTCGTGAGAAACAATTGGCCTACAATCAGAAACATGGCATTACTCCACAGCAGATTGTGAAATCAAAGAAAAGCATTATCGAACAAACTCAAAAAGCCGAACCAAATGCATATGCAGGGCCTGAAACGGTCGAAATTGCAGCAGATCCTGTGGTACAATACATGAGCAAAGAAAGTTTGGAAAAGAGTATTGAGAAAACGAAGAAATTAATGCAAAAAGCTGCAAAAGATATGGATTTCCTACAAGCTGCTCAATATCGAGATGAGATGTACAAATTGCACGAACAATTAAAAGAGAAAAACTCAAAGTAAGGAAAATAAAAAAGCAGTTTCTTTCGAAACTGCTTTAGTTATCTCACGGGAACTGTTATCCCAAATATGATTTCAATAATTTGCTTCGGGAAGTATGACGCAAACGACGAATCGCTTTTTCTTTAATCTGACGAACACGTTCACGTGTCAATCCAAATTTTTCGCCAATTTCTTCCAAGGTCATTTCTTGAATTCCAATACCGAAGAATAACTTAATAATATCGCTTTCTCTCTCGGTTAGAGTAGCTAAAGCTCTATCAATTTCTCTGGTTAAGGACTCATTCAAGAGACTTCTGTCTGCGATTGGAGAATCATCATTCACCAATACATCCAACAAACTGTTGTCCTCTCCGTCAACAAACGGAGCATCGACAGAAATGTGACGACCTGAAACACGTAGGGTATCTGCAACTTTATCTGCAGGTAACTCCAAGGACTCTGCTAATTCTTCAGGAGATGGCTTTCTTTCATGTTCTTGCTCGAATTTCGAAAATGCTTTGTTGATCTTGTTCAACGAACCAACCTGGTTCAATGGTAATCGAACGATTCGAGACTGCTCTGCCAAAGCCTGAAGGATAGACTGACGAATCCACCATACAGCATAAGAAATGAATTTAAATCCACGTGTTTCATCAAACTTTTCTGCTGCTTTAATCAATCCCAAGTTTCCTTCATTGATCAAGTCAGGTAGACTTAACCCTTGATTCTGGTATTGCTTAGCTACAGAAACAACGAAACGCAAATTTGCTCTGGTTAACTTTTCCAAAGCTCTTTGGTCGCCTTTTTTGATTCGCTGCGCCAATTCAACCTCTTCCTCAACTGTAATAAGATCTTCTTTACCAATCTCTTGCAAGTACTTATCTAACGATGCACTCTCACGATTGGTAATTGATTTAGTTATCTTTAATTGTCTCATAGTCCCTTTTCATCGAAAATATTTCGCAAAATTAGACTTTTTAATAAAAAAAGTCAAAATTAATTGCCATTTTATTCGAATATTTATATTTTTCTCGTTTGATTTCTATTCATCATTCTTAAGAGAAAAGGCATAATATTTTACACTGCCATTAGGATAGATACCAGAAATAAATACTCCTCCATCCTTAACGCTCTGTAACGCCTCTTCAATATCATTTACTCTATAAATTGGTGTATTGTTAATCTTGTAGATGATAAAACCTTCTTTAATATTCTCCTCTCTTAATTTCCCACTACGCAGATTCTTCACTTTAACTCCCCTATTGATTTGAAGTCGGTACTTCTCTTTAGCAGAAATTGGCTCGAATTCAGCACCCAGGAAAGCTAAACCACTCGATTTTATCACCTCGGTATTTCCTAACCTGTTACGTAAAACAACATCAAATTGTTTCTTTTTACCATCTCTTTTTACTAAAACTTCTATCTCATCACCAGGACGATACTTGCCCACCTGCTCTTGCAACTCTGAACTTGAATTTACCGTTATACCATTAATCTCGAGTATAACATCTCCTTTTTTGATCCCTACTTCACCTGCAGCACCCTCTTCTGTTAGGTCTGCAACATAAACACCTTCAATTTTTTCCAACCCATAAGCTTCAGCCAATGCAGCATCTACTGTTTGAATGGAAACTCCAATAATAGCTCTTTGTACCTTACCAAATTCTTTTAAATCAGCGATTACCTTCTTCACAATCGTAACTGGTATAGCAAATGAATATCCTGAGTATGAGCCTGTTCTTGATTCAATTGCTGTATTGATACCTACTAACCTTCCCTTTGTGTCAACCAAAGCTCCACCACTATTTCCAGGATTTACAGCAGCATCTGTTTGCAAAAATGATTCAATACTCAAACTACGATCGCGCATTATTCCCAGATTTCTGGCTTTAGCACTAATAATACCAGCCGTAACCGTAGAAGTTAGATTAAAAGGATTTCCTACTGCCAATACCCACTCTCCTAGTTTTAATTCATCAGAATTACCAAAACTCATGGCAGGTAAATCTTCTTCCTCAATTTTAATCAATGCCAAGTCTGTGTATGGATCTTGACCAACCAACTTCGCCTCATAGGATCTTTTATCTTGTAGAACTACATTTATTAAATTAGAACCTTTCACTACATGATTGTTTGTCACGATGTAACCATCTTCTGAAATAATTACACCAGACCCAGATCCTAAACTTGGTTGCGGTTGATAATCTCTTCTACTATTACCAAAAAGAAAATCATAGAATGGATTGGACTGATACTCTTCGTTCGTATATAAAGTTTTTACATGTACTACCGATTTTACCGATGATTCTGCGGCCAGTGTTAAATCCACCTGCCCCGTTACATTTTGCGGAAGACTTGTTAATTGTATCGCATTTGGCTCCTTTACAGTGATAATTTTCTGTTCTTTATCAAAAAATAACACAAATAAAATAATGGCAATACCCCCACCAAATACTGCAGTTAAAACTCTTCCAAAAAATATTTTAGCTTTCATAATGCAATAAAAATTTTAAGAGTGAAACTTAGGATCCATCTCATCGGCAATTTACACATCCTGTTTCGAACATAAAAAGTTACGAAAACAGATTCATATAATCAATAGTTATTTATCATTGAATTAACATTCATCAAATTCTTGCACTTTTCACTTTTGGAAATAAGGGTAAAACCAATAAGATTCGTACTTTTATGCTACAATTTTAACGATATAAGTTTAGAAGTGTTTTGAATTTTAACGTATTTAACACTTATTAACAGGATTACACAAGAATGCAGATTAAATTTTGGAAATATCAGGGTACTGGAAATGATTTTGTTTTAATAGATAACCGCAATAATATTATATCTCCAAATAACAAAAAGTTGATTGAGCACTTATGCCATAGAAGATTTGGAATTGGTGCTGATGGTTTAATGTTACTGGAAAATGCTAAAGGTTACGATTTTCGAATGAGATACTTTAATTCGGATGGTGGAGAAGCTAGCATGTGCGGAAATGGTGGCAGATGCATTGTTGCGTTTGCATATCATCTGGGGATTATCAAGGATAAGACATTATTTATTGCCGTAGATGGAGAACATGAGGCCTTGGTAAAAGATGAAAAAGATTTCGTGCAGGTTAGTCTAAAAATGATCAATGTGTCTGGTATCGAAAAGGGAGAAAATCATTACTATATGAATACTGGCTCACCGCATTACGTTCAATTCATCGATTCCCATGTAAACTTTGACACCTACAAAAATGGAAAAGCCATTCGATACAATGAAAGATTTGAAAAAGAAGGAACAAATGTAAATTTTGTTTCTTTCAATGATGAAGGAATACAGGTAAGCACTTACGAACGAGGAGTAGAAGATGAAACCTATTCTTGTGGCACTGGTGTAGTTGCATCTGCAATTGGTTCTGGATTTGAAAAAAACAAGGAGCATTTCAAAATAACAACTAAAGGCGGAAAGCTGGAAGTTCGATTTGAAAAATTAGACACACAAAATATTAGTAATGTTTGGCTGATTGGGCCTGCAACAAAAGTATTTTCAGGCACTGTAAATATTTAAAATCGCTGTTTCGATTGTATGAAGTTCATTCTCGCTAAACTCTTTAACAACAAAAGCATTTCGAAAGTTTTTCTATTTTCATTACTTTCCATTTCAATAGGATTAATTCTAGTGTTTGGTTTGTTTGTCATTCATCAAGAAAAACAAAAGTTTCAACGTGAGTCGCTTCAAATAAGGCAAGATTTCTTAAAAAACCAGAAGAAAACCTTACAACAGGAAACGCAAACTCTCATCAATTACATTGAGAATGAAAGACTTCAAACTAGAAATCTTTTAAAAAAAGATATAAGTACTACTGTTTACGAAGCACATAGTATCGCCACCAACCTATATAAAAGCTACAAAGACAAGCTAAACAAAAAAGAGCTTCAAGAATTAATAATCAATGCTTTAAATTCTGTTCGTTTTAATAATGGCAAAGGTTATTTCTACATCAATAAGTTGAATGGAACCGTGGTTATGGATCCTGAAAATCCTAAATGGATTGGACGAAACAAACTTCAGGTAAAAGATGTTTATGGTGTTCCGATTATCCAAAATGAAATTGAAACTGTAAAATCAGTAGGAGAAGGTTATACAGACTATTCCTGGCAGGCAGAAAACAGTCAGAAAATTCATCCAAAGATTTCTTTTGTTAAAATATTTAAAGAGTTCGATTGGTATATTGGCTGCACCCAATATGTAAACAATTATAAACTCGAAATTCAAGAGAAAATATTAGAAAAAATTACCGATTTACGATTTGATGATAATTTCACTATTACAGTCATAAGCTTTGATGGAACATGTCTTGCCCACACAAATAAAACATTGGTTGGAAGAAATTTATGGAACATCGCTGATGAAAATGGAAACAAGATTGTAAAAGAATTCATTTCGAGAGGAACTGATTCTGAAGGTGGATTTATAGAATATCTTGATCCTTTTGCAAACTCAAATGAACGCCCCTTACCAAAATTAACTTATGCAAAATCATACAAAGACTGGCAATGGATTATAGGTTCTGGCATTCATTTAGACGAATTGAACCAAACCATTAAAAATAGAAATGATGAATTGCAAGCAAATGTAAACAACTATATTTTTAATGGAGTAATTCTTGTAATTCTGGTTGTCTTTTGTATTGTCATTTTCTCTAGATATGTGGTTCGAATTACAAAAACTGGCCTATATGTATTCACTCGATTTTTTGAAAAAGCAGCATCCGAATCGCTAAGAATAAACATCTCATCATTACAATTCAAGGAATACAAGGAATTGGGTGAGCTAGCAAATCAAATGATTTCAAAACGCGACAAGATCGAGCGGCAGTTAAATATCGAAACTGCATATTTTGAACAACTATTTGAAAATTCACCAGAAGCAATTGCCATTACTGACAATGAAAGCAAGGGAATTAAAATCAATAAAAAATTTACTGAACTTTTTGGCTACACTTTGGAAGATATAAAAGGAGTAGGTATTGACAATTTACTTGCCGATGAAGAAAGACAAGGAGAAGCAAATAAATTAAACACCTTAACTGCCAATGGGCAGCTTGTTGAAATAGAAACAAAACGAAAATGTAAAACTGGAGAACTGATTGATGTATCTATTGTAGGAAATCCAATAATAATTGATGATAAACCTATCGCAATTTTCGGAATTTACCGTGATATCACACAACGAAAACTATATGAGCAACACTTAACCGAAGCCAAAAACAAAGCCGAAGAATCAGACCTTTTAAAGTCAGCATTTTTGGCAAACATGTCTCATGAAATTCGAACTCCAATGAATCATATTATCGGATTTACCGATATTATGACATCTCAAAATATCAATGAAAATGAAAGACTTGAGTATGGAGAACTAATAAAACAAAGTAGTAACAACCTACTACAACTAATCAATAACATTATCGATTTGTCAAAAATTGAATCGAGACAAATTAAATTGAACTGGGCAAATTACAATTTAAATGGTATTCTGACCGTTCTATTCGAAAAGTTTTACGACCTAAAAAACAATATCAATAAATCTCATATTACATTGCAGGTGCAAAAAGCTTTAAGCGATAAAGATGCTCTTTTGTTTACCGATGCAAAACGATTAGAACAACTTTTATCCAATGTACTCGATAATGCAATAAAATTTACAAATGAAGGTTCAGTAGAATTTGGATATCAGACCATTGAAAATGAATCAGCAATTGAAATATATGTAAAAGATACTGGTATTGGCATTCCTGAAAGTGCATTAAAGGATATCTTTATGTCGTTCAGACAAATTGATGGATCGGACACCAGGCAGTATGGTGGAACCGGATTAGGACTTACAATTACCCACAGACTAACAGAGGTTCTTGGTGGTAAAATAAGAGTCGAATCAAAGGAAAATGAAGGAACTTGCTTCTATATTCAATTCCCTTTTAATTTGGAAAACGAAGATAAATTATACAAGGAAAACCTTTACAATTGGAGCGGAAAAAAAATTCTGATTGTGGATGATCAAAGAAATAACTTCACTTATTTTAGAACAGCGCTAGAGCACACTCACGCTCAAATATTTTGGGCTAAAAATGGCATTGAAGCTATTTCATTGTGCGAATCGGTTAAAGTTGACATCGTTTTAATGGACATTCAAATGCCAGTTATGAATGGATACGAGGCTACCAAAAGAATAAAACATCGAAATGCAAGAATTCCAATCATTGGACAGACAGCATTTGTTGAAAAAGATAACAAAACCAAAGCTATTGCTGCCGGTTGCGATGATTACATTGTGAAACCAGTTAAAACAAAGACTTTATTGGATTCAATCAATAAGCAATTCTCAATTAATTAATCCCATTTTGTATCCCTAACTTCTTGCTTGTAGTTCTCGATATAGGATATTGCATCTTTGTAGTTAGTGGCAAAATAGAATAATTTGCTGTATTCAGGTTTGGCAAACTTTTCTTGATAAGATCGTTCGAATTGAACTTTTAAATTCCCGTAAAAGTCATTAGTATTGATAAATACAATAGGTTTGTTGTGATAACCCAGTTGCTTTAATGTAATTACCTCTAATATTTCCTCTAATGTTCCAAAACCACCAGGAAGAGCAATAAAAGCATCCGATTTATCTCGTAATAATTTTTTCCTTTCAGCCATATCTGGCGTAATAATTAATTCATCCAAAAAGTCAGCAGAAATTCCATAATCATTAATCAACTTTGGAATTACACCCAGTACTTTTCCTCCAGATGTTTTCACGGATTGAGCTACCTCATTCATTAAACCGACATTGGTTCCTCCATAAACCAATCCATGGTGATTTGTACCTATTAATCTTCCTAGTTCAGTAGCTTCGTTAAAATACGCTTTATCCAATGAATTGCTTGAAGAACAAAATACGCAGATATTCATTACTCTTAATTTAAGTAAGACAATAATATTATTCAAAAAAGCCCCTGAGAATTTCTCAAGGGCTTCTGTTTTGTATTTAAAACTTATGCATCAATATTTGCGTAAGTTGCATTTTTCTCGATAAACTCTCTACGTGGTGGAACCTCATCTCCCATCAACATTGAGAATACATGATCAGCTTCAGCTGCGTTTTCAATGGTTACCTGACGAAGTGTTCGGTATTCAGGATTCATAGTTGTTTCCCACAATTGCTCCGCACTCATCTCACCAAGACCTTTGTATCGCTGAATGTGCATAGAACTTTCTTTTCCTCCACCCCACTCTTCAATCAAGCGAAGTCTTTGATCCTCATTCCAGCAATACTGTGCATTCTTTCCTTTTTTCACCAAATACAATGGAGGCGTTGCAATGTATAAGTATCCATTCTCGATAAGCGGCTTCATATAACGGAAGAAGAATGTCATAATCAAAGTTGCAATGTGGCTACCGTCGACGTCGGCATCACACATGATTACAATCTTGTGATAACGTAACTTTTCCATATTAACAGCCTTGCTATCATCTTCGGTACCAAAAGTAATTCCTAAAGCTGTAAAGATATTTTTAATCTCATCACTTTCGAATACCTTATGCTGCATCGCTTTTTCAACATTCAAAATCTTACCCTTCAAAGGAAGAATTGCCTGGAATTTACGATCACGACCTTGTTTTGCAGTACCACCTGCCGAATCTCCCTCGACAAGGAAGATCTCACAATTTGCTGGATCCTTATCAGAACAGTCTGATAATTTACCAGGAAGACCTGAGCCTCCAAGAACTGTTTTTCTTTGTACCAACTCTCTTGCTTTACGAGCTGCGTGACGAGCCGTTGCTGCCATAATCACCTTCTGAACAATGGTTTTTGCATCTTTAGGATGTTCTTCCAAATAGTTCGAAAGAGAAGCACTAACAGCTTGATCAACTGCCGCAGAAACTTCAGAGTTTCCTAATTTGGTCTTTGTTTGTCCTTCGAATTGAGGCTCTGCAACTTTTACAGAAACAACCGCAGTTAAACCTTCACGGAAGTCATCACCACTAATATCGAATTTCAGCTTAGCCAACATTCCTGACTTTTCCGCAAAGTTCTTTAATGTACGTGTTAAACCTCTGCGGAAACCAGTTAGGTGAGTACCACCTTCTATGGTGTTAATATTATTAACGTACGAGTGAATGTTTTCAGAGAAAGAAGTATTGTATTGAAGTGCAATCTCAACAGGAACATCATTTCTTTCTGTTGATACGTGAATTGTATCTTCAATTAAACGCTCACGAGTTGTATCAAGATATTCAACAAATTCTTTCAAACCTTCTTCAGAATAGAAAGTATCATGACGGTATTCTCCTTCTTCATTCTTTTCTCGCTTGTCGGTTATGTTCAAACAAATATTTTTATTCAAGAAAGCCAATTCTCTCATTCTTGCCGCTAGAATATCATACTTGTATTCTGTGGTTAAGAAAATTGAATCGTCGGGCTTGAACGATATAGTAGTTCCTGTAACATCTGTTTCTCCAATAACCTTAATATCATCGTAAGGTTTACCTTGCGAATACTCTTGCAAAAACACCTTACCTTCACGATGAATTTCAGCACGCAAATGAGTTGACAAGGCATTTACACAAGAAACACCAACACCATGCAAACCACCAGAAACTTTGTATGAATCTTTGTTAAACTTACCACCGGCATGCAGTACTGTCATTACTACCTCAAGTGCTGATTTTTTCTCTTTCTGATGAATTTCAGTTGGAATACCACGTCCATCATCCTTAACTGTAATAGAATTGTCCTCGTTGATAAAAACTTCAATATTCTTACAGTAACCTGCAAGAGCCTCATCAATAGAGTTATCTACCACCTCATACACCAAATGGTGTAAACCTTTAACATTAACATCTCCAATGTACATGGAAGGGCGTTTACGAACCGCTTCCAAACCTTCTAATACCTGAATACTATCCGCAGAATATTCAGAATTTCCATTTGGTTTATTCTCTAAATCACTCATCTAACAGATCTTTAGTTTTTCGAAATAGAATTTAGATGACAATCAAAAACAGGCTCTGATTATCGATGCCAAATTCTAATATTTTTTGTGCAAATTTCAGAAAGTCTAATGGCTTGGATTTTAATTCTTAAAAATTGGAAAATGAATCGTTAACACACAAGCTCAAAACTCTTAAATATCAACACATTACCAATCATCTAAAGCCAAGAAACAAAAGTTAAACAAAGATAATAAAAATGATGAATTTAAAGGCAGGAAAATCATTAAAAATAATGCACAATCGAGGTTTTTGACGAAGGCAATTTAAACACAAAATTTCGCAAAACTCGAAATGAGTTTATGTTTATTTGAAAATCACTACTTTAAAAGGATATTGATTGTCCGCTTCTCGGACGTTTCATTTTAAATTTAATAATGAAATTATCAACTTTTCTACCTGATTCGGTAACGCCATATTCACGCAATTCAAAAAGGGTTGTTACGTTTTTAAATCCTTTAGGCATGGCCTTCCACATTCTATAAAACACTACCTGAACATTTTCCAGGTCTGCATCATCCAACTTTAATTTTAAAACTTCTTTGCCTTTGGGCATAGCATATACACTTACACCATGATGCTTCCAAACAAGTGCTTCTTCTGCTGCAAACGACATGTTTAAAGTATCCCTTGTGATATCAAACAAGTAGGTAATTCCAAGATCATCTTCCCCAATATCCATTAAAATCTCTAAAGGTTTCCGGTCATTGTTAACAGACAATTTCCAGCGTTCAGTCTTCTGAGCAAATACCGAACCCGATATCAATAACAATATAACAAATACGGTAATAGGGTTCCAATATCGTGAAGTACAGTTCAAATTCATGTGGTTAAGAATGTTTTATCAAAATAAAGCTAGTAAAAACTATTCAATCTACAATATATTATCGTAAGTAATGACAAAGGGGATGCCTGGTATGACATCCCCAATATATTTCCTTTTTTTAATTCTTATAAGTTAACTCTTATTCCAAGCAAGAAATTAAGGCCTTGTGAAGGATATCCATCCCACTGGTAATACTTATCGGCAAATAGGTTATTAACTTGAGCAAAGACAGAAAAATGCTCGTTTACACTATAGTTGGCACCTATGTTTAAATCATAAACCGCTTCTAATTTTTCTACTTTGGTTAAATCATATCTTACAAGAAGAGTAGAGCGCTCTCCAATCATATTAACACCTGCGTTAAATGTTAAATCATCAGTAAAAGAATATACTGCATTGACTTGCATTTCAAATTCTGGCATATGCCATGCTTCTCCTAATTCATCCATTGAATAGTTATTGTACCAAACAGATGAGTTTAATTCTAATTTCTCAGTCCATCCAATCGTTAATTCTGCTCCCAAACGCAATACATTGACATCATCATAAACAACACCAAATTTATTTGAATATGGCACACCAGAAATGGTCATTCCCTGAGGGATTAAGATATTATTTTGAATGAAGAAATATTGATTCTCGATAGCTGAATACTCTGCTTTTAAGGTAAACGATGAGTTGGAAGACATACTTCCTCTAATTCCTCCAAATAATTTATACTTTACATTGCTCGGCAATACATTCAATCCTGAATAAATGAATCTATTTTCTTCTACAATATCTTTGTAACGATTCATTTTTAAATCTCCATTCAGACCTGCAAACAAACTCATTATTCCATCAATTGCTTCAAAATCTACTTTTACATCCGGATATAGTTTGGTTTCTGAATCATCTCCTGTTGCTAAAACTGCATTCACTCCCAATTGAAGGTTAAAGTTCCCGGTTTGCAACAGATATTGAGGATTTAACCTCCACTTTAAAGTCTTTCTTTCGGAAACCCAGTTTGAATCTTCCCAATGGTTTAAGCCATCAGTGGCAAAATAATCCAACTCTGACCTTAAGCTCCAAAAAGCATCTCCTCTTCTAATTCTGGCATTTCCTGAGATTAAAATATCATTTTCTTTTGCATCAATATCATCAGAAAAGTGTTCATACTGTAATCCCAATCCGAAATTCAATTGCTCTTCATCTTTAAAGTTAGATTGATACAAAGCATTCAAACCAAAATTGTTTAGTTTCTGCTTATCGTATGGGAATAAATTGGTAGTGGTTCCCTCAATATCTCCCAATTGCGGAAAACCAAAATAATTGAATCCTGAATGCTTGTAAAATAATTTTCCCGACAGCTTTCCTTCATCAAGGTATGCGGTTCCATATACTTCGGCCAACTGTTCAGTATAATCAGGTTTAACTTTATCATCATCCTCCAGTTTCAATTTTCCATTGCTCGAGTAATGTCTTAAATGAACTCCTATGTCTGCAGTTTTCGATCGTTGATTGTTAAATCGATAATCTCCCAAAAGAGTAGAATAATTTCCTCCTGCCAAAGTTAAAGTGTGGGAATTCAATTTTTTTAGTGGTTCTCCTACAATTTTAGCGGCTGGAATCTCGGCAGGCGAAAAGCCTACATTTAAAGGTTTTGCCTGAATAAAATAATCGAAACTTGGTGTAAATGTGCTTGTATCCTTAATTACAGGAAGTTTCCCTAATCTCAAAGCCTTATTTATTTTGGGCTGGTAAGTAGTTCTAACTTTTACCTCTTTATCTAATTCTCTTTGTTCTTGTGACAAGGCAATTGAGTAGGAAAAACCGAAAACTACCATTGCTAATAAAATCTTTTTCAACATTGTTTCTCTAATTATCATGCTACTCAATTTCTTTTTCTTCTTCTAACATTTCTTTCAACATCAATCGCTCTTCATCCAATCCTAAAGAATCTCTTTTTGCAGACTTTTCTTCGAATAGTTTTTTATTCTGAATGCTATCTGTTCCTTCAAACTGAAGTTCTACCGATTTGCTGGCAACTTCCTTCTCTTTCTGCTGCTCAGCTTCCAATAAAACATTCAGTTTCTTCTCAGCCCGTTCAAAAATACCATCCTCTTTCGAGCCGTAATTGTCAACAATACTTTGCAGTGTATATTTGGCCTGGAATTCATCATTCTTTTTTAGGAACACATCCGAAAGCAACAAAAAACTTTCCGCCAACCAATAATGATGCGGCGAGTTCATTTCAATAAAGTTGTTAATCTCTTTCTCGGCTTCATCCCATTTATTTTGCGCATAATATATTTCAGCAATTCTGAATTTAGCCTCGGCGCCTTCCACACTTTGAACTTCCTTTGATAATATCTTCAAATCCCTTAAAGCTTCGGTTTTCTTATCTAAACTCAAATAGGCTTTTGCTCTTTTAAATGTAGCCTCGCGAATCATTTCCTCTTGCACTTTTGGCATTTCAAGAACATCTTTAGCAGCCAAAATCACTTGATCAAATTCACTCAAACCATATACCGATCGCAAATAGCCAACCTTGGCAACATTTACATTTTCTGGAATCTCTGCAATATTAATCAATCTTTGATACTGATTTTTACTTTTCGAATAGTTCTGATTTCTAAAATTTAATTGAGAAGCCGCCAACAAAGCTTTTTCTATGAACAGGTTATCTGGCTGATTCACTACCTGCTCAAAACCTTCCAATGCCTCCTCATACTTTTGTTGATTCAATGCAGCATCGGCCTTATAATATTGTGCATTCAGACGGAACATTCCCGATGGATAATCAGACAAGTAATTCTCCAAGGCTTTTATTCCTTGCTCTGTTTTTCCCGACATGTACAATCTCTCTGCTGAAATGTAAGTCAACGAATCTTTTTCTGAACTTCTTACAGCCGAACCGTTTCCAACTGATTCTGCAAATGCAAAATATTCATTCACTTTATTTAAATCTACATACACATTTTTCAATCCAATAAACGCACTTTGCTTCTCTGCACTTTGCGGATATTTTGTAATTACTTGTTTGTAGTAACGAATGGCATCATCGTATTCTTTCAGGTTGTAATTCATCAATCCTAACTGAACCAAAGACTTTGAAGCATAACTACTTTCCGGATGATTCTCTGCTAACTCTTTATACAGAGCAGCTGCTTCGCGCTGGCGATTCATTTTAACTTTGGCTTTAGCCAATTCAAACAAAGCATCATCAGAATATTGAGATTTTGGGAATTTCATTTTCACCTGCTCAAGCAATCTGGCTTTTTCGTTCGGTTGATTTAATAATCCCATACAAAAAGCTTGTTGATACAAGGCATAATCTGCATCCCAACCTGTTGTAGCAGCTGCTTTTGCATAAAATTCAGCTGCTTTATTGTATTCTCTATTCAAAAAGAAACAATCACCAATACGATTGTATGCATCCGAAACAAACTCGTTCTTTTCGTTGGCCTGATTTACAAACTTTCTAAACCAATCCGATGCTTCATCATATTGATTCAAATCGAAATTGGCATATGCAATATTGTAATAAGCTTGTCCAAAATATTCAGAAGTTCCCGATCCTGGCGAAACCAAGAAAGTTTTGAACTGCGTAATTGCCTCTTTCAAATTGCCCAAACGATAATTCGCTTCTGCCTTCCAGTATAATCTCTCTGCTGAGATATTTGAATTGTACATGCGATATTTCCAGGACAAATCGAAAGCTTGAATGGCTTCTTCATACTTTAATTGCTTCATTAACTCCAAACCACGAAGGAAAGATACACGCTGATATGCCTTCTCAATCTCAGGCGTTTTATTCCTGATTTTATCCATCGAAGCAATGGCATCCGAATAATTTTTGGTGGTCATATACACCTTCACCAAATAATCGTAAGCCTCATCATTTCGGTCCGAATCAGGATATTTTTGCAAATATTCATCGAAGGCCTTAATGGTTTCGTTAAAAGGAGAATAAGACAACTCGTAAGTTAGTTTGGCATAATTGAACAAGGCATCTTGCTGCATATTCTTATCGAAATCCATTCTTGCAGCACTAGCAAATGCCGCCTTGGCTCCATTTTTATTTCCAGATTTTAGATAAGAATCTGCCAAACAAAAAGTAGTCACCTGAAGCATTTCATCATCTTCGCCTCCCACTTTTTCGAACTGTGGAATGGCCTCTTCATATCTCTTCTGCTTGTAAAGACAATATCCATAAGCAAATTTTTCTTCGCGAACCAAACTCTTCTTCCCTTTTTCAAGATATGGTATGGCTTTGGCATATTCCTTTTCCTGATAATAAGCCAAACCAATCATCTTGGCAATTTCATCCTGACGCTTCACACTAGCATCTTCCAAATATTTAGGCGCATAGTTTAAAAGATCCTGATATCGCTCCTGCAAAAAGTAAATCTGGCAAATGTAATAAGGTACAATTGGAGCAAAAGTTTTATTGGACTCCAATTTTTCAAATCCGCTTAAAGCGGTTTGGTAATTCTGATTTAAATAGGCAATGTGCGAGTAGTAGTAATTTGCCGGAGCATTGTAATCTCCTGCAACTTCAATAATCTCGTAAAAATTCTTTCTTGCATTCTCATAATCCTCTTGTTGAAAATATGAGTAAGCGATCTTAAATCGATATTCCGTTAAATCATCATCATTTAACAAATAAGGATCAACCTGCTTGAACCACAACAAAGCTGCTTTATATTTTTTATTTCGATATTGTTGGCGTCCCAATTGAAAATATGCAGATTGAATTTTATTGCTTTCAGGGTAATTCCTGATGAATGCTTTCATCTCCTCTTCGGCACCAGGACGAAATAATTCTATCGAGCAAAATGCCATATAAAACTCTGCCTGAGATTTTTTATCGGAAAACTCGGTGCTATTTCTATTTACAAACTCTTGGAATTCTTTACGAGCAGCTCCAAAATTCTTATTTTGAAACTTTTCATTCGCCGATTGCCAAATTTGAGAATCGGAATAATGGTTTAAAGATTTTTGAGCTTGCGTTAGATTGCCGGTACTTATCAAAAGTAGTGACAAAAATATCCATAATAAATATCTGCTTCTCATGCTATTGTGTGTAGGTATTATTGAGTGAATTAATGATTCCGAAAGTACTAAACTTGTAGTATTTCGTAATTTTTAAAACCAGCCTTAAAGGTAAAAATAATATACTTCTTTACAGTACTTTCAAACGAAGCTTCTTCAGAAAAATTGTCTCTTTTGTTAAGAATTAATGATGAAGAAAAAAGTGTTACGAGAAATAATTTTTTAGATTTGTATTTCGACGTATTTATTACAACTCGCAAAACGAACGCACATGTCAGAATCTGCAATAATAGAATTAAAAAATGCTACTATCCGTCAAGCGGATAACATTATTCTTACCGATGTAAATCTGAAAATCGAAAAGAACGAATTTGTCTATTTAATTGGTAAAGTGGGAAGTGGAAAATCGAGTCTACTGAAAACTTTATATGCAGATTTACCTCTAACTGAAGGTGGTGGATCGGTAGCTGGATACTATCTTCCTATTATCAAACGCAAGCAGGTTCCATTCTTACGTAGAAAAATTGGAATTGTCTTTCAGGATTTTCAATTGCTAACCGACCGATCGGTGAAAGAAAATCTGGAGTTTGTATTAAAGGCGACTGGTTGGAAAAACAAAAAAGAAATTGAAAACAGAATTGTAGAGGTTCTTGAAAAAGTGCACATGGGCAACAAAGGTTACAAAATGCCACACGAACTATCAGGTGGTGAACAACAGCGTGTTGTAATTGCTCGTGCTCTACTAAATTCTCCTGATATTATTCTTGCAGATGAGCCTACAGGTAATTTAGATCCGGAAACTTCGGATGAACTGGCTCAATTAATGATGGACATTAGTAAAAACGGCCGAACTGTAATCATGGCCACACACCAACATGATTTGCTAAAAAAATTCCCTGCCAGAACCGTGGAGTGTATCGATGGCAAACTGGTGGACAAATCAGCTCCTGAATTTATTCCGGAAATTGCAAACAATGAAAGTGAAATCAACCAGTAATCTATTTGAGAAAATCTGAACCATACAACAAAGAATTTGAACAATTAAAACTGAAACACAGTTTAATTTTTCCACTCGCTTTTTTGATTCTAATCTGGGCGATTAAAATTTTTGAATGGGGATTGGGTTTAAACTTTACACACCTGGGAGTTTTTCCATTACATGTAAAAGGATTATTGGGAATTGTAACAAGTCCTTTAATTCATGGAGATTTTCGACACCTTATGGCCAACTCAGTACCTTTTCTTGTGTTGAGTTGGGGAATCTTTTATTTCTATCGACCTCTGTCATACCAAATTTTTATTCTTTGTTACCTAACTACCAACATTCTGGTTTGGATAGGAGCCCGGGAGGCCTATCATATTGGAGCCAGTGGATTGGTGTATTCATTCGCTTCTTTCCTTTTTTTTAGTGGTATTTTCCGCAATTACTATAGATTAATAGCCATTTCCTTTGTTGTCGTGTTTTTATATGGCGGCCTGTTTTGGGGAGTATTTCCCATATTGAATGATGTATCATGGGAAGGACATCTATTTGGAGCCATTTCCGGATTAACTTATGCTTTGGCTTATCGCAATAAAGGTCCACAAAAACCCCGAAATATTATTCCTGAAGATGACGAAAGTATTCCAGAAGAAATTTGGAATTCCGAACACCTGGAAAACAAGGAAGAATTACGTAAGTGATTCTAAATTAATCATTCCGATCTACAACAAAGATTCCAAGTACACTCAAAGAAAGTTTAGAAAATAAAAAACGCAAAGGCATTTAATCCTCTGCGTTTATTCACTAAACATCTTTATGTCCTTTTAGAGACACATAAAAATTATCTCTTTTTATAATATTTCATTGCCTCTGGAAGAAACTCCTGCAGATTCTTTACTCGAGTATCATCTGCCGGGTGAGTAGAAAGGAACTCAGGTGGCTTTTGTCCACCACTTTCGCCCATTCTTTTCCAGAATTCAACTGCTTCCGATGGATTATAACCTGCCATTGCCATAAAAATCAATCCCATTTTATCAGCCTCATTTTCGTGTGAACGAGAGAAAGGCAGCATTACACCAACATTGGCACCAACACCAAATGCTGTCATCCAAATCTTTTGTGTTTCAGCAGGTTTTTCATTTAAAGCAATCGCCAAACCTTGTCCTAAAGCTTGAATTCCCATTTGCTGGCTCATACGTTCATTACCGTGACGTGCCACTGCATGCGCAATTTCATGTCCCATAACAACTGCCAATCCGGTTTCAGTTTGAGTATATGGTAAAATTCCAGTATAGAAAACTACTTTTCCTCCAGGCATACACCAGGCATTTGGCGTATCATCTTCTACCAGATTAAATTCCCATTGAAAATTAGCAACTCTTTCTCCCATTCCATTGGCATTCATAAATTCTTCAACGGCCTTTGCTATTCGATTTCCACATGATTTTACCATGTCTACCTTTGCTTTATCTTTTGAAAGTTTATTTTCCTTCAAAAAGGCATCATATTGCGTAAGACTTGTAGCAATCATTTCATTCTCAGGCAAAAGGTTCATTTGTTTACGTCCAGTAATTGGCACGGTAGCACAGGCTGCCAATACAAATACCAAGCCTGCTAATAGTACATTACGAATTGTTTTGCTTGTCATTATTATTTGGTTTTTGGTTTATTCTGAAATTTCTTCTTCTAACTGATCCAATAATTCCTCTACACTTGTAACAGGAATTTTACAGCTTCTATCTTTACAAAGATAAAAACTTGTTTGATTTGGAACATAACGATTTTTCAACAAGGGCAAATCACTCTCCGTTAAACTTCCTGCAATAAGTACATTAGGCAAAAAAAGTGATTCTATATTTTGTTTCTCACTTACGGCTAAATCACCTATTATTACCAATTCGTAGGTAGAATTAGCCAAGCAAAAAAACAATTGTCCCCAATTAAAATGATAGGATGGAACTTTTAAAATTCGTTCAAAAACATTGGCTAACATTTGTTTCGATCTTTCAAGGTAAGTTTCCTTCTCCAGGTAAGTTCCCAACGTAAAAAGAGATTTTGCTATCGAAGAATTTGATGATGGAATTACATTATCCAGCAATTCCATTTTCCTTGCTATCAAATCAGGATCCTCATCGGATGTATAAAAAAACATCCCCGATTTCTCATCTGAAAAATGTTCCATTACCACTTTAATCAATCGATCAGCTTTAATTAAATAATCTTCTTTAAAACTGGCCTGATACAAGGAAATATAGGCTTCTATGGTAAAAGAATAATCGTCTAGAAAAGCGTTGATTTTCGAAACTCCATTCTTATAATTTCGATGCAAATGGCTTTCTCCTATCACTAAATTTGTCTCAATAAAATGCATTGCTTTCTCAGCTCTTTCCAGATATTCTTGTTTCCCCAGAGCCTTGTAGGCATCCACAAATCCTTTAATCATTAAAGCATTCCAACTGGTTAAAGTTTTATCATCCAAACCAGGGCGGATTCTTTCTTCACGCTTCAACAGTAATTTATCCGAAGCTTTCTTTATTTCCTCATCAAATTGTTCTGTGCTAATTCCCAATTTTGTAGCAAGTTCATTTTTATTGGCCGAAATCATTAAAATGTTACCTTCTTCCCAATTCGCTTTTTCGCTAACACCAAAATACTCGCAAAACCATTCGGCATCTTCTTTTAAAACACTTTCTATTTCTGATTTTTCCCAAACATAGAATTTACCTTCAACACCTTCGCTATCGGCATCCAAAGAAGAATAAAACCCTCCTTTGGGTAAACTCAATTCCCGATCAACAAAAGCCAAAGTTTCTTCAATTACTCTTTTGTAATCTGGAATTTTCGTCAGACTATAAGCCTCTGCATACAAACTTACCAATTGAGCATTATCGTATAGCATCTTTTCAAAATGTGGAACTTTCCAGATTTTATCCACCGAATACCTGGAAAAACCTCCACCTATCTGATCGTAGATTCCTCCTGCCGCCATTTTATCAAGCGTAAGTACCACATGATCCAAAGCCGATTGATCTTTGCTGGCATGATAATATCGAAGTAAAAACTGAAGAGAGCCTGGCAATGGAAATTTAGGTGCATGATTATTGCCACCTTCCAGTTTATCAAACTCTTTTTGCCAATTTTCACAACCCGATTTCAAATCATCAACATCAAATAGTTTTGGGTCCGATTTTACTTCAATTAACTCATTACTCCTCACTCCTTCTGAAATCTGAGCAGCCACATTTTCAACTTTATTTTTCTCGCTTAGCCAAGCATTTTGAATTCCCCGCAAAACTCCTACCCAATCATTAGGTCGAAAATAGGTTCCTCCAAAAAATGGTCTTCCATCGGGCATGGCAAAGCAATTGAGTGGCCAACCACCACTACCTGTCATCAATTGTACAGCATCCATGTAAATCTTATCGATATCAGGTCGTTCCTCTCTATCTACTTTTATACAAATGAAAAATTCATTCATAATTTTAGCAATCTCTTCATTTTCGAAACTCTCGCGTTCCATTACATGACACCAATGGCAAGCTGCATAACCAATACTAACCAGTATTACTTTATTCTCATCTTTTGCCTTTTGCAAGGCTTCTTCTCCCCATGGATACCAATCAACTGGATTATGTGCATGTTGTAACAAGTAAGGACTATTCTCCTGTGCCAATCGGTTTGTATATTGAACTTTCATTGCTTTCTTATTATTCTGAGAGCAAGATTCAACTGGAAATATGCCAATCAGTATGATCAGTGCTACCATGAACCTATATCTCTCATTAAGGTGTAACATTCATTAAAGATAGAATTTATTTTAAATGATTCTAAATAAAAAAAGCAGCAATACCATAATTGTACCACTGCTCTCCAAACCAATATTATTTTATTACCTCTTAGCCTCCAACACTTGCTGAAATTCCATATTCAGCAAATATTTCTTGTGCTCTTGTCAATTCATCTTCACTTGGAACGTCCATATTTTCCACCAAATACTCCGATCCCAATTTTGTATGTTTGTGTTTTCCCACATCATGATAAGGCAGCAAATTTACTTCCTTACGCTTCCAGGGAATTGTAGACAAGAAGTCAGCCATTCTTTCAACTGTTTCCTCATCAGCATTAATGCCTTTAATAAAGGGAACGCGAATAATAAAGTCAAAATTGTTTTCAGCCAACAATTGGATATTTTTTAATATCAATTCATTATTTACTCCTGTATATTTCCTGTGTACTTCCGACTCGAAAGCTTTAAAATCGACAAGGAATAAATTGGTTCGTTTGGCCACTTCCAACACAACTTCTGATTTGGCAAACAAAGTGGTATCCACAACCCGGTGAATATCTTTTTCTGCACATTTGTCCAAAATTTCAATCAAGCTCTTGTGATGCATTAAAGGTTCGCCTCCCGAGAAAGTTACGCCACCTTCCGAATGATCAAAAAATATGGTTTCCCTTTCAATGATCTTCATCAACTCATCGCTCGAGTATACCTTCCCAGACATCTCAATGGCCTTGGTAGGACAAACCATGGCACATTTACCGCACAAAGTACACTTTTCAACATCGGTTACAATGCCTTGCTTCGTTAATTCCAATGCCGATTCCGGACAAATTTCAACACACTTTACCGAGCCAATGCATTTCGATTCGGTATACATTTTTTGTGCATAGGGCGATATGCTTTCAGGATTATGACACCAGACGCAGGACAAAGGACAACCTTTATAAAAGATTGTCACTCTAATTCCCGGCCCGTCATTGATTGCATATCTTTTGATATCAAAAATTAATGCTTTACTCATTAAAACGATTCATTTTCTGTTCTATCGATTACTTCCTGCTGCAAATCTGCATTCATATCATTGAAGTAATCGCTATACCCTGCCATTCTTACCAATAAATCCTTATAATCTTCAGGTGTTTTTTGTGCAGCCAACAAAGTTGCTGTATCCACAATATTAAACTGAATGTGGTGTCCTCCCAATGAGAAGTAGGATCTGATCAATTTCGATAATTTGGCAATATCTTCATCACGCTTTAACAAACTTGGTAAGAAACGCTGATTCAACAATGTTCCTCCTGATTTGGTATGATCCAATTTGGTAAGCGATCGGATTACCGCTGATGGTCCGTGCGTATCGCATCCATGCGATGGCGAAGTTCCATCGGAAATGGATTTTCCTGCCAAACGACCATTTGGAGTGGCTCCCATTACTTTGCCAAAGTAAACATGACAAGTAGTTGAAAGCATATTCAGATGGAAAGTCTCTCCTTTGGTATTTGGTTTTCCATCGATAGCCGCCAATAAATCATTGTACACTTTTACCGCTATGTCATCAGCATAATCATCATCATTTCCAAAGAATGGTGTATTGTTCAAAATGGTTTGACGCAATACTTCCTCTCCCTCAAAATTGGTTGCTACAGCATCCAAGATGGTATCAATACTAAAATTCTTATCCTCAAAAACATGTTTCTTTAAAGTGGATAAACTATCAGTTACCGTTCCCAATCCAGTACACTGAATGTAGTTGGTATTGTAACGCGGACCAGCATTGTAATAATCCCTTCCTCGAGCAATACAATCATCCGTTAATACTGATAACAAAGGAGCTGGTGCATATTTGGCAAACATTCTATCAATGTAATTGCTTACTCTTATTTTTTGATCGACAACAAAGTTCACTTGCTTCAAAAATGCCTCGTACAACTCATCGTAAGAAGCAAATGTTCTTGGGTCTCCTGTTTCGATACCCGCTTTCTTCCCAGTTACCGGATCGATTCCGTTGTTTAAGGTTACTTCAAGAATTTTTGGAACATTCAAATATCCAGTCAACACGTAAGCTTCCTTACCAAAGGCTCCAACCTCAATACATCCACTGCATCCTCCTTCGCGAGCATCTTCAATGCTTTTTCCATGTCCCAACATCTCCATGATGTAAACATCCGGATTAAATACCGAAGGATAACCATGTCCCAGTCGGATTACATTACATCCTGCTTTTAAGAATCTTTCAGGAGTTCGCGAACTAATGTGAATGGAACTTCCAGGCTGTAAAATGTGCAGGTCTTCAATAATGTCAAGCATAATATAGGAAACCTCGCTTACCCCGTCAGATCCATCTTTTCTTACACCTCCAATGTTAATGTTGGTAAAGTCGTTGTAAGTTCCACTTTCGCGAGCTGTGATTCCAACCTTTGGAGGTGCCGGCTGATTATTCACCTTAATCCAGAAACAAGAAAGCAATTCTTTGGCCTCATCTCTGCTTAATTTTCCATCAGCCGATTCTTTATTGTAAAAAGGTTCAAGGTGTTGATCAAAGTGACCTGGATTCATGGCATCCCAACCATTCAATTCCGTAATGGTTCCCAAGTGCATCCACCAGTACATCTGAATGGCTTCCCAGAATGTTCTTGGTGCATTGGCAGGAACCCAACGACAAACCTCTGCAATTTTCAGTAATTCCGCTTTTCTGCTTTCATCCTTTTCCTTTGCTGCTAATTCTTCAGCCATATCTGCATGACGCTCCGATAACAGAATTGCCGCATCACAAGAGATGGCCATTGCCTGTAGCTCCTCTAATTTATCGGTAGCCTCATCATCGTTCATGTAATCCAAACGATCGATATGATCCTGAATGTCTTTCTTAAATTCCAGCAGACCTTTCTTGTAAATCTTACCATCTAAAGTAGTGTGGCCTGGTGCACGCTGTTCCATAAATTCTGTGAACAAACCTGCCTCGTAAGCGGCCTTCCACTCCTCTGGTACATGATTAAAAATTCTTTCTCTTTGGGTACGACCTTCCCAATAAGGAATTACTTCCCTGGCATAAGTATCAATCTCTTCCTGCGAAATGGTGTATCGCTGCAATTCACGAGTGTTTAAAACATTTAAGTCATCAACACTATGGCAGGTTAACTCAGGAAAAGTTGGAACCGATTTTGGTGAAGGCCCACGTTCCCCTACAATCAATTCTCCATCGCCAATGTAAATGGTTTTGTGCTTACATATTTCGTAGAAAGTTTTAGCACGCAATACTGGTATTGAGTATTTGCCGTAATTTTCTTTATAAAATTCAGTTTCAATTAAGGCACGCTCAATGGAAAGTGATGGTTCAGTCTCAACACTCACTTTTCTAAGCTGCTTAATTCTTTCATTCATGCCCGGACCTTGTCCGTTGTTTTTATCGAAGTTACTTCCCGACTTTGCTTCTCTTTGCGGAATGGTTTTATCTATTGTCATTATTTTTCAATTAATCTATTCGAAACGATGTTTTTGGGTACTGCATATGCATTCCACAATAGGAATTTCAGTACTTAAAATAAAATATAGTTTGTGACAGCAAAGTGCAATAACACCTTGCCATTGGAAGGACAATTGTTTAAGAATAGATCATTAAACAACTAAAAAGTCTGCGGTAACTGTATGTTAAAGTATGGTTCACGTACATATCAACATCTTTTGACTGAACCAAATTTACGAAATATTATTATCGAAGATACCAAAGCTCTGTGAAATTCTTGTTATCTATAAATGATCTTAACAAATACATGACACGGCCTTACATATCAATGCTTTTTCATTAACTTACAATTGCTTTTAATCTACTCCTGATAAAATATGAAATCACGCCAGCTTTTTCTCCTTGTAATTGTTGCCTTCTTTTTATTCTTGAGATGCACAGAACAGAAAGAACAAGTTCATTATACCAAAATGAGCTTTGAGCAGCTTTTTAATTACTTCTTAACAACTCAGGATAGTTCTGATTTAGAAAAAGTAGAACATCTATTAGATGATTCTCTCGTTAAATATCCCTTTAGATTTTTTTATCCTAGCGAAAGAATAGACTCCTTGAAACAAGAGGTTGTTTTCACGTTTAAACTAGCAGAAGAGGATTACGACTATAATGAAGATTATAAAATTAAAATGCGCAATCTTTTTTTAATTCACATAGATAAAAAAAATGTAATTCATGCAAAAAGAGAAAAAATAAGTAATTGTGACTCAATAATAGATGACATGATATTTTTTATTAAAAATGATAATGATGACGATAACTTACCTGAAAAAAGAATTGCAGTTGTTGAATTATTAGATACAATTCAAATTTCAAAAGCATATTTTACTTTAATTTCTCAATCTCAACCAGATTCTCTAAAGCAACGAACTGATTGGCTAATTGTGAAAAGATCGATATCATCTATACTTTCAGCATATAAACTGGTTAAAAATAATGCTGCGGTATCATATTGGAATCGAAATTACAATGAGTTAAACTTTAAACAAAAAAAATCAATATCACAGCTTTACCCTATTAATATATGGTTCTATCCAAACCCTACAAATTTAGATTGGCTAGCCTTACCTATACCTCCTCATCCTTCCCCTCCTCCATCTCCAATATTATCGAAAGAAATTCTGGATATAATATATGAAGATGAATTAGAAGAGTAATTTTTCCCACAAACTATACTTCTCCAAAACATTTCGGCACCATACTTGTTTTTAGTGCATGAAAACACTATTCATTTTATTACAAATGTTAACGAATGTAGATACAAAAGTTTTGTCCGATTTCACCAACGGTTCGAACCTATCGGATTGGTACATTGTAAATGATGTGGTTATGGGTGGTAGATCGGATTCGGGAATTTTCCTGAACCGTAACGATTGTGCCGTGTTTAAGGGTTATGTTTCCCTTGAAAACAATGGCGGTTTTGCCATGGTAAAGCATGTTTTTGATCCCATTAAAATTGATTCTCATTCCAAAATAGTGATGAAGATTAAGGGCGATGGCAAGCGATATCAAATCCGATTAAAATCACAGGCTTCCCAAGCTCATTCACACATTAATTACTTTACAACCACAGGTGATTGGCAAGTTATTGAGATTCCGTTCAAAGATTTCTATGCCAGTTTTCGTGGCAGACGCTTGAGTTATCCGAATTTTAATGCCGACCAATTGTCGGAGGTAGCTTTTTTAATCGGCAATAAAAAAGCTGAAGAGTTTCAGTTGAAAATTAAATGGATTGCTTTGAAGTAAGCCTCAGGTATACTTCATAAACTTCACAATTAAATCAACAATGGCTTGTGAACTTTGCTTTAATCTTTCTCTAATGTCATTGGAAGACATTACATCGGTAAAACCTGGTAAGTCTTTCGAATCTTCCTTGCTCAGTTTCTGATATCCCATACTCCAATTCGGGAAAGATCTTTGATCAATTCTCTCCTCTAATATTTTCACAATATTGGTGTGGCGCTTATCTTTCTGCAAGCGATTGTAAAGGTCATGAATCGTATCCGATTCCCCCTCTATCACCTGAATAAAAATCTCATCATTGTAAAGAAGTAAACCGGTTACCCCCTTTGCCAAGTTCTTCGGTCTAATTTCAGACAATAACTCATCCAGTTCCAACTCCGAAAGCTGGTTCCTTGAAAAGCTTACATATACGATATGAATTAGATTAGGCATAGACTAAAGTTACAAAAGATCTCTAATCTTTTAATATTGATGACTTAGGGAACAAATCCTTTTTCGAATCTCCTAAAAAAGCTAAAGCAATCACCAATCTTTAATTATCTTAGGTTCCAATATTTAAACCCGATAGCATGAAGATCAATTTAAAAGAGAATTTTGAAAATATTAAGGATTATTTTTCACCCAAAGTGCTTGGCGAAGTAAACGATGTATATGTAAAAATTGCCAAAATTAAAGGTGACGAACTGCCATGGCACGACCACAAAAATGAAGATGAAATGTTTTTAATTATTGAAGGCAGCCTGCTAATGGAAGTAGAAGGAGCAGAACCTTTTGTTATGAATGAAGGTGAATTGTTTATTGTTAAAAAAGGACTCCAACATCGAGTTTCATCTTCATCTGAATGCAAAATCATGTTAATTGAAAACAAATCTACGGCTCACACAGGTGATGTTAAATCTGATATCACAAAAGATATCAAGGATCAATTAAAATAATATTTTTAAACATTTTGCTAGTATCCGCCATAAAAGCATCTACCTTTGTCTCGAATTTAACACAACATATTAAATGAAACGTGAAGGAAGTTCTTATGGTATTTTCCTGATGATATTGTCGGTAATTGCCTTTGGCATTATGACTACACTGGTGCGAAGCATGTCTCATGTAAGTACTTACATAACAGTTTTTGTACGATTTGCCATTGGTGTAGGCGTTATTGGAATACTAGCCATGATGCGAAAAATAGATCTTAAGTTTGTTCGCAGTCCATTACTCCTTTTACGAGGAATTACCGGTACAGCATCGGTTGCCTTGTTCTATTTGGCCATCATAAAAATAGGAATGGGAAAAGCCTCGGTTTACTCTTACTCCTATCCTTTGTTTGCTTCCTTGCTAAGTGCCATAGTCCTGAAAGAAAAAATTCAGACCGCAAAATGGTTGATGATGCTATTGGCACTAATTGGCATTGTTATGGTTTCATTTCAGTTTACCGAATCTGGCAAATCATGGAGTTTTGGATGGTTTGATTTTCTAGCCATGCTCAGCGCCATAACCAATGCAGTATCCATTTTAATTGTGAAGAAATTGCATGGCACTGATAATTCTTACGCCATCTTTTTTGCCCAATCCATTGTTGGGTTCTGGATATTTCTGGTTCCGGCCAATCTGCCCGAACTAACCGGTCCGGTTACCAGTAGCTATATATTAATATTTATAGGCCTGGCATCTGCATGTGCGCAATTGTTGAACACCGAAGGCTACCGACATGTTTCCATTGCCACCGGCTCACCGTTTCACATGCTCATTCCAATTGTAAATGTGATAATAGGAGTGTTGGTTTTCAATGAGGTATTTACCACACAGGAAATCATTGGATCCTCATTGGTAGTAATGGCTTGTCTGGGAATTTTACGATTGAATAGCCGAATGCAAATCCAAACAAAGCACGCTTAGTTTCACGACTACATGTACTTTTAAAATTTCCTCACTACTGGAATTTACGATGGCAAGTAAAAATAAATGCCCAAGCCATTGGTAAATAAAATATTCCCATAAAGAGAATGCTCAAGAAATACAGCATTTAGCGATTTATTACGCAAATATGTATAAGAGAATATGATACTGCCAATAAAAGTAAAAATTAATGCCATCCAATTGCGAAATATGATGTGAGCCATTGAAAAACAAATCGCATTTACCAATAGCATTACAACAGGATTGGTAAATAATATCTTATATCGATGATAATAGAAAGCTCGAAAAATAAACTCCTGTGTGTAAGCCGACCATACCGGATAACTCACAATTACAGCTAGCCAAATCCAGAAGTTATTTCGTGGCAAATGAAAAAATACATCGGCCCTGAATATATATACCCAAATGGAGGTAAGGATTAAAAGAATCGATCCTTTCAGTAAAAAATCCTGCCAAGGATAGTCCCGTTTAATTCTAAATATTTCACGATCAAAATTCTTGTCTTTAATAACAATGAAAAGGCAGTATAAAAAGACCAAAACAAGCGGAATGGCTTTATGAACTGGAATCATCTCATAATAATATAGCATTGGCAAGCCAATAAACATGAATAACATTTCCGTCCACAAATACAATCTCCTCATAACACCCCAATTTTAAAAGAAACAACAAGAACATTAACGACAATAAGAAAGACTTTCCTTATTAAGATTCGTTCTATATAAGTTACAAAAAAAGAGGCAAATTTGTTTTATAAATGCCTCTGAAATTTAGGAATGTTATGATTTTATTGACAAACGTAAATTTGCCCTAAAATTGCCTGTGTTTTTTGTGGATTAAATGGCTTCAAATCATGATCAAAAAATCATCAATTCAAGACTAATTCTCATAACTAGCTGATGCGAATTATGAGATTTTTTTCTGTGCTCTTCTTGCTGCAACAATCATTAAATATCCAGCAATAACCGGTCCGTATGCTAAGAATTGATAACCTTTAAGATCGAACCACTTTAGATACAAGCCCAAAGTAGCGATACCTCCAATTATCATTAGTGCCCAACCTATCATTCTTAACTGTCTTGCATCAAGTTTTCCAGGCTTCTTTACATCTCCTGCAAGAATTTTATTGTCAATTTCTCTAACAACACTTTTAACGGTATTCTCATCAATACCTTTGTCTTTCAATTCTTTTCTTATTTGAGAGAAATCCATCCCCTCAATCTTCTTTGCGTGATAAAAATCGACTAAGTCCTTAAAATCTTGTGTCATAATTGTTGTTTTGAATGATGCAAATCTAATCAGAGAGAAATGATTTTCAAAATCTACACTATATGATTTGCAAAGACAGAGTAGTGCTGCGTCTCTACAGCATGTATTATTGAAAATATTCCCTTAGTCATTAGCAATGTCATACTCATAGTTAATATTGGTCAGCTCCTAATCCCCAATGACAAAGTCAATTCTATCATTGGTACACTGCGAGTTGGCATCTGAATGCTCCTACCTGCCAATGTGAGCCTCTTTCCTATCATCTGCATCGAGAGACCTGATAAATACAGCCTTACACCTACCAATTGCATTGCACTTATTAACAATGAGCGTGCAGATATCAACATTGAGGGTGCAGATGGCAGGTAGGAGCTTGCAGTTGGCAGGTCTCACGATGCAGATGGCAGGTGGGAGCGTGCAGTTGGCAGGTCTCACGGTGCAGATGGCAGGTAGGAGCGTGCGGTTGGCAGGACGTACGGTGCATTTATTAACAAAGAGGGAAACATTGGCTGGTCGAACGGCTCCAATGGCAGGACGAACGGTGCAGATAGTGATCGGAACGATGCAGATGGCAGGTAGAACGAGTCCATTGGTAGAACGAACGGCTCCAACGGGAGGTCGAACGGTTCTGATGATAACCCGAATGATGCTGATGGCGGGTCTATTCAATAAACTGTGTCACCTTAAAATTGATAATGCCTTGTATTTACCACAAAGAATTATTTGGACTTGCTAGAGTATGCATTTATGCTGTCTTTACCCAAACAAGTATTCGTAAATTCCATAAAAAAACAGGCTCCTAAAATTAGAAGCCTGCTTGAATATTTTGATTCAGAAATCTATTTATAGATCTCTTTTTTACTTGCCAATAGTGTGTTTTGAAGCAATGAAACGATAGTCATTGGCCCAACACCACCTGGAACCGGAGTAATGAATGATGCTTTAGGTGCAACCTCATCGAATTTCACATCTCCAAGTAATTTCCATCCCGACTTGGTTTTGTCAGATTTTACACGGTGAATACCTACATCAATAATTACAGCTCCTTCTTTCACCATATCGCCAGTAAGGAATTCTTGCATTCCCAATGCTACGATTACGATATCCGCCTGACGGGTAATTTCTGCAATGTTTTTGGTTCTACTGTGACACAATGTAACGGTACAATCGCCATAAGCAGCCTTACGCGACATTAAAACACTCATTGGCGTACCAACGATGTTTGAACGACCAATTACCACACAGTTTTTACCTGATGTTTCGATATTGTAACGCTTTAACAACTCAACAATACCAGCTGGAGTTGCAGGAAGGTAAGTTGGCAAACTTGCAACCATTTTACCTACGTTCATTGGGTGGAATCCATCAACATCTTTTTCCGGACGAATGGTTTCGATTACCTTGGTCTCAGAAATGTGCTTAGGAAGTGGCAACTGAACAATCAATCCGTCGATGTCATCGTTCTCGTTTACCTTACGGATTTCTGCCAAAAGTTGCTCTTCTGTAATGTCATCTTCGAAACGAAATTCTGAAGACTCAAAACCTACAGCATGACAAGCTTTCACTTTAGCAGCAACATAAGTTTCGCTGGCACCATCGTGTCCAACAATCATAGCAGCAAGATGTGGAGTTTTTCCACCTGCTTTTTTAATTTGTTCAACTTCGGCAGCAATTTCCTGCTTTACCTCGTTAGAAATCTTTTTTCCGTCGATTAATTCCATGGTTTGTTAGCTTTGTTATTTAAAAAAAATGCCTGACCGCAGAGTCAAGCATTTCGTATATGGTTTTATTATTTTCTGCGTCCCATGTTACCCATCATTCTGGACATGTTTCCGCCTTTCGACATCATTTTCATTAACTTCCTGGTCTCGTCGAATTGCTTAATCAGCCTGTTCACATCCTGAATGGTAGAACCAGAACCATCGGCAATCCTTTTTCTTCTCGAACCATTAATCAATTTTGGATCTTCACGTTCTGCAGGAGTCATTGAGAAGATAATCGCTTCAACACCTTTAAAGGCATCATCATCGATATCGATATTCTTCAATGCTTTTCCTACACCAGGAATCATAGAAGCCAAATCTTTCAGGTTACCCATTTTCTTGATCTGAGAGATCTGAGACAAGAAATCGTTAAAGTTGAATTGGTTCTTGGCAATCTTCTTCTGAAGTTTCTTCGCTTCTTCAGCATCGAATTGTTCCTGAGCACGTTCTACAAGTGATACGATATCACCCATACCCAAAATACGATCGGCCATACGTTCAGGGTGGAAAACATCAAGTGCTTCCATTTTTTCACCTGTACCAACAAACTTAATTGGCTTGTTAACTACCGAGCGAATTGATAAAGCAGCACCACCTCGAGTATCACCATCTAACTTGGTAAGAACAACACCATCGAAATCCAATCTGTCGTTAAACTCTTTCGCTGTGTTCACAGCATCCTGACCAGTCATCGAGTCAACTACGAAAAGAGTTTCGCTTGGATTGATAGACTTTTTAACAGCCTCGATCTCATTCATCATATCCTCATCGATAGCCAAACGACCAGCAGTATCGACAATTACAAGATCGTTACCATTTGCTTTAGCTTCTTTAATCGCAGCTTGAGCAATTTTTACCGGGTTCTTATTTTCTTTATCAGAGTATACTGGAACACCAATTTGCTCTCCCAATACATGCAACTGATCAATCGCAGCAGGACGATAAACATCACAGGCAACCAACAAAGGATTCATTGAACGTTTTGTTTTTAACAAATTCGCTAATTTTCCTGAGAATGTGGTTTTACCAGAACCTTGCAATCCGGCAATTAATATTACGGCAGGTTTTCCCTGAGTGTTGATATCAACATGAGTTCCACCCATTAACTCAGCCAGCTCATCGTGAACAATTTTCACCATCACCTGGTTTGGTTTCAAGGCAGTAAGTACGTTTTGTCCTAATGCTTTTTCTTTTACTGTACTAGTAAACGACTTGGCAATTTTAAAGTTAACATCGGCATCCAATAAAGCGCGTCTTACATCCTTCAATGTTTCGGCCACATTGATTTCAGTAATTTTACCCTGTCCCTTTAATATCTGGAACGATCGCTCAAGTCTTTCGTTAAGATTTTCAAACATTATTCTACGTATTTATATTTCCCTGCAAAAATAAAAAAATATGCGTATAGCTAAAGTGAATCAGGAAGAAAAAAGTAGAAAAGTTGAATAGTAGAAAAGTAAAACGCTCGAATTGTAAAAAGCATTGATTATATGATTGTAATTTAATGTGCTAATTTGATGTTTCTGGATTGGAAATTTCACTTTATGCCTTTTACTATTCTAATAATTGCTTGGATCTACATATAATTATATTAACAAGTACCACATACAAATTAACAAAGCAGATCCTCAAATTGAAGATCTGCTTTGCAATATCATGTATTTTAAAAGTTACACCGATTTGTTTCTAAAATGTCGCATTGTTACATTTCACTTACAATTCTCCTTTAGAAATCCATCGGCATAATACATGTGTCATTTAATTATTAAAATTGTATTACATTCTTTCTGGAACACCAATTCCTAACAGGCTCATACTTGATTTGATGATCTCTCCGATTTGCTTAGAAAGTACTAAACGGAAAGCTCTTAGATCTGTATTCTCCTCTTTCGCGATTGGATGATCGTGATAGAATTGGTTGTACTCTTTCACTAAGTCGTATACATAGTTCGAGATTTGAGCAGGGCTGGTTTCTTTTCCAGCTTCCTTAATAACTGTTGGATAATTTGCAAGCATCTGAATTAGGAATGATTCCTTTTCAGAGATATTCAAATTAGATGAAGCTGCCTCAGGAATTTCAAATCCTGCGTCAATTGCTTTTTTCACCACCGATTGAATACGAGCATAAGTGTACTGGATGAATGGACCTGTATTACCATTAAAGTCGATAGATTCCTTAGGATTAAACATCATGTTTTTCTTAGGATCAACTTTAAGGATAAAGTACTTTAATGCACCCATTGCCACTTTTTCGTATACATCTTCAGCTTCTTCTTCAGAGTATCCTTCCAACTTACCAAGTTCTTTAGAAGTTTCGCGTGCAGTATTTACCATTTCTTCCATCAAATCGTCGGCATCAACCACAGTACCTTCACGCGATTTCATTTTACCTTCTGGCAATTCAACCATACCGTAAGATAAGTGCTGAATTTTGTCGTGCCACTCATATCCTAGTTTCCCAAGAATTAATGACAATACCTGGAAGTGGTAGTTTTGCTCGTTACCAACAACATACACATGCTCGTCGATATGGAATTCGTTGAAACGCTCGAAAGCTGTTCCAATATCCTGAGTCATGTATACTGATGTTCCATCATCACGAAGCAATAATTTATGATCTAAACCATCTGCTTCAAGGTTGGCCCAAACTGAACCTGTATCTTTTTGATACAATACGCCGTCTGCCAATCCTTTTTCAACAATTGCTTTCCCTTTCTTATAAGTATCTGATTCGAAATAAACCTTATCGAAATCAACACCCATTTTCTTATATGTGATATCGAAACCATCCAAAACCCAGTCGTTCATCTTGCGCCAAAGAGCAACAGTTTCTTCATCTCCCGCTTCCCATTTACGCAACATTTCCTGAGCTTCTAACAACAATGGAGCTTGCTTTTTAGCTTCATCAGCTTCCATTCCTTCTGCCACTAGAGCTTCAATTTCTTTCTTGTATTCCTGGTCGAATTTTACGTAGTACTTACCAACCAAGTGGTCACCTTTAATACCTGTTGACTCTGGAGTTTCTCCTTCGCCAAAACGCAACCAAGCTAACATCGACTTACAAATATGGATACCACGGTCGTTTACCAAATTAACCTTGATTACCTCGTAACCATTAGCTTTTAGAATCTGAGCAACAGAATAACCTAACAGGTTGTTACGAATGTGTCCCAAGTGAAGTGGCTTATTTGTATTTGGGGATGAATATTCAATCATCACCTTTTTAGCTCCTTCTGCCAATGGAGTAAATCCATAGTTTTCTGTTTTAACAGCTTCGTTCAGTACAGAAATCCAGTATGAATTATCAATTACCAAATTCAAGAACCCTTTCACAACATTAAATGCTGATACCGCCTCAATATTTTCAGTTAAAAACTGTCCAAGATCATTTGCTGTTTCCTCCGGTGACTTTTTAGAAAAGCGCAGGAATGGAAAAACAACAACAGTTAAATCACCTTCGAACTCTCGTCGGGTTTTCTGAATCTGAACGATTTTCTCCTCAATACCTTGTCCGTAACATGAATTTACGGCCTCAACTACTTTGCTTTTAATAATATTTTCAATACTCATTTGGAAATTCTGTATTTCGAATTCTACTTAAATTTCATCCTTAAAACAGGACTTGCCATTCATTTGGTCTTTATCAAACAAAATCAAATTAAGTCCCTCAATCTGAATCCGCAAAGATAATAGGAATAAAATGAATTGCTATCCGTAATGTAAAAAAAGTCATTCATGCCTAACATTATTCTATCTCTCAAAAACAACACGTTATTTAACATCAATCTGCCAGGCATTCTTTACCTTTGACATGTTGCAATAATTAATCGATTATTACGTTTAATTTGCATGAGAAAATTGAGCCCTAACTCTCTGAAACACTATATCTGATAATTAATCTTAAAGTATCTAAACATTCTTATGCCCCGACGAATGAAGAACTTACTATTATTGCTTGTATGCGTTGTTATTGCAACACACAGCTATTCTTCCCCCGACTCTGAACCTTTTCGCAAAAAAGCAGTAATATCGGATTTAAATAAATTGTATTTTGAGGCCGAATCCTACTATCACAAAAGTAATCCCAAAGCATTAGCAACAGCAAAACTATTGGCGGATAAATCTCTGAAAGCAGAACAAATGGACAAATTTGCATTTGCAAATGAGTTAATGGGGCGTATTTATCTTTACCGTGGGGATATGGAAAAAGCACAAAATTGCTTTGACGCATCATTTGATTATTGGGAGAGTGTAAGCGATACAACTAGAATCAGTTTCCTATACAGCTATTATGGGGAGTTAAATCTTAGAAAATGTAACTATGCTAAAGCTGATAGTTTTTACAATAAAAGTTTAGAATTAAAAAAGAAACATCGCGATACTCTATCCTATGCTTACAGTTATAATGCCCTGGGAAATCTGCAATTGGAAACCTGCCATTATACCGAGGCTTTGACATTCTACCTTAAAGCACTCAACTTAAATAAAAAATACAAAAACACCTCAGGAATTTGCTACTCTCTAAATGCGCTTGGAACTGCCTACAAGGAAATCAACAAAACAGATTTAGCCATAGAATATTTTAATAAGGCTTTGCAACTTGGCGAAGAAAACAATTTGATTAAAAATATTGCATACAGTTTAAATCAACTTGGCGCATTACAGAATACTTTGGGCAATAGAAATACAGCTATTGAATTATTTACCAAATCGTTGAATTTAAGTTTTGAACTTGAATCAAAAAATGGAATGGCAAGTTCGTACATGGGAATGGGAGAAGTATTCCAATCGATGGACCAAAATGACAAGGCAATTGAGTATCAACACAAAGCTTTAAAACTTTTTAAAGAATTAGAGTCAAAGAAAAACATCGCCAAATGCTATGAAAATTTAGGTTTGATTTCCTATTCTATGCGTGATTACAAACTTGCCATAGAAAACTATAATCAGGCCATTGCCATAAATAATCAAATAGGTTTTGCCAAGGGAACGGCTAACGTATTTCGACTAATTGGAAATGCACATCTTCAACTAAAAGATTTTGATCTGGCTCTTTCCAATTACGAAAGATCACTTCAGATTCAAAAATCAATTGATAACATAAAAGGCATAGCTTCCTGTTACACCAATATTGGACTCATTTATATCAAGAAACGTAATTTTAAAAAAGCTGAAGAGTATTTAAACTTATCAGTTGATATAAATAAAAGTAGAGGCAATTTAGGAGGTTTAGGTTCTGTTTACAATAACCTAGCCGCTCTTTACCGAGAAAAAAAAGATATCAATCAAGCCATTCATTATTTAAAGAACAGCTTGGATCTGGCAAAAAAAGCGAATCGTAAAACATTGATCGCTGAGAACTTTAGAAACCTATCTAACATCTTTGAAGAAAAGAAAGATTACAAGCTGTCGCTCAAATATTATAAAGAATATGTGAATGTTTACAACCAATTGTACAACGCTCAGGCTGAAAACAGAATTGGTTGGATTCAAATGCAAAATGAAAAGGAAAAGCGAGAAAATCTTATACAGCTGCACACCAAAGAGCAATTTTTAAAGGAAGAAAAACTAAAAAAAGAAAGACTCACCAATACATTTCTCATTGTTATTGTTGGCTTGATTATTCTTTTTTCGGGAATTGTTTACCGATTTTATGTCATTGCTAAAAAATCGAACAAAAATTTAAACCTTGAAATAGAGGAACGTAAAAAAGCAGAATCTCTATTAGCTGATCATCAAAGAAATCTTGAAAGTTTAGTTAAAATTCGAACTCTTGAATTGCTAAAAGCTAAAGAAAAGGCTGAGCAAGCTGATAGATTAAAAACCTCGTTTTTGGCTAATATGTCGCACGAAATTCGAACTCCAATGAATGCAATTATTGGTTTCTCGAAATTGATGGCTTTTACAAACTCAAAAGAGAAACACCAGTATTATACGAATATTATCAATGAGAATGGACAACTTCTGCTTACCCTGGTAAATGATATCATTGATATTTCTATGATCGAATCGAAACAGCTTAAAATTAAGAAGTCCAATTTCTATGTGTACCCTGTTCTTGAAGAACTGCGACAAATATTCGAAGAACAAAAAATAAAAAATGGAAAAACCGATGTAAAAATCAATTTGCACATTCCTGAAAGAATCGAGAATATTTCGATTCACTCTGATCAAATAAGATTAAAACAAATTCTGATTAACTTGCTTCGTAATGCTATAAAATTTACTGAAATAGGAAGAATTGATTTCGGTATAGAAGTTATTAAAAATCATTTGAGATTTTTTGTAATAGATACGGGCATTGGAATTCCTTACAAAGATCAAGCTTTAATATATGATCGATTCAGACAAGCAAGCAATAATGGTGTTGAACATGGTGGAACAGGTTTAGGTTTAACCATATCGAAAAGCCTAACAGAATTGCTTGGAGGCAAAATATGGTTTACTTCGGATCCTGATAAAGGAAGTAAATTCTTTGTTGAATTTGTAATTGATGACGAAACCATTATTCAAAACAAAATCATAAGTTACGAAAATAATCCTCTTGATTTTTCAGGAAAAAATATTCTCGTCGCCGAAGACATTGAATCAAATTTCTTATACATCAATGAGGTTCTTAAAAAAGTAAATGCGAATGTTACGTGGTCGCAAGATGGTATAGAAGCCGTTGAAAAATTTCAGGATAAGCATTTCGATTTGGTCCTTATGGATATCCAATTACCTAAGATCAATGGATATCAAGCTACAAGAGAAATCAAAAAGAAAAATCCATCAGTTCCTGTTGTAGCTCAATCTGCATACGCTTTTCGTGATGAAAGTGATAAAATGGCCGAAGCGGGTTGTGATGCCTTTATTTCCAAACCATATACTGAGGAAGAGTTGTTGGCTATTCTCAAAAAGAATCTGTCTCAGAAGAACTAAGTTTTTTCAGATATAAACAGATAATCCCACTCAAAAAACTAATTTAGTGTCAATGCTTTTTTGACACTATTTTTTTTACAAAAAAACCAATCATGAAAAACTTAAACTTGCTGTTATCATCACTGCTTTTACTCTTAATCGTTTCATGTAATAACTCAAATCAAAAACCTGAGAAATTGGAATATGCATTGTGCATTCATGGTGGTGCTGGCACTATTCTTAAGAAAAATATGAGTCCCGAAAAGGAAAAAGAATATTTTGACAAATTGGACGAAGCCTTAACCGTAGGAGATTCTGTATTGAAAAATGGAGGATCTGCGCTTGATGCCGTAGAGCTTACCATACATGTGCTTGAAAATTCCCCACTTTTTAATGCTGGTAAAGGTTCTGTATTTACCCATTCTGGTAAAAATGAACTTGATGCCTCGATAATGTGGGGCAAAGACTTAAATGCAGGGGCTGTTGCCGGAGTTGGTAATATTAAAAATCCAATTAGTGCTGCCCGAAAAGTGATGGAAAACTCTGAACATGTAATGTTAAGCGGCAAAGGAGCTTCGATGTTTGCCGAACAAGAAGGACTTACAATAGTAGATAGTTCATATTTTTTTACGGAAGATAGATGGAATTATTTGCAACAAATTTTAAAGAAAGAACGCGAAATGAAAAGAACCGACAGACATGGTACTGTTGGTTGCGTAGCTTTAGACAAAGAGGGAAATTTAGCAGCTGGAACTTCAACCGGAGGAATGACCAATAAGCGATTTGGACGAATCGGTGATTCTCCGATAATTGGAGCTGGTACATACGCAAATAATAAAACTTGCGCTGTATCCTGTACTGGTCATGGAGAATACTTTATTAGATTAGGAATTGCCAGAGATATTTCTTCATTAATGGAATATCAAAACTTAAGTTTGAATGATGCAACAGATATCGTCTTGAACAAGTTAAATCAAATTGATGGCTTAGGTGGTTTTGTTGCATTAGATAAATATGGTAATCCAGCCATGAAAATGAATACTTCAGGAATGTACAGAGGCTATGTAAATTCTGCTGGTGTTAAGGAAAAATATATGTACAAGTAGTTCATTTAATTTTGATGATTAATTATTTCGAACTACCTTCAGTATACAAAAGAAAAGTCACCTTTAAACCTTAACAACATGACAATTAATTTGAACGGAAAATGGAGAAATCAGTACAATTCTGAAATGGATTTAGCTGTGGTTGATAATCGTGTTAGCGGAACCTTTCAAACTGCTATTGGCCAACCTAGTTTTGAAGAAAAATTTGAAATTAGCGGTAAAATCAATAATAATGTAATTGCTTTTATGGTAGATTTTGGAAAGTATGGATCATTAGCTTGTTGGACCGGACGATTTGAACTTGATGAAATGGGACCTGTAATTCATACCATGTGGCATTTATCGCAAAGTGATGGAGGAGAAGAGGAACAAATGGCCAAAGCCATTCTTACCGGTGTAGGAACTTTTAGAAAACCTTAAATTCAAATATGGGTTAAAACAAAAAGGAGTTTCAATATTGAAACTCCTTTTTGTTTTTATTTTACCTGGATATCAAGTCCATCAATTTTTTCCAATAAATCGTGTGTTGATTTCAACAAATCATCATAAATCGATTTAAAATGTGACTTAATTTCCTTTGCATTTTTTCCTGTCAACCTATCATTAATTCTGGCGATATAATCATTTCTTGAATTTACCGCGCCATTCATTATTTCAAATATCTGATCAGAATTTTTGTTTCCAAAAAATTCAAGATGAATCATTCCTCTCATTACTATTTCATTAGTAAGAAAATTCACATCTTTTTTGAACTCCTTTTTACTTGCCATATGTGGTATTTTTTATTTGATGTATGCTAAAATACAAATAAAACCTAACAAATTACTACGCTATCGTTTTGTTTAAATAATTTGTTTGGAATTGGATAAACTGGCAAATAACACTTATTTTGCAATATTACTGATATGATTAGAGGCGATACTATTATGAGCGAATGTTTTAGATATCTATACTTACACAACGATAAACTTAAAGCATCAGAAAGCTTTAAAGATACTTACCTGTTAAGAGGAACTTCCTTGTATGAAGTGATAAGAATAATATCCGGGAAAGCTGTTTTTCTTTGCGAACATTATTCACGCCTTACAAAATCAGCAAAAAAGGTAGGTTTGGAAATCATGTACAACTTTGAACAATTGCACGGCTGTATAAAAACCTTGGTAGAAAAAAACGACTGTAAAGAAGGAAACATTAAGTTGGTTTTTAATTTTGATGGTAAGGATAAGAATTTCTATGCCTATTTTGTTCAACACTACTACCCAACTGCATCTCAATACAAAAATGGAGTAAGAACTCTAATTCATCAGGCAGAAAGGCCAACACCAACAGCTAAAGTTTACAATCATAAATTACGTTCAAAAACCAATAATCTTATTGCTGAAGCGGGTATTTTTGAGGTAATTCTTCTAAACAAACTTGGGAATATTACGGAAGGAAGTCGTTCCAATTTGTTTTTTATCAAAGATAATGCCTTGTATACTTCGCCAGACAATGAAGTCCTAAATGGCATTGTTAGGAGTAAGGTTTTAAAAATTGCGGATCAGCTTGGCATTCCAGTTCATTACAGATCGATTTCATATGATGAAATCCCTCAATACGAAGCTGCCTTTTTAACAGGTACTTCGCCTATGGTTTTACCAATAAGCAGGATTAATTCTATAAGTTTCTCTGTAGATCACCAACTGCTTTTCGATATTTTTGATGCTTATGGCAAAATGGTTCAGGAAAACTTAATTAAAAATAGTTAAGACAGTATTACAATTTCAACTTCGGGAATCCCAATACTGTTTTCACCCCGGAAAAATTTGTTTTTGAATCAACACACTCACTGATCTGATAAGAGTATATTCTTCCATTATTTAGAACCTTGTTTAGCAATTTCATTCTATCGCAAGTTATCTGCAAAGAGTTGCCTTTTACCAATTCTGATTCACTATTTGTCAGATCGATTTTTCTATTGCCTAATCCATTGTCTACAATTTCACACTTTAAATACCCATCATCTTCCAAAATAAAATGAATTACTATCTTACCTAATCTATCAAGCTTACTGATTCCATTTCTTATGGCATGCTCTAAAAATGGCTGAATTAACATGGGGGGAACCTTAATATCTAATGAATTTATTTTGTCATCCAAGTTAATTTGAAAAGTAAATTTCTCCTCAAATCTCATTTGCTCCAGTTTCAGGTACAATTTTAAATAAGCTACTTCTTCACTTAACGATATTAGGTTTTTATTGGCATTGTTAATGTTATTTCTTAAAACCATAGAAAAATCTGATAAGTATTCTAAAGCTCTATCTTCGTCATCCTCTAAAATATAACTCTGAATAGAGTTGAGTGAGTTAAAAACAAAATGAGGATCAAGCTGGTGTTGAAGTGCTCGAATTTTTAATCCAATTACTCGATTAAATTGTTTTGTTCTTTGCTTCTCCTCAAATTTAATTCTTGATTTAAAATGATTAATGGCATAATAGGTTAGTACTCCAAGAATACTAACAACAATAAACCAAAACCAAACTGTTTGCCACCAAGCTGTGGCAAGCATAATATCAATAGAATATTTCCCAATCTTTCCAGAACTTAATTTTCTGGCTTCAAGCTCAAAAGTATATTCTCCTCCACTTAAATTCGAATAAACCACTTCATTCGACTTTACCCAATCCGACCAATGATTATCCAGACCTACCAAGCGATATCGATACCTGATGTTTTCCAAATCATCACAATACAACATACCATACCGAAGTCTCACATAATTCTCATAATATTTTAAATGGATAGGATTATTTGGTGTTTTTGTCCATTTATCAAATTCCGATTTTTTTAACCTCCAGTTGTTATCTTTTACCTTCACCTCTAATAAGTTTGGCTTATAAACAGTATTGTCATCAGTAAAATCATTGGCCTGAATTTTCATTAAAGCATAATTTGACTTAACCCATATGTTATTATACTTATCAACAACAGACTCTTTCCCTCTAAACTCCACTTTTTTACTTGCATTCCAAAATCTATACTTCACTGACGAATCCGGATGCCATGTTTCATATTCAAATCTATGAACTCCTAAATTGGTTCCACACCAAATTGAACCATCTTTATGATATTGAAAACCATGTACAGAAATGCCCTCCAAACCATCGCTATGATCAAGAGAATCAATAATGATCAATTCATCTCCTTCGCTTTTTAACCTGTAAACAATTCCATTATTCCCTCCTGCAATTATACTTGAATCAGGCAGAACAAGCATATCATTAACAACATTGTGAATTCCAATATTATTCCTTCCAAATTTTTTCACCTCGTTCTCTCCAAATCGATAAATTCCATGAGTCTCTGTGGCTACCCAAATGTAAGAATCAAACTCAATTATCTTGGTAATCTCAACTTCTTCTTCATTTGGTAAGTTCCATTTTATATCTACAGAATTATTCTTTATCCCACAGGTAAAAAACTGCTTGCCATCATAACAAAACAAATCTCCGTTTGAGGTAATTGTGAACTTTGTAGCTACTGCTATGTTTTTGTAGTTAAGCAGAAAAGAATTGCAGTGCAAGGTATAAAACCCGTAATTCGTAGCAATCCAAATTGAATTACCCATTAATTCAATATCATTAACAACAAGGTCTATTTTCTTCTTCGACTTTGGAAGTAATCTAATAAACTCTTTCTCGCTAATGGATTTTATTATTTTTTCATTCTTAACTTTCGCAACAATATTTCTTCCTGCTATAATTAAGGAGCCATCAGCCCCAGAAAGCAAATCTGTAATCTCATTACAGTTGGGTACTAAGGATGATACAGTATAAAGTGTAAATAGTGATTGTTTCAAACTAATTAGTCCGTGATTTTTAGTCCCTAACCAAATATCACCCATAAGACTATGCTTAAACATGCATTGGACAAAGACATCCTCCAAATCGTTCTCTTGAAGAAGATCTACACATATATTATTTCTTACCGAAATTAACTTTCTATATTCCAATCCATTCTTAAAGAATCGAAGTAAATAAATACTCTCGCTCTGATGAGACAAGGCAGATAATACATCACATTGAACTTTTTTAGTATCTACATCTAGCAATATTTGTTGCCCTACTTCAATTTCTCCGTAAAAACCTTTACCTAACTCAAGGACTTCAGATGTTGTATTATCTATTTTTGAAAAATTACCAGATATAAACTTATAAGCACCCAGTTCTAATTTAGGAAAAATTACCACTTCACTCTTACTTGATATGACCTCTAGAACATTCACTTCTTTCGTCCCTTCAACCATTGAAAATTCATCAAGTGTATCTAAATTATTGGACAAGTAAATTCCATTTGAAGTACCAACCATTAATTTATTGGCAAACACTTTTACCGAATAAACATCATTTAAATCAGTATTCTCCGTACTAGCAATGACCTCTAAATGCTCACCATCAAATTCACATACTCCAACTCCCCTTGCAGCAATTATTAAATTACCATTTAAATTCTCTGTAACACAGGTAACTTTTTCTCCCTGTAATCTATTCAATTCCTTTCTATATTTTACCTTAAACCCACTAAACTCACATAATCCAGCATCTGTTGCTAACCAAATCAGCCCTCTGGAATCTTCAAAAATATGATTCACACTATTGCATGGCAATCCATCCAATTGCGTAAAATCATCTGTTTGACTATAAGCCGCAACTCCACTTAAAGCGGCTAAAAAAACAAATAGAATGGTTAGTTGTGTTTTGATTATTAGGTTCATAATACAATTATACTAATTATACTAAGAAAATTTAGGTGTCAAATGTGTCAAGTTACATTGGCACATAACCAGCCTTCAAAGATTTTAGCAGAAAACACTATCTATCAACGCATAAACAAACAAATTAACATATGCGTCGTAAAAAGATTTATTATTACATTACAAAAATGAGGAAAACAAGAATAATAGATTTAAACAATAAGCTAACTTTGCCTATCTGATAACTTAAACAGTATTAAAAATGCTATTGGACTTAGAAAAAGTGAATATCGAAAAAGCCATTAATTTGTTTGCACAAAATCAAAATTTCACATACACAGCCTATCCGAGATTAAAAACTCTTTATGCCATAAAAAAAGAGTTTAAGCACATTCCTGAATTGGATTGGAAATTTGAATTTGATCATGTTAATGTCAATAAAAACAGAGTTGTCATTGAATATCGACAAAGTAAAAGTGAAGATTTTTCATTCTATTACGAAATTCCTCTTTTAGTTAATTTTGAATTGCGTGTATTTCTTGCAAAATCATCAATTCATTTTCTCGACTTGTACAATTTCTTATTGTCAAATGATATAATAAAGGAAAATCAGTTCAAATTAAAAGCAGAATATCACACAATTCCTCATTTTATTATCAACCAAAAAGTAAAGAGATACAATACGGGAATTCTCAATAAAATACAGAACAATACTGATTTTGACGGATTACCTGTAGATGACAATATAAAGAATGAAATTGATCTTGGATTTCAATTTTTTAATCCTATTTTTAATCAGATACTTAGCCAATTCCAAATTTGATTTCGTAAAGCAATATGAATTCAACCCCTAACAAAACTATCAAAACCAAAACAAGCATAAGTAGAGCCTATTTTATGCTATTCTTAGTCCTAACCATTACATTTTTAGTGAGTTTTGGCGGAATTTGGATATATACCAAGTTTAACGAATTCAATACTGAATCAAATAATCTTAAGAAAGATTACATTGAAGAACAAAAAGATATTTTGGTAAGCAAGACTCATGAATGTATAGATTTCATTAATTACCAGAATACAAGAGCTGAATCAAGATTAAAAAATAGACTTCAATACTTTGTAAATCAGGCTCACTTAATTGCCGTTTACATTTACGAACAAAACAAAGGAAAACTAAGCGATATTGAAATAAAAAGACGCATTAAAGAAGCTATTTCACCTTTGCGCTTTACCAATGACAGAGGCTATATTTTTATCAACACCTTAAGTGGTAAAGGTATTCTGTATCCATCATCAAAAGAAAATGAAAACAAGAGTTTAATCAATTTCAAAGATATCAATGACAATTACATTGTTAAAAACGAGGTGGAATTGATGAAGTATAAGGACAGTGGCTTTACAAAATATGTGAACAACAAAAAGGTAAAAAATAAATTTAATGCATATACCAAAATTTCTTATATCAAGAAGTTTACACCCTACAACTGGTATTTTGGTAGCTTTGCCTATTTGGATGATATTCAGCCAGAAATCCAAAAGGAAGCTCTTATTCGTATAAGTCAAATTAACATGAATCAAGACAACTACTTTTTTGTTTATAAAAAAGATGGTACTTGCCTACTTCATGCTGATTCGGCCAGCATAGGAAAAAATTTTAAAGATTACAGCAATAAGACACGTCGCGAAAATGTAAAACAATTAATCAATGCAGCCCAACTTGAAGAATCGGGTTTTATAAGTTACAAAGATCCAAGTAAGGAAGATGCTGAAAAAATTTCATATATAAAGCTCATTAAGAAATGGGATTGGATTATTGGAGCAGGCCTATACACAGATGAGCTGGATAAAAATATTGAAATTGCCAGAGCTGAGTTAAGAGGTAATGTTCAAAAATACATTCTACAGATTGTGTTGTTAATTGTAATCGCAATTGTGATTATTTACATTACATCGAAGACCATTTCTGTAAAAATGAAGCAGAATTTCACTTCCATCAACAACTTCTTTAGAAAAATTTCAACGGAATTGCATCAAGTTGATGTCGATGAACTTTATTTTTCTGAATTTCAAGATATGGGAACAACTATTAATCGCATGATTGACATAAGAACCCAGAAAGAAAAAGAACTTCAAATAGCACGTGAAAAAGCAGAAGAATCTGATCGATTAAAATCATCCTTTTTGGCTAATATGTCTCACGAAATTCGTACTCCAATGAATGCAATTATTGGATTTTCAGAATTATTGCAGGAAGATGATTTGCCATTTGAAACTCGACAACAGTTTTTTACTCATATTAGAAACAGCGGAAATTCACTTTTGAATCTTATTAATGATATTATAGATTTCTCTAAAATTGAATCGGGTAAACTTAAAATTTCCAAAACCTATTATAGTCTTAATCAGCTATTTGACGAACTTTATCACGCTTTTCAAAAGATAAAAAGCAGCAAAGGAAAAGATCATATTGAACTCAAATTCACTAAAGGCTTAAAGGAATCGGAATCTGTTATTTACACCGACCCTTTACGACTGAAGCAAATTATCACAAACCTGGTTGAGAATGCTTTAAAATTTACTGAGAAAGGAAGTATTCACGTCTCCTATCAATTGAATGAAAACAAGCTTATTTTTGCAGTTGAAGATACGGGAATTGGAATCTCTCCAGAAAAACAGAAAATAATTTTTAGTAGATTCCGTCAAGCAGATGACTCTCACGCCAGAAGATATGGAGGAACTGGATTAGGACTATCAATTTCTAAAAAATTAGCAGAACTGCTAAATGGAGACATGTGGGTAGAATCAACAGAAAATATTGGAAGTAGTTTCTTTGTTAGCATACCTTATTTAATTGATGATAACTCAAACACGGCTCCTATCAAGAAAATACACAAAAATGGTGTAAGCAAAGATTTAACTGGGAAAAAAATACTGATTGTTGATGATTATAATGTTAATATTACATTGATAAAACAAATGCTGCAATCTACCGGAGTAAGCATGTCATCGACAGATAATGGACGTACTGCAATTGAAGAATGTGGTTCTTCACATTTTGATTTGGTTTTATTGGATCTGCAAATGCCAGACTTGAATGGATATGATACTTTAAAATTGATCAAAAAGAACAATCCAGAAATTAAAATTGTGGCGCAAACTGCCTATGCATTGGCAAACGAGAAAGAACAGATAATGAACTCTGGATTTGATGGCTATATTGCCAAACCCATTATCAAGAAAAATTTACTGAGTTTAATAAACGAAATGATTTAAAAATGAGGACATTTAATTCTTCCAACCTGTCTTTTTCTTCTTAAAGCAATTTCCCTACAACTATTTTTGTTTCTTCTATTATTTTTAAACCTCATTAAAAATGAGATCTCGTGAGCTCCTGTATTTGTGTGGATTAATTTTGAAATGGTCTTATCGTAACTATAAGCCACTTGCCACCAATCCCTCATTACTCCTAATTGTAAAATAACTGCATCATATTCCAATTCCAGATTATCACGATACCACATACCTACAATAAAAGATCCTTTTGACAGGTATAATCCATAATTTAATTGCTTATTTGTTCCCTGCTGCTGATAAAGAAAATTGGGTGCTAAACCAATATCAGTCTGATGTAAACCTCTTCTAAAAACAGGTACATTTACTCCACAATGAAGAGTATATTTTCTTGGCAGCTTAGAATAATCACTCTCCTCCTTATAAGCTTCATCAGGTTCCGTTAAATGATGAGCGGCAAAACCGATAAACCAGTTTTTATAAGATGCTATTAAACCAGATGAAAAATCAATATAATTACGGCTAAGGTGATCAATTGCACTTTCACCAGTAAATGGACTTATTAAACCATTAATATAAAACTCATCGGTTTGATCAGGAAAGGTAAAGTTTGAATCATTCAATCTCCTTTGAATAAAAGAGGTTTGAAAACCTGCTTTAATTGCCAAACTTCTTGAAATTCTCAAGGTATAGGCATACATTCCACTTATTGTTGTGGTACTAATTGTTCCATCACCTTGTTCATCTTGCATCACCTGCAATCCCACTCCTCCTCCAATTGGATTTACATACTGATCGTAAGCAACACTGTAAGTCACATATGCAGAGCTGATTTCTGGCCATTGATTTCTGTAATTCATAGAAATACGAGCATCAAAATCAGAACCTGCAAATGCAGGATTTAAATAAACCTTATTTGCATAGAACTGTGAGAACTCAACATCTTGTGAATAAATGTTGAGAGTACTCATCATGAGGATTAATGCACCTCCTAATATTTTCAGTCCTTTTCCAATCATTATCTAAACAGCGTTACTGTTCCGTGTCCTCTTTCTTTTCCTCCATAAAAAATGATCCAAACGTATACTCCAATTTCTGCATCTTTACCTTTATAGATACCATTCCACCCTTCATATTTCAACTCATTATTGGCAACCATATCCTTTTCAAGTTTAAATACTTGTTCCCCCCAACGAGTATAGATATACATTTCAAAATCGGTTACAATTCCTTTAAAAACTGGATAAAATATCTCATTCGGACCTTTACCATTTGGGGTAAATACATTTGGTACAACCATTTTAGGTTCCAATAATTTAACCGCAATTGAAGCTTGAGCGATACAACCAAATTCATTCTTAACCTGTACACTATAATCGCCTGCATCATCCACTTCTATACTTCTCCAATCAGATCCTGTATTCCAGTAATAAGAAGAATAACCAGATCCAATATCTAAAGTCAAAGTCTGACCTTTGTACATACTCAATGTATCAGAAGCAACATTAACCTCTGGTAATGGATATACTTCAACGTGAATAATATCAGTTCCCATAATTCCATAAACATCCCAAACTTGTACGGTATAATCACCAGTTTTGTTTACAGTAATTGTTCTTGTTGTATCTCCAGTATTCCATAAGTACCTTTCCCAATTTCCTGCATCCAACATCAATGAAGTTCCTTCGCAAATACCAGCACTTCCTCCTAAATTAATTGATGGTCTTGGATTAACAGCTACTTTAACTTTTCCATTTCCCCTACAGCCATTAACATCTACAACATTTACTGCATATTCTCCGTCCTTTTCTACTTTTAGATATTGTGAATCTTCCTGATTACTCCATTCGTATTCAACATATCCGCTTCCTGCATCAAGAATAATAGATGTTCCTTCAGCAATCACAGTATCTCGTCCCAAGTAAACTTCTGGATTTTTATGAACAAATATGTTGATATCATCCTCTCCTGTACAACCAAACTCATCTGTTGTCTTAAGAATAAAATTGCCTTCCTCATACACATAAATTGCTCTTGTTTCTCCACCTGGAACCCATTCTGTATAATACCCATCTGGAGCTTCTAAAATTAATTCTTCTCCTTCACAGATATACAAATCAGGTCCAAGGTCAACAATTGGTAAATCATGTACTACAACTTCAACTGAATCGTTACCTATACAACCGTTGATATCCTGCACCCTCACATGGTAAATTCCTGCTTCAGAAACTTCTCTAGTCTGTGTTGTAACTCCATCACTCCATAAAAAGTCAACTCCTTCACCAATATCTAATTTTACAGTTTCTCCATAACACATATCCACTCGATCTGGTAATGGTGAATTTGGCAATTGAATGATTTCCACATCTACCCCATCTTCGGCAATACATCCTTCAAGATTTTCTATTTGTAGATTGTATCTACCAGATTCTCCAATGGTAATTGAATAGTCATTTGCGCCAGTAATATCAACTCCATCTTTACTCCATTGATATCTATAACCTGTAACACTTGGTCCTTCTATATAGGTAGAATCTCCATGACAAACTAAATTGGTCGTGTAAGTCAAATCAAACTCAAAAGCTGGCAAAATATTTACATTCACATCATCCGTTGCTGAACAACCATTGGCGTCGGTCACCACTACTGAATAGTTTCCTGAAGCTGATACTGTAATAGTTTGAGTGGTTGCACCATTTGACCATAGGTAGATTGATCCCACATTACCGGCATCCAAAGTAAATGTACCTCCGGCACAGGTTTCCTGATCCGGACCCAAATCAACGATTGGATTTGGATGAATCGTTACATTCACATCATCCGTTGCTGAGCAACCATTGGCATCGGTTACTATTACTGAATAGTTTCCACTTGCATTTACTGTTATAGTCTGAGTCGTTGCTCCATTGGACCATAGGTAGGTTGAACCCACATTACCGGCATCCAAAGTAAATGTACCTCCGGCACAGGTTTCCTGATCCGGCCCCAAATCAACGATTGGATTTGGATAAATCGTTACATTCACATCATCCGTTGCCGAACAACCATTGGCATCGGTTACCACTACTGAATAGTTTCCACTTGCACTTACTGTTATAGTCTGAGTCGTTGCTCCATTGGACCACAGGTAGCTTGATCCTGCATTACCAGCATCCAAGGTAACTGTACCACCAGCACAAGTTTCCTGATCTAAACCAAGGTCTACAAACGGATTTGGATGAACCGTTACATTCACATCATCCGTTGCTGAACAACCATTGGCGTCTGTCACCACTACTGAATAGTTTCCACTTGCACTTACTGTTATAGTCTGAGTCGTTGCGCCGTTGGACCATAGGTAGCTTGATCCCGGATTACCGGCATCCAAAATAAATGTACTTCCGGCACAGGTTTCTTGATCCGGACCCAAATCAACGATTGGATTTGGATGAATCGTTACATTCACATCATCCGAAGCCGAACATCCATTAGCATCGGTTACCACTACTGAATAGTTTCCTGAACTTGAAACTGTAATGCTTTGTGTGGTTGCACCATTTGACCACAGGTAGCTTGATCCAGGATTACCGACATCCAAAGTAAATGTACCTCCAGCACAGGTTTCCTGATCTAAACCAAGGTCTACAACTGGATTTGGATGAACAGTAACATTCACATCATCCGTAGCTGAACAACCATTTGCGTCTGTCACAACAACTGAATAGTTTCCTGAAGTTGATACCTAATGTGATTGTTCCTCCGTAACAGGTTTCCTGATCTAAACCAAGGTCTACAACCGGATTTGAATGAACGGTTACATTCACATCATCCGTTGCTGAACAACCATTGGCATCGGTTACCACTACTGAATAGTTTCCTGAACTTGAAACGATAATAGTTTGAGTGGTTGCGCCATTGGACCATAGGTAGCTTGATCCTGCATTGCCGGCATCTAATGTGATTGTTCCTCCGGAACAGGTTTCCTGATCTAAACCAAGGTCTACAACCGGATTTGAATGAACGGTTACATTCACATCATCCGTTGCTGAACAACCATTGGCATCGGTTACCACTACTGAATAGTTTCCTGAACTTGAAACGATAATAGTTTGAGTCGTTGCGCCATTGGACCATAGATAGCTTGATCCAGGATTACCGGCATCTAATGTGATTGTTCCTCCGGAACAGGTTTCCTGATCTAAACCAAGGTCTACAACCGGATTTGAATGAACGGTTACATTCACATCATCCGTTGCTGAACAACCATTGGCATCGGTTACCACTACTGAATAGTTTCCTGAACTTGAAACGATAATAGTTTGAGTCGTTGCGCCATTGGACCATAGATAGCTTGATCCAGGATTACCGGCATCTAATGTGATTGTTCCTCCGTAACAGGTTTCCTGATCTAAACCAAGGTCTACAACCGGATTTGGATGAACGGTTACATTCACATCATCTGTAGCTGAACAACCATTGGCGTCTGTCACCACTACTGAATAGTTTCCTGAAGTTGATACTGTAATAGTTTGAGTGGTTGCGCCATTGGACCACAGATAGCTTGATCCAGGATTACCGGCATCCAAAGTAAATGTACCTCCGGCACAGGTTTGCTGATCCGGACCTAAATCAACAATTGGATTTGGATGAATGGTTACATTCACATCATCCGTAGATGAACAACCATTTATATCTGTAACAACAACTGAATAATTTCCACTTGTATTTACTGTGATAGTTCGAGTCGTTGCTCCGTTGGACCACAGGTAGCTTGATCCCGGATTACCGGCATCCAAAGTAAATGTGCCTCCAGCACAGGTTTGCTGATCCGGACCTAAATCAACGATTGGATTTGGATGAACGGTTACATTCACATCATCTGTAGCTGAACAACCATTGGCGTCTGTTACCACTACTGAATAGTTTCCTGAAGTTGATACTGTAATAGTTTGAGTGGTTGCTCCATTTGACCATAGGTAGCTTGATCCAGGATTACCAGCATCCAAGGTAAATGTACCTCCTACGCAAGTTTCCTGATCTAAACCAAGGTCTACAACCGGATTTGAATGAACGGTTACATTCACATCATCCATTGCTGAGCAACCATTGGCATCGGTTACCACTACTGAATAGTTTCCTGAAGTTGAAACTGTAATGCTTTGTGTGGTTGCTCCATTTGACCACAGGTAGCTTGATCCAAGATTTCCGGCATCCAAAATAAATGTACTTCCGGCACAGGTTTCCTGATCCGGACCCAAATCAACGATTGGATTTGGATGAATAGTTACATTCACATCATCCGAAGCTGAACAACCATTGGCATCGGTTACCACTGCTGAATAGTTTCCTGAAGTTGATACTGTAATAGTTTGAGTGGTTGCGCCATTTGACCACAGGTAGCTTGATCCAAGATTTCCGGCATCCAAAATAAATGTACTTCCGGCACAGGTTTCCTGATCCGGACCCAAATCAACGATTGGATTTGGATGAATAGTTACATTCACATCATCCGAAGCTGAACAACCATTGGCATCGGTTACCACTGCTGAATAGTTTCCTGAAGTTGATACTGTAATAGTTTGAGTGGTTGCGCCATTTGACCACAGGTAGGCTGATCCTGCATTGCCTGCATCCAAGGTTATGGTGCCTCCAGCACAGGTTTCCTGATCTAAACCAAGGTCTACAACTGGATTTGGATGAACAGTAACATTCACATCATCCGTAGCTGAACAACCATTTGCGTCTGTCACAACAACTGAATAGTTTCCTGAAGTTGATACCGTAATAGTTTGAGTGGTTGCGCCATTTGACCATAGATAGCTTGATCCTGCATTACCGGCATCCAAAGTAAATGTACCTCCGGCACAGGTTTCCTGATCCGGACCCAAATCAACGATTGGATTTGGATGAATCGTTACATTCACATTATCAGTTGCCGAACATCCATTTGCATCGGTTACTATTACTGAATAGTTTCCACTTGCATTTACTGTTATAGTCTGAGTCGTTGCTCCATTGGACCATAAGTAGGTTGATCCCACATTACCGGCATCCAAAGTAAATGTACCTCCGGCACAGGTTTCCTGATCCGGACCCAAATCAACGATTGGATTTGGATGAATCGTTACATTCACATCATCCGTTGCCGAACAACCATTGGCATCGGTTACCACTACTGAATAATTTCCTGAAGTTGATACTGTAATAGTTTGAGTGGTTGCACCATTTGACCATAGGTAGCTTGATCCTGCATTACCAGCATCCAAGGTAACTGTACCACCAGCACAAGTTTCCTGATCTAAACCAAGGTCTACAAACGGATTTGGATGAACCGTTACATTCACATCATCCGTTGCTGAACAACCATTGGCGTCTGTCACCACTACTGAATAGTTTCCACTTGCACTTACTGTTATAGTCTGAGTCGTTGCGCCGTTGGACCATAGGTAGCTTGATCCCGGATTACCGGCATCCAAAATAAATGTACTTCCGGCACAGGTTTCTTGATCCGGACCCAAATCAACGATTGGATTTGGATGAATCGTTACATTCACATCATCCGTTGCTGAGCAACCATTGGCATCCGTTACCACTACTGAATAGTTTCCTGAACTTGAAACGATAATAGTTTGAGTCGTTGCGCCATTGGACCACAGGTAGCTTGATCCAGGATTACCGGCATCTAATGTGATTGTTCCTCCGGAACAGGTTTCCTGATCTAATCCAAGGTCTACAACCGGATTTGGATGAACGGTTACATTCACATCATTTGTAGCTGAACAACCATTGGCGTCTGTCACCACTACTGAATAGTTTCCTGAAGTTGATACTGTAATAGTTTGAGTGGTTGCGCCATTGGACCATAGGTAGCTTGATCCTGCATTACCGGCATCTAATGTAACCGTGCCACCAGCACAAGTTTCCCGGTCTGGACCAAGATTTACTGTCGGTGGCATATTCACTATGATATTAACATCATCCATTCCAACACAACCATTGGCATCAGTTACAACTACGTTATAATTGCCGCCAATTGAAGTTGATATGGTTTGATTTGTTTCTCCATTGCTCCATATATATGATGAGCCAGAATCACCCGCATCCAGCATAACTGCAACACCATCGCAAGTTACCTGATCTGGCCCCAAGTCAATAACCGGATTGGAATGCACTCTCACTTCAACATCATCAGTTCCTGTACAACCATTAATATCAGCAACTACAACAGAGTAATTCCCTGCTGTTTTCACAACGATCGACTGACTTGTTTCTCCTGTATTCCATAAATAAGTTCCACCTGCAAAATTGGCCGTGAGTGTAATCGAGTCTCCCTGACAAAGATCTCTATCCAAACCTAAATCAATGGATAAGTTTGAATTAATATCCACACGAAGCGTATCCAAGTCAGGAACTGTACAAGGAGCAACTGGTTGAGCACTTAACTCAAGATCTACGTACCCATTAGCTATATCATTTAAACCAGGAGTATAATTTGTGATTAAATTGTTGTTGTCATCAAAAGTCCCATCTCCTAATGTTCTCCATTCAAAAGAAGATTCATTTTGAACTGTACCATTTAATGAAACTGTTTCAGACTCACAAATTGATAAATCACTCCCTGCGTCTGCATCAACATTCTGAACTACAGTTACTGTAACATCTAAAGGCAATTCTGCTAATTTAAACATACTGATCTCATCAAGAGCATAACCATTTCCAACACCAGATGTACTCACATTATCAATTGAAATTGTCAATTGTGTTAATCCATCGGTATAAATTAAACTCTTAAATAAATCCCAATCACAAGGCTCATCAGTATAAAAATGATCCACTCTAACACCATTTACCAAAACTTCAAACTCATCGTAACTATTTGAATGTAAATTTGTAATATTCACCGAAAACACATAGTAGCTATCTGGATCTACATCAATGGTTTGTTCCCAAACTGTATAGTTCGCTTCAGCACCTTTTACCACCATTACATTATCTGGTGAATTACCTGTAACACCAACACAATCATGAAAGCCGCCTCCTAAAATAGTAGTATTACTATTAATGGTATACTTACTTTTTTGATCTTTACAATCTTTTGCAATAGGATCAGAACAGAAATAGTAATCACTGGTAAACCCAACATTTCCCAGATTAAAATTTCCGTTTTGTATCATTTCAATGGTCTCATCAATATAAAATGCTCTTAAATGGTATGTTTGGGTAGAGTCGGGACTAACCACAACTCGGCTAGATAAACCATCAACATCCCAATTAAATAGAAACCCTTCACCTGCAAAAAGTTCCACTGATTCTCCCCTACAGATTATGGTATCATTTAAGTTAATATCAGGCACCGAACCTGTTCCTCCTGAAATATTTACCATATCCATAGCCGAACACCCATTCGAATCATAAACTCGAACTGCATAAAGACCAGGTATATCAACATCCAGGTATCGGCCAGTATGTCCATTATCCCATATATACTGTGCATGTACTCCGGCATCCAGGCGAATCACATCACCTTCCGTTAATTCCTGATCTGGACCTAAGTCAACCACAGGAAGTGGATTAAGACTAACATTTATATCATCCGTATCGTTACAACCATAATCATTTGAAACCGTTACTGAATAGTTTCCAGCCGAATACACCACAATTTGCTGCGTTGTATCTCCAGTACTCCATAAATAATTAGCATTAGATATACCTGCATCTAAAACCACGGCTTCTCCTTCACATACAGTAATATCAGGCCCCAAATCGATATTTAAACTTGGTACGAAATCAACATAAACGTCATCTGTTTCTATGCAACCATAACTATTAGCGACAATAACTGAATAATTTCCTGATGTAGTAACATCAATTTTCGATGATCTTTCTCCTGTACTCCACTGATAAAAAACACCACCTTCACCAGCATCAAGAATTACGGGACTTCCATTACAAGAAATCTGTAGGTCTCCTAAATTAGGATTAGGAGCAGGATTTATTGTTAATGTCAAATTATCGGTTACTACACCACAAGGTGAGTTTGCATTTGCAAGTGCAGTCAAAACCACTGTTCCTGTAGCAATATCACTATCTCCTGGTATATATTTAGAATTAAAACTATTAGGTCTTGTAAATGTTCCATCTCCTGAGCTTGCCCAAGAAAATCCAGTGTAATTGGTAGCAGATGCGGAAAGCGATGCACGAGTATTGGCACAAATTGTTTGATCAGGACCAGCATTTACAACAGCTGGTTCCACAACATTCACTACTCTTGAGTCAGGAACTTCTATTAACGGATTAAATGAAATTCCATCCAAGGCATAATCGTTACCACTTCGAATTAAATTCTTATTTACAATGGAAATTTCAATGGATGTTTTCGAACCAGAATACCATAATGAATAAAATTCTTCCCAATTACAAGTGGAACCAGAACTTGGTTCAATATAGTCTCCCATGAGCACTCCATCAATCATGAACTCCAGACGAGCAGGATTTGTAGGATGAACATTACAAGCCCATGTTGAAAATGCATAATATTGATTTGGATTTACAGTGATCGTTTGACTCCAGATTACAACATTTTCATCAGGTGATCCATTCACAATCAGATAATTATCAGGAGAATTACCTGTATGACCTGTACAATTTGCAAAGTTTGAATGGTACTCGCTAGGATTATCATCAACAGTATATCGACCCTCTTCCCATAGAGATTGCCAATCAGAATGATTTGATGAAGACAACACAGGATCCGGGCAATAAACATACTCACTATAAAAACCAGTATTCCCAGAATCAAAATCACCATTCGCAATTAATTCCGTTCCCCTATCAGGAATAAAAACTCTAAGAGAATAAGTCGTAGATGTAATCGGTGATACAGTGATATTTTTTTCCAAATCACCGGTATTCCAATTGTACATATAAGAGCCTGGTGCCGCTTGAAGCGTAACAGATTCTCCGGCACAAATAATGGTATCATTTTTTGGACTTACAATTTGCGCTGTCCCTAAATGATAACCAAACATTAAAAAGTACGTAGAACAAAACAGTCGTAAAAGTTTATTCATTTTCCCTCCTCTTTTTACTTAGGCTCATTATTCTCTCACAACAATTCATTTTTGACGAATGATTATTTTTACTTCTTTAACTACGTAAATTTAATGATTAAAGTTCGTAAAAACCTCAATTAAAAGCTAAGTTTTCTTAAACAAGAAATCATATCGCTGATAATGAGACATTTTGCTCAGTAATATTATTTTATTCAAATTGAAATTAAATAAGGTGAGTTTGACGTAAAATTCTATCTCCAGAAAGTTAGATTTACATTATAAAAGAAGGGCATTTTAAGGAATTTTTTATGAGAAGATCTCTTAAAATAGAATCTTCTGTATCGATTTGTCTTCTTCTGTCCTAAGGTCCCAAAAATTTATTTAAAAGATCCAGATATTTCTGCCCTAATTTGTGAAAACTCCTATTTAAAACCAGATCAAAATCTGGTCGAACTTTACATCGAAATCACATTAAATGGCAAGCCGTAACTATTAAAAAGATAATTTTCACATAAAACTCATGAAGAATACCACAACAGGAATTCTAACAATGAATGATAATATTTAAAACAAGAAATAATTGAGGCTATAATTCATCATGTGTCTTGTGAGAATCTTCACATAAATTCAACAAATCGTGGAGTTCTTTTTTAGTAAAAGAACGATACTTACCAGGCTTTAAGGTTCCCAGCTCAATATTCATGATTCTAAGACGTTTTAACATGGTAACTTCATAACCTAAATATTCACACATTCTACGAATCTGGCGATTCAACCCTTGGGTAAGTATGATTTTGAATGTGGAATTGTTAACCTTCGAAACTTTACACTTTTTGGTAACTGTATCCAAAATTGGAATCCCATTACTCATTCTACGAATAAAGTCATTGGTAATTTTTTTATTTACACGAACAATATATTCTTTTTCATGATTATTTCTTGAACGAAGAATTTTATTCACGATATCACCATCGTTAGTCATAAAAATCAATCCTTCACTCGGTTTATCCAATCTACCAATTGGAAATATTCTTTCCGGATAATTTATGTACGAAACAATATTACCCTTAATTCGAAGGTCAGTAGTACATGTTATTCCTACAGGCTTGTGAAATGCAAGGTAAATATTTCGAACAGTTTTAGTTACAACCTGACCTTTAACCGAAATTTCATCAGACTTTGTAACCTTTAACCCCATTTCGGCTACTTTGCCATTCACTTTCACCTTGCCCGTTTCAATCAGCTTATCCGCTTCTCTACGTGAACAATATCCTGTTTCTGCAATTGCCTTATTTAATCGGGTATATTCCATTCCTTAAATCGCCTGTTATTAATATTTAAAGGTTGACAAAAGTAATGGAATATTTCTTTCCATCACTCCTCAATCATATACAATTTGTTGTTATCAACATTGTAAAAAAGTGGCGCTACAACAACGTTAGGATACTTATTGCGCAATCTATTTGCTTCCATGGTTACAAATTCAGCAGCATTTCCAATTTCAAACATTGGAGCAAAATTGTTAAAATGTTCTTCTGCTCTTTCTTTGCTCCATCCACCATTATTTACCAATCCATCTATAAATTGTCCTTTCTTCGAAACCAAATTAACCATTCCACAGTTATTGTGTCCAATAAGTGCAATGTGCTTAATTCCACCTACCGAAATAGCATATGACACTTTAAATTCACTATATCGAAGATTGGCTCCACCTGTACGAATGATGTAGGAAAAATTATCAGGAATATGTAAATGTTTTCTATGATCCATACACATTCCTACAAGCAGTTCAGCTTCTGTATAATCGTCAAAAGTTTTGTTTAGATTATGATATTCTATCAATAAAGAAATGGGTGTATTCTGATAAGCCGAAAGAATATCTTCCGAAGAATTAATTTCGATAAGTTGATTCATGGTAATTTTGACAATAGTTAATGTTTAGAATAATTCTAAAGATAGCCAATTGAATCTCTTTTGCAAATATCCCCAAAAATTAAAATATTGATGATTCAGTATAGCTGGTGAACTCTTCTAAAAACCTCACGCCTTTATTTGAGTTGCCTTTTTTATTTAAACGAGGACTCCAAACTACCATACTGTATTTGCCAGGGTGTACAACGGCAATTCCACCACCAACACCACTTTTTCCAGGCAATCCTACTTTGAAGGAAAATTCACCTGCCTCATCGTACAAACCACATAGCTGCATTACGGCATTAATTCGCTTCGACTTGCTAGAACTAATTATTTTATCACCGCTTACAGGATCTTTACCATAATTAGCCAAGAATAAGAACGTTCGCGCCAACTCACTACAGGTCATCTCTATAGAACACAAATCAAAGTAAAAATCAATTACTTCATCAATGTCATTCTCAATATTCCCGAAAGATTTCATCAGGTTACACAATGCAGCATTTCTATGTCCTTTCGATTTCTCAGATTGTGCAACACGATCACAATAATCTATTTGATCATTTCCTGACAGTTGTCGAACAAATTCGATAAAATCTTCCTTAGGTTTTTTCAATTTACTCACTAACACATCGGCAATTACAATGGCTCCAGCATTAATAAATGGATTTCGAGGAATTCCCTCATCATATTCCAACTGAACCAATGAATTAAACGGATTTCCTGAAGGTTCAACACCAACTCTTTTCCAAAGTTTATCCTCCTCTATTTCAAAAGCCATGGTTAATGACAAAACCTTAGAAATACTTTGGATAGAAAATTTTTCCTCCGAATCACCAAAAGCAAAATTTCCTCCATCCACAGTACATAAATGCACGCCAAACTTATCAGGAGACACTTTTTGCAATTCTGGTATGTAGGATGCCACAGTACCATTGTCTACATGAGATTTTAATAACTTATTAACCTCACAAAAAACCTCATTATAATTCATTTGACACACTATTGATCTGATTTAATCTTCAAATATATTGTACTTGGCTTTTCTTTCCTTCCATCTTTCCTTAGCGTATTGCTGCATATCTACAATCTTGTCACGCTCATCAATAATTTCCAAACCAAGCAATGTTTCAATTATATCTTCCATGGTTACAATACCATCCATACCTCCATACTCATCAACTATCAATGCAATATGCTCTTTCTCTTTGAGTAATTTATCCCAAGCATTCAGTAAAGTCTGAAATTCTGAAACCACTACAATCGGTCGAATAACATCCTTTAGGATCAAATTTTCTCCAGAATCTGACATCTTTTCAAAAGCACTTTGTCTAAACACATAGCCTGTTATATTATCTTTATTTTCCTTGTAAACAGGTATTCTAGAATAGTACAAATATCTTTTGTCAGTCAAAAAATCCTTTAAAAGCATATTTTCATTTGCCACAGCAACCACAACTCTTGGGGTCATTATCTGAGTAACATTTAAGCTCTTTAATTTAATCAAGTTCTGGATGATTCTGTTCTCTTTTTCCTCAAACACACCTTCTTCTGTTCCAATCTTTGCCATTGCCGAAATCTCTTCACGACTCACAGAAACCTCATCCTCACCACGTGAAAATATTTTTGAGATATAGCCAGTTAAAATTACCAATGGATAGGTTAGAAAAACCATTGCATTAATAATTAAACCCGAAACCATAGCCAAATTTCTCCAATATAATGCTCCAATGGTTTTTGGTATAATTTCGGAGAATATCAAAATTAGAAAAGTTAGCACAGCCGATATCACACCAAAATAAACCTCTCCAAAAAGTTTTGTAGCCTCAGCACCAACTCCAGCCGCTCCAATTGTATGAGCTATTGTATTTAGAGAAAGAATTGCTGATAATGGCCTCTCAATATTTTCTTTTAGCTTGATAAAAGTGTTGGCAGATTTTACTCCATTTTCCTTTTTTACATTCAAAAAAGATAGTGGAGTAGACAGAAGTACTGATTCCATTACTGAACACAAAAAAGAAACAAACAAAGCCAAAAAGAGGTAAAAAAACAGAAGAAACATGTTATTTTTTTTGTTACAAGTTATTTTGTCCCAAAATACTTCTTTTTACTGATTTTTGATAAGCGTAATCCCTAATTTTAATAATTAAGTTGATGTTCTTGTTTCCCAACAATTTCAAAGCGCTTTGACAGTACGTTTCCTTCTTCATCAACAAACGTTACATCATGCTTCCCTACTCCAGGAGCAATTTCTAACTGATGATTTCCACAAGTTGTTCCAATAAACTCCCCATCCAAATGCCAGTAAACATTTGCATCGGGATCATGATGGGCAATTTCAAATACGACCTTCTCACGCTTACCATCCAAACCAATTGGTACAAATATCCTGTCATTCGATTTTGGGTAAATCAACTCCATTGCTTGATATTCTGCAACTCCAACACAATCATCTCTATATGGTGGTAAGGGTCTGTACAAAGGATTTCTTTTTTTGTAATACCATTCCACGGCAGGAGGCAAAACAAACCAGGATTTGTGTACCATATTATCCACATTTTCACAATGCGAATTTACCCGATATCTTTTTGTTGCATCCAAATGCACTTGTTTGTGATAAGGACACACATTTGTTTCCAAGCCAGATCTTCCTATCCAAAGGGTATCAACCTGATCGCACCACCTTCCTGCTCGGTGTCCGCTGTTTCTACATATGGGAACCAATTCCATCTCTTCAACAGGTTGTTGGAACCATTCACTTTTCGGTAACAAATCAAACACATCAAACATGATTGGCGCAGCAGCACCAACTCCAGTTAAACCAGGTCTGCCTTCTCCATCAGCATTTCCGGCCCATACTCCAACCACATAATCCGATGTTACACCAATTGCCCACGCATCTCTAAATCCAAAACTAGTCCCTGTTTTCCAGGCAATTTTTTGCGATGATGAAAAAGACCTCCAACCACTTTCACCATCAGGGCGATTTACTTCCAACAATGCTTCAAATGTTTGATAAACCGATGAAGCTTTTAAAAATGCTTGAGATTCTGGATTTTTCCATTGAATTGAATCCCTGGTATATTTTAGAGTTTGAAATTCGTTTGAATAGTACACTCCATCATTTGAATTGTAATGATTCAAAATTCCAGCCATGCTGGCATACATACCACACATATCCCAAAGACTCCCCTCTGCACCTCCGAGTATTAACGACAGTCCATAATGACCAGCCGGCCTGTTCAAGCTAGACATCCCCATCTTTTTCAGGAAGAAATGAAAACGCTCAACACCATAGTCACGAAGCATTCTTACTGCAGGAACATTTAATGATCTTGCTAAAGCTTTTTGTGCAGGAACTGCTCCATTATATTTTAAATCAAAATTCTTGGGTGAATAACCGGCAATTTGAGTAGGGATATCTGCAACCAAAGTATTGGGTAAAATTTCACCTTCATTTAGCATACTGGCAAACAAAAATGGTTTTAAAAGGCTCCCGGTACTTCTTAGGGAATGAATAATATCAACCTGATTGCCATGTAAGTTTTTACCATTATTCTCCGTATTTCCAACATAAACCAAAGTATTTCTGCTTTTAGTATCAACTACCAAAACAGCCATATTGTATATTTGATTCGCTTCTAGATTCGTCTGATGTCTTCTCACAATTTCGTTTACCTTGTTCTGCAAACCAAAATTGATGGAGGAGACAACTCTCTCCCCTTTATTCTTCTTATGCACTTGATCCAACAAATGAGGCGCAACTCTTGGCAAATGATGAATCTGACGAGGAACATCCTCTAGTTTTGCCAACTCACAAGTTGTTGAATCAATTTCACCAATCCTGTACAATTTATCCAATAATCCATTTCGTTTCCTTAGCAATGTCTTGCTATTCTTTCCCGGATAAATTAAAGATGGAGCATTTGGCAAAACAGCTAAAGTTGCAGCTTCTGCCCAAGATAATTCATCGGGAGTGCGTCCAAAAAATCGCCAGGATGCAGCTTCCAATCCAACCACATTTCCTCCAAAAGGAGCATGAGAAGAGTATAAAGCCAAAATTTCTTCTTTAGAATATCGAATCTCCAATCGGAAAGCCAGAATCATTTCAAGAATCTTACGATATACCGTTCTCGATTTGCCTTTTTGGGAAATCCTAATCAACTGCATACTGATGGTACTTCCTCCACTCACAACTCTTCCAGCCTTAAGATTCTGAATTAGCGCTCTTCCCATCGAAACTGGATTCACTCCAGGATGAGAATAAAAGTATTGATCCTCGAAAGCCAATAATGATTTTTCGAATTTCTTTGGCACTTCTTTTATTTGAGGAAACCTCCACTGACCATCATCTGCAATTCTAGCTCCCAACAATTTGTTTTCCTTCGAATACAAAATCGTTGAGTACGGATCATGAAAAAGCTGCTTTGGCAATGAAAACCAAAACAAAATCAATAACAGAAAAAATGCCAACAATAAAATGCGGCATTTTCGAGATTGGCAATATTTTATTTCTGAAAAATTCATTTCTTCAACACTAAAACGAAAAGACATCACTACAGCTTGATAAGCTGACAGAAAGGAAATTTACAAACTGTACCAATCCTTCTTTTTTTGGCTATTATACCAATTGCATTTAAAATGCTCCATAAGCGACATCAAATTTCAGTAGACTCAATGTCCAAAACTTAGTATACTATCTTTCCGAAACTAAGTATGCTTCCTCTTGAAAACTTAGTATACTATCTTTTGAAGACTTAGTATACTAAGTTTTTGAGAAGTGTTCTAACTCTGTTACAAATATCAAGCTAATCACATTTAAAGATTTAGCACTATGAGCCAGAACATCAATTATTTGTGTAATTTATTTTACAACTTCAACCCATTGACCCGGTTTGCGGGCATTAATGTTATTATCATACATTGCTTCACAAGAAATGGTTGGCAAATAATATTTACCTACATAAGCTGCAGTTAAAGCAATGGTAAATGTTTTATCCTTGTATCTGTCCAATTCGAAATAAGAGTAAACACGATCATCTCTGATATCCTGATAATCCGGCATATCGTTTTCACTTACCTGATCCACCTCTCCAAATCGAGTATTCAGAATTTCCCAACCCGATGGGAAGATTTGTGTCAGGGCCATTTGCTCATATTTGTTTACGCTTGGATTTTCGATTGTTACCTCTGCTTTAAAATCTGTTCCTTGCTGCAACTTACTTACATCAATAACATTGCCTTGCATATCCTTGTAAACGATTCTCAATTTTAGATTCTTCTCAACCGCAGTACTATCGCCTGCAACAGGAATTCCACTGGCGATTACTCTAGTATAAAGAACTGCATCCGACAAGTTCTCAATCTTCACATTTGGTTTGCCAGATTTCACGTCTATTGGAATCTGCTTTACAGGACTGTTACTTATTATCTCCTCAGTTTTACCATTTAGGGTATAAGAGAATGACATTTGTCCTGGATTTTCACCACCTGCAAATTCAGCCATAGCCACCAAACAGTATGCTGTAGTTTGGGTACTCATCCATAAATCGCTGGATAACTTTTTAGATATTTCCTGAACCAATGGGAAAGCTGTTGTCCTTTGGTCCAAAAGACTTAAAGTTTCCAAAATCATAGCTTTATCACGCAATGAAGATCCAAAACTACCTGAGTGCTCTCGGTACGATTTTACTTCGGTACTCAATCCTGAAATTAACTCTTCTGCAACTTCTTTTTTGCCTATAATTCTATAGGTTGCAGCCAACCTCCATCTTGCATCATTTGATAAATTGCTTTGCTCTCTTAACCTATTCATCGATGCCAAATCCGGCTCATCTGCCAAGGCCAGAGTATATAATCTATATGCCTGAAGCAGATCATTTCTTTGGTAAGAATAACCTTCGTAAGTAGATTTTTTCCAAGATTTTGCAGCGGATTTTTGATACTTCAACCATGATGATTTTAATCCAATAGGAAGAGTATATCCTTTCTCTTCAGCCATAAGCATAAAGTGGCCTGCATAACTTGTTCCCCAAGAACTTGCATAGTTTCCTCCCGGCCAATAACTAAAACCGCCATTCGCCAATTGAAATTTCAGTAATCGAGTTAAACCAGCACGAATATTCTCTTCAATTCTTACTTTTTGGTCTGCTGTTAATTCAACAACACCATTCAAATACATTTGAGGGAATACCGAAGAAGTAGTTTGTTCAATACATCCATGAGGATAATCAATCAAGTATTCTAATCTACGACCAAAATCGATAGGAGGAATATTTGAAAGTTCTAAAACGGCCTTGTTGGTTCCTTCCATTCCCGGCAAATCAACCGCCATTTCAAATGTTTTTCCATTGGTCAATAACGTATCAGTAACATTAACAACTCTTGGATTCGGATTACGAACATCCAACTCTATGTCATATGTAGCTTTTAAATTACCACTTTCGGCGATCACCTTTACTCTAGCAATACCAAGCTTAGCTGCAACTTTTAAATCAAAATTAACCACTTGCTCGCCTGTTTTTTCAAACACAATGGCTTTCTCTTTACCATCCTGAGGAATCAAGTATTCATTAGGCTGAATCCTAACTTTTACATCTTTCACCTTTGGATCCATAGCAAAAACAGTTACCGGTAATTTCACTGTTTCATCCGGACCAACCACTCTTGGTAAGGTTGCCAATACCATTAATGGTTTGCGAACCTTCGAGGTTTTCTGAGCATTCCCATAAGCTCCCTTGTTTCCAGCCACAACCATGGTTCTTACAGATCCCACATAGTTTGGCATTTCAATTCTGTGCTTTTTAGAATCTCCCGAGTGTAAAGTAAAAGGACCGTAAAACATTACCACAGGCTTAAATCTATTGGCCTTTGCCTGTTTCTTGCCTTTCAAATCCTCATCTCCACCAATGGCAAATGCATTCTCCAAACGAGCTCCGAATGCTCCCATTACCAAGTCGAACATATCCCAAGTCTTAACTCCAAGCGCCTCACGAGCATAAAATGTATACCAAGGGTTAGGAGTTTTGAATCGGGTTAAATCCAACAATCCATCATCAACAACAGCAATGGTATAAGTCATTGGTTTGCCATCTTTTTCTGATACATTCACCACAAATTCCTTCTCAGGTTCCAGTACCTCTGGCATATCAATTTGCGGATTCAATCGTGTAGCAGGATCTTCCACCATGATAGGAATTACACCATACATTCTGATCGGTAAATCATTCTCAACATTGGCATGTGGTTGAATTAAGCTCACATGCACATAGGCATTTGGTGCCATATCAGGAGTAATATTAAAACTGAACTTCGACTCTCGAGAATCAGTTTCAACCCAAAAAGCATCCAAAACTTTAGCACCCGTTTCAATACTTACCAATGCTTTTCCTGTTTTCGATGAAGGAATTGTAATTGTTGCTTCCTCTCCAACTTCATATTTGTCTTTATCTGAAACAAACGAAAGCATATTTGCATTGCCTGGCATTCCTTCCGGTGATCTTCCATAATATTCAGAGAAATAAGCCGTAGTTCCAGCCGAGTGACCACTCTCCTGATCAAATACCTGAATCAAATAACGTCCATAATCCGTCCAGTCATTGTATTCAATATTCAACTTGTAAGTTGCTTGCCCATTTTTTGTCGAAATGGTTTTATAATCAACAATTCGAGTTGATGATCTTCTGATATAGGATGCCAAATTTTCTTCGCTCGAATCCCACCACCAGCGCCAGTCAATCTTGTAAACCTTCACCACAATTTTCTTCCTGTCCACAGGATTTCCTTCTGCATCAACTGTAGCAATTTTAAGCTCATGATCTGTATCTGTCAGATACCAGCCTCTTTTCGATTCTGGCATTTTCATTCCAACGAAGGAATTGTATGGTGCAAATTTCACTCTCTGCATGTCGATACTAAAATCGCCACCTTCTTCAAACACTCGGGTAACAAAATTCGCATTCAACATTCCCGGAGCCGATTTGTTTCCTTTCAAATTAAGCGGAACAACAGCCTTTCCATTCTGGTCAACCTTACCATCGAACACTACTTGTTCATCCGCTTCAAACTCTTTGGCCGGATCATCGAAAATGTATGATTTGTACTTTTGAAATGATGTTTTGGTTGGCGAAAATTTAAGGCTAACATTTGACTTTAAATTGCGTGCTGTAGCACCATGTAACCATTTCACTTCCATATCAAGATTTTGACCAGAAGCTTTTGACTTCAAAACCTCAGTTCCGAAATCCAAATTAATTTTCAAACGATTTGGTTTTACCGTCTCAATTTTAACCACTTTGGTAAAGCTTGCTCCTCCAACTTTTACTCTTGCCATCCAGTTTCCTGTTGGGGCTTCAGAATCTGTTTCACAATTGAACGAATAAAATCCATTTATACCACTTGTGCTTACTTTATGCACAACTGTTTGTCCTTCCGGATTCAACAATTCAAAGATTACAGGATGATTCTCTGGTAAAGTTTTTCCTGCATCTTCCAAAACAAAAGTAAGGAACAGTTTATCTCCAGGTCTCCAAACTCCACGCTCTCCATAAATAAACCCTTTAATTCCCTTCTGAATTTGTGCTCCACCAACATCAAAATTACTTAAGGACAATGACGAACCATCATCAAGACGAAGGTATCCTCTTTGGCTTCCTTTCTTGGCTACCAAAAGGAAAGGCTTTCTATCCAACTGCACAGTCGCGAATCCCTGATTATCTGTTTTCAACCTGGCCATTAATTGCTTTTGGTAATTGTAGACCTCCAGTTCAACACCATTTTCTGGTTGTGCTGTTAACAGATTTGTAACTGCAAAAGTGATTGATTTATCGTTTCCTGCTTTAGCAATTAAGCCCAAGTCTGAAGCGAAAATATTACGATTTATAAATCTTCCTGATCGATAATAAGAAACATGACAAGGGTTCTCTCTTTCGTTCCAGTTGTATCCATTTGGATAATAGTAATCATCATACCAACCTGGTTTGTCCCATTCCTTCATTTCATTTTCCAACTCCTGTTCAGCAATCATTTCATCCACCGATGCCAAATTGCTATCTTTTCCTTTCTCGTCCTCGCAGCCGTACAATGAATATTCTTTTCTGAATCGAAGTTCCAATCGGTAGATTGCTCCTGGATTTACATCAATAAAACTTGCAACATCAATGGTATGAGCATTCCATTTTCTTAAGTCTATGGCTTCATTTTTCCCTAAATCAACACGCTTTTGTAAAATCAAACGCCCAACTCTTCTCAACCTTTCTTGTCCACCCATTCTATTATCCTGCAAGAACTGATGAACATTGTTTTCGAATATTTCGATTACGCGCAAATCTACAGCCTTTAAGCTAACGGCCTCAAAAGGCAAAATCAATCCCTGCGATGAAGGAGAAATAACACCTTTGCCCAACAAGCGAACTGCAGGTTTAATATTTTCAAAAACCAACTCTAACTTCTTGCTCTTTTTTAAAGAGTAATCCAAAGCATTCTTGATTCCTTCTTCAATTTCAATGGTTCTGCGTCCTGCCAATCTGTATTGCGGATATGCTCTTACTTCATTTCCATCAATAATAAATCTGAAAGTGGATTGAGCATTAATACGAATTAAACCTTTCAGATTTTGATCTTTCTTTAAAGGATCAGAAAAACGAAGAGAAACATATTGTTCTGGCTGTTGAATTACCGTTGCACTCATCAATTTAAATACATTCAGAGCAGGAATTTCCACTTCCTTTTTGCCATTTTCATCAACGCCAATTCTATTTCCATCCCATCGAACCACCAACTCTCGTTTATCTTCGGTTCTTAACAAACTATCCACTACAAAATGATGAATTTTACCATCACCTGTATGGGTCCAGCTAATTGGCTTCTCTTTTCCATCTATACTTGCCGTTAAAACAGATTCTATTTCATCATCGTTAATAATATCTGCAGTGGTAAGGTAGCCTTTGTATTTCTGCGATTTCATATCGCTTTTGTCATAGGATTGTAAACCCTCTCCGGTAAAGCTGAAACTTTGCTTGATTACCTGAAAGTTAAACTTCAAATTGTTATACTTTTCAGGTACTTCCATCAACTTTCCAATTTTTACATTTACATTGTAAACACCACCCGATTTCATTCTCGAATCGGATCTAAACTCAATGGTTCTTGGATCTTTCCAGTAAGCTTTACCACTCAACTTTGGAGTAAGCGTAAAGATTCCCGCCTCTAATTCTTGTCCTGGCTCAATTGGATTCTTATAATCATCCACCAATCGAACTTCAATTATCGATTCCGCAGACACCACACCCGAGGTAAATGCAGCAATATATTGTCCAAATCCAGGATCGACTTTTCGTTTGGTTACTTTTTTATTTTTACAAGAATTGACTGCCATTAAGAGAATTAACGGCAAAATTAGAAAGCAGAAAAATTTTCTCATTTTATAAATAATTGGATTTGATAATTCAGCATAATATTAGCAATTGAAAATGATTAATCAAACAAAAAGACAATCTTATTGTTCTTAAAATACATATTATAAAAATAGGCCGAACAGATTTCTCTATTCGGCCTTATTATATGCAACTTAGCAATTGCTAAATTTACTTTAAATTATTTCTTTTTGATCTTCGTAAGTTCCATTTTGCGAATGCGAGCACGAACAGCTCCTTTTGTTCTTTTTAGCTTAATGGCCATTTCGCCAACGGGTACTCCATCAAAAAACAGGTTGATCAATTCGTCATCATCTTCTCGGTTCCAAGGATTACAAGCCTCTTTGTGTTCCTTTTTAATCTTTCTGATTTTGTCGAAATCTTTCTGATCCATAGCTTATCTTTTTATACCATTTATTTATCAAAGATCATTGAGGTATAATGCCGATAGATATTTAAAAATCGCTAACAAACAAAGTGAAGTTATCGATTGCTTTAAATACTAATCGGTATTAAATTATCTTTTCTTACCCGACCTTTTCTGTGATCCTGATCTGTTTTGAGAACCAGACCTACCTTTTGAATTAGACCTTCTTCTCCAATCCTTATTGCCAGAACCATTTGATTTACCCGAACGCGATCGTGGCTTTTTCTTCTCAGTTTTCTTTTCTGTATTCTTTTCCTCCTTTGGCAATTCTGGCATTTCCTCAGCCTGAAAAGGATGATCCTTAATTACCGGAATAGTCTGCTTAATTAAACGTTGAATATCCTTTAAATATGGTAATTCATCCTGACTACAAAAAGATATGGCCACACCACTTGCACTTGCTCTACCCGTTCTACCAATTCGGTGCACATATGATTCCGGAATATTTGGTAAATCATAATTCACTACCAAAGCCAAACCAGCCACATCAATTCCACGTGCTGCAATATCCGTTGCAACCAATACTTTAGTAGTTCCCTCTTTAAAATTATTTAGAGCATTCTGTCTAGAATTCTGGGTTTTATTACCATGAATGGCCTCTGTATTGATATCGGCTTTTCTTAGAATTCGTGCAATTTTATCGGCACCATACTTGGTTCTCGAGAATACCAAGGTAGATCCTAACTCTCTTGATTTTAGCAAGTGTGTTAAAAGTTTCGACTTCTTACTCTTGCTGGTAAAATAGATAGACTGTTCAACCCTTTCAGCTGTAGTTTGCTGTGGCTGAATGGTAATCTTCTCAGGATTTCCCAAAATCTGCTTCGAAAGGCTTACAATTTTAGGGGGCATAGTAGCCGAAAAGAACAGTGATTGTCGACGCTTTGGCAATTGATCTATAATTCTTCGGATATCGTAAATGAATCCCATATCCAACATCTGATCTGCCTCATCCAATACAAAATACCTGATATCTCGTAAAGAGATAAATCCCTGATTGATCAAGTCTAACAATCTACCAGGTGTAGCCACTAAAACATCAACTCCCGTGGCTAACGCATCGGTTTGCGCTCCTTGCTTTACTCCACCAAAAATTACAGTGTTTTTAATCCCTGTATGCTGACCGTATTCAGTAAAACTATCGCCAATTTGTATGGCCAGCTCTCTTGTTGGCGTAACTACCAAAGCCTTAATTTTTCGCTTTACCTTTCCGTGACCATCTTCCAATAAATTCTGAAGTATTGGAATGGCAAAGGCTGCAGTTTTCCCGGTTCCTGTTTGGGCACAACCTAAAAGATCTCTTTTTTGTAATAAAACTGGAATTGCCTCCGCCTGTATGGGAGTGGGATTTGTATAACCTTTCGCCTCTATCGCTTTTAATATGGGTTCTACAATATCTAATTTATCAAATGTCATATGCTTATAAAAATGAGCGGCAAAGGTAGTTTAATAGTTTGGATTAATAACATTTATACAAAATCATTTCTATATCAAACCATTATAAATAGAAAAGCCGCAATTCCTTGCAGCTCTACTTTATACTTTATACTTTATATTTTCAGATCAATGCGGTTCCAATTCAAAGCTCACCATCCACTGAATCCCAAATTTATCGGTAAACATTCCAAAATACGATCCCCAAAATGTTTTATCCATTGGCATGATTACTTTTCCACCTGAAGATAGCCCCACAAAAATGCGATCGGCTTCTTCCTTTGAATCTGTATTTAGTGATAAGGAAAAGTTATTCCCCTGCGTTGGAAGTGGTCCAAATGCCTCTGAAGAATCACTACCCATTAGCACTGTTTCCTTACTGATTGGCAAAGAAACATGCATAATCAAATTCTTATCTTTTTCTGCAACTGGCGGACAAGTGTCCGAAGGAGGCATTTCTCCAAATCGAGCCACATGGCTAAACTCTCCTCCCAAAACCGACTTGTAAAAATCAAAAGCCTCTTCGCAATTTCCATTAAAAGCAAGATAAACATTAAGTGTTGTCATAATTTGTGCATTAAGGTTTTTACTAATTTTAAAGTCTACTGAAAATACAGAAGATTATTGCGAAAATCAATATCTGACAACAATTTAGAATTGAATTTAGCCTTGTTTTATCCTAATAGGAGAAAACTTTTATTTCTGGTAAGTATAATGACCAATGATGGTATACTTATTCAGCAAATCTTCAACCACCTGCCCTGCTCCGATATTGTGAACAAATAATGGTCTTTTCCCATCGCGAGACATCTGATCAATTACAATTCCAATATGAGTGATACCTCCACCCAGATCCCAACAAACGATATCACCCGGCAAATAATCCTTTGGGTTTCTGGTTTTGGCTTTGATCATCCCTTTACGTTCGAAAAAAGTCATCAAATTGGGCACTCTTCTGTGATCGATGTTTTTATCGGTAGTTTTCAGTCCCCAATTTTTGGGGTACAATGTAAAATTGGCTTTCATATCCTCATGCACCTCTTTTTGCAAATCGATTCCCAACAAGCGATAAGCACGAATTACGACATCAGTGCATACTCCCCGATCTGCGGGAACATCACCATTCGGGTAATCAATTGCAAAATAAGATGGATCGTAAACCACATGCTGCTTGGTGAGTTCTTTTGCAGCAACCACTAACTGATCATAAAAACTTTGAGCGTGTCCAAAAATAAAAAAGACACTACAGATGAATGTCAAAAATAATCTTCTCATTATTTACCAATTAATAATATCTTAATGCTTTTACAACAACCATTCCAAACCAATACAAAAAAGAGTGCACCAAAGGTACACTCTCTTACATATATTATATTTTAGAATTACCCTTTCTCTGGCGACATAAACTTATAGGCCAAACCTGCTAGAATAGCCCCTACAATTGGTGCCAACCAAAACAACCATAATTGATCCATTGCCCAATCACCAACAAATAATGCCTGGCTGGAGCTTCGGGCCGGATTAACCGATGTATTGGTAACTGGTATACTAATCAAATGAATCAATGTTAATCCTAAACCTATTGCGATACCAGCAAAACCAGCAGGAGCTTTTGAATGAGTTGCCCCAAGTATGATAAGCAAGAACATAAAAGTCATCACCACCTCGCATACTAATGCCGAAAGCATTCCATAACCACCAGGCGAATGTTCTCCAAATCCGTTTGCAGCAAATCCACCCAGATCAAATCCTGGTTTTCCACTTGCAATCATATACAGAATACCAGCTCCAGCAATTCCCCCCAACACCTGTGCAATAATATAAGGTATTAATTCCCTTCCATCAAATCGACCTCCTGCCCATAAACCAATTGATACTGCAGGATTTAGATGACAACCAGAAATATGTCCAATTGCATAAACCATGGTAAGTACTGTTAACCCAAAAGCAATGGCAACACCTACAAAGCCAATTCCCAATTCGGGATAAGCTGCTGCCAATACGGCACTACCACATCCTCCCAATACCAACCAAAGGGTTCCAATAAACTCTGCTACTAGTTTTTTCATGATATATTATTTAAGGTTAATAATGATCTCTCATGTTTGATCCTCAAGCATTCTTCCATTTTCATCTCTCCAGAATAATAAATATAATCATTTTGACGCATATGACCATCTAAATTAAACACTTAACAGAATCAGCTAAAACACAATACATTTAAATTACAGGTAGAAGATGTACAATAAAAAAATCTCCCTACTCATTACTGAACAGGGAGATTGCAATTAAACTAATTGTATGTAGTTGTTGAAAGATTCCTATTACATGAATCCACCGCCACCTTGCGTTTCACGATTGTCTCTGCGCTTGCGTTGTTTGGCTTTGTTTTTACCACTACCAAATCGATAAGAGAATCCTAAGTAAGCGGTTCTGCTTTCCCAATGAAATTCACCATTCTGTCTGTATGGAACCTCCGAATCGAACTTAAACTTCATTCCTTCGAAAATGTCATTCACTCTAAAGGTAATGGTACCTTTCCCTTTCATTACGCTGTAGCTTGCACCTGTATTAATCATCCACATCGGATCAACTTCGAACTGCAAGTCTTTTCCGCCACCACGATACATGGCAAACAACTGGAATCTCAACTTTTTGGTTGCAGTAAAGCTATTTGCAACACGCACATTGAATGAATTGTTGGTAATCTCTAAATTCTCACCATTCGAAACACCTGTTTCTTTCTGGATATACAAATCGGAACTTGCATTCATCGACCACCATTTGAAGAATCTGTAATTTGCCGATAGCTCCACTCCATAACGATCGTTGTCATTGGTGTTATAGTACGACATTTCTACCTTTTCAATATCTTGCGGATCTTTATTCAATACCCTAGAGATATTTCCACTTACTCTTCGGTAGAATACTCCGATGGTAGTCGATCCTTTCTTTAATCCCTTTGTGTAATTGAACTCAAACGAGTTGGTAAACTGAGGATCCAATTCTGGATTCCCAAAAGAGCTAATCAAAGGCGTACTCCACTCTCGAATTGGGTTTACCTGTCTTATTGAAGGTCGATCGACTCTTCGACTGTAGCTCAACTGAAATTGATTTTTTTCGTTAGAATTATAGGTAAAGAATACCGAAGGATAAACCGTAAATCTACTATCGGTATATTTTGCTTTTTCGTCACCTTTCATAAAATCTCCATCTACTTCATATTGCTCCAATCTGGCACCAACTTGCATCGAAAATTTATCGATCTTGTGATTCAAATTCACATATCCCGAGTAGATACTTCTGTCGTAGCTAAATGCCGAATTATCAACTTTAGTATTGGTAAAATCATATTGGTCGGTTACACGTGAATTTTCCGTATCATTCAATCTTAACTCCAATCCCATTTCCAGCTTTGTATTTTCTGATAAAGGATTTGTGTAATCCAAATTCAGAAGCGTGTTGGTGTATTCATTTTCAATATTATCGGAGTAATTTGAATTACGATCATCAGGATTTAGTAATTCTCTATAAGTTGCATCTTCAGGATCATCACTCTCACTATAGGTAGCTTCAAACTCCAGGTTGTGCCCTTCTTTCTCAAAATCGATCTTATAATTAACGTTATAGGTTCCAGTTGAATTATCTGTTTTCGATTTCATCAGATTGTGGAAGTCCAAACTATTGCCTCTAAAAATCTTGGTTGTTCCATCAAAATCACCATCACGAAAGTTTTGAGTCGTATAAAAAGAAAGTGTATTCTTTTCATTCAAATAAATATCGGCACCTACCTTTAATAAATGAGAATAGTTTTCGCTATCGAATTCAAATTTCTGCAGAAGATCATCTGCTAAGATTGTCTGTCCATTCTCATCCAACGAGCTTCTTAAAACGTCTCCATAGTTATTTCTTTTACCTCCATTTGCTCCATAGTTTAGGAAAAAGTTCATTTTTCCTTGCTTGTAATTCATATCGAACGAACCATTGGCACGTGTGTTTTTTCCACGTGTTACACCCATATTCACATTGGCATTAAAACCAATATTGGCATTCTTATTCAGAACGATATTAATAATTCCACTCATCCCTTCAGGATTGTACTTTGCCGAAGGATTGGTAATTAACTCGATACTTTTAATAGATGTTGAAGGAATCTGCTGCAACAACTGAGCAGGACTGATATTGGTAGGTTTACCATCAACCAAAATTCTTACATTTTCGTTACCTCTTAGGCTAACCGCACCAGTCTGACTATTCACACTTACCGATTGCACATTATCCAACACCTCAGAAGCAGTTGCTCCAGCAGCAGTAAGATCTTTCCCTACATTTACCACCTTACGGTCGATTTTCTGAGTAATGGTAGACAATTCAGCTCTAACCGTCACCTCTCCCAACATCTCTGTGTCTTCTTCCAAATGAACAGTACCCAATTTGTGCACCTTTGTTTTAGAAAAATCCAATTGCCTTTTATAGGGTTTGTATCCCATAAATTGTATTTCAACCACATTTTTCCCTTCAGGGATTTTCTTAATAATGAACTTTCCCTCAATATCAGTAATCCCTCCGGTAAGAATTTTTTCATTGGCATCACGTATCACTACATTTACATATGGCAGTGGTTCTTTAGTTTTCTGATCTAATATTACACCCGTTAATGAACCGCTTTTTACTGCAGTTGTGATTTCAGTTTCTGCAAAAACTGTAAAGCTCAACAACAACAAAACAACTATTAGTAGTTTTTCTCTCATAATACTTTTTAATTTGTTAGTGGGTTTAAAAATTAGACTACATCAAATCAATCATCACATCTACTCGTTATTTACCCCAATCTTGTTTCGATATTTGTATTAAAACGCGTAGTCAGTTAGTAAATACGAACACCCTTTTTAGACATTCTCCACGATACTATCAGAGATAGTGCCAAAAATTACAACCAACACTATTTCAACAACTAACATTACAATGAATTTATTTTCATGTTCGATATCGGACAAATTAATGTACGGTTTCAGCTATAAAATTTAGTTTAGCTCAATGAGAACCTTTAAATACAAATGGAAGATTTGCATTATACCAAGTGATAACTGTATAATCAAAGTGGTACAACAGGTAAGTATATTTAATATAGAGTATACTAAAACTACGTAGCAGAGGGATTATTGGTGAATTGACGGTTTAGAACGGAAGTTTTAAAATTTATACCAAGTGCCTTTTTACAAAAGCTCTTCCAGATCCTGATTTTAAATATTTCTCAAATTCAAAAGCCTTGTATTTATCTGAAAACGTAATATAGCTTATCAATTTTACAGGACGAATATTCTTTGTTGCAGGAGCATAACCATTTTGATGTCTTTCCAGACGTTCCTTCAAATTAGAAGTGCAGCCTGTATAAAGTTTATCGTTTGAACAATGCAAAATATAGACGTAATACATATTCGTAAATTAATTGATCATTAATTTACTGCATCTATTTAAATTATCAAAAGTGAGGATTTTAAAATAATAGGTCTATAATTATTGAAAAACCTACGGGGAAACTTAGGGAAACAATGAGCTTTATCTTAAAGAAGCGGATTTCATCCGCCGTAGCCAATCTAATAAATCCAATAATATAGCTCAAGTTTATAAAAACAAAAAACCCGCCATCGCAAAAAATTGCTATGGCGGGCGAAGGCGGAGAGAGAGGGATTCGAACCCCCGGTACGTTGCCGTACAATGGTTTTCAAGACCACCGCATTCGACCACTCTGCCATCTCTCCAAAATTTTGAGCGGGAAACGGGACTCAAACCCGCGACCCTCAGCTTGGAAGGCTGATGCTCTATCAACTGAGCTATTCCCGCAAGAATTATTTTTCAAAGATTGAACGTTTTCAATCTTATTTGTGGGGAGAGCAGGATTCGAACCTACGAAGACGAAAGTCAGCGGAGTTACAGTCCGCCCCAGTTGGCCACTTTGGTATCTCCCCAATGTTTTTCAGTACGTTTGAGCGGGAAACGGGACTCAAACCCGCGACCCTCAGCTTGGAAGGCTGATGCTCTATCAACTGAGCTATTCCCGCAAGAATGTTTTTCACAAATTGAACGTTTTCAATCTGTTTTGTGGGGAGAGCAGGATTCGAACCTACGAAGACGAAAGTCAGCGGAGTTACAGTCCGCCCCAGTTGGCCACTTTGGTATCTCCCCAAAAGCAATCGGTATGTAAAAGAACTGTTGTTTGTTTCTCGATTGCGGTTGCAAATATAGGGGCTTTGGTAGAATATACAAGGGCTACCAAGCTTTTTTTTGAAAAAAAATTAAGTTTTTTATGTAAGTGTTTGATTTCCTAGCGAATATTTTTGTCATTTTTTTTCAATACTTTTTTCATGTGAATATTACACGTTCCTCACAACACCTTAATTACACAATATCAGCAACTTACAATACTATTTTTAACATTTCCTTTAAACAAGTAATATTCTAAAGTATTGAATGCTAAGCTTTGGAACATTTAGCGTTCTTTTATTGATTATATTCGATGATGTACTTAGGAATCGTTTTTTAAGACAATCTTGAAATTGATTTTAAATTACATTTTCGAAATATTAGTAATATCATGGAGAAAATTCTTTTTATTATCAATCCAATTGCAGGCAAAAAATCAGGAATAAATATCCATCAGAAGATTATTCGATATCTGGATACTGATATTTTTAAACCTTATTTTAAATATTCGGAATATCCAGGACATATTTCGGAGATGGCAAAACAAGCATTAAAGGAAAAATACAAAGCAATTATTGCTGTTGGTGGAGATGGCACGGTAAATGAAACGGCAAGGGTTTTGGTTCATTCTAACATCCCTATGGGAATCATTCCATCAGGATCAGGAAATGGTCTGGCCAGGCATCTTAAAATTCCCTTATCTGTTAAAGGAGCTGTGGAACTCATTAATAAAATGCAAACCCTGCAAATGGATGCTATAAGAATGAACAACATGTATTCTTTTTGTGTTGTAGGCATAGGTTTCGATGCTCAAGTCAGCCGAATGTTCCAAAAAATGGAAGCCAGAGGACTTTTCTCATATATTATAGCCTGTTTACGCTGCTTTAATCGAAGTAAAAACCAAAACTTCATTGTACAAACCAAACAAAAGGAGCATCTATTAAATGGCTTTATGCTGTGTTTTGCCAATGCAAGTCAGTTTGGCAATAATGCCTACATTGCCCCGGGTGCAGATGTTTCAGATGGAATTATAGATCTGGTATTGGTTAAAAAGCCATCCTTTATACAAATTCCTTTGTTTGCCTATAAAATCCTAACAGGAACCGTAGAAAGTCACTCGCTGTATTACCGAATAAAAGGCAAAGCTTTTGATATCACCCAGGAGAATGATTTTGCCCACTTAGATGGAGAACCTGCAACAGTAGGAACAAAATTTACCGTAACCGTTGAAGAGAAGGCTCTGCGCGTAATTTGTTGACACAAAAAAACGGAAACCAATAAAGATTTCCGTTTTTCAATATCTTATAAAGATGATTACTTCATCATTGCTTTCGCTCTTGTAATATACTTTTCGATATCACGAGCCTCTGCTGATTTAGAAAAATCTTTCTCAATTTTTTCGTAAGCAGTCAATGCTTTTTTGTATTCTCCCATCATTTCATAAGCCAAACCAGCTTTTTGTAAGTAAATAGGAGTTGTAAAATCATTTGCGTTAATTGCGCTTGCATCCATATAGTTCGATGCAGCTTTAGCATTTTCTCCTAATTCCATATAAGCATCACCGGCAGCAGCCTTAGCTAAAGAACTTAAAAGAAAATCATCTGAACTGAAAGAAGTAAGCTTATCAATCGCATTTTGATACTCACCAATTCTTAAGTATGAAATACCAGCATAGTACTTAGAAAGATTACCAGCTGCAGTTGAACCAAATTCGTCAACAATTTCCAAAAATCCAGGATAGTTTTCGTCACCATTTAAAGCCAATTTAAATGAATCTTGTTCGAAATATCTTTGAGCCTGAAACAATTGCTTCTGAGCCTTTTCTTCAAGAGGAGTTTTGTAATACTTTTGATAAGCAAAAATTGCCACAGCCACCACAATAACAGCAAAAGCAATACTAGTCAATTTCTTTTGGTTCTTCTCTATATATTGTTCAGTCTTACTTAACGCATCTTCTAGATTCTCGAAATTATCCGCAGTTTCCGGATTGTTTTTGTTCTTCGACATACTCAAATAATTAATAGGTTTATTTTTTCTAACGCAAATGTAATTTTTTTTGCCAAATATTAAGCATGATTAATATAAAAAATGAGAATAAATTAGAACTTAATTATTGCCAAGCTTTCCCTAATTTGATTTGATTTTATTTCTTAATTTTGCAGCATTACCTTAAAGTTTTGCACATGCATCTTGAAAAGCTATCTCTTATTAACTACAAGAACATACTTGAGTTAGAATTAAATTTTTCTCCAAAAATCAATTGTTTTATCGGCAATAATGGAATGGGAAAAACCAATCTTCTCGATGCAGTTTACTACTTAAGCTTTTGTAAAAGTTTCTTTTCATCTACCGATCAGCACAACATCAATCACGATGCACAATTCATGGTTTTAGAAGGAAAATATCAGCGTAAGGAATTGGAGGAAGTAGTTTATTGTGGTGTAAAACGTGGACAAAAGAAAAATTTCAAGCGAAACAAAAAAGAATACAAAAAATTATCTGAGCATATTGGATTACTTCCTATAGTTATGGTCTCTCCTGCCGATGGCCGACTAATTACCGATGGCAGCGAGGAACGCAGAAAGTACATGGATAGTGTGATATCGCAGTACGACAGAAAATATCTGGATGATTTAATTCGTTACAATCGGGTAATTCTGCAACGCAATAAATTACTAAAAGATTTTGCTGCCGGAACCAAATACGATGAAGATACCTTAAGCATTTGGGATGAGCAATTGGTACATTTAAGTGCGGACATTTATAAGAAAAGGAAAGATTTTCTGCACAAACTAATGCCTGTTTTCCAGGAATACTATTCTGTTATATCTCAGGGAAACGAAATTGTTAGTTTGGAGTATAAATCGCAACTGCATGAACATGGAATGCGTGACTTATTGGACAATGCACGCTGGAAAGATCAGGTGATGCAATACACAACCGTAGGGATTCACAAGGATGATTTGATTTTAAACCTGGGAAAATATCCGATTAAAAAAATGGGTTCTCAGGGACAAAAGAAGACTTATCTAATTGCGCTAAAACTGGCTCAGTTTGAATTCATAAAACAAATTGCGAGTTTTACGCCTATTCTTTTGCTAGATGACATTTTCGACAAGCTAGATTCGAATCGTGTTGAGCAAATTGTTCGTTTGGTTTCAGAAGAACGATTTGGTCAGATTTTCATTTCTGATACCAATCGTGATCATTTGGATGAAATCTTATCTGGATCAGCTTTGGAGTATCAGCTGTTTGTAATTGATAATGGTGCTATTGTAAATTCGGAATCATGAGAAGAAGCAACACTCAAAAAATAGATGAATTGATCAAGGAAGTTCTGAAAGAATCGAAACTTGATGTGAAACTGAAAGAATATGAGTTGGTGAACTCGTGGGAAAAAGTTATTGGCAAAACAGTAGCCAATGCAACTACCGATATCTACATTCGTAATCGAAGATTGTTTGTTGCGGTTCGCTCATCGGTAATCCGAAACGAACTCATGATTATTCGTGATGGATTGGTAAAAGCTTTGAACCGTGAAGTTCAAGCTAATATTATTGATGATATTGTGGTGAGATAAAAAAAGCACATCAATAAGTTATCAATGTGCTTTCGGAATATTTGATATTATTTAAATCACTTCTGTTGCCGAGAAATAAAATGCTCCTTCGATACAAGCATTTTCATCGCTATCTGAACCGTGTACTGCATTTTTCGACATCGATTCTGCGAACTCTTTACGAATTGTACCTTCTTCTGCTTCGGCAGGATTGGTTGCTCCAATCAACTTTCTGAAAGCCACTACAGCATCTTCTTTTTCCAAAATTGCCGCTACAATCGGACCAGAACTCATAAAATCAGTCAATTCATCGTAAAACGGACGATCCTTATGAACTTCATAAAACTTCTTAGCTTGTTCCTTGGTAATTTGAGTGTATTTCATGGCTGCAATTCTAAATCCTGCTTCGTTAATTTTTGCAAGAATTGCTCCTATATGACCCGCTGCAACTGCATCAGGCTTAATCATTGTAAAAGTTCTATCGCTTCTCATTAATATGTGTGTATAAGTTTAACCTAGGTATACAAAAATAATATTTCTGTTTAGGCATGCAATAAAATCCCACTAATTTATTTGGAATAATTCTAATTAGCTAATTGCACTGAATCCCGTTTCACCGGGCAAATCATTTTAAAATGATGAATTCTGCCTATCAATTTCTATCTTTACCCACTAATTTTGAATCATCTTTACTCTAAAGAGAATGAATAATATAAAGAATAGAATCGATAGTGATTTGATTAAGAAGGCAGAAATTCTGTTGGAGGAATCAAAACAAATAGCAATAATCCCCCACTCTGGTCCCGATGGCGATGCCATAGGTTCATCCTTAGCATTGTACCAGTATTTAAAGAAAAAAGGTAAAACACCTAAAATTATCAGTCCGAGTGCGTATCCTGTATTTTTGAATTGGTTACCGCAAAATTCGGAGGTGATGATCTATACAAATGGCAAAAAAGAAGCCGAGGATTATTTAAAATCATCAGACCTGGTATTTATTGTCGATCACAACTCTTTTAAAAGATCGGGAGATTTGGAAACAATCCTTAAAGATTTACCTGCAAAGAAGATCATGATTGATCACCATCCGGAACCTGAACAAATTGTTGACTTGATGTTTTCGGATACAGCAATGTGTGCCACTTGTGAGTTCATGTATGAGTTTATTGAGGCTCTTGGCGATGAAAACTTAATCGACACCCACATTGCAGAATGCTTGTATACAGGAATCGTTACAGATACTGGCGGATTAAGCTATAATTCATCCAACCCAAGAACCTATCAAATTGTTGGAGATTTATTGGCAAGAGGAATCGATAAGAGTAAGATCCATTCAAATGTATACGATAATTTCTCTACCGACAGAATGAAATTGTTGGGCCACTGTTTAGATCAAGGACTTGAGGTTTTAAGCGAATACCAAACCGCAATTATCACTTTAACTAAAGACGATTTACTACGATTCAATTACAAAGATGGCGATACGGAAGGTTTTGTAAATTACCCTCTATCCATACAAGGAATGCTGGTATCGGTAATATTTATTGAGAAAGAAGATATGGTAAAAATCTCTTTCCGATCAAAAGGCAATGTACCTATAAATGCTGTGGCTTCAACACATTTTAATGGTGGAGGTCACATGAACGCCGCTGGAGGAAGAACCACAGATAATCTGAAAGATGCCATTGACAAATTTAAAGCTGTAATACCTGCATTTTATAAGAGTCTTGACCTCTAATTTAGACAATAAAAAAGACTTGATGGTATGATATTTGCCCTATATAAGCCGACTAAAGTCTTGTCTTAAATAGTGGTTTTGTAAATTTTAGGGATAAAAAGACGAAGTCAAGAAGTAATCCCGGTTTTAGGCGGTCGGGATTATGCCTAAATTTTTAACTATAATGTTCGCAGCGCAGGTTTTTACAATCTGCGCTGTTTTTTTGATATTATTTTTCTCTGTGCAATAGGAAAATTGCTGGTTTCTTGTGCAAATCAATATCCATTCCTTTCCATGCTTTTACAGGAAGAGTTTTAATAAATTCGCTTTCCATGGTAATATCAACTGCAATACACAACTTAGTGGCTCCGCTACAATTAGCAATTAAATCTTCAACCAATTTGTTGTTACGATAAGGAGCCTCAATAAAGATTTGCGTTTGATTTTCACTCAATGATCTTGAATCCAACTCCTTTATTTTTTTTGCTCGTTCATTTGCTTTTATTGGCAAATATCCATTAAAGGCAAAGTTTTGTCCGTTAAAACCTGATGCCATCAGCGACATTAAAATTGAAGATGGACCCACCAATGGCACTACTTGTATGTTCTTTTCGTGAGCCAATTTTACAACATCAGCTCCCGGATCGGCAACACCTGGACAACCTGCTTCGGAAATGATCCCAATATCAAAATCTTTAATCGCATTCAAATATCCTGAAATTTCGTTAGGCGAACTGTGTTTATTTAATTCATAAAAGCGAAGTTCATCTATATTAATGGCAGAATTCACCTTTTTAAGATACCTGCGTGCTGTTCTTATATTTTCCACAATAAAATGCTTAATGGTTGGAATCAGCTCTTGAATATCCTGAGGAATTACTTGATTAATGGATGTATCACCCAAAGTTGTTGGGATCAAATATAACTTGCCTTTCATGATGATTTAATTTTCGGCAAATGTACGAAATTACTTGTATTATTGATTTTGTATCGATTTTGATTTATCGTTTTGTAAATCGGTATACCCAAAAAGATTCCAAATCTCCTCTATTTTTGCTTTTCCGCCTTTACACGATTCAGCCTTGTTTTCTATCTGGAATAATTCTAAATAATTTTGAAACCATTTAAAAAAGTTTCATCTTTACATCTAAATTATCATTTATCATTACAGAATGAAAGAGTTTGCTACAAAAATCATATTAAATAGAAACTTCATCTTGGTATTGGCAGTAATACTCGGCTTAGTCATTGGTCAACATGCTTCCCTGTTTAAGAATTACACTTTTTACGTACTGGCAGTGGTTATGACCTTCTCTACAACCGGAATATCGACAAAAGCCATGTTTCCATTAAAGAAAATGATCAAACCAATGATTATGGGCTCCCTTCTAAATTATGTGGTTTTTGGCGCAGTAGTGATTTCTCTTTCCTATTTCTTAATGCCTACCCCCGAATTGTTTTTAGGATTTGTTGTAATAGCCTCAACACCACCAGGCGTTGCGGTTATTCCATTTTCTCACATTTTAGATGGTGACTTAAAATATGCCATTGTAGGAACGTTGGGTGCATTCATATCTTCATTGTTTTTTGCTCCTTTAATCGTTGGATTATTCTCCAATGTTGACGGAGGCATAAATCCTGTAGACTTGTTCATTGCAATGGTTCAGCTGGTAATAATCCCTTTACTGATTTCTCGACTTTTATTGTGGAAACCAATAAAACCAACAATCGAAAAAGTGAGAGGTAGAATTGTTGATTGGGGATTTGCACTCATAATTTTTACTGCTGTAGGGTTAAACCGACAGGTATTTTTTTCTAATTTTGAAATACTCTTACTGGTTTCTTTGGTTTTATTTCTGGGGATTTTCGGTTTAGGATGGACTTTTGAGAAAATAAGCAAAAAAATTGGAGTTCCTGCTCCAGTTGCTATGACTCAAAATTTATTGGTAACGGTAAAAAGCTCTGGTTTTGCTGTGGTTACAGCATTAACATTGTTCGGTGAAAAAGCTGCAATTCCATCTGCTGTTTTAGCAGTATTTGTATTGGCTTATCTACTATTTCTATCCATCCGAAAAGAACTCAAAGATTCAAAAAAATCAAATTAACCGAAGGGTTGAATTCTGATTAGAACAAAGTATGGTAAAACTAACTTTTCTTGGAACTGGAACTTCTCAAGGCGTGCCAATTATTGCATGCAAATGCCCTGTTTGCTTATCTGATAATAAAAAAGACAAGCGATTGCGAACCTCTGTATTGATTACTGTTGACAATCAAAATATTGTAATTGATAGTGGTCCTGATTTCAGATACCAAATGCTACGTGCCGGTGTTGAAAATATATCCGCTATTCTATTTACTCATGAACACAAGGATCACACTGCAGGTTTGGACGATATAAGAGCATTCAACTGGGTAAACAAAACTGCCGTAAATATTTATGCAGAAAAGCGTGTTCAAGAATCTCTTAAAAAAGAATTTGCCTACGTTTTTGCTGAGTTTAAATATCCTGGCATTCCTCAAATGAATTTGATTGAGGTGAACAACGAACCTTTCCGAATAAATGGAACTACAATTCAACCCATCAGAGCCATGCACTTAAAACTACCGGTTTACGGATATCGAATAGGTGATTTGGCTTACATTACAGATGCAAACTATATCTCTCCCGAAGAGATGGAGAAACTAAAAGGCATCAAGGTATTGGTGGTGAATGCTCTTAGAAAAGAAAAACACATTTCGCATTACAACCTATCAGAAGCTATTGATTTGGTGAACGAATTGAACCCAGAAAAGGCCTACTTTACTCATATCAGTCACCAAATGGGATTCCATGATGAAGTTCAGGCAGAACTTCCTGAGAATGTTTATTTGGCTTACGATGAACTTACGATTGAAGTCTAACCGTCGAAAAGTAGAATTGTATATATGGGGTATTTGAGAGAAAAATCAATTACCTCTCCACTTTTCTCATAAAAATCACACTCACTCCACCAAGAACAAGAAAAATGCTTCCGGCCAGCATCAAGGCTGATGAAATACTGTAATGGTCGGTGTACCATCCCAGGAATGGTCCAATCACAGCAAAACAAATCCTGATGATAAAGTTACGCACCGATAAAACCGTGGCTCGCATATCCGATTCGGTAATTCTATTGATATAGTCCTTCAGTACCGGCGTAGCAATTCCTCGCACAAAATAGAAAAAGAAGAAAACGCCAACCCCAATTAAGGAGTGAAACCAACCACTTAAAATAAAGCCGCTTGAAATACCAATTACTATAAAAGTTGAAGTTCCAATTTTCCCCAGGTAACCCTCAACTCGGTGAGCCAACAAAGCCACAAAACCAACCGTTAAATTCAATAGGGTCCAAATCACACCAATGGTGCTCACTTCCATATCTAAATCCTTTAAATACGGCTGTATGAACCAGGCCAAAGTTAGCGTAGCACAACCAATCACCGATGAAAGCACAATGTTCCAACGAAGCTTTGCACTATCCCAAAGGGAGAACTTCACAATGTTTAAGATGTGTTTGAAACCAGCTTTCGATTTTTGGGAATCCTGATTGGGGTCCAAAAGTAAAAATGCTGCTGGTATTGCTATAAAGGCGATAAATGATTGCAGTACAAAAGGGGTTCGCAAACTAATTAGAGCCAAACTACCCCCCGCGATTCCGGCAATTGCTTCCGCAAAATTTCCAACAGACATTACCCTACTCTCCTGCTTTAGATATTCTTTTTCGCGATTCATTTTTAAAAGACTATCGTAAAGCATTGCCGAATCGGAACCCGAAATAAAACTGCTCCCTATTCCAAGAATTAATTCAGCAGCCAGAAAACCAGTAAATCCATAACTGAACGAGTAAACAACAAATCCTAAGCATCCCAATATTGCACCAAGAATCAATGATTTCTTGCGTCCCCAAACATCGGCCAGATATCCCGAAGGAATTTCAAGAACTACCACTGCAACAGAATAAATCCCTTTTAGGGTAAGTACATCTTGCATGCTCAAACCATTTTCTTGGTAAAACAGAACAATGATCGGCATGGTTAACATGAACCACTTGGCTATTTTAATAGCATACAGTTTGGGAATATTTCCTGCGTAAGTTCTTGACATTTTTACAATTTGAAATGCAAAGATAATTTCTCTGGTCAAATCTTAAAATATATTGACACAAGAGCTTCGATTAAGGACAAATTATTCCAGAATTGGATGAAAAAAAGAAGATTTTCACCCATGAATGATAGGCTCTATCCGAAGCATCTGCCCTATTCCCGCCCTACCAGCTAAAATATCATTGCCGCATGAAAATATTTTCAAAAATTATTCTTTCTGAAACCTAAGTATTTAGTGCCTTTTAGCCATATATCTGAAAAAAAAATCATAAAAACATTTGCTTAAAAGCGCAATTAATCCCTATATTTGCATCGCCTTTTAAGGATGGTCCAGTAGCTCAGTTGGATTAGAGCAACAGCCTTCTAAGCTGTGGGTCCCAGGTTCGAATCCTGGCTGGATCACAAAAACTTTCTTAAAAGTTTAAAAATTTAATGTTTCTATAAGGCCGGTCCAGTAGCTCAGTTGGATTAGAGCAACAGCCTTCTAAGCTGTGGGTCCCAGGTTCGAATCCTGGCTGGATCACGAAAGGGTAGCAATTTGCTACCCTTTTTTGTTTGTACTGATTTCTATCTCAGAATTGAAAGTTTACCTAATTACAACAACTCTTTACTCAAACTCTTCTACAGGCTCCTCCACTTCCATTCGTCCTTTTAACACATACTCGCGCAATCCATCTAAATTAGCGGTCTGCATGGCTTCAACCGAGAACTCTTCGTTGTGGAGTTTAAACAAATCGCCACATCCTGCCTCTTCGAACATGGCCGATAGTTTAGGATACTGTTCTGCATCAACATTCATAAAGGTACTCAGGCGATCAATCTTCCAGTAAGGCACATCGTTTTTGCCCAAACCACAGATGTCTTTCAGATCACTACCCTCAGGCGTTGAGAAGTGGGTGATAAACAAAAAAGTGCGAATCACGAAGCAATTGTCAAAAATCTGGCAAAAGAAATAGCCCACCTTCACATCGTACAAATGATATGGAATTAAAATATAGGAGCGCACATCATAGAAATGCTTAAAATGCACCAAATTTTCGAATAAATTATAATTCAGCGCCTCATCATCCAACAAATCCAAGCGCTCCTTCATTCTTTTTAGGGCATGCGATTGAATATACACAGGAATTTCATCCTTATCTGCATCATGAAATTCTTTAAAACCTTTAATGTTATAATTCAAATAACGTGGGGCATTTAGTCTGGGTAAAATCACCCGATAAGCCAAACGATTTTTCCCATGAATTTTAATACTTTTTTTAACCGCATGATATATTCCCATACGAGAGTTAAAATGCAAAATCGGATCTTTTGTCTCTAAGAACGTATGGGTTAAAGCAAGGGTATACACTTTATTGCGCACATCGGTGCAAACCGAAATTGCTTTATAAAAATGAAGAAAAACATTGTCAACAAACTCCTCAGAATTTAATTCAAATTTGGCAATATCTCCCAAGTATCTCCACAACTCAAACCTTCTTTCAGGAGAAATTTCCCATCTGTTCATCACTCTATGATAACAAAACAGCATATCCAATTCTCTTATGGAAAACCATCTGTTGTTATGCTTTATTATGGGTTCATGTAATCGCTTGTGCAGAAGCTGGCCCATATTTTTCAATTCTTTTCTTGGAATAAACTGCCCTTCCTCGGCTACCGGATTCGACAACCTAAAGTAATAACTGTACAGAAGTTGCTCTTCCAATTTATTAAATCGCATTTCGGTATCTTGCCGGGTAATTTCTTTCATAAACAATTGTATCTCTCGAACTACAATCCTAATCCCGTCCTTTCTCCTTAGTGGTTTACTTCTTATTTCCTTTTTTCCTGATTTCCTCTTCTTAGCCATAACAAAAGTCTTCTTTTCATAAGTTCCCCTATAATTTAATAAATAATTCCATCCATTATTAAACATTATATACTTTTTTACAGCAGATTATGAGATGAATTTCTTACATTTAAAAACTATAAAAGAGAATGAACGCTGACAGATCCTCTGGATGCTGTCAGGTTTTTCCGACCTGTCAGACTGCGAAGCTGCTGACAGCGTCTAACACAAAACACCTGATACTATGGAATTGCTATACGTTTGGATTGAAGACTATAAAAACATTAAAAAACAAGGCTTTAACTTTTCGCCAAAGCATCGATTCGATTTTGAATACGAAGAAGAAGATGGTAAAGTGATTGGTGGAACCCTACATCACAAAGAGAGAAATACAAACTATCCAAAAAAGTTCTTTGGTGAGAACATTAGTAATGTAACTGCTATTGTGGGTAAGAATGGGAGTGGAAAGACTAATTTACTCGATACTATTGTTCAAAATATTGGTATTACTATAGGAGCAAAAGGTTCTAAAAAATACAATTTTATTGCTGTATTTAAGAAAAAACACATCTCAAAAAATAATGTAAAGAATGAAGAAGATCAATTCTTTATAAGAACAAGTTCTCAATTCGGTACAATTGAACTACCGATGGATATTAAGATTGAACCATTGTATTTTGAATTGGATTCGAACAGCATCGGTTTTATGAATACAACATTTATATATTATTCTAACTTTCTTGATTTCAATATAATTAACACTGCATATCAAGGAAATGAATACATGAATATATCAAGCAACTTTATTTTACAGATAGATCAATATTTCGACTCCTATAAAAGAAAAAATTTATACGAGTTAATAAAATTCTGGAATGATCACAGAAATATATCATCCAAGATAAAAACTCCGAAAGCAATTGTATTTAATTTGAAAGAATTCGATTTGGATTTTGAAGTTAATGAGGGTGAGCATATTGATACTTTGGCTGATTTAAGTGTCTCAATTAGAAATTGGAAAAATAGCGTAAAATCAGTATCAACTGATATTTTTATTTCTTTATTAAAATTAATTATTCATACAGAAATAGAATTCTCAAATCAAAAGAAAATACCATTTGCTAAAATCCAACAATTAATAGATTCCAACCCTACCATAGAGGTTGCTAGATCTAAATTTGAAGAATATATTTCGAACTCTTATCTAAAATCATTATTAGAAGAAGCATACCAGTTTGCTAGATTTCTTGAAAATAGAGTTAACAGAAATAAGGATTATTTCATTCTCAGAATATCCTTTGATAATCTGAGAGATATGGATGACTTAAAGAAACTATTTCGTTATTTAGACAAATTTTCAAATAATAATCTATTCTGGTACCATTTCAGTTCTCTAATTGAGTTCTCCTATTTATTCAAAAACAATGAACAAGGAAATTTAAGTGCTGGCGAGTTTGCATTTTTCACTTTATTAATGAGGTTAAACAACACTCTTAAATCATCAAGTACTAAAAAAGATATTCTATTACTTATTGATGAAGGTGAAATTGGATTCCATCCTGAATGGCAAAAAGGATATATCAAGTTGTTTTTAGAAACCATACCTAAAATTAATAATCAAAGAAGTTACCAAATTATCTTTACTTCACACTCCCCATTCCTAGTTTCCGATCTCCCAAAAGACAATATCATCTTTTTAAATAAAAAAGATGATGGAATGTGTAAAGTTTGTGAAAAAGATGAACTACCTGATTACACCTTCGGTGCTAACATACATTCTCTTTACCGCAACTCTTTCTTTTTAGAGAATGGCTTAATGGGTGAGTTTGCGAAGGGCAAGATTGATCAAGTCATTCGAAATCTTAACAATGAACTTCAAAATGAAGAGGACAAGATGAGTCCTGGTGACATGCTATTTGTAATTCAACAAATTGGAGAACCATTATTAAAAAATAAACTTCAGGAAATGTTCGACCATTATGAGTTTGAATTAAATGATGAAATTGAAATACTTGAAGCAAAACTTGCTGAACTAAAAAGTAATAAACAATGATTCCAATTATAATTCCAGATACTCAAAAATCCCTAAATGTTCATTGGACTGGTGTAGAATCATTATTCTCAAAAGCTAATAAACAAGGTATACTCAAGTGGGTTAAAAGAAATGAATTAGAAACTTTACTAGGAAGTGAAGTAAACAAGCAAATTAAAAACCTAATACTTGCAACTCCATCTTTGTTAAGGCAAATTGTAAATAAAGTTGGAGGCGTTTTAAACACAAAGGATGCTCAGAATTTTAATTTGGGATTCATTAAAACCAAGTATAAATCTTTTACTAGCAGAGACCATTTGTATCGACCATCAGATCTGGCAGATAATTTAGGTATTAAAGTTTGTCCTTATTGCAATCGTACTTTCATTATATCCACAAAGAAGAAAAATGGGGAAATCAAACGAACAGATCAATTGGATCACTTTTTTCCGAAAAGTCGATATCCATATTTGGCTTTATGCTTTTATAACCTAATCCCATCTTGTTCTGCTTGTAACCACATCAAAAAAGAACAAGAAATTGGCTTATCCCCATACGAAATTAAACGTGCTGACGATGTGATAACATTTGAATGGAAACCCAAAGATTCTTCTTTTGTTTATCCTAAAGGAAATATCTTAATTACGCCTACTCCTAACACCAAGGTAAATGGACAAATGCAATCTAACATTGATGTATTTGGTCTAAAAGATCTATATCAAAATCATGAAGATATAGTGAAAGAACTACTCCTAAAAGGGGAAATCTACTCAAAAGAATACATTGATAGCTTAGTTGAATCTTTTCCTGATCTAATAGAAAATGAAGAGGTAGCCACACGCTTAATTACATGCAATTATACAAATGAAGAAGACCTCGGCAAGCGCCCCCTAGCTAAACTCACCAGAGACATCGCCCGCGAGGTAAAGTTTCTCAAGTAAGCCTGCCTAAAGGCTAGAAGATCTACCCATGCCTTATTCTTATTGATACCCTCACTCCAGTGAGAGCATCAAATCCATATGGCTGAGGGTATCACTCACATTGATGCTCTCAGTGAAGGCTAGCAAGGGCATAAGAATACAAAAAGAAAACAGATACAGCTCAAAATTGCTATCGGCGACCCCAAATTTGGGGTCTGGGATAGGAAAATTGCTGTCGGCAATAGCAATCTTGGTCTTGCACCCCGCAAGCTTTCCCTTTAAAGGCTCAGCTTAGGGCAAAAATCCCTCGACAAAGATGTAGGCATGCATCAATCAATCTCATCTGAGGCTCAAGTTTTCCCTAAATTTGGTCGGCATTGCCCTATTTTAGCTCGGCCTTTCTATTGGAAGGCTCAACATTGCTATCTAAAAAAAAGAACTCGCCTGAAAAATGGTAGCAATTTGCTATCCTGTACCTCAATTTTGTACTTCCCGACCCCAATGTCGAGCCTTCGGATAGGAAAATAGATGTTGAAAAGGGCAATGATGAGCCTCTGGATAGAAAAGTGGTAGGTTGATCTCTTATGCTTGAACAAATTTAAGCCAAAATGGAGCTGCAAGAAGACAATTGCGAGCCTGGCAAGAGAAAGATCGAGCAATTTTTCCCTTTCATCAAAATATGAAGGGGAAGTTTCCACCTACTATTGCATTTATTAGTTTATATAAAGATCTTGTAAACTGAGAAAGGATACCGTGCCGTGGTACCCTTTCCTTTTGAATCCATCAAACAGGCGAGTCTTACTCGTCTGTTTGTTCTTCGGTTTTCTTCACACCTCGGCCTGGAAAACGTTTCGACAACTCATCCAATTTATCCTGAGCTCCCGGATGTCCCATTTTGGCAGCATTCTTCATCAAACTATACACCATAAGTGAAGTTCGGTAAGCTTCGCTACCTGCCAATGCGTAAGAATCCTTAACAGCCGAAACAATCTCAGACAACTTGTAGTCAATAGAACGCAATGTTCCAATCGCCTCAACGTCGTGATCAAATGCATTAAAATCGACAAATCCGCCTAGCATCGCAGTTTCCTGTTTAGCTATTTCGTGCGACTTGTCTACAAAAGCCACTGATTTGTCGCCCATAATTAAAATGTCCTTCTTCTCTTCTTTCGGAAGAACTTTCAATTTAGCCAACAAAACATCATTTAAGGTTTGCAGAGCAGTATCGATCTGAGTTTGCTCCTCAGCTGTTAAAACCAAATCAAACAAATTCTTTTGCATGAACTTTAGTTTTAGATTAATACTAATAATATCAGTATCAATTTAATAATTCTTAAAGCTGCAAAAACTGATATTTGTCATAAATTACAAATATTAATTCTCATTTTGTAAAATGGGATTAAGCTTACACCTTCTCTACCTTCTTAATGCCTCTTCGGTTAAAAATGATTCGATAGCGACGATAACTGGTTTGATCATCCAGTTTGAAACGAATCACCATGTTCATGAAATAGACTTTTTCGCCCAATGTCTTTTCAAACTGGTCATCCTGTAGGTAGTAAAGTGGGATTTCAGGATTGTCCATTTTCTGGATAAATCGGGATACATTAAAACGAATGATATCCACAACCCCTGTAATGTTGTAGTTGCCATAGGAATTGTCCAAAGCCTTTTGATCCAGGCGAAGCAGCTTTCTGTAAAAAATGATTTTCTCTCCCACTCCACGGCTTTCCACATCCACAATTCTCGATCGGTTTCTGTGTTTCATCACACGAAGTGGAACCGTATCTTCGTGAACAAAGTCGAAACTCTCCTTACACCAACCAATTTTCTCATCTCCCTTTACGCGGATGATACTCTTATGATCGAAAAATCGCTTGTTGATTTTCCCCACCAAATAATGGCGGCTAAGGTCTTTGATCCGATCCTTGAGCATATAGATAATTACCAAAGCAACAAACAAAGGAATGGTAAAACTTCCCAGGCTCTGCTGAAACACAAAGGTAAGAGCTGCACCAATAATCATGGCCAATCCTGCGGCAATGCTGTACAGAATCTGAATCATGAATACCCCTTCTTTTTTCTTGCGGACCGAAAGCAATAGCTGTCCTTCGAAATACTTCTTAAAGGCTCCCCTGCGGTGCACAAACCATCGGTTTTTGTCGGTAGGCTTCTCCTCTATCACCAGGTAGTTTTTGCTTTTCTTGTAGGCTACCTCATCGCGCACCAGGTTTAGAATTTCCTGCTTGCGTTTTTCAATCTCCGGATCATTCACTTTGCGCAAACCTCGGTGCAAATAGTAGGAGTGCTCATCGAATTGATTGCTCATGAACTCATCCCCAAACAAAAAGTAATCGAACATCTCCTTCCGAACCGTAGGAACATTAACAATTCTTCTCAGCTCCCGGTATCGCTCCCCAATTCTTCGAACATTGCTCAGGTAATCCTTAATGAGATATTGGCGATCTTCGGCCTGTTCATTTCTAAGGATATGCTGAATCTCTCGGCGAAGAGCCGAACGAAGAATGGTATGAAACATACGGATGTGATACTCATAGTTCGCTTCATTCTTGGCAGTGGGATAATTGGCCACTTTCTGAAAGGAGTCCTCCAGGTACTTGAACACAGATTGATCGCCCACAGCAATTTCCCTTAGCAGGTAAGGCGGGGTAATCAAACGGATATTGGAATTAAAATCGTTGTAAAAGTCTTCCTTCTTGTAGGTGGATGGATTGATATCCAAACTGCTTGGAACGAACAACCAGGTTTTAATCGAAAACTCGTTTACCTTTCTTTCCTTGCTGGGTTCGTAGCCCATTTTTATCTCTACAGAAAACTTATCGTGTACTTTTACAACTTCATTTATCATTCGCCAGACTTCTTGTAATTAATGAGTAGGTGTGCTTTTCAATTGTTAAAGATACAGAATTCCTACCAATACATCTCCTCTTAGAAGCCCCATTTTTAAAGGGATAGCACTTATATCGTTTGCGGAATTAAGATTCTGTTTTTGTCAGCATGAGCTTTTTTAAAACTTAGCTTCAAGCTTGCATTAAAAAACCCGTTGAATTCAATCAACGGGTTCTTTACACAGCATTAACTGGCAAAACTAAAACGGATACATCCTAAAATATTATTCCGTAAATATTTTATATTTTTCGATTTCTTCTTTAGTCATCCAGTGCACATCTTCGGCTTTAGCAGCTTTAATTGTGAAAAAATAAAAATCTCTTGACCACTCTTTAGAATACCCTAAATCTTCGTAGTATTGAATATTGGGTCTATGCTCTGAACTACTTTCAGGAAAATCGATTGCTTGTTTTCCATCACTATCAGACCAAGAGTGCACACCTACCGCAGCTACACCTTCTTTTGTACGTTTTACACCAGCCAAAAAGAAATCAACTCCCCCCGATGCTATCATTCCTTTGTCTACAATATGTGTATTAATTCCTTTCTCTCTCAAAAGTTTACCAACTTTAAAATTCGTTTCATCGTCATTTGAGCCAGGAACCTCTACCGTCTTTATTAATTTAACATTTGGGTGACCTTCCAACATGTGTTTAAAATCGCTAAGCGTGCTCGATTTTATCTCACCTTTCATCAAAACAGTTTTGTTATCAGCTTGCACCTCAAAAATATCAAACTTAGACTGTAGCGAGTAATCTACATCATCTTTGCTACATGATACAACACTTAAACCTAAAAAAAACAGTAAAATAGATTTTGAAATTAATCCCTTCATTGTGCTAATTGTTAAAAGATTACAGCTTCTATTTTTCAAGCTCACTGTAATTTTACATTTGTAATTTGTTTTATCTATACTCAAAAGACAAACGCAAATGATGATACACGTACTAGATAATTCAGAAAAAGGCGCTAATGGCGCCTTTCTTGTTTGATCCTTCAGGATTATGAAATTGTATGTAAGTAGATTAATTTTCAGATAGCAGAAGCAAACTGGCCAAAACCGACAAAACACCAAACTTGCTCCATTGGGTGATCTTCCAAAATTTCTGACTGTTCAAATAGCGATTTAATCGTCCGGATAAGATCGCAATCAAGCTAAACACAAGCCAGGCCTGTATCATGAAAATAATCCCCAAAACAATCATCTGAACACTAATGCTTATATCAGATTTGCTGATGAACTGAGGCAAAAAGGCAATAAAAAACAAGGAAACCTTAGGGTTTAGCACATTCATCAAGAAACCTTTTCGAACCAGCTTGAATGCCCCCATTGGCACTTTTTGCTTTATCGATTCATTTTGATCTCCTTCGCCTTTACTTCTTAAGGCCGAAATGGCCAAATAGAACAAATAGGCAGCACCCAGGTATTTAATTACAGAAAAAACCAGGGCCGATTGCTGTATGATAATGGACAAACCCAAAGCGGCTGCCGAGGTATGCACCAAAACGCCAAGCGATAATCCCAGGGAAATGGCCAGGCCTGTGCGCTGTCCGCTACTTACACTCTCGGTCAACACAAAAATATTATCGGGACCAGGCATGATTGATAACACCACCGATGCCGTTAAAAAAGAAAGTATCATCTCTAATTCCATTCTACACAATTCTTTCGTTAGTATCGCAAGCAAATTAAATGGAAATGGAGCAAAATGGACTTGGCAATTTTCACATCAAATTGTGCCATTTGCATTTTGGCCCTATACTTATGGAAGAATGTTTAGCAATTGTTCTTTTAAATCGGAAGGCTTACATCCCAAATGTTTCTGAACAAATCGACTGTAGGAACTCTGACTGTCGAAATTCAATTGGTAACTGATTTCCTTATGAGTCAAGTCTTCGGCCAAAAGCATACTTTTGATTTCCAATACCAGCAACTCATGTATGATTTGCAAAGGTGTTTTTCCTGTTTTTGCTTTCAACTCGCTATTCAGTTTGCTCAGCGAAACATTTAACATTTTTGCATAATCGGCAACCAGTCGAATTTGCTTAAAATTGCTCTCTGCCAAATCGATAAAGCGATGTACCAAAGCATCATGTTTCGAACTTTCAGCCTTTTGCGGAAGGATGTCCAAAATTTGAAAAAACACATAAGCGAACAGATGCTTGATTTGATGCATTTTGTACTCTCCTTGGGAAAAATACAGCTCCTTTAATTGTGTAAAGCCATTATAAAGCAAATCGAAATTCTCCGAATTGAGCTGAGTATAAGGATTCTTTCGAAGTATCTTCATAAAATCGCTTTGAACGGGCAACAAACTGGCTTGCAAAAATTCTTTGGTAAACTGAATGATGATGCCATTCTCTTCCTTCTTGCGCTTCAGTAAATGCACTTGCTTGGGCATTACCACATACAATGATTTACCAGTAATATGATATTCTTTAAAATCAATCAATTGTGATCCTATCCCACCATTCTCAAACAAGAAGATCTCAAAATAATCGTGCCTGTGAATCCTTGTAAAATCATACACAGGTTTGTGATCTATTTCCATCATTTGAAAAGACAAATGATCGCGATTCGCATTTTGTAACTCCTGTATCTCCATCATCTATTTGGTATTGGAAAGAAGATGCAATCTAATTGATTTTTATCAAAAATCCATATAGCATTTTTTCCAGATAAATATCAGGCTCCAGCAAATTATTTTTAACATTTAAAAATTTATTTTTTTAGTTTGCTTATTTTGAACACTTTGAAAATTAACATTTGTTAAACTTCAATAAAAACGCATTTTTCGTTTCGTAAGCTTAAAATTTTTGCTTAATTTCAGGGTAGAAAGATTAATCAAAAAGGCTTAACGAAGCCGAACATATGCGCAGAAAAAAACCGGTTTACACTTATCAGAATATTAACTTATCCACTTGTGGATATTAAATATAGGAGGAATTGTGATGAACATGAAAATGCAATCCGTAGGTTTTAAAGCAGATAGCAAATTAGAAGCTTTTATTAACCAAAAACTTAAAAAGCTTGAGAAGTTGGAAAACAATATTACAGCTTATGATGTAATATTAAATGTTGACAAAGCGAGTAATAAGGAAAATAAGGTTGTTGAGGTGAAAATGCAGGTTCCAGGATCGGAACTATTTGCCAAAAAACAAAGCAAAACATTTGAAGAAGCAACAGATTTGGTAGCAGATGCACTTCGAAGCCAAATTCTACGATATAAAGAAAAGAGATAATCCTCGAACAGAAACGGAGCTAATGAGCTCCGTTTTTTTTTATTTTACATCCCTCCAACACTTTCGTTAACTTTTCTTCACATTTATTTTAACAATTTAATAGGATAATATTTCTATTTTTGATCGCAGCGAACGAAAATTGAAATACAATTGTCCCACTCTACCCTCAAAATTGATTTTAATAGTTGTTTCAAAGAGTATTATTCTCCTTTGTGCAATTATGCCTATTCATTTCTAACTGATCCAGATCAGTGCGAAGATTTGGTACAGGACATTTTTCTTAAAATTTGGGATTCTCCTCCTAATATCAATACATCCATCTCCTCTTATTTGTATAGGGCGGTTAAGAATGCTTGCATCAGTCAAATGAAAAAAAATGTACAGCAAAGTATTCTTCCTATCGAGGAAGTAGAAGATCCTATCGATACTCCTTTTGAGATCAATCGAGAGGAGAATCTTGCCAGGATAAGATCGAAAGTGGAACTTGCCGTTGAGAATTTACCCCCCAAATGCAAAGAGGTATTCATCATGCGCAGAAATATGCAGATGTCCTATCTTGAGATCTCTGAACACCTCAACATTTCTAAAAAAACCATCGAAAACCAGATGAATACGGCAATTAAAAAATTAAGAGCTCAATTGGATAAAAATGACTTGCTGATTTATTTCTTGATGATGGTGAAAGAGTAACAGTGATCAGTGAACAAAAAGATTACAGTTTTAGAATTCATACAAACATTTCCATTCAACGAACAATCATCTCATCACATTCGCGACCTTTCTAGAGTCTACTTGAATTTAATGAAAACATTTAATTAGATGAAGAGCCTTTAATTTCGGAATTCTCCCTTTTCAGGGGAGATCCCGACAGGGAGAGGGGTGTGTTTAATTAAGTTTCTCATTATTGCACCCTTTTGCCTGTCGACATTTTCCCTAAAAGGGAAAAATTGAAATGGAAATGTAAGGTTCAATTAATTATTATCTATTGAGGAATTCTTTGAATCGATGAAAAACACTGCCAATGATACACTACTTTCACCTTTTTGTAAAAAAAAATGAGAATTCTATAGGGGTAAATCAGGTTTAGTTGTCTTACCTATAGAATTGCAATTTATTTATACATGTATTAAGATTTCAGGGCCATGAAAATTAACACAGAAATATTAACTGATTATTTAAACGAGCTATGTGATAATAAAACAAAACAGGCAGTGGAAAATTGGATGGAGGAAGATCCTGCTAACCAAAAATACTTTGACGAGTTAAGGTTTTATTGGGAATGCAAATTCTCATCCGCAAAGAAAATTGAATTTGATTCGAAAAAAGCTTACAGTAAATTATTACAAAAGAAAAACTTACAAAAGCGTATTAAAATTCGCCGTTACCTGCAGTATGCGGCAGCAATTGCAATACTAATGGTAAGTGGAATCACATCATATTTATATATGAATACCAGTTCGGATCAAACATTGGTTGTAAATAATATTGCAAATGAAAAGTTGTTGAATCTGCCTGATGGAAGTACGATTCTGTTGGCCCAGGGAAGTAGCATTAAGCATTCGAAACACTTTTCAGAAAAAGTGAGAGCAATTGAGCTTACAGGGGAAGCTTTTTTTAATGTAGCAAAGGACAAAAACAGACCATTTATCATCACCACCAGTCAAACCCAAACAAAGGTTGTTGGAACATCATTTCGAATTTCGGAAGCTATTGGCAATACCTTTATCGAGGTAGAATCGGGAATCGTTGAGTTTAGGGGAAAAAATGAACCAACAAATAAGGTACGGCTGGTGAGAGGTGATAAAGCGAAGTTTATTACCGAGCAACATGTAATTCTTAAAAGCACAAATGACTCTCATCATTCAGAAATAAAAATTCAGTATTTAGCATATCAGAACAAAAGTTTAAAGTCGATATGTAGTGATTTAAATGAACTATTTAATGTAGATATCAGATTGGAAGGAGAAGCAGTTCCACAACTCAGGTTGACAGCAGTATTTGAAAATCAAAATCTTGAAAACATCCTGGAAACCATCTCATTTACCTTAGATCTTGATATCGAAAAAAACAATTCGTACATCCTACTAAAATAATTTGTACATGAGAAATATATTTCTTTTTCTAACAGCAATATTCATGCTGTTGGGGATGAATACGGTAATGTCTCAATCGAAAGACACCCAAACCATTAAAACCAATCAAGAAGCTTATTCCTTTGTGGATTTAATGGATTTGATTAAAAACCAAACAAAATTGAATTGTACCTACCCTAGTGCAGAACTTGGGGAGAAGAAAATTTATCTGGGCAAAAAATCTTACCAACTAAGAATATTGCTGGATAAGGTTTGTTTGCAGCTACAATTAAAATACAAAATCATTGGAAATCAGATTGCTTTTAAAAAGTACCCAGCTAAAAAAGTTACCATTAGTGGATATATAAAAGATGCAAACAATGGTGAAGACTTAATTGGTGCTGCCTTTTATATCAAAGAGCTAAAAAAAGGGACCATTACCAATCCATATGGTTTTTACTCCTTAAGTGTTCCTGCTGGTTTTTACACGCTTAGCTATTCTTTTTTGGGTACAAAAACTCAATCAAAAGTTTTGGAAGTTACTGATAACCTGAATTTAAATATCGATTTGTCTTCGGATAACCTCCAAATAAAAGAAGTTATCGTAAGAGGAGATGCTGCAGCCAGCAATGTTGAACGAGCTGAAATGAGTGTGGTAAAAATGCCGGCAACAACCATAAAAAAGCTGCCTGCCTTAATGGGTGAGGTCGATCTAATTAAGGCGGTACAAATGCTTCCTGGTGTAAAACCTGCTGCCGAAGGTTCGAGTGGTTTTAGTGTTCGAGGAGGTAATCCAGACCAAAACTTGCTGCTTCTCGATGAAGCTCCTGTGTATAATGCTTCTCACTTGCTTGGCTTTTTCTCTATTTTTAACAACGATGCTTTAAGCGATATGAAGCTTTACAAAGGAGATATTCCTGCTGCTGTAGGTGGACGTCTTTCTTCTTTTCTGGACATCAGAATGAAAAACGGAAACAGCAAAAAGTTTAGTGGAAATGGTGGTATTGGTACTGTTTCATCAAGGTTAACTCTTGAAGGTCCAATAGGCAAAAACGAAAAGACCTCTTTCATGCTATCGGGAAGAAGAAGTTACGCCGATTTGTTCCTGAAGTTATCTTCCGACGAAGATGTGAAAGACAATGTCGTTTACTTTTACGATGTAAATGCAAAAATCAACCATCGCTTTAATGATAAAAACCGTCTTTTTATATCAACCTATTTGGGTAAGGATGTTTTTAAAAGCAACGAAAACGAGTTGAACTATGGAAATCGTACGGTTAGTTTGCGTTGGAACCATCTGTTCTCAAACAAATTGTTTTCCAATGCTACTTTCCTATATAGTAAATACGATTACGAATTATCAAATAAATTAGGAGCCGATGCTTTTAAGTGGAAATCGAATATGGAAGATTATTCGGCAAAACTTGATTTCAATTACTTCTTAAATGCCAATAACAACATCAAATTTGGTGGAATTATTACTTATCACAAATTTGAGCCAGGTCATGCGTTTGGCTTAGGAGAGCAATCTTTTCTTTCAGACTATCGCGTAAATGAGTCAAATGGATTAGAAGAAGCATTATACATTTCCAATGAACAAAAAATTGGCGATCGCCTGACCTTAAAATATGGATTGCGCTTTAGCATGTTCAATAATATAGGTAAAGGAACCGTTTATGATTTTGATGAAAATTACAATGTTGTTGATTCAACAACTTATAAGAATGGTGATATTTTTAATACATATACTAATTTGGAGCCTAGGTTCGGTCTTAAATACATGCTTACTCCTACTTCTTCGGTAAAGGCAAGTTATTCAAGAACCACTCAATACATGCAGCTGACTCAAAACTCTACAGGTGGCTTACCTTTAGATATTTGGTTTCCAGCCTCTCCAAATGTAAAACCTCAAACTTCTGACCAATTCGCTTTGGGATATTTCAGAAATTTTAGGGACAATACCATTGAAATGTCTTTGGAAGGATATTATAAAAAAATGAATAACTCTATCGATTTTAAAGACTTTGCAGAATTACTACTAAACAAGCATTTAGAGGGAGAATTGCGAACAGGATCGGCAGAAGCTTATGGTTTTGAATTAACAACCAATTTAACTTTCAACAGCCTACAAGGTTGGATTGGATACACATATTCCAGAACAAAACGAACAATTGAAGGCATTAACGATGGAAAGTCATATCGTTCACCTTACGATGTTCCGCACAATATCAAAGCTGCATTGAGCTATAACTTGACAAAAAGAACAAGCATTTCGGCCAATTTTACCTATTCTACCGGATCTCCGGTTACCTACCCTGTAGGAAGAGCAGAATACCAAGGCGCATTGATAAAAATCTATTCGGGTAGAAACTCCTATAGAATGCCCGATAATCATCGCTTAGATTTGGCATTAACTTTAAAAGGCAAAAAGAAACCTGGCCGTAAATGGGAAGGCGAATGGAATTTCTCATTGTACAATGCTTATGGCAGAAAAAATCCATGGTACGTTAGTTTCAAGCAGGATGATGACAATCCTAAGGTAATGAAAGCTGAAAAAACCTACCTATTTACCTTTGTTCCTTCAATCACTTATAACTTTAAATTTTAGAATGATGCAAACTAAAATATTAATTCCATTTTCGTCATTTGCAAACAAACAGTTGAAGTGCATTTGTTTGTTGATGTTTACAATGATTTTTTCATCATGTACCGAAGAGATTAATGTTGATGTTGATAGTGGAGAAACCCGCTTATCAGTTGAAGCTGCTGTTACATCTGATTTAACAAAACACCATGTAATCCTGAAAGAAACAAGTGATGTCTTTTTCAACCAGGATGCCATACCCGTTCGCAGTGCTAAAATTACCGTTACTGACGGCAAAACCACCTATAACTATCAAGAAACTAAACCAGGATACTACGAAAGCGAAGAGGCATTTGCTGGTCAACCAGGTAACACATATTCTTTGTCAATTACAAATGTAGATGTAAATAAGGACGGAACATTAGAAGAATATTTGGCCAGTTCAATAATGAAATCAAATTACGTCATAGATTCTATAAAAATGCATTTTGATCCTGATTACGAATCCTATGACGAAGATGTTGATAAAGGACCATTCTGGTTAGTTTCTCTTTATATGAAAGATGATATTAAAACAGAAGATTATTATGGTTTTGCCTGCAGAATAAATGATGTGCTGATACAAGATACAATTACAGAAATACTGGTTCAAAAGGACACCTACTTTAATGGTGAAACCTCAAAAGGTGTTGATGTTGGTGAGTTTAACCAGGAAAAAACAGATGAAATACTAAAAGACAATGATATAATTACTCTGGAAACCTATGCAATCAGTGAAGAATATTACGACTTTGTGAGCCAACTTCAAGAATTGGATGAAGGCCAAAATATGTTTTCAGGACCTCCTGGAAATATTACTTCAAATATTTCTAATGGGGCCATTGGATTTTTTGCTGTCTACTCTATTACTCGAACCACTATTGTTCATCGAGACAAGTAATGCAGACAGATATTTGATATTTAAATGATTTTATAAGTAAAAAGAGCACTGGATTAAGTGCTCTTTTTTATTCCTTAAAACCAATATCCTGATGCGAACCATCACAGAATGGTTTATTTTTCGAAGCTCCACACCTACAAAAATAACAAGTATCTTCCATAGATTCCCGCTTTCCATCCGATCTAACAAGTGTAATTGGCCCTTCAACCATCAATGGCCCGTTGGTCATAACTTCAACTTTTTTACCAGTTTCCAAAGCTTTAATTGGCCCCTTATCAGCCTCATCCTCCTCAGGAGAATTCATGTAAAAGGATAAAGCACGAGATGGACATTTTTGCACCTGCTTAATAATTGATTCCGTATCCGATCCTTGCATTTTGATCCATGGACGTGTTCCTGGTTGAAAAACTGTTGGCAAACCTTTAAAACAGATTCCGGCATGAATACAAATAGCCGAATCATAAACCACAGTAACCTCTCCGTTTGAATATTCCTTTTTTGTATTCTTCATGATTTCTTATTTTGATGTTAGATTGTCACCTTTTAATTTACCACATTTTTAAAAAAATTGCAGATTTTTATTTAAAAGCCTAAAAAAAGTTCTTATGACAATTCCCTCATCCTGAATCTCCTGCAATAACAAGCAAAGTTAAGCTGATTAAATTCCTAATTTTAGCATGAAAAAGCTCTTGCAGATCTAAAAAAATGTTCTACTTTTGTCGCAGACTTTTGAGAAACGATAGTCCTAAAGTCTACAAAAACACACGGGTGTAGCTCAGTTGGTAGAGCACTGGTCTCCAAAACCAGGTGTCGGGAGTTCGAGTCTCTCCTCCCGTGCAAGACCTTCCATTTTTTGGAAGGTTTTTTTGTTTCTATATAAAACAAAACCGCCCGAAGGCGGTTCTCTGTTTTTAATTGTTCCAATACTAATATTATTTCACTCTGGTATGAAGAGTCACCTATCGGTGATTTCACACACGCTCTTTCAATAAATAATTGTCTGCTATTTCCTGATGATTTTCTCGGTTTATTATGTTTTTAAATCCTCTCTTTGATTTCTTCGATTGAGGTCGTCTTCTCTTTTCTCTGGTCTGTTCAGCTCTAAAAGTTTTAGACATAACATCAAAATTTTAGTTCTTCAAAAATCATATTGTCAGATATTTGTACGAGAAAAGGTTTTGTAGCGTTACATTTTTAATTCACAATCCTTATCATTTTCTATAATGATCAAAAAAAAGATGGACCAATAAAATGATCCATCTTTCTCTAGCTATTATTCTTTTAAATACTACAATAGCTGCATATCATACAGTTTCTTGTAGGCTCCATCTTTCTCGATTAATTCATCGTGTTTGCCTCGTTCTACAATTTCTCCTTCATGGAAAACACAAATTAGGTCTGCATTCTTCACTGTTGATAGTCGGTGTGCAATCACCAATGAGGTTCTGTTCTCCATTAATTTATCCAATGCATCCTGCACCAATCTTTCTGACTCCGTATCCAAAGCTGAGGTAGCCTCATCCAAAATCATAATTGGTGGGTTTTTAAGAACTGCACGTGCAATACTCAATCGCTGACGCTGTCCTCCTGATAGTTTACTACCACGATCACCAATATTGGTATCGTAACCATTCTCTGTTGCACTGATAAAGTCATGAGCATTGGCAATTTTTGCGGCGGCAATTACATCTTCCATTGTTGCGTTCTCAACCCCAAAAGCTATGTTGTTAAAAATAGTATCATTAAAAAGAATTGACTCCTGATTCACATTCCCCATCAGATTGCGCAAGTCTTTCATTTTGTAGTCACGAATGTCTACCCCATCCACATTAATACTACCTTCATTTACATCATAAAATCTTGGCAATAAATCAACAAAAGTAGTTTTTCCAGAACCTGATTGACCAACTAATGCAACAGTTTTTCCTTTCGGGATCTCCAAATTTACATTCTTCAACACATTCCTTTCTCCATTGTAAGAAAAAGCAACATTCTTATATTCTATTGACTCTCCAAAAGTTTCTACTGGTTTGGCATTATCTTTATCCACAATACTAGATTCAACATCAAGTAATTGATCAATACGATCCATTGCTGCCAACCCTTTATGAACACTATACATAGCCTTTGAAAAGTGTTTCGCAGGGTTAATAATAGAATAAAACATTCCTAAATAAGCAATAAAAGCAGAAGCACTCATATTTCCACTTCCTTCCAAAATCAACTTACCACCATAACACAGTATAATAATAATCACAATGGTTCCCATCAATTCACTCATTGGATGAGCCAAAACATAACGTCTCATCATACTATTCATGATTCTTCGATATTCATTACTCTGAACACCAAATCTATCATTCATTTTCTCTTCTGCATTAAATGCTTTAATGATACGAAGTCCAGACAAGGTTTCCTCTATTGTACTCAAAATATCTCCCATCTTATCCTGCCCAGCTCTAGATGTTTTCTTTAAAGACTTCCCAACTTTACCAATAATATAACCTGCAATTGGTAAAAGTAAGAAAACAAATAAAGTTAGTTGGGCACTCATAAGTATCATTCCAAACAGATAAACAACAATTATAATAGGGTTCTTAAAGATCATGTCTACCGAACTCATTACCGAGTTTTCAACCTCTTGCACATCGCCTGTTGATCTTGAAATAATATCTCCTTTTTTCTCCTCAGTAAAGAAAGGCAAGGGTAAACTTACAATCTTGTTATATATAATTTGTCGCATATCGCGAACCACCCCATTTCGAATACTAACCGAATGATAAGATCCTAAGAAAGTGAATAAAACTTTAAAGAAAACAACTCCCAACAGAATCGCTCCAACATAAATAAGGGCAACTACAGCTCCATATTCTTCTGTTAATAAATTTGAGTAGTAGTAAAAATTATTTTTTAATACCTCTGCTGAAAATTCAAATGGTAATTTCTCAGTTACCACTTCAGAGTTAAGGCCAAATATGGTATTTAGTACTGGTACCATAACCCCAAAAGAAACCGCTCCAAATAAAGCACCCAATAAATTATATAAAAACATCATCCCTAGGTCCATCTGATAGGGAGGGAGGAATCGCTTAAGAACCTTAATAAAATCTTTCATTAAAAGTATAAATAGTTAAATAAGAATATTGGGAACTTAAGAATTTGCCCAATAAAAATAGGCTGTAAAAGTACAACTCTTACAGCCTAAAAACAAAGTATTAACAAATATTAATATTTTCTAGATTCCTGTATAATTATCAGGACTAATTGTTTTCAATTGAGCTTTCAAATCATCACCAATCTCTAGTGTATCGATAAATTCAGCAATACTTTCTCGAGTAACATGAGTATTGGTTCTAGTCAAAGCTTTTAATGCCTCATAAGGATTTGGATATCCTTCGCGACGCAAAATGGTTTGAACAGCTTCTGCAACCACTGCCCAGTTTGCTTCCAAATCAGCTTCAAAAGCTTCTTTTGAAATCAATAGTTTGTCTAAACCTTTTAATAAAGATTTAAAAGCAATGATGGTATGTGCAAAAGGAACGCCGATGTTTCTTAGTACAGTTGAATCCGTTAGGTCACGCTGCAAACGAGAAACTGGCAACTTAGTAGCCAAGTGTTCGAAAGTAGCATTCGCCAATCCTAGGTTACCTTCTGAATTTTCAAAATCGATAGGATTCACCTTGTGTGGCATTGCTGAAGAACCAACTTCACCTTCCTTGATTTTCTGCTTGAAATAGTTCATGGAAATGTAAGTCCAGAAGTCACGGTTCAAGTCAACCAAAATGGTATTGATGCGTTTCAAGTTATCGAAAATCGCACCCATATTATCGTAGTTCGAAATCTGAGTTGTTAACTCTTCTCTCTCTAGTTTTAAAATATCATTTACAAAGTGATTCCCAAATTCTTTCCAATCCACTTCAGGATAGGCAACATGATGAGCATTGAAGTTACCTGTTGCACCACCAAATTTAGCAGAACAAGGAACGCTCTTTAACAAATCCAATTGTCTTTTCAATCGGTAAACGTACACTTGAATTTCTTTTCCCAAACGAGTTGGAGAAGCTGGCTGACCATGAGTACGAGCCAACATTGCAATTTCTTTCCAATCTTCAGAAAGACTTTCCAATTTCGCAATCAACTGATCCAACAATGGGTAATATACATCGTAAACAGCATCACGCAAAGAATATGGAGTTGCAGTATTGTTAATATCCTGAGATGTCAATCCAAAGTGGATGAATTCTTTGTATTTCTCTAATTTTAAAGCATCGAACTTTTCTTTAATAAAATACTCAACTGCCTTTACATCGTGGTTGGTTACACTCTCAATATCCTTTACTTTTTGCGCATCCTCAACGGTAAAATCAAGGTAAATGCTACGCAAATCAGTATATAAATCTTTGCTAAAATCTTTCAACTGTGGAAGAGGAACCTCGCAAAGAGCAATAAAATATTCTACTTCAACCAACACTCTGTACCGTACCAAAGCGTACTCTGAAAAATACTCACCCAATACGTCTACTTTGTCACGGTAACGCCCGTCAACCGGCGAAATTGCTATCAAACTTTGCATTTCTAAAATATTAAATATCAATAATGGTTATTTAGAGTCACAAAGGTAATTAAAAGCTATGAAATGTAAGAAGTCTGACGCAATATATTAACCTGAGTTCGATTAAAGATTTTGGATTCAGGTTCTTTTGGTATTACACATTTAATCTTATTTTTGTTAAAGCACAATTGTCATCTTACATCTATAAAAACATGAAACTGATTAAAGATTTTGGATTTGGTTTACGCACTTATTCGGAAGCCTTAAATTATATATTTAGAAAAAGACTGGCTTGGTTCTTTATTTTTCCTTTATTGCTGAATATTCTTCTATTCTGGGTTGGATGGGATTATATTGGCTCGTTATCGGACCAAACTCAAACCTACCTGCAAAATTGGTTAGATCTTGAAAATGCTGATTTTTGGGGTTCTGGATTTCTAAAGGCTACAATTGGTGGATTTATCTGGATTGTGTTCAAAGTTCTCTTTTTCCTAATTTTTGCATACTTCGGGGGTTATATCATCATCATTATCATGTCTCCAGTGTTCTCTTACCTATCAGAGCGAACCGAGAAAATTAAAACTGGTAACGATTATCCTTTTGAATTCAGACAACTGGTTAAAGATATTATTCGCGGAGTATTTATTGCCCTTAGAAACCTTTGCATAGAGTTGCTATTAACCGCATTAATGTTTATTCTAAGTTTTATCCCAATTATTGGTTGGGCTTCAGCCATAATTCTGTTTTTCATTTCGGCTTACTTTTATGGATTTTCATTTTTAGATTATGCCATTGAAAGAAAAAGACTAAGCATTAAGGAAAGTGTGCAATTCATGAGAGAAAACAAGGGAATTGTAATTGCAAATGGTTTTGTGTTTTCGCTATGCTTGATTGTTCCTTTCTGTGGTGTTTCTTTCTCAAGCTTTGCAGCAATTGTATCGGTTGTAGCCGGCACATTAGCTGTTAATGAAATTTGGGAAAAAGAGAAGCACTAAATCTTAAGCTTTTTCAAAAGAATATTTGCGAGTTAATTGTTATCTTATATACAATAAACAACTAAAAGTACTTATATGGATCTTTTCAGAAATATTATTCTCTCTTTGCTAGTAATGCTTATCGGTTTATCCGCTGAAGCAAAACTTGCCTCTGATTCCTTAGTTGAATCGACTGAAAAACTTGTATACAAATTTGATATCAAAAGAGAAATTGGCCCTGCAGCCTGGCGTCAAACCAAAGATGCCTTTCGGGAAGCTGATAAATTAAATGCCGATTTGATTTTAATTCACATGAATACTTACGGTGGTATGGTAATTCACGCAGATTCGATTCGTACTGCGATATTAAATAACAAAAAACCCGTTTATGTATTTATCGACAACAATGCAGCTTCGGCAGGAGCATTAATTTCAATTGCTTGCGACAGCATTTACATGAGATCTGGAGCCAATATTGGCGCTGCTACCGTGGTAAATCAAACCGGGCAGGCCATGCCTGATAAATACCAATCCTACATGAGATCAACCATGCGTGCTACTGCTGAAGCACATGGAAAAGACACAATTGTTCAAGCTGGTGATACCATTTACAAGTGGAAGCGCGACCCATTAATTGCTGAAGCAATGGTTGATCCAAGAACCTATATCGAAAATGTAATTGATACAGGAAAAGTATTGACCTTTACTCCGGATGAAGCCATTAAAAATGGATACTGCGAAGGAATTGCCAACAGCGTTTCTGAAGTTTTAGAAAAAGCAGGAGTGAAAGAATATACCATAAAATCCTACGAACCATCTGGAATAGAAAAAGTGGTTGATTTCATGATAAATCCAGTTTTACAAGGAATTCTAATCATGATCATTATAGGAGGAATTTATTTTGAATTGCAAACTCCCGGAATCGGATTTCCAATTCTTGCTTCTGCAATTGCAGCAGTATTGTACTTCTCTCCTCTTTATCTGGAAGGAATGGCTGAAAATTGGGAGATTATTCTTTTTGGTGTCGGAGTGATACTGCTCGCCGTGGAAATATTTGTAATCCCTGGCTTTGGGGTTGCAGGAGTTTCCGGAATCATTTTCATCATTACTGGCTTGACCTTAAGTTTAGTTGATAATGTTGCTTTTGAATTTGAACCCCGACATATCAAAACCATTGTAGCTTCATTGCTTTTGGTGATTTTTTCAATGCTTGTAGCCATTGTGGGTTCCATTTACCTGAGTAAGAAACTATTTTCTGCCAACTCATTCCTTGGTCATTTGGCTCTAAGTACCGTCGAAAATGCTGAAGAAGGTTACGTTGGCGTTGACATGAGGGCAAAAAGCATGGTTGGTAAAATTGGTGTTGCAATGAGTGTACTTCGCCCATCCGGAAAAGTGATTATCGACAATCAAATCTACGATGCCAAATCGGAAGATGGTTTTATCGATAAAGAGACCGAAGTAGAGGTAATTCGATTCGAAACAGGTCAAGTTTATGTGATAAAGAAAGAGGATGATGAATAAAATAGAGATTAGAGAATATGAGGCTCATGACTTCGCTGCTGTGCTTGGTTTATGGGAATTAACTGGTTTAGCTGACGAAAAACGTGCTGATACAGCTCTCACGATAGAAAAGAGCTTAAAATTTGGAGGTAAGTTCTGGATTCTTGAAGATTTGACCACTAGCGAGTGCATTGGCACAATTTGGCTTACCAATGATTCACGCAGATTGTACCTGCATCACTTGGGCGTTCACCCAAACTATCAGCAGAGAGGCTACGGAAGATTATTAAGTGAAAAAGCTCTTCTGTTTGCAAAAAAATTAAACATGCAAATTAAGCTTGAAGTTCATGAAACAAATAAACATGCCATTAAACTTTACAAAAATTTAGGCTTCCAATATCTTGACAGATACGATGTAATGATCAAGCGCAAACACTAAAATCGATAAATGGATTATATCAATCAACTCATATCAACCACCGAAATAACAACTGAAACCATCTTTTGGCGATTGTTGTTTAGTTTTTTTATTGGAGCCATAATTGGGCTCGAACGTGAAGCTCATAGACAACCTGCCGGATTACGTACTCATATTTTAATATGTATGGGAGCCAGCTTAATCATGTTGTTGTCGATTTATATTCCCCAAACATTTCAAAATTTTCAAAATGGAGATCCAGGTAGAATTGCCGCCCAGGTAGTATCGGGAATAGGTTTTTTAGGAGCAGGAGCCATAATGAAATTTGGTGTTAATGTAAAAGGATTAACTACCGCTGCTTCGATTTGGGTAATCGCTGCACTTGGTTTAACAATTGGAGCTGGAATGTATATGGGAGCTATCATTGGAGCTACCATTTTACTGATCTCTTTAATTGCAATGGATGCTATTGAAAAGAAATTATTCCCAGGAAAATTCATCAAACGTCTTCATATCCATGTTAAAAGTAAAGAAGTATCTCCTGATGATTTTAAACATATCCTGAAAAAACATCAGATTGCCATTCGAACCATTGATGTGGAACAGCATTACGACGAAAATAGAATTAGTTACTACCTTACTGTTCAAATTTCGGAAAGAGTTAAACTAAATAAACTAACCTCTGAATTGGGTAGTATTCCAGGAATAAAAAGAGTAAAATTGCAACAAATTCTTTAAGCATCACCGATGCTCAATTCAAATGTCTAGTTTTATGAACTTACTAACTGCAAAAGGTCTTCTTAACTTCAATGATCTGGAAAAGATCACAAAGAAACCTAAATTATTTGCCAAGGATGATGGTAATTTTTGGCAAGATCCATATATATCAGAACATCTTCTTTATGCTCACCTTGATGATGATTCAGATCAAGGATCAAGAAAGTACGAAAATATTATTCAGGCAGTTCACTGGCTTAGTTCTTACATGAAATTACCTGAAGAAAGTAAATATCTTGATCTTGGTTGTGGCCCGGGTTTGTACAGCGAAAATTTCTTTGGGCAGGGATTCGATGTAACAGGAATCGACTTTTCAGAGAACTCTATTAACTATGCAAAGGAACAGGCAGCAGAATTCGGCTATCCAATTCAATACCTGTGTAAGGATTATCTTCAGATTGATTACGAAAATGAATTTGATGTTGTAAGTTTAATCTACGGGGATTTGTGTGTACTGTCGCATCAAGATCGCGACAAGCTTCTTAAGAAAGTTTATAAAGCCCTTAAACCTGGCGGATTCCTGATATTTGATGTATTTACCAAATATTATTTTGAAACAAGGGAGCCAGATCAATCTTGGTACATTAGCAATGAAGACGGTTTCTGGAGCGAGAAAGAACATTTACTTTTACAATCGCATTACAAATACAAAAAGGATAAGGTTCGTCTCGACAAATACACCTTAGTTTTTAATGATGGTGAGATGAGAACTCATCACATTTGGAAACATTATTTTTCGGTAAAGCGAGCCATTGCAATGGCCGAAGAACATGGATTTACAGTTAAGGATTACTGGGCTAATTTAAGAGGAAAACCATATGAAGAGGGTAGTCCATGGATTGGTATGATTGTTCAGAAGTAAGCTAAAAAGCTTCTTGTAATAGCTTGGAAAAATTCCTTTTACTCTATTATAAACTTGCGCCCATAGGCGCAAGGTGTTTGCGCTTATCCCCGCAAACTGTTCGCGACCTTGCACGCATGTTTCTTGCGCTATACCGCGCATATAGTTCGCGCCCATAGTCGCCAAGTTGTTCGCGTGATTCTAATCACAAAATAAAAACCCGAAAAATTTAATTTCTCGGGTTTCTATTAACGGTTAAACTGTCGTTTTATTCCTTATACATCTTTTCGATAAGATGCTTGTATTTTTCCTGAATTACCTTTCTTTTCAATTTAAGAGTAGAGGTAATTTCTCCTGCTTCAATTGTAAATTCTTTAGGAAGAAGGGTAAATTTCTTCACCTTCTCAAACCTTGAAAGCTCCTTCTGCAATTCTTCAAATCGCTTTTCAAAAAACTCAATAATTTGTGAATTTGCTAAAAGCTCCTCAATTGAATTGAATACAATATTTTGCTGAATTGCATAAGCCTGCAAGGGACCAAATGCTGGTACTGCCAGTGCAGTCACATAATTTCTACAATCCCCTATTACAGCAATTTGCTCAATAAATTGATCGTTAACCAAGGTAGTTTCAATTTTCTGTGGAGCTACATATTTTCCTCCAGAAGTCTTCATCAGATCTTTAATTCTATCGGTTATAATCAGGCAACCATTTTCGTCAATTCTACCTGCATCACCGGTACAGAACCAGCCATCTTTCATCACTTCTGCTGTAGCTTCAGGCTTTTTGTAATAACCACGCATTACACCCGGGCCTTTCACCATGATCTCATCATTTTCACCAATTTTAATTTCGGTTCCAACAATGGTATTTCCGGCTGTTCTAAAATCGATATTCTTATCGCCATACAAACTAACAGTAGCCATGGTTTCGGTAAGACCATAACCAACTTTTACATTAATCCCTAAAGAATGAAAAAACTCTAATATTTCTCTAGAAACAGGAGCTCCACCACAAGGTGTAAAGTTGATTCTACCTCCCATAATTCCGCGTAGTTTGCTTAAAACTAACTTGTCGGCAATTCTATGTTTAAGCTTTAATCCCAGAGGAACTTTTTTCTCAAACATCTGATATTGATTGTAATATTTTTCGCCAACTTTTACCGACCAATTTAACAAAGCACGTTTGCTTGCCGAAGCTTCTTCGGTTTTATCCTTAATGCCCGAATATATCTTTTCATACAAACGAGGAACCGTACACATTAATGTTGGTTTTACCTCTTTCATTGTTTCCGCTATCTTCTTCGGATCACGGTTAAAGTAAACCTCAATCCCACGATGGAAACAGAAGAAACACCATCCACGTTCGTAAACATGACTTAACGGCAAGAAACTAAGAGAAATGTCATCTTCTGAAACATTTAACTCCTTATCATGAGAAACCAATACACTCGAAATGTTCTTGTGATCAATCATTACTCCTTTGGGTTCACCAGTGGTTCCTGATGTGTAAATCAAGGTAGCCAGATCATCGAACTCACCGCTGTAAAAGCGTTCATCAAATTCTTTTCCTAAACCTGAGTTTTGTCCACTAATGATGAACTCATCCCAATACATAGATTTATCATGATCCGTAAGCTCTGTCTTTTTATCAAAAACAACAACCATTTTCACGTGTGGAACCTCTTTAATCAATTCCATGGTACGATCGTACTGTTCTTGTTCTCCAACAAAAATAACCTGAACTTCAGAATCTTGAACTATGTATTTTGCTTCGTTTGTTGAGTTTGTAGGATATATTGGAACAGAAATGCCGCGAACACTCATAATAGCTAAGTCTGCGGTAATCCATTCAGGCATGTTTTGAGAGAAAATTGCAACAGATTGCTTCTCCTTAACACCCAATTTCATAAGAGCCTTTGATACTTGTCGAATTTGCAAACCAAATTCATTCCAGCTTACACCAATCCACTTATTGCTCTCTTCATCCTTATAGCGCATTGCGATTCGATCGCCGAATTTTTCAATTCTGTCACGAATCAACTTGCCCCAATGTTGATACTCCATAAAAGTATTTTAGTTGTAAATCGATACAAATATAATCATGTTTACCCGATTTAAAATATTTTCATTGAATTGTAATGAGTTATAATCTCGTCAAATATTATCAATTCACATCATAATACAATTTTTAAAATTCGATAAGTAAGCTACACTTCAACATTTTACACAAAAAACGACCATCAACATAAGTTAATGGTCGTTGTAGATATCTTAAATACAGAAATTATGCTGTATTATGCCTTATCTCACATGAAAATCCAATAATTTCTCACCTTCTAAATCTGCAACCAAATGATCTCCAATCTTTACAGGACCAACTCCCTCTGGCGTTCCAGTATAAATCATATCACCAATTTTCAATGTAAAAAACTGTGATAAATAAGAAATCAAGTAATCAATTGAGAAAATCATATTTGCTGTATTTCCAGCCTGTACTCTCTCCCCATTGATATCCAAATTAAAATTTAAATTATCAACTGATTTAAATCTGTTCTTTGGAATAAACTTACTAATTGGAGCTGCACCATCAAAAGCTTTGGCCTTTTCCCAAGGCAGTCCCTTTTTCTTGCACTCAGCCTGAATATCTCGAGCCGTAAAATCAATTCCTAAACCAATCTCTTCATAATAACGATGAGCAAATTCAATAGGAATATTCTTGCCTACTCTATTAATTTTCACCACTACTTCCAACTCATGGTGAATATCCTTGGAAAAATCAGGATAATAAAAATCATTATTATTCTTTAGCAAAGCCGAATCAGGCATAGAGAACACAACAGGTTCCTTAGGCACTGGATTATTTAGCTCCTTGGCATGGTTTACGTAATTTCTTCCAATGGCTAATATCTTCATTTCATTAAATATGATCGGTTAAACAATGAACTATTTATTAAATCCTCGAAGTTTAATTTCGGTAAGGATTTTTTTCGTGTACAATGGAAAATCGCTATTCATAACCCAACCATAATAGCCTGGCTGTTGCTCCAATACTTCCTCAACAGTTTTTCCTTTGTTCTTACCAAAATTGAATCTCTCTACACCTTTTTCATCAATGATAATAAAACCTGCAAAATCAGCATTTTTATTCTGAGTTGAGAATTTTGCCAAAAATTCGATATCATTCTCTAAAGAATCGTATTTATCCAATTGTGATTTAAGCACTTCGTAAGTTGCTTTGGTATCTGCTTCAGCACCATGAGCTCCTTCCAATTCCTTATTACAATAAAAACGATAAGCTGCACTCAATGTTCGCTGTTCCATTTTGTGAAAAATGGTCTGTACATCAATAAACTTTCTTTTGCGCATATCAAAATCAATATCAGCACGCAAAAATTCCTCAGCTAATAACGGAAAATCAAATCGATTCGAATTGTAACCTGCCAAATCACATCCTTCTAAATATTTAGCAATGTTTTTTCCTAACTCTTTAAACGTTGGCTCATCCTTTACATCCTCATCCTTTATGCCATGAACTGCTGACGCATGGGCTGGAATATGCATTTCAGGATTAACACGATATGTTTTCACCTCTTCATCGCCATTGGGACTAACTTTTACAATACAGATTTCAACAATACGATCTTTTGCAACATTAATACCTGTTGTTTCTAAATCGATAAACGCTATTGGATTCTTTAAATTAAGATTCATTTATTTTTCTTGTAATTTTTTATACGGTATAAAAATATAAAACCTAACAGAAATATGCTCTCTGTTAGGTTTTTAATATCATTATTTGGAATTAATACTGTTTATGCATTAATCATCATTGGCATTAACAGCATCAATACATCTTCATCTGCATTTTCATTATCGTATGGTAAGAAAATACCTGCTCTTGTTGGATCAGATAATTCAATCATCACATTCGATGATGAAATATTTGCAAGGATTTCCAATAAGAATACTGATTTAAATCCAATTTCCAATTCTTGTCCTTCGTACTGACAAAGCAATCTTTCTCTTGCTGAAATTGAGAAGTCGATATCCTGAGCAGAAACTACCAATTCGTTCGCTTTCAATTCAAACTTAATCAAGTTACTTGCAGGATTTGAGAATACAGATACACGTTTTAATGTGTTGTACAGCTCTACTCTATCTATGGTAAGAACATTAGGATTATTCTTTGGAATCACCGAGTTATAACTTGGATAGTTTCCTTCAACCAAACGACAAATCAACTTGTAATTTGATAATGTGAAGAATGCATTCCTTTCATCGAATTCCACTTTTACAGGATTTTCTTCTTTTGGCAAGATATTGCGTAATAAAGAAGCTGGTTTCTTAGGCAAAATGAAAGATGACTCCACATCTGATCTTCCATCTAGACGTTTGTAACGAACCAACTTGTGAGCATCGGATGCTACAAAAGTTAAATCATTATTACCCAACTCAACGAAAATACCATTCATAACCGGACGAAGTTCATCATCAGCAGTTGCGAATAAAGTTTTGTTTACACCTGTTAAAAGAACATTGCTCTCAACGGTAATGTTCACCAAATTACTTTCCTCTTTTTCTGGAAGTTTTGGAAAATCTTCACCATTCTGTCCAACGATACTAAACACACCATTTTCAGATGTAATTCTTACAGCCAAAGAAGTACTGTCGATATCGAAAGTTAGAGGTTGTTCTGGAAATTCTTTTAAAGTATCAGTCAAAATTTTAGCAGGAAAAGCAATTACCCCTTCGCCTTCCGAAGTTTCAAGAGGAATAGTGGTAATTAAAGTAGATTCCAAATCAGATGCAGTTGCTATCAATTCACCATCTTTAAGCTCAAAAAGGAAGTTATCCAAAATTGGTAAAGTGTTTTTACTACTGATAACTCTACTGATGGCCTGTAAATGACTTAACAATTCTGTACTTGATACTACAAATTTCATTTGCATAATATTTAAAAGTTAACCTAAAATTCTATATTTCAACGCTTAAACAAGTTCAAAACCGAATCTTATTTTAGCACAGTATTAAGTGGTGAATATACAAATTTATTAAGGATTGACGATATCCTTAAGACAAAAAAGATTTGCCACCTTACTAAATAAAATCAGAATTTTATTCAAACAGCGGATATTACCAATAATATTAAGATCCACAGCAATCTTTGAGATCATAAATATCTCTCTCATATTTATGATCTTGCAAATTTTCTTTTTCTCATAAAATATCTTAACACTCCCAATATCAAAAGTAATAACAAGGGCAAAATCACATTCACCACTTGCCAAAATAATCTTTCCGATCTGATTTTAGTTTTATCAAGCATCCTGAGCTTTACTTCTCGTGCCCTTAATTCCATCCAACCTTCGTTATCACACAAATAATCAATGCAGTTTAGAAGAAAATTTCGATTCCCATATGTTTTTCTAGAATATCTATCATATCCCAAAGCTTCAATCTGTCTGTTTTTTCCGACTCCACGAACTCTGTTTTTAATAATATCTCCATCAGAAATCACAATCATTTTACTTAGGTCACTTTCCGATTTAAATGATTCGCGATCGATTCCTTTCCAAGCTCTATTCTTAAATGCCGATTGAAATTTGCCTTCCAGCAAAACAGCAATTTTCTTTCTACCTGCCACAAAATCTTCCGGTTTAGGCTTTTGATTCACAATTTCTAGACTCACAATACTTGGCACCTTTTCCAATCGCGTATAATCAGAACTTGTAAGCAGAGTCGTTTTTTTCACATTAGCATTCTCTCCCACCCAATCAATCGAATTGGCAAATTCAGCTTTTACCACATTCAATTTTCGCGTAATCGGATGATGATCTGGCGCATTCAATAAAGGAGAATAATACCATGGTACAGGCGTAAACTTTGGCTTCTCCCCAGGAAGTGCGGTTTGAACTGGAATCAACTGCCCTTGAATATCCATCACCAAATCAGGATTAATCCTAACCCCATAAGTAAATAACTGATCTTCTATATTTAATGGGTTATAAAAAGCCACTGTACTTTCTTTTACCTGTAAGCTATCCATACTTGCCGACACCTCATCTACTAGCCACAGAATTCGTCCACCATTCATCAAGTATTGATCAATCTGATATTTGGCCTCTTTGGAAAATTCATTTCTTGGCTGTGCAATTACCAACGCCGAATATTTCTTTTTAGATTGATTCAATTTTTGGGCAGATATCCTATCCACCTCATATTTTTGAAGTACAGAAGCTGTAAAATCGGCAACTTCAAATTCGCTTAATTCTCCTTGTCCCGTTAGGAAAGCGATATTCTTTGGTTGCTTACTTTGCAACATTCGAATGGCTTTTGTTAGCTCAAACTCTATGGTTTCAATAGAGTGATTCAGATTTTCTTCGGCGGATAAACCAGCCACATTTTTCAACAAGTGAACCGAGGTTTCCTTCTCTGTATCATGCACTATTATTCCCGGAACAATAATCTTTTGTTTTAAACTTCCATCGGTAGTTCTTTCTTGCACACTGGTTGGTTTTAATCCTCGTGCAGCCAACTGTTCGAACATTTCGTTCCTTTTCTTGGGATTAGGAATATCACTGATATTAATTAAGGCATAATTGATATTCACATTTGCATAAGCTTCCAATTCGTCAAGCATTTCAATACTTGCTTTCTGAAGCTTTTTAAACCCGTGTGGCAAATCTCCCGCAAGGTAAATTTCAAAGTACAGATCCTTATCTAAAGAACCTACCAATTGCTTGGTATTATCTGATAATGTATATCTTTTTTCGGCTGTAAAATCAATGCGAAAAAAATACACTTGAAGAATAAGAACCAGAACTCCTAATGCAATTAAAGAAATCAACAAATTAAGAATATCTTGCTTCCTTCTGTTTTTAATCATAGCTTTTTCTTTTACCATTTTCTACTCCTTAAAACTGTTTTTGTAATCAACAAAAAAGCCACAATTACACCCATAAAATATACCAAATCTCTGGAGTCTACCACTCCTCGAGAAATTGATTTATAGTGCTCTTGAATTCCTAAATTGTAAATGTCCGATTGCACATTCCGGAAAATATTCAAGTCAGCTAAGTAATCGAAACCGCTATAAAATAAAAAGCACAGAACCAAGGCAAGTAGGAATGCTACAATTTGATTATCAGTTACAGAACTGGAAAAAACACCAATGACAACATATACTGCAGCGAGTAGAAACAGTCCAATAAACGATCCCCAGAAAGCTCCTGAATCAATGCTCCCAACAGGATTTCCCAAATAATAAATGGAGAAATAATAAATTAGACAGAATAAAAGAGAAACAGAAATAACCAAAAGGGCAGCAAAATATTTTGCGAGTACAATTTCCAGCTCCTTTAAAGGACGTGTATATACCAACTCTATGGTACCTTGTTTTTTCTCATCTGCAAACAATCGCATACAAACTGCAGGAATCAAAAACAGATAGATCCAGGGAGACATCTCGAACAAAACATCAAGATTTGCATATCCTGTATCCAATGGATTTGTAGATCCTGGAAATACCCATACGAATATTCCTGTAGCTATTAAATAAACTGATAAAATCAGGTAACCAGTAAGAGAACTGAAAAAGGTTCGGAACTCCTTTGTTAGAAGTGCTAGCATAAAATGTGTATTATTTTACTATACTACCACAAATTTGCAAAATTATTTTCGTTGAAAAAATTTGTTTCCCAAATCAACCCCTTATGAAAAGAATAAATTTCTTCCCTTGATTAATGAATAGTTTTCAAATCCTCAACAATCATTTTGGCAAATCGAGACGAAGCACCTGCTCCTCCCAATTTTTCGTTTAGTAGTTGATAATTCGAAAGCATTTTGGAACGGTAGCTTCCTTCCTCCAAAATGTTCTTTAACTCGCTGGCAATATTTTCTTTATTGCAGAAATGTTGAATCAATTCTTTCACAATCAATTTATCCATCACCAAATTAACCAAGGAAATGTATTTTACCTTTAGCAACCGCTTGCCAATTGCAAAAAGAATTTTGCCACCACCTGTGATATAGCAAACCACCTGAGGGATTCTTAAAAGAGCTGTTTCCAAAGTAGCAGTTCCCGAAGTTACCAATGCCGCTTTCGACTGCTGCAATAAATCGTAGGTTTGTCCGTAAACAAATTTCACATCTCTATCGCCAACTACTTGTGCGTAAAATTCCTTTGTGATAGAAGGAGCTGCAGCCACCACAAACTGATGATCTGGAAAATCACCAACAACATCTAACATTACAGGGAGTATTCTTTCTATTTCCTGCTTTCTACTTCCTGCCAACAAGGCTACAATTGGTTTGTTTGGCAGGTTATTTTTAGTGGTAAAATCTTCAAATGATTCATCTTTATTGAGACGATTTTCAATGGCATCCAACAAGGGGTTTCCTCCAAAACTCACTTCATAATTGTGCTTTTTGTAGAATTCTGTTTCGAAAGGAAAAATAGTGAACATGCGATCCACATAAGTTTTAATCTTCTTCACCCTCCCCTCCTTCCAGGCCCAAATTTTAGGTGAAATATAATAATGAACACGTATTCCATGCTCCTTGGCAAATTTTGCCATTCGCAAATTAAATCCAGGATAATCCACAAGAATCAAAACATCAGGCTTGTATTCCAGAAGATCCTTCTCGCACAATGAAAAGTTCGCTCGAATCTTTCCCAAATTCTTTAGCACAGTTAAGAATCCCATAAAAGCAGTTTCTCGATAATGCTTTACCAATTCACCACCTTGTGCCTGCATAAGGTCGCCACCCCAGAATCGAAATTCGGCTGCCGAATCCTCATTTTTAATTTCTTTCATCAAGTTCGAAGCATGAAGATCTCCTGATGCCTCTCCTGCTATAATATAATATCTCATGGAATTCTGAATATGATCCCAATAGTTATCGGGAATGAGTTGAGAATTAAATCCTCACAATTCAATACTTATTTGTGGATTTGGTTCAATCACCAAATCTTATTTTATTCCTAATCAGCGTCTAAAATCCAAATCGGAAAACCATTATGGCAAAAGAATACAATATGGTAGCCAAAAGCACGCCCCTTGCCGCTTTCAACAAATCGGTTTTAATAAACAGAAAAAAGAAAACTATATTACCAAAGTATACTCCCAAAGCCATTACCTTGGTATACACCCTGTAGATTAGCAAACTGTCGATAAACTCCTTAATGGTTAATTCATCCTGAAAACGCACTACATAAGCCAACAAAATTGATAGTACTGGTACAAGCAAACCAATAATTAGTCCTAAAATGGTAGAATTAATCTTCGACTTCATAATCCCAGTTTTTTAGGTCTTCTACCAATTGATGAGCTGTCATATCAATTTTTGTAGGAACAACAGATGCAAAGCCATTATTAATTGCCCATTCATCTGTTTCTTCAGCATTTGGTTCTGCATTCTTAAAGTAGCCTGTCAACCAATAATAATCTCCCCCGAAAGGATCTTGTCTGTGATCAAACTCCTCTTTCCAACGTCCATCTGCCTGACGACAAACTCGAATGCCATTTATATCGCCTTTAGGGAAATTTACATTCAAACAAACGCTTCTTTCCAATCCTTTTTCAATTAAATTGGCGAAAATCTTTCGACCATATTTAATGCTTTGAGAAAAATCAGCATCTGCACTAAAGTCGTTAAGCGAATACCCAATAGAAGGAATTCCATTCAAACAACCCTCGATAGTAGCCCCCATGGTTCCCGAGTACAAAACACTAACCGATGTATTTGCGCCGTGGTTAATACCTGAAACCAGAAAATCAGGAGTACGGGGTAAAATCTTGTTCAAAGCCAATTTTACACAATCTACCGGAGTTCCCTTGCAAGAATAAATGTGCAGATTTTCCTCATCGCGAACTTTTTTAATTCGAATAGGAACCTCTACAGTTATAGAATTTGATTTTCCTGAATTAGAACGGTTTGGGGCAACCACGTAGATGTCGCCAAATCCTTTAACCATTGCCACCAAAGCTTTAATTCCTTTGGCATTTAATCCATCATCGTTAGTAACAAGTATTATTGGTTTATCGCTCATATCTCAATTTTGATAACTGTACAAATATATCCGAATTTAGGTCAATACGCAATATTAAATTTAACCACAAAGTACAACTAAGGTAATCTCTAAGTAGCACAAAGAATAATTTCTTCAATTTCATTTGATTCTCATTAATTCCTAACATTTCTTTTGAAATAAGCTTGAGAAAAATACCATAAACTTCGTGCTACTTTGTGATGTACTTTGCCTTAAATGAGTAAAACGAATGTCTTGGTGGTAAAATCACAAAAACTTAAACACTTTATCCTTAGATGTTCTTTGGTACTTGAGCCTAAAATTTCTACTTTTGTAAGCTTGTAAACAGTAGACAAACTGCATCTGTTTGCAAGTATAATTTGATAATTATCTGATAAAATATACATACAAATGAAGGTATCGTACAAATGGCTGAAAGATTATATTGACATTGATCTTTCTCCTGCAGAAATGGATGAGATTCTAACTCAAATTGGATTGGAAGTTGGCGGAATTGAAAAGTTCCAATCAATTAAAGGAGGTTTAGAAGGATTGGTAATTGGTGAAGTAAAGACTTGCGAACCTCATGCCAACTCAGATCATTTGAGCATTACAAGCGTTGATGTTAACGGCGACGAACTTTTACCTATTGTTTGCGGTGCACCTAATGTGGCTGCAGGACAAAAAGTAGTGGTTGCCACAGTTGGAACTGTTTTGTACGATGGCGATGATAGCTTTACCATTAAAAAATCAAAAATTAGAGGTGAGCTTTCAATGGGTATGATTTGTGCTGAGGACGAAATTGGTCTTGGACAAGGTCACGATGGAATTATGGTTCTACCTGAAGATGCTGTTGTGGGAACTCCTGCTGCAGAATACTTCAACATTGAGGATGACTTGACCATTGAGATTGATTTGACTCCTAACCGTATTGACGGTGCATCGCACATTGGTGTGGCTCGCGATATGGCGGCATACCTAAAACAACAAAAAGAGATTGATTACAAAATTCCTTCAGTTGAAGATTTCAAGGTTGACAACAACAACTTGCCTATTGATGTGAAGGTAGAAAATAACGAGGCTTGCCATCGTTATTCAGGGGTTTGTATCAGCGGTGTTAAAATTGCTGAATCTCCAGAATGGTTGCAAAATCGTTTGAAAGCAATTGGCTTAAACCCAATCAACAATGTAGTGGATATTACCAACTATGTATTGTTTGAAACTGGTCAGCCATTGCATGCCTTCGACTATGCAAAAACAAATGGCAAAGTGCTTGTAAAAACCCTTGCTGATGGTACCTTATTCAAAACATTGGATGAAGTTGAAAGAGAATTGAACGAGAAAGATTTGATGATCTGCAACGACGAAGCCCCAATGTGTATTGCTGGTGTATTCGGTGGAATTGAATCAGGGGTAAGCGAAACCACTACCGACATTTTCTTGGAAAGTGCCTATTTCGATTCAGTATTTGTTCGTAAAACTGCACGTCGTCACGGTTTAAATACCGATGCTTCTTTCCGTTTCGAACGTGGAACCGATCCTAACAACACCATCTATGCAATGAAACGTGCTGCTCTTTTAATCAAAGAAATTGCAGGTGGTGAAATTGCATCAGAGGTTATCGATATTTATCCAAATCCTGTTGAAGATTTCAAAGTAGAGGTAAGCGTTGAGCGTATCGAAAGCTTAATCGGAAAAGAGATTGGAAAAGAAACCATCAAAAACATTCTTTCAGCATTAGAAATTAAAGTTGAAAAAGAAGATGGTGACACCTTGAATCTATTGGTTCCTCCTTACAGAGTGGATGTGAAACGTGAAGCTGATATCGTTGAGGAAGTATTGCGTATTTATGGTTTCAACAATATTGAAGTAGCTTCAAAAGTGAATGCTTCATTAAGCTATGCTCCAAAAATTGACGAGCACAAGCTAAGAAATACCATTGCTGATATGTTGACAGCTGCTGGTTTCAACGAAATCATGAACAACTCGTTGACCAAAGCTTCATACTACGAAGGATTGGAAAGCTTTAAACAAGAAAACACGGTTCGTATCTTCAACCCATTGAGTTCTGATTTGAACGCAATGCGTCAAGGATTGTTGTTTGGTGGTTTAGAGTGTGTGGCTTACAATATCAACCGCAGAAATTCTGATTTGAAATTCTACGAGTTTGGTAAATCATACCAGCACTTTGTAAATCCTGAAAACGAAAACCCAGTTGACAACTATTTTGAAAAAGAACGTTTGGGTGTTTTCATGTGTGGTAACAAAACTGCTGCTAGCTGGAACTTAAAAGAAGAGCCAACAAGCTTCTTCCACATGAAAGCTTATGTAGAGAATATTTTGAAGCGTTTAGGTTTCGATATTGAGAAGCTAAAAATCAAGGAAACTGAAAACGATCAGTTTACCGAAGGATTAAGCTATGGCGTTAAGAAAACCGTTTTGGTTGAAATGGGTATGGTGAGCGGAAAAATCTTGAAAGCAATGGATATTGACACTCAGGTTTACTACGCTGATTTCGATTGGGCTACTTTAATTAAAGAAGCCATGAAAAATAAGGTTTCTTATACCGAATTGCCAAAGTATCCAGCTGTAAAACGTGACCTTGCCTTGTTAATCAACAAATCGGTAAGCTTTGCTGAAATCAAAACCATTGCTTTCAACTGTGAGAAGAAATTATTGAAATCAGTTTCATTGTTCGACGTTTACGAAGGCGAAAAACTAGGTGCGGATAAAAAATCATATGCAGTAAGTTTCATTCTTCAGGATACTGAAAAAACTTTGAACGACAAGCAGATTGACAAGATCATGCAAAAGCTAATTAAGAGCTACGAAAAACAAATAGGCGCTGAATTGCGTTAATTGTTATCAAATAAAACTGAGAAGCCGATTCCTTTGGGAGTCGGCTTTTTTTTCATCATTACATCACACCTTAAACACCATAACATATGGTATCTACTACTGAGCTCCTCAAACCTATGCCATTGACTTCCAGATCTATATTTCGTAAATTGCATATCAAATTTGATTTACACAAAAATACGTCGTCAGAAGGGAATGAGAGATGTAGAGAAAGGAGACGCCATGAAGAAAGTAAATACCATTATTATGATCCTGCTTTTAACCTTTAGTGCAGGCTGTGATTTTCACTCAAAAAAAGGTAATGAATTATCCAATCACGATACAAAGCATGAAGATTCCTATTACGACTTGGGGGATTTTCATTACAAAGTCTCAACCAAATCAAATCAGGCGCAAATCTGGTTCGACAGAGGCTTAGCTTTATGTCATGCCTTCAACCATGAAGAAGCTGTTCGCTGCTTTGAAAGTGCATTCCAAGAAGATCCGGCCATGCCAATGGCTCTTTGGGGCATTGCATATGCATGGGGACCTAACATTAACAATCTGGAAATTGAAGCGCATCAGATAGCACAGGCAGCTCATTGCCTGCACCTGGCCAATTTGCATGCGAAAAATGCCAGCCCGATAGAAAAGGATTTGATTGCAACACTCGCACTTCGATATGCCACACCTGTTCCTGATGACAGGTACCCACTCAACAAGGCATACGCCAACGCAATGCGAGAACTTCACAAAAAATATCCCAAAGATGCATTGGTCACTGCACTCTTTGCCGAATCGCTTATGAACCTTCGCCCTTGGAACCATTGGACTCCCGACGGCACCCCTGCCGCAGAAACTCCTGAAATCGTTGCGGTTTTAGAAGAGGGTCTCAAACAGTCTCCAAGTAATCCTGCACTATGTCACTTTTACATTCATGTAATGGAAGCCTCACCTACCCCAGAAAAGGCTTTACCTGCAGCCAATGCACTGCGCGATGCAATGCCTGGTGCAGGACATCTTGTACATATGCCCTCTCATATTGACGTATTGGTTGGAGATTACGAAGCTGCCAACAAAGCCAACCTGAGAGCAATAGCAGCCGATAAAGAATACTTAAAGAAAGAGGGAGCTTATAATTTTTACACATTGTATCGCATACACAACTATCACTTCCTGGTTTACGGAGCCATGTTCGACGGACAAAGCGAATTGGCCCTAAAGACTGCGAGGGAGATTCCAAAACAGGTTCCGGAGGATTTCTTGAAGGAATGGGCTGATTTTTTAGATGCTTTCATGCCAATACCAATGCACGTACTGGTAAGATTTGGCCGTTGGGATGAGATTTTAGAAGAACCCGAACCTGCGGAATACCTGCCAGTGTCGCGCAGCATATGGCATTATGCCCGGGCACTTGCATACGCCACAAAAGGTATGGTAAAACAAGCCGAAGAGGAACAGGCAGCTTTCCAACAAGCCCTGGCCAAGGTTCCTAAAACAAGTATACTATTCAACAACACTTCTCGTGATATTTTAGGAGTTGCCAATAAAATGATGGCTGGTGAGGTTTCCTATCGAAAAGGAGATTATGAATTTTCTTTCGAGCAATTGCGACAGGCAGTTCTGCTTGATGATGCCTTAAACTACGACGAGCCTTGGGGATGGATGCAACCTGCCCGACATGCGCTTGGTGCCTTACTAATGGAACAAGAGCGATTTGAAGAAGCAGAATCAGTCTATCGCAATGATTTGAAACGTCATCCCAAAAATCTTTGGGCATTGCACGGGCTTACCGAATCTTTAGAAAAACAGGGCAAGGAAGAGGAAGCAAAAAAATATCACTCACAGTTCGAGATTGCCAGCGCACGTGCTGATGTAAAAGTAGATCGATCCTGCTACTGCAGAATTGCAGACATGGAGGATTCCGAATAAATAAGCATTCTCACATAAAACATACAAGCATAGCAGGCTACGAGGAAATTGTATGCCTGCTATCTCATTTAACCAGTGCGGAAAGCATTTTTATTATTCTTATTGGTTTAACAAAATACTTTTTCTAAATTTGATGACTTCATATCACATCAATATACACACATGAACCTTCTACTAATCTCTGTAGCTCCCATTGCCATTATTCTGTTCTACATTTACTATCGCGACAAATACGAGAAAGAACCAATTTCTCTATTGGGAAAAGGACTACTGGCCGGTATGATCATTACCATACCAATTATATTTGCCGAGCAAGCTGTCTCATCTTTTCTTCCTCATATTTTCCACGAAAAAATTGGTTATGCCTTTGGCGATGCCTTTTTAGTGGCGGCCCTTTGCGAAGAAGCCTTTAAACTATTGGCGGTTTACATTTTAGTATGGAAAAACCCAAACTTTAACGAACGATTCGATGGAATTGTATATGCCGTTTTCGTATCGCTGGGATTTGCCTTGGTAGAAAACATCATGTATGTATTTTCGAACGGAATGAGCACCGGAATCGCAAGAGCTTTTACCGCCGTTCCCGCCCATGCCATGTTTGGTATCATGATGGGATATTATCTGGGATTGGCTAAATTTTCAAAAGGCAGCAGACTTCCTCTCTTTGTAATGGCATTCTTAATTCCATTCCTGGTGCATGGCATCTACGACTTTATTCTCATGGTACAAATCAACTGGGTATTATTCCTGTTTTTCCCATTCCTCATTTACCTGATGTACAAAACCAATGGGAAAATGACCGAATTGAATAACAAATCGATATTTAGATACAGGTAATTAGAATCAACCAAAACTTGTAACTCCAGCGATATAATTTAAAATAAGCTTGCAGAGCTGCAATCTCGTTGAGCTACTGTCTCCTATTTTTCTTAGCTGATTTTATAGAACTGATAATTTCTTTACCATTAAAAGCTTCCATTCCTTCTCCAATTTTAATGTGCCTTTTTCCATAATCAAAATGAACCGTTACAGGATTCAAATCATATTCTCTCAGTTTTTCCGGATGATGTTTGATACCCAAAACTGACACCTCTCCAGATGCTCGATAAGTTTCGGACTTTTCATTTTTCATGCTTTTAGGATTGCTTATCTTACTCAATTCGTATTGTTCACATTTGAAATCAATAAACAGGTGCGAAACCACAGATAAATGATTAGAATCAATCATGATTCTTTTGTTTCCCATTAGCTTGTTCAGCCATGGAAAGAAATATATGCTCGCAAATATCCCTCCAAATATCCCAAAAAGAACTTCTATATATCCATGGTCTGAAAAAAGTGGAGTACATGCAAATACAAGCAAAACAGGAAAGACCATTACCTCAGAAAGTTTCTTCTTATACTTTATTTCTTCCGAATAAATATTCATTTAATTGTGTTTGTATCATTAATTACATTGCTTAGCAACTAGACATGTTCATTTGCTCAAGCAATAGGAACTCCTCACTCTTATTCAAAAATTGCAACAACCCTAGCTGGTGCAGCTGATGCCCCTTCAATTTTAAGTGGGAAAACGGCAACTTTAAAACCCGTGTATGGAAGGCTTCCCAAATTTACAAGTTGTTCCATATGACAATACTCTTTCCTTTGTCCAACTACATGAGCTTCCCAAAACAACTCCGAATTCTTGGTTTCTTTTGCCTTCTTTATCAAATGTTTCAACGGCAAATCCCAACCCCAGGAGTCAATCCCCATCACTTTTATTCCCTGATCAATTAACCATTCGGTAGCGTCTGCACTCATACCCGTTCCTTTATCCGGGAAATCTTTTGTGCCATTATAAATGTCTCTGCCGGTATAAATCAAAACGATCATACCTTCCCTTATCGATAGCTTTTCTTTTTCAAGAAAATCTTGAATATCCTCCACACTTATCGCATCAAAATCTTCCTTATGGCTCATATCAATCACAATACCATCGCCATAACACCATTCCAAAGGTATCTCATCTACAGTCTTTGCACGCTCTCCATTTACGGTAGGTGTATAATGCCAGGGGGCATCAATATGTGTTGTCGAATGCACCCCCATATGCTTGATGGTATCATCTGCCCAACCCTTAAATCCTTTAGGGAACAAGCGCTTTGGTAAGCCCAAAAAACGCAATAACAAACCTGCCTTTTTATGTGCCTTGTGTTTAATCTTAACCTTCATAAACCAAGGGTCGGACTTATTGTATCGTATGGGTTTTGATAAATCTACTATTTTCATTGTCTCCGTATAATTTCTTACTCCCGATTAGTTATTTCTCTTTGCTAACGGATGATCTGCTTTCAATTCCAATAAGTCCCAAAGGTTTCCATACAAATCCTTAAATACTGCTACGGTTCCATAATCTGCTTCTTTAGGCTCTCTAACAAATTCAATCCCTTTCGAAGTCATGTCATTATAATCTCTCCAAAAATCATCTGAATTCAAAAACAGAAACACTCTTCCGCCCGCCTGATTTCCAATAAATTCTTTTTGTATTGGCTTAGATGCTCTAGCTAGAAGTATCGTGGTGCCAGATGAGCCTGGGGGTGAAACCACAACCCAACGTTTATCCTGCTCTGGCTGATAGGTATCTTCAATTAGTTCGAAATTCAACTTTTTAGTGTAAAAATCGATTGCTTCATCATAATCTCTTACAACTAATGCTATATGTATTATTGATTGTTTCATGAATAATTATCTCTCCAATTTATTTTGTTATTAAAATTCTTTTGTAACGTTTCTCAGGCGTAGTGTCGTGTCGCCAATTCCGTATTAAGCTTGTTTAAAGTTCTATCGTTAAATTCTCAATTCTGTATCCAGACGAGCCGAACTGCGGCATACGCTATGCCCCACTGTTGTACAGCGTTTTTATTCTTTTTCTATTATATTTTTTATCTCATTTTTGCTGAAATTCTTTTTCTTCTCTAATCTTCTATAGTATTTAAAAAAAGTTTTAAAATCTTCGGCATATCTGGGTATTACAAAATTTTCCTCTCTCGCCATTACTTCGATATCATAAAAGTATCCTGAGTCTCTAATTGAAGATATTAGGTTTATTAAAGAAAAATCAATTGTATCAATAAATGGAAGATTTAAAATATAGTCGCAGTTTTCAATTATTCGAGACCTGAATGTTTTTAATAATTCTTTCTCCTTAGTGGGGGTATAATCAATACTTAGGGGTAAACCATTATTAGTGAAAGAAGTATGTTTAAAAGTTACAGTTCGATCAAAAAGAAAGTCTAATGACATATTTGTAACTGATGCAACATCTTTTAACTTAATTTGATTGCTTTCCATTATATAGGCTAGCAAAAAATTCATATCACTACCTATCCTTCTTATTTTATTATCAATTATTGACTCAGTTGTTTTTTTTCGACGATGGTTAGGAAGCACATTAACAATTAAGTGGAAAATTGAACTCAAAATAAAACCAGTGGAAAAAATGAATAATAACTGATTTATCTTTTTATTGGTATCTGGAGTGAAATCAAAAAGATTAATGAAAATAAATTCAAACTGTATTTGCAAAACAATCAATACACAGATTAAGTTGAGCACTAGTATTATAAAGTTATTTCTCATCAAATTCTATTAATCATTTCATAAAAATAAAAGCCATTTAATCGTTGTAGGCAACGAACCTTCTAATGCTGTACAACTTGTAAATAAAGTGCATCAATGCACTTTACAACACCATATCAGAGGTATAAAATGCACTACTTTGTTTTTCGCCACTGAAAATACAAAACAATAATCCCTCAACAAAGCAAAGCAATAAATATTTTACACTGCATTATAGATTAACGAAACAAAGGATAATGTTGTCTGAAAAATGCAAGCAACAAAGAGTAAGCTTAAAGAAATCGGCAGGCATTTACAAGAAACAGCCTCTCAGCTTCGAGAAGTAGGCTTCCCATACCGAGAAATAGACTCCCAACTCTAAGAAATGGGGTTCGCGGCTCATGCGGTTGACTTTCGGCCTTAAGAAATTGACTTCAAGTTTTGATCTATAGACTTCCACCTTTAAGAAACTGATGCTCATCTTCAAGAAATAGCATTCCAGCTTTAATCTTTACACTTTCGACTTCGAGAATTGTACTTTCCATCTCAATCATTAGGGCTTAAGCATCAAGAAATGGTCTCTCCACTTAGAGAAGTGGCTTCTCTGTTTCGAGAAATACACCTTACGATTCAATCTGTAAACATATAGTTTTAATCGATAGGATTTACATTCCAATAAACACACTTTCATTCACAAAACATTCTAATCAGAAAACAGGAATCCACCCCTTGCATTTTGACCACTTACTATTATTATACAAACAGAAAATTAGATTTACACACCACGTAAACACATACAAATTACTAGCTTTTGAACATGAACAATTCTCAACCAACAATAACGATTGTGAACACAATACTCTTATGATTATTTTTCAATAATTTTTACGGTTAATTAAAAAATTATTTTTAATTTCGAATCACCCACTTAACTAACCAATCATAACAAAAACAATTTTAACCCCAAAAAATGGACAAATCAATTACAGCAAGAAGCAATGCTTTCCAGCAAGTGCAAATCAACTTAAGCAACAATCAAGCAAAGTTTGCTCACATCCCGGCAATGGGAAAAATGTTCACTAGCCTTACTAGCCTAATTGGTGAAACCAACGAACTAATCGACAAAGCTGAAAACATTCCAAGTAAAACTTCGGGTAACAAAAACTTGGTTCGTTCTGCTTTAAGCTCTGTAGCTTTAAAAGCAAGCAATATCCTTAAGGTCTATTCTTTTATCAGTAAAGAAGAAAACCTGAGCAATTTTGTAGATCGCATTAACAATTCCTTCCTTACGAAGTTGAGAGAAAAGGAACTTTTAAGTTTTTGTAAAAACTTGCTCGAAAGAATTACACCTCTTAAAACCGAACTTGCCGATTATGGCTTAAATGAAGAGATGATTACTGAACTGAGCACTAAGATTACCGACTACGAAAAGGTGTTAACCGAACCTCGCCAACTGATTAACGAGCGCAAAACTACCAACGAATTAATCGAAGATAATATCGATCAGATTCAGAGCTTAATCAGTAATCAAATCGACCCGATGATGGAACTTTTTGTGGATGACAAGGAATTCTACCTGTCTTACAAATCAGCCAGAATGATTATTGATCCTGCTACCCGCAAAAAGATCGAAGAAATCGAAAACCCAGAAGAACAAACCGAAGAATAAATTAAATAATAGGGAATTATTAATAAAAACCTTTAACAATGAAAACATTTAAAACAATTCTATTGATGATGCTTTTGGCATCAGTTACACTAACATCTTGTAGCGATGACGATATGGATCTTACCGGTAATCTGAAAATCAAAGTCAATATGGACAATTACCTTTCTGGAACCTATGACATCTACACCGAATTGGCAGGAATAACAGCCATTTCTTCGAGCGCTGAATTTTGGCCAGCTTCCTTAAAAGACGGTACTTTAAGTAAAGAAACAAACATTTACAATTTAAACTATGGCACTTACTATTTAAAGGTTAGATCCAAAGACAATACCAACCAAGGATATATTTTATTCCAAATCAAAGGAGGACAAACTACGGTGATAGAAGTCGTAGACAGGAAAATCATCGAAATAGAATAAGATGTCGTAAACAATTTTTCTCGTATATTTTAGTTGGAACACCTGCACTATCGAAAGATTGTGTGGGTGTTTTTTACGATTCTAAAATCTTAAAACATTGAACACACAACAAAAATTCTTTGTAAGCCTATCAATATTAGGATTAGTTTTTAGCAGCATGCTAAGAATTACATTTAACGCAACACCCGATTTTGAATTTGTAGACTTCTGGTTAAAAGCAATACCTCTTCCTTTCTTTGATTATGCAGGCAGCTCAAACGAAACTCACCTTACAACAACATTTGTAGGCTACATCTTTTACTTTTTTACAGGTATACTATTGCTTAAATTTACCAAAGGAGACAGGCTGCTATTTCCTTTACTTTGTGGATTCATATTGCTTACAACATGCGCAATTTACATTGAGTGTTCATCAATAATTCAGGACATAAATTCAAACTATCAAGGACAACACATGCGCATCGGACCATTTTTATTTCTATGGGCTTATCTGATAATAACAAAATACCCAAAGCGCTTGGAACACAGAAAATATTCTCTTTGAAAATAGTTTTAATTACAAGTCACATCAAGAACTTAACAACAATTTTCTATTCTTTTTAATTCCTACAAGCAAGTACAATATTACCCCCAAAAGAAAGGCTGCCACATGGGCTATTGAGGTAATAGGCGGAAACATCAATCCAAAATAAACATCTGCCAGCATCACTACTGTTATTGAAGCCAGAATCATCCATTTTGTTTTCATCAACATAGACAATCTGTATCTGAATAACACAACCGCCAACACCCCAGCAAGGGCATTCCAAACAATAGAAATTCCTTGAGCCTTTAATACAAACCAGAACAATGATTGAATTAGAAATACAATTGTAAAAACAATCGCCCAGCCTTTCGAAATTGACTTCATAGCTTGAAGAAAAAAAGGCATCATGGCCACAGCCAACAAGAAATAATTGAGAACAGAAAGCTTTACATCTCCACCATAGGTGAGTCCATTAAAAAGGGTAGTAATGATATCATCCATACAAATTGAGTTTATTGTTTTGATTTATTTTTCTCTGATTAAAACATTTAGCGAGAACCAATTTAATGAAAATACAAAACAATAATTCATTATACGTTTAATTTATTGACCTCTACTAATAAATATACTTGAAAAAAGAGAGACCTATCAATCAGGCAAAGATATGAACCAGTCAAGTATCCAAAAAACGTATAAACATCACTGGGTATTTTTCAGCACCAACTAAAAACTGAACATTTATTTGGAGAAATAAAAAAAAGTCTACAACTTCGTTTCGTATTTTTACGAAATGCGAAACATCTAAGATAGAATACATGGAAGAAACAAAATTGTATACACAAGAGGAACAGCAAATGGCAAGGTTTGCCAAAGCATTGTCGCACCCGGTTAGGGTATACATATGCGATTTGCTCTCGAAGCAAAGCTGCTGTTACAGCGGCGACTTGGCCGAAGAGGTTCCCATTGCCCGATCAACCCTATCGCAACATTTAAAAGAATTAAAAAACTCAGGTTTAATTCAGGGAGAGATCAATCCTCCTAAAATTAAATACTGCTTAAATAAAGAGAATTGGGCACTTGCCCGAAAATTGTTTAATGAATTTTTCAAATCATAAAAAACACTATCATGGATATTAAAGTATTAGGACCAGGTTGTAAAAAATGTGGAACATTGGCAGAAGCTGCAAACAAAGCTGTTGAAGAATTAGCTATCGATGCTAAAGTTGAGAAAATCGACGATATGGTTAAAATCCTATCGTATGGTGTAATGTCAACCCCTGCTTTGGTGATCAACGAAAAAGTTGTTGTTAGCGGTAAAGTTCCTTCGGTATCAGAAATCAAGGAATTCATCCAAAAAGCCTAAAAACTCTATAGCTGTTGGCATTTTGTCGACAGCTTTTAACCCAATACATGAACACTAAAACACAAACAAAATGAAGAAAACCATAACACTTGCTATTCTGGCAATAGGATTAAGTTTTGGCGCTTGCCAATCGAACACGAAAAAAGAAACTGCAAAAGCAGAACAAGAAACAGCATGCAAAGGTGACTGCACAAAATGTGATAAATCAGCAGAGCACAAAGTGGCAGAAAACAAAGCTGAAGCCGGGGTATATTATTTTCATGGCGACAGAAAATGCAAAACTTGCAAGGTTGTAGGTGCAAAAGCCAAAGAAGTGGCAGCAAGCTTAAATGCAAACTTCTTCGATATCAATTTCGATCAGGAAGAAAACAAAGACTTGGCTAAAACTTTCCAGGCAAGTAGTTCTGGTTTATACATTAAAAGTGCTAAAACAGGAGAAATTCAGGACTTAACAACATTTGCGTTCCGTAATGCCATTAACGATACTCCTGCATACATCGAAAAACTGGAAACTGTAATCAAAGCCGAGCTACAATAAGATTATAATGGAATATTTAGATCAACTATTATCGCAAAGTAGCTTTCCAATATTATCGGCATTTTTACTGGGAATCATGACAGCGATTAGCCCTTGCCCGCTGGCAACAAACATCACTGCCACAGCCTATATCAGTAAAAACCTTAGCGATAAAAAGAGAATCTTTTTAAACGGATTGGTTTACACACTTGGAAGAGCAATAAGCTACACTGCCTTAGGAGTAATTCTGTTTTTCGGTGCAAGTAAATTCGATATTTCGAGCTTCTTTAACAGCTATGGCGAAAGGCTATTGGGACCATTGCTAATCATTATCGGAGTCTTTATGCTCGATATTATTTCCATTAATTTTCCGGGTGTTAGCTCCCTTACCGATAAGTTGAATGGGGAGAAAATGAGAGGAAAATATTGGGGTGCCTTGTTAATGGGAATGATTTTCGCTCTGGCTTTTTGCCCTTACAGTGGCGTATTGTATTTCGGAATGTTAATTCCACTTACAGTTTCGCAGACTGATGGTTTACTTTTGCCAATTGTTTTCGCCATTGCTACCGGTTTACCCGTTATTATTATTGCCTATTTACTAGCATTTACCCTATCGGGTGTTGGTAATTTTTACAACAAAATTAAAAGTTTCGAATACTGGTTTAGAAAAGTAGCAGCTGTAATTTTTATTGCGGCAGGACTGTATTTTACATACATTTTTTTCATCCAATAATCGATATCAGTTTTTAGAATATCATGATCAAATCTATTCAAATCACCAATAGAAAACAGCTCTTATTGGTTTTGCTATCATTGCCAATTTGGTACATTCTCTATGTAAACCTTCAAAACATTTCCGATTTTTTTATCGATACTGTTTTTGGAATGAAAGCAGGAACTCACCTTACCGAAACCATTCGTTTCTTTATTTTCGAAGTTCCTAAAGTTCTGCTACTGCTTGTGCTAATCATTTTTGGAGTTGGAATCGTTCGTAGCTATTTCTCACCTGAGAAAACCAGAAAAGCTTTGGCTGGCAAGTCAACTTTTTTAGGAAACGTAATGGCGGCCTTGCTAGGAGTTGTTACGCCATTCTGTTCATGTTCCGCCATTCCTTTGTTCTTAGGGTTTGTTGAAGCAGGTGTACCTCTGGGAGTAACTTTCAGTTTCCTGATTGCAGCACCAATGGTAAACGAAATTGCCCTAATCATGCTGGTGGGATTGTTTGGTTGGCAAACTGCAATCATTTATACCCTTACCGGATTATTAATTGCAATATTTTCTGGTTGGTTAATTGGAGTTTTAAAATTGGAGAAATACGTGCAAGATTGGGTTTTCGAAGTTAAAACCGGTCAAACCGATCAAGATGCAACCAAAATTCCATTCTCGGATAGAATTAAATCGGGTATCGATTCTGTAAAAGAAATTGTTGGCAAAATTTGGTTGTACATTGTAATTGGAGTAGCCATTGGAGCTGGCGCTCATGGATATGTACCAGAAGATTTCATGGCCAGTCTAATGGGTAAATCGGCTTGGTATTCGGTTCCTTTGTCAATTGTTATTGGTATTCCAATGTACTCAAATGCTGCAGGTATTATCCCTATTGTGAGTGTATTGATAGAGAAAGGTGCATCGCTGGGAACGGCACTGGCCTTTATGATGTCGGTAATTGGCTTATCATTGCCTGAAGTGATCATCCTCAAAAAAGTGCTTAAAATGCCTTTGATTCTAGCCTTTGTTGGAATTGTAGCTGCAGGTATTCTTTGCGTTGGATTTATTTTTAACTTTATCTACTAGGGTAAAGTATTAGATAAAAACACAATGCACAGTCATTCAAAAAATATTAGTAATTCAAACCCTATCGTACTTTTCGATGGGGTTTGTAATTTTTGCAATACTACAGTTCGTTTTGTGCTTGCTTACAATCGGGCAGAAAACATTCATTTCTCTCCGCTTCAATCCGATTTTGCCAAACAGTTGCTTGCTCAACACAAACTATCTTTCGATGATATGAACACCGTTGTTTTCATCGAAAACAACAAGGCTTACACCAAAAGCTCTGCAGCTTTTCAAATTAGCAAGCATTTAATTTATCCCTGGAAAGCTTTTTACTATTTCAAGTTCATTCCTCAAGCCATCACCAATTGGATATACGATCTAATCGCAAAAAACAGGTACTCCTGGTTTGGCAAAAAGAATCAATGCATAGTTCCCAAACCTGAATGGAGAGAAAGGTTTCATGAATAAACCCTTAGAGTAAAAATCACAAAAAAGCCGGAATCCTTGCGAACTCCGGCTTGTAATATCTTTTGACTTAAATTAGTCTCCAAATGCAATACCAACACCTTTTGCAGTAGCAACAAGGTTTGATTTTGGATCAACCAAGTTTTGCTGACCAATAGCCTCTGGAAGAGGAACAGCAACAACCTCTGGATGACGGTAAGCAACCATATGACCAAACTTACCTTCCAATACCATTTCGAATGCCTTAACACCAAACTGAGTTGCCAATACACGATCGTAAGCTACTGGAATACCACCACGCTGTAGGTGACCTAAAACAGTAGTACGGATATCTGCTTCTACACCTGCTTCTTTCAATTCAGCAGCCAAACGATCAGCAGCACCACTTAACTTCAAGTTAGGGTTTCCAACTTCAGTACTTACCTCAGCTAAAGCAGATCCACCTTTAGGCATAGCTCCTTCAGCAACCACAATAATACCAAAACCTTTACCTTTCAAGAAACGAGTATCCAATTTCTCTTTTACTTTCTTGATATCATAAGGAATCTCAGGAATCAAACAAGCTTCAGCACCACCTGCAATAGCAGCACTCAATGCAATCCAACCTGCATCACGTCCCATAGCTTCCAAAATGAAAACACGATTGTGAGAAGCAGCAGTTGTTTTCAACTTATCAACAGCTTCGGTACAAATTTGAACAGCAGTTTGGTAACCGAAAGTAAAATCGGTAGCCGAAAGGTCATTATCGATAGTTTTAGGTACACCAATAATGTTTAATCCTTTTTCGTAAAGAGCTTGTGAAATTTTCTGAGAACCATCACCACCAATGCTAATTACAGCATCGATTCCCAGGTATTGTAATTTGCGAATCATTTCATCAGAACGGTCAGCAGATCCCCAAGAACCATCCTTGTTTTTTACTGGCCAAGCAAAAGGACCACCTTTTGTAGTTGTTCCGATAATTGTACCACCTTGATAGTGAATACCTTTAACCGCAGCATCATCTAATATCTTAATTTCAGTCGGTTCCTTTAAAATTCCGTCGAACGACTGAATACTTCCCACAACTTCCCAATCTTTTTCTTGAGCTGCACGTTTCACAACGGCGCGAATCACAGCATTCAAACCAGGGCAATCACCACCTCCGGTTGCAACTAATACTCTTTTCATAATTGTCAATTTAATATTTCAATCAATTTGCTTGGCTAGCGCGGCTAAAATAAAAATATTTTTCCAAACCGAAACAAACAATTTCACTGTCAGTGAATTGCAATCGATTTCGGAATTGTTTTTTATAATGAATTTGAATTATTAATTTTAAAAAACACAAGATTGATATTTAGTATAAATTAAATATCTGTGTAAAGAGTAAAATGAAATAATCATTTGGCTCTGAGGTGAAAGATCACCATACAATTTAGGATAATTCCGAAGGAAAGAAAAGTAAAATTAAACTAGCAGTCATGAAAATTGAAATTTTTAAGGGAGATATTACCAAACTGAAAACCGATGCAATAGTAAATGCTGCCAACAGAAGTTTGCTTGGTGGCGGCGGAGTTGATGGAGCAATACACAGAGCTGCTGGTCCTGACTTGTTGGAAGAGTGTCGCACACTTAATGGATGTTCAACTGGCGAGGCTAAAATTACAAATGCTTATAAACTACCCAGCAAAAAGGTAATACATACCGTTGGTCCTGTTTGGAGTGGTGGCAAATATAACGAAGATCAATTGCTGAAAAGCTGCTATAAAGAGAGCATAAAACTTGCAGAGAAGTACAAATTACAAAGCATTGCTTTCCCAAATATCAGTACAGGTGTTTATCGCTTTCCAAAAGAAAAAGCTGCCAAGATTGCCATTAAAACTGTTCGAAAACAATTGGAAAAATGCAAGCACTTAAAAGAGGTAGTATTTTGCGTATTTGATGATGAAAACTTAAAGTTATACAATAAATTGCTTTAAATGGAAATGCTTTCTTCTACTGTTTCTCTATGATTCCAGCGTTTGTATTTACCCCAATTTAGCATTTTGGTATAACCTTTCTCTTCCAAAAAAATAATTACATTTTGAGTTTTAATGGTTAAATCACAATACAATATCAATGCCTTATCTTTAGGAATTTGGTGGTACCATTTTTCAACATCATGATGCGGGAAACTCTTGGCATCAGGAATGTGTCCCATTAGGAAGTATTCCTCTTCCCTTACATCCAAAATCCAAATATCATCTTGCTGTTCTTGAGTAAGCTTTAGCAGAATATCAGGATTCAGGAATTTTTTCAAACTCTCCCCTTCGGAAGATACATATGCATAGTAATTTGGTACATGTATAAAATACCAATACACACCAAATCCAACAGCAATAGCCGAAACAACAAGTAAAATCCAATTCATAGGTAGTAAATCAATACGGGAAAAATAGTCTGTTCTAAGCTAATTTGCAAAAAAATCTCCTTGAAGGAGATTTTAATTTTATTCTGTTTTATAAGTATGCTTCGGTTACAGTTATCTTTTCATTGTAGCAATAAAGGTATCGCTATCAAGAAAAAAGTCAAGTGCATCATTGATTGATGGCAAAATTACATCAACATGGTCAATAATATCTTTATGAATTCCTTCTGCCTGAAGCGTAGCTACTGAAATTATTGATTGAACAAACAACCCAATATCTATACGAGCATTACCAATAGCTGCAACATTTTTACTTCCCAGCGAAAGTAAAACATCTTCTTTTTCTCTGGAGTTACTCGCTTCATAATAAGATATCCCACTCGATAGTGCCAAATCTTTTGCATTTCCACGTTGGTCTGATGAAATCATTACCACGTTAACTCCCAACATTTGTAAACGATGAATTCTTTCCACCACACCTGGAACCATTTCTCCTTTAACGGTTAATGTTCCATTCGAATCTACCACCAAGGTATCGATAGTAATCGTTCCAACACCCGGAACCGCATAATTTAAACTCATAGATTAATGTTTTAATTTCAACCACAAAATAGTGTATTTTAAACAATTTTCATAGGTTTAAAAACACAACAAATTACCTCTCCTCAATACAAAAATGGGTATTTCTACCATTTTTAAATTGATTTAAAATCGGTAACTAATCCCAATAGAAAAGTTCTCTTTAAACTGCACTTTAGATCCCGTATCATCGTCAGAAATTAAATGGGTTGAGAATTTCGATAGCAGATACTGATTTATTGGCATGGTTAGACTCACTTCCCAATCTACATCTACATTCTTAGGCTTTTCGCTATAATTTGAATAAAGCGTAAGCTTATTGATCAATTCTAAATCTTCCCAAAATTTCAATTTATGAGAAAGGTTCACATACGAACCCACCTCTTTTTTAATTTTCTTGTCTTTGTCAACACCAAAAGCTGTTTGATCGATATTTGCGGTATCCTTAACGATTGTGTATTTGGCTGAAAGTGGCGAAAGCAGAACCGAAAAATTCTTATTGGGTTTGTAATCCATACCGACAGAAGCAATAATGTAAGCTGGAGCAAAAAAGTTTGATTTCAACACACGTGGACTATCATTTGGATAAGAGTAGCCTTTTACCATTTGCGTTTTTAAATTGAACTGAGCAGAATAGTACCAATTCTTCACCGCTTTTTGTCCGTACTTGGTATTTAACTCAACTCTATCTTCGTTCTTTCTAAATCCATCCTCACCTGATTTTAACAATCCATATTTTACTTTCAGACTGTTGTCCCATGTATGATTTCCCTTTTTGAAATTTGCAAATGCCTCAAGTGTTGAACTAGTCGCCATGGAACTCTCTCCTCCTCTAGACCAACTATCACTTACATGACCTTGATTAAAAGCCATACCAATTGTCGCCCCTGCTTTCCAAATTTGAGAATAGCGTTTGTATTTACCCAGTTTAGCCAATGCATATTGATCAGCACGTTCCTTTTTCTCTAACAATACCCTTGTCCCTCGTACTTTTGAACGTTGCACCGATTGCTGGTAAACATCATCATCAACCAAGATTCTCACCGATCGATCTGATGTATTCTGTATCCAGATACCAATAGAATCACGTTTGTTCTTTTTCAGCCAAAATCTCTTATAATCTTGTTTTCCATTGTTAATCCAAAACTTTATAGAATCATTCATAAAGTTACGAACCCCAAGAAACACAGAATCTCGACTAATTTCTCTAATCCATTGATGCACCGGATCATGCTCCACGTAATTATAAAGTTCATTCAAAGCTTCAGTCTTCCAGGTTTCAGACCTAACCGCTTCCTTAATCTCAGGCAAATCTGGCTGGTAACTTAAGACTTTCTCAAGCTCAATTTGCTTTTTAACTTCCTTTAAAGCTTCCTCTGTTTTTCTCTTTTCGATATAATCTTTTAGGTAAAAAACCATATTACGAATGCTATCATTCCCCACATACTGAAGAAGTGTATTTACCGCATCTCGAACAGAATCGGTTTGATACTGTTTTGGCGCATAGTCAGCTGCAAGTTCACGTACAATAAACCTGAATCCAACATTTTCAATGTGATTCAAAGGATCTTTTATGGGATGCAAAACGGTATCGTGCATAAAGTGCTTCATCGAATCGGCTGCATTGTGTCTTATCTTATAAGCCGACTCTTCTAATCGAATGGTATCCAGAAGCAAAGAGTCTTTCTGCAACTGTGTCTTATTTTGAGACAACAAAACAAATGGCTGAATAACAATCAGCAATACAAGAAAAAATCGAATCATTGGGCGTAGCTCTGTTCGGATTAATAATACGGGCTTTTGGAACATACACTAACCAAATACAATCCTATGATATTTGGTTTGTGCAAAAATGTCAATTTTATTTTGTTCTTAAAAGCATTTATGCTGGCAATCTACTCAAAAAACAGACCGAAATGGGATTTGTTTGAAGGTTTCACAATTCAATCGTTTGCATATTTTTAGCCCTTAATTTTTGTTTCAAGTTAAAAAGTTATAATTTTGCCAACAGTAGAAAAATCAGAAAGCATGGAAATTAAATATCAACTTCCTAAACTGACACACAAAGTCTACCTTAACATCAAAAACAGAGACGAGTTTCACTTCTAATCCGTCTCAGGGCATTCCTTGTCCCATTTTTTCAATACAATATTTAATAACGATTCTTTGATCAGATTACTACATCAGGTCAGTTCTTATTGCATATCTGTATTTCATTATTTGGCTAACTCAATATCACAACAATGTAATTGATTGATTTGTAATACCTACAAGTATTTTGAGGCATCATAAATCGTACAAAAGCCAATACCAGTAACGAACAAAATATTAAGCAATTAAATAAAAAATATCATGGAAATTCCATTTGCAGAATCATACAAAATTAAGATGGTTGAAACCATCAGAAGAAGTACTCGTGAAGAAAGAGAACAATGGTTAAAAGATGCCAACTACAACTTATTTAACCTTAAAAGCGACCACGTTTTTATTGACTTATTGACCGACTCAGGTACAGGAGCAATGAGTGACAAACAATGGTCGGCAATGATGTTGGGTGACGAAAGTTATGCAGGTGCTCGTTCATACTACAACATGAAAGAAGCATTAAAAAACATCTTGGGTTTTGATCACTTCTTGCCTACTCACCAAGGACGTGCTGCTGAGAATGTATTGTTCTCTGTTTTGGTAAAAGATGGCGATGTTGTACCAGGAAACTCTCATTTCGACACTACCAAAGGCCATATCGAGTTTAGAAAAGCAAAAGCTATCGATTGTACCATTGACGAAGCTTTCGATACTGAAATTGATCACCCATTTAAAGGAAATCTTGACCTTGTAAAATTAGAGTCTGTTCTTTCAACTTATCCAAAAGAACAAATTCCTATGATCATTGTTACGGTTACATGTAACACATCTGGAGGTCAGCCTGTTTCTATGGCAAACATTAAGGCTGTTAAAGAATTAGCAGATAAATATGAAGTTCCTGTATGTTTCGACTCTGCTCGTTTTGCTGAGAATGCTTACTTCATCAAAACTCGTGAAGAAGGTTATGCTGACAAAACAATCAAAGAAATTGTACTGGAAATGTATTCTTATGCTGATATGGCAACTATGAGTTCTAAAAAAGATGCAATTGTGAACATGGGTGGTTTCATTGGTATGAAGAGCGAAGAACTTTGGAAAAAAGCATCTACTTATAATATCATGTTCGAAGGATATGTTACTTATGGAGGTATGTCAGGTCGTGACATGAATGCATTGGCTCAAGGTTTAGATGAAGGTACCGAGTTTGACTATTTGGAAACTCGTATCAAGCAGGTAGAATACCTTGGTGGCAAATTGGAAGAGTATGGAATTCCATTCCAGAAACCAATAGGTGGTCACGCTATTTTCGTAGATGCTAAGAAAATTTTATCTCACATTCCGAAAGAAGAATTCCAAGCACAAACTTTAGGATGTGAATTGTATTTGGAAGCTGGTATTCGCGGTGTTGAAATTGGAACCATCTTAGCAGATAGAGATCCTGAAACCAGAGAAAATCGTTATCCAAATTTGGAATTGTTGCGTTTAGCTATACCAAGAAGAACCTACACCAACAACCATATGGATGTTATTGCAGCAGCTCTTAAAAATGTTTACGATCGCAGACACGAAATCAAACATGGTTTCAAAATTGTTGATGAAGCTCCAATTATGAGACATTTTACTGTACAGTTGGAAAAGATTGAAGAGTAGTACAAAATCACAACTACATATGATCAAGGCTCCCTTCGGGGGGCTTTTTTTATGCTTTCAAATAATGAAATTGTTCTTTAATAATTTTTATTTTTTCAGTATTGCAAAATTGCTTAATTTTAGAAAAGATCATTATATCAGTAAAATAAGAGCACAAACCCTATTTTAAATACAGAAAAAAAGAAGCAAATTCTAACCTAAATTAACGAACTATGACTACAATTGATCTTAAAGTAACTTTACAACTAAACGAAGAGGATTATTTTAAAGTTGGTGATCACATCTTCACAAAAAATGACAAATTAAAATCTATTGAAGAAAGATTACATTTCTGTGGATCATCTGCCATTAGTGTTTTCAAAGAGTATGAAAGCCTATTGACTATGGAAATCATGGATAATTGGTCGAGACTGATCAAAGCTTTAAATCAAACCACTTCGTGCTGTGCCGTATGGGATAATCGAAAAATTATTCAGGAATTGGTTGAAAAGAGAGAACACCCAGTATCTTGGTATGTTAAAAATTGTAGAATCTGCTAACTGCCCAAAAACTAACAATTGAAAAGACTTTCCTACGGGAAGGTCTTTTTAATTTTTCCATCAAATCAACTCCCAAAGTCTTACTGAATTGCATAATAAACCGCGACAAAATGCGATAAACTTCCCCCAAACACAAACAAGTGCCAAATAAAATGATTAAAAGGCAATTTTTTCCAAACGTAAAATATTACGCCAAGGGTGTAAAACACACCGCCAATGATAATCCACTGCAAACTTAAGGTAGGCAGAACCGCACTAAATGCATCAAAGTTAAAAACAAGGATATAGCCCATAAACAAATACATCAGCAGAGAAATCCATTTATATCTCCCCAATAAAAACAGTTTGTACACGATGCCAAACCCTACCAAAACCCATAAAATTACCAAGTAGATTTTCCCTACCATATCATCCAGGTAAATTACCAGAAAGGGTGTATATGTTCCGGCAATCATCACAAATATGCTAATGTGATCAATTTTTCTAAACATGCTCCTTTTGGGATGATCCACCATATAATGATACAATGCAGAAGAAAAATAAAGCAACAGAAACCCTAGAAGAAAAATAAAAACAGCCAATAGTCCTTTCCAGTTTTGAGTTTCCCATGCCTGATACATCAACCAGGTTCCAGCAGGAATTACAAAGAAAACTCCTGCCAAATGAGAAATCCAATTCCATAGCTCATGAAGAGATTCCTGGCTGTTCAAAAACCTCTTCTTATCCTCCTTAATTCGGCTAGTTATTAGTAGTAACCATTTCATTTACCTATTTCTTTTGGTTTGGAAGATTAAATTTCCGAAAAATAGATGAAGCCACAAAGTATTCACAACACAATTTAATTTTAATTCAAATAGCTCTACATCCTAATATTTAAGGCACATCTGTCACAAATTAAATTCAATACAATCGCTAATCATAGTAAAAATACGACATAACACCTTCTATATGTTTTCATATTTATATATTGTGATCTCTAAACATCTTTATAATTACAAAAAACTAATCAAATGAGGAACTTACTATTATTACTAGCTTTATTTGTTATTAATCAGGCTAGTATTGCTCAAGAATTTGAACTTTCTCCATTCTTTAAGATTGGAACATCCGATGAATCGATATCTGCATTATCTGAAGAAATCAAAACCCAACTTCAGGCTAATGATTTTAAAATTGTTGGTGAATATGCTCCCGAATCAAACAACAACTTGCATGTTATTTGCTTTACAAGAAATGATTTACAGAATCTATGCTTACAATCAACAGACAGAGGTGCATTGGCAAGCGTATTAAAAGTTGGCTTGGTAAAAAAAGGACAACAAACTGCAATAAGCATGCTGAATCCTGAATATATGTTTTGTGCTTACTTAAGCAATTACGAAACTGACAAGAATACCTATACTAAAATTACTGCAGATGTAAAAAGTGCTCTTGGAAATTTCGGAAGTGAATTCACAGCTTTTGGTGGAGAAATTAAAGCTGCTTCGTTAAAGAAGTATCACTATAAAATAATGATGCCTTATTTTAAAGATCCGGTAGAACTTTGCGAGTTTGAAAGTTTTGAAGCTGGAGTGGAGAAAATACGTAACAACCTAAATACTGGAAAAGAAAATACCAAGTTGATTTACGAACAAGTATTTAAAAATGAAAAAATTGCTGTATTCGGTGTAGGATTGCTTGATCAGGAAAATGGTGAAAAACATTTCCTACCGATTATTGGTGAAGACCACATTGCTGCTATGCCATATGAAATCATCCTTCAGGACAAAGAAGTTACCATGCTACATGGAAAATACCGTTTTGCTTTGTACTGGCCAGAACTTACCATGGGTACTTTTATGAAAATAATGAGTACTCCTGGTGATGTAGAAGATTTTATGGAAGCACTAACTAAATAATCCCCTGTTCATAAATCTATCCCCTGTAGATTTAAATCCCTTGCTAACTCAAGGGATTTTTTATTGTTTCAATTTTTGATACCTTCGAACTTCAATTATTACTACATACCAAAATTTAATTTCAGAATGAAAAAGTACCTTTATTTCATAATAATCTCTACAATGTTTTGGTCTTGTGCCGAAATGCAAGCCGTAATGGATCAATACAATTTGGAACAATACAAACCTCTAACCGATAGTGAAGTTTCTGCAGGATTGAAAGAAGCCCTGAAAGTAGGAAGTGTTAATGCAGCCAATATTCTATCGGTAGAAGATGGCTTTTACAAAGATGAATTGGTAAAAATTCTTCTTCCTCCCGAAGCTCAAAAAATATCCAAGAATATCAGCATGATACCTGGCGGAAAGGATTTAATCGAAAAGGTAGAAATCAGATTGAACCGAGCTGCTGAAGATGCGGTAAAAGAAGCTGTTCCTATTTTTGCATCTGCAATTTCAGAAATGACCATTGCAGATGCTTTTGGCATCCTGAAAGGAAATAATGATGCCGCAACCCAATATCTAAAAGGCAAAACATCCGACAAGCTAAAGGATTTATTTATGCCTAAAGTAAAAGCATCGCTTGATAAAAAACTGGTTGCGAACATCTCTACCAACGAATCATGGGATTTGCTTACCAACAATTACAATAAGGTAGCAGGCAGTTTTGCCGGAAAACTGGCCAATCTTGAACCTGTAAATACAAAACTGGACGACTATGTTACTCAAAAAGCTTTGGATGCCTTGTTTTTAAAAGTGGCAGAAGAAGAAAAGCAAATCCGAAAAGATCCTTTAAAGCGTGTCAGCAATATTCTAAAAAGAGTATTTGGAGAGTTAGACAAATAAAAGTGAACGATGATCAGTAAACAGTTATCAGAAATGAAACTTGAAACAAAACGCCTGGTGCTTGAAAAATTGGAGATGAAGCATGACAAAGCTTTCTACTCCTACCGATCGGATGTGGAAACCAACAAATACCAAGGTTGGATTCCGTACGCATTGGAAGATTGCCAGCACTTTATAAAAAATAGGATTGCCAAAGAATTTAACGAACCCGGAACATGGTACCAATTTGCAATAATACTGCAAGATTCGAATGAAATGATTGGTGATTTTGGGGTTCATTTTCTGGATGGCGACGAGCATCAGGTAGAAATTGGATGTACCATTAACAAAAAACATCATCGCAAAGGTTATGCAAAAGAAGCTGCTAGTGCGATAATAACCCATTTATTTTGTAATCTTAAAAAGCACAGAATTATCGCATCGGTTGATCCACTAAACACTCCCTCAATCCTATTAATAGAAAAACTTGGTTTTAGGAAAGAAGCTCATTTTAAGGAAAGTATTTTAATAAATGGACAGTGGGTGGATGATGTAATTTATGCCATTTTAGGCAAAGAATGGGCAACTACAGCCACTTAGTTTTTCAACCTACTCATTATCTAATCTTTATAAATTCGTCAAATTATTTTTTTTTTCTTTCAAGTATCATTTTTTTACCTACCTTTGGCAGGATATTAAGTCATAGGTCGGTTGATGATCGACTCTTTTAATTTCAATATTATTTGTTACTATTCATTCCATTCCCGGAATTTAAATTAACAGGATCATACGGGAGTTATTAAGAAAGACTTATTTCAAATTATTATTTTAATTTAATTACAATGGAAGGAACAGTAAAATTCTTTAACGAATCAAAAGGTTTCGGTTTTATCAAACCAGCTGATCAAAGTGATGATGTTTTCGTACACGTATCAGGTCTTGTTGATGAAATCAGAGAAAACGACAAAGTTGAATACGATGTTGAAAATGGAAGAAAAGGTTTAAACGCAGTAAATGTAAGAGTGATTGAATAATCGCTACACCTTTATAAGAAATTGAAAAAGCACCCCTAGAGGTGCTTTTTTTATTGTCTAAATCTTATATCAGGTACTAGTGTACTGATATGAAATATAATTTGAAAGTTACTTTTTTAGAGTAACATTAACGGCATTCATTCCTTTAGGTCCACGCTCGGTATCAAACTCTACCTTATCGTTCTCCTTAATGGTATCTACCAATCCATTTACGTGTACAAAAATACTCTCACCCGTATTTGAATCTTTAATAAAACCGAAACCTTTTGATTCGTTGAAGAAACTCACAACACCTTGTTTCTTTCCTTCCTCTTCTTCAAAGTCACCACTATTTCTGGCTCCTAGTACAATGTCTTCCGCATTAATCTCTTCCTTTTTCTTGGCAGGATCTGGTGGTGTTGATGTGATGTTTCCAAACTCATCTACATAAGCGATCATGTCATCCAAGCTACTTTTTCCACCTGCTTCTTTACGAGCCTCTTTTCGAGCTTCTTTCTCTTTTCTTTTCTGCAGTTTTCTTTTCTCTTTCTCTTTTTTGTTATACGTCTCTTGCGATCTTCCCATAAAATTTTTAGTGATACATTAATGATTAATAAAACCTTAATGAATCGATTCAGATAATAGTTTGGCCTACTTCGCTCAAGACAAAAAGGTTCTGCAAGGTAAGCATTTATTTACACTACTTAGTCATTTTATCCAAAGCATTTTAAAATGATAGCAATTTTACTGAAACATCCCCCAATTATCATCGAAAATAAAAAAGAAATAATTATTTTAAGCTGATAAAAAAAATTAACAAAACCCTTTAAACATGCAAAATAACGAAGGAAGAGAAGCCAAGCCAATCGAGCTAACGGCACAATCGGTAATTTACCTCAACGAAACCCGCAAATGGACCATGTTTTTTTCCATACTTGGATTTGTTTTTCTGGGAATACTTATAATTGCCGCAATTTTTATGGCAACTATGTTTGGTGCTATGGCCGGAGATAACTTACCTTTTATGGGAAGTGGAATAATAATTGGAGTGTTCTATTTACTATTAGGTGCATTGTACTTCTTCCCAATTTTTTACCTATACAAATTCTCGAAACACTCAAAAACTGCCATTTACAGTGAAGACAGTGAACAATTAAGCCTGGCATTTAAATTTTTAAAAAAGCACTACAAGTTTATTGGTATTTTAAGCATTATAATTCTATCCTTCTACGTTTTGGCATTTCTGATCATGTCAATTGCAGGTGGAATTGGCGCTTTCATGTAAGTTATTGACATCAATATAATTTGAACCTTCTCTGTTTCACAGAGAAGGTTTTTTATTTGCAAAAAATGCATTTAAATAATATCAGTTTTTGTTGTAACTTGATTACATGTAACCCATTATATTGCTATATAAATCAGTAAACTTTGTAATCTAAATTGTTTTGTATTACAAATACCGATAAAGCCAATAAACGATGGGTCGAAATAGGTATAGGAGTTCATACTCTTACAGTTAAATCAGACTATTAATCCTAAAATAGTTTTACATGTTACATTCAGAAAAAATTGACCTTACCAAACAATTTGCTCATCACGGAATTGATGAAAATGCAGCCCAAATCATCGAGAAAGAAAAGCTATTGCCTGCAAGCCTCATCAACAAATTGCATCATTGCTTTCCGCAATACTCTATTTTAAAAGAGGAAAGTGCACCGATGTTTACCTCTAACAAAAATCGCTATACAAGCATTGATGGTTTCAGAGAAATCATATCTATACTAAATGCTAATGGTATTGATATTGGCTACATCGAAGAGCGAGAGCTTTTCATTAATGTGTATCGATTTATGGCAACCAAGCATGTTCTCAACACCATAAACTGGAAGAACTACGAAAATGATTTGGTATTTCAATTGGTATTTCCTCAGCCTGGAATGATGAAAGCTGAACTACTGGAAAGATACAGGAATGCCAAATCGGAAGAGGAAAAGCAACAAATTTGTAAGGATTATATACACGATACCAATCCTCACGATGGCAAACAATTGTTGAACAAGGCCTGTTTCGAAAATGAGAATGGCGATTTTGAAATTCTGGATGGCAGCCAACACAAGTATCCGCAATGTTTTCTTGTTTTTGATAAAAGTACACAAAGCTGTTTTGCTTTCTGCAATTATTGTTTCCGCCATGCCCAGGTAAGAGGCGATGAAGACATGTTCATACAGGAGGATATTGATCAGGTTCATCATTATCTACGGAAGCACAAAGAAGTAACCGATATTTTGCTTACTGGCGGTGATGGAGGCTTAATGCCTTATTCCCGGTTAAAGGAATATCTATTGCCATTGATCACCGATCCCGAATTGTCACACATCAGAAACATACGCATGGCTTCCAGGAGCTTAACCTACGATCCTCAAATAATAATCCAGCCGAGCTTTGATGATATTCTGACACTCTATAAAGATTTGATCAACCATGGCATTCAAGTAATTTGGATGGGACATTTCTCTGGTCCGAAAGAATTAATGAATCTGACCACCATTGCGGCTGTTCGACGATTACGAGCCGCCGGAATAACAGTTAAAAGTCAAAGCCCAATCATGAAACATATCAGCTTGTTCCCTGATGAAAATGGAGGAATTGATATCAATAAATCGGCTCAAAACTGGATAGACCTTGGACATGTACTCATGATGCTGGGCATTGGTTTCCATTCCATGTACTATGCGCGACCAACGGGAGAACACCACTACTTCACTGCACCATTGGCCGATATCAATAAGGTATTTAGCCAAATATACAGAAGTCTTCCATCAGTTGGCCGACCTTCCAGATATATCTCGATGACCTCATCAGCTGGGAAAGCCTCAATGTTGGGTACTGTAGAGGTGAATGGAAAAACAGCATTTGCACTTAAATTCAACGAAGCCAGGAACATGGAATGGATGGACAGGGTGTATTTGGCAGATTACGACGAACAGCAGAACACCATTGAAAAACTGAAACCATTTGAAGGTGACAAATATTTCTATACTGATGAGTTAGAGGCCATCGAAAAACAATTAGAGAGAAAATAGAATATCGTTCAAACCATACCATTTCTGTTCTATGATTAACAAAACAGTACAATCGTTAGCCGAAGCCGTACAAGACATTCACGATGGAGCTACCATTATGATTAGTGGCTTTGGTGAAGCCGGCAGCCCCATTGAATTGATTCATGCCTTGATCGATCAGGGAGCAAAAGATTTGACCGTGGTGAGCAATAATACCGGAAGTGGAAATGTGGGACTGGCTGCCTTAATTGAACAACGAAGAGTGAAAAAAATGATCTGTTCTTTTCCCAGGACTGCCAACTCCACTGTATTTCCAGAACTCTACAATGCCGGAGAAATAGAATTGGAACTCGTACCACAAGGCACCTTAGCGGAAAGAATTAGAGCCGGTGGAGCTGGAATTCCAGCTTTCTACACTCCTGCCTCGGTAAATACTCCTTTGGCAGAAGGCAAGGAATGCAGAGTATTTGACGGAATAGAATATGTGTTGGAAAGAGGCATTAAAGCCGATTTCTCTCTGGTAAAATGCGAACTGGCCGATCGTTATGGCAATTTAACCTATCATGCCACCGCACGCAATTTTGGCCCCATCATGTGTACTGCCGCCACTACAAGCATTGTTCAGGCGAAAAAAGTAGTTGAGGCAGGTATCATAGATCCCGAAATCGTGGTAACACCAGGAATTTTTGTGAATCATATTATCGAAGTTTCCAATCCTGCCCATGAATCTGATTTGGTAGCACAAAAACTTACGTACCCATGGTAGAAAAACAATTAAAAATTGGCTGGAGCAAAACGGAAATGGCTCAAAATGTAGCGATGGACATTCCCGATGGCTCCTATGTGAACCTCGGAATAGGCATGCCCGAAATGGTTGCTGACTTTGTTCCCAGTGGTCGTGAACTGATCTACCAGACCGAAAATGGATTGCTGGGAATGGGAGCTGTACCAATGGCCGGACAAGAAGACCCTGAATTGATAAATGCTGGAAAAAAACCTGTGACTACCATACCCGGTGCTTGTTTTTTCCATCATGCCGATAGCTTTACCATGATTAGAGGCGGCCATATTGATGTATGCGTTTTGGGCGCCATGCAAATCTCTAAAAATGGGGATTTGGCCAACTGGTCAACAGGTGCTGCCAATGCCATACCTGCAGTTGGGGGAGCAATGGATTTGGTGGCTGGAGTAAAAAGAATACTGGTAATTACACAACACAACACCAAAGATGGCAAACCCAAAATCCTGAATCAATGCAGCTATCCATTAACCGGAAAAGGCGTTGTGGAAAGCATTTATACAAATCTGGCCATAATCGATGTAAAAAAAGAAGGCCTTTTTGTTAGAAAACTAGGACCCAATGTTGATTTTGAATATTTACAGAAACATACCGAAGCCAAACTATTTCAATAAACTAAACTCTGAAATCATCATGGAAAATGCTGATAATGTAAATTATAAATCAAGCCTAAAGCTCTACAAAAGAGCAAAAAAAGTGATAACCGGTGGTGTAAGCAGAAATACCATTTTCCGCCGTCCTCATCCTTTTTATGTTGCTCAGGCCAAAGGCAGCTATGTAACCGATATCGATGGCAATACCAGGATAGATTTCGCCAACAATATGGCATCTTTGATTCATGGGCACTCTCATCCTGTGATTGTGGATGCCGTAACAGAACAAATGCAAAACGGAACTGCCTATACGTTGGGAAGTGAGGTGGAAGTAGAGTTTGGTGAGTTATTGGTGGAAAGAAACAAAGAGTTCGAAAGAATTCGATTTGTGAACTCAGGTACCGAGGCAGTAATGTCTATGATAAAAGCAGCTCGGGCTTATACAGGCCGACCTAAAATCGCCAAGGCTGAAGGAGCCTACCACGGCACTTACGATTTTGCGGAAATTAGCCAGATTGCAGAACCTCACAATTGGGGGGATATCGACAAGCCCAATTCGGTTCCGGTAACCTATGGCACACCCGAAAGTGTAAAAAAAGATGTGGTTGTATTCCCTTACAACGATATTGAACGAACGATTAATTTACTGGAAGCCAATAAAAGTGAACTGGCTTGCGTATTGATTGACCCTATTTCTCATCGGGTTGGAATGTATCCAATTGAGGAAAAATTTTTGCTGGAAATATACAATTGGACCAGAAAAAACAAGGTGCTTCTGGTCTTCGACGAAGTGGTAACCTATCGAGTAACCTATAGTGGAGCTCAGAATTTGTATCCTGTAAAGCCCGATATGACTGCCCTCGGAAAAATCATAGGAGGTGGATTTCCTGTTGGCGCCATTGCTGGTAGCGCAAAAATCATGTCGGTGTTCGATCCCACGAGAAAAGTAATTAAACAGCCTCATTCAGGCACATTCTCGGCCAACCCTGTTACCATGATTGCAGGAAAAACAGCCATGCAGCTATACGACAGGCAGGCAGTGGAAAATATCAATAAAATGGCAGAGATTGCAAAAAAACAAATTCATGAAGCCATTCAATTGGCCGATGTTCCTGTCGCGATCACGGGAGCGGGATCAATGTTCCGTTTACATTTTCGCCAAGAACAGCCACGCAATTACCGTGAAACCTATCAGGCACCGGAAGAAAGAAAAGTAATTGTAGACCTTCTCGACTATCTTTTCCTTCACGAAAACCTGATTCTGATCAACACCTTCGCTTGCATGCTTGCCACCACAATCACACAGGTAGAAGTAGATCGTCTCTCTCAGTCATTATACAATGGATTTAAGAAATACAAAGCTGAGATTCATCAGTTTGCCAAATAACCAAAATCGTTTTCTGATAGCTAACCAACCCACAAAAACAGCCTAATGATGACAAATGTTTATATCTGCGATGCCATAAGAACTCCTGTAGGAAAATATGCTGGAACACTGGCTTCCGTTCGAACCGATGATTTAGCAGCCATTCCCCTAAAAGCCTTAATGAATAGAAATCCGGAAATGGATTGGGCTGCCATTGATGACGTATTTATGGGTTGTGCCAATCAGGCAGGAGAAGACAACCGAAACGTAGCCCGCATGGCTACTCTTTTGGCTGGTTTCCCCGAAACGGTTCCTGCAGCTACCATCAACCGCCTGTGCGGATCGGGAATGGATGCCATTGGAAGTGCAGCCAGGGCCATAAAAGCCGGGGAAGCAAATTTGATGATGGCCGGAGGCGTGGAGAGCATGTCGAGAGCACCATTTGTAATGGGAAAAGCAGAGACCGCATTTGGTCGTACCCACAAACTGGAAGATACCACCATCGGCTGGCGATTTGTGAATAAAAAACTAGACCAGATGTATGGTACCGAAGGCATGATTCAAACGGCACAAAACATTGCCGATGATTTTTCAATCAGCCGTGAAGATCAGGACAAGTTTGCACGATGGAGCCAGGAAAAAGCACGCAATGCACAGGAAAATGGAAGTTTGGCTCACGAGATCGTTCCTGTTGAAATCCCACAGCGAAAAGCAGATCCCATCCTCTTCTCTACCGACGAACATCCAAGACTTTCCTCATTGGAAAAACTGGCAAGTTTAAAATCCATTTCAGGACCCAACGGATGCATTACTGCAGGCAATGCTTCGGGAGTAAACGATGGAGCTGCAGCCATGCTACTGGCTTCCGAACAGGCAGTAAAAAAATACCATCTCACTCCTAAAGTGAAAATATTGGGCATGGCCACCGCAGGTGTTCTGCCAAGAATTATGGGCATGGCCCCCGTTCCTGCTACCAGAAAAGTGCTTCAACTTACCGGACTGCATTTGGATGATATGGATATTATTGAATTGAACGAGGCTTTCGCTGCCCAATCGCTTGGTTGCACTCGCGAACTGGGTTTGGCAGATGATGACCCACGCATTAATCCTTTGGGTGGAGCCATCGCCTTAGGTCATCCACTGGGAATGAGCGGAGCCCGTATCACCACATCGGCCTATTACCAATTGATCCATTCCGATGCCAGGTATGCCCTTTGCACCATGTGTATTGGCGTTGGACAGGGAATTGCTTTAGTGTTGGAGAAAGTCTAAGTTTTGTTGCTTAAAAAAGATTCTATTGTTGAAGGTACCCCTAATTAAAGCATAATGAATAAATCAAGCTTACTGGCAGCAATTATATTACTGATATTCAGCTGCCAAAATTCATCCAAAATTGAAAAAGAATCATGGGCAGATCTGCCCCTTGAATCATGGCCAGATTTTGCTTTAACCAACGAAATTGGCTTTTCTGATACTATCTATTACGATATTGCAAATTCATTTTTAGTGAATACTGGTTCTGATACACTTGCAGTATCATGTAAACATCTGTTTATGGTTTTTGAGAAACAGCTTGGGTTAAAAACTATCGACTTGGGAAATAAGTTTAAGTATTGGAATATGTACCCAAAGAATGACAAAACAAAAACAGTCAAACTAAAACAATTAATTAACAAAGACTCAAACGAAGCAATCGATCAGTACAATACATTAAAAGTTCGAGATTGGATTCTATTTGAATTAGAAGAACAAAATAATAAACTGTTTCCATTAAAGATCAGGTACTCACAAGTAAAAACCAATGAGATTGTATATGCAATTGGTTGGAGTATGAATCAAACAGATAATCATAAGCCTACATTCATAAAACTACAATGCATTAAGAATTTGGGAGATTATTTTTATACCAAATCCTTGCAAACCAATACAAAACCTTATGGAACAAGCGGATCTCCCGTAATTGATAAAAATGGCTACTTAGTGGGAATTGTTTCGGGACAGGAAGGAAATGCAGGAGTGATAGGAAGCACTTTGTACTTGACCAAAATGTTCGATAAATACAATATTGAATACCAATACTCAAGTCATTAGCAAACACATATCACATGAAAAAGAAGAACTGGCAAATCAAATTGGGAATCATTCTGATCATTCTCTGCATCCCATTCTTTCTGATAATACCTGTATTCCCTTTTATGGAGCTGGAAGCCAAAACCAAGATTACCCTTTCCACAGTATCACTGATTATTGGGGAAGTGCTGTTTTGGTCTGGTGGAATATTGGTGGGTAAAGAGCTCTTTAAGAAATACAAATCCTACTTCAATCCTAAGAATTGGTTCAAGAAAACGGATCAAAGCGAAGAGCAAAATAAGTAATAAGCTGAATTACAACACCCCATCCCTTGCCTGTGTAAATGAAAAGCTTGAAAGCATGAATCTACTCGAGCAAATAATTCAGAACATATCAATCTTCATATATTATTATGATATATTACACCTTGTTAACATATAGATTTTAAGAGTTTTATATCATCTAAAAATTTACTAAATTAGTATATCACCAAAGAAAATCCACCATGAAAAAACTAATGTTTATACTAATTGTTATCGCGGTGAGTTGTGCTCCTCAACCAGAAAAAATCTCAGAATCGGAAGTAATGAAAACCATTGAAGGCTTTTTTGAAGCTTTTGAAAAAGAAAACAACACCACTGAATTATTAGATGATTATATCACCAAGGATTTTATAATCTATGAAGCACAAAGAGAGATGAATAAAGATGAGTTCCTGGAATTTGTATCTTCATTCCCCATTATCGAAAGTGACTGGAAAATGAGTGACCTTAAAATTTCAACGGATATCAATTCTGCCCATATCAGTTTATTCAACACCGGAAATTTTATTATGCAATTTGATACTACTAAAGTACATCACAAATATGAGTGGTTCGAGAGTGCATATATGGTAAAGGAAGATGGTAAACTGAAAATCAAATTCTATTTTTCTGATAACGTCTCTATGGAAACGGATACTATAAAATAATTTAAGCTTACGATTCTTAAACCTCTTCCCTACTTGCGCAAGCTTGTTATACCATTTAAATTTCAGAGTAAGCCTTAAGCGAAACTGTGAAATATTAAATTGAAATACCGATATACAATTGGTTAGGCATTTGGAATAATACGAACAAATGGCTCACACGAATTAATAATCGGTATTATCTCCAATTGTAATGCCGATTACTATGTGAGACAGAATCCGTTTTGGAATTCCTGAAGAATTAGATTGAAAACTTAAAACCAATGTAATGATGATACGATTTCTACCTGTTTTAATTATCATCCTTTCAGTCTTGGGATGCAATACTTCCATACAAAAGGAAAGTGTAGACAAGGAGGCACTCAAAAAACTGATTAACGAGAAGAATGTCAGAATATCGGGCTTCTACAAAAAAGGAATGGTTGATTCCCTTGCCACTTTTTTCACAAAGCATTCCATACAAATGATTCCAAATCAAAAACCCATAATGGGGGCTGAGGAATACAAGAAATCGTGGAGTGAATTGATGCAATTTGGGACCTGGGATTTTAAGTTGGAAGCTGTAGAAGTGAAAGCTAGCGGTAACATAGCCGTCGAACTTGGAAAGTATAGCCTGGAATTTACGCCCAATGAAAATTCTCCCATCCCTCAAATGAGTGATAAAGGCAATTATATGGTTTTGTGGGAAAAAATAGAAGGAAAGTGGCAGGTGATTTGGGATGCTCCGGTTAGCGAACTTCCCTTACCAAACCTTCAAGCAGAAATAGAGATGGAACAAGAGTAAGCAAAATGTTTCCATCCTGAAAAGAAAAGATCAGTAAGAATCAATAAAACAATGGCGATATGAAAAAGAAATGGATTTTAAGATTGGTTTTGTTCAGCCTGACTTCAATTCTTGTTATGGGATGTCAGCCGAAAACAAAACTTTCTTCCGGTGAGGGATATATTGATGTAACTGGAGGAAAAGTATGGTATAAAATTGTAGGAAGCGGAACTGAAACACCACTGGTATTGCTGCATGGTGGCCCCGGTTATCCATCCTATTACTTGAACCCATTGGCAGAATTAAGCAAAAACAGACCCATCATTTTTCTGGATCAATTGGGCTGTGGAAGATCCGATCGCCACGCGGATACAACACTCATGAATATCGAATCATTCGTGGAGCAAGTCCATCAGTTTGTGAATGAACTGAGATTGAAAGAATTTTACCTGTATGGGCATTCCTGGGGAGGAATCCTGGGCATGGAGTATTACCTCAAACATCCTGAACAAGTAAAAGCAATGATTCTGGCAAGTCCGGCATTAAGCATCCCCCAATGGCTGGAAGATTGCAATGAATTGATTCAAACCCTACCCGATTCAGTACAAATGGCAATTAAAACCAGCGAAGAAAGCGGCAATTACGACTCCAAGGAATACAACGAGGCAATTGGTATGTTTTACCGAAAGTTTGTAGCCAAAAAATTACCCTGGGATTCGAATATGGACAGCACAATTGCCGGGGCAAATATGGACATTTACCACTACATGTGGGGACCCAGTGAGTTTACAGCAAGTGGAACACTGAAAAATTACGATCGAATCAATCAACTTCAAAGCATTAGCATCCCAAGCCTGTACATTAGCGGAGAATTTGACGAAGTGCTTCCTTCAACTCTAAAACACTTTCAAAGCCTGACTCCAGGTGCCAAATTTACAATAATTGGAAATGCTGCCCATATTACCATGCACGACAACCCTAAGCCTTACCTACAGGCAATAGATGATTTTTTAAAAGAAATTGATAACCAATAAAAGCAAATAGCATGAAAAAATTAATTCTGACCACCCTTATTGCAGGCCTTTTATTTGGCTATGCCTGCGATACCCATAAAAAAGATTCGCTAAGCAATCAAAATATAGAAACCATCAAATCGGAAATACAAGTACTCCTCAAACAAATTATTGAAGATGCCTCCGAGGTAAATCACGAAAAGGTAATGGAATACTATTCCGATCAGCCTGATTTCATTTCTATAAGCAATGGTATCAAATCTGATTACACAGAATTCCACGAATTATGCAAAAACAACTATGAATCATCAAAAAATCAGATCATTGATAATTCGGAAACGATCATCGAGGTACTTGATGCTGAAACCGTATTGGTGACTTTGGGAGGAAAAGCTCAGGTAAATCTCAAAAATGACGATCAAATTAAAGTAGAACCATTTAGCATCACACTCCTTTTTAAGAAAATGAATGGTGCATGGAAGATTACCTATACTCATGAATCAGGGAATCATGTTTACGTAGAAAATGATACAAGTACAAATTAGGCTTTGTATGATTTATAGTGGGTAATTCTTTAAATTCTTTACCTTGTTCGACTGACCAAAGTGGGCATTGGAAGGTTAAGCTAATTAGACGCAGAAAAATTTTTAGTAAGACGGGGAAGCTAAGAACTTGTTCGAAGATCACCCCGCCGCACTTAAAGTTTTCAAGTATAAATAGTTTAAGCTTACACGCCCTAGATTTTTTGCATCCTTTTTCATCAATGGAACCGACCGAAGGGAGCTCATGAATTCCTTTTTAAGAAATCATTTGATGAATAAAAAGGATGAGCCATGCGGCTTGAGCAAATCAAAGTTTAGGTAATGAATAATAGCATCATTCATTTTATTTACGATTGATTTGATTAACTATAATATTCAGTATAAAACCAAAAAACTAAGACTTCCACCATGAAAAACTATTTCATTATCATTCTAATTCTTTTCATTTCGCCTGAAATCCATGCCCAAAATTCACCAACTGAAAAGTATGGTTCAAATCTCACAAATGGAAAACACGCAAGCATAAACGAAGCTCAAATTTATTACGAAACCTATGGAGAAGGAACGCCCTTGCTTCTTTTGCATGGAGGCGTAGGTTCTATCATTAACTTTCAGGAATGTATTCCCACATTGGCCGAGCACTTTAAAGTGATTGCGATTGACAGTCCGGGACATGGGCGCTCAAGTCATCTTGATTCTTTGAGTTATCCACTTATGGCCGATTACATCTCACAATTTATAGATCACCTGCAGCTCGACAGCCTTTATATTCTGGGATGGAGCGATGGTGGAATCATTGGCTTATACCTTGCAGCTGATCGCCCTGACAAAGTAAAAAAACTATTGGCTATTGGAGTGAATACCGGAACCAATGGATTAAGTAAAGATTTGTTGGACTGGACCAATAATGGGTTAATAGACTGGGCAAAAGACAAGGATGGTTGGTGGATGAAAACCCACTTGCCTCTGCTATCGCAACCCGAAAAAATTGATGAATATTTAGAGAATACCAAAAAGATGTGGCTGACAGAAATCTATATTCCACAAACAAAGGTTCAATCGATAAAAGTACCTACAATGATCATGCTGGGAGACAAAGATTCAATTAAAAAAGAGCACACCCTTGAAATATACCGCGATATAGAGAACGCTCAGTTGTGTATTCTTCCCAATACGGGACATTATGTATTTGGCAAATCAGGCAAACTTGTAAATCAAATTGCCATTGATTTCTTTAATGAAAAAATCAAAGCCAAGAAATAGGTCAGTTTGAAATGCCAATAATACCATTCACGCTTTGCAATTCGTGTTTGGTATTATACCGCTGTAGTCATTAAACAATCGGTAATAAATAGCAACAAAAGCCATTTGACGGGAAGGTACAAATGGCTTTTATCGATTCATAATCTGTAGATATAACTTGCCTTCCACTTTTGTGGAAGAATAATGCTAAGCCGAATGTTTGGCATAAATTTATATCTTCGTGTCCCAATTTTCTATTGGTGATTCAGCCCAAAGATCAGTTGTAGCACCTATCATTTCAAAACCATAGCATGCAAATCAAAAGAAAATCAGATACCGAATTTATCATCATCATGGCCTCTTTGATGTCACTGGCATCCCTTTCGATAGATGCCTTACTTCCTGGATTGCCCGAAATTGCCAAAACCATTGGCATAAGCGATCCGAAAAACAATCAGTTGCTGATTACGATGATATTTTTGGGAATGGGTTTTGGTCAATTGATTTCGGGTCCCTTGTCGGATAGCCTGGGTCGTAAAAACACCATTTACATCGGCTTTTCGCTCTTTGCATTTTCGAGCATGCTTTGCATTTACGCTTCGAGCATGGAGATGATGATTGCAGGACGTTTTCTGCAGGGAATTGGTCTATCAGCACCCCGAACCGTTGCTACCGCCATGGTGCGCGACCGATTTGTGGGTGATTACATGGCCAAAATCATGTCCTTTGTTACGGTAATCTTTATTCTGGCGCCCATCGTGGCCCCTTCCTTTGGCAAGCTAATGCTTGACACCTTTGGATGGGAATCCATCTTTTCGAGCCAGTTGCTATTTGGCCTGTTTGTAATTCTGTGGTTGTGGCAACGCCAGCAAGAAACCCTCAAAGTTGAAAACCGAAGGAAGCTGACCCTATCGCTTTTCTCCAATGGAATTAAGGAGTTTACCAAACACAAACAATCCGTAATTTTTACCTTCATGTCTGGATTAATCCTATCGGCCTTTATGGTGTATTTGAGTTCCAGTCAGCAGATCTTCCAGGAGCAATACGGATTGGTGGAAGAGTTTCCCTTTATCTTCTCAGGCATTGCAATTGTAATTGGCCTATCTACCTTTTTAAATGGAAGCTTTGTACTTCGATTTGGCATGCTAAAGCTGGCCCAAAGCTTTACTACTCTCCTTTTCTGTATTTCCTCAAGCTACGTACTCTTGTTTTTCGGCAAGCCTAATCCTGATATTGGCATTCTCCTTTTGTTTTTTGTGATCATGCTATTTTGTGTTGGCTTCATCTTCGGAAACATCAACGCACTGGCCATGCAACCCATGGGACACATTGCAGGTATTGGAGCCGCCCTGTTTGGCTTTATCGGAACGGTGATGGCTGTGCCCATCGCTACCTTTATTGGCCGATTTATTGATGTAACAGCCCTACCTGTTTTTGCGGGCTATGCCGTTTGCAGTGGCATTTCCTTGCTATTGATTCAGTATTATAAGTTTTTGGGGAGAAGGGTAAGTTAAAGGATTAACGTAAAAACATGAAGATTTAACGTTAAAAGGTGACATTTCAACCTTAAAAGTTCAGCCTGCAACATTGTTAGTTGAGTTTTTGATATTAAAAGCTAAGGTTTTAATGTTGAAAGCTTAAGTTTTAATTGTTTATACTGCTATTTTTATACCTAAAGGACATGTTTTTTGATTGAAAAGTCAGCTTCTTAGGTTGAAAGTTGAACTTTTAATATTGAAACTTCAGCTAACAATGTTGCAGGCTCAGCTTTCAACGTTGAAAACACAGGTTTTAACGTAAAAAACTCAATAAATAATGTTAAAACCTAAACTTTTAATGTCAAAAGCTTAGGTTTAAACAACAATATAAAGTCTTTGTAAAGGGATGATTGTTTTGTAAATTGACGAGCGGAAACAAAACAAGTTGTGCATTACATGCCTATATGGGGATATAAACACACATTTTAATTAAGATATAATCGAAATAAACGCAATTGTGTTTATTTACAAGTTGTGCGTCATTCAAAAAAAACTGAGACAAAGCATGAAAACATTTAAAATTATCTTAGGATTGTTTTTGCTGATTTTAATATCATGTGGACAGGCTATTAAACCCGATGAGATTTTAAATAAGGAAAATGATTTTAAATTGACAATTCATACAGAGAATAAATATTCTTCAGATAGTTCTATAGTTAAGATAATCAATAAGGATTCTGAGAAAATTACAAAACTTAAAAACTGGATTTCAAAAAATTCCGATGGTTGGGAAAGTTCAATTGCATCTTGGGCAACTCCAGATATTTCATTGATTGGAACTGATTTTAGATTATTGATTTTTAAGGATGAAGTAGTAGTTGGATTTACTGATAAGAATGGTAAAGCTAGACAATATACTAAACGTGTTAACAAGGCAGAATTTGACTTTCTGATTGATTAGTCCAAGTAAGAAACAAAAATAAAATCCAATGAATAAGGAATATATACTCTATAATTTAAAAGAAGCCTTAGAACAGTTATCGAATACAATTCATGAATTGGAAACAGATAAGGATTATGAGTACGGAAACTTTAGAGTGGATATGGAACATTTGTATCATCATGTTAATACGGCTTGGAATGCTCAAAATTCATCTGACCAAGAAAGTCGTGAGTGTTCAGAAAGTAACTATAATACATGGAGACAGTTTCCAAAAGATATGGATTGGATTTAATAAAAAAATGAACGAACGCACAACACATGGTATAGTGCATACGGGTTTCAGAGGTATTCGAGTGTTTGTGGCTCGTAAAAAACGCCGATGTAAACTGATAGGAAATCACTTCGAACTCCCGCACGACACCATACGATAAAACGTTGTAGCACATTTAAAAAGACCAATTGAGACATTTGACAACGATATTAACCTTTTTGACTTTATTGTCTTGTTCTTCGACTAAAAAACTGATAAATAAAGACATAATTGGTAAATATCAATGGAAAGGCATTTACGGTGTTGGTTCATCCATCGAATTGAAAAAAGACAAGACATTTGAATACAATTGGCAAACAGGTTTGGTTTGGGGAACTACATTTGGAACTTGGAAAAGAGAAGGAAAAAAGATCATTTTGAATAGTGAACTACAACCTTCACCTAGTGGAATTGAAGACTATGAAATTATCAAAACAGAAACCAATAGTTCCGATTCTATAACAATCAAAATTCTTAATCCTGAAAATGAACCTTTACCTTTTGCAGATTGCGTTTTAAAGAGCGATACGTCAATTGTAACAGGTACTTCAACAAATCTTCAAGGTGAAGCAAGATTCTCATTGACAAAAGCTGACAGCTTAATAATTATGTTTGTCGGATATAAAACCATTCGACACAAATTGGACCATGAAGTAACTCGCTATGTATTCAAATTAGAAGAAGTAAATGAATTTTACGAGTATTTTACAAATGATACTTGGACGTACAAAAAAGATAGACTTTATGACCCATCAATAAAAAAAGGTAGGTACATTAAGAAAGAATATTACGAAAAAATGAAATAGAAAAACGTGCTACAACAACAGATCATAGCGCATGCCGCAGTTCGGCTCGGCTGGATGCAGAAGTGAGAATTTGAACTAATAAACTATAAACAACAGCACAGCGGAAAGGCGGCACGGCATCATACCCCTGCTGGTGCGCGATTCTATCGCGTTCCATTGCCAAAATTAAAACACACGAGAGGACTCGTGCGGTAGAGAATATTCATTATAAGAAATACTTCATAATTAATGAGATGTTTGAACTAGATAATAAACAAAGAAAATTTTTTGGTTTGGATCCTATTGCTGATGATTGGGATAGGGTTGATTTAAAAAGCGATTCCCATCGCCCAAATGCAATTTTGTATTACGAAAAGGATATAATAAAAAAGCATATAATCTCTACCGAAAAAATATATCAAGAAACACAATACAACGAGCTAACACAAAACCGAGAATTACTATTGCCTAAAACAAAAAAAGGAAAACCGAAAAAACTTACGGCTGCCGTTTTAGAGACAAGAACGCCAATTGGAGTTTATTTAAAAATATTTGAGAATGATGAATTAACAATTGGAAATCATACATCTCAAAATACTTTTTACTCCAATAAATGGGAAAACCGACAAGTAAAAGGAAGTGTAAGTGAACTGGTAAAGGAATTCATAGATTCTTCACCTAAAAATCATTTAAGCGATATTGAGAAATTTCAACATGCAAAACGAAAGAGAATCAATTATAAATCTGGTGATTTTTTCGCTTTTAAGATAAACCGAAAAGAGTATGGATTTGGCAGAATACTACTAGATGTAAATAAGTTGAGAAAAAAGAAACAAATAGATGAACATCATGGATTAAACTTTCTTATGGGTCCTCCCTTACTAATTAAGATTTATTCATTCATTTCTGATTCTAAAGAAATAGATCTAGGTTTTCTAAAGACTCATCCCTCTTTACCTTCAGATTATATTATGGATAATCTAGTTTTTTATGGTGATTACGAAATTATTGGCAATGAAAAACTAGATCAGTCCGATTTTGATTTTCCTATGTCATATGGCAGAAATATTGATTTTAGCAGAAAAACACTTTTTCTTCAATGGGGCATGATACATATTGAACTACCATTAGAAAATTTTAAAAATAAATTATTAAAAGGTGAAGAACATGCTGGAGATAGCAATAAGTACGGATATTATAGCATTGGTTTTCGCCCTAAATGGGACACCGTTGACTTAAAAGATACCATTCTGAATGATGGGATTTTTGACTATGCTAAAGCAAACCATTATAAAACAGAATTTGATTTGAGAAATCCAAAAAACAAAGAAAAAAGGGATGAAATAATGAGGAGATTCGGATTGAATCCTGCTTTAGACTATCATGAAAATGCCAAACTATCTAAAACAAAAGATATAATTGAATTAATTAAAGAAATGAATTGAAATATAAACGATTCGTCCCTCTCTTGATGAGCGATGCTATCGTGTTCCATTGTCAAAATAAAACTTTACAAGAGAACTCTTGCGGTAGCGAAGAAGAATAGGTCACGAAGAAAATAAAAATGAGGCGCCATTGAGTCTTGTCTCTTTTGTTTAAACAACAATATAAAGTCTTTGTAAAGGGATTATTGTTTTGTAAATTGACGAGCGGAAACAAAACTAGTTGTGCATTACATGCCTATATGGGGATATAAACACACATTTTAATTAAGATATAATCGAAATAAACACAATTGTGTTTATATACAAGTTACCCAACATAAAAAGATATTGAAATTTAATCAAAAAAATAATACAAATATCAATTAGACATTAAATTTAAAATCAATAATATGAAAAAAAACGTTGGATTCTTGACCCTAATCTTTGGAATAGTGATTTTTCTTTCTACCAGCTGTAAGAAAGACGAAATTATTGACGAAGATTCTACATTACCATTATTGACCACATTAGATGTCTACGATATTGCTTTAACAAGTGCTAACTGTGGTGGTAATGTATCTTCAGATGGTGGTTCCACTGTTACCGCAAGAGGTGTCTGTTGGAGTATTGAACAAAATCCTACGATAAACAATAATAATACTACAAATGGTTCTGGAATAGGTGATTTCTCAAGTATAGTTGAAGGATTAACAGCAAATACAACATATTATATCAGGGCGTATGCTACTAATAACAAAGGAACTGCATACGGAAATGAGATTAGTTTTAAAACTAATCCTTTAATTACGCCTCAATTTAACGTTTTGAAAGTAATTGATGGTAAGGAAATTAGAAATATCATTAAAACAAGTGATGGAGGATATATTGGAATTGTTAATTCACAGGATTTTGATATAATAAAGTTCGATTCAGAGTTCAACACAGTTTGGAATAAAATATACGGTGGTTCAGACGGTGACTATGTAGAGTCAATAATACAAACTAATGATGGAGGATATGTTGTTATTGGTGGCACTAAATCAAATGATGGTGAAGTAACAATAAATCATGGTGGATATGATATTTGGATTTGCAGACTAGACACCGAAGGTAATTTAGTTTGGGAAAGAAGTTATGGTGGGTCTGAAGGAGAGGGAGTCAGTAAGGAAAATTCATTAATGCAAACTAATGATGGAGGATATATCTTTATTGGGCATACGGAGTCCAACAATGGTGATATCTCTCTAAACCATGGTGGTTATGATGCTTGGTTGGTGAAAATAAATTCAATAGGAGATATTGAATTTGAAAAGACATATGGTGGAAGCGAAAATGATTTCGGTAGAAAAATAATTGAAACTAACATGAATTACTCTATTTCAATTAAAGTAGGATCATCTGACGGAGATTTCAATGCACCTGGAAATTGGGTAGTCCAAATTGATGAAAATAAAGATATTTTATGGAAAACAAATCTTCATGGTATGAACTCAGGTTTTATAAACACCACGGTTGATAATGAAATTATAGTTGTAAATACAAGTGCAAATGAGTTTTTACTAAGTAAATTGGACTTTAGTGGGGTTGTTCTTATGGACAACTCTATTAATTTTCAATCTTTATCTTCAAAACAGCCGCATGCAGTTAAAATTATGCAAAATTCAGACAAAGGTTTTATTGTTACTGGAACTTTAGGAAACGGGAATGATGCCGATGCCGTATTATTTAGGTTAACACCAGAACTAAATTTATTATACTATAAAATATATACTGGAAATGATTTAGATATGTCCGCATCTCTTATACCTTTAAATAACGCTGATTACATATATCAGTTTTTTACAAGTTCAACGGATCTAGAAGATATTCAACACTCATCCTGGATGTCTTCCGCTATTATAAAACTTGAAGAATTAGTTGATTAACAGGAAAAAAGTCTAAAGAAAATAAAAAATTACGTTGGGTAACAAAAAATATAGTGCATTTGGCAAATAATTCTAATAATGAAGATAGAAGAAATTAAGAACCATTGTAGTAAGTTGATAGTTTGAAGCATTGAAATGCCAAACGCACCATATTCAAACCGTTTACAAAACATTTAAACACAATTGAAAAAGATAGTATCAGCTGAATGGCTTCATAAAAACTTAAGCAATCCAAAGCTCATAATTCTTGATGCAAGTATTGAATCCAATGCGAGCGGAAAAGAGTTTGAGAAATTTGAACAGACAATTCCATTGGCTAGACGGTTTGACTTGAAAAATGTATTTCTTGACAAAACTTGTCCTTTTCCGAATACCATACCAAGACCACAGGAATTTGAACTTGAATGCAGAAAACTTGGAATTAATAATGATTCGGAAATTGTTGTTTTTGACAATAATGGAGTTTATTCGAGCCCAAGAGTTTGGTGGTTATTTAATGTGATGGGACACCAAAAAATATCCGTTTTGAATGGTGGCCTTCCGAATTGGATAAAACATGGATTTAGAACCGAAAAAGAGCACATTAAAACTTATGGAGTTGGCAATTTCAAAGTAAAATTTGACAAATCATTAATCGTCGATTTCGAACAGATGGTCAACAATACAATCGATAAAAAGTTTACAACAGTAGACGCAAGGTCGGAAAGCAGATTTAATGGAACGGGAAAAGAACCTAGAAAACATTTAAAAAGCGGTAAAATTAAAAACTCAATTAATATCCCATATCAAGATGTTTTACAAGACGGAAAGTACAAATCTAAAAGTGAGCTGAATAAACTTTTTGAAGAAAAATGCAAAGATGAAAAAGAGTTGGTTTTCAGTTGTGGTTCGGGAATCTCTGCCTGTATTGTGATGTTGGCTTGCCAAATAGGATATGTTAATAGCTTAAAAGTATATGACGGTTCCTGGACGGAATGGGCTGAACGGAATGGGCTGAACGGAACAATTTAAAAACCCTGGTGTAACAAGGTGTATCAGTAATAGCCTCCTGCTGGTGCTCGATTCTATCGCGTTGCATTTTCAAGATTCGACTGTACACGGGGGCTTGTGCCGTAACCGAAAGAAGCAAAAGGGAATGCTTATAAGCATTCCCTCTTTATTTGTACTTATATAAATTTCCTTACTGATTCAGGGATATCTTTTGTAGCGGATATTCTTTCAAGTTTCGGCACACAAACCAAATGATTGCAGATAGTAAAAGAAGGAACATACCGAAAACTGTGGGGATGAAAGAGACCTTTAATCCACCAGCTATTATTTGTGGGGCAATACTAGGATAACCTGCCCTTTGGATGGAATCAAAAGCAGCCATAAGACCAATCATTTGTCCGCTGATCCCAATCAAGAATGCAAAACTGCCAAAAAACAAAATACCGTCGTTTGTTCTTTTAAGTTTTAGAGGGTTTTTAGTCCCACGGTACAAAATGATAAAACGAACTACCAGACTAATTACAATGATCCACATCAGGTAAACAAGAGACATAAAAACAGGGCCTCCTTCATAAAAGAATTTAATTATCATGATTTAAAATTTTAAAATTAGTAATGGAACAATAGTATATATTCATGATAAGCTTTAAAAACATATTATAGGAACTACATAAATGGCATCCTCAACAACAAATTTAAAACAATAAACTGCATTTTTGTTATTCAGGGTTCTTTTCGTGTTGTTGGCATAAAATAAGGATGTTATTTCATACCGAAGCCATTTTCGTTTTATATTTGTTAGCTATGGCTAGCTACAAAAACATAAAATCAAATCTCAATGTCTTTCCTTTTTGGGAAATCCTATATTGGCTAATCGCTTCCTTATTTATGTTTTTTGTTTTCAGTAACAGGCAATACGATATTCAAATTCGTACCAACTTATCCATCTTACTTTTAATTATAAGTTTTGCAAGTGCAAGGGTAACCAATAAAATTCTGATTCCTAAGTTTTTGTTTAAAGGGAAAAGAGGCTGGTTTCTGTATTTGCTCTTTTTCTTGCTTATCATATCCTTATGGCTGATCAGCATTGCTCTCTTTCTGATTACATTGTATAGCAGCATAGCCCTTCCTAATACCATTTTGCCTTCTCTCGAAGATGTTATTATTATTCTCACAGGCACTTATTCAATATCATTGCTGTCTTCTGTTTTTTATTTTACAAAAGAATCCTATCAATCGAAAGAAGAAAAATTAATAATTGAGAAGGAAAAGAACCTGCTCGAATTAAAATTCAAAGAAGTACAACTACAACTTCTTAAAGAGCAAATCCATCCTCATTTTATCTTCAACATGATGAATAACCTTTATGCCCTGGTAAATGAAAATCCTACTCTTTCAAGAGAAGTAATTGTTCGTTTATCGGATTTACTGGAATATATGCTGTACGAATGCAATACCGAGAAGGTAGAATTAAGCAAAGAAATTGAATTCATCAACAATTACATTGAGCTTGAAAAAATAAGACATGACGAAAGTTTTAACGTTACAACCGATTTTCCTAAGGATGTATCAGGGATAAAAATTGCTCCTTTAATTCTGTTTCCCTTTGTTGAAAACGCATTCAAGCACGGACTAAAACAAACCAACAAGGATTTTATTTCTATGAAATTAGAAGTTAGTTCTCCCAAAATACAATTCAGCATTAATAATTATAAGCATGATGCAACACTTGCGGCAGACAAAACGAAAAAGAGTAAAGGTTTAGGTCTCAAAAATGTGCAGGAAAGACTTGAACTATTGTATCAGAACAGATATGATTTACAAATATCAACAGAGAACAACATTTTTGAGGTTTCACTAAAAATTGTACGATAATGCCCGGTAAAAAGAAATATACTTGTTTGATTATTGACGATGAACCATTGGCCATAAAAGTGATACAGGAACATCTTGAAAATTTCAGCGATCAGATTGAATGTATTGGAACCTACACGAAACCAATTGAAGCAATTCCTCTTTTAAACCAGGGAGATATTGATCTATTATTTTTAGATATTAATATGCCATCCATTTCCGGCATTGAATTTTTAAAAGCCATACCCAATCAGCCCTATGTAATCTTTACCACTGCTTACAGGGAATATGCTGTTGATGCTTTTGATCTTAACGCCCTTGATTACCTTGTAAAGCCGATCTCTACCGGAAGATTTTTAAAGGCAATCAACAAATTTCTTTCATTGGAACAAACACAACAAAGCAAGCCAAAAGAAATTATTCACATTAAAGCTGGTAAAAAGAATTACAATATTGCAACGGACAACATACTTTATATTGAAGGTGTGGATAACTACATCAAAATTAAAACGACAAGCAATAATCTTATCTGCTACGAATCATTATCCAGCATGGAAAAGGAATTGCCTGCAGGGGTGTTTATGCGTATCCACCGTTCTTTCATTATTAATATCAACCAAATTGACCACTACACATCGTCATACATTCAACTGGGTGACCGACAATTTACCATTGGCAGAAATTACAAAGAGCAAGTATTAAGACATCTTGAAACACAATAAGCTCTTTCGAAACTTACCAAAGAGCTAACAAATACCAGCCTTTAGCAACGCATAAGAATGCTATGTGCTTACCCACCTGCAAATCCCCTGTTGGTGGACAATTCCATCGCGTTCTATTTCTTAACCTTGAGAGAGAGTTCATGCTGTAACAAGATTTTATTTAAACAGAGAGTGAGAACCTATATCCAATTTTGAATTTTACAAAAGGAATGATTGGAAAGTGTAAGTTAAAAAATATGAGTATTTTGGTCTTAATGCTGGAAAAAGCATTTGTTCTAAATTCAGAATTATAAAAGCAGAGACTTATCGTATGGAATATTTGGGTTCTTGTTTGTGTAAAGGAATTAAATTTAAAATAATCGGTGATTTTGAGAGTTTTTATTTATGTCATTGCAGATATTGTAGAAAAGATACGGGGTCTGCTCATGCTGCCAACTTATTTTCGACAACAGCTACATTAGAATGGCTTAAGACTGAAACTGAAATTAAAGTTTTTCAACCACCCAAAAGCAATCACTTGAAAGCATTTTGCACAAATTGTGGCTCTGCTTTACCCAATCTGCAAATGGAGGGTAAACTTTTAGTGGTCCCTGCAGGTTGTTTGGATACTACATTAGAAAAACGACCTGATGGCCATATTTTTATTTCAAATAAAGCAAGCTGGGATGAGTCTTTGGAGGAAATAACTAAATTTGAACTTTTGCCTGAATAAATCAGAAACAGAGAAAAAACGAACATTGAAATGACAAGAGAGAATTTATTAAAGCAAATCGAGTTCATTAAAGAAATTGATAAAATCAAATACATTCAGAGAAGGACAAAATTGTTTCATAGCGACCGAAACGAAAATGATGCTGAACACAGTTGGCATCTTGCTATGATGGCAATTGTTTTAAGCGAATATTCTGATGTAAAAATTGATTTGTTGAAAGTCATAAAAATGGTATTGATACATGATATCGTAGAAATAGATGCTGGCGATACCTTTATATACGACCAGAATAAAAATCACGATAATACCGAAGAAGAGCTGAAAGCTGCCAAACGAATTTTTGGAATGCTACCTGAAAAACAAGCTGCAGAATTTATCGAAGTTTGGACCGAATTTGAAGATGGCATTTCTAATGAGGCAAAATTTGCCAAATCAATGGACAGACTTGAGCCTTTGCTGCAGAATACATCAAATAATGGTGGAACATGGGAAGAATTTGGAGTAAAATATCAAACAGTTTTCGATAAGAAAAAAACAATCAAAAATGGTTCGACAGAACTATGGAATTATGCAGAAAAACTTCTTGAAGATAGTGTTGAAAAAGGCATTTTAAAGAAATAAATCCAGTTGCCTATTGCTGACGAACAATTCTATCATGTTCCATTTCCAAAATTGAATCTCTCAAGAGGATTTTCTCAGTATCGAGAGAAAACTATCTCAAGATACTGGCAAATTTTGTTTGAGGAATTATCATCTTCAAAGAGCAAAGTATGACAAAGAAAACTCAACTGATCATCAGAATTGCATTGTTTGTGGGAACCATCACTTCCTTCTTCTTTGTTCCATGGCTATTGGTATGGGCTTGGATATTGCCACTGCCCAATACGGTTCAGGGGCAATTGGATAAAGCCATAGAACATGGCTTCGATGGTATGATTGTTTATGTGGATCAGGCAGGCAAAGATCCTCAGTATTTTACTTCGGGATGGCACAATAGAGAAGTTAAGATTCCTGCAAACCCGCATGCACTATTTAAAATTGCCAGCATCAGCAAATTATATGATGCTGTAGCTGTAACCAAACTGGTAAGCGATGGCCGTTTGTCGCTGGATAAAACCATAGCTGATTATTTGCCAGACCTTGTAGGTAGAATTGAACATGCTGATAAAATTAGCCTTAGGTTAATGATGCAACACAGAAGTGGCATTCCTAATTTTACGAATGCTCCGAATTTTTGGGCGGCTCCAACACAGACTTACGAAGAAAGCCTTGCTTTGATTCTGGATATGCCAGCTAATTTTGAGCCTGGTGAGGACTACGAATATTGCAATACGAACTACCTTCTGCTAAATAAAATCATGGACAATGTACTTGGGTATAGCAATTTCCTGTTCATTAAAGAAGAAGTGCTAAAACCTTTACACCTAAACAATACCTTTGCTTCGCTAAAAGAAGTAAATCTGGACGATGTGATGAGTGGCTATCATGTGGGACATCCTCTTGACTTAAAAGCGGACGAACATGGTATGTTGGCCACAGCTGAAGATGTGGGTACTTTCTTAAGAACATTAAACGATGGATCGTTGTTTGATGAAGGGGAACAAGAAATTTATTCCTCTATTTACAAGTATGAACATTCGGGTTGGGTTCCCGGATACCAGAGTTTTGCCAAGTATCACAAAGAGATGGATGCGGTAGTAATTGAATTTTACAGCACCACAGATTCAAAATTGTACTTGTGGAATTTGTCAGAAATCATAAACAACCGAATCGTTAAAATTTTACGAAAAGAAAAAAACTAGCAAACCCTCGGCTAGCCGTTTATTCTTTTTTCTTCCCTATAAATCTGATTATGGAACTTTCACCTACATGGCCGAATCCTTCGTTAAGCTGTACCAATTCCTTTTTCAATTCGATGATATCGTAATTGCTAAAATCGCGTTCAATTTCTTCAACGGAATACATCATGTCAACATCTTGTGGCCCTCCTGCTCTGGGGTTTATCTTATTAATCTCGCGATGATCTTTACTAAATGCTTCGAAAATAATATGTCCGCCTTGCTTTAGGTAACTGTCCAGTCGTTTGTGCATTTCCGTTTTAATTTTCGGATCGAAATGTACAAAGGTCATACAAATAACATCGAACTCCTCTCTTTCGTAGCTTTCCTCTAAAAAACTGCTAACTCTATAGTCAATCTTCAGATTTTTCGAGCTTGCCAACTCATCGGCCTTTTCTTTTCCCTTTGCACTAAAATCAAATGCAAATACTTCCCAACCCAGTTGAGCGGCATACACTGAATTGCGTCCTTCACCCTCGGCAGGGAATAAGATCTTCCCCACTTCAAAAAGAGGCAGCTTCTCTTTTACAAATGCATTTGGCTCTTCCCCATATGCAAATTGATCCTGACTATATCTTTCGTCCCAAAATTCTTTCATGCCTGCTAATTTATAAATATATCAGCAAAAGGATGTGTTATTCAAGTCTAATTTGGAATACAATTGAAGGATTTAGATATAGGATGAGTTAAGGTTTCAATACAAGAAGAAGGATTGCCCCTTTATCAGGACAATCCTATTCTTTATTTAAATTTTCTTCCCAATATAGAACACATAACCGTAATACTCCTTGTATTTGTAATACAGTTGAGCTTCGTGACGTTGATTGGCAATAAATTCTTCAACGGCCTTATTCCCCTGGTTCTCCTTAAGAAATTTTTCATCAAGCTTTACTTGTGGCGCATAAAAATGCTCTGTCCAGCAATTTTCAGGTAGAATAAAACTAGCAACAGGAACATAACCTGCCTTCTGCATTTGTCCCACTTTATTTGCAATGGTATCTATACCGGGATAGGCATCCTGCCAAAACTCTTCAATTTCTGCTGGACGTTCATCGGTGAACCATGACACTTCAGAAACAGCAATATAAGCACCTCTCTTTAAAAACCTCTTCCACTCCTGCAGACCTTTTTCAAATCCAATATTGTATATGGCTCCTTCCGACCAGATCAAATCCAGCTCTTCATCCTGAAAAGAAAGATCATCCATTGATCCTACTACACCTTTTACTCTGTCATCAAGTTTTAAGCGGGAAGCATTTTTATTGAATAAATCAATAAACCTGGAAAACAAGTCTACGCCTGTTACTTGCCCTTCTACATGCTGAGATAATATCATAGTTTGCCCGCCTGAACCACAACCAATATCTGCAATTTTTGATTCTTGTGTGAGATTTTCAACAAAACTTAGGGCTTTTATAGTAATCTCAGGACTCCCCGGACCTTGGCGTTCCAAGTTTGAAAAATATTCGCATATTAAAGTGAAATCGAACTCGTGAATTGATTTTATATCTTCGCTCATAATGTTTAAATTTTAATTGTTGAATCATCGAAAAGAAGAATTTACTTCTTTGTCGGATCATAAAATAATAATGTATAGGCATGAAAATAACTCCGACATGAATATGTCTGAGTTTACCAAGGGATAAGTCTGACAGAACATCAGAACTTATTTACAATACCAGATCCTTCTTAAATTTAAACATCAACAGGTTTTAGTTCGATTTAAAGGTAATATATTTTTTAAAATCTGTAAGAGAAATGCTAACCTGAACTATAAATTCATTTTTTCAACTCCTTCCAGAACACCCAATTCTCATATTGACTATCGCCCATTTCGAAATAACATTTGCCTTTCATCATATAATTTTGATGCTCGTAGAAAGCAATGGCCTGCTTATTTTCATAATATGCCGTTAGCCAAATGCCATCAGAACCCAATTTTAAGATTTCCTCTTCGGCATGTTTCAGCATAAATTTTCCCAATCCCTTTCCATGAAAATGTTGTGAGAGGTACAAAACAGATAATTCGGGTGAATTAATTTCCGGATTCGGGCAAAGGGTATCAAAATCCAGCTGGTAACAACCAATGATTCTACCTTCTTTTTCTAGCAAAAAAAGTTTCTTGTCAGGATTTTGAATGATAAGTTCTGTCTTTTTTGGGGTAATTTCAGCTACAAGGTAATCGGCATATTCTCCTTCAATGCCATCGGTAGCATATGTATGAAGCCAAACCTGAAGCTTTAGCATTGTAATTCTGCTGGCATCTTCAAATTTGGCTTCACGTATGATCAAATTGTCAATCATCAATTTATTATTCAACAAACTCCTTTAAATCTGAAGTTAGAATTTCTTCAATTTCCGAAAATTGATTCTTAGGAGTTTTGGTGTATAGCATTCCAAAAATAGAATACATTTTGTAATCTACCTTTCTCAGTTCCAGTGGCTGAACAAATTTGGTCAACAAAGCATCGTAATTAAAACTTTCAATTTCTTTTGAAGGAATACCAGTTGAATTGTCCAAAATGATCAGAGAATAAATTTCATCATCCATCTCCTCCAATACCTGATTCCAATCTGGTTTGATATTTTTAAGGAAACAGTAATATGGATTCAGTTTACTTGCAAAATAGGTTAAGTCAGCCGTTGTACACCAACCTCCAAATCGCATTGGATTTACTTCAATTGGAATCAATATGCCTTGCTTATCTACACGTACCTCAACATGCACCGGGAAGTTTTTCAGATTGGCCTCCTTACCAAGCTGCTGAACAAATTGAGTAAAAGGATCAAGATATTGCTTAATGGTTTCTTTGGATGTGTAATAAACCCTGTCACTTACATCGGTATCAGAAGAAAACAAATGCTTCGAAATCCCTAATACGGTAGCCTCACCTACTTCATCGAAATAAGCATCAAAAGCAAACTCTTCTCCTTCAATAATTTCTTCGATTAGAAAACTGGAAGCATTTACCACCTCGATTGGAAACAAGCTTTGAGCTTCGGTAAACTCATCTTTGATCAATTGTTTTACTCTTGCCCAGTCCTCCTGATTCAATACTTTATGAACTCCTAAACTTAAGAACCCAACAGCAGGTTTAATAATAAATGGCATTGGAAGCTCTTCCAGTTTGATCTCATCCAACTCTTTCAAACCTACTTCTCGAAAGAAAAAGTTGGGATACATTTTCTGAATCAACTTGCGAAACTCAACCTTATTCTTAAAAACATTGATGTACTCAGGCAATTTAGTAAAGTTCAAATTCTTCACCACCCAGTTGATTGAATTTTCGGAATTTGTATACAATCTGCTATTCGCATCATTCTGAAAATTTTCAATGATTTCTTCAGGGCTTATCAAACTTAGTTCTCCATGTTCGGTGATGTTTCCAGTATCCAAGGCAGGAAGGTCATATTTTACTATTGTTTCCTTTAAAAACTTGGAAACGTAAGGTTTGTCCAATAGTATCATTTGTAGTGTAGTGTTTGTTTTGTCGATATGATATTATCACAAAGCTACGAAGAAAGCATGAATTTTTAAGTTTGCCTTTTAATTTTCAGAATTTTTAGCATCCAATACGGCTTATTAATAATGATTGCTTAAATTTCAAAATTGAAATTACACTAAAAATTACATTGTGAAAAACAAAATCCTCATCGCTTATTCTATTCCACCTCAAGGACTTTTGGAGCTCGAAAAAGATTTTGATTTAATATATCCTGATAAAGAATTTTTCTCAACCGAAGAGTTAATTGAACGAATACCGGGCTGTATCGCACTCCTGTCGATATTCAACAAAGAAATTCCCAAAGAGGTAATTGAAGCTGGCAAGCAATTGAAAATAATCAGCAATTACGGAGTAGGTTTTAATAATATTGATATCAAAACGGCTAGCAAAAAGGGAATTGTGGTTAGCAACACTCCTGATGCGGTTTGTGAGCCAACAGCAGAACTTTGCATGGCATTGATCCTATCACTTTCCAGAGGTATTGCAAAATGTCATCATGGATTAAAAACCAATCCCGATTTTGAATGGGGAGTCATGAAGAACTTGGGAACCGGATTGCGCGATAAAACTCTTGGCATTGTTGGGATGGGTAAGATTGGAAAATCCGTTGCCCTAAAAGCCGAAGCTTTTGGTATGAGAGTAGTGTATTACAACCGTAATAAAATAGACAATTCAACCTATCAATACCTTAGTTTTACCGATTTACTGGAACAGTCGGATGTGGTTTCCTTGAATTGCCCATTAACCGATGAAACCCATCACCTAATTGGGAAGAAGGAATTAGCACTCATGAAAGACACTTCATTACTCATTAATACGGCCAGAGGGCCAGTTGTGAACGAAAAGGAACTTGTTGATGCTCTAAAAAAGAATACAATTGCAGGTGCTGCTTTGGATGTGTTTGAACACGAGCCCAAAATTCATCCTGAACTATTGCAAATGGATAATGTAGTTGTTGTTCCACATATCGGAACAGCGACAATTGAAACCAGAATAGAAATGGGCAAAGAGGCCAGCGAAAATATCATTTCCTTTTTAATTGACGGAAAAGAAAAAAACAGAGTAATTTAGACTTAAAATCATTTACAAACAGATGTTATTAGCCATTGACATAGGAAATTCCAATGTGGTTTGTGGTTTATCTGACAACAACCAATGGACCGAACAATTTAGGATTCATACGGTTGCCAACAAAACTGCAGATGAGTACGAAGTAATATATAGAACATTACTTTCCAGCCGAAACATTAAACTCGAACAGGTTGATAAGGTTGTGGTGAGTAGTGTGGTTCCTTCACTAATTCTGCCCATTCGGGAAATGATCAAAAAGCTTTTTGGAAAAGAACCATTGGTGATTGGACCCGAACTATATCCGAAATTAAATATCGGAATCAAAAATCCTTACGAGATAGGAACCGATTTGGTGGCAAATGCAGTTGCAGCTCACAACAAATACAAAGGCAATTGTATTGTTGTTGATTTTGGTACAGCTCTTACTTTTACTGCCATTAAAGCAGATGGAAACCTACTTGGCGTAAGCATTGCCCCTGGCTTAAAAACCGCAATGGCATCCCTATCTCAGAATACTGCAAAGCTGCCCAATGTTGACATTGCAGTTCCTCCATCTTGTATTGGTAAAAATACCACACATGCACTGCAAGCCGGAATTGTAATGGGATATAAAGGTTTGGTTGAATATCTTTTGAAGGAAATTAAATCAGAATTAGAAGGCAACACAACCGTTATTGCAACTGGTGGTTTATCGAAGGTTATGCTTCCGGTTATTGACTGTTTCGATCACCATGAACCTGATTTAACCCTGAATGGCCTAAAAATAATCGGAAATCAATTTTATAAACAGTGAACTGATAACTGAAAGAATGGCAATAGAAATAGAAAGAAAGTTCCTGGTAAATAAAGATTTACTTCAACTTCCCAATCATGGGAAAAAGTTGATTCAAGGATACATTTGGAGCGATCCTCAGAAGAGTCTAAGAATTAGAATTGCTGGCGAAAAAGCTTTTCTTACCATCAAATCCGGAAATGACATTTTAAAGAGAAGCGAATTTGAATACGAGATTCCTTTGGCAGATGCACAGGAACTGCTTGACTTGTGTGATGCTAAAATAGAGAAAACCCGCTACCTGATTCCTATGGATCAATACACTTGGGAAGTGGATGTATTCCATGGCGAGAACCAAGGCTTAATTGTTGCTGAAATTGAACTGTCGTCTTCCGAAGAACAAATCAAACTTCCCGAATGGATTGATCAGGAAGTTAGCAATGATCCAAAATATTTGAATGTTTCTTTAATTGAAAATCCTTTCATCAAGTGGTGATACCAACAAGTCGGAAAAATTTCTTGCAGGAGTAATTTCGGGTCTTACGGCCTTGTAAATACACTCCTGTATTTTGGTTCTAACATCCATTTCCATCAATTTCGCATTGGATTCATCCGGACAAATTCGGTTCGATAAAAAGATGTATACCAAATCATAATCCGGATCAATCCAAATCATGGTTCCCGTAAAACCTGTATGCCCATAACTTGACAATGAAGCCAAATTACTGGTTGGTCCATTTTCATCGGTAGGATCTAAAAATGGTTTATCAAAGCCTATTCCCCTTCTGTTTTCTCCATCAGGATTGGCTCGCGAAGTAAATTTCTCGATGGTTTCCGATCCAATGTACATTTCGCTGCCATATTCTCCCTTTTGCAAATACATTTGAGCCAGTTTGGCCAAATCGCTGGCATTGCCAAACATGCCGGCATGACCTGCCACACCTCCAAGCATTGCGGATGTAGGATCGTGCACATATCCTTTTATCCATTGCTTTCTAAAGAAATCATCTTTTTGAGTTGGTACAATTCGATTTAAGCTAAATCTTCTTTGAGGGTGATAACCCAAAGTTCCCGCTCCCAATTGGCGATAGAAATGACGACTTGCATAACTATCTACAGGCTCTCCTGATCTTTCCTGTATCATTTCTCCCATCAGGATAAATCCCAAATCACTGTACTTGTAACCATTCTTCTCGCGATAATCCGAATCTAAAATTCCTTGCAGTATGGTATCCTTGTAATTCTTATTGATATAGAGATTTTTGGCTACTTCAATCGGGTAAGTTTCCGACTTTACCTTGGATAAAATTCCTTTCTTGAATTTATAATTTCTATCAATATATAGGTTCTTTCCAAGTTTTAAACTGTATCTCCTGGAATAGGTTCTGCTAAAGAGATTATCAATAAAACTTGCAGAATCAACAGCTTCCCAATGAAACGGTTTCCAGCTTAACAAACGAGCTTCGTGTGCAAGTATCTTTCTTAAAATCAGGCTGTCTTTGTTTGATTCCTTAGCCTTTGAATAGTATTTGCCAATATTGGCATCAACATCAATCCAGCCTTCATCAGTCATTTGCATTAACACGGGCAAAGTTGCCGTAATTTTGGTTAGGGAAGCCAAATCGTAAATATCAGGGTTTCGAACAGGTCTTTTCCTTGCGTAAGTATGATATCCATATGATTTATTGAATACTACTTTCCCTGATCGGGCAATCAGAATCTGGCATCCGGGAGTTGCTTTTTGCTTGATGGCATCCTCTGCAATTGAATCAATTACATTCAGTTTTAAGGTACTCAATCCCACCTGCTCAGGCAATGAATATCCTAAGCGATTGTGAATCGTTTCAATTCCAGCACCTACCCTAAAATCATCATTTACCGTTACCGGAAGTTTTCCTTTTGCAGCCAATCCTCCAAAAACAATTTGGGCAGAAGCCATTTGCGCCTCTTTGCTATCTTGATAGGAAACCAAAACGGCATCCAAATCATTTAAATTTCGATATCGATCCAAAGCATAGGGATTGCCAAATAGATCAAAAACAACTTTTTTATTGGCAGATATTTCTGACAACAATTGCACTGTTTGATCTGCAATACCAAAGTTTTTGGATGGACGTTGATCTGTATCGTGCATGCTTACAATTAACAGGTTGTATTTGTCGAGCTTTTCTTTTAAAATCTCGAAATGCTCTTTCGAAGCATCCTTCTCAATCTGGTAAAAATCGATATCGGTATATCTTCCCAAATACTCCTGATATCTATTTCGAATAGAAGCGCCCATGGCAATGGAGGCCACTCTTAAGGTATCCAATCGTTTTAATGGCAATAGGTTTCTATCATTCTTCAGCAGTGTGATGGATTGTTCTGCCAGTTGCCTGCGCAATATAAATCCCTCCTGTGTATTCAGACCTGACCAAAGTCTTTCCGTGTCAACTGGCTTATAATTGTTAAGTCCTAACCAATACTTGGCCTTCAGAATTTTCTTACATTTCTCATTGATTTCATCCCAACTTAGCTCACCTTTTTCAATTGCAGCTTTAATTTCCTTTAATGAAATTTCCACATCCTCAGTAAAAAGCAAAACATCATTCCCAGCCGTTAAAGCTTTAACATCAACTTTTCCTTTGTCGTAGTATTTGCGAACTCCCTGCATGTTTAAGGCATCGGTAAACACCAAACCTTTAAAACCCAACTCATCCTTAAGCAAATCAGAAACAATAGGTCGCGATAAAGTTGCTACCTTCTGATTTGGATCCAAAGCAGGAACATTCAAATGAGAAATCATTATGCCTCCCAATCCCTGGGCAATCACTTTTTTAAAGGGATAAAGTTCAATGGAATCCAATCTCGCACGATTGTGATTCAAAATTGGAAGATCAACATGAGAATCAGTATCCGTATCGCCATGCCCTGGAAAGTGTTTTCCAACTGCAATTACACCTGAGCTTTGCATCCCATTGGCAAAGGCATAGGATTTGTTGGCCACATTGTATCGATCTTCACCAAAAGATCTGCTGTTAATAACAGGATTGACAGGATTATTATTCACATCCATCACTGGTGCAAAATTAACATGTACACCCAATCGCTTGCACTCCTTACCAATTTGTTTTCCCAATCGGTATATCAACTCATTATCCTGAACAGCACCTAACATGAGCTGTCGAGGATAACTAATGGTTTCTTTCAATCTCATCCCCAAGCCATTTTCTGCATCCATACCAAGCCACATGGGTACTTTCGATAAGCTTTGATACCAATTGCTCAATTCGGCTTGCTTGCCTGGTTCGCCGTGAAAAAAGATAATTCCACCAATCTGATATTGATCTACTATTGCGGCAATTCGCTCCATTTCCTTTTTGCTTTTATTAGAATAAGCTGCAATCATGAACAATTGAGAGATTTTTTCATCCTCACTCATGGTAGAAAAAATGGAATCAGCCCAATGGTTAGATCTATTTAATTGATCGACCAACAGATACTGATCTTGCACATAGTTTTGAGCCGCTAAAGAAAAAGCAAGCAAATAGAAAAAAAATAGTATTAATATCCTTTTCGGAGAAAATATATAAAGCATAGAAAATTCGTTAAATCAATTCACCACGGGGTATAACAAAATTATAAAACGCCCATGAATAAAGAGAATGATTGATCACTAAAAAAAATGAATTTGTAAATTTTTTGAATGCAAAAAGAGGGCCAATAAAAAAGGGGCACCGCCCCTTCTCAATTACTTACAACTAAAATCATATTAAAAACTTGAATCTAGGATCGAACCAAGTGAAATATGCGAAACTAAAATCGGGATGTTTTATCCCTGATTCAGAAGTAAATTTATTTTACTCAACGCTAAAAAACAAGTGTCAAGTTTGCCAAGTTTGATAAATTGAGCATAATATTAATCTCGCCTCACAAAGGCTACTAAGCTATAAATCAAGAAGAATCAAGTAGGAATAAGCTTTATCTGGTGGTAACTATTTGATTTGTCTTTCAAAATAACTACTTTAAGACTAGCCATTGTAAGTAATTAAACCCTAAAAAACAATCACCATGAAAAAGATATTCTGCACCTTCATTTTGCTTTCCACAGTAATCATTTCTATTGCTCAAAATCATGCGGAAAAAGAACTTAGCATAGATGATCAAACGGCTCTAAAGTTGACTGCAACTGTTCAAGTATCTCCTGACAATTACAATCATCTTAAGAATTGGGTTCTTTCAACCGAAGCAGTCGAATTGGAAATGCTCAACGAAAAATCGGGAGAAGCCAGACTTAAAGGAAATAGTTTAATTTATTTGAGCCAGAACCCATCGACTTTTCAAACCAGGATGTACTACACCCTAAGTTTGAAAGAACAAAACAATCAGCTGCAAATTGAAATTAAAGATGTGTACTACGTTTCCTTACCTGTATATGGAAAACAGGGAACGGCTTCTGTAATCTCCTATCCTTCTGATTGGTTCTCCAAAGAGAAGCTTTATAAGAAATCAGGTAAAGAGCGTTATCTGAATTCAATTGTAAAACAGAATACCATTTCAAAAATGAATGAGCTGATGGATTCGGCTTTGGCTTATATGAATTAAAGATTTCACGCAAAGCTCGCGAAGACATATAACAAAAGAACGCAAAGATGAATAATTCATCTTTGCGTTCTTTTTCTAATTTATTCTCTGCGTCCTTTGCGTGAAATCTTATTTTCTTAATAAGCTAACAGCTTCCTTAATCTCCTCAATCGCACTAATAATTTCCTCTTCACTGGTATATTTCCCAACCGACAAACGCAGTGTTCCCATGGCATATTCGAATGGAACATTCATGGCATCAAGTGTTGCTGAAATTTTTACTGCATCGGAATGACAGGCAGCTCCTGCTGAAGCCGCAATATTTGGCATATTTGCAAGAATATCTGCTGCTCTCAGATCCTTAAAGGAAATACTCAAGGTATTTGGCAAAGAGAATTCAGGATTTCCATTGATTCTGCAATCCCCTAACGCTTCCAAACCTTCTCTCAAAAGTCGTATTAAATTTCTCTCTCTTTCCATTCTGCTTTCCGGATCGATCATTGCCAATTCGGCTGCTTTGCCCAAACCTACAACTTCCAGAATATTCTCTGTTCCTGCTCTGCGGTTCATTTCATGATCTGCACCATGAATTAGCTTTTGCAGCTCCACGCCTTCACGAACATACAAAGCTCCAATCCCTTTCGGTGCATAGAATTTATGTCCTGCTACTGTCAGCAAGTCAAAGCCCAATTCTTTCACATTCACGGGTACTTTTCCAACCGCCTGTGCACAATCGCTATGCACTGCAATATTGTGCTTTTTTGCCAATGCCGATATTTCTTTTAGTGGCTGCAAAGTTCCCACCTCGTTATTGGCATACATTACCGATATTAAAATTGTATCAGGACGAATGGCTTCTTCCACATCCTTAAGTCTTATCCTTCCCGTTTCGTCAACAGGTAAATAGCTCACCTCAAATCCTTCCTGTTCCAGGAATTTACAAACCTCGATAATGGCTGGATGCTCAATCATCGTGGTGATAATGTGCTTGCCCCTATCCCTGTTCTGGAAAGCATATCCCTTTAATGCATAATTGTTCGATTCGCTCCCTCCACTGGTAAACACAATCTCCTCACACTTGCAGTTCAACAGTTTCGCCATACGTTCACGAGCCTGCTCCACTGCCTTTTTGGTTTGCTGCCCATACCAATGTGAACTTGAAGGATTTCCAAAATATTCAAATAAATAAGGCTGCATGGCTTCTGCAACCTCTTTTGCTACTGGTGTTGTGGCGTTGTAATCTAGGTATATCATTTTTGATGTGATTTTTTATTGAGGTGTTTTGTTACGGTTAATGTTTTTTACTTTTAACAAATATTTTCCATCATTCTTATTCAGCATATTTTTGGTTGATAAATCTTCTAAGTGAGCAATCAATTGATTCTCTGTAATATTATTCGTTATTCTATTCAACAACTGATTAACTGTAAATTCATTATCCTTGAATATTTCAGAAATAATAAGCAATAAACTTGATTGCACTTCCATTGCTGTACTATAAAAGAATTCTTCTGGTATAACTCCAAAAGTAACTTCTTGCTTTTTCATCCTATAAAACTTGACACTTGGATTTTGAGATTTAATAATCGAACAAATTATTTCAATATCGCTTTGATTTGCTCTAATTCCAAAATAAATGGCTTTTAACGAATGAGCAGGATAGAAGTAACTCTTATTTGATTCTTTATGAAAAATCCTTAATTCTTCTTCATATTTCCAATCAATAGACTTGAATGAGAGAAGCTTCTCTATAAAATCTAATTCATCTTTCTCGTTGTATAATAAGTCTAAATTAATGTCAGGAATTTCAGATTCATAAGTAACTTCAAAAGTTTTGGAAAATGGCTTTATATTTGAATCAAATTCAAGACAAAATCCTTGATGGTTATCCGCATAATGTGACCACATTAATAAATTAGAGTTGTTTTTGGAAAAACAACACACTCCAATCTTTGAAAAAGACTCTTGTCTAATATTTTGAAGTGTTTGCAGAATTGATTCTTGAATTTTTAATTTTATTGCAGAAAAAAAACTACCAATATTTTCAACGAAGTTAGAATTCAATTCTTCAATATTGTTGAGTTGTTCTAAAAAATCGCTTTTGTTTTTAAAAATTTGATTCCCGCTTTCGTCATTGAAATCAAAAATGTAATCTATATGTTCTTCACAAAAATTATAGAAATCCTGTTTTGATATATTCTTATTTATTATGCCCAATAAAGCCTTTTTATCAAATTCACGTTTACTATAATCACAATAAAGATCTACGAATTTCTGGTCACTTAATCCTTTTATTTTGGCAGGATGAAAAGTATCAAAAGGATCATTGAAATTTAAAGGATTATTGAAAAATATCTGATTCTTCTGAAGGTTTCTAAGAGAGTATGAGTTTATTGGTGAATATTTAAACATTTTTCAAAAAATTAGTATTCAATTTGTATTAGTCACAACGTAGAAAAAAACTCGATTGTATTTATTTCTATTATATCTATTCAAAAGTGTATGTTTATCTAACTAATATTGATAGGTATTATACACATATTATGTTTCTGCCTGTGAATTTACAAAACAATCCTCCACAAGAGAAACATTCCCCTTAATATTTTACACTCAATTATAGCATCTACTACCGATCTAGATCTATGATATAGATTTTACATTACCGATTGACGAGAGTTCATTTTTGTCTCAAAACTAGGTTTGCACACTGATGAGAGATCTTTTTTGTGGCGAATTTGCCATTGCACATTGTCGAGAGCATTTTTTTGTGCAGAAACTGCCTTTACATTTTGTCGAGAGTTAATTTTTGTTCAAAAATTGGCTTTACAAATCGTCGAGAGATCTTTTTTGTGGCAAATTTGCCATTACACATTGTCGAGAGCATTTTTTTGCATCAAAACTGTCTTTACATTTTGTCGAGAGTTCTTTTTTGTCTCAAATTCTATCGGAATGCATTTTCTAGCTTAGGCCCATGCAGAGCTTATATAACAAACAAACTCAAAAGGGCGATGCCCTTTGCTATTGCTTTGAGCCTTTCAGGATCATCCTTTGTGTTCTTTGTGAAACACCTTTGTGCCCTTCGTGGTTAACCTGCAGAGGTCAGCATCAATCCTTCACCACCCTAAATTCAGTTCGTCGGTTCAAGGCCTTGCCTTCTTCGGTCTTGTTGTCGGCTATTGCTTTACTCGAACCAAATCCTTTGTACAGCAAGCGCTCTTTTTCAATTCCTTTGGCAATCAGGTAATAGCACACAGCCTTTGCTCTGTTTTCCGATAAGCTCAGGTTGTGTTCTTCCGATCCGGTATTGTCGGTATGCCCCGATATCTCAACAATCAAATCCTGGTTCTGATTCATCAGCTTGAACAGGATTGACAATTCGCTCTCTGATTTTGGCAGAATTTCCCATGAATCGGTATCAAAAAACACATTGCGAAGTACAATTTCGCTCCCTGATACCAGTTTTTGAAGTCCAATATTTAATTCTTGCGGCTGATTCTTTTCCTGATTCTCTAAGAGCGAAAAATGATCGGAATAATACAAATATCCCTCGCTCTCGGCAGCAAACAAATACTCTTTTCCTGCAGGCAAACAAACCAGGTATTTCCCATTTACCCGATCCGAATGAATTCGGGCAACGGTATCTTTCGAACTCAAATCGATCAATTGCAAAGAAGCATACAAGTTTTCTTTGGTATCTAGATCGTATATCTTTCCTTTCAGCCACGAAACCATTGGGGGACGATGTTCTTTGGGCAAATCGAATACAAAAATATCCTTTCCTTTTCCCTCTATCCTGTTGGATGCAAAGTAGGCCTTATCGCTTTTGGCATTGATTACCAATCCCAATTCCTCGCCATATGTATTAATCGGATATCCCAAATTCTCTGGCTTCGACCACTTCCCATCTTCCTGCAGCCTTAGTTTATACAGATCGTAAGATCCCATACCCGGTAATCCATCCGAGGCAATCACCAAATACTGATTGCTGGCATGAATAAAAGGTGACATCTCATTGTTTGCGGTATTGAAATCCATATTTACAGGTTTCGACCATCTTTGTCTGCCATCTGGTAGGTTTTCCATCAGCTCCGATCGCCAGATGTCCATTTTCCCTTTGCCGCTCTTGCGATTGCTCACAAAATAAAGCACTCTTCCATCGGCCGAAATGCTTGGTTGTGCCTCCCATGCTGCCGAATTTATGGTAGGACCTAAGTTCCTAGGCTGCGACCAATTGTCTCCCTCACGAACCGAATAGTAAAGATCGCATCTGCCTAATCCATCCTTTCTGCCACAAGCGGTGAAATACATGTATTGCCCATCGGCAGTTATGGATTGTGCCCCTTCGTTGCTTGTGGTATTAATGATTTCCGATAATCCTTTGGCCGGTCTCCAAACCTCGTTCTCTTTTGTAGATATCCAGAAATCCTCTTGCAGCTCCAATTTTACTTCCGTAGATTTTTCGGCCGGACTCAATCGGGTAAACACCAAAACTTCCTCATCGGCAGTTAAGCTGGGCCAGTATTCATCATACTTGGTATTGATTGCATCCCCAATATTTATGGGCTCAAAATCTACTGGATGTGCAATCATATTCAGAGCAAAGTCACAATTCTTGATTAGCTTTTGTGCTTTTGCCTTATTTCGCGATGAGATTTTTGAGAAGGATAGAAAATCTTCAAATTTGCTTTTGGCTTCCTGATATTTCCCTTGTTTTAAATAAGCATTTCCCAAATTAAGATGTACACGCGGAAAATAAGAGCCATCAATTTCTATTGCTTTCTGATAGGCTTCAATTTCAGCCTCACGATTCTGTAGGGTATAATATACATCAGCCTGAAAAAGATAAGCCTCAATGAACTTGTCGTTCACCTCCAAGGCTTTGCTTAAACTTTCCAATGTTTTCTGATTATCCCTGTTTCGATAATGCTGCCCGGCTTCTTCGTAAAAGTGTATAGCCCTGCGCGATTTGATACTGTATTTCTTCTGCGCAAAAGAAACATTCACCATCAAAATCACAAGAAAAAATATTGTGCTCTTTTTCATCTTTTATAATTCCACATTTATTATTAAACCTACAACATTATATGCTATCGTTTAATTTAGGATTCTCCTTTTTTTTAAGGGGAGATGGCCACAGCCAGAGGGGTGCATTTAATTACAATACTTTTTTCACCCTTTTGCCTGTCGGCATTTTCCCTATAAGGGAAAAACCTGAACTTGAAAATGTTTTTAAATAAATAACTTCCATAATCTCAAATAAACTGCAACTATTGAAAAAATTGCCAATATTGCACCTAAAATAATAAATGATCTCTTCTCGGATTTTCGTATTGATATGATAAGCAATAACAAGGACAATACACCAAAAATAGAATAATAGTATTGATATCCATATTCCAATAACTCTGTCAATCCATACAAAGCTCTTGTTTTGCCACTAGTAAGAGATACATATCGATTCCAAAGGTCATAATTTACCTTTAGGGTACAACAAATGCTTATTCCACTTAGAACTATTGATAATATTGCGAATTTATTTTTCATCATTCTTATAAATATACATTTGTTATTAAACCTACTGCACCATTCAGTCCTGCTTTTCGGGCATTGGAAGGACAAGCTGCTTATACGAAGAAAAGTTTTAGTAAGACGGGGAAGCTGAGAACTTGTTCGAAGATCACCCCGCCGCACTTAAAGTTTTCGAGTATATGTAGTTTGGGCTTACGCGCCCTAGATTCTTTGCTTCCTTTCTCATCAATGGAGAAAGGAAGAGCCCCTGCGGCTAGAGCAGAAAAATCATTCTTTATCTATGACAAATCTCCGCATACAAACAAGTCCTACAAGCATCCTGATTTTCCACCTGAGTAAATGGAATCTTCGGATCAAAAATCTCCTCGAACATTTCCTGCAAAGCTTTGGTAAATTCTTCCTTATATACTCGGTAATCATCAACAGGTTCTGGTTTCGAACGACCTTCTTTTCGTGCCAACATACACGTAAACTTGTTGTTGAAGAACTCTTTCAGACTATACACACCAGGCGAAATTGCCTCAGCAGTTTTCGTTTTGTCCTCGTAAAACAAGCAATACAATAAGGTTTGAAAAGCTGCTTTGTTTCTGTTCTTTCCCTCTTTCTCGAATAAAGATTCAATATCCTTAAAGAACAAATCTGCCTTACCCGTTTTGTAATCCAGGATTCGAATGGTATCATTTGCCCTGTCAACACGGTCAATCAATCCCTTAATGTTTACCTTTCTACCTCCCGATATCGGAATCTGAATTCTATACTCATCTTCTAATGATAGGATTTGAAATGGAGCAAATTGCTGATCCAAGAACAATATCCTATCGATGTACTTTTTCAGGATATCAAAAATCAACAAGTTTCTTCCTGATATCTGAACCTCTTTATCTTTCGGCGTTTTAAAATAAGTATCTCGAAAAGCGGTCTTTAGCTTCTCTTCAATCAGATCTTTGTCTTTCCTGATGATTTCCAAATTTTCCCTTTCCAATGTTTTGCCAACGAATGGTTTGTACAAATCTTCAAGCGTATTGTGAAACAGGTTCCCGAAAGTAGGAGGATCAATCTCTTCCAAAACCTGATCGGGTTCCTTTAATCCTGCAATGTATTTAAAGTAAAAACTCAATGGACAAGCCAAATAAGTATTCAAAGCAGAAGGAGAAAAACTCCTGAATTGATCTCCGCAATATTCCGCCAGGCGATTTAAAATTCGCTCGTTCTTCTCAACGCTTATGGGTTTGGCCTCTTTTAACGAGATATCATATCCCGGACTCGATTCTTCAATATCAAACTCCGATTCATATTTCAATTGATACAAAAATCGACTCATCTCCCCTGTTCGGATTCCATCGCTTTGCGTACTGTACAATAACTTGATGTCATCAGCACGCTGTATCAATCTGTAAAAATAGTAGGCAAAAATGGCATCCTGATGATCGATGGTTGGCATTCCAAATCCCTTTCTCAGGTGATATGGAATGAATGAATTTGCGGTTCCTGTTTTCGGCAACTTCCCTTCGTTCATCGAGAGAACCACCAACTTTTTAAAATCCAGCAAACGCGTTTCCAAAATCCCCATCACCTGCAATCCCGCCAAAGGTTCTCCTTCAAACGGAATGCTCAAGCTTTGAATCATTTTCTCCAAAATCTTATAGAAAGTATCCTGTTTCACCTCTATCTGATGCTGATCCAACAATGCTTTCAATCTCTTAATTGCCAAAAACAGGTGATAGATATACTCCTGCTCAATCTTGTCAACCAATGATTTTTCTTCCTCTTTGGTTTCCAATCTTTGGTAAACATTCTGCAGCAAATTCAACAGGTAAATGGCAAATTGATTCACATCCTTTACTGGTGTAAACAGCTTTTCGATTACCTCATCGCCTGTTAAAAGCTTTTGCGGAACCTTAATTTTGTTGGTGGTAAGAATATTTTGGGTAAGCTCATGTGCCAATTCTGGATTTACCGAATTCAAATACTGATGATTCAGCAAAGCCAACACCTCTTTGTGATGAAACTCTACTTCTCCACCAATTTTTCTGGAGCTCTTTTGCATATCAATTACCAAACGCAACAAACTGGCAACCGGTGTATTCTTTGCAGGATATCCCATGGTAACATTTACATTCTCTACCACCTCTGGAATGGAATGCAAAACAGGGAGCAATAGTTCCTCATCGGCCAAAACAATGGCTGTTTCTTCCGGCGCTACATCCTCATCCTTGAAAAATGCTTGCACCACAGAGTGAGCATATTTTGCCTGTCCAACTTCTGATGACAAAGACACAAACTCCACCTTGGCTTTGTTCTCTTTGATATTCGAAAAGCTCAATTCAGTTTTAGGAGCAGGAAATCTTCTGATATTGTCTCGCAAAAACAGACCTGCTTCATGGTATGGATTCTTCAGGTAAGATTCGTCATAATCCCAATAAAATTCGGCAAGCTCTTTCTTCTTCAAGAATTCGAACAAATCAATCTCGCATTTGTTCAATGCATTGAACCCTACAAAAATTACCTTTTTAGCATCGATTTGAATTCCTCCCGATTCCAATCCATCAATCAAATTCCTCGAAGCCATACCTTCGTAGGCCAGCTTTTCTGCTTTCAGCTCCTCTCTCAAATCGGTATAAATCCCAAACAGATTCTCCCACAAATTCACGAACTCCTTTTGATGCTCTGAATATTTCTCAGGTTTAAAGCTGCTCCAAAATGCCTGAATTGCCTCAACCTGCTCATCCGTTAAATAGTCGAACAGGTTCTCAATCTCTTTCTCGTCGGCCAGGTTTTGAAACAAATGCTCGGCATTTACCCTGTACTTGTCCAAATCATCAAAATCGCCCAACAACATCTCTCCCCAGTGATAGAATTCATCGAAGCTTTCGCTTACTTTCATTCTTTTCACATAGATTTTGTACAAACGAAACAGCAATCCCAAATTGTCTTCTATCTGCAAATCGGACAGAGAACGAAAAAACTCACTAATGGTAAATACTCTTGGTGCCCAAAGTGGCTGTTCAACCAATTCGTTCAGGTACTTTGAAAAGAACAGGCCTGCCCTTCGGTTCGGAAAAACCAAAATGCAATCCGACAATTCATTGGTATATTTTGAGTAAAGCTCTTTGGTTATTTGTTGTAAGAATGAGTTCATATATAATGTAAGAGATTAATTAAATTGATGAATTCCATATGGCAACACAATTTCAATATTTTTCGATTGAAACATGCCATTGGGATTTAAACCCGGTTTTCCTTCCTGGATTTCTACGCCCAAATTCTTGTAGTATTCTACCCAAAACGGCAAATACTCACCTGATTCATTGTCCTTAAATGTCATGGGATTTAATTGAAATACTTCTGTTGAATCACCGGTATTTACAAACATTTCATAAATCAACTCGGAACAGTAATAGCTTGAATCACCAATTACATAAATATTATCGTAGGGAAAATTCAATAAGCTTTTTCCATAAATCATAGCCGCATCAATTCTGGAATTCAATCTGGTATTTAACCTAGCAATGGCAACTTTATTGCTTCTTAGTAAAAAACTATCCAATTGGGTTAAAGAAACCCCTTTCGATATGGCTTCCAGCACATAAATTTTCCCTTTAGAATCTATATCAACCATGCCCACATGAGAAAAATTCAACTTCTTCTCTCCGCCAGTAACCGATTCAATAGCATCTGAAATGGAATCGCTATTTAAATCCTGAAAAATTAGATCTCCTTTGCGGAATTCAAACTGCGTTTTTTTTTGTAAATTATCACAGCTTGAAAAATGTAGAATAGTCAGCACTAAAATTATGGTGCGAAAAAATGTCATACTATGAAATATTGATGTTTTTGAATGCAAAACTAAATTAATTGGAAAATGCAACAAACGAAAAAATAGCTCTGTGTTTTTTCTGTAAATGTTAAACAGCGTTAACTCATAGAAAATGTCTATAAGCTCATTTGAAAAAAAAATGACATTTTGGTCTTTTATTCCTGTTTATCATGACTTGTTCAATTTCAAAATTAATACATTTGTTTAAGCAACAACAAAAATCAGACAAGTACAACAAACAATTCTATGGATAAATTCAGTTTTTTGGGTAATAGTGAAATCGACTATATTGATGAACTATACCAATCCTATAAAAAAGATCCCTATTCGGTAGAAGAAACATGGAGAACGTTTTTCCAGGGATTCGATTTCGCATCGGCTAATTTTCCGATAAAACAAGAAAGTTCCGAAAGCTTGCCTGCCAGCGAATCAATGAGCAAGGAATTCAATGTAATGAACTTGATTCAGGCTTATCGACAAAGGGGGCATTTATTTACCAAAACCAATCCGGTAAGAACCAGAAGAAAATACTTCCCTACACTGGATATTGAAAATTTCGATCTTACAGAATCAGATTTGGAAACTCCATTTCATGCTGGGAAAGAAATTGGTATTGGAGTAGCAAAATTAAAAGATATTGTAGCTCACTTGCAGGAGACTTACTGTAAATCTGTAGGTGCGGAATATGTTTTTGTTCGTCATCCGCAAATGTTAAGATGGCTGCAAAAGAAAATGGAGAGTTCGAAGAATACTCCGCAGTTTACCGATGAGCAACGCAAGCACATCTACTACCATTTAAAAATGGCTGTTGGTTTCGAGAACTACATTCACAAGAAGTTTGTAGGGCAAAAAAGATTCTCATTGGAGGGTGCAGAAACTCTTATTCCTGCTCTGGATGCCATGATTGAGCGTGGTGCTGAATTGGGCGTTCAGGAGTTTATTTTTGGTATGGCTCATCGAGGCAGACTAAATGTTTTGGCCAATATCCTTGAGAAACCTTATGAGAATATCTTCAAGGAATTCGTTGGTGAAGAATACGAAGAGGACATTGCTCTAGGGGATGTAAAATATCATCTGGGTTATGGGAATACTGTAAAAACAGACGATGGCAGTGAAGTTAAACTTCAGTTGGCTCCAAATCCTTCTCATTTGGAAACCGTTGGGGCCGTGGTTCAAGGAATTTCACGATCAAAAATTGACAATGATTACGAAGGCAATCAGGATCGATTGGTTCCTGTTGTTATACATGGTGATGCTGCAATTGCCGGACAAGGAATTGTATACGAAATCATTCAAATGTCTCAATTGAAGGGATATAAAACAGGTGGTACCATCCATTTGGTAATCAACAACCAGGTTGGATTTACAACCAATTATCTGGATGCAAGATCGAGTACTTACTGTACCGACGTGGCTAAGGTAACCCGTTGCCCTGTTTTCCATGTTAATGGTGATGATGTTGAAGCATTGATTTTTACCATTAAAATGGCAATGGAATACCGTCAGGAATTTAATACCGATGTTTTCATTGATATTCTATCGTACAGGAAGTATGGACATAACGAAGGCGATGAACCTCGTTTTACTCAGCCAATTTTATACAAGGAAATTGCCAAGCATAAAAATCCTAGAGACATTTATGCCGATTATTTAATTCAGAAAGGTGTTTATTCTCAAGCAGAAGTAAAAACCATTAATTCGGATTACAACAAACTGTTGGATGACAAGTTTGAGCTTTCTAAAACATTTGATAAGGTTATCATTCAGCCATTCCTGGATAATTATTACAAAGGCATTCGATATTCAGTTGAATCTGATTTCGAATCTTCTCCTGAAACGGGTGTGAATAAAAAGACACTACTATCATTAGCAGATAACTTTACTTCTCTTCCTGAAGATTTAAAATTCTTCAAGAAGATTGGAAAGTTAATGGGCGATAGAAAGAAAATGGTAGAAAGCGATCAGCTTGACTGGGCAATGGGTGAAATGTTGGCTTACTCAAGTTTGTTAACCGAAGGAAATTCTGTTCGAATTAGTGGTCAGGATTCTGAGCGTGGAACCTTCTCGCACCGACATGCAGCCTTGGTGATTGAGGATACCGACAAGAAATATTTCCCGCTTAAAAATCTTTCGGAAGATCAGGCCCCATTCCATGTTTACAATTCATCATTAAGCGAATATGGTGTATTGGGTTATGAATATGGTTATGCATTGGCGCATCCTTCTGGATTGACCATTTGGGAAGCCCAGTTTGGAGATTTTCACAATGTAGCCCAGGCGGTAATCGATCAGTACATTAGTGCTGCCGAAGACAAATGGGGAATTAAGAATGGTTTGGTTATGTATTTGCCTCACGGATATGAGGGACAAGGTGCGGAGCACTCAAGTGCTAGAATGGAACGTTTCTTAACGCTTTGTGCACACAATAACATGCAAATTACCAACCCAACGACTCCTGCCAACTTGTTCCACATGTTGCGCAGACAGGTAAAGAGAGATATCAGGGTACCATTAATTTGCTTCTCACCTAAGAGTTTGCTTCGTCATCCTGCTTGTGTGTCAAGTCTCGACGAAATGGCCAAAGGCAAATTCCATGAAGTAATTGATGATAACAATGTAATCTCAGAAGAAGTGAGAAGAGTTGTATTCTGTACAGGAAAAGTATACTTTGACTTATTGGCACAAAAAGAAAAGCTGAATGCTCAAGATGTTGCATTGGTGAGAATGGAACAATTGTATCCGTTCCCACATCAGCAAGTGGATAAAGTATTGGAAAGATATCCAAATGCCATCCTTCATTTATGGGTTCAGGAAGAACCTGAAAATATGGGAGCATGGACATTTATGAATTATAACTTCCGCAACAAAGAGGTGAAATTGGTTCCTGTAGCTCGTCAGGCTAGTGGTAGTCCAGCAACAGGATTATCCAAAATTCATATGCTGGGTCAAAACGAGATCATCAACAAAGTATTCAGAAAATGTGATTGTGATAGAAAATTAAAATATTGCGGATTACAATGTGTTGAAGGAAGTTCTCATGAAGAAATACTGCAAACTCATGAATACTTTGAGGAAAAGAAGAGCAAATTATTAATGTAGAAAACTATCAAGAAAACATATCCCAATGATTGAAATAAAAATACCAAGTCCTGGAGAATCCATTTCAGAGGTTGAAATAGCCAATTGGTTTGTTGCCGATGGCGATATTGTAGAAAAAGATCAAGACATTGCTGAAATTGAATCGGACAAAGCGACTCTAACTTTAGTAGCCGACGAAGGCGGAAAAATTGAAATTCTTGCGCAAGAAGGTGATACTGTAGAAGTGGGTTCAGTAGCTTGTAAAATTGATACCAGTTTTGCAGGTGAAGCTCCTAGTCCAAAGGCCGAATCTGTAAAAGAAGAAGTTGTTGAAGAGAAAGCAAAAGAAGCTGCAAGTTCAGCTCCGGCGGCCAATATCGAATCGGAAAATTACAAGGATGTAAAAATCTCTCCTGTTGCCAAAAAGCTGATGGAAGAGAATCAGCTTTCGGTTGATGATGTAATTGCAGGCTTGCAAAGATTATCCAAAAAAGATATTCAGGCAGTTGTTGACAACAAAAACAACCAACCGGTTGCTGTATCAGCAGAACCAAAAGCCATTTCGCGTGAAGAGAAGCGCACTAAAATGACCAATCTTCGTAAGAAATTAAGTGCTCGTTTGGTATCCGTAAAAAACGAAACGGCCATGTTAACCACCTTTAACGAGGTTGACATGAGTGCAGTAATGGAGCTGAGAAAAAAGTATCAGAAGAAATTCGTAGAGACTCATGATATCAAATTGGGTTTCATGTCATTCTTTACCAAAGCGGTTACCGAGGCTTTAAAGGCTCACCCAATGGTAAACTCGATGATTGATGGGGAAGAAATTGTAACGCCTGATTTTGCCGATGTTGCAATTGCCGTGCAAACACCAAAAGGATTGATGGTTCCTGTTATCAGAAATGCAGAATCGTTAGGTTTGGCTGATATCGAAAAGAAACTAATGGAGCTGGCTACCAAGGCTCGCGCGGGTAAAATTAGCCTGGATGAAATGACTGGCGGAACCTTTACCATCACCAATGGTGGTGTGTTTGGATCTCTTTTGAGTACCCCAATTATCAACCCACCTCAATCGGGAATTTTAGGAATGCACAATATTGTTGAGCGACCAGTTGCTGTAAACGGCAAGGTAGAAATTCGCCCAATGATGTACATTGCACTTTCCTACGACCACCGTGTAATTGATGGTAAGGATTCGGTAGGATTCTTGGTAAAAATCAAAGAAATGATTGAAAATCCACACAAGATGTTGTTCGACGGAAAAGATCCGGACAGCATGCTGCTGGGATTATAAGAATAGTATTGTTTGAGGGTCTCACTCCAAGTGAGGCTCTCATTTTTTTTGAATTTAGTCATAACCCGACATTTACAGCGAACCTAAAATTGGAACATCATTATTCCTTCTGTTCCGACTTTTTCTTTCTCCTTAACATCTCCCGGTTCTGTACTGCTCAGCTTATTAACCTGAATTAAAATAATTGCTCAATTTTCAGGTTCATCGTAAAAAAGCCTGACAGAAAACTGCCAGGCTTTAAGCTATATCATTGAACCTAGATTTTATAATCTTTGTCCTCTCAAAATCACCGCATCAATCAAATTGCTTCCATAAGCATATGGCATAAATTCAATAGATGGAATTTCTTTGGTAATAAAGACGTTTGCAATCTTTCCTCGTGCAATACTTCCCAACTCCTCCTGAACGCCCATTGCATAAGCAGAATTGATGGTTGTAGCATTCACTGCCTCCTGTGGCAACATTTTGTAATTGATACAAGCCAACGACATAATGAATTTCATATTTCCAGATGGTGATGAACCTGGGTTAAAGTCAGAAGCCAAAGCTACTGGTAATCCTGCATTCATCATATCGCGCACAGGTGAACAAACCATGTTCAAAAAGAAAGCTGCACCCGGTAATACAGTTGGCATGGTTTCAGAATCTTTCAAACACTTGATTTCTTCCTCTCCAACAAACTCAAGGTGATCAACCGAAAGTGCATTATACTTCACTCCTACCTGAATACCTCCCGAGTAATCCAACTCATTGGCATGGATTTTAGGACGCATACCGTACTTCATCCCTGCATTCAAAATACGATCTGTTTCTTCTACAGTAAAGAATCCCTCATCGCAGAACACATCAATGTAATCTGCCAATTCTTCTGCAGCAACCATAGGAATCATTTCGTTGATTACCAAGTCAACATACTCTCCCTGGCGACCTTTGTATTCTGCCGGTACGGCATGTGCACCCAAAAAGCTCGATTTAATGGTAAGAGGAGTTGTTTCTTTAATGCGTTTGATTACTCGAAGCATCTTCAACTCATCTTCAACGGTCAAACCATACCCACTCTTGATTTCAACCGCACCGGTTCCCATGCTAATGATTTCATGAATGCGTTCCATAGCTGCTTCGTACAATTCATCTTCGGTTGCATCATGCATACGTTTTGCCGAATTCAAAATTCCACCCCCACGCTTTGCTATTTCTTCATACGAAAGGCCTTTAATTTTATCGGTATATTCAATCTCGCGACTACCTGCATACACCAAATGAGTGTGCGAATCGCAGAATGATGGGAATACCATACGACCTGTAGCATCGATCTCTTCTACATGATCAAAACCTTCCATTTCATCGTAATTTGGCATATCTTCCATTTTACCAAAATCCGAAATCTTCTCATCCTCAATAAGCAAATATGCATCATCAATGCAATTCAAATTTGCCATATCGGTACCAGCAACCCACTTTCGTGGAGTTTCTTCAACCTGAACAAGAGTTTTTATATTACTTATTAACAGTTTCATATCTATATCAATTAATAATTAGCAATTCATAATGAACAATTTGAAGGAAAGAATTAATACTGAAGGTATCACTGTTTCAATCCATATCCACTCATTCACTTTAACATGCAAATATTAGCTAATTCTGAACAAATTGCAAACCTTTTCGATCTGCTCTTTAAAATTATTTTATATCACTGATTCTGTACATATTTTTCTATTTTTACGCATTCAATTTTAAGGGGTAAAACCAAAACACAATCTAAATCAACCTATATGTTTAAAAAGATACCACACACTTATGTAATTGTATTTGCAATAGTTGTATTATCTGCAATATTAACTTGGATAATTCCAGGAGGAGAATTTGATCGAACAACAGTAAACGTGAATGGCACCGACCGTGAAGTTATTGTTCAAGGGTCATATCATCAAATTGAAAGCCAGGGACAGAGTTGGGAAATTTTTTCTTCTTTCTTTAAAGGATTTGTTGACAAGGCCGATATTATCATGTTTATTTTGGTAATTGGTGGTGCATTCTGGATTATGAATGCAAGCAAATCTATTGATGTTGGGATTTATTCATTTCTTAAATTCACACAGAAGCTCGAAAAGAATAAAACCATAAGGAAAATTGGAGTCAACAACATTATACTAACCCTAATCATGCTGGTGTTTAGTGCCTTTGGTGCTACCTTTGGTATGAGTGAGGAAACCATTGCCTTTGTCATCATTTTTGTTCCGATGTCCATTAAAATGGGATATGATTCTATTGTTGGGGTTTGTATCTGTTTTGTGGCTGCTGGGCTTGGATTTGCAGGAGCACTTCTAAATCCTTTTACCATTGGTATTGCGCAAGGTTTATCGAATTTGCCATTATTCTCGGGTATTGAATACAGGTTATTTTGCTGGGTGGTAATTAATGTAATTGGTTTTGCATTCATTTTAAGATATGCTGCTAAAATTCGCAAAAACCCACAAGCATCTTTGGTTTACACCGATGATGCTTACTGGAGAAAACATACCGATACAGATATGGAAGAGTTGGAATTCTATACTCCAAAATCAGCATGGGTTACCTATTTCATTCTTTTAATTACAATGGTAGTTTTCTCTTTCCACTACCCAATGACCACCTTGAAAGTTGGTAATTCGGAAATGACAACTTACGTCCTTCCAATTGTTACAGGATTATTCGCAATTCTAGGTCTTATATCTCTTCGTAAATCGGTACATTTCTACATTCTAAACCTTTTACTTTTCACAATCATTTACCTGATTGTTGGTGTAATGGGATATGGCTGGTACATCATGGAGATTGCAACCCTGTTCTTTGCCATGGGTATTTTCTCGGGTATTGCATTCAATAATACTGCCAACGAAATCACAAACCTATTCCTTGAAGGAGCAAGAGACATTCTTTCTGCTGCAATGATTGTTGGTTTAGCAGGTGGTATTCTTATTGTATTGGAAGAAGGAAATGTGATCGATTCTATTCTTTACTATATTTCACAATCGATGAACGATTTTGGTAAGATGGCTTCAGTTTCTATCATGTATCTGATTCAGAATATTATTAATGTAATCATCCCTTCGGGATCTGCCAAAGCTGCTTTAACTATGCCTATGATGTCTCAGTTCTCCGATTTAATTGGAGTATCGCGCCAGGCAACTGTAATGGCATTCCAATTTGGTGATGGTTTTACCAACATGATTACTCCAACTTCGGGCGTATTAATCGGCGTTCTTGGAGTTGCAAAAATTCCATACGACAAGTGGGTAAAATGGATTGGTGGATTTATGGCAATTCTGATCATTCTAGGATTATTACTTTTGATTCCTACTGTTACCATGGAGTTAAATGGATTTTAAAAAACAGCAGAGGCTGCTCCAAAATGAATTGGAACAGCCTCTATTTTATTTGTAAAATGTGAATTTTGCTAATAACCTTCGTTCTGAGTTAAATTATCATTCACATCGATTTCTCTCTTTGGAATTGGCATCACCAATGATGCAGCATCATATGACAAAGCCCCCACAGATTCTTTCCATCGTTTAATATCGTGAAGTCTAAATCCCTCAAATGCTAACTCCAATTTCCTTTCTGTTCTAATTGCATTTTGAGTAAGAGTCCCTAAAGGAGCTAATCCTGCTCTTTGCCTGATACGATTAATATCATTCAATGGTGTATCTCCTAAAGAATTTCCACTCTCAAAATTACCTTCAGCTCTTGTTAAATACATTTCTGCCAAACGAATAAATGTCAAATTAGTTTTAAAATCTAACCACTTTGCACAAAAGGTACCTCCTCTTGCTTTTGATCCAAAGCCTAGATAATAAATGCTAACGACATCTCCTATTTTGGAACCATCACCAAGATCAGTTTGCACCTCTCCTCTCAAGTCTCCATCTTCATATTTGTCTAACTGAACATCCGTTACTTGAAAATCAGATCGTCCCGTAGCATCAGTACTGGCATAGAAAGTAGCCATACCTGCATTACTCTCACCAATGTTATCATCATTGTTTTGTTGAAATGCAAAGATATCTTCAACACCATTTGATTCATTGTTATATGCTTTGAAAGGGACTTCAGCCAAATCAAAACTACCTTCGGTAATTACAAAATTCGCCTCAATGGCAGCCTCTTCGTACATCCCTTTTTGCAAATATACCCTTGACAAAATAGCCGCAGCTGCAAATCTATTTGCATAAAATCCATCTTCTCCCAACAAGTCTTTAGCCATTGTAAGGTCTGCAATAACTTGATTATATACTTCATCAACTGTTGCTCTTTGCGGATATTCAACTTTACTAACATCAAAATTAGATTTTAATACCAATGGCACTCCAGGCTGGGTATTTACTTGTCCCATTTCATATGGCTTAGCAAAAAAACGAACCATATCAAAATACATCAATCCACGCAAGAACATTGCCTGTCCACTTATTTCATCTCTTTCACTATCCGAAAGAACATCCTGATTATCAAGAACAATATTAGTTCGATTTATAACATCATATGCTAATTCCCATGCATCATCAGCCCAGGAAAAATTATCTACCAAATCTTTGTTAAGCAGATCACGAGGTTGTGAAAATGTTCCCCTAAAATCAAATTCACCATTATCTGCTAACAGTTCACTAAAGTGGAACATATTTTGACCATATGCATCTCTTGCCACCGGATAAGCACCTACAAGATTAAGTTTAATATTCTCAGCACTGGTCAAAACATTCTCTGTATCTATCGATTGCTGTGGATCTAAATCCAAAAAGCTATCACATCCTGTAAAAATAAAGATGGATAATACTATTATTATTAATTTCTCAAATTTCATACATTTTTAATTTTTACGGGTTAGAAGCTTAAATTAACTCCGAACATATATGTTTTAGCCTGAGGAGTTGAATAGTAGTCAATACCTTGTTGAATATTGGTTGACAATTGAGTTCGATTACTTCCAGGAGCGCTTACTTCCGGATCCCATCCTTTAAAGTCTGTGTGTGTCCATAAATTTTGTCCAGTGAAGTAAATTCGCACTTTATTAATATTTACCTTTTGCGTTAAGCTTTTGGGTAATGTATATCCTAAAGTTAAATCCTTAAGACGAATATAAGATCCATCAGAAATCCATCTGGAAGAAGTTCTTGTACCGTTGCTATCTCCAAATCTTGCTTGTGGAACATCGGTAATATCACCTGGTTGCTGCCATCTATTAAGTTGATCACTAGTCTGATTATCAACCCAATCACCATTAGCCGACATAAAACGTCCAGCGTCGTTATAAATATCATTTCCATAAACAAACTGGAAGAAAATCCTAGCATCAAAACCTTTGTAAGTAAATGTGTTGTCCAATCCTCCAAAAAAGTCAGGATTAGGATCACCAACTACCATATCTTCTGCAAGATTATAATTGTTTGTAGTTTCGTTGCTACCTTCTTCAATAAAATAAAGTGCATCACCATTATCAGGATCTACTCCTGCATATTTTTTCATGTAAAATACACCAATCGGTTCTCCAACCATTACTCTGTTAACGCCTCGTTGAATTGGATCTATAAGTTTGGTAACTTTATTTTTATTAAAAGCTATATTGAAACTAGTACTCCAGATAAATTTTCCAATTAAATTATTCGTGTTTAATGTGAATTCTATTCCCTTATTCTCCAACTCACCTACATTTTCGGCAATACTAGAATAGCCTGCAGTGTATGGCAATAATCTATCCAAAAGCAAATCGGTGGTTTTCTTATAATAATAATCAAACTCACCATTTATACGATTATTAAATAAACCAAAATCAACTCCAATGTCGGTCTGAGCTGTTTTTTCCCATTGTAATTTAGCATTTGCCAATTGGGTTGGTTCAATTGCAGAATTACCTGCATATCTGGTTCCTCCGAACAGACCTCTTGAAGGGAAATTACCTATTTCCGAATTCCCGGTTATACCATAAGATGCACGCAATTTCAGAAAGCTAACAGTTGAGTTATCTAATAAGAAATTTTCTTTTGAGATTATCCATCCCAACGATCCTGCATAAAATCCTCCATATCGATTATCGTCTCCAAACTTACTTGATCCATCAACACGATAACTTAAAGTAGCCAGATATCGATCCATAAACTTGTAATTCAATCTGGAAAAATAAGAAAGATAAGAATACTCCGTTTTAGAACTAAAAAAATCATCATTTTCGGCTGCCGATGCTATGGTTTGAAATTCATCAGAAGGAAATCCCTTTCCTCCTACTCTACTAACAAAACTCTCCGCTTTTTGTAGCGACATCCCTAATACAGCTTCAATTGCATGATTCTCCTTAAACTCTTTGATATAAGTAAAATAATTATCTAATGAATAATTTAACACATTCACATTTCTTAGATATGATTTACCTGCAGGTTGACCATCATCTGTTTTTCTACTCCAATATTGATCTTCTCTTTGATTAAGGTTATCAAGGCCAAATACTGATTTAAACGATAATTCTGGAAGAATATCATACTTCACATACGCATTTGCAAAAGTTCTGTATACTAGCGTTTCATACGAATTATATCTTGATGCCAACAAACCATTAAAATAAAATGTATCACCAAATGGCTCTCCTATTTCATCGTAAGCTGGAAAATAAGGGGCTTGCGCAATTAACTGTGTTGGAGTGGAAAATGCATTATCATCAGATACACGATCCAAAACACTTCTCACAAAATTAAATTTAATTCCAAAATCCACTTTTTCACTCACTTGATGATCCAGATTTAATCTACCACTCATTCGCTTAAAGTCATTGTCAATTAAAATACCTTCTTGATCCGAATAAGATAAACCTGCATAAAATCTGGTTTTTTCATTCCCTCCAGAAGCACTTATATTGTAATTAGACGAAACAGCTCGTCTGAACATTTCATCTTGCCAATCAGTATCAGAAATTTCATCCATTGAACTAAAACCACCCCAGGCAAGTATCGATTGTTCTCCGTTCAAACCAGGCTCTAATGCCCAAACGGAATTCTCCATTCCTTCCCCAAGCAATTCAACATATTCTTTTGCATTCAACATATCCAATCTATTTGTTTCCTTAGCTATAGCAATTGAATAATTTGCATTAATAACTGTTTTTTTATTTTTTCCACCAGATTTGGTAGTAATAATTACCACACCATTTGATGCGCGCGAACCATAAATCGAAGCTGCTGAAGCATCTTTAAGGATTTGAATCGAAGCAATATCATCGAAATTTAAATCCGCAATCGGATTGGTTGGCTGGTTACCTGCACTTCCTTGATCTTGAGAAGTAATCACTACACCATCAACAACATATAAAGGCTGATTACTAGCACTTAAGGAAGAAGCTCCCCTAACTCGAATATTAATTCCCTCTCCAAGTTTTCCTGTACTTTGCTGAATAAAAACGCCTGATGTTTTTCCTTGCATCGAAGTTTCAAAAGAAGGTGAAGGAACTTTCTGTAATCCTTCAATATCAACTTTTGAAATTGCACCTGTCATTTCTGACTTTATCTGCTTACCGTATCCAACAACCACAACTTCGTCCATTCCAATACTTTCCGGACTTAAAGTAATATCTATTTCAGTTTGGTTTCCAACAAGAACTTCCTGCGCAACCATCCCAACAAAACTAAACACTATATAATCAGTAGGCTTTGCAGCAATTGAATACTCTCCATTTATATTGGTACTAGTGCCAGAAGTAGTTCCTTTAATAACTACTGATACTCCGGGCATTCCCATGCCATCATCTGAACTTTTTACAGTACCTGAAATCTGTTTTGTTTGTGCATTTATTAGTTGTAATGACATAATAAACATACAAACAGTAAATATCAGTCTTTTCATACAATTAAATTTTTAATAAGTTTCATTATAAAATCTTGAGATACATTCACTCAAGACACATAGTAAAGCTTTTACATTGGTCTTAGAATTCATAACTAAATTTTTAGGTGATTAATTTCACACCTAAAACAGTCTCTATATTTGTGCGAATTATAATCGGTGATTCTATATTATTCATATAAATCGATCCGAAAGTATATTTCTACACTCCGATAAAATATTGGTGATTTTGGGTTTTGAGCTTGAAGAGATAATAATAACAATCGTTACTGTCCATAACAGTCGACATGAAATGAATAGTAAACGATACTCAGATTACAAAGAAATGTAATCTACATGTTTTTTAGTTAAATCCTTTTAGGATGTTTCGAGTAGTAATTCATATTAAAAGTTTTTAGGTTAGTAAAATTATTTTTGACATTCCAAATATGTTCTACATAATTTGGAATGACTTAACATCATAATAAAGAGCCCTATATTTATTAGATGATTTACAAACATTTTGCCCTATCTAATTTATCCATTTTTTTTAAAATATTAAAAAAAAAGAGAAATCTTTTTAGATTTCTCTCAAATATTCAGCTATTTAGCTAAATCAATCAGCTTCTGAAATAGCCTCTACAGGGCATACTTCTGCGCATGCACCACAGTCAATACAAGTGTCTGGATCGATAACATAAATATCTCCCTCTGATATTGCATCAACAGGGCATTCATTGATACAAGAACCGCAAGCGGTACAGTCATATGATATAATGTAAGCCATAACAATTCGTTTTTAATTGATAAATCACTTGCAATTAAAATTACAATTTGGTTTCAATCAAAACAAGATGTTAATATCCTAAATTCTTATTTAGAATTATTCCAATTAATTATTATATTTACTCCATCAAAACAATTAAACAGACTAAAAAACAATACATGGAATTCGAATATTCTTCAACAACAGTATTAATAGCATTTGGTTTGACATTATTTGCAGGTTTATCTACAGGTATAGGAAGTGCTATAGCCTTTTTTGCAAAGCGAACCAACACCAAATTTTTATCTCTATCCTTAGGGTTTTCAGCTGGCGTAATGATTTATGTATCTCTTATTGAGATTTTTCAGAAAGCAAAAGATGCTTTAATCTCTGATCATGGTGAAGTTGCAGGAACTTGGTATACTGTACTTTCATTCTTTGGTGGCATTTTATTTATTGCAGTCATAGATCAATTAATTCCTTCTTTTGAAAACCCACATGAGGTTAAAAAGATTGAAGACATTGATGAGACAAATATCAAAAACAAAAAATTGATGAGGATGGGTATATTCTCTGCATTAGCCATTGCAATTCATAACTTTCCTGAAGGATTAGCGACTTTTGCTGCAGCTCTTGCCGATCCAACAATTGCTGTTCCAATTGCTGTTGCCATCGCAATTCATAACGTACCTGAAGGAATTGCCGTTTCCGTTCCAATTTATTATGCTACAGGTAGCAAGAAAAAAGCATTCTTACTATCATTTCTTTCTGGTTTGGCAGAGCCTATTGGAGCTTTAATAGGATTTATTCTTATCTATTCTTTGCTAGGCTTAAACAATACAATTTTTGGCGTATTGTTCGGAGGTGTTGCAGGAATTATGGTGTTCATTTCCTTAGATGAACTATTACCAACAGCAGAAGAATATGGAGAACATCACAATGCAATATATGGATTGATAGCCGGAATGGCAGTAATGGCAGTAAGTCTCTTATTATTTCTTTAAAATACAAAAGCCTCAAACGAGGCTTTTTTTTATTTCTTTTCTTTCTTCTTTTCTTCTCTTTGGAAGTATCTACAATATTCCTTTAATCCACATGGTTTACATTTTGGTTTTCGAGCCAAACAAACATATCTTCCATGAAGAATTATCCAATGATGAGCAGTAGCAATCAATTCCTCCGGAATATAACTTACCAAAACCTTTTCTGTTTCCAATGGTGTTTTTGACTTGGTGGTTAACCCTAGTCTTTCCGAAACTCTAAAAACATGAGTATCCACCGCCATTGCAGGCTTATCGTAAACAACCGATGCAATTACATTCGCAGTTTTTCTTCCAACTCCCGGAAGTTTTTGTAGCTCTTTTACATCATCAGGAACCACTTCCTTAAAATCCTCTACCAACATCTTTGCCATTCCTAACAAGTGCTTTGCCTTATTATTTGGATACGAGCATGATCGGATCAAGTCAAAAATATCATCCTGAGTTGCATGAGACAAATCAAATGCACTGGGATACTTTTCAAATAATGGAGGTGTAATCTGGTTAACCCTTTTATCGGTACATTGAGCTGACAATATAACGGCAACCAATAGTTCGTAAGGATTGGTATAATTTAATTCAGTTTCAGCAATTGGCATGTTCTCCTGAAACCAAGCTATTATTTTTTCAAATCTTTCTTTCTTACGCATAGTCAATTCTGTTTTACAATTGCGAGCTAACGAAATTAATAAACTCTGACGAAAAATCTTATTTGCTTGCAGAAAAGTAAGTATTGAGATACTTATTCTTAAATTTGCATCACAATTTTAGAGAAGAACACAATGATATCATATTTACAGGTTGAAAACCTAAGCAAAAGTTACGGAGATCTAACATTATTTGAAGGTATTGGTTTTGGAGTTGGCCAAGGTCAGAAAATTGCATTAATTGCGAAAAATGGTACCGGAAAAACTTCTCTTCTAAATATTATTGCAGGAATCGACTCTCAAGATTCTGGAGATGTAATCTTTCGTAATGATATCAAAGTTGCTTACTTACAGCAAAATCCTAACCTGGAAAACAGCAACACAGTTCTTAACGAAGTTTTTAACTCCGATGATCCTGTACTTTCTGTAATCAGAGAATATGAAGAAGCAATTAATTCGCATGATCAGGAGAAAATGACTGAGATCCTTGAGAAGATGGATCAATACAAAGCCTGGGATTACGAGAATAAAGTCAAGCAAATTCTATCTAAACTTAAAATTACCAATTTCGATCAGGTAATAGGACAACTTTCTGGTGGACAAAAAAAGAGAGTTGGATTGGCAAAAGTATTGATTACAGATCCTGACTTTTTGATTTTGGATGAGCCCACCAACCATTTGGATTTGGAAATGATTGAATGGTTGGAGGAATATTTAAACAAGTCGAAAGGAACCCTACTGATGGTTACTCACGATCGTTATTTTTTGGATCGAGTTTGCAATGAAATCATTGAAATGGATGCAAATTCCATTTATACCTATAAAGGCAATTATTCCTATTATCTTGAGAAGAGAGCTGAAAGAATTGAAAATATAAATGCTGAAGTTGGAAAAGCTCAAAAACTATTAAAAACAGAGCAAGAATGGATGCGAAGAATGCCCCAGGCGCGTGGAACAAAGGCAAAATATCGTATTGATGCATTTTACGATCTGAAGAAAAAAGCAGCAGCGGGTTTTAAGGAAGACAGTATGGAGTTGGATATCAAATCAGCTCGACTGGGAAAGAAAATCTTAGAATTGGAAGGTTTGTACAAGAGCTTTGGAGATTTAAAAATTCTTGAAGATTTCAGTTACAAATTTCAACGTGGAGAAAAAATTGGAATTGTAGGTAAAAATGGAACAGGAAAATCTACTTTTCTAAACATCATTACCAGAAATATTGAACCTGATTCGGGTTCAATTGAAATTGGTGAAACTGTTGTTTACGGTTATTACAGACAGGATGGAATTACAATCAATGAAAATGAGAGAATCATTGATGTAATAAAAGATATAGCTGAGTCAATTGATCTTGGTAATGGCAAAGTAATGTCGGCATCTCAGTTTTTAGAGTATTTCCTATTTCCACCAAAAACGCAATACAACTATGTGTCAAAATTAAGTGGTGGAGAAAAACGTCGTTTATATTTGATGACAGTTTTAATGAAAAATCCAAACTTCCTGATTTTGGATGAGCCTACAAACGATTTGGATATCATGACTTTGAATGTTTTGGAAGAATACCTGATGAACTTCAAAGGTTGCTTAATCATTGTTTCTCACGACCGTTACTTTATGGATAAAGTTGTGGACCAGATGTTTGCTTTCGAAGGAATGGGAAAAATCAGAAACTTCCCGGGAAATTATACTATTTACCGTGATACAATTGATGAAGAGGAAAAAGAGCTCAAGAAAATTGAAAAACCTGCAAAACCTAAAAAAGAAAAACCAAAGTCCAATAATACTGCTAAAAAACTCTCTTTTAACGAAAAACGTGAATTTGAGCAATTAGAAGTTGATTTAGAAGCATTAAATACCGAAAAAGAGGAATTGGAAACAGCAATGAGCTCTGGTACATTAGCAAATGATGAATTGTTGCAAAAAGCTAGCAGAATTGAAGAAGTGATCAATTTGATTGATGAGAAAGAAATGCGTTGGCTAGAATTAAGTGAACGAGCTTAGGTGTTAACCACTGTGAAACATTTGTATTTTTTTTGAGAATGATGATAAAATTTAGAGCTTTGTAACCCTACAAAAAAGCTGAATGAAAGATTTTACAAGCGGAAACGTAACCAAATTAATTTTCAACTTTACGCTACCAATGCTATTGGGAAATGTATTTCAACAACTATACAATGTTGTTGATAGCATTATTGTGGGTAAAGTTTTGGGCAAAGAGGCCTTAGCTTCTGTAGGTGCATCATTTCCAATCATTTTCACACTAATTGCATTGTTAATAGGAATTGGTTCTGGTTTCTCTATTGTTATATCACAATTTTATGGAGCAAAAGATATCAACAGCGTAAAAAAATCCATCGATACGATGTATATATTCCTGTTCGTAGCAGGTTTTTTTGCGTCAATATTTGGCATTTACTATAGCGAAGAGCTTTTCCTTCTTTTACAATTGCCCCAAGAGCTAATCCCTCAGGCTACTACTTATCTTGACATTTATATGGCAGGAATGATCCTGTTCTTTGGGTTTAACGGAACAAGTTCGGTTCTACGAGGTTTGGGAGATTCTAAAACTCCTCTCTATTTTTTAATCCTTGCATCGCTTTTTAATATCCTATTTGATGTACTGTTTGTAATGGTATTTAAATGGGGAATTGCAGGTGCAGCCTGGGCAACGGTAATCGCTCAAGGAGGTGCATTTGTTACTGGCATCTTATACCTTAATCGCACACATAATATCATGAAATTTTCTCTGTCGAAACTCGCTTTTGATAAAGATCTTTTCATTAAGAGTTTAAAAATTGGTTTGCCATCGGGTATTCAACACACATTTGTAGCTCTTGGAATGATGGCCTTGCTTGGAATTGTGAATACCTTTGGTACCGATGTCATAGCAGCTTACACTGCCGCTGGTAGAATAGATTCGTTAGCCATGATGCCAGCCATGAACTTTTCTCAAGCCGTAGCTGCATTCGTTGGTCAAAACCTGGGAGCCAACAAAATTGAAAGAGTACGAAAGGGATTTAAAGCAACATTCTTAATGTCAAATCTGTTCTGCATTTTAATGACGGCCATAATTGTGATATTCGGAAGTCAACTAATGAAAATGTTTACCACCGATCCCAACGTAATTGCAATTGGAGAAAAGTACTTAATCATTGTAAGTTCCTTCTACTTGTTATTTTCAACTCTTTTCACTACAAACGGGGCATTGCGTGGAGCTGGAGATACATTAATACCAATGTTCATAACCTTATTCTCTTTATGGATTATAAGAATTCCTGTTGCGTATTTTCTTTCTGCAAAAATTGGAGAAACAGGAATTTGGTGGTCAATTCCAATTGGATGGTCAATGGGAGCTCTTCTTTCCTATTTGTATTATTTGACAGGAAAATGGAAAAGTAAATCCGTTGTACCTAACAAAGCTTGATTCCTACAATCCAATTAGTTTGTAATTCCACTTCAATCTCTTACCTTTGCGAAAATAAATATTTCGTATATGTTAATATCGATGACCGGCTTTGGTAAAGCCACTCTAGAATTGGAAAACAAAAAGGTTTCCATCGAAATTAAGTCTCTAAACAGCAAGCAGCTGGATATAAATACCAGAATTCCTAACCTTTATAAAGAAAAGGATTTGGTTCTTAGGAACGAAATCAAAAATCAACTTGAACGTGGTAAAGTTGAACTATCTGTTTTTATAGAGAGTGTTGGTACCGATAAAGATACTAAAATAAACAAACCAATTGTTGAAGCTTACTATCAACAACTTACTGAACTTTCTTCAGAATTAGGTATTCCTATGGATAAAGAACCTATTCTTCAAACTATCGTAAAGCTTCCGGATGCATTAAAAACAGAGCATCAAGAGCTGGATGAAGAAGAATGGAACCAAATTTTTGCAGGATTTAAATCGGCTGTTGCTGATCTAAATTCATTTAGAAAGCAAGAAGGAGATGCTTTACAAGCGGATATATTCGAACGAATTTCCAATATTGAAAAACTATTGGAAAAGGTTCCTCAATACGAATCAAAACGTATCGAAACTGTTAAAACAAGAATCAACGATAACTTGAAAGAATTTGTTGAAAAACAAAATGTAGATAAAAACAGATTCGAGCAGGAGATTATCTATTATCTTGAAAAACTAGACATTACCGAAGAAAAAGTTCGTTTGGCAAACCACTGCAAATACTTTATTGAAACGGCTAACAATGGCAATTCAATCGGTAAAAAATTAGGTTTTATCGCTCAGGAAATTGGTAGAGAGATAAACACTTTGGGATCGAAAGCAAACGATTCTGATATTCAAAAAATAGTGATTCAGATGAAGGACGAGTTGGAGAAGATAAAAGAACAGCTCCTAAACGTCTTATAAGATATAAAAAACGAAATTCAATAGAAGCGTAGGGTCAAAACTCTGCGCTTTTTTATAATTTTAAAACAACATACAAATTAAATATGTCAGGAAAATTATTCATTTTTTCAGCTCCAAGTGGTTCAGGTAAAACAACCATTGTTCGTCATTTACTTGAACAGGATTTTAAACTTGAATTTTCTGTTTCAGCAACCAGTCGTGCCAGCAGAGGCAAGGAAGTACATGGTAAGGATTATTATTTCTTAAGCACCGAGGAATTCAAACAAAAAATTGAAAATGATGAGTTTTTGGAGTGGGAAGAAGTGTACGAAGGGTGTTTTTACGGCACACTAAAAAGTGAGATTGATCGTATTAGAAACAAAGGAAATAATGTAATTTTTGATGTTGATGTTGTAGGTGGTGTAAATATCAAAAAATACTATAAAGATGATGCTTTGGCTGTTTTCATCCAACCACCATCAATTGAAGAATTAGAAAAAAGGTTAAGAGGAAGAAATACTGATAGCGAAGAAGTAATTGCTGAACGAATTAAAAAATTTCAATTTGAATTGGGATTTGCAGATCAGTTTGATAAGGTAATTATTAACGACAAGCTTGAGGATGCTTTACAAGAAGCAGAAAATACTTTAAGCGAATTCATAAAAAAATAATATGAGGCTTAAAATTGGATTATATTTTGGATCGTTCAATCCAATTCACATTGGACATTTGGCCATTGCAAATTATATGGCCGAATACTCCGATCTAGATCAAATCTGGTTTGTCGTAAGTCCGCAAAACCCATTTAAGCAAAAATCAAGCTTACTTAGCGATTATCACAGGTTAGAGTTGGTAAATCGATCAATTGAAGCATATCCTAAATTAAAAGCTTCAAATATTGAGTTTGGCTTACCTAAACCTTCCTATACAATTGACACACTTACCTATTTAAAAGAGAAATATTCCGAGTATGAGTTTTCTTTAATTATGGGTTCGGATAACCTGAAAAATTTCAAAAAGTGGAAAAACTACGAATTAATTCTACAGGAACATGATTTGTATGTGTATCCAAGACCAGGATTTAAGGATAAAGATGTTGAATTAAAAGGAACTGTTCATTTGGTGAATGCACCACTTATGGAAATATCATCAAGTTTTATTAGAGAGGCTATAAAGGAGAAGAAAGATATTCCATATTTTATGCCTGAGGCGGCATACAGTTACTTAAAAGAGATGCACTTCTACGAAAAATGATAAAAACAAAAAGGCAGGTCCCCACCTGCCTTTTTCTAACCCAAAATGATTTCCAATACGAAACTTTAACCCTAAAACCTTATACAATTCATATTGAAATGTCGATTCGTTCAACGTGCCTAACCACTACACTCCCGAATCGGAGTGCAAAGGTAGACATTATTTTTAATCTGCAAAGGAAATTTAAATTATTTTTCTAAAATTTAGTTCTAAGTAAATAGAACACTATCTAAAAGCCTTATTCAAAAAGTCTTCATGCAAAAAAAGAGGCTACAATTGCAGCCCCTTTAAATATATTATCTGATCTTATTAGTTAAAAATTGCATCATCCACACCTTTGTTTACAAGCAATTCTTTAATGGTTAAAGGCATTTCCTGTGGTCCCATCTTTGTAATGGTTTGGAATGGAAACTTCACGCCATCAACTTCTTTGTAATCCTTGTACAACATGATCATGCTCATGCCTTGTTGCTGTGCAACGGTCTTAACTTTCAAACCTGTATTGGCATTAAAGAAATCAAATCTTGAATTTCCTTGTGGGTCTTTAATTTCCAGTTTATAAGCTTTTTCACCATCTACTTTCTCAGCACCAACAAGTTCCATTTCATAACCTAATTTCTCCATAGATAGTTCAGGACACATTTGTGCTTGTTGTTTAAATCCAACCAATTGTGCTTCATTGGCTGCCATTTCCTGCCCCTGTGCAACTACTCTACCTGCAATCCCATTGTAATACATTGCTTGCATTACCTGGCCATTCATGGTCATTTTCATACAGAATTTCTCATTATTTTTCTGTGCCGTCTCAACATTAATGCTCATTGGACCCATTTTCATTTCTCCTTTGATGCTAATGTCTTTTACAGCTTCCCATTTATCTCGACCTCCAATTGCAGCAACGTAATTTTCAATTACTGATTTACAGGTCAATCCTTCTGGAATAGCATTAGGATCTTCTTTTACAATATCACCTTTGTAGTCATATTCTTCAACTTCGCCATCAGAATCTAACTTTGCCAATCGCATTTTGTATTTTTTATCACCAACAACCAGGTAAACTGCGTTGTTAGGATCAACATACTTTTTAGCCATTGCCTGAACATCTTCCAAAGTAACTTTATCTAATTTTTCAAGATAAGTTGCATAATAATCAGAAGGCAAGTTGTAACGTTCAATAGCCATTGCAAATCTTGCAATAGTACCTGGATCTTCAAGAGATCTGGCAAAGTCACCTGCCATAGTTGCTTTGGTCATATTCAAATGATCTTGAGTCAACTTCGTATCTCTGATTCGATTCATTTCAACAACCATTTCCATTAAAGCGCTATCAGTTACTTCAGCTTTAACTTCTGAGCTAGTGTAAAAACCACCAACCAATCTATCTGAATATAATCTAGAGCCTGCACCGTAAGTATATGCTTTATCTTCACGCAAATTTTTCATTAATAATCCAGAAAAGCCACGTCCTAACATTGCATTCATAACTGATGCTGGAATTACATCAGGATTACCTTTCTTCAATTCAAATGAATTATAGATTCTCACCAAAGACTGAGGAGCAGCATCTTTATTTGCCAATACTACACGCTTACCTTCCATTTTGCCAGGCATTTCATAAGAATGACTTGGAACTTCAGTATCTTCCCACTCTCCAAAATACTTTTTAACCAACTTTTTAGCCTCTTTGGTAGTAATATCACCAACAATTGCCATTAATGCTTTATTTGGCTTAAAATAGGTTTCATAGTACTTTTTACAATCCTCTACCGTAATACTCTTAACAGTCTCTTCAGTTACAACATCTCCGTAAGGGTGATTTGCAGGATAAAGCACTTTGCTTCTCATATTTCCTGCCATTGACTTAGGATCTGTTTTATTGGCTTCCAAACCTGATAAAGTTTGTTTTACAATTTTATCAAATTCCTCTTGTGGAAAAGTTGGATTCAACAACACATCAGCCATCAATTCAAGAATTTGTTCCTTATATCTGGACAAACCACCAGCATCAACTCCTGATGAAGAAACTCCTAATTCAGCACCAATAAAATCAATTTCATCAGCAATTTGCTTTGAAGATCTTGTTGCTGTACCACGATCAAGAAGTTGCCCCATAATCGACAAATAACCAGCCTTGTCACCTTCAGCAATAGGATCATTTAACAACGAGATTGCAAAACCAACTTGAGGTAACTTATGGTTTTCAACAACCAATACTTTCATTCCGTTTTTAAGGGTAAAACTATCGTAATCACCCAATTGTACTTTTGGAGCCGGACCTGCCTTAGGAGCTTTTGTTCGGTCAACCTGAGCACTAGCTGTAAATACAAAACATACAACTACAACAAGTGCAAAAAATCTATATAAGTTTTTCATTTTCATATATTTTCTTTTCTGGAAATTTCAATTAAGAACTTCTATATTATTTCTGCTTTGGTAAGTAATACAAAACAACTCTGTTCTCTGGAACAAAATACTTCTTAGCAACATTTCTAATGTCATCTTTTGTTACAGCAAAATATTTTTCAAGCTCCTTGTTTACTCTTTCTGTATCTTTAAAATAAGTATAAGAAGTAGCAAGGTTTTCTGCACGATCGGCAATCGTTGCATTAGAACTTACAAGCTCGTTCTCAATTTTGTTTCTTAGCTTTTGGAATTCTCTATCTGAGATTAATTCGTCTCTTACGACAGAAAACTGTTTGTCCATTTCATCCTCTAAAGCTTTTGGATCTACTCCCATGTTTGGAATACCAAAAGCAAGGGTCAAACCTGGATCCTCATAAGGCATTGGGAAAGCCATTAACTGAATTGCTTTTTGTTGGTTATCAACCAGTTCTTTGTAAAGACGAGAGCTCTTTCCATCAGTCATCAATTTTGATAACATATCCACTGCATAAAAATCAGGAGTCCCTACTGCAGGAATGTGATATGCTTGAATAACTGCAGGCAATTGAATATTATCAAATACTGTATCTCTAACCTCAGCAGTCTTTTTAGGCTCTTCAATATTTGGGCGGTAGATTTCTTTGGTTCCTTTAGGAATTTCAGCAAAATAATCATTTACTAGTTTTTTAGCTTCCGCCTTGTCAAAATCTCCACAAATCGTTAATACAGCATTATTTGGCACATAAAACTCCTTGTAAAAGTTCATGAAGTCCTCATCCTTTGCATTACTTATGTGTTCTTCATCTCCAATTGGAGTCCAACGATATGGATGCTTTTCATACGCATGAGCCATTGTTTGAGGCAAGATTGTACCATAAGGAGGGTTATCATATCGCTGCTTCTTCTCTTGAATTACAACACCTTTTTGGGTCTTAATTCCAATTTCTTCAACTTTTGCATGCAACATTCTTTCCGACTCTAACCATAAGCCTAATGCCAATTGGTTTGATGGAAGCATTTCAAAGTAATAGGTTCTATCAGTAGAAGTATTCGCATTCAATTCACCACCTGCTCTTGACACATATTTGTCATATTGGTGACGAGGAATATTTTTTGTTCCTTCAAACATTAAATGCTCAAAGAAATGTGCAAAACCAGTAAGTTCAGGATTCTCGTTCTTCGAACCTACATGGTACATTACGGAAACTACAATGTTTGGTGTAGTATGATCTTGTTGCAAAATAACGTGCAAGCCATTGTCCAAATCATACTCTTCGAACTCAATTTTTCCATTTTGGGAAAAGCCACTTGCCAGACCAAATACAACTAGCAATGAAAGTAGTAGAAGCTTTTTCATCATCATTTGATATTGTTTTACATTATTAATTGGATTCTATTTGAATCTAAAAACTGCTAAACAATATTAATTGATTAAATCTCCAATATCAATTTTTTTGGATAAACTACGTTTTAACTCGATAAAACGATGTATTAAACTGTTAAACCTATTTAACTGAACAAAACAGTTAAAATTTGTTAATAATTTAATGTAAAAAGAGGAGCTCTAATGAACTCCTCTAAACTTATGAAATGTATGTTATGTCTGTTTTGATTACAGCACTTGAACATTTTCAACACTATCGATTCCTTTTTGAATTGCTTCAATATTTAGAGGAATCAATTTGTGGTGACGTTCTGGTAAAGATTTTTCCAAACCTTTCTTAACATTTTCAATTTTAACAATAGGCTTCACATTTAAGAAACCTCCTAATATAATCATGTTAAAAGTTTTAGGATTCCCCATCTCAGCAGCCAAAGCAGCTCCATGAATCTTAAAAATGTTAATATCTTTTCTTTCAGGATGACGAGTGATACCATTTGGATCATACAATAATGTTCCTCCTGGTTTAACATCATTTTCGAATTTATCCATCGACTGTTGATTAAGAATGATAGCTGTATCAAACTTCTTCAAAACAGGTGAACTAATTCTGTCATCACTTAAAATTACTGTTACGTTAGCAGTACCTCCACGCATCTCAGGACCATATGATGGCATCCACGAAACTTCCTGATCTTGCATAATACCTGAGTAAGCTAAAATTTTACCCATTGAAAGTACACCTTGACCACCAAATCCTGCAATGATAATTTCTTCTGTCATTTTTTTACAGTTTTTATTGATTTAAAATGGAGTTCTATTCATCTTTTAATGTACCCAATGGATAATAAGGGAACATATTTTCTTTCATCCATTCATTTGATTGAGTTGGAGACAATTTCCAACCTGAAGAACAAGTTCCAACAATTTCGATGAAAGAAAGACCTTTTTTCTCTCTAGTATTCTCAAATCCTTTACGGATAGCTTTCTTCAACTTTCTTACTGCACCTGCAGTTTCCGCTGATTGACGGGTTACAAAACGTGTACCTGGTAACAAGCTAACCATTTCACTCATCTTCATTGGGAATCCTGTTGTAGTACAATCACGTCCGTAAGGAGAAGTTGCAGTTACCTGATTCTCCAAAGTAGTTGGAGCCATTTGACCACCGGTCATACCGTAAATTGCATTGTTTACGAATACAACTACAATGTTTTCTCCACGGTTACAAGCGTGAATAATTTCACCACATCCAATAGATGCCAAGTCACCATCACCTTGATAAGTAAAAACATATTTATCTGGCATTAAACGAGAAGTAGCTGTAGCTAATGCAGGAGCACGTCCATGAGCTGCTTGCTGCCAGTCAATATCTATATAATTATAGGCTAATACAGAACAACCTACTGGCGAAACACCAATTGTCTTATCCTGAATATCCATTTCCTCGATAACCTCAGCAATTACCTTATGAATTACACCATGTGTACAACCTGGGCAATAGTGCATTTCGTTATCTAGAAGAACATCGGTTTTCTTGTAAACCAAGTTCTCTTCACTAATAATATTATTGATTTCAGTTGTTGCTGTCATAACTTATTTTCCTAAAATTTTTTCTTCCAATGCTTCCACAACCTCTTCTGGTGTTGGAATAATTCCACCATAGCGTCCGAAGTGTTCTACTGGAACTTTACCTTCAACTGCTAGTCTAACATCTTCGACCATTTGACCAGCACTCATTTCTACAGATAGGATACCCTTAACCTGTCCCAACATTTCCTGAATTTGTTTTGTTGGATAAGGGAATAGAGTTATTGGACGTAACAAACCAACTTTAATACCTTTTTCTCTTGCTAGCTCAATTGATTTTTGGCAAATTCTTGCACTTGAACCATAAGCTACGAATAAGTATTCCGCATCGTCACAGGCAATTTTTTCGAAACGAACATCGTTTTCTTCCATTGCTCTGTATTTAGCTTGAAGTTTGTGATTGAACACTTCTTGCTTTGCAGAATCCAAATCCAAAGAAGTTGAAATATTACGTTCACTACCAGCTTTCTTACCATTAGTTGCCCATGATCCTGAAATCTTCTCGATTTCTTCATCTGTCCAACGTGGTTTGTAATCAGACAATTCTACCTTTTCCATCATCTGACCGATAACACCATCAGATAGAATCATTGCTGGATTTAAGTATTTAAATGAAAGCTCAAACCCTAAGTCAACAAAATCGTTCATTTCCTGAACTGAAGCTGGAGCCAAAACGATCAATTTATAATCACCATGACCACCACCTTTTACCGCCTGGAAATAATCCGACTGAGCAGGTTGAATAGTTCCCAAACCTGGGCCTCCTCGTACAATATTTACAATTAATGCAGGAAGTTCAGCACCTGCCAAATAAGTAATACCTTCTGCTTTCAAACTAATTCCCGGACTAGATGAAGAAGTCATTACTTTCTTACCGCAAGAAGCTCCACCATAAACCATGTTAATAGCAGCAACCTCACTCTCAGCTTGTAGAACCACCATACCAGTTTCTTCTGCTGGCTTGCGGATCATTAGGGTCTCCATAATTTCGGATTGAGGAGTAATTGGATATCCGAAATATCCATCGCAACCACAGCGAATTGCTGCTTCTGCAATTACCTCATTTCCTTTCATTAAACGAACGTCTCCCATTACGAATATTTTTTATGAATTTTTCAGATTTTAGTAATAAGTACTTATTGTACTAGCTAGCCTTGGCTCTGTAAACCGTAATTACAGTATCAGGACAAACCAAGCCACAGCTTGAACAACCAATACAAGCATCTGGATTGGCCATATGAGCATAATGATAACCTTTACCATTTACTCCTCTTGCCAGTTCGATAACCGCTGTTGGACAAGACACTACACAAAGTCCACATCCTTTACATTTTTCGGTATCAACTACAATAGCACCTTTAAATTTTGCCATAGCATTTATAATTAAAAATTAAATGTTTTTACACTCTAAAGGTAACAAATTAAAAGCAATACTTAAGTTTTCACTTTCAATTTATCATCCCGTTAAATCAACTGAATTTCAACTCCTTACACCTAAACACTAGAATTTACAATCAGTCTAAATAATATAATCCATTAAGGATTAAAACATTATATCTTTTTCTTTAGCTTAACTTACTTTCCAATTGATGATGCTTTTCAAACTCTTTTAATCTGAACTCAAGATCTTTGAATTGATCACGAGAAATTTGAGAAACACATGCTCTTAGTCCTTCTTTTAAACTACCTGTTTCGTTCAAACAAATTGCTGAAATTCCATAATACAATAATTCTTTGTTCAACTCAGCACCTGTCATTCCCGGATATGAAACCGTAAAATAGAATCCATCAGCCAATGGAACATTTACATCAGTATCATAAACCAACTCAAAACCATTTTCAAGAAACATTTTTTTCATGATTTGAGCTCTTTCACCATACTCTTTCACATCATTGATAAAATCAAAACTTCCTTCGTTTGCAGCTTTCAACATCGCACATAAAGCATATTGTGCAGAATGCGCTGTTCCTGAGGAAAGTGTATAAATAATTCTATAGATGATTGTATATCCAAACTCACCAGTTCCACCGAATCTTTTCTTAAGATTTTCAAACTTGCGATTATACAATTTATCTGAAATACAAAGTAAACCAATTCGCTGACCAGCATAACTAAATGCTTTTGAACTCGAAATCATCAACACATAGTTGTCTGTATAATTTGCAACACTTGGCTGATAAGGAGCTACACCTGGTTTACCTAGATCCGAACGGAAATCCATAGCAAAATATGCCAAGTCTTCCATCACGATCGTATCATATTTATTAGCTAGCTCGCCAATAATTTTAAGTTCTTCTTCGTTAAAGCAAATCCATGCCGGATTGTTAGGATTTGAATAAATCATTCCAGCGATATTGCCTTTTGAAAGGAATTCTTCTAATTTTTCTCTTAGTTTTTCTCCTCTATAATTGTATACATCGAACGATTCGTATTTCTGTCCCATAACCTCCAGCTGTGTTTTCTGCACAGGAAACCCCGGATCGATAAACAATATTGTATCTTTTTTAGGGTCACAATTTCCAATTGCCATGAAAGTTGCATATCCTCCCTGCATTGAACCTACAGTTGGAACAATACCATCCGATTTGATATCGATGTTCATAAAATTCTTCACAAAGCGAGAACCTTCCTCTTTTAAAGCTTTAACACCTTCTAACATTGGATATGCTGAAGCCGCTCCTTCTTCTAAGGCTTTTTTCTCTGCCTCTATACCTACTTTAGCAGGTTTTAAGCCAGGAACTCCCATCTCCATTCTAATGAACTTCTCACCACTTTCCTCCTGAATTAAATTTACAACACGAACGACATCACGTATTGTTGCCTCAGCCATATTATTGATTCCGCAATACGCTAACTGTTTATCAACGACTTCTTTATTTATGGGGGTGTTTTTCATCTCACTTTGTTTTTGTGGTTAAGGTCAATAGCTGGTAAGTATTTTTAGCTTTTTCAACTTAATATCTTTCAATTTTTAAGTATCTACTATTACTCACCTTATTAATTCCATGCAATTTTACGAATTTTAATAACAAATTAAAACATCAAACTCTTATTTGATTGCAATCTAAACAAAGAAATCGTTTTAAATGTTTCAATTCGTCACATTAAGGGTTCATTACCTTATAAATTAAAAGAGGCTGATCGGAATACCGTCAGCCTCTAATATTTTTTACTCTACTAGAATATTATTCAAACTCAGGAAGAATAACGTCTAACCATTTCTGTACTCTTTCTTCAGTAAGGTCTGATTCGAAATCTTCATCCAACGGCAGGCCAACAAACTTACCATCAACAAATGCTCTTGATTCATTAAACTCGTAGCCTTCGTCACTAACTTGACCAATTATTTCGGCTCCTGTAGGTTTGATTGCCTCAGCTAAATCTCCCATTGAATCCACAAAGAAATCAGCATAAGCAATATGATCTCCTAAACCGAAAAGAGCAATTTTTTTACCTTTCAGATCTAAACCATTTAGCTTTGGTAAAAAATTATCCCAATCATTTCCAGAATTATCAGATGACCAAGTGTGTTTTCCAAGAGTTGAAATTCCCATGATGATATTTGAATACTCCGCCAATTTTTCAGCATCAGTTTCTTTAACCAAATGAACTTCAACTTTTTTAGTAGTTATCTTTTCAGCTACAATTTTAGCGACCTTATCTACATTTCCGCCTTCAGGTCCGTAAAACAATCCAATTTTACTCATAGGACAATATTATTTGTTAGTGTGTTTCTTGTTTCTTCTACAAAGTTAAAACTATTTAGCACTTTTCAAACTTGCAATAGCAAGCAATACGCCCAAAACTATACCTAATACCGCTGCAAATAAAACTTGAAAATCTGGGGGCAACAAAAAGGTTATGGTATGAGCTGGAATCCAGAAAAATGGGATTGTCTTTTTGAACACGAAGTTCCATTGAACATCCCAATTCAAATTCACAAAAATGTTTGAAAATTTGATCGGACGTAACAATCCTGCTACCGTTCCACCATTGTTAACAATATGAGTATCGGTAATTTTATGCAGTGTCATCATTATTGGTGCATAAATCAGGTTCATGAATGCACTAATACAAAATGCTACCAATAATTTATTCGCTGAGAATGGTTGTTTCATGGCCTCAACAGCTCCTTCAACTCCAAGATATGATAAGAAAATTGGTGTACCCGTAGCAAAAATTACAAATGCAAGCTTAATGGTTAATCCTAAGAATCCCCATACAATAGCACGAGGAATCACACCAAATCCTTTTTGATAATAATTTCCTGTACGAATTCTTAATCCAATTACTTCACCAATGGTTGCCAAAATTGCAAACTTGATAAAGCTGGTCACCATACCATGTTCTTTGTTAAAATCGATATAAAAATCGAAAACAGTTTGAGATACAAAAAATGGCAAGAACAACAATACGAATCCCAGCCAAAAAATAACATCCTGTTTTTTCATTGTCTATTATTTATTTGTTTATTGAACACAAATAGCATGAGAACTCTCCCATGCTATTGTATTTATTTTTCTGATTGCTCTGTATAATTTTCAAGACCTTTAAAGAATCCTGTCTTCACTTCTTTCCATTTTATAGCTATCCCTATTAAAAGGATAATTACAAAGCTGATTAACATTTTCTCATTCTTATTCAGATCTTTCCACTTTCTCATCGCAACTATTTTTAGATAAGATGTTAGTAATAATAAATCTCATCACTAACATCCATAATCTGTGTCAATTATTCTTTTTCTATTCTGATACGAGCATCAACAGCTGTTACCGCATCTTTGTTACCCAATAGTGGGTTCAAGTCCATTTCGAAGATTTCGGGAGCAACTTTCATTAATGCTGCCACGCGAGTTACTGCTTCGGCAAAACGATCTTCGTTCACTGGCTCCTGACCTCTTACTCCTTTAATGATTCCGTAAGAGTTCAATCCTTGAATCATTTCGTGAGCTTCCTCAGTTGAAATTGGAGCAAGAGATGCTTTTACATCTTTTAATACCTCGATAAAGATACCTCCCAAACCACACAATACCATGTGACCAAATTTTTCTTCACGCTTCGCACCGATGAACACCTCAGTACCGCTAAGCATCTGAGCCAACATCACAGCATAAGTATCTTTAATCTGCATCATTCTCTTGAACTCAGAACGAACAGTTTCCTCATCTTTCACATTCAAGGTAACACCACCCACATCTGATTTGTGAACTGGCCCAACAACTTTCATTACCAATGGGAAACCAATTTCTTTTGCCAAAGCAACAATTTCTTCTTCAGTATCAGCAACACCTTCCTTAGCACGTGCAATTCCTGCAGCGTCTAACAAGTTGTGAATTTGCTCAGGACTTAAATATCCGTTATCAGCCTCGTCAACAATTTTGCGAATTCCAGCTACATCAACATCTGGCATTGCAATTTCTTCTGGCTGTGGTTTTGGTGTATTGTACACTTTCGCCAATGCGTTACCAAATACTACCTCATCAGGAAAGTTGATTCTACCTTTAGCTAAGAAATGTTCAATCTCATCCTTCACATTAATCACGGATGGAAGAATTGGATAGATCGGCTTTTTACACTCTTTCATCTTCTCATGAAGCAGATCGTATACATCATAAACTGGGAACAATCCAGGGCTACCGAAAATTACAGCCATTGCATCGATGTTATCAAAATCATTTTCACAAGCATCGATGATATCACCCAATTGCTGAGCTGTTCCTGTTGCCAAAAAGTCGATTGGATTTGAAACGGAAGAACCAGCGTACAATTTCTCTAATAAAGCATCAGCCTTAGGACCTTCGATGTGAGGAACGTCCAAACCATTGTTTGAAAGTGAATCTGTCAACATTACTGCAGGACCACCAGCGTGGGTAATTACAGCAACATTCTTGCCTTGCAACTCTGGATGCATAAAAATTGATGCAACAGTTGCCAACTCTTCACGACCGCTACAACGAACGATACCAGCTTTCTTGAACAATGCATCAACAGCAACATCAGAGCTAGCCAAAGCACCAGTGTGAGATGAAGCAGCACGACTACCAGCTTCAGAACTACCTGATTTTATAGCTGCAATCTTACATCCTTTACGAATTAATGATGAAGCATGCTTTAATAACATTTCCGGCTTGTCAATATTTTCAATGTACAAAAGCTTAACCTTCGAACTGGTTTCAGGATCGAAGCTTTCATCCAAGTATTTCAAAATTTCTTCAACACCCATTTGTGCTGAGTTACCTACCGAATAAACGCTAGAGAATGACAATCCTTTCGGAACACCAGATTCCATAATAAATACTGCAGTAGCACCCGATCCTGAAATAAAATCACATCCTTTAGGATCTAGACTTGGAATTGGAGTAGTGAAAACACCATTATAGTTAGAGTTTAATACACCAACACAGTTAGGACCAATTAATGAACCACCAACTGAATTTACTGTATTAACAATTTCTTGTTCAAGTTTAGCACCTTCTTCATTTTCTTCGCTAAAACCAGCAGATAGAATAATAAATGCGCGAGTATTTCTTTCTTCTGCTAAAAATTTAATGGTAGAAGGGCAAAATTTAGCTGCGATTGCCAAAATTGCAAGATCTACATTTGGCAAATCCTTAGGATCTTTAAATGATTTAATTCCTTGTACTTCATCCAATTTTGGATTTGCTACATAAAGCTCGCCTTTGAAATCTCCATCGATAAGGTTTTTTAAAACCTTTCCACCTGGCTTTTGCACATCGTCGGAACCACCAACTACAACTATACTTTGGGGGTTAAGTAATTGTTCGTTTATCATTTTTTGTTGTTTATAATTTTGCGATTTTGCGACAAATATAGTAATAATCTGCTCCTATTAAGCTGATTTATCAAACAATCCGTAAGTAAAATTCATTTTTTTGCTTATTGATATTGTTATTTAGAGGCTAAGCTATCTTGTTTTTACTCAAACGTTTTCGAATCGCATCATATTAAGATTTAAGAGTATTTTATTCCAAATTGTATCCAAGGGTACAAAAAGCTAGAATTTTATAAGTATTTTTGTCCGAGAAAATACAGATACAAAATCAGATGTCAAAAAGTATTCAACAAATCCTAGAGCAAGATTCTTTAACAAAAGAAAATATAATCCAATTATTAAAATCCACTGGAGAAGATGAAAAAGCATTGTTTGCCAAATCATCTGAAATAAAGCTTAATTACATTGGGAAAAATGTTCATTTCAGAGGTTTGGTTGAATTCTCGAATATTTGCAAGAAGGATTGTTTATACTGCGGCATTCGGGCAGGCAACAAAAATGTTAACCGTTACGACATTGCTGACGAAGAAATTTTAAAGGCCGCAAAATTTGCCTACGATAATAACTATGGTTCTGTAGTACTTCAATCCGGGGAAAGATCGGATAAAGCATTTGTCGATAGAATAGAAAATCTGCTAAAGGAGATTAAAAAACTCAGTAACAATGAGCTTGGTATTACCATTTCTTTGGGTGAACAAAGCAAAGAAACTTACCAGCGTTGGTTCAATGCAGGAGCTCACCGATACTTACTAAGAATTGAATCGAGCAATCGTGAATTGTATGAAAAAATTCATCCAAAAAATGAAAACCATGCTCACGAAACAAGGTTAAAATGCCTGAAAGATTTACAGGATATTGGTTACCAAACCGGAACAGGTGTAATGATTGGCATTCCATTTCAGACTTATGAAGATTTGGCCAATGACTTGCTGTTCATGAAAGAGTTTGACATTGACATGGTAGGCATGGGCCCCTTCATTGAGCATGATGAAACTCCCTTATACGAATATCGTGATCAACTGATGAGTTTGAATGATAGGTTCAGGTTAACCCTTAAAATGATTGCCGTATTACGTATTTTAATGAAGGACATCAATATTGCATCGGCAACAGCTCTGCAGGCTATTGATCCACTAGGAAGAGAAAAGGCCTTAAAGATTGGCGCCAACATCATCATGCCAAATATTACCCCAACAAACGAAAGAGCAAACTATCTGCTTTATCAGAACAAACCTTGTATTGACGAAGGTGCTGATGATTGTACAAACTGCATGGAAGCAAGAATAAATATGGCAGATGGAGAGATTGGATATGGAGAGTGGGGAGATTCAAGACACTATGCAAAAAGAAGGAAAAATTATTAAAAAAGAAAAAGCACAATTCAATAAATTCTAATTGTGTTGATTGTCATTCAATATACCCGTAGAAGTTTCCCTGGCACATTGTTCGACTTATAATGCCGCTTTTGAATTTAAACAGATATGTTAATCGAGTGGAAAAAGGCCTATGAAATTTCCAGGATCATTGCCATTCGACAAAAAACGGATTTTGAACTTAAAAACTGCATTTCCAGTGAGATAAAGCTACTTTTTAATTTCAAAACTGCGTTGCAATTAAGAAAAAATGCGATTTTGAATTCCAAATCCACGTTTCCATTTAAGAAAAGTGGCTTTTAAAATTCAAAAGACTACATTTCAATCGATTAACGCCACTAAAAATTTCCAATTGCACATTGCCACTCGGTTAATATATGATTTTGTCTTTAAATTTGGCATTACAACTCAAGCAATGTGTCTAAAAATTACCAGGACCATCTTCACGCGACAATGAATGAAATCATTACTTTCTAATTCAAATGGCAAAATATCAACAAAATCAGAATTAAAATCTTAACAGGCAAATAACAAAAAACCAAGCTGTAGCATGGTATTAACACTTTCAATTCCTTCAAAAAAATTGTACCTTAAATGGCATTAGCAGATTATTTACATTTAAAGGAGTATTATGAGATATTTTGTGGTGTTTTGTATGGTTCTTTGTTTGATTTTACTCCCCAATCATCATTCCAAAGCGCAACAGTATAGCTTCCAAAACTATTCCCTTGAGGAAGGATTACCTCAGTCGGAAGTTTTTAGTTTAATACAGGATAGAAAAGGAAATTTATGGCTTGGAACCAATGGTGGCGGCATTTCCCGCTTCAATGGCAAAGAGTTTATTTCTTACGATCGCCGTCATGGTTTAGCAGACAATAACATTAGAGCTCTGCATCAGGATTCAAAAGATAACTTATGGATTGGAACAAGTATTGGCATCAGCAGTTTTAACGGCGTATCGTTTAAAAACTTTGGCACAGAGGATAATGTACCCAATGCTATTTATTTTAATATTTTTGAAGACAAGAGAGGACGAATATGGGCCTTGGGAAATGATCAGAATAATCGACAAATCATTTACCGCGAAAAGGGTCAATTTAAAGATTTCATTGAAGAGCACAAAGATGTAATAAACAGAAATCAAGTGAGAAACCTGCTTATGAATAATGATGGAACAATCTACATCATTACCATAGATGGCTTATTTGAATTTAAGGATGAAACTCTCACCAAGTCGCCACTTAACGATCTTCCTGAATTTGAAGGGCAAATTGTTGCTCCTGCTTTAGTTGATGAAAATAATCAATTGTGGTTTTCAAATTTCATTCCAAACCAGGGATTTGTATTCTATAAAATGGTGGATAGCAAACCTATAAAAATTGATTTGCCAATTAGCACTCCGATCCAAAATATCGGTTCAGTTACTCTCGACTCCAATAATCGTTTATGGATTAGCGTTTTTGGAACCGGAGTTTTGGTTATAGATGAAAAATACGGCAAAATAATAGATGCCAGTCGTGGCCTGATCAATCCATTTATCAACAACATTGTTGAAGACCGGGAAGGTAACATATGGATGACAACTAGTGGCAATGGATTAATTAAGTATGGCAATAATAAGTTCCTATCCATTGATTTTACCAATGATGTTGGGGGTAATATCGTTCGAGCAATCATGCAGGATTCCAAAAACAATTACTGGTTTAGCATATCTGGCAAAGGAATTGTTCAATACAAAAAAAACGAACGAAAAGCCTACACTCCTGCCGATCACCCAGGACTTATAAATATTCGTGATTTTTACGAACTGCCAAATGGAAATATTTTAATGGCAGGCTTTAACGGATTAATTGAATTTAATGGCACCAGATTTCGAGAGGTATCGCAGCGTTATGGATTGCCTGTGGGGACAGGCATTATAGATATTCTCGAAAAAGATGGAGAAATGTGGTTTACTACCCAGGGGTTTGGAGTGATACATTACGACAAAGCCGGCAATAGAACTCAAATTACCACGCAAAGTCATGGCTTAAAAACCAATCAAATCACAAATGTTTATGTAGACTCAAAAAATCGTGCATGGTTCTCTCACTTCCAGGGATTGAGCATGTTTGATAGAGATACTGTAATCAACTTTGATGAAACCAATGGCCTAAATTACAAATGGGTAATGCAAGTAACCGAAGATCAAAATGGAAACATTTGGGCAGCTACATTTAGTGGAGGAATCAATATCTGGGATGGAAAAAAGTGGAAATATATCACTACTGACAATGGATTAAGCTCAGACATCGCATACTCAATTTTAACAGATCAAGATGGCACAATTTGGGTTGGAGCACAAAATGGTGTTGATCGAATTAATTACGACGAAAAAGGTGAAATTAAAACCATTCGAAACTACAACAAATTTGACGGTTTTGTTGGAGTGGAAAACAATGGTTCGTGCAATTACATCGACAAAAAGGGCAACTTATGGTTTGGAACAATTAACGGAGCCATGATGTTTAGTCCAACAAAAGATGTTATCAACCCCAATCCACCCATTATTCAATTAACCGATATCAAACTATTTTTTAGAAAAGTAAACTGGAGAGACGAAAAGTACAGCAAATGCATGTGTGGCGTCAATCCTTGGTTCCCATTGCCACAGGATCTGAATCTTACTCACGATATGCATCATCTTACCTTTAAGTTTGAAGCATTAAGCTACAAAGCACCCGAGAAAGTAAAATACAAATGGAAATTGGAAGGACTGGATCAAGAATGGTCGCCAGTAAGTGACAAAAGTGAAGCAATCTACTCAAGAATTCCACCAGGAGAATATACTTTTAAAATTAAAGCATCAAACAGCGATGGCATTTGGACTCCGAATTCATATGAATATGATTTTAAAATTAGGCCTCCATGGTATAAAACCTGGTGGGCAATAAGCCTTGAAATCATACTAATCGCACTTGTTGTTTATCTATTAATGAGAGCTCGCATAAGAAGTATCCAGCTAAAAAGAATTGAATTAGAGAAACTGGTAACTGAAAAAACCAAGGAAGTTCGTGAACAAAAATTCGAAATTGAAGCTCAAAACAAAATTTTGGCTGAGCAAAAAGATGAAATAAGCGAACAGGCTCACAACCTCCAGAAATCATATATAAATCTGATACATTTGAATGATATTGGCAAAGTAATTACTGCCAATTTATCCGTTGAAAGTATCATAGATACAGTATATGAATCAGTAAATGAACTAATGGATGCAGCTATTTTTGGCATTGGGATCTATCAAAAAGAGAGCAATAGTTTGGTGTTCCCAAGAATTAAAGAAGATGGAGCAAACCTTGACTCCGTGGAATTCGCTCTCGAAGATGATACCAGGTTGGCGATTTACTGCTACAAAGAACAAAAAGATGTATTTATTAAAGATTTACAGAAAGAATATCACAAATACATCACTAAAATTATTCCTGTTGAAAAATCCAAAACTCCAAAATCTGTTATTTACCTTCCGCTAAAAGTTAAAAACAAAACAACAGGAGTAATCACAGTGCAAAGCTTCAAGAAAAATGCTTATCAAAACTATCATCTATCGCTATTGCAAAACATAGCCGTGTATGCAAGCATAGCTGTGGAGAATGCTCAATCGTACCGAAAGATTGAAGCTCAAAGTAAAATATTACAAAGGGCCAATAAAGACATTAAGAAGCAAAAAGAAGAAATACAGATTAAAAATTCGGAACTAACAGAATTAAATCATGAAAAAAATCATCTAATAGGGATTATTGCTCATGATTTAAAGAATCCACTGACTTCAACAATATCAATTACAGAATATTTAAAGAACAAAATGATTTCGGAGAACAATTCTGAAGATCTTGAGAATGTATCATTCATGCTAAAAGCTCTACAGAGGATGAATCAAATGATTTCAAAAATTCTTGATATAGGTGTAATCGAGTCGAATTCTATCAACATACAGCTGGAAAAAACCAACTTAAAAAAGTTGATCGAATTGGTGAATTTGCATTTTAAAGATCATTTACAGCAAAAACAGTTAAATCTTAAGCTTGATGTTTATGATACCTATGCTATGGTAGATCCAAATTACATGACACAGGTTTATGAAAATTTAGTTTCCAATGCCATTAAATTTTCTCCAAAAAACAAGAACATTCACATTAAAATTTGGGAAGAAGGAGATAAAATCCGAACGTTGGTTAGCGATGAAGGCCCTGGAATTTCTGTAGAAGATCAAGGGAAGTTGTTCGGAAAATTTCAAGTATTAAGTTCGAAGCCTACCGGAGGTGAAAAGTCAACCGGGCTTGGCTTGTCCATTGTAAAGAAATATGTAGAAGCCATGAAAGGTAGAGTTTGGTGTGAAAGCGAACTTGGAAAAGGAGCCAACTTTTATATTGATCTCGAAAAAGCAATCTAAAAGAAAATGTCCGACACATGTCGGACATTTTCTTTTAGATTAAGGCTTAAAAAACATATGTTGAATTTCAACCCCTTCAATTGCGTAAATTTCTTTTTCGAACCGATCCATATCTTTCTCTGATCCAATCACCTGAATTAAAATCAGTCCATAAGGGTAACTTTCTACATGCTCAACTTCATAAATACCTAATCTGGTTTTTATTGAATTGACGTATCGAGCCAGAATTTCTTGAACACAGCCATTTTCTTTATCCTTATCACGGATAAGAATCCCAAAAATTCGAATTGTTGATCCAATCATCGTCACTGAATTTTGAATTAGAGTAAAGGGCCTTATCAAGTTACAAAAAAAGCTCTAGTTTATAAATTCAAAATCCAACACACAAATTAGAAATAAAGGTCGCGCTCCCCCTTCTTAACAAGTTCTAAACGCTCTTCGAGCTGCTCAACTTTTTGAGTATCTTGTAGCTCTTTTTTCTTTAGCTCGATTAATTTATATCCTTTTTCTTTCATTTCCGGAGTTCCGTAATCTTCAAGATATTCTGCAAGGGTAAGAATTGCATTTTGGGTACAATATCTCTTTATGAATCCAGGCACAGAAAATTCCATAAAATGCTCTCCTGTTCTTCCTTTTCGATAACAAGCCGTACAGAAAGAAGGCAAGTACTGCTTGTCTAAAAGTTCATCGATTACTTCTCCAAGGCTTCTGGTATCACCAATCTCGAATTGTTCATGATCCAATTTTTGTTCTTCTCTCGATTCTTCGCTATACCCTCCCAACTGGATATTGGTTCCTGCATCAATTTGTGAAACGCCAAGTTTAATTACCTCTTCACGTATTTCTTGAGTTTCACGAGCCGTTAAGATTAATCCTGTGTATGGAACTGCCAATCTTAAGATCGCTACCAAACGAATAAAATCTTCATCGCTTACTTCAAATTTTGGATCAATCGTAGAATCCGAGGCAGCCTTAATTCTTGGAAAAGATATGGTGTGTGGTCCCACATTGTAGCAAGCCTCAAAATGATTTACATGACGAACCAAGCCCATTACGTCAAATTTCCAATCATACAATCCAAATAAGGCTCCAATGCCCACATCATCAATTAAAGCTTCTTGTGCACGATCCAGGCCAGTTAGTCGCCAATCATAATCAGCTTTCTTCCCACTAATATGATATCGCGAATAAGCCTCTCTATGGTATGTCTCCTGGAATATCTGATATGTTCCAATTCCTGCCTCTTTTATCTTTTTGTATCCTTCAATATCCAGAGGAGCAGCATTAATATTCACACGGCGAATTTCACCATTACCAGATTTCACCTTATAAACAGTTCTTACCGAATCGGCAATAAAGTCAGCATCATACATCGGGTGTTCACCATACACCAATATCAACCGTTTCTGACCATTATCCTCCAAAGCCTTTACATCACTAATGATCTGATCATGAGCAAGAGTTGTTCTTTTCTGCTTTTTATTAGAGGCTCTAAATCCACAATATGTACAATTATTTGTACACTTATTCCCAATGTATAAAGGAGCAAAAATTACAATTCTATCACCATACACTTTTTCTTTTAATGTACGAGCTCCTTCTTTAATCTCCTCGATTAATACAGGGTCCTCTGTTTTCAAAAGAGCCGCAGTCTCTTGTAAACTCAGTCGATTCTTATCAAGAGATTTTTTAATAATTCGACGAACATTGTCCTTCGATGCGTCAGCTTCATCAAGCATTTCCCAAATTTCAGATTCATCAATAAAAGGTTTCATCCTTTCATCTTTAATCCGATACTCTTGAGGTTTGTAGATCATTTTCATGTTATTCGCTGTATATCTTCAACTCAATCATTAATAACGATCAAGTTTAATAGTATTTTGTTAGTTTTCAGCACAAAATTAATCATTATTATTTTGAAATGATTACAAATTGGAGTTTGAGGTCCAAATTTTCTATTTAAAACTCAAACACAAAAAAACCCTTGGGCTCTCCCAAGGGTTTCAATTTTATATCAAATAGATTATTAATGATATTTTCTCTTAATAAACCAATTTTCGAACAAGTTCAATTCTAAATTAATTCGCCCAAAATCTTCTCTTACCAAATTATTGGATGTTAAGCCCATCTGCCCAAATTCAAATGACATATTAATCATTCCTTTTCCTCTTGACAATGGCATACCTACTCCAAAACTAAATCCTTTTGTTTTGATTCGTTCATCTCGCACTATCATATAGCCAGTATCATAAAATGCTCCAAAACGGTATGTCAACTTCTTAAAAAACTTCGTTGCATAACCATCATTTGCATTATATATGGTTGCAAGTGAAAACTTACTACGATCAACCAACTGATTCTCTTTCTCAAATTTTTTAGTCTCACTCCATTTTTCTAACAAATAATCAGCTCCAACCCATAGTTGCTTTCCTTTTTTCACACCTAAGGATACACCATAAATCTCAGGAACATCATATCTTCCACGATCAGTATCATTGTATTTTATCACCCCCATATTCAATACCTCTATCTTTCGCTTCGCTCCAACGCCAATTTGGGGTTGATACTTCACTCCTAACACTACTGCATTATCAACGAAGTTAAATTGATATTGCGCACCCACATTAAAATTTAATCCTGTTGAAATTAATTTTGTAGTATTCATGTAACTCGCACTGCTACCACCTTGAGGAATAATAGACTCATCTCTGGTATTGTTCCCAAAAATATAAATCCCATTCACACCCAAAGATAAATTTTTCGTAAGCCTAAAACCATTGGAAAATACCAATTGATTTAGCCCTCCTGTTCCTTTTAAAGATCGGGTAAAATAATTCGTTCCACCTTCCACAAGTTCTTTGCTGGTTATATCATATCCTAAACTTGTATAGGGAGTTAATGAAACTGCAATACCATAACCAGGTGCAGCTCTAAAACCAAAAGCCAATTTCGAAAAGTTCAAATCATTAAACGTATCGTCATCATTCCCTTGGTTTAGCTTGCTAAATTTAGCTGTCATTCCAAATTGAAAAATAAATTTCAAGCTATCCAACTGAGAAAGTGCTGCCGGATTATTTATATTTAGAACACTACCATCACTATATGACAAACTTGCCATACCAGTTGAGTTAATAATATCTTGAGTCATTAATTCTCCATAGCCATAATAGGAATATGGGGAACTTGTATTGTTTTGTGCCGACAAATCAGAGGACATATATATTAATCCAATTACTGTCAAAAAGCAGATTTTACCAACAGATTTTAAGCTTTTCATTAATCTAGCTATATATATTTTGTAAATATTTTTATTAACTCTCTCAATTATCGCTGAATAACGTAAGTAACTTTCAGTCTAATTCTAAAATCCGAATTTGGTTCATCTTCTATAATTAAACGATCATAAGTATTACCGACTGCTTCCCTCTGAAAACCAATCAAAATAGCATCTTCATATTCTTGACCATTTACAAGAATATTATTCACATAAGAAGTCAAATCTGTCACAAAATAAGATTCATCCTTATTTTGAGGATTCCTCACAAAGGCAAAACTTAAAGCCGTATTGTTTGGACCAGGCAGTACCGACCTAAATTTATTATCTGCCATCGTATTATATAGAATCAAATTGTTTTTAGGCAAAGGAAACAATTCTTCATCATAACTTTCATCCCTAGGGTATACTTGCAATTCTGCACTTAAAATTCCGCCTGTCAATCCTAGGGTTTTTAGGTTTTCAATGTAAGGAATTTTAATTTTAGTATACAAACCTATACCACCCTGAATAAATGTTAGGTTATCCGTTTGATCAGAATTCAATTCATTCTCTTGTTCAATTAAACGATCTAATTGTTGTGGCGTACTTGAACGATCAGAAGAATAATTTACAAAACTTAATCGCTCGTTCGGTCCACCTTGCACAACAGGGAAATCATGATATTTTTGTTTACCAGCATCTGCATAATCAGTTTCATGATAATATAGCCTTAGTCTTAACTTATTCTCACCAATTGGAGCTTGCCACATAACAGTATTATTATCTCCTGGACGAATAACAATACCTTTGATAAATCTATGCCACTGATTTACCTCTGTTACTGTATCGCTTTCTGCATTTACCAATTCCACAATTTCTTTACCTAAGGAAATTGCTTCTTCACTATCCATTTTTATATAGATTCCATCCCCATAATACTTTCCATAGTAGTCAATTACACCATTAGTTCCCTCATTAACCTTTCCATGAGAATCAATCACTTGATCATATTTAGATTGCTTGACTGGCTTTAGAAAAAACTCCGAATCTAAAAGAGGTGTTTCAGCATAATTAAATTTGGTATGACTATAAAAGAAATCTTCATTATCCGGCAATTCCAATTCCTCTGTTAATCGGTTGATTAGTAATCTTTGTACCTGCAATGTATCTCCAAAGTATTCTTTATTTGGGTATGCCATAAAAACCAAAGAATCAAACTCTATAGGCACTTTCACAGTTACCTTATCAACCTCTTTTGTTGGTTTTGAGAATCCATTATTATAATCTAGTACTCCATAGTACTCAGTTTTAACATCTCCAAGAAATTCATCCTTATAACTACCAAGTATAGCATTTTTAAATCCTGAAGTAATCAAAGAATCCAAGATTACAGTCGAGGTCTTTATTGTAAGCGTATCGATAAGAACAACTTCTGAGGTTTCATCAATAAGATTATCCCCTATCTGATGCTCTTCAAAGTTGTTTGAGTTACAACTAATAAGAAAACTTAGTGTTAACAGCAATAAAAGTACATGGTTTGTTCTCATTCTCATAATTTAAAATACTAATCATATAACTTAAGGAGTCAATATAATTTATGATTAACTATAAACCTTTGTCATATTTTTGGATAACGCACAAATATAAATAAAATATTGAGACTATCGAATTTATTCTTTAATTGGTAAAATTTGTTAAATACCGCTTATTTTTACTGTCTAAAAATGAACTTATGGATTTTTATTTTATATTTGTCGTCTACATAATTTAAGATGTTTTAAACACTAGTAAGAAATTAAAAATTAATTGATAAAATCATAACAAATGAAACAACGACTATTAATAGTATTATTTGCATTATCTCTGTTTTTTACCAGTTGTGGTAGCGATAATGATTTAGTAGGTAACTGGATTAAAAGTTCTTCATTTGAAGGACGTGCTAGAAGCGGTGCTGTAAGCTTTGTAATTGGTGATTACGCTTACGTTGGTACAGGTTATGATGGAAAAGACGCATTAAAGACATTTTACAAGTACAGCCTTCAAGATGGTTGGAGCAAAGTTCAAAATGATTTTCCTGGTACAGGAAGAAGAGAAGCTGTAGCTTTCGAAGCTAATGGAAAAGTATATGTTGGATTAGGAGTAAATGATGATGATGAAAGATTAGGTGATTTCTACGAGTTTGATCCTTCAACAGACACATGGAATTCTACTGCAATTGACATGACCGGAGGACCATCTGCAAGACAAGGTGCAATTGCTTTTTCAATTAATGGCGTTGGATATGTAGGTACTGGTTACGGATTTCAGGAAGGTGAAGACCGCACAAATTTGAAAGACTTCTACAAATTCGATGGAAGCTGGACTAAAATTGCATATGATGGAGAAAAATCTAGAAACGCTACTGCATTTGTAATCGATGATAAAGCCTACATTGTTTCAGGAGAAAACAGTATGAAATATGTATGGGAATACGATCCATCAAAAGTTAGCAACACATTTAATGGTTGGACTAGAAAAGAAGACCTTGATGACGATAACAATTGGGAGGGCGTACAGCGTTCGGGAGCTGTTTCATTTGTAATCAATGGTAAAGGTTATATAGCAACAGGTAGAAATACTGGTTTATCAAGAGAAGTTTGGGAGTATAATCCTGTAAATGATCGTTGGGATGAAAAAACGTCACTTGAAAGCCCTGAAGTTGCATCAAGAGAAAATGCTGTTGCATTTAGCTTAAACAACAGAGGTTTTGTAACTACTGGTACTGTTTCTGGTTCTGGTGCTTACTTTGATGACACTTGGGAATTTAACCCAACAATGGATGAAGACGATAAGGATAACTAGAAATTAATCTTATAATCTCAAAAGCCGTTTCAAATCTGAAACGGCTTTTTTTATGACTAAATTTAACGAAATTTGAGACTGCCAAACTGTTACTAACAGTTGCTACAACAAAGTTTTATTATCCAAAGACTAATAAACTTTTAACTGTTTAAAACAACAACAACAAAAGAAACATCTAACATATTTAAATTAGTTTGTCATTTATTTAACAAGTTTTAACTTTTAATTGTTAATAAATGTTAACAAAAAAACCTCCGACACAATGTCGGAGGTTTTAAAATATATTAATTTACTTATTTACGATTGATACTCTTTAATGATATCCGCTACATCACCAGCTGCAACACGTCCATAAACGCGCTCTCCAATGGTAACAACTGGAGCCAAACCACAAGCTCCGACACAACGCAAACAGCTTATTGAGAATTTACCATCCTCAGTTGTTTCACCTACAGGAACGTTAAGTTGACGCTTGAACTCTTCCAATACTTTCTCAGCACCTCTAACATAGCAGGCAGTTCCCATACAGATAGAAATTGGGAATTCACCCTTTGGTACCATTGAAAAGAATGAGTAGAACGTTACAACACCATAAACGTGAGAAACAGAAACGTTTAATTCACGAGCAATGATTTCCTGAACTTCTGCAGGCAGGTAACCAAATGTCTCTTGAGCCTTATGAAGCACATTGATTAATTCGCTTCCTTCATTATTAAATGATTTGCAAATCTCCACAAGCTTATCCACTTTGGATTTTGCTAATTTAATTTTTGCCATAATATAAACTCCTTATATTAATTGGATTTCAAAAATCCAGATGGTTCAAAATAATTTATTCAATCTCGATTTCGTTACTCTTATCGAAATAATGAGTATGTAACAATTTATGAGATAATTCACTACATGGCTTACCCAAGAACTCTTCATACAATTTAATAATGTATGGGTTCTCGTGCGATTTACGGATTGCCTTACCTTCATCTTCGCGATAAAGAGCAGCAGCACGTTTCTTCAAGATTGAAGAATCGCCATGGTGCAATGGCTGACCACCACCACCAATACAACCACCTGGACAAGCCATAATTTCGATTGCATGATATTCTGATTTACCATCACGGATGTCTTCAAGAAGTTTACGAGCATTACCTAGACCATGAGCAATACCAATATTAATTGGAAGACCATCGAAATCTACAGTAGCACTGCGAATACCATCCATACCACGTAAAGCTTCGAAATCAACTTTCTCAAGAGTTTTACCTGTGTATACCTCGTAAGCAGTACGAGCAGCAGCTTCGATTACACCACCAGTAGCACCAAAGATAACACCAGCACCTGTAGACTCACCAAGAGGGTTATCGAAATCTTCATCAGGCATAATGCTAAGATCCATGTTAGCCTGCTTAATCAAGTTCGCCAACTCACGAGTAGAGATTGAATAGTTCACATCCGGATCGCCGTCAACCTTGAACTCATCACGCTGACACTCATATTTTTTAGCCAAACAAGGCATGATAGAAACAACGATCATGTCCTCACGATTGATTCCCATTTGTTTCGCCAAATAGTTCTTGGCAATAGGACCAAACATTTGTTGAGGAGAACGAGCTGTAGAAGGAATATCCTTCATTTCTGGGAAATGGTGTTCGAAGAAATTCACCCAACCAGGACAACAAGAAGTCAAGATAGGAAGCTTAACATCCTTATCACCATCAAGATGTTTCTGCAAACGCTCTAGCAACTCAGTACCTTCCTCCATAATTGTAAGATCGGCAGCAAAATCAGTATCGAATACTTTATCGAAACCTAATTGACGAAGAGCTGAAACCATTTTACCTGTTACCAAAGTACCAGCTTCCATTCCGAATTCTTCACCTAAAGCAGCACGAACCGCTGGAGCAGTTTGCACAACAACAGTTTTCTTAGGATCAGCAAGATCTCTAATCAACTGGTTGGTATGATCTTTTTCAGTTAATGCACCAGTAGGACATACAGCCACACACTGACCACAGTAAGTACAAGTTGATTTCTCCAAATCCATTTCAAATGCTGGAGCTACAACTGACTCAAAACCTCTGTTTACAGCAGAAAGAGCACCTACAGTTTGTACGTCGTTACACATTGTCTCACAACGACGACACATGATACATTTATCCATATCACGGATAATAGATGGAGAGTAATCTACCTTATAAGTTGATTGCTCACCTTTGTAGTGCAACTCGCGAACACCAAACTGATGTGCCATAGTTTGCAAATCACAGTTCCCTGATTTAGCACAAACCAAACAATCGAATGGGTGATCAGAAAGCATCAATTCCATTACAGTTTTTCGAGCATTCAATACTCTCATGTTGTGAGTGTGAATTACCATTCCTTCCTCACATTTTGAGTTACAAGAAGGTGCCAAGTTACGACGTCCTTCTACCTCAACAACACAAATTCGACATCCGCCAGGCTTGTGTTCAATGCCCATATCTCCCAAGTGCATATAACAAAGCGTTGGGATTTCGATTCCTAACTGCTTTGCTGCTTCATAAATAGTAGTTCCCTGGGGTACTTCTATTTGTTTATTATCAATGGTTAATTTGATCATTTTTTCCATTTTAAGATCCTCCTTACTGAATGCTAATCGCATTAAACTTACATTTCTCCATACAAGCACCACACTTGATACACTTAGCCGTATCGATAATGTGAGCTTCCTTACGATCTCCGGCAATACAATCAACCGGACAGTTACGAGCACAAAGAGTACATCCAACACAAAGTTCAGGATCAATCACATATTGCATCAATGCCTTACACTGACCAGATGGACATTTGTGTTCCTCAACGTGAGCAATATACTCATCATAGAAGTTTTCAATAGTAGAAAGAACAGGGTTTGGTGAAGTCTGTCCTAAACCACAAAGAGAAGTATCTTTAATTACAGTACTTAGGTTTCTCAACAAGTCAAGATCTTCCTTAGTACCTTTTCCTTCAGTAATCTTATCCAACAATTCGTACAAGCGCTTGTTACCTACACGACATGGAGTACACTTACCACATGATTCTTCTACAGTAAAATCAAGGTAGAATTTCGCAACAGAAACCATACAATCATCTTCGTCCATTACGATCATACCACCTGATCCCATCATAGAACCAACAGCAAGAAGGTTATCAAAATCGATTGGAGTATCCAGATGTTTCTCAGTTAAACAACCACCTGATGGACCACCAGTTTGAACTGCCTTAAATTTCTTACCATCCTTGATACCACCACCAATTTCGTAAATTACTTCACGAAGAGTAGTACCCATTGGAACCTCTATCAAACCTACGTTATTGATCTTACCTGCCAAAGCAAATACTTTAGTACCTGTAGATTTTTCAGTACCAATTTTATTGAACCAGTTTGCTCCTTTGTTAATGATAACAGGAACATTCGCAAATGTTTCAACATTATTTACATTGGTTGGCTTGCCATTGTAACCAGATTCAGCTGGGAATGGTGGCTTTACAGTTGGCTCACCACGAAGACCCTCCATAGAGTGAATCAAAGCAGTTTCCTCTCCACACACGAAAGCTCCTGCTCCATAACGCATTTCAACGTCAAAGTTGAAACCTGATCCTAAGATATCCTTACCCAAAAGACCATATTCACGAGCCTGCTTAATTGCAACTTTCAAACGCTCGATAGCAAGTGGATACTCAGCACGAATATAAATTAATCCCTTATCAGCACCCATTGTATAACCACAAATTGCCATCGCTTCAAGTACTGAATGTGGATCACCTTCCAAAATGGAACGATCCATAAATGCTCCTGGGTCACCCTCATCAGCATTACAAACCACATATTTCTGATCAGCCTCGTTCTTAGAAGCAAATTCCCACTTCAAACCAGTTGGGAATCCTCCACCTCCTCGTCCACGAAGACCAGATTCTTTAATTTCATCGATTACCGCCTGAGGAGTCATCTCGGTCAAACATTTTCCAAGAGCTGCATATCCATCAGTAGCAATATATTCATTGATATTTTCAGGATTAATAAAACCACAGTTACGAAGTGCAATACGAATCTGCTTCTTATAAAATCCCATATGCTTTGAATCACTTACCACCTCTTTTTTCTCTGGGTCTGTGTAAAGCAAACGCATTACTTTACGACCTTTGATGATATGCTCTTCTATAATTTCTTCAGCATCTTCAGGCTTCACTTCGATATAGAAGGTATTATCAGGAAGAATTTTTACGATAGGTCCTTTTTCACAAAATCCAAAGCAACCTGTCATTACTACCTGAACCTCTTCTTCAAGCCCTTTAGCTTTTAGAGCATCCTGTAGATTATTTTGAATAGCCTCACTTGCAGATGCACGACATCCTGTACCTCCACAAATAAGAATATGCATTTTATACTTTTCCATAATTGCGTTTTCTTTTGTTAGTTGTTGTCAATAGTTTTGTAGTTAACAGGAATAATGCCATCTACCAATTCACCTTGTTTGATGTATTTCTCTATCACTTCATCAGCTTTCTTAAGATCAACATCTCCAAAAACAACAGGCTCTTTACCTGGCATTGTTACTTCAATTGTTGGTTCTGCATAGCAGTATCCCATACAACCTGTTTGAGTAACAATAGAATTAATACCTCTTTTGGCAGTAGCTTCAATTAGAAACTCCATTACCTCTTTTGCTCCTGATGCAATTCCGCAAGTTGCCATACCAACTTTAATTTGCACCTGAGCGTCTGGATCGTTGCTCTTCTCCCTAAGATCCATCTTTGCATGCAGCTCTTCTTTTATCTTCTTCAGATCTGCAAGGGATTTAACTTTTGCCATAATCTCAAATTATTAAAGGTTAGAATTTAATTATCTATATTATAATGTGTTTAGGTTCTCTTTAATCATTTCCTTTAAGTATCGCATGATATTCGGATCTGAAACCGGCATATCATCCAAAACTTCCTTTACTTCTTTTGTATCAAAAATATATTCACCCCCATCGGTAATATGCGTGTAAACAAAATCCATTTCAGGATTTGCCCCAACCAACAAGACCATTGTTCCTGCTATATCTCCTAATGCAGGTCGATCAAGGTGCTTGTGTGAAAAAGTTGCTTTCAACTCAGTACCAACCCCTACCTTAGATGATATCTCCATCTTTCCTCCTGTCATTTCAGCATTTTGCTTTAACAATGACAATCCCAAACCTACTTTACGTGTAGTTCTGGTTGTAAAAAAAGGATCAATCGCTTTAGCCAATATCTCTTCAGACATTCCAAAACCATTGTCTTTAATCGAGATTGAAAACAAGTCCTCTTTCTGACTTTCGGTAATTTTCAATTCAACCAAAGATGCTTCAGCTCTCACTGAATTTTGGATGATATCCATTATGTGCATCGACAAATCTTTCATTCTTCAATCTCTACTTTTCGACCTTCTTCTAATCTCAACGCTTTTCTTACTTCACAAAAACTTAATTCTTCCATAAAGAAATTGGTCCACGTATTTCCGACATTTTCTATATAATGAGCATCCGAACTTTTAATAAAGTTGTACTTGCTCAAATACTTATTCTTTTTTAAGAACTCTTCTTTTGTTATATGATGAGAGAGTTCCAATGCATCAACATTCAAATCCGGAGGTAAAAATCCTAGCTGACTGATAATGCTGTTCATCATCTTATTAATATGAGCGGGAATAAACAACCCTTCCAATTCGTGAACTTTTCTTTCAATTTCTTCTATACTTTGATTCAATCCTGAAATCAAAAGGCATTCTATTTCATCGATAATCTCCTCTTTCTCGTTTACCACTACCTGATATCCAAACTTATTCTCGTCATTAGGTATTTTTGGCAAATGCTGATCTAAGTATTTCTGAAATTCAGAAAGCTTTTCCTCATTCTCAAAAAAGCACAAGCAATGTACCTCTTCTTTGGTTGTTACCTCTGCTCCCATCAAAATCATAATTCCTTCCTTTGCTGCCAATTCTTTAATTAGCGGTGCGTGCAAAGTTGAATTGTGATCGGTTATTCCCAATATGTCAATACCACATTCTTTGGTTTTTTGAACAATATTCACCGGACTCATCTCCAAGTCTCCGCAGGGAGATAAAACAGTGTGCGTATGCAAATCTGCCCGGTATTTGTTCATCTATTTCTAATTATTAGCAATTTGTCAGATGGAAGCCACAAGATTAAAATAATTATTGTCCTACTATTTAATAATTATTTTAATCATGCTTGTTTCATTCTACTTTGCCTGATTTATGATTTCATATAATTTCCCAGTCAGTTCAAAAGCTTCCTCCTCTGAAGAAAGAATTGGAATTCCTTCCTCATTACTTTGTTCCAAAGTATCTGCTTCAGGCTCATATCCTTTTACCAAAACAATAGCTGCTAATTCTTTTAAAGAGGCAATTGCCATGATATTTTTATGAGTTTGCAATGTTACCCAAACATGGTTTTCATCTGCATTTCCCATAACATCGCTTAACAAATCCGAAGTATAACCTCCTTTAATTTCACGATTCAATCCATTTGCTCCTGAACAAACTTTCAGTCCTAACTTTTCAACTATATCTTGTACTATCATAATACTAATGATCGTTTAAATTCTTTTTTTCAAACCTGCTTTTACCCCAAGTATCTTCTGAAATATCAAATGATTCTTGAGGAGATATCAAACCTTCTTTGGTTAACATCTTTTGAAGAAAAACACATTGTGTCATTTTAGCCTTCCCCTGAACCACATCCTCTGCCAAAGCCTGACAGCGTGGTGCTCCACAAGCTCCACAATCGATTCCGGGAAGAACTTTCATAATGCGATTAATTTTCTTCATTTTCTTCATGGCAACCATCATATCCGAATCTAAACTTAAAATCGATCGTGGTTCCACTTTATTGATTGAGATGTTTTCCTGCAAATATGGCTTATACAGGTCAATCTCTCTTTCGGGCAATATCGTTGGCTTGTTTCTATGATACCAAGCTGCACGTTTTCTCAAACGTTCAATCGCAAGAAAACGATTCTCCGTTGCCAGTACACCACCAGCACAAGAGTGATCACAAGCTCGAAGTTCCAAAAAGTCGACATCCGTTATTTCTTCGTTCTCTAACTTTTCCAAAACTTCAATTACATTATGAATCTCATCAATAGCCAAACACCTTCCTGAGTATCTGGATGCCTCCCCTGTTGTTAACGTCCAACCAATGCTTCGTCGAGACATGTGAATATTTTCCGGATATTTTTTAGTTTCCTTATTACTATTCTTAATACTCAACAAAACCTTATTGTAAATGAAGTCCATATTAATAACTCCATCTATTAAAGATTCTTCTTCTCCCACAGGACTTTTTACGGCAGCAATTTTTGCCGCACAAGGAGTCACATAAAAAATTCCTATTTCTTCCTTAGAATAGCCTTTATCTTCTAGTTTCTTGCGATAAAACTGAGCAGAAATATCAATTACAGGCTTTAAGCGAATAATATTGTCAACTAAAGCTGGGAATTTAACCTGTATTAAACGAACTATGGCAGGGCAAAAACTTGAAATAAAAGGTCTCTCCTGGTGATGCTTGTGCATGAATTTTTTAGTGGAATCAATTAACACATCTACGGCGCCATCTACCTCATAAACATGAGTAAATCCAAGATTTTTAATTTCATTATAGATTTGAACCTCTGAAACATCATCAGGAAATTGTCCAAGTAAAACAGTAGGTAAAAGAGCTACTCTTTGTTTATAGTTAAAGATTTGAGTAAAATCATCTTGCTCGACAATTATAGCATTAACAGGGCATGCTTGTAGGCATTCACCACAATCAACGCAAGCATTTTTATTTATATCAGCAGTACCATTTTTAACACGTATAGCGGCAGTTGGGCATACGTTCATACAGTGTGTACATCCAATACACACTTCATCAACTACCTTTAATGCGTGATAAAAATGAGTTTGCTCCATCTATCCGAAATAATTTATGATTTCAACTTCTGTACCTACATCAACCTTGCTAGTAATGTTCATTTTATCAGAATTTCGCTTGATGTTTGGCAATCCCATTCCAGCACCAAACCCCATTTCTCTTACCTGTGGTGTAGCTGTAGAATATCCTTCTTGCATGGCCTGATCAATATCAGGAATTCCAGGACCTTTATCTTCAATCTTTACGATAATTTTGTCAGTATCAATATCCACATTCATGCAGCCTTCAAAAGCATGAGCCACAACATTAACTTCTGCCTCATATAATGAAACAACTGTTCTTTTTATAATTTTAGGATTTACATTTAGCTGTTTAAGGATTTTTTTCACTTCGCTTGAAGCTGATCCTGCTTTAGAAAAATTACCGCCTTCTATTGCAAACTTAAATTCCATTCTCGTCTATTAATACACAGGCTGTAAACCTATCTCGTTTAAAATTGAACAAGCACTGAACATTGAATGACCACATTCAAGTAAAGTCATTTCATTCTCACATGCCAACTGTTTCATTTCCTCTGTTGCCTTCTTATCTCTTACAAACAAAATGAAAGATATATCAGACATTTCCGATGTACGAATGGTCTGCAGATTATTTAAACCTGTTATTAAAAGAAGATTTTCTGTATCTATTGTTAGTACATCACTCATTAAATCCGAAGCAAATCCAAATTGAATTTCGTGATCCATATTACTGCTTCCACAAATAACACGCGCATTAAGTTTATCAACCACATCTGCTACTTTCACCATTATCGCAGTATTAAGTTATGTTTATCTTTTCAGTCTTTCTTAACGGCACTAAGATAAGAATTTGAGGTATATTAATAAATGATATTTAAAGGAATAGATTTATTTTAATCAAATACATAATTAGTCTAAATAATACCCCATAAACTATCAATTCTAAATAAAAATACGATCTTGTTTTTAAGCCTTAGTTCTCAGAATCTATTTAAAAATTAAGATTAAACTATAAGTTTGTTATTATTAGGTAGGAGATTTTTTTTAAGTATATTCGCCTTATAGCTGGATACACTTTGCTCATTTAGCAAATTATTTCTTTAATTAATGGGGAGAAAAACACAACATATACTGGTCTTTATTCAAGATCAAAATTATATGAGAAAGGCAATAGTGCATGCATTTAAGCTAGCATCTATATTTAAAACAGAGGTAGCATTTGCCCAAATTTCAAAAAACGCTTCCAATAATAAATTGCCAATAAGTTTAATTGATGAGCTGAATACGGAAAACATAGCTTACAAGGAAATATCATTGGGAAACCTGGCGATTGAACCCAATAATACTATTCAGCAACTTGAAGCCATTTTTATTGTTACGGAATTTGCAAAAGGTAAACTTTCTGCGATTAAACAGAATGAGGTTTTCACTTATTTATACAAGGCCAAAATCCCAAGCATTTTGCTAGGAGAAAAAAGCGAGGAAAAGTGTAATTACCAAAATATTACTGTGCCTGTTGATTTCAAAAGAGAAACAAAAGAAAAAATGATATGGGCAAGCTATTTTGGACGCTTTAATCAGGCAGTAATTCATTTATTTGTTGCCAACCACAAAACTGAATCAGCTCAAAGAAAAATTAAGGCTACACTAATTTTTACCAAGAGAATGTATGAGCAATTCAATTTTGATTATAAAATTGTAAAATCAGAGAGAAGTAGTAACTGGTTGAAACAAGATGCCTATTCGTTTTCTGAACAATTCCACTCTGATTTAATTGTTCTGTTATCTCAAAAAAATAATGGATTATTAAACAAATATTTTGGTCCTGCTGAGATTAAAAAACATTTGCGTAATAATAAAAACCCAATTCTTTTTATTAATCCATTAAAGGATTATTACCTACCGTGCAATTAGTTAGAAAAAACAGATTGAACCTGTAAACCCATAATCTCTAAAGAAGATTAGTAATTTCTAAAATAGAATATTAACTTTAGGGTAATTATTACAAACAGACAAACAACATCAACTTTAGTTTTCTTTTCATGTCTGTTTAATTATCAAACAAAAAAAGGAATTACCCAATCGGTAATTCCTTTTTTGTTAATATATAAAAATGACCTTATCTTACAATATTCATTTCATCAAGTAAATAACCTGCTCCAGCAAACTTATCTACAATAAAAAGAACATATCTGATATCAAGAGATACATTTCTACAAATTTCAGGATCATACATCAAATCAGACATCACACCTTCCCAGGCACGGTCGAAATTCAACCCAATTAACTCTCCATTTGCATTCAAAACCGGACTACCTGAATTACCTCCAGTAGTATGATTGGTAGCTGCAAAACAAACTGGCATTTCACCTTTGGCATTTGCATAATCACCAAAATCTTTTGAGTCATAAAGATCTCTTAATTTTTGAGGTACATCGTAATCGAAAATTTCAGGATTATCTTTTTCTATGATTCCATCCAGTGTTGTGTAATGAGCATAGCTTACAGCATTTCTTGGTTTATAACCAGACACTTTACCATAATGAACTCGGAAAGTTGAATTTGCATCAGGATAAAATACCTTTTCTGGTTGCATTTCCATTAAACCTGCCATATATGTACGTTGTAGCTTATCAATCTGATCCATGATTTTATTGTAATCAGGAGCTATTTTAGAGCCATAGAAAAAGGAGATGTCACTTGATAATACAAACAAAGGATCCTTGCTTAATTTTTTAGCTTGAGAAACTTTATAATTATCAATGAACTGATCTAATTTAGCTTGACTGGCAAATATCGATTTTGCAAATGCTTTTTCTGCAAACGCCTCAAAATCACCTTTGTATTTTTGCTTGATATTCTTTATCTCCTCAGGTAAAAATTCATCAGATAAATTTTCACTATACATTTTTAAAGTAGCTGCCAGTAATTTTTTCTCTGTTGGCAGGTTGAAATTCTTAAAGAATTTTGCACTTTCTTCCTTTAATTTGTATAATTCAGGTTGAATCTTTTCTGAATCCTCTTTCTTAAGAGTTGATAGAGTTTTGAATTTACCAGCCAAATCTACAGTTTCAGCTCCTCTAAATCCAGCTTCCATTGCATAATCTCGAGCTAAGCTAAGTGGAGTTACCTGGTTGTAATATGCTTTCATTTTAGCCAGAATACCAGCATATTTCTTCTTCAATTCAGGAGTAGAGTTTGCCCACTCTTCAAATTTCTTCTCAAGAGCCTCTTTCTTCTCAATTGCATTCAATCGATTCAATCCTTTAATTTCACCTTGCCATCTTTTCCAAGAGTTAGCAACACCAGCATATTTAGCCGAATATTGAATTCTAACCATTGGCGAAGCATCCATATCTGCACGCATCAAATCCAACTTCTTGGTTCTGATTTTGATTTTATGAGGATTATCAACCTCTGTCATCATTTTTAAAGCATAAGATGTCAGGTATTCTGTTGTTGTTCCAGGGTATCCAAAAACCATGGTAAAATCATCCTGATTTACTCCTTTTAATGAGATTTTGAATGACTGTTTAGGCTTTAAAGGCACATTATCTTTTGAATACGAAGCAGGCTTATTGTCTTTTCCTGCATAGATTCTGAACATTGAAAAGTCACCAGTATGACGTGGCCACATCCAGTTGTCTGTATCACCACCAAACTTACCAATGGCTGAAGGAGGAGCTCCTACCAAACGCACATCCTTAAAGATTTCGTATACAGCCATGAAGTACTGATTACCGTTGAAATAAGCCTTCACACTTGCTCTGTAGTTAGTATCTTTTTCCGCCTCCTCTACAATAGCTTTAGTGTTTTTCTTAATCAACTTCTGACGATCAGATTCCTTCATGTCATTAGTTACACCATCCAATACCTTTACTGTAACATCAGCCATACGAATTAAAAATGAAGCTGTAATTCCTTCATTTGCCAATTCCTCTTCACGACTCATGGCCCAGAAACCATCTTTTAAGTAATCATGCTCAAGGGTTGAATGTGATTGGATTGCACCATATCCACAATGGTGATTCGTAATCATCAAGCCTTGGTCTGAAACCAATTCCCCGGTACAAAAGTGATGGAATGGTCTTCCCTCTCTCCCAAGTCCAACCACAGCATCTTTTAAACATGCCTGGTTAATGTCGTAAATATCCTCTGCAGTTAACTTGAAACCAGCTTTCTGCATGTCTTCAATATTGTACTTCTTTAAAAGCATTGGAATCCACATTCCCTCGTCCGCTTTCACAGTGCTTCCTATTAGCAATAATGCTGATAAAAGAAGCAAGCTAATCTTTCTCATAATGGTCTATGTTTTAGTATAGTTGTTTAAAATCTTGTTAACTCTGCATATAATCTTTGAATTGGCAAACCTACAACATTAAAGTATGATCCTTCAATCCCATCAATGCCAATAAATCCAATCCATTCCTGAATGCCATATGCTCCAGCTTTATCGAAAGGCTTATAATTATCGATGTAATAATCTATTTCTTGTTTTGACAACTCCTTAAAATGAACATTGGTGGTAGTGGCAAAACTTACTTTTTTACCTTTACTTTTTAAGCAAACTCCACTAATTACCTGATGCGATCTACCAGATAGTTCACTTAACATCTTAAATGCATCTTCTCTATCTTTAGGTTTTCCAAGAATCCAATCATCAATACAAACAATGGTATCCGCAGTAATTACCAATTCATTATTTGTAAAATTAGATTCAAATGCAGAAGCTTTCAATTCCGCCAAGTAAACAGGTATTTCTTCCGGTGACAATCCTTCAGGATAAACCTCATCAACCTCCTTGGTTCTAATTTCAAATTCTAATCCCAATTCTTTCAACATTTGATGTCTACGTGGAGATTGAGAAGCTAATATTAAATGATAATCTTTAAGATTATTCAACATGGTTCTATTAATTATGAGTTATAAATGATCAATTATGAATTACTTTCATAACTAATCTTTATAATTTTTCGACAATATAATTGACAACAAAGGCATAAGATATTCCTGCCAAAAAAGCGAATCGAAGTAAAAATTTGCCCAGTTTAAATAGGTCACCTTCTTTAAATTTAACTACTTGATATGCTAATAAAATCAATGGCAGAATAATAAGTATGGTAAAATACCAAGGCGTAATTTTATCCATAGGCGCATTTAAGAATTGATACCAAACCCCAAAAACTGATGCAGATAAAAATAATATCAATACTACAATAATCACTTTTGCCCATTTCAAACCAATAACAACTGGTAAGCTTTGTCTTTGAATTTCTTTATCTCCTTTTAAAGAAAGCATATCCCGGATAAATTGACCGATCAGCACTCCAAAAAATGCAAAAAACGAGAATGCTCCAACCCAATACAGTAAATAATTGAAATTTGTTTTTGAGGCCAGTAAAACATCTGCATAAGTTTTATTCAAAGGCGGTATTTCATAAATAACCACCAATAATGGAACTGCTGCTGCAACCATTGCCATAAGTAAACTTCCCAAGAGAAAATAGTACTTGTAAGAGGTTGAATAAAACCAAAGCAAGCCTCCAGCCATAAAAAAAATGAAAACAAACTGCCAATGTCCTACACTATAGGATACATATCCGCCAAGCAAAATTGAAATACCAGTTAATACCTGATGCATTACCAAAGCAATTCTTCTGGTAATTTTTCTTCCTACAATTACATCCTTTTTGTTAAAACGATCAGCCTTTGTATCAAAATAATCGTTAATAATATAGCCAGCAGCAGCCATACAAACTGTGGCCAAAACCAGCATGGCAAATTCAACATCGGAAAACTGTAGCTTAATACTATTAATCCCCAAGATTGGTTCTATAATAAAATACCGCATTACATACTGAACCAATGCTATAATTAGTAGGTTTGGAAAACGAATTAGTTTCAAAAAATTACTCATGATTTTAGCTTTTTACCGAATCCATATCTCATTTGTAACTATCCATTATTATACTCAAGGTATTATTCATTGATAATTACTAATTCTTAATTGTATTAGATGCTTTGTATGTTTGTATCAGATTCGTACCACTTTGAGTGTGCTCTTAACACCTGCTCAATTACATCACGCACACATCCGCATCCTCCATCTTTATCTGATATGTAATTTGAAATGGCTTTAATTTGTTCAACTGCATTTGCAGGACAAGTAGGAACCCCAATTCTCTTCATCACCTCAAAATCAGGCAAATCATCACCCATATACATGATGTGATCTGGATCTAAATTGTGTTTGGCAATAAAATCTTCAAAATCTTTAATTTTATTCTTCGAAGCCATGTAAATGTCGGTCATCCCCAAACCGCGGTAACGCTTTTCAACCGCATCAGAAAAACCACCGGTAATAATAGCTACAGGATAGCCTTTCTTAATTGCATACTGAATAGCATAACCATCCTTAGTATTGGCAGTACGCAACATTTCACCATTGGAGTCAATCACAATCGATTCGGTTGAAAGTACTCCATCAACATCAAAAATGAAAGCCTTAACTTTCATTAAATCTTCCTTAAAAAAAGCCATATTTTATGTGTGTAAATTGTTCTATTTCTTCTCTGAATGCATCTTAAAAATGCTTTCACTGACAAATCTATATAATTTTTGAAAATCAGGTAAATCTTTTAACTCATTCTCATGTTTTGCTATGATTTCTTTGTCGAACCGGATGGCAGGTCCGGTTTGTGCAGATAAAGGATCTAGTTCCTGCACCTTTTCAGCAGTTTCCTTGATGAGTGGTTTCAACAAATCAAAATCTACATCCTTCTCTGCCAACAACTTTTGCCCTATGCTGTACATGTGATTGGCAAAGTTACAGGTAAATACCGCCGACAAATGCAATTGTTTTCTTTGCTCAGAATCGATAAGATGAATATTATTTGAGATTCTTTCTGCCAACTCCATCAAGTCCTCTTGTAAACCCAAATTATTGGATTCAATGCAAATGGGAATATTTGAAAAATCAACCTTTCGATCTTTAGAGAAGGTTTGTAGTGGATAAAAAACTCCGTAACATTCCGCATAATTATCAAACACATCCATAGGAATACTTCCTGCGGTATGAACTACATTGCCAATTGGAATTGATAACTGATCTAATACAGGCTGCAAAGCTTTATCGCTTAAGGCAAAAATGTACAAATCTGCATCTACAGCCAGATTCTTCACTTCTGTTAGCGAAGTAGAACTCACTTTCTCTGCCAAAACAGAAGCCGACTGCATGGTTCTGCTATATACCTGAAGGATTTTTACTCCCGCTTCATGTAATGCAATGGCCAATTGTGTAGCCAAATTTCCTGCTCCCAGAATTACAACTTTATTAATCTTACTCATAGCTTTATTTTATGCCCAATTCCTCGGGTGATGCAGCGATCTTCTTCAAAGGAACTTTTCCCTTGTCAATCATTCCAAACAATTTGTGGCAACCTTTTACCAAATCTTCATACATATCCTCGGCCACCAATACCAGTCTGTCATCTAAAAAATCGAGATGATCTGCTTCTTCTGGTTGATTGGCTCTTGAACAAAGCAGTAAAGATTTACTTGGCACAAAGGAATGTGTTAGCTGGTTTCTTAACTTATCGTACAACCAATGATCTTTATTTACGGCTCTATAATCATTCCCCATAAGGATATTTAATGATTTTGAGAATCGTTTTGATGATTGGGCACGAGCTTTTAATGGTTTGTTATCCATAAAGCATCCCAGCGCCTCAATAGCTTGTCCCATAACGATAAACGAAAAGAAATAGAATCCTTCCTTCTGAAGTCGTCCTATTTCATCAATAAAAATCCTTTTAATAAATTCTTTTTCTTGTTCGGCTTGCGATTTATCCATGTAGCAAATATACAGATATTATCGAATTGCATTAACTCCAATGCAGAACCACTGAGCTCCGATTTCGAGGTTATTTTTGTTGATATCGCAGAAATGGGGACGTTTGGAAAGTATTCGGAGCAATTTGAAAACATCGGCGAGATGTTATGGATTTTACAAAATCGTATTTTTTATCGGAAAAGACCTTTTGAAAGCCTCAACACAACTTAAAGTTCCAAATCAGCACTTGTCTGAAGGGAAACACAATTAAAATGGACAAATCAGGATTGATTTGTTAAGAAAACAAGGCTTCGATTGCTAAAAAAGGCCTGTTGTAAACTTAAACAAGCCTGCGAGAGCATAAATCATATGTGAAAAACAGGAAAACACGATTGCAAAGCTGAAATCAGGTGTAATTTTACATAAAAAAATGTTTTACTCTTCAAACAACCTTGTTTAAACATTGCAATCGTGTTTTATGATTTTTTTAGTTAATAGTTCCATTTAAATAGGGACTTTGAGCCCCAATGAATCCAACAAAAAATGCTGTCTATTTAAGACAGCATTATATCCTTAGAATGAAAACTGTAAACGAGTTTGAATCATGTTAAAGTTTTCTTCTCCGTTTAAGGCATTCTCATCCAAATCAACATTTGTAAAGTGGAATTTTACCAATACATTGTGATTCACATACCAGGTACCACCAACAGTAATGTCCTTTTGCTTACCTCCCATAATCAAAGCATCCCTATCGTTTAAATCGGTTTGGTTGTAACGCGCCAAAAGTTCAACCGAACCCGGGCCTGGTTTAGCCAAACGAGCAGATTTCATTTTGTATTTATAGTTTCCTCCTTTTACAAGCCATCCAACTTGTGTATAGAAACCTTTCGCAGAATAATCTTCGAAGGTCGACTTGCGATTCACCTTAGCAGAAATATATTCTCCTTGAATGGAAATAGGACCTGAAGCTGCAATCATTTCAACTCCTAGTTTACACTGACTTTCTGCATTAGAAACTTTTGCATCAATAAATCGGCGCTTCTCAATATGTGTAGCAGCTCTTGAACGATAACGAATCGATTTGGGATTTTCTTCACCTAACTCATTGAATCCAGTTGCATCGGCAGTTCTGTAAATTCCAGACATACCAATATGAAACAATCCACCATCTGTTTGAATAGGGGCAAATACAAATCGAGAGGTTAAACCATATCCTTCATCACCTTCAGTTTTGTTATTGGTATCGCTACCAAACAATCCGGTTTCCAAGAATATCTTTTTACTCCAGGTTGCATAAGAGAATCCTAAATTTCTTCCTGGACGGAAAGCTTCAATCGTACTTGCTGCATGCATAAACTTGGTTGTTTTCGAACTTTCGGTTTGCTCAATCCCAAATGGTTCCAAAAAATGTCCTGCTCGCACAAAACTGTTTTTGTTGATTTTATACATCAACCAAACATCTTTAAGCGAAACCTCTCCGTCGGCAAAACCAATATTAATTTTTGCATTCCATTTTTTCCAAAGATCAGCCTTCAACAATAAACGAATATCTCTTACTTCCGATCCAGATCCTAAATCAGTTTTATCATCAAAATAAGCTGCGGCATCCATGTAAACACGACCACCTACACCAAATGAAAACTGCCCATCATCAGTTGCCATTTTTATTGACCCATTGCTTACACTTACTTTTAAGTCATTAGAATTTTGTGCGAATAAACTTCCTGCCAGAAATAAACAGAAAGTAATTAGGTAGTACTTTTTCATTGTTGGTTGTTTAGGGTTATTTATTTGTAGTTCACAATGTAACAAATTGTAATGTTAGATTAAGAATAAATTATACCGATTACCATTTAAATGGTAGTATATTTTTAGCCTGCAAAAATACAAATAAAAAAAAATGGACAGGCTAAGGCCTGTCCATCAATTATGATCATATCAAAATTCTTAAAACTTAAACTCAAGATTTACATATAATAATGAGTTGTTATCGATACCCTCTTGCTTAAAGTTATAACCTTGGTAATTGAAAGCCATCTTTACATTTTTTACTGGAGCATACTGAACACCTGCAGTAATAGCACTACCATTCTTAGCATTCCATTTTTCAGTTTCGCCTTCCAAAGTATTTGATGTTAAGTAATCGTATCTTCCAAATACTTCCCATTTTTTGTCGAATGCATAAGTAGAGTAAACTGATAAACCTTCCATATCATGATCTTCAGCAACTTTCGAGTACTTTGTACCATTGGTCAACATATTGTATTCAGCTGCCAATTTGAATTTATCTGAGAATTTATATCCTGCAAAGAACGCTAAAGCTGATACAGTTACATCATCTTCATTTCCTCCTTCATCAACAACTTTTGCTGAATTGGCATCAGCGTATACTTTAGCAATAAATCCTTTTTTCTCGTAGATTAAACTTGCTCCAACCTTTTGCTTGCCATCTTCGTCTTGTACTTTTTTATAACCTTCACCATTGATCACAAAAGCATTTGCAGAAAAACCATCGCTTAATTTAAAGTTAGCATTGATACCTAAATCAGCACTTGAACCGAAACCATACTGGTCGTTAAACGATTTCATGATATAACGGTATCCCCAAAATTTTTCTTGTTCTTTGAATTGTACAGTTCCAATCATACCCAAAGAAACCTTAACAGCCGATGAAGCTTTCCACTCCAATTGTGCTTTTTTCAAATAAGCAGTATAATCGCTACCTCCTTCGTTCTTGCCTACATCTAATGTAATACTAGCTTTTAAGCCTTTAGCAATGTTATAATCGTATCCAAAGTAAGCTCTATTAATTTCAAAGCTACTTTCCTGATCTGTACCATCAGACATATCGTAATGATAGTTAAAAAATACCTTTCCATTTACTTTACCCGATGGAGTAAACTCTGATTTGTCTTGTGCTACAGCAGCAAATCCTAAAAATAGTGCCAAAGCACTAACAAATAATTTCTTTCCTTTCATTTGGTTTGTTTTAGTAGTATGTAATCTTAATGCAATTAAGTCGACATATTTTCTTAATAACTGCGGACAAAACTAATTCCTTTCAGAAAAATAGCAGGAAAAAATATTTTAAGGAATCGTTAATTCAAGTTAACGATGAATTAACATTAGCTAAAACCCATTGTTTTCGGGAAAGAGAATAATACCGATTATTAATTAATATGCGACATTTGTTCATATTACTCCAATTGCCTAATTAATTATATATCGGCATTTCAATTTAATATTTCACAGTTTCGCTTACACACTTTGAGATTTAAATGGTATAAAAAAAGAGGTTCCCAATAAGGAAACCTCTTCACATTAAGTCTTAAACTTTATTATTTTTTGAAAATACCTAGATCTTTCAATTCTGAAGATTTGATGTATTCAAGGTAAGAAGCAACTTTTGCTTTTCCCATTTTAACGAATACTTCACAAGATGCATGGTATTTGTCATTTCTTGTAGTATCAGTCAACAACAAGTATCCCATGATAATGTAACCAGCCATTTCAACCAAACGACGAGCATGGAAATCAAGGAAATCGTTGTGATCTGCAGTAGCGTTAATTTCATTTACTTTTGCCACAGCTTCTTCATATCTAGCAGTCATACCTTTCAAAGTAGTTCTTAGGTATTCGTACTGAGGATTCAATTCAGATGCTTCGTACTCCTTAATCTGTCCAAGATATGCACCTGTGGTTACCCCACGAATTGCAGCAACTACCTGTAATTGAGTAGTTCCTTCGTAAATATTTGTAATACGTGCATCACGAACCAAACGCTCGATTGGGTAATCTTTCATATAACCCGAGCCAGCGTGAATCTGCAATGAATCGTAAGCAATTTCGTTACAGAATTCAGAAGCGAACAACTTTAATAATGGAGTGAATACATCAGCTAATTTCTGATATTTCTTCATATCCATTTTCTCATCTTTATCTAAAGATCTTTCTTGAGAAATGTGGAAGTATGCTTTGTAAACATCAACAAAACGAGATGTTTCGTATAGAACAGAACGAGAAGCATTTAATTTGGCTTCCATGTTAGTAAGCATTTCGTAAACCGCAGGGAATTCAATAATTGCTTTACCAAACTGACGGCGTTCTTTAGCGTAAGCCAAACCTTCACGGTAAGCAGCTTCAGCAATACCTACTGACTGAGCACCTACACCTAAACGAGCACCGTTCATTAGAGACATTACGTATTTGATCAATCCCATTTTACGAGAACCAACCAATTCTGCAGGAGCATTGGTAAATACCAACTCACAAGTAGGAGAACCGATAATACCCATCTTGTGCTCGATACGACGCACTTTAACAGCCATGTGTTTCTTGTCGTAAATAAACATAGAAAGACCACGACCATCTGAAGTTCCTTCTTCAGAACGAGCCAATACTAATGAAACATCACCATCACCGTTGGTAATAAAACGCTTCACTCCGTTTAAATACCACTGATCTTCTGATGCATTATAAGTAGCCTTCAACTGTACAGCCTGAAGGTCAGAACCAGCATCCGGCTCAGTCAAGTCCATTGCAGCAGTAGCACCTTTAGCAAAACGTGGAAGGTATTCAGCTTTTTGCTCTTTTGAAGCAAATTCGTGAATGGTTTCAGCACAATCCTGAAGACCCCAAATGTTTGCAAAACCACCATCAGCACGAGATACCAATTCAGCAGCCATTACGTAAGGTACAATTGGGAAATTCAATCCATCGTACTCACGTGGAAGAGACATACCAATTAAACCAGCTTTTGTTAAAGCTTCGTGGTTTTCAGCAGTACCTTTTGCATAGATTACACGGTCGTTTACAACCTGTGGACCTTCCTGGTCAACACCTTCAGCATTTGGTGCGATGATATCACCACAAATTTCACCTACAATCTCCAATGTGCGATCGTAAGAATCCATTGCATCCTCAAAATCAAGAGGAGCATAATCATACTTGTCTTTATCTTCGAAGTTGCGCTCTTTAAGTGCAACAATTTTTTTCATTAGAGGATGCTCCAGGTGGAACTTCATATCCTCATTATCTCTATAGAAATTAGCCATTTCTCTTTTCTTCTTTTGATGTTAATAATTTAAGCGAGTAACAATTACTTGGTATTTTCCTTGTACTGCTTAATCATTTTTGGAATTACAGTCGCAACATCACCTGTAATTACGTAATCCGCGAAAGCGTTAATTGGTGCATTTTTATCGGTATTGATCGCAATTACCATTGCTGATTCTTCCATACCTGCAGTGTGCTGAATCTGACCTGAGATACCGCAAGCGATATACAACTTAGGACGTACAGTAACACCAGTTTGACCAATTTGACGTTCGTGAGAAGCAAAACCAGCATCAACAGCAGCACGTGAAGCACCTACTTCACCACCAATTACTTCTGCCAATTCAGTTAACATGTTGAAGTTCTCTTTAGAACCAACACCATAACCACCAGCTACAATAATACCAGCGTTTTTGATGTTAACTTTTGACTTCTCCATGTGACGCTCGATTACCTTAACCACAAAGTCTTCTGGCTTCACATATTTTTCTACATCGATATTCTTAACTTTTCCTTTGTATGCATCAGAAAGAATTTCTTTCTTCATTACACCCTCGCGAACAGTTGCCATCTGTGGACGACAATCAGGGTTGATAATGGTAGCAACAATATTACCACCAAATGCAGGGCGAATTTGATACAACAAATCTTTGTATTCTTTCTTGTTTTTCTTGTCTTCGTGATCGCCAATTACAAGACTAGTACAGTCAGCTGTAAGACCAGAGTGAAGAGCTGAAGAAACACGAGGTCCCAAATCACGACCGATGCTTGTAGCACCCATCAAAGCAATTTGTGGTTTTTCTTCATCAAATAATTTCACCAAGATTGAAGAGTGAGGAAGAGTGGTATATGGATACAAGCGTTTGTCATCAGCAACCCAAACCTTATCAACACCATAAGGCATAATTTGCTTCTCCACACCTTTTAATTCATGTCCGATTACGATAGCTTCTAACTCACACTTTAAATCGTCAGCTAGCTTTCTACCTTTTGTAAGAAGTTCAAGACTCACATCTGCAACCTGACCTTCTTCTATTTCGCAATATACAAATACGTTATTCACGGTTTCAATTTTTTAAATTTCACTTTGTTTGTACAGGCTTTCCATCCCCTGTACAGATGTAGCATGCTACGCCTCTACCCAATAGTGTGATTAGCAATTAATTCTTTCATTAACTCACCCATATCAGCATCGGTTGGTTCAAGAACCTTAGCTTCTTTAGCTTGGAAAACTACGTTTTCGATCGTTTTCACCTTTGTAGGAGACCCTGATAATCCAAGTTCTTCTGCATTGGTATCGATATCGTTTACACTCCATTCGCCAATATTTAGATATGGACGATTGTTGTGTAATGCGATATAATCTTCATCAGCATTTTGCATTTCAGAAACCGCTCTTGCATGCTTGTATTTCATAACGAATTTAGCGTTGCGTGGACGACATTCAGGAGCTGAAGCATTAACAGTAACAACCATTGGCATTTGACCTTCAACAGTTTCAACACCTCTCTCTAAACGACGCTTCACAACAATATTACCTTTTTCTGCAGATACAATGTCTTCTGCATAAGTGATTTGAGGTAATCCTAGTTTTTCAGCAACCTGTGGTCCTACCTGTGCAGTATCACCATCAATTGCCTGACGACCAGCAATGATAATATCAATTTTACCCATTTTCTTAAGGGTACATGATAAAGCGTATGAAGTAGCCAATGTGTCAGAACCTGCAAATGCGCGGTCAGACAAAAGGATACCATTGTCGGCTCCGCGGTACAGACCTTCACGGATAATTTCCGCAGCTCTACCTGGTCCCATGGTTAAAAGAGTAACTTCTGTGCCTTCGTACTTATCTTTCAAACGTAACGCTTGTTCCAATGCATTCAAATCTTCAGGGTTGAAGATTGCCGGCAAAGCCGCTCTGTTCACAGTTCCATCCGCTTTCATAGCATCTTTCCCAACATTTCTAGTGTCAGGAACCTGCTTCGCAAGAACAACAATTTTTAAACCTTTCATTCTATATGTGTTTTACATCAGTTTTGACGTTAATTTATTGAGATACCTCGAAATAAAATAATGACTCTTTATTCTGTATCTAAGTAAATCAACTAATCACTAATTATTATTTCTATATTCAGGTTTGCTCATTTTACCATTGAATTCGTAAAATTCAGAGCTTAGCAAATATAAAGATTCGAATACTTAAAACAAATCTTAATTGCGTACACAAAACCTTTCATAAAAGACTTATTAGTCCTTTATTATTTTACAAGATCACAGTCTCTTAGAATACTACTATTTATCAGTGATTCTCGATATAATTTACGCAAAGGATAAATGATAATTTCAAAACTATCAAGCTTTTAATAAAGAAATAAATCGCTTATTAATCATGGATGAAACCCATCCTCTAAGCTATCCTCGCTATTTAATGTTGATGTTCAATGATTCAATCTATTAAAAATCGCTAATTTTGATGCAAACCGATTATTACTATGATTACATTCTTATCTGCAATATTAGCTCTCGTTATTGGCTATTTTGTTTACGGCAAATTTATAGAACACTTCTTTGGAGCCAATGATAAAATTAAAACCCCTGCTGTTCGACTTGAAGATGGTGTAGATTTCATTCCTATGCCTACCTGGAAAATGTTTACCATTCAGTTCTTAAATATCGCAGGATTAGGTCCTATTTTTGGAGCAATACTAGGCGCTATGTACGGTCCTGTTGCCTACATCTGGATCGTTTTTGGCTGTATTTTTATGGGTGCTGTACATGATTATTTTTCGGGGATGCTTTCCATTAGAAACGATGGTGCGAGCTTACCTGAAATTGTAGGTAAATATTTAGGAATAATTGCCAAAGTTATTCTAGCAATCATCACATTTGCATTATTAATAATGGTTGGTGTAGCCTTTGTAACAGGTCCGGCAGGATTATTAAAGGATTTAACTGGTGGAGGTTTGCATTATTGGCTTTATGGAATCTTTGGATATTACTTACTTGCAACCTTACTTCCAATCAATAAAATTATTGGTAAGATTTATCCAATTTTTGGAGCTGCATTATTAATCATGGCCTTTAGTATAGCGGGTATCATGCTATATAATGGTTTTAATGGAAGTTTTCACCTGAATGAGCTATCTGTTGACCAGTTAAAAAATATGCATGTTAATCCCACTCAAAACATCCTGTATCCAATGATGTTTATTGTAATATCCTGTGGGGCAATTTCTGGATTTCATTCTACACAGTCACCTATGATGGCACGCTGCATGCGTAAAGAAAGCTATGGTCGTCCTGTGTTTTTTGGTGCCATGATTGCTGAAGGAATTGTAGCGATCATCTGGGCTACCGCTGCAATGAACTATTTTGGATCAGCAAGCGATTTAAATAGTACAATTGCCTCTGGTCGTAATCCAGCTTGGGTAGTTAATGAAATTTGTAATACATGGCTAGGACAAGTTGGAGCTATTTTCGCCATTGTTGGTGTAATTGCATGTCCTATTACAACTGGAGATACCGCTTTCAGAAGTGCCCGATTAATGATTGCAGATTTTTTTAAACTGGAACAAAAATCTTTGAAAAGTAGATTAATAGTATCCATTCCGCTTTTTGTATTGGGATTTATCCTTTCTCAACTTAGCTTTGGAACGATCTGGAAATTCCTAGGTCTTTTTAATCAATTTCTATCCATGGTAATGCTTTGGACAGCGGCAATGTATTTGGTAGAAAAGAAGAAAAATCACTTCATTATTAGCATACCTGCAACATTTATGACGGCGATATGTGCAACATTTATTCTAGTTGCCCCAAATAAAAATGGAGGATTGGCAATTGATACAAACATAGGCTACACAATTGGAATTGTGATCGCCTTGCTAGTATTTTCATGGTTTCTGGTTGCAGCTCATAAAAGAAGCGTAAAACAATCGATATTAAAACTATCTGAAATATAAAAAAAGGAAGCGAAATGCTTCCTTTTTTATGCCTGTCCTGTTGGCCCAAAATTCATTGGAATCACTGGCCCTTGTGGCCCATTATTTTCTTCCACATTTTTAATTGGTCCATTCATACTTTCAAACTTATGAATATTATCTTGCAGGGCTAATAATAGACGTTTTGCATGTTCAGGAGTCAAGATAATTCTTGATTTTACATCTGCTTTAGGCACTCCTGGCATCACTCTAACAAAGTCTACAACAAATTCAGAGCTAGAATGTGTAATTACAGCTAAATTAGAATAAGTTCCTTGTGCTACTTCTTCCGTTAATTGAATATCTATTTGTCCTGAAGGCTTTTTATCACTCATAATGTATCTATTTTTATTGATTTCTTATCTACTCTGGTAAAATTAGGAAATTAATTTTGAATGTCCTGCCAATTCTAAACAATAAAAAAGGGTGTTTCCAATGGAAACACCCCTTAATATTTAGAGTCCTATATTTAGAATTCTGATTTATTGTCAAGAAGCTTTTCGTACTCTTCTTTCGCTCCTACTACAACATCTTTGTATTCTCTTAAACCTGTACCTGCAGGAATCAAGTGACCACAAATAACGTTCTCTTTCAGACCTTCTAATTTGTCCATTTTACCGCTAATCGCAGCTTCATTCAACACTTTAGTTGTCTCCTGGAACGATGCAGCAGAAATGAAACTCTTAGTTTGAAGAGCAGCTCTTGTAATACCTTGCAAGATCTGAGTAGAAGTTGCAGCGATAGCTTCACGAGCTTCAACAAGTTTCATATCACGACGCTTCAAGATAGAATTTACATCTCTTAGTTTTCTTGCAGTTACAATCTGCCCTGCTTTCAACTCGTCAGAATCACCTGCATCAACAACAACCTTCATTCCGAAAATTTCATCGTTCTCACGCATAAATTCCATCTTGTCGATAACTTGTTTCTCCAAGAACTTAGTATCTCCCGGATCATCAATAACTACCTTACGCATCATCTGACGAACGATAATCTCAAAGTGCTTATCGTTAATCTTCACACCCTGCATACGGTATACATCCTGTACTTCGTTCACGATATATTCCTGAACTTTTGTAGGCCCTTTAATCGATAAAATATCGGCTGGTGTTGTAGCACCTTCTGATAATGGAGTACCCGCTCTTACATAGTCGTTCTCCTGAACAAGAATTTGTTTTGAAAGAGGTACCAAGTACTTCTTCACATCACCTGTTTTGGTTGTAACAACAATCTCACGGTTACCACGTTTGATTTTACCAAATGTAACCTCACCATCAATCTCAGAAACAACAGCAGGATTAGATGGGTTACGAGCCTCAAACAACTCAGTAACACGTGGCAGACCCCCGGTGATATCACCTGCCTTACCAAGAGCTCTAGGAATCTTAACAAGAGATTGACCTGCAATAACCATCTCACCTTCGTTCACAGAAATGTGAGCACCAACTGGTAAGTTGTAAGATTTTAATATCTCACCACTTGAGTTCAAAATCTTAACACTTGGGTTTTTAGTCTTATCCTTAGATTCTACAACTACTTTCTCAGCAAAACCAGTTGCTTCATCAGATTCCTCTTTAAATGTAACACCTTCAATTAAGTTATCGAAAGTAACCTTACCTGAGAATTCAGTAACGATCATAGCATTGTATGGATCCCACTCACAAATTAAGTCACCTTTCTTAACATCCTGACCATCCTTGATATACAATTTAGATCCGTAAGGAATTGTATGTGTAGTCAAGGTAATGTTTGTGTTTTTATCGATGATACGTAATTCAGCCAAACGACCAATTACAACATCATACTTATCTCCTTCTTTAGGAGTATGTTCTACAGTTCTTAATTCTTCGAATTCCGCGTAACCATCGTATTTCGATTCAACAGAGTTTTCAGCAGAAACGTTACCTGCGGTACCCCCTACGTGGAAGGTACGAAGTGTAAGCTGTGTACCTGGCTCACCAATCGACTGAGCTGCAATAACACCAACCGCCTCACCTTTCTGAACAGCCTTACCTGTTGCAAGGTTACGTCCATAACATTTCGCACAAACACCTTGTTTAGATTCACAAGTAAGTACTGAACGAATCTCTATGCGTTCAATCGGAGAATTTTCAATTTTTTGAGCAATCTCTTCAGTAATCTCAACTCCTGATTTCACTATTAAATCACCTGAAATTGGGTGATATACATCATGTACAGTAGTTCTACCAAGAATTCTTTCGCTTAGAGATGCAACAACTTCTTCCTGATTCTTAATCGCTGTAGCAGTAAGACCTCTCAATGTACCACAGTCTTGTTCATTAATGATAACATCCTGTGCAACATCAACCAAACGACGTGTTAAGTAACCCGCATCGGCTGTTTTCAATGCCGTATCCGCAAGACCTTTACGAGCACCGTGAGTAGAAATAAAGTACTCCAATACAGAAAGACCTTCCTTAAAGTTCGAAAGAATCGGGTTTTCAATAATTTGACCACCAGTAGCACCTGATTTCTGAGGTTTTGCCATCAGACCACGCATACCACCCAACTGACGAATCTGCTCTCTAGAACCACGAGCTCCAGAATCAAGCATCATGTAAACCGAGTTAAATCCTTGATTATCGGCAATCAACTGGTTCATCAATGTTTGAGTCAAATTAGCGTTAACATGTGTCCAAATATCAATAATCTGATTGTATCGTTCATTATTGGTAATGAAACCCATGTTATAGTTAGCCAACACTTCTTCAACTTGTGCGTAACCTTCAGCAACAAGATCTTCCTTCTCAGCTGGAACAATAACATCAGACAAGTTAAACGAAAGACCACCTTCAAATGCTTTGCGGTAACCTAAATCTTTGATATCATCCAAGAATTTCGCACAGGCATCAACCCCACATTTCTTGAATACATATCCAATAATATCACGAAGTGCTTTTTTAGTAATCAACTGATTAATAAAACCAGCTCCCTCAGGAGTAAATTGATTCAAAATGATACGACCAATAGTAGTTTCAATAATAGTATCTACCAATTCATCATTTTCATTCAAATCCTTAACTTTCACTTTAATCACAGAGTGAAGATCTACAGCTTTCTCATTGAAAGCAATCATAGCCTCTTCTGCTGAATAGAAAGTTAATCCTTCCCCTTTGCTTCCTTTTCTAGGCTTGGTAATGTAGTAAAGACCCAATACCATATCCTGAGAAGGAACAGTAACTGGTGCACCATTAGCAGGGTTCAAGATATTGTGCGAACACAACATTAACATTTGAGCCTCTAATACTGCTTCGTTACCAAGTGGCAAGTGAACCGCCATCTGGTCACCATCAAAGTCGGCGTTAAACCCAGTACATGCAAGTGGGTGTAGACGAATTGCTTTACCCTCGATCAATTTAGGTTGGAATGCCTGAATACCCAAACGGTGAAGAGTAGGAGCACGGTTAAGAAGAACCGGATGTCCTTTCAGTACATTTTCCAAGATATCCCAAACTACAGGATCTTTTCTATCTACAATTTTCTTAGCTGATTTTACAGTTTTTACAATACCTCTCTCAATCAATTTACGGATTACGAAAGGCTTGTACAATTCCGCTGCCATGTCTTTTGGAAGACCACATTCATGCATTTGCAAGTCTGGTCCTACAACAATTACCGAACGAGCAGAATAGTCAACACGCTTACCCAACAAGTTTTGACGGAAACGACCTTGCTTACCTTTCAATGAGTCTGAAAGAGATTTTAAAGGACGGTTATTTTCTGTCTTAACCGCATTAGATTTACGTGAGTTATCAAATAATGAATCAACTGCTTCCTGAAGCATACGCTTCTCATTACGCAAGATTACTTCCGGAGCTTTGATTTCAATTAATCTTTTTAAACGATTATTACGAATAATTACTCTACGATACAAATCGTTCAAGTCTGAAGTTGCAAAACGTCCACCATCCAATGGTACCAATGGACGAAGTTCTGGTGGAATCACAGGAACAACTTTCACAATCATCCATTCAGGATTATTTACTCCTTGTGACTCACGGAAAGCTTCAACTACTTGCAAACGCTTTAATGCTTCATTTTTACGTTGCTGCGAAGTTTCTGTATTTGCTTTGTGACGCAAGTCGTATGATAATGAATCAAGATCTAAACGACCTAACAAACTATACAAAGCTTCCGCTCCCATTTGAGCAATAAACTTATTTGGATCATCATCATCCAAAAATTGATTTTCCATTGGAAGTTCGTCAAGAATATCCAAGTATTCTTCTTCCGTTAGAAAATCTAAATATTTAATACCATCAGCTGATTTAACCCCTGGATTAATTACTACGTATCTTTCGTAATAAATAATTGAGTCAAGCTTTTTGGTAGGTAATCCTAAAAGATAACCAATTTTGTTTGGTAATGATTTGAAGTACCAGATATGCGCAACAGGAACAACCAACTGAATGTGTCCCATTCTTTCGCGTCTAACCTTTTTTTCTGTTACTTCAACACCACAACGGTCACAAACAATACCACGATAACGGATACGCTTGTACTTACCACAATGACACTCATAATCTTTAACGGGACCGAAAATTCTTTCACAGAATAATCCATCACGTTCCGGCTTATAAGTACGATAATTGATGGTTTCAGGCTTTAAAACCTCTCCACTTGATCTTTCAAGAATTTCTTCTGGAGAGGCAAGACTGATAGAGATTTTTGTAAAATTGCTCTTTACTTGTTTATCTCTTCTGAATGCCATATGTTGAAAATTAGGAAATTAACAAAATTATTCTATAAAAGTGAATGAACGGAAACCCGAACATTCACTTTATAATATAAGGCTTAAATTAATTTTACGCTCAAGCCAAGACCTCTTAACTCGTGTAGTAACACGTTTAGAGATTCCGGAATACCCGGACTTGGCATTGGATCACCTTTAACGATAGATTCGTAAGCTTTAGCACGACCTATAACGTCATCCGACTTAACGGTAAGGATTTCCTGAAGAATATGAGCAGCACCAAATGCCTCGAGTGCCCAAACCTCCATCTCTCCAAAACGCTGACCTCCAAACTGAGCTTTACCACCAAGTGGTTGCTGAGTAATAAGTGAGTATGGTCCAATAGAACGCGCGTGCATCTTATCATCAACCATGTGACCAAGTTTCAGCATATAGATCACACCTACAGTTGCAGGCTGGTCGAAACGTTCTCCAGTTCCACCATCGTGAAGATATGCCTTACCGAATGCAGGAACACCTGCTTTATCAGTATAACTTGTAATTTCATCCAACGACGCACCATCAAAAATAGGAGTCGCAAACTTCAACCCAAGTTCTTTACCTGCCCAACCTAGTACAGTTTCAAATACCTGTCCCAAGTTCATACGTGAAGGTACACCCAGTGGGTTCAAACAGATATCAACAGTGGTTCCATCTTCAAGGAATGGCATGTCCTCTTCTCTTACAACACGAGAAACAATACCTTTGTTACCGTGACGACCTGCCATCTTATCACCAATCTGAAGCTTACGTTTCTTAGCAACATATACTTTCGCCATTTGAATAATACCTGCTGGCATTTCATCACCAATGGTTACATTATATTTCTTACGCTTGTTAATACTTTCAAGTTCTTTGAACTTGATAATATAGTTGTGTAAAAGCTTTTTGATTGTGTCGTTCTTATCTTTATCAGTTGTCCACTTGTTAGGATTAATTTCCAAGAAATTGATATCTGCTAACAATTTCTGAGTGAACTTAACACCTTTAGGAATAACATCTACGCTTAAGTAATCTTTAACTCCTTGCGAAGTCTTGCCATTTACAAGGTTGAAAAGCTTTTCAACCAATCGCGCTTGCAATGCCGTTACTTGTGACGCCAATTCCTCATCCAATTTTTGGATTAATGGCTTATCTGATTGCTTCGATTTACGATCACGAATAGAACGAGAGAATAATTTCTTATCGATAATTACACCACGTAATGATGGAGAAGCTTTCAATGAAGCATCTTTAACATCCCCAGCTTTATCACCAAAGATAGCTCTCAATAACTTCTCTTCTGGTGATGGATCTGATTCTCCTTTTGGAGTAATCTTACCAATTAAGATATCACCTGGTTCAACATTCGCACCAATACGAATCAAACCATTCTCATCAAGATTACGAGTTGCTTCTTCACTAACGTTAGGAATATCAGAAGTTAATTCTTCCATACCACGCTTCGTGTCACGAACTTCAAGAGTATACTCATCAACATGAACTGATGTAAATACATCATCTTTAACGATACGCTCCGAAATTACAATCGCATCCTCATAATTGTAACCTTTCCAAGGCATAAATGCCACTTTCAAGTTACGACCAAGAGCTAATTCTCCATCCTGAGTTGCATAACCATGAGTAAGAATTTGTCCCTCTACAACCTGTTGTCCTTTTGTAACAATAGGTTTCAAGTCAATTGTAGTACCCTGGTTGGTTTTTCCATATTTTGGAATATTGTATGTCTTGGTATCTCCATCAAAACTAACAAATGCTTCTTCTTCAGTTTGCTCGTATTTGATTACAATTTTATTTGCATCTACAAACTCAACAACCCCTGTACCTTCAGCACTAATTTGAGTTCTCGAATCACGAACAAGAGCACCTTCCAAACCAGTACCAACAATAGGAGATTCTGGCTTAATAACTGGAACTGCCTGACGCATCATGTTAGATCCCATCAAAGCACGGTTCGCATCATCATGCTCCAAGAAAGGAATCAAAGAAGCCGCGATAGAAGCAATTTGGTTTGGAGCAACGTCCATCAAATCGATATTCTCTACTTCCTCGAATGGGAAGTCACCATCTTTACGAGATTTTGCTTTAGGATTTACAAAACTACCATCATCATTTAAAGGAGCATTTGCTTGAGCAATTGTCAACCCTTCTTCCTCTTCCGCTGATAAATATTCAATCCCCTCTGAAGATAAATCAACACCTCCATTAGCTACCTTACGGTAAGGAGTTTCGATGAAACCTAAATTATTAATCTTAGCAAAAACACAAAGAGAAGAAATCAAACCAATGTTTGGTCCCTCAGGAGTCTCAATTGGACATAAACGTCCATAGTGAGTATAGTGTACATCTCGAACCTCAAAACCTGCTCTTTCACGGGAAAGACCACCAGGACCTAAGGCCGACATTCTACGTTTGTGTGTAATCTCAGCCAATGGGTTGGTTTGATCCATGAACTGTGACAATGCATTCGTTCCAAAGAAGGAGTTAATCACAGAAGAAAGAGTCTTCGAATTAATCAAATCTATTGGAGTAAATACCTCATTATCTCTAACGTTCATTCTCTCACGAATGGTTCTAGCCATACGTGCCAAACCTACTCCGAACTGAGTATAAAGTTGTTCACCAACTGTACGAACACGACGGTTACTCAAGTGGTCAATATCATCCACATCAGTACGTGCATTCAACAGCTTAATTAGGTACTTGATAATTTCAATAATGTCTTCTTTGGTCAACACTTTGGTGTCACCATCAGTGTTTAAACCTAATTTTTTATTTAGGCGGTAACGACCAACATCACCTAAATCATATCTCTTATCAGAGAAGAATAATTTATCGATTACGTCACGAGCTGTAGCCTCATCTGGTGGCTCAGAATTACGCAACTGACGATAAATGTGAAGAACAGCTTCTTTTTCGGAGTTACAAGGGTCTTTCTGAAGCGTATTGTAAATAATCGCATAATCAGCAAGATTTTGTTCCTCTTTGTGCAATAAGATAGTTTTTGCACCTGATTCAAGAATTTCTTCAATATGTTCTGGTTCGATTATTATCTCACGATCAATAACCACCTCATTACGCTCAATAGATACTACCTCGCCAGTATCCTCGTCTACGAAGTCTTCAATCCAAGACTTAAGAACACGAGCAGCAAGTTTTCTTCCAACGATTTTCTTCAAACCGGTTTTAGAAACCTTGATTTTATCAGCAAGGTTAAAAATCTCAAGGATTTCTTTATCGCTCTCGTAACCAATTGCACGAAGCAAGGTTGTTACAGGAAGCTTTTTCTTACGATCGATATATGCATACATCACATTGTTGATGTCGGTAGCAAATTCGATCCAGGAACCTTTGAAAGGAATAATTCTGGCAGAATACAACTTGGTTCCATTTGCGTGTACACTTTGACCAAAGAATACACCAGGTGAACGGTGAAGCTGAGATACAACCACACGTTCAGCACCGTTAACTACGAATGTACCTTTTTCGGTCATGTAAGGAACAGTTCCAAGGTATACATCCTGAATTACTGTATCGAAATCCTCATGTTCAGGATCGGTACAGTAAAGTTTTAACTTAGCTTTTAGCGGTACGCTATAAGTTAAGCCTCTTTCGATACATTCATCGATTGTGTAACGGGGCGGATCAACAAAATAGTCGAGAAATTCCAATACGAAATTATTTCTGGTATCGGTAATTGGGAAATTCTCGCTAAATACCTTAAATAATCCTTCGTTCGTTCTTTTCTCTGGAGTCGTTTCCAGCTGAAAAAAGTCTTGAAAAGATTTTAATTGTACTTCCAAAAAATCAGGATATGAAAGCTGATTCTTGTTAGAAGCAAAACTAATTCTTTGACTAATAGTATTTGAAGACATTTACTTAAAATTAATTGAACCTAAACGATAATAAACAACAAAAAGGCTTAGAGTCCCGGTTAGGAACTCTAAACCAAATAACCTTATTTATAGGTTTTAGTGCTTCTATTTAAGCTCAACTTCAGCTCCAGCTTCTTCTAATTGTGCTTTAAGTGCTTCAGCTTCTTCTTTAGAAACTTTTTCTTTCAATGGAGCTGGTGCAGCATCAACTGCAGCCTTAGCTTCTTTAAGACCTAAACCAGTTAATTCTTTAACCAATTTCACTACCGCTAGTTTTGAACCACCAGCTGAAGTAAGAATTACGTCAAACTCAGTTTGCTCAGCAGCACCACCTTCAGCGCCAGCAGCAGGTCCAGCAACAACTGCAGCAGCAGCAGCTGGCTCAATTCCGTATTCTTCTTTTAAGATTTCAGCTAATTCATTTACTTCCTTAACAGTCAAATTAACTAATTCTTCTGCAAACTTTTTTAAATCTGCCATTTTTCCTTCAGTTTTTAAAATTTAATTACTCTAAATATATTACTCTTTTTCTGAAAGTGTTTTCACAACACCAGCTAGGATATTCTTTCCTGATTCCAAAGAAGAAATAACATTCTTGATTGGTGATTGAAGCAATGCAACGATATCTCCAACAAGTTCTTCTTTAGATTTAATGGTAGCAAGAGCGTCAAGCTCATTATCACCAATATAAAGCGATTCTTCAACGTAAGCCGCCTTCAGGATAGGTTTATCATGTCCCTTACGGAATTCTTTGATAAGCTTCGCAGGAAGGTTACCAGTCTCTGCAAGCATAAGAGAAGTAGATCCCTTAAGTACATTGTCTAGTTCTTCAAACTCGCCTTCTGCCTTTTCTAAAGCGATTTTAAGAAGGGTGTTTTTTACAACAACCAACTTAATATCCTTTTCAAAACATGCTCTACGAAGTGCTGAAGTGCCTTCAGCATTCATTCCTGAGATGTCAGTAAGATAGAAGTGGTTTGACGCATTAATTTCTTCCGTCAAGCTATCAATAATCTGAATTTTTTGTTCCTTTTTCATGATTACTAAGATCTTGATTAAATTTTTAAATTAGTCAAGTGATCTTGGATCAATTTGAATCCCAAGACTCATTGTGCTTGACAGGTAAACACTCTTGATATAAGTTCCTTTTGCTGCAGATGGTTTCAATTTATTGATAATGCCAACAAATTCTTTAGCGTTATCTTTGATTTTATCTACCTCGAAAGATACTTTACCAATTGATGAGTGAACGATACCGTACTTATCGACCTTAAAATCAATCTTACCAGCTTTCACTTCAGCAACTGCTTTAGCGATATCCATAGTTACTGTACCAGACTTAGGGTTTGGCATTAAACCACGTGGCCCTAAAACACGTCCAAGTGCACCAACTTTCGCCATTACAGTAGGCATCGTGATGATTACGTCAATGTCAGTCCAACCTCCTTTGATTTTGGCAACATAGTCGTCAAGGCCAACATAGTCAGCACCTGCAGCCTTTGCTTCTTCTTCCTTATCAGGAGTACAAAGAACCAAAACACGAACTTCTTTACCAGTACCGTGAGGAAGTGTAACAACACCACGTACCATTTGATTAGCTTTTCTCGGGTCAACTCCTAAGCGAACATCCATATCCACTGAGGCATCAAATTTGGTTGTTGTAATCTCCTTAACCAATTTCGCTGCTTCGTCGATAGAATATAGCTTATCAGTATCCACTTTTTCTGAAGCTAACTTTCTATTTTTCGTTAGTTTACCCATTTTAATTGCAGTGTTTAAAATTATTGATTAAGAGGATTATCACCAGAAATTGTGATACCCATACTTCTTGCTGTACCAGCAACCATACTCATGGCACTTTCAACTTTAAAAGCATTCAAATCTTTCATTTTCCCCTCTGCGATCTCGCGAACTTGATCCCAAGAAATTGAACCTACCTTTTTACGGTTTGGTTCAGAAGAACCTGATTTTAATTTTGCAGCCTCTAAAATTTGTACAGCAACAGGAGGAGTTTTTGTAATAAATTCAAAAGAACTATCAGAATAAACAGTAATCACTACAGGGATTACTTTTCCAGCCTGATCTTGAGTTCTTGCATTGAATTGCTTACAAAAATCCATGATATTAACCCCTTTAGCACCCAACGCAGGTCCTACTGGGGGTGAAGGATTTGCAGCACCACCTTTGATCTGCAATTTGATTAATCCTGCAACTTCTTTAGCCATAGCTTTACTTTTCTAAAGGATTTAATTATTCTTTTTCTACCTGCATGAAACTTAACTCAAGAGGAGTCTTACGTCCGAAGATCTTAACCATAACTTTCAGTTTTTTCTTCTCTGCATTTACCTCTTCAATCACACCGGTAAAACCATTAAATGGTCCATCAGTCACTTTAACCATTTCGCCAACAAAATAAGGAATATTAATTTCTTCATCTTTGCCAGCCAATTCATCAACCTTACCCAGTATGCGGTTCACTTCTGACATACGCATAGGAGTAGGATCGCCGCCTTTTGTATCCCCCAGGAAGCCAATCACATTCGTAATATTACGAAGGATGTGAGGAATCTCTCCAACGAGTGCTGCTTCGATTAGAACATAGCCTGGTAAGAAAATTCTTTCCTTGCTAATCTTCTTCCCGTTTCGCACCTGAAAAACTTTTTCGGTAGGAATGAGAACCTGTGACACAAATTCCGTTAGACCCAGATTGGAAATTTCGCTATCAATATATTCTTTGACTTTCTTTTCTTTTCCTCCAACAGTCCTAAGAACATACCATTTTTTTTGAATTTCAGCCATCTTTTTCTAAAAAAGGAATTATTAGTGTAACATATTGTATATAAAATCCATCAAATTCTTAAACCCCATATCCATTAAGAATATCACTAGAGCAATAATAGTGGAAGCAATCATAACTACTATCGCACTGCTTTGGAGCTCAGACCATGATGGCCAAGATACTTTTTGAACCAGTTCTTTATAAACTTCTTCAATATAAATTTTTAGTTTCATAAGGCAATTTTGTCTTTGCACGGGAGGAGAGACTCGAACTCCCGACACCTGGTTTTGGAGACCAGTGCTCTACCAACTGAGCTACACCCGTCTATAATAAGATTGACCCGAATTCACGGATCAATCTTTATATTATGCAATTAGTCGATAATTTCAGTAATCTGACCAGCACCTACAGTTCTACCACCTTCACGGATAGCGAAACGTAGACCTAAATCACAAGCTACTGGAGTGATCAACTCAACGTTGATAGTTACGTTATCACCTGGCATTACCATCTCAACTCCTTCTGGAAGAGTAATCTCACCAGTTACATCAAGAGTTCTGATGTAGAATTGAGGACGGTATTTGTTATGGAATGGAGTATGACGTCCACCTTCTTCTTTCTTCAATACGTAAACCTCAGCTTTAATCTTAGTGTGAGGCTTGATTGTATTAGGGTGACAAATAACCATACCACGCTTGATAGCAGTTTTGTCAATACCTCTCAACAATAGACCTACGTTATCACCAGCCTGACCTTCGTCCAAAATCTTACGGAACATCTCAACACCAGTAATTACAGACTTCATACCTTCAGCACCAAGACCAATGATCTGTACTTCTTCACCAGTTTTTACAATACCAGTTTCGATACGACCAGTAGCTACAGTACCACGACCAGTAATAGAGAATACATCCTCAACTGGCATCAAGAAAGCCTTATCTACATCACGTGGAGGAAGTGGAATCCAAGTATCAACCGCATCCATCAACTCCATGATTTTTTCTTCCCACTCAGCTTCACCGTTCAATCCACCTAAAGCAGAACCAGCAATGATAGGAGTGTTATCACCGTCGAACTCATAGAAATCCAATAACTCACGAATTTCCATTTCTACTAACTCAAGCATCTCTGCATCGTCAACCATGTCAACTTTGTTCAAGAAAACAACGATTTTAGGTACGTTTACCTGACGAGCTAATAGGATGTGCTCACGAGTTTGAGGCATAGGACCATCAGTTGCAGCACAAACCAAAATAGCACCATCCATCTGAGCAGCACCAGTTACCATGTTCTTTACGTAATCCGCGTGACCTGGACAGTCAACGTGAGCGTAGTGACGGTTAGCTGTTTGGTATTCTACGTGAGCAGTATTAATAGTAATACCTCTCTCCTTCTCTTCAGGAGCGTTATCGATAGAATCGAATGATTTCACTTCAGACAAACCTTTTTTTGCTAATACAGTTGTAATAGCGGCAGTCAAAGTAGTTTTACCGTGGTCAACGTGACCAATGGTACCAATATTTACGTGTGGTTTTGACCTGTCAAAATGTTCTTTAGCCATAACTCCAAATATTAATTAATATTAGACAACAATTAAAAACAATATCTTAAATTTCTTGAGCCATTGACGAGATTTGAACTCGTGACCTCTTCCTTACCAAGGAAGCGCTCTACCCCTGAGCTACAACGGCAAACGTATTTGAGCGGGAAACGGGACTCAAACCCGCGACCCTCAGCTTGGAAGGCTGATGCTCTATCAACTGAGCTATTCCCGCAAAAAAAGAAACAGAAATGTTTCTTTTCGTTTACCAGTGGGGAGAGCAGGATTCGAACCTACGAAGACGAAAGTCAGCGGAGTTACAGTCCGCCCCAGTTGGCCACTTTGGTATCTCCCCAATATTTTAAAAATCAGAGCCGATGGAGGGACTCGAACCCACGACCTGCTGATTACAAATCAGCTGCTCTAGCCAGCTGAGCTACATCGGCAAAAAATGCAAACCATCTTATTTAACAGGCATACTTTTCCCTGAAAATGGTTTGCAAATGTAAAAATATTTTAAATTTATCACAAAATAATTAGGTGTTTTTTCTAATTATTTTGCTCTTAGTTTTTCTTTGTGTTTCACGACTTGCTTTCGTAATGCATCAACAGCAAGATCCGTTGCCTCTTCAAATGTTTTACTTTGCTTTTTTGCAAACACATCTGCGCCTTTAATATCAAGATTGATCTCAACTACCTTATTTTCGGTAATATCAGATTTTTCAACCCTAAGAAAAACTTCAGCTCCAGCAACATCGCTGTTGAGCTTCATTATTTTTCCAAGCTTATTTTCTATGAAATTTTCCAATTTCACATCAGCAACAAAACCGATCGATTGAATGTTAATCATATTCTAATCCTCCAAAATTTATGCTCTCGGATGAGCTTGTTTATATATATTATTTAAACGCTCAAAAGTAGTATGAGTATAAATTTGTGTTGCCGATAAATTCGAATGCCCCAAAAGTTCCTTAACTGCATTTAATTCCGCACCATTATTTAATAGATGCGTTGCAAATGTATGTCTCAGAACGTGCGGGCTTCGCTTGGTCATTGTTGTAATTTTCGACAAATGCTTTGTAACGATTCTATACAACAACTTTTCGTAAACAGGCACCCCCTTTTTAGTTACAAAAAGAAAATCATCCAAGTTTCCGAAAGTTTTATATCTAAGATCCAAATATTGATCAAGAAGTTTTACCAAACTCTCACTTACTGGAATGATTCTTTCTCTATTTCTTTTTCCTAATACTTTAACTAAAGATGCTGATCGATCAAAATCTGACTCTTTAAGATTCATCAACTCCGACAATCGCATGCCAGTTTGATAAAACATTTCTATTACCAATTGATCTCGAACACCTTCAAATCCTTCCCCAAAATCAACTTCTCTTAGCACCTGCATTGCATGCTCTGCAACAAAACCAGGCAACTTCTTTCCTTGCTTAGGTCCAACAACTTTATCCATTGGGTTCGAATCAATCACTGATTCTCTAAGCAAATACTTAAAAAATGACTTTAAAGAGGATAACTTCCTATTTACAGTTCGCGAAGTTTTACCTTCGTTCATTAAAAAAACGATCCATCTACGAACATCTTTAAATGTTATATCTTCAACTTGTACATCATCAGCACCTGAATAAAATTCAAAAAACTGAGTCAAATCACAGTCATAAGATAAAACTGTATGTGCAGAATATCGTTTTTCGTATTGCAAATAAGACAGAAAAGATTCCTTAAAACTCATACATCCAGGATATTTATCCAATAGGATAATCCAAGATACGAAAAATTAAGATATCAAGGAATTAATCCAACAGAAAATCAATCTTCAGCTTGTTGCATTTGCTGAACGTAGATCGCGTGTAATTTCTCTTCTCTTCTTTTTACAGATGGTTTTTTATAAACCTGTCTTCCTCTAAGCTCTTTAATTACACCAGTCTTTTCAAATTTTCTTTTGAATTTTTTCAAGGCTCTTTCAATGTTTTCGCCTTCTTTCATAGGAATAACAATCATAATTTTCTCCTTTAATATTTATGTTTTTCTAAGTGAGCCGCAAATTTATTAATTCAATCATTATAATTCAAATTTATTTTGAAAAAAGTAATGAAATTATCTCCATTCTAATATTTTAGGCCCCTTTTCAGAAATGTAAAGGTAAGAAAATAAGGAATTATTCTCAAGCTAATTCAATGACTACTATTCGATACTTAAATAAGGTTGTACTTTCTGAAAGACACTATCGCTCAACAAATGCTTGTTTTTCAAATCCTCTACTGAGGTAAAATTCCCCACTCGCTCTCTGTATTTTACGATATCCGAAGACATCCTTCTGCTGATATATGGATGTTTCTCCAATAATCTAGCATTACAGTCATTAATTGAAATTTTTTGCAATACAACAGGTGATACACATACCCGATTCTCTATGGATTGGAAAGTTTCTTTTGAAATACCATACACTTCCAACAACTGAGATTTGGAAATGTAACCACCAAGTAATTCTCTATATTTTACAATTCTATTTGAAAGTGTTTTTCCAATACCAGGCAGCGTTTTTAAAATGGAAGTATCTGCCAAATTCAAATCAACCAATTCTATTTTTACATTCTTCTCTTTTAAAGGTTTTATATGCACATATGGCTTTAGCCGTTTCAGAATCAAAGAATCAAATCCATAAATCTTACCGAGATCATCAGCATTTTTAAACCTAGCTCCAGTCGACAAATACTTTATAATGCGATTCGACATCCTATCATTTACTCCTAACTTTTCCCATTCGACTTTATCAATTGTATTGGGATCAAAATTGAACAACTCTAATTCAACTCTTCGTTTAGCAATATTTTTAACTTTTTCGTTCTTTATTGCAGGAGGAATATTGATGTAATCTTTCAATCGATTGTAATCGTCATCTTTAATGCCATAAATTTTTCGAAAATCAGCTTTGGATCTAAACACTCCACCCTTTTCTCTATATTTTAAGATATTCCTGGTTTGATAATCTCTTAATCCAAGTTTTTTAAAATCCTCAGCGGAAGCCTTATTAGGGTCGAATAAAAACAAAGCAGGATTTTTCAATTTACCTTTACTGCTCAATATAGCTATTAAACTATCAAGATTTTCATTTTTCTTAGGTATAGAATCTGGTGTAGAATCTGTATTTATAAATTCTGGCAATACAAAGACTGTTATTAGTATTAAGGCCAACACTAATAATCCTCTTTTCTCGGATGTGGAATAAGAAAAGTATTCTCTTATGATCTTTTTCAATGACATATTAAAAAAGCGTTATTTGAAACCAAACAACGCTTATCAATATTATAAAAAAGATTAATCTTATCCAAGTTTTAACAATCCTACCCCATTTAAAAACACAGCTGTTATTGCTATAGGAGCCAACCATTTCACGATAAAGAAGAATACTTTAAAATATTTCACTCTTAAAGAATTCTCATTCGACAACTCTTCTCGTACTATTGCATGCTTTAACTTCCAACCTACAAAAATTACAATTAATAATGCTCCTAATGGCAGCAATACATTTGCAGCGGTATATTCCATTAAGCTAAAAATACTTTGTCCTAAAATATTGATACCTGATAAATCACTAAAAGATAGGGTTGCAAATACTCCCAATACAGAAATAGACGCTGCACCAATTACCGTAGCTTTTTTCCTGGAAATATTTAATTCTTCTGAAAAGTATGCCACAACAACTTCAAGTACCGATATGGTGGAAGTTAATGCGGCTACAGCTAGCAAGAAGAAAAATAAAATCGAGAAAAAGTATCCTCCAGGCATTTCCAGAAATAGTTTTGGAAGTACTTCAAAAACCAAACCTGCTCCAGAATCAGGCTGAAAACCTAATGCAAAAACAGCTGGAAATATCATTACACCAGATAAAATTGCAATTACTGTATCGGCAACAGTAACTTGAAAAGCCGTTTTTCCCAAATTATTTTGCCTTTGGATATAAGAACCGTAGGTAATTAAAGCCCCCATACCAATACTTAACGAAAAGGCAGCCTGCCCCAACGCTTCCAGGATTACTCCCATTGATATTTTTGAGAAATCAGGTTTAAATAAGAAATCTAAACCAGCAGAAGAACCGGGCAAGGACAATGAGCGCACACACATCACAAGTATTAGAATAAACAACAGAGGCATTAATATTTTTGCATATTTTTCAATGCCATTTTTAACTCCTGAAAAAACAATCCATGCAGTTAATAGCATAAAAACCATTTGCCACATTAATGGACGAAAAGTCCCTTGTTTAAAATCATCAAACATCAGCTTGGTATCACCATGGGCAAATCCATTACTTATTGCTTGATACAAATATTCCAAAGTCCAACCAGAGATAGTAGAATAAAATGCAAGAATTAAAAAAGCTGCAATGACTCCCATTAAACCTACAAGGGGCCACATAGATTCAGGAGCAAGCTTACGAAAAGAACCAAATGCATTTTGCTGCGCTTTCCGACCTATCAACAACTCGGAAAGCATTACCGGCAATCCGATAGCAATTATAAAAGCTAAATATATTAAAAGGAATGCACCGCCTCCATTTTCTCCAGCTACATATGGAAATCTCCAAATATTACCAAGACCAACTGCCGATCCAGCTGCAGCTGCAATTACACCAAATTTACTTGAAAAAACATCGCGTCCCGAGGGATTACTAATAGACATGTGTTAAATTTTAAGATTATAGATATACAAATTAGGGTAAGTTCAAATTTGCAAAATATTAGGTCTAATTCCTAAATGCTTTTGCTTTTTATATCAAATACAAACAAAAAAGCCCGGATAAAATCATCCGAGCTTTACAATTAAATATTTTAAAGACTAGTTACGTCCTACAGCATTTAGGTCTTCGAAAGCCTGAACTAAACGGTCTCTCATTCCCACTTCACCTTCACGCATCCATTTTCTTGGATCGTAGTATTTCTTGTTTGGTTTGTCGTCACCTTCTGGGTTACCGATTTGACCTTGCAAGTAATCGTGATTTGCAGCTTCGAATTCACGTACTCCGTTCCAGAATGCCCATTGTGTATCTGTATCAATGTTCATTTTGATAACTCCATAAGAAATTGCTTCACGAATTTCTTCTAAAGTTGAACCTGAACCACCGTGAAATACGAAATCAACAGTATTATCAGCTACCGCATATTTTTCTGAGATAAACTTTTGTGAGTTATCCAAAATCTTAGGAGTCAATACAACATTACCTGGCTTGTAAACACCATGTACATTACCAAATGATGCAGCAATTGTAAAACTAGAAGACACTTTAGATAATGCTTCGTAAGCTAAAGCAACATCTTCAGGTTGAGTATACAATAATGAGTTATCCATATCTGTATTGTCAACACCATCTTCTTCACCACCAGTACAACCTAATTCAATTTCGATAGTCATACCCATTTTGTTCATGCGCTCGAAATACTTCACACAAGTTTCAATGTTTTCTTCTAGAGTTTCTTCTGATAAATCTAGCATGTGTGAGCTAAACAATGGTTTTCCTGTTTGAGCAAAAAACTCTTCACCAGCATCCAATAAACCGTCGATCCATGGTAACAATTTTTTTGCAGCGTGATCCGTATGTAGAATTACTGGAATGCCATAATGCTCAGCAATTGCATGAACGTATTTAGCTCCAGCAACAGCTCCAATAATTGCAGCACTTTGTCCTTCTGCATTGATTCCCTTACCTGAGAAGAAAGATGCACCACCATTCGAGAACTGAATGATAATTGGTGAATTTACTTGTTTGGCAGCTTCTAATGCACCATTAATTGAGTTAGTACCAACTACGTTTACAGCTGGGATTGCAAAACCTTCTTCTTTAGCAACCTGAAATAATTTTTGCACATCATCACCGGTTACTACACCCGGTTTAACAACATCTAATACTCGTTTCATAATAATATAATTTATCGGATAGTTCTTATAAAATCGTCGGAAAGTCTAAATTTCACCACGAAGTTAAAAAGAAATAATAAATTTTGCACCGTTTTGTCTATAAGAAAATTATGCAAACGAATGCAATTAAACTATTTTTAATAAAGCATAAACAAGACCTTAATTTCTTCCGAAAATCCAGATTAAAATGGATACCCTATCCCTATATTGAACGTTAACTGATTGAGTTTAAACGGACGCTTAGCAATAATCCAACGTTCACTACCTACTTTTGACGGATCTCTCAATTTTAAACCTAAATCCAAACGGAATAGGATAAATTTTAAATCTACTCTCGTTCCGAACCCGGTTCCAATTGCAATTTCTTCGTAAAAACGATCGAATTGAAAATCTGCTCCTTTTCTATCATCTTTTTTCGAGATTGCCCATATGTTTCCTGCATCAAGAAATAACGCTCCTTCCAATGCCCAAAAGAGTTTAAATCGATACTCAAGGTTTGCTTCTATTTTAAGATCAGCTGCATTATTTGGATAAGTAGATCCCTCATCAACATATGAACCAGGCCCTAAAGATCTTACTTGCCAGGCTCTAATCCCATTTGCTCCTCCTGAGAAATAGCTTTTCTCGAATGGCAACACCTCTAAATTTCCATAAGGATAACCAATCCCAAAGAACACACGGTATACCATATTATTTGCGCGGTTGATGTAGTGATTAAAGCGATATTCAACATCACCTTTCACATATTGCGCATATCTAATTCCTAAAAAGTCGTGGTAAGTTCCCTCAATATTTCCCTCTGAGTCGTAATCATTTCTTTTTGACCTTCCCAAAATATTATCGATGGTTTTTAAAGTATTACCTGCCACCTCTGCACTTACCCTTAGGTAATTGTAATTTTTGGGAATATTAATATTCTGATTATTATAAGTTACCGAATATCTTGTAGTAGCGATAACGTGATCGGTAAAGGAGTTTTGAATGTAAAGATTATTAATATCATTCAGAAAATCTTCACTTAAATCTTTCACATCAACAAAGTTCAACTCAACCAAGTTAAAGGTGTGTCTCAAATACTTCGACGATTTCCAAAAATACCCAAAACTTGCATCAGCAATTGTTCTGGTATAGTCGGGACGTTTCTGAAAATTATAGGAAAGTGAAAATATGGTCCTTGGATTGTATGATTCTCTGAATTTTTCAGCATCGAAAAAAGGAAGTAAAAATTTAGGTATACTCAATTTGGAAACAATACCATATTCTGAAGAACTAAAATTTGTTTGCTCACTCGACTTCACATTTTCTCTGGCCGTAGAAAGCTGAACATCCAATACCTCGGCACCACCGAACAAATTTTTATGCTGATAATTCAAATTGCCTGCAAACCCAATATTTCCAGAAGAATTGGTTCCTTCCAACTCGAATGAATAGAATTGCAAGTTATGTGGACTTAATTGAATCACACAATTCAAACTACCGTATTCATCATCAGTTGCTTTTGCATCCTCATCAAAGTTTATATTCACAAACTTAAATTGATTCAATTGCTGTAACCTACTGTATGATTGAGAAACAGAATTCAAATTGTACAAATCCCCTTTTTTTATTCGAATTGAGGATAAAATCACATCAGGCTTTATTTTAAGCTTATTTCTATAAATAAACTCCACATCCTTATGCACCAAAGTATCCAATTCCGACAAATAAATTGAATCATTCATCAGCATCAACTTGGGGTCATATTCGGTAAGGATTTTAATTTTATTAATACGATACTTTTTGCTTGCCTTTTCATTCAAAGGCTTTTTCAAGCCAACAAAAACATCCATTTGATGATCTTTCTTCGTGCTATCCATCATAAAATGAATATACTCTCTTGAGAAATTAAAATACCCCTTATTCTTAAGCATTTTAAAAATTCTCATTCTCTCTTCTCCAAGCACATCAGAGTCTACCTTACTTCCCTCCTTCACTTTCGCATCTTGTTTATCTTCATTTACATAAACTCGAATCTGAGTAGAGTCCGACATTTCTCCCACCTTCTGCGATTGAGATAAAAAGTTATAAGGCAAATCATCAAGTTGGTGATAAATCTTACGATATCGATAAGGCTGGTTGGCTGTTATCGTGTAATACACCTTTGCTTTTTTCTTTTTAAAAGCAACAGAATCTTTTATTACAGCATCGTAGTAGCCTTTTTTCTTCATGTAAAGCTGCAACTGAGCTACCGATCTCTTCGTCTGAAAATCCTCATAAATAACAGGTTCTTCACCTATTCGTCTAAGCCACTTGTTAAAGCCTTTAGTTTTATCCTTACCAGACAGATTATAAAGCCCCAGATGAAAACGCCAAGCACCTAAAATTTTCAAGTTGGACTTTTGTTTGATATTTTTTTTAAGATCACCTGAAGGCACGGATTTATCATCAACCTTAACAATAACTTTGTTCAAAAGGTATTCATCTTCCCCAACATACTTGGTAGTTGAACAAGAACTCATACCAAGTAAGAAACTCAGAAAGAAAAGTAAAATCGGGAAATAATAACTACTTTTGTATTTTAGAATAGCTTTCAAGAATGAATTGATTATTTATCGGTTTAAACTACAACAAAGATACTTATATCAATTAATAATTTGTAATGCATATGAAACATTTACGTGCATTGCTTTTATTCTTTGAAAACACCAATACAAACAGTCTGATTTACTAACTTTTAAGCTTTTAGCAGTGCTCTCGAAAAATCAAATCAAACTCATATCCAGCTTACAAAAGAAAAAATATAGAGATTCTCATCAACTTTTTGTTGCCGAAGGTGATAAGTTGGTAATGGACCTGCTACAAACCAACATAAAAGTTGCTTACCTGGTATATACTTCTGATTGGAAGAATGCACCAACTACAGAACATCTCAATCAGATTGAAAATCGGATTGAAACCGATGCCAACCTGATGAAAAAGGTAAGCAGTTTAAAAACACCATCGCCAGTTCTTGCCGTTTTCAAGATTCCTACTAATAATATCGATGCAAGCATCATAAAAAACTCCTTATCGATATTGCTTGATGATGTTCAGGATCCTGGCAACCTGGGTACCATCATCCGCATTGCCGATTGGTTTGGAATTAAGAACATCTTTTGCTCACAAAACACAGTGGATGTATACAACCCTAAGGTGATACAGGCAAGTATGGGAGCTATAGCGCGTGTAAAAGTTACCTACACTTCTTTACATGATTTGATTTCCTCGCATCAATCAAAGGATTTTCCTGTATATGGAACTTTTTTGGAAGGTGAAACCATATACAAATGCGATTTGCAAAACAAAGGTTTTATTGTAATGGGTAACGAAGGTCAGGGAATATCCGAAGAAATTGGACAATTGGTGAGCAATAAACTATTTATTCCAAACTTCCCAGCCGATCAGGAAACATCCGAATCATTAAATGTGTCTGTGGCAACTGCTATTATTTGCTCGGAGTTTAGAAGAGGGGAATTTTAATTTTTCCTTTCTCTTTTTAAGGGCAAAAACATTAACAAAGTGCCCTTCGTGAATCGAAAAATCAAAATTATCTTGACAAAACGCCCTCAACGGAAAAAAATATCAAAATCCTGTTGACAAAATGCTCTCGACAGAAAAAGTTGTTAAAATCCATTGGCAAAAATGCTCTCGACGAACAGGATACTCAATTTTTCAATAACAATATGCTCTCGACAAGTAAAAAGTAGAAATTTCCGTTGGCAATAAGCTCTCGATGGCTGGAGTTGGCAAAATCCATGTGCAAAAGCTAATTATTCCTTGATATAATATCTATCAAAAGCTTCGGCACATTGTTCGCCATCCATAGCAGCCGAAACAATTCCACCGGCATAACCAGCACCTTCTCCACAAGGGAATAGTCCTTCGATTTTGGTATGCTGAAAAGTTTCACGATCTCTTGGTATTCTTACCGGCGAAGATGTACGTGACTCCACACCTAAGATTACGGCTTTATTGGTCAGAAATCCTTTCGATTTTCTGCCAAATGCCTTAAATCCTTCCTGTAATCGGTAAGCAATATGTTTAGGTAACCATTTGTGCATTTCGGATGACACAACTCCGGGATGATAGGAGGTTTTTGGGAGGCTTTCGCTTTTTCTTCCTTCTACAAAATCTTTCATTCGCTGGGCTGGCGCTGTAAGGTTCTCACCTCCTTCAACAAATGCTTGAGCCTCCAAATCTTCTTGAAAGTGCAATCCCGCCAAGGGACCGAATTTCTCATATTCCGATAAATCTTCGGTGCGAATTTCAACAGCCATTCCCGAATTGGCAAAGGCAGTATTTCTTCCTGAGGATGACATTCCGTTTACCACTTGCTGATTTTCGCCTGTTGCCGCCGGAACAATTACTCCACCCGGACACATACAGAAGGAATACACGCCACGTCCTTCAACCTGCTGTACAAAACTGTAACTGGCCGCTGGTAAATACTTTCCTCTTCCGTTTGGGTTGTGATATTGAATTTGGTCAATTAAGTCCTGTGGATGTTCGATACGAACACCCATTGCAAAAGATTTTGCCTCAATATCGATGTCAGATTCATTTAACTTTCGGTATACATCACGAGCCGAATGACCTGTTGCCAAAATCACTGCTTCTCCCTTAAATGTATTCCCATCTTGAGTTAACACTCCAATAATTTTATTGGCATCCAATAAATAATCGATCACCTTACATGAAAAATGCACTTCTCCACCTGCAGCAATAATACTCTTACGGATATTTACAATTACCCTAGGCAAAACATCAGTTCCAATATGCGGATGAGCCTCGTACAAAATTTCATCCTGAGCACCATGAAAATGAAGCACATTCAAAATCTTCTGTAGATTTCCTCGCTTTTTAGATCTGGTGTACAACTTGCCATCCGAGAAAGTTCCGGCACCACCCTCTCCAAAAGAATAGTTTGAATCTGGGTCTACATTTCGGGTTCTGTGCAACTGCCCCAAGTCCTTTTTTCGATCTTCAACACTTTTTCCTCGCTCCAAAACAATAGGGCAATATCCAAGCTCTACCAATCGTAAAGCTGCAAATAAACCTGCAGGACCTGCCCCCACAACAATTACTTTTTTCTTATCCCTCACATTCGGATAATCAAATATCAGTTCCTTTGCCACGGGAAGTTTTTCATCAACCGCAACACGAAACTTCATATTTATCTTGATATCTCTTCTTCGGGCATCAATAGATTTTCTTAGAATTTGAATTCCATTAATCCTACCAACCTTAACCTCCAGTTTCTGTGCCAAAATAGGCTTATAAAAAGATTCATCAGAAGCTTGTTTGGGATTCAGAACAATATCAATTTCAGTAATCATGTAAAAAAGTAAAAAGGTGAAATGGTAAAAAAGTGCAAGAGTAAAAAATTACTCGAAATGAAAGGACAATGTAACTATTTTAGAGTTCATTCCACGAATTGCAGATGTATATGCTTCATAACCGGGATTCTCAATATCATAGCTATGATTGATGATATCGCGTAAACCTATTGCAAATTTCAACTCTGTAGCCAACTTAAAGTATGGCAAATAAAAATCGATACCAGCACCCAATTCCAAATAAACATCAGTAGTGTTTAAACGAATCAGCATGTTATTTTCAGGGTCAAGCGCATCTTGCGATTGTACATCAATCTTGTAACTGGCTCCTCCAATTAAATATGGTCGATAGTTATTCAATCGCTTTGCACGATATTTAAGCAATAAAGGAAGGTTCACCAAAACCGATTCAACCTTCACATCTTCTTGTGGCAAATTGGAATATTTAATGGTTCGTTCGCCAAACTCCAGCCCTGGCAAAAATCTTAAAGACCAATTCTCATGCAAACGCAAATCGGAAACAATACCTACCGAAAATCCAGGAGAAAAAACAACCTGCTCAGCTCTGGCATCTGTTAATCCTGAATTGTATATGGCAAAGTCCATATTATTTACGGCCAATGTAAAACCAAAGTGCAACCATTTCTGATCAACTTTCTGATAATTCAGTATGCTTTCAGGCTTATATCTACTTTGCGAAAAAGCAGAAGAAAAAAAGGACAGACAGAGCAGTATTAATAGTAATCGTTTCAATCTTGATCGTTTATTTTTAGTAATAACCCCTAAAATATAAATTTATTGCATGGGTTTAGTTCCAATGTATATAGAAGCTATCCCAAAACTTAATTTTATCTGTTTTGTTTCAGTAAATCCACAATCTTCATAAATCTTTAGGAACTCGTCACCATCCGGGAAAGCATCAACCGATTCTGGCAAATAAGTATATGCCGAAGCATCTTTTGACACCATTCTTCCCCAGAATGGAAGAATCCTGAAAAAGTAAAAATTATAGATCTGTTTAATTGGAAATCTTCTTGGCTTTGAAAATTCAAGAACCACAACTTTACCTCCAGGTCGAACCACACGATTCATTTCTGACAATCCTTTTTCAAGGTTTTCAAAATTTCTAACACCAAAGGCCACCGTTATTGCATCAAAAGTGTTATCCTCGAACTGAATATTTTCAGAATCACCTTCCAATAATTCAATTTTATGTGATAAGTTTTTCTTTTCAATTTTTTCTCTCCCTACAGCCAACATCTCGGTAGAAATATCTATTCCTACAACCTTATCGGGATTAAGCTTAAGATTTGCCAAAGCAAAGTCGCCAGTCCCTGTAGCAATATCCAAAACCATTTTGGGTTCCAAAGGTTTCAATAATTTTACCGCCTTCTTTCTCCACAACTTATCAATTCCCATTGACAAAATATGATTCAAAAAATCATATTTCTTTGCAATATTATTGAACATCAGGGCAACTTGTGCCTTTTTCCCTTTATCTAAATCTTTATATGGATTTACCACGAACTTTCTTTTCAAATTAATAGTAGGAAATCTATTAAATAGATCTTATAGATTTCAAAAACAATGCGATCGTTAACTATTTACGATCGCACAAATATAGTGAATGAAAAACAAAGAACCATTATCTGATTCTTTGTTATCTATCATCTTAATATTTTCAGCAATTATCTATCCGATAATATTATTTTTCATATAAATTTTCTTGTATTCCTCGATATAACCGTAAGAAATATCATCAATTCTTAATTCACCTTTTGTGACATGTCCTAAAGTTGAAAATGGCAAGCCGCTTTCCATCATCATGTCTACAAATTCGTCTTCATTTTCCATTGATACTGAAACCACAACTCTTCCCTGAGCTTCGCCAAACAAGAATGCATCCATACGAACCTCGGCTGGCGAAGTGATATCAAAACCTAAACCTAACGGCATAGATGATTCAATTAGGTTAAAGAACAAACCTCCACGTTCAACACTGTGAGCCGAACAAATTAACTTAGCCTCTATTAATTTGGCTATCGTTTTATGAATTGCTATTTCATCTTCAATATTGAAGTACGGAATTCCCACCTGGCATTTTTGGTGGTAAGAGCATAAATATTCTGAGCCCGATATGTCATTTCTGGATTTACCAATTAAGAAAATCATTTCGCCTTTGTTTCTAAAAATATAAGACATATGATTCTTCTTACTTGGCAATGTTCCCATCATAGCAATAACTGGTGTAGGATTAATGGGTTTTCGTTTTCCTAAAACAGAACTTTCGTTGTAAAAGCTTACATTTCCACCTACCACAGGAGTGTCGAAATATGAACTTGCTTTTGCAATTCCTTTTATGGTGGCTACAAATTGAGAATATACATTCTCTTCAAGTGGGCTTCCAAAATTCAAGCAATCATTTATTGCTAAAGGTTTACCTCCTGAACAAACTATCCTTCTGGCAGCACGTGCAATATTAATTTGTGCTCCTATGTAAGCATTATTGAAAGAATACACCGAATTGCCAGAAACAGTAAAACAAACGGCTTTCTTATGGTCTCCCAAAAATGTGATTTGAGCATCAGATGGTGAATTGTCTATCGCTTCTTCAATATTTCGCTGTAGGTGTTCTTTAATTACCAAATTCGGATTATTCACCATTTTATTGATCACTTTCCAGTAATTATCCGGTTCTGGAATTGTTTCAAGATAATCTATAGAGTCTGTCTGAATAAGGTCGTGAAATTTACGATCGGTTTGTGGAGCTCCGAATCCCATTACCAAATCCTTTCCAATGACTTCGGCTACTATTTTAGAACTCTCAAAAAGTCTTATGTATTTATTACTTGTTAATTCTCCAATCTCCTCACAAACAATATTGTAATCTTCAAATGTTCTTGTAATTAGGTTTGTATTTTTCTTATCAGCAACCAACAAGAATCGCTCTTGGGTTCTTGACAACAGCACGTCCTCAATGCTAATTCCATTCTGACTTAAAGGTATTTTATTTAAATCGATATCAATTCCTGTATCGGCATGAGCACTTACAACCGAACATGAATTAATAATACCTGCCAAATCCATATTCTCTACTCTTATCAGTGCATCTTGCTCGTTGAGTTTCAGTATGGCATCGGTTAACGAACTACCGAGATCTGGATTCCCTTTGGGAATTGTAAAACTCTCGTTTTGCCCAAAAACTCCTTCCGCTCCTGTAGGATTCCCAACTATGAACAACACTTGACCTGCTTCCATTTTTCTATTAAAAAGAAGTTTATCTTTGGAAACAATTCCAGCCACCATTACATTCACGATAGGGTTTGTATCGTATGATGAGTTATAGAAAATCTCACTTCCAATATCTTCTATATAAAGAACATTCGAATAGTCATTAATTCCCTTAATGATTTCGTCCATCAGCCATTTTGTTCTATCCAAAGTAGAATCACCAAATCGTAATGAATTTAGAATAATCTGCGGTTTGGCTCCAAGGGAAACAATATCTCTGCACACATCACCAACACATGTAGCAGCTCCCTGATATGGATCAATACCAGAAGGATGATTATGCGTTCCCATTTTGAATACACAACACTCGCCATTTCCTAAATCAACAACGCCTGCACTCGATTCTTTTGCTCCTGCAATAACATTATCCCCTTTATTTGGCAAAGAGGATATCCATGAAGCCGAACTTTTGTAAGATAAGTTCTCTGACCACATAACAGAATAAATCTGCAGTTCCAACAGATTAGGATTTCGACCTAAACTCTCTACAATATTATCGTATGATTCTTTACCTATGCCAAGATCTTCGGCAACCTGAACTGATACATCGTGTTTTTCCATGGTGCAAGCTTATTGGTGATGAATATTTTAAATTTAAAAAAAATAAGATAGGAACACGAATTATCGCCTTAGTTTTTACCTTTACATCTCCAAGAAAAGATTGATTGTAAATTACAATCTTAACAACAAAACAAAATTAATATCACAAATACAAAATGACTAAAATAGCTTTTATAACAGGCGCTACAGCAGGCATTGGTGAAGCCTGTGCTAAAAAAATGGCAAGAGTTGGATACGACCTAATTATTTCGGGAAGAAGAGAACAAAATTTAATTCGATTGGAAGAAGAAATTCTGAAAGAACATCAATGTAATATCTATAAATTGGTTTTGGATGTAAGACAGCAAGACGAGGTTTTCGAAAAAATCAACAACTTACCTGAACAATGGAAGAAGATTGACCTTTTGATAAACAATGCTGGTTTAGCTGTTGGCGTTTCGGCATTACAAGATGGTATTGTTGATGATTGGGAAAGAATGATTGACACTAACATTAAAGGCTTACTTTATATTACAAGAGCTGTTAGTCCTTTGATGATAGAAAGAAAACAAGGTCATATTATAAATGTTACCTCAATTGCTGGTAAAGAAGTATATCCTGGAGGAAATGTTTATTGCGCCACAAAACATGCAGCGGATGCCTTGACCAAAGGTATGAGAATAGATATGCTTCCTCATAACATTAAAGTTTCATCAGTGGCTCCGGGCATGGTTGAAACTGAATTCTCCATTGTTCGATTCAAAGGAGATAAAGACCAAGCGGATCAGGTTTACAACGGGTTTACACCATTATACGCAGAAGACATTGCGGATACTGTGGAATTTATTGCAACTCGTCCTGCTCATGTGAACATTAACGATATTCTTATCATGCCAACAGCTCAAGCCTCGGCTAGAGATGTTGTTCGTAACTAATAGGTTTCAGAAATTTCTTCGGATTCGATAACCCAACGACCCGGAATAAACTGTTTTGATTTTACATGAATGGTTTTGGCTAGTTGATCGCCTGTAACGGCAAGAATTCGATTCATTTTTCCGATAAATAAAAACTTGAAATTTCGGCTGATCCAGGCAGCAAAGCTTTCGAACAGCCGGAATTCTTTCCTTCCTCCATAAATTACCGAAGGTCTGTAAATGGTTACCGATTCAAATTCCAGTGAATTGATAAAGCATTCGGCTTCACCTTTAACTCTTTGATAGAAAAAATAAGATTTCGGACTAGCGCCTATTGCACTAATCAAATGGAAATTTCTAATCTCCTTTTCTTCACAAACCTTAGCAAACTTTGTGATGTATTCGTAATCGATTATTCTGAAATTTTCTTTTGTTTGAGCTTTTCTTATTGTTGTTCCAATACAACAAAATGCCACATCAATTTCAGAAGGAATTTGTTCTGAAGTGAAAGATTCGAAGTTGATTACAATTTGTTCCAACTTAGGGTGGTTCAAAGGCAATTCCTTTCTTACCAAAGCATAAACTTTCGTATAATCTTGATCCGCCAAAATACGTTTTAGTAATTTTTCACCGGTAAATCCTGAAGCACCACTCACAATTGCCTTCATAACACAATAATTTCAAAAGTTTAGTTCTTTTCTTAAGACAAGTTACAGCTTTCAAGATAAAATCAAAAACCAACTCTTCAGGACAGCTTAATATTCTATTACCATTCACTAGTTTTTAAATCAATTTTGGCCTCAGACCAAAATTTTAATAAATTTGAATATATCACACACAAGTCATGCAAAAACTTATAGGATTCAATATCAAGAGAAATAAAAAATTATTGGTGTCAGATATTATAAAATTTTACGAAGTAAGAGGTTATGAATTAATTGATGCTGATGTACGTGGTATGACTTTTAAACGAGGTAGTATTTGGGGGAATATGACTTCTCTTAATCCCACCAAATGGAGAACAACGGTTAATATTGAAATCATTAAAAAGGAAAGGCTAGATTATAATATCTATGCTAATTATAAATTCACCACATCTGGATTTTTTAGAACTAGAGTAGAAGACCACTATTACAATGAAGAATTAAATGCCTTTTCGAAAGCAATAGAGAATTTCCAGCTTGATACAGAATTCATAGAAACGATTTTGGATAAAACCAACAAGTCAAATTTTCAATTGCTTACAAATTCTCTCTTACTGGGTGTTCCTACTGCAATATTAATTATTTTGGCAATCAACAGTTTTACGAACAGCACATTACCAACATTAATTGCTTCTGCAATTACAGCAATTGCTATTATTGTTGTTTATGTAATTTTTGTACAATTAAGGGGAAAAGCTTAATAATTTTATTCAGAAAGAGAATTAATCCACTGTTATACAAGAGAAAACAATACAGTATAAGCTTTATTTTAATGCAAATATATATTTTTTTAAAACGTTTGCACCATGTTTTAAAACTTATTTCAAACGTATGCGAAATTAAAACATTATTGATAGTTTTGACCTAACGATTAAAAAAATCAAAGTACTGATAAGAATCGCGACTAATAATTTGAAGTTTGATGTTTACAAAGGCCGAGAAAACGAGTTTTCCCGGTCTTTTCTTTTAAAATCGGCTTATAAAACCAAAATGAATTTTAGCGTTTCTCAAATCAAAGCTCTGATTTTCTTGTTTCCCCAAAGCATAATTTAAACTAAATATTCCTGCTTTGGTAGCAAAACTTAAACCAAATCCCACTCCAACAGGATAATCCTCTGTACTATTTTTTAAGATCTCACTTTTATAGTAAGCCAAGTCTGTAAACAAATAAAAACTCGTATTTCTTTCCGGAATAAATCTCAATTCATTGCTTACAATAGAATACTTCGATACTTTGAACGCAGCCTCATCAAATCCTCTCAAACTATTGAGACCGCCAATTTTAAACAAATCATTTCCAAACAAGTTATCAGCTGTTAACACACCAGATTGATTCTTTATCCTATAACTAATTTTGTGGCTTATCGGAAAATTAACCTCTCCCTTCAAATTGATCTTTAGTAGCGAGCCACTCAAATCAATTCCATCATATAAATTATCCGGAATATTTCTGTTTTTCTTAATCTTATGCGAGCCTAGTCCTATTGATCCATTGAACTGCCAACCTCGTTTCGGATTAAAAGGATAATCCAAATTTGAGTAGTTAAAACCCACTCCTCCCATGTGTGTTTTTACATCAGCATAATCAGGCAATACTGTAATTCCACTTAAATGTGAAGTAGATATTAGCGAAGAAGAATGATATTCATAATACAATTTCACATGACGATTCCCCTTTTGAAAAAGCTTTAAACCTAAATTTAAATTAGCTGAAAGGTATGTGGTATCCTGTTTAAACAAATTAAAATCAAAATCAAACCCTATTTTACCTACTAGGTACGGATGCATAAAACCAAGAGCGAGATCTTGACTTTTAGTATCTATTTTTTTCCAACTCAATTTTATTTCTTCCCCAATTCGAAATGCATTATTCAAAAGCAAATTGATTTCCCCGGTTACCGTCAAACTTTCTTTATCATTCTTATCTGACTGCAAACCCAGAATTCCATCAAACCGATTTGATGCTTCCCGGTCCAAATATGTGTAAAGCACAGCTTTATTTTTTACAAACTCGGCCTCTGAAGGCTTGATTTCTCTACTAAAGCTCAAGTTGTTAATCCGGGCAGATACTTTATTTAAGGTCCTTTCGCTAAAAGGAGTATTGGGGATAATATCAAGGTATTTCATCATAAACTCTTTTCGCACTTTAAGCTTTCCTTTTAGCTTTATACTGTCCCAAACCACGAACTTCCCTTTATCCAAATTCCAGAATCCTTCTAATCCAGACTTGTTTATTCTTAAACTATCATTATAAATTTTAGCAAAAGGATACCCTTTATTATTATATGTCTCAATAATATTTTGCTGAAATTTTTCTATCTCACTTAGCTGAATTCTTTTCTTACCATCCAACCTAAAGGAAAAGTTCATGGAATCTTTTTGATTAATTCCTCTGTGAGAGATACGATTTATGAAGTACCTATCTCCAATATGAATGTAAGCTAATAACTTATCGTTTTTTGAAACCAAGGAATCTAAATTTGCTTCTAAATATCCAGTTTGTCTTGCCTTTTGTATTTTACGCTCTAATTTGCTTAAAGCTGCATCTACATTTGGGTATTTTCCTTGAATCCGGCTAAGTGACTTTGCAATAGAAGCAGAATTATACTCTACAACCACATCCAATTGAACTTTATCCTGCGATAATACAGTAAGCCATCCTGCAAAGAATAAAATTCCTAGAAGGATTACTTTTTTCATATTTATAAAACACTCCAAATTATATAGTAGGCTTGTTAGTAGACAAAATTTTAACACAACGAAATTACAAGCATAAGATTATAATTAACCACAATTAGAACTTTTTTTATATCTTTTCCAAAATTTTTAAAATTAGTCTCAATCATAAATTTATTACCTATGAAAAAAACACTTTATGCCATAGCTGTTATATTTCTTTTAGGATTATTTGCCAGTTCGTGTGCTGTTGACAAAAAATGTCCTGCATATACCAAAGCTGATACAAACAATACGCTAAAAAAGGCTTAGTCCTAAGAAAAAATCTCATTAAAATGAGATTTTTTTTTGCTTATGAAATGCAATTGCAATCGTTTTAATCGAATTCATCTTGCTGATTTAGTGTTTATTAAACATGAAATCATCAATAAAAATATCTTGTTTTTTTTTCAATTTTTCTATACAAAATATTTTTAAAATACATACTTTTGCCATTGAGAAACAAAGGGTTTATAAATTAAAATTTATACACAATGTCAAAGATTAAAATTGGTATCAATGGATTTGGCCGTATCGGACGTTTCGTATTCCGTCAGGCTATCGCTAAAGGAAACATCGAAGTAGTTGGAATTAACGACCTTATCGATGTAGATTACATGGCTTACATGTTGAAATATGATTCTACTCACGGTAAATTCAACGGTGAAGTTGAAGTTAAAGATGGTCAGCTAATTGTTAATGGAAACGTAGTTCGTGTTACTGCTGAAAGAAATCCTGCTGATATTAACTGGGGTGCTGTTGAAGCTGAGTACGTTGTTGAATCTACTGGTCTTTTCTTAACTAAAGAAACTGCTCAAGGTCACATCGATGCTGGTGCTAAGAAAGTAGTAATGTCTGCTCCATCAAAAGATGATACTCCAATGTTCGTTATGGGTGTTAACAACAAAGAATACACTAACGACATGACTTTCGTTTCTAACGCTTCTTGTACTACTAACTGTTTAGCTCCTGTTGCAAAAGTATTGAACGACAAATTCGGAATTATCGAAGGTCTAATGACTACTGTTCACGCAACTACTGCTACTCAAAAAACTGTTGACGGTCCTTCTGCTAAAGACTGGAGAGGTGGACGTGGTGCTGGTCAAAACATCATCCCTTCATCAACTGGTGCTGCAAAAGCTGTAGGTAAAGTAATTCCTGCTTTGAACGGTAAATTGACTGGTATGTCATTCCGTGTTCCAACTCCAGATGTATCTGTAGTTGACTTAACTGTTCGTTTAGAAAAAGAAACTACTTACGAAGCTATTTGTGCTGCAATGAAAGAAGCTTCAGAAGGTGAATTAGCAGGAGTATTAGGATACACTGAAGATGCTGTTGTATCTAACGACTTCATTGGTGATTCAAGAACTTCTATCTTCGATGCAGGTGCAGGTATTCAGTTATCTCCAACTTTCGTTAAAGTTGTATCTTGGTACGATAACGAAATGGGTTACTCTACTAAAGTATGCGAATTGATCGAATACATGGATTCTGTAAAATAATCCATACAAAATATAAGATTAAAAGACTCCGATTTTCGGGGTCTTTTTTTTTGAACATATATGATATAAAACACATAATTCTTCGAATCACGTAATCAGAAAAACCATATGTTTGCTCTGTATTTAGAGAAATAATTCGCTATTATAAAAACTGATATTACACTTAAACAACAATTTCAAAAAGAAAATGTTAGAACAATACCTAAAACATGAAGAGGCAAGGAATGCCAAAGGAATTCCAGCCTTACCCTTGAATGCTGAGCAGACTCAAGATTTATGTGCTTTGTTACAAAATCCTATTCAAGGAAAAGAAGATTTTTTACTTCACCTTTTTACTGAAAGAATTGCACCTGGTGTTGACGACTCAACTAAAGTTAAAGCTGAATTCTTAGGTCAAATTCTTAAAAACGAAGTATCAACTCCATTAATCGACAAGAAAAAAGCGATTGAAATTCTTGGAACAATGATGGGTGGTTACAATGTTCAGGTATTGGTAGAAGCATTGCAAAACGAAGAGTTAGCTATGGATGCTGCTGAAGCGCTTAAAGGCATTATTCTTGTTTACGATGCTTTCGAAACTATAGCTGAGCTATCTAAAACCAATGTTGCTGCCAAAAGCGTAATCGAATCTTGGGCAAATGCAGAATGGTTTACTTCTCGTGAAGAGTTACCAGAAGAAATCAAATTAAAAGTTTACAAAGTAGAAGGAGAAATCAACACTGATGACTTCTCTCCTGCTTCACAAGCATTTACTCGTCCTGATATTCCCTTGCATGCTTTGGCTATGGGAGCTGGTCGTTTCGAGGATGGTATCGAAACTATCGCTGGATGGAGAAAAGAAGGTCACAAAGTTGCTTTTGTAGGTGATGTTGTAGGTACAGGTTCTTCACGTAAATCAGCTGCCAACTCATTGTTATGGCACATTGGTGAAGATATTCCATGTGTTCCAAACAAACGCACAGCAGGTGTAGTAATTGGTGGTGCTATTGCTCCAATTTTTTACAACACTACTCAGGATTCAGGTGGATTACCAATCACAACCGATGTTTCTGTATTAAATACTGGTGATGAAATTATCATTAACAATGTAAAAGGTGAAATTACTCGTGATGGCGAGGTAGTTTGTACTTATACTTTAACTCCAGATACTCTAACTGATGAGTACAGAGCAGGAGGTCGTATTCCTTTGATTATTGGTAAAGCATTAACTGAAAAATCTCGTGCTTTATTAGGAATGCCTGCTACTGATATTTTTAAGGTAGCCAACAACCCTCAGCCAAAACCTAACCAAGGTTATACAATGGCTCAGAAAATTGTGGGTAAAGCTTGTGGTGTTGAAGGTGTATTGCCAGGAACGTCATGTGCACCAAAAATGACAACTGTAGGTTCTCAGGATACTACAGGTCCTATGACTCGCGACGAGATCAAAGAATTGGCTTGTTTGAAGTTCGAAGCTCCAATGTTTATGCAGTCGTTCTGTCACACTGCTGCTTATCCAAAAGCAACTGACGTGGCAATGCACAAAAGCATGCCTAAATTTATGGCAGATCGTAAAGGTGTACCATTGAAACAAGGTGATGGTGTAATTCACTCATGGTTGAACCGCTTATTGGTTCCTGATACTGTTGGTACAGGTGGTGACTCTCACACTCGTTTCCCATTGGGTATTTCATTCCCTGCAGGTTCTGGTTTGGTTGCTTTTGCTGGTGCATTAGGATTCATGCCACTAGATATGCCAGAATCAGTATTGGTTAAATTCAAAGGTAAGCTAAACCCAGGTATCACTTTACGTGATGTGGTAAATGCTATTCCATATTTCGCAATAAAGAACGGACAATTAACTGTTCCTAAGAAAAATAAAATCAACATTTTCAATGGTAAGATTATCGAGATGGAAGGTCTTGAAGACATTACTGTTGAGCAAGCATTCGAGTTAACTGATGCTACTGCTGAGCGTTCTGCTGCTGCTGGTTGTATTAAGTTATCAGAAGAACGTGTTGTAGAGTATGTAAAATCTAACGTTGCCTTGATGGAATCAATGATCAAAATGGGTTACGAAGATGCACAAACAATCCAAAACCGAATTGATGCTTGTAACGAGTGGTTGGCAAATCCAACATTGATCGAAAGAGATGAAAATGCAGAATATGCTGCTACAATCGAAATTGATCTTGCTGAAATTACTGAGCCAATCTTGTGTTGTCCGAACGATCCGGATGATGTAAAATTACTTTCTGAAGTTGCAAATACCGAAATTCAGGATGTATTCATCGGTTCATGTATGACTAACATTGGTCACTTCCGTGCTTGTGAAAAAGTTTGGAAAGGATCAACTCCATCTGATAAAGTAAGAACTTACATGGCACCTCCAACACGTATGGATGCTGCTGTATTGAAAGAAGAAGCTACTTTCTCAACTTTCTCTCAGTTAGGTGTTCGTGTTGAAACTCCAGGTTGTTCGCTTTGTATGGGTAACCAGTTGAGAGTACCAGATAATTCAACTGTATACTCTACTTCTACTCGTAACTTTAACAACCGTATGGGTACAGGAGCTCAGGTTTACCTGGGATCTGCTGAACTTGGTGCTGTTGTTTCAGTAATGGGTAAACTACCAACTCCAGCTGAGTATCTGGAAATGTACAAAGAGAAAATCCAGGAACACGAAGCTGAAGTATATAAATACATGCAGTTCGACGAAATGGATATGGAAGATGCTCTATACCAAAGAAGAGATCAATAATTAAATCTCAATATAATTGACAAAGCCGGTGCAAAAGCATCGGCTTTTTTCTTCCTTGTAGTTTAATTAAATTGCAGGCCTAATACCGATTTATTGCCTACCAAACCCTTTACTTGTAAGTAATCAATTGGTTTTATACCAAAATAAGCAACTTTTTAAAATAGCATAACAAAATATGTGGCAAGAATTTATTCAATGGCTTGAGAAATTACAAATTCCTTGTACGTTTCAAAAACATTGGGGAGTTTGTTGTCCAGGCTGCGGATTTCAATCTGCTTTAATAGAATTGTTAAAAGGCAACATCTGGGAATCTATTCATACCTATCCAGCACTAATTCCGATCATTATAACTATCCTTCTCTTCTTTATTCATCTAAAATTCAATTCAAAACTAACTGCTGTAACACTAAAATCATCCTTCTTTTTAAGTATTACTCTAATACTTTCCAACTACATCATTAAATTGATTTCCCAGAGTTAATCTCCTCCTTTTCCTACATAAAAGAATATTAAATAATTCCATACAATTCTTATATTTGCATCGATTCAAAAATAGACCAATAAAGGTCCTGTAAGCTACAAATATCAATATGAAGATTCAGGAAAGAATTAGTGCATTTGTTGAACTAGGTAAGTTCTTAAAGCAATTTTCAAAGGAAGAAATACAAATAACAAAGCACGAGTTAAACGCTCAATACTTTGAAGAATTTAAGGAATTACTAAACAGGGTTTCAAACGAAAACTTATGGTTCACTCCTAATCATGTTCGAGCTTCAATAAATGGTATTTGTCAATTCTTAACAGAAGAGAACTTAAACCAATGGCTCAAAAAATACCAGGTTTCAGAAAACAACACCAATAAAAATGTTGCTATAATTATGGCAGGAAATATTCCAATGGTTGGTTTTCACGATATGCTTTCAGTATTAATCTCAGGTCATACCTTTATTGGAAAATTGTCTGCCAAAGACAATCAATTGCTTGATTTCATTGCGAAACTATTGATTAACTTGAATCCAGAATTCGAAAATCTTATCCATTTTCAATCCGGACAACTAAGTGGTGAAACCAGCTTCGATGCAATTATAGCAACCGGAAGTAACAATTCGGCCAGATACTTTGACACTTATTTCTCGAAATACCCTAATATTATTAGAAGAAACAGAAACTCTGTTGCGGTAATATCAGGCAATGAAACCGAGGAAGAAATTAAAGCACTAGGCAATGATATCTTCCTGTATTTTGGTTTAGGATGCAGAAATGTATCAAAACTTTATATCCCTAAGGATTACGATATTACCAACTTACTTAAACATTGGGAAGATTATAAACACATCATCGATCACAGCAAATACGCTAACAACTACGATTACCAACGATCACTGCTGTTAATGAATAAAATTCAACATTACGACAATGGATTTTTGTTACTACAAGAGAATACAGAAATTGGATCGCCTGTAGGGGTTGTTTACTTTGAATATTATTCCGAACTTCAAGATATCGAACAAAAATTAAAGCTTGATTCTGAGTTGATTCAATGTATTGTTGCTTCGGATTTAGATGATGCCATTCCTTTTGGAAAAGCTCAGGAACCTCAATTATGGGACTACGCTGACAATGTAGATACAATGCAATTTTTAACAAATTTATAAGAGAACTTACACAATGATATACAGATTTAAAATAACATCTTCTGAGGTTGATGATTTCGAGAGAGAGATAGAGATTGGACATGAACAAACATGGTTGGATATGCACAATGCAATTCAAGAATCCGTTGGATATGATAGTTCTCAGATGGCCTCGTTTTACCAAATAGGTGCAGATGGACAAAGAGGTTTGGAAATTGCATTATTTGAAATGAATACCGAAGAAGATGACAACATGAATGTTGTTGCGATGGACGTTGCAATGATTCGTGAATTCTCATCAAAAGAAAATTCTGACTTAATTTACGTATTTGACTTTTTCTCTGACAGATATTTCAATGTTGAATTAATCGAAAAAGGAATTGCAAAATCAACTTCTGATTACCCTAAGTGCATTGTTAGCAAAGGAGAAGCGCCACAACAAATAATGATGGATGCTGAAAATTTTGCTGGCTTGGATTTAGGAAGCATGGATACTGGCGCTAAAAAAGTAGCACCAAAAACAGCCGATGATTACCTTGCTGATTTTGATGATGATTTTAACGAGGGTCCTGAATTTGAAAACCTTGATGATTACGAAGACATCCTTTAATCAATGAATAATTTTCAATGAATAATGAGTAATGTCTTGCGGTTTGATATCAAAGACTTTACTCATTATTTGTTGGTTGATACTCAATACACCAATTCTCATTTTTATACGCTATGCCAAAAACGTTAATTGTTATACTTGGCCCAACCGGAGTAGGTAAAACTGATTTAAGCATCAATATTGCCAAGCATTTTAACACCGAAATCTCTTCATCCGATAGCAGACAAGTATATCGCGAAATGCGTATTGGCACAGCAGTTCCTGAACCTGAGCAACTAGCGGCTGTTAAACATCATTTTATTCATACTCATTCCATACATGATTATTTCAGCTCATGGGAGTGTGAAAAACAAACATTGGCTTTGCTTGAAGATCTTCTCCAAGAAAAAGATCAGGTTTTATTGGTTGGAGGTAGTATGATGTATATCGATGCAGTATGCAATGGCATTGATGAAATTCCAACAATTGATCCAGAACTAAGAAAAGAAGTTTTTGAAAAGTATGAAAAAGAGGGATTGGAGTATATGCGAATGCAATTGAAACAACTCGATCCTGTATTTTACAATCAAGTGGATTTAAAGAATGCCAAAAGAGTTATCCATGCTGTTGAAATTTGCCTGATGGCAGGAAAACCTTATTCTGAATTGAGAACCAATTCGAGAAAACAAAGAGACTTTGATATCATTAAAATTGGATTAAATCGCGATCGCGAAGAACTTTACGATAGAATTAATCGAAGAGTAGATATCATGATTGAAGAAGGCTTAATTGAAGAGGCAAAATCGGTTTTTGAATACCGACACTATAACTCTCTAAATACAGTTGGATACAAAGAGCTCTTTGAACATTTCGAAGATAAAATCAGTTTAGAAAAAGCCATTGAACTGATCAAACGTAACTCCAGAAGATATGCTAAGCGGCAATTGTCCTGGTTTAGAAGAGATGATGAAATTCAATGGTTCCACCCTGATCAGGAAAAGGAGATTATCGAATATTTAGATAAGACTATTTCTTAAAATTCTTTGAGTAAACCGTGGTTCGAATTACGATTTACTCTTCATAAAACCCTTTCCCGAACACACCAAATTCATCTTTGCCCAGCACTTTGTGTTTCCACACAGCATCCATAAATCCAATGCCATAAGCAAAAAGCTGCACATAGCTTGCCGCCAATGCTTTAATACTAATTTTTAGCGATTTGGTTTTAGTCAATACATCAGCAAAAACAAGGAAAGTGTACAAGAGTACCGGAAAGGCAAAAAACCTATGCACAGCTGCTCCTAAAAGCAAAGCTCCTATTGTTCCCAACACAAAAAGAGATGGAAACAAGAAGAAAATTTTAAAGGTTTCGGGGTAATGTTTTGATATGATATAGCGAGTTTTTCCAAAGCCAAAAACCTGCTTGTAGAATTTCTTAAAAGAGATTCTTCGTTTGTGAAACACGTAAGCATCGCTTACCAATCGGGTTTCGAAGCCACGTTTAATAACCTCTATGGCAAATACCATATCTTCACCAGGATGCATTGTAGTAACAGGGAATCCTCCTGTATTTTCGTACACTGCTTTCGAAAATCCCAAATTAAAACTTCTTGGATGAAATTTATGAACCTGCTTCTTTCCTCCCCTTATTCCACCAGTAGTAAAAAAAGAAGTCATGGCATAGGAAACTGCTTTCTGAAAATCAGAAAAATCATCCATGGCTCCATCGGGCCCACCATAACAATCAACAAAATTTCCAGTCAATTCTTTATGAATGGTTTCCATATAATGAGCAGGCAGAATACAATCTGAATCAAAAAACAAGAAATAGTTCCCTTTTGCTTTGGCCAAACCATAATTTCGACCAATACTAGGACCCTGATTTTCTTTGTAATAGTATGAGATATTAATTCTATCAGCGTATGATTTACAAAGTTCCTCAGATTTTATCGAAGAACCATCTTCAACCACGACCAACTCAAATTCTTTATAAGTCTGAGCCGACAGACTATCAAGTAATTCTTTCATTTCATCCGGTCTATTGTACACCGGAATTATAATTGAAAATTGAATATCAGAATGCATTCTATAATTTTTGATTGAAGTAGAAAATTTCATTCACAGGTAATCGATATCTTTCCGCTACATCGGAAGGAAATTTCTTGGAATATTTGCTTTCCTTAACTGTAAAACCAGCTTTTTGTAATCGATTTGTATAATCTAAACCATACAATCTAACATGGTCCTTCTGGCGATACAATCTCTCCCTCTCCTTTGGATTGGTAATCGATGGATCCTCCTCTGTTTTTGGATTCTCGGTATCCATTGGCACCTGAAGAATCGCAAATCCATTTGGTTTTAGAATTCTATACAACTCGCTCATGGCTTTTGAGTCGCTTTCTACATGTTCCAACACATGGTTACAGATAACAACATCGAATGTATTCTCATCAAATGGAATTTCTTGCACATCGAAATGAACATCTGCAATTGGAGATTCCAAATCGCCTGTGGTATAGTCCAGGTTTGATTGTGCTTTAAATCTTTTATAAAAACACTGCTCTGGAGCAATGTGCAAAACCTTTAAGTTCCTGTTAAAAAAATCTGTCTCATTCTTAAGATACAACCACATTAATCGGTGCCTTTCCAAGGATAAACATTTTGGACACAAACAATTGTCTCTTCCTGTTTCTTTGGTGTATCCGTATGGTAAAAACTTTCTAAACTTACCACCACAAACCGGACATTCAACTTTATTTCCAATTAGAAAAACAGCAATAATTCGATTAATTAATAAACTGAGCCGAATTAAAAACGGACGAGGAAATATTTGTAGTAGTAATCTTATAACTCCTTTTATCATGAGTCGTTTGCTATAATTATCAACCAATAAATTTTATGAGTGTAAATTCATAACTCAACACTCATAACTTACAATTGCGTTTAGATTTCTTTTTCGATTTGGTAGGTATTTCTTTCCGATGAACTACGACTAACCAGTTCAGCAACAAAACCTGCCAAAAACAACTGAGTACCAATAATCATGGTAGCCAATGCAATGTAAAAATAAGGACTATCGGTTACCAAGGGTGCCTTAATTCCCTGGCTCATACTATAGATTTTTTGGAATCCAATCCAAGCAGATGCAAAGAATCCAACAAAAAACATGAGTGTACCCAACAAACCAAAAAAATGCATTGGTTTTTTACCAAACTTACTAATGAAGGTTATTGATAACAGGTCAAGAAATCCATTAATGAAACGATTCAAACCAAATTTGGTAACTCCATATTTTCGTTCCTGATGTTGCACAACCTTCTCAGTAATTCTAACAAAACCAGCTTGCTTAGCGAGAATTGGAATATACCTGTGCATTTCTCCATACACTTCTATACTCTTAATCACTTTGTTCTTGTAGGCTTTTAATCCACAATTAAAATCGTGCAATTTAATACCCGACATGGCACGAGCTGTTCTATTGAAAAACTTACTAGGAATGGTTTTTGAAATTGGATCGTATCTTTTTTGCTTCCAACCCGACACCAAATCAAAATCTTCTTCCTTTATCATGCGATACAATTCCGGAATTTCATCAGGAGAATCTTGCAAGTCTGCATCCATGGTAATCACAACCTCACCTTTTGCTAATTCAAACCCGCTAAAAAGCGCTGCCGATTTTCCGTAATTTCTACGAAATTTAATTCCACGTACTGCCGAATATTTCTTCTGTAACTTCTCAATTACCTCCCACGAAGTATCATTACTTCCATCATCGACCAAAATAATCTCATGACTGAAATTATTTTGGGTCATTACTCTATCAATCCATGCTACCAATTCGGGAATCGATTCATCCTCGTTAAACAAAGGAACTACAACTGAAATATCCATACCGTGTATTTATTGATTTTTTGAATTGTTAAATTTATCAATAGGACTGTTATTAAACAAATTTCTCTTTTGTCTAAAAAAGAATGCCACGATCAATGAAAAGAAAACTCCTGCCATAACCTTACCTAACCACTGACTGAATGCAAAAATACCAGGAGTAATTTTCCTGTAAAATGACATTAACAATTCTACCTGATCATCGTCATAACCAATCTCCACAAGCCCCTTCTCGGTAAAGTCAACTGCTTCCTTTAATATTCCTCCATCGAAATAACTCGCTAGAATATAGATATACATCGCATAAAAGGATGAAGCTACAGCAATCATTAAAGCACCAGTAACAAAAGCACGACCATATGAAATAACGCCAAATAGTACCTCATCACGATATTTTCTTACTCCAAAATATATTCCCAGAATAATTAGGCCTCTGTTTATAAACAAAAGTGTAGGATTGTAATTAATAGAAACACCTTTCCAGTAAAACGATAATGATGCCAATATTAATACGGCTCCCACCAAAGACCCAAATAAAAATGAGTGTTTAAATAAAGTTTTGTAGTACATTTTAATTCATTTGTGATTTTTCGAACACAAAGATATCCGTTTTTACGGTAATGTATCAATTAAAAAAGCTTAATTATTACAATCCGAAACAGCCGTTTTTACAGCAAGAACATAAATCTGAAAAATATTTGACATTTTTTTGAAAAATTATTTCTCTGAAAATAAATCTCTTGCTGCATTCCATGAAAAAATTGTAGGAAGAAGTTCCATATTTTATTTGCGGGGAAACAACTTTTTTCTACTTTTGTCGTCGGGTAAGCACTACGCGACCAGCTCCTACTGAATCCCCCCAGGGTCGGAAGGCAGCAAGGGTAAGTGGTTGTAGCGGTGCGACGTTGTTGCTTGCCCACTTTTTTATGCCTTTTAGGTTTAAAAAATGCCGATGTAGCTCAGCTGGCTAGAGCAGCTGATTTGTAATCAGCAGGTCGTGGGTTCGAGTCCCTCTATCGGCTCCATCAAAACAAAAAGAAAGTTTAACGACTTTCTTTCGTTCTTTAAAATATTTTTGCGAGTAGCAATTGCCGATGTAGCTCAGCTGGCTAGAGCAGCTGATTTGTAATCAGCAGGTCGTGGGTTCGAGTCCCTCTATCGGCTCTAATACTTAGTTACCCTAAGTTACAATTGTTACTTTGCCGTTGTAGCTCAGGGGTAGAGCGCTTCCTTGGTAAGGAAGAGGTCACGAGTTCAAATCTCGTCAATGGCTCAAAAAATTCGCCGATGTAGCTCAGCTGGCTAGAGCAGCTGATTTGTAATCAGCAGGTCGTGGGTTCGAGTCCCTCCATCGGCTCTTTTTTTATCTTTCCAGTTTTATTTTCGAATCAAATCGATACGAAATTATTTCACATCTCTTTTTTATTATCTGTTTAAACTTAATATAGCTTTGTTCTTCATAAGAATTTAGTGTATTTTCGTTTTCGACTTAAAACAAACTAAAAATCGTAAAATGAAGTTTTTTATTGACACAGCTAATCTTGATCAGATTAAAGAAGCACAAGATTTAGGAGTTCTTGACGGCGTAACTACCAACCCTTCTCTTATGGCTAAAGAGGGAATCAAAGGAGAAAAAAACATCAAACAACACTATGTTGATATTTGCGATATAGTTGATGGAGACGTTAGCGCAGAAGTTATAGCTACTGATTTTAACGGAATGATTTCTGAAGGAGAAGAGTTAGCAGCATTACATCCTCAGATTGTGGTTAAAGTTCCTTGCACCAAGGATGGTATAAAAGCTGTAAAATACCTAAGTTCAAAAGGCATTCGTACAAACTGTACTTTAATTTTCTCGGTAGGACAAGCATTACTGGCTGCAAAAGCTGGTGCTACCTATGTTTCTCCTTTCGTTGGAAGACTTGATGATATTTCAACAGACGGTATTGAGTTGATTCGTCAAATTGCGGACATGAATAATTACTATGGTTTTGATACACAGGTTTTAGCAGCTTCTATACGCCACACTATGCATATTATACAATGTGTTGAAGCTGGAGCTGATGTAGCAACATGCCCTTTAAATGCAATTACTGGTCTATTAAAGCATCCATTAACTGATAAAGGTTTAGAACAATTTTTAGCTGATTACAATAAATTGAACAGCTAATAATATTGAAATGAAATAATCAAAGGAGTGCAATAGCACTCCTTTTTTCTTTTATACATATTACAATTATACGCTTTGGACTGAAAATAAATAAGCTAAGATTGGATTGTGAATAAATAGAAACTTATATCTTTAAACCCCGAAATAACCCTTAACCACTACAAAATGCTCTTAAAATTGTATCCCGACAATCCCAATCACAGGGAGTTTCGGCAAATAGTTGAAGTACTTAAAGATGGTGGAATAATTATTTATCCCACAGATACTGTATATGCCATTGGATGTGATATCACTAACAACAAGGCAATACAGCGAATAGCTAAATTAAAAGGAACTACCGCAGAGAAAGGTAATTTTTCTCTTATCTGTAATAGCTTAAGTAATTTATCGGAGTACGCAAAAGTTGATAATTCTTCTTTTAAAATAATGAAGAAAAACTTACCGGGAGCCTTCACATTTATTCTTCCAGCTAGTAATAATGTTCCAAAATTATTTAAAAGTAAGAAGAAAACAGTAGGCATTAGAGTTCCTGATCATTATATTCCATTGCGAATTGTAGAAGAATTAGGTAATCCTATCATGACTACTTCCATTCACGATCCTGATGAAGTAATCGAGTATACTACAGATCCTGAATTAATCGACGAAAAATATAAAAAAGATGTCGACTTGATAATTGATGGAGGATACGGAAACAATACCGCATCAACAATCATAGATTGTACAAACGGAGAATTTGAAATTATCAGACCTGGAATTGGAGAGCTTATTTTTTGATTTGATATAAAAAGCAAAAATGCCGACAAGAATAACATTGTCGGCATTTTTTATACAAACCTATGAGACTATGCAACTTTTCCCGAAGATTTTAGTAGGCTTACACGTAAAACGATATGTCCTCCTGGTCTATTCCCAATAAATTCAGGGTAATATCCGGCATTCTCAAAATCAGTTTTTACCAAACGTATCAATTCGGTTGCCACATTTTCGAAATGATGAGTTACCACCATTTTTCCCTTACTAAAACTTTTTTCAAATTTTGTCAATACCTTATTTGACTCTTTTTTGTACTTCTCTATTTCTTTTTCAATTAAGTGATTATACTTTTCTATATGTTCCATGAGTTAAATTAAAGATTGTTTAAAATGTCTAGAAAATTTTGTTCTGTAAATATAACGTCATTGTTTACGAGACAGCCTTTAAAATGTTATATTTTCATGATTAATATTTACTTTTTTATGACAAAAGAAAAATACTCCTTGATTTACAACTTCCTATAAGTTTTTACGCCACCAAATAATTGATCGCTCATTGTATCACATCATTTTTATTCCAGAATCACAGTAACTGCCTTTCTCTAACTTTACGATAACAAAGTAGAGCTTCTAACTCTGTGCAATAATCTAATTTTTATTGAATCATTCTATGAACTTTTTCCTGCACAAAATGTTTTAATTATTGGAATATAAATCTATTCTGAAGAAAGTATTTTTTTGAACTTGGTTTCACAAGGAACTTCTTATTATAACCAATTGTTTATGCATAACTGCATCAATACAGAACACAAACAGTTATTAGCCAAAACTTTACTTTATGTCATTTTACCAGTTTTATAAAGAACAAATACTACACACAAGCATCGAAGAGCTTTGGGAATTTATTTCGTCACCAATCAATCTAAAAGAAATTACGCCCAAATACATGGGTTTCGATATAACTTCTGATTTAATAGAGAGAAAAATGTATCCGGGAATGATCATTCCTTACAAAGTAAGTCCGGTTTTAGGCATTAAAACCACTTGGGTAACAGAAATTACTCAGGTTCGTGATAACTGTTATTTTGTAGACGAACAACGTGTTGGCCCCTATTCCATATGGCACCACCAACACATCATTGAACCATTGCCCGATGGAGTTATCATGAAAGATATCATATCGTATCAACCTCCTTTAGGATTTTTAGGAGCTATTGCCAATAAGCTATTTATAAAATCGAAGTTGAATGAAATATTCGAATATCGAAGAAAAGTTTTAGATCTGAGGTTTAATGCTTCCAAAATGAAGGAGAAAATAACACCAACACCGTAAACAATTCTAATCTTCCCAACATCATTAGGAAAGAAAGAAACCATTTTGCCAAATCTGGTAATTGATGGAAATTTTCCATTGGACCAATTTCTCCAAAACCTGGTCCAATATTGCCTAAAGTTGTAGCTACAGCACTAAATGCCGAATAAATATCAGGAGTCCAAAATGACATTAAAACTGCCGACATCATAAATATCAGAATATAGAAGACAAAGAAGGCCAAAATGTTAGTAACAGTTCTTTGATCAACAACTTTTGAATTGTACCGAATAGGAATTACAGCATTCGGATGGACCAATCTTTTTAGTTCGTAAAAACTATTTTTAAAAAGCAATAAAATACGAACCACCTTAACTCCTCCACCTGTTGAGCCTGCTGATCCGCCAACAAAGAATAAAACGAAAATTAGCATGCCCAAAAATGGTGACCAAAGCAGATAATCTGCCGTTGCATAACCAGTTGTTGTAATAATAGAAACTACAGTAAACAGTGCATCTCTGAATGCTTGCTCACCTGTCACATTACCTGCTGCAATTAATCCAAGAGTTATTATAAAGGCAAAAAACAATACAACAAAGGTGTAAAACCTAAACTCCTCATCTCTGAAAACCTTGGTAAAACGCCCTGTTATCATTCCATATGAAAGTGTAAAGTTCGTACCTGCCACAAACATGAAAAAGGTAATTGTATACTGAATATATGGTGAAGTATAAAATCCTACACTTGCCTGTTTTGTAGAATATCCACCTGTAGCCATTGTTGTTAATGAGTGATTTATGGCATCAAAAAAACTCATTCCTCCCACATACAATAGAATTGTTTCCAATGCAGTAAAAAAGATATACAATCCCCAAAGGTTTCTTGCTGTTTCTTTAATTCGTGGAGTAAGCTTGTCTGGTGTAGGTCCTGGAACTTCAGCTGCAAATAACTCGCGTCCTCCAATACCTAAAGTTGGCAGAATGGCAAGAAACATAACGATAATTCCCATACCACCCATCCATTGAGTAAGCGATCTCCAAAACAGAATGCCATGAGGCAATTCCTCAATATTATTCAATATGGAGGACCCTGTAGTGGTAAAACCAGACATTGTCTCAAAAAATGCATCAGTTACAGAAGATATTGCACCGCTAAATAAATAGGGCAAACATCCAAACATGGAAAAAACAACCCAAACTAAGCTTACAATAATATACCCTTCTCTCTTACCTAAATCTTTTTTTACTCCTTTTGACGATAAATAACTAAATATTCCTACTGAAAAGGTTACTAATCCCGATTTTAAAAAAGCTGTGGTGTCATTTTCCTGATAGATTAATGAAACCAATAATGAAATGAAAAGAAAGAAACTTTCGCCAACCAAAAGCTTCCCTAGTATATTTAATATAACCTTAAATTTAATCACAGAATTTAGGATGAGATTTTAGCTAAAGATAAATGACAATTACTTGTTATAAAAATTTCCTTATCGATTCTTCCAAAAAGCAGGAACAAATATAATTAATAAGGTAAATAACTCTAAACGTCCTAGCAACATTAAAAACGAAAGTACCCATTTTGCTGCATTCGGTAGCATAGCAAAGTTGTCCACTGGCCCTACTTTTCCTAAACCAGGACCTATTCCCCCCATTGTAGTTGCAACTGCTCCCATGGCTGATATGAAATCTAATCCTAAAAATGCCAGTACGATGGTACTTGCAAAGAAAATGATAAAATACAATACTACGAAAGCTTGTATTTTAAATATAACATCCTTTCCAATTGCCTCATTATTATATCGAACGGGTATCACTGCTGAGGGATGAATCATCCTTTTAAACTCCAAAAAGCTATTTTTAAACAAAAGCAAATGACGAAGAATTTTTACTCCACCTGAAGTAGATCCAACACAAGCCCCTGTAAACATTAAACCAAAAATCAGCATCCACAGATAAGAAGGCCAGGCCGTATAATCAGCACTAACAAAACCTGTACTGGTAATCACAGATACTACCTGAAAAAGTGCATCGCGAAAAGAATGTTCCAAAGGTAAGTGATTTTTGAGTGTTAAGGTTAAGGTAATGATTGCTGTTATCAGCAGAATTAAGCCAAAATAAACTTTAAATTCCTGATTTTGAATCACCTTCTTCAAATTCCCTTTTATCGCAAAGTAATGAAGCGTAAAATTCACGCCAGCCAAAAACATAAAAAAGATAATTACATATTGAATGTATGTGGAATACCCCATAATACTATCATTCTTTGTAGAAAAACCTCCAGAAGCCAATGTCCCAAAAGAATGACAAACTGCATCAAATAATCCCATGTCTCCTAACATCAGGAAGATGATTTCCAAAGCAATTAAAAGCATGTAAATCCCCCACAATCTTTTGGCTGTTTCCTTAATTCGTGGGTGGAGTTTATCAACAGTAACTCCTGCTGCTTCAGCATTAAACATAGCCATTCCACCAAATCCAAAAATTGGTAAAATTGCAACGGTTAAAACCAAAATTCCCATTCCCCCTAAAAGGTGAGTAAGCGATCTCCAAAACAAGATACCATGTGGTAATGATTCTATATCACTAATTACCGATGCTCCTGTAGTAGTAAAGCCCGATATGGTTTCAAAAAAAGCATTGGTATACGAAGGAACATACGATCCAATCCAATATGGTAGTGCTCCAAAAATCGAAAAAAACACCCAAACCAAACTTACCACAAGAAAAGCTTCTCGTTTGTGAATTTCTGTTTTGTGGTTTTTTGTTATCAGAAAAAGAATTCCTCCTACAGCAATTGTAATAATAGCTGATTTCAGGAAACATCCCAAATCTCCTTCACAATAGAAAAATGCCATCAGTGCACAAAGAATCATAAAGACTGATTCAATTAGAGCTAACACTGACATTAAATAAAAAACATATTTTAAATTCATAGCCCCAAGAAAAACCCTTATCTACAAGAAGATGAGTTATTAACAAAGAAAGAGCTTTTACAAGCTCTTTTAATATCCTATTTAAAAAATTTCTCTACTTTTTTGATGGCTGAAGGTAAAGTAAATACAACCACTTTATCATTAGCCATAATTTGAGTGTCTCCTGTTGCAATAATACTTTCATCATCGCGAATGATTCCTCCAATATTGGCATCATTTGGAAAATCTAAATCTTTTAATTCAGCTTTGGTTATTTTAGATCCTTCTTTTGCGGTAAGCTCCATTACCTCAGCATCTGAAACTGTAAGCCATTTGCAATGCTGAACATCAGCATCCATGGTGAAACGATAAATATAACTTGCTGCAAGAAGTTTTTTGTTAATCATGGTTCCCACTCCAATATTATCGGCAAGATCTATATAATCGATATTTTCAACTTCGGCAATGGTTCTTCGAACACCCATTTTCTTAGCAAGCAAACAGGCTAGAATATTGGTTTCTGAGTTTCCTGTTACTGCGACAAATGCATCCATTTTATGAATCCCTTCTTCTTTTAGCAATTCTTTATCACGGCCATCGCCATTAATCACCAAGGTATCTTGTAAACTATCGGCTAGTTTTAAACTTTTTTCCTTGTCAATTTCCAAAAGTTTCAGATTCATTTTTCGGCCCAACTCCATAGCAGTCTTTTGTCCTATTCTGCTGCCTCCAAGAATCATGGCATTCTTCACTTCGTACTTTTGTTTTCCCGCCAAGAGCATTACTTTTTCGATACTCTCAGGCTTACTTACTACGAAAACCAAATCTCCCCTAGAGAATCTATTATGACCTCTAGGGATAATAGTTGCATCCTCACGTTTAATTGCTACAGCACGAAAGTCAACATCACTAGTCATTTGAGCCACTTCGGCCATGGTTTTATCCATTATAATAGACTTACTGCTGATTTTGATTCCGTATAACAAAAGTTTTCCGCCTGAAAATTCATACATCTGACGAGTACCAGAACGAGATAAATAGCTTATTACCTCTTTTGCAGCTAGTTTTTCAGGATAAATCAATTCATCGATTCCTAAACTTTGTAGGTATTCTTTGTTTTCAGGAGTTAAATACTCTTGATTGTCGATACGTGCAATTGTTTTTATTGCTCCTAATTTCTTGGCTAGAATTGTGGAAGTAATATTTGTAGTTTCGGATTGCGTTACTGCAATAAACAAATCTGCTTTCTTAACGCTTGCTTCCTTCAAATCCTTCAACGAAGAACTAGATCCCACAATGGTTAATAAATCCAAATGAGAATCAACTTCTTTCAATTTTTCTTCATCCTGATCCAATAAAATTATATCATGATCCTGATGACTTAACATCTTCGCCAAATGAGTTCCAACAGCTCCTGCACCGGCAATAACAATCTTCATATCTTTATTCCGTTAACTAATATTTTTGGAAAAATTCGAGGCAAATTAACACAATATCGAGCAAATTCGATAATAAATCGTTAAAAAAAATTAAAAAGCCAATCTCTCTAAATTACCAAATCAGAAATTAAAATCAAAAGCATTAATTGAATATTATATTTTTGTACACCAATACTATTTATACAAGGACAAATCAACAATAAAAGCTCCTCTATCCATTATAACAAATAGTTTACCCAAACTATCTACCTTAGTATTTTGTAATCGTTGTAAATCATTTTTATATACAGATCCATCAACCACAATTGTACAATTGATCTGATGTTTCATTAATTTTTCTGCCTTTTTCAACGCTGATTTCCTCATCAAAACAATATCAGGATGGAGATGATTAAAAAGCTCAACCGATAAGTCATTATACCTTTGGATAATTAGAATTTTACTTCCAGCAAATTCCCAAAAATCTACTTCTTGTATTGTGTCTGTTTGGAGTTTATCAAGGTGATTTTGAATTTGATAATTATTAGCCAAGAACTTCTGCTTCGACATTTCCATATTTTTATCGCACAGATAACTTACTTGATTTCCACTCCTAAATCCAATTAATGAATTCCCCCCAGCGTTAAAAACAATCAACTCCTGTTTTTTAGGTCGAAAATGATTTAAAAGTTCTGGTATCTGAAAAAAGACAAGTAAAATCAAAAAACTGTAAACAGCCATTTTTCTTCTTAAAATCACAACAAAAACCAAATTGATGATTAAAGCATACATCAATAAAACCTGAAATAAAGAAAAGCTAATGGAATGAATAACGGCTGCTGGCAGTTCATGTATCCAAACAATAATTTGGTTTAATATTTTAATTAGATGTTGAAGTATCCATCCCAGTATATTTGAAAGTATTTCAACCTGGGACAATATCAGCAATAAGGCGGATAGGTAAATTAGTATACCCGCCATTAAGATTACCACATAACCCGATAATAGAAAATAAGAAGGAAATTGATTGAAATAATAAATTGTTAAGGGAAAGGTTGCAATTTGTGCAGCTAATGCCACAGTTGTTAATTGCCATAACTTATTCAAAATAGGATTTCGGACAAAAAGCAACTTATCAAATTTGGGTTGAAAGAATACGATTCCTACAACTGCCAAGTATGAAAATTGAAATCCCACCGTGAATAACAAGTAAGGATTATAGAGCAATAGAAAAAAAGCCGACGCAGCAAGAGAATTAAAAACTCCTCCTTTTCGTTTCATTGCTTCACCAACAACAATGAAGCTAAACATGCAAGCTGCCCTCATTACTGAAGGCGATAATCCGGTTATCAAGGCATACAGCCAAAGAATGATTAAAAGAAGTAAACTACGAATCCACCGCCCATATTTTATTTTTAGTAAGAAACCCAATAGATAACTCATGATCAAATAAATGATTCCTACGTGTAGTCCCGATACTGCTAAAACATGCATAGCTCCAGCATCTGCCCAAGCTTTTCGCACTTCGGGATCGAGGCTTGTTTTGTATCCCAAGGTAAGAGCTGCCAAAATATCGAAACTTTCATTTTTAATTCCGTTATCACGATATATTTGCAAAAGCTGATCTCGCCACTTCCAAGCCAACGTGCGGACATTCATTCGATGATCTGTTGGCAGTTTAATCCAATTTGTGGGACTTACATAGGAGGTATATAAGATGTGACGCGTTTTTAAATATCCCGAGTAGTCAAATTCGTTAGGATTTCCTGCATTTTTAACACGCTCCACCTTAGAGTTGATTAACAATCGATCTCCAACATTCAACTGTTTTACTAAACTGTCCTTTTTAAAGTATAAAATGATATTGGCAGTCTCTTTAATAGTACTGTTCTTATTAACAGATTCTGTAATTCTTGCAACACACGAAAAAGTATTTGCCTTCTCAATCGCATTTTCAATTAATCTCAACTGATAAGCTTCGCATGAATCCATCTCACTCAAAAACATACTTTCCTGAACTACTTGGGTTCTAAAAACTCCTAAACAAGTAAACAGGACAAGCACTATTAAACCGAAAACAGGTCGCAATTGGTATGATTTTTTCAGTTTGGGGATCAACACAAACAAAATCATTAAAACAAAAACAAAGGAAATCAGAATAAGAGCCAACTTATTAGATATTTCAAGCAATTCGGCTATAAAAATTCCAACTATCAGAAAAAATAGAATTCGCAAAAAAGGATATTGTCGTAGTAGCTCCCGTAAATCCATGCAAATACATTTTATGGTTAATTGAATTTAAGAATTCCTACTCGAAAAAAAAAGTCCTTGCTAAAAAAAGCAAGGACTTATCTATTTATTATACAGAGCAATTGTGCTCATTAAGCTTCTCTATCTGAAGCTAAATGCTATACCTCCTGTAATTGTATTGTATTCCTGAATGGTATAATCACCAAAAATCTTAAAGAAGCCAAGATTTAATCTGGTACCAAGAGTTGCACGAACACCGCTGGCATCAAAATCAACGGATACTGGATCTACAACAGTTTCCTTTACAGTTGCACCAGTTCCTTCCAATGTATATTCCAAATCGTAAGAACCTTTGATATCAACATCCATTTTCGCAGTGTTATAACCAACTGCACCATAAAATTCGATCAACTTCAAGTTTACCGATGCAATCGCCTGAAATGTATATGCATTGGTTTTGAACTCCATCTTTTGTCCTGAACCATTTAATCCTGAATCTTCCTGAATATCATATTCAGAAGTTAAACGAGTATATGCTATTAATGCAGAAATATCAACTGGAGTTTTATCAATCTTTAACATTTTTGATAAACTCTTTTGAAGTCCAATACCAAACATTCCCACCTCTAAATCGGAAGATCCTACTTTAGGCAAGTATCTTACTTTTAAATCAGAATTAATTCCTGGAATACCAATACCAACTTGCAGGGTTGCAGAAGGAACAGCATTCATTGGCAAATCATCACCAATACCATCTGGCATAACAAAATTAGTCAACTTGACCTCTCCCATATCGGTTTTAATTCTCGCTTGAAGAGTTGTATTATTTTCTCCACCCATCAAGGTTTGAATTTTTGAAGAACCATTTGCCAAAGTAATGTTTGAATAATCACTTTCTATAAACTGAAATGTTTCATCCTTGCTTGGAACTTTGGCCAAATTGGCAACCAAGGTAATGTCAAAACCTAACTTTTTGTGGGTTTTGGCAGTTGAATACCAACCATTGTTCAATCCATACATAAAGCCTTTCGATACTGGATTCACATATTTTTCAGTCAACTTTGAAGCATCCTCGGTCCCTGCTAAAAGAAACTGTTCAATATCCTGTGATTTACCCAAAAATGGCGCAAACAAAATAAGTAGTAGAATTAATTTTTTCATAGTATATAGATTTTAATTAGTGGCTAAAACAATATCTGCTAATACGGAACAATGCAAAAATTGTTTAAATATTATTAATAATATCACAATTCGTCAGCTTATAAGAACTGATATAAGTCTATCCATTAATCCGTATGAACATTAAAAAACCCTACCGAATTGGTAGGGTAGTATATTATTTTGGAAGTGTAAATTTATATTTTGCTTTAAACTTTCCTTTTGATATTCCGGCAAGTTTTCCTCTTAAAAGTCGCTTTTTAATTGGAGCACAATGATCGGTAAACATGATTCCTTCCAGATGATCATACTCATGTTGAATTACTCTGGCAGCATAACCCGAATACTCTTCTTCATGAAACTCCCAATTTTCATCGTAGTATTCAATTTTAATTGTTTCTGGACGCTTCACATCTTCATTTAAACCAGGAATACTCAAACATCCTTCCGACATGGTCCATTCTTCTCCTGTACGCTCTGTTATTTTAGGATTGATGAACATCTTTTTAAAACCTTCCAATTCAGGTTCTTCCTCAGCAAAAGTTGAGCAGTCAATCACAAACATTCTAATCGACCTTCCTACTTGCGGAGCTGCTAGACCTACTCCATCAGCAAAATACATGGTTTGCCACATATCTGCTTTGAATTTTTCCAACTCAGGATAATCCTTGTCAATATCTTTGGCAACCTTTCTTAAGACAGGATGGCCATAAATCGTAATCGGTAATATCATTTTTATACTCTTATTTACTCTTTAAACAATCTAAAACAGGTTTCGTTTGGTTTCCATGTAAGATTGTAAAATTATCGTTGCACTCACTTTATCAATCATAGCTTTATCCTGACGTTGCTTCTTTTTTAAGCCACCATCAATCATCGTTTGAAATGCTATTTTTGAAGTAAATCGCTCATCAACCATTTCTATAGGGATATCCGGAAATTTTTTCTTCAATTTCCCTAAAAATGGTTTCAAATATTTCATTGATTCGCTATCCTCATTATTCAACTGCTTTGGATATCCTACCACAAAAAGTTCAACCTCTTCATTGGTCATGTATTTTTCCAGGTAATCAAGCAAATCTTTGGCTGCAACAGTATCCAATCCATTTGCTATTATTTGCAAAGGATCTGTAACCGCTAAACCAACTCTCTTTCTTCCGTAATCAATTGCTAATATTCGTGCCAACAGATATTATTTATACTAATTTTGAATTGCAAAGATATAAAATCCATTCAGACTTTTATCTGCTTGGCCAATTTTGGGTGGTTTTTAGAATGGTAAGTTAATTAGACTCCAAGTGAAAAATTTCATAGATCTCCTTTATCATCTCTTCTCTGTCTAATTCAAGTGCGCAAAAGGTATTATAAACTGAAACATAACAATCTTTTCCCAAGCTCAATTCATGCGCTTTAATTTCATCTGCAATATTTGCATTTAGCAAAGCCGTTTGGCCAATAATTACTGGAACAATATCGGTTTCATTTCTATGAAGGATATATAGACCTGGACGATTTTTAATCTCATCCAAATTTGAAAAAGGTCCTCGAAATGAAAAACGCCCAATTTGAATAGTCATATCAGTTCTTGTTTAAACAAAAAAATCAGGAAAACTCCTGATTTTGAAAGTAAGAATAATTACTTAAACAACTCGTATATGAGACAATATTTTTAGAATAATATTCCCAAATGAATGCTCAGGCGATTAAATTCCTCCCGTAAAATCTCTTTATCGGCAGTGTAATCGTTATACCATGTGAGTTTGTTTTTCTGGTATCGATAACCCAATCCCAGACTAAAACTTGTACTTCCTTTTCCACTAAAAACAACACCTATGCCCGGATTTATTAACCAGCCACCTTTGTTGTCCATCTCTTCACCATTGTTGTAGTAATAATTTGTATTTTCCCTATTTTCAAGTGCAAAAGAATAACCTGACTGACAAAACAGATACGTATTTAATCCTTTAATTTTATGATGGTAGCGAATATCCGTGAATAAAGGAATTTGGGTTTCTTCAAAGGTTTCTAAACCAATTCCACCTCCCAATGACAGGCCATTTTTAAAGAGGTAATTTGCCGAACACATCAAACTAAAAGGAGCCTCGTTTTCATTCCCATTGCTGCCAAGTAAAACTCCAAATTTAGCATCTATAAAAACTTTTTGATTTCCATTGGTAAGACTGTCTTGTTTAAACTTTGGCAATCTTTTCCTTTCGTAGCTTATTTCAGCAATGTCTTCCATATCAAACTTCCAGAAATTTTTATCCAGTGTTTTCAATTCAAGAAATTTACCAGGAACCTGTCTTACAATAGTTCCTTTTAATACATTGCCATTCTTAAGATGGACAACATCAATTCTTTTTTGTGCACTTAACTGAGTGGTTAGTAAAATACCAAACACAAACAAAAGGATCGGTTTTAATAATGGGCTTATAGTCTTCATAATTCTTCATATTGTTTCTCTTTTGATGGAACAAATCAAATTTGGTTGCGTCGCACTACAAATTAACTTTCAAAAACTTACACGCAACCTATATGATCCACGTGCATCTATAGGTTAGATTAAAAAAGTTAAAATCTAATCCCTAAATGCAATTCATATGAAAACAATAATTAAAACTTCATTGATACTATTCATAGGTGTATGCTTCTTCTCTTGTGATGACGACATTTCTCATGAGTATACCATTAATGAACCAGTGTATATGAGTACCGCCGATTTTAAAAATGCAGTAAAATCGGAAAGCTCAAGAAGTATGGAAGAAACAGGAAAAATATATTTCTATGGAGATTATATATTGGTAAATGAAAAATTCCAGGGCATCCATGTGATCAATAATTCCGATCCTTCCAATCCCGTTACCGAAAAATTTATTACCATTCCCGGAAATATTGATATGGCAGTAAAGGATAATATGCTCTATGCCGATTCATACACCGATTTGGTGGTTATCGATATCAGTAATATCAATCAGGTAACAGAAAGTAAACGATTTGACGATGTATTCTTTTACTGTTTGCCTCCAACAAACAATAATTACAGATATGGTGATATCGATCCTAAAAAAGGCATTGTTGTTGGTTGGGAAGTAAAACGTACCAGCGAAAAATATCAGGAACCTAGATATTACCCAATGTACGATTACATGGCAAATTCAGCAGCTGAGGCCAGTTCGAAAGCCAATGGTTCAAATATTGGCAAAGCTGGTTCCATGGCTCGATTCATGATCCAGGGAAATACCTTATATACACTAAAATCATCATATGCTTTAAATATCTACGACATAGCAAACTCAAACGAAGCAATATTTAGTGGTAGTTTAAATTTAGGATGGGGAATTGAAACAGTTTTTGCACACAACAATCATCTTTTCTTTGGTGCCAACCGGGGAATGTATATCTACGATATCAGCAATCCATTTGCACCTGAATATGTATCGGAATACTCACATTTTATGAGTTGTGATCCTGTGGTAGTTGAGGATGATTATGCCTACATAACGCTTCGTGCAGGAAATTGGTGTGGTCAAAATACGAGTCAGCTTGATGTTGTTGACATTAGCAATTTAAATACTCCAAGTCTTCTTAAATCGTATTCAATGACAAATCCATACGGATTGGGAATTGATGGTGATTTACTTTTTGTATGCGATGGTACAGCAGGTTTAAAAATCTATGACAAATCTGATCCATTGAACATTGCTGCAAATCATCTAAGTACATTTACCGATTTGACTCCTTACGATGTAATTCCATTGGGAAATATCCTGGTGGTAATTTCTCCTGAAGGATTACTCCAATACGATTATACTGACATTAACAACATTCAATTGCTTAGCTCCATAAAAATTAAAAGCGATGAATAAGAATCAAGAAAGGCTGCCTCACACGAAGCAGCCTTTCTTGTAATTTCTTTTTATAGGAAAAACCACAAAACAGAAGGAATAATTACACCGAGTAAAGCCAATTTCCAACCTCGTTTTTTAAAGCCATTTCTTCCTTTGGTGATTACCAAACCTGTGATACAGATCAGCAATACACAAATGGCAAAAATATCGGAATACCAAACCCAAGCATCACTTGCCGATTTGTGTAAATCGACCATTTGTCCTAAGATTGGACGTGTTCTGAAACTTTCAATTTGACCTTCTCCCGTAGATGGATTGATATAAGCATAAGCATTATCGAAATAGAGATTATATCCACCTCTTCTCCAAGCTGTTCCATTCAATTTTAGTTCAATACCTTGGTTTTTTAGAGCCTTTTGAAAAAACTCATCTGAAATAGCATCTTTATCTTTGGGTAAATCAAATTTTACATCCACAGCATCGTATACATAGTCACGCGGATCCCAGGAGTGACGATGATTCAAAGCAATTCCAGAAATTGAAAATGCCATTAATAGTCCAACATAAAAGTAAGAGAAATCTCTGTGCCAATTTCGAAGTTTCAAACTCCAGTTCATATTCTAAATCCTTTAATAAATTTTTATGGCTACAAAGAAAGAAAAAAGTACTCGATTCTAAATCATATATATTAGTGATTTTTAATTTAGAAATTAGGTTCATTACCAGGTGGTTTTCTATTCTATAATCGATTTAATATTGGATTATTTCATTTTTGCCACCTAGACTGGCAAACTTCCATTTAAACACTGTAAAGTACATTCACCAAAACTTTGAGACGACAACTGCATACACTTTGAGACAACAACTGCATGCACTTTGAGACATTGAGTGCATGTACTCTTAGGTGTTGAGTACTGGTACTCTTCATCTCAGTAAAAACTTTAATTAGGCATAAAAAAGAAAAAGGCTGTCCTTAGGGGCAGCCTAGTCTCCGAAAACTAAATTTAAAACAACAACTTACAATGCACCGTCATCATAAGCTTTTTCACCATGTAAAGAGGCATCTAATCCCAGATCTTCATCTTCAACTTTTACTTTTACAGGTGTGATGTAATTGATGATTGTTAACATCAAGTATGTAAACAAGAATGCATAAACTGCACTGATGATTACTGAAGCAATTTCTTTTCCAAAGAAAGCTACATTACCTTCTAAAAGTCCTGATTGAGTATTTACGGCTGTTGATGCAAAAACACCTAATAAAATAGTACCAAAAACACCACCCATACCGTGGACTCCCCATACATCAAGAGCATCATCCCATCCAAGCTTGTTTTTAAGATGCACAGCCATATAGCAAAGTGTACCGGCAGCAATACCAATTAGCATAGCAGCCCACAATGGAACAAATCCAGCGGCAGGAGTTATTGTAGCAAGACCAGCAACAGCACCAGTTAGTAAGCCTACAAATTTAGGTTTACCTTCTTTTTTCCATTCGATAATCAACCAGGTGATAGCAGCAAATGAAGCAGCGACGTCAGTATTAAGGAATGCAAGAGTTGTGATAGAATTTACATCCAATTCGCTACCGGCATTAAAACCATACCAACCAAACCATAAAAGACCGGTTCCGATAGCTACCAATGGAATACTATTTGGCGGTGATTGACGGTCACGACGTTTTCCAACATAAATTACAGAAGCTAAGGCTGCGAAACCAGCAGTTGCATGTACAACAACACCACCTGCAAAATCGAGAACACCCCATTGCGCAAGAATACCATTACCCCATACCATATGAACAAATGGATAATAAACAAACAGTTGCCATAGTACCAGGAAGATTAGGTACGCCTTAAATGTTACACGATTTACAAAAGCTCCGGTAATAAGGGCAGGTGTAATAATGGCAAACATCATTTGATAGGAAATGAAAATATACAGTGGGTATGTGCCATTTGGTCCAAACGGTGTATTAAAGTCGATGCCATTTAAAAAAGCAAGGTCAAGGTTACCGATGATACCACCTTCGCCACCACTGAAACAAAGAGAGTAACCAATAGCTACCCACATAATTGTGGTAATACCTAATGATACAAAAGTTTGCATCATTACACCAAGAATATTTCTTTTTCCAGCGAGACCGCCGTAAAAGAAAGCCAGCCCTGGTGTCATTAACATCACCAAACTGGTACATAAAATCATAAAGGTTGTTGAACCTGTATCAAAAATCATATCTAGTTGTTTTTAGTTATTGTTAAAATGATAATCCAAATACAAGATAAATTTTCTCGTCAGCTGGATTTGTAATGAGTGATGCTGATACCGGGAAACTCAGCTTCTCGCTGATCGCAACTTCTTTAGATAGTTTGCAGCCCAGATTTACCACACCTGCTTTTGATCCGTAGTAGCCACTTTCGCCAACAAAGCCAGTACTTGTATTTGCTTCTTTGGCATTGTTAAGGCTTGCCCCTATGAATGCATCAAGAGTGATATTATTATCTAGTTTATGACTGTAAGTCAACTCCAGATAACTTGAGTATTGAAGTCCGGTTTTCTTGTTGAAATCAGCTTTGGAAGGATCATCTCCCAATTTTACGGCATCGGCTCCCCAGAAATTTAGGGCGAAAGTCAACCCGAAAGGAATTTTTTCGGTTCCATTAAAGCTTAGCATCCCTTCTAAAACATGACCTGTGCGGTTGTTGTTGTAGTTAAAATACTTGTAATCATCGTTTTCGTTTGGAAAATAATAATCGGTAAACGTTAAGCAAAATAGTTCATTCGGAAGGGTATAGGATACGTATAAATCGAGTTCCTGTCCTGAATTTGCACCTGATAAAGAGTAAGCTCCCCAGGCTCCAAATTCAAATCCTTCATAAGTGACACTCATCGAAGGTTGCAAACTTGGGCTGTTTCCACCAAACTGAGTACCTCGCCAAACATATCTGCTCATAACATCGGCAGAAAAGTTGACATCAAGTTTACTTTTCTGTCCAAATGAATAGCTGCTTGTGAAAAACAGAAGCGTTATAAGCAGATACTTAAGTGATTTTTTAATCATAGAATCTTGTCTTAGTTAGTAAATTGTTTGTTCGTTTCAACAAGCAAAAATAGAGCTGTGACAAGAGAGGTGAAATAGATAATTTCCCCTAAAATATTCTACGAAAAAAGGTGAGAGGCTAGGTAAATTACCTATAGTTCGATTATATGGTTTCGGATGGCATATTTAACTAATTCAGCAGTAGTGTTTAGTTTTAACTTACTCATTATATTGTTTTTATGACAGTCGACTGTACGGACACTAATATTTAATTTGTCAGCAATTTCTTTGTTCATCAGGCCATTGGCAACCAGAATCAGAACCTCGGTTTCCCGATTGGTTAATTCACCCTGTCGTTTATTGTCCTGATTTTTTTTCATCAGACTCCTCATGATAATATTGCTGACAAGTGTATTAAAATATTCCCGTCCTTGATTGACTTCATAAATAGCTTCAATCAGTTCTTTTCCCGCAATATCTTTTGGCAGATAGGCTTTTGCGCCGACTTCCATAGCACTCAAAATAAAATCCTTGTTGATGTGCATGGATAAAATAATTGTTTTGATGTTGGCAAACTCGCGATTCAAATACTGCGTGAGTTCGATGCCATTCATTCCGGGCATGCTGATATCCGTAATTACAATTTCACTTTCGAACTGATTGATTTGTTTGATTAAATCTTTTGCATTGCCGAATTCTCCAACAACTTCGATATCCCGATTGCTTAGTAATAAGGATTTAAGACCATCACGAAACAATTTGTGATCATCAACCAAAATAACTTTAATCTTACTCATTTGAACAATTTTTGAATGGGATTTCACATTGAATTTTTAAGCCCTGGGGTGAATTGTTGCAAAATAACACTTTTCCTCCTAAAACTGATATTCGATCCAAAATGTTCGATATGCCGTTACTCTGGTTGTATTCAAAATCATCTGTTAAACCGATGCCATTGTCGCAAATTTCAAATAAATACCAATCGTTTTTAATATGGATATTTATTGTTATTTGTGTTGCTTGTGCATGCTTTATGATGTTATTCACAGCTTCTTGTGCAATCCGGTACAGGTAGGTTTTTGTTTTTTTATTCAGTTTTGGCAGCTGGTCATCAACAATTAAAACTGTTTTGAGTTCACTGTTTTCTTCGATTTGTGATAATAGGCCTCTAAGTGCATTTACCAGTCCAAATTCACGCAAAACAGCTGGCATTAAATCATTTGACATGCTGCGGATCTCATGCATTAAGCTGACAAACATTTCTTCGGATTCTTTTAAAACGATGCTTGCATTCTCTGGAGCGGTATTTTCGATTCGCATTTTAATAGCCAGGATTGTTTGAGCCAATCCGTCGTGTAGTTCTTTGGCTAATCGGTTGCGTTCAGATTCCTGTCCATCAATCATTGAAGAGATACTTTTATCGTGGGCCAGCTTTAGGTTTTCTTGTTGTTTTTTTATTGTTTGGGTCATGTGATTGAAAGCTTCAACCAGTTCGAGTATTTCACCTTCAGCTTTAATATCAGTAACGGGTTCGTATATGCCCGATGATATTTTCTCTGTTTCGTCTCTTAATTTTCGAATTGGAGCCGTGATGGTGTTTGCAATTAGAGCTACTACACCAAGTAGGAATAAACTTAGAACAATAAGGATGTAGCTGATATTATAACCATAATTTTGAATAGGAACCATGGCTTCTTGATGATCTATTTCAGCTAAAACCACCCATTCCAGTCCCATTAGATTTAGTTTACTGTATGAACTTAAAACTTTAATCCCTCGATAATCTTTAAATATGGATGTGCCTGTACTATCCTGAAAAGCCAGTTTGACTCCTCGTGTTGAGGCTTCAACAGGGAGTTTTGAGTGTTCCAGGAATCGGCTGGTGCTTCGTAACCAATTGTCTTTCCCAACAAGATAGGCTTCTCCTGATTTTCCTAATCCATTTAGAGGATTATTATCAAGCATGATGGCATTAATAATTTCAGAATTGATTTGAAAGGCCAAAACAGCCTTTTGTTTTCGTTGCTGGATCAGTTTGCAAATGAGGATTTCGGGAGGGAATTTTTTTTGTGATGCGAATAATTCGTGTACTGAAATACTATCACTTTGTTTATTTAGGAGTGATTGAAATAATTCTTTGTGTTGCGGAGTGAGAGTTTGTGTGTTATTATTAATAATCGGATTTTGTATGCTGGAATGAATAAAAGAGGTGTCCGATTGGTAAATGAATATGTTCTCGAAATTTTGCTTGTTAGTAATTAAGGAGGTAAATTCATGTCTGAAAAAATCGTGGTCTATGATCTTTTTTGTTAGATTTTGATCAAAAGAATAGTCGGGTTTTGTTTTATCCGATTTTGGAAATTCGATGCTACTGATGATTTGCATATCGTGTTTGCATTGTTGAAAGAAATTTTCAACTCTTTTTTTCTTTTCAATGCGCACCGAAATTAACTGGTCATAAGTTCTTGAGATAAGAGCTTCTTTGGCCTGAGTGTAGGCGTATATCCCAACAATAGTAATTGAGAGGAAGTTGAGTAAAACAAAATAGATGAGAAGTTTCTTTGCCAGAGATTTTTTCATGCGAGGGCTAACTGATTGGTTTATTTTTCATCCCAAAGGTATCATTTATATATAAATGTCATATTTTCAGTTAATTGATTTTTAGAGAAGAAATCATTTGAATTATTCATAAATAAGAAAAGGCCACCCCAAAGGGCAGCCTTCTATATTGAATCGATATTTCTATCGGATTACTTCAAGTTTGCTTGAGCAGCAGATAGGCGTGCGATTGGCACACGGAAAGGAGAACATGAAACGTAATCCAATCCAGTTCTGTGACAGAACTCAACTGATGATGGCTCACCACCGTGCTCACCACAGATACCTAATTTAAGATCAGAACGAGTTGCACGACCTTTTTGTGCACCCATTTCAACCAACTGACCAACACCAGTTTGATCAAGAGCCTGGAATGGATCTTGCTTCAAGATACCTTTCTCAATGTAGATAGGTAAGAATTTACCAGCATCATCACGAGAGTATCCGAAAGTCATCTGAGTTAAGTCATTAGTACCGAATGAGAAGAATTCAGCAACTTCAGCAACTTCGTCAGCAGTTAAAGCAGCACGAGGAATCTCGATCATAGTACCTACCATATAATCAACTTTAATTCCTTTTTCTTCGAATACTACAGCAGCAGTTGAACGGATGATTTCTTCCTGCATTTTCAACTCCTTGATAGTACCGATCAATGGAACCATGATTTCTGGTTTTGGATCGAAACCTTCTTTCTTCAAGTCACAAGCAGCTTCGATAATAGCGCGAGCTTGCATTTCAGTAATCTCTGGGTAAGTGTTACCTAGACGACAACCTCTGTGACCCAACATTGGGTTGAATTCGTGTAGAGACTCTACTTTTTCAGTAACAACCTTCACGTCAACACCAAGTTTTTCAGCCATTTCTTTCTGAGAAGCTTCATCGTTTGGAGTAAACTCGTGCAATGGTGGATCTAGTAAACGAATAGTTACTCCGAATCCGTCCATAGCTTTCAAAATTCCGTAGAAGTCTTCACGCTGGATAGGTAATAATTTAGCCAATGCTTCTTTACGACCTTCAAGATCTTCAGCAAGGATCATTTCACGCATCTTCCAGATACGATCTCCTTCGAAGAACATGTGCTCAGTACGACAAAGACCAATACCCTTAGCACCGAAGTTACGAGCTGTTTGAGCATCAGCTGGAGTATCAGCGTTAGTTCTAACATACATACGAGTGTTAGCTTCTGCAAGATCCATGATCTTACCGAAATCACCATCCAAAGAAGGGTTGATTGTAGCAACTTCTCCTTCGTAAACAATACCAGTAGAACCGTTCAATGAGATGAAATCACCTTCGTTGTAAGCAACACCATTAATAGTCATTGTTTTACCAGAAACTACTAATCCTGCAGCAGAAGAGATACAACATTTACCCATACCACGAGCTACTACAGCTGCGTGAGAAGTCATACCACCACGCTCAGTCAAGATACCAACAGCAGCGTTCATACCTTTCAAGTCTTCTGGAGAAGTCTCACGACGAACAAGGATTACTTTCTTACCATCAGCAGCCCAAGTTTCAGCATCCTCAGCTGAGAATACGATCTGACCTGTAGCAGCACCTGGAGATGCAGGAAGACCTTTAGAAAGTTCTTTTGCAGCAGCAAGAGCAGCAGTATCAAATACTGGGTGAAGAAGCTCATCCAATTTGTTTGGCTCCTGACGTAATAAAGCAGTCTTCGCATCGAAGTAACCTTGCTCCATCATATCAACAGCAATCTTAACCATAGCAGCAGCAGTACGCTTACCGTTACGAGTTTGCAACATCCAAAGTTTACCATCCTGAATGGTGAACTCCATATCCTGCATATCTTTATAGTGATCTTCAAGTTTTTGCTGAACAGCATCTAATTCTTTGTAGATCTCTGGCATAGCTTCTTCCAATGAAGGGAAGTTAGCTTTACGATCTTCTTCAGAAGTACCATTACGCTCAGCCCATCTTTGAGAACCGATCAAAGTAATTTCTTGTGGAGTACGAACACCAGCAACAACGTCTTCACCCTGTGCGTTGATCAAGTACTCACCGTTGAACAAGTCTTCACCTGTTGCAGCATCACGAGAGAAACATACACCTGTAGCAGAAGTTTCACCCATGTTACCATATACCATAGCCTGAACGTTTACTGCAGTACCCCACTCTTCTGGAATATTCTCCATACGACGGTAAAGGATAGCACGCTCAGTGTTCCATGAATCAAATACAGCGCAAACAGCACCCCAAAGCTGATCCCATGGATTTGTTGGGAAATCTTTTCCTGCTTTAGTTCTAACAACTGCTTTAAATTCTTCAACAACACCTTTAAGGTCTTCTACTGACATTTCGTTATCAGCAGCGTAACCGTTAGCTTCTTTAACTTTGTCAAGAACTTGCTCGAAAGGACAGTGCTCACCGTTTTCAGCTTCAACGCCCATTACTACATCACCATACATTTGGATGAAACGACGATATGAATCGTAAGCGAAGTGTTCGTTACCTGATTTCTCAGCGATCAACTTCACAGTTTCGTCGTTCATACCCAAGTTCAATACAGTGTTCATCATACCTGGCATAGATACACGAGCACCTGAACGAACAGATAACAACAATGGGAAAGCTTCACCTTTAGAGTCAAACTTAGCGTTCATTGCTTTTTCAGTTTCAGCAACAGCAGCCTCAACTTGACCTTTAATCATTTCTACAACAGCCTCTTTTCCTTGCTTGTTGTATTCAGTACAAACTTCAGTAGTGATAGTGAAACCTGCTGGCACAGGAACACCGATTAGGTTCATTTCTGCAAGGTTAGCACCTTTTCCTCCAAGCAGATTTTTCATGTCTGCTTTACCTTCGGCCTTACCGTCACCAAAAGTATAAACGTACTTAGTACTCATAATTATCGCTTTTTAGTTTTAAACGTTAAAGTCCCAAACAACAGGATCCTTAACAACAATTATATTATTAGCTTCTATTTATTTAAAACAATAAATTTAAAGGGATTAAGCATGATTTTTGTCACGCAAAAACACGCACACAAAAGTAGTTTTCTTTTTTTAATTTTAAAAATATAATTCCCTCATTTAAGTTGCTTTTGTATAGATTTTTTTGGAGTACGTACGCTTTTCTTTTTCAAACGTTTGCGAAAAATTAAACATCCTTTTTTAATACATATGTTTCATAAAAAAAGCCTGTTTATTGACAGGCTTTTATGTTTATAATGTTAATGTTTTATCTCATCAAATTTTTATTAATAACTTCTTCAGGATGCAAAAGAAAATCAAGATATTGAGCTCTGTAATAAACATCAGAAGCTTTTAATTCTTTATCTGATAATTTGCCTCTAAATTCATCAACAGACTTGTATCCTTTTTGATCCATCCACTCTTTAATTTCAAACAGTACTTTTTCAATAATCATTGGTGTGTTTTTATATAAAGAGCTAACCATTTGAACTGCTTTGGCTCCACTTAGAATCATTTGCAGCACATCAGCAGCTCCATAAATCCCATTGGCTCCACACAAATCTCCCTTAACTTTTCCATGAGTAAGACCAACATATCTTAAGCCTAGTTTAAAATCTCCAGGGTTGCTCAAATTAAAATTGGTAACATGAGCTTCCGTTTCAATATCTATTTCTGGCTGGAAAAGACGATTGAATAAAATGAAAGCCGAGGCACCAGCCTCATCTAACCTTTGAACAAAATTCAGAATATTGGTGTAGTATGGACTCAGTTTAATTGAAAATGGAATAGAAAGTCTTTCTTTTAAAGTCTTTACAATATTAACTTTTTCCTCTTCCATTTGCTCTGCAGTTTTTGTACCATCAAATGGCATTTGATAAAAGTTTAGCTCCAAGGCATCCACTCCCACATCTTCCAACTCTTTTGCATACTCGAACCAAGTAACATCGTACAAGCAATTTAAACTGGCAATTACGGGAATATTAACGTTTTCCTTTACTTCTTTTAGTTTAAGCAAGTGAGCTTTAGGCCCTGCATGTTCTAAGGCAGGAAAAAGTGAAGTCATTTCGGCATTACGATGTGCATATTCGTCCAATTCATCAGAAAGCTGAGCACGTTCCATAATGATTTGCTCTTCAAATAGAGATTTATAAACAATTGCTGCAGCACCTGCCTCTTCAAGATCTTTAGCTCCCTCAACGGTAGCTGAAAGGGTACAAGCCCCTACTATAATGGGATTTTTTAAATTTAACCCCATGAATTCAACATTTAAATTTGCCATATGATTTTGGATTAAAAATTTATTGGGTATTACTAAATTTAAGAAATGAACTTGATAATTTCAACTCTATTTTCATTTTCAACAATCTGAATATCACAACAAATCACATGAAATCCTTTAAATACAAGACATATAAGTCTTATATTTTTTTTTATTAAGAAAGAATGAACCGTAAGATCCCCTAACTAATCATTCTGCCTTTCCGATCTGGAGCTACGCTCCAGAATCGTTAAAATCATTCCAATTTTCATATACCTTTTGTTCTTAAATCTTTAACTGGACACGGTCATCCAACTTGGATAAATGGCATCTGTCAATATTATACCATTTAAATATTAAAATACACTGATATAATGCCGATACATGTTCAAAGTGCTTTTAGAAGTGAAACGCGCTAAAGGCACATTTTGAATAGTAATCGGTATTATTCCCTCATTTTATGCAGAAAAGTTTTCAATACTAAACTGTCATATAAACGGTAATTCAACAAAAAAAGGGGCTCTTAAAAAGAGCCCCTCATGATATTATTAGATCAAAAACTTATGCAAGTTCTTTTTCTTCTTCAGAATAATCTAATGAAGCTTGACGCTTGTAAGCTTTATATCTCCACTTCGCATTCTCTTCAGCAGCTACGAATAATTCCTTAGCTTCTTCTGGGAATGATTTCTGTAGAGAAGTATAACGTACCTCACCCATCAAGAAATCCTGGAAGTTTTCCCACTTAGGTTCTTTTGAATCAAGAACAAATGGGTTTTTACCTTCTGCTTCTAACATTGGGTTGTTACGATACAAGTGCCAGTATCCAGCTTCAACAGCTTTTTTCTCTTCAGCTTGTGATTTACCCATAGATGCTTTCAATCCGTGAGAAATACAAGGAGAATATGCAATAATCAATGATGGTCCTGGGTAAGCTTCAGCTTCTTTCAATGCTTTGTAGTACTGAGCCTGGTTTGCACCCATTGCTACCTGAGCTACGTAAACATATCCGTAAGACATTGCAATCATACCAAGGTCTTTCTTTCTGATACGCTTACCAGCAGCAGCAAATTTAGCTACAGCACCAACTGGAGTTGATTTAGAAGCCTGTCCACCAGTGTTAGAGTAAATCTCAGTATCCATTACCAATACATTTACATCTTCACCAGAAGCCAATACATGGTCAAGACCTCCGAAACCTATATCATAAGCCCAACCGTCACCACCGAAGATCCAGATAGACTTCTTAACTAGGTATTGCTTCAAGCTCAAGATTTCTTTAGCAACTTCGTGAGTTTCGTTAGCTAAAGCAGCTTCAACTTTTGGAGAAGCAACTTCAGAAGCTTCAGCATTATCTTTTCCTTCTAACCATTCAGCAAATGCAGCTTTAGTTGCATCGTTAACAGCATCCATGTTCTCTTCCATGCGTTGAGCAATACGAGCACGCATTTTGTTAACCCCTTCTGCCATACCATAACCATACTCTGCGTTGTCTTCGAATAAAGAGTTAGCCCAAGCTGGACCTTTACCGCTCTTATTGTTCTTACAATATGGAGTAGATGGAGCAGAACCTCCGTAGATAGAAGAACAACCAGTAGCATTAGCTACAATCATTCTCTCACCGAACAATTGAGTAATTAATTTGATGTATGGAGTTTCACCACAACCAGCACAAGCTCCAGAGAACTCGAATAATGGCTGAGCAAACTGTGAGTTCTTCACATTGTTTTTAGGAAGAATTTCTTTGTATCCCACTTTTTCATCCATATAGTGCCATCTCTCTTTCTCAGCAGATTGAGTTTCAAGATGCTTCATCTCAAGAGCTTTAGCCTTAGGAGCAGGACAAACGTCAACACAGTTACCACAACCTGTACAATCTAGAGGAGCAACCTGAATACGGAAGCTTAATCCTTTAAGATCTTTTCCAGTAGCTGGTTTAACAGCAGTACCAGCAGGAGCAGCAGCCACTTCTTCTTCTGTCAACAAGAATGGACGAATAGCAGCGTGAGGACAAACGTAAGCACACTGGTTACACTGAATACAAGTTTCTTCTTTCCATTCAGGAACGCTTACTGCGATACCACGTTTTTCATATTTAGTTGTACCAGCTGGGAAAGTACCATCTTCTCTACCTTGGAATGCAGAAACTGGAAGATCATCACCAGTTTGAGCGTTCATAGGATCACAAACATTAGCTACGAACTCAGGACGACCTGTTGAATCAGTCTTGAATCCTTCAGCTTCGATGTTTTTCCATTCAGCAGGAACTTCAACTTCAATTACATTTTCACCACCAGCATCAACAGCTGAGAAGTTCATGTTAACAACTTTTTCACCTTTGTTACCATATGACTTCACAATTGCTTTCTTCATTTCTTCTACTGCCAATTCGAATGGAATTACACCAGTAATTTTGAAGAATGCAGCCTGCATAATAGTGTTAGTTCTTGTACCAAGACCTAATTCTTCACCCAATTTAGTACCATTGATGATATAGAATTTAATATCATTTTCAGCAATGTACCTCTTCATGTGATCAGGTAAGTGCTTCTTAGTCTCTTCTACATCATAGATAGAGTTCAACAAGAATGAACCACCTTTTTTCAATCCTTTCAATACATCGTATAAGTATACGTATGCTGGAACGTGACAAGCTACAAAGTCAGGAGTAGTCACCAAGTAAGTAGAACGGATTGGATCATCACCGAAACGAAGGTGAGAAGCAGTAAAACCACCTGATTTTTTAGAATCGTAAGCGAAGTAAGCTTGACAATATTTATCAGTTGATCCACCAATAATCTTGATTGAGTTCTTGTTAGCACCTACAGTACCATCAGAACCTAATCCGTAAAATTTAGCTTCGTATAATTTTTCAGAGTTTACTTTCAATTCAGCTTCCAAAGGAAGAGATTTAAATGTAACATCATCAACAATACCTAAAGTGAATTGGTTTTTAGGTTCGTTCATTGCTAAGTTTTTGTAAACAGCAATAATTTGAGATGGAGTAACATCTTTAGAACCTAATCCATAACGACCACCAACTACAACTGGAGCATTTTCTTTTCCGTAGAATACTTCTCTTACGTCAAGATACATTGGATCTCCATTAGCACCTGGCTCCTTAGTTCTGTCAAGAACACAAATTCTCTTCACAGATTTAGGAACAACGCTTAAGAAATGCTTAGCTGAGAATGGACGATATAGGTGTACACCAACCATACCCACTTTTTCACCATTTGCAATCTTGTAATCAATAACCTCTTTGATAGTTTCTGTTACAGATCCCATAGCGATGATGATGTTTTCTGCATCTTCAGCACCATAGTAAACGAATGGCTTGTATTCTCTACCAGTTAATTTGGTAATTTCGTTCATATAACCTTCTACGATTTCAGGTACTTTTTCGTAGAATGGGTTTGCAGCCTCGCGAGACTGGAAGTAGATATCTGGGTTTTGAGCAGTACCTCTAGTTACTGGAGATTCTGGATTCAAAGCACGGCTACGGAATTCTTGAAGAGCTTCCATATCTACCAATTCTTTCATATCGTCTGCATCAACAGCTTCAACTTTTTGAATTTCGTGTGAAGTACGGAATCCATCGAAGAAGTTGATAAAAGGAACGCGAGACTTAATTGCAGTAAGGTGAGCAACTGCTGAAAGGTCCATTACTTCCTGTACAGATCCTGATGCCAACATAGCAAAACCAGTTTGTCTTGCAGAATAAACATCTGAGTGATCACCAAAAATAGAAAGTGCCTGAGCAGCCAATGCACGAGCACTTACATGGAATACACATGGTAATAACTCTCCAGAGATCTTATACATGTTAGGAATCATCAACAATAATCCCTGAGATGCAGTATAAGTAGTTGTTAATGCACCAGCTTGCAAAGAACCATGAACTGCACCTGCAGCACCAGCTTCTGATTGCATTTCAACTAGACGAACAGTTTCGCCAAAAATGTTTTTGCGACCTTGTGCAGCCCACTCATCAACATTCTCAGCCATAGGCGAAGAAGGTGTGATTGGGTAAATACAAGATACCTCACTAAACATATATGCTACGTGAGCGGCAGCAGCATTACCATCGCAGGTAATGAATTTTTTTTCTCTTGCCATTTTACTCCTCCAATTAATTTTAATTAATGGTAGTTTAATTTATTTCTGTTATTTAATTCTCTAATATAAAAAACCGAACAACCACAAAGGAATTTTATTTCCTTCGCCGCGTTCGATCATATCAGCAGCTTCAAATAAATCTTCGGTTCTAATATTAGACTCAGACATATTTGTATTACCTGTAATCTTAAAATTGTATTTGTCATCCACTAAAAAGTGTCCCATATCTGTACTCGTAAAAAGTCTTGTTGGTGCTACCTGGTTGTAAAAAAAGGTTTCACGCAGATTATCCTGATCAATATTCTCAGGAGATATGGCATACAGTAAATTGGTATTGTGTAAATATACCTTGTTAGGCTTTTTAGATGAATCTTTATAGCTATCCTTCGAGTTAAGCAAACGAATTAATCTTGCATTTTTCAGATATCGCAAATAATTCATAATAGTAGCTCGTGATGTTTCCACATCGTTAGCCAACTTGCTTACGTTAGGCTGAAATGGCACATTACTCGAAATGATATAAAGTAGTTTCTTTAGCTTTGGCAGATATTTTAATTCTATTTGGTTCAAATACGTAATATCAAATTCCAACATCAGGTTGATAATTTTCAACAAATTATCAATGAAACTTTTCTCTTCCTGATAACATGGATAATATCCGTAACGCAAATAATCATTAAAATAAGCCAGAGGTCTTACTTTCTCAAGAATTTCATCGACAATCTCCTCGTGATTTTCGATAATCTCCTCTAAAGAATAGCTCTTAAATTTGTTTCCAGTTTCGTGATTTAAAAATTCTCGGAATGATAATCCATTAAGGTAATACACATTCACAATATCTTTAAGCTCTTCGTTTGTCTTTACTCTTAAGATTGAAGAAGCCGTAAAAATAATTTTTAAGTCACCACATTGCTCGTAGCAAGTTCTTAAGTCTTTTGCCCAATCAGGATATTTATGAATCTGATCCAAAAGTAACAACTTACCACCTTTTTTATAAAATTCATCTACAAACGAAACCAATCCTCTTTCGGTAAAGAACAAATTGTTCATGTTTATATAAAGACATGATTTATCGTTCGCACAATTTTCTCGAACATAGTCTAACAGAAAGGTTGTTTTACCTACACCTCGGGCACCTTTTATAGCAATTAATCGTTGCGACCAATCAATTTGATCAGCCAATTGGCGACGAATATTACTCTTTTTGTTTTTCAACAAACTATTATGTGTCTGTAGTAAGGTGTTCATACTTTTTCGAAATTTACATCGCAAATGTAGAGAATTAAAGCTTAATTTTGTAATCTCGAGATTACAAAAGTGTTTGTTTTTTGCAATTTATACTTATTTAAAATAACATGCCGCACAACAGCTTTCCCTTGATATTGCTAATCATTCGATAAGAAATCAATTCACAAAAAAAGAGGCAGTAAAATTACTGCCTCTTCTATATTCTATTGTATTTGATTTATTTGTCGTTCATCGAAATCAAGAATTCCTCGTTCGAACGAGTTTTTCTCATTCTATCGCTGATAAACTGCATAGCTTCTACAGAATTCATATCTGTTAAGAAGTTTCGAAGTACCCAAATGCGATTCAACTGGCCTTCGTCCAGTAAAAGATCTTCGCGACGTGTACTCGAAGCTGTAATATCAACTGCAGGGTAAATACGCTTATTAGATAATTTACGATCTAATTGAAGTTCCATATTACCGGTTCCTTTAAATTCTTCGAAGATCACTTCGTCCATCTTAGAACCAGTTTCGGTTAATGCGGTTGCCAAAATGGTAAGCGAACCTCCATTTTCGATGTTTCGAGCAGCTCCAAAGAAACGTTTTGGCTTGTGAAGTGCATTTGCATCAACACCACCAGAAAGTACTTTACCCGATGCAGGAGAAACTGTATTGTAAGCACGAGCCAAACGAGTAATCGAATCAAGTAAGATTACTACATCATGTCCACACTCAACCATACGTTTTGCTTTTTCAAGCACAATATTAGCCACTCTTACATGACGTTCAGCCGGTTCGTCAAATGTTGATGAAATTACTTCAGCATTTACACTTCTGGCCATATCAGTTACCTCTTCCGGACGCTCATCAATCAATAAGATAATCATGTAAGCTTCAGGATTATTGGCAGCAATTGCATTCGCAACTTCTTTCAATAATACAGTTTTACCCGTTTTTGGCTGAGCAACAATCAAACCTCTCTGCCCCTTACCAATAGGTGCAAACATATCAACTACACGAGTAGATAGTGAATTTGAAGGACCTCCTGTTAGGTTAAATTTTTCATCTGGGAAAAGTGGAGTCAAGTGATCAAAAGGAACACGGTCACGAATCACCTCAGGCAAACGACCATTAATCTTTTCAACCTTAATTAATGGGAAATATTTTTCACCCTCTTTTGGAGGACGGATAGATCCATTAACAGTATCACCAGTTTTTAAACCAAATAGCTTAATTTGAGACTGAGACACATAGATATCATCCGGAGAATTCAGGTAATTATAATCTGATGAACGAAGGAAACCATAGCCATCAGGCATAATTTCCAATACACCAGAACTATTTATAATCCCATCAAATTCGAAAAGTTTTTCTTTTTCTCTTTTTTCAAATCTTTTTCTGTGCTGATTTTTATCCTGTCTATCATTTCTGTCAGCAGTTCTTTCCTGTTTCTCTGGTTTTGATTTTTCTTCTTTAGCAACAGGCGCCTCTTCTTTCTGACTTTTTACCTCTTCTTTATTTTCAGGTTCAGCTTTTACTAATTCAGCTTTTTTCTCAACAACATTTCTTGTACTTTTTTGTTGTTCAGGAGCTTCTTCAGCTTTCTTTTCTTCTGGTTGAATCTGAGATGCAGCCTCTTTCACAACCTCTTTAACTGGCTGCTCTGTTTTTCTTCTTCTTCGTAGCTTAATCTTAGGCTGATCTTCTTCTGCTTTCCCTTCAGTTTCAGCCTTTTTAATTCTTTTTCGAGGAGTTTTTTTCTCGTTAGATTTCATTTCAGAAGCTACAATCGCCTGTTGATCAAGAATCTTATAAATTAAATCTTGCTTTTTAAAAGATTCAACTTTCTTAATTTTAAGTTCTTTAGCAATTTCTCGCAATTCAGGCACAAGCTTCTTGTTTAATTCAAGAATATCGTACATATATAATTTATTAATATTTTTTGGGTAATGTTTTTATAGATAGAATTGTATTTGAACAATACGGAACCTGATCTTTCGACCTCTAAATGAGAAGAATCAATCGGAATTCAAATGCAATATTACGCAATTAGTTATAATTCGCAAAAAATAATTGCATAATAATCCTGAAAATAGAAATTATGATGATTTTCAGTATCAATTTCACTCCTCAAATAAGTCGACGTCGATTTCTTTTTTTAAATCATTTTGCTATATTTAAATATTAATGACGGAGTTAGGCTTCATCATTTTATACCAAAATTCCACTATGAGACAGCTAAAAATTACCAAACAAGTAACAAACAGAGAAACTCCTTCACTGGACAAGTATCTGCATGAAATTGGGAAGGTCGACCTGATTTCGGCAGAGGAAGAGGTTCAACTTGCCAGGAAGATAAAAAAGGGAGATAAAAAAGCTCTGGATCGACTTATTAAGTGTAATCTGCGTTTTGTTGTATCTGTATCAAAGCAATATCAGAACCAAGGTCTTAGCTTACCGGATTTAATTAATGAAGGAAATTTAGGATTAATTAAGGCTGCCCAAAGATTTGATGAAACAAGAGGTTTTAAATTTATTTCTTATGCAGTTTGGTGGATTCGTCAATCAATTTTACAAGCCTTGGCGGAGCAAGCAAGAATCGTTCGCTTACCATTAAACAAAATTGGTTCTATCAATAAAATCAACAAAACATTCTCTCAACTTGAGCAAGAATATCAGCGTGAACCTTCGGCTGAAGAAATTGCCCACATTTTAGAAATGAGCCCAAAAGATGTAAAAGAAGCCTTAAAGGCATCTGGTCGTCATGTATCTATGGATGCACCAATCAATCCAGAAGAAGAAAATACGCTTTATGACATCTTATTAAGCAATGATGAAATTAGTCCTGATAAAGCTTTAATTAGAGATTCGCTTAAAAAAGAAATTGAGCGATCTTTATCCACATTATCTAAACGAGAGGCCGCTATCATTCGTTTGTATTTTGGTTTAAATGGAAAACCTCCATACTCGCTTGAAGAAATTGGAAAGGAATTTGGTTTGACTCGCGAGAGAGTTCGCCAAATAAAAGAAAAAGCCATTAAAAGGATGAAATCAACTTTTAGAAGTAAAATCTTAAAAACCTATTTAGGAGAATAAAATCATATTTTAACCGATGATACTTAAAGGATAAGGGAAAAAATTCAGCATTTCTTTCTTATCCTTTTTTAATTATATCTTTGCGCCAAAGAAAAATACTAATATTAAACAATCAAATGCAAACAATTGTTTCACCATCGTTATTATCAGCAGATTTCACAAACCTGAAAGCTGACATTGAGATGGTTAATAAAAGCGAAGCCGATTGGTTTCACCTAGACATTATGGACGGTGTTTTTGTGCCTAATATCTCATACGGGTTACCAGTAGTACAGCAAATCAATAAAATTGCTGAAAAGCCATTGGATGTTCATTTAATGATTATTGATCCGGATAGATATGTTGAGGCATTTCAAAAGGCTGGTGCTGATTACCTAACCGTACATTACGAAGCTTGTACTCACCTACACCGCACAGTGCAAAATATCAAACAACACGGTATGAAAGCCGGTGTTTCATTAAATCCACACACTCCTGTTGCTGTTCTTGAAGATATTATTCAAGATCTTGATTTGGTACTATTAATGAGTGTAAATCCTGGATTTGGAGGTCAAAGCTTTATTGAAAATACTTATAAAAAAGTAAAGCAATTAAAAAAATTGATTGCTGAACAAAATGCCAATACAATAATTGAAATTGATGGTGGTGTTAATTTGGATACCGGGAAAAAATTACTTGAAGCAGGAGCCGATGCCCTAGTTGCAGGTAGTTTTGTTTTTGGAGCTGATGATCCAACACAAACCATATCAAATTTGAAAAATTTATAATATTAGAAAAGACCAAATGAAATTTCATTTGGTCTTTTTCTTTTACACAGTTACGGCATTTTTGCCTTCCAGATAATCCTGCAAATAAGCAAATTGCTTTGTAAGTTTTCCTTCTTTAGCTATGGTAGCTCGTTCTAAAATTCCCTCTGGGTCATCTCCAAATAAGGCTTCGTAAACATTCTTAGCCAATGCTTCTCCAAAATCAATAGATGAATCTCGAGGCAATTCACCTGGTAAATTATCAACAGCCATAACCGTAACATTGCGTTTGTCTACAAACGGGATGGCCTCTTCTTCAGTAAATCTATCATATCCATAAAAAGAGGATGCAATGGTAGAAGCTCTTAAAGTCGACGGCAATGGTCCATCAATATCACAACTAACATCTGCAATTACCGAAATTCTAAAATCATCTTCCTTATAATCCTCTGAAGTTAGAAACCTTGGGGCTTTCGGATCCCAATAATGACACGCTATATATAAATCAGTAACTTTTGAGAATTTTTTAAATGTGGATTGGTACATCTCAGGATGGTCGTAAAAATGTTGCAAATCAAAAGCCGAACCATCAATTCTTTCAACATATTTATCCGGATCAATCCGGCACACAACAGGTTCATCATATTCTGTCGTTAAAAACTCATCCGGATCAACTTCCTTTAAATTTAAAACTCGAATGGTTTGCATGGCTCCCATTGCAACTCTTCCTCCTCCTGTTATCAGAATCTTAATGGGCTTTAGCGTAATCTTTTTTAAATGCTCATACATTTCATTCATATCCAAACATGTTCCTGCAGGAGGCAAATCGAAGAAATCAGTCCTCATTCCTCTAGCCCGTAAAGCTTTGTATGCCCCAACTACTCCGGCCCAATGTCCAAATGCCACAAGTCTCTGACCCGATAAATTGGTTAAATATTCATAATCAATCAATGTAATGTTTCGTTTAATAACTTGTCGAAGCAATTCTCGATTATGAGCTTGCTGTTTTGCAGTATGCGAAAAAAACAGATAGGTTTTATTGGGAATTAAAGTTGGAATACTCACCTCCTTAACTCCTATTAAAATATCACATTCTCGAAGATCTTCAGTTAAAAAATAGCCTTGATCACGATACTCTGCATCGGTAAAACATCTTATATCGCTAGGTTGAATAAAAATGCTTACATCAGGATATTTTTCCAGTATTTTAAGGCCTGTTATAGGTGGAATAGCCACTCTTCTGTCAGGTGGATTTTTTGTCTCTCGAAGTACTCCTACTCGAATGCGATTCTTCATAATTAAAAATTTTAGGTGTGAGTCAAAGGTGTTCCTGATAATTTAAGCTTAACTGATATCAAAAAACACTATACTTATTTAAATTTAATAAACATTTAACAGATTTCAGAATTTCCATTAAATTTTTAACACACTATTCCATTACTGATTTTTAATCTGATACAAAAAACGGAAGGTAAAAAATGCACTAAAACAGCTATTTCTGATCTAATAAGTTTAACAGCTAAATGTTTTTTACTAATTTTGCGTGAATTCTAGGGGCTGACGTGGTTTTGACAGCATGTAGAATTGATATGTAAGCATGTCGAGCGTTGTGATTCCAGCTCGTAAATATCGGATCTCACACTTTTTAATTGGCGAAACAAATTACGCTCTTGCTGCTTAATCGAATCATAGTAGATTAAAGCTTTATTGCGGCACAAGGATGCTGCGACGAGACATCCCGCTTATGGTTCCACCTTGTTCCGGTAAGTATATGGGGTGCTAGCAATTCAAGGTTAGCAAACTTCAAGCTTCGGGGAGTTCGCGAAATTTAGAAGATAAGTTATGATCCCGGGTGTGCTTTCCCAAATCATAATCGAAAACCAATAAATCACTAAGCATGTAGAAAGCCTATTGGTCGCATGTTTGGACCAGGGTTCGATTCCCTGCAGCTCCACACAACACAATACCCGTTTGAATCAATGATTCAAACGGGTATTGTGTATTTATAAACTAGCCTAAATATTAAAAATACATTTAAACATACCATCCTGTTAATATAAAAAGAAGCCCTTTGTTCATATGAATAAAGGGCTTCTGATATCAAATTAATATTTAATGTGAGCTTCTATTTAATTTTCCAAATGCCCAAAAGCTCTCTTTGGGATAGCCTGTCGTTTAATTCCAGGGCCTTCCCACTCAACTACCAAATCAATATTATCGGAACATTGATAGAACCCCATCTGTATTTGATGTAATCCCTTCTCCAATTGTAATTGTGCCTGCTGGCCAAAAGTCACTGTTTTTCGGCCATCGCTTTCAAACAGTTCTTCACCATTAATGCTCAACTTACATCCATCGTTCGATGACATATAAAAAGTATACTCGCCCGATTTTGGAATATTAATCAATCCTTTAAAATCAAGTCCAATCCATTCTTTTCTTAAACAAACATCTAATGTAGGAACAGGTACAATTCCTGTTTTCACAGGCTCATCCAATTCATAATCGTAAACAGAACGATAAATTCCTTCGAAATAAGAATATTGCAATCCTTTTTGGACCTTCTCTGCAAGATAGTTTCCAGAGTTTTGCTTTGTTAATCTTCGCTTTACTACAATTCCAGGTTCACATCCTTCTTTATAGGTTCTGAAACTCAAATTTGAACTTTTATTAATTTTAAACGGCTTTTTAAATTGTTGGCTTTGTTTATCTGGTTCAGATCCATCGAGGGTATAGTAAATTTCAGCTTCGGGATCATTGCATTTTATATCTACCAAAAATTTTTCTATAAACACATCTGATGATTCTGTTAGGTAAGCAATTGGTGCAGCTTTAAACTCAACATTCAAATCAAGATTTGCACCCCATTCTTTATTTGGAGTATCCGCCATTTCCAATACCAAATTTCCTCCTTCTAGAATATCTGCATGTGATAAAAAGCTCACATTCAATTTTTCACCATTCAGTTTCGCTGATTGTATATACTTGTTCTTCTCACTATTGTTATTTGCCGTGAGAGTAAAAGTTTTTCTATTGTCCAAATGGATTTTCACTTTAGAAAATATTGGTGAACCAATGGCATATACAGGTTTACCAGGACAATCGGAATAAAAGCCCATTGCACTTAATACATACCAGGCCGACATTTGACCACAATCTTCGTTTCCACACAAGCCATCAGGCGTATCCTGGTATTGTGTAGCCATGATTTCACGAACCATTTTTTGCGTTTTCCAAGCTGCCTCGGCATAGTTGTAAAGGTATGCCATATGATGACTTGGTTCATTTCCGTGGGCATACTGACCAATTAAACCACTTACATCGGTATCATCGCCCAAATCATGCTCCATTTCGGTTGCAAATAGTTTATCTATCCAATGTTCTAACTCCTTTTTTCCTCCCAATAAATCGATTACACCAGGAATGTCATGAGGAACAAAGAGGCTGTATTGATATGAGTTTCCCTCGGTATAATTATATCCCACAGCGGTGGGATCAAAATTTGGAACCCATTTGTGCTCATCGGTTTTGCCACGCATAAATCCAACTTCCGAATCATAAATGTTGCGATAGTTCGAAGCCCTATTCATGTAATAAGAATACCTATCAGTCTTCCCTAGTGCTTTGGCCACTTGTGCTATGCACCAGTCGTTATAGGCATATTCCAATGTTTTGGATACGGCCTGACTGCTTTTATTTGAAGGTACATATCCTAAAGTTCGGTAGGCTTTTAATCCTCTTTTATCGAGCATTGCAGTTCGCTCCATTTCGGTGTAAGCATCCTCCAAACTAAAATTTGTAATTCTTTTTACATGTGCATCTGCAATTAACGAAACAGCATGATAACCAATCATACAACGTGTATCATTAGAAGCCAATTCCCACATTGGATATTCTCCAAACTCTTTACTCTTTTGAACCAAACATTGTGCAAATTCACCAGATCGACCTGGCTCAATAATGGTTAACAATGGATGTAATGCTCTAAAAGTATCCCACAAAGAAAAAACCGTGTAATTCGTAAATCCCTCTGCTTTATGAACTTTTCCATCCATACCTCGATACATACCATCAACATCCTGAGAAACATTAGGCGTTAACAAGGAGTGGTAAAGTGCAGTATAGAAATTACGTCTTTCCTTCTCGCTTCCTCCTTCTACTTCAATTTTTCCAAGGCTTTTACTCCAACTCTCTTTTGCATTAATTCTTGCTTTTTCAAAATCAATTTCTTTTGCTTCTGCTTGCAGATTTTTACGTGCACCTTCGATACTAACATTTGATAAAGCAACTTTAATTTCTATGGTTTCACCAGCAAAAATATCAAAGAAGACAAGAGATTGTAGTTGATTTCCTTTCGCTTGTCGTTCAGATTTGACTTCCTTTTTATTTTCAAATATTTTAGCAGATTCAAAAGGCTTAGAAATCTCCATTGCAAAAAACAGGTGTTGATCACCAGCCCAATATTTAGATCTTCTTTTTCCTTCAATTCGATTATTTCCAACAATTCTTATTTCTGATTCAATTACTGGATCACGATGGATTAGATCTAATAGTAATTTTACTTTGCCCGCTTCTTCGAAAGTATATTTATGGTATCCAACTCTGTTCCCTGAAGTTAACTCAACTTTTACCTTATAATCATCCAAATAAACAGAATAATAGCCGGGTTCTGCACGCTCCGATTCATGAGAAAAACGTGAACGATAACCTGCATCCGGATTTTCACTTGTTCCTGAATATAGATTTACGTCACCTGTAATTGGCATCAATAAAACATCTCCGTAGTCTGAAACACCAGTTCCCGATAAATGCGTATGGCTAAAACCAATAATAGATGAATCGGAGTAATGGTAGCCACCGCAACCATCCCAGGATTCGTCGTTACGAGTATCAGGGCTTAGTTGCACCATTCCAAATGGCACCTGTGCACCAGGATATGTGTGACCATGAGCACCTGTTCCAATAAAAGGATCAACATACTGTGTATAATCCTTTTTTGTATCACACGAATACAAGATTATACTTAAGACTAAAATCGATATAAAATTTCTCATTATTGTGGTCCAAATTGTTAATTATAACTTTTTTTTATCAAGACACCTCTTAAAGTTAAGTATTTATCCCTTAAACAATTTTTTGTTAAAGTATATATAACGAAAGGTTCCAGCGCAATATAGCTAACTGGAACCTTAAGGTTGTTTAGTAGATCTTCTAATTCGAACTATTCAGCAGTACCAAATAACTCCAATTCGCCAATCATTATTCTTTTGTTATCTTTCTCTTCAATTTCAGCAGTCATAGAGATTCTATGGTAAGAGTAATACTCTGAATTGGTGAAAGTAAATTCTTTTCTTTCTTCGAAAGCTACTATTCCTGTTTCAGATACAGAGGTAATTTTAGACCAGTTTTGGCCATCATTCGAACCTTCTAATACAAAAGTATCAGGTGTAAACACATAATCGATACCTAAAATATTAGCAGTTGCTGTAATTGCTACTTTAGTAACATTGTGTTTAGCTTCTGTTTCGAAAATAAACCAAGTGTTGTCATTCATATTAAAAAATGAAGTTCCTGCATCATTATCAAAAGCAAAACTTGGTAATCCCCAATCGAAAAAGTCAAAACCTTCCTCTTGCCAAGTAGCAGTAGAATTATCAGTAATATCAACAGTTTCTGAAGAAGAACCAGAATTCCCACCTTCTTTGGTTCCCATTAGCTCTAATTCTGCTAACTGGAAAATTCCACCTTGATCGGTATTTTCAAAATCGAATTTATAATATTTGTACTCTTTGTTATTAGTAAAAGCAAAAGCTTTGGTCTGATGTCTTTCTTCAAAAGAAACATCTTCTCTAGTATCTAAAACATCCCAATTTTCGCCATCGTTACTAGCAGAAAGAATTACTTTTTTAGGATCTCTACCAGGAGCGTCATCAGCAGATGTTAAAGTGTAAGATGAAACAACAGAAGCAGTTTCGCTCTCCAAACGCACCCATGTGTTATCAGTAAAGATCAGAAATTTAGAAGCAATATTATTATCAATGATATTTCCTACTTCTTCACGAGAAGGAGAGTCAAACTCAGTATCTCTAATTGCTGTAAAGCCTGTATCTGTAACATCAATTAGATCTGCTACAGGCTCCTGATTAGTATATACAGGCTCTTCTCTAGCCTCTCTCATTTCTTTTAAATCAGCATCTATTTCAGAAATTTTTCCTGAAGTAATATCCGACTGATACTCGTTCCACAATGCACTTACCGAAGCATCTGCTCCCAATATTATTTTAATTGCTTCTTCCCACGACCATGGGTTGATATTTTTTGCAGTAGCATTAAACTTGTAAATGAACTTAGAATCTTTTGAATGCAACCAATCGATAAAGAAAGCAGAAGTATTGTAACCATCATTCCAGTTTCCACCAGCTTGGCGTTTGCTAATAGGAGTAAATCCTTCAACATAGCGAACGTAATCAGCCAAACCTTCAATAAATCCATAAAAATCAGTTCCCGACTCATATCCTCCAGCTCCTTGAGGCTCGTATTGGTACCCATGAGTAATTTCATGAATTAATACTCCTTCAATTTCTCTAATCAATTCTTCATCGCTTAAACCTTGATTTTTCTTTTGAACCAAATAGCTTGAGCTAAAATCGATCTTGATATGTGGAGCAGATCCTCCTTTAGCAGAAATGGTTTCAGAATCTTTTACTGTATAGGTAATATCAGTAACCTGATTAACATCATTAGCTAACAAGAACATTTCGAAACATACTTTTAAGCAAGCACGTTTAATAAAATCTTGCTCGTTAGGTATTAACTCCTTATATAAAGCACCATTTTCATTAATGGTTTGATTGGTAAAATGAATTGTTGGAAAAGCAAAGTTATCCCATCCTGCATCATCTGTTACTGTAATAAAATCAATAACTTCTTTAACATTCTCACCATACTCGTTACTAATTTTTAAGCTTGCCTTAAAAGATCCTAATTCGTTATAGGTAACAATAGGATTTTCTTCGGTACTAGTAGCAGGAGAACCTCCTTCGAAAGTCCACTCAATGTTCTTTGCATAAACCGATGAGTTGGTAAACTGTACCGCATCCCCAGGAAATACAATTTGCTTATCGGATACAAACTTGGCTTCTACATTGGCCTCAACTTTATCTAGTTGAAACGATTCTTCTTTATCGCAACTGCTTAAAGTTGCTAGTAATGCAATAAAGAAAACACTTACTAATTTTCTCATAATTAAAATTGTTTAGGGTTATTTATTTTTACAATCAAAATTGATAATTATTATTTATTCGCTTTTAAATACGCCTGATACTCATCCCATAACGATTGAGTAGATTGATCAAATATTTTATTGGTAGCTTCATCCCAGGACCATGGGATAATTGTTTTTGCTGTTTGATTCATTTTGTATACAAAATCAGGATCCTTTGTGTGCAACCAATCAATGAAAAAAGCAGTTGTTTTGTAGCCATCATTCCAATGACCGCCAATTTTTCTGTACTTGTAGCTAGAATATCCTGCTTTTAATCGAACATAATCAGCTATTCCTTCTAAAAAACCGAAAAAATCAGTTCCTCCCGCATAAGCTCCTGCTCCTTTTGGCGAATACTGATAACCATGAGCTAATTCGTGATACAAAACACCCACAATCTCATCTACCAAATCCATATCGCTCATTTCTCCTTTTTTATTTTTCAGATACAATGAGCTAAAGAAGATATTGATATGTGGTGGATTCCCTCCTTTTGCTGATATGGTTTCTAAATCCTCTATAGAATAATCTAAAACATTTAGAACATCAACTTCATCAACACTTCTGTACAAAATCTTACAAACATCTAAACAAACTGTATTGATTAAATTTTTAGGATTTGGCACCAATTCTGTATACAAATCGCCATTTCCTCCTAAAGTTTTATTTACGAAGTTTATTTTAGGATAAGAGAATTGATTCCAAGCACCTTTGCGTTTAACATTCACATAATCGTTTAAGATTATAGTGTCTTTCAATCCCTTATTCTCGGCTATTAATTGCACAGGATATTTCCCAAAACTTTCGTATTTCACTTTTGGATTTTTTGCTGTACTTGTTTCTGGCTTTCCTCCTTTAAAATACCAATGGTAAGCATCTGCCTGTACAGACAAATTGCTAAACTCAACCAATCCTTTTGTGAAAAAAGCTCTGTTTTCTGCTTTAAACAAAGCGATTGGAGTGTTATCATTGCTATCCCAAGCAGCCAATAGTTCTACTTCGGAAAGTTGCAAAATATCGTTTCCATTACTTTCCAATTGCAAACGATAATATTTATAGTTTTCTTTTGCAGATACAGGAAAGCTTAGCTTTTGATTACGACCTGAAAACTGTAATCCTTTTTGCCTATCAATTTCTTGCCACGATTTTTTATCATTACTAGCTTCTAAAACACAAATCATCGGATCACGTTCTTCGGAATCTCCTCCCGAAACCAGGGAATAGGAACTTAACTTGCATTTTTTTAAAGTGGTAAATTGAATGCTCGCACTACTATTAAATGTTAAATATTTTGAATAAATGTCACCATCAACCAACTTACTAACATCCTCACCAACAGGAGAATCATCTCTATCAGACATTACTTCACACTTGTAACCTGTCACATTTACAGGAGTGGTTGCCTGCAAATTACAAGACATAAGTAGTGCTGTTACACATGCTAACAGCATGAGTTTACTTGTGTTTTTTATCATGTTTACTTTATTTCGCTTACTGTTATTTTTAAGTGATTTAAAAAGGGTTTTCTATAGCCAAAAGCCAGGCTTCCAGCCATAGAAATTCACATTAAAATTATTTTGTAGTAGAATAAGGATAAGAGTCCTTTGAAATTCCGCGCTTTTTATTTGGGCGACTGCTCATTTCGAATAACAACTCTCCTCCATTTACAATATCAGTATGGTTCACATAGTTTTTATCCCACTTTTTACCATTTAATTTTACCGATTTGATATAAATATTCTTCGATGAGTAATTTTTAGTTTTTACGGTAAACTGCTTGCCATTTTCCAAATTTAGAACTGCCTGATCAACCGAAGGTGCGCCAATTGCATACTGACCAGAACCTGGACAAACAGGATAGAATCCTAATGATGAAAAAATATACCAAGCCGACATTTGTCCACAATCATCGTTACCGCATAAACCATCAGGTTTGTTCAGGTACTTGGTTTTCATTATCTGATTGATTCTCTCTTGAGTTTTCCAAGGCTTACCTGCCCAATTGTACATGTAAGCAACATGATGACTAGGCTCGTTTCCGTGCACATATCCACCCATAATTCCCTCACGAGTAATGTCCTCGTTATGCTCAAAATATTTGTCTGGAATATGCATGGTAAAAAGCGAATCCAAATGATCTGAGAAACGCTTCTCACCACCCATTTTGCTAACCAAACCACTAACATTCTGAGGAACATATAAGGAATAGTTCCACGAATTTCCTTCGATAAAACCAGCTGCATGAGTATCCAAAGGATCGAATGGACTTACCCACTCTCCTGCTTTGCTTTTGGCTCGTACATAGCCTGTTTTATCATCAAATAAATTTCTCCAATTTTCCGATCGCTGAATGTATTCTTTTGCAATAGCATCTTTTCCCATTGCTTTCGCCAATTGCGCAATTGTGTAATCATCGTAAGAATACTCTAATGTGATAGATGCTCCCACTCTGCTTGTTTCGTGAGGCACATACCCATAACTTAGGTAATCACCAATACCATCGTATTTTTTATAATTTGCACTTGATAAGCAAGCCTCCAAGGCTCTTTCTTTATCAACTCCTTCCAATCCATTTACCAAAGCATCAGCAATTACAGGTACTGCGTGATAACCAATCATACACCAATTTTCATTACCAAAATGGCTCCAGATAGGAAGAATTTTATGAACACTTTGATCGTAATGTGCCAACATCGAATTGATCATATCGGCCGAACGTTTTGGCTGTATCAGCGAAAGCAAAGGGTGTTGTGCCCTGTAAGTATCCCACAAAGAAAAAACAGTATAGTTTGTAAAACCTTCAGCCTGGTGAATGTTGTGATCCAAACCTCTGTATTTTCCATCCACATCCATGTATTCAACAGGATTAATGAATGAATGGTATAAAGAAGTATAGAAAGTAACTTTTTTCTCTTCAGACGCCGCCACTTGCACACGACTTAGTTGCTTTTGCCACTCTGCTTTGGTAGCCTTTCTAACTTTGTCAAAATCGAAATTAGGAATTTCTGCTTTCAAGTTTTTTAACGCACCTTCGGTACTCACTGCCGATAAGGCAAATTTTACTTTTATCTTCTCATTTTCCTCAGTAGAAAAATCAAAATTCGCAGTTAATGCTTTTCCGGCCATTTCGGGAAAATTATCCGTTTCGTCGAATTTGCGCCAAAAACCATTGTACACCACTTTTTCATTATTACGACATCCGTAATTTTTAATAGGCTTAGAAAAAGTCATGGCAAAATATTGGTAGTTCGATCTTGCCCAACCTCTTGTTATTCGATAGCCTGTTACCAAAGTATCGTTTTCAACACGAATGGTAGACCACAAAACCTTGCCATCGTAATTATAAATTCCATGAGTTAAATCAAGAATAATATGAGCATTATCAGTAGCTGGAAAAGTATACTGATGAAATCCTACGCGCTGCGTGGCTGTTAATTCAGCTTTCACCTTATAATCATCCAATTCAACGGTGTAATATCCAGGCTCTGCTTTTTCAGTTTCTTTTCGAAACATTGAACGGTAACCTTTTGATGTATCGTCAATTGTTCCAGGATTGTAATTTACCTTCCCAACTGTTGGCATGATAAGGAAATCCCCTAAATCGGAATGTCCTGTTCCACTTAAATGGGTATGACTAAAGCCAACAATAGATTTATCTTTATACTGATACCCTGCACAGTAACGGTAAACTTCTTTATTATACTTTCCCTCATGAATAAATTGTACACTATCCGTATCGGGACTCAACTGAACCATTCCGAATGGAGCACAAGCCCCTGGAAATGTATGTCCCATTTCTTCAGTTCCAATAAATGGATCTACATACTTTGTTAAATCAGTATCCTGAGCAAATGCTCCTCTTCCAAAAACAAGAAAGAAACAGCAACTTATGGCAAAAATAATTGATCTCATAAATCTGTATTTTAGTAATTTGTTACTAATTTATAAAAATACTTTTGTCTGGCTTTAAGCCGATTACTTCTCATTTAAACCATCAGAGAATGAAGGAGGGCAAGCTGATTTTGATGATGCAAAGCCTTTATTCATAACATCACCTAAAACAAACTCTATTTTCCCTCCATTCACTATATCTGAATAACTAAACCAAGCTTTGTTCCAATCAATACCATTTATTTTTACCGATTGGATATAAATATTTTTCTCTGAAAAATTCTTAGCAATAACTTCTATTGCATTACCATTGCTCATGTACATTTTGGCATATGGTAAAGCTGGAGAAGTGATTATGTACTGATCGCTACCAGGACAAACTGGATAGAAACCCATAGCATTAAAAATATACCAGGCCGACATCTGTCCACAATCATCATTCCCACAAAGTGAACCTGGTTGATTGCCATATTGCGTTTCAATAATCTTACGCGTTAGCTCCTGTGTTTTCCACGCCTGTCCAGCATAAGAATACAAATGACTAATATGATGACTAGGCTCGTTTCCATGCCAGTAATCTCCAATTCTACCGTGAATGTCATCTACTCCTAAATAATCTTTCCCCTCTTTATTGGCAAAAACAGCATCTAATTTCTGAGTAAATTCCTGATTTCCACCATAACAGTTAATTAATCCCTGAACATCATGAGGAACGGTCCATGTGTACTGCCAAGTAGTACCCTCTGTAAAAGCACCCAAGTGTTTAAAAAAATGAGGATCAAAATCCTGCATCCACTCTCCTTTACTATCTTTAGGTCTCATCCAACCAATTTCTGAATCGAACAAGTTTTGATACGCCATGGCTCTTTTTGAGAAACGCTCAAAATCTTCAGTTTTACCCATTGCCTTAGCCATACGAGCAATGCAATAATCGTCGTAAGCATATTCCAGGGTTTTCGATACCGATTCGTTTTCTATATCGTATGGCACGTAACCTAATTTTTCGTATTCTTTTGTTGCATCGTATTCGGGATGGGTTGCCGAGTGAACACATGCTTGATAAGCCAAATCCCAATCTACACCTTTTACTCCTTTAAAGTAAGCATCAACAATTACAGGCACAGCATGATAACCAATCATACACCAGGTTTCGTTATTCCAAAAAGACCAAATTGGTAACAATTTATCTGGGCTTTGTTTGTAATGCTCCAACATAGAATTAATCATATTGGCATTTCTATCAGCCTGTGTTAAGCAAAACAACGGATGCGTTGCACGATAAGTATCCCACAAAGAAAATACGGTATAATTGTCAAATCCTTCTGCTTTATGAGTATTCTGATCAAAACCTCGGTAAGAACGGTCTACATCAAAATAAGTATTGGGTGCCATAAATGCATGATATACGGCTGTATAAAAAGTTTCTTTTTGAACTTCGCTTCCTTCTACTTCGAATTTAGCCAATTCGTTTTTCCAAAGGGCTTTTCCTTCAGATTTAATTTTTTCAAAATCCCAATGAGGAATTTCTGCATCTAAGTTTTTCATGGCATTTGCAGTGCTTACTGCGGAAATACCCACTTTTACCATAATTTGTTCCGCTTCCTTTGTACTATAATCGGCAACAAATTGAATGTCAGGACCAGCTGACTCGACACTACTCCTAAATCGGTAGGTTTTATATGAGTCGTATTTTTCTTCCTTTTTGTTCGAAAAAATACGAGTAGCATCGAAAGGACGAGAAAATTTAGCAGCGAAATAAACATAGCGTTCTTTCGCCCAACCTTTTACCTGATGCATCCCAGTTATGGTATTGTCATCCTCAACTCTAATATTCGACCAAATTACCTTATGACGCAATACATGACTCAAATCCAAAACAATATGCGCACTATCTGATTCTGGAAAGGTAAAACGCATTAATCCAGCTCTATTACTAGCTGTTAATTCCGCTTTAATTTGGTAGTCATCCAACAAAACAGAGTAATAATTGGCTTCAGCAATCTCATTTTTATGAGAAAAGCTTGATAAATATCCAGGTTCTGTTAAATCTTTTTTCCCTTCGTTAATGTACAATTTACCTGTTGTAGGCATAAATAAAATATCACCTAAATCAGGAATTCCTGTTCCATGCAAATGAGTCATGGAAAAACCATAGATGGTACTATCAGAATATTCGTAACCCGAGGCAGCTCCCCAATCCCATTTTTCAGTATCCGGACTTAACTGTACCATTCCGAAAGGAACCTGAGCACCAGGATAAGTATTTCCTTCGCCTAAAGTACCCACCAAAGGTTTTACAAATTTTGTGTAATCTCCCCCACTTTTAAGATTTCCATTCTTTTTTGCCGAACATGCTTGCAAAAGCGAAGCTGCAAAAATGAAAACTCCTAACAATAATTTATTCATGCTTTACTATTTTCTATTAACTACAACAATTTAGGCAGCTAAATCTTATTAGTTGAACTGGGCAACAAGTGCCCAGCTCAAATTTTTTAATTAATAACCGTCGTTTTGTTTCAGGTTGGTATTGATATCTCTTTGAGTTTGTGGTATTGGAAATAGAATTCTTGTAGCGTCACTAGTTGATTCTTTTTCCCAACGAGGCTGTAAGTATTTTCCAAATCGAATTAAATCGGTTCTACGGTGTCCTTCGTAAGCAAACTCTCTACCACGCTCTGCCAATAACTCATCTAAAGTTAAGGTAGTTGTAGTGTATTTGTTTTCTGCAAATTTATCTCCAAAGGCACGCTCTCTCACTTCATTTACCAAATCAACCGCAGTTTGATCTGCTTGTCCGTTGCTTTGACGCATAATTGCTTCTGCTTTGTTCATAAGTACCTCTGCATAACGAATTAAAACAATATCGTACTCTTGATTCCAGTTTAAACCTGCAATGGCCTCATATTTTTTACAACGTGCTCCTTCAAACAAACCTTCACTATGAAAAGTTGTTACCTCTTTAGAATAAACAAGCTGTCCACTACCTGGATTTCCAGCTTCAATATATACAGGAGTTCCATCGGCATAAAACTGAGGACCAACCGCAAATTGATTTTTACGAGCATCATCATCACTATAAGAATCATAAAAACCCTCTTGTGTGATAATTCCGTTCCATCCACCTGCATCTACATGGTTGCTCCAATAACAAGTAAGTGCGTGCAAAGGTGCTGACATAGAAGATCCCCCTTTTTGGGTAAGCACCTGAATGTTTTCTTTTGATAAATTATTATCTTTTGAGAAAGCATCCAAGTAGTCTGCCTCTAACTCGAAGAAATCAGAAGAAATAACAGCATCACACATTTTTATGGCATCCTCGTACTTATCAACGCCAATATAAGTTTCGGCATTTAAATACAAACGAGATAGTAAAGCTTCAACACTTTGCTGACTAAAAAATCCTTGAGCATAAGGTTCGAAAGCATTTGGTAAACTACCCTTAACAGCCAAAAATTCTGTTTCTACAAATTCGAATACTTCTTGTGCTGATTTTGTTTCTGGATAGTAAGGATCTCCTACTTTTGTTACAATCGGAATGTTTCTCCAAAAGTCAAGACCAATCATGTGCATGTATGCTCTGTAAGCTCGTAATTGTGCTTGCATTTCAGCTTTAGAAATGGATACTCCCATTTCTTCAAAATCCTTATCTTCTATCCCTTCAAGAACAGCATTGGCAAAACCAATACCTTCCCAAACCGTATTCCATGATGATTCTATCTCGCCGTGACGAGTACCCCAAGTATGCTTGTGCAATTCAGACCAAAGAGCATTATCATAACCATGATTTTCTGATGTTTTGGTTGTCCATGCTGCCATATCTGTACCTAAAGTTCTCAACTTTAAATAGTAATAGGTATCACAGAAAAGCAAATGTGACCAAGGACGCATATAAGCTCCTTCAATTTCCTCAGCTGAAGTATAAAAATTAGTAGTTAAATTACTACTGTACACTTTCTCATCTAATTCGGAACAAGAGTACTGCATGAACAATGCTAGGACTCCTACTATAAATAATGATATTTTTTTCATTCTATAATCTCCTCAAATTAAAATTTAACAACAGCACCAATTGTAAATGTGCGTGTTACAGGGTAAAAATTCAAATTATCAAATCCTGGGGTTATACCAGAATGGCCTCCAAGTTCAGGTGATAAGCCTGAGTAATTAGAGAAAGTATGCACATTGCTACATGAAACATATACTTTTGCATAGGAGATATTATTCCATTTGCTTGTATCAAAAGTATATCCTAAAGAGATATTCTGAATTTTTAAATAATCTCCATCCTCCAAATAGTAATCAGAATATTGAGAAGGAGCACGTAATGGACTTGATAAAGCAGATGTATAAATATTACTTTGAGGAAATTTATCAAGATTCTCCATATAAATTCTACCAACATTAAGCACTTGATAATCGAAAGCACCACGCATAAAAATCTCTAAATCGAATCTTTTGTATTGCAAACTATTGGTTAAACCAACAAAATAGTTAGGCATTCCATTACCAATTACTTCCTTATCGGTATCAGCATGGTAACCTTCAACTTCATCATTAAGATCTTTGAATACCCATCCACCATTTTCATCGAACTTATCGAAACGAGGACCATAAAAATCACCAATAGATCCACCTTCTTTTACTCTGTAGGCACTACCTAAACCATTACCTGGTAAATCTCCGGCATAGAAAGGAACAGGTTCTTCATCGGCATTAGATAATTTCTCAACCTCGTTTACATTGTAAGAAGCATTAAAATTAGCATTCCATTTTACTTCTGTATCCTGAAGAATTTTAGCATTAACACTTACCTCAATACCCTTTGAAGAAATCTCACCAATATTACTAACAATGGTAGGCTTAATTAAAGAAGGAACAGGAGCAGCTGCACTATACAACATATCATCTGTTTTTCTTGAGTACAAGTCTACACTACCATCAAAACGATTTTTTGCAAGAGCATAATCGAAACCAATATTGTATTCTTTTTTACGCTCCCATTTCAAATCAGGATTTGGGTTTTTTTCTAAAGCGTAGGCACTTACCACATTTCCATTGAACACATAAGGCAAGCCTTCCTGAACAACAGTTGATAATGAATTATATGGGCCTGTAGCCGGGTTACCAGTTTCACCATAACCAACACGCAATTTTAGGTAATTAACAAATGATAGACTTTCCATAAAATCTTCATCAGATATGGTCCAACCTGCAGATACTCCATAAAAATTACCCCATTTATTATTTTCTCCAAAAATAGAGCTACCCTCTCTGTTGTAACTAACTGTTAATGCATATTTATCATCATAAGTATACACTAAACGTCCTCTCCAGGATTCAAGGATTTTCTCGCTTCTTCCACTTCCCATACTTGCTGGTCCATTCAAATCCTGAACTCCATCATCATTAACCGGATTTGTTAATTTAAGTCCTGAACCAATAGAATGCCATAAAAATTTATCGTTTACAAAGCCCGAGTTACTCATAGAGTAGGTATACCAAGTATCCTCTTCGTGAGTGTAGTTGGCCATTACATTAATATCGTGCTTATCGAATCTTTTTCTGTAATTGATGTTTCCCTCGTAAGTATATTTATAGCTATAAAAAGATGATGTACTTGCCACACCCTTAATATCATCTTTTGCTAAATTTTCATTTTTCGATGAAGTATAAGATCCTGAATTTGCATCTTCCACTTTCCAGGCAGCTCTACCTCCAACAGTTAAACCTTCAACTACTTCGAACTCGGCAAAAACATTCGCTAATAAAACTTTCTTAATATTCTCTGTAGAGTAATTTCGTATGTTTCCAATTGGATTATCAACACCAAATTCCTGGAATGTGGCAAATTCACCATTTTCTTCATAAACTGGTCTGGTAGGATTAAACTTTGCAACAGAACCAAAAGCGCCATAATCTGCTAATCTATATTTTGCTTGAGAAGCAGATAAACTCAAACGCACGTTTAATCGATCGTTAATCGCTTTATGATTGATATTAATACGTCCACTTAAGTTTTTCTTAAAAGATTCTAAAGCAATACCTTTATTGTCCATATAATTAATAGATGCGCGATAATTGGAATTTTTGTTCCCTGCACTAAAAGCTATATTATGAACTGTGTTGTGATTAGACTGTAGCATTTCGTCGTACCAATCGGTAGAAGCATCTCCAGTAGCAATGCCCATCTTATTTCCTAAAGCTCTAAACTCATCAGCCGTTAAAACATCAGGTCTTTTGCTAATCTGATCGAAAGCATAATAGCCAGAATATTCAACAGTTGGTTTTGATTCTTTCCCCTCTTTAGTAGTAATTAAAATCACACCATTTGTACCTCTGGATCCATAAATTGCAGCTGCAGAACCATCCTTCAAAATTGAAAAAGTAGCAATATCTTCAGGAGCAACAATATCTAAAGATCCAACAGCAACACCATCAACAATAATTAGTGGCGATTGACCGCCTGTAGAAGTTACCCCACGAATTAAGATGTCTGGACTAGCATTAGGATCTGATCCTTTAGGAGTAGACACTGTTAAACCAGCTACACGACCTTGAATTTGTTGCACTGGAGAAGAAGCAGTTACCTTAGCAATATCATCCGTATCAACAGTAGCTACCGAACTGGTAATTTGTTTTCTTTGAACAGCACCGTAACCAATTACAACAACTTCCTCTAAACCTTGTGTATCGTCTTGAAGTGTAATATCGAAACTTGTAGCTTCTGATACTATAACTTTCTGCGTAGTCATACCTATAAAAGAGTATAGAATAACCTGATCTGACTCTACGTTATCGATTTCGTAATTTCCATCAAAATCAGTTACACCACCACGTGTAGTTCCTTCGATAACCACACTAACTCCAGGCAATGGCAATCCATTAGAATCGATTACCTTACCCGAAATTTTCCTTTCCTCTTGCTTATTTTGTTGAAGAGGAGAAATAACAATATCCGTATCTACAAGCTTGAATGTTAAGTTTGTACCATTTAGTACTCGATTAAGAATTTCCTCAACAGATAAATCCTTAGCATCTACACTAAACTTTTTTGATTGAGGCAATTGCTCATTCTTATAAAAGAAATCAAAGTCAGTTTTTGCTTGTATTTCTTTAAACACATCTACAATAGAAACATTCTGCATTTTTAATGTAATACGTTTCTCTTGATTGATGTTCTGTGCATACCCTACAGATGCAGTAGAAAGCAGCAGCAATATGTTCACCAAACAAACAATTGCAAACCGTCTGCCATATTCTCTCCATTTAGCAGACATTAAAAACGATTTTTTTTTCATAAATTTAACGGTTATTAATTAATGAATCTTCTTTTCAATAAAGAGGTTTATTTTGTGAAGGGAAATGTTACCGCATTTCCCTTTTTACACTTAAAAGCTCCTTACCGGCAATAGTATTTTCAACTTTTTTTGTTCTTTACCACCTACTAAAACGTTTTAGTAAATGGTAAAATAAAAAATCAATTGTTAATATTTATTCAACAGGGATTATGACAATAACATCCCCTTTATACTCATATTTGATTTTAGTTATGTGATTAATTAATGACAAAACATGCTCAACAGGTTTAGTTCTCTTAATAACTCCAGAGTAGTGCATGTTTTTAAAAAACTCCTTCGGATATTCAAACTGTACATCATACCATCTTTCTACCATTCGAATCAAATTATCGAAACTTTCATTTTCAAAAACATAACGACCTTCACGCCATACGGTATAGTAATTCGTATCTACCTTTTTTAATGATAACCTATTACTTAGTCGGCTATAAATCAATTGCTGATTAGGCTCTATTATGACGGCTCGTCCTGCCGCTTTTACCTCAACGCTTCCTTCTTCAAGTGTTGTGTATACATTCTCTTCATTTTCGTAAGCTCTAACATTAAAAACGGTACCAAGTACTTTTAAACTTTGTCCTTTCACATTCACAATAAAAGGTTTTTCCTTATCCTTGCTTACATTAAAAAATGCTTCTCCACTTAATGTTACAACTCTCTGCTTCTTGTCATCATCGAACGAAAAATCCAATTTCGAATCAGAATTTAACCATACTTCGGTTCCATCAGCCAGGGCCAATTTAGATCTTTGTCCTTTTGGCACTTCAAGCTTATGAACCAGCTTTTCTGGTTTGTTCATCGAATTTAAAAACATATTGGCGCCCCATCCCAGGCCAAATACTACAATAACTATTGCGGCAACCCTCATCCACAAAGCGAAACTCTTCTTTATGGTGTAAGTTTTCGGAATTTTTAACAGATCAATTCGATTGGATAAAATCCTCCATTCTCTCTTCAGGTTTATTTTTCCTTTTTCAGAATGCATTTTATAGGAATCCCAGATATCCTTTTGCTGGAAATACTCCTTTTTGTTTTCGGCATTCGAATAAACCCAATCAAGAAACTGAATCTGCTCCTCTTCACTAAGCTCTCCCTGAAGGAATTGTACTATTTTATCCTTATTACTCATCTTTAATTCTCGGTTTCTATTCTACATGATCGGAAAAATAGATTTTACCCTACCTCCAATTTTCACTTTTTTTTATTTTTATTAATCCACAATGATATCAAATGATCAGTTTACTGTAGGGATCAGTAACTTAGGGAAGATTTTTTTTTATTACATTCTAATTCGACCACATCATTTTATAAAAAATCAGAGCCTTTAAAGTATATGTACATCAATAAAGGAAGATATTCCTTTAGCTCAAGCTTAAGAATTTTAAGAGCTTTGGTGATTTGTTTTTCAACAGCTTTGACAGAAACACCTAGCTGTTCTGCAATTTCCTTGTTCTTAAGTCCATTAAAACGACTCATAACAAACACCTGACGACAACCATCGGGCATTTTATCCATAGCTTCTTTAAGTTTTTCTTCTAACTCTATTTCGATGATACTTTTTATTCCATCGTTATAATAGGCGAGCTCATCAAGATTTAATGATTCTGTACGATAAGTGTCTTTCACTTTTTGGCTTTCGATTTCCTGAAGACATTTGTTGCGAACCATTCTAAAGAGGTAGGCAGATAAAGAGGATTTAATGGTAATGTGTTCTTTGTTCTGCCAAAATATCATAAATACGTCATGAACCAGATCTCTTGCCAAATCATCATCTACAAATTTGCAGGCATAGAAATACATAGAAGTATAATACTCTTCAAACAATTCTTGAAAAGCATATTTATTTCCTGCCTTTAATTTTGAATACAAATGGTTGCTTAAATCTGTCATGGACTTTTTTCTTCAAAGCCAAATTTAGAAATCTTTTTCTATTTTAAGAATGTTATGAAATAGCAAGTGGTTAACACAACAATTTTCAAGACCAATTCCTCCTGAATATATTATCAAATGTTATTTTATTGAATTTGAATACGATAAATATGTACAATTCATTCAAGCCATTTATATGTTTCAGTTTAAGCAGGCTCTCATTCGGATCACAGCAAATCATTATGGGGTGTTTTCAGCAAATACAATCCAAAGCCTGATTTCCTATCACCACAGCACAGAAGACCAAACGCAAATCAGGGCTCTGCATTTGTTTTTTTTATTTATCCTAAAATCCATAACACAAGTTCACTTGATATTATTTTCGTGTTGGTATAAACCTGAAATTCAGCTGGCTTTTTAAATTCTTTCTAAATTAACATAGAATAATATTTAAAAATAGACGCTTATTACAGCAGACAAATCCTTGAAAACATAAACAAACACCAAGCTTTCGTGTAAATGTCACAAATAAAATAAGTAAATGATTTCTACTGTTAACAAAGGTTAATTTTTGAAAGCAGGTTTGAAGCTAGTTTAATTTTTTCTAGCTTTATTATTGATAAGAAAAGCCTCGCAGTCTTTTGAACAAACTTTGGACCGTTTACGACATCAGACTGCGGGCTAGTATTCACAGGTAAATATACTATATAATATGACTTTACCATTTTACTTACGAAAAAATCCTCTCACTCAGCGTGAAGATGATTTTTCGGCACAAACTCTGGTTTTCGAAACTTCCGAATTGGAAGCCATTGTTTCCAGAGCTGTCAAACGCCACTCTTCCTTAAACGAAGTTGATGCCACCTTGGCTGTAAATGCTGTGTTCGAACAGATTCACGAAGAGCTATTGGCAGGCAACAACGTTATTACACCCATGTGTAATATTCGTTTGAGCATTGCAGGTGTTTTTGATGCTGACCATATGGACTTCGATCCGGAGTATCACAAAGTCAATCTGAACTTTACTCCAGGCGTCAATTTCAGGAATTTAACACAGGAAGTGAAGCTGAAGAAAATAACTGCTTCGGACGTGCTTCCTAAAATTGATGGATTCGAGGATTCGGAAAGCGAAAGCAAAAACGAAAAGATTACCCCTGGCAAGGGCGGTATTGTGAAAGGTTCCAAGCTAAAAATTAACAAGGACATTGCCGAGGAAGGTTTGTTCTTTATTGCAGCCGACAATACCGAGCACAAGGTAACAACCTACATGCGCAACATGCCATCTGAACTAATTTTTACCATTCCCGATGGTTTAACCGCTGGCAAGTACAGTTTAGAGATTCGTACTTATTTGGAAGGGAAAACCCTACGTACTGGACAATTAGACTATGAATTGACCGTAGACTAATCTCTTCCATTTACTCAGGAAACTCTCCGAAGCTCTTTTTTCGGGGAGTTTTTTTATGCCCATTATGCTTAGAATGGCCTCCTTAAAAATTTCAGTATACTTCTTGTCCGAAACTTAGTATGCTTCTGGTCGAAGACTTAGTATGCTTCTGGTCCGACACTAAGTATGCTTCTGGTCGGAGACTTAGTATGCTTCTTCTTGGACACTTGGTATACTAAGTTTTTGATTTTGGCTATTTATTGCTTTTGGTGGCAGGCAAATTCTTCTCTCCTATTTTATTAGTTGTGATTTTTATTGTTTAGATTTGGTTAACAGATACAAAATAATGATTTGGAAAATTGAAAACCAAAACCTAACAATTACACTAAAAACTGAAAATGATTAACCCCAAAGAACACCCCCTCGTATTCGTACAAACAATACAGTCACTTTTTACTCAAATTAGAACTAGAGTTGAAAAATACTCAGCTATTATTAGGATTGTAAAAGATCAAGATTTTGAAATTGTAATTGAAGATATAGATCCTCTATCTAATTTTTCTCTCGAAATTTTTGAACCAGAATTTGTTGGTAATAGCGTTGTTTTTCAGCTAAAACAATCTCCGACTAATCACCTAAAGCATGAGCTTAACGAATTTGCTCTTTATTCTGACCAAATACTACATCAGTTGGATGGATGGCTAAACTTAATATTGCAATATAATAATGTCCAAATCTCTCCTGAGGAAAAAATTTTAAAGGCTTATGAAGAGGAGTTCTTCGACAACTTTAAGCTTGTTGATGAAGATGCCAACAATAAGCCTTATGAAGTAGGAAAGCAATTAATGCTAGCTGAATTTCTAGATACAGCAATAGTTGTTTTGAAAAACCATGAGATTGTTCACGAGGAATTAATAAGTGAGGCTACAGAAATTAAGGAAGAGCTTCCTAACCTTACCAAGCAGGACACAGTTAAGAAATTAAGCAGGTTCTTAGCACTTATTCGTAAGAAAAGTGTAGAATTATTAAAAGCCTTAATTATTGAAACTAAAAATCAAGCCATGAAACAGGTTGTAAGTGGTGGATTTGATTTTGTTAAAGGTTTGATGGAAAATTGATCTGTAGCTCCGCTGCCTCATAAATCGAAGTTCGATAAAATCAAGACTGAAAGTCTTGGAGCATCAGCAAAGGGCAAAGCCCTTTGACCACAATTGTATAAAACCCCAAAGCCCTGAAGGGGCGTAAGATTATTTAGAAGAGGCTGTCCAAAAAGTACATTCAATCGAATACAATGTCATGTCGAATGAAGTGAATCACCTGTTAATCAAAGGAATAGATTCTTCGCTAAACTCAGAATGACAATAATATTGAACTTTTGGACACCCTCCTAGCACTTACGCCTTTTCAAGGCTTGCTGTAAATGACTTTGGCCACAGCTCCACGCTGCCACACAAAACTATGTCGGATGCAATCAATTCCTTTTCCATAAACTTGCTTAGCATCATGGAGATGCTTAGCAAGTAAGCTCGCAAGAGATTTTTCCCATTCATGACATTCAACATCTTTCCTATCAGCGATATTCTTTATCTTGTGCATGAATAAAAACACTAATAAATCACGATATCATGAAAAAACTTACTGCATTTGCTTTGCTATTGGTGAGCATCACCTTTGCAGCACAAGCACAATATGCTGAGTATTTTACGAACGCTACCATGCGTTTGGATTACAATCATATTGGTAATGCCAACGAAGAACACTTTGCTTTCGACCAAATGGTGAACGATGGCGAGTGGGCCGGAAGTAAAACTGCCTTGCTGGATGAACTGAACCTGGGCAAGTACTTCTTCGAGATTAAAGATCCTAAAACTGGCAAATTGCTATACTCACGAGGTTTCTCGAGCATTTATGGCGAGTGGGAAACGACTCCTGAGGCTGAAAAGGAATGGGGATCATTCCACGAATCGGTACGTTTTCCCTGGCCTAAGCAAGAGGTGGAATTGACAATCCTGAAAAGAAATATCAAGAATGGTTTTGATCTGGTTTGGACCTATATGGTAAATCCTGAACATTACCGATCGTTCCGTGCCGAAGTGAAAAATCATTACACCACTCACGATATCGTGGTAAACGGAAATCCTGAAAATCAAGTGGATATTGTGGTATTGGGCGAAGGATATGCAAAGAAAGACATGCCGAAGTTCAAGAAAGATGCGGAACGTTTTGCTGAGGTTCTTTTAAGCACTGAGCCTTTTGCCAAGTACAAAAATAAATTCTCGATTAGAGCGGTAGAAACTCCTTCTCCTGATTCTGGTGTAAACCACCCTCATCAGGACATTCATACTCGTTCGGCTCTATCGGTTACCTACGGTGCTTTCGATTCGGAACGCTACGCATTGGGTTACGACAACAAAACCATTAGAGATGCTGCGGCGGCTGTTCCTTACGAGTTTACCGCAATTCTAATGAACGATTCGATTTATGGTGGTGGCGGTATCTACAACCTGTACATTACTGCTGCGGTTGACAATGCTTTCCAGGAGTATTTGTTTGTTCACGAATTTGGTCATCACTTTGCCGATTTGGCGGATGAGTATTACACATCGGCAACGGCTTACGAAATGGATGCCGCGCATCTGGAGCCTTGGGAACTAAACGTTACTGCCAATGCCGATCCTGAAACCATCAAGTGGAAAGACATTGTAACGCCAGGTACACCTATTCCTACGCCTTGGGAAAAGGAAAAATACGACAAGCACAGTATCGAGGTTCAGAAAAAGCGTGTGGAAATGCGCAAGGCCAAGGTAGAAGAAAAGGTTATGGAAGACTTCTTTATCAAGAAGCGCGAATGGGATGACAAGCTGCTATCGAATATGGAACATAGTGGTAAAGTGGGTGCTTTTGAAGGTGCTCAGTACAAATCGAAAGGTTTGTATCGTTCTGCGGCCAACTGTATCATGTTTACGCGTCACAATCAGTTTTGTCCGGCTTGCCAGAGAGCGATTAAGCTGATTATTGATCAGACTACGAAATAGGCTATTGGCTTTTTGCCACTGGCAATTAAGATTAAAAACGGCTGTAAGTTTTATGCTTGCAGTCGTTTTTGTTATTTCTACAACTCAAGCCGCTGGGGCTCTTTCATCTAAAACTACCTTTTATACATGAATCCGAAATAACTATAATGATTAATCATTTTCAAATTAAGTTTTTCCCTTTTAAGGGAACCGTAGCGAAGCGGAGCTCGTGAATACGTAATAAAGAAGGATTAAACATGAACAAAATGTCGACAGACAAAAGGGTGAAACAATAGGTGTTATAGGTTAATAGCACCCCTCTGGCTGTCGCCATCTCCCCTAGAAGGGGAGAACTTGAAAATTAAACGATTGTATCTCTATTTGTTCGTCGAATTATATGAGATAAATAATATGGCAGCTCCTCAAAGTCCCCTTTAGGGGATTTAGGGGTAGGATGCAGTAAATATATATGTAATGGTAAATCCAAGGCAATGCCTTGGGTCTGCAATTTATACTAATTTGCTATATCACTCTCAGAGATAAAAGGAGAAGGATAGGATGAGGTAAGAAATAAAAGATTGCATATTCCGTCGCAAATAAACGACTCACTCTAAAGTAAGATAGCAGTTGCGACGATTTACATGGCCCTTCAAACCCGGGGCGTTGCCCCGGGCTATTAATATTTGAGCCCTTCAGGCTCTTTCTTCATGAATAAGTTTACCGTATTTGTTTGAAAAGTTGTCAAGGAGAAGATAGATTTAGGTAAATAATATGGTAGCTCCTCAAAGTCCCCTTTAGGGGATTTAGGGGTAGGATGCAGTAAATATATATGTAATGGTAAATCCAAGGCATTGCCTTGGGTCTGCGATTTATACTTTTTGCTATATCACTCTCAGAGATAGAAGGGGAAGGATAGCTTGAGCTAAAAAATAAAAGGGCCGTAAGTATTTCAACTTACAGCCCTTTCAATTTTATAATATCATATGGTAGTTAAAACTCCATTGTTTTAAGATTCTCTTGCCATTTCCATGCTGAAAGCAAAGTTTCATCCAATGTGCTTTCTGCCTTCCATTTTAGTTCTTCGTTTGCAAAAGTGGTATCTGCATAAATCTGCTCGATATCACCTTCACGTCTGTCGGTAATTCTATGTGGTACCTTTTCTCCTGTCGATCTCTCAAATGAGTTGATAATTTCCAATACTGAAACACCGTTTCCTGTTCCCACATTAAAGAATTCGCAATTGGCTTTGTTCTGATCATTCAACAATCGTGCAATGGCAACCACATGTGCTTTTGCCAAGTCAACCACGTGAATGTAATCGCGAATGGCTGATCCATCAGGGGTGTTGTAATCATTTCCAAATACACTTAGCTCCTTTCGAATCCCTGCAACAGTTTGTGTAAGGAAAGGGATTAGGTTGTTTGGAACACCCAATGGCAACTCGCCAATTAAGGCACTTTCGTGCGCTCCAATTGGGTTAAAATATCTCAAAGCAATACCTTTCAAACTTGGATTTGCCTTGCACACATCACGGATGATGTCTTCACAAATGCTTTTGGTATTTCCGTATGGCGATTCAGCTTCCTTACGTGGAGTTTGCTCTGTCACCGGCAATTGATCTGGTTGTCCGTATACTGTACAAGATGATGAGAATACCAGGTTCTTCACCTCAAACTCCTGCATGCACTCCATTAGGTTCATTAAAGAGTTTAGGTTGTTGTGGTAATACATCAATGGTTTTTCAACCGACTCGCCCACTGCTTTCGATGCAGCAAAGTGAATAATGGCCTCAAGATTCGTATGCTTTTGGAAGAAAGCTTTTGTCTTTTGTTTATCCGTTAAGTTGAAACACTCAAATTCTGGTTTTGTTCCTGTTATCTTCTCGATCTGATCAAGAACTTCCACTTTCGAATTTGAAAGGTTATCAACAATTACCACATCAAATCCATTGCTCTGTAATTCTACTACCGTGTGAGAACCAATAAAACCAGTTCCTCCGGTTACCAATACTTTTTTATTCATTTGTTTTTTTGATTTATTCCTTGCATCACTGTCTACTTTAAAAGACAGGCTTAAGTACAAAACTAAACATATAATCTTTAACTGGAACAGAATATTTGTCATAAGGTGTCGCTCCCCATGAATTATCTCCTGCTACTCCCATCATTTTTAAATCCAGATTAATGAAAACACCATCTTTCTTCACAATATCATTGGTATGCCTAAAATCCTCATGAGTAATCTGATCGAAGTCTTCCAATGGATTGTGATGAGCAGAAAATCCTAACTTCTCTTCGGAAGTGATTCTGATCCCTACTCCATTTTGATTCCTCAGATCGAACCAGCGAACATCCGTTTTGTAACCATTCTCCTGTGGGCGTACATAATTGAAATACTGGTCGGCAACTTTTCCCTTGTACAAACCTACAAAGGCGCTTCTATTTCTATCAACATAGTTCTCATGTGGACCACGTCCAAAATAAGACAGGTTGTCAAAATTTACTGGCAATTCCATACGCATACCAAATCGAGGCATATCCGGCAAATCCTCTTTTCCTAGCTTGATATTTGTGGTAATTTGAATCTCTCCTCCTTTATCAATTGCATATTCAATGGTCTGCTCCGAATCAATTTTAGGATGCAGGTAAGTTGCTTTTACCAATACCTTACCTTCTTGCTTTTCACTTTCAATGCTCGATAATTCGATGGAATTGGTGACATCTCTCCAAATGCCCAATCGCTTGATCATGTTGCTTCCTTTGTCATTGTCATTGGGAGCTCTCCAAAAATTGATGGTAAATCCTTTCTGCAACAGTTCCATTCCCCCCATTTCATAAGAAGAAAGAATACCTGTTTGCTTGTTAAAGGTGATTTCAAAGTTTTCTCCTATCACTCGAATACTTTCCGATTGATCTACCACGTCTAAGTCAGCATGTTCTGTTTTTACGGTTTCCTTTTCTTTAAACAAAGTCAATTGAAACTGATCGTGCGCCACTTCAAATCCTTTGGGGCGAAATGGCTGATCTTTCTTTAATACAACTGAAAAATCAATAAAGTATTCACATCCTGCTTCTATTTCAATATCTCCAATCGGAATATGAACCAATTTGCTTTCTTGTGCAGCCAGGTTAAAATGATCCAGTTGGCCTGATTTTACAAGCTCGCCATTGGCTGAGATCTTCCATTGAATTTGGTAATCTTTTAAATCTATAAAGTCGTGGAAGTTCTTGATTCTAAACATGCCTTTCTCAAGATCTTCCGCATAAAACCTTACATTCTGGTAAGCATACTTCACCTCCCACATGGCAGGGTGTGGTGTATAGTCCGCAGAAATGATCCCATTCACCACGAAGTTATCATCCGAGGGCAATGTTTTTGGACCATAATCGCCACCATAAGCCCAAAACTCTTTCCCGTTCTCATCAGTTTTCACCAAGGCCTGATCAATCCAATCCCAAATGTATCCGCCTTGTAACTGTATGTTTTTCTCATCGTAAATTACTTCCCACAAATCAACCAAATTGCCATTACTATTGCCCATGGCATGCGAATATTCGCTTATAATCATTGGCTTTGTTTGCTTTTTAGAAGCATAAGAATTCAAATGCTTCACTCCCGGATATTGAGGACAATACAAATCAGTATTCTCTCCCATTATTGCTCGCTCGTAATGAATTGGTCGGGAAGAATCGCGATCTTTTATCCACTTGTAAACGGCAGTAAAATTCTCACCATCTCCTGCCTCGTTGGCCATCGACCAAACAATTACCGATGGATGATTCTTATCTCGTTCAACCATTCGAATGTTACGATCGAGATGAGCCTCTTTCCATTCCGGATTTTTAGCCAAAGAATGCTTTCCGTAGTACATTCCATGCGATTCGATATTGGCTTCGTTGGTAATGTACAATCCATACTCATCGCACAGCTCATAAAAACGCTCATGACAAGGGTAATGACTGGTGCGAACCGCATTGATGTTGAATTGCTTCATCAAGGCAATTTCTTTTATCATGTTTTCTTCACTTACCACATGTCCATGGTACTGATCGTGTTCGTGGCGGTTGACTCCTTTAATTAAAACAGCTTGTCCATTGATATAGAATACCGCATCTTTGATTTCTACTTTTCTGAAACCTACTTTGCAAGTTAGTACCTCATCGATATTATTCTTTTTATCCTTCAAGAGGATCAATAAAGTGTACAAATTAGGTGTTTCTGCAGTCCATTTTTTTGGGCTCTGAACCTCTGCAGTAAAGCTCAGTTTTAAATCTTTCTTCTTGTGAATCTTTGCTACTTGCGATTCATTCACAATTAATTTCTTGTTTGCATCTAACAGCCTGTACTCTACTGAATAGTTCCCCGATTTCAATTGATGCTTATGGTTTTGCAAATCCACATCTAAAGAGAACAATCCATTCTGATATTGGGAATCTAAATCTGCCTTAGCAAAGAAATCGCAAATGCGAACTTTAGGAGTCGAATACAAGAAAACCTCTCTCTCTATTCCACTAATTCTCCAAAAGTCCTGGCACTCCAGGTAAGAACCGTCCGACCAGCGATATACTTCCACTGCCAGAATATTTTCACCTTTCTTTAAATATTTTGTAATGTCCCATTCAGCAGGCGTTTTACTGCCCTGCGAATAACCGACTTTCTTGCCATTCACCCATAGGTACATGGCCGACTTTACCGCTCCAAATTGTATAAAGATTTGTCTTCCATCCCAGTTCTCAGGTAGGGTAAATGATCTGCGATAAGATCCAACCGGGTTGTAGTCATGAGGAACTTTTCCCGGGTGTTTGGGATAGATCTTTTCTGTAAATTCCAATTCGTCCGAAACGGGAGCTTTGTAATCGGCGAATTCGTATTGATGATTCACATAGATCGGGTAACCATAGCCTTCCAACTCCCAATTTGAAGGAACATTGATATCCTTCCATTTTGAGTCATCATATGAAATTTGATAAAAGTTTGCTGGACGATCTGCAGGTTTTCTAACCCAGTTAAACTTCCAAACTCCATTCAAGCTTTTGTAATATACCGATTGCTGCTTTTTCTTAGTTAGCGCAGCATCAATACCCTTAAACGGAATAAAGGAGGCATGTGCTGCCTCCTTATTTTGATCAAACATTTTTGGGTTTTCCAAATCATTCCAAATATTCTGTCTTTCTTGAGCTTGTATAATTAAGGTTGATATTACCAACAGAAATAAACCCAAAAATGTTTTTCTACGCATCTTATTCTTTTTTAATTAATGAATATTCAACTGACCTTTTGAATCTGCCTTTTTCAGGTTACGAACACTTGTGCTTCCTGCACCTTTCATGCTCAAATCAATTGGTTTATTTGTTTTCCATGCTCCACGAGTAAAGTCAGGAATATCAATTGGACGAGAATGGTTTGCAATAGACCACTCACTTAATGGTGTGATACAACTCCATGCTGCAGCATCGTAAACATCCATATCTACTGGCAATCCGTTACGCAGACAATCGATCAATCTCCAATCCATTACAAAGTCCATTCCTCCGTGACCACCAACTTGCTTGGCCATTTCACCTACTCGGCGAATGATTTCAGGAGTGTATTTTTCTTCCAACTCTTTAAACTGCGCATCGTCGATAACATTGTGTCCAAATGCGATGTGCTGTTTTGGCCATTTTTGTGCGAAACATTTGGTTCCACTCAACATGTGAATTCTTGAATAAGGACGTGGAGAGCTGATATCGTGCTGAATCATGATGGTTCTTCCTTTGTTGGTACGAATCATTTGCATGTCCATATTACCACGCATATCCCAGCCTACAAATTGCTCGAAGAATGGATCTTCCTGAGCCATTTCTTTAATTCTGTGTTTCAAAGTGAAATCATCCGACATCATTGCTGTAAGATAATCCATCTTATCTCCACGGTTGATGTCCATTGCCTGACAAATTGGTCCTAAACCGTGAGTTGGGTAAACATTTGCTTTACGCTTATTTTCATGTAAACGCCACATTTTGGTGTAAGCACCATCGGTCATTTGTGCGTCTTTTGGCTTGTTAAAATGCCAGTAGTCCAGGTCGTGAATGTAAGCACCTTCACCATGAATCAAATCACCAAATGCTCCTTGTTGCGCCATGCTGATGGTCAACATTTCGAAGAAATCATAACAACAGTTTTCCAGAATTACACAGTGCTTGCGTGTACGTTCTGAGGTTTCAACCATTTGCCAACACTCATCTAAAGTTTTGGCTGTAGAAACTTCAACAGCAGCATGCTTGTCACCTTCCATTGCAGCAATTGCAACAGGTACGTGCCATTCCCAAGGAGTTGCAATGTATACCAAATCCACATCACCGCTATCACAAAGCTCTTTAAAGCCTAAATCTCCATTCACGAACTCTTTGGCTTTTGGTAAACCTGCATCAGAAAGTATTTTTTGTGCTCCATCAACAGCTGCCTGACGGATGTCACAAACTGCAGTAATTTCAACACCTTCTATATAGGTCATGCGCTTCACAGCTCCAGAACCTCTATCGCCAATTCCAACAAATCCTACTCTTACCGTTTCAAGTTTAGGTGCAGCATAACCACACATGTTAAAACTCATTTTTGGTAGTTTTCCCGCTAATTCCTTAATATGCGGTAAGTTGCTTTCCTCTTTGGTTCCTGCACACGATGCTAAAGGTGCAGCTGCAATAACTCCAGCTCCTAAAGCCAGGTTACTTAAAAATGATCTTCTGTTCGTTGCCATTTATCTAATGTTTTAATAGTCTGTTTATCAATTCAGTTTTACTGACTAAATTTAATATTTTTATCTACATTTTGATTAACAAAACCATAATTAAAAGGAGAAAATGAACCCCTCCTATTAATTAAGGTAATTTGGTGAAATCAATATATGGTTGTGTTTGTGTTTTCTTTCTAATAAAATCGGTATCAAATGCTACTCTATCACTAAAAAAGCCACAGTTTCTTAAATAGAATTTCCCATTTTCTTCTCCACCTGCATAGTCTCTTCTAGCATCTTTTCTGGCAGTAGCATCTGCAGTAAACTTAGCCTCGTTTAATTCATGCCATACTCCATTTGTATCCACTACCCATTGATTGTTGTAATAAGCTTTTCTGCCGATAGGTCCCATTTCTGTTATGAAATTCTCTAAAAATGAGTGAGGCCTTTTCAAGTAAGTGCTTGTTTTAGGTCTTCTAAAACTTGCAATAAGTTCCCATTCTCCTTTTTCAGGAGCATAAAACCATGCTGTATAGTCGGTACAATTATTATCAGCAGGAACCCCTTTCAATAAGAATTTGTAGGTATTATCCGCTTTCCAATTGTATACTTTGTAACTCTGTCCACCTGATCCTTCATTACCAAATTTACCAGTAGTTACGCCCTCTCCTTTCTTCAATAATTTAATCTTGTATTCATCAGGAATACTGTTTGGGTCATCAGTTTGATAAGGACTCCAAACTGAAAATAGAACTCTTCTTTCTGTTTCCGAATTTACCTGGATGCCAAAATAACCTTCGCCAAAACCATTGGCCATAAAGTAAGAACCAACTACGTCCTGACCTTTAGGTACAGTAAGTTCATTGTAAAACCATTCAACATTTTCTACATTTTCAGGAACCTTATAGGCTAGATGAACTGAAGGTCCTCTTCTCCCCCAATAAAAATCATCCTTTACACAAATTACTGGTTTTGAAGTAACTTCACCCCCAATTAAAATGTCTGTAAAACTACCAAAGGTAGTTCCTGATTTTTCAACTCCTTTTACATCTACATAATAATATCCCGATTCTGCTACAGTAAAGCTGCCAATATCTAATTTTGAAAAGTCCGAATTCGAAAGTTTGATTTCTTTATTCTCATTATTGAATGAAAACAGAACTTTTGATTCGCCACTTGTATTTTTTGCTCTAACTCCTAACTGTATTTCCCCTGCACGCTCTACCCAAAACCAAGTTCTTATTACTGATTCTTTGTTGTTCCAGTTACTCACACCATTCTCTGTAATCATTTGACTATTCAGGTTCGTGTGATTAATCACCCATGAGTTTCCGGCAATTGGCACACTAACGGTATAGTTAACCGGAGTCTTTTTAATTTCTTCTTCGTCGCTACTTTTACCGCATGCACTAATAGAAGCCACAATGCAACTTCCAAAAATCAGTAGATTTAAAAATTGTTTCAACATCTTGTTTATGTTTAAACTTTGTGCCCTCATTACTCATTCCCCTTATAATGAGGAGCACAAAGTATATTGCCTTTGCTTGAATTCTTTACCTATGGTATTTCTCAAACTCAAGGCATTTTGTTAAAGGATTATAGCAAGAGGAGACGGCTTGGATCTGAAGACCCGTTTCTACCAAATGTATGTAAATGACTGTTCAATAATTTCAAAACTGCCGCCTCCCACTTTTACTAATCACCAACTATGAAGTTTATGGATTTTGCTGTAGTTCAACCGGATAAGCATCAATTTCTCTTTGAGGAATATAACATCTTACCTCATTTGCAGTGTATGGTACTTCCAAACGAACTGCTGTTGCTGATCCTAAATCATGCGTACCTGGGTATCTTCTGTTCAAAGTCAACTTATTACGGAAAACATCAAATTTTCTGTGTCCTTCGTAAGCCAACTCTACACGTCTTTCTTGTAATACAACATCCAAAATTGTTCTTCCTTCTGGAACTTCAGTATAAGCAGGAATCTGTGCTCTCTCACGGATTACATTAATATTTTCCAATGCTTTTGCCGAATTGTTCTGTTTCGCATATGATTCAGCTCTGTTCAAATACATCTCTGCCAAACGCGATACAACTGGCGACCAGTTTTGAGTCTCACCTTCCTGACGAGAACATTTCACCACGTAATATTTAGGGTAACCATTTCTCGATTTCATTTTATAAGTAAGCTCTGCATACTGCTTTTCACCACCTAACATTACATAGTTACGAGTGATATCGCCGGCAATTTCCTCTTCTACGTAAGTCTTGGTTCCTTCTTCTTCGAAATAATACTTCATGGTACCATCTACCTCTTCTTCCTGAACCTCTTTAACTACGTAACGATATCTTTCGTGCTGCTGATTCTCATCATAAAACTCTTCAGTCCACTGAACCGTTCTAATTTTTCCATTATCACCTTCAATAAATTGTGGTTCAATAAATGCATGTCTCAAATCCTGAGGATACTGATTCATTACCTCACGCAATGAGCTCGAAGCATACATTTCACCCCATCCCATACCATCAATATGAGAATACATAGCACCTACTGTTAAGTAAGGTCTCCATTGTCCCCAACTTGGATTACCATCAGGCAAATCGGTATCAGTTAAATGACGAAGTGCAAATATGGTTTCATTATTATCTTCTGGTAAATGAACAGGATACTCAGCGTAATCTTTATCTTGAATTAAACTATATCTTCCCGAGTTAATTACCTTATCTGAATATTCAATACATTTTGCATGATCTTCCATATAAAGATACACACGAGATAATAAAGCTTGTGCTACTTCTTTAGAAGCATAGCAAGAATTCTTTTCAGACTTTAACAATGTTTCAGCTTTTAACAAATCCGCTTCAATCTGAGCATAAACCTCAGAAACTTTAGAACGAATTGGGAATTCATCTGGATCTGATGTTGTCTTTAATGGAACTCCCAAACTTTCACCATTATCTTGAGCATATGGACGTCCAAAAGCATTTACCATGGTAAAATACAAGAAAGCGCGCAAGTAGTAGTTCTCACCAATCAAGTTGTCCATTTCTGAACTTTTCCCCTCTTCAGCTTTCTCAATTACTTTGTTACAAGCAATTATTACCTTAAATGAGTTTCCCCATAAACCAGACAAATGTCCATTATCCTTGTTTCTTTGCAGATTATACAAATAAAACAATCCATCAGTAGTTGATCCACTTAACGCAACGTTATCACTTCCGAATTCCGGAATGTAGTGGAATGGTTTCACAAAATACTCTGACTTTAAGAAGGAATAGTTCCCTAATGTAGCATTGTACAATCCCTCCTCAGTACTTAAGGCCACCTGATCACTCATTTCTTCATAAGGCATTTTCTCCAAATCACATGAAGAAAAAATACCAATGGTCATTAGTGTCAGTAATATATATGTAAGTTTTTTCATTGTTATTACTTTTTTAATTTAAAATTGAAGGTTTAATCCAAACATAAATTTACGTGACATTGGGTACAAGGCACCTGCTGTTCCTTCAGTATAAATACGACTCGAATAGCTTCCAGTATCACCAACTACGGCCACTTCAGGATCAGCACCCGAGAAGTCTGTTAATGTCCACAAATTCTCTCCACTTACGTAAAGCTTAAGTCCTTTTACATTTAATTTTGAAAGAACAGATTCAGGTAAGTTATAGCTTAATGTAACGTTACGTAATTTCAAATAGCTACCATCTTCAAGGTATCTGGATGAAGGCTTGTGTGCAAAATTATTACCACCATCTAAAGTTCTTGGGTGAGTGGCAATGTCACCAGGTTTTTCCCATCTACTCCAACCATCTTGCAATTTCATACTATTGAAAGTTGCATAGCCACCATCACTATCGAAAGTTTCACGTGCACTATGATAAATGTAGTTACCGTAAGAATAACCAAAGTTTGCAGAAAGACTTAGATTTTTGTAGCTAACCGAAGTTGAAAAACCTCCAAAGAAATCAGGCGATGAAGACTTTCCAGTGTAGTTTTCAGTTGCTTCAGCATATGTGTCTGTTTTCTCTTTAGTTCCATCTTCATTCTCTTTGTACCAAAGAGGATTACCTGTTGCAGGATCTACACCTGCCCACTCGTACATATAGAATTCATCCATATCTCGGCCTTCTGTATAACGCTTGTAACCTGCATCTTGCTTATTACCATTATACATCTCTTTGATCTCATTTTTGTTGAAACCAATATTGAAATCAAAATCCCAGATCAAATCATCAGTTTTAATAATATCAGTACTTAAAGTAATTTCGATACCTTTATTATTCAACTTACCAATATTTTGCCATTGGCCTGAATAACCTGAAACAGCTGGGAATGCCACATAATATAACAAATCCGAGGTGTTACGATCGTAAAGATCAACACTTAAGTTAACTCTATTGAAAATACGTGCATCAATGGCAAAATTGCTCATATAAGTTTTTTCCCAAGTCAATTTAGTGTTTTCAGGATTAGAAGGGAATGCCGCAGGTACTCCAACATAATGTCTGTTAATTTCATACAAACCATATGATCCATAGTATGAAGTTGGCATATTTCCTACCGAACCGTAACTAGCTCTTAGTTTCAAGCTATTCAACCAGCTGATGTCTTGCATAAAGTCCTCCTCATGTATGCTCCATCCAGCACTAACTGTAAAGAAGTTACCGAATCTATTGTCTTCTCCAAAACGTGAAGAACCATCTCTACGGAAAGAGAACTGCCCCATGTATCGGTTTTTATAAATATAGTTTGTATTGAAAAGGTAAGACTCCATAGCCCACTCTGACTTCGTTCCACCTACTGCTTTAGGCTCTGCTGCCACATTCAGAACTTCGGTTCCCATAGGAATTCCTTTTCCTGTAACATCTGAAGACTCATAGAAATAATCTGAGTACTCGTACCCAACCATAGCGGTAAGGTTGTGATCATCACCAATTGCATTGTTGAATTTCAACATTTGGTTGGTAAATCTTTTTGTAACATTGTAATTATTGTTACTCAATGTTCCATTATCTGATTCACCAGCTGTTGATCTTGCATCGGTATAACCTTCTCCAAAATAATGAGTGTAGTTGTAGTTATTGGTTGACTCGAATGTCAAATAGTCATTGATCTTATAATTGAAACCCATGTTTACATCACCACCAACAACTCTAGATCTACTCCAATTCCATTGTAGGTTATACATATAGTTAGAACCATCACGACCTGTCCAGTAGTCTCCTTCTGTTCCTTCTGATAGAGCATCTGTTCCTTCATCACCTTTCATAACTTGTCCATCCATTGTGTAAGGACTATCCCAAGGCATGTAGTGGTATAAAGAATATACGCTATGCTGCTTACTGTCTGATTTTTTCACATAACCTGAAAGTTTCGCCTTTAAAGTCAATTTATCATTCACTTTATAATCGATATTTGCTCTCATGGTATACTTATCGTACTCATATCCTTTTACAGATCCAGTTTCATTGTAATAGTCAGCCAACAAGAATGTACTTACTTTACCATTGTTACCAGAGAAAGAAACATTATAGTTCTGAACTTTACCAGTTTGCGTACCAACATCAAACCAATCCGTATCAGTTTCCAATAATCTTTCAGTAAACCAAGGTTTGGTATTCCAAGATTTGTGATAATCATACAATTCCTGAGTATTCATTAACTCAAAGTTTCCTAGAGTTAAAATGTTAACTCCATAATTTGCATTAACAGAAAGAACTTCTCTACCTTTCTTAGCACTTTTTGTAGTTACAATAATTACCCCATTTGAACCTCTTGATCCGTACAATGCAGTTGCCGAAGCATCTTTCAAAATAGAGATGTTTTCTATCTCATTCGGACTAATTGCAGAACCATCAGCTCCAACTACACCATCAACTACCCACAATGGATCCACTTCTGAGTTCAAAGATCCTTTTCCTCGAATTCGAATTTTGGCTTTACTTCCTGGCTGTCCACTCGTAGTAGAAACATATACCCCTGAAGCTTTACCTTGCAAAAGGTTCTCTACACGTGGAGTAGTTACATCTTTCAATTTGTCAGCCTTTACAGAAGCTACAGATCCAGTTAAGTTTGATTTCTTTTGAGTTCCGTAAGCAACTACTACAACCTCCTCTAAACTCTCTGTATCAGACTCCAACTTGAAATCGATTGCAGTCTGGTTTCCTACTGCTATTTCCTGAGATTGATACCCAATAAAGGATACCACCAAAATGTCTGATTCATTTTCAGACTCAATAGTATACTTCCCATCAAAATCTGTAGTTGTTCCTACAGTGGTTCCTTTAATCCAAAGGTTGGCCCCAATAATCGTCTCCCCCGAGGAAGCATCGGTCACTACCCCTGTAATAGTTCTTCCGTTCTGTGCAATTGCATTAGCTGCAAACAGAACAAGAACCAGAGCAATACTTAATACGCGACTAAGTCTTTTGCACGTTTTCTTCATGTTTTTCATTAGCATTTTTTCCTAGATTAGTTATTAATCGGGTTATTTATCCGTTTTCGTCTTTAGCATTATAATAATGCTTTCGACATTGAATCAATCCAAATTTGAAAAATACTTATTTGAATGCTGGGTAAATATTCTGCGATTAGGTGGAGATTTTATAAAGCCTATTGTTTGGTAATTATTTTTATTGCTTGAAATAAGCCGATAGAAATGGGAAAGTACCCTATTCTTAGGCATTACAGAAGAATTGAAATAATCGTAAATTAAGAAGTCAAAGGTCAATATTTCCACCTGATCATGGACTGGTGGACGTTTTAAGCAAATACGAGTGTTTTTTCAGCATTCACTTATTATTTAAGCAACTGTGCTATTATAAATTCCATTTTAAGCGTACATTGTAATACTTTTTAAAAGTCTGTAAAAAAAGTGTGCAAGATAGTTTGACAGGCTTTATTTGGATACGTATTTTTGATAATTCCTGAAGAACGAGAAAGATTGACTATGTGCCGAATCAATAAATACAATTCTATCATTTTAGTATTGGTGTTGCTACTAACATCAACTACTTTATTTGCCGACGAAACTACCAACTTTATTCATCTGCAAGCAAAGAACAATGGACAACAAACCAATGCAACTAATGTAGTTGAAGATTCCAAAGGATATCTGTTTATCGAATCATATGTTGGGCTTTTAAAATATGATGGATATGATTTCAAACTTATTCATCAATCCAAAATATTTAGTCAAAAGGCTTATTCAAGCTCCCTGCTTAAATTATTAAAGCAAAAAGATCAAACCATTTGGGCCATATCCCGCAAAGGCGATATCTCAAAATTATTGCCATCAGGTAAATTTCAAGAGTATGTCTCTGTAATAAGTAACCCTAACGAAGATTTTCAGTTTGAGTCAACAAATATTAGTGATACCATAATTTGGATGGGATCAAACAATGGATTGGTTATTGGGCAATCAACCAGAACAAAAAAAATAATCAAATTCGATACTCAAACGAACGAAAATATTACGTCCATTTCTCAGGATAACAGAAATACCATTTGGTTTGGGACAAGCAAAGGACGAATATTTAAGGGCAACATTAGAACTAAAGAATTACAAGAAATCAAAGGTCCTTTTAATAATCCCTTTAACACAATCATACTAAGTACCGATAACTACAATAATCTGTGGATTGGTACGGAATTACATGGTTTATTTCACTATGATACAAAGACCAATAAATATGAGGACTACAAAGAAAAGGGCTTAAAACTTAACTTTGTCCCCTCCAATATGATTATTCGAGTTTTTAAGGATAGCAATGGTTTAATTTGGATGGGAACCGATGGTGGCGGACTTTATAAAATTGATCCTAAAACCAAACAGGTAAAACGTTATACTCAACAAAAAACCAACCCTTTCTCTCTGCAAAGCAAAACAGTAATTGGAATTGGTGAAACCAACAACAAGGACATTTGGGTATTTACCAATTACGGTAATATTAATATCATTCCTAACGAGTCAAACACTGTTGGCTATCATTGTGGCAGCATAGATGGATCGCCAAACCGAATTTTGTCGGTACTTAAAGCTAAAAATGGAAACTTATGGTTGGGCACTGATGGAGAAGGATTAAGTCGAATCAATGCCAACGGAAATGCTACTCACCAGTACATTGCAAACACGAGTTCTTCCAGAGGAATTCCAGGAAACTATATCCAAGCCATTGCTGAGGATAAGAATGGAAATTTATGGATAGGAACCTATTTAAATGGTTTGGCTTTTTTCAATAAAAACACCAACAAATTTACCCGAATAAAAACTGCTAACCAATATGGACAAGTTGGAACTGATATTCGTTCCATATACATCGATAAAAAAAATAGGATTTGGACAGGCAGTAACATTGGAATTTTTGTTTTTAACGACAAACAGCAACAAATCGCTTATTTCCAGTATAACAATCAGGACTTACAAGGAAGTATTGCAGAATTCTTTATTGAGGATGAAATTGGACAATTCTGGATTGGAATGTTTAATGGAGGTATTTGTTTGATGGACGAGTCCACTAACCTTCAAAACTCCAGATTCATCACTTACAAATTATCACCCTCAAACAATATTACGGAAAGCAGTGTTTTGCATGGTGTATCCGATCAATGTGGATTCTTGTACTTGATTAATGGCTACTCAAAATTGGTAACGTTCGATATTCACAAAAAAGAAGTAGTACCTATTAAAGGTTTTTCCAATGACCAAATACATGGTTGCCTTGCAATTATTTCGAGCGACAAGCATAACATTTGGCTTTCAAAAAACAATGGGATTTCTCACCTTGATTTACAATCGAACGAAGAATATTTTTATACCTGGAAAAATGGCATTATTAAAGGCAAATTCCTTACTGGAAGTGCTTTTAAAGATCCCGAAGGGATCATTTACTTTGGTGGAATTGAAGGAGTCAATTACTTCAATCCGAACGACATGCAAACGCAGAAAAAAGATTTAAATCTATACATCAATCATCTAGAGATTGTAAACAGAAATGCAGAAGAAATCATTCCTGAACAAGTTGTCAATGGAATAGAGCAAACCAAAAAATTACAATTCAATTACAAGCAAACTTCGTTCTCGTTTCAGTTTTCGGTAATTGATGATCACCTTGGTCCAAACTATACTTATGCTTATCGTCTAAAGGGATTTAACGACAATTGGATAACAACAAGTGAAAACAGGGTAGCCACCTATACAAATATTCCTTATGGAGACTATACTTTTGAAGTAAAAGCAGGAACAAAACCTAACGATTGGAACATCTCTGCCAAATCAATTGATATCGAAATTCTTCCTCCACTCTGGAAAAGATGGTGGGCTTACACAATTTATTTCCTTCTACTTTTTGTAATCAGCTTTTTCATCATCAGGTATTATATTATGTGGGTTAAGCTAAAGCAAAAACTATTGGTGGAAGAGCTTCAGAATGAAAAGAACAAGGAACTATATGCAATGAAAATGAATTTCTTCGCTAAAATGTCGCACGAAATTCAAACCCCATTAACTCTAATACTGTCTCCAATTGACAATATGATTGAACGAGCGGAAGGAAATCTACTGCTATCACAACGTTTACAGGTAATTAAAAACAATGCAACTCGCCTTTCGAGAATAGCCATGGAATTAATGACCATTCGAAACAAAGAAATGGGAAAACTTACAATTCGTGCCAGTGAAGACAATGTGGTAAACCATTTGAATAAAGTTGCTCTATCGTTTATGGAACAGGCACGTTTCAAACATATTGATTTAAATCTGGAGTGCGAATCGAAAAAAATAATGCTGTGGTATGATCATCATAAACTGGAGCATATTATTTACAATCTATTGGCCAACGCCTTTAAGTTTACACCACGCGATGGAAAAATCACGCTTGAAATTAAAGAGGATATCGACAGCAATAAGGTTTATATAAAAGTTACTGATACTGGAATTGGAATTCCAAAGCACGATTTGGAGAATATCTTTAATCTGTTCTATCAATCGCAAGATGGTAAAAGCGTAGGAGGAACAGGCATTGGTTTAGCACTTACCAAGGAGCTTATTTTACTGCACAAAGGTGAAATAAAAGTAGAATCTGAAATTAATAAAGGAACCATATTCACCATTGCATTGCCTATGGGAAATGAACATTTCACTAAGGAAGAAATTATCATTCAAGATATTGTACAAACTAAAGTTGAAGAGGCAAAAAGTATTACAGAATCTAAAGAAGAACAGCTTGAACCTTCGATAGATGAGAATAAAAGAAACTTGTTAATTGTGGAAGACAATTTTGAAATGCTAATGTTTTTAGAGGATAGTTTTAAACCTCATTATAACGTAATTACTGCTCAAAATGGTCAGGAAGCATTGGATAAAGCTACTTCTCTTAAAACTGATATTATCCTTAGTGATGTAATGATGCCAATTATGGATGGTGTTACTCTTTGCAAACTTTTAAAAGAAAAAAGAAGTACCAGACATATTCCAATTATTTTGCTTACAACTAAAAATGCGACAGCATCTAAATTGGAAGGATTACAATTTGGCGCAATAGAATACCTTAACAAGCCTTTTAATGTAAAAGAGCTATTGCTTAAAGTGAATAATATTCTGGAAGCTCAACAAAGATTAATTGAGCAATACAGAGCCGAAATATTAACTGAAAGTAAAGAAATTGAAGTTAAATCACCTGATGAGAAGTTTATTGAATCGGTAATCATGGAAATGGAACGAAATTTCGATAACCCTGATTTTCGTCTTGAAGATTTGGCCGAACCATTAAATATGAGTTACTCAAATATTTACAGAAAATTCCAGGCTCTTACCGATAAAACTTTGGTTGATTTCATGCGAACTTTCCGTTTAAAAAAGGCAATCCCTTTGCTTGTAAAACACAACTTCACCATTTCCGAAATCGCATTTCAAATTGGCTTTAACGATCCGAAATATTTTTCGAAGTGCTTTAAAAAAGAGTATGGTGTAACTCCAAAGCAATACAAGCAACAGAACAATTCAACAACTGACAATATCATTGAAAATTAGCAATGACGATATTAAAAAAATATAAATTCCTTCTTTTTATTCTAACTGCTTTTCTTTTTGCGTTTGTATTTACAGCAAGCCTTAAAGGAATCGATAAGTACACATCAAATGATCAGTACTGCATTTCGTGTCATGTCCATACCCATGCGGATAACAGCTGGAGACAGGCAAGTCATTACAATAACAAAAGTGGCGTAGTTGTGCACTGTGTTGACTGTCATCTCCCTCCAAAAGATCATATGAATTATTGGCCCGAAAAAATCAAAGCTGCATCCAAAGATTTGTATTCATTTTACTTTACCGATCACTCAAAAATCGATTGGGAAGAGAAATCCATGGTAAAACATGCCAAGAATCATACTTACAATGAATCTTGCATCAACTGTCATGACAACTTGTTTCCTCTGCATCTTTCAAAAAAGGGTGACAAGGCGCATCTATATTACAAGAATAACCAAGATAAACTGAATTGTATCAACTGTCATTTAGATGTAGGACATGGGGGCAAGAAAATGCACAAGCCCAACATAGCATTCCTGCAAAAAGATAAAATAACTGAAGTATTTAAAGAGGCTGCAAATATTTCAAACTTTGAGGATTTTACCGAACAAATTCCTGATACAGATGTATCATTTGAAATGGTTGCCATTCCAAAAACAGACACGATTGCTCCATTCTTTATGGGCAAAATTGAAGTATCGTGGAATGAGTACAAAACATTCCTTGAAGAAACAGAATCGGAAGGTAGAATTATTGAAAATAAAGAAGATGTTGATGCCATTAGCGGCGCAACTCCACCTTTTGGCGATCCATCGCAAGGCTGGGGAATGGGTACCAGACCTGCCATTACAATGACATGGCATGCTGCCAACACCTATTGCAAATGGCTTTCGCAAAAAACCGGCAAAACTTATCGTTTGCCAACGAAAGAAGAATGGATTCATGCCTGTAAAGCCAATAGCACGGAAGATTTTTTCTTTGGAGGCAAAGTAAAAGATTATAAAAAAAGCAAGTTCCCTATGAGCTTATTCCGATCTCCCAATGAAAAAATCAATGAATATGTGACCTGGTCAGAGAACGGCAATGAAAGAACAGCTCTCCCAGATCAGGTAAAACCCAATCCTTTTGGGCTAATCAACATGCTCGGAAACGTTAAGGAATTTTGCTCTGATGAGATTAATATCAATGGCACAACAGAACATGTTATTATGGGTGGATCATTTAATAGTAAAATAGAAGATTTGCTATACCATAAAGTCGATCATACACAGCATGAGGCCTGGATGATTACAGATCCACAAATTCCAAAAAGCATTTGGTGGTATTCAGATTGTACCGATGTTGGATTCAGAGTAGTTTGTGAATTTCCTAAAAAACAAAGCAAGAGACATGAATAAATCATACGAACAAAGTCGCAGAAAATTTATCCGTAATGCCGCAGCTGCAGGTATAATTGGTGCTGTTGGTTTCAATAGCCTTTTCACATCTTGCAATAATGGCAAACAAAGAGAATATGATTTTCCACCTATGCTGCCTACAGCCCCTGATGGTCCACTTTTAAAAGCTGGAGTTGTTGGCTGTGGATATCGTGGAACGGGTGCCGCCCTTAACTTTTTAAATGCAGGCCCCAATCTGGAAATTGCAGCCTTGGCAGATGTTTTTCAGGATCGTGTTGATGCGTGTAGAAAGCAAATAAAGGAAAAGAAAGGTATTGATGTATCACCTGACAAATGCTTTGTTGGTATCGATTCGTTTGAAAAACTGATGGAATGTGACTTAGATGTAGTGATTTTAGCAACTCCCCCTCACTTTAGACCACAACATTTCGAGGCTTGTGTTAAGGCAAAAAAACATGTATTCATGGAAAAGCCTATCGCAGTAGATCCAGTTGGCGTTCGATCGGTAATGGTTTCGGCGGAAAAAGCTAAAATGCTTGGTCTATCCGTTGTCACAGGTACAATCAAGCGCCATCAGCAAGACTATATAGAAACCTTTAAGCAGGTAAATAAAGGTGCAATTGGAGAAATTGTCTCAGCAAATAGTTATTACAATGTTGGGAAACTTTGGCATCGAAACCCAAGAGCCGATTGGTCAGAACTGGAAAATATGATTCGAAATTGGGTGAACTGGTGCTGGCTTTCGGGCGATCACATCGTGGAACAGCATGTTCACAACCTCGACACGGTAAATTGGTTTGTTGGCAAACATCCTGAAAAAGCATTGGGTTTTGGGGCTCGTCATCAAAGAATCACAGGCGATCAGTACGACATGTTTAGTGTGGATTTTGTTTACGATAAGGACATACATTATCACAGCATGTGCCGACAAATTAATAATTGTTCCAATTCAGTTTCCGATCGAATTCAAGGAAGCAAAGGATTCACCAATTGCGAGAATAGCATTTTTGATTTAGATGGATCCATAAAATGGACATTCGAATATCCGAAAAAAGGAACAGGCAAAAACATCAGCCGATTACAAACCAATCCATTCGATCAGGAGCATATCGATTTGGTAACTTCTATTCGAACCAACCAGGCAATTAACGAAGCATTTCAAATTGCAGAATCTACCCTAACAGGAATCATGGGTAGAGTTTCGGCCTATACAGGCAAAGAGGTTACCTGGGATGAGATGATGAATTCTGATTTGTACCTAGGACCAAAAAACTATGCAATTGGCCCTGTAGATATCCTAAAAGAGGTTCCTAAACCTGGAAAAGCTCCAGCTATTTAATTCGAATTAGCAAAGTACATAAAAAACGTGCTTATGTTTTTGTAAAAACTACACTACGTTTTATACAAAACGTGCTTACGAAAATAAAAAACGTAAGCACGTTTTTTTTATCCTAAAAGCACAACTGTATATTAACAATTTACAACCATGTTATCTAATGATCTTTTAGTCGCTCAACACTTCTGTTAATTTGCAATTCACAGGCTTAGATCTTGGAATTTTTAATGCCTTAAATTTTCTGCCCCCTACAACTCCGGATTACAAATCAGGGGTAGCAAAAAACCCAAAGGTCAGATGAACATCCTCACTTTGGGTTTTAAAATATATCTTAAAACAAGCTATTCTTTAATTTCCGTTGGTTTATCGTCTGACCAAGGAACCAACTTCGATTGATAGTAATTGATATCCTTAAGCTCGAATCTTGTTTTTTGTTTTCCCAATCGAACTTTGTACTCATCCCACGAATTGTCTTTGTCTGGCGACCATCCCAATTCTGCATAGCCCAATAAACGAGGAAAAGTAAGATATTCAATATCATCCATAGTTTCTATGGTTTCAGCCCAAAGAGGAGCTTCTATACCAATAATATCTTCTTTGTAGATTCCTTCAACATTCCCTTCTAAAGTCCAATTGTAAGCTTTGTCAACCTCAAGATAACCTGCCCAATGCAAACCTAGTGGAGAAATCGAATCGTATTGCATATCCATGTACGCAAGATTTGCTGGCGACATCAATATTTTAACATTTTGCTTAACGGCTTTTAAAGCGTTTGTAGGTTTGGTTTGCCAAAACTGTGCAACAGCACTTTTATCAAGTTCTGCAGCGGCAATATCAGCCCATCCCATTACTTTTTTATTGTGTGACAGTACAATCTTCTGAACCCTCTCTATAAATTTGATATAGTCATCCTTTTGGGTTGCATTCGACTCATCGCCTCCAATATGAATGTATTCGCCTAGAGTTAGGGTTGCCAATTCACGAATTACGTCATCAATAAATTTGTATGTAATTTCTTTATTGGTTGCCAAAGTACTAAAACCAACACGTGTTCCAGTATATGCATTTCGAGCCTTTCCATCCGCATTCAATTCTGCATAAGAAGCTAAAGCAGCATTGGTATGTCCTGGCATATCAATCTCGGGAACAATGGTAATAAATCGATCTGCTGCATATTGCACAATCTCTTTGTATTGCTCTTGCGTGTAAAATCCTCCTTCTCCTCCGCCAACTTCAGTTTTTCCACCAATTTCGGTAAGCTTAGGCCACGATTTTATTTCAATTCTCCATCCCTGATCATCTGTCAGATGCAAATGCAATACATTCATTTTATAGGCTGCCAAATAATCGATGTATTGCTTTACTTCATCAACATCGAAGAAATGACGAACCACATCCAACATGGCTCCTCGATATCCATATTGTGGATAATCTTCTATATTTCCACTTGCAATTAACCAAGGTCCTTCTTGCTTCTCCTTGGCTTCAATTTTTGCTGGCAACAACTGACGAATGGTCTGAATTCCTCTATACAATCCTTCTGCCTTATGAGCCTGTAAAGAAATTTTGCGTGCATCAATCGTCAAATTGTATCCCTCTTTCCCCAATTTTTCAAATTTATCATCAAGAATTAAGGAAATGCCTCGACTACCTAGTGGCGTTTTCAATTCTTTTATCTTTGGTTGAAATCCTGTTGCAGGTGCAATCAATTCCACCAAATGATTTGCAATTTTCTTTGCTTCCTGGTTTCCTGTTTGGATATGAATTTGAGTATGCTTGGTCCATTCAAAAGAACTTCCTGTTGCTTCTAATTTTACAGGTTTCGGAATCAAGTTTTCTTTCGCTAAATCCATTGGAACCGGCTCTTTACAAGATGTAAATACTAAAACGGCAAAAAGCACAAATAATAAAGGTTTTAGTTTAGTCATCGCTGTGTATTTTGATTAGTTTTTGTTGATTCAAATCATAATATGATTTTCTCATCGTTCCAAATTAGGGCAGCTGCTCCTAATATTGCAGCGTCATCGCCCAATTGAGAAGGCAATAACTTCACCTTGTCCTTGTATAGGAACAACATATTCTCATCCATAGCTTCTTTCACAGGATCGAATAACAAGTCACCTGCCTTGGCAAGTCCTCCAAACAAGAAAATAGCCTCTGGAGCTGTTACTGATGCCACATTGGCCAAAGCCTCTCCAAGCATTTTTCCAGTATATTTAAATGTTTCCAATGCTACAGAATCACCTTGATTAGCCGCTTCGGCAACCATTTTAGCATTCAAATTATTAAAAGGAACATCACGCAAAGTACTATCTCCTAAATGCTTTGCCAATAATTTGTATACAGATCTTTTTACACCTGTTGCCGATACGTAAGTTTCCAAACATCCTTTTCTTCCACAAGCACAATCTCTTCCTCCAGGACGAATAATGATGTGTCCTACTTCTCCAGCAAAACCTTCGTATCCATAAAGTAAATCGCCATTAACCACAATACCACTTCCCAAACCCGTTCCCAGAGTAATAACCATGAAATCAGACATATTTTTGGCGCCACCAAAAATTCTTTCTCCTAATGCAGCAGCATTAGCATCATTGGTAACTTTTACCGGAACATTTAATTTCTCATTTACCATTTTTGCAATTGGCAATGTACCTTTCCATCTTAGGTTAGCAGCATTTTCGATTGTTCCAGCTCTATAACTACCATTCGGAGCTCCAATTCCAACACCAACAATAGTCACTTCTTTATTGGAATTTTCAATCGAAGACTTAATTGCAGAAATCAAATCCTCAATATAATCTTCAAAATTCTCTTTGATTTGTGTTGGAATACTTCCGTTTGCTATTGTGTTACCTTTAGAATCGATACATCCATATACTGTATTCGTTCCACCTATGTCTATTCCAATTGCTATTTCAGTCATTTAGTTATATTTTCTTTCGGCCAATTGGCCAATTAATTATTCCAGGCAAAGAATTCCAAAAGTTGAAGGAATGTGAAAGTCTGGCTGCTCTGAATTAGTTTCACCCGAGAAATCCACCTAAAACCTGATTCAATATTTTAGTCTGGTAAATTTGTGCAAAATCCACGATACAATCCAGTTTCGCTTCAATTTTCTTTTACCCAAAAACATCTTTCAATGATTAAGAACCTATTGCTTGAATTAGATATTAGTTCCTAATAAAAAAAATGGACCGAAGGGCCTAAACCCTCCGATCCTATGGTATTTGTGTGTGGTACTAAAACGGATTTTCTTCTACTGCTTTCTCTAGTTCTTTTGCCATTGCAACGAACTCGTCAGCGGTCATTTCTTTCATGTAAACCAACCCGTGAGTTGCTCTCACCAATGGATGATCATTTTCGTAGAAGAAGTTTTTACCCAACAAGAGTTGAATTTGCTTTAATTGCTGTACCCAAACTTTTTGAGTCAGCTCATTAAATTTGCCATCGTACTCATAACTTGGGAATGATGCATTTACCTGGCTCATGTAACATTCGGTAAATGAATTCTCCAATACATCAAGAGCATTTAAGGATACCGGCACAATATAATCGGCATCTGCCGGATGATACTTGAACCAAACATTTCTGTATCCAATAATTCTCAATTTAGAAAGATCCTCTTCTTCTCCCCACTCCTTAACAGCTCCTGCAATTGCTTGCAAAACTTTATAGTGAGTATCCGGTCCACTTCCTTCTGGATCCATAGCCAAACTGATAGTAGTTGGCTTGTACTTTCTAAACTCTTCCAAAACTGGAAGCATATCTCTGTTCTTTTCAGGAAGTTCAGTAAAAATATCTCCCTTATAGAATCCTAAGCGCAAGTGGTGAACATTGTTAACAGGAACACCAAAGTGACCCCATACCAATTCTTCCTCGAACTCACGAACCATACCCTTCATTTTCTGAACCTCTGGTGAGTTCTTTCCACCATCGTAAGCACTTTCCAGCTCGCCAATTACGCTTGCAATCACTTTATTTAAATGGAACTTATCCTGTACTTTCCAAATTCCTACTATCGATCTGATCACACGGTGACACAGACCTCTACGTTTGCCATTCTCGTTACGCTCAGCAACTGAATTCAAAAAGTGAGAAACATCCTTATCCCATTTTTTACCATATCCTACTTCAAAGAAATCAGGATACTCCAACATTTGAACTTGACCTTTTGCAATAAATTCCTGACACTCTTTTAAAACGCCAATAATAAATCCATTGGTTACCGCTGTAAAACCAGAAGTCAATACCGAGAAATGAATTTCGTTGCTAGCCGAACGCATCTGACGATTGGTGTAAGGCATAATTCCCAACATGATATCATCATGATGTGGTCCTGTATGATAGATCACCTCATCGTTATCAGCCTTCATTCCTTTTTCAAGCTTATTTTGGATTGCATCGATAACCAACTGTACCGTATCCTCACTTAAATTTGGAATCTGACTGGTATATGGATCAGCTTTTAAATCTTCAAGCGTTAGGTGATGTCCATATTTATTCAATTTCTGACACAAATCGATTACTGCTTTCTCAGTTTTTGTTTGTGTCCACTCCCCTGTTTTGTAATATTGATTTACACTATCGGTAAGCTTACATGCAGCACCCGTTGTCAAATAAAAACGGCTGTTTTTCTGACGCTGAAGTACTGAAGCAGGATAAACAGCATCAGGCTCAGTTTCCAATGAACCTTTTACGATATCTGCCTTAGCTTCACCCGCTGCAAATATGATTGAAACAGCATCTTTATCGTGAGTAATGGTATCCAAACCAATGGTAATTACCAATCGGTTTCTCGATACTTCAATTCCTCCTAAATCACCAGCCGCAACTGCCTGTGTTTCGAAGTTAGTTTTGGTTAATCGTGTAGTTGAATAATGATCCGATCCACGCGTGTTAAAAGCAATGTGACCATCAGGACCAATTCCTCCCAAGAAGAAACCAATACCACCTTTTTCACGAATCTTCTGTTCATATTGAGTACACCAATTGTCAATCATGAAGATTGAGTCTTGCTGCATTTTCTCAACTTCACTTGTTGCCTCACGGTAACGAAGTGATAAGTCGATATTGTAATCTGGGAAAACCTCAAGGAATGATTTGTTATCTACCAAAGGTATTTCCTCAGAGTTAATCAACAATGCATTGTCTTTATTCAATCCAAATCCTTCGATATAATACTTCATCACATAGTTGTAAAAACTATTGTGTTGACGAGGATCAATTGGATAAAACTCATCGATTTGAACAAATTGTAATCCACTCAAATCAGGCTTAGCCATTTCGCCTAAACCGTATTGTGAACGAATTTCAATTCCTTTCTCATTGTCCCAGTTTTCCAACAAAAACTGGGTGTATTTGATAAAATATTCAGGAGTTTTACCCGTAGGTAAACTAATTACTCCATTAGGGTTTTGCTCCGCCCATTCCAAAAAGCGCAGCGAGGTCATCAATCCTAATTTTGGGAAATTATCAACCGTAACATATGGAATTTGGGTTGTTATTTCCTGCATTCCTGATAATTCATAGAATGCTTGCTCTACTCTTGATTCAAATCTTTTTTCCATTTCTCTCTAATAAATCTTTTTCGGCTGAATCTCCACCACACAAGGAGAAAACGGCTTGTTATCTATGAGTTAGCTAATATTACACACAATTTTAGGCAGACAACTCCTTACAATACTGATTCACCACCTGATTCATCTCTTCGAACTGATCTTCCATGCTTGTAAGCAACTTATACTGTGCATGAGTTCTAATTAGATTGTGCTCCGGCGATTTTACTTTGTAATAATTGTCTCCATCTATATAATCCATAAGGAATCTAAGCACCTGCTCGTAAGTAATGTACTTGGCAGAAAAAGCAAGATATTCCAACTCCTTTTCTGTTAGGAACGAAATTGTTTCTCCCAAATAACCTTTTGTATAAGCTGTGAAGATTTCCATGTCCATGCTTACGTTATCCAAGTTTTCATCATCCTCCAAACCTGTATTTGTATATGATCTCATTGCATCACCATAATCATTCAATACTGTACTATTCAAAACAGTATCCAAATCGATAACACATAGATCATTTCCATCCTGATCGAAAAGAATGTTATTGATTTTAGTATCGTTGTGAGTTACACGGGTAGGAATGGTTCCATTTTCAACCAATTCCCAAAACTTCAACATCTCCTCACGACGCGACTCAACCCATTCAATTTCCTTCTGTAAGTCTTTTTTTCTGCCTACAGGATCTTTCGCCAATACTTCATCCCATTGGTTAAAACGGAATCTGATATTGTGAAATCCTGGAAGAATATCAACCAACGGCTCTTTCATATCGGCCAACATTGCCTGGAATTTTCCAATTCCTTTTCCTCCTGCGAATGCCAATTCTGGACTATCAGCAGCTTCATAAGTAATATTGTCCTTAATGAACATGCATATCGTCCAATAATCATTATTTTCATCTGCAAAATAAGGAAGCCCTTCTTCAGTAACATTAATCGTCATTGCTTCTCGACTAGTATCACCTCCTGCTGCTTTTATCTTTGCTTTCAGATGAGCCGTTACTTTTAGAATATTCCCCATCATTCCAGGAACATCCTTGAAAATATTGGTATTCTTTCTTTGTAGTATATAATTTGGTGATTCTTCTCCCTCTGTAGTGATCAGAAAAGTATCATTAATAAATCCTTCACCTAATGGCTTAATATCCTCGATCTTTCCCTCCAATACGAATTTCGAAGCAACATCAAACAATTTCTCCTTCATAATTTATCTTTAAATGGCGTATCTTAATGCAACACCTATTTTCAATTTATTTCGTTCTTACTTTATGTCCTTTTATCCCATAGTATAAAATGTATAGGAAACATGGTACACAAATCCAATATGCATTTTGTCCTCCTACAGCATCTTTAACAAATCCATAAACGGTAGGAATAATTGCACCACCCACAATTGCAATCACCATTAAAGATGATCCTGCCTTTGTAAACTTACCCAAGTCAGTCATAGCTAAAGGCCAAAGTGCAGGCCACATCAATGAACATCCCAAAGCCATAAATACAATGAAGAAAATAGACCATTCTGCAGGAACCAATACAACCATTAGAGAACCGAATAAAGCAGCAATTGCACAAATTTTAAGTGCAGCAGCCTGACTAATATATTTAGGGATAAAGATGATACCACAGATATAACCAATCACCATTCCAACCGGAGCAATCCAAGCATAAAATTCAGGATTTGCCAAGCCTAAGCTTTCTGCATAATCCACCAATGTTCCTAGAGATACTGTTTCAACTCCTACATATAGGAACAAAGCAAATACTCCTAAAAGTAAGTGTGGAAACTGCCATACCGATGTTTTATTAGCAGCATATGGACATTCTTCAGCAGAATCTTCATCTTCCCCAGCAGCTTTTACCTCAGGAAGCTTAGCCACCATGGCCAAAACACCCAATAAAATGAAAATCGCAATAATGATATAGAAAGGAACATTAATATCGGTAAGTGCAACATCATTTACTTCTTTCCCAATTACCAAAGCCAAAAATAATGGAGCAATAGGCCAAGCCAATTTATTGGCAACCCCCATATAACTCATTCTTTTTGCAGCACTTTCCATTGGGCCTAAAATGGTAATGTACGGATTTACAGATGCCTGCAAGAAAGTATTTCCCATTCCACTAATAAATGATGCCAACAAAAACAAAGGAAGACTTTCCATTTGAGCCGATGGAATAAACAAATAGAAACCAAGAGCAAACATCAAAAACGACAATGCCATTGTTTTCTTATAGCCTATCTTCCCAATTACCAAAGATGCTGGATAGCCAAAAATTAAGAATGCAGAAAAAGTTGCTGCAATAACCAAATATGATTCTGCAGACGATATTCCTAATGTTTTATTCAATAAAGGAACGATATAACTATTAATTCCTAAAGCAAAACCAATTGCAAAAAACATCACCCCTACAACGATCAATGGGATCATGAACTTCTTGGTTCCTGATTCTGTTGCTTGTATACTCACCATAACAATAAATTTATTTTCAATTAATGATTTCTTATAATTTAACGCTAACGGTTTCTTTCCAACTAGTCATATCTCACATCCCAGAAACCATGTACTTACAATATTATTCCCAAAGTTTCGAAGGGTAAACACCTTTCTCAATCAACGTATTAATCGCATTTTGTGCCTTTTCCTTATCTTCTTTATAAGTCACTCCAAACCACTGAGCATCCGATTTCAACACCTTAATCTGAGTATCTCCTGATTCAATAATTTCAGCTACAACAGAAGGAATAAAGAATTCAGACTTCAACTGATCACCTTTCTCTTGAAGGAAAGTTTTAAACTGAGAATCCAAATGATCGAAAAGTTTAGGAGTAAATCCCCAGAAGTTCATCGATACCGTTGCATCCTCAGAAAGTGGATACCATTTTTCATCTTCCAGGTATGCAATATTTTCTGGTAGTTTTTCGATATGAGTTCTTTCAACAACAGTTTCCAAGTGATCATTTTCATTGGTAGCGCAAACTCCTCTTGATACAGAACCATTCTCAGAAATTGTGTTCGCCAATTGATAACCAACCATGCAGTTTTCCTGATCACTAATTGAATTTCTTAAGTAATCAGCAATGGTTTGAAAAGCTTCCACTCCATAATAATCATCGGCATTGATTACGGCAAAAGGCTCTTTAATACAATCCTTAGCCATTAAAATAGCATGCCCAGTTCCCCATGGTTTCTCTCTTTCAGGATTATATGTTGTTCCTTCCGGCACCTTAAATATTTCCTGATTCACGTAATCCACATCAATCTTACCAGCTAACTTTGCATTAAACAATTCCTTAAATTCTTTTTCAAAACTCTCTCGAATTACAAATACAATTTTTCCAAAGCCTGCCTTTATTGCATCGTGAATTGAATAATCAATAATGGTCTCATTGGATGGTCCAATTGGATCCATCTGTTTCAATCCGCCATATCGACTTCCCATTCCTGCTGCTAATACTAATAATGTTGGTTTCATGAGTTTTTTCTTTTGTATCGATTATCACACGAAACTTCTCGGTAATTTTAATTAATAAGCTGTCTTTGCTGCTACCATTAAAACTTACCAGTTCGTTTCATCTGTATTTTTTATATTTATTCTTAAGATGTTGGCATAAAGAAATTGATTCCCGCAGAACACTACTACTACAATTGAACATTAAACCAAAGTTTAACCATGCGGGAATCAATAATTTCTCTATTAATCTAAACTTAAAACACTTCTCATCACATTTGCCATTGTTCCCATTAATGCTGAATCATCCAGCAAATCAGAACAAACCAATTCCGTTTCAGAACTAATTCTACTCATGGCATATTTATTCATAGACATGGTAACAGGATCAATTACAAACTTGCCTGCATGTGCAATTTTGCCTCCAATAATTACCATTTCTGGATTCAACAAATGAATCAATGTAACCAGACCTTTACCCAAATACTCACACATTTGGTTCAACTGATCTATCGCGAACTGATCTCCTTGCAATATGGCTTCCACCACTGCTCTTAGATCAATCTTTCTATTTTCCTTTTTGTAACTAGCCAAAAGAGTTGGTTGTCCCTTATCAACTGCTTCGCTGATATTTTTTACCAGTATTTTCCCTGATGTTAAGGTCTCCAGACACCCAATTTTACCACAATAACAAAGCTTTCCTTCCGGATCAATCAGAATGTGACCAAATTCCCCTGCAAAACCATTTTTACCAGAATGAAGTTCACCATTCAAAATCATTCCTAGACCAATACCGTTACTCAAGTTTAAGCACAGTACATTCTCTTTGTCAATGGCTTTACCAAATGCTTTCTCTCCCAAAGCCATAGTTCTGGCATCATTGTCCAGCAACACATTCATGCCCAACCTATCACCTAAAAAATGAGCCAAACCTTTTTCAGTAGCCGATAAGTGAGTATGACTTAAGCCTTGCTTGGCATCAACCAAACCTGGAATCGAAATTCCCACAGCAAGATACTTTTCCCTTGGTATTCCCAATTGGGAAATCATTGACTCTATCTTTTCTATCAAAGAGTTTAAGTACTCATCACTATTCTCAAGGTCAAAATACTTTGTCTCCTCTCTAAAAATTTGCTTATTCGATAAATCAAACACAGCCAAATTCAAAGTATGTAAATTGATATCCACACCAATTACATATTGATACTCAGAATTTATACAAAACAAATTTGGACGACGACCTCCTATTGATTCCCCCACACCATTATCCAGTAGCATTCCATAGCCCATTAAATCATCAACCAATGAAGCTACCAATGGTTGACTCATTTTAACAGCCTTTACAATTTCAGCAATTGATGCAGCACCATTATAATAAAGGTGTCGAACAATTTTGCGATACTGTTCTTGTTTTCTTTTTACAGAATTAGCTACCCCCTTTAGGTTCTTTTCATATAGGAATTGTGGTCTCAAACGTTTTTCTTCTATTATAGGTTTGTAATCTGATGGTAAAATTACAATTTATTTTTTCAAATAAGCAATTCTTTTATAATTTTTTTTAAAAGTAACGTATATTGATTTTAAAGCAGAAAAATTTAGGAAATTGAACGATTAGGGATATAAAAAAGAAAAAGGGCCGTTTAAAGGACCCTTAATCAAAGAAAACCAATTAATTATGCTATTAAAACCAAAATCCCGGGACACCACTCCCAATTTTTGGGAAACCATTAAAAATGATTTCGCATAGGTAATTACAAGTGGCGGGCCAAAAACCCTTTCATTCTAGCTATGTGATACTTATGAAAATATCATGTAAATTCTTCGTATCAAAAGTGTCCGATTGTATCACATCTAATGTTCGCAAACGAACAAAAAAAAGAGGACTGAACGTCCTCTTTGCATTTTTTAATAATAAGTTTGATCTCCAGAGCTGCTCTTTCCATGAATCCAAATCTCACCATTTCGCAAGTAAAGCTTCTTGTCTCCTTTTTTATTTCCAGCTCTTAAATTCCCCGAAGATGCCACCAAATCAAAACTCAATTGATCATGATCATTTCTTAATTTCAAATCAACATTACCTGAAGTAGTATAAAAGAATGATTCTCCAACCAATAACAAATTATTACCTTCAATATCGCCAGAACTAGCAGTTAAATGCAGATATACTTTCGAATTATTAATCTCCATACTACCTGAGCTCGATACATTCTTTAATCTTCCAACCAAATTATCAATTTCAATATCCCCCGAAGTAGTTCTTGAAGAAATATCTCCTTCAATATATTTAAATTCTAAATCTCCAGATGACGCCTGAGTAGATATATTACCAACTACCTCCTTAATTTCCTGATCCCCTGAAGTAGATTCCATCTCTAAATTACCGATAAGATTTTTCACAGAGATTTCGCCAGAAGAAGTTACTAAATCCAAATCGCCTTTTATTTTTTGCATACCAACATCACCCGAACTAGTGCGTATTGAGTTGTATTGGGAAACAAGGCCTTCACAATAGACATCTCCTGATGAATTTTTTACGAGTACTTTAGTATCTGCAGGAACTTTAAACTGCAATTTCGATTCAATTCTTCCACTAAAAGAAAACGGAGAATCAATCCAAACTATCAATTTATCACCAGCTACATCATATTTTATTTCAAACTTCTTGCCTCCAAATGACGATCCTTTTATTTCACCATCAAATTTTACATCAGTTCTATCACTTCCTATAATTTCGACATCGCAAAAAGAGCCTTTAACTTCAAGTTTATTGATACCATCAAACACCTTGTGTTCTTCTGCATAAATAGTCTGTGCAAAAGAATTCACCGAAGAAAGCAGGAATAAACTAAATAACGCCAATTGTATAAATCTCATTTTTGTTTTCATTTCTAGTATATTTTTTAGGATGAATGAGTAAATTCAAGAACAATATATATGACGCTCAATAAGCAAGATTAGTTACAGTCAAAAGCATTAGCTTATAAAATCAATTTTGCTATTTAGAATCTTTTTAAATTAATTGCTATATTTGCCCATTCAAAATGTAATATATGAATTCAAATACAGATCAAAAGAACAAACTTCACACAACCAATATTCTTGAAAACAAAGAAATATCGCCAGGCGTGTATGTTTTGAAATTCAAGAAAATTAAAGATTTTAAAGCAGGACAGTATGTTGGTTTGACAACCGATTTAAGTGTAACTCCAAGACTATATACCATTGCTAGTGGAATTCACGATGATGAAGTAAACATCCTGTATAACCTAAAAGATGATGGATGGCTTACTCCAAGACTTAGTGAAATTAAACCAGGAACAGAATTATTTGTTACTGATCCTGACGGTGATTTTATTGATGATACATCTCCTGCATGGTGGATTGCATCAGGAACAGGAATTGCACCCTTTTCATCCATGTTCCGATCAGGATTAAAAGAAAACAAGACGCTTATTCATGGTGGTAGGTTTACTCATTCATTCTATTTTGAAAATGAGTTCTTACCCGAATTGGGTGAAAAATATATTCGCTGTTGCTCTCAAGAATCAGGTGATGGTTTGTATAGTGGAAGATTAACCCGATATTTGCAGGATATTCCAGAGCTCCCAAAAAATTGTAGATTCTTTTTATGCGGTAGCCCTGAAATGGTAGTTGAAGTTCGCGATTTACTTATTAGCAGAGGCGTGGAATACAATAAAATTGTGGCTGAAATCTACTTTTAATCTTATTAATACTGAAGAATGGGGAAAGAGATTCTATTAGGAAAAAGTTTGAATGAATTAACTCAGGTAGTTAAAGAGTTAGGACTGCCAAAGTTTACTGCCAAACAAATTGCGGATTGGTTGTACAAAAAAGATGTAACAGAAATCGACCAGATGAGCAACTTGTCTTTAAAGGCAAGAACTGCCCTAAAGGAAAAGTTCGATTTTGGAACAACTGCATCAACTAAAGTACAGGAATCGGTTGATGGCACAAAGAAATATCTTTACCCAACCAACCACGAGAACAAATTTATCGAAACAGCTTATATTCCTGATAACGATAGAAACACCTTGTGCGTATCGTCGCAGGTTGGATGTAAAATGGGATGTTTGTTTTGCATGACAGGAAAACAAGGATTCCAAGGACAGTTGTCGAGTGGCGAAATCATTAATCAAATTCGAAGTCTACCTGAAAGAGAAAAGCTTACCAATATCGTTTACATGGGTATGGGAGAACCTCTTGATAATGTTCCTGAGGTCCTAAAGTCTCTTGAAATTTTGACTTCGGATTATGGCATGGCCATGAGCCCAAGAAGAATTACCGTATCCACCATTGGAATTATCCCGGGTATGGTTGAATTTCTTGACAATAGTGAATGCCACCTTGCAGTTAGTTTACACTCTCCTTTCGACGATGAGAGAAAGAAATTAATGCCTGTACAAAATGTTTATCCAATTAAGGATGTACTAAAAATCATTAAGGATTTCGATTTTGGCAGACAAAGAAGAGTTTCTTTTGAGTATATCATGTTCAAGGGAATTAATGATACACCGAGACATGTAAAGGAACTTTGTAGAATATTGGATGGTATCAAATGCCGAATCAATTTGATTCGTTTCCATCCTATTCCTAACACTCCACTGGATGGATCCGATGATCAAACTATTGAATTCTTCAAAGACCAATTGAATAAAAAGGGAATTACAACTACAATTCGTAGATCAAGAGGATTGGATATTTTTGCAGCTTGCGGATTGTTATCAACCAAAGAGCTGATAAAGCAACAAGAGAAAGATTTTTAATTCTATATATAGTAAAACAAAAAATCCTGCCGATTGGCAGGATTTTTTTATATCATTTATCGTGTTTTATCTCTCACTAGATGCTCTTACCAATAAATCGGCATGAACAACAACTTCCTTTACTTCCTTAGCTCCTGGTTTATTTTCCATTTGGTCAAATAAAAGTTTTGCAGCTTCTCTTCCAACTTGCTTAGGATTTTGATCCATAGTCGACATGGATGGTTCCATATAACGTGAACGACGGCTATTTGAAAACCCTACCACTGCAACTTCTTCAGGAATCTTAAGACCCAATTCTTTAGCCGCTGCTATTGCTCCAATTGCCAATTCATCATTAATGGCAAAAAAAGCATCTGGTCGGTTCGAACGCTGCAAAAGTTCCAATGAAGCACTCTTTGCATCTTCAACCGTAAAATCACATCTTGAAATCAAGGTTTCATCAATTGCCATATCCTTATCTTCCAAAGCTTTTTTATACCCTCTCATACGGTTTCTACCAAAAAGCATATACTCAGGACCAGTTAAGAATGCAATTCGCTTAGCACCTCCTTCAATAAGGTGAGTTACTGCCGAATGAGCTGCCGCAGCATCATCTGCCACCACTTTCGATACCTCAAGTTCTTTTGATGTTCTATCGAAAAGCACCATTGGCACACCCATATCCTGAATTTTATGAATATGATCGTATGTATTTGTTGCTCGGGATAAAGAAAGGATAATTCCATCCATTCTCATATTTAGGAATCCGTTTACGTTCTTCTCTTCTTTTTCCATTGTCTCATTTGAAGAACTCACGAAAACCTGATAACCAAATTCGTCAGCAACCTGCTCAATCCCTTTTACAACCGATGCGTAAAAAGAACTTACAATCTGTGGCACAACAACCCCAATAGTGTTCGACTTTTGAGTTTTCAAAGCAACAGCCAATGGATTTGGTTGATACTTCAACTCTTTAGCCAATTTCTGAACAGCCTCTCTTGTTTGTAAACTGATTTCAGGATTGTTTTTTAAAGCTCGGGATACGGTTGAAACAGAAATATTCAGTTTTTCTGCAATATCCTTAATGGTTACAGGTCTATTTGCCATAGTACAAATTTTTATCTTATTTCAATAAATCAGATTGGGAGTCATTAATATAATGACTTTTATCTGTTTATCCAACAACACACAAAGATAGTATAAATTAATTAGGAGATATATTTGCTTACACACTTTTTCACCCAATTTACCTAAGTGTTTTCACTCATTATTCATTATATAATGATGGTATAACATTAATTTAATCTCGAAATGCAATTTAACCCACACTCCTAAATCTTACTTGATTTAATCACCATCAATTTTTCTCTTGTCATTTCCTGCATTGAATAAGGAATTCCTCCTACTCCAATTCCAGAAGCATCTCTTCCTCCAAATGGCATCCAATCTACACGGAATGCAGTATGATCATTAATTGTTACAGTTGATGCATTAAACTGGTTAACTGCATTCAATGCTTTATCGATATTTAAGGTAAACACTGCCGACTGAAATGCCAAAGGCAATGAATTCGATAAATCAATGGCCTCTTGCATGTCTTTATAACTGTAAACACAAATCACAGGTCCGAACACCTCCAATTTCGATACTTTGGAAGTTTGGCATGCATTCAACAATACAGTTGGCTCGTAACAAGTTTCCGATATCTTATTTCCTCCGCATAATAATTTTGCTCCATCGGCTACAGCTTCCTTCACCCATTCGTCAACACGGTCTACTTCATAGGTTTCAATGAGCGGTCCCACTTCTGTTTGTGGATCCAACGGATCCCCAACTTTTAGTTTTTTAGCTATCTCAACCAATTGATCACAAAACTGATCCACAATGCCCTCCTGAACAAAAACACGTTGCACCGAAACACAAACCTGTCCCGCATGATAAAATCCACCTTTGGCCAAAGTAGGAATGGTTTCCTCCAGATTGGCATCCGATTCTACAATCACAGGTGCTGATCCTCCATGCTCTAAGGCACATCTGGTGCCTGCTGCCAATTTCGAACGCAAGCTCCATCCCACCTCAGCAGAACCAATAAAGGACAGATAATTCACCCTTTCATCCTTTACCAAATTCTCAGCATTGGTTCTGTCACAAACTACTACCTCGGCCCAATCGGCAGGCAAACCAGCTTCCTTCAGCATTTTCACCAATTCGATTGCCGACATTGGTGTACTGGTAGCAGGCTTAATTAAAACAGGACAACCTACTGCAAAAGCAGGAATTACCTGGTGAACTGCCAAGTTCAATGGATGATTAAACGCACTAATACTCAAAACCACACCAATGGGTTCGCGCATGGTAAATCCCCAACGGTTTATTGACGCCGCAGTAGTTCCCATTGGAATTTGCTCGCCTTTCATTTGACCGATATGCTCAATGGCCAACTGCACTCCATTTATAGCTCGCAAAACCTCAACCTTACTGTCCTGATATGGTTTACCTCCCTCGGCAGCAGCTATTTTAGTCAATTCCTCAACACGAGTTTGCATGATGGCTTTGGTCTTTTCCAAAATTTCGATGCGTTCATAAGGTTTTAACCATCTTGATTTATCCTGAAAAAGAGCATATGCATTAGCAATTTTTTCTTCCACTTGCTGACTGTTGAGCACAGGAATTTCCTTGATCAAGCTGCCATCAAATGGTGAATTTACTTTTATAGTGTTCATTGTATGTGTGTTTATATTTTTGCCTACACAAAATACAAGTTTTTGTCCTGATTACCCCCCAATCTCCCCAAAGTTTTTCGGGACTAAATTTTGCTTTAATCGCATAAAATCGCTGAAAGAAAGCTTCAAAGCACTACTTTTGTTGTTCTCAAAATTCACACACTGAAATTTCATGAAAAATCTAAATAAGAATCTTAAACATTTACGCATTAGAAAAAGACTATCGCAAAGCAGACTTTCTGCTCGCATAGGAATTGGAGCCTCATCAATTAGCTCCTACGAACAAAAAAGAAGTACTCCAAAAATATCTACCCTTTTAAAGTATTCCGATTATTTCAACAGAAATCTTGATGAGTTGGTGAAATCGGATATTGCGCAAGAAGAGAAGGAAAAGAAACAAGACACAAAAGGAGAAAACCTGAGAATTCTTCCCATTTTGGTGGATGAAAAGAACGACGAGATGATTTCTTTGGTTCCTGTTAAGGCTGCAGCCGGATATTTAAATGGCCACTCGGATGCCGAATTCATTAGCGAGCTGCCAAACTTTAGAATGCCATTTGCCGAGTTATCGGAAAACAAAACCTACCGTGCATTCCAAATTGAAGGAGAAAGTATGCTGCCAGTACCTGCAGGATCATACATTATTTGCGAGTATTTGCAAGATTGGGAATTGATTAAAGACAACACCAGCCATATTGTGGTAACTACCGAAGATGGCATTGTGTACAAACGCGTGGTAAAGGATTTTGATAACAATCAATTGCTATTGAACTCCGATAATAAAGAATACCTATCCTTCGAGGTAAGCCTGAATCAAGTGGTAGAGGTATGGAAGGCATTGGGATTTGTTTCTTTTCAGTTGCCGTAATATAACAACGAGCTATCTACATAAAACATGTCAAGCATCTCAAAGATGCTAGACATGTAAAACCAATCATTTATTATATAAGCAACAGCTCCTAACAGCCTACATGTTACTTTCCTGTTATTTTTTCATTTAGGAGTACCAGCGAATCATTTTTTTTCTACTTTTGATTGCTTTTATTCATTCTAAATAAGAAAAATAATGAACTCAATTGCCTCTTCAAGTAATTACAAGGGCGTGCTTTACGCTATGGTCACTGCATTTTTATGGGGTTTTCTTCCTATTTTTCTTAAGGTGGCCCTTAAGGATATCGATCCCATTAGCATTGTTTGGTTTCGATTCTCTTTCGCCTTTTTGGTACTGTTCATCTACTACCTGATAACCGACCGAAAGCAGTTGAACATTATCAAACGTCCACCTCTTTTGCTTATAATTGCAGCAATTGGCTTGGGGATAAACTACATTGGATTCTTAAAAGGCTTGAATTATACCAGCCCGAGCAATGCACAAATTATCATACAAAGCGGCCCCATTATGCTGGCCTTGGCAGGAGTTCTTTTCTTTAAAGAAAAGCTGAACCTAAAACAGATGATCGGTTTCGGAATTGCGGGCCTTGGTTTGTTCCTGTTCTACCGCACCCAACTGCAGACCTTTATTCACGATACCAATGCTTTTAACCTTGGCTTTTTCTGGGTTGAGCTAGGAGCAGTCACATGGGTACTGTATGCCGTTTTGCAAAAGAAATTGGTGCAACAACATCCTGCACAGGTTTTGAATATGGTATTGTATGGAATTCCAGCTTTGCTTTACACGCCTATGGCCGATTTTTCAGCCTTCCAGGGATTGGATTTTAAAACCTGGGCCATTGTGGTATTTCTTGGAGTGAATACCTTGGTTGCATATGGGTCGATTGCCCTTGCGTTTAAGTATACCGAGGCCTACAAGGTGAGCATTATTGTAACCCTTAACCCAATTATTACCCTCATCACCATGTCGGTTCTTACATCCCTTCAGGTAAGCTGGATACAGCCCGAAAGCATGACGCTTTACTCGCTAATTGGTGCGGTATTGGTAATTGGTGGTGCGGTTACTGCGGTATTTTTCTCGAGGGAGAAGAAGAAAAGAGTGCTCGCAGAGGTATCAAAATAAATTTGTCGCAAAAGGTAGGATGAGGTTATCATCCTACACATGATCCCGAGGCTCAATATGAATGGTTGCCGCAAAACCAAATTTCCTTTTGATTTTCTTTTCTATTTCGGTGGAAATATCGTGCCCGGTTTTTATCGACATATCGTGTGGTAGTTTGATATGGAAGGTTATTTCGGTATGGTCACCATAAGAATGAACATGGAAATGATGCGGATTGATGGCATGCGGATAGACCTCCTCACAAGTTTTCTTCAAATCCTCTAACAATTGCTGATCGGGACTTTCGCCCAAAATGGAATGAATGGAATCCCTAATGATTTCGTAGGCTGCATATCCAATCATAAAAGCAACAATCATCCCCAATGCACCATCTATCCACCAGAAATATTTCCCCACAAAAATACCTACCAAAATAACCAATGATGATATGGCATCGCTACGATGGTGCCATCCATCGGCCTTTAGTACTTTCGAGTTGGTTTTGCGAGCGCCATAAAAGGCAAACTGTGCAAGGGCTTCCTTCACCACAATGGAAACAATCATTACCACAATGGCAATGGTTCCAAATTGCGATGATTCACCACTTTTCAAGGTATGATAGGATTCTAATACGAAATCGAAGGCTACCAGCAGTAACAGAATCCCAATAATAAAGGCACTAATTAAATCGGCCCTACCGTGTCCGAAAGGATGATCATCGTCGGCAGGTTTTTTCGAAATTTTCGCTCCTATTAATACAATAACAGAGCTCAAACTATCAGACAAAGTATGCCATGCATCTGCAATAATGGCAATGGATCCGGTAACCAATCCGGCCCAATACTTCAATATAAAGAGTATAATATTTCCTATAATGGATAGCCACCCTTCGGTTTCGGCCCAATTCGATTTATTCAGCTCAAATTTCATCCGTTCATAATTTTCTCGCATGTCGTCCCGATAGCTATTGAAGTAATAATTATTTCAATCCTACTCGTTTCATCATACGATCTGATAGTCAAAGCCCCAAAAATAATAATTTTATACCATTTATGTTTCGAAATAATTAAGGTATAATGCAGTCCCTATCAAATTCTGAATCAAAATACCAATCGGTATCAGGCTAGACTTCCGTCTACTTTCATTAACTGTGAAACTGCCAATTTGGTTTGCTTTTTCTTATCGATATAAAAGTCGAGTCTTCCCAAAGCAATTCCGGCCCAACCTACCTGGTTGATAATTACCTCTTCGCCATCCAGGTTTTTCACTCGTTCTGGTTTTTCCAATAAAGTATGGGAGTGACCGCCTAAAATCACATCCACACCGCGGGTTTGCTTGGCAAATTCCATATCGGAATCTTCACCAATATTACTTGTGTGTCCCATGTGCGAAAGACAAACTACCAAATCGCAATGATTCTCTTCTTTCAGGATTCGAACCATATCTTTAGCGACATCCACCGGATCGATATAAATAATGGTTTCGCGGTTTTGAGGTTCCACATAACCAGTAAGATCAACACCCAGACCAAAAACACCAATCTTAAGCTCTCCCTTTTCAAAGATCTGGTATGGAGGAATTTTGCCTTCCAAATCGGTTCCGCTAAAATCGTAATTGGCATTTAGCAAAGGAAAATTACGGTTCTTTATCTGCGAGGTAATCCCCTTAATTCCATTGTCGAACTCATGGTTCCCAATATTACCGGCATCGTAACCAATTTTTGACATCAATTTGTATTCTGCTTCTCCTTTAAAAAAGTTAAAATATGGCGTTCCCTGAAAAACGTCACCACAATCAAGCAGCAATACATGCTCCTCTTCTCTTCTTATCTTCTTTACCAAAGCATTCAATCGGGCAAAACCACCCAATCCACCATATTTTGGATCTTTTTTTGGAAATGGCTCAATGCGCGAATGCAAATCGTTGGTATGCAATAAGGTAATTTTATGCTTGCTGTTCGAAGCTGCAAAAAGCGATTTGGTAAATAATCCACTGCTTAAAAATGCCCCGGTTAAACCCAATTTCGTAATAAATTCTCTTCTATTCCACATTGTAAATCCTCCCATCTAGTTTAGCCGATACTTTTTCTCCTTTTTGGTACTTCTCGCTCATGTATTTAATGATTTCCGAACGTAACAATCGGTGCATGTGTCGGAATGTTTTGCGTTGTTCGAAGGCGGTAAATCCGCCGCCACCATTCACCAGGTAGTCAACACTCATTACATGATATATTTTGGTTGGTTCCACTGGCTTGCCATTCACGAGAATGTTTACCGCTTTTCTGTCTTTAATTCCCATTTTCACTCCACTTACACCTTCGCCTCCAAAATAAGCAACGCGATGAAGCAATTCCACCAACTGTTTGCCTTCCATTCCAACAATTACCAACTTGTTTTTAAAAGGTAACATTTCGTATACCCTTCCGGTAGATATTTCTCCCTTCGAGAGTGAGGTTCTGATTCCTCCCATGTTCAACAAGGCCACATCAACCCCATGTTTTAATTGTTGATCCACACAAAAATCGTTACCAATTTCGAACATGGCATCGGCAAGAAAGTTGGATAGTAAACCTTCTGGTTTATCCGTTACCATATCCATTTCAGCAAATGATATTATGGTATTCATCTCTCCATCCAACTGGTGTTTGTACGAATTAATCAAGTTAAAAAAACTGGTATCCTTTGTCGATATGGCATCCAGATCGGCATTAATGGTGTAATGTGATTCTACCTTTTCGGCAGATGATTTTGATGTTACTGCACATGAACAAAATAGGGCAGCAATCAAAACAATAAAGAGTGATTTGATTAAGTTTTTTCTCATGTTTAAAATAAAATACACCTTAGTCTTTTATTGACTAATAAAATTATAAATATTCGATTATCATCTGCTAACAATCGACAATATCAATCAGAATAATATCCTCTGATATCATTTATAAAATGGTTTATTGTTATCTGATTCCACTAAAGAATCAATAGAATTGATCTATTAAAAATCAATTGTAAGCTGCATGGGTTCCGATTCATCCACTCTATTCGATACGGAAAGACCAATTAATCGAATACTATTCTTGAGCTCATCCTGATCGAGAAGCTCTTCTGCATTTTTCTGAATCATCTCGAAACCCTCAAATACCCCAAGTAGGGTTCTGCTTCGAGTTTCCTGCTCGAAGTTACTATATTTTAGCTTTAAAGTTAAGGTTCTGCCTCTAAATCCACTTTTTTCTAGTCTGCGAACCAATGATTCTGTCGTTTTTCTCAGGTCTTTTTTAATCTCCTGGGTATCGATTAAATCATTTCGATAGGTATGTTCAGTTCCAACCGATTTTCTGATTCGGTTCGGGTTTACAGGTCGATCATCAATCCCTCTGGCAATATTGTAATAATAAGCTCCATGCTTGCCAAACAATCTGCTTAAATCCAAAAGACTTCTTTCTTTTAAGTCTTTTCCTCTAAAAATGCCAAGTTTATGCATTTTTTCAGCAGTAACTTTACCTACACCGTAAAATTTGTCAATTTGCAAATCGTTGATAAAACTCTCGATATTTTTGGGAGGAATCACGAACAATCCATCGGGCTTATTTACATCAGAAGCTATTTTAGCCAAAAATTTGTTTACCGATATTCCCGCAGAAGCTGTCAAACTAGTCTCCTCTTTAATTCGAGCTTTAATTTCCTGGGCAATTAAGGTAGCTGACGGCAGATTTTTTTTGTTGTGGGTAACATCCAAAAATGCCTCATCGATAGACAGCGGTTCTACCAAATCGGTATACTCGTAAAAAATGCTCATGATTTGGTTGGAAACCTCCTTGTAACGATCATGGCGACCACGAACGAAGATTAAATGTGGACAGCGCTTTTTTGCAATTTTTGAAGGCATAGCAGAACGAACTCCAAACTTACGCGCTTCGTAACTTGCAGCCGCAACAACTCCCCTATCTCCATCACCTCCAACAGCTATGGGTTTATTGCGCAATTCAGGATTATCCCTTTGCTCAACCGAAGCAAAAAAGGCATCCATATCAATGTGAATTATCTTTCGAATGTCTTCCATATTTCCAGTGCAAATATTTGAATAATCATGGGGCAATCAAAAAATAATCGCTGCCATTTTTGTAATTTTACGCCCAATTTCAAATTATACAAGCAAGTCAATAGAAAGTGAATAAAATCAAAGATCTTACATCAGGAAATATATTTACGCAAATTGTAAAATTGGCAATTCCAATCATTGCCACTTCATTTGTGCAAATGTCCTATAACATGACGGATATGGCTTGGCTGGGGCATGTTGGAAAGGAAACGGTTAGTGCAGTTGGAATGGCTCTTTACCTGGTTTGGTTTGGATCTTCGTTAATGTTCATTCCTAAAATTGGTGCTGAAGTGGGCATTTCACAATCCATTGGTCGAAAAAACATTGCCGATGCACAATTTTTTGCAAAAAATGCATTCAGTTTATCCTTACTGATTTCATCTGTTTTTGCGATACTGGTATGGGTTTTTGCTCATCCGATTATTAGCACCTTTAACATTAATAGTGAATTTGTAAATCAAACGGCAGTTGATTACCTAAGATTCGTTGCATTTGGTATGCCATTTACCTTTACCAACATCAGCATGTCGGGCATTTACAACGGCACTGGTAATACTCGAATTCCTTTTGTTGTCAATACAATTGGGCTAATCATGAACATCATTCTCGATCCAATTTTGATATTTGGCTGGGGAGATATTCCTGCATTAGGAGCAAAAGGTGCTGCAATTGCCACTGTTGGTTCACAATTCTTAGTGTTCGTGATCTTTATCTACAATCTGCACATCAGGCAAAATCCTCTAAACATTAAACACTATTTGGACAAAATTCAAAAGAAGTTCTTACAACCAATTCTTAAAGTTGGTGGTCCTGTTGCCTTGCAATCGGTATGTTTTGCATTCCTGGCAATGTTGCTTGCTCGTGTTTTAAATGGCATTGCCGAAGGGAACGAAATTCCTTTTGCAGTACAATCAATTGGTGCGCAAATCGAAGCCTTATCTTGGATGACAGCCTCAGGATTCTCAACTGCATTGGGAACATTTACCGGACAAAATTTTGGCGCAAAAAAATGGGATAGAATTCAAAAAGGATTTTTTATTACTCTGGGAATCGCCGGCTTTATTGGTCTAATCAGTACAGTATTATTCCTGTTTATTGGCGAATCTATATTTGGTTTATTCATGAAAAACAGCGAACAAGGAGTCGTTCAATTGGGAATTGTTTACCTCATCATCTTGAGTTTTTCACAAGTTTTCATGAGCATTGAAATTACCACCACAGGTGCTTTTAACGGAGTTGGTCGTGCCATTCCGCCAGCAATTGTAGGCATTATCGGAAATGTGCTGCGCATTCCTTTTGCATTTCTATTTAGTTATACAATAGTAGATTTATTGCCCCTTTTTCAAGGATGGATCTCTTCTGAATATGTTCAGGTAACCGGAGTATGGTGGGGAGTCACTTTTTCAAGTATTTTAAAAGGAAGTATACTTTTCCTTTGGTTTTTATTCCTGCTTCACAAACATCCTGAAAATGATTATCCTTTGCCTTTCCAAAAATTCTGGATTCGACTTTTACCAAGCAGATTACGTCAAACATCAATTGTAATTAATCCATTAAAAGATGAAACGTCCATGAGTAAATAATTAATAACTCACGCACTGGAATGATTATTTACTCATAGTAAGTTACATCCTACAAAAACATGAAAAATAAACGGATGAACAAATTAAAAAGGGAGCTTAAGGTTACCGAAGATGGTTCTCATACATTTTATATGCCCGACTTGGATGAGCATTATCACTCTACCCATGGGGCAATTCAGGAATCGATGCATATTTTCCTGAATGCAGGATTTCATTTTGCACAACAGGAACCATTACACATTCTGGAAATTGGATTTGGAACAGGATTAAATTGTTTTTTAACGGTAACAGAGGCTGAAAAACAGAAGAGAAAAGTAATTTATCACTCTATAGAGCTCTACCCTCTTGAAAAAGAATTGATAGAGAACTTAAACTATGCAGAACAAACCAATATGGAAGCTTCGGAAATGTTCCAAAAATTGCATTCCTGTGAGTGGAATACCGATGTGCAAATCAATGAGAATTTCACCTTGCATAAACTTCAGGGAGATTTAATTGAATTCAATTTTCCATCAAAATATGATTTGGTTTACTTCGATGCATTTGCACCAGATGTGCAACCAGATTTATGGAGTCAGGCTATTTTTGAGAAAATTTATCAGGCCACAACTTCAGAAGCCATACTTACCACCTACTGTACTAAAGGAATTGTGAAAAGAGCCTTACGTGCTGCCGGTTTTAAGGTAAAAAGACTTCCCGGCCCTCCTGGAAAAAGAGAAATGTTACGAGCCACCCGAATCGATGATTTTGAACCGATAAAAACGGCCGAACAATTGTAAAAAAAACTTAATTTCATATGCAGTTTCGCATATGTGAAGGAAAAGCCTTACCTTAGTCGATCTTTATGATCATACTAATCATAAATCAAAAAGCAAATAACAAAATAATTATATAAAATGAAGTACACAGAAGAACAAGACAAAGTAAGCTACTGCCTTGGTTTAAGCATTGCTAGCAACTTAATTACATCAGGAGTAAAAACCATTAGCACTGAGCCATTCATGGAAGCTCTTGATGCTGCATTCAATGGTAAAATGCCAGAACTTTCTCCGGATGAAGCAAACAAAATCCTTCAAGAATATTTCACTAAAGTTCAAGAAGAGCAAGCTAATGTAGCAATCGAAGCTGGAAAAAAATTCTTAGCTGAAAATGCTAAAAAAGAAGGTGTAACTTCTCTTGAAAGCGGTCTTCAATATGAAATCGTTACAGAGGGTAATGGTGATTTACCAAAAGGTACTGATAGCGTAAAATGTCACTATCATGGTACTTTAATTGATGGAACTGTTTTCGACAGCTCCGTTAACAGAGGTGAGCCTGCTACATTCCCAGTGAATGGTGTAATTGCAGGATGGGTTGAAGCTCTTCAATTAATGCCTGTTGGATCGAAATGGAAATTATATGTTCCTTCTGGTTTAGCTTACGGAGCACAAGGTGCTGGTAACTTAATCGGTCCTCACACAACTCTTATTTTTGAAGTTGAGTTGTTAGAAATAGTTTAATAATTAACCAAAATACAACGCAAAATGAAACTAAAAGCATTGTCTCTTGCACTTGGATTAGGTGCTATGACCCTTGTTTCTTGTAACCAAAATGGAAATAAGGATGTAGCCTTAAATAATCAAATTGATTCTGTTAGTTACGCTATTGGTATTAACTTCGGAACAAACCTAAAGAAAAGCAACATCACTGAATTTAACGAAGCAGCTATCCTTGCTGGTATTTATGATGTGATTGATGGTGATTCTTTGAAAATTGAATTGCGTGAAAGTGGTTCTGTAATTAACACTTACATGAGAGCTCTTCAAGCAAAAGTTGGTGAAGAAAATATCGCTAAAGGCGAAAAATTCTTATCTGAGAATGCTAAAAAAGAAGGTGTTATTACTACTGCTAGTGGCTTACAATACCGAGTAATTACTGAAGGTACTGGTGAAAAACCAGCTGCTACAGATCAGGTAAAAGTTCACTACCGTGGAACAACTATCGATGGTAAAGAGTTTGATTCTTCTTTCAAAAGAAATCAACCAGCTACTTTTGCTGCAAACCGTGTAATCAAAGGTTGGACTGAAGCACTTCAGTTAATGCCTGTTGGTTCTAAGTACGAATTGTTCATTCCTGCTAATTTGGCATATGGTCCTCGTGGAGCAGGTGGTGATATAGGTCCAAACGAAACTTTGATTTTCGAAGTTGAACTTTTGGAAATTGTAAAACCAGCAGAACCTAAAAAATAATTGACCTGTAGTTTCAGGACGATATATTAAAAACAGAACCCCTTTTGATGAAAATCGAAAGGGGTTTTTTGCCCCTTAGCTGTTTCAAAAAACTTGAGTCTCATTTCCAAGTTCTTATTCATATCACAGGTTGACAATTTTTTAAGCCCATATCTTTTTTTTAGATTTGCATACTTTTGCAACTACCAAGACGAAGTTGTAAATTTAAAATCTTGTTTTCGACTTTTGAAAACTAATTAAACTGTATAATAACCAATAAAATAAATAGTCATGTACGCTGAAATTCATACCGAAAAAGGAGTAATGAAAGTAGAATTCTACGAAAAAGACGCTCCAAAAACTGTTGAAAATTTTGTAAACCTATCGGAATCCGGATTTTACGACGGACTAAATTTCCACCGTGTAATTCCTAGCTTTGTTATTCAAGGTGGTTGTCCTGATGGAACTGGTGCTGGTGGACCAGGTTATTCTATCGACTGTGAGTTGGATGGAGACAACCAATATCACGACAGAGGCGTTCTTTCTATGGCACACGCTGGTAGAAACACAGGTGGATCGCAATTTTTCATTTGCCACAACCGCGACAACACTTCTCACCTAGACAGAAACCATACTTGTTTCGGTAAAGTTGTTGAAGGTCTTGATGTGATCGATGACATCCGCGCTGGCGACAAAATCGAAAAAATTGTAATCATTAAAGAGTAATTCCTAAAAGATAATTAGATACAGATGAATTTTGAAATCAACGGAAAAGTAATCGTTAAAGATGATACTCAACAAATTAGCGATCGCTTTAAGAAAAGAGAGTTTGTAATTGAAGTAGAAAATGAAAGAAATTCAGAATGGAACGATTTCATTAAATTCCAATTAACTCAAGACAGATGTGACCTTTTGGAACCAATTTCTTTGAACGAAGAAATTAAAGTTTCTTTTAACATTCGCGGTCGCAAATGGGAAAAAGATGGAAATGTAAACTACTTCTCTAATTTGGAAGCTTGGAGAATTGAGAAAGTACAAGCTGAAGCAGGAATTCCAGAAATGCCAGAATTTACTGCAGATGATATACCACCTGCTCCAGAAGAAGATGATCTTCCTTTTTAATTGAAAATATACAAACCCATTCCAATCGGAGTGGGTTTTTTCAATGGCTTAAGTGAATAATCTTTTTTCGTATCTACTTTTACAAAAAAACTGCCCTTCGAATGAAGAACAGTTTATCGTCAAAAAAATTATTGAAAAATCCGGTCGGCACCGGCTGTGTTTGAACTTACCTAAAGTGAATATACTTATTCACAATTCTATCGAATGCTGCCAAAGAAGCCATGGCAACTACAACAATATAAACAATTACAGGAACCTTCGACAAGCTAACAAAAACTCCATTCAACAATTGATTAATTGGCGTTAGAAATAATTTATCTAGTTGTGTAAAAAATGGATGTTCGAAATCACTAACTATTGTTCTTACGTCAGTTCCAAGCAATATTATTGCTAAAACTACTAATAAACCAATAATTCCTAACCACTGCTTTCTTGATCTAATTTGTTTTACCTCAATTGGTTTTGCCAACCAATCTTGCATTACGTCATCCATCACCTTGTTGGTGAACCTCTCTGATGGTTCTTCCAACTCTACATCTTTCATTAAATTCTTAATGAATTGGTCTTTATAGATATCTTCTTGCTTGTTCATGGTTTTCTATTTTTAGAAATCTATAATATTGTTTTTAGCTCTCCGTGTAAAATTGTTTCCAATTGCGAATACAATTTTTTTCGTGCACGATGCAGCTTTACTTTCACGTTTGACTGGCTCAATCCGGTAATTTCACAAACTTCATCTACCGAATTTTCTTCCAGATAAAATAGAGTTAATAATGTCCTTTCTTCAGCATTCATTTGCTGCAAAGCCTTCGTTAAGTACATTTTCCTTTCCTCTGAACGAATCTCCTGCAATGCCGATTGAGTAGATTTTATATTTACTGATGCTGAATAATCTTCATCAATAGAGCTTACATCAAGCTTTTTTTTTCTCAATCGAGAAATTGCTGTATTGTAGATGATTCTGTACACCCAAGTTGAAAATTTTGCATCTCCTTTATAGGTATCTAATGCTTGGTATGCCTTCAGGAAAGCATCCTGAGCAACTTCTTCGGCATCTTCTCTATTCCCCATTAATTGCAAAGCCACATTAAAAGCCATTTTCTTGTATTTATCAACAAGAACAGCATACGCACCAGGATCTCCTTCCTTTATTTTTGCAATATAATAGCTATCTCTTCTTAATGCCATATTAAATCAAACTTTCAACTCTCAACAAAACATCATCACTTAAAAAGACAATTTTTTGTTGCTAAATGTTGCTTCAAAAATCAAAATTTAAACTTTTATTGAATCATCTGTAACTTAGACGCACAAGTATTCGGTTCGGTTACAGACTTAAGAAAATAAGTTCAACATTTCTTTTTTTCTACTCAACACATGCAAGTTAATACAATGATTTTCATCAGAATAATATCTCACGTTAAAACTTTCTTAATTTTTTTTGTAACCGATTTTAAAGAGGTGGCGTCATAAAGTTGAAAGCAAAAATCAATAAGCGATTTTAGTTTTGAAATTAAATTTAAGTTTAACCTTAAAATCACATATTATGGATATCACAGGTGTAGTAGCAATAATTTCAGTATTTGGATGTGTTCCACTAATCATTTTTTTAGTACACAGACATAAAGAAAGAAGAGCATTAATCGAAAAAGGCATGGATATTAGTTTATTACAAGGAGAAAAAAAGTGTAGCACACTTGAAAGCTTAAAGTATGGAATTTTATTGATTGGATTGGCAGCAGGAATCCTAGTTGGTAATATTCTGGATGCCTACACAAGATTAAACGAAGAAGTTTCTTACTTTTCAATGATCTTCTTATTTGGTGGCTTAGCACTGTTAATTTTTTACAGCATAGCTAAAAAGCAACAAGAAACTGAATAGTTTGAAATAATTTACCCCAAACAAAAAATGCGCCTCAATTCGAAGCGCATTTTTTTATATCAAAGCCTTATAATTTTATTTACCAATATGAAACAGAATTACTTCTTCGGCTGCTCTTTCACAAACAGGGCAAAAGTGTTTCTCGTTATTCGATTTCATTTTACAATCTTGAACTGGTGAATAAATTCCCTTAGCCATATAGCCTCCTCCTTCAAACACTCCAAGTGTTTTTTCATATTCAGGAGTTCGTGGTGTTGGTACAGGTATTGATTCATCCAACATGTCTTTCCATTTAGAGTCAAAATCAACCATAGTTGTGATATTTGGTTCCCATGGCTCAACTTCCAGGTTATAAAAACCATCGTAAGCAACTTTCGAATTGTAATACTCATCTCCAAGGCCAACAAATCCATGTCCAAATTCATGGCTTGATACTTCGTATGTCAATTGGTTATCAGCCGAGCAACTTGAATAATAATTATAGAAACCACCTCCCCCATAACGATCGGTATTAATCAACACAAAAATTTGATCGTAAGGCACATTTGCACTAATATCATGCAGAGCCTTAATGTCAAAAGTTGTTAGATACCGTGGAACATCGAAGGTATAAAATGTAGTATTTACAGCTGTATTCTTATAAATATTCTCACCTGGCACATCGGTTCCAGATTCTTCTGAAACAGATTCTAAAGCATAAATGTTAAAGTTTTTCGCATACTTATCAAATGGAGGTACATCCAATAGATAACCAGCAACTCTTTTTACATCTGCCCTAAATTTATCCATTTCTTCAAGCGTATATCCTTCAGCAATAAAAGCAATATCAACACTTTTATCAGGACGGCCCTTCCCCATAATCTTTGTATAAGGAACTGTTAATGGCTTTTCTCTGCCAATAAAATAATTCGCAGGATCAATTGTATACTCCCAAATCTGCTCCATGCTTCCGTCCCATCTTCTTGACTCCAACACAAAACGAGCTGTCTTTTTAGGATACGGCATCACATTCACCTGATAAAATGCTTTTTTTAATTTCTTTGCTTCATCTGTAGATTGCCATTCTTGAAAAAGAGAATTAAAGCCTTTAGAATAAATCAATTCTCCCGATTCCTCATCATACAACTTGAATCCGAAAGTTCCATATCCAAATTTATCTATCAGATTTACGGTACTTCCTCCCCAGTGAGGTTCCTCTTTTAACTCCTTCATAAATACGGTTTGAGAGTTTGCATCACCCCCCATTAAATAATCAATTCGGAGGGTTTTATTTTCGAAGTATTTTTCAAATTTGTTTTGTGCATTGCAAAAATTACTTAATGCCATAAACATCAAAACTAATAATGGTTTTAGGTTCATTTTACGATTGTTTAAGTTGAAGTCATAAAAATACAAATAACCTGAGTTCGATTAAAAACATTTGTCACAGAAAGTCAGATCTGTTCAAGATTTTTAACAATTCGAGATTCACATTTTTCATTTCCTGATCGAAATAGATATCTTAGATTTTTAATTCACACACAAATTTAATTAGACCATGAAAGAACTATTGGGCGTTCAATTAAAGAACTGGTTAATCAGCGAAGGTTTTTCAGATTATTGGGCTGTTCTATTACAATCAGTTATTGCTGCAATTATCGTTTTAATTGTTGCTTGGTTATCTGATTTTATTGCAAAAAAAATTCTAATCTCGATCATTACTAAAGTTGTTAGAAAGACCAAAACCCATTGGGATGATATTCTTTTGGAAAGAAAAGTATTTAATAAAATCTCCCATTTTGCTCCTGCCTTCATTATATATTCAAGCGCTTCACTAATTGACCATGAAAGCTGGAGTAATTTTGTTGAAAATGGAGCATATGTTTATATGGTTGTCCTTGCAATTATGCTTCTTGATACTTTCCTGAGTGCAAGCAACGATATATACAACACCATGCCGGTGAGTAAAACACGACCAATAAAAGGATACATACAAATTATAAAAATCTTTTTTTATGCATTGGGAATTATCACAATAATCGCGGTTTTATTCGATAAAAATCCTTTAACTATTATTGCTGGAATGGGAGCCTTTGCTGCCGTTATCCTGTTGATTTTTAAAGATACAATATTAGGATTTGTAGCTTCCATTCAACTATCCGCCAACAAAATGGTGAACATTGGCGACTGGATTTCAATGCCATCAAAAGGAGCCGATGGAACTGTAATCGATATCAGCCTAAATACAGTAAAAGTTCAAAATTGGGATAAAACAATCAGTACAATCCCAACATATGCTTTGGTTTCCGAATCATTCAATAACTGGAAAGGAATGGAAGAATCGGGAGGTAGAAGAATTAAAAGGCATTTAAATATAGATGTAAAGTCGATTCACTTTCTTTCTGAAGAAGACATCCATAAATTTGAAAAAATCAACTTGATTCAAGATTACATGAAAGAAAAGAAAGAAGAAATTCAATCATCAAATCCTGAAGGTGAGATCCCTGTAAATCAGAGAAGGTTAACGAATATTGGAACATTCCGAAAATATGTTGAAGCATATCTTTACAATCACCCAAAAATTCATAATGAAATGACTTTCCTTGTACGTCAGTTACAAGCATCCGAAAAGGGTTTACCAATTGAAATATATGTATTTTCTAATGATCAGGAATGGGCAAACTATGAAGCCATTCAGGCAGATATATTCGATCACATTTTCGCAATTGTACCTGAATTCAATTTAAAAGTCTTCCAGAATCCTACTGGTGATGATTTTCAAAAATTAATGAACTAACTATAAATGAAGAGTATCTTTAAAAAACTCGATTTTTTCGAGTCATTGGGCTGGTTTGGCAATATCATTCTAAGTATTGGAGTGATTCCACAAGTTGTACAAACATGGAAAACACATGATGTTGATAGTTTTAACTGGCCCTTTTTGCTGATGTGGGCTTTTGGCGTGCTGTTTACTTTTATCTATATTGTAAACGGTGATTTAAAAGCAGATAAAAGACAATACCCACTTTGGTTAAACTATATGGTAAACATTGTGGCAACTTTTTATCTCTGTTATGCCAAACTGATTTATTCATAAAGCTAAATCCAAAAATTAATATGAAGAAATTACTTACCTTTTTAGTCATACTTAGCTGTTTTGGCTCTTTTGCACAAACTAAAGTAGGCGGTGTTGAATTGCCATCAAAAATGATGGTAAAAGAAACAAAATTGCACTTGCAAGGAGCTGGCACCAGAGTTAAACTTTGGATGAATATGTATGCAATGGGATTGTATTTGGAAAGTAAAACCAAAGATGCATCGCAAATCATTAATGATGATAAATGCATGGGCATTAGACTTGAAATTATTTCCGGCTTAATTACAGCTGAGAAAATGGAGAAAGCCACAAGAGATGGTTTTAAAAATTCAACCCAAAACAATATTAAACCAATAGAATCCAGAATAAATGATTTCCTCTCAGTTTTTTTAAGTGGAGTAGAAAAGAAAGACGTTTTTGAATTTGTTTACAACCCTTCGGAAGGAAGCTTGATATACAAAAATGGAGAACTTAAAAAGGTAATTGATGGATTAGATTTTAAAAAAGCACTTTTTGGCATTTGGCTTTGCAATAAACCTGCCGATAAAAATTTAAAAGAAGATCTGCTTAAATAGAATCAGAAAAGAATAATAAAGGAGTGATTTTTAGATCACTCCTTTTTTTATTGCATGAAAGATAGAATTGCTTTCTAAATAAAGGTTTAACGGATACAGTTCAAAAAAAAACTTTATCTTAGCGCCCACACCAAACTTATTATCCTTAGGGATAAATACTTTTAAACTAATTGTATATCAAAATGATTGGAAAAGCATTTTGCTTATACAATACTTTATGCCAATACACAATTGCAGGGCTATAAAATATAGCTGGTAATTATTTGTAATCGGTATATAACAAATCTTTCGGACTATAGGAATCTGTTTCTTGAGAAGATATTTTGCACCCGAAATTTTGCGTGCATTTTGTGAAACAAAAACAATGACAATGAGTACCAAGAGATTTTCTAAAATTGTAGGTTCAGGTAGTTATCTGCCAAGTATCGAAGTTAAAAATTCGCATTTTTTGAACCATGATTTTTTTGAACCGAACGGACAAAAAATTGAAACTCCAAACGAGGAAATAATTGAAAAGTTCCGTGAGATTACCGGAATTGAAGAAAGAAAGTATGCAACTGATAAGCAGCAAGCATCCGATTTGGCTTATTTAGCAGCAAAAGATGCACTAGATTCTTCAAACATCGATAAAGAAAGCATTGACTATATTTTGGTTGCGCACAATTACGGTGATATCAAACCAAATTCAACATTAACCAATCAACTTCCGTGCTTGGCCGCAAAAGTGAAAAACCTTTTGCAAATAGAAAATCCAAAATGTATTGCTTACGATATCTTGTTTGGATGTCCTGGTTGGGTTCAATTGATGATCCAAGCCAACTACTACATCAAATCGGGCGATGCCAATCGAGTGTTGGTAATTGGTGCAGAAACACTATCTCGTGTTTGTGATCCACATGACAGAGATAGTATGATTTATTCGGACGGAGCTGGTGCTACCATATTGGAAGCTTGTGAATCGGAAGAAGAAACAGGAATCTTATCTCATGCAATGAGAACGGACACCAAAGATCAAGCCTATTTCTTAAGATCAGACATTTCAGACAATGCTGATTTCGAAGGAAACAGTAACAGTCATTTCATTAAAATGTTTGGCCGTAAAATTTACGAATACGCAATTACCAATGTTCCTGGCGTTGTAAAGGAGAGTATTGATAAAGCTGGATTAGACATCAAAGACATCAAGAAAATATTAATCCACCAAGCAAACGAAAAAATGGATGAAGCCATAGGGAAACGATTGTTTAGATTGTATAAAGAAAAAGAAGTGCCGGAAGATATTATGCCAATTATTTTAAAGAAAATGGGTAACAATTCTGTGGCTACCGTTCCGATTCTTTACGATCAAATTGCCAAAGGAACTTTATCTGATCACAATTTAAATTCTGGCGACTATGTTGTGTTTGCCTCTGTTGGTGCAGGAATGAACATTAACTCATTTGTATATAAAGTGTAAATTGAACTTTAAATGTTAAATTTTCAATCTTTTTAATAAAGATTTATCCAAATTTGTTGGATTCAAAAATAATTTTTCTAAATTAGCAGGGCTGAATCTGATAGAGGCTAGAAAATAAAGGGGATTGAGGAGAATAGGATATTATCAGATTTGATTTTGGAATTGCATTCTAACCCTAAAATTACTATAAATATTACCCGAATTAACACTTGTTGGTTCGGGTAATTTTTTTTGAATTATATTACCATTCAAAATAAGATTGAAGCCTTTCTACAGAGAAAGAATCCAAATTAGATTGGCAAAATGGATTCGCTAAAAAAATCCTTTATCTTGCTGCCCTAAGACAAGTAAAATGACCCAAGTATACCACCTATCAATTCTTACCTGCTTGATTTTTTCAATCATTCTGTTTGCAGGATTACTTTACACATGCATTATTTTTTATCAGGAAAAGGAAAAAAGAGCTGGATTCAGAGCTCTTTTACTCGCTTTACTACTGCCTCCCATTTACTTGCTAACATGGTATTACAACTGGGAGGTTATAGCACTTATTCTTACTGCTGATCTTTTAATTACCAGCATCCTATTTTTAATCCCTTTTGGTAATAAGAAAAACATCACCGATGATTTTCCAAAAACGCAAATTGATGAGAGAGACATCATGTTCTCGAGAAACGAGTTGAAAGAAAACACTGAAAGGTTCAAAGAATATTATTCCAAAAATCCTGACAAACTAAAACTGGATAACGAGTTTAGAAAAGAACCAGGATTAACCGCAGAGAAGTCCATATTTTTTAATGAATTCGCATACAAAGCTGCCAATGCAAGTTTTTTTACGGTTGAGCAATTTCATCAAGCTGTTGATGGTGACATCAATCCAATAAAATCCAATATTTCAAAAAGCGATTTAAGTAAGTTTATTAAGGATTGGAGCAGAAAACTAAGAGCCTTAAATGTTGGAATTACTGAATTGAAAGATTATCATTTCTATTCACATAAAGGAAGAGGCGAAGGTTATGGAAATCCTATTGAGAGTAATCATACACATGCCATTGCCTTTACTGTTGAAATGAGTCAGGAAATGGTGGCCGCAGCACCACAATCTTCTATAGTAATGGAATCGGCTCAACAGTATTTAGAGGCTGGACGAATTGCTGTTCAACTGGCACAATTCTTAAGGAGCCTAGGATTTTCAGCACGAGCTCACATCGATGGAAATTACCAAATCGTTTGTCCTTTGGTTGCCCGAGATGCTGGCCTAGGTGAAATTGGCAGAATGGGCTTACTGATGACACCTAAAAAAGGTCCACGAGTGCGATTGGGAGTGGTTACTACAGAATTTGAATTGGATACCGACAAAAGAACCAAGAACAATTCGATGCTTGATTTCTGCTTACAATGTAAAAAATGTGCAGAGGTTTGTCCGAGCAAATCCATATCGTTCGACGATCCAAAACTTGTAAATGGAATTAAAAGATGGCAAATTAATTCGGAATCTTGCTTTACCTATTGGTGCAAAGCAGGCACCGATTGTGGTCGCTGCATGGCTTGTTGTCCATACTCACATCCCGATAATTTACTACACAATTTCATTCGTTTTGGCATTAAAAATTCTGCTTTATTCAGAATGTTGGCAGTACATCTTGATAATTTCTTTTATGGAAGAAAACCCAAATCGGCAGATCTTCCGAACTGGATTCCCAAAAACAATACCGATTATTAATTCATCATTTAAGATAAAATATAAAAAAAGGCACAGAAATAAAATTCCTATGCCTTAACTAATCATTGAGTTTATAATCCTATCTACTTATACTCCTTTGCTGTTTTATAATCCTTGCATTTATAGTACAAATTGTAAAGAGCATTCTTCACATTCTTGTTCGGTTTTGCCTTGTATGCAATGAGTAACATTGGTTCTGCCTCTCGCATTTTTTTTCTGTAAACTGTCAGTTTTTGTTTGCTTTTCTGGTAATCATCATTAGTTGGTTTTGCCAATGATTCATACGATTTTATTGCCTCTTCGAAATCCGAATTTGCCTTTAAAAACAGAATCATGCCCAAATTCATATTCGAACTGGCGTCATCAGGTTTTAATTCTATGGCCTTGCGGTATTCAGTTTTGGCACTTTCAATATCATTTAGTTGCTGATAAGAAACCGCTTTAAAATAATGATACTTGTGATTGCTTGGATACCATTCAATCAACTCATCGCATACAGGCAATAGCTTCTCAAATTGTTTCGAATTCATATACAGATATGACAAACTTTTAACAACCTTTCTGTACTCATGAGGCATATTTTTCTTTTTCGCCAAGAGAACAAATTCCTGCCCATTCACATCTTTCTCGGATTTGTAAATAGCTAAACACTTTGAGTAAAAACTTGGTCCTGGAGTTCCCATTTCCATGGCTTTGCGATAATTCTTTTTTGCCTCTTCAATATTTCCCAATTCTTGCTGACAAACACCAATATACCCAAAGGCCCATGATCTTTGCATTTCATCTCCAATACCACTATCTACCAATTTCTGATAATCGGTTAAAGCCTCTTGATAATTCTTTTCGAAAAACTTACTATTTGCTTTATTCAATTCGCTGTCAAAATCTTGAGCATTCAATATCAACGAAAATAAAACAAGTACTGATGTTAATATTCTCTTCATAATTTGTCATTAATGGTCATATAATATTGTGACGTTTAAATGCCCACCGAGGGTGAATAAAAATTCATTTATTTCACATTTAGACACAAAAAAACGCAGAAAGTTTATTTCTGCGTTACCATATTCTTAGTCTTAAAAGATTATTTTCTTTGTCGAACTGCTTCGTAAACCATTAACGATGCAGCTACCGATACATTTAGAGATTCAATTTGCCCTAGGATTGGCACTTTTACTTTTTCATCAGCCAGGCGAAGTAATGCCTCATCGATACCGGTATCCTCCGATCCCATAATAATTGCTGTTGCCAACGTTAAATCTGTATCAGTATAATAGTTTTCAGCCTTTTCTGTTGAAGCCACAATTCGAATTCCTTCCTTTTTCAGATTGCGCACAAGAGTTTTTAGATTCTGCACACGGCATACCGGAATTTGATACAATGCTCCGGCTGAAGTTTTAATTGAATCAGGAGTAATTTTAGCTGAATTCTTAAATGGTATAATAATCGCATCAACACCTGCACACTCAGCAGAACGAGCTATTGCTCCAAAATTTCTGACATCAGTAATCTGATCCAAAATTAAAATTAGAGGGACTCTTCCTTCAGCCATAATCTGTGGCACAACATCTTCAACTTCCTGGTAAGCAATAGGTGCAATTAAAGCAACAACACCTTGATTGTTTTTCTGGTTTAGTGAGTTGATTTTCTCAGCAGGAACAAATTGATACTCGACTGATTCGTCACGAATTATATCGAATAGATCTTGGTACAGACGACCAGTTAATCCTTTACGAATTAATACTTTTTCAATTTCTTTACCACTTTTAATCGCCTCCATTGTTGCTCTAATCCCGAACAACATTTCCTGTTTCTGTTTAGCCATCTATCTAATTTCTTGATTTTACATTTAATACCAGTTGCGGTTTTTCCTTATAGGTTAAGTATCGCCACAACCATTCCAACGGTCCCATCCTGTAATACTTCAACCATATATAAGATGAAGTCATTTGAAAAATCCAGATACCAAGCATCCAAAATAGCAACTCAAACCTGTTGAACTCACCGAATAATCCAAATCCGTAACTATAAAAAATGATGGAACAAATTACGGATTGGCAAAGGTAGTTTGTAAAAGCCAATCGACCAACTGCTTCGAAAGCTTTCGTTAAAAATTTCAACAGATTTAATTGATACACCAAAATGATTAAGCCAATGTATCCTAGCGTAGTAAAAATGCTCGAAAAGTAATTGTACTGATACCCATATTTGAAATAATGTACTACCTCCCATCTGTTTTGAGACATTTCCTGAACTCCATAATTGGAAATTAGTACACCTACTCCTATGCCCAAAACAGCCATTATAGCATAAAATATTTTCGATTTTTTTGCCGATAAGATTCCCTGATTTAAAAGTACCATTCCCAATAACATCATCCCGGTAGTTCTCCATATGGATAGCATAAAGAAGGATCCTACCTGATAATTCATATTTAATTGAGCTCTTTTAACAAAGATATCTAACCAGGAACCAGTCTGATACAAATCAATTTCAGCAGATAATATTTCAGCCGAAGGTGAAAATTCAGCCATTGATTCTTCCAACATTTTTTCGGGCATGGTTTCAAACATACTTCCAATAGCATAAAAGAAAAACATTGGTACCAAATACAGAAACATGAAAAGAACCAACTTCCATTCATCTTTCATTTTACGAAGTAGTACGGCAATTAAGCCAATAACTGAATAAGCTACCAGAATATCGCCAAACCAAATAAAATAAGCGTGAATCATCCCAAAAAGCAGAAGCCACATCATTCTTCTGATGTGAATTTTCGAGCCATCAATTCCCTGGTCTGTCAAGCGATTAACAAATAGTAGAATACCTGCACCAAACAAAATGGAAAAAATACTCATGAATTTTAGCTCTGCAAAAACATGCACCAGCCAATAGGCAAAACTTTCCAACTCACTCATTTCTCCCAGTACCAACGGATTGGCAAATGATACATTTGGCAAAGCAAAAAGCTGAATATTAATAAATAGAATTCCTAAAAGTGCGAAACCTCTCAGAATATCGAGAGAATGAATTCTTTCTTTTAGAGAAGTTGGAGCAGCATGTGGGTTTTGCATTTTTTCTTTCTAAGATAAGAAGAAAGAGTTTCACGCAAAGGGCGCAAAAGTATTTATTTAATAAGAACGCAAAGAATTAATATTTGAAAGAATCCTTTGTACAATTAATCTGTTAACTTTAATATATTTAAAATATCTGGTATGACTGAAAACGAAATATCTTATAAGATAATTGGTAAGGCAATTGAAATTCATAAAGCGATTGGTCCTGGATTGTTAGAATCAGCCTACGAAAGTGCATTAACATACGAACTGGAACAAATCGATTTAAAAGTTGAATGTCAAAAATCAATGCCTTTCATCTATAAAGAAATAAAACAAGAAACAGGCTATCGTTTGGATTTACTCGTTGAAGATAAAGTCATTGTTGAAATTAAATCTGTTGAACAACTAGCACCTGTTCACCATTCACAGCTTTTAACCTATTTAAGACTCTCCGGTAAAAAACTTGGTCTTTTAATAAATTTCAATTCAAAATATGTAAAAAACAGCATACATCGAATCGTAAACAACTTATAAATTGTTAATCGGCAAAAACTTTGCGTTCTTAATTACGATTATTCTTTGCGCCCTTTGCGTGAAATCACTCTCCTCTTTCAGCAATCAATTCCTCCAATTGCTCATGGAATTCTTCCCAGGCCATCATTTCATTTTCAAGATCTTTCTTGGCATCCTCATATTGGGTAAAAAGAGATTGATCTTGCATTTTCTCTGGATTTGAAAGTAGATCTTCCATTTCAGCAATTTGCGCTTCAAACTTGGCTATATTTTCCTCAGCCTTGGTAACATTGCGTTCCATTTTGGTAATTTTCTTGCTTAACTCTTTTCTTTCCAGGTAATTCAATTTATTTTCCGAAGGAGCCTCTTCAACTTTCTCTTGAACCATCGCTTTTTTCACTTCCAACTCCTGAAGGTTTTCCATGCGTTTAGCTCTTAAGAAGTCATAAATCCCACCCAAGTGTTCTTTTATTTTTTTGTTGCCGAACTCATAAACCTTCGATGCCAATCCATCCAGGAATTCACGGTCGTGAGAAACAACAATAACCGTTCCTTCAAATTGTGACAAGGCCTCTTTCAACACATCCTTCGATTTCATATCCAAATGGTTGGTAGGCTCATCGAGCACCAATAAATTCACAGGCTCCAAAAGCAGGCGAATCATAGCCAATCGAGATCTTTCTCCTCCCGAAAGCACCTTAACCTTCTTGTCTACATCCTCGCCACGGAACATGAAAGCACCAAGAATATCTCTAATTTTGGTACGTACATCGCCAACGGCAACATCATCAATCGTATCTAAAACCGTTTTGTTTTCATCCAAGAGTTGAGCCTGATTCTGCGCAAAGTATCCAATTTTTACATTGTGACCAACCTTGCAGATTCCCGTATGCTCCAACTCTCCCATCAACACTTTTACCAGAGTCGATTTTCCTTCTCCATTCTTCCCTACAAAAGCAAGCTTCTCACCCCTTTCAATTACAAATTCCAGCTCGCTTAAAACCAAATGGTCGCCATAAGCTTTACTCAAGTTTTTGGCTTCGCAAACCAAATCACCAGAACGCGGTGCAGGAGGAAATTTCAAGTTCAATTTCGACATATCTTCCTCATCCACCTCTATTCTTTCCAGTTTTTCAAGCTGCTTGATTCTGGACTGAACCTGAACCGCCTTTGTAGCCTTATACCTGAATCGTTCGATAAAATCCTCAGTATCCTTAATCAGCTTTTGCTGATTGGTATAGGCTTTCATCTGCTGTTCCCTGCGCTCGGCATGCAGAACAACATATTCAGAATAAGGAACTTTGTAATCGTATATTTTTCCAACCGAAATCTCAACAGTTCTGTTGGTGATATTATCCAAAAATGCACGGTCGTGAGATACCAATACCACAGCTCCAGGATATACTTTCAAAAAATCCTCTAACCACTGAATTGACTCAATATCCAAATGGTTGGTAGGCTCATCCAGAAGAAAAACATCCGGACGACGCAATAGAATTTTAGCCAATTCGATACGCATTCTCCAACCACCACTAAATTCATTGGTCTGACGAGTGAAATCGCTACGCAAAAAACCAAGTCCCATTAAGGTTTTCTCGGCTTCAGCATCAACATTTTCGCCACCCATCATGTGGTAACGGTCATTTTTATCGCTCAAACGATTAATTAGCTTCATGTAATCCTCCGATTCATAATCGGTACGCTCAGCGATTTCATTATTAATTTTTGCAATCTCTTTTTCAAGACCCAATACCTCTTCAAAAGCAGAAAGAGCTTCCTCCATTACCGTTCTGCCATCAAAATGGTTCATTTGCTGTGGCAGATAACCAATCTTAATCTCGGAAGGAATAGAAACATTTCCTTTTGTGGCTCCCTGGAATCCCGCAAAAATCTTCAGCAAAGTTGATTTCCCAGCTCCATTTTTTCCAACAAGGCCAATTCTGTCTCTCGAATTCACAAGAAAACTTACCTCTTTGAAAAGAGTAAAACCACCAAATTCAACTGTAAGATTATTTATTGAGATCATATTAATTCCGTTTTTAAGATGTGGCGACAAAAATAATGAAGAATGAGCAATTAATAATTAGTAATGAATAATTAAATCATCCAACACAAAATATAAATTGCTCTTCAGAAATTCTAATTCGATAACTGCGCACTATTAACTGTTTCCTGTTCACTAATAACTGCCTTTTTCAACATTTCTGACTGAATGATATTCTCCTTCACCTCAGTCATTACAATATTTTCAGCTTCAGCAAAAGAAATATCATAAACACGATTTACTCTTGCATATTCTTTAGGGAAACGAGCCAATAGTTTGTCATACAATCGATCAAGATCTTGCTTTTTAGGATTCTGAAACTCCATTTTCAGTTCGAATCTTCGAATCAAAGCCTCATCAATCATATCAATTTGATTGGTTGCTGCAATCATTACTGAATTCTTTGGCAAGTGATCCATCATTTGAATCATACCATTCACAACACGTTTCATCTCACTACTATCGGTATTGTCATAGTTTCGTTCTTTTCCCAAAGAATCAAACTCATCGAAAAACAAAACTGCCTCTTGTGTTTCAATCATTTTAAAAGCTGAAGCAATATTTCTTGAGGTCTCTCCTAGTTTCGAAGAAATAATATTCCCCAGGTTTATTGTTTTGATTTTTTTATTCAATTTATTGGCAATTGCCTTTGCTGTCATGGTTTTACCACAACCCGATTTCCCATATAGCAAGATCTTATTGACTACTGGCAATCCATACTTTGTCAGAATTTCAACATGTTCGTATTCTCTTAAAAACTGAGAAATCTGTGAAAAAAGTTGTTCATCAAAAACAACGTCATTCATATCAACTTTCCCTTGGTTGGGTATAAACAGATGATTCATGCTTAAATTTTGTATTTGCTGTGTTTTGTTGTTGTTTAGTTTAGTGCTGCAAACTTAGTATTTTATTCTTAATCATAAGCAAGAGCATTTTGAGAGTTTTAGGTATCAATCTGATTTCGATTAAAAATATCACATAAAAGAAAGAGGAGAACCTAAAATGTTCTCCTCTTTCTTTTATTTCTTCTGCGAATAGTCTTTATAAATCGCTTTTTCAAATTCTATCCAATGCTCACTCGTCATCCTTTCTGGAGTGAACAAGCAAATTCCTGTAGCACCATTTACCATCGATTGACGAATGGCTTCGCCAATTTCCTCTGGCAACAAACCATGATTTTCAGGATCTGCTTCTTTTGATTTTCTATCTGGATTAGGACAAATAAACAAACCACTGTAAACGGGTCTTTCACCATTCACACTCTCTACAGATTCCTTACACATTTTCCCTATCCATTCGGTTCCTTCCAGGTAAAAATCGTTGTAGTTCATTGGCAAAAATGCATCCAAATTCCACTGATTCCATTCCTGACGAACCATTTTAACCGCATGTGAATGTGGTCCTGGAAATACTGCTGCCGTAATGTCTTTACCTTGAGCATGCACATCTTCAACCAAACGATTTACGATTTTTGTGATCAGATCCTCACGAAACTTTTTCCATTCTTGCAAATCTCTTGCCTTAGCCTGATCAGTAATTTCAAGCCCTGTTTTTTCCTTAAAATCCGATTTACACTTATCACAATAGCAATAATCAAAATCTGGATATTCCTTATCCATTACCAATCCGTACTTATCCCACAATCCTTTTGCAAGAATCACATCCGGAAAACGAATATAGTCCAAATGTACTCCATCAACCTCTGGCAATCGAGCAATAGTTACATATAGGTTTGAAAGATATTTGTATACCTCCTCCTTGTTAGGACACAAAAAAGTATAATGATCTACATAGGCTGGTTTGTCGTAGGCCGACTCTCCATTTCCATTTACGGCATACAATTCTTTTGGAATATTTTTATCTCTGCCTTGAACCATTGTTGGTATCCAGGTGTGAAATTCAAGGCCAACCTCCTTGGCAATCTTTCCCACTCGTTGATATACGGCTGGATCATGACCTCCATTGTACATCAAACCATCAATTCCTTTTTCTTTTAAATCAGTAAATTTTTCTAAAAGTTGTGCGTCGGTTGCTTCGCCCGGACCTCCAAGCCATGCAAAACATGGAACTTTAGTTGACTGTTGTGTACCGCACGACACCAACAACAACAAACTGATAACAGCAAGTAGCTTGTTCATAGTTAAATTATAAAAAAGATTTTTGGCTTTGGAATACTGGCTAAAGATAACAAATTAAAGTAAGAAGCATTTGGATAGGGTATCAGGAAATGTAATACGACTTTTTGACTATTCAACCTTTCGACTATTCGACTTTTTATATCTTTGTGCCCAAATTAAAATTCTAAGACAAGTGGGAAGAAAAAGAAACAGAAAACCCCTTCTGCAAAACATTAAAATTGAGAAGTTAGCCGCCGAAGGAAAGGCCATCGCAAAAGTGGATGAAAAAGTATTGTTTGTAACAAACGTAATTCCAGGCGATGTAGTGGATGTACAGGTTACCAAAAAACGCAAAAGTTATATGGAAGGTAATCCTGTTTTCTTTCACGAGCATTCTTCATTAAAACAAGATGCTTTTTGCGAGCATTTTGGTGTGTGTGGTGGATGCAAGTGGCAAAATTTACCTTACAAAGAACAATTAAAGTTCAAGCAACAAGAAGTAATCGACAATTTGGAAAGAATTGGTAAAGTTGAATTGCCTGAGGTAAATCACATTTTGGCATCAGCCAAAACCGAATTCTACCGTAACAAATTGGAATATACTTTCTCTAGTAAAAGATATTTAACCAATGAGGAAATTGCCAGCGGTGAAGATTTAAACCGTACTCCGGCTGTTGGTTTTCACGTGCCTCGATTGTTCGATAAGGTTGTTGACATCAACAAGTGTCACCTGCAACCAGAACCATCGAATGCCATCAGAATGGCCATTAAGGAATTTGCTTTTGCCAATGATTTAAGCTTCTTTGATATCCGCAATCACGAAGGATTCTTAAGAACCTTAATCATTCGAACTGCATCTACAGGCGAGAATATGGTAATTGTTACTTTCTACCACGAAGATGTGGAAAAGAGAGAAGCATTACTGAATCATTTGGTTGAAAACTTCCCTGAAATCACATCTTTAATGTATGTGATCAACGAAAAAGCAAATGATACCATTACCGATCAGGAGGTAGTATTGTTTAAAGGACGCGATCATATCTTCGAGCAAATGGAAGATTTGAAGTTTAAAATTGGTCCAAAGTCCTTCTACCAAACCAATTCCGATCAAGCTTACGAATTGTACTGCAAAACTCGCGAATTTGCTGAACTAACAGGCGACGAAGTGGTTTACGATTTGTACACAGGAACTGGAACCATTGCAAATTTCGTAGCAAAACAAGCCAAGCAGGTAATTGGTATCGAATATGTGCCTGAAGCCATTGAAGATGCTAAGGTAAACTCTGAAATCAACGGAATCAACAATACAAAATTCTTTGCTGGCGACATGAAGAAGGTACTGACCAAAGAATTTATCGAACTTCATGGTCAGCCTGATACCATGATTGTTGATCCACCACGTGCCGGAATGCATATTGATGTTGTGGAAACCATTCTACACGCAGCTCCAAAACGCATTGTTTATGTAAGCTGTAACTCGGCGACTCAAGCTCGCGATTTAGCACTAATGGACGAAGCCTACAAAGTAACCAAAGTACAAGCTGTCGACATGTTCCCACACACTCATCATGTGGAGAACATTGTGCAGTTGGAGAAACGTTAAGTTTTTCATGCTTAAAATATAAAAAGCTCGCAAAGAATATATTTGCGAGCTTTTTTTATTTACTAATACTTTTCGGGATTGTAAAACTAAATTTTGAACCTCGCCCAACATCCGATTCTACCCACAATTCACCTCCCAATAACTCTACAATTTCTTTCGAAATAGATAGTCCCAACCCAATTCCTCCATGTTGTCTGGTAAGGTGATTTTCAATCTGTCTGAAACGGCTAAAAATTATCTTCTGATGCTCAGGAGATATTCCTATTCCTGTATCCTGCACATAAAATAGAAAACTATCTTTTAAACTTTCACAACCAATAATAATCTCACCCTCTATGGTAAATTTAATAGCATTCCGAATCAAATTATTTAATACCTGCAACAATTTAACTTTATCAGTATGTATTTCAAAATTTAGATTAAACATGTAATCCAACTTTACACTTAACTTCTTTTTTTCAGCCTCAATAGAATGAAGATTTTTTAGCCCATATAAAAGTGGATCAAGATAAATACGATCTACATTGATTTGTAATTTCTTTGCCTCCAACAATGAAGCATCCAATATATCATCCATAATACTCATTAGCTGATTTCCACAATCTTTTATTATGGTAGCATATTCTTTTCGCTCTTCATTTGTTAAGTCAACATTACCAATAAAATCGGCAAATCCAAGCAAACCATTTAGTGGAGTCCTAACTTCATGACTAAGATTAGCCAGGAAAGCCGTTTTAAGCCTGTCATTTTCTTCTGCCTTAATCAGTGCTTGTGTTAATTTAGCTTCAATATGCTTTTTTTCAGTAATATCTAATCCAACTTTTAGATATCCTACAATACAATTCTCATCATCAAACACGGGTGAAATGGAAGCCGATTCCCAAAAATAACTAGAGTCTTTACGTTTGTTATAAAATTCTCCTTTCCACTTTTCTCCTGATGATATTTTCTGCCACAAATCTTTGTAAACAATAGCCGAATGTTTGCCTGATTTTAAAATCCTTGGATTTTCTCCTATTAGCTCTTCCAAATCGTACCCAGTTACCTTGCAGAATATCGGATTTACATATTCTATCTCCCCATTGGTGTTTGTAATTACTATTGCTGCCGGACTTTGCTCAACCGCATTTGATAGTTTAGTTATTTTAAGCAAGTTCTTATTTCTCTCAGTCACATCTCGTATTACAGAATGCAAAAGTTCTTTTCCATCAACCATTACAGCACCTGATGAAACTTCAACATCTTTAATTTCTCCCGATGCAATGCGATGTTGAGCTTTAAAAATTGTTTTTGAGTTCGTTTTAGCTTTCTCAATATTATCCCAAACAGAAACTTCTCCTGCAATATTTAAATCCCAAATTTTAAGATTTAACAATTCTCTTTTTGAATAGCCATAGAACTCACAAGCACTTTCATTCACATCTTTTATCAGCCCATTTTCTGGCGATACAAGCATCATTACAGATGAACTACCGTAAAAAATATTCTTGTACCTATTCTCCACCTCACTTAACTTCTCCTTTAATTTTACCTTATCAGTTAAGTCAACCGCCGAAATCACAAACTCCTTATCATTTATAGGGAAAGAATCTACGTAAATGTATTTTCCTATATCTGAATGATAAGAATAAAAACTAGTGCTTTTGAAATCATTGATCACCGATTTAAAGTAAGCAATCCATTCAGGTTCAGTATTTGGAAACAATTCCAACATAGTCCTTCCAATAGCATAGTCTTTAGAGATTTCTATAATTTCTTCATTTGCCTTATTCATATCCTTGTAGAGTAAATCCACCAATTCTCCTGATTCATTCCTAATTGGTTCAAAAATTGCTATAGCTGAATTTGCCGCTGAAAAAAGTGTTTTGTACTTCATTTCACTTTTTAGCAATTGCTCTACAAGTTTCTTGTTTTCTATCTTATATTCGTCTAAAAAGAACTTATTCTTTCCTTCCTCATACAATGTTTTTAAATCAGATTCAATGAGCTTTCGGAATCCTCTAAACAAGTTTTTCATATAGGAATCCAATTTTATTTTCTCCTCATCTACAACATATAAAACTCCAAACAGATCTCCATTCGAAAATTTAATAGGATACCCCAGATAGTTTATGTTGTTATAATTTTCCCGTACAAAATCATCAAAACAAATTTCTTTTTTGAAATCTAAAAATTTGTCATGATTCAAAATATCCAACCATCTTTGAATTTCTAACCTTAATGCCTTGTTGTATAAATTGCTTTCTAATAATAGCTCGATATTTGATTTTTTAACTTGAACAATAATAACCTTTGAAATATTGAACGTATTTGAAATGAGATTCAACACATCTTGCCATTTGTTCAAAATGCTACTTGAAATCTTATAATTTACAACTTCATACATAATGTATCATTCATTTTAGGAATAGAACAAACTGTCAAATAAGAATAATTACAACGAACACTCAAGTCAACACAGACTCTAATTGCCGTCCTAACAATCAATAACAGAATAAAATTCTCATCATCAACAATAATAATTGACACCTAAAGTTAAATAAATACACATGCTATACAAACATAAATTGCAAATAAAATCTATCTGCAATTTACGTCGTATATGCCATTGTACCTTTAATAAATACATATCTCCACCCCAAAATACATTCAGATCCCTTCATTATAAAAGTTCAACCTACAATTTTATATTTTGCTGATTATATCGAGATTGCATTCTGCACCTCTAAGTCTAAACCCTCTTCAACTTCCACCTTCCGGTTTTAAACCAATACAAGGCAATTAATGTTAAAATAGCTTCTGCAATAATGATGGCATAAAAGACACCATTTTGGTTCCAGGTAAAGTGAATTGCCAGCAAATAAGCAACAGGAATCTCTACAATCCAGAAACTAACCAGGTTCAATAGCGTTGGCGTTTGTGTGTCGCCAGCTCCATTAATAGAGTTCAGCAAAACCATCCCCATTCCGTAAAAAATAAATCCGCAGCTAATAATTTTTAGCGCTTGAATTCCATTCACAACAATTCCCTGATCATCGGTAAATAATTCAATAAAATAAGCTGGGAACAAGAAAAATACAATTCCTATTAAACCAAGAAACGCAACATTAATTCTTCCTGCAGCCCATACCGATTTTTCGGCACGTTCCGGTTGATTAGCACCTAGATTTTGTCCTACCAAAGTAGCTGCCGCATTGCTCAATCCCCAGGATGGCAAAAGTATAAATATCAAAATACGGATTGCAATGGTATAACCCGCAATGGCAGCACTACCAAACTCTGCCATAATCCTCATTAAACCAATCCAGCTTGAGGTTGCAATAATGTTCTGTCCTATTCCTCCAAGCGACAAGTTTATTAATTTCTTGATGGTTTTCCATCGCAAGCTAAAATGCTCTATTTTGATGTGTATCTTTCCTCTTCCTTTAAACAGGAGAACAAACTGGTATATCACAGCCAATCCTCTACCAATGCTAGTTGCAATTGCGGCTCCTTCAACGCCCATAGCAGGAATTGGTCCTAAACCAAAAATCAATAATGGATCAAGAATAATATTTAAACAGTTGGCAATAATCAAAACACGCATGGAAAGTGCAGCATCTCCCGCTGATCGGAATATCGCATTGTTAATAAATAGCAACATGATAATTATATTACTGCTCAGAATAATGCTTGCATAACCAGACATCTCATTCACAATGGTAGAATTTGCTCCCATTAATCGCAGCAAGTCTTTCGAAAAGAAAATTCCTACTATCGCGATAAAAACTGATGCTATCGCTCCGGTTACAATGGCCTGTGCTGAGACTGTTGCAGCTTTCTCGAACTTCTTTTCACCAACTCTTCGAGCTACCAAAGCTGTTGTTGCCATTGATAAACCAAAACCTATGGCATATACAATGGTGGTTATCGATTCAGTAATCCCTACAGTTGCGACTGCATCATCGCCGAGTTGGGATACAAAAAAGATATCGGCTATAGCAAAAACTGATTCAAAGACCATTTCCAATACCATAGGTATAGCCAACATAAATAGGGCTTTCCCAATTTTCCCATTGGTATAATCTCTTTCTTCGCCCGATAAGGCATCCTTAATTATTTTCCACAATTGCCTCCCTCGGTCAATTGCTTTTACTCGTATATATTTCTCTTTTAAATTGCTATAATGTTGCATTTTCGTTTTCGCTTATGATGATGAATTAAACTCATTATTTTTACTTTTTCCTCGAAACATTTTCCTGTTTCAAATTTCACGAGCTCCACAAATGGGGCACAATTAAAACCTGAGTTCAATTAAAAATATAAGACACAGAAAGTCAGATTTGTTCAAGATTTGATTTAAAAATTATAAAAGAATATCGGGATATTTTGAAAAATTTTTAAAGTAAAGATTGGATGAAGATGACTTTTAAAAGAATTTGCTTGCTTTTGGCATAAATTCCCTCAAATCCTCTTGAAATATCCCGATATTCCTTTAAGAATTTGAAAAAATTTCTACTCAAAATCAATTCAAACTGTGGTCATATTTTCAATAGAGCTCAGGTTTACTCATAGTTGTGCTCATAATTTTTCCTCCATTAAATTTTTAGGTGTACAAAAATTGTATCGGGCGGCTTACGCCTCCGTTACTTCTTAATTAATAATATCTATAGAATAAGGAAAGCCTAAGCTGTTTAGCTCAGATAATTGCAAGGTGAATTTGTGACAAATATATTCATAGCTTTCCTCCGTTTTTGCGTGAGTACCACAAATATAAATCAATTTATCCAAATCGCAACAAATATTTCTCCAATACTGTTAATTTCAGTCAGAAACATGACCTAAGCTAACAAATATTCTTTTTTATGCTCTAAATTTTATGTAGTATTGAGGTCTTGCAACAAACCAAATAAATCGTAATAAAAATGAACAAGATCATTGTATCAGCCTTGGCTGTAATACTAAGTACAAATCTTTGTTTTGCTTCCTCTGCCGAGGATAACAAACAAAAAACAATTGAAAATTGGTTAATTTCGGATGCTATAGAACTACAGCTTCCTGCATTCAACACTACCGAAGATTTTAGCGGAAGTACTTTCGAACTAAAAAATCTTTTACAGGAAAACCAAATGGACCTTTGTAAAATTGCTCCTAAAGAATCAGACAAAATGAACTGGAACAATGAGCAATTGACCTGGAAAAAGAAAAGCTCCAATTCTAAAGGTTTTCTTTCTTTGCCAAATAAGGAAAACAAATTGTACTATCTGGTTTCATACCTAAACACTGATCAGTGGAGTGAAGTTGAGCTATCTTTGAAAAGCTTCCCTATGATAGAGGTTTATGTGGATGGCGAAAAGCAATTGTCGCAATACAAGCATGAAGCCGATAAAGCCAAGGAGTCGAGCAAAAGTTTAAAACTGGAGCCAGGACACCACAAAATTGTTGTGAAAATGCTAAGTGGTTCTAAGAACAATCAGTTTCAACTTGCTTTAAAATCAAAAAATGAGGGAAAAGCTGATCATTTTGAATTGAGCCTTTCTCCAAAGCAATTTATGGATATCAACAAAGTTTTGGATGGCACAAAAGTACAAAGCACATCTGTATCCTTTGATGGCAAGTATGCCCTAATTTCTTACAGCCGCACCTTACCCCCATCAGACAAAAGTGAGAACTGGAAAGAAATCCAAGAAATTGAAACAGGTAAAATTCTTTACACCTTCAGAGGAACACAACTTTCAAACATCAACTGGTTACCAACCGGAAATCAAATTTCTTATACCCATAAATACAACGACAAAGCATCTATTTTTGTTTTCGATTTTGAAAAGAATTCCGAAAAGCAAATTGCTGAAAATATTGAAGATTTCTCTTCTTACACTTGGGCTCCAAACGGAAAATTTATTATCTACAGCGTAGGAAAAAGCAATTCTGAAGACTGGAAAATGAAGAAATTCCAAGGCATGGAAGACCGCTTACCATGGTACAGATACAGATCGTTCCTTTACAAATTGGATGTTGCAAGTGGTGTAAAACAACGCCTAACTTACGGAACTTTAAGTACCGATTTAGCTGATATCAGTGCTGATGGAAAGAACATCCTGTTCACAACTTCACGTCCTGATTACAGTGGTTACCCATATTTTAAACAGAATCTTTACCAAATGAATATTGAAACTTTTAAGGTGGAAAGCATTTGGGAAGACAAGTTAACAGCTGGTCAGGCTCAATATTCTCCTGATGGCAAGCAATTGTTGGTACAAGGTGGGCCTTCTTGTTTTGGTAAAATTGGTGAAAACATTGGCAATCATCCAATAGCTAACAATTACGATGGTCAACTTTACATTTACGATTTGACTTCGAAAAATGTAGATCCTATTACCTATAATTTCAACCCTGCAATTGATGCAGCAATTTGGAATAAATCTGATAATAAGATTTACTTTAAAGCACAAGACAAAGACTACGTAAAACTATTCAGCTATGATATTGCTTCGAAAGAATTCACTGAATTGAATTCCTATTCGGATGTAGTTCGTGGTTTTGACTTGTCGAAAAATGGAAAAACAATCAGCTATGTGGCATGTGGAATTTCAAGCCCATATAAAGCATTTACTTATGATATAGCTTCTAAGGCAAATCATGAAATCGCAAATCCTGAAAAGAATCATCTGAAGAATGTGATGTTCGGCAAAACCGAAGATTGGAACTTTACCAAAGAAGATGGAACTACGATTATTGGTCGTGTTTACTATCCTCCTAATTTCGATTCCAATAAAAAATATCCTCTGATTGTAAACTATTACGGCGGAACTTCTCCTGTAGAAAGAAGCTTTGGAGGTCGTTATCCTCTAAATATGTATGCTGCTATGGGTTATGTGGTATACCTACTACAGCCTAGTGGTGCTACAGGTTTTGGACAGGAATTCTCGGCTCGTCACCAAAACAATTGGGGAATTATTACGGCTGATGAAATTATTAATGGTACCAAAAAGTTTATTAAAGACCACTCATTCATCGATGCTGATAAAGTTGGATGTATCGGAGCTTCATATGGTGGTTTTACAACTCAGTTGCTACAAACCAGAACTGATATATTTGCAGCAGCCATTTCTCATGCTGGCATCAGTGATATCACCAGCTACTGGGGCGAAGGATATTGGGGCTATTCATACAGCATGAATGCAACAGGAAAATCATTCCCTTGGAACCGAAAAGACATTTATGTAGACCAAAGCCCATTGTTTAATGCCGATAAAATTACAACTCCAATGTTATTGCTTCATGGTAGCCAGGATACTAATGTTCCATTGGGGGAAAGTATTCAAATGTATCAGGCTTTAAAATTGTTAGGAAAAGATGTGGAATTTGTACAGGTAAAAGGTCAGGATCACTTGATTCAGAACTACAACAAACGCATTCTTTGGAACAATACCATTTTTGCATACTTTGCAAAATACTTAAAAGATCAACCACAATGGTGGGATGAATTGTATCCTGATAAGAATTTATAAACCTTAATATCAAAAGAGATTGGCAAACGTCAATCTCTTTTTTTTAACTCAACTGTTTTGGGGAAGTCATTTTTTTTCAGAATTGCCTTCCCCAAGTTGGGGAGGGTCTCTTTTTTTTAAAACAAGCTTCCCCAAGCTGGGAAATGGCCATTTTTAAAAACGATACCCTTTCCCAGTTTGGGGAAAGGCCCTTTTTTCTACAATCACGTTTTCCCAGCTTGGGAAAGGTCTATTTTTTTTCAATTCTAGCTTTCCCAACTTGGGGAAAGCTTTTATTTTTCAGTTTGCATTTCCCCAGCTTGGGGATGGTCCTTTGATTAGGAGAGTAGGTTTCCAAAAATAAGAATACATCCATTTTCTCATAGACAGAAACTAAGTCATTATCAATAATGATAAACTCTATTGATGCTTATGTGAATAATACTTACTTTTAAGAATCAAAAATTAAAAGAACAGAATATGTTAATAGTTATATCACCTGCCAAAACATTAGACTTTGAATCTCAAGCAAAAACAACTATTCATTCAGAAGCAAGTTTTACGAAAGATGCTGAACAATTAATTAAAATTCTTCGCAAACTTAAAGTTGATGAAATTGGAGATTTCATGGGAATCAGCCCCAAGCTGGCTCAGTTGAATTTTGAACGTTTTCACCAATGGAACTTGCCTTTTACACCCGATAATGCCAAACAAGCATTGCTGGCCTTTAAAGGCGACGTTTATACCGGAATTGATGCAGAAAGCCTAAGTGATGCTGATTTTGAAAACGCACAATCGCAATTGCGTATTCTTTCAGGTTTGTATGGCGTTTTAAAGCCAATGGATTTAATTCAGGCTTATCGCTTGGAGATGGGTAAAAAACTCGAAAACAAAAAAGGGAAAGACCTGTATGAGTTTTGGGGAGATAAAATCACAAAATCCATTAACAAAGATTTAAAAGAATACGACCACAAGCATTTAATTAACCTGGCATCGAATGAGTATTATAAATCGATAAAGGCAAAACAAATAAATGCCGAAATCATTACCCCAGCTTTTAAAGATTTGAAGAATGGACAATACAAAATGATCAGCTTCTTCGCTAAAAAAGCACGAGGATTAATGACTCGATTCATTATTCAGAATGAAATATCCAATCCTGAAGACTTAAAAGCTTTTGATTTAGATGGATATATCTATAACCCAAACTTATCAAAAGATAATGCTCCTGTTTTTACTCGTGATCATTAGAGAAAATTTACATTATTAAAAAGAGTTTTAAGTCTTGTTTTTACTCTCAATTTTTACTATGTTTAAGTGTAAGACAATCCGAGTATTAACCCCATAATCCTTCTGCATATGACCACTGAAAACTATGTTGTAAAGTATGGTAGTCTTCTAAAAGAAGAAACCCTGGAAGTTATTGATGATAAAATATTGCCTAATACCATTGTTTTGGAAGCAACAAATCCGTTTCCTGGATATTATGAGTATTACGATGGTTTTCAGAAAGATGTTCAACCTCATTATATTTATTTGGTATTAGATAGAAGATATGATTTAGAAGAGTTTACTCGAGCTACGCAAAAAATAATGAGCTATTTCGAGGCAAAGTTCCACGCTGCAATTGGTAACATTACCATTTATAACAGTGTGTACTATGTAATTCGTATCAGAAGACTGAGTAATTACGATCAAGTTAAAGAATTACAGGAGTGTTATCAATCTGAAGGAATTATCTTTAAGAAAAATGGATCGATTCCTCACAATTCTAAAGCAATGATTCAATTGGATAAGTTTTTTGCTTTGGATATAATCGAGGATGGATACTTTAAAGATCATATTGAACCAAATCATGGATATTTTACCATTCCTCAAAAGCTAAGCTGGAAGCAATTTGAGCAATTAACCAAAAAAGTGAAATACAACATGGAGATGATTCATTTCGATGTTTCTTTGGGCTTTATTTATGACCACTTTAAAGCTGTTGATATGATCAGAGTTTATGCTGAGAACTTGAATCTGGATTTAATGAAGAAAATTAGAGACAAATACATTGAAAGAATAAAATAGAGAATACAAAACAAAAAGGAGGTTTTCAAAATTGAAAACCTCCTTTTTTTATACAATATTTTCTTAAAATACTGGTGCTCGAACTGCTTTAATTCGTTTTCTTCTATCCTTGGTGGTAACAAGCGGAAAAGAGAATGATATTTCATGCGCTCCAGTATTCGTATGAATTAACTTAGAAATGGCGTAATCGTAGCTGTAAGCAACTTTAAAGCGCTGGGTAACGAATCCTGCCATGGCAATAAAAGAGTCGTAATTTGGCTCAAAATTCTGATTAAACCACAATCCAAAAACTATAGAACTCTTACTTGCATACAATCCATAGTTCATCTGAGAAAAATCTCCTTGTTGCTGATAAAGCAATGCTGGGGCAAGAATCCAATTATCGGCATATCTTCTGCTTCTTCCTCCCAACACAAATTCGGCACCAGCATGAACTGTATATTTGGTTTGCAATTTGTCTTCCTGTTCGTCATCAAAACTTAAATCTGGTTTAGCCAAGTGATGAGCTGCAATACCAAAATAAAAATCTCTGTAGTAAGCTATCGATCCCAATGAGAAATCCCATCCATCTTTTCTCCTGTTTATAGGGTCACCTGAAGAATTGTGTGGAAATATGTTCCCATAAATAGGAGAAACCTGATCAGGAAATACAAGGTTCTGCCAATCTACCTTTTTTTGCATAAAAGCTGCCTGAATCGCTGGACGAATTACAAAATCATCAGTTATTCTCAAATAGAATGAGTACATCCCTGCAAAAGTGGTTGTTTTTAATGCTCCATCTCCCTGATCATCCTGAATAACCATAACGCCTACTCCCCCATTTAAAGTCTCGTAAAAGTTATCGAATGCTACACTGTAAGTAACGTATGGGAGATCTAGATTAGGCCATTGGTTACGATAGTTTAAGCTAACATTTGAGTTATTTGTAGATCCTGCCAAGGCTGGATTCAGATAAAGTTTATTTGCATAAAACTGAGAAAATCGGATATCTTGAGCAAAGCTTTGTACCAACGATCCAACAAATAATACGCAAAAAACAATCAGAGCTTTTTTCATCTATTCTCAATTTATAACTCTAAAGAGTTATTCAAGTTAAAAAGTGATTCGGACCGTTGTTTAGAAGTCCGAAATCACTTGTAAAATAAATTTATTTTATTGATAAAATAAAACCTTTTCTCAATTATCTGATCAACATGAAGGTTCCTTGGTTGGTAAGTTCGCCATTAATAAACACCATCCAAACATATGCTCCTGCCGGACAAAGCTTGCCTTTGTATTTACCATCCCAACCACCGTTACGACCAACCTCGTTGGTCTTATACATTAATTCTCCCCAACGGTTGTATATATACATTTCAAATTTCTCAATATCGTAATTGATATCTTTCAAATAAAATTTGTCGTTATCATTACTCGAATTTGGAGTAAATGCATTAGGAGATTCAATACCTACAGGTTTCACTTCCACATCCACAGAATCTTTGGCAATACAGCCTAAATTATCTGTCACTGTCAATTTATATTTACCTGTTTCCGACACCTCATATCTTTGAAGAATACTACCTTCCTTGCCATCTTCCCATTCAAAGTTGTAAGGAGAATATTCCAAAGGAAGATTTGGAGCTAATGTTACAGTTTGTCCTTCAAATATTGTTACTGGTCGGTCTTTGACAAGTTCAATCTCTCTAGGTCCAGTATAAATCAAATTATTCCTTAAGTCTGGTTTTGGTGTTGGATTTATTACAAAATTTTGTTCATCGCCACAACCATATTTGTTCTCTACAGTTAACAAGTATTTACCTGGCTGATCAATTGTTCTATTAATATCCGTATAACCATCTTCCCAAATAGGATTTTCCATTCCTGTGATATTCACTTCGAATTTTTCACCCTCACAAGCAAACTTATCTTCTTCCAATTCAGGATCAGCTACCATATTTACAATTACTTCTCCCTCTGCATCACAACCATAAAGGTCGGTCACACTAATCTTGTAAGTATACGTTCCTTCAGGAGCATTTACAATCTTCGGACTTCTTGTATTAGGATCATCTAAATGATCTGGATTCGTCCAGGTAATTTCACCTGCATCACCTACAATATCGGTTAGCAATTGTAATTGGTTACACTGACCAACTGTGGTGTCGGAAATCGTGGTTACAATAGGTAGAGGAGCTACTGTGAGCTCAACTAAATCCATATTTGTACAACCATGTTCATCCATAACTGTTGCAACCAACACCTGCGATTTTCCGGGAGTAAATATAGGAGTCATCGAATTCGCATCATCCAAATCTGCTGCCGGTGACCATTGAATATTATTTTCTTCCGTTTCTGCACTTAATTTAAAAGGCTTACAGCTACCAATTGTAATATCATCCGTAATGTTAACGGTTGGCAATGGATCTACACGTAAAATTGTTTTTGATGTTACATTAGAACATCCGTTTTCATCTGTATAAGAGTAATGAACATTATAGGTTCCTGCTCCTCTTTCTGCAGGATCAAATATTTCTTCAGAAATATCATCTACCCAATAAATACCACCTTCAGGGTATCCACCTGACAGAAGCTTACTTGGATTACAAACACCTCTCACCGGATCCACAAGAGAAAGATTAACATCTGGCAAAGCATGTAAGGTTACCAATGAATCAACTTTCGATTCACAACCTGTAGCAACATCTGTAATCATAATGGAAAGTTCTCCATTATCCAGTTCTCCCCAAGTTATGCGAGTACGTAAACCTTTATCTGGTCCGGCAAATATACCGCCTTCTACTCCCCAACCATACTCAATTTCAGGCATTGCATCGGTTGTATATGTAACTCGATCTTCCTTCGCACAAAGTACCATTCTACCTAAAATTCTTGAGTTTGGTAATTCATGAACTTTTAATTCTGTAGGTTTTGTTGATCTTGAATCTGTACACCTATCAGAAACAATACATGTGTAGTATCCACTATCGTCAGGGCTTGTTTTACCCAAATTCAATATAGATGCATTTTCTCCAGTTAAGTCAACCCCATCCAACTTCCATTGATATGTTACATCATTTCCTTCAACATCCGTTGTAAGAGTTACCTCTTCACCAGAACAAACCTCAACATCTACCATTTCAGATAAAATTCTCAATTGAGGAATTACCTTAAGCGTCATTTCATCACTAATGGCTTCTGCACATGAATTATAAACTTTGCAAGTATAATTGGCTTCATCATCAAGCTGAATGGATGTTAGGCTCAATACAGGTGAAGTTTTTCCTGCTATATCAGTTCCATTTTTTCTCCACTGATATTTCAGTTCTTCTCCAGTAGCACTTACACTAAATTCTACCAATGATGTATTTTCACAAATTTCTACATTGTCACTAACAGAAATAATTACTGGCAATTCAGTTACCTCTAAGCTTCCTCTTGTTGTAACATTACCACATAAACCTGTTACTTGTACTTCGTAATTTCCTTCATGCGTTAATAGTGTTGGATTGTAATTCAGAATTTTTTGATCTGAAATCTCAACCCCACCAAAGAACCACTTGTATTTAATATTGGCTGCTCCTTTTACATTTGGAATCCATTCTAGTCCCTGGCCTTCACATACTGTTTTAGTCCCAAGAGCAGCTAGAAGCGTTGTATTCTCGTATACGCGAACCGTTGTTTCTTCAACGATACCATTAACTGGAGCTCCTTCTCCTTCAATCTTACAAGTATAAACTCCTGCATCAGTTGCTTTAAGTTCTGCAATATAAAGGGTCAATTTTGTTTCACCTGGAATTTCAAATCCATCCTTGAACCATTTAATCGATGATATTTGACCAGTGGCATCTATACTTAAACTTAATGGCTCACCAACACATTTTTCTTCCAAACTAACCAATCCATCTATAATAACAACTGGTTCCTTAACGGTTAACTTACCTGTTGCCAATCGAGTTGCACAAGTACCTTCAATTTCGCAATTGTAATAACCTTCATCAGCAAATTGAATATTTGTTAGCGTTAGTGAATTTGTTTTTTCAGATAAGGTAGTAGTAACACCATCTTTTACATGAGTCCATGTATAAGTTAGATTGTGACCTGTCGCATCAACAGTCATCGTGTAATCTTGACCAACAAATCGCACTACATTTTTTAAAGTAGCTAAAATTATTGTTGAAGGATTCACTGTCAATTGAGCAGTCTCTACTAATGTTTCTCCACAACCATTATCGTTGGTAACAGTACATTCTACAGTATATACTTTTGGAGTAAATTCATCTGCTGGAAGTACATCAGTACCACTAATTAATAGTGTAGCAATAGCAGAAGGTTGTATGATTCCATCAATTTTCCATTGGTAATTTAAATCACGTCCTGTAGCTTTTGCTCTAAACACAACATCCTCATTCTCACAAACAGTTTGATCTGCGATTGGGCTTAATGTTGGTTTTGGGTTAACAACCTGAGTTCCTACTGAAACATCAGATCCACATTTATTTGAAACTTCAACTTTATAATTTCCTTCCATTGCTGCAGTGGCATCTCCTAAATTCAACTGAACTCCAGCAACAGTATTTGTCAACCCATCATTTAATGTCCATTCAATATCATCGTAAGATCCAGTCACACTTATCGTTCCTAATACCAAAGGATCTCCTTCACAAACAGCAATAAGCTTTTCAATACCATCTCCATCAATTGAAGGGGCATCCATAATTGTAATATGACTTGTGTAAGTATAAGTATTACCACAATGATCCTCAACAATACATTGATAAGTTCCTGCATCTGCGTTAGTAACAGCAGCAACCAAATAGTTTGTTGTTGCTGTTATTGGATTTCCATTATGAGTCCATGTGTATGATTTTACATCCCCTGTTACATCAACTTCCAGGTTCAGTTCACTACCAACACAAATATCATCTGGATCTACCCATTTATTTACAGTAGTAACCGATTCATATACATTCACATATCCAGACACAAATTTTGTAGAGCAGCCATCAGACACTTCTACTTTATATTGACCTGATTCGCTCTTATCTACCGGAGTAAAAGTGTAATCAGCATTCGTTGCACCTAGAATTTCTGCACCGTCTTTATACCACTTGTATGATAAAGTTAAAGCTGGATCGAAACTCTTAACACTTACTGATAATGTTTCTAAACCACCCAGACATGATTCGCTGCTATTTGACCAAGCATTCAAGCTTAATTGTGAACGATGAACAACTGTAAAATCATCACTTACATCAGGACAAACACCGTTTCCAACTGTTACTTGATAATTTCCATTATCGCCAGTTCCAATATTTACAATTGCAGTTGTAGAAACTTCGGTAGCATCTTTGGTCCATGAATAAGTTAATGGTGTAGTTCCTGCAGTAACATCCAATTTTATTTGCTTACTCTCATCGAAACACAATCTCTGAACATCGACAGGTGTGAATACTACTGGTTTAAAAACTTCTACTTTTACTTCATTTGAAATATCATCTGCACTTGAACCATCTTTTACAATACACCTTACTCCCCAGGCTTCCATTGCCTGACTTGCATTGGCAATTGTATAAATTGAGACAGCACCAACAGTTGATACATCTGCAATATCTGCATCCACAAATACATTATCCCCCGTATGGTATTGCCATTGGTAAGTCAATCCGGTCGTCTTGCTTCCTGTTACTGTAAATACAATATCTTCTCCCTCACATACTACCTGATTAGTTGGCTGAACTGCAATCTTATTAACTGCTAATATTGTTAGTGTCGCAAAATCACTTTCATCAACTGCCGAACATGTGCTACTCCAGGCCTCACATTTATATTGATTGGCATTCATGAATAAGGATACCGGATCAATAGTTAAGTTTGCAGTACTTACTCCACTGTAAATTCCTCCTTCTACCAGCGCAGTCCATACTCCACTTGGTGTTTTCTCATACCATTTGTATTCAATTGTGGGTTCGCCCGTGGCACTTACACTAAAGGTTACACTCTCCCCATCCGATGCTGTCTGATCGGATGGATCCGTAATTACAACCTCTTCGTAAACTGTAAGGTTGGCCACATCCGTTGTTGCACTATTACATACATCCCCTGATACTACACAATAATAGGATTGTCCATTCTCAGGATTTGCTGCAATAGTCAAGGTCTTAGTGGTTCCTACTAAATTACCACCCTTATCGAACCATTCATAAGTAACCGTACCTTCTGCCGTTCCATCTGCTTCAAAAAATACCGGAACATCTGATGCACAAATTGCTTTATCCAAAGGATGCAATTTGATTTTTGCATTTTCCTGAACGGTTACATTATATACTATATTTATATTGTTACAATTCTGATCATTATAAACCTTACAAGTATAAGTACCTGATTCTGCCAATTCTGCATTACCAAGATTTAATACCGATCCGGTTTGTAAAACTGTGCCACTACCTGATTTTGTCCACTCATACTTAATTTTCTCTCCCGCCGTTGCATCTACCGTTAAACTTAAAGGTGAACCTTCACAAATAGTTATGGTATTGGTTAAAGCAGTAGCTACAACTATATTTTCCCACACATCAACCCCAACTTCATTAGATGGCTGATCTGAACTTGAACCATCTTTTACAGTACACCTTACTCCCCAGGCTTCCATTGCCTGGCTTGCATTGGCAATTGTATAAGTTGATACAGCACCAACAGTTGATACATCTGCAATATTCGCATCTACAAATACATTATCACCCATATGGTATTGCCATTGGTAAGTCAATCCAGTCGTCTTGGTTCCTGTTACTGTAAATACAATATCTTCTCCCTCACATACTACCTGATTAGTTGGCTGAATTGCAATCTTATTAACTGCTAATATTGTTAATGTTGCAAAATCACTTTCATCAACTGCCGAACATGTGCTACTCCAGGCCTCACATTTATATTTATTGGCATTCATGGATAAGGATACCGGATCAATAGTTAGATTTGCCGTACTTACTCCACTGTAAATTCCACCCTCTGCCAACGCTGTCCATACTCCACTTGGTGTTTTCTCATACCATTTGTATTCAATTGTTGGTTCGCCTGTAGCACTTACACTAAAGGTTACACTCTCCCCATCCGATGCTGTCTGATCCGATGGATCCGTAATTACAACCTCTTCATAAACAGTAAGATTAGCCACATTCGTAGTTGCACTATTACATACATCCCCTGATACTACACAATAATAGGATTGTCCATTCTCAGGATTTGAAGCAATTGTCAATGTCTTAGTAGTTCCTACTAAATTGCCACCCTTATCGAACCATTCATAAGTAACCGTACCTTCTGCCGTTCCATCTGCTTCAAAAAATACCGGAACATCTGATGCACAAATTGCTTTATCCAAAGGATGCAATTTGATTTTTGCATTTTCCTGAACGGTTACATTATATACTATATTTATATTGTTACAATTCTGATCATTATAAACCTTACAAGTATAAGTACCTGATTCTGCCAATTCTGCATTACCAAGATTTAATACCGATCCGGTTTGTAAAACTGTGCCACTACCTGATTTTGTCCACTCATACTTAATTTTCTCTCCCGCCGTTGCATCTACCGTTAAACTTAAAGGTGAACCTTCACAAATAGTTATGGTATTGGTTAAAGCAGTAGCTACAACTATATTTTCCCACACATCAACCCCAACTTCATTAGATGGCTGATCTGAACTTGAACCATCTTTTACAGTACACCTTACTCCCCAGGCTTCCATTGCCTGGCTTGCATTGGCAATTGTATAAGTTGATACAGCACCAACAGTTGATACATCTGCAATATTCGCATCTACAAATACATTATCACCCATATGGTATTGCCATTGGTAAGTCAATCCAGTGCTCTTGGTGCCTGTTACTGTAAATACAATATCTTCTCCCTCACATACTACCTGATTAGTTGGCTGAATTGCAATCTTATTAACTGCTAATATTGTTAGGGTTGCAAAATCACTGGTTGCGCTTGAAGAACAAATTGTTCCATCACTAATTACAACACATCGATATTGATTTCCATTAAAATCAGCTTTAAGTGCATTGGTAATTTTTAGTTCAGAAGTTTGAGTTCCTGAATATTTATCAACATCATTAATATCTTTCCATGCTCCATCAAAAACCTGCCATTGATAAGAATAGTTTGGTTCACCAGATGCAACAACACTAAAGGTAGCATCAGCACCATCAACGATAATTAAGTCTACTGGATTTGTAACGGCAACTTCCTTAATTACAGAAAGTGTTGCTTTTTCAGATGTTGCGGTTCCACAACTTCCAACTGTTCCAGTCACTTCACAATAATAAGTTTCACCATCAACCAAAGTAGTTTCGGTATAAGTTGCAGATGTTGCTCCAGCAATTTCACCTGCACTATTGTACCACTGATAATTTGCTCCATCTTGGGCATCCCCTGAAACTGTAAAATCAACTGAAGTTTCGGTTTCACAAATTATTTTATCAGATGGATTCGTAACAGTTGGATTTTTATTTACCACAACATCAAATGATAGTGTTTGATTACCACATCCCAAATCATTATACAATTCAACTTTGTAAGTTCCAGCTTGTGTTAAATCAACATTGCTGATATTATAAGTAGGTTGATCCGACAATGTTGTACCTGGTTCTGTTTCCTTATACCATTTGTAATAAATTTCATCTCCACCTGCATTTGCAGTAACAAATAAACTTACCTCTTCATTTTCACAAAATGTTGTTGTTGCAGGAGATTTACCAGTTACATTAATATTATTTCTAACATCCAAATTAATAAAAACCTGATTATCACCACAATAATCAGAACTTACCTTTGCAACATAAATTCCATCGTCATCAGGACTTGTTGCTGAATTAATTACAAAATCAGTTGCAACTGCATCACCATCAGTTACTAAAGCTCCACCTTTCCACCAACTAATACCATTATGTTCTCCACTTTCGGTGATTTTTAACTCAACGAGACCAGCGCATTTGTTTACGTTGTTATCAATGGCACTTAATATTGGCTTCTCGTGAACTTGAACAATATAGTTTTTCTCTAAATTATCACAATTTCCAAGACTTGTTACTTTTGCTTTGTAAGTATAAGTTCCTGGTATATCGTGTTTACTTAATTGTACCTGATTTACATCGCCAAATCCAACTAGTGGATTATCAACATCATCGGTCCAACTTACAGTATAAATATCTGCATCTCCATTCACTTCAATATTAAGAACTGGTTGTTCTCCTTGACAAATATGAATTGTTTCATCAGCAGGAGAAACTATAGAAACATGTTCGTGTACAATAAGTTCTCTTTCGATATTAATTTCATCGCCACATCCTAAAATAACTTTACAGTAATATACTCCAGCATCACTTGTTAAAACTGATGGAATTTCATAGAAATCTGCATTACTAATAACTGCTCCCCAAGGGTCATTAAATCGCCATTCGAATATAGGTGTTCCAGTATAGGCAATATCAATTCTAAAATCGGTGTCGCCAACGCATTTTTCGATTTCAGTTCCAGTTTTAGAAGTCGTTACTTTTTCAATACTTAAATTGGCTGTTGCAGTTTTTGAATTTCCACACTGATCTGTTACAATACATGTATATTGTCCTAAATCTGCATCCTGAACATTCGTTAGATTTAAGTAGTCCTTATTTTCTCCTACAATGGTTGTATTTGTATTGTCTTTCCATTCGTAAGTCAATTCTGACAAAGGTGAAACATCTTTAACATCAACCACAAAGTCAACATCTCTTCCAATACAGGTAGCAACATCATTCATCGAAACTGCACCAAAATCAGGAATCAGGTTCCATGTAAATTTATGAGTGAAATTATCTCCATCGCAATTTGGCACAGCAATAAATTCCCAGGCTCCTTCGGTTGTTGTATTCACTTCGAATGTGTATGGATTTGTGATTGCAATTTCAGAACCATCTGGTTTTTTAGCCCTATACTCAGCAACGGCTCCATTATCATCAAAAGTCACCGTTACATTTGTTGGACTACAGAATGGACCAGTAGCACTGGTTGTTATGCCATTCACAACCATCTTTGGCACCACTGTTAAATTTGCAACAGACTCCTTAGAATCACATCTATTAGAAACAGCAACCTTATATTGTCCAGCATCTGCAAGCTTAATTGGAGTAATAATTTTCTGAGCAGTTACTCCATCGACATCTACACCATCTTTTTGCCATGAAAAATTATAGAATGACTCTGGTTGAGAAAGCGATACCGAAAAAGTATGATTTCCACTTCCTTCACACAGATTTGCATCTTCCAAAGGATCTGTAATTGCTACATTTGGATATATATCTAAATTATCAATTGGGATTGTTAGATCTGAAGGACATTCTACATTTCCATCAACAGTTGTATAAACACTAGTAGCACTTACCGAATAAGTAAGATCTCTGTGAGCCATTGTTGCCGAAAACTTTAAAATTGAACCATGCTCAGACAAATCCGTGGTTCCTTCTTTCCAATTGTAAACTATCGTTCCATTTCCTGTTGCATCTGCGGTTAAAATAATATCCTTACTCTCGCAAAGATCAGGATTTACAATTAAGGAATTTAAAACAGGTGCAGACAATACTTCCAAGGTAACCTCATCAAATGCCAAACCACATCCATTTTCAGCTTCACATCTAACTGTATATGTTCCTGCATCATATCCCGAAAACACAAAAGGATTTTCCAAAGAAACAGGATCTTCGCCACCATTTACATACCACTTAACCTGACCGGCATCACCTGTTACTAATGCCTTTAAATTAGCTGATGTACCAAAGCAGAAATATGTTTTGTCAGCCTCAATATCTATTGTTGCAGGTTCATCTACTAAAACAGAAAGGTCAACATGTACATCATCTGTCGATGTTCCACAGTTTTTATATTCTTCTTTAAAACTAATAGTACATCTATAATCTCCTTCATCATCCTGTTGTGGATTTAAGAAAATTAACTGATGTGTTTTTGTTCCTGAGAACTCTCCAGCAATATCTTCCAGATCAATATAATTACCAGTCGCATCTTCTTTTTTAGACCAAGAATAACTATACCAACTTGTATCTCCATTCGAAACATCAAGAGAGTTTTCAACTCCTTGACAGAATTGAAAGGTTGTGCCATTATTTGAATAGCTGTAGTTAGGAATTACTTTGGCCTCAAATAAATCCTTATCTTCTACTGCTTGAACAAAACTAATACTGTCAATAGCGAAAAAGGTACCCTCACCATTTAAGTTGTTATTTAATATTTTAATGGATGCATTTCTTGCGCCATTAGGTCTCCACAATGCTGATACTGATTGCCAATCATCCGAACGATCAATTCTAAAGTTTTCTACAATTGTCTCGTTATTAATTAAAATTTTAAGAGATTGATTCTTTGCAGCATCACTTTGCGCCAGTCGACCATACATTTTAAATATGTAATTAAATCCACTTTCCACTTCCATTTCTGCAGAACGGTAGATGGTATCATTCTGGTTTTTAGAATATGCCAATAACATCTTCCATCCACCAATAGGATTAAAATCATTTAATATCGGATTTTCATCCTTAGGTCTTCCCGTAATTGCAAATTGACCAGGATCTACCAAATTGTTGGTAACAAGCTCATAATAGGAATCAAAGCCATTGTATCCATCTAAGAAGTCCCCATTAAACAAGATTTCCAAACTTGGATCACGATAATACGCTCTAACTTCCCAAGTTGTATTTTCATTTGGTGCTGGAATTTTTAATGAACTATTTATAAAATTAGGCCCTTCCCACTCAATTTCACCTGAGCTATTTATAACTTCCTTATACCATTCGTAAAAATCAGGATTTCTTCCCGTATTATCTTTTATCGATACAATTATATCATCATCATAACTTTCACAAATCAAACTTAAATCGGTATCAATATTTAGATCCGGATGAATTGGAGATACTGCTTTTGTAAAACCAGAATAATATCCAGCTGCTCCTAATGTATTCGAACTTGCAGTCCAAGCAACATTAATGGCTTTATCTCCAGTAAAACGACAATCTCCTGAAATTCCTGAAACCTTATAGTATACCCATTCAGTTGACCCTAGGATATCATTAGGATTAGTTAGTGTAACACCATTATGCTTAACATTTACGTTCTTTTGTGCTAAAACTGTAACTGTAGGATTGATGTAATCTCCACTGGTAATTTGCTCAGCCTTAGGAATCACAACCTCCTTCATTCCTAGTGCAGTTAATGGAGGAATAAAATTAAGCCCAATATTTATCCAATCCTCACTTGTACCACACATGGTCTGATAAACATATACATCTTTGCCTTTGGAATTGATAAATAGAGTTGGAATATCATCAGGATTAACAATGTCATCCAGAATCATAAAATCTCCTGGTTCGGCTAATGTTCCTTTTAAAACTTCATTCACCCAAACTTCGGTATTGGCTTGAGTGGCAACTACAATCGTTCTTTCTTGACCTGCATGATAAGCTGTAGGATCACGTTCGGCACTTCCCAGTCCTTTCATTACAATGTACTTGTCCCTAACCTGATCAACAGGAACAATCTGATCAAAACCTATATCTTGCGAAGGTTTAGCTCCTGCTGTCCAAGAGCCTGAATTTACAACGATATCCTTTGTTGATGTAATATGCGTACCATTCATTCCATTACGCACCTCTATCGATTCACTTCCAAATTGGTCACTGTGCAAATTTGTTCCAAGCGTATAGGTTTGTCCTTTATTTAAATTTACCGTAATTGTTTCATTTGGGGCAATTGACCTTAAAACCACTTTACCTCCTTCATACTTGGTAATATACTTACACTTTATACCAGAAAATGTAACCGTAGTTACACCATCTTCTACCGCCATTACCGAAATGGAATGACTTCTAATAGGCCTAGTATTTGGATAGTAATAATAATCTAAAGGATCTCCATTTAAAATCGTGTGACCATACAAGTGACCAGAATAAAATTCTTTCCCTTTGGCATAAGCTCCTTTGGCTGACAAAGAAAATCCATGAGTTAAAGCACCACCTTCGCCACTATTACTATAACCATGTCGGATATTTGCGAAGAATGGTCCATCGTAAGAGTAAATTCTTAAACCTTGTCCATCCAAGGGTTTATTTAATTCTTTTGGACCGATAATTCCTAATGAATAACTACATCCATCGGGATAGAATTTATTACTATGTTGACTATACGTAGCACCCCCAGGAGTTCTAAATACATAAGTATCACTTTGATTTCTATTAATTGTAAATGGTCCTGCTATAGGATTTCCTTGCCCATCTTCAATATAAACATTGATATCTTTCTCTGAGTTGGTTGATAAAAACACCTCCTGCTTTCCAACCTGAGAAGAACAATAAAAGGGTGGTACATAATGCTCATAATCATACTGTGCAAATCCAGACAAAGGAATTGCTAATAGTATAAAAATTGAAATTGACTTTAAAATTTTTTTAAAACGAGTAAAGATTTTATCATTTCTCATATTTATAGATTCAAAGTTATATTCGTTAAGGCTAATAGAATTCTTTGCTAACATTTCAAATCACTTTTTTCCTATCATTTCGAGACAATCCAACAAAGACTATTTCAAGAAGTTAGGGGTAAAGTGTTCAATCCATACTAATTAAATATTTGTATGTACGTTTCAATTTATTACACAAATATACCTTTTAAACTGATAAAAGTACTTATTTGTTACATGTTTGTATGAATATTTAGTAAAGCTAAGGAAAAATAAACAAGAGGTCAAGGTAAAAAAAACGGTCTCTCTTAAGAGAGACCGTTAAGTCCATAAAATTTAAAAAAATCATTTATTTCATGATAGCTTCTACCTCTTCAACTGAAATAGGAATTCTTTTGCCAATTAACCTATTCCCGGTTTCTGTTACGAGAACATCATCTTCTAAACGAATACCCCCAAAATCACGATACTCGTTAACTCTTTCGTAATTAATAAATTCCGTATGTAAACCTTCAGTTTGGAATTTATCAATTAAAGCAGGAATAAAGTAAATACCTGGTTCATTTGTTAAAACAAATCCTGGCTTTAATTCTTTACCCAATCTTAAATATGCTGTTCCAAACTGGTCAATTCTTTGAACCTCATCATCGTATCCAACATAATTCTCGCCAAAATCTTCCATATCATGAACATCAAGTCCCATCATATGTCCCAAACCATGTGGCATAAATAAAGCATGAGCACCAGCCTTTACAGCTTCATCAACATCACCTTTCATCAAGCCAAGTTTTTTCAAACCAGTTGCCAAAACCTTACAAACCTCAAGGTGAATACTTTGATAAGTAACTCCAGGACGAATCAATTCATTCCCTTTGTTGATTCCTTCCAATACAATTTCATAGATCTCTCTTTGTTTTTGGCTGAACCTACCACCAACAGGAATTGTTCTCGTATTATCAGAAGCATAATGAGTATCAGTTTCTGCACCACTATCAACCAATAACAAATCCCCTGTTTTTAAAAGATTTCCATGTTCATGATTGTGAAGTGTTTCACCTCTTTTGGAAACAATAGCTGGGAAAGAAAGCAATCCTCCTGCTCGTAATGCAATAGCTTCACATTCACCTGCAATTTCTCTTTCATAAACACCATCTTTCGCCATTTTCATAGCTGTGGTGTGAATTTCATATCCAATTGCTGCTGCTCTTTCTAATTCTTTAATCTCGTATTCGTCCTTAATTTCACGCAATGCAACTACTGCCTTAATAAATTCAACAGAAGCATTTTCTTTTATAGCATCTAGTGGAGTACCAAGCATTTCATGAATTAATATTTTATTCTCAGCTCGATAAACAGGTAAAAAGTGAATTTTACGACCTTCTTCAACTGCATTTGCAACAAAAGTTTTCAATTCATTAAATGGAGCTGTATTTTCCAAACCAAATTCTGCGGCTTGATCCACAACACTTGGTTGAGGTCCCATCCAAATGATATCATCAATGTCTACATCATTACCAAAAATATAGTCTTCATTGTTATCAATATCGAAAACACCTGCAAAACCAGGATGATCAATACCGAAAAAATATAAAAATGTACTATCCTGACGATAATGATAAATATTACCAGCATAGTTCATTGGAGCGTCTGGATTACCAAGAACAATTGCAATTCCATCATTCATTGATGCACGCAATTTCTCACGTCTGTTTATATAAACTTCTTTTGGAAACATGTTAATAGTATTTAAATTTTAAGATTTTGTAAGATACAAAAATAGCTCGCTTTTAAATTCTTTTTTATGTCATTTATCAGTTTAATACATAAAAAAAGGCTTCCAAATCGGAAGCCTTTGAATTCTGATCTCAGATCATTATAACTTTATTTCTCTATCTACAGTTTGCTCCAAGGAAATTAGAGTTTCTGTTTTAGATACTCCATCAATATTCTGAAGAGTGTTTATTAATACATCCATTAGATGCTGGTTATCTCTACATAACATTTTTACCAAGAATGTATAATTTCCTGTAGTAAAATGACATTCCACAATTTCAGGAATTGCTTCTATACTATCAACAACCATTTTATATTGATGCGCATGATCTAAAATTATACCTACAAATGCACAAACTTCGTATCCAAGAGCGCGAGGTTTTACAATAAAACGCGAGCCATCAATAATACCAGCATCTTCCAGTTTTTTTACACGCTGATGAATTGCTGCTCCAGAAATCCCACATTCTCTGGCAATTTCAAGAAAAGGTATACGTGCATTTTTGATCAAATAAGACAATATCTTCTGATCTACTTCATCAATTTGAATTTTCATGTTCTAACAATTAGGGTCAATCTAAATGGCTTATAATCATCATCCATTAGATGAATTCTTTACAATTAACTTGCAAGCGTCTTACAAATCATTACAATATCAGCAAAATTAATAATAATTTATAACCATATAAAATCTATTCACCTTTGATTACAAATTTAGAATGATTAAACTCTACATGATTTTAAATCAAGAGTATCTAAATCTGACAACAGGTAATTTCAAATAGAATGTTTAAAAACCAATTCAACTCACCAATAAAAAGCTATTTTTGCCAAAACTAAGGGAAAAGATTGAGCTTAAGATTTTAAACATGAAAAAACTAAAACCTGTAATGTTCGTTGGAACAGGATCTGACGTTGGTAAAAGTATTGTAAATACCGGATTCTGTAGAATTTTAAAACAAGATGGATACAATCCTGCTCCATACAAAGCACAGAACATGTCTTTAAATTCTTATGCTACTCCTGAAGGTTTTGAAATAGGAAGAGCCCAGGCTGTTCAAGCAGAAGCATGCGGTATTAATTGTCATACCGATATGAATCCCATTCTTTTAAAACCAACTAATGATAAAAGTTCTCAAGTAGTTTTAAACGGAAAACCAGTTGGCACTCAAAGTGCATATGATTATTTCATGGGAAATAATAAATCTGCTTTGTTTGAGGAAGCCAAATCTGCATTTTATCGATTAGAAAAAAGATTCAATCCAATAGTTTTGGAAGGTGCAGGAAGTATTTCAGAATTGAATCTTAAATCCAGAGACATTACCAATATGAAAATGGCAATGGAAACAGATGCGGTTACTTACCTTGTTGCCGATATTGATAAGGGCGGCGTTTTCGCAAGTGTTTATGGTAGTATTGCACTTTTGGATGAAAATGAACGAAATCAAATCAAGGGAATTCTCATTAACAAATTTCGTGGAGACATCAATCTTTTTGAAGAGGGGAAAAAAATCATTGAAGACCTTACTGGCAAACCTGTGATTGGAGTTCTTCCCTATTTTAGAGATATACATATTGAAGAAGAGGACTCAGTCAGTTTAGAAAAGAAGTTTAGTAATGCACAAGAAGGAAAAATCAACTGTGCTGTTATTCTGCTTCCTAGAATGGCAAACTTCACTGATTTTTCAGTACTTGAACATGATCCTAGAGTTCATTTGTACTACACCAATAACATTCAGGAAATTGAGAATGCCGATATCGTAATTGTTCCTGGAAGCAAGAATACCATTTCCGATTTACAAGAGCTAAAAAACAATGGCGTAGCCAATGCTATCATTAAAGCTCGTAAAAATGGTAAGAAAGTAATTGGAATTTGTGGTGGCTATCAAATGATGGGAAATGTAATTTCTGATCCCAAAGGGATTGAAGGAAATATCAAACAAATTAATGGACTTGGTTTACTTCCGATAGAAACCGTTATAACCAATGAGAAGCTTACTGAACAGTGCCAATTTTTGTTTAAAAATTACATTTCTAACTGCGAAGGTTATGAAATACACATGGGACAAAGTACTGCATTGGTTCCTAACAAACACCTTAATATTTTATCAAATGGAAAACAAGAAGGATTCATTTTAGATGATAAATGCTGGGGATCTTATATTCATGGAATCCTTGATAATTCAACCGTCATCAACGACTTGCTGTCTGGATTTGAATCTATTGCCAAAGGCGAATTCGATTACAAAAAATTCAAAGAAGAACAATACGATAAGCTAGCTAATGCAATTCGACAAAGCGTTGATATGAAACTATTTTACGAGCACTTATCTCAAGAATAATCATGACTACATTCAATAGATATATAATTACTGGTGGTCCTGGCTCTGGAAAATCGAGTCTTTTAAACGCATTGATCGATAAGGGATATCAAGGTTTTGAAGAAATATCACGTATTGTTATTCGTGAGCAACACGAAATAAACGGAGATAAACTTCCTTGGGAAAACCTTGCAGATTTTGCTGAAATCTGTTTCGAAAGAATGAGCAAACAACTGAAGGATTGTAAATCAATAAATTACTGTTTTTACGACAGAGGTATTCCTGATATCATTGCATATGTGCGTCGAGGATGCCTGAAAGTTCCAGAAAAATACTTTGAAAAAAGCAACCAGTATAACCCAACTGTATTTATTGCACCACCTTGGCAGGAAATATTTATAAACGATGCCGAACGACCTGAATCTTTTGATGATTCAATGGAAATTTATCAGTTTTTAAAAGGAACTTATGATGAACTTGGTTTTAAAATTATTGAATTACCAAAGGTATCTATTAAAGAAAGAGTAAAGTTTATTGAAAATTACTTGTCAGCTTGCAAAGATTGAGTTATCCCTTCAATTACAGCCTTAGCCAACAATTCTCCAAATAAAACATGTTTTCCACAATAAATAACTTCAGGTCCATCACCACAAGCAATTGCTGCTGAATCGGTTCCTGTTCCTGTTGCAATATTATCAGAAACACGGCTTTTAACGTTCAAATCCTGCATACAGGCAGCTTTGGCTTCAGCAACCATCATTACACACTCCACCATAGCTGCATCTGATAAACTAGCGTTTGTAACGATCAAAATATTAATGGTTCCAACCTTCTCACACTCCTCATTCATGAACTTATAATCAGCTATATCACCAGCCCTTCTGGCATTTGAAACTCCTGCAGTAACCAACGCATCTATCCAAACGCCTTGTTCCTCGACGTGCACCCTTCGAAACGTTTTCATAATTGCTGCTGTCATCATGCCTACACAAACACCTCTCCATGAATTTGCTTCAGCCATTCTTGCAAGAGTTACCTGTGGCTTTTCAAATTCAGTTCGTTCTCCATTAAAATTGGCATCAACCTTTGTATTCAGAAAATGATTTGCATTTTGAAATCCACCATTTAGAATTGCAGAACTAAGTATTTTACATGGAGTATCAAATTCTACATGAAGAAATTGATCGTTATGCTCTATATTGTAATTCATCCTTTATCCACTTTCAGTTGCTGAGAAAAAGCAAATTCAACTGATTGCTCATACTTTTTTATCCCTACCGATTTCTTTATTGCTTTAAGTACTTTTTTCTCATTTTCGAAATGCGATGAAAAATACTCCCAAAACGGCTTCATTTTTTGCATAATTTGAGTATCTCCTTGTAAATACGAGGAGTACAATTTGAAAATATCATTATGCATATTTTTAAGTTGATTTCTTCTTATATCAGAGTTTGGTAAAGCAATTCCCTTTATTTTATATGCCAGCCAGTAATCCTTCAACAAACCGCGTCCTATCATTACATGTTGTAATTCTGGAAATAAATTTTTAACCTTTTTAAAATCCTCCTCACAACCAATATCTCCATTGTATCCCAAATAAGATTCATATTTTTCATACAAATCATTAAATCGATTTAAGTTTACCTTTCCCTTATATAACTGCTTTCCAATTCGTGGATGAAGTATTATTTCTGAAATATTGTAGTCTTTTAAGATAGGAAGTATTGCATCAACTTCAGTATCATCCAACAAACCCAATCGCAACTTAACCGACAACTTTAACTTGTTATGAAATCCTTTTTCAAGAATTTCTACCACCTTATTTGGATTTGGCAACAATCCTGATCCTTTTCCTTTTTTTGTTACCATTGGATATGGACACCCCAGATTCCAATTCATTTTTGAATAACCCAATTCAGAAAAGTAAGCTTCAAAAAAACTTAATTCTTCAGAACTTCCGCACAAAAACTGTGGAACTAAATTATTGCATTTATCTTCATAAGGTTCTACCTCTCTTTTATGGGCTGTTTTTACGATACCATCATTCTGCAAAACAAGAAAAGGAGTATAGAATTCATCTATACCCCCAATATTTTTTTGATAGGCCTGTCTAAACACCCAATCGGTATATCCTTGCAAAGGAGCAAGCGAAATTTTCATAAAACCTTTTTATCGTCCAAAACTTAATACTCCCAACAACTGTTTTCGCTGACGATAATATCTTAAACCATCATCGGTTGCAATGCTTTTTACAAATTCATCAATCATTGTATCGTATATCGTTCCAAATTTAAATCGCTCAGGCGGATACAACTCAGGATTATGCATGTCCTCCAAACGAGAAAGATACATGCGCCCAACCATCTCGCCACTTAAATCACTTCTATACATTCCTTGTGCAATTCCCTTTTGAATATTTATCTGAATTTTATCAAAAATAAATTCCATTCTATCCTCCATATGTTTTGCATAGATTTCAGGAAAATATTGCTCAAGCTCCATAGTTATTGAAGGAGTAACATGCTCAAATTTATCATTTATCTCCTGACTAACAATAAATAAGATATCAATAGCATTCTGCCCTTCAAAGTTGTACTCAAGAAATATTGCCTCAAAACTCTTTCTCTCATACTCCAGAATCTTCTCTACTAATTCATCTTTAGAATTAACAAATTTTGAGATTTCTTCTTGTGCTATACCAAAATCTTTAATTTTTTCGAACGAAAAGTCCTTTAAACCATTCTTCAACAGAAAGGTTCTTACTTTTTCTATAATCTGTACAAACTCCTTATCCATATACTCTTATCCCTATAAATTATTCGAAATTACATTAACACAATTCCTCAATTCAATATAGCCATAAAATTAAGAAAATTCACATGGTATATCTAATACAACTTGTAAATGATTTAAATTTTCAAACAAAACTTCACTAGAGCAGTAACTCTCATCATCTATTGATAAGAATAAAATTTATGCTGAGACTGTTTAAATAAGCTCATACATTCATCAATTTAGGACTCTTCATTGATGAAATTGGTTTATTCGTAAAAATAGAAGTTGCAATGAGGTTGAAATTAAAAACAAATAGTATCTTTATTGAAGAATGGATACTTTTAATACATAGGGTGATTGAAAGTTCTTTTTCATAAGTAAATTTAAGTAGTAGTTTTTGGGCGGCTAGTCACCGCCCACTTTTTTATCCTAATTTTTGATATTTAATTTTATACTGTTTAATTATAGCTATATCGACAAATTAAAAGAATCAAAAATAGAAAGAACACTACATCCCATCACTTAAATTTCAATACTCGTAAAATGATCTTAGCTAAGCTAAACAATTTCATACCGTAATTTTCGAATATATGCCAGAACAACAAATAGGAGATCACTCCTAAAGTAATTTAATATTCCATTTCTAATATACTGAAGACAATAAAACTATCTTGTATTCTACAAAAAAAAGCTGCAAGAATAACACTTACAACTTCTCATTTATAAATTTGTCTAATTCTTGCTCTATTACTTTTTTCATAGCTGAAAACTCTTGAGGATTAAATAGCCTTGTTAGAAAAATAATTTTTCCTTCCCTATCAATAATAACATTTCGAGTTACCCCACTTTTACGATAGGCATATTTTGCAAAAATATTAGCTCCCTCATCTAAACCAATGGGATAGGTAATCCCTGTTGCTTTGATTAATTTATTGGCCTTTTCAATAGGTTCATCCCTATCAATACCAAATAAAGCAAAATCCTTATTGTTATGAGCCTTCCAGATATCATTTTCAATATGTGGCATCTCTTTTCTACAAACTCCACACCAACTAGCAGTAAATTGTAGCATTACCACTTTCCCTCTATAGTCTGATAATTTAATTGTTGATCCATCTGTTAATTTCATTTCAAAATCAGGAGCCATATCACCTACTTTTACTATATACCCTCGGCTATCTCTTTCTTGTGAAAAACATGAAAACACAAACAATCCCAATAAAAGTGTAAGCAATGTAATCTTTTTCATTCCATTCAAATCTAATCAGTTTATAATAGGAAGTAAACCTATTCAATTTCAACACAATTTCAAATTTTTTAACGAAATTGAATAATGTTTGGCATAATTCATGCCAAAATATCTATGAACTAAAAAGTAAAAACATGAAAAATATCAAATTAATAATTGTAATGATTTGCCTGTTAGCCTCTACAAACAGTTTTGCTCAGCTTAGTGGAAAAGCTAATAGACAACAAAAGAAAGAATTGAAAATGCAGGAAATAGAACAACTGGTAAACAATCAAAAATTCACATTCATTCCGCGTTCGCTTACAACAAGCTCAGGTTACACCAAAGACTTAAACTTTTCGTATGAATTGGAATTAAATCAAGATTCTACAAAAGCTTACCTCCCATTTTGGGGAAGAGCCTACATTGCAAAAATTAATGATGAAGGAGGCATTCTTTTTGAAACAACAGCGGATGATTTAGAAATTAAAACTCTTAATGAAAAAGGCTTTGAGGTAAGGTTTAAAGCCAAAGGAAAGGAAGATACCTATCAAATAAAAATGGAGATCTCTAAACAAGGCTATACAAGTTTATTTATTACATCTAATAATAAGAGTCATATTTCCTATTACGGGCAAATAGAAGCAATTAAAAAGAAATAACTACTGCTTTTTTAAAGAAAACACACTTAACATTTTCTTTTTCACCTTATTCTTTTGAAAAGCCAAATACGAAGTTACCGCCCTACGCATCAGCTTATCTTTTACAAGAAATTTTCTGAGAAGATAAGCTGATCCGGCATATGGCAATGCTGCGATTAAGATATCCAAAGACTTTACTTTTCCTCGTAAACTATGAGTTATATAAACAAGTTTTGCCATAACATTGCCCATTAAAAAAAGAATGGGCGGTGTTAAAACCTTATAATCTACAACCCCGTGAAAAATTGCATATACTATGATTCCTGGAAACAATATCGAATCAATTATTCCAGCTACAATTGCCCAACCTGCCAGAACTGAACTTACATAAAGGATACCAGAGAAACCATTATTAGTAATGGATTTAATCAGATAATCCTTTTCTGAACTTTCGAAACCTTGCGACTGACTCACATAAATACAAAAAGTACTTTTTGCACATGAACATTTCTCATCGTAGCTTAACGAACCGTTCATTTTACCTCATTCTTTTTTTAAGGCATTCTCTATATAGCTGAGGAAAATTGGCTCTCCAAATGAGTATTACACTAAATACCAAAGCGGCAATAGCCATTGCGAACAAATGTCCATCATCCGAAACTCCATCCACAACAACCTTTACTCCCAAAGGTGTAAAAAGATGAAAACCTATAGCTCCTAGCATCAATCCAGCAGTAATTACGGATGCAAACTTCCAATAATTAGGCAAAAAGAAAAGTATTCCAGCAATCAATTCAATTGCTCCAACTCCATATCTTCCCCATGGCTCCATTCCAATGGTTGAAAAAATATGAATGGCCTGTGGATGACCAGAAAATTTAAAATGTAAGGTTTGAATTAAGATTATTGCCGTTACAATTCTTAACAACATCTCAACAGTTCTATATTTTCTTTTCTCTTTCATGATACGCCAACTTAAATTCAACTTAAAACTACAAAAATGAATCAGTTCTTGAAATTCATTTTGATTACAATTGCAAGATAGAACAATCATTATTACTAAATTGTGATTCAGATTACAAAATCAGAATTTCATAAAACCTTCTGAAAGTCCCGAGAAGACTACTTACTTTTTCAGAAGGGAGACAAACCAACCAGAAGGAATGGCTCCTTTAACCGAAAGACAGCTTACTTTATGTAAGGACAGCCATAGGCTCTCAGGAAAGCATACCATTGCCTGGTAGCAAGTTTAAGCTCTCTATTTTTAATAAATGGGATAAAATGTAAGTATATTTGAGTTTTGAAACTAAACCTAAAAAATGAATTTGAATAAGCTAAGAAAAGCAACTCTATTTCTGCTTACGGGAAGTATTTTTGCATGTAGCAATCCTGAAAAGGAGCTTCAAAAAGCCGAATCGGTTATTTCTACCGAAAGAATGATAGGATACATTAAGGAATTGGGATCTGATGAGTACCAAGGGAGAAAACCATTCTCGGAAGGAGAAACAAAATCAATCAATTACATTGCCAATCTTTATAAAAAAATGGGATTGGAACCTATAAATGGAGATTCTTACTTTCAGGAAGTTCCATTGGTAGAAGTTACGGTTTATGTTCCTGAAGGTATAAAATTACAATCTCCTAAAGGCAAATCAGAATTAAAATACCGCGACGATTTCGTGATATTCTCAAGAAGATTGCAAGATGATATTGAGTTAAAAAACTCTGAAATGGTTTTTGCTGGTTATGGAATTGTTGCACCTGAATATGGTTGGGATGATTACAAAGATTTGGATGTAAAAGGTAAAACTGTAGTTGTAATGGTTAATGATCCTGGATTTGGCTCTACAGATAAGAGCTTTTTTAAAGGAAATGAAATGACCTACTACGGACGATGGACCTACAAATACGAAGAAGCTGCAAGACAAGGTGCGGCAGGATTATTAATTATTCACCAAACAAAACCTGCAGGGTATCCTTGGTCTGTAGTTTTAAACTCAGCTTCGGTTCCAAAATTATACCAGCAACCCAAAGATAATTATCAATCACGTTGTGCTGCAGAAGGCTGGATAACATGGAATACTGCTGAAACTTTATTCGATGCTTGTGGTAAGAATTTAAATGAAGAGTTGGAAAAAGCTAAAAAACCAGATTATAAAGGCTTTGATTTCAACACCAAATTATCGTTAAAATTCCACAACAAAGCTCGTTTCGATAAAACCAATAATGTTCTGGGTATTTTGAAAGGAACCGATTTAGCGGATGAATACATTTTTTATTCTGCACATTGGGATCATTTAGGAATTGGTCCTAAAATGAATGGAGATTCAATTTACAACGGCGCTGTTGACAACGGAACCTCACTTGCATGGATGTTTGAGATAGCAGAAGCATTTAAAGCAATGCCACAAAAGCCAAGAAGATCTATCGTGTTTTTTGCCCCTTCTGCCGAAGAATCAGGACTGAACGGTTCTGGATATTATGCCGATCACCCGATTTTCCCATTGAAAAAAACCGTTGCCAATATCAACAATGACTTGATGTTACCATATGGTAAAATGAGAGATGTGATGATTACAGGTTATGGACAATCTGAATTGGAAGACTATGTAGTTGAAGCTGCTAAAAATCAGGATCGCTATATTTTGCCTGATCCAAATGCGCAATCAGGAATGTATTACCGTTCTGATCATTTTAGCTTTGCACGAGTTGGTGTTCCTTCATTATTTGTTAGAGGAAATAATGACCATTGGGAAAAAGGAAAAGAATTCATGTCGGAGAAAGAACAATATTGGTTGGTAAACCACTATCACAAACCATTCGATGAATATGAAGACTGGTGGGATTTGAATGGAGTTGTCGATGATGCCAAACTATTGTTTAGAGTAGGCTGGAAATTGGCTAACGAAGATAAATTTCCGAACTGGAAAGAAGGTTCAGAATTTAAAGCTCTCAGAGAAAGCTATATGAACAACTAAAAAATTAAAAGAATGGTTTCCAACCATTCTTTTTTTGTTTAGCAAAATAAGAAACTGTTTTGTAAGCTTCACTAAAATTTATTATTTTAATAGTACATACTATTAATCAAATACCCGATGGATCAGCCATATACTAACAATACAGCTGAATTACATAAAATAATTGAAAAATTACGTAAACAGATTGATTCGCTAAATAATAGGGAACATGATTTCTTTGGCAATTATCATCATGTTTTATCCAAAGAAAAGATTGTTGCTTTCTCCTGGTCCTTCGATAAAAATCAAATTCATTGGTCGGATTGTGCCGAAACTGTATTCGGTTTAAAAAACACAACTTTTGGAAATACAAAAGAAAGCTTCTTACACTGCATTAAACAGGAGGATAAAGCAAGTTTCATAAACAAACTCTCCGAATGCTTCAATAAGAAATCAGTAAATTGTGAATCAACCTTCAGGTTTTCTAAAAAAATCAACTCTATCATTTGGATAAAAGCTTCATGCAAAATAGAGTACAATTTAAAGGGAGAACCTAAAGAGCTAAGAGGCATTTTAAAAGACATTACACCTATAAAAGAAACCGAAGAAGAAAGATACCTTAATAACCTCAGATACCAAACGCTATTCAATTACTCTCCTGTTCCCTTATGGGAAGAAGAGTTTTCTGAACTCTATCAATATCTTGATGAATTAAAGCAAAATGGCATAACAAACTTCAAAGATTATTTTAATGAGTATCCTGAATCCCTTGCTCTCTGTTCGCAAAAAGTTAAAGTAACTGATGTAAACCTAGCAACATTAAAACTGCATGATGCTGGTTCGAAAGAAGAACTGCTGGGAAATTTAGATAAAATTTTCACGTCAAGATCCTACGAGGTTTTTAAAGATGAAGTTATTGCTCTTGCAAATGGTAAAAAAGAATTTGAAACCGAAGGTGAAATTAAAACCCTAAGTGGCGTTGCTAAGCAGATTTACCTTAAACTATCGGTGGATTACAACTCCTTAGATCGCGCAAAAGCCATGCTTGCAACAATTGATATTACTGATAGGAAAAAATCAGATGCCGCACTTGCCGAAAGTGAAAGAAAATTCCGAACATCATTTGAAGCTTCCGATGTTGGAATGGCAATTGTAGGCAATGATAAAAAATTTCGATCAGTAAATTCCGCATTCTGTAAAATGATGGAGTCCACCTCTGAGGATCTAAAAAAAATTAATTTTATTGATATTACTCATCCAGAAGATATAGAGCTAAGCAAACAACGATATCAAGATTGTATAGACAACAAAAAGGCATTTACCATTGAGAAAAGATATCTAACACAAAATAGAAATTTAAAATGGGGACTAACCAGTGTAAGTCCGATTTTTGATTCAAAAAGTAAATTTCTCTACACCATTGTTCATGTTCAGGATATCACAGATCGAAAATTTTCTGAAGAAGAACTTTTAAAAAGTAATAAAGAATACGAAGTTTTAGCCAAGGAGTATAAAAATCAAAACGATGAACTTATTAAAGCAATTGAAATTGCTGAAAGAAGCGATCGTTTAAAATCGGAATTCCTACAAAACCTATCGCATGAAATTCGGACTCCAATGAATGCAATACTTGGTTTTACAGATTTTCTTGAGTTGGAAAGTATCACTCCAATCAAACGCAAACAATACATCAACATTATCAAAAATAGCGGATTTCAGCTATTACGGATTATTGATGACATCCTTGAAATTTCTGCGCTTGAAACAAAGCATATAAAGCTATACGAAAGCGAATTCAACCTTAACAACCTTTTAACTGAGTTATTTACCATTTTTCAGCCTCAAGCAAAAAAACAAAATCTATCTTTATATCTCCACAAAGATTTAAAGGACGAAAACTGCTTAATTCGTTCAGATGAAGTTAAATTAAAGAAGATTCTAATCAACCTTATTGAAAATTCGCTCAAGTATACAAACGCAGGTTCAATTGAAATTGGATATCATGTTAATGAAAATATATTAGAGCTGTATGTGAAAGATACTGGTATTGGTATTGATACTACAAGGCACACACAAATATTTGAAAGATTTTCTCAAGCAGAAGGTAAAATTAGCAACAAACAAGGTGGTTTAGGATTAGGACTATCCATTGTTAAAGAAAATGTAAAGTTGCTCAATGGTGAAATTAAATTAATTTCAAAAATTGACGAAGGAAGTAAATTCATTATTAGATTGAAAAATTGTTTCATCCCAAATCAAGGTAACTACATAAAACCGGGTGAACATGAATATAGTTGGAATATCTTGATTGCCGAAGATGAAGAAATAAATTATCTCTATTTCAAATCTTTAATGGAAGAAATTGCTCCCGAATGCCATTTAGAGCACGCTAAAAATGGAATTGAAGCCATCGAAATATTTAAGCAGAAAGAGTTTAAGCTTGTTTTTATGGATATAAAAATGCCTGAAATGAATGGTTACGAAGCAAGCATGGAAATCAAAAAGATTAATCCAGAACAGAACATTATTGCTCAAACTGCCTATTCTACCAGCGAAGATAAAATAAAAGCCAGGTTAGCAGGCTGTAGTGATTTCATATCCAAGCCTATTAGCATGAAAACAATGCAAAAAATACTGGCAAAACATCTAATCTCTTAAAAAAGTAAACTGGATCTAAAATAATTGGCTCATTTGAGTAAAAGTTCAAGTGAGCCAACATCTTTTTATCTGTAGGTAAACCCTTTTAAGCTGGCCAAACCTCCGAGTGAGGTTTCTTTATATGACAATGACAGATCTAATCCTGTTTTCATCATGGTCTCAGTTACCTGATCAAAACTAATTCTATGTCTTCCATCAGATAATAATGCGTAAGTATTGTGATTTAATGCACGAGCCGCAGCAAACACATTACGCTCGATACATGGAATTTGAACCAAACCTAAAACCGGATCACAAGTTAATCCCAAATGATGTTCCAATCCCATCTCTGCCGAATATTCCACCTGATAAATAGTTCCACCATGCAGTTGAGTTGCAGCTCCAGAAGCCATTGCACAAGCAACACCAACTTCTCCCTGACATCCTACTTCCGCGCCAGAAATTGAAGCATTGAATTTTACGATATTCCCAATTAACCCAGCCGTAGCCAATGCTTTTAAAATATCTTTCTTCTTAAACTTATAGAACTTTTTGTGATAATATAAAATTGCAGGCAACACACCACACGCACCACATGTTGGCGCTGTTACAATTGTACCCCCACCAGCATTCTCTTCCGATACAGCCAGTGCAAACGAATATAGCATTGAACGCTTTCTCATGGGCCCACTATAGGTCTTTGCTTTTAAATGATACAGATGAGATTTACGAGGTAATTTTAAACCTCCTGGAAGCTCACCCTCATTGTTCATTCCTCTTTTAATGGCATTTTTCATAGCGGTCCAAACCTCATCCAAAAATCCCCAAATTTCTTCTCCCTCTCTTAACACAACGTATTCCCAAAGTTGCTTATCATTCTTTTTACACCATGCCAGAATAGCATCCATAGTGGTTAAATCGTAAATTGATTGTGAGGAATGCTCTGTCTCGTCGTCTACAATTGCACCGCCTCCAATACTATAAGCAGTCCATTCTTCTACAACCTCTCCCGAATTATTAAAAGACTTTAATCTTAGTGCATTGGGATGTTTTTTCAAAAATTCCTTAGGTTTCCATATCAAATCAAGATCTTTGCTCTTAAAAACCTCTTCGATAGCAACACCTGTAAGGTGTCCTTTTCCTGTTGCAGCAAGACTTCCAAATAGAGTTACCTCAAATTTCTCATGATTTGAATTTCTTTGCAGAAACTCTTCTGCAGCCTTTCTTGGTCCCATAGTATGACTACTAGAAGGGCCATAGCCAATTCTATATAATTCTCTTATCGATTCCATTTCTGTTGTTGTTAGTTTGCGGCAAATTTAATAAATGCAACGAAAGGAATTACATTTTGGGTAGGTATAAAAAAAAGAGAAGCTCAATAATGAACTTCTCTTCTCAGTCGGGGTGGCAGGATTCGAACCTGCGACCTCCTGCTCCCAAAGCAGGCGCGATAACCGGGCTACGCTACACCCCGAAAAAATCCGGTACTCTTTTCGATAACAATGAGAAGTTTTCAACTCCTCAAATTTTTCAGTCGGGGTGGCAGGATTCGAACCTGCGACCTCCTGCTCCCAAAGCAGGCGCGATAACCGGGCTACGCTACACCCCGAAAAAATCCGGTACTCTTTTCGATAAAAAAAGAGAAGTTTTTAACTCCTCTGAAAATTTTCGGTCGGGGTGGCAGGATTCGAACCTGCGACCTCCTGCTCCCAAAGCAGGCGCGATAACCGGGCTACGCTACACCCCGAAAATTAGCGGAGAGAGGGGGATTCGAACCCCCGGTACCGATTACTCAGTACGTCAGTTTAGCAAACTGGTGGTTTCAGCCACTCACCCACCTCTCCTGATTGCGGAAGCAAAAGTATGTAAAAATTTCTGATGTGCAAAATATTTTTTTCGCAATAATTAAAGATTTTTCAAGCTCTCATTATAGTAAATTATAAATCAATGAGATTAGATTTTATTTTTTTTGAAATTATTTTTAAAAAAAGCCGAAAAGGAAACAAATCCCTTTCGGCTTTTAAAGAAAATTCATTGAATTTTATTTCTTCTTCCCTTTATCTTTAGGGTTCGCGATATTTTCTCTCATGCTTGTATCAGCTTCAATATTCTTCATACGGTAGTAATCCATGATTCCAAGCTGTCCATTTCTGAAAGCTTCAGCCATTGCTCTTGGCACCTCTGCTTCTGCTTCAATTACTTTGGCACGCATTTCCTGAGCCAATGCTTTATTTTCTTGTTCAGAAGCTACAGCCATTGCTCTACGTTCCTCTGCTTTTGCTTGTGCAATTTTCAAATCTGCTTCGGCCTGATCGGTTTGAAGAACTGCACCAATGTTTTTACCTATGTCAATATCAGCGATATCAATTGATAAAATTTCAAATGCAGTACCAGCATCCAAACCTTTCTCCAATACTACTCTTGAAATATTATCAGGATTCTCAAGAACCGATTTATGAGTTTCAGATGATCCAATTGATGATACAATACCTTCACCAACACGTGCAAGAACTGTTTCTTCTCCAGCACCACCAACCAATTGACGGATGTTTGCTCGTACAGTAACTCTTGCTTTTGCTATCAACTGAATTCCATCTTTAGAAACAGCTGTTACAGGAGGAGTATTGATCACTTTAGGAATTACACTCATTTGAACTGCTTCGTAAACATCACGACCAGCCAAATCGATAGCTGTTGCCATTTGAAATGGAAGTTCAATATTTGCTTTAGAAGCGGAGACTAAAGCATGTGTAACTTGCGCAACATGACCTCCAGCCAAATAGTGAGCTTCCAATTCATCTCTATTAAGCTTTAATCCAGCCTTAGTTCCTTCAATTAAGGCACGAACAATTACATTAGGTGGTACTTTTCTCCAACGCATAAATACCAATTGAATCAAAGATATTCTAACTCCTGATAACAGAGCTGAAAACCAAAGCGCTACAGGAATAAAGAAAAACAGGATATAAATCCCGACTCCTACAGCAGCAAATATTAGAATTATAGTTCCAATTCCTTCCATTTGTATCGTTTTATATAGGTTTTACAATTACAATTTTATCCATTACGCCAATAACTTCTACTTTGCTTTTCTCATCAATATAAGCACCTGTAGATTTTGCTTCGACAACTGTTTTATTAATTTTTATTTTCCCCATAGGTGCAAGTCGAGATAAACAGATTCCTTTATCACCTACATGTATTTTCTCCTCCTCTAGCTTTTCTACTTTTGAATCTACCTCTGTCTTAAGCATTATTTTATTCCATGTATTAGACTTTAAAGCCAAGACTAAAGATATTCCACAGAAAATAATAGTAGCCAACACAGTTAAATGCCCAATGTTATTTCCATAATGATCATAGGCCAGATAAATTCCTCCACCAATCATTAATACACCTCCAATTGCCGCCAAGGTAATTCCTGGAATCACCAAAAATTCTAGTAACAAAAGAAGAACTCCTAATAGAATAAGTAATACAATAATTAAAGCCGTCATTAAATTCTAAATCTAAAATTATACAATTGTGACCTTTAATCCCTTCTTCGCCAAGCCCTCTCTCATTGGTCTGATAACACTCATTTTTCCTTTTTTTACATCACACTTGCCCTTGTAATGAGTTATATATGCACATTGTTCTGCCTGTTCCGGGTCATGTTGGCAAATATCAACAAGTGCATCTACAACAAAATCGAAAGTGTGATAATCATCGTTATGCAAAAGCAAAGTGTTACGATTTATGATATCATCCAAAACCTCATTTTCCTTCCCCAAATATCCTTCATCGTAATTACTCATATCGTCATTTTTTTATTGTCGAAGAATTTCCAATGCTTGCTGAATGGTAATTTTATCGCTCCCAGAATAAGCTACTGTAAATGCATCGCTTAATCCAGCTTCTCTCAATTCCATCTTCAATTTACTCACTTTGCTATAAGAATCAAAGCTTCCAACCGTGCAAATTGTATATCCTCTATAATCATTGGTATATTCAATCTTATATTTTGAAAATGCTCTAAGTTTATTCTTCACATCTTGCGGAACATCTTCCGAAAAAGCACCCACTTGAACCTTAAATACAACTTTTCCACCATTAGTTTTTACCGCCTTAGGTTTTACAACTGGTTTTAGTGTTGATTTTGCCACTACCGTAGGCTGATAATTTTGATCTGTTATTTTTATTGCCTGAGCTAAATTAGCTTTCTGTCCATCCTTATAGGCAACCACAAATGCATTTGGGAACAATTGTTTGATTTCAGGAATAGATGATTTAGCTGATGCAAAAGTTGGGTAATTTCCGACCATGTATTTGTATAGTTTACCATTACCTGCCAATTCCTCCTTAACTGGATTTAAACCTTCGAAAAACTTAGGGTCTCTTCTACTTGAGAAAACTCCTACCTGTAAATGATAGACATATCCTGCAATTACATTCTCAGATTTTTCTGAAACTTTTTCCGAAGTCATTACCAAATGTTCTTTCTTTTCTGTTTGTGCAACAACATCTGTTTCTATGGTTCCTACAATATGCTTGTTCAAATAATCAGATTCAATAGATCTTGCCTGTATCATTTTTTGCTTGGCTTGATTTCCCAAATCGTATGATTTATCTTCCAAGTTTGAAATTTGCTTGCTTAAATTAGCTTTTACAGTCTCATTAGCGTCTGCCAACTTTGTTCTTAAATTTTCCGTTACACTATAAAGGCTATCAGAATTGAACTTATCATTTTTCGACTGCATAAAAATATTCTTTGCCTCATTTGATTTAAATTCCGTCAAGTAATGGTAAGTTAATTCTTCACTAATTTGAAAATTAAAGTATGGTAAATTAGCGTTAGTAAATTTAGTCGTGTATTTTATCGTAGAGGATGGCATTTCAACTGCAGGTTCTTCTGACAAAACTTTTTCTCCTTTTTTTAGCACAGCCAATTCAGGTAATGATTCAGCATTCATTACCACTTTTTGCTCTGGATATTCCGACATCTTAATTTTATAAATCGTCACATCCTTTTTCCCATTCTCACGACTCGAGGCAAAACAAGCAAACTCATCATTTACATCTGTTGCAAAAAAGAAATCATTAGAAGTTGAATTGATTGGAAAACCAAGATTTTCTGGTTCAGTCCAAGTATCGGTTATTTCATTGTATACCGATTTAAAAATATCAAATCCTCCCATACTTGTATGCCCCTGAGAACAGAAATATAATGTTCTGCCATCACCTGCCATATAGGGGTAAATTTCATCCAAATCCGTATTCAAAGCAGTTAGTGTTTCCCACTCACCCCAGCTGCCATTTTTTAAACGCTTGGCACGATACAAATCCCTACCGTTTTTTTTATTTTTCCCATAACTAGAGAAATATACATACTGTCCTTTGTTTGCCAAACATGCCACATCTACATCATCTGTTCCATCATATCTTGATTTAATGCTCTTTGTTTTCTTTGACAATCGATCATCAAAACCATCAATTTTGTAGTATCTGAAAAACTCTTGTTTATCAACTACTTTTTTATCTCGAACATCAAGCACGTAATAAGAATTCACCAAAGGCAAACCATTCTGACACATCACAATCAATTGATCAATACCTGTTGATTTTCTCTTGTAATATTCCTGAAACTTTCTGTAGTAACGAATTGCTGAATTAAATTGATAATTCATATGGAAAGCACGCCCCAAATAATAAGCAACTGACACATTTACATTCTTGGTTGAAGCGATTTTCAGATGCTTAATTGCTTCTGGAATATTTTCATTCAACTCCACCTGACAAACTCCAAGATAATAATTGTATTCAGGATCCTGAGGATATACATTCATAAGTTCCTGATACAAAGGCATCGCACTTTTGTAGTTTTCCTCATCGAAAAAAGCAAATGCTTCTTCTTCAATTTGCTGTTCGGTTTTTCCTCCGCTAAAGCTTTGGGCAAATGATATTTGGGCAATAAACAAAGCGATTAAAAGCAACGTGCTGCGTAATCTCATAGTATCGTTCATAGAATTAATGTCTTGCTTAAAAATAATCCGAGATATTAATTATTTTATTCATAGCCTGTTCATAATTTCATCTCTTAAACTCCCTTAAAAACAAGGCTTACAATTATAAAATATTAATATAGTAAATATTTATAACAAAGATAATATATAAAGTGTAAGTACGAAATAACCAGAGAAAGATTGAATTAACAAAATATCAGAGCATAATCTTAAAAAAAAGATCCTTTATTAAATCCATTTCGGTCGCAATTTTTTTTAACTTCATGGGTTAATAACTTTAGCCGAATTAATTCGTTCTGATATTCGGATTAAGGTATATTTGTAATTCAAATTTCTGAAAAATGACACATTTAAAAGAAGGAGATAAAGCTCCCGTTTTTAAGGGATTAAACCAAGATGAAAAAGAATTAAGCTTAGACGATTTCAAAGGCAAAAAACTAATTCTTTACTTCTATCCTAAGGATAATACACCTGGATGTACTGCGGAATCGTGTAATTTGAATGAAAATTACGATGCCCTTACAAATTTAGGTTTTGAAGTTGTTGGCGTTAGCCCCGACAAAATTGCATCACATCAAAAATTCATTGCAAAACACAATTTGGCTTTCAATTTAATTGCTGATACCGAAAAAGAAATTTTGGAAGCCTATGGTGCCTGGGGAATGAAAAAATTATATGGAAGAGAATACATGGGAGTCATTCGAACTACTTTCGTAATTTCGGAAGAAGGTATTATTGAAAAAATTTTTACGAAAGTAAAAACTAAAGACCATACCAATCAGATTCTTTCTGAGATGAATTTACAATAGCTTAAAGCTTTAAGAGGAAAAATATTTAAAACACATATTATGAGCAAAGACATTGCAGAAATTAACAAGGAAAAGCTGAAAGCACTTCAGCTAACCATGGAAAAAATTGACAAAACCTACGGAAAAGGTGCTATCATGAAAATGGGCGATGCAGCCGTTGAAGATATACCTGCAATTTCATCGGGATCTTTGTCACTAAATATGGCATTAGGAGTTGGTGGATATCCTAAAGGTAGAATTATTGAAATATACGGTCCTGAATCTTCAGGTAAGACCACTTTGGCAATCCATGCAATTGCTGAATCGCAAAAAGCTGGTGGTATCTGTGCAATTATTGATGCAGAGCACGCTTTCGATCGTTTCTATGCTGAGAAATTGGGTGTAGATACTGAAAACCTATTGATCTCTCAGCCAGATAATGGTGAGCAAGCTTTGGAAATTGCTGACCAGTTGATTCGTTCTTCGGCTATTGACTTAGTAGTAATTGACTCGGTTGCTGCTTTGACTCCAAAAGCTGAGATTGAAGGTGAAATGGGAGATTCAAAAATGGGTCTTCAAGCTCGTTTGATGTCGCAAGCATTGCGTAAGCTTACTGCAAACATCAACAAAACGAACACTACCTGTATTTTCATTAACCAGTTGCGTGAGAAGATTGGTGTAATGTTCGGTAATCCTGAAACAACAACAGGTGGTAACGCATTGAAGTTCTACGCATCGGTTCGTTTGGATATCCGTAGAATTGGTCAAATTAAGGATGGTGATGAAGTAAACGGTAACCACACTCGTGTGAAGGTTGTAAAGAACAAAGTTGCACCTCCATTCCGTAAAGCTGAATTCGACATCATGTATGGAGAAGGAATTTCTAAAACTGGTGAAATCATCGACTTGGGTGTTGAATACAACATCATTAAAAAGTCTGGTTCATGGTTCTCGTATGGTGAAACCAAACTAGGACAAGGTCGTGAGGCAGTTAAAAACTTAATCAACGACAATCCAGAATTGGCTGAAGAATTGGAAAACAAGATTATTGAAGCCATCAACAATCCGGTAGAATAAATTCTGACACCTATTATATAAATGAAAGACTCTCGCGATGCGGGGGTCTTTTTTTTGTAGGAACATCCCCCTCTATCCCCCTTGAAAGGGGGAATTTGGACAGTAAAATCGTTCATGGAATGAATCCCCGTAGAAACGCATGGCATGCGTCTCATCCCACGCTAACCGTAACACAACACAAATACCTTTACACACCTACCACAAAAATGCTCCCCCAAACACATGCACACCAACAGACGCATGCCATGCGTCTCTACTGTTTTATAAATTGATAATTCTTAATTGATAATTGTTCATTCTTCCTTACATTTACGGTGCTGAAAATATCTAACAACAAAATATCTACAATCATGACAAACAAGTACTTTTTGTTAGGATTGGCTTTTGTAGCAGGATTAACATCATGCGAACAGAAAGCTGAAGAATCAAAAAAAGATTCATCCTACAAAACTCCTGAAACCAAATTGGCATCAGACGTTATGACTCCGGAAGTATTATGGTCTTTCGGACGATTGGGTGGAGAAAGTATCTCGCCTGACGAAAAAACAGTTCTTTACGGAGTAACTTACTTCAACAAAGAAGAAGACAAATCGTACCGCGACCTTTATACAGTTCCTGTAGCTGGTGGCGATGCTGTTCAGATTACAAACACTGCAGGTAAAGAGTGGGGCGAGCGCTGGACCAAAGATGGTAAAATTGCTTTCCTTTCTGCTGAAAGCGGATCGGTTCAGGCATGGGAAATGAATGCCGACGGAACAGGTCGCAAGCAGTTGACTGATATTGAAGGTGGAATTAATGATTTCAAATTCTCACCAGACGAATCAAAAATTGTTTACTCAAAAGAAGTTAAGCTAAGAAAAGATGTACACGACAAGCATCCTGATTTGAAAAAAACCAACGGTAGAGTAATTACCGACGAGTTTTATCGCCACTGGGATCACTGGGTAGAAACTTACACTCACCTTTTCGTTGCGGATTTTAATCGCTCAAACATGTTAAAAGGCGGTAAAGATATCATGGAAGGTGAACAATGGGAAGCTCCTGTACGCCCTTGGGGTGGAATAGAACAGGTAGGCTGGACTGTTGATGGCAAGAACATCGCTTATTCTTCTCGCAAGAAATACGGTGTGGAATACGCTCTTTCAACCAATACAGATATCTATTTCTACAATGTAGAATCAGGCGAAACCAAGAACATGACCAAAGGCATGATGGGTTACGACAACAACCTTACCTTCTCGCCTGACGGAAAATACATGGCTTGGGAAAGCATGGAGCGCGATGGTTACGAGGCGGATCAAATTCGTCTGTTCTTAATGGATTTAAAAACTGGCGAGGCAAAATACATGACCAAAGGTTTCGACCAAAATGTGGGTCACCTAACATGGACCAAGGATAGCAAGTCGATCTATTTTATTTCGGACTGGCATGCAACTGACGAAATCTACCGCATGGACATTGCTGATGGCAAGATTCACAAAATTACCGAAGGGGTTCACAACTATCAATCGGTTCATCCTATTGGCGACAAGTTGATCGCAAAGCGTGTATCAATGAGCAAACCAGCTGAATTGTACAATGTTGATGCAAAAACTGGTGAGGCGAAAGAAATCTCGTTCGTGAACAAGCACATTCTTGATCAGTTGACCCTTGCTACTGTTGAAAAACGTTGGGTAAAAACTACCGATAACAAGCAAATGTTGGTATGGGTAATTAAACCTCCTCATTTCGACGAAAACAAAAAATATCCTGCTGTTCTTTATTGCCAGGGTGGTCCTCAAGGAACAGTTTCTCAGTTCTGGAGCTACCGTTGGAACTTCCAAATGATGGCTGCAAACGACTATGTAATTGTTGCTCCAAACCGTAGAGGTCTTCCTGGATTCGGTCAGGAATGGAACGAGCAAATTTCTGGTGATTACGGCGGACAGAACATGAAAGATTACCTATCGGCAATCGACAATGTAAAGGCTGAAAAGTATGTTGATGAAGATCGTTTGGCTTGCGTTGGTGCATCATATGGTGGATTCTCAACTTTCTGGATGGCTGGTCACCACAACAAGCGCTTTAAAGCATTCATCGCTCACGATGGTATGTTTAATCTTGAAGCTCAGTACTTGGAAACTGAAGAGATGTGGTTTGTAAACTGGGATCTTGGTGGCGCATACTGGGACAAAAAGAACAAAATTGCTCAGCGTTCATACGCGAACTCTCCTCACAAATTTGTTGACAAGTGGGATACGCCAATCATGGTGATTCATGGTGAAAAAGACTATCGCATTGTAGCTTCTCAAGGTATGCAAGCATTTAATGCTGCTCGCCTTAGAGGAATTCCTGCAAAATACCTTTACTTCCCTGAAGAAAATCACTGGGTATTGGGTTGCCAAAATGGAATTTTATGGCAGCGCGAATTCGCTAGCTGGTTAGACAAATGGTTGAAGAAATAAGCGAAAGCTATTTAAATATTAAATCCCTGCCAGCTTTGGTAGGGATTTTTTGATGCTCTCACTTTAAGCTGAGAGTATCAATAAAATTAATTGAGAGCCTCACTTGAAGTGAGAATCTCAAAAGCAATAATGCAAATTACACCTCTTTCGCTTCCTCTCTCCTCTTGGCCCACATACTTCTGCGAGCTCTAATTTTCTTATTGATTTCTTTCAAATCGGTTTCTGCAATTCGAGCCAATTTACCGTAATTATCAGGATCAAGTTTACGAAGGGTAAACAGGAAAGGCAAAATCTCCTCATTCAATAATCGATGTACCTTATGAGCCTGAGCCGTAGTCTGTACTCGTTGTTTTCGTTTTACTTTCTCTTCAATACTCAAACGATGGGCAGTCTGCAGCTGATTAATCAAATCTCTTAAGCCAACAATAAACACCTTAAGGCCATCTATATTTTCTACCTTAGGTTTCAGGTCTCCCAACAATGTTACTTCTATCAGTTTTTGCAAGCTTGGCATCTTTTCTTCAAGACTCAACTTGTGAGAATTTACGCCAAGGACAACAATTTGCTTCCAAATTTTCTTTGCGTCCCTTCTTTTATCCTCATCGGGATGATGCAAATACGATTTTACCAGGTACTTTACTCCCACAAACAAACTTGCAATTTGTTTATTCAACTCTCTCATGTTCCCTGTAAATGTACCTTTTCGCGACTTCCCAAAAGAATCCCGAAGAATAATACTTTGCTCATCTAATTCTTCAAGTCTGTTCAAAAATTGTTTGTCTACATCTATTTTCTCACCTTTCCAAAAGTCAACAATTGTTCTGGCAACCTCTCTAACTTCTGTTGCTTTGGCATGAGCTAATAACTGCTGATTTTTATTCATTATTTTGCGTAAATAATTATTGATCTTTAAGATAAGATAAATTTTACATTTAAATATTATATTAACCTTTTAATATGTCTATTTTTACTAATTATAATTTATTCTTCCTTAATGTTTTATTTATATCTATATTGTATTTTATATATTTCCTTATCGATTATTCATTTTTTACAATTCAAGTTAATCTTTTAAGCATTAAAACTCTCTTTTCCTTATCAATCAGCCAAAAATCCCTAAGTTTGCAGAAAATTTTTAATCCCTATGAAGAAATTCTTCCTATCAACCACAGTATTGGCAATATTTGCCTGCCTGCTATGGGCAACTCCCTTTACCGCAATTAAAATTGGATTGAAATACACCACTCCATTGCAGTTTGCAGGTTTGCGTTTCTTTATATCTGGCTTGTTGATACTCCCTTTTATTAAAGATTTAAAGTTCAAAATACTGGAATCGAAAAGAAGATGGAAGTTTGTGCTATGGGTAGCGCTTTTGCAAACTACTTTTCTGTACGGATTATTCTACATGGGAATCAGCTACGTCCCCGGAGCACTGGGTGCCATGTTAATTGGGGCTCAACCTCTTTTTGCAGCCATTATGGCACACCTGATGTTGAGCAACGACAAAATGAGCTGGCAAAAAATTGGGGCCATTCTTCTTGGAATGACAGGAGTATGCATCATTAGCTTGGGACGATCAGACTTTGTTTTTTCTACCACCATTCCTCTTGGCGTTGGAATTCTGATTCTGAATAACATTGTAGGTAGCACGGGAAATGTAATTGTATCGCGCGATGCTAAAGATATGCCTCCACGAGTATTGGCTTCCTTCTCAATGATTATTGGAGGAATTGGATTGATGTTGGCTTCCCTTCCTATCGAAAATCCATCGTGGAATTTTAATTTACCTGGCGAATACTGGATCTCTCTTGGTTGGTTGGCTATGGTATCGGCCTTTGCCATTACCATTTGGTTCGGATTGCTTCAGCGCCCGAACGTAAAGGTATCGAACCTAAACACCTGGAAATTTATCATTCCAATTTTTGGTGCCTTCCTAAGCTGGATGATATTACCGGATGAAAATCCGGATACCGTTTCGATTATGGGGATGATGGTGATTGCGAGTAGCTTGTTGTTGGTGAATTATTTGAATCGAAGATCCATATAAAAAGAAAGACGTAGCAGTGCTACGTCTCTACAATTATTTTTTATCAAACGCTGTCAGGCTTTCTTAATTGATTTTCTTTTCTTGATTAATAAAAATACACCATGGGCAACACCTAGAATTATGTGTCCAACAATAAATAAAATTGCGAGACCAAGTTGCCCAAGTCCATATTCATCATGTCCTGTTATTAATTTTGAATAATTGATTACAAATGTCATATATACTATAAATGCTATTGTATGCACTGTAAATATCCTCCAAAACGACTTATGTCTTGCTGTCATTACATAGGTCGCTATTAGAAGGAAAGGGGAACTCAATAGTAATATCAGGAAGAAAGTATTCATTTATTAAAAAACTATACAACAAAACATAATAGCGCTACAAATATTTTCATTAAACGCTGACAGGTCTTATAGACGCTGTCAGGTTTTCTTAATTCGTAATTGATTCTATTTTCGTTTCTTCTCCCTACGAACCAACTTAATGCTCTCAAAGTAGTTCATCATTTTGCGCAGCACATCGGCCCAAAGTGCGAAGAACAACAGTACTGTGCCCAACCAAACCACAGCCAGATTGAACCAGAAGGTATCAATATAGAAATTTCCAATTCGCTTTGCATGCGAGTAGAAATGCGAGCGACCAAACTTCGAATCTGGTGACATGAATATTGGATCTTTCTTTTGAATCAATTGATAATCCACCTCAATCATCTTGTTCACTTCGGTTCTGTTCAAAACCAAATCGGCCAAAGCTTGGTTATAATAGTTTTGTTTAAACTCATACACTCCATCTCGTCCTAAAGAATCAACCAATCGTGAATACTCATAATCTTTCTTGTATCCCGATTCGCTACTCATTCCTAAATAGTACAACTCAACCTGATCTAAAAAGCTCTTGGTTTGTTCGGCTACATTCAAATTAAAATCTTTAAGATTTAACTGATTCAATTCAGGAAAAACGGCCAATCCTGATTTATCAGCCAATTGCCTGATCTCATCGCGCAGCATTTTAAAATGAGCTTGGGTTTCTGTCGTATCCTTTTCGAACTCAATGCTACGTTCACAATCTAAAAGAACCGACTCCAGTTTAGGAATCAAGAATGAACTATTAAACGAAGCATCACTTATGCCTTTCTCATGATCGAAGAAGTGCTTTTCGAATTCATTGTCCTTAAACTGCGTAACCGCAAGTGCCTCGTAAGTCCAACGTGTGGTCATCAAATCCCCTACGATAGGAACATACACCTTGTCGGTAACACCATAATGAAGATCATCAAACTTAATCATTGCACCTCCAAGCAAAAGCTGTGGAACCAATATCAATGGAATTAAAATGTAAATGGTAATAACCGAATTTAATCCTGCTGAGATATTTAAACCTACCAAATTCGAAAAGCAAGCTGTTGTAAACAGCACCAGCCAATAGGCAAAAGTCATTCCCTCAATTTCCAATATGAAATTCCCCAGCAGAACGAACAATATGGATTGAATGGCAGATAACACAAACAAAAACATGATTTTGGATGCGAGATAACTGATTCTACACAAATTCAAAAACTTTTCGCGCTGCAATATCTTCTTGTCCCTTATGATTTCTTCGGCACTAACCGTAAGTCCTAAAAACATGGAAACCACAACCGCCATGAATAGGAATACCGGAAAGTTTTTGTTCTCTCCAAACACATAAGCCCCATTAGCTGTGTATTTGGTAAAGTAACCAAGAATGATCGCCAGCAGTGGTGCCTCAAACAGATTGATGATTAGATACTGCTTGTTGGTTAGTTTCGACAATACATTTCTGATCCAGAAAATGGAGAATTGCTTCACCTTACCAGGAATCTTAAAATCGCTTTGCGGCAACTTTTTTTCTGCCCTCAATGGCTGGTGATTTGACTCAATATTATCAAGGTATTTCTCGTACCATTTCTCAGGAGAGACTCTTCTGTCTCGAGTTGGTTTCCCTTGATCATCGATCAATTTGGTCTCTACGATCTGTAAAATCTGGTCTGGGTTTACATTCCCACAGGTTACACACTCACTTTCCGAAGCATTCACCTGCGAATTCTGAGTCTTAAAATAAACAATGGCATCAATGGGATTACCATTGTAAATTGGGTAACCACCTTTATCCAGAATCCAAAGCTTATCGAACATTTTAAAGATATCCGACGATGGTTGGTGAATGTTGGCAATCACCAACTTCCCCTTTAAAGTCTGCTGTTTTAGCAGCTTCATTACCATTTCCGAATCGGTAGATGAAAGCCCTGATGTTGGCTCATCAACCAAAAGAATGGCAGGCTCGCGCATTAACTCCAAGCCAATATTCAGTCGTTTACGTTGTCCTCCACTTATGAATTTGTTTAGCGGATTTCCAACCTTCAAATCTCTCGCTTCATACAAAGCCAAATCCTGAAGCATCTTTAAAACTGTTTTCAGAATCTGAATCTCGGTAAAATCTTTAAAACAAAGTTTGGCGTTATAGTAAAGGTTTTGAAAAACGGTAAGCTCTTCAATCAACAAATCGTCCTGTGGCACAAAACCAATTAAACCTTGAATGGCAAGCTTGTTTCGGTGGATGTCAAAATCGTTAATTCTAATTTCACCATTATTAAGCGTAAGATTTCCGTTAAGAACATTCAGCAAAGTTGATTTTCCAACACCACTACCTCCCATTATACCAATCAACTGACCACTTTCTTCGGACAAATTAAATTTCTGTATTCCGTTGTTCGAATTTCTAAATTTAAATTCGATATCCTTTGCCGAAAAAATGATTTTTTCCTGCTTTTCTTCTTCAAGAAATTTAGCAGCAATGTCTGAGAAATAAATCGACTTGATATTGGGGCCCTTTATAATAGAACCGTTCCCCAATTGGTAGGTTTTTTCAGAGATAATTTTGTTGCCCTCAAGATAAAGATTCAACTCACCTTCATATTTAAACACCAACAAGTTCACACTTTCGATGTACATTACGATAATTCGTCCATACAAATTTTCGCAATACATATGCTTGGTTTCGTTTTCTTTTTTCTTGGCTTCCTTTTTCATAAACCAAGACAAGTTATCCGACCATTCGGTAACCTTATTATCTATAATCAGGAATTTGCGTTTATCAAAATCATCTACCGTATCTCCCCAAACAAATGCAAGGCAATTAATGAACTCGGAACGTGTAATCTTGAAATTTTCTGCAACAATACTAATGAACTCAAACTCGCTTTCGCTTACCTTTTTATCTTCGTAAACGAACTCCATTAAGCGAAGCAATACAATTAATCTTTCTTCTTGTATCAATTCAGCTTTTACCTTGTTGCAAACTTTAGAAGCCTCTGCTAATGAAAGAATATCTGCCTGACGGGCATAAGTTATAGCCTGATACTCCATCTCGCGACGATAAAATTCCGAATAATTCTCGAACAATCGCAAGTATTCATCCTGAATCTCAGAATTCACATAACGACTTAAAAAGCTTTCTACAATAATTCTTCCTTTACCAGAAACACCCTCTTGTTTTGTGTTGGCAACAATTGCAAACAGGTGCATTAGAGCATTTAGTATCGATTCCCCCATGTACAAATATGAATTATGGTTTTTTGGCAGATCTGCGCTGTCTCTAAAATTACAATTTATTTCTTTACAAAAGATTGCAATTTTAGCTTAATTGACACAAAAAAACTGCCTCCAAAATTGGAAGGCAGTTCTAACATCTTTAGTGGAATATGATTACTCCACAATATTGTTTCTTAATTTTGCAACACTAGCAATAATTTCATTTAATTGTGCTTCAGTCATTTTTCCTTCCACAACTTTTTCGTAGCTAGCTTTTAGTCCTGTAAATTCAGCAATTAAAGCTGCAACATTAGGATCTTTCTTTTCTGGTTCAAGAACCTCTAATAATTTCTCCAAAGAAGCTTTCTGATCGAAAATTACCTTCACGATTTCAGGGTTTGCATAAGTATTTTCTGAAATGTGAGTTGCAATGTATAATCCTTCGATAAAGCTACCACTAACAACCAATAAAGATAAGTTCGCCTTTCCATTCTTGTTCAAAAACTCATAAGTATCATAGAAAGAGTTGGTAATTACTTTTACCAATTGATCTTTATCATCAAGATTTTTTTCTACATCATCAACAAGAGTTTTGTTGTAAGCACTTGTAATCTCAAGATTATCGATTAATGTTTTAGATGCCTTAAGGAACAACATAGTTTCTTGCTTGCGATTGTATGTACTTGCATAACTTAAATCAGCACCATAAACACCAAGATTAAGAGCTCTTGCTTTTTCAGTAAAATATTTATCAGCGTTATCTGTAGAATTTGATAAACCAAGAATATAGTCAGCTCCAATACGATTCAACATAGAAGTCAATTCGAAAGTAGTTGGTAAGGGATAAACTACATCTTTCACTTCACTTTCAATAGCTTTCTTTAATAATGGTTTTACTGTTTGTTCACCACTTTTCTTCTTATCAACTGGCTTACAAGCTACAACACTTAAAGCCAAAGCGAAAAGAATAAAGGTATAACGAGAAATAGCACGTCTGTTCATAGTCTTTAAAATTTAATATTGATCGGATTCAATTTATCAAAGCCTAAATTTAAGAAATAGCAGCTAATTCCTAGCATAATTGAGCATTATATTTGACTTCTTTTTTAGTTCTTACACCTAAAAATTGCGTTTTCCTCAAATTCAATCCTTTTTTCACGACAAAAAAAAGAGCCGATGCTGAAAATCGACTCTTTTACTTACTCAAACAGACTTGATTATAAAAATTACACGGGATGAATCCTTTGGAAGAATCCCTGCTTGTAATTATTTCCTATTGGTATGGTACCTTTATCCATATGTACCATATTTCCTTCTATCGATTTTATTTTTGCCAAAGCCACAATATAGGACTTGTGAATACGATAAAATTTGGCTGACGGCAATAATCTTTCAATCCCTTTCAAGGATTGATAAGTAACTACATGCCCGTCATTAGTAAAAATCTTAACGTAATCCCCTAATGCTTCAACATATTGAATGGCATCCAGGTTGATATTGATTGTTTTTTTATTTGCCTTTACAAAAATATATTCCAACTCATCCTTACCAGTTTCCTGAGATTCTGCAACTACTTTTACTTTCTCTTCTGCCTTTTGCACTGCTTGCAAAAAACGTTCAAATGAGAAAGGTTTTTTCAAATAATCCAGTACATTCAGTTCATAGCTTTCTAATGCGTATTCTGTATATGCCGTGGTAATAATAACCATTGGTGGATTTTTATAGGACTTTAAGAAATTAATTCCACTCAATCTTGGCATATTAATATCTAAAAAAATCAGATCGACCGATTCTTGTTGAAGAACCTCCATGGCTTCAATGGCATCACTACACTTCCCTTTCAACTCCAAACTTGAGAGTTCTGAAACATACTTTTCCAGTACTCTTTGTGCCAATGGCTCATCATCTATAATTAAACACTTCAACTTCATGCGTTTTGTTTTTTTCAGAGTTTAAATATTACTCAATCCGTTTTGCTCCGATAAATCAATTTGTAAATTCACTTTAAACAAGTCATTTTGTTTTGAGATATTCAAATCATGTTTATCCGGATACAACAGCTCTAATCTACGAGTAACATTCTTGATTCCAATCCCTTTTTCTTTTCGCTCCTCATCTTGCCATTTGTTATCAAATCGATTTTCAATTGACAATTCCATTCTATCCTTCTCTTCAAAGTTAAATAGAATATTTACAAATCCATTGTTATTCCTACCATATGATCCGTGCTTAAATGCATTTTCAATTAATGGTTCGAACAACAAAGGCGCTATTTTATTTTGAGAAGCACTTCCTTTTACATTTATACTTACAGGAAAGGTATCATCTAACCTAATTTTTTGTAGATCCAGGTAGTTCTTAATAAAATCCAATTCTTTATCTACAAAAACATATCTATCATTACATTCATATAAAATGTACCTCATCATATCAGACAATTTCAACACCAAGTTTGGTGCTTTATCTGATTTATCTAAAGTAAGTGAATATAGGTTATTAAGGGTATTAAATAAGAAATGAGGATTTATCTGAGCCTTAAGAGCTTTTAATTCTGCTTCCAGTTTCTCCCTCTCAATATCCTGAAATTTAGTCGTTACTTTTTGTAAAACAATTAACTCTCGTGTCATCGATAATACAGAAGTAATACCAACATAAATTAAGGTGAATATTGCAAAATTTACCCAAACCACAAAGGTCAATTCCTCGAAATATTGTTCACCTTGAACAAAACTATTTAAAGGATATACAAGCAAAAAATCGATTACAAAAGCTGCCCCAGATATTACTGCAAATACTGAAACAACGTAAAGAAAAAAACGCTGCCTTTTAAATAAAAATGGTATTAAAATCAAAAGATTTACATAGACTGCTGCCGCAAAACAAAGATTAAAAACCAAAGTCATCAATACTGGTTCAATCTTTAGTATATTTTTAAAATTACTAGCAACAAACATGGTTAGCAACCAAAATACTGCCGCAACCACCCAAAAAAGTATATGATAAATTATCCTGCTACGGGATATGGTTCTTATGTTGTTCATTTATTGTGTTCGTATCGATTTTCAAAATTTAAATTAGAAAAGTTCATTACGACATTAAAATATATTCGTTATCGACTGCAAAATCCATGACAAAAAGCCTTAATTTTCCGATATCTTTGGATTAATAGTTCTTATCTATTTTGAATAGGATAGAATCGGTTGTATTTTTATTAAAAAGAAAGACTTACAAATATGTTTACAAAAGATATCTTGTTTTGGAACGTTGATACTCAAATCGACTTCATGAGTAAGAATGGAAAACTTTATGCTCAAAATGCAGAAGAAATTCAACCCACTCTTGCAGCAATTACAAAATTGGCTGAATTCAATAACATTCAAGTAATTAACACAGCCGATTATCATTACAGCAATTCTGCCGAACTATCTTCAAATCCTGATTTTGTAAATACTTTTCCAGAACATTGCATGGCAAACTCTTTAGGAGCAGAGTACATTTCAGAAACCAATCCCAAAGAAAACTGTCCAAAAATTCTTTGGAACAAAATATACAACGAAAAAGAATTGAGAGAAGCTTCACTTCAAAGAAATATCATTATCAGAAAAGATGCATTTGATGTATTCGAAGGAAATCCAAATACCGAGAATTTATTAAAAGAGATCAATCCAACAACTGTTTTTGTGTATGGTGTTACTACAAATGTGTGCGTCGATTGTGCGGCAGTTGGACTTGCTAAAAGAGGAATTAAAGTTTATGTAATTGAAGATGCAATAAAAGAACTTCCGAACATCCCACTCCCTTTTGAAAAATGGGATGAACTTGGCATTACACGCATTTCATATGATAAAGTTGTTGAATACCTTGCTTAAGCATTAAACAACTCCTTTACCTTGGCAATTTTTTCATCAAGTGGCATGTAACCATCTAACCAATGAATATTACTGCCACTTCTTTCCATTTTTCGGAACCAAGTCATTTGGCGCTTGGCAAACTGATGAATCGCAATCTCTAATCCCAAGAACATTTCATCGTATGTGATTTGCCCTGTTACATACTGGGTAAGAAACTTATACTCCAAGCCATAATAAATTAAATCTTCTGCAGATACACCAGATTTTAACAATCCTTCTACCTCTTCAACCATTCCTGATTTAAGACGTTCTTTTAATCTAAGGCTAATTCTGTCTCGTCTGCTTTCCCTGTCGAATTTTATTCCAATCAATAATGGATTCATTTCCGGATAATCCATATCTATTTGAGGGTTAGCAGCGTAATATCTCTCAATTTCAATGGCTCTGATAGCCCTTTTCTTGGTTTCTAAATCGCTGGTATTGTGCAAATCTTTATAGGAACGAAGTATTACTTCTAGTTCTTGAAGCGATTTCCCTTCCATTTCATCTCTAAAAGACTGATCTTTCGGAACTGCTATTAATTTGTAACCTTTCAGAACTGCTTCCAGATACATTCCTGTACCGCCACATACAACCGGCAGCTTTTTTCTGGATGAAATATCCTCAAAGGCTTTAACGAAATCTTGCTGAAACTCAAACACATTGTATTTATATCCTGCATCTGCAATATCAATCAGGTGATAAGGGATTTCAATGCCATCTACTACATATTCTTCAATGTCTTTTCCTGTACCCAAATCCATACCACGATAAATCTGACGAGAATCGGCACTAATAATTTCACCATTAAAATCCTTAGCCAAATTAACCGCCAAACTTGTCTTACCCGTTGCTGTTGCTCCCAGAACTACCAATAAATTGTAATGCATCTTCCTTAAATTTTAATCGAAATAATACTCCGATTTTTCATGTGTTTAAATTTTCTTTTAGCTATCACATGAAACTTACCATGAATTATTCAATAATGGGCGTTTCATTTTCAGGATAATGCCTATCTTAAATAGGTCGAAAATTCAATATTCGGCAACAAAATTACTTTAAGTTTTTTGATTTCACTAACCAGACTATCAATATGACAATTCTTGCAACCTACAAGCACACTTTTCGCCTGCTAATTTCTCCTGAAAAGGAGTGGATTTCAATTCTGGATCATGTAAATACTAAAAGCTCCAAACTCCTATTTGTACTTATTATTCCTTTAGCCTTCATCATGTCTGCCTGTAACTTTATAGGGTTTATGGTTTTTGAAAACAATCCTGCAGATCATGTCGATATGTTTTTGTTTTCATCCATAACAACATTCTTTCTATCCATCGCATCAATTTATATCTCATCATTCGTAATAAGACCTTTTGCAGTTCTTCCTACCAAGATGGAAAGATTTGAAAGAGCATTTATTTTGGTTGCATTTTCCTATACTCCCGGATTCATTTTTAATTCTATAGCCTTTCTATTTCCTACGATTAACTATCTAACAATTTTTGGATTATTTAGCTTCTATATATTATACAAAGGAATCACACCAATTTTAAATGTTCCTGCTAGGAGAAGATCTGGTTATTTTACATTTATTCTAATTGGTTTACTTTCCATTTACGCAATTTTAGGCGCACTATTTTTAGGAATGGCTAACTTTTTAGGCTTTTAAATTGCAGTATAAATCCATTCTAAAAATTCATAATTTCTTCTCCTTTTTAAAAACTTGTTTAATTTTGACTTTATCAAACAAGATTATTCAAAAATGGGATACAATTCAAAAGGTGTTTTAAATTCGCTCTTTCGAACACGTAATCTGCTACTTACTCCAAAAAAAGAATGGGAAAGAATCGCTCCTGAAAATTCAAGTACAAAAGAGCTATTCCGAAACTTCTCCTTTCCGGTGATTGCTTTATGTGCAATTATTGCCGCAGGAGGTACCTACATTCACACAAAGGATGTATTAATTGCTGGTTCAAAATTATTTGTTGATTTTTTAGCTCTTAATTTAGGTTTATACTGTGCAGCTAAACTGATCATTTTGCTTATGCCAAATTTCCAGTTTAAAATCCATGAAAATGTGATTTTTAAACTTGTAATTTACAGTGCTTCTATATTCTGTGTTTTTCATGGATTGGCCCAATTGTTCACGCCATTCTCATTCTTAAATCAGATCTGCCTATTATTGGAACTGTACTTCATCAGAATATTGTGGCTGGGAACTGCTTCAATTTTACCCATAGCTAACAATAAGCGTCCAGGATTTACCGTTATGGCAAGTCTATTAATACTTGTTCTTCCTTTAATATTTGAAAGGATGTTTTCAATTCTATTCAGGCTTCCATTAACAATTTAAATACTAAATTTGCATGGAATTTAAGATATAACGATGCAGAATATTAACATCAGAAATAAAAGAGCCAGTTTCGAGTACGAGTTCATTGAGAAATTTGTAGCCGGAATTCAACTTTTTGGAACCGAAATCAAATCAATTCGTGCTGGAAAAGCCAGCTTGGTTGATTCTTATTGCTATTTCACTCGCAACGAATTGTATGTAGTAGGAATGCACATTTCGGAATACAAGTTTGGCTCCTATTACAATCACGAAGAAAAAAGAGAAAGAAAACTCCTTCTTAACCGAAAAGAATTAAATAAGCTGGACAGAAAAACAAAAGAATCGGGACTTACCATTGTTCCAATTCGTCTTTTCATTAACGAAAGAGGTTTTGCAAAGATGGAAATTGCACTTTGCCGAGGCAAGAAACACTACGACAAACGTGAAAGCTTAAAACAAAAAGATCACAAGCGAGAGATAGACCGTATGATGAAGAGATAGTTAGCTATTTTCTCATTTTTTTCTCAAAAAATTCTCTCTCGTAACGCACAAATCAAAGATATTTTCTTCTATATTTGCAGCCCGTTTCTCAGGATTCGGGCTTTCTATTACACTCTAGTTTACTAACAAGAAATCAACAGGTTATTAACACTGTTGATAATTTGTTAATAATTCCTGCACACCTTTATTTAAGCAGCTTTTACTTGTTAATAACTAAAAAATCCTGTCCTTGCCGAATAGGATATTAACAGCAAAAACAGGACTGATATAAACAGGTTAAAAAGTTATTAACAATCTAATAATCGAATGTACTTCCTCCCAAGAACTCTCTCATTAAAGATGTAGGTGGAATCTCCTCCTCTGAAATTGGTAAAAAGTAACTAAAGAACTTAAGAAGTCTATTTGCTTCTGAATATTCTGGCTGATTGGGTTGTACTTCATTTAAAATTGGTTCAGCAAATCTTTTTAAAACTCCCAATTCATAAGGCAATGCCGAATTGAACATTACATCCGCTTCTTCCTGGTGAGGAAATATATTTCTCAATTCACCTCTTCGAACACTTGGCCATCTGCTAATGGTATCTGACGCACTATAATTTCGATACTTGTAATCACGTACGATTCGTCTTATTAATCGATTATCAGTTGAAGGAATTCTATTGTGTCCATCGATGGATATTGAGGTAAGGGCAGAAATGTATATTCTGAACTTCGACTCATCAGCAATTAATGGAGTAAGTCCTGGATTCAGTGCATGAATCCCCTCAACCACCAATACTTGCTTATCATTAATTTTCAACTTCTCTCCATCGTAATACCTTTGCCCTGTTTCAAACGAAAACTTCGGCAATTCAATCTCTTTTCCAGCCATTAAATCAACTAAGTTTTGATTGAACAACTGAACATCTAATGCCTCAAGAACCTCAAAATCATAATCACCATTCTCATCCCTTGGGGTAAGTTCTCTGTTCACAAAATAATTATCCATCGAAAGATTCACAGGACTCAAGCCAGCTACTTTCAACTGTATAGCCAATCGTTTTCCAAAAGTTGTTTTCCCCGATGACGATGGCCCGGATATCAATATCAACTTAATTCTTTTCCTATACTTTCTAATTTTATCAGCAATCTGAGAAATCTTCTTTTCATGCAAAGCCTCAGAAATTTTTATCATTTCAGAAATGTTATTCTCAGCCACATATCGATTCAAATCTCCAACATTCGAAATATTCAACACTTTCCCCCAACGCTTGTATTCACTAAACACTTTCAGCATTTTCTCTTGGTCAATTCGCTCTTCAACAACCGATGGTTCATCTCTCTTAGGACTCATCAAAAGCATTCCACGATAAAAATGCTGCAAATCAAAAACCTTTAATACTCCTGTTGAAGGAACAAGATATCCATAGAAATAGTCAGCGCAATCACTTAAATGATATACTGAGGTATACAAATTCCCTCTTGTGCGAAACAATCCGGTTTTCTCTTTCAGACCTTGATTTTCAAAAATCTCAATCGCTTTTTCCGTTTCAATTTCCTCACGGATAAATGGCATATCGGCAGCAATGATTTCTTTCATCCTGCTCTTTATATTATCTATATCTACAGGAGTTAATATGATATTTTTATCTGTCAACCTACAATACAAACCATTCGAAACAGAATGCTCCAACCTAAAACCTGTTCCAGGATACAAATCCCTTACCGCTTTATACAACACAAAACACAAGGATCGGATATACATTCTTCTTCCTGCAGGATGCGTAAGGTCAACAAAACGAATATTTTTAGGTTTATATATTTCGTAGGTAAGTTCTTTCACCTTATTATTTACCATAGCACCCAATACTGGTCCATTCAATTTTACATCAACATCTGATAAAATGGTTTGCAGGTTGGTTCCTACGGCATAAGATCTTTTTTCATCAAGATCTTCAAAGTAAATATCTATTAATTTCCCCATGAGTTGTAGATTTAATGGCTATCCTTTACATTCAGAACAGTTGTATAAAGATAATAATTATGCTATATCAGCCTTCTTTGAAAATCTTTAATTTTCTTAATCCTGGAAATTTGGGTTAAAAAAAATCCCCTTGCGGGGATTTGATATATTTTATCGCAGTTCTTCTTTTAAAAATCTAGCCGTAAATGACTCTTTACATTCAGCCAATTCTTCTGGCGGGCCTTCAAAAAGAATTTCACCTCCATTTCGACCTCCTTCTTTACCAATATCAATTACATGGTCGGCAACTTTAATCACATCCATATTGTGTTCAATCACAATAACTGTATTGCCTTTATCAACCAATCGATTTAGAACGTCTAATAATACTCTGATATCCTCGAAGTGCAGACCTGTTGTTGGCTCATCCAAAATATACATGGTCTTCCCAGTATCTCTTTTAGCCAATTCCGTAGCCAGTTTTACACGTTGAGATTCACCACCAGATAAAGTTGTTGATGGTTGTCCAAGAGTTACATATCCCAGACCGACATCCTGTAGAACTTTCAATTTTATTAGAATTGCTGGTATATTTTCAAAGAAATCCACAGCCTGATTAATGGTCATATCAAGCACATCTCCAATTGATTTTCCTTTGTATCGAACCTCAAGAGTTTCTCGATTGTATCTCTTGCCATTACACTCATCGCAATGCACATACACATCTGGCAAGAAATTCATTTCAATGGAACGAACTCCTGCTCCCTGGCAGGTTTCACACCTTCCTCCTTTTACATTGAAAGAAAACCTACCCGCTTTGTAACCTCGAATTTGTGATTCAGGCAATTTCTCATACAACTTTCTAATATCGCCAAAAACATTGGTGTAGGTAGCTGGATTCGAGCGAGGAGTTTTACCAAGAGGAGCTTGGTTTACTTCCACTACCTTATCGATATTCTTAATTCCATCCAAATCTTCGTATGGAAGAGGATCTTTTACCGATCGGTAAAAATGCTGCGACAAAATTGGCTGCAAAGTACCATTAATCAAACTCGATTTACCACTTCCCGAAACTCCAGTTACACAAATGAACTTTCCAAGTGGAAAACTTACATCAACGTTCTTCAGGTTATTACCTGTACAACCTCTTAAATCAATACTTTTCCCTTTTCCTTTTCTTCGTTCTGATGGTACTTCAATTTTTCGCTCTCCATTCAGATATTGAGCCGTTAAGCTATCTCCTTTTTCAATTTCTTCAGGATTACCAGCGGCAACAATTTCACCTCCATGTTTACCTGCAAAAGGTCCCATATCTACCACATAATCGGCAGATTTTATCATATCCTTATCGTGCTCAACCACAATTACAGAATTTCCTGAATCTCTTAATTGCTGTAAGGATTGAATCAATCTTTCATTATCGCGCTGATGCAAACCGATACTTGGCTCATCCAAAATGTACAGTACATTAACCAACTGTGAACCAATTTGTGTTGCCAAGCGAATTCGTTGCGATTCACCTCCCGAAAGTGTTACTGAACTTCTGTTAAGAGAAAGATATTCCAGCCCCACATCCAAAAGAAATCCCAAACGAGATCTGATTTCTTTTAAAACTTCAATGGCAATCTTTCTCTGCTTATCACTTAAGTGTTGTTCCAAATCTTGAAACCACTCACCCAATAAACCAAGATCCATTTCGGCTAATTCAGCAATGTTTTTATCATGAATTCTAAAATGTAAAGCCTCTTTCTTCAATCGCTTTCCATCACAAGCAGAACAAGCATCTGTTTTCACAAATTGTTCAGCCCATTTCTTGGCTTTCTTAGAAGTTCCATTACTTTCCTGATTTGTGATATACTTTATCACACCATCAAAACTCAAAAAGTAATTCGACGATGCTCCCAAAGGAGTATTTTCAAGTTTAAATGTTTCGCTGGAACCATCTAGAATTATACTTAGGGCTTCGTCAGGAATTTCTTCAATTGGAGTATTCATATCGAAACCATACTTTCGCCCAATGGCCTCTATCTGCCAAAAAATCAAACTGTTTTTGTATTTGCCCAAAGGCACAATCCCGCCTTCACGAATGCTTAATGCTTGATCTGGAATAATTTTCTCCATATCAATCGCATTTACTCGACCGAGACCTTTACATTTTGGACAAGCTCCATGAGGAGAGTTGAAAGAAAAACTATGTGGCGCTGGAGTATTGTATGATATCCCAGTAGATGGACACATCAAAAGGCGACTGTAATACTTCACCTCATCGGTATCCTTATCCAATATCATAGTAATACCCTTACCATGTTTCATGGCGGTTTGTACAGACTCTTTCAGGCGTTTATCTCCAACTTCTTCAACAACCAGTTTATCAACTAGTATTTCTATATCGTGATTTTTATAACGATCAACCTTAAAACCATGCAACAATTCAACAATTTCTCCGTCCACTCTGGCATACAAAAATCCTTTTCTGCGAATTTGCTCGAACAGTTCTTTGTAATGCCCTTTACGCCCTTTTACAACAGGTGCAAGAATATAAATTCTCTTCTCACTAAATTTTTCGTGAATCAAATTGATGATCTGTTCATCGGTATACTTTACCATTTTCTCGCCAGTTTCATAAGAATAGGCAACGCCGGCTCTTGCATACAACAGACGAAGGAAATCATACAATTCGGTAATTGTTCCTACTGTAGAGCGTGGATTTTTGTTGGTTGTTTTCTGCTCGATAGAAATTACCGGACTTAAGCCTGTAATCTTATCCACATCGGGACGTTCCATACCACCAAGAAATTGTCTGGCATATGCAGAAAATGTTTCGATATATCTACGCTGACCTTCAGCATAAATTGTATCAAATGCCAATGAAGATTTTCCACTACCACTTAATCCGGTAATCACCGAAAGTTGGTTACGAGGAATACTTACATCTATATTTTTAAGGTTATGAACTCTTGCTCCAAACACATCAACACTTCCAGTTTCGAGCTGTTCTATACCATTTACTTCTTTCTTCTTTTTGGAACTCAAATCTAAATCTCCTATTGCAAATCCAACAATCTATTTCTCTGACACTGAACCATCAGGGTTTTTATAATCAGAAAATGCAAAATTAATATATCCTTTGGCAGGAAGTGTAATTTCGTACTCTTTTTTATATTTATTTGTAAGGTATTCTCTTCGTAACCATGGGTTAAAGTATTTTAAAACCTTATAGTTTACTCCATTTTCCTTAGCAAACACGGCAAAATCCTTCACAGGAGATTTAATTGTAATTTTTCGAGTTGGAATTTCTGGGTACAAATCCGACTCGCGGTATTTAAAACCATATGCCATGGGATTCTCCATAATCATTTTAATGGCCAAAATCCTAAATACATATCTTCCTGTTTCTTCACCCAAAAGCAAATCATAGTAATCTCCTGCATCTTGTAACTTTAATTGCTTATCAACAAATCTTCGTCCAGCATTGTATGAAGCCGCTACCAAGGTCCAGCTTCCATATTTTTTGTACGAATCTTTAAGATATTTACAAGCCGCAACAGTCGCTTTCTCAATATTATATCGTTCATCAACTTCTGCTGACACCTCCAAACCATAGTCTTTGGCCGTTCCACTCATAAACTGCCAAACCCCAACTGCCCCGGCCGGTGATTTAATTGTTGGCACAAATCCACTTTCGATTAAGGCCAAATATTTAAAATCTTCAGGAACTCCCTGTTCTTTTAAAATGGGTTCAACAATTGGAAAGTAACGATTGGCTCGTTTTAAGAACAATAAAGTTTGAGATTGCCAATAGGTATTCACCAATAATTCCCTATCGAGTGACTCCTTTACATCCCACCTGTTCATCGGAACGATTTCATCACCAAAAGTTAATTTATCGGGTGTTTTTAATGCATATACATTATAGCGACTCATGTATTCGCTATTTTCAGGATCTTTGTCTCGGTCGGTTACGGTTGAGTAATTAAATAGCTGGGCAGTAAGATAAACAGCCCCCGAAACAATGATTAAAGCTATAGTATTTTTTAAAGGTCGATATGTATTCACGGTTGTTGGTTTTTAAGATTGTCAAATGTAAAATATTCTACTCGATTAAGAGAAGAAATGTTTTCTTTTAACAAATCTTTACACCAATAAATTTCAACTGTTCGTCAAGTTCAAATTTAATTTTTTCTAAACATTTCAAAATTTGCTCTTTACTTACTCACCTGAAGGTTGTAACTTTAAACAACAAAATGAATAATGTTTCGTTGTTTAAATAATGTCGGGTTATTTATTCAACATCAACCCAAACATCATCATTTTATGACCTAACCAGTCACCTAATTTTTAATCGTATGAAAAACCACATGCTGTATATATTGCTATTCGGGGTATACCTTTTTTATGCCTGTGACAGTGATACGGCGGAAAATTTTCCTACGCAAATAATTCAAGATTCCCGAGTCTCAGATTCAATTTTTGAAATTTTATTAGATGATGCAAAGCTGATTTGTATGGATTTTTATACCAATCAGGAAATGGAAGAGTTATCAGAAATAGAATTTAAAGAATATCATTTTGCACCAATTTTAGCAGCTCTTCAAACTGTTTATCTTGATTCAATTTCAACAGCTTCTTCGGATATCAGAAAATACAATGTGCATGCTTTGTGTCCTGAAAAACTACACAAAACACGGATCTCAATAGATACCACAAATGAAAATTTTAATTCCTGGAAGAGTTATGGTTTCTCGGATAATTTAAGTTTGGATTTGCTAATTAACGAATATGATTTGCAGTTGGATTCTATCAGAGAAACACAGTATATGGTTCATACTGGTACAGGAATCAATCAGGAATCCTTAGCCAGTGAACTGAAAAAATTTACCTTTATTAAGAAAGCCCAAGCTGCCAACTGCATTGGTGATGGATCTCATATAGAGATCATTTATTTCAATCCTGATTTCATTCAATTGATATATAGCTATGGCTGGGGCGATTGCCCATCTGGCTGTACCAATCGTCATTACTGGGAATTAGGCATTTATGGATCAGGTTTGATTGAATTGCTTTCAGAATCGGGTAAAGAACTTCCATAAAGTAAATCTGCTTGAAATAAGAATTATTTCAATTCCCTTCTTCTATAAAATCATTCTTTCTACTTACGCTTTTATTCTTCCTACTTACACATTCCCTTTTGCTACTTTCGATTATAAGAACCTATTGATTTTCTTGCCCTAAGCTTCTCCATACGAACTTCCTGATTCATGGGTAAAAAAAGAGTTGTAATATTTAATTTACAACAATTAAACATTACAACTCTTCTATATCGTTCAGTTCTTATATGCTGAGTATTTTTTATAAACTCTACCTATTAGCTTATTCGAAATCTACAACCTATCGAAATAAGTTTTGAATTTTTCGTGTGGAACAGAGACACAAATTCTTGCAAACTGAGAAGCAAACTCCTTCTTATTTCTTGTAAAATAACTTAATGACACACTTCCTATTCGTGCCTCAAGAAGCTCCTCTTCCGATTTGTTAACAATTACGAATATTCCGATAGGTTCTGAATCCTTATAAAACTCTTTTGCCAACAAGCCTTTGCTTTCCAAAAATTCTATATTCTTCTTTATTCCCTCGCAAGTGCGCTCCTTAAAGCTTTTCATTACAATCTGTCCTTTATCAGAGCTTAGCAATTTGGCTACCATTAATTGAGAGAAAGCATTTATCCCATTTGTTGCATACATTAGGCGAATTCCCAATTCATTCATAAACTCTTTATTTGTACTATGCACAAAACCCAATCGTTGTCCGCTTAAGCCTACAGATTTACTAAAACTTTCTACAATGATTACATTTTCCAACTGACTTAAATTCTGGAAAAACAAGTCTTCTTCTCCACAAAAAATCCTTCTGTACGGACAATCAATAATCACAATTGCTCCATGATCGCTTAATATTTTGGCTGTTTTATAAATATTTTCATCAGCCTGTTTGTTTCCAATAGGATTATTTGGATCACAGATGATCACTGCTCTGTTCTTATAAGAATCTATATTTTCAATTACAGTATTAAAATCAGTATAGGTTTCAGATTCCATTCCTCTAACCGTCATTACCTGAACATATGAACCCCAGTAGTAATCAGGCAAACACACCTTGTCCACATGCATGGTTTGGAAGACCAAATCAAGTGCTGACATACCTCCTCCGGTTATGGCAATGTTATCAACCGATGACTGATTCCCAAAGTAATGCTGATTAATGGCATTCCTCAACTCTGATCTTCCCTGTGATGGAGGATAAACCTGCATTTCATTCGAATTAAAATCCAATTCGTCAACAACAGAATTTAAATCAATGTTACAAACCGAGTTCACGCCCCGATTTAATAACAAAAACTCATTACCGGTTTCCTGACTCATTTTTCTGATTCGTTCGCCAATTCCAACAATTGCAGAATATTTAGCACCACTCTTTCTGATTTTCATGTCCTAGAAGTTTTCTACGAAATAAATCAACCCAAACATTATTCGCAAATTTTAAAAGCTGCTTTAAAGACTCTATAAATTTTTATACTTTAACTTTTCCTAAAAATCAATAATAATGAAATACAATTTTGATAAAATTATAGATCGTAAAAATACCAACTCGGTAAAATACGACAAGCTTGAACAATATTTTGGGAAAGATGATTTGCTTCCTTTTTGGGTAGCAGATACCGATTTTAATGTTCCGGACTGTATCTCAAATGCCATATTAAAAAGAGCCAAACATGCAATTTACGGATATTCATTCCGTAGTAAAGATTGTATTTTAAGTGTACAAAACTGGCTTAAAAACCGTCACGACTGGGAAGTGAAAGAGGAATGGATTTCCTCCAGTCCTGGGGTAGTTACTGCTCTATCCTTGTTATTAATGAGTCTGACCGAAAAAGGAGATAAAATTGCTGTTCAACCACCGGTATATCATCCATTCTTTCATGTTATAAATGATACGGAGCGCAGTTTGGTTCATAACCCATTAATTAGAACCGAAGATTCTTACCAAATGGATTTTGAGCATTTGGAACAACTTGCCAAAGATGGTTTAAAAGCCATAATTATTAGCAATCCTCATAATCCGGTAGGAAGAGTATGGACAAAAGATGAGCTTCTTCAACTAGGAGAAATCGCAAAAAAATATGATTTCCTTATCATATCCGATGAAATTCATCAGGATTTAATTTACAAGAATCACAAACACATACCTCTTGCCTCTTTATCAGAGGATTTGGCCCAAAGAACTATTACTTGCATTGCTCCTTCAAAAACTTTTAATGTAGCCGGTTTAGCAAGTTCCGTAATTATTATTCCTAATCAGGAATTGAAAAAAACTTACGAAAAGCTGCTTTGTGCCATGCACCTGGACTCTGGTAATTTGTTTGGACATATTGCCATGCAAGCCGGGTATGAACATGGAGCTGAATGGTTGGATCAGCTTATGAAATATCTACAATCCAATGTAGATTACGTTCGAGAATTTCTTGAAGAAAATATTCCAGAAATTAAATTGGTTACACCGGAGGCTACTTATTTGTTATGGTTAGATTGTAGAGCTCTGAATATTGACTCAGAAAAATTCAACCAGATTCTGATTAATGAATCAGGTTTAGCCTTAAATAAGGGAACTACTTTTGGGAAAGAAGGAAATGGCTATATGAGATTCAATATCGGATGTCCAAAGTCTATGTTAACAAAAGGATTGAACATTTTACAACAAAGCGTAACCCAATTAAAAAAACTTTAATTATCAGGGTTACCTTTTCGGTTTTTGAGGAATAAATAGATAGAAGATTAAACAGAATCGGAAATCACCCTAATGATTATCAATTAAAGTTGATTTTCTGCAAAAAACAACGATAGTCTGTTATACACACGAAAAACCCCGGGTTTACTATTCCCGGGGTTTTTGTATATTAAAAATCACCGGAGCTTCCCCCGGTGACCCATCAGTTATAAATAGATAATTACTAACCTATCCTTCTCCAAGGTACTGATGTGAGATTTTTTTTAGAATTTAAAGGTAAGACTTGCATTCCAAGTTCTTCCAAAACCAAATTCTACTGTATTGTCAACACGCACTCCTTTGTAGGTATCTACACTAGGATCATCGCTTGTTTGTCTTGCAGAATAACCTCTTGAGATATATTCAGTATCGAAAAGATTGTTCACATTAAAACGAAAACGAAGCGATTGTCCACCTTCAAAATACCATTTGTAAGAAACTCCAGCATCAAATAAACTGTAATTAGGATACTCTAAGTTTTTTGAACCTTCAGTGTCATAATCTTCTGGATCTACATATGCGAACATCTTATCATAGAAATACCAATCTGCATCAACAGAAAGTCCCTGAGTAATTTTGTAATCAGCACCTAAACGAGAACTAAATTGTGGAGCTCCACCTACTTCTACATCTTTTAAATAAAGCATGGTTTCATCTTGCTTTCCATCACCATCATCATCAAGAGGATTCCCTAACTCATCATAAGTTAAACCTACGCTGTTATTCTGATATTTCCAGTCTCCGTATGATAATAAACCAAACACCTTCAAGTTTGTAGTTGGACGAGCAACAAATTCCAATTCTACCCCTTTGTGCAATTGATCTAACAATGCTCTGGCAAAGTTTCTGTTCGAATCTGAAAATCGGTTAAAACGATCTTTCCATTGAGTTCTATAAGCATTCACTTTAGCCGTGAAATATTGGGTTTTAAAACCATATCCAAATTCTAAACCAAAAATGCCTTCATTATCAAGATCATTGTAAACATTGGCAAATTCGGTGTAACTATTTGGGAAAGCATCAGAGAAGAATGGCTGTCTTGAGTAGTAACCTGTATTGAAATACACATTGTGTTTTTCATCAATGTTCCAGTTCATACCTCCTTTGATATTGTAGCCCCATTTATTTTCCCAACTAGATTCTCTTTCACTTGAAGGAATCTCCATATACTCGTATCTCTTGTACTTTTGATTGGAAGCCGATGCTTGAACGAAAGCAGAAACAATAGTATTAGTATACTCTAGCTGTCCAAAGAAACCGGTCCATTTGATCTTAGAATCAAAGTTACGGTCAATCTTAGTGGCTTTCTTAAAGTTATTAATATCCCAAGGTTTAGGATCAACTGTGAATGTAACAAAGTTACCTGCTGAATTCACGTCGGTATTGTCGTAGTATGCATCAGCACCTAAAAGATCTGTTAATACACGGTAGTGAAGACCACGATATGTTCTTAAGTCAATACCAAAATCAGCCGTCCAATTCTCATTAAACTTGTGGTTAATATTAGACACCAATCCATACCAGCTATGTGAATTCATAGAAGCACGACGGATTGTTCCTCCATCTCTTTCAGTTACAACACGCTTGCCATCCCAGTAAGAATTCTTGCCATCCAAAGAACTTCCATCCCAAGGTCCAACTGCATTAAAACCATCAACTGTTTGTCCAGAGTTAGCCTTAATCAGATCATCTACTCTAATCAAACCATTCTCATCATCTGGTAATAAGTAATGAGGTGTACCTAAAGTTCCTGTTCCCCCACCAAGTCCCCACGATGCATAACCAACGGTTGATAAAGATGTTTTCTCATTAATATTCCAATCCCAGTTGAAGTTGGTTACTGGTTTGTGATAAAAGTTTCTTGAAAAGTTGAATACTTTACCATTCTTGTATCCCCAGTTAGAGTTATACTTCATACCATATTTTTGGTAAGTAGAAATCCTCTCTTGATAATCCTGATGGTGCCACTGTGGAGCTCCTGTAATCATGAAGTTGAATTGATGCTGTTCCGAAGGTTTGTACCCAAGAGAGAAGAAGTAAGTTTGTCCCTTACCCTCTGTTGCATCCATATAACCATCGCCCTGCCAGTGTGAAAGAAGAACTGTTGCTCCCCAACCTTTTTCATTCAAACCAGTTGAGTAAGCAGCTGTATATTTTTGGTATCCATCGTTACCAAATGAAGATTTAACAAATCCACCAGCTTCTCTTTCTGTTGCCTTGGTAACAATATTTACAGTACCTCCAACCGAAGAAATAGCTAATTTTGAAGAACCTAATCCTCTTTGAACCTGAACAGCTGAAGCGATATCTTGCAAACCAGACCAATTTGACCAGTAAATACCACCCCACTCCATATCGTTAACAGGCTGACCGTTGATTAGAACTGCTGTATTTTTCTGTTCGAACCCACGAACAGTCATTTCAGCATCGCCATAACCGCCACCTTTAACAACGAAAACAGAAGGTACAGTTTTCATCACCTCTGGGAATTCCTGATTACCTACTTTTTCAACAATTTCATCTGTTTTAATAGTAGTGACAGCAACAGGAGTCTGCCTATCCTTTGCAATATCGGTTACACCATACCCCACTACAACTATATCTGCCAAGGTTTCTGAATCTTGTCCTAAAAGAATTTCGCCTAAGTTGGAAGATTGATTGACATTATATGCCATAGTCATAGACTCATAACCGATAAATGAAATTACCAATTGACCTGTAGACTGTTCCACATTTAGAGTAAACTTACCGTTGATATCGGTAGTTGTTCCTTGCGTAGTTCCTTTCACTACAACATTAGCTCCGGGTAGTGCTAATTTTGTTTGAGCATCAAGTACCACACCCGTGATTGTTGTTTGTGCAAACGTAAAGCCTGAAAAGACAATCATTACGATTACAAAAAGCAATCTTTGTAAAATTTTCATTGAATTAAATTTTAGAGTAATAAATTTCAAGTAATAAAACAATTAGTTTATAAAAGATAGAAGTTAAGCCACTTACAATTAAAAATCAATCTTAATTATCACCAGTTAAATTCCACACTGCAAGCTTAGCAAAGCTTCATAAGATAAGCTTTATCAGAATATTAAGGCTATATTATCATCCAGTTAAAAACTTCGGTAAACGGTTAATTCGATGTCAATTTTTTCATCAATCAAAAAAAAAGATTTAATTCAAAATGCCCATAATGCGACAAATCATAACTTTAAAATTTCCAGAAACCAGCCCATTCAATCAATATTTGGTCACCTAATAAATTAGCGTATTTTTGAAGTTCCTAAATCTTAACAACATGCACTGGAAAAAACCTTGGTTTCAAATTAGTATTCTTATTCTTTTGGCTTTTGTGTGGGGAAGTTCATTTATACTAATGAAAATAGGCTTGAAGAGTTTTAGCAGCGAACAAGCTGCCGGAATTCGAATGCTATTGGCTTCACTTGTACTGCTTCCATATTCAATTAAGAACTTAAAATTTCTTCAGAGAAAAGACTTACCAAGTTTACTTGTGGCAGGATTTGTAGGTAGTTTTATACCTGCATTTTTATTTACGAAGGCACAAACTCAAATAGACAGTGCACTGGCAGGAATGCTAAATTCATTAACCCCACTTTTTACGCTCTTGGTTGGAATTTTATTTTTTAAAACCAAATTTAAATGGTTGCAAACAATAGGATTAGTAGTCGGCCTTATTGGAGCTCTTGGTCTGATAACTTCTGGCAAAGAATTGAACTTTGGTAGTATAAATAGTTATGCCTTATTAATTGTACTTGCTACATCATTTTATGGTATCAATATCAATACAATCAAAGCCAAACTTTCACATTTATCAGGAGTTCAGATTACATCTCTTTCATTTTTCTTTACGGGTCCAGCAGCTTTAATTTATCTTTTAACAACAGATTTTCAGCCTGTATTTGCTACTCCCAATTGGGCACTTCATTTTCTTGCTTTGGCTGCGCTAGGAATTATTGGCACCGCAATGGCAATGTTATTAATGAATAGCTTAATCAGACATATTTCTGCCGTATATGCCTCTTCCGTTACTTATATCATTCCCATATTTGCAATTTTCTGGGGAGTAGTTGATGGAGAGAATATTACACTTCTCCATCTTACATACATGTCTGGAATTTTGTTAGGAGTTTACTTAATCAATAAAAAGTAATTAATCAAAGTCTACACGAAGAGTAAATCGAACTTTTGAATCAGTAGGAGATTCATTGGATTCTGCTGGAATCCATTTTTCTCCATTATTAATTAATTCTTTAATTTTTTCGTTTAGATTCAGGTTATTGTCGCCTTTAATTTTAACATCCCCTATAGATCCTGAACTATACACGATAAAAGAAACTTTAAATTTATATTTACCTGTTAATTCAGTTTTAAATTCTGATTTTAGACTTGAAACTATATTCTCTTTGTATATCGAAATACTCTTCGATCGAGAAGGCTTTGCTTTATTCCAAGATTTAATTGGTTCATCCATTTTAACTTCAGATACAGATCCTGGTGCATAAGCTTTTTCCTTTTCAGATCCGTAGGCTGTAACTACTACTTCATTCATCTCAACAGCATCCTGCTCCAAAACAACCAACAAAGAATCAGCAATGTCCACTTCTTTGGTTTCAAAACCAACAAAAGAAGCTGTCAGTTTGTAGTTGGAATTGGTATCCGCAAGATTCATTACAAATTTCCCATCTAAATCAGTCATGGTTCCCTTCGTTGTTCCATTCACAACAATCATTACACCAGGAATTGGTATTTTTTCTTTATCAACTACAAGTCCGGAAATTTTCCTTGCATTTTCATCATTAGCAATTGTTGCAAACCCTCTGATTCTAACTCCTGAATCCCTTTTGTTAGCAGCCACACCTGCTACTCTGCCAGATAGAGCTTTTTCAACTTTATTGCTAACAATTCTTGAAGGTTGATTTTCCTTAACTTTTAGAGCCTTAAGAATTGGTTCACTCTTTTCTATCTCCTCATCTTTTATTTCCTGTGCAAGTTGCTGTTCTTCTTCCTCATCTGTTATTTGAATTTCAAGATCGGCAACTTCAATTCCTTTTTCTTCTACAAGTTCAACTTCGTCTAACTCTTCTATTTGCTGATCTGCCTTAATTTTAAGATTATCCTCTTTTATGATCGGGATACTCTCATTCTTTTGCTTTGGTGTAGCTTGTTCAATATCCTGACTAACCAATTCATTTACTCTTGGGGTTTGATTAATGAAATACAAAATAAAGCTCAACCCAAGAATAACTATAATGCTTGCTGCATAAGGCACCCAAATCAATCTTTTCTTTTGCTTGGAATTTACCCTACTTTCCAAACTCAGTTTCAATTCTTCCAAATCTTGCTCCATCTCCAATGAACTAAGTTTAGACAAGCCATCATAAGCATCACTTTCGAAATCATCCATCATTACAGATTTTTCAAAAGCATGCTCTTCCTTTCCGGTCATTTTATTACCGAAATAGACTAAAAATCGTTCATATGTCAATCTTAACTTAGACTTCATTTTGTTTGGCAAATTCTTCCATGCAAATCTTCAAGTTCCTTTTTCCGTTTTGTATATAGCTTTTCACTTTGTTTACCGGATATTTCAATTGTTTCGATATCTCTTGATAACATTTCTCTTCATAGTAAAACAACAAAATACTCTTTTGCTGCTCTTCCTTTAACCTATCAATGCACCTTTTCAGATTTTGTTCCAGATTTAAATCCGGTGTCTCATCAATAGGATGCAGATAAGTAATAGATTCCACAAATTGCAACTGTAAAAATTTGTCTGCCTGATTTTTCCGGGATTTTTGTTTCCTTAATTGCATCAGACAATAGTTTTTACAAACCACATACAGCCACGGTTTAAAACTCTTTATCTCAAATTTAGGGATTTCTGATATCAAGTGTTCAAAAATAGCATTTACTGCATCCTTCGATTTTTCTCTGTCATGCAGATATTTTAAACATACACCATAAACCAAATGCATATATCGTGAATAAAGCACACCCAATTCTTCCAAATCGCCAGAATCAATATATGATTCCAGCAACTCTTGATCAGAAAGTTTATCAGGATTTCTTTTAGACCGAAACATTAATCTATCTGTGTTAATTATCAGCTTTAATTCTTATGCTAGTTAACCATTTCAGAAAAAAGATGAAAATTTTTTATGGAATTTATTCTTGCCTTGCATCCTAATGACAAAGACGAACAGTAATCATTAAAAAAATAGAATTATGAAAGCTTTAAATTTATTATTGGGATTGCTAGGAATTCTTATTTCTACTACCCTTTCAGCAAAAACCATAAGTGGTGTTGTTACAGATGAATCAAATCTTGCAATACCTGGAGTGAGTATAGTAATAAAAGGTACAACCAATGGAACTTCAACCAATTTTGATGGTCAGTATACAATTGAAGTTGAAAAAGGTGATATTTTAATTTATTCTTTTGTTGGCTTGATGACACAGGAGATTGAGGTGAAAGACCAAACAGTAATAAATGTTATCATGCAAGCAGAACAAATTAGCGTAGATGAAGTAATTGTTGTTGGGTATGGAAAAAAGACAAAGAAAAGCTTCTCTAGTAGTGTTGCTGGTATTAGAATTCGCGGAAAAAGCTCAAGAAGAGAAAAAAGAAATACAATGGCTTTTTGTCAATACGAAATGATGCCAGATATGACCTACAATACCGAAGGATACTCTACAATTAATGAAAACAACTACAAAAATGCAGTAGAAAGTCCGGTTTCAACTTTTTCCATTGATGTTGATGCAGCATCTTATAGCAATGTTCGTAGGTTTCTTACCAATGGAGAAAAACCTCCAATTGATGCAGTACGAATTGAAGAAATGATCAATTACTTCAATTACAATTACGAGCAACCTACTGGTGAGCATCCCTTTGCCATTCATCACGAAATAGCACGATGCCCTTGGAACAATGATAACCTACTACTACATATTGGATTGCAAGGGAAAAAAATTGAAACAGATAACCTTCCAGCATCAAACCTTGTGTTCTTGCTAGATGTATCCGGATCGATGAATTCACAAAACAAACTGCCTTTATTAAAGAAAGCTTTTAAACTTTTGGTAAATCAATTGCGTCCCGAAGATAAAGTTGCTATTGTAGTATATGCCGGCAGCTCTGGTTTGGTTTTACCATCCACCAACGGGAACAAAAAAGAAGAAATCCTAAATGCACTAAATAAATTAAATGCAGGAGGTTCAACAGCTGGTGCTGAAGGATTAAAATTGGCTTACAAAACTGCTCGTGAAAATTTCATAGATGGTGGAAATAACAGAATCATACTTGCTACCGATGGAGATTTTAATGTTGGTATTTCGAGCAATGCCGAGATGGAAAGATTAATTGAAAAAGAACGCGATAATGGCGTATTCATATCTGTATTGGGATTTGGTATGGGAAATTACAAAGATGATAAAATGGAAATCATTGCGGACAAAGGAAATGGCAATTACTCCTATATCGATAACATATTGGAAGCCAAAAAAGTTCTGGTAAACGAATTTGGAGGAACTCTTCACACCATTGCCAAAGATGTAAAAATACAAATTGAGTTTAACCCGGCAATTGTAGAAGAGTACCGATTAATTGGTTACGAAAACAGAATGCTAAACAAGGAAGATTTTGATGATGACAAAAAGGATGCAGGTGAACTTGGCTCGGGACACAATGTAACTGCACTTTACGAGATTAAACTGGCAAAAAAGAAAAAGAAGGATCAAAATCTGAAATATCAGGATACAAAATTAAATGCCAAAGCTCTTTCAAAAGATGAAATTGCAAGTGTGAAATTCAGATATAAAAATCCTGAAGGAAGAAAAAGCATCTTAATTACTGAAGAAATTCCTATGAATATACAAGCTAAACAATCTCTTTCTGAAAACTTCCAGTTCTCTGCTGCTGTTGCTGGTTTTGGTTTACTCCTTCGCGAATCCAAACACAAAGGAAACTGTAATTACGAAATGCTAATTGATTTGGCTCAAAATTCAAAAGGTAAAGATGAAGAAGGATATCGAGGAGAATTTATCAGATTAATGAAATTGGCAAAACATTTGTAAATTTGCGACATTCAAACAAAAAGCAAAAAAAGATGTTCTTAAAAAAATTAGATCAACATTTATTGGAAGCCTTAGAACAATATGGCTTCGAAACACCAAGAAAAGTTCAAAAACAGAGTATTTCAAAAATAAAAAGCGGTGTTGATTTAATGATTCGTGCCGATGAAAAAAGTGGTAAGTCGTCTACTATTGTAATCAGTGTAATTCAACAGCTGAAATCGGAATTCGAAGATGTACCAAGAGCTTTAATTGTTGTCTCGAGCAGAGAAAAATCCATTGAGATGAAAGAACAGTTTGAAGCTTTGGCACAAAATACTGATTTAAGAGTTTTTTGCGAAGGAGATGCTGGTAATCTTCACGATTTAAGAGATAAGATATATGCTGGTTCGGATGTTGTAATTGCAACGGCTAAAAAATTAAATGAGTTATATTCTTTTAGCGGAATTAACCTGAACAATTTAAAAATGTTCATCATTGATGATGCCGAACTAATTATGAGAGATCAGATTTTGTCTGAAATCAACAGATTGTCTCCATATATTCCAAAATCTCAACGTATTGTTTTCTGTGAAAGATTTACGATTCAAATGGATAAGTTTATGGATGAAAACATGAATTTTCCACTAATACTGGATATTGAGAACGAATAAAAAATAAAAGCCTCCAAATTTGGAGGCTTCCTTATACTATAAATATTTAAATTACTTCAGATATGCTTTAAGCATCCAACTAATCTTCTCTAGGTACGAAATATAAGCTGGCAATATATCCAAAGTTCCCTCATCTTCATTCTCATTTGCTTCCGCAATTACATTTCTAACTTTTTCGATCAACACTTCATGCGAATCCACAACCTGTTGAACCATTTCCTCTCCGCTTGTATTGGAGTTTGCTTCCTGAATGCTTGAAATAGCCACATAATCAGAGTAGTTTCCCAACGGATGACCATCCAAGGTCAAGATACGTTCAGCAATTTCATCAACTTTATCACTTGCATCGGTATACAACTCTTCAAATTTTGCATGCAATTCGAAGAAAGCACGCCCCCTCACATTCCAGTGAAAGTTTCTTAAATTTTGATAATACAATTGGTAGTTTGCCAATAAAATTTGTAATTGCTCAACTTCTCTTTCGTTTGCTGTTAACTCAACTGTTGCTTGATTCTCTTTTAGATTTTTCATGATTTTTATTTTTTAATTATTGATTTGTCATTTTCTTGATACAAATATCTATAATTGAAAATAAGATGATCTTATACATCCATAAGATTAACTTATACTTGATAAGCAAAAACATGTGCCTCTCTCATCATGCTCATGAAAATTCGATAAATACATCAATTAGCATGATGAAAAATTTTGTTTAGTAATGACATTATCTAAATATTTTTTATAGTTTAGTGATCTTCAAAAACCTACTAATATTTATAAACCAGTAAATTAATTACCAAGTATGAAAAAATTAGTTTTACTTTTCATTATTGCCTGTGGGCTTTTTATCGATGCTAATGCTCAATCTTACGAGTACAAAGTAATCACTACGATAGAATCTATCGTACCAATGGGTATTGGTCGTTCTAGAATTATCGAAGAAAAGTCTCCAATTGATGCAAATGCATTTACCACAGAAAGAACAGATGGTAAAAAAAGCAATCAGAAAGATGTAAAAAGATCTGATGCCAAAGTAAGTTTGTTTGCAGAAACAAAACTATTGAACTTCTATAGTATTGCAGGTATCAATTTCCAAAACATTGCTTCTAACGATGCATTGATCTCATCAAAAATCAACAATTTGGTTGAACAAGGTTACGAATTGGCTTTTGTTACCAGTGGTGTAGAAAGTGATAGTGGTAAAGGCGATGGTAAAGGTATCTTTATTACTCGTTTTATATTCAAGAAATTAAAGCAATAATTTCAAAGATATATTTACAGTTAAGCCTCGAACGATGTTCGGGGCTTTTCTTTTTTGAAGAAATGACATCCTGAATCAATTCAGGAACTTCTTTTTTGAGAAAACGACCTGCTGAACCAATTCAGGAACTTCTTTTTTGGAAAAATGACCCGCTGAACCAATTCAGGTTTTCATATCCTATCATTCAAATTACAATATTCAATAAAGTACAAAAAAAGGATGCTTTCAATGAAAACATCCTTTTAAATATCTTACAGTTAAGGTTTAGAACATATAATCCCAAACTGGCAATTGTACTGGTTTGCTTTCTGAAGCCTTTTTAGCTTTATCATCTAAGTACTTCTTGTTGATTACCACACGGAACATATAAGCATCGAACCATGCATCAGTGAAAGTGATGTAACCATTGTGACCAGAACCTGATCCCCAAGAGTTCTCGAATTCCCATTTTACTGGCTTTTCGTTTTCATCAACATCAACACCAACCAAGGCCATGGCGTGTGAAGAACCAGACTGACGAGTTAAGATTCTAGCTTTTTTGTCCATATCGAACTCAACTCCCAACAATGAAGCGTAATCGTAAGTATTTACATCCATTACACCTGTTTTGCGGTTGTGCTGTTTTCCTACATCACATGATGCATACATTGCCTCATTATTCTTGATAGAAGCCATTGCAAACTTCTTGATGTCTTCATTTGGCAAGTTCAAGTAAGTCCAGTTAACACCTTCCGAAACATTTCTGTAATTCTTGATTTCATAAACTTTGTAATACTCACGAGTAGGATCGTTCATGATCATTACCATTTCAATGTTAGCATATCCTGGAGCAACTTCTTCTAAAAATTGCTGAGGAGTGTAAGTTTTGCTTTCGCTGATATTGCCTTCTGAATCTTTAAATCTCCATTCGAATTCTACTGGCGGCTCACCTAAACCTAAAGCAAGCATTCTGTAAATAGACTTTAAAGATTCTACCTTAGCAGCTTCCAATTTCTTTGCTGATGCCTTTTCTGCTGCCAACATTCTTAATTTGTAACCTTCGCCTCTTAATTTTTCATTCAATAAACTACCAATTTCGCGAGTTTTGTTACTTACTTTTGTTTCTGGCATAATCTCAGCTGGAACTACACCATACTTTTTAGCTACATTGTAGAATGAGTTCCATACTCCACCATCACCAACAGGAGATTTAAAATAAGTTACAACCTCACGATCATCCATATCACGATCGGAAGTTGCAATAATATTTTCAAGGAACAAGTTTGATTTCTCAAACAAATCCCAGAAATAGTTATAGTTGTGAGAAAAATCGAATGCATTCAAATTGAATTTCTTCATCGCATTTGGACGAATGGTATTCATAGAAGTAAACATCCAACATCTTCCTGAACTTTCCTGATCGGTAATTCCTTTTACATCCACTCTGTATTTAAAGTAATGATCGGTTTTACCAATTTTTGATCTGTTCAAAGATAATTCTCTAATACTTTCCGTATTTGTAATCGCGTTTTGGATTGCTTGTGTATTTGCATCTAACTTAAAGCTGGAACGAATCTCTTCAAGTGTTTTTGCATCAACAGATCCTGATTTCTGAGCTTGTGATACTCCTGTTAATGCCAAAAGCATTGCAGGAACCAATAATAACTTTCTCATCTGTACTGTTTGTTTTTGTAGGTTGTTAAATTGTTGACACAAACTTAAAAATTAAAATAGGAATCAAGAAAGTTGTAGAACAGGTAAGTCATTTAAAGTTTAAATTTTTCAAATAAAAAACCCGAGGCAAAACCCCGGGCTGTTTCTATTTTCCCTTTTCAGGGATATTCTTTTAAGAAAAGTTCAAATTCCTGAAACTTGATACTTTTTCCTTTCTCCTTAGATATGAATCACCTCATCGTAAGCAGCAGCTGCAGCTTCCATAACTGCCTCCGACATGGTTGGGTGAGGGTGAATTGCTTTAATCAATTCGTGACCTGTAGTTTCTAGCTTACGAGCAACGATCAATTCAGCAATCATTTCAGTAACATTGGCACCAACCATATGAGCACCTAACAACTCGCCATATTTCGCATCGAATACCAATTTTACGAATCCTTCGTTAGCACCGGCTGCACTTGCCTTACCTGAAGCTGAAAATGGGAATTTACCAATCTTCACTTCATGACCAGCATCTTTAGCTGCTTGTTCTGTCATACCCATTGAAGCTACTTCAGGAACTGTGTAAGTACATCCAGGAATGGTAGTATAATCGATAGGCTCAACCTTCATACCTGCAATTTTCTCAACACAAGTAATCCCTTCAGCAGAAGCAACGTGTGCCAAAGCAGGACCTTTCACGATATCACCAATGGCGTAAACACCTTCAACATTTGTGCGGTAGAAATCATCTACAATCACACGACCGTTTTCAGTTGCTACACCTACTTCTTCAAGACCAATACCTTCAGTATTTGGAGTAATACCTACTGCAGAAAGAACAACTTCACACTCGTGAACTTCCATCTCGCCTTTCTTGTTCTTGATGTTCACCTTAAGGTTTCCTTCTTCACCTTCCACCGATTCCACAGTAGAGTGAGTCATCACCTTAATCTTATTCTTCTTGAATGAACGTCCCATTTGCTTCGATACCTCTTCGTCTTCAACAGGAAGAATGTTTGGCATGAACTCTACCAAAGTCACATTTGTTCCCATTGTTGAATAAAAGTAAGCAAACTCAGATCCAATAGCACCAGATCCAACTACAATCATCGACTTAGGCAATTTCTCAAGCGTCAATGCCTTTCTGTAACCAATGATTCTTTTTCCATCCTGTGGAAGATTTGGCAATTCGCGCGAACGAGCACCTGTTGCCAAAATAATATGCTTTGCTTCGTAAGTAGTTTTGGTACCATCTTCAGCTGAAACTTCAACTTGCTTGTTACCAATTAGCTTTCCGAAACCATTTAGAACTTCAATTTTATTCTTTTTGAAAAGATACTGAATACCACCACTCATCTTTTCTGCCACACCGCGACTACGAGCAACAACCTTTTCAAAATCAGCTTTTACATCACCATCAACAGATAATCCATAATCACCTGCATGTTTCATGTATTCAAAAACTTGTGCCGATTTCAACAAAGATTTTGTAGGGATACATCCCCAGTTCAAACAAATACCACCCAGTTCAGCACGTTCTACAACTGCTACTTTCATTCCCAATTGTGAAGCACGAATGGCAGCTACGTATCCACCAGGACCACTTCCTACTACTATTAAATCGTAACTCATTTTTATTTTGTTGTTTATGTTAGTACAAATTTCGCTCTGCTAATTTAATACAGATACTTTTATATATTAATTTATTGATAGAAAATTTCTTCTATCCTATTTTTTCTCCTTTAATTCCTTCTTTCCTTCTTATTGCAATCATTGACAACTGCACCAATTTGGCAATCACAAATAAAATTACAAATGAAAATATAATGGTTGCTCCCGAAGGGGCATTAATTTTATACGACACCAATAAACCAATGAAAGAACCTAATAAGCCAAATCCGATTGATCCAAAAATCATTCTCTTAAAGTCCTTCGTAAACATATTGGCAATAGTTTGTGGAATGGTTAGGAATGAAATTACCAGAATAATTCCTACCACACGTATGTTCAAAACAATTGCCAAAGCTACCAAGGCAATCATCAGGTAACTGATAAAGTGAACCGGAATACGCTGTGTTTTAGCAAATTCTTCATCAAAGGCTACATACAAAATCGGTTTCAGAAACATTGCAAAAATAAGAATCGTTAAAATGCTTAAACCCAACAAAAGCCATAAGTCCAAACTACCAACAGTTAGTATATTTCCAAACAGAAAGCTCATCAAATTAGGGGCATAACCAGGAGTCATGTATATAAATATAATTCCCAATGCCATTCCCAATGCCCACAGAATTCCAATAACAGAGTCCTGTCTCACATCAGTTTTTTTTGACAACCATTCAATCCCAAAAGCTGATAAAACACCAAACAGGGCAGCTCCCAATATTGGGTTCAATCCCATATACCAAGCAATTCCAATTCCTCCAAAAGATGCATGGGTAATTCCACCACTAATAAACACAATGCGACGCGAAACGATATATGATCCAATAATCCCACAAGTAATGCTGGCCATTATTGCAGCAAATACCGCATTGGTAAAAAATTGATATTGAAATAATTCAAATATAGAGTTCATACTACTAATGATGCTTTAGTACTCGATGCGGAACTTCACCGTGAGTAATTAAATCGATTGGACAATTATAAGCTTTAAGCTGCTCTTGTGATATGATATTGGAATCGTGATAACACAGTGTTTGATTTACACAGGCAATGGTTTTTACGTGCGAACAAATGGTTCCAACATCGTGCGATACAATGATAATTGCGATGTGATCATTCAATTGATCCAAAATATCATACAATTCCCCTTCAAAATTACTGTCCACATAGGTATCTGGCTCATCTAAAATCAACAGCTGGGGATCAGAAATAATTGCTCTGCACAAAAATACCCTTTGCAACTGACCGCCTGAAAGCTCGCCAATGTTCTTATTTCTCAAATGAAGAATGCCCATTTGATCCATCAATTCATTTGCACGCTTTCGATTCTCTGGACTATACCTTCCAAATAATTTTTTCACCCCCATCAAACCCGATAAAACTACATCTCGAACAGAAATCGGAAATTTTTTATCAATTTGATTAATCTGAGGTAAATAACCAATCGTGCTTCCATTCACATACATTTCTCCACTTACAGGCTTTAAAATGCCAAGAATCACCTTGAGTAAGGTAGTTTTACCACCTCCATTTGGCCCAATGATTCCAACAAAATCATTCTGATTCACTACCAAGTCGACATCTTTCAACACCAACTTGTCGTCGTAGGCTGCATTTATGGATTTCAGTTCCAGAAGTTTGTTCATCTTAGTTTTTTGAATTTAAGCGTCACCTTTTAAGTGATTGACGATGCTTTTCATTTCAGCCATCCAATCTTCATTCAAAGGATCAATTTGAATTACCTTAGCATTAATCTCCTTTGCAATGGCCTCAGCATTTTCTTTATTGAATTGTTTTTGAATAAAGACAACCTTAATATCATGTTTTCCAGCCTCACCGATTAAATTTTGCATGTGAGCTGGAGAAGGTTCTTTGCCATGTAATTCAATTGGAATTTGATTCAAACCATAGTCTCGAGCCAAATATGTCAATGCCGGATGAAATATCATAAATGATTTGTGCTTAGCTCCTGCAAAAACTTCTTCTGATTCTTGATCCAACATTTTCAATTCTGAAAGGAATTGATCCATATTCTTTTTATAGGCTTCTTTCTTCTCTGGAGCTAATTCCACCAAACCTTTGTATAAGTTTTGAACAATTTGAATAACTGCTTTTGGCGAAGACCAAGTATGTGGATCAATACCTCCCTCGTGAAAATGGTCGCCATGCTGAACTTCAGGACCACGAATCAATTCAATGCCTTTGGAAAGATTGTAAACCTTTATTTCCCCTGCTGCTTCAATCATGTTGTTCATCCAGGTATTTTCGAAAGGAATATGTCCGATTTTAAAGTAAGCAACCGATTTTGCAACCTGTTCCATTTGCATAGGAGTTGGTTCGTAGGTTGCAGGACTACCTCCTGGAGGAATTAAAATATTAACCTGAAAGTCATTACCAGCAATTCGTTCCACAAAATATTTCTGAGGTAAAATACTTACCGAAATTTGATTTTCTGTTTTTTTAGCTTGCTTTGTTTGACAAGAGTATATTCCGAATATTAATACGGAAAGAATAAGAATGTTAACAAATCTCATTTGTTTATTGAATTAATTTATTTAGATCTGATTTAAATAACAAAAGTAAATATTTTTTCGAATCAACAATTGAAATCCTCGTTAAAAATGACTCAAAGCATAGCTGTTTTATTGCATGATTCAGAATAATGAATTTAGTCAAATTCCTATTACAAACAAAAAGCCCGATAGAAAGAATCCATCGGGCCAACCTTAATATCTTAAATATACTATTGAAGTAATTTTTCAATTTCTACTTTCAATTCAGCACTTCTTAAGTTTTTAGCTACAATTACACCATTTTGATCAAGAAGAACTGTAGCAGGAATACCACTAATTCCATACATTTTAGCTGCTTCAGAATTCCAATATTTCAGGTCAGAAACATGCTTCCAAATCAAACCGTCATCTTCAATGGCTTTTAACCACTTGTCTTTATCCTTATCTAAAGAAACTCCCAAGAATTCAACTCCTCTTTCGTTAACTTCCTTATACAGTTCAACCATATGTGGATTTTCTCTTCTACAAGGACCACACCATGATGCCCAGAAGTCAATAACAACAACTTTTCCTTTCAATGAAGAAAGACTAAGTGGAGTATCTTCAGGAGTATTCAAAGTAAAATCAGGAGCAGTTTTACCAACAGCTACACTATTTAATAAGTCAATTTTATCTTTGATTTTAACACCATAAATAGAAGCTTTTACATTTTCAGGCATTGCATTGTACATTTCTTCCATCTTTGCAAGCTCCATTCCTCCTGTCATTCTGTATTTAATAAAACCAGAAACAACTGATGTTGCATTATTCTTTAAAAATTCATCGGTTACAGCATCTACTTCTTCTTCCATTTTCATTGCAACCTCTCTGATAGAATCCATTTTTGCCTGATCTTGAGCATTTCTGGCAGCCATATACTCTTTACGCAGATTCATGTTTTTTTCATTAAAAACCTTTTGTGATTCTTGATATGCTACGTACACATCTTGCTCTGCAGAACCTACCACTTTAGCTTCAGCCAATTTCTCAGCATCAGCACTAATTTCAATATTCGCATTTTCTACAAAAAATTGAATTGCTTCTTTTTTACCATCCAATTGAATAAAATATCTCTGAGGAGAAGCAACAGTTCCAACAAATTCAAAAACGCCTTCCTTTAATTCTGCCGAATCGATTTTTACCAATTCATTATCCTGAACTTTTGAAAGGTATACTTTACCTTCTGATTGTCCTGATATATTACCAGTTAGCTTAAATTGTTCACCTTGATTACAAGAAGTAAAAAATAAACCAATCGCTGCTATGGCGATAAATAACTTTTTCATGTGTACGGTATTTTGTGTGTTAATAATTATGAATTCCTAAATCTACCAAAATAAACGTGTAATCGAAACGATTTTCGATATACGTATCGATTTACTCTTTATTCTTGATATCCTGAAAATAGGCATTCAATAATTTAAATGCTGCAACAAAAGAACTCATTTCATCATTTAAAACTTTATTTTCAAATTCTGGAATCTGTTCTTTAATCAACTGTTTCTGGTAAAAACCATCTTTTAATTGCTCATTAATGGTTTCATACATCCAGTATTTGGCTTGTTCACTTCTTCTTTGTTCAAAATACCCGTTTTGCTGTGTATGGTTGCAATAATCCATAATGGTATCCCAAATATTATCAATACCTGTTTTTTCGATTGCTGAACAGGTTAAAACTTTTGGCGACCAACCTGAAGGCGATTGCGGGAACAAATGAAGCGCATTTTCGAATTGCACCCTTGCCAATTGTGCTTTGTGTATATTATTTCCATCAGCCTTGTTAATGGAAATTAAATCTGCCATTTCCATAATCCCTCTTTTGATTCCTTGCAACTCATCACCAGCTCCTGCAATTTTTATCAAAAGGAAAAAATCCACCATAGAGTGAACTGCTGTTTCCGATTGTCCAACACCGACTGTTTCAATCAGAATGGTATCAAATCCTGCAGCTTCACACAAAATTAAACTTTCGCGGGTTTTACGAGCAACACCACCCAAGGATCCTGCCGATGGAGAAGGACGAATGTATGCATTTTGATCTACTGAAAGTTCTTCCATTCTGGTTTTATCTCCCAGGATACTTCCTTTGCTTCTTTCACTACTAGGGTCAATAGCCAACACTGCCAACTTGTGTCCTTGTCCGGTTACATGCTTGCCAAAGGCTTCAATAAAAGTACTCTTTCCAGCACCTGGAACACCAGTAACCCCAATACGAACCGACTTCCCTGAATACGGCAAACATTTTTCAATAATTTCCTGGGCAATTTTCTGATGCTCAAATTTAGAACTTTCAATTAATGTAATTGCCTGGCTCAATATCCCTCTATCGCCATCTAAAATTCCTTTTACGAAATCGTCAACAGTATATTTTTTGCGTTTGTTTTTCTTTAAACGCTCAGCTATTCGAGGATTGATTGAAGGTGGTTGACTTATTCCTGAATTTACTTGTAATCCCTTATATGAAGGATCATTCTCGATATGATCCTGTTTCTTATTTTTATCTGACATGATTCTTTGATCTAATTGTTATGTATGCGAAGTTATAAATTTAGTACTTAAGCCATCTGCAAACATCAAGAAAAGTGCATATGTTTGTTAGCAACTCTTAAAATTAGCACATAAAAAAGCCTTTCAGAAACTGAAAGGCTCATATTTCAAATCATATTTTCTTAGCTCTTGGGCATGATAACATTACCTCTTACTCTTAAATTCACTTCTGAATGAATCGGATCATTCGTAATTACGGTAATCAATTTGTTTTGACGCCCTCTTTTTCCTCTTGAATTAAAGACAACCTTAATTTCTGTTTCCTCTCCTGCTTTAATAATTTTTGCTTGAGGAGCAATGGCTGTGCAACCACAAGAAGATTTTGTTTTACGAATAATTAAGTCAGAGGCACCATTGTTTTTCATGGTAAAAACATGCTCGGCATTCTGTCCTTGGGTTAGTTCTCCAAAGTCAAAAACTTTTTCAGTGAACTCAACCTTAGGAGCAACACTCTTCTCTTCTTCTGTTAATCTTGCGAAATCTTCAACAATATTAGCACTTACAATAATTCTTTGACCAGGCTTATGTTTTTGGTTCACGATTAAATCCATGTAATCTGTAACAAATCCCCAATCATTTTTCTTTCCCCCATCGTATAATGCAACAATTTTACCTTTTTGCTTAGGGGCCAGCTTTTCAGGAACCATTTTTAACTGAAGATGTGCAGGCATTCTTTTAAATGCAATACTAATATCTTCATTGCTATCATTATATACTTCTAATGCTCCCTCTTTAATCTCTGTATTTTTAACCTTAGTTAGCGATAAATGATTATTCTTCAATCGCAACCCTTCCATTAATCTTGGATAAAGATCAGCAATTGTTTTAACCCTAGGTGTTACTGTTCCTTTAATTCTTAATATAGTTATTGAAGGATTCGTATTCGCAGTTATTGTGATAGATTTGTTAAAAGGCCCTGGACGATTTTTAGGATCAAAAGTTGCTTTAATGAATCCTTTTTGTCCTGGAGCAACAGGCTTCTTGGTCCAATCTGGAGAAGTACAACCACAAGAAGAACGAACCTGATTGATAATAATAGGCTGTTTTCCTTCATTTACAAATTCAAAAGAGTAAACTTGTTTCCCCAACTCTTCTTTAAAAGTTCCAAAATCGTGTGTTTTAGAAGCGAATTTCATTACTGGTTTCGTATTTTGGGCATTAGCAAAAGCTACACTTCCACAAAGAACTACTGCCAACAAGAAAATTATTTTTCTATTCATAACTTACTAATATTTTTTATCAACTTTTGTTTAATACGATAAAGTCTCAAAAGAGTTTATTTTTTTCCTGAAAAATTCAGAAATCATACAAAACTAAACATTTTTAATCGATTACCATACGAAATATAGTTAAATACTTGTTAAGCCCATTCTACTCTCGTAAGCTTTGTAGACAATTCAATAACCGTACCAGCTCCAATAATATTTATAGCAAATTATAAAGTATTCTTAGCTTTGTATGAAAGTAAAATAAGCTGAGCTCAATTAAATTGTTTATTTTCGAGATTAAATATATTCATTAACCACAACTATGACCAATTTAAAAAATCAAGTACAAGAATTTGCACAATCAATCGAAACAGAGATTATTGATATTCGTGCTCATTTGCATCAAAATCCCGAATTATCATTTGAAGAATTTAAAACTTCAGAATACATACAGGCAAAGCTGGATGAATATGGAATTCCATATACCAATGGATTCGTAAAAACAGGTATTGTCGGTAAAATTGAAGGAAAAAATCCATCCAAAAAGGTAATTGCATTGCGCTCTGATATGGATGCCTTGCCAATTAATGAAAATTCTGAAAATAAATATTGTTCTAAAAACGATGGGGTGATGCATGCTTGTGGTCACGATATGCATATGGCAAGTTTGCTGGGTGCTGCTAAAATTTTAAACCAATTTAAAACTGAATGGGAAGGCACTATCCTATTGATTTTTCAACCTGGAGAAGAATTATTGCCAGGCGGAGCCAGACTAATGATGGAAGAAGGAGCCTTACAACCCGAACCTGAATGGATTCTTGGTGCACACGTTCTACCTGACATGCCTACGGGAACAGTAGGTTTCAGATCAGGAATGTACATGGCTTCCGGAGATGAAATTTACCTAACCGTAAAAGGCAAAGGAGGACATGCTGCCATGCCTCATCGTTGCACCGACAATGTATTAATTGCCTCACATATTATAGTAGCTCTGCAACAAATTGTTAGCAGACATTGCGATGCCAGAATTCCAACCGTGTTATCATTTGGAAAAATTGAAGCCAATGGAGCAACCAACATTATCCCGGAAGAGGTTAAAATTGCTGGTACTTTCAGAACCATGAACGAAGAGTGGAGAGCTAAAGCCAAACAGTTAATTACTGACATTGCTCAATCCACAGCAAAAGGAATGGGAGCCGAATGTAAAGTGGATATCAAACACGGTTATCCATTTTTGGTAAATCACGAAACATACACCGATCAGGCAAAAGCTGATGCCATTTCTTTAATTGGTGAAGATAGAGTTGTAAACATGGATATTAGAATGACTACTGAAGATTTTGGTTTTTATTCTCAAAAGTACCCAGTTACTTTTTATCGATTTGGAGTTAAATCAGATAAGGAAGGATCATTGCATACTCCAAATTTTGAAGCAAACGAAAAAGCACTACTAACATCAATGAGCGTAATGGCCTGGATGGCAATATCCTATTTGAATAAATAGCTTATTTTTTTGATTTAAATGTAAAAATAAAAGACTCAATCATCTTTAATACTGTAAATTAGGTTTGATATTTTGTTATTGTTCATTATTTAATCTGTTTCAAAATAAAGGAATTCCTGAATAAATTGTTTCTCCATTAAAAATATGATATTACATTTGCATTAGTATTAACACTAAAATTAAAATAAAATGGCTTACGTAATTAACGACGACTGTATTTCATGCGGTTCTTGTGAAGGGGAATGTCCTGTTGAAGCTATCTCTATGGGTGATGAGCGCTATGTAATCGACGCAGATCTTTGTACTGATTGTGGTACTTGTGTTGACGCTTGTCCAGTAGAAGCTATTCACGCTGAATAATCGCAGAATAACCGATATTTAAAAAGCCAGTGATAAGATCACTGGCTTTTTTATTTCTAAATCTAGTAGACGATACAATTCATTTTTATATCATGCTCATCAATTGGAACATGATCCAAAACTTGAAAATCAAAACAAATTCCAACCTTAAATGCACTTAGCGATTGAAGCAGACGATCGTAGTATGCTTTTCCTCTTCCCATTCTATTGTTCTCTTTGTCGAAAGCAACACCCGGAATCAGAATTAAATCAATCTCATCTTCATCCATAAATACTGGCCCATCAGGTTCTGGAATTCCATAATTCTCACCTTCAATCAAATTCTCCGTTCCTTTAAACACTTTTAAATCTAAGGTTTGTCCTTTCACACAAGGCAAAATTACTTTTTTCTTACTGGCCCATTTACAAACAAAATCGTGTGAGAACACTTCATCGCTCATCGACCAGTAAAGCATTACAGTTTTTGCTTCTTCAAATTCTGGCAATTCCTCCAATTTCTTTAAAATAGGAACAGACATTTCCTTCAATTGTGGTATGGAGTAATCCTGCTTCATCAGTTTTATCTCTTTCCTGATTCTTCTTTTTTGATCGTCAATATTTGTTGTGTCCATGTATCTGTGTTATTCGTAAATATCAGTTCGTCTGTCCTTAAATGCGTCATTTAAAGGAGTAATCATTTTGTCTTCTGCCTTTTTAGGATCTATTTCAACCATAAGTATTTCTTCTGAAAGGCCTGCTTTTGCCAATACCTCTCCTTTTGTACCTGTAATAATTGATTGTCCGGTAAAAGTAAGCTCTTTTTCCGTTCCTATTCTATTTGCTGTAGCGATAAATACTCTATTTACCAATGAATAGGAAGGAATTACCGATTGTGCATATGGTAAAACCAGGTTAGAAGGATGAAGAATCAATTCGGCTCCTAGCAATGCCAGTTTTCTCCACGTTTCAGGAAACATCCAATCGAAACATACCAGCATTCCCAATTTTACTCCCTTGTAATCGATTACCGATAAATCTATATTTCCTGGCTCAAAAATATTCTTCTCATTCATAAAAAGGTGCAACTTTCTATAAACAGATATTACTCCAGTTTCATCTATTAATACCGAGGAATTATAAAGCTTTGTTCCCTCCTTTTCAGAATAACCTGTTGCCACAGCAAATTGATACTCCTTGCAGGCATCCTTTAAAAATGTGAGAAAAGTACTCTCGTTAATTGTTTCGGATAAATTAAAAGCCTGTTCTTTGGAATCAAAATTATAACCCGTATTGGCCAATTCTGGCAAAACAACTAAATCTGCTTCTTTTGCCTTTTTTAGTAGCGATTTTAACTTATCGATTGTTTGAAGTACATCCCCAAACTTAGGCTCAAATTGAATGATTGCAAGTTTCATATCAAATAAGGTAAGTTCATTTTACGGCTGATAAGAAGAATTACGCAAAATCATTCCGTAATCATTTTCCTTCATCAAATCACTCAAAGTGTATTCCTTGTTCTTTTCCATAAACTTTTTTACAATTTGCAAACCAGCCCAAATACCCGTTCTCGATGGGGATTCCTGCGGCATACCAGGTGTAAAAGGTCCATCGTTGATATACTTTATAATGGTACGATATTCTGTAGTAAATAAGTGCTTCTGTTCTATAATATATCCCCAAATCAGATCCTCACTTTCTTTGCACCAATCGAGTTGTTCTTGAGTATATTTCATGGCATCCGCTTCCGATTTTTCCGGCATCAATTGCATCAGGAAATATCTGATTTTTCCTTGATAAATCATATTACTAATTAGATCATCGGTTTTGGGTGTAAAAGGAAATTCGGTTAAGCCATAAGCCAGAATCACATCTTGCGAAACACGTTCAGGAGTCATATTTTTTCTTGCATACATTGGAGTTGCCAGCAAAGAATAAAACTCACAATCTTCGCCAAGATATTTGTCCAAGCTAATTCCTATTAAATCATCGGCTACCACTACCGACTGATTGAATCCTGAAATTTGCGCATAAACATCAGGGATATTTCTTTCCGGGAAATAATATTTTAAATATTTAAATGCCTGCTCCAACTCCTTCTCATCTTTCGATAGATCCGGAAATACTTCAGCAACCTTATGGGCTACTACATTCATTGTTGAATCTTCCAAGAATTTGTTCAGATATTCCATATAATTGGGATCATCAGGATTTCCCAAACCAATTACCTTGTAACTAAACAATGGAAGAAAATCGGCATATTCGATTTTAAACCGAGCAAAATCCTGCGTTTCTTTCAATACAAACAAGTCTTTATCAAATCTTTTGATATTGAGGTCTACAGAAATATGCGATACGTTTGGAGTATTTTTTGAATTACAAGAGAATAAAACAATCACACACATTAATAGTGCAGAAATTCTTTGAATGTAGTTCATATGGATTATCAGGTTTATAGATTTCGTGAGTAATTTCTCAATAATGATTCTCAAAAATAAACAAAGCATAATTTAAAGAAAAAAAATTCTTCAGTTTTGAGCTATGGATATCTTAATTTACAATGGAATCATTCCCTTTTTATAACTAAATTTGCCATTGCCTCAGTAAGGCATCCAAAAGTTTATTCGAGACAATATATATAGAAATGAAAATAGCATTAGCCCAGTTAAACTATCATATCGGTAATTTCGAGAGTAACACCGAGAAAATTATCTCTGCAATTGAAAAATCAAAAAAAGAAAATGTTGATTTGGTAGTATTTTCGGAGTTAGCCATCTGTGGATATCCTCCTAAAGATTTATTAGAGCGAAAAGATTTTATTGAAAGAACACAAGATGCTCTACAAAAAGTGGCTGAAGCGTGCACAGACATTGCTGCTGTAGTGGGTGGTCCCTCAATCAATCCACATATCAAAGGAAAGAATTTGTACAATTCAGCTTTCTTTATTTCTAATGGAAAAATTGAAAGCATTCACAACAAAACTCTGTTGCCAAACTACGATATATTTGATGAATACAGATATTTCGAGCCTAATACTGAATTCTCGTTGGTAGAATACAAAGGCAAAAAAATTGCAATTACAGTATGCGAAGACCTATGGGAAAAACAACCTACCGATAACAACTTTGCCAAATCGGAGCTCTACACCGTTTCACCAATGGAGGAGCTGAACAAATTGAATCCTGATTTTGTTGTAAACATTGCGGCTTCGCCATTTTCATACAACCAGCAAGATTTAAGAACCAATATTCTAAAATCAAATATTGAACGATACAATTTGCCTATCATCTACGTGAATCAGATTGGTGCTCACACCGAATTGATTTTCGATGGCGATTCAATGGTTCTAAACTCGAAAGGTGAAGTGGCTTGCAGACTAAAATATTTCGAAGAAGATTACCAGGTAGTCGATATGAATGAGATAGAAGACAAAGCAATTGAAAGTGCTGAAGTTGACTATATCGAAAAAATTCATGATGCATTGGTACTTGGATTGAAAGATTATTTTGGCAAAATGGGCTTTAAGAAAGCTACTTTGGGTCTTTCTGGTGGTATCGATTCTGCAGTAACCGTAGTGCTTGCCGAAAGAGCTTTGGGAAAAGAAAATGTTCGCGTTTTGCTAATGCCTTCGGAGTTTTCTTCCGACCATTCGATTAAAGATGCTGTTGATTTGGCGGAAAATTTAGGTATTGAATACGAAATTGTAAACATTCAGGAAATTTTCTCAGAATTTCAAAAAGCATTAAAACCTAGCTTTGGCGACTTGCCATTTAATGTTGCAGAAGAGAACATACAAGCCAGAATTCGTGGTACTTTGGTAATGGGCTTATCGAATAAATTTGGCCATATATTATTAAATACATCAAATAAAAGTGAAGCGGCTGTAGGGTATGGAACCCTGTATGGTGACATGAACGGCGGCCTGTCGGTTTTGGGTGATGTGTACAAAACAGATGTATTTAAAATGGCTTGGTTCATGAACAAAGACCAAGAAATTATTCCGGTAAATACAATTGTAAAACCACCATCAGCAGAATTGCGTCCAGATCAGAAAGATTCTGATTCATTGCCAGATTACGATGTTTTGGATGGCATTTTGTACCGATATATCGAAAAAAATATGTCTACGAAAGAAATAATTGCTGATGGTTTTGAAAAACAAACAGTTGAAAAAGCAATCCGCTTGGTTAACATGAATGAGTACAAGCGATTTCAAACTCCACCAATATTGCGCGTTTCATCTAAAGCTTTCGGCTTTGGTCGTAAAATTCCATTGGTAGCAAAACACAGTTGAATGGGTAGAAACACCTATAAAAACGTATGCTGTCGAACATCGTCTAAATAACGATATTTTTCTCTATTCGTTTTCCCATTTAAATTCATTTATATACATTTGAACTGTTTTACAACATGCAAGTATATTTTTTATAACCATATCCGATTATTGTAATGATTGAGAATGAAAGAAAGTCAAGAGAGACGATTTGTGGAGAAGTAATTAATAACCCTAACTCTGTATTTAATGTTCTTACTCCGGTAGAGAAAGAAGAACTGAAGTCCAATATGACTTGCTCTTTTTTCAAGAAAGGCGAATACATTTACAAAGAAGGTGAAAGACCTATTGGGTTAATTTGTTTATCGGAAGGGAAAGTTAAAATTTTTAAAGAAGGAGTTGGTGGACGTGAACAAATCGTTCGTATGGCTAAACCAATTGGTTTTATTGGATACCGAGCTTTATTTGCCGAAGAGAACAACATTGCATCGGCAGTTGCTATCGAGGATTCGATTACCTGTACAGTTAGCTACGACTTAATTTTAAAACTACTTCGTTCGAATGCTGAATTGGCATTAAGTATTATTCGTTCCTTGTCAACCGAGCTTGGATTCTCGAACAACAGAACCATTACACTTACCCAAAAGCACATTCGCGGTAGATTGGCTGAATCATTATTATTCCTTCGTGACACTTATGGATTTGAGGAAGACGAAGCAACCATTAAGGTTTACTTATCGAGAGAAGATATTGCAAACCTATCGAACATGACAACTTCGAATGCAATTCGCACATTATCGACATTTGCCAGCGAAGGTGTTATTGCCATTGACGGAAGAAAAATTAAAATACTAGACAAGGTGCGCCTTGATAGAATCAGTAAATTAGGTTAACATTTAAAAACAATATTGGGGAGGCGTTGGAAACAGCGCCTCTTTTTTTTTCAGAAAGTCTTGAAAAGTCTGAATGATGAAAAAGTAGAAAAGTTGCGAAATTCTATGGCAATGTAATTAAGAACGATACAGGTGGTTTTATTATTCATTCACACATTTATAAAATCATACAAGCACAAAAAACCTTCATTTTTGTTAGTAATTCAATTTCATCATAAATGTTTCGGTGCTCTGCACCTATGCCCATCTGTAAATAATATATCTACAAATATTACGCAGCTCCGCTGCTTTTGCTGAAATAAAAATTACTATCATTTTGGTGCGGAGCACCTTTATATTTGTAGAACGTTTGATCATTTAACTAATATTAAGGTACAGCGTACCATTATCTTTTTTAGCAGTACATTGGAAACTATCACAAAAAAAGCTGCCTTTCTCAAGGCAGCCACTAATCCAAATGATAAAACTATGAATCTATGCTTGAGGCAATTCCTCTTCGGCTACCTTGGGTTTACTTTTTCTTGTATTTACTGCCGCCTGAATTGGAGCAATTAGCTCATTGAATTCCTTGCATAAGCCTGTATACTTGGGGTCAGAATTCATCATTGCCATAGATTCTACATATTTCATTAAAACCTGTAACAATCTTCTTAATTCTACAACTGCATCTTCGGTTTTAACATTAGGCAATGTAGCGTTTGCTTCATTTCTATTCTTGAATACATTTTCAAAATTGACTTGCGATTCCTTTAATTCGTTGTACAAGTCGGTAGCAGCAATCGTTGCAATGGCTTCGCTAAGTTCTGGATTGGTATCAATCTCGTTAAAAAGTTGATTTAAACGAGCGGTTTCTTTCCCGTATGAATCGGAATATAAGGTCCAACCTAACAATCGAATTACTTCAATTAATAATTCTGGAGCATTCCCCCATTCAGTTTTCCCCCTAAACAAACAAGCTTCCACATAATACCTAAAAGCCTTAAACAATCTATCTCTTTTACTATCGGCTTCTTTAACCGAAAGGGTTAGACCCTTATGTGGCAATTTAAGAAAAGCCTGATCTACCTTCGATATAGCACTAGCTATACTAGTATGTAATACACTCAGTTGCGCTTCTTCTGTGTGAGGTTTTAATAATGCAACAACTTGCATACTTAAGGTGTAGTATTCATCTACACGCATGTGCGAATAGGGCAATGTTTTAATCATGATAATTTGGTTTTAAGTTTACGTTGGGTTACATAAATTTAAACCATGTATTATTAACAACAAAATATTATTGTATATTTTTAACCTCAACCAACCTATCAGGTCATTGCGAAATTTATGATAATGCTTATTTAACAAGGGATACAGAGCGAAAATATTTTTTAAACGCTGCCCATAAAATTAGAAGCTTGAAAATGATTTTTTGAGGCTTCTCACAAGTTGGGTTAGACCGAAAATATCTTTTTCGAGATTCTCACAAAAAGATAAGGCTGAAAATACTTTTTTGAAGCTTCGCACAAGTTGGGATGGGCCCAAAATATTTTTTTCAGGCTTCTCACATAAGAGGATGGCTTGAAATGAATGATTTTAGCCTTCCCATGAGTTAGGGAAGGCTGGCAGGGATTTTTTAGGAGGTTAATTTTAATACAGAATCAAATTATATTTCTGTAAGCACATCTGTTCCTACAGATACAATCATATCTGACAAATCATCAACATTTACAAGTCGTATGTTGTGCTGCTGCGCTAAACTTATAGCTTCATTTGAAAAATCAGCAGATGAAACAACCCATCCAGAAATCGAATTGTCTCCTTCGGGATCATCAATTCTAATTGCTTCAACAACCTGCTCAACGGCATGCTTATCGGTCTCATTCTTGTGCATTTTTACTTGCACATATATTTGAATTCCTAAATTGACAAAACTCGCAATAACATCTACATCTGCAATTCCATTTCCATATCTGGTCTTTGAAGGTCTTTCTGTTATTGCACCCATTCCTTGCAACACTTGCTCTACCAATTTCTCAAACTTATCAACACTAAGAAATGAGCTATCATTCTGCAACAATTTTCCAACTTTGTCTTTCAATTCAATTTTTAACTGATCCTTAAAGCTTGGCAATTCTTTTTGCTCAGCTAATTTTAATGCTCGTTCAATATCTTCAATAAATTCTGATGCCCCAACGCAGGTACCCTGATATTTTAAACGAGATTGTAAACCTGCACCACAATATTCTCTTAATATGGTTTCACCTTCATTCAACCATTCTACTTTTCTTCTTAATGAAGTATCAGATTCAATACATTCCTTATGAAATTTAACACCTCCAACTATTTTCCCAATATAAAAAGCTTTTGGAGTTGGTACCAACACATAATCACCTTCCTTCATTTCGCGAAAAAAACGCCAAAGATAACCTGTTGCCTGACCAAGCGATCTTGGGTTATCGTGATAACCTGGGTAATAAGATTTTAAAATATTTTTGAATCCATCTCTATCTAATTCTGGATTTAATAGTTTGTCTTCCGTATGCGACCACCCAATAACAATATTATTTTCTTTAACCATCTCATCAACACGACTAATTTTGCTAGGTGCGCATCGGATTATAAAAGCATTATTTGACATTATTTTGAAATTAAATTTTATTATTAGTTATCAAAAATAGCAGATTATTTTAAATAAAAACTCACTTGGCAGATAGAAGAGTACAACGATAGCAGCGGAAAGCCCACAGCGAAGCGAGGACTTGCAGTGGATAGCTCGACCCGAAGGGTAACACCGATTATTAATTAGTATTAGTTATTGATATGCTCTACTTTCAATAACTAACTAATTATATATCGGCATTTCAATTTAATATTTCTCTGTTTCGCCACTGGCTCACACAGAAATTTAAATGGTATAACACCAAAAAATAATTAAAAGCTTATTCCTGCATATAAATGCGTTTTACACGGCGCGAAACAGTGGTAAGTATTTCGTAAGGAATGGTATCGAGCTGCTCGGCCATTTGGCTAACCGGATAATCGTTACCAAAAATGGTAACCGCGTCACCTTCCTTGGCTTCTACATTGCTAAGGTCTATCATGCTCATGTCCATGCAAACATTGCCCACCACAGGGCAAAGCTTGCCGTTTACCAGCACCTTGCCAAGACCATTGCTTAACTTGCGACTGAAACCATCGGCGTAACCAATTGGAATAACGCCTATGCGTGCATCTTTCTCGAGCACGCCTTTGCGTCCGTAACCAATGGTATTTTCTTTCGATACGGTTTTAATTTGCGAAATGGTGGTTTTAAGGGTGCTAACATTCATCAGCTTATCCTGATGCACTGCACTTACGCCATACAAACCAATACCCAAGCGCACCATTTCGAATTGCGCATCGGCAAAACGTTCAATTCCCGCTGAGTTTAGCACATGGCGATCGATGGCATAAGAAAAATGCTGGCGAATCTTATTGCTCCATTGCTTGAACAGTTGTATTTGATGACGGGTGTAATCGTCGTGCTGCTCCTCATCGGCACCAGCCAAATGCGAAAATACCGATCGGATATAGAAATGATCGTTGTTCTGGATTTGGGCAATTAAATCGTCGAGCTCCAACTCCATAAAACCCATGCGATGCATTCCTGTATCGAGCTTTATGTGAATGGGATAATTTTTGACCACATTTTTACGCAAAGCCTGCTGGAATTCGTGCAATATTTTCAGGTTATAGATTTCGGGTTCCAGATTGTACTCAATCATGGTTTCGAAACTATGCGGCTCGGGATTCATCACAATAATGGGGATGTTGATTCCTGCATTTCGAAGCTCCACTCCCTCGTCGGCAATGGCCACTGCAAGATAATCGACCCTATGGTATTGCAAGAGATTGGCAATCTCAACCGATCCACTTCCGTAGGAGAATGCCTTTACCATTACGGTAAGCTTGGTTTGCGGTTTAAGCAGCGATCTGAAATAATTCAGGTTGTGCACCATGGCATTTAAATCGACCTCGAGAACCGTTCTGTGGGCCTTAAATTGCAACGCATTTGATATTCGCTCGAAGTGAAAATCCCTGGCTCCTTTTATCAGGATTACCTCATCTTGGAACTTGCTTCGATTAAATTGCGATAGAAACAAATCGGTATCCTTATAGAATACTGCATTATCGCCAAACAAATCGGCCTGCATGGAAATGCGTTCGCCAATGCCAATGATGCGATCGATTTTTTGCTTGGCAACCAATTTGGCCACCGCCCTGTACAATCTTTTATCGGTATATCCCGATTGGAAGATATCCGACAGAATAATACATTTTTTCTTATCGGTTTGCTGTTGATTCATTAAATCAATGGCAATCTCGAGCGATCCTAAATCGGAATTATAATAGTCGTTAATTAAAGTACAATTGCCAAATCCCTCTTTAATTTCCAGTCGCATGGCAACGGGTTCAAGCTTTAGCATTTCCTGTTTCAAACCCCATTCGTCAACGCCCAGTACCAATGCGGTAACATAGGTAGTAATGGCGTTATCTACAGATGCACGATCGGTAAAAGGAATTGTAAACTCGCTGGTATTTTTCCCAACCTGAATGGTGATATGGGTATGCTTGCCTTTCTGTACCTCCTTTAAAACTCTGCAAAAGGCATGCTTGTTTCTGGCCCAGGTATATTGCTTCTGATTTGGCTCAAGATTTACCACAAAGGAATTTACCACCAAAGCATCATCGGAACAGTACACCACTTTTTTGCAAGTTGCAAACAACTTTAACTTTTCGGATAACAAATGCTGTTTGTCCTCAAAATTTTCTCGATGTGCTTGGCCAAGATGTGTAAATACCCCGATGCTTGGTTGAATAATTTCAGCCAATTGCTGCATCTCTTCAGGCTGAGAAATTCCCGCCTCAAAAATCCCCAAATTCGCATTGGAATTGAGATTCCATACCGATAATGGCACACCAACCTGGGAGTTGTAGCTTTTGGGGCTGCGAACCACCTTGTGAGTATTCTGCAAAACCTGATTCAACCACTCCTTTACAATGGTTTTTCCATTGCTTCCAGTTATACCGATAACGGGAGAATTGAAATGCTCGCGATGCCTGGCTGTTAACGTCTGAAGTGCCTTTAATGTATCCTCGACACGAACAAAGGAGGCATTTGTATATTTGCTGAAATCTAATTCATTATTACTGATTACAAAAGCACGAACGTCTTTCTGGTACAAATCCGAGATGTACTTATGACCGTCGTGGCGATCGCCCACAATGGCAAAAAATACAGTTTCCTCAGGCAGATATAAAGATCTGCTGTCAATTGATATGGATTGAATTTCAAAATCGGCATTACCAATTAGTTTCCCGCCAACAATTTGGCCTATCAATCCTATGGAATACAATTGCTCAGATCTCATATAAGAATGCTTTGAATAAGTGTCTTGGTTTTGTGAAAAATTCTATTTTGTTTCTGAATGATTAATTGCTTTGGTGTAGCACTCCCGACAAAGTGGTTCGTACTCGTCCTTTTCTCCTAGTAAAACCAATTTCTCAGCTTCTGATAATCTGTGAGAATAATTGGCCAAACTTCCACAGCGCATACAAATTGCATGAACTTTGGTTACATATTCGGCACGAGCCATTAAGCTTGGAATTGGACCGAATGGATTGCCTTTAAAATCCATATCCAAACCAGCTACAATTACTCTTACACCTTGATTTGCCAATTCGTTACAAACATCTGATAAACCTTCATCAAAAAATTGTGCTTCATCAATTCCAACAACATCAACATTGCTGGCCAATAGTAAAATATTAGCAGAGGTTTCTACCGGAGTTGATCGAATAGAGTTTTCATTATGCGAAACCACCTCATCTTCGGAGTAACGAACATCAATATGAGGTTTAAAAATTTCTACTTTTTGTTGCGCAATCTTAGCACGATTCAAGCGACGGATTAACTCTTCTGTTTTACCAGAAAACATCGAACCTACAATCACCTCAATCCATCCCTGTCGACCAGCTCTGTTTATATCATTTTCAAGAAACATCTATTATAGTTTAGGTAGTTTTACACCACTTTTCATTGAATTCCAATTGCTTTTAAAAGCACTCAATGTGCAAATGGTGTTATAATGCGATTATTTAAAAATTCAAATGGTTGTTACATCGATATACAAAAATAGGAAAAGAATCTTAGCCGAGAGAAAACAATCAAATCAAAAAAATCTCGTTTCTTTGTATAGAGTTAATTTAAATCAAAAATTGGCTTATTAACTGCTTTAATTCATTAACATGGATCATAAATTACTACTTCAGCTGCTCCAAAATAAAACAGAGGAAATTCAGAATCTTTTGAATCATTTCAAGAACAATCCTGATGATTTGAGTAAAGGTTTGAATCTTTTGTCGGACCGAATTGAAAGCCTTTCAAAAGAATTTGAATTCATGAAGGATAGTTTTTCTAAAGTAAATGCTTCAATTCCCAAAGAAGAAAAAGTAGAATTGCCAAGTACTGAAAGCAATGTATCCGAAATGATTCATCATGAAGTAAAACAGGAAAAAATTACCGAGGTAATTAAAGAAACTGTAGAAATAAAAGCTGAAACCGTGGTAACTGCCTCCGAAAATTCGGCAAATGAAAAAGTTGATACGGAAGAAATATTAAACGACCAACTGCAAAAGAAATCAAATAAGGTAATTGGTGAAAAATTAATCAATAACAAGCTTAGCGATATTCAAACTGCAATTGGTATTAACGATCGTTTTTTATTTATTCGCGAACTGTTTGAAAACAATACGGAAGCATACAATTCCAGTATCAAATTCATTAACGAAACAAGCAATATTAGTGTTATTGAGGAACACTTTAAACACAACACCAATTGGGATTTCGAAAATCCTACGGTAATTCAGTTTATGGAACTTACTAAAAGAAAATTCTAAGAAATGTCAAAATTATACTTAATCCCTACTCCAATAGGAAATTTGGAGGATATGACCATACGATCCATTAATACATTAAAAAGTGTCGATTTAATTTTGGCAGAAGACACCAGAACATCTGGCTTTCTTTTAAAACACTACGAAATTAGCAAGCCTCTTTTGTCTCATCATAAGTTTAACGAACACAAAACCTCCGAAAATATTGCCAATAGAATTTTGGCTGGCGAATCGGTTGCTCTGATATCTGATGCAGGCACACCTGCAATATCAGATCCTGGCTATTTTCTGGTTAAACATTGCGTTGAGCAAGGGATTGAAGTGGAATGTTTACCTGGTGCAACAGCTTTTGTTCCTGCTTTGGTAAACTCTGGATTGCCTAACGACAGGTTTTGCTTTGAAGGATTTCTTCCACAAAAAAAGGGAAGACAAGGAAAGCTAAATGAATTGGCGGAAGAAAGCAGAACCATGATTTTTTATGAGTCGCCTCATCGATTGGTTAAAACCCTACAGCAATTTGCCGAAGTATTTGGCGAGGAAAGAAAAGCTTCTGTTTCGAGAGAGTTGACCAAACTACATGAAGAGAATGCAAGAGGCACACTTGCTGAATTGATTGCTCATTTTAGCTCAAAAACCGTTAAAGGTGAAATTGTAATTGTTGTAGAAGGAAAAACGGCAATAAAGAAAAAGAAAGAGTATATTAAGAAAGACCGAATGTAGTGAATCAACAATACATCTTGATTATTCATTGATCATTATTAATTACTAATTAATTTTTAGTCTTCGTGCGAAAACTTCGGACATGAAATGGCCTTATCGCCAAGTTTCTTCACTTTTTGGCGACGTTTTAGTTTGCGAATTTCTCTTGGATTTGAATAGTTGTAGTTGTAGGTTAAGGACACTTCTAAACCTCCTCTACTGGATGATGCTACCTGCAAATCTGATACGTTGATATCATAGGTTAGCATGATTTTTAATCGTTTTCTCTCGTAACCAAATGCTGGAATTATATCCTGGGTAAATCGATACCACATTCCATAGTGAAAAATTGTACCCTTGTTACCGAAAAGAGTCATGAAGTTTGCACCGGCAATCCACTCATTGGCATTTTTTTCGGTAGTATACATGATTTCAGGCTTGAAATACATTCTTGGACTAATCCTACTTTCGGCACCTGCATGCCATGCAAATCGTCTTTTAAGATTATTGGTACTGTAGTTGATATCCTGACTTTCGTATCGATAAAATGATTCCTTTGGTTCGTTGATATGACTTACAGAGGTTCCCATAAAATATTTCGTCTTGCCTCTAAAATAAGTCATCTGCATCCCCAATGAAAAATCCATATAGAATAGTGATTGGGAAATAAAGTCCTCTCCATTCTCTCCGCCTTCCAATTGTTCTCCAAATGTTAATTTACTCAGATCTACCGATTTATTAATCATTTCAATCCCTGCTCCTGCGTGTATGAACAGCGTATTCCCAGCATTTAAGCTCTTGTTAAGCGAGGATGCAAACATTACCTGAGTGGTTTTCAATCCCCCATCACCTGCTTTATCATTAAAGATCATACCACCAACCCCAATCCAAGATGAACTTAACAATTGGGTTGACAATTTACCATCAACAAAAACAGCCTGAGAAACGAAAGGAATGGTAACACTATTCCACTGATTACGATAATTCATTCCTCCTCGAAGGTTATAATCAGAATTACCTGTAAGAGCCGGATTTAACAATAATGGAATAGAATAGAACTGAGAAGAGTGTACACGTTGGGCTGAGAGTTTAAAAACCCCCAAAATTATAATCAATAAGAAAATAAGAATACTCTTTCTCATAAACACTCATTTGGGTTTGCCATTTACCCCTAAAAATCACAAATACATTGGCATAAAACCCTCAAAACAAAAAACATGAAAATGGGTAATATTTACGCATTATCCAGATATAGCAACATCCAATTTTACAAAATATCTCTCCATTTTGGCGTTTTAAATATAACTAATCAATTTGAGAAACTATCACCAATAAAAATCGATTAGTCAAATCTATCTCAACAAGGTAATATTGCCCTGTTTTTGCATTTGGCTTCCATCCTTAAAGGAAACTTTCAAGAAATATACATAAACATCCATATCCACATTTTGTCCTTTATAGGTACCATCCCATCCATCACCTTTACTGCGATGCATGTGAACCGACTGGAATATTCGATGACCTAATCTGTTATAAATAGTCAAACTCATAGTCTCAACCTCTTCTACATCACCTGCAAGCTCCAGTTTGTCATTTTTACTGTCGCCATTAGGAGAGAATGCTGTTGGCAAATAAACATTGAATTGACTTCCATTGGTTGATACATTAATGGTATCTCTACCGATACAACCAAACTTATTTGTAACCTCTACACGATATTCCCCTGCTTGACTCACTTGAATGACTTGATTGATTTCACTTGGTTTAATTTCAACATCTGTATCAACATACCACATGTATGATACAAAATCATCACCAGCGTCCAGATTCACCACCTGACCATTTGCCAATACAATATCATCTCCCAAGTCTACTTCCGGAGTTGGATTAAACTTAACCTCAATACAATCTTCCTCTGTATTTCCATTCTGATCGGTCACATAAACACAATATTTACTGCTCTTTTCAACATATATTCCCTCATCAGTTGATTCCGAAGGAGTCCAGCGATAAGTTGCAGCAAAGTCTGCATTATTGGTTTTAATTTCAGGTGTCAAATAAATTTTCTCTCCCAAACAAACATTATCAATATCAGGACCTAAATCAACGGCAAATTTACCTTCTCGCTTGGTAACGCTTATTTCATCTGTTCCAACACAACCTTGAGCACTTGTAACTCGAACAGTATATACATTTTCATCTGTTACAGTAATGCTTTGTGTTGTTTCTCCATTTGGCAACCACTCATATGATCCTCCAATGCCACCATCTCCAGCATCAAGTGTTGCACTTTCATCATCAAACAGAACAATATCATCGCCCAAGTCAACAATTGGTAATGCATGAACAGTAATCGTAACTTGATCTGTTTGCTCATTTCCTGCATCATCACGAACGGTTACTGAGTAAACTCCAGATTCGCTAACTGTTAATGTTGAAGTCACTGCTCCATTTGACCATAAATAGTTGTAGTTCTGAGAAATCGATGGATTAGGATTTAAAACAATCTCATCGCCTACACAGATATCCTGATCTTCACCTAACTCAATTGCAAATACATCATTCACACTTGTAATCACAACCTCATCGGAAGCCGAACAGCCATTAGCATTTGTAACGGTTACACCATAAGTGTTACTTGAGTTTACTTGAATGGTTTGACTCGTTTCTCCTGTAGACCATAAATAATCTGCACCTGCATTTCCTGCATCAAGCGTTAACACCTCTGCATCGGCCAATTGATAATCTGCACCCAAATCAACTGTTGGAGCTTTCCAAACCGTTACATTAACAAATGCCGATGATTGCTTGCCTGTTTTGGTATCGGTAACAGTAACAGAATAAACACCTGTTTCACTCACCTCCAATGTATTGTTTACAGATCCATCGGACCATAAATATGTGTATGTTCCATCGAAGTCAATTTCTGGTGTTAGCACTCTGCTTTCTCCCTGACAGAAACTTAAATCAGCTCCCAAACTAACCGAGAAGGATTCAACCACAGTAACATTCGCATAAACTGTATCTCCTGCACAATCAAAAGCACTTCTTTCAATCAATTTCACCTGATAATCTCCTGGTTTCACGGCCCACTGAACATCAAACTTCAATTGACTATGGAAATTATCACTTAAACGACTTGTACTTTCGTTGAGTACTGTTGCTCCAGATGGAACAAAAATCTCATATTTTTCACTCTTCTCGATGGTTGCAGTATATGCCTGAATGGTTCCAGATTGAATTACTGGTTCGTAATCACCAAATGCAGTATTTGGCAGAGCCATTACATCAACTTCCAGTGTTTGATTAGCCAAATCTTCCTCAACCGCTATTCCACTCAAAGTTTTTGCTTCAACAAGCAATATTTCTGCCCTGTGCGTTTTACCCGTTGTATTCGGAATCTCCAAATCAAAAGTAAATGAATTGGTATAAATTTCATTTGCCCCTTCTGGCAATTCAGCCGGAGCTCTATCAATAGAATACTTAAATGTCCAAGGCTTAGGTCCGGTATAATTAACCGTTACACTAAGCTTGCCATTTGTATCCCCACCATTGTTTTTAGCACAAACATATGGCACCTCAAGATCTTCGAATACTGCTGTTGGAGTTGCATCGTCTACCACAACAAGCATAGTAAGTGCTTCTCCGAAACAATGAGTTCCCAAATCTTCAGGATAAACTTTTACTTCATACGTACCAGGATCGTTAAACTGATAGTCTCCCGATTCGAATGTGGTTGATGCCAAATAGGCAACTGATCCATTCGAAGTATTGGTTACCGACCAATGATACTTGTATGAAGCATTTTCATCAACCTTAAAATTAAGCTTTGTTCCCTTTACTACATACTGCTGCGCCACAGCCGCTAATCCTCCCATGAGGATCAGCAGTGCGGCAAGCAGTGTTTTATGTAGTAAGGTTTTAAACATTTATTCTATATTAGAATTTTATACCACCAGTAATTCTTGGTTTTGGCAATACTGTAATTGTTCTTGTTTTATCAGCATCATCAGCAGGTAAAGCCACTGCAGCACCATCCTTAGTAGTAGCACTAACAATTACAACTTTGTAAACTGCATCAGTAGTACCATCGTTGATAAACTGATTTGGCACATCTACTTGATCAGTAGCATTCAAACCATTAACTGTAACATCACTTCCAACCTGTGTATCGGTGGCATCCAGAACCCTATATACCAAATCATAAGGAGCTAAACCTCCTGTAAATTTAACTTGGAAAGAACTACTACCTCCACTTGCTCCACCTCCAAAAATATTTCCATCTAAATCAGAACAAGTTTGAGCATCATCAGCTGCTGCAAATAATACAGAAGATTGTCCTAACACTTCAACCTTAATGGTTTCAGTTTCAGAGATACAGTTAGTTGCATCCGTGGCATAAACAGTAATGTTGTACACACCAACAGCCTGATTCCAGTCCACTGAAATGGCATTGCCTGTAACTGCACTTACATCTGTATTGGTACCTGCTGCATCAACAGTCCAAGTATAAGTATATCCTGCTACAGCAGTAACATTGTAGTTATGCGTAGTTCCCAGGGTAACTTGTTGGTCAGCCTGTGCACTGGCGAAGTGCACAAGACCAAAAGTTAAAGCGATTATTAAATATATTCTCTTCATATTAAGATATTATTAGAAGGTAATTGTTGGTTTAGCTGGAATTGCATGGATTGTGATCGTTAGAGATTCATTACCTGCAGTTGGTGTAAATTCAACTCCATTTGCATCCACTACCTTTACAATCTTAACAACTACAGAAGTAAAGGCAGGATTCACAGAATCAACAACATCCATTGTTGGAATTGTAAATTTATTATCAGTTCCAATAGTTGCTGTATGATCTGCTCCATCAACTTGATAATGAACTGTCATGTCATAATATTCAGCAGCAGCAGGATTACTAGCTAACTTAATATCAAGAGTAACTTCCATTCCTGAAGCAATATTCGCATCATCCGCACAATATACATCTTCAGTACCTGCATTAAATGCTACTGCATAATCATTTGATGCTACATTAACCTGAATCACATAATCATTGGTACACGATGTAGTTTTATTCTGAGCTGTCACTCTTACATAAAAAGTACCATTGGCATTCCATGTAATATTCTTTTTATAACCAACTGCAGGACTAACATCAACTAAAGTGTAATCGCCCACAGCAGCTACTGCTCCAGTATTATCAAGAACTTCCCAAGTCCATGAATGATCTGCAACTTCTGGAACGGTATAAGTAAAATTACCTCCAGCAACAACTCCATCCTGAGTTGCATCAGGAGTTATCTGAGCTTGAGCAGTTCCTAAAATACCAATGCTGAAAACAGCAAGTAATAAGAGTTTTTGTAACTTTTTCATATTTAGTTTTTTTTAGTTTTCTACAGTAATTATAGGTTTCTCCGGCAAAGCAAATATTGTTCTAGAATGAACTCCTTTACCAGCTACAATATTTAGTGTACCACCATATTTATTCGTCGCCGAAATAATGGTTATATTATTGATTGTCTCATTATTTTCATCTTCAATAATGCCTAACACATTAAGCATTTTGTCTGCATAATTAATTGTCGCAGTTCGGTCCGCAGCATCACCATCTAAACGATAGTTCACCGTAACTGGATATTGCGATTCGGCCAATATGGTTCCCGAATCAAACATTGCTATCAATTCTGTAGCAAAACTATTGTCTGCATCAGCACAGTCATCTGATGCCAATTCTTTAAATTCTATGGTTGCTTCAGTTCCTAAAACTTCCAAAGCAAATACTCTTCTCGAAGAACAAGTTATTCCTGAGTTAAACTCTTCAGCGATCACATAATATTTCCCTTCGTTAATGAAGGTGATATTAATTTGAGGTTTTTGATACTCTCCCCCAACAAACAAAAAGTCATCGTCACCATTCAAACCATCGTTATCTGCCAAAAGGGCATCTTTCTGATCAGTCCAATTGCTTACGGTATAAACTTTCCATTCGTAGGTATTTCCGATATTTTCGGCAACCGAGAATTGGTGTGTTGCACCAGGCAATGCCACATAAGGATCCTGAGCCTTAGCTGAAGCCAATACCATCACTGTTACGAACAGTGTCATCAGAATTCTATGTAATTTCCCTATGTGCAAAATTTCTTTTTTTTAGTAAATGCCTTCCCGGATTTTCCCGGGAAGGACTTTTATATGTAAGTCAACAAATTTTACAAGTTAGTCGATTGTAATTTTGCTAGTTTCAGGTGATGCAGTAATCACAAACTCAGCTGGCGTATTGTTCAACTCATTAGCTGCCAATTCGCTAGTATTACCTGCTCCTGTAGTGATAAATGCATTTGAAGCTACAAATCCTAGGGTAATATCATTCGCTGGAGATGGCCCAGGAGTGTTATCAAATTCTACCATAAACGTTACTGAGGATTCACCTGTAGGAATATTGATTGTTGTAGCACCAACAGTTACACCTGAAGTAGTAGTAGTTACAGTTGCTCCTGCTAAAGTAGAATAATCAAATCCCCATGCTCCAGAGGTCCACGCTTGTCCATCAGTACTCATCGAAACAGTAAAGTATCTTTTTGATGTTCCGAAATCATTTGTTGTATTATCAATGATTGCTCCACTACTGTCGTTACAACTAGTTAGGTCTCCACCTGTAATTTCAGTTCCACCATCATTAGTTGCCAATACAAGAAGGTCAATCGCTCCTGCTGAAACTAATATCTCTAATCTTCTTAAAGTTGTACATGCACCCGTAGCATTGGCTTCAGTAACTTCAACATAGAAAGTTCCTGAATTCAACCACTGAATGTCAACCATATTAACATTTACACCTGTTCCTGTTGTAACAAAAGTGAAGTCTGTTGCTTTTGCCAGTGTAGAACCGTCAGATTGGTATACTGCCCATGTATAAGTATTTCCTACATGATCAGCTAAATGCGATGCACCTCCATTTACTTTAAATTTATGCACAGAACCAACAGCATGTGTTGCATCTGCCTGCGCTTGCGCTCCATAAGCAATTAAAGAAATTGCCAGAACCATCGTTATTTTTAATAATCTTTTCATGATATATTAAGTTTTTTAGAGTTTCAAAATTAGTCGGTAGTAATACCTGTTGTTGCAGGTACAGCTTTGATGCTGTATACAATTGTATTATTTGTAGGTGCTGCAGAATCTTTCTCTGGAGTTCCTGTTGCATCTTTAACGGCAGAAAGAACTAACTCAAGATTGAAATCTTTATCTTGTCGGTTATCATTTGTTGTATAAGATACTGTTATTAATACTTCTGTTTCGCCTGCATTAACTACCAATGGGTTTGCTGTTGCATCCTCAACATTAGCTGGATCCACAGTAACCACGTAATCACCAATACCCGCATCTAGCACATGAGATATTGCATAGTTAAATTCCCATTTTACATCTGCTGGCAAACCTTCTGATCGAACTTTAAATACTCTTGTAGTTGTTCCAAAAACATCATCAGAATTATCCCCCAATGTTCCTGCATCCACAACTATGGAAGGATTAATCGTAGCACAAGCCGTTGCATCAGCAGGTGTATTCAGCTCTGCAAAAACATCAAATGCATTAGCCACAACTTTAATTGAAACCTCTCTTACGGTCGGACAACCTCCAGCATAATCTGTTCGTGTTTCTGTCAATCGAAGTTTGTAATCTCCAGCTTTTAACCACTGAATCGTTATATCTTCTGTACCAGCACCAGAAACAACGTGCCATTCCGTACCATCACTCCCCACATCAATGGTCCAAGCTAGTGTACTTGTACCAATAGTACCTTTGGTTACACTATAGGTATGGGTTGAATTTTCGTAAGGAAGTAATCCTGTGTTCTGCGCAAACAACTGCCCTCCTATGAACAAAAAGCAAAGTGCAATTAATATTTTTATCGTTTTCATATCAATAGTTTTTTATTATTTAGAACGAAATGTTTGACGATCCTGCAAGAGGTTTAAGCGTAACAACCTGAGTTCTATCGGATGTTACTGCTGGCATATCAGTGTTATCTGGAGTAGTAATAGCGCCTTTAATAGCTCTACCATTAGTTACATTTAATGTTACAGGTCCACCATTAGTTACTTTACCTGAAACTAAAACTTTGATTGTAACTGTACCTGATGTTGCAGCATCTGTTGCATTTGCAGTAACATTAAAGTTTCCATTACCTGTTCCTGCAGTTTTAGTTCCTCCAGTTACTGTTACATCGGCGGCATTTGCAATAGTAACTCCTGTTGGCATAACAAAATCACAAGTAAATTGATAATTATCGATACTAAACCCACTCTCTTTTGTCATATTAACAGTGAAAGTTAGTTCTGTTTGAACGTCCGATTTGTTCTTATAAACATCCCAATCTAAAACATTACTTTCCTCGCTATTACATTCTTCACCATCAGCAGCTAAATCCAAATAGAATGAATTTGTATGAACTGTTACTGGCATTGTTCTTCTTGTAGAACACCCATTCAATGTCTCGGTATACTGAATTACATAGTCACCTGCAGTACTCCATGTAATATCCATATTATCATTTCCATTAGTCCCTAATGATACTTTAGATGAAGCATCAGTGGTACCGTCAGATTCAAATACAGCCCAAACAATAGTTCCTCCATCATCTGTTACTTTATAGTTATGCGTGGTTCCCAAATAAGGGTCATCTCCATCCCCAAGAGTTCCTGGTGTTCCACTCTGAGCAAGGGCATTTACAGTTAGTAATGCTAAAATTGCTGTAGCCGAAAAAAGATGTAATAGTTTTTTCATGTCGATTATATTTGTTTTTTATTATTCTCTAATAAGTTATTCCACTAGGGTTTGGTTTATGCTTTATTGTAATTGTATAAGATTCTATATTTGATACATTACCACTTTCATCAATAACTCTATATAATATGGTTGATACACCTTCAGGAAATTCAAAGCCGCTCGGGTCTGAAACCGAAGCTCCAGTTGCTGCTGATCCATAATCATTGGCAAAACTAGCATCTGGCAATTGAATTCTATATTGAACCATAAATGTGTTTGAACAATTATCACTATATCTTCCAACAGGCAAAGCAATGCCTGAAAAGGTTTTTACTTGGGAAATTTCATTCTCTGCACAATCTTCAATACTTAAATCTGACAATAATGAAAGTACCGGAGGCTCTTTATCTTCAACTGTTACAGTGGCGGTACAAGTTGATTGATTCCCAGCTTGATCTTCCACAGTTAGCGTAACAACATTAGCACCCATATTTGTGCAATCAAACGTACTCTTGTCAATCGTCAATACCAATGCTTCCTGTGCAGAACAATTATCTGTACTGCCATTATTTACATCAGTGGCATTAATGGTAACATTACCAGAAGCATCTAATTGTACCGTAATATCTTTACAGATTGCAGTAGGAGCTACATTATCGCCTAATACATCCATCTCGTACGTAGATTCATTACCAGCCTCATCTGTTGCTGTAAGTATCACTTTTTCGCCTCCAAATACTTTTTCGCCTGCAGCAGGATTTTGAGTAATCACAAGATCTGCATCACAATTATCAATTGCATCAACGCCTACTGTATAATCTGGCAAAGTAAATTCACAAGTACCTCCCAAATCAATTGTATTTGCAGGAAGAGTAGCTTTGATAAATTGCGGAGGTTCTACATCCGAATTAACAGAATAAAATTGTATACCATCTATTAAGTTCCCTGAACTAGATGATGGACTAACTGTTTCAATTTGGAAACGCACTTTACCCCCTGGCAATGAGCTTGGAACTGTATAAGATCCTGAATGAACCACCCAAGCATCTCCATTGTCATTAGAAATTGTTGCTACATCAGAAAGACTTCCTACAGGACCAATTCTTAAACGTATTGTTTCAGAGCTATTGTTTCTATACCTATACGTAACAGCCCACACCATTTCAGCACCAGCGTTAACATCAATATCCTGATACATGGTATTGGCCCCATTTGAATTCAATTCACAAAACTGGCCTCCATCTGGTGTAGTAACACCTGAAAAGCCCGATCTCCAAATCTCAATTCCGTAAGGAGTACTATTCCAACCATTTACCGTTGAATAAACTTTCCAATCCTGAGTTAATACAGGTTCATTAAAGGTCCAATTCTCAATTGTTGTTTCACAAGGAGATACAACATAAATTGAAAACAATTCTGAATATCCACCAATACCACAAGCATTTGTCCCTCTAACTTTTAATTCTCCCGAAGTTGCGTTAGAATCAAAGTTTACAGAAATTTCATCCCCATTGTTTGTGATATTTGCACCTGTTCCTGAATATTCCCATTCATAATTTGTGGCATTTGTTATCGCAGGTATTCTGTAAATAACCCCAGTTTGACCTGATTGAACAATTGCATCTCCTGTAATATTACCAGCATCTAAAGGGGAAGTAAGAACGGTAGTGGTTATGCCTGCATAGGTAGATATACAACCATTACCATTGGTAACATCAACAGTTACCTCCTGACCGTTTGTTAAACCTGTGGTGGAATAAGTAGAACCTGTTCCATTTTGAACACTGATTCCATCAACCTTAAAATTATAATTTGCCCCACCAGTAGCGGTAAATATCACGTTATCACCTGTACAAATCGAATTATCAGAATCACTGCTAGTTAATGTGCCTGATGGTGAAGCTTGAACATACACTGTTAATTTTATCACATTCGAAGAACAACTAGAATTTGATTCTACGATCTCAACCGTAAAAGTACCTTCACTTATCCATGTTTGAGAAAAGCTATCTTTGAAATAATTTGATTTATCACTATCAGGATGAACAGGATGATTAGTAACATCCGCTGCATCAATTGTATGCACCACAGTAACTAAAGGGGTAGTAGCTGGAGAAGTATTTACTTTCCATTCTACTGTAGATCCATCAAAACCATACATATGATAGTCCACAGTTTGTCCTACACAAACATGCTGTTCAGTAGCTTGTCCCCAACCTTTAGTTAAGCCAAAAACAAAAATGAATAGTAAGAAGAATGTTATATGGCGTAAAAATCTTATCAAATGCTCTTTTTTAGTGTGTATATGGTGCTTACAGCGCTTAAAAATAAGTTATTTTTTCTCATTTTATAAACATCTATACGGCAATTGTTAAAAAGTGTTTACTTATTTTTTGATTAATTTCATCATAACAGATTTTTTTATCTGTTTTTAGCATTGGTTAATCATTCTTAAACAAACATTCATAAGGTAATAACCGATCTTTATCAATACGAACAACATGCTCATCTATAATAAAATACCCCCAATCAACAAAAACCAAATAACGATATCATTCATAAAAATGACTCTACATAAAAAGTCATTTTTTTAGGGTTGGCAAATATACACAAGACATGCAAAAAAAAAGAGAGGATATTATCTTAAATTTAGGAACATATCCCAGAATCTTACCAACTACATCGTGCTTTACACTAAAAGATTAAAATAGTAAAGTAATCAGATAAATAGCCTTGAAGAAAAAGCGAAATTTTATCGTAACACAGCATATTAATGAACACCCTTAAAGCTTTTATATATTCATCAATGCTTTTGTTATTTATTGAAGAGTTTTTTTGAGAACCTTTAATTTCCAAATTAATATCATTTATTATTCAAAGGATTCAGTAAAAAAATTGAAAATATATGGTAATACCAAACCTTGGTATTTTAAAACATTTAGCTATTCATTAAAGATGCCAATAGGATTAGGAGTTTCCACCACATCAATGGTAATAATATTTGAATAGGTAACACAACCAGCTCCTTTACTTGCTTGACGCACAAAAAAAGTAGTTTGTGTAATTGGACCTATGTCTGAGGTATAATCCAGATACTCGGCATTTTCAATTAAAGTCCAGCTAATCAAATCCGTTTTAGGATCAGAATTTAGCTTGGTTGTATAATACCATTGATAAGTAAATGTTGTCGCGTTACCCGATGTTGTAGCCGGAAGAACATTTAACAAGCCAGAAGGCTCATTGTCCAAACAAATTTCCTGATCGCTTGTTATTTCACCCCCCGAAAAATTTACTCCACAAATTGCCTGGTAAATAGGATTGATCATAAGATCTTCTTCTCCTCCAAAATTACAATTATTCTGATAATCAGTCAAACCATCGTTGCTGGCAGCTCCATCACATTGCAATACAGGATAAAGATTTGGATTCAAATGATTACCGTCATCAGATCCATCAATTGATCCCAATATATATACATTGGAAGGGTCGGAACTTGTAAACCCCCCCTGATTCGTATCAGATCCTGTGTGCACAAAATTACCCAGTACAATTAAAGTGCCTCCAGCTTCGATGGTCATTTTATTCTCTGTTATCAAATCCCCCTCTATAATCAGAACACCATTAGTTTGAATCACTACATCAGAATTATTATCAACAACCAAGTTTCTCACCATCAACTTTCCTGTACCTGTAATAGTAAGCAAGTTCTTGTTTAATTGTAAATCGGGATTGGGATCTGAACGACGATCATCCTCGGTAGAAATAGTTATTGAAGTTTGCCCAGGAGGAGGAATGACACCTGCTAAATTATAAAATGCTATACTAATTAGAGTAATTATGATACAAAGCTTTTTCATACACCTAGGGATTTTCCAAGTTTGAACTCCTCAATTTAACTAAATTAAACCACATATACGAAAAAGCGATAAATTTGTTTAAGATTTACAAATTCATCGCTTTTATAATAGTTTTATTCTTATTTAGTTTAATCTAATAAAATATCCCGATAGGTTTTGGCTCGGTTTTTACCTGAACATCTATACTGGTTTGGCATGATTTATAATCCCGTACAGTAACAGTATAGGTTTGAGGTGCCAATCCAGTCACATGGTCGATATTCAAGCCTGCATCATGACTCCAAAGATAATCATACTCAGCACCTGTTATACGAGGTGTTCCACCTGAAGCTTCAACCTTAATTTCTCCATCTGTTCCATCCGAACAAAGATTTGACTCTGCTGTCTTCAGAGATACAATAGGATTTGGATTTACTTGAATTCCACTCACACTTTGACTTGCACTACAATTATTATTTGAAACCACCTCGAATGTGTACGTTCGCGATGTTAGAACATTGGTTACAGGAACTGCCTTTACACTAAGCCCAGCTCCTGTGATTTCTGAGGAAGGACTCCAATTGTAGGTTGGATTAATTGCATTAGACACATTAGCAGTTAAACTAATCTCAGCCTCACTACACACCTCCGTTTTATTAGCTACCAAACTATTAATAACTGGTGTTGGCTTAACTATTACCACAACATCATCCGACGATTCACATGCTTTTCCAACTCCGTCAGAAACAGTTAGGGTATATATATAAACACCTGCAGGAACATTGGGTGATATTGTAGGATTCTCGCTATTCAAATCCATATTGGTTAATCCTATAGCTTTATCACAAGTCCACTCGTATACAATTCCCCCAGTACCATTTAATGTTCTAGATGTTTCTTTTTCACACATTTCAAAATCAGCACCTGCATTCGCTTTTAAATCAGTTGGCAAAGGAATATTAATCGCAACATCTTTAGAACTACATGAAAATTTATCTTTTATCGTAACCATATGAGCACCAACCGTGTAGGTTCCCTGAAACTTGTTCTCTTCTTGAAAAGCCCCACCGTCCAATGAATACAAGTAATTAACAGGGTCCAAGCCATCTTTTAATTCAATAATGATTGTAGAAATGGCAGCACCTCCTCCACAAGTTACATTGGAAATTGCATTGGCCTTAATTTCTCCAACGTCCAAAATATCAATCTTTTTTCGGAAATAATCAGAAGCGTCGGTACTACAAGGACAACCTCTTAATACCTCAAATAAAATATCTTTGGCACCAGAAACCTCGTTACTGGCCATATAATAAATCTTAATATCTGATTGACCAGAAGCAAATGTAACATCTTCAGGAAAGTTCCCAATTTTGGTTCCATCCTCAGTTACTTCAAAATAATCAACTCCATTAACGGCCGTTCCTGAAATATTTACATGGAAGGTATATTCTTCATCCAAGTTTTCTTTCCTTGAAAAACTAATGTAACTCTTGTCACAACCACGGTACATCACAGACTTATCTCCATCCAATCCATCCAGTTTATTTTCCACTATTACCTCGTTGGATTTAAAACTTTTGGCTTCTAAAAATACTGCAGAGTTATAATCCTGATCATTTCTATCATACACTATCAACTTTATATGATAGGTTTCACATGCTTTAACATCAGCTCTAGCTTTCAAGATCTTTGTTCGCCCATCAAAAGCTATTGGGTAACCTCCTATTTCTTCCACATACAAGCTAGAATTATCAGGACATGAAGGGCATTGATTCTTATATACATTATTGATACTTACCTGATCGCCTGACTCTGTTAAGGCTATATTTTTTCCGCTCAAACCAGTATCATTAGAAATTCCTGGACCACTTATAATAAAAGCAAATCCATCATTGTAATCCGTACAAGCATAACCATTGTATTCTTCGGAAGCAAAAATATAGTTAAACTCTAACTTATTTCCTGCTGGAACAAAGTCAAATTCCAATATCTGGGCATCGAAATATTTTCTATCCCAACCAACAATACTCCCCCACCAATTGAATCGAGGCTTTGTATCAGCCAAAAACATCAAATCAGAGTCTTGGCTGCCTTCATCAAAGTCAAATCCACCTATTGCATCACGTCCACTTCTACTAGCAGGTCCTATTGCATTTTCTACATTCCCTGTTGACATGATAACCCCCGAACTTAAAGGGAAATCAGAATCACCCTTTTCAAAATATCCTATTCCTTGAGCTTGATCACCATTAAAAGTAATGCTGTTAGCGGTCAAACATCCAGTTACCAAAACATTTTGCACTAAATCTTCTGGAGAGGTCCCTATGCTCACATCTTGAGTGTTGATTTTAATAGGGGCAGTTGATGGTTTATCATCATCAACAATTGTTATCGTTTGTTGTTGAGTGCCATTTTCATTGGCATTAATCACCCCAATAACATCTATAATAACATCTCTATCACCATCGTTAGTATTGTTATTTATTGCCGTTAAAATAACAGTCTTTGAAAGACTTCCTGCTGGTACCACAATCGTATTGGGGCAATTGTAATCAGCCGATGGCGCAGACCCTGTGAATCCCAAATTAACAGTGATATCATTAACTGATACTTCATCTAAACTAGCAATAATGCTAACACTTTCTCCATTTTCATCAACCATTGAACTTCCTGTTATCAAGCTAACAATAGGAAACTTTGGTAGAATATTTAAGGTATAATCTTCTACTTCTCCATAAAACCCAGTTTCACAGCTTTCGGGGTAATTATCATATTTCGCGGAAACCCTCATTCTAGTTGTACCAAAAACAGCATCATTCGGAACTGCAATACTATAGGGTGAGTTACTTGTAGCACCATTGGATTCATTCCAAACAAACCCTAAATTATACATCTCCACATCTTCAAACAGCTTATTTTGATTCCAATCAATCCAAGCTCTTGCATATATTCTATTTCTTCCTGCAGAATTTAGCTTCACAACTAAACCATATGAACTCCCCTTATTTACATCGGAAGCAACACCTAAATTATCAGTATATATCGGATAGGCAGAACTTGCTTCATTTATTTCATTAAAAGCTACCGATGTAATTCCAATATCATAGTTTACACCAGAAGAAGTGCAGTACCCCAAATCATTTGAGATATTCAAGTTAACTTCCTGTTCTCCTTCTGCAACACAGTTTTGTCTGGAAGTAATAGCAATCTTTAAGTCAACATTGGATGATCCCCAAATCTGATAAACCCCTTTAATCTTAAATGAAAAACTAGTTTCATTTCCTTGGAATTCGTGGTAATACACAGGAGGATCAATTGTGAAATCATACCCACTACTTCCTGTTCCATTCGTATTATAACTTAAAGAAATTGAAGCTGGCCGTCGCCTCAAACTTCTTTTACTCAAACTAACCGTTACTGTAGCTTCACCACCATCCTTCAATATTCTGGTTTTATCTATGCTAATTGATATTTTAGGGTAACTTTGAGCTGAAATTGTATTAGTTACAAAACAAAACAATACCAATAATAATGCTCTAGAGAAAAAAGTATGCATACTACTTACTGTTTAACAGTTAATATTTTTTAAGGGGGAGCCAAATATAACTGATTTACTAGAATTTAAAGAACATCATAAGTGTTTTTTACATTAAGCAAGTTATTTTTGTAATGATTAAAACATTTTGACCTATTAGTAAATGAATAAATACAAACACATCTTCTTCGACTTGGACAGGACCTTATGGGATTTTAATGCGAATTCGGAAATTACCTTAAACCAATTGTACAGAGATTATCAATTGCAGACCATTTTTGGAAGCTTCCTGTTTTTTAAATCACGATTTGAATATCACAATGGCAAACTTTGGAATGCCTATTATCAAAACAGAATCAAGAAAGAAGATCTAATGTATCGAAGATTCTATCTGTGTTTGAAAGAATCTGGAGCAGACGATTTAGAGTTGGCAAAAGAAATTGCTCAGGATTTTATTGAAATAAGCCCTCTACAAACCAAAACCTTTCCCAAGGCACATGAAATGTTACAACAACTAAAAGAAAAAGGATATGAATTGCACATCATTACCAATGGATTTAACGAGGTTCAATTTAAAAAACTCACAAACTGTGAGCTTATATCCTATTTCACAGAAATCATTACATCAGAAGATGCTGGGGCTAACAAACCCTCACCTTTGATATTCGAATATGCATTAAAAAACACGGGTGCTACAACAAGCAATAGCATTATGGTTGGGGATGATCTAAAAACTGACATTGCAGGAGCAAGAAAATCAAATATTGACCAGATTTATTTTAATTCAAATAAAACCAAACATGATGACGATGCAACTTACGAAGTAAATCAATTGATAGAAATCACTAAAATCCTATAACACCGATTATTAATCTATAATAACCATTTGTTCGTTTTACTCCAAATGGCTAACAGATTATATATCGGCATTTATATTTAACATCTCACTGTTTCACCAAGGATTCACATTGAAATTTAAATTGGGACAAAAGCACTCAATCCTTACAATTTAAAATTACTTTTTAAGATATTTTAACAATTCATAAGCGAAACCTGCCGAATAGCATGTTTTTTGTAATAAAACAAAACCTATATTTGCAGCGGTAATTGTGACGGACAGGCTTGGTAACCCTTCCGTTCTTTCAACATCATCAAGTTTGTATGTAGCTTTCATAAAAATTCTAATGGGTTAGTAAAAGTTACAGGGTTAATAGATATACAAATGGTTAATAAAATATAGAGTTAGACTATACAAACGATGTTGAACTTAAGGCTGTGTTTAGGGGACACAGCCTTCTTCTTTTATAAAAAATCAGGTTTTTCTTTTCTTCTTCTTGGCTGCAGGAAACAGCACATTGTTTAGGATCAAACGATATCCTGCAGAATTCTTTTTCAAATTCAAATCGGTTGGTGGATCTCCCACCAAATGCTGATAATCTTCTGGATCATGTCCTCCGTAAAAAGTCCAGGTTCCTTTTCCAAATTTGCCATGAATATAACGAGCCTCTCCTGCCGATTTATTCTCGCCCATAATCAACACTCCTGGCTTAATCAGATCCTTTTTAAAAGCTGTGGTCTGCCCCATGAATCCCTTAATCATATTTTTATGATTTTGGCACAACATTGTAGGAACAGGATCCCATTTGGCTGAAAAATCAAAAAGCATAAAGTAATCCTCATCTCGATTCACCTTTCGGGTTAAGGTTACATCGATATCTGAAAACTCATAGACATAAGGGTTGGTTTCCAATTTAAAATCAGTAAATGCAAATGTTTTATTGTAATCTAACTTTTCCTGAGCGTGCTCATCTATCGGATCACCATCAAAAACATGATTGCAGATATCCGTATCATCTGCTGCAAGGGTTATATCAAAAGTATCGGTAGCCGAACACATGGCAAATAAAAACCCCCCGTTCTCAACAAATTTTCGAATGGTTTGCGATACAGCTTTCTTTAATTCCGATACCTTAGTAAATCCATATTTCTGAGCTCTTTCTAAATTATCTTTCACCTCATCCTTATACCACTGCATATTTCGATAAGAAGCATAAAATTTACCATGCTGCCCTGTAAAATCCTCATGATGCAAGTGCAACCAATCGTAAGAAGATAACTTATCGTTTAAAACCTCATCATCGTATACTATGTCATATGAAATCTCGGCATAAGTCAATGCCAAAGTCACTGCATCATCCCAGGGCTTTTTCCCTTTGGGAGTATAAACGGCAATTTTTGGCGGTTTCTCCAATTTAATGGCATCCATGTTTGCTTCAGGAGATGAAATCTCATTCATGATCTGCGAAACATTGGCATCAGAAATTACAGAATAACTTACTCCCCGAATTTTACATTCATCCTCAATATTTTTGCTTAATGGCAAGAGAAAAGAACCTCCTCGATAATTCAACAACCAATGAATTTCATGGTTATTTTGCAAAGTCCAATAGGCAATTCCATATGATTTTAAATGATTCTTTTGCGAATCATCCATAGGGATAAGTATACTTGCCGAGAAGCCATGAAAATAGGCTAAAAGGAAAAAAATTAGTATTAGATATGTTTTTAGGAAACCCTTCATAAGTACAATCGAAAATTGATTTAATTCGAAAGTACAAAATCACAATCTAAAGGAAAAACGAAATCATTTAAAATGGAGCAGCATCATCAAAATCACTTCCTCCTACAAGGCCAGCATTTATGTCATCGAACCCACCACTAGTATCTTGGTTCATACTAGAACTAAAGGTTTTAACCTCTTCAGGACCCTCATCACCAAACGGATTCAAACTTTCGCCTTCCAAATCCATAAATCGAGCCAACTGATTACGGAATCTTAACTGAATTTCTCCAACGGCACCATTACGGTGTTTTGCAATAATAATATCAGCAATACCAATTAATGAGTTTCCTTCGGCATCTTCTGTGATACCATAGCGTTCCGGACGGTGAATAAATAGCACCATATCCGCATCCTGCTCAATCGCACCAGATTCACGAAGGTCGGAAAGCATCGGCTTCTTCGCATCACCCGTACGCTGTTCAACACCACGGTTCAACTGAGAAAGCGCAATTACCGGAATATTTAACTCCTTCGCAATAATCTTTAACTGACGTGAAATCAAAGATACTTCCTGCTCACGATTTCCTCTCATATCCGAACCTGCTGTCATCAGCTGCAAGTAGTCAATAATCACACAACCGATATCGTATTTTGCCTTTAGTCGGCGACATTTCGATCGCAATTCGTAAATAGATAAACCTGGCGTATCATCTACATAAATTGGAGCATCAACCAAATCTTTAATCTTTACATGCAATTGCTCCCACTCAAAATCTTCCAACTTACCATTTCTCAGTTTCTCTGAACCCAATTCAGTTTCACTGGAAATCATACGTTTCACCAACTGATCACCACCCATCTCCAAAGAGAATATCGCAATTGGTGCTTTATGCTCAACCGCCATATTTCTGGTCATGGAAAGTACAAAAGCAGTTTTCCCCATGGAAGGACGAGCAGCAATAATCACCAAGTCGGACTTCTGCCATCCAGATGTAATTCTGTCAAGTGCAGTAAAACCAGAAGGCACACCACTTAATCCATCAGGTCGTTTACCAGCTTCAACAATTTGGTTGATAACCTCATCGGCCAATGGGCGAATATGTGCAGATTCCTTTTTGATATTTCCCTCTGCAATATCAAAAACTTCCTGTTGAGCTTTATCCAACAAATCAGCCACATCAATACTATCGTCAAAAGCTTGATTCTGAATATCAGAAGAAACACGAATCAATTCACGTTGAATGTGCTTTTGGGCAATAATACGAGCATGAAACTCGATATGAGCGGCCGAAGCTACACGGTTTGTAAGCTGAGTGATATAGAATGGCCCACCAACCTCATCCAAGGTTCCCTGTCTCTTAAGTTCCTCAGTTACCGTAAGAATATCAATAGGTTCTTCTTTGGTGGAAAGATTCATAATTGCCTTATAAATCTTTTGGTGAGCATCTTTATAAAAAGAATCGGCTTTTAACAAATCTCCAACCGAAATGATTGCATCTTTCTCCAACATTAAAGCACCCAGCACAGCTTCTTCCAGCTCCACTGCCTGAGGAGGCACTCTTCCGTATTCCAGATCAATTTTATTTTTCGATTGATTTTTATAATTGTTTGCTCCAGCCATATACCTTTTTAATAATTTATTCAACAGATCTCGACACTTTCCCTCTCACACTTAATCATTCATATTCGTGTCGAAAAATTTGAGAATGCAAAGATAAAGATAGAAAATTAAAATGCCATAATTTGATTTTTTTTGCTCTTTAAAACGAGTATTTTTAAGCCACATTTATCAAGAACACAAAATATGCTTTGCTTTCCAAATGCCAAAATAAATTTAGGTCTTAACATTATTGAGAAAAGACTTGATGGATTTCATAATATAGAAACAGTTTTTTATCCAATTCCACTATGTGATGCTCTGGAAATTGCTGAAAGTGATTCATCAGAACAATATGAATTTACCTCATCTGGAATTCCTATTGATATCGACCCTTCGGAAAATATCGTGATAAACTCTTTCGATTTAATTGCTTCAAAATTTAAGATCCCTTCAACAGCAATTCATTTGCACAAAAACATCCCGTTTGGTGCCGGATTAGGTGGCGGATCGGCTGATGCTGCATACATGATTAAAATGCTGAACGATTTTTACAAACTGAGAATGAACTTCCAGCAAATGGAAAAGTATGCAGTTCAAATTGGTAGTGACTGCCCAGTATTTATCAAAAACCAACCTGTGTTCGCAGAAGGTAAGGGTGAGGTTTTCTCTTCTATACAGCTAAATTTAAGTGGGTATCATATTGTTTTAATCAAACCTGACATTCACATCAGCACACCAGAAGCATACTCGGGTGTAAATCCTAAAAAACCTCAAAAATCATTAAAAGAGTTAATTTATTTACCATTGGTAGAATGGAAAGAGAATATTTTCAATGATTTTGAGGATAGTATTTTCCCAAACCATCCTGAGCTTAAAACTTTGAAAGAAGAACTCTACGAACTGGGCGCCATATACGCAGCAATGTCGGGAAGTGGTTCCAGCATGTTTGGCATCTTTGAAAAAGAGCCTAAGATTAATGAGAGTTGGAAAAGGCATTTTATATGGAGCAGTAAGCTATAAACAAATAAAAAGGGATTGTCATTACAACAATCCCTTAATATTTTCATATCAGAAAGATTACTCAATCTCTAACATTAACATTTTGTTAGGGACTCTTACTCCTTCTTCAACATGAATCTTTTTAATAACACCGTCGAAAGGCATTTCGATCTGATTCTTCATCTTCATCGCTTCAAGAATCATTAAGCTTTCTCCAGCCTTTACTTCCTGCCCTTCTTTAACGAAAATTTCAACAATTGTTCCAGGAATGAAAGACAGAATGTTTTTAGGATTTGGTCTTTCCCAATTTTTTCTGTTTTCAAACTTCTTGGTTAGCTCTGTTTTGTATACAGTACCATCAACGTTGAATTCTTTTAAATTTTCCATAACGAATAATTTTTAGAATGGAGGAATACCGTGTTTTTTCTCAGGTCTTCTATCAACTTTATTGTTCGAAACCTCAATTGAGTGTAACAACATGTTACGAGTTTCTTCTGGCTCGATAACAGTATCAATATAACCTTTAGCAGCAGCAACATAAGGATTAGCAAATTTCTCTTTATATTCTGCAACTTTTTCTTTACGCATTGCTTCAGGATCTTCTGCAGCCATAATCTCCTTACGGAAGATAATGTTAGCAGCTCCTTCAGGTCCCATTACCGCAATCTCAGCAGTTGGCCATGCAAACATGAAATCTGCTTTCATATGACGAGAGTTCATAGCAATATAACCTCCACCGTATGCTTTACGGATGATTACTGTAATTTTAGGTACAGTAGCTTCTGAGTATGCATAAAGAATCTTCGCACCATGACGAATAACACCCATATGCTCCTGATCAACACCTGGAAGGTAACCTGGCATATCCTCAAGAGTTACAATTGGAATATTAAATGAATCACAGTAACGGATAAAACGAGCAGCTTTATCTGATGAATCACAATCCAATACACCTGCCAACACCATAGGCTGATTTGCAACAAAACCTACAGTTTCACCATTCATTCTACCGAAACCAATAACGATATTTCTTGCAAAGTTCTCCATGATTTCGAAGAAATCAGAATCATCAGCAATTGCTTTAATTACGTTACGGATATCGTATGGCTGAGTTGGGTCAGCTGGTACAATTTCCTCAATTTTGTATTCTGGTTTTGGTGGCTTTGGTGGGAAAGCTTTAGCTTTTTTACCATTGTGCCATGGAATGAAGGTTAGGAGCTTCTTAATTTGTTCGAAGCATTCGTACTCGCTTTGAGCATAGAAATGAGCATTACCTGTAATTTCGCTATGTACTCTAGCTCCACCAAGTTCTTCCATACTAATTTCTTCGCCCAAAACAGTTTTAATTACCTCTGGACCGGTAATGAACATCTTAGAGATGTTTTCAACCACAAACACAAAGTCGGTAAGTGCAGGAGAATAAACAGCTCCACCAGCACAAGGACCAAGAATTACAGACAATTGAGGAATAACACCAGATGCTAAGGTGTTACGGAAGAAGATTTCACCATATCCGGCAAGTGAGTTAACACCTTCCTGAATACGAGCTCCCCCTGAGTCGTTAATACCAATCAATGGCACACGCATTTTTAACGCATGATCCATGATTTTAGTAATTTTTCTCGCATGCATAAGACCAAGAGAACCACCAGCTACAGTAAAGTCCTGTGCAAAAATACAAACAGGCTCACCGTAAATCGTACCAGTTCCAATGATAACTCCATCACCATGAAGTTGTTTCTTTTCCATGCCAAAGTCGCGGGCTTCGTGCTCTACAAATAAATCATATTCATGGAAAGAATCTTCATCCAAAATAGATGTTACCCTTTCTCTAGCAGTCAATTTCCCCATTGCAACTTGCTTCTGAATGGCTTTCTCACCACCACCTTGAAGCACTTTTTCTTTTCTCTTTCTAAGATCAAGAATGTTTCGTTTCAATGACATAATCTGTACATTTAGTTAGAAAATATATATTTCTATATATGTTGAATTCCGTGTAGCACACAAAATTCCAAGCTACAACGTTAGTAATTTTTACGCTAGAAAAAAATTCTGGCGTAAAATACCCATAAGTTCTAGCTATATAAAATAAACTCTTTATACTGATTATCAAAACTTTTCCGAAAAAACTATTTAGAATAGTTCTATTTAGGAGCGATTCGATATAAATATAAAGCAACACATGTAAAAACAATATTTGGCAACCAAACCGCTAACATCGGGTTCATACTACCATTGGTAGCAAAAACAACCGAAATCTGTAAGAAAAGTATAAACGAGAAACTTAACAGCAAACCTATTCCCAAATGAAGTCCCATTCCTCCACGAATCTTACGTGATGCAAGTGACGCACCGATTAAGGTAAGTATGAAGGTAGAAAATGGATTAGCCATTCTTTTATATTTCTCAATTTTATAAGCATTAATATTACTGTCTCCTCTCATTGTCTGCTGATCGATATAATCGTTCAACTCTGTATAGTTCATTGCCTCAACCAAGTATGTTTTTCGCCCAAATTCCTTTGGATCAAAACTTAAAGTTGTATCAATTTTGTTACCGTGTTCAAAACTTTCTTTGTCACCATCAATATTTCTGATAAAGTAATCATTAATGGTCCATTTGTTTTCTTTATTATTCCATTTAATATTTCTCGCCGTCAGTTTCGATTTCAATTCTTTCCCTTCAAAATTTTCCAATGAAAATCGATAACCCGTATTACTTCCCGTATCCCAATTGTGCATATATATAAATACACCTGGTTCAATCTGGCGATGAATATTTCTTTCCTTATTTCTGTACTTCTTTTTTATATAGGTTTCGTTAAATTCTATTCTTTTTGCATTTGCCGGCGGAATAATAAAATTACTCAAGGCAAATGAAAACACACCTATTATTAATGATGCAATAAAATAAGGAAACATCATTCTCCTAAAACTAATTCCACTACTAAGTATGGCAATAATTTCAGTATTATAGGCCATTTTAGAAGTAAAAAATATTACTGCAATAAAGGTGAATAACGCACTAAATAAATTAGCAAAGTAGGGTATAAAATTCAGGTAATAATCAAAAAGAATCGCTTTAAGCGGTGCTTCTTTGTCAATAAATTCATCGATATGCTCCGAAAAATCGAAAATAACTGAGATACTAATGATAAGAACAATCGCAAAAAAGAATGTACCCAAAAACTTTCGGATAATATATAGATCTAATTTCTTCAAAACCTGATTTTTATTTTCTGACACCTTCGGAAAATCCGAATTTAATTTACCGAATTAAAAGTATAACTTATTCTTTAAATATCAATTGCCGCTTACTTATTGTAAGATTTTTTAACAATTATAAACGCGTAGCTAACTTTTTAACCATGATATCTTTCCATGCTGCAAAAGTTCCAGCATTAATTTGCTCTCTTGCTTCACGAACCAACCATAAATAAAATGCCAAGTTATGGATGCTACAAATTTGAGATCCTAACAACTCGCCAGAGTGTACCAAATGGCGCACATATGCTTTTGAATAAGCTGAATCAACAAAAGAAGTTCCATTTGGATCGATTGGAGAAAAATCATCAGCCCATTTCTTGTTTTTTATATTGATGATACCTTCGCTTGTAAAGATCATACCATTTCTTCCATTTCTGGTTGGCATCACACAATCAAACATATCTACTCCACGAGAAATGGCTTCCAAGATATTTACTGGAGTTCCAACTCCCATTAAGTATCGAGGTTTATCTTCTGGCAGAACATTATTCACCACTTCAATCATGGAATACATTTCCTCTACAGGTTCACCTACAGCCAAACCTCCAATTGCATATCCTTCGCGATCAAGTGAAGCTGCATGTTCTGCTGCTTTTATTCTTAAATCATCGTAAACACAACCTTGTACAATAGGAAATAAGGTTTGTGAATAACCATACTTCGGGTCGGTTTCATCAAAACGCTTTACACATCTCTCTAACCAACGTTGGGTAAGTTCCAAGGAGTTTTTGGCATACTCATATGTTGACGTGCCAGGAGGACATTCATCAAATGCCATAATAATATCAGCACCAATAGTTCTTTGAATATCCATCACATTTTCCGGGGTAAAGAAATGTTTCGATCCATCGATATGCGAACGGAACATAGCTCCTTCCTCAGTCAATTTTCTATTATCAGCCAAAGAGAATACCTGAAATCCTCCACTATCAGTCAATATTGGTCTTTCCCATCCATTAAACTTGTGTAATCCTCCTGCTTTTTCAAGGATATCCAAACCTGGACGTAAATACAAGTGATAGGTATTTCCTAAAATAATTTCTGCGTTGATATCTTCACGAAGCTCACGCTGATGTACTCCTTTTACCGAGCCAAGTGTTCCCACAGGCATAAATATCGGAGTTTGTATTTTTCCATGATCTGTTGTTAACTCTCCTGTTCTTGCAGAAGACTTTGGATCGGTTTTGTGTAATTTAAAATCCATATTGACTATTTTAAAACTGCAAAATCCTAGAATCGGTTTTTGCAAAATCGGCAGCAAAGATACTAATAAATCTTATTCCTGAATAAAGTAGTAGGTACAGACCCAAATCAACAACCCAAGAAACAGTTTTTTGGATAAAAATTGCTTTTATAAGCACTGTTTATCATAGATTCGCTTAAATTTGGACTGCACAAAAAAAATTAAACTTGGAAACATATTTTTATCACACTCTAACACCAATTCAATGGCTGTTAATTATCGGATTAGTTCTTACATTTTTTATAGATTTAATCTATTCAATCTTTTATCTCAGAAAATTCAAATCAAAAGAGAAAACCTACATTCATTCCGAAACCATTCCTGTTTCAATAATTATATGTGCACAAAATCAAGCACAATATTTAGAAAAGAACCTTACAGGATTATTAACACAAGACTATCCGGAATATGAAATAATTGTAGTTGATAACGGAAGCGTTGATGATACCGAAGATGTATTAATCAGGTTGAAAAATATCTATCAACACCTTAAATCAACCAAAATTCCAATCGACGAGAAGTTCAAACACAATAAAAAACTTGCAATAACAATTGGTGTAAAAGCAGCAAAATTCGACCAAATTATACACCTTAATCCAAACAGTTTTACTTACAGCAAAACATGGTTGCAAAATACAGTTGCAAATGCCCAAGGAAAACTATACAATGCTTATAGTAATTTCGAATCTCAAAAAGGATTCTTCTATAATTTCCTTAGATATGATATCATCAAGCATACCATAAAGTTAGCTTCATTTACAAATGCAAATAAACTTTATGCAGGCAACTCTTTTAATATGAGCTTTTTAAAATCTGATTTTCTGGAGAATAAAGGATATGCTGGAAATGCACATTTCGAAGCTGGTTACGATCATATTTTATCCCTTGATTTAGCTAAAAAATCAAAGTACACTTTCTCCACAAATCCCGATAGCAAGATCACTATTGATACTAAAAACTACTACAATACCTGGAAAACCATCAACAAGCATTATTTCAGGAGCCGAAAATACATTCCACTCAAAAGAAAACTATTACTGGATTTGGAACCCATCGCACAATTTCTATTCGCAGTTCTTCTTATTCTAGCTTTGGTAAAAACACAACTATATTTTGCAATACTAAGCATATGTATTGCCAGATTTTTTATAAAAGGATACTGTTTTAAAATTTCTGCAAGGCATTTGAGAGAAGAGAATTTATTTTTATCTTCGTATGTATATGTCTTATTAAGACCTCTGTATAAATTGCTATTTTATATCCAAAGTCAAATATACAGTAAACGATCATAATGGAAATAAATCCGAACCTCTCAGAAAAAGCTCAATACGACTACAGGCTGGTACAAGCTTCAGTTAATGGCGATCAGAAAGCATACGAAGAGCTTTTTAAAAGATATAAGGACGCCATATTTTTCATGTTATTAAAAATGGTTAATAACAAGAACGATGCTGAAGATTTAACCTTTGAGGCTTTCGGTAAAGCTTTCCGTAATATTAGACAATACTCTCCCAAATATGCTTTCAGCACATGGCTATTCAAAATTGCATCAAACAATTGTATTGATTTTCTTAGAAAAAAGAGAGGAAATACTATATCGATAGATGGAAAAGACGATGCTGAAAACGAAAGAACCATTACACTTGAATCAAGCGGTCTTAATCCTGAGCAAGAGTTTGTTAAAAAACAGAAAGCAAAAATCATGCGAAATGAGGTTGGCAAATTAAAAGAACGTTATCGCCGACTAATTGAACTTCGTTATTTTGAAGAGTTTTCATACGAAGAAATTGCTCAAGAACTAAAATTGCCAATTGGTACAGTTAAAGCTCAATTGTTTAGAGCTCGTGAATTGCTTTTCAACAACCTTAAGGATTCTGAAGTAAAAATCGAGAAGAAAAAGAAATAATTTTTTTGTTGGAAAACGATGAATGCGAATTAGTTCTATCTTTGCCAACCTAAAATAAAATTGGCATGGAAATCATCGAAAAATATTTTACAGTTTTAACTGAGGAACAAAAAAATCGTTTTGCTCAACTTAAAGATCTGTATACTCATTGGAACAGTCAAATCAATGTAATTTCGCGTAAAGACATTGATTCTTTATACCTGCATCATGTTTTGCATTCATTATCGATTGCCAAGGTAATAAAGTTTGAACCTGGCACAAAAATTATGGATGTTGGATGCGGTGGAGGTTTCCCTGGAATTCCTTTGGCGATTCTTTTTCCTGAATGTGATTTCTACATGGTAGATTCCATTGGAAAAAAAATAAAAGTAGTAAACGAGGTGGCTGCTGCCTTAAAATTAAAAAATGTAAAAGCAGAGCACACTAGAGTTCAGCAAGTAAAAGATAAATTCGACTTTATTGTAAGTAGAGCCGTTACAGCATTTCCAAAATTTGTAAATATGGTTCGCAAAAATTCTTCACCAAAAGATAAAAATAGTTTGGCCAATGGTATTCTTTACATTAAGGGTGGCGATTTTCTGGAAGAAATAGCTGGATACGGTGATAAAGTGCAGCTTTTCGACTGTACCAAGTTCTTCGAAGAAGAGTTCTTTGAGACTAAAAAAGTTGTACATCTTGAGCTTTAGGAAAAATATTTTGCATCATCCTTTTGTTAGATTAAAAAAAAACTTATTTTTGCAGTCCAAAATCAACGCATATAATAACTTTATTCGATAAAAATTTTTCGCGATGAAAAGAACATTTCAACCATCAAATAGAAAGAGAAGAAATAAGCACGGTTTCAGAGAGAGAATGTCTTCTGTAAGCGGAAGAGCTGTATTATCTCGTAGAAGAGCTAAAGGCAGAAAAAAATTATCTGTTTCAAGCGAGCGCAGACACAAAGCTTAATTTTACAATTAAGTAACCGATATACAGAAAGTAAAGAATTAAAATTCTTTACTTTTTTGTATTTTAAGGTTTCTAGCTTTCTAAAATTGAATGAGTTCCAAAGGAGCTCTTTTTTTTTGCCTTTTTTTGTAAGAATTAAGCTGCATTTGCAGTAGCTCATTTCCTAAATCTAAAAATCTCTGTTATTTTTGTAAAACGCAAAAACACGGAAATAATAAGTATTTTTTGTCGTTTATGAACTATTGACTAGTAATGACAATAGCCAACCCAAAAGAAAAACAGACTCGAATGAAATCAACTAATTTTTTTAAAAGCAAATTCTTTTTAATTCAGTTAGGTATCGCTTTATTAATTACAATTGCTATTGTATGGATTACCCTTTCGGGATTAAGATGGTATACACATCATGGCGAAAAATTAACCGTTCCTGATTTGTTTGGAACCAGCCTTGAAAATGCTGCTAAAACAATAGATGAAGAAAATCTGCGATTTACTGTCTATGATTCTATTTACAATCCTAAATATGAACCGGGAACTGTTTTAGATCAAAGACCTATAGCTGGATCCATTGTAAAACGTAATCGAAGTCTGTTTTTAACCATTAATGCACACAAGCCAGAACAAGTACGTTTTCCAAATTTGGTAGACAACTCATTCCGTCAGGCTTACGAGCTTCTTATTACAAATGGTTTTAAAATTGGACGATTGGAATATGCAAAAAGTCAATTTTTCAATTTGGTACTTTACCCTAAACACAAAGGCGATTCAATTGGGGCTGGAAGCATGATAGATAAAGGTGCAACCATTGATTTGGTGTTAGGAAGAGGTAATACTTTCGGAGTTTTAGCTCCCAATTTAATGGGAAAAAATAATACTCAAGCAAAAGAGAAAATAATCATGTCAAATTTAAATGTTGGCAAAGTACAATTCGATGAATCAATTAAAAATCATATTGATTCCATACAAGCAAAAGTATTCAAGCAATATCCGGATTATAACGAAAACCTAAAAATTCGCCCAGGAAACAATATTGATCTTTGGCTGACAAAAGATACTCTTAAGCTTCAACAAGCAGATTCCCTGCTTCAACAAAGATTAGGCAAATTGCTTTATTAAAACACAGCAAAAGTAATGACACAAGAACCAAAAGATAATTTCAACTCGGAAGAGGAATTTGATAATAATCAAGAAGTATTCGAACATTTTCGTTTCGAAGTTGATCCTGGGCAAGGCATGCTTAGAATTGACAAATATTTGGTCGACCGAATGCAGAATGCTTCAAGAAATAAAATTCAGGAAGCTGCTGATGCTGGTTGTATCAATGTTAACGACAAACCAGTAAAGCGTAACTACAAGGTAAAACCCAATGATGTTATTACCATTGTCTTAAGCTATCCTCCAAGAGAAATTGAAATTATTCCGGAGGATATTCCTCTGAATATTGTTTACGAAGATGACACCTTCCTGATTGTTAATAAAAATCCAGGCATGGTGGTTCATCCATCTTACGGACATTATTCAGGAACTCTGGTAAATGCACTTGCATATCACCTGAAGGATTTACCACTTTTTAATTCAAAGGATCCAAGACCTGGTTTGGTACACCGTATTGATAAGGATACATCGGGTATATTGGTAATTGCTAAAACCGAAGAAGCCAAAACAAAACTTGCGCTACAATTTTTCAATAAAACCAGTGACAGAAAGTATCGTGCATTGGTTTGGGGAAATTTGGAAAACGACGAAGGAACTATTACCGGTCACATAGGAAGAAATTTAAAAAACCGAAAGGTCATGGATGTTTTTCCTGATGGAGAATATGGAAAGCATGCGGTAACTCACTACCGAGTACTAGAAAGATTAGGCTATGTAAACCTAGTTGAGTGTATTTTGGAAACAGGAAGAACCCACCAAATTAGAGCTCACTTTAAACATATTGGCCATCCTCTTTTTAATGATGCCGATTATGGTGGAGATCAAATCTTAAAAGGAACTACCTTTACCAAATACAAGCAGTTCGTTCAAAATTGTTTTAAAATTTGTCCAAGACAAGCACTACATGCTAAAACTTTAGGTTTCAATCATCCAGCAACTGGAGAATACATTTCTTTCAATTCGGAGATTCCTGAAGATATGAGCAATGTAATACAAAAATGGAGAGATTATACAGCTAATAGAGAAGAATAACAAAGTACTATACACAACCCATGAAAAGAAACATTGCTGTAATAGCAGGAGGAGATTCAGCCGAGATTGTAATTTCACTTCAAACGGCCGATCATATTTTCAATACCCTTGATAAGGATCTTTACAATCCATACTTAATTGAATTAAAAGAATTAGATTGGAATGTAAAAATTGAAAATGAATCCTACCCGATCGATAAAAATGATTTTAGTTTTACCAAGGATGGAATCAAAATAAAATTCGATTTTGCATACATTGCAATTCATGGTACTCCTGGTGAAAATGGAATTCTTCAGGGATATTTACAGTTATTAAGAATTCCACACTCAACTTGTGATGTTTTAAGCAGTGCTTTAAGCTTTAACAAACATGCCTGCAATTCATATTTAAAAAGCCTAGGTTTTAATTTTGCAAAATCGGTTCTTCTGAAGAAAGATGAAGAATATTCTATCGAAGAGATTCATGCAAAATTGGGAATGCCTTGCTTTGTTAAGCCAAATGCTGATGGTTCAAGCTTTGGAATCTCGAAGGTAAAACAAGTTGAGGACTTAAATGAAGCCATTGAAAAAGCATTTAAGGAAGGGAAAGAAGTTATTATAGAAGAGTTCATTGATGGATTAGAATTCACTTGTGGTTTGGTAAAAACCAGAAAAGAGAATTTAGTATTTCCTGTTACCGAAGTATTGCCGAAAAAAGAATTCTTCGATTTCGAAGCCAAATATGATCCAAATATGGCTGAGGAAATCACACCAGCAAGAATTTCTGAAGAATTGTCTGAAAGAATTCAAAATATTTCTTCCCAAGTATACGATGCACTAAAATGTAAAGGTATTGTTCGTGTAGATTATATGATCAAAGGAGATGAAATTTTTATCCTGGAAGCCAATACTGTTCCAGGTATGACTGCCAATAGTTTTATCCCTAAACAGGTTGCTGCAATGAATCGAGAATTAAAAGATATCTTAACTTTAGTTATCGAAAATGAATTCTAATAAGCATTTTAAAATAGCTTAAACTACTGATTTGGAAAGTTTTATATATTCACAGAAAAATGAAAAAAAATACAATTTTTTTTCATTTTTTTTGTGCGTACGCAAGGCCTTATTTTTAAGGATTCTTTCCTTTCTTATGAAAATAACTACCTGAAAACTAAGCTAAAACTATTATAATATCACGAACTTTTTACAAACTTGTACGTAATAGGATATAGATTTTAATGGATTATTTTTCAATTCATTATTTCATAGTTAAATTTTAGGGTTAGTAATAGAACATTACAAGGAGGCAGGGGCAGCCTCCTTGTTTCTTTTTGCCCTTTTCAAAACAAAAAAATCCGATGAGAAACTCACCGGATTTATATATCAAATTATCTTATTGACTAATTAGTCTGATCAATGTACTCTTCATTGTATACTTCCAAAGGTGCACATGTGCACATTAAATTACGATCACCGAAAGCATCATCCACACGACCAACAGTTGGCCAGAATTTGTTATCAGCAACCCACTTTAATGGATATACTGCCTTCTGACGGCTGTATGTGTGATTCCACTCATCTGCAGTTAGTACTTTGTGAGTGTGAGGAGCATTTTTCAATACATTGTCAACAGTATCAGCAACACCATCTTCAATTTCTTTCATCTCTTCATTGATCTTAGCCAATGCTTCGATGAAACGATCTAATTCTTCCAATGGCTCACTTTCAGTTGGCTCAACCATTAATGTACCGTGTACTGGGAACGACAAAGTTGGAGCGTGGAATCCATAATCCATCAATCGCTTAGCGATATCAGTATCGGTTATTCCTACTGATTTGTTGAACTCACGACAATCGAAAATCATTTCGTGACCAACACGTCCGTTTTCACCTTTATATAGAATTTTAAATCCTAATTTTTCGAATGAAGAAGCCAAATAGTTGGCATTTAAAATTGCCATTTTAGTAGCTTCGGTTAAACCTTCAGTACCCAACATTGCAATATAACCGTAAGTAATTGGCAATACACTTGCAGAACCAAATGGAGCAGCCGCTACCGCTGTAATTGCATTTTCACCACCAGTTTTCACACATTTGTGAGAAGGTAAGAATTGTACCAAGTGTTCAGCAACACCAATTGGACCAACTCCAGGGCCTCCACCACCGTGAGGAATTGAGAAAGTTTTGTGTAAGTTCAAGTGACAAACATCAGCCCCAATCAATCCTGGGTTAGTTAAACCAACCTGAGCATTCATGTTTGCACCATCCATGTACACCTGACCACCATTCTCATGAATTAGATCCATCATCTTCTTAATTCCGGTTTCGAATACACCGTGAGTAGATGGATATGTAATCATGTAAGCACACAAGTTTTCAGCATGCTTTTCTGCTTTCGCTTTCAGGTCATCGAACTTCACGTTACCATTTTCGTCACAATCAACAATTACAACGTTCATACCTGCTACCGTTACCGAAGCTGGGTTAGTACCGTGAGCTGAAGATGGAATCAAAACAATATTTCTGTGTCCTTCACCACGAGAGATATGGTATTCACGAATAACCATCAAACCGGTATACTCACCAGCAGCACCTGAGTTAGGCTGTAAAGTACATCCTGCAAAACCTGTAATTTCTGACAACCATTTTTCAAGTTCAGAAATCATTTCTGTATAACCTTCTACCTGATTCATTGGCACAAATGGATGGATTCCTCCAAATTCTGGCCAACTTAATGGAAACATAGAAACCGCAGAGTTCAATTTCATTGTACAAGATCCCAATGAAATCATAGAAGTATTCAATCCGATATCTTTCTTCTCAAGATTTTTCATGTAACGCATCATTGCAGTTTCTGAACGATAGCGGTTGAAAACATCAAGAGTCAAGAAATCACTTGTTCTTGAGAATTTACCATCAAAGTAAACTTTCTCTTCTACTTCTTTTGCTTCAACTTCTTTACCAGCAGCTTTAGCAAAAATATTTAAAATGGTATTGATCTCTGCTTTGCTGATTTTTTCATCAGAAGAGATACCAACTGTTTTTTCATCAATGTAACGGAAGTTCATTTCAGCCTCTAAAGCTGCATTTCTGATGTCTTCCATTGCAACTCCTTCAGGAAGCACAATTTCAATTGTATCAAAAAAGTTTTCAATTGTTTGTTGATATCCTAATGCTTTTAATCCTTCAGATAATTCACCTGCACCTGCATGGATGTGTTTGGCAATTCTGGTTAACCCTTCAGCTCCATGGTAAGCTCCATAGAAACCAGCCATAGTTGCCAACAATGCTTGAGCAGTACAAATGTTAGAAGTCGCTTTTTCACGTTTAATGTGTTGCTCACGAGTTTGTAATGCCATACGAACTGCATGATTTCCCTGAGCATCTTTGGTAACTCCAATAATACGTCCTGGAACATTACGTTTGTATGCTTCGCGACATGCTAAATAAGCAGCATGAGGTCCACCATATCCCATTGGAACACCGAAGCGTTGAGTTGTACCAACAACGATATCAGCTCCCCATTCACCTGGAGGTGTTAACAATACCAAACTCATTAAATCTGCAGCTACCGAAACCAAAGCCTCAGCAGCATGAGCTTTTTCTACAAAATCAGCATAATCTTCGATACTACCACTTGCAGCAGGATACTGAACGATAGCACCAAAAATAGTTTCATCAAACTCAAATGTTTTATAATCACCAACAATTAGCTCAATTCCAAGAGGATTTGCGCGTGTGTTTAATACATCAAGAGTTTGTGCATAGATATTTTGATCTACAAAAACTTTATTGGCTCCAGCTTTTTTCTTAGCGCGAGAACGAAGTCCCATCATCATGTACATCGTCTCACCAACCGCAGTAGCTTCGTCCAAAAGAGAACAGTTAGCCAATTCCATTTTGGTTAAATCCAACACCATGGTCTGGAAGTTCAAAAGAGCTTCCAATCTACCTTGTGAAACTTCTGCCTGATATGGAGTATAAGGTGTATACCAACCTGGATTTTCTAAGATATTTCTTTGAATTACAGCAGGTGTAATTGTATCGTAGTAACCTTGTCCAATGAAAGTTCTGAACAGTTTATTCTTAGCAGCAATTCCTTTAATCTTCGAGAAATATTCATACTCCGATAAAGCTTCTGGTAAATCCAGATCTTTCCCCAATCTAATATCCGAAGGGATAGTTTCTTCGATCAATGCATCCAATGATGGAGCACCTACAGTTTCCAACATGGTCTTAATATCGCCGTTGCGAGGACCAATGTGACGAGAAACAAACTTTTCGCTTGCCATATTGTTGTTTGTTTAGTTGTTGTTGTTTATAAATAAATTTGATTGTAAAAGTAGCAAAAGATTTAAATTTTCAACTAGTAAAATAAGCTTTTAAATCGCTGTTTTTTAACATTCCTTTGCAAGCTGAACAATCAACTTAACTTTTTGTTTTTTAGATTAATACCAAGGTGACTTTTGTCATACTTTTGTCCAAGTTTTTAATCCCGAACATGTTAATAATTTTGTTTAGTCTACCAATAATCATTAAAAAATAAAAAGTCCCTTCAAAATGAAGAGACTTTATATCTTGGAAATAAAAATTATAATCCTTTCAGAAACACATTGTTGTTGCGCTCGTGACCAATTGTTGTTGAAGGACCATGGCCAGGATAAACCTCTACATCATCAGGAAGAACCAATAGTTTTTCTTTAATTCCCCCGATTAATTGTTCGTAATTACCATAAGGAAGATCAGTTCTACCAATGCTTTCGCGGAATAAAACATCACCGGCAATTACAAATTTTTGCTCTTCGTTGTAAAACACAACATGCCCTGGTGAATGGCCTGGTACATGCAATACTTTTAATTCAGAATTTCCAAATTTGATTACATCCCCTTCTTTAATCTCCTCGCCCATTGCAGGTGGTTCAACTACATTCTCAAGCCCTAAACGCACTGCATAATTAGGAGCCTCTGCCAACAAAAATTCATCATCTTTATGAGCACAGGTAAGCAAATTAAATGTGTCCTTCACAAACTGGTTACCCAAAACGTGATCGATATGCAGGTGAGTATTTATTTGTTTTACCAATTTTAACCCCTTTTTTTCTACAAAATCGATTAATTTTTTTCCTTCTTCTTCGAAAAACACTCCGCAGTCAATCAAAACTGCTTCTCCTGTTTCATCGTGTAATATATAAGTATTTTCTTGCCAGTGATTAAACACCAATGTTTCTATCGTAATCATATTTGTTATTTTTAGTAGCCCAAATTTACATTTATTTCAACGAACTAGAAATATGTAGTGATGAAAATCTAATGAGAAGCAGATCCACTTAACTCGAAGTGATCCATTACTTCATAAATTGGTCCATGTTTGGTAAGCTTACTTTCCATCAAAACAAAGTTTGATATCAGTAATTCTTCACCTTCCCAACTTTCATGAGATTCTAAGACTCTTTTTACTTCATCAGGATTTTTAACGCCATGTTTTATTCTGCCAATAGTTAGATGCGGTGAAAATCTGGTATCCGAAATTTCAACAATATATTCCAATTGCTTTAAAATATCCTTCCTTAATTCATAAATTAAATCATCAGAATCTACACCAATCCACAAAACACGAGCTTTGCTTAATGATGGGAATGCACCCACAGATTTTAGTTGCAATCGAAATGGAGAAAATTTGCTGGCACTGCTTTTTAGGCGATTTACAATTAAACCAATTTTTCTTACATCAGTTGCCCCGATAAAGCCCAGAGTAATGTGTAAACCTTTCAAGTTTACCCACTTTATCCATTCATCCTTTAAATCCAACTGAACTTGTCGAAAAATCGCGCAAATTTGATCGGTATTATTTATCTTTATTGCTATGAAAATGCGTTTGGTTTCCACTTGAATCTATGAGCTTAACAATTTGTAGTTTCGAGTCCACAAATTATACAAAATAATCTGCATCTAAATATTTAAATCATATCAACATGAACTCAAAGAAAAAATTTGCTGTTGTATTAGCTGGTTCAGGCGTTTACGATGGATCTGAAATTCACGAAGCTACTTTAGCATTATATGCCATTTCGAAAAATGGCGGCGAATACGAAATTTTTGCTCCTAATATCGATCAATATCATGTTATCAACCACATTACAGGAGAGGAAATGGCTGAAAAACGAAATGTATTGGTTGAAGCTGCTCGAATTGCAAGAGGAAATATTAAAGATTTAAAGGAGTTCGATGCCAACAATTACGATGCAATTCTTTTCCCTGGCGGATTTGGCGTTGCAAAAAACCTATGCACATTCGCTTTTAAAGGTCCTGATTGTGATGTAAATACAGACGTTGAGACTGCATTGAAAGCCATGTATGAGGCTGGAAAACCAATTGGTGCATTGTGTATCGCTCCTGCCCTAATTGCAAAAATACTTGGTAAAGTTGAAGTTACCATCGGTCACGATGCGGGAACTGCAGAGGCCATTACATCTTTAGGGGCAACTCATATAAATACAAGCCATGGTGAAATTGTTTTCGATAAAGAAAATAAAATTGTAACCACTCCTTGTTATATGCTTGATGCTACCATTGCTCAAATTGGTGAAGGAGCTGAAAATGTTGTGAAAACAATAATGGCTCTGTAATAAATCGCACTAAAACCTCAGAATATTAAAATGGAAGTACGCATAATTTACAAATGCGTACTTTCTTTATTATTGAAACAATGAAGAATAGAAACACCAAAGATCCTGGAGAAAACCATATTTACCCTTTTATTATTTCCAACATTTTAGTGTTTGTAGGGATATTTTTCAGCTTAAATTCTGCTCCTGAAGTAGCTGTTATTTTATACTCTCTGGCGCTTAATCTGTTTGTTCACTGGTTTGGATTTTACAGCTCTACCAAGAAGAAAATTGCTCGATTTTCTGAGTATTATAACAATTTAATGATTGGTATTTTCTGTGTTTCATCGGTAATTCCTGTTTTTATAGTAATGATATTCTTGGTATTGGAATTTCCCTTTCAAAATTGGACCCTTTTATTGATTTCGCTGCTACTGAGTTTTATTTTCAAGTTTGGCTTATACAGATACTTTGCTTGGGAATCTGTAACCGAAAAGCTAATGAACCAGTACAGAATGAGTATTGAACAAGAACGAGACGATAATTTTAAGATCGTAAAAGCACATCTTGATACCAATCCTGAAAAATTTAAAGAGTATATTGAAAAATCGCAGCTATTCGATGATAGAATTGAAAAACTGTTCAAATAATTTCAGGAAGTAAGCATTGCGAACGTATAAAAAGGATTTCCGAATCAAAGAACAGGAAGTCCGCAACAAAACTAAACAACTCCGAACAACCTAATTCCAACTGCTCACGTTAAGTTGATAGTTCAGAACTCACTGCAGGTATTTCCGCACTGTGCGGAATAAATTTCCCGGCGTGCGGAAGAATCACCTTGCCGTGCGGAACAGATTTCCTTGCGTGCGGAAGCACTTCCCATATGTGCGGAAAGGGTACCTAGGCGTGCGGAACAATTTTTTTAGTGTGCGGAAGCACTACCTTTATACGCGGAAAGGATACCTATGTGTTCGGAACCATTTCTTTTGCACTTGGAAACTTCCTTTTGGAAGGCAATGGATAAGGTGGTGGCAACTCCCTATTTTTAATTCGATCTAAAATTTCTTCTACCATCCAATCATTTCCTAAAGGATCGTACTTTGCCTTTAAAGAAGTACCAAACATTGCGGCAATAGATTGCCAAAACACGGCTGTTACCGATCCTTTTAACTCCTTTAAATGATAATAACTACTATTTCCGGATTCTCGGTCAATCAGCTTCATTAATAGCCTTCCCTGCGAAATCTTCAGTTTCATTAAAGGCTTTTTGTACTCTTTCATCAAGCCTTTGTATTCTTTCCGGATTAATTTTCTGCGTTCCTTTTTACTATGAATATTTTTCAATTGTTCATTCAAACGAAGAATGGTATTATTAGCTTCCTCAGCATAAGGATACACGATTCTTACGTTGCGAACCGTACGCCAATACTTACGGGTACTGCGATAGTGTTTTCTTTTTCGTTTCTTGTATCTCTTAACATTGATTTCGTCAAGGTTTACATGCAAATTGGTATCTGCAAAAACCACAGTATCCAATACAAGATTGGTTCTAGCTTCAGCACAAGTTTTAGCATTTGATTCTGTACCCAACAAAATCAAAATACTACCCATTATTAATATGCCCAATCCAACTAATCGCTTCACAATTCAAAGTTAATCTTTCTATCTTTAAAGAAATTACCAAAACATACCATCATGAAAAAAATTATCCCCTTATTTCTATTACTGATTTTTTCAATAAATACTAATGCTCAAGATCGAATAACAGGATTCAATTTCGCAACACGCTCAGAAGTAATTGCCCAAAATGGAATGGCCTGTACCAGTCAACCATTGGCCACACAAGTTGCACTCGACATACTTAAATCAGGTGGAAATGCGGTTGATGCTGCCATAGCTGCCAATGCAACTTTGGGTTTAATGGAACCAACGGGATGTGGAATTGGTGGTGATATTTTCGTAATTCTTTGGGATGCAAAAACTAAAAAACTTTACGGATTGAATGGAAGTGGGCGGTCACCAAAATCACTTACACTCGAATATTTACAGCAAAACACCAATGGAAAGATTCCTGCCTATGGCCCACTCCCTGTTTCAGTTCCCGGATGTGTAGATGGCTGGTTTACCATTCACGAGAAATTTGGAAAGATGGACATGAAAGAGATTCTTCAACCAGCCATTCGATATGCTCGAGATGGTTTTCCGGTAAGCGAACTCATAGCTTATTACATGAATCTTTCAGCTCAAAGATTGAAAAAATATCCTGGCTTTGCAGAAACCTATATGTCAAATGGTAAAATGCCCCAAAAGGGAGAGGTATTTAGAAATCCATACTTGGCAAATACCTACGAAATAATAGCAAATGGCGGACGAGATGCTTTTTACAAAGGTGACATCGCCAAAACCATTGCCGAATACATCAAAAAGCAAGGTGGGTTTCTTTCTTACGAAGATTTGGCTTCACACCAATCAGAATGGGTAGATCCTATTTCAATAAACTACAGAGGATATTCGATTTGGGAATTGCCTCCTAACGGACAAGGAACTGCTGCGCTTCAAATTCTCAATATCTTAAAGTATTACGATATTGCTGGTATGGGATTCGGATCAACTGATTACCTACACACTTTTATTGAAGCAAAAAAATTGGCTTTCGAAGATCGCGCCAAATATTATACCGATCCTGATTTTTCAAACATTCCGATAAAGGAATTAATTTCTAATGAATATGCAGAGGAGCGTAAAGCATTAATCGATCCGAATAAGGCTGCAAGAGAATATCCTGCAGGAGAATTGGAACAAGGCAATACCATTTATCTTACCGTTGCCGATAAAGAAGGCAATATGGTATCTTTAATTCAAAGTAATTATCGAGGAATGGGATCAGGAATGACACCTGATAAACTTGGATTTGTTCTTCAGGACCGAGGAGAACTTTTTAGTCTGGATGCAGGACATGCCAATATTTATGCTCCTGGTAAAAGACCATTTCACACCATCATTCCTGCCTTTATTACAAAAGACGAAAAACCATATATCAGTTTTGGTTTGATGGGCGGTGCCATGCAACCACAGGGGCATGCTCAAATCGTAGTTAACCTAATTGATTTTGGAATGAATCTGCAAGAAGCAGGAGACGCACCACGAATCCGTCACGAAGGTTCATCACAACCTACCGGCACAAAAATGAAAGATGGTGGTTGGGTAAATCTTGAATCAGGCATTCCATACCAAAACATACGAGAGCTAATGCAAAAAGGACATAGTATAAAATACAGCATTGGTGGATTTGGTGGATATCAGGCAATAATGTTTGATGAAAAAAATGGAGTATATTACGGAGCTTCCGAGTCTAGAAAAGATGGTCAGGCTGCTGGTTACTAAAACTTGCTTAACTACATATTATTTACATAAGTGTCGTTTTTAATTAAACATACACAAACCTCCTATTTGTAAAGATTAATAGGTATTTGGGGAGATTTTAAAAAACATGAAATTTACTTAAGACTATTTTTTGGGATGCACTTAATTTTTACTTCTTTTGCAAATCACAATATAGTACAACAAACAAGTTAAAAAAAGACATAACAGATCGGGCATGACTAAGTATGTAGAATTAAATGTTAGATCGGAGATTGGTGAATTAGAAGGAGTAATCCTTCATACTCCGGGTGCAGAAGTCGAAAATATGACTCCTGAAAATGCCGAAAGAGCACTTTACAGCGATATATTGAACCTTGCTGTTGCAAGAGAAGAATACAAGCAACTAAGCAGTGTTTTAGGAGAAATTGCACAAACTTACCAGGTTAAAGATCTTTTGGCTAATGTTCTGAAGAACGACAAAGCAAAAGAAGCTGTTATTGATAAAATTTGCCTAATGGAGCCTCAGGTAGGTATTAAAGGCAATACCTATTGTATTAAAGATTATTTGTTGGATCAGGATGCAAACGAATTGGCTACTCTTTTAATTGAAGGGGTACCACTAAAGCGCGATAACCTTACCAAATTTTTGAGCAAGGAGCGTTTTGCAATGCGTCCGCTTCACAACTTCTTCTTTACACGCGATGCTTCAATGTCGGTATTGAACGAAGTTCTGATTGGTAAAATGGCTAATGGTGTTCGCGATCGTGAATCACTAATCATGCAATCAATTTTTGATTATACTCCGGGTTTTAATACAAAAACTGTAAATCCAATCGATAATCCATCAGTGGATCCGAATTGTATGATTGAAGGTGGCGACGTTCTAATTGCTCGTGATGATATCTTAGTGATTGGGAATGGGACAAGAACTACAACACAAGGTATTGATTTTATTCTTGCTCAGTTATTATCGCAAAAAGAAGAAAAACAACGTCACATTTTGGTACAGGAATTACCAAGTCAACCAGAATCATTCATTCACCTTGACATGGTATTTACACTGCTAGATGTTGATAAATGTATGGTTTACGAGCCATTAATCATGCGTCCTAACAAGTATCAAACTGTACACATTACCATCCAAAATGGAAAAGTACTAGATATTAGAAGAGAAAACAATCTTCTTGAAGCATTGAAAAAATTAGGTATGGATCTTAAACCGGTTTTCTGTGGTGGAAATGATGATCCTTGGAACCAGGAAAGAGAGCAATGGCACAGTGGTGCAAACTTCTTTGCTGTAGGTCCTGGTAAAGTTGTTGGTTATGGTCGAAATATCCATACAATGGAAGCGATGAACAAGAATGGATTTGAAATTCTTCGTGCGAAAGATATCATTCGCCATAAAGTTGAACTTTCTGACTACGAAAAATATGTAATTACAATTGAAGGTTCTGAACTGCCTCGTGGTGGTGGTGGTGCACGATGCATGACTATGCCGGTTCGTCGTAAACCAGTTAATTGGTAAGAAATTACACAAAATACCATATAAAGGAATCCCATTCGGATTCCTTTTTTTATTTTTGTTCCGCAATAAAGAATACAGAACAATAAAATGAGAAAATTAAAGAATAGCGAATTAGATCGCAAAAGCATAGAAGAATTTAAAGCATCAGATAAAACCCCAATTATCATTGTATTGGATAATGTGAGAAGCCTGAATAATATTGGTTCTGTATTTCGTACTTCGGATGCACTTTTAATCGAAGCTGTTTATTTATGTGGCATTACAGCAACTCCTCCACACAGAGAATTGCACAAAACTGCATTGGGAGCTGAAGATTCGGTACAGTGGGAATATTTTAAGAACACCGAAGATGCTGTTGCAAAATTAAAGGAAAATGGATTTGATGTTTACTCGGTAGAACAAGCCGAGAATAGCATATCTCTTGAAAATTTCGAGATCGATGCTAGTAAAAAATATGCATTAATTTTCGGAAATGAAGTGAAAGGAGTACAACAAAAAATTGTTGATGCCTCAGACGGATGTATTGAAATTCCTCAATTCGGAACCAAACACTCCTTTAATATTTCGGTAAGTTGTGGAATTGTTCTTTGGGATTTGTTCTCGAAAATGAACTATCAGAAATAGCCTAAATATTAAATTCTAAAGTAATAATCGTTCCCGGAAAAGCCTTCTCATACTGTTTTGAGAAGGTTCGTTGTTTTACTTGTTTCCAAACTGCAGTTCCAGACAAGATCTGAATCTTACCTTGATTTTGTTGTACAAATTGTCTGATGGTAAACAAACCAATTCCCTTGTGATCACCCTTAAATGTTGTAGTACCATTTTTCACAGCCCATTCCACGGCTGCTATCGGATGATTGATAGAAGATATATCTACAAATGATTTTCCTTTGTTGACAATGCTAACAAATAACTTTTTGTTGTATACCGAGAAATAATGCGATATAAAAACCTCGCGGCAGTTACTATGAACAAAGGCATTTCTGAAGACCTCGGCAACACAAAGCTGTATTGCCATTTTCAAATGTTGATTTAAGCTAATATCTGGTCTTTCAGGAAAGATTTTGGTCTCCAAATACTCCGACAACGCCTCTTCGTCAGAACTTGTAAAATTCTGGCATTTGATTAAATGCTTCCATAAATTTTTCTTGGCAGCACCATTAACCAATTTTTTTGTATTAAATAAGTTGGCAATTGGCTCCTGAATACCAATGAAGCGCGGCTTGTTTTTTTTCTTCTCCAAACTAGAAATCAAACAACCCAAAACAGAGAACAAGTTAGATTCAATGACCTTGGTTTCCTCAAAATTAAATACAATTTCTTCACCGTAGCATTTTTTTGTTCGATGATATAAATCGGTAAAAAACACTACGCCCTGAAAGTTATTTGCAAGCTTTTGAGGAATTGTAATCTCCATCTTTTATCCTTGTTTAAGTCCTAAATAAGAATCGTCTAAGATAAAAAAATAGAATAAATATTTTAGGTATATATAATAAAAAAGCGATCCTAAAAAGGATCGCTTTTCATATATCTTGTAATTCTTAATTACTCAACGATAGCTTTGAATTTAGCATCTTCAAATACTTTAGCAAATTCCATATCAGACTTAGCTACTGATTTTAAAGAAGCATCTTTAGCTACTGCAGTTTCAAGGTTAGTGAAAACTAAGTTATTGTTATCAGTTCTCGCACCTACAACAGCTTTTAGGTAATATACCATTGCAGCATCGCTAGTGTTAGCGTTTAATTTTTCAAGAGCTACATTGTTTTTACCAGCTAAAATGTTAGCTAAAGCAGCGTTTACTGAAGGACAGTCACCGAAGTGCTTCACTGCAGTATCGTAATCAGCTTTCATGATAGCAACAATACCTTGGTTATAGTTAACTTCTTTACCAGCACCAGTTGCAGCACCAAAAAGAACTTCAGCTTCAGCAACATTACCGTTTACTAACTCAACAGCACCTAAGTTGTTTTTAACAACTGGGTTGTTAGCAGAAATCTTGTCAGCTTTTTCGAAGTTAGATTTAGCGTCAGCTACTTTACCCATACCAAATAATACCATACCAGCATCGTTATAACCTCTCCAGTCTTTAGAGAATTGTTTCTTAGCTGATTCGTAAATTTTCAATTTATCGTTAGCAGACTCAACTAAAGTAGCAGAATATAATAATTCTTCAACGTTTAGTTCAGATGGGTTATTCAAACCAAGATCTTTCAGTTCAGCGTCAGTTTTACCAATAAGGTCAACGTTAACAGTGAATTTAGCTCTTCTTAATTTAGGAAGTACTTCTTTCTTAACATCGTCGAAAGCAGCAGAAATGTTTCTGATTTCTTTTTCACGTACTTCAGGATCTGAGTACATAGAAAGAACGCGTAGAATCAATTCTTTATCTTGAATGTTAGAAGCTTTCATTAATTTTTGGAAACCTTCCCAGTCTTCTGGAGTAACTTTAGATTTGAAGAAATCATCAGCTGCATACTCAGCCATTTTAGCTTTCTTCATTTCTTTCTTGATGTATTTAGAAGAAGAAACTTCACGCTTACCTGCTAATTTTTCGTTCCAATCTTGCTTACCATCTGGAGATGCATATGCAGAAACTTCAACACCTTTGTATTCTTTCTTCTCGTCAGCTTTAACTACATCTAAGTAAGCTTTAAGAGCCTTAACATCTTCAGCTTTCATTTCTGACCAACGAACTTGAGAGCTGTTGATTAGGTAATGAAGATCTGCCTCTTGAGTTTCTGGAATAATTCTTTGGAAAGCATCTTTACCAACGATATTCATTGGGTTATTTTGTACCAAAGTAGCAGTAGCAACAACACCATCAGCAATTTTGTAAGGATCGAATTCTACTGATTGCTCACCTTTGCTAGCAGTCATTCTAACTTCTAAATCAGAAATTCTCATTGCTTGCTCGTAAGGAACTTTACCAGTGTAGGTAATAGTTTTTCCAGTTTCAAAAGGAACTACAGTATTGTTTCCTTGAACTTTCTCGCCTTGTAAAGTTTTTGATGGGAAAGCTTTTTCACCACCTTCGAACTTAAGAACAGGTGTTGCAACAAGAACGGCTTTTTTATTAAAATATCCGCCAGGAATGTTAACAACAACTTTTACATCAACCATATCAGCATGTGCTTCTAAAACTTCAGGAGTCACCTGATACTTGATATCGCTTGCTTCTTTCTTCATCTTATTAAGGCCAGCACAGCTTGTAAGTACCAATCCTGCTAAAGCCAAAGAAGCTAAGGAAATAACCTTTGATCTTTTCATAACAACTACTTAATTATTTTAACTTTTAAAATTATATTCTAGTTCAAAAACAAATTTAAGAAAATTTTATGCAAATTAAATTTATTCAGTCTTTTTATTTGATTTTTCAGGGCTTTCAGAGAATTATCCTATTTAAGCCTGGTTTACATTGAGTTTCGAAAATTGCCTCAGTAATTTTCTCATAATCACTTTGTTGGTTAACAAAGTCTATATCATTGGTATCAATCACCAAAAATTTAAGATCTTGTTGTTGTTTAAAGAACTCAAAATAACTATCCTGTATCTTTAAAAGATATTCAGCGGTAATCTCTTGTTCATACTCTCTTCCTCGCTTTTTGATATTCGATAAGAGCTTCTCAACATTAGAGTGCAAATAAACATACAAATCGGGCTTAGGCAAGGAGTTATAAATGATATGAAAAAATTGACGATACAATGTATACTCATCATCCTGAAGAGTCTGCTTAGAGAATATCAAGGATTTCATGAAATAGTAATCCGAAATGGTAAAAGATTTAAACAAATCACGCTCGCTTAATTCTTTCTTTAGCTGATTGTATCTATCGGCCAAGAACGACATTTCCAATGGAAAGGAGTATTTCTCAGGATCTTTATAAAATTTTGGTAAAAATGGATTTTCAGCAAACTGCTCTAATATCAGTTTAGCATTGCGCTCCTCTGATATTTTATGTGAAAGAGTCGTTTTTCCGGCACCAATATTACCTTCAATTACAATAAAATTATAATCCATTAAAAATGTATTTGCGTTTTTGGAGTCATAAAAATAGAAAATGAAGGGCAAATATCAGGCTTTTTTAAAAAAAGAAAGAGCCAATTTTGATAAAAAATATCAAGATCAACTCCTTTATTTTATAGTCTGTTATTTTTGAGTAAGTTACAAAAAACTTACAATTGCTTTCCGTTTCGTTTACATTCTCTATCCTTTCTATTACCCAAAATGTTACCCACAATCATCCCAACGCCAGCGCATAGGAAAAATATGGTTGGATTAAAACTGTAAAACATTCCATAAGATAACAGCAAGCCAAAAATGACTCCAACCAAAGCAAATATGGCTGAATAGGTATAAGTAAAATGATGAATTTGATAAACTCCGTGTTGATTTTTCAGATGCTTTAACAGTTTTTCAACACGCTTTTCGTATTCACTTCTGTTCACGCCTGACTTGTTAATCATCCGATCCAAGTCATCAATGATATTTTCCAACTCTGCTTTTGCATATTTACAATCCAAACAAGAAGTTTGACTATCCAAAAGTTTGGCAATACGTTTCAATTTCTCAATCTGATAAAATCGAAAATCTTTTATCGATATAAAATCATTTGCTTGTTGATCTACTTTTTTAGATATCTGATCTACCCAATTGTTTTCCATCTTTTCCTTTTATTTACTTCGCTAAAATAGGCAAAGGATATACAAAAAAAAATCCCGGGAATAATTTCCCGGGATTAAGAATAAAAATATCTCGATTATTTATTTTCTTCTTTTTTCTTTCTTTCAGGCTTTGGTAATAATACTTTTCTTGAAAGCTTAAGTTTACCTGATTTTGCGTCGATATCAATCAACTTCACTTCTACTTCCTGACCTTCTTTTAACACTTCATCTACAGTTTGTAGTCTTCTGTGTTCAATTTCAGAAATATGAAGTAATCCATCCTTACCTGGAAGAATTTCAACAAATGCACCAAAAGTTACAATTGATTTTACTTTTCCTTTGTAAATCTCACCTACTTCAGGAACTGCAACAATGCCTTTAATTCTTGCAACTGCAGCATCAATTGATTCTTTGTTGTCAGCAGAAATATCAACTACTCCTTTACCGTCTATTTCTTCAATTACAATAACAGCACCTGTTACTTCTTGAATTTCCTGAATGATTTTTCCACCAGGACCGATAACAGCACCAATCATATCTTTTGGAATATCCATAGAAACGATGCGTGGAGCGTGAGGCTTCAAGTCTTCTCTTGGTACCTCAATAGTTTCACTAATCTTATCTAAAATATGAAGACGACCTAGACGAGCTTGCTCAAGAGCTTGTGCCAATACTTCATATGGAAGACCATCAACTTTAATATCCATTTGAGTAGCTGTAATACCATCTCTGGTACCAGTTACTTTAAAGTCCATATCTCCCAAGTGATCTTCATCACCAAGTATATCCGAAAGAACAGCATATTTTTCAGCACCTGCAGTTGAGATCAATCCCATTGCAATACCTGTTACTGGCTTTTTAATTTGGATACCAGCATCCATCAAAGCCAAAGTTCCAGCACAAACTGTTGCCATAGATGAAGAACCATTTGATTCTAAAATATCAGATACAACACGGATAGCATATGGAGAATCAGCAGGAATCATACCTTTCAACGCACGATATGCCAAGTTTCCATGTCCAACCTCACGACGGCTAATACCACGTGAAGCACGAGCATCACCAGTTGAGAATGGAGGGAAATTATAGTGAAGAACAAACTTCTCTTTTCCTTGATACAATACATCATCAACAATCTTCTCATCAAGTTTTGTTCCCAATGTTACCGATGTTAATGACTGTGTTTCTCCACGGGTAAATACCGCAGATCCATGTGCTCCTGGAAGATAATCAATTTCTGACCAGATTGGGCGAATCTCCTCAGTCTTACGACCATCCAAACGCAATCTATCTTCCAACACCATATTTCTTACCGCATCTTTCTCCACGTCGTGGTAGTAACGGCCAATTAAAGACATATTAATTTCAGATTCCTCTTTTCCTTCAGAGTACTCAGCAACAAATTCTTCTTTAACTGCTGCAAAATCTTCAGCACGTTGGTGCTTATTTGCATTCTTACGACGTGCAACTTCAAGTACCTTATCGTAAGTTTTGTCAATAATTAACTGACGTAATTCTTCGTCGTTTTCTTCGTGACAATATTCTCTCTTTTCAGTTTTACCAACCATCTCAGTCAATTCAATCTGAGCCTGGCACTGAATTTTAATGGCATCATGAGCTACTTTGATAGCTTCAAGCATTTCTGCTTCTGAAACTTCATCCATCTCACCTTCAACCATCATAATATTTTCCATAGTAGCAGCAACGATCATATCAAGATCTGCAGCTTTTAATTCTGTACGAGTTGGGTTAATTTTGAATTCACCATCAACTCTTGCAACACGCACTTCTGAAATTGGCTCCATGAATGGAATATCAGAAACTGCTAACGCAGCAGATGCAGCCAAACCAGCTAATGCATCAGGCATAGTTTCGGTATCAGCAGAAATCAAGTTGATAGATACGAATGTTTCTGCGTGATAATCTTCAGGAAATAATGGACGTAAAGCACGGTCCACAAGGCGGGATACTAAAATTTCGTAATCAGAAGGTCTTCCTTCACGTTTCATGAAACCTCCTGGGAAACGACCCAATGCACTAAATTTTTCTTTGTAATCAACAGACAAAGGCATAAAGTCAACATCAGGTTTTGCGTCCTTAGCGGATACAACTGTTGCCAACAACATGGTCTTACCCATTTTTACTACTACAGATCCATCAGCTTGCTTTGCTAATTTCCCTGTTTCAATTGTGATGGACCTTCCATCACCTAATTCAATTATTTTTTCGATCACTTTCATCTTTTGTAGTTTATTTCAAACTTCTTATTGGATAAGCAACAAGGTGTCGCCAATATATAAAAAGCAATCCCGATTACTCGGGATTGCTTTAATATGATATTATTTACGAATATTTAAAGCTTTAATAATAGCTCTGTATCTTTCAATATCTTTTGCTTTTAAGTAATCAAGAAGGTTTCTTCTTTTACCTACTAGCAATTGCAGTGCACGTTGGGTACTGTAATCTTTTCTGTTTTTCTTCAAGTGCTCAGTTAAGTGAGCGATACGGTAAGAAAACAAGGCAATCTGAGATTCTGCAGTCCCAGTGTCTTTGTTAGACTTCCCGTACTTTTCGAAAAGCTCTTGCTTTTTCTCTGCTGATAAATACATAATACTTATTTTAAAATTTAAATTGATTTAAAAGATTGCTTTTCACAATCAATTCGCAAAATTAACTAATATTTTCTACAAAGCAATTTATCTGAAGAAAAACATCCATTTAATTTTACTGTGAATTAGTGCAATAGCTGATTTTTTATTAATGGGAAATAATATTCCTCTCCCAACATTAGAGTTTAATATTCTACTCTAGACTATCAATGCCATAGATACATATAGCTCAGCATACACTTACATCTTAAAAAGATAATCAATTTGAATGTAATTTCTATAAGGGGAGGTGAGAATATTTTTTATTGAATTTTAAGCAAAAAAAAAGAGTCTCACTCCATGTTGGAATAAGACTCTTTAAAGGTTGGCGTCGACCTACTCTCCCACATTTCTGCAGTACCATCGGCGCTAACGGGCTTAACTTCTCTGTTCGGAATGGGAAGAGGTGGAACCCCGTCGCTATAAACACCTAAAATCGTTTGTTGACTTCTGTGGTTAACTCCTGCTAACCGTCAACGAATATCGTAGACACATTGAAAGTAAAATAAAAGAACCAAATCTTGTAAGATTCAGCGATTGACCTCGCCACTCAGAAGCTTTCGGGTAATTAGTATTGCTCGACTTTGATGTTACCACCTTTACATCTGCAACCTATCAACGTTATCGTCTCTAACGACCCTTAAAGGAAATCTCATCTTGAGGTAGGCTTCGTGCTTAGATGCTTTCAGCACTTATCCCTGCCCAACGTAGCTACTCTGCTATGCAGCTGGCGCCACAACAGATACACTAGAGGTTAGTCCAACCCGGTCCTCTCGTACTAGAGTCAGATCCTCGCAAATTTCCAACGCCCACAACAGATAGGGACCGAACTGTCTCACGACGTTCTGAACCCAGCTCGCGTGCCACTTTAATGGGCGAACAGCCCAACCCTTGGGACCTTCTCCAGCCCCAGGATGTGACGAGCCGACATCGAGGTGCCAAACCGCTCCGTCGATATGAGCTCTTGGGAGCGATCAGCCTGTTATCCCCGGAGTACCTTTTATCCTTTGAGCGATGGCCCTTCCATACGGAACCACCGGATCACTATGCTCTACTTTCGTACCTGCTCGACCTGTATGTCTCACAGTCAAGCACCCTTGTGCCATTGCACTCTTCAGACGATTACCAAACGTCTTGAGGGTACCTTTAGAAGCCTCCGTTACTCTTTTGGAGGCGACCACCCCAGTCAAACTACCCACCACACACTGTCCGTCGTTAGACGTTAGACTTCAGATAAGCAAAGGGACGTATTTCAAGGATGACTCCACAACACCTGGCGGCGCTGCTTCATAGTCTCCGTCCTATCCTACACATCACTTACCCAAAATCAATGTGAAGCTGCAGTAAAGGTTCACGGGGTCTTTCCGTCCCGTTGCGGGTAATCGGCATCTTCACCGATACTACAATTTCACCGAGCTCATGGCTGAGACAGTGCCCAGATCGTTACACCATTCGTGCAGGTCGGAACTTACCCGACAAGGAATTTCGCTACCTTAGGACCGTTATAGTTACGGCCGCCGTTTACTGGGGCTTCATTTCAGACCTTCGCTTGCGCTAAGCCCTCCACTTAACCTTCCAGCACCGGGCAGGTGTCAGGCCTTATACTTCATCTTTCGATTTTGCAAAGCCATGTGTTTTTGGTAAACAGTCGCCTGGGCCATTTCACTGCGGCCTCCCGAAAGAGGCGTCCTTTCTCCCGAAGTTACAGGACCATTTTGCCGAGTTCCTTAGCCATGAATCACTCGAGCGCCTTAGTATTCTCTACTTGACTACGTGTGTCCGTTTGCGGTACGGGTCTCTATAACCTGAAGCTTAGAGGTTTTTCTTGGAAGTAAAATTACATGCACTATCCGCGCTGCCGTAGCATTGCGGTACTATCAGATTTCAGCTCAACCAGCGGATTTGCCTACCGGTCTCATCACATACGTCCTTCAACGAACTATTCCGTCAGTTCGCGGCATTGTCATCTCTTCGTCACCCCATCGCAGTTATAGAAAGTACCGGAATATTAACCGGTTGTCCATCGAGTTCGCCCTTCGGCTACCCCTTAGGTCCCGACTTACCCTGATCCGATTAGCGTTGATCAGGAAACCTTAGTCTATTGGCGTGCGGGTTTCTCGCCCGCATTATCGTTACTTATGCCTACATTTGCTTTTCTAAAAGCTCCACAATACATTACCATACTGCTTCTGCGCCGTTAGAATGCTCCCCTACCAGTTAGAATAAATTCTAAATCCATAGCTTCGGTGGTATATTTATGCCCGATTATCATCCACGCAAGATCGCTCGACTAGTGAGCTGTTACGCACTCTTTAAATGAATGGCTGCTTCCAAGCCAACATCCTAGCTGTCTAAGCAATCTCACCTCGTTTGTTCAACTTAACATACACTTGGGGACCTTAGCTGATGGTCTGGGTTCTTTCCCTCTCGTCCGTGGACCTTAGCACCCACGGGCTCACTGCCAGATATAAGTTATAGCATTCGGAGTTTGTCTGGATTTGATAGGCGGCGAAGCCCTCGCATCCAATCAGTAGCTCTACCTCTATAACTCTCGACTCTGACGCTGCACCTAAATGCATTTCGGGGAGTACGAGCTATTTCTCAGTTTGATTGGCCTTTCACCCCTACCCACAGTTCATCCGAACACTTTTCAACGTGAACCGGTTGGGCCCTCCACTCTGGTTTAACAGAGCTTCAGCCTGACCATGGGTAGATCACCAAGTTTCGCGTCTACCCCCACTAACTTTACGCCCTATTCAGACTCGCTTTCGCTTCGACTACGCACCTGAAGTGCTTAATCTCGCTAGTGAGGAGTAACTCGTAGGCTCATTATGCAAAAGGCACGCAGTCACACCCTAAAGTGCTCCTACCGCTTGTAGGCGTACGGTTTCAGGTACTCTTTCACTCCTCTGTTCGAGGTGCTTTTCACCTTTCCCTCACGGTACTTGTTCACTATCGGTCTCTCAGGAGTATTTAGCCTTACCAGATGGTCCTGGCAGATTCACACAGAATTCCTCGTGTTCCGCGCTACTCAGGATACTACTAGATTCACTTTGCTTACGTGTACGAGACTATCACTCTCTATGGTGTGTCTTTCCAAACACTTCCACTTCACGCCGATCATCATATTATAGTCCTACAACCCCACCATTGCCGAAACAATAATGGTTTGGGCTAATCCCCGTTCGATCGCCACTACTAGGGGAATCACTTTTGTTTTCTTCTCCTCCGGTTACTTAGATGTTTCAGTTCTCCGGGTTTGCCTCCTTAAAGGATACTCATTGCTGAGTGGGTTGCCCCATTCGGAAATCTACGGATCAATGGTTATTTGCACCTCACCGTAGCTTATCGCAGCTTATCACGTCCTTCATCGCCTCTGAGAGCCTAGGCATCCGCCATACGCCCTTAATTACTTCTTTTTGTGCCAATAAAAGTCTAAACTTTCATCACGAAATCAATCGTTGTTTCTTTACTATTGGTTACTTCTACTTTACTACTTTCAACATGTCAAAGAACTTTAATACACCATCGTATTTCGTGGAGAATATCGGAGTCGAACCGATGACCTCTTGCGTGCAAGGCAAGCGCTCTAGCCAGCTGAGCTAATCCCCCAAAACGTTAATCGTAGTCCTGCGCAGATTTGAACTGCGGACCCCTACATTATCAGTGTAGTGCTCTAACCAACTGAGCTACAGGACTAAATTTCTTAATCCATATGCTAGCGGTTTAAACACCCTAACGCTATGGGTTATGGTATATTAAATGAAAACAAGTAAAAAGTTAGGCAAAACAGTCATAAACCTGTCTTTTACCATAAACCTTAGTCGATATTCTAAATCTCTAGAAAGGAGGTGTTCCAGCCACACCTTCCGGTACGGCTACCTTGTTACGACTTAGCCCCAGTTACCAATTTTACCCTAGGTCGCTCCTTGCGGTTACGAACTTCAGGTCCCCTCGGCTTCCATGGCTTGACGGGCGGTGTGTACAAGGCCCGGGAACGTATTCACCGTATCATTGCTGATATACGATTACTAGCGAATCCAACTTCACGGAGTCGAGTTGCAGACTCCGATCCGAACTGAGACTAGCTTTTGAGATTAGCATCCTGTCACCAGGTAGCTGCCCTTTGTACTAGCCATTGTAACACGTGTGTAGCCCTGGACGTAAGGGCCGTGCTGATTTGACGTCATCCCCACCTTCCTCTCACCTTACGGTGGCAGTCTCGCTAGAGTCCTCAGCATTACCTGCTAGCAACTAACGATAGGGGTTGCGCTCGTTATGGGACTTAACCCGACACCTCACGGCACGAGCTGACGACAACCATGCAGCACCTTGTAATTTGCTCCGAAGAGAAAGCTTGTTTCCAAGCCGGTCAAACTGCATTTAAGCCCAGGTAAGGTTCCTCGCGTATCATCGAATTAAACCACATGTTCCTCCGCTTGTGCGGGCCCCCGTCAATTCCTTTGAGTTTCATTGTTGCCAACGTACTCCCCAGGTGGATTACTTAATGCTTTCGCTCAGTCGCGCACTGTGTATCGCGCACAACGAGTAATCATCGTTTACGGCGTGGACTACCAGGGTATCTAATCCTGTTCGCTCCCCACGCTTTCGTCCATCAGCGTCAATGTTAGCTTAGTGAGCTGCCTTCGCAATCGGTGTTCTACGTTATATCTATGCATTTCACCGCTACATAACGTATTCCGCCCACCTCAACTAAATTCAAGACAACCAGTATCAATGGCAGTTTCACAGTTGAGCTGTGAGATTTCACCACTGACTTAATCGCCCGCCTACGGACCCTTTAAACCCAATAAATCCGGATAACGCTCGAATCCTCCGTATTACCGCGGCTGCTGGCACGGAGTTAGCCGATCCTTATTCATACGGTACCTTCAGCTCCCTACACGTAGGAAGGTTTATTCCCGTAAAAAAGCAGTTTACAACCCATAGGGCAGTCATCCTGCACGCGACATGGCTGGTTCAGGCTTGCGCCCATTGACCAATATTCCTCACTGCTGCCTCCCGTAGGAGTCTGGTCCGTGTCTCAGTACCAGTGTGGGGGACTATCCTCTCAGACCCCCTAAGCATCATCGCCTTGGTGAGCCGTTACCTCACCAACAAGCTAATGCTACGCATGCCCATCTTACACCGCCGAAGCTTTAAATCAAATAACATGCGAAATTTGATCATTATGCGGTATTAATCCGGATTTCTCCGGGCTATCCCCCTGTGTAAGGCAGGTTGCATACGCGTTACTCACCCGTGCGCCGGTCGCCATCAATAAAAGCAAGCTTTTATTATGCTGCCCCTCGACTTGCATGTGTTAGGCCTGTCGCTAGCGTTCATCCTGAGCCAGGATCAAACTCTTCGTTGTATAAAAGTTTTTATAATTCTGTCTCATTCAGATTATCAAAGTTTAATGGTAATTTTTAATTGACAAGGTATTATTCTTGTATTTACCTAACTTCTTGTTTTCAATATTTTCAAAGAACGTATCGTTCTGTTTTTCCTTCTTAATTCACCCGAAAAAATCAGGCGGAAAAGCGAGTGCAAAGATAAATAAAACTCCTCCCAAATTCCAAATAAAATTTGAAATATTTTTGAAGTTTTTTTTCAGCCGTGATTTCCATCAAATCATCAACTCACTCCCAAAACTTTTTCTAAACTCCTCCCGTTTGAGAAGCGGCTGCAAAGATAAATACTTTTTATCTAAAATTGCAAGTCATTTTTAAAACTTTTTTAAGATTTAATCCCTTCGAAAGCCTCATAGATACTAGTGCTCCAAAGAATCTTATCCCCATCAAAAGCAGCTGCAAAGATAAATACTTTATTTCTACAAATCCAAATGCTTTCGAAAAAAAATCTTAAAAATTTCAAAATGAAAAAACATCAAGCAAAACCGTGGATAAACCACCCTTTCCATCATGTCTTCCTTATCGCCTTACCCTTGTAAAGCGGCTGCAAAGATAACGCATACTTTTTCTACTTTCCAAATCCAAAATGCATACTTTTTCTCTACACTAGCCTAACACCCTCATAACCCGTGAGAAAAAATTTGGAGAAATTTTCAGCGAATGTGATTTTTGATTGTTTTAAATATCTATTCGCTCATTTTTTTCATGCACTACCCATAGAAACGATCCGGTAGGGATAGAAGCGGCATCCTTTTTCGAAGAATGAGGAAAAGATATAGCGGATAGCCCGACCCGAAGGGGACTGGCATAATTAATCATGGATTTCACTCTTTTTAACGAATGGAAATGACAGTTTTATTACAGATATACTATCTTCGTGCTAATAAATTGTTTTACAAATTAATTCTCTGAAGGTGACAAATAGACTTGTTATTATTCCGACCTACAATGAAAAAGAAAATATTGAATCCATTGTTAGGAAAGTATTTTCGCTGGAAAAAGCTTTTGATATCTTAATAATTGAAGACAATTCTCCTGACGGAACTGCTGCAATTGTAAAAAATTTGCAGAAGGAGTTTTCTCAGCTACACATGATAGAGCGCAAAGGAAAGCTTGGCCTAGGTACCGCATATATTGCCGGCTTTAAATGGGCACTTGAAAACAACTACGAATATGTATTTGAAATGGATGCCGATTTTTCACACAATCCGGAAGATTTGGTTCGTTTATACGAAGCTTGCGCTAATCAAGGTGGAGATATGGCCATTGGTTCACGCTATGTTTCTGGTGTAAATGTTGTAAATTGGCCTATGGGTAGAGTTTTGATGTCGTATTTTGCGTCAAAGTACGTAAGAATTGTAACAGGAATGAAAATTCATGATGCAACGGCTGGCTTTAAATGCTATACCAGGAAGGTACTTGAAACCATTAATTTGGATAAAATTAGATTTAAAGGGTATGCTTTCCAGATAGAAATGAAATTTACCACATGGAAATTTGGCTTTAATATTATTGAAGTGCCAATCATTTTCACGGATAGAACACAAGGAACTTCGAAAATGAGTGGTGGTATTTTTAATGAAGCTGTGTGGGGCGTAATTAAAATGAAACTACGTAGCTTTTTTACCAACTACGAAAGATAGATTTTAAAATACTTAGAACTAAACAACCAAAATGTCAACTTATTTAATACAAAATGCCTTAATCATTAACGAAGGCAAGAAATTCGCCGGAAGTGTTCTGGTGAAGGATCAATTGATTGAAGAAATTTATACATCTGCTCCTGAAAAGATTGATGCATCGTGGAAGATTATTGATGCAGGTGGCAAATTGCTAATCCCTGGTGTGATCGATGATCAGGTACATTTTCGCGATCCAGGAATGCCACACAAAGGTGATTTGTATACCGAATCGAGAGCTGCTGTAGCAGGTGGTACCACTTCCTTTATGGATATGCCAAATGTAAAACCACAAACAGTTACCCAAGAGTTACTTGCAGAGCGTTACAAGCTTGGTGCTGAAAAATCACTGGCCAACTACTCGTTCTACATGGGTGCTACCAATGACAATCTGGAAGAGATTTTAAAAACGGATCCTAAATCGGTTTGTGGGATTAAGATTTTCATGGGATCATCTACAGGGAATATGTTGGTGGATGATATTGACACCCTATCGCAAATTTTTGAAAAAGCTCCTCTGCTGATTGCTACGCATTGTGAGGACACACCAACCATTGAAAAAAATCAGGCTGAATACCTTGAAAAATATGGCGAGGACATTCCAATGGAATATCATGGAGTGATTAGAAGTGCCGAAGCTTGTTACAAATCTTCATCGAAAGCCGTGGAGTTGGCTAAGAAATACAACACTCGTTTACACATCCTTCATTTATCTTCCGGAATTGAGATGGATCTGTTTGACAACTCGATTCCTTCGAAAGATAAAAGAATTACAACTGAGGTTTGTGTACATCACTTATGGTTTGATGACAAAGATTACTTAACTAAAAAATCAAGAATACGCTGGAATCCTGCCGTTAAAACCAAAGCAGATCAGGATAAACTTTGGGAAGCATTGCTTGACGACAGATTGGATATAATTGCAACAGATCATGCACCTCATACTGAAGAAGAGAAAGATGGCAACTATTTGAATTCTGCAGGTGGAGGTCCTTTGGTTCAACATTCACTTGTGGCAATGTTGGAGCAAGCACGACGCGGCAAAATTAGTCTTGAAAAAGTGATTGAAAAAATGTGTCACACTCCTGCTGAGATTTTCCAAGTTGAAAAAAGAGGTTTTATCCGTAAAGGGTATTACGCAGATTTGGTATTGGTTAAGGAGGAAGATTGGACTGCCAACAAAGAAAACACATTGTATAAGTGTGGTTGGACTCCTTTCGATGGAGAAAAATTCCAATACATGGTTGAAAAAACTTTTGTGAATGGTCACTTGGTGTATGACAATGGTAAGTTTGATGAAAGCACGAAAGGTATGCGCTTAAGTTTCGATCGTTAACAAACACATATTATATAGAACATGAAAAAATTCTATTATACCTCAACAGCTCTGATTATCTCAGGGCTGTTTTTGTTTTCTTGCCAAAACAAACCAGAAAATTCGTCTACAAAAACAGAAGGTGAGCTTATTGCAGATCCTATTATTTACGAGGTGATCGTAAAAAATCCCAACCCGGATGATGAATGGCTGAACGAATGCCTGAAGAATACCAATAGCCCTTACCTAATCGAGCAAGTTTTGAAAGAAGTAAAAGCTGGTAATTTAAAGGCATATGATTATTACGACAATCACGAATTATCCATTAGTGAAATCAAACAAATTATTAAAGAAAATAATTTGAACAAGAGAACAGGAAAAATTCAGTTTGAAGAAAATTGGTATTGGGACAAGAATCTGTTACAACTAAAAAAAGAGGTTCAAAAACTGATGTTTGGTTTCGAAATATACGATGCTACAGGAAAACTGAGAGGTTACAAAGCAAGTTTTGTTATCGATTTGGAAAACAAATGAAAGAATGAGCATTGTGTAAATGAAGAAAATCTATCTAATTTTGCACAAATTGAAAAATCAGGAACATTCCTGGTACTCATTAAAACAAAAAAAATGAAACGTCCATGATTAAATAATTATTATCTCATATCATGGTAAGTTCCATCTGATCTCAAAATAAAATTACAAACAGATGAAAGTTCTATTTATAGATTCAACACACCCTCGTTTATTAGAAATGCTTCAAAATGCAGGTTTCGACTGCACGTATGCTCCTGAAAAAAACAAAGAGGAACTACTAGAAATATTTCCTGAGTTCGATGGTTTTATCATTCGAAGTAAGTTCAAATTGACCAAAGCAGAACTGGATATCGCTTCAAAGCTTAAGTTTATTGGCAGAGTTGGTGCCGGATTGGAAAATATTGATGTTGAATATGCAGAAAGCAAAGGCATTAAATGCTTCAATGCTCCGGAAGGAAATCGAGATGCAGTAGGCGAACATGCCGTTGGTATGCTTTTAACTCTCTTCAATAATTTGTGTCGATGCAATTGGGAAGTTCGCAATGGAATGTGGAGACGTGAAGAAAACCGTGGAATTGAGATTATGGGCAAGACCGTAGGAATTATTGGATACGGAAACATGGGTGGAGCTTTTGCCCAAAGACTAAAAGGATTTGGTTGTAACGTAATTGCCTACGATAAATACAAGTTTAACTATACCGATGATTATTGTACTGAAAAACAGTTAGATGATTTATTTGAGCAATGCGACATTCTAAGTCTGCATGTTCCACAAACCGAAGAAACCATGTTTATGGTGAATGATGAATTTCTGAATCAATTCAAAAAACCGATTTTCTTGATTAATACTGCACGCGGAAAAGTGGTTCGTATTGCTGATTTGGTGAAAAATCTAAAATCCAGACAGGTTAAAGGTGCTTGCTTAGACGTCCTGGAATACGAAAAAACTTCATTTGAAGATTTGCATGCTTCTGAGCTTCCTGCTGAATTTCAATATTTAATTGAAGCTGAAAATGTATTGCTGAGTCCACATGTTGGAGGTTGGACACATGAATCAAACATTAAACTTTCCGAGGTCACCGCACAGAAAATCATTGATGAATTCGCATTATAAAAATCAAAAGCCTCAATTCTGTAGAATTGAGGCTTTCTTATATCTTAAAATACAATCTAAAATTGTTCAATCAAATCCGGTTCTTTCATAAAAACTGATTGATTTTGCAATTGTTCTGCCAAATCATATAAAATTTCAATTTCAGATGAATTGATAAACCAATCTTGAGTTGTATAAATTCCTACATACGATTTACCTTTCAGCTCTGGAACAAAATCAATATTCAACATATTTATCCCAACTCTTAATCGAACATCAAAATCAAAAGCTTTTAAAATCAACTTCTGAATTTTTGCATTGATGAAAATCTTATTGATTCCAATTGCTGTAAACTCATCAAATACAACTTGAGAATCAAAGGAGTCAACACCTGTTTTATAGTATTTCTTTCTTACAAACAAACTTATTTTATCGAATATGTGTTTTTTTCGAACACATATCTTTGTTTCTCTTGAAACATCAATAGGAAAAAACACACCACTATAAATCGAAAAATTATCCAATCTACGAGAATCTCCAAAACAAGCAAAAAAGACTCTTTTGTAATCATTCCCAGGTATACTTACAAATCTTCGGTGGTAAGTTACAGGATGTAGTGCATTAGAGGGATACGCTTTCTCGCTAAAATTAATTTTACGATGCGTTTTAAGAGCAAAATCTTTTAATTTCTCAATAGAAGATTTTTCTTTTTCCATTTGGTAGCTGCAGTTTAATGATTAAAGTTTATCAAGACATTAATATACTTCAATTTCAATTCAGAATCAAAATACATTATTAACAGACTGTTAGTAACTTTAATTAGACCAAAATTAAAAGATTGTCTATTTAATTTTATAAGCTACGCCAATTCCAAAATAATTATAGGCTTCATCTGTTATTTCAATTTTAGCTTCAACCAGAACAGATAAGCCATTACCAATTTCCACATCTACCCCAGCTGGTAACCAAAGTGCCAATTTAGAATTATTGACCATATAATCACTATCCAATCCTGATGTAAATTTTATATTTGATCGAATAGGAGTGCTATATTTCACAGCTGCATCGAGAGCCATTTTACTAAAATGATGGGCTCCAGCTGAAATTGAGAACTTTTCTGCAAGCCACAACTCTATATCAGCACCATAATAACCATCTTTACTAAAAGGATCGATACTTACACCCAGATCCATTTTCTTTCCTAATCCATATTCACCATGAAAAAAAGTTCTAAAATCATCGCTTCCATCAAAAATAAAAACTCCAGGCTCAAAAGCAACCTCCAATTCTCCCTTTTTTAAGATATCGGAAGAATCAAAAACTTGTCCAAATGATACCATTGATCCCATCATAAATGTTAATGCAATTATAATCTTTTTCATATTCAGTTATTTTAATATTATTTATTATCAAAATACTAAATTAACTATAATTCTAAATTTTAAAACATAAAAATGGTTTAAAATTCAACATTTGAATTCTCATTAAGTTTATTTGTATTAATTGCCAGCATATAACCACCTAGTTTAAAAAGCCTTACATTTATTTAAAATGAATTACTGAGATTTAAAATCCATAGGCCATTCCAACTCCAAAATAATGATAGGCTTCATCGGTTAGTTCAATTTCTGATGCCATAATTAAGGACCAACCATTACCAACCGAAACTCTTATTCCTAATGGAATCCAAAGTGGAATTTTAGTTTTATCACCAAATACGATATCCATATCTAAACCCGTAATCAGTTTAGTTCCTCGCGCCAATGGTACGGTAACATTTGCAGTGCCATCCAATGCAAAATCATGAAAATGGTGAGCCCCTGCTGATAATGAAAGTGTTTTACTGAAACCAAACTCAATATCCCCACCATAATAATTTTCATCACCAAAAACTCCAAACTTTCCTGCCAAGTCAATATTCTGTCCTAATCCAACACCTGCATGAAAAAACATCATAAAATCAGTTTCTCCATCGTAAACCAACAAGGATGGTTCAAAACCGATTGCAGCTTCTCCTTCTTTTAAAATTCCAGATATATTAAAAACCTGAGCTTTTGATAAAAACGCTCCACTCATCAGTAACAATAGAATAATTGTCTTACTCATATCTTCATTAATTATCAATTCTATTTTTTAACTGTGACAAACCTATTTTTATTGCAGTTTCTGCATAAAAAAATCCCTCTTCAGACTTGAAAAGGGATTTGGTTTTGTTTCCAATTTTGTTAATAAATTGCCTTTGCAATGTCTCTTACGCAACTGGATGCCATTAGTGTGTAAAAATGCAATGATGGCACACCATGTTGAATCAACTCTTTGCTTTGCTGAATTCCCCACTCTACCCCAACTTGTTTTACCTCATCGTTGGTTTTACATTTACGAACTTCAGCAGCTAAAGTCTCTGGTATTTCAGTTTTAAAAATCTGAGGAAGCACATTAAGTTGAGAAAGTGCAGAAATAGGCTTGATTCCAGGTACAATTGGAACAGTAATTCCTGCTTCTCGAACTTTTTTCTCGAAATCGAAAAACTTCTGATTATCGAAAAACATCTGGGTTACAATATAATCTGCACCTGCATCTACTTTCTTTTTCAGCCAGTACAAATCCGAATCCATATTTGGAGCCTCCTCGTGTTTTTCTGGATATCCTGCAGTTCCATATGAAAATGGAGTTTCAAATGGGTCAACATGAGTTCCATCTAAAAAAATTCCATTATTGATATCATTAACCTGCCCAATCAAATCAATCGCATATTTGTGTTCTCCTTCACTTGAAATAAAATCATGACGAGGCGAAGTATCACCTTTCAAAAGCAATAAATCGTGAATTCCCAAAAAATTCAGATCTAAAAGTGCATTTTCTGTTTCTTCGGGAGTAAATCCACTACAAATAACATGAGGAACAACCGTAAGTTTGTATTTATTCTGAATGGCAGCTGCCACAGCAACTGTTCCCGGGCGTTTACGAGTGATCTTCTTCTCGAATCCTCCATTTGGCGACTCTACGAAAACAACTTCATCACGGTGTGCAGTAATATTTATGTACTTTGGGTCGAACTCGCGAAGTTTTTCTATGGTATTAAATACCTTGTATATACTATTGCCTCTTAAAGGAGGCAACAATTCAAAAGAGAAGTGTGTGGTTTTATTCTCAATTGCTTGATTTAAATGTTCAATTACTTTCATCCGGTTAATTTTAGATGTGAGATTTTATTAAATCTCAAAGATCGTATTCTAATAATTTGATGTTTTTACAAAATTGCCGTCAATAGTTTCTTGGCTTCCTTTTCTGATATTCCCTTACGCTCAGCATAGTCTTTTACCTGATCTTCCTTGATCTTATCAATCGAAAAATAAATTGCATCAGGATGAGCCAAAACCAATCCACTTACCGAAGCCGCCGGATACATGGCAAAACTCTCAGTTAAAGTTGCACCAATATTCTCTTCAACTTTTAAGAAATCCCAAAGTACTTTTTTCTCTGAATGCTCTGGCAAAGAAGGATAACCAAAGGCCGGACGAATCCCCTGATACTTTTCACGTAACATTTCCTCAACGCTCAGGTCTTCTCCATTTGCATAGGCCCAATCTTCTTTACGGATTTGTTCATGCAGCAATTCCGTGTAAGCTTCTGCCAATCTATCTGCCAAAATCTTGATCATGATACTATTGTAATCGTCATTTTGCTCAGCATATTTTTGTAGACTCTCCTCTATTCCCAGTCCGGCTGTTACAACAAATGCACCTATATAATCAATTCGTCCTGATTCAATAGGAGCAATAAAATCGCTCAGACACAAATTGCTTAAACCTTTTGAAAATTTCTCCTGCTGACGAATTTGAGTAAATCTTTTCAACTCTGAACTTCTTTCCTCATCAGAATAAATGACAATGTCATCGCCTACTGCATTTGCCGGGAACAATCCATAAACTGCACTAGCTTCCAAAAGGTTCTCCTTTTCAATCTTGTCCAACATTTTATTGGCATCGTCGAAAAGCTTTTTGGCCTCATCCTTGTAATCCGGATCTTCCATAATTTCCGGATACATGCATTTCAACTCCCATGCTACAAAGAAGAAGGTCCAATCAATATATTTTCGAATTTCACTGATAGAGAAATTCTTCTGTACTTGTAAACCAATTTTCTTTGGTTTGCATATTGGTGATTTTGTCCAATCAATTGCCTCTGCATTTTCTCTTGCCTCTTTTAAAGAATAATAATCAGCTGATTTTTGCTTAGCATGATTCTCTCTTACCTCTTGATATTGCACTTTTACACCAGCTAAATATTCTTCGCGTTTACTCTTGTCACATAATTTTTTGAAAATACCTACCGACTGAGAAGCATCGCACACATGCACTACTCCATTTTTATAGTTTGGCTCAATCTTAACTGCCGTATGTAATTCCGATGTTGTTGCTCCTCCTACTACCAAAGGAATATCAAATCCTTCTCGTTGCATCTCTTCGGCAACAAAACACATCTCTTCTAGGGATGGTGTGATTAAACCACTCAATCCGATGGCATCAACATTTTCTTGTTTGGCCACTTCCAAGATCTTCGAACATGGAACCATCACACCCAAATCGATCACTTCAAAATTGTTACATCCCAAAACTACATCCACAATATTTTTGCCGATATCATGAACATCACCTTTTACTGTTGCCATTAGAATTTTACCTGCATTTTTGGCATCGGCGGCATTGCTTTTCTCTTCTTCAATAAAGGGTTGAAGGTATGCAACGGCTTTTTTCATCACCCTTGCAGATTTTACTACCTGAGGAAGAAACATTTTTCCATCGCCGAACAACTCACCAACTATATTCATACCGTCCATTAAAGGTTTTTCGATTACCTCCAATGCTTTCGGATAATTTTGACGAGCCTCTTCAGCGTCCTCTTCTATATAATCGGTAATTCCTTTTACCAAGGAGTAAGACAATCTCTCATTGACTGATTTTTCCCTCCAAATATCCTTTTTTGCTTGACCTGTTCCTGCCGATTTTAATCCTTCGGCAAATTCTATTAAGATTTCAGTAGCATCAGGTTTCCTGTTCAACACTACATCTTCCACCTTCTCTAATAATTCCGGTTCAATCTCATCGTAAATCTGCAACATTCCAGGATTTACAATTCCCATATCCAAACCTTCCTTAATGGCGTGATACAAGAAAACCGAATGCATTGCTTCACGAACCACATTGTTCCCACGGAAAGAGAAAGATAAATTACTTATACCTCCACTAATTTTTGCATGTGGAAGATTCTCCTTGATCCATCTTACGGTATTTATAAAATCAACAGCATAATTGTTGTGTTCCTCTATTCCAGTAGCTATTGCCAATACATTTGGATCGAAGATGATATCTTCTGGCGGGAAACCAACTTTCTCTGTCAATATTTTATAAGCTCTACCACAAATTTCAATTCTGCGCTCATAAGTATCGGCCTGACCTTTTTCGTCGAAAGCCATTACCACAGCAGCAGCTCCATACCTTTTAATTTGGGTAGCATACTTTATAAATTCCTCTTCGCCCTCTTTCAATGAAATGGAGTTTACCACTGATTTTCCCTGTACACATTTCAAACCAGCTTCCAACACAGTCCATTTCGAAGAATCAATCATGACAGGAACGCGAGAAATTTCCGGTTCTGAAACCAAGAGTTTCAAGAATACATCCATTTCTTTCTCAGCATCTAACATGGCATCATCCATGTTCACATCTATGATTTGAGCACCATTTTCGACCTGTGAACGAGCAATTGACAGCGCCTCCTCATATTTTTCTTCACGGATTAATCGGGCAAACTTTCGAGAACCTGCAACATTGGTACGCTCACCTACATTCACAAAGTTGCTCATAGAGTTGATGCGCAACATCTCTAATCCGCTTAAGCGAGTTTCCGTTTCCACAACAGGAATTTCTCTAGGCGAAGCATCTTTAACTACTTCGGCAATTGCAGCAATATGATCTGGTCTTGTTCCGCAACATCCTCCTACAATATTTACCTTTTTGTTCTCCAGTAACTCCTTTAAATCACCCACCATGGTGGTAGGAGTTTCATCGTATTCGCCCAATTCGTTTGGCAAACCAGCATTAGGATATACACTTACATATACAGGCAACAAAGTATCCAATTGCTGGATAAATGGAATCAAATCCTTTGCCCCGAAAGCACAATTCAGGCCAATACTCAACAACCTCTCACATTTCATCGAAGTTACAAAGGCTTCCAATGTCTGACCTGATAAGGTTCTCCCACTATTATCGGTGATCGTTCCTGAAATCATAATTGGTAGATCCAACCCTCTCTCTTCCAAAAGTTGATCTGCAGCATAAACAGCAGCTTTTGCATTAAGAGTATCGAAAATGGTTTCTATCAATAAGGCATCAACACCTCCATCAACCAAACCCTTAATTTGTTCGGTGTAAATTTCAACCAAATCATCAAAACTTACATCTCTGTAACCTGGATCTTCCACTTTTGGAGACATTGATGTGGTCTTGTTTGTTGGACCAATGGCACCAGCTATCCACCTTGGCGTATTTGGATCTGTTTTCTGAATTTCTTCAATCGCTCTTCGAGCATTCTTCACCGCTTCCAGATTCAATTCATAAGCAAGCTCTTCCAACTGATAATCAATCAAAGAAATCGCATTTGAATTAAAAGTATTGGTCTCTATGATATTGGCACCTGCTTTTAAAAATTCAAGGTGAATATTTTTAATAATATCTGGTTGAGTCAGCGTCAACAAATCATTGTGACCTTTTTGATCAGCTGAAATATTAGCAAATCTTTCTCCTCTAAAATCCGATTCAACTAATTTATAGGACTGAATCATGGTTCCCATTGCTCCATCGAGAACCAAAATCTGATTTGTTAATGCCTCTTTAATCGTAAAATTTTGCTTCATATTAATTTTCAACTGTAAGATAGATTGCTGTATTGCTATTTTTTTGCTCTACCAAAACATGGTGTTTGTTTTGAATTTCTTCAATCGTAGATGGCGTATAGTGTCGAACGGTTATTAACTCCAAATCTTCACTCAGATCTACTTCATATTTTTTACTCAATTCACCGATTAGCTCTTTGATATTTCTTACCGAACTATTAACACAAAATGCAAAACTAACAGCGGTGTTTTGAGTAAAATTAAGCTTAATTCTAAACTTTGTCACGAGTGAAAAGATAAAAACCAGATCTTTTTCGCCTATAAATGAAAAATTTAATGGTTTCAAATTCACCATAACCTGTTTTTTCTTCACAATATAGTTTGGCAACATGGGTTGAGGCTGCTCTCCCTTTGTAATCAAGGTTCCTTTTTGCGATGGATCGATAAATGATTTCACCCAAAGAGGAATTTGTTTTGCCTGCAAAGGCTTTATGGTTTTTGGATGAATTACCCTTGCCCCATAATACGACAACTCGATTGCTTCGTGATATGGAATCAAATCCAATTTGGTGGTTGTATCAAAATAATCAGGATCTGCATTTAATATTCCCAACACATCTTTCCAAATGATCATTTTATCAGCGCCAAGCAGATGAGCAAGGATTGCTGCCGTATAATCTGAACCTTCCCGTCCCAGCGAAGTGGTAAACCCTTTATCATCGCGGGCAATAAAACCTTGAGTGATGTAAAGGGCTTGAGAATCATCAATAAATTTTGCATTTACCTTCTCTTTTGATGTTTCCCAATTGATATTGGCATCCACGTAATTGTCATCAGAATCCAGACAGGTTCTGATATCAATCCACTGATTTTTTTGACCAGTTTCATTCAAATAACCTGAAATTATGGTTGTTGAAAGTAACTCGCCAAAACCAATCACCTGATCATATTCAAAATTGAACTGATCAGATGATGGCTTTGAAATTTTGGTTTCCAGCTCGACGAAAAGAGCGTTTACTTCCGAGATAATTTGTTCTGGCACTTCTTCGAATAAATCGTTGAGCACTGAAATGTGGTTCTTTTTCAGTGTCTCGAAGTGATTCCAACATTTATCGCTTCCCGAAAAATATGCATCTATCAATTCTTCCAGCAGGTTTGTTGTTGATCCTATTGCCGAAATCACAACAGCTAGAGGGCGCTTTACCTTAGCTATAATCTGACAGATGTTTCGTATGGCAGCCGCATCTTTTACAGATACACCACCGAATTTGTATATTATCATTTTTCTTTTTGATCTTAGATGTAATTTCCCCAGCAAATTATTCATCACCCAGGTAGGCTATGAAAATATCTCGTCCTTTAATTTGCTGACGAATTTTTATCAAATCGGAAAGGTTCAACGTTCCAATCACATAATTGAATTCTTTCCCTGTAAGAGATTCCCTAATTTCTTTAAAATCGAACAGATCCAAATCATCTTTATTCGTGTATCTCAAATAAACCTCAACCTCCATATCGTTGGTATACTCTAAGCCTCCATAGTATTTCAGCTTTTTGTATTCGTATTTATAATCGTAAGCCAAGGCCGTAATATCCGATAATACCGCTGAACCGGTAGGATGTGCTCCTGCTCCTTTCCCATACATAAACTGGTTATCGTAGAAGTTTCCTTGAATCAACACTCCATTGTAATGACTCTCTACTGTATAAGCATGTTCTTCAGGTTTCACAAACTTAGGCGCAACCAAAAGATTCACATGGTTTCCATTTACCTTAGTCACTTTCCCTAACAATCTGATTTTATAACCTTTCTGTGATGCCAATTCGATATCCTTTGGCGATAGATTCGAAATTCCAAAGTTGAAAACCTGATCGGGATGCACAAAAAGTCCAAAGCCATGAACAGTTAGAATGATCAACTTGTATAGTGTATCAAATCCATCAACATCTGATGTTGGATCGCTTTCAGCAAAACCTAGATCTTGTGCTTGTTTCAAGGCAACATCGTAATCCAAATTTTCATTAAAAATCTTCGTAAGAATGTAATTCGATGAACCATTCAAAATTCCACTTACCGATTGTAACAGGTCATTATCGTAGTACTCTTCCAGGTTTCTAATAATTGGAATACTACCACAAGCCGAAGCTTCATATACAAATGAAACTTTGTGCTGCCATTGCAATTGAATCAATTCCTCGATATGGTAAGCCAACATTTTTTTATTGGCTGAAACTACATGCTTTCCATTTTTCAGAGCTGTTTTTACAATTTGATAAGCTGCATCAGCATCATCAATCAATTCCGCAACAACATTAATTTCAGGATCATTTAAAATATCATCAGGGTTCGTGGTTAAAACTTCTGAATCTAAATCTCTCTCCTTTTCACCATCTTTTACACATACCTTTACAATAGAGGCATCAAGGCCTTTACTATTTTTCAGAACGTGGGCCAATCCGGAACCAACAACTCCGTATCCGAATACACCTATTTTAAGTTTATTGCTCATTGATTTTGCTTTCGATTAAAAATGATTGTAGTACTTTAGTTAATTGTTCTTGTTCTAAAAGGAATCCATCGTGTCCATACAGCGAATGGATTTCCATGTATTGAGCTTGCGGAATATGATCCGCAATAAATTTTTGTTCATTGATCGGGAAAATCTGATCTGAATCAACTCCAATGACAAGTGTTCTTGATTTGATTTCATTCAGAGCTTTGATTAATCCACCTCTATTTCTTCCCATATCATGGCTATCCATGATTTTTGACAAGTGCCAATATGAGTAGGCATTAAATCGGCGAGCTAACTTTTCCCCCTGGTATCTTTGGTAAGAGCTTGCTCTATAATCATCCGTCTTATCGTTTTCATTCTCTTGTTGCGAATGATCGTAAGTTGCATACGTTCTGTAACTCAACAATGCGATCGATCGCGCCACTCTCATTCCATTCAATCCAGCTTCATCATTCGATTCCTTCCAGCTTGGATCAACTTCTATCGACATTCTTTGCGATTCGTTAAAGGCAATCCCCCAAGGTGAATGTTTGGCATTCGAGGCCAAAACCACCAAATTGTCTAACTTACCATTCAACAAGTAAGCCCACTCCAAGGCTTGCATGCCTCCCAGTGAGCTACCAATCATCATATGAATGCGATTTATATTTAAATGTTTTCGTAAAATTTCGTGTGCCGCCACCAAGTCACGTACGGTCAATTGCGGAAAATCGTGATAGTATGCTTGTCCATTCTCCGGATTTTTAGATAGAGGTCCCGTTGTACCGTAACATGAACCAATAAAATTGGCACATACGATAAAATAATCCTTGGGATTAAAAAAGTCCTTCTCTCCAAAAAGTCCTGACCACCAATCGAAAACATCAGAATTGGCAGTAAGTGCATGACAAACCCAAATCACATTATTTCGCGAAGGATCGTACTCCCCATAGGTGTGATAAGCAATGGTCAACTCCTTAAGGCGTTCGCCCGATTCAAGTTGTAAACCTTCTTTATGGATGTAACAATTTGGATTCACTAGTTAAAAATTTTGAGTATTGTTGTTTTTGTTTTTTGCGAAAATCCCTTAAGCTTAGGATGATAAAAGTTCCCTGAACGGAATCTTTTTAAAGAATAATTCCGTTCAGGATTGCTATAAGAACTAATTGATTGTCTCTATACTAATTGCCTTTTCAACCGCTTGCTTAATATCCGCTTTGATATCTTCAATGTGCTCTATTCCTACTGATATTCTCAGCAAACCTGGCTCAACTCCTGATGCTTTTTGTTCTTCCAAAGTCAGCTGCTCATGAGTTGTTGAGCTTGGATGAATGATCAAAGTTTTTGCATCACCAAGATTTGCAACATGTGAAAGTAGTTCTACTCCATCCACCAATTTGTCGGCAACTTCCTTTCCACCTTTCACTTTGAAAGTAAGCACAGAACCAGCACCTTTCTTAAAATATTTCTTAGCTCTTTCGTAGTATGGGCTCGATGGCAAACCAGGATAATTCACTTGTTCCACCCAATCTTGTTCTTGCAACCACTCAGCCAATGCCAGCGTATTTTCAACATGTCGATCCAAACGAAGCGAAAGAGTTTCCAATCCTTGTAGTAGCAGAAATGAATTGAATGGACTTTGACTACATCCATAATCTCTCAAACCTTCTACTCTGGCACGAATTGCAAAAGCGATATTTCCAAAAGGTCCATCTACTCCAAAGACATCCGAGAAAACCAGACCATGATAGCCTTCAGATGGTTCAGAAAACTGAGGGAATTTTCCATTACCCCAATTGTAATTTCCTCCATCAACAAGCACACCGCCAACTGCAGTACCATGACCACAAATCCATTTGGTTGCCGATTCAACTACAACATTGGCTCCATGTTCCAATGGACGGAACAGATATCCTCCCGCTCCAAGGGTATTGTCAACAATTAGTGGCAAATCATGTTCTTTTGCAATGGCTGATACTTTATCGAAATCAGGAATTGAGAACTTTGGATTTGGCAATGCCTCTACATAAATGGCTTTTGTATTTTCATCGATTAGAGGTACAATGGTTTCAGGATAATCTATATCAACAAACTTACATTGAATGCCCAAGCGCTTGAATTGTACCTTGAACTGGTTGTAGGTTCCACCGTAAATTTGTGAAGCGCTAATGAAATTATCACCTGCTTCCAAAATATTGGTCAAAGCCAAAAATTGAGCTGCTTGACCCGATCCTGTTGCAACTGCTGCAACTCCCCCTTCCAATGCTGCAATTCTCTTTTCGAAAACATCATTGGTTGGATTCATTAATCGAGTATAAATGTTTCCAAACGCTTTTAAGCCAAACAAATCTGCTGCATGCTTCGAGTCGTTAAAAGTGTAGGCCGTAGTTTGGTACAAAGGAACTGCTCGTGAATTTGTTGTTGCTTCAACTTCTTGTCCTGCGTGGATCTGTAATGTTTCGTATCTTAAATTTTTTGACATGGCGATTCTTATTTATAGCTGTCAGCTCCCGATAGCTATCGGAATTACATAGCGCTTGTTTTTAAGCCATGTAATTGGTAACAGCTTAGGATTATAATATCCTTGATTTAAAATTTGATTAATTGGTTTAAGAAGCAAAGGCTTCTGGTTGTCACAAATTCCGTATCTATCTCATGCACAACCAATCTGAATGCTTCAATAGATTCAGTTTAGATTGTATCAATTCCTATTTCTGAAAATCAGAAACAATTGAAAAAGTAAATTAGAATTTGAATTCCCTGGTTCGGAGTTATTTTATACGCACCAGCATCTAAAAAATAGGGAAAGATCTTAGACAGAATGCGTTACAGCATACGCATCATTCGCTGCATTCGCATCATAGTGGTAATAGATGCCAAAGTTTGCAACTGAATGTTTTGCTCTTGTTGAGCCTGCTTTTGAATGTGAATTTCTGTCTTCTTCATGATCGTTTAATTTATATTCACCAAATTAAATGGTCAGGATTTGACACCTTTCAGCTTTTGGTTTTGCCGGGGTTGTCAGAAGGTCATCGAGCCTGTTCTCTCACTTCTTCTGTATAAATTAATGATATCCTCCTGCGAGTATTACCTTAAATATCTGCAACAAATATAGGCATGATTTTTTAATCTCCAAATAAAAGAGGCACAACTCTTATTTTTTATTTCCTGAAAATGTGCAAACTATACCTTATATAGGCAAAGGTGATTTTTTTGTGAAAAAAAATTTAAAAACCTCATCCACATTCCCTTTCTACTGGCCTTATTTATGCAAATAATATTTTCTTAATTATAATTCAACAATGAATTAGACATACAATCTTTCAATTCTAAATTCTCACCTTTTAGGAGAGATGCCGACAGGCAGAGGGGTGTATTTTTGATGGTATTTTTCTTTTTTCACCCTTTTCCCTGTAGGGATTTTCCCTAAAAGGGAAAAACTTAACTTGAAAATGTTATAAAATTCAACCAAAGTAAATAATTCAAACCGCATTAATGCTATCTCTACCAAAATTCATTGCTATGTTGATAAATCAAATGCAATGCCTTGAATCTACGATACAAAACACAAAAAAAGGACATGCAATGACATGTCCTTACAGTATCTATGTAAATTGAATTATACAATCACAAATTGTGCGGTATCTCTGCTTCGTTGTTCCAATAAAATTTCTCTTCCTGCAGTCATTCTTTCCACCGCCTCATCATCATGATGACGAATGGTAATTAGTTCTACATTATCGTTGTATTTTACTTCAAAATCTTGAGAAATTTCATTCAACAAATTATTCAATCTTCTCTCGGATTTATCTACACATACCGAAAAGCTAATTGCCGAATTTTGAGTTAGATTCACCTTCATGCGATGTTTTGCAAAAAGTGCGAACAGGGAACTTAAATTTTCCTCTAAAATGAAAGAAAAATCTGTTGGTCGAATGGATATCAACACCTGATCTTGTTTACGAATATACACTGGCAATTGCTTTTCCATCTGTTTAGATGCTGTGCTAATTAAAGTGCCAGGTTCGCTATAGTTGATAAAGGATCGTACCTGTAATGGAATCTTCTTTCGTTTAATAGGTTGAATCGTTTTGGGATGAATCACTTTCGCTCCATAAAACGCCAACTCGATTGCCTCTTGATACGAGATTCTTTCCAACTTCTGTGCATCATCCAGCCATTTCGGATCAGCATTCATAATTCCAGGAACATCTTTCCAGATTGACAATTTATCTACATCGAGAATGTAGGACAGAATTGCAGCAGTATAGTCCGATCCTTCGCGACCTAAAGTGGTAGTTTGATTGGTAGTTGTTCCGCCCAAAAAGCCCTGTGTTACATACACAAAAGTATTATTGAAACTAAAAGCTTGGGGTACTAGTTTTTGGGACAGCTCCCAATCGATTTTTCCTTCTCGATAACTATTGTCCGTTTTTAAGCAAGTTCTGATATCAACCCATTTATTTGGCGATCCACTTTTTTTCAGATATTCCGAAACAATGGTGGTTGAAATCAGCTCCCCGAACGAAACAATCTGATCGTAATCAAAATCGTAATCCAAAGTTGGTTCTCCCTGCAAATAACAATGAAGTTGCTCGAACAATCGATTTACTTTTTCATAAACTTCATCTTCCTTATTTACAAACAACTCATGAATGATGTCGAAATGATAAGACTTTACCTCACGAAACTTTGATTCTACCGAATCTGATTTTGCACAAAAATCGTCGGTAATTTGCTCCAAAGCATTGGTTGTTTTGCCCATTGCCGAAAGAACAATAATGGTTTCGTCTTTATAAGATTGAACAATCTTTACAAAATTCTTGACACCCTCGGCACTATTTACCGATGCACCTCCAAATTTAAATATGTTCATGTAAAATTACTTAAGTTTTATAGATTTTGGCTTTTGCCACTTTTTACAAAAATTGAAGGTACTAAATAAAGCTTGAGCAAAGCAAAATTATTTTTCAATATTTTGATTTTTTTACATTTTTTAAGATAACAATATGCTGTATAATAGCTCAAAATTGATTTAACCGTAAAAAATTCAATTTTTATTGAAAAAAAACTTTTCTGTCAACGTTTGAAATAAGGGTTTGGCATTAAATAAAAAAGCATAACTTTATGCCACCAAATGAATGTAAACCAAAAGCCTTTTTAAAATGACTGAACACAATAATGTTCAAACCCTGAATCAATTTATTATTGAGCGTCAGTCTGATCATCCGGGAGCAAAAGGAGAGTTATCTCGTTTGCTTCATCACGTAGAAATTGCTGCCAAAATTGTAAACCGTGCTGTAAACAAAGCCGGTTTGGTAGATATTCTTGGTGAGCACGGCGATCAGAATGTTCAGGGGGAAGATCAGCAAAAGCTGGATGTTTTTGCCGATACACACTTTATTGATGCCTTAAGAGCAAGTGGCGAATGTGCTGCTGTTGCTTCGGAAGAGAACGAAGACATTATTATTTTCGAAAATGAGTTGTCCAAAAACGGAAAGTATGTTTTCTGCATGGATCCATTGGATGGCTCTTCGAATATTGATGTAAATGTTTCCATTGGAACCATTTTCTCGATTTTTGAACGCATTTCACCTCGCGGTCAAGTTGCCAACATTGAAGACTTCTTACAAGAAGGAACCAAACAGGTTGCTGCTGGGTATATTATCTATGGATCATCAACCATGTTGGTGTATACCACGGGTAATGGTGTAAACGGATTTACGCTTGATCCATCAATCGGAGAATTCTGTTTGTCGCATCCAAACATCAAAACACCAAAATCGGGAACCATTTATTCCATTAACGAGGGAAACTACATTAATTTCCCACAAGGAGTAAAAAAATACATTAAGTATTGCCAGGAAAAAGATGCTCGCAGCAAACGACCATTTACTTCGCGATACATTGGTTCTTTGGTAGCCGATTTCCATCGCAACCTTTTAAAAGGTGGTATTTTTATTTACCCGCAAACCAATAAAAATCCTGATGGCAAGCTGCGATTGATGTATGAATGTAATCCTGTTGCATTTATTGCTGAACAAGCTGGCGGTATGGCTACCGATGGAAATGGCAGAATCATGGAAATTACTCCGGAATCGCTGCACCAGCGTGTGCCATTTTATACTGGTTCGACCAATATGGTGAAAAAAACAGAAGAGTTTCTACACTTCTTCAACAATATTTGATTTCAACAACTAACCAGAACTCAAAATGCAAAGCCACTTCTCAGTTGAGAAGTGGCTTTGGTTTTTTCTGCATTTGAGATTCTCACTTCAGCTGAGACTCTCAATATTTTTATTTATACTCTCAACTTAGAATGAGAGCATCAGAACCAGCAACGCATTATTGACATCCACCTCACTTTGTTGTAATTTAGCTACACCAATCTCATACCTTCTTAAGTATACTTTATTCAATTTAAAATCTTATAGAAATGAAATCGATATGCATCCTATTGATGTTGCTTTATTTTGCAATGCCAGCCCTATCGCAAGAAGAAAAAGTAATTATCAACGACATAGAGTTGAACCAAAGTCAAATGGAAGAATTTGAAAAATACTATGGTACAAAGCCTCTTCCTGGTAATTATTGGTACGATAAAACCAGCGGTTTGTATGGGGTTGTTGGCTATGCTTCATTTGGTTTTATGCTACCAAATCATGACTTGGGCCACTTAAAGCGTAATGCCTCAAACGGACAAACCAATGTGATTGTAAATGGAAGGGAATTGCCACAAAACGAATGGCTGGTTTGGAGCTATATACTGGGCTATTACATTCAACCAGGGAATTACTGGTTCGATCATTTGGGAAATGCAGGCTATGTTGGAAATCCTATTCCTACGGTAAATTTATACTTGGCCGCACAACAAAATGGCTACAGTGGCAAGGGAAGTGGCGGCGATAATTTTTGGTCAACTCGATTTAGTGCCGGCAATTACGATCAAGGAAATACCAGGGGTTATGTAAGTGTGCCGGGGCATGGGCCTGTTGGCTATGGATTTTAAGTTGAATCAAGGGGTGAAAATATAGTTTAAAAAATAATAGAAAGGTTTATTTAGGAATTCTTCCCTTCTAGGGAAGATGGCGACAGCCAGAAGGGTGTATTTTTAATTGTATTGTTCTTATTTCACGCTTCTCCCTGCGGGGTCCTCGATCCCGACTTATTCGGGACGGAATTCCCTAGGAAGGAAAAACTCAACTTGAAAAAGCGATGAAATTCATTATGGTCTAATCAATACAGTTATTTTAACCCTTGATTGGAATTTCTAGTAAAATCCAATTTCCAAATCACAAAATACAACCCCTTCTAAGATTGGGATTTGAGCATAACAGCTTGGTTTCTGAAACTTTTCCCTAAATTTGCCTTTCAATCAATAAAAAGGGATTCATTGGAACTTCGAGAACTAAAAAACATTTTTGCTGGTCACCCAGCACGATTCAGCATTGAGAAACATTTACATGACAGTAGCAATTTTCACCTACACTTGCGTGGATTGGTAGGATCGGCTTTGCCCGTAATGGTTTCATCATTGGAAAAGCAAGCCAAACCTCAACTGTTTATTTTGAATGATAAAGAGGAAGCTGCCTATTTTTATAATGATTTGTGCAGTTTGATTGACGAAAATTCGGTTCTTTTCTTTCCATCATCATACAAACGTTCGGTACAATACGAAAAAACGGATAATTCCAATATCGTTCTGCGCGCCGAAACTTTAAACCGATTAAATTCTAATCATCAAACAAGCTACATTGTTACTTTTCCCGAGGCAATTGTTGAGAAAGTAATCAGTAAGGATCAACTGACTGAAAACACACTTAAAATTAAAGTGGGTGAAAAACTGTCACCTGAATTTGTAGAGGAAGTTTTGGTAGACTATGAGTTCGAGCGTGCCGATTTTGTAGTTGAGCCAGGTCAATTTTCGATTCGTGGTAGCATCATCGATATCTTTTCTTTTTCGGATGAACATCCATACAGAATCGATTTCTTTGGTGAAGAAGTAGATTCCATTCGTGTGTTCAATGTGGAAAATCAACTTTCGATTAAAAAGTTGGATACGGTAGATATCATTCCAAACATTCAGGAAAATCTTCTAAAGAATTCCAGAATCTCATTCCTGAATTTTGCTCCAGAGAATTCGGTTTTTTGGTGTAAGAATGTACAATTCATCAGCGACAGAATTCAGGCAATCTATGAAAATACCATTGAGAAAGTTCCAACTTTGGAATTGGGAGAAGATACGGTTGCAACCAAAGATTACCTGATAAAAGGTTTGGATTTCATCGATCACCTGAATGAATATTCCTGTATTGAATTTGGGCAAAAATTCTTTTTCCCAACCGAGAACGAAATTCAATTCAATCAGGTACCACAACCTGCTTTCAATAAAAATTTCGATTTGCTGGGCGAACACTTGCTGAATAACAATGCAATAGCCGAAAGCAATTACATTCTATCTGATAATGCCAAACAGATTGAACGCATTCAAAATATTTTCGACGATAAAGGCATTGAAGTCGAGTTTCAATCTGTAGATCAAACCTTGCACGAAGGTTTTTCCGATCGGGATTTAAGAATTTCGGTATTTACCGATCATCAGATTTTCGACCGTTACCACAAGTTCCGATTAAAAACAGCTACGGTACACAAGGCCAAGGAATCGGTTACCTTAAAAGAAATCAACCGACTTCATCCGGGCGATTATATCGTTCATGCGGATCATGGAATCGGTCGTTTTGGAGGTTTGCAGAAGATTGATGTAAATGGAAAAGATCAGGAAGCAATCCGTTTGGTGTACAAAGACAATGACATTTTGTTTGTGAGCTTACACTCGCTACACAAAATCTCTAAATACAAAGGCAAAGATGGGACAGCTCCTAAAATTTACAAGTTGGGAACCGGAGCATGGCAAAAACTAAAAGAGAAAACCAAGAGCAAGGTTAAAGATATTGCCAAAGAATTGATCGCCCTTTATGCAAAACGTAAGGCCGAAAGAGGATTTCAGTTCAGTCCCGATTCGTATATGCAACAAGAGCTGGAAGCTTCTTTTATTTATGAAGACACGCCAGACCAGGTAAAAGCTACAAAGGCTACCAAAGAAGGAATGGAATCGCCATTCCCAATGGACCGATTGGTTTGTGGTGATGTTGGTTTCGGGAAAACCGAAATTGCCATTCGTGCTGCTTTTAAAGCTGTAGCCGACAACAAACAGGTTGCGGTTTTGGTTCCAACAACCATTCTGGCCTTCCAACATTTTAAAACTTTCAGCGATCGTTTAAAGAATTTCCCTTGCCGTGTTGATTACATCAGCCGCATGCGAAAGGCAAAAGATCAAAAAGAGATTTTGAAAGATCTTAAAGCTGGTCAAATCGACATTTTAATCGGAACTCACCGAATAATTGGAAAAGATATCGACTTTAAAGATTTGGGATTGCTGGTTGTTGATGAAGAGCAAAAATTTGGAGTGTCGGTAAAAGAAAAGTTGAAGCAGATGAAAGTAAATGTGGATACTTTAACACTAACTGCAACACCAATTCCAAGAACACTGCAATTCTCATTAATGGGGGCACGCGATCTGTCAATTATCAATACGCCGCCACCAAACCGATATCCAATTGTAACCGAAGTACACAATTTTAATGAAGATATTATCCGCGAAGCCATTACATATGAAGTGGAGCGCAACGGACAGATTTTCTTTATTCACAATAGAGTTCAGAACATCAAGGAAGTTCAGGATATGATTCACAGAACGGTTCCTGGAGTTTCAACGGTTGTTGCCCACGGTCAAATGGATGGACCAAAATTGGAAAAAATCATGCTTGAGTTTATTCGAGGGGATTACGATGTATTAATTGCAACAACCATTATCGAATCGGGCTTGGATATTCCGAATGCCAACACCATTATTATTAACAATGGTCAGAATTTTGGATTGAGTGAATTGCATCAGTTGCGAGGCCGTGTGGGACGTTCAAACAAAAAGGCATTCTGCTATCTATTGACTCCTCCTATGGAATCAATGACACAGGAAGCCAGACAAAGACTGCAAGCCATTGAGAATTTCTCTGAATTGGGAAGCGGATTCAACATTGCCATGCAGGATTTGGACATTCGTGGAGCTGGAAATCTTTTGGGAGGTGAGCAATCAGGTTTCATTACTGATATTGGATACGAAACCTATCAGCGAATTCTGAATGAAGCAATGCTTGAATTGAAAGAAAACGAATTCAAGGATGTTTTTGCCGATGAAAAGAAAGAGGAAGAAAAAGAAGTAATCCGTTTTATTAACGATTGTCAGATTGATACCGATCTTGAAATTCTATTCCCGGAAGAATATGTAGAAAGCATTTCGGAGAGAGTTCGCCTGTATCGTGAATTGGATAATATCGAAACCGAAGAAGAAATCGAAAAATTCGAAAACCAACTAAAAGACCGATTTGGCAATTTGCCTGAACCAAGTATTGAATTGCTAAACGTGGTTCGTTTACGATGGTTGGCTCTTGATTTGGGAATTGAAAAGCTAATCTTAAAAAGCAACAAGTTGGTTCTTTACTTTATTTCTGATCAAGATTCTCCTTTCTATCAATCGGCTCAATTCAGTAAAGTGCTTCAATTCTTACAAGCCCAAACAATTCCTTGTAAAATGAAAGAAGCAAAAAACAGACTGAGCTTAAGCTTCGAAAAAATTTCAAATATTGTTGCAGCCACTGACACACTGAAGAAAATAAATCAGGAATGATGATAAAATAAAAGATCGCTAAGTTTAATCCTCAGCGATCTTTTTAATATTTCATTGGTGTGAAATTTAATCTTCCTGTAATTCTCTTAGTAAAACTAAAGCTTTATCATTTCCCAAGTTGGTAATGCGGGCTTCATACCAATATTTACCTTTTACAGATTCCATTTCATATTTAAACTTCTCGATAAATCCAACATTTAAAACTTTCTCTATTTTCTCTTTGGCCAATTGCAAAACTTCGCCTGAAAATACCTTATCCAGGTAAGCTCCTATAATTTCATCTTTCGGAAGATCTAAAACAGAATGATCATCCATTTTATAATCTTCAAAAATCCCCTCACGATTCACAACAAAAATTAAATCAGGAATTGCATTAATTAAATCTTTATTTCGGCGCTCACTTTCCTCAAGCATCAGCTGACTTTTCATACGAACCGTTACATCTCTTACATAGCAAACTATTCCTTTATCGATTCCCTTTTCGCTTTTTAGCATCGACGAATATAACTTTAGATAGGTTTCTTTCCCATCGATATCAAATAGAAGTTCTACTTCGTAATTGCTATCTTTTTCCGTTGGGATCAATAAATCCTCAGCAAATGATTTTTCTCTTCCAGACAAGGATAATTCGCTATAAGGTTTGCCAATCATCTCTGATTCACTTTTGCCAAAAATTCTTTCGCATCCTTTGTTCCATGATTTTACGATTCCATTCAAATCGAAGGTAACCACACCGTCATGGAAATGATTAATAATATCTGCTTTTTCAGCCAGCATCTCCCGGTAGGCATATTCTTGAGTTACATCACGTATAATAAACTGAAGATTATTCTTTCCATTAAACTCAATATGAGCCGCTGTCAATCCTACATCAAACAAATCACCATGAATGGTTTTAAATTTAAGGTGAGTATATTCAATTCCTTGTCCCATTTGAACAGCCCGATCGAACTTTTCTTTAAATTCTTCTTGATATTCTTCACTCACATAAGACAAAAGCTGAAGCCCCATTAAATCTTCAATATATGCGGTTCTAAATAGTTTTAATCCCAAACAATTTAGATACTCAATTCCGCCTGCTTCGTTAATCACCAAAATTGCCTCTGGCGAATCAGTAATAAAATTACGGAATCGCGTTTCTCTCATTTTTTGATCCAAATCAAACTGATGCTTATAAAATGCCAACTCAATTGATATTCCCAACTCTTTTTTATCAATTGGTTTAACCAGGTATCCGTATGAATGGGTATTAATTACTCTTTGTATGGTCGATTCTTCAGTATCGCTGGAAAGGAAAATAACAGGAATATCAAATTTAGATTTTATCAATTCGGTTGTTTGAATACCATCCAGATCTCCTCCCAAATGAACGTCCATTAGAACAATATCCGGATTTAATTTTTCGCACAAACGAATGGCTTCCTTACCATCCTCAACAATTCCTAACAAATCGTAACCTAATTCCTTCAAAAACATTCTGAAAATGGTCGAAATTAGGTTGTCATCCTCAACGATTAAAATCTTTTTTTTCATTAAGTAATAATTGAAAATTTGACCGACACCAATACCTTTTAATACCTAGAGCACGGGTTATTCTCCTTCAAAACAAACAAAGAGGATTAATCTTCATTAATTCATTTAGAAAAACCTGTTGGGCGTTTAATTTATATGCCTAAAGTTTACTAATTTTAAGCGATTTTACAAGCTATTTATAATAATACACATCAATTATTTTCCATTGAATCTTATAATTGACATAGGCAACACAAAAATTAAAGCTAGTATTTTCCTAAAAGAAGAATTAAATACTACCAAAGCTTCGGAAAAAGTGGATGTCGAATTTGCAGAGGAATTACTAAGTGAATTTCCTACAATAGAAAAAGTAATCATTTCTTCGGTTCGTGAATATCCCGATAAGTTGATAAATTTTCTAAAAACGAAAATTCAACATGTTTTCTTTTTTGACTCTAAGCTTCCCATACCAATTGAAAATTTATATGAATCTAAAAACACTTTAGGTTACGATAGACTGGCTGCATGTATTGGTGCATATGCTATGTATCCCAACCAGAACATTTTGGTAATTGATGCGGGAACTGCCATCACCTTCGACTTTTTGAATAAGAAAGGACAATACATTGGTGGATGTATTTCACCTGGTTTAAGTATGAGATACAAAGCTTTAAATCATTTCACAAAAAAGCTACCTCTGCTTTCTGTAAACGAAGATTATCCTTTAATCGGAAAAAATACCAATGAAGCAATAACTGGTGGAGTACAAAATGGAATTGTGTTTGAAATAGATTCGTATATCAATCAACTAAAAGAGAAACATGCCGATCTAAAAGTAATACTAACAGGTGGTGACGCTCCTTTTTTATACAAAAGCATTAGTAGCACAGCAATTCTCGAGTCGAATGTACTGGCAATTGGACTGAACCGCATCCTGGAATTTAATATTTTGGAAGGCTCTAATAATTAACAAAGTTTTTGTTGATTTCCAATTTATTTATAGTTTTGCAAGAAGCTTATTTTTGAGCTTTAAAATGGTTATTTAGAACGAATTCAAAACTTATACTAAAACTTTGGTATGAGTTTTGCAGTTTTAGTTCCAACAAAACTAAAACTTTCGTTATATTTATTCTGACTTAATAGATATGACGTTTTTTAAGGAGATCCTAAGACCATTTTTATAGTTTTGCAACAAATAAACTTGATTATAAAAAATTTAGTAACATGAAAACAAGATTTACAATAGCAACTGTGGTTCTTTTGCTTTCAAGTATGTTTACCCTTAAGGCACAGACTTTGGAATCAAAATATGGATTGGATAGTGCCCAGACTGTTTTAAACGCCTCTCTGTATGTTGAGATGGTGAAGCAAAAAAATTACGAAGAAGCTCTTAAAGGTTGGAGATACGTTTACAATAATGCTCCAGCTTTCCAAAAGACAACTTATATCAAAGGTGTTACAATTATGCGTGGTATGCTACGTAAAACCAAAAACCCAAAGTATCTCGACACTTTGATGATGGTTTACGATCAGCGTATCAAATATTTTGGAAAAGATCGTAAATATCCTGAAGGATGGATTCTAGGTCGTAAAGGTGGTGATATGTTTACCTACAACAAGAAGAGTAATATCGCCGCAATGAAAGAAGCTTACAGCATTTTGAAGAAATCTATCGAAATGCAGCAACTAGAATCAGAAGCTACAGTAATTAATAATACAATGGAAGCATCTGGTGTACTTGTTAAAGCTGGTGAAATTGAACCAGAAGAAGTAATCGATAACTATCTTCTTTTCATGGACATGGCTAAAAAACAAATTGATGCTGAAACCAGCGAAAAGACAAAAGAAAACCTTGAAAATGCTCGTAAAAATGTAGAGCAAATTTTCTTTAATGCTGGTGTTGCTGACTGCGAAACATTAAGCAATATCTTTACAGCTAAATTTGAGGCTCACAAAGATGATATGGTTTTGATCAACAAAATCCTTCGTATGTTGAATCGTCAGGAATGTGAAGATGGTGCTTTATACGCAATGGTTGCTGAAAGAAAATATGAATTAGAACCAAATGCTGATGCTGCTCACAACTTGGCTAAAATGTTTATCAAGAAAAAAGAGTTTGGTAAGAGTAAAGATTACTTAGAACAAGCTATCGAATTGGAAGAAGATGCTGAAATCAAAGCTGACTTACATTATAAACTAGCTTCTATTCAATTTCTTCAAGGTCAATTAAGCGCCTCTAAATCAAATGCTTTAAAAGCTGCTGGTTTGAAACAAAATTGGGGATTGCCATATATTTTAATTGGTAAAACATATGCTTCATACAGTCAAAAGTATGGTTCGTCTGATCTTGATCATAAAAAAGTATTTTGGGTTGCTGTGGATAAATTTAAAAAAGCAAAAGCTATTGATCCAGAATGCGCTGCAGATGCTCAAAAACTTATCTCTGATTACTCAAGACATTTTCCTGGAAAAGAGGAAGCTTTCTTTGAAGGAATTAAGAACGGTGACGTTGTAAAAATTGGAGATTGGATTAACGAAACTACAAAGGCTAGACTTAATGAATAGTACGCCAAAAAATAAATACAATATTATCAAAAGCATTGTAATCCTTTCGGGGATTGCAATGCTTTTGTCTTGTGAGAACAGCATGAAAGAGGTGCAGAGTCTTACAACCAACCAAAATCTTCCTTTGCAACAAGGCAAAGAGGTTGAATTTATTTTCACCGATTCAACAAAAATTCAATACCGAGCTTTTGCTATAGAATTTATTGAAACAGATTCGGAAGAAAAAGGAATGCTTCAAGAATTCCCCAAAGGAGGCAAGATCATTTCGTATGATAAAGATGAAAGTGTAGCATGGGAAATTAAAGCCAACTATGCAAAGCATTACCCTAAGGATGAACTTTGGGAGTTAAGAAATAATGTGGTTGCTAAAAGTGCAGACGGAAAAACAATTAGTTCTGAACTTATGTTTTGGGATCACACCAAACAGTTAATTTATTCAAATCAGTACACCAGAATTATAACCTCTGATGGTCAAGTTCTAGAAGGTTCCAGCTTTTCAACCGATGAAGACATGAATGAATTACGAATGACACAAGGCTCAGGAAAAGTATATTTTGAGGACAAAAAATAAGCAATAATCAATAAAGCTTATTATCTTGCATACAACAAAACCTGATTAAAGTGAATCAAAAACTACCATTAGTATTAGAGATTGTTTGGCTGATTGTAATGATTGCCAGTGCTAGCCTTGCCGTATACAGAACAATGCAAACCAATTTCCCCGAAAATATTTTATTGTACGTTATAGCAATATTAGCAGCTTTAATGTATACTTCGCGTAGATATCTTAGACGAACCCGAGAGAAAAACCAATCCCAAAAGTAAATGAATGATCTGATCATCATTTTTGCCATGCTTGCTCTTTCCGCCTTTTTTTCAGGAATGGAGATTGCCTTTATTGCTGCCAACAAATTGCGCATGGAGTTGGATAGAAGTAAAAATACGGTTTCGTCGCGAATTATATCTATCTTTTCCCGATATCCTGGTCACTACATAAGTACCATGCTGGTTGGTAACAACATTGCACTTGTAGTATATGGTATTGTTATGGCAAAAATACTTGAACCTTCAATCCAGCTTTGGGTTGATTCTGAATCATTGGTTTTAACCATTCAAACAATAATCTCGACCATTTTGATTTTGGTGACAGCAGAGTTTATTCCAAAAACATTATTTAGGCTGAACCCTAATTTTGCATTGAATCTTTTTGCCTTACCTGTAATGTTCTTTTACATCTTGTTTTATCCGGTTACTATGATAACCATGATGCTATCAAAGAATATTATTCACAAACTATTCAAAACCAAAATTACCGAAGACGAGGAAACACAAGCTTTTGGTAAAATTGACCTAGATCACTTGGTGCAGGAAGGACAGGACACTCAAGCCATTGCTGAAGATGAATTGCATGATATCAAGATTTTTCGAAATGCACTGGATTTTTCGAAGGTTAAACTGCGTGAATGTATCGTTCCTAGGAATGAAATAGAGGCCATGGAATTAAATGGTACACTTGAAGAATTAACTCAGAGGTTCATTGAAACAGGCTACTCAAGAATTTTGATTTACAAGGACTCCATTGATAACATTATTGGCTACGTTCATTCATCGGTAATATTTAAAAAACCACAAAGTATTAAATCTGCTTTAAGTCGAATTATTTTTGTGCCGGAAACTATGGCTGCGCATAAACTGCTTAACCTGTTTACCAAGGAACAGAAAAGCATTGCCGTAGTTGTTGATGAATTTGGCGGTACTGCAGGTATGGTTACTATCGAGGATATCATGGAAGAGATATTTGGTGAAATTGAAGATGAACATGATAATATCGACCTAGAGGAAGAAGTATTATCCGAGAATGAATTTATTTTCTCAGGTCGATTAGAGATCGATTACCTGAATGACAAATATGATTTAAACCTTCCTGAATCGGAAGATTTTGAAACCTTGAATGGATTCATTCTATTTAATCACGAAAGTATACCTAAGTACAACGAAACCATCAGAATTGAGAACTTTAATTTTAAGATTGTAGAAGTGAGTAATACCAGGGTTGAGAAAATTAAATTAACCATTATCGATTAGTTCTTTATTTCTCATTCACTGAATATTAGACTCAAAACCTACCCATAAATCATCATTGCTATTAGCAATTAATATTTGCCTGAAAACTCCTCATCTGAACATCAATCTTCAAACATTCATCAAGTAATTTTTACTTTACTATAAAAGACGCCAAACTGATAGCCATAAAAAGCAATCATTTCCCATTTTTTTGTATATTCGTAGCCTAATTAAGAAATATTTAAATCTTTTTCGATGGCAACATTACAGAAAATAAGAAACCGTGGTGTGTTTATTGGGATCATCATTGGGGGAGCTTTGTTCGCATTTATTGCTGGTGACGCTCTAAAATCGGGTGGTTCCTTATTGACGAATTCACGAAATGAAATGGCAGAAATTGCAGGTGAATCAGTAAATATTCGTGACTTTCAGAATCGATTCAACCATAATATTGAAGTAGCTAAAATGATGTCTGGTCAATCTTCAATTCCATCAGAACAAATGGATAGATTAAGAGAACAGACTTGGCAGCAAATGGTTCAAGAAATGGTAATGAATGTTGAATATGATGAATTAGGAATTTCAGTAACTTCTGATGAATTATTCGACATGGTTCAAGGTAGAAATATCGATCCTACAATTCGTCAAATGTTCCAAGGTCAAGACGGAACTTTTAACAAAGAACAAGTAGTTGCAACTCTTCAACAGTTAATTAACGCTCCTAAGGGAACTCCACAAAAAAACTATTGGTTGAACATCGAAAATGCAATGACTACTCAGAGAACTTTAACCAAGTACAATGCTTTAATCCAAAAAGGTTTGTACATGCCAAATGCAATGGTTAAAGATCTAGCTACCAAAGGAAGCAAAAAAGTAGATATCAACTATATCGTTAAAAATTACAACTTAATTCCAGATAGTACAATTACTGTAAGCGATTCTGAAATTAAAGAGTACTACAACGAACACAAAGAATTATTCGAACAAACTGAATCAAGAAGAATTGATTACGTTCCATTCTTGGTTGAGCCTTCGACTGATGATTATAAAGCTACTGAAAATTCGGTTGCTGATTTAAAATCAGATTTTGCTGCTGAAACCAACAATGCTCAATTTGTAGAGTTAAATGCTGATACCGATTTCAACCCTTTCTATTTGAAAAAAGAAGACATTACAAATGCTGAATTAGCAGAGTTTGCATTCTCAGGCAAAAAAGGTGATGTTAGTAATGTATACTCAGAAGGTGATTCATACAAATTGGCTAAGATTAACGAAATTAAAATGCTTCCTGATTCTGTTAAAGCTCGTCACATCTTAATTCGTCCAATAAATGGAGATTATGTTGCTGCACAAGCGAAAGCAGACAGCTTAAAGTCATTACTTGAAAAAGGTGCTCGTTTCGATGATTTAGCAAAAGCTAATTCAGATGATCAAGGATCAGCTATTAACGGTGGTGATCTTGGTTGGTTCACACAAGGTAAAATGGTTCTTCCATTTAGTGAAGCAGCTTTCGATTCAAAAAGAAACGAAATCAAAGTTGTTCTAACTCAATTTGGAGCTCACGTTTTACAAGTAACCAACAAAGGAAAAGATGTAAAGAAAGTACAGTTGGCCATTGTTGATCGTAAAGTTGAAGCAAGTAACAAAACAATTCAGGCTGCTTACGCTAAAGCTCGTACATTTGCTGGTAACAACCTAAGCAAAGAATCTTTCTTAAAAGCTGTATCTGAGCAAAACTTACAAAGAAGAACTGCTAACCTAAGAAGAGATACCAAGAACATTCCTGGTCTTGAAAACTCAAGAGAATTGGTTAGAGCAGCATACCAAACTGATGATATGGAAAGTGTTTTGATGAACAATGAACAGTCAGCAGTATTCGAATTTGGTGATAAATTTGTAGTTGCAGTTCTTTCTAGTATCAAAGAAGAAGGTTTCGCAAACATTAATGATGTAGCTTCTACTATTAAACGCGAGATTAGAAAAGAGAAGAAAGCTGAACAAATGATTGCTGAATTGAAGAAAAATAGCCAAGGAGCACAATCGCTTCTATCTGTTGCTCAAAAAGAAAACCTAGAAGTAAAGAATGCAACTGGTGTTAGCTTCTCTTCATTCCAGATTCCTGGTGCAGGTATTGAGCCAAATGTAATCAGTACTGCTTCTCTTCTTGAAAAAGGAAAAATTTCTTCTCCAATTGAAGGTAACCAAGGCGTTTACATGGTATTAGTTACCAATGAAACAAGTGATGAAGTTACTGATGATACTGTTGAAGCTTTCAAAGCAAGATTAGAGCAAGGATACCAATATCGTACAAACTATCAAGCATTCCAGGCATTAAGAGAAAATGCTAATGTTGTTGATAAAAGATATAAGTTTTACTAGACCATAGTAAACACATAAGAAAAAGCGAGGTGATTCATTCATCTCGCTTTTTTTATTAGATGCTGATACGGTAATAATGACTAACACCCCACAGAATCTTTATTTAAGTAATGAAGCTGATGAAGCTATTCACCCAGGGTTAGTACACGTACATTTATCCGTAAATCATATCATTAATCAGAGACAAGATGTACATTTATGCGTAAATCATATCGTCAACGGAAAAAACTAGTGCTTTTACCGATAAATCCATTCATCAACGATCAACAGTGAGCACATTTACCCGCAAATCATATCATCAACCATAAGCAAGATGCACATTTACGCATAAATCATATCGTCAACAATGAATAAATTGCTCTTTATAGATGTTAAAAGTTCATTCCACAAAAAAAGAGCTGTCAACAAATGACAACTCTTTTCAATATCGTACAATAAAAGAATTTACGAAAGTAAAGCTTTTACCTTATCAGCAACGGCTTTACCATCGGCTTTACCTGCCAATTGTTTTGTAGCCATTCCCATTACTTTTCCCATTTCTTTCATTGATGAAGCTCCTGTATCAGCAATAATTTTTTGAACTGCTGCAGTCAATTCCTCATCGTTCATTTGAGCTGGCAGATACACTTCAAGGAAACTCATTTCAAGCAATTCCGTATCAGCCAAATCTTCTCTTCCACCCTCCTTATAGGTATCAGCCGCATCTTTACGTTGCTTCACCAACTTCTGAATGATCTTAACAGCTGCCGCATCTTCAATTTCCGAAGCTCCTGTTTTAGTCATTTCAAGTGTAAGAGCAGTTTTTGCAGATCTTATTGCCTGTAACTTATCTTTTTCTTTTGCTTTCATTGCAGATTTCATATCTGCATTAATTTGTTCAAGTAAGCTCATAATATTTTATTTTATCAAAATTCGTTTATTCATCATCCAGAGTAAATTTAATCACATTTCCTGAATGATAACGTTTTTGATCTAGTTTCTGTTGTTTGCGTTTGTATGCAGGAATACTTTCCAACTCATCAATTTCTGCATCCTTTAAATCCGTTAGAACCACCTTTTTTTCCTCAACTACTGGTTCCTCTTCCAACGACATTTTAGTTTGCTGAGCTGTACCTCTTCCACCTCTAAATGCAGTCGCTTTTGGTTTTTCAATTTCCTCAGTTATTCCACCATTTTCAAATCCTGTGGCAATAATGGTAACAGATACTTTCTTTCCTAATGCTAAATCCTGACCTGTTCCCCAAATAATAGATGCGCTGTCGCCAACCGCTTCCTGAACGTAATCCGTAATTTCACCAACCTCGTCCATGGTAACTTCCTCTTCTCCAGAGCTAATATTCAAAAGAATATTTCGAGCTCCACGAACATCGTTGCTATTCAATAAAGGAGATGTTAATGCTTCTCGAATGGCATTTACTGATCGGTCTTCACCTTCTGCCGAGGCTGATCCCATAACAGCCACACCACTATCAGTCATTACCGTTTTTACATCTTCGAAATCCACGTTAATGTATCCATGTAAGGTAATAATTTCGGCAATTCCTTTGGCTGCTGTTGCCAATACATCATCTGCTTTGGCAAAGGCAGTTGAAAGCTTTAAATCTCCGTATATTTCACTCAATTTCTCATTATTAATCACCAATAATGAGTCTACATTTTCTTTTAATTTATTAATCCCCTCAATTGCTTGATTCAACCTTTGACGACCTTCAAAACGGAAAGGAATGGTTACAATCCCTACTGTCAAAATTCCTTGTTCTTTTGCAGCTTTGGCAATTACTGGAGCAGCTCCTGTTCCGGTTCCTCCACCCATTCCGGCAGTAATGAAAACCATTTTGGTATTATCGGCTAATACTTCATTAACATCATCAATATTTTCAATAGCCGATTGTGCTCCTCGTTCAGGTTTATTTCCGGCTCCTCTACCTTCAGTTAACGATTCGCCCAATTGAATTTTAACAGGTATTTCACTATTCTCCAAAGCCTGTGCATCGGTATTGCAAATTACGAAATCTACATCCTTAATTCCTTGCTGAAACATGTAATTTACAGCATTACCACCACCTCCGCCAACACCAATTACCTTTATAATTGATGATTCATTCTCGGGTAAGCTAAAATCAATTAAATCTTCTGCCATTTTTTATACTTCTAATCTCTCCGAATTTATAATCACAATATCAAATTATTGAGCCTACATAGGAGTATCCTTGTTATCAAATATATTTGAGAAACTTTTCTTAAACCAACCATTTAAGCTATCCTGTTCTTCCTCATCATCCTCTACTTCCTTAATTTCATTCTGAGAATTTGGAATAGACTCTGGTTTGACATTTCTTTTCACTTCAAAAATTTCCTCTTTTTCTTCCTCAGAGCGTTTACGCATTAATTCCTCGCGACGCTGAATTTCTTCTCTTCTTTTTGCAGCTGCTTTTTCTTCTTCCGCAGCCGGATTTTCAATGATTAATTCCAATTTAGGAGCATCCTCAGCTCTTTTTCTTGGTTCAATCATCAATTCTGGAATAGGATTTTCTGAAAATCCAGTTGCAATGATGGTAACGCTTAATTCGTCTCCCATTTTCTCATTGTAACCATTTCCCCAGATTACACTCACATCATCTCCAACAACATCCTGCACATAATCGGTAATCTGACTCACCTCCTGCATGGTAACTTCTTCATCACCCGAAATAATATTCAAAAGAATATTTCGAGCTCCAACAATATTATTGCTATTTAAAAGAGGTGATGTTAAAGCTTCTTCGATAGCTCGAATTGATCTATCAGGCCCCGAAGCCTTAGCGGATCCCATTACAGCCACACCACTATTTCTCATTACTGTTTCAACATCAGCAAAATCGACATTTACGTATCCAGCAACAGTTATAATTTCAGCGATACTTTTTGCAGCTACTGAAAGGACATTATCAGCTTCGGCAAATGCTTCAGAAAGTTTTAAATCTCCATACATTAACCTCAACTTTTCATTGTTAATAATCAACAATGCATCAACATGCTTTTCAAGGTTTTCAATTCCTTCCAAAGCCTGTTGAATTCTTTTCTTTCCTTCAAATCTAAAAGGTATTGTAACAATTCCTACCGTAAGCACATCTTGTTGGCGAGCAGCTTCCGCAATAATAGGTGCAGCACCGGTACCGGTTCCTCCACCCATACCAGCAGTTACAAAAACCATTTTAGTTTTTTCACTCAAAACCTTATTAATATCATCTAAACTTTCGATTGCAGACTCTCTACCACGTTCAGGTTTATTTCCTGCTCCTCTTCCTTCGGTTAGCGATTTTCCCAACTGAACTTTAATTGGGACAGGACTATTTTCGAGTGCTTGTGAATCAGTATTACAAACTACAAAATCAACCCCTGTAATTCCTTCTCTTAGCATGTGATTGACGGCGTTTCCTCCTCCGCCACCGACACCAATTACTTTAATTATGGATTTTTCTTTTGGTTCAAAATCAACCGGTAATAATTCGTCAATCATGATCTCACAGTATTAGGGTTACAATAAGTTTTTTACATATCCACATCATGGGTATCAAATAAAGATCCTAGGAATGCTGTTATTCCTCTTTTCTTTTTTGGTCTATTTCCATTTAAATCGGTCTTTTCCACAGGCTTTGTTTTGGGTTTTTCCATGCCTTTTAATAAAAGACCAATAGAGGTTGAATACATTGGATGATCAATATTCTCATCAAAATTAACTTTTGAATTTCTAGGGAATCCTATTCTTACATCCAAATTCGTTCTTTGTTGTGTTAAAACATTCAGATTGGTTAGTAAACTTCCTCCCCCGGTTAACACAATTCCAGCTCCAATTTTATCTTTTAAACCTGTTGATTCAACCTGAAACTTAACTGAATCAATGATTTCCTCCATTCTACACTGAATAATTTGCGCAAGAAACTTAAAAGATATGTCTTTCTCGTCCCATCCTCCGCCAGCAGGAATAGTAACTACTTTATCATCTGAAGTCATATCAGCCACAGCTTCACCAAACTGCACTTTTAATGCCTCGGCCTGTCTTAAAAGTACCGAACATGCCTCTTTTATATCTCTGGTTACATGATCTCCACCAAAAGGAATGACCGAAGCATGCTTTAAAACGCCATCAAAATAAACGGTTACATCCGTGGTTCCACCACCTATATCGACAAGTACAACACCAGCCTCTTTCTCTTCCTTGGTTAGAACTGCCAAGGATGAAGCCAAAGGTTCCAGAACCAATTCTTCTACATCCAATCCAACTTCGCGAACACATTTTTCGATGTTTCTGGCGGAAGCAGTTCTCCCAATTATAATATTGAAATGACCATCTAACCTTCGTCCTGCCATTCCAAGAGGGTTCTTAATGCCAACCTCTTTATCAACAACAAATTCTTGAGGAATTACATGTAAGATTTGCTCACCAATTTCAACAGGATGCTTGTAGTTCTCATTGGTAATTTGTTCTATATCTTCCTTAGTAATTTCTTCAACCGAATTCTCTATATACTTAAATTTCCTCTCTTTAACTATACGAATATGCTGTCCGGCAATTCCTACATAAACTTTAGAAATTTCCTTATTGGTTTTTTCTTTCAAACGAGCTACAGCTTCATTAATAGCCTCGATTGTAAGTTCAATATCATGAATTACTCCACGCTTTACACCTTTAGAAACAGTGCGTTCCATACCCAATATGGTAAGTTTTCCGTCATCTGAAACCTCTCCAAGTATGGCAACAATTTTTGTTGTTCCTATATCAATTGCGGCTATTATATTATTCGTCCCAACCATTCTAGTTCTTTTTTGTACAAACCACCTGATTTTCGTATTTCAGGTTGATTCCTTTGTATCTGTTCCACCCGGTTTTTGCAAATCCATCGGTGTACAAAGCATACAATTTTTTGAATTTCTTCTGATAATTTTCAATGCTTCCCAACTCAATTTTATGTGCTCCAACGCGAGGTACTAAAACATACTCTTTCTCACGGGTTACATGTATTTGAGTTATTTGCGACTTCCAAAATTCATCATTTGTAATAAATTTTACCAAATCAAAAAGCTCTTCTTTTATCAACTGCTCATTTACTGCCCCCGAAACCACCAAAACCCTTGATGTAAATTTAGGGGATAATGGCATTTTCTTTCCTTCCTCATCAATATAATATCCTCTTCCCTGTAAAATACGAACAATAGGGTTTCTCTGATGAATTTCAACAATCAGATTTCCCGAAAGTGAAGAATAAACCTCCGACTTTTTCACATATGGAACCTGATTGATCTTATCCTCCAAAACTTCCTTATTTATCGCATAAACAGAGTTTCCTTCCCAATCTGGATACTGCTTTTTTACAATTGTCTCTACATCTTTATTACTTACAAAACCACTGTCTACACTATCTTTCACCTTAACTTTTATATCATTTAGGACAATGGCATCTCTTTTCTCGCCTACAAACGAGAAGCTTACCAATAAATATCCCAGCAATGATACCCAAATTAATATGACAGTAATTTTTCTAAGCATGTTATTGTTTTTCTATCAACATATTTTTAATTGGTTCTACCAGCTTATCTATATCTCCAGCCCCTAAAGTTAAAAGCACTTCCAAATCCTTTTGTTTCAGCAAATCAATCAATTCCTCTTTTGTACAAATACGCACAGGAACTGTAATATTTTTCATGATCATTCTGGAGTTTACGCCTTCAATTGGTAATTCTCTTGCAGGATAAATATCCAACAAGATTACTTCATCCAAAAGGCTTAAACTTTTTGCAAATCCTTCTGCAAAATCCCTGGTTCTGGTATATAAATGCGGCTGAAAAACTCCTGTTATTTTCTTATTTGGGTAAATATCTCTAACTGATGATATGCTTTCTTTCAGTTCCTTTGGATGATGTGCATAATCATCAATAAAAACCAAATTATCCTTTCTGATTTGATAATCGAATCTTCTTCTAACCCCTTCAAATGAGGATAATGCAGATCTGATTTCATCTTCCTTTACTCCACCAAGAATAGCAACACTACAAGCACCTATTGCATTTTCTACATTAATCTTCCCTGGATAAGAGAATTTTAACTTTTCAAATACTCCTTGCGGATGAACCAAATCAAACTGGTAGAATCCTTCGACAAGTGTTAAATTTTTGGCATAATAGTCTGCTACTTCATTGAGTGAATAGGTATACTTTTCAACTTCAACATTTTCAAGATGTAAACCTTTTTTATACACCAAAATTCCATCCTGCTTTATTTGACCGGCATATTCCTGAAAACTCTTTACCAATTCTGATTTATCGCCGTAAATATCCAAATGATCAGCATCCATTGATGTAATCAATGCAATTTTAGGATGTAATTGTAAAAAAGATCGATCAAACTCGTCGGCTTCCAGAATTACCCATGGACTATCTTTGCTCACTAAAAGATTAGATTGATAGTTTCTTGATATCCCTCCTAAAAAAGCATTACAACCCATTTTTGACTTGTTAAAAATATGAGCTGTTATAGTTGAAACCGTAGTTTTTCCATGAGTACCTGCAATGCCAATTCCATTTAAATCATCTGAAAGCAAACCTAGAACCTGAGATCGTTTCATGATGGTAAAACTATTCAATCTGAAATAACTCAATTGCTGATGATCTTTTGGAATGGCAGGTGTAAATACAACCAAAGTATTTTCCTTATTCAGAAATTCATTTGGTATTGTATCCAAATCATCTTCGAAAGTAATATTAATACCTTCTTCAATCAGTTCACCTGTTAGTTTGGTAGATGTTCTATCATATCCAAACACATTCTTGCCAATGGAATGAAAATAGCGTGCAATTGCACTCATACCAATTCCACCGATACCAACGAAATAAATATTTTTAAAATCTTCTAACTTCATATTAAATCATTGCTAAAATGTGTTCTGCTATATCATCTGCTGCATCTGGTTTGGCCAATAACTTACAGTTCTTAGCCAAGCGTGCACATTTTTCTTTATCATCTATCAATTCCAATGCCTGTGGAATTAAATTCTCTTCGGCCTCTATATCTTTCACCATCACAGCTGCATCTTTATTTACCAATGCCATAGCATTTTTGGTTTGGTGATCTTCCGATACATTAGGTGAAGGCACCAAAATACATGCTTTCTCCACCAAGCACAATTCAGAAATGGTTCCTGCTCCGGCTCTTGAAATTACAATATCTGCAGCTGCATAAGCCAAATCCATACGGCTCAAAAAATCAGTAACCTTTAAATTAGGCAAATCCCAATTATCCAGTTCCGCCTTCACTTTTTCTATATAAAACTTACCAGTTTGCCAAATCACCTGAACTCCTGATTGAGAAATGGCATCAAGTGAATTTAAAACACTATTGTTTATTGTTCTTGCGCCCAAACTTCCCCCAACAATCAAAATTGTTTTTTTATCAGACTTCAAGTCAAAATGCTTTAAGGCTTCCTCTCTTTTCGATTCAATTTCCATCAAATCCTTACGAACAGGATTCCCTGTCATCACAATCTTCTCTTTGGGAAAGAATCGATCCATCCCTTCGTAGGCAACACATATTTTTTGAGCCTTCTTGGCCAAAAGTTTATTGGTAATTCCAGCATAAGAATTTTGTTCTTGAATTAAGGCTGGCACACCCAATTTTGCAGCCACATGCAACAATGGACCACTGGCATAACCACCTACTCCAACTACAGCATCGGGCTTAAATCCTTTTACAATGGCCTTTGCCTTCCAAATGCTTTTCAATAAGCGCGAGAAAAACTTCAAATTCTCTTTTGAAAAACTTCGCTGTAAGCCACGAATTGGCAACCCTACAATATCGTATCCAGCGGCAGGAACTTTTTCCATTTCCATTTTACCTTCGGCACCCACAAACAAAATTTCACAATCCTGATGCTTCTGCTTTAAGGCATTGGCAATAGAAATGGCCGGATAGATATGTCCTCCGGTTCCTCCTCCGCTAACTATTATTTAATTTTCTGCTTCATTCAATCTTTTTTCTTCTTCGTTTGCCCAATTACTGATACTTAATATCATACCGAGAGCAGCACTTGTAAATATCAAGGAGGTTCCTCCCATACTGACCAAAGGCAATGGCTGACCTGTTACAGGAATTAAATTCACCGAAACAGCCATATTTGTTAAAGCCTGAAAAACGATACTTAAGGTTAAACCTATCACCAAAAATGCGGGAAATGTTCTACTACATTTCCTAACTATTATTCCGGCCCGATACAGTAAAAACAGATATAAGACAAGAATTCCAAATCCTCCAACCCATCCCATTTCCTCGAGTATAATGGCATAAATAAAATCGGAATATGGATGTGGTAAAAAATTTCGCTGTGTACTATTGCCAGGCATTTTACCAAAAATACCACCCGAAACCACTGCAATTTTTGCTTGTTCAACCTGGTAGTTTTGATTGTTGTTTATGCTTCGTTCTTCATCGAAGAAATTCTCGATTCTGCTACGAACTGTTTGAACACGTCCCAAACTAGGAATTACCGGAGCCAATGCAATCAACAATACCAAAACCAGCAAAACTGCAGCAATACTGCCAAACAAATATTTATAAGCTACACGACCTATAAACATCAAAATATAACAGATACCTCCTAATAATACAGAGGTAGAAAAGTCATCTAAAAATATCAGCAAACAAACTATTCCTATTGGAATAATTAGCTGAATAAAAGCTTCTTTACTACACCCTAACTTTCCCTGAAACCTCGATAAAGTCCTTGAAACATGTAATATTAAAGCCAGCTTTGCCAATTCCGAGGGTTGAAAATTAAATCCAATACCGGGAATTGTAATCCATCGGGAAGCATCATTCAAATTCGTACCAATTAGTTTGGCCAGTATTAGCATTCCAACAGATATTATTAGAATAATATTTGCAAAACTGGAATAATAGCGGTGTGGCATGGCATGTACAAAGTACATGATCACAAAACATCCACCCAGCAAAACCAATTGTTTTATCAAAAAATAAGATGTGTTTCCCCCACGAACTTTATAAGCCAAAGTCCCAGTTGAGCTATACACCACCAGCAACGAAACCAAAGACAAAAGCAAAATGACAATCCAAATTACTCTATCGCCTCTTAGTTTAGGATTCTTAACCCAGTTCCATATTCTTGCCAGCCAGTTCTGCATAAACTATTCCTTGTTATAGATTTCTTACTTCTTCTTTAAATTGATCTCCTCTGTCTTCATATGATTTAAACAAATCGAAGCTTGCACAAGCCGGTGATAACAAGACCACCTCATCTTTACTAGCTAATTCATAGGATAATTTCACAGCCTTTTCCATTGAATCTGCATCAACAATTGTCTCAACTCTTCCATCAAAAGCTTTATGAATTTTCTCATTATCAATACCTAAGCATACAATTGCCTTCACTTTTTCATCAACCAAATCAAAAAGTACTGAGTAATCATTTCCTTTATCAACACCACCAACAATCCAAACTACTGGATCTTCCATACTTTCCAAAGCATACCAGGTTGAATTAATGTTTGTAGCTTTCGAATCATTGATAAATTGAATACCTCGCACTTTTACAATTTTTTCCAATCGGTGATTTACACCCTGAAAATCGCTTAAACTCTCACGTATTACATCTTTTCTAATGCCTAATACACTTCCGGCAATTCCTGATGCCAATGAATTATATACGTTGTGTATCCCAGGTAATGATAAATCCTTTTTATCCATAGATATTTTGTATTCTTTACAATCAATTGTTAACAATTCGTTCTCAAGCCATCCTCCTACTTTCAGTTCTTTTTTAACTGAAAAAGGAAATAGTTGAGCTTTAGAGTTCCAATTCTCCATTTCGCTGCGAATGATTTCATCATCGCAACAATACACAAAAGCATCACTTTCTGTAAGGTTTTGCGTAATGCGAAACTTCGAATCGACATAGTTCTGCATTTTATAATCGTACCGATCTAAATGATCAGGTGTAATATTTAATAATATTGCAATATCCGCTTTGAACTGATACATTCCATCCAATTGAAAACTGCTCAATTCAACCACATAGTAATCAAAATTTTTCTCAGCAACCTGCCAAGCCAAACTTTCGCCAACATTACCAGCCAAACCAACATTTAAACCAGCTTTTTTCAGCATATGATAAAGCATTAAAGTTGTAGTGGTTTTTCCATTACTTCCAGTAATGCAAATCATCTTCGCATTAGTGTATCTTCCTGCAAATTCTATTTCTGAGATAACAGGAATGCTTTTTCCCTTCAGCCTAATAATTAAAGGTGCCGTATCTGGAATTCCAGGGCTTTTCACAACCTCGCTAGCCGAAAGGATTTTATCTTCGCTATGTTTTCCCTCCTCGAAATCAATTTTATACTCTTGAAGAGCTTTTTTGTACTTATCACTGATTTTTCCAAGATCAGATACAAACACATCGAATCCTTTTGTCTGAGCAAGAACTGCAGCTCCAACTCCACTCTCGCCTGCACCTAATATCACAATTCTTCCTGCCATAAACATTAGCGAATTTTAAGTGTTACTATTGTGATTACCGCAAGGAAAATTCCGATAATCCAAAAGCGAGTTACAATTTTTGGCTCTGGATATCCCTTCATTTGATAGTGATGATGCAATGGAGCCATTCTAAATATCCTTCGACCTTCTCCAAATTTCTTCTTGGTATATTTAAACCATGAAACCTGCATCATTACTGAAATATTCTCTACCAAGAAGATTCCACATAAGATAGGAATCAACAATTCTTTATGAATGATAATAGCAAACACTGCAATAATTCCACCCAAAGCCAAACTTCCCGTATCGCCCATGAACACCTGTGCCGGAAATGAATTGTACCACATGAAACCAATGGTAGCTCCAATAAATGCAGCAATAAACACCACCAACTCACCCGAATTTGGGATATACATGATATTCAAATAATCAGCATAAACAACATGACCAGACACATAAGCCAGAATCCCAAGTGTAGCACCAATAATTGCAGATGAACCAGTTGCTAAACCATCCAATCCATCTGTAATATTTGCTCCATTTGAAACGGCAGTAACAATAAAAATGGTAATGATGATAAATACCAACCATGCCAACTTAGGTGCATGCTCCCCTGCAAAACTTACCAAATATTCATAATCAAACTCATTATTTTTAAAAAATGGGATGGTGGTTTTTGTCGATTTTACATCTGTAGTAAGTCTTGTAACACCAGGTTTCTCCGTAGTAAACCCTTCATCTACCAATTCAGTCTTTACGCCAATATCTTCAATACTAGCCTTTTCACGAATAACAACATCATCGCTCAAATAAAGAGTAAGGCCAACAATTAACCCAAGTCCTATCTGCCCCGCAACCTTGAACCTCCCTTTTAATCCTTCTTTGTCTTTCTTAAAAACTTTAATGTAGTCATCAACAAAACCAATAAAACCAAGCCAAACAGTTGTAATTACCATTAAAATGATATAGGTGTTCTCTAGTTTTGCAAAAAGTAGAACAGGAATCAGAATCGAAATGATAATGATAATTCCTCCCATCGTAGGAGTACCTTTTTTCTCAAGCTGACCAGCAAGACCCAAATCACGAACGATTTCACCGATTTGTTGTTTTTGAAGTAATAAAATAATTTTCTTCCCAAATACCGTTGATATAAACAAGGACAACATAATTGCCATTGACGCACGAAACGAAATGTAATCGAACATTCCAGCACCTGGAAAATCTAACTGATTTAAATATCTGAACAAATAATAAAACATACCTACAGTTTAAAAATTTCTTGTATTACTTCTTTATCATCAAAATGATGTTTCACTCCTTTTATTTCCTGATAATCCTCGTGACCTTTTCCAGCTACCAGGATGATATCTCCTTTTTGTGCCAACATGCAAGCTGTACGAATGGCCTCTTTTCTATCGGTAATTGCTAAAACTTTTCTCAGATCACTTGCACCAACCCCTTCTTTCATATCAGAAATGATCTGATCTGGATCTTCCGACCTCGGGTTATCAGAAGTCAAAATTATCTTATCACTTAAGTTCGCACTGATTTTTGCCATTATTGGTCGCTTGGTTTTATCTCTATCACCTCCACACCCAACAACAGTAATCACCTGCTCATTTCTGGTTCTTAATGCTTCTATGGTTTCTAAGACATTTTTCAATGCATCTGGTGTATGTGCATAATCAACAATAGCCATTACTCCTTCCGGAGATATGATGCTCTCAAATCTTCCATCCACTGAAGTCAGTTCACTAATTCCGCGAAGTACTTCTTCCTTATCCTGATTCAACAATCGAGCAGCTGCATAAACAGCCAACAGGTTATGAGCATTGAAATCTCCAATAAAATTGGTCCATGTTTCCACTCCATCAATCTCCAATAGCATTCCAGTAAAATGCTTTTCCAAAATCTTACATCTAAAATCTGCAAAAGAACGCGATGAATACAAAAACTTATGTGCTTTTGTATTTTGCAGCATTAACTTACCGTTCTTATCATCAGCATTTGTTATGGCAAAGGATGTTTTACCTAAATCATCAAAAAAGCGCTTCTTCACTTTCAGGTACGCATCAAATGTTTTGTGATAATCCAAATGATCATGGGTAATATTGGTAAATATACCTCCTTTATATTGCAATGCACCAATGCGTTTTTGATCGATTGCATGTGAGCTTACTTCCATAAAACAGAATTCACACCCTTCAGCAACCATATCTGCAAGTAATGCATTTAATTGTAATGGATCTGGAGTGGTATGAGTAGCTACAATCTCTTTCTCATCTACACAGTTTCTTACCGTTGATAACAATCCTACTTTGTACCCTAACTTTTTGAAAAGTCGATACAACAATGTTGCAATTGTTGTTTTCCCATTTGTACCTGTTACACCAACCAGTTGAATATCATGTGTTGGTTTTCCATAGTAATTATGCGCCAATTCAGACAACACAGCCAATGAATCTTCTACAATGATATAGGTAGTTTCAGAATTTGTAACTTCTGGTAATTCTTCACAAACAATAACTTTTGCACCTTTCTCTTCCACTGATGCAATATACTGGTGTCCATCACTCACTGTTCCTCTGCAAGCTACAAAAAGATCTCCTTCCTCAACCTTTCGGGAATCAAAATGAATGTTGTTGATTTCAACATCACTCATCCCTTTTAGGCTTTCTATTTTAACCGAACTAAACAGTTCATTTATCTTCACACTCATATCTTATTCTTTAAGATAAATCTATCGTTATTTCATCTCCTGAATGGAAATTGCTACCAGGACGCAAAGATTGCTTGGAAACTGAACCAACTCCACGAACATGAACTCTCAACCCTGCATTTTCCAATATATACAATGCGTCTTGCACGCCCATTCCTTTTACATTTGGAACCAAAAAGCTTTTCACTCTTCTGTATTTATATTCAATCACAGAATCTTTACGAGATGTAACCACCCATTCCGTTTGAATTTCCTGATTTGTAATGTCAATATTTAAATCATTAAAAACCAAATCTAAATCCTCTTTGCTTCCATTTAACGAAACAGGTACTTTTGGCTCTTCATCATCTTCATTTTCTCTTTCGGGATGCATTGAATAACTCATCGCATACACCTTATCTGCAATTGATTTAAAAACTGGTCCCGCCACTTGGTTCCCATAAAATCCTTTGGTCTTATTCGGACGATTAATTACTACAATGCAAGAATACATTGGATCATCGGCAGGAAAATAGCCCACGAATGAAGCCTGATAAACCTTATGACCGTAACCTTTTTTACCATCTGCAATTTGCGCCGTACCAGTCTTTCCAGCTATTTTATAACTTGAATTCCTCAAGTTTCGAGCAGTACCTCTTAAAACAACACCTTCCAGCATATTTTGGACGGTTTCCAATGTTTGCCCTGAACAGATCTTGGATTTCAAAACTTCATCATCAAACTTTGAAATTACCTCACCATGATATCTAATCTCCTTCACAAATTTTGGTTTCATCATTTTACCATCATTTGCAATTGCATTGTAAAAAGTCAATGTCTGCAAAGGCGTTTGATGAATCGAATATCCTATTGACATCCAAGGCAATGAAATTCCGGACCAGGTTGGATCATCGGGATACTTAATCTTTGGTACACCTTCACCTCTAATTTCTAATCCGAGAGGTTCATTTAGTCGAAAATCGTACAAACGATTAATAAATTCTCTTGGTTTATTTTTATAGTGTTCATCTACCAATCTTGAAATCCCAACATTAGAAGATTTTTCGAAAGCTTCCTGAACAGTTATTTTACCATATCCTCCGTAATGTGAATCCCTCATTTTAGCATTGTAGAAACTATAAATTCCATTACCCGTATCAACCGAATCCATCGGACCAACATAACCATCCTCCAACAAAGCCATCATAGATGCTAACTTAAAGGTTGAACCTGGCTCGGTTGCCTCCCCAATGGCATAGTTATACATCTCGCTATACACCTTTTCCTTTTCATCATACCCAATATTAGCAATGGCCTTAATGGCTCCTGTCTTCACTTCCATTAAAATTGCTGATCCATGATGCGCATTATATTTCACCAATTGATGATACAAGGCCGATTCTGCTACATCTTGATAATTTACATCAATGGTTGTAATCAGATCATTTCCATCCTTGGGTTCCACCATGTTTACAGGCAACCATCTGCCCGACATTTTTTGCATGATACTCACCCCATCAACACCTTTAAGCTCACTCTCAAAAGCACCTTCCATCCCAACTCTTCCGATCAGCTCATCATTTTCTTCTTTATTAAGGTAACCAATTGTTCTTGTAGCTAAATTTCTATGAGGCTGCCTTCTGATATTTTCCTGTTCACAAATTAAACCGCCTTTGTTTTGACCTAATCGGAACAACGGAAAGTTTCTAATCACCTTAAGTTCGTTGTAATTCACCTTACGGCGATTTATTAAAACATATCGGTTAGATTTTTTCTTATATTTTGAATTCCATAGAAAACGGCGGTACTCATTTTTTGATTTATCTTTGAAAAATTGCGACAGACAAAGCGCCAAAGAATCAACCTTTAATTTAAATACTTCGTCAGTTAATCCTGAAGCCTTAAAATCCATTCTCAACTGATAATATGGCAAGGAGGTTGCCAAAAGACGTCCATCTTCAGCACATATATCACCTCGGTTGGCATGCACGGTTACATCGCGTTGAGAGATCTTTTGAGCTTTTCCTCTCCAATAATCTCCCTCGAACAATTGTAAGGTCACAACGCGTCCTACAATCATTAATGCAAAAAGCATTACAACTGCATACACCAAACCAACTCGCCATATGATATCCTTTTTTATTGGCACTATTTATCGATGTAAATTTTTACAGGAGGCTCTGTTGATTCTATCAAGCCCAAACCTTCCTTTTGAACTCGTTTTAAAACCTCCGATTGTTTACTCATATACATTAAATCCGAAGCGGTTGTAATCGACTCGAATCTTAAATCTTTCAATTCCTTTTCAAGGCTAACCATATCTCTATAAACCTTTTCTGATTTATATCGATTACTGATATAGAAGATTCCAAGAACAACCAAAAAAAGCACAAATGGCAATTGTTGAACAACTGCCGATTTAGTCAAAATACTACCATCAATAAAATCCTTTACCGAAGCGCTGGAGATTTCCTTTTGCTCCTTGGTAGGACTCACAAAATCGTTGTATTTCTTTCTAAACCTGAACATGCTATTATAAATTTGGTTTTGCAATTCTTAGTTTGGCACTTCTTGCCCTTCCATTTCTTTCAATTTCTTCTTCAGTAGGAAGAATTACCTTTCTGTTTACACTCTTCAATGGCGTTTGCACATTTCCAAAGAAATCTTTCTCTGCTCCTCCTTCAAACCTTCCATCTCGAATGTAATTTTTAACCAAGCGATCCTCTAACGAGTGATAAGTTATTACCACCAATCTACCTTCAGGCTTCAACACATCAGCACATTGTTCCAACATTTCTTTAAGAACATCCATCTCCTTGTTCACTTCAATTCTTAATGCCTGAAAAACCTGGGCCAAATATTTATGATCTTTAAACTTTGGCACACATGGAGCGATCACTTCTTTAAACTGCTGGATGGTTTCAAAATTGTTCTCCTTTCGATAATTTTCAATCAATTTCACCAACTTTCCAGGATTTTTCACCTCTCCATACATTTTGAAAATTTTAAACAAATCTTCAACATCGTAATTATTAAGAATATCAGCTGCGGTAAAATCAGAACTCTGATTCATTCTCATATCCAAATCTCCATCGAAACGAAACGAAAATCCACGTTCTGCCACATCAAATTCGTGAGAAGAAACTCCTAAGTCAGCCAGAATTCCATCAATTTTTTCATACCCCAAATACTTCACAAAGTTTTTAAAGTACCTGAAATTATGACGAACGAAAATAAATTTTTCATCATTCGGAACATTGGCTTCTGCATCTTCATCCTGGTCAAAACCAATCAATTTTCCAGTAGTCAAATGCTTCAAAATTTCTCTTGAATGACCACCTCCTCCGAAGGTTAAATCCACATAAATTCCCTCAGGGTTGATATTCAATCCTTCAATACATTCATCCAACAAAACTGGTATATGATATTCACTCATTTTTAATCTTTTAATCACTATTTAAATCAAGTGCGAAGAAAACCAATGTTTTTCTCAAAATCAATTATAAATCAGGATTAATACTCCCTCCTAAAATCTCATTAGCCAAACTACTAAAATCATCGTCCGTCAATGCTGGTTTTTCATAGGATTCAGTATCCCAGATTTCAACTTTGTCATCCTGTCCAGCTAAGGTTATCTCCTTTTTGAAGCCAGCAAATTCAAAAAACTTCTTGGGAATTAAAATCCTTCCATTACTATCAACAAGAACCTCAGCAGTACCTCTGTAAAATTCACGCATAAAAGCTGCATGTCTTTTATTGAAAGTATTTACTCTGGCTCTAACCATCTCAATTTGTCTTTCCCATTCTTTCATCGGATACAAATCAAGACACTTATCATGCAGATTTTTTCTAAGCACACAACGATTCTCAGAATCTCCATTTAGGAGTTTCCGAAACGCTGAAGGCAACAAAACTCGTCCCTTCGCGTCCAATTTGCATTGATAATCACCTATGAATGTTTGCATTAAAAAAATCAATTTACAATTGTAAAATTAGAGAAAAAAACTCCCACTTTCAACCACATAGTCCCACTTTTATTGTATTGTTGATAACTTTTCTGTATCGCAACAATTATTTATTCTTCAGGATGTTCTATTATGTCCCTAAAATTGGACTAACAATGCAATAAATTTGCGATATTTGCTGGTCTAAATAATCTATGCTAAACTTTTATGGAAAGTAATTCAGATAATTATTTGAAAATTGATGTCGAAAAAGTATTTGCAAGCAAAAGCGAAAAACTAGCAAAGCTTCTTCCTAGTTTCATTGTAAGATATTTAAAACGAATTATTCATCAGGATGAAATCAACGATTTCCTGTCTAGAAACTATCAAAAACATGGAATTGAATTTGCGGATAGTGTTCTGGAGGAACTTGATATCAAATTCAAAGTTGAAGGACTTGAAAACATCGATAAGAACGGAAGGTATTTATTTGCTTCTAATCACCCACTTGGAGGACCAGACGGAATTATTCTAATAAGCATTTTTGGGAAGGAATTTGAAAATATAAGGTTTTTAGTAAATGATATCCTAATGAATATCAAAAACCTGACTGATGTATTTATTCCAATAAACAAACATGGGGGACAAGCCAAAAATGCTGCAATTTTACTGGAGAATGCATATCAATCCGAAGCAACAATTCTAACATTTCCTGCAGGTTTGGTCTCACGAAAACAGAAGGGGAAAATTGAAGATTTAGAATGGAAGAAAAGCTTTATCGCAAAAGCAATAAAACACAAAAGAGATATTGTACCTATTTACATGGATGGTAGAAACTCCAACTTTTTCTACAATTTAGCCAATCTGAGAAAGTTCTTTGGATTAAAATCTAATTTGGAAATGTTATATTTGCCGAATGAACTGTTTAAGCAAAGAGGTAAAACTTTCACAGTTAGAATTGGAAGACCTGTTTCTTATAAAACTTTTGACAAGAGCTTATCGTATGATAAGTGGGCTGAAAAAATGAAAAAAGAAACTTACAAACTAGCAGACCACTAAATGCAAAAATTACTTTGATCAAAAATTAAATAATATTCGTATTATCTAATTCGATTAGTGATTAATTTCATTACCCATTAAAACCAAAAATAAAATCATCCTGTATGGGATTAACACCACTTTAAAATGAAAGAAATTATACCCCCTGTACCAAGAGAACTGCTTGAAAAAGAGCTGACAGAAGAAAGATTTGTGCGCAAGACCAACAAGGGGTCTAATGAAATCTATTGCTTTACCCATCACGATTCGCCTAACCTAATGAAGGAGGTCGGTCGATTACGAGAAATTACCTTTAGAAAAGCTGGTGGTGGAACTGGCAAAGAGATTGATATCGATAAATTCGACATCGATGAAAAACCATACCACCAATTAATTGTTTGGGATCCAAAAGCCAAGGAAATTTTGGGTGGTTACCGTTATATTTTATGTAGCGAAGCTCCTGTTGATGAAAATGGAGAGACTTATTTGGCAACATCAAGACTTTTTAACTTCTCAGACGATTTTAAAAAGAACTACATGCCACACATGATTGAGCTTGGTCGTTCTTTTGTTCAACCTGATTACCAATCAATAAAAAAAGGAAGAAAGAGCTTATATGCTTTAGATAATTTGTGGGATGGCTTGGGAGCCTTAATTGTCGATTATCCTGAGATCAAATATTTCTTTGGTAAAGTTACCATGTATCCTCATTTCAATAGAGATGCAAGAAATCACATCCTGTATTTTATGAATACAATGTTCAGTGATCCGGATAAATTGGCTTGGCCAACAACTCCGCTTCAAACAGATATGGATGAAGATCAATTGGCTAAAGATTTTTGCGGCGAAACATTCGATGAGAATTATAAAATTCTATCACAAAACGTTAGAAAGAATGGCGAAAACATTCCTCCGCTTATCAATGCTTACATGGGCTTATCGCCAACAATGAAATGCTTTGGTACGGCAGTAAACACTCATTTTGGTGATGTGGAAGAAACAGGAATAATGATTACCATTGCTGATGTTTACGAAAACAAAAAGGACAGACATATCTCATCTTATTTGTCTTTTCTAAACATCAAATTCCCAAAGAAACCAAATCTTAAAATATTCAAGAAAAAATAAAGCTTAATGCTTATAAAATAAGAAAGCCGATCAAAAAATGATCGGCTTTTCTATTTCATATTAAAACCTTATTAATAAGATCTTTTATCGTTTCCTTCTACGTAGTTAATGAATGAAGTATTCACAACTTTATTTCCACCAGGAGTTGGATAGTTTCCAGTAAAATACCAGTCTCCATTATTTTCCGGACATGCCTCATGAAGGTTTTCTACTGATTGATACACAATTTGTACCTCAGCATTCATACCTTCAGGAGTAAGTAATTCTGCAATTTTCGCTGAAATTTCCTCTGCCGTAAACGGTTTGTAAATTTCTTTCACGTAATTGACAATCTCTTCTTTAGGAAGATTTTGTTGAGCCTTACACTTTTTATAAGTCTCTTCAATAACATGCTCCATTCCACGATCCTTAAGCATTGCAATGGTTGCGTTAAAGGCAATGAACTCACCCATTCTAGTCATATCAATACCATAACAATCTGGATATCGAATTTGCGGAGCTGAGGAAACAATGACAATCTTTTTAGGATGCAAACGGTCTAAAATTCTTAAAATACTTTTCTTAAGTGTTGTACCACGAACAATAGAGTCATCAATCACAACAAGATTATCTTCTTGATTCTTCACAACTCCATAAGTAACATCATAAACATGACCAACCAAATCATCTCTTCCTTCGTCGTTAGTGATGAAAGTTCTAAGTTTGACATCCTTAATTGCAATCTTCTCAACTCGAGGCTCTACTGAAATAATTTCTTGTAATTTCTCCTCAGTCCAATTGTCATTTAAGTCATGAATCTGCTGTTTCTTTTTCTCCATCAGATTATGGCGCACACCTTCCATCATACCATAAAAGGCAGTTTCTGCTGTGTTTGGAATAAAAGAAAATACAGTATTTGCGATATCATTATCTACTGAATCTAAAATTGCAGGAGTCAACAATTGTCCTAATTTCTTTCTTTCCAAATAAATATCCTTATCGCTACCTCTTGAGAAATAAATTCTTTCGAACGAGCAAGATCTTCTTTTCTGAGGAACACGAATCGGCACCTCTTCTACCTTACCATCTTTCTTGATAATAACCGCGTTACCAGGAGCAATTTCCTTAATAGTATTAGCGCGGACATTAAATGTTGTTTGAATTACTGGTCTTTCCGAGGCAACCACAACAACTTCATCATCCTGATAATAAAATGCCGGACGAATTCCCCATGGATCACGCATTACAAATGAATCACCATGACCAAACATACCTCCAACTGCATAGCCTCCATCCCAGGATCTACTTGCACTTGAAAGGACTTTTTGAATATCAATACTTTCTTCAATTAGGGGAGAAATCTCTCTATTTGAATATCCATCATTTTTATACTGACGGAATAACATTTGATTTTCTTCATCCAAGTAGTGACCTACTTTTTCTAAAATGGTAACCGTATCAGTATAATCCTTAGGATGCTGTCCCAAATCAACCAAAAGGTTAAAAAGTTCATCAACATTGGTAAGATTAAAATTTCCTGCCAATACTAAATTTCTTGACTTCCAATTGTTTTCACGCATTACAGGATGAACAAAATCAATACTGTTACGTCCAAAGGTTCCGTATCTCAGATGTCCCAAATACAATTCACTTGCAAAAGGTAAATTTTTCTTTGCCCATACAGGATCTTTAAATTTTCAGGATTATTCTTTTCTTCCCCACGCAATCTTCCATAAATGTTTTCGAAAACTTCCTTAATGGGTTGGTTGCCACACGATCTTTCTCTGGAAATATACTTTTCTCCAGGAGACTGATCTAACTTTAAACCAACAACACCTGCACCTTCCTGTCCTCTATTGTGTTGTTTTTCCATCAACAAATAAAGCTTTTGAATACCATATTGCCAGGATCCATATTTTTCCTTATAGTATTCAAGAGGTTTAAGCAGTCGGATCATTGCTATCCCGCACTCATGCTTTAATTGGTCACTCATTCTTTTATTCTTAAATGGTTATTTAGTATGTTTTTTCTATTCTACATTGTCATTAATAATTAACTCAGTCTCTTTTTCCAATGGTTCCATTTCAGAAAACATTATCTCTGTTTTCACCGGATAACAATTTGGGTAAAATTCAGAACATGCCTTATACAACTCAATTGATTCAAGTTTTGTTCTAAAATTTCCTACTCGAACTCTAAAATCAGGAGCTGTATACACGACATAAGCTCTTTCTTCAGGAAAGAGTTCTAAAAACTCTTCTTTTATTTTGAAAGCTTTTTCTCTATCGGTACTACCTCCAAAAAAAATCTGAATTCTATATCCCGTGAAACTTTGTTTCTGAGAATTTATTATACTATCGGTTGCAAGCAATTGATCAATTCGTTCATCTTGAAGAATATTAACTACTCCAACTGAATCATTCTTTTTTTCAATGTTTTCATAATTCTGAGCATTCGCAGAACCTCCAATCAACATGAAAACAAAAACTGCTATAAACCAACAAAACTGCATATTTGTATCTTTAAAATTTATAAATAGCCTCTACTCTAAATCTGATAACCAAATTTCTATTTCCAATTAGGAACAGAAAGAATTGGCACTTCTGATTTATTCACCATTTGCTCTGCATATGATCCAAAAAACATGCTAAAAGTTGTTTCGGCCTGTTCGGTCATAATGGCTATTAAATCAGCATTTACCTCTCTTGCATACTCAAGAGCCGTTGTGGTATTATTATCTCCTTTACGGATATCTTTGACCACTTCTATATTTTTCTCTTTCAAATATTCTTCTGCTTGTCTCATATAGTGTTCAATCTTTCCAACAATTGCAGTGTCGGATGATTCATGAACACCTAGAATATGAACTTTTGCTTTACAAGCTTCAGCCAATTCAGCCACATAAGGAATTTTCTTTCTGGTTTCATTACTGGCATCAAATGGCATTAAAATCGTATTCACTTCGCTCTTCGACAATTCTTCCCGAACCGTAACCACAGGACAAGTTGCATTGCTTACGACCTTAAAAGCATTGCTTCCAATAAAAAACTCTTCAAAGCCCGAAGCACCAAAAGCTCCCATCACAATCAAGTAACAATCACCATACTTTGCCTGATTAACAATCTCTCGGTAAACACTACCAGTTCTTATTTTAAAATCAAAAACTCCATTCTCTACATGGTACGCAGGCGAATGAAGTTCTATCAGTTTTTCAAAATATTCTTGAACGGTATGCACTATTTGATCCTCAAATTCATTGAAGTGAAATGGAATCTCAAATTTTTTTGATTTTTTCACATGAATCATTCTCAAATCCGTACCGAGATTGTTTGCTAAACCAAGTGCAAACTTTAAAGCCTTGAGCGAATCACCCGAAAAATCTATTGGAACCAAAATACGTTTCATCTGTGTACAATTTTCTTTTAGGTAAGATGGAACTTACCATTCTTAAATAATTATTCTCGCATAAGAGTTAACAATTATTTACTCACGGACGTTACATCTTTCATAGTTTTTCAATATTCTGTGATACAAATACAGTTCCCAACGTCAATTTACATAAACAAAATTGGCAACCACGAGAGAATTCATTTCTAAACCCACTCAATATCAAGACCTTTTAAAAAGCTGAATTTGCGGGATAAAAATACACAAAATTATTTAGCAACAAACACAATTTTAAATCCAAGACATTCTAAAAAAGAACAAAATGAATTCGAGAAGAATAAATACCAACACTATTAAATTTACAAATTTATCAGAGAATAAAGGACATCTATTTTTCTAACTCAAACACAATTAATCCCTAAGCAATAAAGTCTTTATAACAATTCTAAATGATCGTATTCTGTCTTGTTAATCAATTGAGATAATGTACCTTTGCCCGAAATTTTAAACTGAGGATATCAGAATGAGCGAAATGAGCAAGAAATTGTTTTTGGAGACTTACGGATGCCAAATGAATGTGGCAGACAGTGAAGTGGTTGCTGCAATTATGCAACACGATGGATTTGAAATTACCAAAACAAGAGAAGAAGCAGATGTAATTCTAGTCAATACATGTTCGGTGCGCGAAAATGCAGAACAAAGAGTTCGAGGACGAGTTCAGGGATTTTCGGAACTAAAGAAAAAGAACCCTAAACTTTTGGTAGGTGTTATTGGCTGCATGGCAGAACGTTTGGGTGATAAACTTTTTGAACAAGAGAAAAATGTAAATATTGTAGTTGGTCCGGATGCTTATATGGATTTGCCAATGTTGGTAAAAAAAGCAGAAAATGGAGAAAAAGCCATCAATATTGAATTGTCGCTAACCGAAACCTACAAAGATATTTGTCCTTCAAGAATCGATGAAACTGCTATTTCAGGATTCGTTTCAATCATGCGTGGTTGCAATAATTTCTGCACCTATTGTATTGTTCCTTACACAAGAGGTAGAGAGAGAAGCCGTAACCCTGAAAGCATTGTAAAAGAGGTAAGAGATTTGGCTGAAAAAGGTTACAAAGAAGTTACCTTACTGGGACAAAACGTAAACTCATTCAAATTTAAAAACTCAGTTTCAGAAATCAATTTTCCTGAATTATTGGAAATGGTTGCCAAAGCAGAACCTAACATGAGAATTCGTTTTGCAACTTCACATCCAAAAGATATGAGTGATGACACTTTAAAAGTAATTGCGAAGTATCCAAATATCTGTAAACACATCCACTTGCCAGTACAATCAGGTAGTGATTCCGTACTAAAAGATATGCGCAGAAAATATACTCGTGAATGGTACATGAACAGAATTGAAGCCATTCGTGAAATTGTACCAGACTGTGGTATTTCTACTGATATTTTCTGTGGCTTCCACAACGAAAGTGAAGAAGATTTTAAGCAAACTCTGGATCTAATGAAATGGGCAAAATACGATTTGGCTTTCATGTTTAAATACTCTGAAAGACCGGGAACATTTGCCTATAAAAATCTTGATGATAACATTCCTGAAGATGTAAAAAGTGAGCGTCTAACTCAAATGATTGAACTTCAAAATCAATTATCATTAGAAAGCAATCAAAAAGATATTGGACAAGTTTTCGAAGTTTTAGTTGAAGGTGTTTCTAAGAAATCAGAAGAAGAGTTGTTTGGACGAAGCTCACAAAACAAAGTAATTGTATTCCCAAGAAAGGATTATAAAGTTGGTGATTTTGTTCAGGTAAAAGTTACCGATTGTACTCAAGCAACATTAAGAGGAGAATCTGTATAATTTCATTGAGCCATGCAAAATGTATGGCTCATTTTTTATTCTTAAATTTATTTTAAAACTTCTATAATGAAAATCTCTATCCGTCCAGAAAATAAAAATGACTACTCTACAATATCAATGGTAAATGATATGGCTTTTAGTCAGGAAGCAGAAGGCATATTGATAGAGAAACTACGCAAGAATAAAAAGTTTATAAAAGATTTATCCTTAGTAGCCTGCATGGGCAACGAAATTATTGGCCACATTCTTTTCTTTCCAATTACAATTAAGGGCAAAGAACAAGAATTCAATACTTTGGCATTAGCGCCAATGTCGGTTATTCCAGAATTGCAAGGTTTGGGAATTGGAAGTCAATTGGTTGAAAAAGGAATAGAAAAAGCAAAAAAACTGGGACACAAATCCATAATCGTGCTAGGTCACGAAAATTACTATCCAAAATTTGGTTTTAAACCTGCTGCTACATTTAATATCAAGGCCCCTTTTGATGTTCCTGAAAATGCATTTATGGCTTTGGAAATGGTCAAAGATGCTTTGTCAACAGTTGAAGGAACCGTTGAATATCCAAAAGAATTTGATGAAGTTTAACAACTTCAGTTCTTGCCAATAGAGAATGAATCTTTCATTCCAACAAGATCTACCAATTCAATAACATCATCAGATAGGTCCGCTAAAGAAAACAATTGCTCGTTGGCTCTGGCTAGCTCAGCAATGGCTTTTAATGCTGAAAATCCCTGAGAATCAATAAAGCTTACCCCATTCAAATCCAGCACAACTTGTTTCCCTGATTTTTCAATAAAATCAATGATTTCTTTCTTCACCATTTCCGAAATCATACTATTAATTCTGCGTGTTCCCTCTAAAGATGCGATTACAGATTGTTCTTGTATCCGAAAATTAAACATTACAATTCTAATTGATTTTTAGATATATAGTATCAAACAAAGTAAACGGAAATTCTTTAAAATTCAATTTTAACATTCTAATTTAAAGTTGATCCGATTCCAATAGCATAGTACGATACCGAACATGATTTTGTTCACATTCGAACAACTTTTTTTTTCTGAACAAGATTCCAGACAATAATTTCCCTAATAATCATGTTATTATATTTTTTGGTATAATATCTGATAAGAATGCTTTGTCAAAAATAATCAAGTCACAATTTAGAGTTTTTAAACTAGACCAATTCGTTATGATTAAAAAACTGTTTTTTCTTACAACCTTTTTAATTGCGCTAGCAAAAAGTTTACTCGGAATGGATACACCTTTATGGCTTAGGTATCCGGCAATCTCTCCAAATGGTGAAACCATTGTTTTCGAATACGGTGGTGATCTGTTTACTGTTTCAGCTGAAGGTGGTGTTGCATACCCACTAACTACGAACACTGCATACGATTATAAACCAGTATGGTCGCCTGATGGTTCTACCATTGCTTTCGCATCAAACAGGTTTGGGAATTTTGACATTTACAAAGTTGCCGTTAATGGAGGTACTCCTGAAAGACTAACATTTTATTCTGGTAGCGAATCTCCATCTTCTTTTACTCCTGATGGCAAACACATTTTATTCTCAGCATTAATTAGCGATGATACTAAAAATGTAATGTTCCCTTCTGGTGCTTTATCTGAACTTTATAGTGTACCAAGCGCTGGAGGAAAAATTTCTCAAATTCTTACCACTCCGGCATTGGATGCTAAATACAGCAACAATAAGGAATATATCTTATACCATGACAGTAAAGGATATGAAAATCACTGGAGAAAGCATCATACATCTGCTGTAACAAGAGACATTTGGTTGTACAATACCAAAACACAAAAACATAGCATGTTCTCTGAATTTAATGGAGAGGATTTGTATCCGGTTTTTAGTGCTGATAACAATGAAATTTACTATTTATCCGAAAAATCAGGTAGTTTTAATGTTTGGAAAGCTCCTGTTGATAATAAATCCGAACTGACTCAAGTATCAAATTTCGATAAGCACCCTGTTAGATTCCTAAGTATTTCAGACAATGATAAACTTTGCTATTCCTACAATGGGGAAATTTACACTCAGGAAAAAGGCAAAGATCCAGTTAAACTTAAAGTAAGTTTAGCTACAGATAATAAAGAAAATGCCATTAGTTTCGAAAGATTGAGTAACGGAGCCAGAGAAATGAGTGTATCTCCTAATGGTAAAGAAGTTGCTTTTATAGTTAGAGGCGAAGTGTTTGTAACCTCTGTAGAATATGGAACTACCAAAAGAATTACCAATACTCCTGAACAGGAAAGATCAGTTAGCTTTAGTCCTGATGGCAAAGCATTATTATATGCATCGGAACGAAATGGAAGCTGGAACTTATATCAAACCAAATTGGTTCGTGAGGGAGAAACTCAATTCTCAAATGCAACTACACTAAAAGAAGAAGCAATTTTAGAAACTCCTGCGGAAACTTTCCAACCTAAATTCTCACCTGATGGAAAAGAGGTAGCTTTCCTTGAAGAAAGAGTAATTCTTAAAGTGATTAATCTTGAAACGAAGAAAGTTCGCGAGATTTTAGGCAAAAAATACAATTATTCATACTCTGATGGTGACCAACATTACGATTGGTCGAACGATGGAAAATGGTTTTTAGTTGACTTTTATCCTCATACTATCTTTATGCCAGATGTAGGAATTGTAGATGCTCAAGGCAATGGCAAGATGATCAATATTACCGAAAGTGGTTACAGCGATTCAAATGCCAAATGGTCACTTAAAGGCAATGCAATGATTTGGTTCACCGACCGCAGAGGATATCGCTCTCATGGAAGCTGGGGTTCTCAATCAGATGTTTACATTCAGTTCTTTAATCAAAAAGCCTTAGATGATTTCAAACTTTCAAAAGAAGAGAAGGAATTAGTTAAAGAGGAAGAAAAGGCGAAAAAGGAAAGTAAAAAAGAAGACGAATCTGATAAAAAAGACAAAAAGGATAAGAAAGACAAAAAAGATAAGAAGGATGATGAAAAGACTCCACTTGATATTGAATTCTCAGGAATGGAGGATCGTCAGATTTGTCTTACCATAAATCCTTCGAACCTATCGGATGCAATTTTAACTCCTGATGGAAAAAAATTATTCTACCTAAGTAAATTCGAAGATGGATATGATCTTTGGGTTAACGATTTGGAAGAAAAATCAACTAAAAAGGTACTTGATCTGAAAGGTGGTGGTGGAGCCATGCAGTTCGATAAAGATGCGAAGAATTTATTCTTAATGTCAGGAAGAAGTATTATCAAGGTAGACGTTGCTTCGAATAAGCGCAGTAACATCAGCTACTCTGCCGAGATGTACCTTGATAAGTCAAAGGAAAGAGAATACATGTTCAATCATGTTTGGACAACCATGAAGAAAAAATTCTACGATCCGGAGATGCATCAGCTAGACTGGGACTTCTACAAATCAGAGTACAAAAAGTTTTTACCACATATCAATAACAACTATGATTTTGCAGAAATGCTAAGCGAATTGTTAGGTGAATTAAATGCCTCGCATACAGGTTCTGGTTATCGTCATAGCTCAAGTAATTCTGATAATACAGCAAAACTTGGCGCATTCTATGATTGGAAATATGAAGGTGATGGACTAAGAATCGCTGAAATTCTGGAAAAAGGGCCTTTAAATCAGGCAGATTCAAAAATTAAGCCAGGTGTAATCATCGAAAAAATTGATGGTATTGCAATCACAAAAGATAAAAGTCACTACCCATTGCTAAATCACAAAGCAGGTAAAAAGGTATTATTGAACTTATACAGCCCTTATACAAAAGAGCGCTGGGAAGAAGTAGTAAAGCCTGTTTCAAGCATTAATACATTGCTTTACGAACGTTGGGTAAAAAGTCGTCAAGAAGAGGTTAAACGTTTATCTGATGGAAAAATTGGATATGTTCACGTTCAAGGCATGAACTCTCCAAGTTATCGTAAAGTCTACTCAGAGATGTTGGGTAAATATGGTACTTGCGATGCAATTATCGTTGACACCAGATTTAACGGCGGAGGCTGGTTACACGATGATCTTGTTACCTTATTAAGTGGTCAAGTCTATTCAACTTTATCCCCACGAGGACAAGACTTTGGTAAAGAGCCAATGTTCAAATGGAAGAAACCATCTGCAGTATTAACTGGAGAAGGAAATTACTCTGATGCATGTGCATTCCCATACGCATACCAAACTTTAAAAATTGGTAAGTTAATTGGTATGCCTGTGCCAGGTACAATGACAGCTGTTTGGTGGGAAACTTTACAGGACAGAAGCTTGTATTTTGGAATGCCAATGGTAGGTGTAAAAGACATGAAAGGAAAATATATCGAAAACCAACAAATTGAACCTGACATTAAAGTTCGGAACGATTACGAAATGGTAATTCAAGGACGTGATCAGCAACTTGAAAAGGCTGTGGAACATTTGCTTGAAGAGATTAAAAAGAATAATTAGTCTGTGTAGTCAAGATACCCCGAAAAGCACGGCTCACATTGGGTTAGTGCTTTCGGGAAATCTTAATTGCCTGCAAAGAATTAAGAGGCAAAGCTCATTACTTCTCATTTCACCTCAAATGAATTGAGCTTTGTCCTCGCTTTAAATGAACAACAACAAATATACCTCCTTCCAGAACTTTGGAAGAGTCTGTTCCTCCCTCCTCTTCAACACATTGAACAGACAAAATAAAACCGAAAATTGCACAGCATAGGGGCATCGCAATTTTCGGTTTTTAATTAATTGTTTTCACTAAAATTATAATATTTTGTCTACACACTGTAAAAGCCATTTGCATTTATGAATTAGATCGAATATGAGATTGCCCTTGCAACAAACACCAAATAACACACCTCATTTACTAGAATAGGTAAATGGATCGTAATAGTTACATTATACTCTTCGTCGAAGATTTATACTTTTCTCGACGACAACAATTACACTCTTCGTCGAAGTTTGTGGTATTTCTCGACGAGAAACATTACTTGATCCATACCTATGGTCTTATAAGAAATAACAAACTGACTTTTACAAGATTACTATATCAAAAGAGCATCAGCTTCTCAAAATTTGTCGAAGGTACCTTTGGTTGAGTTGAGTTCACTCCCTATCTAAGGATCTCGACATCTTTATTTCACATTGAGCATTGCAGTTTTCTGTGATATTTACTACCTTAACTCATAACATGACCACTAACGTATTACTGATAGATGATTATGGAGGTCCCAATTTATTGGACACCATTCGCTGCCTAAGTTATAAACAGGCTGTTAATATCTTTGTAGTTTCTCCTGAAAAGAAAGCGTATTTCAATACCATTCCCTATTCCAGGTATGTTTCAAAATATCAATATTTAAAGTCATCCGAGCCCAAAGAGATCATTCAAGAAATAAGTGCTTTGGAAAAGAAATGGGATATTGACATGATTTTACCCGTTAAGTTCTCTAACTATCAGTTTATAACAGAGCACAAAACTTTATTTAATGGTTCGGTATTTCCTCCAATGCCTAACCAAAGTTCGCTCGCTATCGTTACCAATAAACTTTTGTTAGCTGATTTTCTGGATACCAATTCTTTATCAAGTCCTAAAACTAAAGAAATATCAGCCGACAACATTCAAGATTTTAAGTTTCCTATACTTCTTAAGCCAAGAACTGATTACGAGGAAAACAGAATTATGGAATGTAAGTCGAGAGAAGAATACGAAGAAAATATCAGTAAAGAAGGTTTCAAAGCAGATGAATACGTGATACAGGAAAAGCTTGATGGAGAAGATATCGATATCAGTTTCCTTGCTGAAAATGGTGAGATACTAGCCTATACCATACAAAAGGGTTTGGTGCGCGAAGCCTTTTCCTTTGCTACCGGAATAGAATTCCTGGACGATCAAAAACTATTGGATGAGACCAAGGCCATAGTCAAAAAACTTAAATGGAGTGGCATTGCTCACCTCGATTTTATTTACCTGAAAGAGACAGATTCCTATTTGCTTATCGATTTCAATCCAAGGATGTGGAGTACAATGATTGGTTCATTGTATGCTGGAGTTAATTTTCCTGGTTTTATGATTTCTCGTGCTCAAAACAAAGAAATTAAATTTGAGGGATACCAAAAGACCAAATTTTATCTGGCCAAACCAGCTTTACAGAGCAAAAGCTTCTCTAAACTCAAAACCTCATCTTGGTTATACATTATAAAAGATCCCTTGCCAGAAATTACAAAGGGAATTACAAGCATATTTAAATAAAAAAGACCTGCCAGAAATAAATCCAGGCAAGTCTTTCTACTAGTAGTGGTTATTCCCAATAAATTACTTTTCCAATCGCTCGGTAAGCTTTTTAATGATTTGTTTAGCGTCCCCCACGATACCCAAATCTGCTACCTGGAAAATTGGTGCGTCTTTATCTTTGTTAACAGCAATGATTAAATCAGAATCTTCCATACCTGCAACGTGCTGAATAGCTCCTGAAATACCAAATGCAAAGTACAAGTCAGGACGAACAGTCTTACCTGTTTGACCCACCTGACGTTCGTGTCCGATGTAACCAGCATCAACCATTGCACGAGAAGCTGAAACTTCTGCATCCAATACATTTGCCAATCCGTCCATGGCTTTGAAACCTTCCTCGTTTCCAATACCACGACCACCAGAAACCAAAATTCGAGCTTCGGTAATATCGATTAGATCAGAATCTTCTTTTACAGTTTCAAGCAATTTCACCTTGAATTTCTCCGACTTGAATTTTACTTCGTAGTTCACGATGTCACCAGCACGGTTTTCATCAGCATCCATTGCAAACAATACACCTGGACGAACCGTACCCATTTGTGGACGGTGGTTCTTACAAACGATAGTAGCCATTAGGTTACCACCGAAAGCAGGACGAGTCATCAACAACTCTTTGTTTTCACCTACCTCAATTTTTGTACAGTCAGCAGTCAATCCAGTTCCAACACGAGCCGATACTCTTGGACCAAGGTCACGACCCAAGGTGGTTGCACCAATCAACATGGATTCTGGTTTTCTATCTTCAATAATCTGGCAAATTGCCTGTGTATATGGTTCTGTAGTGTATTCCGCCAATTCTGGAGCATCCACAACAATTACCTCATCGGCACCACGAGCGATTAAGCTCTGTGCCTGATCGGCAATATTGTGTCCCAAAAACATTGCATACACTTTGTCGTTCAACTCATCAGCTAATTTTCTAGCCTGTCCTAACAACTCTAAAGCTACATTCTGAATAACACCTTCACGTTGTTCAATGAAAACGTAAATCCCTTTGTAATCTTCTAAATTCATGGCTATATATTAGTTAAGAATGAATTTCTCTTTTAATTTCTTGATGATGATTCCTACTGCCTCATCAGTCTCTACCTCGTACAATTCACCTGCTGGTTTCAAACCACGTGCAAATGCTTTGTGTACACTTGTTGGAGAACCTTTCAAACCAAGGTTTTTCTCATCCACTTCAATTTCGTTGAATCCCCAAACCTCAACTTCTTTCTGGTAGGCATCAACAATACCACCAACGTTCATGTAACGAGGGGTATTAGCCGATGAAAGAACAGTTACCACACAAGGTGCTTCTACCTCTAGCATTTGGTATCCTTCTTCGATATGACGTTTCATGGTGAAAGTCTTATCGCCGTCGAATTTTAAATCTTCAAGGTAAGATACCTGTGGTAAATCAAGGTGCTCAGCAATCTGAGGACCTACCTGTGCAGTATCACCATCGATAGCCTGACGACCAGTAATCAAAAGGTCGAATTCGATCTTTCTCAAAGCACCAGCCAAGGCATGTGAAGTAGCCAAAGTATCTGCTCCGGCAAATTTTCTATCAGTCAAGTGGATCGCACGATCAACACCCATAGCAAACGCCTCACGAAGAATCAAATCTGCCTGAGGAGGTCCCATGGTAATTACTGTTACGTGGGCTCCTTGTTCATCTTTCAATTGAAGTGCCATTTCCAAACCACTCTTATCATCCGGGTTCATGATACTTGGCACACCATCACGGATCAAAGTACCCGTCTTTGGATCTATTTTAATTTCGGTAGTATCCGGTACCTGCTTAATACAGACAACTATTTTCATTTCTTTTTTGATTGGGATTGTAAGGACACAACATGTCGTGTCCATACGAATGAATTCATATTTACTTCAACATATTTGCAGAAATCACCATTCTCTGAACTTCTGATGTTCCTTCGTAGATTTCTGTGATCTTTGCATCACGCATCATACGCTCAACAGGATATTCTCTTGTGTATCCGTATCCACCGTGAAGCTGAACTGCTTTATTGGTAACTTCCATTGCTGTTTCAGCAGCGTAAAGTTTACACATTGCAGCGTCAACCGAATAAGGAACTTTTTGATCCTTCTTGTTGGCAGCTTTACGAACCAACATACGAGAAGCTTCAGTTTTGGTGTTCATGTCTGCCAACTGGAACTGAGTGTTCTGGAAACCTGAAATTGGACGACCAAACTGCTTTCTTTCCTTCACGTAACGCACAGTTTCGTTAATAGCTCCTTGTGCAATACCCAAAGCCTGAGCAGCAATCCCAATACGACCACCATCCAAAGTTTTCATTGCAATACCGAAACCTTTGTTCAATTTTCCTAACATGTTCTCTTTTGGAAGAACTACGTTTTCAAAAATCAACTCACAAGTTGCAGAACCACGGATACCCATTTTCTTCTCTTTCTTACCAATTGAGAAACCTGGAGTTCCTTTTTCAATGATGAAAGCTGAAATACCACGAGTTCCTTTCGATTTATCAGTCATTGCGAAAATCACATAAACATGAGCATACTCAGCATTGGTAATAAAGATTTTACTCCCATTAATGATATAGTTGTCTCCGTCTTCAATAGCAGTAGTTTGCTGACCTGCAGCATCGGTACCAGCGTTTGGCTCTGTTAAACCAAAAGCACCAATCCACTCACCTGAAGCCAATTTTGGAAGGTATTTTTGTTTTTGTTCTTCTGTACCATTCTCCATAATTGGAGCAGCACACAATGAAGTATGAGCTGATACGATTACACCAGTGGTAGCACAAACCGCTGACAATTCTTCAACAGCCATAGAGTACATTACATTGTTACCACCAGCGCCACCATATTGTTTAGGAATTGGAATCCCCATAATTCCAATCTTTGCCATTTTCTCTACTGTTTCGATAGGAAAACGCTCCTGCTCATCAACCTCAGCAGCTAAAGGTTTTACCTCTCTTTCAGCAAAATCTTTAATCATTTGCTGAAACAACACTTGTTCTTTTGTTAAGCTAAAATCCATATTTTTTATTAGATGTTAGTAGGTTTAGTGCAATTCACCCCTATTCTCGCCTCAAAAATGCCCTAAACTAGGGCATTTGAGACAAGATATTTTTTTACTGCGTTTTACCTACTCAGTACTAATTACACGTTTTTCAAAATAATTGCGGTACCCATACCACCACCGATACAAAGTGAAGCCAAACCGTACTCTTTACCAGTACGCTTCATTTCATGAATCAAACTTACAGTGATACGTGTTCCTGAAGCACCAATTGGATGCCCCAAAGCGATAGCTCCACCGTTCACATTGCATCTTTCCTTAAAGAAATCAACGTCTACAGCATGATCTTCACATAATTGCTTCACAACTCCTAATGATTGAGCAGCAAAAGCTTCATTTAATTCAAGCACTTCCATTTGCTCCAATTTCATATCAGCTTTCTTCAATACACTAGCAATAGCAGGAACTGGACCCATACCCATGATAGCAGGATCTACACCACCTTGACCAGTAGCTACGATTTCTGCCAATGGAGTTAAACCATACTTTTTTACAGCCTCTTCTGATGCTACCAATACAAAAGCAGCACCATCATTAATACCTGATGCGTTACCAGCAGTTACAGTACCATCCTTTTTAAATGCAGGACGTAAACCACCTAATTTTTCTTCAGATGTTCTTCTGTTGATGAATTCATCAGCATCGAAGGTGATGGTTTCTTTTCTTGTTTTAATTTCAACAGGAACAATCTCGTTCTTGAAATGCCCGTTATCCTGTGCGTTCATTGCTTTTTGTTGTGATCCAAAAGCAAATGCATCTTGCTCTTCACGAGTCAAGTTATATTTATCAGCAATATTTTCTGCTGTAATACCCATGTGATATCCTTCAAAAGCATCAGTTAAACCATCAAAAACCATGTGGTCAATCGCTTTCAAATCCATCATTTTGTGTCCGCCACGAACTTGTCCAGACATCACAAAACCAGAACCAGACATAGATTCTGTACCACCAGCAAGAATCATATTTGCTTCGCCTGCCTTAATATTTGCATAAGCCAAGTTGATGGTTTTCATCCCAGAACCACAAATCATATTGATTCCGTAAGCAGGAACTTCCTGAGGAATACCAGCTTTAATTGAAGCCTGACGAGCAATTCCCTGACCTTGACCAGCCATAAGGATATTACCAACAACAACTTCATCCAACTTTGCTGGATCAATTTTAGTTTCCGCTATAATATTTTTAATTACTGTAGCAGCTAAATCAGCAGCTTTTACAGGAGTTAATGTTCCTAAAAATTTTCCTATTGCAGTACGTTTTGCTGCAACGATATATACTTTGCTCATTGTTATTTATTTTATGATTTTGGCAGAGACACGACATGTCGTGTCCTTACTTACGCATTTCAATTAAATCTTCAGCAATAATCAATTTTGCATCAGTAGCTTCCTGAATTTGCTCCAATGTAAATAAAGGATTGTACTCCTTAAGTACGATACCTTCAGGTACAACTTCCATTACTCCCATTTCAGTAATAATCATATTAACCTGACCGGCAGCTGTTAATGGAAGATTACATTCCTTCAAGATTTTATGCTTCCCCTTAGCAGTGTGCTCCATAGCTAGAATCACACGCTTAGCACCTACAATTAGGTCCATAGCACCACCCATTCCAGGTGTTAATCTTCCAGGAATGATCCAGTTTGCAAGATTACCTTGTTCGTCAACCTGAAGAGCTCCCAAAATTGTTACATCAACATGACCACCTCTAATGATTCCAAAAGAAACAGAGCTATCGAAGCTACTAGCTCCTTCTTTGCAAGTAATGTATCCACCACCAGCATTTACAAAATCAGGATCTTCTTCTCCCTCAGCAGGAGCAGCACCCATACCAAGCATTCCGTTTTCCGATTGTAAAGTCACGTTAACATCTGCCGAAACATAGTTAGGGATTATTGTAGGCAAACCAATTCCCAGATTTACCACATCACCGTCGTTTAATTCGAGAGCAGCTCTTTTAGCAATTACCTCTCTGATTTCTTTTTTATCCATGTTTTATTAGTTATTGGTCAGTTTGACAATATACTATCCATTCAATCTTCTGCTTAATTCCTGAGCAGCATAAGATGCCACATCATCAGCATACTTGTTCATTCCAAAACCTGCATCATAACCAAGTTCTTTTGCAAGTTCGTGTGAAATACGTGGACCTCCACAAATCAAGATTACTTTTTCACGCAATCCTTCTGCTTCCAGAAGTTCCACCAATTCAGTTAGGTTTTTGATATGAACATCCTTTTGAGTAACGGTTTGTGATACCAAAAGAACATCAGCTTCCATCTCAATTGCTTTCGCGATGAACTCTTCGTTTGGCACCTGGCTACCCATATTTAAGGCTTCCATCATTTCATATCTTTCCAAGCCATAATGGCCTGCAAAACCTTTCATATTCATAATTGCGTCGATTCCTACTGTATGTGCATCAGTACCAGTACTTGCACCAACCACGCGAATCGGACGTCCAATATTTTCCTTGATAAATTCATCAGTTTCATGCATGTCCATAGTAGTCGATTCTACTTTTGGAACATGAATCCCTGTGAAATCTACTGTATGTGTACAGTTTCCGTAACAGTTAAAGAAGGTAAAACCTTCCATTAACTCTTGAACCATTACCACCTGAGGATTCTCGAAGCCCATTTTCCTCATCATCTGCTTTGCAGCTTCAATGGCTTCTTCTCCTTTTTTTACAGGAAGCGTAAAACTTACCTGAGTCTTACCATCGTTCATGGTGTCGCCGTAAGGCTTTATTTTGGTAAGATCTAAGGTTTTATCAAAATCGTTGGAATCAGTTGAATAAAGACCTCCACTCATTTCTTTGTCTCCTATATTTTAAGTAGTATCAAATTTGACATTTGACACTTTGTACTTACTAATTAATTTATTTCTTATGCAAAATCTCAATAAATGGATTGAAGTAGTTGCTTCCTTTTTCAACAACTCCATCTAAACCTTTACCACCATCTTTCGGACGCTTGATATCAGCAAAAATTCCTTTTTCCAATGCGGTAAATAATCCTTCTTTTTCGATCTTTTCAACCAATTCAGTTGCATCATCAAGAACCTTAGCAGCTCTCTGACGGATGATACCTCCTTCTTTGAATTCCATTTCGTCACCAATGCTCCTCATATTGTTGAAGATGTACTTGGCATTTTCGATAGAAAGATATCTGTCAGACATGAAAGGTGTGTGAATTGCTTCGGTTAACATACCAAGCAACTGAATTCCTTGTCCTGTCCAGATTGAAATCTGATTGAATAATGCATCCTGAACATTTCCTTTGAAGATGTTACCAGTCATAAATTTTGTAGGAGGCATGTATTTAAGAGGTGCTTTCGGGAAGATTTCTCTGATCATCTGTGCTTGTGCAAGCTCGTATAGGAAACCATTTTCCAAATCAGGAGTCATCTCGAATGCGTGACCTAATCCCATTTGTTCTTCAGGTAAACCAGCTACCAATGCCAATTGTTCGTTGATAAAATCAGAAGCCAACACGGTATGAGCCTCATCGAAAGCGTCAGCTGTAGTTAAGTAATTATCCTCACCTGTATTGATGATTACACCTGCAAAACCGTTCAATAATCTTGAAAAGTACTGGTCAACAATGGTACGCTGCATGTTAATATCACGGAAAAGAATACCGTATAATGCATCGTTCAACATTACGTCCAAACCTTCCAATGCACCCATTGCTGCAATCTCAGGCATACACAAACCAGAACAGTAGTTACACAAACGAATGTAACGACCTTCTTCCTCGCCTACTTTATCCAAAGCAGTACGCATAATACGGAAGTTCTCCTGGGTTGCTACAGTACCACCAAAACCTTCGGTAGTTGCACCATAAGGAACATAGTCAAGCAACGACTGACCTGTAGTACGAATTACTGCGATGATATCAGCACCCTGACGAGCAGCTGCCTCAGCCTGAACCACATCTTCGTAAATATTACCAGTTGCTACAATTACATACAAGTAAGGCTTAGGACCTTCACCTATTGTATCAAGATAGTTATCTCTTTTTGCTTTGCGTTCTCTAATTTTATTGATGTTTTCATCAACAAATGGTTGAATTGCATTCTGAATTTCTTCCATTGGACGAATAGGAAGAGTTGTAATTTCCAATTCTCCTGCAGCAATTTTCTCAGCAATTTGCTGTGGGTTCAATCCGGTTTCAAGAATGGCATTTCCAATAAAGAACATTACACCTTCACTCAAAACCCCCTTGTCTTTAATAGCATCTACCACCACATTTGGAAGTGGTACTTCGTTGCTATCAACCCCATCGATTCCCAATAGGCGACACAAAGTACGCTCAACCGCAACAGTTGAGTAGTTGTCTACGAACTTCTGAACATCATCAGCAATTCGCTTCGACACCTCTTTGGCGTGTCCTACTTTTTCAAAGTCAAGACCTAGTTTACTCCTTTGCATATTCAATTTATCCATTATAAAATTTCTTCCTTACTAGCATTCATATTCAATTGGTTTTGAGCTTTTTCAACGATCTCTTTATTGATACCCAATAAAGATGCAATTCTCAAAGCTTCATGAGGCACTTCCCCTGTATTGTCCTCTACCAAAGAATAATCCATATAACTGTTTATATTGTTTTTGGTGATTCTCTGATCCCCAAAATCCTTATCCAGACCTTTAACACGTAACTTTCTGAAATAAGTATTCAATCCACTATAGTGTGTTGTAATCACACTTCGTGTATTGTTCTGATAAAAGATATCTGCAACCGCATTTACAATTGCCAATCCTTCTACCGGGTTTGTTGTTCTTGCCAATTCATCAACCAACACCAATACATTTTCATGCGATTGAGAAACCTCAACCATTTGGTTTACATTCATCATTTCTGATGCAAAAGATGACAAACCATTTAATTCAGATTGATCATCTCCTACCGAAAGCATGATACGATTCACCAAACTAACTTTGGCTTGCGAGGCTGGCACAAAAAAACCAAACTGACACAGGTACTGACAAAGAGCCAATGTTTTCAACACCACTGTTTTGCCTGCCATATTCGCACCTGTAATCAAACAAACCGATTTTTGAAGTTCAATATCAATTGCTTGATATTGTTTCTTTTGTTTTAGAAGTTCATCCTTAATCATAGGATGAAACATTCCATTGTATATTGTACTTTCTTTAAGCAATTCTGGTCGATTAAAACTCAGTTGAATGGCTTGTTTTGCTTTTGCGATTAACAAATCAAAATGTGATAACTGATTCAAGGCAGTTCTCAAATCACCAGCAAACACTCTTATTTTATCACAAAGTTCTTCTCTTACTCTAGATTCTATTTCCTGAGCCTTATCAAAAAGCTCCTCGAGCTTTGCTTCCGAATCGCCATTTTCTGATTTGGCAATTCTTAAATTCTTTCTAGCCTCAGCAAGCTCTTCCGAATAATCATCGTAGATATAAAAAGATGGAATCCCAGATTTTTGAGGATCAAGAACATCAACCAAACCAGACAAGTTTGGCAGACTGATCACCTCTTGCTTTAATTCTTTTTGCAGATTGAGTATAGCATGACAATGAAATGCAAAAGATTTGATTTCGAACAATTCAATATCATCCAGAATCAAATTTGCATCAAGGTTTCCAACTGTTCCCTTAATATCTCTTAAGTGAGAAAGTTTGCTTTGAATATCAGCAATTAGCTTTGAATCAGATTCGATTGATTGAATTACTTTATCAATCAAATTATACTCGATATTCAAATCAGTTTCATTGTACAGCATTTCAGAATCCAACAGGAATCTCTTTCCCATTGGTGATTTCAAATCCAACTCTTCAGCCAGATACTGCAACCCTTTTATTTCTGATATTACTTTACGAAACTGCATTCTCAATTCTTTTTACATCGAAAACCGGCACTTGCAATTTTGTTTCCAAAGCAAGTTTAAGTTCATCTGAATTTAATCTGTAACCATCTGGCGATACCGGATTAATGGTTATGGCCACAAGGTTTGTTTTATCAAGCACCTGAATTTCACCTCCTTTTTTCACAAAGGCATAGTAGGTTTCAGGATTTGCAAAGACTCTTGTAAAGTCTCTGATAATTAATCTAATTTTATTTACCTGCTTTTGATTCTTCAAAAAATCAAGAAACTGATCGGTTACTGCTCCACTCACAAAAAAGTCAGTTCCAAACTGAAACAGTTTGTCCTTTTCTTTTTTAATCATTAAAACAGATGAAATACCAGTATTCTTAACTTCTCCTGATTCATCCAATGCCCAAATTCCATTTTCAATTCCTCTAAATTTTGGCTTCAATTCAGAATCAATCTCAGTCAACTGAATTAAATCATACACATATTGTGTTTTGAAAACCAATTGAGGAATATTTGCTGACAAAGCTGCACCTGTTGCCAAAATCATAGCTTCAGTAACCGCAGGTGAACCTAAACTTTTGCGAGACAGCGCACCATCTACAATGGTAAGGTCAACACCTTTTGCTTTTAAATCAGAAATTAATCTGACAATTTCTGCATTATTAGCAGGCCCTGATAACATTACTTTTCCTGAATGAATTGTTTTTGCTGTTACCAATCTTCCCAAACTAGTGGTTTGTCTTGAAACATCAATGACTTCAGAAAACAACCTACGTTTTGCATAGTGTGTTTCTGAAGTAACGAACATCATTCCTTCGTTAAGCTCAATTTCAGGTTTATGTGTTTGTGTGACTTGATCACGGTTTTCACCATCAATACCGATAGAAGTAAGTGCAATTTGTTTACGGCTGTCTCTTAATCGAGACAGCACGTAATTCAAACACTCGGTTTTCCCGGTATTCTTTTCAAGTCCAACAATAGAAAGACTTTTATATTTTTCTATATCCTTAAGAAAGGGCATCAACCTTTTTATTTCTTTCTTTTCTTGCCAAATGATCTGGTTCGATTGACAGTTTCTCACCATGTAACAATGAAGCAACACCTTCGCGTTTATCATCCATTGCACATTCAGGACAAGTACATTTGTCTTCGTAATGAGTAGGCTCAGTATAAGTTGTGATTACCCCTTCGAAGTTTCTCAATACCACTTTACCTGGACTTTGTGAAACTACATACTGAGGCATTACTGGAGTTTTACCTCCTCCACCTGGAGCATCAACAACGAAAGTTGGCACAGCAAAACCAGAAGTATGACCTCGAAGGTTCTCAATAATCTCAATTCCTTTTGAGACTGGAGTTCTAAAGTGCTCTAATCCCATAGAAAGGTCACACTGATAAATGTAGTATGGACGAATTCTGTTCTTTACCAAATTGTGCATCAACTTCTTCATCACGTGAACACAATCATTTACACCCTTCAACAATACTGATTGGTTACCCAATGGTACACCGGCATTTGCCAAACGTGCAACTGCTTCTTCTGCTTCAGGAGTAATTTCATCAGAGTGGTTAAAGTGAGTATTCAACCAAATTGGGTGATACTTCTTCAACATATTCACAAGATTGTCGGTAATACGCTGTGGCAATACAACTGGAGTACGGCTACCAATACGGATAATCTCAACGTGAGGAATATCTCTTAAACGGCTAATGATATACTCTAATTTATCATCGCTAATCAACAATGCATCACCCCCAGAAAGAACAACGTCACGAACTTGTGGAGTATTTGCAATGTACTCAATCGCTTTTTCGATATTATCCTGAGGTGTAGAAGCATCAGACTGACCTGCAAAACGACGACGCGTACAGTGACGACAGTACATTGAACACATATCAGTGATCAGGAACAATACACGATCCGGATAACGGTGAGTCAAACCTGGAACTGGTGAATCTTCATCCTCATGCAATGGATCCAATAGATCAGCGTCTGCTTTGTGAACCTCTGCTGCAGTAGGAATTGCTTGCTTACGAACAGGGCAATTTGGATTTTCAGGATCAATCAATGTCAAATAGTATGGAGTAATTGCCATACGCAAAGTTGCCAATGATTTTTTAACTCCTTCTTCTTCTTCCTCTGTAAGGTGAATGTATTTCTTTAGTTGTTCTAAAGTTTCAATACGGTTTCTCACCTGCCATTTCCAATCGTTCCACTGAATATCAGTTACCTCTGGAAATAATTCTTTTCTTCTATTGTTGTTAGCCATTACACGTATAATTTTTCGAACAACTCTCTAATTCCTTCTGATTTTCTAATAATATCTAAAGTTAGGTCGGCATGTCCAATTGCATATCCATTACCTACAATCATGTCAACATCTTTACCAACACCTTCAGCTCCAAGAGCAGCTTTGGTAAATGATGTAGCCATTGAGAAGAAGTAAACGCACCCTCTGTCTTTAGTGATCAAGATGGATGACATTTCAGTTGAAGCAACATTCACGTTGTTAATCACAACATCACATCCTTCTTCACCAGCAATTTCAGTAACTCTTGTGTAAACATCCATAACATCGGTTGCATCACCAACAATTACTTCGTGAGCCAATCCAAGATCTTTAATACGCTGTGCATTCTCTTCAGAATATTCAACAACAATTACTTTTCCTTTTGGACCAACTTTTTCCATAGCTTGGTAGCAGCAAAGCACACCTGATTTACCACCACCACCGATGATACAAACTGTGTCGCCATCTTTTACCAAACGATCAACCTGAGCAGGAGCACCGGCAACATCTAAAGCTGCCAAAGCCAATTTTTCAGGAATATCAGTTGGAAGAACTGCATACAAACCACTTTCGAATAAAATTGCTTCTGCATCAACATCAACCTGGTCGTTAGAAACATTAATATTCTTGATTTTATTAATTTTTAAAGGAGTTAATGATAGAGAAACCAAAGTTGCAATCTTATCACCAACCTTTAAATCCTGATTTGGGAAATTAGGGCCAACCTCTTTGATGGTACCAATCAACATTCCACCAGAACCTGTAACTGGGTTTTGCATTTTACCTCTCTCGCCAACAATAGAAAGAATCATTTCTTCCATTTTAGCGGTATCTGCGTCGCAAGCGCCTTTGATCTGAGTAAAACTTGCAGAATCGATATTCAATGTTTGAACATCAATCAACAATTCATTGTCGTAAATCGACATTGTATTATCCAACTTTTGAGCTGGCTGTGGAAGAGTACCTTTTGGTTCAAGTACTCTGTGAGTTCCGTATTTATTTCCTTTGTTCATTTTCTATATTAGTATCAAGTACAAAGACTGTCCTCTATTTTTGTTTCAATCCTAAAATTTCTCTTGCCTCAGCTGGAGTAGCAATTTCACGGCCTAATTCCTTAGCCAAACGAACCACTTTCTCAACCAATTGACCATTTGATTCTGCAACTTGTCCTTTAGCAATCATTGTATTGTCTTCAAATCCTACACGAACATGACCACCATCAACGATAGCAGCAACTGCCAATGGAAATTCAAAACGCCCAATTCCTGCAACAGTATATGTAGCATCAGCAGGGATACTTTCACGCAAGAAAACAAAATCACGAAGTGTACCGGAAATACCTCCATTAACACCCATTACAAAATCGAAGTGCATTGGCGACTGAATAAATCCCTTCTTGTGTAGACGCAGTGCCATATCGATCATTGATTTGTCAAACACTTCCAACTCAGGCTTAATGCCTCTTTCGATCATCTTTTCACCAAAGTATTTAATTGTATTCTCGGTGTTTTCGAAAATCTCATCTCCACCAAAATTCAATGTACCACAATCTAGAGTTGCCATTTCTGGATTTAACTCGGTTGGCTGCAATCTTTCATCGTTGCTCATTCCAACAGCTCCTCCAGTTGATGGCTGGATAATTACATCTGGATATTTTGCATGAATCGCATCCATAACCGCCTTAAAACGATCTTTGCTTTGAGTAGGAGTACCATCATCTTCACGAACATGAAGGTGAATAATACTTGCACCAGCTTCGTAAGCTAAACCTGCTTCGCGAACACATTCTTCAATGGTATACGGCACATTCGGGTTGTGCTCTTTGGTAACTTCGGCGCCGCAAATAGCAGCCGTGATGATCAATTTTTCCATGGCAATATTTTATTTACGTTGACAATTCTTTGGGGTAACACAAGTTCCAACTGCACGACAAACCACAACTGGCTCTTCAAGAAAATCTGCTGCCGATTCAGAGATATCAGTTCTAGGAACGATTACCTTGCGAGCTTCGAAAGTCATTTTACGACTTGAATTTCCTTCTTTAATGATTTCACCAACTGCTTCGATATAATCACCAGCATAAACAGGAGCTAAAAACTCAACATTTTCATAACCTGCGAATAATCCTTCGTCACCATCACGACGGATTAATAATTCTGTTGCTACATCACCAAATAACTGAAGCATTTTTGCTCCATCAACAAGATTTCCACCATAATGTGCGTCATGAGAACTCATACGCATTCTGATCATTGCCTTTTCCATTTGTCTATATTAGTTTAGTTGTTGTTAACGATATAATCCACAAAGATTGAAGGAGTTCTTACCTGTTCAGGGCTAATCTCTCCAACTTCAACCATCTTTTCTGCCTCAGCAATTACCAAGTCTGCAGCGGTAGCCATCAATGGGTTAAAGTTTTGAGTGGTTCCTTTGTAAATCAAGTTTCCTTGATTATCACTAATGCTTGCGCCAATTAATGCAATATCGGCACGCAAAGGTTTTTCTAGCAAATACTCCTTGCCATCTACTATTATAACTTCTTTTCCTTCAGCTATAATGGTACCTAAACCTGTTGGTGTAAGCACACCTCCCAAACCAGCTCCACCTGAACGCACACGTTCAGCAAGAGTTCCTTGAGGGCAAAACTCAACCTCAATTTCACCATTGTTCATCTGCTCGATAGTTGCAGGATTGGTACCAATATGAGAAGTGATTACCTTCTTCACTTGCTTATTAGCAATCAATTTACCAAGACCTTTATCTGCAAAAGCAGTATCATTACATATGATAGTTAAATTTTTAACACCAGCCTTTACTAGCTGATCAACCATATTATTTGCAGTTCCTACAGACATAAAACCACCAATCATAAGGGTCATTTCGTCTTTTACTTTCGACACTGCTTCATTAATTGAGATTATCTTGTTCATTGAAATAATTTTTTTGAAAGATTTCTTCTCACCCCCATATTTTCAAGGAAAATTAGAAATCACACTGATTAATTCATGTACAAATATAAAGGATTAATTAATTCTTGGAAACGATTGCAAATCTAGGTATTAAGACTGATTCTAAACGAAAAACTTCAAACCGAATTTTACTTATAACCATTCTAAACAAGATCAAAATCGAACGAATTTTCGTTAAAAAATCTAATTATAATGTTATATTTTTAACTCTTTATTTAAAATTCACACAATATTTAAATCGTATACAAAAAAATAACTGCTGCAAAACATGCAATAAAGAATAATTCTAAGCATATGTTTTAGAGCAGGAAACTTAAAAAGACGAAAAATCCTACTCTTTTTCAAAATCATATCAAGTTGCCATTCAACATATTTGAAAAACATATTAACTCATCGGATTTCACTACTTTTAATGCTCATAATTCAACCTTAATATTAAACAACCTAAACACACTTTTATGAAACACAACCTAAAACTCATCTTTATTGCCTTTTTCATCCTGACAGTTCAAAATACATTTGGGCAAAAAGATCCTGTTGTCAAGAAAATTATCGAGATAGGTAAAACTGATAACCAGTGCATGGATCATCTTGATATTCTTAGCAACCGCTTCGGAGGCAGACTAATTGGCTCAAACGCCTATGATAATTCAGCAGAATGGGCAGCAAGCAAATTCAAAGAATGGGGCATGGAAGTCATCATGGATGAAGTCGGAAGTCTTCCTGTAGGCTTTAACCGCGGTCCATGGTTCGGAAGAATGCTTGGAGGCAACAACATGCACCTTCACTTTGCAACACCTTCCTACACTTCGGGAACAAAAGGAGTACAAAAAGGACATGCGGTTCTAGAACCGAAAACCCAACGACAGTTTGACCGCATGAAAGGCAAATTAAAAGGAGCCTGGGTACTTATTGGAGGTGACAATAAAGGATGGCCAATCGATTATTCGGAAAAAGCTGAAGAACACAGGGCTGAAATTCGCGCCGAAAATGCAAAAATCGAAAAGAAAAACGATAGCATCAGACAAATTAATTGGAGAAACAGACATGGAGAACAAGTTGAATTGATTCCTTTGAAAGAGGAGCCCGGATTGTTCTACAAGCAAATGGTAGATGCTGGAATCCTTGGTATCATTCAGTCGGCAAAACTTCCTATTACGGCCATGTACGACCGAAAGAACCTAATGAACATGACTTTCGAGACGCTACCTGAAATTCCGGACATCAAGCTGAACGAACATCAATACAAAATCATTGAACAAATGACAAAAGAACGCCAGCGATTTGAACTGGAGTTTGACATTCGCAACCATTTTAGAATGGGACCTGTGAAATACCATAGCGTAATTGGTGTAATTAAAGGCAGTAAATACCCAAATGAGTATGTCATTATGGGTGGACATTTGGATGCTTTTGATATCGCAACAGGGGGTGTTGATAATGGTTCAGGAGTTAGTCCTGCCATGGAAGCTGCCCGCCTGATTATGAAAGCCGGGGGAAAACCGAAGAGAACCATTTTGGTTTGCCTTTGGGCAGGTGAAGAATTCGGATTGCTAGGTTCGAAACATTGGATCGATACAAATCAGGACAAACTGGATAAAATTGCCAACATGTTCAATCGCGACAGCGGCCCAACAGCAACCACCAGCCTAAGTGTTACAGAAGCCATGTGGGACGACATGGAAAAAATCTGCAAACCACTATCAACAATCAATCCTGACATTCCATTTACATTGGAAAAACGCCAGTCAACCAAGCGTCCTAAAACTCCATGGGGAACCGACAGTGGTCCGTTTGCAGTAGCAGGCGTTCCAACCATGGAATTCGGAAAAACAGATCACTTTGGATACGATTTCAACTACAGAGAAATCTGGCACACCGAAAGAGATCTGTACAACATGAGTATTGCTGAGTATCAGGAACACTCATCTATCGTAACAGCTGTTGTAGTATATGGAATCGCCAACTTGAATCATCTTCTATCTCGTCAGGGATATTATATAACGGATGAGGATAATAAGGAGATAACAGAAAAGTAAGAAAACTCCCCTATACATTTAGTGAGTAAATACAAAACACCCCCGGGTATGGAGTCAATAGACTGCCATACCCGGGGTTCATATTTTTAATTCAAAATATTTGCAACTTTCACAGAGATGACAATCAGCATCTCTTTTTTCCTTACAAATTCCTATAAATTCGTACCTGTCTGAATCCAAGAATAAAGAGTGCAACCAACTTGATCACCTCCATCACCACATACATTAGGTGAACCGAACTTTTTTCGGGCTGCATGCCTTGCATGATCAGTTGAGCATGCTCATTAAGTTCAGGCAGAAGGTAACCCGACTGCGCCACAATAAATGTAAATATAGTGATCCCTGTCACCACAACCACTTTATCGGTATAATGTACAAAAACGTATACCAGCAAGATTGCGGTAAAAATCCGTTCTACAAAATTCAATGCCCCAAACACATGCATCCCCACCTCTAAAGCTGTAGGAGTATCCAGTGATTCCGCACGAAATTTCACCCAGGCTTCCATAAAGCTAATGGCAAGAATAAAACCTACCCAGATAAAAGTGACTACAAAACCGTATTTTATAAATTTACTCATGTCTTATCTTATTATTTTGAATGAATAAAAATAAGAAAAGAATACGAACTAGTTCCTCTGAATTTAAAAAAACATTCATGATTCATCATCCATTTCCTTGTCAACTCATCTTATCAGTACAAAAACCACAAACAAAAAAGACTTCATTAAAAATGAAGCCTTCTCTTTTATCTTGTACAAACTACTACTCTCTCCTACCCATATAAAGCATCACATAATACATTAGCGTTGCCAAAGATGATAGTGCAGCCACAATGTAGGTGTATGCCGCCCATCTTAGCGCATCATCAGCACTTTTTTGCGATTCATAGGTCGTAATTCCCGCTGTCTTTAACCACTTTAAAGCCCGATTACTTGCATCGATCTCAACTGGTAAGGTAATAAAACTAAACAATGTGGTTGCAGCAAACATTACAATCCCTGCCAGTAACAACTGGGGAAAAGAATTGATCATGATAATTCCTGCCAATAAAATCCACTGCACCCATTTTGAACTAAAGCTAACTACTGGCACCAAAGCCGATCTCATTTGCAACCACGAATAAGCCTGTGCATGCTGAATGGCATGACCAGTTTCATGCGCAGCAACTGCTGCTGCTGCAACATTTCGCCCATGATACACTTCCTGACTTAGATTAATTGTTTTCTCTGCAGGATTGTAATGATCTGACAGTTGTCCACTCACCGATCCAATTCTCACACCTGTAATTCCATGATCTTTCAACATTTGCTCTACTACCTCTTTCCCACTCATTCCATTTGAAGTAGGAATTTGAGAGTATTTTTGAAATCTCGACTTCAGCTGGTGACTCACCAACCAACTCAACAAAGTAAATCCTATAAAAATTATCCAAATACTCATATTCTCTCATTTTATTATTACAATTCACTTAAATCAAATTCTTTGCCAATATATAATCATTTCATATTAGTGTCGATTTGTCAGACCCAAGTTTAAGCGTTGCCGTTTGTATCACAATCAAAATCACACGCCTAAACCAGTAATTCTAAAATCCAAATCTTTGAAATTCAGACAGATTTAAAAGTCAAATATCCAAAAAATCGCTACAATTCCTTAGATTTACACATATAATGCTTATTTTTGCCATTCCTTAAAAAAACTAATTCAACCAAAGAATGATCACCGAATCAGATTTTGATGACATAAGACCATATAACGATTCAGAGGTAGCTGAAGTGATTAATCATCTTCTTCAAGAGGAAGCGTTTATTAAGTTTGCACAACAACTTTTTCCTGGTTTCACTAAAGAAATGATAGAAAAAGCCTTGAGCGAAGTTAAAAGCATCAAGGAGTTTCAGGGTAATTTTATTATCCGATTGGCGCAACACATTATCGACAACACTACCAAAGGAATCACTATTAACGGATTGGAAAACTTAGATCCTAAAGAAAGCTATCTATTCATTTCTGATCATCGTGATATTATCCTTGATTCAGCACTACTTAATGTAATGCTGCATCACCATGGTTTTGAAACAACGGAAATTGCAATTGGAAGTAACTTATTAATTCAGCCTTGGATTGCTGATTTAGTAAAGCTGAACAAAAGTTTTGTCGTAAACAGAAATGTAACTGTTCGCCAAATGTTGGAAAGCTCAAAACAACTTTCCAATTACATCAACTTTGCCTTGAACACAAAGAAATCCTCAATTTGGATTGCCCAACGCGAAGGACGAACAAAAGATGGCGACGACAGAACCCAACAAAGTCTTTTAAAAATGCTACAAATGAGTGGCGGAAAAGAATTTGGTTCTCACTTCAAAAATCTAAGAATTGTTCCTGTTGCCATTTCTTATGAATACGAGCCTTGCGATGCTATGAAAACTCTTGAGGTTCATTTAAAAGAAACAGAGTCAGGGTATAAAAAAACTGCGAAAGATGACTTAAGAAGCATGATTCGCGGAATGATTAACGAAAAAGGTCATGTTCACTTCCACATTGGCAAACCAATATCACATATGCTGGATACCATTGAAAATATGGACGAAAGCAAAGATAAATTCAAGGCTCTTGCTGATTTAATAGATTATAGAATTCACAAAAATTACAAGTTGTGGCCTGATAATTATATTGCTTATGACATTGTTCATGACAGCAAAGAGTTTCTTGACAAATACACCATTGAGGAAAAGGAATTGTTCCTTAAACACATGGAAAAGAAAATTGCCACAATAGAAGATCGTGCAGAAGATATTGAAAGACTACACCAAATATTTTTTGAAATCTATGCAAACCCTGTAAAAAACAGGCTAGAATTAACAAAACCAGAATTTGTTGAAGATTAAATAACTCAAAAGGCTTTCGTTACGAAAGCCTTTTTTATTGTTTTTTCTTTTTATTGAACGAGAATTTTAATAATTTCGGTCAACGAAAAACCAACTAGACGAATATGAAATTGATAAAGTTTCTTCTGATCATGTCTACCTTTTTAATAATGGTAGCCGCAATTTTTAATCTTTTAAATGCCAATGCCGAAACACCGGATAGAACAGGCGTTTATATCGAGTTAGTGGTAATGTTCGTCCTTACTCTTACGATGGTATTATTGAACAACGTAGAAAAAAAGATGAAACAATTGGAAAACAAACAGGATCAGGAGCTTTAACAGCTCCTTTTTTTGTGTCTGAAATTTGCAATTTATAGGCATTAAGAAATTTAAAAAATTGAATTAGCTAAATCCTAAATAATGTTAAGGCTTGTTAATACTTTTTATATTTCAATAAAGATTTTGGTATATTCGAATGCAGGCTCAAAACAAAAAGAAAAAGTAATGCTTGAACAAACAAAAATTGTACTGTCTAATGTCAGCTTTGACTTAGGTTTATTTCGAAAAGAACTGATTAAGGCACTCAAATGGTTACAACCATCTGAAATTGTCGCTCTTAAAAACTGGTGTTCGGAAAACTTTTCAGGAAGGTTCGATGAAATCGCATCTGAAGTTCTCCACCCACAATTGTCTTTATAATATTTATAATAACGAATAACTAGGAGAGGTGCAACACACCTCTCTTTTTTGTGTTTGTAAATTCCTATCAGTGACCTATTTCCTATTCGAAAAATTAGCTTAACTTCGCAGCTGATAAAATTTAAAAAGATGATAAAGTTTAAGCGTCATATTAAAGTTGATGATCAGGTATTCGAAACCTGGTTTGGAATGGAGATTAAAAAAAAAGGCAATAGACCAAATGTTAGTATTTTTTACTATACTGATGATCCAAATGAAGAATTAAGTGTTCACCAACTAATCAAAGGGAACTTTACAAGCAAAGATGAAGCTGTAAAATACGGTACCCGATTCATGAGAAGAATGTACCAAGACATGTTAAAAAGAGAAACTTCTTCTGGAGAAGAAAACGAAGAAGATACGATACTATAAATCACTTCATAAAAAAACCCGATCGATTGATCGGGTTTTTCTTTATCTGAATTTCAAATTATTTTTTTCTATAATCCAATCCCAACTCTATCATTTGCTCATCAGCAATTGTAGATGGAGAATCGATCATTACATCACGACCAGAATTGTTTTTAGGGAATGCAATCACATCACGAATTGAATCAATTCCTGCAAACAATGATGCCAAACGGTCGAAACCAAAAGCAATACCACCATGAGGAGGTGCACCATACTGGAATGCATCCATTAAGAAACCAAACTGAGCTTTTGCTTCCTCATCAGTAAATCCAAGGTGTTTGAACATTTGAGCTTGCAATTCGGTATTGTGAATACGGATAGAACCTCCACCAATTTCAACACCATTAATAACAAGGTCGTAAGCATTTGCACGAACTTTTCCTGGCTCTGTTTCCAACATGTGGAAATCCTCTGCCTTAGGAGAAGTAAATGGGTGGTGCATTGCGTGATATCTTTGAGAATCCTCATCCCACTCCAAAAGAGGGAAATCTACAACCCACATTGGTTTGAATACGTTTTTGTCACGTAAACCTAGCTGAGTACCCATTTCCAAGCGAAGCTCACAAAGTTGAGTTAAAGTTGATTTCTTATCACCAACCAAAATCAACATCAAATCTCCTGGTTTTGCATTACAAGCTTCAGTCCACTTTTGCAAATCTTCAGCGCTATAGAATTTATCTACTGAAGATTTAAGTGAACCATCTTCGTTATATTTTACGTAAACCAATCCTTTGGCACCAATTTGAGGACGCTTTACAAAATCAGTTAACTTATCTAATTGCTTACGAGTATAATTTGCACAGCCTTCTGCACAAATGGCACCAATATATTCAGCCTCATCAAACACTTTAAAATCGTTACCTTTTGCAATTACACTCAGGTCGACAAACTCCATTCCGAAACGAATATCTGGTTTATCACTACCATATTTTTCCATTGCAACAGCATAATCCATACGTGGGAAATCGTAATCGATATCCACATTTTTCAATTTCTTGAATAAATGCTTGGTCAACCCTTCGAAAGTATCTAAAATATCATCTTGTTCCACGAATGCCATCTCGCAATCAATCTGGGTAAACTCAGGCTGACGGTCAGCACGCAAATCCTCATCACGGAAACATTTTACAATTTGATAGTAACGGTCGAAACCTGAAATCATCAACAATTGCTTAAATACCTGTGGCGACTGTGGCAAAGCATAAAATTCACCTGGATTCATTCTCGATGGAACGATAAAATCACGTGCTCCTTCAGGAGTAGATTTAATCAATACAGGAGTTTCTGTTTCGATAAAATTCAATTGGTCAAGATAGTTGCGAACCTCAATACCCATTTTGTGACGCATCACAAGATTTTCGCGAACACAAGAACGACGCAAATCAAGGTAACGGTATTTCATTCTTAACTCATCACCACCATCGGTATCATCTTCAATTGTGAATGGAGGCAAAGCCGATTTGCTCAATACCTCAAGTTTTTCAGCAATAATCTCGATATCACCTGTAAGTATTTTACTGTTTTTGCTTTCTCTCTCTGCAACTTTACCTGTAATGGCAACAACGAACTCACGTCCTAGCTTACGAGCCTGCCCACACAATTCAGCATTTGTTTCCATATTAAAAACAAACTGTGTAATGCCGTAACGATCTCGAAGATCGACAAAAGTCATTCCACCTAAATCGCGCGCTTTTTGCACCCAACCACTTAATGTTACCGTTTCGTTTACATTCTCAATTCTTAATTCTCCGCAAGTATGAGTTCTGTACATCTTTTACCAATTAATTGAATTAAACTAGCTTTTAGCCTTTAGCTATTAGCTCTTAGCTTTTAAAATTCCGCACCAGAACATCCAAATCATACCATCGATTCTAAAATGGAATTCATTCTTTGTTACTGGTTTTGTTAACTTTGCGAAAATACTAACAATTTGTGAAACAGAACAGCTTTCATTAACAGATTTATAAAAAAGATTATTTATGAATTCGAACGATACAATTACTCCATTTTCCGATGAATACTTTATGAAACAAGCCATGCAGGAAGCCTACAAAGCTTTTGAAGAAGATGAGATTCCTGTAGGCGCAATAATCGTTAGTAACAACAGGATAATTGCCCGTTCGCACAATTTAACTGAGCGATTGAACGATGTAACTGCACATGCCGAAATGCAAGCCATTACTTCGGCTGCCAATTATTTGGGCGGAAAATATTTAAAAGATTGCACCCTTTATGTTACTTTGGAACCTTGTAATATGTGCGCTGGTGCTTTGGCATGGTCGCAAATCACCCGAATTGTGTATGGAGCTGGAGATGAAAAAAGAGGCTTCACAAGATTTACTCCTTCACCCTTACATCCGAGAACCGAAATTACATCAGGAATACTAGAAGAGGAAAGCTCAGAGCTTATAAAAAGTTTTTTCTCAAAAAAGAGGAGCTAGTCTTAAAAAAATCGAATCAAAATTATTTTTTTACAAAAAAAGATTACTTTTGTGCTCGGCTTTAAATTTTTAAGCAGATTTTATTAGTAATAATTCATCTGTCTAGAAACAAAAAAGCATACTACCGTCCAACCCATTTTATAATTCATTCTCTTTTTTAGAAAGCGAGTAAAGCGCAATTATTTGCGGTATGATTTATTATTATACGTAAAACGATTATCTTTATTAGTAAACTTTTAAAAAAGGATACCATGAGTGCACACAACGAAGCAAAAATGGGCGAAATTGCCGAAACAATACTTTTACCAGGCGATCCATTAAGAGCAAAATATATTGCTGATAACTTTCTGGAAGATGTAGTATGCTACAACCAAGTAAGAAACATGCTTGGATTTACAGGAACTTACAAAGGAAAAAGAATTTCGGTTCAAGGAACAGGAATGGGAGTTCCATCAATCTCTATTTACACTCATGAATTGATCAACCAATATGGTGTAAAAAACTTGATTAGAATTGGAACTTGTGGTTCATTCAACAAAGATGTTCACGTACGCGACGTAATTTTATCAATGACATCATGTACCGATTCTGCAATTAACAGAAACTTGTTTAGAGGTATGGATTATGCTCCATGTGCTGACTTTGGCTTGCTAAGCGATGCACACAAGGCTGCTGTTGAAAAAGGCGTGAACGTAAAAGTTGGATCAACTTTAACATCAGATGTTTTCTACCACGACCTTGACAACAACCCCGAACCGTTTAAACTATGGGCAGATTATGGAGTATTGGCTGTTGAAATGGAAGCTACTGCTTTATATACTTTAGCTGCTCGTTATAACGCAAAAGCACTAGCAATTATGACCGTAAGTGATCACATTCTTACTGGTGAAGAAACAAGTGCTGATGAGCGTCAAACCACTTTGAACACAATGATTGAAATTGGTTTGGAAACTGCAATTAGGCAATAATTTTAGATCAGATACATTTTAATGTACGGAATGGAGGAGCTATCGGGGCTCCTCTTTCTTTTTGGTGGACCCTAAAATTTCATAAAAAAAAGCTTGACTGGATATTTGCAGACAAGCTTCTTATATTTTAGAAAAAACTATTTTTCATCAACAGTAAATCCCAATTCTTGTAACTGTTTCCAAAAGTTTGGGTAGGATTTCTTCACCACTTGTGGATCGTCTATCAAAACATCCTTGCGTAAGATGGCAACCGGAGCAAATGCCATGGCCATTCTATGGTCGTGATAGGTTTCGATCACAATTTTCTTATCCTCCTCTTTTCTCTCTCCATCCCAGGCCAACTCTCCTTCTGCTGGCTCATGAAGCACATATCCCAATTTGCCTAGCTCGGTAATTAAAGCATGAATTCTATCGGTTTCTTTAATCTTTAAAGTCTCTAGTCCTTTAAAGTGAAAAGGAATTCCTTTTAAACAGGAACACACGGCAAAAGTCTGTGCCAAATCGGGCATTTGCAAGAAGTCATGCACGAACTTTTTGCAATCGCTCTCCTTCTTTTCAATAAACATGCCTCGCTTCGAGAATTGTGTTTTCACTCCCAACTTTTCGAACACAGGCACTAAACCCGAGTCACCCTGGAAACTTCTTCTTCTCAATCCATCCAAATACAATTTTCCTTCACTGGCCAAAGCCATAAACGACCACCAATACGATGCGCCTGACCAATCGCCTTCAACCGTATACGGAATTCTTTGGTAAGCTTGTTTGGCAACAAATATCTCCTGTCCTTTAAATTCCGATTTTACACCAAACTCTTCCATAATATTAAGAGTCATTTCGATATACGATCGTGAAACTACATCTCCTTTCAACTTAATGCGTAAACCGTTTTCCAAAGTTGGTGCAATTAGTAAGAGCGCCGATATGTATTGCGAACTGGTATCACCCTTCAATTCTACTTCCTTTCCAGTGATATTTGATCCAAAAATCTTTAGCGGAGGATATCCTTCTTTCTCCAGATAGGAAATTTGAGCTCCCAAAGAATTTAGTGCATCCACCAAAACACCAATAGGGCGTTCTTTCATTCTATCAGATCCTGTCAAAGTCCATTCACCAACAATTTTTGACAAATATGCGGTCAAAAAACGCATGCTTGTCCCTGCATGACCTACATCAAAAGTATTGGTATTCGAGAATAAAATGTTTTGCATCACTCTCGAATCATCACAATCAGATAGATTTTTAATTGGCTCAAAACTATTGCTCAAAGCATTAATTATCTGCACTCGATTCGAAATACTTTTCGATGATGGAAGTACAACTCTTCCTTCCAGAACTTTATTAGGTTTAGAAATGGAATATTGCATGATCTATTGATTTTGTAGTTATACCGATTATTAATTAGTAAAATTCATTTGATTGCTGCGCTCTAATGAATAACTAATTATATATCGGCATTTCAATTAAATATTTCTCTATTTCGCAAATTGCTCACAGAGAAATTTAAATGGTTACACAAAAATAGGCCAACAATTATGAATGATTGTTGGCCGACATATCATTAAAAGTAAAACTCTTTAAAAATGAAATAAAGAATCTACTTCGAAACTCGTATTCAATTTGTCGCGACCTTTTAAAAAGTCAAGCTCTACAAGGAAATTTACAAAAGCCTTGCTCACACCACATTTTGCAAGTAGGTTGATAGAAGCTGCTGCTGTACCTCCTGTTGCCAACAAATCGTCATGCAACAAAACAACATCATCTTCAGTTAAAGCATCCTGATGGATGTGAATTTCATCCTCGCCATACTCTAAAGTATATTTTTCAGAGTATGTTGCAGCAGGCAATTTGCCTGGTTTACGAATCGGCACAAATCCAGCATTTAATTTGTAAGCCAACACTGTTCCCAAAATAAAACCGCGACTCTCTAATCCTACTACCTTGGTAATTCCTTTGTCTTTATATTGCTCATATAATGTTTCTACCAATGTTGCCACATGTTTTTCATCTTTCAACATTGTAGTAATATCTTTAAAAACGATTCCTTCCTTTGGGAAGTCAATCACATCTCTGATTGAATTTTTTGCTTCTTGAAGTCTTGCTTCCATTATCATTTTATTTTTCCAGGTGTAAAAAACACAAATCCGAGTTGGCTAAAAGGCGCAACAATTCGGAAGAAGTGGAACATTCACCCCCTCATCACTTATATTATTCAAAATATTTACTTGATAAAGTGTGGGATAATTCCGGGTAAAAATAGAAAAGTCCGTTTAAATAAACATTATAAATTGCAAAAATCGCACAATCTTTTTACAGATATTTAAATAAAGACTATCAACAACATTGAGGAAGATATTTTCGATTAGTTATTGTCGAATATATCCATTAGTTTTTACCTTTGGTGTGGAATTTTACACACAAAACATGACAATCAACAATCAAAATCGAGCAAGCTGGATTAAACTAGCCTACTATTTATTAATATTCCTTTTTTTAGCTTCAATTATTCTTCTGTTGTATTTAAATATCAACAAACCATATCAGGTAATTGGAATAATCGGTGCGTTTGTTATTTCGGCAATTGCCTTTTCATTTCATTTAAATTTTAATTTCATCATATATAAGGAAGGTGATGATAAAATCATTCTTCGATACTATCCTCTTCATCCCTTTCATGATAATTTTAAATCCATTGAGATTCCTAAAAATTGCTTTGCCAAGTACGACTTGGAGACAAAAACTTTTGGACTTAAGCCAATTGTTACACTATATCAATTAACCGACAAAGGAATTGCAAAGTACCCATCGGTTTGTTTGTCTGCACTTTCCAAATCTGAAAGAAAGAAATTAATAGATTCTCTATCTCGAAATAGTCTGAAAAAGTAATTCAGGGCATACTATATTACTTTATTCATCGTTAGCCATACCATATAACAAATAAACTTCAGAATGAAATTTAAAACACTAGTAGCATTTTTGCTATGCACACTATCTTTAAATACTCTTGCGCAAAACAACGATTTACGCCTTAATATAGGAATTCCTTTAGGCAAGTATGGCAAATTCGATCACAACTTTGCAGGATCTGATGAAACCAACTATCCTTCAATTTTAATACAACTTGAAAAAGGATGGCAGGACAACTTGAGCATAGGTGCGTATGTTGGTTATGCTGGACAGAAACATGAATACGATTTTGGCCACAGCGAAATAAATTACAATTATTACCGATTAGGAAGTGTACTTACTTATAAATTGAATGATTGGCTATCAGGCATGAATATCTCCACTGGTTATGATGTTGATTTGTACACTTCAGTTAAAGCTGGTTTTTCTTTGGAGCATAAGAAATATGAGAACACAAGACCCAATGCAAGTTCAGATGCAGTATATTCAGACAATACCTCAAACGATTTGTTGTTTGATTTAGGAGTTGTACTTGGCGCACGTTATCATTTTTCAAATCAATTTGGATTATTTACAGAATTAGGCTGGGCTAATGCCGGATTTTTAACCATCGGAACAACATTTACTTTATAAATATTTTGTAAATTCATATCCAGATTATTACAATCCTATTAATAAGGTATGGATAGAATTTACAAAATTGCTTTAAGCTTTATAAATGGCTTTGGACCCGTAAATATTAAAAAGTCTATTGCCTATACTGGCAGCATTGAAGCTTTTTTTACAGAGAAGAAACAAAACCTTCTGAAAATTCCAGGAATTGGTCAGGCATTTATTCAAAAGTTAGACCGAAAAGCATCTCTTCTTCAGGCCGAAGAGGAGATTAAATTCATTGAGAAAAATGAAATTCAAATTGCATTTTATCTCGAAGACAACTACCCGAAAAGACTACTTAGCTGTTCCGATTCTCCTTGCACACTATATTATAAAGGTACTGCTGATTTCAATGCCAGCAGAAACATCAGCATAGTTGGCACAAGAAATGCCAGCGATTATGGGAAAGAGCAATGCTCTAAACTAGTTAAGGATCTATCGGAAAAATCAATAAAAACCACAATAATTAGCGGACTGGCTTACGGCATAGATATTTGTGCACACAAGGCTGCCATGCAATATCAACTTCCAACCATAGCTGCTATTGGTCATGGCTTTCAGCAAATGTACCCAGCTCAACACAGAAACTATGCCGAGGAAATCATCCATAAAGGTGGAGCAATTGTTAGTGAATTCACCTCAAACAGCAAGTTCGATCCAAAAAACTTTGTCCGACGCAACAGAATAATTGCTGGCATGTCGGACGCAACCATAGTAATAGAATCTGCACGAAAGGGCGGCTCATTGGTAACTGCTGATATTGCTAACTCATACAATAGAGATGTATTTGCTTTTCCAGGAAGAATCAGCGATAAATATTCCGAAGGATGTAATTTCCTAATCAAAACCAACCAAGCTCACTTAATAGAAAACATCTCAGACTTGGAGTATATCTTAGGTTGGGACGATCAAACTAAAAAAACAAAGGAGATTCAAACCAGACTCTTTGTAGAACTTACCAAGGAGGAGGAAAAAATAATCTCGACACTTCGAGATTTAGAAAAAACACCTATTGATTTAATTTGTTTGAAAAGTTCATTTCCGATGAGCAAGGTGTCAAGTTTGCTCTTAAAACTAGAATTTGATGGCATGGTGAAGTCACATCCTGGAAAAATCTACTCCTTAAATTCATGAAAATTGTCAATTTTTATGCTTTCATGTTGTAGAACAGAAATTAAGCCTTTTTATCTAATTGATTCATTGTATATTACAATTTCCGAAAACGTTATAAAAAAAATCAGCTTTTAATTTGTGATTATGAAAATTTGTCTACATTTGACACCAAGAACTAATAATTAAAACACAACAAACAATTTTAATTTCATAACAAGTTTGGATATGGAAGCAAAAATAATTGAATTCATGGATAGCCTTAAGGCTAAAACTCCAGGTGAAGCTGAGTTCCATCAGGCAGTACAAGAAGTAGTAGAAACAGTTTGGGAAACTTATGATTCTAACCCAAAGTACAAGGCAGCTAAGATTCTTGAAAAAATGTGTGAGCCTGAGCGCGTAATCATGTTCCGCGTACCATGGATCAACGATAACGGTGAAGTTGAAATCAACCGTGGATACCGCGTTGAATTCAATAGTGCAATTGGACCTTACAAAGGTGGTTTACGTTTCCACCCTTCTGTAACGTTAAGTGCATTAAAATTCTTAGGTTTCGAGCAAACTTTCAAGAATTCATTAACTACTCTACCTATGGGTGGTGGTAAAGGTGGTTCTGACTTCAACGCAAAAGGAAGATCAGACAACGAAATTATGCGCTTCTGCCAAAGTTTCATGACTGAGCTTTGCAAGCACATTGGTCCTAACACTGACGTACCTGCAGGTGATATAGGTGTTGGTGGTCGTGAGATCGGATACCTATTCGGACAGTACAAGAGAATCCGTAACGAGTTTACCGGAGTATTAACTGGTAAGCCACTTGAGTTTGGTGGATCTTTGATTCGTCCAGAAGCTACTGGTTTCGGTTCTGTTTACTTCGCACAACACATGTTGGCTGAGAATGGTGAAACTTTAGAAGGTAAAACTGTTGCTCTTTCAGGTTTCGGTAACGTAACTTGGGGTGCTGCTCTTAAATTAACTGAGCTAGGTGCTAAAGTTGTTACTATTTCAGGTCCTGACGGATATGTATATGACAAAGAAGGTTTGAATGCTGAGAAGATTGAATATCTATTGGATCTTCGTGCTACAAACAACGACATCGTTTCTCCTTATGCTGAAAAATTCGGTGCTGAATTCTTCGCTGGTAAGAAGCCTTGGGAGTGTAAAGTTGATTTGGCTTTCCCATGTGCTATCCAAAACGAGTTGAACGAAGACGATGCTAAGCAATTAGTTGCTAACGGATGTAAGTACGTAGTAGAAACTTCAAATATGGGTTGTACTGCTGAAGCAATGATTTACTTGGTTGAAAATGCAATTTTCGCTCCTGGAAAAGCTGCTAATGCTGGTGGTGTTGCAGTTTCAGGTTTAGAAATGTCTCAAAACTCATTACGTTTCAACTGGTCTGCTGAAGAAGTTGACGAGAAGTTGGGTCGTATCATGAAGGACATTCACGAAACTTGTGTGAAGTTCGGTAAGAACGGTGAAAACATCAACTACGTTAAAGGTGCTAACATTGGTGGCTTCGTAAAAGTTGCTGAAGCTATGCTAGCTCAAGGATGCGTTTAATATGAATTACGCCTAATATATAAAAAAGCCGGCTTTGCCGGCTTTTTTTGTACTGATTTCTGTTCAAATTCCTTTTGTATTCCTGTTGCGATTCAATAAGTTTGCACAAAAAGTAAAAATATGAATCTAATCGATACTCATTCGCATATTTACTCCGAAGATTTTAATGATGACATTAATCAAATCATTGAAAATTCAAAGGAGGCAGGAGTTGAAAAAATCCTTTTACCCAATATCGATTCTCAATCAATTGATCAAATGCATTCTTTGGAAAGGATGTTTCCAGGCTACTGTATTCCGATGATGGGATTACATCCTACTTCTGTAAAGGAGAATTTTCAGGATGAATTAAATATTTGCAAAAATTGGTTAAACTCAAGAAAATATTGTGCAATTGGTGAAATTGGAATTGATTTGTACTGGGATAAAACATTCGTAAAAGAGCAACAAATTGTTTTCGATACTCAAATTAATTGGGCATTAAAATTCAATCTGCCAATAGTGATCCATTCCAGAGAATCTTTCGATGAAATATTTGAAATATTGGAAAATTACACCAATTCTAACTTAAGAGGAGTATTTCATAGTTTTTCAGGAAATCTTGAGCAAGCAAATAAAGCAATTGAATTGGGTTTCTTACTTGGTATAAATGGGATTGTAACTTTTAAAAATTCGGGATTAGATAAAACCATTGCTGAAGTACCCCTAGAAAAGTTAATGCTGGAAACAGATGCACCTTATCTGGCTCCTGTTCCCAAAAGAGGAAAACGCAACGAAAGCTCATACGTAAGGTACACCGCACAAAAAATTGCAGAAATTTATCAAACCAAAATAGAAAAAGTGGCAGAAATCACGAGCTACAATGCAAGAAATTTGTTCAAATTATAACACCTCTCTCAATGGACAAAAAACAAACTTCTATTCTAATATTATATACCGGAGGTACAATCGGTATGGTAAACGATCCGGAAACAGGATCGTTAATTCCTTTTGATTTTGATCACATCGTAAAACAAGTTCCAGAATTAAAGGAATTCGGTTATGAACTTACTTCCATCGCTTTTGATCCATTAATCGATTCTTCAAATTTAAATCCTGATGTTTGGGTGAAAATTGCTGAACTGATTAAGGAAAATTATAACAATTACGATGGATTTGTTGTACTTCACGGAACAGACACAATGTCCTTTACTGCATCTGCATTAAGCTTTATGCTTGATAATTTGCAAAAACCGGTAATATTAACTGGATCCCAATTACCAATTGGCACCTTAAGAACCGATGGAAAAGAAAACCTAATAACAGCTATTGAGATAGCGGCAGCTTATAAAAATGGTCAAGCAATGGTGCCAGAGGTTTGTATTGTATTCGAAAATCAATTGTTCAGGGGAAACAGAACTACAAAGCACAATGCAGAACATTTTAATGCATTCTATTCATACAATTATCCTGATTTGGCAAAAATAGGTATCAATATCAATTACAATTATTCAGCTATTCATTATCCAAGTCATCCAAAACAACTCGAAATTAGCACAGAGTTTGATACCAATATCGCCATTTTAAAAATCTTCCCTGGAATCAACAAACAAGTGGTCGATTCCATATTAAATATTGAAGGTTTGAAAGGAGTGGTAATGGAAACATATGGTGCAGGTAATGCGCCAACCGACAAATGGTTTATCGACTCTATTAAAGAGGCAATCAATCGAGGGATTGTTATATACAACATTACCCAATGTGCCGCAGGAAGTGTTGAAATGGGGCTATATGAAACAAGTTTAGAGCTACTTAAGGCAGGTGTAGTGAGCGGGCATGACATTACTACAGAGGCTGCAATTAGCAAACTAATGTTTATCTTGGGTAAAAAGCTAGACATGCCACAAACCAAATTGCTTTTAAATAAATCTCTAAAGGGCGAATTAAGCCAATAGAATATTTGTTTTTCACATTTTTTTTGTAATTTGGTGCACTGTTTAAAGCTTTCTATATTACATAAATACAAAATCACAGGTAGTTGAAAGCATTATAAACAGAATAGTTTTAAAGAATAATACACAAACAACTAAGGAATTAGTTGTTTAAAAGATCGCAATCGTTTAATTTTGTAAAAAATAATTTCGTTAATTAAAATTTGAAAAACAGACTATGAAAAAGTTATTTGCATTTATAGCAGTTATCGGGATGCTAAGCTTAGGAGCATCATCTTACGCAGTTGCTCAGGATGAGACAGCAGAAACTACCGTAGATACAACTCAGGTTGCAGAGGAAACTACAGTTGAAGAGCCTGCAGCTAAAGTTATGGAAGAAGAAGCTATCGAAAGCACATCTTTCCACAAAGTTGTTAAGAAGCAATTCATCCAAGGTGGTGCAATGTTTATGAGCTTCGTATTGCTAGCTCTTATCTTAGGTCTTGCTTTGTCTATTGAAAGAATCATTTACTTGAACCTTTCAACTACAAACACTAAGAAATTAATTGCTAACCTTGAAGATGCATTAAACAACGGTGGTGTTGAAGCTGCTAAAGAAGTTTGTAGAAATACTCGTGGTCCTATCGCTAGCATTTTCTACCAAGGTCTTGACCGTATCGACGAAGGTATTGAAGTAGTAGAAAAATCAGTTGTTTCTTATGGATCAGTTCAAATGGGTCTATTGGAAAAAGGTCTTTCTTGGATTGGTTTGATGATCGGTTTGGCACCTATGTTAGGATTTATGGGTACTGTAATCGGTATGATTGATGCTTTCGACTCAATTCAGTCTATGGGTACTATTTCTCCAGCAGCTGTAGCAGGTGGTATTAAAATCGCTTTGATTACAACTGTATCTGGTTTGATCGTAGCAATGATCCTTCAAGTATTCTACAACTACTGTACTGCTAAAGTTGACAGTATTGTAAACAACATGGAAGATGCTTCAATCTCTCTTCTTGATATCCTTGTAAAATACAACATGAAAAAATAATTATAGACTATGTCAAATACATTGAGTAAATATTTAAATATTCTTACCTATGTAATGATTGGTCTAACAGCTATTTTTGTGATCATGTTTTACTTAGGTGGAGAAATCCCAAACCAAGCACACACAACTCCAGTTTACACTGATCTTTTGATCAACTGGGCTAAAGTATTGTTTTTTGCATCTGCTGCATTATCAATTCTATTCCCAATCATTCAGATCGTTGTTAACCCTAAAGGAGCTCTTAAAGGTTTGATGGGATTAGTAGTACTTGGATTAGTAGTCCTTGTATCATACAGCATGTCAGACGCTACTTTGTTAGACCTTCCAGGTTATACAGGTACTGACAACAACCCTGCTTCACTTCAATTTGCTGATACAGTACTTTACACTATGTATATCCTAGGTATAGGAACTGTAGCATCAATTGTAGTTACTGAAATTATTAGAAGATTACGTTAAGAATATGATCCGAGTTTACGGATTCGGATCGCAATACCTTTATTATGGCAAGAAAAACACCAGAGATTAACTCAAGTTCGATGGCCGATATTGCATTCTTGTTGCTGATTTTCTTCTTGGTTTCGACTACTATGGATGTGGATACTGGTATCTATAAAAAATTACCTCCTATTCCAGAAGATCAAACTAATGATGAAGAAGTTAAGGTGAAAAAACGTAATGTTTTAGCGATATTGGTAAACCGTAACGATGAGTTGTTGGTGAATGGTGAACTTTTGGATATCTCGCAGTTGCGTGAGAAAACCAAAGAGTTTATCCTGAATCCAAACAACAGTGAAGACCTTCCTGAAAAACAAGTTAAAACAATTCCATATTTTGGAGATGTTATGGTTTCGAAAGGATTGGTTTCATTGCAGAACGACCGCGGTACGAGTTACGAAATGTATATTAGAGTACAGGATGAGCTTGCAATTGCTGCTCGTGAATTAAAAGACGAAAAAGCAATGTCTAAATGGGGAAAAGTATACAGTGAATTGGATGATGAACAACAAGAAGCTGTAAAAAAATATGTCCCTATGGCAATATCCGAGGCTGAACCTAAAAACGTAGGAGGGAAAAGATAATGTCAAAATTTAGAAAAGAAGGAGGCAAAGAACTTCCAGAAATTTCAACAGCGTCACTTCCTGATATTGTATTTATGCTTCTATTCTTTTTCATGGTATCAACTACCATGCGTGATGTAGAATTGAACGTAAGCTATGTACAGCCACAAGCTAAGGAATTGACAAAGCTTGAGAAAAAGGACTTGGTAAGCAACATCCATGTGGGTGTTCCTTTAAGAAAGTATCAAAAGACTTTTGGTACCGAATCAAGAATCCAACTAAACGATCAGTTTGCAACTGTTGATGATATTCAATCTTTCATTGCATCAGAAAGAGAAGCAAGAAAAGAAGAATTACGTAACAAGTTGACAACCTCTCTAAAAGTTGACAGATACACAAAAATGGGTATCATTGTTGACATTAAACAAGAGTTAAGAAAAGCAAGTGCTTTGAAGCTGAACTATTCAGCTCTTCAAGGTGCTGATGAAAAATAAAATTTTTCGCGCTTAAAATATAAAAGGAGTCCATTAGGACTCCTTTTTTTATGAAATTAATTTCATAAAAAAAGCTTGGAAATACATCCAAGCTTATTGTGACCCGTACAGGATTCAAACCTGTGACCTTCAGAACCGGAATCTGATGTTCTATTCAGCTAAACTAACGGGCCAATGTGTGCACAAATTTAAAAAATTATTTTGTTCTCCTTTCCTACTCTAACATTCAATCTATAATTGATTTTCATCAACTCTTCTAAAGCTCTATTAACCAATTTTTAATAATAACATCAGTTCACTCAAAAACAGCTCTTTTATTTCTAAACTTTTACTAATTTTGCGGACTGAATACATTGAAATAACCATATTTTATCAAAATATTACAATGGAGTACACATTTAAAGAAATAGAACAAAAATGGCAGAAATACTGGAGCGACAATAAAACCTACAAGGTTAATGTCGATGCAGACAAGCCAAAATTTTACGTGCTTGATATGTTCCCATACCCATCTGGAGCTGGATTACATGTTGGTCACCCACTAGGTTACATTGCGTCTGATATCTATTCTCGTTATAAAACCCTCAAAGGTTTTAATGTACTCCACCCAATGGGATACGATGCTTACGGATTACCTGCAGAACAATATGCAATTCAAACAGGCCAACACCCAGCAATTACCACTGAGCAAAACATTACACGTTATAGAGAACAATTGGACAAAATTGGATTCTCTTTCGATTGGGACAGAGAAGTTCGCACTTGTGATCCTGAATATTACAAATGGACACAATGGGCATTCATTCAAATGTTCAACCACTATTTCGATAACGAAACAGAAAAAGCTCAACCAATTTCAGCTTTGGTAGAAAAATTCGAGGCTGAAGGAAATGCAAATGTTAATGCTGCTTGTTCTGAAACTGAAACATTCACAGCGGAAGAATGGAAATCTTTATCAAATACAGCACAACAAGAAATTCTTTTGAATTATCGTTTGGCTTACCTTGCAGATACCATGGTAAACTGGTGTCCTGAATTGGGAACGGTTTTAGCCAATGATGAAGTAAAAGATGGTTTATCTGAACGTGGAGGACATCCTGTCGTGCAAAAGAAAATGCGTCAGTGGTCACTTCGTGTGTCGGCATACGCTAAAAGATTATTGGATGGCCTTGACAATTTGGAATGGACTGATTCTTTGAAGGAAATTCAAAAGAACTGGATTGGACGTTCCGTTGGTGCAGAGGTAAATTTTGGAGTGAAAGGTTCTGATATCAAAATGGAAATCTTTACCACTCGTCCTGATACTATTTTTGGAGTTACTTTTATGGTTTTGGCTCCTGAAAGTGAATTAGTCGATTCTTTAACTACTCCAGAATGTAAAGAAAAGATTGATGCATATATTGAAGCTACCAAGAAAAGAACAGAAAGAGAACGTTTGGCTGATGTTAAGACTGTAAGCGGAGAATTTACAGGAGCATATGCAATCCACCCATTTACAGGTGAAGAAATTCCAATTTGGGTAAGTGATTACGTTTTGGCTGGATATGGAACAGGTGCAATTATGGCCGTTCCGGCACATGATAGTCGAGATTATGCTTTCGCTAAAAAATTCGACTTACCGATTATTCAAGTTGTTTCTGGCGGTGACATTTCTGAGGAATCATATGATGCTAAAGAGGGCCAATCAATGAACTCTGATTTCCTGAACGGATTAGATGTTAAGGATGCAATTGTTAGAGCAAATGAAGAAGTTGAAGTAAGAGGCTTAGGTAAGAAAAAAATCAACTATAGATTGAGAGATGCAATTTTCTCTCGTCAGAGATATTGGGGAGAACCATTCCCAGTGTATTTCAAAGAAAACATGCCATACATGATGGAGTTGGATCAGTTACCTTTGGAATTGCCTGAGATTGACAAATACTTGCCAACCGAAAACGGTGAACCACCATTGGGACGTGCAAAAGATTGGACAACAGCAGATGGTCACCCAATAGAATTGAACACTATGCCAGGTTTTGCAGGATCATCAGCGTATTACTTGCGTTATATGGATCCTCGCAACAACAATGCATTGGTTTCTAAAGAAGCTAATGAATACTGGCAAGATGTTGACTTGTACATTGGTGGTACCGAGCATGCAACTGGTCACTTGATTTATTCTCGTTTCTGGAACAAATTCTTATTCGATATTAACGAAGTTTGCAAGGATGAGCCTTTCAAGAAATTGATTAACCAAGGGATGATCCAAGGTCGTTCAAACTTTGTTTACAGAGTAAAAAATACCAACAAGTTCGTTTCTTATGGACTGAGAAAAGAGTACGACACTACCGCTATTCACGTAGACGTAAACATCGTGAAGAATGATGTATTGGATACAGAAGCTTTTAAGGCATGGAGACCTGAATTTAATAATGCAGAATTCATTCTTGAAGATAACAAATACGTTTGTGGTTGGGCTGTTGAAAAAATGTCGAAGTCGATGTTCAACGTCGTGAATCCAGATGTGATTGTAGAAGAATATGGTGCTGATACGCTTCGTCTGTACGAAATGTTCCTTGGACCATTGGAAGCTCACAAACCATGGGATACTAATGGTATTGATGGAGTTCATAAATTCTTAAAGAAACTTTGGAGATTATTCTACAATGGAGAAAACTTTGAAGTTTCTGAGGTAGAACCGACAAAAGATGAATTGAAAGTTCTTCATAAAACCATTAAGAAAATTCAGGATGATATTGAGAGATTTTCTTTCAATACATCAATTTCTGCTTTCATGATTTGTGTGAACGAATTAAGTAGCTTAAAGTGTAACAATAAGGCAATATTAGAAGATTTATTAAGACTTCTAGCTCCATTTGCCCCGCACATCTCTGAAGAATTATGGAACAAGTGTGGTAATAACGAAAGTATAACCAAAGCAAGTTTCCCTGAATTCAACGAAAGTTTTATTGTTGAAGATACTCACTCATACCCAGTATCATTTAATGGTAAGATGAGATTTAAGTTAGAGTTATCATTAAATCTGAGCAAGGATGAGATTGAACAGGAAGTTCTGAATTGCGAACAATCTCAAAAATGGATAGATGGTAAAACACCTAAAAAGGTAATTATTGTTCCTAAAAAGATAATCAACATAGTAGTTTAAAGTAGAAAACAATAAGCAAAATTTATAATCAGGCTTCGTTTTTCAAATAAACGGAGCCTTTTTCTTCACATTGAATTATTTTTAAATTAGAATGAAATTCTCTATTAATGAATTAAAATCATATGCTATTATTACACTTGGGTTGTGTGTTTATAGCTTTGGATGGACTGCATTTTTGATTCCTTCAGAAATTGTAGCAGGTGGTGCTGGTGGTATTGGAACCCTTATTTATTACGCTTCAGGAGAAACTATTCCTGTTGGGTACTCTTATCTTGTAATCAATGTATTTTTGATTTTAATTGCTCTACGAGTACTAGGTAGTAAGTTCGGGATAAAAACAATATTTGGGATTGTTGTAGGTTCCATTTTATTAACACTACAACAAAGAATTTTTTCAGAACCTTTAGTGGATGACAAATTTATGGCAACTATTATTGGTGGTATTTTAGGCGGAGCAGGTATTGGAATCACTTTTACACAGGGAGGAAGTACAGGAGGAACTGACATTATCGCCATGATGATTAACAAATATTACAATATAAGTCCTGGCAGAATTATTCTCTATCTGGATATTTTTATCATCGCATCTTCTTATTTTCTTTTTAAAGATATCTCAACCATTGTATATGGATACGTTGTAATGGGAGTTGCAGCCTATGCTATTGATATGGTTATATCCGGAGCAAAACAATCTGCTCAATTATTCATCATATCGCCTTATCATGAAGAAATTGCACAGAGAATTGGCACAGAAACCGGGAGAGGAATTTCTATGATACACAGCACAGGTTGGTATTCAAAAGAAGAAAGCAGAATGTTAATGATTGTAGTTCGTAAACATGAAACACAACGTATTTTCAAATTAATTAAAGAAATCGACTCGGAAGCTTTTATTTCAATGGCTTCAGTAATGGGAGTTTATGGCTTAGGCTTTGAAGAAATTAGAGCTTAAAACTATTATACAATGAGCAAACAGAAATCAAACTTATCAGAAAATATTCGTTCTTACCTAATTATTACAATTGGTTTATTTATTGGTGCTATTGCATGGACTGGTTTTATAATTCCTGCAGGAATTGTAGGTTCAGGTGTAAGTGGAATTGCAACCATGATTTATTTCGTAAGTGGAATAAAAGTGGGTTACAGTGTATTTTTAATCAATACAGTTTTCCTACTTGTGTCCTTACGTATACTTGGCTTCTCCTTTGGAATTAAAACACTATATGGCATTACGGTCATTTCTTTTTTCCTTTGGTTATTTCAATCCATTATTACTGAACCTTTGGTTTCAGATCGATTTATGTGCTCAATTATAGGTGGTATCATGGCTGGTGCAGGTGCAGGAATGATCCTTTCCAGAGGTGGAAGTACCGGTGGGACTGACATTCTTGCCATGATAATCAACAAGTACAAGAATTATAGTCCAGGACAACTTTTGCTTACAATTGATGTGGTAATAATCTCTTCATCGTATTTTTTAGAAAACTCCATTGAACAGGTGGTATACGGATTTGTAACAATGGGCGTAAGTGCTTATGTAGTAGATATGATTATTGAAGGAAGTAAGCAGTCTGTTCAAATTATAATTTTTACACAAAAACCTGAATTAATTCGAAAAGAAGTAATTCATAATTTAGATCAAGGACTTACAGTAATAAATGCTACAGGAGGTTACAGTAACCAAGATGTAAAAATTCTTATGGTATTGGCAAAAAAACGCGATTCGCAGACCATTTTAAAAATGATAAAGCATGTAGATCCTGATGCATTCATATCTATGGGTAGTGTAATGGGTGTTTACGGTCAAGGTTTCGACAAAATCAAATCCTAAAACTTAAAAAAGCTTAAATCATGTAATCTCTGTCCTTTCATGTTGTATGACTATAAAAACAGTTATACCTTTAGGCTCGAATTCAAAATTTCCGAAATGAAAAAGTTCTTCAACTATAAAACTCTCATTATTGCAACGCTTATTTTAATAGGCCTATTACTTTTTAAAAAATTTAAATCAGATGTACCTGAAGAAGTAAAAAGTAATAATCATGAGATGATTGATTCCACGCAATTGGTACCAATCAATATAAAATACGGATTTGCAATTGATGATTTTGATGTTGAAGAAAGCAAGGTTAAGAAAAATCAGAGTTTGTCTACAATATTAAGACAATACGATGTTTCGTATGCAGCAATCGATAAAATTGCAAAAAAAGCCAAAAATGTTTTTAATGTAAGAAGAATAAAATCAGGACAAGAATATTCTGTTTTGTTCTCAAAAGACAGCGTAAGAACTCCAGAGTATTTTGTATACGAAAACACACCAGTAGAGTATATTGTATTTGATTTACGTGATACTTTGCATGTATACAAAGGGGAAAAAGAGATCATTTATAAGCGTAAGCAAATTAAAGGAACCATTGAAAGTTCACTTTGGAATGCCATGGTGGAAGCTCAAGCTGATCCTATTTTATCCATCGAATTATCAGAAATTTACGCCTGGACTATAGATTTCTTTGGTATAGGTAAAGGCGATGAATTCAATATCATTTATGAAGAAGCTTTTGTAGGTGATGAATCAATACATGATATCAAAGTACTAGCTGCCAATTTTATTCATCACAAATCTGATAATTATGCCTTTGCCTTTAAAGAAGGAGAAAAAAATGGCTTTTTTGATGAAGAAGGAAAAAGCTTACAAAAAGCATTCTTAAAAGCTCCTTTGCGTTTTTCAAGAATCAGTTCAAGGTTTTCTAACCGCAGATACCATCCTGTACTAAAAAGATATAGAGCCCATCATGGCGTTGATTATGCAGCTCCAACAGGAACTCCTGTTCACAGTATTGGCGACGGTGTAATTATTAAAAAAGGTTATCAGAAAAATGGTGGCGGAAGATATTTAAAAATCAAACACAACAGTGTATACACCACAACCTATATGCATTTATCCAGATTTGCCAAAGGAATGAATTCAGGGGTTAGGGTAAAACAGGGGCAAACCATCGCATATGTTGGTTCTTCCGGATTATCAACAGGACCACATCTCGATTTTAGAGTTTTCAAAAATGGCAGTCCAATTAATCCATTAAAAATGAAATCTCCTCCTGTAGCTCCTGTTAAGACAGAGAATAGAGCTCAATTTGAAATTCTTAAAAACAAATTGATGAAAGAATTAAATGGTTTAGATAGTATTCCGGAGCCATCAATACCAGATTCTTTAAACAATACTCTGTCTCTCAATAAGTAAAAGACAGTTTAAAAATAATAGAGCAATTACTTCAAAGTAATTGCTCTATTATTTTTGGGAAATGTTCATATTCTAATTTGTGAACTTTATTTGCAACATCCTCAGCAGTATCATTAGGTTCTACCGAACACTTGGCCTGAAACACAATTTCACCTTCATCATATTTCTCACTTACCATATGTATGGTAATTCCTGATTCTGTTTCCTGATTTTCAACCACCGATTCGTGAACATTCATGCCATACATCCCTTTTCCTCCATATTTTGGTAACAAAGCTGGATGAATATTTACGATTCTACCCGGAAATTCCTGCAACAAATTAGCTGGTATCAGCCATAAAAAACCAGCCAATACAATAAAATCAACTTTCTTTTCTTTTAAATAATCCACCACTTTTGATGTATCTTTAAAGTCTGATCTTGAAAAAACTAAAGAAGGAAGTTTTAACTTTTCTGCTCGATTTAGGACAAAAGCATTAGGATTATTTGTGAGAACGCAAGCAATCTCAACATTTGAATTATTTTTAAAATGCATTGCTATATTTTCGACATTAGTGCCTGAACCTGAAGCAAATAAGGCAATTCTTTTCATGATGAATTTGTTGTTTAAATGGTATGCTCAAAGGTATATAAAAGCCATTGGATGTAAAATAATTTCGCTAGAAAAGGAAAAAGAATTACATTTGTCCCCAACTTTGTGAAAAAGATTTGAATTTTTTCAAGTAAATTTATTTCTTTGCACAGTTGAAAATTAATTAGTTTAATATTAATCATTTAAAATTTAAAGTTATGTCTGATATTGCATCTAGAGTAAAAGCTATCATTGTTGATAAGTTGGGTGTAGACGAAACTGAAGTAACTCCAGAAGCTAGCTTCACTAACGATCTAGGAGCTGACTCATTGGATACAGTTGAGCTAATCATGGAATTCGAAAAAGAGTTTAACATCGCTATTCCAGATGATCAAGCAGAAAACATCGGTACAGTAGGTGACGCTGTTTCTTACATCGAAGAAAACGCTAAGTAATTATTAACCAGACCCTTTTTTATGGAATTTAGAAGAGTAGTTGTAACTGGGCTCGGAACAATTAACCCAATTGGTAACAGTGTTGCCGAATATTGGGAGAATTTGGAGAATGGTGTAAGCGGTTCTGGAATGATCACTCATTTCGATGCTTCAAAATTCAAGACTCAGTTCGCTTGCGAAGTTAAAAATTTCGATCCTACAGAGCATTTTGATCGCAAAGAGGTTCGCAAACTGGATTTATATACTCAGTATGCACTTGTAGCTGTTAAAGAAGCTATGGCTGATTGTGGTTTAGATCTTGAATCGGAAGATTTAACAAAAGCCGGAGTAATTTGGGGTTCTGGTATCGGCGGTATTAAAACTTTCTTAGATGAAGTTAAAGGATATGCAAACGGGGATGGAACTCCTCGTTTCTCTCCGTTTTTCATTCCTAAGATGATTTCGGATATTGCTGCCGGCCATATTTCGATGAAGTATGGATTCCAAGGACCAAACTACGGTACAGTTTCTGCATGCGCCTCCTCTTCACACGCAATTATTGATGCGATGAACTACATCCGTCTAGGTAAAGCTGATGTCTTTATCACAGGTGGATCTGAAGCATCAGTAAATGAAGCAGGATTAGGTGGTTTTAATTCAATGCAGGCATTGTCAACTAACAATGAGGAATATCAAACTGCATCTCGTCCTTTCTGTAAATCTCGTGACGGTTTCGTTATGGGTGAAGGAGCAGGCTGTTTAATTCTTGAAGAATACGAACATGCCAAAGCACGAGGAGCTAAAATTTATGCTGAAGTTGTTGGTGGAGGAATGTCCGGTGATGCATATCACCTTACTGCAACTCACCCTGAAGGTAGAGGAGCCATTAACTCAATGAAAATGGCTTTGAATGACGCTGACTTGAAACCAGAAGATATCGACTATATCAATGTTCACGGAACATCAACTCCAGTTGGTGATATTCCTGAAACTAAGGCGGTACAAACTGTTTTCGGCGAGCATGCATATAAATTAAACATTAGTTCTACAAAATCGATGACAGGACACTTGTTAGGTGCTGCAGGATCGGTTGAAGCAATTGCTAGTATCTTAGCAATCAACAACCAAATAGTTCCTCCTACCATAAACCACAAGGAGAAAGATCCAGAAATCGATGAAAGGCTAAACCTTACACTTCACAAAGCTCAGAAGCGCGAAATTAGAGCTGCTTTGAGTAATACTTTTGGTTTTGGCGGACACAATGCATCCGTAATTTTCAAATCATTTAGTGAATAATTTGTGATTAAGTCTATTATTCAATCCATAAAACTTTTTTTCTTTCCAAGGAGGGAGTTTTATGGATTGTTATTTGATTTTCTAGGGTTTTATCCTAACAAACCCGACCTGTATGAATTGGCTTTCATACACAAATCGGCCAGTATCCCTAAGGATGGCTTCAATATGAATAATGAACGTCTGGAATATCTGGGCGATGCAATTCTTGGTGCCGTAATCGCCGATATTCTTTATAAATATTTCCCCAACAAAGACGAAGGTTTTCTTACTCAAATTCGTTCTAAAATTGTTAGCCGCGAATCGCTTAACAAGCTAGCTCTAAAAATTGGCTTGGACAATCATGTAATATCCAATGTAAATATGAATAACAATAAACATATTTATGGAGATGCATTCGAGGCCTTAATTGGTGCAATTTATCTTGACCAAGGATACCTTAAAACCCGTACTTTTATCGAAGATAAGATCTTCAAAAAATATATCAATTTGGAAGAGGTTGTAACTGTAGAAACCAACTTTAAGAGCAAATTGATTGAATGGGCTCAAAAGAACAAAAAAGATGTCTACTTCGACACACAAGAAGACGGTGTTGATAAAACATTACGCTTGCCTTTATTTATTTCTGAAGTTGAAGTTGAAGAGGTTAAAATGGGTAAAGGCATTGGGACTTCTAAGAAAGAAGCTCAGCAAAAAGCAGCCCGCGAAGCTTTAAAGAGAATCAACCAGAAAGAGTTGGCATCCTAATTCTATCTATCTTTTGTATTGTTGATGTTTTTCAGGTTTAAGTTGACCTGACAAGACTTGCTATGTAGAATTGTAAGATTCTTTTGGTGAACTATAGGTACAAAAAAAGGACGGTAACCACAACCGCCCTTTCATCTAACTATTAACCAAAATTTTTAATCAAGGAGATTGTTCCTTATAGATTCGCTCTCCGATAGCAAATATAGTATCAAATTATAAACTTCAAATACCTTTTCAGTAAAAATTTGTTAAAATAACGAATTTTTGCCTTAATTATAATCAGTCCTAATTTAGAAAAGCTTTTTCATTAAAAATTCCTAAAATTCTGATCAATAACAAACTTATACAACTCTTGTGTTAAAGATTGTTAAGTCGTAATTGTAGGATGATGATTTTTTTATCTTTGTATACGTGAAACAAGCATGATTAAAAACACACTACAATAATTGTTTTTATCTTGCAACTTCCTCCCAATAATAATCGGGATGACTAGTGGAAGAAAACAAAAAAAGATGAATCAGAAATACATTTGGTTAGTTACGATTGTTTTATGTATATCATTATTTGGATTAATATTAGTCCAAATTAAATATTACCAATCGGCATCAAAACTTAAAGAAGAACAGTTTTCTTTAACTGTTAGCAAAGCCTTGGATCAGGTAGTTTCTAAGTTAGAGCATGATGAAGAGATGCAAATGATTCTAAAAGGCAATGGCTCTAATCATTCAAACATAGCAGGACATTCCGAACTAGCTTCAGGAAGTTCCACGATTTCTTTCACTATGGATCAAAAACATGATAAGGCCATTTTAAGTATCTCACATGAAAACAAAAATATCAATATAGACGAAGGATCATTAAATGGTGGGTTAACCAAGTTTCAGGAGCAATTTAATAAAGCCTTAGCAAGTAGTGGAAATTATGGAGAATTTGCTAACAAATTAAAGAATGCAAACCTAAAACTTAGTGAACGTGTTGATCTTAAATCGCTACCAACGTTAATTGAGCAGAAGTTAAGAGATAATGGAATCAAATTAAATTTTGAGTATGCGGTAAAAGTGAATGGTATTAAGTTTGAAACCGCTTCAAAAAATTATTTTAGGAATCCTTCTGTGGAGAAATATACCAAACCACTGTTTCCAAACGATTTGTATTTTGCAAGAAAAAACATTTTACATGTTTATTTTCCTGGTCAGCAAAAGCACATGATTCAATATACCATGCTGTTTCCATCTTTCATTCTTACCTTGATTTTGATACTTTGCAGTGCTTTTACAATTTTCATCATCTTCCGCCAGAAGAAATTGTCGAAAATCAAAAATGATTTTATCAACAATATGACTCACGAGTTTAAAACTCCGATTTCAACAATATCATTGGCATCGCAAATGTTGAAAGATAATAGCGTTGAAACCACTCAAAGCTTTATCGATCATATTGCAAAAATCATAAATGATGAAAGTAAACGATTAACTTATCAGGTGGAAAAAGTGCTACAAATGGCAGTTTTTAACGAGGCCAGAATGAAGTTAAAGTTGAAACCTATAAGTGTTCATAAAATAATTCAAAATTTATTACCTAACTTTACTATTAGAGTAGAAGATAGAAATGGTAACATGTATCAAAATCTAGACGCTAGCCAGGATGTAATTATGGCTGACGAAGTTCATGTTAGCAATATTATCTCCAATCTGTTGGATAATGCAATCAAATATTGCAAAGACAATCCAGAAATAAGTATCAGTACGCGAAATAAAGACAAAGGTATTGTTATTTCAATTACTGATAATGGCATTGGAATATCGAAAGAAGATCAAAAAATGGTTTTCGAACGATTTTTCCGTGTTCATACAGGAAATGTGCACAATGTTAAGGGATTTGGCTTAGGTTTATCCTATGTGAAAAAAGTAGTGGATGCACACAATGGTGAAGTAAATGTAGATAGTGTCCTCGAAAAGGGATCAAAATTTGAAGTATATCTTCCTTTAAAAAAATAGACGCAATGGAACAAGTTAAAATCTTATTAGCCGAGGATGATGCGAATCTAGGCCTTTTGCTTAAAGAATATTTAATTGCTAAAAATTATAACACTACTCTTTGCGAAGATGGTGATAAAGCCTATGATGAGTTCTTAAAAAACCCTTACGATCTGTGCATTTTTGATATTATGATGCCTCATCGAGATGGTTTTACACTTGCAAAGGATATTCGCTTAATCAATAGTGAAATTCCAATTATCTTCCTTACCGCAAAATCGATGAAAGAAGATGTTTTGGAAGGATTTAAACTTGGTGCCGATGATTACATGACCAAACCATTTAGCATGGAAGAACTTTTGGTAAGAATTGAAGCCGTTTTGAGAAGAACCGCAGGAGTTAAGCCGGAAATTAATCAGGAAGAATTTAAATTGGGTCGTTATACTTTTGATGCTAAAAAGCAATATTTGGTTGATGGAGATGAGACCATTAAACTAACAACCAAAGAATCGGAACTTTTAAAGTTACTTTGCAACAATGTAAATAAGGTATTGGAACGCAACCTGGCTTTAAAAACCATTTGGTCTGACGATAATTATTTTAATGCACGTAGTATGGATGTATACATTACCAAACTTCGCAAACACTTGAAGGAAGAGCCAAGCATTGAAATTATAAACGTTCACGGTAAAGGTTATAAACTGATAATGTAATCCACTAGATATCAAAAAAGCTGCTTTAAAAAGCAGCTTTTTTTTTGATTATGAGAGGAAGAAACTACTCCTTTTGTTTCTTCATTTTCTTTCTTTTAATCTTTTTCACCTCCTTGGCATCCTTCTCCTCCACGGTAACCTCAACATCTACTTCTTTATCTCCATGTTTTTCAATCCAAACATTATCTTCGCATGAACTCTTTATTTTAATGATTTTCACGCCATCCTCATCAGTAATTTCAACGTCGTCGGAATCTTGAATGATGATAATTTTTTCTGCTTTTTTGCCATGAAATGGAAGTACATTCAATTTGTGTTTACCCCCATGAAGCATTTCAATATGGATGTCTTTCGAAATACAAGAATCACCTGAATGGAAAATAAAACTTCCATCCTCATCCGAAAACTTAAATTTTTTCATCATTTTTATTGCATCCCCATCAAAAGTAGAATCGATATTAAAAACAAAGCTCTCAATCATTTTGGAATGCTTTCCATGCTTTTTATCATCTCCTGAATAACAAACCATATGCTTTCTCATTAAAGAATCTGATACACCCTTTAATTCTATAATTTTCATGATCTCATCATGATCTTTATGCTCGTGGAAAATCGTATCGATGACAGTTTCCTTTCCGTCTTCAATCACTTTCACCTTTACATGCACCTCATGTTTTTCCTTTTTCTTATCCTTCTCTTGAGCGAAAGTAACTTGTGACACTAACAAAACGGCACAGCATAGGCTTAGTAAGAGTCTAAATCGTTTCATAACCATTGTATTTAAATTTGACTTGAATTATCTACTTTCAAAATTATCATACAACTGAAAAAAAGGCAGTTAAGCTTTAGCTAAAAAGAGTTAAGGAAAGGTTAAAATAGCGATCAGTAGTCAGCTTTCAGCTACTAGCCCCAAGCTATAAAACTTATTACGTTTAAAATTGTTATTATAAGCCTCTTTAGCGCTTGGAGTAAAAAAAAGCTGTCCGAAAAATCGAACAGCTTTGTATATCTTTTTAATGCTGACAGGATCTCCGAACGCTGTCAGATCACATTATTAGTCTAATTTAAGAACCGCAAGGAAAGCTTTCTGTGGCACTTCTACGTTACCCACCTGCTTCATACGCTTCTTCCCTTTTTTCTGCTTTTCCAAAAGTTTACGCTTACGTGTGATATCACCACCATAACATTTTGCGGTTACATCTTTACGAACAGCCTTAACGGTTTCACGAGAAATAATTTTAGCTCCAATTGCCCCTTGAATGGCAATATCAAACTGCTGTCGTGGGATCAATTCTTTTAGTTTCTCACACATTCTTCTACCAAATGCCTGTGCATTGTCGAAGTGAATTAAAGTAGAAAGTGCATCCACACCTTCTCCATTCAATAGAATATCCAGTTTTACCAATTTGGCAGGCTTGAATCCAATCTGGAAATAATCGAAAGAAGCATAACCTTTCGAAATACTCTTCAGCTTATCGTAGAAATCGAATACAATCTCACCCAATGGCATTTCGTAAGTTAACTCTACCCTGTCGCTGGTCAAGTATTGCTGATTGGTCATCACACCACGTTTGCTCATACAAAGTGTCATCAACGGACCAACAAACTCCGATTTAGAGATAATCTGAGCTCGAATAAATGGTTCCTCGATATAATCCAATGCATTTGGATCTGGCATATCCGATGGGTTGTGCATCTCGAACTCATCCCCTTTCTTGGTGTGTGCAATATACGATACGTTAGGAACCGTAGTAATTACATTCATGTCGAACTCTCGATCCAAACGCTCCTGTACAATTTCCATGTGTAATAGACCAAGGAATCCACAACGGAAACCAAAACCAAGTGCCAATGACGATTCCGGCTCAAAAGTCAAGGAAGCATCATTCAACTTTAATTTCTCCATTGCCGCACGCAAGTCTTCATAATCTTCCGAATCGATTGGGTAAACCCCGGCAAATACCATTGGTTTAACTTCCTCGAATCCTTCAATGGCCCCATCGCAAGGATTCGCTTTATGCGTAATGGTATCACCCACCTTTACCTCGGTTGAGGTTTTGATACCCGAAATGATATAACCTACATCACCCGTTTTCAAAACCTTTCTTGGTTCCTGAGTCAAACGTAGCACACCAATTTCATCAGCTTGATATTCCTTTTCGGTATTTACGAATTTTACCAAATCACCTTTGCTGATTTCACCATTCAAAATACGAATGTAGGTAATGATACCACGAAACGAGTTGAACTCCGAATCGAAAATCAAAGCTTGCAGAGGTGCTTTCGGATCACCCTCAGGAGCAGGAACACGGTCAACAATGGCTTCCAGGATTTCAGGAACCCCCTCACCGGTTTTTCCACTGGCTGCCAAAATCTCGCTCTCATCACATCCCAATAAATCTACAATCTGATCTTTCACATCCTCAGGATTCGCATTTGGTAAATCAATCTTATTCAAGATTGGAATAATCTCCAAATCATTTTCGATTGCCAAGTAAAGATTTGATATGGTTTGTGCCTGAATTCCCTGAGTAGCATCAACAATCAACAATGCTCCCTCGCAGGCAGCAATCGACCTTGATACCTCGTAAGAGAAGTCAACGTGACCTGGTGTATCAATCAGGTTTAAGGTATACTTTTCTCCATCGCGCATGTAATCCATTTGGATTGCATGACTCTTTATGGTAATCCCACGCTCGCGCTCCAAATCCATATCATCTAGTACCTGCGCCTGCTTTTGGCGGTCGGTAATGGTGTTGGTAACGTCTAACAAACGATCCGCCAAGGTAGATTTACCGTGGTCGATGTGGGCTATGATGCAAAAATTTCGAATGTTCTTCATACTGTCAATTACGAATTACGAATTAGAAATTACGAATTGTATATCACAAATTACGAAAGCTTTTTGGTTCTATTCGCAATTGGTAATTATAAATTCCTAATTGAATCCGCAAAGATATTCAAATCCTTGGAATTTTGGAATGTTAAAAGATTAATTCGTCCTAAAGAAATGGCCCATTGGTTTACCGAATATCCAATTCAAAACGTAAAAATGGTATTCCCGAACTCCAAGGAAGCATTTTTACACGTAGTTTTGCTTCATTGGTTTCCTATAATAGCATTTCGAAACGTAAAATTGCACAAACAACAAAACACTTATTCCAAATTAAAGTATTGAAATGGCCTCTTGGTTTTCCAGATACCCAATTTAAAACGTAAAAATGGCATTCCCGAACTCCAAGAAAGCATTTTTACAGGTCGATTTAGCTCCTTGGTTCTTTGGGTTACCCACTTAACGGGTAAACTCAGTATTCCAAACAAGCGTTATTTAATTATGGATTAATAAAACAAACACACTATACTTAGTTAATTTAAATTAATTCCAAATAAAACCCCTTTCCCTACCATCACAAGCCATATCAAACACACAATCACAAAGCACTGATTATCTGATCTTATTTTTTCCTTTTATATAATTGTGGAATAAATTCTTTATTCATAACTTCCATTGAGTTTAAATAATATTAATACTATATTTTAAATTTTAAAAGTATGTTTTACTCTATTAAGTTTCACAAGATGCATTTGGCAGAATATCTATTATTAGGCTCAAAAGCATCGAATATTTTGGGTAAATACGACGAAACTGAACTTCAGTTAGTCAAGCCAAAAACCAAAGTCACTGCTGCCTTAAACAAATTGGAAGATAACCTTAAAATTTCTCCAAGTAGTATGCGAACCAGCGAACTTGCAGCCAAGGATCTAAGAAGAGACAATGGATGGAAGTGTTTTATGTACCTGGTAATTTCACAGTCGTACAATGAGGATGCTACAATACGTACACATGCAGAGAAATTGGTAACTGTGGTTCGTTCTCCTGAAATGCGCATTTACGACATGGGTTACCAAGACCAAACCGTTAGCATGATTAACTTTTTCAATAAAGTTGATTCTAATGAAGAGCTTAAAGCAGCCATTACTGGCATTGGCGCCGATAATCATTATACGTTCCTTAAAACTTCTCAGCAAGATTTTATTGCCAAAGAAGAAGAAAAAAACAAGGAAGAGGCTGAAAAGCCAAATGCTGAAGGAGCAAAAGCTGCCAAAGAAGTTCGCAAGGCCATTGAATCTCTCGATCAGTTTTTATCGGTAATGAAGGATATGACCGAAAAAGTGGAATATGAAAATATTGCTGCGGAAATAAACGAAGTAATAAAAGACATTAACTCAAGAATTGCATCACGCGAAACCAGACGCGAAAACGCAAAAGAGGAAGAAGAAACTACACTTCAGGAATAGTTTTTTTTGTTTTAGGATTATTAAGATTGGAAAGGATGCCACGTGTTGGGGTCCTTTTTTCATATAACTCTCAACAAGTAAATAATCCCATTCACCATTGCATGAAATAAAACACAGTAAATAAATCCCCATTTCATGCGAATAAATCCTAATATTCCTCCTATAATTAATTGTGGAGAAACTAGCAAAGGAAATATAAGCACAATCCAAATAGATAATTCAGGAAATATAAAATTACGCAAATGAATAAATCCGAATACGAATATTGAAAGATAAAATAAATAAGAAAATCTCTTAAGAAAAATTCGATAAAACTTGATTAAATATTCTTGTCTCTTAAATATTAATAATGCAACACCAACCAATACACCAACCAAAACAATAGCGATTGTTTGTTCTCCATTCCTGAATAAATAGAGAACAAATGGTGAGGTTATTATGGAATAAGCAATTAGGTTTTTAAATCTAGGCTTGAGAAGTAATCTAAATAAGCATTCTTCAATTAAAGGTGCTACAATAACTACTTTCCAGAAGCTTAAATTATCATTATTTTTAAACGCATGTGTAATATTAAAAGCCTTTAATAGTAATCCTATAATTACTCCCAATGGAATTGTCAATAAAAAATAAACAAATAATAAGAGTAAAAAATACTTCCACTCAATTTTCTTATTATTAAAAGATTTAATTAAATTGATCATTAACACACTTCTAATTTTAAGTTTTGTTTTTATCGAATTCTGTTCTGCTAATTGTATTAAATAAAAGACTGCTGCAGATTAACTACAACAGTCTCAAATATTTTTTAGTTTTGAGCTCCATCGGCTATGGCAATTAAAATTTCGAGCCACCCTGGAAGAAGCGATTCTTCTTTTTTTTCTCCTCCTCCACTAGTTGGATATCCATCATAAGAAGTTCCAAAAGGTCTATCATTCATACCACCATCAATTTTCATTAATTCCTTTTCATTTAAATCTTTCATTTTCACAAAATTTTAAATTGTTAATAATTCATTTAATTTTGCGCAGGCTTTTAAGCTAAGTCCGATCAACAGCATGGTTCGCCAAAACACTTCTGTTTTTCGGGCTTTTTATTTTTACACCTACAACATGTGTATTTGTAATTGGCCAAATGTTAAATACAGCGTAAAGATAATTGCAAACAGTCCAATAAACTTGGACTTTACAATATTTTTTTCAAAAGACACTCAATTCAGGCATTTGCTTTTGCCACATTTGGTAATATTTGCCTTGGTTTTCGTACAATTCGCTATGCGAGTCTTCTTCCATTAGCTTGCCTTTTTCCAAAACAATAATTTTATCGGATTGTAGCACAGTACCCAAACGGTGAGCAATTAAAACAATGGTTTTTCCATGTTCTTTTAAACCTTTAATACAGTTTTGAACTTGTTCTTCCGAAATGGAATCTAATGAGGATGTAGCCTCATCCAGAATCAATACCTGAGGATCGCGATACAAGGCACGTGCAATTGCCAAACGTTGTTTTTGTCCACCCGAAAGAGAAGCTCCATTTTCGCCCAACCAGGTTTGGAATCCATTGGGCAACTCTTCTATAAAATCCAATATTCCGATCTGCTTGCAAATTTCCAGTATGCGTTCCATATTGGGTTGAAACTCGCCCACTGCAATATTTTCAATTACATTCCCTGCAAACAGATCTAAATTCTGAGGTACAATACCCACATAATTTCTCAAACTTTCGTTCGAAGCATATTTGATATTCACATTCCCGATGTAGATGTTTCCATCGTTTAAAGGATATAATTTTTGCACCAAAGCTGCAATGGTGGTTTTTCCTGAACCACTCTCCCCTATGATGGCTGTAATTTTTCCCTGCGGAATTTTCATGTTGAATTTCTCGAAAACATCAACACGTGTACCGTAACTAAAGGATACCTCCTGAAAAATTAGATCTCCTTTATGTTGTTTATCCAGTTCGATCATGTTTTCCTCCTCTTCACGTTCCAAATCCATAATCTCAAACAAACGATCTGCGGCAATCAATGCATTTTGCACCGATTTATTCATGCCTATTAAAGAGGCAACAGGTCCTGTGAAATATCCTATTATGGCATAAAAGGACATTAACTCACCCGGAGTTATGGTCTGATCGATTACCAAATATCCACCAAACCATAGTAGAACAATGGTAAATATTCGGCTCAAAAACTCAGAAGAATTCCCCGAGAAAATGGCATTCAATCCCGACTTGTACCCAGTTTGCAATAGATTAATAAAGCGGGTTTCCGTTTTAAGATTGGCAAAATCTTCCAGGCTTAACTGCTTAATGGTTTTTACAGAGTTGAGCGATTCCACCAGTTGTGTTTCCAATTCGGCCGCTTGCTCCATTACCTTACGTTCCTGTTTTTTATTTAGTCTGTTGGTAATAAAATACACCAAAGCATACAAAGGAATAATTAAAGCCATTGCCAAAGCCAATTTCCAAGAATAAATAAACATCAAGGCAAAAGAGAAGAACACAATAAACACATTTACGATTAGGCTAATGGCAGTATCATTTATAAATGCTCGAATTTTTACTGCATCGTTAATCCTTGAAATGATCTCACCTATACGCATGGTATCGAAAAAACGTTGTGGCAATTTCAGCAGGTGTTTGTAATAGCCCAAAATTAAGCGGGAATCTATCAACTGTCCCGTTTTTAAAACCATTACCGTTTTCGATGTTCCTATGAATATTTGAAAGATGATTAAAACCACCATACCAATACTCAACAAGTTGAGAAGGTTTTTATTGCCATCAACAAGCACAAAGTCGGTTAATTTTTGTATGTAAATGGAGGTTGACAAACCCAATACGGTATAAACAATTGCTCCAAACAAAGCCTGAAACAAAATGCTCTTATGGGGTTTTAGCAGAAAGAAAAAACGAGAAATATTCGAAACTTTTTCATCTTTCTTCACAAAGCTTTCATTGGGTACCATCAGTATCAATACTCCGGTCCACTCTTTCTCAAATTCAGCGACACTTTTCTTGTGAATCTGCCCGTCACCCGGGTCCATTACCTCCACATACTTGTCAGTAACCTTATAAATTACCACATAATGCTGTAATACTTCTTTTACCACCACATGAGCTATGGCAGGCAAGGGAATTTTAGATAAGCTATCCAGTCCACCCCGTACTCCTTTAGCCGTAAAACCGAGTTTTTCAGCAGCTTTAATCAAACCCAAAGCATTGGTACCTTTCTTATCGGTACCCGCCATTTGCCTGATTCGTGAGATTGGTAGTTTTAATTTAAAATGTGCCGAAATGGAAGCCAGGCAGGCAGCTCCACAATCGGTAATATCGTGTTGTTTTATTTTTATACTCATTGGTTGATTTTAAGATCTTGATTTAAGGTTGAAACGAATACCAATTGACTTTCTAATTTTTTAAGCGGGGATTTAACCAATCGTCTACCTTATCATACAGCAATTGGAATAGGGTTCGCTCTGTTACATTAAATCGAGCTGTTAAACTCATGCCTTTCTTTAAATTCCCCTCATATCCATTTTTTAGAAGTAATTTGTTTTGATCCAAACTACATCTTACCTTAAAAAATACATTGTTCTCGCTTTGAAAAATATCAGGAGAGATCTCCAATACTTTTCCACTTGCCAAACCCCATTGATTGTAATTAAATGCATCCAACTGAAAGTTTACATTCATATTTTTGTGGATATAACCTATGTCTGATGGAGACAAGTAACATTCAACCAACAATTCACTTCTGGGAGATATTTGTGCAATACTTTGTCCGGGAGCAATAAAATTTCCTTTTTGAATTCCTTTAAAATGAGTAATGACTCCTGTTATGGGAGCGGTTATTACATAGTTGATTTTCTCCTTTGTATTTAGAGCAATCCGAGATTTCAATTCTATACTTTCATGTTTCAGATCACGTAAGGAACTTAGCCACTTTAAAGTTTTCTGTTTGATATACAATTGCTTATTCTGAAGAGATTGTTGCCATGTATATTCTATTTTTTCAAATTCAACTTTGGCTACAACTTCCTTATCAAACAACTTTTTATTAATACGATAATCTTTTGCTTTATGCTTTATTTCAGCATCCAATTCTATCAGTTTCTGATTGTACTCTGCCAATTCGTTTTGATAGAGAAAAGTTTTTAAAATTTTCGATTTTCCATTTAAAAGACATTTTAAATCTTCCTGATACTGCTGGTTCAATTCCAATCTTTGCTTTATTGAAGCAATATCCTGATCTACTTTTTCTTCATTTAAAATCAAAAGTGTATCGCCCTTATTTACTATTAAATTCTCATGTAACCTATTTTCTGCCACCTGTCCATAAATAGCAGATACAACATTATTATTCTCTTCAAAGCTCCGTATGGTGCCTCTTCCTTGTTGGGTAATATTAACTTTTACTACAGGTAATATTGCTACTATTGATAGTAATAGAAGCAATACAAGCAAGTATATGATCTTTACATTCGAATTGAATTTTGCAAAATGCGATTCGGTAGTTTGAGCTATAATTTCTTTGGGAAAAATTTTCTTCATTCAATCTGGATTTCTTCTTAAAAATCTGAAGAAATTGATTGAACAATTCCCTCAGATTATTGATTTTTCAGTTCAAAGTTAAGCGGAAACAGTCCAATAAACTTGGACTCTGACCAAAAGTTCCTCCAGAAATTTCTTTTAATTCTTCATTTTTACGAATCACTTTCAGAGGTTGCTGCACCTCAAGTTCATAATCGCCAAAATATTCATAAGATGATTTTGACTTATTGAACCTAACCTTTACACCTAAATCTTTTAATTCATCAAAATGATTAAACACCTGACTACGGGATACTCCCAATTTAGATGCCAATTGTCTTGCGTTTCCTGTCTCTCCTTTTTTCAGCAATCGATCTAGCAGCATCAATCGCTCCACCACGTTTAAAATCTTTACCATTTAATTTGATTTAATAGTTAGTATTAATCAGCTTTAGTTGTAAGTAATTGGCAATAGATTTTTCTAATCACTACTAGTTTGTTCCTAAAGAGAAAAAAAAGTAACCCCAAAAAATGTTAAAAAATGTAAAGAGTTTGTGAATGCGTTATTTCAGTTTGTGAACACGTAATTCCAGTTGGTATTTACGTATCATTTCTTCGAAAAACATTTGGTAACTTAAAAACATCTTACTTTTAATTGATTTCTACACACAAAATATTGGGAAACACAATAAAACTCATTATGCATCAGAAAAAAGTAGGGTAAAAATCAAAAATATCGGTTCAGAAGTAAATGAGCTCAGAAAATTAAACTTTAGAATTATAAATTTTACAAAACTAGTTTGAGCGAATAATTGTTCACTCCTATATTTAAGAATCATTATTTGCGATTTCTAATCCCGAAAAAAATCGGGAACATATGGAAACTAAAAAAATATCAAAATGAAAAAACTATCATTTATATTATTAACTGGATTGGCAATGTCGCTTTTTTCTTGTGACAATCATGATGATGTTGAAGAAATTAAGCCTGAAGAACAAGTTGTATTGAACAACGATATCGAAACGGTAATCACTACGGAAGAAGCATCGGAAAGCGTAATGGAAGTTGCTGATTATGAAGTAGACCTTTTCTCTTTCATGGAAAGTGAATATACTGAACCTACAACGAGTACGAAACAAGGATCCTACAATTACTATGGTAATTTTGCAAGAGAATGGCAGCGTTACAAAGGTGAAAAAATGCCAGAGATTTCTATTGAATTTGCAGAAGATGGAAGATTCCCTATGACAATTACAATTGAATATGATTCAATTGAACTGTATAATAATGACAAAATTATTGATGGTGTTATTAAGATTGTAATGACAGCAGCTCCTTGGACTAGTGGTGCAGTTCGCGAAATTACAATGGATTTGGTAATAGATTCGGTTGAAATTAATGGAACCAAACGAATTGAGTTTACTGGTGAAAGAGGAGTTACCAAAAAATGGGAAATCACTAGTGACATTACTTTTACTTATCCTGATGGAACTGAATTAAGCCGAGTAGCTGAACGAACCAGAGAGTGGATTTCAGGTTTAGATACCAAGTGGGATTTAACTGACGATAAAATTCAAATTACAGGGAAGGTAACTTGCGTTGATACAGAACAAAATGAATATACCAAGCAAATTGATGAAGAAAACCCTTTAATTAGAATCGGAACATGTAGACTAATTGTTCAAGGAACAGTTATATACTCACAAAATGGAGTAGAGTTTGCCAAATTCGATTATGGTGATGGTGAATGTGACAATGTAGCAACATATACCTACACAACTCCTGAAGGAGAAGAAGTAACTGAAACCGTTGAAATTGGTAAGCACAAAAGAAACAAAATGAAAGGTGACAACTAAAAAATAATAAGGTTAAAAATGCTGAAGGGTGCAGGAAAGTATTTGATTGCCCTGCACCCTAAATTCACACAAAACCATTATTTTTACCTAAATCAATCCTCTAGCCTTGACACAAGAAGAATTTAAAATCTTATTTGACAAGCACTTCGATAGCATTCGAAACTATATTTACTTTCGTTCGGGTGATGAAGAGTTAGCTACTGACATAGCTCAGGAAAGCTTTATGAAAGTGTGGGAGAAAAATTTACCCTACGAAGAAAAACCCAATAAATCATTATTGTATAAAATTGCCAGCGATATTTTTATCAGCAAATACCGAAGAGACAAAGTCGCTCAGAAATATTTGGCAAAATTGGAGCCATCAGTCGATAAAAATTCGCCAGAAGAACAAATGCAATACGAGGAGTTAAAAAATAAATATGAGTTGGCCCTAAGCAGTTTATCAGAAAAGCAAAGAACAGTATTTCTGATGAGTCGTAACGAAGGACTAAAATACCAGGAAATAGCAGATAGACTGGAACTCAGCGTTAAAGCTGTGGAAAAAAGAATGACACATGCATTGTTGTATTTAAGAAATGCTTTAGGAAAATAATGAAAGAAAATAATCAAAATATTACTCCTGGTTCGGAAATGGATTTCATCAATTCGCTTCCGAAAATTGATGTGACCTACTCAAAGTCAAAAGAAGAGGTTTGGAAAGAACTTTCGGCAATGACCATGGTTCAAAAGCCAAAAGCTAAAGTCATATCGCTTTCGTGGATGAAGTACGCAGCTGCTGCTTGTATCCTTTTATTGATAGGATTTGCCGGATTTACCTACTTCTATACCAGTTCCATTTATTGTCCAAAAGGAAAGCACATGTGTGTTACTTTGCCCGATAATTCGAAGGTAGAGTTGAACGCAAACTCAAGCATTAGCTATAAACCATACATGTGGAACTTTACCCGAAAAGTAAAATTCCAAGGTGAAGCATTTTTCGATATCACCAAAGGAAGTAAGTTCGAAATAGAATCGCAGTATGGTAAAACTTTCATTCTGGGAACAAGTTTTAATATCTATGCCAGAGGAAATGACTACAAAGTGACTTGCTATACCGGAAAAGTTAAAGTTGTTTCAACCATTACTTCTGACAAAATTCTACTTTTACCCAATGATCATGCTTACCTAAATAAAAATGGAAAGCTAGAGGTATTTAAGGACGAAAAGGCAAAGGATAAAGTTTCATGGCGTAACCATTTCTTTTTATTCAACGCAACACCTTTAAAGGATGTTTTTAAAGAAATAGAGTTACAATATGACATTCACATTGTAGAAAAAGGTAAATTTAATAAACCTTATACGGGGAATTTTGGGAAAGAAATGACTGTTGATCAAGTATTGTACAATGTATGCAAATCAAGCGGACTTAATTTTGTTAAAGGACCTCGCAAAAATTATATTATAACCTCAAAGAGTCAATAAGTGAAAAAATATATCGCCCTTATATTTTTTTTCGGATTAGTAATTACAACTTCACTAGCTCAAAAAGTAGAAATTAAAGCCACCAATAAAGCTTTAAATGACATTTTAATTGAGCTAAAAGATAGATACAATTACCAGTTCTCTTATGATACAGACTTATTAGCAAGTTATAATATTAGTATCGATAAAAGCTTTTCCAATAAAGAAAGTGCAATAATGTTTTTGCTGAGGAAGTTTCCTTTAAGCTACGAGATATCAAATAATGTGTACATCATATATCCCGAGGAGAAAATTCTTGAATACAGAATTATTGGGCAAATTCTTGATAAAGAAAACCTCGAACCTCTTCCCTTTTCACATATCACCATTAACGATCATCCCATGGCTACCGACGAGCTTGGGAATTTTTCGTTTACATCAAGTACCGATAGTACTTTTAGAATATTAGCTTCACATTTGGGATATTTCATTCACGATACCCTTGTAGCTTGCGATAAAACTCACAAGTTACTATTGACAGCGGCAAGTACCGACTTAGAAGAAATTACCGTTACCGACAAAATTGTACAAACCTTTATCAAGGAAAGTAACCAGGCAGGTAACTTAAAATTAAACCACAAAATTGCAGGATTTTTACCTACCAACAACGACAACTCTGTATTTGAACTCTTACGCTTACAACCTGGTATTCTTGCTGCTGGAGAACAAAAGGATTTTCTGATTATTTGGGGCTCTTACGAAGGAGAAAGTCAAGTTCTTTTCGATGATATTACCCTGTGGGGATTAAAAAACTATTTTGAGGATATTGGTGCTGTAAACCCTTTGGTAGTTAAAAACATCGAAGTACTAAAAGGTGGTTTCGATGCCAGATATGGTGATCGAGTTGGTGGTATTGTGCACATTACAGGAAAAGATGGCAACAAAGTAAAACCAAGCCTAAACCTGGCTTTAAATAACATCACGACAAGTGGATCTTACGAACAACCAATTGGTAAAAAATCATCGCTCTTGTTTGCATTTCGTCATACCTATTACACATTATTTAAAGATGATCAAATTAAATATGCAACTTCAAATGTGAATACCGATAAACTAAATGGTACTATTCCAGAGTATGTAGATTTGGATGTAACTCCAAATTATCGGTTCAGAGATGCAAACCTTAAATTTTCAACCAAATGGAACAATGGAGATCAATTAAACATCAGCTTAATGGCTGGTGAAGACAGATATTCCTACGATATTTCCAGTGAATTATTATCCACTTCTCGAAAGCATGATTTTGAAGGAAGTTACCAAAATGGGGGCTCATTAAAATACAGCAAAGTATGGAAAAAAGGCAATTCGAGCTCTCTATCCATTTCCAGGTCAGAACTTGATCGAAACACAACAGAACAAACCGTTATTGAGCGAATTAAATTTAACGAGATGAATATTCGAAGAGATGACAGATCGTATAACAACATTCGCGAGTACAGCACAAAATTCCAAAATCGATTTATTCTAAACGAAGATCAAATTATTGAAGCTGGTTTGCAGTATACTAACAATACTGTAGACCTAAAAGAAGATTCGCTTGGGATAAACATTCTAAATTTGAATTCGAAACTTGATAAAGTTGGTGGATATTTTCAAAACATCCTTAATGTAAGCAATGGGGTAACAATAAAAGCTGGATTTCAAGTAAATTATCCAATTAATTTGGAAAAACTGTACTGGGAACCAAGAATATCCATGAGCGTTAAGATTACCGATGAATTATCGTTTAATGGAGCTTGGGGACTTTACAAGCAGTTTATTTCTAAAAGTTCGGTATTAAGTAAATCAGGTAAATATAGATACATTTGGGTTGGTGCCGACGAAGAAACAGTACCGGTTTTAGAATCCGTTCACAATGTTATTGGTGGTTCATATCATAAAAATGGTTTTACTTTTAGTGTTGAAGCCTACCACAAAAGAACAGATGGACATACACGATATTACCGTTGGAGGAATGAAGGAAACATTTCTTTGGGTAAAAGTAAAAGCATTGGACTCGATTTCTTTGCGAAAAAAGACTTCGGTGAGCATACTTTTTGGGTTTCCTATTCCTTAAGCAAAACATCCGAAAACTTTGATTATTTTAGAGAAGAAGGAGTATATTTAAGAGCCTTACATGATCAGAGACATGAAATTAAAACTGCAGGTTTACTGGCTTTAAAACCATTCTATCTATCGGCAAACTATATTTATGGTTCTGGATTTCCAATCTATTCAGGCTATAACAACATCAACTCAGAGCCGGACTACCAAAGACTGGATGCTTCTTTAATTTATAAGTTCTCTCACAAAAAAATCAAATCCGAAGTCGGCATTCTTTTGCACAATGTTATGAATAAACAAAACTTGACCTACGAATCATTCGAAAGAGTTCCATTGAGTCAAATTAATAGCATTAGTGTATACACAGAATCAGTTCCATCGTCGATTCGACTCTATTTTAAAATTACCATCTAAAACAAAAATACCGGGTTAGATTCATATCTAACCCGGCAATCACAACTAAATATTAAAACATAATCAAAAAGATGGTCAAGATAAGTAACAAGAAGAATCTAAGTGTTCTGATAAAACATTGAATGTTTCTTAAAAAAGTATAATCACACCTAACTTACTTTTAAACTACTAATTCTAACGGATTGGGTTATTTGTTATACAAACAAGCCAAAAAGAAATCAATTTTTCATCGTTCTACCGTCCCGACTTAGCTTCTTCATGTTGGTTAATAGTCAGATCCTCAAAAGCACAAGGGGGATAGTGCTTCTAACTCACTGTCTGAAGTAATTGTGTTAACAATTACAAATGGTTTCAAAGTACTTTATCTCCGGAAACTTCTTCGAAACAACTCTTGAGTGTTTCAATTCTTTTCCCGTAAACAGGAGCCAAGGCAACACTATAAGCATTATCCATTTTTAAGCTCAAATCGCGTTTAAAATGTTCCAGCTCTTCAACGCTTAATGAATCTTTAATTGATTCAACCAAGCCTTTTAGATCAACCAAATCAGTAAATTTTTGAATAATGAAACCTTTAATTTCATTAACCTGATTTTGATTCATTTTTTTTGAATCCTGATCAACTCCTATGCACTCAAGAGCTTGATTTAATCCTCTAACTGTTTCAAGTTTATCGGATTTTATTAATTTTGATAACAGATTTGTTGTATTCATGTTCCGTTCCAAGATTGTTTTTACTCTTTCATTCTCTTGATTTGACATTTCAAAAGTACGCTCGATGGCTAGTTTTTGAAAATCGTTTTTCAATACAATCTACGAAGTTCAAACAAAATGAAAGTTAAAAAATGTACTGTTTACCAAATAGTTAACTCATATATCTTTTACAATGCCTAAACAACAAATAGACCCTCTGTTTCAATTAATTAAATCGATTTCGAAATCTGAGAAACGAAATTTCAAACTGTATGCAAACAGAATTAGTAGCGATAAAGAGACTAAATTCTTGCAGCTTTTTGATGTTTTGGATAAAATGGATGAGTACAACGAGACCATTATCCTAAAAAAAGCAAAAGACATAAAGCAATCGCAACTGCCAAATTTAAAGGCTCACTTGTACAAACAATTGCTTACCAGCTTAAGACTAACGCAGATTAACCACGATATCAGTATTAGTATTCGTGAACAGATCGATCATGCCAAGGTTTTATACAATAAAGGTCTTTATCAGCAAAGCTTAAGAATTCTTGATAAAACCAAAGCTTTGGCTCGTAAAAACAAGAAAAACATCCTGGTTTATGAGATCATCCAGTTCGAGAAGCTGATAGAATCGCAATATGTTACCAAAAGTATAGAAAACAGAGCTGAAGAAATTACAAGAGAAGCAACCGAAATCAGTAAAATGATGGATGGTGTGGTGTATTTTTCAAACATGTCCATCCGATTGTACGGATTGTACCTGAAAGTAGGCTATGTGCGAAATGAAAAAGACCTTTTAATGGTGAAAGAGTTTTTCAACACCAATTTGATCCCACATGATGTTGAAAACCTGAGTTTCTTCGAAAAATTATACCTATTCCAATCCTATGTATGGTATTATTTGATCATTCAAGATTTTTTGATGTGCTACAAGTATGCAAAAAAATGGGTTGACTTGTTCCTTCTAAATCCTGAGATGATTAACATTCATATGGATTTGTATCTAAAAGGCTTAAATAATGTATTAGTAGCTCTTTTTTATACCAATCATGTAAGCAATTTTAAGAAACATTTGCGATTGCTAAGAAAACTGGAAAAAGAAGATCAATTTAAACACAATTCCAACTTGAACATTTTACTGCACATGTTTTTATTTGTGCACAGAATCAATCGCCACTTTATGGAAGGAACCTTTGATAAAGGTTTGCATCTGGTTCCAAAAATTGAGAGTTTTCTGGAACAAAACAAAGTGGGCATGGATAATCACAGAGCACTGATCTTCTACTATAAAATAGCCTGTTTATACTTTGGAAATGGACAGTATCGCGAGGCCATTAAATATTTGAATCGAATTTCGGATGTAAAAGACACTTCACTACGAGGAGATATTCATTGCTTTGGAAGAATTCTGAACCTAATCAGTCATTACGAATTGGAAAACACTGAATTGCTAGAGTATCAAATTCGTTCGACCTATCGTTTTTTAGCTAAAATGGATGACTTACAAGAAGTTCAAAAATACATTCTTCGATTCTTGCGAAGACTAAGTTCAATTAGTCCAGATCAATTAAAAGATGAACTAAAAAAATCGAGAAGAGATCTTAAAAAATGGGTCAATGATCCTTATGAAAAAAGAGCATTCTTGTATTTGGATTTAATATCGTGGCTGGATGCAAAAATTGAAAATCGCCCAGTGCAGGATGTGATTATGGAGAAAATAAATAAAAATAGAAAATAAGGGGATTCATAGAATCCCCCTTTTCATTTATTGTACAATTTGTGGACTCAAATACTTCATTGGGTCTACATATTCTCCATCTTTTTTAAACTCAAAATGCAAATGAGGTCCGGTAGAAATTCCTGAGCTCCCCACAGTTCCAATTTTATCTCCTTTTTTCACTTTCTCACCCTCTTTCACCGAATAAGAAGCCATTTGTGAATACAGACTGGAAATTCCATCGGCATGATCGATAATAATGAAACGTCCATAACCTTTGCCTTTCGTAAATTTTGAATTGACTTTTTTCACAACTCCATCTGCAACCGCATAAATTGGAGTTCCCATTGGAGCTGCAACATCAACTCCTCTGTGAAACTTCTCCTTTTTAAGAATAGGATGCATTCGTTTCCCATATACTGAAGTAATTTTTACATTCTTTCCTGCTTCAATAGGAAATTTATAAGCAGGCTTTGTCACACTAAGGTGAGTTGATTTTTCCATATTTATGTCTTTAAATCCAAAACAAAGAATGGAAAGACAGATCACTGGAATTACAGCAAGTAATTTTAAATTCGATAAATATGAGCTTTTTATTTGTTTGATCATTTTAATTCTCTTTAAAGTTAATGATGAATTGAATGCACTGGTTAGAGCCAAATTCATGCGCCCTTCGATATTTTGTACCAATGCGTTCTGATATTCGATTCTATCAGTCCCCGAGTTAATGCAAGCTCTGTCTGCTAAATATTCGTGCATTTCTATTAACGAATGCTGAATAAAATAAATGAAAGGATTAAACCACATCAGTACTTTTGCAATCTCAACAAATATTAAATCCATTGTATGAAATTGCCTAACATGCACAGATTCGTGCAGAAGAATGTGTTTTTGATCAGATTCACTTGTAAGTCGAGGATTCAGAAAAACATATCTAAAGAAAGAATAAGGCGAAGTATTTTCCTGAACAGATACAATTTTTAAATTTTGCTTTATTTCAATTTCATTGGCAGAAATCGTTTTTAGTATTCCGATTAAATGTTTGCTTATTCGAAAAAATGAAAACACAACTCCCAAAAGATAAATCAGAAATAAAACTGATATTGATTCAATCTGAAAAGATTCCTTCACTACTTTCATTCCCCCCGCCAAATCGGTTGTGAACTCATAAACCGGATCCAATGCAAATTGATTTACAATTGCAGTTGGTTCCTGAATGGTTGTGAAAGAAAAAATGGGAATTAGCAAAGAAATGAGAACGGAAAAAAGTAGATAGATACGATTACGCATCACAAAAGTATCTCTTGCCAAAAAAACTTTGTACAAAAGATAAAAAGCAGCCATGCATACCGAGCTTTCAAATAAGTATTGTAAAAACTCACTCATTATCCTTCTTATTTTTTATTTGTTCTTCAATTAATGATTTCATTTCTTCTAATTGCGAAAGCGATAAATCTTGCTCTTTAGCAAAGAATGAAGTAAATCCTCCAACCGAATCGTTGAAAAAGCTTTTAATCATTCCTTTCATAAAGTCACGAGTATACACTTTCTTACTAACTAAAGGGTAATATTGATTCACCTTTCCAAAAGTTTCAAAACCTATAAAACCTTTTTTCACCAATACTCTAACCACTGTTGATATAGTAGTATATGCTGGTCTTGGTTGTGGAAACTCCTCAATAATATCCTTTAAGAAAGCTTTTTCAAGCTTCCATAGGTATTGCATTATCTGTTCTTCTGCCTTAGTTAATTCTTTCATGATGCTAATATATGACTATTTTTATAGTCGTACAACTATTTAGATAGTCATAAAGTCATTTTTTTACGTTTTTTAACTATCTGAACATTTTAATTCCTAAACCATTTCAAATCAAACAATAAAAAAAAGCGGCCAAGGCCGCTTTTGTAATATATCGATTGTTGTAATTTCTTACATCATACCTGGCATGCCGCCACCCATTCCTGGGGCTCCCATAGCTGGAGCTTCTTCTGGCTCATCGATCAATACACACTCAGTAGTCAAGAACATTCCTGCGATTGAAGCAGCATTTTCAAGAGCTACACGAGATACTTTAGCTGGATCGATAACACCTGCTTCGTACAAGTTTTGGTACTCATCCTGACGAGCATTGTAACCAAAATCTTTCTCACCTGCTTTTACTTTATCAACAACAACAGCACCTTCGCCACCTGCATTCGCTACAATCTGACGCAATGGCTCTTCAATTGCACGTTTTACAATCTCAATACCAGTTGTTTCATCATCGTTATCGCCTTTCAATCCTTCCAAAGCTTCAGTAGCACGAATATAAGCTACACCACCACCAGGAACAATTCCTTCTTCAACAGCAGCGCGAGTTGCTGATAATGCATCATCAACACGGTCTTTCTTCTCTTTCATTTCAACTTCAGAAGCAGCACCTACGTATAGTACAGCAACACCACCAGCTAATTTAGCCAATCTTTCCTGAAGTTTTTCTTTATCGTAATCAGAAGTAGAGTTCTCAATTAAAGTTTTGATATTTGCCACGCGAGCATCAATAGCAGCCTTATCGCCAATACCGTTTACGATAGTAGTATTTTCCTTATCGATAGTGATTTTTTCAGCCTGACCAAGCATTTCTATGGTAGCTTGTTCCAACTTCATTCCTTTCTCTTCAGAAATTACCATTCCACCAGTTAAGATAGCGATATCTTCCAACATCTCTTTTCTTCTATCACCGAAACCTGGAGCTTTAACAGCAGCAACTTTCAATGAACCTCTCAAACGGTTTACCACCAAAGTAGCCAATGCTTCACCTTCTACATCTTCTGCAATAATCATCAACGGACGACCTGATTGAGCAGCTGGTTCCAAAACTGGCATCAACTCTTTCATTGTAGAAACTTTCTTGTCGTACAACAATACGTATGGATTCTCAAGATCAGCTTCCATTTTATCCCCATCAGTAATGAAGTAAGGAGAAATGTAACCTCTGTCGAACTGCATACCTTCAACCACTTTAACGTGAGTTTCAGTACCCTTTGCTTCTTCAACTGTAATTACACCTTCTTTTTTCACTTTCTCCATTGCTTCCGCGATAAGAGAACCGATCATTTCGTCGTTGTTAGCAGAAATTTTAGCAACCTGCTTAATTTTATCAAAGTTATCACCAACTTCTTGAGCTTGATCTTTAATGTTAGCAACTACAGCAGCTACAGCCTTATCGATACCACGCTTTAGATCCATTGGGTTTGCACCAGCAGTAACGTTTTTCAAACCAACATTTACAATTGATTGAGCCAATACAGTTGCAGTAGTTGTACCATCACCAGCATCATCACCAGTTTTTGATGCAACTTCCTTCACCATTTGAGCACCCATGTTAGCTGCAGGATCAGCCAATTCAATTTCTTTAGCAACACTAACACCATCTTTGGTGATGTGCGGTGCACCAAATTTACGATCGATAACTACATTTCTACCTTTTGGTCCTAATGTTACTTTTACTGCGTTTGCCAACTCGTCAACACCTTTTTTTAGTAGGTCGCGAGCTTCAATATTGAATTTAATTTCTTTAGCCATTTCTTTAAATTTTGAAAATTCTTTTTTGATTCAGATTATACGAAATATAAAACATCAGATTGTGACATTAACAGGTAATCTTCACCGTCAATATTCAATTCTGTTCCTGAATATTTTCCATAGAAAACTGTATCACCAGCTTTAATCTCCATTGGTTCATCAGTCTTATCAGTTCCAGTTAAAACCACTTTACCTCTTAATGGTTTTTCTTTTGCTGAATCTGGAATGATAATACCACTAACAGTAGTTTCTTCTGCTGCCAAAGGCTCAACCAAAATCTTTCCCGCAAGGATTTTACCTTTTAATTCTGCCATTTTTCAAAATATTTAAGATTATTATTTTAAAGTTTTATGGATTCTTTTCTTTCACAATCTGTGCCAAATCAATTTCATTGTCAATATTTCCGAATTGATTTAAAAGAATTTTAGGAATCGCAAATTCAAACAATAAATATACTGAATTGCAATTACATATAGGCATAAAAAAATGTCAGCATGTATGACATACTGACATTTCTATATTTTAAGAAAATTTCTTTCTTTTATTTTGTTGTATCCTGTTCAGTTGCTGTAGCATCTGTTGGGAATGCTGGCATTTCAGGAGTAGTTTCAGTCTCGTTCAATTGTTGCTCAATTTGAGACTTGTCTTCACGAATTTCTTCGCGAGGAATAGTAACTGCAGCTACAAGACAAAGGAATAAAAGACCTCCTGCAAGAGTCCAAGTAGCTTTTTCAAGAAAATCGGTAGTTTTCTTAACTCCCATAATTTGGTTCGAAGATGAAAAGTTAGATGCTAATCCACCTCCTTTTGAGTTTTGTACTAATACAATTAAGATTAGAAGTACACAAACAATCAAAATCAATACTGAAACAAAGGTATACATACTTATTTATTTACTATTTTTTAATTTTTCTATTTTCTCAATCTGACTCGCAAAGTAAACGTTTTTTTCGGGATTTTTCAACTCTAATTTACGATAAACAGCAATTGCTTTATCAAACAACCTCTGTTTCACATATATAGATGCTAAAGTTTCGCTCATAAAACTGTCATTTTCACGCACACTGTCGACAGAAATATCCTCTTGTTTATCAGCTACTTTAATATTTCGCTGAATTGATGGCTCATTTTGGATGAAATTATCAATAAGATCAAGATTTTTCTTCTTGGGTTTTGCTGGTTTTTCTGGCTCCGATTTTGATGTTTCTTCACTCTTATCAACAACCTCCATCCAATCGGTAAAACTATGATTCTTATCTTTTAACTTCTCTTCTTCCTGTTCTTCGTTCTCCTTTAAAGTGTATAAATTGCCACCATAGCCGATATGGTACACTTCGGTTGCTGCCCCCAATAAATCTGAATCTGATTTTTCTTTTGCTTTCTCTTCTTCAGGTTTAGATTCAACTTCTATCAAATCAATTCCCGGCTCATTCAACTCAAGAATCTCATCATTTGTAAGATGATCAGTATCCGTAAGAATATCCTTCTCTTCGTTTTCAACGATACTTACTTCAGCAGATAGTTCAAAAAGTTCTTCAATTACAGGTTCTTCTACAATGGTATCTGCAGCAAAATCTTGCTGATTTATGCTTTCAGTTTCCAGATTTGTTTCTGCATCTTTAGCTTTTTCAACTGAAACTGTTTTTTCAAATGGAACCAATTTCAACCTGTCATTTAAAAGCAAGTAAAGTTGCCTTCTATCGGATATGTAGAGGGATGAATTTCTTAATTCTTCCTTAAATCGAATACTCTGACTATCATTTAGCTTTTTAAGCAGTAACAAATGAGCCACTTCAAAAAAAGGATATTTTTCCACCAGATACTTTAATTCTCTGTGGCTGTTTTTATCCATTGCTTTTGAATCTTTAACCCAATCTTGTATTCTGCTTTGTTCCATAATCGTTACCAGTTTACAACCGCTTCGTTGTAAATATCATCAATAATTTGCTCTAAAATATCATTAAGAAGTTCGTCTTCCACATCAGTCAACTGAGACATACTATCGTAATCCTTAAAGGCTGAGAAACTCTTGTCAAAGTCATTCTCACTTTCAATTTCATTTGTAAATCGCACCTTAATTGTAACCGTTAGTCGGTTTGTGGCTGCAATCTCACCTGCCTTAATATCCAAGGCCTGGGTTCTGTAACCTGTAATTTCCCCTTCAAAATTAAGATGTCCTTCTCCATCCACAACTTCATTCAAGGAAGTTTGACTTCTAAACTTCTCCTTTAACTCCTCAGTAAATCGATTACTTAAATTTGGATTTACCAATGGAGCACGATTTGGAAAATACTGCACCGAAAAAGTCTGTACTTTATCGGATAATGTTCCACCTGTTAATGAATAAGAAACCTTACAAGCCACGGCTAAAACAGCAACGCAAAGGCTTAAAACAAATACTTTAATAAACTTCATATATGAAAAATAAAAATAGCAATAATTTATAATAATTAACCAATATCGTACTCTTTGATTTTACGATACAATGTTCTCTCTGATATTCCTAAATCCTGAGCTGCATATTTACGCTTTCCATTGTGTTTATCCAAAGCTTTTTTAATCAACTCAATTTCTTTTTCTTCCAAGGATAATGACTCTTCGATAAAAACTTCAGTATCCTGAATTACTGAATCGTCGGATGTAGAAATATTAACAGTTTGCTGCTTCACAGGCTGATGTTGTACGATATCCATTTCCTGATCTTCATACAGTTTACGAATTAGCATAGCATTGTCTTTCTGTAAATCTGTAGAATCACTACCCTTTTGCATTAAATCAAATACCAACTTTTTTAAATCCGACATGTCTTTTTTCATATCAAATAGTACTTGATACAGGATCTCTCTTTCCGAAGAAAAACTTTGTTCTTGCTTTTTATTCTCTTTATAAATCGCAGGCAACATATGCTCATCGCTCATAGGAAGATAAGTCTGCAAATTTTCGGCACTAATCTGTCTTTCCTTCTCTATAATAGAAATTTGCTCGGTAATATTTTTTAGTTGTCGGATGTTACCTGGCCAACGATAAGACTTTAATATTTGTTGAGCCCCTTCATCTAATCTAAGAGGTGGCATTCTATATTTTTCTGCAAAATCCTGGGCAAATTTTCGGAACAATAAATGAATATCGTCCTGACGTTCTCTCAAAGGTGGCATCGAAATAGGAACCGTATTCAATCGATAATACAAATCTTCACGAAACTTACCTTCTTTTACCGATTTTGGAATGTTTACATTAGTGGCAGCAACTACCCTTACATTGGTTTTTAAAACTTTTGAAGAACCAACTTTTATGAATTCTCCAGTCTCTAAAACACGTAACAATCTAACTTGCGTTGATAATGGCAACTCACCAATTTCATCCAAAAAAATGGTTCCCTTATCGGCTACTTCAAAGTATCCTTTTCTGTCTGATAAAGCCCCTGTAAAAGCTCCTTTTTCATGTCCAAACAATTCTGAATCTATTGTCCCTTCGGGAATTGCTCCACAGTTTACGGCAATATAAGGTGCATGTTTTCTTGAACTGAACTGATGAATAATTTGAGGAAACACTTCCTTACCAGTACCACTTTCTCCTGTAATAAGCACCGATAAATCAGTTGGTGCAACCTGAACTGCAATATCTATCGCACGATTCAAAGCGTAAGAGTTCCCTATTATTCCGAATCTTTGTTTTATTTTTTGTACTTCCATCAAATCTCAAATCTTGAAATTAAAATGTACAGCATGAAATTTTTTCATACTATCTGACAAAATTACAATTTTTTGTTTTTAGTTTAATCTACATTCATTCTTAAAATCTCTAAATATTGTTAATTTTGGTATCCTTTTTTACATCTAAGCGTAACAATTTAGTTATTGGATTATAAATACAAGTGCGATGGCCTTACAACTAGAAAACCTAAAAGAATCAAATGAATTTTTGAATATTTTATTTGATAATATTACCTCTGCCCTTTTCATTGTAGATCAATCTGCTAAAATTGAAAATGTGAACGATTCATTCTCTATTCTTTTTCAAAAAAGAGAAGAACAAGTTTTGGGAGAATTATGTGGCAATGCTTTGGGTTGTGTTTTTGCTGTTGAGGAAGGTAAAGATTGTGGTACTACAAGTAATTGTTCCTATTGTAAATTACGAAAGGATATTCTCAAAACAATGTCGGAGAAAGTTCCTACCTACAGAAAGAAGCTTAGTCGAGATTTTTACACTTCCCAAACCAAAGAGTCGAAGCATTTTCTCTACTCCACAAAATTTATCCAATTTCATGGTCAAAAGTATACTTTAATTATTATTGACGATCACACAGAATTGGAAAATCACAGAAGGCAACTCGAAGAGCAAAATGAAACCTTGAAAAGTTTGAATGAGCAAAAGTCAAAGTTTCTTGGAATAGCTGCTCACGATTTAAGAAACCCAATTGGAGCAATTAGTTCTTTTTCCGAAATCCTATTAGACTCAGGAAACGAATTTTCTGTTAATGAAAAAGAAGAATTCTTAACATTGATAAAGGATAGTAGTCAATTCTCACTTCAATTGCTTAACGAGTTACTTGATATTTCGAATATAGAAAGAGGAAAACTACGCCTGAAAAAGAATCAAGAAAACATTGGACAAATCATAATGGATATTGTAAAAATCAATAAGGTTTTTGCAAGAAAAAAGAACATCAAAATTATCAACAAGGTTAAAGTTGAAAATTCAACGGTCAATATAGATAAAAGTAAAATTGAACAAGTGCTGCACAATTTATTGAGCAATGCCATAAAATATTCTACCCCTCACACTACCATTACCATTGATATTAAAGATCAAACAACAAATTTTGAAATTAGTATTAAAGATCAAGGTGTTGGAATTCCAGAATCCGAATTATCGAAACTTTTTACCGAATTTGGTACTACCAGCGCTAAAACTACTGCTAACGAAACCAGCACTGGATTGGGATTAGCCATTGCGAAAAAAATTATTACTGGTCATGGTGGAGAAATAATGGTCAAAAGTAAAGTGAACGAAGGTTCTGAATTTTTATTTACTTTGCCTAAATAATTTATAACAAAAAAATAAATGAGATTCATAGGAATTATTCCGGCAAGATACGCTTCTACCAGATTCCCTGGAAAACCTTTAGCCAATATTCATGGCAAAACAATGATTCAAAGAGTTTATGAACAAACTTTATTATCAATTGATGAAGTGTGGGTCGCTACGGATGATGAGAGAATTAAAACTGAAGTAGAAAAATTCGGTGGAAAGGTTGTAATGACCTCTTCTGATCACCAGAGTGGAACAGATCGAATTGCAGAAGCTGTTGCTACAATTTCTAAATCAAATCAACAAGAGTATGATGTTGTAATCAATATTCAGGGAGATGAGCCTTTTATTCAACCTGATCAAATAGAATTAGTAAAAGCCTGTTTTAATTCTCCGAATACACAAATTGCGACATTGGTAAAACAAATCTCTTGTCAAGAAGATATATTCGATCCCAATAAGGTGAAGGCTGTAATTAGCAAAGATCAGAAAGCTCTTTATTTTAGTCGATCTCCAATTCCGTATCAAAGGGGAGTAGAAAAAGAAGAGTGGTTAAACCATGGCACATTCTACAAACATATTGGAATGTATGCATACAAAAGTGAGGTGCTTCACGAAATTACCAAAATAGAACAGAGTAGTATGGAACTTTCAGAGTCATTGGAACAACTTCGCTGGCTAGAAAATGGATATTGGATTCAAACAGATATTACCGAACATGAATCAATTGGCATCGATACTCCTGAAGATTTAGAACGAATAAAAAATATGGGACTTTTATAGTCCCTTTTTTATGCTTTAACTTTTCTTTAAGGATTATTAGGAAGACCTTAACCACATTCAATCTTTGCAGGTTGTAAATTTGTAATGTATCTTCAAATACAATTACAAAAACTCATGAGTAAAAAACTAATTACAGGTTTAATCATTTTAATGAGTATTTCCTTACTTGGAATTATTGCAGTGCAAATTCTTTGGATACGAAATGCAATTTTTATTGAGGAAAGAACTTTTGATTCCAATATCAACAAAGTTCTTCATACAATTGTTGCCAAGCTTGAAAAAAGTGAGGAAGTTATATTTCTAACAAAGGGACTACCAAACCATCCTCATGAAAATATTGAAACTCGTGAAATCAAACACTTTCTTGAATCTGGGAAAAAATTTGGTCAAAATGTAATAAAAATCAAAGCAGAAAAAACGATTAATGGAAAAACCTCCTATAAAATAGATTCAAACTCCCAAGTCATTGTAATGCAATCCAACTCTGGACATCTTAATTTGTGGCATGACAAACAAGAAATGGATTCTACTCTCAAAATAGATATTCATGTCGAAACAAAAGATACGATTATAAGAGCAAAGCGAAAGGAAAAACAAATAGAAAACATCTTCAGCAAAGTAATGTATGAATTCAAAAACAAAGATGTTTCCATCGCTGAAAGAATAGATTTTGATAAACTCCCAAGCTTAATCCATTCAGAGTTGAAAAATTACAATATTGATTCCGATTTCAATTTCGCAATTTTTGCTGGTGAGCCTCTACTCCTAATTTATTCATCAGATAGCAATTATAATGACGTTCTAAAAAAATCAGAATATCAAGTCAACTTATTTCCCAATGATATTGTATTCACAAATCAAATTTTATCACTCGATTTTATCGATAGATTCAATCTGATCTACAAATCAATAATGCCACTTCTTATTCTATCAGGAATATTTACCATTTTTATTGTTGTAACATTTATCAATGCAGTGTATTTAATCCTAAAGCAGAAACGCATTAGTGATATCAAATCAGATTTCATCAACAATATTACTCATGAATTTAAGACTCCAATTGCTACCATTGGATTGGCGTCAGATTCCATAAATAATCCTAAGGTAATTGGAAATCCAGATCGAATTAGATATTTCACAGGTATCATTAAGGATGAGAATTTTAGAATGAACAAACAGGTCGAAAACATTCTTCAACTGTCATTATTTGGGAAGCATGAATTAAAATTAAACCTTCAATCCTGCCATCTAAATGAAATCATTCAAAAAGCTGCAGAGCATATCCAATTGCAAATTGATGAAAAAAATGGTCATTTAACAACCGATCTAAATGCCATTAACGATATTACAGATGTAGATGAAGTTCATTTCCTAAATGTACTTTTCAATTTATTCGATAATGCAATAAAATATTCGAACGAAGAACCTAAAATAGAACTTAGTACTGAAAACCATGGCCAATCTATTCTAATCACCATTAAAGATTCAGGCATAGGAATGAATTCAAAAACGATTAAAAGAATATTCAAGAAATTTTATCGTGCTGAAACTGGAAATATTCATAGTGTTAAAGGATTTGGTTTGGGACTAAGCTATGTAAAGTTAGTAATTGATCGTCATTACGGATCAATTGATGTTAACAGTAAACCTGGTCAGGGTACAAGTATTAAACTATCCTTACCGCTAAGTAAAATATGATGGCAGAACCAATCAAAATACTACTAGTCGAAGACGAAACCAATTTTGGTGCAGTAATGAAAAATTACCTCGAAATTTCTGATTTTGAAGTAACATTATGCATTAATGGTAAGGAAGGTCTAAAAGCATTTACCTCTCACCCTTTCGACCTATGTATTTTAGATGTAATGATGCCTGAAATGGATGGCTACACTTTAGCAAGAGAAATAAAGCATAAAGATTCCGATATGCCAATTATCTTTTTAACAGCTAAAACTCTTAAAGAGGATATCATTCAAGGATACCGTTTAGGTGCTGATGACTATATTACCAAACCATTCGATTCAGAACTATTAATTTATAAGATAAAGGCAATTTTATCTAGGAACAATGGGAATTCTTCCTCCTATAGTAAAAGCGTATTTAGGATTGGTAAATTTAGTTTTGATTCAAACCTTAGAATTTTAAGTATTAACAATGTTGAGCAAAAACTTTCTCCCAAAGAAGCGGAATTATTAAAACTTTTAGCTGAAAATCTCAATCAAATTTTACCCCGTGAAACGGCCTTAAAAAGCATTTGGGGCGATGATAACTTTTACACCACACGAAGCATGGATGTATACGTTACAAAGCTTAGAAAATACCTGAAAGCCGATCCTGATTTGTCCATTGAAAACATACACGGAAGTGGATTCAGACTATTACAAATAAACACACCTTACAATTAGATTTTGCAGTACCTCAAGAGTTGCAGTCAGATCAGGCTAATATCCATAAAGATTTTTCCTTACAGATTGCTCACCTTAATCCTATATAATTCACCAACACTTTCTTTTGTTTTTGTCTAATACCATTAGCTAAGGTGTTATAATACCTCTTTGTGGGGTATTGCTCTATTAGGGTTTTTAATTTCTTGTTACCTTAAGTTTAGGGCAAAAAAAAGAGTCTCACTCCATGTTGGAATAAGACTCTTTAAAGGTTGGCGTCGACCTACTCTCCCACATTTCTGCAGTACCATCGGCGCTAACGGGCTTAACTTCTCTGTTCGGAATGGGAAGAGGTGGAACCCCGTCGCTATAAACACCTAAAATCGTTTGTTGACTTCTGTGGTTAACTCCTGCTAACCGTCAACGAATATCGTAGACACATTGAAAGTAAAATAAAAGAACCAAATCTTGTAAGATTCAGCGATTGACCTCGCCACTCAGAAGCTTTCGGGTAATTAGTATTGCTCGACTTTGATGTTACCACCTTTACATCTGCAACCTATCAACGTTATCGTCTCTAACGACCCTTAAAGGAAATCTCATCTTGAGGTAGGCTTCGTGCTTAGATGCTTTCAGCACTTATCCCTGCCCAACGTAGCTACTCTGCTATGCAGCTGGCGCCACAACAGATACACTAGAGGTTAGTCCAACCCGGTCCTCTCGTACTAGAGTCAGATCCTCGCAAATTTCCAACGCCCACAACAGATAGGGACCGAACTGTCTCACGACGTTCTGAACCCAGCTCGCGTGCCACTTTAATGGGCGAACAGCCCAACCCTTGGGACCTTCTCCAGCCCCAGGATGTGACGAGCCGACATCGAGGTGCCAAACCGCTCCGTCGATATGAGCTCTTGGGAGCGATCAGCCTGTTATCCCCGGAGTACCTTTTATCCTTTGAGCGATGGCCCTTCCATACGGAACCACCGGATCACTATGCTCTACTTTCGTACCTGCTCGACCTGTATGTCTCACAGTCAAGCACCCTTGTGCCATTGCACTCTTCAGACGATTACCAAACGTCTTGAGGGTACCTTTAGAAGCCTCCGTTACTCTTTTGGAGGCGACCACCCCAGTCAAACTACCCACCACACACTGTCCGTCGTTAGACGTTAGACTTCAGATAAGCAAAGGGACGTATTTCAAGGATGACTCCACAACACCTGGCGGCGCTGCTTCATAGTCTCCGTCCTATCCTACACATCACTTACCCAAAATCAATGTGAAGCTGCAGTAAAGGTTCACGGGGTCTTTCCGTCCCGTTGCGGGTAATCGGCATCTTCACCGATACTACAATTTCACCGAGCTCATGGCTGAGACAGTGCCCAGATCGTTACACCATTCGTGCAGGTCGGAACTTACCCGACAAGGAATTTCGCTACCTTAGGACCGTTATAGTTACGGCCGCCGTTTACTGGGGCTTCATTTCAGACCTTCGCTTGCGCTAAGCCCTCCACTTAACCTTCCAGCACCGGGCAGGTGTCAGGCCTTATACTTCATCTTTCGATTTTGCAAAGCCATGTGTTTTTGGTAAACAGTCGCCTGGGCCATTTCACTGCGGCCTCCCGAAAGAGGCGTCCTTTCTCCCGAAGTTACAGGACCATTTTGCCGAGTTCCTTAGCCATGAATCACTCGAGCGCCTTAGTATTCTCTACTTGACTACGTGTGTCCGTTTGCGGTACGGGTCTCTATAACCTGAAGCTTAGAGGTTTTTCTTGGAAGTAAAATTACATGCACTATCCGCGCTGCCGTAGCATTGCGGTACTATCAGATTTCAGCTCAACCAGCGGATTTGCCTACCGGTCTCATCACATACGTCCTTCAACGAACTATTCCGTCAGTTCGCGGCATTGTCATCTCTTCGTCACCCCATCGCAGTTATAGAAAGTACCGGAATATTAACCGGTTGTCCATCGAGTTCGCCCTTCGGCTACCCCTTAGGTCCCGACTTACCCTGATCCGATTAGCGTTGATCAGGAAACCTTAGTCTATTGGCGTGCGGGTTTCTCGCCCGCATTATCGTTACTTATGCCTACATTTGCTTTTCTAAAAGCTCCACAATACATTACCATACTGCTTCTGCGCCGTTAGAATGCTCCCCTACCAGTTAGAATAAATTCTAAATCCATAGCTTCGGTGGTATATTTATGCCCGATTATCATCCACGCAAGATCGCTCGACTAGTGAGCTGTTACGCACTCTTTAAATGAATGGCTGCTTCCAAGCCAACATCCTAGCTGTCTAAGCAATCTCACCTCGTTTGTTCAACTTAACATACACTTGGGGACCTTAGCTGATGGTCTGGGTTCTTTCCCTCTCGTCCGTGGACCTTAGCACCCACGGGCTCACTGCCAGATATAAGTTATAGCATTCGGAGTTTGTCTGGATTTGATAGGCGGCGAAGCCCTCGCATCCAATCAGTAGCTCTACCTCTATAACTCTCGACTCTGACGCTGCACCTAAATGCATTTCGGGGAGTACGAGCTATTTCTCAGTTTGATTGGCCTTTCACCCCTACCCACAGTTCATCCGAACACTTTTCAACGTGAACCGGTTGGGCCCTCCACTCTGGTTTAACAGAGCTTCAGCCTGACCATGGGTAGATCACCAAGTTTCGCGTCTACCCCCACTAACTTTACGCCCTATTCAGACTCGCTTTCGCTTCGACTACGCACCTGAAGTGCTTAATCTCGCTAGTGAGGAGTAACTCGTAGGCTCATTATGCAAAAGGCACGCAGTCACACCCTAAAGTGCTCCTACCGCTTGTAGGCGTACGGTTTCAGGTACTCTTTCACTCCTCTGTTCGAGGTGCTTTTCACCTTTCCCTCACGGTACTTGTTCACTATCGGTCTCTCAGGAGTATTTAGCCTTACCAGATGGTCCTGGCAGATTCACACAGAATTCCTCGTGTTCCGCGCTACTCAGGATACTACTAGATTCACTTTGCTTACGTGTACGAGACTATCACTCTCTATGGTGTGTCTTTCCAAACACTTCCACTTCACGCCGATCATCATATTATAGTCCTACAACCCCACCATTGCCGAAACAATAATGGTTTGGGCTAATCCCCGTTCGATCGCCACTACTAGGGGAATCACTTTTGTTTTCTTCTCCTCCGGTTACTTAGATGTTTCAGTTCTCCGGGTTTGCCTCCTTAAAGGATACTCATTGCTGAGTGGGTTGCCCCATTCGGAAATCTACGGATCAATGGTTATTTGCACCTCACCGTAGCTTATCGCAGCTTATCACGTCCTTCATCGCCTCTGAGAGCCTAGGCATCCGCCATACGCCCTTAATTACTTCTTTTTGTGCCAATAAAAGTCTAAACTTTCATCACGAAATCAATCGTTGTTTCTTTACTATTGGTTACTTCTACTTTACTACTTTCAACATGTCAAAGAACTTTAATACACCATCGTATTTCGTGGAGAATATCGGAGTCGAACCGATGACCTCTTGCGTGCAAGGCAAGCGCTCTAGCCAGCTGAGCTAATCCCCCAAAACGTTAATCGTAGTCCTGCGCAGATTTGAACTGCGGACCCCTACATTATCAGTGTAGTGCTCTAACCAACTGAGCTACAGGACTAAATTTCTTAATCCATATGCTAGCGGTTTAAACACCCTAACGCTATGGGTTATGGTATATTAAATGAAAACAAGTAAAAAGTTAGGCAAAACAGTCATAAACCTGTCTTTTACCATAAACCTTAGTCGATATTCTAAATCTCTAGAAAGGAGGTGTTCCAGCCACACCTTCCGGTACGGCTACCTTGTTACGACTTAGCCCCAGTTACCAATTTTACCCTAGGTCGCTCCTTGCGGTTACGAACTTCAGGTCCCCTCGGCTTCCATGGCTTGACGGGCGGTGTGTACAAGGCCCGGGAACGTATTCACCGTATCATTGCTGATATACGATTACTAGCGAATCCAACTTCACGGAGTCGAGTTGCAGACTCCGATCCGAACTGAGACTAGCTTTTGAGATTAGCATCCTGTCACCAGGTAGCTGCCCTTTGTACTAGCCATTGTAACACGTGTGTAGCCCTGGACGTAAGGGCCGTGCTGATTTGACGTCATCCCCACCTTCCTCTCACCTTACGGTGGCAGTCTCGCTAGAGTCCTCAGCATTACCTGCTAGCAACTAACGATAGGGGTTGCGCTCGTTATGGGACTTAACCCGACACCTCACGGCACGAGCTGACGACAACCATGCAGCACCTTGTAATTTGCTCCGAAGAGAAAGCTTGTTTCCAAGCCGGTCAAACTGCATTTAAGCCCAGGTAAGGTTCCTCGCGTATCATCGAATTAAACCACATGTTCCTCCGCTTGTGCGGGCCCCCGTCAATTCCTTTGAGTTTCATTGTTGCCAACGTACTCCCCAGGTGGATTACTTAATGCTTTCGCTCAGTCGCGCACTGTGTATCGCGCACAACGAGTAATCATCGTTTACGGCGTGGACTACCAGGGTATCTAATCCTGTTCGCTCCCCACGCTTTCGTCCATCAGCGTCAATGTTAGCTTAGTGAGCTGCCTTCGCAATCGGTGTTCTACGTTATATCTATGCATTTCACCGCTACATAACGTATTCCGCCCACCTCAACTAAATTCAAGACAACCAGTATCAATGGCAGTTTCACAGTTGAGCTGTGAGATTTCACCACTGACTTAATCGCCCGCCTACGGACCCTTTAAACCCAATAAATCCGGATAACGCTCGAATCCTCCGTATTACCGCGGCTGCTGGCACGGAGTTAGCCGATCCTTATTCATACGGTACCTTCAGCTCCCTACACGTAGGAAGGTTTATTCCCGTAAAAAAGCAGTTTACAACCCATAGGGCAGTCATCCTGCACGCGACATGGCTGGTTCAGGCTTGCGCCCATTGACCAATATTCCTCACTGCTGCCTCCCGTAGGAGTCTGGTCCGTGTCTCAGTACCAGTGTGGGGGACTATCCTCTCAGACCCCCTAAGCATCATCGCCTTGGTGAGCCGTTACCTCACCAACAAGCTAATGCTACGCATGCCCATCTTACACCGCCGAAGCTTTAAATCAAATAACATGCGAAATTTGATCATTATGCGGTATTAATCCGGATTTCTCCGGGCTATCCCCCTGTGTAAGGCAGGTTGCATACGCGTTACTCACCCGTGCGCCGGTCGCCATCAATAAAAGCAAGCTTTTATTATGCTGCCCCTCGACTTGCATGTGTTAGGCCTGTCGCTAGCGTTCATCCTGAGCCAGGATCAAACTCTTCGTTGTATAAAAGTTTTTATAATTCTGTCTCATTCAGATTATCAAAGTTTAATGGTAATTTTTAATTGACAAGGTATTATTCTTGTATTTACCTAACTTCTTGTTTTCAATATTTTCAAAGAACGTATCGTTCTGTTTTTCCTTCTTAATTCACCCGAAAAAATCAGGCGGAAAAGCGAGTGCAAAGATAAATAAAACTCCTCCCAAATTCCAAATAAAATTTGAAATATTTTTGAAGTTTTTTTCAGCCGTGATTTCCATCAAATCATCAACTCACTCCCAAAACTTTTTCTAAACTCCTCCCGTTTGAGAAGCGGCTGCAAAGATAAATACTTTTTATCTAAAATTGCAAGTCATTTTTAAAACTTTTTTAAGATTCAATCCCCTCGAAAGCCTCATAGATACTAGTGCTCCAAAGAATCTTATCCCCATCAAAAGCGGCTGCAAAGATAAATACTTTATTTCTACAAATCCAAATGCTTTCGAAAAAAAAATCTTAAAAATTTCAAAATAAAATTGGATGTTTAGTAGGTGTAAACAATCATAAAAAAGATTCCTACGACCACCCTACCACTGCCTATAAAATACTACTAAACAACCATTTTATAAATCCACTCTCCGTTGAAAGTGGATGCAAATATAATAGAGGAAAGACCATACTTCCAAACAAAATTGAAAGAAAATTTAAAGATGATTCGCAAATCACTGATTTACAATTACAAAAAAAATCGTAATAAAATTACGATTTCAATATGGAATTATTTTGACGTGAAATTTCTAAATCCCATTCAGTAAAAGATCCTTTAAACTACTTACCTGTTCTTTATTTCCAAGAACAAACAAGTGGTAATTCTTCTCTAGCACCAATTCAGGAGAAGGGTTATAAATATATCCCCCTTCTTCATCTTTCAAACCGATGATATTAGCCCCAGATCTATTTCGCACATTTAATTCCTTTATTGACTTTCCAACAAAACATCCGGACAAATCCTGACAACTAACCTCTTCCAACTTTACGCCTTTTGTAGATTGCAACAGTATATTATCCAAAAACTCAACCACATCGGGCTGAGCAACCAACTTTGCCATTTGTTGACCTCCTAAACGATCCGGCATTATTACATTATCTGCTCCTGCTCTTTTCAACTTACTATCGGATTGACTATTGGAGGAACGAGAAATAATCTTTAAACCAGGATTCATTTCGCGAGCAGTTAAAACCACATAAACATTTTCTGCATCATTGGGAATCGCAGTAATCAATGCTTTAGCTTCCAGAATATTAGCCATATCGAGCACTTCTTCCATTGTAGCATCACCCTGAATAAAAAGCAGTTCGGGAAAAGCTCGCACCCTATCAATTGCAGACTCATTTGAATCCACAACAACAACATTCTCACCATGCTCTATTAACTCCAAGCTTGCCTGCTTACCATTCCGGCCAAAACCACAAACTATTACATGACCATTTAATTTTTCAACTTTCCTCACAATCCTATAATCTTTTAAGTTTCTACGAAATACACCATCTAAAATAAACCTGGTTATTGCAGAAGCCAAATAACCAAAAATCCCAAAGCTTATAAATATTAAAAATACAGTAAATATTTTTCCAACATCAGATAAAGGATGAACCTCCTGAAAACCAACAGTAGAAATGGTTATTACTGTCATATACAAAGCATCAACAACACTATAAGCTTCATTTATATACATATAACCAGCCGTACCAACCAAAACAGTTAGTACTAAAAAAAACATGGCAATACCTAGAGTTCGTATATTCTCTTCCCAAATTTTTTGTCTATTCATAGGAGCAAATCTATAATAATCTAAGGTAATCAATATCCTTAAATACAATATGGCCGTGTAAACTTATTTGCCATATTCCTGATAATTTTTCATTCGAATAATGCGATTCCCAAATTCACATTGAAGACATCTGTATTCATCACAATAATTCACCTTTAACTGCAATAAAGCTTGAGAATACCAAGATGATTTCACTTCCACTCCGCATTCTTTCCATTTATCAATGATAGAATTCTTTTCTTCAGGAATCTCTTCCAAAAGTTTTAAAGCTTTTTCCTTCATCTCCTCATCTTCGTTAATTTCGCCATAACAAAACACGATCGGAACAACCGAATTTATAACAATTGAATTGATTGTCATTTTTCCAAGTTGCTTACATTGGGATTTTGACTCAATACCAAATTGATAATGACTTTTCCAATAATCAGAAACCCGAATTTCGAACAAATGCTGAATATCTTTATAATTTACACAGTCCAGAATTTTTGAAAACAAGGAGGAAGATTTATGAATAAGAGCCGCCAATTGGGCAATTCGAATTGTTGGGAAATTACCTGGCCTTAACCTCAACCATTTCCACCGATGAGAAGGCAAAGGCTTCAGCTCATATTTATCCGCAAGAAACAAATATTCTTGTTGAAGATTTTTATAATAAGCGTCATCAACTGAATCATTCAACATGCCAGCCTGACCAAAAAGCAATGCTTCTAATTGCAAAAGCGAATTCTTTTGACGAGCCAAAATCTTTAAAGGCAACACTTGCGCCAACTGCTGAAAGGGATCAGCATTGACCTTCATTCCAAAATATCTGGCAATAATCTGATAAAATGTTTCTTCCCATGAATTTTTATTCAATTTCAACATTTTCTTCACATCTGCAGACTTTCTCTCCAAGCGTTCCAATATCATTCTATCCAACCAATTTCGCACAAAGAATTTTTCAACCAAATTGATCTCACCATAACAAGAAATCCATTGAGTGGAATGCATGAGCTGATTATAATTCTGCAACAAACACGAATCGAATTTTAAAATCAAACAGGGCAATTTTCTGGTTTCACCGATAAATACATCTGCATCAGCTTCATATACCACATGCAAAATCACATTATCATAGGAAGAATTTTGCTGATGATTGTGCTGATACCAGTATGATGATTTGATATGAACCTCTACATTTCCAGCCCACATCACATTATTAATCTTAATTCGCGCATCAAAAAAATCAGGACCAGCATCTTTATTTTGCTTCCCAACATTTACAACTTCTACTCTATCTCCTCCGGTAGAGAATAGATTTTGATCATCAAAAAGCTTGTGTTTCCAGATAAATTGCAGAAATTCCTCAGTCATACCATAATATTTTTACAGTAAGTATTCGAAATTTAACAATTCGATCAGTAAAAGACAATAAAAAAGCGACGTTTAATCAAACGCCGCTTCAAAATCTTATAAAGATGTATTTACTACAATACCGATTTTTCCTTCAATAAATCTTCCATTTCCAATTGCAACTCTTTAGCCTTTTCGCCAGCTACCTTTGCAAAAGCCTCCGAAGTATCAGCAAAAATAATTCCTCTTGAAGAATTTACAAGCAATCCACATGATTGATTCATCCCATATTTTGCAACTTCCTGAAGACTTCCCCCTTGAGCACCAACACCTGGAACTAACAAGAAGTGATCCGGAGCAATCTTTCTAATATCACCCAACATCTCAGCTTTTGTTGCTCCAACCACATACATCATATTTTCTTTGGTTCCCCAATCTTGAGATTTTTCAAGAACTTTCTCAAATAACTTTTGCTCTCCTTCTTGAAAAAACTGAAGATCGAAAGCTCCTTTATTCGAAGTTAAAGCCAAAAGAATAACCCACTTGTTTTCATACTCCAAGAATGGAGTTACAGAATCCTCACCCATATATGGCGCAACTGTAATTGAATCGAATGGCATATTTTCCAAAAATGCACTTGCATACATTTTCGATGTATTTCCAATATCCCCTCTTTTCGCATCAGCAATCAAGAAAATCTCTGGGTATTTTTCTTTGATATAGTTCACAATTTTCTCAAGACTATTCCATCCTTGAGCTCCTCGGCACTCATAAAAAGCAATGTTTGGCTTATAAGCAACAGTAAATTCAGCAGTTGCATCAACAATTTGCTTGTTAAATTCAAATACTGGATCTTCAGAATCTAAAAGGTGAGATGGAATTTTTTTGATATCGCTATCTAAACCTACACAAAGGAAACTTTTCTTCTTTTTGATTTGCTCAAATAATGCCTGATAATTCATGGTAAAATTGGTTGTTTAGTAATATTTAATACAAAAAAGGCAGTGGAAAAACCACTGCCAATATCATTATAAACCACTTTCTTTAAGTCGTTCTGCGTTTTCTTCGATTTGAAGTTTGTCGATAATTTCCTGAACATCACCGTCCATAATTGCCGACAAGTTATATAACGTAAGGTTGATACGGTGATCAGTAACACGCCCCTGCGGATAGTTATATGTTCTAATCTTAGCCGAACGGTCACCCGTCGAAACCATTGTTTTACGTTTCGATGAAATTTCATCCAAGTATTTTTGATGCTCCATTGCATAAATACGTGAACGAAGTTCTACCATTGCTTTTGCCAAGTTCTTCAACTGAGACTTCTGATCCTGACAAGTTACTACAATGTTTGTAGGAATGTGAGTCAATCGAATTGCCGAATAGGTAGTATTTACCGATTGTCCACCTGGACCAGAAGAACAATATGTATCTTTACGGATATCGCTTTCTTTGACCTCAACATCAAACTCTTCAGCCTCTGGCAATACTGCTACTGATGCAGCACTGGTATGAACACGCCCTTGCGTTTCGGTTTGTGGCACACGTTGCACACGGTGAACTCCAGATTCATATTTAAGCACCCCATATACACCTTCACCATTTACATTCATTACAATTTCCTTGTAACCTCCTGATGTACCTTCACTAAAGCTTGAAATAGAAACTTTCCATCCTTTAGCTTCACAGAATTTGGTATACATTCTTGCCAAATCACCAGCAAAAATACTTGCCTCATCGCCACCAGTTCCAGCTCTAATCTCAAGAATTGCATTTTTGGAATCCTCAGGATCTGCAGGCACCAACAACAATTTAATGTTCTGTTCCATATCCGGAAGTTTACCTTCCAAATCTTCCAATTCCATTTTTGCCATTTCCCTCAACTCTTCGTCAGATTCATTTGCAATAATATCTTTCGACTCAGCAATTGTATCAACGGCATTTTTATATTCTTTTGCAGCCTCGGTAACTGCCTCCAATTCCTTATATTCTTTGCTTAGTTTTACAAAGCGTTTCATGTCTCCCATCACATCAGGGTCGGTAATCAATTGACCAACCTCTTTAAATCTGATAAAGACACCCTCTAATTTATCAAGGATCAAATTATTGCTCATGCTACAATATTCTAAATTTTGGACAAAATTAGAAAAATAAAACGACTTTAAAACTGAAGTATGAAATTATAGTTCATCAGTTGTTTAATTTAGGTGAAAACGCAACAAAAACAGGCAAACAAAAAGCTTACCAAAATCCCTCTATTCTAAAGAAGCTGAATTAAATTATCATGATTTTAAATTGAAAAAAAATCGTTCAACCTATTTACTTTTTAAAGACCAAAAACTAATTTTACCTAAAGAGAAGAAGCAATAATTCAATAGATCTATTTACAAAATCAAACACACTTAAACCAGAATGGTTTTATTGGATTTTACATTTGCACAATAGAGCAAATTGCAACTTTTAATTTTATCTGTAACAACAAAGATTTTGAATTTTTAATTCGGTTAGTTATTACCGCCTAATTCGATGCTTATGGTTAAAGTTAGAATACCCCGGAATGAAGATCAATTGTTGGGATTGTTAGGGAAAATAAACGAAAGACACGAATACAACAAGAAAAAAAGTCTTTTGAATGGAGCTGTTGACATGGATCGCCTAGTTGAAAAATCTAAAAAAATCAGAAAAATTAAGGATCTGAAGCCAGAACCAAGTACCAAGAAACAATCTTTTGATCGTTCAAAAAACAATGATTTAAAGTTTATCTCAAGTGAAATTCGCAGCATCAGAAATTTATTACTTGCTGTTTATCCCGACGAGCCCAAAGTGATTAAAGAATGGGGCTTCGAAATCAATGAATAATAAAAAAACCACTCAAACTTGAGTGGTTTTTTTTTATTTCGTAATTATCAATTAGTAAACGAATTCTCCAAATTCGCTCTTGATTGTTAATTTCTTACCTTCCCACGCTTCGCATCTACCAACAATCCGAGCATCTACATTAAACTCTTTTGAGATTGCGATGATATCTTCAGCTATTTCTTGTGGAACATACAATTCAAATCTATGTCCCATATTAAATACTTTGTACATTTCGTCCCAAGCGGTTCCACTCTGCTCATGAATTAGTTTGAACAAGGGTGGCACATCAAACATGTTGTCTTTTACCACATGCAAATTGTCAACAAAATTCATCACTTTGGTTTGAGCTCCACCCGAACAGTGAATCATACCATGAATTTGAGAACGATATTTATCTAAGATTTTTTTGATAATTGGAGCGTAGGTTCTCGTTGCTGACAATACCAATTTCCCTGCATCGATATCTACACCTTCAACCGAATCAGTCAATTTGCAATTACCCGAATAAACCAAATCTTCAGGAACTGCATTATCGAAACTTTCAGGATATTTTTCCGCCAAATATTTCGAGAATACATCATGACGAGCAGAAGTTAATCCATTTGACCCCATTCCGCCATTGTACTCCGATTCGTAGGTTGCCTTACCCGATGATGAAAGACCAACGATTACATCACCTGCCTGAATTTTTTCATTGGTGATTACATCTTCACGTTTCATGCGGCAGGTAACGGTAGAATCAACAATAATGGTTCTTACCAAATCTCCAACATCTGCTGTTTCACCTCCAGTTGAGTGAATATTTACGCCAAGCTTAGCATACTCTGCAAGCAACTCTTCAGTTCCATTAATAATTGCAGAAATTACTTCTCCTGGAATCAAATTCTTGTTTCTCCCAATTGTAGAAGACAAAAGAATATTATCAACTGCACCTACACAAAGCAAATCATCAATATTCATAATTAAAGCATCCTGAGCAATACCTTTCCAAACGGAAATATCACCAGTCTCCTTCCAATACATATATGCCAAGGATGATTTTGTTCCAGCTCCATCGGCATGCATAATATTGCAATATTCATCATCGCCAGTTAAATAATCGGGAACCACCTTACAAAAGGCATTCGGAAATAGACCTTTATCAAGATCTTTAATCGCACTGTGTACATCTTCCTTCGAAGCAGAAACTCCTCTAAGATTGTATCTTTCGTCTTTTCTCATGGTTGTTTAGATAAAGTATAAAAGGAAATTACTCCTTCAATTTTTTAGCTTCGGCAAAGGTAATCTTTTTCCCTTTATAGTACGCGATTACAAAAGCTTTAATTCCTTTCTTATTGATCTTTTGCGACTCTAATTTCGCTTCCTCATAATTATCGTAAATTCCTGTGGTGTATCTAACAGAGGATTGATTGACCGGAGCTTTAAAAACCACTTTAAAATTTTGAATTATTGAAGGAACCGTTTTGTTGCTAAAAGCACCAATTTGAATGGTATAAAACACTCCTTGTACTTTATTTAAATCTTTAATTAAAGTATTTCCAATTTGACTAGGATCACTTCCTGGTTTTACTTTGGAATTAGGCCCTGGCACATAATCTGTTGATAATACCTTAAACTCTGTCCTCCTGTTCAATTGGTTGGCAATTTCTTTTTGTTTAGAAGTAAACTGCCAAATATTTTTCTCTGTAAGAACTGTTTCTTCCGACAAGAAATCATATTCATCAGCAATTTCTTTGCTCACTACTCTAGGTTGAGATTCTCCATATCCGTGTGCAACCAAACGATCCCAATAAATTCCATTTTCAATTAAATAATCAACAACCGACTGAGCTCTTTTCTGAGAAAGGTCCTTATTGGTGGATTCACTTCCAACAAAATCGGTATGCGAACCCAATTCAATTGTAATATTCGGATTATCATTTAGCGTTTCAACCAAACCATCAAGAGCTTCTTTCGATTCTTCGCGAAGACTCCACTTTCCAAAATCGTAAAAAATATTCGGTAGCTCAATTGGTTTTTCTATCGCCTTCAATCCTATCATCGATTTAAAGTTTCGACTTACTTGAATTCCAACAGTGCTTACCTGTTCTTTTCCATTCAAATAACCATCTTTTGAAACCATAGCAATGTATTCCAAATCAGGTTTCAATTCAAATCTAAAATTCCCTTCATCATCTGTTTTCACATCAAATTGCTCTCCATCCGATGACACCAAATTAATGCTGGCTCTTTCAACAGGAGTTTTAGATTCCGAATCTACAACTTGTCCCAAAAATGTAAATTGCAAAGGCACATAATCAAATCGGTAGATATCATCATTTCCTTTATTGCGAGAAGATGAAAACATTCCTTTCTCTTTGTTAGGCTGAAAATGAATTGCAAAATCATCGGCTGTTGAATTGATCGGATATTTCATATTTTCAACTTCCCACACACCAGACTCAGCTTTTTGGGCCATATAGATATCCAATCCACCTATTCCTCCATCACGATCCGATGCAAAATAAAGCTTACCATTATCATGGATATGCGGAAACTGTTCATCTTTTTCAGAATTGATTGGTTTGCCTAAATTTTGAGGTTCTGTCCAGCCACTTCCACTTTTTTTGCTCATCCAAATGTCATTCCCTCCATAGCCTCCTGGCATATCCGAAACAAAATATAAAATTGTGCCATCAGCAGAAATAGATGGGTGCGCAACAGACAAAGAATCGGGAACCAATTCCTGAAGAGCCACTCTGCCCCACTCTCCATTCTGTCTTTGTACAGCAAAAATTTTTGTCCCTTGATTGTCCTTATTTATTTTTCGTGAAGAGGTAAAGTAAAAAACATCACCATTTGAATTAAAGCAAGCTGCACCTTCGTTCCAATCAGAATTAATGGTATCTCCAACAGATGAAGGCTTACTCCACTGATAAGTATCAGTCATTATTTTTCGAGTTTTGGCCTTTCTCCCTTTTTTCTTTCGTGATTTTCGAACCACCTCATTTGAATAGTGCGACTCTAATAAGTTCGTAAAATATTCACCAGTAACGCCATCTTTTTTTACTTTATCTTTTAATTTTCGATTTGATGTAAAGAAAATCACGTTGGTATCTTGTCCCATATAGATTGGAGCAAAATCACTAGATGTAGAATTAAATTCTTTCAAAATCTCCACTTTGTATCTTCCCGGAAATTCCTCCCAATAGGAAACTCTTTTGAGAATTTTAGCTACATCATCGGTTTGTTTTGCTTCTGGTTTTAAATCCAAATATTCCCAGAAATTCTCTTCTGCTTCCTCAAGTTTGTAGTTTTTAAGCTCAGCATATCCCAATTTCTTCGCAGCATCCGCAAAAGTATCCCTATTCATAATAGCCTTTCGATACCAAGATGCAGCTTTTCGGGGCAAATTGATCTCATCGAAACAATTTGCATTCATAAATGCGATTTCAGCTTTTCGCACTCTGTCTTTCTCTTTTTTATATGCCTTTTCATACATTTCCTGTGCATGAAAATACCTGCCGGATTTCAGCATTTTATTTCCACGATTAACGTAAGATTGAGATGAACAAGATATAAATAAGCCTATTATACAGAGTAATCCTGAGAAAGAAAGAATTTTCATTACGTGATATGTTCGATTATAAAGTATAAAAATAAATATTTTATTCCATTGGCAACCTATCAAAACAGAAAAGGATGCCCATTATATATGAACATCCTTTTTCTAAAAATATTATAGATTGAACTAGTTATTAAATAACAATTCGCGATATTTTGGCAATGGCCACATTTCATTATCAACAACAAGCTCCAACTTATCAATATGGTAACGAATATCTTCTAAATACGGACGTACCTTTTGATCATACGCAAATGCCATTTTGTGTCCATCTTCAATAACATTACATTCTTTACGAGCTTCAACCATCCCCTTCACTTTCGATTTAATAGAGGATATGTGACTCGAAATTTCTCTGATCAACTCTTTTCTGGCTCCAGCTAATTCTTCAAACTCATCAGCTGCGAAGATATCTCTTAAGCCCTGAACATTCTGAATCAATTTGGTTTGATAAGCTACTGCGGTAGGTACAATATGGTTAATTGCTAAATCACCTAACACACGAGCTTCAATCTGAATCTTCATGGTGAATTTTTCCATTTCAACCTCAACACGAGCCTCCAGTTCCTTCTCTGTCATTACACCACTCTCAATTAACGATCTCTTAGCTGGTGCTTCGAGATATTTAGAAAGAGATTCTGGCACACTGGTGATATTAGTTAAACCACGTTTTTTAGCCTCTATTACCCAAGCTCCTGAGTATCCATCACCGTTAAAACGAATTGGTTCTGATTCAATAATTAATTTTTTAAGAACCTGGAAAATTGCTTCATCCTTTTTGATGCCTTCGTTGATTAATCGATCAACAGCAGCTTTAAAATCTTTCAACTGAACTGCCATTGCAGCATTCAAAGCTGTCATAGCTGCTGCATTATTTGCAGAAGAACCAACAGCACGGAACTCAAAACGATTACCTGTAAATGCAAATGGAGATGTACGGTTACGATCGGTATTGTCCAAAATAATTTCAGGAATACGACCAATACCTAATTTCAATGCTGTTTTTTCATCCGGAGTCATTTTCTTCTCTCCAACTTCCTCAACAATTTTCTTCAACATCTTAGATACCTCATCACCCAAGAATACTGAAACAATTGATGGTGGTGCTTCATTAGCTCCCAATCTGTGACTATTAGATGCAGTAAGAATTGAAGCACGAAGAAGATCCTGATTCTTATATACTGCCATTAATGTATTCACAACAAAAGTAAGGAACTGCATGTTTCCTTTAGGATTCTTACCTGGAGCCATTAAAACAACACCTGTATCAGTACTCAACGACCAGTTGTTGTGCTTACCTGATCCATTAACTCCAGCATAAGGTTTTTCGTGGAACAACACACGAAACTGGTGATTACGAGCAACTCTTTTCATTACATCCATCACCAACTGGTTATGATCATTAGCCAAGTTAGCCTCTTCAAAAATCGGAGCCAACTCAAACTGAGAAGGAGCAACCTCATTGTGACGAGTTTTCACTGGAACTCCTAATTTGTGACATTCTACCTCCAAATCCATCATGAATTTTGACACACGTTCTGGAATAGAACCAAAATAGTGATCATCCAACTGCTGATCTTTAGATGAAGAGTGTCCCATTAATGTACGCCCCGTCAAAGTAAGGTCCGGACGAGCTTGATACAATGCCTCATCAATTAGAAAGTATTCCTGTTCCCAACCTAAGTTAGCATTAACTTTGGTTACATTTTTATCAAAATATTGACAAACATCTACTGCAGCTTCATCAACTGCAGCCAACGCTTTCAATAATGGAGTTTTATAGTCAAGGGCTTCACCTGTATAAGAGATAAAAATAGTAGGGATACAAAGAGTAGTCCCAATAATAAAAGCTGGTGAAGAAACATCCCAAGCTGTATAGCCACGTGCTTCAAAAGTCTGACGAATACCTCCTGAAGGGAATGAAGAAGCATCAGGTTCTTGTTGAGCCAATAACTCTCCAGAAAAATTTTCAATCATGTTACCACCATCACCATAGTCTATAAAGCCATCGTGTTTCTCTGCAGTACCATCAGTTAAAGGTTGGAACCAGTGAGTATAGTGAGTAGCACCTTTTTCAATCGCCCAGGATTTCATTCCCAAAGCAATACCATCCGACATTTTTCTGTCAATCGAACCTCCTTTTTGGTTCGCAGCCATAACTGCCTTAAAAGCATCTTTTGACAGATACTTTCTCATGGATTCTACATTAAAAACTAAGTCTCCATAGTAATCTGTCACCTTATTAGAAGGCAACGACACCGATTTTGGCTGTCTCGACAGCAATTCATTCAACGCTTGAAATCTAATGGTGGCCATAAAATTAAAAATTTTAGTTAATAGTTAACGTTATCTGCAATATCAAAGGGGTACTTAGAAAAAATAGTTGTTTTTTTACCAAACACCCCCTCATCTACATAGTGCAAAAATGAAGAAAAAAAATAAACTTTGCAATACCACCTATAAATTAGAAAGGGTATATCACAAAAAAAATCGATAAAATATCAGGAAAACCCTATATTTTTATCGATTGCGCAAATATTTTCATCTTTTTACAGATGAAGTGTTATTTTTATCAAGTCTTAGGAAGTTTTTGTGAATTTTTCTCTATTACTTCCCTTACATCCTTTCTTGAACTAATTAATTCATAAAATTCTTCAATGTATTCAATTAACTTATTTCTGTTATTTGCCTTTAAATAATCACAATTATTAATGACTTCAAGAAAAGAAGGTTTTAATTCTTTAAAGTTAGTAAAAGCTTGTGCCAAATCTTCAGGACTCCATCTCATCCCTTTATACAAGCGTTTGTATTTAGCATCTGGTTCTATTTTAGGTGAAAGTGTATAATAGGAATGATTGATTATACCAGACCAATCAAAGTCAAATGGAACGACAACAGGAATACTGTGCTCACTAACCGACATTACATCTATATTATGCAATCGGCCAACATCCCAATCAGCATTGCCTATCATTAATTGAAACAAGGAAAGCATTACCATATTTTCTCGTAATATTTCGTATTGCTTCACGTTCTTGTAGTTTAAAATGTGTTTCCCATTTCTCAATGCAACATCTTCCTTATCTTCAATAAAAAAACCAAATTTTGTTATCGTATCTGAAGAGTTTACATCTATAAATGAAACTTGAGACAGTCGAACACGATAGCTGTGATTCGAGATAAGATTATACATCTTGTAAATCAGATATTCTTCAATGGTGTGTTGCTCATAATCGTCGACAAAAGACTGACAATGACTTACATATTTTAATTTTGATTGCCCTTCAAACTCTGTTCCCATTGCTTCCTTAACAGGAATTTTAAAACGTAAAGGTGGAAAATTACAATTTTGCTTTCTACGACGAAAGTTTCCCCTGGTTTTAACTTTCACCGTAATTAAATCGGTCTTTTCATTCTCTGAAAACACCTTTAATTCACTTTTATGGTACTTTCTATTCTCTGAAATATCATTAATTAACAATGCCAAATCTGTTTTTAATTCAATCTTTAAAAGGTCTTCATTTTTAAACAATGGCAAATTTAGCAAACTGTCCCGATCCTTTGCTGTTATTGGATTTGCACTAAGAATATTCCCTGAACAAACTAATAATATTAATAATAAAACAAGATTTCGTCCTTTTCTTATTCTGCCCTCATTCTCCATTTTATAGCAACATTTATTCAATACTTTCTTTCTTCCCATCTATAAATACGCGATAGTAATTATCATTTTCAATCAGCAATACCTGTGGTTTTATTTCATCATATCCCATCGGAACATTCATAGCAACCAACCTTCCTTCTTTTAAAAATCTAATTGTTTCCACTTCGGTATGACCAAAGAATATCTTTTTTACACTATAGTAATTTAATACTCTATCCAATTCTTCATCTGTAATTATCGAATAATTGCGCGTTTTCATTAAATATCCTCTATACCATAGTGGGTTGCTAGGAAAATAAACTTCTTTCATCAATTCAGCCTGCGTTTTACCATGGTCAGGCTTCAAACTCATTCTAATTTCTTCATTAATTTGAGTCAAAGACATATCTTTTTCAATCATTTCAGGCGAAATTCCACCATGAACAAAAAGAAGATCATTAATTTTCACAGTCGAATTAAGCGATCTTAACCATTTCCCCAATTCTGTATCCTCCTTAAAAAAACGCGGATAATTTATCATTAAACGTTTACTCATTTTTTTATACTTCGGAGCTATATATCGGGCATCATCCATCAGAACCATAATTTCGTGATTCCCTAATAAGAAATGCAATCTACCTTTGTTTGCTTTTGCTTGACGCTGCAGTTTCTTAATTAAATAAAGGCTTTCCGTAACCTTATCCCCTCTATCAAAAATATCACCAATGAAAACCACATGTCCATCTCCCCATATCCAATTTAACTCTTCATCAATAACTTTTGCTCCCTTTAACAGTCTAATTAAAATATCGTACTCTCCATGAACATCACCAACTACCAATATTTTTTTTACATTTTTAAATTCGGTCTTCTGTACATGATAATCTCCTCTTCTAAGCCAATACCTATTTTTATCAGCTTTAAGTCCTTTTACTTGAACAGAATCTGACTTTATTTTTATTCTTTTCTCTCTTATACTAATACTATTATCTTCATGCAAATGATCCACATACCACATTCTAACCTCTTTCGAATCGATCCAAGAAAAATGAGGCCCATCATAATAATCAGGTAAATTTATGTCATCAATGTTACCCCTAAAAACTTTATCGTATTTAGAAAATGCACCAGAACTTAAATTCTTTTTTTGTGCACTAAGCGGAAATAAAACACAACTACACAATAAAAGCAATAAGAATTTTACATATTGATATGAATTCATAAGACCCAACTTTTTATATCAAACCGAATACCATTTCCTACAGTTTCCTTTAAATCAAAAACTAAACCGGAATTTTTATTGGAAATCGTACATCTATAATGTTCGAAAGTAAAACACAAGCTGCCCGTTATCGAACGGGCAATGAACTTGCATGAAGTTAGTAAAAATTATTCAGAGCTAGTTATACAAAAAACAGGAGCCCTTTCGAACTCCTGTTTCACTACTACTACAATGTACCTGATTTAGTATCCAGGATTTTGATCAATTTCACCAGTGGTGTTATCTATTTCTGCTTGTGGCACAGGCCAGTATTTCTTAGCCTCTGTCCAATAAGGTAATATATCAGCACGATTTGTACGAACAAGATCATGGTAACGGTCATTTTCACCAGCCAATTCCAATCGACGCTCAGTATAAATTGCATCAATCAACGCTGTTCCTGAAGCAGTAACATCTGCCAAACCTGCACGATCACGCACTTCGTTCAGAGCAATCCTTGCATTTCCTTCATCCGAAGTTTTAGCACAAGCTTCAGCATACATTAATAATACCTCTGCATAACGCATCACTCTAGTATTGTTCGCATTGTTACGAATTGACGCAGCTCTATCCTCAGGAGCCACATAAATTTTCTCCTGATAGTAACCAGTTCTGTTGAAAGTTAATGTTGCTTTCCACTGATCCAATGAATCATTAGCTACCGTCATATCGGTTTGCTCATTATACCAATCCCAAACTTCTTGTGGAATCTCCTTTGCATAAACTTCATCAGTTGTCAACAAAGTTGCAGCTTTACGAATTACATCACCAGCAGCATCAAAAGCATCAGCTAAATCCTGCGTTGGCTGGTTGATACCATAACCATAAGTAATGTTTCTTGGCAACTGGAACAATGTTTGAAAGTTACCATTATTTCTAAATGCAGAAGTCTCTGTTTCTGACTCAATAAAATTTATTTCGAAAATAGATTCGATTCCATTTTCTCCGTCGAAAGAGAAAATATGAGCATAATCCGGATCCAACTCATACTCGTGAGAATCCATTACTTTTTTTGCCCATGATTTTGCCGCTTCGTAATTCTCAGCATACAAATTCACTTTAGCCAATAAGCCTTGTGTAAAACCTTTACTTATTCGTCCTAGATCATTTGCTGAATAAGCACTTTTTACAGGAAGGTTAGGTTCTGCTGCTTCCAATTCTTTGATAATAAAAGCATATACATCAGCAATTTCTGATTGACTGATTTTTTCATCCGCCGTTCTTATTACGTGATCTAATACAGGAATTCTACCAAAAGCTCTAACTAACTCGAAATGATAAAAAGCTCTTAAAACTCTTGCTTCAGCAATAATTCTCGCTTTCATACCTGTATCAAATAACTCATCATCCATTTCTTCGGTACCTTCAATAGTTTGACTAGACTTATTGATACCTCTGTAGCAAAGTTGCCACTTGTAACGCACCTGAAAAGCATCAGCTGTTCCATTAAAAGTTTTTAATGGTTCAAAACCTGCATTATCACCATCACTACCACTATATACTGCATTATCACTTAATGTTTCACCAAAGGCCCAAAAGAACCAACCAAAACGGTAATCCTTTAAATCAGAGTATGCTGCAGTTAAAGATCCAACTGCTTTTTCCTGACTATTAAAATATACATCAGAAGTTTCCTCTCCCAATTTCTCCTGATCAAGAAAGTCATCACTACAATTGGTTAGCAACAATCCAGAAGCCAATACCAATAGTGTCTTGCTAATTGATTTTATATCTATTTTCATTCTATTCTAATTTTTGCAGACTAGAAGCCTAGTTTAACACCTACTACATAAGTTTTAGCCTGTGGGTAAGTACCAATATCAACACCACGACTCAAATAATTGGTAGAAGAAACTTGTCCAATTTCAGGATCAGCACCAGAATAATCTGTAATTGTCCAAAGATTTTGACCTGAGAAATATAATTTTGCTGAAGCTAGCTTCACTTTATCCAACCATCTTTTTGGGAAATTGTAAGCTACCATTAAATTTTTCAAACGCATGTATGAACCATCTTCAACAAATCTGTCAGAAGTTCTGTTTGTGTCATTAACATCATAACCTGACAAACGAGGCATATTGGTATTTGTGTTAGAAGGAGTCCATGAGTTCAACATATCCTTGTGTTTGTTGGTTTCATCGAACTTATACAAGTGAGTTTTCATCGCATTGAAAATATCATTTCCTTTCGATCCCTGGAAGAATGCATTAATTTCCCAATTTTTATATTGAGCTCCCAAGTTGATACCATAGGTAAAATCAGGGTTTGGATCTCCAATTTTAGTTCTGTCATCTCCATTTACAACTCCATCACCATTCACATCAACAAATTTCATGTCACCAGGTTGCAAACCAGAATTGTCTCCACCTTGTTGAATTGCATGAGCATCAATTTCGGCCTGAGTTTGAAATACCCCATCTGTTTTATAACCGTAGAAATAACCAATAGCTTCGCCTTCTTCGGTTCTAGTTGCAGAACCTCCATAATAACTACCTCCGGTAATTGGTTCTCCTGATCCTAGACTTACCATTTCGTTTTTATAAGTTGATACATTTAAACCAACATTATAACTGAAATCCGAACTAATTTGATCTCTCCAATTGAAAGACAGCTCAACACCTTTATTATTCGCTTCTCCAACATTAACAGTAGGACCACTTTCGTATCCATAGTAATAAGGAATTGGAATACTCAACAACATATCTTTGGTGTCTTTATTAAACCAATCAAAAGAAACTTCTAATCTTGCATCAAACAAAGCAGCATCAAAACCAATATTCAACGATTCTACCGTTTCCCATTGAATATTTTCATCTTTCATTGCATTTACTACATATCCTTGGTAAATATCTTCATTTACTCCGAAAATGTAACGATACTGTGAATTACCATCCATAGTCGTTTGATATGGATATGTTCCAATATTTTGGTTACCAATTTGTCCCCAACCTCCACGAAGTTTTAAAATTGAAAGCCATTCAACATCTTGTAAAAAGTCTTCCTCTGACATTTTCCATCCTAAAGCTACCGAAGGGAAGTAACCCCAACGATTGCCATCCGAAAATCTCGAAGAACCATCAGCACGGAAACTTGCAGTCAACAAATATTTATTATCGTATGCATAATTCACACGACCTAAATAAGACATTAACGTATATTCTGAAGCAGCACCTGACGCCAAATCACCATCTGCACCTGAATCTAAATACCAAAGAGCTTCGTCTTCATTTGGAATATTGTTTTTACTTCCTGAAATCCATTCAGTACGACTCTTTTCTTTTGTAAAACCAGCTAATGCGGTAATATCATGCTTATCAATAGCTTTATGATATGATAATGTATTTTCCCAAGTTTGATATACTGATTTACTATATCCTCTGTATACATTATTGATATCATTACGCTGGTTATTATTCACGAAATAAATCGGAGTAAAGTTGTAGGTATCAGTAACGGATCTGTTCAATCCATAGCTTGTTTTAAATTTTAAATCTTTAAGGATTTCAAGCTCAGCATACACATTACCCAACAAACGGAATTGTTCAGTTTTGTAATTGTCGTATTCAATTTGCGCTACAGGATTAGGATAATCGGTAAACTTTGAAAAATCGTAAATACCCTCTTCCTGATTTTTCCAAACAGGAACTAAAGGCTCTAATTTAATTGCCGTATTAATTGTACCTGTATGGTAACTTCCTTCTGTTATAGAGTGACGCTCATTACTCTGAATATTAATATTTGTTCCAATTTTCAAATATTCTTTCACCTGATAATCAGTCTTTAAGCGAGCATTAATTCTCTCATAATCTGACCCAATAACGGTACCTTCTTCATCATAAAAGCCAGCTCCCATTATATAAGTAAGCTTATCACTACCTCCTGAAATACTTACATTATAATCCTGAACTGTAGCAGAACGTGTAATTTCGTCAAACCAGTCTGTATCCACACTCGAATCGACTTGTGATAAATCCAGTGGTGCAGTTCTTGTTTTATTCAATTCTTCCTGTACAGCATACCATTCCGAACCAGAAGTAGTTTCCCAATTATTTAAAACTTCTTTCACTCCGTAATATGCATCCACATCTACTCTTGGCGCTGAATTGGTTTTTCCACTTTTTGTGGTAACTAAAACAACACCATTCGCACCTCTTGATCCATAAATAGCTGATGATGAAGCATCTTTTAATACTTCAACAGAAGCAATATCATTTGGATTCAAAAAATTAATATCCGATGTTGGCACACCATCAACTACGTACAAAGGATCTGAATTATTAACAGAACCAATACCTCGTACACGAATAGAAATTGATCCTCCTGGCGATCCACTATTAGACATTACTTGAACCCCTGCAATTCTTCCTTTAATCGCATCATTAACTGAATTAATTGGTTGAGATTCCAAGTCCTCAAAATCCACTGATGCCACTGCACCTGTTACATCACTTTTTTTCTGAACACCGTAGCCAACAACTACAACCTCATCCATCGCAACGTTATCAGCCTCAAGTTTCACATTTATTTCTGTTTGAGATCCTACTGTTACCTCAAACGTTTTCATTCCGATATACGAAAATACCAAAACAGCATTACTATTAACTGTCAATTCATATTTTCCATCAAAATCAGTTGTTGTTCCGTTGGTTGTACCTTTTTCTACAACCGAAACACCTGGGATTGTTAGCCCATCTTCTGCACTGGCAACTATACCTTTAACCAACACATCCTGTGCCCAGGATACCTGCCAGCCAAGAAGCATAATTAACGCTAAGCATGCAATTTTTCTCATAGTGTTAAATTTAGATTAGCAAAATTATCTTAATTACATTTAAATTATTCCTATTCCAGAACGATTAGGAAGTATCACCTTACCATTCTGAACCGTTACTCCTTTATATGGATCATTTGAAATCAAAAGATTTCCATCCAAATCAGCCCAGTCTACCATAGGTGAAAGTTGGGCTGCAGCACTCACTCCACATGAAGTTTCAGTCATACAACCAATCATCACTTTCATATCTAAGGCTCTGGCAACATTAAGCATCTTATGTGCTTCACGTAAACCAGTACATTTCATCAACTTGATATTAATTCCCGAATAGGCTCCTTTTAATTTTGGAACATCAACCAAACGCTGAACTCCTTCATCAGCAATTGTTGGAAGGGGACTGTGCTGTGTTAACCAAGCCATAGTATCCAAATCGTACTTATCCATTGGTTGTTCCACAAAAACAACTCCTTGTTCCTTCAACCAATGAATCTTATCCAAAGCTTCATGCTTGTCCTTCCATCCTTGATTTACATCTACACACAAAGGAACGTCAGTAACTTTTCTAATGGTATTGATCATTTCCTCATCTGTTCCACGACCAATTTTTACCTTAAGTATTTTATATGGTGCTGCTTCCCTAACCTTCTCTGTTACAACTTCCGGTTTATCAATTCCAATCGTAAATGTAGTTACAGGTGTATCTTCCTGATTGTATCCCCAGATTTGAAACCAAGGTTTGTCTATGATCTTTCCAACCAAATCATGTAAAGCAATATCTACCGATGCTTTTGCTGCACAATTTCCTTTTGCAACACCATCTACGTAAGATAAAATCTCGTTTAAACGAAATGGATCGGTAAACTGATCAAGCTTTAGACTACTTAAAAATTTAGTAGCCGTTTCATGAGATTCACCCAAATACGGAGGCATTGAAGCTTCACCATAACCAACAAATCCACCCCATTCTATCTTCACCAACATTACAGGTGTTGTAGTTCTGGAAAATGAAGCAATGGTAAAAACATGTTTTAATTGCAAATCGTATGGTTCGAAACTCAACTTTAAACCCGAACCTTTATAATTTGATTCTGCTCCTTCTTTCCCACTATTACATGCACTAAATAAAGGAAGCAAACATGCTCCTCCTGCAAGTAACCCACCACTTCCTATAAATTTTCTTCTATCTAATTTCATTTCTCTTTCAATCTTAATACCAAGGATGTTCTGAAACTTTTACAATTCCTTCTTCACCTATTCTATTTAGAACCCTACGGCCACCCAACCATGAAACCGTTCGGTAATTGCTATAATTTTCTGCTTCAGGATCAAAACTGTTTATTTTTACTCTACCCGAAGAGTGAATAAACTCTCCATCCTTAATATACATCCCCACATGAGTGACTTTTTGTGTATTATTTTCAGTTGCCTTTCTACCAAAAAACACCAAATCTCCTTCTGCTAAATTTTCAAACCCTTGTTCCGGAGATATGGTGTCTCCATGAAGAAACTGCAATGAAGCATCACGAGCCAATATTATTCCGTTCATGAAATACACGGATTTAACAAAGCCACTACAATCAACACCTTTAGAGGATGTTCCTCCCCACAAATAGGGTCTCCCCATAAATTCTTTGGCTAATTGAGTAAGCATTGACGGCTCTTTGATTTCTTTTGATTTCCATAAATCAAAATCGATACAATCTGTCTTATTTAATCTTATCTCTCTTTTATCTGGTAGGCTTAGCAACAAATAATTTGAATCTTCGCTCAGAACTTCCAATATTGATCCTGCCACAATATCTGTTATTGTTTCCTTGCCTTGTTCATCTTTAGCTACCTGAAAATGTGGCTGAAAAATCACTCTTCTAGCATTTCTCCAATCCGTCATTTCTTCTTTGGTTCGTAGATCCAATGCAGCTTCATCCACCCAAGCAATATATTTATCCGGCGTTTGAATTTGATACCATGAATTCTCTTTATTTAAAACCTTGACTGGAGTTCCCATGATAGCTTGCGAAACAAGCTCTGCCGAATGCTTTGGGTGAGACCTAAGATTTACAACACTTAAATTTATCAATCCCCAAATCTTATTTCCCATTTTATCCTCTGGAAGTAAAACCAAACTATCTACCAAATGAACTTTTAATCCTTCCAAAGATGAAAACAACGCTAACTTAGCTTCCGGCAAAGATGTTTCTCCACTAACCACCAGACTACCATTGCTACTCATAGAAAAATTTGTAGTATAAATTGCTTCTCTACTATCTGGCGCAAAACTTTTACCAATTTCCTGTGATAACTTATTTGCTTTATTAATAGCATCATCCTTACTACTGCAAGCAAACAACATCAAAATCATCAGTATATAATAAGTATATTTCATGTCTTAATTTCAATCAATTGGTATTACATGTTACATGATTCCAAATTTAAAAATGATCAGTTAATTTATTGGCTAACATGCACATGTTTAAAAACACATATTTGTAATACAAGTAAACATCTTTTAAAAGATTCTACTAATATCGCCTTCTAATTATAAAGTATAACATTGCTCCTTTCACTCTCATAATGCCCTCTATTTACAGCACAAACAAAGTATTCACATGTAGTTTGTCCTTTTTGCAATCTTACCTGAGGCAAACTTGTAATACAAAATACTTTTTCTGATTTTCCTGATTTCTGATAAACCACATAGTATTTTGCATCATCAGATTTCGTCCATTCCAACATTTCTCCATTTAGCCTTATCTTTGGGCTTTTCGGAATTTCTCCATCATACAAAGCGTTTTGCAGGTTTAATACCGGAGAATCATACAACTCATTTGTTAATGCCTCATTTATCCCTAACTTGTTTTCCACAAAGTTTTTTGCAGAGAAAAACATACTCCCATCAACATTTTTAAGTTTTCGATTCAATTTAATCTGACGAATAATTTCATCTGTGCTGTGCCATGATTTGATCCTTGATTCTGAATTTAACCTGTAAACTCCTTGACCTATATAACATGGCTTTCCATATGAATTTTTATTCCACCACTTTGCAATCACTCTATAGTTCGCCACTTTTTTACCAATGTGCCAATAAATTTGTGGTGCTACATAATCGATCCAATCATTCTTCAGCCATAACAAAACATCAGCATACAAATCGTCGTAGTTGGTTTGGCCAGCTTGAGTTCTTGATCCCGACTTGTCAACACTTTTATTTCTCCAAACTCCAAATGGAGAAATACCAAAAGGCATCCAAGGCTTTATCGATTTAATGGTGTCGTTAATTTGTTTAATTACAAGATTCACATTCTCTCTTCTCCATTCATCAATTCGATCTGGATAAAATTCCCCTCCTTGCTTTGCAAAACTTTCCGAATCAGGAAATGCTTCACCCTGTATTTTATATGGATAGAAATAATCGTCAAAATGAACGGCATCTATATCATATCGGCGAACCACGTCACCTACAATTTTCGATACGTAATCTCTGGTTTCCGGCAATCCAGGGTTAAAATATTTGTGCTTTCCATAAGTCAGAAACAATTCTGGTCGAGTATTGGTAATGTGATTTGGATCTGTTTTGGCATCCTTATAAAGAAATACGGCTCTGTATGGATTCATCCATGCATGCAATTCCATAGCTCTTTTGTGACACTCCTCTACAGCAAATTGTAATGGATCGTAAGTTGGCTCCGGAACTTTACCTTGTTCACCTGTTAGCCATTGCGACCATGGTTCGTATGGCGAATTGTAAAAAGCATCAGTAGCTGGTCGAACCTGGAATATTACCGTATTCATCCCATTTTTCTTGTGTTGATCCAAATGAGCAATCAATTCCTTTTTCTGTTCTTTTACACTTAAGCCAGGTTTCGATGGCCAATCGATATTATCAACCGTTGCGATCCAGACTGCACGCATTTCTCTTTTGAGAGATTTCTTCTTGGCAAATACTCCCAAACTTACAGAGACAAGTAATGCAATTGTTATAACTTTCTTCATACTATTCATAACTAACTTTCATTTTGTAAGACCAGTCGCTGAAATACAGGTTACCTCCATTCCATTCCAATTCTCCTCTCTGAAAATCGATAGGTTCGCTCCTTGGCCAATTTTTCTTTGGATAAAATTCTCTAGAGAAATCATCATTCACAATTAATCGATAGGCATCGATTCCTGTTTTGTAAAAATGGCGCACATGGTTGTCTTCACTTTTCTGCATCTCGAATGATTGATCGAGCGGTACCCAACCAATTCCTTCGTAGTACACTTCGCACCAATCATGAAGATTCACCAATTCAGGATGTAACATGAAGCCCGATTGCCACTTGACAGGAATTCCTCGATAGCGAGCCATACTCATAAACAGTAAGGTTTGCATCCCGCAATCTCCATGCTTATTATCCAAAACGTAGCCTGGAATATGCGGCATAATTCCATACTCTAATGCACTTGCCCATGGAATATTGATATCGATCCAATTGTATAGCAAATCCACCTGCTTTAATGGATCAGTTTCATCACCACAGATCTCGTCAGCCAATTTTTTAATTCTATCCGTAAATACAATTTGAGGAGCTCTTTCCTTTGTATTCTCGATATAGATTTTGGAAGTTTTATCGTACTCTTTCAATTTCATTTTTTCAGGAAAGAATACCTGCGCAAAAGATATTGTTTTAAACTTTACATTGAATATGGTTTCTTTGCCAGCTTCTGCAATTTTTTCACAGTAAATACTTCTTTGCACTAGAGAATCTGGAGCAATAGTATAATGCTCCGAATTAATCGATATGAATTCCACATTTTGCTGTCTTGCATGATTTTCTTTTGGATATGGCATCCAACAACGAATGGTTTCACCAGCAGGCACAGCATCTGCTTTTAACTTTATGGTGTAATCGAATACATTATTAACTGGATTTATTAACTCTCCTTCACCATTTGTTTTTTTAACCAGTTCAGTGGTATGATCCAAACAATAGGCATTCAAAGGATCAATACACTTCCCTTTGAGCTTTTCTTTTCTGGCTTTGGCAAACTCGTCTACTCTAAAAAGATTCGAAACACCATTCCTAAAATATTTCTTCTGACCATTAATCAGCCTAAACTCTAAAGATTTATCCGCTTCCCATTTGGGCATATAAAGAGTCGTTGAATCTCCAAAATATTTACTCAAGCGATCAATCACATCTGCCTCGGTTAAAGAGAACTCTCTTTCGATTCGGCTCATCATATCCAATTGATGCAAAAATTCTCTTCTCTGTGTTTCTGTGAGAAATTTATCTTCTAACTTATCATTGATCAGGTTAGAAGCAACGCTATAGTCACCTCTTTCAATTAAAAGACTTAACTTGCCATTTTGCTGATCCTTTGAATCGCAAGAGAAACAAAGTAGCACAATGACAATAATTAAATAGTGGGTTATGGGTTTTGTCATCCTAGCATTCCATTAATATGTCATACATGTTACAAAAGTAAAAATTTTATTAGTTTTGCAATGAAAAAATGTAAAAAACAACATTCTAAATTGTTAAAACCGTTAAAGACACTATGAAACTGAACAACAAAAAGATGCGAATACAAAACATATCTCTACGAGGACTTGTAATGTTAATGATGATTTTCGGACTATTCCAGGAGCAATTAAGTGCCCAAAGAGTAGAAACTGGAATAGATGTACTACAAAAATCCAATTTTAAAATTCTGGCTGGAAAAAAGGTTGGGATCATCACAAATCCTACTGGTGTGAATAAAAATATTGTTTCAACCATCGATTTACTTCATGAGGCTACAAATGTTGAGGTAAAAGCTCTATACAGTCCTGAACACGGAATTAGAGGAGATCATGCTGCAGGTGCCAAAGTTGGAACATATACCGATGAAAAAACCGGCCTAACCGTATATTCTCTTTATGGCAAAAACAAGAAGCCCAATGCTGAAATGCTAAAAGGATTGGATGCCTTGGTTTACGACATCCAAGACATTGGAGTAAGATCATATACCTATATCAGTACAATGGGATTGGCAATGGAAGCCTGCCAAGAAAATGATATCGAGCTAATAGTATTAGATCGTCCTAACCCAATTGGTGGTTTAAAAGTTGAAGGCGGTTTGGTTGAACCTGACTATATTTCCTTTGTAAGTCAATTTCCTATACCTTACGTATATGGTCTAACCTGTGGAGAACTTGCTAATTATTTAAATGAAGAAGGCTTATTGAAGGATGGCAAAAAATGTAAGTTAACTGTTGTAAAAATGGATGGCTGGAAACGAGATATGATTTTTGCTGAAACAGGTCTGCCATGGGTCCCAACATCACCACACATCCCAAATTCCAATACTGCAATTTACTATGCAATTTCAGGAATTTTAGGAGAACTTTACACAGTATCAATTGGAGTTGGATACACACAACCTTTTGAACTATTTGCTGCCAAATGGATCAATGCCGACAAATTAGCATCTAATTTAAATGAACTATCTCTACCTGGAGTAATATTCCGTCCGGTACATTACAAACCATACTATTCAGTTAGCAAGGGAGAAATGATTCATGGCGTACAGCTACATTTTACCGATGTGACAAAAGCACCACTTTCTTTAATTCAATTCTACGTTCTGCAAGAACTACACAAATTAAATCCAGACAAAAATGTGTTTGAGATGTGTGATGAAGCTCGCCTAAACATGTTTGATAAAGTTTGCGGAGACAAGAAAATTAGAGATAATTTCTCGAAAAACTTCCTTGTGAAAGACATTGAGGATTTATGGAATATTCCTGCAGAAGATTTTAAAGAAAAATCGAAAAAATATTGGTTGTACTAATGCATTTATATGGTCGCTAAAAAGCGACCATTTTTTTTACTCTTCCGCAAAAAATTGCGCACCGTTGTGCAAAAAATTGCGCAAACTTCCGCAACTTTTTGCGAAAGGTACATTTTAATAAGAGGGAAATTTGCTTTGGGTTTTGCAAACAGTTTGCAGATACAATTTCGTGCTTTGGTTCACTTCAACATTAAGCTTTAAACGAACTTCTCATTAACTATAAGCAAAAAAGAAAGCTTCGGAATTCCGAAGCTTTCTTTTTATATCTTAATAAAAATGCGTTTTCGATACAGGTACAACACAATCAGCCAGTATACTATGATATGAGAAAGTGCAAAAAATAAAGATCCATTTAATGGTCCTGCCCAGGATACAAATGCATTTTGATACAGCCAAGCATATCCCGTTATCGATTTTCCGCCAGTATCAGAGAAATGAACCAAATAAATTATCACTTTTACCCAAACAACAGATAACACAAAGATAAACAGTGGATTCATTCCGAAAACCAGAAATGGATGAGCCCATTTCTTATAATCCAGTATATCGATAAAGAAAATCATTACGGCCATTACCAATTGAGCCAATCCTGCTGTATACAGCACATAAGAACTTGACCAAATTGGTTTGTTAATCGGAAATCCCATATTCCAAATCAAACCTGCAATCACTCCCAATGCACCAAAGATTAGTAATCTTGGAACAATCATTTTTCTATCTGAAAAAGAAATCAAACTACCGGTAAGATATCCTAACACAACGGTTACAATCGCAGGCAGTGTGCTAAACAATCCTTCCGGGTCGAAAGGCAGACCAAATCCTTTATACAAATGACTTTCACCTAAAATTGCAGCATCAAAAGCCATTGTTGGATTTCCTTCCAGACTATAAGGATGATCACCTCCAAGGAAATAAACCAATCCCCAATAAGCAAAAAGCATTGCGCCTGAAACAATCAGCAATCTGGTTTTACTTAGAGCAAGACACAACAAACTTCCCAAGCCATAGGCAAGCGCAATGCGTTGCAGAACTCCCATTATTCTTAAATTCTCTAACTTTAAATGATAAAAAGGGAATGCATTTAGTAACAATCCGATTCCAAAAATGATTACTGTTCTTTTCAGAATCTTTTTCCCTGCATCGGCATTTAGTTTATGATTAAATTTTCCGAATGCAAAGAACATTGCCACACCTACTGCGAACAGGAAAAAAGGAAATACCAAATCTGTTGGTGTGCAACCATGCCACTTAGAGTGTAAGAGTGGTGCATACACGTGACTCCAACTACCTGGAGTGTTTACTGTAATCATTGCAGCAATGGTTAATCCCCGAAAGGCATCCAAAGCCATTAATCTTTGTGATTTTCCCATGATATTAAATTAAATCTTCAGATTGCAAGCAGTTTTTCCAAACCCGGTATCCTGCATCATTCAAATGAAGTCCGTCGTAAGTGTATTCTTTCATCAACTCATTGGAATAAGTAGAAAAAGAAGAATATAAATCGACAAATGTGATATTTTCTTCTTCGCACAGACTTTTCAACAACTTGTTAATATCTCTGATTTTTTCCGAATCGAATGCATCTGCAGAAAACAAATGAAAGTTTACAGGTAAGACAGACTGCACAACCATCTTAATATTGGCAGCTTTTCGAACTTGTTCAATCAATTTCGAATAGTTCTCAATAATTAATGTTGTTTCGATACCATCTCCCAAATCATTAATGCCCATCATCACAAATAAAACATCAGGTTTCTCATCCAGCACTCCAGGCAGACGCAATAAAATCTCATTAGATTTCTCACCAGGAACACCATGATTATAAACGTCATGATTGGGAAAGAAATCATCCCATCTTCCAGCACATGTAAGACTATCTCCAAGAAATGTGATTTTCATGATCTTAATATTAGTTTCTTTTTAAACGATGACATATAGACAAAAAAGAGCGTTAACAATCTGACTATTGTTTAACGCTCTTTCTATTTAATTTCTATTTTTTCTTAATCCCAAATTGAGGGTCAATCTTAATCAATTTCACCATAATGAAACTTGGAATGGTACAAATAATTACCCAAATAAAGAAATGTTGATAACCTATCATTTCCTGAATCCATCCAGAAACCATTCCTGGCACCATCATTCCAAATGCCATAAATGCTGTACAAAATGCAAAGTGAGCAGTTTTGTGTTTTCCTTCAGACACATAAATTTGATACAACATGTAAGCAGTGAATCCAAATCCGTAACCAAACTGTTCTACTGCAACCGAAGCACAAACCAGAACAAATGATTCAGGCAATGCATAAGACAGGTACACATATACTAAATTTGGAAGGTTAATGGCAATTACCATTGGCCACAACCAATATTTCAAGCCTTTTCTCGAAGCTGCATATCCTCCAAGAATTCCTCCTATGGTTAAGAATAAAACGCCAATGGTTCCATATACAATACCAACATCACTGGTTGATAATCCTAAACCTCCAACTTCTCTTCCATCTAATAAGAAAGGTGAAGCCATTTTTACCAATTGTGATTCACCCAATCGATAGGTTAACAATACTCCCAAAATCACCCAAATGTCTTTTTTCACAAAGAAACCAACTATCGTTTCTCCAAACTCTTGCATCACATCAGAAAAGCTTTTCACATCTTTATCTTCATCTTCCTTTGGATATGGTAATGCAAATTTGTGATAGAATGTGAACAATAGAAACAAGACTGCCAAAATCACAAAAATCATGGACCATGCCATGGGAATATCTTCTCCCTTTCCGAATAGATCTGTTGTTTCAAAAATCCCGGCAAGGAAAACCAATGCACCTTGTCCAACAATCATAGCCAATCGATAAAAAGTACTTCGTATACCTATAAAATAAGCTTGTTGACTATCATCGATCCCATACATGTAAAAACCATCAGCAGCAATATCGTGAGTAGCTGAACTAAATGCCAACAACCAGAAAAATGCCAGTGTAGATTGAAAAAACAATGATGTTGGAACGGTAAAGGCTACTCCAGCCAATCCTGCTCCAATAAACAATTGCATGGTCACAATCCACCAACGCTTGCTTTTCAGAATATCAACCAATGGACTCCAAAATGGTTTGATTACCCATGGCAAATACAACCATGATGTGTACAAAGCAATATCGGTATTCGAAATTCCCAATCGTTTGTACATGATTACAGCAACTGTCATCACTACTACATATGGAAGTCCCTCAGCAAAATACAAGGATGGAATCCATGCCCAAGGCGAGCGAGTTTTTGATTTTGTTTTAGACATTATTTATAATTTTTCAATCTGACTAATAACTTTCAATTTTATATTCTCCCCTTTTAGGGGAGATCCCGACAGGGAGAGGGGTGCTTTTAATATCTCATCCTCCTTCACCCTTTAGCCTGTCGACAGTTTCCCTAAAAGGGAAACATTCATCTAGAAACCTAGATTCAAATTTTGATCCTATCTCTTAGAAAGGGCGCCAATATGTTTCTTTTACCTCACCCTAAATCCCTCTCCTAAAGACGAGGGACTTTTGATGTTTAGTTTTGGTGCTCTCACTTCAAGTAAGGGTATCAATATTTTTTTATTGAGATTTTCACTTAGAGTGAGAATCTCAAATAAGCAATTAATATCTTTTCTCTAATTCGGCCCCTCTAAAATAGTGAAGCAAAATTTCATCGTGTTTATATCCTTTTGCACCCATTACAGCAGCACCAATCTGACAAAGTCCTACGCCATGTCCCCAGCCTGCACCAATCAATACAAATTTGGAAGGCACTTCATTTACTACATCTAGCTTGTCTACCACAAATTCTGAGCTGTAAAGGTGAGATTCAGAAAGCACTTTGCGAATTTCCAACTCTTTTCCGATTGTTAATGAGCGTTTGCTACCAACAATTTTCAGGGTGATTAATCTACCTGATTCTCCACGTTCGCCTGGAATCAAATCTAAAATCTGACCAAATTCTTTTCCTGTTTTTCTTTCAATCAATTCAGCAATTTCCTCTTGAGTATATTCTACTTTCCAGCGATAGAAATCCATGGTTTCCTGATCGTAATCATTCAGTACCTGAGATAAAATTTCCTTATCGGTAGTATTACAGAATGCTTCTGGTGAAGTACGAATAAATTTATCTGCAGCTTCCTCCTTGGTCAAATCCATATCATATCCTTTTGGAGCTTGAGGATTATCGATTACAGCCTGTAGGTATTTGTGGTTTTCAGGTTCCCAAACATTCTCAAAGGTTTCTGCTACACCTCCACAACATTTTGAGAATCGTGCATCACAAATTTTTCCTTCACTGGTCAATACAAGACCGCGCGTTTCATTAATTGCATCCACCACCAATGGAGTCGATTGCTTTGTCATTCCCTGGTAACGCTGACAATGGTCGTCCGCACAAACATCAAAGTTTACATGGTCTTCTCTGTCATACCAACGAACAAAAGAGTCTTCTGTTTCTACAATACTCTGATATTGAGTGTCCGAATTCTGTAACTCTTCTCCCTTTATAACCTGAGCCATTAGCCATGAACGGGAAATAACCGCATGCGCCTTTAACAGCTCAAAACTACTGGTCGCACTCATCTCTGAAGAAATCACACTTACCAAATAATCCTCAAGTGATAACACATTGATTGCAGTTAGTTTTTCATCCTCACAAATAAAATGCAAACTTCCTTTGAATCTCTGATCTTCCTTACGCTCCCAGTGAAATTTAATTCCGATGGTAACTCCAAACAAATCAAAGTTACTTGCATCATACTCTTTAGGATTGAAAATTAATTCTTCCTCAATGATTCCATCGAAAGAGATTTTGCCATCAATATATTTTGCCTGTTGTTTTCCAGTGTATTCTTTTCCATTTTGCTGTAGTACGTAGGCTCCATTCAATTGAAAGGAAATTTCCTTTTCGTACATGATTCCAACTCGTAATTGTGGTTCCATAATGTTTAGGTGTTAAACTTGCTACTCTCACTCTAAGTAAGGGTACCAATATGTTCTTATAACCTCACCCTAAGTTCCTCTCCTCGGGGAGAGGAACTTTTGAGGCATCTTTGTTTTTAGTTCAATTTTTTCTCGTATCTCCAAAATATTCTTTCTACAACAGCACCGGTATGATGCGAATAGAAATCAATTGGTCCAACCCAAGGAATGATTGCTGTTTTATACCCTAAGTTTTTCAAATCTTCCAAACAATGATACAATAATACTCTTCCCATTCCTTTTCCTCTTAAATCGGGATGTGTACCCATTGGACCAAACCAAGGCAAGCCTTTATTATTTGCTGAATGCGCCGAAAAAGCACGAATTTTACCATCTAGTTTTGCGATATGAATACCGATTGGTTCAGTTTTGTAAGCCATTTCCAATTCATATTGCCACAACTTCCACTCTTCTTCAACAAATTCCATTAGCTCTTGCTTGTCTTCTGGTGTAGCCCGACAAACTTCAATTTTATCCGCCTTTAGAGCTTCTATCTTTTGGGGATCATTCCAATCTCTATTATCCAGATCTACCAAAAGATTTGAGGTATCCATGAATCTATGGAATCCCATTCGAATGGCGAAACAAAGAGCTGGCGTATATTTTGGATCGATACCCGGCATCAAATAATTCATTGGCACATCGCCTAAACGCATTACATCTACTTTTCTCTGTTTCAGTTCAGATTCCAATAACTCATACATCGATCTTGCAATTCGATTTCTTCTGTATGCATTATCTACAGCCATCATTTTCACATAGCCATAGTTCACTCCTCGAATATCCATTCGACAGGTTCCCATAAGGAATCCAACAATTTTATCCTGATCGCATGCAATCCAAACTAATTCTTGCTCATAAAATGGATCCTCGTAGATTTTCTCCTTTAGTAAATCCTCACTAATCACATCCAGATGATAGCTTTCCTGACACAATGGTAATACCTGTTCAAAATCGGAATCCTGATATTGGCGAATGGTGTAGTTCATAGTTTTCTTTAATACCTCACCCTAAATCCTTCTCCTAAAGGCAAGGAATTTTGGGCATCGTTGTTTTATAAATTTGATGCTCTCACTTTAAATGAGGGTATCAATATATTTTTACTGAGAGTCTCACTTGGAGTGAGACCCTTAGATTATTAACTCTGACTATGCTTTTATTTTTTCGCAAAGCAATGAGAAAACATCCTCATCAACACAAACCTGGTTGAAAATATCTTCTATATCCTCAGCTGTAATTTTCTCGAAGTCCTCTCTTCTTGGAGTAATAAACACACCTCCAAAATCAACGGATGCAGGACTAATCAATATCTGATCATCCCCTTCTGCAAAATATTGAGTTGGGCGATGTAATTTTCTTGGGAACAAATGCATGATGTATTTCCCATCAACATATGAACAAATCACATTCAACATTGGCTCTTTTTCTTCTGCTTGCATTGCTGCAAATGCATTGTAAAATTTACTTACAACAGCTATCAATTCTTCAGCATTAGTAGTCTCAACACTAATCATCTTTCTTAAATAATGATTGAATGCACGAACTTCAATCTCTTCTGATTTCACAAGCAAATCAGCATTGTCTTTTAATGCAAAATACTCTTCTTCAACTGGCATAAAATTTTTGTTTCCTCCCTGGAAATGCATGTGATCTGGTGCCGAAGCTCCACATTTAGGCCCGTTGTAGAATAGTGTATACCCTTGCATATCCTTCACCAAAGACAACATTCCTTCCAAATTATCCATGAAGGATTGATCTACATGGTCAACTTTTGGAATGGTAAAATGCTGAGGAATAATTGGGAATGGATTCACCAAAACAACATATTCTTTGCCTTGAGCAATTCCTCCCTGTTCTGCAGGTAATTTATCCAAGCACAAGAAACAAGCACGATTTTCAATACTCTTCTTATCTACCTTAGCAGCAGAAGAACGAATTCTTTCCGGATTAAATTGAACTTTCATTTTAAACCCATCAAAACCAAATTCTTTCTCCTCTACTTTTTCCAATCCTTTAAAATTCCCGTTGGCAAGAGGCCAATCTCTAACTTGTTGATTTAAAAAATTACTTAATATTTCAACCGACGATTTCTCTTTCAGTAGATCTTCAATCTTATCTATGCTGTGTACATCCATTTCTCTGAACAAACTATTATTTATTGTACTCTGGCAACCATTATTCCTGATTGCAATTTGCTTTCTTTTAATATATCGGCTAATGGAATATCTGAAATCACAACTTCTTTTGCCAAGCTGGATGCATGCATTAAGTGCAATCTATCATTTACATGAATCGCAATGCCAACATGCGAAATATCCAAGCCTTTTATTTTTGTAGTTATGGCAATTAAATCTCCATTATGAATCTTATCCTCCACATTCTGAACATTATCTTCTGGGATATAGAACAAATCTCGCCCATTGATTGCATTTTCCGTATTTTGAATCGATACAATCAATGAAGAGTCTGCTTTTAGTGCCGGATACGAATCAACATGATTACTCATGAAATTGATTTCTTTCTTGTATTCTACTCCACCAATTTCTGAAGTAACATTCTTCACAATTCCTTTCTGCTCGTTCTCATAAATCCAATCAGAAAAGTAGTGTAATCGGGAGGTGTAATCCTTAATTTCTCCTTTTCGATAACGCAGTTCTTTTAGCTTTTTCAGGAAATCATTTTCAGAAAATTTATTTTGCTTCGAAATTGATGAAAGCACAACTACATTTTCAAGATAAGTGGTACAATCCAATTCTCTTAAGTTTACCACCAACTTCTCTCCCCCTTCAGCTTCAAGAGTTCCGCCAACATAAGGAGTTTGCAAAAACAACTTTCCTAGCTCCAGAATTCTATCTGCATTTTCGAGCTGAGAAAAGGAATTTTCTCTTGCCAAATCCTTGATCAAATTAAAAATCGACTGATCAAGAGTATCTGTAAACTGAACTACTTTACTGTCTTCATTTTGCTGAACAGCTTTCCCTTTGCAGGCCACAAGGGCAAACAAAAGGATTAATAATTGCAAACTCAATAATTTCATAAGTCTAACTTTTGCGGATAAATATTCCGTAAATTCAATCTGCTTATAAGGAACCAGGAGAATACTCCCCCGATTCCCAGCCAAGCATACATTTTTTTATTTCGCCAATAGTTTTCTTGCTTTTAGCTCAATTGTACGAACTCTATCTTTGTAGGTATTGTGTGCGTTCATTTTCTCGATATCCAATGATGCATCTGAATTATCTTCCCAACGACGACATAGGTAAATCGGATTATAAATTCTACCAATTTGATAGTTACGAGAGATTGCCAAACCAAGTGCATAATCTTCACCATAATTCACATTCGGGATTGGATTTTTACGAAGAACCGGAGTGTAGAAAGCACGTGGTGCGCCTAAACCGTTAATACGAAGTGCATTGTTTCTACCATTCTCAGGTGTCCATTCTCTGTGATCAATAATTCCTGGAGGAATTTCTTCCAATTTGAAATTCACCATTTGGTAGGTTCCAACAACCATTGCACAATTTTCTCTGTAAAATGCATCCACAACCTGCTGTACTGTTGTTTCATCAGCATACAAATCATCACTATCTAACTGAATGGCAAACTTACCACAAGCTTCATGATTTACCGCTTCATTCCAACATCCTCCAATTCCCAGGTCTTTTCTCTCCGGAATAATATGAATCAATCTCTCATCTTGCTCTGCATATTTTGCAATGATTTCGGTAGTTCCGTCTGTCGAGTAATTATCAACGATAATCAAGTTGAAATCAACATTTGCCTTTTGAGAAAGAACTGATTTGATTGCATCTTCAATTGTTTTTACACGATCGCGAACCGGAATTACAACAGAAGCTTCTACTTTAAAGTCTCCTTCATCAAAAGCTACATCCTTAAATTTAGGCTCTAAGTAAGCACCAATTCTCTTCAAATGCTCAGTACATGCTTCTTCCATCTCAACTTGTACAGCACGGTTTTTAGGATCAACATAGTCGAAAATCTTTTCTCCTGATTTTCTGGTATCCATCTCTTCCTCTGTGTACAACACTTCTGGAATTCTCATGAATTCAGAACGAGCAGCAACAGCCAAACGCAATGCATACAAACCTGCATGTTCATATTTAGCATCCACATCTTCTACTGCATACTTAAACATTTTGGCATCATAAAAAAGAACTGAACCAAAGTTGAAATCATCTCTCAAGCTACCTTCCTGATAATCGATAACGGGTAGATTTTCTACTTTACCTTCTTTAATTGCACGATGATTTGAATACACCAAACCGCTATTGGTATCAGTTGCTACTTGATAAAAACGCTCAATAGCCAATTGTCCCAATGTCAATGCACTGGTTTTAGTATAAAGCAAAATATATTCTGAATCTGATTTCTCAGCAATTAGCTGAATGGTTTTTCCATTTGTCAAGGCATCACAATTCAAAACTTCCGCACCTTCAACTTCTTCAGCATTGTTTCCAACAATGAAAATATTAGATACCAATTCTGATTTTCTTAACTCACTTACAGTAATTGTTGTTTCTTCTTTTGTTCCAAAAGGCAGAAAACATGTAATTTTTGCGCTCATTCTTTTATAATTAGGCTTTTGTTATTTTCTTATTTATTAAAAAATCGAAAAATCTTCTTCATCAAATCATTACGATCTTCCTTTGTTTTAAGTGTTTCAAAAGGGAAACCCAAAATGATTGACTGATAGTCTCCATCGTAAACAACACCAGCACTTTTGGTATTGTTAGTGTATCGTAGAAACACTTTTGCATTCTTACTCAAAGGCTCTATGGCATCCGGAGCTTCTACTTTGTATATCTGTTCATTCAATCCTGTTTCGAATTGATAATTTCCTGTAAAATTTGCTTTTACTTCATTAGGATGGGATATGGCACCAGATTTACTTGCATAATTGGTTCTGAACAAGAAATGCAGTTCCTTTTCCGTAAAATCTTTGATCAATGTATCGCCACATTCTACAACATCCGTCCCCAGGTATGCTCCCGAAAGAATCAGTTTTGCATCTTTTGATTGAATGTATTTTCTGATTGCCTTCACCATATCTGGAGTATAAATCGTAAAGTCTCTGTTCTCCTTCCCGTATAATCTTTTGGTGGTTTTCTCTTCGCCAAAAATGAGATCCAACGCCTTGTAATCTGAAGCTTCCCAGTTTCCATTTTCAAAAGACTCATCACTCATGGATACAAAGCCATATCCGGCAGATTTAATAGCTTCGCCATGTACATAAGGGTAATCAAAACTATTTCCGGCAATGATCTTTTCTTCCTGATCAGCATAACTTGAACCATGTCCCGAAGCATCATCATCTAACCATGGAGATTTTCTATCGAAATCGTACTGATCACCTACATAAGCAATGTTTCTTTTATATGCTACTCCTTCATCCATAGCACTGTTGAAGCCAGCATATTTACCATCATCAAACCCTTGTGGCGAAGCGATTCTGTCGAAACCATTTACAATCAAAACAGGCTTTTCACCATTTTTAGATTTGCGATAAGATAAAATCTCGGATGGAAAACTTTCACCACCCTCGTTCAAAGCTGTTATCTTAAAACTGTAGATATTTTCTGAACCTAAATTTTTAAGTAACAATTCCTCTTTTTCAACCAATACACCATTGTCAAATCCACCATCATTCAATCTGGTGTAAACCTTATATTTTTTTGCCACTGCACTTTCTTCCAATGGATCGACAACAGCTTTCCAGCTCAGTCTGATTCCATTTTCGTTTTCATCAATTCTAAAATGATCAACAGGCAAAGGTTGTACTACATATTCTTTTCCTTCCTGCGAAGCCAAAAATCTCAACACTCCCTTATAATATGCACGGCTAATGTGAAATTTAAATTTCGGATCCATTCCCTGGTACATATCAGCAAAGTTGTGGTGCGAAAGCATTTCCGACAACATGGTAGGAACCTTAGGTCGATAAGCTTCTGAGTATTGCTTGTTCCACATTCCTCTTCTTGTCCATTTTGGCTCGAACAATTTTCTGATGTCTTCTACCACCTGGGTCTGCACAATGTCTGTTAAATCTCTACTAGCCCATTTCGACTGTCCATTTACAAACTTATCCGTATTATCACGGGTAGTATTATAAATTGCTAAAGTTCCAACAATGGAATCATTCGGTGTAAACCCAGCATCAGTATGAAAACCCAAAGCCATATCAACAGGAATTCCAAGACCTTTTGCATTTACATGCTTCGTTGGTCCATTAGGTGCACCAATTAAATAATCTACCCATTCACCACGGCTCATATAATCATCCTTATAATCGGTCTTCCCACTTTCTCGTTTCTGAAACTTTGCTGCATCCTTTCCTCTGTTGCTATAATCTGCCTTATAATTTTTGTTGATACTATAAACTATTGAATCTGGCATACCAGCATATTGTAGATAATAACGGGCAGCTTCGTGATATCTAGGACGATTACTTGTATACCTTTGCCACTTGGCTGAATCTATTGCAAAGCCAAGTTCGTTTCTTTCCTGAACCAATTCATTCAATTCATCTGCCTTACCTCTGGCAATATTTCCCATTCCTCCCCCAAAACGAACAGCATCAGCAGAAACCCAATTTCCTTCTTCCTTACTTTCATTGGTAAGTACCACTTTACCGCTTTCCGGATTTTTTCCCTGATCAAACAAGAAAGTCCCTAGGTAAATCCAGGTATTTCCTCCCATACTCTGATTTACAAGAAAATCTGTTTTGCCTCCGGCATGATAAACTGAATAATGAGCATCACTCACATTATCATCATCAACTGAATAGGAAACGTAAACAGCATATTCTCCTTTTTCAGGAATATATGGAGTGTACTCCACTCTTGCAGTCTCATGTGAAACGGCCTCCACCTGCACACTACTTCCCATTTCGAATGGATTTTCACCCTCAACATAAAACGGATACTTGTTGTTAAAACCAGGTTGAGAATTGGTTTCCCAATTTCCGGATTCTTTATAATCCGACAGAATCGAGCCCCAGTCAGCATCCACAATTACTTCATGGGTTTGAACATCACGTTCTCTTGGAAACAAAACGTTTGCACCAGCATTTTCCAACATAGGTGCTATATAAGGAACCACAAATTCCATGGTCCACATATCTTCAACGGTAGTATACACTCTGGCTCTTTGCCATTCCCAACGATCTAAAGTGTTTTCGTAATACCATCCATGTGAATGCCATAAGGCAATGTGTTTGTTCTCTAATCCATTTGAATAGATATCATTACCAAGCTTTCTAACCAAAGGCATCATATGATCACTTTCAACAGACAAACGATCTTTTGCCAAGGGAAATAATTCATCTCTGTAGTAATTAGGAACCAATTCCTCTATTTCCATTCCTATACTTTCGATACGAACATCGTATTTCTTGAACTTACGACCAAGAATTTCCTTTAACTCATCATGATATTGCTTTACCGTATTGGGTCTGAAAGGAATATAGGAAAAAGTAGAATTCACATATACTGTAATTTCTTTTTTACCAGAATTCACGTGTAAACTGTCCAGCTTAAAACGATATACAAACTCATCCGAAGTCTGCTTTAAAAATTCTAAGGCAGCCTTCTCAGCTTTCTTATTCAAACGATCGGATTTCTCAGCCGCCTGAACCGAAAAACCAATCAGTAAAAAAGTAAATAGTATAAGGATATTCGACTTTGTAAGTCTGTTTGATATAGAACTCATATTCCTAAAATTCAATGCAATATTATCAATCTATGTATGATTGGGCAGAATTTCGCCTGCCCAATAAAATGTAATGATAAATCTAAACAATAAACCTGACAAAAGCTTCGATTGCTTCATATTCTGCCAAGCCTAATTTATTAAACAAATTGGCCGTTGCTCGGTTTCTGGCTTCCGATCTTTGCCAAAACAATCTTGAATCGTTACCCATATATGGAGCACTTTCCATCTGCGATTGATGACGCAAAATTGCATTTCGCTTGTGTTGCAATTCTTCTGGACTAATCGGCACTGCCATTTGAATTTCATCCAAATCCCACTCTTGCCAAGCTCCTCGATATAGCCATACATAGCAATTCTCCATCCACTCTTCATCTTTTACAATCTGAAGTGCCTGGTAAATTCCTTCCCAACAAACTCTGTGAGTTCCATGTGGATCAGACCAATCTCCTGCCGCAAAAATCTGATGTGGCTTAACCTTTCTCAGCAAATTCACAATAATTCGAACATCTTCTTTTCCCAATGGATTTTTCTTCACCTTACCTGTTTCATAAAAAGGCATGTCAAGGAAGTGAAGATTTTTAGAACGAAGACCAACAAAACGACAAGCAGCTTTTGCTTCACCCCTGCGAATCAAAGATTTCATTCTGCGAACTTCTACAGTATCCATCTCGCCCGGAGATTTATTCTCCAATAAAAACTTGCGAATATCTTCAATCACACTTGGCAAATTGCCTTCATTGGTATCATGCGTTTGTGCAAAACTTTTCACAAATGATAAGTATCGAATTGCCTCATCATCAGCTACCGCAATATTACCCGATGTTTGATAAGCAACATGCACTTCATGACTTTGATCAACCAATCTCTTCAGGGTTCCCCCCATTGAAATTACATCGTCATCAGGATGCGGACTAAACACCAATACTTTCTTTTGTCCTGGTTCAGCTCTTTCCGGACGATTCGAGTCGTCAGCATTTGGCTTACCTCCAGGCCAGCCAGTAATTGTATGTTGTAAATCGTTAAAAACTTTAATATTTACTTCATAAGCCGATCCATACCAAGCAAGAAGTTCACTTAATCCATTATCATTATAATCTCTATTGGTCAACTTTAAAACTGGTTTTTCCAATTTATTACAAAGCCAAACCACAGCTTTACGAATCCAATAACGATCCCATTCTACACTCCCTACCAACCATGGCTGTTTCACTCTTGTTAGTTCATTAGCTGCAGGCACATCTAGCACAAATTGCACATCATTATGACGTTGCAAATAACTAGCAGGAACAGAATCACTCTGGCCTTCCTCTAATGCTTTTTTTACAATAGGAGCTTTACCTTCTCCCCAAGCCATCAGAATCACACGCTTTGCTTTAAATATGGTACCAACTCCCATAGTAATTGCAGCTTTAGGCACCTTATTTAATCCGTTAAAATCTTTTGCAGCATCACGTCTGGTTAAAGCATCAAGCATAATTAAACGAGTCTTGGAATCCAATTGTGAACCTGGCTCATTAAAACCAATATGTCCTGTTCTTCCAATCCCTAATATTTGCATATCAAGTCCTCCAAAAGCATCAATCTTTGCTTCGTATTCAGAACAGTAATTAAAAATTCCTTCTTTGCTCACTTCCCCATCAGGAACATTGATTTGATCCCGAGGGATATCTATATGATTGAAAAGAACATCATCCATATAATAATTATAGCTCTGTGCGCTCTTATTATTCATTGGATAATATTCATCAAGATTAAATGTAATTACATTTTTAAACGACAAACCTTCCTCTTTGTGCATACGCACCAATTCAGCATATACTCCTAATGGTGTTGCTCCAGTAGCTAAACCAAGAACACAAGAATCATTATTCTCTGCCTTTGCCTTAATTAAATTTGCGATTTCATGAGCTACCCATTTTGCACCCTTTTCCGCCGTAGCAAAAATATCAGCAGGCATTTTCTCATATCTTGTTTTTACCGTTTTATCGAACTCATCCGATGGCTGGTAATACAACTTAGCTTCATCCAGCTCTCCTCTAAATTGTAGTATTTGATTTTCCATATTGCTAACTCCTGATTTAAATTACTTTCGCATCAAAAATAGAACAGAAATTCAAAAAATCCAAAATTGGTATTACATGTTATATAATACTTTTTCAATGGAATTTATTTTTCTATATTTGTATCATGAAAATGAAGTTCCTTTTAATACAGGGTTTTCATAGTAATCAATTCCTGAAAAGGATTACAAAAGCTGTCTCAAACTCTTCATTAATTTGTAATTTTATTTTTCTGCAACACTCATCATACATGTTATAAAAATAAAAACGGATATGATTTTAATTGCCGAAAGCGGATCAACAAAAACAGACTGGGTTCTTTTAAAAGAGGACAAAATTCAAAAGCAACAACAGACTTTGGGAATAAATCCTTTTCACCAAGACATCAGTTCGATTATTGATAATATCAAATCACTTGAAAATTTTCATTCAGTTGAGCAAATCTTTTTTTATGGTGCTGGTTGTGCGACTGACGAAACAAAACAAAAGGTGAAAGATGCATTGTTGGAAGTATTTCCTTCTGCATCTTGCGAAATTCATAGCGATGTACTTGCCGCTGCAAGATCGGTATGTGGAAGAGAAAAAGGAATTGCGTGCATTATAGGTACAGGATCAAATTCATGCTTATATGATGGTAAGGACATCACTCACAATGTTCGTCCTTTAGGATATATTTTGGGAGATGAAGGAAGTGGTGCAGTGCTGGGGAAAAGACTTATTGCAGACATATTAAAAGGTGTTGCTCCTGAAGACATTACTACTTATTTTTATAAAAAACATGACCTGGAATATGCTTATATCATTAATAAGGTTTACAGAGAAGAAGCACCAAGTCGATTTTTGGCACAGTTCACAGTTTTCCTTTCGGAAAATATTGAGCATCCATATGTATCAAACCTGCTTCAAGAAGAGTTCACTAAATTCTTTGAACGAAACATCAAACAATACGATGGACATTCAAGCCTTCCAATTCATTTTATTGGTAGCATCGCATACTATTTTAAGAAGGAATTAATTAAAGTAGCTGAAAAATTAAACTTACAGACTGGAAAAATCATCAAAAGTCCGCTTGAAGGCTTGATTGAATTCCATATTGCAGAATAAAATTTGAATCATGAATAAAACACCAAATAAGAAAACCAACAACAAAATAACAGAAGCACCCTCAAACTTTTCCAACCTAGAGAAAATGTCGGTGAGTGAATTATTGTATGGAATTAATCAGGAAGATGGACAAATTCACCTAGCTGTTAACAAAGCCATTCCTGCAATAGAAAAATTTGTAAGTCTATTGATTGACAGAATCAAATCAGGCGGACGATTATTTTACCTTGGTGCAGGAACAAGTGGTAGACTTGGTGTTCTTGATGCATCTGAACTGCCTCCAACATTTGGTGTACCTTCTAATATTGTAATTGGTTTAATTGCTGGAGGAGAAAAAGCATTAAGAAGCGCCGTTGAGTCTGCAGAAGATGATCCTGAAAAAGCATGGCAAGAACTGCAAGATTACGATATCAATGAAAATGATTCAGTTTTAGGGATTGCAGCATCTGGAACAACTCCATATGTTATTGGTGGTGTTAAGAAGGCTAAAGAAAATGGATTACTTACTGCTTGCATTACTTGTAATCCTGATGCTCCAGTATCAAAAGAAGCTGAAATTGTTATTGAAGCCGTTGTAGGTCCAGAATTCGTAACAGGAAGCACAAGACTGAAAGCCGGTACTGCTCAAAAAATGATCTTGAACATGATCACAACTAGTTTAATGATTAAACTAGGAAGAGTAAAAGGAAACAAAATGGTAAACATGCAACTGACCAATAAAAAGTTAGTTGAAAGAGGGACCTTAATGATTATGGAAGAATTAAAACTTGATAAAGAAACCTCCAAAAGTTTATTAATTGAACATGGTTCTGTAAAGAAAGCAATTGAAGCTTATAAGAAATCTTAAATAAGTACCACACACATAAATACGAAAAGCGGAGTCTGAAAAATTATTTTCAAGCTCCGCTTTTCATTTACTCAAACTTCGAGAGTTACTTCAAATATTGAGTATATATTTCTAAGGTACGATCAATTTGTCCAGCCATTTCTTTATAAGCTCGCTCTCCATCCTTATCTCGAATGGCCTCAAAAATTGCACGATGTGCTTTTATAGTAAAATCCTTTTCGCCGTCAACATTGGCATAAATGAGATTACGCATTCTTGGTAGTAATGAATAGATAGGTTCCATCGAAATAATCATCACTTTATTACCTGTTGCTTTGGCTACATTTAAGTGAAACTTATTGATGATGTCAGCCTCCAATTGCGTATTATCAGGATCACAATCGGCAAGATCTGCAATATTTCTATTTAATACAGCTAAATCTTCATCCGTTCTATTCGTAGCTGCAATTCTTGCAATTTCAGGTTCAAAAACTCTACGAACTTCAATAATCTGAGAAATCAAACCGCTATCAAAACTTAGGTCGTAATATAGATTCAAAGATTCAATTGCATCTTCAATCTTCAGTTCACTAACGAACATCCCACTACCCTTCTTGATTTGAATTAATCCTCTTGCACTTAATCGACGTAATGCCTCACGCAAAGCCGTTCTACTAACTGCAAACATTTCGCAAAGTTCACGTTCCGAAGGCAACTTTGTTCCGACAAGTAATTTTTTTTGTCGAATTGCTTCCTCAATTCGACGCTCAATTTTTTGACTGAGAGTTTGCGCCGTACCTATTTTTCCAAAAATTTCGTCCATGTATGTCAATTTACTTCGACTTGTATGATCTCTGATAATCCCTGCCTATCTTCATGTTTAATTTACGATAAATTGAGAATCAAATCACACAAAAGATCTTACTACTAATTTAGCTATAAATATGACTAAATCCAATATTATCAATACATATCGAATCCTTCAATTCATTTACATAGGAAATATAATAATTATATTCTAAATATTCTGACGAATGTCGCATACTTTATAGCAGAATGCAAAGTTATCATACCAAAATGTGAATTCCAATAAAAAAGGGTATTTCTAATTGAAATACCCTTAATTTATAGTCATTTAACGAACTATTTTTTTAATAATTCAGCGTAATGCTTGTAGAACAAAGGAATTGTATTGATTCCATTAAAGAATTGCTCCAATGGATAGTTTTCATTTGGCGAGTGAATTGCATCACTTTCCAAACCGAATCCCATCAACACTGATTTAATACCCAAAATCTCTTCGAAAGAAGAAATGATTGGAATAGATCCTCCTGAACGTACAGGAACAGGACGCTTTCCATAAACCTCAGTGTAAGCTTTTTCAGCTGCAATATACGCTGGGAAATCAATTGGACAAACATATCCTTGACCACCATGCAATGGAGTAACTTCCACTTTAACACAATCAGGAGCAATTGCTTCGAAATGCTCTTTGAAAAGAACAGAAATCTTTTCCCAGTTTTGGTTTGGAACCAAACGAGTAGAAATCTTTGCATGAGCTTTTGAAGGAAGTACAGTTTTTGCACCTTCTCCAATGTAACCACCCCAAATACCACAAACATCAAATGACGGACGGATACCAGTGTGCTCCGATGGAGTATATCCTTTTTCACCTGCTAAAGCTTTCACATCAATTGCTTTTTTGTATTCTTCCACATTGAATGGAGCTTCAGCCATCATAGCTCTTTCTTCTTTTGATACTTCGATTACATCATCATAGAATCCAGGAATGGTAATATGACCATTCTCATCAACCATTTGAGTAATCATTTTTGCCAATACATTGATTGGATTTGCTACAGCACCACCAAACAATCCTGAGTGAAGATCGCGGTTAGGACCTGTAACTTCAACTTCCCAGTACATTAAGCCACGAAGACCTGTTGTAATAGATGGTATATCCGGAGCAATCATTCCAGTATCAGAAACCAAAATTACGTCAGCTTGTAACATTTCCTTGTGATCTTCACAGAACTTAGGAAGGTTTGGAGAACCTACTTCCTCTTCACCTTCAATCATGAACTTCACGTTACATGGAAGACAGTCGTTCTTAATCATGTATTCGAAAGCTTTCGCATGCATGAAAGCCTGTCCTTTATCATCATCAGCACCACGAGCCCAAATTTTACCATCTTTAATTACTGGCTCAAATGGATCAGTATTCCAAAGATCGATTGGATCAACTGGCATCACATCCATATGACCGTAAACCATTACAGTTGGTAAACTAGGATCGATAATTTTTTCACCATAAGTAACTGGGTTACCTTCTGTTTCAAAAATTTCAGCTTTATCAGCACCTGCATCTAAAATTAGTTGCTTCCAGTATTCTGCAGCTTTGTACATGTCTGGCTTATGAGCCTCAATCGAACTAATAGAAGGAATTCGAATTAATCCGAATAATTCCTCAAGGAATCGTTCCTTATTCTCTTCGATATATGATTTAATATTTTCCATACTTAAGTGTGTTTATTGGATTTAAATATTTTCGAAAGGTAAATATACAATAGATCACGAGAATACAAATATGTTCTTGCAGGATTTATAGCAAATTAAGTCATCTTCCTTTTTAAACTATGTCTCGTATTTTTAAATATTTTAGTCCCCGGATCTCTTATAAAAACTTTAAATTGTTTTTATTTTTAATATATATCAACATATATTTTCATATACATTAAAATAATTTCTGATATATATGAAAATGAATTTTGATATATGTTATACTGGAAAAATGTCTAATATTCGGATAGGATTTTATTTGATATTTCAATCTACTAAAACAGTCTGTTAGAAATACTACTCCTTACAAAACAAAAAAAACAGCAACCAAACTGGTCACTGTTTCTTTAAAATCTTATAGTGATATATTCTATCATCTCATTTTCATGATTTCACCAATATTCTCAGCTGCATATTCCAATTCGTTATACCAATCTTCACCATATTTACGAATCAATGGTTCTTTTAAAAATTTATACACCGGTGTTCCATTTTTAAACCCAAGCTCTCTGGCTGGTTTACAGATATCCCACTTATTGTAATTCACAGCATCAAACTCCGCATACTTATCAATTCGTATAGGATATAACTGACAGGAAATCGGTTTGCGATACGAAATCTTTCCATCAAAAAAGGCTTTTTCGATCCCGCACATGGCATTGCCATTCTCAAAAATTGTATAGACACATTCCTTGCCATCGATTATAGGAGTTACCAAATCACCATCGCTATCAATAACTGTTGTTCCTTGCTTTTCGATTTCTTCTATTCCTCTTTCGGTAAGATATTCTTTAATATCAGGATAGATATCTTCAATGATTTGTTTTTCTTCCTCATCCAACGGAGCTCCCGAATCTCCTTCAACACAACAAGCTCCACAACATTTTGAAATGTCGCAAATAAACTTCTTCTCAATCACATCAAGACTAACTATGGCTTTTCCTATCTGTAACACTATTTCCCTATTTAAATTGTATCAGTTATACGAATAAAAAAATCCGCACTATCGTGCAAAGATAGTACGGAATGTTTTATATACGGTTACAATCTTTTATTTTATCAAAGATTTTCCAGTCATATCCTCTGGCTTCTCAATGCCCATAATATCCAACAAAGTTGGTGCAACATCAGCCAAAATACCATTCTCCAATTCTTTTGGATTTTCAGTTACCCAAATACAAGGAACCGGATTTAATGAGTGAGCTGTATTTGGAGAACCATCAGCATTTACTGCAAAATCAGCATTGCCATGATCAGCAATAATGATTACATCGTATCCGTTTGCTTTTGCAGCTTCAACAACTTGTTCTACACACTTGTCTACAGCCTGAACAGCTTTTGAAATCGCTTCATACACACCTGTGTGTCCAACCATATCGCCATTAGCGAAGTTCAAACAAACAAAATCTGCCGATTGAGCATTCAACTCAGCGGTAATTTTATCTGCAACTTCAGGAGCCGACATTTCTGGTTGAAGATCGTAAGTAGCCACTTTTGGAGATGCAACCAATAAACGGCTTTCACCTTCGAACTCATCTTCACGACCGCCTGAGAAGAAGAATGTTACGTGAGCATACTTTTCAGTTTCAGCAATACGAATTTGCTTCTTACCAGCTGCTGACACAACTTCACCCATTGTGTTCTGAACGTTCTCCTTATCGTAGATTACATTCACACCTTTAAAGTTAGCATTGTAACAAGTCATTGTGTACCACTCCACATTCATGGTATGCATTCCGAATTCCTGCTTGTCTTCCTGAGTGAAAACAGTTGTCATTTGACGCAAACGGTCGGTACGGAAGTTAAAACAAATCACTACATCGCCTTCTTCGATTTTAGCCAAAGGAGCACCAGCTTCATCAACCACCACAACTGGTTTGATAAACTCATCGGTTACACCTTCTGCATATGATTCCTCGATAGCAGCAACAACATCTGTGGTAGCTTTACCTTCACCTTTAGTGTAAAGATTGTAGGCCAACTTCACACGATCCCAGTTGCTATCGCGATCCATACCATAGTAACGACCAATTAAAGAAGCAAATTTTGCTGTTCCTTTGCTTGTAATATCATTTACGAAAGTCTTAACGAAATCCAATCCTGATTTAGGGTCAGTATCACGTCCATCCGTTAAACCATGTACAAATACATCTTCCACTCCAAATGCTTTTGCAGCATCACAAAGAGCCAAAGCGTGCTTACTTAAAGAGTGAACTCCACCATCACCAATCAAACCGATTAAATGAACTTTCTTTCCATTTTCTTTTGCGTAAGTAAATGCTTTAACAACTTGTTCGTTATCCTTTAGAGTATCTTGCTCAACAGCCATATTGATTTTTACCAAATCCTGGTAAACAACACGTCCTGCTCCAATATTTAAGTGACCTACTTCTGAGTTACCCATCTGTCCTTCAGGTAACCCAACAAATCTGCCTGCAGCTTGCAATTGCGAATTTGGATATTTTTCCAATAAGCTATCCATATAAGGAGTTGCAACTGAAGAAATCACATCTGCATTCGATTTGTCCCCGATCCCCCATCCGTCAAGGATCATCAATAAAGCTTTTTTGCTATCTGCCATTTTAAAGTATTTTATATCTTAAATTCTGTTTTACTTGATCTTAGTCATGCAAAAATATCTTATTAATTCTAATAAAAAAAGCACTTAGACGATTGAGAGTCTTTATTTTAGATCGAAAACGTTTGTAATTTGAAAATTGTTCAAAGACGAACAGAATAAGTATCAGAAATTGAGAAAAAAATACACAAATAAGGAATCCATCTTCTCAATAAATACAAAAAGCCGATCATTTGATCGGCTTTTGTGGTACCACCTGGAATCGAACCAGGGACACATGGATTTTCAGTCCATTGCTCTACCAACTGAGCTATGGTACCCTTTGTTTTTGGTGCTACAAAAGTAAGCAAAAATCCTTTTCTACAAAATAATTTATGATGCACACTTACGAAAAATGCAAATACATTTCTGAAAATACTTCAAAATCAATTTTTTCGTCGCAATTTAGATTAATTTCAAATATTTATTTTTTATGCAATACGTATTCTTATGGCTCGTTTAAATAATAGGTATAGTTTTTGTTATTTTTATATCCGTTCATTAATCACTAAATCTCCAAATCGATGACTGAAAATAGATTATTCAAATCATTTAAGTTTTTCCTTTCTCTTTTTATCTTCTCTTCATTTATTATTGCCTGCAGCGATGATGACAATAATAACTATGAAAGAGAAACCAAAACCATTTACGAAACTATAGACAAAACAATGAGTGAATGGTATTTGTGGAATGAAGAACTACCCAATATCAATTCTTCCAGCTATTCGGATGTAAATAAATATTTTGAAGACCTACTAGTGAACCAAGATAGATGGAGCTATATTGCTAACCTTGATGCATTGATTGCATATCTTGAAAACGGAACATATAAAGGATATGGTTTGGCATTCAAATATGATTCAGAAGATAACCTTAGAGTAAAATTGATTTTCGATGAATCTCCCCTTGCTTCAAAAGGAATTACCCGAGGATGGAAATTGATAAACATCAACGGACTAAATATTGCAGATTTAACTGAAGATGCTGTTTTGAATGAATTAGATAAGAATACTTCAACATTTATATTTGAAAACAATTTAGGAGAACAAAAGGAAATTACCGCAAGTCAACAGGAAATAGATCAAAACTCCGTACTAAAAAGAGAGGTAATTAATTACGAAGGTACAAATGTAGCTTATTTAGCATTTGATAGTTTTCTAGGAAGTTCAGAAGATGCATTGAATGAAGCTTTTGATTATTTTAAAGCCAATGCGGCAAAAGAATTGGTTTTGGATTTACGCTACAATGGTGGAGGTAGTACAACCATATCAAATCAACTTTCAAGTTTAATTACTGGAAATCTTTACGAAGGAAAAATTTACTCCAAAGTATTCCATAATGATTCCAAAAGTGGTGAAAATTTTACCTATGCCTTTAGCAACCAATCATCTGCCTATAGTTTTGAAAGAGTTTTCATAATTACAACAGACAGAACTGCATCAGCCAGCGAAATGGTAATAAATGGTTTAAAACCTTATTTAGGCAATGATAAAGTAATTTTAATTGGCAGCAAAACACATGGAAAGCCTGTAGGAATGTATGTTTTTGAAGAACCTGACTTTAATTTGGCCATTGTCCCAATTAGTTTTTCGATTACCAATGCAAATGATGAAGGAGATTATTTTGAAGGAATTCCTGTTGATTTTGAAATTTCTGACGATTTAAGTCGTGATTTTGGTGATCCCGAGGAGAGCAATCTTCAAGCAGCACTCCAATACATTAACCAAGGTAATTTCCCAGCTATTACTGCAGCCAAATCTCTATCTACAACCGAGAGAGAGTTTAAAAAGAAAGGATTTGATTTATTGATTGACGCAAACTAAAAAGTTTCAAATACAAAAAAAGCCGATCAAACGATCGGCTTTTTTCGTGGTACCACCTGGAATCGAACCAGGGACACATGGATTTTCAGTCCATTGCTCTACCAACTGAGCTATGGTACCCCTTGGTATTAATTACTCGAAGAAAAAAGTTGTGGTACCACCTGGAATCGAACCAGGGACACATGGATTTTCAGTCCATTGCTCTACCAACTGAGCTATGGTACCCTCTTTACTTGAGCGATGCAAAAGTACGTAAAAAATTTACATCACCAAATAAAATCAAGAAAAATAGAAAGGAATTTTAATCGGATTCTAAACTTCTTGTTACCTTTGCAGCCTAATAAAAAAGTATATGGTATTCGAAACTTACACATTATCAAATGGTATCCGGTTAATTCACCGACCAGTTAAGGCAAGTGTTGCCCATTGCGGAATTATTTTGAATACCGGTTCCCGTGATGAGAAAGAGGATGAATGGGGAATTGCTCACTTTATAGAGCATGTTGTGTTTAAAGGAACAACAAAACGTAAAGCATATCACATACTTAGCCGTATGGAAGATGTAGGTGGGGAACTAAATGCCTACACCACAAAAGAGGAAACATGCATTTACACTACTTTTTTGGATAAGGATTACAAAAGAGCTCTTGAACTAATAAGCGATATCACCTTCAATTCTATTTTCCCTGAAAAAGAACTGGAAAAAGAAAAAGAGGTAATTCTTGACGAAATCAATTCCTATAAAGATTCTCCTTCCGAACTTATTTTTGATGATTTTGAGGAATTAATTTTCAAAAAAGATCCAATTGGAAGAAATATTTTAGGAACACCTAAGCATATCAAAGCTTTTAAACGTGAGGATATTTTAAACTTTATTAGAAACAATTATCACACAGATCAGATGGTAATTAGTTCTGTAGGAAATATTCCTTTCAAGAAATTGGTTAAGATGGTTGAGAGGTATTTTGGAGGAATTGCTGAAAACTTACGTGTCGACAAAAGGAAAAGGCCAAATTCTTATAAGCCAAGAACTCAGACTTTGGTTAAAAACACCTATCAAAGACATTGTGTTTTAGGAAATGTAGCATACGATGCCAATGATGATCGCAGAATTCCATTGTCACTTTTAACGAATATACTGGGTGGTCCGGGGATGAATTCTCGTCTAAATCTCTCCCTGCGTGAAAAACACGGACTGGCTTACAACATAGAAGCCAACTATACCTCTTACGCTGACACAGGAGTTTTTAGCATTTACTTTGGTACCGATAAGGGATACTTGGACAAGTGTTTAAGTTTAATTCACAAAGAAATGGATTTGCTTTGCACAAAAAAATTGGGGCCTGGTCAGTTGACCAAGGCAAAAAATCAGATGATTGGACAAATTGCCATTTCATCAGAAAACAACGAGAATTTAATGCTTAATGTTGGCAAAACTTACCTTCTTTACAATCGAGTTGATTCTTTAGAGGAGATTTACCAAAAAATTGAATCGATAACAGCGGAACAATTACTTGAGGTTGCCAACGAAATTTTGAATAAAGACCGATTAACCACTTTGATGTATAAATAATCATGTTGGAGATTAATAAAGAGCTGGAGGAATACATCCTAACACATACCGAAAACGAAGATCAAATTTTAAAGGATCTTACTCGGGAGACACATGTTAAAATGCTTCGCCCAAGAATGCTTTCTGGACATATGCAGGGTAAATTTCTAAAGATGATTTGCCAAATGATGAATCCAAAACGTATTCTGGAGATTGGAACCTATACCGGCTACTCGGCAATTAGCATGGCTATGGGAACATCAGATGATTGTATAATTCACACCATTGATTGCAATGATGAATTGGAATACTTCACTCGCAAATTTATCAAACAATCGGGTTACGAGAACAAAATAGAATTCCACATTGGTGAGGCTTTAGACATTATTCCAAATATTGAAGAAGAATTTGATTTGGCTTTTATTGATGCCGATAAAAGACAGTACACCGAATATTTTGAGGCAATATTTCCAAAATTAAGGCAAGGAGGTTTTGTTTTGGCTGACGATGTTTTGTGGGATGGTAAGGTTTTGGAAGAAGTTGAATCGAAAGACAAGCAAACTCAAGGCATTCTTGCATTCAATGAATTCATACAAAAAGACGAGAGAGTGGAAAATTTAATGCTTCCTATCCGTCATGGATTGATGATGATTAGAAAAAAATAATTTTCTGTTCTAAATCAACAATCTTAACTAAAATAGTAGCCCCCAGATTGGCTTGTCCGTTTTTTTGAATGACTTGCCAGCCTTGTTTTTTCAAATGATTTTCCAATCCATGATTCAACATCCCATGAGCTACTAGAACTGCAGTTTCTTCTTTTTCGGCAACTTTTATCAGATTTTCAACTGCATATTTCACTCTTTGTTTAGTCTCTTTCCGACTTTCAATTCCTTTGTGGTTAAAACCTAACAACCAACTCCCTCGGCTAAAAAACTGCCAAATAGGCAAAGGCAATTTAATAATACTACTGGCTTTTACCACTTTAATTTCATATTCTCGGAAAATCGAATCGGACACTACAGGATAATCCTTTCCAAAAATTGCCAATGCAGTTTCTTGCGAACGCGGCAAGTTGGAACAATAGATGAAATGGTTAGGATTTAGATTTACCTTTACCATTTCCGGATCGAAGGGAACAATTGGCACTGAATTGTAATCATAAACATACTGCTGAGCCTCTTCTGCTGAATAAAACAGTTTCTTTTTAAGATTAGGCTTGGCATGGCGAATCAAATAAATCTGTAATTTTCGTTTGCCCTGCTTTTGCAGTTCCAACTGTTCAATTGCATCTACCTCGTTAACACATGTAAATGCATCGCAAGTATTTACCGATTGCAGATATCTATTCTGTGTAACACATGATTGCATTACAAAACCGCAAATAATCAGCAACAAATATTTTATAGAAGCAAACTTTTTCAATCCTCTATCATGTAAATTCACAAATATCAAATTTAAGAGATTTAACTGATCGCAAGCAAATAAATATTGTAAAAATTAGACCTGAAGTTGAATGACAACCATTATTAAAAAGTGATATCTTTACCAGATAATTTAACAGATTGCAAAAACAATGGAAACAAAGAAACTGACACAGTTTAGTCCGGGAGCCGGATGTGGATGTAAAATCTCACCGAAAGATTTAGAATGCATTTTAAAAAGCAGCACACCAAGAATTCCCAATCCGAACTTGCTGGTTGGTAACGATACTAAAGATGATGCTGCAGTTTACGATTTGGGTAACGGTCAAGCTCTGATTAGTACAACCGATTTCTTTACTCCAATTGTAGATGATCCATATGATTTTGGTCGAATTGCCGCTACAAATGCCATAAGTGACATTTATGCAATGGGTGGTAAACCAATTATGGCCTTGGCTATTCTTGCATGGCCTTTGGAAAAACTTTCTACCGAAATTGCGCAAAAAGTAGTTGAAGGAGCCAGAGATGTGTGTGCAAATGCTGGCATTCAACTAGCAGGAGGACACTCTATCGACATTGGTGATCCTGTTTTTGGCTTATCGGTGAACGGAATTGTTGCAACCGAAAGAGTAAAGAAAAACAATACAGCCAGTCCAAAATGCACCTTATTCCTAACAAAACCTCTTGGTATTGGCGTTTTAACCACTGCTGAGAAAAAGAAATTAATTGCTCACGAAAACAATCAGATTGCGGTTGATTTAATGTGCAGCCTGAACAAAGTAGGAGTTGTATTTGGCGAGCAAGAATACATCAAATCGATGACTGATGTTACTGGTTTTGGTTTGTTGGGTCACCTAAGCGAAATCTGTGAAGGAAGTAATGTAAATGCGGTAATCAATTACAATGATGTCCCAAAAATTGAAGGCGTGGAAGAATTAATTCAGAAAGGAAGTACTCCTGGAGGAACAAGAAGAAACTGGGCTTCATACGGACATTTAATTGGTGAAATTACCGAAGATCAGAAAGCATTACTTTGCGATCCGCAAACAAGTGGTGGCTTATTGGTTGCTGTTGACGACAATCATACTGAAGAGTTTATCTGTCTGGCTAAAAGAGAAGGATTTGATCTAAGTCCAATTGGAAAATTGGTAGAAAGGATAAACAGTAACGAACCTTATATCAGCGTAAATTAATCATGCATAGAAATACATTGATTCAAGTTACTCAAAATGGAATGGGTAATGGTAACGAAGAATTGGGCTTAAAATTGGCTACCAATTACTTTAAACTATTGGATGCAGAAAACAGATTGCCAAAAATAATTGTATTCTACAATGCTGGTGTAAAGTTGATTTGTGAAGATTCTCCAGCCTTGGAAGGTTTACAAAACCTGGCAAATAAAGGAGTAAGCATGCTGGCCTGCAAAACCTGTCTTGATCATTACAATTTACTGGATAAAGTAAAAGTTGGTAATGTTGGTAGCATGCCTGACATTATAACGCTCCAGGCCGATGCCGATAAGGTGATTAATCTTTAAAAGCATAACTGAAGTATTTCAAGGGAATGGATTGAGTTCTCCACTAAAATAACCAAAGTGGAATCCCAATCCATTCCTTCGAAATTTTATATCCTCAACTGTTACTACTTTTTCAAATTGAATGTGGCCAATACTGCTTTGTGATCGGTAGGCCAAACATCCAATGGCTGGAGAAAAACATCTTGAGATGTTTCCACAATTCTCTGGTTTCGACTTACCGACCCTTTGGGGCCAACAATAGTAACCTCTTTTAAACTTAGGTTTGCATTGGGATAATAAAAAACAAAATCGATACGATCCCGGTCATCCGCCTCCGGACTCCATGCCAAACGCTTAATATCAACTAGAGGATTATCAGCAGGATAAGTAAATCCAGGATGACTTATCGGGTTAGGATATATTTCTCTGTACGTATCAATAAAACCCGAATTTTCAAGAGAAAGAGTATTATGCCACTTCATCACAACTCCATTATGATCGTACAAATTTTTATTTTCTTCCACCCAATCCCTATGAGAAGGTTCATTAAAGTCTCCTCCTAAGAAAACCAATCTTCCTTTTTCCAATTCTTTTTTAGCATCGGACAAAAACACCTGAATAGCATCATCTCGTTTTGAAGCCAGATTATCTTCTCTAATTACATTCAAATCGGTTTGAGGCGCATCCAGTTTTTCCCAACTTGAACCATCATATCCTCTTGGTAAGTACAATGCACAATTTCTATAATCCAAATGAGCGCTATAGAAAGCAACCTTTACACCATTCACATCAATAAGTGCTTTGTATACTGATCCTCTGTCGTCTTTCACAGGATAAAGAGCCTCCTGAAACGTAATGGGATAACGCGACAATATGCCAGAATCCTGACTTTTCAGAGAATAATACTCAAATCCCTTCTTCTTAAGGGATGCAACCAATCGTTCTGACAAATTGGTATCATTATAATTTCGAACCTCACTCAAAGCTATTAAATCAGCTTTCGTCCTGATAATCTCGTTAATAATGGCATCATATCCCCCTTCTACCTGGGTTCCCTCTTGCCAAATATTAAACTGCAATACTCTTAATTCTTCCGCATCTTTTTTTCCCGAACAAGATGCAACAAACACCAATAGCAGGAACAATATCAAAAATTTATTCATGTTTTATTCATTTTTCAGAACCATCAAAATTCTTAAATTCAAAATTGATCTGCAAATAATTTTCTTACTTGCTTTGGTTTTTACATCTATTTTTTTGATTTAAAATCTTTATATTTACTATTTATCCATCCGAATTATAATACTTATTGAAACATTTCCTCACATACATGTTAATACTGATACTTTCCGTTCAATCAACCGGGAATATCATTATCATACTACATTATAAGTTTAATCAGGACTTTTATGCTTCGGTTTGTGAAAACAAGGACAAACCAGAAATGGAGTGTAATGGGAAATGTCATCTTAAAAAACAACTAAAGCAACAAGAGGAAAATGAGTCGGAAAAGAAAAAAATCAATATCGAAAAAGAGAACTTAAACTTCATTTCAACCTGTTTTGATTTAATTCCTACTCCTAAAATTTCAATCGCTCCAACTGATGTAAATCTTCCCCATTTTCAGCTCATAAAAAAGCATGTGTCAGATATTTTTCATCCTCCACAACAAAGCTCATTTTTATTTTTTTAATGGCCTCAATATTGTAAATGCTACAGTATTGCGATTTTTTGTGCACTAATAATTCTGATGCACAATAGTTTCGAACACATAAAAATGAAGGATGAAAAAAATAATTACTGCCTGTATGCTATGCATTTACATACAGGTTTATTCTCAAAATACAATTCAGTTATTAGATCAGGAAACTGATCATCCCATTGCATTTGCTCACTTTCTTTATCAAAATCAGAAAGGAAACACCAATGCAAATGGTGAATTTACAATCAAACATATTGAAGGTGAAAAGCTATACCTATCGCATGTAAACTATGGAAAAGTTTCACTTACCGATAGTGAATTAAAAGCTGTATTACAATCGGGCAAGCTTTATATGAACAAAACCTACATTAGTTTGTTACCAACCACTATCATTGCGCGAAAAAGGACAGCAAAAGAATCTGAAACCATGCAAATCCGTTCAAGCGATAAATTATCGCATGATGCTGGTGAATTCTTAAGTCAATCGGGTTTAATTGGTGGAATCCGTAAAAGTGGAAGTTATGGTTTCGATCCTGTAATGCGAGGTTTCAAATACGATCAGTTAAACATTGTAATGGATAATGGAATGAATGCTACTGCAGCTTGTCCCAACCGAATGGATCCTCCCATTAGTCAAATTCCATTAAACATGGTTGACAGGGTAGAAATCATGAAAGGTCCTCATTCGTTACGATATGGTAGTTCCTTTGGTGGCAGCATCCATTTCAAATCATCGACCAACGGGTTTGCTGATAAAACAAGAACGTTTGGTCGCGCTACCGGAAGCTACGAAAGCAATGGAGAAATATTCAGAACCGAAGCTTTGGCAGGTGCCAAAGGCAAGTTCTACAATTTCGGTATTTTTGGAGCGTACAGCGAGGGTTCAGATTATGAAGATGGCAATGGCGATAAAGTGGCTTCAGGTTTTAACAGAAGAAACATTGGACTTGCAGCCAACTTTAAACTTTCCAATTCTCAAAATATACAAGTATCTGCCAATAGCAACTATGCCGAAGATGTTGATTTTCCAGCATTAAATATGGATTTGCGAGAAGATGACACCAAGATGATCAGTCTTAGCCACAAAATCACTTTCAAAAATTCGGCCTTGGCTTCCATTTCAACATCGGCAAACGCATCATTCGTTGATCATGAAATGGATAATCTGACAAAGAATTTAAATCCACGAAAAGTAAATGCCATTACCGAAGCTGAAACAAAAAATTACGCTTTTAGATCGGAAGCAGCATTTCAATTTAAGGAAAGTTCGTTGTTCGCAGGTATCGATTACAAAAAGGAGGAAGCGGATGGCACTCGTTCTCGTGAAATGTTAATGGGACCAATGGCAGGCAAAACAGTTTACGACAACATTTGGCAAGACAGTAAAATTGAAAAAATCGGTATTTTTGGAGAGTATCACTTTGCGGTAAATGAGACTTATTTCATCGCCTCAACAAGGTTAGAAAACAATTTGGCTGAAAGCAAAGATAAAGCTGAAAACTTTAGCAGTATCAATCCAAATGATCCCTCAGATGAATTCGATTTCTCTTTTAGTATTGGAGCTAGCAAAGATTTATCGGAAAACCTTAGAATGGGGATTTGGTTTGGAAGAGCAGAAAGAAGTGGAAGTTTAACCGAACGATTCATCAACCACATACCTGTTGATGTTGATCCTTACGAAAGAGTTGGAAATCCTGATTTAGCCCCAGAAATCAACTGCCAAATTGATTATAATATTAATTGGAATACGAAATATTTCTCCTTGAATATTAACCTGTTTAATTCTTGGTTACGAGATTACATCAGCTCTGAAATCAGACCAGATCTTACCTCATTAATGGCTACGGCACCTGGAGTAAAACAATTTGTAAATATCAATAAGGCTGTGATGCGAGGATTCGAAATTGGTTTTAATCAATCCATCACAAATCATTTGTATCACAGATTGAATCTGGCATATACCTACGGTAAAAACAAGATGATCAATCAGCCATTGCCTGAAATTCCTCCTTTGGATATTCGATACAGCTTGGGGGCACATTTTTGCAAACAAAAGTTTACGCCTGAATTGATGGTAAGATATGCAGCCAAGCAAGATCGAATTTCTGAAAATTATGGTGAGACTAAAACACCGGATTTTACCGTTTTGGATTTTAAGGCAAGCTATTTGTTTTCTGACAATATTCAGATCATTGGAGGAATCAGAAATTTATTTGATGAAGCTTACTACGAGCACTTGAATAGATCGGTAAAAGGCAGCAACCAGGCAATTTATGCACCAGGCAGAAGCTTTTACCTTACACTTAGTTTGAATCTTTAAACTATTCTCGAACAATAACAAATCGTCCTTGTACCTTCGGGTGCAAGGCTTTTTGTTTTTTACAATACTGGCGCAATACTTCGTAGTCCTCTTTGGCTTTCAAATCTGTTTCATTAATTAAAATATCACAATCCACATCAAGCTTTTTCAAAAAGTAATTGTTTAATGAAACTGTCAACAATTCATCATCAGATAGAGAATCACCTTTCCATTCTACATGAATTGAATCTGTTTTCTGATCATATTGATACGAAATTCCTGACACATGCAGCAATTGTCCTTTGGTATTCCCTGCATATTTCTTTAGCAAAGATTTGAGTTCCTTTCCTTTTATTAGTATCTGGCAAATTTTATTACCAAATGGCAACAATGATCGGGCCGACTTTATAGTAAAATCACCTTTGGGAATATCAGCTCTAATTCCACCTCCATTAATTAAGCCAACATCAGATTTGTACCATTCCCTATAGGCATCGCTTACCAAATTTCCAGCTGCACTTTCCTTGGTAATCCCATCTCTAAAATTCAACGGAACTTCCAGGTAAGAAATTTTTTCAGCCAATTTCAGTTCCATGTCTCTTTTATAGTAGATTTCCATATCTCGCAAATACTTTTCCGATACAATATTTTCATCTAATGGAATAATTTCAATTAAAAGTCTTTCACCTTTTTGCAAACTAATCTTGGCAACCGAACTCATGTTGCCTGCGGTAGCCACAATGGGCTTGTTTCCTTTGTAGAACACATTGCTTTCGTATTCGTATTGCTCCTCGGTAAGCACCAAATCAATATCCGGAAATTGTTCCAAAAGCTTTCTATTGGTTTCTAAATCCGTTTGGGTAATGGCAATTAAAAAGTCAACATTTTGGAGGTCTTCGATAATATCAGAAATCGCAATTGATAAATCTTCCTGTATTACTCGATTGCTTTTCATGGTAGAATTCATTGCATCGGTTAAACCGATAAATGCAATTTTAATTCCACCAATTTTCTTAATCAGATACTTTGGTAACTTGCCAAAAGGCTCACCATCTCTGTTTTTCAGATTAGAGCTAAACCATTCCGATTTTGATTTACTTAAAAGTTCCAATATATGATCTACCCCAAAATCAAACTCGTGCTGACCAAAATTACAGATGTCGACAGGAATTTCATTAAAAGCCTCAATCATAGGCAAACCTTTGTACATTCCGCCAAACAGAACACCACCACACAAATCGCCACCATGAATTACAAGGGTATTTGCATTACCCGATTTGCTTTCATCTACAATGGTCTTCAAACGAGCCACTCCACCTCGGCCTCCTTCTACATCATCAACAGGAAAAATCCGGTGAGCATCGGTAAAGTAAAGAATATCTACCTTTTGAGCTGATAAATTGATATTTACCAGAAGTAATAGCAGTATTATTAAAGGTCTGTGCATCAGGATCTATTTTTCACCAAAATTACAAAAATGATAAGCTTATTACATTAATGAATTATCAATTTTAATTCACGATAATCATTCCCTCATCGCCAACCAAAAGAAATAACTGTATTGAGCAAGAATCATTTAACAGCTGTTGACAATTTTTTAAGCATTTCTGAGCTACCAAATTGTAGAATGCTTCATTCTCTGAAAACGGAATGATATCCAAAATGGCATTGGCCAACTTCAACCCCTTAATTTGATTTTGGATTTCATCAGAATATCCAGCTTGTTTGGATAAATCAGCAACAAAATCAGCATTAAAAACCACATTCTTGCTGTGGGTATTCAAGTTTCCTTCTGCAAGCTTTACTGATTTTCCGAACATGATGGCCACATTGATTTTCTCCATTCCCTCATCAACTGCTAACTTTATGGTATCGCCAACCAAGTTGCCAAAGTGAATGTAGGCTACCTGTGGCAAGTGTGAAAATTTATCTTTCAGCCTGTTTTCACTTCTCTTTCCTGAGGTTAAAACAATTTCGGTGCACTGGTTTCCTTTGGCCACTTTCACCTGTTGTTTAATACTGGCCAAAAAGGCTTCATTCGATAAAGGTTTTACAATTCCCGTTGTCCCGATAATTGAAATGCCACCTTCCACTCCAATTCTTGGATTAAAAGTTTGCTTGGCCAACTCTTCTCCTTCAGGAATAAAGGCCTTCACCTCAAAAGCCAAGTCCATTTCGTATTGTTCAGACAATTTTTCCAAAAGATTGGAAACCATTTTTCGTGGAACCGGATTAATGGCTGGTTCACCAACAGGAACCTGAAGACCAGGCAAAGTAACCATTCCTACACCTTTTCCTCTTACAAACTGAACTCCTGTCTGTTCGGAAAATGATAATTCACAACCGATTTCTTTGCCATGAATCACATCCGGATCATCACCTGCATCTTTTATTACCACACAGGAAGCTGAATTACTTGATAAGTTTTCTGGAAAAATAGCATATCTGGTTTTTTCTCCTCCCGGTAGATCAACCTCAACCCATTGGGGGAATTTCTTTTCTGCCAAGGCAATAAAACAGGCTTTTGTGGCAGCAGTTAAGCAGGTTCCGGTAGTAAAACCGCTTCTCAATTGGCCTTCAACCTTTAGACTCGTTTTCTTTACCTGATAAAATTGCTGCAGGAAAGCTTTAGATTCATCCACCACATAATCGAAAGCAGGCAATTCTGGTCGCTTCACTACCCATAAAGGTATTTTCACCTGTTCGGCAACTTTCTCTTTTGTTTCAAACAAACCCGATTCTCCACTCTCTTTCGAAAGTAAAATTTCAGCATTCAACTTCTTTGTTAAAATCGCCAATTCCTCAACTCCTGCCTTTGGATCCATTGGAATTACATACTGATAATCCAAATCGGTTTCCCTAGCTTTTTGGCGACTAAGATCGGTATCCAATATCCTGAAATAACAAGTTCGTTCATCCCAAAGTGGCCTTAGTTTGTTAATGGTTTGAACACCTGTTAAGGCCAATATGTTCTGATAATCTTTCTGCAAAAGAGTCTCAGTCATGCTCTCGTAGGAATCGAACAAGCGCACCTGTTTCGACGATTTGATTTCTGGAAACTTTCGCTCGTAGCGAATGGTTGAGATTCCCAATTCCTGAGCTGCCCGATAAATGTTATCATGCAAATAAACGGCAAAAGGGTGAGCCGCATCAACAATCAATCGAATGCCATTGGTTTGGCAGAACTCTTTGATTTTAGTGCTATCCATATCACCAAAAACACGCTCGCCTTTAATTTGTTTGTGCGAATCGGTTTTTGTGGAATAAAAGTATTGCTGACCTATAATGTCGAATAGTTCAGCAACTCTCTTTCCTTCTGTTGTTCCGCCAAAAATAAGAACCATAAGTTTTTGCGTTTCTATATGAATGTTTCCCTTTTCAAGGGAAACCGTCGACAGACTAAAGGGTGAATTCCTTAAAAATCTAATCAATAGCACCCCTCTCCCTGTCGGGATCTCCCCTAAAAGGGGAGAATTCAAAATTTTTATTGAGAACCTCACTTAAAGTGAGACCCTCAAAGTAAGTTTTATTTTCCTTCACGAAATGCGTGAGTAAATTTCTTATCGTACAGTTTTGAAAATCCCGATCGGTTGTCAATGGCTTTTCCCACAACAATCATGGTAGTCATTTTCAAATTGTTTTCCTCTACTGTTTTTGCCAAAGTTTCCAGTGTACAACGGTAGATTTTTTCATCCTTCCAGGTTAATTTGTAGCAAACCGCCACAGGTGTTTCCGGTGGATAATGCTCCGAAAGTTGTGCCTGAACTTTTTCGGCAATAGAAGCACTCAGGTAAATACACATTGTACTTTGCGATCGGGCCAATTTGTTCAATTGCTCACGATCTGGCATTGGCGTTCTTCCCTCTCCACGAGTCAAAATGATGGTTTGTACCTCCTCCGGAATGGTAAATTGTGACTCCAAAGCCGCTGCTGCTGCCTGGAATGAAGAAATTCCCGGAGTAATGTGATAATTCCATTTCAGTTGATCCATAATGGCCATTTGTTCTTGAATGGCACCATAAATACAAGGATCACCAGTATGCAAACGCACCACAAACAATCCACGATCGTAATATGGTTTCATGCTTTCAATCTGAGTGATCAAATCCATGCCAGCCGAGCTTTTTACCACACATCCAGGCTTTGCATAGTTGGTCAGTTCTTTAGGAACCAAGCTGCCTGCATACAGAATCATATCGGCCGTTTGAAGCATTCTTTTTCCACGAACTGAAACCAGTTCAGGATCACCGGGACCTGCCCCAACAAACTCTACAAAACCTTTACGCTCGCTATTCTTATCCATTGCCAAAGCAAAAGTGAAGTGTTTATCACCAGCCTTTGCTTTTTGTTTTTCTACCAACAAAGCATTTCCTGAAAGATGCATGGCTGCAGCTTCGGAAACGCTGTAACTTCCGGTTACCACGCTTACTTTTTGCGATGGATTAGGAACATCATATCCTGACAATACATCCTCACCAAATGTGTTCATTGGAATGTTCCATTTTTCGGATAATTCAATCAATGCCTTTTCATTGGCTTTTAAGTCAACCGTTCCGATAGCAGCAATCGATAATGGAGAAATTTGCTGCGATTCCAATTTCGAAAGCAATTCCATTTCGAAAGCCTCAAAAGGAAGATCGCGCTGACAACCTACGCCCAATTGCACAACTTTAGGACGGTAGTAAATCACTTTAGCTCCAAAATCGTGAACAAATGGTGTTACTGCCAAAACAAGCTGGTACTCTTCCAGCTTTATTTCATCCGCACTAAAAAACACATCTACATGATCCGGTTTTTCTGTTTCCAAAACCAGACTTCCTTTATCGCGCATCTCAAGCAGCAAAGCGGTTTTCTGTTTGTTCACAAAAGCTGCCATCAATTGGGTAAGATTGCCCTTGCAATCCAGGGTCCAATTGTGTTTTTCCGGCAATAAATCCAATGCCCACAAGCCTGATGTATCGCTAACGGTAGTAACAACAGGTGTTGCTCCCAACAGACGAGAAATATCTTCCGCCAATTGATTTGCCCCACCCAAATGTCCCGACACAACAGGTTGAACAAATTGTCCGTTGGCATCGATATTGATCACCGCAGGATCTGTTTTTTTATCATTTAAAAAAGCGGCAATCTCGCGCACGCAAATGCCCAACGCTCCAATAAAAATTAACGCTTCGTATTTGTTCCAAAGCTCTTCGTAGTTCTTTGGCGAGCGCATAATTTCAGCCTCAAATCCATTATTTGTAATGTGTTTGGCAAGTGACTCCCCCTTATCGGAATGTGTGATTATTATTTTTGACATGATGTATTTTGTTCTGTTTTGGTCTTTACTTACTACTTATTGTTTCTCGTTGGTTACTGAAAAAAAGCATCTCCCGTTTCAAATTAAATTTTTCCCTTTTAGGGAAAATGTCGATAGACAAAAGGGTGAATTTTGGAAAACAATACACCCTCCCTGTCGGGATCTCCCCTAAAAGGGGAGAATTCTTTTTTTTTTATTGAGAGCCTCACTTAAAGTGAGACCCTCAAAGCATATATCTAATTTTCTTTTATTTTCTCAGCTACTAAAATGGTTATCGGATTAAATTCATCCACACTTACCAGCATTTCATGCTTCATTCGATATGACATTTTTTCGCACCATTGTTTAAATCCCAATTTGCTTTTTTCGCTTACCGAATTGAATCCAATGATTCCCCCTTCCAACAAATGCAAATGAATATCATCCAGTACCTCATCCATTTTTCCACCATAACCGCCAACAAAAACGGCATCTGGTTTTTCTATTTCTGCCTTATCGGTTTGCAAATAATCTCCAATAAAAATATCGATTCCCGGTGTTTGGAAGGTTTCTGTATTGCGCTGAATGATCCCTCTTGACTCTTCACGAATCTCAAAAGATTTTACCTTCAAATGCGGATGGTTCAATCGAGCTTCGATGGAAACACTTCCCGTGCATGCTCCCACATCCCAAAACACCTTTTTATTTTGCAATTCCATTAAGGCAAGGGTTGCCAAACGAATGGGCATTTTGGTGATCATTTTTGGTCGACCATCCAAGGGTTCAAAATCTCTTTCTTTAATTCCCTTTTTAGGAATCGCCTCATCGGTTTTTTCCAGGTAAAAGCAATTCGGATGATTAAAATCCAAACTCAAGGCTTCTTCCAAGCTCAACTCCTTTACAAGTTCCCTTTCGCCTCCCAAGCGCTCACCATAGTACATTTTGTAGTTCGAATATCCATATTGTAACATTCGCTCGGCAATGCTTTTGGGCGTATTTTTTCTATCGGTAAGAATTCCCATTCTCTCCTGACCTCTAATCAATGCCTGATCGAATCGCTCGAAAGATCGGCCGGTAAGCGTAATAGTTTGAAACTCGCCGTAAGGCAATTTAAAACGATGTGCCAGCAATTGCAGGGAATTAAAATCAGGAAGAATATCAAGCTCTGCATTGGGAATCTCACGTTTTAATGTAATGCCAATCCCATAAAACAATGGGTCGCCCGAAGCAAACACAATCCAATCACTGTTGGAATGGTTTATGGCATCGTATAGTGTTGACAAGGGCACTACAATATCATGCCAATGGTGTTGCTCTGGCAGATAATCTCCCACCAATTCACGATGACGACTTCCTCCTGCAAAATATTTTCCCAATTGAATCAGAGTCAACTCCTTCTTTGTAAAATCAGGAGTTAAATCTGATATTCCTATGATGCTTATTTTCATTTCGTTCTCGCTGATTCACGCAAATCTACACGCAGATTCACGCTGATAAATATTTTAAGCTTATTTACAACTCATTTCATTTAGGTCTCGCTGATCTTCTCAAATTTTAATTTGATGTTCTGACTCTAAGTCAGGATACCAATAGTTCACTTTATCTACTCATTTTCAAAATGAGTGTTTCCCTTTTAGGGAAACTGTCGACAGACTAAAGGGTGAGATAAGACAAATATAATCCAAAATACACCCCTCTCCCTGTCGGGATCTCCCCTAGAAGGAGAGAATTCAAACATTTAACTGTCTACAAATTATTTATTCATATATTCCCAACAAAATTCTGCGAGACCCTTACAATTCCTATTTAGGTAAAGCTTTTTTATTTTTTTTGCGATGCCTGTTTAGGCAAAACTCAAAATATGACTTTATATCCCTTACCTGTTTGGGTAAAGCCAAAAAAATTCAATTTTTAACCTTTACCTGTTTAAGCAAAGTATGAAAAATTGATTTTTCGCTGTTTACCTATTTAGGGAAAGCATGAAAAGTTGACTTTTTGACCTTTGCCTGTTTAAGGAAAGCACGAAAAATTATTTTTTTGCTGTTTACCTATTTAGGTAAAGCAAAATATTAACTTTTTAAAATACCTAAAATCTATAATCCCTCACCCGGATGCATTTGTTCCGCTTCGCTCCAGCTTAAAATGGCATTGATAATGGTTGCTGCCACATTGCTTCCTCCTTTTCTGCCATTTACAAAAACTGCAGGAACATCCGGACAACCATATTTTAACTGCCATTTACTTTCTTTTACATTTACAAAACCAACCGGAGCTGCAATCACTCCCGCAGGATTTGCTTTTCCATTGCGAATGAATTTAATCAACTCGATTAATGCAGTTGGTGCATTTCCGAATGCAAAAATGGCGTCGGGATGCTCTTCTACTGCCAACTGGATTCCAGCCTGAGTTCTTGTAATATTTTTCTGCGAAGCCATTTCAGCCACGCGCTCATCATCCAAATAACATTTAATTTCAAGACCTAATTTGGCTGCCGTTGCTCTGCGAATTCCTCTTGTCACCATCGATACATCGGTAACAATAACTGGTGGTTTTCCCGAATAAAATTTCTCGTGCAATTGCTCCACCACATTATTGCTCAGCTCAACCGATTCGTTCAATTTAAAATCGGCAGTCGTGTGAATACAATGCAATGCCACCCACACATGAGCCAACGATTTATCTGTGATATCGATATGATCCAAAATGGTTTGGAAACTTGCGTTCATGATACGGCGTCCAAGCTTGTCCTGGCTATTGTTTTGATTAGCATAGTAACCTCTTGGTGTTACCATCTTGCCTTGAGCCTTAAAAGTTTGGCTGTTACCAATCACCACAACGGTAAACATATCGGCTTTGGTCACATCCAATTCGGCAAGGGTAATTACCTCAATGCTCTCATCTTCTCTTCCCACATTTCGGGCAATTCCAACTGGAGTTTCAGGCGAACGTACTTCCAGGAACAATTCCCTCAACCTCATCAATTGCCAGAATCTGCCTTTGCTTAAGGGATTGTAAACCGCTGTTACAAAATCGGCATTAGCTGCAGCTACAATTCTTTTCTCAATTTTTTCCCATGGGGTTAACAAATCCGACATGGAAATGGAACAAAAGTCGTGTCCCAGAGGTGCTCCCAATTTTGATGCGGCTGCAAACATGGCAGAGATTCCCGGAACTACTTCCAAATCAACATCCGAAGCTTTTTCTGCTTTCATTTCCCAAAGCAAAGGCGCCATTCCGTAAACACCAGAATCGCCACTACTAATTACAGCTACGGTTTTTCCTGATTCGGCTATTTCAAATGCTTTCTCTGCTCGTTGGCGCTCTTTTTTCATACCCGTATCAATCAGCTCTTTTCCTCCTGACAACTGCTTGATGTGTTCAAAATAAAAGCTGTAACCAACAATCACTTCTGCTTCCTGAATGGCTTGCAAAGCCTGTGGAGTAAGGAATTTCTCATTCCCTGGTCCAATTCCTATGCTATATATTTTCTTAGGCATAAATTATAATTAATGAAAAGTAAGGTATTGTTCGCAACTTTAAATCCTGAACATTACTTGTGGAATACTGTTGCGGTGTTCCCACACGTTCGATATAATAAAATGATCTATTTTGTTTCTCAAGAAAATCACTCCAGTTATCGAGCACACTCATTTTCATTACAACCAGTGTTTGATTTTCTTTCAACGCTTCTTCTATTTCCTCAAAACCTTTTGGTCGGGCAATTACCTTTAAGGCCTGATCGCCTTCGGTAACCGATTTTTCTCCTTCGGCTCCTGTCGCTATAAAAGCAGGTATTCCGGGAATTACTTTACAGTCAACATTTGCTTCTTGTGCTATCTTTAAAATGTATCCAAAAGTGCTATAAAAAAGAGCATCGCCTTCGGAAACCACAGCTACATTTTTTCCTTTTTTCAATTCTTCATGAATCTCATCAAAGGCTTTTTGGTAATGCATCTCCCTGTTTTTCCCTGTCATGGGAATCACAAGCGGCAAACACTCGGTTTCTATATTCAACTGCTTTAATATATCGTATGAAAAGGAAATTACTTTCGATTCCTTTATGCTCGATGCCGGATAAAAAATAAGATCCGCATTCTGAAGTGACTTTAAACCCTTAAGTGTAATCAATTCCGGATCACCAGGTCCTAACGCAACTCCAATTAATTTTCCCAAACTCATAATCCCAATTCTTTTATCATTTGCAACATTTTCTCTCTTTTTCCCAAGTACAGGTGCATGTAGGAAGCCCAACAATTCTTTCTTCTGAATACAGGCATTTCAACATCGCGCCCTCTTGCCGTTTTGGCCTGATAATTTGCACTGGCTTTTTCCTCTCCAATCAGATTTGAATAATGAAACTCGTGTCCTTTTATACTGATATCCTTTCCTTTCAAATCGCGATATCCCAAGTTTAGCTTCATATTTTCAAAGGAAGTATCAAAGTCAAAAACACCAGTCATTTGATATGTTTCTCCTTCTTTGGTAATGATATTTTTTCCCAGATACATCATTCCACCACATTCAGCTATCAAAGCTTTGCCACTTTCAATATACTCGGCAATGGCCTGTTTCATTTTATCATTGTTCCCCAATTGCTCTGCAAACAACTCCGGATATCCGCCCGGCAACCAAAGCAAATCTGCCTCGGGCAATTCTTCATCGTTCAATGGACTAAATTCAACCACTTCTCCCAATTCTGCCAAAACATCACGGTTTGCCTGATAGGAAAAGTTGAAAGCCTCATCGTGAGCCAAAGCAATTTTAAATTGCTTCTTTGTATCTATATTTTGATTTGTTAATGGCTGAATTTCCTTCTGCGTAATTTCCAGAAGCAAATCAATATCAACATGATTCTCCAGCAATTCAGCCGCAACATTTACGATTTCTCGATTTTGATTCTCACCCGGAAGGTGTAATCCCAAGTGTCTTGATTCTATGGCCAGTCTTTGGTCACGCGGCATGTAGCCCAGTACATGAACACCTGCATCTATGGCAGCTTCTTTTAAAAACTGGAAGTGCGATTCACTGGCAACCTTGTTAAAAATAACTCCTGCCAGATTTATGCTTTTATCGAAATTCTTAAATCCATACAATAAAGGAGCTACAGAATAAGCCGTACTCGATGCATCCACAACCAAAATCACTGGCAGATCAAGCAAGCGGGCAACTGCCGCCGAACTTCCAACATCTTTTTGAGCTCCGTCGAACAAGCCCATTACCCCTTCGGCAATGGAAACATTTGCCATAGCAGCATGCTGAGTAAATGTTTGTTGAACATGATCCTCATCTGTCATCCACATGTCCAGATTGTATGATGGCTGACCTGCAATTTTAGTATGGTGCATGGGATCGATATAATCGGGTCCGCATTTAAAGGGCTGAACCTTCAATCCTCTATTCACCAATGCCTGCATTAGTCCAAGTGTAATCATGGTTTTACCAGAATTACTCTTTGGTGCTGCAATTAAAAAAGCATTTGTATCTATTTTATCCATTATTCAAATCCAGGTTTTGAAAATTACTTTTATATCCTTTTGCTCAATTAAAATTGTCATCTCATTTTCGAGATGAGTTTTTCCCTCTCAGGGAAAATGTCGACAGACAAAAGGGTGAAATAAGAAACTCAACTAAACACCCCTCTCCCTGTCGGGATCTCCCCTAGAAGGGGAGAATTTCAAATTGAACTGATTCCTTTCTCTTTTTACGTTCTTACTACATAAAGAAAACTTGATTAACTTTTATAGTATTCTCTTAACCAATCCGTTCGTTTATGAGCATTAAAGTATGCCATTTTAGATTCTTTTATCCTATTGACTTCATGAAAATCAATATTCGCCACAGCAAATTCATTTTCTTCTACAAAGGATTCTGAAAGCACTTTTCCCTTGGGATCAATAATCAGACTTGCGCAAGGAAAAACCGTTCCTCTTTTATTTGTGGTGACCTGATTGCAAATCATCGCAAAGCAAGAATTATCGTATGCTCTGGCTGGTATATATCTTTTAAATCTTTCAATTTTATCTTGACAAGTTTCTTTTGGAGATGCAAAAGCCATTGCCAATACACTTGCTCCTTTTTGTGCTTGAATGGCACTGATTTCAGGAAAGTGTGTTTCGTAACAAATCTGAATACCTACAAGCATTTCTTTCACAGGAAATACATTTATCTCATCACCTTCAGAGTAAACCTCTTTTTCGGTAATGCTTACATGTGTTTTTCGATGTTTCCCAATAATTTTTCCTCCGTCAAACACAAAATGAGTAATAAAATACTTTTCTCTTTCTTGTTCAGGAAAGCCTACTGCAAATGCTGAATTCGTATTCTTCGATATTTCCATTAAAGATGTAAATAAAGACTCTTTCTCTAGCAATACCGTTTTTAGAATCTCAATATCTCTTATATAGCCAGACAAATTCAACTCTGGGAACAAAATAAAATCTACTCCTTGTGCATCGAAGCTTTTAATCCAATCCATCGTGGTGGATAGATTAAACTCCACATCGCCAATTCTACTTTTTGAACTTACTGCTGCAACTATCATCCCCGATTATTTAGAGTTAGAGTTAGTAAGTTCTCAATGGTTTCCTCTTGTCCCACACATTCTCCATTTTGGAAATACTTAAAACTCGTACTTCCATTTTTGCACACTTCAAGCCAGGTGGTATCTTCCTCTGCTTTGCGTATGGTTTTTATTCCATTTCTGGCAAAAGCTCTTCGAAGCAATACATATTCGAAGCCGTGACCTTTTACTGGAATCTCATGATTGTAGTCATAGCCTACTCTAAACAATCCTGTTTTGTTATCAAACTCAATTCCTTTATTCTGAAAAATGGTTTGAAATTCATTTCTCAATAACAAATCTTCAGGCGTTCCTGTTAACAAGCCTTTGTCTGCTGAAAGTAGCCATAACTTATCTGCCATTTGTAAGGCCAAATCCAAATCGTGGGTTGACATCAAAACTGATTTTCCTGAATTACTTGCGATTTGTCTTAGTAATTGCATGATCTCAACACGAGCGGGCATATCCAAAAAGGCGGTTGGTTCATCAAGAATAATGATCTGAGTATCCTGTGCCAAAGCTTTCGCTATAAACGCCTTTTGTTTTTCTCCATCACTCAAATTCGATAATCGTTCCTTTTTCTTGTGCAGAATCCCACATTTTTCAATGGAAGTGTGAACAATCTCTTTATCCTCATCATTTAAGATTCCGAATGTTCCGGTATACGGACTTCTTCCTAAGCCCACCAATTCTTCTACGGTAGCATTGGGCACAATTACACGATCGGTAAGTACTACAGCTGCCATTTTCGATAATTCCTTTTCGGAAAGCTTTAGCAGATCTTTGCCAAGAAGAGTAGATTCCCCTCCCAATGCAGGTTGAAATCCGCAAATCGTACGAATTAAAGTACTTTTTCCTGTTCCATTCTCGCCCAGTAGACAAACCAATTCGCCAGCAAACATTTTAGCTTGCAATTGATCATGCACCACTTTTGCACGTTTACCTTTTCCGTAACCTATGCACAGCTTGTTGATATCTAGAATCTCTTTTTCTGCCATAACTACTCCAATCGATTTTCTTTTCTACGCTTCCAAATTACCCAAATCACAACTGGTGCTCCAATAAATGCAGTTACCGAATTGATAGGCATTTCCTGCTCCATTCCCGGCATTCGTGCCAAAAGATTACACAATAAGGCTGTTGCTGCTCCCAGCAAGGCCGCGTTTAATATCAAATAAAAATGGTTTGATGTTTTCGATAACAATTTGGCCAAATGTGGTACTGCAACTCCAATAAAAATAATAGGTCCGCAAAAAGAAGTCACAATGGCCGTTAAAAATCCCGAGAAGGCAATAATTAAAAAGCGTGCCCTTTTGATATTCAATCCCAGGTTTGAGGCATAACGATCTCCCAAAGCCAAAAGATTTAAGGACTTGCTTAAGAATGTTGCCAAAATGGAAGGAATTACGGTAATCAAACCAAACATCATGGCTCGCTCGGTTGCCAATCTGCTAAAACTACCTAAACCCCATATCACGTAATTGTAAACATCTTCTTCAGGACTATAGAATTTCAGCAAGCTTACCAATGAACTGCTTAAGTATCCAATCATCACACCAATAATCAGAACACTTAAAGTTCCTCCAATGCGATGCGATATAAAAAGGATCAAAGCCAAAACCAAGGCCGCTCCAATTAAGGATGAAAAAACAACTGCAAAATCTCCCCAAGCCCCCAAGCTGGTAAAAGTAAAGCCCAAAATATTTCCGGTAAATAGCATTACAAAAGCAACACCAAGACTCGAACCAGATGAAATTCCTAGAACCGATGGTCCGGCAAGCGGATTTCGAAACAAAGTTTGCATCAACAAACCTGCTACTCCCAAGGCCATACCTGCCCCCAGAGAAACTATTGTTTGGGGCAATCTTGTTTTAAGAATGATGTTTTCATAAATTCTGTTTACCTCTTCTCCTGTAAACAGGATTGCCTTAATCTCCGACAATGGGATGTGTATGGATCCCAATACAAGATTCAATAAAACTAGAAAAACCAGCAACAATGTTGCCAGTGTAATTACAATTGATATTCTTCCCAATTTATGGATCATTTCAGCCTTTCGTAAAAATAAGGTTTATGCTCCGGCAACAATTCCGGATGAAAAAAGTGAATGTAATCTGCCAATAAAACATCAGGTTTCATACCTGCTTGTTCATAATATGGTTTTTCACGAATGTTGCACAAAATTACATTCTTATTCTGAAATGCATTAAAATCCATATATCTTGGGTCCTGCTCACCCAAATCTTTTAAGCTTAATCCTGATTTTTCGGGATGAATAATTCTCCAAAAATCACATTTGGAAGCCTTGCTGTATATGGTCTCAAAATCTACCGGATAAGCTCCTTGCATATCATCTTTGATAATGTAATCAGCTCCAGCATCGCGAAAATAATGCGCATAAAAACTATTTCCTCCTGGAACATACCAACTTCCCGATCTCATCTTTCCTGAGAAGACTGTTGGTCGCTTTTCAACATTCGAGGCAATTTTTTTTAGGTTTTGATATCGGGATTCAATTCCATTGAAAATAGAATCTGCTTTCTCTTCCTGCCCCACAAAAAGAGCAAGCATTTTAATCCATTCTGCACGTCCCAATGGTGTTTCCTCATTATAGGCAGCCATTGGCACCAAAGGAATCCCAAGGTTTCTCAATACATCGAAACCTCCAACTTTAAACGGAGATACAAATATTACATCCGGATCGAGAGCAGCCAGCATTTCAAGATTAAAGTTTCCTTCTTTGCCAATTCTTTTCACCTTTCCAGCTTCAACCAAGGATTTCATTCCTTCGTGTCGCAGGTAACGACTACTATTTATGGCTACAATATCATCGATATCTTCCAAGGCAAAGAAATAACTTAACTGCGTACTCGAAAGGCAGACAATTCTCTTGCAAGGAACCGGAATGCTATTGGGAATGCCTTTTGCCTTGGCTTTATCTTTTACAAGATTGAAAGTATCAAAAACTCCATCTTCTCCTTTTTTATGAACCTTTACAATGGTATTATCTCCTGATTTTTCAATCTTAAACTCTTTTGCATGCTTTAATGGAATCTCAAAACTCTTCTTTTGTTCATTACCTCTCGATGCGTTTGAAGACTTGTTATTACAAGCATAAAAAAACAAGCTTAAACTTATAGTCAGAAGAAAAATAATCTTTTTCATGATTCAGATTTTAACGAATTCCTAGCTCTTGACAAATTGCTTTCAAATGTTCAACCCAAATTCCAACAACATCATCATATTCCGCCAAGCCAATCATATCAATTTCTGTGTTGAATCCCTCTTTTTCAAGAATGGTTTTCCAACTGTCTTCTTCACTTCCAGCCATATCATTTCGTGCATGATCACCAGCTACTGACATAAAAGGAGTTAATATCACCTTTTTAATTCCTTTTGATTTCAGCTGAGGAAGAATCGAATCCAGCAAAGGAAAACCTTCTACAGTTCCTACAAAATACTGATCAGATTTTTGCTTTAAATAGTACTCAAATCCAGGATAGTAAATATTTGACTGATGATGAGAACCATGTCCCATAAACAGAACTGCTGTTTTAGAATTCAGTTTTCTTTTAAACTGTTGGTGAAGAGCATCCGCCAATTGCATATGATCATGATCTAGGAAAAGCAGTGGTGTTCCTATCTCTGCTTTTTTAATTCCTTTTGGCATTCCATTGAATACTTCAACGGTATGTTTCAAATTATCATACTCTTCGCCTGGAATGATATGCAAAGATTGAACCGCAACATGAGTAAATCCATCCTCACCCATTTTAGCCAATGCTTCTGCAGGAGAATCAATATTTTCTCCTCTTTTCTTCAATATCTTTCGAATGATTTTTGAGGTATAAGCCCATCGAATCTCCACATCAGGAAACTCGGCTTTTACAATCTTATCAATATTCTCAAAGGCAACCCTGGTTTCAGGATAACTACTCCCAAAAGTTACCAAAAGAATACCTTTTTTGTCCTCTGCTTTTTTATGTGCATGTGCCATCTGCACATGCATTATTAGCAAGAAAAATACACTTAAAAGCAAAAATCGTTTCATAGTGCTATAATTTTTTAGTTTTAATTAGTTTGTTGTAATTTCTCCTAAACCATTTAAAAGAAAGCATCAATCCTGTAATGCTAACCGCTAAGCCAACAAGAGACAAAAGAATTAAAATAGTTTTTCTGAGCGTGTCATATTGCTTTAGTATGGCTAAATCCAATGTGTGGAAGAAGCGATACAACCAGCGACGCAATCTAGAATTTTTATTTAATTTTTTTACACGTTCTCCACTCGCAGGATCAATGTATAACCAAGTTTTCGCAACATCATCAATTTCAATTTTATATGCCATTTGTGGCAAATAATACATGGCTGATCCAGAGTAATAATTGTCGTAATTTTGCTGCTCAACCACAGAAAATAAAGTATTCTTGAATTTCTTTTCAGACTGTTGTTTGATATCCGCTAAACTAAATTTCTTTTGCGGAATCACTTTATCATCATCTAAAGTGTAAATCTCAGATTTTTGATAATCGTCATAATAAACTCTGAATTGAGGAGTGTTTAAAACGGTTTTCCACTCAATTTTGCGAACACCTTCCTTATTTTTAAGAGCTGTGAAAATTTCGCTTGGCAATGTGTTTTTATGTCCCGATAACTCTAACTTTTGATTCCATTCAATGTCAACCTTCTCTTTAGAATTTACCCCAACCATCCAGTCGGGGATTGAAGTAACAGAGACCAATCCACTCAAAATAAAAGTAAACACAAAGAGTCCAAAAAAGAATCCCGCTAGGTGATGCCACTTGTACCAAAACTTCTTGTATGGACTAATTCCCTTTTCTTTTCTCTTTCGAAGTCGAACAAAACCAGCATAAATGCCTGTAATTGACATTAAAATCCCGAAAGATGAAAGAATGATAATTACCAATCGCCAGGAATCTTTTGCCAAGCGAAGTTTTTTAAAGTAAATCCAATGCGGAATTGCTCCAAATCGCGCACTCCACCTGGATCTTCTATTGGTTTCCTGTACAATCTCACCCGTTTTTTCTGAAACATAGAGAACGGTATGAGCTGGATCACTCATTCTACACTTGTAAAATGGGAGCAAAGGTTTATAGTAAGACCATGGCATCCAATCATCCAATTCACCAATTTTTTCCAAATCTTTTACAGGATATCCATTAAATGATGCAGATATTGTTTTGGCATGTTCTTCATCAAAGGAATTAATTGGCTCTAAACTTTTTGCATCATAAGTTTTCTGAGCTTTTTTTCCTGATTTCACACGATAAACGGCTTTGCCATCGCACAATTCCAGTGATACTTTTCCCTTAAAGGATGTTGGAGGAGCTTGCAATTCTTCAAAATCCTGCTTTTTAAACTCGGCAAGGTGCAAAAATCGATCTTTGCGAGAAGCATGAGGAAAACCATCGAAAATCAGAACGATTCCAGAAATGAACCAAACCACAAACATCAGGCTCAGTAATGAACCTGATATGTTATGGATTTGAATGAGATATTTATTGAATCCTTTCAAAACTATTTAGCAAAATTGATTGTAATACCAGCGAAAAATGTGCGCCCAGGATTAATGGTTCCGTAATGAGAGCCATAAGGACTATCATCTACATGGTCGAAAATGTTATCAACTCCAAGTTGAGCTTCTAAAATGAATGAGCCTAGATTTAAAAATTTGTGATTAGTAGTTAGCTTCCAGATATCGTATCCTTTGGCATTATCTTCTCCATTATCATATGACTTTTCATCCTGAATACGTCCCAGAATCGTTGCGCTAAACGAATAATTCTTCCATGAACGATCGTAAGTCAAACGAACATTTCCATAATTTTCTGCAACTCCATCCAATTTTTCACCTGTGGTTTCATCATTGGCATCAACATAGCTGTATCCACCTCCGAGCGTAAAACCCGCTCCTAATTTTGCGTTCAGCAAGAAATCAATCCCTTGAGATTTCGACTCCTCAACATTGTAATGTTTGAGTCTTCTTGTGATTTCATTTTCTGCATCACCAGGTTCAATATCAATAGTCTCATATGCGATCAAATCATCTACATTATTGATGTATCCTGTAATGCTTGCCGAAAGGAAATCATTATGAAACTCTACACCTAATGAAGAATATTGCGATTTCTGAGGATCCAAATCTTCATTACCTAAATAAAGAGTTCCTCCTTTTTCGTAGGCGTAATACAATTCTTTTACAGTAGGAGCTTTAAATCCATATCCATAAGTCCCACGGAAATTAAAATGATCTAGCTTGTAAAGTAAAGATACTTTTGGAGTAAAAGCACTACCAAATTCATTGTGCTTTACGTAACGGGTTCCTGCTACCAACTGAAGTTTTTCAAGCAACTTGATTTCTTCTTGAGCATATAAAGCTATTGTTTTGGCCTCAGCCTTTCCGTTTACCAAACGATCTTCAGATACCATTTTCTCTCTCAGATAATCTGCACCTAAAGTAAGAGTGTTATTTTTAGAAATGACATTTACATATTTCATTCTAAAATTGCTCATTCTTTGATCATTCTGAATGTCTTTATCACTTTTCTTATAACTCTTGTAATCTTGATTGTATCGATAATAATATCTGTACTGATCAAAGTTATAGTCAACGGATACGTAATCTTTTTTATTTAATAAATACTTGGCTCCTGCTTCAAAAGACTTATCGGTATAGAAATAACCATATTTATAAATAGAAGTAGGTCTTATAACATGCTTTTTGAAAAATGAATTTCCGGCATAAACCTCCAATTTCCTAGTGGCACGAAATTTTAAAGTTTGAGCGAAAGTAAAATCGTTGTACTCATATTGTGCTCTTTTATCCGTTTCAATCAGTTGTCCTTTTTTGATTTCAAAAGGACTTAATTTCCATCCATCGCTTCTTTTGTGGTTAAAATTTCCATTCCATGAGAACTTACCCAGGTTAAGATCAACCGTATTGCTTTGTTGATAAGTCCGATATTCGCGAATACGACTCGTATTGGAAACATTTACCTTTTGTTTTGATTTTTTTGTAATGATATTTACAACACCAGCAATAGCATCCGATCCATATAGTAAAGAAGATGCACCTTTTAATACTTCAATACGCTCAACATCATCAGGATTAATTCTATTTAGATCGGTATTTCCACCAACATCTCCATACATACGTTTGCCATCAACAAGCACAAGAATAAAGTCATTTCCCAAACCATTAATGGTCATCATGGCTCCCATTGTTCCTGGATTAAAATCAAATGATGGACTTACATTCATCATCAACTCGTTAAAATCTGAAGCTCCTGCACTTGCAATGGCTTTTTTATTAATCAATTCAGTTTGAACCGGAGCTGTTTTTAAATGATGCGCGGTACCAGTTCCAGTTACAACAATTTCTCCCAACTGACTTTTGGATTCTATCATTGTAAAATTTAGAACATTGACACCTTCCTTAATGGTGATTTTCTGCTTTTGACGACTATATCCCGAAAAGGATACAACCAAATCGTAATCCCCTGGTGCTAAATTCTTAATCTGGTATTCGCCTTTGTTATTTGTCGCTGTACCTGTAGTAGTGCCTGAGAAATATACACTAGCACCAGGCATTGCTTGTTGGTTACTTTTTTGGGTTACCACCCCTTTTAGCACAGCATTCTGTGCATTAACGAAAGTCACTGAAATCAGTAGCATAATAGCTACAACATAAATCTTTTGCATAGCAAGATATTAAAACATTAATAACTTCACTTTGCAATCCTTATGAACGACGAGAATAATTCAGAACATTAAAACCAATAAGTCCCAAACATAAACTTCTGTCCCGGAAGCAAAATGTTTAATCGTTGTGATGGCAGGTCTTCTGACTTATCCTGATTTTTATGCCTTCCCATTCAATCTAAAATCGAACAGTGGCTGTAGTATAAAAACCGCGATCCCAAAACTCTGGAACCAGACTTACAGCAGCGGGAACTGTTGCAGATTTTCACTGCATTCCCTTTTAATCCTATTGCACATGAAGATGCAACTAGAACCATTACTGTCGCAAAAGTATATATTATTTTCTTACTGGCAAGTGTGCTTTTCAGCAGGAAAGTTTATTGCATAAAAAAGCCGTTTCATTTCTGAAACGGCTTTTATCCTTTCTCTTCGGGAAGGACTTAAACCCAACCCATATATCTCTTAATTTCAACAATTTTATTAGAGTTTGAGAGCAGAGAACGAATTGATAAATGTGCATGGGAAATTATTCGTTTTACCTCTGCTCTCATTCATGGCTATTCAAACATAACCAGTTAACTTAGTTAGAATATCATTTTCTAATAAATATTTCAATACATTACAGACTTTATGAAGAGGCTGCCTAATAAAGATTTTATATTTGGAGAGATATCTATAAGATTTTTCAAATCCCCAACGCTCCACTACTTTTGAGACCAGCTCTTTTTTCTAATCTGTTTAATTTTTCAATTGCCAATTGACTGCACAATCAGAAAAATACTTACTTGCATTTTTCAAACACTCTTCCTTCTGCCATGATGTTAAGTTTTCAAATTCATCAAATATCAAAGCCATAGCAATCGGATTTTGAGGTTCTTTTCTGTAAGTACTTAGAATTGATTTTTTACGAAGAGTAACAGCCTTCTTTATTTCTTTACGATATTTAAACAGTTTACCTTCATCCTCTTCACATAAATTCTCTTCGGATTTGTGAGTTTGCACCCAACTAATTTTTTCTGCTAAACTGTCCATGTAAGCTTTTTGATATTTTCTTAAAATCCGATCGTATTCTGTATTCTCAAAAGAATTATTAACAATAACCAATTCTTTTTTATCTATCTCAAAATTAAACTTCCCATAACGAAATATCCAGATATCATATTCTTTCTCTGCATCAACTACCAATGTCATCTTAAAAGGTGGTTTTACATTTTCAATAAATGCATCAAACGCCCCGTCTTTAAGTTGAACATCCGATAAGATTGTTTTTGATTTCTCGCTTTTGGTATTCAGCTTTAATTCTATTTTAGAATCACCTACACCCTCAATTTTACCTGAAATTCTAATTGATTCTTTGTTGCATGAAAAAAAACAACAAACAACTACTAATAATAATAAATTTCTCATTCTTAATATTTAATACTACACCAAAATAAATAGAGCTAGTTTAACTTTTAGCCGAACTACGATTACCATCATTTAAATGACATTGCATAGCCTCATAAATCAACTCCTCTTTACTGATGTTTAATTAATTCTCTGATAATAACCATTCCCTACTTTGCCTCTTTATTAAAAAAGTAAGCTTGTTCAGTTCTTTGTTTTTTCACTACAACTATATTTAAAGCAAGCTTTTCATTTATTTAGTCTCCGGCAAAAACATTATATCCAATATATCAGCCTTTTTTAGGAATTTCTTAGCTGCTTTAGCAATTTCTTTTGTGGTCACATTATTAATCACATTGTCGAAATATTCGGGCGACATTCTGTTTTCTCCCGTTTCGTAAAACTTAGTCAATACAGATAACCAATAATTGTTATTCATCAGAGCTTTGCGGTTATTCTTTTTCATATTCAAAACCACCTTATCCAAATCGGACTGAAGCACTGATTTCTGAACCTGTTTTAGCTCTTTATATACCAACTCTTTTAAATGATCTGCCTTTGCAGGATCACAATCAAAGCGTATCTCTAATCCCAGGTTCATTTCAGGAATACGAGAGCCTGTAGGACGTACATTGACACCATAGGTTCCTCCTTCCTTCTCACGAATATTTTCGGTAAAGCGAAGGTTAAGTACAGAACCCAATATGTTGTGGTAAATGATTGTTTCTCTTGAATAATCAGCATCAGCTCTCATCTTCAAATCAACAGTAGCTTTTGGCTCTGTCATTGGCAGATAAATGCGGTGCTCATGTTTCCCTTTCGGAAAATAGTCTCCATTATCCACCCACTCTTCAACTTCACCAGTTGAATTAATGGCTCCAATATACTCCTCCACCAGTGGTTTAAGTGTTTCGGCATCTACATCACCGATAATGAAGAATGTGAAATCTGCCGCATTAGATAGACGCTCGAAATAGATCTCCTTCATACGTTCGAAATCCATCTGTTCTAAGTAGTATTTGTCAAATGCTAACAAGCGTGGATCACCATTATTGCTAAGGATGGTCAAGGTATCCCTCATGAGATCTTTAGCCGTTTCCACCTTATTATTAATGTTGTAATAATTGCGTTCCATGAGTTGATCATAAGCATTACGGTCAAAGCGTGGCTCTTCAAAACGCATATAGACTAACTGTAACATAGTTTCCAAATCCTTAACCATCGTACTGGCTGAAACAGATTCCTCATATTCTCCGAACTTAAAGCCACACGAGGGTGTTTTACCAGCAGTAATCTTCTTAAACTGGATAGGATCGTGAGCACCAATACCAAAACCAGATACAAATGCTGAAGCAGCTCTGAATGATGGTATATCTTTCACATCATATAACGACTTTCCTCCCTTGCTGACCGCCTTGAGGATAACCTTATTGGTCTTATTGTTAACTTGCTTAAAGACCACCTTAGCGCCATTTGAAAGGGTCCATTCCTGGGCTTTAAACGCGTCAATAGTCTTCTCACTAACAACTTTACCCGGTATTGGAGTGGTGCTCATTAATGGAGCATCCACAGGCGTGTTATCCACATAAGGCTCAATAGTGCTTTGTTCCACTTTTGCTATTATGGCTTCAATCTCCTCTTGTGTAGGTAAAGAATCCGCCCCTTTATCGGGACCGGTCACCACATAAGCCCGGTTGATGTCACTCAAATATTTTGAGGCCACAGCAGATACTTCCTCCACCGTAATACCAGGAATAATCTCTTTGGCAAAAAGGTATTTGAACTTTGCATCAGAAACAGCCTGACCTTCCAAATACGCTCTTTTAATGGCTTTACAGTAGCCATCAGAGCTAATTCCGTTTCGTTTTTTATAATTGTTTTCGACAGCAACCAGAGTATTGACTTTCAAACGTTCCAACTCTTCGTTGGTAAAGCCATGCTGAATAACCCGCTGCAACTCTGTGTAAGCTGCTTCAAACGCCTCCGACTCTTTCCCTATATTAGCAACTGCGTACACATCAAAAGTACTATAGTCTCTTTCAAGAGGACCATAGCCTGCACTTGCCGATAAGAAAGGTACTTTTCCTCTTAATACCAATTCTTTGTAACGCCCTTTCATTAAAGCATTAAAAAAGCTATTTACATATGAGTCCCGAAGACTCTGCATGGTGTTATCCTTGCTTTTTTTATGCCTTATTTTCAGATTGATATTAACGTTTTTATACTCTTTATCTGTTACCTGAACATACATTGGTTCCTGGTTATCCGGAATGATCACAGCCTTACGCTCTTTGGGATTCTCAATGGCAGGTATAGCAGAAAACAGCTCAATCACACGTTGCTCCATTGCATCCACATCAATATCTCCAACAATAGCAACCGCCTGTAAATCCGTCCGATACCACTCGTGGTAAAATTTCCTAAGTTCTTCCGGGTCAAAGTTCTGAATCACATCCAGTTCCCCAATCACATCACGGTAAGCATAGATACTGCCATTATAAATGGTTGGTGCTAATTTCCACTGTAATCTGAAGCCAGGTGTATGGCGCGTGCGCCATTCTTCCGATATCACCCCTCTTTCGGCATCAATCTCTTCCTCATCAAGCGATAGCTCATCACACCAATCGCGTAAAATCAACAGGCACGAATCAACAAGACCACTGTCCTTTGTTGGAACACGACTCAGATTATAAACTGTTTCATTTTTTGTGGTATATGCGTTAATATCCTTCCCAAACTTCACCCCATTATGCTCCAGCATATTTAACATTGCTTTACCTGGAAAAGTGTTTGTCCCATTAAAGGCCATGTGTTCCAAAAAATGCGCCAGCCCATCTTGCTGCTCTGTTTCAAGAGAAGCTCCTACATTCTGGTAAATGTAAAAGCTGGCTAAGCCTCTAGGATTGGTATTACGTTTCAAATAATAAGTTAGGCCATTAGGTAATACACCCTTTCTAATAGTCGTATCAAAAGGTACTGGTTGCGATAAGTCAGCGAATTCCTGTGCCCTTGCAATATTGCTAATTAGGTTTAATCCTAATATTAATAACAGTAGTTTACGCATAAAAATATTATTTTTCAAATAAGACTAATATTATTCTATTTTAATCTTATAATTCATTACTATTAAACTTCAATTTTTACTTTGTTAAGTATGTTTATTTGCCATTAACCGCAATTGTAAGTAAATCTTCTCCTTGTTTCATTAAGCCTAATTCATGTTCAACATTCACTCTTTTTTTATAATTGTAAGGGAAGTCACTTAAAGCTTTGGTTTTTAATTCAATTGCTTTAGTGGTTTCTCCTTGTTTATAAAGAGTATTTGCCTGAAGATTTTCAACCAAATACTTATTAGGAATAAGCCTATTACAGTAACTGATCCAGTCGTTTAAGTATTCAAAATCTTTTTCATTGTCTGCATATTGCAAATAATAGTGAGCTACATCAACTATATCCTTTACAATTTGGTTGGCTTGCATTCCTTCTTTTAACTCTTTCAAAATATGTTTACCCCCAGCATCTGTTCTTTTTTCGTAGCTTTTCTTTCTGCTGTTGTATTCTGCTTTGTCAGCTTTTCTGACTTCATCTACAGGTTGTACATCCTTTTTATTTTCAATGTAAGTGATTGCCTGTTTTTTAAACACATCTATTTCATTTGATAACAGTTGACACATCAGCTCGTAATATTCCATACTCTTATGTCTGTATTCAGTATTTCCCAAAGCTTTGTTTTTGTTAATAAACAGATGCATCAATTCCGGACTTTTAAGGCGATATGCTTCGTTGATGGTATTTCTTAGCATATTACCTTTCATAAAGTCAAGTCTTCTTTTCTCAGACTTATTGGCAAGTTTTGTATAGCTATCGTAATATTTGTCAACTAAATTCCATGCATAACTATCTGCCATAAAATATTTTTGTTTGTCTAGCAGATATTGAAACATTTCCTTGCTGTCTTCCCCAATTTCAGTTTGTATTCGCAACCATGCTTCAATGCCTTGTGTCGGACTTACTCCGTATTCGGTCATTTTATTGATGTATTGTTTCAGAAAAGCTTCATCGTTTTTCTTTTGCTTGAATTCGGCTTGTAATTTTTCCAAATTGGTTCCTTGCTCAAGAGCTTGCAATGCTTTTTTACCAAATCCAATCATGTCGCTACCGTGTTGACTGCCTCCACCTCGGTAAATCATTGTTCCGTCTCCTTTTACAAACATCAGGGTTGGATACGAGTTTACTTTGTAAGTTTTAGCCGCATCAATCCCTTCTTTTTCTGCGTCTAATTTCAGGCTAATAAAGTTTTCGTTGTAAAAATTTCCAACTTCAGGATCAAGGAATGGCCCTTTTGCCAGTCGTTTGCAGGGTCCACACCATTCGGTGTAAAAATCAATAAAAATGAGCTTGTTTTTCTGTTTTGCTTTTTTTAAAGCCTCATTAAATGTGATGTTTTTAAAATCTATTCCCGGTTGTTTTTCGGCACAAGCCGTAATAAAACTTAAAAACACAAATACAATCAATATATTTCTTATTTTCATGGTGTTCTTCTTTTTATAGATGGTAAATTATTTTTTCCTATTTAAGGTAGATTTTACCGCCTACTTTCATGATTTCCAAATCAGCCTTGATTCCTTCCGCATTTTTGCTTTCGCTTTTCAATGCGGCATGGTACGCCTCGTCCATTACCTTAACAGCCTTTTCTTTGCTATTACCATATAAATACAACACAATGGCGTATTGGCTCATTATTTTTGAATCGCCAGGAATAATATCATAAGCCACTTTCATCCAACTCATGACATCCGATTTTTCTTCATCTTCTTTAGCAAAGCGAGCATAGTTGTAAACCATTGATGCAATTTGTTGACTTGTACGAATGGAATAAGGATTAGAGGATTTAGCTCTGCTATCGCCAGCTTCCAATTTAAGCTTCCAATTCACATACTGATTACGTAATTTATCAACATCTACAGACTGAATAAAAGCTTCATTATCATCATGCACTAAGGCTTTGTATTTTTCACCTTGTCCGGTTTGCAAATAGAAGAAAATATAGGTTCTTTCTCGTTGTTTTTCGTCAACCTTGGCACCTGCCTCTCCTGCACGGTTCAACACCATCTCTAATATTGCCGTATCTTTTTTGGCAACCGCATAATCCGTTGTGGTTTCAACCATGTTTCGGGGCAGTTTCTGATATTTTTCACGAATATCTTTCCTTACATAAAGTTTCCAGGCATCAGAACCGTAGTTGCGATGAATAATCTCATCAGCTTTACCTCCATAAATTATTTCATCACTATGGTCAGCCAATAAAACAACCATTTCCTTACTCGATTCTTCAACGCTTTTTTGAATAGTTAAGTACTGCTCCAGTACATCAGTGTAACCAGTGGAGTTCCCTTCTTTTAGCTTATTCAAATAAATACGAAGAAACTGTTCGTTATTCTTTTCTGCCTCGTAACGGTCTGCTAATTGACTTAAACTATTATCATTTGAAGCGTTGAGAACAGCTGTTTTTATGTGTGACATAAACCGATCTGTTGGCATTGCACCTGAAAAACGATAAACAACATTATCATCCCCATCAACAATAATATATCCAGGTAAACCACTTATACCATACTTTCGTTTGATAGCAGGTCCTTCACCTCGCTCAACATCCACCTTTATGGCTACCATATGTTCATCAAAATAGTCTCCTACCTCTTTTTCCAGGAACACTGTTTTGGTCATTTTTTTACATGGTCCACACCACACTGCATAACCATCAATGAACAACAGCTTGTCCTGGGCCTTTGCCTTTGCCAAAGCCTCGCTGAATGTTCCGTGTTCAAAATTGATACCCTGCGCCATTAATAACATTGGCAATAGCATCATTGCCAGCACACTATATAATTGCTTCATTTTTTTTGCTGATTAATCGAATTTGAATTAATAATAATTTCAAGCTGCTCTTGATTACAGCTTCTCGCCGTTTTTCATTTTATCAAGTTCCTCTTGGATTGAACGACGTCTTTTATCACGTTCGGGCAGTTTAGCTAAAGCGGCCTCTTTAAAGGTTATTGCTTTCTTTTTCTTTCCTTGCTTATATAAAGCCAATGCCATCAGGTTATCCATCCTGTAATCTTCGGGCAATAGTCTGGATCCATAGTTAATCCAGGCTGTCAAACGCTTATACTCTTTGGCTTTTTCAATATGTTTTAAGTAATATGCACCTGTTTTGGTGATGGAAGCTACTTGCTCACGTGCCTCTTTGCCTTGCTTAAGCTTTGCCAGTGTGGCATTTCCGATAATACTGGGCGCATACCTGTTAGCCTTATAATCCTCGTAGTAAGCTTTGTCTTCCTTTTTTATCTGTTCAATTGGTTTCGCCGACACAATACTATCTAAATAAATTGCCGCCTGTTCCTTATAGGCCTCAATATCTTTCGACAGCAAAAGGTAGTCTAACTCGTAATCCATCAAGTTACCTGATTTCATTTCTCCCCCCATCCAGTTCTTTTTCTCTGGCAATTTTTTCCATGCTGTAATAAATCGGCGCATAGCCTCAGGGCTCTTATTATAATAGGCATAGCTTTTGGTGTTCTCAGCCATTTTGTACTTGAAGTTTTCTAAAGTACTTTCTTCCGCTCTCGTTGCAATGTCCCAATATTCCTCATAGTTTTCCTGAATTATTTGCTCGGCTTTACCACCAACCAGCAAGTAACGCTGATTATCCATCAAGAACTCCATCATATCTACGTCAGACTCTTTTATCTCGGTCTGCACCTTTAACCACGCCTCGATACCTTCGGTGGGATTGGCACCATATTCTATCATTTTCTGAAAATAGATTTTCAAAAATTTCTCGTCATTCTGCTTTTGAGGTAACAGTTCTTTGAGCTTTTCCAGGCTATACTCATCATTAGTAGATAGAATGGCTTTTTTGCCCGAAGCAATTAAGCCCTTAACATCGCGCGAACCAGTCGCTTTGTACACCATTTTACCTTGCCCATTGATATACATTAACGTAGGATAAGCGTTAACCCCATATTTTCGAGCGGCCTCTCTGCCTTCTTTTTCCGCATCCAGTTTAATGTTGATAAAGTTCTCATTGTAATAAGCTCCTAGTTTTTCATCTAAAAACGGTCCTTTGGCCAATGCCTTACAAGGCCCACACCAAACGGTGTAAAAATCAATAAAAATGAGTTTATCTTGCTTTTGGGCCTCTTGCAAAGCCTCCTCATATGATATATGCTGAAAATCTATCCCTTGCGACACAGCCACACTTCCCGTAAATAAGAATAGAAAAAATGCTAATCCAATATTTTTCATACTATTTAATTATTAGTTGCTTTAAGGTAATGATATCCGGCGCTCAAATTTGAGCGCCGGATAAATGTATTATTGTGCCATCTTAAATAACGAAAGGACTCACCCTCCAAATACAATGTATTAAGAAATAGTGAGCTCGTCATTAAGATTAATCGTAGCTAAATGTATAGAAATACGTGTATGAATCTTTCACCCAACTCATCTGGGTTATAAGACCTTGTTCGTCGGTATTGTAAGTATATTCTCTGGTGATTTCACCAGCTCCATCTCGTACTTCAATTGCCAGGTATGGATTAGAGCATACAATTTTTACCGCCTCTTCAAATATAGATCCTCCCTCAAGCTCAACACATGTTGGTAAACCAGGTGTGTATGCTGGAGCATATACCGGAGCAAAGGTGTCGTAGTATTCGCGATCGGCAGCATTAGCATCAACATCAGGTCCATCAAAGAATGGCTCTAAGCCCACATATTGTCCAATACCAAACGGATCACTGTATCGTATATTATTAACCATATAAGATGATGGCTCATAAAAATACGATACCATTTGATCTAATTCGTTATAGGTAAAATTCGAGACTTCTAATGTTACATCAGCGGGCTGTACATTGTCTGGGGTGGCATCTATATCATCCCATTCTTCAATCTTATCAAGCTTGGTGGTACCTTCTACATAGGTTAATACCCTTTTTCTGCCATAACGCTTAAACTTGATCGTATCAACCATGTTTTGAGCATTATATGTAAAGACCATCGAACCGGTAGGTTCTTTCCAACCACTGATAGCACTATAATATTGAGCAGCAATACTATCAACCTGCAAATCTCCATTGGCGTAAAACCAAATACGGGTTGGCGTTCCATTAATACCTCTTGAATAAGTTATACTTGAAGGTATTTTACGTGTTTCCACACCTTTGGTGAGAGTCACTGTTTTGACGTAGCTCAATGGCTCGCGGGTAATGGTCTCTCCACTTGCAGTAGTATAATTAAAACCTTTATCGTTCACCTCAATTTCCACGCTATATGTCCGATCATCTTCCAACATACCCACTATCACCTGCTCTTTTAACTTGTACTCATATACCGAAGTATCGGCAGGTATTGTAATGGTTTCTACCTCTTCACCTTCAAAGCGTACGCTAATGGTTTCAATTGGTGCGAGACCTGTTGTTACCAAAGCCTTCGCCAGGTAAGCAGGTAGTGATAAGGCCACTTCTTCTCCACCAACAACAAGTATTTCAGGTGTTGATTTCTTTTTAACAACCAACTTTAAGCCCTTATTAATACTACGTTCGTAAGTATCAACTGCTCTGATGATATAATTAAGTGTGGTATCCTTATCAATTGAAGTAAGGTCAATATCATAAGAGAACAAGAACTTGGTTTTTCCATTATATTCATCCAACTGATCAATCACAGTGTAATCATTACCATTAAGCACCTCGATTGTTTCAACTCCATTGGGTACACTCATTTGAAACTCCAGATGATACGTATTAATCGTATCTCTTCTTACTTCAACACTTTTATTTGAAATTTCAAAACCTGGATCCGGGAACTCAGGATCCTCCTGACAAGCTACCAAACCTACTAATCCTAATAAAATGGCAGCTCCTATTGTATTTATTTTATTTTTAAACATACGCTCTTGCTTTTATAATTCATTAAGAAACTGTTCAAGTTCTGGGTTAAACGCCACCAGGTCAATCCCCCAGTCGATAAGTGTATTAGCGATTAATGCCAAACTTGTTTTCACATTATCCGGATAAGCATTTAACTCATCATAAGTTCGATATAGCAGTTGATTGGTATAGCTTCGAATAAACTCCTCTTTGTCCTTAAGGAATAAATCAGTATCGTCATCCAGATCAACATTAATATAGTCGTGGTAAACATATACTTTCAGGAATTTAATACGATTCCCATCCGCGTCGCGATAATAGTCACCGTTTTCATCTCTGAGATAGCTCCAGTACCCTTCCCCATCCCATGGGATATAATCACCGTTTTCATCCACAGGATATGTAGTTTCTCTATAACTTTTAAAACTGAATCCATAAAAACCCTCAGCATCAATAAAACCTTTCTCCAACAACCATGACAACGGAATTCTACCATTTGGCGTCAATTCTGTCCACGCCTCTTGATTTTCACCATAATCAGCAATATATGCATCCATTATGGGCGTGTTAAAATAAGGTGCCGAGTATTTATAGATATCTTCATTAAACTGGTCGTACAAGCTGTTTTGTTGATACAACTTACAGATAAACAAATAGAAATTATCTTTGATATAACTATCTGCACCCAGCGCCAGGTTCTCCTGATTCACATTAAACACCATGGCATGTGAATTGAATAAGGAATGAAAGTTGGCTGAATTGGAACTTGACACACCAAAATCTCCTTCGGTCCAGTAATTAGCTGTTGATGCTTTACCACTCAAGCTAGCGCTAATCAAAATTTTCGGCGGCATCATATCGGCTATGGTACTACCCGGTACGATGAAATCAAATATGGTTGTATCTAAAAAAACCAAACCTTTTTCGACATAGTCCATATAGTCCGCTATACTTTCCTCAGGCAAATTACCTTCTTCATCCAGATACATCGTCCGTATTTGAGGAAATGAAAGGCTTTTCCAAACATTATTAGAATTCTGACTACCAGCCAGATAAATAAAATCAAGTGTATCCTGATATTCGAATAATACGCCGGTATTATAGGTTGTGAACCATTTTTCAATTAATGGTTGAGTTCCATATTCTCCTTGTTGTTCCAATAGAACCTCCACTCGATTTTCATCAAGCAATGAAGGCGTCAAACTTTCATCCTCCTCACAGGCCGAAACGAGGAGACCGACTAAAGCTGCGTATATAAATAACTTTTTCATCTCTTTAAATTTTATTTTCATTTGTCATAAATAACTCTCATGCAATTTCTAATGAAGCCTCTTTTGCTGGTATTTAATTAAAATTTACACTCGTGTTTAATATGATTTAATTTTGTAATTATTTAAGACTAAATACTAAAAATAAGACTCTGATTTTCTATTCCTTAGCTTAAGGAATTACCACTTCTTCATCTATTTCAGGAAATTTTGCATAGCGCTCAACATTACGTATAATTAAATTATTCTCACGTTCCACTAAGGGCAATGGAAGTGTATAGTTCGGATCATCACTGAATAAAGTATAGGTTTCGGTTTGAAGCAATGTTCCGTTGTCATCAATCACTGAATACACATGTTTAATCTCAGGTCGATCATTCATACGACGCAAGTCAAACCATCGGTGATGTTCTTCAAAACAAAATTCTTTTCTTCTTTCATCTAAAACATACGACAATACCTCACTATCATTTTCTGGATATTCGATACTGCTTCCTGCAGTATAGCGATGGGCATGCAGTGTTTTTATATCGTCTAAAGCAAGTGTTGCATTATTTGATGCCGCATACGCTTCGGCTCTGTTCATAATGGCTTCGGATACACGGAAGTTAGACCAGCCCATAGTCGTAAATGCTGTGTTATATTTATTCGTCCAGATGTATTTCTCGTTTGTTTCAGCGGTTATTTCCGCAAAGAACATCTCTTTCCGTCGATCTGCGTTATCAAAGCTATTGTATAATTCGTTGCTTACTGCATAGTATTTAGCAGAACCTGATGACCAGTCCGAAATGTTAACAGTCTGAAAAGAATAAAGGATTTCATTGTTTTCATTACTAACAAATGGAATGTTAGTATTCATAACCGTCAGGCTATTGTTTTCAAGCACTTTGTCGGCATAGGCAATCACATCATCCCATTTATTCTGGTATAATTTAACCCTTGACATCAACAAGTTACAAGTTGCTACATTGGGATGCCATTTAGATTTGGTTAAGCCACTTTCATCAATCAAACTAATTGCGTTTGTAATATCAGCCTCAATTTGCTCATAACATTCTGACACCGAACTGCGTCGGTAGGTTCTTTCCACACCTGTATCGAGGCGTAATGGCACCCCTAAATCTGATGCTGCACTCGACTCATTAAAAGGAACACCGTATAGATTTAACAGATTAAAATAGGCATAGGCACGAATGAAATAAGCTTCTCCTTTTATATAATTGATTTCTTCAATATCTCCTATAGCATCATCAATCAATTCAATTACATAATTGGCAATGGCAATATCTTCATATAAAGTTCCCCATGCAAAATTGGCAGAACTTACCGTTTGACCATCTTCATCAATTTCAATTTCCTGCTGCCAGGTATAATACGTTTTGTATTTCTTCTTATTCGTATCAAAGGCATCAGTCCCATTTCTTTCGGTCAGGTTGTCCGTCATGTAATTAACACTACGGTCCGTTGTTCCTGACGAATAGTTAAATTCCCTTAATAATAAAGCTGCAAAATGGTCCGTTGTTTCAGGTATGATTTTATCCTGATCTACTTCGTCCAAAAAGTCATTACACCCAATCAGGGGCAATAATGCAAATGCGATATATAATAATTTCTTCATAATAATCAGTTCTTAAAAACTCAAATTTAAACTCAAACTATAGGTTGGCAAACTTGGCATACCAACTGAATTGACCTGCTCAGGATCCTGTCCCTTTAGTTTTTTATCGAAGGCCCAGACAGCCACATTACTTGCCTGAAGTCCCACAGTCATATTTTTAATACCTGCTTTATCAATAAGTTTTTTAGGCATGTTATAGGACAGTGTAATTGAACTCAATCGTATATGATCGCCTTTTACAACCCTTGCATCACTCATATCGTACATGTACCAACCATTGTTTTGTCCACTAGGCAATACATAATCATAAAACTCGACGTCTGAACCTACAATTCCGAGATTATCTGAAGAAAGACCTGGTATGTTAGTGTATTGCTCGTCTCCAGGTTGCCTCCAGCGATTAACAAAGGTGCTACTCATATTATCATAAGTATATGGTACGTTTTGAGAACCATTGTAAAGTTTTAACAGGCGTGTTTTATAACCAAGCTTATAGTTAAAATTAGCTGACAACCTCAAATTACCATATCTAATTTGCGTTCCAAAAGACCCATAATAAAGTGGCACTCGGCTACCTTCGTACACAAGCATTGCTTTTAGCTGCTCGTCAGGCGTATCGTAATCTCCTTCGAGACCAACAAAGGTTGGCAGGCCATTTTCATCCAGTCCGTCAAACTGGTAAGAGAAGAATCCACTTGTCGGGAAATTTGTTCGATAGATTGAACCACTTAAGTAATCCGAAACCGTTAAACCATCATTAGATGCGCCATCCTCAAAACCTTCCAATACACGGTCTTTATCGTAAGAGAAGTTGAAATTGGTACTCCATGCGAACTTTTTGGTTTTAACATTAACTGTACGAACAGAGAATTCATAGCTGCTTACATCCTTAGAACCGACGTTGTAGGCTTGCGTTGTAGCACCATTAACGAGCGACACTGGTTTTAGCTGTATCAGATCCGTACTTTTTGAATAGGCATAATCAAATGCTCCACTAATACGACCTTTGAATAAACTATAGTTTAGTCCAAGGTTTACTGTTTCTGTTTTTTCCCATTGTAAATTAGCATTAGGGAAAGAAGATAATTTGGCGGTAAACTCATTACCATAAATACTTGCCAACTCACGATTATAATCACTAATAATCAGGTAAGGAGTGGTATTGGGCATTGTTCCTCTTACACCGTAAGAAGCACGAAAAGCCAATTCGTCAACTTTACCCCCGTTATTCCAAAATCTTTCATTATGGATATTCCAACGACCGGATACCGACCAGGTAGGCTTAAATTTATAACGCTCATGCTGCCCAAAAGTGTTAGAACCATCGCTACGCATGTTAAAATTAAGTATATAGCGGTTATCATACACATAGTTGAATATACCAAATACCGACACTGTGTTTTGCAAACGATCAGTTATGTTCGGATAGACTGATTGTCCTTTTTGGGTTAACCAGTTAATCATGTTATCATAGTAGTAGTCACCAAAATTGAATTGCTGTACATCGTCTACTCTTTCATAACCCGGACTATCCAAACTGATAAACCCTCTACCATAATAATGATCGTATCCAGGAACCGTAAAACCCTGGGCACCCCAATACTGATTAGAGCGTACCTCGTGACCTACATTAACATTAAATACATGCTTATCGTTAATTACCCTATTGTAATTCAACTGATTACTCAAGCTATAGGTATTGGAGCTCACCATTCCGCCTGTGTACAAGCCTCCAAAAGGCACCGATGCAAACCTATCAACATCCTCAGCAACCATATCTTCAAATGCATCATAAGTGCGGAGGTTGGCGATGTAAAATGTATTATCAGAAATCCATTCTTCAGACAAGTTGGTGGTGTTTCGGTAAGAAGCCATCGAGGTCAAACGGAAATTTTTTAGAAATTCCCAACGTAAGTTAGCTGATACAGCAAAATCTTTATTGGTGATATTTTTTTCCGAATTCTCCATCTCATTCAATACATTGTACCTTCCGTAGGCTAAACCTGTTGACGTATTAATCTTTTTACTCACGTAAAATAACTCTCCATCCTCATCATAAACTGGTATTGTACGATTGGTATAATAGGCTTCGTCAAAAGCGTTAATAGATGAATGATTATATTGGGCATCCTGAACAGAACCACTGACCTTGAATGATAATAGTACATTTTCGCGTAAGTCAAGATCCAACTTACTCATAGCCGTAATCCTTTGAAGATCGACTCCTTTTTCTGTTCCCTGTTGATCGTCATATCCTACTGAAAAGTAATAACGACTTCTTTTACTACCACCAGATGCACTCACCGAGTGTTTTTGGGTAATGGCCGTTTGGTACAATTCTCCAAACCAGTCGGCATTTAAGGTCTCCAGATACGAAACCTGATCCTGGAATTGGTTATAGGAGTATGTTCCATCCCATAAATTCATCAATGCACCTTCATAGCCCAGGCGATCAATATTTTGTTCCGTTCCGATCGTTCCAATGTTACGCTCGTACATTTCACGAGAAACATCAATTCGCTCTTTGGAATTCATCAACTTAAAGTCAGAATACCGCGGAGCCCTTACAACACTAATCCCTCCTGAATAGGTAAATACCGGTTCGCCCTCTTTACCTCGCTTGGTAGTAATGACAATAACACCATTGGCAGCTCGCGTACCGTAAATAGCCGTAGCTGAGGCATCTTTCAAAATATCAATTTTGGCAATATCTGAAGGGTTTAAGCCTGTTAGTGCATTACCAATCAGGTTAATGTTATCAAAGCTATTAATATCATCGGCAGAAAGCGGCACCGGATCTTCATAGATTATACCATCAATAACCCAAAGTGGACTTTGATTACCTGTAAAGGTACTACCTCCACGCACACGAACTTTAGCTGCTGCTCCAGGTGTTGAACTTAGGTTTGTAATCATTAAGCCTGTTGCCTTACCTTCCAGCATTCTATCAACGCTTAACGAACCTACCATATCCAAGTCCTTTGCCTCTACTGACGATATAGCTGAAGTAAGTTCTCGCTTATTAACTACCTGATAACCTGTAATAACAACATCACTCAATTGCATTACATCTTGTTGTAAAAAGATATCAAGCTGAGTTTTTCCTTCTATTTGAACCTCCTGCTTCTCATAACCAATAAAAGAAAAAACAAGAGTTTGTACATAATCAGGCAGTACCATTTCAAATGTACCATCAGGACCGGTAACAGTTCCCAGATAACTACCTTTCACCGAAACATTAACACCTGGTAACAATTCACCTGATTTAGCATCTATAACCTTACCTTTAATTTTTTTGCTTGATTTTTGTTCTTCTGGAACAACTTCTTCTTTATTCTTAATAATTATTACATCTCCGACCAATGTGAAAGTTAAATCAGTGTCCTCTAAGATTTCTTCTAAAACTTCCTTTATTGTCACATCAGTCCTATTAAGGCTAACATTCTCTAATTGAGATATCTTATCCTCATTATAAAAAAAACTGCAATTGCTTTGCTGTCTAATCTCCTCAAATAAATCAGCTATACTCATGTCTTTGACATTTAAATCAACTCGCTGGCTTTGCGAAAATGACTTTGCAGAAACAGAAAGTACTAAGCCAAAAATTAAAACAATGGTTAACTTCATAGTGAGCCATAATTTTCTCCACTCACCAGGTGACCGGAGTGCTGTTAATAGTCTCTTTTTTTTCATACTTTTGTAAATGAATTAGGAATAATATTTCTAGGTTTAGAAATGTTATTTTGAGTAAGCGGGTGCGGCAACACCCCTTACTCTTTGTTTAAAACATAGATTAATTTATTTTCTTTAACTTCAATTTTTACAGACATTTCAGCCTCAACTATTTTTAAAATGTCATTCATATTGTTATAGCGAGGTAAATCTCCTGTGAAATTAATTTCCTTTAAACTTTCGTCAGTTATAAAGACTTCAACATCATACCAACGAGATATTTTTTCAAAAAAGGACTCTAAAGGTTCATTCTTAAAACTAAATCGACCATCTTTCCAAGAAGTATATAGGTAGGTAGCAACCTCTCTTTTTTGTATGTCTTGCGTTTCTCTATTAAAAATCAATTGATCATTAGGAAGTAAAATCTCCTCAACAAGATTATTATCATCCATAAAATGATCAATCTTCACTTTTCCCTTAACCAAGGTTGTAACGATATTAATATCTTCACTATAAGAAGAGACATTAAATTCGGTACCCAATACCTGCAATCTTTGATTTCCTGTTTTTACGATAAAAGGTTTTTCCTTATTGTGAGCAACATCAAAATAGGCCTCTCCCTTAAGTTCAACTTGACGTGTATTTCCAGTAAAAGGCACAGAATAACTTAGTTCAGTATCTGAATTCAACCAAACTTGAGTTCCATCAGGTAGTACTACTTTATATTCTCCTCCACGAGGAATTTTCAATGTATTTACAACAGATTGACGGTTGTCTTTTTTTCCTTCCTTTTCATAGACCAACCTTCCTTTTTCATTTTCAATAGCAATACTACCTTCATTGATAACTTCCTCTTTAAGGGTATCAAGGTTTATCACATCACCATTCGCCAACATTAACTGAGCTGAAGAAGTCCCTGGAGAGATATTAACTTCTGTAACAGCAAAATACTCTTTATTGACATTAACCAGCTCGTTGGCAAAATAAGAGGCAAAACCAATTACAAGAACTGCAGCAATTGACGCAACAATTCTATATATAGGCATCCTAATTATCTTACTTTTAACATTCTTTTTTCTAACTCTTGTAATAAATTCTTGCCATTCCTCAGAGGTATCAATCCGATCCCTCATTTGATTCCAATCTTCAAACGCCTTAATGTTTAAAATCTCCTGTTCATTTTTTTTATTAACAGGATCTTTCTCCCACTCCTCAAGTTTTTTCTTCTCCTCTTCATTTAAAGAGCCAAGAATTTTACCTACAAGTAGTTTTGACTGTATTATTTGTTCATTTATTTTCTTCATTATCTTTCAAGTTACAACAAAATCTAGAGTTGTATTTATTAGAAAGACGCAGAATTTCAGATGGGGAGTGACACAAGTGTTAAGAAATACTAAAAAAATCGTATAAGCTCCGTCAATAACAACACAACGAACTGACTACCAAGCTTTTCCCTTAATGACTTGTATGCTCTTTTTTTTAGTGTTTTAACGGTATTTATACTTACTTCTAGTTCTTCAGATATATCCTGATTGGTATATCCTCTCAATGCTAATGTAACAACACGCTGTCCCTGAGGTGATAAATCTTTAATTGCATCACGCAATAGTCGGTAGGTTTCTTCTCGCAAAACTTCATTTAAAAACTCTTGTTCCTGTACAAACAAGCCATCCTCTATAGAAGTTCTTTTAAAGTTCTTTTCTTTTCTAATCTCACTTAAGCAAGCATTCTTAATTAGAACATATAGATATGCCCGTAAGGCATTCTCACTAGCAAAATCTTCGCTATCTCTTTCCCATAGTTTAACAAAGGCTTCTTGAGCAATATCTCTTCCTCTATCCTCATCGCGGAGTATTCGAGTTGCTAATAAACTCATTGCAGGAAAAAGGCCATCAAACAAGACTTTAAATTCGTGACTATTATATTCTATTAATTGACCTGCTATTTTCATACACACTAAGTTAATAAATGGTAAGATTACCTAATAACAAATTGAAAAATACTAATTGTTTTACCATTTTATAACATTGTGTAAATATAAGGTTTCACCAGATTCATACAAATTCTTATTCAAATTATAGAAGTACATTTATTTTCAACCTTATGAAATTGTTTAACTTAAACCAATCATAAATACACATATAATCGAAAAGGGTTCAAACTTCATAGAGGCAAGCTAACAAGATTGGGAACTACCTAATATTCTTAAATTTAATAGATCGTTAAAATGAACCTAAGAACAAATAATATCAAACCAAATTGCTCGTTAGTCTTTAGATAATTTACACGCTTATCAACACACTACTAAACAAATTTCGATGGTGTCGATTTTGTAACTTTTATATGAAAATGAAGTTTTTTTGAAATTTTAGAAAATAAAAAAAGCGCTTAAAACATTAGTTTTAAGCGCTTTTCGTTCTATTTGTATTCTCAAATAGTACCCGGGGCGGGACTTGAACCCGCACGGCCAAACGGCCACTGGATTTTAAGTCCAGCGTGTCTACCAATTCCACCACCTGGGCATCCTTATTGGATTTTGAGCGAGAAACGAGACTCGAACTCGCGACCCCAACCTTGGCAAGGTTGTGCTCTACCAACTGAGCTATTCTCGCATATTTGCTTTTTAAAAGTGAACCGTTGTTCTCTCAATTGCGATGCAAATATATGCGTATTTTTTTATTCTGCAAAAGAAAAAAAACAATTATCTCATTTTTTTTTGACCACCATAAAGGCTTTCATCGCTGTAACATTTCTGACTTATTGAAATTCAGACAATAGCTACCAAAAGCCTTTATTAATGGGGATCTCACTTTTTTTCATTTTTTTTCCTTGATTACAATCCGGAGATCTTTTTTATCTCATTTAATTTGTTCAAAGCTTCAATCGGAGTAAGATTATTTATATCCAAATCCGATATTTCTTCTCGAATTTGTGTTAATACCGGATCATCAAGCTGGAAAAAGCTCATTTGATAACCTTCTCGCTGTTGGGCAATATCACCAACAGGTTTTGCCAGCGATTCTCCATTCTTATTTCCTTCCAACTGAATTAGTATTTCATCGGCACGTTTCACAACCGATTTAGGCATTCCAGCCATTCTTGCTACATGTATCCCAAAACTGTGATTTGAACCTCCAGGAATCAATTTTCGAAGGAAAATCACTTTATTATTTACCTCCTTCACCGAAACATTGAAATTTTTTACTCTATCAAATGATTTCTCCATCTCATTCAATTCGTGATAATGAGTTGCAAACAATGTTTTGGCCTTTGCTTTTGCGTTTTCATGGATATACTCCACAATCGACCATGCAATGGATATACCGTCATAAGTGCTGGTTCCACGCCCCAATTCATCCAAAAGAATTAAACTTCGCGAAGATAGGTTGTTCAAAATACTAGCAGCCTCATTCATCTCTACCATAAAGGTCGATTCGCCCAAAGAGATGTTATCCGAAGCACCTACGCGAGTAAATATCTTGTCTACATATCCAATTTTTGCTGATTTGGCAGGAACGAAACTTCCGATTTGTGCCATCAAAACAATTAATGCAGTTTGTCTCAGCAATGCAGACTTCCCAGCCATATTTGGACCGGTAATAATAATCACCTGCTGACTTTCATTATCCAGGTAAACATCATTGGCAATGTACTGCTCATCAATCGGCAATTGCTTTTCGATTACCGGATGTCTTCCTTGTTTAATATCTATTACCTGTGAGTCATTAATTTCCGGACAGGAATAATTATTGTCTCTTGCCAATCGAGCAAAGGACAATAAACAATCCAAACGTCCGATCATTGCCGCATTTAACTGAATGGAAGAAATGTAATCAGCTATACTTAAAACCAATTCGTTGTAAAGTCTGGTTTCAAGAGCTAATATTTTCTCTTCGGCGCCAAGGATTTTCTCTTCATATTCTTTTAATTCCTGAGTAATGTAACGCTCGGCACTAACCAAAGTCTGTTTTCTGATCCATTCTTCAGGAACTTTATCCTTATGCGTATTTCTTACCTCAATATAGTATCCAAATACATTATTGAACCCAATTTTTAAAGAAGGAATTCCAGTTCTCTCGCTCTCTCGAACCTGCATTTGCAACAAGTAATCTTTACCCGAGAATGCAATTTTTCGTAGTTCATCCAACTCTTCAGAGACACCTTCGGCTATTACACCACCCTTGCTTACCATATTTGGTGGATCAGCTTTTATCTCCTTCTCTATTTTCTCACGAACACTAATACATGGATTCAACTGCTCACCTATTTTAAGCAAGCCGCTATTACCCGTGTTCAAACAAAAATTCTTGATTGGTTGAATGGCTAACAGAGCATTTTTTAATTGTACCACTTCGCGAGGACTCACTCTTGCCACAGCCACTTTGGAAATGATTCTTTCCAAATCACCAATTTGCCTGATTTCATCTTCAACACTTAAGGCTTCATTACCCTTTTCGTAGAAATATTTCACTACATCCAATCGAGTATTGATGCGCGCAGTATCTTTTAGTGGCAAGGCAATCCAACGTTTCAGCAAACGTGAACCCATTGGACTCAAAGTTTTGTCCATGATCTGAGAAAGGGTATGCGCTCCATCATTTAAAGCTCCAAATAATTCGAGATTTCGAACCGTGAATTTATCCAACCATACATACCTGTCTTCCTCAATTCTTGAGAGCTGAGTCACATGTCCAGCCTGACTGTGTTTGGTGATGTCCAGATAATGTAAAACTGCCCCCGAAGCAATAATTCCACTTCTTAAATTCTGCACCCCAAAACCTTTAAGCGAAGTGGTTTCAAAATGTCTTAACAATCGATCACTTGCAGCACTTTCGGTAAACACCCAATCATCCATTGTGAAAGTATAGAATTTACCACCAAACAATTCATGAAAGATTTTCTCTTTTCCTTTTTGATACAGTACCTCCTTGGGTTGAAAGTTACCAAGCAACTTATCGATGTATTCAAAATTACCTTCAGCAGTTAAGAACTCTCCTGTCGATGCATCTAAAAAAGCAATTCCTGCAGTTTTCTTCTCCAAATGCACACAGGCCAGAAAGTTATTTTCTCGATGTTCAAGTACATTATCATTATAGGAAACACCAGGAGTTACCAACTCAATAATTCCCCTTTTTACAAGCTTTTTGGTCTTTTTGGGATCTTCTAATTGCTCGCAAATGGCAACACGCATTCCTGCACGCACCAATTTTGGCAAATAAGTATCAATTGCATGATGTGGAAATCCAGCAAGTTCAACATATGAAGCCGAACCATTGGCACGCTTGGTTAAAGTTATCCCTAAAATCTCCGATGCACGAATCGCATCATTCTCAAATGTCTCGTAAAAATCGCCCACTCTAAATAACAATATTGCGTCAGGATGCTTTTCTTTCATCTGATAATATTGTTTCATCAATGGTGTTTCGACAGCTTTCTTCTGTTTTGTCAAGGGAATTCTATTTTGTGTGTTTGGTAATCTATTCTTTATCTCGAACAAATATACTCATTCTATAAAAAAGTAATTGAGAGAATTTATGATTCAACAAAAGAAAAAAAGCCAAATTCTCATGGGATTTCAATATACAATGTTGTAAATTTAAACTGATCGCATCTAAAATTTGACACATAAAATCATGACTAATATTCTTATTATTGGAGCCGGTCTTTCATCAACAGATCTTATTCAGTATTTGTTAAAACACTCAGATAAATACAATTGGAAGATCAGTGTTGGTGACATGTCTCTCGAACTTGCCAAACAAAAGGTTGGAAATCATCCTAACGGATCAGCATTCCAATTTAATCTAAAAGATTTGGAGCAAAGAGCTTCCGAAATTTCTGCAGCAGATATCGTTATCAGTATGGTTCCTGCCTCTATGCATATTATTGTTGCTCGCGAATGCTTACAGCATAAAAAGCACATGCTTACCCCATCCTATGTAAGCCATGAAATGATGGATTTACATGAGGAAGCAAATGAACTTGGCTTGTGTTTTTTGAATGAATTGGGTGTTGATCCTGGAATTGATCACATGTCGGCCATGCAGGTTATTGATCGCATTAAAGCTGAAGGTGGAAAACTTTTATCTTTTAAATCATTTTGCGGTGGATTAGTTGCTCCTGCTTGCGACGATAATCCTTGGCATTATAAATTCTCCTGGAATCCGAGAAATGTTGTTGTTGCCGGACAGGGAACCGCACAATTCAAAGAAAATGGACATTACAAATACGTTCCGTACAACAACCTTTTCCATAAATTAACTAAGACCAGTGTTAACGGATATGGTGAATTCGAGGTTTATCCAAACCGAGATTCCTTACAATATTGCGAGTTGTACGACATAGAAGACATTCCTACCATTATGCGTGGAACCATGAGACGACCTGGCTATGCTGAAGCCTGGAACATCCTGGTTCGCTTGGGTTGCACCGATGATTCATATGTGATGAAAGATTCTCACAAATTATCGAATAAGGATTTTATAAAAAGTTTTCTTCCTGAAAATGGATCTTCTACAAAAGAAAGCCTGGCAAAATTTGTTGATATCGATTCTAAATCGAAAATCATGGAGAAATTGAACTGGCTGGGATTATTCTCAAACGAGGTAATGGAAATTAAAGAGGCTACTCCTGCTTTTTTCCTTCAAAAAATTCTGGAAAAAAAATGGGCTTTAGGCGATAAAGACAGAGATTTATTGGTAATGCAACACCAATTTGAATATGAAAATACTGGCATGAAGAAAAGGATTATCTCCTCCATGACTTATGAAGGTAAAGATCGTGAACACACAGCAATGTCGTATACCGTTGGAACTCCCCTGGCCATTGCAACCAAGCTATTGGCAACAGGAAAAATTAATTTGACTGGAGTTCACATTCCAACCATGCCGGAACTTTACGAACCCATTTTAAAAGAATTAGAAGATTTGGGAGTTCAATTTATAGAGGAAGAAAGTATTATTCAGTAGACAATGATCAGTAAACAGTTACCAAATGGGTAGCTGTTTTTTTCTTTCTAAGAATGATGATTATCTCGATACTAAAACTTAGTTTTGTTAGCATTCAAGTTTAATCATCTGATATGATCAAGAGAAATACATTACTGATTATTATAGCAATTCTATTACAAGCCTGTGCAGGTTCTAAACCATTCACTGCTTATTGGAATGCAAAAAAGAATATACAAGCCAACAAATTCTCAGAGAAGGAGGCTTTGTATTATCAGTCTGCAGATCAGATCTCAGTTAAAGTTTTCAACAACAACGAGTTTATAGATATTTTTCTCGAAACCAACTCCCCGGGAACTCTCAAAAAAATATACAACTTGGGCTTAAGCCTATGGATTGATCCGAATGGCAAATCGAAAAGGGTTTATGCAATTAACTACCCTATGCCCGCAGAAATACCTTATACCGACAAACAATTTAAATCCTATCTGGAAAGATTCAGTAGAGTAGAATTTCAGGAAGAATTAATTGATCGATTTCAGAATTACGAACTGATTGACACAAGAATCGATGAGAGTGTTTTGACCTCTACTACTGTAAAAGATGAGAAAGTTAAAGTACAACTAGAAACTGTCGATCAGATCCTGTTTAGCTATCATGTGAAGATTCCAATAAAGGTACTTTACCCTGATAATACAGAAGTCAAAGAGATCAGTATTGGCATAAACAGTATCAACGAAGCCAACAAACAATATTACTCAGCGATGAGTAGCAAGGAGGTAATTCAAAAAAATCTGGATGAATTGAAAGTAGGAGCTTACCAAAACAAATCTGAACTTGAAGAGTGGTGGGTGAATTTTACTCTTGCAGACGAGTAAGTGTAAAGAATAATTGTTGAAGAAAGGAATAGTCGCTATAGACAGCATTAATGCTGTCTTTACAATACCACACAAAAATTGCGTTTTATATACCAGTTGGAATTAAAACTTTAAATAGAATTCTTTTGTCAGTTCAATATATTGTGGAGAATATACATGTCTTTGTCCATTTTCAACAATAAGTTCTTCCTCTAAGGTATTGCATTCTTTCAAAGAGAATTCGAGTAGATACCTTTTTGCTGGTTTTCCCGGATTGGGCAACACATGGCACTTTCTTTTCAATGAAAAGCCTGTAAGTTTCGCTAACCTCATAAAGTAATTTCCTTCCTCTATGGGTAAAACCACCGAAAAAGTTCCTTCCGGATTCAAAAGCTTTTTGGCACCTTCCAATAATTCTTCAAATGGCAAGTGATCCGCATTTCTGGCCTTGGTTCTCGATTCCTCTTTTGCATCCAAACCATTCATGAAATAAGGTGGATTGCTCACAATGGCATCATACTTTTCTTCGCTGCGAGCGCAAAGTTCCTGGAACGATTCATGAACACCAAAAATTCTATTGGTCCACGGACAAGCATTGATGTTTTCCATTGCTTGTTGATAGGCCGAATCATCAATTTCAACTGCATCAATTCTCACCTCAGAATTGGTTCTTTGTGCCAACATGATAGCGATCAGTCCTGTTCCTGTTCCAACATCAAGTATTCGTTCTGATTTTTCCACATCAGTCCATGCCCCCAATAGCACACCATCGGTACCCACCTTCATGGCAGATCCGTCTTGATGTATTGTAAATTGTTTGAATTTGAAATAATTGTTAGGCATGTTTCCTTTATAATTGAATTAGTATGTGTAAGAATCAAAACTTTTCGAATATTCCCAATCCAAAAAGTGCATAATCATATTTTACAGGATCATTGGGATCAAAGGAGCGAAGATTCATTGTGATTTCTTCGACGGCTGGCCAATCGCTTTGCTTGCGAGTTAATAAACCCAATTTTCTTCCTACATTTCCGGTATGCACATCCAATGGCAAAAATAAATCTTTTGATTCAATTCCTTTCCACAAGCCAAAATCTACACCGCGTTCATCATCACGAACCATCCAACGCAAATACATATTAATACGTTTTGCCGATGATTTCTTCAGTACATTCGAAATGTGTTTTTGAGTTCGAACCAGATGCTCTGGTTCAAAAAACACTTCTCTAAAATAGGCAATTGCCGATTTAACATCACCCCCTTTTTTTAAACCTTTGGTAAAAACACTTTCAAGTCCGGCGTGATTCTGGTAGATGTTCTTTAGTGATTTGATAAAGAAAATACAATCATCACCATTAAAGGTTCTGTGCTTAAACTCTCTGAATACATCCAGATCTGCCTCTGTTGAAGTCATCAAAAACTCGTAGGGCTGTTGGTTCATGAACTCCATCAATCGCTTTGCATTTCGGATGATAGTAGGTCTTTGGCCCCAGGCAATACTGGCACTCAAAAAGCCAGCAATCTCAATATCTTCTTTACGAGAAAATTGTTTTGGTATTAATATCGGATCTGATTCGATGAATGATTCTCTGTTGTAGAGATCATACTTTTCTTCCAAGAAATCCTTTAGGTCAGCAAAAATCATATTGCTTATTTTTCGATCAAACCATCGGAGATCACAATTTTTCGATCGGACATTTCGGCCAACTCCAAATCGTGTGTCACAATTACAAAAGTCTGATTGAATTTATCTCTTAGCGTAAAAAACAGTTCATGCAATTCCTGTCTTGTCTTGGAATCAAGATTTCCAGACGGCTCATCAGCAAGAATTACCAATGGATCGTTAATTAATGCACGGGCAACAGCTACTCTTTGCTTCTCTCCTCCCGATAACTCAGAAGGCTTGTGATCCATTCTGTGCCCCAGATTCAACATTTCCAAAAGCTCCTTAGCCCTTCCCGTAGCTTCTGCTTTCGACTTTTTGGCAATGTATGCAGGAATGCAAACATTCTCGAGCGCAGTAAATTCAGGCAATAAATGATGAAACTGAAAAACAAATCCAATATTTGAATTGCGAAATGCAGATAAATCCTTTTCGTTTAATGTAGCCACATTGGTTCCATCGTATACAATGGCTCCACTGTCAGGTCTATCAAGAGTTCCCAAGATTTGAAGTAGAGTGGTTTTACCTGCACCACTAGCTCCCACCACCGATACAATCTCTCCTTTTTCAATGGTAAGATCAACTCCCTTAAGGACATTTACTTCACCAAAACTCTTTTTGATTTGTTCTGCACTAATCATACCTCATCAATTATTTCATCTGTTTATAATTTTCCTTTAATTGTCAGATGGAAGTCGTAAGATCAAAATAATTATTGATTTGTGGATTTAATTATTATTTTAATCTTACTTATTTCATGAAAACCAAATATACATAAAATAAATAGGACGAAAGTAATAAAACACCTTTCCATCTGTGCAGTTTTCCTTTTTTCAAAGGCAAAATTAACAAGAACAACAGCAGAGATACTGCAAGCATAAACAATGCATCAAAAGAAATAATTTCGTCACTTACTTTTATACTCTTAATGATAGATGTTACTCCAAGAACTCCCAGAATATTGAAAATATTTGATCCAATAATATTCCCTATTGAAATATCCATCTCCTTCTTGTAGGCTGCAACAGCCGAAGTTGCCAATTCGGGAACCGATGTTCCAAAAGCAACAATGGTTAATCCAATTACACGCTCACTTATGCCAAAATCAGTAGCGATACTTTTTGCACTTCCAACCAACAGGTTTGCTCCAAAATACAAGCCCAAGGAGGATGCAACAATTAATAATACCGCAACTGAAATAGAATGTTTAGCTGGCTTTGGCTCCTCGGAAAGGTTTCTTTTTTCTCTTCTCGAATTCCAAATGGTCCAAACCATAAAGAAGATCAACAATAGAACAAAAACAATTCCTTCTATGGTTTGAAGTTTACCATTTAAAGCAAAAAAATAGAACAGAAGCGATGCCCCCATCATAACCGGCCAATCGTATTTAATTGAATTGCTACGTACCGGCAAAGGCAATAAAACTGCGGTAAAACCGAGTACTAAGGCAATATTGGAGATATTCGACCCTACAACATTTCCTATCGAAATATCCGGACTACCGTTAAGAGCTGCGTCTAAACTTACAAATAGTTCTGGAGCCGAAGTACCAAAGGATACCACCGTAACCCCAACCACTAAGGTTGAAACTTTAAAATGCGAAGCAAGGGCAACTCCACCTTTTACAAGCAGATCACCACTATACAATAGGATTACAAATCCCAATAATAAATAGATATAGTCCATTGATATGATAAAATTTATCCAGAAAGGATAAAAAAGGCATTTGCCTGTTTAAAGCTTTTTATTGATATCATCCTTAAAATCCTTGATGTTATCAAGAATATCAGTTTCATCTTTTATTTCCTTTTTGATATCGTCTGCCGCTCGTTTAAACTCTTTCATTCCTTTTCCTAAGCCTTGTGCCAATTCAGGAATTTTTTTCGATCCAAAAAGTAGAAGAATAACAACCAGAACAATAACAATTTCCCCTCCACTAATAAATAAAAGTATGCTTTCCATCTGATGAATATTTTTCACAAATATACCCAAGAAATTTCAAATTAATACGATAGTTGTTGATACTTGTATGCGAAAATCTTATTTCGAAACAAATTGCAATGGTTCAGTTACAATAATCAGAACTTGCGTAGGTCAAGCATATAGTTCCGAAGGTGAGAGGAATATTTCCGCACAAAGCTCCATCATCACTTTTTATGTGCGGAAAGGGTATCCTTGCGTGCGGAATAATATTTTGGTGTGCGGAGTAATATCCTAAAACAAAAATCCCCCGAACCAAACGGCCGGGGGATGAAACTTATAGAAAGTTCAATTATTTCTTTCTCTTTTCTACAACTTTTTCAACACGTAAGCTTGTGTCGTAAGCAATAGGAGATGCAATGAATAGTGATGAGTATGTACCTACGATAACACCAACTAACAATGCAAATGTAAATCCTTGGATTGAAGTACCACCGAACAAGAAAATTGCCAATAATACAACCATGGTAGAAAGCGATGTACTAAATGTACGACGCATTGTACTGTTCAAGGCTTTATTCACAACCTCTTCGCGATCACGTTTAGGATATAATCCCAAGTACTCACGGATACGGTCAAATACTACCACGGTATCGTTAATAGAGTAACCAACTACCGTAAGGATTGCTGCAATAAATGCTTGGTCGATCTCTAAAGAGAAAGGCAATAAACCAGATCCAATAGAGAAGATACCCAATACGATGATCGAGTCGTGAGCCAATGCAGCAACTGCACCTAAACCATACTGCCAGTTCGAGAAACGAACCATGATGTATAAGAAAATCACGATTAATGCACCCAAGATAGACCACAATGCAGAAGTACGAATATCATCAGCAATGGTAGGACCAACTTTCTGAGACATTTTACGGTTGTTTTCTAAGAAATCAACTTTTGTTGTTCCATCAGCCAAGTATGATTTCAATCCTTCATATAGTAATCCTTCAACTTCGTCATCAACCTCAGTTCCCGCTTCGTCGATTTTGTATTTAGTAGTAATCTTAACCTGATTGTTACCACCGAAAGTTTTTACTTCTGGAGCGTGACCATATACTGGTTCCAATGATTTAGCAACATCTTCAACACCTACTGGCTGATCGAAAGCTACAACGTAAGTTCTACCTCCAGTAAAGTCGATACCTTGGTTCAAACCTTTTGTAGAAAGTGATACAACACTTAATACAATTGCTGCACCAGAAATTACGTAGAATAATTTTCTTTTCTGTAAGAAGGTAACAGCCGAATTTCTCAACCAGTTATCAGTAAATTTAGTTGCGAAAGTAACGTTACGATTACGAGCTGTTTGCGCTTCAAAAATTAATCTTGTAATAAAGATTGCAGCAAACAATGATGAGAAGATACCGATTACCAATGTAGTTGCGAAACCTTTAATTGGACCTTCACCGAATAAGTAAAGAATGATACCAGTTAATAAGGTAGTAATGTTACCATCGATAATTGCAGAGTAAGCATTCTTGTAACCATCGCTAATCGCAAGGCCTAATCCTTTACCAGCTTTCAACTCTTCCTGAATACGCTCATAGATCAGCACGTTCGCATCAACCGACATACCGATTGTTAATACAATACCTGCAATACCTGGTAATGTAAGAACAGCTCCCAATGAAGCCAACACACCAAAAATGAAGAACAAGTTCGCAATCAATGCGATATTAGCCGCTAAACCTGCACCTTTACTATAGAAGAAGAACATGTAAACCAATACCAACACGAAAGCAATGATAAATGAGTACATCCCTTTTTGGATTGACTCTTTACCAAGAGATGGACCAACAACTTCGTCGGCAATAATATGTGCAGGAGCAGGAAGTTTACCTGATTTCAAAATGTTTGCCAAGTCTTTTGCTTCGGCAACAGTAAAACTACCGCTAATGCTTGACTGACCACCTTTAATTTCACCTAATACGTTTGGTGCAGAATATACATATCCGTCCAATACAATTGCAATTGCACGGTTAACATTATCTTTGGTTAAACGAGCCCAAGTTTTAGCACCTTCACCACTCATACTCATCGACACTTCATACTTAGCAGTATTTTGGTCAACTTGTTCACGTGCTGAAGTAACTGCATCACCATCCAATGGAGCTTTACCATCGCGGCTTGTTACTTTAATCGCAAATAATTCGAATACATTACCTCCCTCATCAATAGGCTTAACTCCCCAGAAGAATTTCAAGTTACGAGGTAATACCGATTTAATAGCAGGCATTGCCAATGCTTCATTCACCTTAGCAGTATCCTTAACGTGAGACATACCCACAACTGCTTTTGAAGATCCTCCTTGTTGAGTTGGGTTCAAGATTGAGAACAATGGGTACATTTTAGCCATTGCTTTTTCATCTTGAGATGTAGCCAATGAATCTTGCGCACCCTCTTCTTCAATTTTATCCAAAAGAGCAACCTCTTCATCTTTTGCTTCTTTTTTCACCTCTTCGGTAGCAGCTTTTTCTTCAACATCACCTGCATTTTTAATTTCTGCAAGTTTTGTATTTGCTGCATTTAAGTATTGCATTACTTCAGGAGCACTGTAAGTTTCCCAAAACTCCAAACTTGCAGTTCCTTGAAGAAGTTTACGCACACGAGCAGCATCTTTAATACCTGGAAGTTCGATAATGATACGACCTGATACGTCAGCTTTCTGAATGTTTGGCTGAGCAACACCAAAACGGTCGATACGAGAACGTAGAATGTTGTAGGTATTATCAATAGCAGCATCAGTTTCTTTCTTGATTACCTTTAACACTTCAGCATTTGAAGCTCCAAAAGGAATCTTGTCTTTCAACTCAAGCGTACCGAAAATATCTGGAGATGATAACTGAGCGTTAGGATCGATTTGCTCGAATGCTTGTCCGAACAACTCAACGAATCCTTTACCACTGTTTGCCTGCATTTGTTTTGCTTTGGCAATTGCAGCATTAAAAGTTTCATCCTTGCTGTTGTTAGCCATCGCTTTGATGATATCAACAACAGAAACTTCCATTGTAACGTTCATACCTCCCTTAAGGTCAAGCCCTAAGTTCATTTCCAACTCCTTACACTCTTTGTAAGTGTAATTCTTCAACCATAAGAAATTGTAAACCCCTTCTCCTCTAATTGAGTCAAGGTAGGTTTGTTCTTTCTTAATGTCGCCAGCTCCAAACTCTCGAGCTTCCTTTTCAACTTTTTTCGTTACGTAAGTAAAAGTCAATTGATACAAACTCACTAACGCAAAGACAATAGCGAGTAGACGAATCGCTCCTTTATTTCGCATGTGTTTAGGTTTAAATAAATTCTTACTTTATGTGGTATTCTATATTTTCAACCGCAAATTAACGCACAAATATATTAATTTTTTTCTAATTCCTTTGTTCAATAATCACCAGCATTTTATGGATTTTCAGTCCTTTGTAAATCCTGCATGCTTACTCTTTGTTTAATTGCAAAACTCTCCTTCTGTAATCAATAATTCCATTGTACTTTAAAAGGAAGTCACTTCCCAGCAATCCACAAATCTCTCGATTGCAATATTGGCGGTACATTTCATTAATTCCCGACAAGTTAATCAAGGCACAAGAAAAGTCATTTATACAAAGAGTTCCAATCTGAAAACGATCGATTTTAGCCATCTCCGTTTCTATACTTCCCTCACCTAATCCTCTTGATTTTATCTCAGATTCTTCTTGAACCGCTTTTTGATAATCGTCAACAAAATTTTTGTCAAGTACCGTTTTAGAGGCACCGGTATCGATCACCATTTCTCCTTTCTGACCTGTGTTAATCTCACACTCAATCAGCAGATGGAAACTATTCTCTTCTAATTCTACAACCTCTATCGGTATCTCTATCATGTTCTTCAATTTCTGCAAAGGATAGCAAATATACCAAAAGGAAAGCTATTTTACTGCATGATTACTGAACAAAAGTGAGTGTAAGTGAATGGATAAATATTTTTATTGAGTAAATGAGTATCCAGTTGCCAGATGGAAGTTTGGTAATTAGACAAAAAAAAGGTCATCTCATTTGAGATGACCTCTTCCCTTTAATAAAATGAACCGATTAGGCAATAATGTTCATTTCATCCAAAACTTTCATTACAGACTTAACAGCTTCTGCTGAATCTTTCAACAATGCCATTTCGTCTTCATTCAATTTAACTTCAATAATTTCTTCGATACCGTTTTTACCCAATTTCACAGGTACACCTAGGTAAATATCTTTCATTCCGTATTCGCCATTCAACAATGCACAAACTGGGAAAATTCTCTTCTGATCACGAACGATAGCTTCAACCATTTGAGCAGCAGCAGCACCTGGAGCATACCAAGCAGAAGTTCCCATTAGGTTTACAAGCTCACCACCACCGAATTTGGTTCTTTCGATAATAGCGTTCAATTTTTCTTCTTCGATCAATTCGGTAACAGGAATACCAGCTACAGTAGTATAACGTGGAAGTGGTACCATAGTATCACCGTGTCCACCCATTAACAATGCTTGAATATCCTTTGGATTAACATCTAGTTCTTCAGCAAGGAAAGCACGGTAGCGAGCTGTATCCAATACACCAGCCATACCAAATACTTTGTTTGATGCTTTCTTAGCAGTTAAGAAAGCTGCATAAGTCATTACATCAAGTGGATTTGATACGATAATGATAATTGCATCAGGAGAGTGAGCAATTACATTTTCAGTAACTGATTTTACAATACCAGCGTTAGTAGCGATTAAGTCATCACGACTCATACCTGGTTTACGAGGAAGACCAGAAGTAATTACCACAACTTCAGACCCTGCAGTTGCAGCATAATCATTAGTTACACCTTTAACTCTTGTGTCGTAATAGTTAATAGGGGCAGTTTGCCACATATCTAATGCTTTACCTTCTGCCAATCCTTCTTTAATATCAACAACAACAACTTCGTTTGCCAACTCTTTCTGAGCGATACAATTTGCACAGGTTGCCCCCACGTTACCTGCACCAACTACGGTAATTTTCATATCAGTAAGTTTTTAGTAAGGCGCTTTACAATTTACTTTAAATAAAATTAATCTAAGCAGCAAATTGCATAAGCAATATTCATTGATTTATTAATTATTTCTTTATTCTAATGTAGAATTTTTTCTCTATTCTGAGAACAAATATAAGTACATTGCCATATTTGCAAGTATAAAAACAACTGCTTTCCAACAGCTATTTCTAAATATATAAAAAATCCTCAACAAATATCGAACTTATGACATATTTAGAGATTTTAAAATTGGGTAAAAACACCCATACAGCAGGCTTCAAGAATAAACGATAATCGGGTCTTCTAGTATTATCGGTAATTTCAGCTTAAAACAAGCAGCCTTATTTTATATTTTTTACTTATGGATATGAATTAAAATTACAGGTCGCAAGTCTGAATTAACTATACGCAAACGATTACGGAATTTTTTCCGTTATAAATAAAAAAAGTGCATTGATTAACACCAATGCACTTAACTTAAAATATATGAGTTTTTACTATTTAATGATCTCTTTTATTTCTGAAATGATTTTATCCGCCAATTTATTTGCAGTTTCTTCATTCTCGCTTTCAGAATAAATTCGAATAATTGGTTCCGTATTAGATTTTCTTAAATGAACCCATTCTTTTGCAAAATCGATCTTCACACCATCAATATCATTTACTTGTTCGTGTTGATATTTCTTTTTCATTGCTACAAGAACTGCATCAACATCAATTTCTGGAGTCAATTCAATCTTATTCTTAGAAATAAAATAGTTTGGATAAGAAGCTCTCAATTCAGAAGCTTTCATTCCGGTTTTTGCCAAGTGGCTTAAAAACAAACCAACACCAACCAAAGCATCTCGACCATAATGACTGGCAGGATAAATAATTCCTCCGTTTCCTTCGCCACCAATTACTGCATTGTTAGCTTTCATTTTGGTTACAACGTTTACTTCACCTACAGCAGAAGCTTCGTATGATCCACTGTGTTTTTCGGTAATATCTCTAAGAGCTCGTGTAGAAGACAGGTTTGAAACCGTATTTCCTGGAGTATTTGCTAGCACGTAGTCAGCACAAGCTACAAGTGTATACTCTTCACCAAACATACTTCCATCTTCGTTAACAATCGCAAGTCTGTCAACATCCGGATCAACAACAAAACCTAAATCCACTTTGCCTTCTTTCATTACCTCAGCAATGGCTGTTAAATTTTCAGGTAGTGGTTCCGGATTGTGTGGGAAATGACCATTTGGTTCGCAGTACAATTCAACGATATTTTCAACTCCCAATGCACGAAGCATACCTGGAATTGCAATACCACCAACCGAATTAACAGCATCTACAGCTACTGAGAAATTCGCTTTCTTGATAGCTTCTACATCCACCAAATCCAAAGACAGAACATGGTCAATATGCTTTTGAGTATAATCTTCTACATTAGTAATACTTCCTAAATCATCAACATCTGCGAAAAGGAAATCTTCTTGCTCAGCAATGCTTAGTACCAACTTTCCATCCTCATCATTAAGGAATTCACCTTTTTCATTCAATAATTTAAGAGCGTTCCATTGTTTTGGATTGTGGCTCGCAGTTAAAATGATACCCCCATCAGCTTTTTCTTCTGTTACGGCAAACTCAGTTGTTGGCGTAGATGCCAAACCGATTTCCACAACATCAATCCCTAAGCCAATTAATGTACCAACTACAAGTTTATCTACCATTTCACCTGAAATTCGAGCGTCGCGACCTACAACCACTTTAATTTTTTTGCCATCATGTCTTCTGATTGCCCAAGTTCCATATGCAGCTGAAAACTTTACCACATCTAAAGGACTAAGACCTTCGCCTACTTTTCCTCCAATAGTTCCGCGTATTCCGGAAATTGATTTAATTAATGCCATTTTTTAATTTTTGTTAAATGTTTACAATCACACACACAAATTTAGCGTCGAAAAAAACAATGAATTAATTTTCGCTCGTACAAATGTAAAAAATCTATCAAGTTTAATTTACAATCAAAATGAACTTTTTGAAATGTTACTCAAATATATTCTTTGATAATTAATACCTTTGCAAGTTCAAAACATTGATCATACTGTCAGAAATGGAAGAGAAGACTTACGGTAAGCCTAGAAAAGGAAAGACAAGCTACCGATCAAAAAAATATAGCGGAAATAAATCAGAAGAATCTAAATCCGATTTTAGAAAAAATCCTAAAAACAAGGAAGAAAGAAAAACTTTTTCTGAAAATCCAGAAAAAAAGAAGCGATTTTCTAAGCAATCAGATCAAAAAAGACCTTTTAAATCGAAAAAACGATTTGATGAGAATGGTCCTGACAAAGAATCTTTGCGAAAAAGACACTATAGCAAGAAAAAGCAGCTTGAGCATGCTAAAATGATGGGGCCTAAAGATGGTATTCTGAGATTAAATAAGTTCATTGCCAATTCAGGTGAATGTTCGAGACGCGAAGCTGATGCAAGAATAGCAGAAGGTCGTGTTACGGTAAATGGTGAAATTGTAACTGAAGTTGGAACCAAAGTGAATCTTAAAGATAAAGTTTGCATGGATGGAGTTTTACTTCAGCCAGAATCGAAAGTTTATCTTGTTTTAAACAAACCAAAGGATTTTGTAACAACCTTAGATGATCCAATGGGGCGAAAAACTGTACTCGACTTGATTAAACACGCTTGCAATGAAAGAGTTTATCCTGTTGGAAGATTAGATAGAATGACAACCGGAGTATTGTTATTTACCAATGATGGTGATCTTACCAAACGCTTGACTCATCCAAGTTACAACAAGAAGAAAATTTATCATGTATTTCTGGATCGTGAAATTTCGCAGGAGGAACTTGACATGATAGCCAAAGGTCTGGAATTGGAAGATGGTTTCATCAAATCGGATGCTATTAGCTTTGCCGATCCTAAAGACAAAAAACAAGTTGGAATTGAAATTCACTCTGGGAAAAACAGAATCGTTCGCAGAATTTTCGAACATTTAGGATATAAAGTCGAGAAACTTGATCGTGTTTTCTTTGCAGGAATTACCAAGAAAAATATCCCAAGAGGAAAATGGAGATTCTTAACTGCAGAAGAAGTTAGAATGCTAAAGTTATTCTAAGAATATTTTAATTGAAAATATACTAGAAGTTAAATAAAAAACGGCTCCCAGATTGAGAGCCGTTTTTTTATATTTTCAAGTTAATAACTTTTATAAAGTTCTTCCTGGATAAACCTTTAATGCTTCAGCTAAAGTTTCCATTGCTTTTGCAAGATCTTCCTTCTTCAATACGTATGCAATACGAACCTCGTTTTTACCTAAACCTGGAGTTGCATAGAATCCTGTAGCAGGAGCAACCATTACTGTTTGGTTTTTGTACTCGAAATCTTCCAAAATCCACTGAGCAAACTTATCTGCATCATCAATAGGAAGTTTAACAACTGTGTAAAATGCACCTTTAGGAGTTGGACAATAAACACCCTCCATTTCATTCAAAGCCGCAACCATAAAATCGCGACGAGCAATGTACTCATCGTAAACTTCAGTAAAATATTCCTGTGGAGTATCTAAAGAAGCTTCTGCTGCAATCTGACCAAATGCAGGTGGGCATAAACGAGCCTGAGCAAATTTCAATGCGGTAGTGATTACCTCTTTGTTTTTGGTAATCATAGCACCAATACGAACACCACATTCTGAGTAGCGTTTCGATACTGAATCCATCATTACAACGTTTTGCTCCAATCCTTCAAGGTTCATAGCTGAGAAGTGCTCTTCTCCACCATAACAGAATTCACGATAAACTTCATCAGAGAATAAGAACAAATCGTGCTTCAAAATCAACTCACGCAATTGGTTCAATTCCTCTTTAGAATATAGGTAGCCAGTTGGATTGTTTGGATTACAAATCACAATCGCCTTAGTCTTAGGAGTCATTAACTTTTCAAACTCTTCAATTGAAGGCAATGCAAAATCATTCTCGATACTTGAAGTAATCGGTACAACCTTAACACCAGCCGAAATAGCAAAACCATTGTAGTTAGCATAGAACGGTTCAGGAATCAAAACTTCATCACCTGGATTCAAACAAGTCATCAATGCAAAAGTGATTGCTTCAGATCCACCAGTTGTAATCAACATCTCCTCTTCGTTAACATCAATACCAATATTTTGATACATTTTAGCCAACTTCTTACGGTAAGAAATATTACCGGCAGAGTGAGAATACTCTATAACTTTCTCCGTACAATTTCTGATTGCATCCATTGCAACTTCCGGAGTTTTAATATCAGGCTGACCAATGTTCAAGTGATAAACTGTTCTGCCTTTAGCTTTTGCGCCTTCCGCGTAAGGAACCAATTTACGAATTGGTGATTCAGGCATCAATCTTCCTTTGTCTGATATCTGTGGCATTTGTTATGTGTTTATATATTTTATGAATAAGGTTTTCTAATTCGCCAAAAGTATATAAAAAAGCAGGTAAAAAAAATGATTTTTAATGCTTTTCAACATTGATTTAAAAAACTGACCATTAGGAAGAAGCAGTCGATTGATTTTAATGATAAAACGATTGCGAACTCTTATTTACCCTCTCCCTCATTTTATTGTCATTCAGTGAAGTAATATCCCATAGAATTTCTTAATTTTGACCCAAATTTTTTTGAAAATATAGAATTATTAAATTATAGTTAAACAAATGGAAATCCCAACTAAGTACAATCCTGCAGAATCGGAGGACAAATGGTATAAGTATTGGATGGATAAAGGATTCTTCCACTCTGTACCAGACGAGAGAGAGGCGTATACAATTGTAATTCCGCCACCAAACGTCACCGGCGTGTTACACATGGGGCATATGCTAAACAATACAATACAAGATGTATTGGTCCGCAGAGCCAGATTGCAGGGAAAGAATGTCTGTTGGGTACCAGGAACCGACCACGCATCGATTGCTACCGAAGCTAAAGTTGTAAACAAACTAAAGCAAGAAGGTATTGCCAAAGCAGATATCACTCGCAACGAGTTCATGAAACACGCTTGGGAGTGGAAAGAAAAACACGGTGGAATCATTTTGGAGCAGTTGAAAAAATTAGGTGCTTCATGTGATTGGGAGCGAACTGCTTTTACCATGGACGAATCTTTATACGAATCAGTAATTGATGTATTCATCGATTTGTATAAGAAAGATAAGATTTACCGTGGTGTTCGTATGGTAAACTGGGATCCTGCGGCGCAAACTGCTGTATCCGACGAAGAGGTAATCTACAAAGAGCTACAATCAAAGCTTTACTATTTAAGATATAAAATTGAAGGAACCGAAGATGAGTATGTGACTATTGCTACTACTCGTCCGGAAACCATTTTGGGTGATACAGCTGTTTGTGTGAATCCAAACGATGAACGTTTTGCTCACCTAAAAGGCAAGCGTGTAATTGTTCCTTTGGTAAACCGTTCTGTACCTATTATTCAAGATGAGTATGTAGATATGGAATTCGGTACTGGTGCATTAAAAATTACACCAGCTCACGATTTGAATGACTACGAAATTGGTGATCGTCACAACTTGGAATCTATCGATATCTTTAATGACAATGGTACCATGAGTGAAGCCGCTCAAATGTACATTGGTAAAGATCGTTTCGAAGTACGTGATTTGATTGTTCCTGATTTGGAAGCTGCCGGTAATTTGGTTAAGGTTGAAGATTACGTGAACAAAGTTGGTTTCTCTGAAAGAACCGATGCAGTAATCGAACCTAAGCTAAGTATGCAGTGGTTCTTGAAAATGAAAGAACTTTCTGCACCAGCATTGGAGCATGTAATGAATGATGACATTCAATTACACCCTGCTAAATTCAAGAACACCTACCGTCACTGGATGGAGAATGTAAAAGACTGGTGTATTTCTCGTCAGTTGTGGTGGGGACAAAGAATTCCTGTATACTATTTGCCTGAAGGTGGATATGTAGTTGCCAAAACAGTTGAGGAAGCTATTGTAGAAGCAAAAGCGAAAACAGGTAAAGAATACAAAGCTGAAGACTTGCGTCAGGATGAAGATGTATTGGATACATGGTTCTCTTCTTGGTTGTGGCCAATCTCTGTTTTCGACGGAATTCGCAAGCCTGGTAACGAAGAAATTAAATATTATTACCCAACCAATGATTTGGTGTCTGGTCCGGATATTCTATTCTTCTGGATTGCACGAATGGTAATTGCGGGTTATGAATATATTGGCGAAAAGCCATTTAGCAACGTTTACCTAACAGGTATCGTTCGCGATAGCCAGCGTCGTAAGATGTCTAAGTCGCTAGGTAACTCACCAGATCCATTGGATTTGATTGCCAAGTATGGTGCTGATGGTGTTCGTGTGGGTATGTTGCTTTGCTCTCCTGCAGGTGGTGACTTGTTGTTCGATGAGAACTTACCTGAGCAAGGACGTAACTTTACTACCAAAATCTGGAATGCGTTCCGTTTGGTTAAAGGTTGGGAAGTTGCAGATATTGAGCAACCTGAATCAGCAAGAATTGCTACTGAAGTATTCCACGCACGTTTGAACAAAACCATGGAAACTTTAGATGAGCAGTTCAAGCAATACCGCATCAGTGAGGCATTGATGACTGTTTACACATTGTTCCGCGATGAATTCTCATCATGGTACTTGGAAATGGTGAAACCAGCATATCAGCAGCCAATCGACAAGAAAACTTACGAAGCTACAGTTGGCTTGTTCGAGAAGTTGATGCAGTTGCTACATCCATTCATGCCTTTCTTAACTGAAGAAATCTACCAGTTGTTAGCTGATAGAACTGAAGAGGATAGCATCATGATTTCTGTAATGCCTAAACCTGAAGCTTACGAAGCTAGTTTATTAGAGAAATTCGAGCAGGTGAAGGAAGTGATTGTTGCAGTTCGTAACATCCGTAAGCAGAAAAACATTGCATTTAAAGATGAATTGGCAATGAATTATATGGTTAAAGAAGGTAATTACGATACTGCTTTCGACACTGTAATTGCTAAAATGTGTAACCTTAACGAAATTTCAGCTGCCAATGGAGAAATGACTGGCGCAATGTCTTTCATTGTAAAAGCTGTTGAGTATTTCATTCCTCTTGGAGATTTGGTTGACGTTGAAGAAGAATTGAAGAAATTGGAAGAAGAGTTGAAATACACTCAAGGATTCCTAAACTCTGTTTCCAAAAAATTAAGCAACGAGCGATTCGTAAACAACGCTCCTGCCCAAGTTGTTGAAATGGAGAAGAAAAAACAAGCTGATGCTGAAGCCAAAATCAAAGTTTTGGAAGAGCGCATTGCAAGTATGAAATAATTGAGATCATCTCAAATATATATAAATGCCGTTCCAAAAGGAACGGCATTTTTTTGCCCTCAATTTTCTTTTATGTAATTTCGGACATCAAAGTCTTTTAATACGATTGCAATGAAAAATAAAAAATGTTGCTGTACACCTCAGTCCGAAAGAGTACTTGCAAATTCAACAATACAAAAGCAGATAACACCTATAAATAATGCAAACTTTGATGATATGATTTGCATCCCTAAAGGAGAGTTTCTTATGGGAACAGATTACGAAAAAGCATATCCGGAAGATGCTGAAGGACCAATTCGAAGTGTTGCTGTTGATTCATTTTACATTGACAAGCATGCAGTTTCAAATCTAAAGTTTTCTGATTTTATCAACGCTACTGGATATATAACCGATGCAGAGAAATTCGGATGGTCTTTCGTTTTTCATTTGCTCCTGCCACAAAATGAAGCAAGACATTTAATGCAAATTGGGAGAAGTGTTGCTGGATTAGAATGGTGGCTGCAAGTTGAAGGTGCTTGTTGGAAAACTCCTGAAGGCCCAAGCTCAAATTTTTTTGGGAAAGAAAATCATCCAGTTACCCATATTTCTTATAACGATGCTTATGCATATAGTAAGTGGGCTGGGAAAAGGCTTCCTACTGAAGCTGAATGGGAATATGCTGCTCGTGGTGGGTTGGAACAAAACCTATTTCCGTGGGGCAATGAATTAACACCAAATGGTGTACATCAGTGCAACATTTGGCAGGGCAATTTTCCTAATAGTAATAGTTTAAATGATGGTTTTTTAGGAACAGCACCTGTCAATCAATATGAACCCAACAATTTTGGTTTATATAATATGTGTGGAAATATTTGGGAATGGTGCCAGGATTGGTGGACAGATGATCCCAATCAGAAAGGTGGCAATTATAACCCCCAAGGTCCTGATTTGGATCCAATGAATCGAAAATTGATGAAGGGAGGATCTTTCTTGTGTCATGATTCTTACTGTAATCGATATCGTGTTGCAGCAAGAACTAGTAATACAATTGATTCTTCAACTAGCAATCTAGGTTTTCGGTGTGTAAAAGATATCGAAGAATAGTTTGGTTTTTTCTTATCTATTGTACCACTTACATTTTTCTTATCTTCGCCCCACAAAATAACTTAAACATTTACCAAAAATGACAATCAAAAGAATTGATTCAACTCCAAGAATGAGTCGTATTGTGGAGCACGGCAACACCATTTATCTTTGCGGACAAACTGCTAAAGATGCAACCAAGGATATCAAAGAACAAACTGTTACTACTCTTGAAAAAGTAGAGGAATTGTTGGAGAAAGCTGGTTCTGACAAGAAGCACATCCTATCTGTAACCATTTACGTTCGCGATATGAAAGATTTCGCTGCTATGAACGAAGTTTGGGATGCATGGGTAGAAGATGGATACCAACCAGCTCGTGCATGTGTTGAAGCACGTATGGCTCGTCCTGAATTATTGGTTGAAATGTCTGTTGTTGCAGCCAAGAAAGAAGCTTAATCACAGTAAAAACATAAATATAAATCCGAAATACCATATTGGTGGTTCGGATTTTTTTATGCTTGTAGCTTCTCTATCCTTTTGTTTCTAATTAGTTCGTAAATGTACCTTCCTAGAAAAAAGATTAGAGACACAAGTAAGAATTGGTCAAGTAAAGACCAATACTCCATTTGAGATGGAGAAAAATGCGCTTCCATCTGCAAATCTTCTGATCCACTAATCGATTGTAGAATAAATCCCATTCCAACAAGAACTGAGAATACCATACGAGGCCAGTTAATACGCTTCTGATACAACATGTAAATGGTATTAGCCATTAAGAAGAGACCGATAATTAATCTTCCAAAATCCATATATTTTAGTTTACTGTAGAGTTTGACAAATATATCTACGTTGACTGGTGTAAACGAATAATAAGCTATGTTCTTTGGCAAAAGTATCATTCTATCTAGCATCTGCAGTCTTCGAGCTATTAATGTTCCTGTTCTACCAGTCAATGTTTGCGTTCAACCTGTCATCTGCACCGTACGACCTGCCAACCGCACAGTATTTGTTAATAAGTGCATCGTTCGTGCTGATAACCGCACCATACGACCTGCGAACGGCATCGTTCTACCTGTCAACTGCACGTTCTTTGTTGATATCCGCACGCCCAATGTTAATAAGTGCAATGCATTTGGCAGAAATTAGCATGCATTTCCCAGCTTGTAAGGTTCCAATGACTGGTTTGACCGTACATTTGACAGGTCGTACGATGCTTTTACCAGGTATGAGGCAAACATTAAAAGGTATGATTGTACACTTGGGAAGTAAGAGTGTCTCTTTTGTATAAAGGAGAATTCATTTAGTAGTAGTTAGTAGAGACGTAGCAGTGCTACGTCTGTACAGAAGAAGAAAATGTTTTGTAGATTATAATCAGAGATTACAAATATTAATTCCGATAATTTTTTTGATAGAATTTAGCCAAAAACAGAAAGAATTGACGATGATTTTAACTGCTTTTAAAATAAATTTTCACACGCAATCGGTTGAAATAGGTAGTTGATTAGAATATTAAAGAAATTATTCTTTAATTTGTAAAAGATAAAGGAGTCTTAAATCCGAATAGATAAAAAGAGACGGATAAAATGGCAAATTTTCTTAATACAAATACTAATATGGATACCATAAAACACATACCCGAGAACGGGAAAACCAGAGTAGTAATTATTGGTGGTGGATTTGCAGGCCTAAAGTTGGCAAGGCAATTGGCCAACACAAAATACCAGGTGGTTTTAATTGATCGAAATAACTTTCACCAGTTTCAACCCCTGTTTTATCAAGTTGCAACTTCAGGGCTCGAGCCAAGTTCTATATCATTTCCTTTGCGAAAGATATTCCAGAAGAAAAGCAATGTGCATTTCCGAATGGCTGATTTACTAGAGGTAAAATCAGATCAAAATGAGATCTATACCAGTTTGGGAAAATTGAAATATGATTATCTGGTATTGGCAACAGGGGTTAGTACCAATTACTTTGGAAATAAAAATATCGAAGAGTTTTCCATTCCTATGAAATCTGTTTCAGAGGCAATTTTTCTTCGAAACTCAATTTTAAGGAATTACGAGAAAGCCTTGAATGAATCAGATCCGAAAAAAGCAGCCAATTACATGAACATTGTACTTGTAGGAGGTGGACCAACAGGCGTGGAGTTGGCTGGAGCTTTGGCAGAAATGAAATCTGAAATTCTACCGAAAGATTATCCTGAGCTTGATTTTAGCCTAATGAATGTCTACTTGTTCGAGGCTTCTGATAAATTATTGAATGGAATGTCACAAAAGGCATCGGCCAAAGCTCAGAAATTTCTCGAAAAACTTGGTGTGATTGTTAGAACCAATGCAAGGGTTGCTGATTACGATGGCTTAACCATTCGTTTGGATGATAATGAGGAATTTAAATCATACACCATGGTTTGGGCAGCTGGTGTTGCAGCACGTCCTATTAAAGGGATCAGTGAAAATGCGAGTGTACGTGCTGGAAGACTTCAGGTAGATCAATATAATAAAATAGTAGGTATAGATAATGTTTTTGCAATTGGAGATCTTGCCTACCAGATCGAAGGGAAATTTGAAAATGGGCATCCACAAGTTGCGCAGGTAGGACTTCAGCAAGCAGGAAATTTGGCAAAGAATTTTAAAAGATTGCTACAGAATCAGGATCTCAAGGCATTTCATTATAAAGACAGGGGTTCGATGGCTACCATTGGAAAAAACTTAGCTGTAGCTGATCTTCCTGGAATAAAAATGCAAGGATTCCTTGCCTGGGTATTGTGGTTGTTTGTACACCTGATGGCAATTGTTGGTGTAAAGAATCGTTTTTTCATTCTTATCAATTGGGTGTGGAATTATTTTACCTCTGATCAATCATTGAGAGTTTTAATTCGACCTAAAAAAAGAAGTTTCACCGATAAGGCCAGCCTAAAAATGAAAACTGATAGTATGATAGCCTAAAATATTACATCCTCAAAAGTGTCGAATATAAAGCAATTCGGCACTTTTTTAATTTTTGGCACAAGCTTTGCAAAGATCTAATCAAAGTATACCGGTTATTTACTTTACGGATTCATCCCTACCAAAGGATGACGATATTTTGCCAGAAACATTAGCAGACTGTAATAGTTTGCTACTGCCACTCAACGGAGAGCAGAATGGCTTTCACCATTAAATACCAAAACTATGAGAACGACAAAATATTACAGGTTGCTTGCCAGTATAGTATTGGTTTCAACACTTACTACATACACAACAAGTTTATTTGCTCAAAGAAGATCTTATAATGAAGAGGCTACCCGCTACGAAGAAAGAAAAAGAAATAAGTCTTTTGATGAAAATAACAATAGAAACAAATCTAAAAGAAGCTCCTACAACTACAAAGGTGATCACAGATCCAAAAGGTATGATAACAAATACAATAACAATAAGTCACATTACCATAAAAACAATCATAATGCGCATAAAAAACACAATGGGCATAAATATCACAAGCATGGACATGTAGAATATAGACATTATCATGGTGATCATTACAGGGCTAATCATAGGTATCAAGAACCTTACTACAGACACAAATACTACTATAATAACCATGGACATAGCTGTTACAATCATTCAAAATATGGTCAAGTAATTTGGAGATTTTCTTGTGAACCTAGAGTAATTCATCATCAAAGCGGTGATTATTATTATACCAATGGATCTTATTATAGATTCTATCCTGAGCTAGGTTTTATTCTTGTGGAGGCTCCAAGCACGGTTTACTTTTCTCATCTGCCTAATGATTGTCATAGAGTCAAAGTTCATGGAGGAGTTTATTATACCGATGGAGATTTGTGTTTCGAGAGACATAGAAAAGGATTTAGATTGGTTTCAATGCCAGAAGGAATTCATTTTTCAATACAATTCTAATAATTATTTAACAGTATTGATTTGAACAGCAAAACCTAAAAGTAAAAATAAAGGGGTTTGATTTTAAATTACACCAAAAATTGCATCAGTTTTTAAATAATTACACCCCCTTTAGTGAGAAAAAATGACGTTTTACAGATAGGTTGACTAAAAATAGGGCATTCTTAAAATCTAAATATTTTCTTTCAAATGCTACCTCAATAAAAAAGAGGATTTATGAAATAAAAAATGATGATTCTAAATGAAGATCACCTTTAAAAAGGGGGTACTTGAAAAAAATAAAAATTTGACCGTCGAAAACGGTTTCGAAAAGCTGTTGCAAAACAGCTTTTTTTGTTGTTCCCAAAAAGAATAAAAACTTTCCAAACCCTTGATTTCATTGACCCTTTGAAAGGTTTTAGACAGTTATTCTAAAAACGCAAAACTTTTTGGAAAATGGATGGGTTCAGATCTATTTTTATCACAACAACTAGAAAAAACAACAAATATTTATAAAACGCGGTATTATGACTAGGGAAGATTATAAATTAGATCCTAACAAACTGGTTCAGTTTCTTAAAAAACCAAGTTCGGAGTTTACAAAGGAAGATTTGATTGAATATATAGTGGAGAATGATATTAAAATGATCAACTTCCGCTATATCGCTGAGGATGGAAAGTTAAAAACACTAAACTTTATTATAACTGGTTTAGATCATCTTGATAGTATTTTATCGACAGGTGAACGTGTTGATGGATCAAGCTTGTTCTCATATATTGGAGCAGGATCAAGTGATTTATATGTAATTCCGAGATTTAAAACTGCATTTGTTAATCCATTCTCTGAAATTCCAAGTTTGGATATTCTTTGTTCATTCTATACTGCAGAAGGAAAGCCTCTTGAAAGTGCACCTGGGTATATTCTTAAAAAGGCAAACAGAGAATTTGAGAAAACCACAGGTCTTAAGTTTAAAGCAATGGGTGAGTTAGAGTACTATATTAAAAGTGCAAATCATACACTTTACCCAGATGTTGATCAAAAAGGATATCACAGCTCTCAACCATTTACAAAATGGGAAAACTTACGTCGCGAAGCAATGGTATTAATTGCTCAATGTGGTGGTAAAATCAAATACGGTCACTCTGAGGTAGGAAGTTTTACCAGTGGTGATGACGGATATGAGCAACATGAAATTGAATTCTTGCCAGTAGAAGCTGAAGATGCAGTAGAACAATTGTTAATTGCAAAATGGATTGTTAGAATGCTAGCTGCAAGAGAAGGTGCATTGGTAAGCTGGGCACCAAAAATCACTGTAGGTAAAGCAGGTAGTGGTCTTCATATTCACATGTTAGTTGAAAAAGATGGCAAAAACATCTGTATCGAGAATGGCAAGTTAAGTGATACTGCTAAGAAGATGATTGCCGGAATCATGGATCTTTCGGGTGCATTAACAGCATTTGGAAACACCATTCCGACTTCATATCTAAGATTAGTTCCTCATCAAGAAGCTCCAACTTATGTATGTTGGGGAGATAGAAACAGATCTGTATTGGTACGTGTTCCTCTTGGATGGGTTGGTGCAACTGATATGATTAAAGATGTGAATCCACAACAAGATGCCGATCCAAGAGATTTCTCAAACAAGCAAACATTCGAGTTTAGAGTTCCTGATGGCTCTGCGGATATGTATCAATTAATGGCAGGTTTAATTGTTGCAGGACAGCATGGATTGCAAATGGAAAACAGCTTGCAAAAAGCTGAAGAATTATATGCTGATGTTGATATTTTCGCTCCACATTACAAAGAAAAATTAGAGAAATTGGAACAACTACCAACTTGCTGTTGGGAAAGTGCTGATTGTCTATTGGAGAAGAGAGAAATTTTCGAGAAAAATGGAATTTTCCCACAAGGAACAATCGATTCTGTTGCCAAGAATTTAAAACTATACGAAGATAATGGTTTAAATGACAGAATCTTGGGCAATGTAGATAAGATTATGGAAATCGTTGAAAAGTATATGCATTGCATGTAATATGATTGTAGATTAGAAATTAATTATACATTAAAAGGTCTGACAGGAATATTTTGTCAGATCTTTTTTTATGAATCGATCTATTGAAAAGTTAAGCTTTGATACTATCTTCGGAAGAAAATTATCATTATGAATGTACAAATTGAAGAATCCTGGAAGGAAAAACTAAGTGGTGAATTCTCGAAAGAGTATTTCCAACGCCTGGTTCATTTTGTAAAAACAGAGTATCAAAGCAAGAAAATTTATCCGCCAGGAAAATTAATTTTTAATGCCTTCAATAAATGTGCATTTGATGATGTAAAGTTGGTTATCATTGGACAAGATCCTTATCACGGATTTGGACAGGCTAATGGCTTATGCTTTTCAGTAAATAATGGTATTGCCCTCCCTCCTAGTTTGCAGAATATCTTTAAGGAGATCAATTCAGACTTAGGTTTAAACATGCCAAACAGTGGAAATCTCGAAAAGTGGAGTGAACAAGGTGTAATGCTATTGAATGCAACACTTACCGTAAGAGCCAACCAAGCAGGTTCGCATCAAAACAAGGGCTGGGAACAGTTTACCGATGCAGTTATAAAATGTCTTTCAGAAGAAAAGGAAAATCTTGTTTTTCTACTGTGGGGATCATATGCCCAGAAAAAAGGAGAGCAAATTAACAGATCAAAACATTTGGTTTTGAAATCACCTCACCCGTCACCCTATTCGGCTGACAGGGGATTTTTTGGAAACAAACATTTTAGCAAAGCTAACACATATTTGGAGGAAAAAGGAAAGGCCCCAATTGATTGGAGCCTTTAATTAATCTTTTTCTATATGGAGCTGGTGAATAATGAATTTTCCGTTTTGTTTCTTCGAGAGAAAACTTAGTCGGAAACTTCCCTTTTTGGTAATTAATTCTCCAGTGGCATATCTTGCACCGGTTTTACCCCCGGCATGTTTCTTTTTAAAATCAGTTGGTGGATAGTCTCTAAAAAACTTATCAAGTATTTGTTTTGCTTGAGATTTGCTGTAACTGCCTTCTTTGTCTTGAATCGAAAGTTGAATTCTATCGCTAAAATAATTGGACAAATTCTCACAATTTCCTTGTTTGAAAGCCAGAATTAAGTTTTTAGGCAAATCATTCTGCGTTTGCGAACTTACATTAGTTGCAGAAAACAGAACAAATAGAATTCCAATAAATATGTATTTAATAATTCTCATCTGAATAGTTTTAATTCATTATCATTTACCTTTACACAAATTCTGTGCGAAAAACATACCGCAAGATAAAAAAAATCTAATCGAGAACCTGATTTCGAGCAGATAATTGATTATGCCCTGCTGATGAAAGACATGATATAGTGCGGTATTGCAAGGATTTAAGTTTAATAACATTGTAACTACCATATCGTGATAAACAGATACTTATGAAAGCAACTCTATTGGTAATTGGAAAAACAGATAAAGACTTTGTAAAAAAAGGTATTGACGAATACCAAAAACGCTTGGTGCATTACCTTCCGTTTGAATTTAATATTATTCCCGATTTAAAGAACACAAAAAATCTTTCTGAAAGTCAACAAAAACAAAAAGAAGGCGAATTAATTCTAGAGAAACTAAAACCTACAGACACACTAATTTTATTAGACGAAAATGGCAAAGAGTTCTCATCAGTAGGATTTTCGAAGTTTATGGAACAGAAAATGATTAGTGGAACTCGAAATCTTGTTTTTGTAATTGGTGGTCCTTATGGGTTTTCAGAAGAGGTATACAAAAAAGCTCAAGCTAAGGTCTCATTATCGAAAATGACATTCTCACACCAAATGATTCGTATGATTTTTATTGAACAGCTTTATCGTGCTATGACCATTCTAAAAGGAGAACCTTATCATCATGTTTGATGGTTTAATTGAATTATGCTAATTTGTGAGAGGTTTAGCATGAAATTTGTTAATCCAAACCTAAATTTCAAAACTATCAGCATTGGAAAATAAACTTCTCAAATACATTCTAGGAATATCAGTACTGGCATTTTTCGGATTGGCACTCACTTCCGATTATATTTTTAACCGTGAAGATAGCTTACTGCAATCAGCAAAAAGAATTCAAAATGTTTTTAGTGAAAAAGAACCTTCACTAAAGAAAGATTTAAATGAGTTACGCAATGCGATTGTCAATAAAAATGGCGGATTAAGTGAATACAATAATTTTACGGAATTTGAGCATGATTTAAGGAAAGATGGTTTTGTTTTGTTAGCCTTTAAAGGCGACAGCTTAGGGTTTTGGAGTGATAACTCATTCATAGTCCCAAAACCGGAAAGTCTAAAAGAATCTCACGGAAGTGTTAAAAGATTCGAAAATGGCTGGTACTATATCCAAAGACAACAACTAGACAGCATTGATTTGTATGGTTTATTTCTTATTAAAAAGATTTATCCCTACCAAAATAAGTATTTGAAGAATCATTTCGATCGTGAATTTGATATACCGGCTGAATTTGAAATATCATTAGATCAAGAAAATGGAGTTCCGATTTTTGATAAAGATGATAACTTTCTGTTTTCATTACAGCGTAATAATTATGGCTACAGTGCTCCAAAAGCTCAAAATCGGATTGGAGCTTTTTATGCTATTTTCATACTCCTGCTTTTAATTCTGATCAGCATCCAAATTCTGGAAATTAGAAATGTGAAAATTGGCTTAAGCACACTTTTTATTTGGGGAATATCATTATTATGTCTTCGATATTTGATGATACAATACTCCTTCCCAGATGTCTTTTCCAATTTGGAAATATTCTCGCCAACCCTATATGCACGCTCATTCTTCTTTCCATCATTGGGAGACTTTTTGCTGAATGTTCTATTCCTTTATCTTTTCATTTATACCTACTCATCATACGGATGTAAATATCACATCCTTAAAGGAGTATCAAAAACAGGAGCAAGCATACTGTTTGTTTTGTATTTAATACTGTATTGGGCATTTTTTTACTCGATTCATGGATTAGTAAGTAGTTTGGTGTTGGATTCCAGCTTCAGTCTACAAATGTTTGTTTTTCAAGATTATGGAATTTATGTTTTTGTTGGATTTTTGATTTTACTTTTACTAATGTATTCTTTAGGGCACTTTGCTTACCTTATTGCTGCCTTATCCAGATCAAGATGGAATTTGTGGAAATACTTGATATACGTATTTGCAATTTCTATTCCAGCTATCGCATATCTTTTTCTATACTCATTCGAACCTCAAAGCTATCTCTTTTTAATCTTACCATTAATCATTTTGTTACTTGTTGGATTTGCAAGCTATAAAGCTGCAAAAGGAAGCTACTACTCATTAATGATTATTTTACTATTATTTGTAGCCATAGCTGTAACTGGAATAATAAATGTGCTATCAGAGAAGAAAGAAAAACAAAATCGATTGGTAACTGCAATGAATCTTTCTACCGAATATGATCCTACTTCTGAAAATTTATTGGTTCACTTGCAAAAAAGTCTAGATTCAGATGAGAGCTTGAAACAAATGTGTCAGCATCCTTTTAGAAATGAAGTACGCATAATGGATCACATTCAAGATCGATACTTTTCAGGATATTGGGATCAGTATTATCACCAAATCACAATCTGTAACGAATCTGACGATCTAAGTATTGAACCAGACAATAATGTCAGAAATTGTTTTGAGTTTTTCGAAGAGATGATTCTTCAATCGGGTGAAAAAATTCCAAATACAAAATTTTATTATTTGAATGATTTTGATGGAATGGTTTCCTACCTGGGTAAACTCGAATTTAAAACCAAAAGAATGGGCTTGGTCCGGATTTTTATTCGCCTTGATTCCAAACTTGGCAATGAAGGGATTGGATATCCAGACTTATTACTGGATGAAAAAGTGATTCTAAAACAAAGAGGGAATGAATATTCTTATGGAAAATATAGTGATGGTAAATTGATTGCTTCCTCAGGGAAATTCAATTATTATATGAATGAGAAGGTATTCGGAACCAATAAAGAGAAATCATTCCATGTAAAACTGGACGATTATGACCATCTCGTCTATCATTTCGATAACAATACAGTTGTGGTCAGCTATCCTCTTGTCAACTGGTATAACAAAGTAATAACCGTTCCATACATTTTTGTATTCCTGTACTTATTTGGCATGTTTATTTGGCTTTTGAGCCGATTCCCATGGAAATTTAAATTCAACATGAGCTTTAAGTATAGAATACAATACTCAATTGTTGGATTGTTAATGCTATTCTTTTTACTATTAGGTGGTGGCACGGTATATTATACAATTGAAAGAACAGAAGAACTAAATAACAGAAAATTAGAAGAGAAATTACAATTGGTAAAACAGGAAGTAACTTCGAGCTTAGGCGAAAACTTAAATGTAGACTTTTTAACCGATCGCCTGCGCAGACTTTCCAGCTTAATTTATGCAGATATTCATTTGTATGATTTATCAGGAGAACTAATCACCTCATCACGTCGTGAAATATTTGACAAGAAATTACAGTATAACAAAATGAATTTTGCGGCCTATTACCAATTGTTTTTTAAAGAAAAAACAAGTTTCATTCACAAGGAAGAAATTGGTACAATGTCGTATTTATCGGCCTACGAAACCATAGTCGACGAAAACAACAAAATTATAGCATTTGTAAATCTTCCTTATTTCACAAAAAGTCAGGAGCTGGAAAAAGAAATGTTCAACCTGATTTTAACAGGAGTTAACTTACATGTATTCATGATTTTGTTGGCCATATTCCTTTCCGTTTTTATTTCCAATAAGATTACATATCCACTAAGAATTATTCAAAACAGGTTAAAAGCGACTCGATTTGGTTCGTACGGCGAAAAAATTGAATATTCAAAAGATGATGAGATTGGAAGTCTAATTAATGAATACAACCAGATGCTGGCTGAGCTTTCCGAAAGTGCAGAAAAATTGGCTCGCTCGGAAAGAGAATCTGCATGGAGAGAAATGGCTCGTCAAATTGCTCATGAAATTAAAAATCCTTTAACTCCAATGAAGCTAAGCATTCAATTTTTGCAAAAACGCTTCGAAGAAAAATCGGAAAACAGAGAAGAACATTTAAAACAAGTAAGCAAAACCTTAATAGAACAGATTAATGCTTTGTCTTCAATTGCAACAGCCTTTTCAAACTTCGCAAAAATGCCAACGGCAAATAACGAACCTTTGAATCTTGTTGATATATTACATCATGTTGTTTCCTTGTTTAGAAACGATGAACTAGATTTAAAACTTCAGCTAAACGGAATTGAAACAGCCAATGTATTTGTGGATAAAGAGCAATTTATTCGCGTGTTTGTAAATTTGATAAACAATGCCATTCAATCTATTCCTGAAAATAGAAATGGACAAGTAATTGTAGAGCTTGAAGAAGAAAAAGAATACTTTAAAGCTTGTGTTATTGACAATGGGAATGGAATTAGCGATGATATAATGGAAAGATTATTTTATCCTAATTTCACCACCAAATCGGGAGGAATGGGATTAGGTCTGGCTATCGTTAAAAACATTGTTAAAAACGCAAAAGGTGAAATTTGGGTAGATTCGGAACAAGGAGTCGGTTCATGCTTTAACCTTAGAATTCCTAAACGACGAGAGGAAGAATGAAACTGAAAATATTACTAGATAATAACGCAGCTGAAGGTTTTGAATCGGTTCATGGATTTTCGGTTCTTATCGAATCCGATAAGAAAATTTTATTCGATGTAGGTCCAAACGAATTGTTTGCAAAGAATGCCAAAAAGTTGGGTGAAGATTTTTCTGATATAGATACTGTAGTGCTAAGTCATGGACATTGGGATCATGGAAATGGTTTAATTTACCTTACAGATAAAGAATTGATTCTACATCCGGATTGTTTTATTACCAGGCATCGCAAAAGAAATAACACTCATGTAGGTTTATCCACCAGCAAAGATGAACTTTCGAAGAATTTTAGAATTAAGGAAAGCAAAAAACCTTTATGGATTTCTGATAGTATCTTGTTTTTGGGAGAAATTCCTAGATCCAATGATTTTGAATCTAAAGAAAGTCCTTTTTTACTACCCGATGGATCACCCGATTTTGTCCCGGATGATTCAGCAGTTACCATCACTAGCAATAAAGGCTTAGTTGTGATTAGCGGCTGTGCCCACTCAGGCATTTGTAATACGGTTGAATATGCTAAAAAAGTAAGCGGGGTCAATACCGTTTATGCTGTAATTGGAGGTTTTCATTTAAAGGAAATAGATGAGCTCACCATGAAAACAATCGAATATCTAAAATCTGAAAATATCGAAATCCTTGGACCAACCCATTGCACAAGTTTTAAAGTTCGCGATGAATTTGCAAAACACTTCGACTTATTAGAATTGGCCGCAGGTGTAGTTTTAGAACTTTAATTACTTGACCTCATCCATGGTAATTAAATTATTCAGAATCGCATAAACAGTTAACCCAGAAACAGATTTAATTCCAAGCTTTTGTGTTATGTTTTTTCGATGAGTAACAACTGTATGTATACTTATAAACAACTGATCAGCAATTTCTTTATTGGTTAATCCCAGGGCAATGTGTTTCAATATATTTTGCTCTCGTGAACTCAGAGTCTCATTGGACTTATTAGTTCGCTTGTTTTCTGCCTTCTTATTCACTATCTCCTCCAAAACATCTATAATTTTAGATTGATTATCCTTATAGTGAATAAAAGCATCCGCATGGTATTTGTCCTTATTTGACTTGTCATCCGATATCAATACCAGACTCATTTTATTGGCCTTGATAAAAGGCTTTTTCAAATCTTCACAATCTGAATCAAGCATATTAGGGTTGACAATTAAAATATCAGGCTTTAACCTGTTCACAATATCACACAGCTCCATTTTATTCGAAACAGACTGAAGAATTTCAACATTCTCAAGCTTTTGACTTACTGCGCCAAGTCCTTTTCGAATCAAACAAGTACTTTCTGCTATTAGTATAGAAATTCTAGGCATAAATGAGCATTAAAACAGGTTCTTAATCGATTTTTCCATTAAAATAATTTTCGGAATTAAAACCTTATCCTCAATTCTGGAATGATAATTCAAATCTTCCTCTAGCCTAAATAAATCTTGAATAATACTGTGATAAAGGTTGGTATTTGCAGGCGGAGCAACATATTTAATCATGATGGTTCTCAAATCCATCAATTTTTCCTCAATGTCATCATGCTCTTCCTCGTACTCCACAATCGAAAATGATTCAAAAACCTTTTTATTCTTATCAGTAAATTTTTCTGATTTTATTATTTCATCAACAGCCAATACATATGGAAACACAACATCTTCCTCGCGCATAATGTGCTCCGTAAGCTCCGATTTGTATCCTTCAAAAAAGTTTCTAATTAGGGCGATGTACTTTTTGTCTTCGCTACCTTCCAACTCCAGACTTTTAATTTTTTGCTCAATATCAGTTACTGTATTATTTAAATAACTGGCATGAGTCATTTTTAGATAAGCTACAATATCACGAACTGGGATACTTTGAAGCTCCTCCTTAGGAAAATAATCCTGATCGTGATAAGCATTTACCAACTGTAGAAAAAAGTTCAGATCAACTTCATTTTCTTTACAAACCTGATCAACTGTTTTATCTCCAAATCCCAATTCTATTCCAAAACGATGAATAACAGGTATCAGCATGTAATTCATTTGAATCACATCTGCCATTTTCATACTTTTCTTTATATGCATACTCGTATTTAAATTTAATCTAAATTAGTAAAATTTTGGAGATCTATTGAGACATGAAGCAAAAAAGCAATCGAAAACCGAAACCAAATGAGTAAAAACACTAAAAAGAAATATTATGGCAAAAGATTTCTCAAATTCATTTGGCCTCAGTCTCGGGAGCTCGTTTTTAAGTCAATACAAACTTAGTCAGCTTAGCTTGCGTTCGCAATACCAACAATTAGGTATTCTTTTACTTTTCGAAATGAATTTTTTCCTTAATATGAAGGATTCTTGATTTTGCATACTCGTAACGCTCTCCTCCGATATCTTCTGTTTCTCTGATGTATTGCGAATAGTATTTCAGTGCTTTCTTTTTGTTATCACCAAATTCCTCATAAGTAGTAGCTATTTCGTATAACACTTCTGGATTTGAATTATCCATTTCAAAGTGTTTTTTATACTCAATTACTGATTTTTCAAATTCACGATTGGCATTGTATGCTTTTGCCAAATACAAATGTATTGATGATTTAATTGGAGATGTAATATAAACTAAAGAGTTATTCAAATACTCTATTCCTTTTTCATTATCATCCAAACGAGAATAACACACACCCAAATAAAAATTAAGCATTGGATCTTTTTCAAAAGTTTCACCACAAGCTAAAAATGACTTAATGGCATTTTCATATTGTCTGGTCTGCATGTAACAAACTCCCAATTGTTTGTATCCACTTAGGTTTAGTTTTTTTCTCGTCTCAAGGTCCTTATAAATATTTAAAGCATTCTCATACCACTCCAAACCTACCAAACACAGGGCTTTCTTTTTTTGTATCAAATGGTTGTTAGGATAAGTTTCTAGTCCTTTATTGCAAAAATCCAAAGCTTGTTCGTAGCCTTGCATTTCATAAAATTTTTGAATCACATTAAGAATTACCGATAAATCTTTGGAGTTAAGTTCATACGCCTTTAAATAAGAAGCCAATGATCCAATATAGTTCTGCATTTTATCCTTCAAGTTGGCAGCTTGTTTGTGCAGATACGGATTTAAAGAGTCGCGCTCAATTAATTTCTCATAGATATCCAAACCCTCACGGTAACTACTAAGGTTAGCATAGGTTTTTGCCAATAATAAATTGCCTTGATAATGCATTGAATCAACGGCTTGAAGTTTTAAAAGTAGTTTTTGAGATTCAGGATAATTTCCAGATGAATAAAGGCAATTGCTATAATTAAATAATGTTGCAGTTGAATTGGGATGCAACTTGTGTGCTTTTTGATAATTCTCAATTGCAGGAACATACTGGTTTAGATTTTGATATGCCTTCCCCAAACGAAAGTATAGTTTACTATTGCTACTATCCTTTGCAATCATTTGCTTAAGAATTGGAATGGCGCTTTCATATTCTCCGTTAAAAAGCAACTGGTCAACCTTATTAGTACGTTGTGAGGATGCATTGGGGATGAAAAAAATACTTGTAAGTATTAGGGTAAAAATAAATTGTTTCATTGGGTTGTTATTTATAATTATCATATAAATATAAACTAAAAGATTAGTTTTTTGAAATAATTATAACCCCTAGATTTAAAAAAACCGACTCAGAAATTCTGAATCGGTTGATATGATTGCTTTGTAGACAATTATTTTTTTCTCATAAAAATCTGGATCGGAACACCAGTGAACGTCCAATTTTTACGTATTTGATTTTCAAGATACCTTTTATAAGGATCTTTAATGTACTGTGGCAAGTTACAATAGAAGGCAAAAGTTGGGGCAAAAGTAGGTAATTGAGTTACATACTTAATCTTAATAAATTTACCCTTTACCGAAGGTGGAGTAAAAGCATCAATGGCTTCCAGCATTACCTTATTTAATTCGGAAGTTTGAATCTTACGAACTCTATTTTCATGCACCTCCAATGCTGCTTCTAATACATTTAGTAATCGTTGCTTAGAAAGTGCAGATGTAAAGATGATTGGCACATCATTAAAAGGAGCAATTTTATTTCGGATCTCTTGCTCAAACTCTTTCATGGTATTGGTTTCTTTCTCAATCAAATCCCACTTGTTCACCATGATCACAACACCTTTTCTGTTTTTGATAATCAAATCAAAAATACTCAGATCTTGTGCTTCCACACCTCTTGTAGCATCAAGAATCAGGATACAAACATCAGCAGTTTCAATAGTTCTAATGGAACGCATTACCGAATAGAATTCCAAATCCTCATTTACCTTTGGCTTTTTACGAACTCCGGCAGTATCTACCATCATAAAGTCGTGACCAAATTTCTGGAATCTGGTATGAATCGAGTCTCTGGTTGTTCCAGCAACATCGGTAACAATATTTCTTTCGATACCAATTAATGCATTTACCGTTGATGATTTTCCTACATTAGGACGACCAACAAATGCAAGTCTTGGCAAATCATTATCTTCTTCTTCAGGTTTTTCTTCAAAATCTCCCACAACAGCATCAAGCAAATCACCTGTACCTGAACCATTCACTGAAGATATTGGATAAACTACATCTCCAATTCCTATAGAGTAAAACTCATTTGCTGCAAAAATCAAATCGTTGTTATCTGCCTTATTGGCTACCAGGTAAACTTTTTTAGTTGTTCGGCGAAGGATTCTGGCAACAGCCTCATCCAAATCGGTAATCCCATGCTGTACATCCAACACAAATAAAATGGCATCGGCCTCATCAATAGCCAACATTACCTGCTTGCGGATTTCCTCATCAAAAACATCTTCTGAGTTGAATGAATATCCACCTGTATCAATAACCGAAAACTCTTTTCCATTCCAGTCTGCTTTCCCGTAATTACGATCTCGGGTTACACCAGCAGTTTCATTTACAATCGCTTTTCGGCTTCCTACTAATCGATTAAAAAGTGTAGATTTTCCCACATTTGGACGACCTACTATTGCAACAATATTACTCATAACTGTTAATTGTGATCTGTTTTACTGATTGTACCCGAATCCTTTTAATTTATTCTCTTTATTTCTCCAGTCTTTGGCAACTTTAACGTAAATCTTTAAAAATACTTTCTTACCAAAGAATGCTTCAAGATCTTTTCTTGCTTCGGTTCCAACTTTTTTAAGTGCTTTCCCCTGATGACCAATGATGATTCCTTTTTGTGACATTCTTTCAACATTAATCACCGCCATAATGTTGATAATCTTAGGCTCATCTTTAAATTCTTCTACTTCCACTTCCACAGCATAAGGAATTTCCTTGTCGTAATTCATCAATACCTTTTCCCTGATGATTTCATTCACAAAGAAACGGGCTGGCAAGTCAGTCATTTCGTCCTTAGCAAAGTAAGGAGGTCCTTCAGGCAATAGCTCTAAAATTCTATTAAATAAATTGGATACATTAAAATTCTCTTTGGCCGACATTGGAAAAATCTCAGCTTTAGGTAATTTGTCCTTCCACATATCCATTAATTCAACCAATTTATCCTGCGTGGTTAAATCAATCTTATTCAAAATCAGGATTACCGGAATATCTGTATTTTGAACCTTCTTCAGGAAATCTTCATTTTTATCGATGGTTTCAACAACATCGGTAACATATAAAATAATGTCAGCATCAACCAATGCAGATGTTGAAAACTTCATCATCGATTCCTGAAGTTTGTAATTCGGTTTCAATACTCCCGGAGTATCAGAATATACAATTTGAAAATCTTCACCATTTACAATTCCCTTAATTCTATGGCGTGTGGTTTGCGATTTCGATGTGATAATCGAAATGCGTTCACCAACCAAATTGTTCATTAAGGTTGATTTTCCAACGTTCGGATTTCCAATGATATTTACAAAACCTGACTTATGAGGCATACTTACTCCAATTTAGTGATTTAAAAATTTTTGCAAAGATAGAATAATTATACCAAACTCAACTTTTCTTCGTATTGCAAATTAATTTTGAATACTATGCTATAAATAATGATTACTAAACTGAGTTCGATTAAAATTAAAACAATTCATCTTTAGAAATAATCTTTTGCTTTAAAAGTTCTCGCACAACAATTTCTGTCATGTCACTCTTAAACTGAAATTCGTAGCGTATATCCATCACGTATGCTTTTAATCTCATTTTCAAATAAGATCGTCTTTCTTTCACTTCATTAAAAAATAAAACAGTAATGGGTTTGTTTAAATAAACGTAACGCGAAACCTGTGCACTTTCAGTAGCAATTTGTCTCACTCTATGTGTATCGATATCAATAGGCAGGTAAATTTCGGCCACCACCTGGCAATTCAATTCTCCTGAGTTAGAATTGGATACAGAAGAATTTACAAGTTCTGAGTTTGGCACAGAAACAATTGAATCATCCGGAGTTACGAGTCTGGTAGCTCTTAGTCCAATTTCAATAACTTCTCCATAATACTTTCCACTGTCAATTTTATCACCCACTTTAAATGGCTGATCAAGAAGCAATGCCATTCCCCCAAATACGTTTTTAAGTAAATCCTGAGCTGCTAATCCAACGGCTATCCCAACCGATGCTGCAAAAGTGATTACAGCTTCGAAAGGTGGATTGTAAATGCCTTTAATGATTGCAAAAATGGTGATTGACCAAAATACAATCCGGAATATCGGGATTATACTTTTTATAGTAATTCGAAATTTTGCACTTCGCTCAGAAAATAAATCAAGAATTTTTATAACTAGTTTTATAAAATAGTAGGCTACTACTAAAAGAACAATAGTCCAAAATATTTTAGAGAACGAAATTACTTCAAATACCTCTCTAGGTTTATCCGGTACATTTTTCTCCATGCTTTCAAGCAAACTGGGCTTACTCTGAGTTGTATCTTTCGAAGTAAATTCGCCAATAGCAAGAATCGAGCTCGGTAGTTTTGTTGTATCCTTACTATGAATCGTATCCTTAATGATATGGTTGCTGCCTGGTTTATTCAGATAATTAACAGAATCTGCAGTTGTATCCGTAAGATATTCTTTAAAATGAAGTTTTACAGTAGTATCTGTCTTTGTCTTAAGACTATCTGTAAATGGAAACTCCTGAGCACATACATCAGTTTGAAGCCAACATATGGTAAATAATATAATGGAGGTGATGAAATTCTTCATTTTGATGAAATTAATTGATGAAATTATGAGATCTTAATAAGCTAACTACCTGCCTAAAAATAATCGGGTTAATATTGAATTTTTCTTTAGGCCTAATAAGCAGGCCTTTTTCAAGCATCGGAATTAACACATTCCTGCAATTATTTACTGGTAGATTTAAAGTAGTAGAATAATCTTCTAATGTAAGTCCATCGTGGGTTAGGATTGTATGCATTGCAAACAAATACTCCGATGGCAAATCTTTTACAAATGAAACATCAATTTCACGTAAAGACCCTATATTAATGGTATCATCGCTAACCCCACGAGTTGAGCGCAACCAATACAATTGAGCTAAACTAACATTGCCATTTGAAATTTGACCCAGTTCAATAAAGAATTGTTTTCTCAAATACTTCTGCTTTTCATCTTCGTTCATTTTTTGGAAAGAAGTTGAATTTCCATTCTCCGAAGAAGCTTCAAATTGTATTTTGTAACCACTAAGAATATTACGTTTAAAAATAACTTCATCCAGCATATCACTGCTAAATTTCTTAACCTGTACTTCTCTGGTAAAATTTTCGGAAACTTTTACAGTTTTTTTAAGATATTCCCAAGAATGAATCGTATAACTCCCAATCCAGAATACTTTCTTAGAAGTATTAGATATTAGATCGAATAACATTTTCTGACACTCGAAGCCATTTACTTTTTTAAGATAAAAATGATGTAGATTTTCCAGAATAAGAATCAGGTTATCATCTTTATTGTTTAAGTATTCAATAATATGCTCATTCGATTCAAAATGGTCTTGTTCAAACAGTTGTTCAAAAAAAGATAAGTACTGCTGTGGTGTATATATCTTTTTCTCAGGAGATCGATGGATAACTGGAATATCTGTTTCGATGTTTTTTAGAAAAATATTAAAGAGAGAAGTAACACCATTTCCTTTTTCTGCAACTACCGCAGTAGTAACAAAACGATCTTTTTCCCAGTCGTCAAAAGCTTGTTGTAAACTATCCAATTCAATTTGGCGATGAACAAAAAAACGAGTTTCATCCGTTGGGGTAAGTTGATAAAGTCGTTGATATATAAATGGTAATTTCTTTAGTGAAAGCTCAGTTTTGTGGATAAACTCAGTCAATTCATGAGAGATTTTAACTTCTTCTGAAGTTATGCCAAGTCTCTTTTTAATATTTGTTACAATTTCCGGAGTATCTAAAAGGTGTTCTTTTATAAAAGTAATTAATCTTGGAACCATATTTTTGACAAAAGCGATTACATCCTGTTGGATCTTTTTCGATCGCTCCATTGCCTTTATTTTTACAATTTTTAGATTTAATTCAATTATCGTTTCAGTATTCTTAAGTTTCTGAATTTCCGTATTAAAGTTGGTAATCACCAAATGAAGATTTTCCTGAGGTTCTTTTTTTATTGTTTCAAGCAAGTCTAATGCTTCATCTAAATGACCTAAAGCTCTGTTGTACCCCTCTTCAGAAACTTTCATTGTAGTTTTTACAGCTCCTTTCTTTTTTTGTAGCATCATTTGAGCAGACTCAAGGCTGAAATCACAAACGGTTCCCATTGTGTTAAGCTTTAATCTGGCTTTTTTCAAATTTATTTCAATAAATTGCTTGATATTATTTATAGATTCCTGAAAATGAGGCAACGCTTCAAAATTTAAAAGCTCCCTTGGTGATAGCCAATTGATTTCTGCACTGCGAACACCTCGTTCATAATTATGACCTTTAATAAAACTGCGCTTATTAGAAATGTTTTCAACCAAAGCAATGGTTTGGGAATTGAACTTTTCCAGATCTTTATTAATACTTCCAGATAGTTTTTTTACAGTCTCAGCCAATAATTTATCAATAAGCTCACTGCCCACCTTTTGTCTTTCCTCATCTAAAATAATCAGAAGATCTTTTGCAGAATTGTTTGTACTTGTAATTCGATTTGCCGATGACAAAATAAATTCGCGCAACTGTTCAAGGTTTAAACTCAAATGCTCATCAATAAAATGTGTTATTTTCGAATCTAAATTTTTGTAATTATCTAAAACAGTAAAATATAGCAATACGATTTCCACATCTAACAACCAATCATCCAGTAATGTTTTATGGGTATTTACCCATTTAAGCTTTTCTAAATTTAAATTCGTAAAAACAAGGTTCTGCTGAGCCTCTATTTTTGTATTCTTAAAATGAACGATAGGTAAATCAGGTGTGTCAGCCACTGAAATAGCTTCATCCAATTCCTTAAATACTGAAATGGTTGCTGATTCTATTTCTTTTTTCAGCCAACGTTTTGCCTGACTAAGTAGTTTTTTTTGTTCTTCAAATATTTCATTTGAAATATAGAGATTTATTGTCTCAGAAAGATTTTCATCTTTATTTTCTAAGAGATTGTTTTGTATTTCAGTATCAAAATCGTCTTCAAGCTTCCAAAAATCCAAAAAAACATTGCTTTTGGCTTCCATTAATCGATGAAAAGAGGAAAGTATTGCCTTAGGTAATTGCACTCCCAAATAATATTTTAGAATTGATTGATATGGGATCTTTCGGTATCGGGTACTTTGCAACTCTAAAGGGTTTAATTTCAAAAGGCTTCGAAGCACATTTATTGCCTTCCTGCTCTGATACTTAAAAGCAAAATTCACATTCAATCTTAGCTTTTTTATCAAAACAAACAATTGGCTATTTCTGCTAATTGAATAGGGAGTAAATATTTCTTTTTTTCGAATATTTTTTTTTGTCTCTTGTAAAATAGAATCAATTGCATTTAGGTATCCTTCTAGTAAATCTTTGAAATCATCTTCATTAATTTCTTTCTGATTTTCTAATAAAAGATTCAATATGCCTGATTTAAATTCGCACAAATTGGCAAATCTATTTATTTCCTTCTGTTCTGTATTATTTAAGTTTTTGTGTAATTCCTTGTAACCAACAATAAACTGACTTAATTCTTGTAAACTTCCATCCAAGCATGTAAATAGTTCCTTTTGAGCTTTTGCTCCAAAGTTATCCCAAAGCTGATTTACTTCTTTATTAACAAAATCGAGATTTTTATTCATAGACATTATCCTTTATACCGTTTATAAACTATGAAATCGGCATTACTATTAAAAATACATCTTTTTATGATGAACTAAGAAATAATCACCAAAGGAATACAATTCTTTTTTGTTAAAACTTAAATATTGCTGATTAGTAATTAAATTTTACCGACAATAAAATACACACTATTACACAGTTTGTTTTTAATCTCTAAAACTCTATATTTGTACCAGAATCAGAGTTAAAACTTTATTCTAAAATATTTTATTGTTTCTTCAGGGCAGGGTGTAATTCCCGACCGGCGGTGATAGTCCGCGAATCTGTAAAAAGATTGAACTGGTGAGATTCCAGTACCGACAGTATAGTCTGGATGGGAGAAGAAAAACAATTGATCGATTTGATTAATTCATGTCATTGGAAAAATTGGTTCCAATTGGCAGACCGTATAATAAATGCCCTGAATAGTGTATGCTGTTCAGGGCTTTTTGTTTTTTAAAATATGAGTAAAAAATACGAATACATGCACAGAGCTTATGAGCTTGCCAAAAAAGGAGTTGGAAGAGTAAGTCCAAATCCTCTGGTTGGTGCTGTAATTGTAAAAGACGATAAAATAATTGGGGAAGGATATCATGAATTTTATGGTGGTCCTCATGCCGAAGTAAATGCTTTCCGTTCGGCCAAAGAATCGGTTGAAGGAGCTACCATGTATGTAACTCTTGAGCCATGTTCTCATTACGGAAAAACGCCTCCTTGTGCCGAAGCCATTGTGAAAAATAAAATTGGGAGAGTGATTATCGGTATGCTTGATCCCAACCCTTTAGTTGCTGGTCGTGGTGTGAAAATTTTAGAAGAAAATGGCATTGAAGTTGACTTTGGCTATATGTGCGAAGAGTTAACAGAAATGAATCGCACATTTCTAAAATTCATACAGTCGAAAACACCTTATGTGGTCATGAAAACTGCCATGACACTGGATGGAAAAATTGCCAGCAAAACAGGTGATTCTCGTTGGGTATCGAATGAAAAATCAAGAGCCAAAGTTCATGAACTAAGAAATGAATTGGCAGGAATCATGGTTGGTGTTGATACAGTAATTGCTGATGATCCCATGCTTACAACCAGATTGGGAAATGGAAATGGTCAGAATCCGGTTCGAATTGTAGTTGATAGCAAAGCACGAATTCCTTTAGATTCGAAGATTTTAAATACTTCAGATCAAGCAAAGACCATTTTGGCAGTTACAGAAAAAGCTGATCTCGATAAAATCCAACAGGTCGAAGCCAAAGGAAATCAAATTCTAAAAGTAGATGCTTTAAATGATCGAATAGATTTAAATAGTTTAATGCAAAAGCTAGGAGAACTAAACATTGATGGGATATTATTGGAAGGTGGAGCTACTCTGAACTTTTCGGCATTGCAATCGGGCATTGTTGATGAAGTAGTTTCTTTTGTTGCTCCCAAAATAATAGGAGGTAATGCTAAAACTCCAGTAGGAGGAGAAGGCATTGAATTGATGAAAGATGCCATTGAGCTTGATGATATAAAATACGAGCAATTGGGGCAAGACCTGATGCTAATAGGAAAAATTAAAAAGTAGCAGTTTCTAAGAACTGTCTGCGGAAAACTGATAACTGAAAAATGTTTACAGGACTAGTAGAAGAAATAGGACAAATAAAAGCCATCGAACGAGGAGCAAAATCGATTCGTTTAAGCATTGCGGCCAGTAAAATTATGGATGATGTAAAATTGGGCGATAGTATTGCCACCAATGGAATTTGTCTGACGGTAGTAAGTTTCGACTCTGCGGGTTTTACTGCTGATGTTATGCCTGAAACCATGAGCAGAACCAGTTTTGGTACACTTGGCATAGGCAGTAAGGTGAATTTAGAAAGAGCCGTTCGTGTTGGTGATCGACTGGGTGGGCATATTGTAAGTGGCCATGTGGATGGATTAGGAGAAATTGTTGGGCAAGAAAAAGATGATAATGCCATTTGGGTGAGTATTGCTGCTCCAAAAAATATCTTGAAATATGTAATTGAAAAAGGCTCAATTGCTATTGATGGTATCAGTTTGACAGTAGCTTATGTAGATGAGAAAATATTCAAAGTATCCATTATTCCTTTAACTCAAGACGATACAACTCTAACATCTAAAAAGACTGGCGAAAAAGTCAATTTGGAATGTGACATGACAGCCAAGTATATAGAGAAATTCATGTTCCACAGAGAGGAAGAAGAAAAATCGGAGAAATCTGATATTTCAATGGATTTTTTAAAAGAAAACGGATTTGCATAAACAAGACAACAAACTAGATAAGTAATGGAATTTCATACTATTAAAGAAGCGATTGAAGACATCAAACAAGGTAAGATGATTGTGGTGGTGGATGATGAAGATCGCGAGAATGAAGGTGATTTATTAATGGCTGCCGAAATGGTAACTCCTGAGGCAATTAATTTTATGGCGCGTCAAGCTGGAGGATTAATTTGTATGCCAATTGTAAAAGAGCGTTTGGACGAGTTGGATATCGATATGATGGTGTACAATAATACCGATGCCAAGCAAACGGCTTTTACCGTTAGTATTGATGCAGCTGATTGTACAACTGGAATTTCTGCCCATGAACGTGCTCATACCATTAAAAGAGTATTGGAAAATGATGCTAAACCTGAAGATTTTACTCGTCCGGGACACATTTTTCCATTGGTTGCTCGTAAAAATGGAGTATTGGTTCGTGCTGGTCATACCGAAGCTGCTGTAGATCTTGCTCGCATGGCAGGTTTGTATCCAGCAGGTGTGATTTGTGAAATCATGAACGAAGATGGCACCATGGCTCGTGTTCCTCAATTGAAGGATTATATCAAAAAGCACGATCTGAAAATGATCACCATTGCTGATTTAATTGAATATCGTCGCCAAACAGAAACCATGATTGAAAAGATTACTGAAACTGAAATGCCAACACAGCATGGAGACTTCAGAGCTCATGGTTATATCAATAAAATAACTGGAGAACATCATGTTGCATTGGTAAAAGGTAATGTTGAAACTGATGATCCTGTACTTACTCGTGTTCATTCTGAATGTTTAACCGGAGATGCTTTTGGCTCGCTTCGTTGCGATTGTGGAGATCAATTACAGGAAGCTCTGAAAAGAATTGAAAAAGCCGGACGAGGTGTATTGTTATACATGCGTCAGGAAGGTCGTGGAATTGGTTTGATAAACAAACTTCGTGCATACCAATTGCAAGATATGGGAATGGATACTGTTGAAGCAAACCTTGCACTTGGATTTAAAGCTGATTTACGTGATTATGGTATTGGGGCTGCCATTCTAGCTGATTTAGGAGTTAAGAATTTAAAACTAATGACTAACAACCCACTAAAAGTAGCAGGTTTAAAAGGTTATGGTATTAAGATTGTTGATCGCGAAGAAATTGAAATGACACATCACGAAAAAAATGAATTTTACATGATGACTAAAATGAAAAAAATGGGTCACATGTTACATCAGGATGTGAAGTGGAATCTTCAAAACGATGATAAGAAAGTAAAAGGAATTGAATAAAAAATAATCGAAAAATAGATAATAAAATGAATACAATTGAAGGTAAATTAATTGCTGAAGGCCTTAAGTTTGGTATCGTAGCAGGTCGTTTTAACGAGTTTATTGGAAGTAAATTGTTAGGTGGTGCAATAGATGCTATCAAACGTCACGGTGCATCAGAAGATGATGTTGATGTGGCTTGGGTTCCAGGTGCATTCGAAATTCCATTGATTGCTAAAAAAATGGCAAAAAGTGGTAAATACGATGCTGTAATCTGTTTAGGTGCAGTAATTAAAGGTTCTACGCCTCACTTCGACTATGTATCAAACGAAGTGACTAAAGGTGTGGCTAGTGTTTCTTTAGATTCTGAAGTTCCTGTAATTTTCGGTGTTTTAACTACTGATACAATCGAACAAGCTATTGAGCGTGCTGGAACAAAAGCAGGTAACAAAGGTTTCGAAGCTGCTGTATCAGGAATTGAAATGGCTAACTTATTAAAGCAATTGTAATTCTGAATTACAGATAAAAAGTACTTCTCACGAAAAGTATAAAAACAAAGAGGCTGTCTTCATAAATGACAGCCTCTTTGTTTAAAGTATATTTTTTCTTCATACCAAATCACAAGCATCTGCAGGCATCCAGTGTTTATCTTTACCATCCCATTTAACATTGCAACCAATTGGATTAGTCACTGGAATTGAAATTGTCTTTCCATCCAAATGCTCAATAATTGCTCTTTCCAAATCGCGTACTGTAACTTTCGAAGTATCCTTTGGATTATCAACCGCTCGTCCCGTATAGATTAATTCTCTCTTCTCATTAAATAAATAAAAATGTGGTGTCCTCAATGCACCATAACTAACTGCTACCTCTTGAGTTTCATCATGTAAGTAAACCCAAGGAAAGTCATTCTCTTCCATTCGAGTAACCATATGGTTATAATCATCTTCTTCATATGTATTGGGAGAATTGGAATTAATTCCAACAAATTCAACTCCATGCGGTATATACTTATCTGCAATGGCTCTGGTATCCTCATCCGATCCAACTACATAAGGGCAATGATTACAAGTAAAAAAAACCACCAACAATTTCGATGACTTAAAATCATTTAGCTTATATCGAATACCATCAGTTGCAATCAAATTAAACTCAGGAGCTTTATCTCCAATTTGTAAGGTAAATGCCATTTCTTTCTAGTTTAAGGTTGTTACTCCCTTAAAAATACCGATTATTTTGATAAGTTCTAAATTATCAAGTCTGATTTTTAGCATTAATCTTCCATTAATTTAACATTATCACCTCTCTTTTTCACCTTTAATATTAACACTCATTTAATAGTGGTTTTAGATACATAAGAGCTGCATTTTTTAAACTTGTAGTAACAAAACTTTAGAACAGATATCTTATGAAGAGTACTTTTAATCGGATAACAAAAGTAAATGATTCACATGCTTTTCAATTATCTGAAATATCAAAGAAATACGCACAGAAGGAGATTGAGGCAAGCAGTTTAGTTTATTCAATGAGAAGAAAATTGAATTTTCTATACAATCAGGATTTACGGTTAATTAAACCAATCTTAAATAGATATCCTGATTTTTGGAAATCATTGGAAGAATCCGAAAAAAATGCCAAAGCATTTATTGGCTGGCTAAATCATATGAAAACATTCTACAATTTAATTGTGAATAATCCAAAATACAACAAAGCATTAATCGATAGCTCCATTAATATATCAGAACTTAAACATGCTTACGTTCTAATTCCTGCATTGCATCAGGCTTATCGAAAATTACAAAAATGTAGTTTGGAAAAAAATATAGCTATTAAACGCTTAAAGATTTTGTCTCATGATTTGGAAGCGACCAATTCGAATCATGATATCTCAAACTACTATAGCTTTAAATAAGAAATCCCTTAGAAACAGGTCGTCGGTTTAGTCAATTAAGTCGATACTACTTTCCTTTCGCCACCGACGATTCTGTTTCTGATTTTACTCCCAATCGGGATAAATCAGATATTTTTTCCGAATATTTTTAAAAGCTTTCAAATCTTCTTGCCAGGTAGCTCGAATTTCTTCTTCGCTCATTCCCTTTTCTATTTGCAGCCTTAATTGATTGGTTCCTGCAAGATTTCTAAAGAAAGTATTAAAGAATTTTGTACTTGCATGAAGTTGCTGATAAGCCTTTATGAGAAAAGACAAATCAAGGGATTTTCTTTTTCTAAATTCTTCCAAATTGTAATTGCTCAAATCATATCCATAACATACTTTACCTTTAAATTTTGGATACTTGCTAGCTCCTGGAATACTTCTCGGAGTATATGAAAAGCCTTTCTGCCTCATCTTTGGATGTCCAAAACATTGAAATGGATAATCTGTTCCTCGTCCTGCACTTACAGAAGTTCCTTCGAAAAAACACAAGGATGGATACAAAGCAATCGAAAGAGCGTTGGGAAGATTGGGTGATGGCTTAACTGGTAAATCGTAAATTTGATTGCGATGCCAATTTTTACATGGAATCACAGTAAGATCACACTTCAAATTGTCCTTTAACCAAGATTCTCCGTTAATCATTTTTGCGTACTCTCCAATGGTTAAGCCATAAACTACAGGAACCGGATGCATCCCAACGAATGAAGCGTATTTTTTTTCTAAAACAGGTCCATCTACATAATGAGCATTCGGATTTGGACGGTCTAAAACGATAAGTGGTATGTTTTGCTCGGCACATATTTCCATCACATAATGCAAGGTGGAAATATAAGTGTAAAAACGAACACCTACATCTTGAATATCAAATACCATTATGTCTATGTCTTTTACCTCCTCCTCGCTTGGCTTAAAATGTTTGCCATACAATGAAACTATCGAAATGCCTGTTTTTACGTCTTTGCTGTTTTTAATTTTTTCTCCAGCATCGGCAATACCACGAAATCCATGCTCCGGACTAAATATTCTTTGAATTTTGATGTTTCTTTCAACTAAAAAATCAATTAAATGCTGATTACCAACTAATGAGGATTGGTTGCCAACAACCCCAACAGATTTGCCTTGAAGCAATGGCAAATAATCCTTAGTATTCTCAGCGCCTGCCAATGTCTTTAATGCATTCTGTTGTGCACAAGATATACTCACAATAAACAAGCACATCAAAATTGTATACAAATAAGCTCTCACGATTTAATTCTTTTCAATTTTAAACAAGATTTGCAATCAAGAATTTCGAAATTCTAGTTGTAGAATATTTAAATTCATGAAGCTCCCAAAACATTCGCAACCAATTGCAAACAAAAGTAAATTTTAATCATATGAAATTACTACTTTTGTGTTAATCTTAACAAAAAGAATATCAATTTGAATCTGGAATTATTTATAGCTAAAAAAATTACCACTGGTGAAAAGGGCGAAAAGAAAATGTCGCGCCCAATTATAAAGATTGCCAAACTTAGCATTTCGCTTGGTATTAGTGTTATGATTTTAGCCGTAGCCATTGTAACAGGCTTTAAATCTGAAATTACCAATAAAGTAACCGGATTCGGATCTCATATTCAGATTACCAATTACGATAATAATTCTTCATTTGAAACTCAGCCAATTGATAAAAGCATTATCGATACCAATCTGATAAAGAAAATACCTGGAATCCAACACATTCAAGCTTTTGCAACAAAACCAGGTATTCTAAAAACCAAATCGGAGATTCAGGGAATCATATTAAATGGCATTGGCAAAGATTATGACTGGAGTTTTTTTAGTAAAAACTTGGTTGAAGGTGAAGTGTTCAAGCTTGAAGAAAAGAAAAGCAATGAAATTCTAATCTCAGAAAAATTATCAAAGCTGCTTCAAGTTAAAATTGGCGATAAAATATCAGTTTACTTTATCCAACAACCTCCTCGCGAAAGACGATTTGTTATTTCAGGTATCTACAATACAGGAATGGAGGAATTCGACAAACTGTTCCTGGTTTGCGATATGCGTCATATTCAAAAACTAAATGACTGGGAGGAAAATCAAGTTAGTGGATATGAAATTTTCATCGATGATTTTAATGAAATATCGGAGCTTACTTACCTTGTAAAACAGAGTACAGCAAGTTCTTTTACACAAGATGGAGGCAGTGTAAAGGTTCGAAGTATTGTTAGAAAATATCCTCAAATCTTCAGTTGGCTAGAAATGCTGGATCTAAATGTTTGGATTATCCTTTCGCTCATGATTCTGGTAGCAGGTATTAATATGGTTTCGGGATTACTGATCATCATTCTGGAAAAAACCAACATGATTGGGATTTTAAAAGCACTGGGAACACAAAACTGGTCAATACGAAAAGTGTTCCTTTACCAATCGAGCATGATAATTGGCAAAGGAATGTTATGGGGTAATGTTATAGGTATTGGCTTGTGTCTTTTGCAATATTATTTCGAAATCATTCCATTAGATCCTACCAACTATTACGTTGACACCGTACCAGTTAATCTAAAACTTAGTCATTTACTTTTATTAAATGTTGGGAGTTTAATTGCTACAGTTGCCATGTTACTAATTCCTTCCTATTTAATCACGAAAATTAGTCCTGCTAAAGCCATTAAATTCGATTAAACTATTTCTGCCAACTGGCAACAGCCAGTCTTTTTTTACCATCCATTTTAATAACCAGTGATTTTTTAAACCTCACATGTTTAACCGCTCCATATTCAGCAATGAGATCTTGTTTGCTTAACAATTCATAATCTACAAGCGAAGTCTCGGAATGATGATGAACAGAACAATATCCAATATTCATAGATGTAACATTGTGAAAAAAGTGAGAACCTGATGAAGCCTCCAAAGGATAATCTGCAAAGCCAGTTTCCACTATAAGTTTCGCATTTGATATATCATTCCATTTCACAGGAATCCCAATCCACTTATCTCTTGTTCCCCATCTTCCCGGACCAATGAGCACATAGTTCTTATTTTGCAATCTCATTTTCTCATTCACCGAAGAAATAATCGAAGCAATTTCGGGAGTCATTTCTTTTTTGAATAATTCAGGAGCCACATAAATTACATCACTTACCGTATCAATCAAACCATTTCCCATACTCATTTCAGAAAGTAACATCAACCTGTTTCGATCAATATCTTCCAAATCAACATGATAGTCATCAACATTTCCGATTAAAGGTTTTATCTGCAACAAGTAAAAGGATGCCTTTCCCGTTTTATCTTTGGTCAAATCAACAGCAAATTCAATTTCTATTGGTGATCCCATTGCCTCTTTCACAATATCCAAAACCATTTCTATTGTCTTTGCCAATGGAATATAATCGTACTTCAAAATATTGGCAAAATTTACAATTCGTGGTCCATAAGCATCCAATCCCGGACTAATTGTATCATTAACCGAATTGTAAACCGAAGCACAATGGGTAAGATTGCCATGTTCTTCTGCATCATCAATTTCCAGTCGAATTAAACCTGCTGTTTCTCCCTCCAACAAATCAACATTTTTCTTCTTTAAATCAACTGCATAAAATTCCACCTGCGAATTCTTGAACTGATCTTTGGGCGAATTGTTCTCGATTGTTGGAAAAACAGGAGAAAACCTGAAAGCCTTTTCCCCATCCACTACATATTTTCCCAAGCCTACAGCAATTACTGCATATCCTTCTTCGGGCTTCATATGTCCGTAAGGATAATAATTGTATGATTGTGCTACGCCTGAAATGTGTGGATAGAAAGTATCTTCATATCGATTACCAACCACTTCCTGAATAACAACGGCCATTTTTTCCTCTTCAAGCTTGTAATTCGAAGCCTGAACATTGGCGCGTGATTCCTCGGAAAAAATAGAAGCATAAACCAGTTTTATTGCATCTGTAACTTGTTTTACCCGCTCATTCAAATCGGGATGATTATTGGGAACCAGATAGGTTTGAAAAACTCCTGCCACTGGTTGCAACAAAGAATCTTCGAATAAGCCAGAGGAACGAATGGCCAATGGCTGATCAAAATTCATCAACATGATCCTGATTTTCTGTACCAATCTTAATGTAAGATCAGAAGCCAAGAACAATCGCTGTACTTCCTTATAGCTAGGCAAGTCTTTAGTCCTATCCAATAAATTATTTCTATCGATAAACGATTCATATTCGTCAACACCAATAACTGCAGTCATTGGGGCTTTAATATTAATGTCCTTGATGTATCGACTTAAGTCAAGATTAAACAGCATAGAATTAATAAAAGCCAAACCTCTTCCCTTTCCTCCCAAGGAACCTGTAGAAAGTGTAACGATATTATTGGCATTTAAAACCTGATCCGAATTAAACTCAACCACCTTACCTTTGTTCTTTTCATTCCTGTAGTTCTGAATCACATTAATCAGGTAGTCGCGAACATCTTCAGCCGATTTAAAGTCACTAATATTATAAGGGGCAATCATTTTTGCAACGCGTATTTCTCCTCGTGCCATCAACCAAAGTGAGAAGTGATTTTTATTGGCATGATAAACCAAAGACTCTGCAGGGATATGATACAAATACTCTTCAAACTCTCTCAAAGATTTGGCTGTAGCAATTTCATTACCATCTGCATCTTTGTAAACAAAATCTCCAAATCCAAGAAACTGTCGGATAAACAAGCGAATATCATGCCGTAGAGTTTCGGAATTTTTATTGATAAAGCTGCACTTTAAATTAAATGTATGAGCCGCATTGGTAACATCCGAAGATTGTAAAATTACTGGTAGGTTTGGATATTCATCCTTTATTGCCTTTACCAATTGTATACCTGCATCTTCTTGAAACACTCCTTCCTTCGGGAATTTTACATCCGAAATTAAGCACAACAAGAATTCTTTAAACTTGTAATAGATATTCATTGCCTCTTCGTAATTGGAAGCCAGCAAAATTTTTGGACGAGCTCTTAACCGAAGTATTTTGTATTGAGCATCTGTACTTACATCATCAATAATTCTTTGAGTTTGCGCCAATACACTCTGATACAGCATTGGCATGTAGCGTGAATAGTATTTGGCCGAATCTTCCACCAGAAGTATTACTCGCGAAAGTCCAATTTTCGTGTCATTTTCAACATTTACTTTATCTTCCAGAGACTTGATCATTGCAAAAAACACCTGCGATTCTCCGTTCCAGACAAATATTTTATCAACTGTTTTTAGCTTGGTTCGCTGTTCTTCAAAAAGGGCGATATCCGCATCGTTGTTCAGCAAGAGAAAAATTGAGATGTATGGAAATTCACTTTTAATTTTCTCGCTGTATTCTATCGGCGTTTTTTTATCCACCCCAACCATCAGAATAATCATATCGAAATGCTTGCTGTGCAACTGCTCCATGGTTTCCTCTAAGGTGGAAACTCCAGTTACACGAGGCATAGATGTCAAATTCAACTGCTGATACTCACCTGAAATTTGCTCTGCAAAACGCCCTTCTCTCTCAATACAATATGCATCGTACAGATTTGCAACCAGCAAAATCTCCTTCACCTTAAATGGCATCAAATCGTGATAAATATCTCGATCAGCATTATTCTTGTTTAGGAAATTTTGAAGCAGTTTTCTATTGGTAACCGGCACATAAGGTCCAATAATTTCCTTTTTTGCTTTACTCTTATATTTAGCTTGTGATAAAAGTTGTTTCCCGGTTTCACTATTAATGTATCCAACAATTATACTCGCAAGATTCTCAATCAGATGTCTCTCCTCCTTTAAGAAAGGTCCTTCATCCAAATTTGGAAACTTTTTCACATAGCAAATCTCAATTCTTCCACTTTTGTTATCAATGGTCATGAATTCCTGAGTCATGGTCCATTGCGACAACCTAAAGCCTGAACTCAGGTATTCGTTTCCATCATAAATGATTCGTGCCACTGTGAATTCAGGATATTGCCATGCTTTGGGTAGTATAAAGCAGATTTGTTGCAGGGTATCTTCAATAGATTTTCCTTCCTTTATTATTCCAGTAGTTTGGTTTATTGCGGCTAGTTCTTTTAATCTTTCAATATTCTCCGCGATGATCCTGTTAATTCCTTGATTTTTATCGGATTCTGAGTTCATAGGTTTAGGGCTTACGTAGATACAATAAAAATTAAGTGCGAAAATTCATTATTTAGGCACTAATAATGGGCTCTTTTAAATTTAATGAATTTAAACGAATTCTAACAGCTTGACCTTGAATGAATTCTTTCATACCTTTAATAGTGTAAGCGGTTATCCAAAAGGCTGTTTACTAATTACACCCAGAATAAATCATGTCTAACTTAAACTTTTTGCATCATGACAACCATGTTCAAAGCCCCATCCAGCAAGGAATTTATGGATAATCTAATTAGTAAAACTCCTGGTGAGGTAGAATTTCATCAAGCAGTTCACGAAGTTGTTGAATCCTTAATCCCATTTCTGGAAGAAAATCCTAAGTACAAAACAGCTAAAATTCTTCAACGCATTTCAGAGCCCGAAAGAGTAATCATTTTTAGAGTTCCATGGGTTGATGACAAAGGAGAAATCCAGGTAAACAGAGGATATCGTGTTGAGATGAATAGTGCAATTGGACCATATAAGGGAGGTCTGCGCTTTCACCCAACAGTAAACCTTGGAATCCTTAAATTTTTAGCATTCGAACAAGTTTTTAAGAACAGCTTAACTACTCTGCCAATGGGTGGTGGTAAAGGAGGATCTGATTTTGATCCTAAACAAAAATCCGATGGTGAAGTAATGCGTTTCTGCCAAAGCTTTATGACAGAACTATCGAAACACATTGGGCCAGACACGGACGTTCCTGCAGGAGATATTGGCGTTGGCGGACGTGAAATTGGATTCATGTTCGGCCAGTACAAGAGACTTCGCAACGAGTTTACCGGAGTTTTAACCGGAAAAGGCACCGAATGGGGAGGAAGTTTAATTCGTCCTGAAGCAACTGGCTATGGTAATGTATACTTTGCCGAAGAAATGCTTAACTCTAAAGGAGATAGCTTAAAAGGTAAAATTGTTACCGTTTCCGGATCTGGAAACGTGGCCCAATTCACTGTAGAAAAAGTGAATGAACTTGGCGGTAAAGTTGTTACCCTTTCCGATTCTTCGGGATTTATTTATGATCCGGATGGCATTGATGAAGAAAAACTAACCTATGTAATGCGTTTGAAGAATGTAAAACGTGGAAGAATTGAAGAATATGCTAAAAAGTATAAAGTAGGTTATTTCGCAGGAGAAAGACCTTGGGGAGTAAAATGTGATGTTGCCTTACCAAGTGCTACTCAAAATGAAATTAACGAAGAAGAAGCAAAAACTTTAATTGAAAATGGTTGTATTTGTGTTTCCGAAGGAGCTAACATGCCATCTACTCCAGAAGCCATAGAGGTTTATTTGGAAAATGAAATTTTATTTGGACCGGGTAAAGCTGCCAATGCTGGTGGAGTTGCTGTTTCAGGACTGGAAATGTCACAAAATGCAATGCGCATAAGTTGGACTCGCGAAGAAGTTGACAATCATCTGAAACGCATCATGAAAGACATTCATTCAACTTGTATTAAGTATGGTAAAACTTCGAATGGATTTGTAAACTACGTAAATGGAGCAAATATTGGTGGATTCGTAAAGGTTGCCAATGCCATGATTGCACAAGGAATCGTATAAATTGATTTGTAATATTTAAAATGAGCTTGCTTCGTATTTGAAGCAAGCTTTTTTATTTTCTGCCGCCATTACTTAAAGTTTAAAACAGCTTCAACCTACTATTTTCCGTGTAAGAGTTTGCATTGTTATCATCAGACCTGCCATTGTTTCCCTCATGTTAACAAGTGCACCGTCTGACCTGCCATCTGCACGCTCAATGTTGATATCCGCACGCTCATTGTTAATAAGTGCAATGCACTTGGCAAGAATTAGAATACTTTTCTCAGGTCTCTCGATAAAAATGGTAAATATGACTATACATCCGGCAGATCGCACAATGCTTTTATCCGGTGTTAGGATAGCATTAACAGGAGTAACAGTACAATTAATAGCTTAAAGAGAGTATCTATCAACTCAGATTCAAACATTAATAATATTACAATCTAAAATATGAAGTGTAAGATGACTCAAGATATTCAGGAGTAATTGTATTTCAATTTTTACCTGATTATTGTTTCAAATCAAAATGCATTTCTTAAGTATAAACTGATATGTTTTAAATTATTCTGTTAATTTTAACCCTCTCAATAAATCCCATACAATTATGACCCAAATGAACTCAACCCCAGCCATCAAACAAGGATGGCTTCGTGCCATTTTAATTATTATTCCCTTTTATATTGTATCTGGAATCTTTCAGGTAGTTGGAGTTATTATTCATGCTGCTGCAACAGGTCAGTTTGATATTACAAACCTTCAAAATATTAACATGTCAAGTGGAATAATGTTAACAGGACAATTTACTGCTACTCTTGGCACCTTATTTATAGTTTGGATATTCACGAAGTTCATTGATCGAAAAAAATTCTTTGATCTGGGATTTTCGATAAAGAATAGAGCAAAAGATATCATTTACGGGCTTCTTGCTGGAATCGCAATGATGGGCCTTGGTACTCTTATTCTTCAGGCAAATGGCAATCTAATCATCGATTCAATTAATTTTGCTTTGGCAAGCCTATTACAGTCTGTATTTCTATTTATTCTTGTATCGGTAAACGAAGAGGTAATTGTGCGTGGTTATATTCTTCCCAACTTCATGGATTCAATGAACAGATACCTGGCCCTGGTTTTATCTTCATTAATTTTTACAGCATTACATTTTTTGAATCCCAATGTGTCATTTTTAGGAGTTACAAACATCTTTCTAGCCGGTATTCTTTTAGGAATTGGATACATTTTTACCAAAAATTTATGGTTTCCGCTTGCCTTGCATTTTAGCTGGAACTTTTTTCAAGGACCTATTTTTGGTTTCGAAGTAAGTGGTACAAAAAGCGATACTTTAATTTCTCAAACCATTACAGGCAATGAAATTCTTACTGGAGGTAATTTCGGTTTTGAGGGTTCTTTACTTGCCAGCATACTTTGCACAGCATGTATTGTTTTATTTTGGTTTATCTACAAAAAGCAGGATTATAAATTATTAAAACCAACACTATGAAAAAGGTTTTATTCTTATTCATTTCCATGATTTTATTTTCTTGTACAAAGCAACAAGAATCCATTCTTGATGCATACAAAGCAAATGACCTACAAAAAATATTCGAACAAGCAAACGTGAATGGTTGTTTTATTATTCATGATTTTAAAAATAATAAATCACTGACTTACAATTCTGAGAGATTGGATTCTGCCTTCCTTCCTGCATCTACCTTTAAAATCATTAATTCGATGATTGCGCTGGAAACAGAAGTAATTAAAGACGAAAATGAGATCATTAAATGGGATGGAAAAAAACGATTTATTGAATCATGGAATCAGGATCATAACTTGGCATCCGGAATTAAAAATTCTGTTGTTTGGCTTTACCAGGAGTTGGCAAGACAAATTGGTGAAGAGAGAATGAAATATTGGGTTGAAAAAGCTGATTACGGGAATAAAAACATTGGTGGAAAGATTGATCTTTTCTGGTTGAATGGAGATATCCGAATCTCGCCTAATCAACAAATTGATTTCCTAAAAAGATTGTATTTAAACCAATTACCATTTCAAAAGAAAAATCAGGAAACGGTAAAAAAGATCTTACTTGTAGAACAAGCAGATGACTATTCAATTAGAGCAAAAACAGGATGGGCAGCGCGCATTGAACAAGAAATTGGTTGGTATGTTGGTTATCTTGAAAACAAGGACAATGTCTACTTTTTTGCCTTAAATATGGATATCAATTCATCAGATGAAGCCAAATATCGAAAACAAATAACAACAGATATTCTAAAAGTTTTAAATTTGAAAAAATAATAACCTACTAAACCAAAATACAAAGCAATGAAAATCATAGGGACTAAAGTACTTTTATTGATGCTGCTTTTTACAGCGAGTACTTGTTTTGCCAGTCAAGGAGTAAATGACGATGAATATGCGAAGGATGTAAAACATCTATTTCAGGTAAATGGATCTGCGAATAGCTTCAAACAATCAATCAAAACCATGATTGAACATTTTAAATCGCAAGAATCCAATGTTCCAGCAAGTTATTGGGAAAAAACGGAGGAAGAATTTTTAAAGACTTCCTTTGATGACTTATACAATATGATTGTTCCCATTTACCGCAAAAATCTATCACATGAAGATGTAAAAGCAATGATTGCTTTTTTTGAATCGGATGCTGGCAAAAGAATTGCTCAAAAAACTCCTGCTATTACTGCTGAAAGTATGCAAGTGGGTATGATTTGGGGACAAGAAGTTGGGAGAAGAATTCATGAAGATATCCAAAGCAAGGGATTTAAAATAAGATTACCGTTCACTCCATAATTTATTTGACTTTTAGATTGTAAACCTGTCATTTATCATTTCCTGTGCAATGAATAATATGTACTTTTTAGGGTTACCAATTTAACCCGAAATGAGTACTAAAATTACACCCAAACAAAACTATGAACTCACCCGACAACAAATTGGCTATGTAGACAGAAGGCTCGCCACGCCTGAAGACTATCGTAGAATTGGATTTAAGTCGGGTTTAGAAGTTCATCAACAACTTGCCACAAAAGAGAAGTTGTTTTGCCATTGCCCATGTGGCGTATTTCAAAAAAATGGAGATTACGATGCTGAAGTAATTCGTCACATGCGACCTGCCATGAGCGAATTAGGTGGATACGATGGAACTGCGCTTATGGAATTTAAAACCCGTAAGAACATTATTTATCGAATCAACAACGAAACAGCGTGTACCTACGAAATCGACGATACTCCTCCTTTTAAAATCAATCCGGAAGCATTAGAAATTGCACTTAAAATATCTTTGCTTAGCAAACTCAACGTGGTTGGCGAAGTTCATATCACCCGAAAGCAATATCTTGATGGAAGTATTCCTACTGGATTTCAAAGAACTGCAATTCTTGGAGTAAATGGGCATATTCAACTTCGCAACAAAAAGGTAAACCTGATACAACTGAGTATTGAAGAGGATTCTTGCCGTGAAATTGCCGATGTTGGTCACGAAAGATGGTACAAAACCGATCGTTTAGGAATGCCTTTGATCGAAACAGTTACAGCACCCGAATTGTTTACTCCAGATGAATTGCGTGAAGCTGCAGAATACATTCGCTTCTTAAATAGGAGCACAGGTTTGGTTCGCACAGGAATGGGAGCCGGACGTGAAGATGTGAATGTTAGTTGCCGAGGTGGTTCAAGAGTCGAAATCAAAGGAGTTGCTCACAACAAATGGATTCCAGAACTTTCTCACAATGAAGCATTCCGCCAATGGGCCTTATTGCATATCAAAAAGTTATTGCTGGAAAGAATTACAAAGGAAAAATGGCAAGCTAAGTACATGGAGTTAGATCCACATGAGTTTAAGTTTACTTATCTCCCCTTGGTAGAGTGCAAAGAGAAAAAACATAAAATCATTGCCATCAATATCCCTGAATTTAAAGGATTCCTCTCCCATTTCACTCAACCTGATCAGGTTTTTGCTGATGAAATCTCTCAAAGATTAAAAGTAATTGCTTGTATCGAAAAACCAAATATGGTTTATTCGGAACAAGAAGATCTAAGCATTTCTGATCATGATTTCGCGACAATTCGCGCGCAACTGAGTGCAAAAAATAATGATGCACAAATCGTAATCTGGGGACCGGAAGAGGATATGAAAACGGCAATAGAAACGGTAATTGAACGTTGTGAAATGATTTTTGATGGAGTTCCTAATGAAACCAGAAAATCACTTCCAAACGGAACAACCATATTCGAAAGAGTTCTTCCTGGTGCAGATAGAATGTATCCTGACACTGATTCCTGTCCAATTCCATTATCGGATGAATACATTGAAAAATTAGGAAAAGATTTGCCTCAAGATATTTCTGAAAGAATAGAATTATTAAGCAAATGGGGTGTACCTGTTGATGCTTACCATTTTATTTTAAGTAAGAATATCTTTCCAGTAATAGAGGAAATTTGCGAACGCTTTAAATTCGATCCTAAACGTGTTGCAATCTTCTTTGGCCATACCTACAAGAATATTGCTGGCAAACAGAAAGCACATCCCGATTTCAACTATCGAAAACTTATTGGGCTATTTAAATTTATACACGAAAAAGGTCTGCACATTAATATTGCAAAATACTTACTCCCAATACTGTTTCAACATCCAAGTATGGAATTTAATTCTATGCTAACCGCTCTAAAATTTAAGAAACGAAACTTGGATGAATTGGCAGCTCCGATAGATTTCTTAGCCGAGAAATACCGTGACATCAGAAAAACAGAAGATACTAATGAAGCCGTACACTGGATTATGGGCCAACTTCACAAGCAAGCTATTGGTAATATTGAGTTAAGAGATTTAAGGGAAATCATCGATAAACGATTACAATAATGGAAGATCTTTTTCAAGGATATAAGGGTGATGCTCTGGAAACCCTCAAAAAATATAATGTACGAGTATGGGGAAAAACTCATATTGTAACAACCAGAGGTGAGTTTGATGGCACAATTTTACCACGTGCCGAAAATGATGATGATCAACATATTGTATTAAAAATTGATACTGGCTATAACATTGGGATCAATATTACTACCATTAAGGAAATGAAGGAAACCGGCTACAAAAAAGCCAACTACAAAGTTCCAGAAAAAGAATTTCCTTACACCGAAGGACAGCCAAAGGTGAAATTATTTGGTACTGGCGGAACAATTGCTTCCCGTCTTGACTACCGAACCGGAGCTGTTATTCCGGCCTTTTCACCAGGAGAATTGTATGGCTCTGTTCCCGAATTAGCAGATATCTGTAACCTGACTACAGAGAAAGTTTTTGCCGTATTTAGTGAGAACATGGGACCACAACAATACATCTCTTTAGCCATTGCTATTGGTAAGGAAATCGAAAATGGAGTTGATGGAATCATTATTGCTCATGGAACCGATACACTTCATCATACTGCAGCTGCACTTACTTATATGGTTCAGAATTTACCGGTTCCCGTAGTTTTGGTTGGTTCTCAACGATCATCGGATAGACCTTCTTCTGATGCTGCTTTGAACCTAATGCATTCCGCCATTGCTGCTGGTCATGGAGATATAGCCGAAGTAATGGTTTGTATGTTTGGTCCCACTTCTGATGAATACGGATTCCTTCACCGTGGTACAAGAGTTCGAAAAATGCATTCCAGTTATCGTTCCACTTTTAGAACATTAGGAGATACGCCATTGGCAACGGTGACAAGAAAAGGTGTAAAACCAATAAAGAAAAAATACAATCATCGCCGCAAGGACAAGAATGTTAAAATTCTTCCATATTTCGAAGAGAAAGTCACGATTCTTTACTACTATCCTAACATGCAACCAGATATAATTGATGCATTGGTTGATTGCGGATACAAAGGAATCATTATTGCAGGAACCGGACTTGGACACGTTAATAAGCCAGTTTATCCAGCTTTAAAACGAGCGGTTGAAAAAGGTGTTCATATATTTATGACTGTTCAAACTCTTTGGGGTTATACTCATATGTTTGTTTATGATACCGGTAGAGATTTAATGGCAATGGGCGTAGTACCGTTAGATAATATGCTTCCAGAGGCTGCCTATATTAAACTAGGTTGGACTCTTGGTCAAACCAACGATAGACAAAAGGTCATTGACATCATGAAGACACCAATTAATGATGAAACTACAAAACGAGAACCTTACAATGGATATTTACTTTACCAAGGAGGTGTACCAGAGGTAGAACAATTTGTTAAAAATTTTAGAAAGTAATTTTAACCCGGCCAAAAGCCGGGTTTTTAATGAATTTTCATAAAGTTTAATCCATTTTTGACGACTTGGGGAAACTTTATTTCTATCTTTAAGTAAGATTTGAAAAAGGATTATATGAGTTTATTAGATACTACATTTGATTTAGAACAATTCACACAACAATTAAATAATGAGCTAAATAATAGTCTTCCAGGCTTTGATGCTCAAAAAATAATGTCGCCTTCAATTCGTGAACATGCTCTAAAAAAAAGTGATCCTTCGATCGCCAGAGACAGTAGCGTTCTATTACTCTTCTATCCTAAAGATGGTCAATTGCACCTTCCTTTTATCAAAAGAACTTCAGGAAATACAAGTCATAGTGGTCAAATTAGTTTACCAGGAGGAAAGTACGAAGAGAGCGATTCCAACAGAACCGTTACTGCAATTCGCGAAACCAACGAAGAACTTGGGGTTGAATGCAAAAAAATTAAAATATTGGGGTTCTTAACTGAATTGTATATTCCTGTGAGCAATTTTATGGTACTACCTGTTTTAGGCTATTGCAAAGAAAGACCTGATTTTAAATTGAATACTTTTGAAGTTGAAGAAGTTATTGAAATGCCTGTTCAAGAACTCCTTTCAAAAGAAAATATTTCCAAATTTAGTTTTACAAAAAATGAGCTTACAATACATGCCCCATATTTCGATGCCAAGGGGCACAAAGTATGGGGAGCTACTGCAATGATTTTATCTGAATTACGAGAGGTATTTTTAAGAGCTGGTTTGATCCGTTAAAGTCATATTTTTGTAGTGCTTATAGCGATCCAAAATCTTAACTACGTACCAATAAGGCTCCTGACCACGACAGTATCCATATTTTACCACCGGATCATTAAAGAATTCGGGCTTAGATTTGTTCAAAAGGTAATAGTCAACGCTGCCCTTCCATTGATCCGGGTTCTTGCCATTCTTTTGCGCCAGCCTTCTAGCGTCCAGAATATGACCCAAGCCAACATTATAGGAAGCCAGCAAAAATTGCAACTTATCGGTTTTATCTCCTAATGTTTTATCTAGCTTATTTTCTAAATATTTTAAGTGTTTCACACCTGCCTCTATATTCTCCCGAGCAGTGGATAAAGAGTCCACGTCATATCGATATGCGGTTTCCGGCATTAATTGCATCAAACCAAAAGCACCAACCCACGAACGTGCATTAGGATTAAAATTTGATTCTTGATAAACCAAAGCCGATAACAATCGCCAATCCCAACCAATCAGTTTTGCATTTTTCTTTATCAAATCATCATATTCCGATATCTTACCACTCCTTAAAGTAAAGTATTCGCTTTGAAGCATCTCTTCAATTCTACTACTTTTAAAATATTTTCTGTAGATGATTTTATATTCCCTTGTTTTCTGAAAATCAATCAACCACATATTAATATCTTTCGTAAGATCGTCGGCTCCCTTTCTCAAAGCCCAAGCCAGATTTTGCGGCTCACTTAAATGTGTTCGAATATCAATGTTTGGATAATAAGTTTGATTTACCATTGCAACATTCTCATCTGCGATTGTGTAGGAAATCTCTCTATTAGCTACTTTAGAAATTAATTCTTCTACCTCAATTTGATCAACAGGTACAATTTCTATATCATCATTTCCAGTATTCGATATTCTATTTAATCTTTCCTCAAATGATGATCCTTTTGGAACATGAATTTGCTTCCCAAATAATTGCGATTTTTCACTCACATATCCGACAGGATGAATAGAATCATTAATCTGTATTAACACTTGGCGTGATTGACTATGAGGAACAGTAAAATTAAATTTTTCCACTCTTTCTCCAGTTACAGCCAAATTCATACCTAGTAAATCAACATCACCGCGTTCCAAAGCTTCAAAAGAAGAAACCAAATCGTTATTTACCGTCAAATCAAGCTTCACATTCAAATGTTTGGCCAAAGCTTTCAGCATTTCATACTGAAATCCCATTGTTCTACCTTTGTAAATAAAATAATCGGTAGAATTATAATTGGTAATCACTCTTAGTTTTCCACGCAGCTTTACATGCTTCAATTCTACAATGGGTTTTTCCTGCATTTGTAACTTCACAAGCTTACGTTGCTGATTACACGTTTGCAAAAATACCATGAAAATCAAAGGTATAAGTAGCTTTATGTATTTAAATTGCGACATAAAATTCTCCCTTCCTAATATTAAATTAGAAATAAACAGGTCTCGAACCAAGAAATATTTGATTTATATTCTAGGCCTCTATTAAGAATTCTTAATTGTAAAAAGTCCAAATTAATCCGTATTTCAGCATAGACGGATTGATTGGATAATGAAGTGCTGAAAAATAGTTTTTACTACCAATAGAAGCGTTTGCATGCTCGTACATAATGAATAAACGTGTCCTTTTTATTCTAAAATTAAAATACACATTTACCTTAGGATAATCACCTAATTCCTTTTGCTCCTGCAAAAAGAACTGCCCTGTAGCAGGCATATAATTTGGAGCGTAAAAACTTGTATTGTAATGTATGGATACACCTGTTTGTAAACCTAATGCACCATTAAAAAATTCATTTTTATAATAGTTATTACTATAGATTGATAAAGTTGGAAGAGGTAAAAGCTTCTCGTTTGAACTATTTTGACCAACCAAGCTTTGGTTTAGATAAAAGTTTCCTAATTTGAAGTTTTTCTGCAAATATCCGGTTAGAACAGAAATTCCAACAGCGGCCTGCTCCGGTGTAGCATTCAACCCAAAGTAGGTGTAATTGTCTATTTGACTGAAATTTGCACCAATTTTAAATCTATAATTCTTATTAAAATATTCCACACCAGCACGTAATTCTGTTTGTTTGTCAAGCTGTAAATCCCATTGCTGATGATTTCCGTAATACTTCTCCATAATGTAATTTGGAGTAGTCGATTCCAATCTTCCAGAAATCTTAAAACCATGTCCTGAATTCTTTTCACCAAACCATTTTATGAATTGATAATCCAAATCAAAATCATTTTGGCGATATCCTTCAAACACATATTTACCAACGGCCTTCCAGTTTGCAGATTTTCCAGATAAGCTAAATAAACTTGCAACAAGTTGATTGTTATGGATGTTTTCATCCTTTTGCTGCCAAGCATATTGAGTCACATTTCTTCTAAGGTTATATTTCAAGAATTCACTTTCGATACCAAATCTTGCTCCTAAGCGAATCCATTTGTTTTCATTTTCATTAAAAACAATTTGAAAAGTATTCTTAACCAACGATTGTTCAACCTTATCAAAGGTCGAGTTTTGATTCAATAAAAAGCCAGTAGGATAAAAATCTTTATTCAAGTTATCATCCTTAAACTGCCAACTATTTTTTTCGTAATTCAAAGTATATAATAAGTCAATAGCATACGAATAAGTTGTATCTTTTTCAATTACTATTTCTTTTTCCTTGCCAATCCCATAGGAATGATTCATAAACAAATTAAAATTTGTCAATTTCGATCTTGCCTGGGTCAAATTTACCTGGATATTTTCTGATTCTTCATCTCCATCAGTAACCAAACTATCATTAACAATTCCACCATTTTCATTCGCGCTAATACGATTCATATTTAGAACCATATTCATTCCATAGTTTCTCTTCTTGTAACTCGAGAAAAGTGTGAGATCATACAATTTAGTTTTCTGATTCTGATACTGACCATCACTTGAAATTAAATCATATTTTATTCCGAAATTCCAGTTCGGCGAAATGTTTTGTGTTTGCAGAACCTTTAATAAATTTTCCGATTGTCCTTTGGGTCCACCAGTTTCATAAAATAATCTAGTGTAAGGTGTCGTAGTATTAAAATATACGATATCCTCTGGTTCGACGATATAAGCTCTATACGCATCGAAAAATAAAAATCCGTCCTTTTCCCTATCAATGTAAATATTGCTTTGATAAGCTGCTCCTAGATTTCCCAAATAAGAATTAGAAATGCTCTTCTGATAAATCGGATTGTAGTTTTGAATTTCGCCTAAAATTGTATCCAACTTAAATTCTTCTCTTGAAGAATTCATATCAGTAAGTTTCCAGGTTTTAATAACAGATTCGACATTATAACCTAAACTATCCAACATCTTAGAATCATCTTTCTTTGATTTATCAGACATTGATCTGCCATCAGGCCCAATGCTAGCACCAGTTAATTTTCTTTGTGCAAAAGAAATTGTGCTTAGTCCAAATACAAGAGCTAATATTATGAAATATTGTTTCATAGCGTACAAAGATATACAAACTGAGACGAACTTAAACAGATTGTTTGAAAATATAGGTTAAAAAACCTTAAGCGCGAGTTAATGAATCTAAATTCAAGGTAAGCGGAAGCTTGTCAAAGCTTCAAATATTGCTATTCAGATGTTGATTTATAAAAATCAGAACATATAAAAAAGAGTCTCACTCCATGTTGGAATAAGACTCTTTAAAGGTTGGCGTCGACCTACTCTCCCACATTTCTGCAGTACCATCGGCGCTAACGGGCTTAACTTCTCTGTTCGGAATGGGAAGAGGTGGAACCCCGTCGCTATAAACACCTAAAATCGTTTGTTGACTTCTGTGGTTAACTCCTGCTAACCGTCAACGAATATCGTAGACACATTGAAAGTAAAATAAAAGAACCAAATCTTGTAAGATTCAGCGATTGACCTCGCCACTCAGAAGCTTTCGGGTAATTAGTATTGCTCGACTTTGATGTTACCACCTTTACATCTGCAACCTATCAACGTTATCGTCTCTAACGACCCTTAAAGGAAATCTCATCTTGAGGTAGGCTTCGTGCTTAGATGCTTTCAGCACTTATCCCTGCCCAACGTAGCTACTCTGCTATGCAGCTGGCGCCACAACAGATACACTAGAGGTTAGTCCAACCCGGTCCTCTCGTACTAGAGTCAGATCCTCGCAAATTTCCAACGCCCACAACAGATAGGGACCGAACTGTCTCACGACGTTCTGAACCCAGCTCGCGTGCCACTTTAATGGGCGAACAGCCCAACCCTTGGGACCTTCTCCAGCCCCAGGATGTGACGAGCCGACATCGAGGTGCCAAACCGCTCCGTCGATATGAGCTCTTGGGAGCGATCAGCCTGTTATCCCCGGAGTACCTTTTATCCTTTGAGCGATGGCCCTTCCATACGGAACCACCGGATCACTATGCTCTACTTTCGTACCTGCTCGACCTGTATGTCTCACAGTCAAGCACCCTTGTGCCATTGCACTCTTCAGACGATTACCAAACGTCTTGAGGGTACCTTTAGAAGCCTCCGTTACTCTTTTGGAGGCGACCACCCCAGTCAAACTACCCACCACACACTGTCCGTCGTTAGACGTTAGACTTCAGATAAGCAAAGGGACGTATTTCAAGGATGACTCCACAACACCTGGCGGCGCTGCTTCATAGTCTCCGTCCTATCCTACACATCACTTACCCAAAATCAATGTGAAGCTGCAGTAAAGGTTCACGGGGTCTTTCCGTCCCGTTGCGGGTAATCGGCATCTTCACCGATACTACAATTTCACCGAGCTCATGGCTGAGACAGTGCCCAGATCGTTACACCATTCGTGCAGGTCGGAACTTACCCGACAAGGAATTTCGCTACCTTAGGACCGTTATAGTTACGGCCGCCGTTTACTGGGGCTTCATTTCAGACCTTCGCTTGCGCTAAGCCCTCCACTTAACCTTCCAGCACCGGGCAGGTGTCAGGCCTTATACTTCATCTTTCGATTTTGCAAAGCCATGTGTTTTTGGTAAACAGTCGCCTGGGCCATTTCACTGCGGCCTCCCGAAAGAGGCGTCCTTTCTCCCGAAGTTACAGGACCATTTTGCCGAGTTCCTTAGCCATGAATCACTCGAGCGCCTTAGTATTCTCTACTTGACTACGTGTGTCCGTTTGCGGTACGGGTCTCTATAACCTGAAGCTTAGAGGTTTTTCTTGGAAGTAAAATTACATGCACTATCCGCGCTGCCGTAGCATTGCGGTACTATCAGATTTCAGCTCAACCAGCGGATTTGCCTACCGGTCTCATCACATACGTCCTTCAACGAACTATTCCGTCAGTTCGCGGCATTGTCATCTCTTCGTCACCCCATCGCAGTTATAGAAAGTACCGGAATATTAACCGGTTGTCCATCGAGTTCGCCCTTCGGCTACCCCTTAGGTCCCGACTTACCCTGATCCGATTAGCGTTGATCAGGAAACCTTAGTCTATTGGCGTGCGGGTTTCTCGCCCGCATTATCGTTACTTATGCCTACATTTGCTTTTCTAAAAGCTCCACAATACATTACCATACTGCTTCTGCGCCGTTAGAATGCTCCCCTACCAGTTAGAATAAATTCTAAATCCATAGCTTCGGTGGTATATTTATGCCCGATTATCATCCACGCAAGATCGCTCGACTAGTGAGCTGTTACGCACTCTTTAAATGAATGGCTGCTTCCAAGCCAACATCCTAGCTGTCTAAGCAATCTCACCTCGTTTGTTCAACTTAACATACACTTGGGGACCTTAGCTGATGGTCTGGGTTCTTTCCCTCTCGTCCGTGGACCTTAGCACCCACGGGCTCACTGCCAGATATAAGTTATAGCATTCGGAGTTTGTCTGGATTTGATAGGCGGCGAAGCCCTCGCATCCAATCAGTAGCTCTACCTCTATAACTCTCGACTCTGACGCTGCACCTAAATGCATTTCGGGGAGTACGAGCTATTTCTCAGTTTGATTGGCCTTTCACCCCTACCCACAGTTCATCCGAACACTTTTCAACGTGAACCGGTTGGGCCCTCCACTCTGGTTTAACAGAGCTTCAGCCTGACCATGGGTAGATCACCAAGTTTCGCGTCTACCCCCACTAACTTTACGCCCTATTCAGACTCGCTTTCGCTTCGACTACGCACCTGAAGTGCTTAATCTCGCTAGTGAGGAGTAACTCGTAGGCTCATTATGCAAAAGGCACGCAGTCACACCCTAAAGTGCTCCTACCGCTTGTAGGCGTACGGTTTCAGGTACTCTTTCACTCCTCTGTTCGAGGTGCTTTTCACCTTTCCCTCACGGTACTTGTTCACTATCGGTCTCTCAGGAGTATTTAGCCTTACCAGATGGTCCTGGCAGATTCACACAGAATTCCTCGTGTTCCGCGCTACTCAGGATACTACTAGATTCACTTTGCTTACGTGTACGAGACTATCACTCTCTATGGTGTGTCTTTCCAAACACTTCCACTTCACGCCGATCATCATATTATAGTCCTACAACCCCACCATTGCCGAAACAATAATGGTTTGGGCTAATCCCCGTTCGATCGCCACTACTAGGGGAATCACTTTTGTTTTCTTCTCCTCCGGTTACTTAGATGTTTCAGTTCTCCGGGTTTGCCTCCTTAAAGGATACTCATTGCTGAGTGGGTTGCCCCATTCGGAAATCTACGGATCAATGGTTATTTGCACCTCACCGTAGCTTATCGCAGCTTATCACGTCCTTCATCGCCTCTGAGAGCCTAGGCATCCGCCATACGCCCTTAATTACTTCTTTTTGTGCCAATAAAAGTCTAAACTTTCATCACGAAATCAATCGTTGTTTCTTTACTATTGGTTACTTCTACTTTACTACTTTCAACATGTCAAAGAACTTTAATACACCATCGTATTTCGTGGAGAATATCGGAGTCGAACCGATGACCTCTTGCGTGCAAGGCAAGCGCTCTAGCCAGCTGAGCTAATCCCCCAAAACGTTAATCGTAGTCCTGCGCAGATTTGAACTGCGGACCCCTACATTATCAGTGTAGTGCTCTAACCAACTGAGCTACAGGACTAAATTTCTTAATCCATATGCTAGCGGTTTAAACACCCTAACGCTATGGGTTATGGTATATTAAATGAAAACAAGTAAAAAGTTAGGCAAAACAGTCATAAACCTGTCTTTTACCATAAACCTTAGTCGATATTCTAAATCTCTAGAAAGGAGGTGTTCCAGCCACACCTTCCGGTACGGCTACCTTGTTACGACTTAGCCCCAGTTACCAATTTTACCCTAGGTCGCTCCTTGCGGTTACGAACTTCAGGTCCCCTCGGCTTCCATGGCTTGACGGGCGGTGTGTACAAGGCCCGGGAACGTATTCACCGTATCATTGCTGATATACGATTACTAGCGAATCCAACTTCACGGAGTCGAGTTGCAGACTCCGATCCGAACTGAGACTAGCTTTTGAGATTAGCATCCTGTCACCAGGTAGCTGCCCTTTGTACTAGCCATTGTAACACGTGTGTAGCCCTGGACGTAAGGGCCGTGCTGATTTGACGTCATCCCCACCTTCCTCTCACCTTACGGTGGCAGTCTCGCTAGAGTCCTCAGCATTACCTGCTAGCAACTAACGATAGGGGTTGCGCTCGTTATGGGACTTAACCCGACACCTCACGGCACGAGCTGACGACAACCATGCAGCACCTTGTAATTTGCTCCGAAGAGAAAGCTTGTTTCCAAGCCGGTCAAACTGCATTTAAGCCCAGGTAAGGTTCCTCGCGTATCATCGAATTAAACCACATGTTCCTCCGCTTGTGCGGGCCCCCGTCAATTCCTTTGAGTTTCATTGTTGCCAACGTACTCCCCAGGTGGATTACTTAATGCTTTCGCTCAGTCGCGCACTGTGTATCGCGCACAACGAGTAATCATCGTTTACGGCGTGGACTACCAGGGTATCTAATCCTGTTCGCTCCCCACGCTTTCGTCCATCAGCGTCAATGTTAGCTTAGTGAGCTGCCTTCGCAATCGGTGTTCTACGTTATATCTATGCATTTCACCGCTACATAACGTATTCCGCCCACCTCAACTAAATTCAAGACAACCAGTATCAATGGCAGTTTCACAGTTGAGCTGTGAGATTTCACCACTGACTTAATCGCCCGCCTACGGACCCTTTAAACCCAATAAATCCGGATAACGCTCGAATCCTCCGTATTACCGCGGCTGCTGGCACGGAGTTAGCCGATCCTTATTCATACGGTACCTTCAGCTCCCTACACGTAGGAAGGTTTATTCCCGTAAAAAAGCAGTTTACAACCCATAGGGCAGTCATCCTGCACGCGACATGGCTGGTTCAGGCTTGCGCCCATTGACCAATATTCCTCACTGCTGCCTCCCGTAGGAGTCTGGTCCGTGTCTCAGTACCAGTGTGGGGGACTATCCTCTCAGACCCCCTAAGCATCATCGCCTTGGTGAGCCGTTACCTCACCAACAAGCTAATGCTACGCATGCCCATCTTACACCGCCGAAGCTTTAAATCAAATAACATGCGAAATTTGATCATTATGCGGTATTAATCCGGATTTCTCCGGGCTATCCCCCTGTGTAAGGCAGGTTGCATACGCGTTACTCACCCGTGCGCCGGTCGCCATCAATAAAAGCAAGCTTTTATTATGCTGCCCCTCGACTTGCATGTGTTAGGCCTGTCGCTAGCGTTCATCCTGAGCCAGGATCAAACTCTTCGTTGTATAAAAGTTTTTATAATTCTGTCTCATTCAGATTATCAAAGTTTAATGGTAATTTTTAATTGACAAGGTATTATTCTTGTATTTACCTAACTTCTTGTTTTCAATATTTTCAAAGAACGTATCGTTCTGTTTTTCCTTCTTAATTCACCCGAAAAAATCAGGCGGAAAAGCGAGTGCAAAGATAAATAAAACTCCTCCCAAATTCCAAATAAAATTTGAAATATTTTTGAAGTTTTTTTCAGCCGTGATTTCCATCAAATCATCAACTCACTCCCAAAACTTTTTCTAAACTCCTCCCGTTTGAGAAGCGGCTGCAAAGATAAATACTTTTTATCTAAAATTGCAAGTCATTTTTAAAACTTTTTTAAGATTCAATCCCCTCGAAAGCCTCATAGATACTAGTGCTCCAAAGAATCTTATCCCCATCAAAAGCGGCTGCAAAGATAAACACTTTATTTTTACAATTCCAAATACTTTCGAAAAAAAACTTTAAAAATTTCAAAATGAAAAAACATCAAGCAAAACCGTGGATAAACCACCCTTTCCATCATGTCTTCTCTATCACCTTACCCTTGTAAAGCGGGTGCAAAGATAACACATACTTTTTCTACTTTCCAAATGAAAACTTTAAGTTTTTTCGCAAAAATAAATAGCTGCCTGAAAATCAGTAGCTATTTTTTTCATATGGAAAGGGAAAAACAAATTACAAAAATTACATGAAAAAGTCCAACTTAATCTTGAAGATTTTTTCGCATCACCTTTCTTTCTAAATCAAAGGACAGATTTGGCAATTGTTTCTCTAAGATTTCCATCCCAGAAATGGTTTTTTGAATAAATTTTTGATGCGATTCAGAATCTGGATTAAAAGGACGATGTTCCGCCGCAGAAATCATTTTTCTAATTTTCTTCATATAATCCATAGTTGTTTTATCCATGAAAACATCAGAAAATCGTGACCAAATATAATTTGTCGAAGCAGAATTCATATGAATCATGTCTTCATGATAAAATCTATAATCTCTTAATTCGTCCATCACAATCTCGTAAGAAGGAAAATAACTAACGTGATCAAACAATTGCACCAACTGATCTGCCGCCAATAGTAGAGTTGACTTGCTTAATTGATTTCCATGAGCGCCATCTTTCCAGTGTCGAATTGGACTTACGGTAAAAACAATTTTTAAATGCGGATTAAAAAGAGATAAGGATAGAATCAAATCTTTATAAAATCGAACGATTTCATCTACATCCAAACGATATCGATTAAATGATTTTGCAGGCTGTTTATGGCAATTGGATACAATTTTACCCGAATCGATGAGTTCATAAACCCAGGATGTGCCAAATGTAATGAATAGAATATCGGCAGTAGCCAAATCTAATGAAGCAGATTGCATGGCAGTATTAATACTTTTCAAACATTCTTCGGAAGATGTTGATGAAAAACTTCCATGGTGAGAATAGCTAAAGTATAAATCATTCCCAAAATTCAGATCATCTTCGATAAATTCCTTATTATCGATCAACAACTGAATACTATTACCTACACTAATTGGGTTATAAATTACTCCAAATGGATTTACAGTTGTGTTGAATTTATTTTGAACCAATAATTTTCCAACATTTTCAACAAAACAAGAACCCACCATTAAAATCTTAGAATGATAAGAAATTTTAAAATCTGATTCAGGTATTTCGACAATTGTTCTGAACTGATCCATGATATCTTTATTTCTTCAGTAATTTATATATCCAATCGCAAATGTATTCGAAAACCTCATTATTAAAATGCTCATTGTGCAATTCATGATAAGCTTTGCTCCACAATTTAAAGGTACAGTTTTCCTGATTCTTATTTGCAAAATACTTACTAGCAGCAGAATCTGTAATTCCATCCTCATCTCCATGCATCAACAACAAGGGTTTTTTAATCTTTTCTTCCGAATTGTATACAAAGTAACCTGCATCATAAGCTTCAACAAACAAACGAAAGGATACCCAATGATGAACAAACTCGTCCTCATCATATTTGCGACAAACCTCTGGATTGTGAGAGAGCAAACTTGAATCAAATTTTGTTTTGATACTGAATTTCGGAATCAAGCGATTCAAAAATCTCAGCAATGGAATTACCATTTTAGGTGGAGAAGCCTGCGAAATAATCCAAGGTGAAGTGGAAATAACACCAATATATTTGTTATTTCTTTTTAGTAGATGGTTCAACACCTCTCCTCCTCCCATGCTATGCCCATACAATACAATAGGTAAGTTCGGATATTTCTCTTCCGCTTTATGCAAAACCAAATCAATATCATTCATGAAATCATCATAGGAAGAAATTACACCTCTTTTTCCTTCAGATAATCCATGACCTCGTTGGTCGTAAGTAAATAAAGCAATTCCCTCATTCACAAATTTGTCTGCCCAATTCAGATACCTGGAACTATGCTCACCAATACCATGTACCAAAACAAGTATTGCTTTTATATCCTCATCGGGGAGGAATTCCTGTGCAAAAAGTTGAATATTATCGTGAGCCAGAAAATGAAAAATATTGTGCTGCATTGAGGAATAAATTAAATTGACACATAAAAATAGAAAGAAAATGCAAAAACAAATTATAATTCGAACAGATAAGCACAATGGCCTGTATGACATTACTTCACAAACAGAAAAAATAGTAGAAGAAAGTGGTATTCAATCAGGCATTGTAAATGTATATGCACAGGGAGCTACTGCTGCCATCATGGTTCAGGAAAACTGGGATGAATCGGTACAAAATGATGTGGTCCCTCTACTAAAAAATTTGATTCCTTCGGGCGTATGGGAACATGATGCCAAGGATAAGAATGGTGATTCACATTTAAAAGCAGGAATTGTTGGTCCGAGTGAATGCATTCCTATTATTAATGGTAAAATGGGATTATCAACCTGGCAAAACATTTTCTTTTGCGAATTTGATGGTCCAAGAAAAGAGAGAAGTATTATTATAAGTTGTTTACAGATCTAAAAAATCCAGATTTCTCTTTATCCCTTTAAATTTTGTTCTTTTGACAGCTGAATTACGAAATATTTCTCCGAATTTATGAGCATCCATGTGCTGCCAATTCTCTTTTGACATGTTTAGCAGATCAGGATTTGGATCAAACTCTGGAACCTTATGAGATTTTGCCATTCTATTCCAAGGACAAACATCCTGACAAATATCGCATCCAAACACTCTATTTTGGAATTTTCCTTTTTCTTCTTCAGGAATTTCTCCTTTTAATTCGATGGTATAATACGAAATACATTTGCTTCCATTCACAACATATGGCTCTGTGATTGCTCCGGTTGGACAAGATCGAACGCATCTATTGCACCCTCCACAAAAATCAGCGTAAGTGGGATTTTCATATTCCAACTCCATATCCAAAAACAATTCACCCAAGAAAAGAAAGGAACCAATTTTTCGATTAATGAGTAATGAATTTTTTCCTATCCAGCCTAAACCAGCTCTTTTTGCCCATGCATGTTCTAAAACTGGAGCCGAATCAACAAATGCACGTCCAGAAACCTCACCAATTTCTGTATTAATGTATTCCAATAACTGATTCAATCTGTCTTTTAGGACAAAATGATAATCTTTACCGTATGCATATTTTGCAATTACCGGAGCTTCCGGATCATTTTGTTGCTCTTTGGGGAAATAATTTAAACCAACAACAACAATAGACTTTGTATTTTCAACCAACAATCGAGGATCCAAACGCTTCTCTATATTATTGGCCATGTATCCCATTTCACCATGATAGCCTTTATCCAACCATGAAAGAAAATTTTCCTTTTCATTCTCCAAAAAATCTGCCTTTACAATCCCACACAAATCCAATCCAAGTTCTTTTGCCTTGGATTTTATCAAATTTGATTTTGCAGATAAAGTAAGATTCATTGTATCTTCCAATAGGTAGAGACGTAGCATGCTACGTCTTTACATGTGTCTTCTAAATTACATAGGTACAAAAAAAGGGCTAAACAGCCCTTTGAAAATATTTTAAAGAAAACCCAGTTCAAGTTTTGCTTCTTCGGTCATCATATCTTTATCCCAAGGTGGATCGAATGTAAGAACAACAGTAACATCTTCGATCATTGGTAAAGCTTTAATTTTATCATTTACCTCTTCCAAAATCTGATCAGCCATCGGACAATTAGGAGCAGTAAGAGTCATCAACACTTTCACCTCGTCTTCTTCATAGAAATCGATCTCATAAATTAATCCCAAATCGTAAATATTTACTGGGATCTCCGGATCGTAAATGGTCTTTAAGACCTCTACTATTATTCCTTCTGTTTCCTTTTTTCCCATCTTGTATATTATTTTACATGATTGAAAGCAATTCCGTACATCTTAATTTGCTTCACCATCGATACCAAACCATTCGATCTGGTTGGTGAAAGATGCTGTTTCAAACCAATTTCATCAATAAAGTTCAAATCAGCATTCATGATATCTTCAGGAGTTTGGTTATTGAATACACGAATTAACAAAGCAGCAATACCTTTTACAATAATAGCATCACTATCTGCTTCAAGCTTCACTTTACCGTCTTCCAAACTTGCATTGAACCAAACTTTCGATTGACAACCTTTAATAAGGTTCTGATCCGTTTGATGCTTTTCATCTAATCCCTGCAAATCGGTTCCCAACTCGATTAGATATGCATATTTGTCCATCCAATCTTCGAATCCTGCAAATTCTTCAATAATTTCTTCCTGAATCTCGTTTATTGTCATCTCTCTAATAATACTTAAACAAAGAGTTGTTACTTATATCTCTTTTGATTTTGATGGCACTAATGTACAAACATTTTGCAAACTTTTAGGATACCATTATAAAGGGCGTCGATTTCTTCCTTTGTATTGTAGAAGGAAAACGAAGCACGAACGGTTCCGTCAATACCAAAATGTTGCATTATCGGTTCGGTACAATGGGTTCCTGTTCGAACCGCAATTCCCATCTGATCCAATAGCATTCCCATATCATAGAAATGAATTCCATCAACCAGGAAAGAAATCACAGATGTTTTGTGTTCGGCAGTTCCATATATTTTTAGGCCATCGATACTTGATAATTTTTCGGTAGCATAAGCCAATAATTCTTGCTCGTATGCATCAATATTTTCAAGTCCAATATTTTCTACATATTCAATTGCAGCACCTAAACCAATTGCATCTATATAATTAGGAGTTCCCGCTTCAAACTTAAATGGTAATTCATTATAAGTAGTTCCTGAAAATCGCACTTCCTTAATCATCTCACCACCACCTTGCCATGGAGGCATCTCGTTTAGCAAATCTTCCTTACCATACAAAACACCAATACCGGTTGGACCATACAATTTATGACCAGAGAAAACCAAGAAATCAACATCCCACTCCTGAACATCAATTTTCAAATGCTGTACCGACTGAGCCGCATCCACCAAAACCTTAACACCTCTAGCATGAGCGATATCGATAATTTTCTGGATTGGATTAATGGTTCCCAATGAATTTGAGATGTGATTTACTGCAACAATCTTTGTTCTATCAGTAATCATTCCATCCAACTGATCAACCAAAAGCTCTCCATTATCATTAAAAGGAAGTACTTTCAGAACTGCTTTTTTCTTCTCACAAACCAATTGCCAAGGAACAATGTTTGAATGATGTTCCATTTCAGAAACAATCACCTCATCGCCTTCGCCAATATATCTTTCAGCAAAAGAATTGGCAACTAGATTTACAGATTCAGTTGTTCCTCTGGTAAAAATGATTTCGTGAAGATGTTCCGCATTAATAAAATTCTGTACAATCTTTCTTGCATTCTCATTTCCATCGGTGGATTTATTACTTAGGTAATGTACTCCACGATGAATATTAGAATTGTACTTGTAATAATACTTCACCATTTCATCAATCACCTGGGTAGGTTTTTGAGTGGTTGCTGCATTATCAAAGTACACAAGATCTTTGCCATGTACTTTTTCCTGAAGTATTGGAAAATCTTTACGTATTTTATTTATGTCCAGCGTCATTGTATATTATTATATGGTAGAGACGTAGCAATGCTACGCCTTTACAATATCATTATCAATTTTAGTGATTGCAAGCTATTGCACAAGTATTACATTTCGATATTTCGCCACGTAATCTTTTATCAACCAATTCGTCGATTCTTTCTTTTAAAGGCTCAACTCTGATTTTCTCGATAATTTCGTGAGCAAAAGCAAACATCAACATCTGACGAGCTTCTTTCTCATCGATACCTCTTGCACGCAAGTAGAACAATGCATCCTCATCCATCTGTCCCACTGTTGCTCCGTGACTACATTTCACATCATCAGCATCAATTACCAATTGTGGTTTGGTGTTAATCACAGCATCATTGGAAAGCAACAAGTTGTTGTTTGACTGGTAAGCCTGAGTTTGCTGAGCATCTCTTCTAACGAAAATTCTACCTGCAAAAGCTCCTGAAGCCTGATCATCCATAACACCCTTAAAGTGCTCGTTACTCAAACAGTTTGGCTTAGCATGATCAATCGAAGTAAAGTTATCTACATGCTGATCGCGATCCATCAGGTACATACCAAAGGTATTGTTCTCACAATACTCCTCATCCAATATTACATGATGGTTGTTGCGAATTGTTCCTCCATATAGAGAAATGGTATTCGACAAAACGTTTGAGTGTGATTCCTGACGAATGAAAGTTGAATTCAAAATTACAGAATTTAAATGCTGATTTTGCAAAGTATACAAATCGAAAATTGCATTTCGTGCAACATTTACCTCTGTAACAGAATTGGTTAAATATTTATGATGCGTTAAAGTATGATCACAAACAATAATTTTTGCCTGTGCATTTTCTTCAACTACAATTAAGTTTCTTTGAGTAGCCATTAGGTCACGATCCGAACGAAGCAAGTTTACAACCTGAATCGGTTTTTCAATTACAACACCTTTTGGCACGTAAATAAAGAATCCATCCTTAGCCAAGGCTGTATTTAATGCAACTACCCCATCCTCATCGGTTTTGGCATATTTGCCATAGTGTGCATTAAAAATTTCCGGATATTTTTCTGCAGCTTCCTGAACACCACAAACAATTACTCCTTTTGGCAATTCAGTTAACTCTTTATTGTTTCCGTAGTACCAACCATTTGTTAACAACACCAAATTGGTATCCAACTCAGGCACATCACACTGGAAAATCTCATTCAAATCAACATCAACATTCTGATATCTAAGATTTACATTGTATGGATGATCGAAAGCCGGAATCAAGTTGGTATACTTGTAATTCTCGTTGGCACGAGTAGGAATGCCCAATTTAGAAAAATCCTGGAATGCATTCTTGCGAGTTTCGTTCATAACATCTGACGAACCTTCCAACAACAATTCATTTCCTTGATCAAACAAATCAGCGAAATCCTTATTTATTGTATTAATATCGGCCATATCTGACAAATTATTTAATGAGTGATAAACACTCTATACTATCAACTATTTTCCGTTCTCTTCTTTAATCCAGTCGTATCCTTTCTCTTCCAGTTCAAGAGCCAACTCTTTACCTGCAGTTTTTACGATACGTCCGTTATACAATACATGAACAACGTCAGGTACAATATAATCAAGCAAACGCTGATAGTGAGTAATTACAATTGTTGCATTATCGCGAGTCTTTAATTTGTTCACACCATTTGCAACAACACGTAAAGCATCAATATCCAAACCTGAATCGGTTTCATCCAAAACAGCTAATTTTGGTTCAAGCATTGCCATTTGGAAGATTTCATTCTTCTTTTTCTCACCACCCGAGAAACCTTCGTTAACCGAACGATTTGTCAATTTTGAGTCAATTTCAACCAAAGCTTTTTTCTCGCGCATTAATTTTAGGAAATCAGAAGCCGACAACGGATCCAATCCTTTGTATTTGCGATGCTCGTTAACAGCAGTCTTCATAAAGTTTACAGTAGAAACCCCAGGGATTTCGATTGGATATTGGAATCCTAAGAAAATACCTTCTTTGGCACGATCTTCTGGTTCCATATCTAAAAGGTCTTTTCCCTGAAAAATAACTTCACCTTTTGTAACATTATACAAATCTCTACCTGCCAATACTGAAGCAAGAGTACTCTTACCAGCACCATTAGGTCCCATAATTGCGTGAACTTCGCCTGGCTTAACATCCAGATTAATTCCTTTAAGGATATCTTTTCCTTCGATGGAAACGTGTAAATTCTTAATGCTTAACATTTCTATATTTAGCTTTTTGCCTACTAAAAGGCCAATTACTACTTCATTAATTTACCAGTTAAATATTCACTGGCAGAAAGGCTACTTATTCAAAACAAATAGCCTATATATATTATCCCACAGAGCCTTCCAAACTGATTTGAAGCAATTTTTGCGCTTCAACAGCAAACTCCATTGGCATTTTGTTGATTACTTCTTTTGCATATCCGTTTACAATCAAACCAATTGCATCTTCGGTATTGATACCACGTTGATTACAATAGAAAATCTGGTCTTCACCAATTTTCGAAGTTGTAGCTTCATGCTCAACCTTTGCAGATTGATTACCAATTTCAAGATATGGGAAAGTATGCGCACCACACTTATCACCCAATAGTAACGAATCACACTGTGAGAAATTACGAGCACCTTCACAATTCTTGACAACCTTTACCAAGCCACGATATGAGTTATTGCTCTTACCTGCCGAAATTCCTTTAGAGATAATCGTAGACTTGGTATTGTTACCAATGTGAATCATTTTAGTGCCTGTATCGGCCTGCTGGTGGTTATTGGTTACCGCAACCGAATAGAATTCACTTGAAGAACCATCACCTTTTAAGATGGTAGAAGGATATTTCCAGGTAACAGCTGATCCGGTCTCAACCTGTGCCCACATCAATTTCGAGTTAACCCCTTCGCAAATACCACGCTTGGTTACAAAGTTGTAAATACCACCTTTACCATTCTTATCTCCAGGATACCAGTTCTGAACCGTTGAGTATTTCACTTCTGCATTATCTTTCACGATAATTTCAACGATAGCAGCATGCAACTGATTCTCGTCACGCATAGGAGCAGTACATCCTTCAAGGTAGCTTACGTATGACTCCTCTTCACAAACAATCAAAGTTCTCTCGAACTGACCTGTGTTTTCAGCATTGATTCGGAAATAGGTTGACAATTCCATTGGACAACGAACTCCTTTGGGAATGTAAACAAAGGAACCATCAGAGAATACAGCCGAGTTTAAAGCTGCAAAAAAGTTATCCTGAATTGGAACTACAGTTCCCATATATTCCTGAATCAAGTCTGGATGATCTTGAACTGCCTCGCTAAAAGAACAGAAAATAATTCCCTTTTCTGCCAAAGCTTCTTTAAAGGTTGTTTTTACCGATGAAGAGTCCATTACAACATCTACCGCAACATTAGCAAGTATCTTTTGCTCATCCAAAGGAATACCAAGCTTATCGAAAGTAGCTCTAATTTCCGGATCAACATCATCCATACTCTCCAATTTTGCTTTTTGCTTAGGAGCAGAATAGTAAATGATATCCTGATAATCAATTTCGGGAATTTTTAAATATGCCCACTCCGGCATTTTCATCGTTTTCCAATGACGATAAGCTTTTAATCTGAAATCAAGCATAAATTTAGGCTCTTTCTTTTTAGCGGAAATCATGCGGATGATATCTTCATTCAGACCTTTACCAATGTCATCGTTCTCAATGTCGGTTACGAAGCCATATTTGTATTCGCTCTCGGTAACCTCATTCAATATTTTATCTTGTTCTTCTTTCGCCATAATACCAAAATATTAGATCCTGACCGATTTCATTCGCTTAGGCGGAATTAGCACTGGTTATGTATCAGTAAAATTCGATTTTCTCCTCGAAGCTATTCTTTATTAGGTCTTAAAAAAAACTGCAGTTTCTGCAAAGCAAATAAGAATATGTGAACTATCCCCCTCAAGCCCTTCTGAAATCAAGTGCAAATATAAGAAAGTATTTAAATATCTTACTGATATGCCGTAATAAAATACTTCTAAGTCCTTATTAACTGAAACGTAAAAAATTGAGAATGGATACGTTTGCGAAAAAGAAATATTCTGAACCCAAATCCAACCCTTCCCATAAAAAACATCCTTTAATGATAAAACCAATCATATTCAAGTATTCAGTGATTTAAGCAAATACAAGAAGTAAATTTACATAGTAAATGTCAACCCTTTTGGTTCTTTACAACTTTAATTTGACAAATAATTTTATTTCGTTCATCAATAAATTATAAAAACAGGGTTACCTTTTCGTGTTTGCAAGAATTAATATATGTAAACCATTTAATAGGGAATCTTTATGAATTACGAAACCACACTTACCCGAGAAAAGTACTTGAAAGAATTAATTCAAGTCGAAAGTACTGGCACTCCAGAACAATTAGCAGTCAAACTAAATACATCTGTAAGCACAGTTTACCGGATGATTAGAACACTCAAAAGAATAGGAGAACCCATTGATTATTCAAAAGTAAGACAAACGTATTATTTCAAATAAGCTGATACTACAAAATTGACATCTTTAATCTTTGTTTATTTAGAATAACCCCTACTAAATAATAATTATTATTCTAAAAGAACCATTAAAACTGTACTTCTCAAAATTTCAATCTACAAAATATAGACTTAATAAAAATAAGCAAACTGTCATATAGTGACAGTTTGCTTATATAAATTGGTTCTCGAGTTCATTCAAATGTGCACATGAAAAAACTCAAGTCCAATGTCTCATGCGAAGAGATTAGGGCAAAATTAAAGTTATTTTATTATTAACACTTAAAATTTTGACAAAATGAAAGAATTGAATTTTGAACAAATGGAAAAACTACAAGGTGGCGTTCCTGCAAAAGAGTACTGTGATACTATTCAAATGATTTATGACCACAATGAAGATCAGCGAGATACAGAAGGAATGGAGTTTGCAATATCACTATGTAATGGATTAGGCCACCCTATTCAAGGTTAACACCATACAACTAGGGCTTTTATAAGCCCTAGTTACATACAAAGAAACTTGCCACATAAACCATCTATTAAAATTTATGCTTCAAAAATTTTTATCATTACTTGGTATTTTAATAATTATAAGCCAAAACTGTTTTTCGCAAAACATTCATATCATAAAAGGTAAAATTTCATCCACTAACGACAGCCTACCCATACCATATGCCCATATCGGAATTTTAGATTCTGGGGTTGGTTCTATATCCAATAACGAAGGAAATTTTGAGCTAAAAGGAGAATTCGATATTGAAAAAGATAGTTTGATCATTTCTCATATTGAATACGAAAAAATTTGCATTCCATTAAAAAACATAATTGCTGACACCAATTATATCCAACTAAAAAAAAGCGAATATGAATTAGGAGAGGTTATTGTATTACCTAGTGACAAAATAAATGATATTTTTAAACATGTAATTGAAAACCTAACAATCAATTATCCCGATAAATTATATCAATGTGAAGCATTCTATAGGGAAGTACAATATGAACTAAAGTCTAAAACAAATACCCGACTAATAGAAGCTGCAATAAATATTCAGGATGGCAAGATTACTTCTCCCAGATCTAAAATAAAGTGCAGCGTATTACAACTTCGTAAATCAAAAAATTACACACAAGAACACTGGGGCTCTAAACTAATGAACAAACTATTTATAAATTACAACCAACTGTATTATTTACTTAGGGGTAACCCAACACGTTGCTACAAAGAACTACTATCTAAAGGCGATCTGTATTGTAATCCAATTCAGTGGGCATCTGAAAATAAAAAGGGAATTTTAAGCTTGAAAAGCTTAATTAAGAAGAAGGGGCAAGAAATATATGTATTCCAATATGATTTAGGCCCTGAACTTAGTTTTAACTTTTACATCAACAAATCAGATTATGCCATATTACAATTTGACCATGAACTAAAAAATATTCAAAAACAATCGTATTACTTTACAAAAATTGATGATAAATATTTTCCATCATTTTTTAAATCTGAAAATATCCAAAGCGTTTTAAAGGACTCAAAAGGACTTGGAATGACAATAAGTTCATTAAGTTTTGTGAATCACAATCCCATCCGTAAGAATTTTAAACGCTTGCGTTCAAAACACGTGGCTATTAAGGATCTTGAACTTTATGATCTGAAAATAGAATACGATGAAAACTTTTGGTCTAATTACAACATATTACTAGACGAACCTATAGATCCAAAAATAATTTCAGATTTAGAACAAAACAAGTCGATAAAAACTCAATTTAAGGAGAATTCAAATCTATAAACTCAATTCATTAACCATTAACTCTATGTGTAATAAACTTTTTATATGTCTTGTTTTAATATTGCTATGCAAGCATGCATACATGCAAAACATTCAAACCATAAAAGGTCAAATATCTTGTTCGAACGACACAATTACCATCCCCTATGCTCACATAGGAATATTAGGAACAGGCATTGGTACGGTTTCCAACATTAACGGAGATTTCGAATTAAAAGGGCTGTTCAACTTTGAGAAAGACACCCTAATGATATCGCATATTGAATATGAAAAGAAGCTAATTCCTATAAGTGAACTTGTAGCAGATACCAATTACATAAAAATGGTGAAAAATGAATATTTACTAGCTGATGTAATTGTTTTACCTGACGATAAGAAAGAGGAAATCTTTAAAAATGCAATTAAAAACTTTAAAAAAAACTACCCTGATAAATTGTATCAATGCGAAGCTTTCTACAGAGAGATCCAATATCAGAAAAAAACAAACACACACACCAGACTAATAGAGTCAGCTGTAAATATTCAAGATGGAAAGACTACATCTCCACTTTCGAAAATCAAATGCAGTTTATTACAATTTCGTAAATCCGATAATTTTACAGAAGAACATTGGGGTTCAAAACTATTAAAAAAAATGCTTGACCTTTCCCCTAACCACCTACACCTCTTGCTAGTTGGAAATCCCATCCGATACTATAAAGACAGACTTCACACATCTAAATTTAATCCGCTCACTCAAAAATATAAGGATAAAGAACTCAAATTTGCCTTATCACATATTATTCAAAAGTTGGATGATCAAATCTATGTTTTTAAATCTACACAAGGCATATCCTGTACATTCTATATTAATAGTAAAGATTATGCAATATTGAAATACGAGGAAGAGATGAAAAGTAAAACTAGCCTTATATTTAAAAGCTCATACCAATACAAGAAGATAGATAACAAGTACTATCCAGCTTTTTTCTATAATGTTGGGATTACTGATTATCTTAAAAATTCAAAAGGTCTGGGAATAACAGAAAGTAGCCTAACATTTGTGAACTACAGTCCCGATCGAAAAAAATTCAAGCGCTTGCGTTCCAAACATGTTCTTCCCAACGAAATAGATCTTTATGAACAAGAAATGGAATACGATGAAAACTTTTGGGCAAACTATAATATCCTATTGGATGAACCCCTGGAAGACAAAGTAATTTCCGATTTAGAAAGAAAAACATCTTTACAAAGCCAGTTCAAAGAAAACGCCACAAACCAAAACCAATAAAAATATGATACAATTCTTAAAACAATTAAAATGCAGATATGCCATATTAATATTTTTATCCGTACTTCTTATACTGCGTTATACAAGCAGTGGGATAGTTTTTGCGAAAGTTAAGGATTCAGAGTTCGTTCTTAAAAACTTCTTAATCTACAATTACCTCTACAACTCCATCGTTTATCTATTGAAAATTGCAGTTGTTAGTTTAATTATATTAGGAGGAACTCTACTTTCCGGATACAAATTAAAATCCAAGCAAATTTTTAAAACAGTGATCCTAGCTAATTTCGTGTATTTCTTGAGATATATCACTGTAATCATCTGGGCTGCATTTAATTGGAATACATACAATATGGAATCTCTGCAGGCTTTTAATTCAAAAACCTTTTTAACTTTTAAATTAGGAGATGCCGATCATATTCTAGCTCAATTTCTTAAAACATTCAGCTTGTATGACATTATTTTTGTTTTAACACTACTCCTTTTAACAAAACTATTAAATAAGATTGAATGGAAACAAAGCACTAAAATTATATTTTCTTCTTACGTCCCAGCAATTATTGTTTATGCTCTTTTTGTAGTTTTTCTTACTGAACTGTAAGAAAAAACAATTCATATCCTATAATAGAACGTTAAAATGAAACATCTAAAAAATATTCTTCCACTAACTCTCTTTATTCTCATTGTTGTTACCTTATTGTTTGTAATTGTCGACAAAAGAAAAACAAACAAAGAAATCGCACTTCATTATGAAACCATTGACTTTGAAGATTTCAAGTTTATAGAACCAATTAAAGATTATGAATTAAATGAGAATTCAGTAATATGTTTCTTTAACAGCACTTGTTCTTTGTGTTCCTACGAAGCCAAACAGCTTAAAAAGGAAGAATTTGTACCTGATAATCTTGATTTTATTTGGGTATCATCACAAAATCGTGATAGCATAGCCTCATTTATTAAGAACAATAACATAGCAGATGTAGAGCATTTCAAATTTGCTCAAATTGATTCAAGTATTTTGATAGAAAAATACAATGTAAATGAATATCCCCGAGGATTAATCTATAAGAATGGAATACTATGTCATTCATTTAAGGGTTTAATCAATTTATTCAAAATAAAAGAACATTTAAAAAAAGACATTTCAAACTAAACACTAACCTTCAATCTATTATTCAGTGAATTGGAAGATCGTCAAGAAAGCAAAAAAATCTTTTACACTACAGCAAGATTATGCTGATTGTGGCATTGCTTGTTTGCTATCAGTTATCAAATATTTTGGAGGTGCTGGTAATTTCGAATCTTTGCGTGAATGGAGCGGAACTAGTAAGCAAGGAACAACCCTACTAGGCCTATATCAGGCAGCAAAAAAATCCAACTTATCAGCAAAAGCTTATCAAGCAGAATTTGATAATCTAAAAGATACAAAGCACCCTCTAATCTTACACCTTGAACTTGAAAACGGACTGGAGCACTATGTTGTATTTTATGGGTTCCATAAAAATAAACTTATTATTGGCGATCCAGGTAGAGGGGTTTGTTATTACACCCAAAATAAGCTTTTAAAAGTTTGGAAATCAAAAGCTCTATTGACTTTACAACCTGAACAATCTTTCATTCATAAAGAAGAAACCACAAAACAAAAAAGAAACTGGATCAAGAACATGATTCAGAAAGACTCACAAATCTTAATGGTTTCCATCTTTATTGGCGTTTTAATTGCTGGTTTGAGCTTAGCAGTATCTGTTTTTAACCAAAAACTTATTGATGACATTTTACCATCAAAGGAGTTTTCGAAAGTAATTATTGCAATTGCTTTGCTGTCTTTATTACTTGTTTCTCACACATTTTTAAATGCAGTACGCAATAAATTCTTATACATTCAAAGCCATGATTTTAACATTCGAATGGTAAATTCTTTTTTTAAACAGCTACTAAATTTACCAAAAAGTTTTTTTGACAACAGAAGATCCGGAGACATGATCGCCAGGCTAAATGACAGTGCCAGAATACAGGCTTTTCTTTCTAAAGTAGCTGGTAATTTTATTATTGAGATTCTCATTTTAGTGGTTTCAATATTAGTCCTATTTTTCTATTCTACCACACATGGAATTCTAACGCTCTTGTTTCTTCCTATTTATGCAACTATTCTGATATTTTTCAACAAAAGAATTGTTTCTGGACAAAAAAATGTAATGGAACACTATGCACATAACGAAAGTTTTTACATAAACAGTTTAAATGGGATAGAAACCATAAAAAACACCAACACCAATACATACTTCGAAAATAAAAACCTCACGATCTATACAAACTTTCAAGATAAAATCCTTAGTCTGGGAAAATTAACAATTAGTTTATCTTTTTTGTCAGGAATATTAGGAACAATATACATGGCTAGTATTATTGGAGTAGGTGCACAACATGTAATTACTGATATCATTAGTTTAGGAGCTTTAATTGCAATGATTGGCATTTCCACCAGAATTTCCCCAGCATTAACAAGCATAATTTCAATGCTAATTCAAGTACAAGAAGCTAAAGTAGCCTTTGATCGTTTATTTGAAATGATTAACATCAACACAAATTCTCAAAAAACAAACAAGTCGATCTCGAAATTAACAGATGTCCAAATCAAGAATCTTAACTTTCGATTTCCTGGAAGATCTCTTCTTTTAAAAAACATCAACCTGAAGATACAAAAAGGTAAAATCGCAAGCCTTCTTGGAGAATCTGGTACAGGAAAGAGTACTTTAGCCAGTATTTTACAGAAATTCTACTTTCCAGAAAACGGGAATGTATTCATCAATGATATTCCTATCAATGAGATCTCTAATACCAGTTTGAGATCACAAATAGGACATATTCCTCAAAATATACATATTTTCAATAATACACTGGCCTTTAATATCTTGCTTGAAGATATAAATGATCAAAACTTAACAGAGTTAAAAAAGTTTTGCGAAGAGTGGGGCTTTGATAAATTCTTTGATGTATTACCACAGGGATTATCTACAAAAGTAGGTGAAGATGGCATCAACTTATCAGGTGGACAAAAGCAACTACTGGCATTTGCCAGAATATTCTATAGAAAACCTGAATTTATAATACTAGACGAAGCCACTTCTGCAATGGATCGAATTACCGAACAATTTATTTTTACATTACTCGAAAAAATAAAGCAAGACGTTGCGATATTAATTATTACACATAGAATTCATATCCTAAAGAGAATTTCAGACTACATATACATCTTAGAAAATAAAACAACTAATAATCATGGAACACATGAAGAACTAATGAAATACAATAATTTCTACAGTCAATTCTGGAAGGAATTACATATAGAATCAAACCTACTACCTGCAAATTGAAGAGATTATACAACATAGCATACCAAATAGAGGAAATCTGGCACTCGTTAAAGGAACACAAAAAAAGAAATCTTTTAACCGGTTTTGGTGTTTCCTGGGGAATTTTCATTCTGGTTCTGTTGGTAGGGGCAGGAAATGGACTCCAAAAAGGAGTAATGGTTCTTTTCCAGGACTACACTCAAAATAGCTTTTGGATATATGGTGGTAAAACCAATATTTCAAAACCCGGACAAAATTCTGGCAGACTTATCCGTTTTAAACAACAAGATCTATCGGTTCTAAAAAAATGGTATCCCGAAATAGAACACAGCTCACCTGAGTTAAGATATAATGGAAAACTATTAAACTCGAAAAGCAACAGTTATCATAGGTTTGAATGCTATGGCATAAACAGCAGTTACTTCAAAATCAAAACATACACAAAGTCGCAAGGCCGATTCTTCAATCCATTAGATGATCAACAGAACAGGAATATTGCAATTATTGGTAAAGACATCGCTGAAGGATTATTTGAAAAAGAAGATGTTGTTGGCAATTATTTCTGTATGGATGGTGTATGGTTCCAAATTATTGGCGTACTGGCAGAGAAATCTCTTTTTTCGAATAATAAAAGACATATTTACATTCCATTTGGCGCACTTCAAAATCACTTTTTTAAAGACAAGAGCATGAATTGTTTTGCCCTCTCTTTAAAAGCTGAAAACTCTGCCAAGAGATTCGAAGAATCGATTAAAAATTACTTGTCGAAAAATTATCAATTTGATGTAGAAGACAAAAATGCCATTTATATAAACAACGTACAGTCTAGTGCAGGATCTATTAAAGGTTTATTTAAAACAATCAACGGATTCCTTTGGCTGGTTGGTTTTTGTATGCTTTTAAGTGGAATTGTGGGTGTCAGCAACATCATGCTTGTTGTTGTTAAGGAAAGGACCCAGGAAATTGGTATACGAAAAGCCATAGGTGCAAGTCCAAAAAGTATCCTTTACATGATTTTGAATGAATCAATCATTATCACATTCATATCGGGAGTTACCGGCCTTCTTGCTGCAACAGTAATTGTTAACCTTATTAATTTAATAATCGGAGATATGATTTCCGACAGCAATTCGATATTCAAAGGACTGGATGTAAATATTCCCATTGCCATTGGAGCAATCATCACACTGGTTATTTCAGGAGCCATTGCTGGATTATATCCAGCAAGAAAAGCAGCATCGGTATTACCTATCAAAGCCATTAGCTCAGAAAATTCTTAATCTTATTGGAACATGAAAAATAAAAGCCTCATATTAACTTTAATAATCCTATCCGTTTGTGTCGGATTTGTATGGCTACACCAAACAAAAAACAAATATCGTTTCAGCAATACTGAGCAACCTAGCTTCTCCAACCTGGAGTTGAAACAATATATTTCTGGTTATTTGGTTCCCGAAAAAGAGGTTCAAATTAAATCCCAAATTTCAGGCATTCTCAAAAAAACACATGTAAAAGCAGGCGATACCATTAAACGAGGTGATTTAATTGCGGAGGTTAGTGTATTGCCAAATCCACAAAACATCGAAACCGCATCGAAAACACTTACCACTTGCCAAATCAACTTTAACAAGTGCAAAAAAGAATACGAGCAATACAAAAGACTATACGAGAAAAGAGTAGTAGCCGAACAAGAATTTGACAAGTATGCCGATGCATATTTAATTAGTGTTGAAGAACTAAAATCGGCAAAAAAACAACTCGAAATCATAAAGACAGGATACTCAAAAGATCAGGAAAATATTCCAAATTTTATTCGTTCTACCGTTTCGGGTACTGTTCTCGAAATTCCTTTAAAAGAAGGTGCTAGTATTACCGAGCGCAATAACTACAATGAAGGAAGCAATTTAGCAAGTATTGCTAACTTACAAAGTCTGATTTTTAAGGCTAAAGTAAACGAATCTGACATATCATATTTGAAAAAGGGTATGAAGTTCATGATTGAAATAAGCGCACTTAAAGACCAAAAGGCAGAGGCAGAATTGACTCACATTACCCCTAAAGCCAAAGAAGATAATGGCGTTATGAAATTTGACATTGAGGCCAAAGTTAGAAATGATAATAACATTCAGCTCTATCCGGGTTTTTCAGCTGTTGCCGAAATGATTCTTGATAGACGAGATAGTGTTCTCACCATAAAAGAACGAAACCTAATTTTTAAAAACGACAGCATTTATGTAGAACTTCTTGATGAAAACTACAAAAAGCAAAAAAGACTTGTAAAAACAGGCCTTTCTGATGGAATTAGAATTGAAATATTGGACGGTTTGAGTTTAACCGACAAGGTAAAAGTGCAGAAAAACTAAAACACTTCAATTGTAGATATGAACTACGAAGATTTTCTAAAAAGAATGATCTATTTAAAGGAGTTGATCGAAAAAGAAAGAACTGGAACTCCTGAGGAACTTGCCAACAAGTTACACATTTCGAAAAGCTCGGTATATCGATCTATCAACTTATTAAGAAACCTAGGCATTCCTGTAGATTATTCTAGAGCAAAATGCTCCTACTATTTGAAAAGTAAAAAGGATTAAGCATAATTTATTAAGAATTAATACAAACAAGCCCACTCTCAACAGTTGAGAGTGGGCTTGTTTAATTTCGGAACTGATAAAATACAATCAAACAATCATTTTAAATTAATCCAAAATGAAACGAACATGAATTTTAGCATTCTAAAATACACACACGAGAATGATTAAATTCATCGAGAGTTCCATCTAACCAAAAAATAAAATTTAAACAGATGAAAAACAACGACCTTATTCAAGTAGTCTTTACTGAAGAAGAATTAACTGAAACCAACACGCATTTAGATGCATTGCTTACACTTGCAAACAAAAATGCACCAGGCTTAACTCCTGAGCAGCGTTCGGAATATGGAGCAATTAACAAAACCAACAAACTTCTGGTGAACAAAGCCAAAATAATCATGCAGGAAAACCCAAAGTATACCCCTGGCTTTGTAAGTCTTGAAGAATTTGAAAAAGATTTTGCAGCCAGAGAGCAAATTGAAACCATGATTCGCAAACTGGACCAAATCAGGCTGAAGCTAAACGACAACAAAATTTTATTGGATAATGACAATTACATGGATGCCATGGCATACTATCGCTCAGTTAGATATTTTGCAAATGAACACGATCAAGAAGCCATGCCACTGTACAATGAGTTGAAACAATTCTTCCCAAATCACAACAGTCAAAAAGAAGAAGCGAAATAATTCCAGTTGTATAAAATTAGAATGCAGAATCAAACATATTGGTTCTGCTTTTTTTGGCTCTAAAAGTCAGAAATCTCTAAGTTCCTATTTATTAACAATTTAATGCAACCTCGAAACACCTAAATCTTGTATTGAAATAGGCTTCCTGTTAAAAAAGACAGGACACATCGTGCTTCGAACCACCTCTCTGCTTAAAAAAGACACGGTTTCGATTAAAAATTTTAACACGAAGTGTGTCTCTACCCACTCCATTGTTAAAAAATTTGACCCCTAGTGTGTCTCGAACCACACCTGCGATTAAAAATTTTGACTACGATGGTGGTTCGAACCACGATAGAGGTCAAAAATTTTGGGTTTGAGACCAAAAAATTATTGTTAATATTAAACCGCACTTGATAAGCCATAGAAACCTTTCAGGTCTGATCTAATATTTTTTCTACCTTTGCAAGCAAATTCTAAATTTAGAAATCAGCATATCATACCGATTATTAAATGAATATAGCCTTAAGTTCATTTCATTCCTTCACGCTTATCATTTGTATATCGGCATGCTATCACAATAAATTTACCTTACAGGCAATATCATGCAGGAAAACAAAGCACAAGGAACCGATATCTCAACATTGGGAGAGTTTGGTTTAATCAAGCAATTGACAAAGGGCATCGAGATAAAAAATAGCAGTACAAAAGTTGGTGTTGGCGACGACGCTGCAGTACTGGATTATCAGAACAAAAAGACAGTGGTTACCACCGATTTATTAGTGGAAGGAATCCATTTCGATTTAATGTACACTCCTTTAAAACACTTGGGATACAAAAGTATTGCCGTAAATGTTTCTGATGTGTATGCCATGAACGCTTGCCCAAAGCAGGTTACTGTTTCCATTGCCATTTCGAAGCGCTTTACCGTTGAAGCCATTGAAGAAATTTATGATGGTATTCGTTTGGCCTGCGAAAATTACAATGTCGACTTGATTGGCGGTGATACTACATCATCTTTAACTGGTTTGTGTATTTCGGTAACTGCCATTGGGGAGGCTGAAGAAAATGAATTGGCTTACCGAAGCGGTGCTAAGGTAAACGACCTAATCTGCGTAAGCGGAAATTTAGGTGCTGCCTATGCTGGCTTGCAATTGTTGGAGCGCGAAAAAGCAATTTTCGAAAACAATCCAAACATGCAGCCTGATTTATCGGGTCACGATTACATTTTGGAACGTCAGCTGAAACCTGAGGCCAGAAAAGACATCTACGAAAGATTGAAAGAAGCTCAAATTGTTCCAACGTCTATGATTGATATTTCAGATGGATTGTCATCAGAACTGATGCACATTTGTGAGGAATCGAAAGTTGGTTGCCAGATTTATGAGGAGAAAATTCCTGTAGATTACGAAACTCATAAAATGGCCGAAGAGCTAAACATGAACTACAGTACTTTCTCGCTAAATGGTGGTGAAGATTACGAGTTGTTGTTTACGGTTCCATTGGATAAATTCGATGATGTAGAGAAAATTGAAGATGTAAAAGTGATTGGTCACATTACCGAAGCATCGAAAGGCATATATTTGGTAACCCGCGATAATACGGAGATTGCTTTACAAGCTCAAGGGTGGAATCCTTTGAAGGAGGAGTAAAATAGATAAAAGAAATAACACATAAATGTAGCCCCAAGTCAATGTCTTGGGGTTACAATTCCCATATATTTATTGATTTTTCAAGCTCAAATAGCAATTGATAAAGGCCTTAGGATCTTCATTTATCAAATTCACCAACTCTTTTCTACCTAGTTTTTCATCTATTGTTTTAGCCATCAAGGCACCTACTCTATACCACAATCTCTTCCCATTTGAAAGAGATGCAATCAATTTCCAATCAGTGTCTTTAAAATCTTTACCGGGTTGATTAAAAAAATGGTAATAGATTTGAAAATACTCCTTTTCCAAATTCTGCATCATTAAGGAATCATTCAAACAAACATAGTCAGCATCCGAATTCATGGCATTTTCTTTTAATCTTACTTTTAGTGGCACATAGGTAGCCACACCCTCTAATTGTGTTGCCAAAGTGATAAGATCAACTGCATCTGAATATTTCTTTAAATCTAAATGAGGCATAGGTTTATTGCTACATTCAAAAAAACCTGCATGATGCAGCTCATGCAACATGTAATATCGAATTTCACCAGGTTGATTTAGGTAATGCGAATGATTAAGATTAATACTAGCATTTTTACCGAATACAACTCCCAAATCGTAACCGTAAGTAAAAAATAAGCTTCCCGTAAATTGGAATTCATCCGGCAAAAATTCTTTACATCGCTCATGAATGAAATCATCCTGTAATACCTGTTCTTTTGCAATTTTTAGATTTCTTTTAAACCGATCCAGATTTAATTTTTCTTTTTCTAAAGGGTGAAGTAGGTATTCAACCAATTTTCTATTCGAAGATTTAGGGACATTATAATTGAATTTCTTGGCATGATTCATAATATGATCGACTGCCTCTAAACGAGATATTTTGGACAAAATACATGTGTCGCCTGTTTCGAGATATTGGATTGCCAACTCTGCAAAAGAAAAATCATATTTTAACTTTCCTTTCTGAATTATGGTATTCTTATCACAAAAGGCATTAGAACATATAGTCAATAGCAATGCTAGAATTAAAACTTTTCTCATTCTGTTTATCTGATTTTTCATTTTAAGACGCCCCATGAAATAAATCGGTTACACATCTTCAGAAACAAAAAAAGTGAGATCCTCAAAGGAAGATCTCACTTTTTTATATATCCTAGCTATTTGATGATTTACTCAGGGAAGTATCCTCTCATGATACCACGCTTAGAGTTCTTCACAAACAGAATAATCTCATCACGCTCTGGTGAAGCAGGCATTTCAGCTTCGATAGCTTCCAATGCTGTAAAGTTGTTCATACCTTTTTGGTACAAGTAACGGTAAACATCCTGAATTTCGCGGATTTTTTCGTTACCAAACTCACGACGACGCAAACCAATTGAGTTTACACCAACATAAGAAACCGGTTCACGACCAGCTTTCACATATGGAGGAATATCTTTACGAACCAATGATCCACCCGATACCATAACGTGAGAACCAATGTGTACGAACTGGTGAACAGCCACCAAACCACTTAAAATTGCAAAATCGTCGATTACAACCTCACCTGCAATCTGAGTAGCATTACCAATAATACAGTTGTTACCCACAATACTATCGTGTGCAATGTGTACGTAAGCCATCAACAAACAGTTATCACCAACAATGGTTCTGCCTTTTGCCGCAGTACCACGGTTTATGGTAACACACTCGCGAATGGTTGTGTTGTTTCCAATTTCAACTGTAGTTTTTTCACCACGGAATTTTAAATCCTGTGGTACAGCACCAATTACTGCTCCAGGAAATACATTACAGTTTTTACCAATTCTGGTTCCTTCCAAAATGGTTGCATTGGAACCAATTCTTGTACCCTCTTCAATTACTACATCCTTATCGATTGTTACGAATGGCTCAATCACTACATTATCAGCGATTTTTGCCTCAGGATGTACATATGCTAACGGTTGCTTCATTTTTTTATTTATTACGTGTTAAACAAACTTCTACCACACCCGAAGTTTGCCTTGTAGTAGTTAAATTTTATTTATTCTTTGCGATTTGAGCCATAAACTCACCTTCAGCAACAACAGTATCGCCAACAAAAGCTAAACCGCGCATGTTAGCCACTCCCCTACGAATTGGTGACAAAAATTGCAATTTAAAAATCAGGGTGTCTCCAGGAACCACTTTCTTTCTAAACTTGATGTTGTTCTGAGTTAAGAAGTAAGTAGAATAATTTTCAGGATCTTCTACCTGACTTAATACCAGAATACCACCACATTGCGCCATAGCTTCTACCATAAGAACACCTGGCATTACTGGTTCTCCTGGGAAGTGTCCTACAAAGAAAGGTTCGTTCATAGAAACATTCTTTACACCTATAATTGTATCTTCCTGAATGTCGATAATTTTATCAACCAACAAGAATGGAGGACGGTGAGGCAATAATTTCATAACCCCATTAATGTCTAAAACAGGCTCTTTGTTTGGATCATAAGCCGGAACTGAATCTTTTCCCATTTCTTTTTTTATTCGTTTGATTAATAATTTTGCCATTTGAGTATTTGGGCCGTGACCTGGACAGGAAGCAATTACTTTTCCTTTGATGAACTTGCCACACAAAGCAAGGTCACCAATCACGTCTAATAGTTTGTGTCGAGCACATTCATTTTGGAAGTAAAGCTCCAAATTACTTAAAATACCTTCCTTTACTTCTACACGCTGATGGTCAAATAGATCGGCAATACGATCCAACTCTTTTTGTTCCATCATTTGGTCCATAATAACAATTGCGTTATCAAGGTCTCCTCCTTTAACCAAATTGTTATTCAATAAAAATTCCAATTCACGTACAAAAACAAAAGTACGACACATCGAAATTTCATCTTTATAATCTTTCAATGATGTTAATCGTGCGTATTGATTACTCAACACTTTCGAGTCGAATGAAATCATAGTATCTACACTATATTCACTATCTGGAAGAATTGTTAATTCCGACCCACGAGCTTCATCCTTGTAAACAATTGGTTCTTTAACAACATAGTATTCACGCTTCGCATCCTGCTCAACAATTCCTACGCTTTCAATTTCTTCTACATAGAACTTTGCACTTCCATCTAAAATTGGAGGCTCTGGAGAATTCATCTCGATCATACAGTTGTCAACCCCCATTCCATACAATGCCGATAAAGCATGTTCGATGGTTTGTACTTTGCATTCTCCTTTTTCAAGAACAGTTCCTCTTGATGTATCCCCCACATATTCTGCGCTGGCTTCAATTACAGGCTCCCCTTCAAGGTCAACTCTCTTAAACTTGTATCCATGATTTTCAGCAGCAGGCACAAACTTGATTGATACTTCCAATCCAGTGTGCAGTCCTTTTCCTGTTAAAGTAAATTCTTTTGCTAATGTTCTCTGCTTATCAGCCATAAACTTTCAATATTTTTTCTGTTTCCGGAAAATGGAATCTCCCTATTTTTCCTCTTCCAGCTTCTTTACTTGCTTCTCCAAATCCATAATCTGCTCTCTCATTTTTGGCAGATTTTTAAATAGCACATATGATTTTTGATATGGTCCGAATTCAAAAGCAGGCGATCCTTGAAGAACCTCTCCTTTTTTCTTAATATTTCGTCCAATACCCGATTGTGCAGCAATCTTCACTTCGTCAGCAATCGACAAGTGACCCGCAATTCCAACCTGGCCACCAAACATACAATGTTCGCCAACCTTGGAACTACCTGCAATACCCGTTTGCGATGCGATTACAGTATTTTCACCAATCTCAACATTATGAGCAACCTGAATCAGGTTATCCAACTTCACTCCTTTACGGATAATGGTTGATCCCATAGTTGCACGGTCAACACAGGTATTAGCACCAATCTCAACATGATCTTCCAAAATCACATTCCCAACCTGTGGAACTTTTTTGTAATCATTAGCTGAAGAAGGAGCAAAACCGAAACCATCGGCTCCGATTACCGAACCTGAATGGATGATACAGGAATTTCCAATTTTACAGTTTTCGTACACCTTAACACCTGAGTTAAGGATTGTGTTATCGCCAATAATTACGTTATCGCCTATATACGTGTGTGGATAGATTTTTACGTTATCACCAATTTTTACATTGCTACCAATGTAGGCAAATGCACCAACATAAATTTTTTCTCCTATGGTAGCAGATTTACTTACAAAAGAAGGTTCTTCAATGCCTACTTTTTGTGGTTTACTCTGCTCATACATTTCCAACAACTGGGCCAAAGCCTGGTATGCATCTTCCACACGAATTAAAGTAGCTTTCACTTCTTTAACTGCTTTAAAATTCTTGTTTACTAAAACAATAGAAGAGTTTGTAGTGTAAATATGATGTTCGTACTTGGGATTTGCCAAAAAAGAAAGAGTCCCTGGTTTGCCTTCCTCAATACGAGATACATTGTTTACGGCAACTGATCCATCTCCATCAACTTCACCTTGTAGAAACTCTGCAATATCTTGAGCTGTAAAATTCATTTGTTCTGGTTTTATATCAGATAACAAGCTTTTTAAATAATATAAAAGCTCGTTTTTTCACTGAGCACACATCGTCCAATATATCTGATTAATACGAAAAAAATTTCTGCAAATCTAACAATTATTTCATGCACATAAAATTTTTTTACTTTTCAGACCACATCATAAATTCATTTGTGGCTGATTATTTGACAATTACAGAATTCAAATTAAACATTACAAAGCCTTGTGCAATTGCAATTTAATCGCCTAAACTTTTTAGTGTTTCAATATTAATCTTTGGGTAACACAAGTAGAATTTTTTTACCGTTTTCGAAAGCACGTCAATATTCATCATATCCGATGCTTCTGCAATGTCGCATACCGAGCCATCTTTATGAAGGATGTTTATGTGATCATCGGATGTATAAGCATTATTACTAATCATTCCATTAATCACAATAAAATCAAGAGCATGTTCTGAGCAACCAAAATATTCTTTAATGCCTGACCTTACCTTATTGATATACTCATCTGAAAACGGAGTTTTCTGTATTTCAATTTTAAACAATTGACGATCTCGTATACATTTACACAAATACGCAAGAACCTTATCCGAATGATTCGACCATACTTTTATTGAAACCATGATATCATCATCATCCAAGGCTGCAAAAATATCCAATGCATTTTTTCCATCAAGCAAAGCATCTTCACTTTCAAAGGCTTCAATTCCTATTTTGTTATAAAGAAAATATCGTAATGCTGGGGTAGCAAACAATTCCTCGCCTCGTTCGGCTAAATATTTTGCACGTTTTAAGATGTACACCAACATCTCTTCTGCAGCAATCACTGTTTTGTGCAAATAAACCTGCCAATACATCAAACGTCGAGCAATTAAAAACTTCTCTATAGAATAAATTCCTTTCTCTTCTACTACCAAATTATCATTTCGAACGTCTAACATCTTAATAATTCTGGCCGATCCAACAACTCCTTCAGTAACGCCAGAAAAGAAGCTATCACGCCTTAAATAATCCAGTCGATCCATATCAAGCTGGCTCGAAACCAACTGATTTAAAAACTTTTTGGGATACTCATTTTTAAAAATCTTAATCGCAGTATCCAATTCCCCCTCAAACTGTTTATTTAAGCGGCTCATAAACAATTCCGAAAGTTTTTCATGGGTTATACCATTTACTATACTGTATTCTAAAGCGTGCGAAAAAGGACCGTGACCAATATCGTGTAAAAGAATAGCAGCGTGAACTGCTTCTGCTTCTTTATCTGTAATCTCATTGCCTTTTGATCGCAATACCTCAATGGCCATCCCCATTAAATGGGTAGCTCCCAATGCATGTTGAAAACGATTTTGAAAAGCTCCGGGAAAAACCAAATAAGTCAAACCCAATTGTTTTATTCTTCTCAGTCGTTGAAAATAATGGTGCTCCACCAATTCATACGAAATCCCTGAAGGAATATGAATAAAACCATGTACTGGGTCATTTACAATTTTTTTCTTTAGAGTAAATTGTTCTGGCATAAACAAATGAATATTAGTTGTAAACAAATGTATAAAAACCCATTATAAATGCCTACTCCTAAAAATTTCATCAAAAATCATTCATTTTAAAATTCTGTGAGAATTTATGGGAGCAATTTGATAATTATTTAACGGACTGTTTATTATCCATTATTTCAGATCATATTTTTTGAAAATTTGTTGAATAAATATCAAAAAAATTTTCTTTAGCAGTTAGAATACAATAATTTAGGGGTATGCCATTTGTTTTTTAAAACATTTATCTCTAATTTTGCATCGAAAAGTAAGAATAACGTGTACTTTAGGGGGCAGGAAGTCCCCTATTTTATTGACATTAACCGATATATGATTGATAAAAAAATTGTACTTGAAATTGTTGAGAAAGAAATTGCCGACACAGATTTGTTTGTCGTGGAGGTTACTGTTTCTACAAGTAATGCAATTTCAGTAATGATTGATAGCATGGACGGTGTACCTATTAGCACCTGTATTGAGTTAAGTCGTGCAATCGAAAAGAACTTTGACCGCGATGTTGAAGACTTTGAACTTCAAGTAGCTTCAGCAGGAATTGGTCAACCCTTTCAAGTAATTCAACAATACCACAAAAACATTGGGAAAGAAGTTGAAATACTTACCACCGAAGGTGTAAAATACAAAGGAAATTTAATCACCGTAGGTGAAAACGAGATAGAAATTGAAGTTGAAGAGAAGGTAAAAGTTGAAGGTAAAAAGAAGAAACAAATTGTTGTTAATACCCTCAATTTTGCTTTTGATCAAATTAAATCAACAAAAGATATCATTACTTTTTAACAAGTAAACAGCTGAATAACATGAATCTTATTGAGACTTTTTCAGAATTTAAAGAATTGAAAAACATCGATCGTGCTACCATGATGAGTGTTTTGGAAGATGTATTTAGAAATCTTCTTTTAAAAAACTATGGTACAGATGAAAATTTCGATATTATTATCAACCCAGACAAAGGTGACCTTGAAATCTGGAGAAACCGTGAAGTAGTTGCGGATGGAGAAGTAGAAGATTCAAATCTTCAGATTTCTCTTTCGGAAGCTAAGAAGATTGATGAAGATTACGAACTTGGGGAAGAGGTAACCGACGAGGTTAAATTCCTTGACTTTGGTAGACGTTCTATTTTAACATTGCGTCAGAACCTTTCTGCAAGAATTTTAGAATTAGAGAAAGATAATATCTTTAATAACTATAAGGATAAAATTGGTGAAATTGTAACTGGTGAAGTTTACCAAATCTGGAAAAAGGAAATTTTGATCTTGGATGATGAAGGAAATGAATTAATTCTTCCTAAAACAGAACAAATTCCTTCTGACTACTTCCGCAAAGGAGAGTCTATCAGAGCTGTTGTTATTCGTGTAGAGGTTAAAAACAACAGCCCACTTATTATTATTTCTAGAACTTCTCCGGTATTCCTTGAAAGATTATTTGAGCTTGAGGTTCCTGAAATTTTTGATGGATTGATTACCATCAAGAAAATCGTTCGCATACCTGGTGAAAGAGCAAAAGTTGCTGTTGAATCGTATGACGAAAGAATTGATCCAGTTGGAGCCTGTGTTGGTATGAAAGGTTCAAGAATTCATGGTATTGTTCGTGAATTAAGAAACGAGAATATTGACGTGATTAACTTCACTGCCAATAAACAATTGTATATCACAAGAGCTCTTAACCCTGCAAAAATATCTTCTATCCAAATTAACGAAGAAGATGCTCGCGCAGATGTTTATTTGAATCCAGAAGAAGTATCATTGGCAATTGGTAAAGGTGGTTTAAATATTAAACTTGCTAGCCAATTAACCGGATACGAGATTGATGTATATCGTGAGAAAACAGAAGAAGAAGCTGAGGAAGATGTAAATCTTTCAGAATTTACTGACGAAATCGAAGCATGGGTTATCGATGAGTTAAAGAAAATTGGTTGTGATACTGCAAGAAGCGTATTGGAACTATCAGCTGAAGAACTAGAGAAAAGAACTGACCTTGAAATAGAGACTATTAACGAAATTTTAGATATTTTTAGATCCGAATTTGAATAGTAAGATTTTTTAAGAACAGTTCCTCACAAATTATTGAAAACGGCACATTTTAACAGTTAACTTCAAAATATGGCAAAAGTCAATCAAAATAAAAGACTTAGTAAACTAGCAAGAGAATTCAATGTTGGAATATCTACCATTGTTGATTTTCTGAACAAAAAAGGTATTGAGATTGATTCTAATCCTAACACCAAAGTTTCAGATGATGCATATGATATTTTGGCAAAAGAGTATAGCTCTGATTTAAATCTTAAGAAAGAATCAGAGAAAGTAAATTTGAAAAGTACCCGAGAAAAGAAAGAAACTGTTTCTATTGATCCGAAATCGGAAGAAGGTACAAAAGAAGCAACTGTTGAAAAAATTGAAGAAGAAGCTCCGGCAAAAAATCCTGTTAAAGTTGTAGGTAAAATCGATTTAGATGCGTTAAAACCTAAAGCAAAACAAGAAAAAGTAGAAAGCGAAGCTCCTTCGAAACCTGAAGAGAAACCTGCTAAAGCAGAAGTTCCTAAGGTTGAGGAAAAACCTCAGACCGTTAAAAAAGAAGTAACTGAAAAACCATCAGAGCCGGCTACGCCTGCTAAAGATGCTCAAACTGTTAAAATGGAAAGCCCTAAAAAAGAGGAAGCAGCTCAAACCGAAAAACAAGAAAATAAGGAAGAGCTTAAAGTAGTAGGGAAAATTGATTTAGATTCTTTAAATCAGAAAACAAGACCTGCTAAAAAGACAAAAGCGGAGAAAGAAGTGGAGAGAAGAGAAAAGCAAAAGTCAGCTCCTCAACAAAAGCAACCTGCTAACGAACAAACTCCTGAGTCACCAGCTCAAGAAAAACCAGTAGAAAAAGAAGAAATATTTAAATCTTCTACTCAGAAACTTTCTGGTCCTACTGTTATTGGTAAAATTGAATTACCTGTTGAGAAGAAGTCTACCAACAAAGACAAACAAGGTCTCCAACAACGCAAAAAACGCAAAAGAATTAAAAAGGATAGCGAAAAAGTTAATGTTGGTAATCAGCAAGCTGGACAACAAGGAAGACAGCAAGGTGCTCAACAAGGAAAACAACAAGGCGGTCAGCAAGGTAGCAGACCACAAGGAAAACAGCAAGGTGCTCAAGCTAACAAGTTCAAAAAACTGAAGAAGAAAAAAGCAGTTAAAAAGGAGGTTAGCGAAGAAGATGTACAAAAGCAAATTAAAGATACACTTGCAAGATTAACTTCGAAAGGTGGTAAATCGAAAGGTTCGAAGCACCGTCGTGAAAAAAGAGAATTGGCGAGTGCTAAGCAAGCTGAATTGGCTGAACAAGCTGCAGCAGAAAAGAACGTATTGAAGTTGACCGAATTCGTTACTGTTAACGAATTGGCAACAATGATGGAGGTTCCGGTAACCAACATTATTGCAACTTGTATGGGACTTGGTTTATTTGTATCGATCAACCAACGATTGGATGCTGAAACCATTGCCATTGTTGCTGATGAATTCGGATATAAAGCTGAATTTGTAAGTGTTGAATTACAGGAAGCCATCGAAGAGGAAGAAGACAAAGACGAAGATTTGGTTGAACGTCCACCGATTGTTACGGTAATGGGTCACGTTGACCACGGTAAAACTTCTCTTTTGGACTACATCCGTAATGCAAACGTAATTGCCGGTGAGGCCGGAGGTATTACTCAGCACATTGGAGCATACAATGTAGCATTGGATGATGGAAGAAAGATTACTTTCCTTGATACTCCAGGTCACGAAGCCTTTACAGCGATGCGTGCTCGTGGTGCTCAAGTAACCGATATTGCAATTATTATTGTTGCTGCCGATGATAACGTAATGCCACAGACAATTGAGGCAATCAATCACGCAAGTGCAGCAGGTGTACCAATCGTATTTGCTATCAACAAAATTGATAAACCTGGAGCTGATCCTGAGAGAATCAAAGGTGAATTGGCCAACATGAACTACTTGGTTGAAGACTGGGGTGGTAAATATCAGTGTCAGGAAATTTCAGCGAAGAACGGTATCAATATCGAAGACTTACTGGAAAAAGTATTGCTTGAAGCTGAATTGTTAGAAGCCAAAGCAAATCCAAATAAACGTGCGGTTGGTTCAGTAATTGAATCATCGCTTGATAAGGGGCGTGGTTACGTTACTACTTTATTAGTACAAGCAGGTACTTTGAAAGTGGGTGATGTATTACTTGCAGGTAGCTACACTGGTCACGTAAAAGCAATGTTCAATGAACGTGGCAACAGGATCGACACAGTTGGTCCATCTGAACCAGCATTGATTCTTGGTTTAAATGGTGCACCACAGGCTGGTGACAACTTCAACGTGATGGAAAGTGAGAAGGAAGCTCGTAACATTGCCAACAAACGTGAGCAGTTACAGCGTGAACAAGGACTTCGTACTCAGAAGCACATTACTCTTGATGAGATTGGTCGTCGTATCGCAATTGGAAACTTCCAGGAGTTAAATGTAATTGTGAAAGGTGATGTGGATGGATCTATCGAAGCTCTTTCTGACTCATTAATTAAACTTTCTACTGAAGAAATTCAGGTGAATGTTATTCACAAGGCGGTTGGTCAGATTTCAGAATCGGATGTGATGCTTGCAACTGCTTCGAACGCAATTATTGTAGGTTTCCAGGTACGTCCTTCAGTTGGAGCACGTAGATTGGCAGAGAAAGAAGAAATTGACATTCGTCTTTACTCAATTATCTACGATGCAATCGAAGAGTTGAAATCAGCAATGGAAGGTATGCTTTCTCCTGAAATCAAGGAAGAAATTGTGGCAACTGTTGAGGTTCTTGAAACTTTCAAAATCTCTAAGGTTGGTACCATTGCCGGATGTATCGTTCGTGATGGTAAGATCAAACGTAGCTCTAAAATCCGCCTGATCCGCGACGGTATAGTAATCTACACTGGAGAACTTGGTTCGTTGAAGCGTTTCAAAGACGATGCGAAAGAAGTTCTAAAAGGTTACGAATGTGGTCTGAATATCGACAAGTACAACGATATAAAAGTTGGCGATATGGTAGAAGCATTCGAAGAAGTAGAAATACAAAAGAAATTGTAAATATCAATTCAATTATATTTAAAAGCAGTCCATATGGGCTGCTTTTTTTGTTCCAAGGAAATGATCAATTCTTATTCATGGGAAAAGCAAGTGAGTCGTATAATTGATTATTTAAATATTATAAGCGACACACAGGACACCTTAAAGGTTTTAGCATTGGAACATTTCTTTTAATCAAGAATGTTTTTTGTGCTCCGTACAATCCTTCAGTCCTTCCTGACCATCCAGTAATGTCAGATTTCAATATGGGAAACCTTACCTCTTGTCCGACAAAATCATTTTCTTGTGTTCGGGAAAGATTCAGCCAAGGAGTTTTTTAAGTATGGCTTTACAAATGGAGTCAACATTCAGCCTGAATTTAACGACTCATTTCATGACAAAAAGTTTCTCTTAATAATCGGAGCTTCCTTCAACTTTTAATAAACAAAAAACCCTCACACAAATTGTGCGAGGGTTTCTCTATATTTTCAGAATACTCTTATAGTAATTCTTTGTAAGCTTCAGCAGAAAGTAATTCTTCAAGCTCAGTAGCATCATCTAATTTGATTTTGATGATCCAACCTTCACCATAAGGATCAGAGTTGATTAGATCTGGAGCATCTTCCAACTTCTCGTTGAATTCCAATACTTCACCAGCAACTGGCATAAACATGTCAGATACAGTTTTTACAGCTTCAATAGTTCCGAATACTTCTTCTTTATCTAATTCTTCGCCTTCAGTTTCTACTTCAACAAAAACGATGTCTCCTAGTTCTCCCTGAGCGAAATCAGTAACACCAATAAAAGCTTCTTCGCCTTCTACACGTAACCACTCGTGATCTTTAGTGTACTTCAAATTTTCTGGTACATTCATGATAGTATGTTGTTTTAAAAGAGGTTTATAAACTGCTTCAAATTTACAGTTTTTTTTCAATAATAAAATACCCGCAATTGAGTAATTGCATTAATGATTATATGAGTTTTATCAACTTCTAGATCAATATCATACAATAAACCTATTTAATATTAATTCTTCTATAAATATATTCTTGCCTTTTAACTGCTCTTAAACACTTTATTAATTCGCTAATGTAAATCTTATACTAGCTCCAAATTCTGTTGTTGTTGTAGGATAAGAAAGTGATACATATGGAGTATTCACAATTCTATCGTAATACAAGCGCAAATTAAATCGATTACTCAAAACATAATCTGCACTAAACTTTAAGGTAACCACCTTTTGACCAGAAGTTAATTGATCCACCTCATCAACAATTTTTCGGATAATGGTACTGTTTTTACGAACCGATAAATCTGCTCTTAAATTCAAGTCTGAATTGTATTTCTTCTGACGAGAACCAGATCCAATAATCATTCCGAAATTATCAAATCGATATCCCATACCAAAAATTAATTCGTTCGAAGCTACTTCGGTTAGCTGGGTATTCGAAAGACTTAAAATTAAATTTCGGGTACGTTTAATTTCAAAACTAGTTGAGAAATTGTTTTTCCAGATCATGTCGACATTAATCAATGGATTAAATTGCTCGTTTATCGATATTGAATTTACATCGTACAAATTGTAAAAATTACCTGAAATCTTATTGATTTCAAGAAATCCATCTTCATCAACTTCTGCAGCTAAGTTTGTTGTATAGGAACCTACATCATAAGTTGATGTGTATGCATGACTTAAGTTAATAGATTTGAAATAACGTCTGATAAATGGAATTTTAGACAAACCTTCAAATGAAACTCTCCAGTTTGGTTTCATTTTCGCAATACCTGGGAACAATTTGTTAAATCCACTTCCTGCATTTCCATAGGCTTTAAGGAAAGCAGGAATTAGCACTTCCTGAGAAGTTGCAGTAAATCCTTTGTAAAATCCTGTTCCTTCATCATTAGCATCCTTAATTTCTTCATCCTGATATGATGCGCCATAACGCTGCTGAGCTAACCTTAAAGATTCAAGCTTGCGATTTTCCAAGAATTTATTGAAATACTCTGATGAATAATCACCTGTATTGCCTATGGTAAAAAATGCCGATTTTAAACTTAAGAAACTCATGCTAAAGTTCCCTGATTTTACAAGATTCTTATTGTTAAACCTATCGGTTTCCTCGTCGTAGATATAATACTCGCTTCTATTTCTTGAATAATTTCTATTGGCAGTAAGATCAATTTTAAATCCTTTAAAAGGTTCAATCGTACTGCGAATTGAAAAATTTTGAGTATGACTCATCACATATGGATCATTCATTGTTGGATCTTTTGTAATCCAACCTTTATCAGCAGCTTTACGTGCAAAGTTTTTATCCTGCTGACCTGTTAAGAAACTAAATCCAGGTGCTTTTGTACCATTATATGATTCCCCACCAAAGTAATTTGTTTGTGGCAAATATCCAGGTAGAGTTGTAGAGTTAATTTCAGAATAGTTAACACTGATATTTCTAACACTCATTAAAGTTCTCAGGAAGTTTTCTCCAATAACAGCAAATACGTTATCTTTCTCAGAAACTTTTCCTGTAATACGAACCCTAACATCCTTAACATTACGAGATGCTGTTATTTTGGCACGATTTCCAGTTACAGGTTTCACCTTAACTTTTATCTCTTTTCCTAACTTGTCATAGGCTCTAACAGTAATATCCTCTGTCATTAATTTGTGATAAATGGATACAGCTTCTCCTGCTTTCAATTCATCAACTTTGCCTTCGTAATTAACTTTCTTATATGATTTTGTCTTCTTTTTATACTTGCGATTTGAATTGTATTTACGATTGATGTTCTTTAAAATGCCAACTTTATCATACAAACTGGTCATTTTTAATTGACCATTCAGTTGAATATTATTTGAATTTCGAACGGTATTCCCCAATTCAATTGTATCAGCTGTAATTGCTCCTGCATTCCAATCGTAAGCTCCAGAGTAGCGTGCATTAAGTGAAGTCCAATTGAACAAAGGAATCTTATTAATCGGTACCGTATAAGTCACATTAAACTTATGGTGATATTTAATATTTCGCCCTCCATCCATTAAGTTATTCCAAATCGAATCTTTCCAAACTTCATAAGCATCACGATCTCTGTGTTTGTCAACCATTCCATCTGGTTCATCGATACGTGAAGTATTTGTTGCAGAAAAATCAAACTTTAAACCTTTCGTTAGGTTGTATTTAAAGTCATAATATCTGTACCAAATAAAATCTTTATCGTATGATGGATCGATCATTAATCCTGGCTCTTCAATATTACGTTTTTCTATTTCATGATAGTAACGTTGTATATCTGAACGGAAAGACAATTGAGTTGGCAAATAATAAAAGTTAAAATCTTTCAACAACCTAAACATAGGCTTCTGGAAAGCTTTTACCTTTTTAAAAGGCTGAACTATTTTCGGACGCTCAGTATAATTATAGCTAAGTACACCTCGATAATTTTTCTCCAAATCTCGAACCGTATTCACATCTCGCGAATAAGTTTCATTATATGAGTAGGTCATCGACAAATTCGAAACATCTAGTAATTTCGCTTTACCTTCCTTCTTTTCGATTCGAACATTGGTAAGGTTAAAACTTTTGCGTTTGGTATACTCCTGCGAAATATGCTTGATAGAGTCTCTTTCAGATTTTGAGTAGGCATTCTCTAATGCTACATCCAAAGGAATATCCGGATCTAATGGATTATACTCCGGACTAATTGTTTCTTCGGAAATTGCATAGTACATTGGAATTCGCACTCCAGACTTTTCTGGGAAGAACTTTCCTAATTCTAAACTCGCAGAAAAATCATATTGGAAAATATCATCCTTATAACGCTCATTAACGCCATCTTCTATCCCTCCAAAACCAGAAGTAATTTGACTTCCAGACCATGTTACCGTACCCAAGTCAGCCAACTTGGTGGTTAATCTCAAATTTGCAGCCCAACCTCCATCTTCATTAAAATCAGTCAGACGCAATTCATTCATCCAGACTTCAACTGATTTTGGTTGAGTATCATCATTTCCTGTGATATCTTCAAGTGGGTTTTTAATCCCTATCATTATGGTTCTCACATTGGCGAGATTCGGATTACCTTTAATTCGAACTCTATGTCCTTCCTTTGTAGGATCATTATCGCTGGATAAATCATTTACAGCAGCGTCATAAACAGTAAGGTAATCAACGCTTGAACCCGCTGACCTCATAGCATCATTACGTATTTGCTTAATGGTTTGGAATAACCTTAATTTAAAGTCAAACCTATTCTCATCCGGCCAAACTACTAACCTGTCACTTTCACTATCCCCATTATACACTCCCGGAGCAGTTAATTTCAGAGGAATTTCATATTCATAGTAGTTATCCTGATAATCTGATCCCAATCGGATAAAGGCTGTAAGTTCATTATCCCTTAGAGGCAAACCACTAATTTCTTCGGCATGAACATCCATTTTTAGCTTTCCATATTTACGAACATCCATACTAAGTGTTTTGTAAGCTCCTTTTCCTTTTCCATTCTCAAGGTCAGTAACTTTTAATAGTATGGCTTGCTCATTCAGCTGTATTAGTTGCGGATTACTAGGATCTACAACTCTATCGATTCCTGGAGGAAGCACATAATTTACCGGTTCTTTCGAGGCATTCTCTTCAATATTAATTGCAGTAATATCAAAGTTAGCATCCGAAACTACAGCATCATCTTTATCTTCGTTTAAAGCCTGCTCATACTTTCTCCAATCATCACGAACCAAATCCAAAGTTGCAAAACGCAAGATTACATCTTCTTCAAACCCCCTCAAAAACATCCTCATAAAACGAATCGAGGTAAAGTCAGAGATATTACCAAATGTTCCTTCTACCTTATTAACAGGTATCTTAAACTGATACCAGTCAACAGTTCCTTGTGTTCCATTTGCTAAATCAACGGTACTGGTAATCTTGTCTGTAATAAAATTCTTTCCAACTTCCATTTCTGTTGGCGCAAGATGTACACGGTACTGATAGTAGGCTTCCGTTTCACTCAAAGTATTATCATGATTGATATCCTCAACATCAGGAAGTGTAGTTGCTGATGTTGGATATGGTTCAGCTGATAATTCTGCTGTAGGTGAATTTCCTTCCGGTCCGTTATATCTTTTGTATCTTTCCAAAATCCCAACTTTATCAGCATCATAATCACTTCCTCGGAAGTAATGATAATCATCACTCGATGGGTCATTTATTGCGTTGTTGTAAGCACCTGAACCAGTTCCTAAATTGGCTGATAAACTAATGGCCTGAATGTAATCCTGAAAGAAACTTACCTCGTCCTCTGTATTCATTCCATCCAAACCAACATCCTGATATTTTCTTGATTCCGTATTGTTGTCAAACGCATTTACCAATGATTGGATTTTTGGAACACGTCCCCAAACTGTAGTATCAACCAAGGTAACATTTTCATCTGTAGGCAATCCATTCTCGAATGATTTTCTTGAGTCACGTAAAATATCCTCTGAAACATTACCCAGGTTAAAATACAAATCTCCTCCTTTATGTGTCTCATCATACACAAATGGATCCATCATCCAAAACTCAATGTATGCAATATTTGCAGCTTCAAAATCGTTGGTTTCTATTCTTCTCATGATACCACCCCAACGAGTTTCCGGCTCTCTCAATGTTCCATCTGGATTCATCCCCTGTGAAATTCCAGCTTGTCCATCTACATCGTAGTTATATGGTCCTTTTTCATCAGGGTAATAAGCAAGATTTAGCACCGATATATTGGTTGGTACACCAGATGCTCTTTCTTTATTCGGCCAAATTTCTTCTTCGAAAATCTCACGAACAAAGTGATTCGATTGCTGTTCCTTATCCGCCTTTATGTGTCCCGGTGTAGCCGAGTTATTTCTTAAAAACAAGGGGTCAATAATATACCATGCCAATTTTGCACGGTTAAATCCATATGCCAAATCTTGATTTAAATTTCCTTCTTTGAAAAGCTCCTCATTGTTTTGCGGTGTACTGGCCAAAACCCAAGAACTCAAGCTCTTCATATCTATAGAAGTCTGAGTTCCTTCAAAATCATCAATGTAAGCCGTACCTGAACTACCAATTGATTTGTTGTGTCCTGGTCGTAATTGTGCAAATTCACCTTCAACCGAGATTTTCGATGGTTCTTTTGTCTCAATAAATGGAAGTTTATCAATCATTCTGGTTAAAAACATCGATTCTGTTTGATAACTTCCATTTAATCCCCAAATGGTATTTGATATTGGTTCATCACCAATATTCACCTTCTGAGTTAATGGCTGCTCGGACAAGTGCATTACCGTTGCTCCAAGATTAAAATTATCATTAACCTGATAATCCATTTGAACACCAAGAAGTGTTTTGGTTTGAATATTAAACAGTGAATTGTTTTCCGATTCTATACTAATTGGAGTGTTTGACTCCAATAAACTTTGGTTGATAATTTTTACTCGACCTAAGGTATAATCAACTGTATAATCAATATTTTCAATCAGTTCTCTTCCACCTGCCTTTACCCTTACCGATCCTGGTTGAACATTTAATGCATTCAATGAAATTTCAGAACTCGAGGACGATTTGTAACTACCCTTTAAAGAGTATTTATTCTTTTCTGCTATCTGCTGGGCTTCATTTTGTGTTAATTTATACAGGTCTTCAAACACATATTTATCTGCAATAGCATCATTCCCAATCTTCTCTCTTAAATAAGATCCAAAAGGTTCAATAATTGGAAATATAACTCTACCATTATTACTGTAAATGGTAATACCATTAATATAATCGAACATCCCATCAGAACCAGGATCTAGTTGGGAATTCAACCTGTCCAAATTCATAACTTTCAGCAAAATCTCATTTTTGATATCTCCTTCGGGCAAATAATTCACTTTTGTTCCTGCCTGATCGTTCTGAAACATGATGTTCAAAACAAAATCTTCCTGATTCACCTGGTAAGCGCCAATGTTATAGATATTCTTCATCATCAGCTTCCAAGTTGGCATATTAGGACTAAGGTTGGTACCTTTCAAAAGTTTCATTACCAAAGTTTGCGGAGCACTAACTCCGTCTGCGGTAAATTCACCAACCCGGTAAACTTGTCCTCGGTGGGTATATTCATAAGCAACTGCCAAAATTTCATCAGCATTTAGAGCTTGGTTTAGCGATATATACCCCAACTTCTCATTAATTGTATATTCCGAAGGCGAAAGTTTACGCGCATTTTCTATTTTCTCATAGTCTGTACCATTTGTAAATCCAGGTGCCAAAGATCCCAGCGTTCCCGTTACCTGATTGATATCTCTAATGCCAGAATAGGTCTCAGTCATTTGCTGATATGCATTATTTAGGTCGTTATCTGGTAAAACTCCTGTTCCTGTTTGGGAAAAGAGTGTGTTGCTAATATTTGCAGCACTTTCACCAATATCCACAAAAGCAACAACATTTCTAGAATCCTGAAAATTAGAGCTTTTATTGGTTACCCACACTTCAACCTTATTAATCGACACTGCCGAATTGATAACAGGTAAATTCTCCAATGCTTTATTGTAGGTATCGTAAAAATACTTTGACAAGAAAAAGTGACGGTTCGCTTCGTATTGATCAACTGAGATCTCAAACTCATTTTTTTGCGCACCATTTTCCAGATTAACAACAGCAGTTTCACCTTTTTGTTGAGAAAAAACAGAAGTAACGCCTAATTTTCCAAATTGCATTTGAGTTTTTACTCCAAATAAATTCTGACCACCTGTAATCAATGTATTTGAAATAGGCATGGAAACATTACCTGCTTCTACCTTTTTGATAATTTCGTCTTCATCACCAGTATATTCCAAACGCATCTGGTTTTCGAAATCAAAAGTAGCCTCAGTGTTGTAGTTCACATCCATCTTTAACTTCTCTCCAACTGTACCTGTAACGTTCATTTGGATTTTTTCATCAAAGTCAAAACTGGTTGTCTTTCTCAAATTTTCCGGTAAAGTTGGATTTTCAACATTGGTAGTACTGATTCCAAATGTTAACTCTGCCGATCCTTGAGGTTTAATTTTTATTGTATTGCTTCCGAAAATCTTATCAATAAACTGTCCACCAAAATTCATATCAGGAACCAATTCATTATTCCCTCCTGCACCTTCGTTTCTGCTTCTTTGCATCCAGTAATCGCGAATGGAATTTTCTGCAACATATTGTTCATATTCTTCGGCTGTCATGGTAATTGCACGACGGTAATTCATATCACCAATGGTTTTTACCAAAATGTAATTGCCAGTTTCAGGATCGTACTTGATAGAAGTTTTAATGTTATTCGGATCCTTTAAATACAATGGCGATTGCAGTTGCGAATCATATTCAAGATTAGCATTTTCATCGTCAAACGGATAACGAAGAGAATCATTCTTTGCGTTTGGATTATCCTTAATAAAAGGTGATCTTGAATTTATAATCCTTTTATTTTTATTTCCTGAACGCAGGATTGTGTCTTGCTGTTGAAATGCACAAAATTCAGAATCAACCTGATATGCATTAACCGGTTGATTACTCTTTATTACAAAACAAAATATTACCAAACAGAGACTTAGGCTATATTTTAATAGTTTTTTCAATTAAGTTAGATTTCCTTAGGTTAGTAAAGCAAATACGTTCTTAGTTTACAATTGTTTCAGAGCTAATTTTATTAAATCCTCAACACTTGAAGTTGGATTAGCAGTATAGATTTTATCAACCACTTTATATGCAGCATTCTTTGCAAACCCCAACATCACTAAAGCAGATAACGCTTCTTCTTTGTTCGTATTGTCTTGAGGAAGTGAAATTTCTAATATCTCCGATTCTTTACCTAGCTTATCCTTTAGCTCAATAATAATTCGTTGAGCAGATTTTGCTCCAATACCTTTTACTCCTTGCAAAGTTTTGGCATTATTCGACAAGATTGCAGTTTGAATTTCGACAGGACTTAAGGATGAAAGCATCACCCTGGCAGTATTTACACCTACTCCAGACACAGAAATTAAATGACGAAAAATTTCTCTTTCCCTGGTGTCTATAAAACCGTATAACATATGAGCATCCTCACGAACCACCTGATGAAGATACAATTGAACCGTTTTATGCCCAGATAACTGGCTGTATGTATTTAATGAAATATGAATAAAATATCCAATGCCATTATTTTCTATAATAGCTGATGTTGGTGTTAAGTCGGCGAGTTCACCTTTAATGTACTCAAACATAAATTAAGAATTAGATTATTCTGGAATTTAAGGTTTTTAAAATATGCAAAATTATGCAATTTTAATAATGAAAGATAGGCTTTTAACAAAAAAAGAAAGAGCGATTAACACTTAACCGCTCTCATTATAATTTTGTTAATTCTTTATTGTACGTTTTTCATATTTTCGGCAGGCTTAAGAGGGTCTTTACTTATTTCCTCGTACATGCGTCTGTTTTTATAAACATCCATTGCCAAATACAATGCCTCGCGGAAAGAAACTTCCGAAGCAACATTTGTTCCAGCTATAGAATAAGCAGTTCCGTGAGCTGGTGAAGTTCTTACTTCCGAAAGCCCTGCCGTAAAGTTTACTCCTGAATCAAAAGCCAATGCTTTAAATGGAGCTAAGCCCTGATCATGATACATTGCCAAAATCGCATCGAATTTTGTATAATCATCCGAACCAAAAAAGCCATCCGCAGGGAATGGTCCTAAGGCCATAATTCCCTTCTCTCTTGCTGTATCCAGAGCAGGAATAATAACATCTTGTTCTTCTGTACCAATTAATCCATTATCTCCAGCATGTGGATTTAAACTTAGTACGGCTATTTTAGGTTTTTGAATTCCAAAATCTTTTAGCAATGATGCATTCAAAATTTCTAACTTTTCTAGAATTGCCTCTTTGGTAATTTTTTCAGGAACTTTTGAAATTGGCACATGACCAGCAACTACTCCAACTCTAAGTTTACCACTTAGCAATAACATTAATGATTTTCCAGACTCCAATTTGGCTTCCAAATATTCTGTATGTCCAGGAAACTCAAAATCTTTTGACTGAATGTTCTTTTTGTTTATTGGTGCAGTAATTAAAACATCAATTGCTCCTTTCTTTAAATCTGCAACAGCAGATTCCAATGCTTGAAAAGCAGACGTTCCAGCAGCACTTGTAGATTTTCCAAGCTCAACTTTAATATTCTCATCCACACAATTAATAATATTCGCACGCTTTGGCTGAGCCTCATTTGCCTCTTTAATATTATTCAAGCTAAAATTATCGATGTTTAGTGCTTTACGATGATAAGCTGCAACTTTTGGCGAGCCATAGATAATAGGAGTACAAAGTTCCAACAATCTATTATCCATTAAGGTTTTAATGATTACTTCGTAACCAATTCCATTAATATCACCGTGAGTTATTCCGACCTTTATTTTGGTATTCTTCATGAGTTAAGATATTTAGTTTGGTATGTGCTACTTGTGAAAATCAAGTTTATCACATCCCAAACGGTATTAGAACTTATTCAGTTCATAAATGCAAGATATTGTATCCCAAATGAAAACTTAGCTTGCAACTACAAAAATAGAAAGAATCCCTTAATCCTAACTATCTTTTTAATGATTCCTTATGATTGGTAATTTTTTATAAAATCGTACAACAAACGCACACCAACCCCTGTGCCTCCTTTTCCTCGGTAATTGTCAGTTGCACCAAGGAATGCAGGACCTGCAATATCGATATGAACCCAAGGATAGTCCGTAAAGTGTTCCAGAAATTTTCCTGCGGTTATTGCTCCTCCATCGCGACCACCAATATTTTTTAAATCTGCAATGTCTGATTTTATTAATTCTCCGTATTCTTCCCAAAATGGAAACTCCACCACTCTTTCGTAAGTTTTGTTTCCTGAAGTTTTTAGCTCTTCCATCCTGTCAGCACTTTCTTCATTCCCCATGGCAACAACACCATATTTGCCAATTGCAACTGCAGCAGCTCCTGTTAAAGTTGCCAAATCAACTACAAATTCCGGATCATATTTTTTTGCATAACTTAAAGCATCGGCAAGAATTAATCTTCCTTCTGCATCGGTATTCAACACCTCTACACTTAGCCCATTATGCATTTTAATAATATCGCCTGGAGCATAAGCATTTCCTCCCGGACGGTTATCTGTAGCAGGAATTAAACCAATTACATGAACAGGAAGTTTTGCTTTTGCAATTGCATATAAAGCCCCAGCCACCGAAGCCGCTCCTCCCATGTCCGATTTCATTAAATCCATGCTGTCTTTGGTTGGCTTCAAACTCAAACCTCCTGTATCGTAAACTATTCCTTTTCCAACAAAAATTACCGGATTTGCATTCTTGGCATTTTCAGGTTTCCATTCCAAAATCGAAAAAGTTGGTTCATCAACGCTTCCCTTATTTACAGCCAAAAGACCTCCCATTTTTAGGCTTTGAATTTTAGTCTTTTCAAAAACTTCCACACAAAAACCTGATTCATCAGCCATTCTCTTGATCTCCTCGCTCAATTTTTGAGCAGTTAGATAACTTAAAGGTTCATTTACCAGATTACGTGCATGTTTTACTGCTTCACATACTGCTTGCAGCTCTTCAATGTCTTTTTCATCCAGCACATCACTCTGAACGTGAACTTCGGTAAGACAATGCTTTATTTTTTTAGGATCCTTTAGATACTTGATAAATTGATAATTGCTTAAAGACAATCCTTCAAGTATTGGTAAAATTACTTCTTTGTTCAAAGAGTAATCAACAACCACAAGTTCTGAAATTTTACTTTCCTGAATTTTTGAATGAAGAGAGTTGCCAAGCTTTCTCATTTTCTCATAATCTTTGTACATCAACTCTTCTGTTGCACTTACATGTACAAAAATTTTTCTTGTATATTGATTGATTTCTATTAATAAATCTTCATTCTCAACCTGCTGAATAAGATACTGAATTTCATTTTCGGCAAGAGGAAGATTTTTATAATTTTTAAGGCTTGTCAAGTAGAACACATTCTTTGTTTCTACTGAAATATTCGGTGTAAGTAAATCTATGTTCATGTATTACTGTTTAATATGAAAAGATTTTTGTATCAAAACCAATTTTGAAGTTAAGTAAAAATACTAAAAATCTTTTCTTTGCTTCAAATCTATCCAAAAGAAAAACCGTAGCTCAGAAGCTACGGTTTCCGTTTATAATTTATCTGGATTCTCTTTAAAGTAATTTCTAATCAGAACTTTTTTCAACTCTCGAAGAATAACCAGTTCGGCAAGTAAATCTGATTTTGGCACATCTGGATATTGAGCCTCAGCTTGCATAATTTGCTTTTCACTTAAATCAATCTGATAAAGTAATAAAACCAATCGATGATAATCTCGATCCAAAAGCCAAATTAGATGTTCCTTTAATTGAGAAAATAATTCCTCATATGCATAATCCACTTCGCCCGAAAACTGCACTTCCAAACCAAACTGAGCAAAATCTTTCTCAATTTGCGCAGCAACTTGTCTTATTATTTCTTCGCGATTGCGATAAGGTTCAATGCTTAAGTTTTTATAATCAGGCAAATTCATCTCTTATTTATTAATGTTTTGGTATGAATACATAATTGCTTCCAACTCACGCAACATCTCACGTTTATTGTTGTTAGGATAATAAACGTAAGAATCCAAACAGATTACTCTATTATTTTTCTCATCTAGAAAGGTTACACTCACAAATGGTCCTCCCATAAAATCATTCTCCACTTTCCAAAGTCCACGAGTTTCATAGGCGTAGTTCCCTTCAAAATCAAATTGTCTGGAAATAATTGGATACGACATTTCTGTTCCCATATAACTTCCTTCTGTAGGCCCTGGAACATATTTTTTTAATAAGTTGTTTCTTCTCTTAATGATCTGATCTTTTGAAAACAAATCCTCTGTAAGATAGTCGTAAGAATATATAAACATTCCCTGACTGGTTGTTGGAGTTTCATTGCTTATCCATAAAAAATCAGGCTCATCTTTATTAATTTCATAACCAGCAGGAAACGAAAGTGTAAATTGATACTTTGATTTTAATTTCTCGAAAATTTCCTGTACTACATTTCTTCTAAATGTTTTGATTTTTCTATTTCTCTCACCTAAAAGAAAATAAGCTACAATCTTATTTCTGTTCTTTTGTAACAACTCAATCATTGACTGATTGTCTTTTGCTTCAATTTTCATGAATGATTGAGTCTTGGCATATAGTTCATCCTTAACAGCAAGGTTGTTTTTTTCCACTTTGGCAGAAACTCTAAGATCTAAGATACTACGGTGAGTTTTAAACATACTACTGAAAGCATTATGATTAATATGAATAATATCTAGAACAGGTTCATCTTGTGGCAATCCCAATTGAGTGTCATTAAGAACTGATCTTAGCGTATCGCCAACAGAACTATCCCACAGTGCGTTGTTTATCAAAACCAAAACCTCACCCGAACCTCCAGTTACGACTGGTCTTAATCCTTTTGTTGTCTTCTTACAAGATACTGCACTTACAATAACGAGCGCACAAAGAAGCGTTATATTTATTATTTTTTTCATAATTAGATGTTTATTTGGAATTCAATTATTATTCGTATTGAACTATTTTTAATACCATTCCTGGCTCTACTACATTAGATTGATTCATATTATTTACCTCAACCAAATCCTTAACAGATTCTACCTCGAACCTATTGGCTATTGATTGCAAACTATCTCCTTCTTGTACCTCATAAAGCAAAAATTTACTCTTTTTCAATAGTGGATCCCTTTGTGGTTTTTGGGATATTTGCTCCGATGGTTTTACCCAAATTTTTAATTGTTGACCGATATAAATATCATGATTCTTCATGTTATTCCACTCCATAATATTGTGTGTGGTGCAAGAATAATTCATAGCTATTTTATGAAAATACTCTCCTGCTTTAACAACATGATATATCATATATTTTCCTTTGGTGGAAGAAAGCTCCTTTTGCAATTCAAGATACTTCTTGGGTTCATCCTTCATTGAATAAATTTCTTCTTCATTGTCTATAAACAAACCAATCTTCTCAACCGGAAGAACCAATTGAGCAGGTAATTCACCTGCAGGAATTATATCTTTTTTATAAATAGGGTTTAATTTTTTAATCTCTTCAACAGGAACACCAAGTACTGCCGCAGCATGCTTAAATGACACACTCTTCTTTACATTAACTGGTGCTACACGGAAATAAGGATATTGATTTGGAGTTGTAACTATATTGTGCTCTCTGCTATAATTCAAAATATAATTTGCAGCAATAAAAATTGGCACATAGTTTCGGGTTTGTTGTGGTAAATATGGCGATATTTCCCAAAAATCAGTCTTACCTCCAGAACGTTGAATTGCTTCACGCACAACTCCTGGACCACCATTATAGGCAGCAATTGCCAATTGCCAATCTCCAAAAATTCTATGCAAATACTGCAAATACTTGCAAGCTGCCTCCGTTGACTTCTCAGGATCCATTCTTTCATCAACATAAGAAGTAACCCTTAAATCAAACATTTTACACGAATTGTACATAAACTGCCACAAGCCTATCGCCCCCGATCTAGATCTTGCTTTTGGGTCCAAAGCCGATTCAATAACCGAAAGGTATTTGAGTTCCAATGGCAAATCATATTTGTCCAAATACTCTTCAAAAATTGGAAAGTACAATTCCGAGCGCTCAATTATTTTTCCGGTTTTCTCGCGATGACGAACTGCATATGCTTCAATAAATCGGCGCACAACAGGTTTATAATCCAACTGTATCGGTGTCAGATCATTTAAACGTTTCATTCGTTCTTTGTATATCTCATCTGAAAAAACAGGAATATAGTTTGCATCTAAAATTTCATTCTCTGGAAGGGTTTCTTTTAATATCTCATCAGTAAAATGCATTAGTCTTTGGTTGACTTCTTCTGTATTTTCTGGCTTCTCTTTTTGTAGAATACTAAATAAAGATTGAGCAGAGACAACAGAACTGCCTAAAAGAGACATCAACAAAACAAGTATGAAATTCTTCATGCAAGTGAGCAGTTTAAGGTTTAGGGATTTCTAAATTCGAATTGAAAATAATTAATTTACAAGTAGCATCCAAATGATTTTACAAGTTTTAAACTAATTTTTTAGTTGATGTGATTTTATTAAATTCCGACATTAAAAAAAGGCAGGTGAACTACCTGCCTTTTAATTATTTTTCTAACGACTCTTTATCTTTGTTATTGTCCTTATCTTGGTCTTGATCTGTAGCCTTTTTAAATTCTTTCATTCCTTGACCAAGTCCCTTCATTAATTCTGGGATTTTTTTCCCTCCAAAAAGAAGTACGATTACAAATACAATTATTACGATTTGCCAAGGACCAATCATTCCCGCTATTACAAAAAGATTCATATCAGTTGAGTTTTAGTATTTACAGTGCTAATATAGTATTTTTAATGTAATAATTACCAATTGGATACCCATTTCACCACATCATTGGCATTTGCGAAAATAAGTAAGCCAAATAATAAAACCATTCCTGCAACCTGAGCATACTCCATAAACTTATCGCCTGGCTTTCTTCCTGTAATTATCTCATACATCAAGAATAACACATGCCCACCATCTAATGCTGGGATTGGTAAAATATTCATTATAGCCAAAATAATAGAAAGAAATGCAGTTAATTCCCAGAAAGCATGCCAATCCCAAACGGATGGGAAAATGCTTCCAATGGTACCAAACCCTCCAATTGACTTGTATCCCTTGATATCTTTATCGAAGATTAAACCAAATTGTTTTAGGTAATCATTTAGTTTTTTAAATCCTTTTCCAATACCAGCAGGAATAGCTTGTGCAAAAGTATACTCTACAGCTTCGTACTTAAATCCGCTAAGATCTAACAAAGGTTGAAAACCTATTAAGCCTTTATCAGTTGTAGTTAATTTTAAATTTAACTCCTGATTGTTTCTTGAAATTAAAACATTAATCTCTTTGCCTGCCTGGGTAGTTAGATATTCTTTGTATTCATCGAAATAGGTAAAATCAACTCCATTTACACTTACGATCTCATCATCTTTCTGCAAGCCAGCCAATTTAGCCGGTGAATCTTTAGCTACTTTTCCAACTTTCATTGGGTGAAATGGATAACGCAAACTAATCGTTGGATCAACACCAAATTTTTTGCTGCTTCGCTCAATTAAAGCTGGAATATATGATGCAGGGATTGCAACATCCAGATTTACCCCATCGCGAATCACCTGAATTGATGAAGGACGATTAAGAATAATCTCTGGCATGATTTGAGAAAACCTCTCTACTTTTTGATTATCCAGGGCAACAATAATGTCGCCATCCTTCAAGCCTATACTTTCAGATAATGAATCACAAACAATACCGTACTTTGCATTTTCAGCTGGCAGATATTGTTCGCCCCAAGCAAATAAAACAGCGGTGTAGATTACAAATGCCAAAATGAAATTTACCAGTACTCCACCAATCATTATCAATAAACGTTGCCAAGCTGGTTTTGATCTAAATTCATATGGTTTTGGAGGCAATGCCATTTGTTCCTTATCCATCGATTCATCAATCATTCCGGAAATTTTAACGTATCCCCCTAGAGGAATCCAACCAATACCATATTCTGTCTCTCCTTTTTTAAATTTAAAAAGTGAAAATCCAGGATTAAAAAACATATAAAATTTCTCAACCCTTGTTTTGAACAATTTTGCAAATACAAAGTGTCCTAACTCGTGTAAAACCACAAGAATAGACAAACTCAATAAAAACTGTCCTATTTTAACCAATACATCCATTCAAATATCTATTTGTAACAAGTAATAGATCAAGAGTAAATAACTCTCATAACCATAAGGTTTTTCTACTTGCTAATTATTAATTACTAATTGTTAATTTCTAAAGGCTGCCTAAGATAATTATTTTTTACAATATGGTCTCCGTTAATCTTCTCGCTTCTGAGTCGGATAAGACATAGTCTTCGTAGCTTGGCTTCTGAATAAAACAAGTTTTATTCATTACTTCTTCAATGATATCGCTCATTTGTAAAAACCCAACTTGACCTTTTAGGAAAGCATCTACTACAACTTCATTTGCAGCATTAATTATACATGGCAAATTGCCACCTTTATTCATAGCTTCGTATGCAAGAGCCAGGTTTCTAAAATTCTCTGTATCGGCAGGAGCAAAATTCAATTCAGGATAATCTAAAAAATTAAAGCGTGGAAAATCAGTTTTCAATCTCTTTGGATAAGTAAGAGCAAATTGAATTGGCAATTTCATATCAGGCAATCCCATTTGTGCTTTCATCGATCCGTCCTGAAACTGAACAATGGAATGAACGATTGATTGATGATGTACTATCACATCCACCTGATCAGGACGAAGATCAAACAACCATTTCGCTTCAATAGCTTCAAAACCTTTGTTCATCATACTTGCCGAATCAATGGTAATTTTAGCTCCCATATCCCAATTCGGATGCTTCAATGCTTGCTTGGCAGTAACATTTTCAAGGAATTTTTTATCTCTACCTCTAAATGGGCCTCCCGAAGCCGTCAGGTATATTTTCTCAATCTGATTATCGAATTCTCCCAGTAAACATTGAAAAATTGCCGAGTGTTCCGAATCAACAGGGTAAATACTTACACCATATTCCAATGCTAATTTCTGTATGATATCACCGGCAACTACTAATGTTTCCTTATTTGCCAAGGCAATATTCTTTCTGGCTTTAATGGCATTTATCGTAGGCAACAATCCAGAATAGCCAACCATTGCTGTTACTACAACATCAATAGCACCCATTTGAACTACTTGGGCAATGGCTTCATGACCAGCATAAACTTTTATTGGCTCATCTTTTAGAGCCTCCACAAGCTGAGGATATTTCTCTTCGCTGGCAATAACAACAACATCAGGTTTAAATTTCTTTGCCTGTTCTATTAATAATTCTACCTGATTATTCGCAGTTAAAACATCTACAACAAATTCATCGGGATTTGCTTCTACCACTTCCAATGTTTGGGTTCCAATGGAACCCGTCGATCCCAGAATAGCAATATGCTTACTCATTAATAATTAGAGTTTTGTTTTTAAAATTTTATATAGTCTTCGGGGTTTAAAGGTTGTCCGTTATGCCACAATTCGAAATGCAAATGCGGACCAGAAGTCAACTCACCAGAATTTCCCAACAACGCAATCGCCTCTCCTGCTTTCACATGCTCTCCTGCTTTTTTCAAAAGCTCTGAATTGTGTTTATACACGGATAGTAAGTTGTTGGAATGTTGAATTTGAATAACATACCCTGTATTCAAAGTCCACTCCGAAAAAATAACCGTTCCATCTAAAACGGAAGATATACGCTCATTTACACCTCCCACAATATCAGTTCCATAATGTTGTGATTTGCTATCAAAATGATTCGAAATCATCCCCTTTATTGGTGAAAAGAAATGTGTATTTGATAATCCTCTTGATTTTGGAGCATTTTCGAGCGTTAAGTTGTATTTTTCATCCTCCTCATGGTCTAAACGGAATAGAGAATCTGATTCTGTTCTTGTAAAGCTCAAGTTCTTGTACTTTGGATCGACAATGGAATCGGAAGCACTTTGAACCACATTATCAAAATCATTTCCTTCCACTATGTTTCGAACACCTTGAAAAAAACGATCACGCTTCTCCAATTCAAGAATCAATGAATCCACTAAGATGTCATTATTCTCAATGTTTTCTCTCATTTCTCCATCAGGATAGCCAGGAATATACTCTCGTAAAGGTGTAAAAGCAATAAGTAAGGTTACCAAAACTATTAACAGAACAGAAAACAATCCTGTAACGGTAAATACATTTAATCGTGATAATCGAATAGACAATACTTCATCAAACGTGGCTTCGTTGGATATTGTTAGTCTGTATTTATTCTTTAATTTTTCAATTAAAGGCTTTTTCTCATTTAAACTACTCATACTGATAGTATCTGAAAAGATTTACGCAAAGGTAACAGAAATCAACGAAATTGTATGTTTTTTAGATCAGAAGGAACAAAAAAAGGCTCTGGAATAATCCAAAGCCTTAAACTTAGTAGCGGGGGCCAGACTCGAACTGACGACCTTTGGGTTATGAGCCCAACGAGCTACCAACTGCTCCACCCCGCAATATATTTTTAGAAATTATCTGTCTTAATTATTTACCTTTCGGCGAAAAAATAAGCTTTGACCAAATCAAAGCTAAACTTTAGTAGCGGGGGCCAGACTCGAACTGACGACCTTTGGGTTATGAGCCCAACGAGCTACCAACTGCTCCACCCCGCAATATATCTTAAGACTTATCTCTTTCGTTTTGCGGTTGCAAAGATAAGAGCCTTTTATTCCAAAACAAAATTTTAGTAATATTTTTTTAATAAATCCAATAAAAACAATACTTTCAGAATCTTTTTAGCTTGTTAATCAGATTGATATGTATTAAAAAAAATTAATCATTCTGAACCACTTCCTTTATATCAAGGAAAGCTTCTTCCAACAAACACATCTTCTGAAATAAAAATTGATAATATTCTTCCCAATTCTCCTTTTTATATACAGATGCTTCTCTCAACTGAAAATATATCACACTTACTTCTTTAAAGCCTTCAATAAAATAGTTCTTATCCCAGATCAGATCACCTCCACAAGTATCTTCAACAACTGGTCGGTACTTCAGAAATTTATCAAACACTGAATAACGCTTAACATCAAACTTGCTGTCTATTTGCAACATCACAAATGCACCATCATCATTTAAATCAAATTTTAATTGTGCTTCCTTTATTTGTGTCCCTTTCAAAACCCAGGAAGTCATTTTTCGACCTTGCTTCTTCGAATATCGTTTGAAACCATCCCAAAACTGAATCCTAAACTCTCTCTTTTCCTCTTTCGTGTACATTCAAAAATCTATTTTCTGCAAAACTAATAGTTCTTTCTTACACTATAAGAAACTATCAATTAAATTGTAGCAAATTTTCAGAATAAAAAATAATCTTATCTTTAACTACTCTAAATTAGTTTGATTTTAATGAGATTATTCAATATATATTTTCCTTTTATTACTCTATTTGTATTGATTTCTTGCAGTTTGGATGGATACTCCCAGCAAGAAACTATGCCTGATAGTCTGTTGGTTTCTTCCTATGTTGAAGGACCTCATATCAGACAGATCTCAAATAATAGAGTTGATGTTTTTTACATTCAACACGATAGCATTAAAAACAAAACCAAGAAAATATCCAGATCATATCGATACAAAAATGACACCTTAATATTTAAAGGCTTTGCAGGTGGCGATACATTAACTTATGTCGTTCCTAAAAACATCAGACCAAGATCAGGAATATTTGAAAAAGCCGATAAAATAATTGTTCTGGGTGATATTCATGGAGAATTCGATGCATTAACCAGTATTCTTCGTTACAACAAGGTAATAGATGATAGAAATCGTTGGATTTTTGGAGATGGGCACATCGTGTTTACTGGTGATGTATTTGATCGTGGCAATAAAGTAACCGAATGTCTTTGGTTAATTTTTCAGTTAGAAATTCAGGCTAAAAAAGCTGGAGGAAGGGTTCATTATATAATTGGCAATCACGAAATGATGGCCTTATTGTTTGATGACCGATACGTAAATACAAAATACAAACATGCAGCGCGTTTCTTAAAATATCATTACTCGCATTTTTTCGACAAATACACGGTTCTAGGAAGCTGGTTGCGTTCTAAAAACACTCTGATGCGAATCGGGGATCAGCTCTTTGTTCACGGAGGGATTTCGCCTAAGTTTCTCGAGAAAAAAATGAAAATTGACGATGTGAATATTAAAATGCGATATCATTTAAACAATTATACTCAGCTTGAAGATACTACATTAGTCGATTTATTCTTATATTCATATAGTCCTTTATGGTATAGAGGATATTTGTCAAGAACACCAAGTTACGATAGAATTTCTCTTGCCGAAGTAATTAAGACGCTAGATTTTTATGAATCAATGGTAATCATATTTGGTCATACACCTGTTGCGCGAGTTTATCCATTTTATTCTTTTAAACTCATTGCTATGGATGTTCCTATTGGCGATCCAAACTTCATTGACCAAGCCTTATTGATTGAGAATCAAAAATATTATCGGATATTTGCACACACAGAGAAAGAAAGATTACGTTAAAGCATACAAACAATGGAACTACTCACTAGTCTAGATACTGTAAATGTACCAAGCACTGTTATCCTTTCTAATAACATGGTTGAACTTTTGCTTAGGTTTGTATTAAACATGGTTGTAACCATTTTTATTGTCAACTATGTATATTTTAAGGCAACAGGAAAAAGAACTTACGTTTTTACTTATATCATGATAAGTACTACTGTATTTTTCCTTTGTTTCTTATTAGGGAACATAGATTTGCAACTTGGTTTTGCTCTTGGTCTTTTTGCAATTTTCGGTATTATTCGCTACCGTACCGATACCATCCCAATTCGGGAAATGACTTACCTGTTTCTGGTAATTACCATTTCTATTATCAACGCTTTGGCAAGAAGAGATGTTAGTTTGGGTGAAATATTGGTTACCAATGTAGCATTCATGCTTACGACTTATATCATGGAAAGAATTTGGATGCGCAGACATATGGCTCGAAGAACCATCATTTACGATCGAATGGATTTGATCCATCCAGATAAACATGACTTATTAAGAGAAGATGTAGAAGCAAGAACCGGACTAATAATCGATAGATTTAAAATTGGCCAAATTGACCTATCTAAAAATAGCATCAGACTAACTATTTTCTATAAAGATGTGGAAGGTAATAACATCCTAACAGATGCAGAATTAAGCGATAAGGGCATGGAATAAAAACAACTCAAACCAACAAACCCACTGTATATATGAATTCGAAAATCCGATATATCGTGTTTTCATTTCTACTAATACTACTTAGTAGCATAAATTCACTTTGCCTGTCTCAAAACGACCTGGATAACGATAGCATATTCAAGGCTCCTAACCTCTTTGAATCAGATACTTTAATAAAATTATCAATCACCACAGACTTAAAAACTTTGGTAAGAGATATTGGTGAAAAAAATAAATATCATAAAGGAAGACTTTCATACCACTTAGGAGATTCAATTGTTTCCATGAGTGTACAATTAAAAACCAGAGGTAATTTCAGAAAAGATAGAAGTATTTGCCCTTTTCCTCCAATCCGCATAAAGTTTAACAAAGTAGATGCCAGTTATTCCCTTTTTCACGGACAAGGAAAACTAAAAATGGTTACCCATTGTCAAAACAAAAACGAAAGGTATCAGCAAATGCTTATTCAGGAATACCTGATATATAAAGCGTACAATTTGTTTTCTCCTGAAAGTTTCAATGTACGTCTTGCCGAGATTACATACAAGGACAGTGATAATCAAATGGGGCCATTGAAAAAATATGCCTTTTTCATAGAAGACTTTGAAGATATGGCTGTTAGAAATAGTAAGATTCCCAGATACGAGAAAAAAATTCATCAGGATCATACGCTTATTGGGAAAGTAACCAAATTAGCGGTATTTCAATACATGGTTGGCAACACCGACTGGGGAGTTCCAACCCTTCATAACATCAAACTCATTGCCAAAACACCGACTTCCAGACCTACACCTGTGCCTTATGATTTTGATTGGGCAAGCTTGGTTAATGCTCCTTACGCTGTACCGAACGAGAAATTGAATATCAAATCCATCCATGAAAGGTTGTATCGTGGATACAAAAGAACTGCCGAGGATTTGGAATATATTTTTAGGGAGTTCCGAATGAAAAAAGAAGCTCTTTATGAAATATATACAAGCTGTCCTTACCTAAATGAAAAGGAAAAAGAGCGTGTACTAAATTATTTCGATGAATTTTATGAAATCATAAATGATCCCAGGAGAGTTAAAAGAGAGTTTATTGATAATGCACGCACCATTAAGTATAAGGAATAACTTAACTGACTTACTAAATTGTATTTGAACTATATTTGTCGAAATTTTAATTTTCAACAGATATGCTTGATTCATTTTTACATGACAATACCATTGAAGCTGGTTGCGACGAAGCTGGCCGTGGTTGCCTTGCAGGCCCGGTTTTTGCTGCAGCTGTAATTCTTCCGACCAATTTCAGCAATGAAATGTTGAATGATTCGAAGAAATTATCAGAAAAGAAACGATATCTCTTAAGAGAAACCATAGAAAAGGAAGCTATTTCATGGGCAGTAGGAATTGTTGATCATGAAGAGATTGACAAAATTAATATCCTTAATGCTTCTTTTCTTGCAATGCACAGAGCTGTTGATCAATTAAAAACCAAACCAGAGCATCTTCTTATTGATGGCAATCGATTTAATCCATACAAGAATATCAAACATACTTGTGTAATAAAAGGAGATGGAAAATACGCATCAATTGCTGCGGCTTCAATACTTGCAAAAACCTACCGTGACGATTTCATGATGAAAATACATGAGGATTTTCCGTATTACGATTGGAATAGCAACAAGGGATATCCTACAAAAAAACATCGAATTGCAATTCGTGAACATGGAATTAGTCCATTTCATCGTAAGAGTTTTGGTTTACTACCTGATCAAATGGAACTAAAATTCTAACAAACACATGATTAACAGTCTATTATAGCGCAATTTTAACGAGAAAATCCATGTGTTCATCTAATTTTATCGAAACCACATGAGAATATATAGCTGATTTTCTGACAAATACACAACAAGCTTTAATTGGGATTTTCTATAGGATTTATAAAATACATAGAATAATACTAACTTTGCTTGCCAACAAAATAATTGGACACAACAAACGCTCCAAGTGCTTACTTATTAGCAACAACTTGGGGCATATTTAAAATTATTCAACTAAAATGAGAAACTTAAGATCATTAGTATTGGGATTAAGTCTTTTGCTTTGCTTCTCTACTGTAAGAGCAGACGAAGGAATGTGGCTTTTATCTCTTTTAAAAAAGAACACTGCAGAAATGCAGGAAAAAGGCTTTAAGCTTACAGCTGAAGATATTTATAAAGTAAACGAATCTTGTTTAAAAGATGCAATTGTTGGTTTAGGAAGCGAAGGAAGACCATTCCGCCATTTCTGTACTGGTGAGATTATTTCTGATCAAGGTTTATTCTTAACCAATCACCACTGTGGATTCGGAGCAATTCAATCTCACTCAACTCCTGAGCATGATTATTTATCAGACGGATTTTGGGCTTACAGCAAAAAAGAAGAGCTAACCAATCCTGGTATTACTGCTTCTATTTTAGTAAGAATGGAAGATGTAACAAAAGATGTCTTAAAAGGAGTAAAAGACGATATGTCGGAAGAAGATCGTTACAAAGCGATTGAAGAAGCTGCAACAGCTATTGAGAAAAAAGCTGAAGAAGGTACTCACTTGAGAGCTAATGTTAAAAGCATGTTCAATGGCAACCAATATTTTGTTTTCGTATACGAAATTTATAAAGATGTTCGTTTGGTAGGTGCTCCTCCACAATCAATGGGTAAATTTGGTGGTGATACTGACAACTGGATGTGGCCTCGTCATACTGCTGACTTCTCAATGTTCCGTATTTATACTGGTGCTGATGGCAAACCTGCTTCTTACTCAGAAAACAACGTACCTTTGAAGCCTAAGCATCACTTACCTATCTCTATTAAAGGAGTTGAAGAAGGTGATTTCGCTATGATTATGGGATTCCCTGGAACTACAAATCGTTACCTAACTTCTTATGGTTTGGAAGAAACCATGAAGATTACCAACAAGAACCGTTACGATATCCGTACAGTAAAATTGGATATCATGATGAATGATATGTTGAAAGATCCTAAGGTAAGAATTCAATACGCTTCGAAACATGCAAGCAGTGCGAACTACTGGAAATACTCAAATGAGCAAAACAAAGCATTGAAAAAGCTGAACACAATGGGTCACAAAAAAGAAATCGAAAAAGAATTCTTGGAGTGGGCTAACGCTAAACCAAAACGTGCAGCGAAGTATGGCGAAGCTTTAAATATGATTAAAAAAGTTTATGCTGAAAGAAAAGATGCAGCTTACCAAGCTTCATACATTGGCGAAGCATTGGATAGAGGTGCCGAAGCTCCTGGTTTTGCTTCAAGAGCAGGTAAGTTATTAAAACTTCTGAAAGAAGAAACTCAAGATGCTGAAGCAATTGAAAAAGCGATTGCTGCATTAAAAGCTTCAGGTAAGAGATTCTATAAAGATTATAACGCTCCTACCGATCAAAAATTAATGGCTGGTTTATTTGCCTTCTATGCAGATCATATCGCAATGGAAAACCGTCCGTCAATTTTTGAAACAATTGAAAAAGAATACAACAACGATTTCAAAAAATTTGCTGAAAACGTGTATGCAAATTCAGTATTCGCAACTGAAGCTAAATTCAACAAATTCCTTGAAGCTCCTGAAGCTGAAGTATTGGAAAATGACTTCTTATACAAAACTGGTGCATCTATTCAGGAAGCATACTACAAAATTTACAAAGCTGCATACAATGGTTCTGAAGATTTGAACAAAGGAAGACGTTTGTTCGTTGATGGTTTGCTACAAATCAACAAAAAGAAATTAATGGCTCCAGATGCAAACTCAACAATTCGTTTAACTTACGGTAATGTTGGTGGTTACGAGCCAAGAGATGGTGCTTACTACTACCACTACACCACTTTAAAAGGTGTAATGGAGAAAGAAGATCCAAGAAGTCACGAATTCCAGGTTCCTGCAAAATTGAAAGAGCTTTATGAAGCTAAAGATTACGGACAGTATGCAGATAAGAATGGTAAATTACCTACTTGTTTCCTAACAAACAATGACATTACAGGTGGTAACTCAGGTTCTCCGGTAATTAACGGAAATGGTGAATTAATTGGTACTGCATTCGATGGTAACTCAGAAGCTATGTCTGGTGATATCGACTTCGAAGAAAACCTTCAAAGATGTATCAACCTTGATGTTCGATACACGCTATTTATCATCGATAAATTTGCTGGTGCTAAAAACATCATCGACGAATTGACTATTGTGAAGTAATTAACCACTCACAAAATAATATCAAAGGATGCTCGAATTTTCGGGCATCCTTTTTTATTTTTTTTACTTTTGATCTATAAAACCTAAACAAGAAAATATGTCAACAAAGATTACAATGTTTACCGATGGTGCAGCAAGTGGAAATCCAGGTCCGGGAGGATACGGAGTTGTTTTAATATCGGGAAAACATCGTAAGGATTTGAATCAGGGATACAAACTTACTACCAACAACCGAATGGAACTGATGGCCGTTATCGTGGGATTGGAAGCTCTTAAGAACCCAGGTTGCGACGTTACCATCTACTCCGACTCGAAATATGTTGTTGATGCGGTAGAGAAAAAATGGGTTTTTGGCTGGGTAAAGAAAAGATTCAAAGGCAAAAAAAATGCTGATTTATGGATGCGCTTTCTGCAAGTATATCCAAAACACAATGTAAAATTTGTTTGGGTTAAGGGACATGCCAATATTCCGGGAAACGAACGTGCCGATCAACTAGCTGTTATGGCCTCGCAAGCTCCCAATTTACCCGATGATGTTGGATATCAACCTGAATAAAAGTATATTAGTCAGGCAAAGTTCTCCCTGAAATTTCTACTCTTCCATTTTTGATAAGTACAATATTAGGATCGTCATTAGGTAGCGTATCCGTTTCCGATTGTTCTGCACCTCCTTCTGGTGTCCAGGTTGCTGTGATACTTAATGAACCTTGATAAGGAACATCACCATAGGCTGCCGCTTCCAACCCAAGACCTGCTCTTACTCTAATGTCAATCGTCCAAGGTGAAGTTACATTATACAACTCTACGAATTCACCTTTACCATCTCTGTACTCCACTTTATTAATCGTAGCTCCATTTGAAGCAACAACAGTATAGGTAATGTCATACATTAACCTTTTAGGATCATCCTTCGAACAAGAGAATAATAAAATAATGGATGCAATAAATAATATTCTTTTCATATTCTTGTGTTGATATATTACTTACAAAATTACTCATACAAGCATTAAAAATCAACACCTCTACTAGTAACACTTTTGCATTCATTTAAATCAACACCAGCTGCAAAGGCATGTTTAATCACTTCAAATACTTTGAAAATCTGGGTCTACTCTCCCTCTTTTACCCCAAAAAAGTTTTCCAAAGCCTTTTTACTATTTCCACTCGATATTAAAATCAGGTAGTTATTGACTTGCACATTGGTTCCTTTAACAGGATTTTTGATGATTTTACCATCTTGTACCAAACCTATCAGGATGGCATTAAAATCGACTTTCAGCTTTAGAAAAGCATCCATATAATCCGATCCTGCAAAAGGGCACTTTTCAGTAATCAGGTATTGTTGGATATCCGAATCCTCATCCGATACGCTGGTTGCTATTAAATCTTCGGTATAAGTGGCAACATGTGGTTCGAACAGATAGGACGCAACCAGTTTGGAAGCTACCTCGTTTTGTGCAATAACATGATCGATTCCAGCATTTAAAAAGGTTTCTTTTAAACTAGGATTTGCACAACGCACAACCACATTCGACTGTGGATAATGCTTTTTCAGGTTGATTACAAAAACCAAGGTCTCAGAATCGCTCTCGAAATTCACAAATACACGCTTCGATTGCGATACATTCACTTTTTGGTAAGCCTCAATATTCGAATAATCAGCAAAAAGAGAAAAAACATCTTTCGATGCATATAGATCAGCAATTAAATCCAAATCTGACTTAGTATTGGTAACAATGGCCACTTTTTGTCCGGCATGAATAATTTCATTTGCTACCTTTTGAGCAAACTCATTCCAGCCAATAATCACATAATGATTCTCGAAATCGGTTCCCCAAAAACCACTTTTTTTCCTTTCCATATACTGATTAAATCTTACCGTTATTTCACCAATTAAAAACCCTAATATTCCTAAGCTCCCAATAATTACAAGCAAACCGATAATCTTACCCGGCAGTGTTACCGGATAAAAATCGCCATAACCAACCGTGGTAAGCGTTACAATTGCATACCAAAATGCATCTCCAATCGTCTTTATATTCGAATCAGGCGATTGACTTTCGAACCATTGAATGGAGAGAATAGCCATCACATAGACCAGAAATGCCGCCAGATATATTAGTTTTTTGCGCATAGTTTTTAAAAATCTGAGCTAATTAAACTACTAATTGACATCTGGTGTACAAATTTCTATGCCTTTACCATTCCAATTCACTTGCAAATCGCTCTCTTCAATCAATTTCTTAAAATGCTCCGATTTACCTTGATTACAAGAGCTCAGCTCCACATAGGTGTATCCTTTATCTGGGAAAGTATGAATGGCTAAATGCGATTCAGCCAACATCCATAAAGCGGTATATCCCTGAACAGGAAAATGATGATCAGAACAATTCAAAATCACAAAACCCACCTTTTCCAGATAGTTCTGAAACCTCACCTTTAAAATCATAGGATCACATTCGGTAACCCAAAACCTAAGGTTATGTATTTTTGCTGCTAGTAATTTTGTTTCCATTGACTAGTCTTTATTCGGTTAAAGACGTAGCATGCTACGTCTCTACATTTCTAAATTTACTTTCCTGTATTATTAATTACCAATTGTTAATACAGATCCCAATTTCCTTTTAAATAATACTTATAAAGTACTGGCTCGTGTATTCTATTGACATGAACCGTATCCTTTTTCCATGGATAATAATCCTTCCCAAAGGAGGTGATCAAAGCCATTGCCTCATTATTGATCCATCGAGTTGGTATCTCAAATTCGAGCATTCTTAAATTCTTCTTCACATCACCATTGGCTTGTTTAACGCCCAAACTCCAGCCCCATTCGCCAAGTGTAATCACCTGGTTGTGCATTGGAACAGTTTCGAATCCTGCACTTTTCATGGTTTCCACAATACAAGAAAAAGCACGCGTTGCAAAATATGGACTTCCTGCTTGCGTTACAATAACACCACCCGGTCTCATGTGTCTATAACATTGCTTGTAGAACTCATAAGAATACAATCGCCCCAACTCTACTGATCGAGGATCAGGAAGATCAATAATGATAATGTCATAATAGTCTTCATTCTCTTGCAGAAAAGTATAGCCATCAGCATTTTTCACAACTACCTTTTCGTGATGAAGTGAATTTTCGTTCAACTTGGTTAACATCGGATGTGTCTTCCCAAGTTCAGTCATGGCTGGATCCAAATCAACCAAAGTAATCTTCTCAACTTTCGAATACTTTAGAATTTCACGTACCGCACATCCATCTCCACCTCCCAGTACCAAAACATTAACAGGATTTGGATGCAAACTCATGGCTGGATGCACCAAAGGTTCATGATACATCACCTCATCGCGGGTACACAACTGCTGGTTTCCATTCAGGTACAACCAATAATCATTTTTCCACTGGGTAATTACAATGCGTTGATATTTGGTTTGTTCGGCATAAACTACCTTATCGGCATATTTTAGTTGCTCTCCATAACTAATCACTCTATCAGCAATGGCTGTTCCTGAAGTAAGAAATGCCAGTATAAAAACTGCTATCCCTGATAAATTTCTTCGTTCACTTGTTTTAAAAAGATCCCATAAGAAAATCATAACAACAATTGAAACTGCAAAATTTACAAACCCAAGAATAAATGGTGTATAAATTAAACCAAAGAAAGGCAGACCAATAAAAGCGAAAAATATGCCACCTAATAAGCTACCGTAATAATCGTTCTCAAGAATATTCGAAATGTTAAATCTTAATTTCTCGTACTCATCATTAATTCTAATTACCAAAGGAATTTCCATTCCGATCAGCAAACCAACCAATACTGCCAACGAATATATTATTATTCCAATTGCTTGGGTATATGCTGATGCCGTATAAACCAGCAAAGGAGCAAATGAAACCAGAATTGACAATGTAAACTCGAGAAGCAAAAACACTTTCAATAAGTCTTTCTCGAAAATCTTACTGAAACGAGCCCCAAGCCCCATGGAAAATAGCATTAACGAAATGGTCATAACCCATTGCAGGGTCGAATCACCAAGAAAATAGGTTGCTAATGTAGATAGAATATACTCTGCTACTACACCAGAAAATCCGGTAGCAAAAATTGCTGCTTTTAATAATGTTGATTTACTCTTAAACACAAAGATTAAATTACAAATGACGAATTAGGAATTACGAGTTTAAAATCAAACTCAGGCCTAATACATATCATTCTTGTTTCTTACTAATTCGTAATTGTTAATTTGGAATTCGTAATTGTTTACAGGCACCAAGTGATCAATACCGATCCACCAATATATGCGAAAGCTTCAATCAAAGCAGCCCCTACATTTGGACGCTCCTGATTGATAATTTCATCGGTTAATCTCTCTCCTGGAAGCAAAATTTTATCAGTAATTAAACGCATTACCGGAAGAAGAATTAATCCTACCACCAATTCAAATCCCGTCTCGGCAAAGGAAGGAAGCCACCCTTCAAAATCACCTACCAATCCAAAACGAATAAGGTTACCAATGGCAATAATTGCACCAGCAAAACCAATCCCTACAGCTACATTGTCTTTTTCGATATGTTCGTGAATATTGTAAGGAGTAATCCAATTGTAGAAACGTGTGGTAAGAATTAAAGCCAGCTGACCAAAGGCCCAAAACACCACTGCTGTTAGTATTCCGAAAAGCATATCGCCACTTTCGCCTGAAACTGCACCAAAAATGATTAAACCTGATGCAACCGAAACAGCACCTTCAATAATTCCTGTTCCCGCATTTTGATCTTCAATAATCTCCTTACGGATAGAGAAATTACGAAGCATTAAATAATCTGAAAGGAAGATGGAACAGTTTAAAAGAACAATTGCCAACAATCCGTAAACTGCAATATCAATAATGTCGTTAACTAATCCATTTGAAGGACCAACAATGGCACTACCAATAGCCAATAACAAGCCAACATAGTAACCAACATGTGCAATGGCAAAAGCAAAGTTATCTTTCTTAACCAACTCTTCCTTTACCTTAAACGAAGGATGAAGCAGCTGATAAACAAATTTTCCAATCAGGAAAATGGCAAATGCCACAGCGATATAAACCACAGCATCGTAAATGATATAAGAAATCTCTGATAATGAAATCATATTTTTAAATCTATGAGTTATACACCAATATTATTTACCAAATCCACCACTGCGTGAGCGTGTAGAACGACTTGACCTGTATCTGGAAGAACTTCTGCTTGTCCTCTTATTAACAGTACTTGAAGATTTTGAACGTGTAGAGCTAAATCTACCAGACTGACTTGTCGAGCGACTCACCTTACTTCTTACGCGATCTTTAAAAGTATTAGGCTTACTTGCCCAAGTACTAGTCTTTCCTGATGTTGAGGATGTATAACTTTTGGTGCCATAAACAGGACTTCCTCCTCGTGGTCCATAATATCCTCTTGATCCACCATAATAACCACCTCGGTTGTAATCGTCCCAATATGATCGACGGTAAGTCATCATATTAAACATCGACGACATAAATGCATATTGCCCATAGAATGCCCAGAAAGAAGATCCTCCTCGATTTTCCCATCGTCCGTACTTCTCATTGCCCACATAATGATTATAACCTGCCGGAACAGCTTGCTTGGTGAGCTTGCCATCCTTTTTTGAGGCAATTTCCATTCCCATATCATTTATGTGTTGCGAGAAAAAAGTCTCACTAACTTCTCTCCATCCTGTTTTCTTCTCAAGAATAGTATCTGGTTTTTCTATCAATACCTGGTACTGATGTCTGTAATCTTTTCCTGATTCACTTGCATCCATATCGAATAGAATGATAGAAAAATTTTGCTCTCCATTCAATTCTTTAATCAACTCATCAACCGGTGATTTTTGCCATGTTTTTGATACTTGAGAGCCTGATGATCGTTGGCGAGATGTGGAAGAATCGCAACTTCCACATGTTTTCACAATAAAAAACAATACGATGATCCCAAGTACAACTTTTGCTGTGCTATTCATTATAACTTCGTTTTTAATTAAGCATTACGAAAGATCCGTTACAATTAAAAAATCGTGGAACTCGTAATTCCGAATTATTAATTCGTAATTTCTTTAGGTAAGATATTAGAGATTTCGAATTCTTTGATTCGTTTTCCTGCAGAGGCTTCAAACTCTTGTTCATCCCATTGTTCAATGCAAATCACAAACTCACCTGACTCATCTTCATAGTCCCAGGAAATAAATTCAATCCATTCATCTCCTTTGGCTACATCATTAAAAAAACCAGGAGATTCCTTATCCATAAAATACTTTTTCCCTTGATACTCAAATGATACTGGAGCTTTTTGTTTTCCTAACAGTGATTCGTGTACCTCTTCGCCCAGTTGCCTTGTTTTAATCTTTTCTGATATGGAAAGGTACACCTCATCATCGTCCTCAACAGCTAAAAACATGGTTTTTGCACCATTAAAAATCTTGAATTCCTGAGTATAGAAATTATCACCCCAATCGTATTCAAAGCAAGCTTGTACTTCCCAACTTTCAAGATCGTATTCAAAAACAAAACCAACATCCAGGTCGGTTACCCGGATATTGGTGCTGTCGTACGATGGCTGTTTTTTTCTTTTAAAAAAATCGGCTAATCCCATTTTTAATTTCGTTCAATTTGTAATACCGATTAGTAGCCAAATATCCACTCATTTCACTGCGTTCATGATTGCATTATAGCTATCTATCGGCATTATTTGCGTTAGTTTTGCATTTATAGTCAAATAAAACTACTATTCTTTATTCTTCATCTTAGCCTTTAACTCTTCCAAGGCATTCGAAGCTTTAACGTTTGTTTCATTTAAAGTTGCATCAATTTCCTCATCCAAACTTCTGTTTTCTACAGAAATTTCTCCGTAAGCTTCAGCCATAGCCTCTTGCTGAGCAACTTTGTCTTTCATTTTTTCCAACATTGACACAGTTCCAGAACTATCAATTCCAGAAAGTTGCTTGTTGATTTTTTGCGTTGCAGAACTTACACGAGCGCGAGCCTTTAAAGTACGCAATTCATTCTCGTAACGAGTAATCGTTGATTTCAACTTCTTTACATTGGCATCAAGCTGACTGATGTTTTGATCGAATCGGATCACCTCTTCTTGGGCACGTGCTACGTTTGCAACTGCCTCTTCTTTTCTGGCAAGTGCTTCCGTTGCCAAACGCTCTGCCTCTGCAACATCTAAATCACCCTTTTCAGCTTTTTGTAATAGAAGAATCGCTTTTTGCTCGTAATTCTGTCCCAACGACTTTTGTTCGTTTAATTCTCTTTTACTTCTGATCGCTAAAGCTTTCACTTCCGCCAAAGCTTGTAAGCTCTTGTCCAAATCCTTTTTAAGATCTCTGATCCCTTGTTCGGTCATCTTAATAGGATCCTCTAATTTATCTATAGCTGCGTGAGCTTCTGCTTTACCCACATTAAATAGTCTGCTAAAAATTCCCATTTTATTTTAATGTTTTATCGTTTACAATTTTGAAAATGAAATAATCTCCTCCGAGTATTCACTCAGCAATAATTCCAATGAATTTAAAGTAGCTTCCAATTCATTCTGATCCAGATTTTCCAGTTGAAGAGTATCACGGAACAATACCTTAGTACCTGTTTCGTCTAAAGTAAAAGCACCATGTACAATTTCCCTGTTTTTCATTAGTAATGATTTATAAATATCATTCGTATCTCCATTAATTTCGAAAAGTAATCCTTCAATAATCAAAATCGGATCTTCACAATCAACAATCAGGTTTGCAATTCCACCATCAGGATTCTCAACTACGAATAGTTCTTCTGCTAAATTTTCCTGTACAATGTTGTATTCTAAGTTCAATAGGTAATCTTTTACCTTGTTAAAGTATCCACTCATTTTTATCTGTTTTTAAAATTGATTTAATTAAAATTAGAACAATTTATTGGCTCCGAGAAATATCCAGAATAGTATTTAAACTCTGAAATAAATTTACCACCTATGGCCACTAAATGGTAAAATGGTTCTCATGTTTTCTGTTTGAGTTTGAAATTACAAAATAGAATGCGTTCATCAGACATTTAATCGGGAGAATATTCAAAAAAATCGATAAATGGGAGTTTTTACATGTTTTCCCTTTTTTAAAAGAGAAATCATTCTATATAAGAAAAAGTTCACCCAACAAATGAACTTTATACTGATTTTTTAATTGCTCTATTTTATTTAAACTCTCTTTAATTGTAATTGTTCTTTCTTTCGTGCCTTAAGTCCAAATAAAACTCTCATAAAATTAAACGGCCGAATTAGTAATAAATAAATACCAACACTTGTTGCAAAAGAAGCTATGGTAAGATAAAGAGCTTTAACAACAATGTTCATTTCCATATCTTTAATATAAAAACCTATCAATAAAATAATTGGCTGGTGTAGCAAATAAAAAGGATAAATGGCCTCATTGGCATGTTTACGAAATGGGGAATTGAATCTCATGTATCTACAGAAAAAACCCAAAACTGCAATACCTGTAGACCAAGCAAGCATGATATCCATTATGGTATGAAAATATCGGTATACTGTATCATTAACAATCCATTCGCCTCCAACTCTATAGCAAATATAAACAGAGATGGCAACCAAAACATTCAGGTATCGATGAGAGATAACACTTTTCGTCATTTCTTTACTGTTTGCAAATAAATATCCATAAATAAAATAGAGAAAATACATGAACATATAAGCCCAATCATCAATAAACCCATGGGTACTATTGGGCCAGAATTGACGCAATATTAATTGAGAAATGAGAATTGGAATGACGAATAGAAGCATTCCTCCCTTTTTACATGCGATTCGATTAATCAAACTTAGAAAATTCTGAGATCGATTACTTCGTAGCCATTTAATAATTGGAATCGCAATCATGGAGAGAAAAAAGAGATACAAAATAAACCACAAATGATGCCAGCTCATATTTCCCTCAGGGTATACGCCATCGAACACATGCGTATAAAAATTCCAAAGAGATGGATACTCGGTAAATTTTTCGAGGTAAACCTGTATGGGAACCAGAGCAAATAATCCGAAGAAGAAGGGTAACATCAATCGCTTGTTCCTTTCTTTCGCGTATTCCAATATAGATCTTTTGCCCAGGGCCAAAAAAGTTCCTGCTCCAGAAACCAAAAACAAGAGGGGCATTCTCCAACAATGAAGGAAACCCATTAGTTCAACCAACTGTGGATATTGAACATTGTTTTTCACATGCCAATGCCAAGGATTAAAAAACATCCCAATATGGAAGAGAAAAACACTTGCAATAAGTACAATTCTTAACCAATCAATTTCGTATCTTCTTTCTGACTTTTCCATTTTGATTCTATTTTACTGTTTGAAACAAAGATCTGACAGAAGGAATCAAAATGACGAATCCGATTATAGGCAAGTCGTGTTTCCCGATAAGGAAACACTTGATACTAGTACATATAATGTTGATTTACAGCGAATTCTTAAATTGAGTAGGCGTTTGTGAAGTGTGCTTCTTAAATGCCTTATTGAATGAAGATTTTGAATTGTATCCCACTCTTTCGGCCAATTCCTCAATGGTGATATTTTGATTTTCATTTTGTGAAAGCAGTTCCTTGGCCTTTTCAACTCTCAACTCGGCCATCCATTCAAAGAAACTTTTTCCCAATCGCTCATTAATCACTTGCGAAACATGATGCGATACGTATCCAATCTTTTTTGAAAGCTGTGGGAGCGATGCCATATTGTTTGCAAAATACTCCTCATTTTTCATCACACGGCACAACTGATTTAAGATCGCATCTTTTTGTGATTCACTCAAAGAAGATTTGGAATATTTCTCCGCTGCTTTTATAATATTACTTTTCTTGAAAAAGAGAGAATCATTCACTACTTTAATACTGGCCAAGTAGATAATTAAGGTAATATAGGATGCAATAAAATGATCACCCAAATCGCGCCCGAGCGTAGATTTGGTAAGTACAAAAATGACAATCACAACAAAAAAATGAAGGCATAAATTTCGTAACCATCTTAATTGTTGATTTTTCAATTTCCAAAATTGCAGCTTTTTGCTTTTTACCTCTTTCAAGATTTCCTGAATACAAAATCCCAAATAAGCTACAAAGTGCAAAAGTGTTAACTGATTAATATGGGCTCGCAGTTGTAAAGGATCATCACTAAATTTTTGTATGACTTGAATTCTTTCCCAATCAGGGTGATTTACCCAAACAAACGAATTAAATTTGAATTCATCTGTCTGTAAAAAATAGAAGAAAGAGTAGAAAATATAAAAGGCAAAAAACGCAAAGTGCCAATAATCCCGTCTCTTGAAATTAGGTTTCAAACTATATCTTATATATAGATAGCAAATAGGTGCAATGGCAAAATTCAACGGCTCAGAAAAATTATCAATGAAAATTACCCGAGTCATGTAGCCTGTATAATTCAACCAATGATCAAAAATCAAAAGGGAAAGACTTAATAATAGAAACCCGTAAACACGATTGGATAAAACCATACGATTTTCTTTGTTCAGGAAAAAATAGGTTAGAAAAAATCCTTGAAAAATCCCCAACAGGATCAGAAGTGAAAAAATATCTAAACGAAGCTCAACTGGGTACATGCAAATTTGAATTTGCCATGAAGTTACTCTATTATTTATAAATTATCGAAAGTTTTACCACCATCAAAACATATTGTCACAATCTATAAACCCATCGAAAAAGAATAACACCTTGTATTATCAATGAATTCCAACAACTTACACAAAAACGTAAATTAAAGATGCGAAATTCTTTAAATTTCTGATAAATCACCTTTTTATTCCATGCAGATATTTATATATTTAGGTTCATCTAAAAATTAAACATTTGTATCATTATTAACCGACTTGCCTAAATCTGTTCAAAATCAAGTAAAACAATACCAGCAGAACTTTTGCAGGTCATTCCAAGCCTAACAAAAAATTTTTATAGAATGAAGATTCACGAATATCAAGCAAAAGAAATTTTACGCTCGTTTGGTGTTCCTGTTCCGGAAAGCAAAATCGCATTCTCGGTAAAGGAAGCTGAAGAGGCCGCAGCCGAAATTGGCTTACCGGTAGTTGTTAAAGCCCAAATTCACGCCGGAGGTAGAGGAAAAGGTGGTGGAGTTAAATTTGCTCCAACGGCACAAGATGTTTCTCAATATGCCAACGACATCCTAGGTATGACTTTGGTAACTCATCAAACTGGTCCTGAAGGAAAACTAGTGAAGAAAGTACTTATTGAAGCTGCTTCCAATATTGACAGAGAGTTGTACGCAGGAATAGTTCTTGACCGTGCCACTTCAATGGTAACCTTTATGGTATCAACCGAAGGAGGAATGGAAATTGAAAAAGTAGCAGAAGAAACTCCAGAAAAAATTGTAAAAGTTGCTGTTGATCCTGCTGTTGGATTGCGTCCATTCCAGGCAAGACAAATGGCTTTTGCTTTGAACATGACAGGAGATGCTTTTAAAAATGCTGTTAAATTCTTTATGGCACTTTACAAAGCCTACATGGGAACCGATGCTTCATTGTTTGAAATTAACCCTTTGGTGGTTACCAAAGAAGGAGATGTTTTAGCTTTGGATGCAAAAGCCAACTTCGATGACAATGCTTTGTATCGTCATAAGGATATTATAGCACTTCGTGATTTAGACGAAGAGGAGCCTTTGGAAATTGAGGCTGGTAGATCTGGTTTGAACTACATCAAGTTGGAAGGAAATATAGGATGTATGGTGAACGGTGCTGGTTTGGCAATGGGAACTATGGATATTATTAAACTAACAGGTGGCGAGCCTGCAAACTTCCTTGATGTTGGTGGTGGAGCTTCTGCTGAAACTGTTGAAAAAGGTTTTAGAATTATCCTGTCAGATAAGAATGTAAAGGCAGTATTGATTAATATTTTTGGTGGTATTGTTCGTTGCGACAGGGTTGCCAAAGGTGTTATCGAAGCCATTAAAAATATCGATACAGAAGTTCCTATAGTAGTTCGTTTACAAGGAACAAATGCCGAGGAAGGGAAAAAACTACTTGAAGAATCAGGCATGAATATTATTGCAGCTACCGAATTAAGAGATGCTGCAGAAAAAGTTGTATCCACCCTAAAAACCATCGAAGCATAATGAGTGTACTAGTTGATAAAAATACAAAACTAGTGGTTCAGGGAATCACTGGTTCAGAAGGTGCGTTCCACACCCAACAAATGATTGAATATGGAACCAATGTTGTAGCAGGTGTAACTCCAGGAAAAGGAGGCCAAATGTTCATGGACAAAGTGCCAATTTACAACACTATGAAAGGTGCGGTTGAAAAAACTGGCGCCAATGCATCTGTAATTTTTGTTCCACCTCCATTCGCAGCCGATGCGATCATGGAAGCTGCTGAGGCTGGCATTGCTTTGGTGATTTGTATTACTGAAGGAATTCCTGCACTTGATATGCTGGAAGTTCACGAATACTTAAAGAAATATCCAAATACAACTTTAGTGGGTCCAAACTGTCCGGGTGTAATTACTCCTGGTGAAGCAAAAATTGGTATCATGCCTGGATTTATTCACAAGCCAGGAACCATTGGTATCGTCTCACGTTCGGGTACATTAACCTACGAAGCAGTGCACCAATTGGGTGAAGCTGGTTTTGGCCAGTCAACTGCCATTGGTATTGGTGGTGACCCTATTATTGGAACCCGTCATATTGATGCAGTGAAATTGCTGAATGAAGATCCAAAAACTGAAGCCATCGTACTAATTGGTGAAATTGGAGGTTCGGATGAAGAAACTGCTGCAGCTTACATTGCAGAGAATGTTGACAAGCCTGTTGTTGCATTTATCGCAGGTCAAACAGCACCTCCTGGTAAACGAATGGGACATGCCGGAGCAATTATTGCTGGCGGTAAAGGTACTGCCGAAGAAAAAATGAAGGCTCTCGCTGCAGCTGGAATTCACGTAGTTGAATCACCTGCAGATATAGGCAAGAAAATGAAAGAGGTATTAGGGTAAATCACAATTAATAATAAAAAGCCGATTCTTTACTGAATCGGCTTTTCTATAATTCAAATAGCTGCAAATACTCCCACAAATAAAAAAGTCTATTCCTTCTAGCTCCAACCAGCTCTTTAACCAATCCAATATTCTCAAATTCTTTTATGAGTAAATTGGCTGATTGAAAGCTCAGTCCCAACTTTTCTTTGATATCATTTACCGATAAAAATGGCTTGGAATAGAACTCTGTAATCAATTGTTTGGCAGATTGATGTCTTTTCTTACCCATTTGCTCCTCTATCAACTTCTGATTTCTTTCCTCCATTGAGTTGATATTACTCAAAATCTCTTTACTATAGAGAGCTGACTCTTTGATTCCAGTCAGGAAAAAACGAATCCATTGCTCTATATCATTTTTCGATCGAATTAGATTTAGTCGATGATAATATTCCAACCTATTACGTTCAAAAAACACTGATAAACAAAAGACAGGTTTGCGCACAAAATTTAACTCCATCATTTCGAAAAGGATAAGGGTTCGTGCAGTTCTTCCATTACCATCAAGAAATGGCAGTATATTTTCGAATTGATATAATGAAATAGCCATTTTAATTAACTGAGGCAATTCTAGAGATTCATTTCTCCAGAATTTTTTACCATCATTAATCAAAATCTTTAATTCATGCTTATTGGGAGGTGTATATTCAAATCCATCCTCAAATTTTTTATCATTTGAATGATAATATGGTCTGATTTTTCCTCCGTAATCCTCCATCTGAGGAAGATCGGAGCACAGTATCTTATGAGCTTCTTTTACCAATCGAATACTCAAAGGAAAGCGTTTTAACTCCTTAACTCCCCATTTTATTGCTTCGATATGATTGCTAATTTCCTTTTGCTCATATATGCGTTTGAAACTTTTTGAGTTTTCAGGCACAAAAGCTTGTGATAAATTACATTTGCTCCCTTCTATCATATTGGAAGCAACAGCCTCTTGTGCTACAAATAAAGGAATGTAACGATTTATGTTTGGAAAAAATTTAGAGAATGCATTCAGCTCCCCCAATTCCAACATCGCACTCTCTAACAGAATATTAATCTGTTTATCCTTCCATTCAAAAGAACGATTAATTAAAGAAGGAGTTACGCTTCTGTACCCCTCTTTAAAACTCTGATAAGTATAATTTCCAGATGTTTTTTTATTCAAGTTTCTATCCATATCATTGAATAAAGATATCTTATTCAAGATAAAAGTATTAAAATTTAATAAAAGACCATTGAAAATTATCCATCCTTTTTCTTATCGATAAATCTAAATATTTGCATGATTTTGATTTACTGATATTTACACACCTCAACCTCCTGATCTTAATTGTATTACACTTGCAAGACAAAGTTTTTAAATTATATTCAGATCGAAATTTTAAAACATCAACTTATGATTAAAAGAATTTGTTTAGCCATAGCTGTAATTGCAATGGCATACAATGTAAAAGCAGAAGGTTATGCTGTTAATCTTCAGGGAGCTAAGCAAACTGGGATGGGACATGTTGGTACTGCATTAAACTTTGACGCAAGCAGCATGCAATGGAACCCAGGTGCATTGGCAACATTAAGTAACAAATATAGCTTCTCATTAGGTGGATTTGGCACTTTTACTAAAGCAGAATATACAGGATTAAATGGTACTGAATCTACAGATAACCCAACAAATACTCCGTTCTATTTATATGGATCAATGAAAGTAAGCGAAAAGCTTGCTGTTGGTCTTGGGGTATATACTCCATTTGGAAACACTATGGATTGGGGAAATGACTGGTCTGGGAATCAATTAATTCAAGACATTACCCTAAAAGCAATTTATATTCAGCCAACAGTATCATATAAAATTAATGACTGGTTAAGTGTTGGTGCCGGACTAAATATTGTTTATGGAGAAGAAGATTTAAACAGAGCGGTAAATGTAGGACCTCTTGTTGGATCAGCTGATCCAGTTTTTGGTTCAGTAAATATTTCAGGAAACAACATTCAGTATGGTTATAACCTTGGAGTTTTCTTGCAACCTACTGAAAAATTAAACATTGGTATTTCATACAGATCGCAAGTAGATGTTGACCTTGAATATTCTGATGCAGATGCTGATTTTACTGTTCCTGAAGGTATTTCTGCACTTTTCCCTGATGGAGGAGTTGCAGCATCATTACCACTTCCTGCAAGTTTAAATATTGGTTTTGCATACCAGATCAACGATAAGTGGTTGGTTTCTGCTGATGCAAACTTTATTAAATGGAATGCATACAAATCATTGAATTTTGATTTTGAAAAAAATACTTCTATTCCTCATCCTAGCATCCCTAATGTAATGATTCCTGTTCTTGCCGATTCTGAAAGTACAAGAGACTGGGACAATACAATGACTTGGAGATTTGGTGCAAGATACACTGCTAATGAAAAATTAGATCTTTATGCTGGTTTATATTTCGACGAAACACCAACAAATGATATGTACTATACTCCTGAAACTCCAGGAGCGAACAAAGTAGGCATTTCATTAGGTTTTTCTTATAAACTTAACAACAAGCTTAGCTTAGATGCTTCATTACTATACAATGAAGGAGAAAAAGTGGACAGAGTGGATAGCAACTCAGGTTTTGCAGGAGAATACAAATACAGAGCTTGGTTACCAGGTGTTGGTATTACATACAATTTTTAATTCCATTTAAATTTGGATACTGAAAGCCTGATCAATGATCAGGCTTTTTTATTACCATAAATCTACTTTTTGCTAAGTAGTTGTCTGTTTTTCATTGAATATTCATATTTTGCAATGATTTTCTATTAATATACTCTAAAACATGAGACGAATAGGCTTACTACTTCATTTAGTTGTTTTTACAAACTTTATATACGCTGTTGGTATTTTCAATGATAATCCACAGATTCAATCCGAAGAACAAATTAAGCAGCTTCTAAATCAAGCTAAAATTTTAAGAGATTCTTCATATGATACAAGCACGGATATAGGAAGAAAAGCCATAGAATTAGCAAAAAAAACAGACAAGGCCGAGATAAAAGCCATCGCTCATAAATCTCAAGGAACTACATTTTTCTACCAAGGTTTATTCGACTCCGCTTACTATCACTATAACAAAGCAAAAGAGGAATTTTCTTCGATCGATGACAGCCTAAATGTTGCCATTTTGAATTCAAACATCGGAGTAGTTTACCGAAGAACAAATAAATACGATAAAGCATTACAACAATATTTAAATGCACTTGAAATATATGAGGCTTTAAATTATACCAAAGGAATTGCTGCCGCTTACACAAATATTGGAGGAGTATACCAAACACTTGGAAACTTTAACAAAGCATTAAAGTTTTATCTTAAAGCAAAAGAGATCTATTTCAAAATAAATGAAACTCAGCGTTATTCTAGAGTTCTAACCAACATTGGTGTTATTAAATTCGAACAAGGATTATTTGAAGAATCCTTAAGCTATCAGCTTAAAGCTTTAAGACTGAACGAGAAGGATGGAATGTTGCAGCACAAGGCAATTATTCAATTAAATATTGGTGAATGTTATCAAAAACTGAATAAACCTCTACAAGCTTTAGAGTATTTTAATAAGTGTGAAGATATTAGACTACAACTAAATGATATTTGGGGAATTGGGAAACTTTATATCAAAAAAGCCATTGTACTGCAAGAGTTGGGGCAACTCAAAGATGCTGAAACTTATTTTAAAAAAGCAGAAACATTTTGCAAGAAACAGAATTTATCTGAGGATTTAAGCGTGACATACCTTTACTATTCCGGCCTTCTTGAAAAATTAGAGCGTCCAGAAATGGTCATTTCGTATCTGAAAAAATATTACTCACTTACAGATTCCCTACAAGGAATAGTTAGAGATGAACAATTAGCTGAAGTAACTGCAAAATTTGAATCGGAACAGAAAAAGAAAGAATTTGAGCTACTAGAACAACGAACTCAAATTCAAAAACTTGAGTTAGGTCAGAAAAATGCATGGATTATTGTTTTATTGGTTGTCATGATCCTTGGAGTTGTGGCAGTTTTGGTTTCGTTAAGAATTAACCGTTTGAGGGCAGATCATAAAATCATGGATCTGCGTCAAAAAGTATTATTGACACAAATGAATCCTCACTTTCTGTTCAATTCTTTAACTGCAATTCAGAGTTTCATTTTGGATGATAAAAATGATGATGCCAACAATTATCTTTCCAGATTGGCCAGTTTGGTACGTGGAATTTTGGAGAATTCAAGAGAAGAATTTGTTTCATTACGAACCGAATTAAGAACTTTAGAAGACTATATCGGACTTCAGAAATTAAGATTTGAAAATGATATTGCTTACAATTTCGAAATTGATGCGACCTTGGATCAGGACGAAGTAATGGTACCTCCAATGTTGGCACAACCATTTATCGAAAATGCTTTAATTCATGGAAAACTTAGAAATAATCCTGAAGCTTGTATTAATGTAAAAGTCTCTAAAACAGATGATGAAGAGTCGATAAGATTTAGTATTATTGACAACGGAATTGGAATAGAAGAAGCAAAAAAACAGTCAAAACAAAAAAGCCATAAATCATTGGCTACTTCTATTGCTCTTGATCGTGTTAAGATTTACAATTTTAAGTCTTCGAAAAAGATGAATTTTGAAATCATTGATTTAATTAATCATGGTGAAACCGGAACCAAAGTTACCTACTCTATTCCATTAATCACTTAACCAGAATTAAGCATGCAAAAAACAATATCAACAGTTGTATTTTTACTGATATCCTTTACATCATTTTGTTCGGTTAATAACGATGAGAAGACTAGCAGCAAAAACTTGCAAGAAAGAATAACAACTTACCTTGATTCATCATCATCTTTATTAAGGAATAATTCGTTAACTAAAAGCATAAAAGTATGTAACGAAGCGATATTATTAGCCGAAAAAACAGAAGACCCTGTATACTTATCAAAAGCTTATAAGTGTCAAGGTATTAACTATTTTTATTCAGGCAATATCGATTCCTCCTTTCATTATTACAATAAAGCCATTCCTCAATTCGAAGCTATTGGTTCTAAAGTAGATGTTGGAAAGGTTATTGGGAATATTGGACTCTTATACAAAAGTCAAGGACAGTATGATAAAGCTCTAGAGTATTATCTTGAAAACCTTCGAATATACAGAGAGGTAAAATACGACAAAGGCTTGGGTAGCGTTTACAATAATTTAGGTAATCTGCATCAATTAATTAAGAACTTAGAATATGCAGAGGATTACTATATGTTGGCTTTAAAAAACTTTCAAAAGAATAGTAATTCATTAGAAATTGCCAAAGCTTATTGCAATTTGGGGGCAGTTTATGAAAAACAAAAAGAATACTCAAAAGGGCTTGATTATTACAATCTTGCACTAAAGGAAAATGCGAAAATTGACAATAAACTTTTTGATTCTAAGTTGTATTTTAACATTGGTTACTTGTATCAATCCAATAAACAGCTTGATTCGGCTTTAGTGTATTTAAAGAAGTCAGAAAAACTCCGAACTGAACTTGAGAATTTTTCTGGTCTTGTAAATGTAAAGTTACAACTTGGCTCTACCTATTTCGAATTGAAGAATTATACCCTAAGCGAAAAATACTTATTGGAGGCATTTGACCTTGCAAAAAAATTAGAAAGTCATCTTCTATTACCAGATATTCTTTTTCAGCTATCATCATTGTATAAAGATAAAAAGCAATTTAAACAAGCTTATGATTATCAATCTAAAGGAGTTCAGTTAAAAGATTCTTTAAATACAATAAGCATTGAAAATAAATTTGCTGAATTAGCTGCTGCTTATGAAAATGAAAAGAAAAAACAGGAATTTGAACTGTTGCAGCAACGAACTCAAATTCAAAACCTTGAATTGGGTCAGAAAAATGCCTGGATTATTGTTTTATTGGCTGTCATGATTCTTGGTGTTGTAGCTGTTTTGGTTTCGCTTAGAATTAACCGCTTGAGAGCAGATCATAAAATCATGGATCTACGTCAGAAAGTATTGCTGACACAAATGAATCCGCACTTTTTATTCAACTCCTTAACGGCAATTCAGTGTTTTATCTTAGACGAAAAAAATGATGATGCCAACAATTATCTTTCAAGATTGGCTAGTTTGGTACGTGGAATTTTGGAGAATTCAAGAGAGGAATTCGTTTCTTTACGTACAGAATTACAAACATTAGAGGATTATATTGGACTGCAGAAACTAAGATTCGAGAATGACATCGCTTATCATTTCGAAATTGATGCCACCTTGGATCAAGATGAAGTAATGGTTCCTCCAATGCTGGCACAACCTTTTATCGAGAATGCACTTATTCATGGAAAACTAAGAAATAATCCTGAAGCATGTATAAACGTGCAAGTGACTAAAACAGAAGATGAACAATCCATAAAGTTTGATATTATTGACAATGGAATCGGGATAGAAGAAGCTAAAAAGCAATCCTCACAAAAGAATCATAAATCATTGGCTACTTCCATCGCTTTAGATAGAGTAAAAATTTACAATTTTAAATCATCCAAAAAGATGAATTTTGAAATTGCAGATATGAAAAATATTAACCCAAGTAAATCAGGGACCAAGGTAAGCTATAGCATTCCAATACTTACCTCATCGAAGTAGGAGAAATTTGCAGATATGAGAATTTCATTTTCGATAAGAATTTTTCAGTTTCCTCCATGTTTCTTGTAAAACCCAAAAGGTAACCTCCTCCTCCGGAACCGCATAATTTCAACCAAAATTTGTTGGAATCGAGGCCAGTTTTCCACAATACCCTATAACCATTTGGGATTTTATTTGTAAAATTTTGATATTGAAATGACGAAAGAATTTGTATTGATTCAAAGAAATTGTCAATATCATTATTGCAAAAACAATGAATACATTGTTGGGTTACAGGTATGAGTTCTTCAATAATTCTATTTCGAAAATCTATCGACTCACATTTCAGTAAAAAATCATTTACCAAAGGTGCTGTATCTCCCTTTTGTTGGGTATCAATTAAAAATACGGCAGCATTTTCAAAAAATTTATCCAACTGCAAAGTAACAAGTGAAAGTTTATCATCTCCTGAAACCAATATTGGATTATTGACATAAGAGATTAATGGATCCAGTCCGGAACTTTTACCATGAAATCCTGATTCTAACAATGACAATTTTCGCTTCAATTCTGTTAAATCAGTTTCATTGGATCCACTACTCTTCCCATAATGCTTATAGATTGCAGCACATAATGCACCTGAACTACCTACTCCGTAACTTATTGGAATTGAGGAGTTGAAAATTAAACCTGAATTAATATCTTTTTCAAAATCCGATAAGTTCAAAACAGACTCAAATGCACTTGAATTGGACAGCAGGTAATTGAAATACTTTTTTAATTCTGAATTCGATTTTTTTTCTGCTTCAGATTTATTTGAACTCATGAAATCAAAATTGGCCTTAAACATTTTGAAAGGTATGCTTAATGCCATCGAATTCAACAAAACAGAATATTCACCAAAAAGAAGAAGCTTTCCATGAAACAATTGACTCTCTTTATGCACCACCAGAAATATTAATTTGTTTGGGACCTAAACCTGTTTCATCCTTAAGATATTTCCCATTTTCAAGTAAATCCTTTAGCTGTTCATTTACAAAAACATCAACTTTTAGGCTGTCTTTTTTAGGAAACATCAGGTGAATATTTGGACCAGCATCCAAGGTAAATCCTACAGGAATTTTAGTCGTATTTCTAAATTCACGAATTAATTCAATCGCTTCCAAAGTATTAGGTTTCATCAAGGTAAATGAAGGTGTAGAATTCATCATTAAACCATGTAAGCTTAATGCTTCATTTTCTAGAACTTCTATAAAATCATCCAAATCGCCACTACGTAAAATCCCAAGCATACGCTCAAAATTTGAATTGGCCTGATGATATCTAGCTTGTGCAAATGGATGATTCTTCATCAATCCATGTCCTGCTGTACTTGATACTTTTTTCTTTTTGGAACTTACCAATAAAATATAGTCCTGGTAATCTTTAAATATTGGATGAATGTATTTTGAAAAAGGAGTTGCAAAATCATTTGACGCTTTCGAAAATGCACTACTCTCACCCCATGTTGCATAGGATTCGTAAATCGATCGCGATGCACTACCGGATCCCAAACGGGCAAGAAAACTTGCTTTTTGTAAAAACTTATCATGCTCCAGTTGATTACCTGAAATCAATTCTTCCATACTACAAATGCACAATGCAAGTGCACTCATGGCCGAAGCAGAACTTGCAATTCCTGTAGAATGAGGAAAAGTATTTTCTGATGTAATAGAGTACGAGAATTGGCTTAAAAATGGCATTTCCTCATTTAATCCTTCAAAAAGTGTTTCAATTCTTTTGGCAAAATCAAGATTTTCTTTTCCCTCGAATTCAAAATTTATCCACTTCTCTTTTCTTTCCGAAAATGACAATTGAGTTCTACTTACAGCATTCTTCAATGTCATGCTTACAGACGGGTTACATGGGCATTGTCTACCTGTTTTTCCCCAATATTTTATCAAGGCAATATTTGAAGGGCTCTCCCAAGCCACAGTTCCTTTCTTCATTCGGTTTTTTAATTGTTAACTCAAGATAATGTCATCCCAAGCAAATATTGTGGTTAATCCTTTCTCATAAAAATAGCGGTATACTTCTCGCTTTCCCAAATCTGATCGAACCAAAATAAAGTCTCCGCCCCATGCTCCCAATGATTTAATACTTCCCTCGAAATCTGGAAATTTTATAACCTTTACAGGATCAGTATGAAGTACTTCTGCAATAAATCTTTCATGTTCTGAAATCAAAGCATCAAACTCCATGGAGTTTTCACTCTGTAACAATTTCTTACTCAACAGTGATACACTCTCAACCTGAGTTTTTGTTACTGGATTTCCATTCAGATATTTCTTTACACTTGCTTCACTATTCTGCTTGTTTCCGAGGTACACAAAGAAAAGTTGATCTGAAAAATCAGGTTCGAACCTTATCGGATATATCGTTGGATGAGATTCATTTTTACGAAACAGAATAGGTAAACAATAATTTGCACAAGCAATATCATAACCCGAACCATTTGACACCAAAGCATGCAATTCATAAGGATTCACATTTGCCCACTGTGCAATGTTGTTAATCAAACTTGAACTACTTCCTAACCCCCAATTTCTATCAAAATTGATCTCCGTTTTAACCTTTAATGAAAGAGTTGGCAAAAAATTTACATTTAATTTCTTTGCCTGATTCAAAATGAAACACACAAAATTCTTCTCTGAACTTCCTTTGTTTTCTGCACTTAGAATATCTTTTTCAGAAATTGAAAATTCCAACCATGGTTGGGCTCTATCCAATGCTATCCATTCCAATTCAGTCGTATCAGATTCATAAATTTCCATCAATTGACCAAAACGAAGAGGTATAGCTAACGATAAAGCACCATGCAACACCAAGTATTCTCCGGTAATTAGAAATTTAGCATTCGAATAATATTTATTTAATGGAGTCAAACTATCGCAATTTGGTTCTAATGGATTTAATAAATGATTCTACTTCGCTATAAGAAACTGTTTTGTGGGCAAAATACTCTAAAGCTTGTTTCTTTTCCTCATAATCGGCTTTTAATGCATTTAACAAGTTTGACAGGTGCATCTTCATATGGCCATACTGTATTCCTGTTGTAACCAGGGATCTTAAAGCACCGAAATTATTCGCCAATCCAGCTGTAGCTGTAATCATCATTAACTCTTTGGCAGATGGTTTTCCAAGTAATTCCAAACCAAATTTAGCCAAAGGATGTAAACTAGTCAATCCTCCAACTGTTCCTAAGGACAGAGGTATGGTCAATTTGTACTTGAATCGATTATTTGAAACGGATGCATGGGTAAGGCTTTTATATTTACCTGATTTAGCAGCCCACACATGACCATTGGCTTCAATTGCCCTAAAATCATTGCCTGTTGCCAATGCAACTGCATCAATTCCATTAAAAATACCTTTATTGTGCGTAGCAGCTCTATATACATCCACTTCTGCAATTTTCGAAGCTCTTAAGAATTTCTCTGCAAACTCTCTACCGCTCATTCCTGGTTCAATATTATCTAGCTCTTGCAAATCACATTCAACCCAACTTTCAACAACACAATCTGGAGTATAATTGGATAAAATAGACATGATAATTTCACATTCACGTTCAATATCTTCCAGCCCCTGATAATACTTAAAAAATTTCTTCATGGTCTGCGCCATCTGTTCCAGACATGAATTTATAAAATTCGCTCCCATGGAATCTACAGTATCAAAATCAACATGTAATTGGTAATAATCTTCCATCTCATATGATAAATCTACCAATCGTATATTTTGAATCCCACCTCCTCGCTGACGCATATTTCTCGTCAACTCCTTTGTTGTTCGATAGAGTTCATATTTCAACTCAGGTAATAAATCTAGTAGTCTTACTTTTTCGCCTTTCCACAAAAAATGCACTTGCCCTGACTTTACCACCGAAATAACTCTTGCATGAAAACCTCCATGATTGGCCCAAAACTTCGCAGATCGAGAAGCTGCCGCAATTACAGAACTTTCCTCAATAACCATTGGGATGTGATACAAACTTTTGTTTATCAAGAAATTAGGCGCAACCCCAAAAGGCAAATAAAAATTCGAAAGTGTATTTTCACTTATCTCATCCAGGAGATCTTGTTGTTCCTTATTCTGTAGTCGAAAACTATCCAGTCTTGATTTTATCTTATCAGCACTATCAGTAAGAGCAGCAACTTTTTCTTCGCGAGATAGTTTGGAAAAGCCTGATATTATCGATTTTCGCTTCATAAATTAATATTTAATTCCTGCAATAAAGGAAAATTCAGCAAATAATAAAATACTTACAGGTCCTAAAATACATTTTTTATTCAGCGAAGCCAAATCAGTTCATAAAAAATACATTCACACCATTACTTTAACCTTAAAAATGCCTTTGCTATTTTTAAACCCTCTATCTGAGATTGTATATAACTTTGCAGATCAGAATAAGAATCTTTTGCGTATTTTAATAATTCAGAAGCTTGACCATATATGGCTGGTAATTTACTTTTCTCTGTCAAAAAATAACCATCAATAAAACTATGAATTCCTCCAGAGATAATTAGTTCTTTGCATTTTATATCCTTGTTACTTTCAACAATGGCGTTGGTCCATTCCAACATCTGATTAGCAGTATGACCAATTTTTGTCAAAGGATCATACAATTGTATCTGGTTATCCGGATTTCTCATCATTTCAATCTTTGCAAAGTTGGTTCCTCCAAATGCACCGAATTCGATGGCTTGTAAAGGCAATTGCATAAGCTGATTTAAACTATCAGGTCCGAATCCCTGTCCAACTTCCTTTACAATCACCGGGTAATCAGCATATTTTAGCAAATCTTTTATTGAGTCAATTGGAGATCTTAGAATTAAATCGCCTTCGGGTTGAAGCCATTCTTGCATTGGATTTACATGAATGATTATGCCATCTGCCTTAAGTTTTGCAACCAGATTAGAAATTTTAGATAGCTCATTCTTTCTTATTAGCTCCTCGAGTTGACAAATTCCTAAATTAGCATATAATGGCAATTCTGATCCCATAATATGCCTTACATCAAAATCGGCAAGGTATGCATCATTCTCCAACAACAATCTGCAAGAGCCTAATCCCATTCCCATACCAAATTCAGCGCAAGCTTTTGCCAGATTAGCATTGATTTTTCCTGCAAGTTTTGTACCTCCTGTCATACTCGAAACCCAAATTGGGGTGCGTATTTCCTTTCCCAAAAAAGTAAAAGGCTCAAGTTCCTTTTGGGGATAAGTATTTATAAATGGCTCATAGTAAAACCTATCATCAACTAAACTTTTTTCGATTTGAGAACGAAAAGCCAATTCAATATGATCCTTTTTTCTATCGGTCATTATTTGTCAAATATTACAGTTGTCAATACTAATTCTATTGATATAATTCACTTTATCAAACCTTAGTAGTACCAAGTTAACACATAATTTTATAAATCAACGAAAGGTAAATCTACACAAAATTAGTACAAATTTAAATCTATTTTGAATGATTCTTAATAGCACACAGACTCACACCACTATTACACGTTGATTTTGTGAGCATTACAATCTTTTTTGCAAACTTGACAGTTTTGGCACTAGGATCATACATAAGGTTGTCATAATTTTACAACTCGATATAAAAAACATATCACTATGGAACTAGAAATATGGCATTTATGGATGCTACTGTCAGTAGGTTTATTTGTAGTTGAAATTATTACCTCCAACTTTTCATCTCTATGCTTTGGCATTGGTTCACTTTCTGCTGGTGTATTGGCTTACGCTAATTTCTCCATATCAATTCAATTAGTAGTATTCTTAACCCTTTCTATAATCAGCATACTAATTCTTAAGCCCTTTCTTAAACAAAAATTAATCAGTAAAAAAGGAGTGCATCTTTCAATAGATACAAATTATATCGGCAGAGAAGCCTATGTTATGGAAGAGATTAACCCGCATAAGAAAAAAGGGAAAGTTATTATTGCAGGTACTGGTAAAAAAGCCACAACCACATCCGGAGAAATAATTCCTGAAGGCGCTTTTGTCGAAATATTAGATTCGTGTGGTGCTGAATTAACCGTAAAAGAAATATAAAGAATAATCTTAAAATCTAATGTTTGAGCAATTCGTACCTTAAATTCATCTCTCCGATTAAAAAACAATTATTACATGTCGGTTCAATTTTTACAATTGCTTTTTAGTTAAGGAGAGGTGATATCTATTTAAATCATCTATATCTCTGAACTTTGGAATCGACCTCAACAGACCAGCGGTCGATTCCACCTTTTAAATTATAAACACGAGTGAATCCATTTTTTCGAAGATAATTCATAACCTGTTTGCTACGCACTCCCATGTGGCAAAATACAACCAAATCTTTGTCCTTTGGTAACTCATCTATTTTTGCGGGAATTTCACCCATTGGGATATGTCTGGCATTTTCGATGTGACAGATTTTAACTTCCACTGGTTCACGAACATCTATCATCATCATATCTCTTCTCTTCTCCATCTCCTGAATTATCTCAAGAGGAGTAAATTCATTTTTCTTAGCATGGTCATTTTTAAATTTCATACTCACAAAATTCTGTATTAATGCTTAATACAAATATAATGAGATAAAAAGAAGGAAGCTAAAAAACTCCCTTCACAAACTTCACGCATCAATCTTTATAAATATTAATGTTGCAATTGCATATGTTTCACATGCTCACACGCAGCATCAATTTCTCTTGTGAATTCATCATAATCAATCTGCATGCCATTCACATAAGTACTCCAACCAGATGTAGCCTTCGCAAAATGAACGGCCTCTTCAATTTCTTCATCTGAAGCTCCAAATAGTCGAGCCATTTCGGTATGAAAATATGCACAATATTTACATTTGGTTACAGCAGCAATTGATAAGCCTATTAATTCACGATTTTTGGTATCAATAGCTCCATCTTCAAGTTGTAACTTTTTAAAAAGGTTCCACTCCAATTCCAAAGTATTATCCGGAATTAGCTTAAACATTGTTGGAATAAGTCCAAACGTTTGTTCAATTTCTTCATAAATCTTCTTTCTCTTCATATCTCTCTTCGTTTCCAAGTAATGCTTAAATTAAGTAATTCATCTATGGAAGTCAATATCTTTATACATTCTAAATAGTAAACAATTTCATAGCGCTATTTTCAGCCTAATAAACTTTAACACTAATGGTTACTATTAATTGTCTAAAGTATGGCATTTATCAACTAACATACTATAGTATCCTCCTGTAAATCATAAAATAACATTCAACTTTTGCTCTGAAAATGCTCTATTTAGATTTGGGAAAAATCAATTACAAGTCATTTACCGAGACGCAAATATTTATTTAAAAAATTGTAACCTTTCTTCTTTATTTCATGTCTCATAAACTACATAAATCGAGTAAACCAGTTAGTTTATCGAATAATGAGTATAAAGCATGTTAAAATTTAGCATAAATTGTAAATTTGATAGACAGTTTCAATTCATTATGCTTATCGATCAAACCACCAAGAAAATTCACTAATTTAAGGCTAACCATGCAAATTAAAATAGACTCTTTGAGTAAAATTTATCCTAATGGCAAAAAGGCTCTTGACAATATCAATTTAGAAATCGGCAACGGCATGTTTGGTTTATTAGGGCCAAATGGTGCTGGTAAATCCAGTTTAATGAGAATATTGGTCACCTTAATGCAAGCATCGGAAGGTAATGTATTGTACGATGGGTTCGATTTAATAAAAGATCGAAAGGAAATTAGGAACATGCTTGGATACCTACCACAAGATTTTAGATTTTTTACAAAATTAAAAACCTGGGAATTTCTGGATTATGCCGCATCATTAGCAGGAATTAGAAGCAAAAAAATAAGAAGGGAAAAAGTAGATGAGTGGCTTGAAAAAGTTGGACTGTTTGATGTAAGAGAACGTGATGCAAACAAACTCTCCGGAGGAATGAAAAGAAGATTGGGTATTGCTCAAACTTTAATTGGCGATCCTAAAATCATCATTGTTGATGAACCAACAACAGGCCTTGACCCAGAAGAACGTATCCGATTCAGAAATATCTTATCAGAAATTAGTCAGAAAGATGTTATCATCATTCTCTCCACACATATTGTAGGAGATATCTCAAGTGTTTGTAATAACTTGGCTCTTCTCAATTCCGGTAAACTTGCCTTTAATGGTTCTCCACAGGAATTAATCGAACAAGCAATAGGGCATGTTTGGCAAGTAAATACTTCAGGTTATGAATACGATTTAATAAAAGAACAATATGCTGTGGTATCCACTATCCCTACTAAGGATGGCTGGGAAGTTCAATTAATTGGCGATGGTAGTAAATTTAAAAATGCCATTGAACTCGAACCCAACCTTGAACATGCTTATGTGTATTTCATGGAAAAATCAGCAACCTTAATTTAAAATCTTCATGCTTTCTCTTCACACCATACGATCCGTAGCCAAATACGAAACCAAAACTTTACTCCGTTCATGGTTCTTTAGAATTTTCGCCATTATGGCCATCCTTTTTATAGGAGGCTTTAACATAGCCGCTTTTGTCGAAGGAAGTGATGCTCCATGGATCTACCGAGCCTTGCCTGCTGCAATTCCTTATGCCAATCTTATTATTCTCAATCTTGGACAAGCTATTGTTGCGGTTTTTTTGGCATCCGAATTTTTAAAGCAAGACAGTAAAAATGATACCGTTGAAGTGATTTATGCCCGATCAATGACCAATAGTGAATACATTTTGGGAAAATCGCTTGGCATTATTATGGTTTTTGTAATTCTGAATATCATCATGCTGCTTATGGGAATAGGTTTTTCCTTTTTAAGCAACGAATCATCGCAAAGCATTTGGGTACTTTTATACTACCCTCTTTTAATATCAATACCCACACTTATTTACATACTGGGACTGGCTTTCTTCATGATGATTTTATTAAAGAATCAAGCCATTACATTTATTGTATTGTTAGGCTATATTGCCTTAACCATTTTTTATCTAAACACAAAAGTCTACCAAATATTCGATTATATCGCCTACCAGATTCCTATGATGAATTCAACAATAGGCGGATTTGGAAACATATTTGAAGTGGCTATTCATAGAGGAATATACCTATTTTTAGGAGTTGGATTGATTCTATTTACCATTTGGAAACTACCACGTCTTCCTCAATCCAAAAGATTGGTTTCCTTACCTATTTATTTGGCACTAATAAGTTTTGCCATAGCAGGTGGCCTAAGCTATAAATATCTGGATATTAAAATAGGAAGTGAAAAATACAGAGATAAGTTAATTTCAATAAACAATCAGTACGTTGATTACGCAAAACTTGAAGTTAGCAAGTGTAACTTAAACCTAACACACCTTGGTGATCAAATTCAAGCTTCAGCAAAAATCAAAGCCAAAAATAATTCTAACCAAAGTATAGATACTCTAATTTTTAGTCTAAACCCACAACTTAAAATCAACTATGTATCAATTGATAACAAACCTGTTCAATTTCTTCGAAACGAACAATTAATAAAAATTGTTCTAAAGAACAAAATTGCTATAAACAAAGAGCTTAATATTCAATTCGATTATGCAGGTAAAATTGATGAAAGAACACACTTTTTAGATTCTGATCCCAACTTGATAAGGGACAACTTTACCGCAGAAATGTTTAGAATTAGAAAAAGAAATTCTTACCTAAAAGACAATTTTGTTTGCCTGACAAGTGAAGCACTTTGGTATCCAATTTCAGGAGTGGGTTATTCCTCTCTTTATCCAAGTTTATATTCTCCTGATTTTACAGACTTCAAACTACATGTAAAAACACAGGAAAACTTAACGGCCATATCGCAAGGCAAAGTGAGTAAAATAAATTCTGGTGAATTTTCTTTTGAATCGGAATATGCATTGCCTCAGATCAGTTTATTAATCGGGGATTATAAAAAGCACAGTATTGATGTTGATTCAATAGAATATTCGATTTATTCAATCAAAGGAAATCAGTTTTTCCTAAAACACTTTAATGTTATTCAAGATAGCCTCCCTTCTTTAATTAGAGAGCTTAAAAATGAATATGAAACTTCACATGGTTACTCTTATCCATTTAAAAGATTGTCAATGGCCGAAGTGCCAATTCAATTCTCCTTAGACAAACACAACTGGTCAATTGCTAGTAATGCCATTCAGCCTGAAATTATTTTCTATCCTGAGAAAGGAGTTGTAATGGAGGAAACTGATTTTAAAAATCGCAAAAAGCGCTTTGAGAAGCGAATGAAAAGAGACAATGAAGAGGTATCTGAAGAAGAATTACAGGCACGAATTTTTAAACGATTTATTCGTGGTAATTTTATGCCGCCACCAAATGAATGGTATCAGTTCGATCATATTGATAGAAATACATTTTCTCTTTTCCCTAATTACTTTTCTCATTCATCCGGTCTATCATGCAAAGAAATTCCAGCATTAAATATAGCATTAGGGGTTTATTTAAAAGAAAATAACGAAGTATCACAAAATTTCTCACGTTGGCGCTGGCAAGGAATTAGCAAAGACGAAAGAATTAATCTACTTCTTAAGAATTCTTCGCTAAGAGATATTGCTGATATCAAAATACCAAAGGCAGATAATTTAGATGATCAAATCATACTAAACGATATTTTAAGAGTAAAAGGCAAGCATTTGTTCTCTCTTTTTAAAGCCAGATATGGTGAAGAGGAATTCAACAAAGTGCTGAATGAGTTTATTGAATCAAACCGATTCCAAAAGTTTGATTTCTCTCAATTTGACAGTCTTTTGTTGGCAAACTTCAATTCATCTGTAAAATTAGAAGTTGAAGATTGGTATACCACAACCAAACTACCAGGTTTTCTGTTAAAAGACCTTCAAACTTATAAGGTAAAAGATGGCGATCACATCAAATATCAAGTCCGATTTAAAATATCGAATCCTGAATCGGTTGATGGAATTGTAAGCGTTATTATTGAAACTGGAGGACAAAATAACCGCTTCAGAAGAAGGCGTGAAGAAAACGAAAAACCTGATTTCACAAAATCTATATTTATACCTGCACATTCTGCCAAAGAAGTCGGGTTTGTATTTCCATCGGAACCCGGAAGAATGAATGTCTTTACTCACCTTTCTGAAAATCTTCCAAATAGTCTGGTTTATGATTTTAGCTCATTTGCTGAAACCAAAAGGAGTAAATTCTTTAATGAAACCAAAGAGTGTGAGTTGTTTGAAGGTGTTTTAGATGCCAATGAATTTGCTGTGGATAATGAAGACAAAGGATTTGAATATGTTCAGGTTTCTAACAAAAGTCAATTAAAACAATGGGTTGATAGCAGAAGAGAAGATATTGAAGAATATGCCAGATTAAGAACCTGGAATCCACCAAATGAATGGAAAAATGTATTAAGATCAGGCTTCTTTGGAAAGTATGTACGTTCTGCATTTTTCACTAAATCAGGTATTGGAGACAGAACCGCCAGTTGGAAACCTGAATTAAAGAATGCTGGTTACTACGATGTATTCTGTCATGTAAATAAGATTGAACAATATTGGGGTCGAAGAAAAAAAACAAAAACAGATTACAACTTTAAAATCTATCATGAAGATGGATTTGAGGAGGTAAATAAATCCGATCAGGAGCTGGAAAATGGTTGGAATTATTTGGGCAGTTTTTATATCACTCCCGAAACAGCAAAAGTTGAATTAAATAACAAATCCGTTGGTGCATATTTATTTGCCGACGCAATTAAATGGGTAGAAAATAAATAGTCTAATATTATAATAGCATGATTATTAACAAGCTTACATTAAAAACATTCGCTTTAACAGGATTTTTATTCATTGGTTCTTTTTATGCTTCAGCACAAAAGGAACTCACTTTGGAAGAAGCCCTTTTAATAGCATTCGACAACAGTCCTGACATTAAAAAATCCAGGATAAATATGCAACAGAATAAGGAACGATTGAATGCTCAGTTGGCATCTTTGCGTTCTCGATTCTCATTTGATGTTACACCAATTTCATACAAAAAAACGGAATCGTACAACGAATATTTTTCTACTTGGAATACTTCCGAAAATAAAGGGGCCAGTGGAATTTTTACCGTTTCGCAACCCATTAAATTAACTGATGGTAAATTGTCATTGCGAAATGAATTTGGTTACCAGGACAATTCATCTGAAGCAAGTAGTTCCGCTTATTCTGGTTACAATAATTCATTGTACATGCAGTACGATCAGCCATTATTTACCTTTAACAAAACCAAAATGGACCTAACTCGGAACGAGTTGAATTTGGAAAATGCAACACTTTCCTACTCCATTCAGATGCTAAATATCGAGCGTCAGGTAAATCAGGCTTTTTACACCATTTACCAAAAGCAAATGGCATTAAAAATTTCTGAGGAAGAATACGAAAATCAGAAAACCAGCAAAGAAATTATTGCAAGTAAAGTAGAAGGAGGACTTTCGGCAAAAGAAGAGTTGTACCAAGCAGAATTGAACCTTGCAACCAGTAAATCTACTTTAGATAACAATAAAGTTGAGCTGGAAAACGCCAAAGATGAATTCAAACTACTATTAGGAATTTCTCTTTACGAGGACATTAAGGTTTCTACCAATATTCAATATGTTCCTGTGGTTGTAGATCTTGAAAAAGCCATTCAGAACGGATTGACTCAAAGATTGGAACTTACTCAAAGAGAAATTGATTTGAATAATGCAAAATTCGACTTGATTGAGACCTCAGCAATTAATGAATTTAAGGGAAACATCAGCCTTTCTATGGGGATAATGGGAAATAATAAGAGACTAGCTGATGTTTACGACAAACCAACCAAAAGTCCTCGAGTTGGTGTTACTTTCTCTATTCCAATTTTCGATTGGGGAGAAAGAAGAGCTCGAATCAGAGCAGCAGAACTGGAAGTAGAAAGTAGAGAGATCGATAAAAACAGTTTGAAGGACGATATCACCATCAACATTAGAAAGATCTATCGTAACCTACAAAACCTGATTCAACAAATCGAAATTGCAAAACAAAACGAGAAAAATGCTCAACTAACATACGATATCAATCTGGAAAGATACCGCAATGGCGATCTTACCAGTATCGATCTTGAGCGATTTCAGAATCAGCTTTCTGAGAAAAAAATGAATCTTGCTAATTCGTTAATTAACTACAAATTGGAGTTGTTAAACCTTAAGATTCAATCTCTTTGGGATTTCGAAAAAGATCAATCATTTGTGCCTTTGGAGCTACAAGAGAACTTAAGAATGGACTAATTTAAAAATCAACACTAATACAAAACATAATGGCCTTAACAATGAAACGACTTGCATTTTTACTTTTGGGAGCTACACTTTTCGCTTCTTGCGATGATAAAAAAGCTGATTTAAATAAGGATATCGCAATTCAGGTATCCATAAAGGAAATAGCACCTAAAAGCATCGAAAAATATATCAGTACAACAGGTACAGTAGAACCAATTAAGACAGTGGATTTAAAATCGGAGGTTGCCGGGAAATACCAACTTCAAATCAATCCACGAACTGGACGAAAATTCCAACTGGGAGATTACGTGCAAGAAGGAACTGTTGTAATTCAGCTTGAAGACAAGGAATATGAAAATAATATCAAAATCAAATCCTTAGAGCTACGATTGGAAATTTCGAAGCAGACTTTCGAAAAGCAGCAGTCACTTTACGAAAAAGGTGGAGTAACCCTTTCAGAGTTAAAAAATGCTGAAATTGAACTGATTAATGCCAAATATTCCTACGAGGATGCAATATTCCGATTGGAAAAACTAAAAGTCAAGGCTCCATTTTCAGGAACGATTACCAACCTGAATTATTATACCGAAAACACAAGAATAGAAGCAGCTTCTCCAGTTCTAAGTATGATGGATTACAGCAAACTTCACATGGAAATTAATCTTGCTGAAAAAAACATTTCCATGATTAAAACTGGCCAGCCAGTTAATATCGTGAACTATACCATTCCTGGAGACACTTTAAATGGAGTTCTTACTCAACTTTCACCTGCCATTGATGCTGAAACACGTTCATTCAAAGCAGTTATTAACATCAACAACTCAAAACTATTGCTTCGCCCAGGGATGTTTGCCAAGGGAGAAATTGTTGTAGCCAAAGCCGACTCAGCTCTTGTTATTCCTAAAAATGTAATTCTAAACAAACAGAAAGGAAATGTTGTTTTTGTTGTTCACAAAGGATTAGCGGAAGAACGTGTAATTGAATTTGGTCTTGAAAACCCAGATGAAGTACAAGTTGTTTCAGGCTTGGAAAAGAAAGATCGATTGGTTGTTAAAGGTTTTGAAACTCTTCGAAATCGTTCAAAAATTAAGATTGTAAAGTAATTCCACATGAAGAAAATAACTCAATTTTCAGTTAATTACCCAGTAACTGTGTCCATGATTGTATTGGCCATTTTACTCTTAGGCTACGTTTCGCTGGGTAAACTGAGTGTAGATCTGTTTCCGGAAATGAATGCCCCGCGCATTTTTGTGGAAATAAAAGCAGGTGAACGACCTCCTGAAGAAATTGAAAAGCAATTTATTGAAAGTATCGAATCTCAGGCAATCAGACAAAAAGGTGTAAGTCAAGTATCATCGGTTTGTATGGTTGGTTCAGCCCGAATAACAGTTGAGTATACTTGGGGAAGCGATATGGATGAAGCATTTCTTGACCTGCAAAAGGCTTTAACCACATACTCTCAAAATTCTGAGTTAGACGATTTCACAATCACCCAACACGATCCAAACGCATCTCCTATTCTAATCATGGGAATGCTTCATCCTGAAATAAAAGATATGGATAAACTTCGAAAGGTTGGTGAAAATTACATCCGAAATGAGTTGATCCGTTTAGAAGGTATTGCTGAAGTTGAGCTAACAGGTGCACTTGAAAAAGAAATTCGAATTGAAACCAACCAATATCTTTTAGATGCTCATGGTCTGACTGTAGATCAAATTGTTCAGAAAATTCAAAGTCTGAACCGAAATGTATCGGGCGGAAGCATTGTTGAAATGGGTACCAAATACATTATCAAAGGTGCTGGTTTGATTCGTGATATTGAGGAAATCGAAAATGTAATTGTTGGCACAAAAAACCAACAAACAAACGTTCCGACACAAGCTGGTGCAAATCAGGGCAATCAAGTTCCTGTAAAAAACAAGGTACCTATAAGACTAAAAGATGTAGCAGAAGTAAAATTTGTTCCTAAACAAGCCCAAAATATTGTTCGCATAAATGGTGAAAGATGCGTAGGGCTTTCCATTTACAAAGAAACAGGATCGAATACAGTAAAAGCTGTAGAAGATTTCGATACCGCAATGGAATCGATCAAAAAAGCTTTACCTGGATATCAATTCGTCATTGTACAAAATCAGGGTCAGTTTATACAGAAAGCCATTGATGAAGTGGAAGAAACAGCTCTTCTTGGAGTTTTGATAGCGATTTTTGTATTGTTCATTTTCCTTCGCAGGTTTAAAGTTACAGCCATTGTAAGTTTCGCAATTCCGGTATCTATTATTGCCACCTTCAACCTGATGTACTTTAATGGACTTAGTCTGAACATTATGACCTTGGGTGGATTGGCACTTGGTGCAGGAATGTTGGTAGACAATGCCATTGTTGTGATTGAGAATATCTTTAGAAAAATGGAGCTTGGCTTATCGGTGAAAGATGCAGCCATTGAAGGAACCTCTGAGGTAGGCGGAGCTATTGTTACGTCCACACTCACAACCATTGTGGTATTTCTTCCGATTGTTTATCTGCATGGTGCTTCTGGTGCATTATTTAAAGACCAGGCATGGACTGTTGCATTCTCATTGCTTGCTTCGCTTTTTGTTGCCATTCTCTTTATCCCAATGCTTTTTAATTATGCTTACAAGGGAAGTAAGAAAAAGTTCAAATTTAAATCCGTTAAGATTGGATGGTATGGCGAGTTATTGGGCAATATTTTAAATAAAAGAGGGCTTGTAATGATTAGTGCTTGCGTTTTACTAGTTATAACCGGACTTATTCTTCCTTTGGTTGGTAATGAATATTTACCTAAAAGTGGTGTTGGTGAGTTTAGCCTAGATATAGAGCTACAAGAAGGTACACAGTTGGAAAGAACTTCAAAAACGGTTGAAGCCATTGAATCGATGCTTTGGCAGTCTATGGGCGATCAAATTGAAACGGTTTACAGCAAAATTGGACCTAATACAGGAAGTACAACCGACAAAGCGGTTTTCCAAAATGAGAATACTGCCAATATCAAAATCCGATTGAAAAAGGAATACATTTCCCTTTCTGAAGAAATTCTAAACAATGTTGGGACTTTAATCAGCAATGTTCCTAATGCAGAAATATCCATTGTTAGAGATGAAACCGCTTTACAATCAACAATTGGGACAGAAGACGCTCCTATTGAAGTTGAAGTAAAAGGAAAAGATATGGCGGTTTTAGAACGCTTATCGAAAGAGATAAAGGAGAGTTTGATTTCCATTCCTGAATTGGCAAATGTACAAACCAATATTGAGGAAGGTGCACCTGAAGTTAATGTTGTGGTTGATCGCTACAAAGCTGGTATTTTTAACATGAGTACCGAAAGCATTGCCGGACAATTACAGGACATGCTTATGGGAAAACAAGCTGGCAAGTACGAGCATGGTGGCGAAATGAGCGATATCACCGTTCAACTTCCTGAAATCAGCATCAACGAGCTGAATTCTGTGATGCTTCAAAATGGCAATTCAGAAATTCCTCTTTACGAAGTTGCCCATATCGAAAAGTCCTCATCGCCGAAACAAATGCTTCGAAGAAACCAAAACCGAATCGGAAAAATCAGTGCTGATATTCACGGTGATATGGCATTCGACCAGGTTGTTGGAAAGATTAATGAGAAATTGGCAAACGTAGACTTGCCAACTGGCTACCAAATTGGATTAATTGGTGAGGAACAAAAAAGGCAGGAAGCCATGTCGAACCTTAGCTTTGCTCTAATGCTTTCGGTAATTCTTGTCTATATGGTAATGGCATCTCAATTTGAATCTTTAATTCATCCATTCACCATTCTACTTACCATTCCTTTGGCAGGAGTTGGAGCTGTTTGGGCTTTCTTCCTTCTCGGGATTCCTATGAACATTATGGCTTATATCGGAATTATTATGCTGGGCGGAATTGCTGTAAACGACTCTATTATTCTGGTAGATGCCATCAACCAATTCAAGGAACAAGGAAACTCATTGCGCGATTCCATTATCATGGCTGGTGAGAATAGAATTCGACCAATTATCATGACCAGTGTAACAACCATTTTGGCTCTTCTTCCATTAACAATTGGATTTGGCGAAAGCGCTGCCCTTAGAGCTCCAATGGCTATTGCAGTAATTGCAGGTTTAATTACTTCTACCATTCTCAGTTTGGTAGTAATTCCTTGTGTATACTTTGCCTTCGATAGAATTCAGAGTTTTATCACAAATTCAAGGGAAGAGAGAATGAAATATGAAAAAGAGTAAAATACAAGCTAAAAGCTGATTAATATATGAACTTCATTATAAAAAGAAAGGTTTTAATTGCGATGCTGTTCACAGGATTAAGTATGCTGGGATATTTTTCCTACAAGCAACTTCCTGTCGAGTTGATTCCCAATGCAAACCTTCCTATGCTCTTTGTTCAGGTTGGTACCGGTATCGAGGTTGATCCAAGATATATGGAGAATCAGGCAATTATACCTTTAGAAGGAGTTGCTGGAAGCCTTGAGGGAGTTGAGAAAATAGAATCAACTGCAGGACAACAACGCGGAAGCATCCAAATTTCTTTTGAACAAGGCACAAACATCAAGTACGCCTATTTAAAACTTGCCGAAAAAGTGGAGGAAGTCAAAAAAAATCTTCCTCAGGAATTTCAGGTTCAGGTTTTAAAATTTGATATGGAACAACTCAACAACATGTTCATGAACATTCAGGTTCGTGGAAGTGGTGGTGTTGACCGGGTGCGACAAATCACTGAGAATGAAATTCTCGATAAAATCAAAAACATTGATGGCATTGCCAATGCTGCAATATTTGGTGGTCGTGAAAAATCAGTAGAAATTTTACTTCGCGATGACGTTTGTAAGAGCTATGGAATTAGCCCTTCTGATGTTCGAACCGCACTGAATAACAATGGCAATATTCGACGTTTTGCAGGAAAAGTGACCGATAAAGATCAACTGAATTTTGTAAATGTTGTTTCCCAATTCTCAGATATCAACGAGCTGCACGAGTTGGTTGTGCAAGAAAAGGGAGATATCCGTTTAAAGGATATCGCTTACATTCATTACGGGGTAAAAACTCAAACTTCCTACAGTCGTGTAAATGGTAAGGAAGCGGTAACCCTGCAATTAACTCGGGATGCTCAGTCAAACATCATTGAATTATCTGAGGTTACCCTTGCCAAAATTGATGATCTAAACAAAGAACTAAAGAACAAAGATGTAGAAATGGTTGTTCAGCTAAATATGGCTGAAACCATGAAAACCAATATCGATTTAATCATTGAGTTGGCCTTGGTAGGAGGTATTCTGGCAATTTTTATCCTTTGGATTTTCTTAAAAAACTTGCGATTGGTAACAGCAATCGCTTTGGCAATTCCAATCTCGGTATACACTGCCTTCAACTTCTTTTATGCCTACGAAATTAGTATCAACACACTAACGCTTTTGGGAATGGCTTTGGCCATAGGTATGCTCCTCGACAACAGTATTGTCGTCCTCGAGAACATATACCGACTCGCTGCACAAAAGAAAGACGCAAATACTGCCGTAATTCAGGGAACTAAGGAAGTTTGGCGCTCAATTTTTGCTGCTACTCTAACCACCATAACAGTATTTCTGCCATTTGTATTTTCTTCCAATTTTTTAATCGGATTAATGGGCAAACACATTGGTGTTTCAATCATTTCTACCCTATTGGTATCCTTGGTAGTGGCTTTGCTGTTGATTCCAATGATTACGCATAGTTTTTTAAGACGCAGAGGAAAATTTCAGGAAATAAACTTTAAAAACATCTCCTATCACAACCGATTGGTACAAGTATATTTGGTACTGCTCAAATCTTGTATGCGTCACCCGGGAAGAACAGTTTTAGGTGCTTTAGGTTTGTTCTTTATCACATTACTAATCAGTTTAGGCTTAAGCTTTATTTCTACAGAAGAAACCGAAAACAAAGATCTGAATCTGTATGTTAACCTTCCGGGAGGTACAACCCTTGAAAATACCGATTTGTTTGTTCAGCAGGTAGAAGAAAAGTTAGCCTCACTCGAGGAGAAGAAAGACATCACCAGCCAGATTTACGAAGAGGAAGCTATGCTTACCATTAGCTTGGTAGATGATTATCGCGAAAAGCAAAATTTAAGCATTCCTGGCATTAAGAAAAACATTATGGAACGCCTGGATGGATTGCCTCGCTCATCTTTTAGCTGGGACCCTCTGGCACAAGGAAGAAGATTTGGTGGAGGTGGAGGCGATGGCTTCGGTGGTGATGATCCTTTTATGGAAATGCTGGGTATCGGTACTCAAAAAGAAAAGTTGATTATTAAAGGTCAGAATTTCGATAAGATGCTTGACCTTTCTGAAGATTTGGACTATTACCTCAGTCAACTTACATCCATTAAAAATGTGAATGTACGAATTCCTTCCAAGCGTCCTGAGTTGGTTTTGGAATTAGACAAACAGGTGATGGCCTTATATGATATTCCTGTGAGTTCGGTTCTATCGGAGTTGAATTCTTTCCAAAAGGAATTCTCGAGTAATGTTGTGTTTAAGGAAGGAAACGAAGAGTACGATATTGTTATCAAAACCATTGGTGAAAATTCTGAAATCACTCGAAATGCTCAAGATCTGCGAAAGCTAACCGTTCGTGGAACTCAAGGGGCAGAATTCGAATTGGAAAACATCAGTAAATTCAACTTTACCGATGGCTTGTCTACGATTAAGCGGACCAATCAGGAAAAACAGTTGGTGGTTTCTTATCAATTTATCGATGAAGTAAACGATGATAAAGATCTTCTTACAGCTGCACGAGTAGAAATCGACGAAATCATTGGAGGAATGACCTTGCCTTCGGGACTGGCTGTTGAAATTGTTCACGAGGAGAACAGTTTGGGCGAATTCGGGTTCCTTTTCCTAATGGCATTCATTCTTATTTTCATGATTTTGGCATCGGTTTTCGAATCTTTTAATATGCCAATTGTAATGATGTTCTCGATACCAATGGCTGCCATTGGTTCTTTGGTTGCACTGATACTTACCGGAACCTCTTTGATGAATGCCAATGTATTTACAGGCCTTATTATTTTGCTTGGAATTGTGGTAAACAACGGAATCATCATGATTGATTATTCCAATGTGCTTCGAAAACGAGGCTACCGACAATCCAGAGCCTTAATGATGGCTGGATTGGCTCGTATACGTCCTATTTTAATTACTGCAATTACAACCATTATTGCTTTAATGCCATTGGCACTGGGACGAGCTGAATATGTAACGCAAATTGGTGTTCCGTTTGCCATTACAGTAATTGGGGGCTTAAGCTTAAGTACCATTTTAACTTTGGTATTCATTCCTACGCTTTATACAGGATTACAAACCAGTTTAAACTGGATGCGAAATCAGCAAGTATGGATCAAAGTGATACAATTTGGCATTTGGATAGCCGGAGCCTTTTTCATATACACCGAGGTTGACAGTAAAATCTGGCAAATCATCGATCTGCTGGTACTTCTATTATCGGTTCCTGCCTGTATTTATTTTATTCAGGCAAGTTTGCGCAAAGCCAACGAAGAGCTTATTGCTGCCGATGACGAGCTGCAAATCCAGATCCGAAATCTTGTTAAAATATACGATTGGGATGGTAGGTTTATGCGCGAATGGAAGTCGGGATTAAGAGTTAGAGAACGTTTGGGACTAAAGCATTCTTACACTCGCCTGCGCGATTTCTTAACCCTGATATGGCAATTGCCACTAATTGCCTTTATGATCTATTTTATCTATTTCCATTTACAAAGCAAGTATTGGTTGGTTCTGCTATCCATCAATTTCCAAATTATGCTTTTGTATTTCATGGCACCAATTATGGAGTACAGAAAACACCTAATAGAAAAAGGCAAAAGCAAACTGGGAAGAATCGTAATTAACCTGTTCCATAAATTCATTTACTGGATTTTCCCATTAGTTGTATTGGTTTATTTCAATAGCAAGTTCGAATTAATTGGATTGACAATTCCGGTTGCCGTATTGTGGTATTTTGCTTTGCTGATAAAGAAAACATCCAACAAAATTTATCGCGAAAAGATCAACATCAACCGATTAACAGGAAGATTTAAAGGAATCCGTAAGTTTTTCTACCGATTCGTATTAATCATCCCAATCATCGGAAAACAGAAAGTTCCTTTCAAAGCGGTGAAGAGCGTTTCTTTCGACATTGGCAACGGTATGTTTGGCTTGTTGGGACCTAACGGTGCTGGTAAATCAACCCTAATGCGTATTGTTTGTGGAATACTTGAACAGAGTTACGGACAAATTACCATTAACGGCATTGATGTTCGTGAAAAGCGCGAAGAACTGCAAGGCTTGATAGGTTACCTTCCTCAGGAATTTGGCATGTACGAAAACATGACCGCCTGGGATTTTCTGAACTACATGGCCATCCTGAAAAAGATTCACAATACCGAAGTACGCACCGAGCGTGTTCGATACGTGTTGGATGCAGTTCACATGCTCAAGAACAAAGATGAGAAAATTGGATCCTTCTCGGGTGGTATGAAACAGAGAATTGGGATTGCTCAAATCCTGCTTCACCTACCAAGAATTCTTGTGGTAGATGAGCCGACAGCAGGCCTTGATCCTCGCGAACGAATCCGCTTCAGAAACCTTTTGGTGGAGTTGAGTAAGAAACGAATTGTAATCTTCTCTACCCATATTATTGAGGATGTGGCAAGTTCGTGTAATCGAGTGGCTGTAATGAAAAAAGGGGAGTTGAAATATCTTGGTGAACCGGTTCACATGGCAGGAATTGCCAACGAAAAGGTATGGATGTTGAAGATTTCGCCTGAAGAATTTGAGCAGTTTAAGAAAGAACACGTGATTATTCATCACATGCGCGATAACGATCATATTCGAGTAAGATGCTTATCGGATGAAGATCCGGGATACGGAGCAGTTAACACCCAAGCAAACCTCGAAGATGCATATTTGTGTTTGCTGAATGACACCAGCGAGCAAAAAATAACCATGATGAATGTCTAGACAGAATCACGAAGTGAAACTACTTTGATTGGTCTTTGTGGTTAAAAACAAAAAACATGAAAGCAATAGAACAAATAAAACTCATAACAGACTTTGTTCGCTACAATGTGAAGATCATATTTGCGAATAAATTCATCTATTTTCTGGTAGCAGCCTTCGCCTTCTTTTTTATGGTTATGGGCATCATGCTATTTACAGATTCTAGTCCCGATGAGTCGGATATTTATACGAGCTTAATTTTCCCAGGAATACTGATCCTCTTTTATCCGGTAATCTATATCATTCAAAGCGATAAGGATACCCGAATGCTCGAAATTCTATTCGGAATTCCCAATTACCGATACAAAGTTTACCTGGTACGTTTTGCATTAAGCGTTCTCTTACTCGTATCGCTAATGTTTTTAATGTCGTGGTTAACGGTGTTTCTGGTAATCAAGATTGATGTATTTCATATGGTTTACGAGCTGATGTATTGCCTGCTATTTTTGGCAAGTTTGGCATTTTTGCTCACCACCTTAATTAAAAATGCAAGTGGAGCAGCCGTCGTCATGGTGGTTTTAGGATTGGTATTTCTGATACTGGCCGAACCTTTGCAATACAGCAAATGGAACATCTTTCTAAACCCTTTTAACGTTCCTGGCGATATGAGTTACACCATCTGGCAAAATGTATTGTACCAAAATCGAATGATGCTAATAATTGGTTCGCTTATTACCATTCTGTGGAGTTTAATCAACCTACAACGCAGAGAGAAATTTGTGTAAGCAAATATTAAATTTATAAAAGACAGAAGAGGCTTTGGTTCACAGTTTACCAAAGCCTCTTTTCTTTCTAGTTGATATCATTCAACAAATCAACACATTCAGAATTCGAATATTTTTGAAAAAATTTTTCAGTTTGCCTTTCCCAGCATTTACAGCACTTTCAGTTTGCCCTTATTGTTTATAAACTATATTTTCTAGTTTTTAAACTATCGATTTAGTTGTAAAACTATTTTTTATAGTTATATTTGATTAAAATATATTGCGAAATGAAGAAGTTAACACAAAAAGAAGAGGAGATTATGAAATTATTTTGGACCGAAGGTCCAATGTTTGTAAAAGAACTTCAGAAAATCTTTCCCGATCAGAAATTACACTACAATACCCTATCGACCATGGTGAGAGCTTTGGAGGAAAAATCATTCATCGCTCATAAGACCTTTGGGAAAACCCATCGTTACTATGCTGCCATTACCGAAGAAGAATATCGCAAAAAAACCATGGGAAATGTGGTTAAAAAATACTTCGACAACTCTTACAAAAGAGTAGTATCCATGTTTGTTGAAGAAGAGAAACTATCCATCGACGAGCTGAAAAGATTAATACAGGACATTGAAGACAATAAAGACAAATAATGCTGTTTAGTTTTATTACATACATGATAAAAACAGGTATTGGCCTAGCATTTTTCTACTTTCTGTTCAAATTGTTGTTGAGTAGAGATGGTAGACATGCCTACAAAAGGTTGGTACTTCTGCTATCGGTGGGTGCTTCATTTACAATACCTCTGCTGGCCAATATGATTCCTGGTAGTGAGATCGATTCTACCCCAATGATAATGGTTCGGGAATTTATTGAATTGCCATTGGTGGAAACGGGCGTAAACGACAGCACATCTCTTGAAACGACAGATAAAATAAGTCATACACATCAGGTAAATTGGTATGTCTTGATTTACCAACTAGTCCTTATTCTGCTTTTCTTGCGTTTCTTGCTATCCTACAAAAGCATTTTTAAATGGCTAAAGCAAGCCAACATACAAGTCTATAAAAATTTACTACTGGCAATTGTAAAAGATAACATACAGGCATTCTCGTTTTGGAAATACATTGTACTCTCAAAACAAGATTACCAGAACAACAAAACTCCTATTCTTCTGCACGAAGAAGCACACCTAAGGATGCATCATTCATACGATGTAATCTTAATGGAACTGGTTTGTTTTCTGCAATGGTTCAATCCATTTGCATGGTTATTGAAAAAGGAGTTAAAACTGGTTCACGAATTTCAGGCCGATCAGGCCGTACTCAAATCTGGCATCGATGCAACACAATATCAACTGTTGATTTTGGAAAAAGCTGTAGGCAAAAGACGTTTTGCTTCAGCAAATCATTTCAAACAAGGTTCAATCTCAAAACGAATTAAAATGATGAAAAAGAAACAATTTTTACGATGGAGCGTTGCAAAAACCCTACTCTTTTTACCTGCAGGATTTCTGCTTTTACAAGCATTTGCCAATCCAAAAGTAAGTGAAAAGGTAAATACTCTGCCTGCTCTCATGGTTCAGGCCAACGATAGTGAATCGTGGCTAAAGGAATGGCGATATGAAAATATCGAAAACCTAAATGCTGGCATTTTCTATGGCAAACAGCCTGCCCACAAAGCCGATTTAAGCTGGAAGCTAGGACCAATTAAAAAAAGAAATGTTTTGGCCGTACTGCAAAACAAACGTGGTGCTCTACTGGTAAACGGGAAATTGGTATCAAAAACAGAGCTAAAAACCATTGTAATATCATTTATCAGAGGTAAAGACTATTGGAACGAATCCAATCCTGAAACGGCTGAAAGCAAATTGAGCAATGGAAAATCGGCAAAGGTAAACCAACTTGCCATCAGCTATCAAATCGACAGGGGCACGCCAAAAGATGATGTTGCCAATAGCATGCAAGCCTTTGGAAAAGCCTACCTAGAAGTGCGATCAGAAAAAGCACAAGAGCTGTTTGGGAAGGATTACTTTCAATTATCGGATGCACAGCAATTGGAAATTAATGAAAGAGTTCCAATCCGCATCGCGCCTTTTACAGCCATTAAAAATTCTGCCAATTCAGTAGATATCCGAATTACCACGGAAGGAATCTTTATCGATCAGAAAAAATGTGCGCTAAGCCTTATCGAAGAAAGAATAAAAGCTTTGGTACAAAACAAAAACCGATCGCTTGCCGAAATCCGTGTTCTCGATCCTAAAACCAATAAGGAGACAATTGAAGAAATCAAAAGACAAGTCCGAAATGCGGGCATCAAAAGAATTAACTATTCCGGCGTAATGAGTGTAGTGGAAACTCCTGCCAAGTAGTTATAAATAATGTTGATAAAGAAAGCTCAATAAACCAAATTATTGAGCTTTCCTTTTATACATTAATAAGCATTTGCCTTCATTTTCTTTAGTTGGCGATTCCAACTGTACAATCCACCTTTTAGATGTGCTGCCTTGTGAAATCCAATTTTACGCAAGTAATTTCGTACCTGCTTGCTTCTAAATCCCAAATGGCAGAAAATAATAATATCCTTATCCTTAGGCAGGGTAGGAATCTTATTTTGAATCTCTCCCATCGGAATGTGAATGGAATTCTCGATACCTTCTTTTGCCAGTTCATGCGGTTCACGAATGTCAATCAGTAAGATATCCGAACCCTTTTCCAACTCCTCCATCAACTCCAAAGCGGTAAAACTCGTTTTGGGTGCATTATCATTGTTTGTAAAAATATTCATATTCAATAGTTTAATAAAACAGGGGAACAAAACTCTTGAAAGGCTCTATTTACAGCCCTTCTGAACAACTACCAAATTTAAAAATTTTCATCAGCCAAGCCTCATCAAGCAGCAAGAGATGCCTCTACATTGGCTTATACAGATCAATTATAAAAAATGAACAATTATCAATGAACTGAAATCAGTGTCTCTTAATTCACATTTATTTTCCTGAAAATAATTCGACAGAGAATTAAATATACAATCGTTTAATTCTAAATTCTCCCCTTCCAGGGGAGATGGCGACAGCCAGAAGGGTGTATTTTTGATTATATTTCTCTTAAAAACACCCTTTTCCTTATCAGGATTTTCCCTAAAAGGGAAAAAATCATTTCGAAAATGCCCAGAAATCAATGATCCATCAAAACTCCGCCTTCAAAATTTCGTCGACACAGTGCAATAGGGTCATTTTACCTTTGTAAGAATCACAATTGGTTTGAAAAGCCACGGCAATTTTTTGCTCTGGATAATACAGGAAAATGGAACGAAATCCGGGAACGAACCCCGTATGACCATAGGCTTTGCCATGCGCGCTTTTAAAAATAAAACTGCCCATACCATAAGAATCATACTCACTTATAAGTCCATTGGGATTAGGCGTCACAATTTTTTGTAGCGTTTCATCAGAAAATGGCAGTGCCTCGTAGTAAAACTTGGCCCATTTTGCCAGGTCGGATGTAGTAGATGCATATCCTCCTCCAGTCCATTCCATTTGCGGATTCATAACATACCTTCCCTCAACCACAACCTGCTTTGGCATGTGAAAAAAGGCATCCAAACCCGAATAGCCAATTGGCAAGCGTGGCATATCGCGACGGGTAGCCGCATAGGTTTCTTTAAAATGCAGTGGGGCTAAAATCCTGGCATTGGCCACCTCGTAGTAATTCATACCCGTAACCTTCTCAATCAGCATTCCAATCAACAAATAATTGGTGTCGGAATAAGCCCAGCCCTCGCCTGCCTTGTGCACCGCTTCCATATCAAATGCATACTGCAGTCGGTCCTTGTAAGTCCATACCTTATCGGGATTATTTTTGATCTCGATCCACAGCTGTTCATTCTCGATATAGCGCGGCAAACCACTTGTATGCTGCAATAACATCTCCACGGTGATATCTCCAATGTTTGGCAATTTCGACAACCAACACTCCCCCTGGCAGTAGTTAAAAAACTTCTCCTTTAAATCAACCTTACCCTCCTCAACCAGCTGATACAAAACTGCTGCAGCATAAGTTTTCCCTATGCTTCCCGAAAACATTACATGTTGCAAATTCATTCTTTCCTTACGGATAGAATCCGAATAACCTGTTACATAGTTTTCCCGTCGTCCATCCTGGTAAATGATGGAAAATTTTGCACCAGGCATATCCAACAACTGCACAATACTATCGAGCTTATGCTGATAGGTACACTGCGAAAATCCGTGGAAACAAAAAGAGAATATTAGAATCAAAAATAGGGGAAGAAAGAGGTATTGTTTTTTCATAGCGTGGTTGAATTGGGTTAACTACCTGTAAGGTAATATGTTTTTCTTAAAAAATCTAATCATAAAATTGAATATCTAATTAGATCTGCTTATTCCAACAAATCCCTAATAAAAACTTCCACTATTTTATAATATGCCTCTTTCCAAAACTAATGGAGAGAATATAAAGAAGACTCGAACATTCTCATACAATTAAAAAAGGATGGACGATTATAGATCATCCATCCTAAATAAAAATCAATGCAATATTTTAAATTTTAATGCACTTTGCAATGCAGGGTAACATTACCACTAGCGGATACTACATTTTGCCAATCATCAGTTGCACCTCCAGCAGTATTACAAAGAATTCCTGTATTTTCAAAATTGAACTTCACAGCTTGTCCTGTTGAGTTAGGCACTCCTTTTCCTTTACAAATAAAATTAGTCACTCCACCATTATTCATAACAGTGATTCTACCTTCAACAAGTTCAAAACCACCATCACCGTTCATTACACCACAAGCAGTATCCTTTATCACAACTGCAGCATTGTTATCATCTGCACTAAAACCAGAAAGAGCAAAAACGCCACCAAACACCAAACAAATCGCCAAAACTCTAAAAACATTTTTCATAATTCCTAAATTTTAAAGTGAAAACTATTAAAAAAATAATCTCAAATTTACCACAATCAAATTAGGATGTCAAGGTTATATCTATTTTTTAAATGCCCCCTTTGTGCTTATAATCAGCTTTTTATGAACATGTTAAATTTACATATTGTTTCGAACTCATTTGATGATCAAGATTAAGCAAGTGCTATGAAATTAATTGTCAAATAAATAGAAATAAAAGTTTAAGAATAATTATAACTTATCATATTTTTCAAGTTTTCCTTTAGTCATCACCCGAAAATTTTTCAGTTAAATAGATTGAATCCTGAATGCTGGTCGCATCCGTTTTATTCAAATTATTAGACAGATATTTGATTAGGAAATTAATGTTTTGAGGACGAAGATCGTAAATTCTTTTTCCATTTAGGAACACGCTTGGAGTTCCATCAAGTTTAAGATCCACTCCCTCCTGTATATCGCCAGCAATCTTTTGCTGACAAGTTTCAGAGTTGAGTTCGTGATTAAATTGCTCTAAATTGAGCTTTAATGAATTGGCAATATGAATAAATACATCCGGTTCAACATCATTCAGATTTTGGTTGAATAATGAATCATGGTAAGACCAAAACATTCCTTGCTGATGAGCCGCTTGAGCCGCTCTGGCCGCCTCACACGCATTAGGATGCATATCATATTTTGCAATGGGATTACACGAGGAACTTAAAGGGAAATATTTATACCGAATATTTAGTCTACCCTCATTACATTTGATGAGCTCAGTAAAACTCTTTCCAAATATAGCACACATTGAACATTGAAAATCACTGTAAACCACCATAGATACCGGGGCATCAACAGGACCTAAAATTGGCTCCCCACTCCATTCGGAGATATTAGCTGCCGGAATTGAATCGAATTTAAGGAGTTCCTCAAGTGGATCGTAACTTGCCAACTTATTCATATTAATGCTCAGCCCTTGTATCCTTATCCATTGATACATTACCAAGACCAGGCAAATTGCAATAATGTATGGAAGAGCATGCCAGTTTTTAAAAGATAAACTCTCTTTTTTGCCCAAAAGTACCAAAGCCAACATTTGTATTAAGGCTTTGAACAAATCCGAGAAACTGGTTTCTGTTAACTTCTTTAAAAAGAAAAAAAGCAATAAGTTGGATACATGAATCACAAAACAGAAAGGACAAAACAAAACCGGGTATACTAACATCTTATAAATAAAGAAAAGACTGGCAAATAAGCTCACAGCACAAATCCAAAAGGCTGTAATAAGCATTGTCTTTTTTAGTGAACTCGATAACCAAATTCCAAGCCCCAGGAATAAAGCGAGTGAAATAAAATAGATTGCTCCCCATCCAGCAATCGGGATTTTAGCAAAAGTTGCATAACTGCTATATAAGGCTGTTTTACACGACTTGCCAAAGACAACAGAACATAGGTCTGATTCCCCGAACTTTCCTGCTGTCATGTTAAAATGAGTGTTTAAAAGATAAAACGACACAATAATTCCAATTGCTATTAGCAGATATGAAAATGCATACCAATACTTCAAATTTTTCATGAATTTTCATTTACAGATGAGTAATAATCACAGATCATCAAACGGTAATCGTAATACATATTTACCGCTACCAGAGAATAAAGCTTTGGGAATGGCCATCATTTCAGAAAAATCAATTCACACATCGTGCACACAAAGCCAGCAGAAAAATGAGTAAAAAAAGTCTATCTAATTTACCATTTCTACCAAGTATTGTCAACCCTTAATTTTGCTTCACAGGCATCCTAGTAAGTAATGTATCAGATTTTGTGTAGGCTGTGTTACTGCAACAGCACATACAAATGCCTTGCATTTGCCTCTGCCATGTGCAGGATGTTATGCAAGGGTATTGTAATGTTTCCTGCAGGTTGCAGCAAGATTTACAAGTGTATTGTAATACTCCCTGCAGGTTGCAGGAAGGTTTGCAAGGGTATTGTAATGCCCCCTGCAGATTGCAGGAAGGTTTACAAAGGTATTGTAATGCATCTCGCAGACTGCAGCAAGCTTTACAAGTCATATTATCGATCGTTTTACAATAAGCCAAAACCTAGAGAACATAAGGATTATATCAGGATTTAACTATTTTTAACAATAGATAATACATAAAATCTTTTAATTCTTCGTTTTAGATTTGTAAATTCATTCTGTTTTATTAACCAATCACATTTATTTATGTTTTCATTTATTAATTACCCTAGTCTTCGATTAAATGAATTTATTCAATTCTATCAAGACTTTTTAAAAATTTTAGGGACCAACGATCCCGAGATATTGAAAGTAAAATCGCAATACGACGATTTGCATGCACTGGTTGCTACTTTAGCCAGCTATTACAAACCTGAATTGGGTTCAGAAATCACGGCCGAATTGCAAGAATTAGATGCCAAGCGAGATAGCGCACTACATGGAATCGAATTGCAGGTGAAATCCTACACCTATCATTACAACGATTCGATTCGTTTGGCTGCTAACTTGTTGAGCAAAGTTTTTGACCATTATGGTTCGGGAATTACCCGACTGAACTACCAAGCCGAAACCTCTACCATTAACAGCATGATTGAAAAATGGGAAAGCGATCAGAAGTATGTTGATGCAATAACAGCCTTGAATCTGAGCGATTGGAAAACGGAGCTAAAAAACATTAACACCAACTTTAACCAACGCTACCTGGCCAGAATAGAAGAAAACGCTGATAATCCTGAGGCCACAGCCATAGAGCTAAGAGTAGGTATTACTGCAAGTTACCGCAATCTGATAAACTATTTGCAAGCCTACGCAACACTGAGCACTGGCGGTGAATACGATAAAGTAATCAAACTGATTAACGAACTGGTTGACGAATATAACAAGCTAATTAAGAGCCGTTCCAGTTCTGAAGAAAAAACGATTCCTAAAACGGAAGATCAAGAAACTCCAGCCGAAGAGGCTGCTGAGTAGTTCAGACATTTTAGTAGTTGAGCCCTTCGGGGCTCTTTTTTTGTGATATGATGAGTAAAAAACTCGTAACAGAATAGAAAGCTATTAAAGCTAATTAATTAAAGTTTAACCTCGGGAATAATTACGACTACATACTAATCTCCTTACAAACTCCTCCATTCTCTTAAAATGAGATCCTTTCCAGAACACCTTGTTGCAATCGGGACACAAGTAAAATTCCTGAAAGATTTGAGCCGTGTCTTCATCAATTTTGTGAAGGATTTCTTCTGTAGATACTGCCTGTAGTGGGTGGTTGCAGGTCATGCAACGGCTAAAGGATTTGAACTGACTGTAGAGATCAAATTTTTCTACCACCTCTTTCAATTGAGCATGCTTTTCAATAGCACGCACGTAGTAACCATGGGTAATCCTACTCGATTTCAACAACAGCTTGTCACGCGTGAGGATGATTCGATCATCGCGTTTGGCAATTTCAATAATAACATCATCGTCCATGTGGTTTTTGTAAAGGCAGTCAAAGCCCAGCATGCGTAGGTATCTGGCCAGTTTGCCCAAGTGGCAATCCAAAATGAATTTACTTTCCCGCAGGGGTCTCTCCCTCAACTTGCTATTGGCAGAAATATCCAGACTTTCGAACTTAGGGTAAACCGAAATGCGATCGTTCTCGCACAGCATGTGGTTCATTCCCACCGATGTTCCGTTTACCAATATGAGATCCACTTCAGAGAAAGGAACTCCCATCGACACCATCGTATCTCCAATTGAGATTGGGGTTTTGTACCACTCCTCGAATACTCTTTGCCTGCGATGCAAGGGCAGAAAGTCGTTCAGCTCCGCATAAAAGCGAAACAGGAAACATTTTTTTATGGAATTCTCCCTGGTCATACTTCAATTTACAAAAGAATGGGGAAAATGCAGGAAAGTCAGAAATATCTAAAAACAAAAAACCTCATCTGCATTAGCAAATGAGGTTTTATTCGAATTTTCCAGAGGTCTCTGGCGGATTCGAACCGCCGTAGACGGTTTTGCAGACCGCTGCCTAGCCACTCGGCCAAGAGACCCTATCTCCTTAAAGGCGTTGCAAAGATATAAATTTCTGTTTTACCTGTGCAAACTTTTTGCTAGCTTTTGTAACAAAAATTTTACACTCAAAATGCAAAGCCAGCATAATCAATAGCTTAACGACTTAGCGTAAGGCTCACTTTTTCGATTTGTCCACCCATTGGCGGGTTCATTTTCGATACTTTTACGCTTGCATGCTGCAATTCTGGGAAGTTTTCGTACAACATATCCAAAATTCGCTGGCAAACATGCTCCAACAAATGCGATTTAATTTGCAGTTGCTCCTTAATTTTTTCGTAGGCACGCTGGTAGTTTAAAGCATCGCCAATGTAATCGCTTTGGGCAGCCTTTGTTTCATCGTACTCCATGCGCACATACACGGTAAACTTGTTCCCTACAATCTGCTCCTCTTTAAAACATCCGTGATAGGCATAAAACTCCATGCCTTCCAATTCGATAATTCCCATCTCTGTTTGTTGTTGATATTCTGGGGCGAAATTAAAATAAGAAATTCCAATTTCCAAAAGCCAAATTCCAAATCACAAAAATTGGGTTTTGGGTTTTGGTTTTTGGGATTTTAACTACTTTTGTTTTTTCGTTTTCAATCAGGTACAGATGTAAAGATTTATTGTAAATTTATGTTTGTGCATTTCGAAACGAAAAGCAAGGCAGGATTCAATCGAATCCGAGGCAAATCATTGTATCATTTTAAATTGAAAAACATGGATAACAAAACTGTAAAGGACGAGAGTGCTAACGAAAAATCTCTGAATTTTATCCAACAGATCATCGAGGAAGATCTGAAAAACAATGTAAATGATGGAAGAGTACACACCCGATTCCCACCAGAACCAAATGGGTATCTTCACATCGGTCACGCAAAGGCAATTTGCCTAAACTTTAGCCTTGCCCAACAATACCAGGGAAAATGTAATTTACGTTTCGACGATACCAACCCAGTTAAGGAAGACACAGAGTATGTTGATTCTATTATGGAAGACATCAAATGGTTAGGTTTCCAGTGGGATGGCGATCCATTGTATACTTCTGATTATTTCGATCAGTTATACGATTGGGCAGTTCAGCTAATTAAAGATGGCAAAGCTTATGTAGATGATCAAACTGCTGAGCAAATTGCAGAGCAAAAAGGAACACCAACCGTTCCTGGAACCGAAAGCCCTTTCCGTAATCGTAGCGTTGAGGAAAACCTTGATTTATTCGAAAGAATGAAGAATGGAGAATTTAAGAATGGAGAAAAAGTATTGCGTGCTAAAATCGATATGGCTTCACCAAACATGCACATGCGCGATCCTTTGATGTATCGTATCATGCATGCGCATCATCACCGTACTGGCGATAAGTGGTGCATTTACCCAATGTACGACTATGCTCACGGCGAGTCGGATTATATCGAGGGCATTACTCACTCAATTTGTACTTTGGAGTTTGAAGTTCACCGTCCGCTTTACGAATGGTTTATCGATAATATTACTGATACCGAATACAGACCTAAGCAGCGCGAATTTGCTCGCTTAAACTTAAGCTACACTGTAATGAGTAAGCGTAAGTTATTGGAATTGGTTACCGATCGTCACGTAAATGGATGGGACGATCCACGAATGCCAACTGTTTCTGGTTTGCGTCGTAGAGGTTATACTCCTGCTTCAATTCGCAATTTTGCCGATATCATTGGTGTTGCAAAACGTAACAATGTAATTGACGTTTCATTATTGGAGTTCTGTGTTCGCGAAGATTTGAACAAAACTGCAACTCGCGTAATGGGTGTGTTGGATCCTGTAAAATTGGTAATCACCAACTATCCTGAAGGAGAAGAAGAGTGGTTGACCATTGATAACAATCCTGAAGATGAGAATGCAGGAACTCGAGAAATTCCATTCTCGCGCGAACTGTACATCGAGCGTGATGACTTTATGGAAGATGCTCCTAAGAAATTCTTTAGAATGACTCCGGGTCGTGAGGTTCGTTTAAAGGCTGGTTACATTGTAATGTGTGAGAAAGCTGTGTATGATGCTGATGGAAACATCACCGAAATTCACTGTACTTACGATCCTAAATCGAAGAGTGGTAGCGGAACCGAAGAGAGCAAGCGCAAGGTAAAAGGTACACTTCACTGGGTATCTGCAAAACATGCAGCTAAAGCTGAAGTTCGTTTGTACGATCGTTTATTCAACGACGAAGCTCCTGACGGACACAAAGACAAAGATTTCAAGGAATTCATTAATCCTGATTCTTTGCAAGTTTTAAAAGAGTGTTATGTTGAGCCTTGCTTAAAAGACGCTAAGGCTGAAGATCACTTCCAGTTCACACGTTTGGGATACTTCTCGCTTGATAAGGATACCACTGCTGATCAATTGATCTTTAACCGTACGGTTTCTTTAAAAGATTCTTGGGCAAAAGCACAGAAGAAATAAATTAGCTACAAGCTAAATGACAATATAAACCTGCTGGGATTTTTCTGGCAGGTTTTTTTATTGATAAAATTGAAAGCCCCGGGTTAAAACCCATGCTGCATAAAATAAAAAACCACCTCTAATTTTAGAGGTGGTCTATATATCCTTTGCTAGTAATTTAAACCACTAGCATTCTAAATTTAATTTTTGATGTTCTCCATTGCAAAATCCAAACGAGCAATGGTTTCTTCTTTTCCAAGAATTTCGATAATATCAAACATGTGAGGTCCTTTACCTGCACCTACCATAGCCAAACGGAATGGGTTCATCACCTTTCCAAAGCCAATTTCCTTCGAAGTGATCCATTCTTTTACCACTTCCTCGGTGTTTGCAGATGAAAAATCTTCAATTCCTTCCAAAATACCTTTCAATTCTACCATTAAAGCTGAAGTATCTTCTTTCCATCCTTTTTTCACAGTCTTGGCATCGTACTCTTTAGGCGCTTCGAAAAAGAAATTCACCTGGTCCCAAAGTTCAGCAATAAAATCCACACGATCCTTAACCATTCCGCATACGCGATTCACAATAGCTTGATCAGCTTCAATCCCTTTTGCTTTTAACACTTCTTCGGTAAATAAGCCACCAATCTCTTCATCTGATTTGTTCAACAAGTATTGGCGATTGTACCATTTGGTTTTCTCAGGATCGAACTTCGCACCTGATTTGTTCACACGATCTAACGAGAATACTTGTGAAAGCTCTTCCATCGAGAAGATTTCCTGCTCAGTTCCTGGATTCCAACCCAAGAAAGCCAACATGTTTACGAAAGCTTCTGGGAAATATCCATCTTCACGGTATCCCGAAGAAATTTCATTGCTTTTAGGATCAGTCCACAACAATGGGAATACTGGGAAACCTAATTTATCGCCATCGCGCTTGCTTAATTTTCCTTTACCAACTGGCTTTAAAATTAACGGCAAGTGTGCGAATTTAGGCATATTATCAGCCCACCCAAGTTGTCTGTAAAGCAACACGTGCAATGGCATCGATGGCAACCATTCTTCACCACGAATTACATGAGAAATCTTCATCAAATAGTCATCTACCACATTCGCCAAGTGATAAGTTGGCATTCCATCCGATTTGAACAATACTTTATCATCCAAAGTAGATGTGTTGAATACTACATGACCACGAATTTCATCATCCATGTGTAATTCTTCACCAACAGGCATTTTAAAACGAACTACGTATGACTCGCCAGCTTCAATCTTTTTTTGAACTTCCTCGGCAGGTAATGCCAATGAGTTATTCAAATTTTCACGAGTTTCGTGATTGTATATAAAAGTCTTCTTTTCTTCTTCACATTTTTTACGGATCTCATCTAACTCCTCAGGAGTATCAAATGCATAATAAGCATCACCCGAAGCAATCAACTGATCGGCATACTCACGATACATTGGCTTACGTTCCGACTGACGATAAGGACCATATTCACCACCAACAGTAGCTCCCTCATCAATTGCTATTCCACACCATTTTAGTGCTTCTACAATATAATCTTCAGCTCCTGGAACATATCTTGTTTGATCGGTATCCTCGATACGCAACAAAAATTCACCATTGTGCCTTCTCGCAAATAAATAGTTAAATAAGGCTGTTCTTACACCACCCATATGCAACGGTCCGGTTGGACTTGGTGCAAATCGAACTCTGACTTTCTTTTCGCTCATTTTTATATCCGTTAATTCCGCAGCAAAGATAAGAAAATGGAAAAAGAAATTTAATGCGTAAAATTAAAAATGATAGAATTAAATAAATCGAGCAATCACGTCCTTTAGCCCGTTAATATCAATAGGTTTTGTCACAAAATCATCACAGCCGGCAGCCATTATCTCTTCATATGCTTCGCCATAATGGTAAGCTGTTTGTGCAATTATAGGAATTTGATGATTCAATTTCTTGATGCTACGAGTTGCATCATAACCATTCATAACAGGCATTTGCATGTCCATTAAAACCAAATCTATTTCAGGATTCGCCTCAAACAGTCGAATGGCTTCTACTCCATCTTTGGCTCGAATTAAACGAGCATTGGTATCCGTAAGCACTTCTTCAAGAAAAATGTAGTTAAAATCTTCATCTTCTGCTACAAGTAACACTTTACCTTCCCAATTGTATTCAGAGGAGAAATTCATATGCTGTATCGTCTTTTTTATTCATTAAGTGATTGTCTTATACCAAAGTTAGAATATTTTATGATAAGACAAAAAAAAACCGAATTTAATATGAACTTTTTTACATACAAAAAAAGGGCTTCTCGTAGAGAAGCCCTAACAACAGAAATAAATTTAAACAGTCATGTGTCAATTTCTTGAACTCACCATTGTTGACATTGCAATCAACTTTATATTTATAAGTTTTAAAACTGAAATCTAAACTGATTGAAACAAAAATAAGACTTTTTACTTACAATACAAGCTTTTTGAAACAATTTTACTTATAATTCAAAACAGATGTCATTTACAGCAATTAAAACTTGACACAAATAAAGGAGTCTTTAAAAGACTCCTTTATTTAAAAGTGGTATGTTATTTATTAAGTAGTTATCCGCATTTTGATGTCCCACAAGACTGACAAATTAAACAACCCTCCTGGTAAATAATATGATCTGAACCACAATCAGCACATATCATACCTTTTGCTTTAGTTCCATTCGGAATGTATTTTTTAAGTGCACGCTCAACACCATTTTTCCATGTATTGATATTTTCACTATCTAACTGAAGACCAGAAACAAGATTTACCACTTGCTCAATTGGCATGCCATGGCGCAATACACCAGAAATCAGTTTCGCATAGTTCCAAAACTCTTTATCAAATTTGTAAGACAAGCCTTCGAATGTGGTTTTGAATCCTCGTTTGTTACAGAACTGGAAGTCGTAACGAGTATTCCCTTCATCATCCTTTCTTTTAATAATAATTCCTTTATTTACTGATTTTGGTAACAAGATACCTTCTTCATCATCAGCAATACCGGTAAAAATTTCGTAAGGCTGTCCTTTATACAAACCGATAAAGGCAATCCATTTCTCTTTGTTATTTTGGAAACGAACAACTTCTGCTTCCAACTCAACAGGACGTTTTTCAGGTACAATTTTAGTCTCTTCCTCTTTTTTATCATTAGAGATCAAAACTCCTGAACGAGATCCATCACGATATACTGTACAACCTTTACAACCGCTCTTCCATGCTTCAACGTACAAATCACCAACCAATGATTCTGGCACATCCGAAGGTAAGTTTACAGTTACACTAATCGAGTGATCTACCCATTTCTGAACTCTACCTTGCATACGAACTTTTTGCACCCAATCCACATCATTCGAAGTTGCCTTATAGTATGGCGATTTCTTCACCAATTCATCAACTTCCTCGCTTGTGAAGTGTTGAGCTGCATTAATTCCATTTGCTTCCATCCAGGTAACAAATTTGTGGTGGAATACTACGAACTCTTCCCAGCTATCACCAACCTCATCCACAAAGTCAACTCGTACATCTTTATCATTAGGGTTTACTTTTCTTCTTCGCTTGTACACAGGCATAAATACTGGCTCAATACCAGAAGTAGTCTGAGTCATCAAACTGGTTGTTCCCGTAGGTGCAATGGTCAAACAAGCAATATTTCTACGACCATATTTTTTCATTTCAGCATAAAGATTCTCATCTGCCTCTTTCAAACGCAAAATAAATGGGTTTTTGCTTTCTCTATTAATATCAAAGATATCAAAAGCACCACGATCTTTAGCCAAATAAACTGATGAACGATAAGCCTCAACTGCAATGGTTTTGTGAACTTCTACTGAGAAATCAATAGCTTCATCACTACCATAACACATACCAAGAGCAGCAATCATATCTCCTTCGGCAGTAATACCAACACCTGTCCTTCTACCTTCGTTAGCTTTGGTTTTGATATTTAGCCAAAGATCTTTTTCTACTCTCTTAATTTCACTTCCTTCTGGATCTGAATCAATTTTTTCAATAATTGCATCAATTTTCTCCAACTCCAAATCGATAATATCATCCATAATTCTTTGCGCAAGAGCCACATGTTTCTTGAACAAATCGAAATTAAACTTCGCCTTTTTAGTGAATGGATTCTCTACATAGCTGTACAAATTTATTGCCAACAAACGGCAGCTATCGTAAGGACACAAAGGAATCTCGCCACAAGGGTTTGTTGAAACCGTTCTGTAACCTAAATCAGCATAACAATCTGGCACCGATTCTCTTTCGATAGTATCCCAGAATAAAATTCCTGGTTCTGCAGATTTCCAAGCATTGTGTACAATTTTGTTCCAAAGCTTTCCTGCGTCTATATCTTTCTTATAGGTTGGATTTTCTGAATTAATTGGATATTGTTGGGTGTATGGTTTACCATCCAATACAGCCTGCATAAATTCATCGTGAATTTTTACAGAAACATTTGCTCCGGTAACTTTCCCCTGTTCCATTTTAGCATCAATAAATTCTTCCGAATCTGGATGCTTAACAGAAACACTTAACATCAAAGCTCCACGACGACCGTCTTGTGCAACCTCTCTTGTTGAATTTGAATAACGCTCCATGAATGGAACAACACCCGTTGAGGTTAATGCAGAATTTTTAACTGGTGAACCTTTAGGACGAATGTGAGATAAATCGTGTCCAACTCCACCTCTACGTTTCATCAATTGAACTTGTTCCTGATCAATCTTCATGATTCCTCCATATGAATCGGAATCACCATCGTTACCAATCACAAAACAGTTAGACAAAGATGCAATTTGGAATTTGTTACCAATTCCAGACATAGGGCTTCCTTGTGGAACGATATATTTAAAATCCTTAAGTACGGCGAAAATTTCTTCTTCGCTTAGAGGATTAGGATAACGCTTTTCGATTCTTGCAATTTCACTTGCAATTCTGCGATGCATATCATCCGGGGTCTTTTCATAAATATTTCCAAACGAATCTTTCAGTGCGTACTTGTTCAACCAAACACGTGCTGCTAATTCATCTCCATTAAAATATTTAAAAGACGCTTGAAAGGCTTCTTCAGAGCTGAAAGTCTCTTTCATTTTTTCTCCTTGTTGTTGCTTCTCTTTAACTTCCATTCAGGTTCTCAAAAAAGTGGTTCTTACTGCGAATAACTTGTCTCTATATATCAGCAAAATGACTGGTTTCACCCAGTCCATTTTTGTAATATGCAAGTTACACAACTTGCACTTACCGTACAACAAAGAAATCTTTTTTTAATGAAAAGTTATCCACAAAAACATGTTAATTTCTTGATATTGTGTCTTTTAATTTTTTATTTTTTTTGAAAAGTTGTCCAAAAAGAAAATCTTCCTTATATTCTCAGATACTAAAACTTCTCGATTTAAACAAATTCATTCATCACCATTTTAAGGCGATTTATAAAATTACAAAGTAAAAACGTGGCACCCTCAGTAAAACCTGAACATTCAAAAAAGTCAATAACATCAGACCTTAATTTCCAATAAAATCTTATCGCTAGCTCCACGCATTTTATCTACGTAGTTTTTAGACTGAAGCCCTGAAAAGTTTCTTTTTTCTGAATTTTCATAGAAGATATCAAGAAGATTTTTCAATTCAGAATAGTTTTCATAAGATTTTGAAGCACCTATTTCAATAAGATCTTTTGCTTCCTGAAATTTGTGGTAATTTGGTCCAAATATCACTGGCAATCCAAAGGTTGCTGCCTCCAAAGTGTTGTGAATTCCTCTTCCAAATCCACCACCGATATAGGAAACGGTCCCATATCGATACAAGGAAGATAACACTCCAATGCAATCAATCACCAATACTTCTGCAGCATCAATTTCTTCTTTTGTTGCCTTGGTATATCTCACCCATGATTTTTGAATTTTCGAAGTAATGTTGTTGATATGATCTTCATCCACTTCATGTGCAGCAATAATATACTTGTAAGAATTTTTAGTCTCATTTAAATATCTGATGATATTTTCTTCGTCTTTTGGCCAGGTGCTACCCGCAATAAGCACTTCTTTACCTTGGGCAAATCCTTCTACCTTTGGCAAAGTTTTAGAATTAGTTGCAATTGTATATACCCGATCGAATCGAGTATCACCGGTAAGCGTTACATTCGAAAGACCAATTCTTTTTAATAAATCTACCGATTCCTGGTTCTGTACAAACAAATGAGTAAATGCACTTAACATTTTTCTATGAAAACTTCCATATCCTTTAAAAAACAACTGATCCGGTCTGAAAATCGTAGAAAAAATATAAGTTGGCACATTTCTTTTCTTCAACTCTTTAAGGTAGTGATGCCAAAACTCATATTTTATAAAAAATGCCATCTTTGGATTCACTATATCCATAAAACGCTTTGCATTTCTGGCAAAATCCGGAGGCAAATAAAAAATATAATCAGCCCCTTCGTAATTTTTCCGAACCTCATAACCCGACGGAGAAAAGAATGTCAGAAGGATTTTACTATTTGGATATTTCTCCTTAAAGCTCTCAATAACTGGTCGCCCTTGCTCAAATTCTCCTAACGAAGCAGAATGAAACCAAACAATATCCTCTTCACCATTAATTTCCTCCTGAAGCTTTACAAATACATTCTTTCTGCCAACAACCCATTGTTTGGCTTTTGGGTTAAAAAATGCAGCAATTCTAATTAAAAGAACATACAATCGAATCGACAGGTTGTAAAAAAGAACCATATTTGAAAAAAATTAGTGTTAAACGGAACAGCTTCGCTATATTTATTCTTTGCAAAACTAATAATTTTAAAGATCAGATTTCGTTATTAATGAAGCGAATCCTGTAATACCCAAAGTCAGTTTAAAGAATATCTTCTATTGAAACTTCGGATTTTCATCATATTAATTCTTTGCTTCAGTTTTAAGCAGATCGGATTCTCTCAAAACAATCTGCGATTAAAACGAGTTTTAATCAATCAAGATACCATTCAGTTAGACTCTTTAATCATTTTACCATCAACAGTGAAACTGTTCCATAATGCAAAAGAGATACAAAAGGATTGGTATCAAATAAATCCGGCTAAAGGAGAACTGATTAGTAGCCTGAAACTAAAGGAAATTAGTGATTCAATCCTTATTAAATACCGAATTTACAATTATAATATACGCAAGCCAATATACACTAGAGATCTCTCCGAAATTAATTTGGCAAAAGATACAAGACCAAGAGTATTTTCGACTGTTAGAAATTACAGCAACAGGGGTCTTCTCAACGACAGCCAGTTACAAAAGCAAGGAAATTACTCCAGAGGGATTTCATATGGAAACAATCAGGATGTGGTCACCAACTCTAATTTAAACCTTCAGTTATCAGGTAAATTGAGTGATGATGTTAATATTCTAGCAGCCATTTCCGACAATAACATCCCCATTCAACCCGATGGGAATACACAGTCTATTCAAGATTTTGACAGAATATACATCAAGCTTTTTGATGATACCAAAGAACTCACTCTTGGTGATTACGAAATAGAATCACCAGAAGGAAATTTTATGCGATTTTATAAAAAGGTGCAAGGGGGAAAGTTCTCTGGTTTAATCAGCAAAAACAAGAATGGCAATGAGTTGAAATCAACAATTAGTGCTTCAATTGCCAAAGGCAAATTCAGAAGAATGGAAATTACTGGATCGGAAGGAATTCAGGGCCCATATCGCTTAACCGGTGTGAATAACGAAAGCTATATTGTAGTTCTTGCAGGTTCGGAAAAAGTATTTGTCGATGGCAAAAAGTTAATGCGGGGTGAAAACTACGATTATGTGATCAATTACAACACTGCGGAATTGAGTTTTACCACTCAACAACCAATTACAAGAAACTCACGCATAGTTGTGGAGTTTGAATATTCCGAAGAGAACTATTCTCGTTACCTGATTTTTAATGCCAATGAGTACAAAACCCAAAAAGGTAAAATATGGTTCAACATTTACCAGGAACAGGATAGCAAAAATCAACCATTGGATCAAACCCTAAGCCAAGAAGACAAACAACTATTAAGCAATATTGGCGATAATCTCGACTTAGCCTTAGTCCCAAATGAAGAGATCGTTGAATATTCCAATGACTTTGTTCTATATCGCAAAATTTCCAAAACTGTAGAAGAAAAAACTTACTCCGTTTATGAATATTCCACCGTACCAGAAGAAGCAATATACAGGGTGAATTTCTCCTTTGTTGGAAACAATGGAGGGAATTATGTTCAGATTAATAGCGTAGCAAATGGCAGAGTTTATCAATGGGTTGATCCAATAAATGGAGTTGCGCAAGGGGATTATGCTCCGGTATCGAAGTTGATCGCTCCACAAAAACAACAAATGCTAAGCTTTGGTGCCGATTACGACCTGTCACAAACATTCAATTCACGATTTGAAATAGCATTAAGCAATAAGGATCTAAATACGTTTTCATCCGCTGACGATGGCGATAATCAAGGAATTGCTGCAGAATTTTCTTTGGCTAAAAAAACTTTGATTGCTGACACTACTAAATTTTTGAATACGCAGCTCAACATGCATTTTATTCAGAAAAACTTTGAGCAAATAGAAAATTTTAGATCAGTTGAATTCAATAGAAATTGGAATATTGAAGAAAGTACCAATAAAAACAACGAAAACCACATTGCCCTGATAAATCAATTCAACAATGCAAATTGGGGTTCAATTGCTCATAATATATCTGTATTAAAAAGAGAATCTGATTACAAAGGTATTAATCAAAATTTAAACTTAGCTTACCAGAAAAACAGATACTCCATCCTTTTCAATGGCAATTTATTAAGTACCGATCAGAAAAATCTGGAAAGCAAATTTTATCGACACACATTAAATACTGCATATTCAACAAAAATTGCAAAAATTGGGATTGAAACCGAAAATGAAAACAATCAAATTGAAAATTCCGAAAGCAAAATCCTTTTGGTGAGTAGCTTCTCCTTTTATTCCTATAAGTTCTATATCGAAAATCAGGATTCTACAAAAAATCAATTTCAAGCCTATTACCGCAAGCGAAAAGATTTTCTTCCACTTGATAACGAGTTAAAAACACAAAGCGAATCGGAAGATTTTGGCGGCAAAATCTGGCTAAGAAAGAACAGGAAAAATCAATTAAAAATTGAAAGCATTTACCGACGATTAAAAATTAGTGAAAACGCTATTGGTGACGAAAAACCGGAAAACACCTTTCTTGGTAAGCTAGAACATCAGGCTAAAATTAAAAAAGGATTGCTACATACTTCCACTTACTACGAATTGGGTTCTGGCCTGGAGAGCCAGAAAGAATTTTCATATGTTGAAGTGAATGATGGCAGAGGAGTTTATCGCTGGACAGATTACAACAACAATGATGTAAAAGAGCTTAATGAATTTGAAATAGCCTCATTTAAAGATGAAGCCAACTATATTAGAATCGCTACCAATACAAACAATTACAATAAAGTTTACACTAGCGATTTTAGGCAAATATTTAACTTGCGTCTTAAGCGTTTAGAAACAAAATCAGGCATTGGTTTATTCATTTCACGATTCAGCAATCGGTTTGCTTATCGTCTTTCTAAAAAAAGTTTAAACAATGATTTTAATCTTTACGCCAATCCATTTCAATCTCATGCTTCCGACGAGAATTTAATTACAGTAAATTCTAGCTTTCAAAATACTTTCTCATACCGAAAACCCAAATCGAAAACCAATTGGGATATCATTCATTTAAGCAGTAGAAACAAACAATTGCTCACACAAGGATTTGAAAGACGCAAATTTGAACAGAACGGATTCCGGTACAATTGGAATATTGGAAAATCAAGTCAAATCTCAAACCGCATAGATTTCGGTACAAAAAGCCTGTATCAGGAAGGATTTACCAATCAAAACTATCGCTTAAAAGAGATCAAAAACGAAGTCCAACTAAAATTCCAAACCAGTCTTGTATTTCAATTTGGATTAACCTATATCTATCAGCAAAAAGATAACAAACTAGCAAGCGAGGAATCAAAAACTCATAATCTGGGAGCCAATTGTCAATATGCACTTACAAAAACCAGAAAACTTCAGGCTGCAATCAATTTCCTAAACCTGGAATACAATTCCGATTCAAATACTTCTATAGCCTACGAAATGTTGGAAGGATTTTTACCTGGCAACAACTCAACATGGAATCTGTCTTACAACCAACAATTATCTAAAGTCTTTCAAATGAACATTTCCTATAACGGTCGTCAGAGCGAAGGTGGAAAAACCATACATGTTGGAAGCATGGAGTTCAGAGCTTATTTTTAATTTAACTCAATTCTGTAATTATCTTTCAACTTAAAAATGTAATTTTAGCTGTTAGGTAAAGTAGAAATTTATGACAGATCAGATTAAAATTGTAGTAAGCGATTTAGATGGAACCTTGTTACCATCAATGGGTGAGGTTAGCAAAAGAAATTACGAATGCCTACAACAACTAAAAGAATCAGATATTACAAGAGTGATTGCTACAGGACGAACTCTATATTCTGCGATGGCTGTATTACCTGAAGATTTTCCTATCGATTACCTGATTTTCTCTTCTGGGGCTGGAATTATGGATTGGAAAAGCAAGGAATTGATCTATTCTCAGAAGATTGAAGCCGAAGAAGTTTTGGAGCTTTCCAAAATTTTGGTCGATCATGAAATTGATTTTATGATTCTGGATCCAATTCCTAACAATCATCAATTCTGGTATTATAAAACGGGAAACAAAAATTCAGATTTCGACAGAAGATTAAATCTTTACAAACAATTTTCTACACCTGTTGGTAATATTCAAGACGCAGAGCGCGATGCCTGCCAAATTTTGGCAATTCTGCCAAACAAAGAAGAATGGTTTGAAGAATTAAAAACCAAGTTTGATGACATTAAAATCATTCGCGCCACCTCACCTTTGGATCATGAATCCATCTGGATGGAAATTTTCCCCTTGCACATTTCAAAAGGACATGGTTGCGAATGGTTATGCGAGAAACTTGATATCAGTGCTGAAGATTCTTTTGTAATAGGCAACGACTATAATGACATTGATCTTTTAGAATGGGGAAAGCACAGCTATGTAGTTGAAAATGCACCGCATGAATTAAAAGACAAATATCAGGTAACCGAAAATGTAATTAAGGATGGTTTTGCCATAGCCGTACAGAAAGTATTAAGTGAATGTTCTGTAAAAAACAATGCTTAAACACCTACATTGCTGCCAACAACAAATCAATATCTTTAGCTAGAATTCCAAAAGTATCACCCAATCTTCGATTGGTTAAAATGCCACGATACACATAAGCACCTTTTCGAAGGCCAATATCATTTTTAATGAATTTGTGAACGCCACCATTCTGCCCTATATTCAACAATAATGGAGCACAAATATTGCTCAATGCCAGTGATGCTGTTCTAGCAACATGCGATGGTACATTAGGAACACAATAGTGAAGTACGCCATGTTTCTTATAAACCGGATCTTTGTGATTAGTCATCATAGAGGTTTCAAAACATCCTCCCTGATCAATGCTCAAATCGATAATGATTGAACCTGGTTTCATTTTCTCAACCATTTCTTCAGTTACCATATATCCAGAAAATTCTCTTCCATGCCTCAATGCACCAATAACCACATCTGCTGAAGCCAATGCTTTTTCAAGTACATTGGGATGGAGAATCGATGTAAATACCCTATGCCCCAAATGATCTTCCAATCTGCGCAAACGATAAATGGAATCATCAAACACCTTTACCATTGCTCCTAAGCCAAGAGCCGATCGAGTAGCATATTCGGCTGCAGTACCTGCACCCAGTATTACTACTTCGGTTGGTGTGATTCCGGTAATTCCTCCCAGCATTACCCCTTTTCCACCATGTGCCTTACTTAAATATTCTCCGGCAATCATAATGGACGAAATACCTGCAATCTCAGCCATCGATCGTACAACCGGATAAAAATTATCTCGGTCTTTAACCAATTCCAAAGCAATTGCAGTTACTTTTTTCTGCATAAGCTTGCGAACATTCTCTCCACATTGACTTTTGATTTGCAGAGCCGAAAATAAGATCTGATTGCCACGAAGCATATCAATTTCAGCACTTGAAAATGGCGATACCTGCATAACAGTATCACACTGATATACTTCTTTCTTTTCAAGAACAATTCGTGCGCCGTTTTCACTGTATTCTTTATCGGTGTAGTTCGATGCCAAACCAGCTCCTCGTTCAAGAACCACTTCATGGCCATTGTTTACCAGCAACTCCACAGATTGAGGAGTAAGACAAACACGATTTTCACCACGATATTCCTCTTTGGGTATACCAATAACCAATTGCTTGCGTCGGCGTTCTAATTCCAACATTCCTTCCTTAGGCTGATAAAATTCATGACCTAGTGGGAAGTTCTTTGATCCTTCACTTAACGGCGCCATATGCTATATTGTAATATTTAATAGAATACTTACTTTGAGTAAGCCATTACAATTTAAGAAATTTTTGGCTTTTTTCAGCCTTGACAATTTCTGATTAAAGGATACGAATACTTCTGCTGCCGTCTGCCTCTTCGTTAAAGTGAACTTCAACAGTATCATTAGGAAGAATCGAATCAATTTTTTCGGGCCATTCAATAAAGCAAATAGCATCGCTGTAAAAATAATCCTCATACCCAAAATCATATGCCTCTTGAACATCATCAATTCGATAAAAATCGAAATGGTAAATTATATTTTCATTGGCCGTATGATACTCATTTACAATGGCAAAAGTTGGACTATTTATGGTATCCTGCACTCCCAGTTCTTCGCAAATAGCTTTTACAAATGTTGTTTTGCCAACACCCATTGCGCCATGCATCGCAAAAATTCTTTTATCTCCTACCAGCTTAATAAATTCAGCTGCAACAGAGTTAATATCTTCCAGCGAATTGATTTTTAATTCCGTCATTTCCTGCAAAATCTTTGAATCTTAATTTTTCTTTGGACTTAAGGTTACCAGCGGAACAATCATCTCTTCCAAAGAAATCCCTCCATGTTGGAATGTATTTCGATAATACGAGCTGTAATAATTAAAATTGTTCGGGTAAGCCAAAAAGTCCTCTCCGAATGCAAAGATATAAGAAGAACTAACATTTACTTGCGGTAAATTCGCTTTTCGTGGTTCTGTAACTTCAAAAACCTCTTTCGACTTGTAATTCAGGTTCTTTCCTTGCTTGTAACGCAAATTGGTATTGGTTTGTCTATCGCCAATTACTTTAACAGGATTTTGCACACGAATAGAACCGTGATCGGTAGTAATTACAAGCTTTACATTCTGTTCCGATAGCTTTTTAATTAACTCTAGCAACATTGAATGTTCGAACCACGATAAGGTTAATGATCGATATGCAGCCTCATCTGCTGCCAATTCCCGAATCATTTCACTTTCGGTTCTGGCATGAGAAAGCATATCAACAAAATTGTATACAAAAACACTCAATTGAGAATTTAAAATGGAGTTTAGGTTATCCAATACCTTTGCTCCCATTTTTTCATTGTTAATTTTCTCGTAATGATAGGTATAATCCTTATAATGACGTTTCAATTGGAAACCTATAAAATCTTCTTCGTGAATGTTCTTGCTACTTTCTTCGTCCTCATCAATCCAATGTTGTGGATGTCTTTTTTTGATTTCCAAAGGAGTTAAACCGGAAAACATTGAATTGCGTGCATACTGAGTTGCCGTTGGAAGAATGGAATAATACATCGAATCATCTTCGAGTACAAAATAATTGCTAATTACCGGATACAATGTTTGCCACTGATCGTAACGCAAATTGTCAATTAAAATAAAGGCTACCTTTTGTCCCTGATCCAGCAATGGATAAACTTTTTCTTTGAATACATTGGGTGTAAGCAATGGCTTATCCTCTTCTTCAGGATCCATCCAGGAAAGGTAATTTTTCTTTACAAAGCGAGCGAATAGGTTATTGGCCTCGGTTTTCTGCATTCTTAGAATTTCATCCATACCAGAATCTTCGATATTGGAAAGTTCCAATTCCCAAAACACCAACTTTCGGTACATCTTCATCCAATCCTCAAAATTGCGACAGTCGTTAATTTCCATTCCCATTTGCCCAAATTTCGATTGATAGGCCATGGTGGTTTTCTCCGAAACCAATCGCTTTTTATCGATGTGCTTTTTAAGCGTAAGCAGAATTTGCTTTGGATTTACAGGTTTAATCAGGTAATCGGATATTTGCTTCCCGATAGCCTCATCCATAATGTCTTCTTCCTCGCTTTTTGTGATCATCACAATTGGCAAAGCTGAATCAATCGATTTGATTTCACTTAGTGCTTCAAGTCCACTCATTCCTGGCATATTTTCATCCAATAGTACCAAATCAAAGTGTGATTCTTTTACCAAATCAAGTGCATCGTAAGCGTTATTACACGATACCACTGCGTACCCTTTTTCCTCTAAAAAAATAATATGAGGCTTTAACAACTCTATCTCATCATCAACCCAAAGTATCGTATTTTCTTTCACACTTCCACAATTAAATCAAACCAAAAATCTATTTCAAATAGTACTTTTTAAAGAATTGAAGATATTTAGCCGTATCTCCATCTTTCGCAAATACCTTAAAGTTCTCATCGGAAATCACAAAATTGCGATATCCCACTTTTTCCACAGGTGCAAACAAATCACGATTGGTAACAATAGCACGGAAATACATCATTGCCTGCTTTTTGCTTCTCATGTTCACGACCAATAGCACATCTCGCTCATCATCCAACTCACGAACTTCAATTTTTAATGGACCTGTATTATATTTCTTAATTCCTGAAATCAATTGTTTCTTATTCACATTCTCTCTTGTGTAAATCAAGGCGAAATAATGTGGCAATTTTTCATCAAATTGATACAATCCATCTTGAACGACTTTCTCTTTTTTCTTAACAGGAGCCTCATCCTTCGCACCCAGATAATTCTTTTTAAAGAAATCCAAATATGGGAACAAAGCTTTTTCTACATAAAACTTATTGAAATTCTCCTCACTGATCACAAAGTTTCTATAATCAACCTTCTCAAGTTGAGTATAAATTGCATCATTCGAAACCAAACTTCTGAAATAGTTCATTGCATCAAGTTTCGAGCCAACATTGTTTACCACAATCATGTTTAAATCATCATCGTATTGCTCTTTTAGCACACTATAATCTTTGTCGTGATTGTAAATATCATTTCTCAACTTTCCGATATTAACTTTACGTGCTGGAACCAACAGAATAAACTTGTGATTATCTGCCGGATTAAATACAAACGCCGTAGAGTCTAAATTGTTGTTTACAGCCACCAATTTACCTTGCTTCTTAACCGTAGATTGTTTTGGCTTACGTTCTACATTAAAATAGCTTTTGGTATAAAAATCAAGGTATTGCTCAATATCCTTACCTTGTTTCAGCATTTCAAAATTCGAATGAGAAATGATAAAATTCCTGTAATCAACATCTTCTAATCCGCTAAATGCTTTATTACTGGTAATAATTCCGTTAAAGTAATTTAATGCATCCTCCTTGTCTTTTAATCCTTTTACCATGATCATGATGTGATCCTTATCCAATGACAGACGATCCACCTTAAAAGTACGACTATTGTACGCATCTGCATTATATCTTGATATATTGAACAAAGATCTGTTCGGATCACCATCTTGCTTAGAAAACATCAACACAAAATAATGCTCCTCATCAGCTTTAAACTTGTACAAACTCTTCGGCTTTTCTTTTTTAGGTTTATCGTCCTTAACTTCAACCATTGCCTGTTCATCTTCAAGTCGCCAATTTCGAAGCAATCTGTTTTGTCGGGCCAACTCCATATCTTTCTCTGTGTAAATAACAGGAGTAGCTCCTTTCTCCAACCCAGCTAAAATCGCTTTAACCGTTTGGGTTATTTCTTTGGTAGGATTAGCTTCCAACACTTGCACAAGGGACTGCTTAAATACATCAACATTTTGTGTTCTTCCTACACACAACGCTCTCAAAAACAAAAACCTCGGACGAAGATCACTTTCCGGATATCTTAACAATCCTTCATTACAGATTTTAACCACTCTAAAGTAGTAGTAGTTCTGAAAATCCTCATAAGCATGAGCATAAAGCTGATGTGCTCTTTGATATTCAGCATCGAGCTTTGACTGGTAATTTGGATCTCTCAATGCTTTTGCATACTCACTATCTTTAAACTCACTTAGTATTTTGTTCTTGTAGAAATCAGATTTTGAATTTCTGCCAAATGATTTATTGATTGCATAACAATGATAGTAGCTTGAAAGTAGATATGGATTTTCCGGAAATCTTTTCAACAAAGTCTCGAAACTTTCAAGTGCCTTCTCTTCATTATTCAGTTTCTCCTCATACACCAATCCTGCCTGATACAAACCTTTCATAATTCTATCGTCAGATTTTACCATAGCAGCTTTTGTCATTGGTAAATCCACCAAATAATACTCTTTACTCTTAGGATCTTTTTTCTGTGATTGAGAACTGACATCATCTTTCGATTCTTGCTCTAAAGCAATTTCTATGTCCTCAACAGAATAATCAGACCTATTCTTTCTTCTCCAATTATCTTCCAGTTTTCTTCGTCCCCACTTGCGTTGAAATTCCGATTTTCCCAATCCAATATTGGTTGGATTATAGAAGTACCAATTCCCCTGGCTTTGATTTCTGTTTCGAGAATTCCCAAGCATATTATTCTGACTAAAGAAAGCTCTGTCTGATTGTGCTTCAGTCTCCTCTAATCGTTTCTCTCTTTCCTTTTCGTTTATTTTCTTGATTAAGCTATTAATTAACCTGTCTCTATCGGTCTTACTCATTAAAGCAACTCTTTGCAAGCTATCTTCACGAACAACCATATTCAGGTTATTCACCAATTCAGTAAGATTCCCAACTCTTTCGGATATTTTTCTGTAGTTAGGATAATCACTACCCAAATAGGTCATCGAACTATCGTAACACATTTGAGCTTTCGGGTAAGTTTCCTCTCCAAAATAATAATCACCCAGCTTTAAAAATGAAATGGCCTTTTGATTCTCATTGTACAAAGAAACTTTGGTTGATTCCCAATAGTTAGAGATTGCAGATTCCATATCCTCATCTACAACATCCATTTCTGCCATTGCATAATAAATCTGATCTTTGTACTCCTTGTTCTTCTCATCACGCAACATTTTGCGCAAGCCTTTTCTTATTTCCTCACCATTTTCGGAACCTGTATACGATAGAGCACGACTAATTTTTGCATTAAAAGTCATCTCATAACTCGCATTCAAATCAATCAATTCCTGAAACGCTCTTGATGCCTCGCTTGGATTATCTAACCTTTGATGAAGTTGCGCCAACAAATAATAATACCTCGCTTTTGCGTATTTGTCTTTCGATATGGCAATGCATCTTTCCAAAGCAGGAACAGCATCTTCAAATCGCTTTTGTCTTATTGCTGCATCTGCTTGCAAAGCTTCTATACGAACCAAATCATCTTTCGATAAATTGTTATCATTCGAAAGTCTTTCCAAAATTTCCCCACCTGCAATAAACTCACCTCTATCAATTAAACTAACTGCCTTCCATAATTTTGCCTCAGCAATCAAATCTGACTCTGGATATTCTCTAATGATAAAATCATAAGCTTTCTCGGCAACATGATATTCACCCTTGTAAAATTGGGCCTTTCCAATCAACATGTAACAATCATCAATCCAATTGTTGTACTCCTTCTTCTTACGAAACTCCTTGTTTTTTTCTGACTGATTTCCTTTTTTACGTTTCGGCTTACGAGTAATGGAATGAATTTTAATGGCCTTAGTTGCTTTCTCAAGGGCTCTATCCATGCTCGAAAAAGACAAAGATCTGGCAGCTGGGTTCTGATATTCGAAAACAGGCAGTAAAATGGTGTAATTTTCCTGAAGTCCATTCTTAATTTTTTGCTCACCTTCCTTCAAGCTCTCTTTACCATTAAAATACACATTATAATGTGTGGTAAGAGCATGAAACTGACGGCTCATGAAAGTATTTTTCTGATTAGAACATGCATATGCAAAAATCAGAATGGCTATTATAGTTAAGGTTTGTTGAATTAGTTTACGAGTCAAGGCTAAATGTTTTGTTTGATAACACCCTAAGCTTCGCGTTTTATACACCTAAGCTACTGGTATTATTCTGAGTTTATTAGATTCCCAAAATGGTATAACTGATATCTGTTGTTTTTTATTATTCTAAAAACTGAAATTTATTAAATAAAATCTAAAAATAGTTCTATTCAAGGAATAAAAAAAGGAGCAATAAATGCTCCTTTACTCTTTGTTCTGTTTTATATTCTTATCGTGTAATCTTCACTCGCTCAGTTGGTGCTGATTTTTGATTTCTAGCATCAACAGCAGCATTTAATTTAGCAGCCAAATCGGCGAAAGCCATACCAACTACAGAATCTTCGTCCACGGCAGCAGGTTTACCATTATCACCACCTTCACGAATGCTTTGAACAATAGGAATTTGACCTAGCAATTCAATTCCTTTTTCTTCAGCTAGTTTCTTGCATCCATCCTTACCAAAAATGTAGTATTTATTCTCTGGCAATTCAGCAGGAGTAAACCAAGCCATATTTTCAACCATACCCAATACCGGAACATTAACACCTGGTCCTTCGAACATGCTAATTCCTTTTACAGCATCAGCCAAGGCAACTTCTTGTGGTGTACTTACCACAATAGCACCTGTAACAGGAACTGTTTGTACCAAAGTAAGGTGAATATCACTGGTTCCCGGTGGCAAGTCGATTAAAACGTAATCCAACTCTCCCCAGTTTCCTTCTTCAATCATCTGCTTTAATGCATTGGAAGCCATAGGTCCACGCCAAACAGTAGCCTGAGCAGGATCAACAAAGAAACCAATAGAAAGCATTTTTACACCATAAGCCTCATGTGGCTCAATCAAATCCTTACCATCTACATTAACAAGGTTCGGGCGAGCTGACTCTGCTCCAAACATCAATGGAACCGAAGGACCATAAATGTCGGCATCAATTAAACCAACTTTTGCTCCGGCTTTCGCCAGTGCAACTGCCAAGTTCGATGATACGGTAGATTTTCCAACACCACCTTTACCTGATGCAACAGCAATAATATTTTTAACTTTTGGCAAAACTTTTGGTTCTTCAACCACATGCATTGCCTTTACTTTAATGTTTCCTTTGATTTCAGCTTCCCTATCAACAAATTTTAAAACAGCTGATACACAGGCTTTTTTCAAGGGAACAATATTAGGATCGTCTGATTTTTGGAATACCAAATCGAAACCAATTTTCTTTCCTTCAATTTTAATATTACGAACCATATCCAACCCCATGATATCCTTATCGGTACCAGGATATTGAACCAATTTTAAAGCGTCCGTAATTTGCTTTTGAGTGTAACTCATGATTTATGAATATTAATTCTTTAAAATATTTTTAAACAATTTAAATTTCAACGTGAGCCAATTGCGAAACGATGAAATATTAAATTGAAATGCCGATATATAATCTGTTAGTCATTTAGAGTAAAAACGAATAAATGACTTTTACTGATTAATAATCGGTGTTGGATCGAATTTCTTTCAAGCATTGCTGATATTGAATTCGATAAGATACCAACAAAGGTATATATTTAGACTGAATTTAAATAGAATCCCAGTCAAGTTCTTTCATGGGATCCCAAAATATTTTGTCGAAGTCTTGTATTTGGTCATCAATCACAACAATTCCTTCATTCTCGAGAAGTTCTTGCATTAAATTTTCGCCTGGAAAATGATGTTTCCCACTAAGCATTCCCAAACGATTTACCACCCGATGTGCAGGAACATATGCTTTGCTAGAGTGTGATTGATTCATGGCCCAACCAACCATTCTGGAACCCCTGGGAGATCCCAAAAATCGGGCAATGGCACCATAACTGGTAGCTCTTCCAGCAGGAATTTGCCGAACTACGTCGTAAATTTTATCGTACAGATCCGACATTTATTGTTTGCGCTTCTCTCGACCAAAACTTCTGTAAGAATCCAATTCAATCTCAACATCTGGCTCAATAAATTCAGTTTTTCCATCAAGCCTGAACTTTAAATACTTAATCGGAATTCCTCTGTTAAGAAATTGCTGTTCGTAAAATGTTCTGATGGAAAGAATATCATCAGCCTTCCCTGAATTGTACAAGTCATTGGTGTCAACATCAACCGAAAGAGAGTTTTCCTTAATCACATACGAAGTATATTCATACAAGAAATTACTATCCGATTTCAGGTGAATAATTCCATCTTTGGTCAACAGGTTCGAGTATAACTTCAGAAAGCGTGTTCCAGTAAGTCTTTTTCTTTCCTTTTTCATTTGTGGATCAGGAAAGGTAATCCAGATTTCAGAAATCTCACCTGACTCAAAAATCGATTCAAGAAGTTCTGCTTTGGTTCTTATAAATCCAACATTACCCAAACCTTCTTCAATAGCGGTTTTGGCACCGCGCCACATTCTTGCGCCTTTTATGTCAATTCCAATAAAGTTTTTATTCGGAAATTTACGTGCTAAACCTACTGTATACTCACCTTTTCCACATCCAACTTCTAAAACAATTGGATTATCATTTTTAAAAACTTCTTTATTCCACTTTCCTTTCAAATGATAATTTGTTTCCCAAACCTCTTTATGAGTAGGTTGAAATACATTATCAAATGTATCCATCTCAGCAAAACGCTGTAATTTATTCTTTCCCACGACTAAACGCTAAAAATTTTATTGATTTGCTTTCTCAAGTCTTAAGCCAATATTCACTACTTCTTTCAATTCCTCATCGCGCATTCCTTGCACAATTTCAAATACGTAAACCCCCGACCTTTGAAATACTACATTCTGTTTAAACGGAACTTGTAAATCGAAAATATCACCAAATCCGCTACCAAACCATTTTCCTTTTTCGGTAGCCAAACTACATTCGAACTTATCTTCAACAACATTTCCATCTGGCGAAGTTCTCTTCACAAACAACCAAAGGTTGCTGTATGCATATCCACCAGTATTCCTAACATTGATATACAAATTGTGAACACTAATGGTATCGGTAACTTCCACTTCAAAGCGAAGAGTATTGTTCATGTCCCAGGTATAATCCGGAATTTCTTTATACTCTTCATAAACACGATTGGAATCGCACGATTGTGTTGACAGTGCAATTACTGCCATGCAAAAAATCCAAATCAATTTGTTCATGACTTTGCTGGCTTGTTTGGTTTTCTTGGTTTACGACGGAATTTTCGTTTTCCTCTTCGCTTATTCGGATTTTCCTTCTTATCGAATCGGTTCAAACTATCCTGTCCTACAACATTTTCGTAGTCCAAAGATTTTTTGTTGTCAGTTGATTTTTCTGACACCAATTTATCTACCTTGATTCCTTTCTTGTTCAAGCGAATAATTTCCTTCACTCTATCAACAGAAACCTGCACCATATTCATCGAATTGAACTTATCGAATGAATACCACATTAATCTCTTGAAAATATCTGTTTTCTGATGATAAGCTGTTCCATCCTTGGTTTCCAACGGAATATTTGTATTCGGGAAATCCTTTTGAGCATCGATATAGCAATCCAACTCAAAATTCAAACAACACTTCAGCTTTCCACATTGCCCGGCAAGTTTCTGAGGATTTAATGAAATTTCCTGATAACGCGCAGCATTTGTGGTAACGGAAACAAAGTTGGTAATCCAGGTTGAACAACAAAGTTCTCTGCCACAAGGTCCAATACCTCCAATTCGTCCAGCTTCTTGACGTGCACCAATTTGGCGCATTTCAATTCTGATTTTGAATTGCTCTGCCAATACTTTAATCAACTGTCTAAAGTCAACTCTATCATCGGCTATATAGTAGAAAATTGCTTTTGTTTTATCTCCCTGATATTCAACATCGCCAATTTTCATATCCAGCCTTAATTCAGCAGATATTTGGCGAGCTTTAATCATTGTTTTGTGTTCCAGTGCAATGGCTTCATGCCATTTTTCGATATCAACAGGCTTTGCCTTTCTGTAGACTTTTTTTGCCTCGTATGTATTCGGATCAAGCTTTTGTTTGCGCATTTGCTCCACAACCAAATCGCCTGTTAAGGATACAATACCGATATCATGTCCTGGTGATGCTTCAACTGCTACCACATCACCTCTTTGTAATCTTAATTGATTTGTATTTGAATAGAATCCTTTACGGGTATTCTTAAATTTTATTTCAACAACATCCGGACATTGTGCACTTTCAGGAACATCTTTCAACCAATCGTAAACATCAAGCTTACCAGCCAACATACGATGGTCTCTTTTATTGGATGCACAGCCTGCGCATTTCCCTTTTGGTTCCTTATTTTCTGTCATATATATATTGATTATTAGTCGATAATCGACCGCAAAATTAGCTAATTTATTTTACAAACCTTTAAAGGTAATTATTTCGGGAAATTATTGGGTGATTACGGACGTAATAATTTAACCAGCTTTAAACCCAAATCAAGAAACACAATCTTTGCATTGGCATTTCTTTCAATGTCCGTATAGGCTTTTGAAAGCTCATCAGAAATCATCCAAACATTATCTTCATTGATAAATGGAGAAAATCGTTGCGAGAAATTCATTTCCTCGCCGCTTAAATAAACCATTTCAGGCTGCTTTAAGTTTAAAATAAAATTCTCACGAATCATTCTAACCGCATAATTCAGAAAGCTTTTTTGACGTTCGCGTCCAATTGTCGCAATCTCTTCAGCCCAATCCATAATATCCAATACTTTACGAGCATAGCAATGTCTCATAATGTTGATGAAATTCTCAAAATTCTCTGCATTTTCATCTGAATTCTGAATAAGGATTCTCGCTTTTCGATAACTCCCTTCCGATAAACGAACCACATTCTTTAATTCCTGATCGTTAAGATTAAAATCATTTTTAGCCGCTACAGCCAATGATTCTGTATCAATTGCCGGAATTTTAATCAGTTGTGTTCTAGACAATATGGTTTGTAGTATTTTATCAGGTTCTTCCGACACCATAAAAAACAAAGTTTTCGATGGTGGCTCCTCAATCATTTTCAGAAGCTTGTTGGCACATGAAGAATGCATCTTTTCAGGCAACCAAATGATCATTACCTTGTAATCCGATTCGTAAGTTTTTAAACTTAGTTTCCTGATAATTTCATTGCTTTCGCCAGAATAAATCATCCCTTGTGAGTTATCTACACCAAGGGTTCTGTACCAATCTCCAATATCAAAATAAGAATCACTCTCTATTTGCGATCGCCACAATTCAATAAAATTATCGCTCACAGGATTGGTAAATCCTTTCCCTTTAACAACCGGAAAAACAAAGTGAAGATCAGGGTGAACCAATTTCGCGTATTTTTTACACGAAGAACAAACCCCGCATGAATCGTTGTCTTTTTTATCCAAACATGAAACATACTGTGCAAATGCAATTGCCATCGACAGTTTACCAACTCCTTTAGGGCCAATCAACAATTGTGCATGGCTAACTCTGTTTTCTCTTACGGTTTGAATAAAACGTTGCTTGACCTCTTTGTGGCCAATTATATCTTTAAATTGCATGAATCTTCAATGTGAAATGGTTTCGAACAGGTAAGTTCAAACCTTACCTGTTGATCAAAAATCATTTAATCCCGAATATTGCGCAAAGGTACATCGGGGTATCCAAAGTTAAAAAAATATAGCAGAGCTTTATCATTAATGCTCAAGTTCAAATCCAATAGAGAAAAAAATGACGTTTTTACCTCTCAATTGCAATAGTGAATAATTCATGCAATCGTTTCAAAGTCAAAACAAAACAACTTATTACTAACTGACTTAGTGATGTTTAAAAGCGAATTTTCTTTCCTTATTGCAGCAATTTGAATAAAAACATACCTTTGTTTGGAAGAAAAAAATATAAAAGACATATTCCAATGCAAACAATTGATTCATACAATTTTTCAGGAAAGAAGGCGATTATCAGAGTTGATTTTAATGTGCCTTTGAACGATCAGTTCGAAATTACCGATGACACACGTATCCGTGCTGCACTTCCAACTATCAAAAAGGTATTAGAAGGAAACGGATCAGTTATTTTGATGTCTCACCTTGGTAGACCAAAAGGTGTTGATGAAAAATTCTCATTGAAACACATCGTTGCTCACCTTTCTGCAAAATTAGGTGTTGATGTGAAATTTGCTGACGATTGTATTGGTGAAAGTGCTAAAACAATGGCTGCTGACCTAAAAGAAGGTGAAGTTCTATTGTTGGAAAACCTTCGTTTTTACGGTGAAGAAAAAGCTGGTGACGAAGCTTTCGCTAAAAAACTAGCTGACTTGGCTGATCTTTGGATCAACGATGCATTTGGTACTGCACACCGTGCTCACGCTTCTACTGCTGTTATCGCTAAATTCTTCCCTAACGACAAGATGTTTGGTTACGTAATGGAAGGTGAGTTATCAAGCGTTGATAAAGTATTGAAAGACTCTAAGCGTCCGTTAACTGCAATTATGGGTGGTGCTAAGGTATCTTCAAAAATTGATATCATTAAAACTTTAATGCCTAAAGTTGACCACTTAATTATTGGTGGTGGTATGACTTACACTTTCGTTAAATCGATGGGTGGTAACATTGGTAACTCATTGGTTGAAGATGATAAGTTAGATATCGCAAGAGAAATTTTAAGTGAAGCTGAAGCAAACAATGTAAAACTTCACCTTGCAGTTGATGCATTAATTGCTGACGATTTCTCTAACGACGCAAACACTAAAGAATGTAACGTATCGGAAATTCCAGCTGATTGGATGGGATTAGATGTTGCCTCTGAAACTATTGAAAACTTCAAAAAAGTTATCGAAGAATCAGAAACAATTCTTTGGAATGGTCCTGTAGGTGTATTCGAAATGGATACTTTCGCTAAAGGAACCAAAGCAATTGCTGATGCAATTGTAACAGCTACTGAAAAAGGTGCTTTCTCATTAATTGGTGGTGGTGACTCTGTTGCAGCTATCAACAAGTACAACTTGGCTGATAAAGTAAGCTATGTATCAACTGGTGGTGGTGCTCTTTTGGAGTACATCGAAGGTAAAGAATTGCCAGGTGTTGCAGCTATTAGAGGGTAATTAACGATCCATAATATTTCCCTTCGCAGGGATTCTTAAAGCAGTCTTTCGAGGCTGCTTTTTTTATTATTAGACGCAGATTTTTATGATTGTTTAAGATTCTCACTGATTATGCTATGCAATAAACTTGGTTCAATTACCTTTGTAATCACAACAAATAGAGAATAGAAATGAACTGGAAGGAAAAAATATTTTCGATATCAAATAAAACTGAATTTGAACAAGTAGCCTTGGAAATTTTTCGTTATCAAGCGGAAAACAATGAGGTGTATCGTGAATATCTTCAACATTTGAAAAAGGATGTAAATCAAATCAGTAAGCTTACAGATATTCCTTTTCTTCCCATAGAGTTTTTTAAATCCCGAAAGGTGGTTTCTTCCAACAATCCTGCAAAAGAAATTTTTACCAGCAGTGGAACAACTGGCAACCTAACCAGCAGGCATTTTGTTCCTGATATCAGTATTTATAAAGAAAGTTTTAAGAATGGTTTCGAAGGTTTTTATGGGCCAATAACTGATTACTGTGTTCTGGCTTTGCTTCCTTCTTATTTGGAGCGCGAAGGTTCGTCCTTAATCTACATGATGGAACACCTAATTAAAGATAGCAAACATGCTAAAAGTGGATTCTACCTTCACAATCATGAAGAATTGATTCAGTGCATTGCTGATTTGAAAAAATCGAATCAAAAAATTCTGCTGCTTGGGGTTAGTTTTGCGTTACTGGATTTGGCTGAAAAATATACGCTGGATCTTGCCAATGTAATCATCATGGAAACTGGTGGAATGAAGGGCAGAAGAAAAGAAATTACTCGTGAAGAGTTGCATGCATTTCTTTGTTCCCGTTTAGGCGTGAATGAAATTCATTCTGAATATGGAATGACCGAATTGCTTTCGCAGGCTTATTCAAAAGGGCAAAGCTTATTCCAAACTCCCAATTGGATGAAAATCATGATTCGCGATGCATACGATCCATTCAGCTATGAAAAAACAGGTAGAACTGGAGGTGTGAATGTGATCGATTTGGCCAATGTTCATTCTTGCTCGTTTATCGAAACTCAAGATCTTGGTAAAATCTACGAAGATGGAAAATTTGAAATTCTTGGTCGATTCGATCATTCTGATATTCGTGGTTGCAATCTACTTGTAAACGAATAATACCGATTAGTTGCTAAACTACTCATTTATTTCGCTATACTCATAACTGAGTGATAGCAATCTATCGGCATTATACCAATGTGTAAATTAACATCTAAAAAGGTATAATAAAAAACACCAAACAGAGATTTAAATGAATGTAAACCACTCTGTTTGATGTTTCAAGTATCCTTTTATTAAAGGAAATTAGCCTGTTAAACTATTTATTGAATTTTAATTGCGTAAAGCACCACAACTATTTTTTATTTACCCAAAATTTCAGACTTATTCTAAAACTATTCACTAGCAAAATTTATAAATACACACATGCCTATATTTTTCACCTGGCCTTAAAATTGCATTCGGGAAGTGCTCATAGTTGGGAGAATTTGGAAAAATCTGCGTTTCCATAGCAATTCCTGCACATTGCACTATTGGTGCTCCTTGTTTGCCTATTTCCAAGCCATTGAAATGAGCACCTGTGTATATTTGTATCCCTGGCTGATCGGTATACACTTCTATTTTTCGTCCCGATTCCGGATCAGAAAGCACTCCTGCTAGCTTTACCGTTCCATCAAAATCATCCAATACAAAATTGTGATCAATACCATCAATCATGTTGATTTGTTCATGATTAGCATTACAAGCTGATTCTACTAATTTTGCAGTCGTAAAATCGAATGGAGTATCCTTTACCGATACGATTTCTCCTGATGTAGTTCCCAATTCAGCAGAAATGGGTGTATAGTTTGACGCATTCAAGAGCAATTCATGATTCATTGCCGATCCATTGCCCGCACCATTCAAATTGAAATAAGGATGACTTGTTAAATTAATTACTGTTGGCTTTGATGTTTCTGCCTCATATTCGATAATGAATTGATCATCATCAGTCAATCCGTATATTACTGAAACCTCCAATTTACCAGGATAATTCTGATCGCCATCCTCGCTAGTCAAACTTAATTGGTAGGCTTGCACATATTCCTCTAACTCAACAGGTCTTACTTCCCAATTTCTTAGATTAAATCCATCAAATCCTCCATGCAAATGGTTTTGCTCATTATTACAATCCAACTGAAATTTTTCTCCATCAATTTCAAATTCGCCTTTTACAATACGGTTGGCATAACGACCACAAATGGCACCAAAATATGCATCACCATCAAGCGTTTGATCAATGGTATCATATCCAACAACAACATCTGCAATATTGCCTTCTGCATCAGGAACTTTTATTGAAATGATTTGACCACCACGAGCAATAAAATCAACCTCTATACTTTTATTTTTAAGTGTATAAATCTGCATGATTATCTTTTAATATTGCGAAACCCTTACAAAGTTTTTTGCCAATTCCAGGCAGAAAGCAAAGTTTCATCAAGACTTTTTTCTGATTTCCATCCCAACTCTCTGTTTGAATATGAAGTATCTGCATATATCTGCTCAATATCTCCAGCTCTTCTGCCAACTATTTTATGAGGAACTTTCTCCCCTGTTGATCTTTCGAATGATTCAATGATTTCCAGCACAGAAACACCAGATCCTGTTCCCACATTAAAATATTCGTAGTTGGATGTGTTTTTATTTTGCAGCAAACGTTCAATGGCTACAACGTGTGCTTTCGCCAAATCTACTACATTAATATAATCTCTAATGCAATACCCGTCAGGCGTATTGTAATCATTTCCAAATACGCTAAGTTCAGGACGAATGCCTGCCACCGTTTGTGTAAGGAATGGAATAAGGTTGTTAGGAATGCCCAATGGCAATTCACCAATTTTTGAACTTGGATGTGCTCCAATTGGATTGAAATATCTCAAAGCAATTCCTTTTAGTTTAGAATGAGCTTTTGTTGTATCGCGAATGATATCTTCACAAATTGATTTTGTATTTCCATAGGGCGATTCAGCTTCTTTTCGCGGAGTTGATTCAGTTACCGGCAACTTATCAGGCTGTCCATAAACTGTGCATGATGATGAGAAAACCAAGTTTGGGATATTGTGCTCTTTCATGGCCTCCAAAATATTCATCAACGAGTTTAGGTTGTTGCGATAGTACATCAAAGGTTTTTCAACCGATTCTCCTACAGCTTTCGATGCTGCAAAATGTATAATCGCAGATAAGTTTGGATACTTTTTGAAAAATTCAGCCGTTTCTTCTTCTTTGCTAAGGTCTGTTTTTTCAAATATCGGGCGAATTCCTGTTATGGCTTCAATACCATCCAGAACTTCGATTTTTGAGTTTGACAGATTATCAGCAATTACAACTTCGAATCCACTGTTTTGCAATTCAACAACAGTGTGAGATCCAATATATCCTGTACCACCTGTAACTAAAACCTTTTTTTTCATCCTAAATATATAATATTTCACAACAATGACACACTTAATATTGGCAAGTGTGTCATTGTAATATTTTGTTTTATTTTCTCTCTACCAGAAGATTGCGTACAATGCAACCAATAAAATACAGATGGTATAAGCTACAATATTAAACACCTTACCTGTTGCAAATGTTTTTCTGCTTATTTCAATACCTTTTTCATCATCAGCTCCTTTGTTCTGTAAATAGCTAACTAACATGATAACCAATGCCGAAAGAACTGCGGTATAACCCATTTGATCCATAAATGGAACATTCACAAATATTGATTCAAGGCTTGTACCAGCAACCCATCCATTAGGAGCCACTTTAAAATACATGGCAATTGGAATAGATGCCAACACACCTGCAATAGCACCTTTGTTTGTGGACTTTTTCCAGAATAACCCCAACATAAATACCGCCAAAATACCAGGGCTAACTACACCTGTATATTCCTGAATAAATTGGAACGCCTGATCTAAACCTGCCAACTGAGGAGCAATACATCCCGCTATTAACAAGGCTACAGCTGCGGAAATTCTACCTGTATTTACCGTTTGCTTATCGCTTGCATTCGGATTAAAATATGGCTTGTAAATATCCATTGTAAAAATGGTTGAAGTTGAATTCAACATAGATGCAAGCGATGACACAATTGCCGCAGCCAATGCAGCAAAAGCCACACCTTTCAATCCTGTTGGTAAGAATTGTAACAACCAAGGATATGCTTTATCAGCAGATTCCATCGTTGGAATATTATTTTGAGCAGCATCTCCCAAAGAAGCCATAATACTTCCATCATTTACCATTACAAATGCTGCAATCCCAGGAATCACAACAATTAAAGGAATTATTAACTTCAGGAATCCTGCAAATACAATACCTCTTTGAGATTCTCTCAATGACTTAGCTGCCAAAGTTCTTTGAATAATATACTGGTTGAATCCCCAGTAATAAAGGTTAGCAACCCACATTCCTCCAACAATAACTCCAATACCAGGAAGGTTTTTGTACTGATCGTGAGCTTTATCCAAAATCATATGGAAAGAGTCTGGAGCAGCTTCGTAAATGTGCTTAAACCCAGCAAGTACACCTTCACCACCTGAAACGGTATCTAAGGCAAGATAAGTAGTTACCAATCCACCTAAAATCAAAAATACAACCTGAATTACATCAGTCCAGGCAACCGCTGAAAGACCGCCATAAAGTGAGTAGCTAGCTGCAAACAAAGCCAAACCCAATACTCCATAAATCATTGGAATACCCATGATGGTTTCAAGAGCCAAAGCTCCCAAATATAATACTGAAGTAAGATTTACAAACACATATAATGCGATCCAGAAAACGGCCAATATGGTTTTTAGGTTTGTTGAATAACGCTTCTCTACAAATTCAGGAATCGTATATAGTCCTTTCTCAATGAAAATTGGCAGAAAGTATTTACCAACAATAATTAAAGTCAAAGCAGCCATCCACTCATATGAAGCAATTGCCAATCCAATTGCAAAACCAGATCCTGACATGCCGATAAATTGCTCGGCAGAAATATTAGCCGCAATTAAGGAAGCTCCAATTGCCCACCAAGGCAATGACTTTGAAGCCAAAAAATAATCATCTGCGTTTTTTTGATGTCCTTCTTTATCACGCGATACCCATAGGCCTACGCCAACGATTATAATACCGTAAACGATAAAAATCATATAATCGAGAAAAGAAAATGTATTAGCCATTTTATTTGATTTTAGTTGAGATTAAAGTTTTATTGAAATCTGCAGGCAGAAGTATAAATTAATGATTCTACCTCATATTCTCTTCAAACCAATTATTGCCTCATTTTATAATGTATTTTTGATAGTTCTCTCAATCTTTTCGCTGCGCCCTCGGCAGTAATATCACGTTGCGGCGTACCCAGCATTTCATATCCTACCATAAATTTTTTAACACTAGCCGAGCGTAACAAAGGTGGATAGAAATGCATGTGTAAATGCCACTCAGGATGTTTTTCTCCATCTGTTGGAGCTTGATGCAATCCTGCAGAATATGCAAACGACACCTCAAACAGATTGTCGTACATAATCGTTAATTTCTTGTAAACATCAGCCAAATCTGTTTTCTCCTCATCAGTCAATTCCAGCAAATTTGACACTGCTTTTTTGCTAATGATCATTGTTTCGAAAGGCCATACTGCCCAAAACGGTACTAAAGCTACAAAAGAATTATTCTCAACCAAAATCCTCTCCTTCTTGTCAAGCTCTATTTTCAGATAGTCTGATAGCATAGTTCTTCCATGCTTCTCATAATATGCTTTCTGATTTTCAGATTCCTTTGAAGTTTCGAGAGGAATGAGTTTAGATGCCCAAATTTGCCCGTGAGGATGTGGATTGGAGCATCCCATAATGGAACCTTTGTTCTCAAATATCTGCACATAGCCAATATCTTCTCTATCTCCTAATTCCTTATACTCTTTGCACCAAAGATCAACAACCTTACGGATGTTCTCAACTTTCATTTCAGGAACCGTAAGACTATGATTCGGACTAAAGCAAATCACTTTACAAATTCCCGATTCACTTTTTGCTCTAAACAAATCACCATCCGAAAATTCTCCCTCCGGAGTATCCTGTAACAAGGCACTAAAATCATTCTGAAATGAATATACATCCTCATAAGCTGGATTTTGCTCTCCACCTACCCTTTCGTTGCCAGGACATAGGTAACATTTCGGATCATATTCAGGTCTTTTCTCCTCAATTACTTTCTCAACCTGACCTTGCCATGGTCTTTTCGACCTGTGAGGCGATACCAATATCCATTCACCAGTTAATGGATTATATCTACGATGTGGATTTTCAATGTAATCAAATTTCGCCATCTGAAATTTTTAATTGATTATTCTATTCTTTTTCCTCCGTCACCGATTTCAGCAACATAAAATTCTCCTACAATTCCTGTCTTCTGAGTATATTCCTTCCCTACTTTCTCAATAAATTCTTCAATATACTCATCTTTTACAAGACTAACGGTTGAACCTCCAAAGCCGCCGCCTGTCATTCTGGAACCAATAGTCCCTTCAATCTTTCTAGCCGCTTCAACCATAGTATCCAGTTCATGTCCCGTAACCTCATAATCATCACGAAGAGAATCATGAGAATTATTCATCAACTGTCCAAACTCTTTTAGGTTTCCTTTTTTAAGCTCTACTAAGGCTTTCTGAGTTCTTTCAATTTCGCTAATAACATGACGTGCTCTTCTTCTAATCACATCATCATTTATAAGATTTTCTAATGAGTTGAATTCTGTCAGGCAAAGTTCACCTAAATTGGCAATCTTTCTGGAGGGGTTGATTGCCTCAACAGCTGCCCGACATTCAGCAACTCGTTCATTGTATTTTCCTTCATCTAAACTATGAGGGCTATTGGTATTTCCAATAACTATTTTAGCACCTTCTAAATTAATAGGTACTAATTCGTACTCAAGATTATTACAATTCAAATATATGGCATGATCTTTTTTGCCCATTCCAGAAGCAAATTGATCCATTATACCACACATTACTCCCGCAAATTCATGTTCTGCTTTTTGGCTGTATTTTACAATACTCAACTGATCTTTGCCAAAGTTGTATTCTTCATTAATTGCTACTCCTGTAACAACCTCTAAAGATGCCGAAGATGATAAACCTGCACCGTTTGGTACATTTCCCCAGAATAATAAATCAGCACCGCAGTTCGGAATCAATCCATCTTTTTTAAATTGAACAATTACACCAAGAACATAATTAGCCCAATTTCCTTTTTCCAATGGTTCAGTTATCTCTTCAAGTGATAACTTGTAAAATTTATCTTGATTTAAAGATCTAAGTTGGATATAATCATTGTCTGTTTTTCTTATCAAACAATAGGTTCCAAATGACAATGCACATGGAAAAACAAATCCTCCATTATAATCGGTATGTTCTCCAATTAGATTTACACGGCCTGGGGAAAAATACACATGACAATCACCTTGTCCATATAATTTTTCAAACTCAATCTTTAATTCTTCAATTTGCATACAACATTCTTACTGGTTGGTACTGGTAGGCAAATTTAAATCTTTTTTGTATAAATGCAAGCGATCTTAAAAAATTAAAGCTCTAATTCATCGAACCAGAGCTTCATACCTTTCGTAAGTATTTTTATTATAAGGAATTTCTTCTTATCAACCTAGACTGATTTTCTATCAATTCATTTTTAGAGTTGATAACCATATCAGCCAATATTCTACCCATTTCTTTAAAATCTGTACTAATTGTAGTAATTCCATTGGCAACAACTTCCTTTAATGGCGTATCGTTATAAGAAATTATCCCCAAATCAGAACCTATTTTCAATTTCTCAGATTTAGCTTCCTTTACAAGAGTAACCAAATCATTATCGTTTGGAACTATATAAACCTCACCCTTTTTAATTTTATGACTTTCCAAAGTTTCAATTACCTCTAATTCCCACTTATCCTGATAGTGAGTAGCAAACTTTTTAAAGCCTTTCAACTGTCCTACTGGTTCTTTTCCTCCTGGATAAACAAAATAGATTTTCTTATATTTTTCCAATAGGTTCAGTCCTGATTCCAGCGCATTAAATACATCTTTTTCAAAATTTTGATATACGGCAGGATAATGTTTTTTTAACGCAGCATTAGTTTGATCGAGAATATAAACTTCATTTTCAGGCAACTGTTGTAATACATTATACGCATCATTAAATTTTGCAGGCATAATTATATATGAAGTATACTTTCCATTGTTGTTATCAATTAACTCTTTAAAAACTTTACGGTTAAAATGATGGAAATAAATATCAACGTTTGCCTTGTCGTTTAAATTCTCAATAAAGGAATTGTATAATATCTCTTTAAATACATTAAATTCCTCGAATAGAAGAAAGATATTCTTCTTAAATCGAGTTGAAGTACTTGCCAAATAGTAACCTTTACCTGGAACTGAAGAAATAACTCCTCTAATTTTTAACTCATTATATGCAACAAGAACGGTATCTCTGGATAAACCAAACTCTTTACAGATTGCATTAATGGAAGGGATCCGATCCCCAACATTTACAAGTCCTTTATCAATAGATTGCAGCAAAGAGAGAATAAGTTGTTTGTATTTCGGAGTGCCCGAATCAGTAGTTACATTAAATATTTTAGAAGGCATCTTAATTGTATTTATTTGGAAAAGTATAAATACAAAGGTAATAAATTCCCAACTGATACGAACCAGTATGGTAAATGAATAATTCTTGATTAATTCTTGTAAGCGGACATTCTGCTTTGAATCGTATCCCTTAACTCATCAATATTAATGCTAAATTCCTCTAAATAAAACTTCCTAATCAATTCTAACTTTCGGCTTATCAATTTCTTCCCTTTATTTAATTCCACGCATAAATTGGGATCAGAAAAATCCTCACAATTCCAATCTTTAATGTAAGTCGAATTAAAATATACTGTATCCTGAACCAAAAAGTGTGACGTAAGCTGAGCAAAATCCTCAAATTGATTTCTCGTTCCATAAGCACTCACCATCCCTCTTTTAATCGCATCTGATAATGACACACCATTTCGCCAACCTTCTCCAACATATCCTAAAGGCGAAATGTTATTGTACCCATTAGGTAATCCCATTTTTTGATGTACAATGTGGGAAAATTCATGATGCATTGTTATCAATTGATTTTCTAACCAAATTCGATCGTCTAAATCAAAGGCATTCAAATTTATTAAACTTACTCTTGCACCATTTTCAGCATACCCAAATATTATTTCTCCATCACTTTCAAAAATATATGATCCAATATACACCAACTCTTTAGGCATATATTCCTGAATGAATAATTTTGAATCTTCTGACAATACAAGAAAAGGTTTTATCCAAAGCTCCTCTATCAATTTAGTAACCGGAATAACCAAATCTTCTTTAATAGGATCTGCCGATTGATCTTTATTTAAAAACCGCTGATCCCATTCCCATCGTATAGCAGTACCATATTTGTTCAGAATATTTTCCCTGATATAAACATTATTTGGATGATTAGACAATTTTATATCTGGGGCTTTATAATCAACAACCTCGGATTTATTACAAGCTGTAATTAATATTGCGATGACAATACCTATTGAAAAAAATCCAATGTCAAAATTCCTATATATCATCACTATCTCGGGTTAGGGATTAATCCATTCACGATGGCCGATTGTGGAATTTGTACGGCTGTTCTTATATCATTCGGAATAAGTTGAAAAGTATTGCCTTGAATGTCTTTATGCGTAATCGAAAGTTCGAATCTTTTAATATCAAACCATCTTGATCCTTCATCTAAAAATTCCTTTCTTCTTTCATCCAATAAAAAATGTTTCATGGCATTTTTTATATCTGACAAAGAATAATACTCTTTAATCTTATTCAGATCAAGTTTGCCTCCGTCTAAATATCTCTTAGCCGCAAGAGTATGATAATCATTTAATGCAATTTCATATTCTCCTTGCATAATGTAACATTCCATCCTATTCAAAAGTACCTCTTCTCCTTTTAATTCACTTTGAATAAAATAGGGAAACCCTGTACTGGAGGTTGTATAGCGGAACAACTCATGGTATTTTGGAACAACAACAGCTTCAGTATTATAATTCCATCGCTGATCCCTAACATCTAGTTCGCCTTGAATATTATTATTAAATAGTTCATTAAAGATTTTAGTGTCACTCCTGTAACCATAATTGGCCCTGGCATAAAACGATTCTTTTCTTAATACAATTAGATTAGACTTTTCTTTTACATCAGAATTTTTGGCTGCCATTTCATCAAAAGTAGTCCCTTGATAAATTTTAAATAAATCCCTAACATAAACAGCTGGATCGTCTCCGAGAACCAAATTACAGTACTTTAAACTATTTGAATAATCTTTCTTAAAAAGGTAAAATCTTGCAGCAAAAGCATAGGCTGCATTCCTTGTAAAATGATATTTTTTTGATCCTGTAAAATAATCATCCTTTAATAATGAGAGTCCGGTAATTAAATCTTTTTCAATTTTATCGTAAACATCTTTAACCGAACCCCTTGAATAGTTTTTAAACATTTCATCTTCTACTACTTCTACATAAGGAATGCCAAGATCGTATTCCGCTGTTTCCTCTTTATAATGTTTAGAAAAAACATTCACCAGCATAAAATGATTGTAAGCCCTTGATATTAATGCCTCACCTCTTACTACAGCTCTATAATCATCATCACCTGAAACTTTATCGATAACAGCCAAAGCCTCATTACAATGGGCAATTGCATAATATGTATTTTCCCAAAAATAAGTAGTAGATTCCTGAGCTTCGTAAGAATCCATTGAAACCCATTGAAAAGCTTCTGTCATATGATCTCTTTGGGTATTATCAGGAATCGCTGATACATTATCAGTCATCCATTCAATAAAAAGATAAGTACTCTCATTGTACGAGTTGGCAACTAACTTGGCAACATCTTTAACTGTTTGCAACTCCTTTCTGTCATCTGGATTTTCATCAAGATAAGAATCACAAGAAATTGAAAGTACAGTTAGAAGTAATATGCCAAAAAGTCTATTCATGAAAGAGCTATCAGTTTAAGCTTAGAAGGCTAAGTTAACAGAAAAACTGTAAGTTCTGGACATAGGAAGTGAAATTCCTCCTGATTGAAAAAACTCAGGATCAACACCATTTAACTTTTTATCCGAATAAAGCAAGGCAATATTATATGCCTGAAATTTTAAATTTGCCGAACTCAAATTCATTGAATCCAGCCAAGATTTGGGCAATTGATATACTACACCAATATTTTTGAGTCGTACAAAACTTCCATCTGCTACACGAGCAGTACTTTTATTATAAAGTTGATATGGATTTAATCCAGCATCATTTAATTCTTCAGATTTCCATCGTGTTAATATCACCGGAATATTAGTTCTATTCTCATCACCAGCTTTTTTCCAACGATTTTTAAGTCCTCCCGGAAGACTTGAATAATCATCATAGCTGTTACTGAATGCATCATCAAGCCTGATTTTATTTCCAAATCGGTAATTTAAACCTATTGATAAGGTCCAATTTTTATAATGAAAAATATTTTCCAGCCCACCAAAACCTTTGGGCGTCGTTGGGCCCTCATATTTCAGATATTTCAAAATATCTATCCTTTTCTGTAAATTAAGCTTTTGAATGGTTTTACCATTTGATCCGTAAAATTGAGGAACTCCATTACTATCTAATCCTGCAAATGGGATAGAAAATAAACTATTGGAAGAATAACCTTTGAGATTTGTTCCTAATGACTGAATTGCATCTGCAATTCTAGGTTCATCATAGTATTTGATAATTTTATCCTTGGCATAGCTAAAAGTTAAACGGGTATCCCAATTAAAGTTTTTTGTTTTAACATTTTGAGTGCTAAGAGTAAATTCAATTCCATTAATTTTCATTTCGCCAACATTACCATACTTCTTTCTTATTCCACCAACACCACTTGTAGTAACAAAACCAAGTAAATCTTTAGATCTTCTTCTGAAATACTCAATATCAGTATAAAATCTTCCATCTAAGATTTCTAATTCCATACCTAAATTAAATTCATACAATTTTTCCCAGGTAAGATCTCTATTGGCCAACTCATCTATATATAAAACATCTTCTCCATCCTCATCATTCGGTCTCAAAGGTTCACCTGTCTTTAAAATTAAAGATGGACTTGCCCCAATTCCATTATCGCCAGATAATCCGTAAGTTGCCTTTAACTTTAAGCGATCCACAAAACCAATCGACTTCATAAAGTTCTCACCATGAATATTCCAAGCTCCGCTAACATTCCAAGTAGGTAGGTATCTTGAATCACTATTTTTCCCTTGTCGATTATCTCCATCGTACCTAAAAGTAGAATTCAGAATGTATTTTCCTTTGTAAGAATATGCTCCGGTTAAAAATACTCCGGCAAACCTGTACTTTTCTTTCTTTCTGTAATAATCTGTTTGATCACGAAATTTTAGATATTTTGCAACCATTGGATTTGTAATGCTAATTCCTCCCTGATCGTATAAGTACCCCCAAATTTCATTGTGAGTTTCTTTTCTATTTGTATATCTAATTTCCTGTCCGAACAGTAACTTTACAATATGATCCTGATCTGATTTTAAATTCCAATCAATTATATTTCTGATAAAATAACTTGTCAATGAATTTTTAGTAGTATTATAAAATCCTCCCTGATCCAAAACCGTATAAGGCTCTTTTTCTGGGTAATCTGGATCATCAAAAAGAAAATTATTACTATTAACAAACAAAGGATCATCAGCTCTATATGCTTCTGCATGATTAGATTTTTCATGAATCTTTTGCTCCCGTAACGTATTTACCCAACGTCCTTGAAAAATAGATCTAAACCTCAATTTAGAAGTAATAGCATACTGCACTTCGCCTTGAAACAAAATATCATCTACATCTACATTTACATAATTGTGATCCAATTCATAAAGAATATTAAAAGGAGCATAATTCCTTCTAAAATACTCTAAATTGCCATTATCGTCGAAAGGTCTAATACTTCTACTAGTATACAGTGCGTAATTATACGGGTTTACATCAAAATTACGCTCATAAAGTCCATCAATGGGTTCAAACTTTCTATCTTTTGATCCTGGCAATTTTTGATCTCTTATGTTACCTGATACTTTAAATCCCAATTTCAAGCGATTTGACACATCAAAATCCCCTTTTACCAATGCAGTATAATTTTTAACCTCATCAGCTAAAGTTTGTCCTTCATCAGTATAGTATCCAATAGAAGTATAATATCTGGATTTATCCGATCCTCCAGAAATACTAAAGGAATGCTGTTGTGATAAAGAATTTCGAAATAAAACATCAAACCAGTCTGTATTCGAATTGGCATATTTTGATAGGAACTGATAATTCAAGCCTCCATCAGGTCCCCAACTTACATTATTGTTAGCAATCTCATAAAACATTTTGCTCATGGCTCCATGGTTTGCTGCCGATGCTGCTTTGGCAATATCAATCCAACCTTTATCATACAACTCTTTATAAACTTCCATTTCTTCATCTGAAGATAATATGTCGAACTGTGAATAATTGGGCTTTTGTCTTACAATTGCACTTCCTGAATAGGTAACTTTTAATTTGCCTGTTTTTCCTTTTTTAGTAGTAATTACAATTACCCCATTCATTGCTTTTGCACCATACAATGCAGTAGCAGAAGCATCTTTTAATATCTGAAATGATTCAATATCATCAGGATTTAAACCAACTACACCAGAACTCAAGACCGTAGAAAGATTACCAGATGCTAAATCATTATTTGTCAACTCTATAATATCTTCCTGAACTACACCATCAATCACCCACAAAGGTTTATTGCTCCCATTTATTGATGCTTTCCCTCTAATTCGTACAATAGGAGATATTCCAAAAGTTCCGGAAATATTGTCTACTTGCACTCCAGCTATGTGCCCCTGTAGTGATCGACTAACATCTGCAATTCCACTTAAAGCAATATCAATTTGGTTTAACTTATTGGCCGATCCAGTAAATAAGTTTCTGTCAATTTTCTGAAACCCAGTTGTAACCAACACTTCACTCAGTTTCTCATCAGATGGAAACAACTCTACATCTATTTTTTCCAATTCACCAACACTCACCTCTTTGGTTTTCATTCCTATAAACGAAAACACTAATATAATATCAGGATCATTAGACGTAACAAAGGAATAATTACCATTAATGTCAGTAGATGTACCAAAATAAGTTCCCTTTATCAGAACAGATACACCTGGCAAAATCATACCTCTATTATCGGTAACATTCCCATAAAGCTTTTTTACTTTTTTAATCGTTCTTTGAAGTTTTGAGTCTGCGCTATTAGCATTGGGATCAGGCTTAATTATAATTACCTTATCACGAATTTCGTATGTCAAACCAGATTCGGTTAAACATTCTTGAAGAATTTCCCTTACACTTTTAGGAATACCAGAAAGATTAATATTGCGAATTTTCTTAATATCATCTACATTATACAAAAATGTATAATTGGTCTTTTCTTTGATTTCGGACATTACCTCAATCAAACTTGCACCTTTCATTCGCAACTCTAACCTTTCCTCTTGTGGAAATGCTTTAGATTTTTGTCCAAAACACACAAACAGAAAGAAGAAAAACAGGAGTCTTATTGCAAAAAACTCTTTTCTTTTCTGCATAAACCTCTAATTCCGATTTTTTTTAATATTTTTGAGTTGTGATTTGGTTAGTATTACACTTCTAGTGATAGTAGTGTTTATTGGCTTTGACCGAGATTTGTAGCAGCAAATCTCGGTTTTTTTTTAAACTTCTTCAACCAAAAGGGCTCTATCCTTTATTGTGAATTTCACTTTTTGTGTAACCTCAATCAACTCTAATATTTGATCGATATTATCGTATCTAGTCAGATCTCCTGAAAATCTTAATTTTTTAACAGACTCGTTTAAAAAGGAAACATCTACATTGTACCATCTTGAAAGTCTTGTCATTATATCTTCCAAACTCTCATTTTCAAAAACAAACCTTCCATCTTTCCAAGCAGTATAAATTTCAGTATCAACTATCTGCTTTAATGTTTTCCCAGTTAATTTATTAAAACGATATTGTTCATTTGGCAACAATTTTACCTTGTTTCCAAACAAAGTATCACTAACTTCAACTCTACCTTCAACCAATGTAGTTACAATTTCATTTAAATCGGAATAGGCATTAACATTAAATGAAGTACCAAGAACTTTAACCTGTGCTTTATTCGCATTGACAACAAATGGATGAACAGAATCCTTAGCTACTTCAAAGAAGGCTTCCCCTTTAAGCTCAACTTTTCTTATCCCCGATCCAAATTCTGATGGAAACCGTAGTTTCGAATTGGAATTAAGCCATATTCTGGTTCCATCCATTAGTGTCAACTTATATTCCCCCCCTCTGGGAATAATAATTGTATTGTAGGTTAATTGTGATTTGGTAATATTTGATTTTTTCTGATAAATTAATTCCTGAGTTTTATTTGAAATAAATACATCACCTTCTTTAATTGTAACCTCCTCGTTAAGCTGATACCTTTCACCATCGCTTGTTATCAGTATAGCCTGCTGTGTTCCCGGACCAATAATATTTGAAAGATTATTATCCAGCAAGTTGGTAAAGAAAAGTGTAGATCCAATTGCAAGAATAAGCACTGCAACAGCTCTTAAAAAGTTAACTTTTAACTTTCTAACCCTTTCATTTTTAATTTTAGCCTGAATTTTATCCCAATTAGCTCTTTTATTGGATTGCTCCAATTTTAATTCTCTTTCCAAATATTGCCTTTCGGGATCCATAGAAAGTTTATGGAACAGAATTGCATTTTCTTCATTTGCTTGCTTCCATTCCTCCAGGTACTGAAATTCCTCTTCAGTTAATCGATTCTCCAATCGTTTAACAATTAAATCAGCAATTTTAAATCCTGAATTTAAATCCTTCATCTTCATTTTTGCATTTACATGTACTATAACAGTTTCTCTCAAAAAAAGGGTGACAAACATCGTTAATTTTGTCACCTTTGTAATTCTTGGATATTTTTTTTACAAAAACATCAACATCGTAAATAAATCTTTTAGATTCTCTTTCAAGAACTTACTAGCTCTTTGTTTTTGGGTTTTCACTGTATTTATAGAAATATTCAGGTCTTCTGCAATTTCTGCATTTTTTAGACCCTTTAAACTCAATAAGTAAATAGCTCTCGCCGATTCAGGAAGTTTTCCTACTGTATCTGCAATGATCCTGTTCACTTCCTCTTCAATAACATTATTTAAAAAATAATCCTCACTTAAAATATCAGTCTTCGCCTGAACTTCGTAATTTCGCTCAACTTTTTGGTGATCCAGATAGTTTAAACATGAATTACGAACCGTTTTATATAAAAAGGCTTTGAGTGGTGCCTCATGATAAAAGGAAGATTTTTTTTCCCAAACTTTTATGAAACTCTCTTGAACCAGATCCTCAACAGCTTCATTATTAGCTATATATTTTTGGCCGAATAAAAACAATGCCTCGTAATATTTATCATATAAATCCCTAAAAGCAGATTGACTTCCACTTCTGAATTTATCAATGGATATATTAGCAGTTGTTGACATGGATTCTAATTACAAATGGACAGACAATATTATAAAATAATTTCAGAATTCAATAATCGTATATTTTCAATTAGATAAACCAATTGAATCGCGTGCTATACAATAAAAAAAGAGTGCCTAAAACAGACACCCTCTTTTAATGTTATGAGACCTTTTTATAAGTCTAATTTTTTCTTCAAATGCTTTGGCAAGGCATCTTTATGAACCATTATGGCAACTGTTTTTAACTTAACGTATGCTTCACTCATATTTAAATAGCCACCAAATTTATTGCTGTCATCAGCCCAAGAATTTTTGGTCTTGTAATAAAGCGTTCCATTTTCATCCTTAACAATACCAGTTAAATGCATCAAATGATCATCAGTTGTCTGGAAATTATCAAAAGTTTTTTGACGCAATTCTTGTGTTACTTTTGGTTCATTGGTGTTTGCTCTATTCTTTTCTGTTTTATTCTCAACACCCTCTTCCCATTTCGCAATTTCAGAGTTACTCATATCTGTTTCCTTAACATTTGGTAATACAGCATATCCATTTCTATGCGAAAAACCTTTTTCACTTACATCACCGTCCCAACAAACAGAATATCCATTTTCTAAGGCGTAATTCATAACCTCCATCAATTCATCGATTGGTACATTATAATATAAATCATCCGACCAATTATCCGGAATCTCAAGATTAATTTTTGAATAAAAAGGATGGTGGTTGTATGATGTAAGCTCTACATAATCAGAAGAGTTAAAACCAACTTCTTTTGCAAATTCTTGCGGAGTATATTCTTTTCCATTGTACTCGAAAGACTCCGGCAGTTTTCCCATATAAATATCTAAAACACCATTTACCGATGAAAACCAAACCGGTGTAATTGTTTTATTAGGATTTTTAACAATTTCATCCAACATGGCTTTTGTCGATTTCACCATTTCTCTGTGAATGTGAAAATCTCCCTCATACTGATTGCCAGAATAAACTGATTCCGGCACAAATCCATGAGTTTTTACAACATTCATTACATCATGAGCTTGTCCTCCTTCGCTAAAGTTACCTTTTCCATGCAATCGAAAATAGCGTTTTGCTTTTTTTGAATAGGCCTCACGCACAATATACATTTCAGATAAATCCAATTCTGGAGCACCCATTCTCAATAATTCTGTTTCAATAAATGAAGTAGTTGCAAAGCTCCAGCAAGTACCTGTACTTTGTTGATTTTTAACTGGTGTAGTCTTTACTTCAGTAATAGTAGTAAATTTCTTTTCATCCTGTTGCTCCTGTGCGTTTACCACATGCAAACCACTTATCAACAACAGTGTAAGGATTAATTTGTTCATTTGTTTGTGTTTAAGTTCAAAGGTATATTCTTATAAGTTCTCTAATTCTAACTGTTTCTTTTTCGGCATTTTTTCAACAACCAACTTATACGATTTATCAATCCACTCTTTTATTAAATCATCAGATACACTTCCATCAATCTTAACAGTATTCCAATACCTTTTATTCATATGGTATCCTGGAAGCACTGCAGCATATCTTTCTCTTAATTCTATTGCAAGGTCTTCTTCACACTTTACATTAATGCTCAATTCTTGATTGATATTTGTAAGCAAAAACATTTTACCTAAAACCTTAAATACCAAAGTTTCTTCATCAAAAGGAAAACTCTCGGTAACGGCTTTTTTCGATAGACAATACAGTCTTAATTCTTCGATATTCATGATTTAATCGTTTATTAAAAATCTGTACAATTGAAGACTAACAAATATAACGAGTTTTAAAGATATCTGTAATCGCACTTTAATATTCTAACGGAAAATTTATTCTCCTACTAGTAAACTACTTGCAAAATGTAAAAATTACTTTCTTAACTTCATTCAATTTTGACAAAACGATATCATTTGAATGCTAAGAAATAATAATCGTTTATCAACATAAAACAAAGCTCCACTCAAGCTCTCTGTTATCTCGAATTATGTTTCATTTATTCTTGTTTAAGAATTCATATACTTCACCACAAACACTCCCAATTCACTGAGTTTTACCACATATTACTGAAATTCCGAATAAGAGCTCTTAAAATGATTTTTTTTTAAAACTAGTCTTGATTTCGTATATTTATACCATTCAAAACGCTTTTTAAAAGTAGATTTAGTTATGACTCAAGTTAGTTACACTCAAAAATATAATTGGAAGGACAAGCGAATTCTCATCGTCGAAGACGAGGAAATCAATAACATGTTCTTTGATGCTGCATTAAGTAGAACCGAATCTGAATTGCTTTGGGCAAAAAATGGCAAAGAAGCTGTTGACATAGTAGATGTTACGGAAGACGTTGACGTTATATTAATGGATATTCGCTTACCAATAATGGATGGTTGTGAAGCCACCAGAAGAATTAAAAAACGACACAGCAAAATTCCTATTATTGCTCAAACTGCTTATGCATTGGAAGGTGATCGTGAACGCATTTTAGATGCTGGTTGTGATGACTATCTTGCAAAACCAATTCGTTTTGAAGAATTACTAGCAACAATTGATAAATACCTTGCTGACTAATCTACTGGCGCAATAAATGCATCTTCGATGTGTTCTATTTCGTACCTCTCTCCTTTTTTAACTACGCTAACAACATCAAATCTAACTTCTTGTTTAATTTCTTTTAAATCTACATATGCCTGTGTAGCTTTTACAAGAAATTTAATTTTTGACAAAGTAATTGCATCTGCTGGATGTTCAAAATAATCTGTCGATCGGGATTTTACTTCCACAACAACCAAAAAATCATCTTTTAAGGCAACAATATCGAGCTCTTTTTTTTGGTAAATCCAATTCCTATCGAGAATTTGGTAACCAATCCCTATCAGGTACTTTACAGCCAAATCCTCTCCTAATTTACCTAATTCGTTATGCTTTGCCATTATTTATCCCAATAAAAACTAACCTCTTTCTCGTCCACCACTATTTTTACATACCTTCCCAGAGGTAGTGTCCAGTTATCATTAATATGCCCAGCAGGAAAATCATAAACAACAGGGTAATAATAGTTTTCCACAGCTTCATTAATGATTTCATAAGCAGATTTTCCAAATTTAGGATCACCTTCTTTCATGCTGCTAAAACCGCCAACCACTAGAGCCTGAAGTTCTGACAATTTTCCACCCATTCTTAAGTTATGCATCATTCTATCTAAATGATATAATTCCTCACCTACATCTTCTATGAATAAAATTTTACCATGAGTTTCAAAATCCATATTTGTACCACGCAAGCTGTACAAAATAGATAAATTACCACCTATCAATTCACCTTCAGCAATACCCAAGCGATTCAATTCATGAGATTGAATTCTATAATCCTCCTGATTTCCCATTATAGCACAACATAGACTTTCAACCGATTTTCCAGTTTCATCATCTGTAAAATTAATAGGCATTACAGAATGTAAACTCTCAACTTCCAGAATATTGTTCAAATAACTATGAAATACAGTAATATCGCTATAACCAATGATCCATTTGGGTTTGCGAAGAAATAAATCAAAATCTACATGTTCCAATATTCGTACGCATCCATATCCTCCTCTGGCACAAAGAATTGCTTTTATATCTGGGTCATCCAGCATTTGCTGAAAATCTTTCAACCTATTTAAATCCCTCCCTGCAAATTGGTGATACTCATCAAATACATGCTTACCCAAAACTACCTTTAAGCCTAAACGCTCAAGCATGGTAACTGCAATTCCCACTTTTTCCGGCTCTATCTTTCCTGCTGGTGAAATGATCCCAATTTTATCTCCTTTTTCTAAAGCAGTAGGCTGATACATATTTATTTAGTTTTTATTGTAAACTGTGTTCAAATTAAGAATAAAATGCAAAGCAAGAACAATATTTTTGATAATTCTATCTTATCTTTGCCAACGATTTGCTAAATAACGTGCTAATCAACTAAAAAAGTAACCAAAATAATAGTTGGAACAGATATTACAACTCTTGTTCCATGTGTAAAAAATATCTCAAATGAAGAAATTTAACAGAACTCTTGTAACTACAGCTCTTCCATATGCCAATGGTCCAGTTCATGTTGGACATCTGGCAGGTGTATATGTTCCAGCCGATATTTATGTAAGATACCTAAGGATGAAAGGTGAGGATGTTCTTTTAATTGGAGGTTCCGATGAGCATGGTGTACCTATTACTATTAAGGCTCAAAAAGAAGGTATCACTCCTCAAGATGTTGTTGACAAGTATCACAATATCATTAAAGATTCATTCGAGAAATTTGGTATTTCTTTCGATATTTACTCTAGAACAAGTAATAAAGTTCATCACGAAACGGCTTCTGAATTCTTTAAGACTTTGCACGAAAAGGGTGAATTTGTTGAAAAAACCAGCGAGCAATATTACGATGCAGAAGCGAATCAATTTCTTGCTGACCGCTACATAACTGGAACTTGTCCTCATTGTAAAAGTGAAGGAGCTTATGGAGATCAATGTGAAAGCTGTGGTACTTCATTGAATGCAACAGATCTTATTGATCCTAGATCATCAATCACTGGAAACAAGCCAGAATTAAAAGAAACCAAACACTGGTATTTACCACTTGACAAATATGAGCCATATTTAAAACAATGGATTCTTGAAGAACACAAAGAATGGAAACCAAATGTTTATGGTCAGTGTAAATCATGGTTGGACAACGGACTTCACCCACGTGCCGTTACACGTGATTTGAATTGGGGAGTTCCTGTTCCAGTAGAAGGAGGAGAAGGAAAAGTTTTGTACGTTTGGTTCGATGCTCCTATCGGATATATTTCAGCAACCAAAGAACATACGCCTGATTGGGAAAAATATTGGAAAGCTGAAGATTCTAAAATGGTTCATTTCATCGGAAAAGACAATATTGTTTTCCACTGTATCATTTTCCCATCAATGCTAAAAGCTGAAGGTTCGTACATTTTACCAGAAAATGTTCCTTCAAACGAATTCTTGAATTTAGAAGGAGATAAAATCTCTACATCAAGAAACTGGGCTGTTTGGTTGCACGAATATTTAGAAGAGTTCCCTGAAAAACAGGATGTATTGCGTTATGTACTTACAGCCAATGCTCCTGAAACCAAGGATAATGACTTCACTTGGAAAGATTACCAAGCAAGAAACAACAATGAATTGGTTGCAATTCTTGGAAACTTCGTGAACCGAGCATTGGTACTAACACATAAATATTTCGATGGAAAAGTTCCTGCTGCAGGAGAGCTTAATGATTTCGATAAAGAAACATTGGCTGAAATTCCAACTATCAAAGCTCAAGTAGAGAAAAATCTTGAAACTTACCACTTCCGTGAAGCTTTAAAAGAAGCAATGAATTTAGCTCGATTAGGAAATAAATATCTTGCAGATACAGAACCTTGGAAAGTGATAAAAACAGATGAAGAAAGAGTTAAGACAATCATGAACATTTGTCTTCAAATCTCTACAAACCTTTCTACATTAATGGAACCATTCTTACCATTCTCGGCCAACAAATTAAGAGAATTCTTAAACATTGAGCCGCTAGCTTGGGATAATATTGGTGAAAATGTAATTGAAGTGGGTCATCAAATTAACAAAGCTTCATTGTTGTTCGAAAAAATCGAAGATGAAACCATTCAGGCTCAGGTTGATAAATTATTAGCAACCAAAGCTGCTAACGAAGCTGCAAACAAACCAGTTGCTCCAGCAAAAGAAAACATCAACTTCGATGATTTCATGAAAATGGATGTTAGAGTTGGTACCATTATCGAAGCTGAAAAAGTTGCAAAAACCAAGAAACTTTTAAAACTAACCGTTGATACAGGTATTGATCAACGAACTGTGGTTTCTGGTATCGCAGAACATTATAAGCCAGAAGAAATTATTGGCAAACAAGTAAGCATTTTGGTGAACCTTGAGCCTAAAAAGCTAAAAGGAATCGAATCGCAAGGTATGATTCTAATGGCTGAAGATGCTGATGGAAAACTATCTTTTGTTTCTCCTGATCAAGATGTAAAACCTGGTTCTGAAATCGGATAAGAAAAAATATATAAACAGAAAAGCGCTTCCTTTAGGGAGGCGCTTTTTTTATATCTCGATAATTCTATTTCTTATTTTTTCAATACCCAATACGAAGATTTTGGATTGGCTGCTATAGCCTGTTTCTTAAATTGGTCAACTGCCTCTCTGTTATTGAATTGGTTAATTGCAACAGAGAACAAATTCTTATTTTTAATGATCACTGCCGGATAAGATTTTGAGATTAACTCTTCTTGCAAGATCTTAGCATTTTCAATAGTTGTAAAACTTCCAGCAATCAAATAAAATTTTCCTTTACTAGTTTTAGAAATTTTAGCTGAGATTTTATTCTTTTCGATTTTAGGCTCAAACTTCACCAACTCTTCAGGAGGAGAAATTTGAGGTTTCAATTGCACATGATTCTCCGTTAAAGAATTTTTATCTCCAGAAAATCCCATCGAAGCTGAATCCAAAACCGCTTTACGTTCCGAATTCAATGGGAGCAAAGCTACAGCCAACAAAACTGCAGCCGCCGCAGAAGCATACCAAATTCTTTTGGTAGTAAAAAATCCTTTTACCTGATGATCAACAATCGAAGGAATTCTTTCTTCAACAGGTTTATGCAGTTTTGGAAGTTCAAGCTGTTCCAATCCCAAACTATCAACCAAATAATTCAGGTTTGCTAATGGTTCGAATTGCAAGTTATGCTTTCTATCCTTCCAAAAAGAACCAATCCCATCAATCACAACTTTTTCTCCGCGCTGAATTTTCACTCGAATGTTTTCCACAAAAAACATCACAGCTTTCTCAGCTTCGGCATAACTCAAATTTTCCAAGTCTGCCAAATGATTTATCAAAAGACCATCGTTTTGTGTTAGATTACGATTAAATCCTAAATCCTTCGATGGAGGAAAAACCATTTGCAGATTTTCATCAATTCTGGCCGAACGATAATTCGCTACAAATCCACCAAAACCTGGCAAAATCACACAATCGTGCACAAATAATAAATCTTGTATGTATTTTGATATCTCATGCATAATAGACAAATATAGTTAAAAATAAATGTCACTCAAATGGATTATTTACACACAAGAACCAACCAATTAAAAATCAACAAATTCCATATTTAATTTTAAATTAATTAAATTATACAAACATTTCGATAAAAAAGGACTTAATTTTACTTATCAAATAGATAGACGAATTGTAATTATGCAGAAACAAATTTTAGTTACAGGTGGTACAGGATATATTGGATCTCACACTGTTGTTGAATTGCAAAACAGTGGATTCGAAGTTGTAATTGCTGATAATCTGTCAAACTCAAAAATCGAAGTTCTGGATGGTATTGAAGCCATAACAGGAATTCGCCCGATATTCGAAAAAACAGACCTTAGCAAGGAAGAAGAAACGGCTGAATTTTTCAAAAAGTATCCAAACTTATCTGCGATTATACATTTTGCAGCATCGAAAGCTGTAGGAGAATCGGTTGAAAAACCTTTGATGTACTATCGCAACAACCTAAACTCGTTGATGAATATTTTGGAGGCCATGAAAGAGCACAATATTCCAAACTTGGTTTTCTCTTCGTCATGCACAGTTTATGGACAGCCTGATAAGTTGCCGGTAACGGAATCAACTCCACGAAAAGAAGCTGAATCGCCCTATGGAAATACAAAATCAATTTGTGAAGATATCATTCGCGATACAACAAAAGCTCATTCTAAACTGAAAGGAATTGCTTTGAGATATTTCAATCCAATTGGAGCACATCCAAGTTCAAAAATTGGGGAATTGCCATTGGGCGTTCCTAACAACCTTATTCCATTCCTTACACAAACGGTGGCAGGCATTCGCCCTGAACTTAGCGTATTTGGAAATGATTACAATACGCCTGACGGGTCTTGCATTAGAGATTACATTAATGTAGTAGATTTGGCTAAAGCACACGTTGTTGCCATTGAACGTTTGCTGCAAAATAAAAATGCATCCAACTACGAATATTTTAATGTTGGAACGGGATCTGGTGTTTCTGTACTGGAAATCATTGAATCATTCGAAAGGTCAACAGGAGAGAAAGTTCCACATAAAATAGTTGGCAGAAGAGCTGGAGATATTGAGCAGATATATGCAGACACCTCATATTCAAACAGAGAGTTGGGATGGAAATCAGAAAAAAGTCTTGATGAAACTTTGCTTTCTGCCTGGAATTGGCAAGTAAGCATTATGACGCAAGAAGAAAAATAAACCATAAACGTATATCCATGAAAAAGAAAATATTAATCACAGGTGGAGCAGGTTTTATTGGCTCTCATGTTGTTCGTTTATTTGTAAACAAATACCCTGAATATCAAATTGTAAATCTGGATGCTCTAACCTATGCTGGAAATCTTGAAAATCTTAAGGATATTGATTCAAAACCAAACTACACCTTTGTTAAAGGAGATATTACCGATTTGGAATTTGTATCTGGATTGTTCAAAGATTTTCAGTTCGATGGAGTTTTACATTTAGCAGCCGAATCGCATGTTGATCGTTCCATTTCTGATCCTTTGGCATTTATCACTACCAATATTGTTGGAACTGTTAACCTTCTAAATGCTGCAAAAGAAATTTGGAAAGATAACATGGACGGAAAGAGATTCTACCATATCTCAACCGATGAAGTTTATGGCTCGTTAGGTGAAACCGGTAAGTTCCTAGAAACTACTCCATACGATCCAAGAAGTCCATACTCTGCATCAAAAGCAAGCTCAGATCATTTGGTGAGAGCATATTTCCACACCTACAACATGCCTGTAGTTCTATCAAATTGTTCCAATAACTATGGGGCAAATCAATTTCCAGAGAAGTTGATTCCTTTGGTAATCAACAATATTAAGAACTCTAAACCTCTGCCAATTTATGGAAAAGGCGAAAATGTTAGAGACTGGTTATTTGTAGAGGATCATGCCTTAGCAATTGACATGATTTATCACAAAGGAAAAACTGGAGAAACATACAATATTGGTGGAAACAACGAGTGGACAAATATTGATTTGGTAAGAAAGCTTTGCGATATCATGGACAAGAAATTAAACCAGGAAATCGGAACTTCTCAAAAACTAATTACCTTCGTAAAAGATCGTGCTGGTCATGATTTACGTTATGCAATTGATGCTACCAAAATTAAAAATGAATTGGGCTGGGAACCTAGCATTCAATTCGAAGAAGGTTTTGAACAAACCATCAATTGGTATCTTGAGAATACTGATTGGCTGGAAAATATCCTTTCCGGAGATTACGAAAAGTACTATGAACAACAGTACGAAAAGAGATAAAAAACAAAGAGCGATGTCAATTGACACCGCTCTTTTTGTATCTGATACTTTTGATTTATTCTACAGTAACCGATTTTGCAAGATTACGAGGCTGATCTACATTACATCCGCGTAATACTGCAATGTAGTAAGAAATCAACTGGAATGGAACCACGGTCAATAAAGGAGCTAAAGCTTCCAATGTTTCCGGAATTTCAATCACATAATCTGCCATATCTGCAATTACAGTATCTCCTTCGGTAACAATTGCAATCACATGACCTTTACGAGCTTTTACCTCCTGAATATTACTTACAATCTTTTCGTAAGATTTATCCTTAGTCGCCGCTACAAACACTGGCATGTGCTCATCAATTAAGGCAATTGGTCCATGCTTCATTTCTGCTGCAGGATAACCTTCTGCATGGATGTATGAAATCTCTTTCAATTTCAAAGCTCCTTCCAAAGCAACTGGGAACAAGAATCCACGACCTAAATAAAGTGCATTTGTAGATTCAATATATCTCTTTGATAATTCTTTAATATCCTGATCTTTCTCTAAAATTTTAGCAATTTTCTCAGGAAGATTAGCAAACTCTTCGATCAACTTGTGGTAATCTTCTTTTGCCAAGGTTCCTTTTCTGTAACCTACCAACATAGCCATCATGGTAAGTACAGTAACCTGTGCTGTAAATGCTTTTGTTGAAGCTACCCCAATTTCTGGTCCAGCGTGAGTATAAACACCAGCATGAGTTTCTCTTGGTATACTTGAACCAACAACATTACAAATACCTAAAACAGTAGCTCCTGCTTCTTTTGCCAACTTGATTGCAGCCAATGTATCTGCAGTTTCGCCACTCTGACTGATTGCCAATACAATATCATCTTCAAAAATTACAGGATTTCTGTAACGGAACTCTGAAGCATATTCTACTTCAACCGGAATTCTGGCAAATTCTTCGAACAAATACTCGCCAACCATACCTGCATGCCACGATGTACCACAACCAATAATTAAAATTCGTCGAGCATTCACCAACTTTGGAATTACATCGTTAATCCCGCCAAGGAAAACTTCTTTATTTTGAGGAGATACTCTTCCTCGAATGGTATCATGAATCGAACTGGTTTGCTCAAAAATTTCCTTAAGCATGAAATGCTCGTATCCTCCTTTTTCAATCTGCTCTATATCCAAATCCAACTGCTGAACATGAGGTGTTAATTTATCGTTCTGCAAAGTCTTCAATACCAACTCATCACGATTAATGATAGCAACATCATCATCGTTAAGATAGATTACGCTCTGAGTATATTCAATAATTGGAGTTGCATCTGAAGCAAGGAAATACTCACCATTTCCAACACCAACAACAAGCGGACTACCTTTTCTGGCTGCAATTAACTGATTTGGTTCATCTTCACAAATAACAACCAGACCATATGCACCAACTACTTTTGTAAGTGCCAAGCGTACTGCTATTTCTGCAGTAACTTCACCTTTTAGATAGATATATTCAATAAGGTTTGCCAAAACCTCAGTGTCTGTTTCACTTTGGAAGGAATAACCTCTTTTTACTAGTTTCTCTTTTAAGAAGGCATAGTTTTCAATAATACCATTGTGAATAATCACAAATTTATTATTCATTGAACTGTGGGGGTGAGCATTTTCATCATTTGGTTCTCCATGAGTTGCCCAACGAGTATGCCCTATACCTATGGAACCTGAAATATCGTGTCCCTTTACATGATCTTCTAAATCTTTTACCTTACCCTTGCACTTAAATACTTGAGTTTGGTTAGTTCGAAGTGCAATACCAGCAGAATCATATCCGCGATATTCTAATCTTTTTAAGCCATTGACCAATATAGGATAGGCATCCTTATTGCCAATGTAACCAACTATTCCACACATAAATACATAAATTTCAATCTCGGTACCACTCAAGATTGGTTTATAATTCTAAATCAAAAATCACATTATAAGTCTAATTTTATAATAGTTAGCCTTAAACCTATAGCTTCATTTCAATTATCAATAAATTCCTCCTAAAAATATAATAAGTTAGCTTACTCACCAAACTTAACTGCAATTTATATCGATAAAAAAAGTGCATTAAAACCAAAGTTTAAATGCACTTTCTAAAATATTTTAGTGTCCTACTATTCAGCTACTAATTCATCGTAAAAATCAGAGTAAGCTGTAATGTATTCTTCTTTGTTCTTATAAGGCATAAATGGCTTTCCTGAAGCTTCAGCATAAGCCTTAATTTCTTCATTAATATTTGAACTACCCATGATAATCGCATCAGATTGGTCTATTGCCAACTTGTGAAGCGCTACATAATTCGCATCCTCCAATACTTTAACATCTTCTTCTTCCACTCCTTCAATAATTGCTTTTGCTTTGAAGTCAGAGCTAAATGAAGTTGAGAATTCATCATCGTAAATAGAGAATACCACTTTTGTATCCGTAAACAATGGATCTTCGTTAAATGCTTTCTTTAAATACAAAGGAGTCAATCCGGTAAACCAGCCTTGACAGTGAACGATATCTGGAGCCCAACGTAACTTTTTAACAGTTTCTAAAACTCCACGAGCAAAGAAAATAGCTCTTTCATCATTATCTGCAAATCCATCACCGTTTTCGTCCGTCAAAATTTGCTTTCTGTGGAAGTAATCTTCGTTATCGATGAAATATACCTGCATTCTTGCAGCCTGAATAGAAGCAACCTTAATGATCAATGGATGATCCGTGTCATCAATAATTAAATTCATACCAGACAAGCGGATTACCTCATGCAACTGATTTCTTCTTTCATTTATGCAACCGTAACGTGGCATGAAAGTTCTAATTTCTTTTCCTTTTTCTTGGATTCCTTGAGGAAGATATCTTCCGATTTCAGACATTTCAGTTTCAGGAAGGTAAGGGGTAATTTCTTGTGAAACAAACAATACTTTTGTCTTTTCCATATAGTCGCTAAATATTAATACAGATTATCTGCGCAAAATTAATAAAAATATTTAACAAACCTGACCTTTGGCAAGGGTTAAAGAACCTACAATACAATTATATGCACTTATTATTTCTCAAGTATTATTTATTTATTTTATTTGCAGTCTTAACCAAAAAAACCGAAATGGTTTTGTAAGATTTTTAAAACAGGATGGAAATAGTAAAACTTGTTGCTGAAACAAAAGCAAAAATCAGCAAGTTTATTGAGGAAGGAAAAAGTATAGGATTCGTGCCAACTATGGGGGCTTTACACGATGGTCACTTATCACTTACAGCCGAATCTGTAAAAGAAAATGATATTACAGTTGTAAGTATTTTTGTGAATCCAACACAGTTTAATAATCCCAACGATTTAAAAACTTACCCGAGATGCATTGAGCAAGATCTTGAAAAACTTTCAAAATACAATCCTGATTTGATTTTTATCCCTGAAGTGGAGGAAATGTATCCCGAACCAGATACTCGTGTATTTGATTTTGGACACCTTGACAATGTAATGGAAGGCAAAAATCGACCAGGACATTTTAATGGAGTTGCTCAAGTTGTAAGTAAACTTTTCGACATAGTAACTCCTCATAAGGCCTATTTTGGTCAAAAAGATTTCCAACAAGTAGCTGTTATTAAGCAGATGGTGAAAGATCTTAAGTTAAATGTAAAAATCGTTCCATGCCCTATTATCAGGGAAGAAGATGGTTTAGCTATGAGTTCCAGAAATTTACTACTTACAGAGGATCAAAGAAAAAATGCATCTAAAATATCTGAAACTTTATTTAAAGCTTGTAACTTAGCAGCCGATTTAAGTGTAAACGAATTGAAAGATTGGGTAGTTGATGAAATCAATAAAAACCCATATCTTTCGGTCGAATATTTTGAAATCGTTGATGATACATACTTGCAGCCTATTAAAAGCTGGGACGAAAACAAGGTAAAAGTTGGATGTATCACCGTTCAGGTAGGAAAAATTCGATTGATTGATAATATAACTTTTTAAATATTAGTTCAAATTAAAATGTACATTGAAGTTTGTAAATCGAAGATTCACAAGGCATCAGTAACTGGTGCAGATCTTCAGTATGTTGGTAGCGTAACCATTGATGAAGATTTAATGGATGCAGCAAACCTAATTGAAAATGAGAAGGTTCAGATTGTGAATATTAACAATGGTGAACGCTTAGAGACTTATGTGATTCGTGGCGAAAGAGGTTCAGGTACAATTTGCTTGAACGGGGCTGCTGCCAGAAAATGTGCTGTTGGTGATGTAATTATCATCATCTCGTATGCATCGATGGATTTTGAAGAAGCTAAAAACTGGGAACCAAGCCTAGTATTCCCTGACACAGCAACTAATAAATTGATCTAAATTAATTTAGAATACATGCAAAGGCTGTTCTTTCGAGATCAGCCTTTTTTTTGTGAGTGAATCTAAGCAACTTCTGGTACCTCATCCACACTTTAACTCATTCACGAATTCTTTTGCTACTCTCTTACCGATAAATTACCTTTAAGCAAAATCTTAAAAAATGGATAAACTACAATTGATAAAAGATAAAATTATCTTCAAGAAGGAAGATGCCTTTAACCGATTACAAACCTGGCGATTTAAAGACAAAAAAATCGTATTCTCCAATGGATGTTTCGACATTGTTCACCGTGGCCACCTTGAATATTTGGCTTCGGCTGCCTCAATGGGAAATAAAATGATCATCGGTTTAAATACCGATTCATCAACCCAAAGACTAAAAGGTCCTACCCGTCCAATCAACGATGAATACTCGCGAGCTCTTCTATTGGCTTCACTGGGATTTGTTGACATGGTAATTCTTTTCGAAGAAGACACTCCATACAATTTGATTGATTTCGTTCAGCCTGACGTCTTAGTTAAAGGAAGCGATTACAAAGCTGAGGATATTGTGGGATACGATATCGTTAAAGCAAAAGGTGGAGAAATCAAAACTCTAGACTTTATCGAAGGATTCTCTTCAACAGGAATCATCAAAAAAATACAACAAGAAGGATAAATTTAAGATTCAAACACAAATTTGAGTTTATTACTCATTGTTAATTACTAATTGCTAATTATATCAAAGTGGTTGCCAAAGCGAAAACAAAAAGTGCCTGGTTCTGTCAGAATTGTGGAGTAGAATCTGCCAAATGGGTAGGTAAATGTCCTTCCTGTGGCGAATGGAATACATTTGTAGAAGAGATTGTCGTAAAGTCGAAAAACGTAAATGTGGTTGGATCAAACGGCGATACGAAAAACAAACCTTTAAAGATTTCTGAAATTTCATCTTCCGAAGAAAAAAGATACAACACCCAAAATATGGAGTTGAATCGTGTTCTTGGAGGTGGATTGGTTCCGGGATCCTTAATCCTGATTGGCGGTGAACCAGGAATTGGAAAATCGACTTTGGCACTTCAAATTGCTTTGCATCTTAAAAACTACAAAACACTTTACGTATCGGGAGAAGAGAGTGCACAGCAAATTAAATTGAGAGGGAATCGAATCAATACTGATAACGACAATTGCTTAATTGTAAGCGAAACCTCAATGGAAAACATCTTCTCTCACATTAAAAATACCAATCCAAACATTGTGGTAATCGATTCCATTCAAACCCTGGCAACAGAAAGAATCGAGGCAGGTCCGGGAAGCGTTTCTCAAATCAGGGAATGTACTTCTCAATTGCTGCAATATGCAAAACAGTCGGCGGTTCCGGTTCTTTTAATTGGTCACATTACCAAAGATGGAAGTTTGGCCGGACCAAAAATTTTAGAGCACATGGTGGATACCGTTCTTCAGTTCGAAGGCGATCAGAACCACATGTACCGAATTTTGCGAGCTACCAAAAACCGCTTTGGATCAACCTCGGAAATGGGAATTTACGAGATGCAGCACACAGGTTTGAGAGAGGTCTCCAACCCTTCAGAATTGTTGCTTTCGCAGGAAGATGAAAGTTTGAGTGGAACAGCCATTTCTGCTTCAATAGAGGGAATGCGCCCATTCCTGATTGAAATACAAGCATTGGTAAGTTCTGCTGCCTATGGTACACCTCAACGATCATCCACAGGTTTCGATTTGCGCCGTTTAAATATGCTTTTGGCAGTTTTGGAAAAACGCGCCGGCTTCCGACTTTCAACCAAAGATGTTTTCCTAAACATTGCCGGAGGAATTAAGGTTAACGATCCTGCTATCGATTTGGCGGTGATTATTGCCGTACTTTCATCAAGCACCGATATTTCGATTCCAAAAGAAGTTTGCTTTGCAGGCGAAATTGGTTTATCCGGCGAAATTCGTCCGGTTAATCGTATAGACCAAAGAATTAGTGAAGCGGAAAAATTAGGATTCAAACAAATCTTTATTCCAAAACACAACTTAAAAGGCTTGGATATCTCTAAGTTTAAAATCAAAGTGCATTTGGTAAGCAAGGTGGGTCAGGTATTTCAAACCTTATTCAGATAGCAAGTATTTGTAGAAGACACAGTAAAAAATCCACATTCTAAACTGTGACCTTATGGATTTTCAAACTTCGGTTTGAATTTTTAATACGTATTAAAATATTCTTTAACAGCTATTAAATTAATTTTTAATAGCTGTTATAATTTCATAACTTGAGGTATTGAGTTTCTATTAATAAGTAGAAGTTCCTTAAAACAATACAATATATTTACCCAAACCAAGCGTTATGAGCGTAGAATATAAAGTCGTGAAACATGCAAGCCCCGGTGTTAAAGGTGGCGGAGAATACAAGTATTACCCCCGAATTACCAACCGAAGAACCGTTAAAGTTAAGGAGCTGTGTAAACACATTGCCTTAATGTCAACTTTTAGCGAAGGGGATGTTATGGGCGTACTACATACTTTCATAACAGAAATTCCTGATTTATTAAAAGACAATTGCAGCATCGATTTGGAAGGTTTGGGCATTTTCTCTCTTCATGCATCGGGAGAAGGATGCGATACGGAAGAGGAAGTTACCGCACAAAAAATTACAAATACCAAGATAGCCTTTCGACCAAGTAAAAGGTTAAAAACTGAAGTATCAGGTACGAAGTTTATAAAAGCAAGGAATTTTAAATAATGATTATATCAACTGTTTGACTTTTCTAGACTTTTAAGAAAAAAAGAGGATGCCTTGGCGAGACATCCTCAATAGTAAAACAGTTACTATGAATTTTTTCGATTCGATTTGGCGTACCGAATCTGCTAGCATCGGAATAGAAAGAATAAACTGAATCTTTCCGCTTTTCATGCCCGAAAGCTAAAATCCATAACCCAGGCAGGTCTTCTGGCTTGTTCCGGCTTTCAACTCCTTCCCATCCCTATGTATCGGAACAGTGGAACACTTGTTAAAAACACAGATTCACAATTGAATCGGAACTTACAGCTGCGGGGACAGCTCCTGATTTAAACAGGATTCCCTATTATTCTCCTGTCGGAGAACCTGAATCGCAGTACAATTTTAAACAAAATTACTTGATCTTACAACAGATTTTAAATCTGATTTTTATACCGATTTGTTTCTAATATGTCATACCGTTTCGCTACTCTCACAGTACTCCTTTAGAAATCTATCAGCATAATGCATTTGGTCTTCTATTCAAAATTGTATTAAAAGAAATCTTCATCATCAAAATCCTCAGTACTACTGTTGGATTTATCATTGGTAACAGATTCACAATCCAAGTTTATATTAACACCTCGAGGTTTTTCAAAATCTCCTTTTTGCATGCCTAAGCTTTCATCGGCATATACTTTTTGCATGTACAAAGCCCAAATTGGCAATGCCATATTGGCCCCCTGCCCTAATCTAATTCCTTCAAAACGAATAGCTCTGTCTTCGGCACCAACCCAAACTCCTGAAACCAACTCAGGGGTAATTCCCATAAACCAACCATCGGAATGATTCTGAGTGGTACCTGTTTTTCCTCCAATAGGATTATACAGATTATATTTAAATCTTAATCTTCTACCAGTACCTTCCCTTACCACACCTTGCAACAGGTTGGCCATTAGATAAGCTGTTCTTTCATTCATTACTTCGGTTTTTCGTGGAACCGATTGAGCAATTAAATTGCCTTTGCTATCCTCAATCTTGGTAATGAAACGTGGTTTGATGTACACCCCTTTATTGGCAAACGAGCCATAAGCTCCTACCATTTCGTAAACGGAAATATCAGAGGTTCCCAAGAATATGGAAGGTACAGCCTCAATAGGACTAACCACTCCCATTTTTCGAGCCATCGCAACTACAGCCTCAGGCTTAGTTTGCTTTAAAACCCATCCTGAAATATTATTAACTGAATTAGCCAAACCCCATTTTAGGGTTACCATTTCACCACTATGAGCTTCCGTTGAGTTTCTGGAAGTCCAAGGAGTACCATCAGGCAGAATAAAAGTTTGTGGAATATTTGGCACCTTATCGCAAGGCGTTAAACCTTCCTGCATTGCCAAAGTGTATAAAAATGGCTTAATGGTAGAACCCACCTGGCGTTTACCAAGCGTAACCATATCGTACATGAAGTGTTTATAGTTTGGACCGCCTACATAAGCTCTAACCTCACCGGTTTCTGGTACCATAGACATGAAACCAGCACGTAAAAATCCTTTGTAATATAACATGGAATCCATTGGTGAGATAATGGTATCTCGCTCACCTTTCCATGTAAATATTTTCATTTCAACAGGCTTTTTAAAATTTTCTTTGATCTGCTCAAAGCTTAAACCTTTCTTTTTCAGAACACGATGCCTTTCACTTCTGCGAATCGATAAATCAATCTGATGTTCGAACTCTTCATCACTCAAATCATCTGAGAAAGGTGGGTTTCTATGCTTCTCTTTTTCTTTGTCGAATCCTTTCTGCAAATCAAGTCCCAAGTGTTCCTGTACAGCTTCCTCCGCATACTTCTGCATTCTCGAATCAAGAGTCGTATAAATCTTCAAACCATCTTCATATATATTGTATGGTGTTCCATCAGCTTTTTGATTCTTATTGCACCAACCATAGAAAGGATTGATTTCCCACTCCAAAGAATCTTGCTTGAACTTTTGCATATTCCATGAAGGGTAATTTTCTCTTTCCGGTTTATTGGCAGTAAGAGACATTCTTAAATACTCTCTGAAATACGGAGCCATTCCTCTCTTGTGATCCACTTTTTGGTAATCGATACCCAATGGCAATTGTTTTAATGAATCAGCAATCTGACTTTCCAAATAACCATACTTCACCATTTGAGAAAGAACCGTATTGCGTCGTCCTTTAGTAAGCTCTGGTCTTCTAAGTGGATTAAAGTATGAAGAATTCTTCGCCATACCAACCAGCATTGCTGCCTGTTCCAATTTTAACGAATCGGGAGTTGTATTGAAATATACATTTGCCGCCGATTTGATACCAACAGCAAGGTTCAAGAAATCATACTTATTAAAATACATAGTCATGATTTCTTCTTTCGTATAGCTTCTTTCTAGCTTAACTGCAATTACCCATTCTCTAAATTTTCGAAATACAATATCTAATTTATTCTGGAAATCCTCTCTTGGGAACAACATTTTTGCCAACTGCTGAGAAATGGTACTACCTCCACCAGCACTGCTATCACCTGTTGCCAACCCTTTTAACACACGTCCCAATCCTCTAAGGTCAATTCCCGAGTGACTTTCGAATCGAACATCCTCTGTTGCAATCAGTGCGTCAATCAAATATGGCGATAGCTCATCATGATCAACAAAAGAACGGTTTTGAAAATAAAATTTCCCTAATAATTCTCCGTCTGCAGTATAAATTTCGGTAGCCAAACTACTTTTAGGATTTTCCAAGTCTTCAAATGTTGGCATAAATCCGAAAGTACCATTTGATATCCCTGCAAAAAACAATACAACACAAATAAGCCCAACAATAAAGATCGACCAAAATATAAGCAATGGCTTTTTGTAAATCTTAATTTTCGATTTACTGCTTACCTCTTCATTACCAGCATTAAACTCTGCATTAGGATCTATTTCCAGATTTGGATTGATTTCAGACATACTTCTGTATTTTTTATGAGCTGTAAAAATAGCAAATTAAATTCTAACATATAAGACGTATTTTTCGGCATTTTATTTGATTTTTGACCTATATTATAATAAGGTAATATCAAAATAATTACAACAAAATTTTGAACTTAGGTCCCTTATTGTTTTACTTTGCAAAAAATTTTAACCTAAACTTCCCAAAGAACAGATTCGAGATGGTAGAGAATTTAGTAATAGTTGAGTCCCCTGCAAAAGCAAAAACAATCGAGAAATTTTTAGGCAAAGATTTCTTGGTCAAATCAAGTTTTGGGCATATTCGGGATTTGGAAAAAAAGGATTTTGGGATTGATATTAAAAACAATTTCACACCTAAATATATTGTATCTACTGACAAGAAAAAGGTAGTTACCGAATTAAAAAAACTTGCAAAGGAAGCCAAAACGGTTTGGATCGCATCCGATGAAGACCGCGAGGGAGAAGCCATTGCATGGCACTTGTTTGAAGTGTTGAAATTGAAAAAAGAGAACACCAAACGAATTGTTTTTCATGAAATTACCAAGCCTGCAATTCTAAATGCAATCGAAAATCCTCGAGATATTGATGATAATCTTGTTAACGCTCAGCAAGCAAGACGAATATTAGATCGATTGGTAGGTTTTGAGATTTCGCCAGTATTGTGGAAAAAGGTAAAGCCTCAACTTTCGGCAGGTCGTGTACAGTCGGTAGCTGTTCGACTTTTGGTTGAAAGAGAAAGAGAAATTATTGCATTTAATCCTGAAGCATACTACAAAGTAGTTGCCCACTTCTTTGTAACTGAAGAAAATGGAAGTCAGAAAACCTTAAAAGCTGAATATCCAAAGCGCTTTGCCACAAAAGAAGAAGTTCTTAAGTTTTTAGAAAGTTGTAAAAATGCAGAATATAAGGTTAGCGATATTGAAAAGAAACCTTCAACTCGTAAGCCAGCAGCTCCTTTTACCACTTCAACTTTACAACAGGAAGCAAGTAGAAAATTAGGATTTTCGGTAGCACAAACCATGGCCGTTGCTCAGCGTTTGTACGAAGCCGGAAATATCACATATATGAGAACTGACTCGGTAAACCTTGCTGATACTGCATTGGCTGCAGCTAAAGAAGAAATTACCAAGCGTCATGGCGAAGAGTATGTGAAAATCAGAAAATATCAGACCAAAAATAAAGGTGCGCAAGAGGCTCACGAGGCAATCCGTCCGACCTATTTAAATAAAGAGGAAATTGATGGTGAATCAAATGAGGTTCGTTTGTACAACCTAATTTGGAAAAGAACCATTGCTTCTCAGATGAGCGATGCTAAATTGGAGAAAACCAATATTAAAATTAAGGCATCAACCAATAACGAAGAATTTATCGCTACTGGAGAAATGATTAAGTTCGATGGTTTCCTTAAAGTATACATGGAATCTACCGATGATGAGAATGGCAAACAGGAAGAAACATTATTACCAACGGTAAAGGTTAATGATCCTGTTACTGAAGATTTCTTGAATGCAACTCAAAACTTCACATATCGTCCTCCAAGATACACCGAAGCTAGTTTGGTGAAAAAATTGGAAGAACTTGGAATTGGTCGTCCATCTACTTATGCTCCAACCATTACTACCGTTCAAAATCGCGGATATGTAGTAAAAGAATCGAGAGATGGTGTTGAGAGAAAATATGAAGTTATCAACCTGAAGGAAAACAATATTTCTGAGGAAGTAAAAACACAAATCACTGGTGCTGAAAAAAGAAAACTGTTCCCAACTGATATAGGAATGGTGGTTACCGATTTCTTAAATGAGCATTTTCCAAATGTAATGAATTACAACTTCACTGCTGATGTAGAGAAAGAATTCGATGATATTGCCTTGGGTAAATTGATTTGGCATGAAATGATTGGAAAGTTCTATAATCCTTTCCATGAAAATGTAGAAAAGACACTTGAACATTCAGAAAGATCAACAGGTGAGAGAGTTTTAGGTGAAGATCCTAATACAGGTAAGGTGATTTTGGTTCGAATCGGAAGATATGGTCCTATGGCCCAACTGGGAGAAACACCTGAAGATAAAGATGCTGAAGCTCCTAAATTTGCAAGCTTACGACCAGGACAACATCTTGAAACCATTACGCTCGAAGAAGCCCTTGACTTATTTAAATTACCAAGAGATCTTGGTTTATACGAAGATAAAAAAGTAGTTGTCGCAATTGGCCGATTTGGTCCATACGTGCGCCACGATGGTAAATTCGCATCTCTTAAAAAAGATGTAGATGATCCTATGGAGATTGATCTTCCTAGAGCAATTGAATTAATTGAAGAAAAGAGAAAGAAAGATAGAGAAAAATTTATCAAAGCTTTCGATGAAGATCCTGATTTACAAATATTAAATGGTCGCTGGGGACCTTATATTTCATACAAAAAAGAGAATTTCCGATTGGCAAAAGATATCGAAGATCCTAAAGCATTAAGCTTTGAAGATTGTATGAAAATTATTAAAGAAGGTCCTAAAAAGAAAACCACGAAAAAAGCAGCAACTAAAAAGACGACTGCAAAAAAAACGGTGACCAAAAAGAAATCTACAACGACGAATAAAAAAACTACAACTGCCAAAAAGGCAAAAAAATAAATTTTTGATTTTTTTTTCAGGGCTGTTCCAATCAACGAACAGCCTTTTTTTATTGCCATTTCGGGATTTTTCCCCTTACCTCACACTCATTATATTGTTCATTTAAAATTAAAAGCTTAAAAATATATTAACAAAATAATAAAATCACCGTAAATACAGATTACGTAATTCACATACGTCAATCAGATTTATAAAGAGTTATATATTTTATTAGTTTAATTTAATATTTTGATAGCTAAATATTTTTCAAAAATAGACATCTAAAAATTGTTGATAAAAGCACTTGAACCTCTGATAAAACTTGTAAGGACGATTTATTTTTATTTACTTTACTCCTCACAGTTTTTGAGAATTACTGAACTATATAGTGTTTCATGAAAAAGATATTTTTCTTCATAATATTTATTTGTTGCGCTCTGATTTTAAGAGCACAACAAGACCCACAGTTCAGTCAAAATATGTTTAATATCCTTTCAGTAAACCCTGCATATGCTGGCGCCGAAAAGGATATTGTGGTCTCAGCAATTAATCGACAACAATGGGTTGGGTTCGAAAATGCACCGGTTACAACCGTTGTAAACCTAAGTGCTCCAGTTCGATTTGGTGGCAAATCTCATGGCTTAGGATTAAGCATCATTAGAGATGAATTGGGTTTTGAAAAAAATACTGGCTTTAGACTAAGTTACTCCTATGAGAAAAAACTTAGTACTGGTTCTCTTTACTTTGGTGCATGTCTTGGTTTGCAAAACAATGCCTTAAAAGGAGAATGGTTTGTACCAGAAGGAGACGAATATGTTTCAGCTCAGAATGATTTAGGAGACGGAACAATTGATGAAGGTAAAATGGTTTTCGACCCTGGATTGGGAATTTTTTACCAAACAGATAACTTTTATGCCGGTGTTTCCGTATTGCATGTCACGGAGCCATCTGTTGCATATAGTGAATCGGTAGAAACCTATTTGGCAAGACATTATTATGCAACTGCCGGATATACCTTGAAGCTTGATGAAAGCTGGGAAATATTACCATCAGCATTTTATAAAACAGATGCTGTTGTTTCTCAAATTGATATAAACAGTTTGTTACGATACAATAAAAAGATTTGGGGAGGCGTTTCATATAGAGTTGATGATGCAATAGTAGGAATGATGGGTGTGTTATTCAATAATGGAATTCAAATTGGATATGCATATGACATTTCAACATCAAAAATTGCAAAAGCATCTCACGAATTTCTGTTAACGTACAGATTCAACACTAAATTGGAAAGCCGAAATCAAAAATATAAGAGTATTCGATTTTTATAAAAAATATTAAAAATCTGTGCTTTTTGCACAATTTACAAAACCACTATGAATAAACTACTTACAACACTAGGTGTAATTGTTTTATTGTTCCTGTCATCGTGTGGAAGCCGCACTGGTAATGGAGAACTTGTTGGTGTCGGTCAGAGAGGAAAATGGTTTGAGCCGAAACCTTACGGTATGGTACAAATTCCGAGAGGAAGTTTTACTATGGGGCCAAACGACCAGGACGTAGCTTGGGCACTGAACGCCACAACAAAAACAGTTTCTGTTGAATCATTTTGGATGGACGAAACAGAAATTACCAATAATGAATACCGTCAGTTCGTATACTGGGTGCGCGACTCTATCGCACGTCAGTTATTAGGACAGCAGTTTGAGGAATTCCTGATTGCAGAAGACAACAATGGTAACCCTATCGATCCTCCTTTCATTAACTGGGAAGAAAGATTGGATTGGAATGATGAAGAGTATGTTGAAATTCTTGAAGAAATGTATCTTCCTGAGCATGAAAGATTCTTCCGCAACAAAGAGATAGATACCCGAAAACTGAAATATCAGTACGAATGGGTTGACCTTCAACAAGCGGCTAAAAAATCGAACCGTTACAATTACGAAACGGGCGAGTATGAAGGTATGGTAGACGACTACAAAGGTGGTAGAAAGCAAATTGAAGACAGATCTTCTTTTATCATGAAAGAAGCATTAAATATTTACCCAGATACTCTATGTTGGATACAAGATTTTACTTACTCGTATAATGATCCTTGGACAAAACAATATTTTTGGCACCCAGGATATGATGATTATCCAGTAGTTGGTGTATCGTGGAAACAAGCAACGGCTTTCTCGATTTGGAGAACTCGTTTCCACAACTCAGCTCTAAAAGCCGAAGGAGATTATCCAGTTCAGGATTACCGCTTACCTACCGAATCGGAATGGGAGTATGCAGCACGTGGTGGAATTGCACAAAACATGTACCCTTGGGGAGGTAATTACACCAGAAACGATCAAGGTTGTTTCTTGGCTAACTTTAAGCCTTTACGTGGCAATTATGTAGACGATGGAGGTTTGGTTACTCTTCCTGTTGGAAGCTACGAGCCGAATGAGTATGGTCTTTATGATATGGCAGGTAATGTTGCAGAATGGACTTCCGGAGCTTATGATGAATCAGCCTATTCTTTTACACACGATATGAATCCGAATTACGAATACAATGCACTTCCTGATGATCCTCCAGCTTTGAAGCGAAAAGTGATTAGAGGTGGATCCTGGAAAGACATTGGATACTTTATGCAATGCGCAACCAGAACATACGAATATCAGGATACTGCAAAATCGTATATCGGTTTCCGCTGTGTGAGAACTCATTTAGGTAGATAAACTACTCAATAACTATTTATTTTTAGATCTATTCAATAAAATCCGACATGAATATTACAGAACTGGTACAATCTCCGAGATGGAAAAAATTTATGGGCTATGTGTATGGTTGGGGGGCTTCCGTCGTACTAATTGGTGCCTTGTTTAAAATTATGCATTATCCTTATGCGGGCCTACTTTTATCAGTAGGTATGTCTGTTGAAGCAATCATCTTCTTCTTTTCAGCATTTGAACCACCACACGAACAACCAGATTGGAGTTTGGTATATCCTGAACTAATTGGTTTAGAACCACGCGAACAAATGGTAAAAGGTGGCGGCGTTCAAGTTGAAGGCTTAGAACAGTTGCAACAATTACTTGAAAAAATTAGTGTTGAACCTGATAAATTGTCCCACCTAAGCCAAGGCTTAGCTAAGCTTACCAATGCAGCTGATAATTTGGCAAATCTTTCAGATGCTGCTAAGGCTACAGATGGATACATTCAAACCATGCAAAAAGCTTCAGAATCTGTTGGCGAATTTTCGGGTAAATATGCTGATACTACACAGCAACTTTCTGATTCTGCAAATCAACTAAGTGCTTCATACCAAAATGCAGCTTCTTCTGTTGAAAATTCAGGAAAAGAGTTTGCCAACAAAGTTAACGAGTCGGGCAATAACCTATTGAATTCATATCAGAAAATAGATCAATCGTTACAGAGTGATTTTGGTAAAATTGCTGAAAACAGTGGTAATTTCAATACCTCTATGGAGGCTATGAACAAAAATCTTTCATCATTGAATGCGATTTACGAATTGCAATTGAAGCAAGGTAATCAGCAGATGGAAAATGCCAAAAATGTACATCAAGATTTAGATAAGGTGCTTCAAACTCTTACTGCAACATTAGAAAATGCACAAACTTATCGCAAAGAAACTGAACAATTGAATCAAAATCTATCTGCATTAAATACCATTTATGGTAACATGTTAAGTGCAATGGATCATTCAAAAAAGAACTAGTATTAACAATCAAGCTAAGCTGAAATGGGAGCAAGTAATTGTAAAGAAACGCCACGGCAACGGATGATTGGGATGATGTATTTATTTCTGACAGCAATGTTAGCAATAAATGTATCAAACGAAGTACTGGACGCTTTTACAACAATTGATAATGGTTTATCGAAAACCATATCGACTTTTGAGGATAAAACTGCCGTTACTTACGGAGAATTTAAAACTGCTTACGAAGCAAATGAAAATAAAGTAAGAGAATCTTGGGAATACGCCCAAAACATCAGAACACAATCGGATAGTCTTTTCAACTATATTCAAATGTTAAAAGAAAAAATAGTTGAAAAAGCTGATGGACCAGAGTATGATATGAAGAATATCAAAAATAGAGATAATATTGATATTCCTGGTGAAGTAATGTTAGTTGGTAGACATGGTAAGGATTTGAAAAAAGCTATCACAGAATATCGTGAATTGGTTTTGAGTTTTGTTGATGTAAAAGATGAAACGCTTCGCCGTGCCATAAGTGAAACATTAGATACATCTAAACCAAAGAAAAATACAAAAGGAGATCCTAATTATTCATGGGAATCCAAACAATTTTCTCATACTCCTTTGGTAGGAGCAGTTACGCTTTTATCAAAAATGCAATCGGATGTCAGAAATACAGAATCTGATATTGTTAACTATCTGTTCAACCAAATTGAAGCTGAGTCTTTTAGTTTTAACAAATTAAAAGCTGAGGTTTTTGCTCCTTCAAGTTATATTTTAAAAGGAGATACTTACAAGGCGCAAGTATTTTTAGCAGCTGTTGATACAACTCAATATCCAAAAGTAATTGTTGATAGAAGAGGTCAATTAAATGAATTTGATAGAGATGGAAGAGCTTTGTATAGTGCTAAAGCGGATAAAGTTGGACCTGTAAAATGGGGAGGTATCCTTACTTACAGAACTCCTTCTGGAATTGAAAAAGAACTTGAGTTTTCATCTGAGTACATTGTAGCAGAACCTAACGTAGTAGTTTCTCCTACCAAAATGAATGTTTTCTATGTTGGTGTTGACAACCCTGTTAGTATATCTGCTCCAGGTTTTTCTTCGGATAGGATTCGAGCAACAATGACTAATGGTAAGTTAATTCAACGAGGTAATGATTACATTGCAAAACCTCAAGTTGTGGGAAGAGATGCAAAAGTTCTTGTTGAGGCCAATTTCGATGGTGAATGGAGACCACTAAGAACAGTTGATTTCAGAGTGAAACCTATTCCAGATCCTGTGGCCAAGATTGCAGGCAAGAATGGTGGTAAAATTAAGAAGAACCTATTATTGGCTCAACAGGGCGTTGATGCTGCAATGGACAATTTTGATTTTGATCTTAAATTTAATATCACTGGATTTACTGTATCAACCATCCAAAAAGGATTTACTATTGATGAAGCCTCAAGAACAGATACATTTACCCCTGAGCAGATAAAAATGTTCAGAAATTTGAAAAGAAATAACAAAGTTTATATCGAAGATATTAGGGCGGTAGGTCCCGATGGTGTTACCAGAAATCTACCAGCTATTGTATTTAGAATAGAGTAATAAAATTTACATACGATGAAAAAAAGCTTATTACTATTAATTGGTCTGGCGCTATTTTGTTCTGCAAATGTAATGTCGCAAACAAAAGCAACCAGTGTGTACAGTAAAAATCACATTAAGAATCGTAAACCAATTCCTTTCTCAAACATTCGCGAATCGGATGTAATGTGGTCAAAATTGGTTTGGAGAATTGTTGATTTAAGGGAGAAAATGAACCTTCCAATGTATTATCCAACTACTCCACAGGACGATCGTTACAGCTTAATTGATTTATTGATGTACGGCATCGAAAATGAAGGTTTAACTGCCTATTCGACTAATGATGACGAATTTAAAGAGCCAATGACATTGGATGAAATTAGAGCAAAGTTCGATGCACAAGCCGACACCATTATGCAGCGCAACAGACTAACCGGTGAGTTGGAACCAGTAATCCTTCCTGGAGAAATGCACACCGACGACGTGAAGCGTTATATGGTAAAAGAGCAATGGTTCTTCGATAAGCAAACTTCAACCATGCAAGTTCGAATTATTGGTATTTGCCCAATTCGCGAGTATGTAAAAGATGGTGATACAGCAATGGATGGTGTACAAAAGAAACAGCTATTTTGGGTTTATTTTCCTGAAGCAAGACCATTGCTAGCTACACATGAGGTATTTAATCCTTTCAACGATGCAGCTCGCTACTCCTTTGATGATTTATTCATGAAGAGAAGATTTTCAAGCTACATCACTCAAATTTCTAACGTACACAACAACCGAGGAATTAGCGAATATACAGTTGGAATTAATTCGATGCTAGAAGCTGAAAGAATTAAGAACAATATTTTCGAATATGAGCACGATCTTTGGGAATGGTAGAATTTTATATGCATTCAAAATAAAAAAGGACCTCGATTAGAGGTCCTTTTCTTTTGCTAAAATATTAATATCTAAATATATTCTTCTCCTTTTGTAATTTTTACATCGTTTACGAACTTCCGAATTTCCTGCTCATCCCTCTTGCGGCAAATTAAAAGCGTTTTATCGGTATCTATAACAATGTAATCCTTTAAACCCTGTACAACAACCAACTTTTCATTTGGAGCATTTACCAAACAATCTTTCGATTCATACAACATTACATTATCTCCCTGGATGGCATTTTGATTATCATCCTTTATCGAGTTTTCATACATAGATCCCCAAGTTCCTAGATCAGACCAACCAAATTCGGTACAGTATACATATACATTATCTGATTTTTCAAGAATCCCATAATCGATAGAAATATTCTGACATTCAGGATAAATCCTATCAATTGCCGTTTGTTCATTTTCTGTATCTACATCCTCAAAAATTGAATCGAATAAGGCAACTACTTCAGGCAAGAACTTATTAAAAGAATTCTGAATGGCTTGTAGAGACCACAAGAAAATTCCTGAATTCCAGAAAAACTCCCCTGACTCATAAAATATCTTAGCCAAATCTAAATGAGGCTTCTCGGTAAATGTCTTTACGGGGTAAATATCTGACAATTTCTCCACTGATTTTCTTCCAACTTGTATGTATCCATATCCAGTTTCAGGTCTGCTAGGCTTCATCCCCAATGTCAGAAGTTTATCCGCATTACTAACAAAATCGATTCCTTCTTTTAAAACCTCTAAAAACTTTACTTCATCTAAGATCAGATGATCAGCCGGAGTAACTACCACTGAAGCATTAGGGTTTCTCTTTAGAATCTTATAATTTGCGTAAGCAATACAGGGTGCAGTATTTCTTCTTAATGGTTCCAATAACACCTGACCTTCCTTTATTTCAGGAATTTGTTCCAACACCAAATCCTTATAAATGGCATTGGTAACCACAAAAAAGTTTTCAATCGGACAAACCGAAGCAAATCTTTCAAAAGTGTGACGAATTAAAGTTTTCCCAGTTCCAAGAATATCAAGAAATTGTTTAGGTCGCAAATTTTTACTCAATGGCCAGAATCTAGAACCGACTCCTCCTGCCATTATTACGCAGTAGTTATTTGGATTCATATTTGATTATTAATAATATGCATATAAATATTAGATATCCTAAAATACAGAAAACTCAATTCATATCAAAAATAGTTTGGGTATTACTGAACACTAACTACACTACTGATTCAATAAGCAAATTATTTGTACTTTTATCGTAAACAAGTTAAGTTATGAATCTGTTCGAACACGTTGGTAAATTCTCTAGATTTCTTCTTTTGGTCCTTTCCAAACCAGAAAAAGGAAAATTGTTTTTCTCGCAAATTGTGAAGGAAATTCATAAACTTGGAATCAATTCAATTGGAATTGTAGTAATTATTTCTCTGTTCATGGGAGCCGTTATTGCATTGCAAACGGCATACAATATGCTTAACCCGCTATTGCCTGACTATTTGGTAGGTTATACAACCAGGGAATCCATGCTTCTTGAATTTTCATCAACTATTGTTGGTTTGATTCTTGCCGGTAAAGTTGGTTCAAATATCGCTTCCGAAATTGGGTCGATGAGAGTTACAGAGCAGATTGATGCCTTGGAAATAATGGGCATTAATTCAGCCAATCATTTAATTCTTCCAAAGATAGTAGCTGCTCTTTTTATTAATCCATTCTTATATGTTTTAAGTGTTTTCGTAGGAATATTGGGTGGATTATCAGCAGGATACTTAACAAGTACAGTTCCTATATCAGAGTTTATTTATGGAATTCAGTATGGTTTTATCCCCTATTATATCACTTATTCATTAATAAAAACCGCTGTGTTTGCCTTTATTATTACAGCCGTTCCATCCTACTATGGTTATTACGTAAAAGGCGGAGCACTAGAAGTTGGTAAAGCCAGCACAAAAGCGGTTGTAAACAGCAGTATTTTAATACTTTTGTCTAACGTGATCCTTACACAAATACTCTTAAAATGATCAGACTGGAAAACGTAAATAAATCATTTGGCGATTTAAAAGTCTTAAACGATATCTCTATTATCTTCGAATCAGGCAAAACCAATTTAATCATCGGACAAAGTGGATCAGGTAAAACTGTGTTGCTTAAATCGATAATTGGTTTGCATGACATTGATGATGGTGCAATATATTACAACGACAGAAATTTTACTGAGTTAAATCGCAATGGCAAGAAAGAAATCCGAAAGGAAATGGGAATGGTTTTTCAGGGTGGAGCATTGTTTGATTCTTTAAATGTGGAAGAGAATGTGAAATTTCCTTTGGATATGTTCTCAAGCATGTCGGAAAAAGAGAAGAACAAAAGAGTAGCATTTTGTTTGGATAGAGTAAACATTCATAATGCCAATCATCTTTATCCTGCTGAAATTAGTGGTGGAATGCAAAAACGTGTTGCAATTGCCAGGGCAATCGCTTTAAACCCCAAGTATTTGTTTTGTGACGAACCAAATTCTGGTTTGGATCCGGTAACTGCAATTGTTATTGATAATTTGATTCAGGAAATCACCAAAGAGTTTAATATGACAACCATTATTAATACTCACGACATGAATTCCGTTATGGAAATTGGTGAGAATATACTTTTTATTAGTAAGGGATTTAAGGCATGGGAAGGAAATAAAGATCAAATATTCAATACCGAAAATCAGGCATTAAATGATTTTGTGTTTGCTTCCGATTTGTTTAAAAATATTAAAAAATCAACCTGATTGCTTCTAAATCCATAGATTACGCAAGCAATTATTATCTTTGCCCACAAACAAGTTAAGTTATTCGATGAATAAAGTATTGATAATTACAATAGCCACCATTTCGGTTTTTCTATTTTCTTGCTCTAAGGAAAAAAAGAATGCTCCTAAATTAAATCAGGAAGAATTTACCAAAATGCTAATTGATATTCACATTGCTGATGGTGCTATGTCTGCACAGAATATTTACCGAGCTGGTAAAAATTATCGACCAAGTTATTACTACAACTCCATTTACGAAAAGTACAACGTACAACCGGCTGAGTTCGATTCATGTGTAGCTTATTATGCTGAAAACACTGCCAATTTTACGAAAATTTACGATAAGGTAATTGACTCTCTAAACCGATTAGAGACCAAATATCGTATTGATATAAAAAATGCCAAGCTTGAACAGGATACCATTAACCTGTGGAAAAGGAAAAATCACTGGATTGTACCAAAAAATGGTAAACCAACTTTTGATTTTAGAATTCCAATCAAAGAAACTGGAGTTTACACTGTATCTGCTGAGATCAGAATATTTGAAAAAGATCAAACGGAAAATCCTAGAATGGAAGCTTATTTCTGGAAAAAAGATACCACTAATGGTCCTCAAAAAGTACATTTTGATCCTGTTATGATTGAAAAAGATTCCATTTTTAAAACCTACACCATACAGTTAGAATATCCTGATACAACTTACACTCATCTGGTAGGTAATCTGTTTAACTGGGATAACGATCTTAAAACATTTACTCAGGAATATGAGATTAAGAATATTAAAATTTTCAATCCCGAAATGAAGCCTGACTCAATTGAGATTGAAAACGAAATAAAAAGACACCTGGATCGAGAAGAATTTATTCCTGACTTAAGATGAGAAAAATAACTGCAAATTATATTTTTCCAGTCAGCTCGGCTCCATTAAAAAATGGCATAATTGTTCTTGATGATACCAACAGAATTGTGGATATTATTGACACAAAGAACAATTTTAAGGAAATTGAAAATCTTGAGTTTTACGGTGGAACAATAGTCCCAGGATTTGTTGATGCATTTACATTACTTTCCTACAGCAACTTTACAGCTCAAGATTTTAATGAATGTGCAACCGGGAATTTTCATGCAAACCTTAAATCTAAACTAAATTCATTAGAAGCTGATTTACCATCTGTGCAAAGAGGCATTAATCATTTAGAGGCTTTTGGAACAAAAGCAGCTGCTGATCTATTTCCTCATCAAGATTCACAATCGAAAAAGGAAAAGTCGAAAGTTCATTTTATTACACCAGATGAAAATGTGATCTATCAACTTGCGGGAAATGAAAAATCGCACACCAATTCCATTACATTAATAAATCATTTGATGATGGAAAAGTGCAAAATAGAATCTGGTAACTACAATCAATTTTGTATTGGAACAGGATCACTTGGTACGCACCAAAAGCTTTCAGTTTTTGAAGAGATGAAACTGATTCAGCAAAAATTCCCTAAGCTACCTGTTTGGGAAATGCTAAAATGGGCAAGTTTTAACCCTGCACAAATTTTACAAATTGATAATGACTTTGGATCTTTAGAAATCGGTAAAAAACCAGGATTAAACCTTATTTCAGGAATTGATTTTACCAGCAATCAGCTAACCAATCAAGCTGAGCTTAAAATTTTAATTTAAGAAGAGAATTTGGCGGCTTTATCCAAAAGCTCAACCAATTTTTCTTCTAAAGTATCAAAAGAAAAATATTTCTTACCCAAGTGGTAATTGTACTCCCCTATTTCCCGATTCAGCTTTTCATTATGAATTACTTCTTTCATATCGGCTAATGCTTTATCGGTTATTATATTATCCTCTAGCATAACCGTTTTAAATCCTCTACTCCCAATATCAGGCCAATAAACTGGTTTGTAATTGTTCACAAAAATTGGACATTTTGCCAATACCGATTCGATAAACGCATTCCCAAAACCTTCATAAGTACTAAAATAAGTACTTGCCTTGGCATGAGCATAGGCATCCGAAAGAGCATAGGATTTGCTTCCTGGTGTTTGCCTTCTGTTGTTCTTGATAATATGCGAGGCAAACATTACCTGTCCTTCCAGTTTTAATTCATGAATCTGCTCAATCAGTTCATTGTAGTATACGTTTCCCTCATCATCGGAATGACTGCCAGTAATTACCAATTTTGCATTTGCATCATCAAGCATATGAATTAGCTTAATAGCTATTTCAATTCCTTTACGACGCACAATACGGGTAACCTGAGCAAGAATATAGTCATTCTCATGTAAACCTAAATTTCGTTTTAAATTGATATTAGTATCATTGATCTCTCCAAAAGGCAAATCAAAATTCATCACATTAGGCACAACAACCGATTCTCTTTTGAATCTTGTTTGCAATGTATCTTTTCCATAGGTATTAATTACTGCATGAAAAACATTTGGCAATCGTAATGGAAAATTATCGGCAACAATTTGGTTAATTTCAGCATATGGAGACAGATATCTATCTCCTCTTTCCCAATAAAAATCATGATCGTGAGTAATGGCAGGTAATCCGAGTTCAACAATTGCTTTTTTAATTCCTAAGCCCATTTCCAAATGAGCTGGCAAAGCTGAAGCATTCTCAGAAACAAAAACATCAATTTTTTTTTCTCTTGCCCAATTAATAATCTTATTACCAATCAAATCAGCATAGAAATGTATATGCTCCAAAAGTTCTGGTAAGTTATTATCAGGAAAATGAAAAGCTTTCTTTTGTCCCCAAAAACCTTCTGGTGAAAAAAAAGACATTTCAGGAACCAATGTTTCAAACTGAGGATCTAATTTTCTTTCTTCGAACTGTCCTGATAATGTGAACACTTCGTGCCCCATTTTTCGGAATACTTTAATCCATTTTTCTGTTTCCAATGCAACCCCATCTACACCTCCAATTCTTCCTATAAGTATTCCGATTCTCATACCTAATTACTTTTTAACTATTCATTTACAACAACATTTTCAATTGTTTCTACAATTTAAGTGTTTTTTGTGGAAGGTGCGATATATTATTTTTTTGCTTGCTTATTGACTGTAAAAGTATAACTTTAAGTTTATTACCATTTCAAAACTTAGAATAAACGCATAAACTATGTTAAAATTCACCATCAGAGTAATCTGTTTCTTAATGATTTTTACAAATACATTACTGTGCTTTTCGTGCAACAGCAATACCAGATCAAAAGAAAATACACAGGAAAATAATCTCGCACAACCCCAGAATTTTGATTCTGTAAAAAAACTCTTCTACAATGTGCCAAGCCCTATACAGGTAACAGAATTAATGAAGAAAATGGACCTTCCTTATCAGCCAGATTTAATGAACTCTGTGAACAACGCCGACAACTATTTATCGCAAGCTGATATGGCCATAAATATTGGAATTTATGGTGCTGATTTAAGTTATATCCGTATTTACAATCAATTTCAGGATGCTGCCCATTACCTTGCTGTCATCAAGAAGTTTACTCGTGAATTGGGCATACCTGAAGAGCAGGAAAAGCTTACAGCCAAACGTGTGGAGGAAAATATTGAGAATCAGGATTCCTTATTAAATATCATCTCAGAAACATTTACCCAATCAGATAGTTATTTAAAAGAGAATCAGCGTGGAGGAACTGCTGCACTCATTGTTTTTGGTGGGTGGATAGAAACCCTATACCTGGCCACAAACATTATCGACTTAGAAAAACCTCAAAAAGAGTTGGTAAGCTTAATTGCCCAGCAAAAACATTCAGTTAAAAATTTAATTGGTTTGTTAAGCCAATATCGAAATGAGGAAAAAATTATTGAGGTATTACCTGATTTAAAGGAACTAGATGCCAAATTCAGAGAAATTGAGCAAGTTAAAAAAACACCATCGAGCTTAAAATCGAAAAACGGAAAAACTATAATTCAAAATAAAGTTACTCTAACCGCTTCGAACGAAACGATTAGAGACATTCATGAAATTAACAATCGAATAAGAGCCAAGCTTACCGAATTATAATTTCTGTTAAAACTCACTACTTATGAAGATATTATTAAAATTCGCCATATTCACAATTTGTATTTTAGCCTTACCAAAATTCACTTTGTCCCAGTGTAATGAATACACAAAAAAGGAATGTATTCCTCTATTGAATCCATACACTTTTAATGGGCAATTAAATAATGCGGTACTTTCGCAAGGAGAAACGGCTGAACTACAATTAACTTTCTATAAAGATCAGGAATATAGAATTCTTGTAAAAGGAGAAACACAACTGGGTAAGTTACAGTTCCAGTTATTCGACACGGAATACAACCTGCTCTATGATAATGCAGATGAAAACCATACCAACATTTGGGATTTTATGGTTGAAAGTACCGATGATTTTATCATCCGTGTATTGGTTCCCGAAAATATGACCAAAGGGGAGATTGAAAGTGGCTGCGTTTCGATTCTAATTGGTTTTAGAGCTTTCGGTTCGAGAACAATATTTAAGTAATAATGCTGCTTGACAAAAGTTCACAGCAAAAAATAAGCTTGACAAATTTGTCAAGCTTATTTTTTATCTGGTATCGTAGAAAAGTCTACTTCAATATAAACTTCGCATTTCCGATGTGATTTCCTTCTGCAAATACATCAATTTTGTATTCACCTTCAATTAGGCTGCCATCGTTGTCCCAGAAAACTGCTACTTCCAGCTCATCTCCTTCATAATCGATTTCACGCTTGGCAGAGTAAACCAATTTGGTATTTTCAAAGTCGAATAACAGATTCTGTGGGTTTCCAAGAACCACCTCATCCGGACGAGTTAATCGAACAAAAATCTCCTTAGTACCTGTTGATGCCGTAATATTCTTACGCAAAGTAAAACTGGTTTTCAATTTTACTGTTTTAGAGATTTTTTTAACTGTTTTTCCCTTTTTATTGATAGGATAACAAGTAAGTCCGGCAACATCAAGAGCAGCAGCCTTACTAATTACTTCTTTCATATTCTCGGTTGATTCCTCAAGCTTTTGATTTCTCTCTTTTACCCAATCAATTTGCTTTTTCACTCTCTGATTTTCGGCAGTCAATAATTGGTTTCGAGTGTTCAATGAGTCAATTTGAACAATATAATCTCTAAGAACTTCTTTTAATGTTCCTAACTCACGCTTGTATTTGTTAATTTCCGCATACGAATTGTTTCGAAATACTTTCATTCTTTCCAGAAGCTCCGAGATTTTCTCTTGCTCCATTTTTAACTGAACATTTAAAGTATCGTTGCTTGTTTGCAATGAATCATAGTCCGCCGAAAGCAATTCAAGTTCGTTCTGTAAGCTTAATTTCTCTAAGGTAATTTCACCAATGTATCTTTTGTTTTCGCGATGTTCCGAGTAGTACATTACTGCAACAACAACCAATACTATTCCCAATCCTATTAGTACGCCTTTGTAAATCTTATCTTTCTTCTCGTTTTCCATATCTCCCGTGGTAATTCAGTCTTTTTAATGTTTCGTGCAAATTTACTTATCTTTTTTAAAAAATCCCTGTATCCATCATGTTATACCAATTGTATATCAAAAAGATTGCTAAAATCATTTTGCTTCTTACAATGCTTAATTCAGTATCGGTATTATCATACCATAATTTCTGATTTAAAATGAATACACAATAAAACTTCAGTCAATTATTGTACCAAGCTAAAAATTGAAGCACAAAAAAACGGAACTGTCATAAAATGAAACAGTCCCGTTAAAACTAACCCACAGTTTTTACTATAATTGCATGTAGAAATTTTCTACTAAAAGTTGCCAATTTTCACACCCAAGTAAATGGTTCTTGGATTTAATGGCCCGTAAATGTATCCTGCATCGCGGCTTGGACCTCTATCAAAATCATCCTGGAAAGAATTGAAAATGTTCTTCACACCAAAATCGAACTGTAGTTTTACTTCTCTACCTAAATCGAAATGGTAAGCAAAATTAATTCCCATATCCATAAAATCATCAGACTTTACAATGCTCTCAGTTGAAATTTCCTTTTCGTTTGGATCTAAACCTCCAGCAAGGTGAAGAACATCCATGGCACCTGTATACGAACCACTAAATGTTGCTGTAAACTCGTGAATTGGTTTCCAGTTCATGGCAAAATATCCGTAACGCTCTGGAGTTCTCAAAATATTTTTACTAGAACTATTTGATGCATCATCATCGTCACCATGGTCGATTACCTCATCGTATTTGCTTGACTGAAGTGTCATTCCCATCTGAAAATCTAACTTGTATGACGGAGCCAATTTAAATTCAATATTCGCTCCTTTTACCACAGCTCCTTCAGCATTTTTCCTTAAGGATACCACGTTTCCATCTGCATCAGGATCGCTAAACTCATTCACAAAAGGGTCTTTTAAATCTGTATAGAAACCTTCTACCAAAAAGTAGGTCTGTGTTTTGCCAAAGGTTTTGGTAAAATCTAAAGAAGCTGTAAAACTGTTCGAAGTTTCCTCTTTTAGGTTGGGATCATTCTCATGAATGATTCTTCTTGCGCCTGAAGCTTCAATATGCAAATCTTCGTTAAAAATTTGGGGAGCTCTAAATCCTCTGGCATAGCTGAAACGAAGTTGTGTTGGCTCTGATAATTTGAACAATACATTCGCACGAGGACTAATTACAACATTCGAATCATCACTTCCATTCTCGTCGTTGGTAATGCTGTACGAATCCATTCTAACTCCCAAAAGGAAATTCATAAATCCCAAATCCCATTTACTTTGAGCAAATGCTCCAATGGTATTCGATTTTTGATCAGCAATGTTGGTAGTTGGAACAAATTTCGAAGTTTCGATATCGTAATAGCCCAACTTATCATCTTTCAATTGGTTGTATACATTCTCAACACCAAAAGTCAAATCAGCAGGTGAAAGCAATAGATTAGCCACTTTTGTGTGAAGCTGTGCTCCTAAAGAAACAGCCAAATCATCAGTCGTACCATATGAACTAAAATCTGGAATTGGCACATCCAATGGATTTCCATTATCATCTTCCAAGGTAGCAGCACCATAATAACTATCTCTATCGATATGCTGCGCAGACGCATAAACCGATAATTTGGTGTGGCGATCCTGATTGAAGAACTGATCCCAAACAACTCCTCCTGAGTTAATTCTGTGTTTTACCTGTTCAGCAACCAAAGCCTGGTGTGCAGGTAAATCCAGTTGATCACCTCCTCTACGAAACTCATCAACAATATGGTATTCAAGGGTAAGTTTGCCTAGATCACTAAATCTGTGATAAGCTCTTAAACCAGCACTTAAATTTTCGATCTTCACCAAATCAGAATATCCATCTTCATTGGCATCCCAATCATCACGCTGGCGGTTCATACCAAAGATGAAAATACCACTCTTGTTGTCCTCTGAAACCACCGAAGCATTAAAATCTGCAGTAAAATCATTTGCTACACTTCCCGCTCCATCGGCACCTACTCCAACTGCACCATATTTAAAACCTGCTTTAAAGGAATCGCTAACAGGATCTTTTGTGATGATATTAATGGTACCTGCAATGGCATTCCCTCCAAAAAGAGCTGATCCTCCACCTCGCACAACTTCTACACGTTGTATCATATTAGATGGAATGTGTTCTAGTCCGTATACTGCAGCCAAACCACTAAAAATTGGACGGCTATTAATCAGGATTTGAGTGTAAGGCCCTTCCAAACCATTCATTCTAACCTGTGAGAAACCACAGTTGTTGCAGTCATTTTCAACACGCAAACCTGGTGAGAACACCAAACCATCAGCCAAAGTTGCTGCTGATGTTTGCTCCAACAATTTTGTTGAAATAGAATTTACCACAACTGGCGCATCCTTACGCTGTATATTGTTTCTATCGGCAGTTACAACAACCTGTTCCAGACCAATAAAATCTTCTGCTATAGAAAATTCAAGAGATATTCCCTTGCCTGCTTTCAAGTCACACTCTTTTGTTTTGATTTGATATCCTACACAACTTGCTACCACATGATAATGTCCCATAGGAACATCTTCAATTACAAATTCTCCTTCGAAATTGGTTACGGCACCAACAGAAGAACCTTCTAATGCTACTGTAGCGTAAGGAATAGGTTCTTTGCTATTTACATCAATAACTTTTCCTTTAATGCTAGCAGTAAGTTTTTCTGCATTAGCAGAAAACGAGAAACCAATCAGCATGCAAATGCCGACAAGTAGATGAGTTAAAATTCTCATTTCTTAGTATTTATAGTTTATGTAAATGTTTGTCAGAATTGACGTGTGTAAAAAGATCTACAGAGCCGTGAAAGCACCACATCATCATTATTACACCAATAAATAATAGGGTTCTGTACTCAAGCCATTGAATACAAAAATGAATTGCTATGCCAATACAGGAGGAGCCCGATTGGGTAAAAGGGTAGCAAGTAAATTTTTCTTTACATGGTAATGATAGACTTTCGATACGTCAACCAATTTACCAAGTTGCAGGGCTACAATAATTACTGCAGCCAGCACAAATAAGAAACTTGTTAGTTGATTAATCGAAAAACAATCCTGAGCGGAATGTGAATGACCACTTGCTCCCTGAGTATTTCCAGAATTGTGAAAAGGGTGAGCATGAACAATTAATTGTCCCTGGTCATTTTTATGAACGTGCCAGTTGAATACAGCATTGCCTGCCAGCATCAACATGGCTGGTAAAAGGATGCAGACAATTGCCTTCTTGTATTTTTCAAACAAATTCACGTTCTATTCTATTGCATTACGTTAATGATGCAACAAAAATAGACCACCTATGTTCAGCAAACAATACCTAATAGTTGGTATATTATATAAACAGTATGTTCCACAACACTTTTTGGGTGATTATACAAAAAGACACTTATTCATAACCTCTTCATCAATAGATAAATTCGATGGGTTTGTCTTATCTATAGAATTTATTCGAGCATAATAATCATCCATACTACAAATCATTTCATGCTTGTACAAATACCACAATAGCACATTTTGCCACAATTTTTCACCGGGACCATATTTTGCTCGCCACTCGTAAGCCAATTCGGTTAATTGTTCAGATTCGGAACCAAATCGGTAAAAAACATTTTTAAAAGAAATGGGATCAATTCCAGTTTGTTTTGCTTCATCGTACTTAAAGTCGGCAAATTCTATCAACTCCTGTATTTCCTTTCGACCTTCGAAGTGCGAATCGATAATGGAAAACTTGTGCAATCGCTCTACAAATTCAGATCCTGAAACATTCAAATGCTGCTTGCAATACTTCTCTAAAACCGAAAGTTGTTCTTTAAGATTGTCCATACTATCTACCGAAACAATTTGAGAAGATATAATATCATCTTCGCTAAAAGATATTTCGTGCACAAACATCGAGCTCAATTCATCCAATACCTTCTTCACAAAATCAAGATTCATATTATCGCTTTCGCAGATCAATAAAAAATGATCCTGATACCTGATCAATCGAACCAATTTGTCCTCGACACGGAACTTTAAGCTTCGTTTTAAAAACAGGCCTTTCTTGTTCAAATAAATCTGTAGCTCGGTTTTTTGCTCACTATTCAAATCGGCAAACTGCACCAGCTTGTTGTAATGAATCGAATAGGAATCCTCTATCAGATTCAAACGATCCGACACAATTAATTCCCCCTCGCTTCCTGGCTCGCAATCCACATGATTTAGAATACACACCCCATTCTCAACTGCCGATTTAATAATCGAAATCAACAATCGGTTGGCATTTATTTTAAACTCATTCTCCAGACTAACAGAAGCACCTTCTCCTAATTGCAAGGCCGATTCATATCGCGACAAATCCTTTTCTTTAATGGCATTGGAAAATAATCCGGCAAAACGCTTCTTCTCTTTCTGAACATGAAGGTATTCATCCGGAAGAATCAAATGAGGGAAACGCTCACGCAAACTGATAATGGATTTCTTGCCTGCATCTTTGGTATCCACAACGGTATGAAGCTTATTTTCAAAATCGTACTTACAAAACAAAGCACAACGAAAGCCCAGCCCCGAAGCAATTAAACAGAACAAAGCCTCTTTGAAACCACAGTTTGTAAATACAAAATCAAACTTGCTTCCAGTAGCTTCCTCTAAAAATTTTTTCCTGTTTTCTATCGAAAATGAAGATGAATCAACCATTTTACTTTTATTAACTTATTTTTGTACTTAAACTTTGTAATTTTGTTACGAATTTCAATTATCAAAACCAATCAATTTGAAAAAGATAGCTTTAAACATCCTTCTGGGATTATCAGTTTCGTTATTTATATATTCTTGTGCTAATCAGGGTTACCCAACTGGTGGACCTGAAGATAAGACCCCTCCAAAGGTTACGGAAACCAAGCCTGAAAATTACGCTCTTAATTTTAAAGGTGGCAAAGTAGAGATTTTCTTCGATGAATTTGTCAAACTTGAAAATATCAATGAAAAGTTTGTGGTTTCGCCTCCGTTTAAGAAAGCTCCGATCGTAAAATTAAAAGGAAGATCGATATATGTAAAACTAGAAGAGGAACTAAAAGAAAACACCACTTACACCCTTGATTTTGGGGATGGTATTGTAGACAACAACGAAGGAAATCCTTTGGGTGACTACCAATTTGTGTTTTCAACTGGCGAAACAATCGATTCTTTAAGTATTAAAGGAAAAATTGACAATGCCTTTAACGAACTTCCGGTTGAAAAATCAATGGTAATGGCATACCTGAACACTCACGATTCAGTGCCTTTAACCAGCATTCCCGATTACATTGCATTAACCGACTCGGCAGGATATTTTCAATTGAATAACCTACGCGAAGGAACTTATAAACTTTTTGCCCTTGTTGATGGCAACAGAGACTATATGTACAATGGTCCGGGCGAAATGATTGGCTTTTTCGATGAATTGATTGTTCCTTCAGCTCACCGCTTTGAGCAATTGGATTCGATTGGTGGCGATTCTGTGGTGCTAAGCAAAGCTACCGCTTTGGAACCAAACAACATTCACATCAGAATGTTCGACGAAGAAAATCCATTGCAATACCTTACAGGATATAAACGACCAAGAAGAGAGAAGCTTGAGTTTGAATTCAATGCCAAAAGAACCGATAGTTTAAAAATTGATTTTGTAGGATTTGAAGAGAATCCCAATTGGTTTTTGGCGGAAATCAATCCAAGAAAAGACACGCTTGCTTTTTGGATTACCGATTCGACCATTTACAAACGAGATACTTTATTGGCAGCATTACAATACCTGAAAACCGACTCTACCAACCAGCTTAGCCTATTTCAGGATACCGTAAAACTGAACTTTAAAGACAAAAAAGTAGCTAAACAACCGAAAAATAAAAAGAAGCAAGTAAAAATTAAAAAGCCTCAATACCAGTTTAGCTTTAAAACCAGTTCGTCGCAAGATTTGCACAAAAACATTGCAATACATTTCGATGAACCCTTGGCTAAGATCAATTACGACAGCATTCATTTTTACCAAATAAAGGATACTTTGGAAATTCCTGCCGATTTTAAAATCGAGAAAGATCCGAAAAATCTTTTACAGTACAATTTCATTGTAGATTGGGAGCCTGAAACCAGTTATAAAATTGACATCGACTCAACGGCATTCCAAAACATTTACGGTTTGTACAGCGACTCATTCGAAGGGAAAATTAAAACTCAGGAGCAAGAACATTACGGCAAGTTGTTTATGAATGTATCGGGTGTGAAAATGCCTACTTTGGTGCAATTGCTTGAAAGTGGAAAGAGTGAGAAGTTAATTCAAACCAAGAAAATAGAGTCCGATCAAACCATAATTTTCAATTACCTGGAACCAAAAACTTACGTGGTTAAAGTAATTGAAGATCGTAACAACAACGGTGTTTGGGATACTGGTAACTACAAGGAAAAAGTACAACCCGAACAGGTATACTATTTCTATAAGGAATTAAAAATAAGATCGAACTGGGAGGTTGAAGACAGAATCATGATTCCTGCAAGCAAAGAGGTGGTATTCCAATCTCATGACCACAAGCACGATCTTGATCATGAGGCCAAAGAGATGAAAGAGGCGATCGACAAAAAAGCCAAGAAGAACAAACGTAAAAAATGATACCGATCCTTTAATGAATAGATCGGCATTGTATCCATTATTAATTTCATCTGATTATAATTTTCATTTTTAGGTCAGATGGAAGCCGCAAGATCAAAATAATCATTATCGAGTTTGATTAACAATTATTTTAATCATGCTTGTTTCATTTATAAACGATATAAAATGTCAGTTTTAGTTGAATTTGCAATATTCCCAACCGATAAGGGCGACAGTGTTAGTTCAGAGGTTAGCAAGGTAATCGACCTGATCCGCGAAAGCGGCTATAACTACCAACTTACTGCTATGGGAACCTTACTGGAAACCGATACCATGGCTCAGGCTTTAGAGGTGGTAAACAAATCACACGATATCTTGGCCGAAAATTCGAATCGCATTTACTGCAGCATGAATATCGACAGCCAAAAAGGCAAAAACAATCGCCTAAAAACTAAGGTTGAAGCCATCGAAAATAAGATTGGAAAAGTAAGCAGATAATACAAGTATAAAGTAATAAGGATAAAGTATTGTTGATAAAACTGATATTCCCGCCAAGACTACAATATGTTCTCATATTTGTATTTCTGTTGCCTGTTTTCTGTAGCAATTATGCTTCGGGACAATGTCTCGAAAAGAATTTTGCATTCGATGCTGGCGAGAAACTAAGCTATCGTGGATACTACAACTGGGGATTTATTTGGGTAGCTGCCGGCGAAGTAAAACTTAGCGTTGAAAAAAGCAAATACAAGGAAAAAGATGCCTACAAATTTTACGGTACAGGTAAAAACCTAAAGGCCTTCGATTGGTTTTTCCACTTGCGTGATACCCTTACGGCCTATACCGAAATAGAGAGCCTAACTCCATTGTATTTCGATAGACGAACCCATGAGGCAAAGTACCATGCCCATCATGAATATTGGTTCAACTACTCCGACAGTACCATACTTTCAAAAATTCAGAAACGTGAAAAGCCAGAGAAATTAGATACTTTGGCCAACAAACCATGCACCTTCGACATTCTATCGGTGGCCTACTATGTGCGCAACCTGGATTTTAGCCAATACAAGAAGGGCGATAAAATTCCATTATCCATGTTGGTTGATAACGAAATTCATTCCCTATACATTCGCTACAAAGGGGTGGAAATTATTAAAACCAAATCGGGCGAACAATTCGAATGTCTAAAGTTTTCGCCTCTATTGGTGGAGGGAACCATGTTTAAAGGCGGAGAAGACATGACTGTTTGGCTGAGCAACGACGACAACCGCATTCCCATACAGGTTGAAGCCAAGGTTTTGGTAGGAAGTGTAAAAGGAATTCTGGATTCCTACGAGGGATTGAGAAACTCCAAGAATTCCTTTTTCAAAAAGCGCAACGGCAAATTAGATATTGAGGAGTAATAGCAATTGCTATATTAAATGAGTCTTATAGAAATTAATAAGATTTTCTATTGAGCAAGCACCTCAAACATTTGTTGCCCCATCCTTAAATAAGTAAACAGTTATTATTCGTTGTAAATACACATCAACTAATATGAGACTGTTCACACCTAAGTGTGAACAGTCTCATAGCCTAAGTGTGGATGCTGTCATAGCATAAGTATTGAGACCCTCATAGCATAAGTGTGAATGTTCTCATATTAAAAACTCCTACCAGGCATTACAAATGGAGTTAACAAAAAAGCTGGCAGCTTACTCAACTTCACGAAGAGGGTAAACCAAAATGCTAGAAAGCTAACTTTCTTATTTTTATTGATAATTAATTAGCTTACCTACCAATATCTTTGGTGATTTCTAATTAAATTTATAATCGCTGGCAAAAATTGATGAAGAGTTTACACTCTTGCAAAAACAGGAATTGATTTTTTATCAATTTCAGCACACAAACATAAGATTTTAAACAACTTGCAAAAAGCCACAGATAAGAGATATAAAGTGCAATGCACTTTACACATACGTTAGGCTTAATTAAAAAACAAAAAAATGGACGCAGCAATTTGGGGATTCATTGGCACCATTGTGGGAGCAGTTGTAGGTGCATCTGCAAGTATTCTTACAACTTCAATAAATGGTCGAAATGCATCAAAACTACAGTTCAAAGCTGAAAAATATAAAAGAGATGAACGATTTAGGGAATTTCAACGTGAAAATCTTTTAAAACTTCAAAACACTTTATCTAATAGTATGCGATTACTTGGTAGAGCACACCTTGAAGACTTAAATAATTTTAAAGCAGCCAATAAATGGCGTAGTCAATTGTTGAGCGAGGAATTAGATGAAGAAATTCGAGTTTCATTTAGAGACTTATCTATTTTAACTGAAAGAGTCAGTAATGATGACCTAAGAAAAGACCTTAATTCAATGAAGGAGCTGATGACTAGCTATATACTTACTCAAACAAAGGAAGAAGCAGAAATCCAAATTCAAAAAAGTGCTGATGATTTCACCATAACTATGACCAAATTAGGACACGATTTACGGACTTTATACAACTGATTTTGACAAAATAAAAAGAAAAAGAATAATAACTAAGCCTAACAGCGGGTGCTATGTAATTCATAAACCATAACACTGTCCAATTTACGGCATTATTTTGGATTTTTCATCTTGTAAATGCTTAAACAAATGGCAATAAGAGGTTCTGTCATACCCCTGCTAGCGCGAGCTTAGAGCTCGTGCTTTGCCAATGCAAACAGTAGTATTTGTAAAGCAATAAAATTAATTAGGAATATTCTTACCAAAAAGTACAAGCTACAAACTTGCACAAGCGAGTGAGTTAGATTTTCAACCAATTGGAGGCTTAATCAGGCAATTATTTGTAAGAAATAAACGATTGGAACAATAAAACTGCTCGGGGGAGGGTACTTTTTGCCAATTGACTACCAATTCCTCCCTATTGAGATCGAAAAATTGCCAATGGGCTACCACTTCTTACCAATTGGATAAGAAATTTTGCCTATTGAATACCAATAGTTGCTAATGGGAGGGGTAAACATGCCTCGGGGCTAATAAAATCAACCTTTTCAGCATTTTTATTTTCTACAAATCACCTACTTCTTCTCAATCTTAATCTCGAACAGCTTCGGCCAGCGTTTGCCGGTAACAAACATTCTTTGTGTAGCCTCATCCCAGGCAATGCCGTTAAGTACATCGTCGTTTTTGTCCAGATGGATTCTATCCGATTGTTTCAGAATAGATCCCAAGTGAATGCTACCTTCAACTCTACCCGTTTTAGGATTGATGATTACAATTCTGTCGGTCAACCAAACATTGGCATAAATCTTTCCGTTGATGTATTCCAATTCATTCAGATTTTTAACCTCTCCTAAATTGTCATAAACCTCAATGCTTCTCTTTTTTCCGTAGTTGGTATCATCAAGTATGGTAAGTACGTTCGAGCCATCAGAAACTACCAGTTCATTATTCATGGCGGTAATTCCCCATCCTTCGTTGTTGGTGGTTTGGGGTTCGAAGAAATCAATTTGTTCGAAAGTTTCAGGATCCATTACAAATACCTTTCTCGAATGCCAGGTCAACTGAATAATTCTGTTTTTGCTATAAGTAATTCCTTCACCGAAATATTCCTGTTCCAAATTTTTAATGGAAATGGCTTCCCCATTTTCCAGGCGCACTTTTCTTAACGACGATTCGCCATGCTGGCCTGTTCCTTCGTACAAAAATCCATCATGAAAAAACAATCCTTGTGTGTAAGCTCGTCTGTCGTGAGGGAATGAATTTACAATCTTGTAATCGTATTCAGCAGGAGGCTGATTCGACTTTAAATTGATGTAAGTGGTCACCAAACCAACCGTTCCATTTTCATGATAAGCCATCAACTTAAGGTTGTGCTTGCCCATTTTATCCTTTACTGGCTTCCACTTTAAATTCCAAGGTTTTGAGCTAATGGTTTGCACCAATTCGCCATCGGCCCACAATTGCAAGGAATCAATATCACCTGCTTTTTTCTTTGGCTGAACCAAAATTTCAATCTCTTCGCCATAAGCAAATACATCTCCTCTTTTTGGTGCTTTTAATCTCATGCTATTTACAAACTCCACGGTTTTTACAGCAGGAGCAAGATCCTTTTTCTCAGTTTCAGGTTTTGTAGCTCCATTGCTACCACATCCCGATAGAATAAAAAATAGAGAAGATAAGAGAATTTGAAATTTCATTGTGGTCTTGGTTTAATGTTTGGTTTGATAAAAATAAAAAAACTGTCCCGATTACTCAGGACAGTTTCAATGATTATTTTGTGATTTCCCATTCAAAACCATCTTTGGTGTCTTTCACCACGATGCCTAAATTGGTCAATTCATCTCTTATCTTATCGGCAGTAGCCCAATCTTTGTTCTTTTTGGCTTCGTTTCTGGTTTCAAGCAAAAAGGCAATTACTTTATCAAGCAATTCATTGTTGCCACCTTCATCCGATCCTTCTACCTGCAAACCTAAAACATCAAATACCAAGGTGTTGTATAGTGTTTTCAGACTTTCCAAATCTTCAGCAGTGATGCTTTCGCTTCCCGCTGCCAAAGAATTAATCATTTTCACTCCATCAAACAGGTGAGCGATTAATATTGGTGTGTTCAAATCATCATTCAATGCCTGGTAACATTTGGCTTTCAAATCAGCAACCTTAATGCTCGATGATGCTGAAGCCTGAATTTTATCCAAAGTTGCAATCGCTGCCATCAATCGGTTGAATCCTTTCTCTGCTGCTTTTAACGCATCGTTCGAGAAATCAAGCGGACTGCGGTAATGTGCTTGCAGCATGAAGAAACGAACAGTCATTGGGCTGTAAGCCTGATCCAACACATCGTTTTCTCCCGAGAACATCTGCGAAAGTGTAATAAAGTTGCCCAATGATTTACCCATTTTCTGACCATTAATGGTAATCATGTTGTTGTGCATCCAATACTTCACAGCTTCTTTGCCATATGCTCCGGTTGATTGTGCAATCTCACATTCGTGGTGTGGGAATTGAAGATCCAATCCACCTCCGTGAATGTCAAACTCGGCTCCCAAATATTTTTGGCTCATTGCCGAACACTCCAGGTGCCATCCCGGGAAACCATCACTCCATTTCGATGGCCAACGCATGATGTGCTCTGGTGCTGCTTTCTTCCAAAGAGCAAAATCAAAAGAGTTTTTCTTTTCGCTCTGTCCTTCCAGCTCACGAGTGTTTGCTATCAATTCATCAATCTTACGACCCGACAATTTACCGTACTCATGTTTTTTGCTGTAAGCTTCCACATCAAAATAAATCGATCCTTCGCTTTCGTAAGCAAAACCATTTTCCAATAATTTGTCAATCACTGCCATTTGCTCAATGATATGACCCGATGCACGTGGTTCGATACTTGGCTTGCGTACATTCAAATCGTCCATATCCTTGTGGTAACGATCTGTAAAAAATTGAACAACTTCCATTGGTTCAAGCTGATCCAAACGAGCTTTCTTAGCAATTTTATCTTCTCCCTCATCGGCATCGTTCACCAGGTGACCAACATCGGTAATGTTACGAACGTAGCGAACTTTATACTCTAAATGAGTAAGATATCTAAAAAGTAAATCGAAAGTAATTGCAGGACGAGCGTGACCTAAATGCGCATCGCCATAAACTGTAGGACCACAAACATACAAACCAACAAATGGTGCGTTAAGTGGTTCGAACAATTCTTTCTTTCGATTTAGTGTATTATAAATGAACAACTTGTTTTCCATATCCGTAATATAATTCGAATTTTTGTTTGGGGCTGTAAAATTATAAAAAATTATGGCTCTTATGACCTATTCTTGTCAATATCTTTAGAATCCTGATAGATAGCTTAAGCATAGTTTAATAATTATTTTACCTAAGTTTTTGCTGAAATTGATTTGTACTTCTATCTTTGTGATAGCAATTCCGCGCTTGAATATCTTGTTTGGCAATGAATTCAGCAAGATTGATAATTCCGGATTTACCTCTCTACGGAATTTTATCAGAACTCAACAAAACGTACTACTAATTTAATTTTTAGTACAATTCTGCATTTGTATTTAAATGCAGGGAATAAAAAAGTAAAAGAGAAGTAATACCGATTAGTAGTTAAATCACTCACTTATTACTCTTTATTTATAATCGAGTTTTAACTATCTATCGGCATTATACGAATTAAAAATTAGTTTATAGAAGTATAATGAGTTCTATACCCATTTTAAGATTATTATCACTACATTAATGATTGGGTAAAAACTCACAAAATCTTATGGCTAAGATTTAAAGAATATGACTAGAAAAAAAAGAAAACAATCAGGTCAAAGATATAATCGTAAAAGCTTAGAAAATCTAATTGTAGGGATTTTCAGCAATAATCCTGAGAAAACATTTAACTACAAACAAGTTTCCAGACAACTGGAAATTAAAGAAATTGGAGTGAAACAATTGGTGGTAGGCATTCTGTATGACCTTACCGATTTGGATTTCCTTCATGAAGTTTCAACTGGCAAGTTCAAACTTAAATCAAAAATTGGTCACATCACCGGAACTGTTGATATGACTGCAAGAGGTGCGGCATTTATTGTTTCTGATGATTTGGAAGAAGACGTATTTGTATCGCAGTCCAACTTGAATCGTGCACTTCATGGCGATGTGGTAAAAGTGTATCTATTCGCCAGAAGAAAAAGCAAGCAACCCGAAGGCGAAGTGGTGGAAATCATAAAGAGAAAGAAGACCACCTTTGTGGGAATCATCGAAATTTCGAAAAACTATGCTTTCCTGATTTCCGATAGCAGACAAATGCCTTACGATATCTTTTTACCACTTACCAAACTAAATGGTGCAAAAGATGGTGAAAAGGCGATTGTGCAAATTACCGAATGGCCGAAGAAATCAAAAAATCCGGTTGGACAGGTGGTGAGTGTTCTTGGAAAACCAGGTGAAAACGACACGGAGATGCATGCAATTTTGGCGGAGTATGATCTGCCTTACCAGTTTCCTGAGAAAGTAAACGAAGCCGCTGAACTAATCTCCGATAAGATTACTGAAGAAGAAATTGCTTTGCGAAGAGATTTCAGAGAGGTGATCACTTTCACCATAGATCCGCATGATGCCAAGGACTTTGACGATGCATTATCATTGAGAAAATTGGAGAATGGCAATTGGGAAGTGGGCGTTCACATTGCTGATGTTACCCACTATGTGAGGAAAGGGAGCATTATTGAGCAGGAAGCATTCGAAAGAGCAACTTCGGTTTATCTGGTTGACAGAGTAGTACCCATGTTGCCTGAAAGACTTTCCAATGGTCTTTGTTCTCTCCGACCAAATGAAGAGAAATTGACCTTCTCGGCTGTTTTTGAGATGAACAACAATGCTGAGGTTTTGGATACCTGGATTGGTAAAACCATTATCAATTCGGACAGAAGATTTACTTACGAAGAGGCACAGCAAGTTATTGAAACAGGCGAAGGTGATTTTAAGGAAGAAGTTCTTTGCTTGGATCGATTGGCAAAAATTCTTCGTGAGCAACGTTTCAAAAAAGGAGCTATCGATTTTGATCGATACGAAGTGAAATTCGATATTGATGAAAAAGGAAAACCAACACGTGTATTCTTTAAAGAATCAAAGGATTCGAACAAGCTGATTGAAGAGTTCATGTTGCTGGCAAATAAGAAGGTTGCCGAATCGGTTGGAAGAGTATCGAAAGGTAAAAAAGCCAAAACTTTTGTATACCGAACTCACGACCAACCAAATCCTGATAAGCTGAATTCATTCAACCAATTCATTCGCAAATTTGGATATGGAATCAAAACTGCCAATCCTAAAGCGATTTCAACATCGATGAACAATTTATTGCATAGCGTAAAGGGTGAAAGCATCCAGAATTTGGTAGAGACTTTGGCTATCCGATCAATGGCAAAAGCAGAATATTCTACTGTGAATATTGGTCACTACGGTTTGCATTTCGATCATTATTCGCATTTTACCTCACCAATTCGTCGTTATCCAGATATGATGGTACATCGCCTGTTGGAGAAATATGAGAATGGCAGCAAATCGGTAAATGCTGACAAGTACGAGGAATTCTGTCAGCATTGTAGTGAAATGGAACAAAGGGCTGCCAATGCAGAACGAGCTTCCATCAAATACAAGCAGGTTGAATTTATGCAAGATCACTTGGGACAAGAATTCGAAGGAACGATTTCGGGTGTTACCGAATGGGGATTCTATGTGGAAATCGACGAAAACAAGTGTGAAGGAATGGTTTCTATCCGAGAATTGGAGGATGATTTCTATGAATTCGACGAAGAAAACTACTGCATTGTTGGTCGTCATCACCGTAAAATATACCAATTGGGAGATAAGATTAACATACGCGTTGCCAAGGCCAATCTGGTAGCAAAACAACTGGATTTTGTACTGGCAGACAAGGCAGAATTTTAAGAGACAAATAATAGCTTAATAAATCATAAAAGAAAGCTCGGGATTTCATTGATCCGAGCTTTTTGTGTAATTTTGGTTGTAGGGCTTAATCCAGATGCTACCATAAAAGCCAGACAGATTAAGATCTGATAAACAAAACACTATAATTCCGCATGAAGAGAATACTAATTATAGACGATGATGCTACCATATGCCTGATGCTTCAGGGATTGCTTAAACGTAAAGGATTTGATGCCGATACCGTTTTTTCGGCAGGCGAAGCCATTAAAAAACTAGAAAACGAAACTTTTGATCTGGTTTTAAGCGATTTTCGATTGCCTGATTTTGACGGTTTGGAACTTTTACAGAAAATCAAAGCCATGCATCCATCGGTTCCTGTAATTATTATGACTTCGTATGCAGATATTCGCACTGCGGTAAGTGCTATAAAAATGGGGGCTTTCGAATATGTTACCAAGCCTTTAAATCCTGATGAGATTTTATTGCTGATCAACTCAGCTCTGGAAAAAGCCCAGGAAAAGCAAGAAGCTCCCCAAAAGAAAGAAAAAAAGAAGAAACCTGCGATTGATTTCGTTCGTGGCGAAAGTTCAAGTTCTCTTCAAATCGACCAATACATTCGCTTGGTTGCTCCTACCGATATGTCGGTAATTATAGAAGGCGAAAGTGGAACGGGTAAAGAGATTGCAGCCAGAAGAATTCATGCTGAAAGTAACCGAAAAGGAAAAACATTTGTAGCTGTTGATTGTGGTGCACTATCAACCGATTTGGCAGGAAGTGAATTGTTTGGTCATGTAAAAGGATCGTTTACAGGAGCAATTACCGATAAGGAAGGGCAGTTTGAAGCTGCCAAAGGTGGTACGCTTTTCCTGGACGAAATTGGAAATCTTTCCTACGAAATACAGGTAAAATTACTCCGAGCTTTACAGGAAAGAAAAGTTCGCAGAATTGGTAGCAACAAAGACATTGATGTAGATGTAAGAATTGTAGTTGCCACCAATGAAGACTTGGCTTTATCGGTAAACAATGGCGATTTTAGAGAAGATTTGTATCACAGATTAAACGAGTTTAAAATTACAGTTCCTGCACTAAGAAATCGCGATGAAGACATTGTATTGTTTGCCAACTACTTTTTGGATTTATCGAATAGTGAGCTTAACAAGGAGATTGAAAAGTTCTCTGATGAAGTTTTGGACAAATTCAGAACCTATTCGTGGCCAGGTAACCTTCGCGAACTTCGTAATGTAGTGCGTCGTTCGGTGTTATTAAGCCAGGGAGATCAGGTTGAAATCATCAGCTTGCCTAGCGAAATTCTGAACGATCAACCCAAAAATGATGTTGTTATCGAAGGATCGAACTTGAAATTGATTCAGGCAGCAAACGAAAAAGAATTGATCATCTCAACTTTGCGCAAGGTAAATTTCAACAAATCAAAAGCTGCTCGACTACTAAATATAGACAGAAAAACACTTTATAATAAGATTAAACAGTACGGTATTGAGGTGTAAATCATACCACCATTTCATCTGCGATTGATGAAATTACAATTTGAGAGTTTTGCTCTACCTCATCAACCAGTTCATTGATATAATCCGGAGATTCAACAACTTCGGATTTTTTATGCAATAAATCTTCCAATTCCTTAAGCAAAGGTGCAACGCTCACTACTTTTAACTGATTAAACGAGCTCAACATTTTATGCGCAATGGATCCAATTTCCAGGTAATTTTTCCTATCTGATGCTTCACGAAGGGCTTTTAAGTTTTCTTTTGCTGAATTTATAAATTGATTTAAAATCTGCTTAATTAATTCTGGATCATCTGAAGTAAACTGCTTAATTTGAGAAAGGTCGAACAAAGGTTCATCTTCTATCGCAGAGATATCAATTTCATTAATCTTTGGCTGGGCTTCATACTCTCCCAATAAGAGTTCGCTTATCATTGAACGCAAAAGCTCTTCATCAAAAGGTTTTACCAAACATTCAGTCATTCCTGATGAAATGTATTGCTTTAAATCAGACTCCAATACATTTGCAGTAAGTGCCACAATTGGAATGTCCTTATAGTTACTATTCAATCCTCGCACCTTACGACAGAGCTCTATTCCCCCCATTTTGGGCATATGAATATCAGTCAGAATCATATCGTAATGATTCTTTTGAATCAAATTCCAGGCTTTCTCGCCATTGTCAACAAATTCTGCTTTTAAATTCCAGGTGTTAAAAATGGTTTGCAGCAACAACAAGCTGTAATCATCATCATCAGCAATCAAGAAATGTTTGTTCTTTAGCTCTTCAGAAATCAATACTTTCTGCTGATTAATAATCTCTTCAATAGGTTTTGTAGCCTCTTTTAATGGCAATCTTAAAGTAAAGGTTGATCCTTCCTCAAGTTCACTTTCAACAAATAAATTACCTCCCAATAAAACAGCCAATCGCCTGCTTATAGCCAAACCCAGGCCCGTACCACCATATTTTCTTGCAGAAAAAGAATCAGCCTGACTAAAATCTTCAAAAATACTTTCCTGTTTGTCTTCAGCAATTCCAATTCCAGTATCCTCAACATCAACTTCAAACACATGTGTGTTTCCTTCTTGGATTACAGAAGCTCTGATGGTTACTTTTCCTGTATCTGTAAATTTAATTGCATTTGATCCGAGGTTTAATAGGATCTGCTTAATACGGAAAGGGTCACTTAGCAATCGAATATCATTTTTACCAGTATATTCTATTTCAAAATTAAGATTCTTGGTGCTGGCATTTACTTTCAATAGGTCATATACTTCATAAACCAATGCCTGTGGATTAAAATTGATATTCTCAACATGCAATTTGCCTGCTTCAATCTTCGAGAGATCCAAAATTTCATTAACCAAACCCAATAGATGCTTCGATGAACTCTTCAAAACACTCACAAAATTCTTTTGTTTCTTCTCCAGGCTGGTCTTATCCAACTGATTGGTAAAACCAATAATAGCATTCAAAGGAGTTCTAATTTCATGACTCATTGTAGCCAAGAAATCCTCTTTTATTTTTGCCAATTTCTCTGCATTACCTTTCGCAATGATTAACTCTTTTCGGTAATAGTTGCTTCTGGAAATATCTGTAAGAATAAAAATGATGAACAAAGTTCCCAACACAAACCCAACAATAATGATAATGGATATCATCGATATGGTATTACTGGCAACTTGCTTTGCTTTATCCGATTCAGATTTAAGTTGTATAAACTTTTCTTCCTCTAACTGTCTGAGCAATAGTTTAATTTTTTCCCAAATAATTGTATTTTCTTCTACCAGGTCAAGTTCCTTCCGATATACAATCTCTCTATTCAGTTTCTCAATTTCTTGAGCTCTTTCCAACTGATTTTGCAGACTCATCAACAAACTATCCGATTGAGGCAAATAGCTAGTATCCACCTGTACTTCGGTGCGTTGTATCACGGTTTCTAAAGTATCTATCTTTTCTTTTTTCCCAAATACTCTATTAAAGAAATTGTTCTTGGGTTTTACCTTCTTTGCAGTTTTTACTGTATCTAGAATAGTAGTTGTAGTGGTTGTAGTTTTAATGGTTGTTTTTGCAGAATCCGTAGCCTCACTCAATTGCTTCATTGCCTTTTGCGAAAGGTTCACACGCTCTTTTGACTGTTTCCACTTCACAAATTTTGCTAATTTATCAGCTCGATCTTTTAAAAGAAAATCCATTGAATCTATTAGAATTACAGCACGACTACTATCCTGACTATAACTGCGCAACGAGTCTAAATCATTCCGAATTTCCAGAATGTTCTCATAAAAATTAGTTAAAAACTTCTCCTCTCTCGTTAAGGAATACACCCTGATTTTGTTCTCTGCTTCCGATAAATTTGTGAGTACACGGTTCATTCTTGTGATTTCAATATCGGGTTTAGAAAGAATCGCTACAGAATTTAATAATTTATTATAAGCCTGCTTAGCAATAAGCAATGATGCAACAATAGCCAGAAATACAAAAATGTATCCCAACACAACTTTAATTTTAATGTTACTGCGTTTCTCTGAACTCATTGCCATTTGAATTATTGCTTTCTAAGTTTAGTAAAGTTAATAAGATTTTTCTTTGTACGCTCTGTACTATAGTGGGTATGAATAGAATCTACACATGGGGAATAATTACACGCAAAGTGTAGAATAATTCTACACTTTCAATTTCATACAATATTGTGGCATGAAATTCACAATTACAACACTCATTATTTTACGCTTGATTTAATGATACTTACGCATCATTAGTTAATTTAATTTAAAATAAAATTGATTTCGGCACGATATTCACATGTAACTTATACACACATTGCGAAACCTAATCTCTAAAATATATTTATATGAAACGTCTAGCATTAGTATTGTTGATTTTACCATTTTTTGTGGCATGTAACCAAAAAGAGTTAAAGCAATTAAGAGAGCAGAATCAACAGCTAACTTCAATGGCTAAGCAAAAAGATTCTACAATTAACGATTTTATTGAGTCTTTAAATACCATCGAAGAGAATCTTGAAATTATTAAAGAAAAGGAAACAATTATATCAGTAAACTCTGAGAATCCTAATAAATCCCAGAAGCAAAAGATTGCCAGTGATCTTACTTCAATCAATAACTTATTAGAGCAAAACAGAGAAAAAATTTCTGATTTAGAGAAGAAATTAAATAATAGTTGGTATCAAAATTCAAAGCTACGTAAGCTTACCGATCGTTTAAAAACGAAATTAGAAACAAAAGAAACAGAAATTATCGCTTTAAACGAAAAGGTTTCTCAACTAAATATCGAAGTTGAAAACTTAAACGGACAAGTAACCGAATTAAACGGTACGGTTATGGCTCTGAATACAGAAAATGAAACGAAAACAAAAGAGATTGCTGAAAAAACAGCTGCTCTTAATACCGGTTATTACATTTGTGGAACTAGCAGAGAATTGAAAGAAAAGAATGTAATTACCAAAGATGGTGGATTCATCGGAATTGGTACAACTGCTGTTCTTAATGAAGATTTTAAAGAAAGTGAATTTAAAAAAATTGATATCACGCAAACTACTACGATTCCTGTAAAAGGAAAGAAGATTAGTTTAGTAACAAGTCATCCAACAGGTTCTTATAAGGTTGAGGGAACTGATTCGGTTGAAGGAATTACTATTCTTGATCCAGCTGAGTTCTGGAAATCTTCAAAGTATTTAGTAGTTGCGGTACGATAATCAATTCATGGTTGAGTTTTAAGGTTGTCCAAGAAAGGCTGTCCAGTAGGGCGGCCTTTCTTATTTTATACCTTATGAATTTCGAAATGATTTAGGTTTAGGCCAATAGATGTTTAAAGATCGGTAATAAATGATGTGAACTTATTGATATAGCGACAAGAATTAAATGCTAATCGGCAAACATTTGTCAAGTTCATTTTGAATGTTCCTGAGTTTTTGTATTTTAGTATTTAGATTTTTTCTAAATAAAAATAACAAATATGAAAGAAGCATATCAAATTAACAAAGTATACTCGTTGGTATTGATTTTGGCAGGAGCATTTGGTTTTATTGCAAGGTACTACGAAATAGGAGATTGGCAATTTACAGCACTTATTCCACTATTCTTTGGAGTAATCTTATTTTTTTGTACTCCTGGAATCAGAAAGGAAAATGCAGCCATTGGTCATGTTGCAGCTCTTTTAACCAGTTTATTGGTAATTACAGCAATTGTAATGCTCTCAAAAGGAATTTTTGGAGATGCAGGCTGGGGACGTAAGCAATGGATTTTCCTTGTAGTTATCCTTGGAGGTATATGGAGCTTACAAAGTCAGATTAATTATTTTAGAGCACAACGTAGAAGAAAAGCAGCACAAGCCAAGTCATAAAAAAAGCCCTTTAAAGGGCTTTTTATTTGCAATATAGTTTCGTTAGTTCTTTTCGTCTTTTACGAAATAGTTTCTTTGAAACAACAAAATAAATGCAACACCAATGGTGATGTATGAATCGGCTACATTAAATACCGGACGGAAGAAAATAAAGTGTTCGCCTTTCCAAATTGGAAACCAATCCGGGAAATTTCCTTCTATCAATGGGAAATATAGCATATCAACAACTTTTCCATGCAAAAAGCTTGAATATCCACCTCCTTCAGGCATAAATTGAGCAACCTGGTAATAGCTATCATTAAATACCATGCCATAGAAAGCACTATCGATAATGTTACCCATAGCACCAGCAAAAATCAGCGAAATAGCAATAATCAATCCAGTGGGAGCTTTCTTCTTACAAATATCCAGCAAGTACCAACCAATTCCGAAAACGGCGATAATACGAAACAAGCTTAAGAGCATTTTTCCCCATTCGCCTTCTAACTCCATTCCAAATGCCATTCCATTGTTCTCGATGAAATAGATTTGAAACCAATCACCAAAAATATGGTAAGATTCTCCCAACATCATGTTGGTTTTAATCCAAATTTTTAGCACCTGATCTAAAATCAGAAGTACTACAATAAATGCTACCGATTTTTTAAATAGCGACATATCTTAACTTTAAATGTTTTGTTCGTGTTTTTCAGGCTTTAAAGAAAAGAAAACCTTAACTTCTAAACAAAAATGATTGGAAGAATATACTCTTCCAATCATTTTCTATATTCAGTTGAATACTTTACTGCTTGTTTTTAGCTTCGATACTTAAAGTAGCGTGAGGCACTGCTCGTAATCTTTCTGGAGCAATTAGCTTACCAGTTTCACGACAAATACCATAAGTTTTATTCTCGATTCGAATTAAAGCTCCTTCAAGATGAGAAATAAACTTTGCCTGGCGCTGTGCCAATCGGCCAGCTTCCTCTTTAGAAAGAACTGATGCACCTTCTTCCAATACTTTAAAAGTTGGAGATGTATCTTCAATATCATTGCCTGAGCTGTTAGAAATAACAGCTTTCAATGTTTCGTAATCCTTCTTGGCCTTCTCAAGTTTAGAGATTATTAATTTTTTAAACTCTTGTAACTCCTCGTCTGTATATCGCTTCTTTTCTGTCATTGTTTCTATAGTTTTATTGGTTTTCTAAAGATAACAAAAAATCGATTATTCACTAACTTTTTCAATCTTAATGAAGCTTTCTACACCTTGTTCTATCTCTACCGCCTTCGCTTCGTTTTCAGCTAATTTTTCTACCAATTCAACACTCACAGCCAAAGTTTGGCTCCCAATGTATTCTTTATGAGCAAGTACCGCATCGTTGATAGAATCATGCATCATAATTTCAAGCTTGATTTTATCGGTAACATCAAAATCGCTATCCTTTCTAAGATTTTGAATTCTGTTGATAAATTCTCGAGCAATACCTTCTTGTTTTAGCTCCTCGGTAATGTTTACGTCCATTGCCACAGTAAGTTTCCCTTCATTGGCAACCAACCATCCTGGAATATCTTCCGAAATGATTTCAACATCCTCTAGAGTAAGATCTACATTCTCATCATTTACAGTAATTGCATATTCCCCAGCCTTCTCAAAAGCAACAATATCCTCTTGAGTCATTTGACCAATAGCAGCAGCAATTTGCTTCATGATTTTACCATGCTTAGGACCTAAAGTCTTAAAGTTTGGCTTGATTTTCTTCACCAATACACCTGAAGTATCCGTAATGAATTCCATTTCTTTCACATTAATTTCTGAAAGAATGATATTCTTAACAGCCTCCAATTGAGGAACCATCGTTTCATCCAAAATCGGAATCATGATCTTTTGAAGTGGCTGACGAACACGGATTTTCACCTTACGACGCAATCCTAACGACATAGAAGAAATCTTCTGTGCCATATCCATTCTTTCCTCAAGGTCCTTATCGATTTCTTCCTCATTATATTTAGGAAAATCAACCAAGTGAACAGATTCTACTGTGTAACGACCAGTTACAGAATTCAAATCTTTGAACAATTGATCCATATAAAATGGAGCAATTGGTGATGCAAGAACTGAAATGGTTTCCAAACACTTGTAAAGAGTCTGGTAAGCCGAAATCTTATCAGCATCATACTCACCACCCCAATATCTCTTACGACACAAACGCACGTACCAGTTAGAAAGGTTTTCGTTTACGAAATTCTGAATTGCTCTACCTGCACGAGTTGGCTCGTAAGATTCGTAACACTCTTCAACTTCCTTAATCAAAGAATTCAAAAGAGAAAGAATCCAACGGTCTATCTCAGGACGCTCTTCCATCTTGATATCAGCATCGGAATAATTAAATCCATCGATGTTAGCGTAAAGCTGGAAGAATGAGTATGTATTATATAGTGTACCGAAGAATTTACGACGAACTTCTTCAACACCGCCTAAATCAAATTTCAGGTTATCCCATGGTTGAGCATTGGTGATCATGTACCAACGCAATGGATCTGAACCATATTTCTCGATGGTTTCGAATGGATCAACAGCGTTTCCAAGACGCTTAGACATCTTGTTACCTTTTGCATCCAATACCAAACCATTAGAGATGATATTTTCGAAAGCAACACCATCGAAACACATTGTAGCAATTGCATGCAGGGTAAAGAACCAACCACGAGTCTGGTCAACACCTTCCGCAATAAACTGTGCCGGGAACAACTTGTCGAATTCCTCTTTGTTTTCGAATGGATAGTGCTGCTGTGCATATGGCATAGCACCTGAATCGAACCAAACGTCGATCAAGTCTAATTCACGAACCAATTTCTTGCCTGAATCTGAAACCAAATAAACGCCATCAACATATGGACGGTGCAAGTCGAATTTTTCGTAATTCGCTTTGCTGTTATCTCCTTCAACGTAATCAGCAAGAATGTTTTCAGTCATGAAACCAGCTTCGATTGATTTTTCAATCTCTGCCTTTAACTCAGCAACTGAACCAATACATTTCATTTCTGTACGATCTTCACTTACCCAAATTGGAAGCGGAGTTCCCCAGTAACGAGAACGAGAAAGATTCCAGTCCTGTAGATTTTCCAACCATTTTCCGAAACGACCTTCACCAGTTGATTGAGGCTTCCAGTTGATGGTTTTATTTAATTCGATCATACGATCGCGAACATTCGTAGTCTTGATAAACCAAGAATCCAATGGATAATACAATACTGGTTTATCGGTTCTCCAACAGTGTGGATAGTTGTGAACATGTTTTTCAACTTTAAATGCCAAGCTATCTTTCTTCAAAGCAACAGAGATATCAACATCTAAAGTAGCATCTTTCTCAGTTAAGTTTGGATCGTAAGCGTTCTTTACAAAGCGACCTGCATACTCACCATAAGCTTCAACATTCACATAGTTCTTTACAAACTCAGGATCCAAATCTTCAATTAAGAAGAATTTACCAGTACGATCAACCATTGGCTGCATCTTACCTTCCTTATCGCGAAGAATTAGTGGAGAAATATCAGCTGCTTTCGCTACTCTATCATCATCCGCACCAAAAGTAGGAGCAATGTGTACAATACCGGTACCATCTTCGGTGGTTACGAAATCACCAAGGATCACACGGAAAGCATCACCTTCTGGCTTCACCAATGGCATCAATTGCTCATAACGAATTCCTTCCAAATCGGTTCCTTTGTGCTCCGAAAGAGTTTTATAAGTTAAACGCTTGTCTCCCGCTTGGTATTCGCCCAACTCAAGACCTTCATATTTTTTATCGAAGAAATTGTAGAACAAATCTTTTGCAAGAATTACCACACAAGGAATTCCTGTATATGGGTTGAAAGTGCGAACACGAACGTAATCAACCTTAGGACCAACAGCCAAAGCAGTATTCGATGGAAGTGTCCAAGGAGTAGTTGTCCATGCAATAAAGTATGCATCGCAATCAATACCTTCATATAAGAACTCACTCTTCTCGTCGCGAGCTACTTTAAACATCCCCACTGCAGTGGTATCTTTCACATCCTTGTAACACCCTGGCTGGTTCAGCTCGTGAGTAGACAAACCTGTACCTGCAGCTGGCGAGAATGGCTGGATGGTGTATCCTTTGTAAAGCAAATCTTTCTCGAACAATTGCTTCAACAACCACCAAAGTGTTTCGATGTAACGGTTATCGTAAGTGATATATGGATCTTCCATATTCACCCAGTATCCCATTTTCGAAGTCAAATCCTCCCACTCGCGGGTGTATTTCATTACATTGGTTCTACAAGCTTCGTTGTACTCATCAACAGAAATCTTGGTTCCAATATCTTCTTTAGTAATTCCCAGTTCTTTCTCTACGCCAAGTTCAACAGGAAGACCGTGAGTGTCCCATCCTGCTTTACGATTCACCTGAAATCCCTTAAGTGTCTTGTATCTACACACAATATCCTTAAGCGCACGAGCCATTACGTGGTGAATACCTGGCATTCCGTTAGCCGAAGGAGGCCCTTCATAGAAAACAAAAGATGGATGACCCTCGCGGGTTTCCAAACTCTTTTCAAAAGTCTTGTTTTCTTCCCAATCTTTTAAGATATCCTTATTGATCTGAGAAAGATCAAAGTTTTTGTACTCTGGAAATTTAGTGCTCATTTATATTAATTTTATCTTGAATTCTCAAATTCTGATTAACATCCGTATTCCTTGTGATTTGTGGTCAAGCAACACTGATTAACAAATATTTTTCATTCTTATTTAATGCCTAAGAATGACATTTAGAATAAAAAGTTTACAAATATAGAAAAAATACAGGAGCCTCAGACCATATCTTCTGCATATTCAGGCAGCTAACCATTTTTTAATCAGCATATCAAACCTGAGGATACGAATTGAAAGTGTGAATACTTATAATCTGAAATAAAAGCATAACGAATATTTTAAATTTAAAAGTATATTCCTAAAAATACCTCCAAATAATCATAGTATGGAGGTATACAAGTAAATTAATATTCATACGAGAATTTCTTCATTATCCTTTCTTCTTTTTTACTTTATCCAATCCTAAAATATGCATTAGAAACAATGCAGCCGTAATTACAATACTAGAGATTGCATTATCCCAGCTATCAAACTTGTCTTTAATAATGTAGTTTAGTATTGAAATGGTGATGAAAATTACAATTAAATTCACCCCTGTAAAAAGTAAGTATTCGTATGGCTTTTTCATTTTTATAAAAAATTAAATTTATATGAGCTTATACAATTCTAAATGAAAAGAGGGTGGGTTTAATTTGAAAAAAAAGCCACAAATAAGGCCTGCCAAATTGGGTATATATAATTCGGAATTAATAGATATATTTAGCTTTAAATTTTAATTCAAAATATCATGACAACTATAAAATCCAAATATTTGGGTGATTTACGAACAGAATGCGTTCACTTACAATCAGGAAACAAAATTTTTACTGATGCGCCAACCGATAACAGAGGTAAAGGAGAAGCTTTCTCTCCAACCGATTTGTTAGCTACCTCTTTGGGCTCTTGCATCATGACCATTATGGGAATCGTTGCTCGCGATAATAATATCGATATTGTAGGTACTGAACTGGACATTACAAAAATCATGGCTAGCGACCCTCGCAGAGTTTCAGAGGTAATTGTTGAATTCAATTTCCCTGATAAAGAATATACCGACGAAGAGAAAAAAATTATTGAATCGGTTGCAGGAACAAGTCCGGTACCTTTGAGTGTGCATGATCACTTAAAGCAGACAATTAAAATGAACTGGGTGAAATAATTTTCACCCCTTTTTTAAAATATTAAAAATCTCCATCAAATGATTTTAGTTACTGGAGGAACCGGTCTTGTTGGTTCGCATCTACTTTTTGATTTACTAAAAAATGGCAATAAAGTTCGTGCTTTAAAAAGATCGAGTAGCAATACTGATTTGGTTCTAAAAACCTTTTCCTTTTACTCAAAAGATGCTGATCGACTTTTCGAATCGATTGAATGGTTTGATGGAGATATGTTAGATCCTGATTCTTTGGAGGATGCCCTGAAAGATGTTGAAGATGTGTATCACTGTGCAGCTTTGGTTTCCTTCAAGAAAGAAGACAAAAAGAACCTTCTCGATATTAATGTAGAAGGAACCCGAAACCTGGTAAATGCTTGTATCGACAACAATATCCGCAAGTTTTGTATGGTAAGTTCCATTGCTGCACTGGGAACTCCCGAAGAAGGCGAAGACACTGTAAACGAAACCACTCCCTGGAGTCCGGAAGATAAACGCTCGGGTTATTCGCTTAGTAAATTTCAATCGGAATTGGAAGTATGGCGCGGAATTGAGGAAGGCTTGAATGCTGTAATTGTAAATCCATCCATTATTTTGGGTCCGGGCCAATGGGATAAAGGCAGCTCGCTATTATTTAGTACTGTTGCCAAAGGATTAAAATATTTTACAAGGGGAATTACTGGCTATGTTGACGTTAGAGATGTAAGCAAAGCCATGCTTCAATTGATGGAAAGTGACATTGTAAACGAGCGCTTTATTTTAAACGGCGACGACTGTACTTATGAATTCATATTTAAGACCATCGCAAAGCATATTGGATTGGAAGGACCTACAAAATATGCTTCTCCAAAAATGACTGAAATTGGATGGCGATTGGCTTCTCTGCAAAAAATATTTTTGTTCAAACAGCCAAGTTTCACAAAAGAAACTGCTCGCGCTTCGCACAACATTAGAAAGTATTCGAACCAAAAAATTAAAGATGCCTTAAACTTTGAGTTTATTGATATTGAAAAAAGTATAAAGGATACGGTGCAGCATTATCCAATCCCCGCAAAGATCGCAAAGAATTAATACGGTAAGAACGCAAAGAGACAATATTTACGTCATGACTGAAAACGAAATTTCATATCAAATAATTGGACGAGCAATAGAATTACACAAAACGGTTGGACCTGGACTATTGGAATCAGCTTATGAACATGCCCTTGCTTTTGACTTAAATGAAATTGGGTTAAAAGTAAAAACACAAGTTCCAATGCCTTTCATCTATAAAGAGGTTAAGCAAGATATTGGGTATAGGTTAGATTTATTAGTTGAAGAAAAAGTAATTGTAGAAATTAAAGCAGTTGAAAATTTGCTTCCTGTACATTTTGCTCAACTGCTAACTTATCTCAAATTGTCTGATAAACGACTTGGTTTACTAATAAACTTTAATAGTAAAACTCTAAAAAACAGTATTCATCGTGTCGTAAATAATCTGTAATTAATCTTTGCGTTCTTACCGTTTTAATTCTTTGCGTTCTTTGCGTGGAAATCACTTCCCCCCCAACATTCTAATTACTTCTTTCAAGGTGTTATTTTCTGATTCTAACTTTGCCAAACGATCATCAACGGGATTAGCAATTTCAATTTTGTCAGCAAGTATTCTGAAGAAATTAATTTGTAATATTTCACAAATCTCCCATAGTCTATCGGTTTTAATACTATTTCGCTTTAGTATTTGATAAACTGTATTTACATTAATTCCTAATTTTCTGGATAACTCGAGAGCTGTTACTCCTTGCCGATTCATCTCTTCAATAATTAATTCATTAACATGTAAAGAGGGAGATTCTTTCGTAGAAACCTTCATGATTTTATCCTTTTAGTTATAATAATGAACAATTTATAAAATTTTATCTACTTATTATAATTTAATTTCATCTATACCTTGATATATTCTATTTTTTATGAGCTATATTCTACATTTCATTGGTTTGATTCTATTTATCATTTGTTATCACACATATTTTAAATAGCATAATCCATTTATAATAAAAAAAGCCATCCCTAATAGGAATGGCTCACCTTTAGAATATCTGATTATTAAATTTCATACAATTCTATCATTTCATTTAATGTATTGATTTCTTTTTTGATTTTCTTCCTGATGAAAAATATCAACACCACAATGATTACTACAAACTCAACAAGGAAAAAATTAAACCAGAAGTCAGACAAATACTTGTAAAACTCTATAAATAGTAATCCTACTCCAATTACATAAAGCGAAAAGGTCAGATAAGTTGGGTATTTGTGAATCTTCTTGCGCCATTGATAAAAAGCTTTCAAATCGGAAATGAATTGATCGGATTGACAAAGTATATTCAAGCTCTTTTTTCTTCGATAACTAAACAGCTCAATTGTAATTCGAATGGCCAAAGCCATAATCATGGTAATAATTCCAACTTCGAATAATACACTTGTTGTTGTGAAGTAGAATAGATTAATTCCTACAATGGCCAATGCTGTGATTGATAGAATGATTATATTTTTAATGTGACTATTGTTGACCAAACGATCGGCTTTTTTGATTCGTTTTTTAAGTTCCTTTGGCACTTTTGTTGGCTCCGGGGACTTCTGGTTATCGTATATTGATTTTATATCTTTGAAATTATTCATTGTTTTAGGCTTTAAGCGTTTTGCATTTCTTTACTAGTCATACATTTGAAGAGTTTTCCTTTGTTACGATGAATTTGAACTCTTACATTCTCGTTTGATAAACCAACTGCTTCGGCAATTTCCTTTTGTGGGACCTCTTCCAGGACTAGTGAAATTAATATCTTACCCATTTCGTTTAGTTTCTTTATGCAAGCGCGCAACATTTTTAATCTTTCATCCCTATCATCTTCCTGATCTTCGTATAAACTTTCAGGTACTTGATCGGTAATTTTTTCCTGCGATTTCTTAATCTTGCGCAGATGCATTAAGCAGGTATTCACTGTTATTCGGTATATCCATGTACTTACTTGCGACTCATTTTTGAATTGATCCAGGTTTTGCCAAATTTTTACAAACACCTCCTGTGATAAATCATCAGCCAAAGCTTCATTTCCTGACACATAGGTCATACACAAACGATAAACTTTAGTGTAGTTTTCTTTGTAAAGCGTATTAAATGATTGGTTCATTAGTTTAAAAGTTGTTTCAATTCATTCATATAGGTTTCGAACTGATCGAACATGATGAAGTGTGCTGAATTTTCTATGTAAACAATCTCTTTGCTTTTAAGTGCAGCAAACTGGTTGTTGTAAACACCTTCAACCATACTTTTGCTTGGGTTAGCTGCAGCTAATATAACAACTTGCGATTCAATATTCTTAATATCTTCTCTCAAATCCAATTTTAATAAATCGGTATAACCATATACATAAGTTTTACGATCTGCTTTGATCATCCAATCCGCAATTTGTTGATGCTTCGAGGCCGAATTGCTCATAAACACAGCAAAATTCATTGCCATTCCTCTGAAGTCTTCATCATTCATTTTAAGCAAGTTGTTATTGTATTCGGTATTGTAGCTTATTTTATCGCTTGAATAATTTGGTATCATCATCGCTCCCATGCATGGCAATGCATCAACGATTAATAATTTTTTAATATCAAATTGATTTTCCGAAGCCAACCACAAAGCCAAGGTTCCACCCATACTATGTCCTACAATGGATAATTTTACAAATTTATTTTCCTGAATGTATTGATTGATATCCTTTTTAACGGTTTGCAACCAAGAGCTGTCAATTGCAGGCACATCACCAAATCCGGCATAGCTAACAAGGTGACATTCGTGATTCCGAGAAATTTTCTCAACGGTTTCAGCCCAAACTTCTCCCGGACAAGTAAAACCTGGTAGCAATAAAACTGGATCTCCTTGTCCAACAACTTCAACTTGAATTGAACTAATTTGAGCTAAAAGAGAAAAATTGACAAAAAATACTAAGGCTAATGATACAATTAATGATTTCATGATTCTAAAATTTTAATTTGTTTGTTTGCCCTTTTGATGCACATCTTTTTCAAATGTTACACTTGTCGAAAAAATTTTCTCATTTTTTATTCTAATCAGTTTAAAGCATAAAAAAAAAAAGCCACTCCAAAAAGGAATGGCTTTTCAATATATTTTGTGATTATCTTATAAGTTGAAAGCTTCTTTTACTTTTTCAACATAGTCAAGTTTTTCCCAAGTAAACAATTCAACTTCTTTTTCGATATTTCCGAAATATGGAGATTCGAATTTCTTGGTAATGGTTTTTGGCGTACGTCCCATGTGACCATATGCTGCAGACTCTTCGTAAATTGGATTACGCAATTTCAAACGCTGCTCAATTGCTGCTGGGCGAAGATCAAAAAGTTCTTTTACCTTCTCTGCAATTTCACCATCGCTTAATTCTACATTCGACTTGCCGTAAGTGTCAACGTAAATTCCTACAGGTTCAGCAACTCCAATTGCATATGAAAGTTGTACCAAAATTTCATCGGTAACACCAGCTGCCACCATATTTTTAGCAATATGACGTGAAGCATAAGCTGCAGATCGGTCTACTTTCGAAGGGTCTTTTCCTGAGAAAGCACCACCACCGTGAGCCCCTTTACCACCGTAAGTATCAACAATAATCTTACGTCCAGTTAATCCAGTATCACCATGAGGACCACCAATCACAAACTTACCTGTTGGGTTTACGTGCAAAATGAACTCATCGTCGAAAAGAGCTTGTACTCTTTCTGGCAATTGCTTAATTACACGAGGAATAAGAATGTTACGAACATCTTTCTTGATTTTTTGTAACATCAACTCATCGTTTGGACCAAAGTCATCGTGCTGAGTAGAAACCACAATTGTATGAACTCTTTCAGGAGCATCCTGATCGTTGTACTGAATGGTAACCTGCGATTTTGAATCAGGACGAAGATAAGTCATCTCTCTTCCTTCACGGCGAATGGCAGCCAACTCAATCAACAAACGATGCGACAATTCAAGTGACAATGGCATGTAGTCATCAGTTTCTTTAGAAGCATAACCGAACATCATTCCCTGGTCACCAGCACCTTGAGTCATTGGATCTTCACGATCTACACCACGATTGATATCATCTGATTGTTCGTGAAGTGCATTTAAAACACCACAAGATGATCCATCGAACATGTATTCGCTTTTTGTGTAACCAATACGGTTAATCACCTTACGAGCAGTTTCCTGAATATCAATATAAGTTTTTGTTTTTACCTCACCGGCAATTACTACCTGACCAGTAGTAACCAAAGTTTCAACTGCAACTTTAGAATTAGGATCAAAAGCCAGTAGTTTATCCAAAATGGCATCTGAAATCTGATCAGATACTTTGTCTGGATGTCCTTCAGAAACAGATTCTGATGTAAATAAATATCCCATAATTTTTAAAGTTTTGAGCACAGAAAAGTCTACTTAATCAAATAAGTCCCCCAGACCTCAAGTACTTTATAAATAAAACTTACGGGAAAGCAATTGGTTGTTGTATTAACGCAGAAAAAGGATAATAACACCATTTAGCATTTTTTTCTGTGGTTGCAAGCAGCCAAATCTTTCCACTTAATTCTCGGCAAAGGAAAACATTATTTCGCAAAGAAACAATATTATACCAAGAGTTTTTAATGCTTTTTAACAAATGCTAATGCTGTAAAACAGGGAGTTCCGCGCCAATAAAGAGTTATAAGTCTTAATTTGCCAGAATTTTAATTAGAGAGAATCCGAACCTCAATCGGAATCTCAAACAAATAACAGATTACTGATCATCGTTAACAGTTAACTGATGAAACAAGTCTTCCAGTCTTTGAGTTTGGCTCTTCATTTCAAGTAGTTCCCAATTGTTATTTACGGCCATTTGAAAAATGTCCTTACGGATATCATCAGAACTTGAAATGCTAAACTTGTTATCTCCCAGAGAAATTACCTCCTTAATTCCCTTGTGCTGACTTAGGATATCCAACGAAATATCACTAGAAAATTCAACTTCAATCATCTTTGAAGACAATTCGGAGCTTAGATTCTCAATCTTTTTATCGGCAACCAAATTTCCTTTGTTGATAATCAGAGCACGTTCACAACAGGCTTCAACCTCCTGCATGATGTGAGTAGAAAGCATAACGGTTTTCTGTTTCCCAATTTCCTGAATCAAATTTCTAATTTCGACCAATTGATTAGGATCCAAACCTGTAGTTGGTTCATCCAGAATCACCACTTTCGGATCGTGTATTAAAGCCTGTGCAATTCCTACCCTTTGTCGATATCCTTTCGAAAGTGCACCAATTTTTTTGTTTTGTTCCAAGCCAAGTCCAGTAAGGTCAATCATCTCAGCAATTCTAGCTTTTTTTAATTTTCCCAATTTGTAAATAGAAGCAACATGATTGAGATATTCTTTCACGTACATCTCCAGGTAAAGCGGATTATGCTCTGGCAGATATCCTATTTGCCTGCGCACCTCCAAAGAATGCTCCTCTATGTTCATTCCATTTACTTCAACCAAACCGGAAGATTGTGGAATAAAACCAGTAATAATCTTCATCATTGTGGATTTTCCCGCACCATTGGGGCCTAAAAATCCAACAACTTCTCCCTGGTTAATTTCAAAGCTAACTTGGTCAAGTGCTTTTTGTTTTCCGTATAGTTTGCTTACTTCCTGAACTTTAATCGACATAAAACTGGGTTTGAACTAGTACTTTAAATACTTCTTGTTATCAAAACTTAAAGTTAAAAAAATCTTATTTGCTGTGAATTTAATCATTCTCGCTTTGTTTCCCTTGTAATTCATAATAGCTAATTCATAAATCATTCTTGAAATAACTACCTTTGTGGTTCAATTCAAATCAATAACAATGAGTTTTTCACAGCATAATAATTTCTGTAAAGATCTTTTCAATTATTCTCGTCGCGAATCAAGCGAATCAAATATTGGCAATACCCCAATGGGTAGCAATAATCCTATTCGAATTCAATCGATGACCAACACCGATACAAATGATATTGAAGCTAGTGTTGAGCAAGCAATCAGAATGATAGAATCGGGAGCAGAATATGTTCGTTTAACTACACAGGGAACGAAAGAAGCTGAGAACTTAAAATTCATTAAAGAAGAATTGGTAAAAAGAGGATATGAAACACCTTTGGTTGCCGACATTCATTTTAATCCTAAAGCTGCTACAATTGCTGCAAAATATGTTGACAAGGTCCGAATTAATCCAGGAAACTTTGTTGACAAACGTGCCGATTTCAAGAACAGCGAATATGGAGATATAAAATATCAGGAGGATTTAGAGAAGATTCGTGAGAAATTTATTCCTCTAATTCGCATTTGCAAGGAACACAATACGGCCCTTCGAATTGGTACCAATCACGGATCATTGTCAGATCGAATTATGAGTCGCTACGGCGATACACCACGAGGAATGGTTGAAGCTACTTTGGAGTTTCTTAGAATCTGTAAAGAGCAAAACTTCACAGATGTTGCCATTTCTATTAAGTCGAGCAATACGGTAATGATGGTGAAAACCGTTCGTTTGTTGGTTTGCGAAATGGAAAAGGAACATATGCATTTTCCATTACATTTGGGAGTAACAGAAGCTGGCGAAGGAGAAGATGGAAGAATTAAATCGGCCGTTGGAACAGGCGCTTTGTTGAATGATGGAATTGGAGATACGGTTAGAATTTCTCTTACCGAAGATCCGGAAATCGAATCGCCAGTAGGAAAAAAACTGGTTGATTATGTGTTGACAAAAGAAAATCACAAACCAATTACTCAGGTTGAAAACACAGAGGTTGATCTGATTAATTTTTACAAACGATCAACAAACTTGGTTGAAAATATAGGCAGTTCAAAAGTTCCAGTGGTTATCTGCGATTTATCGCACGAAAGATATTTGACTGCTGATTTGCCAGAAAAAGCAGGGTTCAAGCAAGATCAGGATACATTGGAATGGGAAAAAGGAAACTTGGCTGCAGACTTTATCTATGTAAGCGGTTACGATCCGGTTTTCACCGATTATCCAAAAGATTTAGGAATTATCGTTGATCAGGAGTGTTGGGAATATTCCGATCAGTATACCGACAAATCCTATCCTCTATTTCAAACCGAAGAATTTCTTCATGATAATCTTGCAGCATTTGCCAGCAACATTCATTTTGTAGAATGTGAATATACAGACCTAAGCGAAGAGTTCATTTCTAAATTAAAAAAGAATGAAAAGATTGTTTTGATTTGTAAATCTAAACATCAAAATGCTTTTGCCGAGCAAAGAGCCTTTGTTTTCAAATTGGTTCAAGCAAAATGTAAGGCTCCGGTAATATTTAAACGTGAATTTACCGATGCAAATCTGGAAGATCTTCACTTAAAATCATCTGCTGATTTAGGTAGCTTGTTTTTCGATGGATTGGGCAATGGTATCAGCATTGTAAATCAAGGAAAGCTTCCACAAAGTGAAGTATTATCCACCGAGTTTGGAATTTTGCAAGCAGCTCGAGTAAGAACTACTAAAACAGAGTTTGTATCCTGTCCGGGATGTGGGAGAACTTTATTTAAATTGCAAGAGGTAGTTGCTGAAGTAAAGAAGACCTTTTCTCATCTTACCCACCTAAAAATTGGCGTTATGGGCTGTATTGTTAACGGTCCAGGCGAAATGGGTGATGTGGATTATGGATATGTAGGAGCTGGACCAGGAAAAGTATCATTGTACAAAGGTCATGATGTTTTAATCAAGAACATTCCAAGCGAAACTGCTATCGAAGAATTAAAGAATATCATTAAGAACAATGGAGATTGGATTGACGATAATATCAATTAACTTGATTAATTCTTTTTTTTAATACACATTGTTTTATATCTTGCAGATAGATCTAAGCACTAATCTATCAAGGTGAAAAAGAATCTTTTACTCATATTTTTCATTTTTCTGTTTTCATTTGCTTATGCCGATAAACTTGAGCTAAGCGGAATCTATCTTGGGAAAAATGTATATGTAATGAATCCCTTTTCGGATTCAGGGGTAGGGTATTGTGTTTACCAGGTTACTGTCAACGGTCAAACCTCTTCTGATGAAATAGGAAGTAGTGCATTCGAGATTGATCTTTCGCAATTTGGCTTTGATATTGGCGAAAAAGTAAACATCGTTTTACATTATAAGAGTGGGTGTTTGCCACGTATTGCAAATCCTGAAGCCATACAACCAAAATCAACATTTGAAATTCAAACTGTCGAAGTAGATAAAAACGATATTTTGCATTGGACCACAAGAGAAGAAAGTGGTTCAATACCCTTTATTGTGCAACAATACCGTTGGAACAAATGGATCACTATTGGCGAAGTTGAAGGAAGAGGATTGACAACCATCAACAAATACAAACTAAAAGTAAGAACGCATACAGGTAAAAATATTTTCCGACTATCTCAGACCGATTATACTGGAAATGCGAAATATTCACCAAAAATAACTCATGAGTCAAAAAAGCCAAAAGTTAGTTTTGGACCTGAAAAAGTAAAGGATGAACTTTTATTTACTTCCGAAACTCTTTACGAGATTTACGACAAATATGGAAATATCGTTTTTAAAGGTTTCGGAAATAAAGTCAATCTTGAAAGTCTTCAGCCAGGATTATATTACATCAATTACGACAATACCATGGGAAGTTTTCGTAAGAAATAATTCTATTCCGAAAACAAATCCAATACCGTTTCGCCGTCCTCTAATTTTAAATGATGAGCAATCATACCAACTGATCTTGCAGCTTCGGCATTAGCAAGCATATCATCAACAAATAATGTTTCGCTCGCTATTAAACCTTCAGCATCCAAAACTTCAGTGTAAATTTTTTGATCTGGCTTTCTTAATCCCATATTATGCGAGTAATAGTCCTTTTCAAAAAAATCAGATAGGCAAACTCCATGTACATCCTGAATCATGCCCATATAAGCTTCCCAATGGATGATATTAGTATTACTCAGTAGAAATATCCTATGGGTCTTTTTTAATCGATTTAAAAGCTCTAAACGCTCAAAAGGCAAATCTAAAAGCATCGAGTTCCAAGCTGTGTCGATCTCAGCATCAGTAACGCCATTCGAAATAAAATTTCTGATCTGAGTCCTAAATTCCTCTGGTGATACAATCCCCTTTTCCAAATTATCAAACAATCCGTTCTCTGAATATTCTCTCTTTATTAATTCTACATCATCTAAACCTATCTGCTTAAAACTGTTAACTGCTTTTTGCGGATCGATATTTAATAGCACTCCTCCAAAGTCGAAGATAATATTGGGTATTGAATCGTATTTTTGCATAATTTTTTTCCTTGAAATATTGAATTATTGGATACAAATATGTAATATTGCACACCGAAAACAAAGATAAAACATTGCTTTTATTTTATAAGTTTTTCGAGGGCCTATAGCTCAGCTGGTTAGAGCACCTGACTCATAATCAGGGGGTCCCTGGTTCAAGCCCAGGTGGGCCCACCCTCTGAATCAAGCAGTTACAACAATGTTGTGGCTGCTTTTTTTGTTTGCATTTATTACAGCTGCCTTTTTCAGGCAAATTCACTCTCATAAAAATACATATCTAAAAGCTCTTATACCATTAAGGATTCGTTTGGTACTCAAACCTTTTATGAAAAAAACACAATATACAAGCTTATTATAATGGAAATCTAATATTTCCAATTAATAAATTTCCTATCATAGCTTGTAGTAATTAGAATGCATAAAAAAAGGATAGTAAATCCTAAGACTTACTATCCTTTAAAGGTTGGCGTCGACCTACTCTCCCACATTTCTGCAGTACCATCGGCGCTAACAAGCTTAACTTCTCTGTTCGGAATGGAAAGAGGTGGAACCTTGTTGCAATAAACACCTAAAATCGTTTTGACTCAATCGAAGTGATTAAGACTATATATCTTATTTGTATAAGTATCTCATAAAAAAAGAGTCTCACTCCATGTTGGAATAAGACTCTTTAAAGGTTGGCGTCGACCTACTCTCCCACATTTCTGCAGTACCATCGGCGCTAACGGGCTTAACTTCTCTGTTCGGAATGGGAAGAGGTGGAACCCCGTCGCTATAAACACCTAAAATCGTTTGTTGACTTCTGTGGTTAACTCCTGCTAACCGTCAACGAATATCGTAGACACATTGAAAGTAAAATAAAAGAACCAAATCTTGTAAGATTCAGCGATTGACCTCGCCACTCAGAAGCTTTCGGGTAATTAGTATTGCTCGACTTTGATGTTACCACCTTTACATCTGCAACCTATCAACGTTATCGTCTCTAACGACCCTTAAAGGAAATCTCATCTTGAGGTAGGCTTCGTGCTTAGATGCTTTCAGCACTTATCCCTGCCCAACGTAGCTACTCTGCTATGCAGCTGGCGCCACAACAGATACACTAGAGGTTAGTCCAACCCGGTCCTCTCGTACTAGAGTCAGATCCTCGCAAATTTCCAACGCCCACAACAGATAGGGACCGAACTGTCTCACGACGTTCTGAACCCAGCTCGCGTGCCACTTTAATGGGCGAACAGCCCAACCCTTGGGACCTTCTCCAGCCCCAGGATGTGACGAGCCGACATCGAGGTGCCAAACCGCTCCGTCGATATGAGCTCTTGGGAGCGATCAGCCTGTTATCCCCGGAGTACCTTTTATCCTTTGAGCGATGGCCCTTCCATACGGAACCACCGGATCACTATGCTCTACTTTCGTACCTGCTCGACCTGTATGTCTCACAGTCAAGCACCCTTGTGCCATTGCACTCTTCAGACGATTACCAAACGTCTTGAGGGTACCTTTAGAAGCCTCCGTTACTCTTTTGGAGGCGACCACCCCAGTCAAACTACCCACCACACACTGTCCGTCGTTAGACGTTAGACTTCAGATAAGCAAAGGGACGTATTTCAAGGATGACTCCACAACACCTGGCGGCGCTGCTTCATAGTCTCCGTCCTATCCTACACATCACTTACCCAAAATCAATGTGAAGCTGCAGTAAAGGTTCACGGGGTCTTTCCGTCCCGTTGCGGGTAATCGGCATCTTCACCGATACTACAATTTCACCGAGCTCATGGCTGAGACAGTGCCCAGATCGTTACACCATTCGTGCAGGTCGGAACTTACCCGACAAGGAATTTCGCTACCTTAGGACCGTTATAGTTACGGCCGCCGTTTACTGGGGCTTCATTTCAGACCTTCGCTTGCGCTAAGCCCTCCACTTAACCTTCCAGCACCGGGCAGGTGTCAGGCCTTATACTTCATCTTTCGATTTTGCAAAGCCATGTGTTTTTGGTAAACAGTCGCCTGGGCCATTTCACTGCGGCCTCCCGAAAGAGGCGTCCTTTCTCCCGAAGTTACAGGACCATTTTGCCGAGTTCCTTAGCCATGAATCACTCGAGCGCCTTAGTATTCTCTACTTGACTACGTGTGTCCGTTTGCGGTACGGGTCTCTATAACCTGAAGCTTAGAGGTTTTTCTTGGAAGTAAAATTACATGCACTATCCGCGCTGCCGTAGCATTGCGGTACTATCAGATTTCAGCTCAACCAGCGGATTTGCCTACCGGTCTCATCACATACGTCCTTCAACGAACTATTCCGTCAGTTCGCGGCATTGTCATCTCTTCGTCACCCCATCGCAGTTATAGAAAGTACCGGAATATTAACCGGTTGTCCATCGAGTTCGCCCTTCGGCTACCCCTTAGGTCCCGACTTACCCTGATCCGATTAGCGTTGATCAGGAAACCTTAGTCTATTGGCGTGCGGGTTTCTCGCCCGCATTATCGTTACTTATGCCTACATTTGCTTTTCTAAAAGCTCCACAATACATTACCATACTGCTTCTGCGCCGTTAGAATGCTCCCCTACCAGTTAGAATAAATTCTAAATCCATAGCTTCGGTGGTATATTTATGCCCGATTATCATCCACGCAAGATCGCTCGACTAGTGAGCTGTTACGCACTCTTTAAATGAATGGCTGCTTCCAAGCCAACATCCTAGCTGTCTAAGCAATCTCACCTCGTTTGTTCAACTTAACATACACTTGGGGACCTTAGCTGATGGTCTGGGTTCTTTCCCTCTCGTCCGTGGACCTTAGCACCCACGGGCTCACTGCCAGATATAAGTTATAGCATTCGGAGTTTGTCTGGATTTGATAGGCGGCGAAGCCCTCGCATCCAATCAGTAGCTCTACCTCTATAACTCTCGACTCTGACGCTGCACCTAAATGCATTTCGGGGAGTACGAGCTATTTCTCAGTTTGATTGGCCTTTCACCCCTACCCACAGTTCATCCGAACACTTTTCAACGTGAACCGGTTGGGCCCTCCACTCTGGTTTAACAGAGCTTCAGCCTGACCATGGGTAGATCACCAAGTTTCGCGTCTACCCCCACTAACTTTACGCCCTATTCAGACTCGCTTTCGCTTCGACTACGCACCTGAAGTGCTTAATCTCGCTAGTGAGGAGTAACTCGTAGGCTCATTATGCAAAAGGCACGCAGTCACACCCTAAAGTGCTCCTACCGCTTGTAGGCGTACGGTTTCAGGTACTCTTTCACTCCTCTGTTCGAGGTGCTTTTCACCTTTCCCTCACGGTACTTGTTCACTATCGGTCTCTCAGGAGTATTTAGCCTTACCAGATGGTCCTGGCAGATTCACACAGAATTCCTCGTGTTCCGCGCTACTCAGGATACTACTAGATTCACTTTGCTTACGTGTACGAGACTATCACTCTCTATGGTGTGTCTTTCCAAACACTTCCACTTCACGCCGATCATCATATTATAGTCCTACAACCCCACCATTGCCGAAACAATAATGGTTTGGGCTAATCCCCGTTCGATCGCCACTACTAGGGGAATCACTTTTGTTTTCTTCTCCTCCGGTTACTTAGATGTTTCAGTTCTCCGGGTTTGCCTCCTTAAAGGATACTCATTGCTGAGTGGGTTGCCCCATTCGGAAATCTACGGATCAATGGTTATTTGCACCTCACCGTAGCTTATCGCAGCTTATCACGTCCTTCATCGCCTCTGAGAGCCTAGGCATCCGCCATACGCCCTTAATTACTTCTTTTTGTGCCAATAAAAGTCTAAACTTTCATCACGAAATCAATCGTTGTTTCTTTACTATTGGTTACTTCTACTTTACTACTTTCAACATGTCAAAGAACTTTAATACACCATCGTATTTCGTGGAGAATATCGGAGTCGAACCGATGACCTCTTGCGTGCAAGGCAAGCGCTCTAGCCAGCTGAGCTAATCCCCCAAAACGTTAATCGTAGTCCTGCGCAGATTTGAACTGCGGACCCCTACATTATCAGTGTAGTGCTCTAACCAACTGAGCTACAGGACTAAATTTCTTAATCCATATGCTAGCGGTTTAAACACCCTAACGCTATGGGTTATGGTATATTAAATGAAAACAAGTAAAAAGTTAGGCAAAACAGTCATAAACCTGTCTTTTACCATAAACCTTAGTCGATATTCTAAATCTCTAGAAAGGAGGTGTTCCAGCCACACCTTCCGGTACGGCTACCTTGTTACGACTTAGCCCCAGTTACCAATTTTACCCTAGGTCGCTCCTTGCGGTTACGAACTTCAGGTCCCCTCGGCTTCCATGGCTTGACGGGCGGTGTGTACAAGGCCCGGGAACGTATTCACCGTATCATTGCTGATATACGATTACTAGCGAATCCAACTTCACGGAGTCGAGTTGCAGACTCCGATCCGAACTGAGACTAGCTTTTGAGATTAGCATCCTGTCACCAGGTAGCTGCCCTTTGTACTAGCCATTGTAACACGTGTGTAGCCCTGGACGTAAGGGCCGTGCTGATTTGACGTCATCCCCACCTTCCTCTCACCTTACGGTGGCAGTCTCGCTAGAGTCCTCAGCATTACCTGCTAGCAACTAACGATAGGGGTTGCGCTCGTTATGGGACTTAACCCGACACCTCACGGCACGAGCTGACGACAACCATGCAGCACCTTGTAATTTGCTCCGAAGAGAAAGCTTGTTTCCAAGCCGGTCAAACTGCATTTAAGCCCAGGTAAGGTTCCTCGCGTATCATCGAATTAAACCACATGTTCCTCCGCTTGTGCGGGCCCCCGTCAATTCCTTTGAGTTTCATTGTTGCCAACGTACTCCCCAGGTGGATTACTTAATGCTTTCGCTCAGTCGCGCACTGTGTATCGCGCACAACGAGTAATCATCGTTTACGGCGTGGACTACCAGGGTATCTAATCCTGTTCGCTCCCCACGCTTTCGTCCATCAGCGTCAATGTTAGCTTAGTGAGCTGCCTTCGCAATCGGTGTTCTACGTTATATCTATGCATTTCACCGCTACATAACGTATTCCGCCCACCTCAACTAAATTCAAGACAACCAGTATCAATGGCAGTTTCACAGTTGAGCTGTGAGATTTCACCACTGACTTAATCGCCCGCCTACGGACCCTTTAAACCCAATAAATCCGGATAACGCTCGAATCCTCCGTATTACCGCGGCTGCTGGCACGGAGTTAGCCGATCCTTATTCATACGGTACCTTCAGCTCCCTACACGTAGGAAGGTTTATTCCCGTAAAAAAGCAGTTTACAACCCATAGGGCAGTCATCCTGCACGCGACATGGCTGGTTCAGGCTTGCGCCCATTGACCAATATTCCTCACTGCTGCCTCCCGTAGGAGTCTGGTCCGTGTCTCAGTACCAGTGTGGGGGACTATCCTCTCAGACCCCCTAAGCATCATCGCCTTGGTGAGCCGTTACCTCACCAACAAGCTAATGCTACGCATGCCCATCTTACACCGCCGAAGCTTTAAATCAAATAACATGCGAAATTTGATCATTATGCGGTATTAATCCGGATTTCTCCGGGCTATCCCCCTGTGTAAGGCAGGTTGCATACGCGTTACTCACCCGTGCGCCGGTCGCCATCAATAAAAGCAAGCTTTTATTATGCTGCCCCTCGACTTGCATGTGTTAGGCCTGTCGCTAGCGTTCATCCTGAGCCAGGATCAAACTCTTCGTTGTATAAAAGTTTTTATAATTCTGTCTCATTCAGATTATCAAAGTTTAATGGTAATTTTTAATTGACAAGGTATTATTCTTGTATTTACCTAACTTCTTGTTTTCAATATTTTCAAAGAACGTATCGTTCTGTTTTTCCTTCTTAATTCACCCGAAAAAATCAGGCGGAAAAGCGAGTGCAAAGATAAATAAAACTCCTCCCAAATTCCAAATAAAATTTGAAATATTTTTGAAGTTTTTTTCAGCCGTGATTTCCATCAAATCATCAACTCACTCCCAAAACTTTTTCTAAACTCCTCCCGTTTGAGAAGCGGCTGCAAAGATAAATACTTTTTATCTAAAATTGCAAGTCATTTTTAAAACTTTTTTAAGATTTAATCCCTTCGAAAGCCTCATAGATACTAGTGCTCCAAAGAATCTTATCCCCATCAAAAGCGGCTGCAAAGATAAACACTTTATTTTTACAATTCCAAATACTTTCGAAAAAAAATCTTAAAAATTTCAAAATGAAAAAACATTAACCAAAACCGTGGATAAACCACCCTTTCCATCATGTCTTCTCTATCACCTTACCCTTGTAAAGCGGCTGCAAAGATAACACATACTTTTTCTACTTTCCAAATCCAAAATGCAAACTTTTTCTTTACACCAACCTAACTTCCTCATAACCCGTGAGAAAAAATTTGGAGAAAAAGAAAGGCTGAAACTTTTGAGATGGTTCCAACCTTAGTTTTCGTTTCTAACCGAATTTTTAACTGCTTAAATATGTCGCTTCAAAAGTAGCATTCATTTTGGTTAAGCTCTTAAAACATTTGTTAAGGTTTATTAAAAAAGCCCTCTCTTAGGAGAAGGCATGCTTTATTTATAAGTCTTTCATTGATTTTTTTCTATCCCTTTCAACTTGCCAAGGGAAATTGTTTCCATGTGGAGCACCAAATTCCTTTGCAGTTAGTTCTTCTGGTTTTAATCGGTAAACTTCAACATTCTTCACAGCCGGAGAGTTATAAGTAAATTTACGATCGGTATATTGTGCCATAAGTATATTTAGTGCATCAACTTTTTTATCGTAATCGGTAATGAACTCTATTTTACCTCGGGCAACCACACTTTTTCCCTTCATTCTGTAACTACAAGCAATATGAGCATCTTGCGCAGCAAGTTCTACAGGCGTACAAAAAGTAACACAAACTTGTGGGTTTGCTTTCATTGCATCTATTAACTTACCAAAATCGGCACCATGCATGTAAATGTAACCATCATGGTATCCAAAATTCATTGGTACAACATATGGTCTGTTTTCAGTATCAATAACTCCAAGATTACAGATTTCACACGAACGAATGATCTCATCAATCTGTGTTTTGTCTTCTATAAATATTGTTTTCATTCTTTTAGTATCAAGTATTCTGTAAGCAGTGCGGAAACCAATTACAGTTAGGTTAGTATTAGTTTAAAGTATTGTTCGGTTTCCCAATTCTTTTGAAATTGCATTTTTAATCTGATCAAGCACCATTTTTTGTTGCATCAGTTCCATCATACGATCAGCATTACCCGTTTCCTGGGCTTTTTGCATCTCCTCCAAAACCTCCTTCATTAAGATTCTCACCTTTTTGCCCTTGTATTCGTTCACCATTTTTGGAACCAAATCTTTTAATTTTTCAATTATAGACTCTACAAAACTTCCATTTTTGGTCCAAATTTTACTTTCCTCGTAAGGTTCACTTAAAATATCGGCGGCAAGCTGACTTACTTTTTCATTGGCATGATCACGGAAAAAAGTTTTTGCATTAAATTCTGGATTATTCATATTCGAACCGTATTGATCAAAAACCAATTGATACAATGGATTTATCGATTCCAGTTCATCATTTTGCAATTCGGATATAATATATGTACCAACCAGAGTAATTACCTCTTCCCCATTTTCATTTTTATCGCTAAACAATACTTCGGTACCAAAATTCAAAAGAAAGCGAACCAATGCACGCTCTTCCAGATCACATTCGTTGCCCGATCTTAGGAAACCTGAATTCTCCGCCATTCTTTTAGCGGGTTCAGGTTCATCAAAATGTGGTCGTTGATTTCTTTTCCAGGCTTCCTCCTTGCGCTTGTGAATGATTTTATTAATCTCGGTATATAAAACTCGCTCATCTACATTCAGAATACCACTACATTCTCTTACGTAAACCGAACGCACAATGGCATCGGGAATAATTGCAATGGAACGAACGATATCAATAATTAGGTTTGCACGTTTTACCGGATCATCCTGCGCATCTTTTAAAAGAAGATTTGTTTTAAAAACGATAAAGTCTGTTTCGTTTTGCTCAATATAATTGGTAAGCTCAGTCGCTCCCATAGTTTTCGAGAAAGAATCTGGATCTTCACCTTCCGGCAACAACAAAACTTTGGCATTTACCTCCTGCTCCAAAACCAAATCAATTCCTCGCAAAGATGCTTTTATCCCTGCCGCATCACCATCATAAATAATGGTAACATTATTGGTAAATCTTTTTATCAACCTGATTTGATCTGGAGTAAGTGCAGTACCAGAAGATGCAACAACATTTTCGATTCCTGCCTGATGAAAAGAAATTACATCAGTATATCCTTCAACCAAAAAGCACTTGTCGTTTTGAACAATTGATTTCTTTGCCTGAAAAATACCATACAGTACTCTACTTTTGTGATATACTTCGGATTCTGGAGAATTCAGATACTTGGCCACTTTCTTATCATTTCGAAGTGTGCGTCCCCCAAATGCCAATACTCTTCCCGCAATTCCATGAATTGGGAAAATTACCCTTCCCTTAAATCTGTCAATTAAGCGATTCTCCTTATCGATACTCAAACCTGTTTTTACAAGATATTCCTTCTTGTATCCACTATCTAAGGCTTGTTTTGAGAATGCCTCCCATTCTTCAAGACAAAATCCTATCTGAAATTTTTTAATGATGTCATCACGAAAACCACGCTCTCTTAAATAACTCATTCCAACCGCCATTCCCTGCGGATGCTGGTGCAAGTTGTGGGTAAAAGTTTTTTGGGCAAAAGAATTTACAATCATCATACTTTCCCTGTCGTTCTTTTGCTTCTCTTGTTCTGGCGATAATTCCTGTTCGATTACATCGATATTGTATTTTTTTGCCAAATATTTTAATGCACCCACATAATCGAGATGCTCATGCTCCATGATGAAGTTTACCGAGTTTCCCCCTTTACCACATCCGAAACATTTATATATACCTTTTGCTGGAGATACTGTAAATGACGGTGTTTTCTCATTATGAAAGGGACATAAACCCAAATAGTTTACACCTCTTCTTTTAAGAGTAACAAAATCCGAAACTACTTCAGATATCTCTGCAGCATCAAAAATTCTTGATATCGTAGACTGATCAATCATACGAACAAAAATAGAAAACAAGATTGATATTCGATCACCGATTAAAAACTTTTAAAATTTGATTAAAACAAACACACTATAATCAAGGCTAGCAAGTTTTATAATCATGTACTTTAGTATTCCTATTTTTTCAACTAGTACATATATAATGCGTAAATTGAATTTTTAACAAATCGAAATAATGAAACAAACATTACTACTTACAATTTTCATTTGCCTTTTAGGCTTTATTGGTAAAGCACAAGAACATTTGCCAGCTATTGAAGATTATTCTGCTTTTGCAAAAACCAAAACCCTAATTGTTTTAGATGATAATCCTATGAGCGAATACAACTTTAGGATAAAAGATGTAATTAAAAACAATTGGACAATTACTGAATATGGATTCATTTCGAATAAAGAGTTCGAGAATAAACGCTTCGATCCCAAATATTCCTTTATTATTAATAGCATTGTTACTTTTAATAAAGATAAAACCAAAGCCAGGTATAACTTTCTAAGCCTGGTTATGGGTAGTAAGGAAAAAAGAATAGCCAACATGCCCGATTTGTGCTCGGTTCCCTTATCGTACAAACATGTTCACGAAGATGTTTATTCCTACAAACTGCCTTGTTTCATCAGATTCATGCAAAATCATGTGAAATTGGTAAGTAAAAATCCTGAAATTATATCGGCCAATGTATTAAAATACTACAATAAAAATGCGTCCCTGCTTCAAGGCAAAACATTGTACCTTATTAAAGAAGAATTGCAAAAAGAGGTGAATAGTTTGGCTAAAATCCGAAAAATTTATCCCGGCAAGGTAAAAATTGTTACAAAAGAAGAGGTTGAAGAGGCAATTAATGGTAAAAAAGAAAATGTAGTGTTTCTGCACAAAGTAGGACCAGAAAGCTCAAAAATAAAAGCCAGATGTTTTAAGATTTTGGTTGGCGCCAGTGATTCTGATTTTTATTATTTTGACTATCACATGATCAAGAAGAACCAAAGCGATTCATTTTTAGAAAAAGATTTTAAACGAATAGCCCGATAAATCTAAACTCATGAAAAAACTAGTTGTATTAAGCGGTGCAGGAATGAGTGCCGAAAGTGGTATCAGAACTTTTCGCGATATGGGAGGATTGTGGAAAGAATACGATGTTATGGAAGTTGCAAGTCCTACCGCCTGGAATAATAACCCTAAGCTGGTTCATCAATTTTACAATGAAAGAAGAAAGCAATTGTTTGAATGTGAACCCAACCAAGGCCATCATCTAATAAAAAAGCTGGAAAAACACTTCGATGTGCACATTGTAACTCAAAATGTTGATGATTTACATGAAAGAGCTGGCAGCTCAAAAATTTTGCATTTGCATGGCGAATTGAAGAAAGCACGCAGTACAGTTGATTCAAGCCTGGTTTATGAACTTGATAAATGGGAGCTTGGTTTAGAAGATAAATGTGAGAAAGGATCTCCACTTCGTCCGCACATTGTGTGGTTTGGCGAAAGTGTTCCTGCTATATCCGAAGCTGCTGAAATAGTAGCCCAAGCAGATATCTTCTTAATTATAGGTACTTCACTAAATGTTTATCCTGCTGCAGGACTGATTGATTATGCACCAAACAATACTCCTGTTTACATCATTGATCCAAATCAACCTGCTATTCATTCCAAAAAAAACATCGCTTTTATCACAGAAATAGCAAGTGTAGGAATGGAAAAACTCTTCGAGATTCTAGAACTCGAATAATTTGAACTCCATTATAAAAAGCAAAAGCCGGAATGTAATATTCCGGCTTTCTTATATAATTAATGGTTTAGATTAATCATCCATAGATTCTTCTTCGATCATTGAATCAACCTCTTCTCCATTAAAACCAGAGAAGTCTCTTGAAGCTTTCAATAAATTTCCAGCATGTAAAGTAAGGTTCTTGGTTTCGTTCAAGATACCTAAGTATAGAACCGAATTTCTTGTACCAACTTTTTCAGCTTTAATTCTCTTGATTTGCTCTTTTCTGAATTTGCGAAGAGATTTCAACAAATCTTTTTGCTTTTCAAGGGCTCTTTCAATTTCAGCAGTTTCGTAATTGCTGTCTTTCAACAAGCGATTAATTGTTCTGAAGAAATCATCAAGATTGGTTTGAATGATATTTAATTCATTCACCTGCTCCTTAATTAAAGTTTTATGGTTGTTATCAACGTAATCGAAAGCTGGACCAGCAATAAAGCTCATCGAGTGCGCAATTTCACGTAAGTAATCAATCAACTGAACGTAGAAAGGACCTGTTGCGATACTATCTTCACTCAATTTCTTCATCATAATAGGCACCTGATCTTTCATCTGTTTCGCTTCCTTATCTAACTTGCCTGCTTTTTTATTGCATTCCTTCAATTTAGAACGTTCTTCGAAAGCCAATCCGTTAATGATTTTTCCATATAGATTAGGAATCTTAACTGTAATACCAGAAACTGCAAAAGTTAGCTGCTCAAAAATTCCACCCTTAATGATGATCGTATCGTCATCCTCTGTGATTTGTTGCTCTTTTGCCTGAGACTTTTTCTTGTGGAACATGTGAGAACGAACCACGAAGACTACTGCAAGAGTTAACAATCCAAGGATAGCAAATCCTCCTAACCAATTAATCAGGTTCGCGAAAATAAATGCAGCAGTAAAGGCACTAAATGCAGTAAAGAACCATCCTCCAATTACGGTAAGTACACCAGTAATACGGTAAACAGCAGAATCTCTACCCCAAGCTCTGTCTGATAATGAGGTACCCATAGCCACCATAAATGTCACGTAGGTTGTTGACAATGGCAATTTCAAGGAAGTACCAATCGAAATCAGGATACTAGCAACGGTAAGGTTAACCGATGCACGAATCATATCGAAAGCAGGCTTATCCTTAGGATCTATTCCTGGAATGGCTACTTCTTCAGGCTTAGCAAATCTACTAGCAATTCCTTGTTGAATTCCTGCCGGCATCATGCGTTTAATATTGCTGTTCGCTGATAATGAACGACGAACTAATAAACGTGCAAAGAATGATGATCCAAATTTTTCTTCTCCTTCATTTTGACTACTCAAGCCAATTTCTGTCTCGGTAACAGTTCTTGCTTTTTTAGACAACCATAGTGTTAAGGTCATTACTATACCAGCAATCACCAGTAGGTAAGTTTCCGTTTGAACTTTTTGACTCAAAATACCCATTGTCATTCCATAAGGATCTGTTCCTGGATTAGCTGCAAATGCCTGGAACGATTTGAAACCAGCCAATGGCACACCAATAAAGTTTACAAGGTCGTTACCTGCAAAGGCCATTGCCAAAGCAAATGTACCAACCAGTACAATTACCTTAAGAATATTTAAACGAACAAACAAAACCAAAGCTTGCAATAAAATTGTCCATCCAACAAATGAAACCGCAAGAATGGTTAAAGTGTTGGATTTAATCCAAGCCAAAGTGTCTTTGGTAATGAAAGAGGATCCTTTAGCACCTTTAATCAGGATAAAGTAAGTAATTGCTGTAATTGCAATACCTCCAAAAATGGCACCAAAATACTTGAATGTTTTCTCATACTTGTACGTGAAAACCAATCGTGTTACCCATTGCACCAATGAACCGGATAAGAAAGCGATAACAACACTCAACAGGATACCAGTAATAATTGCCAGTGCTTTAGCTGAGTTAATGTAACTTCCTAAATCAAGCAAACTTTGATCGGCAGAGTTCATAATCTTAACCACGGCAACTGCAACAGCAGCTCCAAGCAACTCAAATACAATGGATACTGTAGTTGAAGTTGGCAGACCTACGGTGTTGTAAAAATCCAACAGAATAATATCTGTTAGCATTACCGCAATAAAAATGATCATGATTTCTGCAAAGTAGAATTGATCTGGGTGAAAAATCCCTTTACGGGCTACCTCCATCATACCACTCGAGAAAGTTGCTCCTATCAAAATCCCAAGACTGGCAATAGTCATAATTACCCAACGAGGGGCGGCCTTAGAGCCAAATGCTGAGTTTAGGAAATTAACGGCGTCGTTACTCACGCCCACGATAAGATCGCTAATGGCTAGCGCAAATAGCACTACCACAATTAGTAAATAAAAGTTCTCCATGTTATTAAGTTCGTAAATTCATCGCAAACATACTAACACATGGAGACTAAAATGTTTCGTTTTTATTACGTTTGTGTTAACTCTGTGTTAACTTTTTTTATTCTTCAGATTTGTTAAGCTTAACTAAATAATCTGCAGTAGCAACATTTAAAGCCATTGGAACATTGTTAATTACACATGTTCTAATTAACGTTTGAATGTCATGTTCGTGACCATGAGGAGTTTCGGCATCTATTAAAAATATTACTTCATCAACCTTTCCTTCCAGAATTTGAGCCGCCAATAAAATATCACCACCATTGGGTCCATGACCAAAAGCTTCAACCTCAAGATCGAGCACTGAGTTCAATATTTCAGACGTATTTGTGGTTCCTATAAGCTTATGTTTTTTCAATTCATCAAGATGTCTTTTTACCCATGCAAGCATCACACTCTTCTTTTCGTTATGCGCAACTAAGGCAATTGTTTTTTTACTTTCCATATCTAATCTCTTATTAATTTTTAATCTTATACTTAAAATCTATAGTGTAGTACAAGTGTATGAAATCAAAAAAAAACGCATTTGTTAAAAGAACTCTATCTATTCAATTAAGTTTTTTGTATTTTTCTGATTAGTACAACAAATAAACAAAGTATTCTTCAAATCAGTAATAAAATCGTAAATTTGTTAATATTATATTAATGCTAGCAATATGAACTACCTATCTAAAATACTGTTATTGTCAGTTCTAATATGTGGAATTGGCTTAAGTTCTTGTAAGAAAGAGGCGAAAGAACCAGTAAAAAAAGAAACAACTAAAAAAGTTGCCCCAAAGAAAGAGGTTAAAAAAACAACTCCAAAACCTGTTGAAAAGAAAAAATTGGAACCTGTTGTTGAAAAAGTTCCAAACAAGTACTTTTTAATTGTTGCAAGTTTTGAAAACAGAGCTAATGCTGAGAAACTTCAATCGAAATTAAAGACGGAAGGCTATGTTGCTGACATTCATAATGCAAAAAATGGATTCTTCAGAGTTTCTTACAAAGCTTTTTCGGATAGAAAACTAGCATTTCAGGAATTGGCATCTGTTCGAACAACTGAAGAACACAAAGACACCTGGCTATATATCAAACGATAATTTTTAGGACATGGCAAAACTAAGCTATCTATTCATTCCCCTTTTTCTTTTACTGATATCCTGTAAAGATGAGAAAAAGGTTACTACTGTTAGTAAGGACAATGTTGTTGAGCAAACAGCTAAAAGACAGGTTCCGGAGTTAACACCTCCGCCTGAAAAACCAGAACCTAAATTAAGTAGTGCTGAAATTGCCAAGAACCGTGAAATTTTCGACTATCATATTGTTGCAGCCAGCTACAATTATCAAAAACAGGCAGATGCCTTTAAAGACAGATTGTATCAAAAAGGTTATCCTTCCATTGTATTGGAAAATAACGGAAAATTTCGAGTAGTGCTTCAATCATTTAATAACAAAGAATCGGCAATAAAAGAATTGAAACGCTTGAGAAAGCTGAATAAAAAACCTGATTTGTGGTTGCTTCGTCAATAAAGTTGAAGAAGCATTACTGTTGAAAAGATAACAACCAAACCTAGCATAAAACCTGCATATACCTGTAAAGGAGTGTGCAGGTTTAATTTTAATCGGGAGTATCCCAACAATCCTGCCAATAAAATTCCTGCAATAAAATATACTCTTAACGAACCAGCATAAAGAATGGTAAAACTTAATACCATTCCTATAAATCCGCCAATACCAGCCATGTGAATACTAATTTTCCATTTGGTTGAGATTAGAGCAATAACACCAATAGAAATAATTGCCGCTAACTGCAGATGAGCAATAATTCTGGTAATTGGAAATTTCATTAAAAGGTAAAACCCCAGAGAATAAAAAATAATGGTAAAGGCCAATGGCACTAGTCTCTCTCTTCTTTCACTTAAGCCATAATCCGAAACAAATTTTTGGACCTTTAAAAGAGGAAGTACGCTTATTGGAAGAAGTATGGTTGAAATTCCAACTATCAGATATATAACACGAATCAATTGAGGTGGAGTAAAATCAAGAAAAGTACCTGAGTGAAATATTACAAAAATTGAATACAAAGGCATTAACATTGGATGCGCTACTCCTGAAATTATTCTTGAAAGATTCATATTATTACTTTTGTGCTGGGAAACAAATGATGTTATTACTTATTTATCAAACAAAATAAAGCTGCAAAAATAACTCTTTTTGCAGCAGTCTCTGATAATATTATACTTTTTCTATACTTCGATCTTACAATTCCTTTCTTAAACGAGCCACTGGAATATTCAATTGCTCACGATATTTCGCCACTGTTCTACGTGCTATTTGGTAGGATTTTTCCTTTAAAATGGCCGCCAACTTATCATCGGTCAATGGCTTTTTCTTATCCTCATTGTCAATACATTCCTGAAGAATCTTTTTGATTTCACGAGTAGAAACTTCTTCACCAGTATCGGTTTGCAAACCCTCCGAAAAGAAATATTTTAACGAAAAAATACCAAAATGTGTTTGAATGTATTTCGAATTCGACACACGAGAAATGGTTGAGATATCCAATCCTGTGATATCAGCAATATCTTTCAAAATCATTGGTTTCAATTTTCTCTCATCACCTTCCATAAAATACTCGCGCTGGAATTCAATAATTGCATTCATGGTTACCATCAGCGTATTTTGGCGTTGCTTAATGGCATCAATAAACCATTTTGCAGAATCCAGTTTCTGTTTCACGAACATTACTGCATCTTTCTGCTCTTTGCTTTGATTTTTTTTGTTGCCAGCATAATCCTGAATCATTTCAGAATAGGTGCGACTAACATGCAATTCAGGAACATTACGCGCATTTAGGCTTAATCGCAAATCACCATCTTCCTCTTCCAGGATAAAATCAGGAATAATGGTCGGCGATGCTTTAATCATCGGATTATTGAAAGCTCCTCCTGGTTTTGGATTCAATTTCAAAATTTCATCAATTGCACATTTGAAATCTTCATCATTGGCACCAACGCGTTTCTGAATTTTATCGTAATGCTTCTTGGTAAATTCGTCGAAATGCTTTTTCAAAATAAGATGAGCCAACTTTACATCAGGATTGTGTTTTCCCTTTCGGGATATCTGAAGCAACAAACATTCTTGCAAGTCGCGCGCACCTACTCCTGCCGGATCGAAATCCTGAATTACGCGAAGCAGCTCTACCAACTCTTCGAACGAAGTTTCGATTCCTGTTGAGAAAGCCAAGTCATCAACAATACTATCAATATCTCTTCTCAGGTAACCATCTTCATCAATATTCCCAATCAGATATTCGGTTAATGCAGCTTTTTCAGGCTCCAATATTCTCAATCCCAATTGAGAAATCAACAATTCGTGGAAAGTAGTTCCTCCTGAAAAAGGAATTTCCTCGTGCTTATCGTCTTTGGAATAATTTTGTGCCGATAATTTATAAGAAGGTATATCCTCTTCGTTCATATAATCCTCTAAAGTAAATTCTTCTTTATCGGCATCACGATCGTTGCTATCTTCTGTTTGAACTGACTCTTGAAAATCTTCTACTTTTTCGCCTTCTTCAAGAACCGGATTTTCTTCCAGCTCCTTCTTGATTCTCTCCTCAAGCTGCAAAGTTGGAAGTTCCAACAGCTTTATCACCTGTATTTGCTGCGGCGATAACTTTTGTAATAACTTTTGCTGTAAACTTTGCTTTAGCATTCTGTTTCATGTTCTGGTTTAGTCGAAGCAAGGTACATAATCTCCGCTGAACTAACAAATATCAAGCCAAAACGAAAAGGTTAAAAAAGATTAAAGGAAAATAGCAATCAGCTTTTAGCTCACAGGTATCTGCCTCTAATCTTATGAATTTCGTGTTTCAACTTGATTTCGGGGTACTAATAAATCCCCTATTGGATTATTGATTAGGAATCAGATTAAATATGATGATTAAGATGAATGCAAATGATTTTCATGATGTATTAAGATTTTGCAATACCATATATAGGTATACCTTTTTTCGTCGCAGGAAACCAAAATTCATTTCTCTGGGCTATTACGTACCGCTAGTGCTTAATTTACAAAACACCAATCTTAATCTTTGCGTTCTTTTAAATTAAAATCTCTGCTCCCTTTGCGTGAAACAAAAAACCGCATCACTTTAGTGACACGGCTTTATATATTTTCATGTAAAGACGTAGCATGCTACATCTCTACTAAAATTCCGCATTCTTAGGTGTTCTTGGGAAAGGAATTACGTCGCGGATGTTACCCATACCAGTAACAAACAACATCATTCTTTCGAAACCAAGACCGAAACCAGAGTGAGTTGCAGATCCAAAACGACGAGTATCCAAGTACCAATCCATATCTTCTGCAGGAACATTCATTTCTTTCATTCTGGTCATTAATTTGTTAAGATCTTCCTCACGTTGTGATCCACCAACAATTTCACCAATACCTGGGAACAAGATATCCATAGCAGCAACAGTTTTTCCATCATCGTTTTGCTTCATGTAGAATGCCTTGATATCCTTAGGATAATCGATCAGGATCACTGGCTTCTGGAATTTCTTCTCAACCAAATATCTTTCGTGCTCCGATTGTAGATCAGCTCCCCAGCCGTCAATCAAATACTGGAATTTCTTCTTCTTGTTTGGCTTAGAGTTACGAAGAATATCGATAGCTTCTGTATAAGTCAAACGAACAAAATCGTTCTCCAATACAAAGTTCAACTTCTCAATCAACTCCATTGAACGATCTTCCTCTTTCAAACCTTTTTCTTCTTCTTGCAGGCGTTTGCTTAAGAATTGAAGGTCATCCATACAATTATCTAAAGCATATTTAATCATATACTTCAAGAATTCTTCAGCCAAATCCATGTTATCTTTGATATCATAGAATGCCATTTCAGGTTCAATCATCCAGAACTCTGCCAAGTGACGAGTTGTATTTGAGTTTTCGGCACGGAAAGTAGGACCAAAAGTGTAAATTTCACCCAAAGCCATAGCTCCCAACTCACCTTCTAGCTGACCAGAAACGGTAAGATTGGTTTCTTTTCCGAAGAAATCTTCTTTATAGTTGATTGTTCCATCCTCGTTTAAAGGTGGATTTTTAGGATCAAGTGTTGATACTCTAAACATTTCGCCAGCACCTTCAGCATCCGAACCTGTAATTAATGGAGTATGCATGTAATAGAATCCTTTCTTGTTAAAGAACTCGTGAACAGCATAAGCCATTGCATGACGAATACGGAATACTGCACTAAATGTATTGGTACGGAAACGCAAGTGCGCCTTTTCTCTTAAGAACTCTAAAGAGTGTTTTTTAGGTTGCAATGGATACTTTTCAGGATCAGCAACACCTAATACCTCAATATTTTTAGCAGCAATCTCAACTGATTGTCCACTACCTTGCGATTCAATAATTTCTCCATCAACAGAAATGGCTGCACCCGTTGTGATCTTTTTCAACAAGTCCTCATTAAAATTAGGAACATCAACAACTACCTGAAGATTTTGAATAGTAGAACCATCATTTAAAGCCACAAAATTAATTTGCTTGTTACCGCGCTTTGTTCTTACCCATCCTTTCACATTCACCGTACTGCCTGCTTCTGCAGAAGCCAACAGATCTTTGATCTTAATTCTTTTCTGTTCCATTTTAATTAATACTTAATGAGACTTTTTAGCTGGCAGCACAAGCTGTCAGCTCTCAGCCATTCCCATTCTCAAACAGGAATAACTTATTCTAAATATTTCTATTTGTGAACGATAATGCATCAAAAAATCACTTTGCGCAAAATCGAACTACAAAAATATAAAAATTGATTGCAATACGGTTTACTCTGTGCTAATTAATTGAAAAAAAGACGAAACAGATTCTAGGTACAGATATCGAACTTCAACTCCTTGCCAAAAATCATTATCAAAACAATTGAAAATATTGATTGAACTCTAAACGATCCTATGACTTTAAGTCGCAATTGATTGTACAAACCCAAATATGAAGGTCTTTCGCTATGACATTTTCAGCCAGAGTACATTAGTAAATTGGCATAACTTCTTCTTTAAAGTTTAACCATGGTAATTTCTAATTTTGACCATGGTATAATAAATTTTTTACCATGATATAAAATTATTAACTTGTTTAGGCGCTATTAACCAGGAAATCAAAACAATTTCATCTGTACCTAATTAAATTTTAAAACCTATGACTATTCAATACCGAGCTGTTAAAATTGTACCTCCCAGTAAAAAAGAGGAAGAGGTAAATTGTTACTACCCACGAGTTACCAAGCGAATTAAAAAAGATATTCGAGATATTGCTGAGCAAATTTCCTTGTTTTCAACACACAGTACAGCCGATGTTGTTGGCGTACTGGAGGCATTTGTCATTCTCATTTCCCAAAATTTAAAAAGCAACTGTAGTATAGAACTTGGCGATTTGGGTACATTCTCACTACATATTCAATCTGAAGGAGCCGAAACACCTGAAAAATTAGGCAGGCACAATATTAAAGGAGTAAGAATGGCTTTTCGCCCTAGTGTAAGAATGAAAAAGGAATTACAAAATCTGCATTTCACAAAAATTGAATAGAGCGTGTTAATTGTGAATAATCTATGCTTTTAAAATTTCGATAAAATACAATACTAGAAAGAAATTTATAAGCTTATTTGGAAGCCACTAGTTCGATTAGGGATCAAATAAATATTTTTTTCAAGATTTTTTACAATTGTGTAAATAACTGATTTTCTGAAATCTTAGTGTCAGAATTATAAAATATCATATTTGGGGTTTATGATTTTTTAACGAGATTATTAACTTTAGCGTTTGCATCAATCAAAGTAAATCAATGATTCAAAATAAGTTAGTCAGTTCCATTCAGGAAACGATTCAAAAAAACTGGGAACACCCAGCGTTTACAAACTACCAAAAAGACACGATTACATTTCAGGAAGTAGCCCAAAGAATTCAATGGATGCACTTTCTGTTTAAAGAACTCGGAATTAAAAAAGGCGATAAGGTTGCAGTTATTGGTCGTAACCTAAACAACTGGGCTGTTACCTATTTGGGCACCCTTACTTATGGTGCGGTTATCGTTCCTATTCTGCCTGATTTTAATTCAAGTGACATTCACCATATTGTTACTCACTCTGAGTCGAAATTGCTTTTTGCCACCGAGAACATTTTCAATAAAATTGATGATGATAAAATGAAAAAGTTGATGGGGATCATTTCTCTTGGAGAATTTGAACCTCTTTGCTCTTCATGCGATAAACTAAATAAGGCGATAGAAAAAGCAAATAAGAAATCGAAGGAAATAGAGGTAAGTAAGGATAAATTAAACTTTGCCGATCCTAAAAAGGATGACATTGCGGTTCTTTCCTATACTTCGGGTACTTCCGGATTCTCGAAAGGTGTAATGTTGCCTTTTAAAAGTTTATACTCAAACGTAAAAATAGGTTTTGATCATATTGATTTGAACCCACAAGATACAGTAGTTTCTTTTCTGCCTTTGGCTCACGTTTTTGGTTGTTTGTTCGAATTCTTAACCGAGTTTTGCTGTGGATGCCATGTGGTATTTTTATCGCGTGTTCCTACTCCACAAATCATTACCAAAGCTTTTCAGGATGTAAAACCTAAACTGATTTGTTTGGTTCCACTGATTATGGAGAAAATCTACAAGAAAAGAATTCTTCCAGTACTGGAAAGCCGCAGGGTAAAACTAATGCTTAAGATTCCTCTGTTGGAGAAGAAAATCTATAAGAAAATCAGAACCTCACTGATCGAAACCTTTGGAGGTAATTTTATTGAGGTAATTATTGGTGGTGCTGCTTTAAACAAAGAAGTTGAAGATTTCCTGAAGAAAATCGAATTCCCTTTCACTGTTGGATATGGAATGACAGAATGTGGTCCGTTAATTAGTTACAGTCCTACACAAAAATTTCGATCTCATTCATGTGGTAAGGTGGTTGATCGCATGCAAGTGCGAATCGATTCAGAGGATCCGTATAAGGTTGTAGGTGAAATTCAGGTGAAAGGTGACAATGTAATGAAAGGCTATTACAAAAATCCTGAAGCTACCGCCGAAGCCATGACCGAAGATGGATGGCTACGCACCGGCGATTTGGGAATTATCGATGCCGATGATACAATATATATACGTGGTAGAAGTAAAAACATGCTTTTAGGACCATCGGGGCAGAACATTTACCCTGAAGAAATTGAAGCGGCTTTGAATAATATGCCATTTGTTCAGGAATCCATAGTTACCGATGATAAAGATCACAAGCTTATTGCCTTAATCTATCCGGATTATGAAGCTTGTGATGCAGAAGGATTGAACAAAGATGAAATTCAACAAGCTTTAGATAAAGACAAGCAGATTATTAACAAGTCTTTGCCTGCTTACATGAAGGTTTCGAGAATCATACTGTTCCCTGAAGAATTTAAGAAAACTCCTAAGCGAAATATTAAACGATACTTGTATACAAATTTGTATCGCGAGTAAAAAGAAAGCCGATCTGTTTAGATCGGCTTATTTTTTAAGCAATCCTCTTTGCAATTTTGTGCGATGATTTAATTTGAATACCAAATCAACTACAGGCATTAAGAACAATTGTGTTTTTGTATCGTTATTTAAATAGTAAGTTTTGTATCCTGCCGATACTGAAAACTTACTATCTCTATGCCAATGTATTTTCCCTTGACTCTCTATTGCATATTCTCCACCAAAATCGATATTGTAATAGTCGGCCGAAATTGAAAAGTTAAAATTTCGATAAATATTTCCTGCCAACTCTAAACCTGCAAAATATACTTTTTGGTCATCATAGTAGGAAGCCGATCGTTGATACAGGAAATAATAATCCAACTTTGGAAAATTATCATCGCCAGTTTTCAAAGAGAAATCAAAACCAACACGAGCTGTTAATACCAAATCTGGTGTACGAATAAAACAATCTTCAGGTTGTGGGTTAAGTATTCGACTTAATATCAATTCATTTCTAAATGTGAAAATATGCGGAATATCGGCAGTTTTGGGTATCTGATCCTTAAAACCTAAACTTTTTGCCCATTTTAGTCCTAAAGTAGGATAATAGAAGGTATGCTGACTCGATAAAATGGTATTCTTCCCAAACCATTGATGTTTAAATCCAATATTTGGTGCCAATGGAAAAAGTAATAATTCCGAGTTCAATTCAGTTTTGGGATAATTACCATACCTACTTTTGGCCAAAACACTTAAGTGTATTTCGCCCATTGGAACAACCTTTGCACCTCTATCTGTCCAGGAACTGTAATAATCAATTCTCTCTCCTCCAACTAACGGCACCTGAGCATATGCCGCTGATATATAGAAAGTACTTACCAGGAATAAAAAAATTAACTTTCTCATAGGTTATAGCTTTAAATAGTAAGCGTAAAATTCTTCAATTTATTATAAAATCGAAATAATTTTTGGAAAATGTTAAAACCGAATAAAAAATACCACTTACCGATAAAATTGAAACAATTACCTAATTATGACATAATATGCATTTTCCAAGTTCTATTTTTATCCCAAAAATCGCTTTGATATACTGAAATGCTGAATGTTAACAAAATTTAACAGAAACTACTGGAAACTTTAAGTACTTTTAAAGTTTCCTTAGTGTTAAGTGATTATCTTTGCAAGATGAAAAATCAGAAGGTAGATATAATTGAAATTAGTTGGGAACTGTTCTTTCAATTTGGAATAAAAAGTGTAACCATGGATGATATTGCCAGCAAACTTGGCATCTCAAAAAAAACCATTTACCAGCATTTCAAAAACAAAAATGATTTGGTTGAACAGGCGATAGAGTGGCAAATCAACCATCCTCTTTTTTCATTTCAATCAGAGGAAATCAGCCATTTAAATGCAATTGATCAATACATAGAATTTTACAAGTTTATTGTAAATCAGATAGCAAATTCATGTGAATCTATGCGCTATGACTTGCGAAAATATTATCCAAAGTTGTGGAACAAGTTTCATCTAACAAAACTTACAACCTTTCAAAATGAATTGTCTCAAAACCTGGAAAAGGGAATACAGGAAGGTTTGTTTCGACCAGAAATCAATGTAGAATGGATTAGCAAAACCATGGCTCGCTTTTATATGAATATGGCAGAATCAGATACTCTTATACTCGAAAAAGAAGATATCTCAAATATTGAGTATCACCGAGAACTCGGGCTTTACCATTTACATGGCGTTTGTACAATTAAAGGAATGGAATACGTTAAAAATAATTTTAAATAGATCAGAAATAATGAAAAACATCCTACTATCATTTGTAGTGATTTTTCTTGTGTTCAGTTATCCCACACAAGCTCAAACTGAAGACAAAGTAAATTTCACTCTTGCCGAAGCACAGGAATACGCTTTGGAAAACTCATATACGGTAAAGGGGACCGATTATGACCTACAGGTAGCCAGAAAAAAGGTGTGGGAAACCATTTCCGATGGGTTACCACAGGTAGATTTTTCTGCAGACTATAGTAACAATTTGGATGTAGCTGTGTCTTTATTACCTGCTGAATTTTTTGGTGGTGAACCCGGAAGTTATACTCCTGTAAAATTTGGTCAGCAATATGGAAGTACCGCTTCAATTAGCGTGAATCAGAAAATTTTTGACGGCTCGTATATTGTGGGTACAATGGCAGCTAAAGTTTTCGTACAACTTTCAAAAGATCAGAAAGAGAAAACGGAAATTGAAATTAAAGATGCAGTTGCTCAGGCTTATTATGCCGTTTTGGTTGCCAAAGACAATTACAAAACCGTTAAAGAAAATCTGGCCATCAATGAAAAGTTACTGAATGAAACCAAAGCCTATTGGGAAAATGGTTTTCGTGAAGAATTGGATGTAGATCAGATCAAATTGAATCTGAATCGAAACAAAACTCAATTGTCAGATGCAAAAAGGGCTATTTCTACTTCTTTAACTGTTCTTAAATATACCATGGGAATGGATATTGAGAAAAAAATTGAATTAGGCAACAATCTTGAAAACCTTGTGGATCCAATTCGTTCAACAACTCCTGAAGTAAGTAGTTATGACTTTTCTTCTCATATTGATTACAGAATTTTAGAGACACAATTAAAATCGCAAAAGTTGCTGATTCGAAATGAGCAAGCTCAGTATTTACCAACCATATCTGCTTTTTATAATTATGGGAAAAATACAAGTACGGATTTCCGAAACGTATTTAAATCAGAAGTTCCATGGTTTAAATCTTCAGTTATTGGTTTACGTTTAAGTATGCCGATTTTTTCAGCCGGCCAAAAAAGATCAAAGGTAAAGCAGCAAAAAATTGAATATATGAAAATTGAAAATGATATGGCCAGTACAGAACAAAACCTAAAAAAGGATTTGAGCTTATCATTTTCGAATTTGCTAAATGCTCAGGAAACCTACGAAAACAACTTGGAAGCTGTAAATATCGCAAAAAGAATATACGACAAAACCATTATCAAATTCAACGAAGGGATTTCGACTAGCACGGAATTATCGGAAAATGAAAAGCAGTACCTGGATGCACATTCGAATTACATTGATTCAACACTTGGATTGCTGAGTACGAAAATTGCTTTTGATAAGGCTCTTGGAAAATTATAATTAAGAAACATCCTACAAAAACCATAAACAGATGAAAAAAATATTAATTGCAGCAATTATTCCTCTACTATTTGCATGTTCTGCCAAGAATGCAGACAATGAATTGAGCAAGGAAGATCAATTGAAAAAATATAAAACGGAATTTTCTGCTTTAAAAAAGAAAATCTCTGCACTTGAAAAAGAAATTAAGAGTGAAAGCAATACCGATGAAGCAATAAGTGTAGCTGTTACAGAAATCACAAATTCTAAGTTCGAGCATTTTATACAGGTAACTGGTAATGTTGAAGCCGACAAGAATATCACAATTACTCCTGAAACCAATGGTAATATCATTTCCATTGATGTGATTGAAGGGCAAAAAGTAAAAAAAGGTGATGTAATTGGAAAATTAAATACTGCTCAGATTCAAAGAAGCATTGATGAAGTAAAAACCAATCTGAAGTTATCTACAATTCTATTTGAAAGACAAGAAAGACTTTGGAATCAAAAAATTGGTTCGGAAGTTGAATACTTGGAGGCAAAAGCCAATAAAGAGGCTTTGGAAAGCAAACGAAAAGCTTTAGAAGCTCAGAAAGATATGGCAATTATTACTGCTCCTTTTAATGGTATTATCGATGAAATTCACCAAAAGAAAGGTGAGTTGGCAGGGCCAACCATTCCTTTTGCTCAATTAGTAAATATCGATCAAGTATATGTTGAAGCTGATGTTGCTGAAACTTACCTGAACTATATTAAAGCTGGGGAAAAAGCTGAATTGGAATTTCCAGCCATCGATTTTCGTACCAATGCATCGATTTATCGTACATCAAATATTATCGATCCTGGAAATAGAAGTTTTAAAGTTCGTGTCAATTTGAACAATCCAGGACATAAAATTAAGCCAAACCTTATTTCTGTTCTTAAAATTAAAGATTTCGAAATTGACAATGCCATTGTAGTTCCATCTATTATTGTGAAGAAAGATTTTGAAGGCAGCTATCTGTACCTTGCTAAAAAAGAGGGTAAAAATTTGATTGCCCAAAAAACTTACATCCAAATATCGAAAACCTACAACAACCTTTCTTTAATCGAATCAGGAATTCAATTAGGTGATAAAATCATTACAGAAGGTTATTCACAAGTTGTAAACGGAACACTAATTAGCACAAAGTAATTCGCAGAAAATGGATCATATAAAAGATAATACTCCTGCCGAGCAAGTTCAGCGGGAGTTTAAACCCACATTTGGTGCGTTAAAGAATAAAAACTCCATTTTTATTCTGACCTTCATTCTTATATTTTTTGGATGGTTCTCGTACCAAAGCATGCCAAGAGAATATTTCCCTGAAGTTGTGATACCAAATATCATGATTACAACTCCTTATCCGGGAAACTCTCCTATCGATATTGAAAACCTGGTTACCAGGCCTATTGAGAAGGAATTAAAATCATTAAAAGGAGTTAAGAAATTAAGTTCGGCTTCTTACGAAGACATGAGTTTAATTGTGGTAGAGTTTAACACAGATGTACCTGTTAAGCAAGCTCTTCAAGACACCAAAGACAAGGTTGACAAATCTTTAAGTGAACTGCCTGATGATTTGGATACAGATCCAATTGTTGAAGATGTTGATTTTGCAGATTTCCCAATCCTAAACGTAAACCTTTCGGGTGATTTTGGATTGGAAGATTTAAAAGAGTTTGCAGAAGAATTACAAGATAAATTTGAAACTCTTCCTGAAGTTTCAGAGGCAGATATCAAAGGAATTGACGAAAGAGAAATTAAAATCAATGCCGATTTGCACAAAATGGAAGCAAACGGTGTTACTTTCCATGATATCGAATTGGCAATTAGCGATGAAAATGTAACGGTTAGTGCTGGTACATTAATTACTGATAATACCAGAAGAAGTATACGTACAAGTGCCGATTATACCAGCATGAAACAAATTGAAAACACAATTGTTAAAGTTTCTAATGGTAGAGTGGTTTATTTGAAAGATGTTGCAGAAGTTGAAGATGCTTATGAAGAACTATCTTCCATTTCGAGATTAAATAATCAACCTGTAGTTTCTTTGTCGATTACTAAAAAATCTGGTGAGAACTTATTGGCAGCAACCGATGCCATCTACAAAATTATTGGTGAGGAAAAAGAAAATGGTTCACTTCCAAGGGGATTAATCGTAACCGTAACAGATGATACCTCTGAAGATGTTCGCGGTCAGGTTGCCGATTTGGAGAACTCTATCATCATGGGTATGCTACTTGTAATAATTGTTCTTTATCTTTTCATGGGATTAAGAAATGCATTGTTCTCTGGTTTGGCAATTCCTATGTCAATGTTAATTTCCTTCATCATCCTAAACCAAATTGGTTACACGGTAAATCAAATGGTATTGTTCTCTTTGATTTTGGCACTAGGTATGCTTGTTGATAATGCCATTGTGGTAGTCGAAAACGTATACCGCCTGCACGAAGAGGGTTTATCGAAATTGGAAGCAACCAAAAAAGGTGTTAGTGAAATTGCAGGTCCTATCATTTCATCAACAGCAACTACCTTGGCTGCATTCTTCCCATTGCTTTTATGGGGTGGAATCATGGGTGAGTTTATGAAATACCTTCCAATTACATTGATTATTGTATTGTCGTCTTCATTGTTTGTTGCACTGATTCTTAACCCAGTATTTACTGCGACTTTTGTGAAGTTAGATGATGTAAATAAAAAAATGAACAAGAAGAAATTCATCCTAATTGGAACTTCATTTCTAGTTGTATCAATGCCATTTTATTTAATGAAGATATTTGGTACAATAGAAAGCTTCTTTATTGCCAATCTTTTGATGCTTATTGGTGTTATTGTATTGTTCAACCTGGTTGCTTTAAAACCATTTGCTCGCTGGTTTCAAACCAAATTACTGGTAATACTTGAAAACAGGTACGAGAAAACACTGCGATTTGCATTAAAAGGAATTAGGCCACTTTTGTTCTTTGTAGGAACATTTGTTCTGATGATTCTATCAATTGTATTCTACTTTAGCACAAAACCTTTATTCGTTTTCTTCCCGGATAATGATCCAAAATCCATTTATGTAACCATGGAATTGCCATTGGGAACCGATATTCACAAAACAAATGAGCTTACAAAACGTGTTGAGGTAATTGTGAATAAAACCATGGAACCATATGAGGACATCATCCGATCGAAATCAACCAACGTTGGTTCTGGTAAAGGTGGAATGTTTGAATCAAGTCGTGCAGCAAACAAATCATTAACCACAATTTCATTTGTGGAATTTAAAGATCGTGGCGGCATTAGCACTTCTGAGATTATGCAGGAATTGACTGCAAATTTTGAAGGTTTTGTTGGTGCTAAAATTTTCGTGGAAAAAGATGATCAGGGACCTCCGGTTGGATATCCTGTCAATATTGAGGTTTCGGGAGATGACTTTGAGGATTTATTGATTCAGGCAAATCGCGTTAAGCAATTAATTGATGATGATAGAATTCCAGGAATTGAAGAGTTGAAGTTAGATTTGGATCAAGGTAAACCTGAAATGCTAATTAATATCGATCGCGATAAAGTTCGTCGATTTGGATTATCTACAAACCAGGTTGCAAGAGCCTTACGTAACTCTCTTTATGGTTTGGAGGTATCTAAATTTAAAGATGGTGAAGATGAATATGATATCATGCTTCGATTGAATGACAAATATCGATATGATGTACCAGCATTAATGAATCAGAAAATAAGTGTGATGAGTCCAATTAGTAACGAAATGGTACAAGTTCCAATTTCGGCGGTTGCTGATTACTCTTACGGTTCAACCTATGAAAGAATTAATCGTATCGAAAACACACGTGTTGTTACCATATACTCAAACGTAAAGGAAGGATTTAATGCTAATATCATAAACACAAGGGTAAGAGAATTGTTGGCCGATTTCGAAATGCCAAAAGGTTATTCTTATAAACTTACAGGAGAGCAGGAAGAACAAGAGGAAACTCAGGCATTCCTTACTCAGGCACTTATGATTGCATTGGCCTTAATTACTTTAATTTTGGTTTCTCAGTTTAATTCTGCAATTAAGCCACTTATTATCATGATTACAGTACTATTTAGTACAATTGGTGTTTTCTTAGGTTTGGGTATTTTCCAAATGCCATTTGTAATTCTAATGACAGGAATTGGTATTATATCCCTTGCTGGTATTGTAGTAAATAATGGTATTGTTCTGGTCGATTATATTGATTTGCTTAGAAAAAGAAAGATTAAGGAAACCGATATGAGTGATAGAAAGTATCTGAGTTCACCAGAAGAGATTGATTGTATCGCAAAAGCAGGTAAAACACGTTTACGTCCGGTATTGTTAACTGCAATTACTACGGTACTTGGCTTATTACCACTTGCTGTTGGAATGAACTTCGACTTTTTCTCTCTATTGAGCGAATTTAATCCACACCTTTCGTTTGGTAGTGATAGTACTGCCTTTTGGGGACCGATGTCATGGACTGTGATATTTGGACTAACCGTTGCAACTTTCTTAACATTGGTAATTGCACCTGTGATGTTCCGACTTTCAACACAAATTGAACATCGATTTTATGACTATTTCTCAAAGAAATAAACATATACAACAAAAATAGGAAAGCCGACAATTAGTCGGCTTTTTTATTATCCTAATAATCATGATATTTCAGATCTATTTCATATAAACAATATGTGTTGTTTGAAAAAAACATTTGTCATATTTCGTTTACATTCATTATCTTCATGTATCTTAAACCATAATTGATAACATGCTGATTTAACCAATTTTATACAATTATTTATTAAAAATTAAAATGATTTTTTCATCATTAAATATGATTTGTTTATCCACAAAAATCAAAAGTAAATAAAATGAACCAAACTGATTTTGGGCAAAAACATAATAATTCGTAAATTTTTAAAGATGAGTTTGTTATTTCCAATCAACCAAATTAATCATATTCACTAAACCTTTAAACATGGAAATCATCTCGGTAATACTGCAAATTTTAATCTTAGCTGCCCTTGCTTTCATCATTTCCTTTTTAATTCAGGAAAAAAGGAATGCTGCCGCAAATTCAAATGTAGAAGAAGCTGAAACAAAAGTGAAAGAATCAACCACAAACTCACTTGCTGCTTCCGATGAGAAGAGAGAAGAATTTCTTCGAATCAATGCTTTTTTTATGAAGATTTTGTGTGAAAAAAAGAGCAAGAGCAACTTTAAAAGGCTTCAAAAAGAGTTTTTGGAGCTTGGAACGCGACTGTACTATTTAGCTTCGGAACTAACCATTCGGAAGTTTTTAGAATTTAAATCTCTAAGTTCTTTTGTTGAAGGAACAGTACACGAGCACAAGATTGCTTTGTTGTGGTTTGCCGAGTTTAATGTTTTGCTCCGAAAAGATTTGGGATTGGAAACTTCTCCGGAACAGATAAAGGATTATCTAAACATCGTTCTTACCTATTGGGACGAAGATGAAATGGAAAAACAAGAGTTGGATGATTTAAAAGATCAACTGGCCGATTCCATAGATAATTACTTTAGTGTGTTCAACGTAGGGACATCCTTAAACTAAAAAAAGTGCCAAAAGGCACTTTTTTTATTGTATTTATTTTCTTTGGTAGCATCTTATCCAATCAATTTCCATTTCTGCATTTAAGTCATTTCTTGCCTCTTTTACTGCAAGGCTAAAATTCAAATACATTGGATCTTGAGGAATTCCTGTTGTTTGAGTTTTAACAGGAACATCATTTATTTTCCACACCAATTCGTTAGCACTCCAATCAAGTGAATATATAAAATATCCTTTACTCAAATCAATACCTTTTACCTTAAACTCACTCTTCTGAGGAGAATTTTCACTTCCCCAAAAATTGGCATTCATTATTTTTCCACCATTAAAGGTTTTAAAAATATCGATATGCGGTAAGCTTTTGTCTGCAACCATCCAGAATGAATTCTGAACCTGGGCAGGGTTCTTCACTTTAATTTTAGCTTCGAATCTTCCGAATTTTTGGCGAAACGAATCACCTGTATTAATAATGGCTGAAGTATAATCAAAGCTTTTAGGTACAAATCCTAATTTGGATTCCAAACCAATCCTTCTTTTGATTCTTTTTTTGCCAACAGACAAGCTGATGATCCTGAAACTTTAACATTTTCTCCATCAGTAAATGTATGCAAGTCCGAATCTAATGAATATCCTTTATCCATTAATTTATCTCCCCAATAATAACGTGTAATCCACTTATTGGTGTCCAAATTTCCAGTATCAAATTCTTCCGCAAAAGTTAATTCCCATTTCTTAATTTCTTCAAATGGATTTTTATCTTTTAACTTGAAATGTTTTACAAATTTCTCTGATGATTTTAAGCTATTATACTCTTGAAGTTTCTTAAAATCCTCTGTTTTTTCAAATCGTTTTTTGTCCAAAAGAAACGCTTTCTCCTCTTTAAATTCTTCCGAGCTTATTCTTTCCTCAAGTTGATAGTATTTTTGCAAATCGGATGATTTATCTACTTCATTGTAGATTTTTAATGCTTTGGACTTTTTAAACTTAAAGTACTCTTTTAATCTGGCAGAGCTTTTTAGTCTTTTGAATTCCGAAATTTCTTCAGCATTTTCCTTTTTATTCAGTTTGGATGATTTCATAAGCGCTTCCAATTCTTTAAAGCGCTCCAAATCTTTTGATTCTTCAACCAAATTAAAAGTAGATAATTCTGAAGAATCCTTCAATCGAAAATAGGTTTTAAACTTTTTTGATTGCTGATACTTTTTAAAAGCTCTCTCTTCCTGATACAGCTCACTCCTTTTAAAGGATTTGCTCTCTATCATTTTTCTATTTCTCTTGAATTCGTCAGATAATACCAACAATTCAAGTTCATTAAATTGCTTTAATTCATCCGATTTCGAGAATTGCTCAAATTCTTCAAAATCACTTCTAAGCTCATCTCTTTTTTTCTCGATAGCAACAGTATTTGATGCCTTACGAAGTTTTGATGCTAAAAAAAAGCCCATATTTTTTTAATTCTTTAGGATAAAAACGAATGCCAATTTAGATAATATCAGTAAATAATCATAATCCGAATTGGTTTGAATAGAAGAATGCCTTTGTTACTTACTGCTTTACAAAGTTGTAGGTAATTGTTCCAAACTGTGTTTGTGGACTTGTAGTACTTACATTGAATCTTGATCGATTGGTTGCATCCAAAGCAGCATCAAACAAACAATCGTCCTGAACACTGCACTGATCTTTCACAATTTTAGATTCCACTACTCTTCCACTACGGCTAACACCTATTTTTACAACTATTTTACCTTCGCCCTCGCACTTAAAAACTGGAATGGGTAAATAGATCTTATGACGCCCCTCGAGACTATAATAAACACTACTTGGACCACTATATTCTATACTTTGTAATGAGTCCAAAACACGCTGTTTTTCTCTCTCTTCGGCTATGCTTAAACTGTCTTTTTTAAATTCATTTAAACCATCATCACCACCCGATGCATCGTCAGATCCATATTCATCCAAATTCTTCTTAATCTCATCAATCATCTCCTCAACCTTTTGTTTTGGATCGGAATTTGATTTTTTAACGTCTTGGTTTACGGCAATTGATCGCAGAAGTTTGTCTACACTTTCGTTTATTTCTGAATTTTTTTCTTCGATCTCTTTTTTAATCTCCTCTTCTTTCTCTTCGAGAATTTGTTCGACTATTTCTTGTGGAATATCAATGAAAATTTCTGCCTCGAGAAACTCTCTCTTTGTATGTAGTTTAAATGAAAATAAAAGAATCAAAAGTATCATATGAAAGGCTAATGTCCCCATCACACCATATTTGTTTCTTTTTAAAAAACCTCTGAATTCAGATATCACAAAAGGAACAAATTCTTTGATTTGCTCAACAACAATTTTTCCTAATTCAGAAAGAGACTTCATTTTTTACGGTAATTTCTTAAAGCTTCTGCAATATTAACGATTCTTATTCAAAATTATTAAGAAATATATATGGCATCAAATACAATTAAAAAAGATTGTATAAAAAAGAAAGCCGCTTAATAAAATTAAGCGACTTTCAAGAGAACTTCTATTATCTGAATTTACTAAAACTTCCGTTCTTTAATTAAATTGCCTTTAGCATCCCAAATGGACCATGTTCCAACTTTTTTTCCTTCGTAATACTCCATTTCATAACGTTTTACACCATTGTCGTCCCAAATGTACCACTTGCCATGCTTTTTATTCTTTTTATAATTTGCTTCGGCAATTTTTACTGATTTATCATTCCAAGTGATCCAGGTTCCATCCATTAAGCCATTTACATAGGATCTAACTTCCTGAACTTTTTCATTTTCGAAGTAAAGAGTAATTTTACCATTTCTCTTTCCTTCTTCAATATTCATTTCAATTCTTTTTACACCACTCTCATAAAATTCTGTATATGTTCCGGTGTATAAATCTCCTTTTGTAGTGTAATATAATCCCTCTATTTCTTCAATGGCTTGAGAAAAAGAGTGATTCGCAATCAGGCAAAATAGTACGCCTAAGATTACTCCAAGTCTTTTTATCATTTACTCTTAATTAGTCCTTTTTAAGTACAAGGCGAATAACATTGTTCTTGCCGCTAACATTTACTTCCTTCATTTTATTATCTGTGTACGAAATGTAGCTAGACAGAACATTGTACTTTCCAGGAATTACATTGTCAATTTTAAAGTTACCATCAAAATCGGTATACACTGTTTCTTTTGATCCTTCAAAACGGATGGCTACTCCAACCAATGCTTCACCGGTTTCATTATCCAATACAACACCAGAAAGACTAGTCGTTTCAATTGCTGCCAATTCTGTGGCTTCTATTTCTTTGTCACCATTAGGTGTAACTACGTTGATTGCCTGACTTTCTAGTCCAACAACAAGTAATGCGATAAAAAGGAAAACAAGCTTTTTCATTGTTTCTAATTTTTTGTCTTAGTAATAAATCCTCTAATTTTTATTTAAATTTCATTCTCAATAATGAACTTAATTTGTCTATCTTTAATTGAGATCAAATTTGATTTTTTATTCATATTGATTAACACTACAAAAATAAGGTGACATATTTTAGCTTTGATTATAAGAAGCTTATCAAAACCTTAAGTGTTGGTTAACTTTTTATTGAGATAATATTACAAAAAGATGATTTCTCAGTTAAATCACAGGATATCTGGACTATGGGATGATTTTATCAATCTGTTTTATCCCAATATTTGTCAGTCGTGTGGCAATGTTTTATTTAAAAACGAGATTGCCATTTGTAGTCGCTGCTTGTACCAAATTCCAAAAACTGATTTTCATTTACAAAAAAACAATCCTGTTTCGATTCTCTTTTGGGGGAGAGTAAAAATAGAATATGCATCTTCCTATTTTACGTTTTCTAAGGGAAGTAAATTCCAAAAATTAATTCACAAGCTAAAATACCATCACCGAACTGATATCGGTATTGAACTTGGTAAACAACTTGCCCACCAATTAAGAAATTCAAAGTTCTTTGATGATGTTGATCTAATTGTTCCCGTTCCGTTGCATCCCAAAAAAAAGAAAATTCGTGGATACAATCAGGCAGAAGTAATTGCCAATGGAATGAAAGAAATTATGAAACTTGAGGTAAATGGTTCAAACCTTTATCGATCAGTTCATACCCAATCTCAAACCAAAAAATCCAAATTGGAGCGTTGGGAAAATGTCGATAATATATTTAAGCTTCGTGATACAAACCTATTTGAACACAAACATATTTTATTGGTAGATGATGTAGTCACAACAGGTTCTACATTGGAAGCCTGCGCACAGGCAATTTTAGAAGCAAAAGGTAGCAAAGTAAGTATTGCTACCTTGGCATATGCTTAATTTGCTGCGTCAACAAATTTATAACCAACTCCCTTTACCGTTTGAATGTAATCATCACCAATTTTTTCACGAAGTTTTCTGATGTGAACATCAATTGTTCTATCTCCAACTATAATTTTTTCACCCCAAATTGAAGAATAAATCTCATCGCGAGTGAAAACTTTTTGTGGACGAGATACCAACAAAATCAATAATTCAAACTCTTTTCGTGGCAATGAGAATTCTTTTCCATCCTGAATAATTAAATATCTCTCACGATCAATTGAAATATTGCCAATGCTTATTAATCCATTACTAGTATTGCCTCCTTCCTCAGAAACTCTTCCCGATCTTTTTAGTAATGCTTTAACACGACTAATAAAAACTTTTGGCTTTATTGGTTTACTGATATAGTCATCAGCACCAGCTTCGAATCCTGCAATTTGAGAATAGTCCTCTCCTCTTGCTGTTAAGAAAGAAATCAGTACATCTGAAAACTCAGGCAACGATCTAATTTTCTCGCATGTTTCGATTCCATCCATTTCGGGCATCATTACATCTAAAATAATTAAATGTGGATGCAATTTTTTAGCTTTTTCAATTGCCTCTTTGCCATCGCCGGCAGTTGACACCTGAAAACCTTCCTTTTTAAGATTATAACTTAAGAATTCCAGAATATCCGACTCATCGTCTACCAATAAAATTTTGTAATTACTACTTTCCATTTGGTATTGGTTGTTTAGTTCTTATTATTTTGATTTATCCAGTGAAAAAGTAAAACTCGTACCTTCGCCATAAGTACTGCTTACATTTATACTTTGATTGTGAGCATCAATAATATGCTTAACAATTGCTAGGCCTAAGCCCGAACCTCCCATATTTCTTGCTCTACTTTTATCTACACGATAAAATCGCTCGAAAATACGAGGTAAATTATCCGATTCTATTCCGATACCATTATCTCTTACTTCAATGAGTGCTTTATTATCCATGCTCATCACTTCAATTGTAGTGGTACCTTTATCTTTACCGTATTTTATCGAATTTACTATTAAATTATTTAAAACCTGAAAGATTTCCTTTTTATCGGCATATACAAATTTTGGAGCATCGACACGTTGAATAAAGTTTAGCTTTATTCCATTCTTGTGAGCTCTCATTTCTTGCATTTCCAAAACCTCATTTATCAAATCTGCAATATTGAATCTTTCGAGCATTAACTTTAACTCTCCCGACTCTAATTTAGAAATGACCTCCAAATCCTTAACGATGGTAATCATTCTATTTATACTCTTTTCGGTTCTTTCCAGATAGTTTCGGTTTATAGATTTATCTTCCAAACCACCATCAAGCAGTGTTAGTATATATCCTTGGATATTAAAAATAGGAGTTTTTAATTCATGTGATACATTCCCAATAAATTCCTTTCTAAACTTTTCTTGTTTTTTAAGTTGTGCCACCAAAGAACCTCTTTTCTCACTCCATTCTCTGACCTCTTTTTCTGCTTCAACTAAAATGTCAGTACTTTTAACTTTATCTCCTAGTTCTTTATCGATTATCTGGGTATCATGAATGGTTTTGTATAGCATTCTCACTTTGGAGTATAAAAATCGATTTACCAAAACTTTACTCAGACTATAAATAATCCAAGTAGAAAGTACTCCAAAAACTATGATATAGCTTGGCTGAATTGGTAAGAATAAACATATGGCACAAAATACCATTACTATACCTCCAGCTAGTAAACTAACAAAAAGACTAACTTTTGTTGATGAAATAATTTTCATTTCTCTATTTATCTTACCTGAAAATAAAAATCTCCAGGTGTTTTGTTCTGTCAATAACATTGCGTTTCACACTTTATAATGCGTTGCAAATATTTAAATAAAAGTAGGATATTTTCTGAAATAGAAGTTAACTTTTCGTTAATCTTATTGTATTTCAGAAGCTTGAATCTTAATTAAATCTTAACATTTCCTCAATAATATTGCCTTAAGTATTCAGGAACTTTAAATGATGTAAAAAGCAGAGTTCTTTTTTAAGATTTTACTTGCTAAATATCTCAAGTAAAAAATCATTTTTTTTCTACTTTTTTAAAAGAATTAAAGTCTGTAATAATTGTGTAATTTTTCCTTCATGTTATTGTAACTAATATTCTTTATTCACTGTTATACACAGAATTACCATTCAAGAATATTAAAAATAGGTTCCCATTTTTAACCCTGTATTTACAGAGCTTTAACATTCCTAATGCACATTAACTTGAAATTAACACCGCAGCCAATTTTTATAATTTTTATTTAAAGCCATCTTATTATTCTGATCATATATCATTCCTAACATCGCAATGTGATTTGAAAGTAAAAATCGTATTGACTTATTAAGGAAAAAAATGACAAAACAAGTATTATTAGTTTTATTACTAACTCTTTCTTCATTTGGTTTATATGCGCAGAAGGGAAGCATTACTGGAAATGTGAAGGATGGAAAAACCGGTGAAGCATTAATTGGAGCTTCGGTTTATGTGGATGGAACTACTTTAGGAACAGTAACCGATTTTGATGGTAATTATACCATTCCTAATGTTCCTGTTGGAACAGTAACAGTAAAATGTTCTTTTATTTCTTACGAAACCTCTTCAAAAGAAAATGTAAATGTAGCTGAAGATAATTCAGCGGTTGTTGATTTTGTAATGGGAGAATCAACAGTTGCACTTGAAGATGTTAAAGTAGTTGCCAAAGCAAACCGAGAATCGGAAGTTGTTCTATTATTGGATCAGAAAAAATCTGTAGGTATTAAGCAATCAATTGGTGCACAAGAATTGGCCACTCAAGGCGTTTCGGATGCAGCAGCAGCGGCAACAAAAATTACTGGAGTTAGTAAGCAAAACGACACAAAAGGATTAAATGTTCGTGGATTAGGTGATCGTTATAACACAACAACCCTTAATGGATTACCCTTACCTTCCAACAATGCTGAATTTAAAAATATCGATTTGGAATTGTTTTCAACTGATATCATTGAATTTATTGATATAGAAAAAGTTCCTAATTCACAATTATATGGAGATTTTGCAGGAGCAAATGTAAATGTAGTGTCCAAAATTCACAATGGAGATTCATTCTTGAAAATAGATTTAAAAACTGGCTACAACTCAAGTTTATCTGATGCAGATAACTTTTATTTAGGTGATGGACCTGGAATGTTAGGGTTCGATAATTTTGATTATCAAGAGAACTTGGATATTTATGATTTTGAAACCAACTGGAATCCTGAAGACAAAAACGTTTATCCATTTACAGATATTTCTGTTTCAGCCGGAAACACGTTTGAATTTGAAAATTCTAAACTAAATACATTTGCTACAATTTCTTTTGATAATGAATATCAATACAGCAATTTGTTACAACGCCAGATAAATGGTAGTGATTTTTTTAGAAAAGACCTTTCAGGGGAACAATACAAATACATGACCCAAACAACAGGTATGTTGAATTTTAATTACAATTGGAATTCTAACAATATCTATTTAAACTCAATATTTCTGAATACTTCGGAGCAATCACTTAAAAATTTAAGAGGATTTATTTTCGATTTGGCTGAAGAAGGTGGTTTCGTAAGAAGATCGGAATACGAAAGAAATACAGTATTGGTTAATCAACTTTTAGGAGAACACAAGTTAAATCCTAAAATGAACTTAAACTGGGGTATTGCTTATAATACGGTTAAAAATATTATTCCAGACCGTCGTCACAACACCATGGAAAATGGAACCGATACTGAGAAATTTTTTGCTACCAACGACCAAGCCAACAACAATCGTTATTTCCATAATTTAAAAGAGGATGAGATTGCAGCAAATATCAGCTGGGATTATAAATTCGGAGAAGGATTTGAAGATGCTAATTACAAAGGAAAACTAACTGTTGGTTACAATGGAAAGTTCAAAAACAGAAGTTTTGAATCTACGCAGTTCAACCATAAAATTATTTCAAATCAACTTACCGATATCAATAATATTGATTCCTATTTCAATAATGAAAATCTGCAAAACGGACTGTTTGATTTAAAAGTATTATCGAGCAATTTTATAATCCTTTCAACCTACGATGGAGAACAAATTATTAATGCAGGTTTTGCAAACTTAGAGTATAATTTTAGTTCAAGATTTGTAGCATTATTAGGCGTTCGTGCTGAAAATGTATTTCAGGAAATTAAATACAATACCGTATTAGGAGAAGGAAAAGAAGATTTTACTGAATTGAAGGTACTACCAAGTTTATCTTTAAAATACTCATTAACCGAAAAAACTAACCTTCGATTTGCATCTGGTATCACCTATACATTACCTCAATTCAAAGAAACTGCACCTTTTATTTTCGAAGGAATAACTGATGTATCGATAGGTAATCCATATATCGAACCTTCTACCAATTACAATACTGAATTAAAATGGGAGTACTTTCCAAAACCAAGCGAATTGTTATCGGTAGCGATATTTGGCAAATATATTACAAATCCTATAAATCGATTTGTAAGGGCATCAGCTGGTAACGAGTTCACATTCGGTAATACAGGTGATTGGGCTTATGTATTTGGTCTTGAATTTGAAACAAAAAAGAACATCTGGACCAAAAGCCGCGAAAACTCTTCAAAGAAACTATATGCATCATTCAATTTTACTGTTATGGATACCAAACAAGAGTTGGATGCAGAAAAACTAAAAGAAGAAACGGAAGGTAGATATACTGCAAACTTCAATAAAGAAGAGGAAGATTTACAAGGTTCGGCATCTTTTATTGCCAATACCAATTTGAACTACAAATATTCTTGGAAAGACGGACAAAATTCAATCACCTCTTCTTTGGTATATCGATACGAATCGGAAAGAATGTACCTAATCGGATATTCAAGTTTAGGAAATCAGGTGGATGACGAGGTACACAATTTGGATTTTGTCTTAAAATCGAAACTCAACAATTGGGGATTAAGTTTCTCAGCAAAAAATCTTCTTGATCAAGACATTGAAAGATTTCAGAAAAACGAAACACAAGATTGGCTGGTTAAGTCATACAAAAAAGGAATCAAATTCAGTTTAGGTTTATCCTACACTTTTTAAATAGAAAACAACTTCATTTTATAATTAAATTTTTAAAGCAATGAAAAAATTATTATTAGCAATGTTAGCTATATCTGTAATAACTTTCTCAAGTTGTTCAGATAATGATGATCCAATTCCAACTCCAGATCCAACTCCGGATGGCAAGTTTGATCCTACCAATTTAAAAGGTGAGATTAAAGATGGTGAAGAATACAAAATGGATGCGAGTAAAACTTACAAGCTAACAGGAGCATTGGTAGTACAATCGGGTGGTAAATTAACAATTCCTGCAGGAACTAGAATTGAAGCTACTTCGCCTACTGCTAACGATGCTGATGTTCGTTATATAGCTGTTGCTCAAGGTGGAAAAATTTTTATCAACGGTACTGCTACAGCTCCGGTTGTAATGACTGCCGATAAAAAAGAAGCAGAAGCCTGGGGTGGATTGGTAGTATGTGGAAATGCTCCAACCAATAAAGCTGATGCAGGTAGTGCAGGTGCAGAAGTATCTGGTTTAGCTTACGGTGGTAACGAAGTAAATGACAACTCAGGTGTAATTGAATATTTACGTTTAGAATATACTGGTTACAAATACACAAATGAAAAAGAATTCAACGGTCTGTCTCTTTTTGGTGTTGGTGCTGGTACTATAGTAGACTACGTTGTTTCATACAAAGGTGGTGATGATGGTATCGAATTCTTTGGCGGATCTGTAAATGCATCTCACCTTATTTCTGTTGATAGTGGTGATGATGGTATTGACTTTGCTGATGGATGGTCGGGTACAGGTGAGCATTGGATTGCATTAAATTCTGCAAAATCAGGTATCGAAGGATCAAACAATGGTGATAATGGTGCAGCTACACCAATGACTGATGCTACATTAAAAAACATTACCATCTATGGTATGGGCGAAAAACCATTTTTCTTGAAAGAAGGTGCGGGTAAACAAAACATCAACAATATTGTTATTGGAGGTTTAGCAGCTGAAAAAGCTCAGGCATTTTTCTACACTTCAGGAGATGATACTGATGCTGCTGCAAGAATAAATGCGGGTGACATTGTGATCACAAATGCAAATTTTGTTGATATGAAGTCAGGCCAAACTAAAGCTGTTGATGGATTAACTGTTACAGAAAATGTTGAAGCCATAGGAGCTGGTAATGGTATTAACAAACCAGATTGGATGCCAGATGCATTAAATACCATTGATGGTTCTACTACCGTATTTGGTGACCCAGTTGTTGCTGAAGTAGCTTTCGAAGGTGATATCACAACTGATATTACTTTAGATGCAAACAACAAATACAAATTAACTGGTGCTGTTGTTGTTAAAGATGGCGCTAGCTTAACCATTCCTGCCGGAACAGTTATTATTGCAACTGATGTAACTTCTGAAGATACCGATGTTCGCTACATTGCTGTTGCCCAAGGTGGACAAATTTTTGTAAATGGTACTGCTGAAAATCCTGTAGTAATGACAGCTGAAACTGAAGAAGCAGAATCATGGGGAGGTTTAGTTCTTTGTGGAAAAGCTCCTACCAACAAAGCAGATGCTGGTAGTGCTGGAGCCGAAGTTTCTGGTTTATCCTATGGTGGTGATGTATCTGATGATAATTCAGGTAGTATTTCGTACCTACGCTTAGAATACACTGGTTACAAGTACACAAACGAAAAAGAATTCAACGGTCTCTCTCTTTTCGGTGTAGGTTCTGGTACAACTATCGAATATGTAGTTTCATACAAAGGTGGTGATGATGGTATCGAGTTCTTTGGAGGAACTGTAAATGCATCATATATCGTTTCATACGAAAGTGGCGACGATGGTATCGACTTTGCTGATGGATGGTCGGGAACAGGTGAATACTGGATGGCTTTAAAATCTGCTAAATCAGGAATTGAAGGATCGAACAATGGTGATAACGGAGCAGCTACTCCGATGACCAATGCTACATTAAAAAAGTTAACTGTTTACGGTATGGGTGAAAAACCATTCTTCTTAAAAGAAGGTGCCGGTAAGCAAAACATTGATGATATTGTAATTGGTGGTTTAGCTGACAATAAGGCTCAGGCTTACTTTTATACTTCATCAAGCGATACCGATGCAGCAGCAAGAATTACTGCAAGTGATATTGTAATTACCAATGCTAAATTCATCGATATGGGAACTGGTAATACTGTAAAAGCTGTTGATGGTTTAACTGTTACTGAAAATGAAAATGCAACAGGTGCTGGTAATGGAAAAAACAAGCCAAGTTGGTTATCTGATGCTTTAAATACATCATACAACGGAACAACAATTGTTCAATAATTCCTATTTTATTTCGAATGAAATAGAAATAAATCAAATATAAACTTAGAAAGGCAGGCTCAAATGGGTCTGCTTTTTTTATGTGATGTAATTTAACCATCTATTATTATAAGATTTCCCCATTTTACCGGTGTTTTGGCTTACACATAGGGGGTGCGGACGAAATTCCGAGGGGTATGTGTGTAACACTTATAGGGCTCGGACGAAAATACAAGCACATTTTATAATTATAAAATCAGCTCGGATGAAAATCCGAAGGGGGTATGTGCAACACAAAGGGGGCTTGGATGAAAATACAAGTACATTTTATATTTTGAAAATCGCCTCGGACGAAAATCCGAAGGCATTATTGAATCACAAAACATACGTGGATAAAAATCCGAATGCTATTTCACAATTTCCATTTTCAGTTCTTTCCAATAATCCAATCCATCCTCTAAAGAACAAACCTTAATCTTATATTTTTTAAATAGCATTTTGCCCGCAGCAATACTTCTCTCACCATATTTGCAGTAAAGTAAATAGGTCTTCCTCTCTCCCAACGAATCGATTATCTGATACAATTTGTCTGATGTTTCAGCTAACATGGCACCATCTATATGCCCCTTTTTAAAATCTTTTTTTAATCGAACATCAATTACTACAGCTTGCGGATTTAACTTGGCAACCCTTAAAAATTGCTTTGGACTTAATACCTGAACCGTATCAACTTGTGCAAATACATTCTGATTTACAATTAGTGCAAAAAATACGATCAGTGCTATCTTCAAATATTTCATTTACTTATTCGTTAATCTTCTTCAACAAAGAAGAAGTCAGACATGATATCATTGGAAATAAACACACCTTCATCGCTTAAAATTAAAGCATTATTTTCCTTACGAATGTGATTTGATTGGATATACTTTGCTGCTTTTTTTTCACAATGTCTATATAAATCATCTCCAAATTGTTCTTTCACCAAGTTTAAATCCAATCCCCAATAGGTTCGAAGCGATGTAAGAATTAAATCATTAAATCGATCAAAGAAATTTAAATCTTCTTTCTCCGAAAATTCTCCTCCTTCTTGAACGGCTTTCATGTACTTATAATTGTGTGCAATGTTCCATTCTCTTTCTTTTAAATTGTAGGAGTGCGCCGAAGGTCCTATTCCAAGATATTGTTTCTGTTTCCAATAACTCGAATTGTGTCTTGATATGTATCCTTCTTTGCAAAAATTAGATATCTCGTAATGAGTAAAACCATTTTTGCGAGCCGAATCAATTAAATATTTAAACTGATTAAAACTCTCCTCTTCTTCAACTTCAATCAATTGACCTTTCTCCAGTTTTTTAGCAAAAACCGTATTCGGATCATACATTAAATGATAGGAAGAGATATGCTGAATATCCAAATCATAAACCAAATCAAGATTCTCAATCCATTTTTCCATACTCAATCCTGGGACACCATAAATCTGATCTACCGAGATATTATCAAAACCATAATCTTGTGCTCTTTTTATAGTATCGTATGCTTCCTTACCAGTATGTCGGCGATTCATTAAAATTAAATCTTCATCATGAAATGATTGTATTCCCACACTTAACCGGTTCACGGATGAATTTCGAAGTTGTGCGAGGTATTTCTTATTTAAATCATCAGGATTGGCTTCTAGTGTAATTTCAACATCCGTATCAATGTTCCAATATTTCGAACACTCATCAATTAGCATCTGAATCTGTTCTGGCTTGTAAACCGAAGGTGTTCCTCCACCAAAATATATGGTCGAAACAGATTTTTGATCTAGATAATCCTTTCGTAATTCCAACTCCTTTTTAAAGCATTCAAGCATATCGTTGGTAGATTGCAGCGAAATACTCTTGTGAAAAGCACAATAGTGACAAAGCTGTTTACAAAAAGGGATATGAAAATAAATTCCTGACATATAAAATCAATTTTCTTGCAAGGTAGAAGCAATTCTTTTATTTTCCATGTTTGATTTTAATTTAGACAAGCTTTCGTGTATTATATCACACCCAAGTTGCACTAGTTTAATTTTCATGCAACACTTTGCAATACACTAAAGTCTTTAATACAAAGAACAAAAATATAAACCCATTGAGCTATGAAAGGATATAAAAAAATAATTTCACCGATTTTAATTTTATTAATTAGTGTTGCCACTGCTTTACCAACTTTTGCCGATGGTATTAAAGGAAATGGTAATGTAAAATCGGAAGTGAGAGAAGTTGGCAATTTTGAAACCATTAAGGTAAATGGAGCTTTCACAATTTACTTGTCACAAGATGATGATTACAGCTTAAAAGTTGTTGCCGACGAAAATTTATTGGATGTTATTACCAGTAAAATGAAAGGTGATGTTTTGTATATCACTACTGAAAAAAGCATATACAAATCAACAGAATTAAAACTGTACATTGGTTTTAAACATTTAAGTGAAATAAAAGCAAATGGTGCAATTTCATTAAAATCTGATCAGGTTTTAAGATTTGACGAGTTGGAAATTGAAATTAATGGTGCATCATCTGCAGATTTAGAACTAACTGCAAACAGTCTAAGTATTGACAACAGTGGTGCTTCAACAATTAAACTTGCCGGTAAATCAGAAGAAATTAACATTGATATTTCGGGAGCAGGTAGTGTTAATGCAGTTGATATGAAAGCGCTAAAAGGAACAATAGATATTAGTGGTGTTGGAAGCGGAAAAGTATATGTTTTAGATGAATTAAGAGTTAGTATCTCAGGAATTGGTTCGGTAAAATATAAGGGAGATCCTAAGGTAACCAGTGATATTTCATTCCTTGGAAGCTTGAAGAAATACTAAAATTAAATCCTTACGAAATTTATAGAGTAGTATCCCATAAAGTCTCATAAAACAAAAGCTCTGCATGTTTGCAGGCTTTTGTTTTATGAGACTAAGTTTAATTTTCATTATAGAGAATGCATTAATGCCTTTACTTTAAAACTATTCTTTTTTAAAACCTATCACGGCATTGGAAACCGCACGTGGTTCTGGTGGCAAAGAGAAGATGTTTCGTTCATAATTCGAATTGTATGGAGATATATTTAATGTTTCACCGTTCACAACCAAAGTCGAACTTCCACCTGGATCGAATCCCATTGCTTTTTGAATACCATACTTTTCCAGAATGTTAGCCATATCAATATGAGTAGCACCAACCGATTCACGAATTCTACCATTAATGGTTAGAACGTATAAATTTCTCTTTTCATCTATACCTACGGCAATTTTTGGACCTCTCATATCTGTAAAGTCCAATCGGGCAGCCTGTGTTTTTATCGAATTCTGTTTCTTCCATCCTTCCACTTCCATATCGATACATTGCTTTCCTTTATTTAGCAACATCGGACCTGCTTCAACTGCATGCAGTACATCCTCCATACCATTCACAATAATTTCAAGCTGGTCACCAACATTTGCAATTGCTGATTGCATTAGTGATAATGGGATACATAGGGTTAATCCTACAGGAATTTGTTTCACTTTGTCAGCATTATAAATGATTTCTTTTACGGTATTACCTGCTAATCGATATACAATACAATCCTTCGCTGGAATCATATCTTCTTCGTACATCAAATCAAAGTAAGCACATTTTCCAGCTTCAAACTGATTGTAATTTTTGGCATCAAATTTCAATTCGACATCACTCGTTTTGATTCGAATGCCGCTTTTACAATTTACTCTTTCAATATCAAGCTTACCTGATTGATAAATTAACAATGCCGGCTTATTAAAGAGAGGCGTACTTAAGCACTTTCCGTTTGAGATTAGTAAACCTAAAGGAGAACCTATGTAGGATTCTGGTAAGCCCAATTTACCAACCAATTCAGGATTTAATATATAACCACCATTCCACGCTAGTTTAGCTTGGCATTTGTTAGTTTCTTCAAACTCTTTTACAAAACTTGTTACCGTTTTTGTCTGGAATGAACTAACTGCAGTAAATTCCCAATTTTCATTATCATCTTGCACGTTTGCCTTGGCCAAAATTCCATTCCATGGATATCCATCTTCATAAATTCCGGTAACATTCGAATATTCAACTTCCTTTTTTTGATTGTTGGATTTTGAAATGTTTTCCAATATCAATTTTAATGGAGATCCCTTGGTTTCGGCATCTTGCTTTATCAATTGTAGCAACTCTTGTTCGCCTAACTTTTCGCTTAATTCATTAAATAAATCTGAATGCAGTAAATCCGAAAAATCCTTAGCCGTTTGTATGGGAGTTGGGTAAGCTAAAGTTGACCGAACTCCTGCAGGAACAAACTGAATGTACCCAGTATTATTTGGAATTCCCATAATATTTGCAGCCAATTCGGTTGTTACTTTTCCAATATGAAATCTATCCAGATTCAATATATCGGTCATAAAAGCAGCATTTCTTCTATTCGATATTAAGTAACCATTCTTATCCATTACTTTTCGTAAAATCGATAAAGCCTTCTTCCCCATTTGAGGAATATGAATTCCCACAGTTAAGGAATCAATAGAAACCACTTGCAGAATTTTTTTATCATACAAAAGTTTCAATTCCAGATCAGAACCACACTCAATAAATTCACGAATATCGCTAGCAGTTGTCCAATTGGTTAATGCTTCTTCCGGAGCAAATACATACACCTTTTCAATATTTTTATCCATTAAAATTTCTTCCGTAATCGGATCATGCATATCCATACCCAATCGACTTTTAATAGAATTCAGCACAAAATATTCAAGCTCATATTTCACATACTTACCCGGAAAATATGCCAGTGGAATATTCTGTTTCATCTTCTTGAAAAGGAAATTTCTATCATCAATAGAAATTATAGAAGAAGAAGTTAATTGAGAAAGAGCCAAATTTTTATCTATAAAAAACCTTGATGTACCACTTACTTTTCTGCCAATACCGAGAGGTAAATATTTCGATTTAAGAAGATTTACCATACCCGATAATTCTTGATGAGTAAAATCATGAAACAGATAATGGTTTTTATTTCTATGTCGATAGGTAAAAGAATGATCGTGTCTTATTGAAATTTCACCATTTCGAACTGCAAAAAGATTGTCAATTGAATTGTAAAAATTATGAATCTGTTCCAAGTCTAAATTCTCTGAATCTGGATGATCTTCAATTTGTCGTTTTGCAAAATAAAAGGTACCTCCTCTAATTTCTTGCTCTTCCATTCTAAACGAACTCGGATCAATTAATGATTTTAAATAAAGCATAAAACCCAATCTGCCATATCCTGGTAAATAATGTCTATTCTCAGTATTCAACAAGGCTTTTACATCATTGTTTGTAAACTTTACTTTTGACTTGTAGTACTTGTATAATTGACCAACTTCGTTTAAGATTTCTTTATTTGATTGTAACTGCAAAAAGAGTTTCCTTACAATTTCTTCTATGCCCAAGTTTAAAGAGTTAATGCTGTAACGCTTTTCTATCACTTTTTTATTATGACTCACACTTCGGTGATGAATGTGAGGAAAGAATACCTTTTCTATGGTTTCATTCACATGTGAATCGTGTATTCTTCTGCCTGTAAATTCAATTACTTTTAATCTATCCTTCTCTGGTAAATGTTCTCCAATAACTTCTGCATATACATTTTCTGGTTGGTATCTTCGGCAAAAAATAGGTACCCCAGCAGCTGCTGCTTCTATGATAGGCAAGCCTCTGCCCTCCGTTTTAGATGGCAATAATATTAAAGAAGAAATGCTATACAATTCAGGAATACCAATAGGGTTTTCGAAGTGATTCCTAAACCTTTTTTTATCCATCTCACTAAATAAAAATCCCAAATAAACTCTCTTTCTAAATTCGAGATCTATTTTCTCTAAAAGCTCCTGAAATCTTTTTAACAATTTTTGAAAATAAGCATATTGCCCCAATGGAATTGGTCCTGTAATTAATATGGTAATTTTTAAATCTTTCGATTCTCTAATTTTCTTTTTTAAACTCTCAACATGCAACATCTTACCCACAAGGTCAAATCCCAATTCAATCCTTTTTCTTGAAATTATTCTGGTTGGTTGCAGAAAAATAATATTCTCAGACAAAAACTTGTGCATTGCTTTTGTTTTGTAACCAATATAAATGGGTTCCGGGTCATTTCTATTCACCAATTTATATTCCAATACATCTCTTACCGAATAACTAACAAGTGCTTTTTTGTGATAACGACTCAACATCTTTTCCATTTGAAAAAGAGATTCAATCCTTCTTCTTTTACTAATGTTATTATATTCTACACTATCTACTGCAGTTCCAATTTCAGTCACATTTGCAGGGTTATGTCCTTTATAATGTATCAGATAATCGCATTGTTCTTTGTTAATATTTACATTCATCCAAGAACGAGATTCCCATGGATATAGTACCTCTAATTGTGAAAAAAATTCACCCAAATGTGAGTTCAGAAAAAAGAAATCACGCGGACCTTTTTTCAATCCTTTTACCTCTTTGGTGATTTCAGAATTTCCCCCTTCCCAATAAAAATCATGATTATTATTGATTACAGGAATACCCATATATTCTGAAACCAAAACTGTAGCCAAAGCAGCAGCTACATTTCCTGGGTTTGAACACAAATTAATGAGGTATAACAAGCCAATATTATTATTTTCGATATACGAACCTAATTTTTCACAGATAGTTAGAGTTTGTTTCCAATATTTTTTAATCAGAGCATTATATTCCTTACTGCCACGCTCCAATTTGGTAAAGTAGAAATCTTTATACAGTGTCCAATCATCAAATCCCTGCATTTCTTCAATAGTGCAGGTTTTGGTTCTTGGATCGATAATTTTAGAAGCCTCGGAATGAAATTTACCAGCTATATAATGTATTGCAATATCATCTCCAAAATTGTATCGAAAGGTTTTTGCATATTTCTCCACCTCTATACTAACTCCATCAATTGAATAATAGAAAGTAGAAAAAGCAATTCCCTTTTTATGAATTTCAGATTTAAAAGCTTCAAAACTTTGGTTAAACTCAACAGCTGGAATGGGTTTGTTTTCCTTAAATCTATCTATAAACAATCCTAAATCAAACCATGTTTTAATGTTTTCAGAACACAAAATCTCCATCATTTCAGTAGCCATCATAGTCATAACAGACAGAATTCAGTTTAACAAAATTTCAAATAATATTCAAATTACGAAATTCTGCTAAATAGATCAATAGCGTATTGATTCAAACATATTTATACCATAAACTTGAAAACTAAAAATAGCTTGCTAACTTTGAGCAACTATTATCGATATGCATAAATTTATGAAGCGAAAATTGTTCTGGCGAAATATTATTTGGGCAATAATTATATTTATTTTGTGTTCTATTCCAGGCAATGATTTACCTAAAACATCTGCCATTCATATTCCCCATTTCGACAAGCTTGTTCACTTTGGAATGTTCTTTATTATGGGAATTTTTTTGATGGCAGAGTTAAGTTTTCAAACCAAACTGAAAAAATCTCTAATAATTCTGATTATAGTATTTTTGGTTGCTGTCTATGGTGGTGCAATAGAATATTTACAGCAAAATTACTTTATAAATCGTAGTGGTGATTATATGGACTTAGCGGCAGATATTTTGGGAGGAATTGTTGCTATTTTACTTTATCCTTGGATAAAAAAACAAAAGGACTTGCTAATGAATCGCAAGCCCTTTAGTGAAATATCTTTTCTAAAGAAAATCTTATAAAGTAATATACTCATTCGCATTTTCCATTTCGGTAATCAACTGACCTATTGTTTTTCCTTTAAACAAATCGTAAATCTGTTTTCTAATATGTCCAAACTGATTGTGAACAGGACAAGCAGCTTGTGCTTTATCATCAGACTTACATGGACGAATTCCAATTAAACAATTTTCAAACATATCCAATCCATCCACTATTTCAACAATATTCATCAAGGTGATTTCACTAGGATCCTTACCCATTCCAAATCCACCATGAGGCCCTTTTGTTGATGTAAGTAACTTTTGTCTTGCAAGGCTTTGTAATATTTTACCCAAAAATGGTGTTGGAATTTCCAGCTCCTCTGATATCTTCTTTATTCCTATTTTTTTGCCTTCTTTTGCATTTATCGACAAATAAATTACTGAGCGAATTGCATATTTACAAGTATTCGATAACATCTTTAATTTTTATTTTTACTCCACATTTATCTAACAATCAGGTCAAAGATAACAATAATTACAACTAATTACGCATCTTTAATTCTTTAATTCCTTATTTATTATGATTCTTATTATTCAAGAAGCCTAAGTTTACAAAGGAATCTTGTCAATTCGCTTCTGATGTCTGCCTCCTTCAAATTCAGTATTTAGAAAGGTTTTAGCAATCTCTTTTACTTCTTCAAATGAAATAAATCTAGCAGGAATACCACACACATTTGCATCATTATGCGATCTTGCTAAACCTGCAATTTCTGCGGTCCAACACAAAGCTGCACGAATTTTTTGGTGCTTGTTAGCAGTCATGGTAATACCATTTCCACTTCCACATAGAGTAAAACCAAAATCAAACTCACCTGCTTCAACAGCTTCAGCTAATGGATGAGCTGTATCAGGATAATCCATACTTTCTTCAGAATTAGTACCAAAATCTTTTACTTCATATCCTTCTGCCTTCAAAATTTCAGCCAATTCATTTTTAAACTGAAATCCTGCATGATCAGCAGCCAATGCAATTCTTAGTTTTTTCATCTTATTAAAATTATTAAAGACATTATGCCTTTATGTGGTTTTTGTTCAAGTTAATTTTGGAGTACAAAACTAAGTAAATTATATGAGTTGTTTTCAAAATGTCCAATTTTCCAAGTTCAAAACCCCACATTTTATCTAAAGTCATTTATTAAATTAATTGTTGAAACACATCTATCTATAAAAGAATAATTTAGCTATAGTCTTTTCGTTTATGAACAGATTTGTTCACATTCAGTTAACATACTGTTGATTTTTCCTTATTAAAATTTACAAAGTATTCTTTGGAACTAACAAAATTATATCCGTATAGAAAAATATTTCTCAGCCACCAATTTTATTTTTTACCAGTGTTATTAAAGGTTTCAACCAGTTTTCAACAAGCTGTTAATATCCAGAGATAATTAAATTATCAAAAACCAAAGTTATTAACAAGAAGTTTATAAAGTATATATTTTACTGATTTATAGATTTCCTATATTAACAATACCTGTTCATATCGTGTTATTAGACTTTTTTCTACTAAAAAAACAACAAAATTCATGCTCTCTTACCAACATTATTAACAGGATATAATAATCATCTTATTTTTTAGAAATTTTAAAAAATTTATATTAATAATATGAGTGTTGATAATTGTAATAAGGTCTAAATTCAGGAATAAAATTCAACTGTGAATTGTTAGGTATGTTTACTTAATTATTTCAATGATTTTGTTATCTTGCAGACTATAGAAAATCCACACTGAAGAGAATGAGTTGGGAAAGTAAAAATTATTCGATACTTCTTGTTGAAGACAACAAATTGAATCAAACTGTAGTTAAATTTACTTTAAAGCGATATGGTTATTTAATCGATGTTGCTAATAATGGTTTGGAAGCTGTCGATATGTATAAAGAGGGAAACTATGATTTTATTCTGATGGATGTCATGATGCCAGAAATGGATGGATTAGAAGCCACGAAAATCATAAGGGGAATTGAAAATGGTCAAGGACATGTTCCAATTATTGCTCTTACAGCCGATATAATGGTCGCTAACGAAGAAAAGTGTTTAGAGAATGGTATGGATGCCCATTTGTCAAAACCATTCGATGTAGACCATTTATTTAAGGTTTTAACAAATCTAGGTTTATAAGTTCCAATTCGGGATATTTTCAAAAGTTTCTAACAAGCATTGTTTGCATTTGAGTAAAGTTTTCTACTCGAATTAAAGATTTTCAGATTATTTTTGTCGCATGGATGATAACCTGGACATACGAAGTCATAATTTTTCGGATAAAGAAAAAGAATTAGATAATAAACTAAGACCACTTCAGTTTTCAGATTTCCGTGGGCAAAAGAAAATTGTTGAGAATCTAAATGTATTTGTTGCAGCTGCAAAAATGCGCGAGGAAGCATTGGATCATGTTTTGCTCCATGGACCTCCTGGGCTAGGAAAAACAACTTTATCAAATATTCTTGCCAACGAATTGGGCGTTGGATTAAAAGTTACTTCTGGGCCAGTTCTTGATAAACCTGGTGACCTTGCCGGATTGTTAACCAATTTGGAACCAAATGATGTTCTATTCATTGATGAAATTCATAGGTTAAGTCCAATTGTTGAGGAGTATCTATATTCCGCAATGGAGGATTTCAAAATAGATATCATGATTGATAAAGGGCCTGCAGCACGATCAATTCAATTGGAGTTAAATCCTTTTACCTTAATTGGTGCAACTACCCGTTCCGGATTATTAACTTCACCTTTAAGAGCCCGATTTGGTATCAATTGTCATCTTGAATATTACGACCTACCTGTATTATCAAAAATAGTAGAGCGTAGCGCAAGTATTCTGGATGTTGAGATAACACATGAAGCAGCTGGAGAAATTGCGTCAAGAAGTAGAGGAACGCCGCGTATTGTAAATGCACTTTTACGTAGAGTAAGAGATTTTGCTCAGGTAAAAGGAAATGGATCTATAGACATAGAAATTACCAAATTTTCATTAGAAGCTTTAAACATTGATAAGCATGGTTTAGATGAGATGGATAATAGAATTCTAAATACGCTTATTGATAAATTTAGTGGAGGACCGGTTGGAATTTCAACAATTGCGACAGCAGTTGGAGAGGATAGTGGAACAATTGAAGAGGTTTATGAACCATTCTTGATTAAAGAAGGATTTATTAAGCGAACTCCTAGAGGAAGAGAAGTTACTCCATTAGCTTATTCGCATCTTGGGAAAAACAATTTCAATGATCCTGAATTACTTTTCTAGAAATACATAAAAATGAAACGATTTTTATCAATTCTTTATACGCTCGCAACAGTTTTAATTATTGTTGGTGCTCTTTTTATTTTACAAGCCGAATCATATGGAATAGCAATGTTGGCTTTCGGTGTTGGTTTAAATATAATTTACAGGATTTTTAATTTGAACTTAGAAAAAGTCAAGCAATTAAAATTTTCAGAAATTGTAAAAATTATTGGAATTCTCTTCATGTTTGTAGCTTGTATGTTGATTTTTACCAAATCAGATCAAAAGTACAACTTGATGATTTTAGCAGTGGTACTCGATGTTATTATCAATTACAAAGAAATATTTCTCAAAACAAAATAGAAAAAGGAGCTTGTGACCAGCAAGCTCCTTTTAACATCCCTAGTTATTTTCCTAAATAGCAATATTCTTTCGAGTATTAGACGAAGAATATATTTCGTTAATATTTTGTTTCAATATAGCTTCAATTTTTTCTTTTAGTACAAGATTTGATTCAGAGAATTTAAATGGTATGGTAAAATAGAAAATAGAACCATCACCTAAATTTGAATCGATGTACAATTTGCCTCCAAGAAATTCAACTAATTCTTTGCTGATACTTAATCCTAAACCAGCACCTGAATGTTCTCTGGTATATGAATTGTCTACCTGAGTAAATTTATTGAATATCTTAGCTTGTTCCTGATCGCTTATTCCAGGTCCAGTATCTTTTACATAGAAAAGAATATTGTGTCTGTCCTGAATTGCACAGCCAAAATCAATTTCTCCTGAATTTGTAAATTTTAGTGCATTATCCAGAAGATAAGACAGGACTTTGGTTAATTTTTTCTGATCAGTAAATATTTTATTCTCATGTAAATCTTCGGTATAATTTAATACCAAATTTTTACCGCTCATGTTAATTTTTTGCCCGTAGGCTGAATACAGCGTAACCAATAAATCATGTACTTCAACTTCCGATTCGTTGTATTCCAATGCACCGCTTTCTAATTGCGATAGTTCAAGGATTCTATTGAATAGATCCAAAAGTTCTTTACTGCTCGATGACAGTATTTTTGTGAATTCATTTCGATCCTCTTTCGAAAGGGAATCATCACGAAGAAGTTCCGATGCTCCTACAATTGCATTCATAGGTGTTCGAATTTCATGCGACATATTGGCAAGAAATGCATCCTTCAGCTTTTCGGTCTTTTCAAGCTGAGCACGTGCTTCTGCTAATTGTCGTTGCAATTCTTTATATGTAGGACGTTTCTCCATTTAAATGAATTTGTCTTTAACTTATAACAGTTCTTTATTAAGCCTATACAACAAGACTTAATCTAATACATCTTTAATAGATAGTATTGTGAAAATATATTATGGAAACTGGTTAGACAAGGATGTCTTCGCTTATAGATTTATCGTGATAACCTCCTAATGTGTTATCTAATTCTTGAATTGTTAATTCTTCAAAGGTATTCATAGTTAATAAGATAAGAGAATAGTAAATATAAAAAATACCATCTACTTATTCAAATTTTTTTCAAACTAAGATATCTTCACTGATAACTTTGTCGTGATATCCACCTTTAATGTTCTTTAAGTCTTCAGTGTTTAATACTTCAAAATTTTTCATTGCTATTTTATTTGGTCGTTAATAACTAGGAAAATACTTTTTTTGAAAATTTGGATTACTATGGGTCGAGGATGGTTATACCAAGATATCTTCACTGATAACTTTGTCGTGATATCCACCTTTAATGTTCTTTAAATCTTCGGTGTTTAATACTTCGAAATTTTTCATTGCTATTTTATTTGGTCGTTAATAACTAGGAAAATACTTTTTTTGAAAATTTGGATTACTATGGGTCGAGGATGGTTATACCAAGATATCTTCACTGATAACTTTGTCGTGATATCCACCTTTAATGTTCTTTAAATCTTCGGTGTTTAATACTTCGAAATTTTTCATTGCTATTTTATTTGGTCGTTAATAACTAGGAAAATACTTTTTTTGAAAATTTGGATTACTATGGGTCGAGGATGGTTATACCAAGATATCTTCACTGATAACTTTGTCGTGATATCCACCTTTAATGTTCTTTAAATCTTCGGTGTTTAATACTTCGAAATTTTTCATTGCTATTTTATTTGGTCGTTAATAACTAGGAAAATACTTTTTTTGAAAATTTGGATTACTATGGGTCGAGGATGGTTATACCAAGATATCTTCACTGATAACTTTGTCGTGATATCCACCTTTAATGTTCTTTAAATCTTCGGTGTTTAATACTTCGAAATTTTTCATTGCTATTGGGTCTTTTTTTAGTTGTTTAAGGAAATAATTACACCCCTTTATTCCGCTTTTTAGAAAAAGGTAACCCTGAGATTGAAAGTTTTTTTTAAAAAAAGTGAAAAAAACTGTATATATTTAAATCCTTTTAGGAAAGATTGCGTATATAAATCGTTGTTTCTAAGAAGATTAAGAAAAACTACTTGAGCGTGAAAAAAACAATAAAAAAAATTCTGCTTTTCTCTCTTTTACTTGTTTTACTGGCAGGCGAAAACAAGAATATAGCACTTGCATCAATAAATTCTGATGACAGTAATCAAGAACTCTTAGTTGCCGATTCTTTATTAGTTAAGCAATTTAATCGTGCCTTGGAATTTTATAGAAACAGTGAATTTATTTATGCAGAGCAATCTTTTAAAAATGCGATAAAGACAATTGAAAAAGGTGATGTTAAAGATTTAAACATGATATACAGAACCTATGTAAATTTTGGTGTAATAAAACGACGAATTGGTAAACGACGGGATGCATTACAGTATTTTAATCTTGCCGAGAAGTTCACAATTAATCATTATGGAGAAGGTTCTCAAAAGCTTGTACCAATCTCTGTTAATAGTGGAAATATTTATAATGATTTATTGGATTTATTTAAAGCTCAAAGTTATTATGAGAAAGCTTTATCATTAATTGGCGATGGTAATTCTCGATATCTTTCTCAAATAAATAATAATCTTGGTAATATACATTATGGTAAGCATGAATATACTGTAGCTTTAAATTTTTACAAGGAGTCATTATTAATTAAAGAAAATGCTCATGAAAAAGATAGATCATCAACACTTAATGGAATTGCTAACTGTTATAAGCAATTGAAAAATTATAAGGAAGCGGATCTGTATTATCTTAAAAGTATTAATGACATTAAAAGTTTTGGAGATGATAATCATTATAAGTTAGGTACTTTGTACCTAAACTATGGTATTTTTCAAAGTAAAATTAAAAAGAAGGATAATGCCCTCAAGTATTTAGAACTAGCATTAAGAGTTTATATTAGCAATTATGGTGAAAATCACCCTGATGTTGCTAATTGCTTACAGAATTTAGGTGAATTTTATGGAAAGCAAAGGCAAAATAGAAAATCTCTATATTTCTATCAAAAAGCATTAGTATCAGAATTAGAAAATTTTTCAGATAGTTCGATTTATCGCAATCCAGATGTAAATAGAATAGAACCGCAAATATCCTTATTAAGAATATTAAAGGGGAAAGCAAAGAGTTTTTCAGAATTGTATGATGAAAATAAAAAAATCAGTGATCTTGATTTTAGTTTAGATACTTATGATTTGTGTATGGAAATCATAGATAAAATAAGAATTGGTTACCAAGATGAAGAAAGTAAGTTTGCTTTGTCGCAGAATGAAAAAGATACTTATACAGTTGCTATTGAAATTGCAGTGCAATTGTACGGATTAACTAAAGATATTAGCTATAAAGAAAGAGCCTTTAAATATGCAGAACGCTCTAAAGCTGCCAGTTTAATGTCTTCTTTAAATGATATTAATGCTAAGAATATCGGTGGAATTCCTGTAGAATTACAAGAGGAAGAACAACAGTTAAGAAAGGATATTGCTAACTATCGTGAAAAGATCTACGAAGAAAGAAAAAAGATAAAATCAGATCGAGATAAGATCTCTGAGTGGCAAGGAAAACTATTCCAATTGAATGAAAGTTATAACCAAATGGTACTTCGTTTTGAGAAAGATTATCCCAAGTACTACGAACTTAAATATAAGAATAGTACAATTGAAATGTCAGAGCTTCAATCAAAATTATCTTCAAATGACATATTAATTGAGTATTCTATTTCGGATTCTTCTCTTTTTACCTTCATTATTACCTCAGATTCGTTTGAGATAAAGAAACAAGAGATCAATTCTGATAGTTTAGACTTTCAGATTGAAGAGGTTAGGAGTGCCTTAAAAACCAATGATTTTGCAGAGAATAGTTCTGAGTATTATCAACGATATACTAAATCAGCTTTTAATTTATATCAAACTTTTATAGCTCCTCATAGTAAGCAAATACAAAATAAGAAACTAATTATTGTTCCGGATGGAAAAATGGCTTATGTTCCATTTGGTGTTTTAATTAGACATGAAGCTGATACTAATCGGATGAATTATAGGGATTTAGATTATCTAATAAAATCTAATACAATAACTTATCAGAACTCGGCAACAATTGGTTTTTCAATAGAACCTGCAGGATTTAGTTTCACTACAAGTAAATCAGTTTTGGCTTTTGCACCCTCATACAATGGAATTGATGATTCAATTTTGTACACGGAAAGAGCATACAGAGATAAATTATATCCTTTGCCATACACTAAAGAAGAAGTCAATAATATTTCGAATGTAATGGAAGGTGATTTATACCTGGATGAACTTGCAACCGAACAAAATTTTAAGGATCACGCAAATGGTTATGATGTTCTACACCTTGCAATGCATACAATTATAGATGATGAGAATCCAATGTATTCAAAACTGGTTTTTACTCAAACAAATGATACAGTTCAGGATGGATTATTAAATACGCATGAAATTTATAACATGAATTTTAATGCTAGAATGGTAGTTCTTAGTGCTTGTAATACCGGTGATGGTAAACTTCTAAAAGGAGAAGGGGTTATGAGTTTGGCCAGAGGATTCTTCTATGCAGGTTGTCCAAGTATTATTATGACTTTATGGACAGTTGAAGACCAGACAGGGTCTAATTTGATGACCAATTTTTATTCATATCTATCAAAAGGATTAGATAAGGATGAATCTTTGCGCCAGGCTAAATTAAAGTATTTAGAAACTGCAGATCCACTTAAATCTCATCCGTATTTTTGGTCGGGATATGTAACCATGGGTGATGTTCAGCCACTATACGATTTCGATCTTAAAAATAATTTGGTTTATATGGGACTTGGAGGTTTAGTATTATTAGTTCTTGTTGTATTCAGAAGAAGAATTAAAAGAAAAGTTACTTAATAAGATATTTTTAAAGTCTGAGACACTGTTTCAGACTTTTTTGATTTTAAGAGGCAGATAGTTATCCAGGTTATCGACTATTTTGATTTATGCCGAGAATTAATGAGATTTTACTCCTATCACAATCTTCCTTAAAATTGCTATTTAAATCAAGGTACTAGTAATTTATTTCTAGGTAAGTGGACTTTTGGAAGAGAGGAAGAATTTTCTTATTGATTATAACTTAAAAATATTTAAGCGGTACTCCAAATGCGATTGTTAGATTCATGAATACTTACTGTATTAATGTACATTTTATACAAAAAGAGGAAAGCCGCTCAATCTAATTGAACGGCTTTGTATATGTGTTAATGAATGAGTGTAATCTATTCCAACTTACTTAGAATTTCCTGAGCTTTTGCTTTATAGAAACTATTTCCTCGAGCAATGGTATTAAACTGCTTAATGGCTTTATCTCTTTCGTTAGTCATTAAGTAACAAAAGCCCAAGTACCATTCGGATTGTTCTATAAACAAGTTGTTTTTGTGCTTTATAACTCTTGTAAAATTCTTATTCGCTTTACCATATTCGTTAATTTCCAAGTTAGAAATACCTGAATAAAAGTTACTCGTGATATTTGTACTATCCTTGTCTAAAATTTGCTTAAAAAGCGCTAAAGCGGTATGATAATCTCTGGCTTCGTAACTTTTTAATGCTGTAACAAGCATATTATCTATATTAGCATCAGCGGAACGAGTATTTACTACCATTTTATATGGCTTATAGTAATTGCTGTATACTTTTTCGTTCGAATAAGAGCTCTTGTTATTTACAAGGAACATCAAGCTACCTAAACCAATAAATAGAGCTAATGAAGCTGCAACAATATTCCATTTGGTTAGATATTTAAATTTACGCTTCTCTTGTTCTTTAGGAGGTGTTTCTATCGCCTCTAGTTTGCTTCTTAGGTCCATAATGTCATTTTCCATTATGGCCTCGTCAACCTCTTGATGTAAATCCAACTCCATTTGTAAGTCCGGATCATTCAGAAGGTCTTTCTCAAATTCCTTTAGCTGGTCCTCAGATAAACCACCATCTAGGAAATCCTCAATACGGTCAAAATTCATATCACTCATCATATACTTCTTTAAATTCATTATCACTTTTAATACTCTCTATCAGCATTTGTTTACACTGATGTTTCCTTTTCTTTGCATACTTCTCACTCTTATAGCCCATTATATCGGCAATTTCTTTTAGTGAGATTTTGTCTAAAGCAAGTTGAAGAACTTTCTTGCAATCCGGACCAAGTTTTTGAAAGTGTTTCTGATATAGTCGATACCTCTCAGTTTGGTCATAAGTCTCAGAAGCTTCGTCTAATCTGTTATCCAGAACTCCTTCCGAATTGATTTCATTACTGTTCTTTTTCTTTTCAAGTTGCTTTAACCACAAAAGTCTGCAAATGGAATAGATGTATGTTTTAAAGTTACAACTAAGAACCAATGGTTCTTTTTTCATTTTACGATAGATTACAATAATAGCTTCTTGGAAAAGATCGCGTGCGTCCTCCTCGTTCCCATTATTGTTCTCGATAAAATTGCGAATACTTGGAAAGAATTTTTTGTAGATGTAATTTAATACATCATTGTTACTCATACTTATTCCCTCAAGTATCGCTTCAGTAGTGTAATCCATATTTTCTATCCCTTTATTCCTCTTATGGCAAAAAGGTAACCCTCAAAAAGTGAAAAAAAATTAAAAAAATATCAACTTCGTGCGTAAGTAATTGAAAATTAAATAAATAAAAGATGAAAAAAAACTGTTTTTTTTTGTTTTTTTTGAATTTATTATCATAAACCAAAGCAATATACTATTAATATTCAAATTAGGTTACTGTAAAAGCTCATTATTTAATGATGAAAGAGTAAAAAAAACATGTAAGCGTTCAAAAAGATGATGTGAATACCTTAATATGTCAGAGTCTAGTAGAATAATTATGCTTGAAATTTTAATTGGACAATAAATGACCTGATTGATTATAGTAATTTGGATATAGTGGAATATTATTAATTGTATTCGACAAAGAGCAAATGTATAATTGGGATTTTATACAAAACAAAAAAATCGGCTTTCAAATGAAAACCGATTTTTGTGGGCGATATAGGATTCGAACCTATGACCCCTTGGGTGTAAACCAAGTGCTCTGAACCAACTGAGCTAATCGCCCTTGTTATTGGAAAATTTTGCTTTTTGTGGGCGATATAGGATTCGAACCTATGACCCCTTGGGTGTAAACCAAGTGCTCTGAACCAACTGAGCTAATCGCCCTTGCCCTTAAAAGCGATGCAAATATAAGGTGGAATATTTTTATCTGCAAGTATAATTTTCAAAAAAATGAAAAAAATATTTCTGAATGACCCTAATATTCGAGGAAAGCTTTAATTTTATCACTCGTAAAAAATTGATACTATGGATAATAATTTAGAGAGAGATTGGAATAGTTTGTTATATAAAATTTCTGAAGAATTTAATGTGGATGCCGATTTAAATGGAACTTTACTTTTAATTGGCATACAAGAGCGAGGTTTAGGCTTTCAGGAAAGTTATTCAAAAGAGGAAAAGTGGGACCACATCGATTTAGCAACATGTACACTGCTTATGAAATGGAATTACTATTCTATCGAAGGATATGATGATGACAATTGGCCTATATTTGTAAAGAACAAAATGGTTCCTCCCTTTTCAAAGGACAAAGAAAATCAATTGTTAATGTCATCGATTGTGGAGTACTTTAAGGACAATGGATATTTGAATGATTAAATAACAAACCTATATACATTAAAAATGAAGAAACTACTTTACCTGGCCTTAATACTTGGAATGGTATCTTGCCAACAAAAATTGGAATTAGGGAAGAAAAACAGAATTGTTGAAATAGAAACAGAGTACGGAGATATCAAAATTAAACTCTATGATGAAACTCCATTACATCGTGATAATTTTGTGAAACTTGCTCATGCAAATTATTTTGATGGAACTCTATTTCACAGAGTAATTGATGGATTTATGATACAAGGAGGTGATCCTGATTCAAAAGCAGCTAAACCTGGAGTTAGGTTAGGTGAAGGCGGTCCTGGATATCAAATTGATGCAGAGTTCAATCCTGCTTTATTTCATAAAAGAGGTGTAATTGCAGCAGCAAGAGAAGGAGATGCGGTTAATCCACAGAAGAAATCATCTGGTTCGCAATTTTATTTGGCTCAAGGTGTAGTATATACTCATGGAGGATTGGATACATTGTTGATAAAATTGAATGATAGAGTGAAAAACAGAATCTTTGAGAAAGTTCAAAAAGATATGGCTACGGAAATTATGAAATATCAATCAGAAGGAGACATGGATAAGGTTTCTGAATTGGTTGATAAAATCCAAATTGAAGTTGACTCCATTTTTACTACTCAGCAAATTAAGTTTTCACAGTCTCAAATTGATGCATATACTACATTAGGAGGAATTCCTCACTTGGATGGTAGTTATACTGTTTTCGGGGAAGTAATTGAAGGTATCGAGTTTATTGATAGTATTGCTAAAGTGAAAAAGGATCAATTTGATCGCCCATTGAAGGATGTATCAATGAAAATTAAGATTGTTCAATAAAAGAATAATATGAATATGGGAGCTCCGGAAATTATTTCGGAGCTTTTTTTGTGATGAATTTTAATGATATCTATCTTACACCACTGAAACTTTTTTTATCATTAAGGTGAAATGCCGATATACATCTAAACATCATTTAAAAGTATTACGAACTATATAATTATTTAAATGATAATCGGTATTAATTCGGTTTTTAAAAGGAATAGCAATGAGAAAATTAACCATACTTCTGATTTTATTTTTATTTCAATTTTCTGCATACAATGTTTTTGCCCAGGGAACCAATTCTATAATCTTGATTGAAACCAATTTGGGTAATATGAAAGTTATGCTTTACAAAGAAACACCTAAGCATCGTCAGAATTTTTTGCAGTTGGTCGAGAATGATCATTTCGATGGCACTCTTTTTTATCGTGTAATAAAAGGGTTTGTTGCCCAAGGAGGATCTCAAGATTCGAGAAATGCACCAGCTGGTAAAGCCATTGGATATGGGGATGCAAATAGAACCATACAATCGGAGTTTAATAAAATGTTTTTCCATAAAAAGGGAGCACTTGCTTCGCCGCGTCAGCCCGATAAGGTGAATATCTTTAAAGAATCGGATGTATCGCAGTTCTATATCGCAGACGGTAGGGTATTTACTAATGAAGAATTGGATGCCATGGAAAAAGAGGTTAATGTTCCATTAAGAAAAAGGATTGTAAAGAGATATTTGACTCCGAAAAAAAGACAGATTTTGGATTCTTTAAAAAAGGCCCAAAAGGTGTCAGAGTTTCGTGAAATTGCAAAACAAATAAAAGAATCAATTGATTTTGATTACAATGCATCATCTGAAAAATTGGAGTTCACGCCTGAACAAAGAAAAGCATATACCACAATAGGAGGAGTACCACATTTGGACAATAATTATACTGTTTTTGGAGAGGTTATTAGCGGATTAGATGTTTTAGATAAAATTGTAAAGCTAAAAACAGATTCCAATGATCGACCTTATACTGATGTTAAGATGAAAGTAAAAATATTAAAGTATTAAAGGCTTTTGGTATTTAGCCATTTGCTTTTAGCCAATGAGAAAAAAGTTTTTGTAACTTTGCCGACTGTTGCAATAAATAAAGAAGTTATATCATGCTTGACAAAATAAAAAACCTGCTTGATGAGTTGAATGGATTTTCAGCTACAACACTGGAAGAGGTAGAACAGTTCAGAATTAAACACCTTAGTAAAAAAGGTAGCATTGCTTCGTTGTTTGCCGATTTTAAAACTGTTCCAAACGAGGAGAAAAAAGCTGTTGGACAAGCTTTAAACGAGCTTAAAACAGTGGCTATGGATAAGGTAAATGCTTTAAAGGAAAGTTTTACCGGTGCTGAATTTGGCAAGTCTGGTTTGGATTTGACATTGTCTGGCGATCCTGTAAAATTAGGTTCTCGTCACCCACTTTCGTTGGTAAGAAATGAGATTACAGAAATTTTCGCTCGTTTAGGATTTACCATTTCTGAAGGTCCGGAGATTGAAGATGATTGGCACAACTTCTCTGCATTGAACTTCCCTGAAGAGCATCCGGCACGTGATATGCAGGATACTTTCTTTATTGAGAAAAATCCGGATGTGATTTTAAGAACTCACACATCATCGGTACAGGTTCATGATTTACAGGAAATGGAATTGCCAATTCGTTGTTTAACTCCTGGTAGAGTATTCCGTAATGAAGCAATTTCGGCTCGTGCACACTGTATTTTCCACCAAATTGAGGCTCTATATGTAGATGAGAAAGTTTCTTTTGCTGATTTGAAGCAAACACTTACATATTTTGCAAAAGAGTTTTTCGGTGAGAAAACTGAAATTAGATTGCGTCCATCATATTTCCCATTTACAGAACCATCGGCTGAGGTAGATGTTACCTGTTCGCTTTGTGGTGGAAAAGGATGTAATGTATGTAAAGGAACCGGTTGGCTTGAGATTTTAGGCTGTGGTATGGTTGATCCAAATGTATTGGAATTAAATGGTATCGATAGCAAAAAATATTCAGGTTTTGCATTGGGAATGGGGATTGAGCGTATTACCATGTTGAAATATGGCATTAAAGATCTTCGCTTGTTCTTCGAGAACGATATCCGTTTCCTTGAGCAATTTACTGCAGCAGGATTCTAAGAAAATCACAACGATATAAAATATAGATGCCTTCCATTACGGAAGGCATCTATATTTTTTGTAATGTACAGACGCACGGCCGTGCGTCTCTATCCAATTTATTCTTCGTGATAAATAATCTCCGAAGTAACAGGAATTACTTTTTTATAAAGAGCACTTACCCCGCAATATTCTTCTTCCGATAGTTTTACAGCTCGTTCAATCTTGGCATGAGGAATATCCTTGCCAAAGAATTCATAAATGATATGCATGTTTTTATAATAACTTGGTTGTTCTTCAGTCAATTCGCCTTCAACCGAAACTTTTATATCACGAACTTCAACACGCATTTTTTTAAGAATCATGGCAATGTCGATACCGGTGCAGCCAGCTAATGCTGTTAGCATTAATTTTTTGGGACTAACACCTGAGCCATCGCCACCTACTTGTGTGCTGGCATCGGTTATAATTTCGTGTCCATCCATATTTGCTTTATAGGCAAGTTTACCTTGCCAGCTCATTTCTACTTTGTGTTTCATTGTTTAAGAAATTGCAAGTTACAAGTGGTTCTTTCAAGTTTATAAAAGCCACAACTTATAACTAATGTGTATGTAATTCTAAGAAATATTGTGCTCAATCAAAATTATTAAAAAATCTTATAGCTTGAAACTTGTAATGTGAAGCTTTGAAAAGGTGCTGATTTATTACCAACAATTAAATCATACAAGTGTGTAAAGAGCTATTGGAGAAGTAAAACTTAAATTACTATATTTAAACCTGATTCTAAAGTTGGTGAAATTAGAATTAAGAAATAATTAAAAACATCCGAAAAAAAGCCGCTTTGGAGGATGTTTAGCAAAGCTATTTTATAACAAGTTTATTCAGTAAGCGTTGAAATGAAGCAAAATAATAATCTTCCAAACTGCAATCAGTTGTCTGAGAAATTCAGTGTTAAGTTTCCTGATCTGGGTGTCGATGATCAAAATCTTTTATTTTGGGATGAAGATGTACATTTCTTTAAACGAGGAAGTGTAATCTATAAAGAGGGTGATTTTGCCAAAGGGTGTTTTTTCCTTTATTCGGGCATTTTAAAGATTTTTAAAACAGGATTGGAAGGAAAAGAACAAATCATTCGTTTTGCAAAAGAGGGCGATTTAATCGGATTTAGATCGGTATTAAGCCATGAACGTTTTTGTACTTCTGCAAAGGTTATCGAAGATGCTGTGGTATGTTTTATTCCTGCTAATGTACTTACGAAACTGATACAGGAAAATTCGAATTTTGCCTTACAGTTGATGAAAGTTACCTGTGCTGAATTGGGTGAAGCCAACAATTACATAACTGATATCGCACAAAAAACGGTAAGAGAGCGATTAGCAGAGGTGCTGATCCATCTTGAGGATACTTTCGGACTAAGTGAAGAGGGAACCTTAAAAATATCGCTTACGCGCGAGGAATTGGCCAATATGGTTGGAACAGCTACCGAATCGGTAATTCGATTGTTATCGGAGTTTAAATCGGATAAACTGATAGAACTAAACGGTAGAAAGATAAAGATATTAAATAGCGAATCGCTGCGAAAAACCGGCGGTTTGATTTAGAAAATAAGATATTGTTGTGAGGAGCCCGTTCAATGATTTGAGCGGGTTTTTTGTTTCCGAAAGTTTTGAAAAGTCCAAGAGTTATACAGTCGAACGGTTTAACAGTCTAACAGTCTAATAGTCATACGGTCGAATGGTCAAACAGTCAAATTTTCTATTGTACAGGTTAGGTAATCGGTATTATCTCTTCTTAGGAGTGTATTTAGTACTTTTCCCACAGGTGCTTTACCGTTTCGCAAAATAATACAATAAAAACTATCGAGCATATTGCGAATGCTATATAACCATCGGTTTCGGGTATTCGGAATGATACAAACAGTGCCAAAATCAGACAAAGGATAGTCGCGGATACCAATAAATAATCTTTCATAAAATAAATTCTTCTGAATAGCCTGTAAAAGTTAGGTGTTGCACTTAGTTATAACAATATATGAAATTAAGATTAACAATATTTAACACTTGAATTTTGGTATGGCTTGTAAAATAAATTAACTTAATTCTCGTTTTTAAAAGAATATTATAATAAATCTAACCATTTTATTAACCCAAAAATCATTTAAAAATGAGTGATAAAGAAAATTTTGAAGCCCTAAAACCCAAGTATTTGTTAATTGAACAGGATGATATTAAAGATCCAAATATGCCTGTTAAAATTTTCAATGATGAAGCTGTTTTTCTTTTCGATATAGCAAGTGAAGATAAAGATCAACTTGTTACATCAGGCCTTGACATATCTTTAATAGATGATATACCTAACCGAGTATCAGCTTTGAGATATTCACAATCAATTTGGAATAAAGTTCTTGATAACAAATCGGAAAAAGAGAATCAGTGGAAAGCTATTGCAGCTGAAGGTTTTGAATTGAAAGAGGAAATTATGCATTTTGCTAAATATGCCTATCGTGAAAATGAATCTATTATGAGGGCTCTGAAGCGAATTGAAGAAGGAGCTAGTAATGCCGATATGATACAAGATTTATCTGATTTAGCTGTTATAGGAAAAGATGATCCTACTCCAATGGACGGAGTTGGTTTTAATACCACAAAGCTTGATAGAGCAGAACAAATAGCTACCGAAGGTGGATTGCTACTTGGTGATATCAATGGTGATCGTAGAAATGTGATACATCCTGAGAAAGAAATGCGCGATCGTGCCTATACATACCTAAAACAGGCGATTGATACCATTCGTGATGCGGGTAAATTTGTTTTCTGGAAAAATCAGAAAAGAGCCGAGCAGTATGCCAGTTCTTATATGCGCGAAATGAGAAATCGCAGTGAACAAGAAGAAACACAAAACGCCTGAACCCCTTGCGAGGGTTGATGCCCAAGGCGAGGGGAGCATCAAATTGGCGAGGGAAAGCTCCATTTTCCCGAGGGAACCCTCTCAAATGCGAGGGAGAGCTTTCTTTTTGCGAGGGGATGACCTAAATAAGCGAGGGACATAATATAATAACGAAGAACCCATAGAGCCGTAGCGTGCTACGGCTTTACAAACTGAACATCACAAATTAATTTTTTATTTTTAAGGGGTTACTTTTTGTCATTTTTTGGAATAAAGGGATATACTAACCAAACTACAATATTAAAGAATGAAGACCTCAGACAACCCAGAAGTTAGAAATAGGATTTTAAAATTAGCTAAAAACCATGCAAGCGGCACACCTGAACAATTAGCCTCTAAATTAGGATGTTCGGGACGAACGATTAATCGTATAATCGCAGATATGAGAAATGAAGGAATAAATATTGCTTACTCCAGAACTCTCGAATCTTATATATTAGATTGATTTTATACTCAAAAGAAAGTGATAAAAATAGTTCACCGCCAATTTTGGCGGTGAACTATTTTATATTAGAATCATTTTCGAAAATATACATAAAAAATGTTCAGAATTTTTGCAATTCTTTCAATCTGTCTAAACTTTTTCTCTTAAGATACAGTGATACGTTTTTCATATTTCGGAAATAGAGTCAATATTTTACTCATTTTATTTAAGTCTTGTATTTTTCAAGCGTACTAAATTGTGTAAACTTTATGCATAAATATAGAGTTTGACGGCGGAAACCGAAAAGCCTTAAATAGAGTAGGTATTTAAAATTTCATTATTATGAAAAAGAAAAATTTAAACAAAAAATTGGTTTTAAAAAAAGAAACAATCTCTAATTTAAACATGAGTAAGGTAAAGGGAGGCACTGCCTGGAGTTATAATGTTGGTACTTGTGATAAACCTACTTTTAATTCAAATGTTAATGCTTGCGCAACTGAAGATGCATTGTGTACCAATTCTTGTCAGACGGGTTGTGAAATAGCAGAAGTACCAACTAAAAATGGTGTTTGTTAAATACATATTCGGAAAACGATTAATTACTAAATTAGGAGGTTGTCTCATAGGATTTTACCCCTCTCACTTATACTGCGAGAATATTAATTTTCTAAATCTTGAGATAGCCTCTCTTAAATTAAATCTTTATGGATTGGGGAAAAATACAAAAAATAAATAGAACAGAAATTGAATCAAAACTTTCCCAGATCGAAGAAATATTAATATCGCAAAAAGAAGCATTTGAGAGTGGGCAAGGGCTTATGGGGGGTAAGTTGGGAATTGCCTTGTTTTTTCTATATTATGCTAAGATGACAAATAGGCAAAAGCCATATGATTTTGGAGTGGAATTAATATCTAAAGTATTTGATGATATAAATAATGGTTTTAATTATCATACTCATGCAGGTGGTTTGGCAGGTATTGGTGCAATATTAACTTTACTTACAGAAGCAGATTTGTTAGATGCTGACTTAAACGAGATTTTAAATGGGCTAGATGAATACTTGTATACTTTAATGATATCTGAAATTCGTAATGGCAATTACGATTTCTTACATGGAGCAGTTGGTTTAGGGTTTTACTTCTTAAAAAGAAATACAAAAGATTCAAAAAATTATCTGGCTGAGTTCATACACGAATTGAATACAATTGCTACAAAAGACGAAGAAGGCATTAGATGGTTATCGTTTTTAAAAAACACGAAACAAATCAAAGGATTTAATATTAGCTTATCGCATGGTTTAGCAAGTATTATTGTTTTTTTAAGTAAGGTTTATTCGGCAGGTATTGTTAGGGATAAAACAGGCGAGTTGTTGTCTGGTGCTGTAAAATATTTATTAAATCAACAACAAGATACTAGTGAAAATATTTCCAACTTTCCTTCTTATGTGTGCGAAACAGAACCTTCTTCTTATAGCCGTCTTGCATGGTGTTATGGTGATTTGGGAATTGGAACAGCATTGTATGTAGCAGGATTAAATGCTAATAATGAAGACTGGAAAGAAAAAGGTATAGAAGTTGTTTTACATTCTACAAAAAGAAGAGAAGAAAAAGTTACAGGAGTAGTTGATGCATGTTTGTGTCATGGTACCGCTGGAATTGCCCACATGTATAACAGAATGTACTACTACACAGGTATATATGAGTTTAGTGAAGCTGCAACTTATTGGTTTGAACAAACATTACAAATGGCAAAATTTGAAGATGGCTTGGCAGGATATAAAGTCTGGAAAACACCAGAACGTGGAGGTTTTCAAAATGAATATGGATTTTTAGAGGGAATTGCAGGGATTGGCTTAGCATTTATAAGTGCTATTTCAAATATTGAACCCGAATGGGATGAGTGTCTTTTTTTGTCATAATTGTAGTATTCAATTTGCATTTCAATACTGAAGAATATAACATGAAAAAATTTAGTTATAAGAGTTTTGATAATTTTGTTCTAAGGGTGCCTTTGCTGTCATTAGATTATGTTCAGTCAATTTTCGCAAATAAAAACACTTCTGACGAAGATCTAAAAAAGATCTACGAAAATTCAATAATACAAGAAGCAATTTTCCTTGCATCTCCAAGTTTACATAGTAAGTTGGCAAAATGGCTAAATAATGAACTTTCAAGTGCAAAAGATATTGAGCTATTAAAACAATCGCTTACTAAATATTTATTAAGAATGGGAAGCCGATGCACACCATTTGGGTTATTTGCCGGTTATGGTTTGGGTAAAATTGGTGATATAAATAAAATTGAATTAGACGATGACCAAAAGTATTATGCACATCTGAGATTAGATATGAACTATCTTTGCGCATTGGCTATAGATTTGTCTAAAATTAAAGAGATTAAAGAACAAATCAGATTTTTTCCTAATACAAGCATCTATAAATCGGGAAATAAATTAAGATATGTTGAATATCGTTACAATAATAGTAAAAGGAATCATTTTATAGTAGCTGTTGAAGACTCTGAATATTTACAAAAAGTATTTAATGCTTCAAAAAAAGGTGCTCAAATAAAGGATTTAACAAACATTTTAGTTGATGATGAAATTTCGTTTGATGAAGCTAAATCTTTTATAGAAGAACTTATTGATAGCCAATTGCTAATTAGCGAATTGGAGCCATCAGTTACAGGTGCAGAGTTTCTTGATCAAATAATTGGTATTTTAAAACCTCTTAAAAATATTGAGAATATTATTGATCTACTTCATCAATTTGATAATGATATTGTTAATATTAGAAATAAAGCAATAGGAATATCTGCAAATATTTATAAAAAAATAACTGAGAAACTGTCAACTCTTGAAACGAAGTATGATATAAAATATTTATTTCAAACTGATTTAGTAATTTCTGCGAAGGAAATAAAACTAAATTCCGATATTTCAAACGATGTATTGAAAGCTATTGAATTAATGAACAAATTAACTCCCAGGAGAGTTAAAGAAAATTTATTAAAGTTCAAAGAAGCATTTTACGAAAGATATGAAGAGCGGGAAGTGCCTTTATCGCAAGCATTGGATGTTGAGTCAGGAGTTGGTTATATTCAAAATACAGGCAATGGAGATCTAAATCCATTAGTTGATGATATTGCTTTACCAGTAGGTGTACTACAAAATAGTTATAATATAGAATGGGATCAATTACAGTCTTTTTTACTTAAAAAATATAATCAAACTTTATCGAAAGGATTAAGCGAAATAGAAATTACCGATGAAGATGTTAAAGATTTTAATGCAAATTGGGATGATTTACCCCCAACTTTTAGCGCAATGGTGGAGATTATTTCATCATCTGGGGATGATGGGGATTTAAAAATAAGTTTTAGTTCTGCAGGAGGATCTTCGGCTGCCAATTTATTAGGAAGGTTTTGTCATAGCAGTTCCGATTTATATGACTATGTAACTAAAATTACAGAAACTGAAAAAGATACATTTCAAGATTCTGTTTTAGCAGAGATTGTTCATTTACCGGAGTCAAGAACAGGAAACATATTGCTAAGACCTCAAATAAGAGATTTTGAAATACCTTATTTGGCTAAATCTTCGTTTTCTGAAGATTATCAAATTTCCATAAAAGATATAGTTGTATCAGTTAAAAATGGGAAGAAAGTAGTTTTAAGGTCAAAGTCATTAAACAAAGAAATTATTCCAAGATTAAGTAATGCTCATAATTTTTCTCATAATGCATTACCCGTTTACCAGTTTTTATGTGATTTGCAAACTCAAGATTTAAGAGCTAATGTTGGATTTAATTGGGGAGCATTATCAAATGAGTATAGTTATTTGCCAAGAGTAAATTATAAAAACATTATATTATCCAAGGCAACTTGGAATATTAAAAGAGATGAGTTTAGGAATGTAATAGAAGCTAAGGGTGACGCAAATATTGAAAAAGAAATAAAATTATGGATGAAGAAATATAATTTACCTGATTATGTATTATTAGCAGATGGAGATAACGAATTATTGCTTCAATTAAATAATATGTTGTGCATAAAAACATTAATATCATTGGTGAAAAAGCGACCTAAGTTTCTATTAAAAGAATTTTTGTTTGATCCAAAAGATGCTATAGCGAAAAGGGGGAATGATAGTTTTACCAATCAAGTTGTATTTTCTTTTTTCAAGTCAGTAAATAATTAGCAATTATAATAAGTGCAATATGAAAGAGGTGCAAAAAATATCGAAACGTACTTTTATAATTGGCGATGAGTGGCTTTATTATAAATTATATTGTGGGCCAAAAACTTCTGATGAAGTACTTATTAATGCAATAAAGCCATTGGTTGATGAGCTAATCGAGCATAAAATCATTGATAAATGGTTTTTTATACGATATGCCGATCCTAAAATGCACCTGAGATTAAGGTTTCGTTGCAGTAATCAGAAAAGTATTTTGACTATTATTACTGCTGTTAATACCACATTAAAAACCTATGTTGATGATGATTTAGTATGGAACATTCAAATAGATTCATATAAGAGAGAGATAGAACGATATGGAGAAAATACAATTGAATTGTCGGAAGAATTATTTTTTTACGATAGTAAACTGATCGTTGATACGATTAATTTAATAGAAGGTGATGAAGGAGAAACGGTTCGTTGGTTATTTTCTTTGCGTGCAATTGATAATTTATTAGATGATTTCAAGTTTGATGATCAACAAAAAGTAATATTGTTGCAAAATCTTAAAGATGGTTTTGGAAGAGAATTTGGTATGAATAGGCTTTTAAAATTACAACTTGATAAGAAATTTAGGACTGAGCGGGAATCTATAAATAATGTAATGAATAAAGAATATGATTCTCAAAACAAGATGAAACCATTGTTTGAGTTATTGAAACAAAAATCATCAAGAATAAGTCATATCTCTGATGAGATACTTTTTCTTGCAGAAAAAAACATGTTACAGCGACCACTTAATGATTTAATGGGAAGTTATATTCACATGTTAATGAATCGGTTGTTTAAATCAAAACAACGTTTACATGAAATGGTGATCTATGATTTCTTATACAGATACTACAAATCGGAAATTGCAAAGAAAATGTATGAGCCTAAATTGCAAAAAATTCCTTAAAATCAAATTCACTAAGATAGCCCAGTTTACATGAACTATTAGTGTGAGTATTTTAAACTCGTACTTATTTTCAGAGCAAGATAGATGTAGCATACTAGGTCTCTACCTAATAATCTAAATTTAGCCTTTCCAACATTTTTCCTTATTTTTAGGCTTGGAACTAAATCTAACTCCTACTTACATTGAAAAAACGATTTCCACACTTTCGTCAGTTGGATGCCATGGATTGTGGCCCAACCTGTTTGCGCATGATTGCTAAGCACTATGGCAAGAATTACACTTTACAATCATTACGCGATAAATCGCACATAACACGTGAAGGTGTTTCGATGTTGGGAATTGCCGATGCTGCCGAAAGTATTGGAATGCGCAGTATGGGAGTTCGCATTTCTTACGATCAGTTGGCCAAAGAAGCTCCACTACCTGCAGTTTGCCATTGGGGACAAAACCATTTTGTGGTGGTGCATAAGGTAGAGGAGAAGCGCAACAAAACCATTGTTCATGTTGCCGATCCGGGATCAGGTTTGCTAAAATTTACCAAAGAGGAGTTCATCAAACAATGGGCTAGCACTCAAAGTCAAGGAGAACAGAAAGGTTTGTGCTTGTTGCTGGAACCAACCCCTGATTTTTACAATTCAAATGGCGAGGACGTTTCACAAAAGAAAAGCATAGGTTTTCTGCTAAAATATTTGAAGCCTTATCGCAAATTCATGATTCAGCTGGTATTAGGGATGCTGTTTGGTTCATTGCTACAGCTGATTTTTCCGTTTCTTACCCAATCCATCGTTGACATTGGCATCAATACCCAAAACCTGAGTTTTATTTACCTGGTATTGATTGCCCAGCTGGTATTGTTCGTATCCAGAATGTCGGTAGAGTTTATTCGTTCCTGGATTCTATTGCATATTTCAACTCGAATTAATATTTCTCTGATATCCGATTTCCTGATCAAATTAATGAAGCTGCCAATTGGCTTCTTTGATATTAAAATGATTGGGGATCTGTTGCAAAGAATTCAAGATCATACGCGAATTGAGAACTTCCTTACGTCATCAACATTAAACGTGTTGTTCTCCATGATCAACCTGGTGATTTTTGGTATTGTATTGGCAATTTACGATATGCAAATATTCCTGGTTTTTGCTTTAGGATCAGGCCTATATATTATTTGGGTAAATCTGTTTTTGCGAAAACGTAGAGAATTGGATGGAAAAAGATTCGCTCAAATGTCGAGCAATCAGAATTCGTTGGTGCAGTTAATCACGGGAATGCAGGAAATTAAACTGAACAACTGTGAGAAGCAAAAACGTTGGGAGTGGGAGCAAATTCAGGCAGAATTGTTCAAAGTTCGAACCAAGGGATTGGCTTTAAATCAGTATCAGGTTTCCGGATCGGTATTCTTTAATGAGACCAAAAACATCATTATCACCTTCTTGGCAGCAAAAGCGGTTTTAGATGGTGGAATGACCTTGGGTATGATGCTGGCTGTTCAATACATCATTGGTCAGTTGAATTCTCCGCTTGATAATTTGGTGCAGGTAATCCACTCTTGGCAGGATGCAAAAATATCCTTGGAACGTTTGGGTGAGATTCATGAGATGAAAGAGGAGGAGAATGCCGATGATCAAAAGCTTACAGAGATTCCTGATGAGAAAACCATTGATATCGAAAATGTTTGTTTTCAGTATGAAGGACCTCATTCTGAAATGGTTTTGAATGGTGTAAACCTAAAGGTGGAAGAGGGCAAAACTACTGCAATTGTAGGAGCATCGGGTAGTGGAAAAACTACTTTAATTAAGCTGATGTTGGGATTTTATCCAACTACAAAAGGAAGAATTTCGTTGGGTGGAACCACGATAGAAAATTACAGCTCTGCCATGTGGCGCCAAAACTGTGGTGTGGTGATGCAAGATGGTTTTATTTTCTCGGATACCATTGCCAAGAACATTGCAGTTGGGGTTGAGCATATCGATAAAAAGAGATTGTTGTATGCGGTTCAGGTAGCTTGTATCGATCAGTTTATTGAAAATTTGCCATTGCGTTACAATACCAATATTGGAGCCAATGGTCATGGTTTAAGTCAGGGACAAAAGCAAAGAATATTGATTGCGAGAGCGGTATACAAAAACCCTGAGTTCCTATTCTTCGATGAAGCTACCAATGCTTTGGATGCAAACAATGAATTGGCCATTATGGAAAACCTTGATGAATTTAATAAAGGCAGAACGGTTGTGGTAGTGGCACATCGATTAAGTACAGTAAGAAATGCTGATAAAATCATAGTATTGGAGAAAGGCGAAATTGTAGAGCAAGGAACTCACGAGGAGCTTACTTCTCTTGAAGGGAAATATTATCAGTTGGTTAAAAATCAGTTAGAGCTCGGTAATTAGACGCTGATTTGATAAGATTGATATGATTTCTTATGATTGGGTCAGTGCTGTAAAAAAGATATAAAAGTATTTTTTATGTGAATTGTTCAATTTTGAGCGAACTTGTAGTTTTGAGAAAGACTTCTGCAACTAACTGAAAAAATCATAAATTATCATACAGAAACATAAAAATCTGCGTCTAAAATAATTTTGAAATATGAGCGATAATTATAAACATTCAGAGATAACTGAAAAGATAATTGAGGCTTTTTATGCAGTTTATAATGCGCTTGGAATTGGATTTTGTGAGAAAGTATATGAAAATGCATTGCTAATTGAATTGGATAAACGCTTACTTGAATTTGAGAAGCAAAAGAATATTAAGGTATACTACGATGGGAAAATAATTGGGGATTTTTATGCAGATATCATTGTTGATAATTGTGTAATTATCGAACTAAAAGCTATTGAATCTTTAAGGTTCGAACATGAAGTTCAATTGGTAAATTATTTGCGTGCTACAGATATTGAAGTTGGTTTGTTATTAAACTTTGGTGCTAAGCCACAATTCAAAAGAAAAGTCTTTAGCAATTCAAAAAAGAAATCATAAATAATCATTCTAACAAATAAAACACTGAGTCTAAAAAGAATCAAAAACATGGAAAAGGATCCCAATATAGAATTAAGATCAGACGAAGTAAAAGAGATACTTGGAAGAGTTCCAAACTGGATTATTAGAAGTGGAACTACTTTGTTTTTTCTGGTAATTGCTACAGTGGTTATTGGTAGTTATTTTTTCCGATATCCGGATATTATTGGATCAAGGTTGGTTTTAACAACATTGAACCCTCCTGCTGAATTGGTAGCCCGATCAAGTGGTAAAATACAGCAACTGTATGTGAAAGATAATGAAGAAGTGAAGGAGGGAAGTCTTTTAGCTATTATTGAGAATGCAGCTTTTAATGAGGATATTTTTGAACTAAAAGAAAAGCTGGAAACTTTTCAAGGACATTTAACAGGAGCCGAAAATGTGAATGCTAACATTGTAGAGGGTACATTTCGACTTGGTGAGGTGCAATCCTATTACAATACCTTTTTAAAGTCTTGTGTGGATTATCAACGTTTTTTCGAGTTAGAGTATTATGACAGAAAAATAGACTCTTACAAGAAGCAGATCAGCAAATACAATATGTTTTACGATCGCCAATATCAGCAAAAGAAAATATTGGAAAGTGAATTAGAGATATCTAAGAAACAATACGAGAGGGATTCTTCATTATTTCAAAGAGGCGTAATAGCCCATCAAAACTTCCAGAATTCAAAGAAAAAGTATCTTGAGAGTTCCTATTCTTTTCATGGTGCCAGATCTGCATTGGCTTCAACCCAAATAAATATTTCCAATGTAGAACAACAAATTATCGATCTTGAATTAAAAAAGGAGAGAGAAAGAAAAGATCTTCAAAATTTAATGATTCACTCTTTCGATCAGTTAAAAGCACAAATTGATATTTGGGAGCAAAAATACCTGATTAAAACTCCAATAGATGGTAAGGTTACTTTCAATAAGTTTTATAGCTCAAATCAGAATGTTAAATCTGGTGAAAGGGTATTTACTGTACTTCCTAATGATTCAACAAAAATAGTTGCAAGAGTTGAATTAGGGATGCGCGATGCAGGTAAAGTAAAAGTTGGGCAAAGAGTGAATATAAAACTCGATAATTATCCTTATCTTGAATACGGGATGCTTGAAGGGACGATACAATCTATCTCAAAGGTGCCAGAGAATCAAAAATATACTCTGGATGTTAACTTGTCAAATGGTTTAGTTACGAATATCGGAACCGAATTAAAGTTTGCTCAAGATAGCGAAGGTACAGCAGAGATTATTACAGAAAACCTAAGATTGCTGCAACGTATTTTTAATCCAATACGCGCATTGTTAAAAGAACGATTGTAAGTTCCACTCCCGAGAATTTAAATCGGTGATATGAAAGAACTTGTAGTTGGAATTGATATTGGTGGAACTCATACAGTTTTCGGTTTAGTGGATAAACTTGGAAATTGTTTGGCTCAAAACCGATTGTACACCAAGGATTTTGATTCATTTTCCGATTTTGTTTCCACCTTATCAAGAAGAATTAAATCTCTGGAAATACCAAATCAAAGAAACTATAAAGTAATAGGTATTGGCGTAGGTGCACCCAATGCTGACTATAAGAATCAGACTATAGAAAATGCTTCAAATCTTTCTTGGGAAGGGATTTTGCCATTAGGAAACTTGCTAAGGCATAATTTTGATTTGCCGATAAAGGTTACGAATGATGCAAATGCATCAGCAATGGCAGAGATGATTTACGGCGGTGCGGTTGGTATGAAGAACTTTATGGTGTTGACTTTAGGAACTGGTTTGGGGAGTGGAATTGTTGTTAATAATGAGATTGTATATGGCCATTCTGGATTTGCAGGTGAATTGGGGCATATAATAGCACGCCCTGATGGAAGGCAATGCGGTTGTGGCAGATATGGCTGTCTGGAGACTTATGTTTCGGCTACAGGGATAAAAAGAACTGTTAGTAAGCTATTGGCAAAATATTCTTTTAAAAGTGAGTTAAGAGAGATTCCATTTAGCCGCATGAGTGCAAAAAAGCTTGCTGATGCTGCTTATCGGGGTGATGAAATTGCTATCGAGTCATTCGAATATACTGGAAAAATACTAGGAATTGCATTGGCCAATGTGGTTGCGATTAACAATCCTGAGGCAATCTTTTTGGCAGGAGGGCTTTCTAAAGCCGGGGATTTGTTGTTAAAGCCTACCCAATATTATATGGAAGAGAATCTACTATCGGTTTATAAAGGTAAAACCATTTTAAAAATAAGCTCAGTAAAAGGAAATTCTGGAATATTAGGATCTGCAGCTATGATATGGAATCTTGTTTAATTATTTGTAGCTTTGGAATTTACTAAAATAAGCGTTACAGTAATAGATGAGTCTAAGATTTGTTAGCATTATTCTCTTTTTATTCATAAGCAAAGCTTATGCTCAACGAACGGTAGAACCATTTCCTACCCATAATCAAAGTCCATTAATTCACTTTTTTGGCTTGCCCAACCATTATGGAGGAGAAATATTGTCTAAAAATGACTTTGTATTTTGTAATTACTTGGGCATTGCAAATAATGCAACATCTTCTCAACTTCTTACTGAGGCCATATACCTGGATGGTGAAATGTATCGTAATGATATAATTTTCAGATATGGATTATTAGAAAACCTTCAGATAGAAATGTGTATTCCTCTTGTCAGACATTCAACGGGTGTAATGGACCCAATTATAAGCGGCTGGCATGAAACTTTTGGTTTACCTGGTAAATCCAGAGAAATTATGTCTAATTTTAATCTTACCTATTTGTATCGCGAAAACGAAGAAACTCAAATTTTAATGAACGAGAGTAAATTGAAATTTGGTGATCTTTCGTTAAAGTTGGATATGCCTTTAATAAAAAATAAAAAGCATATGATATCCGTTGGTACTTTTTTAAAGTTCGCAACGGGAAATAAAAGACAATTAATTGGTAGCGGTACTAATGATTTGGGTGCACATGTATCAGGCAGAATTTTACCTGTGGTTAAAGAAAATGCATTTACCTATTTTTACTCTGCGGGATATATGCATATTGGTTCTGGTGCAATTCTGTCAAATGTTTTAACCAAGAATATTGTGTTTGGAAGTTTGGGGAGCGCTGTTAGTTTGGGTAAGGCTTGGGTTCCTAAATTACAGTTTGATTTTCATTCGGGTTTTTATAAAAAATCTGCCACCAGGCAGTTGGGTAGAGAATCTATTCAATTGGTATTGGGAACCGATTATTTTATTTCGGATAATTTGAATTTATCATTCTCTTTTTCAGAGGATTTAATTGTAAATACAGCACCAGATTTTGTTTTGCATTTTGGTGTTTCATATAAACTTTAACCTATTACGATTATGAGTATTATTGGAAATATTATTTGGATTATTTTTGGCGGCCTTTTTATATTTTTTGAATATTTAATTGCTGGTCTTTTAATGTGCTTTACTATTGTGGGAATTCCTTTTGGTATCAAAATCATGCAGTTATCCATTTTGGGATTGGCACCTTTTGGTCAGAAAGTTGAATACAACGATCATGCAGGAGGATGTCTGAGTATTATTTTGAATGTGATTTGGATTTTTATCGGTGGTTTGTGGATTGCTTTAACGCATCTGGTATTTGCTTTGATCTTTGCAATAACCATTATCGGAATTCCTTTCGCTGCTCAGCATATTAAGCTGGCTGGTTTTGCACTAACACCATTCGGTAAAAGTATTCGATAGTATTTAAGAATACATGCTCTAAAAAAAGAAATATCCCGGCCGGAGAGGCACGGGATAATCACAAAATACTTAAACAACAAACACTAACATAAACGTTCCTTAACGCGTATGAAGAGCAAATGTGAGAAAAATATTTCGGAAATAAAAATGATTTGATGCTTATAATGTCAAAAATATCAAATACTTACACCGAAAACGTTTGAATACACCTTATTTATTTTCAATTTAGATACCGTAAAGTCTTTTATTTGTTAAAAAATTGAAATTGCTCCACGTGGAACATTCTTTAGGTCTTTTCTGATTCATTTACAGTTGGTTTACAATAATGCTGTAAATGATATTTTCTAATATCTTTGCATTTTTAATCAAAATATTGCACAAAATTGAATCCTCTTAAGAAACTTGCTGGAGAAACTGCTATCTATGGAGTAAGCTCTATTGTTGGTCGATTTTTAAATTGGCTATTAGTACCTCTGTATACCTATATTTTTGCTCCGGATGAATATGGTATAGTTGCCAATCTGATGTCGTATGTAGCCTTATTTTTGGTGTTACTCACCTATGGGATGGAAACGGGATATTTTCGTTTTGCAAATAAGGAAGGCAAAGCAGATATTACATTTACAACTGGTTTTTTAAGTTTAAGTGTATCCACACTGGTTTTTTGGCTATTGATTTTTATTTTTTTGAATCCCATGGCCGATTATTTAAAAATCTCGGATCACAAGGAGTATATATTATTGTTGGCCACAACATTGGGTTTAGATGCCATAACAGCTTTGCCATTTGCAAAACTTCGACTACAGAATAGAGCTTTTCGTTATGCAGGGCTGAAGCTCATTAATATATTTACCAATTTGGGTATCAATTTGTTCTTCCTGGTTCTATGTCCGTGGATACATGAAAACTTTCAGAATATTCCTATTGAATCAATTTGGAATCCTAATATTGGTGTTGGCTATATATTCATTGCTTTTTGTGTAGCATCCGTTATTAATTTCCTTTTGTTGCTGCCAGATCTTAAATCCTTAAAGTTTAAAATGGATTCTGGATTGCTTAAGGAGATTCTATCTTATTCCTGGCCAATATTAGTTGTAAGTGTTTGTGGGCAGATCAATTTGAATTTGGATAAAATGTTGATGCCTAATTTAATTCCAGAATCTATGGATCCGATGTATCAAACCGGAATTTATGGTGCGAATTACAAGTTGGCAGTTATTATGACCTTGTTTATTCAAGCATTCAGATATGCATTTGAACCTTTCTTTTTTGCACAATCAAAACAAGAAAACTCACAGCAGGTTTATGCAGATGTTCTTAAATACTTTACAGTTTTTTGTCTATTAATTTTCTTGGGCGTAATGTTCTACATTGACATCGTAAAACTGTTGATTAAATCCAATTATCATGAGGGATTAAGTATTGTTCCATATGTACTTCTCGGAAATTTGTTCTTCGGTGTTTTCTTTTCATTATCGCTGTGGTATAAGTTAAGCGATAAAACAAGGTACGGAGCCATTATGGCGATACTAGGATCGGTAATTACGATTGTCTTAAATATTGTTCTTGTTCCTAAAATAGGATATCAGGGTGCAGCCTATGCAGTATTCCTTTGTTTCGGTATCATGATGGTAGTTTCGTATTTACTGGGACAAAAACATTACCCAGTTCCATACGATATTAAGAGAATACTTTTCTATTTCATTTTCGCTATGATTCTTTTTGCAGTTGCTTCTCAAATACAAATTGATAATCAATGGATTAAAATGCTTGCAAAGACTCCACTATTATTGGCTTTTATTGGCATTGTAATTCATAAAGAAAAATTATGGGGAGTGCTAAAAAGACGCTCAAATTAAATAGGAATCAGACTTTCTTAATCAAGAATTTATCTTTCATAAGAGAGATGAATAATGTATCTTAGCGAATCGATAAAGTAAAGTGTAAAAACTTCAAAATAATAGCACATGAAAGTAAAAATCGTTAATAAATCGAAGCACGATTTACCTAAATACAGCACTGAATTATCAGCAGGAATGGATTTAAGAGCAAATTTGAATGAACCAGTTTTTCTTAAATCATTAGAAAGAAAATTAATTCCTACCGGTTTGTTTATTGAGTTACCAGCAGGATACGAAGCTCAAATTCGTCCAAGAAGTGGTATGGCATTAAAAGAAGGCATTTCAGTTTTGAATACACCAGGAACCATTGATGCTGATTACCGTGGTGAGATTGGTGTGATCTTGGTGAACCTATCCAATCAGGTTGTGGAAATTAAAGATGGAGACAGAATCTGTCAAATGGTAATTGCATCACACGAAACGGTGCAATGGGAACCAGTGGAAGATTTAGAAGTATCAGAACGTGGTGCTGGTGGATTTGGTCACACAGGAAAAGCTTAATCGTTAAAAAATATTAATTCGGATTGATTCTTAAGCCTAAATCTTAAATTTGATCCGAATTTTAGTTAATTTAAACATTACTACTACAAAGCAATGAAAATTATTGTACCTATGGCAGGAATGGGGAAGCGTATGCGTCCTCACACATTAACAGTGCCAAAACCATTAATTCCTATTGCAGGAAAACCTATTGTTCAACGATTAGTTGAAGAGATTGCAAAAGTTTCGAATGAGAGCATCGAAGAAATTGCTTTCATAATTGGAGATTTTGGCAAGGAAGTTGAGAATCAGTTATGCGCGATAGCTGAAAATATTGGAGCAAAGTCGAGCATTTATTACCAAAATGAAGCTTTGGGAACTGCACATGCAATTCATTGTGCTGCAGAATCACTATCGGGAAAAGTTGTTGTTGCTTTTGCTGACACATTATTCAAAGCTGATTTTGTACTTGATGCTGAGGCTGACAGTGTGATTTGGGTACAGAAAGTTGAAGATCCATCAGCATTTGGAGTAGTAAAACTTGATGCAGAAAATAGAATTACCGATTTTGTTGAAAAACCTCAGGAGTTTGTTTCTGATTTGGCAATTATCGGAATTTATTACTTTAAAGATGGTGAAAACCTAAGAAATGAATTACAGTACTTGTTGGATAACAAGGTCGTTGTGAATGGTGAATACCAGTTAACCGATGCGTTGGAAAACATGAAGAATAAAGGCTTGGTATTTAAGCCGGGTCAGGTTATTGAGTGGATGGATTGTGGTAATAAGGATGCTACAGTTCATACAAATCAAAGAATTTTGGAATATCATAAGGATGATGAATTGGTATGTGGTTCATCGATTATTGAGAACTCAATTGTTATTCCTCCATGTTACATTGGAGAAAATGTGAAAATAAAGAACTCTATTGTTGGACCACACGTATCTGTGGGAGCAGGAACAGTAGTAAGTAATACATTGGTTCGCAATACAATTGTTCAACGCAATTCGAACCTGGAACATTTAAATCTTGAAAATTCTATGATTGGAAATCATGTAGATATTCAAGGTGATGTTGCAGAGTTAAATGTTGGCGATTTTGCGAGCTTCACAAAATAGATAAAGGATGAAGGCGGGAAGAAAGTTGTTGTTATCAATCTTGGTTGGAGGCTGTGTTCTATGCAGCATTCCTTCTCATGCAAAGAATGTAAAATCTACCAAAAAGGATAAGCTTCAAAAGGAAGTAAAACTAACGGAACAGCAAAGGTTGGAATTCGATTATGCTTTTGCCGAGGCTACCAAGGCCATTTTACTTGGTGAGGTAGAAAAAGGAATTTCTTTGTATGTTTCCTGCCTTAAAATAGACCCTTCGAGTGCTGTTGTACGATACGAATTAGCAAACATCTATCTAAGCAAAGAAGACTACAACAGTGCTCTTGAATTGGCTCGAGGTGCTGTAGCACAGCAGCCACGTAACCTTTGGTATCAGATTCAATTGGCTAATATTTACCAAAAGAAAGGGATGATTGATCATGCCTGTAAAGTTTACGACGACTTGATTGAAATGTATCCGGAAAGAGATGATTTCTTTTACTTACAAGCCGCCTTATATGCTTCTGTGGAGAAGTTTAAAGAAGCAATAGAGGTTTATGATCGCTTGGAAAAAAAGGAAGGAATTCAGGAAGGTGTTTCTCTCGAAAAGGAGAGACTTTACATTAAAATAGGAGATAAGAAATCGGCATATACAGAGGTGCAAAAGTTGATAAAAAAATATCCATATCGTGCTGATTTTTATGGCATGTTGGCCGATTTATACTTGACTGATAACGAAGAAGAAAAAGCCTTTAAGCAGTATCAGGAAATTTTAAAAATTGATCCAAATAATGGTTTGGTTCACTTTTACCTGGCAGATTTTTATAGGAAAAAGGGAGAAATAGAAAAGGCCAATGCCTCATTGGCAAAAGCATTTGCGCAAGAAGAAGTGGAGGCCGATCAGAAAATCCAATACTTAATTGCCATGTTAATGGCCCCTGATCAACCTGAATTATCCGATGATTATTTGAAATCTTTACTTGACACCTTGGTTAAAATACATCCAGGACACGTTCGTGTTCATGCCTTGTATGCTGACTTTTTAAGAAAAAGAAAAGACAATGAAGGAGCTAAATATCATTTGGAAAAGGTATTGGAAGACGAAAAATCCAATTATGTAGTTTGGGAGGAATTGTTGCTAATTTATAATGAACTATTGGATTTTGATGGTATGTTAAAAGTAAGTACTGAAGCATTAACATACTTCCCAAGTCAACCACTTTTGTATGTATTTAAAGGAGTAGCAGCGGCTCAAAAGAACGATTATAACACAGCTATTAGTGCATTCGAAAATGGAATGATGTATATTGGTGATAATGTAAAGTTGCGTATCCAGTTCAGAACTTATATGGGTGATGCTTATTATCAGAATGGTAATGCTGATAATGCGTTTAAAGCCTACGATGAAGTTCTTTTGTTTGAGCCTGATAATGTGATTGTACTCAATAATTACAGCTATTACCTTTCGGTTCGAGGAGAACAACTTGAAAAGGCAAAAAAAATGAGTTCAAAATGTATTGCCTTGGAGGCGGAAAATCCAACCTATTTGGATACTCATGCTTGGGTTTTATACCGATTGGGAGAATACAAAGAGGCAAAGGAAACCATGGAAAAGGCCTTGCAATTTGGAGGTAATGATTCTGCTGTACAAGTTGAACATTATGGCGACATTCTTTACAGGTTAGGAGAAGGTGAAAAAGCCATGGAAGAGTGGAAGAAAGCAATGGAGTTGGGAGAAGGTTCAGAAAACCTTGCAGAAAAAGTAAAAACAGGAACAATTCCTGAAGAACAAGAAGATGAAGAATAAATTACATTCAAAAATATACCTGGGAGCCATGGTTTTAATCATGGCTTTTATTCAGTTTTCGTGTAAAACAACCTACGATCTTGGTGTGATAAAGGCTAAACCAATGTCGGATGCAAAGTTGTATAGAAATTTAATAGATAGTAGTATTCATTACAACACCTTGTTCGTGAAGAAATTCTCTGCTAATTATACTGTTGACGGTGTGAAGAAGAGCTTCAAAGGTGCAATTAAAATTCAAAAAGATAGTCTGATTTGGATTTCAATAACAGCTCCAGTTGGTGGTTTAGAGGTTGCACGTTTAATGATTAGTCAGGATTCGGTTAAGATGATAGACAGATTGAAAAAGAAATACTTTATAGATGACTATGATTTTTTTAGAGAAAAACTGAATGTAGATTTTGATTTCAAATCGCTTCAAGCAATTCTGACCAACTCAGTTTTTCAGACAACAAATGGAGAAAAAGAAAAATCTTTTATTCGTAGTTTTAATGGACGAATTATTGATAATATGTACGTTTTTACTTCCGAAAAATCACGAAAAGTCGATCGGAAACTTCGTAAGGATAAGTTAAAAAGATTATCTCGATTTGGATACCAAAGAGTTGATATTGATCCGTCATTAATGAGAATTACAGATGTTTTGGTTAAGGATTTTGATGATTTACAGGATGTAAGTGTAAAATACAGGGATTTTAAAATGTATGAGGATCGTAAATTCCCGCAGCGATTAAGTTTCGAGGTGGTTGATCCAAAACATTTATTATCTTGTAGCATTAAATTTAATAAGATTACTTTCGACGAAGAATTGAAGTTTTCTTTTAAAATTTCAAGTAAGTACGAAAGAATATATCCTTAAAATAGATTATGGGTGTGTCAATAAAAAGATTTTTTAACCTTCCGCTGTGCATAATTATTCTATTGGTAACTTTATCTCTTGATGGATTTTCGCAGACAAGTATATCATCACTAAAAAAGCGAAAAGAGCAGAACGAAAAAGATATTGCATACACCAATACACTCATTAATAATACAGTAAAAGACAAGAAAGTAAGTTTGGGGCGATTGAATTTACTGAACCAAAGAATTCAGTCAAGGCAATCTTTAATAAGCTCCATTGAGGCTGAAATAGGCTATATTGGAAATCAGATTCTTCAAAAGAATAAAGATATCTCGAAATTGGAAGATGAATTGGAGAAACTAAAAAAGCAATATGCCAAAGTTATTGTGTATGCACACAAACAAAGGAATTCTTACGAAAAATTAATGTTTTTACTTTCTTCCAAAGATTTTAACCAAGCGTATAAAAGATATAAATACCTTCAGCAATTTTCAGAATATAGCAGAAAACAAGGCAAGACAATTGGAATTAAGAAGGATTCCTTGTCGGCAAAAATTGTTGAATTGAATAAGGTTAAGGAAGAAAAGGTTAATCTTCTGGCACAAAAAACACAGGAAAATAACAAGTTGTCTGCTGAAAAATCACAACAATCTGCCTTGGTTCAGAAGTTAAAAAAGCGGGAAAAACAACTTCGCGATGATTTGAAAAAGCAAAAAAGATACGCTCAAAAATTGCAAAAGGAGATTCAAAAGATTATTGAACAACAGGCGCGATTGGCAAAAAAATCAACCAAATCTTCAGGAAAATATTCCATTACCCCAGAGGACAAAACACTTTCCTTATCGTTCGATAAAAATAAAGGAAAGTTGCCTTGGCCAACTAAAACTGGTTTTATTTCAGAAAAATTTGGGGAACATCCACATCCAGTTTTAAAGCATGTTACCATTCGAAACGATGGAGTAAATATTACAACAGATTCCAAGTCGGATTGTAGATCAGTGTTTAAAGGTGAGGTTACTCACATTCTTTCAATGCCTGGTTTAAATAATGTGGTGATTATTCGCCATGGTGAGTTTTTCTCGGTTTATTCAAATTTGGCAAGTGTAAATGTAAAGAAGGGAGACATAGTTCAATCAAAAGAAAAAATTGGTGTTGTGTACACCGACAATGAACAGGACCAAACCGTACTAAAATTTCAATTGTGGAAGGGAAGTACAAAATTAAATCCTGCACAATGGTTGTATCGTAACTGATTCTATTTACGTAGAAGATAAGTAATGGAAGATAATCGGGATATTTTTATTGCGAAACTGGATCGCTTTGTTCGCAAATACTACCAGAATTTGCTGTTACGTGGATCTCTGTCATGCCTTGTATTGTTTTTAACTTACTTTTTTCTGATTTCATTTTCAGAGTATTTCTTGTACCTATCAGTAGCGGTTAGAACAACGTTAATCTTTTTTTCTGTTGTATTAATTATTGTATTAGGATATCAGTTTTTAATTCACCCAATTGTTGGATTGTTGAAAATTGGCAAACGAATTTCGTATCGACAAGCAATAGATATTATTTCTACACACTTTCCAGATCTTCAGGACAAGCTAATCAATACCCTGGAATTAACAGAGCAGGCCGAACAAATAGATCAAAAAGAGAATTCTTTGCTCTTAGCCAGTATCAATCAACGAATTGAATCGGTCAAAATTATTCCTTTCCGAACAGCTGTTTCTTTTAAGGCGAATTATAAATATTTAAAGTACTTGTTTGTCATTTTAACTGTTATTGTTTTTGTGCATTTTTTAATCCCAGATATGTACTCAAATAGTACGGAAAGACTTGTAAATTACGACAGGAAATACACTCCCCCTGCCGATTTTTCTTTTGTGTTGGATAGTTGGACAGGAATAGCAGTTAAAGGCTCTAATTTCAGCTTAAAAGCTCATACCAAAGGGAAGTACATTCCAAGCGAAGTTTACTTGCTTACAGACAATTCGAGATTTTTGATGAAAAAAGAAAATTCGATAGAATTTTCCTATTTATTTCGAAATATCAACTCTGATATCAGTTTTCGACTGCAATCAGGAAAAGTAATTTCTGAAGAATTTAAAATTAAGGTGATTTCGAAACCAACCATTAAAAATTTTTCTATTTCAATAAAATCTCCTGCCTATACAAAATTGCCTTTGCGGATTGAAAAAAACATCGGAGATATCAGTGTACCAGAGGGTTCTAGTTTAGAGTGGATGTTCGAAACTGATTTTTCAAGTGCAGGAGAATTGATTTTTTCTGATTCCCTAAACCCTAACCCAGTAATTTTAGATGGAAATAGACTTAAGTTTTCTCGAAAAATCAGGAAACAAAATTCATATAGAATTTATCTAAGCAATAAAGAATTTAATAGAGAATCCTATACAAAATACAATGTTGATATAATTCCAGATTTGTATCCGCAAATTAAAATTGCAAGTATCCAAGATTCGTTAATTGAATCGGGATATTATTTTCGTGGTCAGATAAAAGATGATTATGGGTTTTCAAAATTGAGATTTGTTTACGAAGCCGATAATTTATCTCCGGTTTATATTCCAATATCCTTGAATCGAAATTTAAGTGCTCAAGAGTTTTTCTTCTCTTTCGATTTTGCATCCGAAAATTTTAAAGAGGGAAGTAACGTAAAATATTATTTTGAAGTTTTCGATAATGATGGTATTAATGGTGTAAAGAAAGTAAGTTCACAACAGTTCAATTACTACATACCTGATTCGAAACAACTTTATGATTTGAATATTGCTGTTCAGGATAGCATTGGAAGTAAAATTAACCAAAGTATCCAATTAAGCGAATCCATTCAACAAGATATTCTGCGTATGCAAAAAAACACTTTGGATGGATCGGCAGAAAAATGGCAACAGGAACAATTGCTAAAGGAAATAGGAAACAAGAAAAAACAGTTAGATAATTTGTTACAAGAGGTGCTTCAGGATAATCAACGTAAAAACCGCTTGATGAATTCGGCAGGAATGGATGATCCTCTTTTAATGGAAAAGCAAAAGCAAATAGAAGATTTGCTTGAAAAAATAATGGATCCTGATCTGCAGAAATTATTCGAGGAGTTTAACAAACTGGCAGAAGATCTTAAATCTGAAGACATCAATAAATTAGGAAATCAACTAAAAATGTCAGTTGATGATTTTCAAAAACAATTGGACAGAAACCTGCAATTACTTGAAAGATATGAAATTGAAGTTCGTGTTAAGCAATTGACAGAGCGAATAAATAAATTGGCTAAAGATCAGGATATATCGGCTAGTAAGTACAGAAAGGAAGCTGAAAAAATAAAGCAAGATCAGAAGTTGGGACAGCAAAAATGGAACGAGCTGAAAGAAGATTTAAAAGATGTACTTGATAAAAATTCCTCTATCCAAAAGCCATATGATTTTGATGGAGATTTGAACGACCTCCAAGACCAAATTGATGAAATGATACAAGAATCAAATCAACTTTTTGAGAATAACAAAATTGGGAAAGGGGCAAAAAATATGAAAAACACTTCATCCAAACAGAAGAATTTTGCTCAAAAGTTGAGTGATAATATTGCCAATAGCTCATCAGTTCAAATGAGTGCTGATATTGGGAATTTGGTTCGATTAATGAATAATCTAATCGAATTTTCATTTCAGCAAGAAGAGGTTTTAAATGGCTTTAAAAGAATTGCTTATATAAATCCAATGTATTCTGAAATGATTGAAAAACAAGGTGATCTAAAAGAGGAGTATGCTCTTATACAAGATTCTTTAATTGCCTTATCAACACGATCTTCTCAAGTTGCTTCCTTAATCGGTAATCGGATTTTTAATATTGAAAATGAGTTGGAGAAAGTAATTAGCGAAGTAAATGAGAGAAGAACAATACAGGCAGCAACAGCGCAACAAAAAGTTTTGACTGATGTTAATGAGTTAAGTGTATTTTTATCGGAGGCTTTAAAACAGATGATGGAGCAAATGGCAAATGCTATGCCTGGAGATCAAATGGGAGATAAAAAAGGAGGTCAACCATCTTTTTCAGGTTTGAAATCTGATCAAAAATCGTTAAAAAAGATGCTGGAAGAATTAATTTCCGAGATGAGAAAAGAAAATTTTGGAAAAGTTCCCAATGAGAAGTTGGGAAAATTTTTACAGCAGCAAGAAATGTATCGTCAAAATTTGCAAGAAATGCTCCAAAATGGAGGTCTTGGAAACGAAAGTGAGAAAATCTTACATGAAGTGATAAAAATGCTTGACCAAATGGAGTCGGACATTTCTAATTTTTCAATAAATTCGAATATGATTTTACGCCAAAATCGTATTTTTTCAAAATTATTGGAAGCCGAAAATGCACATAAAGAAAAAGATTTTGATAAGAAACGAGAAAGTAAATCAGGAAATATTTTAAAATTGAGTAACCCTAGAGAAATATTTGAGTATAAAAGAGTACGAACAAATTTTGAAGGAGTATTTTATGACTCAAATGTAAAATTGTTCGACTATTATAATAAGCTGTACTTGGATTATATGATAAAACTTAATAATGACTAAATCTGAAAACTTGTTGGTATTTCCATCTGAACTAGAAAACATAAGTAGGGTTGAAAGATTGATTGATGATATTTCATCTTCCTACAATTTAAGTTCTGAAATTTACGGTAAAATTTCGGTAGCTATCATAGAAGCTGTTAACAATGCGATTCTTCATGGCAATCGATTAGATGTCTCAAAAAACGTTAAGGTTGAGTACAATATAGATGAAGAATCAATTCAGTTTATTATTGAAGATGAAGGATCTGGTTTTGATTTTGAAAATATTCCTGATCCAACCTTACCTGAGAATATCGAAAAAACACATGGTAGAGGTATTTTTCTTATGAATCATTTAGCTGATGATATTGAATTTTGCGAAAATGGCGCTTTAGTTGATATGAAATTTAGATTTGCATAGATGTTGATTACATATAATTCGTGTGAAATAGAAATTCCCGCGATTGATCAAAAACGCATTAGCGATTGGGTCAATCGCGTTGTCGTTAATAATGGCGGCGAAATAGGAGAGATAAACTATTACTTCTGCTCCGATGATTACCTGTTGGAAATGAATCGTGAACACCTAAATCACGATTATTATACAGATATAATAACCTTTGATTATACCGTTGCTAATATCATCTCGGGAGATCTTTTTATAAGTGTTGATACAGTACGTGACAATGCTGAAGAGTACAAATGCGAGTATTTTGAAGAACTGCATCGTGTTATTATTCATGGCGTACTTCATTTGTTAGGCATTGACGATAAAACTGATGAAGATCAGGCGATCATGACACAAAAGGAGGATGAATCATTAGCATTACTTTCCAAGATTATTTAAATTTGTGAAATTTTTTAATTTATTTTGCTGGAATACAGAATGTTAGAGCTTGCTGAGGCTTTCTAGTGTTTTGATATTCAGTGAATTAGTTTTAATTTATTTATCTTTGTAGATAAATAAGGAATAAAGAATACAAATATCTTATAATAGTATGTTGCCTAAATATGATGTAATAGTAGTAGGGGCTGGACATGCAGGATGTGAGGCAGCTACAGCGGCAGCTAATCTTGGTTCATCTGTTCTTTTAATAACAATGGATATGAACAAGATTGCTCAAATGTCTTGTAATCCTGCAATAGGTGGAATTGCGAAAGGTCAAATTGTTCGTGAACTTGATGCATTAGGTGGATATACCGGTATTGTTACAGATCGTTCTTCCATTCAATTTAGAATGTTGAATAGATCGAAAGGACCGGCGATGTGGAGTCCAAGAGCACAGTGTGATAGAATGATTTTCTCGGCAGAGTGGCGCAAGATTGTTGAAAATACAGACAATTTAGACATGTGGCAGGATGCTGTTGTTGGAATTATTGTTGAAGATGGTGTTGTAAAAGGTGTAAAAACCAAACTTGGAATTGATATATTTTCTGAAACTGTTGTATTAACCAATGGGACTTTCTTGAATGGATTAATGCACATTGGAAGAAAACAAGAAACAGGAGGACGATCTGCAGAACCAGCTTCTTTTGGAATAAGTGAGCAGTTAAAGTCTTTTGGATTCGAAGTAGGAAGAATGAAAACTGGTACGCCAGCTCGATTAGACGGAAGAACTATTGATTTTTCTGTAATGAGAGAGCAGGGTGGTGAAGAAGGATTTTATCAATTCTCATATCTTAATAATCATATAGAGAAGGAACTTCGCCAGAGACCTTGTTACATTACTTATACAAATCCTGAAGTTCATGAGAATTTGAAAGAAGGGTTTGAAGATTCACCAATGTATAATGGTACCATTCAAAGTACAGGTCCAAGATATTGCCCAAGTATAGAATCTAAGCTTTCAACCTTTGCAGAGAAGAATGAACACTTATTATTTTTGGAACCAGAGGGGGAGCATACTCATGAATATTATATCAATGGATTTTCATCTAGTTTGCCATGGGATGTGCAATTAAAAGCTTTGCAAAAAGTTCCTGGATTGGAGAATGTAAAAATGTACCGTCCGGGATACGCAATCGAATATGATTACTTCGCTCCAACTCAATTGTATCATACTTTGGAAACCAAAATTATTTCAAAATTGTATTTTGCAGGTCAAATCAACGGAACTACAGGATATGAGGAAGCCGGTGCTCAGGGAATGATGGCAGGTATTAATGCGGCTTTATCGGTACAAGGTAAACCAGCATTTACTCTTAAAAGGGATGAAGCATATATTGGTGTTCTAATCGATGATTTGGTTACAAAAGGGGTGGATGAACCATATCGAATGTTTACTTCTAGAGCAGAATATCGAATTTTACTTCGTCAGGATGATGCAGATGTTCGTTTAACTCCAAAAGCATTTGAGTTAGGTTTGGCTGATCAAGAAAGAATGGATTTACTGAATGAAAAAATTGTATACAGAGATAAGTTATTTCAATTCTGTAAAGAGTTTAGTTGTAAGCCAAAATTCTTAAATCCAGTATTGGAAAAATTAGGAACGAGCCCTTTGAAACAAGGGGTCAAGTTGTATGATATTATTTTACGTCCTCAAGTTGGTATTCAGGATCTCATTGAAGATGTTACACCATTAAAAGAGGTGATAGAGGAAATTCCAAATCGAAAGGATGAAATTATTGAGGCAGCTGAGGTTCTTATTAAATATAGTGGTTATATCGATAGAGAGAAATTGATAGCAGATAAACTAACTCGTTTGGAAAATATTGATATAAAAGGTAGATTTGATTATATGACATTACAATCTTTATCCACCGAGGCTAGACAAAAATTAGATAAAATTCAACCGCAAACAATAGGGCAAGCATCACGTATTTCTGGTGTGTCGCCAAGTGATATAAACGTTCTTTTGGTGCTTATGGGACGATAATGTTCCACGTGGAACCAAGGAGTATTTTTCAAAAGTTTACTCCTTAAAACGCCCGAAATCGATCTCCTTGTTGTAAACAAAGGGAAAGTTTCGGGCTTTTTTATAAGTGTATTTATGCTATAAAAATTCTATCATGAATGATCAAAACTTTAAAATATCGGGAAAAATTGTAGATGTAATTTCACGAGAAATTATTTCGGGTGAAATTGAAGTTGTGAATGGATACATTAAATCTATAGTTCCAAAACAAGATGTTCCCGATCGATATATATTGCCAGGATTGGTTGATTCTCATATGCACATCGAAAGTTCTTTGTTAATTCCAAGCCGATTTGCAGCCGAAGCAGTGAAGTGTGGAACTTTGGGTTTAGTTACCGATCCTCACGAAATTGCAAATGTATTAGGAGAGATAGGAGTAGACTTCATGATTAATGATGCAAAGAAGGTTCCACTGGAAATTAAATTCGGAGTGCCTTCATGTGTTCCGGCAACTAAACATGAAACCTCGGGTTTTGTTTTAGATAGTAATATTGTGGAAAGTTTGCTTAAACGAGAAGAGGTTGTTTGCCTTGCAGAGGTGATGGATTTTGTTGGAGTAGTGGAGGACGATTTAGAAGTTCTCAGAAAAATTATTGCTTGTAAAAATCTAGGGAAAAAGATCGATGGTCATGCACCAGGCTTAAAAGGTGCAGATCTAAAAAAATATGTTGCTGCTGGAATTTCAGCTGATCATGAATGTTCAACCATCGAGGAGGCATTAGAGAAAATTTCGTTGGGTATGATGATCCAAATAAGAGAAGGAAGCGCAGCAAGAGATTTTGATGCTCTATGTCCTTTACTTGAATCGCATCCTGCTAAAGTAATGCTATGTACAGACGATCTTCATCCCGATGATATGGCAGAGAATGGACATATCGATTACCTAATTAAGAAAGGATTGAAGAAAGGATATGACATTTTTAATTTACTTCGAGCAGCAAGTTACAATCCAATTCATCATTATGGGTTAGATTTAGGATTGCTTCAAATTGGAGATTCTGCAGATTTTATTTTGGTAGATAATCTTGAACAATTTTTCATTCAGGGAGCATATCGAAAAGGGGAGTGTATACTAAATAATGGCAAGCCTTCTTTTGAAGTTCACAATGAAATACTATTGAATAATTTTAGTCGAAAGCCTATAGATCTATCTGAAATTTCTGTTCAACCTAAGAATGGTAAAATAAAAGTAATGGTTGCCAAGGATGGGGACTTGATTACAGATTCAATTCTATGTGATCCTAAAATTGAGAATTCAAATCTTGTTCCTGATGTTGAGAATGATCTTTTAAAAATGGTTGTTATGAGTAGGTATGACAACGGAAAACCAGTAGTTGGTTTTGTTAAAGGTTTCGAATTTAAAAAGGGAGCCATTGCAGAAAGTATAGCACATGATAGTCATAATATCATTGCCATTGGAACTAGCGATGAAGAATTGACTCATGCAATAAACACCTTAATTGATTTAAAAGGGGGGATTGTTGCTGTTAATAATAGCGAGAGTAAATTTGTGAAACTTGAAGTGGCAGGCTTAATGTCAAATAAAGCAGGATCTCAACTTTTGGAAGAATACTCGGAATTGTTCGAATTTGCATCAGAATTAGGCTCTAATTTCGAATCTCCTTTCATGACACTTGCATTCATGTCACTTCTGGTGATTCCTAAATTAAAGTTATCAGATAAAGGATTGTTCGACGTAGACCAATTTAAAGTGGTAGATTTATTTACCAACGAATAGTAATTTTCTGCACAAATATCGATGATTAAAAACAAAAACATTGACTATCTAAAATCTCTAATTTTAGCTTTACCTGAAGAACCTGGCGTGTATCAGTTCTTCGATGAGAATAATAACATCATATATGTTGGGAAGGCAAAAAGGTTAAAAAGAAGAGTAGCTTCGTATTTTAATAAAGTTCATGATAATGCTAAAACCAATATCATGGTACGGAAGATTTCTGAGATACGACATATTGTTGTGGACTCGGAAGAGGATGCATTGTTGTTAGAAAATAACCTTATAAAGAAACATCAACCAAGGTATAATGTATTATTGAAAGATGATAAGTCTTTTCCTTGGATTTGTATAAAGAAAGAGAATTTTCCAAGAGTATTTGTAACAAGAAATCTTGTAAAAGATGGTTCTGAATATTTCGGTCCCTATACAAGTGTAAAGATGGTAAGAACGCTTATGGATATGGTTCGATCCTTGTATAAGCTTCGAACATGTAATTTAAGCTTAAATTCAGAAGGAATTTTAAATGGGAAATTTAAAGTTTGTTTGGAATATCATATAGGTAATTGCAATGCTCCTTGTGAAGGGAAGATAGACAATGAAGAATACATGGATACCATTCAAGCTATCCGAAATATACTCAAAGGAAATATTAGAATGGTTACTTCTCATCTTAAAGAAAAGATGACTGAATTGGCCGAGGTGTATAAGTTTGAAGAGGCACATATTATTAAAGAAAAACTTGAACTACTAGATAAATATCAAAGTAAATCTACTATAGTAAATCCATCTATTGATAATGTAGATGTCTATTCTATACTGGAAGATGATGAATCTGCTTACGTTAATTTCTTAAAAGTAGTAAATGGTGCAATTATTCAAGCTCACACAATTGAGTTAAAAAAGAAAATTGAGGAGAGCAAAGAGGATTTATTACTTTTAGCAATTACTGAAATTCGACAAAAAATATTTAGTACTGCAAAGGAGATTTTAGTTCCTTTCGAAATTGATTTGCCATACAGTGGTGTGAAATGTTTGGTTCCTCAACGTGGTGACAAGCGAAAATTACTGGACTTGTCTTTGCGTAATGTCAAATATTACCGTCTCGAGAAGTTAAAACAGGGAGAGAAATCTAAGAAGCAAACCAGTTCTGATCGAATTCTGGAAAGAATGAAAAATGATTTGCGATTAAAAGATCGTCCTGTACATATCGAATGTTTCGATAATTCCAATATACAAGGAACAAATCCTGTTGCTTCCTGTGTAGTATTTCGTAATGCCAGACCTTACAAAAAGGATTATCGACATTTTAATGTAAAAACTGTAGTAGGTGCAAATGACTTTGCTTCGATGGAGGAAATAATCTACCGTAGATATAAAAGGTTATTGGAAGAAGAACAGAGTTTACCGCAGCTAATTGTGATAGATGGAGGGAAAGGGCAGTTGGGTGCTGCTCTGAATAGTTTAGAAAAATTAGATTTGCGAGGCAAAATTTCAGTAATTGGGATAGCTAAAAAACTTGAGGAAATTTATTTCCCTGGTGATCCATATCCACTATATCTTGATAAGAATTCTGAAACTTTAAAAATCATTCAGCATTTGAGAAATGAATCACATCGATTTGCAATAACATTCCATAGACAAAAACGTTCAAAAGCATTTATTGGTTCCGAATTGGATAAAATCGATGGAATTGGACCAAAGACCGTTCAAAAGTTAATTCAAAGGTTTAAGTCTGTAGAAAATGTGAAGAAGGCTTCATTAAATGACATATCAGAAGAAATTGGAAATTCTAAAGCCTTAAGTATTTGGAAATATTTTAATTAGAATAATTAATATAAACCTATTTCTATATTGTAATTTACTCCATTTCAACCACTTGGAAGAGTAAAAGTATTTAGAAAAATAACTGGTAAAGCTCTTTGGAGCCTAATTTATTAAAGTATAAGTCTAAATCCATATCATTAAGTCTACTGTAAATCAAAGAGTTAATGTGGTTAGAGCCTTTTATGGTTTCTATAAAACAATGGAAATCTTTTGTTTTAATGCAATTACCTGAAATATAGAGTTCTGTGATAATTCCTTTTTCAATCTGCATTTCTATTTCCAAAATTTGACCAGAGGGGTAGTTACAAATTTTCTCGAACTTATAGTTTGGAGAATAACCATAGTTCCATTCCCAAGTCTGAAATTTATCTGTTTTTAAATTTTCAATGGTAGTGATGTCTTCATCTGAAAAAGTAAATAGTTTGGAATTCGGATAAGTTAGGGCAAATTCCTGAATCACCTTATTTGCAAATTCTGAAATGGAAATGGGAGAAGAAAGATATTCAGAGATATTCGTTACACGGCTTCTAATAGATCTAACGCCTCTATCTGTAAACTTTAAAGGATTTACCTTCAATAGTTGGTTTAAACGCTTTAAATCGCTTGAAAAAAGCATTGTTCCATGTTGCATCACTTTGTTTTTGTATACATGTGATGCATTACCCGAAAATTTCTTGCCATCTATTGTCAAATCACTTTTGCCTTCGAATTTGGCATTTACTCCAAGTTTTTGCAAGGCTTGAATAATAGGAGAGCTATAGCTTTTAAAATCGACTAGCTTGCCTTTTTCACCTTTTTTAATCAGGCAATAATTTAAATTGCCAAAATCATGATATACGGTTCCACCTCCTGATAAACGACGAACAACAGGAATATTTTCTTCATTTACGCGATCAAGATTAATTTCTGCAAGTGTGTTCTGATGTTTTCCAACCACCAAAGAATCTTGATTAATGTATAGGAAAAAGAAATCTTCATCGTAGTTTTTAAGAAGATATTCTTCGCAGGCAAGATTGTAATATGGATCGTTTGAATTGCTGATGAAATAATTCATGATTTTGATTTTGTATTTTCTAATACAAATATGATTAATATTTGCTAAATATATTAATTTAGACTCAATTTTAATAAGTTGTTTTTATTGAACATGTGATTGATTTCATCAATGATTCTTAAGCAGAGAAACTTATCTTTAAGATTTAAATTGGATTAAAATATCTTAATAAATATTTAGTTATGCGTGTTGTAATACAACGAGTAAGTAAAGCTTCGGTAACAGTTGAAAATGAAATTGTTGGTAAAATTGATGATGGTCTGATGATTTTGGTTGGGATTGAAAATGAAGATAATAAGGAAGATGCGGATTGGTTGTGTAAAAAGATTTGTAATCTCAGAATCTTTGATGATGAAGATGGAGTAATGAACAGATCATTACTTGATGTAAAGGGTAATATTTTAACCGTGAGTCAATTTACCTTACATGCAAAAACGAAAAAGGGGAACAGACCATCGTATATAGCAGCTGCAAAACCTGATATTTCAGTTCCATTATACGAGTATTTTGTGGATAAATTAAAAAGTGAATCTGCTGCGAATGTGGAAACGGGTAAATTTGGTGCTCATATGGAAGTTGCTTTGGTGAATGATGGGCCAGTTACGATTTTAATAGATACTAAAAACAAAGAATAGATGGATAATTTAACGATTAAGGAAGCTCAAAAAAGAGTGGATGACTGGATTAAGGAATACGGTGTTCGCTATTTTAGTGAGTTAACCAATATGGCTATTCTTACGGAGGAAGTAGGAGAGGTTGCCAGAATCATATCAAGGAAATATGGAGAACAATCATTCAAAGAAAAGGACAAGGAAATTGATTTGGCTGATGAAATGGCAGATGTACTTTGGGTTTTGATGTGTTTGGCCAATCAAACTGGTGTTGATCTTAATGAAGCTTTGATTAAAAATCTCGATAAGAAAACAAATCGAGATGCGAATCGGCACAAAGAAAACACGAAACTTTCTACGGATTAAGGAAATAAGATCAAAATCAAGCACAAAGAACTGTTTTTTTACTTAGTTTTGTGGCTTTACGAAGAGTACTGAAAAGTACGAAATGGAAAAATCAGCGAAAATATTCGCAACCGGTTAAAATTTAATTAATTACATTTTTGAAACGTCAAAAAATGAAGAAAAACATTTTAGAGATCTTGAAAACGTACAATTTGGAATTGAACGATCAGGAGGTAGCAAATCAAGTAAAAGAGATTATTGCTTCTGATTTTGATTCATTGTACAGTGTAGAGAATTTAAAGAAGAACTTTTCGTTAATCGATTTAACAACTTTAAATTCTACAGATACACATGAAAGAGCCAAACGTTTTGCTGATAATGTAAATAACTTCCGGAATGATTTTGACATGCCAAATGTTGCTGCCATCTGTGTATATCCTTACCAGGTGCCAACATTAAATGAAAACTTAAAAGCAGAAGGAGTAAATATTGCTTCTGTGGCCGGTGTTTTCCCATCTTCTCAATCATACATTGAAGTTAAGGCATTAGAGTGCAAAATGGCTGTTGAAAAAGGAGCCGACGAAATTGATATTGTTATTTCGATTGGAGCATTCCTTGCAGGTGATTACCAAACCGTATTCGATGAGATTGTAGCTCAAAAAGAAGCTTGTGGAAAAGGGCACTTGAAAGTGATTCTGGAAACTGGCGAGTTAAAAACAGCAACGAATATCAGAACTGCTTCAATTATAGCAATGGAAGCTGGTGCAGATTTTATTAAAACATCAACAGGTAAAGTTCCTGTTAATGCAACTTTAGAAGCTGCCCATATCATGACTCAGGCAATTGCTGAATATTACGAGAAAACTGGCAGAATGGTTGGATTTAAGCCTGCAGGTGGAATTTCAACACCAAAAGATGCCATTGAATTTTACTCCATTTCTAATAGAAACTTGGGAGAGAAGTGGTTAAATAATGAGTATCTAAGAATTGGTGCTTCAAGTTTGGCAAACAATCTTCTTTCCGAGATTCATAAATTAGAAACAGGAGAGGAAAAGACAATCACATATTTTTAAAATTGTGAATACAATTTTATACAAGAGTCGGAAACTTTTTCCGACTCTTTTCGTTAAATGCAAAAAAAATATTTAACTTCAAAAAAAATATTGATAATATAAAAGTTACCCTGCTGTTAAATTTAACTCGATGTACAAAGAATCCTCAGAACATCTGCTATTACGAATAAAAGAACTTGAAGATGAGTTAAAAGCTGTAAAACAATCATTTGGAGCAAAATCAGGTTTGGTAAAACATTTATTAAGAAATGCTAAAGGCCAAACGCAAGAGTATTTATCTGTAATTGATACTGATTTTACTGTTGTTGAACTGAACCAAAATCGTTTAAAACAACTTACCAAAAAAAGAAACGAAATTATAGGTACTAAGTGTTATAAAGCTTTTTACGATTTGGATAAAGAATGTAAAGAATGTACTGTTAAAGAGGTTATAAGCTCAAGAAAAGCAAGTCGCTTTTTAAAATCATACGACTTTGACAATGCCATTAAATTTGAAGAAAAAACGGTCAGCCCAATTTTAAATGAAGAGGGTGTGGTTGAACGATTGGTTATTGAAAGTAAGGATATTAGTGGTTATTATCAACTTGTAGATAAAGTAGGACAAAGAGAAGAGTTTTTCAAAAATATATTTGAATCAGCTGGAGATGCATTTTTAATTCATGATTCCAATGGTAATATTTTGGATTTTGGTTCCAAATTGCCTGTTTTATTGGGGTATAGCCAGGAGGAGTTTAAAAAACTATCGTTAATTGATATTGATGATCCTCGTTATTCTATGAAAATTGACAGTCGTCAGGAGCAGATGAAGGATAAGGATCACTTGTTATTTGAAACTGAATTAATTCGCAAATCTGGAGTAAGGATACCTGTTGAAGTAAGCGCAACACTTATCCCGTTGCAAGGGGAAAAGTTGTTTTTTGTTTCTCTTCGTAATTTAGAAAAACGCAAAAAAGTAGAAGAAGATTTAAAAATAAGCGAAAAGCGTTTCAGAACTTTGGTAGAGAATGCTCCGGATCTGATTATGCGATTTGATAAAAACTATAAACATCTTTTTGTCAATTCTGCAACGAAGACACTTTTGAATATTGAACCTGAGGAATTTATAGGGAAAACACACGAAGAACTTGGCTTTCCGGAACACATGTGTAAGTTTTGGGAAAAAGAGATGAAAAAAGTTTTTCTAAGCTCAAAGTTAAAAGTTGTTGAGTTCTCAATTCAGATCGATGGAGAAGACAAATATTTTGATTGGCAGCTAATTCCTGAGTTTGACGAAGAGGGTCAAACTGAAACTATTTTGGCTGTAGCCAGAGATATTACTGCTCGAAAATTAAATGAAAAGGCATTGGAAGATGCCGTGAAAACAAAGGACAAGTTCTTCTCCATTATCGCTCATGATTTGAAAAATCCTTTTAATGCGATGTTACCTATCATACACATTTTAAAGGAAAACCATTTGGATATGCAAAGGGAACAGCTTTCTGAAATGATTGAATTAATCAATTCTTCGGTAAAGCAAGAATACAATTTATTGAAAAACCTATTGGAATGGTCAAGGGCGCAAACAGGGGCAATTAAATTAAAGCCCGAAAGAATTGAATTACGACAACTTTTTGAATCAAATTTACTACTTCATAGGGCAGTAGCTGAGAATAAAAATATTTCTATTGAAGTAAATGATCCTGAAAGTTACAATGTTTTGTCTGATAAATATATGCTCGAAACAGTTATTCGAAATTTGGTTTCGAATGCGTTAAAGTTCACTGAAACTAATGGCAATATAAAAATCCATATTACTGAGAATAAGAATCAGGTTTTATGTAGTGTTCAGGATAATGGAATAGGAATAAGTCCTGAAAATCAGCAAAAACTATTCAGAATTGATACCAATTATACTCGATTGGGTACAAAAGATGAATCAGGAACAGGCTTAGGACTAATACTGTGTAAAGAGTTTGTGGAAAAAAACGGAGGTAGCATTACGGTGCAAAGTGAAGTAGCTGTAGGCAGTACTTTCACTTTTAGTTTGCCTAAAGCTCCTTAATTATTTAGTTCTTGAGATGGTGTATTCAACTAGTTCCTGCAATGATATATTGGCTTCAGATTCAGAAAAATCAGATAAAACATCTAAAGCTTTTTGTTTGTATTCCAGCATTTTATCACGAGTATAGTCGATACCACCTTTTTCCTTCACAAACTGAATTAACTCATTAACTTTTTCAGAGTCTTTGTTGTGTTTTCGAATGATTTTAAGAGCCCACTTTCGTTCTTTATCAGTTACATTTCTTAGTACATAAATCAATGGGAGAGTAAGCTTTTTCTCTTTGATATCGTTACCTGTAGGCTTGCCAATATTGCCTTGTTTTTCGTAATCAAATAAATCGTCCTTCATTTGGAAGGCAACTCCCAGGTATTCACCAAATTTCTTTAGTTTATCTTGCTGATCTTTTGTTGCACCAACCGATAAAGCACCCAGTTGAGTACACGAGGCAATTAAGCTTGCCGTTTTCTTGTAAATGATATCAAAGTAAACATCTTCTGTAATATCCAGCTTGCGTGACTTTTCGAGCTGTAAAAGTTCACCTTCACTCATTTCTCTAACAGCATCCGAAACAACTTGTAACTGATCGTATTCCTTATTTTCCAACGCAACTAACAAGCCTTTTGAGAGCAGGAAATCACCTACCAGAACCGCAGCTTTTGATTTCCAAAGTGCATTAATGGAGAAAAAACCTCTTCTTTCGTAAGCCTCATCAACAACATCATCATGAATAAGTGTTGCAGTGTGTAGTAATTGAGTTAATGCTGCAGCAATGTACGTGGATTCTTGAATATCACCTATTAATTTGGCACTAAGAAAGGTAAGTATTGGTCTTACTTCCTTACCTTTACGTTTAATAATATAATTATTGATAATATCCAGTAAGCGAACTTTACTTTTCATCGATTTCTTAAAGTAAGACTCGAACTGTTTCATTTCCTTCTCAATAGGAGCTTTTATAATACTAATACTGCTTTTTTTCGAACTCATAGAAACCAAAGTTAATAATTAAAACTTCTGATGGAAGACCTGCTGGATCTAAATTTCCAGATACAAATATCTCGTTTTTATTAAGACTACAAATAAATTATATACAAAACGAGAAATTTAAATATTTCGATATGATTATGCCTTTCATTCACGAATATATTTATATATTTGCATTTGATAATTTACGTGAATAATCTTAGTGTATGAAAATTAAAGAATTAGAACCTGAAAAACTAGAGATGGCGGCCAATATGCTAAAAGCAATCGCCCATCCAATGAGAATTGCAATTTTGGGTTATCTGGAAGATGGCAAGAAACTGACGGTGACTGAAATTCATGAATTACTAAAAATAGAACAATCTACAACTTCTCATCATTTGGGAATTTTAAAGGATAAAGGTGTACTTTCATCAAAACGTGAGGGAAAAAACACTTATTATTTCTTAAAACACTGTAGTTTGAGTAATATTGTTGATTGTATCAGCAATTGCACACATGGATAAAGATTTAAAACCGGATGATACCGGTTTTTTTTATGAAATAAACAATGGCAAAAATTAGATTAACAAAAGAGTTCCGCTTTGAAATGGCACACGCTTTATGGAACTATGATGGACTGTGTAAAAACATTCATGGTCATTCTTACATTTTGTTTGTTACAGTAATTGGAGAGCCCATTACTGATAAAACAAATCCTAAATTGGGAATGGTAATGGATTTTGGAGAATTGAAGGGGATAGTATCAGAGGAAGTTGTTGATCAACTGGACCATGCATTGGTTCTTAGTAAGGATACTCCAAATATTGATCAATTAAATATCCCACAGATGTTCGATCGTTTTTTTGTGATGGATTACCAGCCAACTTGCGAAAATATGATTGCCGATTTTGCAGATAGGATTAGGGCTAGACTACCTAAAGGAGTGGAGCTTCATTCATTAAAACTGCATGAAACAGCAACCTCTTTTGCAGAGTGGTATGCTTCCGATAATGAATAATACCGTAAAAAAACATAGGATGAGCCCGAATTATAGATTCGGGCTTTTTTATTGCTCTTAATTTACATTCCATCTTGGAATTATTCATTAATATTTACTCATTGATAATTGCGATAGCAGTATTATCTTGTATTTTTGTTTGAATACATTTAATACATACATTTTTTATGCACTCATCAGCTAGTAATTCCGGCAAAAAGCTATTTTTATTAGATGCTTTTGCCTTGATATACAGATCGTATTACGCATTTATCAAAAATCCAAGGTTTACTTCAACTGGCATTAATTCTTCTGCTATGCTTGGATTTACCAATACTCTGCTTGAAGTTTTGGAGAAAGAAAAACCATCGCATATTGCGGTTGTTTTTGATCCTGTTGGACCAACTTTTCGTCATGAGATGTTCAAAGAGTACAAAGCCCAGCGTCCGCCTATGCCTGAGGATCTTCGTAAATCCATTCCTTACATTAAAAGTATAATTCAAGGTTTTAATATTCCTGAATTGGATGTGGAAGGTTTTGAAGCAGATGATGTTATTGGAACCCTTGCAAAAAAAGCAGAAAAGAAAGGCTATACGGTTTACATGATGACACCCGATAAGGATTATGCCCAGTTGGTGAGTGAAAATATTTTCATGTACAAGCCCAAACGATCAGGAAAAGAGGTGGAAGTTTGGGGAATTCCCGAGATTAAAGAAAACTTTGGTGTCGATCATCCTGATCAGATCATCGATTACCTTGGTTTGATGGGAGATTCTGCTGATAATATTCCAGGTTGCCCAGGTATTGGACCAAAGACTGCACAAAAATTGATTGGATTGTATAAATCCATAGATGGACTCTATGAGAATACTGATCAGTTAAAAGGCAAGCAGAAAGAAAAAATTGTGGCTTCGGAAGAGCAGGTTCGATTTTCGAAAGAGTTGGCAAAAATTGCATTGAATGCTCCTATAGATTTCGATGAAGAGAAATTTAAATTGATCGATTTCGATGAAGCCAAGTTAAGAGCTGTTTTTAAGGAATTGGAATTTTTTACAATTGCTGAAAGAGTATTTAAAAATCAAGCTGATCTTTTTGTCTCACAGACTGAGAAATCTACGGATAGTATTCCGATAGAGGAAAAAGAAATGATTCTCAGAGATGTAAAATCATTAAATTGTAAGTTTTTCATGATTGATAATGAGCAAGTAAGAGCTGATTTGAAAGCAGAATTATGTGTTCAAAAAGAATTTGCTTTTAGAACAGTTTTGTCTGATTCCGATCCAAACACTTCAAAATTGAGAGGAATGTGCTTCTCATTTAAGAGTGACAAGTCTTTTTTTGTTCCATTTCCAGAAAATTCAGAGGAAGCCAAAAAAGTGGCTCAGGAATTCAAATACATTTTTGAAGATGAAAAAATCATCAAAATTGGACATGATTGCAAAAAAGACATTTTGGCACTTCGTTGGTTGGGTTGCGAAGTAAAAGCACCAATTTTCGATACCATGATTGCTCATTATCTGATTCAACCGGAATTAAAGCATGAATTTTCATTTGTGGCCAATTCTGTATTAAACTACAATGTAATTCAAGAAGAAGAGAAAGGGAAGGGTAAAAAAGCTCAACTGAGTTTGATGTTGGATGAAGAACCTGTTAAGCATGATCAGTATTGCGAAGAAGTTGTGCTGGGTTTAGAGCTTAAATCAGAGCTTGAAAAGCAAATGGAGGCTAATGGCCTAATAAAGCTGTTTAATGAGATAGAAATGCCTTTAATGAGCATTTTGGCTGATATGGAATTCAATGGTGTATCGATTGATGTTCCAACTCTAAATGATTACGCCAAAGTGCTAAATGAAGAGGTAAATGGGATTGAGGCAGAAATCAAAGAATTAGCGGGTGTGGAATTCAATGTAGCATCACCGAAGCAATTGGGAGAGGTGTTGTTTGAGAAGATGGAATTAGACAGCAAGGCCAAGAAAACCAAGTCTGGACAGTACTCAACTTCCGAAGCTGTACTAGCCAAACTTAAGGGCAAGCATGAAATCATTCAAAAAATTATGGATTTCAGATCACTGAAAAAATTGATTTCAACTTACGTAGAAGCTTTACCAACCTACATTAATCAGGTGTCTGGCAAAATTCATACATCATTTAATCAGGCGGAAGCAGCAACGGGTCGATTGAGTTCTACAAATCCAAACCTGCAGAACATTCCAATTCGAACAGAGCAAGGAAGATATATTCGTAAAGCATTTGTTCCTTCAACTGAAGATCATGTATTTCTTTCTGCCGATTATTCGCAGGTAGAATTGCGTTTGATGGCTCACATGAGCAAAGATCAAAACATGATAGATGCCTTTAATCATGCTGCAGATTTCCATCAGGCAACGGCAGCAAAAATTTACAAGCTGCCAATTGAAGAGGTAAGCAAGGAAATGCGATCTCGTGCCAAAACTGCCAATTTTGGAATTATCTACGGTATTTCAGCCTGGGGATTGGCTGAACGATTGGACATCTCGAGAAAGGAAGGAAAAGAACTTAAAGATGGTTATTTTGAGTCTTATCCTGAAGTAAAGGCCTTTATGGAAGCCAGTATTGAGAAGGCACGTGAGAACGAATTTGTGGAGACTTTGATGGGACGACGTAGGTATTTAAAAGATATCAACTCGAGTAATGCCATTGTACGTGGAGTAGCTGAACGAAATGCTATTAATGCTCCAATCCAGGGATCAGCTGCCGATGTAATTAAAATTGCAATGATTAACATCGATAGACGTATGAAAAAGGAGGGAATGCAGTCGAAAATGATCATTCAAGTGCATGATGAATTGAACTTTGATTGTTTAAAATCCGAATTGGAACAAATGAAAGTGATCCTTCGTGAAGAGATGGAAAATGCAATTCAATTATCTGTTCCACTTATCGTAGATATGGGAGTAGGAGAGAACTGGCTGGAAGCGCATTAAAGAATGGAATCTAAAAATATGATGATTAGAAAGGCGAAGGTAGAAGATTCTGGAGCAATTGCAACATATATGATGTTGGCAATGGAGGATATTGTTTATAAGTTTATTGGAGAAAATTCATTTGAAAAGGCAATTCAACTTATAGAGAACCTGGTTAGCAAAGAAGCAAATCAATATTCTTATGAAAATTGTTGGGTAGTAGAAAAAAACAAGCAAATAGTTGCAGTAGCCAATATTTACGATGGAGGGAATTTATATGATCTTAGAAAACCTGTTGCTGATCAAATAAATATGATGTTTAATAGGGAATTCAATCCGGAGGATGAAACACAAAATGGAGAGTATTATATCGACTGTATAGGTGTACATCCTGATTGGCAAGGTAAAGGTTTAGGCACTAAATTACTTCAATTTTTGATTGACGAATATGTTTGTAAAAAACAGGTAACAATTGGTTTGTTAGTAGATAATGATAACCCAAAAGCAAAAAGATTGTATTTAAATTTGGGCTTTGAAATCATTGGCCCAAAGATTCTGGCAGGGAAAAAGATGGAGCATTTACAAATAAAAAGATGTTCATCTTAGTCGATAAAATATTAAAAAAAAAGCTCATTCCTTCTACAGAAAGAATGAGCTTTTTAAATATCAATTCTATTAGCTTCAGGAAATTATCTTATCCTTTGCCTTATCTACTTTTTACTTATTAATTGCATGTAATCCAATACTGCCATTCAAAATACCTGTGTATTCGCTATTGTTTTCAAGAACTTCGATGGCACGTAATAAAGCCTTATCCTCACGCAAGCTGAATTCAATTCCACCTTTTTGGTAGTGATATCTCTTCACGATTTCGTGAGCCAGAAGCTCTTTTAATTCGTCTTTGAATCTTTCTATATCACGATCTAAATTTGGTGCTAATTTCGCCTCTAAAGCTGCAAATTCATCAGTAGAGATATCAAAGTTTTTCTCTCCCTTGGCCGATTCCTTCAAAGCTTTTAAGATCTCAGTACTTTCTGATTTGTACGTGAAGTCTTTACTTTCCTTCACAAACGCTACAAATTCATTAAAAAGTTCATCACTAACCTCAAATTCTTTAGCTGATGCAATACTCTCATTTCTGTTTGCATAAAGGGTCGCAAAATCAAAGAACATGAAATCACGTATCATATTTACACTTAAAATACTATAGGTCTCAGGATCTATTTTTACATCAGGAAGAATACCTCCACCATCGTATACTGAGCGGCCATTTTTTGTATGGTATTCTGTAATCAAGGAATCAGCAATTTTACCAACACTTCCATCTTCGTTTCTATGGCTGTAATCCAAAGCCTGAATACATCTTCCACTAGGAATGTAATACTTGGCTGTAGTAACCTTTAATTTGGTGTTGTAAGTAAGATTTCGGGTGGTTTGAACCAATCCCTTTCCAAATGTTCTGTTACCGATCACAACGCCTCTGTCAAGATCTTGAATTGCTCCAGAAACAATTTCAGATGCTGAAGCCGATCCTCTGTTCACCAATACGGCGATAGGAATTTCTGAATCAACAGGTGACTTTGTTGCTTTGTAGCTCTTGTCCCACTTCGATACTTTTCCTTTTGTACTTACAATATCTTCACCTTTATTCACAAATAGGTTGGTAATTTCAATCGCCTGATCAAGCAAACCTCCTGGGTTTCCTCTTAAATCCAGTACAATTGATTTTGCATTTTGTTCTTTTAACTCTTTCAATGCATTTTTAACTTCACCTGCCGACTTATTAGTAAATTGGTTTAGATGAATGTATCCAATTGAGTCGGTAAGCATGCCATAATACGGAACCGATTTTAACTGAATTTTTTCGCGAACCAACTTTTTCTCCATGGTTTTCTTTACACCCGGGCGCTTAATTTTAATGGTAAGAGGAACGTTTGGTTGTCCTTTTAAAAGATTGCTAACATCATCCGTACTTTTATCCTTTACAGAAGTTCCGTTAATTTCAAGCATCACATCACCTGCTTTTAAGCCAGATGTGTAGGCAGGAAATCCTTCATAAGGCTCTGCAATAATGACTTCACCTTTATGTTTGCTGATTAAAGCTCCAATTCCAGCATACTCACCAGTGGTCATCAATTTAAAATCTTCAATTTCCGATTCGGATATGTATGTGGTATATGGATCGAGAGTTTTAAGCATGGCATCCATACTCTTTTTTACCAAATCACCAGGATCAATCTCATCTACATAAAACAAGTTCAATTCTCTGAACATGGTGTAGTAAATATTCAGGTTTTTACTGATTTCAAAATTTCTCTCATCCCTGCTGAACCCGAAAAATGCTGCACTACAAAACAGTAGAATAGCCAGCATCCAAATGGCTCCTCTTTTTCCTCGAAGCTTCATATATTTCTTTTTTAATTGATATTTTTAATTAACCCTTGCGGAGATTTCCCTATCACACACTAATTACTTAGCAGTATCTTTTTATTAGTAGGTAATAACAAATATAGGCAATCCCAATGGAAATCTAACACCTTTAACATTTCTTAACCCTATTGCATTGAATTACAATGAATGTGCCAGAATAATTCCTAATAAGCTTACGATTAACGGGCTAAATAGTTTTTTCTAATTGTAGATGATTATTCTGCTTATATCTTATTCCTTTTTTTAAGGAACCGGATCATGACCATGTCCGCCCCAGGGATGACAGGATAAAATTCTTTTGATGGCAAGATAGGATCCTTTAAAAGGACCGTGTTTTTTTAAAGCTTGAATGGCGTAGGAAGAACAGGTAGGAGTGTACCTACAAGCAGAAGGAGTAAGGGGAGAAATAAAATACTGATAGAACTTAATCGGCAGAATCATGATGAACAGAATTGCCTGCTTCAGTAGGTTTAGAATGTTTTTCATATTCTCGTGGAATTCGTTGCATTGCTTTCTTCAATTGTTCTTCTATATCCTTTGTTTCCATGATTTTTTTAGGAAGATATACAATCATAAAAGCAATTTGAACTTCTTTTTTCTCTAGTTCTTCGTAAAGCTTGTGCTTATTTAAACGGTAAATTTCTCGAATTCGTCTCTTTAAAAGATTTCGTTTTACCGCATGTTTAAAGTTTCTTTTCGATACTGTTATGGCTACTTGTGCTGGATAATCAGAATGAAGATCAGCAGCTTTCCAAACCACACGAAAAGGATAACAGGTAAATCCGTTTCCTTCGGAAAATAGTTTGCCAATAAGAATCTTGTGAGTGAGTCTTTCAGCTTTTTCAAAAGTAAAACGTGTCTTACGTGTCATTCTATTCAGGCTTATACTACAAAAATCGACAAAAAAAGGGGAAAACAAATTCCCCTTTTTATTTTTATGTTACAATAGACTATTTGTCTTTATTGTCTTTGTTATATTTCTTGATAAATTGATCCAAAGCCATTGTCATCGATGGAGCTTGAGGCATTGGGGCTTGAATATCAAGTCTTAAGTTCGCTTCATTAACAGCATTTGAAGTAGCAGGGCCAAATGCAGCAATAATGGTATTGTTCTGTTCAAAATCAGGGAAGTTTTGTAACAAAGAAGCAATACCTGAAGGGCTGTAGAAAGCCAGAATATCGTAATTTACATCTGCTAAATCCGATAAATCGCTACTTACAGTACGATACAAAATTGCTTTCGTATACTTGATTTTGTTTTTATCAAGTAAAGCAGGGATTGATTGTTTATGAATATCTGAAAGTGGAATCAGGAATTTTTCTGATTTGTGCTTCACGATAATATCCATCAAATCTTCGAAGCGTTTTTCTCCAAAGAAGATTTTTCGTTTTCTGTAAACGATATACTTCTGAAGATAGAATGCAGTTGATTCAGAAATACAGAAATATTTCATGTCATCTGGAACTGTAATTCTTAATTCTTCACAAACTCTGAAAAAATGGTCGATTGCTGTTCTACTTGTAAAGATAACAGCTGTGTGATCCAGAATATTGATTCGTTCCTGTCTAAATTCTTTGGTTGATACACCTTCAACTTGGATGAAAGGACGAAAATCAATTTTCAAATTGTATTTTTCTGCCAAATCAAAATACGGTGACTTTTCAGTTTGGGGCTTAGGTTGCGATACCAGTATAGTCTTGATTCTCAAAACACTAGAGTTTAGTTCAACAATTCATTACACCGCCTTATACCAATGATTTTAACAGTTTGTAAATCACGAGTAAGGGCAAAATTTCCAAGGCACAAAGGTACAAAATCATATAAAATATTGAAACATGTTTGCGAAATAATATTTTAATCCCTCGAAATAGGCGAAACAAATAAAATATTAAAGCAATAACTAAACCTGCGTTAAGTAGTAAATATGCAGCAAAATCAGCTATGAAAGGTACACTAAGTGTAACCGGTAAAAGAAAAATTCCAAGGTTTTTATTGTAGATAAAAACGGTGTGTAGGTACTCTTTTCCTTCTTTTGCACCATCAAAAATGTATGCTAATGTCCTTATAACAACAAATTTTCCGAAATAAATCAGCAGAAAAACAGCTAAGGTGTAAACGAAGGTAAGCAAGCTTGTTTTATTATCAGAACCGCTAAACCAATAGTTGTAATAAAGTACTGCAAAAAAAGAAACGTTAATAAAGAACAATCCGTTCAAGAAAATGTTTCCTCGAAGGTTTCTCATATTTTTTTCAAGAAACAAATTGTTTGAAACTTGATAATTTATAATCGCATCAATAAGGCGTTGAAGGTATTTGCTGAATGAAAATCGAATAATTGCCATCAGAATTACCACAAAAAGACTAACACCAACCATCCAATCACTTTGAGAGCTCTCAATTAATTTTCCTTCTTTGATTAATGGTCTTTCAATGCTATCAGTAAGAATTGAATCTCGAAGAGGGATAGGATTCAGATGAATAGAGTCTGTTATTGTACTATCAGCAATAATGCCAGCTGTCTGATCAGTCGTATCTTTCCCATTATTTAAGCTATCTAGCTTAAAATTGACTTGAATAGAAGAATCTTGAAATGCCGTTTTACGAACGGGGGAGACTGATGAGTTGATGAAAGCCATTATAATTCGTGTACCATTACCACTAATTGATTACAAAGATAATTTTATTTTATTGAGCTCTTACATGAAGCAAAAGAAAGCCCGCAAATTTCTTACGGGCTTTTGGTTTTAAATTTCTTCGTATCCAACTAAGCGTTTAACTCTGAGCTTTTCTTTTTCATCAGCATTTAGCTTTTTGTCGCTCTTCAGTGCTTGTCTTTCCCATGAACCATACATCGGATTAGGTAGCACAATAAATTTTCCTCCAAAAAGATCTTTCATGGCATCAACTTTTCCAAAACCATAACTTTCCGATCGATCTTCTAAGATTTCATCAAAGTCTCCAATGTTATCTCCAGCAAGAATCAGAATGTCATGAGTTTCGCTCACTTTATTTCGTCTTACAGTTTTTACACTAGTTTGTGTTTTAAGCAGGATGTGTGCTTCATCTGCAAAAGGAAAACCTAGTTCTTTAAGGTTTTGTAATGTTTTCTTTGTTGCAGTCGTATCTCTATTTGAGATGTAAAAAGTTTCAACTCCTTTTGATTCTGCATATTTTAAAAACTCCAAGGACCCTGGTGTTGCTTGAGCTTTTGCCATATCGGTCCATTCTTTCCATGCTGCAGATGAGTATGATTTTCCTGTTCTAATCGAGTTGGTTTCGAAAGGGCTGTTGTCTAAAACTGTTTCATCAATATCAACCACAACCGCTTTCGCCTTATTACCCGAATAACTTGCCAACTGTTTGTCTAAAGATAGTTTGGCCGCATTAAATGCCTGAAAGTATAATGCTCTGCATTCAGATGCTCTCTGATACCATAGAGTAGCCATTACCAAATGTTCATTTGGGTTTTGTGAATCCTTTTTGTTTGCAGGATTTTGCTGACAAGCAAACAGGCCAGAAGCGATTAGAATCGCAAAAAATATTTTTCTCATGTGAGTTTGTGTTATAATTTTAAACTTTCACCTTCGTTTTTGGTGATCGGATTTACACGGAAAGGAAAAATAAATGGTTTAAATTCGAAGATAATAAAAAATAGCTGTAACATTTCAAATATGTTGTGCGTCCTAGATATGAAACTGGCCTAAATGAACACTGTAGAGTACAATAAAAGCGTAGACAAGTATGCCGATGGCATGTTTCGCTTTATCCTCAAAAACATTAAAGATGAGGATAAAGTGCGTGATATCGTACAAGACAGTTTCGAGAAGTTGTGGCGCAATATTGAGAATGTAAATTATCAGAAAGTAAAGTCATATCTTTTCACAACGGCTTATCATACCATGATAGATGTGATAAGAAGAGAGAAAAGAAAAGAAGATTTTGAGAAAGTTGATGTAAAAGAATATTCACATTCGGAACAGTATAGCGATTTAAAAGAGGTTTTAAATATTGCATTGGAGAAACTTTCAGATATTCAAAGATCTGTAATATTATTGAGGGATTATGAAGGATATTCCTATGCAGAAATTGCCAAGATTACCGATTTAAGTGAATCGCAGGTGAAAGTTTACATTTACAGAGCCAGGAAAAATTTGAAAAGTTTCATTGGTAGTTTAGAAACATTGGTGTAGCAAGATTGATGATGAGAAGAATAGACAGATACAATTACGAAGAATTCTTTCTTGATTATTTGGAAGGAAATTTAAACGATTCAGAGAAGAAAAATCTGGAAAGTTTCCTTGCTATTAATCCTGATTTAAAGGAGGAATTGGACGAAATGTGTCTGATAGAGTTGGAGGAGGAGAACATAACTTTCGATAAATCATCATTGAAACAGATTCCTTTTGAAACAGATTTTGAGGATTTCTGTGTAGCCAAATTGGAAGGTGACTTAGAGCAAGAAGAAGAGATTGCTTTCACGAAATATTTGAACGATGATCTTATTGGCAAAGCTCAATATCAATTGTATGAAAAAACAAAGCTTACAGCTGATTTTGATATTATTTATCCCGATAAGGAAGAGCTCAAGAGAAAGGAACGTAAGATTATTCCTTATTGGATGATTTCCGGAGTGGGAATTGCTGCATCGGTATTGCTTCTTTTTTCGGTTTGGAATACTTCCATTTCAGATACAAGTGCAGAACATGACTCAGCTAAAAAAGTTGCCTACAATGATTCTGTAAAAAAAGTGATAGTTGCACCAGCTAAAGATTCCAATAGGTTCGAAAAGTTGGTTGGAATTAAGTCTGAACCTAACACAGCAAAGCAAGAGATAGTCGGCACAGTCAATCAGGAAGTTGAAAAAGTGATTGCAAAGAGCCAACCATTAGAAAAAAAATTAGATAGGATTGTTACTGCAAATGCAGTTGTTGAGAACCCATCAAAAAATCAGCAAGCCGAGGCTCAAAAAATCAGTTTGCCTGAAGTTATTAAAACAGCTGAACTTGAAGTTTTGGCCAATGTTGAAGTGTTTGAGCAAAAAATTGAAAATCAGAATAAGAAAATGAATGAGGTTCCCGTTAACACGGGTTTGGCAAATCTAGGCATGTCTTGGAAATCAAGTGTAAAAGCTAAACGAAAAAGCAATTCATTGCTTTATGCAGTTGCAAAAATGGGAGTTGACAAGATAGGAGAGATTGCTGGAAAAAAAGTACAGTTGGAAAAGCAATACGATTCAGAAACAGAAAAAACACGTTTAAACTTCAATACCAAAGGTTTAGGCTTTTCTACCTCAATAAAATAAAAATTACGTGTAACTAATGGGCTGTTGATTCGTCTTACCCATAGAATTATCTAAAAACATTGTTATGAAGAAATTACTTGTAATGTATTTTGCACTTGCAATTGGATGTAGTGCTTACGCTCAGAATACAATCGATACTTTAAAAACAGATACACTTAAGAAGAAAAAAATCTTAATTGAAGATAGCTGGTCCAATAAAAAGAAAAAAGCCAAAACCAAGAAAACTTTTCAGCAGATTGAGCACCAGGATACCATGAAAGTGGAGTTCATGAACAAAGATGTAGTTAAGGCTGTGCAAAACGAAAAAGGAGGCAAGGTTAAAGTTGGTAGGATTGGAAAATTTGCTTATCAGGAAGGCCGGGATACGACTAAAATCAGAATTGGAGGAAAGCAGATTAACATTATAGATGGTTGGCACGGAACCAGAATTAAGATTGAGAAAGTGCATCCTTGGGATCCGGACCAAGATAAATTCTTTATGGAAAAAGAACCTGATTTCAGAGGACACTGGGCAGGGTTTGAAATGGGTATAAATGGTTTTGCAAATGAAGATTATACAGGTTATTCCTATGATTTTATGGATTTGGATATGGCAAAATCTATTGCCGTTAACCTGAATTTCTTGCAGTACGATATCAGCTTACAAAAGGAGAGAAATACAATAGGTATAGTTACAGGTTTGGGGTTGGAATGGAACAATTACAGGTTTGATAACGATATTACTTTGCAAAAAGTAAATGGAGTGATACAACCTTTAGATTTATCTGTTGCACATCCTGATTGGAATATTAAAAAGACAAAACTAACAAGCTTATACCTTACGGTTCCACTGTTAATGGAATTTCAAATTCCTGTAAAATATAAGAAGAGAAGAATTCACATGTCTACTGGTGTTGTAGGAGGATTAAGACTAGGTTCACATACTAAAATCAAACATGGAGGCGATAAAGTAAAAGATCATGATGATTTTAAATTGAAGACTTTGAGATATGCAGCACACGCTCGTATTGGTTATCGTTCTTTAAACTTTTTTGCAACTTACGGATTAACCGAATTATTTGAAGGTGGTAAAGGTCCCGATTTAACACCGTTTACAGTAGGGATCACATTAGTTAGCTTTTAAGATTAAAATTCTAACTTAGACAAATAGCCAGATTTTATTGAAGTCTGGCTATTTTGTTTCTACAACTGTGCAATTTTGACCAATATTGATATTTTTAGCATAAAATAGTATATTAGGGGCATGAAAAGATTTCCCCTATATATATTACTAATATTATGCTTACCATCCTTTGGTTTTGACAGCTTCAAAGCTCAAGTTAGTTTGGACAGCCTACAAAAGCGATATGGTTCTTCGGCAGGTCAAAATAAATTGAATGCTTTACTGGATCTTAGTAAATTTTATTGGAACATCGATCCTGCCCAAGCAATAGAAAAATCTAAACATGCGCTGGGAACAGCACAATCACTAGAGAGTACTCCTGAAATTATAAAAGCGATGTTTTATGTTGGGACTGCATACTACTATGATAACCAACTTGATAATTCGTTAGATTATCTTCTCCAAGCACACCATTATGCCGAGAAAAATAACTTCAAGAAAGAAATAGCTGATATCAGCATGCAATTGGCAACGGTTTATTATGAAACCAACCGATTGAATAAATCATATTCCTATACCATTCAAGCCTTCAATTATTACGAAACCTTTGGTGATGAGGGAGGAATTGCAGGTTGTGAGAACTTGTTGGGATTGTATTACAAAGGGATTGGTGTATTCGATGAAGCTCAAAAGCATTTTGAAATAGCACTTAAAATTGGTAAAAAATTATCTCGTGAAAGAATAATACAATCCGTTTTAAATGACTTAGGATCAATGTATGCAGAAATTGGTGAAACGGATAAGGCTATCGGAATTTACCAAGATGCATTGCAATACCATAAATCAAATGGAGCGACCTTTAAAAGTGGAGCATTCGAGTTAGATTTATCTCAATTGTACATTCAAAATGGAGAGTTATCCAAAGCTAAAAAACATTTGGACAGAGGTTACACCATTGCGATGAATCTTAAATCTAAACGCTTATATCGTGATTATTACAGAATTTTGGCCAATTACCATATCAAAAATGGCAAACAAAAAGAATCTGTATTGGCTTTTCAAAAGTTGCAACAATACCAGGATTCGATTGCGGATGATAAATTAAGCAGTAAGATTGAAGAGTTGGATTCGCGCCATGCAATTAGCATCAAGAACCAGGAAAATCAGGTTTTAAGGGATGAAAATCAGGAACAGCAATTAAAAATTACTCGCCAGTATATTGTTGGACTATTGATTTTAATGGTATTTATTTCGGTGATATTTATTTTGATTATCAGGTACAGAAATAATCTGAAAGACAACGAATTATTGCATTTGAAGAACAGCTTGGTTCATCAGCATCAAGAAGAACTGATTGAAGCCATGAAGAGAATTAAAGTAAGTGAAGATAAGCTGCGCGTTGCCAATGATACCAAGGATAAGATGTTTTCATTAATAGCGCACGATTTACGAGGAGCAATTGGCAATATCAGTAATGGCTTAAGAATGTACCTTAGCGAGGAGGATTTAGACCTTACAGAGGAAGATAAGGAGGAGTTTTTACAAGCTCTGTTTCATTCTTCAGATAATGCTTATGAACTTCTGGAAAACCTTTTGTATTGGGCAAAAAATCAAACATCGTCACTCTCAGCCAATAAACAAATGGTTGATGCTTGTTCAATCATTAATTCCAACATTGGCTTATTGAGTGATTTGGCTAAAATTAAATCCATTAACCTCTTTACTTCAGAGAACCCAAATATCGAGGTGTTTGTTGATTGGAACATGATTAACACCGTTTTGAGAAACCTGATTTCCAATGCCATTAAATTTACCAATAAAGGTGGTAATGTGGAGATTAAATCAGAAATAGGGGAACACTTTGTTAAGATATCGGTAATTGATGATGGTATTGGAATGCTACCTGACCAAATAGATAACATTTACGATGGTAAAACCACGGATGGAACTGCTGCTGAGAAGGGAACTGGTTTAGGTTTAACTCTGTGTCGTGATTTCTTGAATAAAAATCATGGTAAAATGTTTGTCAGTAGTGAAGTGGATAAGGGAAGTACTTTTGCTTTTATCATTCCACGACGTCCAATGAATCAGGAAAAATATTTGGAATTAGTAGAAAAAGAGCCTCTTCTTTTCTTGATTAATAATTAAATTTAGAGCTGAAATACACATTAGCATAAACTAAATTTAAATACAAATGAGATTATTACTGATCAGTAATTCTACGAATCCAGGGGAAGCGTATCTGGATTATCCAAAACACAATATCAAAGAGTTTCTTGGAGATAAACCAGTTAAAGCATTATTTATTCCTTACGCAGGAGTAACTGTATCTTTCGATGATTACGAAGCCAAAGTAAAAGAAAGATTCAACGAAGTGGGACACGATATCATCTCGATTCACCATTTCGAAAATCCGATACAGGCAGTGGAAGAAGCAGAGGCTATTGTTGTTGGTGGAGGAAGTACCTGGAACCTGCTTCATTTGATTCACAAGTACAACCTTACTGAGCCAATTCGCAATAAAGTGATCAACGAAAAGGCTCCTTACATTGGTTGGAGTGCAGGATCAAACTTAACTTGTCCTACCATCAAAACAACCAACGATATGCCAATTATCGACCCTATGGGATTTGATGCACTAAACTTGATTCCTTTCCAGATCAACCCACACTATTTGGACAAAAATCCTGAAGGACATGGAGGAGAAACTCGTGAAGATCGTATCAACGAATTTATGGTATTGAATCCTGATGTATACATTGCTGGTTTGAGAGAAGCAACAATGTTTTTGGTAGAGGATGACAACATCAAGTTAATTGGTGACAGACAATGTAGAATCTTTAAGAACGGCATTGAAACTTACGAACTAAGTGCAGATGACGATTTCAATTTCTTGTTGAAATAAGATCATTTCTAAAATATAAAGAAGCGATTAGGGAGACTTAATCGCTTTTTTTGTTTTGAATTTCTACCTTTGTGGCCGAAATAAAAGTTTAAACAAACACTTACTCATGGACTTACTTTCATCTTCTTATTTTGTTCTATTTCTTATTGTTGCTATCGGATTTATTGTTGGAAACATTAAAATAAAAGGAATTTCTTTAGATGTCTCAGCAGTTATTTTTGTTGCCTTGGTTTTTGGGCACTTTGGAGTAAGCATTCCTAAGGATATCCAAAATATTGGACTTACCCTGTTCATATTTACCATTGGAATTCAGGCCGGACCTGGTTTTTTCGAATCCTTTAAAAAGAATGGGAGAGAGCTGATTGTTTTGGCCTTTATTTTGGTTGGTAGTGCCTCCTTAATTACCATTTTACTTGCCTTGATTTTTAAAATCGATACCGCTATTGCCATAGGATTGTTAACGGGATCGCTAACCAGTACACCCGGACTTGCTGCAGCTATCGAATCTACCCAATCAGCAATGGCATCCATTGGTTACGGTATTGCCTATCCTTTCGGAGTTATTGGAGTGATTCTATTTGTTAGAATGTATCCGAAACTGTTTAAAGTGGATATTGAAAAAGAAGCACAAAAGCTGGAAGATGAGGCTCAGCAGAATTTTCCTGAACTATTCAATAAAAACTTTGTAGTTGAGAATGAAAATATTGTTGGCAGAAGCATTGCCGAGCTTAAAATTCGATCGATGACCCAAGCCAATATCTCAAGAATCATGCACAATGGGGAAAGTATTGTTCCTACACCAAATACCATTTTAGAAGCTGGCGATATTGTGAAGCTTATTGGTACCGAACAGGCTTTGGAGAGAGCCAAAATGATCATTGGAGAAGAGACAGAGGAAAAGATCCCTTTAAGCCGCGATTATGTGGTGGAGTCGGTTTTGGTAACCAACAAGCAGGTGGTGAATAAAACCATTGGGCAGTTAAACGTTTTGGCCAATTACAATGCTCGCATTACCCGTATCCGTAGAGCAGGTATTGATATGGTAGCCAGTTCAAAATCAGAAATCCGTTTTGGTGATAAATTGGTTGTAGCTTGTGGAACCGCTAATATCAACAACGTGCGTCACCTGTTTGGGAACGATAGTAAGAAGTTATCTGATACGGATTTCTTTCCAATTGCGACAGGAATTGTGCTTGGTGTGTTGGTAGGGAAGTTAAAAATTTCCTTTTCCGATGAATTTACCTTCAGCCTTGGACTAACCGGAGGTGTACTTATGGTAGCCTTGGTTTTAAGTAGAATAGGAAAAACGGGGCCTATCCTTTGGACCATGTCGGGGTCGGCAAACCAATTGCTTCGACAGCTTGGATTACTCATGTTTTTAGCCGTAGTGGGAACCAGTGCGGGAGCTCATTTGGTACAAACCTTTCAGGAATCGGGTTTGGCACTTTTTGCAATAGGTATTGCAATTACCTTATTGCCAATGATTCTTACCACCCTAATTGGGCACTTCGTATTAAAAATGAACATTCTTAATTTACTGGGTGCATTAACAGGCAGTATGACCAGTACTCCAGGTTTGGCTGCAGTTGATGGCATGTCAGATTCCAGTGCACAATCCATAGCCTATGCAACGGTTTATCCCATTGCAATGGTGTTTTTAATTGTTTGTGTACAGATACTGAGTATGCTGTAAAGTTGGGTGCTAGACTAGAAAATATATCAACAAGACAAAAAGCATTATTAGCAAGACAAGGTGGAAGATGTTCCAAGACATGGAAGAAGCGCATAAAGACCAAGGTAAAGAGCTCCAAGACACATAAAAACTTCTTCCAAGACAAGAGTTAACTGCTCCAAGACATTTAGCCAAAGCCCCCAAGACAGGTTTTTCTCTGTCCAAGACTAAAGAGTAGGGTTTATTTCTGTCTTTTTCATTGTGCTTTGTGTCTCTTTGCTATGAAAATATGGAATCAATCGATTCACTCATGGGTGTATCACTTCCAATGATGTTCTTTGTGAAGAAAAAAGCTAAAAATCCTGTAATTTGGTTTAAATTGATACCCTCACTTTAGTGAGAGCATCAATAATCGAAAAATAGTTTAAAATTCCATTTCAACAACAATAGGGCAGTGATCGGAATGCACAACATCGGCAAGAATTGAGGCGCCTTTAAGTTTTTCCTGCAAACTTTCACTTACCATGTGATAGTCGATTCTCCAACCCAGGTTTTTGGCTCTGGAACCAGCGCGGTAGCTCCACCAGCTATATTTATCTGGAGACTGATCGAAAACACGGAAAGAATCGATGAAACCACTTTCCAGAAATTGGCTTACCCATTCTCTTTCCTCCGGTAAAAATCCTGAAACGCCTTTTTTCTTCTCGGGTTTACTGATATCAATGGCTTTATGGCAGATGTTAAAATCGCCACCAATTACAAGATTTGGTCTTTCCTTTTTCAGTTCATTGATATATTCCTGAAAATAGGCCAACCATTCCATTTTATAGTCCTGTCTTGGCCCTCCTGTGGTTCCGGATGGATGATAGGTGCTAAAAACCGAAATATCTCCAAAATCGGCTCTTATGGCTCTTCCTTCTATGTCGTATTTGTCGTTATCCACTCCTGTAACAATGGCATCAGGTTTTTCCTTGCTCAAAATACCAACACCGCTGTATCCTTTTTTCTCGGCAGAAAACCAGTAGCAATGATAACCCAACTCCTCGAACAAATGAGATTCAATCTGCTCAGGCTGTGCTTTGGTTTCTTGAATTAATAAAATGTCAGGATTTTCTTCTTTCAACCACCCAATCAAGTCTTTCCCCAATGCAGCCCTAATACCGTTTACATTGTAGCTAATTATTTTTTTCATGTATCTAGTGTGTGTTTATAGCAACGAATGATTCGAAATGCAATTTAGTAAAGATAAGTACCATATTTGTATTTTGGCAAATAACAAATTCCTTAAAATGCGCTCTTTTCCTTAAAATCAACTATTTTTGTACAAAAATAGATAGACATTGAAAGAAGGACTGGTTATAAAATCGACAGGAAGTTGGTATACTGTTAAAACCAACGATGGAGAAATTCACAATTGCCGTATCAAAGGGCGATTCAGAATGGAAGGAATTAGAACTACCAATCCTATTGCGGTTGGCGACAGAGTAAATTTTGAGGATGATAATGAATCGAAAGTGATTGTAAGTATTCACGATCGGAAGAACTACATCATTCGAAAGTCATCAAACCTGTCGAAGCACAGCCAGATTATAGCTTCCAATGTTGATCAGGCATTCCTGATTGTGACTGTAAATTATCCTTTAACCACAACAACTTTTATTGACCGATTTTTGGCTGCCGCCGAAGCATATCGTATTCCGGTTCGCTTAATCTTCAATAAAATTGATCGATATCGCCCAAATGATATGGACAGATTAGATGAGTTGAAGGGTATTTATGAGAAAATAGGCTACAAGTGCTACGAAATCTCTGCCAAGAATGGGACTCATATTGATCTTATTAAAGATGCTTTAAAGGATAATATCAATCTTCTTTCCGGACATTCCGGGGTTGGAAAATCAACATTGATTAATGTCATTCAACCCGGTTTGGATCTAAAAACCGGCGAGATTTCAGAAGCTCACTCTCAAGGAAAGCACACTACAACTTTCTCAGAGATGTTTGAGTTGGATTTTGGAGGTTATATCATCGATACTCCGGGGATTAGAGGATTTGGAACCATTGATATGGAAAAGGAAGAGATGTCGCACTTTTTTCCTGAAATATTCGATACTTCGAAAGAATGCCAATTCAACAATTGCAGTCACATACACGAACCCAAATGTGCTGTAAAAGCTGCTGTTGAAGCAGGTGAAATTAGTATTACTCGTTACGAAAGTTACCTGGGAATGGTAATGGAGGATGAGAATAGTAAATACAGAATTTGATTACAGTTAACTGTTAAAATATAGAATCCAGCACGTAGTTTTTACGTGCTTTTTACATAGGTACTATTCGATTTAAAATGATCATCCCGTGTAAACCGAAAGAGCTAAAAAAGAATATTTAAAAATGGCAAAAATACTGACCCCTGAAGAATTCCTTGAATTGGGAAAAACTCTTCCAATGATTGATGTAAGAACTCCTGCAGAATTTGAAGAAGGACACATTCCTGATGCTTTAAATATTCCCATTTTTACAAATGAAGAAAGAGCTTTGGTAGGTACCAAATACAAAAGAGCAAGCAAGGATGCAGCAGTTCTGTTGGGGCTTGAATTGGTTGGTCCTAAACTGGCCAAATTTGTGAAAATGGCTAAGAAGTTTGCACCGCAAAAAGAAATTATGGTGCACTGTTGGCGAGGAGGAATGCGAAGTGGAAGTATGGCTTGGTTATTTGAAACAGCGGGCTTTAAGGTTTATTTGCTAAAAGGAGGTTACAAGGCATATCGAGGATACATACGCAATCAGTTTGCCGAAAAATCGGAATTGGTAGTTTTGGGAGGCATGACAGGTAGCGGAAAAACGGAAGTTTTACTCGAAATGCAAAAGCAAGGTGCTCAGGTACTGGATTTGGAAGGAGTAGCTCATCATAAAGGTTCAGTTTTTGGTGCCTTAGGTCAAACAGAACAGCCAACCAATGAGAATTTTGAAAACGAATTGGCCAAGATGTGGTTGGAGTTGGATTCCAATAAACCAATTTGGGTTGAGGATGAAAGTAAATCTATAGGTTCAGTATGGATTAATGATGCTTTATTTCACAGAATGCGTAAAACGGATGTTGTAAAAATTCTTATTCCAAAATCTGAAAGAATAAAAAGACTGGTGGAAGAGTATGCTTGTTTCGACTCTGAGATTTTAGCACAAATGATCTCTAAAATTGGGAAAAGATTAGGAGGATTAAATGTAAAATTAGCATTTGAAAGTCTAGAGAAAGGAGATTATGCCACTGTTGCGGATATTACATTAAGCTACTACGATAAGGCCTATAGACATGGTTTGGCGAAACGAGAGGACCAAACGATTCATTATTTAGAGTTGGAAAAAGACAATCCTGCAGAAAATGCACAGAAGGTAATTGAGTTTTACAATTCGATTAAAAAGTAGTCTATTCTATTACACAGGTAATTGTGATTTCTATTTCTTTGCCAACAAAAACACCGCTTTGAGGACCCACTTTAAAATCGAGGCGATTTACTTGTAGTTTGCCGGTAAATGTTTGGCGGGAGTAGTTAAAAATGATTTCCACCTCTTTACTTTCGCCATGCATTGTAAGAATTCCGATAAGTCTGTAATTCATTCCATTGCGAAATACACCAGTTGATTTGAAGCAAATTTCAGGGTAATTGGTAACATCTAAGTATTTTTCTCCTTTTACCACTTGATCTCTCTTCTTCATTTTTGTACTGAATGTTGTTGCATCAATACAGACATCAAAAGAGGCCGTGGAAATGTCTTTTGGGCCAAACTTTACATTTCCTTTCATTCCAAAAAAGTTTCCATTTACCTTGTTTGCACCAAGATTGGCTACTCGAAACGCAATTTTGGATTTTTCGGTATTAATATTCTGGGATAAACATGTAAAATGAATCCCTCCAATAATCATTGCCAACAACATTAACCTTCTGATCATATGATATACTTTTGGAGTTAATACTTGATTAGGATGTAAAGCCTTTGCTTATAAACAAATATAATCCATAATAGATGATCAATACAAAACTAAATTTGGAATTGTAAAATAGGATTGGATGTAAAATGAAATATAGTAGGAGATATTTTTTGACTCCTGAATAAGATTTAAATTGATTTGTCGTTACCTTTATCAGAAACCAATTAATATTCAGCATTGGACTTTTACCTTAATAATCGGAATTGGAAATACCACTTTTTAATTGTTGCAATTGTGATTGTGGCCGTGTCATTGCTTTATACCAATAGTTTAGTGAAAAAACTGGCCCATGAAGAAGCAAAAAAAGTAGAGCTTTGGGCAATTGGATTAAAGAGTCTCGATACCAATCCAAACCAAGATATTGCCTTGATAAAAAGGATAATGGAAGACAATGAGACCATTCCTATGATTTTAGCCGATGAGAATGACAGTATAATTGCTCACAGGAATATTAATTTTCCAGAGAATCAAGAAGCGAAGGTACTATCAAGGGAGTTGATTAAAATGAAGGATGAGAACCATTTCATTACCATCGACTTGGTTAACAGCAAAAATTACATTTACTACGATGATTCAAATATTCTAAAGCGCCTTGCCTGGTATCCATTCATTCAGTTAGGAGCGATTATTACTTTCATTGTTATTGCATTTTTGGCTTTTTCCTATTCAAAATCAGCAGAGCAAAATCGTGTTTGGGTTGGCATGTCGAAAGAAACAGCACATCAGTTGGGAACTCCAATTAGTTCTCTTATGGCTTGGATGGAATTGATGAAGTCTGGAAATCCAAGTCCGACAATGGTTGAAGAAATGTCGAAAGATGTAACCAGGCTGGAGGTAATTGCCGAGCGATTCTCGAAAATTGGTTCAAAACCGATCTTAAAACCTCAGAATTTGCATCAAATACTTGAAGTAAGCATAGAATACCTAAAGAAAAGAACATCGGATAAAATTGAATTTATTTTTACCCATACTGATTTGAAAAATGAGTTGGTACCTTTAAACAAAGAGTTATTTTCTTGGGTGATAGAAAACTTGACCAAAAATGCAGTTGATGCCATGGAGGGAAAGGGAGAACTTCGTTTTTCTATAACTGAAGGCAAAGAAAAAATTGTATTAGACATCAAAGATACCGGGAAAGGAATTGCCAAAGGGCAATTTAAAACTGTTTTTAAACCTGGCTATACTTCCAAAAAGCGTGGTTGGGGATTGGGATTGTCTTTGGCGAAAAGAATTATCGAAAATTATCATAGCGGAAAAATATTTATTGCCAGCTCTGAGCTAGGAAAAGGTACCGTTTTTAGAATAATTTTACCTGTAAACTGAAAGTTCTGGTTTTCAAATCACCAGAAATGTTTTGAAACAAAAAAAGAACTGCTTATTTTTGCAGCCCGTTTTTAAGCGGTATTGCTTATTGAATGCTTGTTTGGCATCAGTAATTGCTTGAAATTGACAAAAAAGATGTATTTTTTTGTGAATTCGTAAGATTAATTTTTATACTTTTGCAAAGTTTTATTTGAATATTTTGGAATATCCAACAAAATATACGATTCCTTTTAAGGGCTTAAAGGATGGTTTACATGAATTTGATTTCAAAGTAGACCATGAGTTCTTTGAGTATTTTCAAGAGGAAGATGTTTACCAGGGAGAAGCTGATGTAAAAATCACTTTTAATAAAAAAACGCTGGTAACCACTTTAAAGTTTGAATTAAAAGGAAAGTTAAACATAGCCTGCGACAGGTGTTTGGATGATCTGGAGATTGATGTAGAGGTTGAAAATTCTTTATATTTGAAATTTGGTGAAGAACACGAGGAGTTGGCAGATGATGTAATTGTTCTTGCAGAATCGGAAAACGAGATTAATGTGGCGCAATACATCTATGAGCTGTTTGAATTGAGTTTACCTTTAAGCTTTGTTCACCCTGATGATGAAGAAGGAAACAGCACTTGTAATGAAAAAATGATTCAAAAATTGAATGACCTCTCGGTGAATGAGGAAGAGAAGATTGACCCGAGATGGAATGATTTAAGAAAATTGATTGATAATAACTAGTTAAATAGGTTGAAAAATGGCACATCCAAAACACAGAACGTCGAAGCAGAGAAGAAATAAGAGAAGAAGTCATCTTAGAACAACTCCTGCTACTTTAGCATCTTGCTCAAATTGCGGAGCAACTGTTAAATATCACACTGTTTGCCCTGAGTGCGGTTATTACAGAGGCAAATTAGCTATTGAAAAAGAAGTTACAGCATAACCTGAGTACAATTATTCAGGTTTGAAGCTATATAAATTTGCTCCTCAGATTCTTCTTAGGGGCAAATTTGCGTTATACATGATCGTTCTTGCTTTATCACAGTTTGTTGATGATAGAGGTATGATATAAACCTTTAAAATCCATGATTAGCTAGAGAAAAATCTGTATACTTGTAAGCTGAATTATCTGATGAACACTAAGTAAGCTTAAACAATGTCAAAAATTAATGCAGTTATAACAGGAGTTGGGGCTTATGTTCCCGACTATATTCTTACCAACGACGAATTAAGTACCATGGTTGACACTTCTGATGAGTGGATCATGACTCGCATTGGTATTAAAGAAAGAAGAATTCTAAAAGGTGAAGGACTTGGTTCTTCGGAATTGGGTGTGAGAGCTGTTAATCAGTTGCTGGAAAAAACAGGAACTTCTCCTGAAGAAGTTGACTTGGTGATTTGTGCAACTGTAACTCCTGACATGCAATTTCCTGCTACAGCAAACATTATCAGTGATAAAGCCGGAATTAATAATGCATTTAGTTTTGATTTGAATGCAGGTTGTTCAGGATTTTTATTTGCATTGGCAACGGGTTCAAAATACATACAATCTGGTATGTATAAGAAAGTTGTGATTGTTGGTGCAGAAAAAATGTCATCAATCGTTGATTATACTGATCGTCAAACATGTCCAATTTTTGGGGATGGATCTGCAGCAGTACTTCTTGAGCCAACAACTGAAGATGTTGGTGTAATGGATGAAATGTTGCACACAGCAGGTTTTGGTCGCAAGCATTTGCATCAAAAAGCAGGTGGTTCATGTAAACCAGCTTCTCATGAAACGGTTGATGCTCGCGAACACTTCATTTATCAGGAAGGAAACCACGTATTTAAACACGCAGTTTCTAATATGGCTGATGTTTCAGTTGAAATGATGAAAAAACACAACATGACAGCTGATGATTTGGCTTGGTTGGTTCCGCATCAGGCAAATAATCGTATTATCGAGGCTACAGCTAAAAGAATGGGCTTGGCTAAGGAAAAAGTAATGATTAATATCGAAAGATACGGTAATACAACCTCTGCTACCATTCCATTGTGTTTATGGGAATGGGAAGATCAATTGAAAAAAGGAGATAATATTATTCTTTCAGGATTTGGTGCAGGTTTTACCTGGGGATCTATTCTGTTAAAATGGGGTTACGATCCTAAATAGAATTTTATTACTACAAGATATTATAAAGGCTTCCATTTGGGAGCCTTTTTTTTGTCTTGAAACATGTTATGGAAGTGGGATTTCTGCCTCAATTTTTTATATTTGTATGGTCCGCGAACATGGGTGCTGTAGATTGGAGTGATAAAAGAGAGTGTTCGTATACTTTTTTTAGAAATATTGAGTTGATATACTTGTCAATTCGGGACAATAAAAGAGGTAAATACTAGATTTAGATTCTATGAATTTCCTATGACGTTTGTCCACATCAATAAGATTTCAAACATGTTTAGTAAAAAAAATAAAATGAGCAGAAACAACGACGTACAACCAACCGCGGTAAACCTTATTTGTGATGGAACATCAATTAAAGGAGATGTGCAAGCATCAAGAGATATCCGTATTGATGGATATTTAAATGGTAAAATGCAGGTGAACGGAAAGGTGGTTGTAGGAAATACAGGTAAAATCGAAGGTGATGTTAATTGTAAAACAATTGATGTATCAGGTAGAGTAGAAGGTAATATTATTGCTTCAGAAATGGTGAATCTGAAATCAACAGCTTTAATATTAGGAAACATTACTACCGATAAGATTTCTGTTGAACCAGGTGCCAAGTTTACCGGTTCATGTAAAATGGGTGAAGCGGCACCTGCAAAAGATGAAAAGAAAAAATAATTCTGAAAAGAATGAAAAAAGAAAGCAGCTAAGCGGGGTTATAAAATACTCTGGCTTGGCTTTTCAAATGATCGCAGTAATTCTGATAGTTTTATATGGAGGTATGAAATTGGATGAATATCTGCAGAAAGAATTTCCCTTATTTACCGTTATAGGAGCTTTTTTGGGAGTGATATTGTCCCTCTATTTCGCTCTGAAAGATTTTATGAAAATGAAGTAATAGATATATGGAAAAAAAATACAAATCGTATATTCTTAGACTAAGTCTAATATCAGTTTTTTTACTGATTGGGTCAATTGCTTTGTTCCTAACAGTTCTAAAACCATGGTTTAGTTATATTTTCCCTTTCGTGATTTTGTACTTTTTTTTATTCAATTCCTTTCAACACTTCAAATTATTAAAATTATCGAAGGGAGATCCTCGAATTTTCCATACCAATTATATGGCTTGGTTTGGAATAAAATTATTTCTCAATCTTAGTTTCGTAATTGTTTACGTTTTGCTGAACAGGGCGCAGGCATTGAGTTTTGTGCTTTTCTTTGCGTTTTGTTATGTCATTTACACAACCTTTGAAGTAATAACACTATCTAAGACTTTAAGGTCGGGAAATATTAAATAGCTTAAAAAAGTTTTGTGGAGAACTTTTTTTATTAAATTTGAGGGACCAAAAAAAATAAGAGAAAAAACTTCTCAAGTTACATTATAATTTATCCTTATTTTAAATTTGGAACGAAGTAATAGATTATTGGAATTATAAACATGGGGGATTTCCCTAATAATTCCATTTTAAATTTCTTTTGATAGATTTCGAAAGACAAAACATTAAAGCAAGTCATTCTACGTATGAAAAGTATTCATCGATTTCTACTAATCGTCTTCTTTATTGCCAGCGCAGTAACTGCGTTTGCATCTGATGAACATGACAAGCATGCTCACCATGATACTCACAAAAATGAAAAATTCGAACCAGGAAACTTTATCATGGATCATATTGCCGATGCTTATGATTGGCATGTTTTTTCTTTAGGTGATTTTCATGCGACAGTGCCACTTCCGGTGATTGTAATTTCTGAACAGTCAGGTTTTCATATGTTCATGTCGAGTAAATTTCATCACGGACATAGCGAATACAATGGGTTTTATATTGCTCAGGAAGGTGAGTTTAGAGGAAAGGTTGTTGAAAAAATAGGAGGGAAAGAAGTTCGACCTTTTGACATTTCCATGACCAAGAATGTAATTGCCATGCTCATTAGTATGATCTTCCTGATGTGGATTTTCATATCAGTTGCAAAAGCATATACCCGTAGAAAAGGACAAGCTCCTAAAGGGATACAGTCTTTAATGGAGCCACTAATTTTATTTGTGCGCGATGAGATTGCAAAACCTGCTATTGGTGAAAAGAAATACGAAAAATACATGCCATTCCTTTTAACCATTTTCTTCTTTATCTGGTTGAATAATTTAATGGGATTGGTACCATTTATTCCGGGAGGAGCCAATGTAACAGGTAATATCACCATAACCATGGTATTGGCTTTGTTTACATTTATTATCACAACTTTTAGTGGAAATAAAAATTACTGGGTTCATATTTTTAATACACCAGGAGTACCTTGGTGGTTAAAATTCCCTGTACCATTGATGCCATTGGTTGAACTTATGGGTGTGTTTACAAAACCATTTGTTTTAATGGTCCGTTTGTTTGCAAACATCACAGCAGGTCACATGATTGTATTGGCATTTGTGAGCTTGATCTTCATATTTGGACAAATTAGTCCAATGTTAGGATATGGAACATCGGTTATCTCTGTACTGTTTGTGATTTTTATGGATATGTTGGAGCTACTTGTAGCATTGATCCAGGCATATGTATTTACGCTTCTTTCTGCGCTTTACTTTGGTATGGCAACGGAAGAACATCATTAAGAATTTTCAACTCCATAAATGGAGCTATTTATAGTTTTTTAATCATTAATATAAAAACACTATGATTACATTATCAATTCTTCTTCAGGCTGCAGCTAGTATGGCAGTTGCTAAAATGGGTGCTGCATTCGGAGCTGGTTTGGCTGCTATCGGTGCTGGTATCGGTATTGGTAAAATTGGGGGTTCTGCTCTAGAGAGTATTGCTCGCCAACCAGAAGCATCTGGAGATATTCGTTCAAACATGATTGTAGCTGCTGCTCTTATTGAAGGTGCTGCTTTCTTTGCTATCATCATCTGTTTGTTGGCTATCGTATTGTAATAGCATTATCCACAATTTGCCAAAAAGGGATTGCCTGAGGCAAATTGTGGTAACAATTGATTATTAAAATCCACCGGAAGGTGAAAAAAATAGAATGATATGGGCTTGGTAACACCTGAATTAGGAACTTTTATATGGATGTTTTTGGCTTTTGCCATCGTACTTTTTATCCTTAAAAAGTTTGCCTGGAAACCAATATTGAATGCCTTAAAGGAGCGTGAAGAGTCGATTGAAGACGCACTACGTTCTGCTGATCGCGCCAAAGAAGAAATGGCTGAATTGCAAGCCGACAATGAAAGAATTCTTCAGGAAGCAAGAAAAGAGCGTGAAGCAATGCTTAAAGAGGCAAAAGAAATGAGTTCTAAGATTGTTAATGAAGCGAAGCAAAAAGCTACTCATGAAGCAGATAAGCTGGTTGAATCAGCAAGAGCTAACATTGAAAGCGAAAAAGCAGCTGCATTAAACGAAATTAAAGCTCAGGTAGCTAATCTTTCAGTAGAGATTGCTGAGAAAGTTCTTCGTCAGCAATTTGCCGAAGATCAGCAACAAAAAGATTACTTCAAGAAGTTAATGGACGAAGTAAAGCTTAATTAGTATCCCGAAACTCCCGATAGCTATCGGGACGGGAGAGTTAATGAGATTGTAGTTCTCAGATCTCTTATCTAATAAAAACAATATGAACGAAAGTAAAATCTCGGTTCGATATGCCAAAGCTCTTTTCGAATTAGGAAAAGAGAAGAATATGATCGAAACTTTTATATCAGATATTAAAATCATTGATGATCTGGTTAAGGAAAGTTCTGATTTTTGGTTGATGATTGAAAGCCCTGTGGTGAAAACTCTTCAGAAAAGAGAGGTAGTGAAGCAGATATTTTCTGGTAAAATTGATGAAATGGTATTGAATTTCCTTGATTTGGTACTGAAAAACAGAAGAGAAATCTACATCAAAGATATTTCCAGAAACTTCTTGGCTCTCTGTAGAAAAGATATGGGAATTCTTTCTGCGATATTGACCTCGGCAAGCAAAGTTGAAGATGCAAGCAAGCAGAAAATATCTGATCTACTTGAAAAATCTTTCAATTCCAAGATAGAATTAACAGAAGTGATCGATGAGGATATCATTGGTGGTTTTGTAATTCGTGTTGAAGATCAACAATTGGATGCTTCAGTTGCCAGTCAATTGAATCAAATCAAACGAGAATTACTAACAAACAGAATTAGCTAAAGGTCATAACCAATAGCTAAAAGCTTATTCAGAATATAAATCAGTCTAATAAGAATTAAATATGGCTAGTATTAAACCTGCAGAAGTTTCGGAAATTCTAAAGCAGCAATTAGAAGGATTAAAAACCGAAGCAGAACTGGAAGAAGTCGGAACCGTATTGCAAGTAGGTGATGGTATCGCTCGCATTTACGGATTATCGAATGTAGAATCAAATGAGTTGATTGAATTCCAAAATGGTGTATTGGGTATTGTTTTGAACTTAGAGGAAGACAATATTGGTGCAGTACTTTTGGGGGAATCACAAGGTATTAAAGAAGGTGACGTAGTAAAACGTACCAAGCGTATTGCCTCTATCAATGTTGGTGAAGGAATGTTGGGTCGTGTTATCAATACCATTGGTGAACCGATTGACGGTAAAGGTGAAATTTCAGGAACAACTTACGAAATGCCATTGGAACGTAAAGCTCCAGGGGTAATCTATCGTCAGCCTGTAAACGAACCATTACAAACCGGTATAAAGGCAATTGATGCGATGATTCCTATCGGTCGAGGACAGCGTGAGCTAATCATTGGTGACCGTCAGACTGGTAAAACTGCAATTGCAATAGATACCATTATCAATCAGAAAGAATTTTACGACAAAGGTGAGCCTGTTTACTGTATTTATGTGGCAGTAGGACAGAAAGGTTCAACCGTTGCGAACATTGCCAGAACTCTGGAAGAAAACGGAGCTATGGCTTATACAACAATTGTATCTGCAACCGCATCAGATCCGGCTGCATTGCAATTCTATGCGCCATTTGCTGGTGCATCAATTGGTGAGTTCTTCCGTGATACAGGTCGTCCTGCATTAATCATTTACGATGATTTATCGAAGCAGGCAGTATCGTATCGTGAGGTATCACTATTGCTTCGTCGTCCACCGGGACGTGAGGCATATCCAGGAGACGTATTCTATCTTCACTCAAGATTATTGGAGCGTGCCGCTAAGGTGATTAACTCTGATGAAATTGCACGTCAGATGAACGATCTTCCTGAGAGCTTGAAGAATGCCAAGGATGAAAATGGAGAATCTATTATTAAAGGTGGAGGTTCATTAACTGCTCTTCCAATTATTGAGACTCAGGCGGGTGACGTATCTGCTTATATCCCAACCAACGTAATTTCGATTACTGATGGTCAGATCTTCTTAGAATCAGATTTATTTAATGCGGGTATTCGCCCTGCTATTAACGTGGGTATCTCGGTATCTCGTGTGGGTGGTAATGCCCAAATTAAATCGATGAAGAAAGTTGCTGGTACACTGAAGCTTGATCAGGCTCAATATCGTGAGCTAGAAGCATTTGCTAAGTTCGGTTCTGATATGGATGCTGCAACTTTATCGGTACTTGATAAGGGAGCCAAAAACGTTGAGATCTTGAAACAGGGACAATATTCTCCTGTTACAGTGGATAAGCAAGTTGCGATTCTATACTGCGGTACTCAAGGATTATTGAGAAATGTTCCTACTGATAAAGTGAAAGAATTCGAGCATGACTTTATTCAATTCATGGAATTGAAACACAAAGATGTATTGAACGAACTTGGTTCGGGTAAATATACCCAGGAAGCTCAAAATATCATGCGCAAAGTAGCTGAAGAAGTAGCTGCAAAGTATAAATAATTATCAATTAACAATTAACAATTAGTAATGAATATGGCTTTATTACTAATTGTTAATTACTAATTACCAATTGAATCAAATGGCTAATTTAAAAGAAATTCGTACTCGTATTTCATCGGTTCAGAAAACCAAACAGGTAACTGCAGCGATGAAAATGGTTTCTGCTGCCAAATTGAAAAAAGCTCAGGATGCCATTGTACAAATTCGTCCGTATGCCGATAAATTACATGAGATTCTTTCGAATCTAACAGGAAGCTTAAATCCTGATGATAATTTGTATGGTGTGCAGCGAAAAGCCGACAAGATATTATTAATCGCAATTAATTCGAATAAAGGACTTTGTGGTGCTTTTAATTCAAATGTAATCAAGCAGGTTAATGTGCTTACTGATGGTATTTATGCAGAGCAAAATCAAAGAGGTAATGTTGATGTGCTTTGTATTGGTAAGCAGGCTAATGAAATATTAAAGAAGACTCATAAAGTAATTGGCGAACGCAACAGTTTGTACGATGATTTGAGCTTTGAAAATGTTTCGACCCTGGCAGAATCAATCATGGCAGAATTTGTAGAAGGAAAATACGATAAGGTTGAATTGGTGTACAATCAGTTTAAAAATGCTGGTGTACAGATTTTAACTACCGAACAATTCTTACCTGTTCTGCAAGAAGAGGAGGAGAACAATGTTCATTCTGAGTACATTTTTGAGCCAAATAAAGAAGAAATTGTTCAGGATTTGATTCCTAAATCATTGAAAACTCAATTCTTTAAAGCAATGTTGGATTCATTTGCTTCGGAGCATGGTGCTCGTATGACCGCTATGCACAAAGCAACCGATAATGCATCTGATTTGATACAAGATTTGAACTTAACTTACAACAAGGCTCGTCAGGCTGCAATTACCAACGAAATTTTGGAGATTGTATCCGGAGCGAACGCTTTGTCCCAATAAGCCAGAAAAGTGGCTTAAAAGAGATAAAAAGACCATATTTAAGAGATTTATATTGCTGCAAAGCCTCATCGAAACAGATGAGGCTTTTTTTATGGATGGAAAACTAGTATAGGTGCCAATTTGATACTCTTTTACTCATTTATTCCTTTAACCATTCACAGGTATCATTTTTTTATTAGATTTGCATGTTCAAACATATGTACAAATGGAGTTAAAAATAGATCACAAAAGTCCAATGCCTCTGCACGCACAAGTGGAGATGTTACTTCGTAAATTGATTGAAATGCCGGAATATCAAAATGGTGGATTGCTTCCAAAGGAGGTTGATCTAGCTAAAAAGCTGGGGATTTCAAGAAATACCCTTCGTCAGGCAACTAACAAACTGGAATATGAAGGCTTACTAATACGTAAGAAAGGAATTGGAACTAAAGTGGCCGAGAAGAGTATTACCACAAATTTGGACAACTGGTTGAGTTTTACCCAGGAAATGTCCGACAAAGGCGTTGGCTTTAAAAATTATGCCATCGAGGTAAAATGGGTTAAGGCTGATGAAAAGTTGGCCAATTTCTTTGAGGTGAAAATAAATACAGAGATCTTATGTCTTTGCAGATTAAGAGGAGCAGCGGACGGACCATTTGTCTACTTTGAAAGTTACTTCCATCCAAGAATTCAAATGACTGGTAAGGAGGATTTCTCACGTCCTTTGTACGAAATTCTTGAAAATGATTACCATATTATTCCAACAACATCAAAGGAGAATCTAAAAGCAAGATCGGCATCCAAGATTACAGCAGAGAGGTTGGCGATAAAAAAAGGAGAGCCTGTAATGGTTCGGGAGAGGTTTGTTTCCGATCCGGGAGGAAAACCTATAGAATACAATATGGGTTTCTACAATGCCGAGAAGTTTACCTATTCAATTACAATCACACGCTAATTAATACATAATGGATACAAGAAGATATGCAATAGGTGTAGATGTAGGAGGAAGCCATATCAGTTGTAAAACTTATGATTTGGCTGAAAGAGTATTGTTGGAAGATTCTTTTCGCTGCATTAAAATTGATCATTCGGGGACTAAAGAGGAAATCCTAAATCGTATAGAGGAACTGCTGAGTTCAGTTTTACAGGATGTTGACAAGAAGAATTTGGCAGGTATTGGATTTGCCATGCCTGGTCCTTTTGACTATGTGAATGGGATTGCACTGTTTTCTGGTGAGAATGCAAAGTTTATTCATCTCAAACAGGTGAATATCCGAAAGGAATTAAGCATTAGATTGGCATTGGAAGAAGAAAAAATTCGCTTTATTAATGATGCTACAGCTTTTGCAATTGGAGAATTTTTCAATGGAGAGTTAAGGAATTCATCAAAGAGTTTAGCAATTACTCTAGGAACAGGTTTTGGATCGGCATTTCTTTCAAGTGGAATTCCTGTAATTACAGAAGATACTGTCCCTAAGGAAGGCTGTTTGTGGCATTTGCCTTTTGAGAGTGGAATTGCAGATGATTATTTTTCGACCAGAGGTTTGGTAAACCGTTTCGAATCCAGCGCACATCTTAAGGTACAAGGTGTAAAACAGATTGCAGAATTGTATAACAGTCATGCATCGGCCCAACATGTATTTGATGATTTTGGGAAGAAACTGGCCCAGTTTTTAACACCATGGATCAAAAGTTTTGAAGTGGATGCACTGGTGATTGGTGGAAACATTTCGAAGGCATTTTCTTTGTTCCAGGATCCATTGGAACAAGAGTTACAAAAGCAGGATATTAAATTGAAAACAGAATCATCTCAACTTCTCGAAGACTCGGCATTTATTGGAGCTGCCGTACTGTTGGAAGAGAATTTTTATTCGACTATTAAGGATCAATTAAAGTACATGTAAGCCTTTTTATAGAAAAGAATTAAAGGCTAAAAATTTATGGGTATGAATATATGTTCAAACATATCAACAAACAAATACGGGATTTTCTTACTGACAGGATTGATGTTATTATTTTTATCGTGCAGTAAGCAGATTAATCCAATTGACTATGTGAATCCAAATATCGGAACGGCACATAGCAGGTGGTTCTTTTACACTCCGGCGGCGCTTCCTTTTGGAATGGCTAAGCCAGCACCTACTACCAATGGTCATTACGGAAACAAGTGGGGCTGGGAAGCTGTAGGTTACGATGACAGGCATGAATCCATTGAAGGCTTTGCCAATGTGCATGAGTTTCAGTTGGGAGGAATTGTATTGATGCCAACCAATGGAAAACTACTTACCACAGCAGGAAAACTGGAACAACCGGATTTGGGTTACCGATCTCGCTTTCTGAAAGAGTCAGAAATAGCAAAGCCAGGCTATTATAAGGTTGATTTGGCAGATTACGGCATCAAAGCGGAGCTAACTTCGACCAAACGAGTTGCCATTCATCGCTATACCTATCCTGCCAATAAAAAGGCAAACTTGTTGTTCGACATTGGAAACCGACAAGGCGAAAGTGGAGCGGTTGCGAATGCAGAAGTAAAAAGGGTGGATGACCATACAGTGGAAGGATGGGTTGAAACAGCCCCAGAATACGTGAAGAAATACCAAAAAGGATCAACGGTTAGCATGTACTTTGTTGCCAGGCTAAACAAGGCAATGAAAGAGTTTGGATCATTTCAGGGTGATTCAATCTTTCCCAATCAGGATAGCATATCAGGAAAGGGAGCGGGATTGTACTTTTCATTTACTCCGGAAAAGCCTGAAAGTATAGAGGTGCAGGTGGCCTTGTCCTATACTTCCATTCAAAATGCGTATGAGAATATGAAAGCCGAAAGCTTGCCTTTTGCTGAAGCGAAAAAGCAGGCGAATCGCATCTGGAATACAGAACTGAATAAAATACAGGTGAAAGGTGGTTCCGAGACTGACAAGACTAAATTCTACACTGGCCTGTATCATGCCTTGCTGGGCAGGGGATTGGCGAATGATGTGAATGGAGCCTATCCTAAAAACGACGGTACCATCGGACAGTTACCTATGAAAAGTGATGAAACTCCTCAATTTAGTTTCTACAATACCGATGCAGTTTGGGGCGCATTTTGGAATCTTACTCAACTGTGGACTTTGGCCTGGCCCGAATATTACAACGATTTTGTTCAAACTCACCTGCAGGTATACAAGGATACTGGTTGGTTTAGCGATGGCTTAGCCAATAGCAGGTATGTTTCCGGAGTAGGAACCAACTATGTAGGGCTCATTATTGCCTCGGCATACAATTGCGGAATCAGAAATTACGATACCAACTTTGCCCTTCAGGCTGCACTCAACAATGAATTGGGATGGGAAGGCCGACCTCTTGGGGCAGGTAAAATGGATGTGAAAAGTTTTGTAGAGAATGGCTTGATACCCCATCAGGAAGAGTGGGGGGAGATACCCGAGGCGAGTGCATTTTCAGCATCTCATGTGCTGGAATACTCTTTTTCGGCTCATGCTGTTTCTCACTTTGCCAGCCAACTAAACAAAGGCAAGGAGGCAAATCAATTGAAGCAGCTGTCTCGTAGCTGGGAAAATATATTCGACTCTTCCACAGGTTTTATTCGACCAAAGGATGAAATGGGGGAATTCATCTCTGACTTTGACCCTTTGGAACCCTGGCGGGGATTTCAGGAAGGAAATGCATGGCAATACAGCTTCTATGTGCCCCATGAGGCCGGGAAACTTGTAAGCAAGATCGGCAAAGAAAGATTCAATGAGAGGCTTGATTCTATCTTTCTAACATCCCGTAAGAACGGTTTTGGTGGAGGAAAGGAAATTAATGCCTTTGCAGGGGTAAAAACCATTTACAATCACGGGAACCAACCTAGTTTGCACATTCCCTGGTTATACAACTTCTCAGGGGAACCTGAAAAAACACAATACTGGACAAGAACCATTTGCAATGAGTTTTATGGAGCAGATCCCATCCATGGATATGGATACGGACAGGATGAGGATCAGGGACAGCTGGGGGCCTGGTACGTTATGGCTTCCATAGGTTTGTTTGACGTTGCCGGCCTAACGGGCGAAAATCCAGGCATGCAATTGGGGAGTCCTGCCTTCGATGAAATTAAAATCAAGCTAAATCCTGATTACTATCCTGGCAAATACATTCAGATTAAGGTGAAGAATAACACTCCTGAAAGCTTATTGGTGAAATCAGTAAAACTGAATGGGAAATTATTGGAAAAACCCGAAGTCTCCTTTCAAGACCTAATAAAAGGAGCAAAGCTGGAATTTGAAAAGAAGAATACAAACGAACTGTACTAAATGAGATACGAATGAGAAAGTTAATGATTGCTCTTGCTGCAGTAAGCCTTTTGGTAAGCTGTAAGCCTGGTTCTGAGAAAAATGAGAAATTGAAGAAGTCAGTGATGGAAAATACTGATTTTAAGTTTGTGAAGCAGAAGGCTCTTGAGGTTGTGAAAACAGGCTTTAATGCAGGAGATGGCTATGGCGAAGTTTGGATTCGCGATTATGCGACCTTTATTGAACTGTCGGCAGAAGTATATCCGAAAGAGATTCTAAAGGAGAACTTAAGAGTTTTCTTCCGCCTTCAGGGCAACGACGGGAATATAATTGATGGCTTCATTCCCAAAGAAAAAGCCGTGAATGTTGAGGGAGGATACACATACATCTACAACGATTTGGAGCCAACTTACTGTGGTCACAAGAATACGGTGGAAACCGATCACGAGGCATCACTGGTGCAGGCGGTTTACAAGTACATTCAGAAAACTGGTGACAAAGACTTTCTTCAGGAGAAGATTGGAGAGAAAAGCGTTCTTGACAGAATGGAGTGGTCCCTGGAATTTCTTTTACATCACCGTTGGAGCAAGGAGCATGGTATGATTTGGGGAGCTACTACCTCAGATTGGGGCGATGTGCAGCATTGTCACCCTTGGGGCGTGTATATTACCGAGGATACCAAATATTGTCTTGACATCTACGACAATGCCATGTTTTTGATTGCTATAACAGATCTTATGGAATTGGATGCATCCAAAAAGCAGAAGTGGCAAACGATTCATGATGAGTTGGCTGAAAATACCATGAAATACCTGTGGGACAATCAAAATCAAAAGTTCATTCCTCATGTTTATTTGGATGGTTCACCATTCCCAAAAGACTTTAATGAGAATGAGATCTTCTATCACGGGGGAACTGCCGTAGCCATTGAAGCTGGCCTGCTGAGCAAAGATCAAATCAAAGTTTCTTTGGATAAGATGATTGCCAATGTGAAAGCTTCCGGTGCCGGATCCATAGGGCTGACCATGTATCCTCCTTATCCGGAAGGATTTTTCGAAAACAAGGGCATGTACCCATATGGCTATCAGAATGGAGGAGACTGGACCTGGTTCGGAGGAAGAATGATTCAGCAATTGGTGAAATACGGATTTGTAGAGGAAGCCTACGAGCAATTGATTCCCATGACAGAGCGCGTGGTGGTGAATGATGGCTTTTATGAGTGGTACACCGAAAAGAATGAGCCAAAAGGCTCGGGCACCTTCCGTGGTTCGGCAGGGGTGTTGTACAAGGCGATTGAAATGTTGGAAGATGCAGTTGAAAAATAGAATGGAGATGGAGAACAAAAGAAAGTCAGATCAGTATTTGCTACCCCTTAAACAAAGTGAATCGGTAGTTGGGAAATACGATCTTTATCCTTCCTTGCAAATGGAAGAGGGGAAGGTTTTTGTGGGGGTGGAGACATTGGCACAAGAGCTAAGTAATGAGAAAACCATTATCATTGATGGATATGTGGGTGTATTCTTCGAGCAGATAAAGGAGAAGCTGAACGATCAGTTCCTAAGCCAGGGAAAGAAGGTGAATTGGGTGCCTATTGATGAGGCCCTAAAGGCTGAAGCCAATATTGATACCATGATAGAGCCTTTTCTGGGGGGAGACGATCCGATATTTGGAACCAAGGCGACCATTGATCTTGTGGACTTCTTCGATCAGCAGAAACTGGAGAACCTACAGCAAGACTCCGCGGCTGACCTGAATATCATCTACGGTTCGGGAGCTGCCCTGGCCAATTGGGAAGGAAAATTGCTGTATATCGACCTTCCTAAGAATGAGCTGCAATTTAGAGCCCGCGCACAAAGTATAACCAATTTGGGGGCAAGCAAAGCCCTGGAGAGCAAACCCATGTACAAGCGCTTCTACTTTGTCGATTGGATCGTTCTGAACAAGCACAAGCAGGCGCTTTTGCCTAAGCTTGACATTGTAATCGATGAACAGCGCATGGATGAGGTGACCTGGATGAGGGGAGATGATTTGAGAGATGGCTTACGCGAAATGGCCAATAACATTTTCCGCGTTCGTCCATGGTTTGAGCCTGGGGCCTGGGGAGGCCAGTGGGTGATGGATAAGATTGACGGGCTGAACAAGGACGTGGTGAATTATGCCTGGTCTTTCGAGTTGATTGTACCTGAAAATGGCTTGTTGTTCGAAAGCAGTGGAAAGCTTCTCGAGGTTTCCTTTGACTGTATCATGTTTCAGGAAACGGAGGCAGTCATGGGAAAACATTCACAGCAATATGGCTTTGAGTTTCCCATTCGTTTCGACTTCCTGGATACATTCGATGGGGGAAACCTATCCATCCAATGTCATCCACAAACAGAATATATCAACAAGCATTTTGGCGAGAGTTTCACTCAAGAGGAGACCTACTACATTCTGGATGCAGGAAAGGATGCCAAATGCTATTTGGGCTTTCAGGAAGAGATTGATCCGAAGGCATTCGAAAGCGATTTGCAATACAGCTATCAGAACAAAAAGGAGATTGATATCACCAAACATGTGCAGGTTCACGATTCTAACAAGCATGACCTGTTCCTGATTCCTCCGGGAACCATTCATGGATCGGGGATTGATAACCTGGTTCTTGAAATCAGTACCACTCCCTATATCTTTACCTTTAAGATGTACGATTGGTTGCGTGTAGATTTCGATGGCAAACCTCGTCCGATTAATGTTGAGCGTGGCATGGAAAACCTCTGCTTCGACAGAAAAGGGCAGTATGTGAAAGACAAATTGATCTCCCATCCTTACTTGTTGAACGAAGGAGCAGACTGGAAACACTATCACCTGCCGACTCATGAAAAACATACCTACGATGTTCATCGTTATCATTTGAACACTGAAGTGGATATCGAAACGGAGAACAGATGCAATGTCCTTTCGTTGGTGGAAGGGGAAAGTATTATTGTTGAGACACAGAATGGAATGCGACAACGCTTTAATTATGCCGAAACCTTCGTGATCCCTGCTGCTGCAGGATCCTATAAAATCATTAATGAATCGGAAGGTGAAATAATGGTTGTGAAAGCATTCATGAAATAAGCATTAAGTATTAGACGTATGAAGAAAATAGCCATTTTTACCCTACTCGCCAGTTTGTTTATTAGTGCCTGTACTCAGGACAAGCAGATTCTTTGGCAATTGGGAGAAAACGACAATTCCTGTGCTGAATTTGCCTTGGCTCCCGGCGGATACAAGGACTATATTGCCAATGATTTTGGTTGGGAAGACAAGTACTTCCTGATTGGAAAATCGGATGAAAAAAAGGATTGGCCATACATCATCCCGGGCATTAGCGATACCTGGGGTGGCACCTGGGGAACAGCCGGGTGGAGGTCCAGCACCCTGAACATCCTCTTTGGAATTGAAAGCCTTCCCAAGCGAGGAGATTGGAAACTGACAGTTGATCTTCTGGATTGCAATTCGAATGACTTGCCCCTTTTCAAGATCACCGTAAACGGTACATCGTGGAAATACAGCATACCGGAAATCAGCAAGAACTCTTCCATTGATACCTTGCCGGAAAATCCTTCGGAATACCTGATTGAGATACCTCTGCCTGCCGACCTTATACGTAAAGGGGGGAACCAGATTAGCATGACGACCCTGCAGGGATCGTGGTTGAAGTTCGACCAGATTAAGCTGGAAGCTCCCGGGGATGCTACCTTGATAACGGATGATAAAGTGCATCTAAGAAGTGTGAAGGCAGCTGAGTATGAGTTAGACATCGATGGAAAATGGTTCCAGCCCTTGCTGGTAGATGTGGAGCATCTGCAGGCAACTCCCAAGCTGACCGTTATTCTCGATGGGAAGGATATCTTTTCGGAGACCGTGGAGCAGGGAAGGTACGAATTTGAAGCGCCCATGCCTGCCGTGAAATCTCGCAAAGAGAGCAGCTACGAGATATGGGCCGATGGCGTTAAGATTCAGGAAGGGGAAGTGATACGTTCCGCCCAAAAGAAAAGAACGCCAGCTGAATATGTAGATTCGAGAATGGGAAGCGGCCACTCCCGCTGGATGATTGCTCCCGGACCATGGATGCCATTTAGCATGGTGAAACTGAGTCCCGACAACCAGAATCCAAGCTGGCAGGCAGGCTACGATCCCAACTTCGAATCAATAGGATGTTTTAGCCATATTCACGAATGGACCATGGCAGGATTGGGAATCATGCCAACCAATGGCCCTTTGCAGATCAAGGTGGGCGACGAGAAAGACCCGGATAGCGGCTATCGTTCGAGAATCGACAAGGCAAGAGAAACTTCGCGCATAGGCTACTACAGTGTCGATTTGACCGATTACAACATTCAGGCGGAGCTGACAGCTTCTACACGATGTGGCTTTCAGCGATACACCTTTCCTGATTCCGATGATGCAAGAATCTTAATAGACCTGCAGATTCCTTGTGAATACACCTATCAGAACAAGGAGATAGAGCTGAAGCAGGTGAGCGATTACCGTATTGAAGGCTTTAGCCACCAGTTAACGGAGAATACCTGGGCCGGAGGAATCGATCAGGAATACACCATTTACTATGTGATTGAGTTCGATCAGCCCATTGGCAAGATGGGAACATGGATAAACGATGAAATTAGCGATGCAAAATCCATTCATGGCAAAGATGTTAAGGATGCGGGTTGTTATGTGGAGTTTAGCACCAGAAAAAGCAACCAGGTGCAAGTGCGTACGGGGATTTCCTATGTGAGCATTGACAATGCCGCTGAGAATTTGAAGACCGAGGTTTCCAATCCTTTCGGTTGGGATTTTGATTCCCTAAGAGCCCATCATGTGTCTGAGTGGAATAAATTGCTTGGGCGAATCAATATATCGAGCAACGACCAGCGCGAGAGGATGCGTTTTTACAACAACATGTATCGCTCATTGTGCAGCCGTAATATTTTCAGCGATGTAAACGGAGAGTGGCGAGACGCTGGCGAAAAGGTACGAAAGATGGAGGATCCTTCTTCTCCGGCCCTAGGTTGCGATGCATTTTGGAACACCTTCTGGAACCTGAATCAGTTCTGGAACCTGGTGACTCCCGAGTGGACCAATCGTTGGGTGAAATCGCAACTGGCCATGTACGATTCCAACGGATGGCTGGCAAAAGGTCCTGCCGGAATGGAATATGTTCCGGTAATGGTGGCAGAGCACGAAATTCCACTGATTGTTGGTGCCTACCAAATGGGAATTCGCGACTACGACGTGGAAAAAGCTTACGAGGCGGTTCGCAAGATGCAGACAACTCCTGCCCAAAAAGTGGGTGGTGGATTTGCCGGAAACCGTGACCTGGTGAGTTACTTGAAATATGGCTACGTGCCTTACGATAAGGGACGATTTTCCAATTCACTGGAGTACTCCTACGACGACTGGACAGTTTCTCAGTTTGCCAAGGCACTGGGGAAAAAGGCAGACTACAAGAAGTTCCTGTCGCGAGGCTATTACTGGAAGAACATCATTGATCCAGACATGGGCTTTGCACGAATGAAAGATTCGAAAGGGAAATGGTTGCCCGATTTTGATCCTTACAAATCAGGAGCCAACCACCACTATGTGGAAGGAAACTCGTGGCAGCTGAGCTTTTTTGTTCCCCAGGATGTTCCTGCTTTGGCTGAGGCCATTGGCAAGGATCGCTTTGTGGAGCGATTGGATTGGGGATTTGGCGAAAGCTATAAAACCAGGTTTAACGGAATGAACGACCTGTATTGGAACTATCCGGTTGTACAGGGAAATCAGCAATCCATGCACTTTGCCTTTCTTTTTAACTGGGTGCAAAAACCTTGGCTAACGCAGAAGTGGAGCAGAGCCATCATCGATCGCTATTACGGTTACGGCGTTGCCAATGCCTACCTGGGCGATGAGGACCAGGGACAGATGAGCGCCTGGTTCATCATGGCATCCCTTGGCCTGTTCCAAACTGATGGGGGCTGTCGCGTTGATCCGGTATATGAAATTGCCAGTCCGCTCTACAAGAAAGTGGAAATAGATTTGGGCAAGCAGTTTGGCAGGGGAGAAAAGTTCGTGATTGAAGCCAAGAACGCCTCCCGCCTGAACAAATATGTGCAGTCGGCAAAACTCAATGGCAAGCGCCTGCAGGACTTTAAATTTCCTGCCAGCGAATTACTCAAAGGAGGAAAGCTAGAGCTTGAAATGGGCCCTGAACCTAATAAGAAATGGGGGGTGAAGCAAAAAGACCATATTTAAAAGGTTTATATTGCTGCAAAGGCTGTCCAAATGGACAGCCTTTTTTGATTGAACTAAACATTGATTAAGCACTTACAAAATCTCTTGTATTGCTCTTTCTAAAATTTCATCAGTATTTCTATTGTTCCAATCCATTTGTACTTTAATGTCAGCAGGAACTCCTTTTTCCCACTCAGGACTCATGTCCAAATTAAGTGCTTGTGTAATGGAGAACCTGTAGGTCCAACCATTAGGTAATTGTCCTCCATTAGGCATACCAAGACCTCCACCAGTATAATCTCCAATCAAAGTCATTTTATCGATGGCTTTTGTAGCCAAAGCAGTGAAGGAACCTGCACTATAAGTTGATCGATCAACCAAAACCATAACCTTATTTTGATATCTGATTCCATCATGAGGACTTAGTATGGCAGGCTCAGCTTTACCAAAAGCATTATGATCTTTTCCATTTTTAATTCTCGAATAGTACAAAGTAGTTTCTTTTTCAACAAATCGAGCTAGAATGTTGAAAATATCTGTAGCAGCACCTCCACCATTCTCTCTTAAATCCAAAATTAAACCTTTGGTATTTTTATATCGCTTTAAAATGAAATCCAACTGATCATCATCTACTGTCCCGGTAAAGGATGGAAATCTGATATAACCTATTTCATTGTTTTCGATAAAATCGTGCTGGAAAGGCCCTGTGATAAGGTAATTTCGAGGCAAATAGTTGTCTTCAATAATTCTCCAATCAAAATTGTCTTGAGACTGGTATTGCACTCCAAATCGTGAAACATTAAAGTTCGACATTAAGTTGGTGTGATCATCCTTTAATTCAGAAAGCATTTCACCCAATATAACAAACAATTGTTCATCTGTGGTTTTATCGGATATTTTGCTTTCGTACTTGATTTTAATTTCGTCCCAGTCGATATTCTTCAAATCAAAATAGGAATATTTCTCATTGCATTGTTTCCAAAGGTATTCAAAGTTGGTTTTTGCATCTGTTGATTCCAGATCCTTATCCAATATGATTGATTCGCAAGAAGCTAAAAATGGGATGATAAGTATTAAAATGTATTTTCTCATGATCTACTTGGTTTTAAATAGTAAGGAGATTTTTAATTTGTAGTTTGCCATCTCGAACTTGTCAAGATTTCCTCCGGTTTTATAGGCATCAAATTCATATCCCAATCGAATGGCATTCTTGTTTTTTAGAAAAACGGTGTAGTTCAATTCTGTTCCTAATCGATAACCACTAAATATTTTTAGTTGATAATCGTCAAAAACATCTGGATCATTTGTAATGGCGGAATTGTTATTATATGCATAGCCATTTCTGTAAGTGTTGTTCATTACAGCTAAATTTACTCGAAATGAAAGCTCTCTTTTTCGAGGCTTAAAATTCATAGGGATAAAAAGAAATTTTGCTCTCTTCTTTTCTTTATTAGAAATGTTCCAAGATAATTTTCCCGATGCAAAAAGAGTTGAAAATACTTCTAAACCTGTAGCATTATTTTGAAATGATGGGTTATTGCGAATATGAAATGAGTTACTCAACTGGCCACCCACTTTCAAGTTCCATTTGTCTTGCTGCCAAATCGGATAAAGCTTTGAGTATGATATGTTGTAAATAGAAACTTGCGCTGATGCTGTATGATCGTTGGTTGTATTGTTTGCTTTTCCTATTGAAGTAGAAAAAGACAGGTTTCTTTCTTTTCCCTCTTTCCATTTCACATATCCCAATTCGAAATGCTTTAAGCCGCCTGTGTAAAATAGGGGAGATGTTGCCATATCTCTCATTTTAACGATGTTTAATCCAGAAGTGATTTTTATGAATTTTTCTGAATCTTGATTCTGATTGCTGAAACTTCCTTGGCTATAACTTAGGTTAGCAATCAACATTCCTGTAAAAATGAATAATATTTTTTTCATGAAATCTTATTGTGTTTTTCGCTATAAATAGCTCATTTTCTTAATTTGTTTTTAGGTCTTTTAAAAGTTTAATTCCTTCATCTATTGCCGAACTATGAGTTCCATCCTTTACCGTAATAATCTTAGCTTTTCGTGATTCCAGAAACTCCACCTCTTCATTTGTAAGTCCACCAACTTGCTCGTCTTTAGTGCCGAATACATAACATACTTTTGATAAATCTTGAATATGTTCTAACTTTTTTGTGTAGCGATAGTGCCCTAAACCAGCGGCTAGTTTGCTCATATTTTGCTCTACAATAAGTTTTTGTTTTTTTGTTTTGATCTTGGATTGCTTGTTTTCTCGATGAATAAACATCCCATTTTTACCTTCGCTAAAGGCTTTCCAAACTTCTGAATCTATATTTAATCTTCCAACCATGATATAATAACCATCTGCTATATCTGTTCCATATGTTGCGAGCAGTTCCTGAGTCATAAAAGCTCCAAAAGAAATTCCAAGTACATATACTTTTTTCCCTTGCTTTTTAAAGTGTTGTATCACTCGGTGCAGTTTGGCGACACTTTTTTTATCAAAGTCGATTGCTTGTTGAAAACTTATGGATTGGTTTTGAAAGAGCTCAGGAGTTTGAGTTTGCTCTTGATGCACATTTACATATAGTAAATCTTTGGATTCGGAGTTTCTGATAATGCTTGTGAATTCTTCCTCAAACAGTTCGTCAACAGGTCCTCCTTGGGTATTAACGATTACTGTATGACTATTGGGATTCCCAAAAAATACGCCAAGTTCATTGATATCTTGAAAAGATAATGCATCTAACTTCTTTAGTGCCGGAATCATATCTATTTGTGAACCATCTTGGTTTATATAACTATAACGGTCCTCAGTTAGGGTCAATATTTTTTGATTTTTAATGAGAGTGCTGTCCTCTTTCGAATTGATGAATATTGTATTTTCTTGCGGATCAAAGATCCATTTTTCCGTTATTTCTTCTTTATTATAAGTGAAGGTCACGCTATCAGCATTATAAATAACTTTTGAATTTAATATCTCGTCTTTTAAGTAGCCCAAATACTCTTTTTTTTCTTTTTGGACTTGTTTCCACACTCTTTTATTGGCACAGTACGAGGGTGTAATTTTATCAAAAGCTTTTATCGATAGTTTCACTGCTGATTCATAGCTATATTGCCATTCTTTGTTAAGAAGAAGACCTAGTTTTTCATTCTGATTCTGTGCTGCTACATAGAAGGGAAGAATCAAGCAAATTAGTACGACGTATAAACGATTCATAACTGCGGTATTTTTAAAATTTAATTGCATCAAACCAAATTCAGATCAATGGTAGAGTGGGGCTCACTTTTACCGTTGATGATTTGTTACTGCAAATTAAGGGAGAAAGCATAAAGAAGGCTTCCCAAATGCTGAAAGAGGGGTTCGGAATTCAGAAATCAAGAGTTTTTTCCTGAATTCGAATTTTTTAGAAATTGTAAAGGGGTGATATTTAGCTCAGTTTTGAATGCACTGTAGAATGAGCTATTGCTGTTGAAACCAGCTTCAAAACCAATTCCTTCCATTTTTAACTGTAAGGTATGTTTAGATCGCAGCAGGTTTTTAGCCTCTTCAACACGGTATCTATTAATGAAACGGTTGAAGTTTACATTGCAAATACTATTAATACTTCCGGAAACAAGGCGCGGGTGTTCTCCAATTTTATCAGCAATATGAACAATAGTCAAATCACAATTCAAGTACAATTTCTCTTCACGTAAGAGGTCTTTTATTTTAGTTACCACTTGATTTTGCTTCTCCGTTTTATCATCTACCGAAAGACTTTTTGCTTTATCTTTTATTTTGGTAGAAACACCGCCATCATCACCAACCAAATTGATAGAAGTTTGTTGTAACAAACCATTGTAAGCAATCCAAAATGTGATGAACAAGCCGAGTAATGATTGAAATAAATCAGCAATGAAGCCAGAAAATAAGATTTCTGAAACAATAGTAAATATAAAGGATATGATTATGGTTAAAATGGCAATGAGCAACCATTTCAATTCTCTGTTTTCAGTGGAACTATATTGGTTTTTTATAAGACTGGAATGCTTTCTAATCTTTCTAAAGATGAGTATTATTAAGGTCAACCCAAAAAGAATCCCAAATAATTCGAATAAGGCATAGGCAAGTGACTCTTCAATTGCTTTTTTTATTTGAAGAGGCAATAGAAACTTGCCAATATTGAGGATAAAATCAATCCCTCCAGGAATTAATAGATAATAGCTGGATTTCTTTGCTTTTTCTATGGATACTCTCTCTACATACAAGTACAAAAGAGTAGGAAGAAGCCATATGAAATTAAATGATAAGATATCAAGATAAGGATTCTTCATATAAGCGTTGAAGAAATCAAATATTTCGGATAATGCACTTAATCCTGAAACCACAAGAAAAATGCCCAACAAGAGTAAAGAATTCTTCTTTTTACTGTTTAAAATTAAAAGAAACAAACCCACAGAAATGGCTTGCCACATATCAATGGTATCCAATAAAAGGATGAAAATCTTATCCAATTCCATATTTTAAGTTTCAGTGTTAAACTACAAAAGTATAGTTTTGATTACTAAAAGTATATGTTGCAAAATATTTATGATTTCTGTTAAGTTTGATACGTGTAAGTAGGTGTCAAGTTGTCATTATTTATTTGAGTGATTGATATTATATGATTATCTTGAACAGTACAACAATCAAAGTCTGACTGTTAATTGTCTAGTAATACTGAGCTTAGTGAAGGATTTCTTCTTAAGATATAATTTCTATCATTATTCGGGATCAATATTAAACTTATAACAACGGATATCAAAAGCAAAATCCCCACTTCCATAAAAAGTGAGGATTTACTTTCTTTTGTTACCTGCTAGTACTTTGATTCAACAACTACATACACTTTGACCCGACAACTGCATGCACTTTGACACTCAAAGTGTATGTACTCAAACACTCAGTAGACAGCTTCTTAACCAATGGTTAATGAAAAGTTACTTGTCGTTTCTTTTATTCCTTTGGTTGTATATGCTCCAAATGTACTCTGAGTCTTCACCCTAACTCTGTATTTACCGGCAGGCAGATCTGGACTTTGGCCAATTAGTTTCTTTTGACCATTTTCAGCAATTAGTGAGACCTTTGTTTCTGTACCATCTTCTGCTACAAAGAAAAGGCCTATACCAGCATCTTCACCTGCTATTTTTAGTCTTTTGCCATGAACCTCGAACAAACTGTTCTTCGAAAGTTTATCGTTTTTACTTTGGGTAGCAATATCGATAAAGCTGTTGATTACAGGATCGGTTTGTACACTGTCTACTTTGGTTAACTTCTTGCTCAATGGCTTTCTTTACTTGTGTTCCGTTGGTTAGGTTCACATTTACATGATGCTTTTCCGGATCGAATACATCCGTATCTTCATCGAATACTCCTGTGATAGAGTAGCCCAGATTAAAGATGGGAAGGTTGATGTTCTCGCCACGCTGTATGCATTCTTCTACAATTTGGAAAAAGGCAGTGAAGACAGCGGTAATATCTGTTTTACTCACCACATTTCTTTTCTCTAGCATCAGACGAATAATTGCATCCAAATCGTGAGATTCTTCAGTTAATACTCTAGCTGCATAATTGTTCTCTTCGGTTAGTTGGTTTTCCTTCAAATAATACTTCATCCCTATTGATTTTTTGGGTTCAACAAATGTGTTAACGAATACAGAAATAAAATTATGTCATCAAGTTATGATGATCAATAGCTGTTTTTAACTATTTTTATAAGATCAGCTACATACTTAAAACCAAATCACATATGACTAAGAATGTTGTCGATAAAATATCGGATTACTACAAGAATGCCCTATTCGAAAATGCGATATCGATTTGCGCAAACTGAAAAAATACCAGGCATTATTCAAAAAGATAAATCAAGTAAGTCTTAGCTATCTGTTTGCAATGGATTATTACCGAAACGAGTATTTTTTTGTTTCGGATAAGATTAAGAGAAAACTTGGAGTAAGATTTTGCTCTCACGAAGCATTGTTGCAGAGTTTTCAGCTTCATCCCAGCGATCATTTGATTGTTGATTCCATTTGTAGGGCCAGAAGGTTCATTTGCAGTCAGGCCATTGAAGAGAGAAAGAAATACCGCTTGGTAAACAATTTTAGGATATGCAATGAGTCGATGCAATACATGCGTGTCTATGTTCAGCACTCTATTTTAGAAATGGACAAACGTGGCAACATATGGTTGAGCTTGCGAAAGGTAGATCTGGATCCGGATCAGGAAGCAAACAAGCCCGCCCTTTCTTTTCTACAGCATGTTGATAACAATGAGATTATTTACAGGATTCATGGAAACGAGGGAAACGATTCGATTTCGGAAAGGGAGCGGGAAGTGCTTGAACTGATATCGGAAGGCTATGTGAGCAAAGAAATTGCCGAGAGACTCTTTATCAGCGAGTATACCGTAAACAATCACAGAAAAAGCATCTTAAAAAAGTTGAATGCCAACAATGCCTCTGAGGCCATTAAAAAGGCTGTAAAGGTTGGGATAATTCGATAGTATGGGTTAATTACAATAATTTTGATCAAAATAAAGGAAATCAATTATTAAAAAATTGGGAATACCAAGTAGTATCCCCAATGCAATTATTTAGACTTATTTTTTTAGTGCTACCAAATGATTTTTCCAACTGTCTGGGATATTATTTATATCCATAACGTGAAGTTGATTCTTTTGAATATTGGCAGTTGGTGATTTTGAAAGCGTTTCGTTTAAAAATTCGGTTTTTAATTTATACATAGCTCCTGTTGCAGGATCAACAATTAATAAGCCAATAACACCGCCAAATAAAATATTTCCCCAATACCATCCATCTACCTTAAAATGAATGGGTACAGTTTTAGTCTCATATCCTTCCTTCTCAAATTTCACATGATATAGAGCTCTTTTAAAAAATTTAGCACTAGCTTTTAGTTTCACTGTAGCAGGAGTATTTCCACTATAAACCTGAACTCCATTAGCATCTGTTATTATAATCTTAGCTTCAGATGGGGAGCTATTAATAGAAATTGGGTAACTACTTTTACTTACAATTGAAGCACAACTAGACATTAATAAAGCAAGTCCAGTTAAACATGAAATCAGTAAAGTTTTTTTCATTTTAATTGATTTAAATTAGTTTTTAGGATTTTAATGCTTATTCAAGCTACTAATTTTCAGTCAATATTCATAAATTAATTATAAAGAATGATGAGAGTGTTTTATCAATGAAACTAATGTTGACAATCACAGAAATCATACTAAGTAAGCTGAGTAAATATTGCCTAAGGGATCATCAATAAGACTGTAAGGGTTGGGATTATTCGTTAGTAAGTATTTGAGAGTATTTTGAGTAATATTCACAAAAAAATCCCCATCCGGTAGGATGAGGATTCTCGATATCTAAAGAAGTAAAAATTTATTTTACTTCGCTCATTGCTTCACTTACGTTGATACAATAGTCACCTATTTTTTCACATTCGCAGAACATGTCGTTGTAGATGATACCTGCTTGTATCTTGTATTTGTTCTCTTCAACACTGATCAAGTGTTCAGCCTTTAAAGTATTTCTGTAGTCGTTGATTTCACGCTCAATTTCCCAGGCTTTTTTCACGTTTACTTCTGAGAAATCTCTCTTGGTATTCTCAAGCATCATATCCAAGGCATTGTCAATTAATTCGAACATCTTATTGATATTATCGCGTAATTCTTGTGGGAACCATGCTTTTTGTTCACGCTTGCGTTTCATTGCTTTTACAAGGTTCAAAGCAGAATCACCAACACTTTCAATATCGCTAACCATTTTAAAGTAAGCACGTACGCGCTCCGAGTTTTCTTTACTCAAGCGAGTTTCTGATACCGAAGTCAGGAAGTTTGCAATTTCTACCTCCATGTCATCACTTTCGTCTTCACGCTTATTGATTTTATCAAATAATTTATTGAAAGACTTATCGTTGGTTTCGTTAAAAGCCTGTTTTGCGTAACCAAACATCTTCTTGGTACTCTTTGCATAGGTGCTAATTTCTTTTTTAGCAAGGAAAAGAGATGCTTCAGGGGTAGATAATGTACCTGTTTTGATGTGTTGTAGCTTAAATTCTTCTTCAACATCTTCGCGTACAGGAACCAAGGTAGTTACCACTTTTACAATGAATCTGGCAAACCAGATCATTATCAAAACATTCAGTATATTGAATCCAGTATGGAACAAAGATAGTGCAACAGGTACCGAAGCTGCATTTGTAAAAGGATTACCTCCTGCGAAGAAATTCATATTCACCCAAGCAACAGCGTCCAGAAAATAAGGCAATACCATTAGCATCCAGATCACACCAAATGTGTTAAAAATAAGGTGTGCACGAGCAGCACGTTTGGCTGATGTATTGGCAATCATGGCTGCCAGGTTTGCAGTAATGGTTGTACCAATGTTTTCTCCCAACACCATTGCAGCTGCAATTTCGAAACTAATCCATCCCGAATTACACATTACCAATGTAAGCGCCATGGTAGCCGATGAAGATTGAATCAAGATGGTAAGCAAGGTACCAATACCCAAAAACAAAAGGGTAGAGGCAAAGCCCATATCAGTATAATTAGTCAGGAATGTAAGAATTTCAGGATTGTTCTTGATATCAGGCATAGATGTTTTCAAGAACTGTAGTCCAATAAATAACAAAGCGAATCCCATGATTAACTCACCCCAATTCTTTTTATTACGATTTTGAGAGAATAAGAATGGCAGACCCAAACCAATTAATGGCAAGGAAATGGCACTCATACTTACTTTAAATCCCAGAATTGAGATCAACCATGCAGTTACGGTAGTACCGATATTGGCACCCATAATTACGCCAACAGATTCAACCAGTGAAAGCAATCCAGCATTCACAAAACTTACCACCATTACTGTAGTTGCCGATGACGATTGAATTAAAGCTGTAATCAGAATTCCGGTGAACACACCTTTTACCCTGTTCGAAGTCATAGCTGCAAGAATCGTTCTCATTTTATCTCCAGCTACTTTTTGAAGAGCCTCACTCATTAGTTTCATTCCGTAAAGGAATAATCCGAGAGAACCAATAAGTGTTAAAATATCGGCTAATCCGTAATCCATAATAGACTAATTTTGTTTGTATTCAATTTGTTAGTTTGATAAGGTGGGCAAAAGTAAAACTTTTTCAATGTAAAGCAAATGTTAAAAAATAGAAAAATAAACGTTAAGGCCGTAATTAGATTCGTTCGATTTAAGGATTTTTAACGTATCGATATCATGCAGTATATCAGTAAACTATAGGGATGAGCCAAATTTAAGAGCAAATAAACTCATATTTTTCTTAACAATAATCATGAAGAGAATTGATGAGAATGATACTATTTTATAATTAATTATTTAAATGTCAGAAGGTTTGGTGCTTTTTCCTTAATTTTATGTCATTGCCTTGAATGATATAGCTAAAGAAGGCTTGAAGCCATTGTGTATCTTTTGAAAAAATGATTTTAAGTCGTATTTTCGCCGAACTCTAGAAGAAACAGGGAATTAAATAAAATAGTATGTGGAATAGGATTGCAGGATTAATTCTGAGAAATAGAATTTTACTTTTGGTGGTAGTTGGGCTGATTACTTCATTTATGGCTTATAAGGCTCAGTTTGTTGAGATGTCCTATACCTATGCGGCCTTACTTCCCGATGATGATCCTGCATCTATAGAATATGAGAAGTTTAGAAATACTTTTGGGCAGGAAGGAAACATGATGTTCTTTGCCGTGCAAGATCCAGATTTTTATGAGTTGGATAAGTTCAACGATTGGATTGCACTCGGTGATAGCCTTGGTTCATTGGATGGTATCGATGCGGTGGTATCCATTGCTCATACCTGGAATATTAATAAGAATAAGAAGGAAAAACGTTTCGAATTTGGGACCATATTTCCACACAAGGTAAAAACGCAAGCCGAGCTGGATAGTTTGGCAGCAATAGCTGAATCATTGCCATTTTACCACGGAAGCTTAATTAACAAAGAAAGCAATACCTACCTTATGGGGATTACGGTTAATGCAAAAATCATTAACTCAAAGGCCCGTGAACCAATGGTTGCCAAGGTTCGTGAAATTACTGATTCTTTTACCGAGAAGTATGGTCTGAACATGAAATATTCAGGTTTGCCGTACATTCGAGTGGTAACTGCTCAAATGATTAAAGGCGAGATGAACATGTTTATTTATCTCTCGCTTTTGGTAACGGCTGTTATTTTGTTCATGTTCTTCCGATCGTTTAAAGTGGTGTTTTTCTGTATGCTGGTGGTTGGGCTAAGTGTAATTTGGGCGGTAGGTTCCATGGTATTGTTCGATTACAAAATTACCTTGCTTACCGCGATGCTTCCTCCACTTTTGGTGGTAATTGGAATACCAAATTCGGTTTTCTTGATCAACAAATATCATGGAGAATATACCAGACATCGAAATAAAATAAAAGCCTTGCAGCGTGTGGTTGCCAAAATTGGCAATGCAACCTTCCTTACCAACCTAACAACCGCATCGGGTTTTGCAACATTTATTGTGACTTCAAGTCAGATTCTGAAAGAGTTTGGTGTAATTGCCGCTTTAAATATCATGGTGGTATTTGTATTATCGCTACTATTGATTCCTATTATTTTTAGTTTTTTGGCTCCGCCAGATCAAAAAGCAACAAAACATCTCGACAATAAGCTAACGGTCTGGTTCGTAGCCAGATTAGAAAAAATTGTATTGAATCACAGAAGTGTGGTTTATTCCATTGCCATTACACTTTTGGTTCTTGGTGGATTTGGTATCATCAAAATGAAGAGTACAGGTTACATGGTAGATGATTTGCCCCATGATAACGAAATTTATCAGGATCTTAAATTCTTCGAAAAGAACATGGATGGTATCATGCCTTTAGAGGTAATGGTAGAAACCAAGAAAAAAGCAGGTGTGTTAAACACTTCCACTTTGAAACGTTTAAATAAGCTCAATGATTCTTTACGAGCTTATCCTGAAATATCCGGATCTGTATCAGTAGTAGAAGCTGCAAAATTTGCCAACCAGGCTTATTTTAACGGAAAAGAGAAATACTATAAACTACCAAGTAATCAAACCAAGGATATTATTCTTTCCTATTTGGCAAAGGCCGAAACAGGTGCCGATTCCAAAGTGTTGGAAACTTTCGTTGATTCTACTCAATCTGTCACCAGAATGAGTTTTAGAATGAAAGATATTGGTACAACCAGAATGGCCGAAATGGAAAAAACCATATTAGGACATGTGAATGAGATCTTCCCTAAAGACAAGTACACTGTGCATGTAACCGGATCGAGTATTGTCTTTTTTAAGGGAACTCAATACCTAATCAAAAACTTATTTTTGAGTTTGGCGTTGGCCATTTTCTTGATTGCTTCTTTCATGGCCTGGATGTTCTCATCCAAACGAATGGTTATGGTAGCGTTGATACCAAATCTATTGCCATTGATCGTTACAGCAGCTCTAATGGGCTATTTTGGCATTCCTATTAAAGCATCTACCATATTGGTGTTTAGTATTGCCTTTGGGATTTCGGTGGACGATACCATTCACTATCTTGCAAAATATCGACAGGAACTAAAAGCAACCAATTGGAGCATTCGTTCATCGGTTGTTTTGGCTTTGCGCGAAACGGGACAAAGTATGATGTACACCTCAATTATTCTTTTCTTTGGATTTGGAATTTTCGCAATGTCTGAGTTTGGTGGAACGGTATCATTAGGCGTATTGGTATCTCTTACCTTGCTTTCTGCAATGCTTTCAAATTTGGTGTTATTGCCATCCTTGTTGCTGACTCTTGAAAAGGCAATTACCAACCGATCGTTCAAAGAACCACTTCTTCAAATTTTTGATGAGGAGGAAGATATTGAATTGGATGATCTTCGAATTGCAGTAATTGAAAATAAAGAGGAGCAAAAAGAAACCGCTGCTAGTTAATTTTTTATATTTTAGTGAGCTGTAAAAATTACACACTAAACTTATAGCTCACATGTATAGTTTCAAAGAACTCCAGGATGTAGTGCAGAAAGAAATTGATGGACTGGAGTTTTCTACACCACCAGAAGGATTGTTCGAACCCATGAAGTACATTCTTGGGATTGGTGGCAAGCGCCTTCGTCCAATTTTGGTATTACTTAGTGCCAATTTATTTAAAGATGATTTAAAGAAAGTTTATCTACCAGCAATCGGAATAGAGGTATTTCACAATTTTACCTTATTGCACGATGACGTAATGGATAATGCACCTATTCGTAGAAGCAAGGCTACGGTTCACGAAAAGTGGAACAGTAATGTTGCAATTCTTTCTGGTGATGCCATGTCTATCAAGGCATATCAATACATTGTAAGTTGTGAAGATCGCCACTTGCGTGATGTGCTTACCGTATTTAATCAAACAGCTCTTGAGGTTTGTGAAGGACAGCAGTTTGATATGGAATTTGAGGACAGAAGGGATGTACAGATCAATGAGTATTTGGAAATGATTCGCTTAAAAACTGCGGTACTTCTTGGAGGAAGCTTAAAAATGGGAGCGGTAATGGGTGATGCAGATGCCAAAGATGCTGAGTTGCTTTATCATTTTGGAGTTAACTTGGGCATGGCTTTTCAATTACAGGATGATTATCTGGATGTTTTTGGCAATCAAGATGTATTCGGTAAGAAGATTGGTGGAGATATTCTTTGCAACAAAAAGACTTTTCTGCTGATTAAAGCGTTTGAGTTGGCAAAAGGTGATGACAAAAAGGAATTGGAAGGATGGATTTCGGCAAAAGATTTTAATCCGGAAGAAAAAATTAATGCCGTTAGAGCCATTTACGAAAAACTAAAGGTGAAAGATGAATCGCAAGCGAAGATCGATGAGTATTTTAGCCTTTGTTTAGAGTATTTGGATAAGGTGAATGTTCCGGCCGAAAAGAAAAAGGAATTGTACTCTTTGGTGAAGAAATTAGTAAATCGTTCCGTTTAAGAGTGTTAAAATTTAAGATAAGATTCTCCTTTATTCGCAAAAAATTTTAAATTTGTCATCACGCGATAATAATGATCCAAAAATTTAATAGTAAATGTCACAAAATACAGGCAAAATTGTACAGGTAATCGGACCTGTAATCGATGTAAGTTTTGAGAAGGAAGGTGGTAAACTTCCTGAGATTTACGATTCTCTTGAGGTCGTGATGGAAAACGGTAAAAATTTGGTAGTTGAGTGTCAACAGCACATTGGTGAAAATACTGTGCGCGCAATTGCAATGGATTCAACGGATGGTTTACGCCGTGGAATGGATGTAATTGCTACAGGTTCTCCTATAATTATGCCTGCCGGTGATAAAATCAAAGGTAGACTTTTGAATGTTGTTGGTGAAACCATCGACGGTATTGGTAAGGTAGACAAGGAAGGTGGATACCCAATTCACAGAACTCCTCCTGCTTTTGATGAACTAAGTACTGAATCTGAAGTTTTCTATACAGGTATTAAGGTAATCGACTTGATTGAGCCATATGCAAAGGGTGGTAAAATTGGTTTGTTCGGTGGAGCTGGTGTAGGTAAAACCGTATTGATTCAGGAGTTGATTAACAATATTGCAATCGGACAAGATGGTTTATCTGTATTCGCCGGAGTAGGGGAACGTACTCGTGAGGGGAATGACTTGCTTCGTGAGATGATCGAATCGAAAGTAATCCGTTATGGGGATGAATTCGAGGAAGACATGGAAAAAGGTGGATGGGACCTTTCTAAAGTAGACAAAGATGCTTTGGATAAGTCACAGGTATCTCTTGTGTTCGGTCAGATGAATGAGCCACCTGGAGCTCGTGCTCGTGTAGCTTTATCAGGATTAACCGTTGCAGAAAGTTTGCGTGATGGTGATGAAAAATCAGGCGGTCGCGATATTCTTTTCTTCGTTGATAATATTTTCCGTTTTACTCAGGCAGGTTCTGAGGTATCTGCACTTCTAGGTCGTATGCCTTCAGCAGTAGGTTACCAGCCAACTCTTTCAACTGAGATGGGTATCATGCAGGAGCGTATTACTTCAACCAAGCGAGGATCGATTACATCGGTACAGGCAGTTTATGTACCAGCCGATGACTTGACTGACCCTGCGCCAGCAACAACATTTGCTCACTTGGATGCTACAACAGTATTAAATCGTAAGATTGCTGAGTTGGGTATTTATCCAGCGGTGGATCCATTGGATTCTACATCTCGAATTCTTACGCCAGATGTTGTAGGGGATGCTCACTATACTTGTGCACAAAAAGTAAAAGAGATTCTTCAGCGTTACAAAGAGCTTCAAGATATTATTGCAATTCTTGGTATGGAAGAACTTTCGGAGGATGACAAGTTGGTGGTACACCGTGCCCGTCGTGTTCAGAGATTCTTATCACAGCCATTCCACGTTGCAGAGCAGTTTACTGGTTTGAAAGGTTGTTTGGTATCTATCGAAGATACAATCAAAGGTTTCAATATGATTATGGATGGTGAAGTGGATCAATATCCTGAAGCAGCATTCAACTTGGTTGGAACAATTGAGGAAGCAATTGAGAAAGGTGAGAAATTACTAGCTGAAGCACAAGCTTAAACTAATGATGAATTATTAATTATTAATGATTGGTGGCGTTGAACATTAATCATTAAGCATTAAACATTAATATGCATTTAGAAATAGTAACACCAGAAAAAAGTCTTTATTCAGGTGAAGTTGTTTTGGTTCAGCTTCCTGGCAAGGATGGATCTTTCGAAATACTGAAAAATCACGCTCCAATTGTATCTACTTTGGAAAAAGGGACCATTAAACTGAGACCATACGAAGGAGATGATGTTTTCTTCGAGATTGGTGGAGGAGTAGTTGAATGCAAGAAGAATGTAATTTCAGTATTGGCTGATAGTTAAAAATTAAGCTTAATTGCAAATTATATATGAAAGCTCGGATATAATCCGGGCTTTCCTTTTTTAGTTCATTACTGATAATTATTTTTGCATGCATTCAGTATACAGGAATTACCTGTAACTTATTCTGATTATATTTTCATCAAACTTTTTCTTAAAACAATGCCTAAAAAATTCTTAATCATTCGATTTAGCTCCATAGGAGATATCATCCAATGTATGACAGCTGTTGACGGTATTTTGAATCATTATCCTGATGCAGAAATCCATTGGATTGCAAGAAAAGATATGTCCTCTTTTTTAGCCATGGATCAACGAATTCATAAGGTTTGGGGATTTGATCGCCAAAAGGGATTTAAGGGCCTTCTGGAGCAAGCAAAGCAGCTTAAACAGGAAAAGTTCGACTATGTATACGATGCGCACTCAAACATTCGCTCTATCATTCTGAAAACGGTTTTGGTACCAAGATGGAAGCGTTGGTTTGGAATAGGACCCAAATTTACCATGAGAAGCAAGGATCGAATCAAAAGGATCTTGCTATTCAAATTCAGAATTGACCGTTTCCCAATGCCATTTAAAGGCATGCTCTCATTTCGCAAGCCATTGGAAAAATGGGGAATTAAGGATTATTCCAAGGTCAATGAGGATTGGTACTTTCCTGCTGAATTGAAAGAAAAGATGGATCAGCAAGTTTTTGAGAATCTAAAAGGAGAGAAGAGCAAGTTGGTTACCTTGGTGCCATCGGCTGCCTGGCAAATGAAGCGATGGCCGGTTTCGCACTGGCAAAAATTGGTGGGCCTTCTTCCAGATTATCATTTTATGATCTTGGCTGGACCTGATGATGTTTTCTGCAAAGAAATAGAGGAAGTTGCTCCTGATCGAGTGCTAAATTTGAGTGGAAAAACCAATTTGTTGGAATCTTGTTACCTGGTTCAAAAATCAAACTTGGTAATCTCTGGAGATACAGGATTCTTGCATGCTGCAGATAAATTTAAAATACCAGCACTTTCCTTGATGGGGCCAACTGCATTTGGTTTTACTACAGGAGATCACATTAAAACCCTTGAAGTTGATATGAAATGTCGCCCATGTACAAAGGACGGATCAGGTAAATGTAAGATGAATATTTACCAGCAATGTATGGTTGATATTACTCCTAAGTGGCTTGCTGATGAGGTGAAAATGTTAATGGAATCTTAAATCAGACTAATAAGTATTTTAATTTTTCCTACTTCGTATTTTTAATGATATCTTAGTTTTTAAATCAAAACAAGAATTCATGAAAAAATTAGCATTACTACTAATGGTTTTAGTAGGAGTTTATACCAGTCAGGCAATTGCCGAAAACAAAGAGAAAAAAGAATGTAAGAAGGAGTGCTGTTCCAAAAAGAAATGTGAAAGCAAAAATTTTTACAGCTATAAAATGAACTCTCTGCAGGGCGAAGAGGTAAAACTAAAGAAATATAAAGGGAAAGTGGTTTTGGTGGTTAATACGGCAAGTAAATGCGGTTTAACACCACAATACAAAGGTTTGGAAGCCTTGTATCAAAAGTACAAAGACCAAGGATTGGTGGTTTTGGGTTTTCCTTGCAATCAATTTTTGGGACAGGAACCTGGAACAGCTGAGGAAATTGAAGAGTTTTGTCAGAAAAACTATGGTGTAAGTTTCCCAATGTTTGAGAAGATTGAAGTGAGAGGGGAAAATGCTCATCCACTTTATAAAATGCTGACTTCGGAAAAATCATTTGAAGGATTTGATGATTCTGAATCTGGTCAAAAATTTAAAGGTTTTCTGAGCCAAAAATTTCCGGAAATATACGAAGGAAATGGTATTAAATGGAACTTTACAAAGTTCTTAATCAATAGAGAAGGGAAGGTGGTTCAGAGAATTGAACCAAATATTACTCCTGAAAGCATGGAAGAAGATATTAAGAAATTACTATAAAGAAAAAGAGCTCCAATTTGGAGCTCTTTTCTTTTATCTAGGAAAGTATCTTTAGACTTTTTGAATCTACCTTTAATTTGATTTTTTCACCAATAACAATGGGTTCTCCATCTACATGTCCCAACTGTGAGGTTTGAACAACTTCTACTTCATCAATCTTAAACTCTTTGAACAAAGAGGAATTTTCGATTTTTCTGGTGAAAGTTTTTAAGGTTAAAGATGGGATTTGATACCACTTTGGCTTCTTCAACAAACATAGGTTTAATTTTCCATCATCAATTTTAGCTGAAGGAGCAATGTATGCATTATTCCCAAATTGAGAAGAGTTGCAAAAACTAAGCATCATGCCTTCCTCTGTGAAAAAATTATTATTGTCTGTCAATTTGAATTTTTGACATTCAAATGTTCTGAAACTACTTAAAACAGCCTTAATATAGGATGTAAATCCTCGAGAATTCATCTTCGCAAACTGATGAGCGATAAGCGCATCAAAGCCAATACCTGCCACATTTACAAAACGGTGCTCATTGATGCAAGCAGTATCCATTGAGTTGATTTTGGCCTGGTTAAGGTGTTGAATTGCCTTTTTTGCATTCATAGGTATTCCAAGATGTCTAGCCAATCCGTTCCCTGATCCACAAGGAACAATTCCCATGGCAACATCAGAGAAAGTTAAGGCGCATGCTATCTCATTGATTGTACCATCGCCACCAATTGCAATCACAAGATCAAATCCTTCTTCTATGGCTTTTTTTGCAAGCTCTGATGCGTGACCAGCATATTGGGTCATTTTAATTGTTAATTGAAATCGGGACTTGTCTGTATGTTTCTTCAGTAAACTTTCAATATGTTTTTGTTTGCCATTACCAGAAATTGGATTGATAATGGCAAGTGTATTTAATTTGTTTTGCATACTGTTATTCAAATGCGATTTTCAGGTTTTTATGCGATAGCCTACTTTGATTCCTAAAGAAATCTATTTCTACATTTAATTATTAAAATTGTATCCCTTGTGGTGAAACAAATAGCTTGCCGTTTGATAGTACGTAATTGCTTCTCTTAACTCAGATTTGTTTAGTTCACACGATTTTTGATCATCATTATCAATAGAATAGGATTCAATTCGTTTGGTTGGCAATTGAAGGGTTAATGAATTATTTTTAAGCAATCCAATTTTCTGATAAGTTCCAATTAAAGCTCTATCTGGTTGATCTAGAAGAATATCTTTACCGAAAAATTTAGATGTATAATCCATATTTAATAACCCCATAACAGTTGGAGCAAAATCAATTTGAGAGGCCATCGTATTTACTTCTCTAGCTTCAATTATTCCTGGAGCATAAACCATAAGTGGGATGTGATATTTTTTTACAGGTAAAGAGGTTTTACCAGCACTAGAGGCGCAGTGATCAGCTACAATTACAAATAGGGTATTGTTGAACCACTCATGTTTTTTTGCTTCACGAAGAAATTTGGCAATTGCATAGTCTGTATATTTCACAGCTCCTTTTCTTCCGCTATGAGAAGGAATATCAATCTTACCATCAGGATAGGTGTATGGCCTATGATTTGATGTTGTCATGATAAAATTGTGGAATGGTTTCCCTGATTTATATGAATTATCTGCAACCTGCATGGCTTTGGCAAAAAGATCTTCATCGCAAACACCCCAGGCATTTTCGAATGTAATTTCATCTTTCTCAAAATTTTTCTTGTCAACTATATTATAGCCACTATTTCCGAAGAAATAGTTCATGTTATCGAAATAACCATTACCTGCATATATAAAATTAGTGTCATATCCTTTTGATTTCAGAACATTACCCAAAGTAAACATCCCTTCATTATTTGGACGTTTCACAATAGAATATCCAGGCGTTGGAGGTATTGAAAGCGTTAGAGCTTCCATGCCTCGAACAGTTCTGGTTCCCGTTGCATAAAAGTTGGTAAAAAATAGTGATTGTTGGGCAATGGTATCCATGTTTGGAGTAATATTGGAAGTTCCTCCAAATCGGGTAAAGAAAGATCCACTCAGACTCTCTACTGTAATCATCATTACATTGTACTTCTTGTCCTCACCTAGATAATTGATTTTTCGGGTCACATCAAACACATCCTTACTAATAAATTCACTATTTGAAGTTTTAATAAGCTCTCGCAAATTAGTGAATGCCTCCTTGTCATCCATCGATTGATAGAAGGATTTGTAATCTAGTTCGTTATTTCTGAAAGCCGAAAATATTTGATATATTCCATTGTGTGCAAGTTCATTGGAATAGGTGTTTTCTTGAATTTCAGCCGAGGTTTTATCAATGGTAAGAAAGGCCATTGTTGGGATCATCCAAAGTACAACACTGGTGATTAATCGACTCACAAATTTGGATTGAGAGTTAATGGATGAGTCAAATTGCTTCTTAACCAATGCAAAGATTCCTCCCGAAAGCAAAAGCATTCCAAAAATGATAATTGGCATTGGATAGGACTCTTTGATATTGGAGATTACCTCGTGTGTATAAACCAGATAATCCACTGCAATGAAGTTGTATCTTACACTAAACTCTTCCCAAAAAAACCATTCTCCAATTCCTGAAAACACAAGAATTCCAATGCTTACGATAAAGAAAGCATAAGATATCCAACGGTGTATTTTGCTGTTGAAGATTTTATCCGGAACGATTAAAAGGTAGAATACAAATGGAATGATGAAATAGGAGATGGCTACCAAATCGTAGAACAGACCAAATGCATAGATTTGAAAGAATCTGATGATGCTTAATTCAACATTCTGAAAATCTTTAATTAACAAAATGGTTCTTACCAAAAATGATAAGGCGATAAAAATAAAGCTAAATATGATCAAGCCGCCATAACGACTTTGTAGGATGTTTCTGAATTTCATAATTTTTTTGAATTGTGGGATTTCAAATTTAATTCAAAAAAACAATACGGTTCTAACAAAAATCTAACATCTGGCTTAAAAGTCTGAAAAAGAATATTAAAAAACTTTAAAAACTCCTCAATAAAATGAGTTTTTAAATAATGTTCTATTGAAACATCCAGTTAACCCTACAAAATCCCAAAATTCAATTATCTCTTCAAATTTAGTATGAACATACTAATGTGGATTGTTCTTTACCAAAATAGGAAAAAGAAATATAAATAATAAAATAAAGCGTTCTCAAACTAAATTTTATATGACTATTTCTTTAGTATTTAATTTCTTGTACCATTGAACAAATAGTTCTATTCCTTGGTCGAATGAAACCTTAGGAGAATATCCAATTAGTTTTTTTGCTTTTGTTATATCCGCAAAAGTTTGATATACATCGCCAGCTTGCATTGGAAGACGATTGATTTTTGGGATTATTTCTGAAGCTTTAGAAATGGCTTCTATCATTTGATTTAAGGTGATAGGATAACTGTTGCCAAGGTTTATGGTTTCAAATACATTCTCGTTTTTAAAAAGGTAATTACAAGTTTTAACAATTCCATCAACGGTATCGTCTACATAAGTATAATCCCTTGCTGTGCTTCCGTCTCCAAATACAGGAATTGGCTCGTCATTCATCATCAATTTCAGAAATTTGTGAATTGCCAAATCTGGTCGTTGGCGAGGACCAAAAACGGTGAAGAATCTCAGGTTAATGATATCAAGCTTGTAAAGGTGATGATAAGAGTGATTCAAAACCTCACAAGACTTTTTCGAAAAGGCATAGGGAGAAATAACATGATCAACATTCTGATCTTCCGAAAAAGGAACTGTTAAATTGTTTCCGTATACCGATGAGGATGAGGCGAAAGCTAGTTTTTTAATTCCCCTTTCTTTCATGAAATCAAGGATGTTTCGCGTAGCTGAAATATTGCTGTCAATATAACTTTGAGGAGCTTCTATTGATGGTCTTACACCAGCTTTTCCCGCCAAGTGAACAATGAGAGAAACATTTTCCTCTATCATGTTTAAACTACCACTTTTACAAAGGTCTATTTGGTAAAATTTAAACGCCTTGTTTCGTTTGAATCCCTCCATATTTTTAATCTTTATATCGATTGAATAAAAGGGGTCAAAATTATCAAGACCTACTACGTAATATCCAAGATTTATAAGCTTTTCACACAAATGAGAACCTATAAATCCCGCACATCCTGTTACAAGGATGCTCGGTTTCTTTCTATTCTTTTGTTCAATTTTCATGGCCTTCTGAGTTATTCTTTTCCAAAATCACAGTTTCTTCATAGGTTTTGTCAGGAATTGAAATGGGCGTAACCAAACTGACGTATTTTTTTAAGTGTTCCTTGTTTCGTCGTTTTCCAACTCTTTGCATGTTATTATCATATCGACTGATAATCTCAAGTTTAATTTTACTCAATTGAGCTTTGGTGAATACATCATTGGGGTTTTCTGTAGAGATGACCACGAATGGCTTCTTCTCCGGTAAATCAATCTTTTCTTTTGTATTCCATTGTGTTACTTCTTTTCCAATTTCATATACCAACTCAATTCTGAAATCATGTTTCCCGATGCTATAATAGTTGTATTTATGTAAATCCGGTATATTTCTAATCTCGGATATGCTCTTGAAATCAGGATTTCTGTTTAGAATTCCTCCTGTATGTGGAATAATAAAGATCACCACAATTAAGAGTAATGATGTTGTGCTTAATACCATACCTCTTACATTTCGATTGATCCAACAGATGACTAAACTCATTGCAACGAGTTCTGAAAAGATTGAGAAAAGTGCAAAAGAGGGAACAGACATTAAATTTTGTCTCTGAAACATAAAAAAGGTAACAATAGGAATCGAAAAAGCTATAATGATAATGGTCCAAATATTAATTCCAAATAAAATATGGTCTGCTTTTTTAGCACTTTCATTCTTAAAAACAATATATAGGTGATGAAGGAATTGCCCTGCCAATAAAGCGCTAGGAATCAATACAGGTAAAAGATATCTGTCTTTTTTCTCAGGAATCAATGAAAGAAGAATTACTGAAGATAAAGTCCAAATCAATGCAAACTTGTATTCCTTTTTTGCCTTAAAGTTCTTAAGTGCATACGGGAATAATAAACTTGTAAATATAACGAGTGTCCATATTCCAGATTGAATCGGAAAATTCCAATAGTAATAGAAAGGACGCACATGGCGATTCATCCACGAACCAGACTCAAGTTTAGCAACTGCTGCAGCCTCTTGAGCATGCGCAATTGAAATGTAAACTGGCCACCAAAAACTAATGATTGCAAATATGAACAAACAAAGTACAATGGGTTTCCAGTATTGTTTTAGGTTTTTTGGTCTGTAAACTGAAAAATAAGCAATTAAAAATGGTAGAAGGAGAGCAAAAAATGCCACTGGACCTTTACTTAGAAAGGACAATCCTAACAAAACGCCGATAAACGAAAACTTAATCCATAAACTTTTGCTGTTATGATTTTTAAAGGCGCTGTGAATGATCCAGATGGCACCTAACATGAAGCTGTGACAATATATGTCCCATGTTCCTGTTCTGCTCATATAAAGTACATAAAAGCTGCTAACAAGGACAAGACTGTTAGTTAATGCTTTTATTCTATTGCCGCTTAAACTATTGGTAAATTGATACATAAAGAAAACCATTAGAGAACCCATTATTCCAGCTGGAAACCTAAGCATGCTTAAATCTTCCATGCCAAATGTGTTTCCAAATATTGCTGTAATCCATGTAGGCAGTGGAGGTTTAGCCAGGCGCAATTCTCCATTCATCGTTGGCACAAGCCAGTTTCCTTTTTCAATCATTTCACGGGCCGTAACAAAGTTTCTAGCCTCCATGATATTCACAAAGAACTCTTCATTGAAAAGGAAAAACGATACATAGCAAGTAATAATTAGCAAAATGGCATGTGCATATCTATTGTTATCTTGTATTGATTCAAAATTCATTGATTGTTATTTTTCAGTTTTTACTGTGAGTTTTTTTTTGCGGATCAAAATGATATTTCGAGCGTAAACAATCATTCCAAATCCTTGTCCGACGAATAATACCGGATCTGTTCGATAGACTGCATAGGACAAAATCATACATGAACCTATGATGCTTATGATCCAAAATCCTAGAGGGAGGCAAGATTCACCTTTTTTCTCGGAATAAATCCATTGATAAACGAATCGGAATGTGAATGTTATTTGACCTGCCATACCCCAAATCAGGAGTAAAAATGGAATGTCCTTATTCTTAAACAATAGGGTGTGATGTAATTCCCAGTTTAGTAAAATGTTAGCAATGGCAATTATTGGTGTGCCTAGTGCCAGAATTCTCGAAATTAAAGGCAATTTTTTCCAGCGGTTTTGCAACTGAAGATTACGGATATAGATCGTATATGCAATGATTTGACCAAAGATGATCGCAAAATCGTTACGTAATAATCCATACACAAATAAAAGCCAGGAAGCCAATATGCTTAACTGCCAGAATATTGCAGGAGAAAGAGAATCTCCCGCTTTTTCAGATTTTATCCATTGAACAATTAGTCGTGCAGAGAATAAGGCTTGAGCCAAGAATCCAACGGCATAGATGTACAAGTTTTCTTTCATCCCTGGTTTGATATTTCATAATTGATATATCTTTTTTTCATCCAACGATAAGCAAAGCAATCTTTAAATGGACCAATCATGCGGTTGAACAGATGGTATTTTGCTTCGCCAGCAATTCGTGGGAAATGACGAACTGGGATCTGTTTAATTTCTCCATTTTGAAGCATGATAAGAGCTGGAATAAAGCGATGCATGCCAGTAAAAAATGGAATTTTCTTGGCATATTTGATTTGCATAATCTTTAAAGGACAACCCGTATCAATGGCATTATCTTTGGTCATGAAGCGACGAAAGTTGTTGGCTATGGTGGAGCTCATGTTTTTTACAAAACTATCTTTTCGGTCTTTTCGATAGCCTGTCACCAAAGCATAATCGTGGCGAAATTCCATTAGTAGATCAAAATCGAAAGGAGTTGTCTGTAAATCAGAATCAATATAGCCTACAAATTCTGTGTTTGCATGATCAATACCTGCCTTAAGTGCGGCACTTAAGCCCATGTTTTTGCTTAGCTCAATGAATTGAAAACGATCAGATCCATTACAAATTTTTTCAATCATCATTTGGCTGTGGTCTGATGATCCATCATTCACAAATAAGACCTTAGAGGGATAAGGAGAGACTGAAAAATAAGAATTAAATTCCTCTTTAACACGTTCAAGATTATCTTCTTCATTGTAAACTGGAACCACAATGGTTAGCTCAAATTTAGGGGGCGGTAAATTCATGATTTAATATTTTTTTCTATTTCTAGGGAATGTGGAGTGAAAGTATATATTAAATCTAACAAAAATCTAACAGTCGAGTGGTATGAAGGTGAAAGTGTGTTTAAAATTTTTAAATGAGTATTGAATGTTCATTCCGTAGTGATCTGCAATCTTTTTTACAATGGCTAAGCCAATGCCCGTAGAATTGGGGTTTGTACTTTCCTTATAGAAACGCTTGAATATGAGTTCAGGCTCTTTTATGGCAGTTTCACCATGGTTTGAAATACTGAATTGATTTTTAGATATTTTAACTTCAATAATCTTACTTATAGGGCTGTGGTTTATCGCATTGGCTGTAATGTTTTGGATTAGAAGGTTAGCCAGACGTTTGTCCATTTTTACTTTACAATCTTCTGAGGCGCTTATATCTACACTTAGGTTTCTATCCTGTAGAATATCATCTAAATTACTAATACGCAATGTAAATAGTTTGCGTAATGATAGTTCTTCCGTTTCATTGAACTGCCCATGATCAATTTTAGCCAAAAGTAGAAGCCCTTTCACAATTCCTGATAAACGATCTGTCGAAAGATAGATTTTACGAATTGATTGAATTGTTTTCTCATTTAAGTCAGTTTCAGAAAATAGATTTTCGCACTTGTTTCTGATAATTGCTAGTGGTGTTTGTAGTTCATGAGCAGCATTGGCTGAAAATTCTTTTGATTCTGCGTAATCTTTTTCTAATCGATACGACATTTTTGTGATCACTTGATTCAGGTCATCAAATTCATCAATACCAGTATTCTTTAAATTCAATTGATTATTGGAGTTAAAAGAATATTTTTTTAGCAATTCAACGTTTGTATTAAAAGTGCCCCAAAGTATTGTGTTCATTTTTTGAGTAAAAAGGAGGACCAGTACGAATATTAATCCCAGAACGGTAGAAATTAAGGCCGTATAAAGAGAAAAGATATCATCAAACTCCATTAACATCTGGCGAGTGATAATTTGATAGTGCTTTTCATTAATTGATTTATAAGTGCTTAATTCCCTATATGGAACAAGTTCGTTATGTACATCTTCGTATATAACTGTGTCTTTTGTTGTTGTATTTCCAATTTCAGAAAGAGAAACTTCTTTAACGATATCGGTTGGATATACATTAGGGAAATTATTATTTTTCTTAACGGTTTCAGCAATTACCTCTGCTTCAAGTAATAATTGTTGATCAATCTCTTTTTTCAGTATAAAATTACTTAACAGAATGATTACAACATCAGCAATTAAAAATACAAGGATGCCATATCTTAAATAAGTACGGTTAATTTTGGTAAGCAACTTCATGTTTAATGAATTTCAAGTTTGTATCCGAAGCCATGAACGGTTTTAATGTAATTTTCGCCAGTATGCTTTTGAAGTTTTTTTCTGAGACGATTAATATGAGTGTATATGAAATCGGAGTTGTCCATGAAAACTGAATTTTCGCCCCATACATGTTCAAATAAGCTCTCCTTGGTTAGAACCCTATTTTTATTTTCAATAAAATAAAGCAAGAGATCATATTCTTTTTTGCTGAAATCTACATACTCTCCTGCAATTTTCACAGATCTATCTTGTGTTTCAATTTCAATGTTTTCGAAATGGATAATGCTTGCCTGTGGATGAAAATTTCTACGTAAAAGGGCATTTATGCGAGCATATAGTTCAGATAAATGAAATGGTTTTACTAGATAATCGTCGGCACCCAGGTTTAATCCATCCACACGATCTTCCAGTTTATCACGTGCCGAAATGATAATTACCCCACTGTCATTCCAAATGGACTTGATAAAAGAAATACAATCCAGACCATCACCATCAGGCAAACTCAAATCAAGCAAAATAACAGGATAAAATGTTTTATCGAAAAATTGCTTTCCTTCTTTGACAGTTGATGCACAGATACATTCAAATCCTGAAGAATTTAAAAAATCGGCAATGGTTTGTTGTAAAGTTAGGTCATCTTCAATCAGTAAAATTTTTTTATTCATAGGGGTTCAAATTAAGTAATGGAGCCATGATACTGCAAATAAACATGAATTCGATTTAAATATTGCTATTCCATAAACAGATTGGCAATTTCATGACTAAAGTTTCTGAATCTTACACCTGAAAGATTCGTTAAAACCACTACACAGACTTCTTCTTTTGGATAAATGATCATGTGAGTGCTTGCTCCAATTGATCCACCTGAATGACCATAATAATAATGACCTTTACGATCTTTTCCACTTGCCCAACCAATTCCATACTCTGTCACTTTTCCTTTTGTTGTTTTCTGTGAACGAGTTAATTCATCAATTTGTTTTTGACTCAGGTAACCGGCTTTGCAATGAGCTTTGGCAAATCGCATGATATCTTCTGAGGTAGACAAAAAGCCGCCACCAGCCCATTTAATACTGTTGTCAACAAAAGGTCCGTTTATAATTTCGTTATTCTTACTTCTTTGATAAAAACCTGTTCGATTGGGAATAATACTATCGGTATGATCGGCGATGGTATTGTGCATTTCCAATGGATTGAAAACATGCTTTTGCATATAGGAAAGAAATTCTTCTCCGGAAGCTTTCTCGACAATGCGGCTCAATAAGTTCCAACCATAGCTTGAATAGTGGTACTCTTTACCAGGATATGAGATCAGAGGATCATTTTCGAAGATTTCAAGTGCATCATCAATATTGTCGAAATGTTTGGCACTTAAAAATTCATTTCCATTGTAATGACGAATGCCTGCCAAATGACCAGCTACCATTCGACTGGTGATTTTAGCTTGTTTTTTAGGAAAATCGGGTAAATAGTATTGAATGGACGAATCCAATTGAAGTTTGTTTTGAGCCCACAATTGTATAAGCGCATCTGCACTCACAGGTTTTGAGATACTACCAATACGAAACTTTGTTTTAGCAGGATCTACTTTTGTTTGTGCTTCCAGATTTCCATATCCAAATCCTTTGGAAAGAACATTTTCACCTTTCACCGAAACTGTAATTGCCAATCCCGGAATTTGATTTTTTGCAATAAAGTCATTTGTCAATTCAATGGCTTGCTCAATAGGTTTATCATACACTGCTTTTTGACTATGGCATGATAATACAAGAAGAACAAAAAGGCATGTCAGTACAGATTTTGAGAATTTCATAAGTTTAGTTTTGGTGGATATGAGTTAAAATTATAAAATAATTCAAATATGATTGTACTGTTTAAGTTATGTTTCGCATTTGTCAAATCATATGCTTTTGATTAATTTGCGAACTATAAAAACTATTATAAAAAGCTTTACTGATGAGTAAAATTCGCGAATATTTTGATCTTATAATGAACTTCTTGAGTAGGGGAGTATGGAACATGCGTTTGAAAGATTTATCGGGACACCGTTATTTCTTGATTAGGCAATTGCGAATTTACCTTCTGGCAGTAAAAGGATTTTACGAAGATAAATGTCAGTTGAGGGCTTCGGCGCTAACATTTTACTCATTGCTGTCCGTGGTTCCGGTATTGGCTATGGGTTTTGGAATTGCAAAAGGATTCAATTTGGAAGCAAAACTTGAAGCAGAACTGAAAGCCAATTTGGCTGGTCAGCAAGAAGTGTTGACCTGGTTAATTGAGTTTGCTAATAAGATGTTGGAGAATACCAAAGGATCATTAATTGCAGGTTTGGGATTTGTGATTTTGTTTTGGTCGGTAGTAAAGGTCTTAAGCAACATCGAAGAATCGTTTAACGATGTTTGGCGTATTAAAAAGCCGAGAACTTGGGGACGAAAGTTTAGTGATTATACAGCCTTGATGATATTTGCTCCGATTTTGTTGATTGGATCGAGTGGGGTTACGGTGGTTTTAAAAACCATGATTGAAGAAATTACACAAGGAAGTAGTTTAATGGAAACGGTTGGTCCTTTTCTCACTTTCCTGATCAATTTAGCACCTTTCTTCTTGGTTTGGGTATTATTTACGCTCCTTTATACATTCATGCCAAATACGCATGTAAAGTTCAAATCGGGATTGATTGCTGGTATTATTGCAGGAACCATCTATCAATTGTTCCAGGTATTGTACATCGAGTTTCAGGGAATGGTAACTACTTACAATGCAGTCTACGGTAGTTTTGCAGCTTTGCCTTTGTTTTTGATGTGGTTGCAACTAAGTTGGTTGGTGGTGTTGTTTGGAGCAGAAATTTCATTTGCCGAGCAAAACGTGGAGAACTACGAGTACGAAGCTGAAACCACAGAGATTTCATACGATTACAAAAGACTCTTGAGTTTGTATGTTTTGAACCTCATCGTTCAAAATTTTAAACAAGATAATAAGCCATTGTGTTCTCAAGAAATATCACACCAGCTAGAAATGCCAATTCGCTTGGTACGCGAAATATTGTATAACCTCAATAATGCAGGATTAATTTCAGAATTGACAACCGATAAAGACAAACAGATGGCGTATCAACCAGCGTTTGATATTAACGAAATGACCGTAAGCAAGGTAATTGACTTGTTGGAAAAATGGGGGTCTGATAAGATTCCAGTGCTGGAAACAGAGGTTTATGCCGACCTTAAATTGATTATCGAAGAGTATCGAAAGTCATTCTCTGTGGAAGGAAGGGAGATTTTGTTGAAGGACATTTAGACAGTGAACAGTTAATAATGATCAGTTATCAATGAACAATGACCAATTAAAAGGTGAGTGTTTCCCTTTTAAGGGAAACTGTCGACAGGCTAAAGGGTGAAATGGAAAAAATAAATAAAGGGATTACATATGAACAGACTGAATCACGAAATGAGAATATTTAAAATATCATTAGTAATATTGATCTGTTTTTTTTCATTTGCTTGTACACCTTATTCTGAAAGAGTATTGTTACCCTTAGAGTTAAAAGGAGTGGTGTCTAATACATATATTGATTATCATGATCATGCCATTCGAGTAGTTGGGATTAATCAAGAGAACGATTACATAGAAATCTATATTACCAGAGAAGATAACAAGGACTTTTATGAGAATATATGTAAGGGAGATTCAATAAAGAAGGATTCCAATAGTTTGGATTTCTATGTGAGAAACAACAAATGTTTAATGAGATATACAATAGATTAATTTAATAAGAATATGATCTTCATCTTCGGAGCTAACGATAAAGTAGTTGAAAAACAACAACAATACGCACAAGAGCATTGCTACAATTGTAATAATACGTCTAATTGGATATTGGAAAAGAATGCTACTTATGCCAGTTTATTCTTTATTTCAGTTTTTCCAATTAAAACCAGGTATATCTATTATTGTCCGATTTGCAGGAATGGAAGACAGTTGGAGAAAGAGGAATACGAAAGAATGAAGTAAATCAATTAATAATGAGTAATAGTTGTTAGAGAGAAGGATAACTTCCATCTAATATGAACTTATTTCATCCATCGAATCGCATTAATCACTATTTTTACCAAAGTTTGAATTGACTAAGGTATCCCAAAAGCCAAATCTGAGTACCTAAATTTCAAATTAATGAACAACAAGTCTGTTATCGCGATCTTTGTATTGTGCATGCTTTTGATTTCATCATGTGCAAAAAAAGAAAAGAAAGATCTGCCTAAAATTGCCATCGCAGGATTCTGGATTGAGTCAAGTACCTTTTCGCCAGCTAAGAGCGATGTGAATTCCTTTAAGCAATTAAGGGGGGACGAGATCTTTGATTATTACCCATTCTTTGGAAAAGATTCTTTATTAAGAAAGCAAGCCCAATGGGTTCCAACCCTTAGAGCTAGAGCCATTCCTGGCGGAGTAGTTACCAAGGAAACCTATGAAACTTTCGTGAGCGAGATATTACAAAAACTAAAGATAAATGGGCCTTTTGATGCCATGTTTTTGGATGTTCACGGAGCAAGTAGTGTTGAGGGAATGGATGATCCGGAAGGGGATTTAATTACCAGGATTAGAGAGGTTGTTGGAACCGATTGTATGATTTCTACAAGCATGGATTTGCATGGCAATGTGACTCCTGAATTGGTAAAGCACTCCGATTTGATTACCTGTTTCCGATTGGCTCCACACGAGGATGCCATGGAGACCAGAAGAAGAGCAGTGAAGAACCTTTTGGATCGTTTAGAGAGTGGAAAGGGCAAACCAAAATACAAAGCCTGGATTCCGGTTCCGGTTCTGTTGCCGGGTGAGAAGACCAGTACCCGCATTGAACCAGGAAAAAGCCTGTATGCTAAAATCGATCCACTAACCAAGCAGGATGGTGTGATTGATGCTGCTATTTGGGTTGGATATGCCTGGGGTGATGCGCCAAGAAACACCGCTACAGTTACCGCTTATGGTGACAGCAAGGAAGAAGTTGCAAAAGCTGCTGAATACTTGGCAAAAAGCTTTTGGGATGTAAGAAAAGAATTCGAATTTGTAGCTCCTGTAGCCAGTCTGGATGAAAGTTTGAATGCTGCTATTAAGAGCGATAAAAAGCCTTTTATTATTAGTGATATGGGTGATAATCCAACAGCTGGAGGAGCTGGGGATGTAACCTGGACTTTAGCTGAGTTGTTAAAAAGACCTGAATTCAAGAAGGCGAATGGTCCAAGCTTGATATACGCATCCATTCCTGGACCAAAATTCGTTGAAAAGGCGGTGAAGTTAGGCGAGGGAGCCATGATTGAAGCAGAAGCTGGAGCGAATGTAGACTCACGTTACTCGGGTCCAGTGAAATTGAAAGGAAAGATAGAAAAGATAAGACATGGTGATAAGCACGCTGAAACCGAAGTGGTGGTGAAAGTTGGAAGCATACATGTAATTCTAACCAAAATCCGTAAACCATACCATCACGAAGCTGATTTTACCAACTTGGGATTAAATCCACGTCAATCGGATATTGTAATGGTAAAAATAGGATATCTAGTACCAGAATTATACAACATGCGTGGTGATTGGCTAATGGCTCTTACGCCAGGAGGGGTCGATCAGGATTTAATACGTTTGGGGCACAAACGCATTAAACGCCCAATGTTCCCACTCGATGCCGATATGGAAAATCCTGACCTATCAGCACGAATGATTCCATTATCGAATGAATAGAGGATAAATAAAATAATATAGTAGAGGAGACGTACAGATGTGCGTCTCTTTTTTTTCCATGAATATACAGGTTGATTCTTTAGGAATCTTATATTCATAATGATATATTATATCTAATATAAGAACAAAAAAAGACGGAATAATTGATTATAGTTTTGTAGATTTGGAATGCATGATGTTTTCTCCTAACCCACATTAGTGGTAGAAGTAAGTTGCTCAGCACCTCTAATATGCTTATCAACAAATCAACTCGGTTCATTTAATCATCATGACTGTAAGATAAATCATGTAATGTTTGTAATTTGCTAATCAAAAACAAAACACAATGAAGAAATCTGTATTCTTACTATTGCTTTTCGTAATAATGATAACTTCCTGTCAACAAGCGGATAAATCAAATGGAATTTTAGCTTTTTCCGAAATGGCAGATGAGGAAATGATACCAGTTACAAGACAGCAAGGCGGAACACCACTAATGCCAATTGACAATAAGAAAGTGGTAAAAAAGAAAATCATTAAGGATGGAAGGATAGACCTAAAGGTTGGTAATGTTGAAGCTGCTAAGGCGAGGGTTGATTCTATCGTGAAAGAGTATGGGGCATATTATTCAAGTGAAAAACTAAATAATACTGATTGGGAAACTTCTTATAATTTAACGCTTAGGATACCTTTTGTGCATTTTGAAAGTTTTATAACTGCAATTGAACAGGGTAAGGGAGAAGTATTGTATAAAGAAATTGATGCCAGAGATGTAACGGAACAGTTTATTGATTTAGAAACAAGGCTTCAGAATAAAAGAACTTATGCTCAAAAATATATGGACCTATTAAAAAAAGCCAAAAGTGTAAAGGAAATTCTGGAAATAGAAGAAAACATACGCCATATTGAAGAGGAAATTGAAAGTACATCAGGTAGATTAAAATATTTAAACGATTTGGTTGATTACAGTACACTTAAATTAAACATTCACAAGAAAAAAGATTTTAAGTACAACCCGGATAAACGTGACAAATTCTCAGAAAGAATCAAGCAATCCTTATCGAAAGGATGGTTTGGATTTGTTGACTTCCTGTTAGATCTGGTTATGATTTGGCCATTCTGGATTATAGTTGTCTTGATCATCTATTTCTTTAAAAAACTAAGAAGAAAGAGAAAGCAAAATAAAGAGTAGCTCAGTAAGTTGCTAAGTATCTGTAGATGCTTAGCAACGAATCCATATCCGAAAGGAATCAGACCAATTATATACCATCATATGAATCTGCGTCTAAATAATTCCTTGCAATGGCCTACTGACAATTCAAAATAAAATTCATTTTCACATAGGGTATTCTTACATTTAATCATCATAGTATTACACACTAAACACAAAATGATGAAGAGACTACCTATTATTCTGATCGTTCTAGGAGTATTCCTGGTATCTTGTCAGCAAAGTACCACAAAAAATGATACTACACCTAAAGCATCTGAAACTGAAAAGAAAGTTGAGTATCCGAAAGTAGTGGAATTTCCATCTTTGGATTCCTTGACCATTACAGCTCATTTGTATCAAATTGATGAAACATCTCCTTTCATTCTGCTTTGTCACCAGGCCAGATTCAACAAGTTCGAGTATTCGGGAATTGCTGAGAAGTTGAACGAAATGGGCTTTAATTGCATGGCAATTGATCAGCGTTCGGGTGGACCAATTGGAAAAACACAAAACGAGACCTATTTACGTGCCCTTACAAAGGGATTGGGTATTGATTATGTAGAAGCAGAGCCCGATATTCGTGCAGCAATTCAATACATTCATTCAAACTTTGCTGAAAAAATCATTCTTTGGGGATCGAGTTATTCATCTACTTTGGCTTTATATCTAGGAGTAGAATTAGATGAAGTTTCAGCAGTGATCTCTTTTAGTCCGGGAAACTATCTTGCAGATCAAAAAGGCTCATTAACTGATAAGCTGGAAGGGTTTGAAAAGCCAATGTTTTTAACCAGTTCAAAATCGGAAGCGAAATATGTGAAGGAATTACTGGAGAAACATCAACTTGGAGAAAAACAAGTGCAGTTCATTCCAGAAGGTCCAGGGCATCATGGTTCGCGTGCACTTTGGATCAATCAGCAAGGAGGAGAGGAGTACTGGATGGCAATCACAAAGTTCTTAAATGACTTAAAGAAATAGTTAGGATTAGTAAAGTCACACAGACTAGGGGAATGGCAATGTGTTGTTCCCTATTTTTTGAATTAAATTTTCGTGAAGCCAAGAACAAATTGTAACTTAAAGTATCATAATCGAAATACCATGAGATACTTATTAATTCTAACATTACTTCTGCTTTCATTTTCATGTAGCAATTCTGTTGATGAGAAAAGAATCATCGATTCGAGGAAATTCAATACGATTATCTCGCAGAAAGACAAAACACTGGTATACATCTGGACTACATGGTGCAGTGGCTGTCGCAAAAACCTGGAGCAAACATTACCCAAACTCATGCAAGATATCAATGGGGAAGAATACCAATTATTGTTGATTGCTGTTAGTAAAAACAGGGAAGAGGTGGACTCTTTGGTAAGCGCAAGTGGATTAAGCAACCATTCTTATTTTCTGGACTTTATCGGACCTGATAAAGGCAAGTTTCAATCCATTGGTATCAGACAGTTTCTCTCCTCCAATTTCCCGAATGAAAAGATCTACATAGGAGGCATTCCTGTATTTTTTCTTGTAAGTAGAGACCAAGAGGTTTTGATTAAGAATCTTCCACATTCTTATAATGAGGTGATGGAAATGTTGAATTGAGAAAAAAAAGACCCACCAGAAAACTGGCAGGTCTTGAAATAAAATGTCTTGATGGTCTATGCCTCTTCGTAGAAGAATTTATCAGCGAAAGCTGGTTTCAAATCATCTAACCAAAATGCTTTAGGATCATATTTTGCGAAGAAAGGACGTCCAACCCAATCAGAGTTTCTTCCCTGAATAAAGTTTAGAACGAAAACTTTTTCACCATTAATTTCGCTTACACCAGCAACCTGCACTTTTCCAGGATTAGCTGACATGCTTGGTCCGCGAACTGTACGACATACACCGCTAACTTGAGAGTAAGCCTTTCGGAAGATATTCCAAGCTTCTTCAAGAGTGACAGCAAAATACTCTTGAGCACCAGTTTCACGTGCAATAAACATATAGTAAGGAATCATTCCCCAGTCTACTTGCTTTCTCCACATACGAGCCCACATATCTGCATCAAAGTTCAAATGTTTCATTAATGGAGATTGAGTACGAATTACTGCACCCGTAGCACGAATATTTTTCACAGCTTGTTTCACAGCTTCAGTACTCATTTCGTTTATGTGGTTGAAATGAGCCATAATGGATAGATTCAAGCCATTGTCACTAATTTTTTTGAATACATTCAACAAATGCTGAGCATCATCATCGCTAGTGTAACGATATGGCCAGTAAGCTAATGTTTTGGTTCCAATACGAATGGTCTTCAAGTTTGGAATCTCAGCAGCAATTATGGCATCGATATATTGTTCGAATACTTTCGATTTCATAACCATTGGATCTCCACCGGTGAATAACAAGTCGGTAATTGATGGATTCTGACGCAAGTACTCAATAATTAAATCAACCTGTTTCATGGCAAATTTCAGCTCATCGATACCTGTGAACTGCGGCCAGCGGAAACAGAAAGTACAGTATGCATGACATGTTTGTCCTTGTGAAGGGAAAAACAACATGGTTTCAGCATATTTGTGTTGAATACCAACCAATTTTACACCGTTTAATTCAGGAACATTGTGAACTTGTCCTGCCGGGTTTGGGTTCAATTCCATTCGAATTTGGTTGGCAGCTTTGGTAATTTCAGGACGTGAAGCACCGCTTCTAATCAATTCAGCCATTCTGTCGTAATGCTTGGCTGAAAGCATATCTTTTTGAGGGAAAGTTAGGATAAAAATCGGATCATTTTCGAAATTGTCCCAATCGATCAACTCATTAACTACATAATTGTTTGCTTTAAAAGGAAGGACCTCTCCAACAACTTCAATATCAAAAATCTGCTCTTCGCTCAGTTTACTAATCTGAGGAATATTCTTAAAGGTCTTCAGTGTGTAAGCTCTATACTTCATAGGCTAATATCTGGTTTTGATGTTTAAACAAGTAACCGCGTGTGAATACGATTACTCCCCCTGGTTGTAATTACATGTTCAAAATCAAGCTATTAGGATATGGTAGCGCAGATGTATGTGTGTAACTCGTCAGAGTTAAAGGCTACAAATGAGATTCCCCAGATTCAAGTTAGGGAAAAATTGGGACATTTTCCACATAAACTGTTCAATGTCAGCTGTAAAGGAAGACTAATGTCCCAGCGTATCAAATAGCTGTGGCACAAATGTATAATATTTAAAAATTTTAAACAAGCTTGTATTACAGTTAAGTGTTTGTATTAGTGGTAGATTTAACTTTATACACTCTCTAATTTATATTGCAGGAATGAGCGATAAAGATTACTTTTGCTGAGGATCAGGAAGAAGGCATAATTGGGTTAAATACATAATTTAACAGCCTATACATGCATTCTAAATAAGTATTTTTTGGATATCAGGAATTGAATGAAAAGAAGTGATATAGAATTAATGGCGCCAGTAGGTTCATATGAATCTTTAATGGCGGCCATACAAGGGGGAGCTAACTCGATATATTTTGGCATTGAACAATTGAATATGCGCTCAAGATCAGCGAATAACTTTACCTTCGAAGATCTAAGGAAAATTGCCAATATCTGTAAAGAGAACAATGTAAAATCTTACCTTACCGTTAATACGGTATTGTTTGATCATGATATTAAGTTGATGTATAAAATTGTTGATGCTGCCAAAGAAAGTGGTGTAACTGCAATTATTGCATCAGATGTATCGGCAATTATGTATGCGCGATCGATTGATGTTGAGGTACATATATCTACTCAATGTAATATTACCAATATCGAAGCGGTGAAGTTTTATGCGCAATTTGCAGATGTTGTTGTATTGGCGCGTGAGTTGGATTTGAATCAGGTAAAAGTCATTTACGATCAGATTGTGGAGCAGGATATTCGTGGTCCAAAAGGTGAATTGATACAGATCGAAATGTTTGCTCATGGAGCTTTGTGTATGGCAGTTTCTGGTAAGTGTTACTTAAGTCTGCACGAGAAGAATTCATCAGCAAATCGTGGAGCATGCATGCAAACCTGCAGAAAAGCTTATACGGTTACCGAAAAAGAATCGGGTAATGAATTGGAAATTGACAATGAATACATCATGTCGCCAAAAGACTTGTGTACCATTGGATTTTTAAATAAAATGTTGGATGCAGGTGTTCGAGTTCTTAAATTCGAAGGTCGTGCTCGCTCACCGGAATATGTGAAAACTGTAGTTGGCTGTTACAACGAAGCAGTTGCTTCTTACCTTGATGGAACCTACAATAAGGAGAAAATTGAGAATTGGATGGAGCGTTTGTCTACAGTATTCAATCGTGGATTTTGGGATGGATATTACCTTGGACAAAAACTAGGTGAGTGGAGTAACGAATATGGAAACCGTGCTACCAAGCGTAAAGTGCTTATTGGTAAAGGAACAAACTATTTTGCCAAGATTAAGGTTGCTGAATTTTTGTTAGAATCCAACGAACTTGCAGTTGGGGATAACATCCTGATTACAGGACCTACAACTGGCGTGGTTGAAACTACTATAAAAGAAATTAGGGTAGACCTTAAACCAGTAGAAAAAGCAGTAAAGGGAGATAGTTTCTCGATTGCTTTGGATACTATGATTCGTCGTTCGGACAAATTGTACAAGGTTGTTGAGGTAACCAATGATTTGATTCAATAATAATTAATGTAAAGAGGTACGGCTGTACGTCTATAAAAATGGTTAAATATGAATAAATTTGTTCTAACATTTATTGCTTTGTTCGCTGTGTTATCTCTTAAGGCTAGTGATTTCAAAGGTTCATTATTAAAAAATGGGGATAAAGTGCCGGAGTTTACAGTCACTACACTCGATGGAAAAGAAATTTCGATAAAAGATTTGAAGGGAAAAGTGGTATTGATCAACTTTTTTGCAACTTGGTGCGGACCTTGCATGAAAGAATTGCCAGAAGTTCAAAAACAATTGTGGCCAAAATTTAAGAATGAAAATTTTGCAATGGTTTCAATTGGTCGCGAACATACAAAGGATGAATTAGAGAAATGGAATCAGAAGAAAGCTTTTACCTTCCCAATTGCACCAGATCCTAAGCGCGAAGTTTATTCAAAATTTGCTAGTCAATACATTCCTCGTAACTTTATTGTCGATAAAACAGGAAAGATCATTTGGCAAGGGGTTGGATTCGATCAAAAAGAGTTGGAACAAATGATCAAAACCATTCAGGAAAACTTATAATCCATGCAAGGAAATATCAGAAAAATGCGTACCAATCTAGGGGAGCCAGTGCAGTATCAATTGCCTATTGGTGATGATTTAACTGAAATGAACTCACTAATTGGTAAGAACATCAGTTTGAAATTTTTGGATCAGATCAATTGTATCCATTGTGGCAAGAAAACCAAAACATCCTTTTCGCAAGGATATTGTTATTCATGCTTTACCACATTACCTCAAACTGATCCCAGCATTGTACATCCTGAGTTAGATTTATCTTATTTGGGAATTTCGCGAGATATGGAATGGGCAAAAAAGAATTCTCTTACACCTCATTACGTTTATTTGGCTTATTCCGGCAATTTAAAAGTGGGCGTAACCAGAGAATCACAAGTGCCAACACGATGGATTGATCAGGGAGCTAGCAAGGCAATAAAGCTTGCTAAAACCCCAAACAGACATATTGCTGGCGTTATGGAGGTGGCTTTAAAGGAGTATTTTTCTGATAAGACCAACTGGCGCGAAATGTTAAAACAGGATGGTACAACCGATATTGACCTTTTGGAGGAGAAAAGGAAAGCTGAAAATAAACTTCATCCCGAATTGAAACAATACCTATGTGATGAGGATGAAATTTACAGCATTAACTATCCTGTAGATGAGTTGCCTAAAAAGATTACCAGCTTTGGTTTTGATAAAATGAAAGAATTCGAAGGAGTTCTGAAAGGAATAAAAGGTCAATACTTGATTTTCGAAGGTGGAAAAGTAATAAATATTCGAAAACATAACGGATATCTTATCGAATTGAAAGTAATTTGATAAAAAACGCAAGAAATTGTAGGTAAAAAGAGCAAATTTCTTAATACATTTGTATAAACTTGAAAAACTTAAAGAAACAAAACACTTATTGCTAAATTCATATCTGAAATGGAAAACATTAATTGGAAAGAATTTGGTTTTGGTTATACTAAAACTGATTACAATGTTCGTTGTCACTATCGTGATGGAAAATGGGGAGAATTAGAAGTATCTTCTTCTGATCAAATCAATGTTCACATTGCATCAACAGGTTTGCATTACGGACAACAAGCATTCGAAGGATTAAAAGCATTTAAAGGTCCTGATGGAAAAGTTAGAGTTTTCCGTATTGACGAAAATGGTAAACGTCTACAAAGCTCATCTCATGGTATTATGATGGCAGAAATGCCTTTAGATTTGTTCCGTGAGGCGGTAATCAAAGCTATTAAATTGAATGAAAGATGGATTCCTCCTTATGAATCAGGAGCTTCTCTATACATTCGTCCTGTATTATTTGGAAATGGTGCACAGGTTGGAGTTAAGGCTTCAGAAGAATATACTTTCGTAGTATTTGTTATGCCTGTTGGACCATATTTTAAAGAAGGATTCAAGCCAACTGACTATGTGATTTATCGTGAATACGATCGTGCTGCTCCTCAAGGAACAGGTATCTATAAAGTTGGTGGTAATTATGCAGCTTCGTTAAGAGGTGGTAGTAGAGCGCATGCTGAAGGATTTTCTGCAGTATTGTTCTTAGATGCTAAGGAAAAGAAATATATCGATGAATGTGGTCCAGCTAACTTCTTTGGAATTAAAGATAACACTTACGTAACTCCAAAATCAAATACTATTCTTCCATCCATTACAAACAAGAGTTTGTGTCAGATCGCTGAAGATCTAGGAATGAATGTAGAGCGTCGTCCTATTACTGTTGAAGAATTGTCAGATTTCTCAGAAGCTGGTGCTTGTGGTACTGCTGCTGTTATTTCTCCAATCCGTAAAATTGTTGATGCTGATAACAATATCGAATACAAGTATGGTGAAGAGGCAGGAGAGCGTAGCTTTAAGCTATACGAAACGCTTCGTGGCATTCAGTACGGAACTGTTGAAGACAAACACAATTGGAATACAATCATCGAGTTTTAATCGATAATTTCGTTCCTTTATAAATATAGAAAGAGCATCAGGAGTTTCCTGATGCTCTTTTTCGTTGTTGTAAGTAATTTCGTAATTAATTTGCTAAAAGCAATCCTTTTATTCGATCATCAAAAGCCGAAAGAGCAGCTTTTGAACCTTCTCCCATGGCTATCACTATTTGTTTGTAAGGAACGATAGAAACGTCTCCAGCAGCGTAAATACCAGCTTGGTTTGTCCTACAGTGTGAATCGATTTCAATTTCACCAATTTGGTTGGTTTTAACCTTATCGGCAAACACTTTGCTATTGGCATTTAAACCAATCTGAACAAAAACGCCATCGGTTGTTAAGACTTCTTCCTTTTCGGATATTCGATCTTTGTATTTTAAAGAGTGTACCTTATTGCCATCACCATCAATACTTAAAGTTTGTGCATTGGTGGTAATGCTAACATTCGATAATTCTTTGATTTTGTCTTGTAAAACCTGGTCGCCTTTTAATTCATCCATAAATTCAAGCACATGTACTTCTGAAGCGATAGATGATAGGTCAATTGCAGCTTCCAATCCAGAATTTCCTCCTCCAATTACAACTACTTTCTTACCCTTGTAAAATGGACCATCGCAGTGCGTACAAAACGCTACTCCCGAACCGATATAATCGCTTTCTCCAGGAACATTTAATTTTCTCCAGCTAGCGCCAGTTGCAATGATAAGTGCAGGAGCAGTGATTGTTTCATTCAATGAAGTGGTAATGGTTTTAATACCATCAACAAGCTCCATGTTTTCTATTACACGATTTTCCAAGATATCAATAGGATAATCATGAAGGTGTTTCATTAGGTTCCCTGATAATTCAGCTCCACTTGTTTTTGGAACAGAAATCATATTTTCAATGGATACCGTTTCAGTAACCTGGCCTCCTACTTTTTGGGCAACAATGGCTACAGAGAAACCTTTACGTGCTGAATATACTGCGGCAGAAACTCCAGCTGGGCCACCACCAGCAACAATAACATCATACTCTTTTTTTTGCTGCAAGGCAGGTGTAAATTTAGTTCCCAATTGGTCTTCTAATTTACTTAGCAATTCACCTAGTGAAGAACGACCAACGTGCAATTGTTTGCCATTTGCATAAACTGTTGGAACAGCTTGAATATTTAAGCGTTCTACTTCTTCCTGATTAATGGCTCCATCAATTATTTCATGTGAAATATTTGGATTCAGAAAGGCGAAAATGTTTAATGCTTGAACAACATCAGGACAATTGGTGCACGATAGAGAGATGAAGCTTTTGAATTCAACTTTTTCAGAAATGGCTTGAATTCTTTGTGTTAGCATTTCATCGGGCAAGTTTTTCCCAATTCCATCAAGGTTTAAAATTGCCAATAACAATGTTGTAAACTCATGTCCATTAGGAACAGCTTTAAAATGAACATTGGTTTCTGCTCCATTTTTTAGAATAGTAAATGCTAAACCAGTTGATTCTGATATCTCTAAATTTACTTTATCGCTGCATGATGCAACATCCTCTAAAAGCGAAATTAATTCTTGCTTGTTAGAATGAGATGATGCTACTTGTATTTGAAATGTATATTGGTTTTTAAGCGATGAAAATAAATCAATTACCTGATTTTTTATTGTTTGTTCCAGCATAGTTTTTTTGATTTTGAGAAAATCTGCCTCAAGGTAGTGTAACTTTAATCGGATTATTTTAAAACTACTTCAAGGCAGACCCGGGTAATTTTATACCATTTTAGATGTCATTTATACATTGGTATAATGCTGATAGATTGCTAACACTCAATTATGAGTGTAACGATATAAGTGAGTATTTAAGCAACTTATCGGTGTTATTCTTAAATTTTGCCTACTAAGTCGATGCTAGGCTGTAATGTTTCATTTCCTTCTTCCCATTTAGCCGGACAAACTTCTGATGGATTCTTTGCAACAAACTGTAAAGCTTTTAATCTTCTTAGCAATTCTTCTGCATTTCTACCTACGTTACCTGCAACTACTTCGTATGCAACAATTTCACCTTCTGGATTTACAATGAAAGTTCCACGTTCCGCCAAACCTATTTTTTCAATCATTACATCAAAACCACGAGATAAAACTCCTGTTGGATCTGCTAACATTGGATATTGAATCTTCTTGATGGTATCTGAAGTATCGTGCCAAGCTTTGTGTACGAAGTGTGTATCGGTTGATACAGAGTAAATTTCGCAATCTGCAGCTTTAAATTCAGGATAAAGATTTGCAAGATCTTCCAATTCAGTTGGACACACGAAGGTGAAGTCGGCAGGGTAGAAGAAAAAGACAGACCATTTTCCTAATAAATCTGATTTCTTAATTGTTTTAAAATCATTATTTGCAAATGCTTGCACTTCAAAATCTACTACTTGTTTTCCAATTTGTGACATACTTTGTTTTTTATGTGATTATTTTATTGTTTTGTTTTTATCTGCTGCAAATCTAATTTTCGATTTTATATAAATCAAATAGATAATAATTCTAAAACCATAGAAATAATCAATAAGAATAAACCAATTCCCTTATTCATAGGCGTTTGTATGATTGAAAGAAAGTTGGGGAAGGGTAAAAAAATAAACGAGTACAAACTGAATTGTACTCGTTTTCTCATTGTAAGGTGAGATTTAAGATTTATAATCTATTAAATGTTTGGTTCAATATGAACTCAAACGATGTTACTAAATTAATGAATTGCTTTTAAATTTCAACTCGATTGTTCATTAATGCTTTAATTGATTCTGCCAATCGTTCAACACCAATTCTGTTTTGTTCTTCATCCATGAACGAAAAATTAATTCTCATGGTGTTTTTGCCACTTCCATCGCAGTGGAATACCGAACCAAGAACAAAAGCTACATTTTTTTCGATTGCAATCTTAAAAAGCTCTTCTGCATCCATACCTTCAGGCAATTTTAAGAATAAAAATAATCCACCTTCTGGTTTAGTCCAACTTACACCTTCGGGCATAAAATCTTCAAAAGCTTTAAGCATTACATCTCTTTTTCGGTGATACATTTCGATAATCTTCTTCAAGTTTTTATCGAACAAACCTTCTTCAATATATTCTGCAACAATCTTTTGTGTGAAAGATGCTGTGCACAAGTCAGTTGATTGTTTGGCTTTTACAAATTTATCAATGATTGCCTCGTGGGCAACGACCCAACCAATTCTAAAGCCAGGGACAAAGATTTTTGAAAATGTTCCCAAACTCATTACTTGGCCTGTATTATCAAGTTCATACATCATTTTTTGTGCTTCTCCTTCGAACCTTAATTCTCTGTATGGACTATCCTCAATAATTAGAATATTGTATTTTCGTGCTAATTCTATGATTTCCAATCGACGAAATTCTGGCATCGTGATACCGGCAGGATTCTGGAAGTCGGGAATAACATAGATAAATTTAGGCATTTCACCTTTATCCTGCATTTTTTCTAGTGTTTCTTCCAATAAATCAGATCGCATACCGTACTCATCGAATTGAATTCCTATCGGAACTCCTCCATAGCTTGAAAACGCGCCTAAACCACCTAAATAGCTGGGTAATCCACAAATAAATTTATCGCCTCGATTTAAAAATATCTTACCAGCCAAATCCAAACCTTGTTGTGATGAAGTCAGGATTACAAGGTTATCTGTACTAATTTGCAGACCCTGATTTTGATAACGTTTGGTAAGGATCTCACGAAGTTTACTATCGCCTTCTGTTGCACCGTATTGAAGTGCTGAATTTCCTTCCTCATCAAGAATTTTACAGGATATCTTTTTAAGGTCATCAATTGGAAAAGATTTTGGATCAGGTAAACCACCTGCAAACGAAATGATATCATCTCGCTGGGTTAATTTTAACAGTTCTCTGATTACCGACCGCTTCATTCCTTTTGCACTGTCGGAAAGAATGCTTTCTAAGTTAGTTATCATTTTGATCTCCCTTTTGATTAGTTTATGTTATGATTTTTTGAAAATCAGGCATTTTGGTCACTAATAAATTTACGTTTTTATAGCGGTAAAACCATAGAATTATAAACAAATGGGATTTTAAAATGACAATTTATAATAAATATGCATTTAAAACTTTAAAACAATCAAATCAGCTCTCTTAGTTTCTCAAGTTGCTTGTTTTTGTTAACATTTCGCATATTTCTGGCTGTTTTTGTAAAATACTGATGATTTTCTATGAATCGGATTTGCAGTCTGTTCCATTCATCAATACTTTTAATTTTTCCATATTCTTTAAGTTCTCGGTACAGATTTCCCGAAACAGGAATAAAATCTGTTCTTCCGAGGTAATCCAAATCTGCATCACAAATGATCATTTCCAATAAGGATTCTGGTTGTGGTGGATGCTTGGTATGCATAATCAGATTTGAAACTTCATCAATTTGTTTTTCGCTGTATTTGTATTTTGGAAGGATGTGTCTTGCTAGTTTCACACCGAATTCCTCGTGGTCGTTGTAAGAAAGAATAAAGCCTGTATCATGGAAAAGGGCGGCAGTTTTGATAATAAGCATTTCTGCTTCTGTAATTCCCTCTTTTCGGCCAATAATCTCTACTTCTGTAATCACATCGATTGTATGTTTCAAGTTGTGATAATACAAGTTCTTAGGAAGTTCATTTTCCATTTTTGTGAGAATGGTTTCTTCCAGATCATCGTAACGAAGCATTTGAAAGCTGGTTAGGAAATACTCATTGGGAAGTAAGCCTTTCAAATCTGCCGACATATTTGGTAAAAATCCTTTTACGAAGTACATATCAATGTTTCCTTTGTATTTTACAGGCATTCTGCCGCGATATTCACAAATGAAAAAGTCTTTTACCAGCATGTATGTCATTCCTGATATATTAATTTCTCCAACAGCACCGGAAGACTCCATTCGACTGGCTGTATTTACCGTATCGCCCCAAATATCATAACTGATTTTTTTTGTACCAACTACACCAGCAATAACAGGTCCGGTATGAATTCCGATTCTCAATCCCCAAATGGCCTTTTTCCCATCTTTCGAATTGATCTTCATATTATTCATGTATTGTTGAATTTCCAATGCAGCTAGAATTACCTCAATAGGGTTGGTTCTGTTTTTATTTGGAATACCTCCGGCACACATGTAGGCATCGCCAACAGTTTTTATTTTTTCGATATTGTATTTTTCAACAACTGTATCAAAATGCATGAAAAATTTATCTAGTTCATCAATTAGATCTTCGGGATTCATTTGTTCTACAATTTTTGTAAAACCATGAATATCTGAAAAAAGTACGGTGACCATTCTAAATCTTCGGGAACTCACTTTTCCTTTGGATTGTAATTCTTCTGCAGTTTGTTTGGGAAGAAGGTTTGCCAGTAGTTTTTCTGCTTTTTCTTTCTTAAAAATTAACTCTTGATTCTTACTGTAAAATTCTCTTTCTATCTCACTTCTTTGTCTTCGAAGTTCAATTCTGAACCACAGAAAAAGAAACACTATAATTATTGAAAGAATTAAGCCAAATAGGATTATATTCTGTGAAAATAAACCAATTTCTACTTGACTCAATGTGTGCAACATCATATTAGATTTTACAAGAATTAAACAGAGAGTGTAATAAGTCATTCCAGAACGATTGTTAACCAAATATAAACGATGAGACTAAAAATAGGCAAGAATTTTTAATTATCGGACTGAAACAGAAAATAATCAACAAACTTTAACTGGTGTAATAAATTTGTTGTTTAAACAAAAAATACCTAAATTGATACCAGTTATGTTAATACATATTTTTACTGTTCCCCCTTTTAATCTAAACTATGGAAAGTACAAAAAGATCTTTACTTGTAGCATGGGATTTTTCAACTGTTGCTGAATATGCACTTGATCATGCAACTATTTTTGCGGAAAATGTTGAAGCTGAGGTTGTTTTAGTTCATATTGTTAAGAAAGAATCTCAAATAGAAGAAGCCAAAGACAAAATGGCGGAGGCTGTTGAGAAAATCTACAAGGAAAAAAATATTCGACCTGAATTCATTGTTCGTGATGGAAGCATATTTACTACTATTAATGATGTTGCCAAAGAAATGAATGCCATGCTTGTTCTTATGGGAACTCATGGAATTAAGGGCATGCAAAAACTTACTGGAAGTTGGGCCTTAAAGGTAATTGTAGGATCCAGAGTTCCGTTTGTTGTTGTTCAGGCCCCACCGGTTCAGAAAAAATACTCTTCGGTTGTTTTACCTGTGGATTTTAAGAAAGAGAATAAGGAGAAATTAAGTTGGGCAGAATTTTTAGGGAAGTTTTTTAAAGCTAAAATGCGCATTATCACGCCTAAAATGCCTGAAGGACAAATGTTACAACGAACAAAAGCCAATTTAGTTTTTGCTAAAAAGTATCTGGAAAGTAGAGGGATAGATTATGAAATTGATACTGCAGATGGAGGTAATGATTTTGCGATGGAAACTGTTGATTTTGCAAAGAAAATTGATGCAGATATTATATTGATTATGACCACTAAAAATATCTCTTTCCAGGATTATATGCTTGGTGCACACGAACAGTTTGTAATTGCTAATTCGGCTCATATTCCGGTAATGTGTGTAAACCCAAGAACCGATTTATCTAAATACGGTAGTTTTTACTAAAGCTTATCTTATTAATCTCTATATTTGAACAACGGTTATTTAGCCGTTGTTTTTTGTTTGATATAAATGATAAAGAAAGATGAAATTAGTTTTTGCAACCAATAATATTAACAAATTAAATGAGTTACAGCATTTACTTGGAGAAAAAGTTGAATTGCTGAGTTTGAAGGATATCAGTTGTAATGATGAAATTCCGGAAGATTATGAAACTTTGGAAGAGAATGCAACTCAAAAAGCAGAATACATATACAAAAAATACAATGTGAATTGTTTTGCCGATGATACAGGTTTGGAAGTAAAATCACTTAATAATGAGCCAGGTGTTTATTCTGCTCGTTATGCTGGAGAAGACAAGGATGCCAAAGCCAATATGAAAAAGGTGTTGGCTAAACTGGAAGGAGTCGAAGATAGATCGGCAAGATTTAGAACGGTGATTTCATTGTTCTTAGATAATAAAGAGTACCAGTTTGAAGGAATTGTCGATGGTAATATTCTTGAATCGGAGAGAGGAAAGGATGGATTTGGCTATGATCCAATATTTGAACCTAAAGGATATGAGGTATCCTTTGCTGAAATGGAAATGAGTGAGAAGAATAAAATTAGTCATAGAGGGTTGGCTGTTCAGAAACTGGTTCAATTTTTATTAGATTACAAAAATTAATAAGTTGCTATGAGAAAGATTGCTATCCTTTTTGTTTTGACTTTTTACTTTAGCTTCATTCAAGCCCAAAATTTTGTAGGATGGAGTGAGCATTTGCCTTATCGTAAAGCCAAACAATTGGTAGCGTCTTCTGATTATATTTACTGTCTTACGGAATCAGGTCTGTTCTCTTATTCATTAATTGATAATGAAATAAAGTCATTTAGTAAAACAAATACTTTATCTGATTCAGATGTGTCATCAATGGCCTGGTCCGAAGATCATGAGACTCTTATTGTGGCTTATAAAAATGGAAATGTTGATTTATTAAGATATAACAAGCTTATAAATATTGATGACATTAAGAATTTTGCTGGCTTTGCTGATAAACAAATTAGGTCCATACATGTAAGAAATGGTATTGCTTATTTGGGAGCAAGTTTTGGAATTATTGCTCTCAATATAAGCAAGCAAGAAATTTCAGACACCTACTTGATTGGAGATAATGGATCCCAGATTCAAGTAAATGATATAATTACCGACGAAACGAGTATTTGGGCAGCAACAGAAAATGGAATTTTTAAAGCCAATTTAAATTCAAGCAACCTAGCTGATTTTAACAACTGGTCTCGAATTACCAATATTGCAAATAATACAAGGGCTTGTGTTGATCTTAGTGTTTTTGATGGCAAAGTGTTTGTGCTACGAAATGCAATTGGATCAGGTAGTAAAATATATCAATACAGCAATGATAATTGGATAGAATTTTATTCAAATGTAGACTCTATTTATTCAATTTTATCTTCTGGTAATAGTTTATATGTAGTTTTAAATGAGGAGATAAAAGAGTTTAGTAAATTGGGGGTTGAAATTAGGAATATTTCCAGTTCTGAAACAAGTAATTTCAGAAATGTTTTATTAACAAATGATCGAGTTTTTATTGCCGATTATGAGCAATCTCTTTTGGAACAAAAAGGAAGCGAATTTATTCAGATTAAGCCTGATGGACCATTAAGATCAATGATATCATCAGTTTATTCTGTTGGAAAACACACTTGGGCCAGTTCTGGTATTTCCAATGAGAATATACCAGCAGAGTTATATGATTTTGTAGATTCGAAATGGCAAAATTTTACAGAAAACAATGTTGCAGAGTTTAATGGCAAAAATGATATCACTTGCATAACAGGTAACAAGAGAAATGAGTCAAGAGTTTATGCAGGGAGCTGGGGCGATGGTATATTTGAATTCGAAAATTTGGAATTAAGTCGTTATTATAACTCGTCAAACTCTCCTATAAATAATTCAGGAATCGTTTCTATGGATACTGAAAAGGATGGAACACTTTGGATTTTAGATGCAAACTCTAATCATGGAGTTAAAGCCTTAACCTATGAGAATGATTGGGTTTCATTATCCTATAGTAGTTTGGATAATCGAACCGATTTACGAAAAATTATAGCATTGCAAAATGGTGATAAATGGGTGTTAAGGGGTATTGGAAGTTCATTATTTGCCTTTAATGTAAATGGAACAATTGCTAATAATGATGACGACGTTAGCAGTAGCTTCTCTGTACGAGATGAAAATAATTCCAGCATTAGTTCACAAATTTACGATATCAAGGAGGATAAACAGGGTAGTGTTTGGGTTGGAACTTCGAGTGGAATAGCAGTTTATTCTGATCCGAGCACCTTATTTAGAGCAGGAGATTTTTATGCTTATCGACCTATTATTACTATTGATGGCTCTACTCAATATTTGCTTTCAACCGAAAAAGTTCAATGTGTTGAAGTAAATGGAGCAAATCAGAAATGGCTAGGAACAGAAAATTCCGGGGCTTTTTTGGTCTCAGAAAATGGAGATAAGCAGTTGACTCATTTTAATACTTTGAATAGTCCTCTACCTTCAAATAATATCCAAAAAATATCGGTAAATCCTGAAACAGGTGAGGTTTTCTTTGTTACCGATAAAGGTATGGTATCATACAGGGGAAAGGTTACCGAAGGAACAGAGAATTACAACGATTTATATGTGTACCCAAATCCAGTTAGAGAGACTTACAGAGGAGATATCACTGTGAGTGGATTAATGAGCAATTCGACCGTTAAAATTACCAATGTAAGCGGGAATTTGGTTTGGGAAGGCAAATCGGAGGGAGGCCAATTTATTTGGGATGGTAAAAACTTTAGTGGATCAAGGGTGCATACAGGAGTGTATCTGATATTCTGTTCCAATGCTGATGGATCAAAATCTAAGGTCATTAAGCTGTTATTCATCAACTAAACCAATATGCTGTATCAAACCAAAGGCATAGTGTTGAATCGTGTTCAGTATGGAGAAACTAGTCTGATTGTACACATTTATACCGAAAAGTTTGGTCGCCAAAGCTATATGGTAAAAGGTGGTCGCTCAAAAAAATCGAAAAGTAAAAGTAATTTGTTTCGGCCATTTTTCCTTTTGGATATGGAGGTGTATCACCGCGAGGGTAAAAATATCCAATCATTAAAAGAAGCACGACTTGCAGAAACCTTAAATAGCTTGATTTTTGATGTGCACAAAAGTTCTGTTGCTCTTTTCTTAACCGAAGTCCTTTCGAAAGTGTTACGCGAGGAAGAAGCCAATCAGGAACTGTTTGTTTTCCTGTATAATAGTATCCGTTACCTCGATTTGTCTGATGAATCGGTTGAATTATTTCACCTTTATTTCTTAACCAAACTTACGCGCTTTTTGGGTTTCTACCCACAAACGAACTGGTCTGAAGATGATACTTGTTTCGATATGGACAATGGAAGATTTGTATCAGTATACAATTCGCATGCTCATTGTTTAAAACAAGAAGAAAGTAAAGTGTTGTTTGATTTGTTTAATACTTCAATTGATAAGCTTAATGAATTAAAAATTAGTAACTATACGTCAAAAATACTTCTTAGAGGGATTTTGAATTTTTATGCGCTTCAGAGCCAAGGATTCTCTTCTCTTAAATCTCTTTCAGTGATTGAAGAGCTTTTTAATGACGACTAATTCTTAAATTTTTTTATGCTCTGTTTTGATCTTCCATGCTGATTAAATACATTTGCATGACTTATATGGCCCCATAGTTCAAGGGATAGAATAGTTGTTTCCTAAACAATAGATCCAGGTTCGAGTCCTGGTGGGGCTACCTAACCGAACAGGCTGACAATTTTGTCAGCTTGTTTTTTGTTTTAACCTTCCGAAATCATCTAGATTACTGGATGAAATCTCAAGTAAAGTATTTAATTTTGGTGTTCGATAATTTATCAACCTCAATATATTTCTTGGAGTTTTATTCTTCCCACGGGGCTTTAAGGTAAAATTGGTGTCCACAACCCGAACATCTCCATCTGGGGTTATCTTCTCCTAAGCAACACCCTCCAATAGCTATTTTACCTGCCTCAACATCTTTTAAAATACTGGAAGAAGGATATCCATACACATAGGTTGCTATGCGTGTTGAACCGCAGAAAATGCATTTTCTTGGCTTGTTTTTATACCTTTTCTTACTTTCTGACATATTCAAGAAATTAGTTTTCAATCTCTACTTCTGTGAGTTCTTCCTTAATACCATATATCTGATTAAGCTTAAGATCATGTTTGCTTTTTAGTATCTCAAGGAATTGATTAAAACAAGTCCTTACAAAGAACAAAAACCAACTTACAATACCGAATAATTTAAATCCGTCCTCAAAAAGAAAAACCAATTCATTTTCGGTAATAAAAACATCCATTAATATGGATAGGGCAAAAAAACTTAAAGCCAATAGAAGTAAGACATATTCAGTATCTAAAATATCTTTTCTGAATTTTAACAGGTAGCTTGCAATGAGCGTTAGATATATGAGGTATACTATTATTTCAGGAATATGGAAATATTTTGGGTAGATGATTTCATGAAACATAAACAGATCATCTAAGAGTAGCATTAATGTAATTAATCCCGAATAGAATAGAAATTTTGGATTTAAGACTTTCTTATTCATCCAACAAACTGCTGAGCTAAAGAAACAGATAGCGACTGTGGAACACCAAAATAAGATGCCAATATTTGAGATTATTCCTGTTAAAGGGTGGCCATTAAGTATATGTATTGGATCACGTGTAAATTTAGATAAAGGAATGTTGAAATGGTTTCCAATCATTGTAATAGCTATTAGAATTATGAAAGTAATTAGATAGCTAGAAATCAAAAAAGAACCTAGATTTTTTAATTGATGAATTGTGTTTTGTGTAAACAACCAAATTGCTTTCATAACTTATGGTTAATTTTGTTGTGCGGTACATCTAATTTAATTAAAGTGAGAGTTTTGTGCAAATTTTTAAATGTCACGATAATTAGTTAGGTCACGGAATCTTCTTAAATAATGGAATGTGAGGATTGATAATTGCGGTGTTGCTTTGGCAGGGCATTAACGGATCTTCTGTAAACGGTAAAATATTATTACATTTCACAAGAAAATATAACAAGCATACCCATAATGTAATGATGGAATATCTCTCTAAAAGCCAAGCAAGAAAATTGGTATTGTTGTCTCAAAAGTTGCCACCTGTAAATACAAAGGTAAGAGCAATTCAAAATACGCTTGATGTAATCGAGCATTTGGGCTATATCCAAATTGATACCATTTCGGTCATTCAACGTGCACATCATCATACTTTATGGGCTCGAAATCCTAAATATCAAGCTTCACATCTCGACCAGTTGCTTGCTGATAAAAAGGTATTTGAATATTGGTCGCATGCAGCGGCATATCTACCCATGCGCGATTTTCGTTTTAGTTTAGTACGAAAGCATGCAATAGCAAGTGGAGCTCAAAATCACTGGTACGAAAGAGATGAGAAATTGATGAAAGCCATTATGAAGCGAATTGAGGAAGAAGGGCCTTTAATGGCAAAAGATTTTGAGAATACCGACAAAAAAAGAAGAGATTGGTCGAGTAAACCTGCAAAAAGAGCTTTGGAAAACTTATTTATGCAGGGAGATTTAATGATTCCTTGCAGAAACAATTTCCATAAAGTATATGACCTTACCGAAAGGGTGATTCCAAATGATATTGATGTTTCCATGCCAACGGAAGAGGAATACATTCGTGTCCTGATTGTTCGTTACCTGGAGGCAAATGGCTTGGGCTTGGCATCGGAAATGGTATACCTGTTGAAAAATACCAAATCTTTAGTGGAAAAATACTTGAAAGAAATGCACATAAGCGGAGAGTTACTGCAAATAAAAGTAGGAGAGATGAATTATTATGCTCTGCCCAATGTTCTCGAATTGTTGAATAAGCCTTTATCTCGTAGCAAATTAAAAATTCTTTCACCATTCGATAATTTGTTAATTCAACGAAAGCGCATGCAAACCTTATTCGATTTCGATTACCAGATTGAATGTTACCTGCCTGAGGCCAAGCGAAAATTTGGTTATTTTTCCTTGCCAATTCTTTGGGATGGAAAATTGGTGGCCAGAATGGACTGTAAGGCTGATAGAAAGACATCAGTATTGCATGTCAATCATTTGGTATTAGAAACCAATCTGAAGAAAACAGATGCTTTTTCCGAAGCCTTATCAAAAGAATTGAAAGCCTTTATGGACTTTAATGATTGCAATTCTCTGAAAGTTCACAGAACAACACCTGATTCATTTCATGTTGCAATGGATAAGTTTTAAAAGGAGTAATATCCTTGTTTTAACAATTAAAAGCAGATTTTTTTATAATTTCGTCCCTATAATTCAGAAAATAAACGATTAATAGTATAGATATGGATATTAAAGCACTTAATGAGGAATTAAGAGGAAAATCTCCAAAAGAGATTATTGAATGGGCAATTGCATATGGTAAAAAGGCTGTGGTTACCACAAACTTTAGACCTTACGAAGCCGTTATTTTGCATGCCTGTGCAGAGGTGAAAAAGGATATTCCTGTAATTTGGTGTGATTCAGGATACAATACTTCTAATACCTATCGTCATGCTGAAGAAACCATTAAGCAATTGAACCTAAATGTTAAATTGTATGTGCCTAAGCAAACAGCCGCACATCGCGATGTGGTTATGGGTATTCCTGATATCAACGATCCTAAGCACAAAGAATTTACCGAACAGGTAAAATTGGAGCCTTTCCGCAGAGCTATGGAGGAGCACAAGCCAGATGTTTGGTTCACAAACTTGAGAAAAGGTCAAACAGCTTTCCGCGATTCAATTGATATTCTTTCTCTATCGGCTGACGGAATGCTTAAAGTAAGCCCGTTTTACAACTGGAGCGATGAAGAAATGGACAAATATCTTGCTGAGAACAATTTGGGAATTGAAACCAAATATTTTGATCCAACAAAAGTTCTAGGAAACAGAGAATGTGGTCTACATGCCTAGTGATTTAAATAGGCTTATTTAAAGCTTAATACAAAATATTTAAACGCCTTCTTCCTTTTGTATGGATGGAGGCGTTTTTTAGTGCCTAAAACCGTAAGAAAAGGCTTAATACTATTTGCGGGGGCATAAAACCAAATGCGGAGTCATAAAACCATTCGCGGAAACGAATCTAACCTAGTAGAGACCATTCGAAGAGGTAAACTATCGATTTTACCGATTAATTTGCCAATTCTACCATAAGATTTGTCAATTTTGAGCTTGCGGAATCAATTCTACCATCCAATATATCGATCCTACCAATAAAAAAGCCAATCCGAAGCATGATTTATCAATCCTAGCTATGAATTAAGCCAATCGAAATCTTTAAACTGCATAAAAACCTTCTTTCTTAAACTCTACCAACTTCTTTTCGAATAGTACCGAGAAATTACTCAGTTCGGCTTTGTGTTTATCTGCAAATGAAAAACGAAAAGGGGAGTGGCGTTCGCATAAGTCTTTAAATTCTGGACTAAAATCTTTTGGGTTTGCAATTACTGAGGAAGCGAATAACAATCCAAAACTACGTTTAATCAATCCCTGGAATGCAATTTCGTTTGGATAAACTTTCTTTACTGTTGCCAAAACTTCTTTTCCCAGATGGTAGGTTTTACACAACATTCTATCGAGATATTGTGAATGCAGGTTTTTAGAGAAACAGGTAAAAACTCCTTCATACAAATCATCTCTGGCATCTTGTAAATCGTCTAATATCTGTAAATATGCACCATATTCGTAAAGAAAATGAAGCTGATCATAGCTCAATTCTCCTGCAATTAAATATCCATCGGCAATAACTGATGTTGCACCTTTGCTTACCGCAATTTCGAAACATTCAATATCACTCATGAGTGTTTTTTTAGTCAATGCAATGCTTCTGGTTTGGGCATGATGAATATCCAGTAAACTTTCGTACACTTTGGGGTAATTGCTTCGATCATAATCGTCCTCTATCATTCCAACCAATTGATAGATTTTTTCTTCCGCTTCGCTTTTTGCAATTACTTCTTCGCCTTTTAATCGCAGATCAAAACGTTCCGAAAATTCAATTTTATCTTGATGGGAGATTCTTCTGGAATCGATAAAATTATCGGTATACGGATAAAGAAGACTATAGGCCAATGTTGATGAAGTAGTTTGAACGGGATGTCCAAACAAGGATTGAAGACCAAAAACAATCCACTGGTTTCTTAGTGCTTGAAAAAGTTCCTCATTGCCTAAGTTTGGGTCAAATTGAAGGGCTTTTCGGATAAAATCTTTAGTGGCATGAATCATATCATCCGAAAAAATCAGTTGTAATTGATCATTGGAGTACGATAACTCCTCTTTAAAGAAGGATTTGCACTTTTTAAAAAGCAATTCATTTTCGAGGTTCTCTTTTTCGCTGTTCGATTTTACAAAGCTGAGAAATCGTTCACACTTTAATTCCCAAATGTATTTCTCAATAAAAGAGAACTTTGGCTTATTGGCAGGGAATTCTTCCATGCAATTTAGCCATTTGTTTATGAATTGATTTAGAAACTTGTTGTATGCTTTTGTGTGGTCAATCATCTGGTAATTTGTTCATTTACTGATACAAATTGAGAAAAATATCCGAAGCATGAAATTTAAATCGTTCAAAACCAATAATTGCCTGCTGAATGCATTTTTTGCACAGCTATGGCAGGATATCAGCCCTTAATTCGTTGATTCTGAAAAATGAAATCTTTACTTTAGCAGTTTAATTTTTAAAATTTTATCAAACTGTAGGTGGATGTCAGTTCAGATTAGCCAAATAATTTTGAATTTTACTGATCACTGCTTACTGATTACTGTCAAAATATGAAATTCACAATACTTGAACCAATAGGAATGACCGCCTGCAAATATGGTCAGCTTAAAAAAGAATTCGAAGAATTGGGACATGAGTTGGTGTTCTTTGGAGATCGAAATGAGGACGAACAAGAGCTAATCAAAAGAGCAGAGGGAGCCGATGCAATTGTTGTCAGTAATATTCCAATCACAAGAAACTTTATCGATGCCTGTCCAAATCTTTCTATGATTTCAGTAGCTTTTACTGGCGTAGATCATATCGATATGCAGGCATGTAATGATCGAAATATTCTGGTTTCCAATGCTGCCGGGTTTTCTAATGAATCCGTTGCCGAACTTACCATTGGTATGATTTTATCGGTATACCGTAAGATTGTTGGTGGCGATGCCATGACTCGTTTTGGTGGTGATAGAGCTGGATTTTTAGGAACGGAGCTTAATGGAAAAACTTTGGGAATAATTGGAGCTGGTGAAATAGGCCTTAGAGTGGCCGAAATTGCAAAAGTTTTCAATTGTAAGGTTCTTGCTTATAGCCGAAGCGAAAAGAGCGTAGAGGGCCTTAAATTCGTCGATAAGGAGACTTTGTTGAAGAAGTCGGATATTGTTTCTTTGCACGTGCCATTAAAACAGGAAACAAAAGGATTAATGGGCAAGGAAGAATTCCAATTAATGAAAGCAAACGCAATTCTAATTAATACAGCTCGTGGCCCTGTGGTGAATAGCGATGCCTTGTGTTGGGCTTTGGAAGAATCAGAAATTGCAGGAGCAGCTGTTGATGTATACGAAAAAGAACCACCATTGGATAAAGAACATGTTTTGTTTACTGCACCAAACCTAATTATGCTTCCGCACATTGCCTATGCAACCAACGAATCATTCGAAAAACGAATTGATATCGTAATGGAAAATATAAAATTGTGGTTACAAGGCAAACCAAGAAATATAATGAACTAACTAAGTATAAAGTAAAAAGGAGGAAGTAAGATGTAGTAATACTTTCTCCTTTATACTTTGAACTTTTTACTTTATAATCTTCACCAACTGTGTAATTCCTGTTAACTTTCCTTTCTTGTTGTAGGATTCACTTCGAATGGTCCCAATATCTTTCGAAATCCACATTACATTACGGATGGTAACATTCACAAAGCCAGTTTTGCTTTGAACTTCCTCGGAAAGTTTGTAGCACTTAAAATTACCTGCTGGTGTATCTATATTTTCTAAAGACTCAACCTTTCGATTTACAATATTGGTGGTCATATTCATGTTCATTACTCCACCTTCAATCGAAATGGTAATTGAACCATCTTTTAATGATTGTCCAGGCTTTAAATCTGGTGGATACATCAAATCATCCGTGGTAACTTTAACTTCCATATTCTGGAAAGCTTCCATTTGTTTTTGATTCAGGTACTGATCCATATCAATGTAAAATTCATTGCCTTTACAACGGAATGTAATGGTGTCTGATAAAATTACTTTGTCTTTTGAATTTTCATCCATTGTAGTTTGTAACATGGAGTAAATGGTTTCACCACCTTTATTTTTAATCGATAGTAGTTTTTGGGAATACGAGCCTATTACTTTTCCTTTCAGATTAGACATTTCATAGTGCAACTCGGTTCCAACCGTGTTGGGAATGTAAATGGTACATTCTTGGGCAAGTATAATATCAATGCTCAAGCATAGAATAAGAATCAGATAAAATATCTTTTTCATGATAGTTGAATTGTGGACAAATGCCGTGGTTTAAAGTAAAAATGTACAAGTTGTCGAGTGGCAACCAATAGAGTGTATAGGATCTTTTAATTGACTATCTAATTTATCAAATTATGACGGGTGAGAAAAATAAATTTTATCAGGATTCTTGAAATTTAAGAGTGATTGGTCTTTTTTTTAATAAAGAAGTAGCGATTTAGAAAATCTTTGATACTTTTAAGTTTAAATCAAGTAATAATATGAAACTGGAAATAAAGGAATATCAATTTGGTGAACGTCCACAGGTAACCAGACCTGATAGAGAAATATTAACGATTCTGGGAGAAGAAGGAATCAGAAAATTAGTAGACGATCATTACAATCTTTTGCGCGAAAGTGAAATAGGCGCTCTGTTTCCTCCTGATGACAAAGAGTTTGAAGCAGCCAAGTTACGCTCATCAGATTTTTTCATTCAAATTTTAGGTGGACCACAATACTTCAATCAGAATCGAGGAGAGCCTATGTTGGTGCGTCGTCACAAACCATTTAAAATTACGACTGAAGGAAGGAAAATCTGGCTTGAATGCTATCAGAAATTATTACCGGAACTTGGACTTTCAGATGAACTTTTAATGTCTTATTGGGATTATCTGAATGTGTTTTCAACTTGGATGGTAAATACCGAGGAATAAAAAAAGAGATCTGTTTTTCAGATCTCTTTTTAGTTATTTACTATTTAGTTCTTAATGTAGCGTCCTTCTTTGTCTTTAAAGCTTCCTACGGCAATGATTATTAAATCAATTAGAGTCCAGATTCCTAATCCACCTAAGGTTAATAGCATTAATACTCCGGTTCCAATTTTACCAGCATAAAAACGGTGAACTCCTAGGTTTCCTAAGAAAAGACACAATAGTATCATTGCAACAAAATTCTTGTCGCTTCTTTCTACAACAACTTCCATAGTTAAATTTTAATTTGTTAAACGAATATACAAAATAGCAAAAATTATCACATCCAATGCTAATGCTACATAAAAAAAGCTGATGATTAATGAATCACCAGCTTTTTAAAATTATATATTAGATTTTTCTTATAAGATCAACATTGCATCTCCATAAGTTCCAAATCTGTATTTTTCTTTAATTGCCTCTTGGTAAGCAGCCATGACATTTTCGTAACCTCCAAATGCACAAACCATCATCATTAAAGTAGAAAGTGGCAAGTGGAAGTTGGTAATCATTCTGTTTGGTACATGGAATTCATATGGAGGGAAGATAAACTTATTGGTCCATCCTTCATATGGTTTCAAAGTTCCCATAGTTGATACCGAACTTTCAAGAGTTCTCATTACAGTTGTACCAACTGCACAAACATTTTTCTTTTTCTTTTTAGCCGAGTTTACTTTCTCAACCGCTTCTTCTTCGATAAAGATTTGCTCAGAATCCATTTTGTGTTTGGTCAAATCTTCTACGTCAACAGTACGGAAATTACCCAAACCAACATGTAGTGTTACCTCAGCAAAATCGATACCTTTAATTTCCAAACGCTTCATTAACTCACGGCTAAAGTGCATACCTGCTGTTGGAGCAGCAACTGCACCTTCGTGTTTTGCAAAAATGGTTTGGTAACGATCAGCATCCTCAGGTTCAACCGAACGATCGATGAATTTTGGAAGTGGAGTTTCTCCTAATCCAAAAAGAGTTTTCTTGAATTCATCGTATGGTCCATCGTATAAGAAACGAAGTGTTCTACCTCTTGAGGTTGTATTGTCAATAACTTCGGCAACCAACAAATCGTCATCACCAAAGTACAATTTATTACCAATTCTGATTTTACGAGCTGGATCAACCAAAACATCCCAAAGTCTTTGTTCGCGATTTAATTCGCGTAACAAAAATACTTCAATTTCGGCACCTGTTTTCTCTTTGTTACCATACAAACGAGCAGGAAATACTTTGGTATTGTTGAACACCATAACATCTTCATCTTCGAAATAATCGATTAAATCTTTAAAGATTTTGTGCTCAATTTTACCTGTATCTTTGTGAAGTACCATTAAACGAGATTCATCTCTGTTATAGGCTGGATGTAAAGCAATAAGTTCTGTAGGTAATTTATACTTAAACTTAGATAACTTCATAAGGCTGACTGACTTTTAAAATATATTTTTTTGTTACTGCAAAAAGCGAAGCTTTCCTTTTTACGAAAAAGTTGCAAGATAGTTATAAATTTTCTAAGAATTTTATAAAATCTTCAATTTCAATAGCATCGTCGATTTTGAAATCGCCGATTTGAGTGCGTTGCAGAGCTGTTAAGTGAGCACCACTGTTTAAAGCTTGACCAATGTCGCGTGCTAAAGCTCTGATATAGGTTCCTTTACTACAAACCACCCTAATCTTTAGAACATTTTTTTCAAATTCAAGAACTTCGATTTCATCAATCACTAAAGTTTTCTTCTTGATTTCAACCTCCTGACCTTTTCTGGCGTATTCGTAAGCGCGTTTTCCGTTTACTTTTACAGCCGAATAATCTGGCGGACGTTGTTCAATACTTCCAATAAAACCCTTTAATGTTTCATCTATCAGTTCACGAGTAATGTGTTCTGTTGGATATTCCTGATCGATTTCTGTTTCCAAATCGAAGGAAGGAGTGGTTGCTCCCAATTGCAAAGTAGCAATGTATTCTTTCACTTGCGATTGATAAGTATCAATCTTTTTGGTGTATTTTCCAACACAAACAATCATCAATCCTGTAGCCAAAGGATCCAATGTTCCTGCATGACCAACCTTAATTTTTTTCACACGAAGCTTGTGTTTGACTTTGAACTTTACCTTGTTCACCAAATCAAACGAAGTCCATTTGTATGGCTTATTCAGCAGAATAAAAGCCCCTTGTTGAAAGTCATTATCAGTTTCGAATTGAATCATTAGAAGTGATTTGCCATTTTTACAATTAGGCTGCAAAAATAGCAATTACTCCGATAATCAGGCAATAAATGGCAAAATAGATTAGTTTTCCTTTCTTAACCAGCTTAATCATCCAGCTGCAAGCAAGTAGTCCAGAGATAAAAGCTGCAAAGAAACCAACGATTAAAGGTGTGACTTCAATGTTGCCATGAGAAGTAAATTCGCCACTTGCCAGACTCAGAATATTTTCACCAATAATAGGAACCAATACCATTAGAAAGGAAAATTTTGCAATATCTGCTTTTTTATTTCCAAGCAATAATCCTGTTGCGATAGTAGCTCCTGAACGTGAAATACCAGGTAAAATGGCAAAAGTTTGAGCCAACCCAATGATTAAGGCATCTTTGAAAGATATTTCTTTGTCTTTTTGTTTGGCATAGTAGGTAAATCCCAGCAAAGTTGCGGTTACCAATAACATGCAACCTACCAAAAGCAAAATGCCGTTGTTATCGAAAAGTGCTGATACTTCATCTTTAAAGAAAACACCAACAATTCCAATTGGAATCATTGATACTGCTATTTTAAAAAGATATTGGGTAGATTCATTCCATTTGAAATGAAAAACATCCTTAAGCAGTGAAATGATATCTTTTCTAAATACAATGATGGTACTGAGTACTGTTGCGCCATGAACAATTACAGTAAATGCAAGATTATTTTCAGCGTCAACGCCCAAAAGAGCTTTTCCAAGTTCAAGATGGCCACTGCTACTAACTGGTAAAAATTCAGTAAGTCCCTGGAGTAATCCAAGGATTAAGGCTTCAATCCAATTCATAAAATTAAGTAGTGTGTTTTTCCGATAGTTAATTCGGAATCAGATAGGTAATGTGTTATTTGTCTTCTTTTGGTTTCTTCATGATGGCATAAATTTCGAAAGCAAATCCGAACAATACAACCAATGGAGCAAGTGTAATTCGTCTAAAACTAAAAATGCTTTCGTCGAATACATTAGGATCATCAGATCCGCCACCCATCATAAGCAAAAATCCAATAATGATAATTCCAAAACCAATCAAAAGAAGTTTGTAATTTTCTTTGCCAAGAGCGAAGCCTGGTTTGTTATTTTGTTTGTTCATGTGTTCAAAAATTTATCCGTGTTCGGAAATCAATGCCAAATTTACAATAAATTTTACTGATTCAGCATTTAAATGTCTTAAGTTTTGTTAACTCCTAATCTTTAGTACAATGATCTTGATTCCAATCGTAAATATTTATTCACCGCAAATAAAGTGGAAATCCAAGTAATGAATAAACCTGTTAGAATAATCAATAAAAATAAAACTCCTACCAGCTCGGTATTGTTAAAAGTAATTACTTGTCTAAGTTCTTGTTGCGATAGATAAATAACACCAGACAGCATTGCATTTGCAATTAAAGCACCTAAAAATCCGTGAAGAAGTCCTTTGCTTATAAATGGTTTACGAATAAAACCTCTAGTGGCACCAACCAATTGCATGGTATTTATAATCAAACGCTGAGAATAGATTGATAATCGTATGGTATTGTTGATCAGTGTAAACGAAATGATAAATAAAATGGCGCTAAAGCCCAAAAGGATTAAACTGATTCGTTTTACATTCTCGTTTACCAAATGAACCAATGATTTTTGATAGTAAACCTCTTGCACTTGCGAGTATCTGGTAAAATCTTTTTCGATAACGGCTATGCTATCAGGATTGGCATACTCGGCATATAGTTTTACGTCAATTGTAGCCTGAAGAGGATTGTAGCCCAAAAAAGAAATAAAATCTTCACCCAACTCTTCCTGTAGCTCTTTTGCTGCAGTTTCTTTGTCAACAAATTCGGTTGCTTTTACAAATTCAGTGGCATCTAGGTTTTTCTGTAAACGTCTTATATCCACTTCTTTCGCGTTGTCTTTTAGAATGATGGAAACACCAATATTCTCTTTCACATAGTTAGAAAGCTGATTTGCATTTAAAATGAGCAAACCTGTTAGTCCCAACATGAAAAGAACCAGAGAAATACTGATAACAGAAGTGATATAAGAGGAGCGCAAGCGGCGCTTTGAGCCTTTTTCTTTTTGTGCCATATGTTAGCTTGTTTTAAACCGATTAGAATCAATCATTAATTGGTCACTTGCGAAAATACAATTTTTTGATGAAAAGCTTCATGTTACAAGTTACAAGTTTCAAGCCCGAGAAATGGTTTTTAACAATTGAGTATTGCGAGATACATTTTCACAAAATGACACATTCACTCATTCGCAAAGTCTTTTTTGTTAAATTTGTGATTGTATCACTACCAAATAGACAATTATACATTGGGAATTATTCGACAACAAACCATTAAGGGAAGTTTCGTTTCGTATATCGGAGCGATTTTAGGATTTATAAATACAGGGATTCTTTTTCCTAGATTTTTAGAAGCCGATCAGATTGGATTGATCAATTGGATAGGACCGATGGCTGCCATTGTTGCACAGTTTTCTTCCTTAGGATTTAATAATGTTACTGCACGATTGTTTCCTTATTTCCGAAATGAAAACCGGAACCATAATGGATACTTGTTTATTTTGTTTTGGGTAGGGATGGCAGGATTTGCCTTGGCTTTAATCAGTTATTTCATTCTGCATCCCTTTGCTATTGATGCTTACAAGGATGAATCTCCATTATATCTGGATTATTTGGTATATCTAATTCCGTTAGTATTTTTTACCATTTTCTTCAATTTATTTGATGCTTATAATCGGGTTTTATACGATGCAGTTTCAGGTACTTTTTTCAGAGATATCGTATTTAAAGTATTGAATCTTACAATTATTCTGCTGTTCTCAATAAGTTTATTGGATTTTTCAGAATTTGTTCTGTTGTATGTAATTGCCTATTGTTTGCCAACCGTATTACTATTTTTACTGCTTTGGTTTAGAGGAAAAATTTCATTTAAATCAGACTTAAAGTTTGTTCGTCCAACACTTAAGAAATCCATGATAAGTGTTTCTCTTTATGGGATTTTAAATGGCTTGAGCGATAAATTGGCAAACCATATTGACAAGGTGATGATTGTGAGTTATGTAGGTTTGGGTGCTAATGGAATTTATGCTACAATGGCAAATTTTGGTGTTTTGGTTTCAATGCCTGCCCGAAGTCTAAAGAAAATAGCAAGTACGGTTATTGCTGAGGCATGGAAAAAGAAAGATTTGAAAACAATTGCTCAGATTTACTCTCAAAGCGGATTGCATCAATTTATGGTGGGTTGCCTTTTGTTTGTAGGTATTTGGATCAATATTGATAACGTAATTGAAATTGTAACGAATAGATTTATTGATGGGAAGTACGTTATCTTTTTCATTGGTATCGGGCATGTAATACAGATGGCATCAGGAGTGAGTGGTGTAATTATTCAATCATCGCCATACTATAAAATGCAAGCTGTATTCATGACTGTATATGGTTTTCTGGTAATTATTACCAATCTAATCATGATACCGATTTGGGGAATTACTGGAGCTGCCGTTGCATCAGTAACAGCAACTTTCTTCTTTAACTTATCCAAATATCTGTTTTTACTAAAGAAGTATAAATTTCAACCCTTTAATTACCGATATTTTATGGTAATGCTGGTTGCCGCCGCAGCTTATTACGTAGGAACTTTATTACCAAAAATGGATTGGTTTGTATTCGATATTGCCATCAGGTCAGCAATAGTTGGAGGAGTTTATTTGCTCTTATCCTTTGCTTTCGGCATATCGAAAGATTTTAACCAGTTTGTGAAAAAAGCAATCGGAATTTAGCTTATCCCTGATATAATCAGGGATAAATGAGCTAGGAATTTTTCCTTTAATATGTCCTGAAAATCTTTATTCTTTAATGATTTCAATAATCTCAGTGGTTGAGATGGATGGAGTACGCTCCAGGTAAACGACTTCGCAAAGCGATTTGAATTCATCAAATCTTCCTTCCCAATCGTTACCCATTACCAAAACATCGGCATTGTATTTCTTAATATACTCGCCTTTTAGCTCCAAAGATTCCTCGTAGAACACTTCATCAACAACCTTTAAAGATTCGATGATTCTCATTCGATCTTTCTCGGTGTAAATAGGATTCTTTTGCTTCTTAGAGAAGTTTAAAGCATCAGTAGAGATCCCAACAATTAAGTAATCACCCTGTGCTCTGGCACGTTCTAAAATTCTTAAATGTCCGATGTGAAATAAATCAAAAGTACCAAAAGTGATTACGCGTTTCATATGAATGTTGTTTGTCTTTTGTTGGCTGTTCATTGTTTACTGGCGAAGATAGTGTTCTTGAATGAAATTAAAAATTCTCTCAGAAGCTTTATCATCAATGTTATCATATGATTTTTGAATAATTTCTTCTCGTTTGCCTGTAAAGCTATCTTTGTTGCTCAAATTCTCTATCAAATCTTCCTGAAGTTTTTGTTGGTTGGTAGAAATTGGTCCAACAATAAAGTCGTTGAAGAAAGAATGAAGTTCCCGATCTTTGGTTTCATACTTTTCACGATCGTAAAGCAAGAAGAAAATAGGTCGATTCAACAAGATATAATCCATGTAAATGGAAGAATAATCGCTAATCATGGCATCCGTTTCCGGAAGGAAAGGATAAACATCCTTTACATTATCGTACCATAGAATTCTTTCAAAATCATCGCTGATGGTTTGGTATTGTGGCAGTGGATGCAGTTTAAACACAAATACCAAATCGTTTTGCAAAGCGAACTCATTTAACGATTTTAAATCAAGAATTCCATCGGAAATCCCATCGCCACCCGTATCGCGAAATGTTGGAGCATATAAAACCGATTTGATTCCATTTTTTCGCATTTCCGCTACTTTACTGATGGTTTCTACATCTGTGTTTAAAAGTGCATTTTTATACTTTTCTGGATTTACAATGATGTCGTTTCTAGGATAACCCGTATCAATAAAATGATCAGTTAAAAAAGCGGGTTTAAAAAATTCACGAGTGAAAAATTCACCTGTGGAGATTACCGCCTGATATTTTGGCAATTTACCCACAAAGTTAAGAATGAATCTGCGGTACAATGAACTGGTTTCCTGAATGAAAAACTTGTTGTTGCGCTGAATTTTCTTGAACCCAATGCCATGCCATATTTGTACAATTTTTGCTCTCCAAAACAACTGAAAACGACAATTGTCCATCCACGAAAAATTATCTACAACAAACACTTTACTTCTCAGCATAATCCAATAGGCTTTGCATGAAGGATAGTAAAGAATATTGTCGTATTTCTGATTCAATTCGTTGAAAACATCCCTGTTTGCAGTTAGCAAATAGAATTCCTGATCTGGTTTTTCCTCGGCCAAATAGAGAAAGAAGAATTTTACATTGTCATTAAAGAATCCATCTTTGGCGCCCATTAAAACCATCAGATTTTTCTTTTTGGGAATCAGATAACTTAAAGGAACAAGAAAAATCCACCCCAAAAGAGTGGTGAAGAATATGACAGGTTTGGAATGTTTATTTAGGTTCATTTATTGATTCAATTTTCGAATTTCGTTGTAAACTCTTTCGCAACTGCCATTGTCCTGATAAGTGTGGTACATGTCGCGAATTTTTTTGCGCCACTTGGCATGTGTCATTGGTTGATCGAAATAACGTTTCAAGTGAGTAGTAAACTCTTTTTGACTTTCAGATTTTGCACCAGGGCTATTCTCATCAAAATTGATGAAAAACCCTTTGTATTGACTGTATTCTTCCAAATCGTAAGGAAGAAAAACAATTGGTCGATCAAGCAACAGATAATCGATCCAAAGTGATGAATAATCGGTAACCAGAATGTCCACGTAAGGAAGTAAATCATATACATCAGGAAATCTATCCTGATCGGCTTTTATCACTCTTTCGATTGAAAAGAAATCATGTGTTTTTTGAACGGATTTGCGTTTGATATCCTCTTTATGGCCACGAATCAGAATGTATGCATCTTCTTCTTCCAGGAACTTTGAAAGTTGATCGGCATCAAAATCTTCGAAAGGGAAGAAGTGAGTTTTGTGTCCTTCCTCGCGCCAGGTTGGAGCGTAAAGTATAATTTTCCGATCCAAAAATGGATTTTTAAGAAGCAAATCAGTATTTAAATGTTCCGGATCAGTCAGGTAATCGTTTCGCGGCAATCCTGTTACCCAAACATCATTCATGTCCATATTAAATCCGGCAGCATGTATGATTTGCTCTAAAGGCGAACTCCCCACCATGTAGGAATAGCCCTGAAGTTGCTTTTGCTTTCCATATTTTCTCCATACGGCAGTTTGTAAACCCATCTTTTTCATTGGAGTTCCATGTCCCAGATAGATGATGTTTTTACACTTTGTATGCAGGTAATATGGAGCAAAAGCAGCAGCACTAATTCCATAGGAAATAATTACATGTTTGCTTCGTAAAAACAGTATAAAACCTTTAAAAGACCAGGCGTAGACTACTTCGCCCGGAAATTTCTCTTGTAACTGCTTGTATATTGCTTTGTGTGGCGTGAACAAAATGCTGTTGAAATCGTTCTTCACCCTCATGTATTCAAACAGGTATTTCGAGTTGTCGAAATAGTTTTTTTCAGTCAAAAAGAAAAGTGCAATTCTCTTGTTCTTAGGTACTAATTTTTCTATAAAGAAATAGAACCAACGTAGAAAAAACAGTACGATATGCAGAAAAACAATTTTCTGCATAAAGTTTACAAATTGTTGTGTTTTAGTGTATCCGCTACTCATTTTCCTTTTCCAGGTTTTTAATGCCAAACACAATTGCTCCAATTGCTACCACAAAGAAAAGAATCATACTGGTCAATGAGATTTTCTCACCCACAAAGTATCCCTTAGGTTCAAATTTGAATTCAACTTTGTGGTTTCCTACTGGTAATTTCATGGCACGAAGAACATAGTTTGCTCTAAAGTGTTTTGCTGGTTTTCCATCGATATAAGCATTCCAACCAGGTTGATAATAAACTTCAGAGAAAACAGCCAGTTGTTCGGTTTTTGCCTGATATTGGTAGCTAATCTGATTTGGCGAATATTCTGTCATTTGAATGTTGGCAGTTGAATCTGCAATAATATTTAAGCCATTCAATTGATCTTTGAAACGCTGATCAACAATTGCCTCTTTAGCCGGATCAAATTCATTTAAAAGCATGATTTCTTCATTGGCATCTTTAACCAATTTGTAAGAATCAACGAACCATGCATTTCCAAGTGCATTAGGATTAATACTTACCTGAGCTCCTTTTTCTCCCTGGCTAATAATGTATTTTGCATTCAACATGTCCAAAGCCTTCAAGTTGCCTTTGTCGATATGATATTCGTACAATTCCTGAACACGACGCAATTTTGCACCATGATAACCTCCAATGGATTTGTGAAAGTAGGATGGACGTGCATTTTGGAAAGGACCACCGATTTGTTCAAACACCCTGTAATTGGTGTTGTAGGTAACGGCCCAAAGTTGTGCTGCTACTTTTTCGTAATCGCTGGCTTTTCTGTTCTTTCTGGTGTAATCTTTTACTGCCTGATCGGTAATTGCCCTTAATTCAGGATTGTTTTTTAACTCGTTTTGCAGGATTTGAAAATCTGCCATGTTGGGCATATATGCCAGGTTCAGTTCTTTCTTTTCTACAAATGCATCATTGGTAGTAAAGCGTTTGTTTACCGGATACAAATCGGCTAAAACCAAAATAATTACCGCAGGAATAAAGAATTTTGCTTTCAGATAATCTTTAGAATATGCCCAAACCAAAGCTGCACCAAATAAAATGAACAGGAAGCTTCTTAAAGCATCAGCTCTGAACATGTCGATGCGAGCATTGACCAAATCATTCTGAATTTGAGAGATGAATGAAACTGCATTGGGGTTGGAAGCGCTTATTTGAGTAAAATAGTTTTGTTCCACATCGCTTAAGAAATCCAAACCAAAAGTTGGAATAAGATAAAGAAGCAGGGCAATACCTCCTGTTAATGCAAATGGCAGAACCAATACATTCAGATTCAGAGAAGCAAACTTCACTTTTTTCTTCAGTACCTCTGGTTCATCTATTAGTTTTTTAAGTGCTAAAATAGCCAATAGTGGAATACACAGCTCAACTATAATTAGGATGGATGATACTGCTCTAAACTTATTATAAAGTGGTATGTAATCGAAGAACAGATTTGTAAGGGCAGGGAAGTTATGTCCCCAGGATAGAATGATTGCCAAAACGGTAGCAGTTAACAATCCCCATTTTAGGCGACCTGCCACAATAATTAATCCTAAGAAAAACAGAAACAAGATAAATGCTCCTACATAAACAGGTCCAACTGTAAACAATTGATTCCCCCAGTAATGGTGGTTTTTCACCTGTTCCATATTGTAATAATCAGCAACCGATTTAATCTGACCACCATTCACATAGTTCAAAACCTGAATTCCTTCTTGTGGAGATCCTCCGCCACCTTTGGCATTAGGAATTAATAAGCTTAATGTTTCCTGGATTCCGTAACTCCACATGGTTCCGTAATCTTTATCAACACCAGTGGTTTGGTTGTCCTTGTTACCCAAGCTCAATTCCGATTTACCTCGAATTGTGGATTTACTGTATTCGTATGAGCTATATAAGTTCGTAAAGTTAACGCCCAAAGCAATGATTGAAGCTATGGCAAGTACCCCAATGGCTTTAAAGAAATGTTTCAGATTCTTTTCTTTAAGTTGATGGTAGAATTCATAGATCAGGATACAAACAACCGTTAACACGAAATAATAAGTCATTTGTATGTGGTTGGAATACAATTCCATGATCAGGAAGAATGTAGCAATAATTCCACCCCAAAGATATCGCCCTCGTAGAACCATTAAAATTCCACCAAGAGCTGGAGGGATGAAAGCCAATGCATTTACCTTCCATAAATGTCCTGCTCCAATGATAATGATAAAATAAGTGGAAAAAGCATATGCGATGGAACCCGCAATGGAGAGCCATGGATTAACTCGTAAACTAATGAGAAGGATATAAAAACCAAGCATGTATAGAATGATATACTTCACAGGATCTGGAGTATAAAGCTCCATCATCTGCTTAAAAGTGTACATGTCTTTTGCTTGATAATCCACATTAATTTGGTAAGAGGGCATTCCTCCAAACATGGAGTTGGTCCACAAGGCATCTTCGCCTGTCTTTTCTCGAAAATCAATAATTTCTTTTTTAGCTCCCCAAGCGTGGATTGAGTCACCCTTTTTGTATTGTTTTCCCTCCAAAACTGGCTGGAAGTACATAAATGCTACAATTAAAAATACCAGGATTGATACCAGGTGAGGCAATGCGGACTTAAATATCGACTTAAAGTTCATTTCAATTACGAATTACGAGTTACGAATTACGAATTAAGCATTATGGCAAACCAATTTTGAATATTCCTGATTCGTAATTCATAATTGGTCATTCGTAATTTTAAAATTCAGGCTCTAAAATACAAAAAGCACAGAACAATATTGCCCTGTGCTTCACTTAATGTTTTTCCGATTGTTTATTTCCTTACAAACTCTGATACTTTTGGGTATCAAGCATCCCCTTATAAGTTTTGTAAGTGTAATCATCCAGCCAATGGTAGAATTCTTCAATCTCTTTTTTATTCATTTTAGCTGAACGCCATTTCTTTTGATGCTCTTCTGTGTTTTTGAAAAGTTCTTCTTCTGCTTTTTCAAGTTTTTGAATAATACCTGTCTTTTCAGCATTAATCAATTCTGATACTTTTAAGTATTTGTATCCAGCCGAACGAGAAATAGGATAGCAGCGGTTTTTAAGTTCCATAGCCATCTCATTTAATGGACAATTCTCTTTTCCATCAGCCAATAATACTTTAGGCAAATTCTTACCACCTTTTACCCAAACAGGTAATGCAATTGATGTATTAGGGAAGCCAACCTGAGTCCAGATGGTAGCCATGTCTTTGTCTTCCCCATCTTTCACGCCTTCAATCATGATCATTGATGAAGAACCATGACGAGTAATTAAATCACCTGAATTCACATAATTTTCACCGTATGGAATGGTTTCAAACTCTTTTCTAAAATCTCTTTTTAGTACGGGATGTTTTAAACATCTTGAGAAGTTCTGGATTACAGTCTTTGCACTCATGTCACCACAAGCATCAGCTTGATAGAAGATATCCTGAGCGGTTTGGAAACGGATGAAACCATATCCAATGTCTTTCTTTCCTGTAAATGAATAGTTGGTTCTTAAAATGTAACCATTTGGAGCCTGCGCCGGATCGTTAGCGTCGAACTTGGTAAATGTATGGTTGTTTACCTCGTAGAAAGCAACGTTACCATCGGCATCCAATACCCCAAAGTGAGCCGCTAAACCCATTGGTTTAGGAGTGTCCTTCAATAATTGTTCAAACTCTTCAAGGTTTGCACACTGTTGCAAGGCCAACTTCATAAAACGTCCTTCCTGATCTTTCAAGGAAGTGGTGTCCTTCATGTTTACATTAAAAGATGCAGAGTTCATGATCGCAAAGCCCATTGAGTTTGATCCTCCCCAAACTTGTTCCCCATTTTTGTCGTTGGAGTTGATCAATCCGATGTATGGATATTTGCCATCGGTGAAATACATCATCTTGTTTTCAAAGCTTTCCGTGTCGCGAAGTTTCCAAATGATTGGTCGACCATCTTTTGTGTACTTGCCGGAAATTACGGCAGTTGTGCAGGCATGCGATTGCCATACGCTTACCACTGCAAGTAGCAGTAGGCTTACTAAATGTTTCATTTGTTAGTTAGTGGTTTAGTTGTCTTTTCCAATCAAAACAATTGGAGGCCCTAAAATAATTATAAATGATGAATTATTAGTGATGAGGAAAATGTGATTTTTTTTACCTCCCTCTTTCCGTTGATATTTTCCTTCTAAGATTTTAGCTCGCGTAGCTTCTTCCTCTCATAGGGAATGTGCAGAAGGCAAAGAGGGTAGGTGTTTGCAAAGGAATTTGTACAAGAGGGATACTGTTATAAAATAAAAATGGCCACTCTAAAAATAGAATGGCCATGTAATATCTATAAAAACAGCTTATTTCATTTTTTTGAAAAGCTCTTTCATGCTTACTTCTTTCTTCATGATATCATAAAGCTTGTCGATAGCAACACGCTCCTGAGCCATGGTATCACGGTAACGGATGGTAACTGTGTTATCTTCCAATGATTGGTGATCAACAGTTACACAGAAAGGAGTACCAATAGCATCCTGACGACGGTAACGCTTACCGATAGAGTCTTTCTCATCGTACTGACAGTTGAAATCGAATTTCAAATCGTTAATGATTTCGCGAGCCTTTTCAGGAAGACCATCTTTCTTGGTCAATGGCATTACAGCCAACTTGATTGGAGCCAAAGCAGCTGGTAATTTCAATACCACACGCTCGTCAACTTTACCATCTTCCTTCTCGATTTTCTCTTCTGTATAAGCTTCAGACATTACCTGAAGGAACATACGGTCAACACCGATTGAAGTCTCAACTACGTAAGGAACATAGCTCTTGTTCAATTCAGGATCGAAGTACTGGATTTTCTTACCAGAGAATTCCTGATGTTGGCTTAAATCGAAATCGGTACGAGAGTGAATTCCTTCTACCTCTTTAAATCCAAATGGGAATTTAAATTCCACATCGGTAGCAGCGTTAGCGTAGTGAGCCAACTTATCGTGATCGTGGAAACGATACTTGTCTTCAGAAAATCCAAGGGCTTTGTGCCAGCTCATGCGAGTTTCCTTCCACTTGTCGAACCATTTCATTTCCTCACCCGGACGAACAAAGAACTGAAGCTCCATTTGTTCGAATTCACGCATGCGGAAGATGAACTGACGAGCAACAATCTCGTTACGGAATGCTTTACCAATCTGTGCAATTCCGAAAGGAATCTTCATACGACCTGTTTTCTGAACATTTAGGTAGTTTACGAAAATACCCTGCGCAGTTTCAGGACGAAGGTAGATTTTACTACTTCCATCAGCAGTAGAACCCATTTCAGTGGAAAACATCAAATTGAACTGACGAACATCTGTCCAGTTTTTAGTTCCTGAAATTGGACAAGCAATCTCGTTATCGATGATGATTTGCTTTAATTCTTCCAAATCATTTTTATCCAAAGCCTCTACAAAACGCTTGTGTACAGCATCAATTTTTTCCTGATTTGCTTTTACACGTGGGTTGGTAGCTTTAAATTGCTCTTCGTCGAACGATTCGCCGAACTTCTTCTTTGCCTTTTCAACTTCTTTGTCGATTTTGGCTTCGAATTTTGCCATCAAATCCTCGATTAAAACATCAGCACGGTAACGTTTCTTGGAGTCTTTGTTATCAATCAAAGGATCATTAAAAGCATCAACGTGGCCCGATGCCTTCCAAATGGTTGGGTGCATAAAAATAGCCGAATCAATGCCGACTACATTTTCGTGAAGCAATACCATTGAATCCCACCAATACTTTTTGATGTTGTTTTTCAATTCAACACCCATTTGTGCATAATCGTAAACAGCACTTAAACCATCGTAAATCTCTGATGATTGAAACACAAAACCGTACTCCTTACAATGGGCAACCAGTTTCTTGAAAACATCTTCCTGAGCCATAAATCTTATATTTTGAGTTTATTATTTTAATTTGAACGAAACACAAAAATACAAAAAAAGCCATTGGTTGGCTTTTCCATATCATTAATTTCTAGTGTTTTTGATAATTTATTTGCCGGATAGTGTGATACTATCGTTTGCATAGCAGAAGATTAAAAAATTAATCTACTTCTTCGAAATCCACATAATCACCTACATCCTTTTTATTCGGATTAGATTTGGTGTTTGGATTTTTATCGATTGTAACTTCACCTTCTCGCTTTTGTTGTTCTTGTTGCTGTCTGTTGGCCTCTTTTTGCATTTTATCAAAAGTTTTCTGCACCAAAAAAGGGAACATTGCACGAATGATCAATTTTAGCAGGTAATAAATACCAACAGCAATAATGATAAACTTTATAAATGCCATATTCTTATAATTTGAATGACAAAGATAACAGAATTATAACGAATGAGTAAATGAGAGCTGAGGAAATGGTGTTCCATAGGCTTAAGATTGAAGGAAAATATACCTAAATGTTCTTAGCGTATCAAGTACTTGGTACAAACCGTTTCATAAGCTTGATACGGAGTGTTTCATACACTTAATACGAACTGTTTCATACACTTGATACGGAGCGTTTCAAGCCTATGATACGAACTGTTTCATATACTTGAAACGGTAAAGGGGATTATAAGGAAGTTGTAAGCACTAGTCCACTATGCCTTAATAAACACCTTGGCTTATCCTTTATTCTTTGCTTTAGCTGAAGACTAAAGGATTACCAAAGAAAAATCCCGAACCTGTTCAGCCCGGGATTTTCTTCTAACCACTATTTACTAACCTAAATCTAATTCTATGAAAAAACTTCTCTGTTTTGTACATTACAAATGTAAGATGTAAATGTGCTAAATGGTTTAAACAAAAGTTAATAAAGTTTAAAAGTGCATTTCAGTGCTCAGTTTATACCAAAGAAAAATCCCGAACTTGTTCAGCTCGGGATCTTCTCTAACCACTATTTACTAACCTAAATCTAATTCTATGAAAAAACTTCTCTGTTTTGTACATTACAAATGTAGCTTGTAAATGTGCTAAATGGTTTAAACAAAAGTTAATGAAACTTAAAAGTGTAATGTTGTATCACTTTTAATTATAAAAAAAAAGGACTACCCACAGAAGGTAGCCCGGAATTTAAATTGATGTAAACACTCTGTTTACACAGAGCAATATAAAGTTACAACTTATTTGTATAATGGTTTCTTTTTATTTCCTAAAGGTTCAGACCATGAACATTCATCCTTCTTTTTGTTTTTATCCTTACAGCCAAACAACAGGTTAAAGCCAAAGCGCACATTGGCAACTTGAGCGCTGTTAGGTCGAATTGCTGCTATTACATTATCGGTAATGGTATAAAATTGCACTGGACCAAGTTTAGCAGCTACTCCAAATCCTAAATTATTGTAGGAATTGTTTACAGCAGTATAACTTAAGCTTGTACTAAGGTTTCTAAAAAATCTTGCATTTGCCGATAAAGTAAGCGATGATTGAACCTTGCCATTGAAAATTTCAGTACGACTTAAAGCTCCTAAATTCACTTTGTTATGAATTTGGTGCGAACCTCCCAAGTAAATTTTGGTTGGTAAGCCCACAGAGTAGGTGCCAGTCAAATCTGACACACGAAACTCATCTTCGATATCATCCACCAAATCATCAAAAACATCTTCTATTTCCCTGTAGTTCGGATCGTTTGAGTTCCCAGATTGAGACCAGTCTGCACCATTGTAGGTGAATGATCCGTCTTGAACAAACTCATAACCGTTCGATTTCCAGGTAATGGCACCAATATCAAGTACACTTGCGTAAAGCGTTGTTTTCTCATCCATTTTGTAGGTCATACCCAAGTCAACAGCAAAACCTTTGTTGTCGGTATTCAAGAAGAAATCTTCATCAAAATCATCACTGTTAAAATTGATATCCTCAACATAACCATTGGCATCGTAAGTAATTTGATTGATCGGAATGGATGCTCTCAATCGATGTTTGGAGTTCAGTATCACCTGGTCACCGGTTAAGGACGTAAAAACAGACATGTCTGACTCTTCCATATGAAGATTGGCAATACCGAAAAGAACTTTTCCTTTTACACCTACAGTCCACTTGTCGTTGATTTTCTTTGAAACTCCCAAGGCAATTTCATGATATGTGTTGGCATCAACGCCTAATCCACCCCAGTTGGCAGTTCTTCCTCTAAAGTCATAATTACCATTCTTTAAAAAGGTAATCATCTCCTTATCGAAACTAAAGCGCGAGTCTTCTTTCTCGATTACATCCAGAGTGAAATAAAAGTCTTTCGCTCTAATTCCCAAAGCAAAAAGAGTCAATTCGAATTGCTGAGAAAGAAAGTTTGTGGTTTTTAATGCATCGTGAAAACTATTCACATTTACTACCAAAGAATCGCTTCTAATGCCTGTTCCATCGGTAATTACATCATTGTAAGCAAAGCTGCTATTGCTGTAATTAAAGTAGATGGAACTAAGAGCTGGAAAGCCAACAAAGACCTTACACTCTGGCTGTATGGCTGGATTTACTTGGTTTGATTGAGGTACATTCTGCATCAAATACAAGGTGTTGTTCAGTTTTTGAGCCACACCGCTCATAGTCACAATCACAAAAAGTAATCCTGTTAGAGATATTTTGGTTAAAAATCTTGTCATTATAGGATGTTTTAAAGTGCTGGTTTTAATTGCTTAAGTCAAGTTGTGCTTGTACCGATATGGTGAACTTTAGTTCGTAATCGCCTTTTAGTTTCACCGGAATTCCTCCATTTTGGGTACTTACAATTGCATTTATAATGATGTTTTCAGTTTTGTTGAGATTTGCAATCTGAGATTGCGTTAATTTTATTTCGTGGGAAACTTCCTTAATCGAATTTGGATCAACTACACCAACATTTGCTCCCGAAGTATAAACTGAAGCAGCATCAATTACTTCATTGTCTTTAATTTCATCAATTACATTGTAGCTGGCATCAGTAAGCTGGATGTTTTCAACGGTAACATCAAGTGGATAACCATTTTTGGCTGTAATTACTACTGCGGCATTCATTACTTTATCGGCATCGTTAATATCAACACCATCAATTGTATCCTTAAGCGTTAGGTTTGTTGCGGTAAATTCTAACGGAATTTCAATTTCGATATCCGCATCAATTCTTGAAGTATTGCTGACAATGTTTGGCTGAGTGGAAATGTCTACCGGATCAGGATTTAAACTTACATTGCCAAAGTAATCCAACCTGTCTGATGGAGGCAATGCCATTAAATCAACAATGTCAGAATTGTTTTTATCGTATGTAATGGTCTCTTCATTAGGAGTGTCTAAAACATCAGCAATGGTTTTAGGATAGTTAACAGGTTGTAATACATCCGGATTTAAATTTTGTGTAGATCCGCTTGAGCTGTAACCAGTAATATTTGCGTTTATGGCAAAAGGAACACCAACCGAATTGCGCAAGTGAACATGAATTTTAGGGTCTGCAAAACGGTATTCACCATCTACATCATCCCAAAAGTCAACACCTAGATCAATACTGCCTGTTCCAATGTTAATTGCTTGCTTGCCAAAATCACCTGATGCAGTAATAAAATCGATATTCTGCACCGTTAAGTTGATTCCTAAATCTCCGCTTCCGCTGATAGTAGTTCCATTGTCTCGTATGTATACGGAAAAATCAATATCAATCTCGTTACCGGTAGTGAATGGAGCTTTAAAATTGACTGTAGCATTGCTAAGGGTAATGCTTTCAGGTTGATTGTTTGCGTTGGCCCCTACGCGAAAAGTTCTGGTTACCGTAGTTCCATTTTCGCTTATTCCAGGGAATGTAACTGTTAAATCAACATCGGTATTCAATGGGTTGCTTAGGCTGAAATCGATAGTTGCGTTTAGCTGTAAATTAGAAAGAATGATATCAGGATTTCCGGCATCAACAGAGAATGTTTCTGAAAAAGGTATTGGATTAGTAGGGATCGATGAATGCGGAATACCCGGGAAGGTACCAAGTGTTATGGCAAGGTTCTGACTTACCTGATTCGGAAAGTCTATGACTTCATCTACGGCATAAGTGAAAATATCATTTTCGCGATGTCTTATCACGAGGTTGTTTCCTTCCAAGAATATGGTTTGATCGTTTGGATCTAACTCATGTTCGTTTAGAAGGTACCAAAGCGTATAGGTTCCATATCCAACAGGAGCAATCATGTTTGGAGTCCATTCAACTTTATCCGATAAGCGATCCATATCGTAATCGTCAGAATCGATACAAGATTGTGTTGAAACGGCCAAAAGTCCACATAGTATAAGTGGAATCAGAAATCGTGATTTAAATATCATAGTAATATAATTAAATAGGCAATATTAGTTTGAACCGAATTCAACTCATAAAACCCTATCTTTAATGTTAAATTTTATCTGGGTCAAAAAAATCAATTAATACATGTAAGAAATAGATTTGGTACATTAATTCATTGATATTGTTGACAAACGGCCTAGTGTACGGAATAGTTTAATAAGAAGTTGCGATTGTCACCTACATAAAGATTAAACGATTTGTCGCCCGATTTAGCAAAGCCAATTGAAAACTCGGTATTGCCCTTTAACGGGAAGCCGGAATGATTATTTCCTTTTAAATCAATTAAGTAGATTTTGTTTTCGTTTTCGGTGCATATGCCAATTTCAATCTTTCTTCTCGAGAACTTGTAAACATTGGGTCTGTAGCTAATTCCTGAATCGAATTTCTTCTCTAACTTTTGATTTCCTGAAGCATCGAAAATTTTAAGGAAGTTGTAATCAGCAAATAGATATTCGTTCTTTCCGTCGGAATTTAAATCGGCAGCCGAAAAATAATGTGCTTCCGATAGTTGAGTAAAAGATTTTGACTCTACTTTTCCATTTAAATAGATATAATGAATGGTTCCGTTATTGTCAGTAGTAACCAGTCGGTTACTTTGTTTCTCAAGGTAAAAAGGATTATTCTCTGATTTAGAGAATTGCTTCTTTAGTTTCACCCTTTCAACACCACGACGGTTTAAGATGTAAACCCTAAACTTATCTGCATAAACAATGTAATCTTTACCACCAATCCTGAAATGTTGGATTTCACAAGTAATTGGATTTTCTGCTTTCGCAGGATTCCAACCTGTAATAATCTTACCTTCTTTTGAATAAGCATAAACACGCTGATCCTTACAAGGAATAAAAATGCGGTAGTTTTTGTTCTTGTCGTAATCGAAAATGGCAATGCCACGAGCAGCTTCCGCTTTTAAGCGAACCGGATAATTTTTAACGTAGTTTCCGTTTCTGTCGATTAAATGCAGATGATTTTTGGTTGCAAAAAGGTATTGCAGCTTATTGTTTTTAAATAGATCAATCTGTTCAACTTTACCAATAATCTGCGAATCCAAAGGTTTTTTCCAAAGAATTCTACCTGCTGGATTTACCAGGTAAATTTGATTTTGGATATCTTGTACAAAGATTTCATTCTCTTTTGTATAATGGTTTTTAACCAGGTACGGCTTGTGACGGAAACAAGTATCAATTCTCGATTCCCAATCGGTTTGAGGAGCAGATTCCAGAACCGGATCATATTCAATGAACAAGTTGTTGTATACCAGATTTCTGTTCGAGCTCAATTGCAAGCCAACTGCCTGAAATTTATTTACACTTTCTTTATGAGTTTGAATCTCTGACTGTAGTTCCTCGTTCAGAAAACTGGTGATAAATTGGTTTGCCTTCGGAGTTGAAGTGTAAAAGAAAAAGTTCGCTTTATTTGATAAATATTCTTTGTTTTCCTGGTAGTTTTGATTGCTATCCAAAGTTTTACCCAGAACAGATTCCTGAATAAACTCAGACAGTGCATTAATGCTTGGACCCATTACCAAATAGTTGTCGATAAAGGTAAAATAAGCCGATGAGGCATCGCTGAAGAAACTCCCAAATAATTTTTCTGGCAGTCGATCTTCTGGCAATCTGTAAATATCAAAAGAGGTTTCAGAATCGAGCTTGTAAGTCCTTTTGTAGTAGGATAGGGTCCGTTCCTGTTTTTTTGCAAAACCAAGAATTGGTTTTAACATCTTCTCTTTTGCAATACTGGCACTCTTTGTGCGGATAATGGTAAACTTTTTATCAACATTTCCTTCGGCAAAGGCCAAGCCAATTTCTTTATAAATGATTGAAAAAATAATCTCTTCAAAATCTTCGCCTGTTTTCTTTTTCAGATCATTAATATCTTTCTGGTAGTCTGAAAGTTTTCCCATCTGATCTAAAAATTTGCGGTATTTCCCTTTGTGAAGCAGTGGATCATCAATACCCAACACAGCCAAAATACCAGTTGTAGCTGGTAGAATGGATTCCATTTCCATCTTTACAGGCTCTTGTTGTAAAAACAGGTTCATCAGGTTTCCTTGACTTGGATCACTATAGGTAAATCCATTCATTAGGATAATTCTATTTCTGAAACTCAAATCAAGTTCAGTCCAGTTCCCTATGTTGGTATAATTGCGAATAAATTTGCTGTGCTCCTTGTTTAATGAAAAGGAAATTTGTTTTGGGAAAGTCTTTAAATTCAAGAAGATATTTGCATCAACATTCTTACCAATAGTTCTTCTGATTTGTTCAAATCCTTTGGTTTTAGATATAGAATTATCAGTGCTTAACTGGCGAACAGAGTTTTCCAATAATAGCATCGATCTACTCGCCAGAAACAAGCCTTTTGAGAAGGTAAAGTGCAATTCTTTTTCCTTTTTGCTGGCTGCAGGAATGCTGTATAGGGTTGTGTTTTGATAGTTTCGTTCTCGCAAAACCAGATCTGGCCCAATCCAATTCGAAACTGCTGTTTGTAGTTTCTTTTCTTCCAGATAATCCAGAATTGGCAGAATGTATAGGTATTCGATGTCATTTTTTCCTTGCAGATGACTGGCCATGGTAAACGATCGGTCCAGCGTAAATTGATGATCGGAATCAATTTTACTTGCCAAACTATCTATGAACTGAAGATTCTCGTTGATTTTTGCAATTTTTTCGAACTTGCTTAACTCTGTCCAGATGCCAGTATTGTTCTCCAATTTTGAAATGAGTTGCTCTAAACTTTCAAACTGAACGATTAACTCCGAATTCACAGGAATTGCTGAAAAAGGATCAACGCCTTTGTATTCCTTTTGTTTTTGAAGATATAGGTAGCCTAAAACAATGATTGCCAAAAGCAAAACAATGAAGAAAGAGGTAAGTATTTTTTTCAGCATAGTAAACAGATTGCAAGGTATAGTGTTGCTTCAAAAATAAGAATTTATGCAGTGTTTAAAAAATTATGTGAAAGGCTTTTGAGTCAATACCTGGATATTTCGTGAATTTATGATTTTGCTAGGCGAAAGCCAGAGTTTTTGATATAAAAAGCCCCGACATAGGTCGAGGCTAAATGTTGAAAATCTAATATGGTTGAATTATAAATCAAATTTGATTCCCTGGGCCAAAGGCAAATCAGTTCCAAAGTTCAAGGTGTTGGTTTGTCTTCTCATGTAGGTCTTCCATGAATCGGAGCCCGACTCACGACCGCCACCAGTTTCTTTTTCACCACCAAAAGCACCACCAATTTCGGCACCCGATGTTCCGATGTTTACATTGGCAATACCACAATCGCTACCTACGGCAGAAATAAAGGTTTGTGCTTCTCTCATGTTCAGGGTAAATATCGATGAGGATAAACCTTGTGGAACGTTGTTGTGTAGTTCAATGGCATCATCAAGCGTACTATATTTCATGATGTACAGTACGGGCACAAAGGATTCGTCCTGAACAATTTGCCAGTGATTTTCTACCTCACAGAATGTTGGTAATACATAGTTTCCTTCCAATACTTTGTCGCCAAATACAATATTACCACCCGCTTTCTTTACCTCTGCAATGGCATTTTGGTATACTTCAACCGCTCCTTCATCAATTACCGGGCCCACCAAAGTATTTTCATCAAGTGGATTGCCAATTTTGGCCTCAACTTGTTTGTAGGCACTCAGCAATCGGTTCTTCACCTCATCATAAATGCTTTCGTGAATAATCAAACGGCGAGTTGAAGTACAACGCTGACCGGCTGTTCCAACCGATCCAAACACAATGCCCGGAATGGCCATATCCAAATCGGCAGTAGGAGCTACAATAATGGCGTTATTACCTCCCAATTCTGCAATGGTTCTTCCCAAACGAGCACCTACTTTTTCAGCAACTCTCTTTCCAATGGCAGTCGATCCGGTAACGGAAATCAACGGAACACGCTTGTCTTCAATAAAATTATCTCCCATTACCGATGATTTCGCAACTACCAGGTTGAAAACACCTTCAGGAACGTTATTGTCTTTTAGTACATTTTGAATGATTTTGTGGCAGGCAATGGCACAAAGCGGCACTTTCGAGCTGGGTTTCCAAATTACAACATCACCACAAACTGCAGCTATCATTGCATTCCAGGCCCAAACGGCAACCGGAAAATTAAATGCAGAAATTACACCAACCAATCCCAAGGGATGATACTGATCCATCATTTTGTGATCTGGTCTTTCCGAATGCATGGTAAATCCGTAAAGCATTCTTGATTGTCCCACTGCAAAGTCGCAAATGTCAATCATTTCCTGAACTTCGCCCAAACCTTCCTGGTAAATCTTACCCATTTCAAGTGTAACCAGTTTGCCCAAATCCTCTTTGGCATCGCGTAGTGCATTTCCAATTTGTCGAACGATTTCACCGCGTTTTGGAGCTGGCATTTTTCGCCAAACCTTAAATGCTTCCTGAGCTTTTATCAGAACTTTTTCATAATCATCCTTATCGGCATTTTTAACTTTTGCAATAAGCGATCCGTCAATAGGAGAGTAGGATTCTGTGATATCTCCCTTACAATCGAACCATTCTGTTCCAGTTGATACTCCGGCATTTATCTCTGTTATGCCTAATCGATTTAGTGTTTCTTGTACTCCGAAATTCTTTTTGAGTTCTTGTGAAGTTGTAATTTCCATTTGATTATGAATTTATTGTGGTATTAAGGGTTAAACTTGAGAAGAATACAATTTAATAAAACTAAATCTAAATAGTAATGATTTTTATCAGTTTATTTCATCAGTGTTCGATTCTAAGTTCACGAATTTCAATTGGTTTGTCTTTTTATTCTCAAAAGGTATAAAAATTGAAATGCCGTTGTATTCATAGTGCTTATACATGCTAAGCATCTTCGAGATGCTAAGCATATCAACAGGGAAAGCTGCTTATGTGTTCTGTTATAAGAAGCTACAAGTTTCAGGATTTAATCCTTAATACAGGAAATTTATGTGGTTTTTAAGGAATTCAACTCACAAAAAAGCCCGAACCAATAAATGGATTCGGGCATGCTGTATTTAATGTGAAAATCAAAGATTCTAGTGCATAATGAAGTTTCTAAAATGCTTCATGAACTGAACTCTTTGGTAGGCGGCAGGATCATTAGCATTCGACTGACACATTTTTCCTTTAAAGTCGCGAATGTTTTCGAATCCCTGGTCTTCCATCCAAGAGTAGATTTCTTTTAATAAAATATCAATGTATTCTGGTCCGTTTTTATAGATAACAGAAGCCAACTGAACGGCATCAGCACCAACCAAAATGTGCTTGATAATGCTTTCGGAAGTATGAATTCCAGTAGTTCCAGCCAATGAACATTTCACTCTATCCGACATGATGCCAATCCATCTTAATGAATTCTTGTAGTCATCCGAATGTGAAAGAATTTGTCCGTTGGTGATACCAAGGTTATGGATATCAATATCAGGACTGTAAAAACGGTTGAACATTACAATTCCATCAGCATCCATATCATCCAACTTCTTCACCATATTGGCCAGGTTTGAATGGTAAGGACTAATTTTTAGAGCAACAGGTATGGCAACCTGGTCTTTAACTGTTTTCAAAACATCGAAATAAATTTTCTCGTTTTCTTCACCAGATCTGTTCATATCTGTTGGCAAAACAAACAAGTTAACCTCTAGTGCATCGGCTCCAGCCTTTTCAATTTCTCTCGAAAAATAGGTCCACTTTTCGGCGCTAACACAGTTGATACTTGCAATTACAGGAATCGATACGGCGGCTTTGGCCTCTTCAATCAATCTTAAGTACTTGCGAAGAATGTCTTCATGTGGCTCTTCCTGCATGTAGTCAAAAGTCTCAGGATAAACGTAAGGACGGCTTGTCATGGCATGCATTTGTTCTTCCATTTCCATGATAATTTCTTCTTCGAAAAGAGACTTTAGAACAATGGCACCTGCACCATTTTCTTCCAATTCCACTAATTTTTCTACCGAATCAGTTAAACCAGAGCTGGCAACAATAATTGGATTTTTTAAATCAAGTCCTAGGTAGTTTGTTGTTAAGTTAGGCATATCAGTTAAGTTTTGTTTGTGTGATTTTATTGATTTCCTATCAAATTTAATTGGGGAAATAGTTTATTACAAATCAATAATCTTTATACTAAGATAGAAAATCCTGATATTATTGTTCTGTATTTGCCGGTTTAAATTAAGTTTTAAACTAAAAATCAGGATGTAAGCTCGAAGTTGGCAATAAAAAACTACTACAGGAATGACAATACCAAGCTTGCAATTCTTCTTGCAGCCTTATTCTTTTTTCTCTTTTTTTGTGGCTTCACATGAATTGACAACAAACTAAACCAACCTTAACTGATTAAAATGGAGAAGAGTGTAGAGAAAAAGAGAAGTTGGACAGATAGGTTTCTGAATGTAACAGAGAAATTCGGAAATGCCTTACCGCATCCAGCTACCTTATTTGCAATTTTTGCTGTAATGGCAATTTTATTATCGGGATTGGCATCCCTATTCGGATGGCAGGCAGTTCATCCAGGCACCAAAGAAACCATCGAGGTGGTAAATCTATTATCCATTGAAGGATTGCATCGCATTCTGATAGAAATGGTAGATAACTTTACCGGATTTGCTCCTTTAGGAATTGTAATGGTTGCCATGTTGGGCATTGGAATTGCCGAAAGTAGTGGATTAATTGGAACATTAATTCGCAAACTGGTACTGTCGGCTCCTAAAAAGATGCTAACCTTTGTATTGGTGCTAGCAGGTATCTTATCGAACACAGCCTCGGATGTTGGATATGTACTTTTAATTCCTTTGGCTGGGATCATTTTCGTAGCGGTTGATCGACATCCGATTGCGGGTATGGCAGCTGCTTTTGCCGGTGTATCTGGTGGATTCTCGGCCAACTTAATTCTGGGGACCATCGATCCTCTGATTGCAGGTCTTTCGCAAGAGGCTGCTCGAATTGTGGATCCTACGGTTACGGTAAATCCTACCGCCAACTATTACTTCATGGTGGTTTCAACCTTTGTAATTGCCATTGTGGGAACCTTGGTTACCGATAAATTAATTGAACCTCGTTTGGGTGTATATAAAGATGCCGATTTACACAAGGAAGAAATTCACGATGTAACAGACTTGGAACGTCGCGGATTGCGTTGGGCTTTGTATGTGGTTATTTTCCTTACTGCCATTACTCTTTGGGGATTGATCCCGCAAGACGGATTCTTTAGAGGTGCTGATGGTGGATTCTTAACTTCTCCGCTGATTAAAGGGGTAGTAGCCTTGCTATTTTTAGGAGCAGGAGGATGTGGTATTGCTTATGGATTTGGAGCCAAAGTTTTCAAAAACGATGCAGATATCATGAAGGGAATGGCAAAATCGATGCAATCCCTTGCCGGATACTATGTACTTGTATTTTTTGCAGCCCAATTTGTTGCCTATTTCAAATGGTCGAACTTAGGGGTAATTATGGCTATTAAAGGGGCAGGAGCACTTATGGCTGCCGAAATTGGTATGATTCCATTAATGATTCTTTTCGTGCTTCTATCGGCACTTATTAATATGCTTATGGGATCGGCATCGGCAAAATGGGCCATTATGGCACCAATTTTCATCCCGATGTTTATGCTGATGGGCTATTCGCCGGAATTGTCGCAGGTAGTATATCGAATAGGGGATAGTGTTACCAATGTAATTTCTCCAATGATGAGTTTCTTTGCTTTAATCATTGCTTATTTCCAGAAATACGAAAAGAATGCAGGTATCGGAACCATTATTGCCACCATGTTGCCATATTCGGTTGCATTTTTTGTGGTTTGGGTAATTGTTTTGATGGTTTGGATTCTTCTTGGATTGCCTTTGGGACCAGGAGCAGGCCTCGAATACAGCATGCCGCAATAAAATTTCAAAAAAAATTGCTGCTCAAATGAAATATTTATTTTGAGTGTAAAAATATGAATCTCAGTACTAGTAGGGCTTTCCGCCCTAGGTGCTGAGATTTTTTTATTCATTTTTTTTCAAAAAAATGCAGTTTTTGTTTTGCGAGAATCAAACAAAGGTCTATATTTGCATCGCATTCAAAAGCAATGCCCAGGTGGCGGAATTGGTAGACGCGCTGGTCTCAAACACCAGTGGGGCAACCCGTGCCGGTTCGATCCCGGCCCTGGGTACTAAAAAAATCCTTTCGAAGATATTCGGAAGGATTTTTTTTATGGATATTGTTGAGCCAGGATATTTTTCTTGGATCAAGCAAAAAACTTGGGATCAAGCAAAAAACTTGTGGGAAAAATTCTAAACACACATCTTTGTGCCAGCACAATTGAAGTACATAAGATGACTGATCACGAAAACTACGAGCAACTTGTTCGTTTATTTCTTCCTGAAGGATTACTGGATTATTTTAATATCACTAACATCATACTTGATGGAGAAGCTGTTAATGTTCATTTAGAAGAAAGCAATCTTCCTCCTTCAGAATATGCTCAGGATAAACTAGAGTCCAAAGGTTTCTTACCCGCTATTACAGTTCAGGATTTCCCATTGAGAGATAAGGCATTGCTACTTCATTTGAAGCGTCGTCGTTGGATGAATCACTCCACAGGAAATATTGTAAGCAGAGATTGGCAACTGGTTGCCTCAGGCACGCGACTAACCAAAGGGTTCGCGTCTTTTTTAAAAGGGGCATTTGGAATCTAAACCTGTGAGTTGTAGAAGTCTTGGTGAATACTATCATCTTGATGGAAAACATTTACAACATCAGTACAAAAAACATTTAAGCAACTATCACAATTGGGGTCAAAAAGATCATGCAAAAGAGTGGGTTTTGTTTGCTAAAAACTTTGGAAGGTATTTAAGCATTGATGAAACATCTCTTTCCAATGGAGAGCTTTATACCATTGTGACCAACAAGGCTGCCAAAGGCAAGAAAGGTTGCCTGGTTGCCATGATCAAAGGCACGGAGTCAGCTAATATCATAAAAATATTGCACAAAATCCCGTGGGAAAAGCGATGTTCGGTTAAAGAAATCACTTTGGATATGGCTGCTTCAATGAATAAAGTTGTACGTCGATGTTTTCCTAAGGCTGTGGTGGTTATCGACCGATTTCACGTTCAAAAACTAGCCAATGATGCTGTTCAGGAATTAAGAATTGATTACAGATGGAAAGCCATTGACAAAGAAAATAAGGCGATAAAATATGCCAAAACCAAAGGTGTAGCTTATCAGAATACTTTACTTGCCAATGGAGATACTTTGAGACAGTTGTTGGTTCGTAGTCGTTTTCTATTGTTCAAATCCCCTTACAAATGGAGCGATTCTCAAAGATTTAGGGCCAGCATTCTATTTGAGAAATATCCTAAACTAAAGAAAGCGTATGATTTGAGTCAGGCCTTAAAAAACATTTTTTCAAGAACAAAGGATAAAGGTGTAGCATACGCCAAGTTAGCAAAATGGTATGACCAGGTCGAAAAGGCTGGAATGAAATCCTTTCGAATAGTATCAAACTCTATTAAAACTCACTATATCGGAATCTTGAACTATTTTGAAAATAGAAGTACAAATGCTTCAGCAGAATCTTTTAATGCAAAAATTAAGGCTTTCAGAACTGCTTTTAGAGGTGTGAGAGAAATTGAATTTTTCCTGTTCAGGCTTTCTAAAATTTATGCATAAAACATATAGTCCCCACAAGTTTTTCGCTTGATCCTTTTTCTTGCGCCAGCCTATCAAGAATTTGAAAATTCAGACTCGGGAGCGGTTCAGAGCATCAAAATTTTGCTCTCGTCAATCGGTAATGGCAATTTTTATACAAAAAAATGCTCTCTTTAGTGTGCAGAGGCAAATTCGTCACAAAAAAGATCTCTCGTCAATGGGTAAAGCCGATTTCGCGACAAAAATTTGCTCTCGTCAATCGGTAATGACAATTTTGATACAAAAAAAATGCTCTCGTCAGTGTGCTGAGGCAAATTCGTCACAAAAAGATCTCTTGTCAATGAGTAAAGCAGATTTCATGGAACTTTGTTTCGTGCGGCAGCGGGGAGATAATAAAAAAAATATCTTTTAAATACTCTCAATTGTAAATTGTGAAGGGGAATTTAAAGGGAACTTCCAAATACAATTATTCGTACTAACTGCATAAATAACATCTCCATTCAGACTAAGTTGATTAAATGGATTTGAGAAATCAAAAAATGCTATCCACTTTAGTTTTTTATTAGTTAAGTTGATTACTGCCAAAAATCCATCACTTCCATAATCTCCTTCTCCTGCAAATATTTCAATCCCTTTTTCAATATTTGTTAGGTTACTTAGAACAGCACAATCATTCCATCTTAGACCCTTGTTTTTAGCAATTTTTTTGATTGATGATTCCTTCTCCAACTCAATTTTATAATTGATAGGAGATTCCCAATCAACTATTAATTTAACAGGTATAACTCTACCATCACTATAAGTTATTCCATTTATTGCTGGACACTCTAAATTATCTACAAAGTTTAAAATTTTTTCCATCTTAAGAATGATTTTATTGTTTTATTATTGGTTGAGATTTTAGACCTCCATTAGGTACAATACCACCTGCTTCAACATTTCTAACGTCATTAAAACGCTTTTTAAAAGCTTCGGCCCAAGTTTTTTTAGATCCAGGCATTATATCAGTAGGTTTAACAATTTTATACGGGATCTTTTTTAAGCCAGCTTGCTGTGCTGCACCCCGCTGCCGCACGAATCCTTTCGTGTGGCTGTTACATTACAACAATAATATCTTCCAATGTTCCTTTTTCGCCTCTATAATCTTTAGCACTGCTAAAGATGTATTCTTCCTGAAATGTTACCAGTCCTTCTTCAACAGGGTGGTTATAGATGAAAAGATTAATTACATCCATTCAATTACTGCAAAGCTTACAAAATAAACTCCTTCCGGGTTTTTGAACTTATAATTTCTACTCATTACATGACTTAGTTTGGAAACAATTAGAGTATTAAAGTAACATAAATTCATGAATACAAAAAAGCCTGACATTTCTGCCAGGCTGTATTTGTTTTACTTTAGCTATAACCACACGAAAGGATTCGTGCGGCAGCGGGGGGCACTATCTGGGCAAAAACTTTAATTTTATATATATTAATTTAGTCATCCACATTTTATTTTCATATGTCATGGCCTCAATTTCTACAATCAATTCGTCATCTGATAGCCAATTTACCTTTGTTGGCCCCCACCATTCAGGTGAATATTTTAGAATTAAGTCAGGCTTTATATTTGAAAAATCAAATAATTGTATTCCGTTGTGGGAGCACCCAGTTTCAATATCACAATTTATCGAAACTGCCAAACTTGCTTCATTATTAAAATAGATATCTCCAAACAGATAAGTTGATTCTCCTGATTTATTATCTATTAATTTATATCCATTCCCTTCTGGGTATTGAATTCTAATGAAATAAAAACCTTGTCTGTAAAAATAGTTCTCATAATTGTACCTTACTTCTTCGTATCCGTCTCCAGAGTTTACATGAACAGAATGCCACCTTTTATTTTCCAATTTTACAAACAAGCTATCATTGCGTCGACTTACAAAGTTTGAGTCAAATTTTAACTTATAATTCTCAAAAGCAATAGCAGCTTGGTGGTGATTATTATGATATATTTTCAAGGAATCACGTACTTTTTGATCATCATAAGACGTTTTAAAATCAACCTTATCCGTAAGACTAATTAATAGATCATGTGATACTAATCTGATTGTATCTCCTTTCTGAAACTTCTTTATAATGTCAACTTGTGAGTATGATACTTGTGACATTAGCAAGAGTATAAGTAATTGTAAGCTTTTGTTCATAACTATTATCTCTGATTGCATAATATATAATTGATATCATTCTATTTAAAAGGTTCATCTCCATGGGTAGGATTATAATCACTTGAAAGATACCATAAAAATTTTGCTGTATTTTTAGGTGGAGAAAGTACCTTGAAATTAGTCATATTTTTATTTTCCCCATATTTATATGGCCAGTACTTAATTAATTTAGAATCTCCACTTTTATTAACTGAAAATACACTTGAAGTACCTGAATTACCATTGCCGTATTTATAAAACTCCGTCGCAACCACCTTATTTGGACTAAACCTTGAAGATCTAGTTGGGATCATTTGGCCCCTACTTGATGTATATACTTCAGTTGATGTCTCAAAATGTAAATGTTGTTGACTTACATCGGTAGTATAAGCATTTCCAGTCATGCCAGATTGTCCAATTATAGTACCTTGATTTACATTGTCGCCAACCTCTACAGCTGTTGAACTCAAATGAGAATAGAAAGAATAATAAGCAATCTCTTTTTTATCATATATCTGTAGAGCTTGTTCAGTCTCTCCAAATTCATTTAAGACTGATACTTCTCTTACTTTTTGGACAATCTTGTAATGAGCAATCATTACAGACATTCCATAATCTCCTCCTTTTGAGTTATCATATACATTAACAACCTTACCGAAATTAATTGATTTAATATTTGTTCCAACAGGTGCAACATAATCAAAACCAGTATGTGTATAGGTTGTTCCATCTAACCTAACTCGATTGGGAACATCTAGATTACTTGCTCTATTATTTCTAATACGTGGGTTATCAACCGGATCTATTTTATTATCGGATATTGCTTCTTCCAACCCATCCAAATCAATATAAGAAATCGGTTTATTCCCGGCATACTGGAAAGGATTATAATGCGGATAATCAAACTGCAAAGGATCCACACTCACAAACCTACAAATCCAGGCGGCATAATAACGGAAACCATAATAGTAGAGTCCAGTTTCCTCGTCTCTTTCCTTACCTACATACTTGTAGCGCTTTTGAGAGGTTTCGGTCTCGCTTCGGCCACTTCGGTATGAGGTAGTTCCAAAAGGGTGGTACTCCTCGTAAGAAATAATATCAGCATTTTCATCCAATTCCAGGCTTGCAGAACCAAGGTGATTATCCAATTGATATCGAACTATAGCAGTTGGATTTTCTATCAAAGAACTTTGGTCTACTGTCTTTTTGTCAACTGTGGCAATTTTAGCTTTATTCCCGATACAAAATCGGGACAGGCTATCAGAAATGTGAACAGTTGTTCGTTCGGTTTCCAGTATACCGTTAACAAATTTATGATATATTTTAAGAAGAGAAAGTTTTAATACACAAAAACCCACTCACATTGCTGCAAGCGGGTTGTGTTTACATTATTTTCTTTTAAAATGGATAGGAGTGGAGCGCTCGCACCAGCGGTTCGTGCACGCTTGGACTATCTGGGTGAGAGAGCCCATGGAATTATAAGCTAAAGTATTTAATTCTGTTTTCTAAGAATTCAATAAAATTAATAGCATATTGTCCTTGAATATCTGAGTATATACTATACTCTCCATTGTTATCAATACTAAGTAAATCAAAATAGAAGGTTTCATCGTCATTTTCACATATAGCTAACTGATGACTATTAATCAATCCATTTCTTAGATTAGTTTCATGCATATAAACTATATCTCCTCCAACAACTTCATCAAAATCTATTTCATATATACTATAAACTTCTTCTCCACAGATTTGACCTCCTGAATAATTCCTTAGCCACCACTTGTAGGAAGGAGGTAATTTAATACCTATTCTAGCTTCTGCCTTTTCAATCCACTCATCGGATACACCATGACCAAACTCACTAAAATCAACAATGTTTGCATTATTGTTAATTAATAATTTTATTTTACTATAAATGTCCATAAATCTAAATTAAAAATCGTTACTTCTATTTATCCAATATGCTTCTCTCCATTTATTAAAAGATGTTCTATTAATTCCTGAAGGTATTGTGTTAGGGTTAATATGGATAATTTTTTTATACATTTGATGAAAACTTTGAGATACTTCTGCAATTGCTCCATCTTCAGATTGTATCATATGGTGTAAGTTAATGGACTTTCCATCATAACCTATTGGAGCTAGACCATTTTCCATTCTTTGTACATTTGTACCAGTAATTGTTTTACCATTTTTTTTCCAAGAACTAATCAAGTCTGGATCAAAGAGATCTTCTCTTTGAAAGACTTTAATACCCTGAAATTCAGTAACAGCTTTCCAGTACTTTCTAATATTACGACCTGTGCTTACATCCTCAATGAGATTTGCAACTCTGGCAGTTCTTCCTAACGCATTGATACTTCGTCCTGATCCGAACAAAGCTTTCATCTCTGGGATAACTAATAAAGTCGTTACTGAATTAAATATACCCCAACCATAGTCACCATTAGAGAAATCCACATATGCATCAACAGCACCTCCTAAAGTTGACTCATACATGAACTCCAGCGCCCCATATGCAGGATTATTTTGTGGCCTATTATCTGCCCATTTTTGAAACTGCTGCCATTTGTGTACAGCTATTCGTTTAGCTCTCTCTTTTTCTAATTTATCCTGTCTTGCTTTTTCAATTTCAATTTCAGTAACTTGTTTAAACGAAAAGTAACCAAACTGATTCATTAACTTTTCACTATATGGTCCAGATACATTTGCAGATTCTCTCCAACCCTCAAAAGTATTTAGGTAATACCACTCTTCTAATCCATCCAAATCAATATTAGAAATTGGTTTATTCCCGGCATACTGAAATGGCGTATAATGTGGATATTCAAACTGCAAAGGATCCACACTCACAAACCTGCAAATCCAGGCGGCATAGTAGCGGAAACCATAATAGTAGAGTCCTGTTTCCTCATCACGTTCTTTGCCTACGTATTTGTATCTTTTTTGAGAGGTTTCGGTCTCGCTGCGGCCACTTCGGTAAGAGGTAGTTCCAAAGGGATGGTACTCCTCGTAAGAAATGATGTTGGCAGTTTCGTCTAACTCCAAGGAGGCAGAGCCAAGGTGATTATCCAATTGATATCGAACTACAGCAGTTGGATTTTCTATCAAAGAACTTTGGTCTACTGTCTTTTTGTCAACTGTGGCAATTTTAGCTTTATCATCAGAAATATGAACAGTTGTTCGTTCGGTTTCCAGTACACCGTTAACAAATTTATGATATATTTCGAAATCACCAAAATAATATCGCTCTTCACGAATATTGCCTTTCTCTACTACTTTTCGAACGCGTTCTCCACCGGCATTGTACACATAAAAGGCCTTGTTGCCATTGGCATCCAGTTCTACCTGTGTTAACCAATCGTTGTAATCCCAGTGCATGGCTTGCAGGTGTGGCATGCTTAGCATATTGCCGTGGGCATCGTAGCTGTACTCATTCACCCCGGCAGTATGTCCCAAAAGGTAATTGTTATGGGCCTTGTAAAAGTAGTTGCGTGTCCAACTGCCTTCGGCATTTACCGTTTGCATGTTCCCTAGTTGGTCGTAGCTGTAATTGTGGGTATAATTTTGCATGGCATTGGCAGCCGTGTTGGGCAGGCCAATGTTGTTGGCAAAATCGCTATGCGTTGGCATTGCCAAACTGTTCAATTCACGTCCAGTGGCTTTTGTCAAACGGTACAGGGCATCGTACTCGTATTGTCCTTTGGGTTCAATTACAGAGTTGCTGTAATAGAAAGTTTGCTGTGCCTTGTCAACCTGTTCTACAATATTGCCTACAGGGTCGTAGGTATAATTCAGGTCTTGCAGAATATCCTGTCCTGTATTTCGAGTGGTCAGCAATCGGGTTAAGCGGAAGGTTTTTGCATCGTATTCATATTTGGTTTTACTGCCATTGGCATAATAGATATCTGTGCGCTGTCCTTTCTCATTGTAATTGATGTTGTTGATGTAGGCTTTTCCGCCGGAGCTCATGCTTTCCAGCAATCCAGCCTTGTTGTACTGGTAGGTTTCCACCGAGCCATCAGGCAGGATTTTGCTCACCGGGCGATTAAGGGCATCCACACTCATTTCGCTGGTGTAGGTTGTTGCCATAAAGCCTGGGTTGTTGTCCAGATTTCTGTAGCCTTGGTAATCGGCGTAAAAAGTTTTCCCTGTCATTTCAGGATTTCCTTTAAAGTCGTAGCTTACCATTTGTGTGCGGCCACTTTGGTCGTACTGAAATTCCAACTGCCCGATGTTGTTCAGAAAATCTGAGGTACCATAAACCTGTTCTTGTACTTTTATTTCAGCATTGTTTTCTTCTTTTAAGTAAGTAGCTAATGGGCGTCGCAGGGCATCATAGTCATTACGCACCTGGTGATTTCGGCTGTCCCATAGGTATAGTGGCTGCCCACCTGCATCGTTCAGCATTGTGTGTGTTCCCGAGTCGATATTGTGCACTTGCAAGGCTTGTTGCATGGCAAAGGTATTGGTGGTCATCAGCCTGTTTTTGGCATCGGTGACTTCTATTGGTCGACCTGCAATATCAAGCTTGGTATGCACACGGTATTTTCCGGCATCGCCGTTATCGTCTTCTACCATGTACTCACGCCCCATATTGTCGAAATAACGCACCTGTGGCGTATTGGCATGTGATTCTGTGAGCCTTGCAGCTCTTTCTTTTGACGACTCTGTAGGATCAGTTGGGTCGTATGGATCATAGGGATTGTATGGATCATTTGGATCAAAAGGATCACCTCCTCCTCCAAATAGATCATCCCACCAATTACCTATATCACCATCTCCTCCCATGCCTGGGATGTTATTGGTAATGTACCATTGGCTCTCCAATACGGTGTCATTCTGATCGTAATTGCGCTGTTCCCATGGTGTAAACTCTACTTTGGTAAATGTACCATCCGGAAGGTCGGTTCGAATGTTACGTCCGATAGGATCGTAAAATAGCTTAGGGCTTACTCCGTGTTGCACCAATACCAATTCATCTTCGTATTCGTGTGTGGTACTAAAATAGGGTTCATACTGCCTTACCACCTCTCCTTTGTTGTTGTAAACTGTACGTCCGGTACCTACCCAACGATTTGTTGTCTGTACTTTTTGTACATAGCCATAAATTACCTGCATGGCTTCACCATCTTCGGCCTGCACCTTGGTCATTACCAAGTTTCCCCATCCTCCGGTGTATTCATAACTTTCCACCCAATTGGTATTGCCTGCACCATGTTCAACTCGCATTTCTACATGTCCCTGAATGGGTTTCCTATTGCTTGTCCAGGTATTCAAATTGTAGCTGTATTTCATGCTTGGGTCGGCAAGGGTATCGCCTTCACCGTTAGAGCCAAATAATGCCACTGCCTTAACCATTCCAAGAGTATCAAAAGCCAATTCCTGTCCATTTCCATTGGGATTGGTCAGTTTTTTTACCTGCAATACGCGATAGTCTACCTCGGCTGTGTTTTTAAAGCCCAGGGCATCGGTGGTTTCGGTCAGCATCAATTGATAGGTATCGTATGTCATGTGGGTTTTGTTCCCAAAAGCATCGGTCTGCATGCTTGGTAGGTAGAAAGCCAGTTTGTTAAAGCTGACTACTTCCGATGGAATCCACCAAACTCCGGACTGATCACCAGTTCCTGGTTCAAACACGTAAGCTGCCTTGTTGGATAAGCGTTCTATGCTGTATTTCTCGCCCGAAGGATCGATGCTGTTGATCAGATCTTCAGTCAAATCAGCGCTAAGCGATTTGTAAGGCAAGGCATGAGATGCAATTTCGCCTAGTGGCAAGCTTCCTGTTAAAGCCTCATCGTAGAAGAATGATTTCTGGTGTTGAAAACAGCGCATCTCCAATCCACTTGATGGAGTTGCAGAGAAATCAATTTCGTTGGCAAAATCCAAAGCTGCCTGTAAACTTTCCTTGTTGAAAGGAATTCCTGTATACACCAAACCCGTAAATTCCAGTTGTTTGCTTTTGTAAGCAATTCCAATCATTTGCAGATTGCTTTCGGAACGGTTGATGTAAGCGCTTTGTGTACAAACCACTTTTAAACTTTTCTGTTCGTTGGTAGCCAAAGCAGAACGACGAGGATAAGCAATGCTAAAAGCATCCAATACATTGCCGTAATCATCGGTGTTTAAAGTTAGCGTATGGGCAATTCTTGGATCATTTGCATCTCTTTCGTAATGGTAAGAGATGGCCTCGTTGTTGATCGGTAAAAACACGGCATGTTTGTTTTGGCCCTTGGCTTGCAAGAGCTTTACGGTCATGTTTTTTTCTTCTACCATGTAAGGAAGACCTTCTTTGCCTGATCCATCCTTGGCATAAATCTCGGAACGTAACAATTGCCCACGCAGTGCACGACATGCTTCACGTTCTTCTTCGTGGCTTAAGCCTGAAGGCAAAACAGAATCTGGAAGTGTCCAGGTCTGGCTATCGCCCTTAAAATATTCCTGTGCAAATTGAGTAGAAATTGCCTCTCTGTTTTTGTAAATGCCATTGTGAAACCAGCTTTTTGTGTATACAGGATCTTGATACCCGTCAGTAGAATCTACAAGATCTTCGGTATCCCATTGTTCTACCATACCAAAACCCCGGAATTCACGCTCGTATACATCGTAATGTCCGTGGTGGTAAGCATATCTACTTACCAGTTTGGTATTGCTTACCTGCTCAAGATCTTCCACGCGTTCCAGTACCTGAACAGGGAAGGGGAGTCGGGTGATCCATGGCTTGCCAGCCAATTTATCCTGCATGTAAAATTTGGTGGAAGGAGCATATTGCAAACTCACCTTGCGGCCCATATTGTTTTCGAAAGCCGTTAACAAATAGGGTTTAATGCCTGATGTAAGTTCCACAAAAAGCAAGTGATGCTGATGATGAGGTAATGGGGAAGACCAAATCAAACAGGACGTACCATTTCCCATTAGATCGCTTACCGATACCTGTGATAAATTATCAACAGCCGGGAAAGCACTGATAAAGTTTGCATTGCTCCAGGAGTTACCCGCCTGGTTTTTATAGTAAGTAACTTGTGATGCATTTAAATAGATGATATCTGTTGTGCCCGTGCCATCAACATCGGTTAAAAGTACTCGCGATGGGTTAAAACGATCCGGCGCATCCAATAATGGCGGATTGGCCATTAGTACTTTTTCGCCAAAACGACCATAACCCATGTTTGGCCAGTAGCAAACCGAATGGTGTGTAATGCGCACAATGTCGCTCAAGCCATCGCCTGTCATGTCAGCCAGGTAAACGGAATTTTTAGCATCGGAGAAGAGTATTACGGGAGCCAAATCATCATCATGACCCATATCTATTTTACGATAGCCTTTGTATCCTTCTTTCCCTGCTGAAAGGTAGAGTTCGAAGTAATTGCCACGACTAATTAGCAAGTCGCCCAAACCATCGCCCGAGAGGTCGATTTGTTTCACATCCGGATGGTTCATGTCCACATTGGGCATGTTGTCAAATGACTGGAAATTTTGCCACTCACCATCTTCATAGCTGTAGTAACCATGAATGCCGGGAGCATGAACAATCATTTCGGATTGTGAATCACTGTCTACATCGCCCAGGTAAAAAGAAGCTGTGCGCGCTTGTTTTACATTGGGTTTTAGATCGAGCTGTTGTACTTCTCCAAAAACAGGAGTTGGATCGGTGATGGTTTCGGTGCTGTCGGTCCAGCGTGCATCACCCAGGTTTGGCTTGTAATACCAGGCCTCGTTTTCGGTTTTTAGCAAAGAACTGATGCCTTCGCCATGCAAATCGGCCCATTGCCAACCTGATGTTGCCAAAGCATTGGGTAGATTGTCCATCACATCTTGCTTAACGCTATGCAATTTGTCGCTTACCTGTGCTTTGCTATAGGTAAAACTTAAAGGAGGCATTGATGCAGTTTGTGCGCCATCGTGAGCAACATGTTCCACCTGCATGAGTTGTGCCATGTGTTCATCCTTACTGTACTGTAGTTTGGTAGATTTTACCAATTGGGCATCGGCTCCCAGATTGTTTGTGAAATGATGAAACATAAGGACACGTTCGCACAAACGATAGGTACGCATTTCGAATCCTGCCCGGTACACCGAGAAAGGATCCTGACGTTTGTTCCAGCTTGCCGATGGTGTCACAGTACTTCCATTGCTGTTGTAAGTGCTGTAGTTGCCATAGTCGAAGGCCAGGGTAAAAAGCCAATTGCCTGCATAACTTCCATCAACAGGATCGTACATAAGGGTGTTGCCATATTGCACCTGGTTGGGATAGATATTGGTAAAGGCTTTGTTGTTCGCCAGACGATGTTTTTCGTATACATCAGGTGAAACATTGTCGCTGTTTTCCTTCAGGTAGGTATATCGCATCAGGTTCCCCAATGCGTCGTAAGATTCTTGCAAATACCAGCTGAATATTTTTGTGGAATCATTGGGATGGGCAATTCTGGCAGATGCATCTTTTCCATATATGGATGTAAGATTTTCTTTAGAGATGGTGCGCCAGTGTACTTCGCCATTTGTGGTGTTGCGCCATTGTTCTATTTGGGCAAACAAACCTTCGGTACGAGGTCTGTAGCGTTTAATCACATAATCACCTTGGCTTTGTGTTGCTTCATCAACAGGCACCAAATCTTCGGCTCCTGAAAGAATGAAGGTATCCGATTCGTTGTTGTCATCGTATTGAGGCAAGCCTTTGTCAGTTTTGCGAGTAATGTTAGGAATGCCAACACTCCAGCCCAAACCAAAAGCGGAATTTCCACCACCCGAATTGTAGGATAGTCCCAGTTGTGGGGTAAAGCCATTTCGTCCAGGACTAATGGACAGGGGAGCGCTCATCGAGAAGGTTCCGGTGACTGGATTGGTTTCGAACTTTTCGCCAATCCCTTGAATTGCACCACCTCCCTTGGGGAGATTAATCAAAGATTGAGGCCCTTTTTGAGCCCCATCATTTTTCTCAGCATCAGCGGCCTGCCCAATCGGTTTTATATTCGATTGTGGTAATGCTGATGTTTGAGAATTGCTATGTTGTTCGGATTGTTCCGATTGATTGAAGTTCATGAGAATAATAATTATCAGTTAATAATGAGTAATGAATAAACAGTATCAAGCTGCTTTATCATAGAAAAGGAAGTCCCGTTGCAAGGGCAGGTTGCCCTAGCGATTCGTAAGACCAATTATTATTTATCGGAATGTTAGGTGACGGGACTTCCGGAAGGAAACACTTCTTACAGCATTATTTGATTCATGAATGAGAACTTCAAATTCCGCTGCTAGAATGAATTCTTACCCTATGAAATGGTATATTTCATAACAATCATAAAGTCATCGCTTACAGGAATGTTCGCATTGCTTGATATGTCTACAGTTACTTTATCAGCCAATTCTTTGCTGCTGTTTAAACCACTTGTTGTTAGAATGATAGGATCATCCTGAGTTTCACCTTTCAATTTGATGCCTTGTACAGCTTCAACTTCAATGGTTTTGCCTTGCAAGTAGAATGGCAATTGCGACCTCTTAATCTCAATACTTACATTCTCACTTCCTACTTTAGCCCAAGCTTCAGGGTATTGTGCTTTCAGACTGAACATAGAAGCCAGGCTGTTGCCTTCGGTAAGCTGATTTAAGCTAGTAATCAGATTGTTTTCTGCATTGGTTTTGTCTTGCGCAGATCCTTCTTCAGCAGTATAATTGATATGCATGATAACATCGTTAATGCTACTGTAGTCAAACTGACGCATGGCAGTAGGCAAGGACAGGTTCCAAACGTTGGCTGCATCGGCACCTTCAAATGGCAGGTATCGGGCATCGTTGAAATTCAACTCAAACAATCCGCTATCGCTAACTGCGCTGCTGGTTGCCATGTTCTTTACTTTCACATTCTGATCGGCAATGCTTAAATTCGCTGATATGGAAGTGTAAGCCCCAGCCACACAAGGAATGCTTAAGGATACGCTTTTGATTCGGCGTTTTACATGTCCTGGATGATCTAAATCGTAAAGTACTTCAGGAATTACAATCTGACAGGTTCCACTGCTTCTTAAATCTAAAATTTGTTGTGGATCCAACATGGCTAGTGATACATGCTTGGTCAATTCATACTTGCGCTTGTGATTGGCCAGGTAATCGGCCTCCATTTTCTTAAGCTCTGTATACAATTTTTCACCGGCAAGTAAGCCTTTATCCTGTGCATTGAAGAAGTTATTGGTTAATGGCTGTCTTACTTTGTCAGGAGTCAGCTCGTAATGGTAAGCTCCTTCTGCCTGCTTGGCCATTTCGAATGCCAGGTTAAAGGCATCTCGATATACAACTGTAATAGCATCTGCCATTCTGAAATACAAATCCTTATTGGTGAATTTGTTGCTCAATACATCAAAATATTCTTGATTTTGCTTTACCTGTAGCTCATGATTTTCCAAATCTTTAATGGCAATTGCCTTTCGAATTTCAGCCGATAACTCCTGTTGCTTCAATTGCTCCAATTCGCGCTTTGCCATATCAGCCTGGAAGTTCCAGTCTTGCTTACGGCGTTCGTAGCCGGCGATAAGACCTGTACGAGTCCCCATGTGGCTAGAAATGGAACCTAACATGCTTAAAGCAGAAGACCAATAATGAAGAGGTTTAGATGCTTTTTCTCCTCCAATTTTTACTACCCAATGAGGGGATCCTCCAAAACCAGATCCACCAAATGTTATGTCTGGAATAGCACTTACAGCACCTGCTGACATCTGAAGAGCTTGAGATGCAGTTTGTAAAACCATTCCAGCATCCATATAATTCAACTGCTGCTGCTCTTTACCATTAATTTTTTTCTTCTTGCGATAGTATTTTTCCCTGAACTGGGTATTTTCCTGCTGCAATTTCAGTTGTTCAATGGCCTCTTCAGATTCTTCTACACTCTTGGTCTTGATACTTGTAATCTCATCAATCAGTTTGTTTTCGTGCTGAGTACGAAGTACGCTAATCTTTTCCGTTTCTCCTTTTTCGAGAGCCGATAACAATTGTGATCCCAATGATTTTACTTCTCCACAAATTTCCAACGCACGTTGCAATAGAGTTTGGAATCGGTAATCAGTTGAGTTGGCTTTGCCTGGATTCAAAAGTTCACCAATTTTAATGCCTGCCATGCGTGCACGGATTAATAATGCCGGATCGATTGGAGGAGCAAACAAGGCAACGGTTCGCTTAATTCCATCAATATTCAGGCTATGACGAATCTTGAATAATCTGTCGGCTACTCGATCCCAGTAGGCAAGCATTTTGTCATTCTTTGGAATGCCAAAGTAAAGCTTGGCCACATTACCATCGTGTTCCATTGCTCCGTATACATCGGTTAGCATTCCTTTTTGATCCTTCTCTTTGCTAAATGGTTTCGAAGCGATTTCCAACTCATTTGACTCTATGTACTTTTCAAAGTAGGCTGCATTTTCTGGTTTAATCAATCCTTCCTCAAAGTACTCAATGGCATTGCCCATGCCATCGCTGTTCATTTCACCATAGGTTTTAGGTGCCAAAATTTCCGTTTCAAGAACTTCAGGTTTACGACCTAATAACTGGGCTGCAATCATGTAATACTGCATGGCTTCGTTGATGGATTCCGTGGTATCAATGCGGAACTGGTTATCGCCGTGAGCAATAATAATATCCAGGTAACGCATGATTACGGCTTTCATATAAGCACCAGGTCGCATCTGAGCTACATTGTGAGGTTTAAACGGATCGCTGCTCCACATTTCAATCTGCTTGTTCAACTCTATATTCGAAGGGTCCTGATCTTCTTTCATGTTCAAATCGAACAAGAGGTCTTCAATACCAGTTGTAGCATTGTAATCGGCAAATGGTTTAAATTTCCAGTAACGGGATGCTCCTTCTCCTTCGGTTTCACGTGGATCAAAAATGTAATGCATCCATCTTAATGCTTCTTCATAATTGCCTTCAATCAAGAAACGGTTTGCCAACAGGAATGGAATATGGAAGAACAGCTCCCAGTTGTAAATGGAGTAGGCACCAGCTAAATCATATTCGAATTTTTCTGCGATGTACTTCTTGTTGTCTTCAAGTTCTGTAACTTCCAGTGTATTTTTCACCACTTCGTTATTCAACTCAAAATCTTTTAAAAGATCTGTATTTGCTTGCTGTGGCAATAGCTTGTGATTTTCATCTTCAATGCCCAAAGGATCAAGAATTCCATCAATACCATATCGTTGTAGATTGGAGCGTAAGCTCTCCATGTATGGATGATAAGCCAGTCCGGCAATCATCTCAGGCTTGAAGGTTAATGGTTCTGCCATTAGCAGATCAGCATTCACTGGTTCATAAATAACTTCCTTATTAATTTGTGGTTCTTTAATTACGCACATGAACTCATGCTCATGGGTGAAGTAATGAGGCATTTTGTAGTCACAACGCTCATCTCTTCTCCACCTGTCATGATTTCTCTCTTCACGATAGTATCTGTCTTCACGATAATACCTGTCTTCGTAGTTACGACATGAATACTCAGGGTGATAGTACCTTCTGATTGGTCTGAATTTAGGTTCTGTATAGGTGTATCGAATCACTTTTTTCAAAAGGACTGAGCTTCGTTCTGCTTTAACTCTTGGAATGAATACCACTGATTGTAGGTTGGTTTCTACAACAAAAGGAGCGTTGCTGATGAAATGCTTGTATTGATGAGGATAAACCAAACGGGTGCGTCCTTTAATGTTTTCAACTACATTGTTGGTATAGGCAATACCATTGGTGGCAGCTACCGGTAATGACAACCATTTCTTGGAATTCTTCATCTGCGCTTTTTGCCCATAGGTACTCATGCCTTGTGGCATTACATAGTCCTTGCCTGTGAAGCTTCCTTGCTTTGTAAGGTGAATATGATTGAAACATTCCACCGAGAAGCTATGACCTTTGTTTTCGCCTAAGAAAGTTTTTGGATCATTCAAAATGTGTAAGTACTTGCTATCGCTGTTGTCATAAACCAGGCGGTAATCATATTTCTGATCTGTTCCTGAATTGTCAATCAATACTTTGTCTTCACAAGTACGCTTGCGAGTCCATTTGTTGTCGATAAGTTCACTCCAGCAAAGCTTCATCTCCAACTGCTTTTGTGCACGTTTTGGAGTAATGGTTGATCCTTCCGATGGATTTTTTACAGATAAATCATCATCGCTAGGTTCCTTGGCTACATCAGTACATTCCAGCCAGAAAGCTACCAAACGATCTTTAATAATGGCAGGAGCTATGTGTTCAGAATTGATCTCAATTCCCATTTTCTCCCATGGTGTCCAGTAGGATTCATTTACCAGTTTGCGATAGAAATACTCGCGAGGTTCGAATCGTGAACGGCCAATTACATGTAATACCGAGAAATTATTGTGCTCTTCGTTGTACAACTGGCAGATTTCAATATTGGCTACTTGTTCAAACTTGGAGATGTAATCCATGTAGGAATCGTTAACCGTTTCTTTGGTAATTTCTTTACCGGTAAGATCTTTTTCCAAATCTTTAAAGAATGGAGTTTTATTGTCGCGCAACTCAGGTTCCAGCCAGTTTTCAGGATATAGGAAGATTTTACGATTGGCTTCCCACACACGATAAAGACTCATCCATTCCCATTTCTTAGCATCTTCTTTAGTGAATGCAACGTCGGTTTCAAGTCCCAATTGAATACGTTTAATAAAGGATTGTACCGTTAATGTTGCCTGAAGAATGCGGCTGCTTGCAACAGCTGGTGTCATTTGAGTATCAATCATGAAGTAGGAATACAGATCGTAGATATCTGTAAACTGTTCACTCTTTTTCTCAAACAGGTAGTGTACCAATGCATCTCGCTGCTTCATTCTAAGCTGGTCGCGTCCTGTGCTCATTTCTGCCTTGTAAACAGCAGCATTGGCTTTTTCCTGTGCAAGTTTGGCAATGCTTTTAACTGATTGTTCTGCTTCAGTAACATCGGTCCATTTCCATTTAATCAGTTTCAGTGCATCGGCAGATTGAATGCCATATCTGTTTAAAAACTGATTGATCTCAGCCGCCTGAATAAACCAGTTAAGGTTTTTATTGTAAAAAGTGTCATTTGGTTCTGGTTCAGACTCATCATTGTGTTTCCATAAAGATAAGAAAGAAACACCTTCTTCTACATTGGTATTCCAGTCAATATAAGTTGAAAGATCGCCCAAAGCTTCTTTATTGTTTGATAGAATTGCATTGTAAAAGTCAAATCCATTCTTCTCATCCAAAAGAAATTGCTTGGCCTGGCAAATCGCAGCAAGTTTTGCGAAATCTTTGTAGGAAACTGCCTGCGCAGAATCCATAGGCAAGTTGAAGATGTTTACAGGACTACTATCTATGTGAGCCAAATCTTTCAGATTAATGTTCATTTCCTCAGAAAGAGATAAACTTTTCAGGCAAGACTTGATAGCAGCAAGCAACTTGGTTTCTACAACGGAAGTCTCATCAGTTCCCGGATCTGCAGTATAGTTGGCAACATCCTTACCATCAATGGATTTTTGTTCCAGTACCTTTGAAACGAATGGTAATTCCAATTTTGTGGTAATATTTAATTGTTCTTCAATGACTGGTTGCAGAGCAAGGGCCAAAGCATCTTTCTGTTCCTGGCTCATTTGCTGGTTTTCCTCTAAAACAGGAGAAAACTCGTCTTTTTTATCAAGAATATTAGCAACAATTTTCTTTGCTCTCTTCTCAAATTCCTCTAACTCTTCTGCACTTCCGTGATGTTGCAAGAGGAACAATAATTCCATTACATTCGTTTGATTAGCAATTACGGTTTTTTGAACATTGCTTAGTGTTTCTACACTGTCAACCAAAGCTGTTGTAACATCAAACTGAATGAGTTTACAGTATGCCAGGAATTCCTCAATTTTTAAACCATAGCCTTCGGCTAACTGCCAAGCTGTGATCATATTTTGAATACCTCTTGCAGTTAATTTTGGCTTTTTGTCGGTATTTTGCTCCAGAAAGTTTGAAAGGGCCAATAGCTCTTCATCAGTTAGGTTCATTGCTTCCTGTAGATATTCCATAAATACATGGGCTTCGCCTTCAGAATTGTAAGCTGTAGCATTTAAAGGTGCTCCGCTTTCATCGCCAATGGTTAACCATTCTTTTAATGTTTCTTTATGCTCTTCTGGCAAATCATTGTCAATAAAGTTTTGGTTGATGAAAGATGTGGTTTTATTGTATTCCAATACAACAGCCTTACCAAATATACATGCAACTTGATTGTCAGACAATCCAAGATATTCCTGTTGCATTTTCGCATTACCGATTCTTTCTGCTGCTGCTAAAGTAATCAGTTGGTTGTTGCTGTTAATGGTTTTGTAGTAGGCTTTGTATGCCGGATTCAATAGTAAAATTGCATCCAATACAGGAGTCGACCATTCAGTAAGCATCATTAATCTGCGGAATTGGAACATGCGCATTAAGAATGCCTTCAGCCTGTCTGTTGAGCCAAAATCAAGAAAAGCTGTACTCAATTCCTGTTTTCCACTGTAGTGGATGGTAAAGCGTTGATAGTTTTCACCATCTGTTACATATGGATTTACGTAGTAGGAGCCAACCAAGGCATTGAATTCATCGAGTGTCATGACTGATGTTTCGATAAATCCTTTTACAGGTAATTTTGTGGGTGCAGGATTAGGATTTTCTCCAAAAACAGTATTGAAAACAAAGTCAAGTACAGTGTTTGTATTTGTTGGGTTTTCAGGGAAAAGTACCTGTTCTTCACTGGTCATTCCCAAAACGTCGAAATATGGATTTACCGCATTTTCAACCATCTTGTAGTATGGTTCTGCCAGTTTGGTTCTATTAATTCCCAAGGCTTTGCCAAACAACTTTAGCTCTTCACTAAACAAATCGAAAGGTTTCGACAGCCATGAAGTAATGGTGTTTTTCTTGATTTTATCATACACGGAATATTGTGTGTATTCAGGATCGGTTTTTAGCTGTTCTTCGGTTTTTGTGGTGTCCCATTTATCAATTGAATAATTTCCATTTTCATGATGATAGATTGCATTTTCCAATATTTCCATTACCAAATCGATGTATGGCAAAGGAGTTAATGCATTGGTGCAATTCAATGGAATTTCTGCAATATCCGGACGGCGTTCAATTAGTTTATCGAATAAGCTTTCTTTGCCAGGAGTATCACTAACCTTGAATTGTTTCAATACATTTAGTACATCTACTAAATAAGCAGCCGGTCCTAATACTGATTCACCATGTTTGGTATCCGTTACATCCTGATCACCAAAAAGAATTGACATTTCAGGCAAGCTCAACAATTGAATCTCACTTTTATTGTCGCCTGAAAGTTTCTTGTCTTTAACTATAACAGGCATTCCCGAATTGGCGCTTCCTGAATATTTGTTTAAAATGGCAAGTGCTTTATTTACTTTGTACTCGGCATTTCTGTATAATTTAAGGCATACTTCATCCTCTAAAATAGCATTCATTTTATTGATGAAATTTTTTCTGCCAGCTTTTACGATGTCGTAAGACGATAGGTAAGCATTATCGATTAAAGCCTTAATGGTATCATACTTACCTTCAGACGTAATGCTGTACACACGCTGAATAGTAGTCAAGAAGTTAATAAAGTCTTCTTTAGTGTATGCTCCTAAACTTGAATAGAATGTACTTAGAGCATTATCTACTGTGGTGGTTTTAAGGAAATCACGAACAGGTCCTTTTTCAATGTCAAATGTGGAACCGGCAGAATCAACAATGCCATAGAAATGAGCGCTGCTACTCATGCTTTCATCAATTAATTTGACTCTTAAGGCATTGAACATTGTTGTTAAATTGGTCTCTCCTTCAATTGCGAAATCTACATTCGGTTGTGCCAAATCAAAAAGAAGAGATTCAGTAGCAAATTTATCCTCAATCTGATTGTAAATAAAATTAGCGTAAGCTTCTGCTGTTGTTATTCCTTCTGGCATATCATCAGAAGCCAGAATAGTCGATGCATCCTCATTAATTTTAGCAATAATGTCAGTTCTGTTCATTTTTAACAACTCGCTGAATGGCTTTAGAGATCCTGCATCCAAAAATCGGTTTACAAATTTCTCATTGGCATTGCAAACCTCGCTGTATTGAATGGCAAGCTTCAATTGTACTTCTTCATTCACATTAAAAGGCAATGCCATCCAAAAATCACCCTCCAATTCCTCTGTTAAATCAGTATTCTCATAAGAGAATTGGGCCATTGTTTTGATGAAGGCATCTTTCTTTGTAGCATCAGCCATAACTGCTTTTACAGCATCACTTTCAATGCCTGTGAACACCTCGGTAAACTCTTTGGTTACCACATCAAGTAGCTTGGTTCTAATGTCTTCCAGAGCTTTTGTAATGTCCTTTGTTGGAATTGTACGATCATCAATGGCTTCCTGAATTTTTGCACGTAAAGTATTGTCAGACATGCTAAAGAAAACTGCAACATCCAATTTTACCCCCTTGTTAACCAGTCCAAACAGAATTGCTTCGTGATCTTCCAATCTCATCTGACTTTTAAAATCGCGTGCCTGGCTTAGATTCTGCACATCCTCTTCGCTTACACCAATTAGTGAGGCTACAAATGGAGTCTCTTCTGCACTGTATCCTTTAATTAAGCTACGAGCAGGTGTAGTGCTGTCTGCTGTATTGCTTGCAGAAATTAATTCTTCCTCACGATTAATTATTCGTGAGTATTCGTCCAGAGTATTGTTTTCAAATAAGTAATTAACTTCCTCTTCTTGATTGCTTGTTACTAATTGTGGAGACCAGTAGGAATTGTAGGTTTCGATATAATGATTGTGTAATGTAATCTGTCCGGAAGTAACACTTTCCGGAATGCGAATGTAGGTTTCCCGTGCTTTTCCATCGGAGTGGTAAACTACCTTTTTATCGAGTACCCGGTAATATTTATGATTACTGTAATTGAGCACTCTTCTATAGAAAAGCTTTTCCAATGGAGTACTTTCATCTACCCATGAAACCAAGCTTGCGTTTACCTTACCACTTTCAGAAGTATTCGAAACGTATTCGTAAATTTTACGATTTGTCTCTGTGATTACTTCGAACCACTCACCTTCGGAGTAATTGCCGCTTGCGTTAACTACTTCTGTCGTAATTTCAGTTGCGGTATCGCCTAAAATAGAAGGATTGGTACTTGCGAATTCCGATAAAACATCCTCATTATTATAGAATTTTAATCGTAAAGCATTTTTTTCATTGCCATAATAAGGAATTTTATATTCTCCATTAATGTTGGTAAAAGCTTTTGCTCCATCAATTAAAGTAGCAGTAGAGCTGTCGTTGTCAGTATCTCTGTATAATTCAATAAGACAACCTGCTGCATTCACATAGTTCTGGCGCTTAACAACACCACTTACAGATGATCTTGAAGCAATAAACAGATTTTTTAGATAGAGGGGTTGTATAGATCTAATTTCTACATTACCATTTCCAACCAGGCCAAGTTGTGTGCCTCCCTGGTAAACGAAAAGTTCAACAGGATTGTTGATGTCTGGATTGTTATTAATAATCAGTTCACTTGCAAGAAACTGAATGCTAAAGCTACCATCAGCTCTACAGGCAGTTTTTTTTCTGTAGATCAGGTTTTTATCTGAATCGTGTTGATAGGCATACACATACAAGCCTTTGCCCAAGCCTGAAGTGGAATGATCGAACACGCGACCGGTAATCATGAACGAACTGTGTTGTTTACCTGATTCAGGTTCAAGTCTTTCAGGTTCTCCTCCTGGACCTAAATCGTCAAATATATCTTTTTCATGTATCATATTGATATTTGTTTATTAAATACTGCTGAGGATCAATGTAAAAGCAGTATTTGATGTTTCAAATTATAGCATAGGATACCCCGGGCAGGCCGCCAGCATACAGTTCTGTCGGTCTGCCAATTTTCAATTTTATTTATTGAAAATTAAGGGTATGCTATTTTGTTTGTTTGAGTTGTATCCCTTGTTAGAGGTTTATGATATGGTATTACTTTCTTGTTGGGGAAAAGAAGAAAAAGTAATATCAAATTTCAGATCCGGATATTCATTTCTTCATTTAAGGGATAGTAAAGTTGTGTTAGTTGTTAACACATTAGTTTGTTTTTACTTTTCGATGAAAGGCATTAGGACTTTCATTTCTTCGTATTCGATTTCTGGTACAGCATCGAAAGGAATTGAGCTGAATTCAATGGCAGGATCTATTTCCTGATCAAGGGTTTCCACAAAATCGGATTGTTTTTTAATTTCTGCTTCAACTACCTCTTTGTTTTCTTCTTGCAATTCAGTCAATTGTTTTTCGTACTTCTTTTTCTCTTTTACAATGTTTGGGTAGCCATAACCATCATTTGTAACACTTCCTTTTCCATCAGGTTGTGAATAAACGATCACTTGTCCATTTTCATCTAATTCAGCATGAGATGCAATCAATTCATGTCTCTTTTGCTCAAAAGCTTTGTATTCTTCCGATTGTTCACGCAATTTGTCAATGGACTCAATGCGCTCATCAATCATCTTTTCATTCAATAGTAAGGCCAATTTGAACTTGTTGTTTCCCTTCTTGTTAACACGGTTGATTACCTCTTTTAACTCGTACAAATTTTTGTTTTTCATGTTGTAAAATAATTTTTTGTTTATGCCAGCACGGAGTTGTGCTAGCATTATTGTTAAAAAGTGTTTGTATTCTGAAAATTTTAATTATTTCTATCATTTAATAAAGTCCAAGCTCCATTGACTAAAATCCATGAAACCCAACGGTTTTCTTCAGTCGAGCTGTAAATTCCAGATGTTCTTGTAGTGTGATTATCCCATCTCATGCGAGAATAATAACTTGCCACAACACCAAAATCACGTCCCATCGAACCAATTCTAATTATTGTACCATCTGGTATTAACTGTTGTTGACTATAGGTTCTCGGAAGGGATACATATAATTTAGAACCAGATGTACTTGTTATGTAGAATGAATTATAGGCATGACTTGAGTTTTGAAATGGTTTTAGTTCTGTAGGGCTTGAACTGCTTGTACTCCAGCTAAAACTAGAACTACATGTAGCACCTCCCATTTGCATTTTAGAATAAACTGGTCCATTCAAGTAGGCTGCATAGGTTGGTGCGCGATTGGCAGCAGAAACAGAGTTATATCCGGAAGCATACAAACCTGTTAAAATAGCCGAGTTTGTATAGGCCGAATAATTTAATTTACCGAATCCCAAAGCTACAACCGAAGCTTTTATCTCCCAGCCTGACGCAGCAGAGACTGCTTGAGTACCTGCGTAATTAGCCAATATTCCTTGTGAAGAAATATATGCTGTTCCACTGCTTACATTTCCTTTAGAGCTATGTGAACAACGGATTTCTGCCTGGCTGGCATCAATGTTGATTTTTGTTGGGACGCTATATTCATAACCACCGGTATAGGTGTACATTGAATCTGTACTATTTGCCTCTAATTTTGTAGAATTGATCTTGAATCCTCCAATTGTACCTGAACTTGAGGTTAATGCTCCACTAAATGTACCTGAAGCTCCTGTGATATCTCCTTTGAAATATGCATTCCCATCTGTGTCTATCCTGAAATTCTTAGCTCTGATCGCTCCATCTTTATGGATTGTTATACCACTTGAAGTATAGGCATTTGAACCTTGGTAAGATCCTGAATAAATTGAAGAACCATTTAAATTCCAACCTCCTATAGTTCCTGAGGTTGCAGTTAAATAGCCATTGGAATTTACCTGAAATTTATCATTTCCTAGATTAAAAGATCCTGCTGTTACTGCACCTAAAGAGGTTATTGTGTTAGTGTCAATATTATTGGCTGTTAGTTTGTTAGTTCCCACCATATTGGAAATAATAGTAGGGGTTATTACCGATGAATTACTGATAATGGTATTCTTAATTTCAGTAGATGTTGGTGAATCTCCCTTAGGCCCCTGGATACCTTGTGGTCCTTGGGAACCTGTTGCTCCTTTTGCGCCAGTGTCTCCTTTGTCCCCTTTTTCTACAACTTCTTCAAAAGTTAAGAAGTCAACTTCCATTGGAGCAGTTCCCGAGCTATAATCTACAATGAACATTGGTCTAACATACTTGGTGCCTGCCCTAAAGTTGTTACTGCCATCGCCAATGCCTGAGATTATTCCTTCAAATTCATGCCAATTGGTATCGGGAAGAGCATATCCAGACCTACAAAAATATCGATGAGTTCCTGCACCTCCTGTGAGATTATTATAATTTGAATCAAGAGTTGCTACACCAGCATATATTGTTCCATCAGTTGAAGTGTTAGTAGATCTGACTCTAAAACGCATTTTATACCTTTTTGTGGTATCAACGAGAATTGCATTTCTCGAATAAACCCAGATACTTTGCGACACTTTATAAATATTGTCAGTAATAGTGCCAATGGTTAAAGGAGCCACATCCTTACCACTATAAGACTGAGACCACTGTCTCATGTCGTTTGTCGAGAAGTGAGGATCAAATTTAATACCTGATAAATTATCTTTTGTTGTTCCACTTAGATTATTCCATTGTAAAACAGCTCTTGAATCTAAAGTGATACCACCAGCTCCTACATGTAGTGAGGTAGCATCAATATGGTCTGCGTTTAATTTATTTGCTCCAATTAGGTTTGAACGAATCTCTGGTGTAATGACTCCTGCGTATGAAATAATTGTAGTTTTAATCTCATCTGCAGTTGGAGTGGGTCCTACAGGTCCTTGTATTCCTCGTTCACCTTTTAGGCCTTGAGGCCCCTGTAATCCTTGTATTCCCCTTAAGCCTTGAATACCTTGATCCCCCTTAAACAAAGACCATTTATAATCAGCTTTGTTTGTGCTTTCAGTTGAAGATGTTTTATTCGTAGCAATTCCAATGTAAAGCGTGTTTGAACTTGGCGTATCATAAAGATTTGTCCCATCAGCAAAATCAGAATATTTAATCCAGGTATAGGTTGTGACACCATCTGTACCTGGCGCACCTTGCACTCCTGTATCCCCTTTGTCTCCTTTAACTAAAGACCATGTATAATCAGCAGCGTTATTTGATTCAGTTGCTGATGTTTTATTATATGCAAAACCAATGTATTCTTTACCAATAGGTGAATTTGACAAACCTGAACCTGACGCACTATCAGCATACTTTATCCAGGTGTAAGTAGTCACCCCATCATTACCTGGATCACCTTTTACTCCTTGTGGACCGACAAGATTGGCTTGTGATTCTGCACTTAGGTGTTCCCATTGAAGCGTAACACCTGATCCAAGTGTAGTCTTCCCATTGACATCCCATGCAATAGCACCATTGGCTAAATTTCCTGAGCCATCACTATTTAAAATCCAACCAGATGTAGATACTGAGTTCGCATTGATAGAGCAATTTGCAATTAAACCTTCCTTGGCATTCAACCATCCTTCAAAGTATCCATTCTGTGCCCATAAGCCATATCCTGAAAGCACCTTTCCTGTTGTGCTGGTAATTCCATCCAAACGTCCGAATCTGGCTTTCGTTTGTCCGTCATATATCACATCATAAAATGGAGCGTAATTAGAGCTGGAACTCAAATAAAGTAATCCTTTTCTATCCGTATCTGAACTGTTCCATCTTAGTAGAATGTCTCCAATTTCAATTGTACCAGAACCGGTTTTTTCCGTGAATGTGATATACTTCATCAATTCACCTTCATCATCGGTTCGACTCTGGGATGTCCCTTCACTTTCTACTGTAATGTAGTAGGATTTAATGTTGCCGGGAGAGCTTGAGCCCTGGCATCTTAAAATATCACCTACTCGAAATGGTTGCTCTTTTGAAAAATATAATATATTACTATCTACATACTCAATTGTATCCGTATCTGATACAATTAAATCACCATTTGAGATATTAATTTTATTATTGGTGAAAGTATTACATGTTAGGCCTTCTCTTAAATCGAGGTTATCAAATTCAGCGTTTGCATTTTGTGATATTCTCCAGGTTCCTTTGCCTCCAATTCCAGAGATAAAGGGAGCTGTTCCTATAGTACCTTTAAATGTAGTATCTCTATGCGATATGATTCCTATATTTCTAAGAATTTCAAAATCTTTTGTCCCGTCAGTAACAATTTCCCAACCTTCGTTTACAGCATCGGTGTGTTTGATCCAATCGTTTGAATTTAACTTTAACATTCCATTAGCGAGGTAGGTATTCGTACCATAAACAGCAAAACGGTCAGTTGCATGTATGCCTGTATTAAAATGAAAGGCTGGTCTGTCTGTTTCAAAATGAAACCAAGAGCTATTTTTACTGCCTATTTCGCCAACTCCACTGGTATTGGAAATGGTGTGAGTACCAGTCGTGATAGTACCATCAGAAGTCGTTTCAAACTTTCTGTTTCCATCGTAATTAGCAATTAATCTATTTAGTTCTACCGAAGTATGGTTAACTGTATCCGTATCATTTGGCAGAATTGTAATTGCTTTAAATTCTTCGTTTCCATTTCCATATTCAATATAGAATGGGGTATAGGTTCCACTTCCTCTTTTCTGGAGTCTGATTCCCATTTCTGGTTCGCCATAATCCAAGTTATTTCCTTGATCGGAGGATCCGTAGTCCATATTGTAAATGTCCATGAAGTATTCATTTCCATCGCCGCGAACCAATGATAAGGTAGATTCTTTTGCACCACCCCAAGCTGTTTGAGGAGGACTCCATACATTTAGAAGGGTATGATCACTACCATATCTGCGGATATTCATGATATCAGTTGTACTTTCTGGCGAATACAACACTGTTTTGTTGAACTTCGCCGAGGAATGAATGGTTGAATTGAATATTACATCTTCATTGCCTTCGTCATATTTGAACACCTGCTTGCTACCATGATTAAGGTAAAGGTCGTTTGAACTGTTTAAGCCTAAAGTGGCTGTTGTTCCGCCACCATCCTGAGAAAGGATGAATGAAACATTATCAGATTCGTTTGAGTTGTCGGAATCAGCCTCTAAAGTAAGTGTTAATCCGCCACTTACCCTTAGTTTTGGATTATTGATGTCATTTCTTAAGTAACGGAATGATTCAATGTTATCCAACTTATTGGCATTTACCGATTGTGCTACCGACAAGGTAGATTCTGCTTTGGTTTTAAATTTACGGGTATTGTGGTCATAGAATGCAATTCCATTGCTTAAGGGAACATCCTCACGAGTGGCAATCATTTGCAGGCTACCTTTATCACCTACACGAGCATATCCATCGGCATCAAATACCAATTGCCCATCGTTAATTCCATCGTATTTTTTAGCTACCAACCCGGTAAAACTAGTTGAACCAAGGCCAAAGTCTGCATTTTCTCTTAAGGTAATGACATCGGCAGAGGTATAGAATTTTCCGGCATGTGTTTCATACCCATCTTCACCAGGAACAAGGCCAACTTCTTGCTTTACTTGTTCAATCTCCTGTTGTTCCAGGAGCAAGGCTAAAATGGCGTTGTTTGTTATTAAATTTTTTATATCCATAATTAATATCTTTTAATGCTACTTGCATTTAATTAATAATCCCTTATCTGAAGATTTTTGAATATCCGGATCATATCCACTTAGGAAAAAACAATACAACTTTCCGTCGCTACCTACATTTTGCATTATTCTATTTTTTTAGCCGAAAGTGGTATGTGCTTTTTCCAGTAGATATTTAATTGTTTCTTGCATGCCACATTTTTGGTTGAATACCAATGTAATTTGGTATTGGCTTGAGTGGCATGCAAGTAATGGCACTGATGAAATCATTTCATCGAAGAAGGGAGGGATTCAATTTTTAATGAATTTGTTGTGCCATTGTTGCTAAGGACTTAGCCTTTGGTGATTACTTTGTTTTTTCTCTTGCTCGTCCATTTCCCCAAATGTGCGAACCAATCATGTAAGCTCCGAAAAAGAATCCGGCCACCATCATTACCAGTGTGTTTAATGCACCAACCAGCTGGAACAGAAATTTTGCGTATTCCTGGTTTATAGGGTAGGCAAGGCCTGCTCCCAGTATAAGAAGCAGAAATACACCAACTATTGCCAGGGCAAGGTATCTGCGGGTTAATGATCTTGCCGAGTTTTCACTTAGAGTTGTTTTGAGGTACTGCATTTGAGCATCGGCAACTTTTAACGATTGCTGCGCTTTCTCCTCTTTAGTAAAGAAAAGGGCATCAATGCCTTTAATGGCTCCGTCAATTATTTTTTCTGATCGTTTGCTTGATAAAAATCCCATGATTGATAATTTAAACTGTACTTAACTCGAAATGTGGCATGTCCCAGCCTTTAAACGTGGCACTGCCAAATGTGCCACCCCACCTAACATTCAGGTTCATTCGATTTGCTTCTCCCAGAATTACTCCGGCGATAATTGCCAGGTGAATCTTGTCCCAGGAGGCCTTGCCATTTACATAGGCATAGATGTCAATTGCTTTTCCTGTTTGGTGATAGCTTTTGATCTTGTAACCATCGCATTTCGACAGGCCATTTTGATACAATTGTTGTTGTTCTTCTTCGGTTCTTAAGCCGCCATATTCAGGTATTCCAAAATCAATGGGACTTAAGGCAATGGCGTTATGCATTAGTTGCTGTAATCGCTGATCAACTTTCCCAAGTCGATCCAATGACCTCTTGCTAAAAGTGAATGTCATTGTTATTTCTCCCTGTCTTTTTTGTTCTCAAGAACAATTTTCACCTGCTGTACTTCATCCAGAATTTTGTGAAAATAGTCCCTGTTTTTCTGCACTTGTGTCTCTAATTGCCTAATGCGAATATCTGTTTCTACTTCAAGAGCTTTTACTCTTCCGCTCATGTTAATCCAGCCCCCAAGAGTAATTATAAAAACAGTTAAAGCCATTGACAAAACCTGACCAAGTGTAATGTTTACTTTTTTTTCCATAGGCTATATTTTTAAATTGTTGGTGTATAGACATCTTCCTCAAGAATCTCGCTTAGTCGTTTTAAGCCATTTTTTCCGTTTATGGCACGAATACATTGCTTTTGTAAGTTTTGATATTGTTCTTTCCAATAATCGGCCTGTGCTTTAAAATCACCAGCACTATCTGCGGCCTTAATTTTTTTTTCCAGGCTACATAGTAGGTCTTCTTCCGATTTGTTTGCTGTTTCGTTAATTATTCTTGCTATAATATTTTTGTCCATTTTTCATTTAAATTTAGTGATTGGTCTATTTGGTTATGTATTTATTTTGTATCCGTACTATGAATTTATAGAGATTGTTGATTTAGATTTCACAAATACATAAAAAATGACAAATCATTAGTGGTTGTAACTAATTTATTAGAGGATTCAATTTGGTTTTATGCATTTTTTAAATGAATACTAGATAAGTAAATTACTTTTTCTTTGTTTCGATTTCAAAGTTGCAAATCATTTCTATGTGCTCCAAAAAACTATATAACAGTTGTATAGAATAGTCTAATCATTGGACTTTTTACTTGGTACTGATTTTTATTTTACCATATTTATACAAAAGCGAGAGTCGATATTGTATTAAGGATCGATTAAAAGTAAAAGTATCTTTACAAAGACAAGTGAAATATCATAATATAATTTTGTGTTGTGTTATTTTTGTAATATACCTGTATGGGTTAAAGATGACATTGTATTAATAAATTAAAATGTTAATAATTATGGATGGATTGTATTTATCAATTAAAAAATGTATTAACAAACATGTGGAAGATGGATTCTTACCTCAATTAAATTACGAGTGGGATCTTAATCAATTTGAAGGTGAGTATAAAAACAATGCATTACCGCTTGTTTTATTCAAACTTAGAACTATAGATTATCCATGTCCTAATGACAAATATCCAATAGGAAAAATGATTTTTGTTATAAAGGTGATTTTTAAGAAAAGAAAGGATGAAAATGAAAGGGAGGATTACAAGGGTTTCAAATTGTTAAAAAAACTACTCTTTCTTCTTCGAAATGTTCAAAGTGAAGAGACAGGTCCAATTACAATTAACAGACTAGAAGCATTGAACTCAAATAAAAATACACATGCATTTCAGTATATAATATCCACACCATACTATCCAGCTATCAATTAGTATGATATGGTGAGTTATATTCAATTTTGCTCCTAATCGTTGGTAGGTTTGAAGAAATCAACAGTCTTTTTATGAAGTATGGTAAAGGTCATGGCGTTTCTGATGAATAATTTAAAGTCCGGCTAGTGATTGGATCAAAAAACCGGAGCTCCTCAATTTATAAACACATGGCGTTTAGTTCGTATCAGAAACAAACTTTTCATTTATCACTTGCATCTAATTCCTTTAATTCCTTTTTTGCATTGGTTCCAAGATAATTGTAAAAAGTAGCTCTGCTAATTCTGAACTTCGGATGAATTAATTCATTAAAAATCCATTTCCCTGTTGCTCCTCTTTTAGAATGTTCTACATATATATTTTGTACCTCGATTATCTTAATTAGTAAATTTCGTTTGTTGTATCCCATGTTCAATGTAAATTTAAATAGTTGGATTTTGATTATCCATTGTTAATTTTTCATAGCGATATTGGTGAGTTTATAAAGCTTATTGTAGAATAATTCTAAACTACAATAGAATTGATAAAGCTGTGATTATATTGATAATAAACATTATTGCTGGTCGAGCTCTATCTATTAGGTGCATGATGAATTAGATAGAAAGTCATTCGTTTGGTTAATTGCCTTTATTTTTTGGAATTGAGTGTACTATTGTTTTTTTCAATAAATCATAAGGAGTTTTAATTGATAGAACCTGAATATTATATTCTGCTTTATTTTTTATGAGTACTCTGTGAGCTTAGTAATAAACTTGTCTCCTTTGTTTATTAATTAAGCTTTTTATAATAAATTTCACAATACGCTTCTTCTCTAAAAATTAATAATGCTTAGTAGTCATTTGTTTATTGTTTTTCTTTACTGATTATACATACATTTTTTCTATAAATAACTATGGAGAAAAAATGCTTGCCCTTTTAAACTTTACTTTATAATACATTGTAATTGTGTTTGGTTAGTTTCGATAATTATTGTAATTAAATAAATTTATTTCAATCATTGTTAATCAGTTGTTTAGAAAAACAAAAATTTCCTTAGTGTCTGATTTACTAATGATTATAAGTATATATTGCTTGATAATTGTCTTTATTTTTACTATCTTTGCTCAAATAATCAGTACAAACATACAATAAAAATTGTATTTCGCAAAATCAATATATATTTCATGAGTCATAATAATAATGATTACAGTCAAAGATTTGAATTAATAATAACCAAACTTGGATATAGTCCTCTAGCTTTTTCAAGGCTTCTAGGCTATTCGCGGGCTGATAAGATATACAATGTTCTCAATGCTAAAAATAAACCAAGCTTTGATATCCTTTCTGATATTACAAGAAAGTTTGAATGCGTTAACATTGAATGGCTTTTGACCGGTAGTGGAGAACCCTTTAAGAGTAAGTCTATAGTAAAAGGGAGAGATGAGATAAATTATCAAAAAGAAAATGATAAATCAGAAAAGCAATTTGTAATTCCTAAATGTATTACGGTTGATAGTAATGAAAAAGAGAATATATTAATGCTAGATGTAAGAGCATCCGCTGGCTACCCCGAAAATATAGATAATGCCCAATATTTGGAACAGCAACCTGCGTTTTCAATACCACGTCCTGAATTTCAAGGGGCTACTTTTAGAGGGTTTCAAGTTTCAGGAGATAGTATGGAGCCCACTTTAACAAATAGTTCTTGGGTTTTTGCTATGGCAGTTGATGATGCTGAATTCATAAAGGATGGCCTAGTATATGTTGTTGTGCTTAAGTCTGGGGTGGTTGTAAAAAGAGTTTTAAATCGCTTGAAAGAACGTAAACAGTTAATTCTGAAGAGTGATAATACTAGCTACCCCATTAAGACCATTAATCAGGAAGATATTTTAGAAGTTTGGGCAGTAAAATCATACATGAGCTTTGATTTAGGGAATCATTCTGCCAATTTGTATCAAATGATAAATAATTTAGAAATAAAGCAGTTAGATTTTGAGAATAAAATTGAAAGGTTGACTACCATTATTGAGAATTTTGAGAATAACTCATAATTTATTAAAGATAAATCCTTTCGATGATATTCGGAAGGATTTTTTTTATGAATATTGTTGAGCCAGGATATTTTTCTTGCGCCAGTCTATAAAAAAATTGAAAATTCAGCCTCTGGCGCAATTCAGGACCTCAATTTTTTGCAAATTGATTGCCTGTGGCCAGCCAGGAGGTCAATTTTTCCCTTGGCCATGTGCTGGCGCCAGCCAGTAGCTCAAAAAATTGCTCGGCGACCATCTGGCGCAATTTAGGAGCTCAACTTTTGATTTTTTTACCCTCTGGGGCAAGCCAGATGATCAACTTTTTGCTCGGCGAGAGTCTGGCTGTAGAAAAATAATGCCACATCCCTCTAGAAATAAGTATTATAGAAAAACTCGGTGTTGAGTAGACAAAATTGGGTTCTAGTTAATGTTAAAGCATTGTTGTTCTTGAATACAAAAAAGCCTGACATTTCTGCCAGGCTGTATTTGTTTAGGTTCAATTTTAAATTTAGCCGAACCATACGAAAGAATTGATTTCATCGAATTTCGTTTCGTGCGGTAGGGAGGTCTATCATAGAATCATGTCTTCTATGCTCTTAAAATTATCAAGAACAAAATGTTCTTACTTTAGAATTAAATCCAATAGGATGGATAGGATCTGTTTTTGCTCAAATTATTAAAAAGTATTGCAATAATTGTTATAACAATAGCTCCTGAAAGGACGGGATTAACAATAAATGCAAGTCCTTTTGCTCCCAGAATAACCACAATTGGGTCGGCTCCAGCAGGTGGATGTGTTGTGCCTGTTAATTGCATTACTCCAATTGCTAAGCCAACACCAAGAGCCAGTGAATACCATTCATTCCCCAATAAGTAAAAACAGCCAATACCAATTATTGTTGATAATATATGTCCACCAATAATGTTTCTAGGCTGTGCTAATGGACTATTAGGTACACCAAAGGCAAGTACGCAGGTTGCTCCAAATGGGGCCATTAAAAACGGAGCATTAAAATGATAGGTTAGGAGCGAAACTGCCATTATAGCAACAAACCCTCCCAGTCCAGAGAATATTGAGAATTTGAATCCCAGACTGCCTGGACTTGATGAGCTGGTTTTTATTTTTAAAAGATAATCTCTCATAATAGAATTTCCGATTTTAATAAGTCGATAGTCTTATCAACCTGATTTTGATTTCGATAAACTTGACTTGTAATTAAACAAGCCTCAAAAAGCATATATATTTGAAAGGCTTTCATATTATCGGCAATATTTTTTGAAAAGAATTGTTGCAGATCTAACTTGTGACTTTTGATGATTTCGTATATCTCTTTATTTTCACTTTTAAGTTCAGAAAGCATATTCAAGAAGACACAGCCACTAAAGTCCTCCTTCTTGTTCATGTATTTAAGATATTCAAATGATTTTAATATGATCTCCCTGAAATTTTTTGCTTTACAGGTAAATTCAGTTAAGCCACCAAACCATACCAAATGTCTTCGCTTAAGGTATTCAACAGCTAACTTTTCTTTAGATTCGAAATGGTCATAAAAGCTTGCTTTGGCTACTTTTGATTCTTTTATAATTTGATTAACACCAGTTGAGTTGTAACCTTGCCTATGGAATAGTTCAATGGCAACATTCATTATTCTTTCTTTCGGTTTTAATTTTTCCATGATGCAAATGTATATAAAAACAGAAAGGTCTGTCTGTGTTTGTAAAGAAAAATATCAAAAAAGTTTTTATCCGCTAACTTATAAAAGGAAGTTCGATGAAATCAATCTTTTTGTATGCTTTGCAAGAACAATTGTATTTCCACTTATATAATATGAGATTGTTCGATAAAAGTTAGAGTATTTAATTAGTATCAATTTATTAAATACAAAAAGCCTGGCAGAAATGTCAGGCTGTATTTGATATTTTACAATTGATTTCGTGTAATCCTTAGTTTGATTCATGAAATAGCCAATCAAAAGAGGAAATCCGTTGTATAAAGAATACTTCCTTCCATATAAATTCTTTGTAAATGAATGGATAAAGTATATTTGCATTCACAAAACAAAAAACACTATTACTAACATTAACAAATAAAGTATAAATGAGCATAGATCTTATATTCATGCTTACGCGGGATGATAAAACAGTACAAGATGCCAGAAAATATGTGAAAGAAATTGTGGCAGAGGGAGTAAAACATATCGGTTTTAAAGATATGGGATTGCCTTTTGAAGAGCTAAAAGAGTTAACTCATGATTTGAAGCAGGAAGGAGCTACGGTTTATTTGGAAGTGGTAAGTTTAGATTCGGAGAGCGAAATCAACTCAGCAAAGGTGGCAATGGATTTAAATGTAGATTATCTGTTAGGAGGAACAAGACCTGAACTGATTGCTCCTTTGGTGAAAGATCATCCACTAAAATATTATCCTTTTGTGGGTCGAGTTGAAGATCATCCAAGTATTTTGAAGGGGACAATTGCTGAAATTGCTGCTCAAGCTGAAGAAATAACCAGTCTTGATGGGGTAGATGGATTGGATTTATTGGCTTATCGCCATTTAGAAGAAGATATCCCAAGTTTGATTACGGATGTATGTAAATCATCAAAAAAACCGATCATTGTAGCCGGTAGCATTGACAGTGTAGAAAGGATAGAAACGGTTAAGGCAAGCAATGCTGCTGCTTTTACTGTAGGGACAGCTGCATTTGAACAAGCATTCTCTGCCAATAAGCCAGGAATAGGTGGACAAGTTGAAAGTATATTAAAAGCTTGTTCGATCTAGAGCTTAAAAACGATATGTATTTAAAATTTTTACATTCTTTAACACATCTTCTCATTTATTAACTCAAATGTTAAATATATTTGTTACAGACAAAGAGATAGATTAGGTTTTTTCATAGAATAATAGATTAGGATTTTAAATAGAATGCCCGGCTTACCAGCCGGGTTTTTTATTTTATATGCATTGCAAAAAAAAGAGTTTAAGTTTCTTTAACTTCCTTTGAGCCCATTTAACGATTAAATGAGATAGTTTTACAATAGAGAAAACAAACAGATAGTTTCTCTAAGATTTAGGTTAGTAAATAGTGGTTAGTAAAAGAAAGCTTGGGGTGGTGCCTAAGCTTTTTTCGTTTGTAGCAAGTACTTGTAAATACTACAATGCGCAAGGAATTTAGTTTGGGATAAAATTTATTTTAAATAAAATATGGAATAAAGTGAACATATTTTGTAGATTTGTATATCAATTAATAGTTTAATCTTTATTAATATAAAATCCCAACTATGAAAAAATCAATAGTTATATTATTTGTGCTGATTGGATTTTCATTAAGTGCACAGAATACAAAACTTGAGGTATTGAAAGAATTTGTAGCAGGTTCAATTAGTTTTAATGATGAATTTGCAGATTTAGGACAGCCAATTGTAACCATCAATAAATTAGCAGAAAAGCAAGCTGATAAAACAATTGACTTGACCAAGGACAATATCAAAGAAACTTTAGAACTTGCAAAAAATTACAAAACCTGTATTATTACGGTGGGAGTACACACCATTGTAAAAATTACTGATTTTGAAAATTGCAGTCCAAGTGGCGCTTGGGGAGCAAGTATGCCAATGGGAAAAGGATATGTTCAGAAAGCTGGTGTTTTGAACGAAAAGAATGACTATATCAAAAACATCATTGGTCGTCCAGGAACTCAAGAAAGAAAAGTTTTTCTGTTTAAATAAAGAGATCAAAATAATTAAAACCCCCAATATGAATTCATATTGGGGGTTTGTTTTTACTGATAGTCGTAAATTTCGAAAGTTACACGTCTGTTGTTGGCTCTGCTTTGATTATCGGTATTTGCGACAAGCGGATTTTTTTCTCCATGCGGAATAATGACGATTCTATTGTCTGGCACTCCATTTAAAATTAAATAGTTTTTAACTGTTGTAAGGCGTTTGTTTGCCAATTCTATATTTGAGTCATCAGAACCAATATCATCAGTATGACCATGCATTTTAAGAATGTAAGAAACATTTTCTACCATCATTTTGATAACGGGAGTTAGTTTTCTGCGAGAATATTCGGTTAATTCATATTTACCGAAGGCAAAGTAGATATTCTCCAATCGCTCTTCCATTTCAATTCTTTCTTCCTTTTGTTCTGGACAGCCATTGTTTGCTGCAATACCAGGAATCTCAGGACAGTAATCTTCACTATCTACCACGCCATCCTGGTCGGAATCTACAGGACAACCATTTTCATCAACAATGTAGAATGGTGGAGTACCCGGACAATTGTCCTTTTCATCAGGCACACCATCCCGATCTTCATCGGTCATTTTCTCTTCTTTTTCTATCTGTTCCAGTTCGTGGCGCAAACGGTCAATCTTTTTGTATTTCTCAGCCAATAAGGATTTTAAAGTGCTTATATCATTGTCTAGAATCCTTTCCGGTTCTCTTTTCTTTTTTGATTTTAATCGATATCCGATAAGAAATTCATGATTATTGGATGGATATCTTCCTGTTTTTTGGATGCCAATATCGTATGAATATCCAATTACAAAGTTCTTTAAAACATTCACACCTATATTTAACCCAACAGAAAAATCGTCTCTGTAATTTACTGCGAACCAACCTTTGTCTGCAAGTTTGGCAATAACATTTACATCGAACTGAACAGGTGAACTGTCTGCATATCTCATCATAAGGTATGGTGTAACACTTAAGTCTCTTATGCGTGGAATTTTAAATTCGTAACCTCCACTTAGCATGGCATGACGAACCAGCTTGTATGATGATTCAGATCCATCCCTGCTTTCACTTACCGAGTTGTTTAAAAGTTGCGGAATGGTTAAACCCACCACCACATTTTTATAGGTGTAGTACAAACCCATATTGGCTATGAGTTCGGTGTTTTTAAAATCTGTATTAATCAGGTAAGGATCGTCGGGATTTGCTCTTAAATCGTTCATATTTACCCTGAAATCGGATATCCCGGCCGATAGGCCAAATCTTAAAAAGTGATCGGTAGCAATTTCAAGTCTGTAAGAATAGCTTGCCAGGGCTTGTGTGTTGTCAAAAATTCCAACATTGTCGTTTACAAGACTAAATGCAAGTCCGTATTTTGCTTCTCTCAAAGCTGCATCGGCAGTAAAAACATGTGTAACCTGCCCACCATCAAAATCAGCAAATTTCTGATTCCTCAACAGGTATGCATTAAACAGATTGTTGGCTCCTGCAGCTGCAGGATTGTACACTGTTGGATTGATATAGTATTGGTCGAGCAAGGGAACCTGCTGCGCCTTTAGCTTATTTCCGCAGAAACAAACCAGAATAAAAATGAATATCGGAATATATTTAGTAACGTAAAATGGTTTCATTGTTGAGTGGTTTTAATTTCCCAGGATTGATAAGCTTCCTTTTACAGGTTTAATTTCTCCTGATTCAAATTCAATTAGATAATAGTATGCACCATTAGGTAGAATTGAACCATTAAAGCTTCCTTTCCAATCGTTTTGATATGATTTGGAGTGGTAAACTTCCTGACCGTAGATATTAAAGACGTATACTTCCGGATTTCCTAGACTAGGGGCGTAGTGAATTTTCCAGGTATCATTTATTCCATCTCCATTAGGAGTTAAAGCGTTGTTAACAATGATCTTCTGATTTTCATCGAGTTTTATTTCAACCAATTGTCCGGCATCAGAAGAGCGACAGGCATTTCCATCAACTACCAAAACCTGATAAGTGCCAGATTCAAGATTGGTAAGTTCATAAACCAGATTATCGCTTGTTGTGGTTTCTCCCGGATTAATGATGTAGGTATAAGGAGCAACACCATCTGAAACCGAAATTACAAGCTTACCATCGTATCCCGTGTGTACATCGGTGCTAACAATCTGCAATTTAGGATTGCTTTGTAATGTATAATTGGGTTTTGCTGCAATTAGTTTGTCATTGCAATTACCAATGCTTACATACAAGTTAGAGTTGATGTTTGGAACAATATCTTCAAATACAATTGGACCGCCATCTCCGACAATCTCTGAAAGGATGTTTTCACCATCTTGAAGGATATATTCAATGCCAGAAATGGTACTGGTTAATTCAATATCAATAGATTCTCCTTCACAGAATTCTTCAGGAGTAGCAAAGTTTTCAACAGAATTGGTACTGATATCGGGAACCGTGATCAATTTGGTATTGTCAAGAGCAAGTGGATCAGTACAAACCGTTTCATGAGCATAAACCGTGTATGTACTGCTAGTGCTCGGATATTGTTCTGGAAATTGGATGGTACCACCATTTCCAACTACATTAGGTTCGATTAGTTGGCTGCCATCATGCAATTGATAAAAAATATCAGCTTGACTGTTTTCTACCGAAATAATTACCTCTTCGCCTGCACAAATGGTATCGCGATTGCTTAAAATGATTTTGCTAATATCCGGAGAATGGTGAACATCAATATCAACGGTGTATCGAATGTCAATCGGATCCAAACATCTTTCACCTAATGCTTCAATTCGGTAAGTGGTTGAATTACTAGGTGCTGTTGGTTCAAAGCTAATTCCTTCGTTATTACCTGTTATTGGAGATCCAATGGCTGTGCTTCCATCCCAAAGTTGATATTGAACTTTTGTGTCGGTTGGAGTTAAAGAAACTACAACTTGTTCGCCTTCGCAAATGGTGTGTTTATCGATTGTAGGATGAAGATGAATTTCAGGTTGTAAACCAACATTAACCCTTATGCTTTCATCAAGCTTTTGCTGAGTGCCACAAGCTTGGTTTGTGGCAATTACCTGATAGGTTACCGAGCGGAAAGGCGAGAATTCCGGAAAAGATAAGGCTGAGCCTGTTCCATCAATGATATCCCCTTTCAAATAGGCACCATCAAAAAGTTGATATTTTACACCAACTTCACTGGAATCAATAGAGATAACAGTGTTCTCTCCAACACAAATTTCTGGTTCTGTAATGCTAACATCCATTGTTGCGATTGGTAATGGAACCACTGTTAAATCATATTTGTTTTCTAATTCAAGTCTGTCATTGCATCCAACCATAGTGGTTTCTACAATGTAGGTTGTACTTGTTGTCGGCGAAACCGATGTAAAGTTAAGTGCACCACTGTTCCCTGTTGCCATGTCTAAAACTGAACCGGATTGATCTTTTAACCAGTAAGACAATCCTGCTTCAGAATTTTCAACTGAAATTACCACAGGTGTATTTAAGCTCTCGCAAATTTGAGCGTGATTGGCCGTAACTAACAAATTTAATTTAGGTCCGGCGCTTACCGCAACAGTAATGGTCTCTGACAGATCAACACTTTCTCCAGTACTCGTGTTGGTAGCTGTAACACTAAATGTTGTAGTTGCTCTTGGTTGTGAGCTAAATGATATTTGGGAGCCAGTTCCATGAATTGGAGTACCCTCGTTCACACCATTGGCTTTAAGTTGGTATTCAATACCAATTTCACTACTTGCTAAAAAGATGCTTATTGTTTCTCCTTCACAAATTGCTGGTTTGTCAATACTTAAATCGATCGTGCTGTCAGGTGGAATCTGTGCACTAATTGCAATTAGCGGATTAGAAAATAAGAAGTAAACAAATAAAAGAGCAGTATATGAGTAGGGGTAAAAATGCTTCATTCAAGAGGTTTTGGTTATAATGGATTTAAAAGCTTGCAATTAAATGTTTTGGAAAAAATAGTTGAATGAGATATAAATTCAGCATCTCTTCTTTAAGATTTTGATTTTTTTAAGATTCTATTCAACTTTTTAATACTTTAAATAAGTAGGTTTGATTGTTTAATCAAATTGGTATTTAGGTTGTTATCTAGCTAGTTGCTTAATGCGTAAATATAGAAGCAAAAACATATATCTATGATTTACAAGTTGTATTAAATTCAGATGAAAAAATTGACAAAATGACAAAAATTGAAGGTAAGTGTATTTTATTTTAGGGTCATTCGATTATGGTTAATTGAAAGGATTCCTAAATTATCGGGATGAACTCCCAATATATTTTTATACATTTGTTAGAATTACATAATATGGATTGAAAATATGATGAATGAAGAATCAGTTAGTGTGCTAAGCAAGCAAGATAAGTTGGACAGGAGATATTTGAGAATGGCATTGGTGTGGGCCGAAAATTCATATTGTAAAAGAAGACAGGTGGGAGCCCTTATCGTAAAAGACAAAATGATCATTTCGGATGGATACAATGGAACACCTTCTGGCTTTGAAAATGTATGTGAAGATGAAAACTTTAAAACCAAACCTTACGTACTACATGCAGAAGCCAATGCTATTACCAAAGTTGCAAAATCGGGGAACAGTAGTGAAAATGCTACGTTGTATGTTACCGCTTCCCCATGTATCGAGTGTGCTAAGTTGATTATTCAGGCTGGAATTGTTCGTGTGGTTTATTCCGAAGAGTATCATAGCTCTGATGGAATTGATTTATTGTCAAGAGCCGGCGTTGAATTAAAATATATCAATCTGAACGAAGAGAATTAAAACAAAATACATGAGTTACAATAATAAAAGAAGTGCAATATTTCTGCCAATTTTACTGACTTTAGCCATTATAGTTGGTATGTTTATTAACTCCCTGTTTCAAGGGAATAGTAGTGGAGAATCAACCATATTCCAGCTACCTAAGGCAGAAAGCAAGTTAGAGGTTGTTTTAGATATGGTTGAATCAGATTATGTAGATACGGTTAGTTCTGCAGATTTGGTGGAGCAGGCAATTCCTGCACTGCTTAAGGATCTTGATCCTCATACCATATATATCCCCGCAAAGGATTTGCAAAGAGTAAACGAAGATTTGAAAGGAAATTTTGGAGGAATTGGAGTACAGTTTATTCGTTACCAGGATACTGTTGCAATTGTTCGTGTTATTCCAGGTGGTCCATCGGAATTGGCAGGCATAAAAGCTGGCGATAGATTGGTAACCGTTAATGATACCTCCATTGTTGGTAAAGAATTAAAAGATAATGATATCATTGGTCGATTAAAAGGGCCAAAAGGTACTCCGGTAAAAGTTGGTGTTTATCGCAGAAGTACGAATGAAACTTTGGAAATGGAATTGTTGAGAGGATCAATACCAGTTCCGAGTGTTGATGTTGCTTATATGATTAATGATGAAGTGGGATACATTAAAGTGAGCCGTTTCGCAGCAACAACATACTTTGAATTTTCAGAAGGATTGGAGAAGTTGCAATCTGAAGGAGTAAAGAAGTTGATTGTTGATCTTCGAGGAAATACAGGAGGTTATTTGTCTGAGGCTACCAACATGATCAATGAATTCCTTTCTGAGAATCAAATGATGGTTTATACCGAAGGCAAATCACAGCCTAGAACCGATTATAAATCAAATGGGAATGGTAGATTTCAGGATTTGCCGGTTATTGTTCTGATTGATGAGGTTTCGGCTTCGGCAAGTGAAATCTTTGCAGGTGCAATACAAGATAACGACAGAGGTAAAATTGTGGGACGTCGTTCGTTTGGTAAAGGTTTGGTGCAAGAACAGAGACGACTGCCTGATGGTTCGGCATTGCGTTTAACAGTGGCACGTTATTACACGCCAACAGGCCGATGTATTCAAAAACCATACAACAATGGCAAAGAAGAGTATTACAATGATTTGAACCTTCGATTTATTCATGGTGAATTTGAGAAAAAAGATTCCATCCACTTTAATGATTCATTAAAGTATACCACTCCGGGTGGAAATACCGTTTATGGAGGAGGAGGTATCATGCCGGATGTTTTCATCCCTGTGGATACTTCGGGCTACTCGAATTATTTCCGCGATCTGAGAAGAAATGGTATCATATATCAGTATGCATTCTCTTTTGTAGATCAGTACAGAGAGCAAATGCAAGGTTTAAAAACTCACAAGGATGTATTAAATTTTGTGAAGGATAAAGCCATTATTAAAAACCTGGTAGCTTACGCTGATAAAAAAGGAGTGAAACCAGATTCAAAAGGATTAAGACAATCGCGTAAAGTGATAGAGACGCAATTGAAAGCTTATATTGCTCGAGATTTAATTGATGATATAGGATTTTATCCAATCATTAGGGAACTGGATAAAACCTTGATAGAAGCAGAAACACATTTTAACTAGACGAAATTACAAGTTGTAAGCTTCAAATCTAATGATAAAAGCATAGTAAAGACTCTCTGAAAAGGGAGTCTTTTTTTATTGTTCTTGCGGCTTGTTACTTGAAGGTTATTATATTCTGATACTTCTTTTAATTCTATAAAAAAACAAAGCCAATTAAACCTTCCAACTTTTCAAAAGTCAAAGAACCGAATTCGATTTTAAAAAGCGCTGAAATTAGTAAATGAGAACATTAAAAATTTTAGATAGATGAAACGATCAGTAATAGTTGGAATGATTTGCATGTTTGTAGTGGCTGGAATGTCGAACCTATATGCACAACAAAATAGAGGTGAACGCGGACAGAGAAGTGACCAATGCAGAAAAGAGATGCGTTGTAATCTTAGCGATGCACAAAAAGAACAAATGAAAGAAGTACGTGTAAAGTATGCCAAGCAGAGCTTAGATATCAAGAATGAATTAAATGAGTTGCGAGCAAAGCAGAAAACTTTGGTTTCGGCTGAAAAACCAAATAAGTCACAAGTTTATGCCAATATCGATAAGATGACTGCTTTAAAAAAGGAATTGCACCTTCAGAAATTAGATATGCGAATGGAAATGCGTTCATTTTTAACCGAGGAGCAATTGTTGCGCGCCGATGCCCGACCAAATTACCGAAAAGGAATGAAACAAGGCCGTGGAGGAAATGATGGAATGACACAGGGAAGAATGCATGGCAAGCATGCACATGGACAAATGCAAGGCAGAAAAGGTATGGGTGCACAAAAAGGCATGCATGCCGGCAAAGCAAAAAGAAATATGCTTGATTTAAGCGATGATCAGCAGGCAAAAATGAAAGACTTGCGTTTGGCTCACATGAAGGATACCAAATCCTTACGTGATGAGGCGGAAGAACTTAGATTGAAGCAAAGAAACTTAATGACGGATGAAAATCCAGATAAAAAAGTATTAATTGCCAACGTAAAACGTTTGGCGGATATCCAAAACGCTTTGGCAAAAAAGAGATATGAACATCAAATGAAAGTTCGCGAATTACTTGATGAGGATCAGCTGGTAATCTTTATGAGTAGAGCAGGCAAAGGACAAGGTTTTCATAGAGGTCACAACAGGTGGTAATAAATATTTTACTTACGACTAAATTGTGGAGGTTCCATTTTGGAGCCTCTTTTTTATGAAAATGTGAGATATTTAAAAAGCTTTCAGTCCAACTACATTTTTGTAATTGGACTGAAAGCTTTTATTATTTGAGAATATTAATCTTTTAGATCGCTTTCGAAAACATTTTATCGCTACCTTTTTGTGAGTAGCGCAGTTTGTTGTCGAATGGTTTGGCAATGTTTCTAAGGAAAATCATACCCAAATCGGTAACCACTAGTTTTTCCTCGTCCAGTTCTATAATTCCTTCTTCTTTCATTATCGTCAATTCTTCGGTAATGCTATCAGGTAGGTATTTCTTTAAATCATCGGTAAAGAACAGCTCACGACGACAAGTAATGTCTAGTATAGCTCTTTTTACTGTCAAATCTTCATCAGTAAGGAAATAACCTTTGACCAAATCCAATTCACCTTCTTCACAAGCTGCTTTGTACAGGTGAATTTCTTTTGGGTTTTGTGCGTAAGCATATTTTGCATCAGAAATAGATGAGGCACCCAAACCAATCAGTAATTCCGTGTGGGAAGTGTTGTATCCCATAAAGTTTCGGTGCAGACGCTTCTCTTCACGTGCCACAAACAATTCGTCATGAGGCAAGGAGAAGTGATCCATACCAATATCGCTGTAGTTTAGTTCTGCCAGTTTTTCTTTTCCTAGATCGTACAAAGCGCGTTTCCCAGCACTATCCGGAATATCGGCATCGGTAAACATGCGCTGACCTTTGGTTTTCCAAGGTACATGTGCGTACGAATAGTAAGCAATTCTATCAGGTTTCAGCTCCGAAACTTTCTCGAATGTGTCGCGAACCGAAGAAATTTGTTGTTTAGGCAATCCGTAAATCAAATCAAAATTTACTGATTTATAGCCAATCTCTCTGGCGGTTTCGGTTACCTCTTTTACAATTTCAAAACTTTGCTTGCGGTTAATCACACGCTGTACTTCGGGGTCGAAATCCTGAACACCAAAACTTACTCTTCTAAATCCAACATCATACAAAGCTTGCAAATGCTTTCTTGTGGTATTGTTCGGATGTCCTTCGAAACTGAATTCATATTCAGGATGCAAATCGGCATGTTCTTTAATGCCATTAATCAGTTTTTTAAGGTTTTCAGGACTAAAGAAAGTTGGAGTTCCTCCACCCAAATGCAATTCTCTTAGAACAGGTTTTTCTCCAAAAGTATTCAGATAGATTTTCCACTCCTGCAGTAATGCATCTATATATTTTTCTTCAACACCATGATCGCGTGTGATGACTTTTGTGCAGGCGCAATAAGTACAAAGGCGTTCGCAATAGGGAAGGTGTACATAAATACTAATTCCTTTTGACGAATTCGATTCATCAAAAGTGCGTTTAACTATTTTCAACCATTCTTTTGCATCTGGTCTTTCATCTCCCCAAAATGGTACAGTTGGATAACTTGTGTATCGTGGTACAGGAACGTTGTACTTTTCGATTAAGAGCTCTTTGTTCATGGAAAATTCTTTTGCCTTATTCATACAAAGATATCTTTTTTTGTCAATTTCTGTTATTGTATTTAATTCTTCTTGTTTGATGATATTGAACTCAAATTTAATATTTTTATATAAGCCTAAAACCAAAAGATATGGATATCAACGTAAAAGAAAATTTTATTGAAAAGTTTAAGAAGTATTTTGGTGAAGAAACCAATCTTCCCATTGCTTTTTGGTACGGAAACGATCGATTGCAAGATGAAGAAATCAGACCGAAAAACTGGATGTGTATTATTGGTCAGTTAAACAAGATAAGAAATGGAGAAAGCTTAAGTTTTTCAGCTGATTCGGTAAGTTGTGGTGGAGGAAAAACCTATTGCGGATTTGCAGAATTTGTGCCGGGATTGGCTAACTTTCTTTCTACAGGAAAGGAAAGATATCTTAAGAATAGTGATATTGCTCAGAAAGTAATTAATCAGTTTCCTGTTTATAATGCTCCTGCCAAATACATCAGTTTTAAAAGGTGGGATCAATTGTCAGAAGAAGATGAACCCGAAGTGGTAATCTTTTTTGCTAAACCCGATGTTTTGTCAGGTTTGTTTACATTAGCCAATTACGATCAAACCGATTTGCAAAGTACAATTGTACCTTTTTCATCGGGTTGTGGTTCTATAGTTACCTTTCCCTATCAGGAAAGTAAAAAAGAAAAACCGAAGGCGATTCTAGGAATGTTTGATGTTTCAGCTCGTCCATATGTACCTGAAAATACCTTGAGTTTGGCCATTCCCATGAAAAAAATGCTTGATATGATCGCCAATATGGATGAGAGTTTCTTGTCAACTGACGAATGGGGGAAAGTAAAAAACAGAATATGCAGATAATACTTTAACTATGAATAGAAATGAAATAGTGATTGTGATTAATCCGGGATCAACCTCAACAAAAATTGCCCTATACAACAGAGAAGGACTGGTTAAAGATTTTGTTGCGAGACATTTGCAAAAGGATTTAGATCAGTTTCATCATGTTACCGATCAGTTTGAATACAGATTTGAAATGTTAAAAGACTGTTTGAATGGTATGTTGACTGAAAAAGATTTCTCAGTGGTTGGTATTGTAGGAAGAGGTGGTATTGTAAAGCCTTTGGAAGGAGGAACATATCGCATTAGCAATGAGTTTTTAGAAGATGCACGTACAGGAAAATATGGAGATCATGCATCGAACTTGGGAAGTATGCTGGCCAACAAATTGGCAGAACATCTTGGTTTAGATGAAAGTTATACGGTTGATCCTGTTTCGGCTGGTAACATTATCGAAAAGGCTCAAATTTCCGGTGTTCCTGGTATTGAAAGGAATCGCAGGGGACATCCCTTAAATATGAAAATGACAGCAAGAAAAATTGCGGCTCAGCAAGGAATTGCCTATGAAGATGCCAAGTATGTGATTGCTCATTTGGGAGGAGGAATTTCCATTGCCTCGGTTGAAGGTGGAAAAATTACCGACGTAAATGATGCTTTGATGGGAATGGGTCCATTTTCTCCGAATCGTGCAGGTGCAATTCCCACGCGTGGCATTATGGATTTGTGCTACTCGAAACCAAGAAAAGAGGTGGAAACTCTTCTAAGCAAAAACAGTGGATTGAAGGCCTATTTGGGTGTTGACGATTTGCGCGATGTTTTCGAATTGATTGAAGAAGGGAATGAAAAAGCTCAGTTGGTTTATGATGCCTTCGTGTACCAGATTGCCAAGGAAATTGGTGCTTACCATGCAGCAATGAAATGCAAAGCCAATGGAATTATTATTACAGGAGGCATTGCTTATTCCGATCGTTTTATTGCAGATTTAAAGGATTATGTTGGCTGTTTAACGGAATTCTTTGTATACCCCGGAGAAAATGAAATGGAAGCACTGGCCGAAGGTGCATTCCGCGTAATTGATGGCAAAGAATTGGCATTGGAATATTAAAAAAACTTAACCTAGATTCATAAAATGAAAGTTGTTTTTTCACATGGAAAGGAAAGTGGTCCTTGGGGAACCAAAATAAAGAGATTAAGCGAAATCGCTAAGAAAAAAGGATTCGAAATAGATAGTTTGGATTATCGGGCATATTCTAATCCCGATGATCGTGCAAGTCAGCTTTTAAACTATTTAAAGGGAGAAAAGAAGGATTTTATATTGGTTGGTTCAAGTATGGGCGGATATGTTTCTTTGGTAGCTTCAGAGAAGATTAATCCGAAAGCCATTTTTCTAATGGCTCCTGCTTTATATTTAGAAGGATATGCGAAACAGGAGTATCCGATTAATTGTAAGAATATTCAAATTGTTCACGGAAAATCGGATGAAGTTATACCTTACGAGCATTCGGTTCGATATGCCAAAGAGTCGAAATGTACACTGCATTTAATTGAAGGTGATCATCGATTGAATGCATCTTTAGAGAAAGTGGAAAGTATTTTTGAGAGTTTTCTGGAGAAAATTTTGAATTAAAAAAAGCCAGCTTTTAAGCTGGCTTTTTCTTTTAAATATACTGAGTTTAGAATTTTCTAAAACCAATTAATCTGCGAACTTCTTCAATTGTTTTAGCAGCACTTTCACGTGCTTTTTCAGCTCCCAATTTGGTTACCTTGTGTAAGTATGCATCATCTTGCATGATGTCTAAAATACGCTCGCGAATCGGGCTTGTAAAGTTGATAATATCTTCAGCCAACTGTTTTTTCATATCGCCATAGCGAATTTCACAATTGTTGTACTTGTCGTTAAAGAAATCGTAAGTATCCTTTGCAGAAACAATATCCATTAGTGTAAACAGGTTCTGAATTGCTTCAGGTTTTTCCTGGTTCATTTCAGTTGGACCACTGTCCGAAACGGCTTTCATTACTTTCTTACGGATATCTTTTGGATCATCAACCAAACAAATTGCATTTCCTTCCGATTTACCCATTTTACCCGATCCATCTAATCCAGGAACTTTAATAAACTCACCTGTGTATGAATAAGGTTGAGGAATTGGGAAAGTTTCTTCGCCATAAATGTTATTGAAACGACGCGCAAATTTACGTGCCATTTCCAAATTTTGCTCCTGATCTTTTCCTACTGGAACTTGATGAGCTTTGTGAATCAAAATATCCGCAGCCATCAAAACAGGATACGTTAACAAACCTGCATTAACATTTTCTGGTTGTTTACGAGCTTTATCCTTAAAAGAAGTTGTTCTTTCCAACTCACCCAAATATGCATTCATGTTCATCAACAAATACAATTCAGGAATTTCTGGTACATCACTTTGTACGTAAACTGTTGCTTTTTCAGGATCAATTCCACAAGCCAGGTACTCAGCTAATACGCGCTTTACATTGATGTGAAGATCTGCAGGAGTTGGGTGCGTAGTCAGGGAATGCCAATCAGCAATAAAGAAAAAGCAATTGTTATCGTTTTGCATTTGCACAAAGTTCTTCACCGCTCCGAAGTAATTTCCCAGGTGTAAGTTACCTGTAGATCGAATTCCACTTACTACTGTCTTCATTATTCAATTCATTAATCGCTCAAATATGAGCTGTTTATACTTAAAAATTTTAGTTCGACAAAATTATGAAACCTATCCGATAAATAAAATAGTATTAGGTAATTCTATCGTTATTGAAAATTTAATTTGATTTTTGAGATTTGATGTTTGGGATTTTAAGACAGAGCTTGCACTGTTAGCCAGGCCCAAACCACATATCTGCAAACTTTACCGGCTGCCATAAAAAGTGCCATCCAGTATGGATTGGTGCGTAATAATCCTAATCCGATTGGAATCATATCCCCTATAAAAGGAAGAAAAGCAAAAAAGGCAAGCGCATTTCCTTTATTTCTGAGAAACTCTTTGGATTTAATCGCTTTATCAGGTTTAATTTTTAACCATTTTTCGATTCTCTCCAATTTACCCAAGTATCCTAAATAGTAACCCGTTAAGCCACCTAACCAATTGCCTAAACTTGCAATTGCTATAGTCAAGCTGATATCAAAACCAGAATAAACACAAAGGCTAAGAATTGCCTCTGAGCTAAAAGGAAGAATGGTTGCTGCCAAAAAACTTGCCAGAAACAATCCCCAATATCCATATTCGATGAATTCAAGCATGCTGCAAATGTATAAAAAGCAAATGCTTTTATTAAAGAACTTTAACTTTTCCGCTCTTCTACTTTTCAAGACTTTTCAAGACTTTATTATATCTTTGTATAAAATTTAGAAAAGTATATATGGAGACCACAAGACAAAGCAAAGTTTCAAGATTATTACAAAAGGATTTAGGATTGATTTTTCAGCAGGAAGGACGAAATCTATTTGGAGGAAAAATGATATCGGTTACCACTGTAAGAATTAGCCCGGATTTGGGACTTGCAAAGGTGTATCTTAGTATTTTCCCTTCAGACAAGTCGGAAGAAACGCTTGAGGTGGTTAGAATGAACACCAAAAACATCCGTAGAATTCTAGGAACCAAAGTTGGTAAACAATTAAGAGTGGTTCCCGAATTGGCATTCTATATTGATGATTCTTTGGATTATATTGAGAATATCGACAACCTATTGTCATAAACTCTTCCACCGAATTTGAATCTACCTTTTCACATAGCCAGGCGATACCTGTTTTCCAAGAAAAAACAGAATGTTATCAATATCATTTCACTAATTTCAGTAGTTGGTGTTACGGTTGGTACCATGGCTTTGGTGATTGTGCTGTCTGCCTTTAATGGTTTGAATCAATTTATTGATAAGCAGTTTAGTAGTTTTGATCCCGATTTAAAAATACTTCCTGCAAAAGGCAAAACATTTGTTCCCGATTCAATTTTCAGACAAATTAAAGACATGGAACAAGTGGCATTCTATTCCGAAGTTTTGGAAGAAAATGCACTTCTCAAATATGGCAATCGTCAACGACCTGCAATTGTAAAAGGAGTTGATGAAAACTTTAGCCTGATGACGGGAATTGATACCATGATAACGGATGGGAGTTTTGTGTTGGATACAAAAAAGTATCAGTTTGCCGTGTTGGGGTATGGTGTAGCATTAGATTTGGGTGTAGGATTAACCTTTGTTGATCCAATAAAGTTTTATGTGCCAAAACGTAATGCTACGGTCGGACACAATCCAATGAATGCATTTAATTCTGAGATCATATGGCCATCGGGTTTTTTTCAGATTCAAGCCGATTTTGATACACAATATACCTTGGTTCCTTTAAGTTTTGCACGAAAATTATTCAGTTATCAAAACGAAGTAAGTGCCATCGAGCTCGGAATAAATGATTCTGAAGATATTGATGAGGTAAAATCTGAAATACAAGAAATAATCGGTGATGATTTTCAGGTAAAAAATCGTTTCGAATTGCATGATGTTATTTATAAAATGATGAAGACAGAAAAGACCGCAGTCTTTTTCATTTTATCATTTATTTTGGTGATTGCCTCCTTTAATATCATAGGTTCATTAACCATGCTGATATTGGATAAAAAAGAGGATGTTAGCACCTTAAGAAGTTTGGGTGCCAATGAGAAAACCATAAGACAATTGTTTCTAATCGAGGGTTGTTTGATTTCCATTTCGGGTGCGCTTTTAGGGGTAATTTTGGGCATAATAGTTTGTTTTCTACAGATCAAATTCGGATTTGTAAAATTGGCCGCAGGAAGTTTCTTTATGAACTCTTATCCTGTAAATGTGCATCTTTCTGATATTTTTATCATCTTTATAACGGTTGTATTGATTGGGTATTTCGCATCGCGTTTTCCTGTACAATACATTACCAAAAGATACTTGCAGTTTAACTGATAAGTATTTCCCACTACCGATTAATGAATAGGAATCAAGTTGATTTCTAATGGCAATAACTTATTAAAAATTACCGAAATGAAGAAGATTTTTGTATTCTGTGTGCTAGCATTTGGAATTTCAATCTTTGTAAATGCTCAGCAAACAGCCTTAACTTCCGATGGAAAAGTTGTGATTCTTTACGACAATGGAACCTGGACTTATGCCGATGTAAAACTTCCCAATACAGATACTAAGGAGATTCAAAAGAAAGCAGGAGAAGTTACAGTACCAACCAATGTATCTGTTGTAGATAATTCTCCTATTAGTTTGAAAGATGCCACCCTTGAAAAAATGGCATTTATTGAAGGACAAAGTGAAAAACTTTCGAAATATTTTAAAGACAAAAATATTGTTCGTTGCGATTTTACTTTAATATCGAAAGATGGAAAAGCCGTATTGAAAACAGATTGGAAAATTATGAACGGTGAAGCCTATTCGTATTTTGGATTCATAAAAGAAGGAAACAAAATCTCGTTGGAGTTAATAGGCGGCAAAACAATTGATTTGGTTTATACCAAAGAGTTTGAGCCTAAAGAGTATGAGAAATATGGATTTTCGACTTACTCAGCAGAACTGGAATTAAACGAAGAACAAATTCGTTTGTTGAGAAACTCTATAGTTTATAAAGCATATATGACTTGGAGCAGAAGAACAGAAGAATATAAAGTTGTTGCGCCTTCATATTTTATAAAATCATTATCTCAAATTATTGAATAATGAAGAACTTATTGCTTGTTGCAGTACTTCTTTTTTGTGGCATTTATACAGTAGATGCACAAATGAGATTGAGAACTCCTGATGGAAGAGTTGTATTGCTTTATGACAATGGAACTTGGAAGTATGAAGAAGTAAAAAAGGCGGATCCCAAACCAAAGGTTCCAGTTAAATCAGACATTGAATTATCTAAACCAATTTTACTGAAAAAGGCCGAATTAAAACCTGAAACAGTTATAAAAGGAGTTAGTTTAAAACTCAAAAAGTTTTCGGAAAACAAGAATATTGTAAAATGTGATTTCCAGTTGGTAGCAGATGAAGAAAAAGTGATTCTTAAAACCGAATGGAAAATAATGGATGAGGAAGGTTTTCGATTTTTTGGTTTTATCACAAAGAGGTCAAAAATCGATTTAGAATTGTCTAATGGTGAAATTGTAAGCCTGAATTATACAAGAGATTTTGAGCCCAAAGAATATCCGAATTACGGTTTTACGATATTTAAAGCTGAACTTACTTTAAGTGAAGATCAAATTAGAGCTTTACAGAAAGGATACATTACAAAATCAAGTATGCAATGGAGCAGGAGGGTAGAAGAATACGATGTTTTTAACCCTGATTATTTTATTAAAGAGCTACCTAAGATTTTAAAATAGTGCTTGGTTAAGAGAGCAAAAAACACAAAAAACGCAAAGACATCTCATCTTTGCGTTTTTTGTGTCGGTTAGTATGTGATTTTTTTAATCTTCTTCTATTTGTAGTTCGCCCCATTCTGAAGTAATTTTATTCAGAATTACCATTAAATCATCATAGTGATCCGCACGAAGCATATCGATACGAGTTTGCTTAAAATTGTACAATCCTTTAAACATGCCTGCCATATGTCTGCGCATGTGTAAGATTCCTCTTCTTTCATCAATCCAGTCAATAGCAGCATCGATTTGTTCTTTTAGCATGTCTACCTGTTGAGCAACGGTTGCGGGAGGAAGCAATTCTCCAGTTTTCAGATAGTGTTTCACATCCCTAAAAATCCATGGTTTTCCTACGGCAGCACGTCCAATCATAATGGCATCAACACCATATTTATCAAAGGCCTCTTTTGCCTTTACAGGATTGGTAATATCACCATTTCCAATAATCGGAATGTGCATTCTTGGATTGTTTTTTACCTCACCAATTAAGGTCCAATCTGCTTCACCTTTATACATTTGGCAACGGGTTCTTCCGTGAATGGTAAGGCCTGCAATACCAACGTCCTGAAGTTGTTCTGCAAGCTCAACAATAATTTTTGAATCAGCATCCCAACCCAATCTGGTTTTAACCGTTACGGGAATATCTACTGCTTTTACAACTTCTTCAGTAATTTTTAGAAGCTGTGGAATGTTTCGAAGCATTCCCGATCCTGCACCTTTGCTGGCAACTTTTCTTACCGGACAACCAAAGTTTAAATCAAGAAAATCCGGCTTGGCTTCTTCAACAATTTTGGCAGCTTCAACCATTGGATCAACCTCTTTCCCGTAAATCTGAATGGCCACAGGACGCTCTTCTTCCAAGATGGTAAGCTTTTTCATAGTTCTGTTTACCGAACGAATCAATGCATCCGATGAGATAAACTCCGTGTACATTAAATCGGCACCATAACGCTTACACAACACTCTAAATGGAGGATTGGTAACATCTTCCATTGGAGCCAATAAAACTGGCTGTTTCCCTAAGTCCAAATTTCCTATCTTCACTTCAGCTTTTTTTATATTCGGTAAAAATCAGTGCACAAAGATATAATAAAGTCTCGAACAGTCGAATTGTCAAATTACCACACACATGATTTGCTTCATAACGGAGTATTGATTTGAGATTTGGAATTTGATAATTGCCTTTTGTTGCTAATTTTGTGTTTCAACTAAAAAAAAGAAACATGTTAAAAGGATCTTTTAGTCATCACAGCCCATTTACCCATTTGATAATTAGTTTAATTGCAGTAGTTGTATCTTTCCTGCTAGCCATGTTTGTAGGTACTGTGTTGGCATTAATATTTTTTGACATTAACATTTTTACAGATTTACAAGCTATTGATATAAACAGTGACTCTGTAAATATTTCGGTTTTGAAATTTTATCAATCGGTTTATTCTGTTGGAATGTTTATAATTCCTCCTTTTATTATTGCATTTTTGGTAAGTAAAAAAGTTCGTGAATATTTGTTTTTAGCCGAAAGTACCAATGTTTCAAAGGTACTGTTGGCAACATTTATTATCATTTTTTCACTTCCCATGATTAACCTTCTGGCACAGCTAAATTCCCATTTAAGTTTACCAGAATTCATGTCGGGTATCGAAACCTGGATGAAAAATAGTGAGGAACAAGCAAAAGTTGTAACCGAGAAGTTTTTGATTATGAACTCAACTTCGGATTTATTGGTGAATCTTCTGGTTATTGCATTGATTCCTGCGATTGGAGAAGAACTTTTATTTCGCGGAGTTTTACAGGGAATTTTCGGAAAGCTTACAAATAATATTCATTGGGGAATTATTATTACGGCATTCTTCTTTGCGGCACTTCACATGCAATTTTATGGCTTATTGCCACGTATGGCAATGGGAATACTTTTCGGATATTTATTGATTTGGTCACGAAGTTTATGGGTGCCAATAATCGCACACCTGGTAAACAACGGAATGGCTGTTATTACCAAATATTATATCGATAAAGGAAATGTTCCAAAAGAAATGGAAACCATAGGAGCCAACGAAAATTATTGGTTCACAGGTTTAATTTCGGTCATAATTGTATTGTTGTTGCTACGAGTTTTCAGAAGCATCTGTAAAAGGAAGGCTTAGAGATGCTTTCTCGGCCATTTTAACTTGTTCTAACTTTTCAAGTTCACCTTTTCTCCAAACATATACAACACCGTATTCTGAACATTTTGCACGCTTTTCTTCATCACTTAGCGATCCAAACTTCTTTTCAACCTGGTTCCAAAGATCAAGAATAAGCTTATCAGCATCTTCACGAAACTCTGCAACTTTTTCAGAAAAACGATGGGTGTTGTTTTGTAGTGTTTTTTGATAATTGAATGCTTGTTTAAAATTTTCACAATTAACGCGCACCAGTGCAATGGAAGGACTGTAAATTGGATTTCCCCCCATTCTGGTTCTTTCCTGTTCACCTTTAACCAATTTTTCTCCCCACTCAATTACTTTCGAATCTTTTAATAGGGAAGGAGTGGCTTTCGAATTTTTCCGAATTCCATAAAATTCACGAACCTCAGGCTTCATTTCACCTCGAATGATACAAAAGTTTAAAACTTGTATAAAATGAGATACATACAAGCGAGCTTTTCTCAATTTCTCGTTGTACTCCTTACTTTTACTCGATTGTTGACTTAATGCCTGCCTGTGATTTCTTATTGCAAGCTCGTAATGAGGTACAAAAGTTTCGATTCTTTGGTACAAAGAGTAGGAGAAAGCCAAGTCAAAACGATTTACTCTCATGCTGATACTTAAGGCTGCTTTAAGAGCACGTACACGTGCCGTATCGGTATTTGGTAATCTGCGGTAAGGCATTAATTAATCTGGTTTAAGCAATAATGGTATTGTGATTAGCGAATGTACATAAAATATATATTTCTATTTTACCGTTCGCATAACGAATGTATTAATTTTAAATTGATTTTGTAGAACAATTCCACAGAAATTGTCCATTAAATTCCACAATTGATTATTTTTTTCGCTTACAACGATATTTTGAGAGTTTGCAATAAAAGTCATAACTAATACGTTTATAGGTTGTTAGTTTAATTTAGGAATCAGGTAGGATATATTCGTATGATTTCGGTATTTTAATTGTAAAGGATTTAAGATGAGAAATTAAACGAAATTTTTAATCGAAACCAGTTGTAAAATACTGGAAAATCACATTCGAAAGATTATCAACTAAAATTTAAGGATATGAAAAGAAACATTGTTGCTGTAGGAATGTTGTTGGCTTTTTCAGCCGCACTTTGGAGTTGTTCAAGTTCTGATGATAAAACACCAGAACAGAATCAATCATTAGAACAGAATCTTACTTCAGAGACTCAATCATTAGCAGTTGCTGTTGATGAAATTACTGCCTCAGAAGGATATGGACTGATCACCATGAGTGATAATACAAAAGAAGGAACAGAAGAAGAATCGGACGAAAGATTTTCATATGGTCACACCATTACTCTTGAAGATATTAAAGGTGTTTATGATTATATTCTTCCTGTACCAGATGAAGGAACTAGTACTAAAATGGGTAATGGTTATTGGAATTCAGCATTTGAAAGAGTGGGAGATAGTGATTTTTTCGTAATCAATTTACCTCAGGAAAAGGCTACAAGACCTTGGAAACTGTATGTAGGGGAAGATGGTGATTCAGAATTAGATAATGATTTTAATATTACCGCTTCACAATACAACTCTTCAACAGTAATGAATAGCGAAGGGTTTGAGTTTGACTACTTATTAGATGCTGATATTACAATTGAAGAAGAAGCTGCAGGAGCAATTTTTGTTGATTGGAACATGAACATGTCAACAAATATGAGCTGGGATTACGAATCAGAGTTTAGCTTCCCTAATGGATATTCAGTGGGTCATGAGTTTCAGTTTGGCGATACAACCGAATTCGCTTACAATTTGAAGAAAGATGGTGAAGTATTATTCATGGAAGAAGTGGAATATATTCGTTCTACAGAAGAAGCTGAAGCAGAATACGAATATGCTTTGACAATAGGCAATATCAAGATTGTGAAGAATTCTTCAAGCGAAGAGTATATGGTATATCGTGATGGTGAATTGGAAGAGGATGCTGTAATTACAGTTCTTCCAAAAGCAAACACTGAAGAGGGTGAGGAAGATGAATCAGATGATGCATTCTGTCGTCATGGATTTGATATCCAAATTACTTTTACAAATGAAGACGGTACGCAAGAGGAAGTGATCCTATCAGAATTGATTGGAGAAGAAACCTTAGAACAACTTAATGAGATCTTTAGCTCGATGCACGATATGTACTTTGTTAAGAATTTGGTTGACAGAGTAGCAAGAGAAGCATACCAAATGAATATGCAACAAGATACTGGAGAATAAATTCGGCTAAAAATATAGATTAAGATCCGGTCAATAGGCCGGATTTTTTTATGCATCTTTATTTCATCATCACATTAAAAGACAGATGAAGATAATTTGTATCGCTTTATTTTTGAGTTTCTTTTTCTCCTCGGTAAAATCTCAGGAGAAAGTAGATTATTCTGAAGAAGGTAAAGCTAGCTTTTACTCTGACTATTTTGAAGGAAGAAAAACGAGTTCTGGCGAGATATTTCACCAATGGAAGTACACAGCAGCTCACAGGAGCCTTCCTTTTGGAACTTGGGTGACAGTGGTCAATTTGGAAAATAAACGCTCTGTAATCGTCTTAATTAATGATAGAGGTCCCTTTGCAAAAGGACGTATTATAGATTTATCCAAAGAAGCAGCAAAACAAGTCGGAAATTTAAATGAGGGAATTTTTCGCGTTCGGATTTCAATCTATACAAAGGATGAGGATTACATTAAGGTCAAACAAGTTTTGAAACCTGTTTCCAACCAATCTCTATCTTCAAGTTTGCATTAGGAAAAAATACGATTTCATCCAGACTTATTCTCGGTCTGAGAAAATCATATGCATTAGTGCAATAAAAAAAAGAGCGCTACCTAAGGGCAGCGCTCACCATATTTGGATTTCAGTCTAATTAGTCTTTAATCTTAGCTGATAAGAATTCGCGATTCAAACGAGCGATGTTTGCGATAGAAATTCCCTTAGGACATTCCACCTCACAAGCACCAGTGTTGGTACAGTTACCAAAACCTAGCTCATCCATTTTCGCTACCATGTTCTTCGCACGACGAGAAGCTTCAACACGTCCTTGTGGCAATTTAGCCAAGTGAGAAACTTTAGCAGAAACGAACAACATAGCTGAAGAGTTCTTACAAGTTGCAACACAAGCACCACAACCGATACAAGCAGCAGCATCCATTGCTTCTTCTGCATCATCTTGTGAGATTGGAATTGCATTACCATCAGGTACACCACCAGTATTTACTGAAATGTAACCACCAGCTTGTAATACTTTTTCAAAAGCAGTACGGTCAACAATCAAGTCTTTGATTACAGGGAAAGCACCGGCTCTCCATGGCTCAATAGTGATTGTTTCGCCTTCGTTGAATTTACGCATGTGCAACTGACATGTTGTAATGTCATCGTCTGGTCCATGAGCACGTCCGTTGATAAACAAGCTACACATACCGCAGATACCCTCACGACAATCGTGATCAAATGCGATAGGCTCTTGTCCATCGTTAATCAATTGCTCATTCAAAATATCCAACATTTCAAGGAAAGAAGTACCTCCAGAAATGTCATTGATTTTGTAAGTTTCAAACTTACCTGCAGTTTTAGCGTTTTTTTGACGCCAAACCTTTATAGTTAATTCTTTAATTACTTTATCTGCCATGGTTTACTTGTATGAACGTTGTGTCAATTCTACAGTTTCAAACACTAAATCTTCCTTATGCAATACTGGCTCTTGGTTTTCACCTTTGTACTCCCAGCATGACACATAAGTAAAGTTGTCATCGTCACGTTTAGCTTCGCCTTCTTCAGTTACTGATTCTTCACGATAGTGACCACCACAAGATTCGTTACGATTCAAAGCATCACGAGCCATCAAATCACCCAATTCAAGGAAATCTGCTACACGACCTGCTTTCTCAAGTTCGATATTCATTGCATCGAAATCACCTGGGATGCGAACATCCTTATAGAAGTCTTCTTTGATCTTAGCAATCTCAGTAATTGCATATTTCAAACCTTCTTCGTTACGAGCCATACCCACGTAATCCCACATGATGTTTCCTAAACGCTTGTGGAATGAGTCAACAGATTTGCTACCTTTTACGTTGTATAGTCTCTGTAGACGTTCGTTAACAGCTTTCTCTTTCTTGTCGAATTCTGGGTGATTCAAGTCGATACGTGGAGTCTGAATTTCGTCAGCTAAGTAATCACCAATTGTGTATGGCAATACGAAGTAACCATCAGCCAAACCTTGCATCAAAGCAGAAGCACCAAGACGGTTACCACCATGATCAGAGAAGTTAGCCTCACCAATTGCATACAAACCTGGAACAGTAGTCATCAAGTTATAATCAACCCAAGTTCCACCCATTGAATAGTGGATTGCAGGATAAATCTGCATTGGCTCTTTGTAAGGGTCTACGTCAGTAATCTTTTCGTACATCTGGAATAAGTTTCCATAACGAGCTTCGATTACATCCTGTCCTAATCTTTCGATTGAATATTTAAAATCAAGGTAAACAGCTTTTCCTTCAGCGTTAACACCGAATCCAGCATCGCAACGCTCTTTAGCAGCACGAGAAGCAACGTCACGTGGTACTAAGTTACCGTATGATGGGTATCTTCTTTCCAAATAGAAATCACGATCTTCATCAGCGATATCATTTGGTCCCATTTCACCTTTCTGCAATTTAATTGCGTCTTCCTTCTTCTTAGGAACCCATACACGTCCATCGTTACGAAGAGATTCAGACATCAAAGTCAACTTAGATTGCTGCTCACCGTGAACAGGAATACAAGTTGGGTGAATCTGCACGAAACATGGGTTTCCGAAGAATGCTCCGTTTTTGTATGCTTGCCAAGCAGCACCACCGTTACATCCCATTGCGTTGGTTGATAGGAAGAATACGTTACCGTAACCACCAGTTGCAATTACAACTGCATGTGCACCGTGACGTTCAATTTCACCAGTAACCAAGTTACGAGTGATGATACCACGAGCTTTTCCGTCAACAATCACAAGATCTAACATTTCGTTACGCTCGTGCATTTCGATCTTACCTTGTCCGATCATGCGGTTCATAGAAGCGTAACAACCTAATAATAGCTGCTGTCCGGTTTGACCGCGAGCATAGAAAGTACGGCTTACCAATACACCACCGAATGAACGGTTAGATAGAGTTCCACCATACTCACGTGCAAAAGGTACACCTTGAGCAACACATTGGTCGATGATGTCACCACTTACCTCAGCCAAACGGTATACGTTTGCCTCACGTGCACGGTAGTCACCACCTTTAATTGTATCATAGAACAAACGATAAATAGAGTCATTATCGTTTTGATAGTTTTTAGCAGCGTTAATACCACCCTGAGCAGCAATAGAGTGAGCTCTACGGCCTGAATCCTGGTAGCAAAATGCTTTTACGTTGTATCCCATTTCTGCCAAAGAAGCGGCAGCAGATCCACCGGCCAAACCGGTTCCTACAACGATAATATCTAATTTTCTCTTATTCGCAGGACTAACTACTTTAATAGCAGCTTTGTGTTTCGACCACTTTTCAGCTAATGGTCCGGCTGGAATTTTCGAATTTAATACTGTCATAACCGTTTAAATATTAACAATTAAGCAAAAAAGTGTAAATACAAAGGAATAATAATGAATCCGCCAGAAATAATAATTGCGTAGATGTAACCCGCTTTTTCCAAACGAGCTCTCCAAATAATATTACTCATTCCGATAGACTGGAATGCTGACCAGAAACCGTGAGCTAAGTGTAATCCCAATAAGATTGCACCAACTACATAAAGACCAGTGTATACCAGGCCTGTTGATCCATTAGTAAATAGGTTCTTTACCAATTGATAATCGTCATGTACATTTCCTTGAATCTGAATTGGCACGAAGAAATGCATCAAGTGCATTGCAATGAAAACCAATACAAGACCACCTAAAACAAACATGTTTCTTGAAGACCAAGTACTGCTGTTACTCAAGTTCTGCGAAGCATACTTTTGAGGACGAGCTTTCTGGTTTTGCAAAGTCAAGATGATTGCATAGATGATGTGCACGATAAAACCACCAAATAAAACTGGCTGTAAACCAAAGCGGATTACCGGCATTGCCATAAAGTGTGCTCCTGCATTAAATAACTCTCCTGTGTTATCAAACATCAAGAAGGAGTTCAAGATCAAGTGCACCAATAAAAATAGTACAAGGAAAAGACCTGATAAACTCATTATCAACTTCTTTCCAATAGATGAACTTAAAAAACTGCTCATAAGTTTAAAGATTTAATTAGACTGTTTATTATAAGCTTTTACTATAATTCATTGCAAATGTAGACGCTCCCTATGGCTGAAACAATATTTAGGAACATATACAATTTATTTAGATTGATTCTAGGATAATCCTATAATTCAGATTTTTAGAAAATTAGAATCATAAAACTAGGTATAATTCTAACTATAAACCAATTAAGGAATATTTTCTGTAATGTATTTTTTCAAAACGATGCAATTTATTAAATATTTGTATGTTATAGAACAAGCTTTTTTGATATTCTACTAATTTAGAATGTCATTAAAACTTGTAAAAAATTGTTTTATCCGATAAGAATACAATTTGCTCTTTTGCTGTGTGTTACTTGTTAAAATATCAAATTTGCATATGGATCAGTATTTAGAACTGGAAAATTGTCGATTACGATACAGAGATAATGGGAGGGGAAATACGGTAGTTCTTCTTCATGGATATCTTGAATCCGTAGAAACATTCGAAACTTTTGCCAATGATCTTTCCCGATTGGCCAGAGTAATTACGGTTGATTTACCAGGGCATGGATATTCTGAATTAAAAAGCGATTCTTGCAGTATTGATCAGATGGCAGAAGCTGTTGACCAATTGGCTGAGCATTTGAATTTGAAGCGAATTAATATCATAGGACACTCCATGGGGGGATATGTAGCATTGGCTTACGCCGATTTATTTAAGGAAAAACTGGAAAGTTTTTGCTTGTTTCATTCAACACCGAATCCTGATACCGAAGAGAAAAAAGCCAATAGAAAGAAGGAAATTGAACTGGTGAAAAGTGGAAAAAAGGAACTGATTTGTAAAACCAGCATTCCTAACACCTTTTCGAATAACAACCTGAAAAAGTTTGAACACGAAATAGAAAGAATCACCAAAATTGCTTGTAATACTTCTGATAAAGGAATTATAGCTGCCTTGGAAGCCATGATGAATCGTCCTGATCGAAATCATGTGGTAAAAGCTCTGGATATGCCCAAAGTGAGTATCATTGGAAAAATGGACAATTTTATTCCACTACAGGTAGCTGGGCAAATTGCCAAAGAGAATAATTTAACTCCTTTTGTATTGCAAACATCAGGACACATGGGCTTTATTGAGCAAAGACAAGAATGCTTGCGTGAGATTTTCCGCATTATTTATGAGTGTTGATTCACTTTTTGTAGTATAAAAAAGGATGTCATAATATGACATCCTTTATCGTTTCTATAAGTTGTTACTATTTTTTTCCACCACCAAAATGGAATCCCATTTTAATAGAGAAATAGTTATACTCGTCATATCCATCTTCCTGACCCATGATTAGGTTATATTGAAGAGCAAGGTCAAAATGTCCGTATGAAAACCCTACTTTCGGAGCAAAACCAAATTTTGTTCCAAGATCAATTTCACCTTCAACAGTAGCAAATTCATTTGAACCATTGAACTCAACATTACCTAAGCTATAAATACCAGCATCTGCACCTACAAATGGACGGAAAGAATTGGTGTTGAAGTAATAATCAAATGTAGCAGCGTAAGATACTACTGCTGAAACATCAAAAGCATCGTCATTAGCAGCACCCATAACAGCACCTTCTAATTTTGCACCTAACAATACGTTATCAGTAATATGATACTTTGGATTTAAATAATAACCAACTCCAGCATCTAATGCATCACCACCTGGCATAGCATAAAGTAAACCTGCATCAACTCTGAAGGATTTAAACGAATCTGATTGTGCTGTAGCAACACCTGCAAATGTAAGGCAGGCTAAAATTAGAGTAAAAAATTTTTTCATTTTCAAATATGTTAATTGTTTAAAAGATCAAATGTAATAAAATTTATAACATTAACAAGTTAAATAAAAAATTATCTATAAGTTATAAGAATGTTAAGGATTTTGGGATTGTTATAATGGTATAATTGGCTATTGTACTATTGTTTAGTGTATATTGATGGTATTTAATGTTTTATAACAAAAAACTTTATTAATAATTATTTAGTGAGTTTGTGTAAAGTTATTATTTTAAATTTTCATGCTATGTATTGCATGCTTTATTAATTGGCATTTAATATCTTATTTTAAAAATAATACTTTCATATTGAAAGATATTTCGAATGTTGAACTCCAAGGCCTAGAAGTAAATTACATATCTAGCATTTTCAAGTTGCTTGACATGCAAACACAAAATAAAAAAGTCTCACAAAAGATTTAATTCTTCCTTTGTGAGACTTTGTGATATCCTTATTGTACTTCTCTTTGCCCTCCGAAGTTTTAACGAAGTAGGGTGTGGTTAAAATCTATCTTTTCCCATAAAGCAATTCATATTCCCTTTTACTTGCTGTAGCATGCCATTTTTCAGGAACTACTTTCCAGTTGTTGTCACATTCAATGTCAACCGTTCCTTTTTCTTCTATCCACTTCATTAGGTAGTAGCGAAGATCTTTGGTGGTTGAGTTAATCAATCGACTGGTTAATTCATCCTTGGTTAAGCCAGAACCTTCGGTTAGATGGTTACCACCACCATTTCCTCGATAAGAGTTTAGAGCAACTCTATAGGTTTTATTTTCATCAAACTTTTCACCCGAACTCATTGCGGAAATGTTGATTCTATCGCCGTAAGGCTTCGAAACATCAACAGTATAATCAATTCCTTCGGCCGAATCGTAATTGAAAAACATGGTGGTTAATCGGCTGCCTTTTTCAGTTGTTGAAATGTATAGCATTGGATCATTTGCCGATTTCATTTGCTGAAACCAGTTGTTGTAGCTGAACTCCAGAAAATCCTTAATTTCTTTCCCGCTAAGGTTCATGGTGTACAACAAATTCTCAAATCGATATAGCTTAAACAGATCACGAACCTGCAGCTCACCCGAATCGATAGTGGCGTTGTAGGATAGGGGAGCAGCAAAAGAAATATCTGCATCAGCCAAATCCATTTGAATGTTCTGAATCAAATCAATAAAAGGAGAATCGCCAAACATGGCATCCTTTGTGGATATGCTTTTTTTGAAGCTTCCTACTTTTCGCGATACATAAGCCTCTACTTCTTTAAACAAAGGTGTAAAATGCTCTACGTATGCTTTCGATTTTTGAACATCGGAAATTTGTACCAAATTTGGTTTTAAAGTTTTGTCGTAGGACTTCTTCTCGTTGTTCCATTTTAAATCAACCACAACTTCAGCCAAAAATTGAGCTCTACTTTTAGGATTGATCACCAAAACTTTTTCTTTATCTGTATTTTCGAACCACGCAATTTGTTCATGATGATCGTGCCCACAGATCACCATATCGATACCTGGCACTTGCTTGGCAACCAGTATAGAAGCATTTTCATGGCTCATTTCATTTTCATGTTCTTCGCCAGCACCAGAGTGGAATAATCCAATCACAAAATCAGGCTGTTCTTTTTCCTGAATGGTTTTTATCCACTTTTGAGCTGATTCAACCATAGGTTCGAAATGCATTCCCGACCAAATTTTCTCTGGCAACCATTTCGGAATTGCAGGAGTAATCAAACCCAAAACTGCAATTTTTACACCTTGTTTCTCGATTATGGTATAGGGTTGGAAATATGGTTTGCCATCGGAGTTCTTTACCGCATTAGCAGCCATCCATGGGAAATTCAACTCATTTACCACTTTATCGTATACCGCATGTCCTGGCTCAATGTCATGATTCCCAACCGTAGCTGCATCGTATCCCATGTAATTCATTACATCAGCACAAATGTGTTTGGTTTCCGTTTTTTCGAAGTTCGAATAGTAAACCAAAGGATCGCCCTGTAGGATGTCGCCATTGTCCAGCAAGATTACTTCCGAATCGGCTTTTTTTCTCTGCTTGCTAACATATTCGTATACCTGAGCCAGCGAGCTGGAAGTTTCCTGTTCGTTTACCAAATCGTATGGAAACAATGCTCCGTGAACATCACTGGTTCCGTATATTTTTAATTGTAACTGTTCTGCTTTTTGAGGTCCACATGCCGAAAATATCAGCATGATAATCATAGCATAAAAGATTGATTTTAGTTTCATCCGTTTTGGCTTATTTTCTGATAATGTGATTTGAAAAGGACCGTAAAGTTATAAAAAAGAACAAAATGTTTTATGTATGATAAGGATCTATCTAAAGAATACGCCTGAAGATGTATCTGGAGCATTGGTTCTTTTTCTGGCTTTTTCCAGTACCTCTTTCTTTTCATCATCGTTGTAAAGCGACCAGTTTCCAATTTCTTCTGTAGTTCGCTGACATCCAAAACATACGCCGTTACTGTCTTGGCGACAGATTTTAATACATGGTGATTTTACTTCTTCCATAGTTTAGTTTGTTTATTTAAATTCATTACAAATAAAGATTAAAAAGTCTTTTTTTCAAAATTTGAACTTGAATTTATCCCAAAGAAAAATCCCGAACTCGCAAGTTCGGGATTTTCTCTAACCACTATTTACTAACCTAAATCTAATTCTATGAAAAAACTTCTCTGTTTTGTACATTACAAATGTAGGTTGTAAATGTGCTAAATGCATTGAATAAAAGTTAATGAAGCTTAAAAGTGAGAAAACTTGCAATTAGAATTATTACTGTCTTTTGGATTTGATATAATTCAGTCCAAGTAATAAAACCAATGCTAAAATTGTGTATTCAATAAGTTTAGTATAAATATTATCTATTTCTCCTGTTGCAGACTTACTTGGATTTATCCTCCCGCCAGCGTCGCCCCATATAAAAGCATCAGCAAATAACAGCATTACAATAAATATCATTACTACCAATAGGGTTGATTTTGTTTTGTAATTCATTTTAAAAAAATCATCATTTAATTGTTTAAAATATCATACCCTTACTGAACCAGTATCTACTCCTTCGAATTCCTCAAAAAAGATTGTACATATCTCAGTTCTGAATAGCTGTAATCATTTCCCAATGCTTCTTTTACGGGGTTTAAACTATCGGTACCATGCTTTTTGAACTGCTCTTTAATTTTTTTGATTTTTTTTCTTTCCACAAACTCTTTTAAATCGAGCATGCCCAGGCCAACGTAATGTGCCAGGTGCGATTCGATGGTGGTTTGCGACAAGTTGCGCAGAGCTGCAATTTCACGAACATTTTTGCCTTCGGAATACATGTCGTAGCTCACCTCTTTGGTGTTGGTTTTTTTTGGTTTTACCTCAGGCTCTGGTGTAAAATTAAGCATGCCCAAACCTTTTTCTTGCCTGTATTCCATTACCAGCTTTATTACCTCGCCACCATATCGTTCAATTTTCTTTTTCCCAAATCCTTTTACCGCTTTTAGCTGGTCGGCCGAGCATGGCAATAGGTTGGCAATATCAACCAAGCTGCGTTGCGAGGCGATCATATAAGCAGGAGCATTTATATTCTCTGATAGCTCTTTACGCCAGCTTTTTAATTTTCGAAGCAAGGTAGGATGTTCCACATTTTCATCCACCACATCGCGTTTTCGTTTGGCTCTAAAACGAACTTTTTCCAAATGTGCCTTGGCCCTGATATCCAAATAAGAATCAAGCTTAAACCCATTGAGGCATGCCTTTACACAGCTAAGTTTCACGTGCGAAAGCTCGTGCAATTGCTTCAGGTATTCTTCAATCAGCTTTTCAATGGCCTGATTATCGGTTTCAAACGAATGATCGTTTAAGATGGAAATTAAATGCTGATCGAGCTTATCTGTAAAATACTTGCAGCCATTTTTTATTCTTTCCTGTGCTTCCTTGTTGTCATCCAATTTTTCATCTCCAAAGCAATACCTTTTTAAACTTGGAATAAACTTATCGGCAACAGTTAAAATTTCGGTTTGGAAGGCATCGAAACCAGCTTTGATTTTTTCAGGCAGATTGCCCTGGAATGCTTTCAGGTTATCTTGTAGTTGCTTGTTGATGTTTCGATACACTCTGTAAAGATCGGAGTAGGTAAACAGCTCTTCCAACAGCTGAAACTGGAAACTTCTTCTGGCAATTTCCAATTGTTCTTCCCTTGGCGGATTTTTCTCGATGTATTGGGTGAACTGAGAAACAGAACGATCGCAAATGATACCGCTTTCGCTTAATTTGGATTTTAATACCAAACCTTCGAGAGTTTTGCATCGGCTCAAAGCCACATAAACCTGACCATGAGCAAAGGCTGCATTGGCATCGATAATGGCCTTGTCGAAAGTCAAGCCCTGGCTTTTGTGAATGGTGATGGCCCAAGCCAATTTCAGTGGATATTGGGTAAACTGACCAACCACATCTTCCTGAATCTCTTTCGATTCCTGGTTGATGCTGTATTTAATACTTTGCCATTCTTCAGGATGTACTTCAATTTCGGAATGATCGTCCTCACATTTTACCAGTATGGCATCTTCTTCGAATCCGGTAACGGTACCAATTTTACCATTGAAATATAGTTTTTCGGGCGAGCTATCGTTCTTCACGAACATTACCTGAGCACCTTTCTTTAATTTCAAATCTTCATCGGTAGGATAGGAGTATTCGGGAAACTGTCCATCAATTCTGGCACCGAAAGATTCGGTTCTGCTTTTAAGCTTTTCCAGTTGTTCTTCGTTTATTTTTTGAGCTCGCGCATTGTGCGTAGTCAATGTAATGTAGCCATCCTTATTTTCTGGATTAAAATCAGGCAAATATCTTTTTTCCAATTCTTTGAATGAGGCCTGGGAAAGGTGGTTGTTCCTGATTTCGTTTAGGATTTGAATGAAATCCTGATCCTTTTGACGATAAACATGTTTTAACTCGATGCTAATGTGTTGCGAGGAACGAAAAGCACGACTGCTAAAGAAAAATGCAGTATCGTAATGCTGGCTGAGCAAACTCCACTCCTCATTTTTCACGACAGGAGGCAGCTGTTGCAAATCTCCAATCATGAGTACCTGCACGCCACCAAAAGGTAGATTTCGATTCTTGAATTTTCTCAGAACTTCATCAATTCCATCCAGCAAATCGGCACGAACCATACTTATCTCATCAATAATGAGAAGATCCAACGATTTAATCAGGTTGATTTTTTCTTTACGGTATTTGCGCACCGAAGCTTCATTTGCATTGGGTTTCTCATTCAGGATTTGACCGGGAAGAATGGGGCCAAATGGCAACTGAAAAAAGGAATGTATGGTAACACCTCCCGCATTAATGGCTGCCACACCCGTTGGTGCAACCACGACCATTCGCTTAGGCAATTCAGCCTTAAGTTGTTTCAGAAATGTGGTTTTACCAGTACCGGCTTTTCCTGTCAGAAAAATTGTGGTATTCGTATTTCTAACGAATTTATGCGCAAGTTCGAGTTGTGAATTGGATTCCATTTCGTGCAATTTTGTAAGAATTTAAAATTACAAAATGCTTATCAGACTAAACAAAATATCAATATGAATTTAATCAAAATTCAATAATTTTATTTGTATATGTTCCAAACAAATTTAAAATAGGTTTCACATCGTTGAGATCAAACATTTTTCCTACAAGAATATCAATATCATAAAAAACTTTTATGAAATAGATGAATTTTTGTCACCCAAATTCAATCATTATGCATCTCAATAATATAACCTAATATTAATTTAAAAACGAGAATGTTTAGAATTAGTGATAATCAAAAAAAGCAATTGGCCATGTCTTTTTGCGTGAGTGTAATTTTGTTTTACGCGCAGACATCTAGTTATCTGGAAGCAACATTTATAAGTTTATTTGTTTGTGTTGCGGTCTATATCTCAATGGTTTTAAAAAATAAGGGAAAAGAAAGCAAATAAGTGCCAAAATATACTGACCAAAAAGCCGAGTTGAAATAGAATAATTAATATATAATTATTCTATTTCAATAATTTTATTCTTAACAGCATACATTACTAAGGATGTAGAGTTTTTGCAACCTGTTTTACTAAGTAAGTTGGCACGATGACGATCAACAGTTCTGTGACTGATGAAAAGGTGTTCGGCAATTTCTGCATTGCTAAAACCATCACAAATTAGCTTTAAAACTTCGAGTTCTCTGGTTGAGAGTTTAACCGTATCGGTTCTGAGTTTTTGCAATCTTTTTTGGTCCAATATATCCACAAGTAACTCTTGAGAGAAGTATGATTTTCCTGCGATAACAGCTTCGATGGCGGCGATTAGTTCATCGGCATCTGAGTTTTTAAGCAGGAAGCCTTTTACTCCTGCGTCCAGCATTTGGTCGTAGTATTCTTCTTCACCATGCATCGAAAGAACAATCACTTTAAGATCAGGATATTTCTCCATCGCAATTCGAGTGGCTTCAATGCCATTCATTTCTGGCATATTAATATCCATTAAGGCAATATCGATTGTTTCATTTTCAGCCATTTTAAGAAACTCCTTTCCGTTCGAGGCTTCTCCAATAACAGTAATGTTTGGAATATTACTTAATAAGAAGCGCAATCCGCTTCTAAACATCTTGTGATCGTCAACAATTATTACCTTATTTTCTTCCATTTTGCAATTATAATTTTATTTCAATAACAGCCATCATTCCGCCGCGTTCCGGATTACTTTTTATTTTGTGTGTTCCATTTAAAGATCGGATACGACTTAGCACATTATACAATCCCATTCCGCTTGAAGTGCCAGCATTTATCTTTTTAGAATCAAAACCTATTCCATCATCAATATAAATTAAGGATAAAAGTTTGTCTTCAAGTGAAAGGTTGATTTCGATATTTGTGGCCTTGGCATGCTTGATGGTGTTATTGATAAGCTCTGTTACTACCCTAAAAATAACAACTTCTACCTGGTGATTCAACCGTTCCTTCATATTTTCGGCATAAAAACTGATGTTTATGGCTTGGGAAACATTAATCTTATTGGTGAATGATTGAATTGCTTTTTCTAAACCAAAATCATTTAAAATATGAGGACTCAAGTTGTTCGATATTTCTTTAATACTTACCAATGCTTCGTTTACGGCGTCTAAAGAGGCACTTATGATATTATCCTTGTCATCTTTGGTTTTTACTTTTCCCAGTGATGAGAGGTATAGATTTATACTTGAAAGCAATGGACCAATGGAATCATGCAAATCGGTTGCAAATCGCTTTCTTTCGCTTTCTTCAGTGTTGATAACAGCATTTAATATTTTACGTTCAGTTTCTTGTCTGATACTGATATCGGTACCAACAGAAAGAATTAGTTTGCTATCCTGAAGTTCAATTAAACTCAGGTGAATTTCAACAGGAAAAGTGCTACCATCTTTACGACGTTGCACCGATTCAAATGAAACTGAAGGATTTGAAGTGCTTAGTTTCTTGCGATAAGAATGAAGTTTGGAACTGCTGTGAACTGTATCAATTTCACTATAATTTAATTCCAGCAATTCGCTTTGCTTGTATCCCAACCATTTGCAAGCAGCAGAATTGGCATCCAAAATCTGACCATCGATATTGTAAATCAGAATTTCATCAGAAGCTTGTTCAATTAGTGAGCGCCAGCGTTGTTCCGATACTCTAAGTTTTTTTTCTTCCTCACGAATTTGTTCTTCGGCAACCTTACGTTGGTTGATATCAATCAGCGTTCCCACCATGTTTAAGGGTTTTCCATCTTCGGAATAGTCCAGAATTTTCCCTTTTGCCTTGAACCACATCCATGTTTTATCCTTGGAACAAATTCTAAATTCGATTACAAACATTTCGCTTTTACCCGATCTGTTCTGCTTGTCTTTTTGTTTAATAATAATCAGATCCTCAGGATGAATAACCTTACATAGCAATTTCCGGGTATCTTTTTTGGTTACTGAATGGTACCCAAGTTTGTCCCAAATGGTTTTACTAATGAAAATCTCATTAGTCTTAAAATTGTGCTCCCATACACCATCCGAATTCGAATCGAGCATGTGAAGCAACCTGTTTCTACTACTTTTTAATTCCTCATTGGCATGTTCAAGGTTTTCGGTTCGTTCCTTGACCAATTCCAAGAGGTTATGGCGGTGATGTTCGAGTTCTTTGTTTTGTTTTATAATTTGCTCAGTTTGCAATTCCAGTTTTTCATTGGCAAAAATGATTTCTTTGGTACGTTCGGCAACTCTTCTATCCAGTTCTTCATTAATTTTTTTTAATCTTCTTTCGTTTCTTTCTCGCTTAATGGTAGTGTATCTAAGAATGAAAATAATTACCACCATAAAAATGATCATTACAACCAATGAGGTTTGATATTGCTTTATGATTGAAGGCGGTTGATGGCTGATAAAGCTACCTTTGGGCAGTTGTCGGGGTAGGATTTTAAATCGCTTCATCTGTTCGAAATCAAACTTGAATTGATTGTAGCCATCCTTTATAATTGGAATATCCGAAGCTTTTTCACCATTTAATATCCTTAAGGCTGATTTTGCAGCCAGTTCTCCTTGTTTAAACCCACTGGTTATCATCCCACCAACAATACCTTCGTTAAAATAAAATTCCCAACTGCTGTATATTGGTAGGTTTGTGACTTTGCGTATGATTTCGATACTCTCCTGATAGGAAATATAGTTTCCATCTTTGTCACGACTAAAATTGATAAGGTATATGATACTTTGTGGATCAAGGTTTTTTACCTGGTGTACAAGTTCGTCAATTGATAAATTTTCAAGAAAAACCAATTCGGCATCGGTGTCAATTTCTGGCCAGACATCTCTTACAGTATTTCTATTTAAAATTGCTGATTTGGTTTGATTATCGTTAATCACCACCAATTGTTTGGTTTTTGGATGTAGTTGAAGTGCAATTTCGATGGTTTTTTTCGAATCAATTTCTTCGGTAACACCTGTAACCTGTTCAAAACCACTAATCAAATTAGACGAAAACTGATCGACTCCGCAAAATACAATTGGGATTTTATCGAAGTAACTCCGATAATAGGTTCTTACAAAATCGAGGGCATTGTTATCGCAAACTATAATAACGTCGAACAGATTTTTTTGATGTTTTAAATCGTAAAGTTTTGCAAACTCAACCAAATATTCAGCTTCGGAATGCCTTTTGGTATCCATGTATTCAAAGATGATTTCAATGTCATCATTTTGATCAAGAACGGATAAAATTCCTTCACTGATATTATCGGTCCAATTTAATCCCTGATGGTAGGAGTGAAGTACAAGAGCCTGTTTTTTTCGAGCAGCAGTTTTAAAACTGCACAAAAAAATTACTATGCAAATAAGCAGAATTCCTAATGATATTTTTTTTAGCAGCTCCATGTCCTTCTGATAATGTGGTATCCATTTATTTGAATGTTTGGAAAGATACTAAGCTTAATGATGTTATACAATGTTATAAAATACCCATTTTTTGATCCAGTTCGGGTATTATTAGTCCTAAAATAATAAAAGGCTGACCCTTATTAAAGAATCAGCCTTTTTTATATGATAGAATAGTAAGAATTAATTATTCATTACCAATTACTCATTATTAAATGAATTATAGTCCAAGAACCTTAACGCCTTGTTTAAATACTACATCTTTAGGAATTCCCGCAGAGTTTACACGATCAAGATCTTTTTGTAAATCTTCACGGATATAACCTCTTTCAGCAATCATTTGTTTTGCCATTTCGTAGTTACCATCACCCTGAACAATTAGAATTTGTTTTCCTAATTCGTTCATAGCAGCTTTCATTTTTTCGAAATCTACTTTGTAAGTTCCAGTTTCAGGATTTCTGGTGAAAGCACCTTGCTCTTCGAAGAAATAGAAACGCATCATGTTTGCTTTACCATGAGCACTTGCAGCACCAAAGCGAACAGAACGGAAGATACCAGCCATGAAAGTAACATAGTTATCCATTAGCTTGCTCTTGTCCATTTCGCCCCACTCAGCCATTTGAGTGATCATGTATAAGCCTAAAATATCAGCTTTACCTTCTTCGATAGAAGTGTAAGTATCTTTAAGAGCCTTACGAACGCTTACCTTATCTTTTAAAGTGTACTTGATGCCTAATCCATGAGCAACTTCGTGGAACATTACATTTTCGAAGAATGCATCGAAAGTAACATTTTTGCGTTGGCTTTCGTCAATCAACAAATCTGAAATAGGAACCAAAATCTTATCGAATTTAGCTTGCATTGCATTTTTCAACTGAAGCTTTCTACTTCCTTTTGCAGCGTGTACACGAGGATCGTTTGGTAGGTTAATCGCGATGTTTTTGCTACCTGCATTACAATCCCCAGCGTAGTAAATTACATCGTAAGCATTCATGTCTGCATTGGCATTTGCTTTTTCTGCTTTGTACTCAGGAGGTACAGGAAGACCTTCTTGTAAACGAGGCAATAATGAAGCAAATTTCGATAGTTTTTCACTCCAAACTTTGTCTTTCACCAAAATCTGACCAGAGTGAGAAGCTTTGTATCCGTAAAGAGCATCTTCGTAAGTTTCGATAGGACCAACTACGAAATCAAGAGTGTTGGTTTTCATATCCATCCAAGCCAAATCAGAAGCCAGGTAATCATCAGTTAAAAGAGCTTCAGCACGAAGTTCCAGGTATTTCTTTAAACCAGCATCTTCAGCCAATTCAGCAGCTTTCTTTAATAATTCAGCAGCTCTTTTAATTTCTTCAGGATATACTTCGTGGTATGGAGCAACTCTTAATTTGCCATCTTCATCACGAACGATTTTGGTGTACCAGTCAGTTTTCATTTCATCCTCGATAGCATCAAATTCTTCTTTGGTCATATCTTTTGGATAGAAATTAGCACCCTTTGGCTTTGCTCCAAATCCTTCAAGGAAAGCATTGTTGTCATCTAATCTGTCCCAAGCACCATAGTTAATTTTTGAGTAAGCAACAGCAGCAGGGTTGGTTAACATCGAAAGGAATTCTTCTTTATCACCGATAGCATCTTTCCAGAACAATTCTTCCATGATGTCAGCAACTTCGATTAAGATAGGAAGCATTTGCTTTTCCTTTTCTGTCAGAATACTTAAGTCAGTAGTAAGCTCAAATTCAGCATACTGATCAACTAGCTCTTGAGGAACTATGGTATCATTCTTTTTTTGTTGGTTACAAGCTGCAAAACCAATAATTAGGCCTAACAACAAAGTAACAGATGCGAGTTTTTTCATTTTTGCAATGATATTAGTTAGAAAATGTTGTTTATGATATTTGAAATCAGGGCAAAAGTTGTTTGATTATTTTTACCTTGCATGATCTTTCAAAACACTCAAAAGTACAAGCAAAGAATTGCATTATCAAGATTTATGCATGGAAAGCTACCAGTTTTGATTTTTTATAAACAACAAACAAAATAACCATGAATTTAAGATTCGTTTTATCGGCTTTACTGGCAGTAGCCTTAATATTGCCTGTAAGCGCAAAAAAGAAGAAGGAAGAAAAAAAATCCTACCAATTTACCATTGAAAAACAGCTGGATGCAACTTCGGTTAAAGATCAGCACAGATCGGGAACTTGTTGGTCATTTGCAACCATTTCATTCATCGAATCGGAATTGCTGAGAATGGACAAAGGGGAGTTTGACTTATCAGAAATGTTCATTGTGAACAGAAACTATCACCTTAGGGCAAAAGATTACGTTCGTTTCCATGGAAAGAAAAGCTTTTCTGCAGGAGCCGAAGGTTGGGATGCCATGAATGTGGTGAAAAAGTTTGGAATGATTCCGCAGGAAGCTTATTCAGGAAATACATTTGATGAAACTTTGCCTGTTCATGGAGAAATGGATGCAGTTTTAAAGGCCTATGTAGATGCAGTGGTGAAAAACAAAAACAAAAAGCTTACTCCTGTTTGGATGAAGGGATTTGATGGAATTTTAGATGCTTACCTGGGAGAGATTCCGGAAACCTTCAGCTATAAAGGAAAGGAATACAATCCAAAATCGTTTGGTGAAGAATTGGGAATTAACCCTGATGATTACATCACCATTACATCCTACAATCATCATCCTTTTTATGAATCATTCATTTTCGAAGGTCCTGATAACTGGTCGTTAGGAGAGGTGTACAACTTGCCAATGGATGAAATGATGCAATGTGTGGATACAGCCATTGAAAATGGATACAGCATTGCCTGGGGTAGTGATGTAAGCGAAGATGGTTTTGCTTTCAGAAAGGGAGTAGCTGTTGTTCCAGATACGGAAGTGAAAAACATGGCTGATTCAGAAATTTCAAAATGGCAAAATATGAATCGCGATCAGAAAGCTGCTTATGGAACCGAATATCCAGTAAAAGAAAAGGCAATTACTCAGGAAATGCGCCAAATGGCTTTCGATAACTATCAGTCAACTGAAGATCATTTGATGCACATGACAGGGATTGCAAAAGATCAAAACGGTACCAAGTATTATTTGATTAAGAATTCTTGGGGAACAGATTTGAATAATCACAAAGGATATTTTTATGCGTCGAAAGCATTCGTACAGTACAAAACTGTAGGATTAATGATGCACAAGGATGCAATTCCTGCTGCCATCAGAACAAAACTGGGATTGTAAGAATTAGGAATTACCAATTACGATATGAATGCGCTTCGAAAGGAGCGCATTTTTTATTATCTCTTGCTGGTGCAAGTTCGCGCTATCGGGGAACTTCGTTTCGTGAGACAGCTAGGGGTTTTCTCAAAGGACGGAATAATCCCCGCCCGGAGGTTAGGAGCTGCAAAAAATCCCTCTGTGACATTTCTGTTCCTGTTGATGGCCGGGTCAGGCGCGTTTCAGCACTTTGTGCCTTAGCTTCTGAATCAGGTGATGCTGTCTCTTTTTTTTGGTTTGTACTACAATAAGAACCGAGGTGAGTATCAGCAAAATTGCCAAAGAACTCTTCACATCCATTTTTTCGTTGAAAACAAATATCCCCACGAATACACCGGTTAGCGGTTCCAGGGTGGACAGGAGAGAAGCGGTTCCCGGGCCCGTGTATTTCATGCCTTTGTAGAAGAGCACAACAGCGAAGAATGTGGACCAAACCGCCAGATTTAGGGTGTAAAACAACGAAGTGGGCGTAAAGTGGGTGTTCAGCTGGTTGGTCAACAGGGATTTCGCAAAAAAGAGGAGGGCGGTAATTCCGAATATCCAGAAGGCAATCGTTAGAGGGGGAAGTTTTTTTAACTCCTCACTCGCCATGCCCAGAATGTAGATGGCATACAGAAAACCGGATACAATTGCCCAAACAAATCCGGTTAGGTTTATGTTGCTCTCTGTACCCACCGACAGCAGAGCAATTCCTGTTACAGACAGGAGTAGGGCAGTGGTTTTCCGGACAGTAAATCTTTCTTTGTAGATAATGGCTGCAAACGATATGGTGACAATGGGGTAAACGAAATGCAAGGTGCTGGCCAGACCTGAGGATATGTACCGGTAGGAGAGGAACAATGTGTAGGTGGTGAGCATGGTTCCTACAAATGCCAGAAACAGGATCAGTAGAAATTGTTTCTGGTTGATTGTAAGCGTGATTTTCCGGATGAGGCAAAATAGGCCGATTAGTATAAAGGCGAAGCTGTATCGATACAATAGTAGATTGTCCACACTAAAGCCTTCGGCATAGGTTTTCAATGCAAAAAAGGGCATGAGGCCAAAAAATATTGCGGAGAGCAATATCATGAGCGTTCCCTTGGTTTGTGGGTTTACCATCGTTTTATTGCTTATATTACGGTCGGCAAAGCTATGAAAATATGTTGAGTAAAATTATCTTCTGGCCTGGCAAAATCTCATTTAGGAACAAAAAGAAAAGCTCTTGCTGGTGCGAGCTTAATCAATATCCAATTGGTATTTGTACAGTAAGCCTTCAAGGTTAAATGCTGAAAATTTCGCTTTTTTTAATTTATTAGATTCAGGGTCAATGGAAAAGTTATTTGCCGTTCTAAAATTTACTTTTTCGAGATTGCTATTTAAAAATCTTGCCCCTGTTAAGTCACAATCGGAAAATATAGAAGATGATAAGTTCACTTCTGAAAAGTCAGTTTCTTTTAACGAGCATTTATCGAATTTTGTTTTCATCAATCTTGTTCCAAAAAATGTGGAATAATCTAAGAAACAATTGTGAAATGAAAAGGAGAACATAAATTTGTTGCATTCCGAAAAATCAACTCCAAGAATTTTACACCCATTGAACTTTGCATTTCGAAAACCTGCTCCTCGAATTTTAGCCATCGAAAAATCGCAATTTTCAAAGGTGCAATCTTCGAAACTATTCCCAATAAGGTCGCTTTTTGAAAAGCTACATGCCACAAATTTACATTTAAAAAACTCCCTGTCTCTTAAAGTTTTTTCGGTATAGTCTATATGTTCAAATAATCTTCTTTCGTGCACTTTTATTCTTATTGTCATTAAATCTTATTCTTTGCTAATTGCTTTGTAATTCAGACTCTTGGTGGAAACCTTCATATCAATTCCTACTATTTTTCCATTTTTAAAGAATTATAAACGTAATAAATTTATTTCGACACTTCAAATGTTTTGTAGACTTTCGTTACATAAGGTATAAGGACTGTTTTTTCCAAGTAGTTAGGTTTGTGCTCTAAACCCCATATCAAAGTAGATCTTCTTCAAAAGATAACGCGACAAAACACTATCTTGACTTTCACTGAATAATAATTTGGAATGGGAAAATGTCGTATAAAGGGCAGGGGGAGTAAACAAAAAAACACCTCCTCCCAGCGTGGGAAGGAGGTGAAAAAAAGTCTGAGGAAAAAGCTTCCTCAAACAGGTGTTTTCTAATATTTTAAAGCCTTACTCAATTTTCACTTTATCAGTTACTACATAATAACGAGGATCATCGATATCTCGAATAATAACAGTTCTAAAATGATCATCTGCAGTTTGAAGCAGTTTGATACAGTCCTCACTTAGGTGCTTCAATTTAATGGTTTTTCCTACACTTTCGTATTTCTGAACCAGATTTCTAATGGCCTCAATTCCCGAGTGGTCAGAGACTCTTGATTCAATAAAATCAATTTCTACGGATTCCGGATCGTTTGCCACATCAAACTTGCTCATAAAGGTAGTAATTGATCCGAAAAACAGGGGTCCCCAAATCTCATAAACTTTGGTTCCATCTTCTTTCATCGATTTACGGGCACGAATTCTTCTTGCATTCTCCCAAGAGAAAACCAGTGCACTAACAATAACACCCACAAGAACAGCAATAGCCAAATCGAAAATAACGGTTAAACCGGATACCAAAATCAAAACAAAAGCGTCTGATTTAGGAATTTTATTTAGAATGCGGAAACTCGACCAAGCAAATGTTCCGATAACCACCATAAACATTACACCAACCAATGCTGCAATTGGTACCATTTCAATATATGAAGCAGCAAATAGGATAAATGCCAATAAAGTAAGTGCAGCAATAATTCCAGATAACCTTCCACGGCCGCCAGATTTCACGTTGATTAATGACTGTCCGATCATTGCACAACCTCCCATTCCACCGAAAAATCCGGTAACGATATTGGCAGCACCCTGTGCCATACACTCACGGTTACCATTACCACGGCTATTTGTAATCTCATCCAATAGGTTCAGAGTCATTAGCGATTCGATCAAACCAATTGCTGCCAAAATAGAGGCATAAGGCAATACAAATTTAATGGTCTTCCATGTGAAAGGAACCACGGTGAATAGTTGTGACTGGAATGTTGGCAAACTACCTTTCAACCCAGAACCACCACCATCTCTAATGAATGATCCAACGGTGCTAACATCTAATCCACCAAAAATTACAATGGCTGATACCACTACAATACCTGTTAAGGCTGCTGGAATTTTAGAAGTTAGTTTTGGCAAGAAGAACATGATTGCCATGGTTAAAATAACCAATCCAATCATGGTATATAGTTCTACACCGTGTAACCATGCAGTTTCTCCTGCTATTTTTTCAGTAAACATTCCCAATTGAGAAAGGAAAATTACAATTGCCAAACCGTTTACAAATCCCATCATTACAGGATGAGGAATCAAACGAACAAACTTACCAAATTTGAACACACCAGCTAAAAACTGAATGATACCTGTAAGAACAATTGTTGCGAATAAGTAATTCAGTCCCATATTTTCTATAGGAGTAGCCATAGCCATTCCCATTTCGTTTCCTTCCTTCACAAGGTTTACCAACACAACGGCCATTGCCCCGGTTGCTCCGGAAATCATCCCCGGACGACCACCAAATACTGAGGTAATTAATCCAATCATAAAAGCTGCATATAAACCTACCAATGGATCAACACCAGCTACAAATGCAAATGCAACAGCTTCTGGAACCAAGGCTAGGGCAACGGTTAAACCGGATAAAATATCATCTTTAGAATTCTTAGCTTTCTTTTTGAAAAAATCTACCATGTTTTAAAACCTAAAATTTTGATTAAGGGCGCAAAAATAGGTTTTTGGTTTGAACTGGCATGCACTTTATATCAAGAAATTGTAAATATTTTGAGCGAAAACGATGGAATGACAATTTATAATTAACAATGAGTAATTAATAATGAATTTTTGGTAATGAGATAAGTACAAAATGTGTTTTACTTGATGTGGAATTTTGAACTTAAATTGATCAACTCATAAATCCAAGTAATATATTCGAATGAATAAATGTCAGTGTTTTAGCAGAAAATATTTTTTTCTGCTATGACTAATTTCCTTAAATTGATATCAGCAAAACAATCCTGTTATTCACACTCTTGCCCGAAAGGGATTATATGATTTGGTTTGATAAATTGATTTATCAGTATGAGATGAAAAGAGTTATAAAGGACTACAAAAGTATTGGAATGGATTTGTTACAGTTGTTGATCAATTCCTTTCCAGATGGAATCTATGAAGATGATTTAATTAAAATCACCACGCCGAATGGCAAGAAAATAAATGTAGTAGAATTACGTACGGAAGATACAGTATACCTAATTAAAATGGATCGCGAAATGCAATCGCAAATGGATTCTTTTACCGGAGATTTTGAAGGACTAGATCCTTATTCGGATGGATACAGAGATGGAGTTTAGCTTGTGTGTTTCGCAAGCACTTTGTTTACAGAAGCTATAATTCCTTCCTTATCGTAACCACATTCTTTGTAGAGTTCTTGCTGAGTTCCTTGTTCAACCCATCTGTCAGGAACTCCAAGACGGGTTATTCTGCTTTGATATCCATTATCACTCATAAATTCTAGAATTGCTGATCCTAAACCTCCAACAATACAACCATCTTCAAGTGTAATGATATTGGTGTGTTTCGAGAATACTTCATGTAGCAAGTCTTCATCAATTGGTTTCAAATATCTCATGTCGTAATGAGCGATAGACATTCCCTCTTTTTCCAACTCTTCAATCGCGTCCATTGCTTCTGTTCCGATTGCTCCAATCGATAAAATGGCTAAATCTTCGCCATCGTTTAGCTTTTGGCCTTTCCCAACAGGAAGAATTTCAAATTCTTGTTTCCAATCAATAATTCTACCTCTTCCGCGAGGGTAGCGAATAGAAAATGCACCCATATTTTCCTGTTGAGCGGTAAACATGAGATTGCGCAATTCAATTTCGTTTAATGGAGCTGCGATGGTTAGATTTGGAACACAACGCATAAAAGCAAGATCGTAAACACCATGGTGAGTAGCACCATCGGCACCAACCAATCCACCTCTATCCAAACAGAAAACAACATTTACACCTTGCAAGGCAACATCATGAATTACCTGATCGTAGGCACGCTGCATAAATGATGAGTAGATGGCACAAAATGGAATTTTTCCCTGAGCAGCCAATCCACCTGAGAAAGTAACGGCATGTTGTTCTGCAATACCAACGTCAAAGGCTCTTTCGGGCATTGCTTCCATCAGTTTGTTCATTGAACTACCAGTTGGCATTGCAGGAGTAATCCCAACAATTTTGTCATTCATTTTGGCAAGATCAACCAATGTTTCTCCAAAAACATCCTGAAACTTTGGAGCTTGAGGCCCATTGCTTTTAGCTTGAATGATTTCACCGGTTTCCTTATCGAATTTACCAGGAGCATGCCAATAGGTTTGATCGATTTCAGCTTGCTTAAATCCCTTTCCTTTTTTGGTAATGCAGTGCAGGATTTTTGGTCCAGGAATCTTTTGCAAATCACTCAGTACTTTTACCAAATGATTCACATCGTGACCATCAACCGGACCGAAATATCTAAAGTTAAGCGCTTCAAAAAGGTTACTTTGTTTCAATAAAATAGTTTTTACACCATTTTCAACTTTTTGAAACAATTTTTGAGTATTTGGATTTATTCTGTTGAATTTCCCAAGAAGTCTCCATACATCGTTTTTAACCTTGTTGTAAGTTTGCGATGTAGTGATGTCCAGAAGGTAATCATTCAATCCACCCGTATTTGGATCAATGGCCATATTGTTATCGTTCAGGATAACCAATAAATCGGCCTTGTTACCAGCCGCATTGTTCAAGCCTTCGAAAGCCAAACCAGCAGTCATCGAACCATCACCAATTACAGCAACTGTTTTTCTATCAGTTTCACCTTTTAATTGGGCGGCTACAGCCATTCCTAATGCTGCAGAGATAGAAGTAGAAGAGTGACCCACAGTGAAAGAATCATACTCACTTTCCTTACGATTTGGGAAACCACTAATTCCTTTGTACTGACGATTGGTATGGAAAACATCTTTTCTTCCCGTAAGGATTTTGTGTCCGTAAGCCTGATGGCCAACATCCCAAACCAAGTTGTCATATGGAGTATTCAAGACATAATGAAGGGCAACAGTAAGTTCAACAACTCCCAGACTTGCACCAAAGTGGCCTGGATTATTTGATACCTGTTCAATAATTTCTTGTCGCAATTCAGAACATACCTGAATCAAATCATCTTCAGAAATCTTTTTAAGATCTTCTGGATAATTAATCTGATCCAATAATTTTTTATCTGCTTGCGACATGTACGAAATTCCTCCTTATACCGTTAAAAATATTGCACGAAGATAATAAATAATTAACAAGTAATGTTGCTGTGTTATTCGTATATAAAACGCCGTATTCATATATTTGTTTATCTAAGAGAGTTCTATTACTAATAAAAGTATTATTTAAAATGATTAAAAAATTAAGCCCATCAATAATCGCTTTGTTATTAGCGATAAGTCTATTCTCATGTGTTCCAACCAGACAGTATCAAGAACTTCAGAACAAACAGGCCAATTGTTTGGAAGAACTTGAAATGCAGAAAGAGAAAAATCTGGAATTGAGTGAAAGTAATAACGAACTGAAAGGAAAGCTTGATGTTTTGAAAGGGAAGTATGATAATATTCTTTCCGATACCATTGCCTTATCCAGAAGATTACAATCAGCGCGAGAAAGGTTAAGCAGAGCAGAACGAAGCAATCGAGATTTGATGGATCAATTGGCAGGTATGCAGGCTGGAAATGCTCGAGAAACAAAAGCTTTACTCGAACAAATTCGTAAAGCTCAAGACGATTTGCAATTGCGAGAAGATGAGGTTTTGGCTCTTGAAAAGCAAATGGATGCACGAAAGAGAAAGTTAGATGCTTTGCAGGCAGAACTGGGAAAAAGAGATCAAAGACTTAGTGAACTCGAATCAGCGCTAAGAAGGAAAGATGAGGCTGTAAAAGCTCTGAAGGATAAAGTGATGAGTGCATTAACAGGTTTTGAAGGGAATGGTTTGTCAATCAGTACCAAGAATGGAAAGGTTTATGTTTCTATGGATGAGAAGCTTTTGTTTAAATCTGGTTCTTATACTGTTGATCAACGTGGAGTTCAAGCATTAGGACAATTATCAAAGGTATTGGCTCAAAATAAGGATATCAATGTAATGATTGAAGGACATACCGACAATGTTCCTTATAATGGAAGTGGAGTTTTAAAGGATAACTGGGATTTAAGTGTAAAAAGAGCAACTTCAATTGTGAGAATCATTATTCAGAACAAGGGAGTAGCTCCAAAACGATTAACCGTTGCAGGTCGTAGCAAGTATGTTCCAGTTGAAACCAACGCAACTTCGGCAGGTCGAAGCAAAAATCGTAGAACGGAAATCATTTTGACTCCTAAGTTGGATGAGTTGTTTAAGATTTTAGAAAGTAACTAGGTTTTGAAGAGACGCTCGGCTGTGCGTCTGTGTGATAAAATTATTTTTACGCTTGAGTGAAAAATTAAAGTTATGAAGTTGGAAAAATCTATAATCGGAATGGTACATGTGCAAGCTTTGCCAGGAACACCAAATAATAAGCACAGTATCGAAGAAATTTGTGAAATTGCAGTTCAGGAAGCTAAAACTTACGAAGAAGCTGGCTTGGATGCAGTCATGATTGAGAACATGCATGATGTTCCCTACCTAAAGGGTGCGGTTGGACCAGAAATTATTGCAAGCATGGCGGTGGTAGCAAAAGCAGTTCGGGAAGCGGTTGATTTGCCATTGGGCATACAAATATTGGCTGGAGCTAATAAAGAAGCCCTTGCTGTTGCTAAGGCTGCAAATCTTCAACTTGTTCGAGCAGAAGGCTTTGTGTTTGGACATGTGGCGGATGAGGGTTATATAGATTCTTGTGCTGGTGAGCTATTGAGATACCGTAAAGCAATAGGTGCCGAAGATGTGAAGATCTATACCGATATAAAAAAGAAACACAGTTCCCATGCCATTACTGCCGATGTTGATATTGATGAAACGGCAAAAGCCGCTGAATTTTTCTTGAGTGATGGACTAATTGTAACAGGATCGTCAACAGGGAAAGCAGTTTATCTTCACGAATTAAAGAGTTTGAAGGATAAGGTTCAAATTCCGGTATTGATAGGATCGGGTATTACTGCGGAAAACCTTGAAGAATATTGGAATTTTGCTTCGGGCTTTATTGTTGGTTCACATTTTAAAGAAAATGGTTTTTGGAAGAATTCAATATCGAAAGATCGTTTAGAAATATTTATGGAGAAGGTCAATCAACTTAGAAAGTAGACTTTCATAAATTAAAAATAGAATTGTAAAAGTCTAAGAGATAAGATCTCTTGGACTTTTTTTGTATTTACAAGCTAATATTTAAAGCGATCTTATACAATCTAAACTAGAAAATCCGTTCTTTAACGAGAAAAATAGTTAAGGAACGAGAAAAATAGTTGATAAAACGAAAAAAATAGTTACATTTGAATTGTCAACATTATTCATGGTATATAAAAAAGGCAATTTAAATGCATACAAAACGATTAACGAAACGGGAAGAAGATGTAATGAAGATATTGTGGAATGCAGGTAAAGGTTTTGTGAAAGACTTGCTAAAACAGCATTCAGAACCTAAACCACACTACAATACATTTAGTACAATCATTCGCGGATTGGAGGAAAAAGGCTTTGTATCTCACAATTCCTATGGTAATACGCATGAATATTATCCGGTAATAACAAGAGAGGAGTATCGGAAACTATTCATTAAAAATGTAGTATCGGATTATTTTGAATCCTCCTATAAAAATGTGGTTTCATTTTTTGTGAAGGAAGAAAAACTAAATGTTGATGATCTTAAGGAACTCATTGATCTGATTGAAAAAAAAGAAGAAAAGGAGTAAGCTATGGTCGAAATGTTTTGGGAATATCAAATTAAAGGAGGAATTGTACTGGCAGTATCAGTTCTTTTGTATGTACTCGTATTGTCGAATGACAGCTTTTTTAAGCGCAACAGGTTATGGCTGGTTGGTAGCCTTTTATTACCATGGATAGTGCCATTAATTACCATGCCTGTTTGGTTGAAAAAGATATTGTTTACTGATATGGGTGCCACTGTACCTTTACATACTTTTGTATCGGTCGGTCAAATGAATACGGATACAGTTCAGGCAACAAATCATTTTTCTTTTTCGATAGAGTTTTTGGGCATTCTGCTGTATGGGCTGATTAGTGTTGTATTCTTAGTCAGGCTTTTTTACGGTTATGCCTCTATTTTAAGTTTAAAAAAGAGTGCAGAGTTTAAATCCTATAAAGGATTTTCACTAGCAGTTCTGCCAGACTCAAAGCTTGGACCTTTTTCTTTTTTCAGAACCATTTTTATTCCTAAAGAATTGGAAAAAAGCAGAGAGAGTCAACTTATTTTAGAGCATGAAAGAACGCATTGCGCCGGATGGCACTCTATCGATCTTACTTTAGTTGAATGTATGCTGATCTTTCAATGGTGGAATCCTTTTGCATGGTGGTTACGAAATTTAATTGCCAATAATCATGAATTTTGTGTTGACAACATCATGTTAAAGAATCTGCCAGATCCGAAAGATTATCAATACTCCTTACTCAATATTGTACATGGGCAAGGACAAAATCATTTGGTTCACAATTACAATCAAAGTCTTACTAAAAAAAGGATAATCATGATGAACAAATCAGATAAAAATAGAACGATACATAGATTAAAAGGATTACTCTTATTGCCTATATTGACTTTTAGCCTGTTGGCATTTACCAATCCTAAGCAGGATGAAGAAGTAAAGGTTGAAAAGAAAGCGGAACAAACAATCGCAAATATGTTGGATTTGCAGAAGTATATTGCCAGAAACGTAAAGTATCCTGTAAAAGCTCAAGAGAATTATACACAAGCCGATGTAATTGCCCATGTTACTATTGATAAAAATGGACAAGTAAAAGGGGTAAAAATAGCTCAGAATAGCCAGGATAACTTGGTGCAAATCGGTGAGGTTGTAATTACAGCCTATAAAACTTCTGGAGCTGCTCAAATTAATGCTCAGGCAGGACTAAAAAGTTTGGAAAAAGAGACTATACGTATTTTAAAATCCTTACCACAATTGACTAATCAGGCTTGGATGGGGAAGAAGCTTGAATTTGAGCTCAAGTTTAAATTGCAATAAAAGAATAAAGTAAAAAAAGCTGCCATTTGGCAGCTTTCTTTTTATTATATGGTCATTATATCTTTCTCTTTTTCTGCAAGCATAGCGTCAATCTTTTTACCGTAACTATCGGTCATATTTTGCACTACTGCTTCAGCATCTTTTTCAAGATCTTCTGATAATCCTTCTTTAATCAATTTTTTCAACTCTACGTTGGTATCTCTACGAGCGTTACGAATACTCACTTTGGCATTTTCACACTCTGCTTTCGATTGTTTTACCAGGTCACCACGACGCTCTTCGGTTAAAGCAGGAATATTAATACGGATAACTTCACCATTGTTATCAGGGTTGAAACCTAAATTTGCATTCATAATTGCTTTTTCAATAGGAGAAATCATGGTTTTTTCCCAAGGTTGAACAGCAATTGTTCTAGGATCAGGAACACTCACATTAGCAACCTGAGCTAAAGGAGTCATGCTTCCATAGTAGTCAACCATAACACCATTTAACATGCTAGGACTAGCTTTTCCGGCACGAATTTTAAGTAATTCTTTTTCAAGATGGTCTACTGCAGCTTCCATCTTTTCCTTTGCATCATCCAGATACATTTGAACTTCTTCGGTCATAGGAGAAAGATTTTAATTGTAATTATTGATCAATGTATGTGTTTACAAAAATATAAATTTTTAGCTATTGGTTTTGAGTATTTAGCTATTAGCTGACATTCTAATTTTCGAATGATTAAATTTTTTAACAACTTAATTACAAATCAAGAAATTAGACCTTACTAAAGATAATACTTTTTTCCAAATACCAATCTTAAAGGCTAAAGGCTTTAGTTATGTACTACAGTTCCAATATTCTCTCCTTCAATAACTTTCTTTAAGTTTCCTTTGGTGTCCATGTCGAACACAACAATGTTCAAATCGTTTTCTTTGCACATGGTTGTAGCGGTTAGGTCCATAATACGAAGGTTGCGATTGTAAATTTCGTCGAAAGTAATATTTTCAAACTTGGTTGCCGATGGATCTTTTTCAGGATCTGCGGTGTAAATACCATCAACGCGTGTGCCTTTTAGCATAGCATCTGCTTCAATTTCGATACCTCTTAAAGAAGATCCGGTGTCGGTGGTAAAGTATGGATTTCCTGTTCCTGCAGAGAAAATGGTAACATAACCATCGTTTAGGTAATCAACGGCTTTTTGCTTCGAATAAAACTCACCAATTGGTTCCATTCTAATGGCTGTAAGTACTCTTGATTTGCATCCGATTGCATCAAGGGCAGAGTTAAGTGCTAAACTATTAATAACAGTAGCCATCATACCCATTTGGTCTCCTTTTACACGGTCAAATCCTTTGGCAGCGCCACTTAATCCACGGAAAATATTTCCACCGCCAATAACAATTCCTACTTGAACGCCAAGTTCGGTGATTTCTTTAATTTGTTCTGCATAATCGTTCAAACGCTGCGAATCGATACCATATTGTTGTTCACCCATTAATGATTCGCCACTTAGCTTTAAAAGTACTCGTTTGTATTTTGCCATAATTTTATCAGCTGTAAGCTAAAAGCATAATGCTAAAAGCTTGAGTTTTATTATTTAGCTACCGGCTTCAAGCAATTTGCTTCAAGCGGTTTGTTGTGATTCTAAAGATAAATAAATTAGATATTTAAAAGTTACCAGCTTCTAGCTTTTTGCCAATAACTTTTAATAGTATACAAAAAAAGAGTTCCGAAAAGGAACTCTTTTTATATGTAATAATAATTGTATTAAGCATTCAAAGTAAAACGCTTCATTGCAGTAACAGTAAGGTCTTTGTCAGCTTCAGCAAGATATTGCTTAACTGATTTCTTACCATCTTTTACGAAGTCTTGGTTCAATAAAGTAACCTCTTTGAAGAATTTACCTAAACGACCTTGAGCAATTTTGTCAAGCATTTGTTCTGGCTTACCTTCAAGACGAGCTTTATCTTTAGCGATTTCCAATTCTTTAGCAACAACATCTTCTGCAACGTCTTTCTGATCGATTGCGATAGGTGCCATTGCTGCTGCTTGCATAGCAACGTCTTTACCCATTTGTTCTTCAACTTCTTTGTTGAATCCAATCAAAGTCGCCAATTTGTTACCTGCGTGGATATATGCAACTGCTGATTCAGCTTCGATTGTTTCGTATGTACTTAAATCGATTTTTTCGCCGATAACACCAGTTTGCTCAGTAACATGCGCTTCAACTGTTCTACCATCCATTTCCAAAGCTTTCAAAGCTTCCAAATCAGCTGGCTTGTTTGCCAAAGCAAGATCAAGGATTTGAGTAGCAAAAGCTACAAAGTTTTCATTCTTTGCTACGAAGTCAGTTTCGCAGTTCAAAGTAATCAATGCACCTCTTTTCTTGTCTTCTGAAACTTTTGCTAATACAACACCTTCAGTTGCTTCTCTGTCGGCACGTTTATTAGCAATTGCCATACCTTTTTTACGAATGATTTCTACTGCTGTGTCAAAATCTCCTTCTGCTTCAATAAGAGCTTTTTTACAATCCATCATTCCTGCGCCAGTTGCTTTACGCAATTTGGCTACGTCTGCTGCTTTAATAGACATGATATATCGAATTTTTTTGTGTGAATAAATTACTCCTTATCATTCTTTTCTGCTTCAGTAGCTGGAGCTTCTGGTGCAGCTGGAGCTTCTGCTTTAGTCGCTTTTTTAACTTTAGCTGATTTTTTATCTGCAGATTCTTTTTCTTTCTCTACTTTTCTTTCAGCTAAACCGTCTTTAATAGCTCCGGTAACTTTATCAAGGATAATAGAAATTGAGTTAGAAGCATCGTCATTCGCTGGAATTACGAAATCAACACCTTCTGGGCTTGAGTTAGTATCTACCATAGCAAATACAGGAATTCCCAAACGGTTAGCTTCTTTAACTGCGATGTATTCTTTCATTACATCAACTACAAATAATGCTGCTGGTAATCTGGTCAGATCAGCAATAGAACCTAAGTTTTTCTCTAACTTAGCTCTCTGACGAGATACTTGTAGTCTTTCTCTTTTTGAAAGGTGGTTTAAAGTTCCATCAGCTTCCATTTTATCAATAGAAGTCATCTTCTTAACTGCCTTTCTGATAGTAGGGAAGTTAGTTAACATACCACCTGGCCAACGCTCAGTTACAAATGGCATGTTTACAGCACTTACTTTTTCTGCAACAATAGCTTTAGCTTGTTTTTTAGTTGCAACAAAAAGAATTTTTCTTCCTGATTTAGCAATTTGTCTTAACGCTGCTGCTGCATCGTCAACTTTAACCGCTGTTTTGTGTAGGTCAATAATGTGGATTCCGTTACGCTCCATGAAAATGTAAGGAGCCATTTTAGGATTCCATTTTCTTGTTAAGTGACCGAAGTGACATCCGGCTTCTAACAATTCTTCAAATGTAGTATTTGACATTTTTTTGTTTTTTTAATCGTTTACATTCATTTTATGGCAATTGTCAAGTAGTTCGAAAATCGAAGTCTCAACAATTTAGATACTAAACCTGCCACAAAAACATTAACGTTTACTAAATTGAAATCTTTTACGTGCTTTAGGTTGACCTGGTTTTTTACGCTCAACCTCACGAGGATCACGAGTCATGAAACCTGCAGTTCTAAGAGCAGATTTTGATTCAGCATCAATTTTTACTAGAGCTCTAGCGATAGCCAAACGAAGTGCTTCTGCTTGACCTTTTACACCACCACCATCAAGGTTTACTTTGATGTCATACTTATCAGCAACCTCAAGAAGGTTTAATGGCTGAGTAACGATGTATTGTAGAGTTCCGGTAGTAAAGTACTCTTTAAGCTCTTTTTTGTTGATGGTAATCTGACCCTTACCTTCGCTAACGTATACACGAGCAACTGCTGCTTTTCTACGTCCGATAGCATTAATTACTTCCATACCTCTTATTTAATAGTGTTTAAATCTAATTTCTTTGGCTGTTGTGCTTCATGCTTGTGCTCACCACCTACGTAAACGTAAAGGTTAGAGTACAATTTTCTTCCTAGACGGTTCTTTGGAAGCATACCTTTAACAGCTTTTTCAATCAATCTCTCTGGGTGCTTAGCCAAAAGGTCAGCTGGAGATTTAATTTTTTGTCCACCAGGGTGTCCAGTGTAAGAGAAATACTGACGGTCAGTCATCTTGTTTCCAGTCATACGAACCTTTTCAGCATTAATAATAATCACGTTGTCTCCACAATCAACATGAGGAGTGTAGTTAGGCTTATATTTACCTCTAAGTAGCTTAGCTACTTTAGCTCCAAGTCTACCTAACACTTCATTTTCTGCATCGATAACAACCCACTCTTTATTAGCGGTTGCTTCATTAGCAGAAACGGTTTTGTAACTTAATGTATCCACTTCTAAAACTTTTAATAATTAATACTTTAATACAATTATTCCAATTTGGCTTGCAAAAGTACAAGAATCTCCCAAATACACCAATTTTTTTCTTGATTAATTGATGGATACTTAATCAGTTGTGGATAATCGGGATGATGTGGAGTGATTAAGTGTATCAAAAAATCAAAATTGATATATTACCCAGTATTGAATTTGGTACTTGCTAAGGGTAGTCAAATCAACATGTTGGGGAGGGATCCGTTCTCAAGAAAGCCCATCGTCACAATTTCACTGCAAAAGTATGAATAATTTTTGCTTCACCTGTAAATTTCTTGCTTTTTTTATTTCAAAATGATTTCTGATTCTTTGATATGCAGTTGATAAGATGTGAAATTGTTATTTTGTGGACGTTTAATTTCGAAATAGATTCTGATGATAGAAAAATTAGGGAAAGATTTTTTTACTCGTGATATAAAATTGGTTGCGGAAGAATTAATAGGGAAGTTGATTGTGCGCAAAAATATCAACGGTAAACTTGAAAAATACAGAATTACTGAGATCGAAATGTATATCGGAGAAGAAGATTTAGCATGTCATGCAGCTAAGGGGAGAACGGCCCGTACCGAAGTGATGTATGCTGAGGGTGGTTTGGTGTATGTTTACTTGATTTACGGAATGTATTGGTTACTAAATATTGTAACAGGAGCCATAAATAAGCCTCAAGCTATTTTGATTCGGGGAGTAGAGAATATAAATGGACCTGGCAGAGTAGGACGAACTCTAAATCTGGATAAAAGCTTTTATGGTGAGGATTTAACTTTATCCGAAAGGTTATGGATTGAGGATGACGGGTACAAGTTCAGTTTTACACGTCACCCTCGTATTAATATCGATTATGCAGGTGAAATCTGGAAAAATAAATCTTTCAGATATATTATGAAGTAGTATATATTACTTATTCCATTTTACTTTCTTTAAAAAGAAATCACCGTTAATTCTTAAATAGATGGCAGCAGCCCAACTTTCTGCGGAGTTTTTAAGATCGTAGTATACATCTAACTTACTGCCAAAGTGAATGCCGTTGGCAATTTTATGCTCGTAGTAATAGTTTAGTGTAGCCAATTCTCTTCTATCTTCAAAATATCCTGGAGTATCCATTGCAATGGATTGGAATAGTTTCGATCCACGTGAAGAAGCAAAATGATAAGCATTCCAGTAACCTAGGTTTAGCTTAGACTTTTTTGTAGTGATACCTACTTGTGGATAAAAAGCATGTCCTTTATCGAATAGGTATTCTTTTTCTGAAGAGTTATCTGAAAAGAAATAACACATTGCCCTTACATACCAAGATGTGATCTTTGAATTTGATATATTTTTTTCCAACACAAGTCCGGAACCATAATTTCCTATTGTTTGAACAGATCCTTCAGAACTGTCTATTTCTCCACCTCGATGAGCAAAAATTACTTCTAAAGGCAAGGATAATTTGGTTTTTGAGGATTGATTTACTTGCCAGTTTCCTGATAAACCAAACGTAAATCTTTCCTGAAAAGGATCATTTTCTAAAATAAACTTCTCCCAGTTAATCCAGGTTTGAAATTGTAGTTTGGGAGCATTGTATAAGAATTGAAAACCATTTTCGGCAGTTTCCATAAAGTATCTTTCTGGTTCGAACATTGGTTCTGAAAGCTTATGGTTGTCGTTTTGATTTAAACTACCCATAATAAACTCAATTCTATCCGATGGTTTATAGATGGCTGAAAATAATGGTTCTGTTTCAGTGAAATCTTCTCTCCCCGAATATTTTTGAAGACGAACACCAGCTTCAATTCTAAAATTGGAACTTGGATAATAAATTAGTTTGGGTGATGCAACATATCCAATCCAGGTAGCACCATTAGAAAACTCACTACTATATTCATTGTTTTTTACAAAATTCAGGTTTTCGAAACGAAGAAATAGCTTGTTGCTGTCTGCTGCGTGAAACTCTTTATGGTGTGTAAAAGGAGTATTGACCTGGGCAAAAGTGTGATTGATAATTGTGGTAAGGGACAATATCAATATTAGGGCATTTAGTTTTTTCATCTGTGTAGTTTACTTTTTACGCTGCAAAAATACAATTATCTATCTTGATTGATTGTTAATAATATATAAAAAGTTTAAATCGAATTTAAATAATGAAGGCTTTAGTTAAAAAAATGTAAAAAAAGATATGTAAATATAAGGTAATTTGTAAATTTAACAATTTACTGATTATATTATAATATAATTCGAGAATTAAGAAACTAAACCAAAACAGGTTATGTGAATCGCACAAGGTTTGTAAACTTATGCGAATAGAAGGGGTTGAGGATGTTGTGTGGTTGACATGATCATTTAAAACCAAACAAACAATGAAGAAAATTAATGTTCTTTTTGCCTTTGTGTTGGGAGTAATTTTGTTTGCTTGCACGCCAAAGGAAAAGTATCAAACTGTTCAAAACACAGACGAGAATGGCTATCGGTACGAAACGGTTACCAATGATCCTATGGGAGTAAGAATTTATACTCTTGACAATGGATTAAAAGTGTACTTATCTGTTAATCGAGATGCACCAAGAATTCAAACCTTTATTCCGGTAAAAGCTGGTTCTACCTATGATCCTTCCGAAACTACCGGACTTGCTCACTATTTAGAGCATATGATGTTTAAAGGTACTGATGATTTTGGTACTGTAGATTGGCAAAAAGAGGAAGCCTTAATTCATGAGATTTCTGATTTGTATGAAGAGCATAAGTTTGCATCTACAAAAGAGGCAAAAGCAAAGGTTTATGCAAAAATCGATAGTGTTTCTGCTTTGGCTTCAAATTTTGCTGTAGCAAACGAGTATGATAAGCTGGTGTCGTCGATTGGAGCTAAGGGTACTAATGCTTATACTACTTACGAACGAACAGTTTATATGAATGATATTCCTTCGAATGAACTTGAAAAATGGTTGAATATCGAAAAGGAAAGATTTAGCAAACTGGTTCTTCGTCTATTCCATACCGAATTGGAAACGGTTTATGAAGAGTTTAATATGTCTCAGGATAATGACTTTAGAAAGTTGAATTATGCCCTAATGTCTGGTTTGTACAAAAAACACCCTTACGGAACACAAACTACTTTGGGAAGAGCTGAGCATCTTAAAAATCCATCAATGGAAAATATTCACAAGTATTTTGATACTTACTACGTTCCTAACAATATGGCAATTGCCATGTCTGGAGATTTGGATTTTGAAGAGACTATTAAATTAATTGATCAGACTTTTGGAAAACTAGAATCAAGAGAAGTTCCAAAGTTTGTTGCTCCGATAGAAGACCCAATTACAAAGCCCATTGTTAAAGAAGTTTTTGGTCCTGATGCAGAAAGATTATCAATGGCATTTAGATTTGATGGTATTGGTTCAGAAGATCAGAAATTTGTAACTCTTATTGATGGTATTTTGAATAACTCAAAAGCAGGTTTAATGGATTTGAACCTGAATCAGAAGCAAAAAGTGTTAAAAGCTGGTTGTTACGCAAGTTTTAATATTGATTATGGAATGCATTCATTTTATGGAGTTCCTCGTCAAGGTCAAAAAATGGAAGAAGTAACAGAATTGATTCTTGGTGAAATCGAAAAAATCAAGAAAGGAGAGTTTGAGGACTGGATGCTTGAGGCTGTAATCAATGATTATCGTTTAGGAAAAATTAGAGGGCAAGAATCAAATGGAAGAGCTCATGAGTTTGCAGTTACTTTTGCAAACAATGTAGCTTGGGCTGACAACCTAAAAATGCTTGATGAACTTGAATTGGTTACAAAAGAACAATTGGTTGAGTTTGCAAACAAGCACTACAATAATAACTATGTTGTAGTTTACAAGAGAAAAGGTGAGGATAAAAAGGTTGTAAAGGTTGAAAAACCGGCTATTACTCCAGTTAAAATCGACCGCAAAAAACAATCGGAATTTTATAAGGACCTAACAGCTAAAGAAACTCCTGCATTAAAACCTTTATGGGTTGATTTTGAAAAAGAAATCCAGTCAGAAGAGTTAAAACCTGGTGTAACTTACGATTACTTGGAAAACAAATCGAACGAGTTGTTCAAGTTGATTTACATTTACGAAATGGGTAAGAATCATGATAAAATGTTGCCTATTGCTGTAAATTACTTACCGTATATTGGAACAGATATATATTCGGCTGCTGAATTGCAAAAAGAATTGTTTAAGTATGGTTTATCCTTTGGTGTTGAAGCTGGAGATGACAGGTGTTACGTATATATCTCTGGATTAAAAAAATCATTCGACAAAGGAGTAGAGTTGATGGAACATGTGTTGTCGAATGCTAAGGCTGATAGTGATTCTTACTCAAAGTATGTTGATGGAATTATTAAGGAGCGTGCAGATAGTAAGTTAAACAAGGGAGAGATTTTGTGGGGAGCAATGTATAGTTACGCGAAATATGGAAAAAAATCGCCTTATACAGATATCTTGTTAGAAGATGAATTAAGAAATGTGGATCCAAATCAGTTAACTGAAATGTTGTCTCAGTTAAAAGACTATAAGCATAGAGTATTTTATTACGGAGCTGAAGGAAAGCAACAAATAGCTGAGAATTTAAAAGCAAATCATAAAGTTTCAGAGCAGTTAAAAGAGATTCCGGAACCAACAAAATATCCAGAATTAGATTATACCAAGAATGAAATCTTCTTTGTTAATTATGATATGGTTCAGGCAAACATTATCATGTTAGCAAAAGATGAAAAATTGGATATGAACCTTATGCCAGAAATCAGATTATTCAATGAATATTATGGTGGAAGTATGGCATCAATTATTTTCCAGGAAATTCGCGAATCAAGAGCTCTTGCATATTCTGCCTTTTCATCTTACAGCACTCCTTCAAAATTGGATGATTATGGATACTCATTCTCATTTGTTGCAACAAGCGCTGATAAAGTGAAAGATGCTACTGAAGCATTGGTTGAGTTGTTGAATGAAATGCCTTATGAGGAGAAGCAATTTAACGAAGCCAAGACAAACATGCTTAAAAAGATTCAATCAGAACGAATCACTAAAGAAAGAGTTTACTGGACTTATTTGAGTAATCTTAGAAAAGGTGTGAAACATGATTACAGAAAAGATGTTTACGAGAAGGTGAAGAACCAGAATATTGATGATTTAAACAAGTTCTTCAAGAAACATATTGCCAATAAAAACCATTGTTATTTGGTAGTTGGTAACAAGAAAGATATCAATATGAACGTACTTAAAAAATTAGGCAATGTTCATGAGTTGTGCTTAGAAGAAGTATTTAATTATTAATTAGGGGTTTAGTATTTATGACTAAATGAAAAGGCCTCTTCCGTAAAATGGGAGAGGCCTAACTTTTTGAATACTTTTGGTAAAGCAGGTGAAAAAGACAAACCCTTCTTCACCAAATTGGGGTAAAGATCGCATTCAAATTTATACCGTTTCGCAGTTTGTATCTGGTAGAACCATTGCAAGAATAAAATAAACCAACAACATTAAAGGATTGAATAATGTTAGGATTAGATATCCTGCTCTAATAATTACCGGATCGAGTTCCGGATTTATGTATTGAGAAATACCACCGCAAACACCTGCTATCTTTTTATCTCTTGATCTGAATAATCGTTTCATACCATCTGTTTTTAATTACTCTTCATCTTTGTCGATACTGTAATGTGACAAAGTTTTCAATTCATCTACATGAAAGTCTCCAAAAAAGGAAATCAATGATGTTCTGTTTTCATTGTAGTGAAGGATATGGAATTCGCTAAACTTTTTTCCTCTTCCTTTGGCGAAGAAATGAACATCGTCATCATCTTTATCTCTTTCCTCAATCAATACTTCTTTGTAAGAGTCTCCTTTCGAAAGCTGCGATACAACAATCTTTTTAAATTTAGATTCGTTGCCGATTTCGTGTTTGAAGCTTAAGAATTTAATGGTTTTACAATCGCCTGTTACGTTTTTTTCCAATTCATCTTCGTCAATATCAAAGTCCAGGTTTTTTAGGAAAGATCCTGCGAAACTAAAGCTGTTGAAGCCATCAAGATTGGAATATTTGGCATGTAATTTTTCTCCTTTGGTTTGAGCCTGAGAAAGAATAGGTAAGGCTATTGCAATCAGAATTACTAATAATTTTCTCATAATGTTTGTTTTAAAATTAGCCATGTTTGCACCGATTGTTGTGTGTGATGAAAAAGGTATCGGTGCAAAACATGGATAGAACAACTAATTTATTATTTAACTAGGCTTAAGCCTTCTTTTTTCATGATCCATTTTTCGCCAAGCATGTCGAAATCCCAGGTGTTACTTACATTGTCGATGTCGTGAATAATTTTTCCCATCGATTCATCGAGATAAACAACTTTTCCTTCCGGAACTTTAATAGTAATATGTAATCTTTGATTTCTCCATTTGGAATCATCTTCTAAGGTGAAGAATTGATTGAATATTATTAGAGAATCATTTTGAACCCATTTGTATTTAATTCCTTCTGCATTTTCTACCGCTCTATCTAAAGTTCTTCCGCGAGCTTTCTTCTTAAGTTTTATCTCAAAATTATCCGAATAGCCTCTTTCTATATCCAAAGTAGGTTCCCCTACAATAATTTCTTCATCATCGTTCATGTACACCTTAACATTGTCTAGATCAAGATGGCCTTCGTACCAATGGTCTCCAATGTTATTTGTACTTCGAAGGTACAATGTATCACTTGTGATTTTCTCGATAGGTTGACTTTCAGAGTATCTGGTACTGCTGTGCATGTAGCCTTTGATTTGTGAAAAACTCAGACTAATCAAGAGTATAATGCCTGTTAGCCAAACTGCTAAAGCTGTAAATCCAATAACCTTATTGTTGGTTTTAAAGTTGAAAAGCAATTTAATTCCTGCAAAAATCAACAGCATTAAAGGAATGGCAATTACCACAATAATTCCTATGGTAAATAGAGTAATACTTGTTCCGTCAAGAAATAATTTAGGAAACATAGCACCTGGAAAATGGAAATCAGCAAAAGGTCCAAAGAAGCTATGAGCAAAAATCATAGATCCAATAAAGCTTATAAGAGAAACAAATCCTGCAAAGATAAATCCAATTCCCAGTAAAATGATAATGACTTTAAGTACCAGGCGGAGTGCTGAACCAAGGAAGTCAACTGCTCTGTCAAATCCATCCTTTACCTGAGGTCCGTTTTTTTCTCTCATTTTATCGAAGTTTTCCTTCACTTCTTTGTATTCATCTTTAATCGACTCTTCGATGTTGGAAATGTTGACCTTTTTGCCTTTCATCTCAAGCTTTTGACTTGTAGTGGTTGCTTTAGGAACAACAATCCATAAAATGATATACAGTAGGAAAGCAAAACCATATCCAAGGAAGAAGAAGAGTACGAATAGTAATCTGAATACGACTACATCGATACCAAAATACGCAGACAAACCACTTGAAACACCTCCAAATACTCTTTTGTCCGGATCGCGATACAATCTACGTTTCTTTTTACTGGTAGTTGTAGTTTGTGACTGATTTTGTGATTCTTCAGTAGTTTCATCATCGGTTTCGAAAATTTCTTCCGGTTTACCCATAATGGTTATTACCTCTTCAACCATATCAACATTTACGACTTGGTCTTTGCTACTTAGTTTTTCCTGGAAAATCTCTGCAATTCTGGATTCGATGTCAGAAATGATTTCTCTTCCTTCTTCGCCAGCACCATAGTGACTGTTGATCTTTCTCAGGTAATCTTGTAATTTTTCAAAAGCATCTTCATCGATGTGAAATATACTTCCGCTTATATTAATTGTTAATGTCTTTTTCATAGTGTTAACAGTTTTTGGACTTACTTTTTAATCGTATTTACGGCATCAACCAATTCTTGCCATGAACCATCAAGTTCCTTTAAAAATTCATTGCCTACTTCTGTACTTGTGTAATACTTTCTTGGAGGTCCTTGTGTCGACTCTTCCCATCTGTAGCTTAATAAGCCGGCATTTTTTAGCCTGGTTAGTAAGGGATAAAGTGTCCCTTCCACTACAATCATTTTGGCTTCTTTAAGTTCCTTAATGATGTCTGATGCATAGGCATCACTTTTTGAGAGAATGGAAAGAATACAATATTCCAGCACTCCTTTTCGCATTTGGGCTTTTGTGTTTTCTATTTTCATACTTGGAATATTTATATTGATTAAATTGCAGATCTAATGTTACCAGGGAAATTTCTGAAGTTTTTAGACCTTTTCTTTTTTGCTGTTACTATAGTTGAGTTTTGTTTTACAGTGATTGTATCCTTATAAACTTTACACCTTATTGATGTATCCATATTTAGTTTTGGATTGTTGCAATCTTCCGTATTTCCAGATACGATGTCCTTACAAACTTTAAGATTTTCTTTAAAGATCAAGATTCCATTATCTAAATATCCTTTCTCATTGGTTATTTCATCTGCTGGAGATTCACCACCATTATTGCATTCGATTTTAAAAAATGGCACTAGAAATTTATCGATTGTTAACAATTGAGCCTTTGACTCTAAGGAGAATGCTGTTACTGTTAATATCAGAATTGAGATTCTCAATATTTTGTCTTTTAATAAGGGTTTCATTGTTGTAGGTTTTTATAATACTATCTCTAACATATAAGTTTGTATTACAAATATACGGATAAAAAAAGGTAATATGCAATACATAGTACTGGATATTTTTAAGGAGGATATATAAATGGCTGTAAATCAATATGAAAAATTTTAAAAATATTTTATACTATATTTGAAATTCTCTTAGTTTTTTTATTAAACCAGTAATTTTGTGAGGATGAAACAGGTGTATCAAAGAAGAAGTAAGTGCATTGGATGTGCATATTGTGTAGGGGTGGCGCCTGGTTTTTGGCTTATGAATGAGAGAGACGGGAAGTGTGATTTATTGGGAGCAAACCTTATAAATAACGAATTTGTACTTGATATTTTCGATGATGACCTGGAGCAAAATCAGAAGGCTGCAGAAATATGTCCCGCAAATTGTATCAGAATAGAATAAAGTTATTATAAAAAATAAAGAGCAACCGTTTTAAAAAACAATTGCTCTTTTAATATTATATCGGCGTAAATAAATTACGTCGTTTATTTATTTATTCTTTCGAAGCTCTTTTTCTGTCGTGTTCAGAAAGTAAGATCTTACGAAGTCTGATATTATTTGGCGTTACTTCAACATATTCGTCACCTTGAATATACTCTAAAGCTTCTTCAAGTGAGAAAATCACCGGAGGAGCCAATCTAATTTTATCATCAGTACCTGAAGTACGCATGTTGGTTAGCTTCTTTGTTTTGGTAACGTTGATATCCAAATCACCTGCGCGAGTATTTTCTCCCACAACCTGCCCTTTGTAAATTTCAGTTTGCGGAGCAACAAAGAAACGTCCTCTATCTTGTAGTTTACCCAATGCATAAGCAAAAGTAGTACCTGTTTCCATAGCAATTAATGAACCATTAATACGTCCTGGAATTTCACCTTTGAATGGTTGGTATTCGTGGAAACGATGCGACATTACAGCTTCACCTGCCGTTGCAGTCAAAATCTGATTTCTTAAGCCAATAATTCCTCGCGATGGAATATGGAATTCAAGGTGAATACGATCAGCTTTACGTTCCATGGTTAACATTTCGCCTTTACGCTGAGTAATTAACTCAATGGCTTTGCCTGATACATCTTCCGGAAGATCGATGTATAGGATCTCCACTGGTTCACATTTTTCACCAGCTATATCTTTTATGATTACCTGTGGCTGACCTACTTGTAGTTCGTAACCTTCACGTCTCATAGTCTCTATCAATACAGATAAGTGAAGTACGCCACGACCAAACACATTGTATGAATCAGCCGAATCGGTTGGAACAACGCGTAAAGCCAAATTCTTTTCTAATTCTAATTCTAAACGATCGATCAAGTGACGGGAAGTTACATATTTACCATCCTGACCGTAAAATGGGGAGTTGTTAATAGTAAACAACATACTCATTGTTGGCTCATCGATTGCAATTGGATCTAATGGTTCAGGATTTTCAATATCACAAATTGAATCTCCAATATCAAAGCCATCAATACCTACTAAAGCACAAAGTTCACCCGATTTTACACTTGATACTCTTTCTTTACCTAAACCGGTAAATACGTGTAATTCCTTTATGCGAGATTTTTTAATGCTACCATCACGTTTGGCAAGGCTAACATTCATACCTTCTTTTAATTCTCCACGATGAACTCTACCTACGGCGATACGGCCAACATAGTTCGAGAAGTCAAGAGATGTAATAAGCATTTGAGGTGTTCCTTCCAAAACTTTTGGCTCTGGTATGTATTCGATAATTGCATCAAGAATTGCAGTAATGTCGTTGGTTGGAGTTTTCCAATCTTTTGACATCCAACCTTCTTTAGCAGAACCATAAATGGTTGGGAAATCAAGCTGTTCTTCCGTAGCTTCAAGGTTGAACATTAGTTCAAAAACTTGTTCTTGTACTTCTTCAGGACGACAGTTTGGTTTGTCAACTTTGTTTACGACTACTACTGGTTTCAAACCTAATGCAAGTGCTTTAGATAATACGAAACGAGTTTGAGGCATAGTTCCTTCAAAGGCATCCACCAACAAAAGTACTCCATCGGCCATATTCAAAACACGCTCAACCTCTCCACCAAAGTCAGAGTGACCAGGGGTGTCAATAATGTTAATTTTTACATCATTGTATTCAAGAGATACGTTTTTCGACAAAATGGTAATACCTCTCTCTCTTTCCAGGTCGTTATTGTCAAGAATAAGGTCTCCCGGATTTTCATTCTTTCTGAAAATGTTACTGTGCATTATCATTTTATCAACCAAAGTGGTTTTTCCATGGTCAACGTGAGCGATAATCGCAATGTTTCTTAGTTTCTTCATCTCGTATCTTCTTTATGACTCTGTGTCTTAAAAATCAATCAATATTATTGAAAAAGGCTGCTTTCATTGTAAAGCTTCTCCTTGTAAATGTCAAGATCTGCACACAAAATTTGTGAATTAATTGTGGCAGAATCGATTGCGCTGCTAAAAATGCGGCTGCAAAAGTACGGTTTATTTTTGTGAATCAATCTATTTAGATGGAATAATTTAAAGTTTAAAAAAATTAACCCTTTAACTTATTGCTTTATTAAAATTAACTTAACATGATGTTTGGATTTTTACAGATAGATTTGCTACTCTTTAAAATGAGAGAATGTAATTTAGAATCAAATCAATTAAAGCTGTGATAAAAGGAAAAAACTGTACCTTCGCAGAATTATTGACGAGTTCAAAAAATTACTTTGTTTTAAAGGTAGAGTGGAATTGCTTTTAAACTAAATGTTTGGGTGTTTTGAGATTGTGTAAATTGAATAAAAAGCATTATCTTCCGAATCCTAAATTTTAAAAGTGAAAAGCTTATAATTCGATATTAACATTAGGTTTCAAGAAAAAATTGCCTCGATTTTTAAGTGTCAAAATGTTTTTTCGATGAACTACTAATTTTATTGGATGAACCTTAAACAAATGATTGTTGATTATTTGTTAATAAGTTTTAAACGAACCATTTTTATAATCCTTTTCTCCAAGGAAAGAGAGATGATTTTGTAGCAATTTTGCTACACTATTACTAACCTAACAATTCATTTTATGAAAAATGTAATGAGAAGTATTTTGACAATGGCAGCTGTATTGATGTTGTCCGTTGCAGCTATTGCTCAAACCACCGTAAAAGGTGTAGTCGTAGATGGAGATTCTGGTGAAAGTCTGCCAGGGGCTTCAATTGTTGTACCAGGAACTACTTCAGGTACAGTTTCAGGTTTTGATGGTTCTTTTGCTTTACAAGTTCCTCAAGGGGCATCAAAAATTGTTGTTAGCTTCGTAGGTTTCTTAGATAAGGAAATCGCATTATCAGGAGCTCAGGATTTAGGTACTATTAAACTTGAATCAGACGCTGTTGGTTTGAATGAGGTAAGTGTAATGGCTTCGATTGTTACAGATCGCCAAACACCAGTATCTGTTTCTACTATCTCAACAGAGTTAATCGAGAACAAATTGGGAACTCAGGAATTTCCTGAAATCTTAAAGTCAACTCCATCTATTTATACTTCGAAAGAGGGTGGTGGATTTGGAGATGCTTCAGTTTATGTTCGTGGTTTTGACTCAAACAATGTTGGAGTATTGATTAACGGTATCCCTGTAAACGATATGGAATCAGGTAAAGTTTATTGGTCAAACTGGGCTGGTCTTTCTGATGTAACTCGTACAATGCAGGTACAAAGAGGTCTTGGAGCTTCTAAACTTGGACTTTCTTCAGTAGGAGGTACAATTAACGTACTTTTAAAATCGTCAGATGCTAAAAAAGGTGGTGTTGTTAAAACAAGCGTAGCAAACGATGGTCATAAAAAGCAATTGTTTTCTGTTTCAACAGGGTTATTGGATAATGGCTGGGCTGTTACTTTATTAGGATCTCATACTTACGGAAGTATGTGGGCTAAAGGTACTGAGTTCGATGCTTGGGCATATTACGCAAATATCTCAAAGAAAATTAATGAGAAGCACTCTCTTGCTTTTATGATTACAGGTGCACCTCAATGGCATAATCAGCGTGGTAACAAACATACTATTCAACAATACAGAAACCATAAAGATGAATTCAAATACAATTCAGATTATGGTATTCGTGATGGAAAAGAATATGGTGGAGGTTACGGTTACAACTACTACCACAAACCTCAAGCTCAATTGAATCACTTTTGGGATATTGATGATAAAACTAATTTGACTACTTCTTTGTATGCTTCAATTGGTACTGGAGGAGGACGTCGTGTAGATGGTGCTCAGAAGAACTGGTTAGGTGTTAACAGATATAGTGGTGCGGACTATGATGAGACCATGAGAACTGGTGATGGATTGCTTGATTTTGATGGTGTTGCAGAAAGAAATGCAACTTACGTTACAGGAGGTTCACAAGCTATTATTGGTAATTCAGTAAATAATCACACTTGGGTTGGTTTGTTATCAACATACACTAAGGATATCGATAATTTAAAGCTGACTGCAGGTTTTGATGGACGTTATTATAAAGGAGAACACTATAAAGAAGTGGATGACTTATTGGGTGGTGCATTCTTCCTTGATGGTACAAACAAGAATAGAGATGCTAATACCAAGTTAAAGAAAGATGACAAGTACTCTTATTACAATGATGGTAAAGTATTGTACACAGGAGTGTTCGGACAAGGTGAATATGTAGCAGATAATTATTCTGCCTTTGTGTCAGCTGCAATTTCAAGAAAAGCATACAAGCGTGTAGATTATTTTAACTATGCTCCAGGTAACCAAGAGTCTGATTGGGAAGATTTCTTTCCATGGAATGTGAAAGCAGGTTTTAACTACAAAATCAATTCAATTCACAATGTATTTGTAAATGGTGGTTTTGTAAAAAGAACTCCTTATTTCAGTAATGTATTCTTAAACTATACTAATGAGGTGAATGATGATGTAAAGTATGAGAAGATCATTACTGCTGAATTAGGTTATGGTTACACTTCAGCAAATTTTGATGCTAAAGTAACAGCTTACTGGACCAATTGGATTGACAAAGGTTTGGTAATGAGTCTTCAAGGACAAACAGCTAACATTACTGGTTTGAATCAATTGCACAAAGGGGTTGAAGTTGAAGCAAGCTACAAACCTAGCAAGAAGTTAACTGTTAAAGGTATGTTATCAATTGGTGACTGGGTTTACGAAGATGATGTAAACTTTAACTTGTATGATGATAATAATGTATTGATTGATGAGTTTAATGCTTACATTAAAGATGTGCATGTTGGTAACTCTGCTCAGTTAACAGGAGCGCTTGAAATTAACTACGAAGTACTTCCTGATTTTAGAATCGGTATTGATTACTTATACAATGGAAAACACTTTGCTGATTTCGATCCTACAAACAGAACCAATGGTGCTGAAGACAGAGTAGATTCTTGGGAAATGCCAGATGTAAATCTTGTAGATTTAAACTTCACTTACAAGTTCAAGATTGGTAACCTTGATGCATCTATTAATGGTAAGGTAAATAACTTGTTCGATGTAGAGTATGTATCAAAAGCTGATGATGGAAATCAACACAATGCATCTTCTGCTTTAGTTTGGTATGGCTACGGAACAACTTGGTCAACAGGTTTAAAAGTTAAATTTTAATCATTATTAAAACCATTAAATTAAATAAGATGAAAAAATTTATATATATGCTTTCATTGCTTGCAATTGTATTTGCAAGTTGTGATCCGATGGAAGATACTTATGATGAGCTTGATGCTTTGGATAAGGTGACTTTCAATCCAACTCAGCTTGAAATTACATTAAATGCTGATCACTATGCAGCTATTAGCAAGTTGGCTTTAGAAACAGCTAAAAATGCGGAAGATACAGCAAGAGCAGAAGAAATTGCTTCTTTATTAAGCTTTAGCGATAACAGACCTGCTTCTGCTTATATGCCTGCAGTTTTAAATGCTATATACCAAACATTGGATGAAACATCTTCAATTAAGGTGAACTATAATTATGATACGAGAGATTTGGCATACCTAACAGCTTATACTGGCGCTCCTTATTTTAAATTAGGAGAAGATCAGTATGCAATGGTAAATGAATTGATTGCTGCTGCTCAGTATTTCTCTCCAAGCTATCCAGCAAATGACTTCTTACCAGAGATTCTCGCAGCAAAATATCCTGATGCTGCAAATGGTGATGTGAGATTGGTTAGTTACGACTATAGAAATGTAGATCCTGATCCAAACGAATATTCGGAAGTTACTCTTTTCTCGGCTAACTATTCAGATTTATCTCAGTTTACTACTGTATCGGTAACTGGAGACGACCAGGAATGGTATGATTCAGGTTACGGAGGAGTTGATTACGCTAAAATTTCGGGATATTCTGGTGGAACGCGTTTTGAAAATGAAGACTGGTTAATTTCTCCTGAAATTGATTTGGCGGATGTTGTTGATCCATTCATGAATATTTCGCAGGCTTTAAATTATCTGTCAGGAGATTGGCAACAAACTTTTGTTTACATTTCTGACAAGTATGATGCTACTCAAGCACCAGATGTTGCAGATTGGACAGAGTTAACCATTGAGAATGCTCCAGCGGGTGATAGCTGGACTTTTGTAGAGTCAGGAAATATTGATTTGTCTGCTTACGAAGGAAAGAAAATACATGTTGCTTTTGTATACAAATCTAATGCTACTGATGCTGCAACATGGGAAATCTCACAACTTGATGTAAAAGGTGTAACTCAAGGAGCTGAAGGTGAAAAAGTAGAGGAATACTATGAATTTGACGGAAGCGAATGGGCAAAATCTGATGTATACTATTTACAAAGAAATGATTATAACGAAATGGGAAGTGGTCCAGGTAAATATGGTAACTTCTCTAGCTCTGTTCCTGCCGAAGATTACCTTCCAACTTTCTTAAGTATAAAATATCCATATGCGCAAGAAGGTGATGTAATGGTAATGATTTATAAGTATTACTCAGGAGGAACAAAGACTATTGCTGCGGAATATACCTATTCAGAAGGTGCATGGAGCTCGATGCCAGTTAAAATGGATCAGTTTGTTTACTATGGATCAGAAGGCTGGAAATTTGATCCAACAGTAAAATATACTATGGCTTCTAATGACTTCCAAATCATTGTGAACTATTCAGTAGATACACATGGAAAAACTTCTGATTATAGCGATTCTGAGTACTATTATGGTGCAAGTTCTAAGTATGTTAACTTTGATATTAGAAGTGGAAAATTTGATAGTAGTTTTGCTACTTGGCAAGATGCGGTAAAAGAAGCTATCAAAACAGCATACCTTCCAAACAAATATCCAGAAGCCGTTGCACAAGTTCAAGGAGTTGATGTGTATTATATTCTTGAATTCCAGACGTATGATGGTTCTTATACATCTTATTCTATTAAGTTTAAGTGTACCAAATCAGGTCCAAATCCTGAGTTTGAATACGTAGAAGGTCCTACATTGAAGTAATTATAATTACAATATTTTTTAAACCCCGAATCATTGCGATTCGGGGTTTTTTTATATAGAAAATACAATGTAATAATGATGTGATTATTGTGTAAAAGTCTGTTTGATTATACAATGAAGATTCTAAATGTTGTGTTTGATTTATTGAGAATCTCTTGTTGTTAGGTAATTATTAAGATTTAGCGCAAAAAGAATTTTCAGTACTCGGAACTTCGTTCGAACGGAGTCGTGTATTAATGTTTTGGTGCACGCTTTCTGTTAGCTTTACAAAAAAGGCTGAACCCACTACAGATTCAGCCTTCCTAAAAATATTATCAGTGTTTCTATTTCTCTTTTACAAGATAAACAAACACTGGCAGGTGATCGCTATAACCACCTACGTAGTTGTCAAATGAAAAAGTTCTTTTAGGATATCCTTTGTAAGGTCCACTCTCGGTAAACATGAATTTTTCTCTTAGTATTTCCGATTTCAGATAAGTAAATCCGCCCTTTGTGTGTACCAATGGATTTGAAAGAAGAATTTGGTCGAACAAATTCCAGCTATCGCGGTAGGCAAGGGTTCCAATACCATTTTTGTATAAATTTTCCCAAGGATTATAGAATAAACCTCCTTTTACCTTCTTTTTGTTTGCTTTGGTACCAATTACTTTCTTCACACTTTCGTTAATTGGATCGTCGTTTAAATCGCCCATGATAAAGATTTTAGCATTGGCATCATCTTTTAAAAGTGAATCAGCAATGGAACGAGTAACTGCAGCAGCGCCATTTCTATTAGGACGGCTTTTCTTTTCACCACCAAATCGCGATGGCCAGTGATTTACAATTACATGAACTTTATCACCAAATAACAATCCGCTCACCAATAACTGATCGCGAGTATAAAGAGTATCTCCATTTTCTTTAAGTGGCTGATACTTGTATTTTTTCTGATCCAAAAGTTTAAAGTGCTCAGGGTTGTACAACAAACCTACATCAATACCTCGCTTGTCAGGCGATTCGAAATGTGCAATTTGGTAGTTTCTGTTTTTAATTGGAGACTGTTTTACCAAATCTTCTAATACTCCGCGGTTTTCAATCTCCGAAACACCAAGAATTGATACTCCCTCTTGTACACCATCTTTTCCCATTAGAGAAATGATATGAGCCATATTGAAAAGCTTGTCTTCGTATCTGGATTTGCTCCATTTTCTTTTTCCTTCCGGTAGGTATTCTTCATCACGCTTGTTTGGATCGTCAATTGTATCGAAAAGGTTCTCCAGATTGTAAAAACCTACACAGGCCACTTGGTAATTCTTCTTTTGTGCGAACGAATCACCAGATGAAACCATTAAAAAGGCCAATAATAAGGCTGCTATTGTTCTCATTCGTATCATGTGAATTCTGTAATTATGGCAGAAAATACTCTGCAATAGTTTGATTCTAAATTTCTAGTTATAACAAGGGAGTGGAAACTATCCCAATCAATCGGGGGAGAATAGATTGATTTTTACAGTCAAAATGGTTGGCAACGGATTGCGTTGCAATATTAAAGCTTTTTTAGCGATTATAAAAGAGCAATAGAATAGGGGAGGATATTAAAATTAAGAAAAGAATATTTTATTCATATAGAATCCAGATTTTAGTACAAAACAGCATGAGAACAAAGTATTAATTATTCGACGTAACAGTTATTCCAGGATATATTAATCTTTGATATGTAGCTGTTAGTCAAAAGTTATGTCCTGAAATAGATCATTAGCATCTGAGATTGCATTACTTAATCAAATTAACCAATTCTTAATATGAGATTGTAATTAATATTATTAGTTTTGCAATCGTAAGACACACCATTTTATAGTCCCTCAACAAATACTACGTTGAAAGCAAATTTGTGGTTTTTTGGAATTTGCTTTTACCAGGGGAGAGGTAGGTAGTTTCCGAATGCCTAACTGTACTAATCAAACTTTTTATTTTCATGAAAAAGATTCTTCTGTTTCTACTAATGGGAGTACTTTCATCTTTTGCATTGCATGCCCAAACCGGGAATGTTAGTGGTAAGGTGAGAAACTCTGTAGACAGAAATTATCTATCTCAGGTAAAGGTTGAAGTATTGGGTACCAACTTAAGTACTTATACCGATGCTGAGGGTAATTTTCTGATCTCTGAAGTTCCACAAGGCAAACACTTGTTGGAGTTTATTTTACAAGATTTTAAAAGCGTGTCGATGGCTGTAAACGTTGTCGCAGGAAGCACAATTGACCTTAAAGTGGTTGAACTGGTGCCAAGCGCTTTGAGTCAATCCTTAAAGGATTTTGACTTTTCTTCCTTAACCGATGAAGAATTAGATGATGAAGGTTCGAAAGAGAACATCTCAGGTTTGTTGGCAAGTTCTAAAGATGTATTTGTTTCGAATGCAGGTTATGTCTTCAGTCAGTTGCGATTTAAAACTCGTGGATACAGCTCTGACAATACCAGCATCCGTATGAACGGAATGTTGATGAACGACATGGAAAATGGTAGAGGATACTGGTACAAGTGGGGTGGTTTGAACGATGCTACTCGTAACCAGGAAATTCAATATGGTTTGGGTGCAAACGGATTTGGTTTTGGTGGTTTTGGTGGTACAACAAACATTAACACCAGTGCAAAAGACCAAAGAGTAGGAACCAAGTTGGTGTACTCTTACTCAAACAAAAGCTATACGAATCGTGTAATGGCTACGCATTCAACAGGATTAATGGAGAATGGTTGGGCGTTTACAGTTTCAGGATCTCGTCGTTGGGGCGATGAAGGATATGTTGATGCAACTTTCTACGATGCTTACAGCTATTTCCTTTCTGCTTACAAGCAGTTGAATGACAATCACAGCTTAAACCTAACAGTATTTGCTGCTCCTAGCGAAAGAGGTAAAGGTGGTGCATCAACTCAAAAAGTGTATGATTTGGTAGGAAGTAACTACTATAATCCATATTGGGGATATCAGAATGGTGAAAAGAGAAACTCACGAGTGAGCAAATCTCATCAGCCAGTTTTCATGTTGAATCACGATTGGAAGATCAATGAGAAAACCAATTTAGAAACAGCTATATCTTATACATTCGGAAGAAATGGTAGCACTCGCTTAAGTTGGTTCAATGCTCCAGATCCACGTCCAGATTACTATAGTAAGTTGCCATGGAATTCTAAATCTCCTGAAGCAATTGAAAACCTTTGGAAAACCGATCCAAATGTTCGTCATATTGACTGGAACAGAATGTATCAGGTAAACAGCAATGATCCAAATGCACAATACTTTCTTGAAGAGAATCGTTACGATGCTGAGCAGTTGATGGCCAATACAATCTTTACCAAAGAGATTAACAACAACTGGAATTTAACCGCAGGATTGGAATACACTCATTATGTTGGAAGTCGATTTAATGTGATGGATGATCTTTTGGGAGCAGAATATTTTATTGATTACGATAAGTATGCTCCAGCTTCTAAAAGAGATAATGACATGAATCGTCCTGATAGAAAAGTAAAAGAAGGTGATACATTTGGTTTCGATTACGATGTTCACTTGAGAAAAGGAGGATTCTTTGCTCAAACCGATTTTACTTACAACCAGTGGGAAGGTTATATTGGTGGAGAGGTTAACTACACAAATATGTGGAGAGAAGGTAACATGAAAAAAGCATTGTTCCCTGATAATTCATTTGGTGAAAGTAGCAAGAAAGATTTTACCAACTTTGGTGTGAAAGGTGGATTAACCTATAAATTGAATGGTCGTAACTACTTTAAAGCAAATGCTGCTTATACAACTCGTGCACCATTCTTAAGAAACTCTTTTGAATCAGCAAGAACAAGAAATGTTTGGGTTGATGATTTAAAAAATGAAAAGATCATGTCATTCGATGCTGGTTACCAATTGCGTACTCCTTTTGTAAAAGCGAGTATTAACGGATTCTATACTCGTTTCGAAGATCAGACAGAGGTAAGAAATTACTTTATGGATGGACTAGGAACCAATAGTAAAAGTGCTTTTGTTAATGCCATTATGACTGGTATTGATAAAGAGCACATGGGTATTGAAATTGGTGTGGAAGCCAGATTGACACCTACATTGACTGCTATTTTTGCAGGTTCTAAGGGGCAGTACATCTGGGATTCAAGACCTAACTTAAAATGGGTTGAAGAGAATAATGGTAAGCCGTACGATGAGCAAACTGTTTATGCCAAAAACTTCTATGTAGCAGGTACACCGCAAACAGCAGCTACTTTAGGATTAAAATATTCTTCTCCTAAGTACTGGTGGGCTGGTGTGAATGCCAACTACTACGATGATATTTATTTGGATTTCTTCCCTGGAGAAAGAACTTCAGCAGCAGTGCAAGGTTTAACACCTGGAAGTGAAGTTTGGAATTCCAGAATAAATCAACGTCAGTTACCAGATGCGTTTACATTGGATTTGAACTTTGGTAAATCATGGAAAATCAAAGATTATTACATCTCTTTGAATGCCAACGTGAACAATGTATTGGATGATACTGATATTATTACTGGAGGATATGAGCAAAGTAGATCTGATAATACAGGGGATCGTGAATTCGGCGATAAATTGTACTACTACTATGGCCGTACCTATTTTGTGAACCTAAGTGTTCGTTTTTAATCTAAAATCTATAAAAACTAAGATATAATGAAGAGCATTAAAAAGTTTTTCTACGCTGCATTAATTACAGCAGGTCTGGCAACCAGCTTTGTAGCTTGTGTTGACAATGATTTTGACCAACCAGAAATTATCGTGCCTAAATATGAAGGTGATTCAAATACGTCAATTGCTGATTTAAAAGCAAAACATACAGCAGGTCAGTTTGAAACTATCGAGGAGGATTTAGTAATTGAAGGATACGTTGTGTCCGACGATACTGATGGAAATTTCTACAAGCAAATTATCGTTCAGGATAGCCGTGAAGGTGCTACTGGTGGTATTGAAGTTAAGATTAACGAAAAAGGTCTTTCGGCTATGATGAAGCCTGGTCAACAGGTATTCATTAAAGTGAAAGGTTTAGTTTTGGGTGATTACAACGGTCTAATTCAATTAGGAGGTAGTACTTACCAGGATGGTGACTATACTAACCTTGCAGGTATTGAATCAGCTTTAATAAATGAGCATATTTTCCTAAATGGGAATCCAATTGAACTTCAGCCAAAAGAGGTTTCTCTTGAGGAGCTTAAAGATAATGACATGTACAATTCATTGGTAAGCACCTTGGTAAAGATTACTTCTGCTCAGTTTAAAGATGCTGATGGAATTTTGACTTATGCTGAAGATAGCAAAAGTATGAATCGTACAATCGAAGGCCCAAAAGGAAACAAATTAATTGTTCGTAATAGTGGATATAGTAAATTCTGGGATGTAGCATTACCTCAAGGTTCAGGTACAATTGTTGGTATTTTAAGCAAGTTTGGTAATGACAAGCAGATGATGATTCGTTCTTTGGAAGATGTTGACATGACTGGTGAGCGTTTCGACGGATCTACTGGTGGTGGATCTGCTGGAGAAGTTACTTTAGGAACTGCAGTTAACAGCTTAAATGAAACTTTTGACGCGATTGTAAATTACGAAGATATTGCATTTGAAGGATGGAATAATGTATATACTGAAGGAACTCGCAAATGGCAAGGAAAAGAGTATAACGGTACCAAATATGCACAGGCTTCGGAATACAATTCAGAAGATGCGAAAAATGTTTGTTGGTTGATTACTCCAGGTTTGGATGTTACCAATGCTGAGAATAAGATTTTCAATTTCGAAACCAAGAATGGATACAATACTGGTGCAACTTTAAAAGTATTGATTTCAACAGATTTGGCAACAGATGTCAATTCTGCTAGCTGGACAGAATTATCAGCAAATATTGCAAGCGGAACGGCTGACAAGTACTCTGATTGGATAAAATCAGGAGATATTGATCTTTCGGGATATAATGGTGTAGTATACATTGCATTCAAGTACGAAGCAGAAGTTGGTACAACAGGTGGTACTTTCCAGATTGATAACGTAACATTTAATGTTGCAGCAACTCCTCCTGCTGATGTTACTGTAACAGAATTAAACGAGACTTTTGATAATGTTACTGCAGATAGCGATGTAGCAATGGAAGGTTGGTTTGTAGGAACAACTGCTGGTGATAGAAACTGGATTGGAAAAGAGTACAACAATAACAAGTACATTCAAGCATCTGCTTATAAGTCTGAACTAGCATCAATGGAGGCTTGGGTTGTGACTCCAGGTCTTGATCTTAGTGCGGCTAGCAACAAGAATTTCAGTTTTGAATCAAATGCAGGTTATTCTAAGGATGAGACCTTAGAAGTATTCATTGCAACTGATTTCAATAAGGATTTAGCTACTGCAAACTGGCAGCCATTAACTGTAACCTTGGCTCCTAAAAATGCTTCTGGTTACAACAGTGGATATACTCACTCGGGAGATATTGATCTTTCATCATATTCAGGAACAGTTCATATTGCCTTTAAATATACAGGAAGCACTACTAATACAGGAACCTGGCAGATTGATAATGTGAAATTCAATTATACTGCTGATGGTGGTGATACTGGCGGTGGTGACACTGGTGGAGATACCAATGCAGTAAGCCTTTTTCCAGGTTCTGACTTTGAAAATTGGGATACTTTTACTGGAGCTTTAAATAGCTATGGGCTAAAATCATATGCAGTACAAAGTACTGAAGGAAGAAATGGTGGTAAAGCCATGCAGATTAAGACTACCCCTACTGGTAATGATTATGTATTTACTGCAACTGTGCCAGAAGGATTTGATGCTACAGGAAAAACTAAAATTGTATTCTACATTAAAGGTACTTCAGGTAAGTCATTATCATTGAACTTATATAAAGGAGATGCAACTACTTACGATAAATTTAACTTGGGAGATTATTCAGCGGAAGCAACTATTGAGCCTTCAACATCGAACCAGTATACAGGAACAATCGATACAAGTGGAGAATGGGTTAAAGTAACCTTAAATATTACAGGAATTGATATTGCTTCAGAAGCTGGTAAAAGCCTATTTGCTTTAAAAGTAGGTAAAGAAGTAGCTTATGATTTATTAGTTGATGATATTACAATTGAATAAATAGGTTTCTAAAATAATATTAGGGCATTGTTCTTTAGCAATGCCCTATTTTTTAATAAAGTGTTAGAACGATGAAAAAGATTTTATTGCTACTGTTAATGTTCAACTTCTTCCTGTTCTCTTGTGACTCAGGGAGTAGTGATGATTCAGCTCCAGATACAGATATTGAACAACCAGATCAGCCTGATAATGATAAGAATCCGGATAGAGAGAACTATCTGACTCCTAATGTAGATTCGGAAGGTAAGATTATTGTGAATTATACTCCAAAGGAGTATGTGAAAACAGTGGAAAAAGGACAACATATGATGTCTGTGCGAATTCCAAAGAACTATTATACCTCTGCATCTACTCTTAAGGGCAATGCTTTAAGAGAGGAATTGCAAGAAATTATCTCTACCGGCGCCATTAAATTGGAATATACCAGTAGTTCATCATACGATGTTTGGGACATGTGTGAAGCGGGTGACCAGAATCCCGCTGATGAAAGACAAGTATGGCAGATTTATACCGAAACAGGAAGAGCTAAAAATGATCATAGCGCTGGCGTAAGCGACGAATGGAACAGAGAACATGTTTGGGCCAAATCGCATGGTGATTTTGGAACGTCTCCAGGTGCAGGTACCGATGGTCACCATTTAAGAGCATCCTACAGTAAAGAAAACAGTACCAGAGGCAATAAAAACTTTGCTGATGTTAGTGGAGCAAGAACATATAATACGGATTTCTATGAGCCACCATTAAGTGCTAAAGGTGATGTTGCCCGTATGATTTTCTACATGGCAGTTCGTTATGACTTTAAAGTGGATAACTCAGGAGTTATTGATGAACAAGCTCGTATGGGTAAATTGGATGATTTGTTGAAGTGGAATGAGTTGGATCCAGTTGACCCTTATGAAATCAGAAGAAACAATATAATCTACGATTTCCAGAAGAATCGTAACCCATTCATCGACCATCCTGAATTGGTGAAGTATGTATTTGGCGACAAAAAGGATGCTGCCTGGAAAGAGTAAAAAACAATTAATAATTGTGAGTTACCACATAGAAAAAGCGGTTGATGATTCAACCGCTTTTCTTATTTCTTGATTAGTTTTTTCGAGATTCTTGTTCCATCCTTCATGGCAAATGTTAGGATGTATATGCCTTTTGGCAAGCTGGATAAACTTAAGGAGGTTTGTCCGCTTTCTTCCAGAATTGGTTTCCCCGTTAGGTTTATAATCCTAACTTTTTCTACATTTTGTTGATTTGTCAGGTAAATGGTTCCGCTGCTAGGGTTGGGATAGAAAGCTGGGTTGGCATCATTGGCAAAATGATCATCTATACTTGTGGATCTATCTGTTGTAAAAGCCCATTCCGTTTTATCCGAAATTCCAATAAAATAATTGCCATTGTCATCCTTCACAGCCTTTTCATCAATTAAAATGTAATAGCTTTCACCTTCTTCCAATTCGTTGCTTAAACTAATTGTAATTACATTGTCATCATATTCAATGCTTGAATTGGCAGCTCCCAAATATTGTATCAGTTCGTTCTCAGAATTGTAAATTTTGAATCCATCGCTATTATTTCCGGCACTTACAGAACGATTAAAGTCCATGCTGATTTTAATATCAGTGTTCACATTTTCAGCTTCATTTAGAGGAACTCTGGCTGTAATTTCAAGAGGGTCCAGTACCATATTACCAGTTGAAAAGGCCCAGCTGTAATTGTTGTCTATTCCTTTAAAATATTCTCCATAGTTACTTTTAATGGCATTGCTTTCTATTTTGATATAGTAACTATTTCCAGACTTAAAATTATTGTAAGGAAGTATTTTAACAGTTTTGCCATCGAAAGTAACCAATGAAGTATTACTCATTTTAATGGTTTCGAAAATGCTATTATCATCCTTGTTGTGAATGATTAAATTTCCTTCCCCTGGCAATACCTCCTGAGTGAAATTGATTATTAATTCAGCATTCACCTCCACATTAGATGTGTTGTTTACAGGAATACTTGAAGTAATATTGAATTGGTCGGGGCTTTCATTTAACCAAATATAATTGACATATTCCGGATGGTCTATAAACGGATTTCTATTCCCCTGAATTTCGTAGATTTTTTCATTGCGATTACGTTCCCATTCACTTACGGGATCTTGTTTGTGCCATTCCAATAAGGTTGACTTTCGACCATGAACAGTTTGACCTGAATTGAAAAGGCTCATGTCATTGGTCATCTCACAATCAGGTTCTCCATTGGTTCCTTCATAACGTACTGTCATGTAGAAAATCATTCGGGCAACATCACCTTTCACTTCATCCCTTGGTTCCCATGAATCTCCATCGGAATAACAGCCTGTTGCTTCTGAGTTCTGCGTTCCTCCATTGTCAAAAAACTTGTTCAATCGATCGGTATTTACACTTCTGTCTGCAGGGCGTAAAGCATGTATATCGGTGGCAGCTCCAGTATCATTATATGGATTGCCTAAGCCATAGGATTTTGCCCAAATGTGTTCTCGGTTCCAAGAATCTGGATCGTTACTTTGCCCATCATCTTGTCGCGATTTTTTTTCACTTCTACCTGTATATATTAGAATTAGATTGTCCGGATTGTTTGGGTCTTCATCTGTTTGTTTTAATGCATCCCAAACGTTTGGATTGCCACTGCTGTATCCAAGTACTTTTTGTGATTTAATAATATTGTGAAGAGTGGTTTTTAATTCTTCTCCTGATTTACCTTCAGCATTTTGGTAATATTGCTCAACAGAAGTTTGTGCCAATGTAGAAAATACATTAGCTAAAAGAAAAATTAGTATATAGAGTTTTGTGCGTAGAATTCTAATCATATACAAATCCTTAGTACGTTATTAATACCTTGGTTGATAGCATAAAATGGTTGTGGTTGTATATACTACGAACAAATCACAGAAAAGTGACTACAGTTGCACGGAATATTGAGGCCAAATTATGAAATATCTGCTAGATGACCTTATTTTTCAATAATATTTTGATGAAAAAGACATAAAAAAATCCCGCCGAGGCGGGATCAAGAATTGTTAACCATTTTGCGATGGTAATTCTTAAGACTTTTTATTTAATAGTAATTTATCGTAGAAATAAAGTGCAACTACTGCAAATAAACCAATTGCTAAAATCACATACCAGATGTTACCTGGATTGTAGGTATTCCAAAGAAATTGAGTCAATTCACTTTGGTTCATGCCCATTAATTCGCCAGCTCTATTAAAATATTCTGTAGCCGAAAAATCTTTAGAAATAGCTGGGATATCCAAACCTCTTTTTTCAACTTCTTTAACCAATAGATTTACCTTATCTGACATGCTACCATATACATTACCTGAGATTACACCACCAAGAGTACTACCTGCAAATACAGGTAAGAATGAACATCCCATGTATAATCCAACTTTATCTTTTGGCGCAATTCTACCAATGTATTCCGTAATTTTTGGAGAACTGGCCATTTCACCAATCGAGAAAATAAAGATCGCTGTAATTACAAACAATACATTTTGAGTGTAAAGAGTTAATGCCATACCAATGGTACAAACTAAAATTCCACCCATCATAGCCTTCAATGGTTTTAGCTTCATAACAATGGATGAAATGATAATTTGGAAGATGATGATGAACATGGCATCGAAGTTTACGATAAACTCTGAGTCCATTTGTCCACCTTGACCATAAGTTTCAGTTACTGCTGGCATAAAACCTTCAAAGAAGTTGTAAATTGATGAGGTATCAACCCATTGTGTAATAAATACCGGTAAGGTAAAGAACAATTGATAGTACATGCTCCAGAATGCTGCGACAAGAAGAAGGAAAATCACGAATTTAATATCGCTAATTGCTGTTGCAATATTCTTAAATACATTGCCAATTGCTTCTCCTAATGATTCTTGTTTCACTTCTCTTTCAGGTTCCTTGTAGAACAGAATCAGGATGAAGTTGATTAAGATTACACCAGCTGAAATATAAAATACTGTAGTGTATCCACTGTCTTTATAAGCAAGTGTTACCAATGGTCCAATAAAGGCACCAATGTTAACCATCATGTAAAAGATTCCAAAGCCAATTGATGAGGTTTCTTCATCAGTTGTTTTTGCTACCGTAGCTGATATAATAGGCTTAAATAAAGCTGCACCTAATGCCAAATATAGATACATGGCAAAAACTCCGGCAAAAGTATTAAATAGAGGCAAGGCAATAAAGGCTGTACTATATACAACAAATGAAATCCCTAAAACACGCTTGTAGCCATATTTGTCAGCAATTGCACCGGTAATTACAGGAAGGAAATATAAAATACCTGTACCAACTCCCATAATTATTCCTTTTTGTGCTTGCGATAATCCCAGAGCTCCAATATCTGTTGATCCTGTCAGGTAGTTGGCAAATAACATGAAAAAGCCATACCATGCCCATCGTTCGAAAAGTTCAATGGTGTTGGCTACCCAAAAGGTTCTGGGAAATTTTTTAAATACTTTAGTGATACTCATAACTAAGAAGTTTTTGGTTGTGTAGGTTGTTTCGGTTGTTGTTTAAAATTTGATTACAATTCCATTTCCACTAAACAATACTCTCTGATTTTTACGTTTGTGAAAATAAAGGCCTGCAAAATAGCCAATTCCTCCGCCTAAAACAACATCTGAGAACCAGTGTCTGTTTCTGTACATTCTGGATAAGCTTACCGATGCTGGAATTACATAGATCCATTTGCTGTATTCTTCGGCAAAAGGAGTAAACACAGACCATGCAACAAATGAATGCCCGGACGGAAAAGATTTGTTATTGTTATCGTTTCCCCCAAAAGCATCAAAATGCATACTGCCATACATCTGATCAGGACGAGAACGACCCGCAATAATTTTAATTCCTTCAGTTAATATTGCTCCGGTAACCAAAGCTTTCGCAGAGTTTAGTGCTGTATTGGAAAGTCTTTCGTCTTTTATAATTGTACCAATTGCCCATGTAGCCACTATCGAAGGTGCAATGATCTTTTTTTCACCAAATTCATTAAAGAAATCTGTGTATTTGCCTCCAAAAGAAGATTGATTGTCTTTAATTCTGTCGTTGGCCCATTCGTCCATCAAGAAAGCACCACCAAGTAAACTTCCAAAAATAATTAGGTTCTTGCTACTAAAAACTTCTTTGCCTAAGCCTGGGTTAAGGATGTTTCTTGAATTTTTAAAATAGGGAATAGAATCTTGTGGAACAGGATTAAAACCTTTTGATTGGATTGTGATGACCAAAAGAGTTAGAAGTATTAGTAGCTTATTTTTCACGGGTCAAATTTTTGAACCCAACAAAAATAGAAGATTTTTTGAATTGGAAAGGAGGGATACGAAAAAAGCCACCCAAATTGGACGGCTTTCTTTTTGCTCCCCCTCTAGGACTTGAACCTAGGACCCCCTGATTAACAGTCAGGTGCTCTAACCAGCTGAGCTAAGGAGGAGTGTATAACTCCTAATTTATTTTTAAACCCATTAAGAAAGGTTTTTTGCTCCCCCTCTAGGACTTGAACCTAGGACCCCCTGATTAACAGTCAGGTGCTCTAACCAGCTGAGCTAAGGAGGAGTGTATAACTCCTAATTTATTTTTAAACCCATTAAGAAAAGTTTTTTGCTCCCCCTCTAGGACTTGAACCTAGGACCCCCTGATTAACAGTCAGGTGCTCTAACCAGCTGAGCTAAGGAGGAGTATAACTCCTAATTTTCCTCTACACCTCACGTTTGAACTGTGTTTCTTGAGGAAAATTGCGATGCAAAACTAACAGGTTTTCCTCAATAATGCAACAGCTATTTCAATATTTTTTCAAAAAAGATTCATTTTTTTTCTCCCTGCATTCTATGGAATAAACAGGATTTGTTCCTATCTAATTGTTTATCAATATTGATGGGGAGTGTATGGTGGAAAAGTAAGATTGTAGTAAAAATTTAAGAAATACAGTAAAGATTACTTCCGTATGTTGAAAAAGGCATATAAAAAACAGAATTTCCCTGCTTTCAGAGACGAATTTTATTGTAATTTTGAATAGTAATTTTCAAACGATAATTCAAATATCTAAAACAACACATACATGTACGGAAAATTCAAAGACTATCTTGCAGAAGAGATACAAGGCATTAAAGATGCAGGTTTGTACAAAAACGAGAGAATCATTACAACTCCTCAAGGAGCAGAAATTAAGGTGAACACTGGAGAGACAGTATTAAATTTCTGTGCGAATAATTACCTTGGATTATCATCACATCCACGTGTAATGGAAGGAGCTAAAAAAGCTTTAGATTCTCATGGTTATGGAATGTCTTCGGTTCGTTTTATCTGTGGAACTACAGATATTCACAAAGAATTAGAGCAAAAGATTGCTAAATTCTTCGGTATGGAAGATACCATTTTATATGCAGCTGCTTTTGATGCTAATGGTGGTGTTTTTGAGCCATTGTTTTCAAAGGATGATGCAATTATTTCAGATGAGTTAAATCACGCTTCTATTATTGATGGAGTTCGTTTGTGTAAAGCGGCTCGTTACCGTTACAAGCATGCTGATATGGCCGACTTGGAAGAACAATTAAAAGTTTCTCAAGCTCAGCGTTATCGTATCATCGTAACAGATGGAGTGTTCTCAATGGACGGTGATATTGCGAAATTGAACGAAATCTGCGATTTAGCAGATAAATACAATGCATTGGTAATGGTTGACGATAGCCATGCTTCAGGTTTTATTGGTGATACTGGTCGTGGAACTCATGAATACCACAAATGTATGGATCGTGTAGATATCATTACTTCTACATTAGGAAAAGCATTAGGTGGAGCATTAGGTGGATTTACTACTGGTAAGGCTGAAATTATCGATATGTTGCGTCAACGTTCACGTCCTTATTTGTTCTCAAACTCATTGTCTCCGGTAATTGTTGGTGCTTCTATCGCAGTATTCGATATGTTGAGCGAATCAACTGAGTTGAGAGATAAAGTAATCTGGAATGCTCAATATTTCCGCGAAGGATTATTAAAGGCTGGTTTCGATGTGAAGCCATCCGATTCTGCAATTAACGCTTTGATGTTATACGATGCAGTACTTTCTCAGCAATTTGCTGCTAAATTGTTGGATGAAGGAATTTATGTAATCGGATTCTATTATCCAGTTGTACCAAAAGGACAAGCTCGTATTCGTATTCAGCTTTCGGCTGCACACGAAAAAGAGCACTTGGATAAAGCTTTGGAAGCATTTATCAAGATTGGTAAAGAACTAAAAGTGATCGAATAGAACACACAATAAAATATTGAAACCGGAGGCTAATTTGAGTTTCCGGTTTTTTTATAATTTAGTTCCATCAAATTAATAAAGTGAAGATGATCAAGCGATATTTATTCTTGTTTTTAGTTCTGATTTTTTCTTTTGAATCTTATTCTCAGTACTACAAAGATCAAAACTATTTTATTGGTGGATCAATGGGTTATCAATTGCCCCTAGGTGATTTTGGAGATCAGGCAAATGGAGGTCCAAACTTTCGTTTGGCTGGGAGAAAAATGCTGAACAAGAAATTAAGTGTTGGTGCAGAATTGTCTTTAAGTCTGCTAGGACAAGATAAATTCTGGGATGGAAGCCATTTGGGGAGCTATGATGTAAGCTATAATATTGGTTCAGCATTGCTACGAGCATCATATTATTTTGATGCTTGGGACAGAGATTTTAGGCCTTATGCTTCACTTGCTTTTGGATACTTCTATTATCGAAATGAAATAGATTATACAGCTTCTTCCTTAGGGTCAAGTAACGATAAGCGAACTATTACTGAAAATAAAGTTGGTTTGGCTCCAAACATTGGCTTTTTATATCACATATCTGATACATGGAGCTTTGATATGAACCTGAGGTATGCTTTTATTCCTAACTTTCCTGATTCAGTTACATCAAAAGATGAATATGGGGAGGATTATCAATATTATTTGGGATTTGATAAAATCTCGCTCCCCGAATTATCAATAGGTTTCTTTTACAGGTTTTAAAACAATCCGTGGATCTTCGCTTCAACTTTATCCACAATACTATTTAAATCAGCTGGATTTTCAAGGAAATCGATGTTGTCAGCATCAACAATCAATAAATTTCCATTTTTGTAGTTTGAAATCCAGTTTTCATATCTGTTATTTAAGTTCTTCAAATAATCCAAGCGGATAGTTTCTTCGTAATCGCGACCTCTTTTTTGAATTTGATTAACCAGTGTAGGCACCGAAGAACGCAAGTATATTAATAAATCGGGAGCCTGTACCATTGAACTCATTAGTTGAAACAGGTTACAATAGTTTTTAAAATCGCGTTCTGACATTAAACCCATATCGAATAGGTTCGGAGCAAATATCTTGGCGTCTTCGAAAATGGTACGATCCTGTACCACATTTTTTCCCGAATTACGGATTTCCATAATCTGGTTAAAGCGGCTTTTTAGGAAATAGATCTGCAAATTGAATGACCAACGTTGCATGTCATCGTAAAAATCATTCAGGTAAGGATTTTCATCCACATCTTCATAATGAGCTTCCCATTTGTAATGTTTAGCTAATAATTCTGTTAAAGTAGTTTTTCCTGATCCGATGTTACCAGCTACGGCTATATGCATTGTATTATAATTATCTGTTACAATTAAAAAAGTCCATGAAGTTGAGCATCTATTTTAGTGATTACAGAGCTCAAATCTTTGGGGTTATTTAGAAAGTCAATATCATCAACATCAATGATTAAAAGTTTCCCGTTTTTATAACCATTGATCCAGGCTTCATATCTTTCATTCAATCTCTTTAAGTAATCCAATCGAATGGTTTCTTCATAATCACGACCTCTGGCCTGAATGTGTTCTACTAGTGTAGAAATAGAAGCTCTTAGATAGATCAATAAATCAGGTGGTTGAATTAAAGAACTCATAATATTGAAGAGAGACAAGTAATTGTCAAAATCTCTTTTAGGCATCAAATTCATTGATTCAAGGTTTGGAGCAAATATGTATGCATCCTCATATATTGTTCTATCCTGTATGATATCTTTCCCAGATTCGCGTAAAGCTAAAACCTGATTGAATCTGCTATTTAAAAAATGGATTTGCAAGGCGAACGACCAACGATTCATATTATCGTAAAAGTCATTTAAATATGGATTGTCGTCCACATCTTCGAAATGAGCTTCCCAGCCGTAATGTTTTGCTAATAATCCAGCCAGAGTTGTTTTTCCGGCACCAATGTTTCCCGCTACAGCAATGTGCATGTTTATGTTTAATTATTAGTGGAAAAATGCAACTAAAATTAGTAATATTTTTTTGGATATCAATTCCTTATTAATTAGAATAAATGTACTTGGTTTTTAATCAGAAACTTATGATTTTAATTGATATAGAATTTTCATTAGAAATGAAAATTCTATCCTTATTGCATCTGATTATTGCCTTAGAAGAATCTTCTTTTGTATGAATTAATTGATCGGATTGATTTAAAGTATGATATATATGGATACCAGTTTTGTTCTGATAATAAATGTGGTTTCCTATTAGCTGGAAGTCTTGAATATCTTGAAAAAATAGTTTTCGAACAAATTGACCATTTTGATCCAACTGCAAAATGCCTTTGTTTTCGTAGAGTAGATACAAATAACTATTGTGTTCAAACATTTTAGTGATTTCAGCTTCATCAAAAAAGGATCCCAACAAAATCGATTGAGCAGCTATTTCGCCATTGTTGGTTATGTGAAAGGCTTGCTTTTCTATTGAATTGTACATCCAAAAACCACCTTTTTGAGAATTGCATACAAATTCAGTTTCGTTATCCGAAAAATCATATAAATTGATTTCATTGCCAATGTTTGATAATTTATTGTTCAGATAAATAATCTGGTTGAAATCTCGATAAAACAATAAAATTCTCAAAGGATCTGAGACATCAATAGAACTGATGCTTCCGGATGAAGAATCAGAAAAATTACAAACTAGTTTTCCCTCGGAATTGTACTTTGATAATTGTGACCCATTTACCACATATACATTTCCCATGTGATCAATTTCGAAGAAATCACATGTAGAGTTAATTTTTGTAGGTTGATACAAGTTAAGAACAGATAAAAACCAGATGAGTAAAACCTGCATATGCTATTGGTTGTCTTTAAGCAATTCTTCAATTAATGTTCGATTATTGGATAAACGAGGAACTTTATTTTGACCACCAAGTTTTCCTTTCGATTTTAACCAGTTGTAAAATAATCCTTTCTTGGCAATGCTTACAATTGGCTTTTCGAGTGTAATGTTTTTGTATCGTTTAGCTTCGTAATCCGAATTTAGACTCATTAATGCATTGTCCAGTATGTAATTAAATTCATCAATGTTTTGTGGCGCTTGCTCGAATTCGATCAACCACTGGTGTGTTCCTTTCTGGTTTTTATCCATGAAAACCGGAGCTGCAGTATATTCCTTAATCACCGAATTGGTTTTAGTACAAGCTATTTGCATTGCTTTTTCGGCATTATCAATAATTAACTCCTCACCAAAAGCATTGATATATAGTTTTGTCCTTCCTGAAATTTTAAACTTAAATGGCGTTTTTGAAGTAAAATGAATGGTATCGCCAATTTGATACCTCCAAAGTCCTCCATTGGTTGTAATAAGCATTGCATAATTTTTATGCAATTCAACATCCTCAAGGCTTATGGCTATAGGATGTTCATCATTCACATTTTCCAGTGGAATAAATTCATAATAAATTCCATAATCAAGCATTAGTAACATGGCTTCATCATCCAGATTATCCTGAATCCCAAAAAAACCTTCCGAAGCATTGTATGTCTCCAGGTAATTCATCTGAGATGAAGGTAATATCTCTTGAAACTGCTCACGGTAAGGTGTAAAACTTACACCACCATGCACGAAAAGCTCCAAATTTGGCCAAATTTCATGGATGTGATTTTTACCTGATACCTTTAGAATATGTTTCAGTAGAACCAAGAACCATGACGGAACGCCAGAAAGACTGGTGACATTTTCGTTAAGTGTTGCCTCAGTCATTTTATGCAATTTTTCCTCCCATTCATCCAGCAATACGATTGACGTATCAGGAGTACGAATGAAATCAGCCCAGAAAGGTAAATTTTGAATCAAGATGGCAGACAAATCTCCATAATAAGAATCATTGTTCATGTTATTGATTTGATGGCTGCCTCCCAGAGTTAATCCTTTTCCATAAAGAATTCCAGTATCAGGATAAAGCGATGTATAAATGGCTAAAATATCTTTACCTCCTCTAAAATGGCAATCTTCAAGTGCTTCTTTACTAACAGGTATAAATTTGCTTTTTGAATTGGTAGTACCCGATGATTTTGCAAACCATTTGATTTCTGAAGGCCAAAAAATGTTTTGTTCACCATTTCTAAGGCGTTCAATTTGTTTTTCAATGTCTTCGTAGGTTAATATAGGAAGTCTATTCTTAAAGTCTTGCAGTGATTGCATCGACTTAAAGTCATACTTTCGTCCCCATTCTGTACCAGATGCCTGGTTCAGTAAATGGATAAGAGTTTCTTTCTGGATTTCAATAGGATGCTCCTTAAAAAAATCTATCTGCGAAAGTCTTTTGGTATTTAACCAGCTGACAAGAGAGTTGATAAATGCCATTTTTTAGTGTTTTTGCTGTCTTAAATATAAATAATTTTAACAGGTATATTGTCTTAGTTCATTCTAAATTAAGGCCATTATGTTGGTTTTTCTTATCTTTGATCGTCTATTGATAATTATAACTAACCCATTATGAACATACTTGATATCCTTATTGGTTTGCCTTTAATTTATGCCATATATAAAGGATTTACTAAAGGGCTAATTATTGAAGTTGCAACTTTACTAGCTTTAATTTTAGGAATTTACGGCGCCATTCATTTTTCAGATTTTACTGCAGAATTTATTGAAAATCGATTTGATTACCATTCAAATTACATGGGAATTATTGCTTTTATTGCTACATTTTTAATAATAGTGATTGTATTAAATGTTTTGGGTAAGATGTTGAATTCCTTAATTGAGGCCGTGGCTCTAGGTATGGTAAATCGATTGTTGGGAGTTGTGTTTGGATTGATAAAAGGGATTCTCATAATAAGTATATTGGTATATTTTGTGAATTTTTTAGATCAGAAATTCGATTTCATTTCGAAGGAGAAAAAGGAAGATAGTTTGTTCTATCAGCCAATGGTCCAAATATCCGAAACCTTATTTGATATATTTGGCTCCGATATAGGTGATACCACTGAAAAAATAAAAGAAGAGGTCCAAAAACAACTACCTGTTAAAGTGTAATGAAGCAAAGAATTAAGAAGTATATAAGGAAATTACCTAAAAGAAGAGTTCAGCATTTCGAAGGATTTTGTCCCAATTGTGAGTTCCCTGTAAATGGGAAATTTTGCTCGAACTGCGGTCAGTCAACTAAGAGTTTTCAACGTCCGTTTTGGACTGTTGTGTCCGAATCTGTTGGCGATGCACTATCTGTAGATAATAGGCTAATACATACTTTGGTGCCTCTGTTTTTAAAGCCGGGTTATTTGACCCGAGAGTTTATGCGAGGGAGAAGAGCCAGGTATACACCACCTTTTCGGTTGTACCTGTTTTTAACCTTTTTTGCTTTTTTGTTGCTCGCCTATAATCACAAACCAGAAAGTGCAGCAGCCAAAGAATTAGCCATTGAAACTGATGATGGTAAGAAATTGGATATGGTGTCTTTCTTGGAAGAAATGGTAAAGGAGGAGGAGTATGATGTAGATAGTCTGAAAGTAGACTCCTTGGCAAAGGTCGATGAAAAGAGTGGGATCGTAACAATTAATGTTGGCAAGAAGAATGTTGCCAAAGATTCTTTGAAAGGAGCTGAGAAAAATGTGAACAGCCTGATTGAAGACAGTAAGGTGAAGAAATTAATTGAAATGTGGAAGTTAAATCCTTCTCTGATGATGGATAATGCATTCAAAAAATTATCACAAACGCTATTGGTGATTCTGCCTCTTTTTGCGTTGTCTTTGGCTCTCCTGTATATCAGAAGGAAACACTACATGCTGGAACATTTGTTGATTTCTCTCAACTTTCATGCTTACATCTTTGTACTTGTTATTATTAGTGAATTATTACTGATGTTGAATGTGGAGTTTCTGAATTCATTGGCCATATATCTTTACTTATTAATTCCAATTCAATTGTTTTTGACCATGAAATTCTATTACAAACAATCTTGGGTAAAGACCTTTTTTAAGTTTGTGTTTGTTTCTTTTATCTATAATATTTTATTTTTTACAGGAATTATTATAAGCTTGATTTCAATGTTAGCTTAAGAACCAATTTAATAGGGAAAAAGAAACGGTAAAATTCTTATCTTTGTCGTTCGATTAAAAAATAGGATAAATATATCCAAGTAAGGAAAAAAATAGAAAACATGAATTTTATTGAGGAACTACAGTGGCGTGGCATGATTCACGATATGATGCCAGGAATAGAAGAACAACTTCAAAAAGAATTGACATCAGCATATGTGGGAATTGACCCAACTGCAGATTCTCTTCACATTGGTCACTTGGTTGGTGTAATGATGTTGAAGCACTTTCAGGTGGCAGGACATAAACCAATAGTGTTGGTTGGTGGTGCCACAGGTATGATTGGTGATCCTTCGGGAAAATCTCAGGAAAGAAACTTGTTGGATGAAGAAACTCTTCGTCACAATCAGGAGTGTTTAAGAGCGCAGTTGTCTAAGTTTATGGATTTCGATTCAGATGCTGAGAACGCGGCTGAAATGGTGAACAATTACGATTGGATGAAAGATTTTTCATTCCTTGATTTTATTCGTGATATTGGAAAGCACATCACTGTAAATTACATGATGAGTAAAGATTCAGTAAAAAAGAGATTAAGTTCTGAATCAAAAGTAGGAATGTCTTTTACTGAGTTTACTTACCAGTTGGTTCAAGGAACAGACTTTTTGGAGTTGTACCGTTCCAAGAATTGTAAATTACAAATGGGTGGATCGGATCAGTGGGGAAACATCACTACTGGTACCGAATTAATTAGAAGAAAAGAAGGAGGAACGGCATGGGCCATTACCTGTCCGTTGATTACTAAAGCTGATGGAGGTAAATTTGGTAAAACTGAATCAGGAAATATTTGGTTAGATCCTAAACGTACTTCTCCATATAAATTTTACCAATTTTGGTTAAATACTTCGGATGAAGATGCAGAGAAGTATATCAAGATTTTTACTTTGATTCCAAGAGAGGAGATTGCTGCTTTGGTTGAAGAGCATAATGAAGCACCACACTTGCGTAAACTTCAGCAACGTTTAGCTAAAGAGGTAACCATTATGATTCACTCTGAAGAGGATTACAATACGGCAGTTGAAGCTTCTCAAATTTTGTTTGGTAAAGCAACAGCTGATGTATTAAAAAAACTGGATGAGGATACTTTCTTGTCAGTTTTTGAAGGAGTTCCTCAATTTAATGTTGATAAATCAGAATTCGAAGCAGGAGTTGATGTTTTGGAACTTTTGGCAGTTAAGGCTGAAGTATTTCCATCAAAAGGAGAATTAAGAAGATTGTTCAAAGGAAATGCAATTAGTATTAACAAGGAAAAGGTTCAGAATGCAGAGTTAATAGTAACAAAAGAACACCTTATTGCGGATAAATATTTTCTTGTTCAGAAGGGGAAAAAGAATTATTTCTTAGTTGTGGCTTGTTAATTTGATGGTATTGCTTTATTTTTAGAGGATAAAGTAAAAATCAAAAACCAAATCATAACCAAAAAATTGAAATTTATGAAACTATTAAAGTATGCCTTAATGGTATTGTTCTCTGCAGGAATGATGAGTTGTGGCGGCGGTGGAAGTGATGATCCTGTGGATGAGAAAAAACCAACAGGAAGCATTTCAAGTGCAGCAACTGTAAACGCAGGCGATAATTATACTGTATCATTTTCAGCAAGCGATGATATGGAACTTAAATCATACAGAGTACAAATAGCATTTGAAAATGCAATTGGTATGACTGTAAAAACTTATCAAGATTTCTCTTTTGATTCAAATTCGGACTTAACAGATGCTGATGGAAATAAATTGCCAAGTATTGATGGGAAGAAAACAGCAAGTGTAAGCTTTCCAGTTTCGACTCGTTTTGGAGAGAATACTGTTGCAAAAAAAGGAATGTACAAATTAACAGTTACATTAACCGATGCTTCAGGAAAAACATCTGATCCCGTGACTAAGGATTTCCAGATTCAATGATTTGAATTGAAAATATACAAAAAAGGATCGGCCAGCCGATCCTTTTTTTATGCTTTAAACTCTATTCCAAACAAGGAAATATCATCTACTACAGCTTTATTTTTTTTGCCAAGATCTATGTGTCTGGTCAAATCAAGAAATGTATCTCTCAGGTTTTTATTGTTTGAGAATAAGTTGCTTATCAATTTCATACCTATCTCCATTTTATCACCTACCTCTAATTCAACTAATCCATCTGTAAAGCAAAGTAATTTTGAATGATCTTTAATGGTAACTTCTCCTACCGATACCTTTGGAATTTCATCAAGCATTCCCAAACCAATACAACCTTTTCTTAATTGTGTAGTCTCTTCGGTTTTGTAATTATACAAAATTGGAGGATGATGACTTGCATTTACATATCGAAGTTTTCGGCTAGTATAGTTGTATATACCTATGAAAAGGGTTAAGAATTTTTCATCGCTAGAGCTTTCACAAACCTTTTGATTTAATTTATTCATCAAATCGTCCAACGGAGTATCCGGGTTAAAAAGAGCTCTAAGGGTAGCCTGGAAATTTGACATGATTAAGGCTGCAGGAATTCCTTTTCCGGAAACATCGCCAATACAAAAGCCCAATTCCTGATCATTAAAATTGATAAAATCGTAATAATCGCCACCAATTTCGAAATGAGGTTGGTAATAACCTTGAGATGCAACATACTTGTTTTGCGGAAGTGAGTTTTGATTCGGAATTAGTAGGTTCTGAATTTTGGATGCCACTTCCATTTCTTTTTTAATAGCCTCTTGTGCGATCAATTGCTTGTGCATTCGCTTGTTCTCCATGGCTACAATTATAATATTCGAAATGGTTTGTATAAAAGTCAGGTGCTTAATGGCCGGACTCATTCCTTCCATTTCTTCATCTATATCACCAATAAGAATATAGGCAAGAACTGATTTTTTATGAAATACTGGAATTAAGAAATCAAATATTCTAAGATGTTCAGGAAAGTCAGTTGAAATATAGGTAATTTCATCATGTCTTGCCAAGTCTGTTTCGATTTTGATTGTATCAATAGTATCGTTGGTAACGCCCAAAATCAGCAATTTCTCCCAGGCAGAATTAAATTTAAAAACAACAATTTTACCTATTTTAAGCTCATTAAAAAGAATGTCTTTGTATTGTTTTAGCAAATCATCAACCGACAAGTTTTCGTTAATTGCTTGTGTGATTTTCAGTATCAGATCTAACTTAAACTTACTGTTTACGCTTCGTTGCTTAATCACTATAGTGGGGTTTTAAAGATAAGGTTACCACTAATGTAGTAAATAATGGTGCTACAGACAATTCGATGGAATGGAATAAAAAAAGGATTCCATTAAGAATCCTTTTTATATGATAAGATTACAGATATTAAGCTTTTACGCGCTCAACATAGCTGTGATCACGAGTGTCAACTTTAATAATATCACCAGTATTGATGAACAAAGGAACCATAATGGTTGCTCCAGTTTCAATGGTAGATGGTTTTAATGAGTTGGTTGATGATGTATCGCCTCTAAGTCCTGGTTCTGTATAAGTAACTTCCATAGTTACGTGCGCAGGTAGTTCTGCATAAAGTGGAGTTTCAGTATCAGCGTGTACTACCACCTCAACAGGATCTCCGTCTTTTAATAAATCAGGAGCATTAAATAAAGATTCTTCAAGTGCAATTTGTTCATAAGTTTCTGTGTGCATCAGGTTGTAACCCATGTCATCTTTGTAAAGAAACGTATGTGGACGTCTTTCAATTCTTGCAACATCAACTTTAACTCCAGAGTTAAATGTGTTATCGATAATTTTGCCAGTTTTAACGTTTTTAAGCTTAGTTCTTACGAAAGCTGGACCTTTTCCTGGTTTAACGTGTTGAAATTGAATAATTGTATATAAATCATCCTTATAATGGATACACATTCCATTCTTAAAATCTGCAGTACTTGCCATGATATAATGAATTTAATTTTATAATCGTTTTCAATTTATAATGAGCTTTCCACCTCATTAATTTTTGCAAAAGTAATTGAAACAATTAATAATCTAAAATATTAAGTGTTTTTGTTTGATGTAGATAGCTGTGAGAAATAAAGAATTTTAATTTTCACGAAGCGAACTTGTTGAAAAATTTGAAAAATTTATCAGATCGCAACGAAGAGATCCTAAAAATAAATCGAACTGGACTCGCACAGGAATTTTGTTGGCATCTGCGGAAATCCAGATTTTCATATCGTCTTCATCCTTAAAAGCACGTCCGGTTTGAACAATGGGAATAAACTTGTAACACTTTACATTTCCAATTTTGCTATTTATATTTTCGTATCCCATAAATCTAAATTGCAGCAGAAACTCTTCATCTGCGAAATAAGTCTGGATTTTAATTACTTGACCAATTTTTAAATCTGAATTAAAATGATAGGCTCTGGCAAAATAAAATGCGGAAAGGATATCATGAATCCCTACGGGAACATCTTTAACTCCCGATCGTTGACTATTAATTTGATTTTTTTCTCGGTCAAAAGTAACCTCGTTATATCGTTTATAACTTCCTTCTTTGATATCCCGAATAGCTTTTATCGGAAGCAATGTTTCTTTATCGAAATAGCTCTCGTAGGTATCCTTAACCCGGTAAAGGGTATTGAATAAACCAACAGTTCGTCCCGTTAAAGCGGCATGATATACTTCTTTGCCATCAATTTTATCGAATTTAAGTTTTAAGCTGGCTTTTCCACCTCTTACAATGCCATAGTGGATTACATATTTTAAATGTTCCCCTTTGTCAGCTAATGTTACAGGAGTATTAGAATATGTACTTGTTGATAGTACTAATAAGGAAATTAAAAATGGTATAAATCTCAGCATACGCATTGTCTTTGTTCTTACTTAAAGATATTCTTTTTAGGCGTTGTTGCTACAAAATCTTTCAAATAAAAAGGTTCAAAATAAGCAACATCTTCCAATTCATTTTTGTTGAATTTATCCTCTGCCAATTCAATCATTCCAACAGCGGTTGCATTTACATCATCAAGAAAGATGCCATTTTCATTTGCAATAACATTTTTACATTTTCCTGAACCATCACCAAAGAAAATAATCTCTTGCTCCGAAAGTTCATTTGCAAATGAGTTTTCATCAATAATATCAGCAGAAATATCTTTTACCAATTCAGCTTTTGCGTTGTAGAATGCTGTATAAACCTCCATTCTTCTGGCGTCAATCATAGGGCAAAACAAAGCTTTTTCCGGATTCTTAGCCACAGATGATAAATCAGAACTGTTTTGCAAGGCTTTTGTCATTGATTGTAATGTGCTAACTGCTATTAAAGGGATTCCTGCTCCGTAGCAAATGCCTTTGGCTGTTGATACACCAATTCGCAAACCAGTATATGAGCCAGGTCCCATGCTAATTGCTACGCCATCTAAATCAGCTGTGCTTAAATTGTTTTCTTTTAATATATTTTCGATGAAAACAGTAAGATGGCTTGCATGTTTCATGCCTTCTTTGTTTTCTTTTAAAGCCAATAAGTTCCCGTCTTTTCCTAATGCAACAGAGCAAATTGCTGTTGATGTTTCGATATTTAAAAGTAATGCCATGTTCTATTTTTTTAAATCACTGCAAAATAAAGGATAAAAAGGGAAACTAATTACAATTGCTTAAATAAAATTACCTAATATTTATTGCTAACAAACTTATTGATATTAGGATAGCATTAATTTAATTTTAAATTGTACCGTTTTAAAAAGAAAACTCCCGACTAATAATTCAGCTGGGAGTTTCGAGTTGTTATGTGTAAACTTGATTATAATTTTATCTCAATGCCATTGTAAAAGTCAAGAATCTTTGTTCTGAAAATGTATTCGTATTTTGCTTGAAGCAAGTTTGATTTTGCTTGAAACAGGTTGTTTTTTTCCTGGTTGTAATCAACTGAATTTACCAATCCTAGATTGAATTTTTCTTCGGTGTAACGAAATGCTTCTTCGGTTGAGGAAACTGCAGTTTCGCTAGAGAAATATTTGTTCATGGCTGCTTTAGCATTTGCATGAGCCTGCTGAATTTCTTTTCTCAGGATATTCTCTGAGTTTTCCATGTTTAGCTTGTAACGGTTGATGTTAACTTTTGCATTGGCAATATTTCTATTTACCTGTCCACCATTAAAAATTGGAATGCTTAAATTGAAACCAAACATTTTGTTTTCACGATTTGATAACTGATCGCTTAGCTTCATCTCTTCGCGAATAATAGCTGGAGCACCATTTATATCTAATCCATATTCCGGGAAGTCTTTTGAATAACTAGATCCCCAATAACCAGACATGGTTAACCTAGGAGATCGCTGACCTTTTGCCAATACGAGTCCTTTTTCTGAACTCTCTAATCTGTATCTTGCAGCTTTCATTTCAGGTCTGAATTCCAAAGCATTAATAAATACTGACTCTGGATCAACCATGGAGCGAGTTGCATTCAATACAGGCAATTCAGGAATGCTAATGTCGAATTCAGCTGGTTTTTCAAGATCAAGTAATTGAGCTAGATCAAGTAATGCCAAATCAAGATTATTTGAAGCGTTAACCACTTCAAGTTCTTCTCGAGCTGCTTGTGCATTTTGTTCCATTAGAGTTCCTTTAGGAAGTGTTCCTGCTTCAACCAAAGCTTCTGTTCTTTTAATTTGTAGCTTGGTAACTTTCAATTTTTCCTGAGCTACTTGTAGTAATTCCTTATTGAAAAGAATATTTAAGTAGGATGAGGTAATATTTAAAGCCAAATCTTCTTTTGCTTTTTCTACATCCTGGAGACTGGCTTTTAAATCAAGTTCATTCTGCTTTATGGAATTAAACTTTTGAAATCCATTGAATAAAGTTACATCGGCGGATAGTCCAAGCGAACCACGTTGTGTGTTGATATCGCCATAGGTGTTGTCGGCCCTTAAAGTACGTCCGTAACTAAAGTTGTAACTGGTGCTACCATTCAAGTTTGGCAGAAGAGCAAACTTTGATTGTTTAGTATTGTTGGCTTGAATTTCAGCATCAAGTTTTCGAAGCTGTAAATCAATATTGTGTTCTTTCGCATAGTTGATGCATTTCTCCAAGCTCCATTTTTCTTGAGCATTTACTGAAGAGAATATAAATGCAATCGCAATTAGCGGTAATAATAATTTTTTCATTTGCTTAATGTTTTATAATCCGTACTACGGTTTAGGCAATTATAAAAACGATTTTGATATGATAAATATGAGCAATATTGAGCTCTTTACAAAGCTTGCTTAATCTTTCTTTTCTTCTTTTTTCTTCTCTTTAATCATATCTGATTTTTTCTTCTTCTCACCCTTAAGTTTGTCGTCTTTGGTAATACCATCTAAAACCTCAATATTGATTCCATCAGATAATCCGGTTTTAATGAATCGTCTTTCAAATTCTTGAGGAGAAGTTTCTACTTCAACAAAAGTTGAGTCATTTTCAAACTCCAACAAACTTTCGTTTATAGCAAGTACTTTTTCTCTTTTATCCAAAACGATTTCAGCATTTGCGCTATATCCTGATCGAATAAAATATTTGTCGTTTAGTTTAACCGAAGCTTTAATTTCAAACTGAATCGCACCATTTTCTTCAACTCCTTTTGGAGAAATATACTCAAGATTAGCATCGAATTTAACATCCTCAATTGCACCAATGGTAAGTTTAAGATTCATTCCTTGATTAATTTTTCCAACTTCAGTTTCATCAACTTTACCTTGGAAAATCATTTCACCCATATCAGCTACGATTGCTACGGTAGTACCATCATTGAAAGTATTAGATTGAATTACAGAATTACCTTCTTTAATTGGAATATCCAAAATCATACCTTCAATTGTTGAGCGTATAATTGTGTTAGTTGCAGTTGCCGATTTTTTGGTAACCCCTTCTTTAATCAATTGCAAGTTATCTTTAGCAGCCTGCAATTCTTCTCTGGAATTACGAAAAGCCAACTGTGTTTTTTGGAAATCAGATTCTGAAATAACTTTTTTGTCGTATAATGCTTTATCGCGATTGTAATTGATCTCAGAATCTTCAAAGTTAATCTTTGCAACATTAACTCTTGATTCGGCACTATTCAAGTTAATCATATCCGGAATGATCTTAATTTTAGCAATAGGATCACCTTTTTTCAGCATTTCACCAGCTTCAACATATAGAGTTTCGATAATACCTGAAACTCCTTGAGGCTTAATTTCAATTTCTTTTCTAGGCACAACGGAGCCTGTTGCAATTGTCTTTTTAACAATGTCAGTAATCTCAGGAGATTTTGTGTTATAAACTACAGGTTTGTCTTGCGACTTTTTATAAAGGAAAAAAATGGTTCCTACAAAAAGGACGATTAACCCTACAACCATTAAGATTCTTAGAACTTTTTTCATGACTTGTATTATTTTCAGATTTATGACTTTTATTCGTATCTCAAAGCATCAACGGGCTTAATTCTAATGGCTCTTTGTGCTGGTAAAAGTCCAGCAAGAACTCCAAAAAACACCAAAACTCCGAGTGCTATAAATGCTACATTAATATCAACGTAGGGATTTAAAATTTGTGGGTTAGGACTTCCTTCTGTTGCTTTGCCAATTAATTCAACAATAACAACTCCAAGTACCAGTCCCCAAAATCCTGCAAAAGTGGTTAAGAATACCGATTCGTTAATGATTTGACCAACGACCAATGCCGGTTTTGCACCAATTGCGCGTTTAATTCCTAGCTCCTTGGTTCTTTCTTTCACAACCACGTGCATAATATTACTCACCCCAATCACTCCGGTGATGAGAACACCAAATCCAATGACCCAAAACAGGAATCCAATACTATTGAATAAGCCAAAAATCTTATTGAAAATCTTGGCAATATTGAAATTTCCAATGGCTTGTCTGTCTTCAGGATGTATTGAATGACGGCGAGCTAAAATTTCAAATATTTTATCCTCCAATTCTGCTACAGATTCCCCAACCTTTGCTGTTGCAAGAAAAACATAGAATTTATCACCGTAATTGTAAAGTTGTTGTAGGGTAGTGTATGGCAATTGAATGATATCATCACGATTCCCCATGTTATTACTTAAAGGTTTAATTTCACCGATGATTTTGAAAAAAATACCGTTCACTTTTAGGTATTGTCCAATTGGATCCTCATCTTCTTCGAACATGAGTTCTTTAACACGAGGACCAATGGTAATTACTTTTCGGAATTCCTTCAAATCATTTTCGTTGATAAATCTTCCAGAAACTACTTCAACAGGATTTACCATGTTCATTTCAGGAGATGTCCCTTTAATTCTAAAGTTTCCTTTTTTCTCTTTTCGAAATGTATTGTGAGTTGCACCACCACTCCAGCCATTAATGTCAGGAGCGATATGTTCCAATTCAGGAATATTTTTCTTGAGAGCTAGCAAATCGTCATTGGTAAATTGGTAAAATCTGTTTCTGGGTAAGCCCTTATAGGCTTTGGTTGTTCTTTCTACCCAAAACACTGTTGAATTGGTTGCAAAGTTTCCCAAAGAAGATTGAATGTTATTTTGAAATCCTCTTCCTATTCCTAGAAGAGTTACCAAAATAAGAATACCAAACATCACACCTAAGCCAGTTAGGATGGTACGAAGTTTATTCTTTTTTAGTGCGGCAGTAATCTCCTGCCATTTATCTAGATCGAACATTCTAATGTCGTTTATAAATTCGTATTATTCGTCTCTTAAAGCTTCAATCGGTCTAATGGCTGCAGCTTTTCGTGCTGGGAAAAATCCTGCCAAAGCACCGGTAATTACCAAAACAATTGTTGCACCTATTGCTATTCCAAGGTCAACTTGTGGGTCAAGGAAATATATTGCTGCTGGAGCATACACTTTTTCGATAATGTCAAATTGATTGATAGCTTCCAATAATCCTACCCCTGCAATTAGTCCTATATAACCCGAAGCAGCAGTAATAAATATTGCCTCCATTAAGATTAAACCAACAACTGAACCTGGAGATGCGCCAATGGCTTTTCGAATACCAATTTCTTTTGTACGCTCTCTAACAACAATCATCATGATATTGAAAACACCAATTACGCCTAGTACAATGGTGAATATTCCTATGATCCAAACAAACATTTCAATTGCACTAAATAAACCTGCGAAAGTTTGAGAGTTTTCAATATTATTCTGAATCCATAGTGCATTTTTATCTTCCTTGCTGAAGTTGTGTCTGTCAGCCATTTTATAGGTAATCTGCCTTTCGATCTTTTGGCTTTCCTCAACCGAAACATCATTTAAGGTGAAAGAGATTCTACGGATATGATCGTTGTTGTTAAATATTTTTTGGGCTACAGTAATAGGAATGTATATTTCTCTTGAGTTGTCATCGAAACTTGACTGATGAAAAACACCAATTACTTTAAACTTGATATTATTAATGTTGATGTATTTGTTAAGAGCTGTTTCTTTGGGGAAGAGTACTTTTTTTACCTCATCCTGAATGGCTACAACTTTTCTGTGTTCATCCAGGTCTTTTTGATTAAGAAACCTTCCCTTAATGATGTCAAAGTTTTTAATTTCCTTGTAAGTATCATGAACAGGCGAAACATTAAAGTTTCCGAAATTATTTTTATAGGAAATTGTTTCAGCTCCTGGAATGTATGACATCGCCGAAATCGCATCGATCTTTTGAATTGACTTTTTCAGATTCAGGAAATCATCATTTACCATTTGAATCCTTTTGCCTTCTGGAGTTCCTTTGTATGCTTTGGTAGTTCTACCACCAAATATTTGCATACTGTTTGTTGCATCTTGAGCAAATACAGAAGTCATACCATTACGTAGGCCTCTTCCTGCCCCCAAAAGGAAAATTAACATAAATATTCCGGTTGCAACCGAAAAACCAGTTAAGATCGTACGGGTTTTGTTTTTCCTGATGGTACTAAATATTTCTTGCCACTTATCTCTGTCAAACATAGCTTGATATTAGGGTTTGGTTTATTCCTGAAGAGGAATTTTAACCGATTCAGTATGGTTAATTTTGTTATTCTCTACGATTGATTCGATAACACCATCCTTTAAATTGATGATTCTATCTGTCATATGGGCAATATCATTTTCGTGAGTAACAATAATTACAGTAATTCCTGATTGGTTGATTTCTCTTAAAAGATCCATTACTTCAATTGAAGTTGCCGAGTCAAGAGCTCCGGTGGGTTCATCGGCTAAAATAATTTTGGGTTGTGTAATCATAGCACGGGCGATGGCAACTCTTTGCTTTTGTCCACCCGAAAGTTCGTTTGGCATATGGTGTGCCCATTCTTTTAATCCCATTTTATCAAGATACTCTATGGCAAGGCTATTTCTCTTTTTTCTTGATACTTTTTGATAGTAGAGTGGAAGGGCTACATTTTCCATGGCATTTTTAAAAGAAATCAGATTAAATGATTGAAATACAAAACCCAACAAATTATTGCGAAGCTTGGCTGCTTTTGTTTCGCTCATCGATTTAATTTCCTCGTTGTTTAGCACGTAAACTCCTTCGTCATGATTGTCTAAAAGTCCGAGAATATTCAATAATGTTGACTTTCCGGAGCCGGAAGATCCCATGATTGATACCAATTCACCTTCTTTAATATGCAAATCGATACCTTTAAGGACATGCAACTTGTTGGTTCCGGTGATGTACGATTTGTGAATGTTTTGTAATCGGATCATAATATTGATGTATTTAAAAAAATCTATATACAATAGTAATTTTATGTGATTGGATTTCAAATTTATTTAGACCAACGTACACAATTATCGACAAACCTGTATTATCAACTGATAATGTCGAATTAAATAAGCATAATAATAAATTAGAAAATCTTCACCCCAATGATACTTTATTTTTCAATACTCGTGCCACATAATGGAACTATCATTAAATCAGCAAAATGAATGATTTGTACATTCTTTTTTGATGGTTTATGTGTACGATGTTATTACATAGGATGTACGAATACGTACATTTCAATGTATCAGTATAACAGTTAAAGTGGTGAATTGTTAATAATTGCTAAACAAATCGGACAACGAGAATTTTTTAATGTAATTTAGGAGCTTTAAATCTAAATTATGGATTGGATAAAATTACTTTCAACGAAAAGATTCGGACAAGAAGATAAATACTCACCTGCAAGTGTTGATGTGAGAACTCAATTTCAAAGAGATTACGATAGGTTGATATTCTCATCACCATTTCGTCGTTTACAAAATAAAACACAAGTTTTTCCGCTACCCGGAAGTATTTTTGTACACAATCGATTAACTCATAGTTTGGAAGTTTCTAGTGTCGGAAGATCACTTGGTAATTTGCTCGCTGAGAAATTAATAGAGAAGAAAAAAGTTGATCCTGATTCAGGGATTAGAGAAATAGGCAGTATTGTTGCAGCAGCATGTTTGGCTCATGATTTGGGTAATCCTCCTTTTGGTCACTCTGGGGAGAAAGCCTTGTCGCATTATTTTGAAAAAGGAGAAGGGGCAGAGCTTAAGGATAAATTTAGCGATGAGGAGTGGTTCGATTTAACCAATTTTGAGGGCAATGCAAATGCCTTACGACTGTTGACACATGCATTTAATGGAAGAAGAATAGGAGGATTTGCACTTACCTATTCTACCATAGCATCCATTGTAAAGTATCCTTGGGAGTCAAATAAAATTCCTGAAGTTGGAAAGAAAAAGTATGGATATTTTCAGACCGAAAAGGAGTCTTACTTTAAAATTGCCAGGGAGTTGGAAATTCCTGAAGTAAGTGAAGGAATATATGCACGTTTCCCTTTGGTTTACCTGGTTGAGGCAGCCGATGATATTTGTTATCAAATTATGGATATTGAGGATGCTCACAAATTAAACATTTTGAGTACTGCAGAAACCAAGGAACTCCTTCTGAACTTTTATGATCCTGAAAAAGAAAAATCAAGTCTTGACAGAATTAATGAAACTTGCCAGGAGGTAACTGATACCAATGAGCAGATTGCATTTATTAGAGCCAGTGTAATTGGCAAACTGGTGGGAGAGTGTGTTCACGTTTTTCTTGATCATTACGATGATATTTTAAATGGAACATTTAACGGAACTTTAATCAAGGACGTAGAGCCAACTTGCAAGCAAGCGTATAAAACCTGCACGGGAGTTGCTGTTCAGAGAATTTATCGACACCGATCGGTTATAGAAATTGAGCTGGCAGGTTATAAAATTTTGGGAACTTTATTGGAGGAATTCGTTTCAGCGGTGATGGAACCAGATAATTTCTATTCGAAAAACTTACTATCCTTAATTCCTCAGCAATACGATGTGTCGGGTGAAAGTGATTACAAGAAAATCATGTCGGTATTGGATTTTGTATCTGGCATGACCGATGTGTTTGCTCTTGATTTGTATCGAAAAATAAAAGGAATTGAGTTGCCTGAAATAAAATAAAAGTATGAGAAAATTTATATTGATCTGTATCCTTAGTTTTGCTTGGATATCTGGTGTTGTTGCACAAGAAGAATGGAAAAAAATAGAGTCAGAAAAATCAAAAATTAGATTTTCAATTCCTGATCAACCCATTGTCCACAATAAAGATCTCAATGGTATTTCGATAGAGGTTTTCAGTTATAAAGATGCAGTAACAGTATTTGGGATTGTGGCTTCTGATTTTTCAAAAGTAGGAATCGATTTTTCCTATTCAGATCCATCCGAATATTATGAAGAAATGAAAGAAGGCAGTTTGGTAAGTAGTGGAACAATTCTGTTAGAGGAAAGATCCGTGGCTTATCAGAAAATGTTAGGAAAGGAAATTGAGTATACCCAAATGGTGGGCAAGCATGAGTATACTTATTTTAAACGTTTCTTTTTCCGTGGAAAGTACATTTATCAAATTGCGATAGGTGGGCCATCGCGTATGAAAAGAATACTTCTTGACAAAAAGAATTTGTACTTTAACTCGGTAGAGTTTTTATAAGATTTTACGTAAATATTAATTGATATTACGTAATTGTGAATTCATATTACGTAATCGTTAAACCATACAAAAACAGCTTGAATATTAATCATATTCCTATTAAATTTAAGGTAGTAAAACAGTAAAATTTAGGGGATATGAAACTATTAAAAAAGCTAAAGGATTTGTTCTACACGGTAGACGACGATTTCGTGGTTGTTGATCTTACTACGAAGATGATTCAATCGATGAACGCCAGAGATTGGAATCGATTAAAAAACAAGAAAAACTTCATGGTTATAAAGTAGTTTTCTTGTAAAAGTAAAAGAGATGGGCTGGAATGATATTGGCAAATTGTTTTAGCTTGAGGGTTTGGCGACCTTATGAAAAAATGATTTCGACTATTTGTCGGAATTTTTTTTGTCTTCTTGTTTGTATTTCTTTAATCCCTGAATAACAATATTGCCTGTCCCGTTTGGGTTGCATGGATATCGAAATTCCCTTTTGCTCAATTTTTTATCATTGATAATTTCATAGAATCTGTCGAGGTATTTAAGTGTGTTTTTCTTGTAAGCCTTATCAAGTATGGTATTATTCTCGTAAATGGCATAAATTTCTTTTTTCAATTCATTAAATAACTGGAAAGTGGATTCAAATTCGCTCATATCATCCAGACAATATCCTCTATACCTTCTATCGCGAACAGAGCTTAATTGAAGGGCTTCTGCAGGTGCCGCATATGGTGTATTTACAATTCCCGACATGTCAAAATCGTAAGGAACAGCATATAATGATGAATTGTTTTCGCTGTTTAATATTTTAATATTGTGAAGGTATTGGATCGACCAATCAGTGTTGCCAATCAGAAATTGAAATACAGACATTTTAAGAAAATACACCTTATCGATTGTTTCCGGATTAACTTGTAGTTGCTTTCGAATAGCTGAAGAATTTCGTACGGCCATATTATCCTGATCTTCCAAAAGAATTCCATAGCTGGTATTTCTGATTTTATTTCGATTTATGTCTTCAAAAATCACTTTTACCAATCTTACTCGAAAGCTTTTCTCTGTAATTAACTGGTAGATTTTATAAACCAGGTATTCTTGTACAACAAATTTTTCATCAACACAAGTTGTTACCAGTTTTAATTTATTCTGTCCCTTAAAAATGGTTTGAGCCAAATCCGGCAAAGTGTCAAAATTTAAAAGAAGGGGAGGAATTGCACAATTTACTCTCATCTTGCGAAAATGCCCTCTTGTTTTTACACGAATATCTATAGAGTGGTGTTGGTTATTGATTTCATATGAGAAAACAATAGGGTGATATTTTGCATTTTCTTTTCTGTCGTTGAACAATTTTCTGATATCTCCTTTGAGTTTGATTTCAAAAATTTCATCACTCTCGAATAGAGGAGATGGCTCATAAGAGCTGTTTGTTTCATTTTGAGCACAAATTTCCCAAGTAAAACACAAGGATAATATCAGGACGAAAAAGAATCTCATATTGATTAATTTGTTGTGCATGAAGATTATTCCCGAAGGATATATTCATCAATCAATTCCAATGTGTCGGGGTTCTTAACACGAACTTTAATTTTATTTCCATCAACATCAATCAGCACAAGAGCATTCTGCGTAGAAAAGTTTCGAACATTTTCCGACCATGGCGTTTTTTCCTGTGCATAATAGGGAGCTCCTGCTGCACCATTGTTTATCTGGTAGAAAGTTCTGGTTAATTCCAGCTTTTCGTGTGGATACTCCTGGGGATATTTTAGCATTTTGTTGGTAATGGTAAGCAGGTTGTAATTGTGTTCATCGCCACTTAGGATAGCCACCGTTTTTTTACTCTGGTTAACGATGAGGTCAAGCAATTCATCGCGCCTTTCGATGATTCCTTTCTTATAAAACTGTCCGCTAACAACTGCTCTAAAGTTGTTATTGCCATCATACCACATATCATCTTTTACATGCCCGCCATTGGGAAAGAAAGGAGTGTGAATGGAGATAAAAACATGGTCGATATCTTTATTTTTTTCCAACTGCTTTAGCGTTCTTTGAAGCCATATCATTTGATTATCCATAATAAAAGCATGGAGATTACCACCGGTGGTGGGTATGCCACTTGGAGTGTAAAAATAATCCGAGTTTAAAACAACTACAGCCACATTGTCATAGGCATACCAGAATACACTTTCCTTGTAAGAAGGAAAATCTATTGTATTGGAGTTGGGATCATATTTTGAGTTGTCTTCGCTTCGTGGGCCATTCTCAGGCAATGCAAAATTATCCTGAAACAAAGATTCACTTGAATCATCCTTAAATGGAAAATGATCGATGGCATGATAGGTGCCTCTTTCGGTATCGTTAAAAACAAAATTATAGGCTTCATGGTTTCCAAAACCCGGAACAAAAGGAATGTAATGCCACCAGGGTTCTACTGCATGTTTCCAGTTTGCATATTGCAGGTTCATGCGTTCTCGGCTGGTGTCGTAGCCATTAATTAAATCGCCTGTAAACTGAACAAACTTGGCATTTTCGGACATGGCCAAAGCCGCAATCTTTTTCATGATGTAAGCATTGGTGCCAAAAATGTTTCGCTCGCCACCACCGTTTCCAGCGCGAGAATCACTGCCATAAGCAAATGTAAAAGCCTTTCTGCTTCCAGGATTAGGAGCCGTTTCAAAGTTAAAGTCATATTTAAAATCACCCACCGAAACGGTATAGGTATACTTTCGAGAGGCTTGTAAATCATTAACCTTTAATTCATGATATTTAGCTGGCCTCTTGTTTTTATATGTCTTTCCATCGATTTGAATGCCTGCCTCAACCTCTTCCGAAGTAGTAAAAGATATTACCGCACCTTTGTGCGAAAGCTGATTGATAAAAGGACCTTCAACAATGGTAGGTTCTACTTTAAACATTCCGTCGGAGTAGGTAAAAGCCATTCTGCCATCGTAAAGCATATCGCCTTTCTCGTTTACGATACGATAGCCAATCACACCCTTTCCTGTCTTCTCCCAATCGATCATATCATACTTGCCCGATAAAAATCTTTTAATTGGGATATGACAAATGCCAATATTTATGGGCGAATTCTCACGAAAATAAACCGGTTGTGGATGTTTTCCATCACTATAATTGATAAACCCATAATAAAGAGTACCATTCAGTTCCGGAAATTTAAAATCTAAGCGTAAGCCTTCCTTTGTTCCGATGGCAGCCGCATATAAATCTTCAAATTTGAATTGATCATTTTCTTTTAAGGCATAAATTCTTCGGTTTTCCATTTGAAGAAATACGCCATTTTCATCGGAGCCGATATTACTATAAACAGCTGGAATCTCCTGAGCAAGGCCAAAGGAGAATGTTGCCAGAAGTAAGGCAATGGTATTCAGAATCTTCATGTTGTATGCTTATTTAAAATGATTCTATTAAAGATACAACATGATCAATTCAATGTGAAAATTATTTTTTAGATGATGTGATACCATTTAAATTTCAGAGTGAGCTTAAGTGAAACTATGAAATATTAAATTGAAATGCCGATACATATTCAAAGTGTCTTTAGAAGTGAAACGTTCTAAAGGTGCATTTTGAATAGTAATCGGTATAAAAAAGCGAACCCCAAATATTCTTAGGGTTCTTCGGGCTTACTATTTTTTTTGCATGTTTGCGATAGGGATTTTACTCATAACAAAGGGATACTCATTAGCTTGAATATAGTAGTTGCATCCAAAGAAATATTCATTATTAATAATGAAGGATGTGTATTTTCTATAAAGACCAGGAGGGGGAACTAACTCTTGCCACGTATTTGCACTCGTATCATATTCCCAGAATGTTTTCTCATCTTGATATCCACGTCCTACTATGTAGGCCTTATCTGTATAAACTGAGGCAGTTGCTTCTTCCCAAATTTTTACTGGCATTTCTCCTAAATTTTCCCAGGAATCATTTTCAGAATCGTAAGACCAGAATTCATTGTATTCATTGTTGTTACCATAACCACTGGTCATGTATTTATAAATACCAAGATATGCTTTCTTGCCTGCCTTAAATATTAATTTCTTATTGATGGAATAACGAGATGTTGGAACCGCAGATTTTGTAACCCATTCATTCTTGTTCAAATCTCGATAGCACATTTTTTTTGTATTTCCCAAATACAATCTGTCACCAATCAGGAATGAATATTCTGGTATTCCAATAGGGATGGTATCTATTGTTTTCCATTGTTTATTAATGTTGGAATAAGAATATAGAAGATAATCATCGTAGGATAAATGTGCTGGAAAGTAGATTTCATCCTTATAAGCGTGCATATTGTATATCCATCCATCGAAATCAACATCAGATAGGTAAGACCACTGATTATCTCCATTGTGCATATAAAGACTTCTATCATTGTCATAAGGACCATTTCTAATAATTGCAACCTGTTTATCATTTATATGTGTAATATAATTATACTCATGTTGGTATTCCGAATGTGACATGCATTCCCAAGGGTCAGACAATTGAAGAGGGGTATGATACTCTATTTCTTGTCCGCCAATTGAAAGTGTAACTTTTGGAGTTTTTGAGATACAATAATCAATAGGAATACGCCCTTTTATCGTATTTTCAGTATGTTCAATTATACTACAATATTTGCCATCTACTTCTAGATTAGTGTGTGCACTTATATTAGCATTCTCTAGATTAAGGGTGATGATTGACCCCCTTTTTACTTGAAGAGGGGTAACGTTGGTAATCTTTATCTGAGGAATTGTAATGCTTGCTTTGGCTTTAGGTAAGGTGTCTATAACGTTTCCTGAATAGTTATATTTAAATGTTGGATGATAAGTTCCGGCTTTAACATCAGGAATATATACTTCAACGGTGTTTTTATCTATATAGTTTGTAGAAGCTTTGATCCCGTCGAAATAAATATCAAGACCGTAGAAAAAATTATCACCATATAAATATACTGTTTCACTTGCTTTGGCAATGCTTACATTGAAAGAATCGGCTGTAGGTTGATGCCATTTAATACTATCTTTTGTTACTATTTTGTGTGAATCAAAGTATCCTCTTATTTTGTTGGATTCAGGAACATTAGTAATTCTACAATAAGCTAATGTATCCGTTACGTTATATGCATTGTTACCAGGAAGTCCAAAATAACTTAATTTTCTAAGATTGGTCCCCTTAATTGTAATTACGCTATCAAGCCATATTTCTTTTGGAGAAAAGGAATCGATAGTTGGTAATATTGTTTTAAACATATTTGGAAAAGTAATACTATCATCTAAATATTTAATAGTAATGTTATGATCGTCAATAGGCATGCGTTCAGGTACTCTGAATTGTAAAATTGAGTCAGATTGATATTCGGAATAATAGAACTCTTCTGCGGTTTTATCATCAACTTTAAGAGCTGTTGTGCGCGTAAAATTTTCCCCATATATGGTAATGTTTTCCCTAGCAAAAACGACTTGCTTGGAAATTGAATCAATTCTAGGAGCAGCTATGATCGGATTGTTATGGCTATTAATACTTTTTTGTGCAACCCTTACACTAAACGGACAACTTTTGAAACGAGGCCCTTTAGGAAAAATTACCTGTAATGATGTGTCTGTGGCAGAAACAATTTTAGCTTCAACATTATCGAAAACTACAGTATTATTAGAAGGTTGAATACTAAAATTATTTCCTTTAATGGTTAGTAAATCGCCATATCCAATAGTGTCAGGTGTAAAAGAGCTAATTGCAGGTCCGTTTCCTCCCTTACTAACAAATTCAAGGGGTTCACCATAAACAATTGTCCCATTGGTTACTGCATAAGCTTTGGCCAAGTAGGTTGAATCAGCTATTAAATTTCTGGTTAGTTTCGATTCAAATATTGCATCTCCAGATGTACTTCCTAAAGATTCTTTCTCAAATGAACCTTCAATGTGAGAATTATTGGGTACGGCAACAGAATTGGATTTTAAATTGTAAATAAAACCATGATCTTCTATGACTTTACTATCAGTATCATATAGTTCACCTTTAATGTTAACTCCATCTGTATCTATATTTCCAACACCAATTGTGTTCACTCTGGCAAAGCTTCTGCTAGACTCATCTTTATCACATGATAATAGGCAAGTAATAAGTAATAAACTTAGGATAGTATATTTTTTCATAGTAAAGGCGAATTAAAATTTAATTGCTGCACCGACGGTGATAGCAGATTTGCTAAATTCAATTTGAGCATGATCATTGGATGGATTACCACTTTCCATATTTTTCTCATATTGCAATAAGAAACTAAGATCGCTTTTCCCAATTTTTTTGTTCGCAACCAAGCCTAATAATGGTGTAAAGCCTGATTTCTTAGCTAATTTTAATTGGCTATTTTCGGTACGTACAATTTTATCGATTTGGTATTCTGAAACAAGATTTCCATTTTCTCCAATGTTAAAATAGATTTTTGCTCCTCCTCTCATGTAAAATTTCATTTCATTTTTAGATAGTAAGGTCAAGTTGAAAGACATTGGAATGGATATTTGTTGAAATTTGATGTTCAACTCATGGAAGTTTTCATTATCCTCACTTCCTGTACTGATGTCTTTTTCAATTTTAAATTTTTGAAAGCCGATACCTAGAGAAACGAATGACTGTTTTAATAATCGAGAAAAATAGAGGCGACCATTTATAAAAATAGCAGGTGATACTGTTGAGAAATTAGTCTTCTGACTCGGTGATATTAATAAGTTTATATTGCTATAATTAGCTCCTAAGCCAACTTCTAAATAGGGAATAGTTTTGGCTTTATTAAAATAGGTGTGGTAATCTATTTTATTTTTCTTGTGATACTGTACCAAAAGTTTTTTAAGGGTCTTGAATGGTAGCATTTTATTACCGTTCATTTCAGATTGCCACAAATCACTTAGGTCTTTAGGAATATCAAGAGTAGAAGGAGATTGAATTTTGGAGATGTCATAAATGGTATTGTCCACCTCTACATAAAACGAGTTGTACCTTAGGAAAAGCTTAATGGTTTCACTTTCGAAATGTACCCTGGCCCAGACTTTTTGATTTGTTTTAATCTCTATAGATTGATAAACAAGGTCTTTGGAAAATTCAGCTCTCTTAAAATTTTGGGCATAAAGCTCATGCTCCATACCATAATGCAGGTAAAGGATTTCCTTATAATTGTTTTTACTATAGGGATTTAAGAAAGAAACTTCTTTGCTTGTTCCATCATTATGAATTAGTTTGCCTCGGTATTCTTGGGCAAAAAGAGTTGTTCCTATAAATAATAATAGGACTAGGGGTAAAGTTCTTATCATGTTGGATTTACTTTTATTATCGTAAATATCAATAAATAATTGATGTGATAAAATATCTAACTCCAATTTATAATATGTAAAAATAAATTTTGCTGTTATTCATTTTTATTGGGGAATGTTAGGCTATTGTATGACTAAATCAATTACTTCTTTCAAGCCTTTCAATCATTTTGAGCAAACGATCTCTGTTTTTTGCCGATTTAATAAACTGAGGCAATTTCTCAACCAATGTAAAAAATGCTCTATCGTTTCGTTCGCGTAGTCCAGCCTGTATGTATTGCTTGATGTACTCCAAGTGCTTGTAGTTGTGAGCAAAAAAGAATTCATTTTTAAAGCTGTCCTGCAGCCAGAATTCGCAATCGAACCAGTAATCGGTAGTGGCACTGTAAGATTTCTCATCTGAATCAAGAGGTTTGTCGGTTGCATAATGGCAGGATGAGCATCTCAATTCTGCCAATTGCGGTACTGGTGTACTTTTTACCATGGCCTTGCCGCCACACTTTGGGCAAACTACCAAGGTCTCATTAGAGAATTCATTGGGTCTTAGGTTTTGATCGATAAAACGAGTTTTCATTTTAGGGTTTGGACATTTGTTGGGTACGCTAAGATTGTTATTCTGGTGTATTGTTAAAAAAAGCGAACCCCAAACATTCTTGAGATTCGCCCCGGTAAATATATCAACTTAACACTATTTTCTATTCTTCGTTTGTTGTTTCTTCAACTACTTCTTCATTCTCTTCGGCCTGTGTGGTCGATTTGCTCGAAGCATAAAGCACATAGTCGTTGTAAAAAGCTTCGTTTTTGTGCTCCCAGATTCTTTTGCCAACCTCACACAATTCAACAATTAATTCGTAAAGCTCATTACCCATTGCAAGACGCTCCACGCTTTTTTGTTCGCGAATTGATATGGCCTCGGCTTGTGCATCAATGGCATCGTCTAAAGCAATGGTAGCATCGGTAGTTTGGGTGATTAACTCGGGAGTTACATTGCGTTTACTCAATGGTTCTTTAAAGAATTCGGCAGTTTGACAAACATGCTTGGCATAGGCTACCAATTCATTGTCCGTTTTGCGATCTACTCCGCTAAAACGGAAAGTAGCATACTCTTTGCTTCCGCTGCCCAATGCCAGTTTGGCTTTAAAGGAAACTTCTCCTAAAAGTCCCACCAAAGTGCTTCTGCATTCGTCCTTGGCATTGGTTTTTAAGGTTTTTTGTCCTTCCCAATACATGTCGGGCAGGATATCTTTAAACTGTTTGGTTTTATCTGCCACTTGGGTAGGAATGGTTTCTTCGTAACCAAACTTCACGAATTCCGCCACATCACGAGCAACAACAGCTTGGACTCTATCGCCGCGCTGTCCTAACTCAGAATAGGCCATTGTAAATTTTTTAGTCTGTTTCATTGTTTAATAATTTTAGGGTGATTGATATATTTTACCGTTGTAATTAATATGTTGTAAGAAATACAGATTTAAGTTAATAATATTATGCTTTTACTTGTATTAAAATATGTTAAAAGTAATTGGAGGTAGCTGTAATGCCGATTAACAGTAGCTTTGCGACTATTTTGTTAGATGAGATTTTAGCTTTCGGCTTATAATCAGGTGCTAAAATGACTTTTTGTTTGAGTTTAAAAAGGCAAAAATAATAGTTGATATGTCATTTTTTGTATGAGACCTGCCAATGTGAGTCTGTTCATTAAAGTGTGTCAAGTAAAAGTTTAAGAAACAATTAATAACTTGACAGTATGGATGGCAAAGATTTCAATTACAAAGAATTTGAGAAGGAAGCTTTAGAAGGTCTCAAATCAGGAAAAAAACTAGAAGGTAAAGATGGAGTTTTGGTCCCTTTACTTCAGCGTTTGTTAAATGCAAGTTTAAATGGTGAATTGGATGCTCACTTAAATGAATCCAAAAAACCCAATCGTCGCAATGGCAGAGGTAAGAAAAAGGTAAAAACAGGTTTTGGAACAGTTGAGCTAACACCTCCCAGAGATCGTAACGGTAGTTTTGAACCTGAACTGGTAAAGAAGCGACAGTTAACTCTGGGAGACGGAATAGATCACAAAATCATTTCCTTATATGCCAAAGGAATGAGTTATGAAGCCATATGTGATCATCTTGAAGAATTGTATGGGATCACTTTATCTCCATCAAGTTTGACGGCCATAACTGATCGTATCATTCCTGAAGTTTATCAATGGCAAAATCGCCCTTTAGATGCCATTTACCCAATTGTTTGGTTGGATGCTATACACTACAAAGTACGCCAGGAAGGAAGGATTGTTAACAAAGCAGTCTATCATGTTTTGGGTGTCAATCATAGTGGAGTGAAGGAGGTTTTAGGCATGTATATTGGAGAAAAAGAAGGAGCAAAATTTTGGTTGCAAGTACTTAGTGATCTGCAAAATCGGGGCGTTAAGGATATTCTTATTGCCTGTATAGATAATTTAAGTGGATTCAAAGATGCTATTGAATCTATTTTTCCAAAAACCGATGTACAACTTTGTGTAATCCATCAAATACGAAATGCATTTAAATATCTTGTTCGCTATGACAAGACTGAATTTTTAGGAGATTTAAGAACCGTTTATCAAGCATTAAATATAGGTGAGGCCGAAAAGAATTTGGATAAACTGGCTTTAAAATGGGGAAAGAAATATCCTGCAATCATTCGTTCATGGAAATCAAACTGGATAGGATTAAGTACATTTTTCCAATACCCGATGGATTTAAGAAAGATCATGTACACAACAAATATTATCGAGAGTTATCACAGTCAGCTAAGAAAAATCACAAAAAGTAAAAGAGTGTTTTCAAATGATCAGGCCTTATTGAAACTGCTCTATTTAATCAATAAGAAAGTGACACAAAAATGGAGCATGCCAATCAGAAATTGGAAGGCTGCATATTCTCAGTTGGCTATTCTTTATGAAGAGAGAATGGAGATCAAATGAACAATTTTTCTTTTCCCAAAACCCTGTTAATGGATGAAGGGCCTTGAAAAAAGAAAAATTTAGTGGTGACACAGTTTATTGAATAGACCCGCCAATGTTTTCCTCAATGTTAATAAGTGCACGCTCATACCTGCCATCTGCGTCGTGAGACCTGCGAACCGCATGCTCAATGTTGATATCTGTGCCGTCAATGTTAATAAATGCACCGTGAGACCTGTCATCTGCATCGTGAGACCTACCATCTGTACGCTTAATGTTGATAACTGCACGCTCATTGTTAATAAGTGCAATGCATTTGGCAGTAATGGCTCAAACATTGGCAGGTGGGAGCTTGCATTTGCTCACTCACACAAGCTCAAGGGCAGGTAGAAACATACCGATGAGGGGAATTAGCGCACCAATAACAGGAATGAGGAAAACAAAAACAAGAATGAGAGTGCAGTTGTGGGTGTTATGGTAGAGACGTAGCACTGCTACGTCTTTACGGATGAGGGGGGATTTTGTGAGGAATGGGGAGTTTTCCATAAAGCTTACATTTAATGCTCGCACAATCTTTCATTCAATTGATCAATTAGAGTGATATTGAAACAAATCAGGTAAAGATTAAAATCGAATAATATGTCACAATGTCTTAGTTAGTAGTATTTTGTGTCAAAAATTCAGAAAGAATATTTTGGACAATGAAAAATTGTCAGTTAACAATATTATGGAGATTTTGAATAGGTTTTGATTTTCAGAGTAATACAAAATATTGGTGGTTTTGGCATTCAGTTTGAAAGAAATAAAGAGAATCGCGATTCTAATTTTATTGAGAATAGAAGTATGTATTAATTTAAATTAGGGAGGATATAATTATGACTTTAGTTAAGAAAAATACCGATAATTTTTTCCCATCCTTCTTTGATAACTTTTTCTCCAGAGATTGGATGGATTGGAATACCACAAATTTCTCAACTACAAACACCACTTTGCCTGCGGTGAATGTAAAGGAGGATAAAAACGAATTTACAATTGAGGTTGCGGCACCAGGAATGGATAAGAAAGACTTCAATATTAATTTAGACAATAATCAGTTAACCATTTCTTCTGAAAAGAAGAGTGAGGTTGAAAATAAGGGAGACAAATATACCAGGAAAGAATTCTCTTATTGTTCGTTCCAGCGTTCGTTCCAATTGCCTTCGGAGGTAGTGGATGGTGATAAAATAAAGGCCAATTATTCTGATGGAATTTTGGTGATTCACTTGCCTAAAAAAGAAGAAGCGAAGCCTAAACCAGCAAGAATTATTAAAATTTCCTAAAATTCATTGGACTGTTTATAAAAAATATGCTTGCCACTTACTCTGCAAAAGGTAGGTGGTAAGCTTATGGATTAGAATGAGCTTTAAAATAAAAGGTTTATTTAAATTGGAATCAAGAGAAATAGATTTCTCTTATCCTCAAGCCGGTGGGCTCCTACTTTTTCCATTGATGAAAAAGTAGCAAAAAATCTAGGGCGTGTAAGGTCAAACTACTGATACTTGAAAACTTTAAGTGCGGCGGGGTGATTTTCGAACAAAGTTCTCAACTTCCCCTTCTTTCTAAAAGTTTTCTGCGCATAAGCAACTTGACCTTCCAATGCCCATTGAGCCAATACATGTTTTGCGTCATTGAGTGGCGTTTAATTTAGTTGTGTATTCGGCAGTTATCAAGCTAGTAGTAAGATTTTAAACATTAAAGTGATTTGTTATGAAGAAAATTGCTCAATTATTTATAGTTGCATTCATTGCCAGTGCAATTACATCTGTTGGATTTATTTTCTTTAATAAGGAAGATAAAACCTATACCATTAAGCATATAGATTCTGCACCCGTTGTTGGTGCAGCATACACGGTAAACCATAATGGGGAAGTGGTTCCCTTGCAATTTACTGATGTATCCAAGAAAGTGATGGATGCTGTGGTGCATATTAAATCAACCCATATTCAAGGAACTCAAAGTAGACAGGAAGTTTCGTCGCCTTTTAGAGACTTTTTCAACGACAATATGCTGAAAGATTTTTTTGGTCCACACTTTAAGTTCGAACAAAGAACACCGCAGCAAAGAGGACCATATACCAGAGTGGGAACTGGCTCGGGAGTCATTATTAGCTCCGATGGATACATTGTTACCAACAATCATGTAATTGATGGTGCTGAAGATATTGAAGTGAGTTTACACGATAATAGGGTGTACAAAGCGAAGGTGATTGGAACCGATCCAACAACCGATTTGGCTGTGATTCAAATTAAAGAAAGGAAATTGTCTTACGTACCATTTGTAAACTCTGATGATGTGGAAATTGGAGAGTGGGTTTTGGCAGTTGGAAATCCTTTTAATTTAAATTCGACAGTAACAGCGGGTATCGTTAGTGCAAAAGGCAGAAATATTAATATCCTGCAGTCGCAATCGGCTATAGAATCCTTTATCCAGACCGATGCGGCAATCAACCCTGGAAATAGTGGTGGAGCATTGGTAAATCTAAAAGGAGGATTAATAGGTATTAATACTGCTATTGCGAGTCCAACAGGTTCTTATTCAGGTTATGGATTTGCGATTCCATCGAATATTGTGAGTAAGGTTGTTGAAGATATTCTAGAATACGGATTTGTTCAGCGAGGTTATATGGGAATCACCATCCGAAGTGTAGATGGAAACTTTGCCAAAGAAAAAGAATTGGATATTACCGAGGGGGTGTATGTTGATAGCCTTATGAATGAAAGCTCTGCAAAAGAGGCAGGCCTTCAAAAGGGAGATGTGATTGTTAAAGTGAACAAGAATAAGGTAAAGACATCTTCTGATTTGCTCGAAATTATTGGTCAGCACCGTCCGGGAGATCAATTGTTGGTAGGAGTAAATCGTTTTGGAAAAACCAAAGAGTTTGAGGTTACTTTAAAGAATGCGCAGGGCGAAAGTGAAATTAGCAGCAATAATCAACAGGATATCCTTTCCAAACTAGGAGCTGAAATCATTGAAGTAAATGAAGAAAAAGCTTCAAAACTGGATGTGCCAACAGGTTTAATGATTGAAAAGCTAAATTCCGGCTTGCTGCGAAATCAGACCAATATGAAGGAGGGTTTTGTAATTACACATGTGAATGATAAACGTGTAGAAAGCCTGAAAGACTTAAAGGCCGTTCTGAAAGGGAAGTCGGGAGGTGTGATGCTTAAAGGAGTTTACCCTGATTATCCTGGACAATATTATTACGCCTTTGGTATTGGTGAATAGGTACAATTGATTTAGATGTAATTATAGATATTAAGTAGATTTTCTAATAATTAAATAATTATCAGATATGTTAGAACATCAGAAGTTTGTTTTGCAGGCTGTTGCCGATCAGGAAAATTTATTTCGAAAAGAGTTAATTAAATCGATGAATTGGCTGGATGAATATGATCAGGAAAAGTTATTAAACTGGCTTAAGGAGCGTTTTAACAATCGAAAGGATATCATCGATGAGATCGTAAATACTAGCTTGGTTCCATTATCTTAGTCTCTTTGCTTATTTTCTAAAAAGAGTCTATTCGGTGTAAACTGGATAGACTCTTCTTTAATATTTTTCGATAGATATAATTCACAGGAGTTAATTTTTACAATCCTCTCATCCATTCCTCGCGCAATCTTGCATTGGCAGGATCGTCGAGAACTGCATTAATTCTATCGAGCATTTCCTGTTTGTCGCGTGGGAAATTGCCACGCAAAACCAAATAGTTGGAAGCATGGTCGCTGCGGAAAACAGTTGATTCCAGTTCCAGATTTTCAATAAAGATTTTCATTTCGGCAATCAGCTCAACGGTATTCAAAGGAATAAATTTACCATCGAACTTTTTGGCAAAATGATCTTCGCCATAAGGATAGCTCAAAACCAAGGTTGAAAGAAACTCTGGTTGAATTTCGTTGATTACCTTGGCAGAATTTAAGGCATGCTGGTTTGAGTAGTTTTTACCACCCAGTCCGTTTAAAATCATTACCGAAAGTTTAATTCCTGCTGCACGAGCTCTTTTTAAAGCTTTGGAAGTACTCTCGTAATTTTCCGATTTGTTGATTCTTCCCAACAATTCATCATCACCCGATTCGATTCCTACGTAAAGCAGTTTTAATCCTTTTGCCGCCAATTGTTGTAGCTCTTCATCAGTTTTGGCTTCAATATCTTTAGGCAAAGCATAGGCTGATACACGAGTCAATCTTGGAAACTTCTCATTTAATTTGTTCAATATGCGAGAAAGCTTGTCAAAGGATAATACCATTGCATTGCCATCAGCCAAAAATACCTTGCGATAATGATTGGCATAGGGCTGCATAGAGTCAATATCGGCAAAAATATCTTCTTCTTTGCGAGTGCGAAATTGCTTGCTGCTGTACATTTCGCAAAATGCACACTTGTTCCAGGCACATCCTAGTGTTACCTGAAGTATAAAGGAATAGGCCTCGCTTGGCGGGCGGAATAATGGTTCGTCGTATTGGATCATGATGGCAAAAATAATACGTAGTGAGGTTGCATGCAACGTCTTTGCACTAGAAATAATGGAAATGGGAAATCTGAATATCTGGTAAGCTGGGTATAGAGTTCTCCCTTTTAGGGGAGATTTCGATAGGGAGAGGGGTGTTTTCAAGGCTATTCATATCATTTCACTCCTTAGTCTGTCGACAGTTTTCCTTTATTAAGGGAAACATTAAACTCGAAGTGCAAAGAATTCAATTGAAGGCAGGCTGAGAGGTGGAATTTCATTCAAGTCTGTAAACTAATCTAATTTTCTTAACTTCGTAATTCAAAATTGTAATTGATTTGTTTGTGGCAGAAAAATCAGTAAATATCACCGTTTTTGGAAAAGTACAAGGAGTTGGATTTCGTTATCATACCAGAAAAGCGGCGCAGCGTTTTGGTGTGAATGGTTTTGTTAAGAACCAGGTAAACGGAACAGTTTATGTAGAGGCAGAAGGGGATGAATTGGCTGTTGAATTGTTTTGCGAGTGGTGTAAGAAAGGACCAGACTGGGCCAGGGTTGATCGCATTAATATTTGTGATGCAGGAGTGAAGAGATATTTGGGATTTGAAATCAGGTAATGGGATAAAATAAAAAAAAGCTCCGAAGTAATTTCGAAGCTTTTAAGTTGACCCATAAGGACTCGAACCTTAAACGTCTGGACCAAAACCAGATGTGTTACCATTACACCATGGGTCAATACCATACAGTCATTTTCTGACTAAGACGCTGCAAATATAGTGGAAATATTTTTACGTCAAAACGAAAAATTACAAAAATATTGCGAAGATTTTTGCATTAGGAAATAGGAGCACTTGAATGCTTCTCATTGTCAATTTGAAAGAGGTTTGGAAATGGAAGAAAAAAAAATTGAATCTTTAACTGGAAAGTGGATTTACGAAGAGGATTATGGCTATGGTACGGCACAGGGAGAATTAATTTTGGTGCAGGAAGGAAAGAAATTGTCTGGCAAAATTATTTTTTCGGAGAATGCCGATTCCGATGAAACTTTCATGATTCAGGAAAAAATCGAAGGAGAAATCTACCAGAATAGAATAAAAATAAGAGCCACTGAATATGATATCATCCATGCCGATTACGATATAAGATATGAATTGGACTCCTGGGAAGGAATGATGATTAATGAAACCATTATTGAGGGAGAAAGTTTGGATGATCAGGGAATCGCCGGCAGTTTTAGGTTTACCAAAGTAGTATAAAAGTCTTGAAAAGTCCTGAAGAGTCTGGAAATGTGGAAAAGTACAGAGAAAATAATGCTTTAAATATTTTGAAGTTCTAAGATCGAATTAAATTCCTCCCTTTTGGGGGATCCCGAAAGATTTCGGGAGGCGATAGCCAGAGGGGTGTTTTGCGAATGGATTTTTTCGATGCCTAATATGGAAATTCAATTGCTCCGAATTTCAATTGCTCCGAATTTCAATTGGGAGTCCAAATATGATACATAAGTATGAATACAAAAAAAGCTTCGAAAGTAAATTTCGAAGCTTTTTTAAGTTGACCCATAAGGACTCGAACCTTAAACGTCTGGACCAAAACCAGATGTGTTACCATTACACCATGGGTCAATCATAATGCGTCTTTTCGTAAAGACTCTGCAAATGTAGTAATTTTTTTTTGTGTGCAAACAAAATCGGAAAAATATTCTGTAGGAATTCAAGGGAAACCCTGAAATTTGACTATTTTCGTTCAGATTATTTCACTACGAATCAATTAAAAAAACAAAAATACACACAAGATGAAGTCGAATTACAAATTGGTTAATAATGTGTTAGGATGGGTAGCTTTTTTTATAGCTGCCATTACTTACTTGTTAACTATTGAGCCAACTGCCAGTTTATGGGATTGTGGAGAATTTATTACCACAGCTTATGGTTTAGAGGTTGGTCACCCTCCAGGAGCCCCTCTTTTTATGATTATGGCTCGATTTTTTGCACTTTTTGCACCAAGTCCTTCCGAAGCTGCTTTAATGGTAAATGTAATGTCTGCTTTGGCTTCAGCATTTACAATTCTGTTTTTGTTCTGGACGATTACTCATCTTGCGAAAAAATTAGTTGACAAGGGCGAAGAACTTTCTAAAGGAAATCTATTTGCAATTATGGGAACCGGAATGGTTGGAGCTTTGGCTTATACTTTTTCTGATACCTTTTGGTTTTCGGCAGTAGAAGGTGAGGTTTATGCATTGTCTTCATTGTTTACAGCAATTGTTTTCTGGGCAATGTTAAAATGGGAGGATGTGGCTGATGAGAAGTACGCCAACCGTTGGATTATTTTGATTGCTTACCTAATGGGATTGTCGATTGGGGTTCACTTATTGAACTTGCTTGCCATTCCTGCCATTGTTTTTGTGTATTACTTTAAAAAGTATGAACCTACTCGCAATGGAATTATCGCTGCAGGAGCTATTGCGGTAGCCATTTTAGGAGTAGTGATGTATGGCGTTATTCCTGGTGTTGTAAAAGTAGCATCGTGGTTCGAGTTGATGTTTGTAAACGGATTTGGATTGCCTTACAATACAGGTGTAATGGTGTATGCAGTATTGCTGATTTCTTTTGTGATTTGGGCAATTAACTATACCATTAAAAAGAACTATGTGGTTTTAAATACTATTGTAACTGCTTTTATGGTGATTGTAATTGGTTACTCATCATTTGCAATGATTGTAATTCGTTCGTCGGCAAATCCACCAATGGATGAGAATAATCCGGATAATGTATTTGCATTGCTTTCTTATTTGAATCGCGAGCAATATGGCGACAGACCATTGATGTATGGTGAGTATTACAATGCTCCTGCTGTTGATTTGGTGGAAACCAAACCGAATTACATTCAGAAAAATAACAAATATGTAATTGCATCGCGCAAGCAAAAATATGAGTTCGACCCTCGTTTCGAAACTCTTTTCCCTCGTATGTACTCTTCTCGCGATAATCATGTTAGAGAGTATGAGTTTTGGGGCAATGTGAAAAAAGATAACCCAATTGCATTGAGCAATGGCGAAGTGGCTTACAAACCAAGTTTTGGATCAAACCTTCAGTTTTTCTTTAAGTACCAGGTTGGATGGATGTATTGGCGATATTTTATGTGGAATTTTGTTGGTCGTCAGAACGACATTCAAGGCCATGGTGGAATTTTGCATGGGAATTGGGTATCGGGTATCCCATTTGTTGATAGAGCAAAAGTTGGAAACGAAGATAAATTGTATCCTGAGTTAAAGAATAAGAAATCGCGCAATAACTATTTCTTCCTGCCATTTATACTGGGATTAATTGGTTTGATTTACCAGTTTAGATCAGGCAAGAAAGGAAAGCAGGATTTCTCTATTGTGATGTTGTTGTTCTTTTTTACTGGATTGGCCATTGTGGTTTACCTGAATCAGTATCCGCAACAACCCCGTGAGCGTGATTATGCTTATGCAGGTTCGTTCTATGCTTTCGCGATATGGATTGGTCTTGGTGTAATGGGCTTGTATCAAAGCTTGAAAAAGAAAATGCCTGAAGTTTTAAGTGCAGGTTTAATTACTGGATTGTGTTTAGTAGCCGTTCCGGGATTAATGGCACAACAAAACTGGGATGATCATGATCGTTCGGGCCGTTATGCAACTTTGGCTTATGCAAAGAATTATTTGAACTCTTGTGCGCCAAATGCCATCTTGTTTACCTATGGTGATAATGATACTTTCCCATTGTGGTATGCGCAGGAAGTGGAAGGGATTCGCCGAGATATCCGAATCGTGAATTTGAGTCTTTTAGCTGGAGATTGGTACATCAATCAAATGCGTAACAAGGCTTATGATTCAGATCCTATTCCGATGAGTTTTGGACCAGAAAAGGTAGAGCCAGGAAAACGCGAGCAAATACCTATTCTTGAACGCTTAGAAGGTGAAGAATCGTTGCAGGAAATGTTGAATTTTGTTGCAAGCGACAACAAAGCTTCCAAAGTTGAAATGCAAACTGGCAGAAAGTTGGATTACTTCCCAGGAAGAAATGTATACATCCCGGTGGATTCGGCTAAGGTAGTGAACAACGGTACAGTTCGACCTGATGATGCACATTTGATTAAGAAGAAATTAGATTGGAAAATCAAGAGAAATTATCTGTATAAGAATGATATCATGGTTTATGATATTATTGCCAATAACAATTGGGAACGACCAATTTATTTCTCGGTTGGTATGGGAACAAGCAGTTTCTTAGGTTTGGAAAAATATTTCCAGTTAGAAGGAGCAGCTTATCGTTTGGTTCCAATCGAAACAAAATCTAATGGATTGGAAATTGGACGAATTGATACGGATATTCTGTATGATAATTTCATGAACAAGTTTGAATTTGGTCGTATCAAAGAACCAGATGTATACATGGATCAATTCCATATCTTAACCATTAATATCATGAGTTTCCGTTCCAACTACAGTCGTTTGGCAAGCCAGTTAAACGATGAGGGAAAAATGGAAAAAGCAGTTAAAGTATTGGATAGATGTATGGAAGAGTTGCCAACCAGTAAGATTCCATATGACAATAGCTTGATTGGATTTATTCAAGAGTATTACAGAGCTGGTGCTGTAGATAAGGCAAATGCTTTATTTGATGAGATGGCACAGCAATCCTACGATAAATTGAATTATTACTTCTCATTGCAACCAGAATTGGCTAAGAGTTTCCGAAACGAACAGGAGAGAGAGATTAGAGTTGTGCAGATGCTGTTGGGCCTAGCTGAAATGGGTGAGCAAAAGGAATTGAAGGACAAAACACAACAGAAATTTGAACTTTTGTTTAAGTCCTACGCAGAATAATATCTAAAACTTATATAGAGAATGGCCGTCATTGTTGTGACGGCCATTTTTTTTGAATTTGGTTTAATCATTAAATTATTAGGATTGATAAGGGAAAAGTACTTGTCGGTATCAGATTTACAATAAGTCACAGTTTTATTTTAAGTTTTTTTCACATAATTAAAAACAATACTTTTTTCGGAAAGTAGTATCTTCGATGCTTAATCACCATTTAATAAAACCCTTATTTCGCCTGATATGAACAAATATCAAAAAATCAATGTGCTTTTTGGTTGGTTGTCATTTGCAATCGCGGCCATCGTTTATCTCTTAACTCTTGAACCTACTGTTAGTTTCTGGGATTGTGGAGAGTTTATAACTGCATCATACAAATTACAAATTGGTCATCCTCCGGGAGCACCATTTTTTATGATATTAGCACGATTTTTTGCATTGTTTGCAGGGGGAACCGAGAATGTAGCATTAATGATTAATGCACTTTCGGGCATTGTAAGTGCCTTTACAATTTTGTTCTTGTTTTGGACCATAACACATTTGGCAAAAAAACTTGTTTCCAGTAAGGAAGATCCTGTTGGAATGCAAGTTTGGAAAATTATTGGTGCCGGTTTTATTGGCGCAATGGCTTATACTTTTTCCGATACTTTTTGGTTTTCGGCAGTAGAAGGAGAGGTGTATGCAACATCATCTCTATTTACGGCAGTTGTATTTTGGTGTATTTTAAAATGGGAGAACGAATCGGATAAGGCTTATGCCAACCGATGGATTATTTTGATTGCTTACTTAATGGGTTTGTCAATTGGAGTTCACCTGTTGAATCTATTGGCGATACCAGCCATTGTAATGGTGTACTACTTTAAGAACTACACTCCTACACGAAATGGAATTATCAAAGCTCTTGGGTTGGCGATACTCTTACTTGGTGGAGCCATGTATGTTATTATTCCTGGAGTTGTGAAACTTGCATTCTTGTTCGATCTGTTCTTTGTAAATGTAATTGGACTGCCATTTAATTCTGGCTTAATCATATTCATACTCGCTGTAATTGGAGCAATTGTTTGGGGAGTTCGATATACCATTCAAAAGCAAAAAGTTCTTGCCAATACAATTCTGATGGCATTTACGGTTGTTTTAATTGGATATTCATCCTATGCAGTAATTATGATTCGATCCAATGCAAATCCTAGTTTGGATCAGAACAATCCTGAAGATTTACATACCTTACTATCCTATTTAAATCGTGAGCAATATGGTGATACACCATTAATCTATGGGCAGTATTTTAATTCGCCTTTGGTTGAAAATAAACGATTTGTAAAAGATAAGAATGTGTACATTAAGAAGGATGGAAAATATGTGGTTTCGTTCGAGAAAACAAAGGCAAATTTTAAAGATTCGCACAAATCAATTTTTCCTAGAATGCACACCAAAGGGATGACAGGAAAGAATCCTGAAGAGTATGCCAAATGGACTGGTATTAATCCTGATCAGAAAGAAAAACCAAGCTTTGGTCAGAATTTAAAATTCTTCTTCTCTTACCAGGTGAATTACATGTATGTTCGCTATTTCTTGTGGAACTTTGTAGGCAGACAATCGGATAAACAATCGTATGGAGGAGTGGTAGAAGGAAACTGGATATCGGGAATTCCATTTATCGACAATATGCGATTGGGTGATCAATCTCTTCGTCCTGATCATATGAAAAATAATAGAGGAAGTAACAAGTATTATTTCCTGCCATTATTATTGGGAATTGCAGGATTGCTTTATCAATATCGTAAGAGCAGTGCAGGTCAGAAAGACTTTTGGGTAATCATGCTTTTGTTTGTGTTTACCGGAATTGCTATTGTATTGTATTTGAATCAACCTCCTTTACAACCTCGAGAAAGAGATTATGCCTATGCAGGATCGTTTTATGCTTTTGCCATTTGGATTGGCTTGGGCTTTTTAGCTGTGTTGGAAGTTAGCAAGAAGGTTCTAAAATCAGAGAAAATTGCAGTTCCTGCTGTATTCGCACTTTGTTTTGTCGCTGTTCCGGGATTAATGGCTCAACAAAATTGGGATGATCACGATAGATCGGGAAGATATTTGGCTCGCGATATGGCTTACAATTATCTAAATTCTTGTGAACCCAATGCTATTCTATTCACCATGGGTGATAATGATACTTTCCCACTTTGGTATTTGCAGGAAGTAGAGGGAATTCGCACCGATGTTCGTGTTTGCAATTTGAGCTACCTGTCTACGGATTGGTATATCGATCAAATGAAGCAGCAGAACTACGATTCGGCACCACTTCCAATATCAATGACAAAAGATAAATACCTGGAAGGAAAGCGAGATATTGTTTATTTGATAGATGATCCAAGACTGAAAGCTTATGTAGAGAAGTATAATGGATTGGATATTAAAGATGCCTTGGAGTATGTTTTAAGCGATAAGGAAAGTACCAAAAACATTTATGGTTATGATGAAAGGATTGATCACTTTCCTGCCAGTAAATTTAGAATGGCAGTTGACAGGGAACAAATTCTAAAAACTGGTACAGCAAATGAGAAAGATTCTGCTTTGATTGTGGATCAGTTGGAGTGGGAGATAAAAGGAAATTATATTGAGAAAGCTGGATTATGCTTGTATAATATGCTGTTGGAAAACAATTGGAAAAGACCAATGTATTTTGCAATTACGGTTCCATCGAATGGTTATTATGGATTGGAAAAATATTTCCAGTTAGAAGGATTTGCTTATCGATTGGTTCCAATAAAAACAGAAAACGAAGATGGGCAAGTTGGTAGAGTTAATGGATCGAAGATGTATACCAACATGCTTGAAAAATTTAGGTGGGGAAATATAGAAGATCCTGATGTATATTTGGATGAAACTTGTTCTAGAATGACTTTGAGTATGCGCAATAATTATTTGCGATTGGCAGAGACTTTAATGGATGAGGGAAAAAGAGATTCAGCTGTTATGGCACTTGATAAGTGTGTGGAGTTGATCCCAAATGATAGAGTTCCTTTGGATTATTGGGGAGTTTTAATCGCAAAAGCTTACTATCGAGCTGCGGAATATGAAAAGGCAAATCAGTTGGTTCAAGAGGTTTCGGAACGTTTGGTGCAAGAGTTGGATTATTATGCCAGCCTGACTCCAGTTTCGACATCAGAATATCCTCGTTGGCAAAACAGAAATTTGTACTTGATGCAGGAGTTGTATCAAATTACGGCACGATACGAACAGGTAGATCTGAACAAGAAAATTGAATTGGAATTTAAGAGGTTGTTAGGGAATTATAGGAAGGGATAATGATGTTAAGGTGGTTGAGAGCGCCGGGAATAATCAGAAGGTTATTTCCCGACTTTGTGTGGAGGTACAATTCAGGTGAGAAAAAGGTTTATCTGACTTTTGATGATGGTCCAATTCCAGAATCTACGATGTGGACTTTGGATTTGTTAAAAGAGAAAGGAATAAGGGCAACTTTCTTTTGCGTAGGAGACAATGTTCGTAAGTATCCGAATCTGTATCAAAAAATTGTAGATGATGGGCATGCAGTGGGGAATCATACTCACAATCACCTTAGGGGATGGTACAACAATACGCAAAAGTATGTTGAGAATGTTATTTTGGCTTCTGAATTTATCGATTCTAAGTTATTTCGTCCACCATATGGATTAATTAAACGCTCGCAAGCAAAGTATCTGCAAACTGATTATAAAATCATAATGTGGGATGTATTAAGCGGCGATTACAGACAAGATATTTCTCCTGAGAGATGTTATCGAGATGTATTGGAAAAAGTGCGTCCCGGTTCAATACTTCTTTTCCACAATCATCTAAAATCAGAAAAGAATATGCGCTATACCATTCCTCGTTTAATCGATGAATTACATGCGCAAGGATATGAATTTGGCGTTTGCCATTAGAAAAATGCAAATTCATTGCATATCAGTCAGGATAACTGCAATTGAATCCTTAAATTTGCTGTCGATCAATACCATTTTATAACAAAATCATCTTTACCGATCATGCTTAAATGCTAGTATTAATGATGATATTCAATTTATTTGACAGATGAAAGTACTTCTTTTGGGGTCAGGAGGCCGAGAGCATGCATTCGCATGGAAATTCAATCAAAGCAAAAAACTGGAAAAACTTTTTGTTGCACCTGGAAATGCAGGGACGGCAGAAATTGCAGAAAATGTAAATCTTAATCCAAATGATTTTGATGGCATTAAGAAGTTTGTTTTGGGCAATAATATCAACATGGTGGTTGTTGGCCCTGAAGATCCATTGGTGAATGGAATTCACGATTTCTTTTTAAATGATGAGGAGATCAAAGAAATTCCTGTGATTGGACCAGAAAAATTGGGGGCTCAATTGGAAGGAAGTAAGGATTTTGCAAAGGAATTCATGTTCAGACACAATATCCCAACTGCAGCCTACAAAAGTATAACGACGGAAAATCTAGATGAAGGATTGGCTTTTCTCGAGACAATGAAAGCTCCGTATGTTTTAAAAGCTGATGGTTTGGCAGCAGGTAAAGGGGTTTTGATTATTGAGGATCTTGATGAGGCTAAGAATTCACTGAAAGAAATGTTGGGCGGAATGTTTGGCGATGCTGGAAACCGTGTGGTAATTGAAGAATTCTTATCAGGAATTGAATTGTCTGTTTTTGTTTTAACCGATGGTAAATCATACCGCACTCTTGCCGAAGCCAAGGATTACAAAAGAATAGGCGAAGGAGATACAGGTTTGAATACTGGTGGTATGGGAGCTATTTCTCCGGTTCCATTTGCAAAGGGTGATTTTATGCAGAAAGTTGAAGAGCGTGTAATTGCTCCAACAATCGAAGGTCTGCAAAAAGACAATATCCCATATAAAGGATTTGTATTTATTGGGCTGATGAATGTGGAGGGAGATCCTTATGTAATTGAATACAATGTGCGAATGGGTGATCCGGAAACTGAAGTGATTATGCCTAGAATCAAATCAGACCTATTGGAATTGATGGAAGCTGTATCTAAGCAAGAATTGGATCAGGCGGATTTTGAAATGGATTCAAGAACTGTTTCAACTGTTATGTTGGTATCTGGAGGGTATCCGGAAGCTTACGAAAAAGGAAAAGCGATCAAGAATCTTGAAAAAGTGGAAGGAAGTATCGTTTTCCATGCAGGAACAACAAACTCTAATGGAGATGTTGTTACCAATGGTGGTAGAGTAATTTCGGTTAGTTCTTATGGTGATAACATGAAAGAAGCCTTGACATCATCTTTTAAAAATGCTGAATTAATCGATTTTGAAGGTAAATATTACCGAAGAGATATCGGTTTCGACTTATAAAATAATCTATTGCGGTTTCCAACAAGATCATGGAAGCCGCAATTAAATGTTTCTACATGCTGCTAAAAACGCTTAAAGGGAGGCACTATTTGTTATTGTTTTTGGTGCCAGTTTTACTCTTGTTGTTATGGATTAAAGCATTTCTTTCTCCAGTATCCTTAACTATCGGGCAAGGTCAAATGCCACTTTACGAGTTACTCCAACAAATTACCGGGGACAGCATTATCGCATTAAATATTGTAGGAGCAATTATTTTAATTCTCTTGTCGTTGCTTTCAGTGCGATTAAACGAGCGATATGTTTTTATCAGGCAAAGAACCGATTTGCCAGCTTTTGTTTTTGCTTTAATAGCAACGGGTACTGTTTCGTTGTATGGAATGCATCCAGCACTATTGGCAAGTTTCTTACTGTTTTTTGCTATTGATTGCGTGTTTGCTATATATCATGGATCAAACACCTTAGCTAAATCATTCGAAGCTGGAATGTTTATTGGATTGGCTACAGTTACCTACCTTTTTTCGGGTGTTTATCTCTTATGGTTTTGGGTAGCTTTGGCATTTCTGGGATACTTTCGACCTCGTGAGATTCTTGCCGGTTTAGTGGGATTTTTATTGCCTATATTTGTTGTATCAAGCTGGTATTTTCTTAATGATGATTTGACTGGATTACTGCAAACAGTAGCCTCCTTGTATAAAATTGAGTTTAGTGCCGAATATTCCATATTCCAGAAAGTATACTGGGGTATTTTAGCTGCTTTTGTTTTGATTGCTTCTGCATTTATGGCGAATGTGGTAGAAGAGAAGAAAATCAGTTCGAGAAAATACTTCATGATTTTGTTTGTATTCTTTTTAACTGCGATTGGGAACTATTTTATTTTTTCTTCGGCTGGGACTGAATTGTATTTTCTTCTTTTGATACCTACTACCTTTATTATTAGCCATTATTTTGTTTTAAGCAGATATTCCTGGTTAAGGGAAATTTTGTTTATTGCTTTTGTTGTGGCCAGTATTTTGGTTCACTTTCTGGGATAAAAAATGCCAACTCAATAGAGCTGGCATCTTCATAACAAAGTGGTTGTGATTATTTCTCGATAATGTTTTCGGTATCAAATGCGGTTGCAACTAGATTATCCTCTTCATTATCGGTTACTGCGAATATAATGTCGTTGTAGTCTTTATCTCCGTCTGGAAGTTTAACATCTTCAAAACAAAGTACGATATCCTTACAATTCTTTTCTATGAACAAAACATGCTGTTGGTTTCCAAACTCATTAAATTCTGTGTTGGTATAGTGCTTGTATATACCATCGGTTGTTGTACCATTTTTCCATCCTTTAGCAACTAGGCAGAAACCAATAACTGTATTTTCAGGGAAAGCTGCATCACCCAATTGAACTCTGTCTCCAGATTTTAATCCTCCACCTTCTCCTTCTTTCGAGACATTAGGGAATAACATATGAAGTTCAATCTCATCTTCACCAGTTGGTGGGTTTCCAGCATCGTAAGTGTAGTAAGCCAAAGAATTTCTCCATCCAGCACCTTCATCAATAAATGTCAGATATACAGGCGATTCTTTCTTCAACTTCAGAATCAATTTGTTTTCATCCGTGAATAAGTCAGCATGATCATCTCTATTGTCCTTATTGTTAGGGAACATTGCAATAATGTTGTCAATTAAGGTTGGACAAGGTTTAGTAGGGATAATGTCATCAGGAATACCTTCATCCAGTTCGATGCTTAAAATTTTAAGACCACCGGTTCCTGCAGCAACAAAAATGCATTCATCTTTTGATTCAACAAAATTTACAGAAGCATCAAAATCCATACTACCCATTAGCAATACTTCATCATCCATTTCAGGAATGATAGCGCCTACATATAAGCCTGCACCACCATTACCAATCAAAAGTAGTTCATCGTTTAAAGCAACGGAATTGGTTACGTAGTTTTCTTCTAATCTTCCTTCTGGTGTAGGTGGTCTATCAAAATGTTCAAGAAGCTCACCTTCTAAATTTCTAATGTCAAGTCCACCTTCATTCAAAGCAGCTAACAATAAGTTATTTGTAACGTCGATTTCTGTTTTCGATTCTGCCGTAACAGGTCCATTCAGACCAATAAATTCAGGTCCTGATAAATCTGTAATAGAGAATTTATGCAACTGAGGAGTTGTTCCTTCTAACACATAGATATGGTCAGTATTGATTGCAACAGATCTGGCATCATTAATATCCTTGTATCCAGCTAAAGTAAAATTGTGATTTAAAACGGTAAGTTTGCCATTGGACCCACTGGTTACATAGATGTAGTTATCATCTACCTTAATGTCAGTTGCAACATATGAGGCAATGTCGTATGTGTTAGATACATACAAGATTTCACCTGATGAACTAAGTTCCAATTCAATAAGAATTGCTGGCGAATCATATACAAATCCCGGTGTATCCGGATCATGAGCACCCACCAAATAGAGCTTCCCATTGTAATAATCTACAGCACTTATGTCTACATCATGGAACATAGCTTGCGCCTGAAGAATTGGCTTTGTTTTGTCGACTATATTGAATAATTCAACGCCACCATTGTATTCAGGACCTTTGGTGTTGTATGTTACAAAGGCCATGTCATCAACTATTTTAACGTGTGTTGCCTGAACATATTCACCTTTAACCTTTGGAGCATCAACTTCGGCTCTTAATTTAAAGGCATAGTTTTTTGTTGGATCAATTTCGAAATCTGATTTTACCGATTTTGTTGTTCCGGCTGGAATATCATTTACAATAACCAACTTATCGCTGTAAGTAACACGAGAACTTAAATCAGCTGCATTATTGGTAATGTTAACCGATTGAATTACATCATCTTCTTTTTGTGGCTTTTCAGTCTCTTTAAAATTATCTTCTGAGCAAGATGAAACAATAGTAGCCAATAAGATAAAAAAGAGTAAATACTTTTTCATAATTATTGAGGTTTTAATGTGTGACTTGATTTAATTATAAGCAAGTTACATTCTTTAATTGAAACCTAATTATTGATTGTGGTAGAACATGAAAAAGCTTTGATGAAATCGCATTTTTCTTTTGTCAAAATTTGCAATAGCTTGTTTGTGATGTATTTATGATTGATTGTTTTTAAAATGCTTTTTTATCCATCTAGGAAGAAGGTAAACTCCAACAAACAAGTAAGGATAATATGATATTAAACGCCAAATTAGGGCCATGCTGGCAGCTAATCCTGTTGTAGGCAAAAAATCACCAAGATATTGCGTAAAAACCCACTCAGAAAATCCACTTCCTCCTGGAGTTGGACTTACCAGCATCATGATCCACATGACCAGTTGTCTTGCAAATATCATGATATGATCAGCAAAGCCATAACCTTCCAACATAAATGCAACCAGCATTGCATTTACCACCCAATATCTTGCTGTCCATGACCAAAATGTAGCCATAAAAGCTTTAAACCAAAATAGGAAAGGTTTTCTTCGGAGTTCCTTAGAACTTTCGATGATATCGGTACCTGCTTTATTGGCACCATGCTTCCATTTGCGTAGAATAGGAAGCTTAAATATCCATAAAAGTAACCATTTTAGGCCTCTGGGATTCCAAAAGAGTCCGTAAGTAAGGACGATAAGGTAAACTAGTTTTATTAAATATCCACCAAGAGCAAAGTACAATAAAGAATCGAGCCATATGGAGTGTTCTGGAGATTCAATCATGAATAACTGTTTTACATTTAGTAGTAAAATCAGTAAAGGAAACATGATGATAAAATACAGCTCATCTAAAAATGATGTAGACATTACAACCGCAGAACTTCTTCCTACTTTAAGCCCCTCTTTGTTGAGGTATAAAATGGCAACAGAAGTTCCTCCAATTGCTGATGGTGTAATTGCGGATGTAAATTCCCAAAGCATTATGATTCGAAATGCTTGTCCCCAAGAGAATTTTCTGTCGGTAAGAATTCTCAAACGGGCCATGTAGCCTAAATCTCGAATTACCATCATTAAAAGTGCAATGCAAAGCCACCAAACAGTATACCAGGTAAAATCTATTAACGAGAATGTATTGGCATCTACTTCTTTTACGAGCATGTAAACAACTACTGCCAATCCAATTAAAATTGGGTAGATTATTCTGCTAGGTCGGACGCTATGCAATAATTTCTTTGATGAATTTTGTTTACCAGTTGTTGTCATGCTACTTTTTGTGGAAAATAAATTTACACAAATAAAAAACTTAAATCACAATGTATTGATGAACTATTTGTTAAAAATATCTAAATATAATAAGTGTAAAATATTCCATCCTTTTTTCTATTTTTATTAACTAACTATACAAAGTTTACTATGCCGAAAAATCAATCAGCTCAAAAATTTGGAACTGCTCCAGTCTTTTTTACCGCAATTTCTACCATATTAGGTGCCATCTTGTTTTTACGATTTGGTTATGCTGTGGGAAGTGTTGGTTTCTGGGGAGTAATATTTATTATCTTATTAGGACATGCTGTTACCATACCTACTGCTTTTGCCATATCTGAAATTGCAACTAATAAACGTGTTGAAGGGGGTGGAGAGTATTTTATAATATCCAGATCATTTGGGCTAAACATTGGTGCTACGATTGGATTGGCTTTGTTTATGTCACAGGCCATAAGTGTTGCATTTTATATTATTGCATTTACCGAAGCTTTTGAGCCTGTTTTTAATTGGGTACGGGAAACATATGGATATCATTTACCAAGACAAGTTGTAAGCATTCCTGCCATGTTATTGCTTTCAGCTTTGATATTAAAAAAAGGTGCAAATCTGGGAGTTAAAGCCCTTTATTTTGTAGTAGCAATTCTTTTTATTTCATTGGTATTGTTTTTTATAGGTTCTACAGAATATTCCATGACTAGTGATTTTAATTTATGGAATGCAGATTTTAGAAATGCAGACAATTTTTTCATTGTATTTGCAATAATATTCCCTGCATTTACAGGGATGACAGCCGGAGTTGGTTTATCTGGAGATTTAAAGAACCCTTCAAAATCTATTCCCTTGGGTACTACTGCAGCTACCTTAATAGGAATGATAATTTATTTCTTTGTGGTATATAAATTGGCAGGATCAGCAAGTAGTGAAGATTTGGTTGCAGATCAGTTAATCATGTCAAGAATTGCATTGGGAGGTGCCATAGTAGTTCCATTAGGATTGGCAGCATCAACAATATCCTCGGCAATTGGATCTGTTATGGTTGCTCCGAGAACTTTGCAGGCATTGTCTATTGATAAATCTTTTCCTTCGAAAGCACTTAACAATTGGTTGGCAAAAGGTCGAACCAAGGATAATGAACCCATAAATGCATCTTTAATAACTTGTTTGATAGCTATAATTTTTGTGGCATTAGGAGATGTTAACGCAGTAGCAGAAATCATTTCCATGTTTTTCATGCTTACCTATGGGGCTTTGTGTTTAATCTCTTTTTTGAACCATTTTGGATCCTCGCCAAGTTATCGCCCTTCCTTTAAGTCGAAATGGTTATTATCGCTTATTGGATTTTTCATTTCCATTTGGGTAATGTTCAAAATCAATACTCTTTATGCATTAAGTGCTGTAGTTTTAATGAGTTTGATTTATTTGTTTATTAACCGATATCATAAACACAGGAATGGATTGGAATCAATTTTTTTGAATTCTCTTTATCAATTGAATAGGAATATGCAGGTATTCTTGCAAAAAGCAGGTAAAAGAAAAGCAAGAGAATGGCGACCAAGTGCAATTTGTATTTCAAAAGATTCGTTTGAACGCGATACCGCATTTAAGTTATTAAACTGGATATCCTACAAATATGGATTTGGAACTTATCTGCACCGAATTGAAGGATATTACTCCAAAGCAACTTATCAGCAATCGCAAGAGGAATTAGATAAGTTAATAAACAGTTTCGATAAAATTGAAAATCACGTTTACGTAGATACAATAATATCTCCATCATATACTTCAGCCATTGCCCAAGCTATACAATTACCAGGAATTGCTGGAATGGAGAATAATATGGTGATTTTCGAATTTGATAAAGAAGATCCTGAGCGCTTGGATTTGATCATTGAAAATTACTCTTTGGCACGTGCTGGAAATTTCGACTTCTGTATTTTAGGGAGTTCAAGAAGAAAATTCAATTATAAGAAGAACATACATGTTTGGATCAAATCTTCAGATACTGATAATGCAAACCTTATGATATTATTGAGTTTTATTATTGGTGGACATCCAGACTGGAACAAAGCGGACATTCAAATTTTTAATATCTGCAAGGAATCTCAGGCAGATGAAACCAGAAAGCAATTGGATGAATTGGTTGTCAGTGGTAGATTGCCAATTACAAACTCTAATATCGAAATCATACATGAACAGGAAAATATTGCTTCTCGCGATATAATTAATGAGAAATCGGCCGATGCAGGTTTAACAATCCTTGGATTCAGAGGAGAGAGTTTAAAGCATGAGAAATCTGAACTATTTAAAGGATATGATGCCTTAGGTAATATTCTATTTATAAACTCTAATAGCAGAAAGGATATCGATTAAAAATAAAAAAGTCAGGGAACCACCCCTGACTTTACTCTAACCCATTTTAATCTATGAAAACCTAATCCTCTCGGAAAGGACATTACAAATGTATGGATTCCCGTTTTACCGACATTATAAAAAGTGTTAAAGAAGGTTAAAAGCTAAGTTAATTAATGTTTTACTGATTTTCTCTTTACAATTGGATATTGTTTTTGAGTAGGCAAGACTTTAAATAGTATTGAGCAAAATTGGAGCTTAAGTGTTTCTTGTGGACATGTTTGAAAATGAAAAAGCGGCCACGACATAAATGCCATAACCGCCTTGATTTGAGGGTGGAGAGTACCGGAATCGAACCGGTGACCTTTTGACTGCCAGTCAAACGCTCTAGCCAACTGAGCTAACCCCCCGTTTAATGATTGGTCGTTCCTAAATCATTTAAAATGTCTAAGAATTCGCCCGTAAAGATAAATTAAAATTAAACACATGAAACTAGTTGATAATGAATTTTTATCTAAAGCAAACATTTTTTATTCTTATACGTAAGGGAATTTAGAGTGGAGAATCTATTTTAGTTCGAAAATTGTTTGTCAATAGACAATTGATTGGTAGCAATGTATAGTGTGTGTATAGGTAGGATGAGTTCGGACAATATGGATTTTTCACTCTTCTTCGTTAAAAAATATAATTTAGAATGGCTTTAAAGAAAAAAATGCACTAAATTTATAGTTGATTTATTTACAGAGGGTTTATCTATATTCAAATTAGAGCATTTCCTATTATTATCATCAAATTTTCAATTGATCTTACGTATTGAAAATCAAAAAATACCATTAGAAAAAATTGATTGCTCGTTATTTTTATATCTTTATGCCTCAAATATTTTCGCAGAGAATAGAATTTTGATTATAAAATTGAATTACTTACTTTTAAACGCTGAATTTAAAAGAAAATTAAAAGAAGATTATGGAAGTTAAGAAGTCACCTAAAGCAGATCTTGAAAATAAGAGAGGTCTCTTTCTTGAGATTGGTCTGGCGCTGACTCTGCTTTTTGTCTTTGCTGCATTTGAATGGCGTGTAGATTCTTCTGAAGCTACAGGTTTACAAGATCAGCAAGAAATGGAAGCTGAGGAGGAGATTATTCCGATTACCAGACAGGAACAGATGAAACCACCACCACCACCACCACCAGCACCTAAAGTAGCTGAGGTATTGGATATTGTGGATAACGATGAAGAGATCGAAGATGAGCTTGAAATTGAAGACTCTGATGCGGACATGGATGAAGAAGTTGAAATCCAAGTAGTAGAGGAGGAGGAAGAAGAAGATGAAGCTCAGGTATTCGTTATTGTAGAGGATATGCCTGAATTCCCAGGTGGACAGCTTGAATTACAGAAATGGATCGCAAGATCTATTAAGTATCCTGTAATTGCTCAAGAAAATGGTATCACAGGCCGTGTATTTGTTACTTTCGTAGTAAACAAGGTAGGTGGTGTTGAGAATGTTCGCGTTGTTCGTGGAGTTGACCCATCTTTGGATAAAGAAGCGGTTCGTGTAATCAATCAGATGCCAAAATGGAAGCCAGGAAAGCAGCGTGGAAAACCAGTAAAGGTTTCTTATACTGTACCAATCAACTTCCAATTACAGTAGATCAATACTATACAATTATATAAGAGGTTTCGAATTTTCGAAACCTCTTTTTTGTGTCATGCCGAAACCATTGCAGAATATTGTGTATTTTTGCCTTACAATTCACTTTTTCTGATTACTGAGGAAAAGTTTGATATTGTAACAAATAGAATAGAGGCGTAAGTCTGTTGTTATTCCTAAAATAAATAAATGGGAGACTATCTAAAAACAAAAAAGGAGCAAGAAAAAGCGGTTTTAATCGGAGTGATTGATCAGTCCAAAAGTATGACTATTCAGGAGGTTGAGGAATATTTGGCTGAGTTGGATTTTTTGGCATTAACTGCGGGAGCAAGAACTGTTAAAAGATTCACGCAGAAGTTAGATTATCCTAACCCAAAAACTTTTGTAGGAGCAGGAAAGCTTGATGAAATTCAAGATTATCTGGAAGCTAATGAAGATGTTGGTATGGTGATTTTCGATGATGAATTATCTCCAACTCAACTTCGAAATGTTGAGAGAATTTTGAAAAGAAAAATTTTGGATAGAACCAATTTGATTCTTGATATCTTCGCCAGCAGAGCACAAACGGCGCATGCGAAAACTCAGGTTGAGTTGGCTCAGTATCAGTACCTATTGCCACGATTGACAAGAATGTGGACTCACCTTGAACGTCAACGAGGAGGTATTGGGATGCGTGGTCCTGGGGAAACCCAGATTGAGACTGACCGTCGAATTATTTTGGATAAGATTGCCAAGCTGAAGGAAGATCTGAAGAAGATTGACAAGCAAAAGGCAACACAACGTAAGAACCGTGGAAAATTGGTGCGTGTTGCTTTGGTTGGATATACCAATGTCGGTAAATCTACCCTCATGAATATGCTTAGTAAATCTGATGTTTTTGCTGAAAATAAATTGTTTGCGACTCTAGATACTACAGTTCGAAAGGTAGTAATTCAGAATGTTCCTTTTTTATTGGCAGATACTGTTGGTTTCATTCGAAAATTGCCTCACCATTTGGTTGAATCTTTTAAATCAACTTTGGATGAGGTGAGAGAGGCAGATGTTATTTTGCATGTTGTTGACATTTCACATCCTAACTTCGAAGATCATATCAAAGTGGTAAACGAAACCATGGCTGAAATTGACAAAAGAGAAAAGCCTACTTTCCTTGTGTTTAATAAGATTGATGCTTTCACTTACGTGAAGAAAGATGAGGACGATTTGCTACCCAAAACACGTGAAAACTATAGTTTGGATGAGTTAAAGCAAATGTGGATTGCTAAAGGAGATACGCCTTGTTTGTTTATTTCAGCAATCGAAAAGCAGAATATTGAAGAATTTAGAGAGAAAGTGTATGATGTTATTCGTGAAATTCATTCGGCACGATTCCCATACAATGATTTCCTTTATCAGGATTATTCAAACTTGATGGACTAAGAAGATCAATGATATAAAAAAGAAAACCCGATGTTTTGCATCGGGTTTTTTATTGTGTTACACCAACTCTTGTTTGGCTAAATATTCTGCAATCTGAACGGCATTGGTTGCGGCTCCTTTTCTAAGATTATCAGCTACAACCCACATGTTTAAACTGTTAGGGTTTGAATAATCACGTCGAATACGTCCAACAAATACTTCGTCTCGTTCATGAGAGTATTTTGGCATTGGGTATTCATTATTATCCAGATTATCCTGAACAATTACACCTTCTGTTTCCTTTAGTAGTTGTTTTACCTCTTCAACATCAAAATCATTGGCAAATTCAATATTTAATGATTCACTATGACCTCCAACAACAGGTACTCTAACTGCGGTAGCAGTAACTCTGATACTGTCGTCCTTCAAAATTTTTCTGGTTTCGTTGACCAGTTTCATCTCTTCTTTTGTGTAACCATTTTCTGTAAATACATCGCAATGTGGAAGGCAGTTTTTATCTATCTCATATGGATAAGCTTTCTCTCCGTCAACTCCTGAACGTTCATTCTCAAATTGCTGCACTGCCTTTACACCAGTACCAGTAATCGACTGGTAGGTTGAAATCACAAGGCGTTCAATTTTGTATTTCTTATGAAGAGGAGCTAGTGCAACTACCATTTGGATTGTTGAGCAATTCGGGTTTGCTATAATCTTGTCCTCTTTGGTTAATTCAGTAGCATTAATTTCAGGAACAACCAATTTTTTGCTCTCATCCATTCTCCAAGCTGATGAATTGTCAACTACAGTAGTGCCAACTTTGGCAAATTCAGGAGCCCATTTTAATGATGTACCGCCACCTGCAGAGAAAATTGCAATTTGTGGTTTTAAATTAATTGCATCTTCTATACTGATAACTTTGTACTTGTTGCCTTTAAATGCAACCTCTTTACCCACAGATCTTTCACTTGCGACTGGGTATAATTCGCTAACCGGAAAATTTCTTTCTTCCAGAACATCCAGTATTTTCTGGCCTACCAGGCCTGTAGCTCCTACAACTGCTATTCTCATAACATAATAAAGCTTTAATTCCTTGTTAATAAAAATGATTATAGTTAAATTAGCTTTTACTCAGAAAAGCAAATCAAAGTTAAAGTTAATTTCCTATGAAAAAAACACTTTCCCAGAAATTGTTCATTCTCTTGGTTTTACTGATAAATACAAACCTACATGCAGAAGATATATGGACAAGGAACTTCTCAGATGCTGCAGATTTAAATAAAGGTTATTGGGGTGCAAATGTTGATATGGAGGGGGTTGCCGAATGGAGTTTGAATGTCACGAACTGTACTCTTGCCGATGATTCGGATTACGTTAAAGTGGTAGAAACCAGTGGTGGAAGATTGGAAGCCGTTGATTGTGATGGTGAAGCTGTTTGGATGAGTAAAGCAATTGATATTTCCTCTTATACCAATTGTTCTATTACTGTGTTAGCAGTCGAGACTGGTTCTTCAACAAGTGCAAACAAGTACCTTAAATGTTTTTATAAAATTGATGACGGGGCAGAACAACTTTTTACCGTAAATGGCGAAAATGTTGGAAATTGGGGAAGTTCTGATGCTTCTACTTCTGGTTTGGAAGGAGGTGAACTTAGAATAATCGTGAGGATGAATAATCCAAATGCTGGTGATAAAGTTTATTTCGATAACATAGTAGTTAGTGGAGATCCAATTACTGTTGAAAATGATAATCTTACTGTTTTGAAGGAATCGGAGAATCAAGTGGGAGAGGTAATAATTAACTCGAATGTTGATACTGAAGCTGAAGCTTTGCCTTGCTTTCGATTCATAATTGACGAAACAGATTCTGCAAGTGATGGTGTTCCTACGAAAATTTCCAGAATGACATTTTATAATTCCAATCCGGAAAATGGTTTGGATTGGGAGAATCAATTAGGAGGTATTGGAATATATTCTGAAGGCAATTGGCTGAATTATAAAACTATGACCATAGGTACTGATTCGATTTACATTGATTTTTCTGAAGATCAATTAACCATTCCTGAAGGTGCAAAGCAAGAATTTGAACTTAGGGCATACTTGAATTCAGCAAATGAATTGGTTGATGGATTAAAACTGCAATTGGCAATAAGGAAAGATGCAATCGGATTTTCAACATTCGCCAGTGGCTCTGGTTTTGCTGAAAACAATGATTCTATAAGATCTGCGATTCATTTAATAAATGTAGAAGCTACCCAATTGGTCTTGAAAGGTATCCCTGAATCAGTTGTAAGAAATCAACTGTTTCAATTTTCAGTGGAAGCCAAAGATCAATTTGGGAATATGGATAGTGATAAGGAAGAACAAATTAGTTTGTCGCTAAAATCAGGAAAAGGAGAATTGATAGCCGCTAATGGTTTAAGCAAAAACTTAGTGATAGGTAGCTTGGTGTTTGATTCTTTAAGATACCAAGCTGTAGATACGATTCGGTTAATGGTAGTCGGAGAAAGTTTGCCTGAGTTGATCTCTTCCAAAATTGTCATTGAAAACACATATGAATCTCAAGCGGATTCAACTTCATGGATCCCAGAAAATACCTTTCTATCAGCTCTACATATTCAAAAAAGCGACGCATTTAAACTATTCGAATTTGCTATAAAGGATTCTGGTGATGATGAAGCTCCAACTGTTCTTAAGAAAATTCCGATTGCAAGTGGTGAAAGTAATCAAGCAGATTTTAAGAGGAGCTTAACTGGTTTTTATCTTATGAGGGATAATCGTGAATTGGATGTTGATTTCGAGATTTCAAAGGACAAAATTGATATTTTTTATCAAGAATCGGAACCAGCTGCAATTGTTAATAGTGAAAGTGAGGCTAGCTATTCTCTGTTCGCATATTTTAAGGAAGGAGCTTGTGTAGACAAAGAAATAATTCAACTACGAATTGAAAAATCCAGTGAAAACTGGGAAATATCAGAAGAGGATAGTGGACTAAAGCCACAGTTTGATAATGAGATATTGGGACCGAAGTTAGAATGTGAAGTGAAGGCTGAACAAATGCAGTTTGGTACGATTCCAAAAACTGTAAAACCTAATGAATTGTTTACCGTTGAAGTAGAATTGGTTGATGAATTGGGAAATTTGGATACTGATTTTGATAAACAGGTGGAAATTAGTTTGGCTGCAGGAACAGGTGAACTGAAATCGCAGTCAGGATTGAGGAAAACTATGGATAATGGCAAAATGATCTGGACAGATTTGGTGTATGATAAAGCAGAGCATTTTACCATTCAGGCAGAAGCCGAAGGCTTTGAAACAATTCTTTCTGAAGATATTTCAAGTGTTGACCAAAATTCGATGCTTATAGAAGGGGAGACAATTGTAAATCATCAGTTAACATCCTTATCTGTAACAGAGGAAACTGCGAGTACGGTTCTAAATTTTTCGATTGCAGATTCGGCTTCATTCGATGATTTGCCAACCCTTATCAATACTGCAATATTCTATAAAAAAGAACTTCCAAATTCTTTTGATTGGGAAAAGCATATTGCCGGAGCCATAATAAAAAGTGATGGAGAGATACTTGCAATCAGCAATGATATTGATAATGAACGTATCAAATTTAATTCAAGTAAGGGCTTATTTCAGGTAAGTAATGGAACAGTTCAGAAGTTTGAATTGGCCATATATTTCAAAGAATCCAGCTTGCCTGACAATAAGGAATTTCAGGCGTTTATTCCAAAGTCTGATTCAGGTTGGAAGACTGGAATAAATAGTTCGGAATTAAAGGGAAGTTTGCTAAAGGATATTAATTCCGAGATTTTAATCCTAAAAATAGAGGCTGACAGGCTTAGTATTGTTTCATCGCCTTTGTTTGTTGAGGATAATGCAGAACAATTTAATTTGAAAGTGGTTGCTTGTGATCAATATCAGAACATTGATGTAGATCATTCAGATAAAATAAGTTTGGAATTGATTCAGGGGGATGGTGAATTGATTCACGATACTGAGTTGGATCTTAACAATGGCATTTTGAATGTGAATTCTATTAGTTATTCTGGTAAAAAAGATTTCAAACTTAGAGTTCATTTGAGTTTAGGTTCAGATTCTTGTACTATTGTATTTGGTCAGAGTTTATTGGACCTTAATTATGATTTTGAAGAACATTCATTGGGTGAGTTTATAAACTCTACAGATTGGTCAATTTCCACGTATCAACCTATTCATGGAAATAAATCCCTAAAGCACAACTTAAGCAACCAGATTGGGAATAGCTATATCTCTCGTAAGTTGGAGAATTGGCGATGTGAGAATGGAATAACAAGGTGGAGTTTTGTTTTGCGAAATGGTGATTGGGACCCGAGTTCAGGAAATAATTTTGTGTTTCACCTTTGTATGGATGATGAAAATCCTGCCAAAGCTAAAGTCAAATATTCTGTAGGAGTAAACTTAAAAGGCTCTTCAGATATTTTAAGTCTTTGGAAAACGAATAATGGGGAAACTCCAGAAGTATTAGCACAGACGAAGTTTGATTGGAATGAAAATGAGGCGGTTGCCATTCAGATAGAATATAATGCCAGTGGCACATGGAGTTTAGCCTATAATAGAATGGGAGAGAGTAATTCTTGGTACAAATGCGAAGGATTTTATTCTGAAATTACAGATAAAAGTGAAGAGTTTTATTGTGGGTTGGAGTTTAATTTTGAATCAGCAACACGAGCAGGAGAATTGTGGTTTGATGATTTTCGAGTACAATCCGTAAACATAGCTCCTTTCATTAAGTCATATCAAATAAGTGGACAAGATTCCATTATAATTGCTTTTTCTGAACAGCTTAAAGCGGATCAACAAATGACCCATGAGAATTTCAAAATTAGCTGTAATGATGAAGAACTGAAAGACTTTATGTTTTCCATCACCGATTCAGGTAGTAAAATTCTGATTATTATGAATTCAGAATTAAAGACAGGTAAATATCAAGTAGAAGTTTTAAACATTACTGATATAGATGGTGCGACATTGGTTTCAGATTCTATCGCCTTTGAATACTTGGCTCCAGCAAATGAATTTGATGTTGTCATTAATGAAATCATGGCAGATGAAAGTCCAATGCAAGGATTGCCAGAATATGAATACATTGAACTATACAATACCAAAAGCTATTCAATTTCAGTTGAAGGATGGAAGTTGCAAATTGGAAGTAAGGAATTGTGGTTTTCCTCCGATACCATCCAAGCAAATTCTTATTTGATTCTTTGTTCCAATACAGCGATTGAAGCATTTTCTGAATATGGAAATACTTTAGGCTTATCAAATTTCTCAGGCTTATCCAATTCAGGAAACAGTTTAAAGCTGTTGTCTGCTAATGGAGAAACAATCGATGAGATTGTCTATTCTGATACTTGGTATCAATCAGAAGAGAAAAGTAATGGTGGTTGGAGTTTAGAGCGAATTGATCCTTCAAATATTTGCAGCAGTCGAAGTAATTGGTCAGCTTCAGTAAATGAAAAAGGGGGAACTCCTAGCCAAGTCAATTCTATTCGTGCAGATTATGTAGATGAAGAATCACCTAAGGTAGTTTCTTTCAAACTGGTATCGAAAAATCAGTTGGCTTTGGAATTTTGTGAAATGATTGACGAAGCAACCTTGCTGAATCCTGAGAATTACAATATTCAAGCCAATGCACTAAAGGAGGTTACTCCCATTTCTACTCAAGGAGTGGAGTTGCAGTTTGAAAATTCTTTTACAGATGCAGAGCAAATGCAGTTGTATATATCAGGTATAGCTGACGAATGTGATAATGTGCTTGATACCATATTGGATTTTGTCTATCACGAAATACATGAACATGATGTTGTTATCAATGAAATCATGGCAGATGAAAGCCCAACACAAGGGTTGCCAGAGTATGAGTATATCGAGTTGTACAATACCAAAGGCTATCCAATTTCAGTTGAAGGATGGAAGTTGCAAATTGGAAGTAAGGAATTGTTATTTTCTTCAGATACAATTTATGCAAATTCTTATTTGATTCTTTGCTCAAACTCTGCAGTCGCATTATTTTCTGAACATGGGAATGCTTTAGGCTTATCAAATTTTACAGGCTTAAGCAATTCAGGAAACAGTTTAAGGTTGTTGTCAGCTAATGGAGAAATAATCGATGAGATAGCCTATTCTGATACTTGGTATCAATCGGAAGAGAAAAGTAATGGTGGTTGGAGTATAGAGCGAATTGATCCGGCGAATATTTGCAGCAGTCAAAGCAATTGGTCTTCATCAATAAATGAAAAAGGGGGAACCCCTGGCCAAGTCAATTCAATTCGTGCAGATTATGTAGATGAAGAATCACCTAAGGTAGTTTCTTTCAAATTGGTATCGGAAAATCAGTTGGTTTTGGAATTTGGTGAAGTAATTGATGAAGCAACCTTGCTGAATCCTGAGAATTACAATATTCAAGCCAATGTTCTAAAAGAGGTTACTCCCATTTCTACTCAAGGAGTGCAGTTGCAGTTTGAAAATTCATTTACAGACTCTGAACAAATGCAGTTGCATGTTTCAGGTATAATTGACGAATGTGATAATGTGCTTGATACCATATTGGATTTTGTCTATCACGAAATACATGAACATGATGTTGTTATCAATGAAATCATGGCAGATGAAAGCCCAACACAAGGATTACCAGAGTATGAGTATATCGAATTGTACAATACCAAAGGTTATAAAATTTCAGTTGGAGGATGGAAGTTGCAAATTGGAAGTAAAGAATTGTTATTTTCTTCAGATACAATTTATGCAAATTCTTATTTGATTCTTTGTTCCAACACAGCAGTTGAATTATTTTCTGAATATGGAAATGCTATTGGTTTATCAAACTTTACTGGTTTAACTAATTCAGGAAACAGTTTAAAACTGTTGTCAGCTAATGGAGAAACAATCGATGAGATTGCCTATTCCGATACTTGGTATCAATCGGAAGAGAAAAGTAATGGGGGATGGAGTTTAGAGCGAATTGACCCAATGAATTTTACTTGGCAAGAACCCAATTGGAAGGCATCAAATGCTACAAATGGAGGAACCCCAGGAAAACTAAATTCTGTATTTGAAGAGAATAAAGATCAGGTTCTTCCCCAGATTGAGGACGTAGAAGTTGTGAATACAAATACAGTGCGAGTAATTTATTCAGAGCCTATGCAAGTATCATCAGTGCTTCAAAAATCAAATTATAAATTGGTACGAGGGGATAATCTTATACAAGAGATACGTAAACTTGAAGAAGCTGAAACGATCATTGAAATTGTATTTAAGGAACATTTGCTCGAGAATGCAAAATTTAAATTAGAGATTTCTCAAAATGTAACAGATTTGGCAGGTAATCCACTCAAAAATAATCTAGTGGAATTTTGGATACCTACTCAAGTTCATCAGGGAGATATTGTAATCAATGAGATCTTATTTGATCCATTATCAGGAGGTTCAGACTATGTAGAGTTGTACAATCAGACTCGAAATGTTTATGATTTATCTCAACTGTATATCGGTAAAAAAGATGAGAATTATTTTCTAACAGATAGTGTAAAGTTAGCTAAGAAACAGATTCTCTTGCATCCTGAATCGTATTGTTTATTTACGGCTGATTCATGCAATATTGCAGAAAATTATTACACATCAAATACTTCTGTTTTCCATCAAGTGGATTTACCAAATTATCCTGATAAAAGTGGAAGGGTTGTTTTGTACACAAAAGGTGAGCTTATTGATGATCTGGAGTACTGTGATGATATGCATTTTGAACTATTGGCAAGTAAAGAAGGTGTTGCATTAGAACGTGTAAACCCTGAGGAAGAAACCAATTTGAATTCTAATTGGCAGTCGGCAGCACAAAACATTGGTTTTGGGACTCCTGGAATGAAAAACTCTGTTTATAGCGATATAGAGGAATCTGCAGAGGAAGTTAGTTTGTCTTCAAAAATATTTTCTCCTGATAATGATGGAGTTGATGATCGCTTATACATCAATTTTAATTTAAAAGATGATGGATTCTTAGCTAATATTAGAATATACAATTCCCTAGGAAAGGAAATCAGGAGACTGGCCAGTAATTTGTATTTGGGAACTGACGATAGCGTGTATTGGGATGGGTTGAATTCGAAAAGAGAAAGGTTACCTATAGGAATATACCTTGTTTATATTGAAATGTTTAATCCTGATGGGCGAATGAAAACCTATAAAAAGACTTGTGTAATTGGAGGGAAATTGAAGTGAAATATCTTAATTATATTAATTAATAAAAAAAGAAACTCAACACTTGATTATTTATGTTTGATTTTGTAACTTGATGAAGCATAGAGCATTTATAAAGAATAAATTTATTTTGGCTCACGTCAAAGTGCTTTTGCAATAGCTGTTAATTAATGTAGTGGTTAATAAATGGTAGAGTAAAGGGGAACGCATTAATTCCCCTTTTTTATATTGAATCAGTTTCGATATTGTGCAGATTGCTTGTTCGCTTATTTTTCTTAACGTAGTTTAAAATCTGATTGTCAAATTTCGACTTGTCTTCATTTAAAAACTTAATGCATAAAGGAACAAAGAACAGGTGTTTTTTAATGTTTTCTTGCTTGATTTCCATATCACAAATACGAGTAGCATCCTTTTCTGTGGTAATAATGATTTTATTATCGCCAGGTAGCTCATTAAACTTCTTCTCGATAGTTTGAATATCCTTCTGATTAAACGCATGATGATCTGGAAAATGCAATTCTTCAATTGTATTCGAGAAACCATCTAAATATTCTCGCAAAGGTTTTGGGTTTGCAATTCCAGTTACCAAAAGGATTGAAAAGCTTTCCTTGTTCCAATCTTCATCCCCAATTTTTACTGCATCTTTGCTAAATACCGGTTGAAGATTACCATAATCTAAGCATGTGAAATATAATGTTTGGTAAGGCAATATTTTCAGTTCTTTCACTATGATTCTTCTCTCAATTGGAGTCATGTTGGTAGGAGTCTTACTCACAATAATGATATTTGCTCTGGATCTTTCTTCTGCACTTTCTCTCAAACGCCCATATGGCATTATAAAATCGCGAGTAATTGGTCTGTTGTAATCAATTAAAAGAATGGATAAGCCTGGTTTTATATACCTGTGCTGGTAGGCATCATCCAGTAGAATTGCGCTTAAATCATTGCCGTGTTCACTTTTAAGCAGATTTTTAACCCCATTTACCCTTTTGCTGTCAACCGAAACTAGTATGTCAGGAAATTTGCGTTTGATTTGCATAGGCTCGTCACCAATCAAGTTTGCAGTGGAATTTTCATCAGAAAGGATAAAGCCTTTACTTTTTCTTTTGTAACCACGACTTAGGGTTGCAAGCTTGTAATCATCTTTTAATAGCGTGATAAGGTATTCTATATGAGGAGTTTTTCCAGTTCCTCCAACGGTGATGTTACCAACCGAAATGATTGGGATTTTGAATTCGGTACTGGTAAGAATATTTATATCGAAAAGCATATTGCGCATGGCCACAATCAATCCGTAAAGTAAACTAAAAGGGAGTAGTAAAACTTTTAAAAAACGGGTTAGTGCTTTCATTGATTATAGTTTTAATCAGGTGTATAGAATAGATATCGTTAGAGATAGACTTGTAATAGTAACAATTAATTCCATATTAAATTTACAGAAATATTTGTTAGTATTTAAAACGAATTAAATATGACAATAATTTTTAATTTAGTTGATAAAAATATGGTGATTCCTGAAATAAAAAAAATCCTCAAATTTTGAGGATTTTTAATGAGAATGAGCTTATGAAGTTTAGTTCAATTCTATTTCGTATGGCAATCGAGCCTGAACACCACCTAAATTCATAATGCTTTGAGCCTGATTGTAGTATCTGTAGGTGTCACCTAATTCAAATTTTAAGAATCTGGTTTTGGCTTCGCCAGTAATATCATTTATTAATTCTTGAATTGGATCTTTTTGCTTCGGAAGAGAAACAATTCTATAATCATCTTTTAAGCCTGCTTTTTCTTTTGCAATCTCAATAGCGGTTTCTAAACCTCCTAAAACATCAACCAAACCATTTTCTTTGGCATCCACAGCACTCCAAACTCTTCCTTGTGCCACTTCATGAATCTCTTCTTTCGATCGGTTTCTTCCATTTGCAACTCTAGTTAGGAATGTGTCATATCCTTCGTTAATGATATCCTGAAGGATTTCTTTTTCAGTGTTTGTGAACTTTCTTGAGGAAACCGGAACAACCATTAATGGATAACCTCCACCAAAGGCAGAATGTTTGTTGGTTCCGTAAGAATCAGTTGTGAACCCAATTTTATTTTTAATCAATTCTTCACCAGAGAAGAACAAGCCATAAATACCAATTGATCCGGTAATGGTATTTTTATCGGCAACGATAGTATCTGCAGGACAGGCAATATAGTAACCTCCTGATGCAGCCACATTACCCATTGAAGCAATAACCGGTTTTTCTTGCGAAGCCAATTCAACTTCTCTCCAAATAATATCAGAAACCAAAGCACTACCTCCCGGTGAATTTACGCGCAATACGATGGCTTTAACGGTTGAATCTCTTCTGGCTTTGCGAATGGTGTTAGCCAATTCAGGACCTATTGCTGTTTCGCTTTGCTCATTTCCAATGGCACCTGTAGCATAAACTACGGCAATTTTATTTTTTGAGAATTTGGCATCAGCATCTGGAGATTTTGCGTAATCAGACACACTAACCATACGAAGTTTTTTGTCTTCTTTAATATCAGTAAGCTTTCTAAGGATAGCATTCATTTCATCCTGGTAAATCACTCCATCAATTAAATTGTATTTTTTAGCATCAGCTGCCTTTTTAATGGCAAATGTATCAATTAGTTCATTTAATTTGTCAACCGAAATGCCTCTTTCTTCTGAAATTCCTGTTAAAATTTGATTCCAAATATCACCAACATAAGCCATGGTTTGTTCACGACTTTCGTCACTCATGTCATCTCTGAAAAACTGTTCTGTAGCCGATTTGTATTTACCAACTCTGATGACCTGAGCTTCTACACCAATGTTCTTTAAGAATTTTTTGTAAAAGGTTCTTTCACCACCCATACCAAGAAGCATTATCATGGCTTCAGGATTTAAATAAATGCTATCCGAGACAGAGGTTAGGTAGTAGGCTTTTTGTGAATAACCAAAATTGTTGTAGCTCACAATAAATTTACCGGTTTCTTTAAACTCTTTAAGCTTATTTCTGATTTCTTCGATAGAGGCAATACCACCAAAGTTTGCAGAAACATCGCTAACATTTAAATAAATACCTTTTATTTTTTCATCGGTTTTAGCCTTCTCAATACTTTCTAAAATGGTGGTTAAACCAATGCTTGAGCTACCAGTTCCTGGTAAACCCAATTCATCAAAAGGATTATCCGCGCCTCGATCAGCAAGGGATTTATTTAGTTTAATTTCCAGAACACTTTTGTTTTTAACGGTTACTGCTTTATCAGCACTTGAAGCGATACCAGCAATAATCATGATGCCCAAAAACAAAAGAAGAAATCCACCTACAATAACACCTAATATGGAGGCAAATGTAAATTTAAAGAAGCTTTTCATATTGATTTTCTTTTAATTGATTATCTAATTGAAAGATGCAGATTTATGTAAATCGGCATTGTAACAAATATATCTAATTAAACTGACAGAAGTTTGAAATGCGGATTATTTTCGATGTATATTTTGTTTCGAAAGATTTCTTTGTTTCTTTTACCGATCAAATTATAACAGATGGCAAAGGTATATTTCTTAATAGGAGGAAATTTAGGTGATAGAGAGTTAATTCTTAAAAGCACAGTTGAAGCTTTGGGGAATGATGTTGGAAAAGTTCTGAATGTTTCAGCCATATATGAAACAGAACCATGGGGATTCGAACATGAGCAAAGTTTTCTGAACCAAGTGGTGATAGTCGAAAGCAACTTGATGCCTGAGGCAGTTCTTGATCAAACTCAGGAAATTGAGAAAAAGCTTGGTCGCATTCGAAAGAAAAATCGCTACAGCGAGAGAACTATTGATGTTGATATTTTGTTCTACGATGATTTAATTATCGATACCGAAAGGTTAGAAGTGCCACATCCTAGAATGGGAGAGAGAATGTTTGCTTTGGCTCCTTTATCAGAAATTGCACCTGATTTTATTCATCCGGTAACAGGTAAGAGCATCTTGGATATGAAAAATTCTTGTCCCGATACATCGGAGGTTACGCGATTTAAGGTATAAGGATATTGTGGTATGCATGCAAGGTTGCTTTGCTGTCAGTTTGCCAAACTGTAGCAAGAATTTTTAAGCGGATTAGTATTTAATCAGAAATTATTTGTCGTCTAAGTCATCGGCAAATCAATCCTTGGATAGAATAAGCACTAACATTTAAGAGTTTCGCAAAAAAAAGGACTGTCATTAAAACAGTCCTTGAGATATTATCAAAAATATTGATTATCCTAATTTAGCACCAAAAGCCAAATCACCAGCATCGCCACAACCAGGAACGATATACGACTTGGTATTTAGTTCAGCATCAACAACACCATTCCAAATGGTAGTGTTTTCTGAAGGTAAATTGTTCTTAATAAGATTAACACCTTCTTGGCTTGCAATTACAGATACAATGTGTACGTGTTTAGGAGTACCTTTTGTTAGCATTGCTTTGTATGCCAACTCCATTGATGATCCTGTTGCCAACATTGGATCGGCAAGAATAACCACCTTGCCATCGATAGAAGGAGATGAAATGTACTCGAAATTAATTTTGAATTTTCCATCTTCGGTATGCTTGCGATATGCAGAAATAAAAGCATTTTCTGATCTATCAAAATAGTTTAATAAACCATTGTGCAAAGGAAGACCTGCTCTTAATATCGAAGCTACAACAACTTCATCCTTTGGAAGAGAAGCAATTGCAGTACCAAGTGGAGTTTCCACTGATTGATCTGCAAAATCTAAAGTTTTACTGATTTCGTATGCGAATATCTCACCAACTCTTTCAAGGTTTCTTCTAAAGCGAAGAGGATCGTTTTGAATGTTAACGTCTCGGATTTCAGCTATAAATCGGTTAAAAAGGGAGTTGTTTTCTCCTAAAGTGTGGATCACCATGTTTTATTATTTAAAAATTAGCTGAGCGCAAATATAGCCATATTTCAATAATATTAAGGAAGGAAATGAAGGAAAAATTCGTAATCTAATTCATTCTAAATTAGTGCGTCATCGGCAAAACTATAATAATCGTTTTCGCCAATTATTATATGATCTAATATTTCTATATTCATCAGTTTAGCAGCATCTTTCGATTTTTTTGTAATGTCTTTGTCTGCTGCTGATGGAGCCAAATTTCCCGATGGATGATTGTGACAAAGAATAAGATTAACCGCCTCAAGTTGTAGAGCCTCTTTTAACACCAACCTGATGTCGAAAACAGTGCCTGTAATTCCTCCTGAAGAAACGTTTTTGATTTCGATAACTTTGTTGGCTCTATTCATGAACAAAACCCAAAATTCTTCATGTCCTAAATTCTCTACAAAAGGGAATAGAATTTCGAAAGCATCGCGACTGCAAGTAACTTTTTCTTTCTGTTTACTCTGAAAAGCTTTTTGTCTGCGACCAATTTCCAATGCTGAAATAATACCAATGGCTTTTGCTTCTCCAATTCCTTTAATTTTCATCAAATCATGAATTGATTTTTTAGCAAGGACGTTGAGGTCATTATTGCAATGGGAGAGTATCGTTTTGGAAAGTTCGACAGCGGACTGATTGCGATTGCCACTGCCAATAATAATTGCTAAAAGTTCTGCGGTAGATAAACTTTTAACTCCCTTGTACATTAATTTTTCTCTGGGGCGATCTTCAAGAGCCCAGTCTTTAATGCTTAGTTTATTATATTCATCCATAGTTTGTTGTGTAAATATTTAACTAAAGTTATAAATTTACATAAACAAAACCAATATGGAATATGTGCATACACAAAAAGGGTTCTCATTGAGAACCCTTTATAACAGAGTTATAGTGTCTTACAGCTTGTTAACGTGTGAAGCTAATTTAGATTTCAAGTTAGCAGCTTTGTTCTTATGAATTACATTAATCTTAGCAAGTTTATCCAACATTGCAGTTACTTTAGGAAGTAATTCATTAGCAGCTTCCTTATCTGAAGTAGCACGTAACTTTCTTACAGCATTTCTGGCAGTCTTCGCATAATACTTATTGTGTACTCTTTTCTTTTCAGACTGTCTGATTCTTTTAATTGCAGATTGATGATTTGCCATCTCTTAAAGTTATCTAAATTATTATCTTGGTAGTCCGTACGGGAATCGAACCCGTGTTACCAGAATGAAAATCTGGCGTCCTAACCCCTAGACGAACGGACCATTGGTTTATTAATGCGCAGCAAAGATAAATTAAAATCGAATTACTGCAAAATTTTTAGTAGTCCGTACGGGAATCGAACCCGTGTTACCAGAATGAAAATCTGGCGTCCTAACCCCTAGACGAACGGACCATCTAATTTTTCAGAGCTGCAAAGGTAATTTATTTTTTTAAAACTGCAAACACTTTGCGAAAAAACTCTTTTTTATTGCTTCAGAAATGTTGAAGAGTTAGCCTCTTATTTTTTTCTTTTGCGCTGCAAAGAAAGAGATAATTCTTTATTCCTGCAAAACTTTTTTTGAAAAAACTTACACTTTTTTTCGGTAAAGAAACTAACTACTTCGTTATAAGCTTAAAATAAATTTAGCGCCATTCAACAATTGTTCCTCTATCACTACTTAAAAAGTTATTTGGGATTATATTTTTGATTTGATCAGCCAATAAATCCAACAATTTATTTTTTGTGTAATGACGAGAATATACCAAACTAACCTCCCTTAAAGGATGAATGTTTGTGAATTTTTTTACCTGTGCCATCTTTTCTTCAGGCAAATATTGAGTTGCTAATTCAGGTATCAGTGTAAAACCTCCTTCACGATCCACAATTTTCATTAAAGTTTCAAGAGAATTACTTTCAAATTCGAATGGCAATTCCTGATGTTGCAAATCGTGCATCTCACAAAGATTGATTACCTGGTTTCTGAAACAGTGTCCATCACTAAGCATCCAAATTTCTGGAGTAGCAATATCTTTTACCTCAACAATAGGTTGTTTTAGTAGTGGATGATCCTTGTGTGCGTAAATCATCATTTCTTCATAGAAAAGATGTCTTTCTCGAATTTTATCATCCTTTGCAGGCGTAACAAAAATACCCACATCAATTTTATCTTTTTTAAGGCTTTTTACAATTTCTTCAGAAACCATTTCTTCCACCTCAACTTTAATAGCAGGATATTTTCTGATATAATCACCAATAAACATCGGAAGAAGAAAAGGAGCTAATGTTGGGATAATCCCAATTTTCAAATTTCCCTCTATGGTGTTCTTATGATCTTTAATGATCTCATCAACTTTTTTGGTTTCGCTAAGAATGATTCTTGCTTGTTCAATAATATCAAGGCCAACGTCGGTTGGAATAATTGGTTGTTTGCTTCTGTCAAATATGGTAACATCCAAATACTCCTCCAGTTTTTTGATCTGCATACTTAAGGTTGGCTGAGTAATAAAACATTTTTCGGCAGCTGTTGCAAAGTGACGATAAGTATCAACAGCCACGATATATTCGAGTTGAGTGATCGTGATCATTAGTTTGTTGTTTTTTAAATTCTTTCAAATATAAACATTATCTATAACACTATAAACAATATTGATTTGCTTGATGTGTAATTGCTTCGTATATTTGATATAGAAAACAAGGAAAACTATTTTTCACAAGTACTTACAACAAAAATAGTATACCTTATTAAAAGGGTTAGTAAAAATAATAGTTTGATAGTTTTTGTTATTTAAGTTTTATTAGATGTTTGGGTTTTGCAGCCGGGAGTTTGGGTCTCCCGGCTTCTTTATTTTATATAGCTCTGTTTTTAATTGCCTGCAATTGACAGATTGTATAAGTGATTTGTTAAAATCAATTTTCTTTCAATCTAAAACACAAAGTCTTAATTATGAATTGATAGTGAAGATATGTTTTGTAGCACTCATGCTAAATAGCAGAAATTGGACTTAAAAAATATACTACTTTAGTCGGCGAATTAGAAATTTATAAACATCAATATAAAACCGATTAGAGATGCATAAAGAGATTAAAATAGTTTCTTTTGAAGAAGCAGCAAAGGTAATTAAGTCTGGAGATAGAGTACACTTGCACTCCGTAGCGTTGACACCTCATAAATTCATTAACGCAATGTGTGATCGCGGTCGTAATGGTGAAATTTACGATGTAACCATTCAGCATATTCACACAGAAGGACCAGCTCCTTATGCTGATCCTGAATTTGAAGGAATTTTTAATCTTGAATCATTGTTTGTTGGGGCTAATGTTAGAAAGCAAACTCAAGCAGGTTATGCAGATTATATTCCTGTGTTTTTAGGAGAAACTCAGCAATTGATTCGTGAGGGTATTTTAAATGTAAATGTTGCAGTTGTACAGGTAAGTACTCCTGATAAGCATGGTTTTGTTTCTTTAGGAACTTCTGTTGAGGCTAGTAAAGCAGCTGTTGAAGAAGCTGATACTGTAGTTGCAATCATCAACCCTAATGTACCTCGTGCTTTTGGTGATGCAATGATGCCGCTATCGAACTTTGATATTTTCTGTGAAGACAACTCTCCACTTATCGAGCACCACAATGCACCGTTATCAGAAATGGATATTGCAATTGGTAAAAATGTGGCAGAATTGATTCCTGATGGAGCTTGTTTGCAAATGGGTATTGGTGGTATTCCTAATGCTGTTTTGGCACAGTTAGGAAATCACAAGGACCTTGGAGTTCACACTGAAATGTTTGCTGATGGTCTTCTTCCATTGGTAGAAAGCGGTGTTGTTAACGGTAGAAATAAGAAGTTAGATCCAGGTAAGATTGTTGCTGGTTTCTTGATGGGAACAAAAGAACTTTACGATTTTGTGGATGATAACCCAGGAGTTTTGATGATGGATGTTGCTTATACCAATGGTGTTGGTATTATCAAGCAAAACCCAAAAGTATGTGCTATCAACTCAGCATTATCTATTGATATTACTGGTCAGGTTTGTGCTGACTCAATTGGAACCAAACACTATTCAGGTGTAGGTGGTCAGATTGACTTTACTCGTGGTGCTGCAGCTTCTGAAGGTGGTGTGCCTATTATCGCAATGCCTTCTGTTACTGGTAAAGGTATCTCTAAAATTACTCCAACCTTATTAACAGGATCAGGTGTTGTAACTACTCGTAACAACATGAGATGGTTTGTAACTGAGCATGGAGCTGTGAACTTGTTTGGTAAGTCACTTCAACAAAGAGCTAAAGCAATTATCTCTGTTGCTCACCCAAACTTTAGAGAAGAACTTGATAAGGCAGCATTCGAAAGATTCGGAAGTCACTATCACTTTGTAAATAAAATTACTGCTAAATAATTAGAAGCAGAAAGTAATAAAAAAAGGCATCCATTTGGGTGCCTTTTGTTTTATGCCTTTGTTTTTGGAATTGACTCCATAATTTTTTCAGACTTAGGAATTGTGATATAAAAACTACTTCCTTTTCCTTCCTCACTTTCGGCCCAGATTTTACCTCCATTTTTTTCTACGTACTCTTTACAGAGCAATAGGCCAATACCAGCTCCTTTTTCTTGTGCAGTGCCAAGAGCAAGGTAATTATTATCCAGTCTGAATATTTTATTAAGGTTCGATTTGCTCATTCCAACTCCTTCGTCGGATATTTCCAGCTCCACAAGATATTTTTTTTCTCGTGCTGAGAGAGTGATTTTTCCTTCGGAATAGGAAAATTTAATGGCATTTGAAATTAGATTTTTAAAAACTTCTGACATGGCAGCAGAGTCGGCATAAACCATTGAGGTATTGTCCATATTAAAAATGAATTTCAAATTCTTCTCAATAATTGGACCCGATAGTTTTTGAAGAACTCCATTAATTGATTCTCGAATGTTGAAATATTTTGGAGAAAATGTGGCTTTACCAGCCTGCGATGCAGACCACAGTAAAATATTTTCTACCAAATCATTGGTGTGATCAGATAAATCACGAATTCCAATGGCTAAGGACTTTTGGTATTCTATATCATTCTCATTAAAGCTTTCGATGAGTTTTGTACTGATATTTTTCAGATCAATAAATGGATCACGCAAATCAGTCGATATAATATTAAAAATCTTATCCTTGGTTAGATTCAAATCACGCAAAATAATATCCGATTCTTTCAAACGTGAATTAATTTCTTCTAACTCTTGGTTTTTCTCGGTAAGGGTAGCAGTAGTCTCTTTTCTTAATTTGATATTTTTATTGGTAATGTAGCCAATAATTCCTGCAAAAATAATCAGGACAATAAAAAGGTAAATCAGAATGGCTTGCATTCTGTTATATTCCTTCAGACCCTTAATTTCTTCTTTGTTTTTAGAGATTTCGTATTTCGCCTCAAACTCACTGATCCTATTCTTGTCGTATTGATCTACAATGCTGTCATACTGGGTGTTTGAATAATTACGATAATACTCTAGTGCTTTTTTGTAGTTGCCTTTATTCGAATAATATTCAAACAGATTTTCGGAAGTTGTCTTTTGCAAGTTTCTGTCCTTAGAATAATTGGCATTTTCGTAGGCAGATTCTAAATACTGCAAAGCATCATCGCTTTTGTAGTAATCCATTAAAATTTCGCCTATGCTATTCGATGAATATGCAATTCCTTTAGCATTTCCTAATTTCTCATGTAGGTTGAGCGCAATTTTATGGTATTCCTGACTTTTATCGAAATTGTTATAGCTGCTGTATAAATTTCCAATTAATGAATATACATTAGCTTGTTCTTTCAGATCACCTATTTCATTGTAAATTTTAAGCGATTCATTATAGTGTTTTAACGAAAAATCAAGTTCATTTAAATCTTTGTAAACTGTTCCTATGTTTTTTAATGTGGCTGCAGTATAACGCTTATTGCCAAGGTCTCTTCTGATTTTTAGAGCGCGGTTGTAAAAGTTAAGCGATTCATTAAAATTGTTCAGTCTCCAGTAAATGCCACCAATGTCATTTAAGGTATAGGCAATGAGAGATTTGTCGCCAAGTTCCTCACGAAGGGTTAGAGCCTTTTTGTAATAATCTAATGCCTTGTTGTACTTGTTTAAGTTTTTATAGACATTACCAAGATTATTCAGTGATGAGGAAATATCCGATTTATCGCCAAGTTTGGATCTGATTTCCAAAGATTTTAAATAATACTCCAAAGCGTTGGCATAGTCTTTATCGAGCCAATACACACTACCAATATTGTTTAAGGTATACGCAACTTCCTTTTCTGATCCTTCCTTCTGCCGAATTTTTAGTGATTGATTGAAATATTCAAGAGCTTCCTTGTGTTTGTTTAAAATTTTATGAATCTCACCAATATTATTGTATGAAGCTGATACAGCCAACTCATCGGATGTGTTTTTTCGAATTTCCAATGCCTGCAAATGACAATCTAAAGCCCTTCTGAAATTATTAACTCTTCGATACAGATTTCCCAAATCGTACAAAGCCGTTGCGTGATTTGCAGGAACATCCGAGGATAAAACAACAACTTCTTTTAGATAATCAATGCTTTTATCAATATTTACATCCAAATAGAGCTTTGATAACTCTCTCAGCAACACAATGCGTTGCTCACCTTCCGCTTTAGGCAATAATTCTTCAGCTTTCTGGATTTGATTTTGAGCATGCAAATTCACAAAAACAAATGAAAGTAAAACTAAAAATAGAATGGTTAACCTGTGTAAAGCAGACATGGTATTAAAGCTGTTATAATCTGATTTATACTAAAAGTAGTATTATTTTACTGACAGGCAAAACAATATAGATGTATTGATTCAGCTTTTGTTGACAATTTTTTCCGCAAGTGTAGATAAGTTAACTCCTGAAAAATTTCCAGAGCTCATTAAAAGAACATTTGTGTTCTTGAAATCTTGTTCTAATAAATCACTAATAACCAAATCTGAATCGGTGTAAACAGTTACATTATTACCTCCAAAAGCTTCCGCTACCTGGTCCTTTGAAATAGGCTCAAGCTTTTTGTGCTCAACAGTTTTGGGATTGAAATACACAATTGCTTTATCAGCCAAACTCATGGTGTTTTTATAGTGTGGTAAAAATTCTTTTTTCAAACTACTAAACGTGTGTAATTCCATACAAGCAATCAATTTACGATTGGTAAATTGTTTTTTTACAGCCTCGGTAGTAGCCTTTAATTTTGATGGAGAGTGCGCAAAATCTTGAAAAACTGTGCATGAATTATTTTCGGCAAGTTTTTGTAATCGCTTGGCAGCTCCCGAAAAGTTTTGAATTGAATTGTAAAACTGTTCGTTACTTAGTCCAGCTTTTTTACAAATGAGATAGGCTCCCATAAGGTTTTGAAGGTTGTGTTCTCCAAAAATTTCCAAAGGAACATCCCCGTTTTTCGTTTGAAGAATACTGCGGTTATCAACCACTTTAAAAGGATGTGAATTGTATGGAATGTATTCGATACCTTCTCTTTTCTTTTCGACAATTTTAGCAATGTGCTCATCACCATCAAAGTAGATTAAAGAACCATTTTCTTGAATCATTTGTGTGAAAGTTTCGAATTGCTCCACATAATTTTCGAAAGTTGGAAATACATTAATATGGTCCCAGGCGATTCCTGTTAGTAGTGCGATGTCAGGATGATACAAATGAAATTTTGGTCTACGATCGATAGGAGAGGAAAGGTATTCATCACCTTCAAAAATAGCAATTTTAGCATCTTTGCTTAATTTAACCATGGTTCCAAATCCTTCAATTTGTGCACCTACCATGTAATCAAAGTCGATATTGTTATCTTTTAATACATGCATTACCATTGAGGTGGTGGTCGTTTTTCCATGGCTTCCACCAATTACAATTCTGGTTTTATCTTTGGTTTGTTCGTAAATGTATTCAGGATAAGAATAAATTTTTAAACCAAGTTCCTGAGCTTTTAACAATTCCGGATTGTCAATTCTTGCATGCATACCTAGAATTATCGCATCAATATCAGTAGTAAGTTTTTCAGGAAACCAACCCCATTCTTTTGGCAGAATTCCATATTTCTCCAATCTTGATTTTGAGGGGTCAAAAATTTCATCATCTGAACCTGTGATTTCAAATCCTTTCTTATGTAGTGCGATTGCTAAATTGTGCATGGCGCTTCCGCCAATTGCTATAAAGTGAACTTTCATTGATAATCTTTTATAAAATTGTATTTTTGAACCGCAATAAGTACGAGTACTTTAACTGTGGTTTAAGCTTTTCTTTTGCGAAAATTAAAGATACTAGAATAAAACAATATTATCATGGAAATATACAATATAGAAACAGGAAATTTTATGTGCGATGGAGGAGCAATGTTTAGTGTTGTTCCTAAAGTAATGTGGAGTAGAAAATATCCTTCGAACGAAGATAATTATTGTAATTGTGCCATGAGAAGCATGCTTGTTGTTGATGGTGAAAGAAAGATATTGATTGATAACGGGACAGGAGATAAGCAAAGTGAAGAGTTCTTCAAGCATCAACATCTAAATGGAGATGCCAATATGCTGGATTCTTTAAAAAGTGAAGGATTTTTACCGGATGATATTACAGATGTTGTATTTACCCATTTGCATTTCGATCATTGTGGTGGAGCCGTAAAATGGAATACAGATAAAAGCGATTATGAATTGGTTTTTAAAAATGCTCAGCACTGGGTTAGCAAGCAGCATTGGGAGAATTATTTGAACCCTAATATTCGTGAGAGCGATGCATTTTTTGATGAAAATATAATGCCAATAAAAGAAGCAGGTAAGTTGAATTTGGTAGAACAGGAGGGTGAGTTGTTTCCAAATTTTAAAGTGAAAATTTTTGAAGGACACACACCGGGATTAATGATTCCAGTTATCAATTTTAATGGTCAGGAAGTTGTTTTTGCTGGAGACTTTATTCCTACAGCAGCGAATGTTCCTGTAAAGTGGCTGGCGAGTTATGATCTAAATCCAACAGCATCATTAGCTGAAAAACAAGAGTTTCTTGCTGAAGCAGTTGAGAATAATGCAATATTATTTTTGCAACATGATATTACTACGGAGTGTTGTAGTTTAATAAAAACAGAGAGAGGTGTTAAGGTTGATAAATGTTTCTCTCTTGCAGATATAAAATAAATTTATGCTATAAAATTAAAGCTTGCATCATGATGCAAGCTTTAATTCTGTATTGTAGTCTTTATAAAGACTTAATGCACTTTCAATATTATTAATTCTTTGAAATACTGTTTTCTTTGATCCGAAATCAGTATAATTAGAATCTAGATAATTAATATAGTACTCAACCAATCTAAGTTGAGTAGAGAGACTTGAGCTCGCAAATTTCTTTTTTAGATCAATGTGCTTTATTCCATTTTGATCTAACAATTGCTCTACAATTGTACCAGCCTTAACTATTCTTTTTGATAGGTTATTTTCGTTCTGAACATGTAAGACCATAACACCTGTTAGTAGAGTCAAGCATAAACTAACTAGTAAAAATGACATATCGCAAAAAGTTTAATAAATATTAATCTACATTCAATTTACGATAAATTTTTTAAATAGTTCAAGTGTGAATATAATCAAAGGCTTGAAAACCAACAAAAAGAATAATATGGACAAAGTGATATCAGCTAAAATATAGATGTTAATCCATGAAAATGATTTTTTCATCAATAAAAACGTTAATAATCTAAAAATCAACTGAAAAGTAAAAAATAAAAAGATTTGGATACTGTAAGGGTTAAGATCTCTTGCTGATTTAACATCACCTTGAGTAAGAGCCGAAAAGCTACGAGATAGGCCAGATGAAGGACTATCTTTACCTGTCACCTGGGAAAAAACAGATGGGATTGGATGATTTATTTTGGGATGTGAGTAAATGGCGGAATAAATAAATATTCCGGCTATTATTGATGCAAAAATGAGGTTAATTATTTGATAGCTACTTAGGCTATTCTTGTTTTTTATTGGTTTCAATTTCTACCTTAATTTTCATTTCAAGGCTATCCACCTCATTGGTGATTGAGTCGATATTAATTTCCTCAAGCTGTTGTTCCAATTCATCTAAAGCTTCTTGTAAGTCTGGATTATTAACAGATTCCTCAATTACTTCTTCAATCACCTCTTCAACAAATCCCTCAATCTCATCTTCGTTCATACTGGCAACTCCAACAATAAAGAATAGCCAAATTGATGCTACCAAAACACCAAGAACAGAAATAACTAGAGCTCCAATGTTTATGCCTCTTGCACCATTATCTCTATTGGCCTGACTCAATCCTATTATACTTAGAATTATGGCAATAACCCCTGGTATAAAGGCTATGAAGCCAATGCAAGGAATAAATCCGATAAAAAGAGTTAAAATACCTAGAACCAAAGCAATGATTCCCAATGTTTGTCCAGAGTTAGAGCGTACTTGTTCCATTTTAGATTGATGATGTTATTAATATATTGCTAATATACTAATTTTTAGAAAGGATTTTTAAAAGGTCTTTTTCAAGACTTTGATTGGGTGTTTCAATTATTCTTCCAATTTCTTCATTGTTTCGATAGACTATTGCCGTTGGAACTCTGCTAACATTATTTGCCTGTGCATTGTAGTCGGACGATTCTTTCTTTGTATCTAAGGCATTCATGTTTAGATTTTCAAATGGGAACCTAATTTCATCAAGAATTTTTATAAATCGAGGTACTTCGCGATGTGAATCATGGCACCATGATCCCAGAATCAAATCTATTCTTACATTTTTGAATGATAGTTTTCTAAGCTTTTTAATGATTCCGTTTTTAGCTTTGTAGTTTTTGTATTCTGGCCCATACCAATCTTTACAGATATCTAACTCAAAAGCTTCAAGAGTAACTTTTCCATACAAAACATGTTTTTTCAAGCGAGTATCTTCTATGGTTTTATTTTGAGCAGATACAGTCAAATTGACTAAGACAAAAAGTAAAAACAAAAGGGATTTATTCATGATTTTGATATCTGGATAAAAAAAAGACAGGAAGTATAAACTCCCTGTCTATAAATATAGTGATAATCTTAATTAGTCTTTGTATTGCTCGATCAAGATTTCCAACATTTGGATCGCACACTTAGAAACTTTTGTTCCAGGACCAAATACACCTGCAACACCTGCTTCATAAAGGAAATCGTAGTCCTGAGCTGGGATTACACCACCTGCAGTAACCATGATGTCTTCACGTCCTAATTTCTTCAATTCCTCGATAATTGCAGGAACCAAAGTTTTGTGACCAGCAGCCAATGAAGATACACCAACCATGTGTACATCATTTTCTACAGCTTGCTTAGCAGATTCTTCCGGAGTTTGGAATAATGGTCCCATATCCACGTCGAATCCCATATCAGCGAAACCAGTAGCAACTACTTTACCACCACGGTCGTGACCATCCTGACCCATTTTTGCAATCATGATACGTGGACGACGTCCAGTTTGTTCTGCAAATTGATCTGCCAACTCTTTCGCTTTTGCGAAGTCAGCATCTTCTTTTGATTCTGATGAATATACTCCTGACACGGTTCTAATAACGGCTTTATATCTTCCACAAATTTTTTCACATGCATCTGAAATCTCACCCAAAGAAGCACGAACTTGTGCAGCTTTAACAGCAAGATCCAACAAGTTACCTTCACCACCGTTAGCACAAGCAGTAATGGCTTCAAGAGCAGCCTGTACCTCTTCTTCATTACGGTTTGCACGAAGCTTAGCCAAACGTTCAATCTGAGCAGTACGTACAGCAGTGTTATCAACTTCAAGGATATCCAATGGATCTTCTTTCTCCAAACGATATTTGTTAGTACCAACGATAGTTTGAGTACCAGCATCAATTTTAGCTTGAGTACGAGCAGCAGCTTCCTCGATACGAAGTTTTGGAATACCAGACTCGATAGCTTTAGCCATACCACCTAATTTTTCAACTTCTTCGATGTGAGCCCAAGCTTTGTCAACCAATTCCTGAGTTAATGATTCTACATAGTAAGAACCTGCCCATGGATCAACTGCTTTACAGATAGTTGATTCATCCTGAATATAGATCTGAGTATTACGTGCAATACGTGCAGAGAAGTCAGTTGGTAACGCAATCGCTTCATCCAATGCATTGGTGTGAAGAGACTGAGTGTGACCCAATGCAGCAGCCATAGCTTCGATACAAGTACGACCAACATTGTTGAATGGATCCTGCTCAGTTAACGACCAACCTGAAGTCTGTGAGTGAGTACGCAAAGCCATAGACTTAGGGTTCTTAGGATTAAATTGTTTTACAATCTTAGCCCAAAGTAAACGACCAGCTCTCATCTTAGCAATCTCCATGAATTGGTTCATACCAATAGCCCAGAAGAATGACAAACGAGGAGCAAATGCGTCAACGTCCATACCAGCAGCAACACCTTTTTTCAAATATTCTAAACCATCAGCAAGAGTGTAAGCCAACTCGATATCTGCAGTTGCACCAGCTTCTTGCATGTGGTAACCTGAGATAGAAATAGAGTTAAACTTAGGCATGTTCTGCGAAGTATATTCGAAAATATCAGCAATAATCTTCATTGAGAACTCTGGTGGGTAGATGTAAGTGTTACGCACCATGAATTCTTTCAAGATATCATTCTGAATAGTACCTGAAAGCTCTTCCAATTTAGCTCCTTGCTCCAAACCTGCAACAATGTAGAAAGCCAAAACAGGAAGTACAGCACCGTTCATTGTCATCGATACAGACATCTTGTTCAATGGAATCTGATCGAAAAGGATCTCCATATCCAAGATAGAGTCGATAGCAACACCAGCTTTACCCACGTCACCAATTACACGTGGGTGATCTGAATCGTATCCACGGTGAGTAGCCAAGTCGAATGCTACAGAAAGACCTTTCTGACCAGCAGCAAGGTTACGACGATAGAATGCATTTGATTCTTCAGCAGTAGAGAAACCTGCGTACTGACGAACTGTCCATGGACGCAAAGGATACATAGCTGAATAAGGTCCGCGAAGGAATGGAGGTAAACCAGAAACGTAGTTTAGGTGTTCCATGCCTTCTAAATCTTCCTTGTTAAAAGCTGTTTTAACAGGAATTTGCTCAGGTGTCATCCAAGATTTTTCAATGCCATTTTCTTTTTCCCATTCCTGAGAATTCTTGGCAGCTCTTTGAGATGACTTGATATCTATATTTTTAAAATTTGGTTTCATTTGTTCTGTTTTTTTCCTGTAGAGACGCAGTATGCTACGCCTTTACCGTGCAACTACTTTAATTAAATTCCAAGCTCAGCTTGATATGCTTTCAAGGTTTCAAGTACATTCGACTTCACGTTGATGAAGTTTTCAACACCTTTTGCTTTTAATTCTTCAGCACAAGCAGGAGCACCAGCTACAACAACAATAGCTTTTCCTTTTAATGCTTCAAACACTTCAGGAGCAATAGTTTCGTACTCTTCGTCAGATGAACAAACAACAACGATTTTTGCGTTCTTTTCAGTTACGAATTTTACTCCTTCTTCAACATTAGTGAATCCGTTGTGATCTTCAACGTCGAATCCTGCACAAGCAAAGAAGTTACAAGCGAACTGAGCACGAGCTTTACGCATGTTCAGGTTACCAATTGGGAACATCATTACTTTAGGACGACCATTTTCTTTTGCGTAAACATCAGTTTTGTAACGCATAGCTTCAAAAGCCTGAGCACCACGGTATGGCTTCAATGTTTCGCATTCAGCATTTTCGTCAGCTTTGTTTTCTGGTGCGAAAAGTTCTGCTGACAATTCTTTTTCTGCAACTTCACCGAAGTTAGGGAACTGGTTAGTTCCTAGGAAGTTTTCTTTACGAGTTGCAACAGCCATATCTCTTTTCTGAGCAGTAGCTTTGATTGTTTCCTGAATGAAACCAGCTTTGAAAGCTGCCAAGTAACCACCTTTTTCTTGAACTTCAAGGAATAGTTTCCAAGCTTCTTCGCTGATAGATTCAGTAAGAGATTCAATATAGTATGATCCTGCAGCAGGGTCAGCAATTTTTCCGAAGTGTGATTCTTCTTTCAACAATAACTGCTGGTTACGTGCAATACGCTCTGAGAATTCAGTTGTATTTTCGTAAACAGAGTTGAAAGGCTTAACTGTGTATGAATCCAAACCACCAAGAACAGAAGACATAGCCTCAGTTTGAGTACGAAGCATATTTACGTATGGATCGTAAATTGTCTTGTTCCAATCAGAAGTTTCTCCGTGGATGAACATTTTACACATTTCTTCAGAAGCACCAAATTCTTTCAAGATGTAAGCCCAAAGCATACGACCTGCTCTTAGCTTAGCAATCTCCATGAAATATTTAGAGCTAGTTGCGAAGTTGAAACGGATTTTTGGAGCAATTTCTTCAATTGACAAACCAGCTTCCATTAACTTGCTTATATATTCAGCACCGGCAGCTAAACTGAAACCTAATTCTTCAACGATAGATGATCCCGAGTTGTTGAATAATCTACCGCCAACAGCAACAACTTTAAAGTTTGGAAGTTCTTTTGCAGCTTCAACCGCTTCTTTCAAGTAGTTGTATGAGTTTTCTTCTGAAGTACAGAATTTACCACAAGTACTGTAACCACCTAAAATGTCGATAGCAACACCACCTTGAACTTTGTCAAGAGCAATTCCTTTTTCAGTTGCAATTGCCTGTAAGTTTTTAATTAATTCTACAGAACCGTGAGTTTTTTCGAAGTTTACTTCAACACAATCCATGTAAACACCTTCTAACAAAGTAGCTAATTCATCTTTGCTAAGGCTTTTCCAATTTAAAACGAAACCTAATGAGTCGATACCTTTATTAAGAACGTCAAGAGCTTTTGCGTTTGCAGCCTTCACATCTTCAACGATGATATCCTGACGGATAAACCAATTGTTGTTGTCTTTCTTGTTTCCGCGCACATATGGAAAATCACCAGGATAAGTGTTCATGTACATCTTATCTTCCATGTTTTCCAGTCTGTAGAAAGGCTGAACATTGAATCCTTCATTTGTTCTCCAAACTAACTTTTTATCGAAGTCAGCGCCTTTAAGGTCTTTAGTGATTTTGTCGATCCACTCTTGTGTAGATTGTGGAGCAAACTCACTAAATAGTTTATTATCTGCCATAACTGTAACTGTTTAAAAATTAGGGTCTAAAAATAAGCCCTTTTTATCACTTTGAAAAAGTTTAAAAAATGTTTTGCATCATACTTTTACAACAGGAAATTAATTAGGAATTACCAATTACGAATTACGATTTTATCTTTAAGTACATGTTTTCTGTGTTGATAAACAGATGTATAGGTTTAGTTTTTCTCGTAATTTGTAATTCTAAATTCGTAATTGACTATCACTGGTGCATGATCAGAGATTTGCATCCACTCTTGTAAAGTTTTTCCGCTTTTATCGATGAACTTACCGTTTGTAAACAGATAGTCCAATTTTCGATTCCAGAATCCATTCTTGTCAGTGGTATGCGTAAAATGATCCTTGTTATTATTTTGATATTCATCCAAAGGGATGGCTGCCTGGTAGTTTTCATAGAAAGGCATCATCCATTCCGTTTCGGCTGAATAATTGTCTGCTTCAAATTCTTCATCGGTACAAACCGAATCATCAAACTTGCTGGTTTGTTTTGTATAAGGGGGAAGAGAATTAAAATCACCTCCCAGTATTAATTGATCTCCCTTTAATGAGATTGTATCAGTGTAAGCTTTAATAATATCCAATTGTTTTTTCTTGGTATCGTCCTTTGCATAGGCCGATGCATGCGTGTTCAGTATATGAAGTTTTTTTCCTTCATGTTCCAATTGAACATCCAGAATGTTTCTTTTTAAATAAAAATATCGAACAATGAAATTCTGCGATTGAATTAAAGGCAGGGCAATTCTCTTCGCATCAGTAAATTTCCATTTCGATAAAATTGCATTGCCGGAATCCATCTTGCCAATACCATCACTCGGAATTTTAGAAGCTTTCCATTGTGATGCATAAGCTGCATAATTTAAATCAGTATTATCAAGCAGATATTGAACTTGATCAACAAAGGCACTTCTTTTGGCATTAATATCAGCTTCTTGTATTAATAATATATCCGGGTTGATCTCTTGGATTTTTTGAGACAAAGCATTTAGATGATTTAAAACCTCGGATTTTTCCATAATGACGCGATCGCCATGACAATCGAAAAAGAAATCGATACGACCTCCACCAAATTTAATGTTCCAGGTCATTACTTTAAGCGTATCCGGAAAGGAAAAATCTTTGATTTCGGTACTTTGATACAGAGAAACTTCAGGTCCGATCTTTGTGTTAAAAGGATCGCAGGCTGCTGAAATTACCGAAAGCATGATCAGGTAATATTTTCTAAACATCTTCATTTTCCTCAATTGATTTAATAACTGAAAACAGGCAATAAATGTTACTGTTGAATTTTGTTGCGCAACTCAATTAGGTAATTAAGAAAGATTTAAATTTATATAGAGATTATAAAATCTCGTCAGCGTTTTCGACAGGATCAGCAAATACAGCTTTACAATCCTTTACGATTATCGGGCGTTGGATTAGCTTAGGGTATTCAATCAATATTTTGATCCACTCTTCACGATTAAAGTTTTTCCCTTTAAAATCGCTTTTATATATTTTTTCCTGAGTTCGAATGATTTCTTGGGGCTCTTTGTTCATTCTCATCAGCAAATCAGCAAGTTCTGCTTCGGTAAATTCTTCTTTTAAATACAATCTGATTTCAGGTTCCAAACCTTTCTCCTGAAGGTATTTTAATCCAGCACGGCTTTTGGCACATCTTGGATTGTGATAGATCTTTAACATTGTGTTGTTGTGTATCTTTGGTTTTGTGAATACAAATATACGGCTTTCGAGAATATTAGTGGATATACTTAATGATAAAATTCGGAAGTGTTAATTGTCATGTAATTGACGAAACTTTTGGAAAATCTTTATTAGGTTTGAGCTAATAATAATTTAAACAAAATGAAGAACTTTTTGAATAAAAGAAAATTTGAAATTATTGGCGGATTGATTGGTTTGCTTGGAGGCTATCTGTACTGGAGATACGTTGGTTGTGTATCAGGAACTTGCCCGATAAAGGCCAATTGGTACACCATGGTTCCTTATGGCGGATTATTTGGTATCATGCTGGGTGGAATTGTAAAGCCAAAAGAGAAAAGAAAATCGGAGCAATAAAGAGCTGTCAACCATATTTGGCAATTTCCTCCAAACGCAAGGCGTCGATAATTGTAATGGATTTACCATTACTATCGATTAAACCTTCTTTCCTAAAATCGGCAAGGTTTTTCAAAACACTCTCTTTGGAGAAGCCTATGATTCTGGCCATCTCTTTTCGTGTTACAGGAATTTCAAAGGTATTGCTATCTAAATTATGCTGGAATTCGCTGAGCAGGAAAGCGAGTGCACCAGCCGAATTTTTTTCTTTTAGTTTCATTTGCCAGTTGAGAAAACCTTCATTTACCCATGAGATGTATTGAATAAATGCCATTGAAAGCGTACTGTTTGCTTTCAAAAGTTTGGTAAAAGTTTCTTTGTCTAATAGTTCTATGGAACAGTTGGTTAATGCACGTGCTGAAAACCGATATTGAGCAGTGGAAAAAACACAATTGATTCCAATAAATTCACCATCAAAAAGTAAGTTTAAAATTTGGTGATGAGGAGCTTCATTCAATGACAATTCCACAATGCCTGATTTTAAGAAATAGATGTTATTAACAGGAGTTCCCTTCTTAATAATCAGTTCTCCGGCTTCGAAATTAAGACTGTTGCTTTTTGAATACAGTTCTTCACTTTCCTCGCTTGATAGAATGGAAAGGCATCTTTTTCCCGAATCGTGAATTTGCTCCATATTAATTTGTTTACACAGGTGTAAAATTACACCCTCTGATATATTTAAGTACACAGGGCTGAAGTCACTGTCCTGCATCTACCTAATTACTTTTGTAAATGTACAATTTAAATCAGAAAAGTATGGAGCAGATGGAAATTCAGAAAATTGATTTTCTTATTGAATCAAAGACAAAATCTAATTCAAGATCAGAAATTAGCGTTAGAAATTTTAAAGTGATGGTTGATGAACCTTCACCTTTAGGAGGCACCGATCTGGCTCCTAATCCGGTGGAATATATTCTTTGTGGATTAAGTGGGTGTATTCATATATTGGCCTTTAAAGTTGCCAATGAAATGGATATTGAGCTTAAAGATTTGGATATTGAGATAAAAGGAGAATTAAATCCAGAGAAGTTATTTGGTATGCCAACCAAGGATAGGGCTGGCTATCAAAATATAGAAATTGTGCTGAAACCCATATTTGAAGCTAATGAAGAGCAAAAAGAAAAATGGTTGGAAATAATGCAAGAGAGAAGTCCGGTGTTGGATAACCTTTTGAATCCTACACCAGTTTCGGTTACACTAGCATAAGTTTGTAATTATCAAATAAAAAGGACGTAATTCTATTACGTCCTTTCTGTATTTAGTTTTTTTCTTCTCCCGCAAATTCCATCAGGAATGCTTTAATGAATCCATCTAAATCACCATCCATTACAGCTTGAACGTTTGATGATTCATGTCCGGTTCTTACATCTTTAACCAATTTGTAGGGTTGCATTACGTAAGAACGAATTTGGGATCCCCATTCAATTTTCATCTTAGCACCTTCAATCTTATCGATTTCTTCCTGTCGTTTCCTCAATTCCAATTCGTACAATTGAGATTTTAACAAACGAAGTGCATTCTCACGGTTTCCAAGTTGAGATCTACTTTCGGTATTTTCAATGATAATTCCAGTAGGAGCATGTCGCAGTCGAACACCGGTTTCAACTTTGTTAACATTCTGTCCTCCAGCACCACCAGATCGGAAAGTATCCCAGGAAATATCCGCAGGGTTAATTTCAATCTCTATACTGTCATCAATTGCCGGATATACATATACCGAAGCAAAAGAAGTCATGCGTTTGTTGGCTGCATTAAAAGGAGATAATCGAACCAAACGGTGTACACCATTTTCTGATTTCAGGTATCCGTAGGCAAAATCGCCCTCGAATTCTAAAGTTGCCGATTTAATTCCGGCCTCGTCACCTTCCTGGTATTCCAGTTGTTTGACTTTGTACCCATGCGATTCTCCATAACGAAGATACATTCTGTGCAGCATGTTTGCCCAGTCGCAACTTTCGGTTCCACCTGCTCCGGCATTAATTTTAAGAATTGCGCCCAGTTTATCTTCTTCCTTTCGAAGCATATTTTTCAATTCCAGAGCTTCGATAAGGTTTTGCGTTGATGAAAATTGCTCATCTACCTCTTCTGGTGAAGCTTCTCCTTCTTTGGCAAAATCAAAAAGAACGGCCAAATCATCATATGATTCTTTTACTTCATCGTAGGACTCTACCCATGACTTAAGACTACGAACCTTTTTCATTTGAACCTCTGCTTCCTTTGGATTATCCCAAAATCCAGGAGCCTGAGTCCTCATTTCTTCCTCTTGTATCTGAATTAGTTTGGCATCAATGTCAAAGATACCTCCTCAACGCTTCCGTGCGTTCCGCTAAACTCTTTAGCTGGTCTGTTGTGATCATGTATGGTACATTAATTATTAAGCTGTAAAGATAGTGAACCGAGAGCAATTAACAATGAGCTGATTTTTGCCGTGGTACAGTTGGAATTTAAATTAGATAGAATGATTATTCGCCTTGGATTCTTTAGGTCAATTGTTTAATAATTAAACAAAACGCTTTGATAGATAGGTGTTTTTGTATTACAGAGAATCACTTTTCTTTCTGTTATTTTATGATTCGTTGGTGTTTTGAATTAAAGCACCATAATTATTGCTGATTATAAATTTAAAAAGAAAAAACATGAAAAAACTATCTGTACTCTTAACTCTAATGATGATGGTGAGCATCTTATTTGCTCAGGAAAAAAAAGAAGTGGTCTTGATTGGGGATATCAAATGTAGCTTTGAAAATTCTGAGCAATACGCTAAGAATGTTCATGATGTAATTGTACAAGCATTTGTTGAAAAAGGCTTACACGAAGTAATTGATATCAATACTTTATCTGCTAGAGGAAAGGAAATCTATCGTCAATCAGGAGAGTCAGCCTTGAATGAAGATAATATGAAACGCTTGAGTGAAGCAGGAGAAAAGGGTGCTGACTATATAGTTACAGGAACTTTATCGAATTATGATGCCGTTCCAGTGAAAAATGATAAAGGACAGGTAACTGGATTTGGTGGAAAATTGAATTTTGTTTTCAAGGTAACCAACCTGAAAGATGGAACTCAAAAAGGAATGGCAGATATTGCTTGCTCTACGCTATTAAGTGAAAAGACTAAAGATGCAGCTATAATGAAGGCTGTGAAAAATGCAAAAGATAAGGTAATCAAGGAGATTAAGGCGATTTTCCCAATTACTGCTGAGATTGTTGAAATTACAGCAGAGAAAAAAGGTGCTGCAAAAAGCTTACTAATTGAGGCAGGTTCAGCTCTTGGCGTACAGGCTGGCGATCAATTCAAAATCTGTGAAGAGAAAGAGTTTAGAGGCAAAAAGCGTATTATCGAAATTGGTAGAATTAAGGTTACAGATGTACAAGGTGAAGATTTTGCAGAGTGTAAAGTAGTAAAAGGAGGAGATAAGATTTTGGCAAATTTTAATGGAGAGTTAAAGATTTTTGCAGAGATGATTCCAAGAACTGGACCATGGCCTCCAATTAAAATGTAATGGATTAATTCTTTAAAATGAAAGTTAGAATAGTTTCAATAATCATCTTTTGTATGTTTTTGTTATCAGCCTTTGTTTCAAAGGCTGATTCCTACTCTGTAGGAAATTCTCACACTATGGAAGTTGTAGATGAAATGCAACTCCCAACCATTATGGTAATTCCTTACAAAAAGACAGGGGAATCCTACAAGGATATTCTTCAGAATGATTTCGATAAAAGAATTGCCGTTGCAGCAGTTCAGGAAGGTTTTAATCAGAGAGGTGTTACTACTATTGATTTTGAGGCAAAAATGAATGCGGCCATGCGTGCTGCCAATTTTGAAATGAATGATGCCCAGACTGTAGATAAACAGTTGATCCGCAATTCAGGATCAGATATTTATGTTTCGGTTGATATCAAAAAAGATTTTGCAGCCAATGGAAACAGGGTTTCCTTAATTCTGAAAGCTTATGAAACGGCATCAGGAAATATCATTGCCAGCAAACAAACATGGTCGCCTCGATTTAGAAGCAATGCTCTGGATAAATTAACATCCCTTGCCATCAAAATCATGTTGGATGACTTTTTGAATCAGGTAAATGCAAATTTCCAGAAAAAGGCAAGTAATGGAAACACCATTGTGTTGAATGTTTCAATTGCCAGCGATTCAGCAACAGATATGGATACCGAACTTGGAAACGATATGATTCCTTTATCTGATCTATTACGTATTTGGGTGAAAAAGAATGCCTTTAACGGAAGTTACCATGTGCAGGGATCTGTAGCTGAAGCTATCATATTCGATCAGATTCAGGTTCCACCAAAAGATGGAAATGGAAATCCTTTTAGCGTGAGCGACTTTGCTTTCAATCTGTGGGATTATTTACGCAGTGATATTGGCATTGCTTGTAAAAAACGTGTTGATGGCAATACTGTTTATATCACCATTCAGGAATAGTTGATTTCAAACAAATAGAATAACAATGAATTTTCTTGTTTTAAATATGAAAGGTGCCAGCCAGAGTTCTTTGTGGACTCTGGCCCTGTGCCTTTTACTATTAATTCCAATTCAATTGATTGGACAGAATAAGCCTTCGTGGGTGAGCAGTCGACCAATTAATACCATGTATTATACGGGTATTGGATATGCTGAAAAATCGCAGGAAGACTACATGAAAGTTGCCAAGCAAAAAGCACTTAGTGATTTGGTTTCCGAGATAGAGGTAAAGGTTGCCAGCAACTCTTTGCTAAATACTTTGGAAGACAATGCACAGGTATCCACTTCTTTCAAGGAAGATATTAAAGTGGAGGCTCAACGTACCATTGAAGATTATCAATTGGTAGAAGCCTGGGAGAATGAGACCGAATATTGGGTGTACTATCAATTGAATAAATACGATTACAAAGAAAAGGAACGTATTCGAATTGAAAGAATTCAACAAAAGGCTTACGATAATTTGCAGAAAGCAAAGAGACAAAAGATTTCTGGAAATCTATCAGGAGCTATTTTCAATTACGTTGAAGGTTTAAAGCTGATTCAGAATGATCTGAATAAAAATCTGGCATACCAGGTAAATGGTGAAACCATTTATCTTGGGAATGAGTTGTATCAATCTTTACTTGGTGCGTTCGACGATGTTCAGTTATCGGCAATACCGAGTTCAGTAAATGCACAAAATTTTCAGGCAGTTAAAGAACCTATTAGTTTAATAGTAAAACAAGGAGCCTATTCCCTTGCAAACTTGCCTTTAAAAGCAGAGTTCATATCGGGCTCGGGCGAGTTGAATGCGAATCTTTTAACCAATGAGCATGGTAGTGCAAAATTGCAGATTTTAAATGTGACCAGTAAGCAAAGCAGGCAGGTGGTCCGTATAAAACCTGATATGGAAAAACTTTGTGCTGCCAATGATAAAATGGTTCGAAGCTTAATTCGCACCATTAAATCGATACCAGAGGCACAGGTGACCATTAATCTGGAGGCACAAACATTAAAAGCCTTTTTAAGACAAGGGCAATATGGCAATTCAGCTTTAATCAAATCTGTAAAAAGGATTTTGAGTAACAACTACTTCAATTTTGTTCCCAATGAATCATCCGCAGATGTTATTGTGGATTTAAGTGAAGACTTTCGAAAAGGAGGAACTGTTCCTGGTGAGATGTACAACATGAAGGAGTATTTCACATCGGTAAGTTTACAAATTGTGAAAAGAAATACACAGGAAACTGTTTTTCAGTATTCGGTAAACGACCAGCGATCTTTAGCTCCGGAAAGTACTTCTGAATCAACGGCACGCATGTCGGCGAGTCGAAATGTTTTAAAGAAAATGCAGCGAAAGCTCATTCAGGAGTTGAAAAAATTGCAAATGACCATCGATCATTCTGCTGTTGCTCCAACGGTTCAGCCTGAGAGGGCTCAGCAAAACAATACCAAGCCAACTCAGGAGCTGCTGGTTCCTTCAGGATTACTGGCCTACTATACATTCGACGATGGAACGGGAAAAAATATTATGGGCTTGAGCAATTACAATGCTTTGGTACAAGGAGATCATGCTCCAATGGTGATCAATAGTACTTTGAGTGGGGCAGGTAAATCGGCACAATTTAATGGAGATTCTTATTTGGCAATTCCGCAGCATCCGATTGAAAACTGGAGTGCATATACCATTAGTGCATGGGTAAAAACAAGTTCGGGAGGAGCCATTCTTGGCAGAAAAGCTGCAGGATGTACCATTTTAGGAACTACGCTTCAAAATCAGTTGTTCTATCAGAAAAGATATTCTGACGGAGGATACCTAACATTTGATTTTGATGCCAACCGAATTTTGTTGGATAACCAGTGGCACATGATCACTTTAACCGTTGAGGTTCTGAAGAATGAATCACGTTCAAAATTGTTTGTAGATGGCCAAATGGTTTTGGTTGAGAATACCAGGATGCAAGGAAATATTAAGAGTGGTGAAGGAGGATTTATTGGTTATGATCCCGGTGCGAAAAGGTATTTCACAGGGGAGATTGATAACCTGAGAATTTACAATCGCCAGTTGCGTGAGAATGAAATTCAGCAACTCTATTTCAAGCATCAGTGAGAATAAAAATTACACAATACATTAAAAACTATAAAATTATCAAGTAATGAAAACACGTTTAGGAAAATTATTTGCATTTGCAATGATGGGTGCAATGTTTGCATGTTCGGCACCAAAACAGGTAGCACAGGTACAACAAGCTGATGAAGTAGATTTTGACGTTCCTTGTTCAGGACCAGAATATTTTACCAATGGAGAATATTTTAGAGCATCGGCTGATGGTTTAAGTCCAAATATGAGTATTGCTAAGAAAATAGCTTATGCAGATGCTCGTGCTGGTTTGGCATCGGAAATTCAAGCAAAAGTAAATGTTGTGACTGACAACTATTCTTCACAGCACGATTTTAACGGAAATCAGGAAGCAAAACAGCGTTTCCAGGATCTTTCAAGAAGTATTGTAAGCCAGGTGCTTAATGGAACCCGTGTGATTTGTGAGAAAATGAAGAAAACCAAAGATGGTAAATTTCATTGTTATGTTGCGATGGAGCTTGCAGGAGAGGAAATCATTAAAAATATGGCAGACAGAATTAGCCAGGATGATAAGTTAAAAATCGATTTTGAATACGAAAAATTCAAGAAAGATTTTAAAGAGGAAATGGCAAAAATAGGATCATAATCAATCGTTTTTCATAACAATGAATATCAAATCACTTTTGATATTATTCGTAGTTTTCTTAGGTAATCTACAACTAAAAGGGCAGGTCCGGGATTCCTGCTCTTTGGTTGTGGATTCTCTACAAACTGAATTTTTGCAAGATTCTGAAAACGGAAAGTTTCCAGCTTGGATTCAGCTGGCAACATCCGATGAATTTAGCATTGGTGTTTCGGATCCCTATATGGATTCGGATATGGCATTGGAACAAGCCAAATTGAGAGCGGTTGCCATGGCTTGTTTAAAGAAGAATCTTGCCTATCGATCGATTGTGGACAATTATACCTCCGATAAAAAGGAAAGGTATGCCAGCTCAAAATTTGTGAGTTTAACCAATGTTTTGTCGGCTGCTCAAGTCGATTTAAAATCTTTGCCAATTGAAAAAAGTTTCACTTCAAGTTTCGATGAGGTATTTGTTTTGGTGAATTCAGCCAATATCAGGCAATTATCAAATGAATGCGACAGTACAAATACCATTCGAATTTCGGCAGATTTACTGCAAAGTGAAATCAAAGGCTCCAGAGAGGAGAGCTATAGTTTTATCAAGCTTTACATCAATACACCCAAGCAATATCCCATTAAGGAGTTGAAATACTACTCCTACAATACCCAATCGGGAAAGGATATTGTTTCAAAAATTAACCAGTTCGAAATCAAATTTCCTTCCGGGATATTTAGGTATCAGCCATTTCAAAAGTCTGATACAACAGCTTACCAAAATGGAATGATAGATGCATCGCTGCACTATTCATTTTGGAATGCCTACCTCGATGTGATTCTGAATAACCTGCTTTTAATGACCAAGGAGGGTGGAAAAGTAAAGTCGGTGGGAGATCAGTACAACACCATGTTTAAGAATTTATTTCGGGTTGTCGATTATCAGAAAATGAAGTTTAGTATTACTGATATAAAGGTGGAAGGCAACCGATTATATATGAAAACCGATTTTTAACCAAGAATACGATTATGAAGAATTATGCACTAATATTGGGGTTTTTGTCCACTATTTTGCTAGTAAATATCGGACAAGTTAGAGCACAGGAGTACGATTCGTTCGAAGCTTACAAGAAGGCTGAGAAAGCTCGATTTCAAAAATACAAGGAAGAATACAAACGACAATTTGAGGCTTTTAAAAAGAATGAGCTCGATTGGAACAAGGAGATATTAGGAATTGAGGTTGAAACCCCAGTGTCGGAAAAGGTAGAGGCAAAAGACAAGGATTTGATTGCCAAGCCGCCAGTTCCAAGCTATGTAAATCTAACGGCAAGTTTAGATGACGAGATCAAGCAAATTAAGCGTAAGGTAGAAAAAAACGCAATTGAGGAAGTGCCTGCAGAAGCAATGAAGTCTGCCGAAGTACAAGCAGAGCCTAAGCAGGAAGCAAAGGTGCAAGCAGAAGAGGAGCAGCCACAAGCAATGACCAATCCTACGTTGGCAGCCAAGCAAAGTTCGAGTTCGAATCAGATGACAAATCCAGCAGCTTCAAATTCCAAAGTCAATCATACACCAAGTCAGAAAATGGCTGATCCAGGTGTGAAGGTCAAGGGAAATGAGATGGTAAACAGTAAACCAAATGCAACAGCTGAAAAAGCAGTAGCAATTGACAGCCACAAGGCAAGCTTAATAGAAGTTGAAAAACGAAGCATACCCTCTACTAAACCTATTGTTGCAAAATACCGATTAAGCTCAAAATTTGGCAATCGCTTTCATCCAACCTTGTATCGTTGGCGATTCCATGGAGGAGTTGATATGGCTTGTCCAAAAGGCACCGATATTCATGTTCCTGCCGATGGGGTAATCGTAAAATCGGGATGGAACGGCGGATATGGCAACTACATCAAGGTGAAGCATGGCAATGGCTACGAGACCATTTATGGACACTTGTCGAAAGTGAGTGTGAAGAAAGGCCAGAAGGTGAATAAAGGAGATGTAATTGGCAAGGTAGGTAGTACTGGTCGTTCAACCGGACCGCATTTGCATTACGAAATCATCAAAAACAAAAAACGTGTGAATCCTGAGCGATTCTTCGGATAGAAAAAGCAATTATGCATTATAAATGATGAGTTATGAATGTTGCTCCCTAATTCATCATTCATAATTCCTAACTCATAATTTAATTACTCATGATAACCAAACTATTTAAAATACTAACTCCTCTGCTGATTTACGCTTTTGGCCGTGAATTCATTGCCACCCTTCAAATGGTATCATTTGCAGATGTATTTCAGAAAATATTTTTTATCGCCCTGGGAGGAGGATTTCTATTCACAACAATTTTTATAAAAACCCATGGCTATCTGGCCATTTTGGCCCACGAATTAACCCACAATGTGCTGGGCGTTTTAACCTTTAATAAGCCCATTGCTTTAAATGTTGAAGCCAATAGCGGAGGATATTTCGCCTACCAGGGAAAGCAGAATGTTCTATCGGTATTGTCTCCTTATTTCTTCCCACTGCTAACCGTTTTTATTTTCCCCATCTATTTTATTTTGGCCAGTTCGGGAGCCGAAGTCTATTTCGGATTATTGGGAGCAACTCTTGGATTCTCATTTTCCATTGCCATTCGTCAGGGCAAACCTCACCAGCCCGATTTACATGTATTCGGCATTACCTGGTCCTACCTGATCATCCTGTTTTTTCAAATCTTGATTTGGGGATTGCTCATTTCCTTCGTAATTGGAAGAATACCAATGCTGGTCAGCTTTGTGAAAATGAGTACCGATCATATCATTGAGCTTTATGAAATAGCAAAGGCCTTGGTGATGATTGGATTGGATATGATAAAGGGATAATAATAGAATTAGAAATCAATTAAAATCTAAATATGATCTAGGAACAAAATGGAGTTCAGAAACCATGTAAAAAAACGAAGCGGATCCGAAAAGCTATACGAGTAGGAAAACCTAAAACTTATTAATTATGAGATTTCTTGGTAACATTATTTGGCATTTCCCATTTTTTGGATTTGTATCGGCATTCTTTACCTTTTTAATTGGAAGTTTGTTGTTAATCACAGTTGTTGGAGCACCAATAGGATTGGGACTAATACAACTATCTAAATTCTTGCTGTCACCATTTTCGAGTTCAATGGTTGATAATAAGGAATTGAACACAGAACCAAACAAGGCTTGGGAAGCTTTCGGCTTAATCGTTAGAATTATTTATTTCCCATTTGGCTTACTCCTTACCGTAATCACTTTATTCCAAATTGTTGGCTTGTTTGTCTCAGTTGTAGGTATTCCTGTAGCATTGGTTCTCGCTAAATCATTAAGTACTTATTTAAACCCTGTAAATAAGAAATGTGTGCCAGTTGCTGTTGCAAAAGAATTGGAAAACAGAAAGGCAAAAGCACAGGTAGATGCTATGTTAGGTTAATCGTTTTATAATAGAATCAACCATCATGGAAAAAATTGTTAGTAGGAACAATTTACTGGTGCCATTTTGGTTGGTTCTAGCTTTACAAGCTTCAACATTCATAATATTCAAATCAATTCGTTTGAAACAAATTAAAGCTTCTAACAGGCTCAAACGGATTGGAAAAATGAAAATTGAAGCTTGAGATGCACTCAATCAACTTGATTGATAAAAATTAAAGCGTGAAGCAGAGCCCTGCAATTTGTTTGGCCCCAATTGAAGCTTAAGTTGGCTCCACCCAAAATGAGCGAAACAAATTAAAGTGTGAATTGGCTTCCCTCAAGTTGATTGGATAAGAGGAAAGCTTAAAATGTCTTCAAACGAGATGAGAAAGTGTACATTAAAATTACAAATAGCATAGCACAAATACAATTAATAGGGAAGAGTGACTTTACCTGATATGAACCACTTGGTTTAGACAGGACTCACCCATAATACTAACCAAAAAAAGTAAGAGATGATAGAAAACATGTCTTTTCATGCTCTGCACAGAGATGAGTATTTTACTTTTGGAAAAAGAGTAAAAGAAATTTTTACTGGTTATGAGCTTGAAACCCTTAACTTAAAACAACCTTACGATAGGGTTGTAGCAGCGCTCACCAATCTTGATGAGGCGATGATAAAAAACAGTACAGCTGCTTTAACTACCGAAGTAGTAAATAAAGACATTCGACGTGATGATGGTTTTATAGCCCTTCGTAACTACTTGCGAGCATGTGTAAAGCGTTTGAAACCAGAATGGCAAAATGCGGCACGTTTGGTATTGAATGAAATAAGAGTTTATGGTGTGAATTTACACAAAGAATCTTATTCGGCTGAATCAGCAAGGTTGAACAATTTGCTTTCTGATTTTGAAAACAAGCCAGAGCTAAAAGCAGCCATTACCCTATTGCTATTGACCGAATGGGTAGCTGAGCTGAAGCAGGCACAGGCTGAGTTTGAAACAGCTGAGAAGGCCAGAATTGATGCCAAAGCCAGTACCAGCGAAATTAAAACCGATGAGGCTTGTTTGGAACTTCGCAAAACGTTGGAATTCCTTTTCCAGTTCTTGGAGCTGAACTATCAGATGACTCCAAGCGAAGAATACAAGCAAATTATGCGCAAAATAAACGAGGTAATTGCCGAGTTTATGAGCGCCATTAAAGCTCGTAAAACCCGCAACGAAAAAGAGGAAGAAGAAAATGTAGAGGCTTAGAAATATAGGTTTTACATATTTATAGTTGCTAATGAAAAGCGCCACTTCTGTTAGGGAGTGGCGCTTTGATTGAATAATATTACTTCAAGGTTTTTAGTAGTTTGGCTTTGTTAAAGTCTAAATGTTCGAGGTTGTTATAATTATCATAGTACTTGAAACTTTCTCCTAGAAGTTGCTCTAGATCTTTAGTAGATGCAGTTGTATATGTGTAACTCAGGATATTGAACAGGCTGTCTATATATCTAATATTCGAAGTTAAGTTTTCAATCTTCAAGGATTGAATAGTTTTTTCTTGTATAATATCCATTAAAAACACACAAGCTAAATAGAGGTTGACCTCTCCATAACATTCTTCGTATTCAAAAGCTTCTTCATATTCGAATAATTCACAACCAAATCCATCTTTATTATAGTATTCACATGGTTGAATTCTACAATTATTGCATGGAAAATGTGTAATATTCAATTCTGCCTTAAAGAAATACTTTGTTAAATAATTGGTTCTTTTATATTTTTCTAGTGTTTGGTTAATTTTATCAACAAAAGGATAAGGTAGTTTTGATTTTGTCTCGATTATTAATGTTAAGAAATTAAATAATGCATCTAAAATATCACCTGTTGGATTCGTTAAAAGAGATAGAGATTTTTCCCAGCTGTCCATGACTTTATTTTTATTCCTTAAAAAAAAAGAAAGTTTTATGCAGGCCAGAAATCTAAATAGTTGCCATATGCCATCTTCGTTTGATACCTTATGGAATAATACATCAATAATTTCATCGAAATATTTAGGTTCAAACTCTATAATGTGATCGTATCTATCTGGTAGCATATTTTTTGCTCTGATACACTCACTAATAGAAACTTTCTCTAACATTTTCTTGTGTAGCTTCTTATCAAGAGGGGCTCGGTGCATTATTGTGGTAATTATAGTTTCGTGTTCAATATTATCTATGTATAGATCTGCATGTTTGGGTGGGATATTTCGAACTTTATAATTATTGATGAAGTATTGAATAATATGAATGTATTTGACTTTGTTCTTATTGTAACAGAGGTTTAATATTTCATCAATATCTTCCTCTTTAGTAAGGATATTGAATTTGTTACTATATGAGATATACTCTAATTCAATCTGTGTGTCGATATACTCTAGGTCTTTTCTTGCAGCAAATCTAAATGCACTTAAATCGAAATTTATTTCAATTGTTTTTCTAGAAGTTTTGAGAGATTTCAAAAGCTTAAAAATAGAAAATATATAGTTGTAAATGTGTTTTTTATCTTCATAAGTAGATTCAATGTTTCTTTTGGCCAAGGACCATACTAATGACTGTATCTTTCTTATTGAATCACTTGAAATATGTGGTTGACTAAAATCATCTGCTTTAATTCTCTCAATTTCATTATAAACCCAGTTTGAATCAGTGTTGATTTTTGCAGAATAATACATTGATGCATACCTATCTTTCCCAATAATTTGTTTGATTTTTTCAGTAGGTAATTTCATAGTGTCTTTCTCAATATGATACTGAGAGAAGTCATAAATTAATTCTTTTAATATTTCATTATTGATCAGTTTATTAAAGTAGGTGTTTAATATTTCTAACACAAAAGGTAATCCTTGAGAGAAAAACATAGAGTCTTTATAAAATTTACTTCGAGCAATACCATGCATTAGTGAACTTATTTTCTTTTGCTGTGTATTATTTTCATTGTTTTGACTTACTTGTAGATAGGACTTTAATGTATTTAGTATTAGGTTTGTTATGTATTCACGATTTGAATTATTTAGTTTTCGGTAGATTCTAAATATAAATCTAGAAACTTCATTAGAATAACTCTTAACAAATAATTTGTGTAAATTTTTATGATTCCAGTATAGGTTCAGGTTTTGTTCCGACAAATAGGATACTATTAAAAAGAAAGCTTTTTGTTTTTTTGGATTGACGTCAATTAATTGAATAGTTTTTGATAGAAATTTTTTTACCTCAGGATAACTTGCATCACATTCAATTGTCATGCTTAAAAGTTCTTCAAACTTCTTAAACTTGAGTAAATATTTGATAGTTCTTATTTGTAAATGCTCACTTAAATGCTTTGCTGCTAAAAATTCTTGAGTTGTAACAGAATGAAATTTAAATCTCCATTTTTTATCTTCCAGTTCAATTAAGTTGCCAAATCCAATTTTTGATAATAGTATTACCGATTCGTGATATTCATTTAACATATCGCTAGTATATGAAGATTGATTGTCAAGAAGTAATTCAAATGAGAGCCTACAAATTTTACTATGTAAATTGTACCATTCTTTTTTATCTAATCTATGATTTTCAATTTCATGTTTTACGTTTCGATTTAGAATCCAATTATAAATTTGATATTTGGTGGAAAAATTGGAATAAAAATTTGGATCATTAAGGAATATTTGAATAACAAATGAAAGAATTAACGGATTGTTGAAAAGGTCTTGAAGCGTATCTTGTTTTTTAATTTGTTCATTGAAATTCTTAAAATAGATATCATTATTTGAGAATAATCTACTGATTTTTTCCAGATATATTTCTCTGGATGTGTTATTAAATCCAATTAGATTCAAGTTGGGAGTAGTGGGGAATTTGGAATATACCAATGAATAAGATCGTGAAAGAAGAACATAGTTAGTATGGATTGTATTATCTATTTTCCTAAGTCTGATGTTTAATTCTGTTTTATCAAGTTCACTTATTTCATCTAATCCATCTAAAATGAATCTAACATTTATCTCACTTTGTAGAATGGATTCCAGATTCTCTTTTTTTATTTTGTAGGTAGCAGTAAAATATTCATCAAAGCAAAAATTGTAAGTTTTTATTTCACTTAGATCAATGTATAATGGAATAGTTAATTTATCATTATCGTGTTTAGCCCAGTAATAACAAAGCCATTTTGCAAATGTAGACTTTCCACATCCTGGATTTCCTGTAATAACAATACGGTTATTATTAGAAAAGATGTAATCGTATGCTTCTTTATTTGAGTAGCGTTGACTCTTGCTTTGCTCTTCAACTGATTCCAAATCCATATAGTATTCATCCATACTTAAAGCTGGGATAGTATTGTTAAAATTACCAATGGTTCTTATCTGGATGAAATCTTCATTGGAAGAGTAGGTATGCTTAAGTTTTGAAATTAGTGTCTTCTCATAGGGTTGAAAAGTAACTGTTTCTTTTTTGAAATAGGGAATGTCAATTTTTAAATAGGCTATTACTAAATTGGCATAGTCACAGGAAGGTGTACCTATATTTGATTTAAATACATTAGATATTGACTTAAAATTACCAGCATTTAAATTATTAAATTTTATATCCTCTTCATTCTTTAATTTATAGTTGTGTAATGCATCTAGCAGGTCAAGAATTTCTTTTAAATAAAGTTCTTCTTCAAAGAATTCGATTTGTTGATGTAGCTTACTCCTAATATCGATCTTGATGTTTTTTATAGAGCTCCATCGCTTTATAGTTGTAAGTAGTTTTCTTGCCAGTATTAGATCTTGATTATTACTTCTTATTGTTTTTTCAATTAAAGAAACATTTTTTAATTGCTTCTCAATATCTCTTTTACAGTATCCATAACTGTTAACGAATGAAGATATTTTACAGGCAATATTCAAGCGTCTTTTTTCCCTGTCTGACCGATTATAATTTTTAAAAATACTTTGGGTATAGCTAAATGTACTATTATGACTACCTAATTCTTTTCTTATGCTTTTATAGCATTCACATTCCATTACATGCTGTTTGAATTCAGATCTGTTCATAGTTTTTTAGAGTTCAAGTACATTTTGATATTGATTTACTATGAGGGAAAGGGAAATGAATTTCCGTTTCCCTCATTTCCCTCCCTGTTCAGTTTATTATACTATACATTCGTAATAAATATAAGACAAAACGTTGTTAAAGATCTAAAATATAAGTTATGAAAGAGAAAAAAAATCAATGTTTTTAAGAAGGCATAAGACCTCTTACTCCTAACAAAAAAAAATGTGCTGGCCAGCCATTAGGAATTGACCTCCAAACGAGGAGGTAGTTATTAACCTTTAAAATTTCTAGGTATGAAAAATCGAAGCCCAAGTTTCGAAATGGGAAAGGTACACCCTTTATCGAACAAGGATTCTACGGTAAAACTATCAGTACATCAGTTAATTAAAAATAATTCTTACAACAAAAAATATAAAACTATGAAAACTAATACAATTCTTTATACGCTATTAATCGCCCTATTTACAATTTGCCTTTATAGCTGCGATGACTCATCTGAGGATTTTGGACAGGAAGAAGCTCAAAGTTCCATTTCAATCAAGATCCTTAGAACTAACTTAAAATATGGTGACGATAATGAGCCATTGCCAGATTGGCCAATAACCATTGAAGGGAAAACAAAGAGTAGTTCGGATGTCACATTGGAATCTGTACCAGGCTTTGAAACTTTGGATGAAACTACATCAAATACGGATGGTATTTTTTATCTGGAGGTGGAGAAACCAGGGGAGTATCTGATTACTGCTAATTATCAGGATGGTTTTACCGAAGAGCTTGCTATAACTCTGAAATAAATTAATATATTCAATTAATTTTAATAAATTACGAGAGCCATGAAAATGGCTCTCTTTTGTTAATTTCAGCTAAACCCAATGAAACAAGTTTTACTGCCTAAATTTTTATTCTGCAAGTTGATTCTTTGTGTATTTATCTTATTCATATCCAAATTACTTGTAGCAGAAAATAAATCAGATCGAGAGGAAATAATCAAGCTGATTACTTTAGGAATTGAAAATTGGAAGGAACATTCGTATGATAGTGCTCATATTTATTTGCAGACAGCTGAAAAAAGGTCTATTCAAATTCAGGATACTCAGTTAATTGTTGTGAGTTTGAATAACATAGGAATGCTTGAAATATCAAGAGCAAATTATAAAAATAGTATTGAATGTTTCCAGAAATCATTGAAATATAATTCAAATATCAATAGCTCTAAATTAAATACATTTTTAAATATTGGTATGACTTATCGCAAGATGGGGGATTATGAATCGGCATTAAGTTTTTTGCACAAAACAAAGGATACAGCAGAAAGTTTAGGAAAAAATAAAGAGCTTGCAATTTGTTACACTGAATTTGGGATTATAAAAAAGTTACAAAAGAATTATGAAGAAGCTCTTTCTTGTTATCATAAATCACTACAGATTGCTAGAGCCTTAGATTATAAGAAAGGAATTGTTGGTGCACTAAACAATATTGGCAACGTATATAAGGAGCAAAAGAATTTTTCGAAAGCACTATTGTATTTTAATGAGACCATAGATCTTAAACTAGAATTGGGAGATAAAAAGTATTTGGCATCTGCTTACATTAATGTGGGTGAGGTTCAAATGAAATTGGATGATTTCATAAATGCAGAAAACAGCTTAAAGAAAGCATTGAACTACAGTCAGGATTCTAAGAATAAAGAACAGGAAATTACGAGTTGTTTTTTATTGGGAGAGATGTTCATTTACAAAAAGAATTTTTTGCAATCGAAATTGTTTTTGCAACGAGCACATGAAAAAGCTGAATTGATAGGAGCCTTGGATTTGCAAAAAGAGGCCCTGTTGCGTTTGAAAAATCTTTACGCCGCTCAAAACAAAGGAAAAGAAGCTTTAGCATACTACGACAAATACATCAGCATAAAGGACAGTATTTTTAATTCTGAAAACACTGAAAGAATGCAACGGATGGATATTCAGTATAAAACTCGTGAGAAAGAGCAGCAAATAGAGGTCTTGAATATTGAAAAGGAAGCCAAAGCAAAGGAAAGTTTCTACATGAAAATTGTACTTGGGGTGTTTCTGTTTTCTCTTTTACCTTTGGGTTTATTCCTAAGAAGTCACCAAAAAACCAGAATTTTAAAGGAGAGGGTAGCGGCTTCGAATAGAGAATGCACAAAATTGGGCATGGAATTGCACGATTCTATTTCTGGCAGCTTAAGCTATTTATGCAGAAGCATGGAAAGGGAAAGTGTGGAGGAAAGTTTTGTAGATCAATTGCGACAGGTAAGCGATGAGGTGAGAGGCATTTCCCATCAACTCAACATGACAGCCATTGCTAACCAGGAATTTCGAGATGCATTGTCCGATTCTTTGCAATTGTCTAATTTTCCGGATAATATCGATCTGAAAATATATGTTCCCGATGGCTTCGAAATAGACGATTACGAAAAGAAAATCAACCTGATTAGAATCGTCCAGGAATTGGTACACAATAGCTTAAAACATGCACAGGCATCAAGTATTGTAATTAAATATAAAAAGGAGAGCAAAAGAATTCAATTCGAATATGCTGATGATGGAATAGGCATAGATTTAGACAAAATCCAGAAAGGGAATGGCTGGTTTAACGTAAAAGAACGAGCGGAACTTCTTTCTGGTAAAGTTAATTTACAAAGTTCGCCTGGTAATGGACTTTATTTTAAGTTGGTGATTTAAGTCTTATTAACTCTATCATGAAAGTGCTTTAAACCATCTTTACTTTTTATATCCAATTTGCGATAGATATTGCTAAGGTGTTTTTTTAAGGTATTGAGTGTAATTCCCAATTTACTTGCCAATTGTTCGTTACTATCGCTACTGTTTTCCGATGTAGCTTTTGTTACTTTTAATTCGGTTTTGGTAAGCGATTTTTGTTTTTCGAAATCAGAAATGAAGAATTTCTGTTTTTCTTCTTCAACGGTCTGTTTGTGTTTCAAGTAGGATGGAGACTCATAAAAATCATCCGAATCTTGATTCATCACGGCTTCAATGGTCGAAACAATATCCTCTATTTTTGCATCCTTGTTTAGATAAGAATTGAACTTGGCTTTAAGAAGGTCTTTTAAAATCACTTTTAATTTGTGATTGGTATAAGCAATACATTTCAGGTCTTTTCTGCTTTGCTTAAGTTCCGCTACAAACGAAACAATATCCTCATTAATACTATTGTAATCAAAATCAACCAACATTAAATGGATTTCACGATTTTGAATATAGGCTTTGGCTTTTGATGGATAAGTAAAGCTTTCGATATTTGCATCGGGATACATTTCGGTTAAAAGTTCGGCACTTGCTTTTTTTAGTAAATGATGATCTTCGATAACGACAATATTCATATCAGAAGGTAATGGCTTAGGGATTATAATTCTTGAAAGTATAAATAATTTGCTACGCTTTACTCTTTTACATTGATCTTTTTATGAAAAGACAGAACTTGTACTTTAATCATTTAAATTGGATGTTGGATATCTAAAAATTGGGCTTGGATCATTTCATGAGAGCAAAACCTACTACTTCGGGTTATTTTTTTTTGCTGAGCAAATGATGAGTTTTGTTTCACAAGAAAATCAAACTAAAATATCCTGACCATGAATGTTTATTTAATCGTAGATCACTGCAAAAAGGAAATTGCAGATTTAAAATCGAAACTAAGTAAAATTGAACCGGAGTGCAAGGTTTATCATTCTACTACAGTTGAAGATGCTTTATTGCTTTACGTATTGCACAAGCCACAATTGGTGTTTTTAGAGATAAATCTGAAAAACGAAAATGGCTTTGAGTTAATTCATGGATTGTTGGAATTGGGAGAGCGCCCAAACTTTGCCATTACAACTAAAAACGAAAATTTTGCCATCAAAGCAATCCGATCTTCGGCAGTTGATTATTTGCTAAAGCCAATTGCCATTGAAGATTTGCAGTTTTGTTTGAACCGTGTTCAAACCATGGAATACGAAGAAATGGAGAAACAGCGCATGACCGAATTGTTTTTAAAATTGAAAATTCAGAAAAGGGTTACCATTAAAAATCGTGTGGGTTTCGAGGTGATAAAACCAGAGGAAATTCTGTTTTGTAAGGCCGATAGAAATTACACGGATATCAAGTTGGTTGATGGTACAAGCTTAACTACTTCCACAACCTTAGGAAGTGTAGTGCAACAACTCACCAGTAAGGTATTTTTCAGAATTGGTCGTTCGGCAGTAATTAACCTGGACTACTTAAAGTCTGTGAATAGAAAAGATAAACAATGTTTACTGTCCTGTAATAATGAAGTTTATAAACTTCCTATGTCTCCCAATCGGGTTCAGGAATTATCAAGAGTGTTGAATTGACTAATTCATATCGATAGGTATTTAATACCATATATAAAAAACAGAGAGCTATTTTAAGCTCTCGAATAGTTTAGGTATAAAATGGTATCACAGGTGAATATCACCATTCTACTACTACAAAAAAAAACAGCGCATAAGTGATTCTATGCGCTGTTTTTAATTATAAGATTGAAAGGTTTTAAAAACCTCTTTGTTGAGCTTGTAATTTTTGCATTTCTTCTTCGAAAGTTTTCTTGAACTTTTCGTAATCGTAGTCAACTTTCAATTTGTCGTCTTGCGATAATTTTTGGTTGATTGCTTCTTCCAAATCTTTAGCACTCATTTCAAGAGCGATATAAGTTTTGTATTTGTTTTGAGCAGTTCTGGTTTGCTTTTCGCAGATCACCTTAATGTTGTTCAATTGTTGGTTGATCACTTCGCGAGTTAAGCCTTCAAAACGTTCTTCAACTTGCTCAACATTGTTCAATTCAGTTGAGTTTACATAGTTGTCGATTGTTCCTTGAACGGTAGATTGAATTAAAGTTGCCAATTCGGCACGAGCATTGGTTCCTGCTTTTTTCTTTGCAACCATCTGATCTAAACTCTCGCCAATTGCAGAAGCTCTAAAGTGGTTTTTGTCGCTTTGGTAATCAGGACCGGTACAATAAACTTCGATAAGCTCTTCGCCCTGAGATTTGGTAGAAACTGCTTTTTCAGCAGATCCACATGAACTTAATCCGGCAGCTAATAAAACTCCTAAACCAAGGAATAATGATTGTAATTTTCTTGTTTTCATCTTTTCTTGTTTTGAGGTAATTAATTACTAATTACCAATTATTCATTACTAATTTTTATAAGTCCAGTTGATTTAATTTTGGAATAATGGTGTTGTGAATTTCTTCAACAGCTTGTTCATACGCTTCCTTCACTGCATAATCGTAGCTGATCGGTTTCATTCCTTTCACTTCATATATCGCTTCATTGAATATCTCCATGCCACTGTTGACATCAGTAAGTGAGAAGAAACAATCCAGATATACGATATATACTTTGTAGTTTCTACCTTCCTTTATTTCTCCTTTGGTTACATTGGTATTGATATCGAGAAAGACTTTGGCCTTTTCTTTATCATTGGTAAAAGAGAAGAAATTCTCCGATAGCTCTTTCTTTACGTTATTTTTTAAAATCTCACGATTTGAATCCTTACCAAAAATCTTTTCGCTAAAATTTAAATAAGCCTTTAAGCGCTCAACATTGATAATGATTTTGCTTTTTGGCGCCGATTCTGGCGTAAAGAACAATTTGTTTAGCTGATAATTTTCCGATTCTTCGTTCAGAATAGTGCTTAGATCCAATCCAACTTCTATTTCCTGTAATTTCATTTTTGAAGTTACTTTTGAAAGTTTCGAAGCTGCATAACCAAACTCGTCGGTGCTAACCTTGTTGTTTAAAACACCTTCTCCTTTCGAGAAATCGATAGCCAGAGGAAGGTTTGGAATTAAACTGTTTCCACTTTCTCCCAACCATTCTGCCTTCACCAAAATCGGTTCTTTTTGCGATGTTGAAATTTCAATTTTAATTGCCTTTCTATCGGGAGTTAGTTGCGTTCTCTTAAAAATATTCTGAATGGAATTGTAGATGTCAGTCCCTAGGTTAATTCTTCCTTTAAAAGTCATTACCGACAAGTCTTCGTCCAAGTGTTTCTTTATGGCATCAAGAACTTTTGCATAGTAATTTAAAGCTTGGAAAATATCTAGTTTTTCTTCACTGATTTTCCCTTGCTCGAAGAAGTTTTGAGCCAATTTTTTGGCTTTGTTCAATTTTAATCGCTTTTGTAATTCGTATTGCGATTTCGATAAACGATAGTACACCCAATATTCGTTTCCTTTTTTGTTATCCCATGATCCAACAATTTCATAGCCTTCCAACTCTTCCATTAAGGAAGTTTGAATTTCCGATTGAAAATTCTCGCGAAAAGCGGTTTCATCTTCGAATTGTTGAAGAACCGAGTTTGCTGAAATGTTCACTGATATTTCGGAACACAAATCATGTAAAGCCTGATTTTTGGCTAGTTGGATGTAATTGGTTTTTGAATCATCTTTTTTCACAACCGAAATTCCTACATAATAATCAGGAGTAATAGGCCTCTCTTTAACCCACCTTGGAGCTCTTCTTTTTGCCATACCTTGTTGTGCCGAACAACCAATAAGCAAGAATATTATCAATGTAAAACTGAGAGTCGTGCGTAAAGTTTTTATCATTTGTAAAGGTTTAGTGTATGATTCGATAGCAAAATTAAAGATAAACATTCCTTAACAATAAGCTTGCCAAAGCTAAATTTAAAGTTTTATTTTATTTCTGACAGGAGGTCATCAATAAGATTTAATGACAATTGCGACTCAAATCCCCGGCTTTGAGCAAAGCGATATAATTTTGTCTTCAACTGATACGGATCATCATCTTTTAAGCTTCGCAGTTTCGATTGTAAAAGACCCTGGAGGTTTTCTTTATATTCTGAATCATTAATTTGTTCCAGAGCCTCTTTTATTATTCTTTCCGGAATTTGTTTGTGCTTTAAATGGTAGGATATCTTTATTCTTCCCCATTTGTTGAAGCGATACTTATCGCGCACATAAAAGTTCGTAAATCGACTTTCATCAATAAACTTGTCTTCGATTAATGATGTTATGATTTCATCCTGATCATCCGCAGAAATGTTCCAATCTTGTAGTTTTTTTCGAATATCGCTGCAGCATTTCTCTTGTTTGCTACAAATAAATTGCACTTTCGAAAGAGCTGCCTGTGGGCTTATGTTGGAGTTTTTTTTATACATTGATTTTTGAATGATTTGTAGAGACGTAGCATTGCTACGTCTCTACATTATAAAATTATTTTATCGCGGACATCATTCGGTCTTTGCCATTAATGTCTTTTCGAACTTGTATGTTGTAAAATCCTTTCTGCTCCATCAATTCTGACATTTCTTTTCCCAAACTTTCGTTGATTTCAAAGTACAGTTTCCCTCCCTCTTTCAGATATTCCTGAGCCAATTCTGCAATTCTTTGGTAAAAAATTAAAGGATCATGATCGCTCACAAAAAGAGCTGTATGCGGTTCAAAATCCAATACATTTTTCTCCATCTTTTCCTTTTCAGCATTGGTTACATATGGCGGATTACTTACGATGATATCCAATTGCTCCCATTCATAAGCTTCCCAATTTAGGATGTCTCTTTCTTCAAATCTAACTTGAACTGAATTAAGTTTTGCGTTTTCTCTGGCAGTTTTAATTGCGCCAGACGATATGTCAACACTTGTTACATCTGCATTTAAAAGATGCTTGGCCAGGCAAATGGGAATACATCCACTGCCGGTTCCAATATCCAATACATGCAAGTTTTCGTCTTTATTTTCATTTATGATGGCATGAACCAACTCTTCCGTTTCTGGTCTTGGAATTAATGTATGCTGATTTACTTTGAATTTCAGTTCATAAAAATCGGCTTCTCCTAAAACATATTGAATCGGTTTGTTCTCTTTTAAATCAGCAATGTATTTTTTAATTTGAAAGAATTGCTCATCATGAATAGGCTCATTTTTATTTAGTTGTATTTGGGTGCGTGAATAATTCAGAAGTTCTTCAAGCAGAATGTATGCAATGCTTTCACTTTCTCGCGAACTATAAATACTTTCAAGTTCTTTTTTTATGTAATTTATTGTAGATTGTATGTTGTTTAATTGGCTCATTGGTTCTGAATGATTTTACTTTGAATTGCTGAGTTATAAAGATTATATATCGGCATTTCAATTTAATATTTCATTGTTTCGCTTGATGCTCACATTGAAATTTAAATGGTTTTATATTTAGGCTTTGCAAAGCGAATTTAAAAACAAAGATACAAATCTTCTATTTTCATAGATTTATGTTACTATCAATTAATTGGTCGGATTTTTGGATACAGTTGTTTGGTGCACTGAGTATTCTTTATGCTCTAACCATTATTGCTACCATTATAATTGTTCTTCTTGAAAATAGAAGTCCTTTAAAAACCATATCCTGGATTTTGGTTTTGATTTTCCTTCCGATTTTTGGTTTTGTGGTTTACCTGGTGTTTGGACAAAGTTTCCGCAAGCGAAAAATGTTTAGCATGAAAGGGTTGGGGGATTTAAAATGGCTTCAGGTAATGAGCCAGGATCAGAAACTTCGTTTGAATAAAAGTCGTTTCTTGAAGGATGAGCGCATCCATGAGAAGAAAAATATCATGACCTTGCTGCTGAATAACTCCAAAGCTTTGTTGAGTGGTTACAACAAGGTGAATGTTTTGAATGATGGCAAGGAAACTTTTACAGAGATTTTTAAATCCTTGCGTAAGGCAAAAGATCACATTCATCTGGAATATTACATTATTGAAGATGGTGAGTTGGCTTCGGAATTGCTGGAAATATTGGTCGAAAAAGCAAGAGATGGAGTAGAGGTGCGAGTGATTTACGATGATGTTGGCAGTTGGAAATTAAGCAAACACTATGTTGAAACTTTAAAGGAAGCGGGAGTTAAAGTTCAGGCATTTTTACCCGTTCGTTTTCCAATATTAACCAGTAGGGTAAACTACCGCAATCACCGAAAAATTATTGTGATTGATGGAACTACTGCTTTTGTTGGAGGTTTGAATTTTGCGGACCGTTATCTGCATGGCATTCCTGAAATTGGCATTTGGCGCGATACTCACCTCAAGGTAAAAGGTGAAGGGGCTTCAAGTTTACAAGTTGTGTTTTTAATCGATTGGTATTTTGTGCGTCAGGAGGTGTTGATTAACGAAAAGTACCTGCCCAATAAAAAGGCCAAGGAGAAGTGTTTGCTACAAATTACAGCTTCAGGTGCCGATTCCGATTGGGCGAGTATTATGCAGGCTTATTTTTCGGCAATTACTTCGGCAAAACGAAATGTTTACATTTCATCGCCTTATTTTATGCCCAACAGTAGCATTTTGATGGCTTTAAAAACATCAGCCATGAGTGGTGTTGATGTTCGGGTTTTGATTCCAAATAAATCAGATTCTTTCATGACTTATTGGGGAACTTTATCCTACATCGAAGAATTGCTTGAAGCTGGAGTGAGAATTTATTTTTACAAAGCAGGTTTCAATCATAGCAAAATCATGACCGTTGATGGAATTCTGTCAACGGTGGGAACTGCCAACATGGACGTGAGAAGTTTTGAACAGAATTTTGAAGTAAATGCTTTGGTTTACGATGAAAAAGTAACTTTGAAATTGCGAGAACGATTTTTAGAAGATTTGCAGCAAAGTGAAGAGGTCGTACTTGAGAAATGGATTCAGCGATCGAAAATGCAAAAAATGAAGGAATCCATTACTCGTTTGTTTACTCCTTTGCTTTAGTGTACTCTTTATACAGATCCAGAATTTGTTTCATGACATCGTAATCGCTCGAATTTTCGGTTACGTGAATTTTCTTTCCACAAAACTCCATAAATGCCACCAGTTCATCACCTTCTAATCCAGTTGCATTCGATACAATTTCAGCATTATATTTTGCGCTAATCTTTTTGTTTTTGCTTTCCGATTTAATGATTTTGCTGATTTTTTTCTTTGTTTTTTCTTTTTTACTCAACTTGTTGTGCAGAAAATCCGTTGGCCTGAAAATGGCATCGACCACTCCCATTTTTTTATCTACTTTAGGTCGATATTGAGCAGGAACAGGATCAGGTTTTTTGGTATTGTATGGAGCCAATTGTTTTCCAATGTCCTTATTAATTGGATTTTTCTCTTTTACTTTGGCTTTTACAAACTCATCTTTAAACTCGTCCCAGGTTCCCAAAGCATAAATATCAACTTCTTTAAGCATATAGGATATATCTTGCAATTTTATTCGAAAGAATGGTGGAAAATCAGGGTTTAAAATAACGGGAACAGGCCATTCCTTCATTTCATAACCTAAAGCACTAATCACTAATGTATCTTGGTCTTGTATCTGCAAATGAAAAACTCCCGTACTGTCACATATGACTCCTTTTCTCGATCGTTTAATGGTTACTGTGGCATTAGAAATTGCTTCATTGGTTTTCGAAGAATATATTAAACCTGATATACTCACAATTGAATCTTGTAAAAAAGATTGAGCATTGCTTTGAAAAGCATGTGCAGAGAGAAAAAGGATGATTATGAATTTTAAAAAGATCTTCATGTTGAGATTATGGTCGCAGGTGATTTGGTATTTTGTTTGTCTTTTTAAGTTCTAATAAGCTAGAATTTGCCTTTTCAGGATCTAGTTTATATTCTTTGTAAAGTTCTAAAATTTTTGTTTGTATATCCAATTCACTGTCTTGGTAAGTAAAATCCGAATTCTTGCATATGAAAGCATAAAGTTGTTCCAATGTTTTTCCGGATTCGCCAGTTAAATTAGAAACAATTTCCCTGTTAAACTTTTCTTCAAGCATTTGCTGGTGTAGGTAGTTTATCTCATTCGAGAATACAGGTTGAGGTTTCTTTTTCTTTTTAAATAATTTACTGCCAAGACCAATTAAACCAGCAACTACATTGGGTGGAGTTCTTGCCTGTTCCTTTAGCTTAATCTCAAACATTTGTGCTTCGCTGAGCTTAAAGCCTTCTCCTTTCTTTTTTTGGGGTGGAAGTTTTTTCTTCACGAATTCTTCCTTAAAATCATCATAAGTTCCGAGTGCATATACATTTACTTCTTTTAAGGGAACTGCCTGATCTTTTAAATAAATTTTGAAAAAAGGTGGAAAATTAGGATCTGTAATGGCGGGAACAGGCCATTGTATCATTTCAAAACCCATAGAACTAATTACCAAAGTATCTTTCGGCAGAATTTGCAAATGAAAAACTCCAGAACTGTCGCTAATAACACCTCTTCTTGTTCGCTTTATGGTAATAATTGCATCCTCAATGGGTTCTTTGCCTTTATCTGTCAGAATCAAGCCCGAGATACTAATTGTGGAATCTTGAGCATATTCTTGCGCCAACGCATTTAGTGATATTAGAATAAAGCAAATAAAAATAAGAGATTTAGGGATTGGTTTCATCATTAGTGGGTTGGGATACTCAAGGTCTTAGATGGTTCTCGATTGTACCAAGAGTATCTGTAAAGCTTAGGTTGTTTTGAAAATCAGTATCTTCCTGAAGAAATTTCTTATGCAATTCTTTTATTCTTCTTACAATGTACATATCGCTACTTTGATAAGAAAAGCTGGTTCTGGAGTTGATGTATTTCATCAGAATATCCAGACGATTGCCATTTTCTTTTGTGATTTCGGCTACTAAATTGCGGTTGAATTTTTCAGACAAGAGAGTAGCGTGAATTTCCTCCAGCCTGGTAGGAATTTTCATGCCTTTGAATTTCTTTTTCCTGTTACCGAAACCCAAACTGATACCAGCACCTTGTCTCCTCATGGCTCTTCCGGTGTATTCGTCCATGGTGAAATCTCCAAAATTTATGGCCAAAGAAGCATCAGGATCTGCTGGTACTTTTGCTTTTACAAATTGCTCTTTGAAGTCATTCCAGCTGCCAAAAGAGTGCACCTGCACTTCTTGTAACATGTAGCTTTCTTGGTCCATAATAATTTCCTGGAATAGCTCTTTTTCAACACCAGGAGTTTGAACATCTACCAATTGAGCTTTAAATCCCATTGCAGTAACTTTCAATTTCTGATCGGGATTCACTCGTATTCTAAAAAAGCCTAAGCTATCACAAATAACTCCCCAATAGGTGTCGTCCAAATTTACGTGAGCGAATGAAATTCCTTCCTTTGTTTCAGAGTTAATCACCTTACCTGAAACAACAAAGGTTTGGTCTTTATGGTCCTGCGAAAACGAATTGCTAATGGTTAAAAGCAATAAAAATATGGTGCTAATTGTAGTTTTCAAGATTTTTAGATTAAATAATGAATGATAAATATAGCTCACTCATTTATCTTAAAACCCGATTGTTACATTTTTTAACACACTTTAACCGAATTTAAGCGCTTCGACTTTAGTTAACTCCTAACCAATTTACTTTGTTTTTTGTTTCGTTAAATGGATTCACTTTGCCAAATAAAATGTCATTATCTCTTTGATAACACATCATTGGGTGCGAGGTTTCTATTTTATTCTCAATTTGAATGTCAGCAACAATTTTTTGAGCATTGTTTCCCCAAAGGAACCAAACTGCATCTTTGTTCTGGTCGGCAATATGACTCAATAATTTTTGAGTGAATTTTGACCAAATTTTGGTGTGAGAATTTGGATTGCCAATTTCACAGGTAAATGCTGTATTTAATAGAAGTACATTTTCTTTTTCCCACCAGTAACGGAACAATTGGTTTGGAGGCAGTACCTTAAAATCACCTTCCATTGGCAAACGATCTCCCTCATTTAATTTTTTTAAGATTTCAGAATACTTCAACTCCTCGGCAGTATAAGCCTTGTAAATGCTTCTAAGAATATTTTTTAAGGATACATTTCTAAATTTATCGAACCACGAATTCAATCCATTTACTTCAAACGATCGACCGGTTGCAACACCTTCTTGCGGATAAGGATCTTGTCCTAAAATCACCACAGGAATAGCGTGTAAATCCATTTCCAAAAATCTTAAAACCAATTCTTTTTTTGGCGTAGCACTTTCTATTTGAATGGATGATTCGATGCTTTTAATCAAATCAATAATTTCATTAGTAAGAAAAGAATTCCAAGATTCGTGAATGTTTAAACTGGATAGGAAGATTGAATTTTGCATGTTCTGATAATTTGTTTGCCCAAAAGTAAAAAATGGATTGGTAAATTACGAATTAGCAATTGCGAATTACGTAGGAAGAATTACCAATATCAGCTCCAAAATACCTTATTAACTCATTCACTCATTTGTACTTTCATTTTTTTGCATTTTCACTTTTTCACTATTCTACTTTTAATTAGTTTTGTGAGCATTAACCAAAATTTTAGAAGTAAATAAGAATATGTACGAAAATCTTAAAGAAAGCATTGAGTCTGCCTGGGAGGATAGATCTTTATTGAGTTCACCTGAAGTGCAGAAAAATATAGAAGAAGTAATTGAACTTCTTGATAAAGGAAAATTGCGCACAGCAGAACCAATTGAAAGTGGCTGGCAGGTAAACGAGTGGGTTAAAAAGGCAGTAATTCTTTATTTCCCAATTCGTAAAATGGAAACCATAGAAGTGGGTCCATTTGAGTTCCACGATAAAATGGCATTGAAAACCAACTATGCTGATTTGGGAGTTCGTGTTGTACCTCATGCGGTTTCTCGTTACGGTGCATTCCTGGCAAAAGATGTGGTAATGATGCCATCATATGTAAATATTGGAGCATATGTTGATGAGGGAACTATGGTTGATACTTGGGCAACTGTTGGATCGTGTGCTCAAATTGGAAAACATGTTCATTTGAGCGGAGGTGTTGGTATTGGAGGTGTATTGGAACCAATTCAGGCTTCTCCGGTAATTGTGGAGGACAATTGTTTTATCGGATCTCGTTGTATCGTAGTAGAAGGTGTACATCTTGAAAAAGAAGTTGTTCTTGGAGCTAACGTGGTACTTACAAAATCGACTAAAATTATTGATGTAACCGGAGAAGAACCAGTTGAATATACAGGTTTTGTTCCAGCACGTTCAGTTGTGATTCCAGGAACCAGAACTAAAAAATTCCCTGCAGGAGAATATCAAGTCCCTTGTGCACTTATTATTGGTAAGCGCAAACCATCAACCGACTTGAAAACATCTTTGAATGATGCACTGCGTGAATATAACGTTGCAGTATAAAAAATTACTGGCCATATGTAAAGACGTAGCATTGCTACGTCTCTACCATATACGAATAATATGAATAACGACATTAACAAAGCACTAGAGGTTTTAAAATCAGGTGGAGTAATTCTTTATCCTACCGATACCATTTGGGGAATTGGCTGTGATGCTACAAATGCAGATGCAGTAAAAAGGGTTTATGAAATTAAACAACGTGAAGATTGTAAGGCAATGTTGGTGTTAATGGAAAATCCTAACAGACTGAATTCTTACGTTGATGAGGTGCCTGAAATTGCCTGGGATTTGATTGAGGCGAACGACAAACCAATGACCCTGATTTATCCAGGAGCAAAGAATTTGGCGCCAAACTTAATCAACTCTGACGGAACCATTGGTATTCGTATTACAAATGAGGAGTTTACTCAAAATCTGATTCAAAGATTTAAGAAACCAATTGTATCAACTTCGGCCAATATTAGTGGAGATCCATCACCTGCGAATTTTTCTGAAATCAATGAAGAATTGAAAGAATTGGTTGATTATGTGGTGGAGTACCGACAAGATGATTTTGAAAAAGCGAGTGCTTCAAGCATTATCAAAATTGGAGTAGGAGGGGAGATTCAAATCCTAAGAAAATAGGAAATATAATATAAAACCTCTCAGATATTACAGTTTCTGAGAGGTTTTCTTTTATATCTTTTTACAAAATAACATTGTCTTTAGAAACGAGAACAATACCTCTCGGTTAAAGAACGCTTCCTTTGTCCCAGAGCACCATGCTGCAACGGATAATCAACTTGCCTTTGCAGAAGAGAACGCTGCCGCTACGCTTGGTAACGTTTCCTTTATGGGTGAGAATGCTGTCTTTGCCTATCGGAACGCTTCCATTATGCGTGGCAACACAACAATTATTCCCTAACAGATTTAATAGAACCCGATCCTGCTGATTTACTATCAACATATTCAGGATTGCCTCGGTAATAAATATCTCCACTACCAGCTACACGAGCATTTATCTTTTCTGATGCGTAAACTTTGCAGTCGCCAGAACCCGAAATTCTTACGTCAACTGATTTAGCTTGAAAATATCCAGCTTCAACATCACCCGATCCGCTAATATGAATTTCCAATTCGTCTTGACATTCTCCTTTTAAACGGATATCGCCTGAACCTGAAATGTGACACTCTACATTATCAGCCTTCAACTTATCGATAATAATGTTTCCACTTCCGCTGATTGCGTAGTTAACGCTACCTGATTGAATAGGAGTTTTAGCAATAATATTTCCTGATCCTGAAATTTTAAGGTCTTCAACATTAGGAGTTGAAATATAAATTTCAACTTTTTTGAAAGAACGATTGTTCCAATTCCAGCCTTTGTTCTTTTTACGCTTTATCTTTAAAGTTGATCCTTCAACTTCAGTAATAATTTCATCCAAATCATCGGCGTAACCATTAATTTTTACAGATGTTTTTTCATTTTGGCTCACATAAACTTTGGCAGCAATCGAAAGGCTGATTGATTCGAAAGAGCTTACTTTTCGATCTTCGGTTTTTTGAGCAAAAGCAATTGTACTGCTTAATACCAAAGCGAAAATAGCAATAAGGGAAGTAATACGTTTTGATTTCATATGTTATGGTTTTAGGTAAATAATCATTTCGTACTTTATAAAGGACGAACAAGTCCATGAAAAGTTGCACCCATGCATAATTTTTGTAGAGACGTTGCATTGCTGCCTCTTTACTCATTTCATAGATATTAATTCAATATTTCTTAAATTCGCCAAAAAATTTTTACAATGGAATTCAAGCACATCAAGAAAATACAAATTCGTTTTGGGGATATCGATTTAATGGGACATGTTAATAATGGAGTACAGTTGAGTTATTTAGATTTGGCCAGAATGGATTATTTTCAGCAAATTTATGGGCAGGTGATCGATTGGAATGATTCAGCTCTTATTGTTGCACATCTCGAAATTGATTACTTATCATCAATTACTTTGCACGATAAAATTGAAGTGCATACCAGAATTCACAAACTTGGCAATAAAAGTGTTGGTCTTTATCAGAATATTGTTGATTCTGTAACTGGCGAAATCAAAACCAAAACTTCACAGGTTATGGTTGGGTACAGCCAAAAATTGGGAGAAAGTATTTCTGTACCGGAAACTTTAAAAATCAGAATTCGCGAGTACGAAAACGAAATAGTAGGATAACAGTGGACAATGATCAGTCAACAGTTATCAGTACTAAGGCACTCGAAATATTTTAATCTGTATTAATCAAGGTAAAGGTCAAGCAAACCATCAGGCGTTTCCATGCAAATGGTTTTGTTTTCTTCATCAAGGTCGATAAAGTTTTCGTCGGCAAAAGGAATCATCACTTCCTCGTCATTAATCTCTACTACCATTACAATATTGCCTGCAAAATCCTGAATGTCTACAATCTCACCAAGTTCACCTCTTTCTTCATCCTCATAGGTGAAACCAATTAAAACATTAGGATCCAATTCGTCTTGTTCGACAATATAGTCTGGTACATCTTTCATTGGAACATAGATATCGCAAGCAATAAACCTTTTGGCTTTTTCTTCGGTTGACATATCCTCCAATAAAATTCTTACGCTCGAATGATTTCTCGAGCTAATTCCATTATTTGGAATAAAAAAAGGAACCAATCCCCCATCGATATCGACGAGGATTGACTCCAATTTATTTCTTTCAAGAAGATCACCGTTTGTTTTGGCAACCAATTCACCTTTAACTCCATGAGTTTTAGTAAAGGTTCCAGCTAAATAACAATCTTCTTTTCTAAGCATGCAATTCAAATTAAGCTTCAGTTTCTTCAGCTCCTTCTTCATTTGCAGCTTCAGCATCGTCACCAGCTTCTTCAGCTTTAGCAGCAGCTTCAGCTTCAGCAGCTTTCTTAGCGATAGCTTCTGCTCTGTCAGCGCTAATTTTAGCTTCTGCTTCCAAACGTGCAGCTTTAGCTTCCTCAGCAGCTTTAGAAAGACCATCTTTCTTAGCGTTGATTTTAGCGTCTTTTTCTTGCTTCCAAGCTTGGAATTTTTCTTCAGCAGTTGCTTCATCAAAAGCACCTTTCTTAACACCTTCTAACAAGTGTTTTTTCATCATTACACCTTCGTAAGATAAAATTGCTCTTGCAGTGTCGGTAGGCTGAGCACCATTACCAAGCCAAGTTAAGGCTTTGTCAAAATTTAGGTCAATTGTAGCAGGATTGGTGTTTGGATTGTATGATCCAATACGCTCAATGTACTTACCATCACGTGGTGCTCTGCTATCTGCTACCACGATGTGGTAGAATGCACGTCTTTTACGACCGTGTCTTGCTAGTCTAATTTTTACTGGCATAACTCTTTTAAAATAAGATTAATAATTTGCCTACATTATAGTTGTGGTATACATACCACGATTTATAAGCGCGACAAAGATACAACTTATTTTCTGAATAGAAATAACTTCTCTTTAAATAATTTAATGGCTGAAAATCATGCTGGTAGAACGATCATTTATTTAGTCTAGATTGTTGACTTACATTTACTAATTTTACTTTATTGAATCACTTTATTATTCCTTATCTTCGCATTTCGGCTCCATCTGTGAGCTTAAAAAAATAAAATTCCTGATACTGAGATGTTTTTAATATTTGATACCGAAACCACAGGCTTACCAAAAAAATGGAAAGCACCCTTAGATGATTTTGACAACTGGCCAAGAATGGTTCAGCTTGCCTGGCAATGTCATGATATGGAAGGGAATTTCCTTTTTGCCAAAAATCATGTAATTACTCCTGATGGATATACTATTCCTGATGATGTGGTTGCAGTACATGGTATCTCTACAGAACTCGCTCACGAAAAAGGAATTCCTCTTCAAGATGCCCTTCTTGATTTTATGAAGGATGTTAGAAATTCTACATTTATCATTGGGCACAATGTTTCTTTTGATATCAACATTGTGGGTTGCGAGCTGCTTCGCTGCGAAATGGAAGAGCAGGATCTTGTAAAAGCTCCAATGATTGATACCATGACCGGTAGTAAGGAGTTTTGTGATTTAAAGAGACGAGGACAACTTAAAAATCCTACGCTTACCGAACTGCATACCAAATTATTTGGAGTTCCATTTGCTGAAGCACACAATGCGGCAGCCGACGTTGAGGCAACTTCCCGTTGTTTTCTTGAACTGTTAAGAGTTGATGGATTAAGTCAGGAAATTCATAGAATGTCTCCTGGGCAGATTCAGGCCTTTAAAATCAATAATCCGAATACCATTGAATTGGTTGGAATCGAGTATGAATCTTTCAAGGTAAATACTGCTTTCGATGAAATATCAATTGAGAAGGAAGATCGCAAGAGAAGAGAAGCAGCAAAAAATATTACAACGCAACAACCTTTCGTTCATTTGCATGTTCACTCGCAATATTCCATACTCGATGGAGCCGCAAAAACAGCAGCAATTGCAGCCAAAGCAAAAGAAGATGGAATGCCTGCTGTTGCTTTAACCGATCATGGTAGCATGTTTGGAATTAAGGAATTTCATGTAGCATGTAGCAAAGCTGGAGTAAAACCAATCATTGGAGTGGAGGCTTATGTTGCAAAACGTGGGCATTTGATGAAGGAAAATAAAATCGATGCATCTGGAAATCATCTTATTTTGCTGGCCAAAAACTATAAAGGTTACCAAAGTCTACTAAAGTTAACCTCTATTGCACATACCGATGGAATGTACTACAAACCGCGTATCGATAAAGATTTGCTTGAGGAGTATAGCGAGGGCTTGATTGTAAGTAGTGCTTGTCTTGGAGGAGAAGTTTCCCAGCATATCATGGCAGGGAGTATCGTTAAGGCAAAAGAAGCAATACTTTGGTACAAAGATGTATTTGGAGAAGATTATTACCTGGAAATCCAACGCCATCCAAATGACGATCCTCGATTGAAAGGAGATGTCTGGGAAAATCAGGTAAGAGTAAATAAAGTAATTCGTGAGTTAGCAGCAGAATTGGGCGTTAAAGTCATTGCAACCAATGATTCTCATTTTGTGAATGCAGAAGATGCAGCAGCTCATGATGTTTTGGTTTGTTTGAGTACAGGACGTGATTACGATGATCCAACACGTATGCGTTATACCAAACAAGAGTGGTTTAAAACCACCGAAGAGATGAATGAGCTTTTTGCCGATGTGCCGGATGCACTTGCCAATACCTTGGAAATAGCAGAAAAAGTAGAAGCTTATGAATTGAATGCAAATCCAATTATGCCTCCTTTTAATATTCCCGAGGAGTTTGGGACTTTTGAGGAATATAAGGAAAAATACGATGAGGCTGCTTTAATCGAGGAGTTTGAAGAAGAGCGATTCGAGAAATTAGGAGGCTACGATAAAGTGCTACAGATAAAACTTGAAGCTGATTATTTGCAATATCTTGCATTCGAAGGAGCTAAAAAACGCTATGGAGAAGAGTTGGAAGAGGGTATTGTTGAGCGATTGGAGTTTGAGCTGAACACCATTAAAACCATGGGTTTCCCTGGATATTTCTTGATTACACAGGATTTCATCAACTGGGCAAAAGACAATGGCGTAATTGTAGGTCCAGGTCGTGGTTCGGCTGCAGGTTCTGCTGTTGCGTATTGTATCTCCATTACCGATGTGGATCCAATTAAATATGACTTGCTGTTTGAGCGTTTTCTGAATCCTGATCGTATCTCCATGCCCGATGTAGATATCGACTTTGATGACGATGGACGTCAGCAAGTATTAGACTATGTTACCGATAAATACGGACATGATAAAGTAGCGCACATTTGTACTTTTGGGACAATGGCTACCAAGAGTTCCATTAAGGATGTGGCGCGTGTTCTTCGTTTGGATTTGGCTGAAGCCAATCGCCTTGCCAAATTAGTTCCTGAAGCACCAAAAATGAGTTTTAAGAAGGCTTATGAGGAAGAGCCTGCGCTTTTGGAAGAAAAAGATTCGCCAAATCCATTGATTGCAAGAACCATTAAGTTTGCAGAGGCATTGGAAGGTTCGGTAAGACAGACTGGTGTGCATGCCTGTGGGGTTTTAATTGGAAAAAATCCGCTTGACGAGCATTTGCCGGTAATGCCAACCAAAGGCGAGGAACTGTTAACCACCCAATACGATGGACGTTTTGTGGAGGATATCGGTTTGCTTAAAATGGACTTTTTGGGTTTGAAAACCCTATCCATTATTAAGGAGGTTCTTTCCAATGTAAAACTTTCCAAAGGAATTGATGTTGATATCAACAATGTTGATCTCGAAAACGAAAAGACCTTTCAGTTATTCAGCCGCGGAGAAACAACTGCCATATTCCAGTTTGAATCCCCTGGAATGAAGAAGCATTTGCGAGCGCTTAAGCCAAACCGTTTTGAAGATTTGGTTGCCATGAATGCCTTGTATCGTCCGGGACCAATGGAATACATCCCTTCTTTTATCCGAAGAAAAAATGGAGAAGAGGAGATTGAATATGATCATCCAATCATGGAGGATTACCTGAAAGATACCTATGGGATTACAGTCTACCAGGAGCAGGTGATGCTCCAGTCGAGAGCATTGGGGCAATTTACTCGTGGCATGTCCGATTCCTTGCGTAAAGCGATGGGGAAAAAGATCATTGCCATGATGGATAAACTGAAAGTTGAATTCATCAATGGATGTCATGATAATCCAAAATTCATGGAAGGTGTTGGTGGCGATAATACCAAAGCCGACAAGCTAATTGAAAAAATCTGGTCGGACTGGGAAGCATTTGCCAAGTATGCGTTTAACAAATCTCACTCGGTTTGTTATGCTTATATTGCTTATCAAACAGGTTTCCTAAAAGCTCATTATCCGGCTGAATTTATGGCAGCTGTTCTGAGTCGTAACTTATCCGATATCACGAAAGTGACCATTTTTATGGATGAGTGTAAGCGTATGGGATTGCCGGTTCTTGGACCAGATGTGAATGAATCTTATTCAACATTTACCGTAAATAAGAATGGTGAGATTCGTTTTGGTATGGCTGGTATTAAGGGAGTTGGAGAGCAGGCTGTACATGATATTATTGAAGAACGTAAGAATGGGCCGTTCAAGGATATTTTCGATTTTGTAGAGCGTGTAAATTTAAGATCAGTAAATAAACGAACACTTGAAAATCTTGCCATGTCGGGAGGATTTGACAGTTTTGGATTAAAACGAAGTCAATATTTCCAAATAGATGAAACTGATGTTACCTTTATGGAACATTTGGTGAAGTATGGTAATAAACTTCAGGCCGAAAAGATAAATAATCAGCAAACTCTGTTTGGCGGAGTAGAGGATTATGTAGTTACTCCTCCCAAAGCACCGGAATGTGCAGAGTGGGGAAAATTGGAACGCTTAAATAAAGAGAAAGAATTAATTGGGATTTATTTGTCTGCGCATCCTTTGGATGATTTCAAGACAACCATTAATAACTTCTGTAATGCTAGCTTATCGGAGTTGTCATCTGAATTCGAAAGCTTTGCCAACAAGGATGTTAATATTGCGGGAATGATTACGGCAATTAGAAGGGGAACAACCAAAAATGGAAACCCTTTTGCCATTGTTGGAATAGAAGATTTTTCAGATTCTTATGAGTTGGCATTCTTTGGTAAAGATTTTATTGAGTTTGGTAATTATTTTGTTGAAGGTCTTTCCATTTATATTAGTGGAAGGGTTCAAACACGATCTTGGCCAAAAGATTCTACAGAGTTAGAATTTAAAGTGAAAAATATAATGATGCTTTCCGAAGTTCTTGAAAAGAAGGCAAAAGAGTTTACATTGGAAATTCCTATATCGGCATTGACCGATGAGTTGGTTACTGAGATTGTGAACTGTATTGATGAGAACAAGGGAGGTATGAAACTTAACTTTGAGATTTTTGATAAAGGAAAGAAAGCATTAAAGATGTTTTCGAGGAGTTACAGAGTTGAGTTAACCAATGAATTAATAGAATATTTTGAAAATAATTCGGAAATTAAATTCAAAATTAACTAAATTGCACTAGTTTTAAATAAAATACATAAACGCTAAAAAATAGATTACCATGACAATTGAAGTAAACGATTCTAATTTTGAAGAAGTTGTTTTGAAATCAGATAAGCCAGTATTGGTGGACTTTTGGGCAGAATGGTGTGGTCCATGTAGAATGGTTGGTCCAATTGTAGACGAATTGGCAACTGATTACGATGGAAAAATCGTAGTAACCAAATTGGATGTTGACAGCAGCCCTGCAACTTCAGCTAAATTTGGAATCCGTAATATTCCTACTGTTCTTTTCTTTAAAGGAGGAGAAGTTGTTGATAAGCAAGTTGGAGCAGTTCCAAAATCAAGCTTGGCAGAAAAAATTGATGCTCTATTGTAATAGGAGTATAAAAATATGTAGGGCATAGAGGTTGATCTATGCCCTTTTTTTATTTGAAAAATTAAAATGGTAAAGCAATTATCCGACCTGATACAGTTCGAACAATTCGATAATTTGGAATTACTTGCACATCAAATTGTGGAGGGATTTCTTATTGGTTTGCATCGTAGCCCATACCATGGTTTTTCGGTTGAATTTGCTGAGCATCGTTTGTACAACAAAGGAGAATCGACCAAGCATATTGATTGGAAGTTGTATGCCCGTAGTGACAAAATGTTTGTTAAACAGTTCGAAGAAGAAACCAATCTTAGGGCCTATATTGTTATCGATACATCATCATCAATGCTGTTTCCTTACAAAACCAAGCATCAAACTAAATTGGGATATTCTGTTTTGTGTGCTGCAGCCTTAATTCACTTGTTACGCAAGCAACGCGATGCTGTAGGTCTTTGTACATTTTCGGATAAGATTGATCTTTTAACTCCATCTAAACTATCTCTTACCCATGCTCAATTATTGTATTCTCACTTGCACAAGGTTTATAATGCCGAAGAAATAGGCAAGGATAGAGAAACCAAAATTGCCGACACTTTGCATCGTTTGGCTGAAGGTTTACACAAGCGATCGCTGGTGATTGTTTTTTCTGATTTTACAGGAGTAGAATCACCAAAAGAAATTATGGAGTCCTTGCAACATTTGCGATTCAACAAGCACGAAGTGATCCTATTCGCAGTGCGTGATCATGAATTGGAATTGAATTTCAACTTTGAGAATCATCCTAGTCAGTTTGTTGATTTGGAAACCGGTGAAAGTTTAAAACTAAACCCAACTGATATTAAAGAAATGTATCAAAAGGAACAGCAAAGGTTTTTTACCGAATTGGAACTACTGTGTAGTCAGTTTTCTATTGATTTAATTGAGGCTGATATTCGAAAGAAGTTTGGTAATGTACTGCAATCGTATCTTTTGAAGAGAAAAAAGTTTATGTAGCTTATTTCTTACGGAATAATTTTTAAGTTTTCAATGTTTAATATATTTTTATTGGGAATAACTCATATCCTTTTTGGATAGCACTAATTAAGAGTCTCCTGATGAAATATAAATTTGTATTCCTTTTTGCTTTTGTTTTGTTTGCCTGTAAGCAAAAAACTGATCGTAGTTCAGTTAAAGATCAGGATTTTGTAGAAAATGGTGTGGTGAAGAAGTACGATGAGCAAAATAAATTGTCGGCTGAGATTACCTACCAAAATGGAGTGCGTAATGGAGTTACCAGGTATTACTATTCTTCGGGCGTGTTAAGCGATGAAATTATGTATGTTGATGATGAAAAGAGTGGTGTTGCAAAAAAATATCACAAAAATGGAAACATCTACAGCTTAACACCATACATCAACGATGAAAAAGATGGGATCCAGAAAAAGTATTATGCCAATGGTAAAATTTGGGCAGAAACACCTTATATGAGAGGTCAGCCAGGAATTGGATTAAAGGAGTATAAGCGTGATGGTAGCTTGCGTGAGAGATATCCTGAAATAGAAGTTCAAATGCTGGAGAAATCAGATCGTATAATACTAAAGTTATTTTTAAGTAATTATTCGAAAAATGTGGTATTCTACATTACGGAATTAATGAAGAACCAATACATTCCACCTGCTGCCAAACCTATTTACGCAGAAGGAGGAGTGGCTCGTTATGAATTCATGTTGGATTCGCAATCAAATTTGGATACAACTCTGAATATTGTTGCTAAATATCAAACCAAAGATTATAATATTCACGTTTCTACACGCGAGTTGGTTCTAAAGAACTAATTTATTTTTCTACAATATTAAGCTCTGTAAGTATTGGAAAGTGATCAGAATACTTTTTTTTGATCCTCTTGTAGTTGTGACATACTGTTTTGTTATCATGCAGGACAAAATCAATTCTAAAGGAAGGAAAATCTCCAGAATAGGTTGTTCCAATTCCTAATCCTTTTTCCCTAAAACAATCGATTAATCCATCTTTGATCTTGTGGTAGGTATAAGATTGGGCCGTATCATTAAAATCACCACAAACAATTGTTGGATGAGGAGATTTAACTACATGTCCTCTGATGATTTCGGCTTGTTTGGCTCTGCGAATAAATGCATGTCGCAATCGGAATGAAATGTCTTTAATTTCGTTTAATTCCTCTTCGTCAGCCTTAAATTCTTTCTTGTTGATGAAAGCATAGTTTCTTCCTCCCAATCGGTTCGATTCCAGATGAAGATTGTATACTCTTACTATTTTTCCATTCTTTTTGATATCAGCATAAATGGCATTGCACCAATTGTCTTTTTCGAATTTAATTTCTCCTTTTTGTACAATTGGATACTTGGAAAATATGGCAACTCCATTGGTCTTTTTGCTCAAAAACAAATATTTACAAGCTGTGGCTTTTTTCAGATTATAAAGGCTTAGCAATCCATTTCGTGTATTGTGAAATTCCTGAAAGCAATAGACATCTGCTTTATTTTGCTTTAAAAGTTCCACCATTTTGTTTGGTGTTTTCTTGTCTTTACTCCACTCATATTTATCGAAAGCTCTTACATTATAGGTCATAAGTTTAATGGATGGAGCCTCACTTTTGTTCTTATTTGGTCTGTTGATTTGAACAAAATCTTGTAGGTGACCATATCCTATTAATATTACGATTAATGGAATTAAGAAACTCCATCGTCTTCTTAACATCCAGTACACCGAAAAAATCACATTTGCCAAAAGCAAATAAGGATATGCTAAGCCCCAAAAGGCTGGTAACCAAAATTCCTCAGGACTAATATGAGGTGCAATGTAAGAAATGAGTAATGAGCCTGAAAAAATCAGACTAAAGGCAACCAGAACTTTATGGAGGAAATTTTTCAATGTAGACTTTACTTTTGATTGCTTGATTTAAATAGAATTTCTTTCTCCTCTTTACTCAAGCTGTCGTATCCCGATTTGGCAATCTTGTCCAAGATTTGATTCAATTCTTCCTGATTTACTTTCTTTGACTTATTGTATTCTTCATCAGTCATGTTGCGAGTGTTTTTATAACTCACCTTCATTTTCTTTTTGCGCTTGAATAAACCAAAAAATGAGTCCATTATGGAGTTAAAACCACTTGAAATATCTTTGCCTTTTCGCAATTGTGAAATAAAAAGCCAACCATAAAAAGCTCCACCCAAATGGGCAATATGACCGCCTATATTCACACTTTCCGATAGGTAAAGCAAATCCATGACAATAAAGAACATTGCGATGAATTTTATTTTTACAGGTCCAATAAATATCAAGTGAACAATATGATTTGGCGCATAAACAACAACGGCAAAAACAACAGCCATAACCGATGCTGATGCACCTAAAGCATAGGCAATAAACTTAGCATCATGTAGTGCAGGGAAAATATTATAGGAGAAAAGATAAATGGCTGCTCCTGTCAATCCACCAATTAAATAAACGCTTAAAAGCTTTTTCTGATCGAGATAGGTTAAGAAAATTTTACCAAACCAGAAAAACCATAGCATATTCATTAGGATGTGCATGAATTCGGTATGCAAAAACATATAGGTGAATACCGACCATGGTTGTCTGATTAATGTTTCAGGATAAGCAGGAACCATCAATTGACGAACGACAATATCATCAATATTAGAGCCCGTTAGCATACTAACAATCTGTAAAAGTTTTATAACAAGAAATAAGCCCAGATTGATGTAAATCAACTTGGTAAGATTACTTCCTTGTTTGAAGGAACTTTTAATTCCTTCCCAAATGTTTTGATTGGAATAGCTCTGATATGGATTGTTAAAGTTCATGTTCATAATCAAGCATTATTATCGATATAAACTTCCTTACTAAATTTTTATTGTATGTAATTTAATAAAAACGGTTCGAATTCTTTTGCCAATACTTTATTAGAATAAAGCCGAATATCATACCTCCCAAATGGGCAAAATGAGCGACATTGTCGCCTACTTGATTTTGAACGCCGAGGAACAATTCTAAAACTCCGTAACCAATTACAAAATACTTAGCTTTAATAGGAATTGGGGGAAAAAGTAACATCAATTCAGTGTTTGGAAAGAGCATTCCAAAGGCCAAAAGAATTCCAAAAACCGCACCTGAAGCTCCAACTGTAGGAGTATTTATACTGCCTTCCAACATTCTATTTGCAAGAGCAATTGCTTGATTTGTAGTATTTGCATCGTTTGGATATTCTGCCCATTGATTGATGAAGTCATAAACCCAAGGTTTAACTGGACCAACATGTTCGCGAACAAATTGAGAAAGCAAATCCGGAGTTGGCGTATTAATAAAAGCATCCAAGGCATTTTTCATCGACATGTAATCGAACCAATTTACCAAAGTATGGATTAATGCCGCACCAATTCCAGTAACCATGTAATACAATAAAAATCTTTTTGGTCCCCACACACTTTCTAAAACACGGCCGAACATGAAAAGAGCGAACATGTTAAAAAATAAGTGACCAATTCCACCATGCATAAACATGTGAGTAATGAATTGGTGAGGTCTGAAGAATTCTGACTTGAAGAAATGCAATGCCAATAGGCGATCAATATCAAAACCAAATTTGCTTCCAATAACCATAGTTCCCAGAAGCATGATAACATTTATTATCAAAAGATTTTTAACCACCGGAGGTAAATTCAACAGTGGAGGTCTGTATTGTGTCATTCGATATGCTTTTAAAATTCATTTGAAGTCTAACAATAGTCAGACCATTTTAAAATTACAGGCTTCGGCCCATAATTGCAAGACAGTTTGTCAGGCTAAAAGCTTTGTTTGTAGAATTTATTCTATTATTTAAAGCGATTTTCCAATTCTTGAGTTTCCAAAACCGAAATTACAGGCTTTCCATCAGGTGTATAGTTGGGAAGATTGCAAGCAAAAAGCTGATCAATAATCGAACTCATCTCTTCGTTGGTAAGCGATTTTCCATAGTTTACTGCTGAAGCTTTTGCTAATGATTTTGCCAAATTCTCTCGCACTTTTAGTTTTACATCGAGCTGATTGGTTTTATAGTTTGCCAACAGATTTTCCAATAATTCTTTTGGGTCACAATTCTGAATATCAGCAGGAGTTCCATTGATCACGAAAGTTTTCTTCCCAAATTCTCTAATGTCAAAACCCAAAGCTTTTACATCTTCTAAAATCACTTGTAAAAGAGTATAATCAGAGGCGTTTAACTCAATGGTTTGTGGAAACAAAGTTTGTTGTGCAATTCCCTGCTGATTTTCCAAAGAACTCATGAATTTCTCAAACAAAATTCTCTCATGTGCCTTTCTCTGATCGATAATCATTAAACCAGATCTGATAGGTGTTAGAATATATTTGTTTTTCAGCTGGAAAAAGTTCTTAGACTTTTGAGGTTGATCTACAGCCTGAAGCTTAGGTTGTTGAGGCATTGGTTTTTCTGGAGCCTGGAAATAATCAGGAATATGTTCCCTGTCGATTACCGGCTGCTTTTCAACAACTTCTTTTTTAGGAGTTTGATTTTCGTACAATTTTTCCCAATCGCCTGGAACTTGCTTTTTAGGAGCTCTGCTCGCAGAAGGTTCGGGACTTTTGGCTTTGAATTCCTGGAAAAATGGATTTGACTCGATTGAACTTGCCGATTGTTCGAAAGGATTGTAACTCTTTTCGGAATCAAAAGGGTTGTAGTTCGATTCTGCTTCAAATGGGTTAAACTCAGGATTAACCTTAATCATTGGAGCTTCTACCTCGGTGCTTTCATCAGCAACAGGAATTTCTAGACTTGTATCTTCATCAAAATCGATAGAAGGAACAATATTGAATTTTCCCAATGCTTCACGAATTGAAGCTTGAATGATTTGATATATCGCTCTTTCATCCTCAAACTTAATTTCCGTTTTGGTAGGATGAATATTGATGTCGATAATTTTAGGATCAACCTCGAAAAAGATAAAATACGGAGGAATGGTTTCCGGAGGCAAAATTTTGTCGTATGCCTGTATAACAGCCTTGTAAAAATAAGGGTGTCGCATGAAACGATTGTTCACGAAAAAGAACTGTTCTCCAGTATTTTTCTTAGCATTTTTAGGTTTACCGATAAATCCGGTAAGGTTCACAATACTTGTATCGGTATTGATGCTTATTAATCGGGAATTCATACTTTTCCCAAAAACATTAATAATTCGTTGACGAATATGCGATGCAGGAAGATTGTAGATCTCACTTTCGTTGTGAATTAATGTAAATGCAATATCAGGATGAGATAAAACGATCCTGTGAAATTCTGTAATAATATTTCGAAGCTCGGTAGAATTTGCTTTCAGGAATTTACGACGAGCAGGAACATTAAAAAACAGGTTTTTTACGATAAAGTTACTGCCATCGCTACAAGCTGATGCTTCTTGCGAAACCAATTCAGAACCATCAATTACAATATGAGTACCTAGTTCGTCTTCGGTTCGTTTTGTTTTTAATTCAACATTGGCAATAGCCGCAATGGAAGCCAGAGCTTCTCCACGAAATCCCATGGTACGAATACCAAACAAATCATCAGCTTTGCGTATTTTCGAGGTTGCATGTCGTTCAAATGCCAATCGAGCATCCGTAACCGACATACCGCACCCATTATCAATAACCTGAATCAGAGTTTTACCTGCGTCTTTTAGATTTATTTTTATGGAACCAGCACCGGCATCTATCGCATTCTCAACAAGTTCTTTTACCACCGAAGCCGGTCTTTGTACTACCTCACCCGCTGCAATTTGGTTGGCAACGCTGTCAGGTAGTATCTGTATCAAATCTGACATATATAAGTTTGAAATTTGATGTTAGCGATTAGATTTTAAACTCTTCATAGCACCAATAATCTTTTCAATCAATTCATCCCAACCAAAAACATATACATAGGCTGCAACTGCAAGAATCACAAAGATGATGATTAATCGAAAATTTGATTTTTGTCTGGTACCTCTTGCATCGGAATATTTATGGCGCAACTCACTTTTCATTCTCCCTTTTATATTGGGAATATACTGTCCATTTTCATCCTTAATTCCAAGTTCCGACTTAATTCTTCTTTCACGCTCTTCTCTTTCCTCCTTGGCAGGATCCCAATAACGAGGCTGTAAATTAAATCTCTTATGTTGAGGTCTTTTAAAGAAACCGCTAGTAAATCCCATAATAAGTTGTTTTATACCTTGTTGCTAATAAGTGGTATAGGTGATTGTTATTCTTCTCCCAACAAAATAAGCATCCTTATTCTTGTCGTTAAATGAGACCTACAAATATACCTATAAAATCTGAATTTGCTTCGATAATTCACATGGATACATACGTTAAAAAATGCAAAAAGGCGTCTCTAAACTAATTCAGTTTTGAGCCACATTCACTGCAATATTTTGCATCATGGTTATGCCCTTCCGACAAACATTCAGGGCAAACCTGGGTCGAGGTTTTCTGTGTATTGTGCTTGGTTAATTCTGCAGTTACGATTCCTGTAGGAACAGCAATAATTGCGTAACCAATAATCATTACCATACTGGCCAATAACTGTCCCAGGGAAGTACTTGGCGAGATATCACCATAGCCAACTGTGGTTAATGTTACCACTGCCCAGTAGATGCCTCGGGGAATACTGGTAAAACCATGTTCGGCTCCCTCTACCAAATACATTACAGTACCAATGATAATGACTAGTGTTAATACACCAAATAGGAACACTGATATTTTATAGCGACTTTCTCTTAAAGCACGAATGATAACAGCACTTTCTTTCAAATATCGATTTAGCTTTAAAATTCTGAAAATCCGAAGTAGTCGAAGAGCTCTAATTACCATTAAACCTTGTGTGCCGGCAAAGAAGAGGGCCAAGTAACTTGGTAGTACCGCTAATAGATCAATAACTCCATAAAAGCTAAAAATATATTTTCGCGGATGTCTTACAATCCAGACTCTGAGAATGTACTCCAAACTAAAAATAGCCGTAATAACCCATTCTGTAATTTTTAAAAAATCATGATACTTGTTTTCTATGGAAGGAACGCTCTCCAGCATTACAAGCAGAATACTTAGCAGAATAATGATGAGTAATGCAAGATCAAAAAACTTTCCTGCTTTGGTATCGGCCTCAAAAATTATTTCGTAAAGTTTCTGTTTTATTGTTATCATGTATTGAACTATTGGATTTAATAGTAAACTTAGAAATAAAACTTGAAAAGTCCATTTAGAATTGATCGAACCGAGATTAATTTATAATCCATTATTCTTAATTATTCGTTGCGTTTCGTATTTTTGGTAAAAATTTAAAAACATGATCATAAACGATATAAAGCAAAGTTTTCTTGACGCTCAAGCCGTTTTAAATGAGTTTTTGGCAAACGAAGAGAACTTTAAAGCCATTGAAAAAGCAGGTGAAGCCATGGCTGAATCAATTAAAAATGGAGGAAAAGTAATTTCTTGTGGAAATGGTGGATCAATGTGCGATGCCATGCATTTTGCTGAAGAATTAACTGGTCGATTTCGAAATGATCGTCCGGGAATGGCGGCTGTTGCAATCTCCGATCCTAGCCATATTACCTGTGTTGGTAACGATTATGGTTTCGATTACATTTTTTCCAGATATGTTGAAGGTATGGGACAAAAAGGGGATGTTTTTCTTGGAATTAGCACATCAGGAAATTCCGCTAACGTGATTAATGCGATTAAATCTGCCAAAGAAAAAGGGATGACTGTAGTTGGATTAACAGGAAAAACAGGAGGCCAAATGGCAGAAATGTGTGATGTAGAAATTAGAGTTCCCTGGAAAGCATACTCTGATAGAGTGCAGGAAATTCACATCAAAGTAATCCATTGCATGATTCAGTACATTGAAGCCAAAATGAAGTAAGAGTAAAATCAAAAAATATTTAAAGCTGTAGCAGATTTCTGTTGCAGCTTTTTTATTTATACAGTTCATCGTCGAACGAGTAATTTTAGTTGGATAACTTAGTAGCGGAGACACCTATTTGACTTCTCAATTGTGAAAATATTCATTTTCAAGCCTATTTGTAGTATTGTAATTTGAATTATGTTTTGATGAGTTGTAGATTATTGTTATATTCATAAAGTCATTCTTTTTATATAATATTATCAAACTATGCTTGTTAAGACTTATGGAAGTGCCGTATACGGTATTCATGCCACCACAATTACCATTGAAGTAAATGTTTTTCCTGGCGTACGCTTTTCCCTTGTAGGATTGCCCGATAATGCAGTGAAGGAAAGTCAGCAGCGAATTGATTCTGCTTTGCGCGAAGTTGGTTACAAAATTCCAGGGAAAAAAATCATCATCAATATGGCTCCTGCCGATATTCGAAAAGAAGGATCGGCTTACGATTTACCCCTTGCCATTGGAATTTTAACGGCAACCGAGCAGATTGCTTGCGACAAGTTGGAAAAGTTTGTGATTATGGGTGAACTGTCGCTCGATGGTAGCTTGGTGCCCATAAAAGGTGTGCTTCCCATGGCCATTCAGGCAAGAGAGGAAGGATTCGAAGGCTTGATTCTCCCCAAAGCAAATGCTCGGGAAGCAGCCGTTGTGAACAAGTTGAAAATTTATGGAGCTGATAACATCAGCGAAGTGATTGGATTCTTAAAAGGAGATCTAGAAATTCAACCTACCCAGGTAGATACAAGAGCAGAGTTTTACGCCCACCTAAATAAGTTTCCTCACGATTTTGCAGATGTAAAAGGGCAGGAGAATGTGAAAAGAGCTTTGGAGATTGCTGCAGCCGGAGGTCACAACATCATCATGATTGGCCCACCGGGCGCAGGAAAAACCATGCTGGCAAAACGAATTCCAGGCATTCTGCCACCGCTTAGTTTGCAGGAAGCTTTGGAAACAACCAAGATACATTCCGTAGCAGGAACTTTAGAGAAGGACAGCTCCTTAATGACACAGCGTCCGTTTCGGGCTCCGCACCACACAATCTCGGATGTTGCGCTTGTCGGAGGTGGAACTTATCCGCAACCCGGAGAAATAAGTTTATCGCACAATGGCGTGTTGTTTTTAGATGAGTTGCCCGAATTTAAGCGAACCGTTTTGGAGGTAATGCGACAACCTTTGGAAGACAGAACCATTACCATATCCCGGGCCAAGTTCACGGTAGATTATCCAGCAAGTACCATGTTGATATCTTCCATGAATCCATGTCCTTGTGGATATTACAATCATCCGGAGAAAGATTGTTTGTGTGCACCTGGAATGGTACAAAAATACCTGAGTAAAATTAGTGGTCCGCTTTTGGACAGAATAGACATTCATATCGAAGTGGTTCCGGTTACTTTCGACAAGATATCGGATACTCAATTGTCAGAAAAAAGTGAAGTAATAAGAGCAAGGGTAGAGCAAGCCCGACAAATTCAGGAAGAACGATTTAAAGAAGAGGAAGGTATGCACTGCAATGCTCAAATGAGTTCCAAACTGTTGCGCAAATATTGCCAGCCCGATGAGGCAGGAAACCAACTGCTAAAAACCGCCATGGAAAAAGTAGGACTATCCGCCCGTGCCTACGACAGAATCCTGAAAGTTTCGAGAACCATAGCCGATTTGGCGGGCTCGGAAAATATAGAAAGCGACCATTTGGCCGAAGCCATTCAGTACCGAAGTTTGGACCGAGATGGTTGGGGAGGATGATGACAATTGGCAATTAACAATGATCAATTAGTAATGAATAATGAGGGTCTCACTTGTTGTGAGGCTCTCAATGTTTCGCATTAGAAAATTCGCTTAGCAAGCTCACGATGCTAAGCGAGGACATTTCTAAATACTTGGTTGCAGAAAATTTAAAAGATTCTGAAGTACTTTGACACAAATGGCAACCAACTTTTGACGGAAAACACTCAAATTTCATGATTTAACAGAAAAGAAAAAGACTTCTGGGTAGATTTTTACATGGTTTTACTACATTTGTTTATACCAAATGAATAAAGTTCGTTGTGCCAAAACGAAACTTACAAAGAAACACTTACTATGGGAAACAAATTAAATGATCCGATTGCAAGATTAATGGGCTTGCGATACAAGTCACATCCATGGCATGGATTGGATATCGGAGATAATGCACCAGAATCGGTAATGGCATTTATCGAGATGGTTCCAACAGATACAGTTAAATACGAGGTAGATAAGGTAAGCGGATATCTTAAAATTGATCGTCCGCAGAAGTACTCAAATGTAATTCCTGCCTTATACGGATTTTTACCACAAACCTATTGTGGTGATTCTGTTGGAGAATATTGTAGCGAACAGTCGGGCAAACCAAATATAAAAGGTGATGCTGATCCATTGGATATTTGTATTCTTACTGAAAAGTCGATTTCTCACGGTGATATAATCGCAGAGGTTCGTCCGATTGGTGGATTTAGAATGATTGATGGCAACGAGGCGGATGATAAAATTATCGCAGTTTTGATTAACGATGCCACTTACGGCCAGTTTACTGATATCAAGTGCATGCCTGATGTAATTGTTGACCGTTTGAAACATTACTTCTTAACCTATAAGGATATGCCAGGATTGGATCGTCAGGCTGAGATTACACATACTTATGGTGTTGAAGAAGCACATGAGGTAATTAGTAGATCGATGAACGATTACAAAACCAGATTCGAGAATTTGGAGGATATTTTGAAACACGTTTAAGCAATTAATAATGAGTAATTATTAATTAATAATATTGAAGCGATGGTTCGTAAGAGCTGTCGCTTTTTTATTTTTAAACGCTTATTTTATAGGATGCTTATTTTCCGGTAGCTTTGTGAATTCGCAGATCATACACTGCATCTTTGTGTTCAGTTTCCCTTGTGTTGTATTATAATAAGATATTCTTTAGGAATATCACTTTGAGTCCTTTGTGAAAAACCTTGGAGTTCTTGGTGGTAAACCTGTCGGTGTTTCTAAATTAGAATCATTATAGAGAAAAACTTGCACAACTCGCAGAATTGTACGAGATTAAATATTCAATCAAATTTTAAAATAAAAAAATGAATATTATACTTGAAACCGACCGACTTTACCTACGCGAAATACTTCCTGAAGATGATGAAAAAATGTTTGAAATGGATTCCGATCCTGAGGTTTATAAGTTCTTGGGAAGAAAACCTATTAGAGACATCAACCAAAGTAGAAAGATGATTGAAAATATCATTTGCCAATACAAAGAAAATGGTATTGGTCGCTGGGCAATTATCGATAAGAAAACGCACGACTTTATGGGTTGGACAGGTTTTAAACTCGAAAAAGAAGAGTTGAACGGATACAGCAATTATTACGATTTGCGATTTCGTTTGCTGCGTAAATATTGGGGCAAAGGCTATATCTCCGAAGCAAGCAGGGCAGCCATTGAATATGCTTTCGAAAAGCTGGATATCAAAGAAATCTGCAGCATGACTTTGGTAAGCAACAAAAAATCACAAAAAGTACTTGATAAGCTAGGATTGAAATTGGTAGATAAATTCATGTATCAAGGCGAAGAGATTACCTGGTACAAAAGAACAAGGTAATGTGAAATTAATAATGAGTAATAATTGCTTCAATTTTCAGAGCTTTCAATGATTTTGTAAAGAATCTTTAAAAGCTCTTTGTTTTCTTGATACAGTGAGTTGAATAATTTTTCTTCAATGATTTCGGTATCCTTTAAAAGTCTCAACCAGTAATCTGTTTCGCGAGATTCTTTATAGGCAATTGACATTTTTGCTCGAAACTCCTTTTTCGAAATACCTCCAACAGCTTCTTCTACATTTGCTCCAATGGATGTTCCACTGCGTAGAATTTGCTTTGATAAAACAAATTCTTTTTTCTCTTGCGATAAAAACTGATACAATTTGACAATTCTAATTGCAAATGCATATGATTTTTCAAGAATGATATTATCCTTCATAGATCAATGGATTGATGCAATTAAATTTTATTATCCATTACACATTATTAATTAATAATTGAGCTTCACTATTCATAGCGAAGCGATTCCACCGGATTTCTCTTTGCTGCTCTCCACGATTGCCATGATACTGTTAGTAAGGCAATTCCCACCGTAATGATTCCTGCTAAAACAAAGATCCACCAGCTAATATTTGTTTTGTAAGCAAAGTTATTCAGCCATTTGTTCAAGATATAATAGGTAATGGGGCAGGCAATAACAAAAGCAAATGCAACCCATTTTATAAACTCACCATTCAACATACTTAAGATTTCTTTTGTCTTAGCTCCGTTAACTTTGCGTATCCCTATTTCTTTAATTCGCTTGTTAATGATTAAAATGGTTAAGCCAAATAGTCCTAAAGATGATATGATAATGGCTATAATGGCCGAGTAGGTTATAATTAAACTCCATCTTTCTTCGTTTTGATATCTTGCGTTTAACTGTTCATTCCAGAATTTGTAATCCAGTTCCTTGTTAGGAGCAACTTTATCCCAAGTGTTTTTTATAAACTGAATGGTCTCAGCCTTCTTATCTGTTTTGTATTTTAGGAAAGCAAATTTACTTCTCTTGCCAAAATCGGCTCTTAAAATTAACGCAAGAGGTTTAATTGTCTCTTTGGTGGAATCGAAATGAAAATCGTTAATGACTCCTATAATTCTACGTTGTTGTCCATCTATAGAGATGGTTTCATTTACGATTTCACCTTCCGGATTGATGAAAGACGCTAGTTTTTGATTAACTATCACCGATTCAAAATTCGGAAGTTCAGGTTTAAAGTTTTCCCCTTGTATAATTTTAAGATTTAATGTTGAGATATAATTGTGATCCACATATAACAATCGAGCTTCAACATTTTCATCATTAGAATTTTGAACATATCCCATTGATCTGCCACTCACATAATTTCGATCTGAAAAAGAATGAGAAGTTATTCCAGGATAAGCAGATATGTAATCACTTAAGGTTCGCTTTTCTTTTTCACTCAAATGATATACTCTAAGGTTAATTACATTATTAGAAGAAAATCCCAATTTTTTGTTTTTCATGAACTGTGTTTGTTTTATTATTCCAATGCTTAATGCAATAAGAATAATGGATAAAGTGTATTGCAGCATGACAAAAGATTGAAATGGGCCAATTTTTTTGTTTTGAGTATCCCCTTTGGAGATTATTTGTTGTTTATATTTTTTCTGTAGTTTAACTACTTGAATTAGACTAGTGATTAAAGTAATTAGAAGAATTGTTGTTACTAAAAACAAAAGGAAACCAGGTATGTTAATAAGTTCAAGATAGACCTCGTTTTTAGTTAATATTTTCATTACAGGCAATAACTCATAAGTTAAAAGTAAACCCAGTACAAATGCGATAAGAGTAAGTATAATATTCTCGAAAAAGAATTGAGCAAATATATGCTTTGGCTTAGCTCCCAAAGTCATTCTAATGCTAATTTTGCTCACATTTCTTAAGGTTTGCCCCAAAGTGAGCATTATGAAATTACTACAGGCAACAAATAGTATAAAGAAGCCTACAACAGATAAAATGTACAAACTATTTTTATTGTTGGTTTTTTCGTAATCATTCTTCTTATCGTTTAAGTATATTTTTTTTAGAGGTAATGAAAAAGGAACAAAGCAATCACTGGTTTCAGCAAGGTATTTTTTTGATTGATATAGTTTGATCGCTTCTTGATAAAAATCTACCACTGTTTTGCTTACCAATTCTTCAGCTATTTTGGCATTTTCGGTTCTGTCTATTTTATAAAATACTGATGATTTCCCGAAGAAAGTATTTGACCATGGAAGTTTATCGTTGGCATATTTATAAGGTATCAAACCACTAAACTGAATACTCGAATTTTTTGGAGGATCCTCCATGATTCCTGAAATAACAAACGACTGATTTTCAATTTTTGGAAATTGAACCTGTAATCCAATTAATGAATCAATACGGCACGAATGAATAGCTTGAAATTTATTTGCCAGGCTTTGGGTGATCACAATCTCATTCGGATTTTGGAACAATCGATCACGATTTCCCAGAAGTAATTTGAATGTAAAAATCTTAAAAAAATCTGGTTCGGTAAGGTAAATATTTTCTTCTAAATTGTGATTTTGAAATATGATAGTAGGTCCGTGTGACCCTCTAAATGCGGTGCACTTATCTACTTGAGGAATTTTCTCTTTTATAATTTTTGATAATTGGTAATCGAGTAGTGCATCATCTTCTTTAATTCCATTTTCAAAGGTAAGCGTATAGTTAAGTTTGAAAATTTTATTTCCCTCTACATGAAAATTATTGTAATGAAATTCTTGCGTTAAATACAAGTATATTAGGAGAAGACAGGTAGATGCAACAGTAAAACCTACTATCGAAATAATAGAATTTAATTTGTTCTTTAGAATATTTCGAAATGCATAATGTATGTTACTTTTCATATTTGAGGGATTTTTTAAATGATTAATAGTGAGTTTCCGTTACTCATATCTCAAACTTTCCACGGGATTTCTCTTCGCTGCTCTCCAAGATTGCCACGTAACGGTTAGTATTGCAATGCCAATGGCAATGATTCCTGATAATGCAAAAATCCACCAGTTTAATTCTGTTTTGTAGGCGAAATTCTGAAGCCAGATGTTCATCACATACCAGGCAATCGGACATGCCAAAATAAAAGCAATGATTACCCACTTTAGGAATTTGAAATTAAGCATCTGAATGATTTCGTAGGTTTTGGCCCCATTGGCTTTTCTGATTCCAATTTCCTTGGTTTTTTGTCGCACTACAAAGCCAACAATACCAAGCATACCAAGTATGCTAATGATAATGCTAAGAATAGTGAATGCTTTGGTGGTGTTTTTCAAATGGTTCTCATTGCGGTATTCAGCTTCCAATAAATCATCGAAAAATTGAAAAGAAAATTCTCTTCCTTCACGATGCTTTTTGTAAGTGTCGCGAATAAAGGCAATACTTTCTTTACGCTTGTGATTGGAAACCCTGATGTTCATTGTCATGATGTTTTCAGGAGAATTCATTAGCACCAAAGGTTCAATTTTGTGGTGCAATGATTTGAAATGAAAATCCTTAACTACACCAACAATTTCGTTGTTTCCAATTCGTTGACCAATTGGATTGTCAAAGCCCAATAGTTTTTCGGCACTTTCATTTATGACTACAGGAAATGAAAAAGTGTGATCATCTGATTTTTTCTTTATCTCCTCCCAATAAGCAGAATAGTTCATATTTAAGAACTCACCTTTTGTGAGTTTCAGTTCGTAATTTTTTGCAAATTCATCGTCAACATGAAGAATAACTGCCTGAATACTATCTTTTACTCCTTTGTTGTCGATAACAAAACTGGAGCGAAAACCTCCATACATTGGAGCATAAGTACTTGCGGATGCTGAGAGTATGTTAGGATTTTGCAAGAGTTCATTTTTGAAGGAATTGCTATCGTACCATAAGCCTGTAGGAACAACCAGCATGTTGCTATGGTTGATTCCCAAATCTTTGGTAGTAATGAAGTGAAATTGCTTCATAAACACTCCTGAAACAGAAATGGAAAAAATAGCAATTGCAAATTGGATTACAATAAGCAAGTTCATCAAGCCAATATTTCCACCGTTGTAGTTTTTAGCTTTTAAAATCTGAACAGGATTCAATTTCGAAAGGTAAATGGAAGGATACAAACCTGCAGCTATGGCTGTAAATACAATTAGCATGCACAAGTAAGTAAGCAGCTGTATCGACAGATTGATTTGCAATTGCTGTCCTGTTAGTTGGTTGAATTTTGGCAGCATTACAAATGCCAAGCCAATGGCGAAAAATGCAGCCACAAAGGTCTGCAGGAAAGAATTCATCATGAACTGTAACAGCAAGCTGTGTCGTTTTGCACCATTTACTTTTTGAATCCCAATTTCTTTGGCTTGTTCAGAATAACTTACCGTAGAAAGAATGGTAAAGTTTAAAATCACCATGATAAGGATTAGCAAAGCCAGGCCCGAAAAAATCACGACATATTTATAATTGCTGATATTATTATCAAGCATATTTGTTCTGTAATCAGAATGAAGATGAATTTCGGATATAGGCTGAAACAATAGCTTGTCTGTTTTATTGGAGTATCTGCTAACATGATTGCTGATTCGATTCAAAAACAAATTGTCGATTTCAGCATTGGCTGAAAGTTTGATATAGGTTCTAATCCAATAGGAATCTTTCCATGAATTTGTTGTATGATACATACTTAGATTGTCTTCAGACAATAAGTATCCAAAATCGATATGCGTATTTCTTGGAATTTTTAAAACTGCACTAACCGTGTAAATGTTTTCACTGTATTTGTCACTTACTATTTTTTTGCCCAAAGCCGAAGAGTTGCCAAAAAGTTTGCGTGCAACCTCTTCGGAAAGTACAATGTTTGATTTATGTTTGAATGCATTTTCGGCATTCCCTTCCAGAAATTTAAAGCCATTAAAGATTTTAAAGAAATCTGTATTGGTGTAGAATTTTCTCGCTTCAATCTTTTTTCCATTCTCGAACTGCAATGGGGAATCTTCTGATGATCCATATAAATATGTGGCAGCCTCAATTTGTGGATAATCCTTTTTAATGGTCTCTGCAATTGGTTGGTATGAAGCGGCCGATTTAATAATATCCTCGCCTTGTTTCGATAGTGTTAAAACCCGATAAATTCTGTTGTAATCAGAATGAAATTTCTCAAAAGTGCTTTGATCGTAAACCCATAAATAAATTAGCAATGAAGCTAAAATTCCTATGGTAAAACCTGTGAAGTTAATAATGCTTAAAACAGGTTTTTTTAGAATTAATCGGAGTATGATTTTGAAGCTATATTTCATGTAGATGGTTGTTAATCGAACTTATTTAACCAGCATTAGCACTTGGTCGGTATCTGAGCAGTTTTTTGCCAGCTGTATCAGCTTTTCTTTGTTGGCAGCAGGAGCTGTTGAATTTTTAAATTCATCAGAAGCAACTTTCTCCTTGATATCCTTTCCAAGTAATGAAACCATTATATTTCCCTCTCTATTTATCATGTAGGAACTAGGCCAAACAGAAAATCCACCATCAATGTCATTTTCGAGTATGGGGTTGTCGTAATTGTAAGGATCTGATTTTACAAAGTGTAATTGTTTATTTTTCTTGGAGTAAAGTGCATAAAGCAGTTTAATGCTCTTTCTTTTAATTGCGTTCGGACAATAATTATCATCCATGATTAGGCCAATAAAAATATAATTGTTACCGTCTGCCCATTGGTTTGGTACAATTTTTCCTTTAAGATCAAACTTAGGATGGCTGGCATCCTGTTTGCTAACTTTATGCTGCCCCAGCTTGATAACATATACAGGTTTTAGAATGTTGGGAGGAATTACTTTAAAAATGGTATCGTTATAATCTGATCTGAAATAATAATTCCCAGCTTTTTCATATTGAGTTCCATAATCAAAACCTCGAATAAGACGTGGTTTAAAATTTACCAAACGCTCAAATTTGGTAAATTCAGCTAAAGTGTCTCCTTGGGTATTGAAAATTTCCAACATGTTGCCCTTTCTGCTTCTTCTTGAAAAATAAGTGTTACGGTCAGGACTGAAAACACCTATTTGCTCGTAATTATATTGAGGAGTGAATGAAGACATACCGTTTGGATAAGGAGCCTTGAATGGTTTGTTTTGTCCTCTGTTTAAGTCAACCAAAACTTTACCAGCACCTGAAACAGCTAATGGATTTTCAGGGTTGAACTGATACTGCGCATTGATTAAATCTTTGGAGCAATCTACCTCCATAATATAGTTTTGACCAGTATTTGTATTTTTGTAGTTGTAATACAATTGATCTCCTCTTGACCAAACATTAGGACTTCCACCTATATTGGAAAATTCGGAATAATAAATTAGAACCTGATTTTGATCCTCTTTGTACTTTACTCCGCTTAGTTGGTTTTTTATGATGGTATTTTTAAACTCCCCTTTTTTTGTAAACAGATGTATGCCATAAAGATTAGAGGCTACGATATTTTTATCTGTCATGTAGTATTTGTAATTGATTTTATTTACGATACTAGAGTCTGGCAGATTTTGCATTTTAATGTATTCAATACTTTGGGCTACATCAGATAGTTTGAACTCTTTAATGCTATCCAATCGATTTTCAATATCAATTACTATTGGTGGTTGAGATGTATCTGTTTTTCTAATGGATTCGAAGCGAAAACCTTTCGGCAACTTTGCCAAAGAGTCGGCTAATTCTTGCTCTTTTTTTAGACGCAGTTCTTCTTTTTGAGCTAAGATTTCTTCTTCACTTAAAATTTTTTGAGCCAAATCTTTTTCATTCAGCTTCATGCTTTTGTTTTTACACGAAAAACAAATAACTAACAAAATTGATAGTAAGAGGTTAAGTTTCATAATATATAATCGTTTGGTTTTATTCATATCGTAAACTTTCCACAGGATTTCTCTTTGCTGCTCTCCACGACTGCCATGAAACGGTAAGCAGGGCAATACCCATGGCAATGATTCCTGCTAAGACAAAAATCCACCAGCTAAGGTTTATTTTGTAAGCGAAATTCTTAAGCCAACTGTCCATGCAATACCAAGCTATCGGACTTGCAATTGCAAATGAGAGGGCCACCCACTTTAAAAAATCTCGATTCAGCATTCGAATGATTTCATAGGTCTTGGCTCCATTGGTTTTTCTTATACCAATCTCTTTTGTGCGCTGCTCTGCTGAGAAAATCGAGAGACCTAGTATTCCAAAACAAGAAATGGCTATTGCCAACAAAGCAAATAGAGAAATTGTATTGGCCAATCGCTCTTCTTTTTTGTACATTTTGTTGTATCTATCATTATAGAAATCTAAGGAAACAGGATAGTATGGCAGAATTTTATCCCAACTTGTTTTCAAATAGTCAATGGTTTCGCCAATGTTATTTGATGAGATTCGTAAAGAAACCGCATTGGGTGCTTCATCATTTAGAATCATTGCCATCGGCTCTATTTTTTTATGTAATGACGAATAGTTAAAATCATCGAAAACACCAATTATTTTGTAGCCTTGCACATCATCATAGTTCGCATATCTCTTGTCTATGATATTATCCATCCTAAAATAATCGTAAAAGGTTTGATTTACTAAACAAGCTTTTCCCAATTCGCTTGGTAATGCATTTCTTCCCTTTACGAGCTTCACTTTAAAAGTTGAAATGAAAGAGGTATCAATTTCAATAGTTGGAATATAGGTGTCCTGATCCCAATAATTTTCGCCAACTCCCATCCATAGAGTTACATCTCCTGGGTTCCCTTTACTTAAGCTTACATTCTTTATATTGGGATTGCTTTTAATTTCATCAACAAAGCTTCTTAATAGTTGAATATCTTTTGGGCTTTGCATTGGCGAATGCATTCGTATTAAATGTTCAGGTTCAAATCCAAGGTTTTTGTGCTTTACAAAGTACATCTGTTTTTCTACAACAATTACACAGGCTATCAGTGCAATTGATACGGTAAATTGGAAAATGATAAGTGTATTCCTGGAGTAGGATTTACTCGACCTTTGTGTATCTTGAATAGCCTTCACAGGACTAGCCTTTGCCAGAATTAATGCTGGAACCAAACCACTTAAAATACCAATAAACAAGATGCTACCAAACAAGGCAATAAGCAGATAAGGTTGGATGAAAGCATTCATGTCGAATGGGATATTAAACACTTTGGAGTAAACAGGAGAAAGTATCCAAACCAGGCTCAGGGCTATTAAAAAGGCAAATATTGAAATAAGAAGTGATTCCATGATAAACTGTCCCCACAAATGTTGACCCCTTGCACCATAACTTTTTCTGATCCCACTTATTCTGTTTTTCTTTTTTTGCTGAGCCAGTGTAAGGTTAATATAGTTTACTACTGCCAATATGAGAATGATAACAGCAATAGAACTCAGTATTTGCAAAAGTTTATAATTTCCTCTTTTATTCACACTTCCTTTGGTATTATCGAAAAGATAAATGTCTTTTAGGGGCAATAGATCTGCCTCTTGAACGTAAGGTTTTAGCAGAGCTGTTTTTTTTGCAAGCTTGTCTTTAAATGCAGGAATATCACATTGTTCTTTAAGTAATAAGTAAATTCTGAATGGATATCGGTGAGTACTTTTGTCATCGTATTGAGTACAGGAAAATGAAAACCGAAACTCATCTTTTTGAGCATTTACAATGAACTTGGCTTTTATGCTTGATTCTTCAGGAAAATCTTTGAATACACCACTCACGGTTAGATTTGTATTTCTTTGGTATACAATTTCTTTTCCAATAGGATTGGTGTTTCCGAAAAGGATTTTGGCTGTAGTCTCAGAAAGTAGAACCGAGTTAAGGTCAGTAAAGGGATTTTCATTGTTCCCTATTACCAAAGGAATATCGAATACCTCAAAAATATCTTTATCTGTGGATAAAAGTTGATCCATATAGTAAGATTCCTTTCCTACGCTAAGCATAGGTTGGAAAGATGTACAATGAATAATGCATGCTTTCTCTATCTCAGGAAAGTTCTCCAACAGAATATCCTTTGTGCGATAATCAATACTACTTGATTTGTATTTTGAATCAATCAGTCTATAAATCCTATCTGCATTTTCGTGATGTCGATCATACGAATACTCATGTATAATATACAGGCCAATTGCCAAACAAACCGAGATCGCAAAAGAAAATCCCAAAACGTTTATAGAGCTAAACTTTTTATTTGCCCAAAGACTTTTTGCTGCTGATTTGATATAGTATGTGATCATGATAATTTATAATTACTAGATGTTCATTTTTAACTAAGTATAATTATTCGTACCTCAATGATTCCACAGGATTTTTTCTGGCTGCTCTCCACGACTGCCATGAAACGGTAAGCAGGGCAATTCCCATGGCAATGATCCCTGCCAGAACAAAAATCCACCAGCTAAGCTCTGTTTTATAGGCAAAGTTTTGCAGCCATTGGTTCATGGCAAACCACGAAATGGGACAAGCTATTATAAAGGCGAATAGAACCCATTTAATAAAACTGAAGTTTATCATCCTGATTATTTCATGGGTTTTGGCTCCATTGGCTTTGCGAATTCCAATTTCTTTTCGTTTAAAAGAAATAGAGTTGAGTACCATTCCTAATAATCCCATAATGGATAAAGCAATGGCAAGTATTGAGAAAGCACTTATTATTGTTACTTGTTGTTCTTCTTTCTTATAAAAATTATCAATTTGATCCTGTAAAGTGTAGATGTTAATGATTTTAGATGGTTCGATTTCTTTAAAAAAAGAACTTAACTTTTTTTGTACTTGTTGCAGACTGGTTTTATTGGTTTTAACTGCTAACAGATATAGCTTTTGGGGATCTTGTTGCAGAATTACCATCGGTCGGATTTTAGCATGAAAGGAGTGAGCATTAAAATCCTTAACAATTCCTCTCACCATAAATCCATTGAATAGGGATCCTACTTTGATGTTATATTCTTTTGCAGCGGTTTCATTAAAAATCATTTCTCTTCGACTTTCATGAAAATTACCCAAGCCTTTCCCTTCTTTTATTTCGATATCCAGAAGATCCAACATACCAGTCCCCATAATTAATCCATCGAATCGAATGATATCATTTTCGTACTGTAGTTTTACAGGCAGAAAATCCTTGAAAGGAGGAATGAAAGAAGATCCGGCAACTTTTAGTACTCCAGGGATTTTTTTCACTTCATTTTCAATCATATGGAATTTACTGCTCAATTCATCGGAGTTGAGTTCACAAATGATTACATTATCGGTGTTGATGTTATTTGATCCTGATTGAGCAAAATTCAATTGTTTTTTAATTGCTAAAATTCCAACAACTAGGATTATAAATATGCTGAAATGGACAATGAGAAATGAGTTGCTCCATTGCTTTTTGCCTATGCGTTTAATTAGTTTTCCTTTGATCAATTCAACCGACGAAATTTTAGAAATGCGATACCCCAATAATACTCCGGCAATACTTCCTGTAATAACCAGTACTGCTACAAGAGAAATGTAGCTTTGCCATATTGAAAGTACCTCAACGTTAATATTTCGATTTAAAGTTTGGTTGATAAACGGTATACCAAACATCATAACGACAGAGGCAGGAATTAAACTAAATATTGCCAGAAGGTTCGATTCAAACAATATTTGTTTAAAAATATTATTTTTTGATGCCCCCATGGCTTTCTGCACACCGAGATCTTTTAATCGCAATTCAATTTTTGCCTTGGTAAGGAAAATATAATTTACAATTGCAATGGTTAAAATCAATATTGAAATAACCAAAAAATAGATTAGTTCACTAGGATTCCCTGTGCGCGTATAAAAATTTCCATCCAGATTGTTTGAGTATAGATATATATCAGAAATGGCCTGTAACTTATAATCTAGTTCCTTCTTTTTGTCGTGGCTGGTTCTGTTCTTATAAACCTGCAATTTTTGTTCAATATCCTTTGGATTAATGCCGTCACTTAAGCTGATATAGGTATGTAAATCAAAATGATTCCAGTCCTTAAAATTATTATCATCCGAAGTGTAATGTCCAAGTTGTTTTCTGCTTTTGTTCAGTAATTTATTTAACAAGTCGATGTGGCCAATAAAATTTGGTTGCAGGCTTGAATAAGTAGACATTTTACGATATACCCCACATACATTTAAATCATAAAACTCCTTGTCAAATTTAATTTTTAATGTCTGGTTAATAGGATTTTCCTTGCCAAAGTACTTTGTAGCAATCGATGAGGAAATACAAATTTCATCCTTCGATAAGGATGCCTTCCCTTTTAGAATTTGAATTCCTAAAAACTTATAAATGCTGCTATCTGCACAAGCCAAACTCTTCTCTTCAAAAAGTTTATTTTGATTGTCTTTCAATTGAAATTGATTGAGCTGATGAATTCTAAAGAAACTCTTTATTGCAGGGATTTCCTCTTCAATGGTATTTCCTAATTCATATGTTGTTCTGCAGTCGTTGCCACGAAGAATTCTATAAATATTTTCTTTATGCGGAATAGATCGATCAAAAGAGTTTTCGTGTATGAATAGTAAAAGCAATAAAAAAACACAACCCAGACCTATACCTAAGCCTAGAATGCTTATTAAGGATTGTATTTTATTTTTTAGAATACTACGAACCGAAATTTTAAGAAGTATTGGTAATTTCATTTAAGGATATATTTTTGTTTATTCGTATCTCAAGCTCTCTACCGGATTTCTCCTCGCTGCCCTCCAGGATTGCCAAGAAACAGTTATCAAGGCAATACCCATCACCATGACTCCCGACAAGGCAAATACCCACCAACTCATTTCGGTTCTATAGGCAAAGTTTTCAAGCCATTTATTCATGGCATAGCATGCAATAGGAAATGCCAAAACAAAGGCAATAGTTACCCACTTTAGGAAATCCTTGTTTAGCATTCTGATGATTTCATAAGTTTTAGCTCCATTGGTTTTTCTAATCCCTATTTCTTTGGTACGCTGTTCCGATGTAAAATAGGAAAGGGCACTAATGCCAATAATTCCAATTACAACAGCAAGAATTGAAAAGCTCAGTAAGATTTTTCGAAGGATATTTTCCGATTTGTATTGCTGTGTAATTTTATCATTCATAAAAAAATACTCCATCTTCTGATCTGGATAATGCTTATCCCACTCCGATTGGATGTAATCCATAGCCGGCCTGATATCTCCAGAAGCAATTTTTATATGAGTAAATCTGGCATTACTTGGAGATTCATTTATATAAAAAATGTAATCCCCAATTTGTTGATGTGCTGAATTGTAGTTGAAATCGTCAACTACCCCGATGATATCTACTCTTCTTTGATCTGCTTCCAATGGCTGTCCCGATCGAAAAGAATTTAGATTTTCGATATTGTTGTGTTTCTCCATTAGTCTATCATACAGATGCTTATTTATGACAAACCCTTCAATGGTATCTTTAGATCTGTTGATATAATCATGAAGGAGAGGAATATTCATGGTTTGCAAGAAATCCAGATTTGAGAATGACACCTCAGCTGTTCCTTCAATTCCAAATCCTTCAAGAGCAAATGTCTGTGTTGGATATCCAAAATATTGTCTTGTAAAACCAACAAATTCTATTTGGGAGTTCTTTCTCAATTCGTTGGCAAAAACATTTGGGTCTTTTCTAAAATCCTTTTGCCGGAGAACAACAACATTCTCTTGGGTAAAGCCCAATGGTTTATCCAAAATGAAGTTAATCTGTTTGTTTACAAAAATTGTGGAGGATATTAGAACCATTACAATTAAGATCTGAAAGATCATTAATGGTTGCAAAAGCTTCTTTCCTGTTAACGGAAGTAGCCCTTTTATGATTTCACTAATTGAATTTCTTTTCAGAATAAAGAATCGTACAAACAATATCGATAGTGTTCCACTGCAAAATAGAATGATGAATATGGCCCAATAAATGATTGGTTCGTTGTAAAAAATATCAAACTGAATTTCGTAATACTGGCTGATAATAGTTTTTATCAACTCTATTGCAAATAAGGAAATAAAAATAGCAACTGAACTAAGTAGCAATACTTCAATTAGTATTTGGTACAACAAATGCTTTTTATGAGCTCCAATGGAGGATTTCAAACCAAACTCTTTTGCTCTTTTGAAAAGATTGACCGTGATTAAGCTGATGAAATTAACCAGTGATACAAACAAAATCACAAAAGCAACAATTGTGAACAAGTAGATGTTTATTTTGGTATTGCTTTCTTTAAGTTCGAACCTATGATTCGATTTTAAATGAATATCCGTAAGTTTCTCTAATTGGAACTTGTAATCCTTTGGCCCTCTGGTTTGCCTGAAACTACTCTTGTTAAAATCATTCAATATTTTATCGGCGATAAAGTTTGGAGAGGTTCCTTTTTTAAGCTTGAGATAATTGTATACCCATTGTATTTTTCTTGTGCTTAAAACCTTAAAACGTTCTTCCAGGTTTCCTTTTTGAGAGAGAAGTATCTCGCAATTGAGGTGTGTTTTTATTGGTGTGTTTTTGAATATTCCTGCAATTTCAAATTTTCCTGAACCATCTCTAGCTCGCAAACTTTCGGTTTCAATGGTTTGACCAATTGGGTTCTCATTCTTATAATATTTTTTTGCAAATCTTTCTGATACAAATGCGACATCGGGATTTGATATTTCAGATAAATCTCCAACTATACTTTCAATACCAAACATGCGAATAAAATTGGTATCTACTGATAGAACATCATTTTGTGAAATGGTATTTTGGTCGTGTATTGTAATGTTTTCAAGTTTAGCATGTGAAAATTGGCATGCATTTTCAACTTCAGGAAAGTTTAAGGAGGTTTCCTTAATAAATCCTAAACTTCTGGCCCAAGAATCATCGATGTGTGATGGAGTTGAGATCACTCTGTAAATCTCCTGATAATCATTGATGTGCTTGTCGTAGCTTTTTTCATTTTGAACATGAACAAACAGCACAAAAAATGATGCAAGCCCTACACTTAGTCCCAATATGTTTGTCACAGAAAAGGCCTTGCTATGAAGAAGACGTAATACCGATAATTTTAAATGATACCAAAGCATACTGCTAATTTTTAGAATTATTCATATCGTAAACTTTCCACAGGATTTCTCTTTGCTGCCCTCCACGATTGCCACGAAACAGTTATCAAGGCAATGCCCATGGCAATAATTCCTGCCAAAGCAAAAATCCACCAGCTGAGTTCAGTTTTATAAGCAAAACCACTAAGCCATGTGTGCAAAGCATACCAAGCAATAGGGCAGGCAATTATACATGCAATAAACACCCACTTTACCAAATCGGTATTCAGCATTTTAACAATCTCGAAAGTTTTGGCACCATTGGTTTTTCGTATTCCAATCTCTTTGGTGTGAGTTTCAACAATAAAATAGGTCAAGCTGATTAATCCCAGGCAGGATAGGAGTATGGAAATTATGGTGGCATAATTTAGAATGCGCTGAAATTGTTTTTCCTTCTTGTACAAAGCTTCCCAGCTTGCATCAAGGTATTTTATTTCCAGTGGGAAATTAGGAGAAATATTTTCCCAAACCTTGTTGATGGAACGAATACACCTATTGGTACTGGCAACACTGCTGGTGTTGATTTTGAAATAAATGTACTCATCGGTTTCTCCACAACTTCTAAAAGCAATTGGCCTAATAGCTGAATGCATGGATTCGTGGTTAAAATCTTCTACTTCGGCAATTACTTTTCCAACTTTGCCATTGTATCGAATTGTTGCATCTTCTGGTTTTTCGATATTGAATTGTTTAAAGGCCGTAGCATTAAAGATCCAGTCTGCATTTTCCTCTGAATAACGATTAAACTGTTTGCCCTGAATCAATTTGATTCCAAAAAAATCGAAGAAATTTGGGCTTACGAAAAGATTGGCAAAACCAATTTCCTGTTTTTCTCCTTTGTTGATCATGCTAAGTCCCCAATTTGATTGATTGTAACCTAACGGACCAGATGTATAAGTATAATCGGAAATTTCAGGGATTCTTTTAATTTCAGAATTAAAGGCATTACTACTTTTCTCTATTTGCGGATTGGTGGCAGCATAAAGAATTTGTTCTTTATCAAAACCAGGATCCAACTCACTCATGTAATTGTTTTGTTTGTTGATTAAGAGGATACCGCACAGTAAAATGATTGTAATGCTAAATTGGAAAATCAGCAAAGCATTTCTCAGATGGTTTTGTGAGCGGCTATTTACAGTGTTTTTTAATAATGCCGTAGTTTGGGTCCTGCTAAATCTTATTCCGGGAATAATTCCGGTTAGTACAAAAGTAAAAGCAAGCAGCGCAATAAATATTATCAGGTTTGATCCTGAAAAAATCTCAGCCAAAGTAAATTCCGAATTGGTAATCTGATTTAATCCGATCAGTAAGAAATTACTCAATACAATTACCAGTATACATGTAATGCATAGGACCAAAGCGGATTCAGCAGCGATTAACTCAACTACTTTGGCCTTTTTACTTCCCATTACTTTAAGGATGCCAATATTTTTAAGGCGCTTAATTTTTTGTGCAGTAACCAGGTTTATGTAATTGATACATGCAAGCAGAAGAATTAAAAATCCTATGATTTGTATAATGTTTAAGGTAAGTTGATTGCCATGTTTTAAAATCTCAATTTCGGGTAAATCATTATAAGTTTCGGTAAACGGTTTAATCTCAAACTTGGTATCTTCTTTGTATCCTTCCGGGATGTTGTCGGTTGAGATATTGGCAAGTTTCCGATTGATAACTCCAGCATCAATATTAGATGGTATTTTTGCAAAAGCACTGTAGTTTTGAGTACCCCAATATTCTTCGCTGCTTTTAAACCAATGAATTTTATAATTGGTGTCAAGCGATAGTACTGCATCAAATTCCCATGAGCAATGATGAGAAAGATCTTGAATAACTGCTCCTACCTCAACAATTACATTTTGCAAGTTGGTGGCATTGTATAGCAACTCTTTCCCTATAGGATTTTCGTCGCCAAATATCTTTTTAGCCACCGATTGAGTCAATACAATTTTATCGGCTGTATTTAAAGCTTTTTTAGGATTACCATAAACCGCTTTAAACTGAAAAACCTTAAAGAAACATGAATCTGCAATTAGCAGATTTTGTAACTTATAATCTGTATTCTCCTTTTTCAGAAAATCTTGTGGCGACCAGGTATACCTTGCAAATGTTATAGCTTCTATTTCCGGAACTTCAGACCTAACATGTCTAACCATAGCGCTAGAAATATCAGGATCTTTTTGGTTTAAAAGCGTGTAGGTATATTCGATATCCGCAATCTCCTGATCCATATTTTTCTCCTTGTTTACATAGGCGAAAACAAGCAGACTAATTGTAATTCCTATAACCAAACCACTAATGTTAATCGATGATACCAGCTTATTCTTTAATAAGTTTTTGAATGATATTTTAATGTTGTAGAAATTCATAAATCAGTTTAGAAATGTTAATGGCTTAGACAGTAAGCTTTAAAAGATATGATGTGTAAATTGTTAAGGTAGTAGCGGTATTTCGATGCTTAAAATACCTGCTCCGCCACCAAACTTTCTTCAGTTACAACTTTACCATCAAATAGGTTGATAATTCGGTGAGCATATCCTGCATCTTTCATGGAGTGAGTCACCATGATAATGGTAGTTCCTTCGCGGTTTAATTCGGTAAGCAGTTCCATAACTTCCTGACCGTTTTTCGAATCGAGATTACCCGTAGGCTCATCGGCAAGAATTAACCCTGGGTTAGATACTACCGCACGAGCAATGGCAACACGTTGTTGCTGACCACCTGATAATTGTTGAGGGTAATGTTTTGCACGATGGCTCATGTTCATTCGGTCAAGCACCTTGCTTACCATTTCTTTTCGTTTTTTGGAGCTGATGCGCTGATAAACCAAAGGCATTTCAACATTTTCGAAAACATTTAATTCATCAATCAAGTTGAACGACTGAAATACGAAACCAATGTTTCCTTTGCGCAAATCGGTGCGCTGTCCCTCTTTCAAATTAGCAACTTCGGTCTTGTTAAAATTGTATTCACCTCCCGATGGATTATCCAATAAACCCAGAATGTTTAAAAGGGTAGATTTACCGCATCCCGAAGGTCCCATAATGGCTACAAATTCTCCTTCTCTAATGTTTAGGTTTACATCGTTTAAGGCTAAAGTTTCAATTTCATCTGTTCTGAAAACTTTCGATAAATTTTTAATAGAAATCATATTCATTGTTTTTAAATAATACACATGTAAAATTATGGCTTACCATTGCGAACTTTGTGCCGTAATTTGTAAGTGTCTAAATATAAATACAAAAAGATGGGTTTTGTTTTTAGGTGTGTAAAATTTTTAGACAGTGTATGTCTAATATTTTGAAAAGCTGATTAATTTAGAGGAGCAAAGCTTATTTTATACAACAAGACAGAAAGACGCATTACTCTCCCGATAGTTATCGGGACAAACATAAACTCATCCCTCATTCACCCAAACATGAAAAAATCAAATATTCTTATTGTTGATGACAACCGAAGTGTTTTAAGCGCATTGGATCTGCTGTTATCGCCATACTGTGCCAAACTGAAGTGTTTATCTTCGCCCAAAACCTTATTTACCGAGCTTCAAATTGAAGACTACGATGTTGTTTTGCTGGACATGAACTTTACCACTGGTATCAATAATGGCAACGAAGGCATCTATTGGTTAAACCAGATCCTGGAGCAATATCCAGGCGTGAGTGTTGTGATGATTACTGCCTATGGAGATGTGGAATTGGCGGTAAAAGCAGTTCGTTCCGGAGCTACCGATTTTGTTCTGAAACCGTGGGACAACGAAAAAATGATTGCTACCGTTGATACTGCCTGTAAGCTAAGTCAGTCGAAGAGGGAGCTGAAAAAGATGCAGTTGAAAGAAAAGCAGTTCATCGAGGAAATCAACGGATCGAACAAAGATTTAATTGGTTCATCGGCTACCTGGGAACGTGCCATGAAAATGGTTCGAAAAGTGGCCGATACCAATGCCAATGTTCTGATCACTGGTGAAAATGGAACAGGGAAGGAGTTAATTGCAAGAGAAATTCACCGACTTTCGAAACGATCGAACAAAGTAATGGTGAGTGTAGACATGGGTGCTGTGGCAGAATCCTTATTTGAAAGTGAATTGTTCGGGCATAAAAAAGGCGCCTTTACCGATGCACATTCCGATAGAATGGGGAAAATAGAAGCTGCCAATAAGGGAACACTCTTTCTCGACGAAATCGGAAACCTTACCATGCCCATGCAGGCCAAATTGTTGTCGGTGCTCCAGAACAGGGTGCTTACCAGGGTGGGTGACAATTCCCAAACCAAGCTTGATTTACGCCTGATATGTGCCACCAATGGAAACCTGCAACAAATGGTATCCGATGGCAATTTTAGGGAGGATCTTCTGTATAGAATCAATACCATACACATCGAAGTACCACCTTTGCGCGACCGAAAAGATGATATCCCCGAACTGGCAGAATTCTTTGTGAACAAGTATGCCGATAAGTATGGGAAAAATTTAAAAATAAGCAGTCAGGCCATTGCCAAATTAAGTGATTACCCTTGGCCGGGAAATGTTAGAGAGTTGCAGCATTCGGTCGAGAAAGCGGTAATTCTTTCAGATTCTCAGCAATTAACGGCAGCCGATTTTGTATTCAAGAATGATGATATGAATAATGTATCGAACTTTGGCGGAACCCTGGAGGATATGGAGGCGCAGCTGATTGCTTCGGCCATAGAAAAACATGCAGGAAACCTTTCAGCCGTATCAACACAGTTGGGCATTTCTCGTCAAACGCTCTACAATAAAATCAAGAAATATGGGCTATAAGAATTACAATCTGGCACTATGGATTAGAATGTTAATCCTTTTGGCTACCGCCATTTCATGCGGTTATGCAATTGCCACAGAATCCTATATGTCCCTTTCGTTTTTTGGTTTGATGATGTTGATTGAAGTTTGGGAACTCATTCGATTCCTAAACAAAACCCACAAACAGATCGACTTTTTTATCAAGGCCATAAAGAACGAGGATACAACACTTCGTTTCCCTGAAAAATCAGGCAATAGCATTATTAACGAATTGCACCATAGTTTAAACGAGCTGAATGGCATTTTGCAGCAAGTGCAAACCAAATCGAGAATCAGGGAAAAGTACTTTGGCGAAATCTTACAGAACATATCCACTGGAGTGATCGTGTTATCTGAAAATACGCACATTACAGATGTAAATTCAGCCGCACTCGAATTGTTGGGTTTGCCAGCTCTTACACACATTAGTCAGCTCAATAGAATTGATACGCGATTCACCAATTCACTGCTCGAAATCTCGAACAAGCAAAAGCGGGTTTTGGAACTGTCTACCCCTAAGGAAAGGGTCCAGATCAATACGGCCTGTTCGGTAATCCGAATCCATAAGGAAGACATTAAGCTCATCACCCTGCAGGACATTCGTGGAGAATTGGAACGAAAAGAGGTAGATGCCTGGATCAAACTAATACGAGTACTGAGTCACGAAATCATGAATTCCCTGGCTCCGGTTACTTCCATTGCACAATCACTCAAGCGAATTTGGGAAGAGAAATCAGAAATGATTGTAGATGAAAACCTGGCAACAGAAGTAGGGAAAACCGTGAATGGCTTGGGTGTGATTACCGAAATGAGCGAGGCATTGATCCATTTCGTGAAATCCTATCGCATGTTGTCCAAGCCACCAAAGCCAATGCTGGGCAGTGTAAATTCCATTGAGTTTTTCGATCGATTAAGCATTCTGCTTTCCCCGATTAAGGAAGAGTTTGCCGGTGAATTGCAGATTCAAACTCCAACACGATCTTTCGATTTTGTGGCCGACGAACAGATGATTGTTCAGGTGATTATCAATTTGGTGAAGAATGCCAAGGAAGCCTTTAATGGAGAAGCCGAGCATGGAAAGATCAGTGTGAATTGCAACAAGAAAGGACCCATTTGCGAGATCAATGTAATTGACAATGGCCCGGGAATTCCTGCCGAAATTGCCGACGAGATTTTTATTCCATTCTTCACCACCAAGACCAATGGCAGCGGCGTTGGCCTAAGCCATTCCCGACAAATTATTCGCGCCCATGGTGGTTCTTTGTATTGCACCTCCAAACCAAATCAAACCGTGTTTAAATTGAGGTGGTAATTGTATAATCCGTAGGGCCACGCCATGGCGTGGCCTAAAAACATATATCAATCCAACAATTCATTTTATCATGGAATAGGACACGAGATCTCCTTGTGCGGTTTTTACATCAATTTGTCTCGGGTTTCAATCCGAGGATCAAATAGAAACACAAAATTCAATCAAAAATTATGTAGGATAGTTTGTTAATATAATTTATCTTTATATGCAAACCCAAAAACCTACCAAATGTCATACGCAGGACATGTCTTAGACATGATTAAAAGGATGAGAGCGAATCGGGAGATGCTCCATTCCCATAAAAAAGGATTCCGAGATCATATCGAAATCAAGGAAAAGCGAAGAACCTTTGTGCGTTTCAAAAAGATCTCCAAAGAAGAAATGAAGGAGGTGAAAGAGCATATTCGAACCGAGGCAAGGCGCGAAAAAAGAAGGTATTACATTGCCAGTATTGTGGTGAGTATCATTTTGATTGTGGCATTGATTTTAATTTTCAAATAACACCGTAGGGCCACGCCATGGCGTGGCCTAAAAACATATATCAATCCAATCATCATGGAATAGGACACGAGATCTCGTGTCCCTGCGGAATACAAAACATCTCCTTGCAACCTTCATCAATTCTCTCGGGTTGAAACCCGAGAATAACATATCAATAAATTTTAGAAACAAACAAATCATGACACCAAAACAAATCATACAAGAATGGGTAGAGGCCTTTAACCAAGGCGATGCCGACCAGATTGCAGAATTTTACCATCAGGATGCCATTAACCATCAGGTAGCCAATCAACCCATACAGGGCAAGGAGGCCATCCGTAAAATGTTTGCCGAAGAACTGGCTGCGGCCGAAATGACCTGCATTGTAGAAAATATCTTCGAAGATGGCGATTGGGCCATACTCGAATGGAAAGATCCGCTGGGACTTCGAGGTTGTGGATTCTTTCAGATACTCGATGGCAAAATCATGTTTCAACGCGGCTATTGGGACAAGCTTTCCTTCCTAAGAATGCACAATATGTCCATTCCCCAAAAATAAAGCGGGTATTATCACCCAGAAGTGGAGAAATGAATGTACTTTTAAACAATAATTAAATTATATACCAAAATCAATTCAATGAAGAAACTACTAACACTTGCTCTTATTCTAAGTGCGACACTTTGTGTACAAGCCAAAAAATACAAACTGGCTTTAAATCTGGAAGTAGGGAAGGAATACATTCAGAAGTCGAATGCAAAAATGACCATTACCCAGAACTTTAATGGCATGCCAATCGAAATTGGTATGAATATTAAAGGGGATTATGTCTTTAAGGTGATTGGTGCCGAAAACGATCAGTACGATATGGAGGTGAAGTACAGGACCGTAGAGATGGAAATGGAAAGTGCACAGGGAAAAAGCTCATTTAGCTCCAACAAAGCTAGCGAGCAGGATATCATGTCAACCATGCTATCGCGCATGATTGATAAGCCCTTCAAAATGATCATGGGTCAAAACGGAAAAGTAATCGAGATCAAAGGAATCGATAATCTTTTTGGTGGTATGTTCGAAGGATTCGATATCACCCAACAACAGAAAGACCAGATTTTGGCTCAGCTAAAACAATCCTATGGAGCAAAGGCTTTTAAAGGAAGTTTTGAGCAGATCACTGCCATTTACCCTGAGGGAAAAGTAAAATTGGGCAAGAAATGGACCACCGAAACCAATATCGAGGCAGGAATGTCGGTTCACGTAACTACCAATTTCGAACTAAAGGCAGCCAATACCGAGTACTTCCTTCTTCATGGAGAAGGCGATTTGTCTAGCAATCCTAATTCCCCATTTGTGAAGCAAAATGGTATGGACATGAAGATTTTGTTAGACGGTAATTTGACTTCGGACATTAAAATTGATCGAAAAACCGGTTGGATTATAGATGCTACCATTGTTCAGAACCTGAGTGGAAACACAGAGCTGAAAGCCGGCGAACAAATGCCTGAAGGCATGAGCATCCCAATGACCGTAAAGTCAAAATCAGTAATCACAAACTAATGGAATTTGGCTTGATGCCGATGGTGTAAAATCAAATACCCCAAATCATTGCGATTTGGGGTAACAATTAAAACTAACACTTATAAACCTAACACACCGAAAGTGGAGTTGTATTAATTATGAGGCCATTCTCCCCAAATGCTACAATGTCCTCCAATATCGGCTCCTTGCAGTTCGGTAAATGGCTCAAAATACAAAGCATTCATAACTGCTCGTGGCGATGCCTTAAATGTGCCATCCTTTTTAATCGATAAGTTTCCAAAATGAGCCTGACTTAGTCCATGTCCCAGCTCATGAAGAGCAATGGTTTCAACATCTATATTGGTGCCATCAACATTCCACAACCAGAATGGATCGTAGTAAATTTCGCGGAAGGCCACATCATACTTCTCATTGCCATCAATATCCGTAGGGCCATTTGCATCAGTAAAAATAAAGGTGAAAGTTACACCCAACACACCAGGCGTAAAAGCAATATCTCTCCAACCTGCATGTTGCACATCTGCTAATATTGCTAAGGATCCACCAAAGCCATATAATGCAGCTATAACTCCTATGTCAATGCCATAATCAGGATTTCGGGTAAAGTTAATATTGGAACATTTTAAAGCATCCCATGTATCGCTTGCGCGTACAATTGCAGCATCGGTTTCTGCCGCAGTAACATTACCAAAAGGAGGGACTGCGTCAATCGTTTGATCAATGGCATAGGTGATGTCGTTGAAATTAGGACCGCTCCATTCTCTTCTTTCATCATTGGGAACAAAATCAGCATCCAGCTGTTTATTTCCTACATGCTTGGCAAGTACAATTTTACCCACTTCATTGCTACCATTCGCAGTAATGTATTCGGCCATCAAAACTCTATATTCCTTGCCTTCCATTGAAAGAATTTCATTCATTTCATCCAGAACATCAGAGCTTAAAGCTAAATCTTGAGCCGCTGATTTAACTCCAGTATCTCCCATATAAGCTTCCATTGGAGATGGAGCTTCCAATTCCTGGGGTGTTAATACCTCTTCGTGCTGACATGCGATTACTCCTAGCATACAGAGTAAGGCGAAAATTAATTTTTTCATAACTGATTTCGGTTTATGTTAATAATGACATTTTTGAATTCACAAAAAGTTACTCATATCAGGGGAGGAAGTCAATTATTTAGAACCGACCGCCAGGTGGGCCATAACTGTTTAATAAAGTTTAATTTGGAAGATTTCTATTTACAAATAAGATTTGTTTTAGATAAGCAGGAGTTTTTTGTCTGTGCAAATCATTCATATGCAAGTCGATATAAGGAACCTGTCGTTTATCTTAATGGAGAGGTGTTGCGATGAGGTGCAGCAATGTTTGTGTATGTACAGGTATAAAAAAGGGGAAGATGTTTATCAGTATATACCTCTTTCAAAAGATACTGCTTAAAATAAAATTCGGAGGTAATAACTGCTTGCCTAGTGTCAATGGCAGGGTATACCTGAGCGATTGCCCCAAAGCCTGTTTCATTGAAATTATGTGATGGGCATGGGCTATTTAATAGGGGAGAAAGAATGGAAATTGGTTGATTTCACCGAGAAAAATAAAGAAAAAATGCGTTTAAAATTTGTTAACTCCCATTACATCTTTCTCCTTTGGGTTGGCGCATGGCATTTGCTCTGGCCCTTTCAGGGCAATGTTGCTTCCTTTTAAAACAGGGGAGAATAAAATAGCCTGAAAGGCTAAGAGCATTAGCATAGGGCAACGCCCTATGAATATAAAATGCAATAATAACCAAGCCCTGAAGGGGCGTCAGCATAAATAGGTATATCGGAATTAGTCTCACGCCCCTTCAGGGCTACATGTATTGGGATTGGCTCATCCGATGGGCTTTGCCCATCGCTATTGATTTCGCCCTTTCAGGGCAATCTTGGCTTCCTTTTAAAACAGGGAGGATAATAAAAATCCCCAAAACCAAAGGTCTTGGGGACACCAGATGCTAAATAATTGCCATTAAATGCATCCTGGCTAATCAGGGATAAGCGGAAGCTATTCTTCCGTTTCGTTTACAACTTCTTCGTTCACTTCCGTGCCTTCTTCCTCTTCCTTGGTGGCTTTCGGACTGGCTGCCGGAAACTTAAACCACTTCAATAAATCCTCGTCCTCTTCGTACATAATGCGTGCGGCCTTAAAATAGATGGCCAGCTTTTCGTACAAAGCATTCAGAGCAATGGTACGCTCTTCGGTGGCGCGATTACGTTTCAGGATGCAATCCGATTGCTCATCCATAAAGCCTTTTAGCTTATCGCGATGTGCCAGAATCGCAGAAAAAGTTTCCTCGGTCCAGCCCTTTGCGCTTAGCTCGGCTTTGTACTTGTTGGCAATCATGTTGAAATCGGTTAGGAAAAGATACATCAACTTGCCATTTCTTCGCGCATTGTCGTAGTCGTTAAAACCAAACTGATTCCATACCTTCTTGTCGTTCGGGAATGCCATTTCGATATCGAACTTGCACCTTTGGAAAAATTTACCCGATGCTGCCAATTCCGTATTCACATTCTCGGTGGCTTTGGCCTGAATGTCGATATAGGTATTGTCAGAAGGAATGTTACTGGCTGTTTCAAACAAAGTGTTCAATTCAGCTAGGGTTTCTGCCGTGAAATGAGGCGTGAAAGCCATGAATTCATCATGCTTGTCGCGGATGATGTTAATACTCTGGCTCGAGAAAATAATAAAATTGGCATCTCCGCCATTGTAAGATCTGGTTTGTCCCATGTTCATAAGTTTTATATTTTGGGTTTACAATATGGAAATTAAAAGTCTTCTTTGAATTATGCAATAAATTAGAGGATAAAAAATATGATAACAAACGTCGATTTCTCTGGAAGACTTGTAAATAGTAGTTGTTTGAGAGTTATTGTTTTTATTTATAAAACATTAATATTTTATTAATAAAAACTATGAAAAACAGGACGAAAGAGCTGTAAGTGTTGATTACACGGGCTATTTAGGCTTTTAAAGGAAGGAGAATGGCTTTGTAAAGGCTGAGCCAAAGCAGAGGTGAAGCTCCTTTGTGGCGAAACTGAAATTCCTGGAGATGGAAAGAGCATATTAAAGCATAGAGCATGCAATTTTGAGACTATGTGGTACCATACTGTTAATGGAGATTTGAGCTTAAAGAATGAATGCCACAAGCCAGATGCAAAAGGTCAAAAGCCAAAGACTTGTTGTGCTTAGCCAAACTCTTGTCGGCCTTAGCCAATGGCATTCCGAGCTTAGCCAATCATTTGTTGGCCTTAGCCAGAAGCATTCCGCCCTAAGCCAAACAATTGTCGTGCTTAGCCAAGCTCTTGTCGGCCTTAGCCAATCTCTTGACGCCCTTAGCCAAAGGCTTGTCGTCCTTAGCCAATGTCTTGTCGGCCTTAGCCAAAGGCTTGTCGTCGCTCGGTTGAAGCATTCCACCGCCGACAAACAACTGGGAAGCAGCGGAATAAGACAAAGGAGCAACAACAAGATACAGACTAGCGAGTGCAGGGCTTAAAATGGAAGGGGAAAGGGGTAAAGGTATAGCGACAAACATAAAAAGAGTATCGGATATTTTTATTTGTCTGATTACGAACAAAGGGTGAGGGCAGGAAAAAGATTAATGCCTGATAACAAGAATGTAATTACGAATGTTAAATCATTGGTATAATTTTATTACTTTTGACATAACCCGAACCACAATGACTATTACTTATGCGTAACCCGAACTGGAGTGAGGAAGAACTCATTCTCGCTTTTAACCTCTATTGTAAGATTCCCTTTGGGAAGATACACAAGAACAATTCTCAGATTATTCGATTGGCAGAATTGATTGGAAGAACACCAAGTGCGGTTGGTTTGAAACTTTCGAACCTGGCGAGTTTTGATCCTCAATTACAAGCTCGTGGAATTAAAGGAATGAAGAATGCAGGGAAGAAGGATCGATTGATTTTTGAGAAATTCCAGAACGACAGGGAAGGCCTAATATACCAAAGTGAAAAGATACTGGCAGAACGCGAAGGGCTAAGTTTGGAAAATAAATACGAAGCGGAATTGCCAGAAGCCAATAGTTTGGTGGGAGAAACGAAGGAACGATATGTGAAAACGCGGGTAAATCAAAACTTTTTCCGACAAATGATTCTCACCAACTACCACAGCAAATGTGCGGTAACAGGAATAGACTTGCCACAGCTATTAATAGCCAGCCACATTTTGCCATGGGCACAAAACAAAGCCGAACGTCTGAACCCCGAAAATGGCATTTGCCTTTCGGCACTCTACGACAAGGCCTTCGACCAACACCTAATTAGTTTCGATGAGGAGTACCGACTCATCCTCTCGACCAACCTGAAAGAACACTGCACCAAAACATATTACCAAACCCATTTCGGAAAACTGGAAGGACAAGAAATGATCTTGCCGGATAAATGGTTGCCGAAGAAGGAGTTTTTGGAGTGGCATAGAGATTTAATACAATGAAAATATTGACAAAAATATAAATACCAAAGTGGGAAAAATAAAAGAAACGCTATACAGTACTAGTAACGGAGAGTTCCTAGTGGGGAATTCGGAAAAATTATTAAAAGGGAAGCTGTATGAAAAGCTAAAAGGAAAGGTTGACCTTATAATAACCTCTCCTCCTTTTCCTTTAAATCAAAAGAAGAAATATGGAAATCTGAAGGGAGATGAATATTATAATTGGTTTATAAACCTTGCTCCCTTATACTCAGATTTGCTTTCTGAGGAAGGATCAATTGTAATTGAAATAGGGAATGCTTGGGAACCGGAAAGACCAGTACAATCATTATTACATTTAAAATCATTATTAGGATTTGTTGAGAATTCTGATTTGAGATTAATTCAGGAATTTATATGCTATAATCCTTCGCGCTTACCATCTCCTGCGCAATGGGTGACAGTTAATAGAATCAGAACTGTTGATAGTTACACCCATGTTTGGTGGATGGCGAAATCAGATTTTCCTAAAGCGGATAATTCTAAAGTATTGAGACCTTATAGTAAGAGTATGCGTTCCTTGTTAAAGAGACAATCCTTTAATGCAGGTAAGCGCCCATCTGCACATACAATTAGTGAGAAAGGTTTCTTAACAGACCATGGAGGAAGCATAGCTCACAACTTTTTTGAAATGGATCCTATTGATGGAGACAGAGAGGTGAGGCTACCTCATAGTGTTCTGAGTCTTTCGAATACAAATTCCAATGATTTCTTTATGAAGAAATGTAGGGAGATGAACTATACTCCTCACCCTGCCAGAATGCATAAAGGATTGGTTAATTTCTTTATCAATTTCTTAACTGATGAAAATGATTTGGTATTAGATCCTTTTGGTGGGAGTAATACTACAGGTTATTGTGCCGAAATAAATAATAGAAAATGGGTTGCTTTTGAATTAGATGGGAGCTATGCCGAGCAGTCAATATTAAGATTTCAAAATCCTGTGGATAATGTAAAATTAAAAGTCTATTAAAAGATCATGAAAGCTATATTAGAAAAAGCACTTGCAAATAATATATTAGAGACTTCTCAGCAAGATAACTTATTGGTAGGATACCCTTTTTATTTAGATTACCAAAAAGCAAAGATTTTGACTTGTGACAGTTGGAAACATGTTGTAGGAGGTATACCTAAAGGATGTTTTTTATTAGCGTTCTATAAAAATCCCTTTGAAGAAATTAATAGTGCTGAGGCTATATTATTAAGGGTTTTAAATCCATGTTCTATACCAAGTGATGATGATATTATAAGCTCTAAGATAGAGTTTTATAAAGAGGATGTGGATATAAGTACTTCAAATGGGAAAGGGAAAGCACTTGACGATTTTACTCGTTTTGAGTATAGTTTTTCTGGTATTGAATGTACGGTACTAGGAACATTTTATAAAAATGACAATTCTGAAATTGAGTTTGGAGCAGATGTAGATAACTTTTATTCATCACATTATTATAAAGTTTACAAACTCACTGGAGAAAACCTTGAATACGTAGTAAATATTAGGGATAATGACAAACCATTAGATCCTAAAACAAATATTGAAATCGGAAAGGTTAGATATAGTTCAAGAGATAAGAGAAATGGAGGTTCTGAAAATAAAGAGTATGAAAAAGTAAAACTATATACCAAAGATATTCTAGGCAAAAGAACGGCACTATTTGGGATGACACGAACAGGTAAGTCTAATACCGTTAAAAAACTTATTGAAGCAACCGAAGAATTATCTGATCAAGCTCCAATGAATTTAAAGAGTTTTGATAAAACAACCAATGAAAGCATAAATTCCTTTACAGAGGAGGATATCCCTAACTATCCAGCAGGACAGATAATTTTTGATATTAATGGTGAGTATGCCAATAAGAATTTACAAGATGGAACTGCAATCTTTGAAAAATATAAACCAAAAACCATTAGATATAGCATACTTAAAAAGGTTGATGAGGATTTTCGAATAATGAAAGTCAATTTTTACGCTGATGTCATCACTGGCTTTGAGTACCTTTTAGAATACTTGGATGATGACAAGAGTGATTATTTAAACGGATTTAAGGTAATTGATTTTAAAAGACCTGAACAAGACGATTATAGTGGTTGGCGAAAATATAACCTAAAAAAGTCAATTTATTTTTGCTGTCTTCAAAAAGCAGGATTCAAAGAATCCAAAAAAATTGCTTTGAAAATTAAAATTAATGAACAAATTATTGAATTGCTGAATGAGGTAGACTGTTCAGAGATATTACAGAAACACAATTCAAAATCAGGTAGTCTCGAAAAGTTAACTATTCAAGAAGCATTCTTATTTTGGGAGACGATTTGGACAAATAAAGATCATAAAGTTTTTCAAACCATTAAGAAAAATAACAAAGGAAAGGATTGGTTGACAGAAGAAATTAGATCATTGTGTGTAATGTTATTTCAAAAAAAAGAAACAGGTCAACAGGTTAGTGGTTATTCAAAATTTAAAGTTGCACTTGAATTGCATACTAATGATACAGATTCCTCATTTCAACAAGATATTGTTAGCCATTTAAGAGGTGGAGGGATAGTTATCATTGATTTATCTCAAGGTAACCCAAAGGTTCAAAGAATTTTCTCAACGGATATATGTAAGAGTATATTTAGAAATTCTATGGATGAGTTTGTGAAGGCAAGACCAAACAATTTTATTCAATTTTACTTCGAAGAGGCACATAATCTATTCCCTAAAAAAGATGACAAAGATTTAAGTCAAATCTACAATCGAATAGCAAAAGAGGGAGCGAAGTTGAACCTTGGTATGATTTACGCGACTCAAGAAGTAAGTTCGATAAGTTCTAATATCCTAAAGAATACACAAAATTGGTTTATTGCTCACCTCAACAATGAAGATGAAATAAGGGAACTTCGAAAGTTCTATGATTTCAGTGATTTTACAGATTCATTAATTCGATTTAGTGCTAAAAATGATAAAGGATTCGTTCGAATGAAAACTTATTCTAATCCTTTTGTTGTTCCTGTTCAAATAGACAAATTCGAGTAATTAATTAGATTATGGCATATAGTAAATCTAGTGGTAAACCCTTTGAGTATGCAAGTAAGATTTCTCACAGACATCTTGTTGTTGATGAAGAGGTACAAGATTATATAAAAAATTGTGTAATTCCATTTGATGGTAAGGATGTCAATTTGAATCCCAGATTAATTCATGATATTAAATATCCTTCTAAGAATAGAATTGAAAATATAATTGCAGTTGATGGAGGGTATCAAACTGTCGCAGTAAAGAAGAATTTTCCATCATCCCTGTTAACCTATTTTCAGTTTGGAGAGCTTTTACTAGAAAGACACCTTTTGGAGAATTTAAAGGCTATGCCATTTATTTCTCCAAAAGATATGGCAGAATTAAAGAATCTTTCTCCTGTAAAATTGGTATTGCCAACAAAGAATCTAATTCTAAAGGATCAAAATAACCTTACCGATGCAGTGAGGAAAGTTATTTATGAGTTCTTTTTAAAAAAAGATAAGGGTAAAGATTCTTTATTACATACCTTGTATTGGCTTTTATTTCAGAAGTATAAACGAGGTAGTAATACTGTTCCGCAATGTAATTGCGGAGGAAATAGTTTTAAAAAAGCAGTTGCATCCGATGATTTCTTGTTGGAATGTGATAATTGTGAAACTAAAGCATATAAGTTATCAAAGTGTCCATACTGTGAAGAACCTTCTGTTTTGCTAAGAGAAGATAAAATGGACAAAGAAAACTATAAATGGCAATGTGAAAAGTGCAAGCAAGATATCTACATCACAGATGTGTTTAGGTTATTTGAAGCAGTTGATAATGAATTGGGAGCAGGTGGTATAATCGGATATATTATTTCTGCCGTTGAAAACTTGTTGATTGTCCATATTATAAAAATACTACTGAATATTAAGAAAGGGTGTATAAATAAGTTCCTACTGGTAAAGGATGGTCCTCTCAGTTTTGTTGGACAGACCGCTAATATGCATAAGCCAATGAGAGCATTACTAAATTACATATCTCAAGATAACAAGATTAATTTGGTAGGAATTGAAAAGAGTGGTGCTTTTGTTGATCATGCAAAAGAAATTCAAAACAAGTTAAAACCTGGTCAGGTGTTTCTGTTGGATAATGAGCATATCTATACGTATGTAATGCCAGGTAATATTGATAAAGATATTTATGCGAAAACCTCGTATTACAGTGCAAAATTTATTTACAAATCAAAGGAGGAGAAAGTTTATGTATTAACAGTCCCTGTGGATAATTATAATTACTATATCACACCAGAAGTAGATAAATTGAAAAACCTTGAGGAGATATTATTGAATATTGATTTGTTGAAATGTGATATCTATCAGGATGCAATAATTCCAATTGCATTAGTGAATAAACTAATTTCTTTATCTAACTATCCGAGTTCAAATATTCTAGAGACTTTTTCAAAATCCTTGGTAAAATGATAAAAATAGAAAAAGGTTGGGGGCCAGATTATTTACATTCACGTGAAGTAGCCTTAGCTATAGAGAAAATGGAAAAGTTCTATTCATCGATGAATAGGGATCAACAGAGGCACGATTTTCCATTGAAAAAAGAAATTGATCGAAAACTTAAAGAAATTCTACATGAGAGGTTTCATGGTAAATGCGGATATTGTGAAATAAAAATATCAGAACCCCAGGCAGGAGTTGTGGATAGGTTTAGACCTCACAATGGAGTGCGAGATGAAAAGGAATATTACAAGGATTTATATTGGTGGTTAACTTATGAATGGGATAATTTAATATACTCTTGCAAGGAATGTCATCAGTATAAGGCTAATTATTTTCCTGTAAAAGGAGTAAGAGCTTCTTTTAAAGGTGATTTTTTAACTCAAGAGGAAAAATTACTTTTAAATCCATGTACTGATAATCCAAATGATCATTTTTTTTTAAGCAATTTAGGAACTATTGCAGGTGGCACTGAAGAGGCTCATCACACCATTGAACTATTAAGATTGAATAGAAGTAGGTTGAATGAAAAACGGTTAAGTGCTATTGAAAGAATTAAAAGTATAATTGCAGATATAACCGAGGATGAGGTATATGTTCTGAACGAGGAAACTTTAAAGTACCTTCAAGATATATTTAATCAAAATCCCAAAATTGAATTTTTATTCGCTAAGTCTTATTATTTAAATACACAAATAGAGCATCATCCAGATTTGTTTAACTTTCTAAAAAGAGATAGTTATTCCAAATTACCAGAATTTGAAAAATATAAGAGCAGCTTAAGGTTGAAAAAGCTTATCAAGTATGAGGTTGCCAGAAAAATAACAAATAAGAATACCTATTTCCCCATAGAATATATAGAAATAAAAAATTTCAAAAGTATTACGAATCTAAAAATAGATTTTCCTGAAAAAAAAGAATATGAACCATGGATATTCTTACTAGGTGAAAATGGGGTTGGTAAATCTTCAATTCTACAGGCAATAGCAATTGGACTATATTCTAATTTAAACAATGGAGATGATCTTATTTCTGAATTAATACAAAGGAGAAAACACACTGCTACAATTACAATTAAAGAAAGAAGTACGGATAATATTATAAAAACAGTTCTTAATAGAAAAGAAAAAACAATAAAACAGTCAGGACATTTTAAATCAAATTTGATTGGATATAGTTCTAGTCGGTTGATGAAGCAAGGTAACTTAGTGCCAGAAAAAACTAAGAATGGGGTTAGATACATGAATTTATTTGATCCGACCATCTGTTTAAATGATGTCACCAAATGGTTAGTTTCAGTTCATAGAAAAGACTTAAATAAATTTAATTCTATCGCTTATTCTGTTAGAAAATTACTACCAGATAATTTAGAAGAACAAGAGTTGACAATTAAAGGTGGTAAGCTTGTTTTAAGTAATTCTCCTGAGGTTTCAATCTCCTCTTTTAGTGAAGGTTATAAGTCAGTGATTACGTTAGCTCTTGATATAATGAAGACTTTGTCAGAAGGTATAACCGCTGATATGGATAAGTTATCAGGAGTAGTTTTAATTGATGAGATAGGAAATCAATTGCATCCTAGGTGGCAAATGCAAATTGTCAGAAAATTAAGAGAGATATTTCCGAGAATTCAATTTATTGTATCTAGCCATCATCCTTTGTGTTTAAGAGGTGTGGAAAAAGGAGAAGTGATACTCTTAAAAGAGATAGAAGGAAAACTCAATATAATTACAGAGTTACCGGACCCTTCAGAATTTAGGGTAGATCAACTGCTAACTTCTGAGTTTTTTGGTTTAAGTAGCTTGATTGATCCAGATTTGGAGAATAAGTTTCATCGATATTACCAACTATTAAGTTTTGAATCAGATTTGAAAGGTGAGCATAAGGGGGAGTACAATCGGTTAAAAGAAGAACTAAAAGAGAAAAAGCATTTTGGGAATTCGTTACGTGATGAACTCATGTATGAAACAATAGATAAACTTCTTGCTCAAAAAGTACTATTTAGTGAAAATCCGCTAGACCGTATGGAACTTAAAGGTGAAGTTGTTTCTGAGGTGAAGAAAATTTGGGATGAATTAAAAATAGAAGGGCATGATTAAAATCAATAGAAAAGAATGTCCTTCTTCAATCCAAATAAGTCAGAATGGTACTCCTAAAAGTAAAGGGCAGAAAGAAACAGAGGAAGCTATATCTTTTTATCAAATAAAAACCAATCGTAAAGAGAAGTTTAAGAAAAAAAAGAAAAGAGGGGAAGGTTATACACAAGAATCATACAGCGCTTATAAAGAGGATGACGTCCGCAAGGAGTTAGTTGCAATTTTCAAGGGAAAATGTGCGTACTGCGAAACCGAAATTGTAGCTGCATGTCCAGGAGATATAGAGCATTTTAGGCCAAAAGGAGGATACAATGTTAAAGATAGCATTGTTAAACCAGGTTATTATTGGTTAGCTGCTGATTGGGAGAATTTGTTATTGGCTTGTCCTAATTGTAATCAGACTCACACTTATCTAATTTTTGAAGGTGATAAATGGATAGAAAAAGTTGTTGGAAAACTTAATCAATTTCCTTTGGATGATGAAAGTAAAAGGTTGACTTGTGAATCAGGAAGATTGTTTTTTAACGGTGATTATGAAGATCTTCATAAAGAAGAAGAAGAAGTTCGACTACTTTTAAAACCATGTACAGATAATGTTGAAGATTATTTTGAATATTCAGAGGAAGGACTTATTCGGTCTAAAAAAAGTTTAGAAGGAATAGACTTAAAGAGAGCAAAAACTTCAATTTTGGTATGTGCTCTGCAAAGATCTGAATTAGTAAAAAAAAGAGAACAAAAAATTATTGATATAAAGGTTCAAGTAGAAAGAGTAATTGAAATCATAGGAGATCTGAATGATGAAGATTCTAGGAATCTTGTAAAGTTTGAAAAGATCAAAAATCGATTAAGGAAAGAATTAAGAATACTAAAAGAGTTTATGCTTCCTGAAAAGGAATTTGCTGGGTTAGCTAGGTATTTTATAAAGAAATTTATGCAATCAGTCGATGATAAATGGAAAGAAACTGAATGAGATATTAAAGCTAAACGCTAAACATTCTTTGTACAGAGAGGATGGTTTATGGTATCATAATCTGAAAGATTTTCCAGGTGTTCTTTTTGATAAAAATGGATATGTGATTTTCAGAAAAGAAGAAGATTATCTAAATAATTCTCAATTACAAATAAGAAAAGATTTACATGTAATTAATGGAATATCATCTTTAGAAGAATATGTTGAGTTTGATCGTGCCAATAGGAAAATTATTGCTTTAAAGTCAGGAGAAATTAATGATGAGGTAGTCAGGAAAATTAGACAGGTAAATACAATTCAAAGAGATAAAAAGATAGTTCAAGAAATTAAATCGTTATACGACAACACATGCCAGATTTGTGGGGTTGGGTTAAAGATTACAAGTGATATTAAGTATTCGGAGATACATCATATAAAACCGCTGGGTAAACCTCATAATGGTCCTGATATATTGGGAAATCTAATTTGTGTTTGTCCAAATCATCATGTGATGTTAGATTTAGGAGCGATACCTTTAGAAATAGACAGATTCAAACTTTCTAAGCACGAAATAGATTTGGAGTTTATAGAATATCACAATGAAAATATTTTTTCAAAATGTCAGTGAGATATTCTCCCCCTTTTATACAATTGCTCATTTAAAACGCAAATGTATTAGTTCATTGTGATATCCACAAAAAAACAAAGGGCAAGCCAAAAGCTTGCCCTTAACTATATCCTAATGCCTTTAAAAACTCAATTTAAACACAATCAAATCCGCTTTATCCCCCAATCGGGTAGCACTAATGGCTATAGCATTATCATCGCATAGCGTGATGTCGTTTAGTTTCACGCCTTGAGGAAGGCTAAATTCCTTTTCCCTTTTTACAGTACCCGAATCATCAATCTGTACCAGCTTAATTTTGTTGTTGTAAGTACCTGCAATTACAAAACTCTTATCGGGCAAAGCCACAAGATGCTCGGGCATGCCATTGCCTGTAAGGTTTAGGGGCGATTCCCAAAGCTTTTTACCATTGGTGTCGTAAGCTGCTGCAAAGGCTCCATCAGGCGTTGATCCTGCAAAGAGAACTTGCTTCTTGGTATTCATATCCACGGCAGTGGCCTGCTGATTCTCGGGCAATAGAATGTCCCATTGCAAATAACCTGCTTCATTTATGGCAAAAATCCAGTTTCCGGCTGCAGCAAAAGCAGTGTTCGAAGCATCATCGCTAGCCAAAGCATACACTTTGCCCTTGTTGGTGTACTTGCGCGACCATAGTTTTTTACCATTGGCATTTAGCTTCACCAAGGCAGGCGTGAACAAGGAGTCTTCGGGGTTTTGGGTATAGCCGGCGATTAGAATCTTATTGTCGGGGTACACTACAAAATCGAGAGCCTCAGCCATGCTCACTTTCTGGTTGAATACATTTTGTCCGTTGGCGGCTAGCTTGTAAATCCATGCCTGACCTGGCACACTATCCACAATGGCATTGGTAATGCCTGCCACATAAATTTCATTCTGGGCACTCACGCTCACCTTATTTACAAGATCGTCGAAAGGATTTCCCAAAATCTTATTCCAAAGCATTTCTCCATTGGCATCCAGACCTAAAATCCAGGAATCATACATTTCTCCTTCGGCTTTGGGTGTGGCCGAAACCACCACAAGTTCTCCATCGGGGCGTGTAGCAATTCCACCTCCAAAATCCTTAAACTCCTGATTGTCGAATCCTTTTACAAAGAGGTAATTTTCCTCGGGAAAGTCCTTCAAAATCTCATCGCCCAATATGTTGGCTTTGAGATTAAAAATATCGATGTACTGTTCTCCTTCGGGGTATAAAGACACAAATTGGTTGTAAGCCTCCAGACTTTTTACACTTTTGGCCCATTCGAAAAGCAATTGCTTCTTTAATACCTTAGCCGCAGATATTTTGGACGAATTGGGAAACTCAGCGATATAATTGTCGATGGCCTCCAATGTCTTTTTAGCGGCTGCCTCTTTAAAGGCCATGTCTGCCATGCTTCTCTTCACCTCAATTACTTGTCGTGCCTTTGGATAATTGGTCACAAAATCGCGCAAGTCGTTTAGGGTCCCTTTACGGATCGCAATTTTATAGGCCAAATCATTTCTCAAATTGGTTGCGATATTCACTTGAGCGGATTCAGGATAATCATTTAAGAATTGATTGTAGGCATCTACCGTGTTTTGCTTCTCGGCCTCACGAAATTTAATGTAGCTTAGAATGTGAGCCACATTGGTGGTGTATTTCGAATCGGGAAATTCTTTCAGGAACCTCTTGGCATGATCGGCATTGTTCTCCTCCCTCACGAATTTAATCAACTTGTCTTCGAGGTGCAGATATTCCCATTCCATGTTTTTATCGATGGGGCGGTTCTTGCGCTTTTTGTCTTGTTTGGTAAACAATTCATTTAGTATCTCCTTGTCGTCACCCGTAAACTGAGCTTGTGCATCATAGGCTTTCTGAAAATATTTCAAGGCATTAAAGTAATCTTTGCCTGAATATTCATCGACAGCATAAAGAGCAGCCAGACCCAAATTTGCCATTGCCGATTCAGGTTCTTTTGCCAATATTTTCTCAAAACTTTCTTTGGCCTTGGCAAGCTCAGAATCGATATCGGCTTTTGTCCGAGCTTCCATGCCTTTGAATAATGAATTGTTGTAGATCCTTTTGGGATTTTGCGCCAAGCTCACCAAGGAGATGAGCAGGAATAGGATGAGTATATTTATTTTTTTGGAGTTCATAGCTAGGGGCTTATTTCTTTAATACTAAAAATTCAACACGGCGATTCTTCGAGCGTCCGTCATCGCTTTGGTTGGTGTCTATGGGTCTTGAATCTCCGTAGCCAACCGCTTTCATTCTGCTGGCAGCTATTCCTTTGCCAACAAGGTAGTTCACCACCGATTCGGCACGTCGCTGACTTAAACCCTTATTCAATTCATCAGATCCCTTGCTATCGGTATGTCCGCTGATCTGAATCTGGCTCACCATTCCTTCGTTTAAGAAATTGGCCACCTTGTCGAGCTCTTCAAAGGAAGTGGGCAGAAGTGTACTTTTGTTGAATTCAAAGAAGATATTGTCTAGAATCAGGGCAGCCCCTTCTTCAATTTGTTTTAGCTCTTCGGTAAACAAATCTTCAGGCAATTCAGGCTCAACGAAAGTAATGCTTCCTTGCGAATGACAATTGTTTTGGTCACTTACCTGGTAAGTATAGGTGCCCGCTTCCAGATTGGTCAATTTTGTGCTGTTTTTGATTCCATTGCTCCAATCGATGTTGTAAGGAGGCTGTCCGCCAGATATTCCTAAACTAATCACACCATCGTTTATGATTTTGGTGATTTGGCCTGTAACCGGATTTTTACCTCCAGTATAAGAGGAATCGACCACCACCGTTTCTAATCCTTTGGGAACACATGCGCAGGAGGTGCAATCCACCAGGGGACGAATCTCAAAATCGTCGAAAAAGTAGTAAGCGTAGGATTTGCCTTTTTTATTTTTGGTATCACGACCCGTAACCACATAGTTGGTGTTGTCGTAGTTCTTAAAGTTTCCTACGATAAAGTACTCCTCGTAACCTTGGGCAGTATATACCATGCAGAACTGAGCCCATTCTTCAGTATTATCTAGAAATAAGCCTTCTTTATTGCTTAGGTGAGCTCTAAAATCTAAAAAGCTTGAATTGCCGTTGGCTGTTTCAGTCTCAGAAAAATGTATGCCCAACTGATCGACGGCGAATTTACTTCCTGATGCCAATTTGTACCAAAATGAAACGCAATACTTTTGGCCGGCAATCATAGGATAACTTAAGGTCCCTTGAAAATACTCCCTGAAATTGCGATTGCTTCCACTTAGAATGGCTCCCATGTAGCCTTTGCCGGTTCTGGCTTTGCTGTAGCCTGCAAAATTATCGGGTACGCCTACTTCTCCATTACTGCACTCGTTAAAATAATCGGGAGTGGTAAATGATGGATAGGTCCAATGCGGAATCAACTTGTGGGTCTTATCCATAAAAGTGTAGCTTTGAGGGCATTCTTCATACTCTTCAAAACTAGGGTTGAGCACCATATTCTCTTCCTGGGCATATGATACAAAGCCCGTAAAAATAGCACTCAACATGATGAGATACTTTCGGTAAATGTTCTTCATTATAAGTAAAGTTATAGTTTAGTGATTACCTCCAATAAATTGTACAAAATCTCAAATGCTTGATGTTTATGCTTATTACAGAAGGTTTGTCAGTGAGGAAAACAGGAGAAAAAGGATTGTTTTCTAAGGAATTAAAACGATAATAATACTCCCAAATTCCTCCGATCATTTCAAATGTATTAACAAAACATATTCTGTACAAGATTATTAATTATTTTTCTCTGTATCTATTAAAACCCCTCAGCTAAAGCACAGGGTACGAGAAAATGGGGTGAAGGTTTTGATTATTACATTTTATGTTGTGAAACATTCTGTAAAGTCAACAAAGAGCTGTTCTATCCTGAACCTGTTTTTATAACTTTAAGGCTCACACACAAAAAAACAACAAACACGATGAAGAAAAACAGTATTTTGATGCTTGCACTTTTGGTGAGCGGTTTTTTTATGAGTTGCAGTCAAAGTCATGATGAGGAAGAAGTACCAGAGTTGAAAAATCACATTGAGGTGGGCGAAAATTTTTACGAGGACATCCACATGATGCTGGCCTATGCCCCAGATCAAAGCGAGCAGGGAGTAACATCCTATCCTTTGCGAATCTACTTGTACGAGGGCGATATTGCCTACAGCGACATTGAAGGATTAATAGAGAATGGCTTTGCCAACATTCGTCTCGATTTGCAGGTAAGTCAAAATGGAAAAATAGATGCCGGCACCTACACCTGGGATCAGGAGGGGAGCACAGCCTTAAGCATCCGCGATGCCCAGCATCTGACCAATCAGGTAGGCACGCAAATTATTACGAACACTGGAATTTCGAATGTACTCTATAACAAATTTGAGGGGAACGGAATCCGCCAACCTGAGCTTAGCATCAAGATCCTGGACGAAAATCTTTATGAGTTCCACCTGAAAGCCACCGATATGACAGGCCAAGAGGTATCGGCCTATTACAAAGGTGGGGTCAGCAGAACGATGCTTTATGGAGAATCCGCAAATGAATAGAAAACACGGATCACACAAAATATTTTTATTGTTGGGACACGCCATGGCGTGTCCTTTCATTATTTAAAGGCGTGGCCTCTAATTATATTGACGGTATGTCTTTTTGTTCGAGAATATTTCTCAAACGGACACGAGATCTCGTGTCCCTACGGTATGGTAATTTATTATTTATACACACATATCATGATGTGTCCCAATGGAATTGGTTTATCTGAATTTATTCTAAATATAAACTGCATAAAACGATGAGATTATCTTTTTATCTGAAAAGGTTCTCTATCTATTGGATAATGGGGTATTCAGACATTATTATCTTTAATTACGATTTAAAACACATCTAGATATATAAACATAACGGTAGTCATACAAGCCTATATTTCATATATTTATTAGGATTATTGATAGCTTATACCAATTGTATCTTTAGATGAGCATAGCGAAAGCTAGAGATTACAATGGTAAATGCCGATAGAAAATTAAAGAGGCTTTGGGAGTTTGCGAACCAAAGGCTCATTTTAATTTCTAATCGGTAAACTCAATAAATAAATCTATGAAACGTCCATGATAAAAGGAATGATCAAGCTACTACATGAATCAAAACCTTCATCATTGGAATGTTCCATCTGCTAAAAAGAAAACCTAAAAGAAACAGATGAACATGGCGAATAAAACCGACAATTCGAGAAGAAGATTCCTGCAAAAATTGGGCATTGCAGGAGCGAGTACCGTTGCTGGATCGGCCTTGCTGCTGCAAGGATGTTCCGATTCGAACAAAGCCAGCGGTAACAAAGTAAAAGTACTTACTGCCGACAACAAATTGGTAGAAGTAGATGTAGCCCACCTAAAACCTGGAGATAAGATTCAGGATTTATCCTACCTGCAAAAAAGAGGTCGCGAAGGGATCCCGGGAAAGAAGTTTGTAATGGTGGTTGATTTGGCCAAGTGTAAAAATGCACGCAAGTGTATGAAAGCCTGCCAGAGTGCACATCAGCTAAAGCCCGAAATGCACCACATCAATGTGTTGGAAATGGAAGATCCGGTAAAGAAAACCTCCTACTGGATGCCTAAAACCTGTCAGCATTGCGATAACCCACCTTGTGTATCGGTTTGCCCGGTTGATGCAACCTTTAAGCGTCAGGATGGAATTGTACTCATCGATAACGAGCGTTGTATTGGTTGTAGATTCTGCGTGGCAGCCTGTCCTTATTCGGCACGTACTTTTAACTGGACTGAGCCTAAGAATTCCGATCAGTATGCAGAAGTAACCTACGATATGGAACTGAATGTGCCTCAGAAAAAAGGTACGGTTACCAAGTGTGCATTCAGCGCCGACCGTTTGCGCGAAGGGAAATTGCCTTATTGTGTATCGGCATGTCCGAATGGGGTGTACTACTTTGGCGATCAGAATGAAGATTTGGTGACCAATGGTACTACCAAGAAAACAGTGCGTTTGAGTCACTTGTTGGAAGAGAATGCTGCTTATACGCTAATGCCTGAATTGGGTACACAGCCTAGTGTTTACTACTTGCCTCCGAGAGAGAGTGAGGGATAAATCAATTAGATTGGAAACACCCCTCTCCCTGTAGGGATCTCCCCTGAAGGGGAGAAATTAAAGATTGAAGTCGATTTAAAACTTGTCAATCTGTTGAATTAGGAGGTTTCCCCTTTCAGGGGGAAATGCCGACAGGCAAAGGGGGTGTAGGTTAAAATGAATCTCAAAATCTAACTACGTTATAACTATGAACGAAACAATAACAAAAGGTCATCTGAGCGAGGAGCAAATTGATCGGGATCTTTTAAAAAATGTGAACTGGGGAGGTGCTTTCAAGCTTTGGATGGGCTTTCTTACGGTATCACTAATAATCTGCTTGTATTACTATTATCAACAGTTGCGAAACGGCTTGGGGGTAACAGGTCTTCACGACTATGTATCGTGGGGCATCTACATTTCGAACTTCGTTTTCTTTGTTGCCACTTCTTTAATCGGGATGCTGGTATCCTCGGTATTGGGCATGATGAAAGTGGACTGGGTACGACCCGTAGCACGAATTGCCGAATTGGTAGCTGTTGCCTTCGCCATGGTAGCAGGTTTAATTATCATTACCGATATGGGACGCCCAGATCGTCTGTTGAATGTATTTATACACGGTAGGGTGCAATCGCCAATTGTTTGGGATATTGCCGTTGTGGTAACCTATGTGGCGATTAGTGCTTTACTCCTTTATATTCCCATGTTGCCTGATATTGCATTGTGTCGCGATAAGCTAAACAATGTGCCAAAGTGGCAACAGAAAATGTACAAGAGCCTATCCTTGGGATGGAACAATACGGCAAAGCAATTCCGATTGATGAATCGTTACACACGCATGTTGCTGGTTCTGATTATCCCGATTGCACTATCCATTCACACCGTTACTTCCTGGTTGTTTGCCATGACATTGCGTTCGGGATGGGATTCGCCAATTTTTGGGCCATACTTTGTTTCGGGAGCATTCGTAGCAGGTTGTGCTGCGGTAATTATTGCCATGTATTTCTTCCGCAACAATTATAAACTTAAAAATTATATCACTGCCGACCATTTCGACAGAATGGGAAAACTCTTGGTTCTGGTTGCTTTGGTGTATGTGTACTTCAATATCAATGAAATTATCGTTCCCGGATATAAGGCCAACACAGCCGACGCAAAACATGTTCACGAAATGCTTTACGGACACGAGTCGGCAATGTTCTGGTTGGTTCAATTGGGTGGTTTGGTGATTCCTTTCCTTTTGATCTTGTTCAAGCCTATGCGTAAGCCATTACCGCTAACGCTTATTGCAGTTGTTGTTTTGGCCGGGGCCTGGTTCAAAAGAGTGTTGATTGTGGTTCCTACCCAATTGGCTCCTTACTATCCGATTCAGAATGTTCCTGAAGGATGGACAGGCTACACGCCAACCACACCTGAGATTGCCATTACCGTAGCATCATTCATTTTGGTATTGATGATAATCACTGTATTGGCAAAATTATTCCCTGTAGTTCCGATTTGGGAAGTAAAAGAGGACATGAACCACAAAAACAATTAATGCGATGAAGAACAATAAAGGATATCATATAATCATTCTGTTCTGCCTTTGCTTTTTGGCTGTGGCAAATGTGAATGCACAAAGCGATTGGCAAGTACCCTTGGAAGCCAACGAAAAACTAAGCCCTTTCCTTTTCGATGATGATATGGTTTTAGAAGGGAGGGTTGCCTACGAGAACTCATGTACATCTTGTCATGGTACACTAGGGCAGGATAATTTTACACCAATGTCGCCACCTCCTGGTGATCCTGCATCAGAGCAGTTTCAAGCACAAAGCGATGGATCGGTGTTCTATAAAATTAAAACAGGACGTGGAACCATGCCAAAATTCGCCGAGGCTTTCGCCGATGATGAATTGTGGAACATTGTAGCCTACATCCGTAGTTTTAATGAGAACTACAAGCAGGAATTGCCGAATATGGAAGGTGTTATCATTCCTGAATATGCCATGAAATTAAGCTTTGATGAGAATGTTGATAAATTGGTTGTGAAGGTATTCGCTGAAGAGCTGCCACAACCTGAAGTAAGCGTAAGCGCCTATGTAATGGGAACTTTTGGGAAGCATTTATTGGGCAAGGCTCAAACCAACGAATTGGGTATTGCTTATGTAGATGTTGATCCAACTCTGCCAGGCGATGAGGAAGGAAGAGTGAATGTAATGGTAAAAGCCACCAAAGGATTTGCACGAGCAAAAGCGGAGGAGCACATGGTAATGGCTAAACCTACAGAGCTTCATTCTGCAATAGAAGGACGCCACATTTGGAGTACCGATAGAATGGCTCCAATCTGGTTGAAGATCACCTTCTTCATTTCGGTATTCGGAGTTTGGTTTGCCCTGCTTTTTATTGTGTTTGGATTGAGGAATATTAAGAAGGCGAGAGAGGAAGTATAAATAAGGTATGGTCTAATACACCCCTCTCCCTGTAGGGATCTCCCCTGGAAGGGGAGAGCGCAAAATCTAGGTTTGTGCTACAAATGGAACTTAGCACTATACTCTAATCAAAGAGCCTTTCCCTTCCAGGGAAAGTGCCGACAGGCGAAAGGGTGAAGGAATGTCTTTAGTAACAATTTTAGAAAATAAAAAAATCAAAATATATGAAACTTGCAAGGCGTGATTTTTTAAAGAGTTCGGCAGCCATCGCCGCAGCAACTGCCGTTGGAATTGCTGTTCCGGAAACTCTGAAAGCAGAAGCTCGTGAGGCCGAAAGTGGCTGGACATGGGACAAGGCTGTGTGTCGATTCTGCGGAACTGGTTGTGGTATCATGATTGCCACCAAAGACGATAAAATACTTGCTGTAAAAGGTGATCCATTGGCTCCGGTAAATCGTGGATTGAACTGTATCAAAGGATATTTTAATGCTAAGATAATGTACGGTGCCGACCGTCTGAAAAAGCCTCTGCTTCGTGTTGACGAGAATGGCAATTTCAGTAAACAAGGAAAATTTAAAGCGGTTAGCTGGGAACGTGCTTTCGACGAAATGGAGAAGCACATGAAATCGGCTATGAAAGAATTGGGCCCGACGGGGATTGGAATCTTTAGTTCGGGTCAGTATACCATAATGGAAGGATATGCTGCTTCGAAGTTGATGAAGGCTGGTTTCCGTTCTCATAACATCGATCCAAATGCCCGTCATTGTATGGCATCGGCAGTAGTAGGATTTATTCAGACTTTCGGTATTGATGAGCCAGCAGGAAACTATGACGACATGGAAATTACCGATACGGTAGTAACCTGGGGAGCCAACATGGCTGAAATGCATCCAATTCTTTGGTCTAGAATTACCGAAAACAAATTGAGCCATCCGGAAAGAACCAAGGTGGTAAACCTTTCTACCTATACCAACCGCACTTCCGATTTGGCAGATATTGAAATCATCTTCAAGCCCAACACCGATTTAGCGATCTGGAACTACATTGCGCACGAGATTGTGTACAATCATCCCGAGTCTATCGATTGGGATTTTGTGAAGAAATATACTGTGTTTGCAACGGGTTTTGTGGATATCGGTTACGGAATGCGTACGCCTGATCATCCTAAGTTTACCGATAAGGAAAAGGAAACCGTGAAGCATGAGGTTGCCAAGAAATTGACTGCCGATGAGGGAAAAACATTGGCTTACCTTGGCTACAAGGAAGGGGATGTAATGGAGATGAAGCATCGTGACAAGGCGGTGAATCATTGGATCATTCAATACGAGGAGTTCAAAAAAGCTTTGAAACCTTATGATTTGGATACGGTAGCCAAAATTGCAAAAGGAAATTCAGAAGAGACAATTGAAGATTTCAAGAAGAAGTTGAAGGCATTGGCCGGCTTGTATATTGAAAAGGGACGTAAGATTTGTTCTTACTGGACCATGGGTTTTAACCAGCATACCAGAGGTTCGTGGGTGAACGAGCAGGCTTACATGGTACACCTGTTGTTAGGAAAGCAATCGAAGCCAGGTGATGGAGCCTTTAGTTTGACAGGACAGCCATCCGCTTGTGGTACCGCTCGCGAGGTGGGAACATTTGCACATCGTTTGCCTGCAGATATGTTGGTTGCCAATGCCAAGCATCGTGAAGTTTCGGAGAAATTGTGGAAAGTTCCTGCAGGAACCATTAACCCTAAAGTGGGTAGTCACTTGATGAAAATCCACAGAGATATTGAGGACGGAAAGATCAAATTTGCATGGATTAATGTTTGTAATCCTTATCAAAATTCGGCCAATGCGAACCACTGGATTCGTGCAGCTCGCCAAATGGATAATTTCATAGTTTGTTCCGATGCCTACCCAGGTATTTCGGCTAAGGTTTCTGATTTGATTTTGCCTTCGGCGATGATCTACGAAAAGTGGGGAGCATATGGTAATGCAGAGCGTAGAACGCAGCACTGGAAGCAACAGGTGACTCCGGTTGGTGATGCAATGCCCGATATCTGGCAGTTTGTTGAATTATCGAAGCGATTTAAACTGAAGGAAGTTTGGGGAGCTCAGAAAGTTCCTGGATTGAAGGATGGTTTGCCTGATGTTTTGGAAGGAGCGAAGGCCATGGGTTACTCTCCTGAAGATACTTTATACGATGTGCTGTTTGCCAACCAGGATGCAAAGAAATATGCTTGGCCTGATCCGATTGGAGAGGGTAAGATCAATACTGAAGCCGGAGGAGACAAGCGTAAGGTGAAGGGATCGGATGGGAAGCCATTTGAAGGCTACGGATTCTTCATCCACAAATACATTTGGGAAGAATATCGCAAGTTTGGTACGGGTAATGGGCACGATTTGGCTGATTTTGATACCTACCATCATTGTAGAGGTTTGAAATGGCCTGTAGTCGATGGCAAAGAAACGCTATGGCGCTTCAATTCGGAATATGATGTATATGCCAAGAAAGCAGATGTTGGACCATTTGCATTCTACGGAAAGGCATTGAAGAATATGCCTCAAGGATCGATTGCAAAGCCTGATATGTCGAAGCCTAAAGTTGATTTGAAAAATAAAGCGAAGATCTTCTTCCGCCCATATATGGAAGCACCTGAGGTGCCGAATAAGGAATATCCTTACTGGTTGTGTACCGGTCGTGTATTGGAGCACTGGCATTCGGGAACCATGACCATGCGTGTACCTGAATTGTACCGTGCAGTACCGGAAGCTCTTTGTTACATCCATCCGAAAGATGCCGCTGAGCAAGGTTTTACAGAAGGTGATTTGGTTTGGGTTGAATCAAGGCGAGGACGCATCAAAGCCCACATCGAAACTCGTGGAAGAAACCGTGTGCCAAGAGGTTTGGTATACTTACCATGGTTCGACGAGAAGGTGTTTGTAAATAAACTTTGTTTGGATGCCACTTGTCCGATGTCGAAGGAGACAGACTTTAAGAAGTGTGCAGTGAAAATAAGCAAAGCGTAATTCATAATTCAAAAAGAATTTATGGTGTCGAGAAGAAAAGTAATTCAAAGAGTACTGGAAGGTGCTGTATTTGTAGGTGGTGGCGGTTTAATTTGGGGGAAATCCATCAAAGCAAACTCCAAGGCTGACTATGTGCTTCGTCCTCCTGGTGCTTTAAAAGAAAAAGACTTTCTGAAAGCATGTATCAAGTGCGGACAATGTGTTGAAGCTTGTCCGTATGATACGCTGAAGCTTGCAGAGCCAGGTGATGGCATTGCAAATGGAACACCCTTTTTCGAACCGAGATCGATTCCTTGCTACTTGTGTACCGATATGCCTTGTACAGATTCTTGTCCTTCGGGAGCTTTGGATTTAAAAAACCTGACCAAAGAAGAAGAGAAGCCAGATATACTGAATTCTAAAATGGGCTTGGCAGTGATTCATAAAGAATCTTGTTTGGCGTATTGGGGAATTCGTTGTGAGGCTTGTTATCGCACCTGTCCGTTAATTGATAAAGCCATAACGCTGGATTATGAGGTAAATGAAAGAACTGGTAAGCATGCCAAGCTACTTCCTGTAGTTCACTCTGATGTTTGTACTGGCTGTGGAATGTGTGAGCAGGCATGTGTTGCCGAGAAGGCTGCCATTTTTGTTCTGCCTTTGGATAAAGCAACTGGTAAAGTTGGCGACCATTACATCAAAAGCTGGGAAAAAGAAGATGAGAAACGAATCCATGATCAAGTCGAAAAAGAAGATGATGAAAAGGATGTGAAGTCTGCTATCGATTACTTGAATGATGATGATTTAATTGATGACTAAAGATAATTGGATGAAAACAATTAAATATACCATACTAAGACGAATCATTCAGCTGTCCTTTCTGTTCCTTTTTACAGGAGGAAACTATTTTGGATGGGAAGTCCTTCGGGGCAATTACAGTTCTGCCATTATTGTTGATTCCATTCATTTGAGTGATCCTTATGCTGTGTTGCAGATATTGGTGTCTGGATTTATTGCGTCAAGCTCAGTATTGTTAGGAGCATTATTGATTTTCCTGATCTATGCACTGATAGGAGGAAGAATGTTCTGTTCCTGGATTTGTCCGATGAATATCATAACCGATATTGCATTTCGCTTGCGCAAGATCTTTAAGATAGAGACAGAAGCGAAGGTTTCTGTTTCTAGAAATCTGAGATATTACATTTTGACTTTAAGCCTAATTGTTTCTGCAATATTTGGAATGGCAGCCTTCGAAATTATAAGTCCGATATCTATGCTTCACAGGGCTGTTGTTTTTGGTTCTGGAGCAGGATGGGGAATTGTTGCTGTAATTTTCTTTGTAGATCTGTTTGTTTTAAAAGCAGGTTGGTGTGGACACATTTGTCCTTTGGGAGGATTCTATTCCCTTATTGGAAAACAAGCTGTAATTAAGGTGAAGCACGACAAAGAGAAATGTACCCATTGTATGGATTGTTTCGATGTTTGTGTGGAAGAACCTGTTTTGAGTATTGTAGGAAAGGAAAGTGATTTTATACGCAGCGGAGCCTGTACCAATTGCGGAAGATGCATTGAGGTTTGCAATGATGATGCGATGAAATATTCGTTAAAATTTGATTTTAAAAAATAATTAAGAGATTAAATAAAATCTAAAAATATGAAATATCTATCCCTAATTGCTTTGTTCTTTTTAGTTGCTTGCAATCAGCCTAAAGAGAAACAAATTGATGAAGATCAATTGGGTTTTATTGATGCAGATTTGTATTCGGATGAAACCAATTTTAAAATGAAGGCCAATTTTAATGAGGATAAACCTGAAACAGGCATAACCATCAACCGCTCTTTCGAAAATGCTCCTCCTATGATTCCTCATACAACTGCTGGATTCTTTCCAATTAAAAGGGAAAACAACATTTGTTTGAGTTGCCATATGCCCGACAAGGTGAAAGAATCGGGGGCTCGTGAAATCTCCAAAACCCACTTTCAAAGCTGGCGTCCACAACTGGATGTAAAAGCTGGGGTGTATTCAAACCCTAAGGAAGATAAGCAAGTGTATGTAAAGGAGGTGAAGGATTTGAATATGGCGTACTTTAACTGTTCACAATGTCATGTTCCTCAGGCCGATGTTAGCATTAATATCGAAAACTTGTTTACTGCTGAGTTTAGAGAAAAATTTGGTATTGAGGAATCCAATTTAAAGGATAAAGTTTCTGAAGGAGTAAACAATTAAAATTTATAAATTTATTCTATTGAGACGCAAGGCCTGCGTCTTTACATGTTCTAATAAATCAAGAAAATATGAATATATCCAGTGTAGTAATTCGTGTACTTCCAGAGAATACCGAACATTTGGTAGGGCAACTTAAAGACAGTGATTTGTGTGATTATCACTTGCATGATGAGGGAAAGATCATTGTCACAATTGAAGGAGAGGGAATTAGTGAGGAGATTGCCAAACTGAAGAAGATTCAGGCAATAAAAAATGTACTTTCGGCTGAAATGATGTATTCCTATTCCGAAGATGAGTTGGATCAGGAAAGAGACAAGATTGAAAAATCGGATGGAATAAAACCCTGGTTGAATGACAATAGCAAAGATGCTGGATTGATTAATTATGACGGAGATTTGAAAAAGAAAAAATTGTAATGTAGGGACACGTCACGGCGTGTCCTTTTTATTTATAGATATATCGTCATTGTGGACACGTCATGAAGTGTCCCTACGGCAATAAATCACAAATCATAACCAATCTTATCCGAAGAAGAAATCACGAAAGTGCTGTTAAATCGAGTAATGTATTCGAACTTCGATAATTTTTCTTGTATAAAATACTGAAAGGCATTCATGTCCTTCACCATGATTTTTAGCATGGCATCAAAATTACCGGAAGTAATGTAAAATTCCATTACTTCGGGAAGTGCCAACACATCCTTAGTAAGCTGATCGACCACATCGCGTGTATGTCGTGTAATCGACACCGAAATGAACACTACCATATTTCTATCGATCTTTTCAGGATCTAGAACAGCAACATAGTTTTTGATAATTCCACTTCTTTCCAGCTTCTTTACACGTTCATAAACTGGGGTGTTGCTTAGGTGTAGCTTTTCTGCTAACTCCTTAATTGTGATCCTACAATCTTGTTGAAGGAGCTCTAAAATTTTGCGATCGGTTCTGTCTAGATTTTCCATAGGAGAAAAATTTTCTATTCATATGTCTGATTTTGGCTTTTGCAAAGATATAAATTCTTTACAACTGTATGCTGCATAGAATAGTTTTCTATAATTATTCTATATGCTAGTAAATCATTTGGTTGATGGGTATTTTTACAAGACAAAATTACGCTTACTCTCAATGAGCAATTAATAATGAGTAATGAATAATTGACAATTAACGATTGGGAAAATTCCAATTAATGAGTAGGTGTTGATTTTGAATTTCTCCCCTTTTAGGGGAGATCCCTATAGGGAGAGGCTTGCAAAAGTTAAGCGAAATAAACAAACACTAAATAATGAAAGAAATCAGATGGCACGGACGAGGAGGTCAAGGAGGGTTTACCGCTTCTCGTTTGTTAGGAATTGCTGCCAGTGTTCACGGTGGAAAGCATGCTTTGGCTTTCCCATCATTCGGACCTGAGCGTAGAGGAGCGCCTGTATTGGCATTCACTAAAATTGATGACACAAAAATTCATGATCGAAGCGAAGTTCAGGAGAGCGACTTTGTTGTAGTAATGGACGAAACGCTAATTGTTCCTGGATTCGAAAAAGGAATCAAACCAAATGCATGTGTATTGATCAACACCAGAAATGTAGAGCAATATAGCGAACAATTGAAAGGATTGGACTTGCGAGGAATTGATGCGACTAGCTTGGCTATGGAGGTATTGGGCAGACCAATTACCAATACGGCAATGTATGGTGCTTTGGCTGCGGCATCGGGTTTGGTAAGTAAAGAAGCTGCAATTGCTAGTATTCATACCGAGATGAAGCCAAAGTTGGCTCAACTGAATGAGAAGATTGTAGAGAGAGCATACGAGCTAATTAACAATTAAGAGTTAATAATTGACAATTGATTAAAATGAATCGTCCAAAACATACAGAATATAAAACTCCAACTCATATTGATGATTATCCAACGGGCCCACAATACGATGCCGGATTTCTTCCTGAAAAGAATGCAGGTTGGAGAACCTTTAAGCCTGTAGTAAATCATGATGAGTGTATTTACTGCTTGCGTTGCTACTTGCTTTGTCCTGATGGAACCATCATGAAAGACAATGGCAAAATCAAAATCGACATGGATTATTGCAAAGGCTGTGGGGTTTGTGCCCACGAGTGTCCGAAAGATGCAATTGAAATGGTTAAAGAGTAGGGACATGATAAGGCTTGTCCGATAATCGCAAAAGAAAGATCAATGAAATCAAATAAAATATTCATATCAGGTGATGAGGCAGTAGCACAAGGCGTGAAACTTTCACGTCCACATGTGGTAGCTGCATACCCAATCACTCCGCAGACCATTACGGTTGAGCGTTTGTCTGAAATGGTTGAGGCAGGCGAAATGGTTGCGGAATATATGCATGTAGAGTCTGAGCACTCTGCAATCTCAGCAACCATGGGTGCCAGTGCAGTTGGAGCCAGAACTTTTACAGCATCTTCTTCTCAGGGATTGTTATATATGGCCGAAGGACTTCATTACTGTAGTGGTGGTCGTTGGCCAGTTGTAATGATGAATGCCAACCGTTCGGTTGCTTTGCCATGGAGTATCTATGGAGACCAGCGCGATTCACTTTCCCTTTTGGATTCAGGATGGATTCAGGTATATGTGGAAGATGCTCAAGAAGCATTGGATATGATCATCCAGGCATACAAAATTGCGGAACACAAAGATGTATTGACACCAATGATGGTGAACTTGGATGGTTTCATCCTGACTCATACCTACGAGTTGGTTGAGATTCCAGAGCAGGAAATGGTAGATGAATTCTTGCCTCCATTCGAGACTCCAAACAAGATGTCTTTTGAGAATCCTAAGAACCTAGGTTTTAGTTCTCGTCCGGATGACAATACTGAGTTCAAGTATCAGCAAAATGAGGCCATGTTCAATGCCATTGACGTGATTCACAAAACCGATGAGGATTTTGCGGCAATGTTTGGCAGAAAATATCATGGCATGGTAGAGGAATACAAGTGCGAAGATGCTGAAGTTGTATTGGTAGCCTTGGGAAGTGTTTGCGGTACCGTTCGTGTGGTTGTTGACAAGCTTCGTGCAGAAGGCAAAAAAGTTGGATTGTTGAAAATCCGCTACATGCGTCCTTTCCCAGTTCAGGAAGTGAAGGATTTGGCCAGAAGAGTAAAAGCAATGGGTGTTATCGATAAAGACATCTCTTTCGGATACGAAGGAACCGTTTACACCAATGTGAACTCAGCCATTTCTCAGATTAACAAATATGTGTACAAAAGCAACTTTGTTGGCGGTTTAGGTGGTCGCGATATTACAAAAGCAGAAATCGAAGATATGTATAACAAGTTGTATGCAGGATTGGAGAACAAGAGTGAAGAGACAGTAGAATTTTTCAGCTTAAATGTAGAAGGCAATGACTAAAGTATTAGATATCCCAAAAGTGAATGCGAAAAACATGACCGAGAAGGAGTTTTTCTATGGTCATAAAGCTTGTGCCGGATGTGGCGGTAGTATTGCTGTACGTTTGGCATTGAAAGTATTGGGCGAGCGTACCTATTCTGCTCTTCCAGCTGGTTGTATGTCAGCAGTAGGATTCATTTATCCACAAATGGCATTCAATTCAAATGCAATTATTACAACTTTTCCAGGTTCAGCAAGTATGGCTTCAGGTATTGCTGCAGGAGCCAAAGCATTGGGACAAAAAGATTTCAAAACTGTAGTATTCGCCGGTGACGGTGGGACTGCCGATATCGGATTTCAGGCACTATCAGGAATGATTGATCGCAACGATGATGTATTATACATCTGCTACGACAATGAGGCTTACATGAATACCGGAATTCAGAAGAGTGGTTTAACTCCTTACGGAACCAAAACAACTACGACACCAGCAGGTCAAAATATCCCGGGAACGGTAACTCATAAGAAGAACTTGTTTGAGATTATTGCAGCTCATGATATTCAGTATGCAGCAACGGCAAGTATTGGTTATCCTCAGGATTTTATTAACAAGGTAAACAAGGCCAAGCACGTTAAAGGTGCAAGCTTTATACACGTGTATGCATCATGTCCAACAGGCTGGGGAACTCCAACCGAAACATCAGTAGAGATTGCCAAAGATGCAGTGGATTGTGGTTTGATTTTCCTTGCTGAATATGAGGATGGTGAATACAAATTGAACAGAAATCCGAAAGAATTCAAATCGGTTGAAGAATACCTGAAAAAGCAGGGACGTTTCAAGCACATGAGCGATGCCGATATCCAATGCGTAATCGAAAACCGCGACAAGAAGTGGGAACGCATGCGCAAAAAATGGCTGTAAATCAATTAATAATGAATAATTGTACCCCTTCGGCTGTAGCTATCTCCCCTTTAAGTGGAAGTGCCGATAGGTGAAGGGGTGTAACAATCCAAAATAAATTAAACAACAAACAGTATAGACGTAAGGCATTGCGTCTCAATAAAACAAAAACCAAACACAATGATCAGCGATTTAAAAGGAACATTTTCCAGCATTAGCAACAACATCAAAAGATCTGCTATTCGTGAGATCCTAAAATTGACCCAAAACCCTGAAGTAATTTCTTTTGCTGGAGGACTGCCAGCACCAGAATCTTTCCCTGTTGACAATTTGGATGAGATCATCTCAACCATGTTGAAGGAAGAAGGCGCAGAGGTATTGCAATATGATGCAACGGAAGGGGTTACTGAATTGAGAGAACTTCTTTTGAAGAGGTATCAGAATGAAGGAGTTCAGTGCGAATTAGACAACATGATTGTAACTACCGGATCGCAGCAAGGTCTGGATTTGGTTGGAAAAGTTTTTGTGAACCAAGGAGACGTTGTGATCTGCGGTTTGCCTTCTTATCTTGGTGGAATTAGTGCTTTCCAGGCTTATGGAGCTAAAATGGAAGGAGTACCAATGGATGAGTATGGAATGAGTGCTGAGCTATTGGAAGCCAAGTTGATTGAATTGGCAGAGCAAGGTATTAAGCCAAAATTCATCTATATCATTCCTGATTTCCAAAACCCAACAGGAATTACCATGCCTGAATCTCGTCGTTTGGAGATTATTGCATTGGCACATAAATACGATGTGTTGATTGTTGAGGATTGTCCTTATAGAGAGGTGAGATTCGAAGGAGAACCACAGCGCATGATGTATGATTTGGACAATGATGATCATGTAATCACATTGGGAACCTTCTCTAAGACTTTCGCACCTGGTTTGCGTATTGGTTGGGTTTTAGGTCCAAAAGATGTGAACGACAAAATTGTAGTTGCCAAGCAGTCGTCTGACTTGTGTACACCAACTTTCGTTCAGAAATTGGCGGTTCGTTATATGAAGTCGGAGCATTTCGAAGCGAACCTGAAAAAGACCATCGATTTGTACCACCAGCGCAGAGATGTAATGTTGGCAGAGTTGGAAAAATGTATGCCTGAAGGAGTGAAATGGACCCATCCTGAAGGAGGAATGTTCCTTTTCATTACCTTACCTGAGCATATGGATGCCTTGGAATTGTTCCACAAAGCAATTGAAAAGAAAGTGGCTTTCGTAACTGGTAATGTATTCTATTGCGATGGAGGTGGAACCAATACTATGCGTTTGAACTTCTCTTACGTTAACAACGAAAAAGCAATTGCTGGAATTCAGCGTTTGGCTCAAATCATCGAAGCAGAAATGATGGTTGAGGCATAATCGTTGCCATAGCCAAAATAGCGTGTATATGAATTGCCTCGGGTTTTAATTCGAGGATGATATTAAATATTGGGAGTATTTACATGATTCAGATTGTGTATCTGCTCCCTTTTCTTTTTTTTGATTAATTTTCCCTGAATTTTCAGAATTGATATAAATGAAGACCTATTCAACAGCTTGTCCGAGAAATTGCTACAGCACCTGTAGTATTAAAGTTCGAGTAGAGAACGATAAAGTGATTGGCATTGACCCACATCCAGAAAATCGTGCTACACCAGAAGGGCCATGTATTAAAGGTTTGGCTTATGTAGAACGTGCCAATTCGAAGGAGAGAATTTTATATCCGCAAAAGCGAATAGCAGAAGGAAAATACGAACGCATTTCATGGGATGAAGCATTGAATACCATTGTTGAACAGTTGAAAAACTGTAAGCAGAGCTTTGGACCACATTCAATCCTTTATTTTGCTGCTAGCGGCATGTCTGGTTTGTTGAATGGAGTAGGAGCAAACTTCTGGAAATTGTTTGGAGGTGCAACTACAACCTATGGTAACCTTTGTTGGCCTGCAGGATTGGAAGCCACTCGACTGACCTTAGGTGCCAACAAACACAATGCACCCTGGGATTTAGAGAATGCCAAGCTGATTTTGTTGTGGGGAAAGAATCCTGCCGAAACCAATATTCAAGAGATGATTCCTGTTGAAAAAGCACAGGAAAAAGCTGCAAAATTGATTGTGGTTGATCCTCGCAGAACGCCTTCCAGCGAACGTGCGAATTCACTCTTCCAAATCAAATCGGGAACCGATGCAGCCTTGGCTTTAGGGATTGCAAGGGAATTGATTCAGAATGATTGGATCAATCACGAATTTATAGAGAAATACGTACTTGGCTTTGAGCAATTCAAAGAGCGAGCTGATAAATATACACTTGAGAAAGTATCAGAAATTTGTCGTATTCCAGTGGAAGCCATTCAGGAATTGGCAAAAGAAATTGGAACAACAGATGCCATGACATTGATTCCTGGTTACGGTATGCAGCGATATGAAAACGGTGGTCAAACCACTCGCTGTATATTAGCATTGTCGGTGATTACAGGAAATATTGGGAAACCGGGTGCTTGTTTTCATTATGCAAATCTTCAGAGCTATGTATTCGATGATTTGAAGGAACCGGAATCATACTTTCCGGGATGCGAACATCCAAGTTTCAGAAGGAAGATATCTGTAGCCAAATTGGGTGAGGATTTATTGAATATCAAAGATCCGGAAGTGAAGTTCATTTGGGTAGAAAGGGGAAATCCTTTATCTCAAAATCCAGATACCAATAAAATCCGTAAAGCATTCCGTAAGGCAGACTTTAGAGTGGTTGTGGATCAGTTCATGACCGACACTACTTTGGAAGCTGATATTATTCTACCAGCAAAAAATATGTTCGAACAATCCGATATCATTGGCTCATATTGGAATCCTTATGTGCAATTGCGACAGAAAGTAATGGAACCGGCGGGTGAGGTTAAGCCCGAAACGGAAATTTATTATCTGCTGGCAAAACAATTGGGATTCACAGATGAAGAAATTAAAGAAAATATACCAGAGCCAAACGCTGAGGCAATCGAAGAATATTTGAATGGATTCCTGAAAGATTTTCCTGAATTAAGTCTGGAACAACTGAAGAAAGGTCCGCAATTGGCAAACTCTTTCGAGGAAATACCATTCTCAGATTACCAGTTTCCAACTGTTTCCGGCAAAATTGAGCTGTATAGTGAGTCGGCAAAGAAACTTTGGGGAGTGGATGAACTACCCGATTACGTTCCTTTGCCAGAACAAAGTGAATTTGAGTTTCAGTTGATATCGCCAAACTCAAAGAATCGAATTCATTCACAGTTTGGCAATTTAAATGTGATCAAGCAATTTGAACCCGAAGCCTATCTTTTTGTTCATCCATTGGATGCTGAAGATAAGGAGATGAAAAATGGTGAAAAAATTGAAATTTATAACCATCAGGGTAGAGCAGAAGTAAAACTGCAGTATGATTTGGGATTACGCAGAGGAAATGTAGTACTGACCAATGGTCATCAATCTCATTTGGGCGCTGCACCAAACCTGTTTACCAAAGGATACGAAACTGATATGGGACACGGTACCGCTTTTCACAATACATGGATTAATCTGAAGAAAATTAATAATGAGTAAGGATCAATGATAAATTAACAATTAGGAATTAACAATTGGAGAAAAGTAGAAATTATAAAATAATCCCGAAGGGATGCAACTTGAATAGCCACGGGTGAAACCCGTGGTCAACATGACGTAAAATAATCGTCGCAACTGAAATGTTCAATGAAGAGTTGGCGTAACATGCGACGAAATAGAAGAAGCCTTACATTAGTATAAGAGCAATAAATGGAAAAAAACTCATTCATATTCAACACCAACCGATGCGTAGGCTGTAACGCTTGCGTGGCGGGTTGTAGCATAGAAAACGGAACCGATTTTCGTGTAAATTGGCGAGAGGTAAACACTGGAAATAAAATTAAACATCCAGGATTGCCTGTTTTCCATTTTTCATTGGCCTGCAACCATTGCGAGGATGCTCCTTGCATGAAGAACTGTCCTGCATTGGCCTACACTCGCGATGAAAAAACGGGAGCCATCATTCATCATGCCGAGGCATGCATTGGTTGTACCTATTGCACCTGGGCTTGTCCGTATGATGCACCAAAATTCAATCCAACTACCAAGATTGTTGAGAAATGTAATTTCTGTGTGGATAGAATCTCGGATGGAAAACGTCCTGCTTGTGTGGAAGCTTGTCCGGTAGGAGCGCTGGATTTTGGGCTTTTGGATTTGACGGAAGAAGATCGAGTAATACCCGGTTTTGTGGATATGGGCATCAAACCATCCATTCAATTGATTCCGCTAAGAGAAGAAAATACGGCACCAAAGGTGGAGAATACCGATCAGGTAGAAATTGATGAGAAAAAGATAGAAGAATGGCTACCAAAGTCAAAAGATAAGGTGGCATTGGACAAGGAATGGACCTTGGTGCTGTTTACCATTGCCGTTGCAGGATTGGTAGCTTGGCAGGCAGCTCATTTGATGGGTGCCATAGATATGCAGTTGATTCCTTTTGCCATAGTTTCTGTTTTGGCTATTGCATTAACATCGCTTCATATTGGAAAGAAAATGCGCATGTGGCGATTCATTCTCAACTTAAAAGGTTCCTGGTTGAGTAGAGAGATCTTCTCCTTTTCAGGATTTTTAGGACTTACCGGATTACAACTGCTTACCGGCAATGAAATGTTTGGCTATGCAGCTTTGGCCTTTGGAATTTTTGCATTGATATCGGTAGATATGGTCTACAAACTACTGCAAAGAAAGGACCATCTTGTCTTGCATTCAGGCATGGTATTGCTAACAGGCATTTTGCTCTTTGCCTGGATGGCAGACATATCCATTCTCATCGAGATCATCATTTTGCTAAAGGGCATTATTTACGTTTGGCGCAAGCGTGCATTAAAAAATCAAGACATAGCCTACTTCCCGATACTATCTTTGCTTAGAATTCTTTGTTTATTGATACCTTATATTTTGCTCGATTTGCAATTGGAATTGATTCTTCCGGTTTCGTTGGGAATTGTATTTATTGGAGAAATCATCGATAGGGCAGAATTCTATTATGAATCGGATGTGATAACACCAGAGAAAGAATTACGAAATATATAAATTAGAAAGAACTGTAAAGACGTAGCATTGCTACGTCTCTACGAAGGCAATATATTAACCATGAAAAAAAACATCAACGCATCGCACACACCGCTTTACCGAGAGGCGGGTTTCAACCTAAAAGATTCGAAAACCACCCAAGAAGCATTCGCTGCAGAATTGGATCATCCGCATGAGCCGGAGAATTACATCTATTCGCGTTATCGAAACCCAACCACTGTTGCTGTTGAGCAGCAAATTATGGAGCTGGAAGACTGTAAATGGGCTTTATTGGTAGAAACAGGAATGGCAGCCATCGATGTGGCAGTATCAGTTTTCCATAAGGGTAAAGATACCCGACCATGGCTGTTCTTCCATGAAATTTATGGTGGCACCAATTCATTTATCGATACGGTTCTGATCAAGCGTCGCAACCTAGATGTGCACCGTTTTTATGCCAATGATGGGCTGTATGATTTCGACGAATTGGAGCGCATGTTGAAGGAGATTCAGCCAGAATTCCTGTATTTCGAAGCGGTTTCCAACCCAATGTTGATTGTGGCTGATGTAAAGCGAATCATGGAACTGGCAAAGCAATACGATTGCAAAATTATTGTAGACAATACTTTCGGAACTCCATATCTGTGGAAACCATTGGTTAACGGTGCCGATTTGGTGATCCATTCTGCAACCAAATACATGAGCGGACATGGTAACATTACTGCCGGTGTAATTTGTGGTAAAGATGAGGAGCTGATGAAGGAAGCCATTGAGTATCGCAAATGGGCAGGACACTTTCTAAGTCCTGATGATGCCTACCGTTTGGGAACTCAGCTAAAGAGTTTCAACTTGCGTTTCAAGCAGCATTGCGATAATGCACTTGCTTTGGCAGAATTCCTGCAAAATCATCCTAAAATTGAAGAGGTATTGTACCCAGGATTGGAATCTCACCCAACCCGAAAAGAAGCTGTTGCCCTGTTTGGCGACAAAGGCTTTGGTGGCATGGTCACCTTCGACATCAAAGGAGATTCGGATGAGGACAAACGCGAAAAATGCAATCGCTTTATCGCTGCCTTGGAAGATCATATTCCTTTGGTGCCAACTCTTGGCGAAGTAGATACCATTCTTTTGCCGGTAGAACCTGTTTGGGGAGCCAAATATCCACTACCGGGAACCATTCGTCTTTCAGTTGGTATTGAGAATATCGAGAAATTGAAGGGGTGGATTGGTGAAGCCCTTGATGCAATCGGTAATTAACAATGAAGAATTAATAATAAAATAATCTGTAGGGACACGTCATGACGTGTCCTTTTTTATTTGGATTTGAAAATGATTAAGATTTTTAGTGACCCTATAACAGCATGTCCTATCGCGAATTTTGATATTCCTATCGCCAAAAACGTTCGCCTATCGCTAAAATGAAGGGCCTATCGGGAAAATGAACTGTCCTATCGCCATTTTGGCATACCTATCGCTAAAATAACCCACCTATCGCAAAAGAGGTCAACTATCGTGGGGCATTCAGAGGGTATGTAAGTATTAGAGGTAGAGACAGCATTAATGCTGTCTGTATAGATATATAGTAAATCAGTAGGCAAACTTTATCTTCCAGACTAAAAACAAGCCAGCAGTTATAAGGCCTCCAACAGTTTTGGCACGCCTGTAGTCAATTTCTATACCTCTGTAGTCAAAAGTCATATTCCTGTAGCCGAAATGTATCGCCTGTAGCCCCAATAGGTAGTCCTGTAGCGAAAAGGAGGTGCCTTTAGCCAAATTTACCCTTCTGTAGTAAAACGAGTCAACTATTGTAGGGGGGAGTAGAAGATTTACCCACAAAAAAAGCCACGAAAAATCGTGGCTCAATATCATTGTTACCTCAATTGAAACTATTCTTTCAGTATCGGAGCATCATCCATTCTATCGATTAAGGCTTGAGGTAGTTTTTTCTTCACCTTAGCACCCAGCTCTCTAATTTTTTCAGCACTTCGAATTAGGTTACCACGACCTTCGGTTAGTTTGTTCATCGAGGTAGCGTAAGTTTTTTTAGCCGTATCCATTTGTCTGCCTAAACTGATCATGTCCTCAACAAAACCTACAAATTTGTCGTAAAGAGCTCCACCTTGGCGAGCAATTTCCAAAACATTTCGGTTTTGATGCTCCTGTTTCCATATTGAGGCAATGGTGCGCAAGGTTGCCAATAGGGTAGAAGGGCTCACAATTACAATTTTGTTTTCCCATGCATAGCTAAACAATTCGTGATCTGCCTGTACCGCCATAGCAAAGGATGATTCAATTGGAACAAACATCAATACAAAATCAGGCGAGTTGAGTTCATCGGAACTTTGGTAATGCTTATTAGACAATTCCTTCACATGAGCTTTCATGGAGGTGACGTGATCTTTTAGGAACTTGTCCTTGTCCTCTTCTCCGTTGGAATTCACAAATCGTTCATATGCCACTAGCGAAACCTTCGAATCAACAATTACATGCTTCTCTTCAGGCAAACGAATGATTACATCAGGGCGAATGGTTTGTCCTTCGCTGTTGTGAGTCACCACTTCGCGCTCGTACTCTTCTCCTTTCGAAAGACCCGAACGTTCTAATATTCTTTCTAATACAACTTCGCCCCAGTTGCCTTGTTTCTTCACATCACCCTTTAAGGCTTTGGTTAGGTTATTAGCTTCATCGCTAATCTTTGCATTCAGATCATAAAGCTTTTTTACCTCTTCTTTCAGGCTGATTTTATCGCGCAATTCCTTATCGTACGTTTCCTCAACCTTCTTTTCGAACGAAGTCAGCTTTTCCTTGATCGGACCTAGAATATCATCCATATTCTTTTGGTTCGATGTAGTAAACTCTTTGGTGTTTTCCTTCAGGATTTTAGAGGCAATATTCTCGAATTCTGTGGTGAACTTCTTTTGTAATTCTTCCAGTTCCTGTTTTTGGTTTACCAATCGCTCTTCCAAATTCTTTCTTTCGGTAGCCGAAATAGATACCGAACGGGTTAAGTTTTCGTTTTTATCCCTTTCTTCGCCCAGCAAATTCGCTATTTCCTCTTTTTCGCGTTTTATGTTATTTGCACGCTCTTCCAATATCGATAATTGGTGCGATAATTCACTTTTTTCGTTGATAAAAGCATTTTCCTGCTTTAGCAATTCCTCACGATGCAGAGATGCTTGATGCGATATTTTTTTTCTAAGAATTAACCAGGCAATAATTATCCCTTTGGCAATTCCAATTGCGATGTATAAAAATTCCATTTCAATATTTTTTGATGTCGAGACGTAGCAGTGCTAAGTCTCTACGATAATCTAAACAGGTTTTTCGAATTCTTTCAATTCCATTACACCATTATCCAACACGGCATAAGTAAAATGTGTTACCCAATCGCCAGTATTGATATATCTGCTTTTGCCATTCAAATCGATATTGCAAGGCCAGTGACGATGTCCGAAAATGAAATAGTCGAAATGTTCCTTTTTCAGTTCATCTTTGGCATATAACACCAACCATTCTTTGTCTTCGCCTCTAAATGTATCTGCTTCAATCTTGCCATTTTTAAGTCGACTGTGCCCCGACCAATTGTGTGCCAACCAAATTGCAAAATTGGGATGTATTCTGGCAAATGCCCATTGCAGAAATTTATTGGTAAAAATCTTTTTCAGAAACTTATATCCCTTATCGTATGGCCCCAATCCATCGCCATGACCCAAAAAGAATTTCTTACCCTGAAGTTCGGTTTTTACAATATCACGATGAACGATTACGCCAGTTTCGTTTGGCAAATAATCGAACACCCATATGTCGTGATTTCCGGTAAAGAAATGTACAGGAATTCCCGAATCGGTAATTTCGGCCAGCTTTCCTAATACTCGGGTAAATCCTCTTGGTACTGCACGTTTGTACTCGAACCAGAAATCGAAAATATCACCCATTAGATAAATTGCTTCGGCATCGGTTTTTACTGTATCCAACCACTTTACAAATAACAATTCGCGTTCACGATTATTCTTTAAAGCTGGTGCTCCTAAATGCACATCCGAAGCAAAATATATTTTTTTGTTTTTACTCATGAGAAAGTATCATGTACTTAAAATGCCTAAAGTTTAAAAGTAATGAAAATAAGTTTTCACCTTTGTACTTTAGGCACTTAATCTATTTTAGTTGTATTACTTTACGTATTCAGCAACTTTTTCTTCCAATCTTCTTGCAAAAAGATCTTTACCAACAATTTCACCTCTTTGGTCGATTAGATAGTTAGCTGGAACTCTTTGTACGTTTAACAAACGAGTTGCGTAAGCGCTTCCTGTTTCAGGATCACAAACATTGATCCAGTCCATCTTGTCTTCTTTAATCGCCTTTTTCCAAAGCTCAGTATCCTGGTCAACAGAAACATGGTAAATTCTTAAACCTTTGTTTTTATACTTGTCGTAGATTTTCTTTAAGGTTTCATTTTGTTTACGAGAATTTGGGTCTTGAGAAGCCCAGAAACTTAATACAATAAATTTTCCTTTTAAAGATGAAAGAGCTACTTCCTTACCATTGCTATCAGGCAATTTGATTTCAGGAAAACTAGCGCCGTTTTCTTCAATCATTTTGGCCATGTTTAGATTAGCCATTCTCTTTTCAAGAGTTTTGTAGTTGGCCAAAATTGCTTTGGTATATTCATGTTCAGGGTAAAGTGCTCTCATAGATGAAGCTACAATTTTCACAAACTGAATATCCTTATTCTCGTTTAAAGTGAAAGTGTTTTCATCAATTTTTTGATACAACGCCATATAGCTAGCCAACGAGGTAGCATTTTGCATGATAAAGTCTATAGAGAATTTTCTTTGTGCCTGAATTACTTCAATATATTCAGCAACTAAATTTTGCGACACAGTTGAGAAATCAGCATCATTTTTCTTTTCTTCCAATTGCTTACGGATATTAGCAATTTTAGCTTTGGTAACATTTAAAGTATCGTTAATTTGTTTTACCATTTTCGAACCTTTCGATCCTTCAACGATATACTTTTTATTCATGTTTTCGGCCTTGCTATATACCAACATTTTATCGTTTTCCTCAGCCAAAAGAGTAAGCAATTTACCGTTTGATAAGCGCAACAAGTAAAATTCAGGTTGTGTAACGTTCAAATCAAATTCAAATCGACCTTCTTCGTCAAGTTCTACCGAATCAACAGCAGTTGTACTGGCAACATGCAAATGATCTAAATACAAAGTTTTACCCTTTGCGTTATCGATTTTTCCTTCGATGCTTACATTTCCTTTTTGACCACAAGCCCAAAATAAAACTAGTGGAAGTACAAATAATAGTTTTCTCATACTATGGATTAGATTGTGTTATTTAAACTGCAAAAATACTTGGTTTCGCTATCAAATAATTTATAATCAAAAGCTTTGGCTGATTTGATCTTAAGGTGTCAAATTCTCAAAGCAAATGGGCTGCGAAACTTCAGGCGGAAATTTACTAATAATTTCCTGTATAATCATTATCAACCAATGCGAGATATTGAAGGAATCGATCAGGTTCGGGAATTTTTCATATTTTTGTTTTCAGATTAAAAAGGTGAGATTTTTTGGCTTGAGATAAAGAAGGGATTGATGATTTAGATTGAATTTCACCACATACAACTGATATTACTGATGAAGATATATACGGATCTTAAAGATTTTTCTGCTCTAAACCCTGTGGTTACAATTGGAACTTTTGATGGTGTTCATTTGGGACACCGAAAAGTAATACGTCGATTGCAGGAATTGGCGCATAAAGTGAATGGAGAAACCGTAATTTTTACTTTTTATCCTCACCCTCGTTTGGTTTTGAGTGAGGAGAATAATGGATTACGATTGATCAATACACTTGAAGAGAAGAAGGTTTTGCTTGAGGCGGCTGGTATCGATCATTTGGTAATATATCCTTTTACCAAAGAGTTTTCGAAACTTTCGTATGTAGAGTTTGTAGAGCAAATTTTGGTAAAGCAGTTGGGTATGAAATACCTGGTAGTTGGCTACGATCATCGTTTTGGTCACAATCGCGAAGGAAAGTACGAAGATTTAAAGGTGTTTGCTGATCAGTTGAACTTTAAAATAGAGCGACAGGATGTTTTAAACATGGATGCCATTAATGTTAGTTCAACCAAAATCCGAAAAGCCATTGGCGAAGGTGATATTAGAACGGCAAATAAATATTTAGGCTACCGATTTTTTATAAAAGGCGATGTGGTTAATGGGAAAAAAATAGGACATAAAATAGGCTTTCCTACTGCCAATATCGATCCTCAGGAAAGTTATAAGCTGGTACCAAAAGATGGTGTTTATGCCGTTAAAGTGGATGTTGATGACAAGCGTTATTTGGGCATGTTGAATATTGGTGTTCGACCAACGGTAAACAATCAGTTGGATAACCGTTCCATCGAAGTTCATATTCTTGATTTCGATCAGGACATTTACTACAAGAACATTACCATACATTTCTATCAAAGAATTCGCAATGAACAATTTTTTGCATCAATTGATGATCTAAAAGCTCAACTGGCAAAAGATAAGGAAGCAGTCGTTGAATTGTTAGGGAAATAAAATCGGTATTCGTAGAGACGCAAGGCCTTGCGTCTGTACTTTAAATCAGAAATGTTAAAAAACAACCCCGAAGATAATCCTCGGGGTCATTATTACTATTGAAATCAAATATTTAGTTCTTACTAGCCTCAATTTTTACACTTTCTTGATGGTTGGTTCCAGGTTCTTTTGCTTTAGCTTCTGGGTTTGGATTTCCTTTTTCAATTGGTTTATCAGGAATTCTCATTCCGTAGAACGAACGATAAACAAAGAACAATCCGATCAACAAGAACACACCCCCAATGTATGGAGCCATGTTAGCTTCTCCAGTTTTGTCTGCATGAACAATCAATTCAATTGCAATTTCAGCAGCCAATAATCCAAATAAAGTAGAGAATTTAATAATTGGATTCAACGCTACAGAAGAAGTGTCTTTGTATGGGTCACCAACAGTATCACCTACAATGGTTGCATCGTGAAGAGGAGTGTTTTTCTCTTTCAAGTCAACTTCAACAACTTTTTTAGCATTATCCCATGCACCACCAGCGTTAGCCATGTACATTGCCTGGAACAATCCGAAAATGGCTATTGAAATTAGGTAAGCCACAAAGAAATTAGGGCTAAAGAAAGCAAAAGCCAAAGTCAAACTTAAAATCACCGCGAAAATGTTCCACATTCCCGATTGAGCGTACTGGGTACAAATTTTAACGACATTCTTGGAATCGTTAATATCAGCTTCAGCTTTATCCAGATTGATATTTTTCTTGATGTATTCAACAGCTCTGTAAGCACCTGTAGTAACAGCTTGCATTGAGGCTCCCGAGAACCAATAAATTACAGCGCCACCAGTAATCAAACCAAGAATAACCGATGGATCGGTCAATTCAATTTGCAATAATGATTCTCCGTTAGAAAGAATAGTTCCTTTCAATAAAAGGATGATGGCAAAAATCATTGTAGTAGCACCAATTACTGCAGTACCAATTAATACAGGTTTTGCAGTTGCTTTAAAAGTATTCCCTGCCGAATCGTTATCCTCCAAGTTGTGTTTTCCTGTTTCGAAATTAGGAGTGAAACCAAAATCTTTTTCAATTTCTGCGCTAATGTTAGGAATACTTTCAATTTGAGACAATTCAAATACTGATTGTGCATTATCGGTTACTGGCCCATAGCTGTCAACAGCAATGGTAACAGGGCCCATTCCCAAGAAACCAAAGGCAACCAAACCAAATGCAAAGATACCTGGATATTCACCAAAAGCATCAATATCCTGAACGGTGTAAAACGCAACAGCCATTAGCGCCATCATTACCATTCCTTTCCAGAATGCCGAGAAGTTACCGGCAACCATACCCGATAAAATCGTAAGTGACGCACCACCTTCGCGTGAAGCACTAACCACCTCACGAACATGGCGAGAGTTTGAACTGGTAAAAGCTTTGGTAAACTCAGGAATAATGGCAGCAGCCAAAGTACCACAGGAAATAATGGTTGAAAGTTTCCACCATAATCCATTAGAAAGATCAGAAATCAATATGTAACTCAATGCATAAGTTACGATGATGGAAATGACAGAAGTAATCCATACCAAAGTGGTTAATGGAGCTTCAAAATCAAAACTATCTTTATTACTATATTTTGCCTTAGCAATGGCTTGATTTACCAAATAAGCCAGTACGGATGTGAAAATCATCAATACGCGCATGGCAAAAATCCATACAATTAGTGTAGATGCGAAACCAACATTTGGAATCAAACCAGTTTCACCAAACATTAAAATGATGAAAGTAATTAATGCCACACCTGTAACACCATAAGTTTCAAAACCATCGGCAGTAGGTCCAACGCTATCGCCAGCGTTGTCACCTGTACAGTCGGCAATTACACCTGGGTTTCTTGGATCGTCTTCCCCAATTTTGAATACGATCTTCATTAAGTCGGCTCCAATATCAGCAATTTTAGTAAAGATACCACCAGCAATTCTTAGGGCAGAAGCACCTAGCGATTCTCCAATTGCGAAACCAACGAAACATGCGCCAGCACTTTCACCAGGAATAAAAAGAAGGATGGCAATCATCATGATCAGCTCAACGCAAATCAGCAATAAACCAACACTCATTCCTGCCTGAAGAGGAATAGACATAACATCAAAAGGCTTTTTCTTTAAAGCAGCAAAGGAGGTTCTACTGTTTGCGTAGGTGTTGATTCTGATTCCGAACCAAGCAACACCATATGAGCCAAGAATACCAAGGACGGTCCACAGAAGAATCAGTAAGGTTTTGGGAATGCTTAAATTAGCTAATGCCAAAAAGTAATAACCAATGGCAACGCCAATAATCAAGAAAAGAATAATCAGGAATTTACCTTGTTGCAACAAATAGGTTTTACAGGTTTCGTAAATAATATTTGAAACTTTTGCCATCGATTTATGCGTTGGAAGTTTTTTGATGCGATTAAATTGCACCATTCCGAACATTAAACCCAAGGCAATAATTATAATTCCGTAGAGGAGCAAGTTCCAGCCATTCATGCCTCCAACTCCATCAAAGACACTTTGTCTTAAATCTGGAACTACCAAATCGGCTTCACTTGCAAAAGTTGCGAACGGTACACACAAAACCCCGAACACAAGTAGTAATAATGCTTTCTTCATAAGATTAAAAAATTAATTTGAATAGGTGAATTTCCTTTCAAATTATGCATTATTGTTTACCGAGTCAAGCCTTTTTTATATAAATATGCAATCAGAAAAAATTTCGTTGATTTGCTTTGTAAGCTGATTTTGTTATATTTAAGATGTTAAAATTAGTTCTGTTGCAAATGGGACTAATTTTTTTGTGTCTTTTATATATTGATTAGTTGTAAACCCTAAGTATATTACCAGATACACTGGTTCTGTATGATTTTAATGGATGAATGGCTATAGATTCGCTGGTTGGAGCTGCTCCTGTTGAAAGAATAAATTCGCTTCCGCAAACAGGACAAGTCGCACCATTATTCCATGCGTCATCATCATTAGGATCATTCAACTCAACATGTTCTTCAGCCTCAACATCATGAGTGCAAGTAGCATCGTAGGCATAGTATTGACCATTGGTTCTAAAAACAAATATGCCGTGATCTTTGTATCCTAAAGAACGGCCTTCAATGAAATCGAAATACATGGCCGAATTATTGGTCAATTGATTGTAATAAGTAAGATCAATGTGAGCATTAATTTGTCTGTAAGGAACAATTTCGTTAACATCAACCGAATTGGAACTACATGAACAAATACTTATGCACAATGAAAATAAAATGAAAAAATATAGTAAATTTGATTTGTTGACTGACATAATTTATAGTTTGCATTGATAAACGCAGGTTTATCCTGATTATTATTGTGAAAACGTAAAACTAACAATTAAATATCAGAACTCTCATGGATGAAGGATGGGGAAATATAATATATCTGATCATACTGGCCATTGTAGGTATTTTTAGTTCTATAAAGAAAAGCAAGAAAAAACCTATTGCTATGTCTCCACCTGATGATGGAGAATTAGCGGAGCAAGCCACTTCTCAAACTCCGAAGCGGCAAAAAGATTTTGAATCGATATTTGAAGCTTTGCTGGGACAGCAAATGCCTGAGCCATATCAGGAGAATGAAGAATGGGAAACAGAAATTCCAATTGCCGAGCAAGAGGTAGTCTTGGATTCAGTTCCTGAGCAGAAAGATCCTCGAGAAAGTAGTATAGAATATACTGAGAAAAATAAGCTTTCGACTTTCGATGCACTAAAGAGTCTCTATCAGGAAGAAGAGGAGGAAGATGATGAAGAAGAGATAGATTGGCGTCAGGCAATAATTTACAAGGAAATTTTAGAGAGAAAGTACAATTAGTATAATTTTTTAGTACTTTTATAAGTCACAGTTTATATGGTAAGAAAGGGAGCATAAATATAAATTTGTATATTTGTATTCCTGAAGAGTTCCGATAAGTCGGGATTCTTTTTGTTTTATAGGTCTTTGATGATCTGGAAATTAAGAAATCAAGAAAAAAATAAATAGGAGGATATTATGTCTGGTTATTCATATGTTACGGCAGATGGTTTAAAAAAACTAAGAGAAGAATTGGAACAGCTTGAGAACATTGAGCGTCCAAAAATTTCTAGGCAAATTGGTGAAGCTATTGACAAGGGGGACTTGTCGGAAAATGCTGAGTACGATGCTGCAAAAGAAGCTCAAGGTTTGTTGGAAGCAAAAATTGCTCAATTGCGAGGAGTTATTGCCAACAGTAGAGTAATTGATGAAACTAAAATTGATACATCAAAGGTTCAGATGATGAACAAAGTTACCATCAAGAACCAGAAAAATGGTGCTGTAATGACTTACACTTTGGTGTCGGAAAGTGAAGCTGACTTTAAAAAAGGCAAACTTTCTATTAATACACCAATTGCGAAAGGTTTAATTGGAAAGAAAGTTGGTGATGTAGTGGATATTCAAGTTCCGAATGGAATTATTCCTTTCGAAATTATCGAAATTTCTATCTAAAAGAAACAAACTGAAAACTTCTTAAAACAGATAAAATGGCTTCAATTTTCACAAAAATAGTTCAAGGCGAGATTCCTTGCCATAAAATTGCAGAAAACGACAAGTACTTTGCATTTTTAGATATTAGCCCTTTGGCTAAAGGACATACATTGGTAATTCCAAAGCAAGAAGTTGATTACATTTTCGATTTGGAAGATGATGTATTGGCAGGTTTAAATGTATTTGCCAAAAAGATTGCCAAAGCAATTGACAAAAGTGTAGAGTGTAAACGTGTGGGAGTTGCCGTTATTGGTTTGGAAGTTCCGCATACGCACATCCATTTGGTGCCATTGAATAATATTGGAGATTTAAATTTTGACAATCCTAAATTGTCTCCAAGCCAGGAAGAACTAGCCGAAGTTGCAGAGGCAATTCGTAAGAATTTAGAATAAAAGAATTTCAGATATACAGGAAAGCCGCTTTTTTAGCGGCTTTTTTCATTTCAAGTATTTACTTTTTTACTCGACTTGGATTGTTTTTTACAAAATCGGCCCATGAACTGGATTTTTTCGCAGTTACCAATGCATTGTCCTGAAAGAAGTGACAAAGTGCTATTGCAATGGCATCGGACTCATCTGGATTTTGTGGAAAATCTTTCATCTTAAAATAGCGCTGAAGAATCACAGCCAATTGTTCTTTCGAAGCTGTTCCTGTACCAGTAATTGCCAGCTTAATTTTACGTGGGGCATATTCAAAAATTGGAATGTTGCGTTGCAAAGCGGCAGCAATGGCTACTCCTTGAGCACGACCCAATTTCAACATCGACTGAATGTTTTTACCAAAAAATTGCGATTCAATGGCCAATTCATCTGGATGATATTCGTCAATAACTTGCAGTGTGCGTTGAAATATCTTTTGAAGCTTAATATAGGGATCGCCAATTTTTTTCAAATCGAGAACTCCCGAAACTAAGATTTCAGGTTTTCTGTTTACCACTCTAATTAATCCGTATCCCATTAAATTGGTTCCCGGATCAATTCCCATAATTATTCTGTCGTTACTCAATTGAATTGGATTTTTGAACAAGTTTTTGCAGCACAATTCCAGCTATAATAAGAACCAAGCCTGCCAGTGTACTAAGATAGATAGATTCTCCGAGAATCAGATTAATAAATATTAATGAGGCAAAGGGACTAAGGAAAACCAAATGACCAATTTTATCAGTTGAAACGGTTAATTTCATAGCTTTTAACCAAAGTACATAGGCAATTCCACATTCAACAATTCCAATGTAAATTCCTGCCAATAAAGGTTTGGTATCAGGAATTGTGAAATCAGAAAATAGTGCTATGGTTATTGCAATGTAAATAAAACCAAAAATGAAATTCAGAAATAGCTTGGCAACTTCTTCTCGCTTATCTCTTACATTATAAATCCAATACAAAGCCCAGAAAATTGAACTTCCGATTGCCAAGAACACTCCGAATGGATTTGGAGTTTGCAGTGAAGCAAATGAGCCTTTATTGGCAATTACGACCACTCCTGCAAAACTGACCAAAATGCATATAATACTTTTAATTCCAATTTTCTGTTTTAACAATGGAATCGAAAGCAAAACCAAAGTAATTGGCCAGATGTAATTCAAGCTCATTGCAAATTGAGCAGGCAAAATGGCATAGGCCTTTAGTAAAACCAGATAGTATAAAAATGGGTTTAATAAGCCTAGAATAGCAGAGCTAAAATAATGCTTTCTGCTTACCTTAAAACTGCTTGAGAATTGATTTTTCAGCACCAATAAAAGAGACAAAAAAATAAGAGCAGTGCCTGATGAAATCAATAGCAAATGCAGAAAGTCCATACCCTCTAACGCAATTTTAAATGCCGTTGCTACTGTAGACCAACATAAAATTGCTAGTAATGCGTAAGTATATGCCTTTTTTTGCTGATTCAATGAATTGGATTTAAACTTCTTGCAAAAGCGAAGAAAATGTGATTACCTGATTTTGAAATCTGGCATTAAAAACCGCTTTAATTTTTGGTTCAAAGCTATTGATGTATTTTTCCAATTGTTCTTGGGTTTTGAATAGGAGTTGCAATGAATAAGTCATTCCACCATCTTCTTGTGCAACCATTACTTTGCAAAAATAATTATTAGAGAAAGTACAGGTTTCCTTTAAAAGAGGAATGAATTTAATTTTCATCCATTCCACAAAAACTTCCTCTATTTCCTGATCTAGCAAATAGCTTGTATTGTATAATAACATATTATTTATCTTTAAAAGTCGCGCAAATTTATAAAAATCTATCTCAAAGCATTTATCCTTTTTCGCGCTTCAACAGAAAAAATACTATCGGGATAATCTGTAATAATCGATTTATAACATTCTAATGCAGCAGTTGAATTTTGCATTTTTTCAAGTAGTTTTCCCTTTTTGAATAATGCTTTATCTGCAATTGAATCCCAAGGATGATCTATAATTATCTTTTCAAGATTTTCCAGAGCTTTATCCAATTTATTCAGCTGCAAATAGATTTCATATTTTTTAAAATACACTTCGTCTATCAGGCTATGGGCTGGTTGATTTCTTATCAACTCATCCAATTTGCTCAAGGCTTCATCTTCTTTTTTCTGGAATAGTAAAAACTCAGCTTCAGCGTATGTTTTCATTGCCGTGTAACTGGTATCTAGTGTGGTATTATCACTAATTAGCTGCGATAAAGCAATGGCATCATTGGCAATTAATTTGGAAGTACTCCCTTTAAGGGCATCCAATTGTGCTTTTGCCCATTTAAGTTCACCCATATAGTATGAAACCTTAGCCTTTTTAAACTTTGCCTCGTAGCCTATGGTGTTGTTTTTATTGGCTTTTTCAATCTGAGAATAGAGCAGAATGGCATCCCACTTTTCATCGGCAAACAATTTAATATCTGCCAATTCCATTTTAATTTCTGATTTAAATTGTGGGTGAATGTTGCGATTTTTTAGAACAGCTTCAAGTTTTTCAATTGCTTTATCGCTTTGGTTTAGGTAAGCCGATAATATGTGAGCCTGTCTAACAATAGCCCTGCTTGTTTGACCAATATTTTTTTCTTGGTTTAAGAATTTGTCGTAAGAAGAAGCCAGGCTTTTCCATTCTTCTTGCGAGGTATTTTGGGCATCCTTTAACTGTAAAAATCTTGTTTCTAAAAATTCTGTTTTGGCTGTAAAATAGTTTGAAGCTTCTACGCCTTTATCAATAACGATCTGAAAAGCTTCCAATGCCGTTTCGAAATCTTTATTTGTTCTTGCTGTATTAGCTAAAGACATTAAACGAAATCCATCTTCCTTTTTTATTAAGTCGATAGATCTGGCTTGAGCCAAGGCAGGTTTAAACTGTTTTTTCTGCATAAAGTACCATTGCAATAATTCTTTCAAAGCCAAATTGTCTGGTTCTGTCTGCATTTTATTCAATAGCTGATTTCTGATAATTGGATCAAGACTTGAATCGATATCCTGAGCAAGTGCAGATTGAAGGCGATTTTGTACAGAGTTTACCTTACTTGGATCAATAGATACGCCAATTAAAAATTCAGTAAGCATTTTTTCAAAATCTCTTTGGTAGAGATAAATATTTCCCAATTCGATATGATAGAGATGTGGTTGTTTCAATAGTTCTCCTCCTCTTTCATAGACTTTGGCAGCAAACTCATATTCGCGTTTGGAAATAAATGCATTGGCAATACTATTAATATCAACCTTAATGGGTTTTAGCTTTTGTAGTGCTTTATTGTATTGCTTGATTGCTTCTTCTTCCTGATTCCATTTTTTATAGACATAACCCAAACTTATAATGAAACTATTATCATTCGGATTCTTTCGTACCTGTTTCTTTACAAAACTTTCAGCATCCTTAAATTCTTCTAATTCAAGCAGGCAATCTACATAGTAGTTGTAATAAGTTTTGGATTTTGTAACATCGTACAAATCGTAAAAGAGGGTAGAAGCTGGCTTGTACTCCTTGTCGCGAAAGTATTTAAACGCCAACTGGCTTCCAGATTGGATGTTCAATTGACCAAAAGTAGAAAGGCCTACTGATAACAATGAAATCAGTAATATACTTGTTAGATTCTTTTTCAAAATGAATTTTTTATTGATTCAGCACCATAAAAATAAAAAAAAGCCCGACTTTTAGGTTCGGGCTTAAGCAAATATTTTGATAATCGATTAGTCGATCATGTCAAATCCTGTGTAAGGAATCAATGCTTTAGGAATTTTAATTCCTTCTGGTGTTTGGTGATTTTCCAGCAATGCAGCTACAATTCTAGGCAAAGCCAATGCGCTACCATTTAATGTGTGAGCCAATTGTGGTTTTTTCATGTCTTTATCCTTAAATCTTAATTTCAAGCGATTTGCCTGGTAAGATTCAAAATTGGAAACCGAGCTAACCTCCAACCATTTTTCCTGAGCTGCAGAGTATACTTCAAAGTCAAAAGTTAAAGCAGATGTAAAGCTGGTATCACCACCACACAATCGCAATAAACGATATGGTAATTCTAATTTTTGAATAATGCTTTCAACATGATTTACCATGCCTTCTAATGCTTCGTATGATTTTTCAGGGTGTTGCAACTGTACAATTTCAACTTTATCGAATTGGTGCAAGCGGTTCAAACCACGAACATCTTTTCCGTACGAACCAGCTTCTCTTCTAAAACAAGCCGAGTATGCCGTATTTTTAACCGGAAAATCTTCTCCTTTTAAAATTACATCACGATAAATATTTGTAACAGGAACTTCAGCTGTTGGAATCAAGTACAAATTATCTTCTGTAACATGGTACATTTGTCCTTCCTTATCTGGTAACTGACCTGTTCCATATCCAGAATCTTCGTTTACAACCAATGGAGGAATTACTTCTTCGTAACCTGCTTTGCGGTTTTCATCCAGGAAGAAATTGATTAAAGCTCTTTGAAGAATTGCTCCTTTTCCACGATAAAGTGGGAAACCAGCACCAGTAATCTTCACACCCAAATCGAAATCGATCAAGTTGTATTTTTTTGCCAATTCCCAGTGAGGAATTGCATCGGGAGCCAAACTTGGAGCTTCGCCAACACTCTTTTCAATTACATTATCCTCTTCGCCTTTACCTGCAGGAACCGATGAATGAGGAATGTTTGGAATCTGCAATAGCAGATTGTTTAATTCTTCAACAATGGAAGTTTGCTTCGAGTTTAATTCAGCAATGGAGTTTTTTAACTCACCAGTTTTAGCTTTTGCTGCATTAGCTTCTTCAGCCTTTCCACTTTTAAAAAGCATACCAATCTCTTTCGACAAGCTGTTCATTTCTGCCTGAGTTGCATCCTGTTCTGCTTGAGTAGCTTTTCTTTTTTCATCAAGATCAATAATTTTTCCGATAATTTCAGTAGCATCGAAATTTTTGATCTTTAAAGCCTTAATGGCTTCCTCTTGATTTTCCTGTAAATATTTTAGGCTTAGCATCTATTATCTTTTGTTGATGATTATTCCTGATTTTTATGAAAGTGTAAAAATAAAAAAATCTCCTGTCTTTATACCTTGATAAAGCAGGAGATTTAAATATTTTAATACTGAATTAACTATTCAGCAAGAGGTTCAATAGAAACGTATGATTTGTTGTCTCTTTTCTTTCTGAAAACAACTGTTCCATCAACAAGTGCAAATAGAGTGTGATCTTTACCACAACCTACGTTTTCACCTGCGTTATGCTTAGTTCCTCTTTGGCGTACAAGAATATTTCCAGCTTGTGCAAATTGTCCGCCGTAAATTTTAACTCCTAATCGTTTACTTTCCGATTCTCTACCGTTCTTCGAGCTACCAACTCCTTTTTTATGTGCCATTTTGTAATATTTTTAAGGATTAAGCTACAATTTCTTCAATTTGAATTTGTGAAAGGTACTGACGGTGACCGTTCAGTTTTTTGTATCCTTTTCTTCTTTTCTTTTTGAATACTTTTACCTTATCACCTTTCATGTGTGATAATACTTTTGCAGTTACTTTAGCACCTTCAATAGCAGGAGCTCCAACTACAACTTCACCTTCGTTATCAACTAGAAGAACTTTAGCGAACTCAACTTGTCCACCTTCTTCAGCTTCTAATCTGTGAACGAAAATCTTCTGGTCTTTTTCAACTTTAAATTGTTGACCCGCGATTTCTACAATTGCGTACATTTTAATACAATTTTACGGTTTGTTCCAGGGGGTGGGTAACCTATAAATCAAGTTATTCCTCTTGGTGAACCCCCGAAGAAAATTATTTTTCGGATTGCAAAAATAGAAAAGAATAATTGATAAACAAAGTTTTAAGGATAGAAAAACAGCTTTTTGCCAACTTTTTTCTTTGTTAATGCCCTCATTTACAAATTGGGCTGAGAAATCCTTGCAAATGTACAAAGTTTCCTGATTCAGGTTTGGATTATGTAGCCTAATAATTGTATCTTCATGTAATACATTTAAGGAAGCTACCGAATGTTTGAGATTAAGTAGTTTTTTTAATGTTAGGAATAATCGATTTTTGTATCGATTTTAATTTGAGGAATTGAGGAGTGAAAATAAATAAAGAAGTCTTGTTTACTATTATTGTTAAGAAGCTTCGAAACAATTATTATATTTGCTTCAAGAAAGATGGAAATTTGTAAAAACCTATGGGTAAAATAAAACTAAACGTTCTTGGATTGTCATATAGTCAAACACAAACTGGAGCATATGCATTGGTCTTATCTGAAGAGGATGGCGATAGACGCATTCCCATTATTATTGGTGGAGTTGAAGCACAGTCGATAGCTATTCAGCTTGAGGAATTAGATCCACCAAGACCATTGACTCATGACTTGTTTAAAAGTTTTGCAGAAGCATTTGCTGTAAATGTTACCGAGGTCAATATATATCGATTGGAGGAAGGAATATTCTATTCAGAGTTAATTTGTGAAAAGGGAAGCAATCGCATTCGTATTGATTCCAGAACTTCAGATGCTGTAGCCATTGCCCTTCGATTCAAGTGCCCAATTTATACAACCAATGAGATTATTGAGAAAGCAGGAATTGTTTTATCAATTGAGGGAGAACCTCAAGAACCAACTATTACAGCACCTACTACCGATTTTGGCTCCAGTGAAACGAGTTCAAAAAGTGAGTTTAGTGATTACTCGATCGCACAGTTGCAAAGTATGCTCGATGATGCCATTCGGGATGAAGACTACGAAAAAGCATCTTTAATAAGAGATGAGCTAGATAAAAGAGGAGAATAATTAAATGCGGAAATAAATTACCAAGCTATCCATAAGGATAGCTTTTTTTGAATTTACTTCTTTATTAATGCGATCACATCTCGTAAAATCTCACGCTCTTTTTTCAGATCTTCGATTTCTTTTTTGAGTTGTTCCTTTTCTTTATCTACCGGATTATTGATGTTAATTGCATCGGCCAATTGTCTAAAAATATTCACACCTGTGACTTCGCAAATGGTCCAAAGTCGACCAACCTGAACACCACGTCTTTTTAAAAGGTAATGAACTGAGGAATTTCCGATACCAAGTTCAGCTGCTAAATCTACAGTAGTCATGCGTGTTTCTGCCATGGCGTCATGTATGAGTTTATGAAGATCTACAGGTAGTTTTATGGGTTTTGAAGGTTTCATGAGCTGTATGTTGTTCGTATAATAACTGTAATTTAGCGTATTTCGGTTATATTATCAATAAAATATCTAGATAATAATATCTAACAAATAGTAACATGAATAATATGCCTATGAAATAGTCCTATGTATACAGCAGTGTGAAAACTACAACTATAATATAGCTTGCTGCATATAGCAGCATGAAAACTAAACTTATAATATAGTTTACTACATACAGTTACATGAAAATAATACCTATAATATAGTTTAATGCATATAGAACTATGAAAATAACGACTATACTATACGATAGATATCATGTCGTATAATAATTTAAAGCGTAAAGAGCAGCAAAGTGAATAAATAAAACACCCTCTAATCTTCAGTAGAAAGAAAATTAGAGGGTGATGCAGGCCGTAAGTCTTTATTTTTTAGTGTGCGATAGTTCCTACTTGCTTTGGATCGTGTTTGTGTTTAAACAGAATTGCAAAGAATATTGCAATTACAAATGAGTAAATCGCAAATGTATTCCAGATGTCCATCCAAATAAAGTTTCCATCATTACCAGTAAAGAATGTTCCGATAATAATGCCACTAATCCAAGATCCCATGATTGCACCAAAACCATTGGTCATCATCATGAACAATCCTTGAGCACTTGCTCGAATACTAGAATCACATTGTGTTTCTACGAACAGCGAACCCGAAATATTGAAGAAATCGAACGCCATACCATAAATGATACACGATAGGATAATCATCCATAATCCTCCTGCAGGATCTCCATAAGCGAATAATCCGAAACGAAGTACCCAAGCAATCATACTGATTAGCATTACCTTCTTAATACCAAATTTCTTTAGGAAGAATGGAATAGCCAGAATGAATAAGGTCTCAGAAATCTGAGAAATGGACATGATGATAGTTGAATATTTAACTACAAATGAATCGGCATATTTATCAACGTGTTTAAAGCTATCTAAAAATACATCGCCATACATGTTTGTTAACTGTAAAGCTGCACCTAAAAACATTGAGAAGATGAAGAACAATGCCATTTTGTAATTCTTGAACAATTTAAAGGCATTTAAACCTAATGTTTCAGTAAGAGGAGCGCCTTTTTGTCCTTTGTTTTGAGGCTTACATTGAGGCATAGTAAAAGAGTAGGCCGCCAATAAGAATGATACAAATCCGGCAATGTAAAATTGGTTTGCCGAAGCTTTTGATCCGGTAAGGTTGGTTACCCACATGGCTACAATAAAGCCAATGGTTCCCCACACACGAATTGGAGGAAATACCTTAATTACATCGTAGTTGTTATTTTTTAAAACGGTGTAAGAAATGGTATTCATAAGTGCAATGGTAGGCATGTAACAAATCATGGCCACTAAAATTACGCTGATAAATGTAGTAGAGGTTTCAATTTGTGGTAGGTAAAGCAATGCTGCACCTCCTAGTAGATGAAGAACTCCATATAATCTTTCTGCATTCATCCAACGGTCGGCTATAATACCGGTAAGTGTTGGCATGAATAAAGAGGCAATACCCATTGTTGAGAAAACGGCACCAAATTCGGTAGGTGACCATTGTTTTGTTCCAAACCAATAATTTGCAATGGTTATCAACCATGCTCCCCAGATAAAAAACTGTAGGAAGTTTAATAGCGTCAATCGACCTTTAATTCCCATAATTCGTTGTTTAAATAAATTAGATTTGTAATTGTTTTTCTAAATGGTTTGGTTGTTCTAGTAGTTCAAAATCAATAGATGTAATTGGCTATCAATTTTGGAAGATCCAAATCTAACAAAAAAAGAAGAAAGGTAAAAGCCTTGTTAAAAAGCAGTAAAGTAAAACTTCGTAGCTGGTCTAATAAATGATAAATGTAACCGATGTTGATTTAAAAAAAATGGTACTTTTGATCCCTAAACAACTATAGCTGATGCAGGTAAATAAAAGTTATCAAACAAGGCAATCGGGAAAAGAGAAAATAAAAGAAGCGGTAAGAATTGCATTGCCAAAAGCTTACTCAACTACAAAATGGTTGCTAAGTATCATGATTCCGGTTTCTTTTGGTGTCATGATTTTGAATTACACAGGAGTCTTGACTTTAATTTCTTCCTATTTGGCTCCTGCTTTCGAATTAATTGGCCTGCCTGGTGAATCGGCATTTGTTTTATTGACAAGTATTTTTACCAATATATATACTGCAATAGCTGTAATTACTAGTCTTGAAATGCAGGGTAGAGTAGTTACCATTTTGGCGGTAATGTGTTTGGTTGCACATGGTTTTATAATCGAAACTGCTGTTTTGAAAAAAACGGGATCATCGGTTGTTAGAATGATACTTCTTCGTGTATTGGGAAGTTTTGCAATTGGAGCAGTGCTAAACTGGCTTTTACCAAGTGAATCCATACAGCAAATTAGTTCCATTACTACATCAAATGAATCATTTTCGATAATGTTCTTTGATTGGGCTCAGTCATCCTTATTGCTGACAATGAAGGTGATTGTGCTAATTACGTTATTAATGATTTTTCAAAAAATACTTGAGTTATTTGGTGTCATCAGGTGGATTTCAAAATTCCTAAAACCATTGCAAGTTGTGATGGGATTGCCGGAATCTACTTCTTTTTCGTGGATAGTAGCCAATACATTAGGTCTGGCGTACGGAGCTGCAATTATTATGGAGCAGGTTGAGGAAGGGAAAATGAGTAAGGAAGATGCCGACTTATTGAATCATCATATTGCAGTGTCGCACTCCCAGCTTGAGGATCCATTGTTATTTGCAGCTATTGGTGTTCCGTTGGGATGGATGATTATTCCAAGGTTGATTTTAGGAATTGTAGTGGTTTGGATTTGCCGATTGGAACGCTATGTGAAGTCAACATTTGGTAAAAAATGTTAATCTAAGGGATTGGTGTTAGATACTCTTTACGAATTAATGTATCTTTAAAAACTAAAATTTCGACTCATACATTATGCAACAATATCTTCAATTATTAGAAAGAGTTCTTGAAGAAGGGAACAAAAAAGAAGACAGAACAGGTACAGGAACAGTTAGTGTTTTTGGGCATCAAATGCGTTTTGATTTGTCTAAAGGTTTTCCTGTTCTTACTACAAAAAAACTTCATTTAAAGTCTATTATTCATGAATTGCTGTGGTTCTTGAATGGAGATACAAATGTGAAATATCTTCAGGATAATGGCGTGCGCATTTGGAACGAATGGGCCGATGAGAATGGAGATTTGGGACATGTATATGGTTACCAGTGGAGATCGTGGCCAAAGGAAAATGGTGAATCATTAGATCAAATCAAGCAAGTGGTTCGCGATATTAAAAACAATCCCGATTCTCGTCGTTTAATTGTAAGTGCATGGAATGCTGGAGATATTGAAAATATGGCTTTGCCACCATGTCATGCATTGTTCCAGTTCTATGTTGCAAACGGTAAATTGTCGTGTCAGCTATATCAGCGCAGTGCCGATATTTTTCTGGGCGTACCTTTTAATATTGCATCCTATGCTTTGCTTACCATGATGATGGCTCAGGTTTGTGATCTTGAACCGGGAGAGTTTGTTCACACTTTGGGTGATGCGCATATTTATATGAATCATTTAGATCAGGTAAAGCTTCAACTAAGCAGAGAACCAAAAGATTTGCCTCAGATGAAAATTAATCCTGATGTGAAGAGTATTTTCGATTTTAAGTATGAAGATTTTACATTGGAGAATTATGAAGCACATCCTCATATAAAAGGGGCAATATCTATTTAATTACGAATTTATAATAGTAGAAAATGAATTTAGCGATCATAGTTGCAGCATCAAGAAATAATGTGATTGGTAAGGATAACCAATTAATTTGGCGTCTTTCGGCAGATTTGAAAAGATTTAAAGCTTTAACAACTGGACATACCATTATAATGGGACGCAAAACTTTCGATTCTATTGGTAAGCCACTGCCTAATCGTACTTCGGTAATCATTACTCGTCAGGAAGACTACAAGCAAGATGGATGTATTGTAGTTCATTCTTTGGAAGAAGCTTTGGATGCTGTTAAGGATCAGGAAAAAGTATTTGTTATTGGTGGTGGAACAATTTATGAACAAGCAATGGATAAAGCTAATGAATTGTACCTAACCTTGGTTCATAAAGAATTTGAAGGTGATACATTCTTTCCAGAAATTAAATCAACTGAATGGGAATCGATAGCCAGAGAGGATTGTATGCCTGATGAGAAAAATGAATATTCATATTCATTTATCGATTACAAAAGAAAATAGTATGAATTTTAGATATTTAAAATTAGGACTTATTGCCTTGTTGTTTGCAGGAACAACGAATTCTTGTTCTACAGGTTCTGATCCGGAAGATATTATTGATGATGTTTTTACGGATCCTGCTAAGTATTGTTTAAACATTAATAATGGAATTAATGACATTGTAATGAATGTAAATGCCATTGTAATGAACAATTTGGATACCAATAAGGATGTAATAGATGATGAAGTGCCAGATGGTGTTAAACCAAGCATCTACAGAACCGGGGAAGTAATTGATTCAGTAGTTATAGATTATGGTAGTGAAAAAACTATTTCATCTATTGGGGGAAAATTTAAAGGCAAAGTAATCGTTGATCCTGTAGATGAAAAATTATTAAAATTTGAGATAAGATTCCCAGATCTTGAGGTAAATAATTTTGGTGTTTCTGGAGTATTCAATTTTGATGTTGTTGGAGATGTGGTAGGTAGAGATTTTTCAGTATCATCCAGTACCATAAAATTTTCAATTACCGATTCAGAAAGCAATGTAACTGAATTTCCGGTTACCTCTTTCGAGGCTGATTACAAGTACGTAAGAAGTGAAAAAGATGATGTGGATTATGTAGATGATATTTATAATATTACCAGTGATATTGATATTACTTATCCTACTGGTGCTGCCATGTCATTGACCAATCAGTCTGATTTGTTGTATGCTTATGCATGTAAAAATGTTATTGGAGGTACTGCACTTTTTACATTGCAGGATATTGGAGAAGGAATTGTGAATTATGGAGGTGGCGATACCATTGATAATTGCGATGGTGATGCAAGTGTTACAGCCCAAGGTGCTACAATTACAATAAGTTTATAGAGAAATTATTATAGTGTAAAAAAAATACCGGAGGTCAACTCCGGTATTTTTTTATATTATATTCCGATACAATTATATGATTTTACATTTTAAATCTGGTATCGGTTATGCGACTTTTAAACGCTTTAGGTTTACTTTTTCGAGTTTTTCGCTAGCGTATTTACTATCAATCGAGATTTTCTTTTCGTCTCCAGAAGGCAACTCAAACATTGCATCCATCATAATTGCTTCACAAATTGAGCGCAAACCACGAGCTCCCAGTTTGAATTCTACAGCTTTGTCAACAATGTATTCTAATGCACTTTCATCGAAAGTTAATTCAATATCATCAATCTTAAACAACTTAGTATACTGCTTAACGATCGAGTTTTTAGGCTCTGTTAAAATGTTGCGAAGTGCTTCTCTGTTTAAAGGTTCCAAGTAGGTTAAAACAGGCAAGCGACCAATGATTTCAGGAATTAGTCCAAATGATTTCAGATCCTGAGGAGCAATGTACTGTAGGAAGTTTTCTTGATCAATTTGTTCTTTTTCCTTGCTAGCATTAAAACCAACAACCTGCGTATTCATTCTTTGAGCAATCTTTCTTTGGATGCCATCAAAAGCACCACCACACACAAAAAGAATATTTTTCGTGTTCACAGGAATCATTTTCTGATCCGGATGTTTACGACCTCCCTGTGGTGGAACATTAACAATCGATCCTTCCAGCAATTTTAACAATCCTTGCTGAACTCCTTCTCCTGAAACATCACGGGTGATAGAAGGGTTATCGCTCTTACGTGCAATTTTATCAATCTCGTCAATGAATACAATTCCTTTTTCAGCAGCTTCTACATCATAATCAGAAGCTTGCAATAGTCTCGTTAAAATTGATTCAATATCTTCACCAACATAACCAGCTTCAGTCAATACAGTTGCATCCACAATGGTAAAAGGAACATGCAACATTTTAGCAATGGTTCTTGCCAAAAGAGTTTTACCTGTACCAGTTTCACCCACAAGAATGATATTCGATTTTTCAATCTCGATATCTTCATCGTCTCTTTCCTGAAGTAATCTTTTGTAATGATTGTAAACCGCAACGGAAAGGTACTTTTTAGCTTCTTCCTGACCAATTACATACTGGTCAAGGAAAGCCTTAATTTCCATTGGTTTCAATAATTTAATCTCTTTCAGGTTAAGATCCGAACGATTTTTTAATTCTTCCTGTACAATTGAATATGCTTGGTCGATACAGCTATCGCAGATATGACCACTAATTCCTGCAATCAGAAGGTTAGTATCTTTCTTTTCTCTCCCGCAAAACGAGCATTTATCCATGATATTGATTTATAGTACTAAAAATGCAAAGTTAATGATTTTACGATTAACTCTGCATTAGGTTTGTTTTGATTTTGAGATGATTGATTATTTCTCGCGCGTTAGCACTTCATCAATCATACCATATTCTTTTGCTTCCAAGGCTGTCATCCAGTAATCACGATCAGAATCTTTTTCTACCTTTTCGTAAGTGTTCCCTGAATGATCAGCAATAATGGTATACAATTCTTTCTTCAATTTTAAGATTTCGCGAGCGGTAATCTCAATATCTGAAGCTTGTCCTTGTGCGCCACCCATTGGTTGGTGAATCATGATTCTTGAGTGCTTTAATGCAGAACGTTTTCCCTTTGTTCCGGCAGTTAGCAATACAGCTCCCATTGATGCAGCCATACCAGTACAAATTGTTGCAACATCACATTTGATGTATTGCATGGTATCGTAAATACCTAAACCTGCATGAACCGAACCACCTGGTGAGTTAAAATAAATTTGAATATCCTTAGAAGGATCAGTAGATTCAAGGAACAATAGCTGAGCCATGATAATGTTAGCAACATAGTCATCAATTGGAACACCAAGGAAGATAATTCTATCCATCATCAGACGAGAGAAAACATCCATTGATGCAACATTAAGCTGACGTTCCTCGATGATTGTTGGAGAAATGTAGCTGTTGCTAATTGAAGTGTATTTATCTAATGTTAGGCTGTTGATGCCCATGTGCTGTGTGGCAAATTTTCTGAATTCGTCTTTTGGTACCATATAGATATGATTTTAAATTTTGTAGACCTAAATTAGTCAAATTTTCTCCATTTGAAAAGAATAGCTTAACAAAAACTTAGATTAGGATCAAAAAGAAACCACGCTTCAAAAAAGCGTGGTTCTTTTGTATTGTAAAAAGTTCTTCTTATTCAAACATCTTGTTGAATTCTTCAGTAGAAACTTCTTGTTCTTCAATTTTGATAGCATCTTTTAGGAACTCAACAATTTTGTTGTCGATCATACGTTCGTAGATTCTTCTTTGCTCTTCTTGATTTTGCATCATTTGCTGAGCATAGTTTGTTAAGTATTCTTCAGGTACTTCCATCATTCCGTATTGCTGGAATTGCATTAGAGCTTGTTGTTTAGCAAACTCCATAACTTCTTCCTGCTCAACTTTAAGTTCGTTTTCTTCAGTCAATCTGTTTTTAATCAACTGCCATTTGAACTCATCAACGTAGTTTGCGAAGTCTTTTTCAACCTGCTCTTCGTTCATTTCTTTGTTGGTAGCAATAATCCAACGCTTTAAGAATGCTTCAGGAAGTTCCATTTTAGCTTTCTTAACCAATTTTTCCTTAGCATCAATCAAGAATTTGTAATCGCTATCGTTAACCAATTGCTTTTCGATATCTTCTTTGATTCTGTTTTTGAATTCTTCTTCTGAAGAAACAGTTCCTTCACCAAATACTTTATCGAATAATTCTTGGTTCAACTCAGCATTAACAAATTTAGTAATTTCGGTAATTGTGAATTGGAAGTCAGCATCTAAGTTTTCAGCTTCTTCTTTAGAGATGCTAAGCATAGAAGCTAAATCTGTTTTGTTAGCAAAAGCTTTAGCTGGGTTGAATACCACAACTTCACCTTTTTTAGCTCCAATGAATTTCTTTTTAGCATCTTCATCAGCCATGTATTCTAATGAGATTGCTACATCTTCGCTAGTAATTCCTTCTTCCACAAGTTTACCTTCCGCGTCAACTTGTGCGTAGTTACCTTTTAAAAGTTCTTTTTCTTCAACAACTTCAGCTGGCTCGTTTGATCCGAAACGACGAGCGTGCATTTCAACACCATTCTCGATCATTTTCTCATCAACAGCAATTTTGAAGAAAGTCATCTTATCTCTTTTGCTAAGATTAAGAGTGTATTCTGGAGTTAAAGCAATATCGAAAGCGAATTCGAAATCAGTATCTTTTTCCCAGTTGATTTCTTTTTGCTCAGTTTCGTTAGGAAGTGGTTCGCCTAAAATTTTCAAATCATTTTCGCGAATGTACTTCATTAGCTCGTCGCTAAGAAGTTTGTTCACTTCGTCAGCTAAAACAGGAGTACCATACATTTTTTTGATCACACCCATAGGTACTTTACCTTGGCGGAAACCATTGATATTTGCTTTTTTACGATAGTCTTTTAAAACATCGTTTACACGACTTTCATAGTCTTCTTTAACAATCTGTAATTTGATTACAGCGTTTAAATCATCAATGTTGGTTTTTGTGATGTTCATTTTTTAGCTATTAAAAGATAAAACCTTATTAATTGAAAAAAAACCGCTCAACCATTGATACATTGTATCGTAGTATGGGCGGTTTAAGGTTATTTTTTCTGTAGTGCGGATGAAGGGACTCGAACCCCCACGCCTTACGGCACTAGATCCTAAGTCTAGCGCGGCTACCAATTACGCCACATCCGCGGGTTAATTGCGGTGCAAATATAGAGCTGTTTTTTATAATTTGCAATAGCAATCAGAAAAAAATGAAGTTTTTTTCGAGAAAAAATCTGAGATGAAAATTTATCAGTAAAATATAAAGCTGTAAACCTATTGGAAGCCTTTATTTTACTGGTTTTCTAAGCTCAAAGTTCTTTCCTAGATATACCCTTCTTACATCTTCATCAGCTGCTAATTCTTCAGCAGTTCCAGATTTTAAGATGTTTCCTTCGAACAATAAGTATGCTCTTTCTGTAATGGAAAGGGTTTCTTGTACGTTATGGTCTGTAATTAATATACCAATATTTTTATCCTTTAAATGGCGAACGATATCTTGAATATCTTCTACTGCGATAGGGTCAACTCCAGCAAAAGGTTCATCCAAAAGAATAAATTTCGGTTTGATAGAAAGGGCTCTGGCGATTTCAGTTCTTCGTCTTTCTCCACCTGACAATTGTATACCCAAACTTTTTCTGATTTTCTGAAGACTGAATTCATTCAGCATCTCCTCTAATCGGTGAGCTTGATATTCTTTTGAGAAATCAGACATTTCCAGAACAGACTTAATATTGTCTTCAACACTTAGCTTTCTGAAAACAGAAGCTTCCTGAGCCAAATATCCTACTCCAAGCTGAGCTCTCTTGTAAACAGGTTCATTGGTAATTTCTCGATCATCAAGAAAAATTCTTCCCCCGTTTGGTTGAATCAATCCTACAATCATGTAGAAAGATGTTGTTTTACCTGCTCCGTTTGGTCCTAGTAATCCAACAATTTCACCTTGTTTTACATCAACCGAAACACCTTTTACAACAGTACGGCTCTTGTATCGTTTAATTAAATTCTCAGCTCTTAATATCATCCTTGTCCAATTGTTTTAATGGTTTGGAGTTGTGCAAATATAAAAAAGATATCCTTAGAAAGTGATTTGTAGCATGGCTCGAATCCCAAAATCTTCAAAATCCTGGTATGGGTTTGCATCGAGGTGAGTTAATCTCCACATCGCATCAATTCTGATAAATTTGAAAATATTTTCGATTCCTACACTTGCCTCAAAATATGGTTTGCTAACATCTGATAGTCCTTGAGGAAACTGCATGTATGCTTCTGTATTAGCCAAAGATCCATTGTTTTTATCACTCAATTTACCAATTAGGCCTTTCCCTGAAACCACAGTTCTCCACTTTAGTTTTCTGAATAAGGGAATTCGATTTAAAATCAATCCATTAAAATGATGCTCTACAAACAAACTTGCATACTGATCACTTGCAAATTCATAGTAATTCATCATATTAAAAGCATATGGATCGAAAGCATAGGTCTCGTTTCCTTCGTGCAAATGCAATAGAGGATAAGGAACTTTACCAAAAAGTTTACCCCCTGAAGCTAAAAAATACAAGTTTCCAAGAGGAGGAAGTTCAAATGTGTGTTCTACACTTAGGTCGATTTTCTGATAATTGTAATCAGAGCCAAGAACTCCTTTCATTCCCAGAGTAAGGTACAGATTGACAATTGGAATTGGCCCTCCAAGATGAACTCTCTCAAATTCCCCCATTACCACTTTCTCATTTTTTGTCCAACGGGTTCTTAGCTCCAATTCAGATGCAGTAAGATTTTTAACAATTCCTCCTCCATTAAATTCAGAACGTAAAAAAGGAACATACTCGGTAGGTGTCATTTTTCCATATCGGAATTTTAATGTGTTTGAAAACCCTTGAAACCATTCTTTTTCGTAGTGGGTAACAAACTGATCGAGCATTGTTAATTTGTTATTCGGATTTCTTTTTAATAAAGAAGCCAGAATGTTTCCTTCGGTAAAAGCATTTGGACTTTTTCCCAACTGGTGAATATCGTGTTTAAATTGCATCCCAAAAGTTTCTCTTGGGAGTTTATTAATCATGTACAGGAAGCCTAGTCCATATTTGAATTTCTGATCTTTGGTACCATAGGCCAAGTGTCCATTCAGCATTATTTTAGTACTAAAATCATTTGAAGTTCTTCCTCCAAACATGAATCGATTTCCTTCAATTTCGTTGAAACTATACAATTTATAGTATGGACCATATTCGAATTTTCCATGAACGTAATAACCAGTTATGAATGTTGTAATGATATCAACAATATTCTTATAAAGAGGTACATTTTGTATGGAATCAACCATTGAGTAAATGCCAGATTCTCTTTCTGATAATTTATAAGGACGAGCATTGTCCCAATATTCACGTGGTTGTGATAATGCATCTTCCTTTACAATAACATTATTGTCTAGCTTTATAATTTCTTCCTTTAAGGGAACATTAACCTCTACATTTTTATAGGATACGGTTTTTCGACCGAAGAAACCCATTTGTTTGGTCGAGTCTCTTTCGGTAAGCATGAAATCTACAAATAGATTTTGCTTTTTAAGAAACCAGGTTGTATCGTTTAATTTTTGAAATTCATTATTACTCACCAAATCTTTAACCCAGTTAAGATTTACGCCTTTTGCAATGCGCATTTGCATATTTTGAATAGCAAAAGTTGTATCAGCTACCCAAAAATCTCCCACAAAAGTTGGTTCTTGCTTTCTTTTGGGTTTAAAAGACATGTGATAGCACCAATTACCATCACGATATGTGCTATCTGTTAGATAATATTTGTAGTATCTTAAACCTCCATCAGCAATCGGACTCACAAACCCCATATCGAATAGGTCGATAAAATTGTCGTAAACATTTATGTTTTGGTGAAGTTGACCAGTGAATTGGGCTAAACTGGCATTGTCTTGAATTCCTGACATCTGCGATGCTTTAATTATTTCACGCTCAACTCTTGGCTTGTCCTGATAGTAGTAATCAGACAAAGATTCTGTAATGAAGATTGGTAAATAAGGTTTACCGGTAATCACCGAGGTGTCCATGTAGTCGAAAACAAACTGGAACTGACGCATGATTTTTTTATCCTTAAAATTATCTTTAATATTATTCAGGTCCATTTCCATCTTTGTGTAGGTTTCCGCTTGGAAAGACTCGAAGCGAGATGGATTGTTCTTCTTTTTGTTTTTTATGATTTTTCGCAAAAGCACATGAGCAGGATTCTCGCCAGGAATAACTACAATTTCTTGAAGATCGAATGTTTCGGCTTCCATTTCAACATCTAATGTTTGAAATTTGCCTTTCTGGATTGCAAATGTTCTTTCTTTATAACCTACAAATGATATGTGAATAGTGTCTCCTGGAGTTCTGGTTTCCAGAAAATAATTTCCGTCAAAATCAGTAATTGTACCAATTGTTGTTCCTTTGTAAGCAATGTTTACAAAGGGTAAGGCTTGTTTTGTTTCAGAGTCAACAATTTTCCCCCTTACTTTGGTGGACTGTCCTGAAGCCTTTATACTTAATAAGGATAATGTAAGAACACCTAAAATGAAAAATCCTTTTTTTAGTATCTGCATCTTAATAAATAAATAATGCTTGAGTGATTAAGCTCAAGCTTTAATAATGTTTATTATAATAGTCTGGCTATCATCTTAATCTAAACCTAATTCAGCTTGTTGCTTTTTGTGAATTCGTTTAGAGATTTTAATGCCAATTTCATAAAGTAACATTAACGGCAAACAAACCAATACCTGGCTAAAGATATCTGGAGGAGTGATAATTGCTGATAAAATCAGAATTAGGACAACTGAATGCTTTCTGTACTTTTTTAGAAAATCAGGAGTTACCAAACCTATTTTACTTAAAAAGAAAATAAGAACAGGCAGCTCAAAAATAACTCCACTTGCCAAAACAATTGAAGTAACTGATGAGATGTAGGATTTTAGGTTGATCTGGTTCATGACTTGATCACTAACACTATAGGATCCCAAGAAATGAACAGATAGTGGGGTAATTAAATAATAGCCGAAAAGAACACCTAGAGCAAACAAAAAACTGGTGTAAAATATTGATCCTCTTGCATGTTTCTTTTCGTTAGCATAAAGTGCTGGTTTTATAAAGCACCAAAACTCGTAAAATATATATGGAAAGCTCGCTATAATACCCGCCACCAACGATACGCTGATGTGAGTAGCAAATTGACCTGCCATATTGATATTAATTACTTGAAATGGCTTTGTATTTATTTTTAAAGCATCAACTCCCGTGTATTCTGCCACTTTAGCAAACATTCTGTTTGTGAAGAAATCAGGATTTTTAGGAGCCAAAATCAAATAATCAAAAATGAAATCGTAAAATATAAAAGCAGCAACGGCAAAAACAAGTACCGCTATTACAGAACGCATTAAGTGCCATCTTAACACTTCAAGATGTTCAAGAAAGCTCATTTGATTTTCGTCTTGCTGTTGTTCTTTTTCTGACATAGTTAATTATTTTGCGAAGCTAAGATATTAAACAATTCCTTCTTTCAAAATATCGTGCAGGTGAACCATGCCAATATATTTTCCTTCATCAACAACAGCCAGACCTGTAATGTTATATTTTTCCATTATTTGGAAGGCATTAATTGCTAAAACATCTGAGCTGGTTGTTTTAGGAGTTGGAGTCATAATATCTTTTGCTGTTAGTTGACTCACATCCTCATTTTTTTCCAACATTCTGCGAAGATCACCATCGGTAATAATTCCCAATAATTCATCTTTTTCGTTTACAACAGCTGTTGATCCCATTCTTTTTGAAGAAATTTCAAGAATAATTGGTCTAATTTTTTCATCGATGGCAACTTTTGGAGGATTTTCTTTAGAAACCAAATCACTAATGCGCAGGTATAATTTTTTTCCTAAAGCACCACCTGGATGATATTTAGCAAAATCACGATCGGTAAATTGACGACATTCTAATAGAGCAACTGCCAGTGCATCACCCATTACGAGTTGAGCTGTGGTTGAATTCGTAGGAGCCAGGTTATTTGGGCAAGCTTCTTTTTCAACTTTCGCTTTAAGTACATAGTCAGAGTTTAGTGCGAGAAAGGAATCAAGTCCAGATACCATAGCAACTAAAGTATTTCCCATATTTTTGATAAGTGGCACCAAAACTTTGATTTCCGGAGTATTTCCACTTTTTGAAATACAGATTACAGTATCGTTTGGACGAATCATTCCTAAATCTCCATGAATTGCATCTGCTGCGTGCATAAAAAGGGCAGGAGTTCCTGTGGAATTAAGAGTTGCAACAATTTTATTGGCAATGTTGGCACTTTTGCCAATTCCTGTAATTACTACTCTTCCGTTGCTTTCCAAGATTAATTCTACGGTTTTGACAAAATCTCCATCAATGTAATTTTTTAATTGATAAATGGAATTTGCTTCCTCTTCGATAGTTTGGATTGCAATATTTTTAATATCCTCTGATGACTTCACAGCTTCTTGTTTTTTGTTTGTACAAAGCTAAATAAACTCATTTATTTTGATTTATCACATACAGTTAAAATCTGTTAAAAGCGAAAATCGTTTTGAATTGTACAAGTGTTTATCTAAATTTAAAATACAAAAGTATCTAATTTTTGTAATTCGGGGATTGAAGATGGAGTAAAATTCATCTTATAAAAATTTTTGGTCGCTAATAATAATATTAATTTAGCGGGCCGCATAGCAAAATAGTAAGCATATCTAATTAAAGCATGGGAAAAAACTTTGAATTATCATCTAATTTAAAGAAGTATTTTGGGTTTGAGCACTTCAAGGGGAATCAAGAGCCTGTAATCCAAAATATTTTAGACGGTAAAGATACCTTCGTGTTGATGCCAACAGGAGGAGGAAAATCACTTTGTTATCAGTTGCCTTCATTGATGTTGGAAGGTACTGCAATCGTTATATCTCCACTTATTGCACTAATGAAAAATCAGGTTGATGCAATGAGAAATTTTGGAGAGGATGATGGGATTGCACACTTTTTGAACTCGTCCTTGTCAAAATCGGCAACTTTAAAAGTTAAAGAGGATGTAATAGAAGGACGTACCAAACTGTTGTATGTCGCACCGGAATCATTAACAAAGGAGAGTAATATAGAATTCTTAAAACAGGTTAAGATTTCTTTTTATGCAGTGGATGAAGCCCATTGTATTTCGGAATGGGGACATGATTTCCGACCAGAATATAGAAAGATAAGGCCGATAGTAGAGGAAATTGGTAATGCACCAATTATTGCACTTACAGCAACTGCAACACCTAAAGTTCAGCATGATATTCAGAAAAATCTTGGAATGTTGGATGCTACGGTATTTAAATCTTCATTTAATAGACCAAATCTATACTACGAGGTGTTGCCTAAGGTAAATGCAACAAAAGAGATTATCAAGTTTATTAAAGGGAATACTGGTAAATCAGGAATTATTTACTGCTTAAGTAGAAAGAAAGTTGAAGAATTGGCCGAAACTCTTCAGGTAAACGGAATTAAAGCTGTGCCTTACCATGCAGGTATGGATTCCTCAACTCGATCCGGAAATCAGGATAAGTTTCTAATGGAAGATGTAGATGTTGTAGTTGCCACTATAGCGTTTGGAATGGGAATTGATAAACCTGATGTACGTTTTGTAATTCACTATGATATTCCGAAAAGTTTGGAAGGTTATTATCAGGAAACTGGTAGAGCAGGCCGTGACGGAGGAGAGGGACGTTGCTTAACTTTCTATAGTTACAAGGATATACAGAAGCTTGAAAAGTTTATGCAGGGTAAGCCTGTGGCAGAGCAGGAAATTGGTAAGCAGCTTTTAATGGAGACGGTTTCCTATGCAGAATCTGCTGTTTGCAGACGTACAGTATTGTTGCATTATTTTGGGGAGAAACATGTGGATGAAAATTGTGGCAATTGCGACAATTGCTTGCATCCTAAAAAAGAGTTCCAAGGCGAAGAATATGTAGTTAAAGCTTTAAATCTTGTAAAAGAAGTAAAAGAAAGATTTAAAGTGGACCATTTGGTTAACATCTTAATTGGTTCTCAAAATTCTGCAATAAAATCATATAAGCACGATGAGCTTGAGTTGTATGGAGATGGTGATGAGAAAGATCAGCACTTTTGGAATATGGTGTATCGTCGTGCATTAATCAATTCATTTATTGAAAAAGATATTGAGCAATATGGTGTAATTAAAATTCGCCCGGAAGGACATGCCTTTTTGGAGAAACCATATCCGTTCATGTTAACTGATGATCATGATTTTGAAGGAGTAGATGCTGAAGCTCCAAAAAGTGGAGGAACCGCTGCGATGGATGAAGCTTTGTTGTCTATGTTAAAGGATCTTCGTAAAAAAGTTGCCAAGCAAAAAGATGTACCTCCTTATGTGGTTTTCCAGGATCCATCCTTGGAAGAAATGGCTATTCATTATCCTACGACTATTGAAGAATTATCACATATTCAAGGGGTTGGGGCAGGTAAGGCCAAGCGTTTCGGAAAGGATTTTATTGCTCTGATTTCAAAACATGTAGAGGAGAATGATATTGAGAGACCTCAAGATATGGTGGTACGAACCGTAGCTGACAAGTCTAAGTTTAAAGTGTATATTATTCAAAGTATCGATAGAAAATTAGATTTAGAGGATATTGCTGAAGCAAAAGGAATGGAATATGAAGAATTGCTTAAAGAAATGGAAGCAATTGTATATTCTGGAACCAAGCTAAATCTTGACTATTATGTGGATGAAGTTATTGATGAAGATAAGCAAGAAGAAATTCTGGATTATTTTTATGAAGCTGAAACTGATAGTATTGAGGATGCTCTTGATGAATTAGGAGAAGAAGATTATTCTGAGGAAGATATTCGTTTGATGCGAATTTTATTTCATTCGGAAAATGGATTATAGAATTATTCATGTAAAAGAAAAGGCTGCAATTTGCAGCCTTTTCTTTTATTGTATAATTACTGATCGTTTAAATTCTTTTTTCTCATCGAAAAGTTTACGATAAGTGTGATGAGTTTTGTGCATTTCAGCACCAATGTGTTTCATTAAATGACTCATTCTAGGATTAAAATCACCAATCCAATTCATCTCTAAAGTTCGAAACGGGAATTTTTTATCCAACCCTGATTTTGAAAATTCGTAAATCATGGCTGCTTCTATTCCTCTTTTTTGAAACTCAGGTACAACTCCGAAAATTAAGCCAATGGCATTTTTGTTTTTTTGAAAGTATTTGTAATAAAGAAATCTCAACTTTCCATAAAGTGTAATTCTACCATTAATGTGTTGCAGATATTCATTCAAATCCTGAATCATGATAAAAAATCCAATAGGCTGATCTTTGTAGTAAGCAAACCACATGAGTTTTTCATGAATGATTGGTTTTAAATCATCAAAAAGAGTCTGGGTTTGGTTTTCGGAGATGCCTTCAATTCCTGGAATTTCTTTCACCCATGCTTCGTTGTATATGTGAACGAAATCCTTAATAAAACGCTGGGTTTTGGATTTAGAAAAATGCTCAACTCTGTAATCAGGATTTTTGCTTAGTCTATCAGCTTTCCATTTAATGATATCGCTTAAGCTATCCGGCGAGAAAACTGTTTTGTAGGTGAACTGTTTAAAGTAAACCTGAAATCCATAATCTTCAAAAAACTTTTTGTAGTAGGATTTGTGGTATGGCATATTGTAAACAGGTCTATGCTCTCCTTCCACCTGCAAGCCCCACCATTGATGCCTTTCTCCAAAATTTATTGGGCCATCCATGGCTTCTATATTTCTCTCTTGTAGCCACTTCTTGCAATGATCAAACAGGCTAAACGCAGCATCTTTATTTTCAATACATTCGAAAAATCCCATTCCACCTGTTGGCTGATCGTTTAAATCTTTCGATTTGTAATCAACAAATGCAGCAACTCTTCCGATGGTTTCATTGGAAGAGTTGGTCATGATCCAGCGACAGCACTCTCCATGTTGAAACATTTTATTTTCCTTGGGATCGAATATGTTGTTGATTTCAAAATCGAGCGGTCTTACCCAATTCTTTTCGTTTTGATACAATCGAACCGGTAATTCTATAAACTCTTTTTTTGTAATGTCGTCGTTTACTTCGATAAGTTTATAAGTTCCCATTTTAGGCTTTTGCTTTGTTGTTGATTAATTCTTTTCGGTTGGCAAAAGGTAGAGCGATTACGGATAATGCCCCAACAATAATTATCATGGCCGTTTGTGCTCCGTGAACCACCAAAGCAAAACTTCTGGACATGCTTTCGATGTTATTAACTCCCGGAAGGTAAACTAGAAGCGTACCAATTACCATAAAATGCCATGCACCAACCCCTCCTTGTACAGGAGCTACCATTCCAAAAGCACTCATCACAAATACAGTTAAACCTGCAAGTGCTGGTAAATTGGAAGTGAAACCAAAACTAAAGAAACAGATATAGGTCATTAAATAATACATCACCCAAATGAAGACTGTATGTAGAATGAATGGCCATTTGTTTTCGATCTTTTTGATGGTGCGAAATCCATCCATGAAGCTCTTTAATGTTTTATCTATTTTTTTGAAAAGTCCAGTATGCTTAAATTGTTTTCTCAACAACCAAATTACAAGAGTAATTGTAGTTAATGCGTATAGCGTGTAAGCAGAGGCAAATACATTCGATAGCTTTTCACTTACTTCTGGGTTGTTGGCAAAAAAGTTGGCAATTACAGAAAATTGAGTGGATAGGGCAATTAAAAGGAATACGATAAGCATGATAATATCAAGAACTCGTTCCAGTACAACTGTTCCTACCAATTGAGAAAAAGAAATTTTTTCATATCTGCTAATAATACCACATCGTGAAATTTCACCCATTCTAGGTAAGGCCAAATTGGCAAAGTAGCCAACCATTACCGCAAGGAATGTATTTACAGTTCTGGGCTTTTTACCTAAAGATTCAATTAACAGGTTCCATCTAATGGTTCTGCTAATATGACTTAATAAGCCAAAAAACAGAGAAAGAAGAATCCAGTAATAATTTACATCGTTTTTTAAGGTATGTAATAATTCCGATGGATTTTGATCTCTGTAAGTGATCCAAAATAAAGATGCACCTATTGAAAAGAAGATTAAAAATTTAAGAGTATTTGCGAGCTTTTTCTTCAATTTTGATATTTTTAATGTTAGAATTTTTTCAGAAAAAACTAACAATGATTAATTTTTCGGCACGAATACCGACTTATTCGGTATTAAGTCCTAATTTTGCCGATCATTAAATGTAGCTACAAAAATAAGTAAATGTTTGAAATCTCCTTTGAAAAGCTGCCGTTTTTAACTTCCGTTAATCATAGCTGCTTGTTTAAAAGAGAATAAAAAGGATAGGTATGGGATACGTTAGGGCGAAGAAAAATCTAGGGCAACACTTTTTAAAAGACCTCAATATTGCAAAAAAAATTGTGGCAGGTTTAAAGGCTGATAATGTTTCTAAGATTTTGGAAATTGGTCCTGGAATGGGTGTTTTGACACAATATTTATTGCAAAACGATGCATTCGAAACGCACGTAGTAGAGATCGATACCGAATCAGTAGCTTATTTAAAAGAAAACTATCCAAATCTATCCGATCGTATTATTGGGGAGGATTTTTTAAAGTATGATTTATCAAAGATCTTTAATGAATCATTTGCAGTAATCGGAAACTTCCCATACAATATATCATCACAAATATTTTTCAAAATTCTTGAGCATCGTGATCAAATTCCTGAAGTTGTTGGAATGATTCAAAAAGAGGTTGCTGAACGTATGAGTGCTGTTCCGGGAAATAAAACGTATGGAATATTGAGTGTTTTAATGCAGGCATTCTACGATATAGAGTATTTGTTTACTGTAAGCGAAAAGGTATTTGATCCACCTCCAAAGGTAAAATCTGCTGTTATCAGAATGGTGAGAAATACAACTTCTAATTTAGAGTGCGATGAAAAATTATTCTTTCGAGTCGTGAAGACGGGGTTTAATCAACGCCGTAAAACTTTACGAAACTCTTTGAAATCAATATTGGGAGAATACAAGTTGGAGGATGACTTAATGGCAAAAAGACCAGAACAGTTAAGCATTGAGCAATTTGTATACTTGACCAATAAAATTCAGGAGTTACTGAATATGCAGTTAAGAGAATAAAAATTACACCTAAAATTTATTGTTATGCAATTTGAATTGACTCGCGAATATATCGATGAAATTAAAAGAGTAATCGAAGAAAAGAATGAAGCTGAGGCAATTGGTTTAATGGAAGAATTGCATCCAGCAGATATTGCCGAAATCTACGATGAACTAAGTATTGATGAGGCAACATTCCTATACCTATTACTTGACGGAGAAACTGCCGCAAATGTATTGGCAGAACTTGAGGAAGACGATAGAGATCGCTTTGTGAAAGCATTACCTGCGGAGGTAGTTGCTAAAAAGTTTATAGATAAGATGGACTCCGATGATGCTGCCGATGTTATTGGTGGTTTATCAGACGAAAAACAAGAGGAAATTCTCTCTCATATCGAGGATATTGAACAGGCCGGAGATATTGTAGACCTTCTGCATTACGATGAAGACACTGCCGGAGGTTTGATGGCGAAAGAGTTGGTTATTGTAAATGAAAACTGGACCGTTCTGACTTGTTTAAGGGAATTAAGTCGTCAAGCCGAAGATATTGATGAAATCTATTATGTATACGTTGTTGACGATGATGGAATATTAAAAGGAACATTGTCCTTAAAAAGAATGATTCTGAGTCCAACTTCGGCCAAAATTATCAATATATACCAACCTGATGTTATGTCGGTTCACACCGATGAGGAAGACGAGGAAGTAGCACATATCATGGAGAAATATGATTTGGTTGCCATTCCAGTAGTTGATAGTATTGGACGCTTGATGGGACGGATTACTATTGATGATGTTGTGGATGTAATCCGTGATGAGGCTGAGAAAGATTACCAAATGGCATCGGGTTTGGCTGAGGATGTTGAAGCTAGCGACTCCATCTGGCTTCAGACAAGAGCTCGTTTGCCTTGGCTTATTATTGGTCTGGTGGGTGGTATTTTTTCTGCAATGGTAATATCAGTTCATGAGAAAGGACTTGAGCATACACCTAAATTGGCATTTTTCATTCCTTTGATTACTGCTATGGCTGGAAATGTTGGAGTACAATCATCGGCAATTATCGTGCAAGCTATTGCAAATAACTCATTGGGTTTTGAGAGTACGTTCAGTAGATTAATGAGAGAGTTGGGAGGTGCTTTAATTAATGGCTTAACTTGTTCATTATTATTGTTTTTAAGCACTTATTTTTTGACTAGTAATTCTGTAGGATTAACTTTATCAATATCTGTAGCATTATTTGCAGTAATCATTTTTGCAGCAATTGCAGGAACTGTAATTCCATTAATGTTGAACAAGATGAAAGTAGATCCTGCGGTTGCAACCGGACCATTTATAACAACATTAAATGATATTGTTGGTTTGTTCATTTATTTATCTATTGGAGCCTATTTTTTAATGTCCCTTTAATTGAAAAAAAGGTCATAATTTTTAAATTGGAAGCAATAAATTTTGATTTGTAAAAAGTTGAACAAAAAAGAATTTCATTGGTCGGATTTTTTTAGGTTTTTCTTAACTTTGCATGAGGTTTCTGGAGATCTTGTAAATTATTGTAGATGAATGATTTGTAAAATCGCTAAGCCGAGATAGTTTTTCGCAAGGAAAATTAATTTATACCATTTTATAAAATACCTCCAAAAAAAAGAATTATGAAGAGAGCTCTTATCAGTGTTTTTGATAAAACAAATGTTGTTGAGTTTGCTAAGGAACTAACCGAAATGGGTTGGGAAATTATTTCAACAGGTGGAACATCTGCAAAGTTTAAAGCAGAGGGAATTCCTGTAATGGATGTGTCTGATTTGACTAAATTTCCTGAGTGTTTCGATGGTCGTTTAAAAACCATTCATCCACACGTAGAAGGTGGTATTCTTGCTATTCGCGACAATGAAATGCACCAAAAACAGATGGTTGAGTTGGGGATTGAACCAATTGATATTGTAGTTTGTAACCTTTATCCGTTCAAACAGACAGTTCTAAATCCAGATTCAACTCATGAAGATATTGTTGAGAATATTGACATAGGTGGACCAACCATGTTAAGAGCTGCAGCTAAAAATTACAATTTTGTTTCGGTAATTACCGATCCTGAAGATTATTCAAAAGTAATAGAAGAATTAAAGGCGTCAGGAGAAACAAGTAAAGAGACAAAAGAATATTTAGCAGCTAAGGTTTTTGAACACACGGCACATTACGATGCTTTGATTTCTGGTTATTTCAATAAAAAATTGAATGTGAAATCACCAAAAACTTTAACTCTTACATACGAAAAGAAACAAGATCTTCGTTACGGAGAAAATCCGCACCAAAATGCAGCTTTCTATACTCAGATTCAGGAGACAGAAGGAACGTTGACTGCGGCAAATAAAATTCACGGTAAGGAATTATCGTATAACAATATTGGTGACACCGATGGAGCTTTGGAAACATTAAAAGAGTTCGAGGAGCCAACCGTTGTTGCTGCCAAGCATGCTAATCCATGTGGAATTGGTAGTGCTGAAACTATTGCTGAAGCGTTCCAGAAAGCTTACGATGCCGATCCGGTTTCTATTTTCGGTGGAATTGTTGCAGCAAACCGCGAAATTGACAAAGCTACTGCTGAAATCATGAGTGGAATTTTCTTGGAAGTAATTGTTGCTCCTTCATTTAGCAAGGAAGCTCTTGAAATACTAACCAAGAAGAAGAATTTGAGACTTTTGGAATTGCCAGAAATCCTAAAATCGGATTATACTGCTATGAAAGGCAGAACTGTATTGGGCGGATTGTTGATTCAGGATCAGGATCAGAAATTGATTGGAGAAGAATTAAAAGTGGTTACCAAAAGACAACCATCTGAAAAAGAGATGGAAGATTTGATGTTTGCGTGGAAAACAGTGAAGCATGCAAAATCGAATGGTATCGCCTTAGCAAAAGATAAAACCACAACTGGTGTTGGACCAGGACAGGTTAGTCGTATTTGGGCTTTGGAAAATGCAATTCGTCAGGGAGCAGAAAGAATTCAAGGAAGTGTTATGGCTTCTGATGCTTTTTTCCCATTCTCGGATTGTGTTGAAGCAGCTCATAAAGCAGGAGTTACCGCAATTATTCAGCCGGGTGGATCGATTAGGGATGAAGATTCAATTAAAGCAGCTGACGAATTCGGTATTGCTATGGTGTTTACAGGAATGAGACATTTTAAACACTAAGATAATTGCAATTTTGGATGCAGAATTTACTTTCTGCATCCAAATGCAACTAAAATAAGATAACAGAGATATAGCTACCATATGGGATTATTTTCATTTTTAACTCAGGAGATTGCTATTGATTTGGGGACCGCTAACACTATCATTATCTGCAATGATAAAATTGTTGTTGACGAACCTTCGATTGTAGCTCTCGATCGCCGCACCGAAAAAATGGTTGCGATTGGTGAGAAAGCTCGCCAGATGCAAGGTAAAACACACGAAGATCTGAAAACCATTCGTCCATTAAGGGATGGTGTTATTGCCGACTTTAATGCGGCAGAGCAGATGATTCGAGGTATGATCAAAATGATAAACAAAAAACCTCGATTGTTTCCTCCTTCGTTAAGAATTGTAATTTGTATTCCATCGGGTAGTACTGAGGTGGAGATGCGTGCAGTACGTGATTCATCGGAACATGCCGGAGGTAGAGATGTTTACATGATTTATGAGCCAATGGCTGCCGCTATTGGTATTGGAATTGACGTTGAAGCTCCTGAAGGAAATATGGTAGTGGATATAGGTGGTGGTACTACCGAAATTGCAGTTATTTCTTTGGGTGGTATCGTAACCAACAAATCAATTCGTATTGCAGGAGATGATTTAACGGTAGACATTCAGGAATACATGCGTCATCAGCACAATATTAAAATTGGTGAAAGAACTGCTGAAGAAATCAAAATTCATGTAGGTTCTGCATTGTCAGATCTTGAAGATCCTCCAGCTGATTTTCGTGTTCAGGGGCCAAATCAAATGACAGCATTGCCAATTGAAGTACCAGTCTCATATCAGGAGATTGCCCATTGTCTTGAAAAATCAATCTCAAAAATTGAAATTGCAATTTTAAGCGCTTTGGAGCAAACACCACCCGAGTTGTATGCCGATATTGTAAACAGAGGTATCTATTTAGCAGGAGGTGGAGCTTTGTTGCGAGGTCTTGATAAGAGGTTAACGGATAAGATTAATATTCCTTTCCATATTGCGGAAGATCCATTGAGAGCTGTTGCCCGTGGAACAGGGATTGCCCTTAAAAATGTAGATAAATTTTCGTTCCTGAGAAGATAATCAGGAACAAAACTGTATATAATAGCCAGGAATTGATTTTCGAATGAAGAATTTGTTTCACTTTATCGTACGATTTCATTTTACGATTTTATTTATTGTATTCGAAATATTTTGTTTGTTGTTGTTAGTTAATTATAACAACTATCAAAAATCAGAATTCCTGAATTCAAGTAATGCCATTAGCGGAGGAATCTATCAAAAAGTATCCTCCGTTACTGACTACCTTTCGTTAGCCCAAACCAATGAGGAGTTGAATCGTGAAAATGTAAGGTTGAGAAACCTTTTGCACTCATCGTATAAATTAACAACCGATTCTTCTTTCATTTTTATAGATACAATTTACAAGCAGCAATACATTTATCGAACAGCAAAAATTATTAACAACTCTGTTAATAAGCAGTTGAATTACATTACCATTAATAAAGGTAGAATACATGGAATTGAACGTGAAATGGCTGTTGTTACTGATAATGGTGTAGTTGGTGTTGTAAAAAGTGTCTCAGATAATTTTGCTTCTGTGATTTCAGTCCTAAATGATAGACTGAGAATTTCGGCCAAACTAAAAGGGAATAATTATCATGGATCATTAATCTGGGATGGTGTAGATTATCGAAAAGCCATGCTTAAGGATATTCCATTTCATGTTAAAATTGCCAAAGGCGATACGATTGTAACAAGTGGTTTTTCAGCTATCTTTCCTGAAGGCCTTCAGTTAGGAGTGGTTGATGAGGTTATGGCTTCTTCTGGTGATAATTTTCAGAACATCAAAGTCTTACTATCAAATGATTTTAAAAGTTTGTCATACGTGAAAGTTGTGGGTGATTTAATGAAAGAGGAGCGATTAAAATTAGAGGAGGAGGCAACGGAATGAACATCATTTTAAAAAATATCATCCGATTTGTTGTTCTTGTATTAATTCAGGTTGCAATTTTAAACAACATACAGGTAAGTGGATTTGTGAATCCTTACATGTATATTCTGTTTATCTTACTATTACCATTTGAAATACCCAATTGGTTGCTATTGGTACTTTCTTTTTTTCTGGGATTTAGTATTGATGTTTTCAGCGGAACAGTTGGAATGCATGCTTCAGCCTGTGTTTTTATGGCCTATGTTCGACCTTATGTCTTGAATTATTTATCGCTTCGTGATGGTTATGAAGTGGGAACTTATCCTGGTATTGCACATTTTGGTTTTGCCTGGTTCTTTAAGTATTCATTAACTTTAATTGTAGCTCATCACAGCTTCTTATTCGTTGTTGAAGCATTTTCATTTACTAATTTTAGTGAAACCATTATGCGTATAATTTTTAGTGCATTTTTCACTTTAACCTTAATAATTACCTCACAGTTTTTGATGTTTAAAAAATAGATCAATCTTATATCAAATGAATAATTTCTCGAATAGAATATATGTAATAGGAGGAATCTTTGTTTTGGTTGTTCTCATTTTTATGATCAAACTTTTTAATCTGCAAATTGTAGATGATTCCTATAAATTGTCAGCAGAAAATAATTCTCAACGACAGGTAACTCAATATCCTGCTCGGGGATTGATTTATGATCGAAATGGGGAGCTTCTGGTTTATAATCAAGCAGTTTATGATGTGATGATTATTCCCAGGCAAGTAAAAGTTTTCGATACTCTTGATTTTTGTGTTCTTCTAGGGATAGAGAAATTAGATGCTATTAAAAGGTTAGAAAAGGCTAAGAACTACTCCTACCGTAGGGCATCTGTTTTTTTGAAGCAGCTTTCTTCAGAACAGTATGCTGTATTACAGGAGAAACTTTATAAATTTCCAGGATTCTTTGTTCAACCACGTACACTGCGTAAGTATCCCCGTCAAAGTGCGGCACACGCTTTGGGATATCTTAATGAGGTAAATAATAAGGAAATAAATGCAGATCCATACTACAGCCAAGGAGACTATATTGGCAAAAGTGGTATAGAGTTAACCTATGAGAAAGAACTGCGTGGTGAGAAAGGTAAAAAGATCTATTGGGTAGATGTTTACAACAGGATAAAAGGTTCTTACAGGGATGGAAAGTTCGATAAGTCACCTGTGTCAGGAAAAGATTTGGTATCTACTCTGGATATTGAACTGCAGGAGTATGGAGAGCTCCTAATGCAGAACAAAAAGGGAGGTATAGTAGCACTGGAGCCTTCAACCGGGGAAATCTTAGCTAAAATATCTAGTCCAGGTTACGATCCGGAGATGTTGGTTGGTAGAGTTATGAGTAAAAATTACAGGGCATTGGTACAAAATGACAGTTTAAAACCTTTGTTTGATAGAACATTGATGGCTCAATATCCACCAGGATCTATTTTTAAAATGGTTAATGCTTTAATTGGATTACAAGAAAATGTAATAAATCCTTTTACCCGATTTGAATGTCATAGTGGTTATCATGTAGGATCATTTACTATGGGATGTCATGCTCATGTTTCACCTTTAGATTTGCGTCAATCTATTATGCACTCCTGTAATGCATATTATGCAAATACCTTCCGTTATATTGTAGAATCTCCAAAATTTGGTTCAGTAAATAATGGCTACGATGTTTGGCGAAATCATGTGATGTCTTTTGGATTAGGAGAACGTTTGGGAGCGGATTTACCCAATGAATTTATGGGTGGAATACCAACTTTAAAATATTATCAAAAGAAGTATAGGAGAAAAAATTTACGCGCTCTTAATATGATTTCCATTTCGATTGGACAAGGCGAGTTGTTGGTTACTCCTTTACAGATGGCCAATATGTGTGCTGCAATTGCCAATCATGGACATTATTATACTCCGCATATTGTAAAATCAATAGGTAAAGAAAAGGGTATCGATGAAAAATTTACTACCAAACATGAAACTAGTATTGATCCTTCCTATTTCCCTTCAGTAGTTGATGGTATGGAGATGGTTGTGACGGGAGGGGCAGGTAGTACAGGTGGTTTAGCTGCAATACCAGGCATTCGAGTGTGTGGTAAAACTGGAACCGTTCAAAACTCTCATGGTGATGATCATTCGGTATTCGTTGCTTTTGCACCACGAGAAAATCCAAAAATTGCCATTTTAGTTTATGTAGAAAATGGGGTATGGGGTTCACGATATGGTGCGCCAATTGCAGGTTTGATGATTGAAAAATATATAAGAGGAGAAATTTCTGATAGCAAAAAGTGGATTGAAAAAAGAATGATTGAAGCTGATTTGATTAACCAATCAGAAAAAGAGTAGAAATTGACAATAGAAAAATCGCAAAAATAGATATGACCAGAAGAGTAAGCTTAATAAAGAATTTAGATTGGTGGACAATTTTGTTGTATGCTTTGCTTGTTTTTTTGGGATGGATTAACATTTACGCTGCTGTTTATAATGAAGAACATCAGAGTATTTTTGATATCACTCAAAGGTATGGAAAGCAATTGATGTGGATTGGTGCTGCTGCTGTACTTGCTATTGTGATTCTAATAGTTGAAAGTAAATTTTATTCCGCTTTTGCATATCCTACTTATATTTTTATGCTAATTCTTCTCGTGGCTGTTTTGGTACTTGGTCGTGATATTAAAGGAGCAAAATCTTGGTTCGAATTGGGACCAATCCGCTTTCAGCCAGCTGAGTTTGCAAAGTTTGCCACTTGTTTGGCTATTTCCAGGTATGTTACGCAGTATAATTTTAAAATTCACAAAATAAAATCGCTCATTACTTCGGCAGTGATTTTATTTGCTCCAATGGCATTAATTGTACTGCAAGGTGATGCAGGCTCAGCATTGGTATATTCTGTTTTCTTGCTGGTGCTATATCGAGAAGGATTATCGGGGATTGTGTTATTTCTCGCATTTATAGCAGCCTTGTTATTTGTGTTTACCTTGTTATGGCCAAAGTTCACAGTGCTTTTAATAATAGTTTGTACAAGCCTTATTGTTGCAAAAGCATATGGTTTAAAGTGGCCTGCTTTTGCAAAGGCGATATTGTTGCTGTCAGCAGGTTTTGCATTAGTGTGGTTGGTTGTTAAAGGACTGAAAATAGATGTTTCTAATTATCTTATTTTAATTATTTCTTTGGGATTAAGTGCTGTGCCTTTTTGGGTTTATACCTATAAAAACAAACTGAAAAATGTTGCTTGGACCATTCTAATTGTTTTTGCTAGTATCTTTTATACTTTTTCGGTTGGATATATCTTTGAAAATATTCTGGAAGTACACCAGCGAACCAGGATCAATGAACTTTTAGGGATTGAATCGGATCCATATGGAGCTGGATACAATGTCGCCCAATCTAAGATTGCTATTGGATCAGGTGGTTTTTCAGGCAAAGGATTTTTGAATGGTACACAAACTAAATTTAAGTTTGTTCCTGAGCAAAGTACCGATTTTATTTTCTGTACTGTTGGTGAGGAATGGGGTTTTGTGGGCTCTAGTCTTGTATTGCTTTTATTACTTACGTTGATTTTACGATTGTTATTTTTAGCTGAACGTCAACGATCATCGTTTAGTCGAGTTTACGGATATGGTGTAGCCTGTATTTTATTTTTTCACCTGGCCATTAATGTTGGGATGACCATTGGTTTAGCTCCTGTAATTGGTATTCCTTTGCCATTTTTTAGCTACGGCGGTTCGTCACTATGGTCTTTTACCATTTTACTGTTTATTTTCCTTCGTTTGGATGCCAACCGTTTGGAGTTGCTACGTTAATATGGTGTTCATTGCTTACATATTTTAATATGTCTTTCATGAATAGTTTGAATTTATTTTCAAAATCCGAGTAGTTATCTTCCAGTGATTTAATTGCATAAACTGAATTATCAGGTAAACTGGTCCTTCTGGCCATGATATCAAGAGCTGTTTGCAAGCCATCAATATTTGCATAGCTTTCCAATCTTCTGCTCTGAATAAGAAAAGGTAGAAATAGTTTAACTTTATTAGGAAGTAACAAGTAGTTTTTTATCAATGCTTCATGAGAATTTGTTACAAAATCTTTGATCGGTAATGTGTGATAATCCTGCCAATATTTGGCCAAAAAATGATCAAAAATCAAATCAACAACTACACCAGAATATCTCCCATAGCCTTCTTTTAACTTTTTTGAGCTATCGAGTACCAAAGGATGCTTATCTGTGAAATGATCAATATTTCGGTGTAAAATGATTCCTTTTTGGATTTCAGGATGATACTTTTCGTATTTCTTTCCTTTGACATAGTCCCCAATAAAATTTCCAACTCTCACCTTTTCCGAATCGCCAGATAAATACAAATGCGCTAAAAAATTCATGGAGTAAAAATACAAAAAAGCAATTTAGGTGAATGGATTGCTGAGGTTATAATAGTTTAAATAAATGTCTAACCTAATAAGTTACGTTTAATTTATATCAATGTCAAGTTTTTGTATCGTGTTAAGCAACACGCAGTAAATAAGTGATTAAAATGCGATAAAATTAGCATAATTCCTTTAAAGTAATAATTTTATAGACTCATAAACTTAATGTGAAATTTTAAATAAAGAAGGAGAAATTATGGCTAAAAAAAATGTCATTATTGTTGGTGCTGCGGGTCGTGATTTTCACAACTTCAACACCTATTTCAGAGACAATTCAGAGTACAATGTTGTTGCTTTTACAGCAGCTCAAATTCCTGACATTGATGGAAGAAAATATCCTGCGGAGTTGGCGGGTTCTTTGTATCCAGATGGAATTCCTATTTACGCAGAGGAAGATCTGCCAAAATTAATAAAGGAACATTGTATTGATGACTGCGTTTTCTCTTATTCGGATGTATCGTATAAGAAAGTTATGAACGTAAGTGCAATTGTTAATGCAGCAGGATCAAATTTTAAGTTATTAGGTCCTGGAGATACAATGATTAAAAGTCATAAGCCTGTTATTGCGGTTGTTGCAACTCGTACAGGTTGCGGTAAATCTCAAACATCACGTAAAGTTATTGAAGAATTAATGGCAAAAGGATTAAAAGTAATTGCCATTCGTCACCCAATGCCTTACGGCGATTTGGTAGCCCAAAAGGTTCAACGTTTTGCAACTGTAGAAGACTTGAAAAAGCACAAGTGTACTGTTGAAGAAATGGAAGAATATGAACCACATGTTACAAGAGGGAATGTAATTTATGCAGGTGTGGATTATGAGGCTATTGTTCGCGCTGCTGAAGAAGATCCTGATGGATGTGACGTAATTCTTTGGGATGGTGGAAACAATGATTTTGCATTCTATAAGCCAGATATGACAATAACCGTCGCCGATCCTCATCGCCCTGGAGCTGAATTAAGCTATTATCCAGGAGAGGTTAATTTAAGAATGGCAGATGTAGTTGTAATTAATAAGATGGATTCTGCTACTCCTGAGGGAATTCAAGAGGTAAGAGAAAGTATTGCCTATGCAAATCCTAAAGCACAGGTTGTAGACGGAGCTTCTCCTATTAGTGTTGACGATCCTGAAATGATTCGTGGTAAACGTGTATTAATTGTAGAAGATGGACCAACTTTAACTCATGGTGAAATGAAGATTGGAGCAGGTACAATTGCAGCACGAAAATTTGGTGCAGCAGAGGAAATTGATGCCCGTCCATACCTTGTTGGTAAATTAAAAGAGACCTATGAAATTTACCCAGGAATTGGGAATATTTTGCCTGCAATGGGGTATTCGGATCAGCAGTTAAAAGATCTTGAAGCTACTATTAATGCCAGCGATTGCGATACTGTTATTATTGGTACTCCAATAGATTTAAATAGAATCATCAATATTAAGAAGCCAAACACGCGTGTTTATTATGATTTGGAAGAAATTGGTTATCCAAAAATGTCACATATTATCAACCAATTTGTAAAAGATCATAATTTAGTTGAAGAAACTGTTGAGTGATTATATAATTGATTAAAGGTGATGAAAGAGGAGCAGATTTTTTTCTGTTCCTCTTATGTTTTTGGATTATAACTGTTAGCTTAAATTGTTTAAAATATATGCTTTAAATTAGTTCTGTTAATAATAACCTTTTTAAGGAATTAGAGTATAAAAGCTATTGTGTCCTATTTTATAAGCAATAAAAGACATTACTAAAAACTACTATCTGAATTATTATCTATGAACGACTCTATTCTTCTTGGACTCGTGCAAAATGCAGCTATATTATTAAGTTTTAGTATTTTTTGCGAGTATATGTGGGTAAATAAAACCAAATTATCCCCTCTATATCGTCAAGTTCTTTTTGGTGGTATTATTGGATCTATTGGTATCATTCTAATGATGACATCATGGAAGGGATCTGCGGGAATTGTTTTTGATACCAGGTCTATTATTCTTTCAATATCAGGATTATTTTTTGGTGCAATACCAACAGTTATTGCTATGCTTATTACCAGTACCTATAGATTTTTTATGGGAGGAGATGGTATAATAATGGGAATAGCAGTAATAATTTGTTCTGGAACAATAGGGATTTTATGGAGAGAGCTATTGACCCGAGTAGACCATCAACTTAAATGGGTAGAATTATTACTCATGGGATTGATTGTGCACATTGCAATGTTGTTTTGCACCTTACTTCTTCCTTCCGAAAAAATCTATTCTACGCTCTCATATCTTGTTCTACCCCTTCTCACAATTTATCCAATTGTAAATATGTTGTTGGGATTGTTTATGCAGCGACAAATGCAAAATGTGAATAATAGAACCATCTTATCTTCAACCGAAGAAAAATATTCAAGATTGTATGGGAGTATGTCGGATGCTTATGTTGTTATGGACATAGAGTATAATATACTCGAAGGTAACAAAGCTTTACAAGATGTATTAGGGTATTCAGAAAAAGATTTGTTAAGTACAAATTTTAAAAATATAACGCCTCAAAAGTGGATTCATATTGATGAACAAATAATAAATAATGAAGTTCTAATAAATGGAAGTTCTCAAGTTTATGAAAAGGAATGTATAAAGAAAGATGGATCCATCGTACCCGTTGAATTGAGAGTTCATTTAATGAAAGATGAGCAGGATGAAATCGTGGGTTATTGGGCAATTTTAAGGGATATTAGTATAAGAAAGAATGCTTTAAAGCAGATCGATAATGAGAGAGCCAGATTGGAAACGATTTTGGAAACAGTTCCTGAAATGATTTGGTTAAAAAATACAGAAGGGGAATATTTGGCCTGCAATAATAATTTTGCGGAGTTTATTGGTGTTAAGGAGGAAGAATTAATTGGGAAGTCTGATTTTGAAATTGATATTAATCCTGAAATGGCTGAATTTTATTTTAAGAAAGATTTGGAAGTAATAAAATCTGCTAATACCATACGATTTGTGAATTTGGCCAAATCAGTTAATACAGATGAGGAGGTTCTTACAGAGACTATAAAAACTCCAATGTACGATTCTATTGGCAATATCACGGGAGTTTTGGGGGTGTCCAGAGATATATCAGAAATTAAAAAGGCTGAAGAAGAACTCAGAAAGGCCAAAGAGAAAGCAGAAGAATCGGATAAATTAAAATCAATATTCTTGGCCAATATGAGTCATGAAATTCGTACTCCAATGAATGCAATTATGGGATTTTCGGAACTTTTAATTGATTCAGAAATCAAAGAGGTAGAACGTATGCAGTATGTCAATATCATTCAACAGTCTGGCAATCGTTTAGTACAGATAATTGATGATATTGTTGATCTTTCCAAATTGGAAATGAGCCAAATTACACTCAAGAATGCTGATTTTTATTTGTTCTCATTGATGAAAGAAAGTCTGGAGATTCATAAGAATCGTGATCTAATTAAAAGTAAGCCCAATTTGGAATTGGCAATAAAATCAAATCCTGAGATTGAATGTTTAAAATTGCATTCTGATAGTACGAGAATTCAACAGATATTGGACAATTTGATTGAAAATTCAATTAAGTTTTCTGAATCTGGAAGAGTCGAAATTGGATGCAAGATGATAGAATCTAATGATCAAGAATTTGTAGAGATATATGTAAAAGATGATGGCATTGGAATTCCAAAGAATAGACAAGGGGTAATATTTGAAAGATTTAGACAAGGGGACGAAGAACATTTTATTGAAGGAGCTGGTCTGGGACTAAGTATAAGTAGAGGTTTGGTGGAGTTACTTGGAGGAACAATACGATTTGAATCAGAAGTTGGAATTGGAAGTACATTCTATTTTACAATACCGGTTGGTAAATCGAAACTTCTTAATCTACATGATGGTACTGAAAATAAGAAAGAGCGGATAGGATCAAAGAAAGTACTTATTGCTGAGAATGATTACAATTCATTTTTGTACGTTAAAAAATTATTTGAAGATCAAGATATAGAGGTATCATTTGCTGAAAATAGTGTTGAAATGCTTGATAGATTGAAGCAATTATCTCCTGATTTATTAATTATGGATTTAAATATTCCAGGCAGAGATAGCATGAAATGTATAGATGAAATTAAAAAATCAGTGATTGCAACGAAAATTATCGTCCAAAGCTCTTATGTTTTTAAAGAGGAAGAGGAAAAATGTATGAAAGCAAGTTGTGATGGATATCTTACAAAACCTTTCAGTAAGGAAGAGTTATTTGTACAAGTGCGTAAGGCACTAGCTTGATTATTTCTTTTTAGAAATGATATCGGCCATGGTAATGGTTAAAATTCCCAGGATGGTTAAGCAACCACCTAACAGCTGATTCACATTGGGAAGTATTCCCATTAAAAGAAAGGCGCCAGTAACAATAAAAATACTTCTCGATGTGCCAATTAATGTTGTTATGGATGCATCAACATATTTTAGTGATGCAAATGTTAGAAGGATTCCCAAAAATGGCCCTAAAAGTGAACCTGCTGTAATATAGAAAACAGATTGAATGCTATAAGTTGGTAACTCCCAGTTTACAATCAGGTAGATTGCGAATCCTACAAACAGAAACAAGTTTCTACATACAGTTATCATTGTAGTTGGAATATTTTTAATTTCTGATCTTGCCAGAACAAGACTTATACCGTAGAATAGAGCAAACACAAGTGCACTAATACTAGCTGGGGTTAATAATGTTTGCCATTCAAATTCCGAATTGGTGATATTCATCAAAAAGACACCCGATAGTGTGATGATAACGCCTAATATGGAAATAAAACCATATCTGATCTGGTAGCACAAAAAGCCAATAAGAATTACAAAAATAGGGCTGGTGTTGGCAAGAAAAGATACAATAGCTGGATTATTGGTGAGTTTTATTGATAAAAAAAATGCCGTTATTGAAATGAATTCAGATAGGCCAATGAAAAAAAGAATTCTCTTTGATTTTTTCGTTAAACTCTTTAATTCCTTTCGTTGAGTAAAAAATCGGTTGTAAAGTAAGTTGTAAATTAAAGCCAAGCCAAACCATAAGATCCCAAAAGAAGCCAAATCAACATCTTTCATGGCCATTTTACTAAACAAGTAAACATTTGAAAAGCTTATGGTTGCAGTTAGTGCAAGGGCAATACCTTTGACTTTAGATTTATATTTCATTGTACTTTGAATAACGGAAACAAATGTATCTAAAATTTGATGATTTATTTAAGTAGCTTGCATTTTGCCGATAATTATTGATATATTCGTTCGTATGGAACTAAATTTGATATTGGCAGCATTGGCAACCTATGTGCTGAATATGCCATTTGGCTATGTTCGTCAGGGATTTAAAAAGTTTTCGGTGATGTGGTTTATTGCCATCCATGCTCCAATTCCTTTTGTTGTTTTGTTTCGCAAACTGTTCGGATTAGGATTTGAGTTGTATACCTACCCAATAATGGTAACTTCATTTTTTCTGGGGCAATTTACAGGTAAGAAGGCAAGAATTTATTGTGATGGCAAAAGGGTGAAGGAAGATGTGGAAATTTACGATACAAAAAAAGACCGGGACTGATCCGGTCTTTTTGATATCATCAATTTAGATTTTATAATCTTTCTTTGATTTTTGCAGATTCTTCTTCGAAACCAGGTTTCTCAAGCAATGCAAACATGTTGCTCTTGTATGCTTCAACCCCTGGTTGATCGAATGGATTAACATCCAAGATGTATCCACTAACACCACAAGCAATTTCGAAGAAATAAAGCAACTCACCCAAATAGAATTCATTAAGTTGAGGCATTTCTATTTTTAGATTAGGAACACCACCATCAACATGAGCCAATTGAGTTCCCAATTCAGCCATTTTATTTACTTCATCAACACGTTTTCCAGCAAGATAGTTTAACTTATCCAAATTGTCTTTATCCTCAGGAATCAATACAGTGTGGTTTGGCTTAGCAACAGAAATTACAGTTTCGAAAATGTTTCTCTGTCCTTCCTGAATATACTGTCCCATTGAGTGAAGATCACTAGTGAAATCAACGCTTGCAGGGAAAATACCTTTGTTTTCTTTACCTTCACTTTCGCCGTAAAGTTGTTTCCACCATTCAGCAACATTATGAAGTTTAGGATTGTAGTTGGCAAGAATTTCGATGCCTTTTCCTTTTTGGTATAGAGCATTTCTGGTAGCAGCATAAAGCAATGCCGGGTTTTCTTCAAAAGCTGCTGCAACCGAATAGTCTTGCATTGATTTTGCTCCTTTTACCAAGGCTTTAATATCATGCCCAGCAACAGCAATTGGCAATAATCCAACAGGTGTTAATACAGAATAACGTCCACCAACATTGTCAGGAATTACAAATGTTTTATAGCCTTCCTGATCAGCAAGGGTTCTTAAAGCACCTTTTGATTCATCAGTAATGGCAACGATTCTTTCACGAGCTTCTTCTTTACCTACTTGCTCTTCCAACATTTCTTTCAATAAACGAAAAGCGATAGCAGGCTCTGTTGTTGTTCCTGATTTTGATATTACACAAATACCAAATTCGATGCTTTTCAAAATATCTGTTAATTCGTATAGGTAATCTTCACTAATGTTCTGACCAGCATAAAGTACCAAAGGGTTTTCATCTCCAGAATTTAGGTGATCAAAACTGTGAGCAAGTGCATCATTAACAGCTTTTGCACCAAGGTATGAACCACCAATACCCACAACTACCAATACTTCAACTTTATCCTTTAATGATTTTGCAGTGGCTTCAATGTCATTTAATTCTGCTTCAGTAATTCTTGAAGGCAAATCAACCCAACCAACAAAATCATTTCCTTTTCCGGTTCCTTCGTGAAGGGAAATAAGGTGTTTTTTACTGCTTTCTTCAAACTTAAAAATCTCTTCCTTACTTACAAAGTCAAGAGATTTGTCGATACTCAATTTAATGTGTTCCATTGTGTAGAAATTAAGCCTTACATTTTACCTCTATCTGAACCGATACCCCTCCAAATAGTTTGATAGATATAGAATGTAAAAGTTGTATTTAAAAAGTTAATTCTTACATATATATATGCTGCAAAAATACAGCTAAAATTTAAGTCTAACGTAAATCTTCTGTTAATAATTTTATTTCTATGGTAGGAGAAATACGTTCATATAAAATATTGTAAACAGCCATAGTAATTGGCATATTTACGTTGTAGTGTTCGTTGATTTCTTTGATACATTTAACAGCATAGTATCCTTCAGCAATCATGTGCATTTCAAGCTGTGCCGATTTTACAGTATATCCTTTGCCAATCATGGTACCAAAGGTGCGGTTACGGCTAAATTGTGAATAGCATGTTACCAATAAATCACCCAGATAAGCAGAACTCTTAATGTCGCGGGTAATTGGGTGAACTGTATCTACAAAACGTTTAATTTCTTGTATTGCATTGGAGATAAGTACCGCCTGAAAGTTATCGCCATAACGAAGTCCATGACAGATTCCCGCCGCAATTGCAAATACATTCTTAAGTACGGCCGAATACTCAGTACCGTATATGTCATCAGAAATAGTAGTTTTGATATAAGGACATTCTAGGTTAAGAGCCAGCGATCTCGCTTTTTTTGTGTCCTGACATGCAATGGTTAAATACGATAAGCGTTCCATAGCTACCTCTTCGGCATGACAAGGTCCTGAAATAATACCAATGCTATCTAATGGTACATTATAATGTTCGTTAAAGAATTCACCAATAATCATATTCTCATCCGGAACAATACCTTTAATTGCCGAAACAATAATCTTATCTTCTAAGCTAACCGTTAATTTCTTTAAAGCATCTTTTAAGAAAGCCGACGGAACTGCAAATATGATCACATCCGAATTTTTAATTGCTTCATTCAAATTGTTGTAGAACTCAATGTGATTAAGATCGAATTCAACTCCAGTTAGATATCTTGGGTTGTGACTAAGTTGTTTAAATTGTTTGATGGTATCAAGGTTACGCATGTACCAGTTAAGCTTCAGGTCATTTTCGCGAAGTATTTTTGCGATTGCTGTAGCCCAACTACCACCTCCAATAATGGCAATTCTCGACGATTCGTTCATATTTTATTGCTAAGTCTTTTTAAAATAGAGAGTTGTTTTTGTAAGTAACAGATCTCTAATTTAATAAATATCGGAGGAAGGGAAAAATTCCCAACCTCCGATCATGTTATATTTCCTAATAAAATAAGCTTAAGCTAACCAAGCTTTTACTTCATCCTGACTAGGGTTATTTAAACCCATTTTTAATTTTTTGTTCCAACCACAAATATCTTGGTGCAGTTTGGTAGCTTTTTCCTCTTTAAGAGCCTCTACAGTTTGAAAACCTGCCTTACGAATAATAGGCATCCATTCTGGAGCAATACCTAATTCAATAAATTTTTCATCACTATCAACTGCAGCTTTTTTCTCTGGTCTCATTTGTGGAAAAAATAGTACATCCTGAATTGAATGAGAGTTGGTCATCAACATGGTTAAGCGGTCTATACCAATACCCATACCCGATGTAGGAGGCATACCATATTCAAGAGAACGAACAAAGTCCATATCAATAAACATTGCTTCGTCATCTCCTTTTTCGCTTAATCTCATTTGTTCTTGGAATCTTTCTAACTGATCGATAGGATCATTTAACTCAGAGTAGGCATTACAAACTTCCTTACCGTTCACCATAAGCTCAAAACGCTCGGTTAACTCAGGATTATCTCTATGCTTTTTACAAAGAGGAGACATTTCGATTGGATAGTCAGTAATGAAAGTTGGTTGAATGTAGTTGCCTTCACATTTTTCACCAAAGATCTCATCAATTAACTTTCCTTTACCAAAAGTTTCGTCAACCTCAATATTTAATTGCTTACAAACATCGCGAAGTTCATCTTCATTCATTCCGTTGATGTCAATTCCAGTGTGCTCTTTAATAGAGTCAATCATAGAAATACGTTTGAATGGACGCTTGAAATCAATTTCTTTGTCTCCCACTTGTACTTTAGTTGTACCATGAAGATCTAAAGCAACTTTTTCAATCATCTCTTCGGTGAAATCCATCATCCAGTTGTAGTCTTTGTAGGCTACATAGATTTCCATTACAGTAAATTCAGGATTGTGAGTTCTGTCCATACCTTCATTACGGAAATCTTTTGCAAACTCATAAACACCATCAAATCCACCAACAATAAGTCTCTTTAGATACAATTCGTTGGCAATACGCATGTACAATGGAATATCTAAAGCATTGTGATGAGTGATAAATGGACGAGCCGATGCACCACCTGGAATTGCTTGCAAAATTGGAGTTTCAACCTCAAGATATCCCTTGCTGTTGAACAACTCGCGCATTGAGTTAATGATTTTAGTTCTTTTCAAAAACACTTCTTTTACATCCGGATTTACTACCAAATCAACGTAACGCTGACGGTAACGCATTTCAGGATCACTAAAAGCATCGTATACTTTTCCGTCTTTTTCTTTTACGATAGGAAGAGGACGGACTGATTTTGAAAGAACTGTCATTTCGGTTGTATGAACAGAAGTTTCTCCAACCTTTGTTTTAAATACGTATCCCTTAATTCCAATAAAATCTCCAATATCCAAAAGCTTTTTGAATACTGTGTTGTAAAGAGTTTTATCCTCTTCAGGGCAAATAGAATCGCGGGCAATGTATACCTGAATTCTTCCTTTTGAATCCTGAAGTTCAATAAAAGAAGCTTTACCCATAATTCTTCTGCTCATTATTCTACCTGCAATACAAACCTCTTGTAGGTTGTTTTTTTCAGGATCGAAATCTTTCAGAATATCTGTAGAATAATTATTTACATGATATTGTGCTGCAGGAAATGGGTTGATGCCCAAATTCTGCATTTCCTTTAGGGAATTTCTTCTAATGATCTCTTGTTCACTAAGTTCTAACGCATTCATCTTAATCTCAATAAAGTTTATTCGGGTGCAAAGATATAATAACCTGAGCAATTTGTGAATTCATCGCTATAAATACTTGTAAAAAAATAAACTAGTTGTAAAATTTTATGCAGTTAGGGCATTCAAAACACAGAATATGAGATCATCTGCTTAAAAATTCTTAATTGTAATTGAATATGCATGGTAGTGAGGTTTTTATTTTTTATTATTGCAGCACAATTAGCGGTATTTAGATTGAATAAAAATAATATCCAGTGTCAAAAACTAGTTAAAAAGCCCTTTAAATTGAGTGCTAATTCAATCCTTTCGAATACCTTTGCATGAATTGAAATTTTATTGCAAGAATTATGAATTGTTGTGAAGTTTTAATGTTGATAATTGGTTGTAAAATAGATTATTGACGGAAATAGGGAGAATGTTGAGATGAAAATAAAAAGAAAGCCAGATTGGCTAAAAATACAGCTGCCAAAAGGTGACGATTATGCCTACGTAAATGGCATTGTTCAAGAACACGGATTGCATACAATTTGCTCGAGTGGAAAATGTCCTAATGTTGGAGAATGTTGGGGAAATGGAACAGCAACATTCATGATTTTGGGAAATATTTGTACAAGAGCATGTAAATTCTGTAATGTTCCTACCGGGAAACCACTTCCTGCTGATACAAAAGAACCTAAGCGATTGGCACGATCCATTAAATTGATGAAGCTAAAGCATGCGGTTATAACTTCTGTGGATCGTGATGATTTGGAAGATGGAGGATCAAAAATTTGGGCGGAATGCATTAAGGAGATTAAAGCTGCCTGTCCGGGAACTACCATGGAAGTTTTAATTCCGGATTTTAATGGAAAAGAAGAGGATGTACAGCGAGTTATCAATGAAAATCCAGAAGTAATTTCTCATAACCTTGAAACGGTTCGTCGCTTGACACCAGAGGTTAGGAGTCGTGCAAAATACGATCTTAGTTTAAAAGTCTTAAAGCAGATTGCCGATTCAGGAATTGTTGCAAAATCGGGAATCATGCTTGGTTTGGGTGAAACCGAAGAGGAGATTTACCAAACGATGGATGATTTGTTAGCTGTTGGAGTTAAGGTAATGACCATAGGTCAATATTTACAACCAACCCGTAAACATTTGGAACTTCAGGAATATATAAGTCCAGAACAATTTGAAAAATATAAGCAAGTAGGATTGGAGAAAGGCTTTTCATTTGTTGAAAGTACTCCACTTGTTCGTTCATCATATCACGCAGAACAACACGTTAATGCACTTAAATTAAAGCAGGTTTTAAAAAATGATTAATACGATTTTTAGAGACTTGGGTTCGGTTGAATACCAAGAAGCCTGGGATTATCAGGAAAACTTGTTTCAGGAAGTATTACAATCGCGACAAGCAAATTCTGAACTTCCTGCAGAGGAAAAAAACTTAAGCAATAATTACTTGCTATTTTGTGAACATCCACATGTGTATACTTTAGGAAAAAGCGGTAAAGAGCAGAATATGTTGCTTAATATGCTGCAACTGCAGGCAAAAGAAGCAAGTTTTCACAAAATAAACAGAGGTGGGGATATCACTTATCATGGTCCTGGACAAATTGTTGGCTATCCAATTCTAAATTTGGAAACCTATGATATGGGAATCAAGAAATACATTGAGACCCTTGAACAGGCCGTAATCAACTGTATAGCAGATTATGGATTGAAAGGTACTCGATTGGATGGAGCTACTGGAGTTTGGCTGGATATCGATACACCGAAAGTTCGTAAAATTTGTGCCATTGGGGTTAGAGTTAGTCGATGGGTTAGCATGCATGGTTTTGCTTTTAATGTGAATACCGATTTGAAATATTTCGATTACATAAATCCATGTGGATTTGTTGATAAAGGTGTAACCTCATTAAAAAAAGAGCTAGGCAAAGAGCTTGATATTGAAGAGGTAAAACATAATTTAAAAAATCATATTGCAAATCTGTTTGATATGAAGCTGGAAATTGACTAATTTGGCTAGCTAAAATCTTAAATATGGAAAAGAGATGGGTAATAAATGAGCCGGGCGATGAAGAAACGGTTGGCGCACTAATGGAATCATTGGGTGTTGACCGAGTGATTGCCAATCTGTTAGTTCAGAGAGGAATCACAACCTTCGATATGGCCAAAGCTTTTTTTCGTCCCAGTCTCGACGATTTGCATGATCCTTTTCTGATGAAAGATATGACCAAGGCGGTTGACCGATTGGTTATCGCCATGGAGAAGCAAGAGCGTGTGATGGTGTATGGCGACTACGATGTTGATGGCACCACATCTGTAGCTCTTGTTTATACATATCTAAAATCTCATTTCGATTTTATAGACTACTATATTCCTGATCGCTACTCGGAAGGTTATGGGATTTCCAAAACTGGAATCGATTATGCAGCAGAGAATAATATCAGTTTGGTTATCGCATTGGATTGTGGAATTAAAGCCATTGAAAAAATTGCTTACGCAAGCGAAAAAGGAGTTGATTTTATCATTTGCGACCACCATACGCCAGACGAAACTTTGCCCGATGCAGTTGCAGTACTAGATCCTAAAAGAAGTGATTGCGAATATCCTTGTGATGTTCTTTCAGGTTGCGGTGTTGGATTTAAGTTGATGCAAGGATTGGCGATCAGAAAAAATTGGCAGTTCGAAACACTAATTCCTCTTTTGGATTTATTGGCGGTAAGTATTGCATCAGATATTGTCCCAATTACAGGAGAAAATCGAGTTTTAACCTACTTTGGGCTAAAGCGGCTGAATGAAAAACCTCGCTTGGGATTAAAAACAATCCTAAAATTGGCTGGCGTTTCAAAAGATTTGAGCGTTAATGATATTGTCTTTAAAATCGGTCCAAGAATTAATGCCGCAGGTAGAATTCAATCGGGAAATCATGCGGTACAGTTGTTGATTGCCGAAAGGGAAGAGGCTGCTACTTTAATTGGCGATACCATAAATGGATTGAATGAGGACCGAAAAGAGTTGGATCATAACATTACTGATGAAGCTTTGGAACGTGTAGCTAAAAGCAAAACTTTGCTCGAAAAGAAGAGTACGGTTTTGTTCGATCGTAACTGGCACAAAGGGGTTATTGGAATTGTGGCTTCTCGAATGATTGAAACCTATTACAAGCCAACTGTAATTCTTACTGAGTCGAATGGATTTGCAACGGGCAGTGCTCGTTCGGTGGATGGTTTCGATCTGTACAATGCAATATCGGCTTGTAGCGATTTGCTCGAAAACTTTGGAGGTCATAAGTATGCTGCCGGCCTAACCATGAAAATTGAAAATGTTAGTGCTTTCCAACAACGTTTCGAGGAATATGTTTGCGAAAACATTACAGATGATATGTTGGTTCCTCAGATAAAAGTGGATGCCAGCATTAAACTTTCCGATATCACACCTAAATTTTTCAGAGTATTGAAACAGTTCGAGCCTTTCGGACCTAAGAATATGACACCTGTATTTATAAGCGAAAAGGTAGTGGATTATGGATATAGCCGCCCGGTTGGTAGAAATAAAGAGCATCTTAAACTTTCGGTTGTTGATGATATCCGAGAAGGAGATGTAAAAGGCGGTATTGCTTTTTCGATGGGTAATCTGTATTCGAAGATATCTAGCGGTTCTCCTTTCGATGTTTGTTACTCAGTTCAAGAAAATGAGTACATGGGAAAAGTAGAAACACAACTTATGGTTCGTGATATTAAATTCTAATCTTCATTTCCGATATCTTATTGTTTAAAACTTACTTAGATTGTGTCTGTTTAAGAAAAAAAGATTTTTTAGCTGACGATTTCTAATCAAGGATCTAATTGAGTTTTTTGATTTAATGCACTCCTTTGCGTTGATTTATTGAACTTTTCGAATTTGTCAGTTTCGAGAAGCTTATTATCTTTGCGCCAATTTGTGAATTTTTAAATCCATTTTATGATCCTTACTCAAGAAGCTACGGCTCCGGGATTCCAAAGTCCCGCGAAAAGAATTATTTTGGGAGTACAATTTCTCTTTGTTGCCTTTGGCGCAACGGTACTAGTCCCATTGTTAGTTGGTATTGACCCAGCAGTCGCATTGTTTACAGCAGGAATCGGAACCTTGATTTTTCATTTGATCACAAAAGGTATGGTTCCTGTTTTTTTAGGCAGTAGTTTTGCCTTTATTGCTCCAATTGTAGCCGCAACAGAATTATATGGTTTGCCTGGAACCTTATCTGGATTAATTGCGGTAGGTTTGGTGTACGGTTTGGTTTCCGGAATCATCAAAATTTGGGGATTAAGAGTTATCGAGAAAATTTTTCCATCTATTGTTGTTGGACCAGTTATCATGATTATAGGTTTGTCCTTGGCTCCTGTTGCAGTTAATATGGCTAAAACCAATTGGATCATTTCTTCTGTTGCATTGTTAACTGCTATTTTAATTGTAGTTTACACCAAAGGAATGCTGAAATTGATTCCTATTTTCTCTGCAATTGTTGTAGGATACATTGTATCAGTAGTTTTAGGTCAAGTTGATTTCACACCAATTAAAGAGGCAGCATGGTTTGCACTTCCTGAGTTTGTTCGTCCTGAATTAAATTGGAGCGCTGTTTTATATATGATTCCTGTTGCGTTTGCTCCGATTATTGAGCATGTTGGCGATATGTATGCAATTGGTGGAGTGGCAAACAAAGAGTTTGTTAAAAAGCCAGGTTTAAACCGAACTTTATTGGGAGATGGTGTTGCTACTGCTTTTGCAGGATTTTTTGGTGGACCACCAAATACAACTTACTCAGAGGTTACAGGTGCAATTGCACTAACAAAAGTTACCGATCCAAGAGTGTTAAGAATAGCAGCGATTACAGCATTGGTGTTTTCATTAGTTGGTAAGGTAAGTGCATTCCTTAAAACCATTCCTCAAGCTGTTTTGGGTGGAATTATGCTATTGCTTTTCGGTATGATTGCAGGTATTGGTATTAAAACTCTTATCGATGCGAAAACAGATTTTACAAAAACCAGAAACCAGGTAATTGTTTCAGTTGTACTGACTGTTGGTATTGGTGGAGCACAAATTTCTTACGGTAACTTCTCGTTGGCAGGAATTGGCTTGGCTTCGGTTGTTGGTGTTATTTTAAACCTAATTTTACCTGATAAATCGAATCCGATTAAGGGAAGTAAGATAGAAGAATAATTGTGAATGAGATGTTTATTTAAATAATCTATCTTTTTAATAAGTATTCTGTTAAAAATTGATTAAATTTGATTCTGTTAACCTGAATCTTGATTTAGGTTTTAACATCCCTTTTATATATAAAGCCCCTGGAAAGGGGCTTTTTTATTTCCGGTATCGAAACTGATACCTACCGTATTTGAATTGGTTTTGTTGGCCATCTTTGGTAAAGTATCCTTTGTTGTCGCACAAGCTGTTGCCCTAGTAGTAGGTGCACGAATGATGAAATAAGTTGATGGTCAGTTTTTATCGAGAGGATGGTATTTTGTGATATTTTTCATCAATAATAAGATTTAAACATGCATAGCATGTTGCAAAATGAGAGGCAGATCGTAAAAAGAAAATCCCTCTCTACCTAAGTAAAGAGGGATTTTGAATATGGAAAATTCTATTTTGATTTTTGTGCTATCAATTAGGCAAAATAGAATTTAATAATAAACAACACCGCTATAACAATCATTACCGGGCTAATTTCTTTGTAACGACCCGTAAGCAATTTTAATGTGACGAACGACAACATCCCAAATACAATACCATCAGCAATACTGAAGGTCAATGGCATCATGATGATGCAAAGGAATGCTGGAATTGCTTCTGTAAAGTCGTTCATATCAACCTTCAAAATTGGCGACATCATGAATAAACCAACAATTACCAAAGCAGGAGCTGTAGCAGCAGAAGGAATCATTACAAATACAGGAGCAAATAACAATGCCAAAGCAAACATACCTGCCGTTGTAAGAGCTGTCATACCTGTTTTACCACCTTCCGATACACCAGCAGCACTCTCAACATAAGTTGTAACGGTTGAAGTACCCAAGATAGATCCGAAGAATGTACCAACAGCATCGGCAAATAAAGCTTGTTTTACACGAGGTACACGACCTTCTTCATCCAACATATCTGCTTTCGAAGCTACACCAACCAAGGTTCCTACTGTATCGAACATATCTACAAATAAGAAAGTGAACAATACGATGGCCATATCAATGGTGAAGATTTGAGAGAAATCGAATTGGAAAAAGATAGGAGATATTGATGGAGGAATACTTACAAACTTGTAGTTTTCCGGCATGTGAGTTACTCCTAAGATTAATGCCAATATGGTTGAGAAAAGGATACCAATTAAAAGAGATCCTTTTACGTTTCTTGCAAAAAGAACACCTGTTACCAAAATACCAACTAATCCTACAATTACGCTTGGGCTTTTCATATCGCCTAAACACACCAATGTAGCAGGATTATCAACAATAACGCCAGCTCCTTTTAATCCAATAAATGCAATAAATAGACCGATACCAACCGAAACGGCGTGTTTCAAGTTCAACGGAATGGAGTTAACAATTAGCTCGCGAATGTTGAAAGCTGTTAATAAAAGGAAGATGATACCTTCAAGGAACACTGCAGTTAAAGCAAATTGCCAGCTGTATCCCATTCCTAATACTACGGTAAATGCGAAGAATGCATTTAACCCCATACCAGGAGCCAAGGCGAAAGGTAATTTAGCAACCAAAGCCATCACTAAAGTTGCGATGATAGCCGAAATGGCAGTTGCTGTAAAAACAGCTCCTTTATCCATACCGGTTGCACTTAAAATATCTGGGTTAACCGCAAGGATGTATGCCATGGTCATGAAGGTAGTGATACCAGCAACAATCTCTGTGCGGAGGGTTGACCCTTGTTTGGTAATGTTAAAAAACTTATCTAACATGATTACTAGTTTTTAATTGTTGATTAGAAATTCCACTTCACAGCAAGAGTTGGACGAACTTCGAAATCGTCACCTGCAAAGTTGTTAGAGATTTCAATCTCGCTACCAAAAGAAAGGTTTTTAGTTGCATTGTACCAGATTTGAGGCTCAGTTAAGAATACTGTATCATCTGATAAACCATTTTCAGTCCAAAGATCAGCAAAACCTGAGAAAGTCATTTTGCCATCGAAGAAGTTAACATACCAAGTACCTGTAATTTGGAAGTTTGCTTCGCCAGCATCTTTAATTGCTTTGTAACCTGCGTAAGTTGAGAATCCTGATTTAGCACCACCTTTTGCGTAGTTTACACCAAAAATCCAAGCATTGTTAATGGTGTAGCCAAAGTTCATGTCTGGAGTTTCAGCGCTACCAACACCACCATTGTACTCAATGTGTAAACCAACTGGCATTTTCTCTGTTTTCAATACACGAGCAATTTCGAAATATCCTTGGTTGATACCGTTTTCTGCATCGTAATCAAAATCGATAAATGTAAAAGTGTTACCCCACTTGTCCATTTTGAACATTTCAAAAGTAGTTGTGAAGTGTCCACGGTCGAAATCGCGGTGTAATTGAAGGTTTTGTGCATTAGCAGCAAAAGAAACCAAAACAGCGAAAATAGCAAGTAATTTTTTCATGATAAATTAAATGATTGTTTAATAGAATTTAATTAAGTAAAAAATTTATAAATGGTTGTTTAATTCTTTGTGATCTCTTTTAAGTGGTTGACAACTATAGGGCAACCAGTCTCCTTTAATTTTTGATAGGATTGATGACCTGAGGCAATTAAAATGCAATTGCATTTTAATTCCTTGGCAACTTCATAATCGTGTGTAGTGTCGCCAAACAGGCAAACTTCACTGGCTTTTAATTCATGTTTTTTCATCAATTGTAAGCCATTGTCAATTTTCGAACTTGCATATATGTTATCAATTCCTGATATCTCATCGAAATACTTAATGATATTCTCGTTTCGAGTTGACTCATTAAGCATGTTTTGTTCCATTGCTGATAAAATGAATTGCTTTTTGCCCTCTTTGTTAAAATGAGTTAGCAAATCAACAGCTTCTGGAAAAATCCCTGAATGAGGCAATAAAGATGTATAATGATTGATGAATTCATTTGCAGCTTTATCCCAATCTTCGGTTTCAAAATCAAACCCTACCGCTTCGTAATAACTTTTCACTGGAAAAGTAAATACCTCACGATAGTGCTCGGTTGTTAGTAAAGGCAATCCTCTTTTGTTCAGCATCTTGTTAATGCTAAGCACTCCAATCGACAAATCGTCGAGTAAAGTACCATTGTAATCCCAAATAATTGCCTTAAAATCTAACATGCTAGCTTTAGTTTAGGATTTGAGGTTAGACAAAGAGTTGCTTTTGTAATCGAGTGAAGGTCGATAGGATCTATTATAACTTGTTTGCCTCCTAACTCTGCACCAATCGGAAGATGCTCCAATTGTAATGTAGAAGAGTCGAGAAAAACAAGGGAATCTTTTAATAGGTCATGGGAGGAATATCCACTATAGATGTAAAGGGTAGACTCTTGAATATTTTTCAAGGTAACCATACTACTCTTTTGGTTTCCTCTAAGTTGTATATTGGAATTGGATTTGAAATCGGATGAATCAGGCAGGCAGTCAACAACAGCTCCCTTTTTATTTTCAGAAGGTACAAGGGTTTTGTTGACGTGACAAATATGCATATCAGTCTTCTCAGGTACATGCTCAGTTCCTAATTCGATAGGATCTGTATCGTACTTGCTAATTGCACATTCTATGTTTACTCGATCTATATTACGAGCTGCATTGGTCTTTTTCATCCTTTCGTTTTTTGGCCCAATCCTGAAGGTTACCTCCTGATTGGGAACTACCAGTTTCCCAGATGATATTTTTTAAATGAGCGGCAAAAATAGTAAATTTTTTAAATTTCAAAATTGTTTCAATTCAATTCCGAGATCGATATTCTTGCAGAAGTCTTGTATTTAAAGAGATTGAAGTGTATGAAAAAAATGTAGTTTTAATTTTAAATGAATTAAAATTGTAATGAAGAAACATTTAGATCCATTCCTATTTGTAGTAATCGATAATATTACTCTGTTTGTTGTGTTCATTAAATATCTATTGCACAACGCTTAAATCACTTTAAGATATATATGGTCTTACTAGTTTCATCATGATTATCTATAAAAGACAATCTGATTTAATGCTGTTTTTGAACTGAATTTGGTATTTCTTATTATTCCATCCACCAAATAAATTCATTCTATATTATATAGATGGCGGAAAAGCGATGGGCGAAATACAATTTGGAAAGTGAGATTGTGTAAACTTTATTCGTAAAAAGCCTCAATTCCTGGATATTCAAATTTCTTAATTGCCATTTCCTGAGGGAAAATCATGTATTGAACTTCAGCTTCAGAACACACTTTTCCGTCCGGATCAAGAATTTCAGCATGGATGGTTGCAAATCTTCTGTCTTTCGAAATTAGTTTTCCACGAATGGTTAGATTTCCCTTATCTGTAAAGGCTGAGTTTTTAAATTTGGCATTTAGAGCTGTAGTTACTCCTGCTGTTTCACATTTAACAAATACTACCCAACAAGCAATTTCGTCTAGAATCGTAGTTTGAATTCCACCATGTAAAACATTTTTAAAACCAGAAAGGTGAGTTTTTGGTTCCCATTGGGAAACAACATACTCGCCATCTTCAAAAAAATCCATTTGTAAGCCTTGTTCATTGTCAGGCGAACAGCCAAAGCATTTTCCGTTTTCAGTAGAACGATATGGGTTGATGATCTTTTTCATGGTACGATTTGATGTGTTATGCCATTTAATTTTAAGAGTTCGAAAGTACAATAAGAAAATCATTGTAAAAAATCTAAAATCGAAATTTCAATTGAAGTTTTACATCAGATTTTGTTTCGCCATGAATCAATGAGGTACCTGATCCAATACTTTCCGTATCGGAATACTTTGTTTGAGCATATCTGGCATAAAAGGTAATTTTATTATTGACTTTATAATTAAGATTGAAGTAAAATCGACTTCCTTTATTGTAATAAGCTGGAACTGAATAAGAATATAGGATGTCATTTTCATAAGCATAAATTCTTGTGTCGTAAGAATCGGTATCGAATAATGCATATCGCAAACTAATGTTTAATGGAAATTGGGAAAACCTATAAATCAAATCCTGATAAATGAGAAAACCATTTTCGTTCTGTTCGCCTTGTTTGTGTTTTGTAAACTCTATTCTGTTTCTAATTTCCCAGTTTGCTGCAGGCTTTGCCGATAGGTGCAGGCGATATTGAGTTTTCTCAAATTCAACAGGGGTATTTATAAAATCAGCATTAACGTTATCAGCCTTGTTTTCTTGTTTATACCTGAAATAAACCGATAATTTATCGCTGTTTGTATATTCAATTTGTGAAAAATATTCGTGGCCATTGGTTGGCGAATTGCTCGAATATCTTAGCCAGTGAAATTCAAACTGATCGTAGTAAGCTTTTATGCTCCATTTAGGAAATGGATGAAAATTAATTCCGATGTAAATTCCTTCTTCGTTTTGGCTTCTACTTTGTTCCGAAAGGGAATTTGAGTAGTGAGCGTGAAAATCCTTATCGTATTTGCGATAAATAGTCTCAAGATTGAATTGAGGGTGAATTTGAATGTTTGCTCCTTGCAGTATTCCAATGCCACCTGATTTTGATCGAGAAGCTTCGCCAAATAAATGAATATTATTGATTTGAGTTTGATAGTTTATGCTTAGGTTGTAATTGTTCTTACCCGTAAAATTGTATTGAGAATATGCTTTTTCGGTGATTTTTATTTCTGGGGAATAGGAGTATTGAATAAATGCAGCACCAAATTGTGTATTCTTTAAATTCCATGTAAAATAACCACCAAACAATTTTTCTTTTAAAGCATCTTTTTTGTCTAACTCATTCCTGTTTCGGTGCAAACCTGTATTTATAATGCTAGATGCATAAGATGAAATGGTGTCAGCATCTGAACTTGCATCTATCTTTTTATAAGAAACAAATGTAGCAATATCAATTCCTTTTAAAGGGGATATGATGATGGAAGCTCCCCTAAAAAATCGATTTTCATCAGTTGATTTGTAGGATCTGACACCTTGGGATTTTTTTGCATTTTGAGTTGTGAAGGAAGATTTTTTACCGCCCATGCCTGACCACAAACTTAAACCTTGGCCAAATTTGATTTGATAATCGCCCAGGTTGATCTGTTTTAAAAGTCCATTTGATTTTTTTTGAATATGAGCCGAATAAAAATCAAATCCATTAGAGTTTTGATCCTTAAAGAATGGTTCGCCTTTATCGTTTTCTGCTGTAAACCCGAAGTCTATTCCCGAATTAGGAGATTGCATTTGGTATCTGCTGTAATATTTCCATGGATCTCCAAGGTATTTAGAATTCTCACTGGTTGTGTTATATCCAGCCTCTTTTTGAAAATTGTGTTCGCTTCTGATTAAGAGTTGGTGTTGTGTTTTTTTAATGATGATTGGTTTTGGATTTGCCTTTGTGGAAATTAAAGGAGCTATATTTTTAACCAACTCAGCAGAGAAACCTGTAATTAATTGTATTTCGTAAATACTAAGTATCTCACCATTTCTTTCGCGGTACTTAATTAATTGCTCTATCTGGTTTTGGTTTAAAAAGTATAGCTTCTCCAAATCATGAACACTTGCCGTGTTGATGTTTAATGGATTTTGAATCAATTTGGTGATTTCCTCTAATAAATTGGTGTAATCTGGACTTTCTTCCTCTTGTTCTGCGATGTTTTCAATGATTCGTTCTATTAGATCTTGTTCTCCTGCCGTGTTTTGTGCATTAGAAATACCTAAACCAGAAAAGAATAGTATCGATAATAGTATGCTGTGAATTCGTTTCATGATTCGGTTTTAAAACTGAAAACTGATATCGGCAGAAGGAGTATAGCCAAGAACAGGGTGTCGTGAGAATGCGATGTTTGTTTTTAAGTTAGAGAAATTAAATCCAATACCGAGACTTATTGAATTTGGGTGATTGTATGCTCCTGCCCGAATGAATAGTTTTTCGTTTACAGGGTATTCTATTCCTGCTTTTACTTGTAAGTCATCATCTAAATTTTTTAATATTTCAGAACTGATGATGGCTCCGTTCGATAATTTCCATGAAATTCCAAATCGGCCTACTGTTGGGATTTTATCATCGTAATCCCAGGTTTTGAAGTTCTCCTGTGTAGGATTGGTAAGATGGAAACCCATATAGAAATTGGAAGCAATTTCTGCTAACAATCCAAATTCGAATGTATACTTTGATTGTGATCCGTATTCGGTATTTAGTTTCTTTCTTATCTGATTGAATTGTAAACCAGCCCAAAAGTGTTTTCCTAAAGCTCTTGAATAGGAAAGTCCGATTTTAGACTCTTTGTAAAGTTCAAAACCGAATTGAGTGTAGTTTCCAGAAAAGCATCCAAATTTACTTGGGACATTAATATGGAATGATTTTGTGCTTAATTCTTTGTTTGTGAATCTATTTTCGTAATAAGCACCAAAAGATTTTTTCTTTAACAAAGCAAGACCAGCTTGGTTGTGGAAACCTGACCATTCATCATAGAGAGCAACAGATGCATTTCCCATTGCAAAATATCGTGCTCCTGCAGGCCTGTTTTCGTTTGAACCGAAGACTTTTATTGAGATGAATAAAAGAATGAATAATAAAAATGTGCGCATAGTATATTAAAAACTGTTTTATAGGATATTTACATACAAATATCATTAAGCTAAGCTTAAATTTGTAGAAGCCTAGCTTTATGATGCGCTCTGATTTTTATTACTTCTATTTTGGTAGATTGAGATTGAAAATCATTGTTAAATTAAAATAAAAAATCTGCATATCATAACGAAATGCAGATTTATTTCTATAAATAGGATTATGCTTTCCTAGTTAGTTTTGTAATCGTATTTTACAGTCGATAATTCTTCGTTTGCTTTAACGATTTTTTCTTTCAATCCTTCTTTAAATTCAATTATAGCTTCTTGAAGGTCTTCGTCTCCTACAGCAAGAATTTGTGCTGCAAGAATACCAGCATTCATTGCACCGTTGATTCCAACTGTTGCTACTGGAATTCCTGGAGGCATTTGCGCGATGCTTAAAAGTGCATCCATTCCATCAAGAGATGCGTTAATCGGTACGCCGATTACAGGAATTGAAGTCATAGCTGCAATTACACCAGGAAGGTGAGCTGCCATTCCTGCTCCTGCAATGATAGCCTGAATACCATTTTCTTTTGCATTTTTTGCAAATTTTTCAACTTGTTCAGGAGTTCTGTGTGCAGATAATGCATTGATTTCAAAAGGAATTTTGAAGTCGTTAAGAACCTTTGCCGCTTTTTCCATAACTGGCAGGTCTGATGTGCTGCCCATTATAATACTAACTTTCGCTTTCATTTGGTTTTTTCGTGGATTTAATAAATAAAATGACAAAAAATTGTACTTTTGCAGCAAAATGAGGAATTGTTTTAATTCCAGAATGTGAACCTGCATCCGTCGCTAATTTTAGCGTAAAAATGAAAAAAAAATATGTATGTTCCATATGGAGTTGAAACATTTTTTATTCCCTAAAAGGAATAAGGATAAAATTACATTAACGATAGCTTAGGGCATTGCCTTAACCGCCCGATAACTCAGAAAAATTCTGACAGGGGAAGTCGGACAACTAAGACAAATATTAAAGACTAATGAAAACTGTAAAACTTCTTGATCGAGAATTTCGTGTATCAATTCCAGCAGAGGAAATTGATAAGGTAATTGCCCAAATGGCTGACAAAATGAATAAAGAATTAGCAGGAAAAGATCCTTTGTTCATTTGTATTTTAAATGGTTCGTTCATGTTTGCATCAGATTTGATGAAACAAATAACTGTTGAAAATGCACAAATTACTTTCATGCGTTTGTCATCTTACGAGGGAACAAACACTACAGGTAAAGTAAAAAAATTAATGGGCTTTACTGAAGACTTGAAAGATCGTACAGTTGTATTGTTAGAAGATATTGTAGATACTGGAATCACAATTTCGAATACTTTGGAGCAAATCAAAGATTATGAAGCAAAAGAAGTGTTGGTAGCAACAATGTTGTTCAAGCCAAAGGCTCTAATCAGAGATGTGAAATTACACTATGTTGGAATGGAAATTCCTAATGATTTTATTGTTGGTAGAGGTTTGGATTATGATGGAATTGGAAGAAATCTACCAGATATCTATACTGTAATTGATTAAATAATGTTAAATATTGTTTTGTTTGGACCTCCAGGTTCAGGGAAGGGTACGCAATCTAAATTAATACAAGATAGATTTGGCTTGATCCATCTTTCAACTGGAGATGTGTGCAGAGAGGAAATAAAGAAAGCTACACCGGAAGGGTTAGAAGCGAAGCGACTAATTGATGGGGGTAACTTCTTTCCTGATAAGTTGGCATATCGAATAGTAGAGAAATTTATTGATTCAAATTGCGAATCGAAAGGATTTGTTTATGATGGGATGCCACGCCATGTAGGTCAGGTTCCTGTTTTTGCAGAAATGCTTGCCAAACGAAATGGTATTGTTGATATTGTGGTCGAGCTAAAAGTAGAAGAAGAGGAGTTGATTCAACGTTTGTTGAAAAGAGGCGAAACTTCAGGTCGACCAGATGATAGCGGACGTGAAGTAATTGAAAAGCGTTTGCGAATTTATGATGATGTTACTGCGCCAATCGCAGAAGAATACAAAAAAACAGGTGTTTACTATTCTGTTGATGCTATGGGATCAATGGATGAGGTTTTGGACAGAATTTCTAAACTAATTGAGGAAAAACTATCTCTTACACCTGAATTTGTTGAAGTGCAATAGAAAATAAAAGCTATGTCAGGATCTAATTTTGTTGATTACGTAAAGATTTTTTGTAGATCGGGAGCTGGAGGAAATGGTTCAACACACCTTCATCGTGATAAATTAACGATGAAAGGAGGTCCTGATGGTGGTGATGGTGGTCGTGGAGGTCATATCATTATTCGTGCAAACGCACAATTATGGACTTTGATTCACCTAAAGTTTAGTCGTCACGTATTTGCTGGCGATGGTGGATCGGGGAGTCAAAGTAGAAGTACAGGTTTCGATGGTGAAGACAAAGTAATTGAAGTGCCATTGGGAACTGTTGCACGTGATGCTGAAACCGGAGAGGTTATTTTCGATGTAACCGAAGATGGAGAAGAGAAAGTCTTAGTAAAAGGAGGACGTGGAGGTCTAGGTAACTGGAATTTTAGATCTTCAACAAACCAAACTCCAAGATATGCGCAATCGGGAGGAGAAAGAGTTGAAAGATCGGTTATTTTGGAACTGAAAGTTCTTGCTGATGTTGGATTGGTTGGATTTCCAAGTGTAGGAAAATCTACTCTTCTTTCTGTAGTTTCGGCAGCTAAACCCAAAATTGCCGAATATCATTTTACAACCTTGGTTCCTAACCTTGGAATTGTTGCATATCGCGATGATCGTTCTTTTATAATGGCAGATATTCCTGGGATTATTGAAGGAGCACATGAAGGTCGTGGCTTAGGTTTGCGATTTTTACGACATATTGAAAGAAATTCGGTCTTACTGTTTATGGTGGCAGCCGATAGTAACGACATTCACAACGAATACAAAATTCTTTTGAATGAATTAAAGCAATTCAATCCTGAATTGTTGGATAAAAAAAGACTACTTGCTATAACCAAATCAGATATGTTGGATGAGGAATTGATGGATGAAATTAAGCAAGATTTGCCTGATGTACCATGTGTTTTTATATCTTCAGTCGCTCAAAAGGGAATCATGGAGCTAAAAGATATGATTTGGAAAGCAATTAACGAATAAAATAAATAGTGAATGGATACCTTAATTCAATTGGATAAAGAGCTTTTGATTTGGCTAAATAGCCACAATACACCATTTTGGGATGTTGTAATGATGTTTTTTACCCGCAAAGAATTTTGGATTCCATTATATCTTTTGCTTTTGTTCCAGATTTACAAAGTGAAAGGAAAAGAATCCATCTATTGGATTTTAGGTGCATTCTTACTGATATTTTTGTGTGATCAGATTTCTACACAACTATTTAAAAATGTGTTTGAAAGATTTCGTCCAAGTCATGATCCTAGTTTGGAAGGAATTGTAAATTTGGTTAGCGGCTACAAAGGCGGTCGATATGGATTTGTATCCTCTCATGCAACAAATTCATTTGGTTTTGCCCTTTTTACATCGCTATTGTTTAGAAATAAATTATACACATTATTCATATTTACTTGGTCTTTATTGGTAGTTTATACTCGTATTTATCTTGGAGTTCACTTTCCTGGTGATGTAATTGGGGGAATGATTTTAGGATTGCTACTCGGATATGGTGTTTATCGATTAACCAAGTGGTTTTCTAACTCACGTAAAGGGCCATTAACAAGAGGTAGGCGAAATATTCAATCCCTAACTTATTCTTCAGCCTTGTTGATTATCGGAGTGGCTTCTATAGAAATTATTACCATTTGTTTGGTGGTGAAAAAGCTGTTAAAATACGGACTGTTTTAATTCTTCTTTTTTAGAACAATAATTGATAAATTTCCATCGGAGGATTGGTTATTGTTAAATTTTGGTGCGTGTTTTTTATAAAATTAAGCTTTCTCTTAATTTGGAATCATTTTGATTGCTCTAATCATATTGATTGATTTTTAGAGGGATATGTTTTAGCAGTTCTTTTCTGAATAGATGATTATCCTTGTCTTTTAACAGCCTGTTGATAAACTACTTTCTTAGGAATCGTTCTTTTAGCTATATTTGTAAAAACGCGAAATTTTCATGACTGCAAAATATTCTGAAGACTCAATACGTACACTAGATTGGAAAGAACACATCCGTAAACGTCCTGGGATGTATATCGGGAAATTGGGCGATGGATCTTCCCACGATGATGGTATCTACATTTTATTAAAAGAAGTAATTGATAACTCCATTGACGAATTTGCAATGGGTATTGGTAAATCAATAGAGGTTATCATTACCGATCGTAAAGTTACTGTTCGTGATTATGGACGAGGTATTCCTTTGGGAAAAGTTATTGATGTAACTTCAAAAATGAATACAGGGGCCAAATATGATTCAAAGGCCTTTAAAAAGTCCGTTGGATTGAATGGTGTAGGTATTAAAGCCGTAAATGCTTTATCTGATGAATTCATTATTGAATCTTTTCGTGATGGAGAAGTAAAAAAAGCTCAATTTTCGAGAGGTGTTCTTGTAAACGAGGAAGAAATTCAGCCATCGGAAGAAAAGAATGGAGTTAAGATTACTTTTCATCCAGATGAGGAGATGTTTCCGAATTACAGGTTTATTTCGGAATACATCCAAACCATGTTGAAGAATTACGTGTATTTGAATGCAGGTCTTTCGATATACTTTAACGGAGAAAGATTCCTTTCTAGAAATGGTTTATTAGATCTTCTGACAGAGAATATGAACTCTGAGGGGTTATACGATATTGTTCATCTGAAAGGTGATGATATTGAAATCGCACTTACACATGGCAGACAATATGGTGAGGAATATTATTCGTTTGTAAACGGACAGCATACTACCCAAGGGGGAACTCATCTTGCAGCATTTCGTGAAGCAGTTGTAAAAACGGTTCGCGACTTTTACAAGAAAGATTTCGATACATCGGATATCAGAACTTCAATAATTGCAGCAATTAGTATAAAAGTTGAAGAACCAGTTTTTGAATCACAAACCAAAACCAAATTAGGTTCTAAAGATATTGGTCCAAATGGACCTTCTGTTCGTAATTTTATCATGGATTTTGTGACTTCGAATTTGGATAATTACTTGCACAAAAATCCAGAGGTTGCAGACATCTTGCATAAAAAGATCCTTGAAAACGAGAAAGAGCGAAAAGCAATTTCAGGAATCAAGAAAATCGCAAAGGAAAGGGCGAAGAAGGCAAGTCTTCACAACAGAAAATTGCGTGACTGTAGAGTTCATTTTAATTCAAAGCACGAATCAAAATCCGAAGCCTCAATTTTTATTACCGAGGGAGATTCTGCCAGTGGATCGATTACAAAATCAAGAAATGTAAATACCCAGGCTGTATTTAGCTTGAAAGGGAAGCCTCTTAATACTTATGGGTTGACTAAAAAGATTGTTTACGAAAACGAGGAATTTAATTTACTACAAGCAGCCTTAAATATTGAAGATGGAATGGAAGGCTTGCGTTATAACAACGTGATTATTGCAACGGATGCCGATGTGGATGGTATGCACATTAGGTTATTGTTGATCACCTTCTTCCTACAGTTCTTTCCTGATTTGGTAAGAGGAGGACATCTTTACATTTTACAAACTCCTTTGTTCAGAGTTAGAAATAAGAGAAAAACTTACTATTGCTACTCTGATGAAGAAAGAGAGAAGGCAATTAAACGTTTGGGAGTAAAGCCCGAAATTACACGATTTAAGGGATTGGGAGAAATTTCACCAGACGAATTCAAAAACTTCATTGGAAAAGATATCAGATTGGATCCGGTTGTGATGAAAAAAGATGATTCTGTTTCCAAAATGTTGGAATTCTATATGGGAAAAAATACACCGGAACGACAGACATTTATTATTGATAATTTGTATGTTGAGAAAGACGAGTTGTAAGAATTCAGAACCTACAATCAGTAAATCGAATAACTAAAACCATTAAACCCAAAAATCTCTATGAGTAGCGAAGAGAGACAAGATATGGAGAACCCGGAGGAGTTGGACAACGAGTTGAACGGTACCCAACCAGAAGCCATGAGAAATGTTACTTACCTAAAAGGTATGTATCAGGATTGGTTTTTGGATTATGCTTCATATGTAATTCTAGAACGTGCTGTACCTTACGTGAACGATGGATTAAAACCAGTTCAGCGTAGGATTTTGCATGCCATGAAACAATTGGATGATGGACGTTACAACAAAGTGGCAAACATTATTGGTAATACCATGCAGTATCACCCTCATGGTGATGCATCTATCGGTGATGCCTTGGTTCAATTGGGACAAAAAGATTTATTGATCGATACTCAGGGAAACTGGGGAAATATACTTACGGGTGACTCTTCAGCAGCTCCTCGTTATATTGAGGCTCGCTTATCGAAGTTTGCCTTAGAGGTTTTGTTCAACCCAAAAACTACCAATTGGAAACTTTCTTACGATGGTAGAAACAAAGAACCTATTACGCTTCCTGTAAAATTCCCATTGTTGTTGGCTCAAGGAGTAGAGGGGATTGCTGTAGGATTGGCTTCAAAAATTTTACCGCATAACTTTAATGAACTAATTGATGCTTGTATTGCTTATTTGAAAGAAGAGGAATTCGAGCTTTATCCTGATTTCCCGACTGCAGGAATGGTAGAGGTTAGCCGTTACAACGATGGTTTAAGAGGAGGAGCCGTTAAAGTTCGTGCGAGAATTGAAAAAGTTGATAACAAGACTTTGAAAATATCTGAAATCCCTTATGGAAAAACAACATCTAGTCTTATTGAGTCAATTATTAAGGCCAATGATAAGGGAAAAATCAAGATTAAGAAGATTGATGATAATACCGCTGAAAATGTTGAGATCCTGATACATTTAGGAAATGGCATTTCTTCGGATAAAACCATTGATGCTCTTTACGCATTTACCGATTGTGAAACTTCGATTTCACCTAATGCATGTATTATTGAAGATGATAAGCCGAAGTTTATTGGCGTATCGGAAATTCTTAAACGATCTGCGGATAATACGGTTGCACTTCTGAAATTAGAACTTGAAATACGCAAGCGTGAGCTGGAAGAAGCATGGCATTATGCATCTTTGGAAAGAATCTTTATTGAGAATAGAATTTATCGAGATATTGAGGAATGCGAAACTTGGGAGGGAATCATTGAAACCATTGATGAAGGATTAAAACCTTACACCCAGCATTTGATGCGAGCGGTAACTCAGGATGATATAGTGCGATTAACAGAGATTAAAATCAAACGTATATCAAAATTTGATATTGATAAAGCCAAGGATTATATCAAATCAATCGAGGATGAGATTGAAGAAATAAAAGTTCATATTGCAAATATTATTCCTTTCACAATTCGTTATTTCCAAGCCATTAAAAAGAAGTATGGCAAAGGAAAAGAGAGAAAAACAGAAATCAGAAGCTTCGAGAATATTGTTGCAACTAAGGTGGTTGTTGCTAACCAGAAATTGTATATCAATCGTGAAGATGGTTTCATGGGAACCGGCTTGAAGAAAGATGAATATGTATGTGAATGCTCGGATATTGATGATGTAATTATATTCAGGAAAGATGGTACTTATTTCGTAACCAAAGTTTCTGAAAAATCATTCATTGGTAAAAATATCTTGCATATTGCTATTTTCCGTAAGAATGATAAAAGAACCATTTACAATGTAGCTTATCGTGATGGACGTGGTGGAATTTGCTATGTGAAGCGTTTCTCGGTTACAAGTATTACCCGTGATAAGGAGTATGATCTGACCAAGGGGACAGAAGGTTCAAGAATTCTTTATTTTACTGAAAATCCGAATGGAGAGGCGGAAATTATCCGAGTTGTTCTTAAGCCAAAACCAAGACTGAAAAAATTAAACTTCGAGTTTGATTTTGCCGAGTTGGCTGTAAAAGGACGTGCATCCATGGGAAATATTCTCTCCAGAAACGATGTGCATAAGATAACTTTAAAACATGAAGGTGTTTCAACACTTGGCGGTCGTAAAATTTGGTTCGATCCAGATGTGTTGCGTTTAAATACCGATCAGCGAGGTGATTTCTTGGGAGAATTTATTGGCGATGACAGAATATTGGTTGTAAGCAGACCAGCTTCTTTCCATTTTACCAGTTTCGATTTAAGCAATCATTATTCAGATGATATCAGTATTATTGAAAAATTTGATGCTGAAAAAGTATGGTCTGCTGTATTTTACGATGCAGATCAGGAATATTGGTATTTGAAGAGATTTACCATGGAAGGGAATGGTAAACCAACTGGTTTTGTTGGTGATAATCCAGAGAACAAATTATTGATTCTAACGGATGAGAAACATCCTAGGTTTGAGATTTCGTTTGGAGGTAAAAACGAGGATAGACCAAGCGAAATTATAGAAGGAGAAGAGTTTATTGGAGTAAAATCATACAAGGCTAGAGGAAAGCGATTAAGCATTTACGAAATTTACGATATTAAAGAAATTGAACCACTTCCACGAGAGAATGAAATACAGGAAGAAGAGGAGGAACGTGATGCTATTGAAGAGGTTATAACCGAAGATGACAAAAATTAAATAGTAATAACACAGGTGTCATAGACACCTGTTTTTTTCTTATTGTTATGCGAATATTTTTAGTAGGATATATGGGGAGTGGAAAATCGCGTTGGGGTAAAATGATTGCCAATCATTACGGACTTCGTTTTATCGATTTGGATACTCATATTGAAGAACTTGAAGGAATGACAATTCCGGAAATATTTGCCAAATACAAGGAGGAAGGATTTCGAGAAAGAGAGAAAAGTGCATTACAGTCTATTGCTGAGATTGACAATCTGATTATAGCAACAGGAGGTGGAGCTCCTTGTTATGAAAATAACATGCAAGAAATGAATTCTTTGGGAGACACACTTTACATTGAGGGAACTCCTGAATTATTGCGCGATCGAATCACAAATTCGAAAACAGAACGCCCCCTTGTAAAAAACTTCACTCAAGAAGAATTGCTGGAATATATCCAGAATCACTTGAATTCAAGAAAACCTTTTTACGAGCAAGCAAAGTATAAAATTGAAACTGGAGATTTGCAGTTGGAAAATTTTATCCAAATTCTAGATCCAATTATAAATTCTCTAAATCAGTAAGTTTAAATTCATTTAAATCACTTAAGGTTTTATTAGCAATAATAAACTTTTTTAAATTCAACGCTCCTGATTCGGGAATGGCAAAACATTTCATATTCGCAGCCAAAGCCGATATAACGCCATTTAAAGAATCTTCGAATACCAGGCATTCATTTGGATTTACACCAAGCATTTTTGCGGTTGAAATGAAAATTTGTGGATGAGGTTTCCCATATTCTTCGTACTCTGCAGAATGAATAACTTCAAAATATTCTCGAATATTTAATTTGTCTAGTACAGTTTCAATAATTTTCATTTTCGATGAGGAAGCCAAACCTATTTTTAAGGGTGATTTCTTTAAGTCTTCCAATATTTTGTACACCCCGGTTAATGCTTCTCCTTTTTCCTCAACCAGATTAATTACGTTGTTTACGATGGCATCAACAACTTCAGGTTTGCTCTTGTGATTCCAGCTTTGAATTTCCCACATGGCATCAACGACTTCATCAATTCTTTTTCCCATGAAAATTTCAAACATTTTTTTGCTTGTATTAATTCCCAATGAGTTAAATACCAAATTCTCACTCTCTTGCCAAAATGGTTCTGAGTCGATCAACAACCCATCCATATCAAAAATCACTGCTTTAATCATTTGGCAAAAATAGTGTTTTTTTATAGGATATTTTAAATCGATAGATTTTATCAAATTGTTAATAATTGTTAAATTGCTGACTCTCCAAGCATAAAGAAGTCGATTTTTTTAAATTTGTTAGGTTCCAAATGAAAGTTTCTAAATATGGATATAGTTGTTGAGCATCTGACTAAAAGATATGGCCCGCAAAAAGCTGTAGACAATGTTTCTTTTCGTGTAAAAGCAGGAGAAGTATTGGGTTTTTTAGGGCCGAATGGTGCAGGAAAGACAACCACGATGAAAGCAATTTCCTGTTATATTAATCCTGATGAGGGAGATGTTAAAGTAGGAGGTTATTCTATAAAAGAGCATCCTGAAATAATAAAGAAGAATATTGGTTATTTGCCTGAAAATAATCCTCTTTATCAGGATATGAATATTATTGATTTTTTAGAGTTTATTGCGAAAATTCATGGTATTCCTAAATACTTAATTCCCGAACGGATTTTAGATATGGTCCGAATTTGTGGACTTGAGGGAGAAAAGCACAAATTGATTAGTGAACTTTCCAAAGGATATCAGCAAAGAGTTGGTTTGGCCCAAGCTTTAATTCACGATCCTGAAATTTTGATACTTGATGAGCCAACGACAGGATTAGATCCAAACCAGATTGTTGAAATTAGAGAGCTAATAAAAAGAATTGGTAAGGAAAAAACAGTAATCTTAAGCTCTCATATTCTTGCAGAGGTGGAAGCTACTTGCGATCGAATCTTGATTATCAACAATGGTAGAATTGTTGTTGATGGTACTGCCGAGGAATTAAGAAAACAGGCTGCAGGGAATGAAATTTTGAAATTGGGCATTCAAGGTGGTGACGTAAATGATATTTTCGAAAATTTGTTGAATTTAGATACTATTGATTCTGTGGATTTTATTGATATCGATAAACAATTGTTCGAGGTGCAATCATTGAAGGAGGAAACTTCGGTGAAGGCTATTTTTGATTTATGTGTCCAAAACAATTATTATATTTCGGAATTAACACCAACCGAGAAGAAATTGGAAGATATTTTCCGTCAGTTAACTCTTCATTAATAGATTTATGAAGCAAATATTTCACATTGCATATCGAGAGCTAAATTCCTTTTTTGATTCGCTTACAGCTTATGTACTAATTGCAATATTTCTTGGCTTTAGTGGGTTTTTTACATGGATTTACGGTGCTGATGTATTCTTTTTAGGACAGGCAAGTCTTGATACATTTTTTACAGTTGCCTACTGGAGCTTGTTTATTTTTATTCCGGCATTAACGATGAGATCTATTGCGGGAGAATTAAAGGCAGGTACTTTGGAGTTATTGCTTACCAAGCCTGTGAGTGATTGGCAATTAATCTTAGGAAAATTCTTGTCAACATTTTTATTAATAGGAATTGCTTTAACGCCAACATTGTTCTATTATTTCACATTGTGGGGCATTGGTCCTGTCGATCACTCGGCCATTATTTTAGGATATTTAGGATTACTCTTGATGAGTATGGTTTATATAAGCATTGGATTGTTAACCAGTTGCCTGTTTTCGAATCCTATTGTAGCTTCTTTAACGGCATTGTCTATCGGGATATTTTTTCATATCATTTTTGATGTCTTGGCTGCGAATTTTGTTGGGTTTACAGGAAGTGTGTTTAGTTTTTTGAGTTTATCTACACATTTCGAGTCAATTACTCGTGGTGTTGTTGATACAAAAGATCTAATCTATTTCTTTTCAATTTCATTCTTTTGTTTGTATTCGTCTAAAATGATTCTTTCAAATAGAAACCTTCAAGTATAATGTATTAGATACTAAAATGATAAAAAGAAGAAAAGCCATATATAATATTCTAATGGTAGCAGGCTTGTTGATTGTGTTGAATTCACTTTCATCGATGTTTTTTCTTAGGGCCGATTTTACCGAAGATAAAAGGTATACCTTGGATCGTTCTACAAAACGTATCCTAAAAGAGGTAAATGAGCCGATCATTATCACTTTGTATATTTCTGAGGATTTGCCAACAGACGTTAATAGAACAGTTAAGGATTTGAAAAACTTATTAACGGAGTACAGTCATTATAGTAATAGAAAAATCGATTTTGAATATATTAATCCGAATAAGAACCAAGGACTTGAGCAAGAAGCTATAGAAGCTGGAATCCACCCGGTGCCATTGGAAGTAAGAGAAAAAGATCAGTTGACGGTGCAAAGGGTCTTTTTGGGCATGGTAATTCAGGTAGGCAATGAATTTGAAGCAATTCCATTAATTAAACCTGGAATTGCTATGGAGTATACTTTGTCTACTTTAATCAAAAGGCTAACCATTAAAGACAAACCCCAGATTGGTTATATCATGGGACATGGAGAACCTGAATTTGCTGCTATCGAACAAGTATTGGATGAATTATCAATACTATATGATGTAAAACCTGTATATCTTCTTTCTGAACCTGATTTGGAAAAATATAAATGTTTGATGCTAATTGGTCCAACTGGTACGATTTCCCCAACTCAATTGGGAAGTCTTGATAATTACCTTGAAAAAGGAGGATCGTTGATGATTGCAATGGAACGTGTTCGGGGAATGTTGAATGATGGTATTGGTGTTACTGTAAACACAGGTTTGGAAAAATGGCTCGAAGATAAGGGCTTGTATGTTGAAGATTCTTTTATTGTTGATAAAAAATGTGGTACTGTAACCGTCCAACAACAAGGATTTTTCTCATTTCCACAGCAAATCAATTTTCCATTTTTGCCTGTCATTTCCCAATTTACAAATCATAGCATAACAGACGGTATCGAAACTCTGATTTTACAATTTGCCAGTCCGATAAAGTATGTTGGTGATACTTTAATGAATTATCAACCATTGGCTTATACCTCAAAAATATCAGGAAAATTGAAAGCGCCAATAAGCTTTAATATTGGTAGAAATTGGAGAGCACAAGACTTTCTTTATCCTGATTTAGTTGTAGCGGCAGCTTTATCAGGACCAATGGGCGGAGAAGAAGATGCCAAGATTTGTTTAATTGGCGATGGTAATTTTATTGTAAATGGATTTGGTGCAAATAAAATTCCGATTCAAAAAGATAACATTAATCTTTTTGCCAATGCGATTGATTGGCTCTCAGATGACTCAGGCTTAATGAGCTTAAGAACAAAAGGAGTGTTGTCGCGACCGTTGAAAGAAATTTCTGATGGAAAAGTATTCATGATCAAGTACTTTAACTTTTTAATCCCAGTAGTGCTTTTAATTGCATATGGAGTAATAAGATTTAAACGAAGAAGCAATAGGCGAAGCAAAAGGATGCGACCTGGATTTATAAAATAACAATGGAATTCTATTGTTCCCGGCTTCCGGAAAATCGGGGAAAGATTTTGCCGGAAGCTAATTAGCATATCAATGAATCGGGGAACAAATAAAAACTTACCGTTTTTATTTATCGAAAGCAATTTAATTATATTAAAGTCACTAATCAAAAAAAAATATTCAATTATGTATCGGCCTAGGTTTGAAATCGGATGTAAGTTTCAGTCTATTAATATTATCCGATATTGTAGGATCTGTTAATTTAAATACGATTTAAATAATTCAATTAGCTATTTGTTTATAAATTAGTTGTGTTTGTTTATAAAATACATAAAAAAAGCGAAGATATTTCTTCGCTTTTTTTATATAAAATATGTCTGTTTAACTCTTTCGTTTAATTCTTAATTTTTGTCCTACTTTAAGGCTTCCAGCATCATTAATATTATTCAATTTCATAATATCGTAGTTCGAAACACCAGGGAATTTCTTAGCAATTGTCCAGAAATTATCGCCTCTACGTACGGTATAGTATACGTATGAACCATCTTCTGTTTCAGTTGTACTTTTCGCAACGGTAGTTGTTGTGCTTACACTCTTGCCCAAAGTAGCTTGTTTTTGAGCATAGCTCATGCTGTTAAAGCTTCCATAATAATCAGCTTTTGATTTTGGAACATAAACTACCAGTTTTTGTCCTACTTTAATTAAGTTTCTTCTGATGTTGTTCCAGTAACGTAGGTCTGAAGTTCTAATGTGAAACCATGAAGCGATTAATCCTACCGCATCACCAGGTTTTACTTTGTAATATACTTTAGCCTTGTCTTTAGGTGCTACATGTGCAAATTTCTGATATCTGTCGCTTGGATTAACAACCTTATCTTTTTGACTGAAATAATAATCTTTCTTATATGCAAAAATAGAATCTTGATTATCAATGAATTTTGATGTTAATTTTAATGGAAGTTTAAGCGAATATGCTTTACCTCCCGGTAAAATATCAGCTCGATATTGGGGATTTAAATCCCTTAATTGCTCTTTAGGAATATTAATCACTTTCGAAACTTGATCGAAATGTAAAGTTTCATCAATCATTAATGTATCGCAGGCAATTGGGAAATTTGATTTTTTTGGATAAAGGTTGTGCTCTTTGTGGTAATTGAAAGTATAAATTGCCGCAATAAAAGCTGGAACATATCCTCTGGTTTCACGAGGTAGTCTATAATAGATATCCCAATAATTTCTTTTGCCTCCACTACGTCTAATGGCTTTGTTTACATTTCCAGGACCGCAATTGTAGGCAGCAATTACCAAATGCCAATTGCCGTAAACTTTGTACATGTCCTTTAAATATTTTACCGCAGCATAACTTGATTTTACAGGATCTCTTCTTTCATCAACAAATGAATTGATGTCTAATTTGTACATTCGCCCAGTTCCATACATGAATTGCCATAAACCACTAGCTCCTGCACGTGATAATGCTTTAGGATTTAAAGCAGACTCAATAATTGGAAGGTATTTTAGTTCTTGAGGCAAGCCTTCTTTATCTAAAATTTCTTCGAAAATCGGGAAATAATATTCTGATAATCCCATCATGTATTCAACTTGAGATCTTCTCTTTTCGGAATACAGTTTGATGTAATTCTTAACGATTTTATTGTAAGATAAATCGATTAAAGAAGGGATTTGTTGTAACCGCTGGATATAAACAGAATCGCTTAAAGTGACATTGGTATTTACTCTTTCCGAACTATAATTAGAATCTGTATTTTTGATGTACCAAAGATGCAATAAGCTATCCAGATTACTTGAAAAATTGGAGTTGATATCATCATCTAGATCATATCGAACATCAACATTATTCAATTTTAGAAATGCCAAAGTATCTGTTTCTGATACAGGTTCGCTCACTGCAATGTCAGTACTTACAGTATCAAGTTCAGATAGTGTATTTTCACTTGCGACTTTATCTTCTTTAATTGTTGTAGATGGCTTAATTGTACTGCATGCAAATGCAGTTCCCAATAAAATTAAGGGTATAAAAAAAATCTTTCTTCTCATTGTCTCTCTCTCTCGTCTAAAAAGTAATCTGGCATCTAAATCCAAGCATATTGCCCGTAAAGGCTGAGTAGCTTACTGCAGGTTCCACCCTAAGTGTAAGTTCGTCGTTCACATTAAAATTCATCAAATGAGCGTCAACTGCCGCATCAATGATATTTAAAACGTAAACACCGGCTAAAATAATATAACTAAGATCTCTATCGTGTTTGAAAGAGTCTTTTTTATTCTGTAATTGGGTTTTAAACCACTTGTCGAACGATGCTTGTGAATTTTCAAAATCAAAACCTTTTGTATATAGTTCTTCGTAACTTTTACCCGTAGGTTCATCAGTTACAGCCTTTTCTGCTTCTGGAAGATTTTTCCAGTCTACATATAAAGAAAAATCTTGAAACCCGTTTTTATATTTTTTGAAGTTTTTCGTATTCCAGTTAATGGCGTAAATTGTAGCCCCAATTCCTGCATAAAGGATGGGAATTTTCCAGTATTTTTTATTGTATGCCTGACCTAAACCGGGTAGCATAACCGAATACATTGTAGCCTTATGAGGAGAGTGTATTTTAACACTTGATTCCACCTGTACGGTATCTGCTGTAAATTTCTGAGCCTGAGTTTGAGTATTTCCTGCTAAGATAAAAACAAGCAACACCGCCACTGTAATTAAAAGTGGGCGTAAATTGTTCAATTTTAATTATTTTAGATGTTACTATTTACGAATTCATTTGGTCCATAACGGCTAAAATACGCTCTAAATCATCATCCGATTTAAAAGGGATTATGATTTTTCCTTTACCGTTATTGGTACGCTTTAAATCAACTTTAGTTTTAAAATGTTGCGAAAGATGGTCCTTTAATGACTCATATTCTTTAGGCAATGAAATTTTGGAAGGAGCTTTTTTCTCTTTATCTCCTTTGTTTAATTCACGAACCAATTCCTCCACTTTTCGCACCGAGAAATCATTCTCAACGGTAAGTTTAAAGATATTAAGCTGAGATTTAGGATCATCAACATTTACAAGAGCTCTTGCGTGCCCCATTAAAAGCTTTTTCTCGCGAATTCCTTTTTGGATTTCAGCAGGTAGTTTAAGTAATCGTAAATAGTTGGATATGGTCGAGCGTTTTTTACCGACACGTTCGGATAAACTCTCCTGGGTTAGTTTAATTTCATCAATTAATCTTTGATAACTAATGGCAATTTCGATAGAATCAAGATCTTCACGTTGGATATTTTCGACCAAAGCCAATTCTAACATTTTGTCATCATCAGCAAGGCGAATATAAACAGGAACGCTATTCAAACCAGCAATTTTTGCGGCTCTAAATCGTCTTTCTCCAGCAATAAGCTGGTAAGAGTTATTATTGATTTTACGAACTGTTAGTGGCTGTACAATACCTAATTCTTTAATAGATTGGGCAAGTTCATTTAAAGCTTCCTCGTCAAACTTTGTTCTAGGTTGGTAAGGATTGGCTTCGATTTTCGAAATTTCAATTTCGTTGCTTATACTTTTTTCTGGTTTTACCTGTACTTCATCAACGTCCTCGATTAATGCACCTAATCCTCTTCCTAATGCGCTTTTTTTTGCCATGTTACTCTTTCAATATTATATTATTCGCTGATAATCTTTTCTTTATTACTCATTTTAGTCATGTTGTTGTTCTGCAACAATTCGCGAGCCAAATTTAAGTAATTAATTGCACCTGCCGAGTCTGCATCGTAAAGAATTGCAGGCTTTCCGTAACTTGGTGCTTCTCCAAGTTTAGTATTTCGTTGGATAATGGTTTCGAATACCATATCCTGAAAATGCTTTCTCACTTCGCTAACTACCTGGTTCGACAATCTTAAACGGCTATCGTACATGGTTAAAAGGAAACCTTCAATTTCCAATTCGGGATTTAAACGCGATTGAATGATTTTAATTGTGTTTAAAAGTTTACCAAGACCTTCCAATGCAAAATATTCACACTGAACAGGAATAATTACTGAATCAGCAGCAGTAAGTGCATTAACGGTAATTAAGCCCAACGAAGGCGAACAGTCGATCAATATAAAATCATAATCAGGACTAACCTTTTCTATAACTTTAGAAAGGATTTTTTCACGATTTGATAGATTAAGCATTTCAATTTCAGCACCCACCAAATCAATGTGAGAAGGAATAATATCAAAGCCTTCAATATCACTTGTAAGAACTGCTTCTTTTGGATTAATTCCGTCGACTATACATTCATAAATACTATTCTCTATAGAACGAACATCATAACCTATTCCTGATGTTGAATTAGCCTGTGGATCCGCATCAATAATCAGTACCTTATATTCCAAAACGGCAAGGCTCGAAGCCAGGTTGATAGCCGTTGTGGTTTTTCCAACCCCTCCTTTTTGGTTCGCCAGAGCAATAATTTTAGCCATAAACAATTCTTATTATAAGGATTTAAATTAAATTTTTTGATGTAGTTCCAAAGATACAATTTTAAGCGATATTTAAAATTTTGAGTCAGTCTAAAATACAAACAAGAGCTATTAAATTATCAACATATTACTTAAGCGATATAGTAAAAACCTTGTAAAGTCAACTGTCTAAGTGTTAGTTGTTTTCATAATTGCACATTAAGGTTTAAATGATTTTAAACTTGTGCGAATAATTTAATACTTTCTTTAAGCAATTGTTCTTTTTCTATTGGTACAACTACTGGAATTTCGCATACAATACCTCCTGCTAAATTCGATATTGCTGCAATCTCTTTTGCATTCATACCAGCCGCTAAACAAAGTGTTGCAACACTAATTACAGTATCTCCAGCTCCCGAAACATCTGCAATTTCACGGACAACGGCAGGAATGTGTTCATAGGTATTCTCATTGCTGATAAAAACACCAAGTTCGGAAAGTGTTATTAACAACTTGTTAATACCCATTTTATTCTGGAAATTTTTAGCTTCTGCAAATAATCCCTCTATATCTCCCTTTTCAAGCTTAAGATTTGATCCCTCAACAAACTCTTTAAAGTTAGGTTTGAATAGAGTTACGTTTTTATAATCTGAATAGTGACGCTTTTTAGGATCAACCAGAATTGGTATGTTTTTGCCGTTGGCAAGAGATGTAATTTCTTCAATTAACTTTTTGGTGATTACACCTTTGTCGTAATCTTCGAAAATAACAGCATGAATTTGGTGTTTGTCAATTAAACTTTTGATGTGATCGATAAATTCAATTTCAATCTCGTCAGCTAATTCGTGAGTATCTTCTTCATCTACACGAATAATGTGTTGATTATCGCTAATAAATCTAGTTTTAACTGTGGTTCTTCGATGATCGCTTACAACAATTCCATATTGTTCATCTTGAATATTAGTAAGAAGATTTAGGAACTCTTGTCCTTTCTCATCGTTGCCGATTACAGAGCAAAGAATAGGATTTGCTCCCATGGATTTGATATTCAGAGCAACATTGGCAGCTCCACCCAGTCGACTTTCACGATTAACACAAGAAACAATTGGTACAGGTGCTTCTGGAGAGATACGTTCAACTTTGCCCCAAACATAGGCATCAACCATTACATCACCAATAATTAGCACATTATAATCAGAAAAACTGTCAAAAGTTTTTTCAAGTTCAATTTTGTTCACGATAATTCGATTTTCGAAGTTATTTGAGCAAAGATAAACAAATTCGTTTGTTGATAAACATTGCTGAAAATCCTTAGGCTTTTTTAACACTTAATTTCGATAAGTTATTACATAGGATCAACATCAAAATTGATTTGAATGCTTTTAAATTTTTCGATTTCTTTCAAGAAATTTGCTTGTTGATTTAGAATCCATTTGGCCTTTGCAGGTGAACTTTTCTTTTCAATTTTTAAATGAATATTTACAATAAACGAATTTTGAATTCGATTTATAACTGGAGATTGTGGGCCAAATACTCTAATCCCAAAAATTTTGCGAAGTGAGTTGGCAAAGTAACTGGCAGCTTCGTTAACCAAACGTTGATTCTTGTGTTTCAAACTAATGTTGATTAAGCGGTAAAATGGAGGATAGATATATTCTTTACGTTCTGTAATCTGCGAAGAATACATCTCAAAATAGTCATTTTTAACTACGTTTTTAATAATTTCATGTTCAGGTGTGTAGGTTTGAATCAATACTTTGCCTCTTTTCTTTTTTCTACCCGCACGACCAGAAACTTGTGCCATCATCTGAAAACTTCTTTCATATGCTCTAAAATCTGGATAATTGAGCATAGAATCGGCATTTAAAATTCCTACCAAACCAACATTATCAAAATCCAAACCTTTCGAAACCATTTGTGTTCCAACCAAAATATCCAATTCTTGTTTTTCGAATTGATAAATTAGTTTTTCGTAGGCATTTTTTTTTCGGGTTGTATCCAAATCCATTCGACCAACTCTGGCTTCAGGAAAGTAGGAGAGAAGTTCTTCTTCAATTTTTTCGGTTCCAAATCCTCTATCTTCCAGCCCAGATGAGCCGCAATGCTCACAACTGTTTGGAGGTGTCATACCATGACCACAATAATGACAAACCAGCAAATTGTTATGGCGATGATAGGTAAGGCTTACTGAACAGTTTGGACAATGAGGAACCCAACCACAGGATTTGCATTCCAAATAAGGGGCATATCCTCTTCTGTTTTGAAATAAGATGATTTGTTCTTTGTTCTCCAAACTATCTGTCATGTGTGACATCAATTCCGGCGAAAAAATCGATTTCATCATTTTCTTTCTTCGAGCTTCTTTAATATCAGCTACTATGATTTCAGGCATTTCAATTTCCTGATGTCTTTGGAATAATTCCACCAAACCGTATTTACCAGTTTGTGCATTGTAATAGCTTTCTACTGCTGGAGTTGCGGTTCCCAAAAGGGTTTTTGCTCCATGTAAGTTGGCAAGATATAAAGCAGCATCTCTTGCATGGTATCTTGGTGAAGGATCAAATTGTTTGTAGGTGTTCTCATGTTCTTCATCAATAATAATTAATCCTAAATTACTGAAAGGAAGAAAAATAGAGGAACGAACGCCAAGTATTACCTGATAAGCATTATCAGAATCGGATTGCAGAATGTTGTTATAGATTTCGACGCGTTCTGAATCGTTGAATTTTGAATGGTAAACACCAACTTTATTGCCAAAAACCGCTTTTAAACGATTAATGATCTGAGTGGTTAATGCAATTTCAGGAAGTAGGTAAAGAACTTGTTTTCCAAGCTTTAATTGTTCTTCAATTAAATGAATATAGATTTCAGTTTTTCCACTTGAAGTAACACCATGCAAAAGCACGCAATTTTTGTGTTCGAAGTTCTCTCGAATTTCATTTATTGCAATCTTTTGATGTGAATTTAATTCCTTTAATCCTGTTGTATTGATTGAGCTAAAGTCTAATCGATCTAATTTCTCGAAATAAAATTTTAAAATGTTCTTATCTATCAAGGATTTCAGGATTGCTCTCGAGCCGTCAACTGATTTTAAGAGTTCGTTACTGCTTACTTTCACAGGTTTATCTTCAAAATAATGCTTGGAAAGATTTAGATAAGAATAAAGTAATTCTTGTTGTTTTTTTGCTCGTTTCAATCCATTCAATAATTCACCAATTTCCTCTTCTGTGAAATTTGAATGCAGACTAACAAATTCTTTTTTTTTCTCTTTGTATCCAGATGAAATGTGTTCTTCCACTGCCACAGCGCCTTTTTCTAGCAGTGACTTTATTTGTGGAAGTGTATTTTTTAATCCTGTAGCCTGATTTAAACTGGCAATAGTAACATCTTTCGATTTGCTTAAAATGTTTAAGATTTGATCTTCAGTTTTACTAAGAGCTTTATCAGCAACAAATTCTTCGTTGAGGATAATTTTTGTTTGGCTCTCCAATTTTAAACCAGAAGGTATTGCAGCCTTGTACACATCGCCCAATACTGATTGATAGTATTGAGATATCCAATCCCAAAATTTTAATTGAAAATTATTAATTACCGGAAAGTCATCCAGACAAGACAGTATGTCTTTTACCTTATAATCGGTAGGGGCATTGTTGTGAAGTGTTTGTACAATGCCTGTGTACAGTTTTTTTGTACCTAAAGGAACAACTACCCTTTTCCCAATGGCCAATTGGTCTTTAAGCTCATCTGGAATAGAATAAGTGTAAACACCGGCCAATGGAAGTGGCAGTATAATATCTGCGAAATTTAGGTTATTGTTCATTTTTGAGGCATTTTCCCCAAAGTTATTAGTTCTGATTGAAATCCCAAGGCAGGAATCTCAATCAGAAGAAATATAACTTGAACAAAAGCTGTCGCAAATTTTACTTATACCGATTTGCTTTTAAAATGTCGACTATTTTCGAATCTCTCAATATTCTCCTATAAAAGTCTATCGGCATTAACCATTGTAAATACAAAACTCGCTAAAGCTTCATTTTGTATAACAATTGGTTTTAGATAGAAAGGATTTCGTTGATACGCAAGTATGTATCCTTAACTTTCTTTTTGTTCTTAATGGTTTTGTTGAAAGGAACATGAGTAACTTCACCATGAACCATTCCTACCATGATACTTTTTTGATCATCCAACAATGCTTCAACGGCAGCAACACCCAATGTAGAAGCAGTTACACGGTCGAATGCTGATGGAGAACCACCACGCTGCATGTGACCAAGTACTGATACACGAATGTCATATTCAGGATGTTCTTTTTCAATTTCTTTGGCAATAGTGTACGCACCTCCGGATTTGTCACCTTCAGCAACAATTACAATACCACTTGACTTGTGCTCTTTATAACCTTTTTCAAGATAAGCTTGTAATTCTTTTGCGTGAGTTTCTTTTTCAGGTATCAAAATAGCTTCAGCACCAGTTGCAATACCACTGCGCAAAGCAATAAAACCAGCATCACGACCCATTACTTCAATAAAGAATAAACGGTTGTGAGCACTTGCCGTATCACGAATTTTATCAACAGCATCAATTACAGTATTGATTGCAGTATCATACCCAATGGTGTAATCGGTACCAAATAAGTCGTTATCAATAGTTCCTGGGATACCAACAACTGGAATATCGTGCTCTTGTGTAAAGATACGAGCTCCCGAAAAAGTACCATCACCACCGATTACTACCAAAGCATCGATTTTGTTATCAAGCATTTGCTGATAAGCTTTTTGTCTTCCCTCTACGGTTCTAAACTCCTCGCTTCTTGCGGAACGAAGAATAGTTCCTCCTTTTTGAAGGATGTTACTAACATCATGAGATTTCATTTTTTTGAAATCACCATTGATAAGACCTTCATAACCTTGTTTAATACCTACAACTTCAAGTTTGTTGAAGATTGCAGTTCGAACAACTGCTCGAATCGCCGCGTTCATGCCCGGAGCATCACCTCCTGATGTAAGTACACCAATTTTCTTAATTCTTGACATGCTAATATTTATTTTATTTTCAAGTTTGATTTTTTCAGTAATTTCGTTCATTAACCAAGCAGGAGTAGATGTTGCTCCACTAACACCAACAGATTTTGCATTGGCAAACCAACTAACATCAATATCCTGTGGTTCTGATATGAAATAACTATTTCGATTCATGCCTTTGCAAACATCGAATAGTAATTTTCCATTTGAACTCTTTTTCCCGCTTACGAAAACAATTACATCATGTTTTTGCGCAAACTCTTTTATTAGAGGCACTCGATTTGCAACTTTACGACATATTGTATCATGAGCTTTAAACGGAGCCTTCATTATTTTTTGTAATTCTTCACGAAGCAAATTAAACCCTTCCAGAGTTTTTGTTGTTTGTGAGAACAATTCTGCTGGTAAATCCAGATTAACTGATTTTAGGTCTTTTGTTGTTTCAATAACAATTGCCTTGCCATTGGTTTGGCCTACCAAGCCATTTACTTCGGCATGACCTTTTTTTCCGTAAATGAGGATTTGACCATTTACTTCTTTAAGTTCGCGGAATGCCTTCTTAATTCTTTTTTGAAGGTTTAAAACTACAGGACAAGTGGCATCGACTATTTCAACCTTATTCTTTTTTGCAATTCGATAAGATGTTGGTGGTTCGCCATGCGCACGGAACAGTACTTTCTTTTCCTTTATTCCTTTGAACTCATCATGTTCGATTGTTTGTAATCCTAAATCATTTAAACGGTTAACCTCAATGCTATTATGAACGATATCACCAATGCAATACAGTTGACCATCTTGACTTAAACATTCTTCAGCTTTGTTTATAGCATTTACTACACCAAAACAAAAACCTGCATTAGGATCGATTTCAATCTTCATTTCTTCTCTCTTAAAGATAATTAAACGACTTCGTTCATTCTTTCAACAATCCAATCTAATTGCTCTTCTTTGCTAAGTTTGCTATTGTTAAGAACGATAGCATCCTCAGCCTTGCGCAACGGACTTTCATCTCTGTTTTCATCGATAAAGTCTCTCTTCTTCACATTTTCACGAATATCATTTAATGATACTTCTTCGCCTTTATCCTTAAGTTCCTTGTATCGACGGATTGCTCTTACCTCAACATCGGCAGTCATGAATATTTTTAAATCGGCATTTGGAAATACAACAGTCCCAATATCTCTACCGTCCATTATTACGCCACCTTCTTTGCTCAATTCGCGCTGAAAAGCAACCATTTTTTCGCGAACAAACTTAATTTTTGCAATCAAGCTTACGTTGTTTGATACAGCTAAAGAACGAATTTCATCTTCAACCAATTCACCATTTAAATAGGTTTCATGACGTTGTTTTTCATCATTGTATTGGAATGATATTGAAACCTGATCAATTAAATGACTTAGTTTGTTCTCGTCTACCTTGTCGTTATTTATTAGAGCGTTTCGCATTGCAAAAAGAGTTACAACTCGATACATTGCTCCACTGTCGATATAAGTGTAATTTATTTTTTTTGCTAAATCTTTGGCTACAGTGCTTTTACCACACGAAGAGTGGCCATCGATTGCTATAATTAATTTCTTTTCAGATATATTCATTATTTAGTATTGCTGGAAAAGTTTGTGCAATTGCGTACAAAAGTAGTAAGAAAATCGATCAAAAATAGGATTCATGATCTAAAAATGCTGCCTACTCGTCTGTAAACGATTGCAATGCAGCTTTCCAAAAATGCTTTTATCTGAAATTAAAGTCGCTAAGTCTCGTACTAACAGAAAAATGATTGCTTGTACCAGCAAGATGATATTTTGCGGAAGCAAAATTTATACGAAATCGTGACACTTTGAAGCCAAAACCCCAGGTGAAACCTACTGTTGACTTTTTTTCTTCTACGCTCAATTCATCTCGGCGCTGGAAGTTATATCCCAATCGAACAGCGAAATTTTTTGTAGGAAGAAATTCTGCACCAAGAATTAAATGTTTTAATGCCTTGTCAACAAATCCATCTTCCGATGATTGATATGAAAAAGCATCATCAACTTTGTTCAAATTGGATTGATAAGATTGATCTAATTTTTCCAAATGGCGATAGGTGAGGGCAAATCGGAAAGGAGCGTGTTGCAGTTTAGTGCTCATCCCGATAAGTATTTCATTAGGCAAATCTTCACGGTGCGAACCGTAATAAGGTTTAATTTGGTATCCAAAATTTCGGGCAACCAATGCTGCTCTAAAAAGTTTATCGGAACTATCGTAAATAATTGCTAAATCGGTAGCTAAACCAAAAGAATTGTATTTTTCTAAAGAAGAGTAAATGGGTTTTAGGGTTAACCCTACACTAAGGTTTTTGTTTATTTGTTTTCCGTAACTAATAAAAAGCGCATAGTCTGATGCCTTAAATTTACCCTTGATATTACCAAATTCGTCGGCCTCGGTAAATTTTCCATAATTTACGTAGTGCATTCCAAGCGAGAATGTACCAATACCTTTATAGGTTTTGGTATATGAAGCATATCCATAATTGATATCGGCCAAATAACTTACATAGTTCAAATTGATCGACTGATCTAATTCAGGATGCAAAGCTGCAGGATTGTAAAAGGCATAATCGGCATCCACATTTCCCAAAGCGATTTGATCTCCACCTAAAGCTGCTACACGAGCTGAGCTTCCCAAGTTAAGGAATTCATAAATATTCTCTCCGGCCGACTGACTGTATGCCTGAAGACTGGAAAGTAATAGGATTAGGTATAAGACAAGAGATCTGTTCATGTTTAATATTAGGAAATCTAAAGATATAAATCCGAATTGAAATTTATACGGATAAAGTTTACAATTGATCTTTTTTCTTCTTTAATCGATCGGTTACCTCGTAAACTGCCGGGCAATAATGTATGTTTTTTAGTGTTAGGTTTAGGATTTGGTAAAAGCGTTTTCTATCGGTGTGTGGATATTCTCGGCAAGCCCTTGGGCGACTTTCGTATACCATGCAATAATTATCGGGCATAAGGAATGGGCAAGGAGCTTCGCGAAATACAAAGTCGTTGTCATTGTCCATTTCCAGGTATTGATCAATTACTTCGGATGGTTTCATTCGCAAATGCTTGGCCAAACGCTCAATGTCTTTATCGATAATGATTGGGCTAATGCTTTTGCAGCAATTGGCACATTCAAGACAATCCAATTCTTCGAAGACTTCATCGTGAAGTGCATGAACAATGATATCCAATTGTTTTGGTTTCTTCTTTTTAAGTTTGGCAAAAAACTCTTTGGTATCGCTCTCGGTGTTCTTGGCTTTTACCTTCAACTGCTCTAAATCAATCTTTATTTTGCTCATGAAATTACTTCTTAACTTTTGAGAATTTTAGTTTGGCCTGCGATAAGAACAAACCTGATATCACAATTGAAATTCCTAATATTTTTTGAAATGTAAGACTTTCGTTTAATACAAAAAAGGCAAAAATAGCCGTAAATACAGGAATTACGTTGATAAATAAATTCGACATATTAATACCCAAATGCTTTAACCCATAGGTGAAGAATATAAATGCCAAAGAGGAAGCAAAAACAGCCAATTCAATTAAAGCAATCCATACTTCGGTTGTAGGTTCTGCATTCAAAAAATGATTCAATTCAAAGGTAAGGAACAATGGTAAAAAGAAGGCGATACCAATTAAATTTTGGTAAGATATCAGTGTAAGCGGATTGTATTTTGTAGCCAAATTTTTTAGTACAATTGAATAGCCAATTGCCGCAGCAACCGCAACAAACATTAATGCAATTCCTTGAGGGGAAGCTACCAAGTCGAATTGCTTATTGAAAATGATGACTCCTACTCCAACTACTGAAAACAAAATTCCCAATGCAATTTTTGGGCTGATCCTTTCTTTGTGGAACAAATAGGCTGCAATTGGGGAAAACAATGGAATGGTTGAAATGATTACTGCACCAAGAGTGGAAGAGACAAGTTTTAACCCAAAACTTTCGCCTAAGAAATATAGGAATGGTTCGAAAAATGCGAGCAAAACCAGATAGATTCTATCTTCTTTTTGAACGCCTTGAATTCTTTTTAAACTTTTGCCAATAAGAAATAATAAGGCAGAAGAGATACTTAGGCGAAGAAACACTGTTGTGATTGGATTGTAAACCAAGTACACAATTTTTACCCATACAAAAGAAAAACTCCAAAAAAGCATTGCCAATACAATACTGGCATATACCATAAGAGACTGTTTGTTCATTTTCAGTTGGCTTGAGAAATTTGAGCCGAAATTACATATAATTATCGAGGAATAATAAATAAGTATATGGACAGGTTTTATAGGAACTTGAGAGTTTTTTTATTATTGAAAAAGGAAATAAAATTATCGAAAAACAATAAAAAAGAATTGAAAAACAAAAAATAATTACTTAGGTTTGTATTAGTAAGCTATACTAAATCTAATCCTATGAAAAAGAATAATCGATTATTGAAGCACTTGTATTCTACGTTTTATTTGTTTTATATTCTTAGTGTTCTTGGTTTGGCAGGAACAATTGTTTTCATTCCATTAAATTTAATTATTGGATGGGATTCAACGAGTCAATTAGAGTTCAGTTTGATAAGTAGTTATTTAGAACTTCCTATAAATTATACATTAATTGGAGATTCAGCATTTAAAGGAGTCGGGATGGTTGAAGTAATGCCAGAATCTTTTATTACTAGTGATATGGGGTATAGATTCTTAGCCTTTTTAAATAATATTGCGATGTTTTTGTGTGCTTTTTTTGTTACAAAACAATTTAAAGATATATTTCATACTTTATCGGTGAGCCAATCAATGAGAGAGTTTTTTGTAGATGTAAATTATATGCGAATCAGGAAAATAGCTTTTATTACTTTAGCATATATTTTATATCAATTTCTTGTGGCTGTAGTTTTCTCTTATTTTCTTGTGGAAGACATTTATGTGATGGGTAAGTTAATTCATTTACATCCCGATTATTTTAATTTATTAGGTATACTTTCGTTTCTTATCACTTTAGTAATCGCAGAAGTCTACAAAGCTGGAATAAAGCTAAAAGAAGAGAGCGAATTAACCATTTAAAAGAATAGATATGCCAATAATAACAAACTTGGATGTAATGCTAGCCAAACGCAAAATGAGTTCGAAGGAGCTTGCTGAGCGTATCGGTATTACTGTGGCTAATTTATCGATTCTTAAAAGTGGCAAGGCTAAGGCTATTCGCTTTTCTACGCTTGAGGCAATTTGTCGTGAATTGGAATGTAAGCCTGGTGATATCTTGGATTTTACTGAATAGTTACTTCTTGTCTCTGCCGAACCACTTTTTTGTATAGGGAACGGTATCATCAATCAAAAGAGCTTCTTGAATGAGAAGCATTACATCCTGATTGATATCTGTAAGTTTGGAAAGGCAAATGCTCCCAACCATTTTTCTATCTCTGAAGTCGAGTTGTTTGTTCTCATCGGCGAACTCAATGGCTCTGGTAAAAGATAGGTCTACAGAGCCATTCTTATTAGGGAGTAAATAACAAATCCAGGCTTTGCGGTAATAAAACGGAACTTTGTATCGGTATTTGGCTACAACGTGAGGGAAAGACATCATCAAGTTATGAAGCTGCAAGAGAATTTCTCTTTGTTCCCCCTCAAAATTGTAGATGTATTCTTCGACTTTATCCATAAAGAGCTTTTGAATTCCATTGTTTAAGTATTCTGCTTAAATATACAAAACTTCTTAGGTCATAAACTCTATTGAATGAACCTCAAGATCTATTTCTAGGAGCTAAAAGTGTATCGATTAGATTCGAAAGTATATTTCCAAGAGTTGAAAGTGTACCGAATCGATCAGAAAGGGCATTGATTGGAACATGAAGCCTATTACATTAATTTGAAAGTGCATCGATATCTTCTCAAAGTCCATTTCTCGAAGTCGAAAGTATAAAGATTAAAACTGGAATATCATTTCTTGAATTTAAGGTTCTATATCTTGAAGGTGGAAGTCTATAGATTAGAACTTGAAGTCAAGTTCTTCTGGCAGAAAGTCAATAGATTGAGCAGTGAACTCTATTTCTTAGAGTTGGAAGCCTACTTCTTGAAGCTGAGAAGCTGTTTCTTGCAAATTCCTGCCTATTTCTTTAAGCTTACTCTTTGTTGCTGGCATATTTCAGGCTAGTGTCTCAAATTTTGTATAAACCTTATTTAAATTTAATTCTGTCAGGGTAAGCCAAATGAAAGCCATTTAATATGGCTCCCTAACATTGAATTGGTTTACCCCAGGCACCAGAAGTCTTTATGCATGCCAAATATATTACATTGAGGCACTAGCTTGTTTAATGACAACAAGAAGGCTTTTCTTGTTGAGCTTCTTCAACAGGCACTGTCATTACTTTTTCAGGAGGACTTAGATATGGAATCCCAAGGCTTAAGCCACGAAGAATAAATAACACGCCAATAAATACAATTGCATAAGGAATCAGTTTGGTTATTTTTTTTCGAAGTTCCAATGTAATCATGTTTCCGATAAGAGAAATTGCCAAGAGCATTGGTAGAGTCCCCAGACCGAATATGAACATGAATAGACTACCGCTAACAGAAGATCCAGTTGCGATAGCACCTGCAATGGCAAAATATACCAAGCCACATGGTAATAATCCATTTAGTAGGCCAATCATCAATAATGATCCGTAGCTACGCTGGGCAAATAGTTTTCCCAAGGACATTTTTAATTTGCCTACGAACGAGAACACACCTTTATCGGCATTGAATCGATTTTTATAGATTGATGGTGTAATTACGGAAAGAATCATGATGGCTCCCATAATTATGGACACCCACTGTTGAAATCCACTCATTACCAATCCGCGACCAAGTAACCCAAATACGGCACCCATAATCGCATAGGTAATTGCTCTACCCAAATTGTAAAGTACCCCACCAAAGATTCGTGCTAACCATGAATCGGTTTTTAGTGGAATTGCCAATGCAATAGGGCCACACATTCCAACGCAGTGGAAGCTGCCCAAAAGTCCTAGTGTTAATGCTGATATATATACCATTTTAATTTTTTTACTTACTCAAATAAATCGCCTCTTCCTTATAGTAAGGAATGTTATTATGCACCCAATCTAATTTAATGGTGTATCTGCCTTTAAGCAGCTTATCTGTGTTTAAAATATAAACGCCACTATCGTTTAAGGCTAGTTTGTATTTTAAGTCCAAATCGTAATCGGCAGGTCGGTACACAATAATATCACCTTCTACACCAGATTTCATATTGGCAGGAAATGTGATTTCAATATTATCACCGACTTGTTCAATCCTAACAGGCGTTTCTAACTGTACTGCATTTTTAATCTTATTGATTTGATCCTGATGTTTCACCCCAGTAGGATAGTAATCCTTCGAAACCAGATTTATTTTTTGAGTTGTACTAAATCCAACAAAAATCAATACACCAATTACGTATATCGATGCCATGATTCCCAGTTTTGTTCCCCAATTCAATTTCTTCATTTTTAACCCTCTCTATATTTTATCAGACCATTAATTCGGACCAACAAAAGTTAATTCCACCTCTTCTATCAATTTCTGACCAGCATAAACTCCGATGCTAATAGGTACTTTATCACCTTTAACTTCTGATTTAGGGAGAATGGCGAAAAACACACCTTCTTTTATTGAACTTGCATCAGCTTTTAAGTCTTCACCAATTACCTTAACCTCACCTTCGTGATCCATAATTTTAAAATGAATAGCTACTTCTTTGGTAGTTTTATTCACCACCTTAAAGTTATACATATTGCTGATTTTATCATTGTCTTGCTGCTGAAACATTAAACCCGGAGTACGCAGGATGATTGCTTCCAAATCGGATCTTGAGGCAAACAAACCAATAACAATTCCGATTAAAGCTGTAAGTACAATTGTATAAGCAATTTTACGAATCGGCCAGTTGTTCTTTTTGCCTTCGGCGATATTTTTCTCAGAATCGAAACGAATCAATCCCTTTGGCTTTCCGATCCATTCCATTACCGAATTACATTCATCAATACAAGCAGTACAGTTGATACATTCCAATTGTGTACCATCACGCACATCAATTCCTGTTGGACAAACATCAACGCATTGATAGCAATCTATGCAATCGCCTTTTCCTTCGGCTTCACGATCTTCGCCGGCCTCAAGAGGAGCACGTTCTTCACCACGTTTATAGTCGTAGGCTACAACAATGGTATTCGAATCCAACAAAACTCCTTGCAATCTTCCGTAAGGGCAAATCATTGAACACACTTGTTCGCGTAATTTTGCGAATACAAAGTACATTACACCCGAGAATGCTAATGCCACGATAAGCCCAACTTTATGTTCTGATATAGGATCGTTAATGATTTTCCACAATTCATCTATTCCGATGATATAGCTCAGAAATGTATTTGTGATAAGGAAACAAATAGCATAAAAGAGAATTGCCTTTAAGCTTTTCTTCCAGAACTTTTCAAAGTTGAGTGATTGAGCATCTAGTTTCCTTTGTTCTTGGTGTGATCCTTCAATTAAATATTCAATTTTTCGGAAGATAAACTCCATGAAAACAGTTTGTGGACAAGTCCACCCACACCAAATTCTACCATAACTAACAGTAAAAAACACGATGAAAACAAATAGAGTGATCATCGAAAAAAGAAAGATGTGGAAATCCTGAGGCCAAAATCTTACACCAAATAGAATAAACTTTCGCTCCAGAACATTTAATAGAAACAAGGGTTCACCACCTACTTTTACAAATGGTAAGCCGAACATCAATGCAAGTAGAGTATAGCTTACGATATTTCTGTAATTGTAAAGTTTACCTTTCGGTTTTTGGGCATATACCCATTTTCTTTTTCCACTATCATTCAGTGTTGCCAACTGATCACGATAAGTGTTGTAAGGATTTTCAGGAGCCATGTTGTTTTGTTTATTGATCAGCCCCAAGCTGTCAAGTTTCAAGCCTCAAGTTCATTTTCTTGAAGCTTGTAACTCGAAACTTGTAGCTTATTTTTTATTCTACTAATTCACCTTGAGCTTCTTTTGCATTTGGAGGATTAGTTCCTTGTAAGCTTATGGTGTAGCTAGCAACTTGTAGCATTTGTTCAGGTGAAAGTTGATTTTGCCAGGCTAACATTCCTTTTAGAGGTTTACCTACTTTAATAATATGGTAGACATCTTTTAAAGAACCACCATTTAACCAATATTTGTCGGTAAGGTTTGGTCCGATAGCATTTCCTTCCCCAACTGCACCGTGACAAGCAATACAGTTTTTGTCGTAAATCTCTTTTCCTTTGGCAAGGTTGTCGGCATCTGTCATTAAAACCAATGCATTTTCATCAAACTTAGGTTTTGGTTTGTTGGCTTCTGCCAAGGCGATTTCCTTATTGTATTCCGCAATTTGCAAATCATCTCCAAACACATGGTATCGGAAAATGTAAACTGCCGAAAATACAATGGTTGCATAGAATAGGTATCGCCACCATGTTGGCATTGGATTATTCAATTCTCTGATACCATCGTAATCATGGTCGCTAATCAGGTGTTTGTTTTCTTCAATATATTTATCGTTATCCATTGCTATAGATTTAGGGTCAATTATTATTTATTTCAGAAGAATCCATATCATCTTCATCAAGAGCATAGCTTTCCATTTGAGCGAAGTAGGCTTTGTTACTTTTCTTAAAAGCCCACCAAACCATTCCTGCAAAAAACAGGAAGAAAATCAGTAATGAGATACTTGGAAAGAACCCAACATCTGATATGCCTTGTAAGTAATGACTAACTAATTTCATACTTAATACTTTTAAAGTACAAAGGGAAAAGGTTAAAGCAATGTCTCCAATTACTTTATCCTTTATCCTTATTACTTGTTTTTATTCTTTAACTGATATATCTCTACCCAAACGCTGTAGGTATGCAATCAAAGCAATAATTTCTTTGTCGCTTGTTACATCAATTCCATTTGCGTTCAAATCAGCAGCAATTTCTTTGGCTTGTTTTTTCAAGTCATCATTAGCCACTTGATCGTAGTTTGCAGGATATGGTTCTTCATCGTAAGGAACTCCAAGCGTGATCATTGCTCTGATCTTAGCAGGAGTAGATGATGTATCCAATTCATCTTTAATCAACCAAGGATATTTCGGCATGATTGATTGCGCATTCATCTTTTGAGGATCCAACATGTGGTTGTAATGCCATACATTGGTCTTGTACATTTTTCCTCCAGGTACTCCCGAGCGAGCCAAATCCGGACCAGTACGTTTCGATCCCCAAAGGTGAGGATGATCGTATACAAATTCACCAGCCTTTGAATACTCACCGTAACGTTCCGTTTCAGATCTGAAAGGGCGAACCATTTGTGAGTGACACGTATTACATCCTTCTCGGATATAAATATCACGACCTTGTAGTTCAAGCGGTGTATATGGTTTTACACTTTCAATGGTTGGTACATTTGACTTGATCAAGTATGTTGGAATAATCTCGAAAGCACCACCAATTAAAATTGCCACAGTAGAAAGAACCATGAACTGAACAGGTTTTCTCTCTAACCAACGGTGTAAACCTTCACCTTTTTCACGTTTCTTAGGTGAATGTAATGCAGGAGCCGAAGCTTCTTCATTATCCGAACATTTACCTGATGCAGCAGTCTTAAATAGGTTGTAAACCATTAAGAACAAGCTTGTAAAGTATAGTAATCCACCTAGCACACGTACGTGATACATTGGAAGAATCTGTGTAACGGTTTCAAGGAAGTTAGGATAAGCCAATAATCCGTCAGGAGTAAATTCTTTCCACATTAAAGTTTGAACTACGGCTCCCCAGTACAATGGCAATGCATAAAAAATCATACCTAAGGTTCCCATCCAGAAGTGAGCGTTGGCCAATTTTTCTGAATACAACTTGGTCTTCCACATTTTAGGAAATAGGTAGTAAAGCATACCAAAAGTCAGGAATCCATTCCAACCCATTGCTCCAATGTGAACGTGAGCAATTGTCCAGTCAGTATAATGTGTTAATGAGTTCACCCATTTTAAGGACATCATCGGACCTTCGAAAGTTGACATACCGTAAGCTGTTACGGCAACCACCATAAATTTCAAGGTTGCACTATCGCGAACTTTATCCCATGCACCACGAAGCGTAAGTAATCCGTTGAACATACCACCCCACGATGGAGCAATCAACATGATTGAGAATACAACTCCAAGCGATTGAGCCCAATCAGGAAGTGCAGTATATAACAAGTGGTGAGGACCAGCCCAGATATAAAGGAATACCAATGCCCAAAAGTGAATAATCGATAATCGGTATGAATATACCGGACGATTCGCTGCCTTAGGCAAAAAGTAATACATCAATCCCAAGTAAGGAGTGGTTAGGAAAAATGCCACTGCATTGTGTCCGTACCACCATTGTACCAAAGCATCCTGAACACCAGCATAAACCGGGTAGGACTGAATCCAGCTATAAGGAAGCTCGATTGAGTTACCAATGTGAAGCACTGCAACGGTCACAAAAGTTGCGATGTAGAACCAAATGGAAACATATAGGTGATCGGCCCTACGTCTTAGAATTGTACCAAACATGTTCCATCCAAATACCACCCAAATAATGGTAATTGCGATATCGATTGGCCATTCCAGCTCTGCATATTCTTTACTTGTAGTGATCCCAAGTACAAATGTTACTGCCGCTGAAACGATAATGGCCTGCCATCCCCAAAAGTGAATCCAGCTTAGTTTATCGCTAAACATTCTGGCTTTTAGCAATCGCTGCAGCGAATAGTATACCGCTGCGAAAATCCCGTTCCCAACAAAGGCGAAAATTACCGCATTGGTATGGATTGGACGAATACGTCCGAAAGTGGTGTATTCCAAATTAAAATTAAAAACCGGGAAAGCGAGCTGCAAGGCTGCCAATAACCCCACCAACATTCCGACTACACCCCAAATAATGGTTGCGTAGGCAAAATATTTAACGATTTTGTTATCGTACGAAAAATGTTGTGTTTCCATTAAATTAAGATTTATGGTTCTTCTTTGCTGTATTTTCTAGATCTAATAATTCTTCTGCCTTCTTCTCTTTGTCTTCGAATAAAATTCTTACCGAAGGAGAGTAGGAGTCATCGTATTGCCCTTTTTTAACGGCCCATAGAAATCCAATTAGGAATCCTCCCGCCACTAGCATACTCACACCGATTAAAACGAACAAAACACTCATGTTAATTAATTTAATTGAACAGATTTTGCTGATGCAAAGGCTTTCTGCTCTATATTTTTATTGTCTGTAATTTTATTTTCTGATTCTTTATTTTTTGCAATTAAGTTAGTAGTGATGGTTGTAAAGGCTACAATCGAAACGGAACTAATGGGCATCAACAATGCTGCTACAATAGGAGATAAAATCCCTTGTATGGCAAAATAAAGGCCTACAAAATTGTACAAGAACGACAGTAGGAAGCTTAATTTTACAATCCAAATACTTTTTTTTGTTATCGATAAGAATCGAGTTAGTTCAGAGAACTTTGAGGATTCCAAAATCGCATCACATGCAGGCGAAAAATGGTAAACATCATCGGCAATTGAAATTCCCACATCGCTTGACTTTAAAGCTCCGGCATCATTTAATCCATCACCAATCATCAGTACTTTTTTGCCTTCTTTCTTCAATTGGTTGACATATTCCAATTTATCATTCGGCGATTGATCGTAACGAAGGTTAGATGAGGCAGGGAAAATTTTTTCAAGATTTTCTCTTTCCGCATCATTATCTCCAGTAAGAACATGCAGGTCGTATTTCGATGATAAATTTTTAATCAAGTCTGATAAACCGGTTCTGTATTGATTGCTTAAGGTAAAGTGACCTTTTACATTTCCATCAACCGAGTAGTATACTTCTGTTGTTAATGATTTGCTTTCTGAAATACCTTCAGATATGAATTTAGCTGAACCCAGTTTGATTTCGTGTTCATTTACAAAGCCAGATATTCCCATAGATGGGAGTTCATGATAATCTTCCACCTTCTCAGGACTAATATCTTTTAGATGATCGTAAATTGAAGAGCTTAAGATATGAGTTGAATGTCTGGTTAAAGACTTTACCGCTACATAATCTTCAGTTGTTAGCTTATCACCCTCAAAGGAAATTTTCACTTCATCAGCCTGGGTAATGGTTCCGGTTTTATCGAAAACAATACTTGTGATGGAGTTTAATTTCTCAACCACATGCGAGCCTTTCAAATAAATTCCCAATCGTCCCATTAATCTCATGGTATTACCCAAAGCAAAAGGAGCTGATAATGCCAAAGCACAGGGGCAAGCTACAATCAATACTGATGTAAATGCGAAAACGGCTTTGCTAGTGTCATTAAATAGCCAGTACAATCCACTTAATGCTGCAATGGCAATAATGATTATCGTGAAATGTTTACTGATTTTGTCAATTAAGGAATTCAGCTTTGAGGCTTCACTATTTTCTTCATCAAACTGATTCCAAAGCTGAGTTAAGCGACTTTGAACTACATCTTTTTCGATGGTCAGTTCAATTGCACTACCCATCTGCTTTCCACCAGCAAAAATCTGATCACCAGCTTCCTTAAATACAGGTTTCGATTCTCCTGTCACAAAGCTGTAGTCGATCTGTGCATCACCTTTGGTGAGAATACTATCTGCAGGAATCAATTCCTGATTTCTGATTAGAATAATATCACCTTTTTTCAATTTCTCGATTGGGGTGCTTACTTCCTGTCCATTTTCCATTTTGCTAACGGCAACAGGAAAATAGGAGCGATAATCTCTTTCAAAAGATAAAGCCTGGTAAGTTCTGTTTTGATACCATTTTCCAATCAATAGGAAAAAGATCAGACCAGTAAGGGAATCCATATACCCAGCGCCAGTACCGGAAAAAATTTCATACGAACTTTGAATGAATAGAGTCAAAATTCCTAGTGAAATGGGTACGTCGATATTTACAAAGCGATGTTTAATTGCTTTATATGCTGAAGCTAGGTAATCATTACCACTATACAGAAATACCGGAAGAACCAGGAAGAAATTCATCATTCCAAAGAAGTTTTTGAAATGCGTTTCCAAATATTCATTTCCCGGAACGTATTCGGGCAAGCTCAGCAGCATGATATTTCCAAAACAAAAGCCTGCAATACCTATTTTGTAAAGCAATTTTTTGTTGGCATCCTTGTTTTGTTTTTGCTGAAGCTTGTCCAGAGTAATTTCAGGTACATAGTGAATAGAAGATAGTAATTCAGCCAACTGACGAATACTAACTTGATCGGAATCGAAGGTCAAGCTTACCTCTTTCTTCACAAAATTAACCATCGACTTTAAAACACCCTGATTGAGAATATTTAAATTTTCGAGTAGCCAAATGCAAGAACTACAATGAATAGCCGGAATGTATAAGGTAAGTTTACGGATGTTTCCTTCAGAAAAATCATACAATTGATTGGCAATTTCTTCTTCATCAAGAAATGCAAACTTCTCTTTAAATTTACCGCTCTCGATTTTAATTCCAGGATTGGATTCAAAATCGTAGTACGAACATAGTTCATTCTCGTGCAAAAGCTGATATACAGTTGAACAACCATTGCAACAAAAGGGCTTATCATCCCACATAACAGGATGTTTGCCGCAGTCGTCGCCACAGTGCACACAAATTTGATTTTTTGTTTCTTGCTGCATATTTGCCATCTTGCAGAACGTAATTTAAATTCAGACTATGAGAACAGATTCAAGCTTAATTTATATCGTTGTTGCGATAACCGCTCTTCACTTTCTTGTTGGTATTGGATATCTTCTTTATAAATTGGGAAGATCTTCAAAATCCAAAAAGGAAGAAAGTGAAGAATCAAATTAATCTTTCTTACTGGCCAATTTTGGCAGCTTAATCATTTGGAACAGTACCAAAAAGATTACACTCCAAATACCAACTACACCACCTACAAAAGTCACAATAATCCAGATTGGAGCATTAGCCCTGGTTCCCCACATTGCTCTTTCATCAAGAGGATTAACAGGATCAGTTGGTACACCCAGAGTTACAACTCTGGCTTCTTCCAATTTTCCGTAGAATGCATCATCAGTTACTTTAACAAGCATATTAACTTGTCCTTCTCTGTCTCCAGGAAGATCTTTAGGAAACTGAATCTGAACATCACCTTTTTCGTTGGTGTATGGATCTTCGCCCGAAACATCAAGAAATCCAAAGCTTCTTTTTACCAAGAAACTCATTTCGATACCTTGTAAACCTACACGTTTCCCTGTTTTAGTAACACCACTTAATTTGGCTGACATGTTTTTTTCAGCCTCATTAACTTTTAGTTCTAATTTAACATCAGTAACTTCCGGATTTTTAATCTCAGCAACTTGTTGTCTTTCTTTTTTGTTTTTATCAAATGATCTCAAAAATGTTATGACCATCCATTTGTCTTCATCGCTTAAGGTTTTTTCGAAGGTTGGCATCGCACCTTGTCCTTTATTTACCTTGTAGTAAATTTCTCCATCTGAAGATTGTACAAGGAAATTTTGTGAACCTAAATCGGTGGGAGCAACAGGTGCCAACGGTAGCATATTTGCCATTGTTGGATCACCATGACAAGACTTACAGTTAAGATTGTATATTTTCTTACCTGAGCTAATGTTTTTGGCAGTGGCTTCGTAAGGATTTTGTTTCTTCTTTGCAGAGCTTGGAACCGACCATCCCTGTGCATTTGCTAATGAGCCTGAGAAAATAAAAATCAGGAATAAAGCAGCTATATTTTTAATTGTATTCTTCATGATTCTTTTCGTTTAGGCGTCAATTTTAACTTCAATTCCCTTGCTTTCCGCTGTTTCTACAATAGGAACAACTGGGAAAATTTTAGAAAGTACAGTAATAATCAACAGTACCAATGCAAAACTTAATACTGTTACCGAAACTTCGATTGCAGTAGGATAGTAATGCACGAAGTTCTCTGGAACATTTTGAATTGGTAAATGAGGGTGAAGCAATGTTGGAATTACAATTACATATCGTTTAAACCAAGCTCCGGCCAATACAAACAATGAAATAATCATGATTGGTAAAGGCTTTCTGAATTTTTTATAAACCAATAGAATGATAGGAATAATATTTCCTAGCAATTGAGAAGACCAGAACATGATTGCCCAGTGTCCATAGAATAATTCTTTTAGGTGCACGTCATCACCTGTTTTCATTTTATAGCCAGGAACTAAAAATTCGTTCAGGTTGAAATATAAGTAAACCAAACATACCGCTACCAAAAGCTTACCCATTTTATCGAACTGTAAATCGGTAATATAATCATACAATTTGTAATTTACTCTGAAGAAATACATGGCAATGATTAAGGCCGCAGCTCCTGCAACAAAAGCACCAGCAACGAAATAAGGTCCGAATATGGTAGTATCCCAACCATTTCGCAAGGTTGCTGCAAATAACCAAGAAGTTACCGTGTGAATAGCAAGACCAATTGGAACGATTAGAACCATTAAAGTTCGAATCATCTTATGAAGATGTTTATGCTGTTCAGGTGTGTTAATATATCCCAATGAAAGAATATTATACAACTTCTTCATGATTGGAGAAGCTTTGGTAAGCTCTTTTTTACAGATTGCCAAATCAGGTATCATCGGTAAAATTAGCAACAAGGCACTTACAGTTAGATAAGTAGTGATTACCGTAACATCCCAAAGAATTGGTGACTGGAAACGACCATGAATCATTACATTTAATACTCTGTCTGGTCGCCCCATATCAAGTACAATTACTAAACCGGCAACGGCCACAAAGGCTACGGCTATGATTTCTGCAATTCTGGAGATTGGTGTTATCCAATCGATTCGGAGTAATCCTAAAATTGAGGAAATTAACATCCCAACCAAACTAACCGCTACAAAGAATACAAAGTTGGCAATGTACAATCCCCATGAAACGTAATCTCGCATTCCAGTTACACCTAATCCATCTTTTAACTGAATGTAATAGGCCCAACCGCAAACACTAATTACTGCGATCAAAAATACAATCCAAAGTTCAAGACCTTTGTGGTTTTGCATTGGATGTAGAATGTCTTTTTTTATTTTTTCAAACGAAAGAGTTGTTTCTTTCTGTTTAGGTAAGTCATTCATAAGATTTAGTTATTTAGGGCAAATAATTATCTATTGTTTAATTTGATATTTAGTGAAGATTCTCCTCATTTAGCAAGTCGCCATTAAACTCAAAGGCTCTGTTTTTAGGAGGTAGGTAATATACTCTAGGCTTAGTACCCAATTCTTCCATTAAAGTATAACCAGCGTTTTCTTCTATTAATTTCGAGAAACGAACGGTTTCACCAGTAGTTCCGTTGGTCACAGCATCTTCATTTCTGTCTCCAAAGTAGTATACTCCATTCGGACAGGAAGAAACACATGAAGGAAGTTTATCTTCACGCAATCGGTCTGCACTAAACAAACACTTGCTCACAGTACCTTTTTTCTGAGGAACGTTGGCTTCAATATTATAAGTAAGATCTTTGTACTTCTCAGAATCTTTAGGTTCCGTCCATTGGAAAATTCGAGCAGAATATGGACAAGCTGCAATACAGAATCGGCAACCAATACACCTCTCGTTGTCGATAAGTACGATACCATCCTGACGCTTGAAAGTTGCATCAACAGGACACACTTTTGTGCAAGGAGGATTGTCGCAATGCTGACAAGGTTTTGGCATGAAGTAAGGAGCTGTATGCTCAGCATCTTGCATTTGAAGTACATTGATATGGTGCTGATCTGCTCTTAGCTGGTGGTGATTCTGACAAGCCGCCATGCATTTTCTGGCATTGCGACATTTGCTTAGGTCTATCACCATTACAAATGATTTACCAGGAATACCTTCACGACCTCTTTTTTGAAGTTCATCAAGTGGTTCAGTAACCGTAGGTCGCAATTGGTTTTTATCCACTTGCACAAGCTGCCCGTCTTGTGTAAGCAAATTCACCATTTCTGCTGGTTTTTTGGCTGCTGCTTTAGCTGCTCCAATTAGAGAAAAGCTACTAACAACACCTGCAGCACCAACTGAAATACCAAAACTTTTAAGGAATTTCCTTCTGCTGTTGTTTGATGTTTCTTCTTTCATTATGATATAAGGTTAGTTTTCAAATAAAATATCAATTATGCCATCTAATTGATTGGAATAATTGAGTCTAACAATAGCTCTTTAAAAACATTCTAAATAAGAATAAATAACTCTTGATTTTACTGACTTTAAAGGCTTTTTGTTTAATCTTTTTATGTTTCACCAACGTTTGCGTTGTAACTCAAATATAAAGAAATATATCGAAAACCTGCAGTTGCAATTTGACTTCATTATAGGTCTTCTCTTTTTTATTATTTTAATTCGATTTTAAAAATATTGAGTATAATCTCTTGAATATGTGATTATTGTTGGCTTATGTAATTATTTGTAAAGTCAAAAACCAACATTTAGTGAAATAATCTTTTTCAAGACATTTTATATTGAAAATAGGGTTTGTGTTATTCCTAAAACCTAGATTAACAGGTAGATGTGTAAAATATCACACTGGGTACAATTGCCTGTTTATTAAATGTTTATTGATTTTTTAAATGTGGTTATAAAAAGTATCTATGTTGGAATGCTTGAATGCTTAGGAATATAGTATACATTTGAATAGTTTATTGATAAGCAATAAAAGACGATGAGGTCTTTAATTTATAGGGTGATTTACAAAAGAATAGCAACGCATAAAATCGATGATTATTTATGAAACTACTGTTGTCACTGAAAAAAATATGGATGTTTTATTACGAGGGATTTGCTGGACAAAAATCGTGGAGTAGACAAGTGTGGTTGATTATAATCCTGAAGTTGTTTATTATGTTTTTTGTTTTAAAGCTATTCTTTTTCCCAAATTTTCTAAAAACAAAATACACTAACGATAAGGATCGCGGTGATTACGTGATTGAACAATTAACTAATCCTAAAAAATAGTAATATGATTGAAAACTTCGACATGTCATTGGTCGATTGGTCCAGAGCTCAATTTGCTTTAACTGCAATGTATCATTGGATATTTGTACCATTGACATTGGGTTTGGCTTTCATTATAGCCATAATGGAAACCATCTATGTAAAAACGGGAAATCCGGAATGGAAAAAGATCACAAAGTTTTGGATGACATTGTTTGGAATCAACTTTGCAATTGGTGTTGCTACAGGAATTATTCTTGAATTTGAGTTTGGAACCAACTGGTCGAATTATTCCTGGTTTGTAGGAGATATCTTTGGTGCTCCTTTGGCTGTAGAAGGAATTATGGCTTTTTTCATGGAGTCGACTTTCATTGCAGTGATGTTTTTTGGATGGAACAAGGTAAGCAAGAAGTTTCACCTGATATCTACATGGTTGGTTGCAGTAGGATCAAATCTTTCAGCCTTGTGGATTTTGGTTGCCAATGGATGGATGCAAAATCCGGTAGGAATGAAATTTAATCCTGATACTGCCAGAAACGAAATGGTGAACTTTTGGGATGTTCTTTTCTCACCAACAGCTATTAATAAATTTTTACATACCATCTCATCGGCATATACTTTAGCAGCAGTTTTTGTAATTGGTGTAAGTGCATGGTATTTATTGAAAAAACTGAATGTGACTGTTGCCAAGAAAAGTATTGTGGTTGCAGCTGTGTTTGGTTTAATTACTTCCTTGTTTACTGTAATGACCGGAGACAATTCAGCGCGCGAAATTGTTCGTGATCAGCCTATGAAGTTTGCCGCTATGGAAGGTTTGTATGATGGTTCGAAAGGAGCAGGATTGGTGGCCATAGGAGTAATGTCATCTAGTTCGGAAAGTGGAAATGACAATATGATGGACTTTCATTTTAAATTGGAAATACCAAACTTGCTTTCTTACATGGCATATATGGATGGCGATGCCTTTGTTGCTGGGGTAAATGATGTGATTAATGGATATACGGATAATGACGGCGTTATTCATCCGCCAGTAGCAACTAAAATAGAAATGGGACGCAAGGCCATTCATGCTTTGAAAAACTATAAGCAAGCTCAGAAAGATAAGAATGCAGCTTTGGCACAAACCTCTCTAAATGAGCTGAACGAGAATTTTAAGTATTTTGGTTACGGATATTTCGATGATCCATACAACATTGTCCCTCCAATCTCGATAACATTCTATAGCTTTCACATCATGGTAGGATTGGGAATGTGGTTTTTACTGCTGTTTACATTGGCCTTATTGTTCGTTTATAAAGAATCAATTGTTAGTAAAAAATGGTTTTTACGTTCTGCGATTTGGAGTATTCCATTGGCCTATGTAGCATCACAAAGTGGATGGATTGTTGCAGAAATGGGACGTCAACCTTGGGTTATTCAAGATTTGATGCCTACGCTTAGTGCAGTATCAAATATTGATACAACATCTGTTCAGATCACTTTCTTTTTGTTTTTGATTGTTTTCACAGGTCTTTTAATTGCTGAGATTAAAATCATGTTGAAACAAATAAAACTAGGACCAAATCATGGAGGGCATTAATCATGTTTGAAAATTTATCACATTTAGCATTGCAACAATATTGGTGGGTGATTGACTCACTTTTAGGAAGTATTTTAGTTTTCTTAATGTTTGTTCAAGGAGGCCAGACTTTAATATACAGATTGGGAAAATCTGACGAAGAACGAACACTTTTAATTAATGCTCTAGGACGAAAGTGGGAGTTTACATTTACTACCCTTGTTACATTCGGGGGAGCAATGTTTGCTTCATTTCCATTGTTTTATTCTACCTCTTTTGGTGGTGCCTATTGGGTATGGATGGCTATTCTATTTTGTTTTATCATTCAGGCAGTAGCTTATGAGTTTCGTTCTAAACCTTCAAATGTTTGGGGAGCAAAAACCTTTGAGGTATTTTTGTTTATCAATGGTTTGTTGGGAACAATATTAATTGGAACTGCGGTAGGAACTTTCTTTAATGGAGCAGAATTTACCGTAAACGAATTGAACCAATCAAAATGGGCAAATCCCTATGGTGGATTAGAGGCCGTTTTAAACCTACACAATGTAGCTTTGGGCTTAACGGTTTTCTTTTTGGCGCGTTTGTTGGGAAGCTTATATTTCATGAATAGTATAGAGCATGAAGCAATTTTTAATCGATCGAAAAAGCAGTTGTTGTATTGTGGAATTCCTTTTTTAGTGGTTTTCTTATTTTTTGCCGTTCGCTTATTGGTTATGGATGGTTTTGCAGTTGATGCAGAAACGGGTGTTGTAAGTATGGAAGCATACAAATACTTACACAATTTTCTTGCAATGCCATTGGTGCTGATATTATTCCTTGCAGGTGTTGTGTTGGTGCTGTTTGGTTTGATTAAATCTTATTTAGCTGAGAAATATACAAGAGGAATTTGGTTTACTGGCGGAGGAACAATTCTGGTAGTATTTGCACTTTTCTTGTTGGCAGGGTTTAATCATACTGCTTTTTATCCATCTAATGCTGATTTGCAGTCTTCCTTAACCATTCAGAATGCATCTTCATCGCATTACACTCTAACGGCAATGAGCTATGTATCCTTAATGGTTCCTTTCGTAATTGCCTATATTGTTTGGGCCTGGAGAGCTATCAATAATAAAAAATTAGACTTGGAAGAATTGAGAAGTGAAGATCATTTATACTAAAAATAGAGAATCATGTATTTATCATCAATAATATGGCTTCTTACATGGCCACTCTTAATATATGTAAGTTATAAAGCAGTAAGATATGCTTTAAAAAAGTTTGAATCGAAATTGGAAGAGTAAGATAATTTGATCGGCAATCGTTTAATGATTGCCGATTATTTTATATGGGTTTTTAGATATCAACTAAAAATGTATTTTTGTGCATCCTAATTTTTAAGATATGAGTGGACTGGATAATATCAAACCTATACATAATTGGTTCAGTAAGAAATTGGATACTCATCCAATAGTGATTAGTGGGCCTTGTAGTGCAGAGTCTGAAGAGCAGTTGGTATCAACTGCAAGGGCTTTAAGCGACACAAAACAGGTGCAGATATTTCGAGCAGGAGTTTGGAAACCTAGAACCAGGCCAAATTCTTTCGAAGGTAGAGGGTTGGATGCATTGCAGTGGCTGAATACAGTAAAGCAAGAAACTGGTTTGTTAACCATGGTAGAGGTGGCAGCGCCAAAACATGTTGAAATGTGTTTGCGCCATAATGTTGATATTTTATGGGTTGGAGCACGAACAACATCAAATCCATTTTCCGTTCAGGAATTGGCAAGTGCTTTACAAGGGATGAATGTGCCAGTAATGGTTAAAAATCCAATTAATCCAGATATCAACCTTTGGATTGGTGCTTTAGAACGCATACATAAAGCAGGGATCTCAAAGCTTGCAGCAATTCATCGAGGCTTTTATCCATTCGAAAAAACCATTCTGCGAAATATTCCAAAATGGGAGATTCCTATTGAATTAAAATCTCGTTTCCACAATTTGCCTATCATTTGCGATCCAAGTCATATCGCAGGAAGTAGAAAGTACATTCACGAAATGGCTCAGAAAGCGATGGATTTAAATATGGATGGTTTAATGATAGAAAGTCATATTTGTCCTGAAGAAGCTTTGAGTGATCCCGATCAGCAATTAACACCTGAAGACTTGAATCAACTGTTGAGAGGTTTGGTTTGTAGGTTACATGTAGTGGGCGATGAAGAGATTGACCAACTTGTAAAATTTAGAAGTCAAATTGACTCGGTAGACGCACAGTTGATTGAATTGCTAGCACAGCGAATGAATATTGTTGAAGAGATAGGTGAATACAAAAAGGAAAAGAATATGACGATTCTGCAACTTCAGCGATGGGAAAAGGTTCGTGAGCGTGGAGTTGATCTTGCAAAAAGTCTGGGATTGTCAGAGAAGTTTATAACTCAACTTCTTAGAATGATTCATAAAGAAGCCATTCTTAGACAGAATGAAGTAATGAATAGAAAGTAATTCAAAGTGCTTGCAGAAACTTTTTAACCAAGCTTTTATTTTTACCGAATCTATATTATTATGATTTAATCATTCTTTGTGAACATGTGTTCATAAAGTTTTCGATTTTGTTTAGTTTCAGGTGATCAAAAAAATCACTTGATGAAAATTCTAACTAAATCTTATCTGTTCATAATCTGCCTGATGGTGGTGGCTTATTGTTCTCATGCAAAAGGAATAAAGTATGGGAAATTCTCAAAAGATGAAATCTTACTGTCTGAATGTTCTTACGAAACGGATGCGGTTGCCGTTATTTTAAGCAAAACCTGTGTAGTTGATGTAAGTTATAGATCAATCATTTACCATCATCATGTGAGAATTAAAATTCTTAAGGAAGAAGGTTTAGATAAAGCCAATGTAGAACTCCCATATTGGCGAAAAGATGGATTGGAAAAAATCAATTCGGTTAAGGGGCAGACCATAAACTTTGATCCTGATAATGGCAAAGAGGTAACAGATCTGGATGGAAAATCTGTTTTTGATGTTGATTTGAATGAAAGCTATGGAGCTGTGCGTTTTGGAATGCCAAATGTGAAAGTAGGTTCAATAATAGAATATAAATATGCGCTGGTTTCCAATTTTTACTCTTACCTGGATACATGGTATTTTCAAAATGATATTCCGACATATTACAGTTCCATTAAGGTAAATATTCCTGAGTCATTTAGATATAATATGGTAAGCTTTGGACAAAAGCTTAGTGCTAAATATCCTTCGGTAAGTAGTAATGAGTGGATATTATCTCATTTAAAATCGATAAAGGAAGAGCCATATGTGAATAATTATACAGATTTTGTTGAGCAAATTCGTTTTCAGCTAACGGGATATTATAAAAATGGCGATGGAATGGCTGGAGGAGTTGAATTTGTTACCGTAAAATCGACTTGGGATAAATTGGCCAGCGAATACTTAAAAGCTTTCGATTTTTTTGGTAGAAAAGGCTATGCAAAAAAAATTGTTGAGCAAATTTTAGAGGGTGATGAAAATGACTGGGAAAAAGTAGAGAAAATATATGACTATGTTCGAAATCATGTAAAGTGGGATGGAGAATATCGTTTATACCCCAAAAAAACTCCTCCAAAAATCTTAGAAGAAAAGGTAGCTTCAAATTCCGAAATGAATTATTTATTGGTTTTGCTTTTAAGAGAAGCTGGAATAAAAGCGGAGCCCGCTTTAACTCGTACCAACAACTTGGGACTTCTTCAAACGGGTTATCCTTTAATGAGCCAGTTCAATCAGGCTTTAGCCTATGTAGAAATATTTGGGAATAAAATGTTTTTAAATGCTACTTCGCCTTACCGTCCATATCAATTGCTGGCTGAGAAAGATTTAAATCATATGGCTTTGGTGATCGAAAAAGATAGAGCTAGATGGGTTAAGGTGGTGGCTTATAAAAAGTCTCGCCAACAGTTGTTGCTAAACTATGATTTTACAAATATGAATGAGCCAAGCTGTGAGTTTAAACTTATGGAGACTGGTTATTATGCGGTAGAATCAAGACAGTTAATCAATAAATATGGTTTGGAGGAGTTTTTGAAAACAATGATTGACGAATCGGAGGTAGAATTGAATATGGATTCAGTTGAGAGCCGCAACCTTGATATCGTAAATAAACCTTTGGAAATTACATGTAATCTGCCAATGACAGAAATGGATTTTGAAAGCGATATGATCTATTTCGAGCCATTCCCAAGTGTTTTTACAGATAATCCATTTATAAAAGAGGATAGGCAATATCGCATTGATTTTAACTACCACCGATATCAATCAATTCTAATTAATATTAAACTTCCCGAAGAATTTAGTATTGAGGAATGTCCTAAGTCAAAAGTTATTAAACTTTCCAATGGTTTTGGGAAGTATTTAATAAGCAATCAGAAACAATCCAATAGCTTGCAGGTGAGAACTCTTTTCGAGATCAAAAAAACTTTCTTCAGTAAAGATTATTATAGAGAATTAAGAGAGTTGTTTACTCATATGCTATCCTCATTAAAGGGACAGGTCGTAATTAAAAAGAACACTACATTATCAGAAAAATAAAATGGAAGAATTGAATACACAGCAACAAGAAGTTGTTAAGACGGAAGAATTCGCATATCCAAGCATTAAGCAATCGTGGGGAATAATAGGAATTTTATTGCTGGTTATGATTGGATACAGTATACCTGTTGGATTAATTCAGTATGCACTGGGAGATGTTTTGCAAGGCCCTATGGGTTTTGTTAATTATGTTGTGCCATTAGGCATTATGATTTTTATTGCAATAAGCTTTAAAAAGAAAAATCCTAAAAATGAAAGTACCATTGCATTTAATCCATTCCCTCTGGTTATTCTGCCTGTGGTGGTAATTGTTACATTAAGCATGTTAGTAATAAATGTTGAAATTACAAGTTGGGTGCCAGCACCTGAATGGTTAATGGATTTATTTAAGAACATGATGCAGGACAATATTTGGGGATTTGTAACAGTGGCTATTGCAGCTCCAATATTAGAAGAGTTATTAATGAGAGGAATTGTGCTTGATGGATTACTAAAAAACTATAATCCCTGGAAAGCGATTATTTGGTCGGCAGTATTTTTTGGGATTATACATTTTAATCCATGGCAATTTGTTGTAGCTTTTTTAATAGGGATTGTAATGGGATATCTATACTGGAAAACAAGATCGCTTCTACTTTGTATGGTTATTCATGCTGTGAATAATGGAACGGCCTTTTTTCTTAGCAAATCAAATCCCGATGCTACTTCATGGGCAGAGATGTTAGGGTTAGGAACTGTAGAGAGAATAGGGTTATTTCTTATTGCTGTTTTAATTGTTTGGTTGGCATATCGATATTTCGAAAATTATTTTAAGAAGAATGAAGAACCAATAAAGGAATTAAAATACAACCAATAGTAGCAGAAAAAGGTTAAAATGAAAAACGCCGCAAATCATCTTTGCGGCGTTTCTGTTTATATGGTTTTTTATTTCTTCTTCGTAAGATTATCAATTATCGAAAACAGGATGTAAACAAAAATTACAAGTGGAATTACAAGCCATTTTACCAATATAGCCAGTAATACCAAACTCATTAAAAACAAGTATCTGATTTTGTTATCCTGCCAGCTTAGGTTTTTCACTTTTAAAGCAAACATTGGAATTTCTGCCGTTAGCAAAAGCGAAGTAATTACAATGGCTACAATAATAATTACAGGATTGCTTAACCATTCTACAATAAAAGGATAATCGCCAAAATACAATACCAAAGGAATCGAGGCCCAGAACATGGCATTTGCAGGTGTAGGCACACCAACAAACGAAGCTGTTTGTCTTTCGTCTACATTAAATTTTGCCAGGCGAAGAGCCGAAAAAACAGGAATGATAAATGCCGATAGAAGAATTGCCATTTGCGAAATGCTCAATTCATCCGGATTAAAATCGACAGATGCATCTCCTAAAATTGCAATTTTAAGATAACCAAAGGCAATTAAACCAGGAGTTAAACCAAAGCTTACCATATCTGCCAACGAATCCAATTCCTTACCCATGGTCGAGTAAGCTTTTAGCGCTCGAGCCGCCAAACCATCCATAAAGTCGAATACCGAAGCGACTAAAACCAGTGCTGCCGCCAATTCCAAATGACCTTCAACGGCCAATAAACTTGCTGTACAGCCCGAAAATAAATTTAAACAGGTAATGGTGTTTGGGATGTGTTTTACAATGCTCATGCTTTCTGTTTTGTTTATAGATTCACAAAAATAAGTGAATTTTTCGATTCTGCTGATCAGACAAAACAATTAGAGAGTGTAATTGGACTTATTTCCTATTGTAACTTTTCTGACAGAACCGTATAGAAGTTTGCATTTACAATATGCTTAGCATCTCGGAGATGCTTAGCATGTTTAGCTTTCTACCCAGTGGAAATTCTCTATTTTACTTATTTACACCCCAATTATGCTACAGATTAAAAAAAGCATGTTATTTTTACGTTTCTAGAATTGTACAATATGCGAGTATTACTCACACTCTTTTTACTATTAGGACTTTGTCGTTTGTCAGTGGCGCAAACTTCGGCTCCTACCTACAGTAACGAATTCCTTTCAATAGGAGTTGGTGCCCGATCCTTTGCCATGGGAAATGCCAGTGTTGCCTCTCAATCGAATGTTGAAGCAGCTTACTGGAATCCTGCCTCATTGGTTAAAATCGACAACAAATACGATGTGGCAGCTATGCATGCGGAGTATTTTGGCGGATTATCGGCCTACGATTATGCAGGATTGGTTGTAAAGTTGAATGAAGAAAGTGCCATAGCATTCAGTTTTATCCGTTTTGGGGTGGATGATATCCCAAATACTTTAGAGCTGATCGATAAAGATGGAAACCTGCGTTACGATCGCATTACAACCTTTACCGCTGCTGATTATGCCTTGCTGATTTCATATGCCAGAGAAACGGGGATCAAAGGATTAAATGTTGGAGGGAATGTAAAACTGATTTACCGCCATACCGGCGATTTTGCTTCGGCTTATGGCTTTGGAATCGATTTGGCAGCAACCTACAGTACATCTTCATGGAAATTTGGAGCACTTTTGCGCGATGCTACAAGCACTTTCAATTCATGGGTGTTTAAAACAGATCAGTTGGAAGAGGTGTTTGCAGTAACTGGTAACGAAATACCTGAGAATTCAACCGAGCTAACTTTGCCAAAGTTGATTTTGGGTGTGAGCAGAGAGTTTCAATTGTCTGAAAAGTTTGCCCTATTGGCCGAGTTCAATACCGATCTTACTTTCGATGGTAAGCGAAATGTTTTGGTACAGGGCGATCCCATAAGTATTGATCCACACATGGGAATCGAGGCTTCCTTTAAAAAGCTCATTTTCCTGCGTGCAGGGGTAAATAATTTCCAGGAAGAAACAGATTTCGACAACAGCAAAAGCTGGACCTTTCAGCCCAACCTTGGTTTGGGAATCAACTACAAAAATTTCCGATTGGATTATGCGTTAACCGATGTTGGCGACCAATCCATAGCCCGATATTCCAATGTGTTTTCTTTGGCTTATTCGTTTGATTAGGACTTGCTTCTGCCTGCTTCATCTCAGAACAAAAATGAATCATTCAAATATCGGCATTGTAAATGTGAATTAGCTTCCTTTTCCAATCACACTTTTAAGTTGATTAGCAATAGTTTGGAAATATATTCATATCTTAAAAACTGCGAATAAAGATCTTAATGAAATTGAAATGAAGATACTAAAGGAGTTTAAAGAATTTGCCATTAAAGGCAATATGTTCGATATGGCCATTGGAATCATTATTGGGGTTGCCTTCAATAAAATTGTGTCATCGCTGGTTAACGATGTGCTATTGCCAACATTTAGTATGGTAATTGGGAAGGTCAATTTTCAGACGCTTAGCATTGTTTTGCAGGAAAAACAGTTGGATACCAATGGAGAAATCATACAGGAATTGGTGGAGTTGAAATATGGGAACTTTATTCAGGTTACTTTGGACTTTCTCATTATTGCTCTGGTCATTTTTGCAGTGGTGAAGGTAATTAATAACATCAGGCGAAAAGGGGAGGATGTGCAAGATGAAACGGTAAGCACACCTAAGGATATAGAGTTGCTCACAGAAATTAGAGATTTGTTAAGGCAAAGGAATGAAAGCAAAGAATAGATTGAGATATAAGTATAAATTGCTTTTTATTCTTTATCAAATCCGTCTACAATAACACCACCCATCGATGCCGGAAAAGAAAGAAGAATGATTCTTTTGAATGCAATTAACGGTTCTTCCAGGATTGGCATTCGGTTTAAAGCAAAAAGAATGATAAATACCACAACAAAGGTAACGCCATAGTCGATTATGGTTCTTAATGCAAAATGGGATAATCTATGTTTGATTTGGCCTTGAAAAATTCCTTCAAATGAGTAAATGTTTATAAATAGCAAGGATAATATCAGGATGATAATAATGTTTAAAGTAGGTAAGGTTTCGCTTAATTGCCATGACTCCTCTGAGAAAGCTACGGGTATTGTTAGTGCCGATGATCCAACGATAACTTGAACGATATCTTCGAGGTTAATGCTGTCCTTGCTCATATTTTCCATTCAAAACGGTTTTAAAAATCAATCAGTAATAAATATACAGAAATATTATACCATTTAAATAGTAAAATGCGCTGGTATCATGCCGATACATATTCAAAGTACTTTTAGAGAAACGCTAAAGATGCTCGGGATAGCTACCAGGATTGTATAGTAATCGGTATTATAAAATTAATTTTAGAGGCAGATTTGTAAGGAATATGATACAACAAAAGCAAGTTCAAACAGAACTTGCTTTTGTTATCTGTGCGATACTTCAGCTTATTTTTTGTATTTCAAGGCTCTTTCAATCGCTTCAATCATTTTTCCGGCAATATCTTTATTTGATGCTCCTTCTATGCCTTCCAAACCAGGTGATGAGTTCACCTCCAGAAGCAATGGACCTGACTGGCTTCTGATGATATCTACCCCTGCTATTTTAAGTCCCATTGTTTTGGCAGCCAAAACAGCAATTTTTCTTTCTTGTGTGGTTATTTTAGTGATTGCAGCAGTTCCACCCATATGTATATTTGCTCGGAATTCACCTGGAGCTGCAGTTCTCATTACACTCTCCACCACTTTTCCATTTACCACAAAGCATCTAATGTCTTTCCCGTTGGCTTCCTTTACAAACTCTTGTACAAGGATATTTGCTCTTAAACTTTTAAAGGCATTGATTAAGCTTTCTGCAGCTTTCTTTGTTTCAGCAAGCACCACGCCCTTGCCTTGTGTTCCTTCTAAAAGTTTCACAATTAAAGGAGCACCACCAACCATTTTTATCAATTCATCTGTGTCTAGGGGCGAATTGGCAAATCCAGTTGTTGGTATAGGAAGTCCGTTGTTAATAAGAAGTTGCAAAGCATACAATTTATCTCTCGATTGAGTAATTGCTGAAGCGGAATTTAATGTGTAAACACCCATTGCCTCAAAATGACGAGTCAAAGCACATCCGTAAAAGGTTGCACTTGGTCTTATTCTTGGAATAATTGCATCAAAATCATTTAGGATACGTCCACCTCTATAGTGCATTTCCGGGTTTTGCCCATCAAGTTTGATGTAACAATCTTTAATGTTTAGAAATTCAACTTCGTGTCCTCTTTCTTGTCCGGCTTCTATGATTCGCCTATTGCTATACAATTCAGGATTGCTGGCTAATAAGCCTATTTTTAATCCAGTCTTTTGTATAATGTGAGTAAAGTAAAACTCATCCAGAGATTCTTTTGAATGAGAACCAAACAAACATGAGGCTTCTGGATCAACCAGCATTTTCCCTGACATTGCCTCTCTACCTAAAAGCATTCGGTAGCCCATACTATCCCTGTTGGTAAGTGTGATCTCTACTTCCCAGGAATCATTAGCAATAGACAGGATGGTTTTAATCACAAACCGAACTTCGCTTGATCCACTTGAACTTTTTACTTTACGTCTGTCGTGAATGGGGGCTTCGCAGTGAATTGTAGTTTTGCCATTGTTCTGTAAAGGATGAACATCGAAGCTTACCCAAGGAACACCATCTTTTTTGAAAGCCATAATGTTAATCGCATGCAGTGATGATGTTTTTGCACCAGAATCCACACGTGCTTTGATAGCGGGAATTCTTAACTGTGGGAGAGAGCACCACTCTTCACTTCCTACTATTACTTTATTTAAGGTCATAGTTAAATTTCTTTACTTTTTTATTAAAATTTGATATTCATTTTAGTTGTATACGTCACTCTTATTCAATTGTATAAGGTGATGCGTTGTAAGAGAGTTAATTTATATTCAGTCTCAATGATAAAAACAGCTTTACTAAATGTGAAATCAACTTCACAAGCTTATTTTTCGAGTGTTTTTAGCAATTTCAATTCGATTCACTAAAGAATCTATTATTTTGTCATATAATTTATCTTTCAGGATTGAATCCTCAACATCAGTATCAATATTTGGATTATCATTTACTTCGATTACATATACTTGATTATCTACTATTTTCAAATCAACACCGTATAATCCATCTCCAATGAGTGATGCAGCCTTTTGTGCAACCTTTAAAATTTTCTCTGGCACTTGAGAAATGGAAACCGACTCATAATCACCAGATTCTTCGCCTGGAGAATTCTTCCAATTGTAGATTTGCCAATGATTTTTAGCCATATAGTACTTGCATGCAAATAGTGCTTGGTTATCCAATATACCAATTCTCCAATCAAACTCCGAGAAAAGGAATTCCTGGCAAATGATCATGTCCGACTTACCGAAGAGTTTGGTTATTTGCTCAAAGGCTTCTGTTTTGTTATTTACTTTTATAACACCTAATGAAAAGGCACTATCTGGTTGCTTTAAAATAACCGGATAGGAAAAAGTATCTAATTGCTTACTGTTGAATGAGTTTTTTGCCAAAACAATTGTTTTTGGCGTATTGATCTTATTCTTCTGAAATAATTCATGCTGAAATATTTTATTGGAACATTTCATAATTGACCAGGGATCGTCAATAACAACTAGGCCTTCAGCATAAGCAAAGCGAGATACCTCATAGGTGTAATGACTCACGTTGGTTGTTTCCCGAATAAAAAGAGCATCAAATTCATTAATCTTCCCAATATCATTTTTAGTAATGAACTCGAGGTAAACGTTTTTCTTATTGGCAGCAATTTTAAATTTTTCCAATGCTTCCTGATTTGATGGTGGCGTTTCTTCCTCAGGATTAATTAGAACAGCCACATCGTATTTGTAGTGAATCAATTTGGGAAAATTGTGTTTTTTTTTGCTAAAGTGTTTTGAGGCAAATTCATATACAACCTCTTTCTCACTTTCTGTGATGTGTTTAAAATTAATGACTTTAATCTTTTTTATTAGCCATTTATCGTTCTTTACAAAAGTTACCTCAAACAGAGGAGCCTCAAAGATCTGGTACAATTTTTTAGCCAGATTTTTATAACCCTTTGTAAGTGTTTGACCAAAATAAATGTTCAAAGAGAATAATTCTGGATTCTTGCCTGATAGAGATTTATTGATAAATTCATCTAAATCGAAGGCTATGGATTGAATAACATTAGCAATCTTAAGATCCTGTATGGTTGTAATATTGGGAATAATTCTCTGCCCTCTCGCTGAGGCTAAAAGCGACACATAATACCCATAAGATTGATATTTATAGGAACTACATAAGTTATAAATCCTAAAATCAGAATTGTTTTGATATATTGGATTATTGATGTATTCCTTAACAGAAATCACTTTAGCATTAATCGCATTTTCTTCCCATTTATAAGGTTGATCGATAATTATAACATTCTTACAGAATGTGTATTTATCAACAGATAGCTTCATTTTGATTGCATCTTCACCTTTCAAGTAATAATCCTCAACTTTTTTTACGATTTGAAATCCTCTTGATTCATACCATTTAATTAGTTTTTGATTCTTTGATCTGGCTTCAAGAATTATATTTTTAAAGTTGTTTTTTATTGCAAAGTCTTTAATGAATTCTAATAACTCATTTCCAATTCCTTTGTTTTGATATTTTTGGGCAATTGCTATTGAGTAAATTCTTAATGAATGCTTGTATTTAAATAGACATATTGAACCCAATGCCTGCTGTCCATTGTAAGTTTTTTCAACGATAAATACCTCCTGAAAATTACTTTTGATACCTTTCCTTAGATTTTGTTTTAAATTTTGTTGAAAAGCAGGGAAAACATCCATTTCGAGTTCTTCCAAAAAATCTAAATCTTTGATTACTGCTTTACGAATATGTAATTTCATCTGTTTATTTTTACATGTTTTTGCCAGATGGAACTTACCATGAGTAAATAATCATTTTCGTGTGTGAGTTAATAATTATTTACTCATGGACGTTTCATTTTATTAACCTATTGATAGAAATACTAATTTTTCAACATTGCTTTGAGACTTTGTATTTTGTCTTCATAGCCTTAAAAAATAAGATTGCAGAATCTGGTATGATCTAACCTTACCAATCTCTAAGCCCGTTTTCTATGTATTCAAATTGCCATATTGTAAACAGTAATACATCAGTTGGTGGACTAGTAGGTTCATTTTTTAATAGTTCATCAATTGCTTCCATCTGTTTTGAAGATAGTTTATTTTCCTCAAACACTTTTGTTACAGTGTATGAGTATTTGTATTTACCAATCTCAATAGAGGATGCAAATGGGACTTCATCCGAATCATTAAAAAGTTTGATTGAGTAATAACTTATAGAATGATCCTTGTAATCACGGATGTATCCGTTCTTGGTTATTTTCGCTGCAGGAAGTAATTTATCACTTATGATGTTTCGATATCCTGCTTTCTGAAATCGATTCTTATAGTGAAAAGAACAATAATTGATACCAATATTAAGTCCTGATTTTTTGGCTGCATTTATTATTTCCAACGCAGCAAGCTCCGATTCAATTACCAAAGGTCTTTCTGCGCTGTCTATAGTATATTCACGCTTTACCAAATGTGGTGCATTGTGTTGCGTAAGCCTTAAATGGTGTAAATTTAAATTACGAACCCCAGCCTCAATCATTTCTGGTAAAAGAGCAATGATTTTATCTTTTTCTTCAGGAATTGCAGGGATTTCAATTGTAATATTAGGAATAATATCCTTTGCCATTCGAACTTTATCAAGAGAAAAACCGGTAGCCCCAATATCGAATCGAATTTCATTCAAATTTAAATTTGCCAAAGCCTTTAGTTTCGATTCATCAACAAGAATTCCATTTGTATATATCCAGATGTAAAGATCTTTGCTGCATTTTTCTCTTAAAACTTTGAGGTATTTCAAGGTTCTTTCAAAGAAAAGAAAAGGCTCTCCTCCGCTAAAACTAACACCTTTAAAACCCAAATGATTAATGTAGGATGCATACTCATAAGGATCATCAAAGTCCAGGCCTTGAGTAGAAGGTTTCTCGTCTCTTGTTTGTTGGGTTGGACAATAAAAACACTTTGCGTTACATTTGTTTGTTATGAACAAACAGCTCCATTTCCCTGATGCACATATTTCACAACCCTTCGAAATATAGTTCCAGTAAGGCTTTGTGTCCTTGTAAAGTAAGTTGTCTTTTAAATTCTGAAGTAAGAACTCTCTTTGTCTTTGATAATCTTCGATAACATAAGGGTTTGCCCACTTGATTAGGGGCCATTGACTGAATTCATTCTTGTTTTTGTTTTGTAATGAATTCAACCATGCATAAAGTGCTTCCATTTTTGCGGATACATGATTTAACAGGCACATGGATACCATCGTGCCAATGAAAATGAATAAATAAAGAATACAACACGAACTTTCGTCTGAGCAGGAAGCTAAAGTTCAGAGAAAATATATAGGAACATGAGGTATTGTTCCATTTCAAATCGTGTTTTTTGTATGTCTTTTTGCGGATTCATATTCAAATCAAATTGGCTTGCAATATAGTTTTTTTACTTGATTAAAGTATTTTGAAATGATTTTTTTGAAGTGTGAGGAAAAACTAAATTTGAATAAACAAAAAAAGCAAGCTCAAAAAAGAACCTGCTTTTCTTTTAGGGTGAAAGACCGGGGTCGAACCGGCGACCTCTGGAACCACAATCCAGCGCTCTAACCAACTGAGCTACATCCACCATGTAGTATAAAAAAATAGGGTGAAAGACCGGGGTCGAACCGGCGACCTCTGGAACCACAATCCAGCGCTCTAACCAACTGAGCTACATCCACCATTTTCGCGTTAGCGGTGCAAATATAGAGAAATCCTAACATATCATCCAAATAAAAATGAAAAAAATATTTCCAAAGAATTATAAAGTCTACCTTTGTAGGCAGTTAACAAATTAAAAAAAATGGAATTTTTTATCGACGATAAGGAAACAGAAGTAGTTTTTCAGGAAATTTTTAAGAAAGTTCAAATTTTGCGTAATGGTGAAACCCATCATGAAATGAAAAAATATGGTTTGAACTATCAAAAATCATTAGGGGCAACAATCGTTAACCTTAGGGAGCTGGCAAGTGGGTATTCGAAAGATCATTTGCTGGCACATAAACTTTGGACAAAAGCATTTCGCGAAACAAAAATTCTGGCCAGTTTGTTGGAGGAACCTGAACTGGTTAATGAAGAACAAATCAATCGTTGGTTCGGTGAAATGGATTCAAATGAGTTGATAGAGCAGGTAAGCATGAATTTATTCCTGAATATGCCAAATGTTTATGAATTGATACCTGAGTGGTTGCAATCGAAAGATTACCAAAGGGTATTGTGCGCAATCATTATTTCAGGCCGCTTGGCAATGAAAAAGGATGAGGTGAAGGTAAACGAGTTGTTCAAATTTGTAGAGATGATTCCAAGCAATATCGATGAGTTTTATTTGAGAAATCAGTTGAAAAGAAGTTTGGGTAAAATGGTTCGCGTGAACAAAGAGATAGCGGATACCATTTGCAATAAGGTTCACGACTTACGTGCCAGGGATGAAAATTGGCAGGAAATATGGGACGATTTGCAATATGAGCTTGATTTGTAGATTATTTTAAGAATATTTAAGAGGCTTAAGGATTAAAAATCTAGGAAATCAGAATTAAACAGAGTAAATTTGAGGCTCTAAATAATATCATAACTACAAAATTATTGTAGATAAATAACTAAGATATATGGCATTAACAAAGAGTTCCAATCCGGTATTAAGTGAAAAAATATTTCAAACTTCGAGAGCTGAGGTTTATGGTGAAACCATGACCATTAATGGAACGGTGAATAAAATTGGAATGTTGCTATTTTTTGTGGTAGCTGCTGCAAGTTTCACTTGGGGAATGGTTTCAGTAACCAGTACTGGAGAAATTACTTCATCGGTTTACCCTTGGATGATAGGAGGAGCTATTGGAGGCTTAATCTTGGCACTGGTAACTGTGTTTAAGCCAAAAGCATCACCTTATACCGCACCTTTTTATGCATTGTTCGAAGGTTTGTTTTTAGGAGGTATCTCGGCACTAATGAATGCCACATATCCGGGTATCGTAATGCAAGCCGTAGGTTTAACTTTCGGAACCTTATTTGCCATGTTATTTGCTTACAAAACAGGTTTAATCAAGGTAACTCAAAAATTTAAGGCAGGAATTGTTGCTGCTACGGGTGGTATCATGCTATTTTATTTGGTAAGCTGGATCATGAACATGTTCGGTATCGGAAATGGATTTTATTATGGTTCAAGTTTATTGAGCATTGGTATCAGTCTGTTTGTAGTTGTGATTGCAGCATTAAACCTGGTTTTGGATTTTGATTTTATAGAAAAAGGAGCTCAATCGGGAGCACCAAAATATATGGAATGGTATGGCGCCTTTGGTTTAATGGTAACCTTAATTTGGCTGTACGTTGAATTATTAAGATTGTTGGCTAAAATTGCCAATCGTGATTAATTTAATTTTGGATATCCATTATTTAAGAAGTTTCTTGTGAATATTATTGAAGTTACAAATCAGAAGCATCGCTCAGAGTTTTTAAACCTGGCTGGAAAGCTGTATAAAAATGACTCTAACTATGCTCGTCCGTTAGATGCTGAAATTGAAGGGATTTTTAATCCGGATAATAACTCTTTCTTTTCTCACGGTAAAGCAATTCGTTGGATCCTGCAAGATGAGAAAGGAGATACCATTGGTCGTATCGCTGCTTTTATAAACGAGAAAAAAGCCCATACCTATGACCAACCTACAGGTGGATGTGGATTTTTCGAATGTATCAATGACAAAAAGGCAGCGTTCCTTTTGTTTGATACTGCAAAAAGTTGGCTAAGCGATAATGGCATGGAAGCCATGGATGGTCCGGTTAACTTTGGAGAGAACGACAATCACTGGGGATTATTGGTAGATGGATTCATTCCTCAGGGATATGGAATGCCATATCATCAGAAATATTACAAGGAGTTTTTCGAAGAGTATGGTTTTAAAGTATTCTTTGAACAATATAGCTATCATCTTGACTTAAGAAAGAAATTCCCGGAGCGATTCTGGAAAATAGCTGAGTGGATTGCAAAGAAACCAGGCTTTTCTTTTGAGCATTTCAGATATGATAATGCAGAAAAGTATGTACAGGATATTATTGCGGTATACAATGAAGCCTGGAAATTTCATGATAATTTTTCACCAATAGATCCTGAAGATCTTAGAAAGATTGCCAGAGAAGGGAAAGGAGTGATTGAAGAGGAATTCATTTGGTTTGCCTATCATGAAGGAAAACCAATTGCGTTTTTTGTTGCGATGCCTGATATCAATCAGATCCTAATAAAGATGAATGGGAAATTTAACCTCTGGAACAAGTTAAAGTTCTTGTATTATCTAAAAAGAAAAACAATTACTCGAGCTCGTATTACGATTATGGGAGTTGTGCCGAAATATCAAAGATTTGGTGTTGAATCGGCAATTTTCTGGCATATGGACAAAGTGATGCAACGCAAACCACATTACAATGAACTGGAACTGTCGTGGGTTGGAGATTTTAATCCGAAAATGATTTCCATTTACGAATCGGTTGGTGGGGTTAAAATGAAGACTCATTTCACTTACAGATATCTTTTCGATCCAAATAAGCCTTTTCATCGAACACCTATTATCCCTCTGGAAAACAGAGGAGATAAGGCGAAGAGGAAAAAAGCGAAGGAAAGTGCAGAATAATTAAATAATTCTTTGCAAAATAAATTACAATATCTACCTTTGCACTCCATTGGAAGAAGATTATAAGAAATTTAAAGGATATTTAAAATGAAAAAGGGAATACATCCGGAAAACTACCGTTTGGTAGCTTTTAAAGACATGTCTAACGAAACTGTTTTTTTAGCGAAGTCTACTGCTAACACTAAAGAAACTATCGAATTTGAAGGCGTTGAGTACCCATTGGTAAAATTAGAGATCTCTAATACATCTCACCCATTCTATACTGGTAAGATGACTTTGGTAGATACTGCTGGACGTGTAGACAAGTTCATGAACCGTTACAAGAAGTTCAAGAAGTAAGATCAAAAATTACTATAGAAAAAAAGCTCCGATATTCGGAGCTTTTTTTTTGTGCAGATTTCTGAGCGAAGAATTGCTATGTATTATTAAAGCAAGTTATTCAACTCTTTTTTTGTATTTTTGACCATACATAAAATTTGAAACACACGAATCCTTTCAGGATTTACTATTACTACTGCAATGAATTATATTCTTTTTGATGATGGAGCATGGAACGAATTGCTTCCCCTTACATTTACTCGTCCTGTTTCCGAAGTTCGCATCGGGATTACTACCATACGCGAGAAATGGGAACGCTTATTAAATGCTGAATGTAGCTTTTTAACTCAAGAGTATTTGAGCGAAAAATATCCTTTGCAAAAAGAGGATACGAACATTTTAATCAATGGATCTGTTATAGCAAATAAGGAATTGATTGATGCTATTCAGAATTTAAAGGATGGAGATTTCTTAATCGCAAATGATATTGTGATTGCAGCTTGCTTAAATGCAGATGAGATCGCACTGGTACAAAAAGAGAAATTAGAAGATGTGAATACCATCGAATTCTCAGGAGAATTTGATCGAATTCACAAAACCTACGATATTTTCTCATTAAACGATAAAATCCTTCGTCAGGATTTTGCTTTGCTTACCGATGGAAGAGAATCTCAAACCATTTCGGATACGGTGAATGTGTTGGGCAAGGAGAATATTTTTATTGAAGAAGGAGCAACAATTGAATTTGCCACCTTAAATGCACAAGAAGGACCAATTTATATTGGTAAAGATGCTGTGATCATGGAAGGTGTTTTGGTTAGAGGACCTTTGGCAATGTGCGAACATGCAGAGCTTAAATTGGGAGCAAAAGTATACGGCGCAACAACACTTGGCCCTTATTGTAAGTGTGGAGGAGAATTGAATAATGTGGTATTGTTTGGTTATTCAAGCAAAGCACATGATGGTTTCTTGGGTAATGCGGTTCTTGGCGAATGGTGTAATATTGGAGCAGATACCAATAATTCTAACCTGAAGAACAATTATTCGCAGGTTAAACTATGGAACTATGTAACTGAGAATTTTGCAAGAACAGGTCTACAGTTTTGTGGCACCATAATGGGTGATCATTCCAAACTTGGAATCAATACCATGCTAAATACAGGTACAGTAATTGGGGTGAGTGCAAATGTATTTGGCTCGGGTTTCCCTCGCAATTTTATTCCGTCCTTCTCTATGGGAGGAAATCATGGATTTAAAGAGTATCGTTTAAATGCAACCTTTGAGGTTGCCGATTTGGTTATGAAACGCAGGGGAAAGGAATTTGATGATGTAGAAAAGAGGATTCTGTCTCACATTTTTGAAGTGACGAAAGACTATAGAAAATCATTTTAGAGAATAAAAGAAGAGTCCTTACAAATAATCGTGAGGACTTTTTTGTTTGGCACAGGGATTGCCAAGTACATAGCAGCAAATTTTTTTTTAGAGGAAGCGACATTTTGTCACATCAGTTTAATAAAAACTTACTTCCTTTACAGATATAATGTAAGAAAGGCAGACGAGATAATGAGTAGTAAGATAGAATTCAATATTAGTGATATAGTTTTGTCGAATATGATGGATGAAGATTCGGATTTTATTCCAATTATAACCGATGAGGATGAGAGTGCATTGGATGAGTTGCAGGTGCCTGACACTTTGCCAATACTACCTCTTCGAAATACAGTTTTATTTCCAGGAGTTGTAATTCCAATTTCTGTTGGTAGAGAAAAATCGTTGAAGTTGGTTCGCGAGGTTTATAACAACAAAGGAATGTTGGGTGCAGCTTCTCAAATGGATTTGAATGTTGAAGAACCACACTTCGAGGATATCAATAAAATTGGTACCGTGGCTCAAATTATCAAGATTCTTGAAATGCCTGATGGGACCACTACGGTAATTCTTCAGGGTAAAAAACGTTTCGAGCTTGAAGCGATTATTAGTGAAGAACCATTTCATGTAGGTCGTATCAGAACAATTAAGGATCAGCGACCTGAGGTTGAAGATAACGAGTACAAAGCTTTGGTTTCTTCGGTTAAGGACATTGCCATAAAGGTAATTAAGTTATCACCTCAAATTCCTAACGAGGCTTCATTTGCAATTAAGAACATCGAAGGTTCATCGTTCTTGATCAACTTTATTTCTAGTAACTCAGAAATAAAACATAGTCAGAAGCAAAGATTGCTTGAGTTTGATAATATTCGCGATAGGGCAATGAAACTTCTTGAATATTTGGTTCGTGAAGTTCAGGTTTTGGAGTTGAAAGATGATATTCAGTCGAAAGTGAAGACTGATATGGATCAGCAGCAAAGAGAATACTTGTTGCACCAGCAAATGAAAACCATTCAGGATGAATTGGGCGGAAGTCCAAACGATCAGGATGTCATGGAGCTGGAAGAAAAAGCCGAGGATAAGAACTGGTCTGAAGAAGTAGCTAATACATTTGAGAAAGAGTTAAAGAAACTGCAAAGATTGAATCCAGCTGCAGCTGAGTATTCAGTTCAGTTGAATTATTTACAGGAATTATTGGATTTACCTTGGAATGAATATACCGAGGATAATTTCGATTTAAAGCATGCTCAGAAAGTTCTGGATAATGATCACTTTGGCTTGGAGAAAGTAAAAGATCGTATCATTGAGCACTTGGCAGTGCTTAAGTTGAAAGGTGATTTGAAATCTCCAATTTTATGTCTTTACGGACCTCCGGGGGTTGGTAAAACATCATTGGGAAAATCGATTGCTGAATCTTTGAACAGAAAGTATGTCAGAATGTCTTTGGGTGGATTGCACGATGAATCAGAAATCCGTGGACACAGAAAAACATATATTGGTGCAATGCCAGGACGTATCATTCAAGGCATGAAGAAAGCCGGATCATCGAATCCTGTATTCATATTGGATGAGATCGATAAGGTAGGTAGTGATTTTAGAGGAGACCCATCTTCTGCATTGCTTGAGGTATTGGATCCAGAGCAAAACAATGCTTTCCACGATAATTTCCTTGAGGTAGATTACGATTTATCGAAAGTGATGTTTGTTGCAACTGCGAATAATGTTGGATCTATTTCTGCACCACTTCGCGACCGTATGGAAATGATTGATGTTAGTGGATACATTCAGGAAGAGAAAGTTGAAATTGCTCGACGTCACCTGATTCCTAAGCAAATGGAAAATCATGGAATTACCTCAGATCACATTAAAATATCGAAAGAGGTAATTGCTGAGGTGGTTGATAAATATACTCGTGAATCTGGTGTTCGTGCATTAGATCAACGTATTGCTAAAATTATGCGTAGAGTGGCTCGTAAGGTTGCCATGGATGAAAAATACGATATCAATCTTAAAACAGAAGATTTGAAGGAGTATTTGGGAGCAGAAATGTTCAACCGTGAGAAGTATCAGGGCAACGATTATGCTGGTGTTGTTACTGGTTTGGCTTGGACATCGGTAGGAGGAGAAATCCTATTTATTGAATCAAGTCTTTCTGCAGGTAAAGGAAAATTGACCTTAACAGGAAATCTTGGTGATGTAATGAAAGAGTCTGCATTGTTGGCTCAGGAATACTTGCATGCACACTGTGATTCTTTGGACATTAAGAAAGAAGCCTTTGATGAGTGGAATCTTCATGTTCACGTTCCTGAAGGAGCAATTCCAAAAGATGGACCATCAGCAGGTGTAACCATGGTAACAGCAATGGCTTCAGCATTTACACAGCGTAAAGTGAAGAAAAATCTTGCTATGACTGGTGAGATTACCTTACGAGGTAAAGTGTTACCAGTTGGTGGAATTAAGGAAAAAATCCTTGCAGCCAAGCGTGCTGGAATTAAGGAGATTATTCTTTGTAACCAGAATAAGAAAGATATCGAAGAAATTAAGGATGTTTACTTAAAAGGATTAAAATTCCATTTTGTAGATGAGATTATGGAAGTTCTTGATATTGCTTTAATGAAGCAGAAAGTTAAGAACCCGCTGAAAATATAATCAGGATAAGAATTAAAATAAAGGCTCTCAAATCGAGAGCCTTTTTCTTTTTTAGACCTTTGTGTCATAAAAATTCTTACTTTTAAGTTCGGTTATTCCTTACTGATATTACACATTTAATTGCTTTTCAAGAATGAACGGAAAAGGGAAATATATTTTGGTAGCCATTGGTCTAATCATATTAGGCATAATGGTTTGGTATTTTAGTAATATTGTTACTTACATTTTAATTTCGGTAGTATTATCTTTTATTGGTCGACCTGTTGTTGATTTTTTAAACAAGGTAAAAATCAAGAAATGGACCTGCCCACCTGCTTTATCTGCAGGAATTACCTTGATATTACTTTGGTTTGTAATGGTAATATTTTTCCGAACCTTTATCCCAATGGTTGCTGATCAGGCCGAAGAATTATCTACCATAGATGTAAATGCGGCAGCTCGCAGTTTGGAAGAACCTATTAAAAATCTCGAAACATTAATTGCAAAATATTCTGCGGAAGGAGACAATTTTAACCTGAAAGCTGTTGTAATTGATAATTTTACCTCTTTTGTAAAGATTTCTGATGTGTCATCGATATTTGGATCTCTGGCAGGTACATTGGGAAACATATTTATTGCGCTCTTCTCCATTTCATTCATTACCTTTTTCTTTTTAAAGGATAGCAGTTTGTTTACCAGTGGTGTAGTTTTAATGGTGCCAGCAAAACACGAAGAAGGGGTACTTCATGTATTGGACTCAATTAAAAACCTACTGATGCGTTACTTTGTGGGGTTATTCTTTGAAGTAATATTGGTTGGATTTCTTGTTACCATTGGCTTGAGTATAGTTGGTTTGCCTTTTGGAACTGCAGTGGTAATTGGGCTTTTTGCAGGAATAATGAATGTGATTCCTTACATTGGGCCAATAATTGGAGCCATATTCGGAATGATTATAGGAATTGCAACCAATATACATGCTGATTTTTATGCTGAAATTTTACCATTGCTTGGATATATGGCATTGGTTTTTGCTTGTGTTCAAATTATCGATAACGTTTTGTTCCAACCCTTAATTTATTCCAATAGTGTGAATGCACATCCACTGGAAATTTTCATTGTAATTATTATGGCAGGAAGTATGGCAGGAATTATTGGAATGATGCTGGCAATACCATCTTACACGATTATGCGTGTGATTGCTAAAGAGTTCTTTAATCAATATCGATTTGTAAAGAAATTAACACAGAATATTTAATTATAGAAATATGAAAATCAGAATACTAATTATTAATTTTTTTCTTCTTACTAGTCTGCTTACTTGCATGTCTTCTTGTGATACAGAAAGCATGAAAAAGGTTTCAATGGATAAATTCATAGGAACCTGGGAATTAAAAGGAAGATCGATGCTAGAAGGTATCAGGATCGAGATAAAGAAAACCGATTCAGGAAGTTTAATTGGTAAAGTTGTTGAGATAAACGATAATAAGTATGTAAGATTTTTTGTGGAACCAAACGAGACATGGGTTATTAATATTAAAAGGTCTTCAAATTCACAGTTTAGATTAACAGAGAAGAAAATAGGAAGTGCATTATTTGCTACTTATGGATTGGGGACTAATAAGGAATTTAAAGTTGAGTTTATAAATAATGACACAATAGGATTAGGATCAGACTCTAAAGATCCTGAAAAATCAACAATACAATATTTAAGAGTTAAATAACAAACAAGGATAATTCTATAGAATCATCCTTGTTTACTAATGACATTTTAAATACTGGAAGTTTCAAAGTGATTTTTCAAAACAATCATTTCTTCTTCAAAACTTAACTTTTCTCCATTGTATAATTTCATGATTCGTTCATCAATTTTCACTATTTGCTGTGGTAATTCCAGATGTTGATTGGTGAAATTCATTTCTATATTAGGATGATTCTTTTGAATATTTTCCACCAATTCCATAACCGATTTATTATACTCTACCAAATTATAAACTCCAGAATCTAATCTTCCGCCCAACAAATTATCCAGAATGTTTGTTGTTTTGTCAAGAGAAATAAAGGGTAGTTTCTGATTGCCACTGCCGTGAATCGATATTTTGCCAACAAAATGGGAATCGAACAATAGGCTATTTAGAATGCCCTTCATTTTCATGCTTACACCATAACCAAATACATTTCCTAAGCGAATAATTTGGGTGTTGATTTTAGGCATAATCCGCTCTACATGTTGTTCGCCTCGTAACTTCGAATTACCAAGCGATGAAGTTGGTTCCAACATGGAATAAACATCATATTCTTGGTTGGAATAACCATATACCTCAGTTGAACTCAGATAAACAAATTGTTTAACATTACTTTCTTCTACAGCATAAATCAATTCGGCAGTTCCCCAATTATTCACTTGCTCGTGTATCTGGTGCAGCTTTTCATCATTTGTATTCTCCGCTGCTAAATGGTATACTACATCAACCTCTTTTATTAAACTGTCAAGTGTTCTCGAATCTAAAAGTTCACCCTTTACAAACTTTACCTTTCCAGGCTTAATTTGAGAATGAAGGAACAGGTTGTAATTATCCTTACTTAAATTATCCAATACGGTAATATGGCTTACTTTAGGATTTTGATTCAATTTTCGACACAGTTCGGTACCTATATATCCGGCTCCTCCGGTAATTAAAACTTTCATGACAGCAATATTTAGTTATTAAAAGCCTATTAAAGTTACAGATTATCTTGCTTTACTGCCAAATAAGTATTGCTTCTCTTTAAACTCAATAAAATTTGATATCCATGAAGAAAGATTTTGTGTAATAATCTGTTAACTTTAAAAGAAAAAATATGAGATCACACGAAATTGATTATAAGATTAAAGGACACGATATCCAATTGGTAGAAATTGAGTTGGATCCGAACGAAACGGTAATTGCCGAAGCTGGGGCGATGCTTTACATGAAAGAAGGCATTGAGTTTGAAGCAAAAATGGGTGATGGTTCTGAACCTGATAAAGGCTTGTTCGGAAAGTTATTAAGTGCCGCATCAAGAAAAATAACTGGCGAATCTATTTTTATCACTCACTTTACTCATCATGGAGTGGGAAAGAGTCATGTAGCGTTTGCGGCTCCATACCCGGGAACTATTGTTCCTTTGGATTTGGAAAAGTTGGGAGGATCGGTAATAGTTCAGCGAGATGCATTTTTATGTGCTGCATTGGGAACAAAAATTAGTATGCATTTCAATCGTAAGCTTGGATCTGGTTTTTTTGGAGGAGAAGGATTTATTCTGCAAAAACTACAGGGAGATGGTATGGCTTTTATTCATGCAGGAGGTACTTTAATAGAGCATGAGCTGAACGGAGAAACACTTCGCGTGGATACCGGCTGTGTAGTTGGTTATCAGGAAGGAGTAAATTTTGATATTCAGCAATCAGGAGGATTGAAATCGATGCTGTTTGGTGGAGAAGGTCTTTTTCTTGCAACTCTTAGTGGAAGAGGAAAAGTTTGGATTCAATCTATGCCAATTCGTAAGTTGGTGAACCAGCTAAGCACAGGAGGACCAAATGCTTCGAAAGAGAGTAGTGGGGGAATTTTAGACTCATTACTGGAGTAATAAAAAGTGGTAGGTACCATTTATAAAAGTAGTACCTACAACTTGAACAAGTTCTAGGTACAACATTTAAAAGTGCTAGGCAGAACATTGAAAAGTTCCAAGTACGACCTTTAAAGGTTTAAGAAATTCAGGCATTAGATGCTTCATGTTAATGAGGCATCTTTTTGTTTGTAGCCGTTTTTAAACACAAAAATTATTTAGAAACTGGTTTTTTAAATTTTTTTTGAAATTCAGGGATTCTTAGGAAACACTAATAAAAGACACTGCAGTCTTTTATTATCATGCTAATTATTGCAGTTTGTTATGTGAAAAGGCTGTGATTTAATAGTTTAAATTGTTATATTTGGTAGAGAGCGAGTCATTTAGAAAAAGATTCGCCTGGATTGTTTCTTGAAATGTTGATGAATTGTAGGGGGGAGAGAAGAGCAGAAACAATCATTTTGACATTGCACGATTGCGAATTGCTATAATATAACCTTATCTGTAATTAATGCCTGACCTATGAGTAAACCCTACAGATTAACATGTGCCTTGTTCATATTTATTTTGCAGCTTGCCCCATTTCAAATTCTTGCTAGTGAGGCCGATTCTACAATAAAAGATGATCATTCCAGTCATTTTGATTACTTTTTAAATAGTGAAAAGAGAGGCGAAAGATTGTTTAAAGGATTAACGAGAACTCCTGTGGAGTGGCAATCTTGTGTTTCATGTCACAATATCAATTACATCGATACATTAAACTGGAATCCTTCTGCCAAAGACATTGCAGGAACTTTTGCTAATAAATCCATTGATGAATTTCGCTCGGTTTTAATGTCTCCATTGGGAAAAAAAATGGAAAAGTCTCATAAAGACTATTCCTTTTCTGATGAGGAGTTGGGATATATTAAATCCTATTTACAGAAGTTGAATAACAGCGTTCTTTATGAAACAAAACCAAAAGTGAACAACCTAATTTTGTTTTTCTTTTTAGGTGCATTAATCACATTGGCTTTGGTGGATCTTTTCTTTACGAAGAAAATCAAGTATAAAATTATTCCTGTACTGATTTTTATTTTTGCGTTTGGTTACCAGATTCAGATGCTTGCCGAAGGTGCGATGGCTCTTGGAAGAAAGCAAAATTATGCCCCTATTCAGCCAATTAAATTCTCGCATAAAATACATGCTACTGATAACAAAATAGATTGTCGATATTGTCACACTACCGTTGATGAAAGTAAATCGGCAGGAATACCTCATGTGAACCTATGCCTCAATTGCCATTTAATTGTGCGTGAGGGAACCAACTCAGGAAAGTTTGAAATTAATAAGATTCATGCTGCCATTGAAAATAACACCTCTGTTGAATGGATTCGCATTCATCAACTTCCGGATCATGTTTTCTTTAGTCATGCTCAACATGCTAATGTTGGGAAAAGAGATTGCCAGGAATGTCATGGAGTAGTCGAGGAAATGCATGTGCTGAAACAGGTCGAAGATCTTTCTATGGGGTGGTGTTTGGATTGTCATGATAAAACAGCAGTTGATTTTCGCGAAAATGGATACTATTCTGAATCATTCAAAGAGCTACACGAGCAACTTACCTCGGGAGCAATAGATAGTGTTAGAGTAACGGATATCGGAGGAAGGGAGTGTGCTCGTTGTCATTACTAGAGGACTTAGGGCAAAACTTAACCATCTAATTTGTATCACTTGATAATCGTTTACCTATGAAGAAATATTGGAAAAGCCTTACTGAACTTAAAAATAAAGAAAACTCTATTTCGGATCAACCTATGCCAAAAGGAAATCTGGAGCAGATCTTAGATATTTTCGACAAGAATGAAAATGGTTCCAAAAGCAACCGACGCGATTTTTTGAAACTTTGTGGATACAGTCTTGCCATTAGTACAGTGGTAGCTAGCTGCGAAAACTCAGTTCAGAAAGCCATTCCTTACCTGATTAAGCCTGAGGAGATAACACCAGGCAAAGCCAACTATTATGCTTCCAGCTTTGCAAAAGGAAGTGATTTTTGTAGCATTTTAATTAAAACCCGGGTGGGAAGACCAATTAAGATTGAGGGGAATGATTTGTCAACAGTTACCAATGGAGGAACCAGTTCAAGGGTACAAGCTTCGGTTTTAGATTTATATGATACGAGTCGTTATAAGAATCCACAGAAAGAAAACGAAAAGTTATTGTGGGAGGAACTGGATGAATTTGTTAGAAAGGAGCTAAATCGTTTAAAAAATGCCAATGAGGAAGTTGTATTGCTTACTTCGAGTGTTTATAGTCCAAGCACAATAAGTGTTATTCAAAAGTTTATTGCCCAATATCCAAATGTAAAATGGGTACAGTACGACAGTCAATCACATTCCGCACTGATTCAAGCTAACAAAATGTGCTTTGGCAAAGCTGGTATTGCCGATTATCGATTTGATTATGCCGATATGATTGTAAGTTTTGATGCAGATTTTCTTGGCACATGGCTTATGCCGGTTGAGTATATCAGACAGTATACAAAAAAGAGAAAACTGAGTGATGGCAATACTTCTATGTCTCAACATATACAATTAGAATCCAGGTTGTCACTTACGGGCAGTAATGCCGATAAAAGGATTCCTGTAAAACCTTCTGAGCAAAAACTCCTGCTTACACAGCTCTACAATGAGATATTAAAATTGGCAGGCAAGGATACTTACACAGTTCTAAATACATACGGTGACATGCAAGGCATAGCCAAAGATCTGTGGTCTCACAAAGGCAAATCTCTAGTGATATCAGGATCTAATGATGTAAACGTTCAGCTAATCGTTAATGCGATAAATTATGAATTGGAAAATTATGGATCAACACTAAGATTTGAGAAGCAGCTGAAAACTTCAAAAGCAATAGATTCAGACATGAAGAATTTGCTTGGAGATATGAAAGCAGGTAAGGTTAAAGCTTTACTAACTTATGGTGTAAATCCTGTTTTCGATTACCATAAAGGTGACGAATTTGCTTTAGCACTAAAAAAAATAGGATTTACGATTGCCTTGGATGAGGTGCCAAATGAAACGACATCTTTAATGAAATTTGTTGCTCCTGATAATCACTATTTGGAAAGTTGGAATGATTTTGAGCCTAAGGCCAATCGGTACAGTTTAATGCAACCTGGAATTCGACCTCTATTTAATACAAGACAATTTCAGTCGTCACTATTAAGCTGGATTGGAGAAGATCCAGACTATTTGAAATTCATAAAAGCCTATTGGGAAAAGAATTTTTTCCCGATGCAAAATACTTATCCGAACTTTGTTACTTATTGGAACCATACTTTACAACTAGGAGTATTCGAACCAAATCTAAAATCAGTTTCCGATACCAAGTTTAATTATGGTGGAATAAATAATATTCTTGATGAGCTTGCCAAACAGCCAAAGAGTAAAGGAATAGAGTTACAGGTTTATGAATCAATAGCCATTGGAGATGGTAGGATGGCCAATAATCCTTGGTTACAGGAAATGCCAGATCCGATAAGTAAAATCTGTTGGGACAATTACTTGTGTATCTCTCCAAAATTAGCCAGTGAATTGATGATGGAAACTGGTGATGTTGTTGAGGTAAATTCAAAAGTGAAACTTCCTGTTTATGTATTGCCTGGACAAGCTTATAATACCGTTGCAGTTGCTAAAGGTTATGGACGCCAGGTTTGTGGTATTGTAGGAAAGAATGTTGGTGTAAATGTAAATTCTCTACATAATTCAAGTGTCGATTTTATTGACAATGTGAACCTAATAAAAACGGGAGAGAAGTACGATTTGGCCATGACTCAGACACATCATTCGATGGAGGGCAGAGCCATAGTTAGGGAAGCAGACTTGGAAGAGTATAAAAAGAATCCTGCGGCTGGGAATGAATCGCATCATACCTATGAAAATGCAAGTATTTACGAAAAACCAAAGTTCCCAAATCATCATTGGGGATTGGTTGTAGATTTAAACTCCTGCGTTGGATGCGGGGCCTGTTCAATAGCATGTCAGGCAGAAAATAATGTTCCTGTAGTTGGGAAAAAGGAAGTAATTCGTGCCCACGAAATGTCATGGATTAGAATAGATAGATATTTTTCGGGAGATGAATTTAATCCGGATGTATCCTTCCAACCAGTAATGTGCCAACATTGCGATAATGCACCTTGCGAAAATGTTTGTCCGGTAGCAGCTACCAGTCATAGCAGCGAAGGCTTAAATCAAATGGCATACAATCGTTGTATTGGTACCAGATATTGCGGAAACAACTGTCCGTATAAGGTGCGCCGATTCAATTGGTTTGACTTTACCAAAGCAGATTCGATTCCGAACAATCTTCATGATGTGGCTGAAATGACTATTGATTTAAAGAGGATGGTGTTGAATCCTGATGTAACAGTTAGAGCCAAAGGTGTAATTGAAAAATGCTCTTTATGTGTTCAAAGAATTCAGGAAGGGAAACTGAATGCGAAAATTAAAGGCAGAAAAGTGAAAGATGGAGAAATCAAAACTGCCTGTGAGCAGGCATGTCCTTCTGGAGCAATCATTTTTGGTGATTTAAATGACAAAGAAAGTAAATTGGTAAAAGAAACCTCAAGCAAGAGAAACTACCATTTACTGGAAGAGATTCACACTTTACCATCGGTAAGCTATTTGACAAAGATTAGAAATAAAAAAATGAACCACTCATAAATCCACGCTTATGTATGTGTCGCCTATAAGAGAGCCCCTTGTAACAGGGGACAAGACCTACAAGAAAATAACGGACGAAATATCCGCTCCTATTGAAGGTAAGCCTGGTAAAGCATGGTATGCAGGTATCACTTTAACTGTTTCTGCTTTACTATTTGGACTGGCTATGATGGGATATACCATTTGGAATGGAATAGGAACCTGGGGACTAAATAAAACCATTGGTTGGGGATGGGGGATTACCAACTTTGTATGGTGGGTTGGTATTGGTCATGCTGGTACTTTTATTTCGGCAATTTTACTATTGTTCCGTCAAAAATGGAGAACCAGTATCAATCGTTCCGCAGAGGCAATGACTTTGTTTGCAGTAATGTGTGCAGGATTGTTTCCATTAATTCACATGGGACGACCTTTACTGGGATTTTTCGTTTTCCCTTATCCAAATACGCGTGGACTTTGGGTGAATTTTAACTCTCCTTTATTGTGGGATGTTTTTGCCATTAGCACATACTTTACAGTGTCATTGTTATTCTGGTATGTTGGTTTGATTCCTGATATTGGAACAATTCGTGATAGAATAAAATCTAAATTCAAGAAATGGATATACGGACTGTTGAGCTTTGGTTGGACAGGATCAGCAAAACACTGGCAGCGACACGAATCAATCAGTTTGATTTTGGCAGGTTTGGCAGCACCCTTGGTATTATCTGTTCATAGTATTGTAAGTACCGATTTTGCTACCTCGGTGATACCTGGCTGGCATACAACCATATTTCCACCCTATTTTGTTGCGGGGGCCATCTTTTCTGGTTTTGCCATGGTATTAACCTTGCTGATAATAACCAGAAAGGTTTTAAATCTTGAGAATTATATTACCGTCGGTCATATCGAATCGATGAATAAGATCATTATAGCAACTGGTTCAATTGTTGGTATTGCTTATATCACCGAGCTGTTTATTGCATGGTACTCGGGAGTAGAATATGAGCAATATGCATTCCTAAATCGTGCAACAGGACCATATTGGTGGGCTTACTGGATTATGATGACATGTAATGTGATTTCGCCACAATTGTTATGGATTAAGAAACTTAGGCGTAATCTTGTTTTTACTTTCATTCTATCTATTTTCATCAATATTGGAATGTGGTTCGAGCGATTTGTAATCATTGTAACCTCTCTTCACCGTGATTATTTACCATCAAGCTGGTCGATGTATGAACCAACTATAGTGGAAGTCGGAATTTTTATCGGAACACTTGGTTTGTTCTTTACCTGCTTTCTTTTGTTCATTCGAGTATTTCCGGTGATTGCCATTGCCGAAGTGAAGAGTGTATTGAAGAGCTCAGGAGACAAGAAAGATAAATCTGAAAAACATTAGTGACATGAGGAGATATATTTCAGCATATTTCGAGGATGAGGAGAATCTTTTAAGGGCAGCAAAGGACTTAAAAGAGAAGCAAGTTTCCATACAAGATGTTTTGACACCTTTCCCAATTCATGGTTTGGATTCAATTTTAGGATTTAAACGGTCGAATATACCTACGGTAGGTTTTATTTCGGGAGCCATTGGTTGTATTTTGGCCTTTGGTTTTCAGGCCTGGGCATTTATTGTAGATTATCCTTTATTTATTGGTGGGAAGCCACATTTTGCAATACCATCCTTTATTCCTATAACTTTTGAGTTAACGGTCCTGTTTGCTTCATTTGGGATGGTTTTCGCATTCCTGATTCGTTCTAAGTTAGGACCTGGCGCCAATAATCCGATACACGATGAAAGAATTACAGATGATCGTTTCATGATCATTATTGATTTGGATGAGGATGGAAATCAGGATGAGATGGTAAATGAAATCCTGGCTAAGGAAGAAGCCCGAGAAATAAAAGTGAAAGAGATTGAGAAATAATCTTCAAAATCATACCAAGATGGAAGACAAATATATTTTAAAGCGAAAAACACAATATGGAATTTTATCCATAGCGGGCGTTGGGATTCTCTTGCTGATTTTGGGCTATTTTATCGAATCGCCCAACAGACAAGAGCTATGGGCCAATGTTTTGATCAATAACTTGTATTTCTTGTTTATAGCGCTTTTTGGAGGAGTTTTCTTGGCTCTCCATAAAATTGCATATGCAGGTTGGTATACGGCTTTAAAGCGGATTCCTGAAGCATTAACCAAATTCTTACCCATATCGGCAGTATTAATGTTTCTGGTCTATTTTGGAATGCACGACTTGTATCACTGGACTCACGAAGGCTTACATGATCCAATTCTAGAAGGAAAAGCAGCTTACCTAAACGTTCCATTCTTTTTTGCTCGTATGGCATTTTATTTTCTAGGATGGATTGGTTTAACCTATCTGTTAAGAAAGAATACACTACATCAGGACTTAAATCCAGATTTGAAATATCATAAAAGGGGAAAAATATTGGCTGCTTTGTTCATGGTATTTTTTGCCATAACCAGCTCAACCATGAGCTGGGATTGGATCATGTCCATTGATGCACATTGGTTTAGTACCTTGTTTGGCTGGTTTATTTTTATCGGAATGTTTGTGTGCGGAATCGCAACAATTATATTACTGATTGCATTCTTGAAAGCACAGGGATATTTGGAATATATCAACAAGGAACATATTCATGATATGGGGAAATACCTGTTTGCTTTCAGTATTTTCTGGATGTATTTGTGGTTCTCCCAATACCTTTTGATTTGGTATAGTCACATTCCTGAGGAAACGGCATACTTTGCTCCACGATTAAAGGATCACACGGTTCTATTTTTTACAGTGCTTATTATCAATTTCTTGTTCCCGTTTTTGGCATTAATGACAAGAGATTCGAAACGAAATTTGAAATGGTTAAGTTTCGTGGCAATCATTGTATTGATTGGTCACTGGTTGAATATTTATATGCTTGTGATTCCGGGAACCATAGGAAATGAAGCACAGATTGGCTTAGTGGAAATAGGATTCGCAGCCTTGTATCTGGGAGGATTCTTGTATGTGGTATTAGCTTCATTGACCAAAACACCATTGTTGGTTAAAAATGATCCTTTACTCAAAGAAAGTTTTCATTATGAAACTTGATTTAATCACTTTAATAAATTGATTATGAGAAAAAAAACATACATATCGGTTTTTGTGCTTTTGTTAGCAGGCATAATGACTTCTTGTGATAAGGATAACAATCATCCTGGGTATTCTTATTTTCCTGATATGCAACTGTCCAGAGCTTATGAGGCTTATTCATCAAATCCGAATTTTGCTGATGGAAAAACATTAAGATTACCGGCTGAAGGAACTATTCCGCGAGAGATGATTCCATATGAATTTGAGAAAACACCAGAAAATAGAATTTGGGCAGGACAGAATGTTATTAATATGGTTGAAATGACAAGCGAAGATGTGGAAAGAGGAAAGGAACTCTTTACAATTTTCTGTATCAACTGTCATGGTGAAAAGGGAGATGGAAAAGGATTTTTATATACAAGTGGGAAATATCCTTTTGCACCCAAAAATTTAACTACTGATATTTTAAAAAAGACTCCCAGAGGAGAATTTTTTCATGTGATTACTGTAGGATTTGGAGTAATGGGAGCCCACGGCCCACAAATTAAGCCTGAAGATCGCTGGAAGATTATTGAGTACATCAAAGTGGAGCTTCAAGGAAATGAAATTGGACAATAGGAATTTTGCCGCATAAAAAAGAGACATTTCATCTCAGATGTCTCTTTTTTATGAAAGTCTTGAAAGTAAGAATGGTAAAAAGTAGAAAAATCTTGTAATTCTACATTCACAAAATAGCACTTACAAAAACTTTTATTCATTAACAGTATAGCCTACCGTTTCAATTTTTTGTGCAATCTCTTCACGGTTAACTTTATCTTTTTCAACCATAATGGTTACCTTATTGTTTTTATAAGAAGCTTTTACCTCTTTAACCCCATCTAGTTGTTTTAATCCATTTATTACAGTGTTTTCGCAACCAGTACATGTCATACCTGTAACATCAAATTCCATTTTCTGGTATTCTACAACTTGGCTAGCTGTTGCCTCTTCAGGTTTCTCCGATTTTTTTGTATTCGACTGACATGCTGCAAATAATCCCAACGTCAGTATTAGAATTAATATTTTCTTCATCGTATTTTGGTTTAGTTGATTTATAAATTTAATTAGTATAGGTGTAAAAGTCTAGTAAATAATTACTAATAACATTTTAGTAACAGATTCTAAAAATACAATCGGTCGATACTGATCATGATCATGACCAGTAAAAAGTACAGATTGAGTCTAAGGAATAACTTTTTAATGTTCAATCGTTCATCTTTCTTCAATAAAATAAAACTGTTTGGTATGATCCATAAGGAAAGAAATAATAAAGACCAAATTAGAATTGGAGATGAAATCACTCTAAATATCGGAAGTAATAAGGCTACAACTATGGTTGACAACATCCAAATCAGAGTGATTTTTCGAATCTGACTAAAAGTGAATACATCAATCAGCACTTTAAAACCTGCTTGTTTATAATCTTCGCCATATAGCATCAATAAAAGCCAAAAATGTGGAATCTGGCCTATAAAAAAGAAGAAGGAGAGAGCCAAAATTGGAGGAGCCAGTAAATCACCTCCTGCAGCTACCCAACCTATCCAAGGAGGAAAAGCTCCGCTTAAAGCACCAGGAACTACGGCAAAAGCTGTAAATTGTTTTAAGGGTGTGTATACCAAATTGTACCAGAAAATAGAAAGGATAGCAATCCATAAACTGGAAATATTTCCACCCCAGGCAAGAAATGCACAACCTGTTAAAAGAAATAGTACACTCCATCTTACTGCTTCGGAAATGCTAATTTTTCCCGACGGAATAGGCCTGAATTTAGTCCTTTTCATTAAAGCATCTTTCTTGTATTCCTGTATATGATTCAAAGCTGAAGCTCCCATTACAATCAAAAATATGCCAAAAACAACATGAAACATTTGCCAGGAAATTTCAGGAGTATAAAGAATAAAACCTGTAAAACACGATATGGCTATTGGTACTGCTATTTTAACTTTCCCTAATTCCAGTATGACTGCTATTTTTGCTTGTATGTTCATATGTTACTTGTTCTCGCTTAAAGTTTTCATGAATTCAATAATTTCTCCAATGTCTTCCTCGGTAAGTTCGTTCTTATAGGATAGCATCAATCCTTTTTGATATCCATCTACGATATCATCATTTGGATTGTAGACAGAATTTAAAATATAGGCACTATCAACAACAACCTCTCTTTTTTGTTTACCTGTTTTCACAGTTTCTATCTTACCAAATAAACCTTTCCAAGTTGGACCAACCAGCTTCGATCCATCAATGGAATGGCATGCTAAACATCCATTTTTCTTCACAATGGAAAGTCCTAAGGCACCTGGTTTATCCGATATCAACTGTACAGTTTGAGTTGTATCGATATACCAAGAGTCGAATTTTTCCTGAGGCATAACAATTACGGATGTTTGCATGTAGGAATGTCGCAAGCCACAATATTCCGTACAGAACAAATCAAATTCGCCCTCTCTGCCTGGTATGAACCACATCATATGTTTTTGTCCTGGAACAACATCTTGTTTCAGTCGAAAGGCCGGAATGTAAACACTATGGAGTACATCCAATGCCACCAGATCAAGTTTAATGGCTCGATTGATGGGTACATATAAAGTATCGGTAGTTTTTCCATTTTTGTATTCAAATTGCCAATTCCACATTCTACCAATAGTTTTGATTTCAAAAGCATCATCAGGTACTTCTTTCATAGGTTTGTATCCTATCCATCCATAGTAGAACATTACCATAACCAAGGCAGTTGGTATAATTGTCCACAATATTTCTAAACTAACACTTCCATGAATTTGTTTGGCTTTTGGGTGTTTCGACTTGCGGTATCGAAAAACGAAGTATATCATTACAACAGTGATTCCAATAAGAAAGAATAAAATAATTCCTAAAATCACCACAAATGAGGTATCAACACCTTTAACAAAATTTGAAGCATCCGCTATTCCTTTCGAAAACATAAGCTATCGGTATAAGTAGTCCATGAATGTAATAACTATAACACAGGCAAGCAGCATAAACACACTTGCTACCATAATGCCGTAAAATTTTTTGTCGAATTTTAAATGCATAAAAATTAGCAGTACCAAAATTGATTTGAAACTTGCCAGGAGCAATGCAACTGTAACTGTATATGGTCCTAAATTTATTCCTGTTACTGCTACAGAAATAGATGTCATGGCCAACAGTGCTATTAATACAAATACATATGTTTTGTACTTAACGATGTGTGTATGTTGGTCTTTTTCCATAGTTGTTTATTTAGGTAATGAGATAAAATAATGGGAAAAGGAAAATCCAAATTAAATCGACAAGGTGCCAGTACAGACCGCTGTTCTCCAGTATGGCAAAATTATCGTGTTGTACTTCATTTTTAACAACCAAATGCATTACATAGCCAATAAATGCCATACCTATTACAATATGAAGCGCATGTAAGCCTGTCATGGCGTAATACAAGCCGAAAAATAGCAATTCACCTCTACTTGCTTCTTGTAAAGTCATACTTCCCGGATAAATACCATGTGAAATTTTACCACTCCACTCGAAGTATTTGTTTACCATAAAGGCCAGAGCCAGTAAAAGTGTGATTGTCATTAAAATCAGTGTAAGCCTTTTGTTTTTGTATTGAATTGCACTAATTGACATGGCAATGGTCATACTGCTCACCAATAGAATGGCTGTATTGATTGTTCCCAGAGTAGTATTTAACTCTTCGGCAGCCAAATGAAAAGCCAAAGGATTTAAGTATCGATATACCGAATAAACAATGAATAGTCCACCAAATAACAACAGTTCGGTGAAAATGAAAATCCACATACCTGTTTTAGCACCTTCATCGTCTCTATGCTCGTCTATGTGTACCTGATGATCATTCATATCCATAAGGGTGTTTAGTTACTGTAGGAATTTGTTCAAAATTTTCTAGGATAGGAGGACTTGCTACAGTCCATTCCAGAGTTTTGCCTTTCCATGGATCCGATTCGGCGGGTTTTCCATATTTGGCAGACCGTACAAGGTTGGTGATAATGATAATTAAACCTGATATCATCAGTAAAGCACCAAGTGATGATACAATGTTTGGACCGTGAAATTCTTCAACATAGTCGTAATATCTGCGAGGCATACCTGTCATACCCAAATAAAACATTGGTAGGTAAAGGGTATTAAATCCTGTAAAGAATATTGCCAAACCAATATTTGCCCAAGATTTATCGTACATTTTTCCAAACATTTTTGGATACCAGTAATGAATGGCTCCAAAGAAGGCATAACCTGTTCCTCCGAATACAATGAAGTGGAAGTGTGCAACAACAAAAGCAGTATCATGCAGGTAAACATTGGTTGATAATGCTCCTAATACCATTCCCGATAATCCACCAACCATAAAAACAAACAGAAAGCAAAGTGCCCACAAAAAAGGAGTTTGAATATCAATTGAAGCCTTATGCAAGGTGGCTACCCAATTAAAGATTTTAATAGCACTTGGTATGGCTACAAAGAATGTTAATATGGAGAATGTATACAAAGCTGTACCACTCATTCCTGAAGTAAACATGTGATGTCCCCATACAAAGTATCCTACAAATGCAATGGCAAGCGTAGATACTACAATGGCCTTGTATCCGAAAATGGTTTTACGGGCAAATGTTGGGATGATTTCTGAGATTATGCCCATTGCTGGTAGTATCATGATATAAACAGCTGGGTGAGAGTATATCCAGAATAGGTGCTGATAAAGGATCGGATCTCCACCTAATGCAGGATCGAAAAATCCAATGTGCATGGTTCTTTCCAATACAATCATTAAAAGGGTAACACCTACAATTGGAGTAGCCAATACTTGAATCCAAGCTGTACCGTAAAGTGCCCAAGGGAATAATGGCATTTTCATCCAGGTCATACCAGGAGCACGCATTCTGTGTACGGTTACGATAAAATTAATACCAGTTGCAATGGATGAAAAACCTAATACAAATGCGCCTGTAACTGCAGGTAGCATGTTGGTACCTGTTCTAAAACTATATGGAGCATAGAATGTCCAGCCAGTATCTGGTGGCCCATCTCCAATAAATTGAGCAGATAATGCAATGAATGCCCCAGCTATATAGATCCACCAGGAGAGAAGATTCAACTTAGGAAAAGCTACATCTTTTGCTCCAATCATTATTGGTAGGAAAAAGTTCCCGAAAACAGCAGGTAAACCTGGTACAACAATTAGAAAAATCATTGTAATGCCATGCAATGTAAAGAAACTATTATACGTTTGTGCATCCATAATGGTCTTGCCTGGAGCTATGAGCTCAATTTTCATTGCAAGCCCAAGTAATGCTGCTACACTAAACAATACTAACATGCTGTATAAATAGAGCAGACCAATTCGTTTGTGGTCCGTGGAGAAAATCCAGGCAAACAGCCCTTTGAATCTTCCTTTGTATTCAAGGTAACTCACCTCGGTGTGCTGATTTACGGTTTCTGACATATGTATTGGTATTTATCTGTAATCAGTAGTTAAACTTTCTTTTTTCGTGGTTTTTTAATCACCAGCAAGAGGAATATGATTAAACCCATGACCAATATAATTGTGCCGGTGATCTTTGTAATATTTAAAACATAGGCCTGTCCAACAGGATCATAAGAATAACAATACTGTAATATTTTATTAATGGTTGGCCCGGCTTGCCCTTTTGATGCCTCGAGCATGGCCAATTTAAATTCGAATGGAAGAAAGTAGGTTCCATTTAGATATCTGGTAATTTTCCCTTCCGGGCTAAGTACGATAACTGTAGCTGCATGCGTATAATCATTACCAGTTTTCTTATAGCGAAATCCCATACTTTGTGTCGCTTTTGCGATATTAATACTGTCAGCGGTAAAGAATTTCCAACCTTCTTCTGTGTTCTTTCCTTTAACCAATGATTTATAGTTATTTTTCTTTTTAATTGCCAAGTCAATGCTCTCATTAGGATCAAAGCTGATTGTTATGACTTGGTAATCTTTCGAAAGTTCTAAATCACTCTTTTCTATTACTTCGGCCAATCCATCCATTAAAGGACTGCAAATGCCAGGACATCTGAAGTAAACAAATATTAATGCAGTAGGTTTATCGATTTGTTTTTTCAAATTAACCAATTGTCCGGCTTCATTGGTTATCATTATATCCTCAGGGATATACTCGCCAAGATGTTCTATTATTCCTACTTCAAAGTCATAATACAATTCTTTAACATTTTGACTAATCGAAATAAAAGACTGAAGAAGAAAGGCAAGGCAAATAGCAAATTTTAACTTCATAGTTATTCCTCCAAATTTTAAGGTTAAGGAGAGAAAATGGGCAATAATCCAATAAAATTATTCTCGTCCGGTTAAGTGGTTCTATATAAATATATAAAATAATTTTGTGGTTTTTTATGCTTAACTATCTTTTTTTACGACACTTAGCTATTTATATGGTAGTTTTATTTTGATAATATCACTTGTGTTGATTATTTTTATTAGGTCTAAACAAGAATCTGAAGCATGAAATTAATAAACCTAATATTTGTCTTTTTCTCATTCTTTCTAGTATCTGCTTGTGGAGGATCTGATAAAAAAAAGACTATAAGTACAGATAAAAAAATAACATTATCGGAAAAGGATTTAGAGCAAGGTGCGGTTTTATTTCGAGCGAAGTGTATGAATTGTCATATGCAGTCGGGGAAAGGAATTGAAAAATTTTATCCACCTTTGGCAGGCTCTGATTATTTAAGAGATAATTTAGAAGATGCCATTCATATGGTGAAGTTTGGAAGTAATAAACCCATTAAAGTAAATGGAGTTAAATACAATGGTCTTATGCCGGCATCGGGATTAACCGATGAGGAGCTGGTTTTGGTATTCAACTTTGTACTTAACTCTTGGGGGAATGATTATGGTAGTGTTACCCTTGATCAGGTTAAGGCAATAAAGCGTTAAAGTTGAAAATGTTTTTATTTGGAAATATTGTCAATGATATTGATTTTAATTAAATTTAACGGAATATTTAAAATGTAATATAAAATCACTTGTGAAAATACTTACTTATGAAGAACATTTTTTTTATCATAGTTGCATGTTGTTTTACTAGCTTGGTAAATGCACAACAAAAAATAATTTGTTTGCACCCAATTTTAGGAGATACCATTGATTTAACAGAGAAGAATACCTATTTATTATTCCCAGAAATTGACAATAAGGGTTTTCAATCTGGACAAGTGAAAATGAATGGAGATCAATATTATTTTGAGTATACTCTTAATGATAAAATGAATAATGACAAGGTCAGTATTGAGAAATTAAAAGAATATCACACCAATGTCGAAAAGTTATTGGCATATCACTTATACATGAAAAACTCAAAGGCCAAAAAGAATGAATCGATTGTAACGAGAGATGCTCAAGAAGAATTACAAATGCATTTCAATGCAAAATATGATGACGTATCTTTTAGGAGGAAACTAAAAAAAGATGCTATGCGATACCAGGAGTTGAAGAAACAAGCGGAATTGAAGGGATACTCGGGAGTAGATAAAGAAAATTACATTAAAACTAGTGGAGTATTGATATTTGATGTATCAAAAAAGAAAAATAAGGAGTAGAATTTTGTTCCTTACATATAATGTAAAAAAGTCATTCGATGTTCCCGAATGACTTTTTTGTATTTTGGTAAAGACTTATGATTTAACCAACAGAGGTTCTTACTCTAAAATGTTCTTTTCTAAGTTTTTTTACCGATAAGATTTTAATTTCTTCTTCTCCTGTTTTTTCATTTATCTTTCGAACCGCAAGTTTGCTTCTTTTTTGATGATCAGGATAATGGCAAGACTTGTATTTTTTGCCACTATCGCAGTAACATTTTTCATTGCGTTCCATTTTTACGTAGTAAAATTCTTCCTCATTAGTTGAGTTGAAGAAGTTTAAAATGTTGTCGAGTAAATTCTTCATTGTACAAGAGTTTTAGGATTACATTTTGGGTTCTATTAAGTTAATGTATATCCTAATTGGAAACAAATGAAATTATAAATTTATCCGTGTACGCTTAGTATTTGTCCACCATCAACGCTAATGGTTTGGCCTGAGATGTATCCCGAAGCAGGAGAAAGAAGCCATGCAGCCAATTGTCCTAAATCATCAGGATCTCCCATTCTTTTCATACGTATTCCTGATGCAATTTTGTTTTTGGCTTCCTGCACCGTGATATTTTCCTGTTCAGCTTTTTTGTCCAATAAACGATTGATGGCTGGAGTTTCATGATAACCAGGTCCAATAATATTTAAGGTAACTCTCGAATCAGCAATTTCTTGAGATAAGGTTTTTACAAATCCTACTACTGCAAGTCTTAAAGATGTGCTTAGAACCAAATTATCAATAGGTTGTTTTACTGACGAACTTTCAAGGAATACCACTCTTCCATACGATTCTTTAATCATTAATGGTACCAGAGCTTGGGTAAGTTCTACTTTCCAACGCAATAGCTGATGGTAGGCATTATCCCAATCTTCAATTTTCGTTTCTAAGGTTTTCATTGCCGGTGGACCACCGGCATTAACAAATACACCAGAAAGTTTCCTGTTATCAATTTTATCGAGTAAAAGTTGAATGTTTTCCGACACAGTAATATCTGCGCAAAAACTTTCAATTGAGTTAGGATAAGCTTTCTCTAATTCGATAAGTTTATTTCTGCCACGTGCTATTGCAATTACCTTGGCTCCATCTTGAACTAAGTATTTTAATACAGCAGCACCAAAACCAGAAGTTGCACCACAGACTACAAAAAGTTGATCTTTAATATTCAAATCCATATAGAAATTATTTTAGTTTGAATTTCTACTAAAAATAACTTTTTCTTTTTGGATTTTATTCTTGAGTTTTAATATTAGGAGTTTTTTAACGGAAGAACTCGTTGATGATTTGAAGAAAAACGAAAATCATTGGTGAAACAAGTAATAGTGCGTCAAATCGATCTAACAATCCACCATGACCAGGTATTAAGCTTCCTGAATCTTTAATGTTGATGCTTCTTTTTAATAAGGATTCTACCAAGTCCCCCATTGAACCGAACACCACAACAATTGCACCGGTAATAATCCATTGTACGGAAGTTAATTCCTTTGAATATAGAGAAATTAAGTATGCAATGATAAGTGTAATTACAGCACCTCCAATACTTCCTTCCCATGATTTTTTAGGAGAAATTCTTTCGAATAAACGGTGTTTGCCAAAATTCACTCCAACCAAATATGCTCCAGTATCATTTGCCCAAATTAAAACGAAAATACCCATTAAAATCTCCCAATGAAATTCATTATTCCCAAAAGGGAACACCATGAAATTCAAAAGAGAAAATGGCAAAGCTACATAAAGCAATCCCATAAATGTATAGGCAATATTTCCAAACGGATTTTCTTTTTTGCGGTACATTTCAAATATTGGGATAAGTACCAATAAAGGAATAAATAATGCAAATAATGAAGAGCTGTTGAAATAGGTATAAGCAAAGCATGAAGTGAACAAGAGTGCCGCACCAATTAATCCTGTAGCAATCTGTGGAACGCAATTGTTTTTTTGAATGAGTTTGTAAAATTCAAAGCTAGATAGAATTGTTATGCCCATAAATACTGCAAAAAATGCAATGGGATGAATAACTATTCCTGCTATTAGTACAATTACGAATATTGCTCCAAAGAATGTTCTTGTTAAAAAGTTCCCCACGTGAAATGAATTAATAGTTCCTTTGATGCAAGCATCAATTTGTTCCGTTAGTTTTCAGCCCTCAAAAGTAGTATTTTTTCACGACTTATTTGAGCTTAGATTTTCTGATATGAAGTTTTAACAGCACCTTGACTAAAGTTTGTCATTATATTTCTACGATGTGTCAAAAAGAAAAGCTGGAATACCATCGGTCATCCAGCTTTTAAATATTCTATTAATGCAGTTTAAACTGCTTTGCTTTCATTATCATTTTCAGTGGTTGGAGGAATTATTTTTTTTTCTTCTACCTCTGTTTCTTTGCCAAAATTTCTTTTTCCAAAAATTTCTTCAAGATCCTCACTAAAGATTACCTCACGTTCTAAAAGAAGTTCAGCCAATTTGTTGTGACCTTCTTCATTGTCACGAAGAACTTGCTTTGCTCTTTCATAGCTGCTTTCGATCAAAGTTTTTACTTCTTGATCAATTAACTCAGCTGTTTTCTCACTGTAAGGTTTTGAGAAAGAGTAATCAGATTGTCCTGAAGAATCATAGTAGCTTACATTACCCACCTTATCGCTCATACCAAAGATCGATACCATTGCAATTGCTTGTTTGGTTACTTTCTCCAAATCGTTTTGAGCTCCTGTTGATACCTTACCAAAAGTAATTTCTTCGGCAGCTCTACCTCCAAGGGTAGAACACATTTCGTCCAGCATTTGCTCTTTGGTAGTAATGCTTCTTTCCTCAGGAAGATACCAGGCTGCACCAAGTGCTTTACCACGAGGAACAATGGTAACTTTTACCAATGGATGTGCATGTTCAAGCAACCAAGAAATTGTTGCGTGACCAGCTTCGTGATAAGCAATTGTTTTTTTCTCTTCCACAGAAATTATCTTGTTTTTCTTTTCAAGACCTCCAATGATACGATCGATCGCATCAAGAAAATCTTGTTTTTCAATAATATCTTTTTTCTTTCTTGCCGCTATCAATGCAGATTCGTTACAAACATTGGCAATATCTGCACCTGAGAAACCAGGTGTTTGCTTTGCAAGAAATTCCTGATCAATGTTTGGATCAAGTTTTAGTGGTTTTAAGTGAACATTAAAGATTTCTCTTCTCTCATTTAAATCAGGCAATTCAACATGAATCTGACGATCGAAACGACCAGCACGCATTAATGCGCGGTCAAGAATGTCAGCACGGTTGGTTGCGGCTAAAATGATAACCCCTGAATTGGTATCGAAACCATCCATTTCGGTCAATAACTGGTTCAAGGTATTCTCACGTTCATCGTTAGATCCCATATTTGGGTTTTTACCACGAGCACGACCAATGGCATCAATCTCATCAATAAATACAATACAAGGTGCTTTTTCTTTAGCTTGCTTGAACAAATCTCGTACACGGCTTGCACCAACACCTACAAACATCTCAACAAAATCGGAACCTGACATGCTGAAGAAAGGCACATTTGCTTCACCTGCAACAGCTTTAGCCAATAAGGTTTTACCAGTTCCCGGAGGTCCTACAAGTAATGCACCCTTAGGAATTTTACCCCCTAGTTTTGTGTATCGTTGTGGATGCTTAAGGAATTCCACAATTTCTTCAACTTCTTGTTTAGCTTCGGCAAGACCTGCAACATCATTAAAATTAACATTGATATTTGATTCTTTGTCGAACACTTTAGCTTTCGATTTACCAACATTAAAGATGTTACCACCTCCGCCACCGCCACCGGCACCACGGCTCATTCTACGGAATACATAAAACCAGATCCCTATAATTAAAGCAAAAGGCAATATCCAACCAATAAAATTGCCAAAATAGTCTTCGTGAGTCGTATATTCAGGTTCAACCCTGTCGTATTCGGAAATTTTTTCCTGAGCTTTATTCAATTGCTCTGCAAACTGCTCAATGGAACCAATCGGGAATGTGTAATGAGGTCCCGCCTTAGAAGGAGCTTCAAAACTAGATTCAAAAAGATCAGGATATTTATCTAAGCTTTCTTCTCTTAGGTAAACGTTAACTTCTAAAAGGTTTCTGATTACAACAATTCGTTCAACATCTTGGTTGCGGATCATTTCATTTTTCACCTTTTGCCAACTGGTTTCTTTTGGACTCTTTCCCAATCCTACCAAATTAAATGCAATAAGGGCTACTGCGATTAAACCATAAATCCAATAAGCATTGAATTTAGGAGGTTTAATCATGTTGTTCCCATTTTTCCCTTTTGAAAAAGGAGATTTATTTTGATTATTATTTTCTGTCATTCTTAATAGTTAAAGGTTATTGATTAGGCTGAGCATCCTCAATTCTGGTTACCGGAGCATCTGCCCATAAACTTTCTAATTGGTAAAAATCTCTATATTCTTTTTGGAAAACATGAACTACAACATCTGCATAGTCTAAAAGGATCCATTGTGCATTTTGTAATCCTTCTTTTTTCCATACTTTTTCGTTAATTTCTTCTCTCACATAATCTTCAACGGAATCAGCTATACCTGTGACATGTGTGGAAGATGTTCCGTTGCAGATTATAAAATATTTACATACCGAGCTGTCGATATTTCTTAAATCTATTTTTACAATATCTTCTGCCTTCCTCTCTTGCAATCCTTCAATAATTGTCTCTACCAGCTCTTCTGATTTATACTCCTGCTTTTTTGTCATATTTTAATTTTACTTACAAAGATAATTTTTTTTTATTCTCAATAACTTCCTTTTCTACATTGCTTACCGAAAGTGTTATAATTTACCAATCTACAGTTTTGATAAGCTTAAAACGGTTATAATTGTTTAATCTTTCTTCTTATTTTTGTCGATCAGGAATATCTCAATTTTTAAAGATAGTAATTCCACAAATCATAAACCAACAAGCAATTACATGCAGCAAAGATTATTTACTCCCCAATTAATTGTACGCAAAAACGAAATAAATTCCACAAATAATTTTGCCTTGGAACTGATAAAATCCGCAAATCCTGCAGACGGAACTGTCGTTTTGACATTAAATCAGACAAAAGGCCGTGGACAGCAAACAAATTCTTGGGAAAGTGAAAGTGGCAAAAACCTTACCATTAGTATAATTTTCAGACCTGAATTTCTGCCAATTTCTCAGCAATTTAATATTTCGATGGTAATTTCTCTTGGTGTGTATGATTATTTGAAAGAATATTTGGGTGATGTATTTATTAAATGGCCAAATGATATTTATGTAGGAGATAAAAAAATTGCAGGAATCCTAATTGAGCACTCCATAATGGGGTCTGTATTGAGTACATCGATATGCGGGATTGGATTAAATATTAACCAAACCAAGTTTGTATCGGATGCCCCGAATCCGATTTCACTATCAAATTGTACAAATCAGGAGTATGATTTAGAGACAGAGCTTTCAAAGTTGTTGGAAAAAATTGAGAATAGATATTTTCAACTTAAGGATGGTGATAAAAAGCAGTTGGAAAGAGATTATTTGAATACTCTTTACTGGATGAATGAAACACATTCCTATAAGGATAAAAATGGTTTGTTTGAAGGGGAAATTATAGGAATTACAGAATGGGGACAATTGAGAATTGTAGCAGAAGGAGAGGAGAGAATCTATAATTTTAAAGAGGTTAGTTTTATTGAATAACTAAAAAGTTAGCTTCACAATCAAAATAAAAAACCTGACAGATATCTCTTATCTATCAGGTTTCTATATCTTATCTATAGATTAAATGATAATTTCACATTCACATTTCGTCCCGGATTGTAAAACCCTAATGGTTTAATACTCGATAAATGATCAGTATAAGTTTTGTCGAACAAATTGCTTACACCAGCCAATAGTTTTGCGTTACAACTTCCAAGTTTAAAAGAAGTTCCTGTTTGAATATTAAATAGGTGATAGGCTGCAGTTTTGGTTTCAAACTGAGCAGGATGGTTTTGATCCAAAGCATATTTCCATTCAAATTTTATAAAAGGATTCTTAAATTGTTTTTTGCCTTTGCCAAATAATTCGATGCTTGTGTTCAGTTTGTGCTGTGGTATAAATGGCAACCTTCCGTTATCATCTTGCTTACCAATTACCATTGAATAGTCGGAATGAACTTTTAAGTAATCTACAGGCACTACATTAATAGCGATTTCACCTCCATACAATTTCGCATCTTGTTGATCGTAAGCATAAACAAATCCATCTCCTTCAGGTGCAGGTTCGTCAGTTGGTGCAAGGTAAATAAAATCATAAACCTTATTGTAGAAAAGTGAAAAATCGATATTGTGATTACTTGTATGATAATGCAGACCCAAATCGGTTTCAAAACTTTTTTGAGCATCAAGGTAGGCATTTCCTTCCTCGAATCTGTTACCATGAAGACCATGTTGCGAAAGTTCAGCCAAATTTGGTACGCGGTATCCTGTAGCAAAGTTAGTTCGCATTAATAAGGATTCAGAAAGGTGAAATGTTGCGCCTAAGGAAGCATTCAGGTTATCAAACTTACGATTGATATGTACCATTTCTTCTTCATGTTCTCCTTCCTCTTCATGAAGCTCATTTTCGGGTTCTCCATGAGAATGTCCACCTGCTTCCTGTTCAGGAACGTAAAGAGATCTGTGATCATATCTAACTCCCAATTGAATATCGGCTTTTCCAAATTCCTTTTTCAGCAAAGAGAACAATGAAAAGTCATCAATTTTTGCATCAGGAATAATTCTATTCGGAGCTCCCTGATTTTTGTTTGATTGATGCATACCTTGAATTCCCATCAGAAACTCTGAGCTTTCTCCTGCTGGAAAATACAATTTACTGTCGTAGGTAAAAGTTTCTAAATCCATATCCACCAAACGGAAGTAGGTAGAATTAGGATTACCTTTTAATTGTCGGTTGTTGAATTGATAGGCAGCATTGACTTCCAGTTTGTAGTTTCCCAAAAATAATCGATTTCTTGACGAAACAAGATGCTGAGTTAAATCTTGAAACCAATAGTGATTTTTTCGGTTTCCTTCCCTTACTACCTCTATAGCCTCATCGTTTATCATACCCAACTTAGGCTGTAGATAGTCGTAATAAAGTTTAAAGCTGCCAAATTCTTTGATCAAACCTAATCCCAATTGTAAGCCTTCTGAATTGAAACGGGTATTTGGTGTAAAGTCACCCTTGCCATCTTTGTAATCGCGATGAGATTGTTTTGTTGCTCTTAGCATCCAAAACAAACTGTTCGAAGTTCCTTTTACACCAATATTGTGATTCCATCCACTAGATACAGAATGAAATTCAGAAGAAACATCTGCTTGAATTGAATTAGCTGGAGCCGGTTTTTCGCGAAGAATATTAATCACACCTCCCATTGCATCCGATCCGTAAAGTAACGAGGCAGGGCCTTTAATTACCTCAATATGATCGGCTCCTTGTTCATTAGCCAAGAACGGATGATCGGTTGAGAATTGGAAATTCTCTAATCGAACTCCATTATTCAGAAAAATGATGTTGTTTAAAGATAATCCTCTAATGACTGGTGTACTTACCGCCGGACTTCTTGAGATTATATCAACACCTGGTATGCTGGAAAGCTTTTCTCCAAGAGAAGGACTGACCAATTGTTCCAATTTCTCTTTTTTAAGAACTGAAATTTTAATTGAATTTTCATGCTGAGCCGAAGGAAAACCACCAGACACTACGATATCTTGTGTGGTTACTGAGGTAAACTCTAAATCAACATTGAGTTGAGTGTTTTCGGATTGAATGTTAATTGTTTTAATAATTGATTCGTATCCAACAAAAGAAAACTGAACCGTTAACTTCCCTTGGGGTAAGTGTTCCAATACATAAGTACCATCAGAATTGCTAACTGCTCCTTTTTGTAATTCAGGAACAAAAATACTTACTCCAGGCAGGGGAATGCCATCTTTTTGATCTTTAACGATTCCACTCACTTTGTTGTTGCTTAGCTCTACAGAAGAGAAAGCATAGAAAGGCAATAGTAATAATACTGCCAGAAAATATCTGATCATGATATAAAAAGAGTTTATTGATTTGGAAAAAATACATGTACAAATCAATAAGCGATATCCACATAGATTCACTTCACATGTATTAATTAAAACTTGTTTTTTAAGGCATTTATATTTCAAAAAACTCTGGAGGAGCACGCAAGCTAAAATCAAACCTTGGAGGAGTTTGAATTTTAATGGTTTGTTTTGCTTTGTGGGATATGAGTTCAATACTACTTATAGCAGGAATATGAACCATATCAGCAGAATCAAAATAGAAGTAGTCGAAATCTTGAATTGCACAAATATCAGTTACATCAGTAGTGTGATTTGTACAAGAATGACAATGATGTTCGTGATTAGGGAACACCATATGTTGGACTTTAATTACAATTGGCAATACAAATGCCAAAGCAAGCAAAAAACCAATAATTCTATTTTCTTTATTTAGATTCATTCAAACCAAAGCTATTTAAAAAATAGCAAGGCACAAAAAAAGCCGTTGAGTTTTTTCAACAGCTTTTCTTAATAGTTTTTGGAACTATTCCATATTCTGAAGTGCACTGAAAGGAATTTGTGTCAATCCCTCAGCCAATTGATTGATGCCTTTTTCCAACTTCTTTTTCAGCATCATTTTCATCATGGCATTTAATTCAGCATGCACTGTAAGTCGCACTCTAGTGTCGTAAGGTCCCTTATCAATTAATTGAATCCATAAATAAAATTCGAATGGGCTTCTTCCGTATCCAGTTAATTTTAAGGTTTTATTTTCTTCTTTTTCGACAAATTGTAATCCAGCTTCACCGAATCCTTTAATCACAAATGTACAGTTGTCTTCAGTTGCTTCCCAATGTTCGATGTGTTCTTTAATATTCATCTTCTTTTTGGTTTGAGCTTCAATTTGCTCTTGTATCTGAGGATTTGCTGCTGCCAATTCAAAAACTTTGGCAATTTTTCTAAAATCTGATAAGAAACCGTATACATCGCCTACCAGATGCGGAATCTTATGTACTTCACTTACAATTTTTGTTGTCGACATTAGTCTTCGTATTAAGAATACAAAAGAGGGTACTCCATGGGAATACTCTCTTTTCTAAAATTATTTTTTAATCGGAGAACTAGAGATTAAACTCCCCAGCTTGCCGGATCTTTTCTCCATTCTTTCAATTGATCAACATCTTCAGCTTTAATGTATCCAATTTCTTGAGCACGATCAATCATGATGTTGTATTCACTTAAAGTATCAAGCTTACAGTTGTTTTCAGTAAAATTATCAACTGCTTTTTGGAAACCATAAGTAAAAATAGCTACCATACCCAATACTTCGCAACCAGCTTCTCTTAAAGCTTGAACAGCTTTTAAACTGCTACCACCAGTCGAAATTAAATCTTCGATAACCACAACTTTCTGTCCTGGCTTAATTTCACCTTCAATTAAGTTGGTCATTCCGTGAGCTTTCGCCGATGAACGAATGTAAACCATTGGCTTGTTCATTTCTTCAGCAACCAAAGCTCCCTGAGCAATAGCACCTGTTGCTACCCCTGCAATTACTTCTACTTCAGGATATTTTTCCATTACAACTTCAGCAAAAGCTTTCTTGATATAGGTTCTAACCTCTGGGTAAGAAAGTGTTTTACGGTTGTCACAGTAAATAGGAGATTTCCATCCCGATGCCCAGGTAAATGGGTTTGTTGGTTCTAGTTTAATTGCCTTAATTTGTAGCAAATATTCAGCGACTTGTTTAGCAGTATTTTGCATACTTTCTCTGGATTTATGGATTGTTAAGTGAATTCAAAACACGGAAATTCAAATCATTATGTTTTTCCGATGTATTTTAAAAATCTACCGCAAATGTATAAAGTATTTTTTAAAGATCGATTGATTTTTTTAGGTGATAAAAACGAAAGTGTGAATTTTGACGGAATGGTTTATGCATGGACGGAAGAAGAATCGCTTGAAGGATTAATTCTTCAGTTTGATGAGGAAGAGCACAGAGAGCAAATTTTTGTGGTTGCCGACGATCTTGAAGCGCTTTTTGCCCACTTTAAATCGTGCTTTAAATATATCGAAGCCGCAGGCGGAAAGGTCTACAATTCTAACAATGAAATTTTGGCCATTTACAGACTAGACAAATGGGATTTGCCAAAAGGTAAAGTAGAGGAAGGTGAAGAAATTCCCGAAGCTGCCATTCGCGAAGTAGAGGAGGAGTGTGGAATCTCCGGCGTTAAGATCGAAAAGGAACTCAACTCAACCTATCATACCTACTGGATGAAAGACAAATTTGTTTTGAAACGTACCTACTGGTATCAAATGACTTATTCGGGATCTGAAGAGTTGGTTCCTCAAACCGAGGAGGACATTCAGGAAGTAAAATGGTTGGCAGAAGATAATTTGCAGGAGTTTAAAGCCAATACTTATGCTTCTATACTGGAAGTGATCGGATAAGTTATAAAAATTGAAGAATGCTTAATTGGAGAAACAATCTCAATAAAAAGAGCAATAAGGAATTGCTTGATTTATTTCAAGAGTGCAAAAGAATTAATATCGATCCTCAGATATATGCTGGTAACTTATTATTCGAAAGGGGATACAATGCTGTTGAACTGGTGAGAATAAAGAATACGCTTAAGGATACCATTAATGCTGCATTTTTGAAAAAGCATGGAAAAAATCATTCAGAGATCATTAAGGAAAATGTGATAAGAGAATTCTTTTATTGCACAATGTTGGCTGTTTTGCTCACATTTGGGTACAGCAGACAAGGCTTTATTAAGTTGGATGATTTATTTGATAGTAATATTCTAGTCTATGTCATTTTAGTTTGTATTTCCTTCCTTCGTATGCTTTTTATCAAGCGAGGTAATCAAAAAGCAATTCAAAAATTTCAAAAATCCTTAAATGAAAAGCAGGAATTAATTTCTAAGATTGAGCGAGAGTTGAAGTTTTAATGAAGATGTTTAATGTTGAAAGAGGCTGCCCAAAAAGTTAAATTGAACAGCCCCTCTTGATGCAAAATTATTCTATCCAAGTTGCATTACTTTCTATTATTATCCATTTTTCATTTTTTTTCTTTAACTCTGCAACTCCACCTTGAGAACCAACTACAAAATTAACTTTTGCTTTATTCATATCTTTATTAAAGGTAATAAGATTAATGTAAGGAAATGAGAGAATACTCCAATTTGAAAGGTTAGAATCTAAACTAATAGGAAAGTATTTTTCTATTAGTTCAATTTTTTTGTCATTACCAGTCAATTGTGCATTAGGATTAACCTCTGTCGTCAAATCAATAACTGCTTTTTTACCTAGTTGCTTAAGAAATTCATTATATATTTCATTATGAATTTTACTTGTATATAAAATTGTTGATTGTGGTAGGATGACAGGAGGCCTAAAATTAACAATCGTATCAATTGGAGAATCTGCAATGCAAAATTTAATGGTATTTTGAATTACATAGTAATTTTGAGAACGACTATAATCCTTTTGCCAAGAACCTAATTCGTTTAAGCTCTTTGGATAGTATAATTCCTTAAAAATTTCGAAAATAGATTTGGTAACTTCGTTCTGATTTATAAAATTAAGGCCATTGGGTTGAAATTTTTGATTCCATTCAATTAAGAAATTGGAATACAATGATTCATCCTCATTACCAATGCTTCTATTCAATTGAAATAACAAAGAATCTTTGTTTATATAAAATTCAGATTTTTCTGGTACTATCGTTAATTTTTCATTAGAAGACTTACTTCTGCATGAAAACACAGAAAGAAACAGAAATAATATTATTAAAGTTCTATTTTTCACAATCAAGATTTATTTGAGAGTAATATTCTAGTCTATGTCATTTTGGTTTGTATTTCCTTCCTTCGTATGTTTTTTATCGAGAAGTAATCAAAAAGCAATTCAAAAATTTCAAAAATCCTTACAGGAAAAGCAGGAATTAATTTCTAGGATTGATAAGGAATTGAAGTTCTAATTAAGATATATTAAAGATCTTGTTAAAAGAGGGGGTACTTGTTTTGGATACCCTCTCTTGTTTAAATTTTATTCAAAGATTACCCATTTGCCACAAATTTTTTTTAAACGAACCATCTGTGGCGAATATTCATAGGGCTTTTGAAAAACAATTGCCTCACTTAAGTCTTTTGTAAGTGTTATTGTTCTAATTGGATCAATAGGTGTAAGTTCCCCATAGTCATATGAATAATTTAAGCATTTATTAGAAATAAGTTCCTGCATGTGCCTGTTAAATGGTGCATTCCAATGGTAATAACCATACCAAATTCCTCTTATATTTTCAACCTGACCAGCAGCATTTGGATTATCGATTCTAATTGCTCTTAAAATACTATCAAATACATGAGAGTTTTTATTATCGATAAATAATACTTTACCTCGGAGTTGAGGTTTAAAAATAATTTTTCTATGCCTACCACTCATTGGCTGACTAATTGAGTCTACAAAAATGATAGTTAACCTACTGTCGTAAAAAAGAAACTTTAGAGAGTCTGCAATTTCTCTAACAGGATTACTTAGTTGGTTGCATTCTTCCAATATTTGCTCTTCAGTCAAAGCAACTCCATTTTCGTCCAGTTTAGTATGAATCTCTACATGATCAGAAGCCTCATTTCTGTTTTTATAAGGATAAGGTTGCAGTATTTCTATTATTTCCTGTAGAGTTTTAAGCGTATCATTAGATAATGGAGTAAACTCACTATTTGTATGCCATTCTTCAAAGAATAATTTAGAATATATTCGCCTATAATCAATGTTCTTCTTTGTTTCATTTTGTGAAAAAGAATCAAATGAAATGATTAAGAGGTATATTGTTAAAATAAATTTTAGCATTCTGTTTATCTTGCTAGTAATCTTATTTGCAGTGTAATTGATTTTTGTATGATAAAATTCTCCAGACTTCAATATTAATGTCTACCTATTCTTTTTCTAATTATGAAATCCAGGTTTCAAAAGATTCGTTTAATATCCATTGATCACCTTTTTTAATGTAGATTAAAGCATATCCAATGTGATTTTGAATCATACAATCAACCCTTGCTTTCCGTAAATTTTTATTGAATATGATACTACTCACATAAGGATCGATACTCAAACTATATTTATGATTTACCATGTTGCTTTTAATAGGACAGAGTTCTGTTAACATTTTAAATTGTTTTTCATCACTCATAACCTTATGCTTTAGTGTTACACTATCTTGCATATTTAAAAATGTGTGAAAAACATGTTTATATTCAGGTGTTAGGTATAAAACTTTTGATTCATCAATGTTAATTTTTGGTCTGAAGTTCGAAATTGTATATAACTTAATAGTTTCAGGATTAATATTTCTTAGGTTTCTTGATTCTGTAATGCCATATTGTAGCTTGTTTTGAATAATGTAATATTCACTCTTTTCTTTTTCGTAAAATATTTTACTAGTTGTGCCATAAAAGTTTAGGAATAGATCAAATACTTCAATTGTTATCTCATGTTTTGAGATTTGTTCATTATTATTGGATTGAAAACTTGCTTGCCACTCTTTAAATATTCTTCTTAAGGCTCTTTCATCATGTTTCGTTATTGCAGAATGTAAAGAATCATAGATTTTTTGAGAAGTTTTTATTGGAGTGTATTTCTCCATTTTTATATTCTTCTGCTCATATGTTTTGGTACAGGCAGTAATAGAAAGTAGTAAAATTATGATTAGGTTTAATTTTTTCATACTAGTATGTTTATTTTTCACAGTTTAAATTTCGTGATCTGAAATATTCTTCAGAAAATACAACATGTTGTTGAGTATCAATATTAGGATTTAAATCAAGACCATTTATAATGATTCCTTCGTAAACGTAATTATCATCGGAATAGCCATTAAGATCATCAAATGACTTAAGAGCATTAATCATGACAGGTATATAATATTGTTGCATAATATCGTGTTCTGATAGAGTTACTCCTTTTGTGTTTTTTATATGCATAGAAAATAATGACTTAAATGTATCTGGTGAAACATTATACATTCTTTTTAAATGAGCATGAAGCATTTCGTGAATAATAGTTTTGAATATTTCAATTGGAGCTCTATTTTCAATATAACTTCCATTTAATGTTATCAAAAAGTTGTTTTTAACAAGTAAGCAATTACCATAAATTTCTTCATTATCCTTGTTCCTTAAATTATCTTGTAGTGTTATAGTTATATCCTGAGGATTATAACTAACTCCAGAAAAATTTGCAAAAACAGAAGTAATTAAAGAATTGTTTTGGTTAACTAAAATGTTATTGATTTTTCCCCAAATACAATTTAGTTTTTCATTATTAAGAAAATCCTGTGTTACCTCTATTGGTGGTAGAGGATTCGGATTCGGATTCGGATTCGGATCTGAACCAGAATTAGCCCCACCTCCACCATCGCTAAGGTCACCTTGACCTCCACCAACTTGGTCTGTATAGTTATCATATATGTACCTGCCAGATACTGTTCCTGGCACATATTCATCCCAACAATGATAATCTGTTAATTCATATCCAATTGTGTTATTACCAGTAAAAATCATATTACAATGCTCAATAATATGGGCTCCTTCTTTGGTGCGAATGTTATGATCCTTTTGGTCTGGTTTAACAAATTTATATTTGTGATTTTTATTTAAAAGGGTTTGTTCAAAATAAGCAAAATTATAATCCATATTTTTATCCTGTCTTATTTCCTGATCGTTAACAATTACAGCATAATTTATTGTCCCTTTAAAACAATCGAACAACCATATACCTTCAACCTCTTGGTTCAATAAGGTTGGAATCAGCATAACAAATCCTTCCTCATTTTTAATGGTAATATTTTCATCCCAAATAACATTTCCATACATGATGGAAAAATCTGAAGTAAAATTCTCAATTTCATTTCTTTTTTGTAGGAATGATACTACATTATCAAGTACTGGATTATCAATACTTGAATACGCAAAAAAGTCGTTAGAGTTTAATGGGATTAGTTCATCTTGATCTTTGCTACATTACCAAACAAATATTAAAGTCATAGCAATAATTAATACTTTTCTCATAATAATTTGGTTTTTAAATGATCGTTACATCTCTTTATTCATTTTATAGTTAAAAAGTAACCCGCGTTTGCTATGTGTTGTAAAACATTTTCATCAATAAATCTTAGCTATCGCCCATTATACTTAAGTTTTGTTTATAGTTTATTTTTAAAATAAACGTAATGTTTATTTAAAATTTGTAAAGTTACGTTTAAAGGTTTAAATTCTAAGTGTTTTATGTTTTTAAATCTAAAATAATAAACCAATGACTAATCAAGAAAACTACGAATCGATTAAAGAAAGTTTACTTGCTATATCTGCAAATGAAGTTAGCAAACCTGGAATGCCTGTTAATACTTATATTGTAGAAGCAGAAGACAAAAAACATTATGCTACACAAGATAAAGACAAGCTTGTAGCAGCAGGTTTAAAGGAAGAATACATTAACAGCCTACCAATTAGAATAGGAGCTTTGCGTCATGCACAATCGTTATGGACCAAAGAGTCGGAAGCCAAAAGCATAGCTGAAAAAGATTGGAAATTGCTATCGGAAGATGCCATAGCCTTACACAGGGTATTGATTCATGATTTTAAATTTGCTTATCGCAATGATGAAGAAGGAAAAAAGGTGGTAGATAAAATTGCTGAGGGTAGTGGATATGGTGATATGGTTCAGGATTTTAGTGATTTGCATGTATTAGGAACAGCCAGCTCCCAAGCTTTGCTCGATATTGGTTTTGACAATACAAAACTGGAAAAGGCTTTGGAATTGTCCAACAGCATGGGGCCATTGCTTAGTGCCATTAATGGAGAGAGAGACGAGAACGATAAACCAAGCAAAGAGATGAGAGATCGTGCTTACGTATATCTTAAAGAGGCAGTTGACCAGATATGTGAATACGGTAAATATGTATTCTGGGAAGATGAGGAACGATTGGAGAAATACTCCTCTGCATATTTCCGCAAATTAAGAGAGGAAAGAGAGGAACAAGAAGAAAGTATTACAAAATAGTTTAAATGATGTCTTCTTACAAATAACCTTTTGTACTCCCGGTTGCATGAAAGTGTAGCCGGGATTTTTTATAAAATCCTTTGAAAGCCCCACGCAGGCTAGGCAAAAATGCGCAGCGCGGGCAAAATAAGCGCAGCGCACCTAAATTTGGTGCAGCGCAGCTTAGAAGTCCGCAGCGTGGCAACTTTTGACGAAGCGCAGCTTAAAAGTGTGCAGATTTGGCATATTTTGCCGCAGCGGACCTCAAAAAACCGCAGCGCGATGAGAAAAGTGTGCAGCGGGACATATTTTTGCGCAGCGTGGCTTCAAAATGAGTAGGCATTGCTTAAAATCTTCAATCATGCCAAAAAAATGCGCAGATTTGAGAAAATTTTCCGCAGCGGAGCTTATTTTTGAAAAGCGCCTTTTGAAAATGCGAAGGCCGATGTGATTTTTGGGCAGCGCTCATGAAAATCAATTATCCATTCTTCACAATCAAATCAAGTAGATCTGGTTTTAGTATTGATACTCTTTTCTCTGCAATTTTAATAATACCATCGTTATGAAACCTGGTGAGTGAATTGATAACACTTTCTTTAGAGCAACCAGCCAATGATGCAAGTCCAATACGAGTTACTGGCAATGTGAAGCTTGGACTAGCATAAATATTGCTTAGTTCCTGAAGAATAAAAGCCAATGATCCTTCAACATTTTTCCCGGAAATTCGACAAGTTCGATGCAACATCGTACTTGTGCTTAAGGACATGTGGCGTACGAGTTTTAGCGCAAATTCTCCATTCTCCTTTAACAAGCTTTGGAAAACATCCATATTTATCATTTGAATGCTTGCTTCCTCCAAGGCAACTGCCGAAAAATCAAAACTTTTACAAGCAAAGCTACAGGGTAAGCCTATAAAAGAACCACTTCCCAATATTCCGACTGTGAAAATTTTTGAATCGTTGCTTACATCAACTTTGGTGATGCCTTTTTCCAAAAAAAGGATGTGCGAAGCTACATATCCTTGTTTGATTATGGTCTCACCTTTGGCAAATTGAAGTAGTGTGGTGGAATTTTCCACCATCTTTTTTTGATCAGGAGTTAAAGCGTTAAAGCAGTCTTTTGCGCTAATTGACTCATGTTTATCTTGTTGCCCTTTGGTTAGATATTCAATATTCATTTTTTCAAGGAATTTACTGGCTAAAATTGATATTAAATTGCACCAAATATAGTGAAACTATACATCGACTAATAATTTTCTGTATTGCAGAGATGGAGCATTTTTGAGGAACAATTTAAATAAGTATAGAACAAGATGTCAGATTTAAAATTTAGAGTTAATGCTCATAGTGAAAACCCTACCAAAACGGTTGTAAAAGCACGAGGGTTTGAGATTGTTATTGATGAACCAGCAGAATTAGGTGGAACCAATGACGGAGCCAATCCAGTGGAGTATATCCTGGCAGCTTTCTGTGGATGTATTAATGTAATGGCTCATGTTATTGCCAATGAAATGAACATTGAATTGCGTTCGGTGAAAATTAAGATGGCAGGAGAGCTAAATCCTAATAGATTATTTGGTAAATCTTTTGCGGATAGAGCCGGATACAAGGCAATAGAGGTATCGATTGAGCCAGATTGTGATGCTAGTGAAGAAGAGTTGACAAAATGGATGGAAGCAATCGAGGACAGATGTCCGGTTTCAGATAATCTAAGAAATATAACACCAGTTGAGTTGAAATTAAAAACCAAAAAGTTGGTTAAAGCTTAAAGGATATAAACCATCACTTTTTAAAGTGGTGGTTTTTTAATTCTTTTTTTGTGATTTTCTGGCAGCATCCCTAGCAATTTTAATGAACTCCAAATGGATGTATTCTTTTGGTGCCTGTGCAGGAGCTTTTACAATATTTCCTTTCGGATCGATTAGAATATAGCTTGGAAAAGCTTTCACTTTGTACTCATGAATTAATTGATGCTGATTACCAATAGGCACAAATTTCCAGGAATACTTGTTGTTTTTAGAGAATTCCATCCATTTTTTCACATCCCAATCGCAAACAATGCTTAAGAACTCAATCTGTTGTCCGAATTGTTGTTTTAGTTTTTCAATCTCTTTAAAATCTTGCAAGCAAGGGTAAGATTGTGTGTTACAGAAATTCAGGTACAGGTATTTTCCTTTGAAATCGGCCAACTGAACTCCGCCCAGATTAAAATCGGGAGCAGGGTAGTTTTTCTGCAGGTGAGTAATCTTGGCAATGTAGTTGCGGCAAAGGTTTTTGTTGTAATTGTTGTTCGATGCTTTGATGATCTCTTGTAGGATAGAAAGTGTTTTTGCTTTTCCAATAAATTTCCTGGTATAGGAATCAAAGGTGGATGTTGCAATGATCATATCCAGCAATTGAGTATTTACATAGGCTGGATATTTTTGCATTAATTCCTTGATTTTGGCATATGTGTTTTGGGCTTGGTAAGCACTGCTTAATGCCAAACTTTCTTTCTGCTTAAAATATCCGTTAAAAAAGTTTCCATACTGCTTTTTGTACAGACTCATATAGGCGGGATTATTCAGTTGAATTTTCTGATTCTTGAAAAAATCATTCTCAATTTTTAGGAAATCATTTGGGTTCGATAAGAACTCCAAAAATCCCAATCGATAGCGAAAATATTCAGTAAAATACTCATCTTTTATGCTGCCAAATTCCTGTTTTAGCTGTTCGGAGAATTGAATCCCTTCCGATTTCTCTTTTTTTCTGTAAATCTTGTAAAAGTTCTGATTGATAAAGGAATCCATTTTGTCATCCAGTGTACGAATCATTCTATTCAATTCGTTTGAATTTGCGTTGGCAACTCCAAGCATTAACTCATCGGCTTCGAAAAAAGGATTTAGCTTTTGCGCTGGACTTAACTCTTGCTTAGGAGGTAAGCTTAGCTCATATTTTTTACCTGGCTCAACATACAAGAAACCTTTGTATACATCCAAAGGAAGATAAATTAGTTGAGTGTTATCTATATCAAACTCGACAGAATAATCACCATTTTCATCCACTTTAAAATCGGTAATTCTCTTGCTTGTATAAGTAAATGCATCAGTATGATACATGATACTAATAGTACTTCCTGCATAAGATTTTGCTGTTCCTGACAGAACTACTTTTTCGGCGCTGGTAGTAAAGGAAATGATCAAGCAAAAGGCAATAAAAAACAGATTTTTCATAGTGAAACTTTCAGAGGTTTTCTATTTCAGAATTTTTAGAGCGATGTCAATATACTTTGGTATATCCATGGTAATTTGTCCTTGCTTAATTTCATCTTTTGCTTTACCAAAGCGAACCACAACTGCGTTTTTCTCCGCAATAGTGTAAATGTATTGTCCGAGATGACCACGCATGTATGGAATGTTCATGTTTTTGTAAGGAAGAATCCAATATTGATATCCATAGAAGTCTAGTGCTGCTGTTTTTTCTTCATTCAATAAATAATCGGCTGCACTAGTTGCATCGGTTATATATTGTTCTGATACCAATTGTTTTCCGTTCCAGGAACCTTTGTTCAATACCAATTGACCAAAACGAGCTGCATCGCGAGCATTGGTATTAAAACAACAGAACGATTTTTCGTCGCCATCTTTTTTATCCAAACTCCAAAGTGCAGTATTTACAGCATGCATTGGTTTCCATAGGGTATGCTCGGCGTATTTTGCAATGGTTTCGCCAGTTGCTTCTTCCACAATAAAAGCCAATAGCTGTGTATTTCCACTTTGATATCTGAAACGAACTCCTGGCTTTTCGATCAATTGCTGATCTGTACTGACCTTTCTTAGTTTCTTACCATAGTATGCCTTTGTGGTAACAGATGTAGGACTACTATAAGCTTCGTCCCAATCTAAACCTGAACTCATGGTAAGCAGGTCTTTAATGGTTATTTTACCACGTACATCATTGGCAAATTCCTTCAGGTAATTCCCAATTGGTTCATCAACCGATTTGATTTTTCCTTCGTCAATGGCAATTCCAATTAAAAGGCTTACGATACTTTTTGTCGCAGAAAAAATATTGGAATGTGAATCGGCATCGTATCCATCCCAATATTCTTCGTATAAAACTTTACCGTCCTGTATGATCAAATAAGCAACTGTTTCGTGGTTTTCCAGATACTCTCTATCCGAACTGTCTAATTCATATTTATTGTATGCATCGGATTCTTTCCATTCTATGCCATCGGCAACATTAACGTCTTTATTTTCGAAAATCTTGTAATCATCGATATTGGCATACCAATAAATAAGACTTGTTCGCAAATAATTAGGAGCTAAAAGCATCCAAAGTGCCGTTAATAAAGCGAGAATTAAAACAGTTTTGCTTATTCTTGACATGGTTTATAGATTTAGTTTGTATGCATCAGGATCTGTTACTTCTGGTAAAAACTGAGAAGCATCGCCGCCATGACGAATAATATCGCGAACAATGGTTGATGTAATCATGGTATGTTCAGGAGTGGTTAACAAGAAGATCGATTCCAACTCGTAAACCATTTTTTTATTGATTTGAGCAATGGCACGCTCGTACTCAAAGTCGGCAGCGGTTCTCAAACCTCTTAAAATAAATTGTGCATTTTTCGATTTGCAATACTCAACGGTAAGTCCTTCGAAAGTTTCTACTTCAATTTTTGGATTGTTTTGAAAAGCTTCTTTAATCCATTGAATGCGTTTTTCGATTGGGAAAAACTGTCTCTTTTCAGAGTTATATCCTATTGCAATAATAATTTTATCGAATAGAGGTAATGCCCGGGTCACAATAGATTCGTGTCCGATAGTAAAAGGATCGAATGATCCGGGAAAAATAGCAATGCGTTCCATTTAAATGTAATTTTTAAAGCAAAAATAGAAAGAATTATTCTGCTTTAATTTTTTTAATCAAGTTTATAAAATAATCTGCTGCTTGCAGCATGTGTGATTCATACCATGAGAACATCTCTCCATCTACCAATTCAATTTTAGCATTGGGTAGAATGTCTCTAATTTCTTTGATGTTGGCTTCCTCGAATGGATATGGTTCTGAAGAAAGCAGTACCAATTCAGGATTTAGTTCTTTTATCTCTTCCGCTGTCAGGTTTGGATATCTTTCTTGTGGATCAGGTAGAATGTTCTCAAATCCACACATTTCCAACATTGAGTTAATAAAAGAATTTTTGCCCACTCCCATGAAAGGCTTTCTCCATACCAGGTATAAAACTTTTAACGGATTTTCATTCTTAGGAATTTTAGCAAAACCAGCTCGTATCTTATTTGTAATTTCGAAAGCCTTAGGCTCTGTACCTGTTATCTTACCCGTGTTTAAAATATTTTGTAGAGCTTCTTCGTAGTTTCGAACCTTACTAACATACACGGGAAAATCTTCCATTAAAGCTTCAACCTGTGCTTTGTTGTTTTCTTCTTCGTTAACCAGAATCAAATCAGGATTCAGGAGGTTGATTTTATCAACATACAAGTTTTTAGGGCCTCCGATATTAGGTAATTTTTCAATCTTTTCTTTCGGATATCTACAAAACTTGGTGCGAGAAATTACTTTGCCTTCCAATCCCAAATCGAATAAAAACTCAGTTGTTGATGGAACTGCAGAAATGATTCTATTGGGCGGAAAGGGAATGTTTACCTCTCGACCCAAATCATCGGTAACTTTTATAAAATCAGTCATTACTTAATTTTAATTTCTTTGTATGAACTCACAAAAAGTATGTTACCCATATCTTCAAAGCCAGTAAACAAATCAACACCTTCTTCGACTACTTCTTCATGGTTAAAACCAAGAATACTTAAATCAGCATCCATGGATTTCGACATGATTACCTGTTTTTTGTTGGCGTAGTTGGCATTAATCAACTGGATATTGCTAGGAGAGATTGGTAATCGACCCGATTTGATCAAGGCCAGTAGTTTTTCCTTCTGATTTTCTAGCTGATCTTCCGGATAGATTGCAAAAATCTTAATGGTTCCTTTCTTCCAATCAGGATGTCCTTGAATGATATAGGCCAGAAGAATCATCAAGTTTGCATTTTCCAAATCGTTGGCACCAATCCAAACATGTATTTCTTTTTGGTAGCCAAATCCTTTATAGGATGTATTCAAAATACAAACATCGAAATGAGTTGATTCCAGCAGTTTGTAATTGTCAATCACATAATTCAATCTTTCTGATTCTGTTCTCGAAAATTCGAACAGTATGGTGTTGTACCCATGTCCGGATATTCCAGACAACTGCATTACCTGGGCAATTGCCGAAGTCATGGATGGAGAAATAATCGTATCCAGATAAACTCGATTTTTACTGCCAGAAGCAAGGTTAATCAATTTGTTCATTACCTGTTTCGATTCTTCATTGGTTTTCTCATTTAAGAATCCTTCCAGGAAATGAATATAGGTTCCAAAACCATATTTGTAGGAAATCCATCTTAACAAATCGAATGCTGACCTGCGCTTAAAAGAATCTTGCGAAATACAAATGGCAAAAGGTCTCCAGCTTAGTTCACGATCTCCTTTTTCGGCTCGTTGTGCGAATATTTGCAAGTGGCGACTTAGCTGGAAAACTACACCCCGGAATAGTTTCGCTAAACCTCTGTTTTCTTTTGTGCTTACATTTATTCCATAGTAGATACCGCCCATAATCATTAATGATAATATGGCATAAGTCATATTCATCTGGAACATGATCCAAACCGAAAGAACTGCTCCCATTAAGGATAAATACCACTTAGAACGGAAGGTTGGACGGTATGAAGGATCTGCTGCAAAATGTTCAAGGAAGGAGATGATGCAAATGGCGCCATAGGTTACCATGAAGAACATGGAAATAATCTGAGCAACAAAATCAACATCGCCAATAAAAACAAAAACGAATGCAATGGCTATGGAAATCACCGAAGCATTAATAGGTTCATTATTTTTTTTACTTTCTGATTTTAACCATTTATTTAGTCCCTTTTGAGGGAAAATATCATCTAAACCAATTGCCTGAAGGGTTCTTGGAGCAACCATTATTGAACCCAATGCCGAAGAAAGTGATGCTGCAGCCAATCCAATAGGAATAATTGGGCCCCAAATGGCAATCTTTCTCATGATCAATTGATCGCTAGCCAAGTCTTCAGGACTTGCAGACACAGTAAATTTGTACGCTGCCCAAATGTAAATCAATAATCCACCAACGGTCGCCCAAATGGTTCCTCTTGGGATCGATTTTCTGGGGTTTTTTAAATCCCCAGATAGACCTAAGCCAGCTGCTAAGCCTGTAAATGCTGGAAAAACAATGGTAAACACATAAAAGAAACCCTTTGGGTTTTCAATGGTGGCGTCTAAAACCATTTCGGTAGGCGCATTTTCTGGAGTTCCGATAAAAAACATGAATAAGGAAAGACCTAGAGTTGCTACTACAACATACAAAGCCTTCATTCCCATGTTTGCTCCGCGATAAAGAAATAAACCAGCCAAAATAGTCATAGTTGGAATACTAATGGCTCTTTTATCGTAAATTAAAATGCCATAATTGTCAGCCAGCCACTGAATTGCTGGATCAAAAGCTTCGGCAAAAGCAATAATATAGAAGGCCACCGAGATTGCCTGAGAAAGATAGAGGGTAATTCCAATTGCAGCGCCAATATTTAAACCAAACGATCGGGAAATGATATAGTAGGCCCCTCCACCTAATACTTTTTGGTTGGTTGCAATCTCAGCAACTGCCATGGCCGTAGGAATGGTAACTAAATGACCTAAAATAATGATTCCAATTACTCCAATAAATCCAACATTACCAACAGCCCAACCAAAACGAAGGAACAAAATTGCCCCTAAAATGGTTGAAATGGCAGTTAGGAAAACTGGCATGGTGCCAAAATTGGCTTTGTTTTTCAGTAAATTATCGGGCATAGTTAAATTTCTTTAGTCTCTTTTATCAAAGTGCTAAATATAGTTAATCGAAATTGATAATAAATACTATAGGTTTGAAAGATGTTTTAAGATCTGAGATTTTAGTACTTCAGTATTCAGCTCATCTTGATGATATATGATTTTACCATCTTTATCAAGTAGGAATGCATTGAAACCTCTATCCAAGTATCGCACTACTTCAACGTTCTGGTCTAAGCTTCCAATTTCTATACAATTTAATTCAGGTCTGGATTCGGGATGCCAAGCTTTGCTTTTAGTGGTTCCAGGAATCCTTACTCTTGCAAATGATGAATATCTAATGATGTTAACAACTTCTAATGAAGGAAAAGTGTTTGTGATATCTTTAATTCCATTATAATATTCTTGAGCTCGATCAGGGAACCAGCATCTCCAAATGTATAGCAATATAGGTTTCCCTTTATGCTGTGAGAGTTGGTATTCTTTACCATCCAGGGTCTTAGTCTTTATTTCAGGAAATTGTCCTTTGTTTTGAAGTGTTTCAATGATATTAACCCTTTTTTGTAAGTTGTTAACATACATTCCATTGGGATTAGCCAACTTTAAGGTTTTCAATTGCTCTTTTATATATTCCAGGCTTCGTTTTGCAGCAAAGTATTCCTGGTATATCAGGTAAGCAATAACTGGTGAAGATGCATATTTGTAGTAATATTCATCTTTGAATTGATTTAATCTGGCATATTCCTTCATGAATTGATTTTTTTTAATCGAATCCGATTGTATTTCCGGAATTTCCAGGTTTTCAGCAATTTTTAATTTTTGCTTATTGTTTTCGGCTAGTTTTGATTGAAAATCTTTATATCTGTCTTGCGCTGGAGAACCTTTTAGTTTGCCAATCAAAAATTTGTGGTTCATATCCTTCTTGTGAACAAATAAGCTCATTTTTGTTGGAGACAGGAATGCTTTTCCAGCTTTTCGGCCTGCTACCATGAATTCAGCAACAAAGGCTTGTTCACAGGGTGATTCAAATTTAAATTCTCCATTTTTGGTTTTAACAGAATCGATTAATTCTTTGGTTTCACCATCATGCTTGTAGAGGTAAATATATTCTTCCTGAAGCCCCCCAATCATTCCTTGAAGGGTGAAAGTTTTTTGTTGAGCATGTATAGGAATTGTTAAAGTGATAGAAAGCAGAAAAAGACAAATTACTTTGTTCATTGTATAAGTATTAAGATGTTAGAGATTCTTGTGTAAATCCAGTTCTAATTAAAGTTAGATTTTTTTATGAAAATTTATAATCAAATATACCAATTTGAATTATGTAACGGTTTACCGCGAAGGAGAATATTCAGTTTTGATTGAAAATATTTAGTCTAATACTATGGAAGTTTAAGATTTAAATAGTGATTGTGTGCTGTAAATATTCAAGATTTTTATTCACCTATTCTAAAATCTTTGTAAATTATTATTGAAAAGTGTTATTGTAAAAGGAGATTAGGTGATGAATACAAGAAGAAATTATTTAAATGTGAAGAATACAATAATGGTTGTTTGTCTTGTAATATTAGTTTTATTGCGCATCTTTTCTCTTGAAATTGCTGAGGCATCCTTTTCTTTTGTAGAAGCAAATTTATCACCTGATGGTTATATACGCACTGGATTGTTGGGGTTGAATAATATAATTCAGGCATATTTAAATATTGGTTTTGGTTTATGGTTTAGTGTTTTTGTATTAATCTATACGAAATTAGGATCCAGGTTAGAATGTGTTTTTTTTCCCACAAGGATGAGGATTTTTTTTCTGGGAGAGAATTATGAAAAAAATGTACTTGCAAAATACCATCGAAACTTAATAATAGCATCTGCAATTATTGGATTCCCATTGTTAATGATGACCTATTTAGAGAAAAGCTATTTGGTTAATCTTTTGTTGGATGAAGATGGACTTTTTGAGTATTTTACTTTTTTTCTGCTATTTTTTTCCGGACTGATTCTTATTCTAGTCTTTTACCTAAGAAGAATCAAGTACAAGCTTCCAATAAAAGCTACTAATACTCTTTTTGCGGTCTTTTCTGTTTTAATTTTATTTATAGCATTTGAAGAAATAAGCTGGGGGCAGAGGATTTTCAATGTGGAAACTCCAATGGCAATTAGAGAGGTAAACTATCAATCTGAATTGAATTTGCATAACATATTCAATCTTTATTTTCCTATAGTTTATCCTTTATCTGCAATTGTATTATTCACATTGTGTTTATTTGGGTGGATTCCACGTCGTAGTTTTCGAACACCGAGATTCAAACTCATATTTCCATATCCAAGCCTTTTTCCATTTGTTTTTTTTCTCCTAATCTCTTCAATGTTTGGTGGCTTTGAAATTTTTGAAATTTTTTTTTCTCTATTTGTTTTTTTCTATAGCCTTACCTTATATCTCTCATATATTAATAATCTGGATCCTAAATCAGTATGAAAATGAAATAAACAATAATTGTATCATATGATATTGGTTTGTTTCCAGGTGTATTGGATGACATCGAACTTGTTAGACAATAACTTCATTAGTAATCATTATAATTAAATAATCATAGCATGAAAAAAATAACTGTATTAGGAGCTGGATTGGTTGGGAAACTAATTGCTATTGATTTAAGTGAATCTTTTGCTGTAACCACGGTTGATCATGATGCGAATGCATTGGAACAATTGGCCAGGCATTCTAAAATTAAGACCAAGAAGGCTGATTTTTCGGTTGCTGGCACGGTTCGGAACTTAGTGGCAGATTCTGATTTGGTAGTTGGTGCTGTTCCTGGAAATATGGGGTATAGTGTAGTTCGGGAAGTAATTGAGGCTGGAAAAAATATGGTGGATATCTCCTTTTTCGCCGAAGATGCTTTTGAATTGGATGACCTCGCCAAAAATAATGGCTGTTGCATTGTTACGGATTGTGGTGTTGCTCCTGGAATGGGTAACTTGATTTTAGGTTACCACAATGAAAAAATGAGGGTGCAAAGTTTTAGATGTCTGGTGGGCGGTTTACCATTTAAGAGAGAGTGGCCCTGGGAGTATCGGGCAGTTTTTTCTCCGATTGATGTGATTGAGGAATATACCAGGCCCGCTCGATATGTTCAAAATGGTGATATTGTTATACGGGAGGCTTTGTCGGATCCGGAATTGATCTATTTTGAAAATATAGGAACACTGGAGGCATGGAATTCTGACGGATTGCGCAGTTTGATTAAAACCATGAATGTTCCCAATATGATTGAAAAAACATTGCGTTATCCAGGAACCATTGAGTATTTGAGAGTGTTGAGAGATACTGGCTATTTTTCTCACGAGAAGATTAATATTGATGGTGTGAAAATCAAGCCAATTGATTTAACTTCAAAGTTGCTATTTTCAAAATGGAAGTTGAAACCAGGCGAGAAAGAGTTTACGGTGATGAGGGTAGAGGTAGAAGGATTTCAAAATGGCTTAAATAAAACCATTGTATATGATTTGTTCGATCAGTTTGATGAAGAAAAAGGATTTACATCCATGGCGAGAACTACAGGATATACCTGTACTGCAGTTGCCAATATTTTGCTGAAAGGCAAATACTCTCGCAAAGGAATCAATCCTCCTGAATTTCTAGGGAAAGATCCTGATTGCTTTAATTTCGTATTTCAATATTTGAAAGAAAGAGGAGTTGTTTATAAAATCAATATAAATGAATGAGTTTGAATGGCTCCGTTGAAAATTCATCATTTCACTTTTTTAATTGAACTTTTAATGTTGAATCCTGTCTGTTTAATGTTGCAGGTTGATATTTCAATGTGAAAAGTTCAGGTTTTAATATCGTAAGCTAAGCTTTCAGTCTTGAAACCTGAACTTGTAATGTTGATAGTTGATGTTTTAACGTTAAAACTTCAACTTTTAATGAAAAATGATGTCCCATTGAGCTAAAATGACAGCAAAAAACGTTGAAAGCTCAACTTTCAATATTGAAACTTCATGTTTCAACATTAAAACATCAGCTGCCAATGTTGAAACCTCAAGTTTTAACGTTAAAACCTCAGCTTTTAATACTGAAACTTCATGTTAAGACGTGGAAAGCTTAACTTTTAATATTAAAAGTTGATGTTGAAACGGTTCAAATATTACAGATAATCCAATGAAGAATCTTCAATTTTGGCAAAAGGAGCAACTGCTCGGTTGTAGATTCCTTGCACATAGGCAATGGCCATACCGTAGTTGGTAACCGGAATTCCGGCATCTATGGCAGGTTGCAAGCGGTTGCCCAATTGTTTAGGAGTAATCATACATCCACCACACTGAATTAACAATGCATAGTCCGATATCTCTCCTGGGATTTCATCCAAACCAGCTATCACAACAAATTCAAGTTGTTTACCCGTGTAATTCGAGATCCAGCGAGGAATCTTTACTCTTCCAATATCATCGCACGAAGTGTGGTGAGTACAACTTTCCAGAAGTAGAATTTTGTCACCATCTTTCAGCTCCGAAATTTTTGGTGTTCCTTGAAGATAAGCAGAAAAATTGCCTTTGAAATGCGCCAGCATAATGCTAAAACTGGTCAGGGCAATATCAGAAGGGATAGAAGCTCCAGCTTTCAGGAATACCTGGCTATCGGTAACTACGAGTTTGGGTTTGATTCCGGTTTTACGTAGAAATGCATCCACTTCACGTTCTTTCAAAACGATACAGATTGCATCGTTGTCCAGAATATCACGAATGGCTTGCACTTGAGGTAGAATCAATCTTCCCTCAGGCGCTTCGATATCAATAGGAGTGATCAATAAAACAATATCACCATAGGAAATCAAATCGCCAAGAAGCGATGGTGTTGTAAATGCTGACTCAGGAATGGTTTTCTTGATGCTTTTTACGATAGGTTCAATGTCACCGTTAAGCGAATTAAAATGCAAAACCTCTTTAGCTCCTGCTTCATTTAGTTTCCCTAAAGTTTCCTGATGCAATAGCTCTAAATCTTCTTTATTATGAACGGCAATAAAAGGAACATCTTGTTTCTTGAACTTTTCAATCAAACCTTCTTCAAAATCGCCAAACGTATTTTTGGTAATGACCAGAATGGCCAAATCGATGGTTTTTATGGCCTGGTTGGTTTTAAGGATTCGCTTTTTTCCCAATTCACCAGTATCATCAATCCCGGCTGTATCAATTAAAATAACAGGTCCGAAACCAGTAATTTCAAAAGATTTTTTAACTGGATCAGTGGTAGTTCCTGCTACATCAGAAACAATAGCAATATCCTGACCAGCAAGGAAGTTGATTAATGTACTTTTCCCGTTATTTCTTCTACCAAAAATTCCAATATGCGGACGACGTTCTCTTCCCATGTTTTAAAGTGATCAGTTATCAGTAAACAGTTACCAATGAACAGTTATCAGTTATTTAGTATTAATTGTTTCGCTTAAAATGAATCCTAATTTTAATAATTCTTCAGGAGTAATCAGCTCTTTTATTTTATCATTCGAAAGCATTTCAAGCTTGTTGTTGGCTTCTAGTATTGTACAAGAGTTTTTCTTCATCTCTTTAGCCAGTTTAGCAGCCTTGTGATATCCGATGTATGGAGAAAGGGCTGTGGCTACCGAAGGATTATAAAGCACATTTTCTTCAGTTAAATTTGACTGTATCTCTAGTTCTTTGAATAGATTCTGGGTAAGTGTATTGTTTGCAGCAATCAGTAATTTGATGCTATCTAGCAAGGCATGACCAATAGAAGGCAAATACGCATTTAATTCCAGGCAGCCTTGTCCTGACAGATTGCTAATCATTACATCGTTAGAATACACCTTATGAGCGGTGCTGATTACAAATTCAGGAATGACCGGATTTACTTTTCCAGGCATAATGGAACTACCAACTTGTTTTTGAGGCAAGTGAAGTTCTTTGTTCTTAAAAAGATCAGAACCTAAAAGTCGAAGATCGGCAACCATTTTTTCCAAATTTACAGCATGTGCTTTCAGTGTTGCATGAACTTCAACAAATCCATCTTGATTTGCAGTTGCATCCGATAAGTTTTCTGAACGCGTAATTGGTAAACCTGTCAGCTTGCGCAGATTTGGCACTACTTCCATAATAAAAAATCGTGGGATAGATAAACCCGTTCCAATTGCTCCACCACCAAGATTCACCTCCTTAATTCTTTCGAAACATTTGGAAACTCTCCACCAATCTCGCGACAAAGCATTGTTGTATGTGCTAAACAGTTTATCGTATGAGGATGGAACAGCAGCTTGCATTTGTGTGTATCCAATGCGCAATACGTTTCGGTAATTACTTTCTGTTTTTTCGACCTGTAAACGCAAGTTGTTTATCGACTCTTCCAGTTCCTGAAGCAAACGAATTGCTGCAACTTTTAGCGATGTTGGAATTACATCATTGGTAGATTGGAACACATTGGCATGCTCGAATGGATCCACTTTATCGTAATCACCACAATTTTCACCAGCTTGTTGCAAAGTCCTGTTGGCGATAATTTCATTCACATTCATGTTGATGCTGGTTCCAGCACCACCTTGTATGGCAGGCACAATGAAATGATCAAAATGCTCACCCAGATTTATTTCATCTGCGGCATTACTTAAGTTTTCAATCAGATTTTTAGCCAACAATTGAAAAGGAAATTCCTGATTTGGAAACTTACGATCGATTCCCTTCAGAAAATCAAGGTAAGTTTTGTAACAGGCTTGTTTTACAACCCCAACAGCCATATACCATTCTTTATGAAATTGGGTGTTGTCCGGAAAATTCTCCTTTGCACGAAGAGAATGAATTCCCCAAAGTGCATCTTTGGGAATCTCTCTTTTACCAATAAAATCTGATTCAATTCTCATGATTAATTTGCTGATTTGGTATATGCTTTCACATCGTCAACACTAATGCTATCCTGTCCCAGGATGATTAATCGTTCGATAATGTTTCTAAACTCGCGAATATTTCCCGTGTAATTGATATTTTTTAGCTCTTCAATTGCAGCTTCATCAATTCCTTTAACAGGCAATCCCATTTCTCCACAAATCATATCAATAAAATGATTTGCAAGCAGAGGAATGTCATCAATTCTGTCGTTCAAAGAAGGAACCTCAATCAAAATCACACTTAAGCGATGATACAAGTCTTCACGAAAATTGTTGTTCTCGATTTCTTCTTTCAAATTTTTATTGGTTGCGGCAATTACACGAACATTTACTTTAATTTCTTTATCACCACCAACACGGGTAATTCTATTTTCCTGCAAAGCTCTTAATACTTTTGCTTGGGCAGATAAACTCATATCGCCAATTTCATCAAGGAAAAGAGTACCTCCATCGGCCAATTCAAATTTGCCTTTTCGCTGTTTAATCGCAGAAGTAAAAGATCCTTTTTCATGGCCAAACAATTCACTTTCGATCAGTTCTGAAGGAATAGCAGCACAATTTACTTCGATAAATGGACTTTTACAGCGATTGCTTTGTTCGTGGATTCGATGTGCAACCAATTCTTTTCCGGTTCCATTTGGTCCTGTGATTAGAACTCTGGCATCGGTTGGTGCTACCTTATCAATCATCTGATTTACATCCTGAATTGCATCAGCCTCACCAATCATTTCATATTTTTTACTGACTTTTCTTTTCAGAACTTTGGTTTCCGTAATCAGCTTTGATTTGTCCATCGCATTACGGATGGTAATCAGAATTCTATTTAGATCAAGAGGCTTTTCAATAAAATCGAATGCTCCTTTCTTAATTGCTTCAACTGCAGTATCGATGTTTCCATGACCCGAAATCATGATGACTGGAGTGTCAATGGCCAATTCCTGTATTTTGTCCAGCACTTCAATACCATCCATCTGTGGCATTTTAATGTCGCATAAAATAACATCGAATTCATCATTTTTGGCCATTTCCAAACCAGCAATGCCATCTTCGGCAAGGCTGATGTCGTAGCTTTCATAACTTAGAATTTCTTTCAAAGTATTGCGAATACTTCTTTCGTCATCAATGATCAGAATTTTAGACATAGCTATTTTTTTGATTCTACAGCTGCAGCTGTTAATTAGTGTTTTTTTCAATGTGCTCAAACAAAGCACCTTCTTTTAAAGCATATGAAGATTGGTACAATTTACTAAAACCAGCTTCTTTTACCAGATGATTAATAAAAATACTTGCCATCACCATTAACTCAACTCGAACTGGATCCATACCTTTCATATTTTTTCTTTCTTCCAGGCTTGAGTTTAAAAAACTTTGATGCAAGCGGAAGAAATCTTTTAGCTTGATTTCGAATTGAGATTCTGGCAATCCATTTGTTGAATAGCCATCAGCCATAAGGATTTGTTTGAAAGTATCAAATGATCCAGATGAACCGATTAAGGTTTTTACGTTGTGAAGTTCAAGTGCTTCAAATAAGTCGGGCAATTGCTCTTTTAAGTACTCATCTACCTTGGCAATATCTCCTTTTGTCATAGGATCCGAAGGCGTAAACATTTCAAGCAATCGGGTCATTCCCAATGGATAACTTTTTTTCCAGAATACTTTTTCGTTATTGGCAATAATAATTTCATTGCTACCACCTCCAATATCAAGAATAGCAACAGCTTCGTGATTTAATGCAACACCATTTTTTGTGCCTGAATAGATTAAATCAGCCTCGCGTTCTCCCGAAATGATTTCAATATTTACTTGATAGTTTTCTTCTATTAATCGGACGAATTCTTCTCCATTTTCCGCTGACCGAATGGCTGAAGTGGCGAATGCAATTTTTTCGCTAGAATTATATTCTTCTGAAATGCGATTCATTTCTTCAAAAGCATTTTTCGCTCTTTGAATCGCTTCGTCGGTTATTTTATTTTGATTAATTCCTCCCTTGCCAATTTTGGTAGGGTACTTCGAACGGTGTAGGATGTTAGGATGCTTCCCTTCGCTCCATTCTGCTACCAATAAATTAAATGTATTGGTTCCTAAATCAATTACAGAAATCCGTTTCTTTTGCATAAATTAAGGTTAAAGTTTTAAGTGAAAGCGATCTAACCTAGGTCTTAGGATTAGATTCATTATCGAAGATAGTAAAATCTTTGTTTAAGAATAATAACTTTTGTCAATGTCTAGTAAATACTGATAAAAGACACGATTCATCACCTTCAAAAATTGTGCCTAACTTCAAATTTATGAAAAATGCCTCAAAAGAGGCATTTCAATTTAATATTTGACAGTTTCGCTAAAAACTCTCCCGATAAATATCGGGACTGAAATTTAAATGGGATACAACATTTGTTAGTTGTGATATCTCAACCACTTCCAAATTTCTTTGTAGGAAACTTTCTTTCCATACATCAATATACCAGTTCGATATATTTTGGCGGCTATCCATGTGATTAATAGGAATGTTCCGATTAGTACTAACATGGATAGGAGTAATTCCCAAATAGGAACCCCAAAAGGAATTCGAACCAACATTACTATTGGCGAGGTAAATGGGATAATAGATCCCCAAAAGGCCAAACTACTCTCTGGATTTTTTGCCACGGCAAAACCTATGTACAAAGCAAGAATCAAAGGAATTGTAATAGGTAGCATAAATTGCTGTGTTTCGGTTTCATTATCAACTGCACTACCAACTGCTGCAAATAATGCTGAGTACAATAAATATCCACCTAAAAAGAAGAAAATAAATGCACCAATTATACCCGCAACATAGGCAAAGTCGAAAGTTCCTAGAATATCCTGAGCCATTTTTAACTGACCAGCATCTAAAGAAGCTGCACCTGCAGGTAGTTCAGCTACCGTCTTTGCTTGTTGCAATGCTTCCATGTCAACGCCTGGCAGAACCAATGCTGAACCAACCGTAATTATGATGCCAGTTAATACAACCCACATAATGAATTGGGTCAATCCAACCATTGCAACGCCAACAATTTTTCCCATCATTAGTTGGAATGGCTTAACGGATGAAATAATTACCTCAACAATACGATTACTTTTTTCTTCGATAACACCTCTCATTACCTGTACTCCATACATGAAAATAAACATGTAAATAATGAAGCTGGCAGCGAAACCAATTCCCATGGCAATCTCGGTAGAACTTTGTTTAATTTCGCCATCTTCTCCGAACTTAATGGTTCGCATAGAGATAGGTGTTTTGGTTGCAGCTAATTTTTCTTCCAAATTGGGCATATTAGCTTCAGCGATAATTTTTGCTCGTTTCAGCTTTTCGATGTGTTGCCTGATTTGACTGCCAACACTTGACTTGACTTCGATAGTTACCTGTTTGTGCGAAAATAATTCAGCGGTTTTAGTTTGTAGAATGTTTTTAGGAATTACCAAAATGGCATAATATCCATTTTTCTCCATACTGCTTTTTACATCTTCGAAAGTAGTGTTTTGTAAGTAGCTGTATGTTGTAAATTCGCTGCTTTGAACAGGTTCAACCAATTCCGATTCGTTTAAAACCGCAATAGTTCTCTTTTCAGTATCATCTTTCAACATCATCCAAATCATGAAAGCATAAATTCCTGCAATCAACAATGGAGTAAGAAAGGTAAGAATCAGGAATGACCTTTTCTTTACGCGAGAAAGGTATTCTCTTTGTATAATGATAAATATCTTGTTCATTTTATAAATCTTGTGGTTAGATAGTTTTGCTTTCTTTTACTACTCTAATGAAAATATCATTCATGTTTGGAATGATTTCACGGAAGGAAACAATGTTCAAATAGGGCAGAATTTGTTCCAAGAGTTCATTGGAAGTAGATCCATTATTCAATTTGATCTTAAGTGTGTTGAACTCAATTCCTTTTTGCTGGTCAATAATCTCGAAATCACTCTTAAGAACCTGATCCAACTTGTCGAATTCACCGATGTAATTAATCTCGTAGGTGTTGGTCCTGTATTTCTTCTTGATTTGCTCCACCGGACCATCAAGAATTTTTTCTGATTTGTTGATTAAAGCTATATGATCGCAGATCTCTTCAACCGAACCCATATTGTGAGTTGAAAATATGATGGTAGCTCCCTTATCTCTCAATTCAAGGATTTCTTTTTTCAACAAATTGGCATTAATCGGGTCAAAACCACTGAAAGGCTCATCAAAAATCAATAATTCAGGCTCATGAAGAATGGTAACAATAAACTGTACTTTTTGGGCCATCCCTTTTGAAAGCTCTTCTACTTTCTTATCCCACCAAGGTAAAATGTCAAACTTATCAAACCAGGCTTTTAATTTCTTGGTGGCTTCTTTTTGGCTCATGCCTTTTAACTGAGCAAGGTAAACAGCTTGCTCGCCAACTTTCATTTTTTTGTATAAACCTCTTTCTTCAGGTAGGTAACCAATGCGTTTTACATCTTCAGGTTTTAATGGCTGGCCGTTAAAAAACACTTGTCCTGCATCAGGACCCGTGATTTGATTAATAATACGAATCAGTGTTGTTTTACCCGCTCCATTCGGACCAAGTAAACCAAATATGCTGCCTTTCGGAACAGATATGCTTACCTTGTTAAGTGCTTTATGTCCTGCATATTGCTTAACAAGATCTTTTGCTTCGAAAAATGTCATGAATTATAGTTTTGGTTAGTGACACTCTATTAGAACTGAAATCTAAAATACACAATTTATAATGATGTCTACATAAAAAATCGATATAAAGAAGATGGTACAAGTTTTAACTTGTTTTTTTATCGATGTAACTTTCGGATAAAAAGAAACCCCGACATTTCTGCCGGGGTTGATCATTATTTTTTACATCTATTCGAAGAAGTTTCTTACTTTCTTGAAGAAGCTTTTTTCTTGTGATGTTGGTTGTGGTTTGAATGATTCAGAGTTTTGAAGTTTCTCCAAAACCTTCTTCTCTTCCTTGCTCACATTGTTTGGAACCCAAACGTTAATCTTAACCAACAGATCGCCTCTGCCGTATCCATTTACATCAGGAAGACCTTTTCCCCTCAATCGTAAAATCTTACCAGGCTGAGTACCTCCATCAATTTTCACCTTCACCTTGTTTTCGATTGTAGGAATCTCAACTGCAGTTCCCAAGATCGAGTCAGGAATGCTAATAAACAAGTTGTAAAGTAAGTCATTTTCATCGCGAACCAATTCTGGATGCTCTTCTTCCTGAATCAGAATTAACAGGTCACCATTAATTCCACCACGACGAGCTGCATTACCTTTTCCACTAACCGAAAGTTGCATGCCTTCTGCAACACCAGCTGGAATGTTAATTGAGATAATTTCTTCATCACGAACAATACCTTCACCGGCACAGCTAGTACATTTGTTGGTAATCATCTTACCTTCGCCGTTACATGAAGGACACGTAGATGAGGTTTGCATTTGTCCTAAAATGGTATTCTGTATTCTGGTAACTTGTCCTGAACCATTACAAGTTGAACAAGTTGAGAAAGAAGAACCATCTTTGGCTCCCGAGCCGTTACATGAGTTACACTCAACGTATTTTTTAACTTTAATTTTCTTCTCAACACCTTCGGCAATTTCCTTTAAGGTCAATTTTACTTTTACTCTAAGGTTGCTGCCACGGTTTACTCGTCGCGAACTGCGGCCACCGCCGCCAAATCCGCCACCAAAGAAAGATCCGCCACCGAAAATATCTCCAAAGTGCGAGAAAATATCCTCCATGTTCATTCCGCCACCGAAACCACCTCCGGCAGCTCCGCCCATTCCGGCATGGCCAAATTGATCGTAACGTTGACGTTTTTCAGGATTGCTTAAAACTTCATATGCTTCAGCAGCTTCCTTGAATTTTTCTTCAGCTTCCTTATTATCTGGATTTTTGTCAGGATGAAACTGAATCGCTTTTTTACGATATGCTTTTTTTAATTCGGCTTCCGAGGCAGATTTTGAAACCCCTAATACCTCATAATAATCTCTTTTCGACATCTTTTTTCAACTTAGAATTAGGATTCGGAGAACTATTCTCCTACAACAACTTTTGAGAAACGGATCACTTTTTCGTTCAAAGTATATCCTTTCTCAACGCAATCAACAACTTTACCTTTCAAATCCTCTGATGGTGCAGGAATTTTTGTGATTGCTTCGTGAATGTCGGTATCAAATTCTTTATTAATAGCCTCAATTTCTTTAACTCCATTTTGCGAAATGAAATCTTTGAAATTGTTATAAATCAAATAAACACCTTCTTTTAAAGCTTCTACATCTTTTGCTTCATCTATAGATTGTAATGCTCTTTCGAAGTTATCCATTACAGGAAGAACGTTAACAAGGATTTTTTCGCCTGCCGATTTGGTAAGCTCCATTTTCTCTTTTAAGGTTCTTTTTCTATAGTTGTCGAACTCAGCGGATAAACGCATGTACTTGTCGTTGATATCCTGAAGTTTTGCGCCAAGTTCTTCTATTTCGTCAGCCTTTTTCTCTTTAGCCGATTTCTTTTTTTCTTTCTTTTCAGCCTTTGGTTCTTCTTTTACCTCTTTCTCTTCAACAGGCTGTTCTACCTTAGTTTCCAAATCCTTTTCTTCCAATTCTTCTTTTTTTGATTTGCTTGTATCTTTTGTCATTTTTCAATGATTTTTAGCGTTCTAATTAAACACGGCAATAATAAACAAATAATCTGCCAATCTGTGTCTTTACGACAAATTGGCACAAAGATAGAATTTGAAACTGTAATAATTTCCTTTTTCATGTCTTTTCATGCAGATAATTATACAATTAGATGATATGAAAAAGGAAAAATTTCAACTTGCAGGGAAAAATAGTGCAGGGAAAGTGCATTTTTTCAGTTTGGACATTTAAAATGGAAATAAAATTTAGGACATAGGAGTCAGTCAATAGTAGAAGTTTAATTCATAATGGATTTTCATAAAAGATATCTTTTAATTATATTTAGTAGAGTTATTCTATGTGTATGGAAATTAAAATTGACACAAGCGACTTTTGTATTCGGTTACACAAGGATGTTGCATACTTGAAGGTGAAAGGAATGCAGGATCAGGAAGCCGTTGATTTTTTTATCAAAACCATTGATGAAATGCTTGAAGAGTATCCGCATGATCACTTTTCCTCAATTTGTGATCTTACGGAGTTAATTCTTTCTAGTCCAAAACTAGCCAGACAGGTAAATGAAGCCATAAAAAGAATTAGTAATTCACTTCATTACGAGTACAATGCGGTAATTATTCAGCCTAGATTTTTACAAATTGTTCAAGCCTATATATTTTCTTTTTATATGAATAACACCAATGTGCAAACGCAAGTGTTTAGAGACGTTCCTAAAGCTATTCGCTGGTTGGATGAGAAAGGATATCAAACTGATGAGTTAAAGGAATTTTTAATGATTCAATCGAACTAAACTTTTGTTAACATACAGGAGAATAAAAAAGCCGGTAATCACAAATTGATTATCGGCTTTAGTTTATGCAGTTTTTTGTTATTATTTTTTTCTGTATTGATGCAGAAAATGGTCCAAGTTTTCTCCTCTAAGGTTTTTTGCAAGAATAATTCCATTACCATCAATTAAGAAATTTGCTGGGATTGAATTAATTCCAAACTGATTTGAAGTCGGAGAGTGCCAACCTTTTAATTCGCTAACGTGATATTTCCAATTCAATTGATCTTTTGAAATGGCTGCTTTCCAGCTCGCTAACTTTTTATCCAAAGAAAAGCTATAGATTTCGAATCCACTGCCATTTTTGAACTCAGCATTTTTAAATTGATTGTATGCATTTACAAGTGTTGGATTTTCCGCTCTACATGGAGGACACCATGATGCCCAAAAATCAACCAAGACAACTTTTCCTTTTAAATCACTTAATTTCAAATTCTTTCCATTAACTGATTTGGCAACAATATCAGGAAGCTTATCTCCAACATTAAAACCTTCTTTAGTTTTATTTCCTGCAAAGGCTGAAATTGAGAACAAAAATGCTAACAGTAGAAATGTATATTTAAACTTTTTCATATGCGTTTTAGTTAACTATTAATAATCTGTCTAATTTGTAAATCCAAAATAGATATATCCAATTATTTAAACTGTTAAGGAATAGTTAATTAACAATTCGTTTGATATTTGCACCTATGGCATTCAGTCTTAAATCAATGTTTTCGTAACCTCTATCAATCTGATCGATATTGTGAATTGTACTCTTTCCTTCGGCTGATAAAGCAGCAATTAGCAAGGCAACACCTGCACGAATGTCAGGCGAAACCATGACGGTTGGGCGCAATTGATTTTCTTGGTTTAAACCAATAACCGTTGCACGGTGAGGATCACAAAGAATAATTTGTGCACCCATATCAATTAACTTATCCGTAAAGAACAAACGACTTTCGAACATTTTTTGGTGAATCAATACGCTTCCTTTGGCTTGAGTAGCTACAACTAAAAATACACTCAATAAATCTGGGGTTAATCCTGGCCAAGGAGCATCAGCAATAGTTAATATTGAACCATCAATAAAAGTCTCGATTTCATAGTTTTCTTGTCTCGGAATGAAGATGTCATCGCCTCGAAGTTCCATTTTAATTCCCAATCTGCGAAATGCATCTGGAATCATACCTAATTCTTTATAGGCAACATTTTTAATGGTGATTTCAGATTTTGTCATGGCAGCCAATCCAATAAAACTACCAATTTCAATCATATCTGGCAGAATTTTGTGTTCGCATCCACCTAGTTTTTCAACACCTTCAATTTCAAGAAGATTAGAGCCAACTCCTGTTATTTTTGCTCCCATGGAAATTAACATTCTACACAATTGTTGGATGTATGGCTCACAGGCTGCATTGTAAATTGTTGTGGTTCCTTCGGCCAACACCGCTGCCATAATAATATTTGCAGTTCCGGTAACCGAAGCTTCATCAAGAAGCATGTAAGTGCCTTTTAACCTTTTAGCTTCAACTCGGTAGAAGTTTTCTCCCTGATTGAAATTGAATTCTGCACCCAATTTTTGAAAACCAATAAAGTGGGTATCTAACCTTCTGCGCCCAATTTTATCTCCACCGGGGCGAGGAATGTATCCTTTACCAAATCGAGCCAAAAGAGGACCGATAATCATGATGGAACCACGAAGAGAAGATCCTTTTTTTACAAATTCAGGCGAATTTAGATATTCTAGATTTACATTTTCGGCTTTAAAAGTATAGCTGTTCTTTGATTCTTGAGATACCTGAACTCCTAAATCAGATAAAAGCTCTATTAATTTATTTACATCAAGAATATTAGGTATGTTGTGAATTGTTACTTTTTCGTTGGTTAATAATGTCGCACAAAGAATTTGTAAAGCTTCATTCTTTGCTCCCTGTGGAGTTAGTTCACCTTTTAGTGGTTGACCTCCAACTATTTCAAAAGTGCTCATTTGGAATGTGTTTTGGTGTGAATGATAGCCTAAAGATAACCATAAAAGTGAAGGAAAAAATGGAAATATTAAGCATGTTGTATAAAAAAGCCGGTAAAAAAACCGGCTTTCTATAATTATCTATTTTTGTTGTGTTTGCGATGATCGTTTCGATGTCCGCCAGTATTTTTTTTGCGTGGCTTATTTTTCTGAGCGAAATCTTTATCTCTGGCTTCGCGCAATTTTAATTCTTCCGGAACAATAAGCTCTCCATTCGAAAGTTCCGCGATATCTTGAAAAATCTTATCATCAGGTACACTGTCCTTGTTCCAGTTGATGTAAGATTTTTTCATGTGGTTTGCAATCATTAAAATCAAAGCCTCTTTTTCTTTCTGATCTTCCATTTCGATTGCCTTGGCAATTAAGGATTCAATTGTTTTACCGTAGTGGCGATATTTAATTCGCTCATTTTTGTAAGGAACTTTTTCTGGTTTTTCAGACAATTTCTCTTTAGTTGGAGTTTCAAAAGGAGAATCAATATCCAAGTTAAAATCCGACATCAAGGCAAGGTGATCCCAAAGTTTGTGTCTGAAATCGCTAACATCTCTTAGGTGTGGATACATGTTACCCATAACAGCGATAATGCTTTTGGCTACTTTATTTCTTTCTTCTCTGTCTTCCACAGTTAGAGCAAAGTCAACCATTTTCTGAACGTTTCGCCCATATTCAGGAAGTACAAGGTGTTTCCTGTTTGAATTGTAATCCATTTATTCAGTTGTGTTAATTACGGTAATCAATTTTTTATTTATATCATGGATAAAATGTATTGGTTCAATACAATACATACCAAAATAAAATTGAAGTCTGTTTCTTAATAATTCGTAGTGACTATTTCTGATTTGCCGCTTATTTTAATGAAGTAAATAAGAATTTTAAATGTTTCGTTTTTGGTAATCGACAAACTTAGAAAGTCTTAGAACTCATTGCAAATGTATATGTTTTCTTTAATCATTACAAATTGTGAGTGAATTATCCTACAATTTTAAGTTTCGCAAATTTAAGTAGTAATTGCTTTTGTCCAACTGTTTTAAAAAATACAGTTGCTTTAATGTTTGGGTTGGTTCCCTCCATTTGCAACACTTTACCTTTTCCAAATCGCTGATGTTCAACTACCATTCCTGGTTGAATTGAATTGGGATCGGAAGGTGTAAAGTTTGGATCAACGCTCTGGTTATTACTTTGCTTGATGCGTGAAACTGTTTGATTTAGTTTGGGTTTAGCCGAAAAACTTCTTTTTTGTTGAAACCTACTTGGCGAACTAGGAACTTCGAATTCGGTTGTACTTTGGTAATTGTCGCGACCATTTCCTGAAAATTCTGGCTCTTGTTCGTATGTATACTCCACGAATCTTTCGTCAATTTCACGTATAAACCTACTTGGACGGGGATAACTCATATTTCCCCATTTGTATCTCGATTTTGCGAACGAAAGAGTTGCCTTTTTCTCTGCACGAGTTAATGCCACATAAAATAATCTTCGTTCTTCTTCAAACTCTTGTTGGGTGCTTGTAGCCATTTGTGAAGGAAATAATTCCTCTTCTAAACCAACAATATACAAGTATGGGAACTCAAGACCTTTTGCGGAGTGAATGGTCATTAAGGTAACCTTATCGCGATCTTCATCTTTTTCATTATCCTGATCGGTTAGCAAGGCCACATCTTCCAAAAAGTTTGGCAAGTGTAATTCGCGTCCTTCTTCCAATGCATTTTGCGTAAATTCTTGTATACCATTTAGCAATTCCTGGATATTCTCATGTCTGGAAACTCCTTCCGGAGATCTGTCGTTGTACAATTCTTTAATGATACCAGTTGAGTTGGCGATATTGTTGGCCAAATCGAAAGCTGTTTCAGTTTCCAATTGAGCTTGAAAGTCTTTTATCAAATTGACAAACTTTGAGATTTTGGAGATTGTACCAGCGTTTAATCCATAAGGACGCTCATGTAAACCGCAAATAATATCCCACATGCTAAGCATATTTTGAGCTGCTGCATCTTGCAGTTTTGTAATGGTAGTAGCGCCAATTCCGCGTTTTGGATAATTAATCACCCTTTTTATTGCCTCTTCATCGTGCGGATTTACAGCCATTCTACAGTAGGCCAAAAGGTCTTTAATCTCCTTGCGCTGATAGAAAGACAGGCCGCCATAAATTTTATAAGGCAAGTTTAGTTTTCGTAACGATTCCTCGAAAATTCTCGATTGAGCATTGGTGCGATACAAAATTGCAAAATCCTGATAAGCACAATGCGATCGCATTCTGGTTTCGAAAATATCATTCGTAATCAAGTAACCTTCTTCATGGTCGGTTAAGGCTTTTATAATTCTGATTTTATCACCTTCTTCATTATCCGAAAATGATTCCTTTTGTATTTGGCCTTTGTTCTTATGAATAATGCTATTGGCAGCGTTTACAATATTCTGAGTAGAGCGGTAATTTTGTTCCAGTTTGTATAACTGGTAGTTTGGATAATCGTTTCTAAAATTCAGTATGTTTTCAATTTTAGCACCGCGGAAAGAGTAAATACTCTGAGCATCGTCGCCTACAACACAAACATTCTTGTGTTGTTCTGCCAATTTTTTCACGATTAAATATTGCGCGTAATTGGTATCCTGGTACTCATCCACCAAAACGTATTTGAACTTATCTTGATATTTGGCTAATATTTCTGGAAAATCTCTGAATAAGATGTTGGTTTGCAAAAGCAAATCATCAAAATCCATTGCATTGGCTTGTTTGCACCTTTGTGCATACCTACTGTAAATTTCTGAGATTCGAGGTTTTCTTGCTTCGGCATCAGCTTTTTGAGCTTTAGCATTGTTAGCGTATGCTGCAGATGTAACCAAGTTATTTTTAGCCGATGAAATTCGATTCTGTACCTCATTAGGTTTGTATACTTTATCATCTAGCTGCATTTCTTTGATTATGGCACGATAAAGATTACGAGAATCTTGAGTGTCGTAAATGGTAAAGTTCGAATCGAATCCTAAATGTTCAGCTTCATACCTTAAAATTTTAGAAAAAATAGAGTGGAATGTTCCCATCCATAAGCTTTGTGCCTGCTCTTGTCCAACCACATTGGCAATTCTGTCTTTCATTTCGCGAGCCGCCTTGTTGGTAAATGTTAAGGCCAAAATCGAATAAGGACGAACACCCTGATTCAACAAGTGAGCAATTCTATAGGTAAGTACTCTGGTCTTCCCTGATCCGGCACCAGCTATAACTAGCGATGGTCCGGTGTAATTTTCAACAGCTTCTTTCTGAACAGGATTTAACTCATTCAAATATTCCATTCTAACAATTCTTTATCTGTAAATTTCGAGTGTCAAAAATAACACTTGTGTGTTAATATTGAATTCTTTTTGCAAATTAAGGCACAAGTTAATTCATTAATATGGAAAAAACGGCTTAATTTTTTTTAATATTGTAAATTAAGATATGAAAATTAAATGTCCCAGATAAAGATGATAATCAAATCCGATTTTAGATATTCCGTTAAGTTTGTTATGACTTTTATTGTAATATTTTCTGCAATTTTTGCCGAGAATGTAAATGCTCAGATATCTGCCGAAAAGGCTAGTTACAGAACTCTAACTGAGTATAGCAGTTCAGCAAACGATTCAATTTTTGTGTTTTGTGATCCTGGTGATATAAAAGTAGGAGAATTAAAAGCATCATCTCCGGATGGAACAAATGGTTGGACTTTTGAGTGGACCAAGTGGGATGTTAATACTTCTGATTTTACGATGCCTATTACTACGGAAACGAATCAGACTGAGTCGTATTTACCAATGAGAGATGATGGTCTTTATAGAGTTGTTATTTCAAAAAGTGGGGAGTCTGATGTTTCTGATCAAGCTTGGGTTTTGAATAATGTCAATACTAGCAGTTTGAATTTAGATAAATTGGATTGTATTGGAGTATATTTTACGGCTTCTTTTTTGCCTGTGAATTTACAATATACAGATATCGATAATGTGCCCAATAAGAAGAATGTGATTTCAAATTTGGTTGATGGAGGTGTAGAATTAAAGTTTTCTTTGATAAGAGATAATCAGGAATTATTAACTGCAGGTGAAGTTTTAAACACTTTACCTTTCAATAATGTTAATAAGAGTTTTATCGATGAGGAAGCAAATGAAGTGGATAAAACGTACCAGTTGCTTGTTACTGATCAATATGGATGTGATTTTACATCCAAGCCAATTGTATCTAAAACCTATAAAGTTAAAGCTGATTTTTCGGTTGTGCCAGAGAAGGGAGAGGCGCCACTAGAGGTGAAATTTACAAATAACTCTATTAATGCTACAGAATATGAGTGGTACTTGTATCAGGATGTTGAAAGAGTACCTGAGGAAGCAACTAAAGATGAAGATCGTTTGTTGACGGATGGTATTTTATTGGCAGATGATAAAGATCCGTTTGATTTTACCTATGAGCACCCAGGAAAGTATCTGGTTAAACTAATTGTTAAGTCTGATAAAGGGTCTGAGGTTTGTAAGGATAGTATGACGTTAAGTACCCCAATTGTGGTAGACACTTCTTTAGTTCAAGTTCCAAATGTATTTACACCAAATGGAGATGGTAGGAATGATGTTTGGAGAATTAAATCTCAATCTTTAGAGAGTTTTCATGCTATTGTTTTTAACCGTTGGGGAAGAGTTGTTTATGAATGGAGAAATCCTGAAGAAGGTTGGAATGGAAAAGTAAATGGCAAAATGGCTACACCTGGTACCTACTTTTATGTGATTACTGCAGTTGGAAGAGAGGAGAAAACCAAAAAGTATACCAAGAAAGGATCCTTTATGTTGATTAGGAAATAGAAAATACTTGAATTGTTGAATTAAAAGTCTAGACTTTCGATAAAAAAGGTCTAGACTTTATTTTTATCTGGTCTTGATGTTTTTCAAAAAGGTCTTGACTTTTTTGCTCTGTATGATTTGGAGTGGGTAGTTTATAAAGTTATATAGTCTAGAAGTTAAAAAATGCTTTCTGCTTTCTTCGAACGGGATTGGTGAGCATTGGAAGTACAAACCATTCACACTTACCTGTGAAGACCGTTCACACTTACTTGTGAAGACTGTTCACACTTACTTGTGAAGACCATCTCATATTATTTGGTAAGATTCTGAGCACATGTAATTGTGTTCATTAAATGTACTCACTATATTCCATATAGAAAGATTTTTTATAAGGTCAAAACCTTTTTCTGCCTGATAATGTATTGAATAATGGTTACAAAAAAACCGTCTCGAAAGTGAGACGGTTCTAGGTATATAATTAAAATACAATTATGCTTCAGCTATTTCTTCCTGGTAAGCAGCTAGTAATTCTTCTTGAACATCACCAGGAACTTTTTCGTATTTATCAAATTTCATGGTGAATTGGGCGCGACCACCAGTTAAAGAGCTCAACGAAGTTGAGTAACGGTTCATTTCTTTCAGCGGAACCTTGGCCAAAATCTTCTGGAATCCTTTTTCAGCTTCCATACCCATAATCATAGCTCTACGAGTTTGAAGATCACTCATTACATCTCCCATTCTGTCTTCAGGAACCAATACTTCTACATCGTAAATAGGTTCAAGAATTTTAGGTCCGGCATTTTTAAATGCAGCACTAAATGCATGACGACCTGCCAATTTAAATGAAATTTCATTAGAGTCTACTGCATGCATTTTTCCATCGTAAACAATAACGCGTATATCACGTGCATATGAACCAGTTAATGGACCTTCATCCATTTTTTCCATTACACCCTTAAGAATAGCAGGAAGGAATCTGGTATCAATAGCACCACCTACAATACAATTGCAGAATACTAATTTACCGCCCCAGGCTAGTTCATGTACTTCCGTACCTCTTAAATTCACTTTTAATTCCTTGCCATCCAAATTGTACATTACAGGATCTGGCATTCCTTCAGTGTAAGGTTCAATAATTATATGCACTTCGCCAAATTGTCCTGAACCACCGGATTGCTTTTTGTGACGATAATCTGCCTGAGCAATTTTAGTGATGGTTTCACGATAAGGAATCTTAGGATTAAGGAATTCAATTTCCATCTTGTCATTGTTCAGCAATCTCCATTTCAAAGTATTCATATGGAATTCTCCTTGTCCGTGAAGAATGATTTGCTTCAATTCCTTTGAATATTCAATAATAATGGTAGGATCTTCTTCGTGAATGCGATGTAGTAATTCACCTAATTTTTCTTCATCACCATCTTCAGCAGCCTTAACAGCAGTTCTGTATTTTGGTTCAGGGAATTTAATTTCTTTATATGTGAAATCACAATCTTTACCATTTAGAGTATGATTGTTTTTAGTATTCTTCAATTTAACGGTTGCTCCAATATCTCCTGCCACAAGTTCAGAAACTCTTTCTCTGTTTCGTCCTGCTACCAGGTATAATTGCGATAATCTTTCTTTAGTGCCATTATTGATGTTGTTCAAATCATCACCTTCTTTAACACTACCAGAAATTACTTTAAAGTAACTTACTTCACCAATATGTGGTTCCATTGATGTTTTAAACACAAATAGCGAAGTAGGTGCATTAACGTCACATTTAGCTTCTCTTCCACTTATAGTTGGAATGGCAGGCATTTCTGTAACGAACGGAACGATATTGCCAATGAATTCCATTAAACGGCGCACGCCCATGTCTTTTTTAGCTGAAATACAGAATACCGGAAACAGATCACCAGCGATCATGCCTTTTTTCATCCCTTCGCGCATTTCATCTTCGGTAAGAGTTCCCTTATCGAAATACAATTCCATAAGAGCTTCCTCATTCTCTGCAGCCGATTCTACAAGTTCATTGTGTAGTTCGTCCGCTTTTTCTTTTTCTGAATCAGGAATATCTAAAATTTCAGGTTTTCCACCTTCAGGTCCCCATTGGTACATTTTCATTTTTAGCACATCCACAACAGCGTTAAAATCTGCGCCAACGTTTACGGGATACTGTACAATTGAAACTTTGTTGCCAAAATTAGTCTTTAATGATTCTATCGATTGTTCAAAATTTGCTTTGTCATGATCCAGTTGATTCACTACAAAAATAAGAGGAGTGTTTAATGCTGCAGCTCTTCTACCAATAATTTCAGTACCAACTTCAACACCATGCTGTGCATTGATAAGCATTAAACCTGTATCGGTTACATTTAAGGCAGAAATTACACCTCCGGAAAAATCGTCGGCACCCGGGGTATCAATAAAATTGATTTTTTTTCCTAACCATTCTGTATACAAAACTGTTGAAAATACGGAGTTGCCATATTCATGTTCTACAGGATTATAATCAGAAACGGTGTTATTATCTTCCACGTTTCCGCGTCTTGTAATAACACCGCCTTCAAACAACATAGATTCGGCAAGGGTAGTTTTACCCGAGCCGGCGTTGCCAATGAGGGCGATGTTCTTAATTTCGTTTGATTGATACACTTTCATAATCGTATTTTTTTGGGTTTATATAAAATAAGTATCAAAACCGGGGGTTAGGTTAGTGCCCGGCTTTAGGTTTTAAGGCTTACCAAATTAATTAACTTTTTAATAAGATACAATATGCATTAGGTCTATTTGTGGAAAATAATTGACATGCAGGAATTTTGGTCGTATTTTTATCTTTATCGCGCTATTTTTCTAAGATTGGCAGAGGTGAGTTGGAACTAATTTAAAATCAGTTGATTTTTTTATTTGATCACTATTTGACTTTTAAAAGGCTTTTCTTACCTTTGTGCGCTGATTTCAAGGGGATTTTTGCAAAAATCAACATAACGATTGTTGTTTTTAGTAAATAAATAATACCTTTGCAAACCAATTTGTTAAAATATATTTAATTAAAAAGTAATTGTTAATATGCCTACAATTCAACAGTTAGTTCGAAAAGGAAGAACCAAGCTTCAAGAGAAGAGCAAGGCTCCAGCGTTGGATTCTTGTCCTCAAAGAAGAGGGGTTTGCGTGCGTGTGTATACCACTACACCTAAGAAGCCTAACTCAGCAATGCGTAAAGTTGCTCGTGTTAGATTGACTAACGGAAAAGAAGTGAATGCTTACATTCCAGGAGAAGGACATAATTTGCAAGAGCACTCTATCGTATTGATTAGAGGTGGTCGTGTAAAGGATCTTCCAGGGGTAAGATATCACCTTGTTCGTGGTGCTCTTGATGCTTCAGGGGTAGAAGGTCGTATGCAGCGTCGTTCTAAGTATGGTACTAAGAGACCAAAGAAAAAGTAAAATCTAGTTTGTAACTGTAGGAGTTATAGTTTAGGTGTTGTTCCCACTTGGTTGAGTAAATAGTCGCGAGACTGTTGAAGACGCACTTGGGCAGCTGACATACGAATAACTCGTAAACTAAAAGAAATGAGAAAATCAAGACCTAAAAAAAGAATCTTGTTGCCAGATCCAAAATTTAATGATGTTTTGGTTACAAGATTTGTAAATGACTTGATGATGGACGGTAAGAAAAATCTTGCGTTCAAAATTTTCTACGATTCATTAGAGATCGTTAAGTCTAAAACTGAAAAGCTAGAAAAATCTCCACTTGAGATTTGGAAAAAAGCTTTGGAAAACATTACTCCGGCTGTAGAGGTTAAGTCTCGTCGTGTTGGTGGTGCAACCTTCCAGGTTCCAATGGAAATTCGTCCAGAAAGAAAAGTTTCTATTTCTATTAAGAATATGATTCTTTTTGCTCGTAAGAGATCTGGTAAATCTATGGCTGAAAAATTGTCTGCAGAAATTGTTGCTGCTTACAATGAAGAAGGTGGTGCTTATAAGAAGAAAGAGGATACTCATAGAATGGCTGAAGCTAACCGTGCTTTTGCTCACTTTAGATTTTAATAATTGTATAAGCAATTAGAGGAAAAAGAAAATGGCTAAGAGAGATTTAAAATTTACCAGAAACATTGGTATTATGGCACACATCGACGCCGGTAAAACAACAACTACCGAGCGTATTCTGTATTATACAGGTGTTTCTCACAAGATTGGTGAGGTTCACGATGGTGCTGCTACAATGGACTGGATGGAGCAAGAGCAGGAAAGAGGTATTACAATTACTTCTGCTGCTACTACTTGTTACTGGAACTACAATAGCGATAAGTATCAGATCAATATTATTGATACCCCAGGTCACGTTGACTTTACTGTAGAGGTAGAGCGTTCTTTGCGTGTTCTTGATGGTGCTGTTGCATGTTTCTGTGCGGTAGGTGGTGTTGAGGCACAGTCTGAAACAGTTTGGAGACAAGCTGATAAGTACAAAGTACCTCGTATGGGTTTTGTAAACAAGATGGACCGTTCAGGTGCTGACTTCTTCAAAGCTGTACGTGAGGTAAAAGAAAAATTAGGAGCTAATCCTATTCCAATTCAGATTCCAATCGGATCAGAAGAGAGCTTTAAAGGTGTGATCGACTTGATCGCTATGAAAGCTATTGTATGGTACGATGATGAGAATGGAACAAACTATACTCTAGAAGAAATTCCAGATCACTTGGTTGCTGATGCTAACGAGTGGAGAGAGAAGTTGGTGGAAGCAGTAGCTGAGCAAGATGAGGAGTTGATGGAGCGTTTCTTCGAAGATCCAGATTCAATTACTGAAGAAGAGATGTTGGCGGTTATCCGTAAAGCAACTATTGCTATGGAAATCGTTCCTATGCTTTGTGGATCTGCATTTAAAAACAAAGGTGTTCAGCGTTTATTGGATGCAATCATCTCATTTATGCCATCACCACTTGATATCGATGCTATCGTAGGTACTGTTCCTGGTACTGACGAAGAAGTAACACGTAAACCAGATGTTGACGAACCATTGGCAGCTTTAGCATTTAAGATTGCTACTGACCCATTCGTAGGTCGTCTGGCATTTACACGTGTTTACTCAGGTTTCATCGATGCTGGTTCATATGTATTTAATACTCGTTCAGGTAACAAAGAGCGTATTTCTCGTATTTACCAAATGCACTCAAATAAGCAAAATGCTATTGATCGTGTAGAAGCTGGTGATATTTGTGCTTGTGTAGGTTTTAAAGATGTTCGTACTGGTGATACCCTTTGTCAGAGAGAAACTCCAATCGAGCTTGAATCTATGGATTTCCCAGATCCAGTAATCGGTATCGCTGTTGAGCCATTGACTCAAAAAGATGTTGATAAATTGGGTATGGCTCTTGGTAAATTAGCTGAAGAGGATCCAACGTTCCAGGTTAAAACTGACGAAGATTCAGGTCAAACTGTAATCTCAGGTATGGGTGAGCTTCACTTGGATATTATTATCGACCGTTTGAAACGTGAGTTTAAGGTAGAGTGTAATCAAGGTGCACCTCAGGTTGCTTACAAAGAGGCTATTACTGCAACTGTTGAACATCGTGAGGTATTCAAAAAGCAGTCTGGTGGACGTGGTAAATTTGCTGATATTCAATTCCGCATTGGACCTGTTGATGCAGATTTCGAAGGTGAAGGATTGCAGTTTGTTGACGAAATCAAAGGTGGTAACATTCCTAAAGAATACGTTCCATCTGTACAAAAAGGTTTCCAAGAAGCTATGAAAAATGGTGTGTTGGCAGGTTACACTGTTGATACTTTGAAAGTAACATTGTTTGATGGATCTTTCCACCCTGTTGACTCGGATCAATTGTCTTTCGAGATGGCTGCTAAGATGGGATTCAAGGCTGCGTGTGCTAAAGCATCTCCAGTGTTGCTTGAGCCAATCATGAAACTTGAAGTTATTACTCCAGAAGAATACATGGGTGATATCATCGGTGACTTGAACAAGCGTCGTGGTCAGGTTGAAGGAATGGAATCGAAACATGGTGCACGTGTTGTAAATGCTAAAGTACCTTTGGCGGAACAATTCGGTTATGTAACTGTGTTAAGAACATTGTCTTCAGGTCGTGCAAACTCTTCTATGGAATTCGCTCACTTCGCGGAAGTACCTAAAGGTATTGCTAAAGAAGTTGTAGAGAATGCAAAGGGTAAAGTTGAATTATTATAATTATATCATCGTATAATATCTAAATAAGATGAGCCAAAAAATTAGAATTAAACTGAAATCTTACGATCACAACTTGGTTGACAAGTCGGCTGAGAAAATCGTAAAGACAGTTAAGGCTACAGGTGCGGTTGTTAGTGGTCCAATTCCACTTCCAACACACAAAAGAATTTTTACTGTTCTTCGTTCTACTTTCGTGAACAAGAAATCAAGAGAACAGTTTCAACTTTCTTCTTTCAAGCGTTTGATTGATATTTACAGTTCAACTGCAAATACAATTGATGCTTTGATGAAGCTAGAGTTGCCTAGCGGTGTAGAAGTTGAAATTAAAGTTTGATAATCTAGTAAGATTTATTTTTTAAAAAAGTAAAGAGAAATGCCAGGATTAATTGGAAAAAAAATCGGAATGACTTCCGTTTACAGTGCCGAGGGAAAAAGTATTCCATGCACTGTCATTGAGGCAGGTCCATGTGTTGTAACCCAGATCAAAACTGTTGAGACTGATGGTTACGAAGCACTTCAGTTGGCTTTTGATGAAAAGAAAGAAAAGCGAACAACTAAGGCGCTAGATGGGCACTTTAAAAAGGCAAACACAACTCCTAAGAAAAAACTAGTTGAGTTTTCAGATTTTGAAAACGAATACAAATTAGGAGACATTATCGATGTTGATTTATTCGAAAACACTCCATACGTGGATGTTACCGGTATTTCAAAAGGTAAAGGTTTCCAAGGTGTTGTAAAACGTCATGGTTTTGGCGGAGTAGGTGGCGCGACACACGGTCAGCATAACCGTTTACGTGCGCCTGGTTCTATTGGTGCTGCATCTTACCCAGCTCGCGTATTTAAAGGCATGAGAATGGCTGGACGCGACGGTAACAAAACTGTGAAGGTTGAAAACCTTCAAGTTCTTAAGGTTATCAAAGAAAATAACCTATTGTTAGTTAAAGGATCTCTTCCAGGGTCTAAAGGTTCATACGTAATTATTGAGAAGTAATGGAATTAGCGATTTTAAACACAGCTGGAGAAGATACTGGTAGAAAAATTGAATTAAATGATTCAGTTTTTGGCATCGAACCAAATGAGCATGCTATTTACCTAGACGTTAAACAATTTTTGGCGAACCAACGTCAGGGAACTCACAAATCGAAAGAGAGAGCTGAGATTTCTGGTAGTACTGCCAAACTAAAGAAACAAAAAGGTACTGGTACAGCACGTGCTGGTAGCATCAAGTCACCTGTCTTCAGAGGAGGTGGACGCGTTTTCGGTCCTCGTCCAAGAAACTACGGTTTCAAATTGAATAAAAAACTGAAGCAATTGGCTCGTAAATCTGCTTTAACGATCAAAGCTCAAAACGATGCATTAATGGTAGTTGAAGACTTCAATTTCGAAGCTCCAAAGACAAAAGAATTTGTTAATATTCAGAATAGCTTGAAAGTAGCTGATAAAAAAGTGCTTTTAGTTTTATCTGAAGATAATAAAAACATATATTTGTCTTCTCGTAATTTGAAGAATGTTAACGTTGTTCGTGTTTCTGACCTTGCAACTTACGACATTATGAAAGCTTCAACTTTGGTGTTTGTAGAAAGTTCTGTAAAAGGACTTGATGAAATGTTTAAACTAAACTAAGTTTAAAAAAATGGATATTTTAATTAAGCCAATCGTTACTGAGAAAATGACTGATCAAAGCGAAAAATTCAATCGCTTTGGTTTTGTTGTGGATCGTAGAGCGACAAAGATCGAAATTAAGGCAGCAGTTGAATCAATGTACAATGTAAAAGTTGCGGCTGTAAATACCATGAATTATCAAGGTAAGAAGAAGAGCCGTTACACTAAAGCTGGTGTAATTGCAGGAAGAACTGCGTCTTTCAAAAAGGCGATCGTTACTTTAGTTGAAGGTGATAATATAGATTTTTATAGCAATATTTAATAGAAAATGGCTGTACGTAAATTAAAACCTGTAACTCCTGGTCAAAGAAATAAGATCTTAAATACCTTTGAGCAGGTAACTACAGACAAACCTGAGAAATCATTGTTAAGACCAATGAAGAAAACTGGTGGTAGAAATAACACTGGTAAGATGACAATGAGATATATAGGTGGTGGTCACAAGAGAAGATATAGAGTTATTGATTTCAAAAGAGACAAGGACAATGTTCCAGCAAAAGTTGTTTCGATTGAGTACGATCCAAACCGTACTGCACGCATCGCATTGCTTGTGTATGCTGACGGTGAGAAACGTTACATCATCGCTCCAAACGGACTTGAAGTTGGACAAACTTTGCTTTCTGGCGAAAAGGTAGCTCCAGAAATCGGAAACACAATGCCATTATCTGATATCCCATTAGGTACAATAATTCATAATATTGAATTAAGACCCTCTCAAGGTGCTGTGATGGCTCGTAGCGCTGGTGCATATGCTCAACTTGTTTCAAGAGAAGGCAAATATGCAATGATCAAATTACCTTCTGGAGAAGTTAGAATGATCCTAGTAACTTGTAAAGCAACTATCGGAACTGTTTCTAATACTGACCATGCGTTGGAAAGAAGCGGTAAAGCTGGTCGTACTCGTTGGTTAGGAAGAAGACCTCGTGTTCGTGGTGTAGTAATGAACCCGGTTGATCACCCAATGGGTGGTGGTGAAGGTAAATCTTCAGGTGGACACCCACGTTCTAGAACAGGTCTATTAGCTAAGGGTTACAAAACTCGTGCTAAGAAGAAAGCTTCTAATAAGTATATTGTTGAAAGAAGGAAAAAGTAATTTGATTAATTAGATTGTTATGAGTCGTTCATTAAAAAAAGGCCCTTTTATCGATTTCAAATTGGAGAAACGTGTATTGGAGCAAAACGAATCAGGTAAAAAATCTGTGATTAAAACCTGGTCACGTCGTTCTATGATCTCTCCAGATTTCGTAGGTCACACGATTGCCGTTCACAACGGAAACAAATTCATTCCTGTTTATGTTACTGAAAACATGGTAGGTCATAAATTAGGTGAATTTGCCCCAACTCGTACTTTTAGAGGACACGCTGATAAGAAGAAAAAATAAGCGGGTCGTTTTAATTTAACATTTTGAATTTGTAAAAATGGGTGCAAGAAAAAGAATAAGAGCAAACCAAATAAAGGAGGAAAAAAAGAGCAAAGCATTTGCTAGCTTGAAAAATGTTCCTACTTCGCCTCGAAAAATGAGACTTGTTGCCGATATGGTAAGAGGTATGGAGGTGAACCGAGCTTTAGATGTACTTCGTTTCAGTCCGAAAGAAGCATCGATTCGCGTAGAAAAACTATTGCTTTCTGCGATTGCCAACTGGCAAGCAAAGAACGAAGGTCAAAGAATTGAGGAAAATGAATTATACATCAAAGAAATTTGTGTTGATTCAGCAAGAATACTTAAACGTCTAAGACCAGCTCCACAAGGGAGAGCACATAGAATTAGAAAAAGATCAAATCATGTAACTATATTATTGGGTAGCAAAACTGCCGATAATACAAAAGAATAGTTAGAATGGGACAAAAAGTAAATCCAATAGGAAATAGACTAGGAATCATCAGAGGATGGGATTCTAACTGGTTTGGCGGAAAAAACTACGGCGATAAGCTTGTTGAAGATACCAAAATTAGAAAGTACCTAAATGCTCGTTTAGCTAAAGCAAGTATTTCTAAAATCATTATCGAAAGAACTCTTAAATTAATCACTATCACTATCAACACTGCTCGTCCAGGTATCATTATCGGGAAAGGTGGTCAAGAAGTTGACAAGTTGAAAGAAGAGTTGAAGAAGATTACAGATAAGGAAGTACAAATTAATATCTTCGAGATTAAACGTCCAGAAATGGATGCTGTAATCGTTGCTAATAATATTGCTCGTCAGATTGAAGGCCGTATCGCCTACAGAAGAGCAATTAAGATGGCTATTGCTTCTACTATGAGAATGGGTGCTGAAGGAATCAAAGTTCAGATTTCTGGCCGTTTGAATGGAGCGGAAATGGCGCGTGCTGAAATGTATAAAGAAGGACGTACCCCACTTCATACCTTAAGAGCTGATATCGATTACTGTCAAGCTGAAGCTTTGACTACTTACGGTTTGATCGGTATCAAAGTTTGGATCTGTAAAGGTGAAGTTTACGGAAAACGTGATCTTACACCAAACGCAGGCATGAAAGATAGCCGTGGTCCAAAAGGAAAAGGTGGTTTTAATAGAAGAAAAAAGAAGTAGTCTTTAAATTTTAAAGAATTAGTACGATGTTACAACCAAAAAGGACAAAATTTAGAAGACAACAAAAGGGAAGAATGAAAGGTAACGCTAATCGCGGTACTGAGTTAGCATTTGGATCTTTTGGGATCAAGTCACTTGAAGAAAAGTGGATTACTGGTCGTCAAATTGAAGCTGCTCGTGTGGCAGTAACCCGATATATGCAGAGACAAGGTCAAATCTGGATCCGTATTTTCCCAGATAAGCCGATCACTAAGAAGCCTGCAGAGGTACGTATGGGTAAGGGTAAGGGTTCTCCAGAAGGATTCGTTGCTCCTGTTTCACCAGGAAGAATGTTATTCGAATGTGAGGGTGTTCCTTACGAAGTAGCTAAAGAAGCATTGCGTCTTGCAGCTCAAAAATTACCTGTTACTACAAAGTTTGTCGTAAGACGTGATTATGTTGAAAGTTCAAATGATTAATCATGAAGAATTCAGAAATTAAAGAGTTAACAACACAGGAAATAGTAGAAAAGTTGGATGCTGAAAGAGCATCATTAACTCGCTTCAGACTAAATCACGCTATTTCACCTTTGGAAAATCCTTTGCAAATTAAGGAAACGAGACGCAACATTGCCAAATTAATGACAGAGTTACGTCAGAGACAATTAACTGAAAAGTAAAAAAGTGATGGAAAGAAATCTTAGAAAAGAGCGTATCGGGGTTGTGGTTAGCAACAAAATGGAAAAATCCATTACTGTTGCAGTTCACACAAAGGAAAAACACCCGATTTACGGTAAATTTGTGAACAAAACCAAAAAATTCACTGCTCACGATGAGGAAAACACCTGTAACGAAGGTGATACCGTAAAAATCATGGAAACCCGACCTTTAAGTAAAAATAAGAGTTGGAGATTAGTGGAAATTATTGAAAGAGCTAAGTAATCATGATACAAACAGAAAGTAGACTATTAGTAGCTGATAACAGTGGAGCAAAGGAAGTACTTTGTATCCGCGTGTTAGGCGGTACCAAAAAACGTTATGCTTCAATTGGAGATAAAATTGTGGTTACCGTGAAGAACGCTATCGCCGGTTCCGATATGAAAAAAGGAACAGTAACAAAAGCAGTTGTTGTTCGCACCAAAAAAGAGATTAGAAGACAAGACGGATCTTATATTCGCTTCGATGATAACGCATGTGTTTTGTTGAACACTGCTGGTGAAATGAGAGGAACCCGTATTTTTGGACCTGTTGCAAGAGAGTTACGTGAAACTAACATGAAGATCGTTTCTTTAGCACCAGAAGTTTTATAATCTTTGTAAACCTAGAACAATGAAGTTACATATTAAAAAGGGTGATACCGTTATTGTAAACGCTGGGGAATCAAAAGGACAGGAAGGTAAAGTATTAGAGGTTCTTGTTGACAAGCAACGTGCGATCGTTGAAGGTGTTAACATGATTTCTAAACACACCAAGCCAAACGCTGAGAATCCTCAAGGTGGTATCGTTAAAAAAGAAGCTCCAATTCACATTTCTAATTTGAATGTGAAAGATCCTTCAACAGGAAAAGCTACCCGTATCGGTAGAAAAATGGGCGACAACAATAAATTAGTTAGATACTCTAAAAAGTCAGGGGAGGAGATTAAGTAATGAGCTATACACCGACTCTTAAAAAACAGTATGCAGAAGAGATCGTTCCTGCTTTAATGAAGGAATTCGATTACAAAACTGTAATGCAAGCACCTAAATTAACGAAGATAGTAATTAACCAAGGTGTTGGTCAGGCAATTGCTGATAAAAAATTACTTGAATTCTCTGTAAACGAATTGACTGCCATTACAGGTCAGAAAGCAGTTCAGACTATCTCATCAAAGGATATTTCGAACTTTAAGCTTCGTAAAGGTATGCCAATTGGTACTACAGTTACTCTTCGTCGTGAGCGTATGTACGAATTTCTTGAAAAATTAGTTCGTGTTGCTTTACCACGTATTCGTGACTTTAGAGGTATCAAGAGCAAATTAGACGGTAGAGGTAATTATACTTTAGGTATCGAAGAACAAATCATTTTCCCAGAGATTGTTTTGGATAGCATTAACAAAATCATGGGTATGAACATTACTTTCGTTACTACTGCTAATACCGACGAAGAAGCTTATGCTCTATTGAGAGAATTTGGATTACCATTTAAAAATCTAAAAAAATAAGACGATGGCTAAAGAATCAATGAAAGCTCGCGAAGTTAAGCGTCAGAAATTAGTTGAGAAATACGCAGCTAAAAGAGCTAAACTTAAAGAGGAAGGCGATTACATCGCTCTTAGTCGTTTGCCAAAAAACTCTTCACCTGTTCGTTTACACAACAGATGTAAGTTAACCGGACGTCCGAAAGGTTACATGAGACAATTCGGAATAAGTCGTATCACTTTCCGTGAAATGGCTTCATCTGGTTTGATCCCAGGAGTAAAAAAGGCAAGTTGGTAATCAAAAATTGCTTATCAGAATATTGTTAAATATTGTCCCGAGCAATCGGGATCAATTTAATTTTTTATTATAATGACAGATCCAATAGCAGATTTTCTTACACGTTTAAGAAATGCGATCATGGCAAACCACAAAGTGGTTGAAGTGCCAGCATCGAACGTGAAAAAAGAAATGACAAAGATTCTTAAGGATAAAGGTTATATCCTTAACTACAAATTTGTAGACGATGGACTTCAAGGAGTAATTAAAATTGCTTTGAAATACCATCCTGAAACCAAAATTCCAGCAATCAAAGATCTTAAGCGTGTATCAAAACCAGGTTTGAGAAAATATTGTGGAGCTTTAGAATTACCTCGCGTACTTAACGGTTTAGGAATTGCGATTCTTTCTACTTCTCAGGGAGTTATGACCGACAAGGAAGCTCGTCAGAAGCATGTTGGTGGTGAAATATTGTGTTACGTTTATTAATTAAGGAGGATTAGAAATGTCACGAATTGGAAAATTACCTATCAATTTGCCTGCCGGAGTAAGCGTAACGGTAAATAAAGATAATTCAGTAGTTGTTAAAGGACCTAAAGGTGAATTAACACAACAAATTAATGCCGAAATCAAAGTTTCTGTAGAAGAAAATACTATCGTTCTTGAACGTCCTTCTGAAGAGAAAAGACACAAAGCAATGCACGGTTTGTACCGTTCATTAGTGAGCAACATGGTTGTCGGTGTAACTGAAGGTTATAAAATTGAGCAAGAACTAGTGGGTGTTGGTTACCGTGCAACTTCAAATGGTCAGATTTTGGAATTGGCTCTTGGTTACTCTCACTTAATCCACATGGAAATTGCTCCTGAGGTTAAAGTAACTGCTGTAACTGAAAAGCGTGCTAATCCAATTATCACTCTTGAGAGTTGCGATAAGCAATTAGTAGGACAAGTAGCTGCTAAAATCAGATCATTCAGAAAACCTGAGCCATATAAAGGTAAAGGTATTAAATTTGTTGGAGAACAGCTTAGAAGAAAAGCTGGTAAATCTGCAGGTAAATAATTTCTAAAACAGTAAATTATGGCTTTAACTAAGCAAGAAAGAAGACTAAGAATTAAAAGAAGAATTCGTAAGTCTGTTTCTGGAACTGCTGAAAGACCAAGAATGTCAGTTTTTCGTTCAAATAAGCAGATTTCAGTACAATTGATCGATGATCTTTCAGGTAAAACTTTATTAGCGACTAGCTCACTTATTAAAGAAATCGCTGAAAAATCAGTAAATAAAATTGAACAAGCTGAACTAGTAGGACAAGCAATTGCTGAAAAAGCAACTGCAGCAGGTATCTCTAGTGTTGTTTTCGATAGAAATGGTTATCTATACCATGGTAGAGTTAAATCATTAGCGGACGCTGCTCGTAAAGGTGGCCTTAAATTTTAATAATTATGGCAGATATCAAAAACGTTAAGACCAGCGACGCAGAATTGAAAGACAGACTGGTTGCTATTAATCGTGTTACTAAAGTAACAAAAGGTGGTAGAACTTTTAGTTTCTCTGCAATTGTTGTTGTAGGAAACGAGAATGGATTAGTAGGATGGGGACTTGGTAAAGCAAACGAGGTTACCACTGCTATTGCAAAAGGAGTAGAGGCTGCTAAGAAAAATTTGATTAAAGTACCTGTTTACAAAGGAACTATTCCTCACGAACAATTATCAAGATATGGTGGAGCACAGGTTTTCATTAAGCCTGCTTCTCACGGTACCGGGGTTAAAGCCGGTGGTGCGATGCGTGCCGTATTAGAGAGTGTTGGGGTAACCGACGTACTTGCTAAATCAAAAGGTTCATCAAACCCTCACAACCTTGTAAAGGCTACTTTCAATGCACTTGCTGAATTGAGAGATGCTCATACAGTTGCTGAGCACAGAGGTGTTTCATTAGATAAAGTGTTTAACGGATAATTTAAGGAAAATGGCTAAGATTAAAATTACTCAAATCAAGAGCAAAATCGGTAGTACCGATCGCCAGAAAAAAACCTTGGAAGCATTAGGTTTGAATAAAATCAATGCTACTGTTGAACATGAAGCTACACCTCAAATTAAAGGTATGGTGGCTAAAGTACAACACTTGGTTTCCGTAGAAGAATAATCATTGTAAATATTTAGTAATAAATAGATATGGACTTAAGTAACTTAAAACCCGCTGCAGGATCGACTAAATCTAGAAAGAGAATCGGTCGTGGTCAAGGATCAGGTAAAGGCGGTACCTCAACAAGAGGACATAAAGGTGCGAAGTCAAGATCTGGATACTCTAAAAAAGTTGGTTTCGAAGGGGGTCAAATGCCTTTGCAACGTAGAGTTCCTAAGTTTGGATTTAAGAACATCAACAGAAAAGAATACAAAGCTATTAATGTTGAAGTTTTACAAGCCTTGGCAGAAAAGAATAACATTACTGTTATCGACGTAGAAGTTTTAGTAAATGCTGGTTTAGCATCAAAGAACGATAATGTTAAGATTTTAGGTAATGGAACAGTTACTGCTAAGTTAGAAGTAAAAGCTCATGCATTCTCGAAATCTGCTCAAGCAGCGATTGAAGCAGTAGAAGGAACAGTTGTTAAATTGTAAGATTAAATATGAAAGGTTTAATAGAAACATTGAAGAACATCTGGAAGATTGAAGATTTAAGATCTCGTATCTTAACTACAATTGGTCTTCTTTTAGTGTACCGTTTAGGTGCTAAGGTGGTTTTGCCAGGTATTGACCCGGCACATTTGGACGCGTTAAAATCTCAAACAGCGGATGGGGTTTTAGGATTGTTGAACATGTTTTCGGGAGGTGCGTTTGCTAACGCCTCTATTTTTGCTCTCGGTATCATGCCATACATTTCTGCCTCAATTGTAATTCAGTTAATGGGAATTGCGGTTCCTTATTTCCAAAAATTACAGCGTGAAGGAGAAAGTGGACGTAGAAAAATCAATCAGATCACACGTTACCTAACCGTTATTATCCTTGTTCTTCAAGCACCAGGATATTTATTAAACTTACATACAACTTTGCCAGAAGCTGCCTTTATTTTAAAAGGTACATTCTTTACGGTATCTTCTGTGGTAATTCTTGCGGCAGGATCAATGTTCATTATGTGGTTGGGTGAAAAAATTACTGATAAAGGAATCGGTAATGGTATCTCAATCATCATCATGATCGGTATTATTGCAAGATTACCATTCTCGTTCATTGCGGAATTAGGATCAAGAATTGAAGGACATGGCGGTGGTTTAATCGTTTTGGTTCTGGAAATTGTTGTTCTATTCATCATTTTTGCACTAACAATTTTGTTGGTACAAGGAACAAGAAAGATACCTGTACAATATGCTAAAAGAATCGTAGGGAACAAACAATATGGTGGAGTTCGTCAGTATATTCCTTTAAAAGTGAATGCTGCTGGTGTTATGCCAATCATTTTTGCTCAAGCAATTATGTTCTTGCCAATGGCGTTTGTTAACTATGCTAGTTCCGATGCATTAACAGGAGTAGCCGCAGCCTTATCTAACTTTACCGGATTTTGGTACAATGCACTGTTTTTTGTAATGATTGTGTTATTCACATATTTCTATACAGCAATTACAGTAAATCCAACGCAAATGGCTGAGGATATGAAGAAAAATGGTGGTTTTATCCCAGGTATTAAACCAGGAAAGAAAACTATCGATTTCCTTGATACTGTGATGTCACGTATTACTTTACCAGGATCAATTTTCTTAGGTTTGGTAGCTATCTTACCAGCTTTTGCGATGATTGCTGGAGTGAATAATCAGTTTGCACAATTTTACGGTGGTACTTCATTGTTGATTTTGGTTGGTGTAGTGCTTGATACATTACAGCAAATTGAGTCTCATTTATTAATGCGTCATTACGACGGATTGATGAAGTCGGGTAGAATAAAAGGTAAAACTCCGGGAGGAGCTGCTGCTTATTAAAATATTTTTGCTTTCTTTGCAGTGATTTTTTATAAGACAGAGGAAGAAATAGACTTAATGTCGAAAAGTAATAATCTGGTGGCTAGGACCTTAGGTGAAATATCTAAGGCCATAGCTCCAGGTATTTCAACCTTGTACTTAGATAAAATTGCAGAGGAGTACATAAGAGACAATGGTGCGAAACCTGCGTTTCTTGGTTACGATGGATTCCCAAATACCCTGTGTATTTCAGTTAATAATCAGGTGGTTCATGGAGTTCCATCTTCCTATGAGTTGAAAGAAGGCGATATTGTATCCTGTGATTGTGGTGTTTTGTTGAATAGCTTTTATGGCGATTCGGCATACACTTTTTCTGTTGGAACAGTTAAACCGGAAATTCAACGGTTATTGAAGGTTACCAAAGAAGCTCTTTATAAAGGAATAGAAAAAGCTGTCGAAGGTAATCATCTAAGAGATATCGGTTTTGCCATTCAAAAGCATGCTGAGAAGAATGATTACTCGGTTGTTCGAGAAATGGTGGGGCACGGAATAGGAAAAAGTCTTCATGAAGATCCTCAGGTTCCGAATTTCGGACGACCAGGACGGGGATTAAAATTGAGAGACGGATTAGTACTTGCAATCGAACCCATGATAAATCTTGGTAAGAAAGATATCTACCAAGAAAATGATGGATGGACGATTGTAACGGCCGATGGACAAGCATCCGCGCATTTTGAACATACAATTGTTGTTCGTAAGGGAAAGGCTCAAATCCTGTCCGGTTTTGAATTTATTGAAGAATAAACTAATAAAATAAAAAGAGCTTATGGCTAAACAGCCTTCAATAGAACAAGACGGTACTATTACCGAAGCATTATCAAATGCTATGTTTCGTGTAGAACTTGAAAACGGTCATGTGATAACAGCTCACATTTCCGGTAAAATGAGAATGCACTACATTAAGATCTTACCTGGTGATAAGGTTAAAGTAGAAATGTCACCTTATGATCTTACTAAAGGGCGCATTACTTTTAGATACAAAAATTAAACTCGATAAAAATGAAAGTAAGAGCATCTGTAAAGAAACGTTCTGAAGATTGTAAAATCGTAAGAAGAAAAGGACGTTTGTATGTGATTAATAAAAAGAATCCTAAGTTCAAGCAACGTCAGGGATAATTTGATTAATTTTATAATAAGATAAATATTTAATTTATGGCTAGAATTGTTGGAGTTGATCTGCCTCAAAATAAGAGAGGTGTAATTAGCTTGACTTATATCTTCGGTATCGGTCGTAGCGCTGCTCGTCAGATTTTGGACGAAGCTGGTGTTTCGCATGATACTAAGGTAAAAGACTGGACAGATGATGAATCTGCTAAGATTCGTCAGGCGATTAATGCAAACTTTAAAGTTGAAGGGGAGTTGCGTTCTTTAACTCAATTGAATATTAAGCGTTTGATGGATATTGGTTGTTATCGTGGTGTTCGTCACCGTATTGGTCTTCCATTACGTGGACAAAAAACCAAAAACAACTCACGTACCAGAAAAGGTAAGAGAAAAACAGTTGCAAATAAAAAGAAAGCAGGTAAATAATAATTGAGTTATGGCAAAGAAGTCAACAGTAAAGAAAAAAGTTGTTAAGATTGAGGCTGTAGGACAGGCTCATATCCACTCGTCTTTTAACAATATTATTATCTCCTTAACCAATAACAACGGACAAGTTATTTCTTGGTCGTCAGCAGGTAAAATGGGCTTTAGAGGTTCTAAGAAGAACACTCCTTACGCTGCTCAGCAAGCTGCTACAGACTGTGGAAAGGTAGCTCACGATTTGGGGTTGAGAAAAGTAAAAGTATTTGTTAAAGGTCCAGGTAACGGACGTGAATCTGCAATTCGTGCAATCAATGCATGTGGAATCGATATTTCTGAAATTGTAGATGTTACTCCACTTCCACACAACGGATGTCGTCCTCCAAAGAGACGTAGAGTTTAATAAGTATAAGGTTTAATAAAAAATGTTAACTTAGGTATCTGAATTATTTTTTTTGAATCCTCTCAAAAAAATCGCGGCATTTTTGTAGTTCAATACCGAGTAAACAAAGTTTCTATTATTAGAAAAATTTAAATTTTAAATAACATGGCTAGATATATAGGACCAAAGTCAAAAATTGCTAGAAAATTTGGTGAGCCAATTTTTGGACCTGATAAAGCATTTGAAAATAAAAATTACCCTCCAGGACAGCACGGTAACAGCCGTCGTAGAAAAAAGATGTCTGAATATGGGGTTCAATTGAAAGAAAAGCAAAAAGCGAAATACACTTACGGTGTATTGGAGAAACAATTCTCGAACTTATTTAAAAAGGCCGCAAGAAGTAAGGGTATTACCGGTGAAGTTTTGTTACAACTTCTTGAATGTCGTTTAGATAATGTAGTTTACAGATTAGGTGTTGCTCCAACAAGATCAGCTGCACGTCAGTTGGTTAGCCATAAACACGTAACTGTAAACGGACAGATCTGTAACATTCCTTCGTACACGGTAAAAACCGGAGATATTATTGGAATTCGTGAAAAATCGAAATCTTTAGAAGTTATTACCGATTCTTTATCAACTGCCAGATATAACCAAGCATCTTGGTTGGAATGGGATCAAACCTCTCTTAGCGGTAAGTTTCTTAACGTACCTGAAAGAACAGAAATTCCTGAAAATATCAAGGAACAGTTAATCGTTGAATTGTATTCTAAGTAATAAATAGTTAATAAGTAATTTATGGCAATTTTAGCTTTCCAAAAACCGGACAAAGTTATCATGCTCGACGCAGACGATAAATTCGGAAAATTCGAATTTCGTCCATTAGAGCCTGGATATGGTATTACAATAGGTAACGCATTAAGAAGAATTCTTCTTTCTTCATTAGAGGGTTTCGCTATTACAACTATCAAGATTCAGGGAGTTGACCATGAGTTTTCAACTATTCCAGGAGTTATCGAAGATGTAACTGAGATGATCCTGAACTTGAAACAGGTACGGTTTAAACAAAGAGTTGAGGAAGTGGACAATGAATTGGTGACTGTTACCATTTCAGATCAGGAAACTTTTACAGCAGGCGATATTAACAAGTTCCTTACCGGTTTCGAAGTGTTAAATCCGGAGCTTGTAATTTGCAGAATGGATAGCTCTGCTAAATTGCAGTTAGATTTAACTATTAATAAAGGTCGAGGTTATGTACCTTCTGTTGAGAACAAACCTGTTGATGCTGAATTTGGTGTTATTCCAATCGACTCTATTTACACTCCTATTAAGAATGTAAAATACGAAGTTGAAAACTATCGTGTAGAACAGAAAACTGACTACGAAAAGTTAATTTTCGAAATTACTACTGATGGTTCTATTCACCCAAAGGATGCATTGAAAGAAGCTGCTAAAATTCTTATTTATCACTTTATGCTATTCTCTGATGAAAAGATTACTCTTGATTCTGATGAGAAATTTGCGAATGAAGAATTTGATGAAGAAGTATTACACATGCGTCAGTTATTGAAAACCAAATTGGTTGACATGGATCTTTCAGTTCGTGCTTTGAACTGTTTGAAAGCTGCCGATGTTGATACTTTAGGAGACTTAGTACAGTACAACAGAAACGATCTTCTTAAATTTAGAAACTTTGGTAAGAAATCTCTAACCGAATTAGATGATCTATTAGTATCATTGAATCTTACTTTCGGTATGGATATTTCTAAGTACAAATTAGATAAGGAATAAGGTAAAATGAGACATAGAAAGAAATTTAATCACTTAGGAAGAAAGACAGCTCATAGAAAAGCTATGCTTTCAAATATGGCTGCTTCCTTGATTTTGCATAAAAGAATCTCAACTACTACTGCTAAAGCTAAAGCTTTAAAAATGTATGTTGAGCCATTAATCACCAAAAGTAAAAACGATACAACTCACTCAAGACGTATTGTATTTAGCTACTTAAAACAAAAAGAAGCTGTTACTGAATTGTTCAGAGAGGTATCTCCAAAAATTACTAATAGAAACGGTGGTTATACTAGAATCTTAAAAACTGGTAACCGTTTAGGCGACAACGCTGAGATGTGTATTGTAGAGTTGGTTGATTTCAACGAAACTTACACAACTGACAACAAAGCAGAGGCTAAAAAGTCAACCAGAAGAAGACGTGGTGGTAAAGCTACTGCTAAAGCTGAGGAAGCTGCTGTTGAAGCTAAGGCTGAAGAAGCTACTGAAACAAAAGAAGAAAAGGGAGAAGAATAGTCTACCTTTAAATAATACTAAAGGGATAAAGTTTGGCTTTATCCCTTTTTTAATGCCCTAAAAATTTTTGTAACGTTTGCGTAGATTCTTAATGGGTTTTATATGCAAAAAGCATTATAATTTGCTTGAAAATGTCGAAATTTAGGGTTGAAAATTAAGAAGTTAAAATTATTTGCTATTATAATTATTTAATACGTAAGTTATGTCTGAAATTGTAAAGATTCACGGTCGTGAGATTCTAGACTCACGTGGAAACCCAACTATCGAAGTTGAAGTAACATTAGCAAGCGGTGTAATGGGACGCGCAGCAGTTCCATCAGGAGCTTCTACTGGTGAAAATGAAGCATTGGAGCTTCGTGATGGTGACAAAGCTCGTTACCTAGGTAAAGGTGTGCTTAAAGCTGTTGAAAACGTAAATACTGTTATTGCTGAAGCTTTAGTTGGTATGGACGCTACTGATCAGGTTGCTGTTGATACTAAAATGTTAGAGCTTGATGGTACTAAAACTAAGTCGAATTTAGGTGCTAACGCTATGTTAGGTGTTTCTTTGGCAACTGCAAAAGCTGCTGCTGATTACTCAGGTATGCCATTATATCGTTACATCGGTGGTACTAACGCTAATGTACTTCCTGTTCCAATGATGAACATCATCAACGGTGGTTCTCACTCTGATGCTACTATTGCATTCCAGGAGTTTATGATTCGTCCAGTTGGTGCTCCTTCATTCCGTGAAGCATTAAGAATGGGTGCTGAAGTATTCCACGCTCTAGCAAAAGTATTGAAAGGTAAAGGTCTTTCTACTGCAGTTGGTGATGAAGGTGGTTTCGCTCCAATGTTAGGCGGTACTGAAGAGGCTATTGAGTGTATCTTAACTGCTATCGAAAACGCTGGTTACAAGCCAGGTCGTAAAGAAGATGGTGGTGATGTTTCTATCGCTATGGACTGTGCTTCATCTGAGTTCTACAAAGATGGTGTATATGATTACAGCATTTTCGAGCCAAACGGAGTTAAGAGAAACTCTGAAGAGCAAGCTGCTTACCTTGCTGAATTGATCGAAAAATACCCAATCGATTCTATCGAGGATGGTATGGACGAAGGTGACTGGAACGGATGGGTTGCTTTGAACGCTAAGATCGGTGATAAGTGTCAGTTAGTAGGTGACGATTTATTCGTAACTAACGTTGAGTACTTGTCAAAAGGTATCGAGTTGAAAGCTGCTAATTCAATTTTGATTAAAGTAAACCAAATTGGTACTTTAACTGAGACATTGAATGCTATTGAAATGGCGCACCGTGCAGGTTATACTTCAGTAACTTCTCACCGTTCAGGTGAAACTGAAGATGCTACTATTGCTGATATCGCAGTAGCAACTAACTCTGGTCAGATCAAAACTGGTTCTTTGAGCCGTTCAGATCGTATGGCTAAGTACAACCAATTACTTCGTATTGAAGAAGAATTGGGAGCTAACGCTAAATTCGGATGCTAATCCAATTAAGTATATAAAAGAAAAGGGATCCAATTGGATCCCTTTTTTATTGAAATATTTAGAGTTTAAACATACTCTTGAATTAGCTCGTAAATAGTTTTGCACTGGAATGGTTTCGACAAATATACATCCATTCCTATTTCTATCGAGATATCTTTATCGGCAGAATAATAATTGGCAGTAAACGCAATTATAGGAGTTGGTCTTTCAACCCCTCTATCTTCCTCAATTTTTCGGATTCTTAAAGAAGCTTCTATACCACCCATAATTGGCATTTGTAAATCCATTAGAATAATGTCGTATTCCTCTTTTTGAAACTTTTCTACAGCCTGTTTTCCATTCTCTGCAATGTCAATTCTACCAACCTTGTTTTTCAGATACACCTCAAGGGTTTTTCTGTTGCTTGGTTGATCTTCAACCAATAAAACTTTTACATCTTTAATGTCTTTATTGGTTTTGTTTGGATGAGTTTTAACAATTTGAATCGATTCGATAGTTTCTTCCCAATATATCTTTCTTTTAGTCTCAATGCCTATTTCTTCCAGCAATGCAGCTAGTCTTTCATTTACCGTTTTTTGCATATCTGATACCCCAATGATTAATATTTAAAAATAGAAAAATTAATGTACAATTAAAAAAATGTTCTCGTAAATTAATCAACATAAAACACTTTTAATCCCCACAAGAATTCTTAATGTATTACATGCTAATCAATTTTAATCATGATGAACTATAAGCAAATTTTCTATTTTTGCAGTAATTGAGTTAGATAAATTAAAAACATACAATAATGTCAGACGATAAGAAGATTATATTTTCGATGATGGGGGTGAGTAAAATTTTTCCTCCTCAGAAAAAAGTATTGAATAACATTAACCTATCTTTCTTTTATGGTGCTAAAATTGGGATCATTGGTTTGAATGGTTCTGGTAAATCTACCCTTCTAAAAATTATAGCAGGATTAGAAAAATCATTCGATGGACATGTGGTTTGGCCTAAGGAACATACCATTGGATATTTGGAACAGGAACCTCAGTTGGATGATACCAAGACGGTAAAAGAAATTGTACAGGAAGGTGTTCAGGAAATCGTGCAGGTTTTGGCCGACTATGAAGCAGTAAATTTAAAATTTGCAGATCCGGAAGTGTTGGAAGATCCTGATAAGATGCAAGCCGTTATGGATGAGCAAGCTGAACTTCAGGAAAAGATTGACCGATTTGATGCCTGGAATTTGGATACAAAATTGGAAAGAGCAATGGATGCACTTCGTTGTCCTGATGGTGAAGCGCTTGTGAAGCATCTATCGGGAGGTGAACGCAGACGTGTAGCATTGTGTCGTTTGTTGCTTCAGGAACCAGATATCTTGTTGTTGGATGAGCCTACCAACCACTTGGATGCTGAATCAGTACAGTGGTTAGAGCAACACCTTCACCAGTATAGCGGTACCGTAATTTGTATCACTCACGACCGTTACTTCCTGGATAATGTTGCTGGATGGATTCTTGAGTTGGATAGGGGTGAAGGAATTCCTTGGAAAGGCAACTATACTTCATGGTTGGATCAGAAATCTAAACGATTGGCTCAGGAAGAAAAAGTGGCAAGCAAGAGAAGAAAAACTCTTGAGCGAGAGTTGGAATGGGTGAATATGGCTCCTAAGGCCCGTCAGGCGAAAAATAAGGCTCGTTTGAAAGCGTACGATACTTTGATGAACCAGGATGTGAAACAAAAGGAAGAGAAACTGGAGATTTTCATTCCGAATGGGCCACGATTGGGGAATAAAGTGATTCAAGCCAAAGAGGTTGCCAAAGGATTTGAAAACAAATTGTTATTCGAAAACCTGGAGTTTGAGTTGCCACCTGCAGGAATTGTTGGTGTTATTGGCCCTAATGGTGCGGGTAAAACTACCTTGTTTCGTATGATTATGGGATTGGAACAAGCAAACAAAGGAACTTTCGAAGTTGGTGAAACCGTAAAAGTTGGATATGTAGATCAGCAACATGCCGATATAGATCCTGAGAAAACCGTTTACGAAGTAATTTCGGGTGGTGGAGACTTGATTTCTGTTGGAGGAAGACAGTTAAATGCTCGTGCTTACGTGAGTCGATTCAATTTTTCTGGTGCCGATCAGGAAAAGAAATGCGGAGTGCTTTCAGGTGGTGAAAGAAATCGCTTGCATTTGGCATTAACTTTAAAGGAAGAAGCCAATGTGCTATTGCTTGATGAGCCTACCAATGATATAGACGTAAACACACTTCGTGCATTGGAGGAAGGTTTAGAGAACTTTGCAGGTTGTGCAGTTGTTATTTCTCACGACCGTTGGTTCCTTGATCGTGTTGCAACTCACATTTTGGCATTCGAAGGAAATTCGGAGGTACACTATTTCGAAGGAGGTTATTCCGATTATGAAATCAATCGCAAAAAACGTTTGGGCGATGAAGGACCTAAGCGTATCAGATATAAAAAATTAATCGCGGATTAAGGCAAATGAGGGAAGGTTTTAAAAAGAATCTTCCCTTATTTTTTGTAACTTAAGCTAATATTATTCTTAATAAAAATATCATGAACGAATTTGCAACACCTAGCGATGAGAGAAATTGGGCAATGTTTTGCCACCTATCTGCGTTTTCTGGTTTAATTATACCTTTCGGAAATATTATCGGACCACTTATTCTTTGGTCGATGAAAAAAGAGCATTCAGCCTTGGTAGATCGAGAAGGAAAAAAGGCTTTGAATTTTCAGATATCCATGAGTATCTATCTTTTTGTTTCTGCTTTCTTAATTATAATTGGTGTCGGGATATTGCTACTAATTGCACTTGGATTAATAAATCTTATTTTTGTGGTGATGGCGGTTGTAAAAACACTCAATGGTGAGGATTACCAATATCCGCTCAGTATAAAAATATTAAATTGATGAAATGAAATCTTTCTCATTATATAAGACAATCTACTTTTTAGGGGTTGTCTTAATTTTTGTTGGTGGTTACCGATTATTTAAGAATCTTTCGTACGGCGATCTGTTGTTTTCTGCAGGTATTCTTTGCTATTCTGGTGTTCAAGTATTCTTGTTATTCTTCAAATCATTATCTGATTGGAAACTTTTTGAATACCTTAAACTTGCTGTGAATGTATTGTTTTTGATATCAATCATTCTATTGTTGATATTGAATTTACAAGAGTGGTATTATCCATTTATATTAGGTCTGTTGATTGATTTCTTCTCCAATATTTTAAAAAGAATAAGCAAACAACCTGTTTAAGTTTTGATCAAACTTGGTTTAATAGACGCTGTTCGTGTTCCCAAAGCCTGAAAAAAATATTTTCAAGCCTCTCATTTTGTGATAAGACTCAAAAAGATATTTTCAAGCTTTCCCATTTTGTGAGAAGCTTCAAAAAGATATTTCCAAGCTTTTCCAATTTGTGAGAAGTCTCAAAAAGGTATTTTCAAGTTTCTCATTTTGTGAGAAGCCTCAAAAAGATATTTTCAAGCTTCTCATTTTGTGAGAAGCCTCACAAAGATATTTCGAGCATTCCGATTTTGAGCGAAGCTTCAAAAAGATTTTTTCACATATGATACTCTACTTAAGCTACAAACCGTGCTACTATCGAAATATTGTATATTTTTGTAGATCTGATAAAAAACCAAAATAAAGAATAAACAATGGCTCAAAAACCGTCTATTCCTAAAGGAACGAGAGATTTTTCACCAGTTGAAATGGTGAAGAGAAATTACATTTTCGATACCATTAAAGAGGTTTTTCAATTGTATGGATTTATGCCGATTGAAACACCATCAATGGAAAATCTTTCTACTCTAATGGGAAAATATGGAGAAGAAGGGGATAAACTACTTTTTAAAGTGTTGAATTCGGGAGATTTTATCTCGAAAGTGCGCGATGAACAATTACAGGAACGTAATTCAGCTAAACTTACAACCAAGATTAGTGAAAAAGGTCTGCGTTACGACCTTACCGTACCATTTGCGCGTTACGTTGTGCAGCATCGCAATGATATTAACTTCCCTTTTAAGAGATACCAAATTCAGCCGGTGTGGAGAGCCGACCGCCCACAAAAAGGACGTTACCGTGAGTTTTATCAGTGCGATGTTGATGTAATTGGAAGTAATTCACTTTTAAACGAAGTTGAATTGATTCAGATTGTTGATGAAGTATATCGCCGCTTACAATTGAATGTGGTTGTGAAGCTAAACAATCGTAAGATTCTGGCTGGTATTGCAGAGATTATTGGCGAAGCGGAAAAAATCATCGATATTACTGTTGCAATTGATAAGCTTGACAAAATAGGTTTGGATAATGTAAACAAAGAGTTGGAAGAAAAAGGAGTATCTGTGAAAGCAATTGAAACTTTGCAACCAATTATTTTGTTATCGGGAACCAATGCTGAAAAAGCGGCAAAATTAAAAGAGCTTTTGGCAGATTCGGAAGTTGGAATGAAGGGTATTGAGGAATTGGAGACTGTATTCAACTATCTTGATAAACTGGATGTGAAAACAGAAGTTGAATTGGATTTAACCCTTGCCAGAGGTTTGAACTATTACACCGGAGCCATTTTCGAAGTAAAATCGAAGGATATGGAGTTTGGTAGTATTACAGGAGGTGGTCGTTATGACGATTTAACTGGTATTTTTGGCTTGAAAGATGTGTCGGGCGTTGGTATTTCTTTTGGTGCCGATCGTATTTACGATGTGCTGGAGCAAATGAATAAATTTCCGGAAGAAACTGCTGCAACTACCAAGGTGTTATTTATCAACTTTGGCGAAAGAGAGGAGTTGTTCTGCTTGCCAATATTATCCCAATTACGTGCTAATGGGATAAATGCTGAGATTTATCCTACATCTCACAAAATGAAGAAACAGATGACTTATGCCAACAATAAGAACATCCCTTACGTGATTATGGTTGGAGAAAGTGAAATGGAAGAAGGCCTTGTGAGCTTGAAGAATATGGAAACCGGCGATCAGGAAAAATTAACTCCAGAACAATTGATTGAAAAATTAGCCTAATCTAAAATGGTTGAAAATATATAAGGGCTGTCGATTGACAGCCCTTTTTTGTATTTATTTAATTTCTCTCTCGTCGTTCCATATAACGGCCTTTTTCTTTAATTTTTCGAAGTAACATGCCTTGGAATTTTTTCTCGGTATGATAAAGTTCCAAGACCTTTTTTATAGGAAGTACCTTTTTAAACTTCTCATGATATTCTTTAATCAATTGCGCATCTTTAATTCGATACTCAATCATCTTATCACTAATTTGAATCAGCTCTTTATCAGGAATGCTATCTAAGCCATTTCTAATTTTGCGAAACAATACTCTACCTTCCTTTCTTAGTTGTTCTTTCTTGCTTTCCAATTCATTGTAAACAGGCCAGAATAATTGTGCTTCCTCAGGAGTTAAAGCCAATCTTTGAGTTATGAATGATATTTTCTGTGCTTGAATTTCTTTGTGCATTTGGGCATGGCCTTCACCTTTTCCATTTCCATGTTGTGCACTTGCCGACAAACAAAATGCCAGTAATATAGATATTGATAGGATTATTCGGTTCATATTTCAATAATTATAAGTTCGCCAATAATTCATCGGTTTCGATATCGTAATCCGAAAGATATTCAATAATTTCATCAGATGTAGTTTCTGACATGCTGTCAAAGAAAAAGTCAGATTCTACATTTTCAGTATTAACATTACTACTGTCTTCTATTTGTGAAACTTGTTGATTTTGGAAATCAGTAGGCACAGCAGTAGTCAAAATAAGTTTGGCTACAAACACAAATACAAGAACACTAGCAGCCATCCACATATAGGGTTTCAGAATTTGAACCAAATTCTTTTCCTTTGGATTCTCTTCCTGTTCTATTCTTTCACTAATTCGATCACTTAGGTTCTCGAAGTAATTTTCAGGAACTTTAAATGGTTGATCTTTTTTCATATCCGACAGATTATTCATGATTCGTATATTTCTTAGACTGTCAAAGTTCTGTTTGGTTTAATCAATTAATTTTTAGATTGATATTGCTAACATTCCAATTTTAGCAGAGATTCAATTTTTTTTACAGCATGATGATAGGAGGCTTTTAAAGCTCCAACCGAAGTTTCAAGAATTTCAGACATATCTTCGTACTTCATTTCATCAAAATACTTCATATTAAATACCAAGCGTTGCTTTTCTGGCAATTGTAATATTGCTTTTTGAAACTCTATTTGTGCCTGATCTCCATCAAAATATTCATCAGCTTCCATATTTGCAATCAGCATGTCTTCAACCTCTTTATTGGCAAAGGCAATACTTCTTCTTTGCTTGTCTTTCAGAAATGTCAACGATTCGTTGGTTGCAATTCGATACATCCAGGTAAAAAGCTTTGCATCGTATCTAAAGTTAAGCAAGCCTTTCCAAATTTTCACGAAAGTGTTCTGCAAAACATCATCGGCATCATCGTGCGATAATACAATTTTCCTGATTTGCCAGTACAATCTTTCCTGATATTTCTTTACCAAAAGGGAAAATGCTTCACTTTGAGTTTTCTTATCCTGAAAAAGTTGTAAAATTTCTTCGTCAGTTTTTTGATTCATCAATTCTGATTCTGTTTTTTATACCATTAAATATTGCTCGGTATTAATCAAAGCACATTGGTTTTAAAGCGATAAATGCATGATAAAAGTAACGATTTGCAACTGTATCACGAAAGGTAAGACTCAATTCTTTTGAAAAGGTTTAATAGCAAGACAAAAAAAATCCGGAATCAATTTGATTCCGGATTCATATCTTGAATTGTGAATTACTTTTGAAGAAGAGTTTCAACTTCTTTCACAACATTTTCAGCAGTATAACCAAATTTTTCATCAAGAACTCCAGCAGGAGCTGAGTAACCAAAATGATCTAAACCAACAGATTTTCCGTTAGCGCCAACCAATCCTTGAAGAGTAACAGGCAAACCAGCAGTTAAACCAAGCACAGGAATTCCAGCAGGAATTACTTCGTTTTGGTATTCTGTAGATTGTTGTCTGAATAAACCTTCAGAAGGAACTGAAACAATTTGTACTTTCAAACCTTTGTCAGCCTTCAAAATTTCAGCACCAGCAACCAAAGTAGAAACCTCAGAACCACTAGCCAATAGAATTACATCAGGAGTAGATTCTGGTTTTTCAACAATGTAAGCACCTTTTTCAGCAGCCAAAGCTTCTTGATATCTGTTTCCGCTTACAGCAGGAAGATCTGTAATGTTTTGACGAGATAAAATCAATGCAGTTGGAGTTTTAGTGTTCTCCATCGCCATTTTCCATGCAACCGTAGTTTCATCAACATCCGCAGGACGAAGAGCTAATAAACTCATTTCACCTGAGTGATTTTTCAATTGCTCCAACAAACGAATTTGAGCTTCTTGCTCGATTGGTTGGTGAGTTGGTCCATCTTCACCTACACGGAAAGCGTCGTGAGTCCAGATGTACTTCACAGGAACTTCCATAAGAGCAGATAAACGAACCGCAGGCTTCATATAATCAGAGAATACGAAGAATGTACCACATGCAGCAGTAACACCACCATGAAGAGCAATACCATTACAAATTGCAGCCATTGTTAACTCAGCAACACCCGCTTGCAAGAATGCACCAGAGAAATCACCTTTAACAATTGCTTTTGTCTCTTTTAAGAATCCATCTGTTTTATCCGAGTTACTCAAATCGGCAGATGAAACAATCATGTTGTCAACATTCTTTGCTAACTCAGCTAATACAGCAGAAGAAGCAGCGCGAGTTGCACCTCCTGATTTCTGTACAATTGCAGCATAATCAATTTCTGGAGCATCACCGCTAAAGAATTTTTCCAATTTAGCAGCTAGTTCAGGATTTGCTTTTGCCCATTCAGCTTGTTCAGCTTTTTTAGCAGCAGCATATTCTTGTTTCTTTTTAAGAACTTCGTTGTAGTATTCTTCAACTTCAGGGAAAATCTGGAATGGATTCTCAGGATTACCACCTAAGTTTTCGATGGTTTTATCTAGAGAAGCACCAGCAGCACCTAATGGCTGACCGTGAGTTGATACCATATTTTCAAAGCTAGCGCCTTCAGCATCCACAGCACCTTTTCCCATTAAGGTTTCACCAATAATAAGAGTAGGACGTTCTGTTTCGTTGTTAGCAGCAAGCAAAGCTACGCGAATTTCTGAAGCGTTGTTACCATCAATGGTAATTACGTTCCATCCCCAAGCTTCGTATTTTTTAGCTGTATCTTCAGTTGTAACTTCTTCAACTTTAGTAGATAGCTGAATGTTGTTTGAATCGTAGAACATGATAAGGTTACTTAAACCAAGAGTTCCTGCAATTCTACCAGCACCTTGTGCAATTTCTTCCTGAATACCTCCATCAGAAATAAAAGCATAAGTTTTATGAGACATCCAATCGCCAAAACGAGCTGCTAAGAAGCGCTCAGCAATTGCAGCACCTACAGCCATTGTATGACCTTGTCCTAATGGACCAGAAGTATTTTCAACACCTCTTTCGAAATCTACTTCAGGGTGACCTGGAGTTGGAGAACCCCATTGTCTGAAGTTTTTCAGATCATCCATGCTATAATTTCCTACTAATGCAAGAATAGAATATAACATTGGAGACATATGACCCGGATCAAGGAAAAATCTATCACGATTAATCCAAAGTTTATCGGTTGGGTCGAAGTTTAAAAATTCGGAGTAAAGTACGTTTACAAAATCAGCACCGCCCATGGCACCTCCAGGGTGACCTGATTTTGCTTTTTCTACCATAGCAGCTGCAAGAATACGGATATTATCCGACGCCTTATCAGTTACTGTAAGATCCACTTGGTTGTTCATTTCTTTTAGATCCATTTGAAATTAAATGAGATTTTAATGATAAAAACTTGGTAAGGTTTTATTTAATGGATGCAAAGATATACAAAAATGTTTTCCTACATGAGCGAATCTGATCTAAATAATAGATACTTAGAGAAAAGTAAGACTTTTTATAAAACTGTAGATCAATACATTTAGAATCTTACAGATCTTGACTTTCCCGGAAATATCTCAAAGCTTGTTTTTCTAGAGTTTTGAGATAGTGAAGCATTCTTGTTCCTGTAGATTACATGATAAACACCCGGTTGCAAGGTTAGGGTTTCCCTTAACTTTTTATCATCAATGTCATAAATCCATTCCAGTTTACCCTTGCGTTGTACAAAAAGACTGCATGGCCCGCTCGATGGTTTAAAAATGGTAGCCAAGCCAGGTTGAGGAATTTTAATACTGGTTGTAGTACTTTGGGCAATCTTTATATTCGGAATTGTAATTCTTGGAAGGGTAAGAATTTCTAAGTTATACTTACCGGTTATGTATTTAATACTTTGATTTACTTTTTGTGTATTGATAATCTGCGTATCGATTTTAACAAGAGTTTCTAAATCCTTATACATATTTGATCTGTTCGACTCTATTTTTAGAAATCCTTGTGGTGCATCAAATCCAATTTTGTTATGTTTTCCCGGTTGAATGGTAACACTATCCCTGTGAAGTTCTGGAATGGTGTGGATGGTAATGTTGTAGGTTAAAAGAGGATCAATATATAAGGTGTCCGGATTTCCTTTTGCATTAAGAGTGTGCATAAATTGATAGCGAACCTTTCCTGAAACTTTGTTGTAGAAAGTCATCGCAACATCAGTTTCTGTTGGAGAACCATTGGCATCTATCAAATTTACCTGGGCAGATGTTTTATTTAAAACTTGAGACATTACATATTCCAATGTACCACCAAACTTTTCTTCATGTTCAACTTGCAAATAGTTTCCAATACATTCAAAACTACTTTTGAAATTTACATCTAGTCCAATCCCAATAATAAAAGGTTTTAGAATGATGCCAGCTTTTTGCAGTTTGTCGGATACCAGACATGGATCACCGTCACAAGCTTCTACACCATCGGTAATTAAAATTACAACATTGCGAATTCCATCTTCGGTAACCGGAAAGTCATTGGCTGCCAATTCCAATGAATGTGCTATTGGAGTGGTTCCTTTTGGAATAAGGTATCGTAAAGTTTGCCTGATTTTTCCAGCATTATTGGACGAGAATTGAACTTCAAGCCTGGTGTCGTTACAATCCTGAGGTGGAACCGGACTTTGATGGCCGTATACCCTTAATGCCATTTCCACATTATTTTCGCATTCCAGGCTGTCTACCATTCTGATTAGAAACTTTCTGGCAATATCTATTTTCTTTGATTTTTCCCAATAGCCATTCATACTTTGCGAGGCATCGAAAATGAAAAGAATTCTTGTTTTTTCTTCAGCTTGGGAAACTTGGTTTTGCGCAAATAATTTACTGGCAAAAATTATAGATAACAGGGCGATGGTAATGTGGGTATATCGTTTCAAAACAAAATATTAATAATTTACATGACAAAAATACGAAACCATTTATTCAATAAAATATAAAGAAGTAATATTTATCAATATTTATTTTTAAATTTGATAAATCTGTAATTATAATACTATTGATATTATATGAGTAAATCCCTATTGTATACTTTAATTTTTCTTTTTTGTTTGATTGGAATTGTAATTTTCTTTTCAAGAAACGATGGCTTGATCGTAAAAATGAATATCAATAAGAATGGAACAGAGTTTAGAAATATTTATTATTTATATAAGGATAAATTTAAAGTAGTTACAGAGAATAATTCGATAATTTTCTCGAAAGATGAGCTAAGGTTGCTGGATACAAGGAAGAAAAAGTATTGGAGCGGCAGCATTAAAGAATTTAATAAATGTTTGTTAGATTCCAGGTTTGGTTCAGATATTCAGGTGATTGCCAGAAATAATTATTTTGAGAAGAGTTTGAAAAAACTAGACTTGAGCAATGTAAAAAAAATTCTGGAAGGAATATCTGGCAAACAAAATGAACAACAGCCACTAAGTGAAATCAAGAGAACGCCAGACTACTGCTCGATTGCGGGATTTGCTTCAAGAAAATACCTGATAAAGCAAAATAATAAAATAGTAGAAGAAGTTTGGATTGCTGAGAATCTTAAGCATTACATTAACTATGATCTGAACCTGGATTTGTACAATGATTATATGGCAAGTTTACTTCAACATACTGAGTCCAAACTGTATTTGCATTTGGAATTATTTATGGATGTAATCGAAAATGGATTTCCAATGAAAATAACAATGTATGGTGGTAATTCCATTACACAAACAGAAGTGAAGCAGTTGATTAAAAAGAAACTTTCGGATTCTATTTTTGAAGTTGGTAATGGATATGAAAAGGTTGAATTAGGTATCTTAATCAATCCAAAAAGATAAAGTTTTCACTTTCCTGCTCTATAATCCGCTCTACAATTCTCAAATTATCTATACTCTGCAACCTCATAATTTTAGAAGAAATATCGGTTGAAGCACTAAATAATTCAATAGCTTTTGTTAGTTTTTTTCTTGCTTTGATGAAGTAATAATACTGTAATGCGTCAATATCTCCTTCGTAGTTTAAAATAATTCTTGCAAATCGATAATATTCCATTGCCAAATTGAATTTGTTAGCTGGATTTACACGATAAATTTCATCTGCAGTTTTTAATCTTCGTTTGGCATTCGTTAGTTTGTTATACTCCAAAATACTGTCAGTAAAATTATAGTTTTCAGGTGCTTCATTCAAATGTTTGATGATAGCTACTTCACCAGCATTGAATACCTCCAAAGGGACAGGATTTTTTAAAAATTGCCACATTGGTATTAATGGCAAATGCGTATTAATAAATTCTTCTGGCATAGCCATAAAAAATTCATTGGCTTGGCTTTTTATTCCTGTATACTCTAAAATCGCATTGGCCCAACTTAAATCGAAACAAAACCAAACTCCATCAACTTTTGCCACGTTCCATGCATGTGTGGCACGATCCTGCAATGCTCCATTTTTAGTAATATATCCACTAATTGAATAACATTCGATTCCAGACTGATCGCAGAAATATTGAAATAAACGCGAAAATCCTTCGCACACAGCTTTTCTTCGCTTTAAAACACAAACTGGAGATGAACAATTGTTTGAACCAATATAGAATAACACCTTGGGATCATACAATAGCTCAATTTGATTTTTGTATTTGATGTTTTTAATAATCCAAAAATAGAAGGCTCTAACAGCTTCGGTTTGATTGGTGGTAGGTTCGATTAAATAATTATGGAGATTAATAATGTTATTGGCAACACTATCAGGTGTTTTTCTAACATGCCTGTCGATATGACTGAATTTAATATTTCGAGACTCCTGAGCATTTATCAATGCAAAAGGAATAAAGGACAGAAGTAATATGACTATTAATTTTCGATTCATACTTGTGATATAAAACTAGTAAAATATAAGTTAAATAGTTCATATCGTAAGATTCTTTTTAATCGATTAACATTTTTTTAGGAGATCATAAGGAAAATTGGCACATCGGAAATTTAAATGTACTTTTGCACAGATTTTTAAAAAAATAGAATAAAAAGCAAATCAAATTAATATAGAATTGCCATGGCATTACAGTGCGGAATTGTAGGATTACCAAACGTTGGTAAATCGACTTTGTTTAATTGTTTATCGAATGCAAAAGCTCAATCGGCTAACTTTCCATTTTGTACAATTGAACCAAATGTGGGAGTAATTACAGTACCTGATGATAGATTAATTAAACTTTCAGATTTGGTTAATCCTGAAAGAGTGCAGCCAGCAACCGTTGAGATTGTTGATATTGCAGGTTTGGTAAAAGGTGCGAGCAAAGGTGAAGGTTTGGGAAATAAATTCCTTTCCAACATTCGTGAAACTGATGCTATTATTCATGTATTACGTTGTTTCGATAACGATAATATTACACACGTAGATGGTAATATTGATCCGGTTCGCGATAAAGAAACAATCGACACGGAGTTGCAATTGAAAGATTTGGAAACAGTTGAAGCTCGTCTTCAGAAATCTGCAAAAATTGCTCAAACTGGTAAAGATCCTAAAGCTAAAAAATTAGTAGAGGTGTTAAACCGTTACAAAGAAGCTTTGGAACAAGGTAAATCAGCAAGAACAGTTGAGCTGACTGAATCGGAAGAAGAAGTCACAAAAGATCTTTATTTACTTACAACTAAGCCAATTCTTTACGTTTGTAATGTTGATGAAGCTGCGGTAAAAGAAGGTAACAAACATGTTGATGCAGTAAAAGAAGCTATAAAAGATGAGAATGCGGAGATTTTGCTGATCGGAGCTGCAATTGAAGCGGATATCGCAGAATTAGAAACTTATGAAGAGAAACAAATGTTTCTTGAAGATTTAGGTCTTGAAGAACCAGGAGTGAACAAGTTGATTAAAACTGCATACAAATTATTGAACTTGGAAACTTACTTTACCGCTGGTGTAAAAGAAGTTCGTGCATGGACTTATCCTAAAGGTGCAAAAGCTCCTCAAGCTGCAGGTGTTATTCACACTGATTTTGAGAAAGGTTTCATTAGAGCAGAGGTAATTAAATACAGCGACTACATAGAACTTGGTTCTGAAAATGCTTGTAAAGAAGCTGGAAAAATGAATGTTGAAGGTAAAGAATACGTTGTACAGGATGGTGATATCATGCACTTCCGTTTTAATGTATAAAAACCAAAGTAAAAATATAGATGATGGCCATTCAGTTTTGAGTGGCCATTTTTTTGCATACTCACGAAGTATAAATAATTTCAAACAATAACAGTATCTTTGCCACTGACAATGAATTTATCTGATTCATTGCTAATTATTCATTATTAATTGATTTAAGATGTTACGTACACTATTGCTAATCGGCATGGGAGGTTTTTTGGGAAGTATTTCCCGTTTTTTAGTTGGTCAGGCATTGCACCGCTTTTTCGATACCGTTTTTCCTATTGGTACCATGACTGTTAATATTGTAGGTAGTTTTATCATCGGGGTTGTATACTCGCTTGCCGAACGCGATAATTTAATTAGTCCTGAAATCAGGATGTTTCTTGCCGTAGGTTTTTGTGGGGGCTTTACCACATTCTCATCCTTTGCATTCGATAAACTGAATCTTTTAAAAGACAGTGGATTTTTGTATCTTTCTCTATATCTGGGAGGAAGCGTTTTTCTTGGTTTATTGGCAGTATATTTAGGCACCCAGATTTATAAATTGTTTTAGTTCAGATTTTAGAATGAGAGTTTCAGTTCTACGATCTGACATCTCATATCTGAAGCGATGAAATTAAAGGGCAAGGCAAAATTACTTCGAGTATTTATTGGTGAAGCTGACAGGGTGTACCAGCGTCCTTTGTATGAATCCATTGTTTATGGAGCAAAAAAATACGGCATGGCTGGCGTTACAGTTCATCGTGGAATCATGTCTTTTGGAGCCAGTTCAAGAATTCATACTTCTAAAATATTTGCGCTTGCCGATGATTTGCCAATAATTGTTGAGATTGTTGACTCCACCGAAAAAGTAGAAGGTTTCCTTCATATCCTGGAACTGTTAATCGAGAAATCGGGTGGTGGAGGACTGATTACCATGGAGCAGGTTGATGTGATCCGTTATCAAGCTCAATCTAAATAATATTGCAATACTGCACAACAGTTCCATAAATCAGAGTGAATCCATTATATTTGTTGCGGACAATTTTTTGATACCATTTTAGTTGTTAATATACAAATGGAGATCATGCCGATAGATTGCTAACACTCAGTTATGAGCTTAGCGAAATAAGTGAGTAGATCTAGCAACTAATCGGTATAACATCAACACTTAATAAGGATGAACAAACGAATCGGATTTATATTACTGATATTTTTTATTGCCAACCTATCATTAGCTCACGCTCAACGAACTCGAAAAATTCCTTCTGAACAACCTAAACTGGTTGTAGGAATCGTAGTAGATCATTTGCGTCCTGATTATTATTTCCGATTTTCAAACCTGATTGGTGAAAAAGGGTTTAAGCGTTTAATGAACCAGGGAACCTACTGTAAAAATGCGAAGTTTAGCTACTTGTATTCACAAACGGGTCCCGATCATGCAACCATATTTACCGGAACGCCGCCATCTTATCATGGAGTAATTTCACATGGCTGGTACGATAGATTATCAGGCGAACTAAACTTGGCCAAAGATGATGGGGATGCTAAAATTGTTGGCATTGAAACCAAAGAAAAAGGCAAATCCCCCAAAAACTTATTGGCACCAACCGTTGGCGATGAAATTAAACTATTCAATCATCACTCCAGGGTAATTGGAGTTGGTTTAAATGCCGAATCTGCATTATTTTCTGCAGGTCATGGAGCTGATGGAGCCTACTGGATGGATGATTTATCAGGAAAGTTTGTTACATCTTCTCACTATCAGGATACTCTTTACAATTGGGTAAGTGAGTTCAATAATAAGAATTTTGCCGATTTCTATATGGATCGTATCTGGACGCCATTTGATGGACAAGACAAACCTGGAATTTCAGAAAAGATTTTGGGTAAAGTTGGACTATCTTCAGATTTCTATTACGATTTGAATAAGGAGAAGAGAACTTACGGATACAAAGCCATCAAGGCAACTCCGTTTGGAAACATGCTGGTAAAAGATTTTGCCATTTCTGCCATAATAAACGAAAACTTAGGGCGCGATGATGATACCGATTTTCTTGCCATAACCTTTTCATGCTTGGATTACAAACACAGGGAACTTTCTCCTTTTTCTGCCGAAATGATTGATAACTTTATCAGATTGGATAGAGAAATAGAACACTTTCTGAATTTCCTTGATGAGCAGATCGGCTTAGAAAATGTGCTTGTGTTCCTAACTGCAGATCAATCGGCAAACTACACGCCTGAAAATTTAAAAGCACAAAATATTCCTAACGGATATTTTAGCTCCTACAACGCAATGGCATTACTAAAATCATACTTGAATGTTTTGTATGGGAGTGGTGATTGGATTTTAGGATACGATTCTCAACAGGTTTATTTAAATCATCAGTTGATTGAAGATTCGAAACTATCCTTGGAGGAGATGCAGTTAAAAGCAGCCAACTTTTTAATTCAGTTTACGGGAGTGGCCAGTACCATTCCAGCCAGCAGTTTAATTACTGCAAACTATACGCATGGGGTGATGCAGAAAGTGCAGCGTTCGTTCAATCAAAAACGATCAGGAGATGTATTGATTACCCTTGAACCAGGTTGGATGCACAAGACTAAGGATGAGAGAGATGAAATTGCTCAATACAGTTACACAAACCAGGTTCCACTGTTTTGGTATGGATGGAAAATCAAACGTGGTACAGTATCTCGCACGGTTTATGTAGAAGATATCGTTCCAACAATTTCTAATTTCTTGAACATTTCGATCCCCGCAGGTTGCGACGGTAATCCTATTGAGGAGTTGACGCAGTAATCAAGATTTTTTGAAGGAACAGATTTGATTAGGCTTATATCCAATAAATTTTTAAGGAAGTACATAAGATTATACTGCCAAAGCAATATTTTTTTTAAAATACATATGTAATGGTGGCTATACCTCAATTAATTTTTATAGAAGCATGCTTTATCATGCTGATAAAGCATTTGTTTTTTTAGGATTCCATTTGCATATTGGTTTTGTCACTTTCTACTTTGGTAGAAGGGCATAAAATGTTTTTGGCGAGGTAATTGCTTTTTTGAGATTAGTATTTAGCTATAATTTTATACTCTTCTTTTTTTTCAGAAAGGGGGATAATGATACCAGGAGGTCTATTGTTTTTTTTATATGGAGCTTTTACGATGATTTTATAGCCTTCTACTTTGGTAGAGAGATCTAAAATGATGATGAAAGGCTTATTATTTTTTTAAAACCTGTGTTTCTTGATCATTTTTTATGCTGATTTATTTTAAAGAATAAACCAGCAAGTATTCATCAAACTGGATGTATTGGAAAGTGTAGGATTCAGAAAAATCATCACGGCAAACTTCCCCTGTGAATGTATCCTGACCAGGTGTGAAAGGATGAATCTTCAACTCATCAATTAAATGCACATCCTTTTTGCCATAGAATTTAATTAGACATTCTTTTGCACACCAGTGTTGGTATAGGTGGAAAGTTCGATCTTGATCTGAAATATTTTCCAGCTCCGATTCAGAAAGAAATCGCTTTGCAATTCTATGAACCCTATCTGATAGGTATTCCATATCTAAGGCAGGAATGGATTGCTTGCATACAAATATGGCAGCAAAATTCTTGGTATGACTGACACTAATATTTAAATCGGAACCAACTAAAAACGGTTTTCCATGTTCGTTGTTCTCAATTCTTAAATCAGAAGAAATGTATTGCTGAACCAGCAATCGGGTAGCTAAATACTCTTTTTTCCTTGATTCACTGCCAAAACCATTGTATTTTTCAAGCTCTTTATCGTCTAATTTAACTTGATTTTTGAGGTAATCTATCTCTTCATCAATTTTCCAGATGTATAGATTACAGTCCTCGCTAATATGTAGGTGTTTATATAGAGGCATTCGTTTCAGAATATTATTTTGACCACTCTAAGCTTTCTATCAACTTTACCACATCTTTATCGATATACTGAATTACCGGAGCCAATGAATCTTGGTTTGGATGTTCTTTAAAGTAAAGTGCACCACGCAAAAAATGCTTGGTACTGTCAGTTGCAACAAATTGCACCGATGAGGCAGCATTTCCTTTGATTCGATAAATCAGCGCATATACATTTTTATCCTGATTTAGGAATGCTTGCTCACCAATGGCATCAGCTTTAATACTGTGTTTGTATGCCATTTTTCGCGAGTCTTCAAGGTACTCCTCCACATTTCCATTTACACTTTTATAGCTTAAATGAATCGTAGCCTTGTAATCGGGATACTGAATGTTTAACCAATATTTTTCGGCTCCTTTACTCTTGTCAACGCTCACATTGGCAATCGACAATCTATCGAAACTGTATGGGTAATTATTGCTCCAGTTTTCATACTGTTTTTCTGGCAAATCAATACGAAAATAGCCTTTAGGTTTTGGTGTGTATTTCTCTTTACAGGATATAAAACCAAGTGCAAGAAAGGCAATAAGAGTGTATGAAACGAACTGAGTTAACTTCATTTTGTACTGTATTCAGATGTAATGTTTTTTATTTGGCTAATTTCGCTTTAGGAGGCAGAAAACGAATTTTTTTGATTCGTCTATTGTCAACGGCTTCTACAATAAATTTAAAATTCTGGTGCGAGAATTCTTCCTTCTTCTGAGGAATTTCACCTTTCATTTCCAGTAAAAGACCTGCCAAAGTATCGGCGTCACCTTTTATATCTTCAAATATATCAGAATCTACGTCAGTTATTTTAAAGAAGTCGTTTAGCAGAGTTTTTCCTTCGAACAGGTAAGTGCCATCTTTTTCAAGCGTATAAGTGTCCTTTTCTTCATCCGACTCATCGGTAATGTCTCCAATAATTTCTTCCAGGATATCTTCCATGGTAATAATTCCGGATGTACCCCCATATTCATCAACAACAATGGCCATGTGGTTTTTCTGAGTTTGAAACTCTTCCAACAAATCGTTGATCTTTTTGGTTTCAGGCACATAAAATGGCGGCCTGATTATAGATTGCCAACGAAAAGTGTTTGGTTTATGGTGATGAGGCAACAGGTCTTTCACATACAAAATACCTCGCACGTTGTCGAAAGTCCCATCATACACAGGAATTCTTGAATAACCCGAATCGATTAGAATCGATTTTAGTTTTCCAAAACCAGTTCTTACATCAATGGCAACCACATCCACTCGCGATTTCATAATTTCCACCACATTAATATTTCCAAAATTTACAATTCCTTCCAGAATTTCCATTTCTTCACTGATTTCATCGGCAGTTAATTCAAGCGCCTGCGATAAATCACCCATGGAAATATTTTGCTTTTTGGAAATTCGTTTGTTAACAATCGAAGTGGATTTAATTAGAATTACCGACATGGGTCTGAAAATCTTTTCCATATAGAACAAAGGAAAAGCCATGAATTTTGAAAATCTAACTACAGTTTGCGTGGCATAAACTTTTGGAATGATTTCACCAAAAAGCAATAACAGGAAAGTAATAATTACCACCTGAACCAAAAATCCAATGGTTGGTGTATTTGAGAAATCTACTATCGAATTGGTAATAAAGCTGGAAAGAATAACGATTCCAACATTTACAAAGTTGTTCCCAATTAGAATAGTTGCCAGTAGCTCCTCAGGCATTCTTAAAAGTTTTAACAACTTTCGGTTTTTGTGATTTTCTTCTGCCTCGATATCACTTATTTGCTGTGGGGATAACGAAAATAAAGCAACTTCAGAACCTGAAATCAAAGCGGAGCAAAATAAAAGAAGTACCATTACAAGCAAACTTATAATGGTACTTATATCTAAAGTGTGAAAAACAATATCAGAATTGTTTAAAAATAGTGTTGAAAAACTGTCTGTTTCCAATTTTTTCTCAAGTTAGTTAACACTCGTGTAATTTAGAATGGAAGATCATCAGTTTCTTCCTCCATAGAACTATCAGCAGCAGCTGTTGGTTGAGCCATTTCAGGACTTGCTTGTGGAACATTTTCATTATCACCTTTTCTACCCAACATTTGCATGTTCGAAGCCATAACTTCTGTGATGTATTTTTTATTTCCATCCTGATCTTCCCAAGATCTGGTTCTTAAGCTACCTTCAATATACAATTGCATACCTTTTTTTACGTAGTTTTCAGCAACCTTTGCCAATCCGCGCCAAAGAACAATGTTATGCCATTCGGTTTGAGTAACTTTTTCACCATTTTTGGTATAGGTTTCACTTGTAGCAAGAGGAAAATTACAAACACTGACATCATTGTCAAAGTATTTTACTTCAGGATCTTTTCCTACATTACCTACTAGAATTACTTTGTTTACTGACATATGTTTAAATTTTTAGTTAGCAATACTTTAAAGTTACAAACTTTTATGTTGTATCATAATATATTTAAGCCTTATTTTAAAAATCAACATTTAAAATGTGATTGTTAATTAATTTAGGGAATGGGTATTTTTCCGATTCCATTTTATTTATAAAAATAAACCTTTTGAAATTTTTGATTTCCTTGTCACCAATATCAATATGGATGAATTTGGTATTGATATTCTGATGCGTTAATTTGTGCACGATATTATCACTAATTGATTGTATTACCAAATTGGAAGAATCAAAAATCTCTTTCCATTGATCTGATTGTAACAATTGCTCCGTTGAAAGTTCAGTATTACTCTCAATAAGGGGATATTGATACATATTTTTCCAAATATCTTTTCCCTCTCTTTTTTCAATGGCAAAACGACCCGAACAAGATAGGAACAAATAGTAAAAATATCGATTCTTAGACTTAATTTGTTTGCTCTTTACAGGCAATTGATCTACCATATTTGAATTGTGCGCAAAACAATTAGAATTTAAAGGACAATTGCTACAGTTGGGCGGCTTAGGAGTGCATTGTAATGCACCAAATTCGATCATTGCCTGATTGTAAATTTCAGGTCTTGCATTGCCCATAGTTTCAGTAGCAATATTTTGAAATAATTTTTTCCCTTCAGTACTATCAATGGGAGTTTCTATACCAAACAATCTGGCAAGTACTCTATATACATTACCATCTATTGCCGCATAAGGCAAATTGAATGCAAAAGATGAGATTGCAGCAGCAGTGTATGTGCCTACGCCTTTTAAAGCAAGAATTTCTTTATAAGTGTTTGGAAATACACCTTTATATATGGTATAAATTGTTTTTGCTGCATAATGAAGATTCCTGGCTCGGGAATAGTAACCCAAACCTTGCCATAAATTCAAAACTTCTTGCTCATCTGCTAATGCTAAATCTATTACAGTTGGAAACCTTTTTGTAAATTTGTAATAATAGTCAATTGCTGTGACAACTCTGGTTTGTTGTAACATGATTTCAGAAATCCATATTAGATATGGATCCCTTGTATTTCGCCAAGGAAGGTCGCGTTTGTTATCGCAATACCAGTTTATGATTTGGTTATTAAGCATCTCGAAAAAAAATGTATGATTCAATTTTTTTCAAAAATGCGTAAAAATATTTGTTTTCGATTTCGTTAATAACTGGAAATCTTATATATTTGCAATCTGATTTGAGGAAATGATGTTGTAAATAATTGATAATTAAAGATTTTTTAAGAGATGACTAAAGCAGATATTGTTAACGAGATTTCTAAAAACACAGGAATTGAGAAAATTACAGTTCAGAAAACTGTAGAAGCTTTCATGGATACAATTAAAGGTTCATTAGTAAAAGGAAAGAATGTGTATTTGAGAGGTTTCGGAAGTTTTATCGTTAAGAAAAGAGCAGAGAAAACTGCAAGAAACATTTCTAAAAACACTACAATTATAATCCCTGAACACTTTATTCCAGCTTTCAAGCCTGCGAAAACTTTCGTAAGTAAAGTGAAGACTAACGTAAAGTAGTTTTAGATTTTTAAATTCATTAAATAATTCGAAGTTATGCCTAGCGGAAAGAAAAGAAAAAGACATAAGATGGCTACGCACAAGCGTAAGAAAAGACTAAGAAAAAATCGTCATAAGAAGAAGAAATAGTTTTCTTATAGCTTGTTTGTAAGAACAAAATAAATAAACCTAAAGAACTTTTTAGTACTTTAGGTTTATCTATTTGTAAGAACTGATTACCTTTAATAAAAATAAGAAGAATTTAAATAGTGAGTAACGAGCTTGTAATTGATGTAAACCCTAATGAAATTGTAATTGCTCTGCTTAGCAACAAACAATTGGTTGAACTAACCAGAGAAAAAAGTAATCTTCAGTTTGCGGTAGGAGATATATATTTGGGAAAAGTAAAGAAGATTATGCCCGGGTTGAATGCTGCATTCATTGATGTTGGGTATGAGAAAGATGCTTTTTTGCATTATCTGGATCTGGGACATCAATTCCGTTCACTAAATAAATTCTTACAACAGGCCTTGGCAAGGAAAGGTCGTAATCTGTCCATCTCGAAAATGAGATTGGAACAGGACATTGATAAGAATGGTAAAATGTCCGATGTTCTTAAGTCGGGACAATACATTCTGGTGCAGGTTGCCAAGGAACCAATTTCTACAAAAGGACCGAGACTTTGCTCGGAGATATCCATTGCAGGACGAAATATTGTTCTGATTCCTTTTTCGGATAAAGTATCTATTTCTCAGAAAATCAAGTCAACCGAAGAGAAAAGCCGTTTGCGTCAGCTGCTTCAAAGCATAAGGCCTAAAAATTACGGGATTATTGTAAGAACTGTTGCTGAGGGGAAACGCGTTGCTGAATTGGATCAAGAACTTCGATCTTTGGTAGAAAAATGGGAAGGAAGTTTCCAACATATCAGAGATATGCATCCTCCAAAATTGATTTTGGGTGAAATGGATAGAACCACTGCTATTTTGCGTGATATTTTGAATTCATCATTCGAAAATATCTATGTAAATGATGCAAGTGCTGCCAAGGATATTAAAAACTACATTGCAGGGATCGCTCCTGAAAAATCAAAAATTGTAAAGCATGTTACTGGTGATATGCCAATTTTTGACCAGTTGGGTGTTGATAAACAAATTAAATCTTCATTTGGTAAAACTGTTTCTTTTAAAAACGGAGCTTACCTTATTATTGAACATACCGAAGCTTTCCATGTTATTGACGTGAATAGTGGAAACCGTTCGAAAGCAGGAAACGATCAGGAAACAAATGCCGTTGAGGTGAACCTTGCTGCAGCAGATGAAATTGCTCGTCAGCTTCGTCTACGCGATATGGGTGGAATTATCGTTGTCGATTTTATCGATATGCATTCAGCAGAGAATCGCCAGAAGGTTTTTGAACGCATGAAAGAGGTGATGGGACTAGACAGAACCAAACACAATATCTTGCCTTTAAGTAAGTTTGGTTTGATGCAAATTACTCGCCAGCGCGTTCGCCCTGAAATGAACATCGAGATACAGGAAACTTGTCCTACTTGTCTTGGTTCAGGAAAAATATCACCAGCAGTTTTATTAACTGATCAAATTGAAGAAAAGTTAAAGTCGGTTGCAGATAGTGGTGAAAAGAAGCTAACACTAAAAGTTCATCCATTTGTTGCTGCATATATCAACAAAGGTTTCTGGAAGACATTACGTCGTGAATGGCAATCAAAGCTTGGAATTAAATTGGCGGTAATAGAAATTCCTTCATACGATTTATTGGGATTTAAGATTTTCGATGACAATAATCAGGAAATCGAACTATAATCATTCTATAAATACAAATTTCAAAATCCTCTTAAATAACTGTTAAGAGGATAATATGGTTTGGTGTAATTTGCTTATAATGCTAATTTTATATGCATTATAGTAAAAAACTAAACCATATGAAGCAAAAAATTCTCACCTTACTTCTGGGAATACTCCTTACAGGTTTCTTAAGCGCACAAGCACAAATTTTAGAAACTGTTTCCTGGGAATTTACTACTGAAAAATTAAGTGATACGGAATTTAATCTTGTCTTTAAAGCACAAATAGATCAGGATTGGCATCTGTATTCGCAACATTTCGAAGATGGAGGACCGGTTCGTTTGACTTTTACTTTTGAAGAATCGGAAAATTATGAACGCATTGGAGAAGTACAAGAAATTACCAAAGCCAAAAAATCTTTCGACGAAATATTTGAAATGAATATCGAATATTTTGAGCATGAAGCAATCTTAAAGCAAAAAATCAAAGTCCTATCCGATGCAGCATTTACCATTACAGGCGAGATGGAATATCAAACTTGTAGAGAAGGGGAGTGTGTGTTGTTTACTCCTGACTTCGAGTTTTCCATTAATGAGGGTAGTACAGTATCAAGTCGAGTTGATGGAACACCTGTAAAAGCAGAAAAGGAAAAAATTAATGCAATGAAAAATCCAAGAAAGGAATACGCTTCCTTGTGGTCATTGTTTTTCATTGCTTTTACCTTTGGTTTGATAGCTTTACTTACTCCATGTGTGTTTCCAATGATTCCCATGACTGTTTCATTCTTTATGCACAGTTCAGAGAATAGAAAAAAAGCTATTTTCAATGCTGTGTTTTATGGAGTTTCGATCATTGGTATTTATACCATTATTGGAACCATTGTAGCCATTACTTTGGGGGCTGATTTTGCCAATTGGTTGAGTACGCATTGGGTTCCTAATGTCATCTTCTTTGCCATTTTCTTCGTATTCGCTTTTTCATTCTTTGGAATGTTTGAAATTACTATGCCATCATGGTTGGTTAACAAATCTGTTGCAAAAGAGGATCAGGGAGGATTCGCAGGATCATTTTTTATGGCATTTACACTTGTATTGGTTTCATTTTCTTGTACAGGGCCAATTGTAGGTTCTATTTTGGTGCAATCGGCAGGAGGAGAGGTTTTGGAGCCTATTGTTGGGATGTTTGGATTCTCATTGGCATTTGCATTGCCTTTTACACTTTTTGCCATTTTCCCTTCATGGTTGAATAACCTTCCAAAATCTGGTGGGTGGTTGAATTCGGTTAAGGTAGTTTTAGGCTTTTTAGAACTTGCTTTAGGTCTGAAATTTTTAAGTATTGCCGATCAAACTTACCATTGGGGAATTTTGGATAGAGAAGTTTATCTGGGAATCTGGATCGTAATATTCACTTTAATGGGATTCTACCTGCTTGGTAAATTAAAGTTCAGTCACGATAGTGATTTAAAATACATATCGGTACCAAGATTAATGCTAGCAATTTGTTCATTTTCATTTGTAGTATACATGGTTCCGGGAATGTTCGGAGCTCCTTTAAAGGCCATTTCAGGTTATTTGCCACCACAAACCACACAAGATTTTGATATCTCTGCCATAGTGCGTGATCAATCTGGAGCCAGTTTTAAAGATGGCAAAAATGAGATTTGTGGAACACCAAAATACGCAGATAAATTGCATTTACCACATGGCTTAAAAGGTTATTTTGATTTTGAGCAAGGATTGGCTTGTGCAAAGGAGCAAAATAAGCCTATTTTTATCGATTTTACTGGACACGGTTGTGTGAACTGTCGTGAAATGGAAGCCAATGTTTGGTCGGATGCCCGAGTGCAAAAAGTGCTGAGGGAAGATTATGTGATTATTGCATTATATGTGGATGACAAACAGAAATTACCGGAGGAAGATTGGGCAACTTCCACCTATGATGGAAAAGTTAAAAAGACATTGGGAAAAAAATATGCCGATTTTCAGATTACAAGATTCGGTGTAAATGCACAACCTTATTATGTGCTTTTAGATCATGATGAAAATACGTTGGTAGAGCCACGAGCATACGACCTGAATGCAGACAAATTCCTTGAGTTCCTAGAGAACGGGAAAAAAGAGTTTACCAAAAGATAAAATAAGAATTGAATGATAAAGAACCGGAGCATCAATATGTTCCGGTTTTTATTTGGCTGATATTTATACTCATTATAAGTTTAAACCATTCTCTCATTTAAAAAGAATTCCTATTTTTGAAAGTTTGCCTTTCGAAAAAAATGGTAAGCCGCTTTAATCTTTTAAAAATTTAAATAACGTATGGAAAAATACGATGTGATTATTGTCGGAGCCGGTCCAGCCGGTATTTTTTGTGCTTACGAATTAGTAAAAAATCGAGACGACTTAAAAATCTTAATTCTTGAAAAGGGTAGGGGAATGGACAAAAGGTCTTGTCCGAAACACACCAATGGTGGAACCTGTGTGCACTGTAAACCTTGCAGCATTACTACTGGTTGGGCAGGTGCAGGTGCATTCTCTGATGGGAAATTGTCTTTATCGCACGAAGTAGGTGGAACTCTTCCTGATTATTTGGGAGTTGAAGAAACCATTGATTTGATTGCTTATACCGATAAGATTTATCTGGAATTTGGTGCAGCAACTGATATTCATGGTGAAAAATTAACTCCTGCTATGGAGAATATTCGTCGCAAAGCCATTGAGTCGAATTTGAAATTGGTTCACTGTCCGGTTCGTCACTTGGGAACCGAAAAAGCTCAGGATTTGTACAAGCGTTTGTACGAGTATGTAACATCAAAAGGAGTTGAGGTACAGTTTAATTGTGCTGTGGAAAGCTTAATTCTAGAAGGAGATAAAATTCAGGGAGTTAAGAATGGAAAAGGAAGCTATTATGGCGATTTGGTAATGGTTTCGGTTGGTAGAGATGGTGCGGATTGGCTAATGAAAGAGTGTAGCAAAGAAAGTATTTCTACCGAGGTGGGGGTTGTTGATATAGGTGTGCGTGTTGAGTGCAGAAACGAAATCATGCAGGATATTAATGAGAACTTTTACGAGGCAAAATTAATTCACTATACTCAAACTTTTGATGACAAGGTGAGAACTTTCTGTAGTAATCCCGGAGGATTTGTTTCTTCGGAGTATTACGATGGTGATTTGGCAGTTGTAAATGGACATAGTTACAAGGACCTGAAGAGTGATAATACCAACTTCGCCTTATTGGTATCGCAAAAGTTTACCGAGCCTTTTAAAGCACCCATTGAGTATGGTAAGCACATTGCCAGATTGGCCAACATGCTAACCAATAACCAAATTTTGGTACAACGATTTGGTGACTTGGTTCGCGGACGCAGAACGACCTCCAATAGATTGTATCGAAATAACATTATTCCAACTTTGAAAGATGCAGTGCCAGGTGATTTGAGTTTGGTGTTGCCACATCGTATCCTAAAGGATATCGAGGAAATGATTTACGCTTTGGATAAAGTAACGCCTGGCTTGGCTTCTGATGAAACTTTACTGTATGGTGTAGAAGTAAAATTTTATAGCAATATCACGAAAGTGGACGAAAGCTTTCAATCAACATCGGTGAAGAATCTATACTTAGGTGGTGATGGAGCAGGTATTACACGAGGTTTAATGCAAGCTTCGGTTAATGGAGTTGTAATTGCAAGAGAGTTGCTTAAAAAGCTCTAAATCGAATATAGTATAATGCAAAAAGCTTGGCTACTAATATGTAGCCAAGCTTTTTTATGCTTTTTAGAAAGTCCTAAACCAATTCCTTCAATTGATTTTTAAAGATTATTTGGATTGGAAAAGATGAGTTGCATTTAGTGCAGCATAGTAATCTAACAAGGTTCTTGAAAAATTACGCAACAAAACTTAAACATTCCTTTTACTTTTTTTTAATAAGTTCCTTATTTAATAAAACAAAAGCACGACTTTCTTCATTGTCAACCATCTTAAAAAAGCTACAATTGATGCATCCTAAAAGCTTTTCTTCAATTTCGCCTTGAATGCTTTTATTGCATAAAGTTCCTTCCACTGTCCAGCAGCTTCTTCCTGCTTTTAATCCGTTATTAACTCCAGTGTTTTCAAATTTTATACTTGCAGGACAAATACCTAATTCATTGGTATTAACACCTCCAATTTCTCTCCCACACTTAAAATATTCCCAACAATTTAATTTTGCCATCTTCATCTATTCCCCCAACCAAAAATAAATATCCTTGCATTAACTCGGATATCGATTTGATAAAGGATACTTATTTTAGGGTAAACCAATCTCTGGTTTAAGAATTTGAATTTTTACTTCCAAAGTTTTTTGATTTCTCGATCACTGTAGGATTCAAGCTTCAATAGCTCATTAAAAGGATCTCCTTCCAGATTTAGCAAATCAGCAAAAGCAGGTTCTGTTTTAACACCTGTTTCTTTCAATTTTACCACTTCTTTATTAAAATCTTCACCTAAAAGTTTTAAAATGCGATCTTCAATCAACATGTGTCGATAAGAATTCTGTGCCACAACCGGATATGCTGAACCATAAATTTCAATATCGAAACCTTCGTAATTAAAGTTGGCAACTACTACCCAATAACCCGCTTTTTCTTTTTGCTCAATTTTAAAATCTTTTTGCTTTCCGTAAATTGATTCCACAACACGTTCAAAACAGTCGGCATCAAAAAATCTACAAGCAATATCCAAATCGCTTTCTTTTACAGATATGCCAATTGGAATGGTACCTGTTAAAGTTGGATTGTATTCTGCCAAAGAATCTAAAATCCCTAGCTTGGTAAGGCAGTTATATGCTTTTACCTGCACTGGCGATCCATCCTTTAAGTAATTGATATTTCTCCAGTCTTTATTGATATCGCGAAATTGTTCAGCTAGTATTTGTTTGGTATCCTCAATTTTTGAATATTCGAAACTTTTCACCTGAGAGCAACCTGCTATCATTGCTGAAACCTGTTTTTTGCCATCTTTTCGATACAAACAGATAATTGGTTTATTGAATTCGGCTGCGCGACCAATTTCGTAACCGACACCAAGCGAAGGAGTAGTTACCTCAGCTACTACAACATCTGCTTCCATGACCCATTTTAAATCTCGGTCGTGAATTTCTTCATCAGATAAATTGGTATCCTGAACTTTTGAGCCAATATGCTCTGTTAGCACATTGCCATATTTTTTTAATTCATCGATAATCTGTTTGTAGATTTCAGCGTCCTCATGGCCACCTCGGATCGATCCTGAGAAGTATATTTTCATAGTGTGTTTTTAGATTGTTCTTGTATTTCTTTCGTGTAATTCTAATATAATTGAAATCTGTATATATTCCAATAGTTCAATATTTATTAAAGTATGATTTCTGCAGGATAAATCTCCTTTAAAATGATTTATCGGGATGAGGTACGAATCTTACCTCAACTGCCTCTTCACATGTTCTGGAATCAAATTTTGTAATCCTTTAGCTTGAGGCGAATTGATATCGATGTATTTCCAATCGCAGGATTTTTTATTGGCAATGGCAAGCATTGATCGATGAGCCTGTATGGTAAAAGAATTGCTTTCCTCGTTATACTTCACATTCTCTTTACCAAACTCTTGTTCAAATTTAGGTTGAACAAGCGAAGAACCCTGCGACATTAATCCTGAGAGTTTTACTTTTACAATGCCATAGTAATGGATTTTACAGTATTTCTGGGTGCCCGATTCAACTACATTTGAAATTCTATCGATGGATTTAAAATCGGTAGTCATTTTAACGCCCATATTGTCCATTCCTTGCATGACCATGATCATATTGTCCTTGCTCATCATCTCAAAAATGCGAGGATACATCATTTCAGTTACAACGTCCCATTGTTTGTTGTTAAAAGCAGTGGTATAACTGATTAAATCTTTTTCGAAAGTACTCTTTAGGTTTTTCTGTGCAAATGCACTGGTTAAAAGCAGACATAGTATTGTTATTGCGAGTATTCTTTTCATATAGTAATGTTTTTAATTCGCTTGAATATAATAAAAAGGAACTTGCAGAGGACTTAAAAGATGTTAAAATGCTAATTTAGAAGAGAAAGCTTCGTCAATATAGATATACTAGTTGAGCTTTGGTCAGTAGAATTTTTGCCATTCATATGAACGGATTGACACAAAATCCGATGCATTCATTTAAGCTACAAATCGTTTCCCTTTTGCTATAAAAGTGTTTACAAGTTGCGAGTTTTTGTAGTCTATTGCTATCTGGGGCAGTAAAAAGCATAAAAAAACGACCAATTCCAGCAGTAATTGGTCGTTTTTATATATCCTTTTGAGGAGTTTATTCTAATCTCATCTTACAATTGTTAGCGCGAATATTCAATTTCGAGATTGATTTCTTCGAACCAATTTTACCTTTGGCTACATAGGTGTTTTTATCGGCTGTTTCTTCATTCTTTAAAGTAAAATCATTCGAGTTATCGAATTTCACTGATTTGTGATTGATTTCGTAATTGATGTTGCAACCTTCCATAAAGCTTAAGCCAATGTGGCCATATTTAGAATCAAGCTTAATGAATGAGAACATGTTGTTAATGTTGAAAACATTGATGTGACCGAATTTTAATTCATAGTCTATTTCATCACCCAATTGTGCAATTTCAAATTTGGTAAAGTTCGAAGTTCCGTAAAGTGTTTCAATCTCTTTTATATCGAATTTATCGCGTGCCGATTTAATGTTTAGGTTGTCGATTACCTGAATGGTGTATTCAGAATCGCGGCTTTCTCCTGAGATTTTATTGGCATTCTCAATTTTAAATTCAGAACCAGCAGCATCCAGTTGTGTGTTAGCAAGCTGATTGATTTTTACATTTACATTGGAAAGCTTTAAGTTGTTGTTGCCATTTAAGCTATTGGCGGTGAAGTTTCCATTGTTTTGATCCAAGCTAAACTTGGCATTGTGATCATCCAGGAACACATCACCATTTCTCTGAATAATTTCAAGATTTACAGAAGCAGGCATGTGAACTGTGTACGAAATTTTAATTTTACCCTTGTTGAACAAAGAGTTAGTCAATTTCTTAAGGGAAAAGAAATCTCCCAAAACCGTTTGAGCTACCAGCTGTTGACCTCCCTCGGTAAAATCGATATTGATGTTTTCAACCATGGTTTCGTTCTTGTCTTCGTTTGATCCGTCAACCGTGATTAAAATTTCGAAATGAATTTCATCTTTATCCCAATTTTTAACCTGAACTTTTCCGTAATGGGCATCTATTTTCAGATTTTCAATTGATTTGAATGTCTTGTCAATTTTCTTGTTTTTTGCTGCGCTAAGAGTTCCGCTTATCATGCAAACAGTTAGTAAGGCAAGTAATAATCGATACATATTGTGTGTAATTTTAGTTTTAAAATAGTTCCGTCAAAATTAATGGAATTAAAACTTTCTTCCTGATAATCGAAGTGTATAAGTGCGAATTTTAACAAAGATTAAGAGAAGCAAGGCAAAGAACAGGCAAGTTCGGCCAATGTAATCTCCATGCTCAGAATAAAAAGTTCTTCCACTTAATAAACTCAGATTTCCACTAAGTATTGTTTTGTTCCACCAACTTGTTTTAGCAATTATCGTGCCTTTGGAGTTGATATGAGCAGAAATTCCATTATTGGCTACACGAATATAATCGCGACGAGTTTCAATGGCTCTAATACGGCTAAAGTTAAAATGATGCATATAGCCAGGAGTGTTTTTCCACCAGCCATCGTTGGTTATCATGCATATAAATCCATTCGATTCAGGAATACGCTTTGCGCAGTAATCACCAAAAATAGATTCAAAGCAAACCACGGGAACAATTGCAGTTGAATCGGCCATAAAGTAATTGGTTTCATTTCTACTGCTGTAGGTCCCATTGTATCCTCCTATTTCGAGCGAATATTTATTCAGAAATCCCAAATATTTGTCGAAAGGTATTCGTTCGAACATGGGTACCAATTTGGTTTTGTGGTAGAACTGTGGAACAGAATCACCGATTAAAAGTGCCGAATTGAAGGATTCATCATCAATCTTACTGTGCACTCCAATTAGAAAATTGGTTTTAGGATATTTTTCCTTCATGGCGGATAGCTGTTGGTAGTATTCCGAGGTATTCGGATTTTTTTCGTCTATTGATTGAAGGATTAAAGTTTCAGGACCAAATAAGAAATCTGGAGCATCTACATTACAAATGGAATCAGCCGACTTGATGAAATCATTAAAATATTTTTTCTCACTTTCAGGGACAAACTTTTCAGTATAAGGATCGAGATTGGGTTGAATTAATGCAAATGTGCGATTGGCTGAAGTGTTTTCGGGCTTGATATCATTTCCGACGGAAGAATAAAGAAGAGGAATTCCAAACAAGACCAACAAAATGAATACTTGTGAATAGCTAAAATCCCTTTCTCGTCGGATGATTTCAAAAATACTATAGTTGATGAGGATGACCCACAAACTACCACCTCTGGTTCCGGTGAATTCATACCATTGTATCCAGGAAGGAGCAGAGGCAAATGCATTGCCCAGGTTTAACCATGGCCAGGCTAAATCCCACTGTGTATGAAAATATTCAAAGCCTAACCAAATAATTATAAATGGAAGAAGTATGGAAATGTGCAAGCTTTGTCTGGCTTTACTGATCAACCAAAATATCAGTGCCAGCAACATAGAATTTATTGAAATGATTAGAATTACTCCTAAAATATGTGCTTGTGCTACCCACCAATAAGCCATTACATTCCAGACTGTAAAACTTAGAAATGTGTAGTTGAAAAGTAAATATGGATTGTGATGATCTTTAAGTTTTTCTTCCAGAAACAGTAATGGAATCCATGCAAATAGTATCAGGAAAAAGAGTGAAGGAATACAAAAAGGAATTCCAAGAAGGATTCCTGAACTTAAGGCAAGTGGAATGTTTTTATTCACAATTATCGGTGTGTTAGGTTAACTCCCACTAAGATAATGATAATTGATGCGACTTGTGCCAATGTAATTTGATCTCCTCCGATTACAATTCCCCAGAAAATTGCCACTATTGGAATAAGATAGGCAATGGAAGCTGCAAAAACGTGCGACGACTGTTTGATGAGGCGATTGTAGAATATCACTCCAGCAAAAGTTAGTAAGGCCAACAGGGTAAGCATTAAAGCACTATTGGTGAAATTTTCGGCCGCTAATGGTGCACTAAGATCCGTAAATGCCAAATAAGAACCTGCCATAGGTCCAACAAAAAGGAATGCTAAAGATGCAATTTCAGTACCTGTAAGTTTTGGTAAGGCAAAGCTAATAATGTTAATACTGGTAGCAACCGAAACCATTGCCATAAAAACATAGAAAATCCCAAGTAAATGGGTCGTTCCATGAGACTCACCAGAAAAGATGATGATTAATGTTCCTGCGAAACCAAGTAAAATACCTCCAATTATTTTTATGTTGGTTTTGTTCTTAAATAATAGGATCGCCATTAATAAAGTGATTGTTGGTAGCATGGCAGTTAGCATACCAGCAATTGAGGAACTGATTAAGGTTTGAGCTTTGGCAAAAAAGTAGGAGGGACCAATATTACCAGTCAATCCTGATAATATCAAAGGAATAATATTATCCTTGCCAAGCTTTTTGATATTCTTAAATATTAATGGAAGAAAGAGTAAAAAAGACAGAAAAACCTGAAAGGCAGCAACCTGATCGTGGCTAAAACTTTTTAAGGCAATTTCCCTTAAAATATATGGGCTGCCCCAAATGAATGATACCAATAAGAGTAAAAACCAGTTGCTGTTTTTGTTTGATCCTTCCATAGATATTTAAGAGCTTGATGTTATTCTTTTTCTTCCTCGAAAGCTTTGTATTTAGCAGTTAAATCTGAAATTAACTGGCTAAAAGTTGTAACAGCAGCAATTGTTTCTTTCGAGATTTCTTTTTGTTGAAGCTTTAGCATTAAAATGCCATACAAAGCAGTTAGGCAAACTTCAATGTCGTTGTTTTCTTCCTTAGCTTGCGATTTTTGGCGAAATTCGGCAATGTTACCTGCAGCTTTTTCGAATAGACTTATGTAAGCAGCGTCCTTTTTGTTGTTCAAAAGATGCAAGTGAAAATCGAATAGTTCATTTACATTGTTTTTTAGAATTTGCAAATGCCCACGTTCTTCCACTTTTTCAATTTTCATCATCTCAATCAAGTTTTCGTACCAGGCTTTGATTTCCTGATGCTTTTCATCATCTTGTTTGAACTGAGAAATGATGTTTTTATCTACAGCTTCAATATCGAATTTATAAGCTCTTAATATATCTTCAACTTGCCACATGTATAAAATGTACTCGGCCAAATTGGTTTTTCTTTTTTCCTGTGCTATTATCATGATATGATTATCAGTTAACAATTAACAGTTATTACTGCAAACTGTTCGTTGTATTATTATCCTTTTTTCAGCTTGTCTATCAAGCGACGTTCTAGTTTTGTAGGACGACCGGTTCCTCTTTGGCGTTGTTCAAAGCCAAAATTTTTGGTTGCATTTAGCAAATCCAGCTGTTCTTGTGCTGTAATGTCCTCTACAAAATCAACTGCTAATTTAGCCGACATTCTTTTGCCAGATATTGCTTTAACGCGATAACTTCGAATAATGGGAGGAACGCGAATATCGATTTTTTCGTTCAATTTTACTTCTCTTGAAGGCTTAATTGTAACTCCATCTATGGTCACCTTACCTTTTTTACAAGCTTCGGCGGCCATGCTGCGAGTTTTGAAAATTCGAACTGCCCACATCCATTTGTCAACTCTTACCTTATCGTCCATATCTTGAGGTCTATTTACCGTTTTTCTTGGTATTATAAGCTGTCATGGTTCTTTGAATCCCAATTGTACTCATTCCTTTAATCATGTTGATACAGATTTTGTACAACTCAGCTAGTTTTTCAGATTCTTCTTCGGTCCATTTTCCCAAAACATAGTCCACTTGCTGTCCTTTGTGAAAATCATCACCAATGCCAAATCGAAGGCGAGCATAGTTCTGATGTCCTAATGTTTCATTAATGTGCTTCAAGCCGTTATGTCCAGCGTCACTGCCTTTTGGTCTCAAACGCAAAGTTCCAAATGGCAACGCAAGATCATCTACCAATATCATCATGTTCTCAACAGGAATTTTCTCCTTCTGTAACCAATAATTTACAGCTTTCCCACTAAGATTCATATAAGTGCTTGGTTTTACAAGAACATATGTTCTGCCCTTAAATTTATATTCACACATCGCTCCGTAGCGAGCATCTTTAAATTCAATTTTTGCAGTTTCTGCAAGTGCATCCAAAATGCTAAAACCAATATTGTGTCGGGTGTTGTGATATTCTGCACCAATATTTCCTAAACCTACAACCAGATATTTCATTGGATCAAATTTTTTATCACTATCAGAGAAAGATATCTTTCCCCATATATTTTTAAGGAACTGTATCATAACAAATCCAAAGTTAGAATAATTGTTTAAAACTAGGGATGAGTTTTTGATATCAGAATATTTGGTATTAAAAAACCTCCCAAGCAAATAGCCGGGAGGTTATATTTTTTACTAAACAAGCAATTAAGCCTGAGCAGCAGCCTGAGCAGCAGCACGAGCAGCTCTTGTAAGCTTAACTTGTACAACTACGGCATTCTTAGCATTCAATAGTTCAAGGTTATCGAAAGCAAGTTCTCTAATCTGAGTACTCTTACCAAGACCTAATTCAGTTACATTGATAGGTAAGAATTCAGGAAGATCTTTCATTAAACCTTTAACTTTAAGTTTTCTCAAGTTAACTGCCAATTTACCACCGGCTTGAACACCTTTCGCAAATCCTTCAACTTTAATTGGAATCTGAACTTCGAAAGCTTTGTCTTCGAATACTTCGAAAAAGTCAGCGTGAAGAGCTTTATCAGAAGTAGCGTGGAATTGAACTTCTCTCATAACTGCAGAAAACTTTTTACCTTCAATATCGAATTTTACGATGAAAGTTTCTGGAGTATAAAGCAATTTGTTCAAGTCTTTCTCGCTAACTGCAAAGTGGATGTTTTCTTCACCACCGTACAATTCACAAGGAACCAATTCTTCTCTACGTAAAGCTTTAGTAGCTTTTTTTCCTAAGTCAGTTCTTAAAGAACCTTTTAATTCTAATGTTCTCATTTCAAATTATTTTTGTGCTACTCAATAACAATATCTTCACCCGGTAAAAAGGTTCAATTGATATCCCATCACACGTTTATAATAATTTTACCTAAAATCGGCGCAAAGATAATAATTATAAAATAAAATTGGAACTGATTGATTCGCAATTGTAAACATTCAAGATTGTTTTTGCGAAAATATCAGCAATACTTAATGATTTAATCTTGCTAGATTCTTCTTTTAGCGGAATTGAGTTGGTGAAAATCACCTCTTCCAATGAAGAATTTTCAATTCTTTCGTAAGCAGGACCTGAAAGAACAGCATGAGAAGCAATTGCTCTAACACTTTTTGCTCCTTTTTCTTTCAACATGTCAGCGGCTTTGGTAATGGTTCCAGCTGTATCGATCATATCATCAACAATCACAACATTTTTACCATCAACTTCACCAATAGCTGTCATTTCACCTACAACATTTGCTTTTTCTCTTCTTTTGTGACAGATTGCCATATCAGCATGCAGGTATTTTGCATATGCATGTGCTCTCTTACTACCCCCCATATCAGGAGAAGCAACCACAAGATTATCAAGCTTTAATTCTTCAACGTAAGGAAGAAGAACCGAAGAACCATAAAGGTGATCCACTGGAACATCAAAGAATCCCTGAATTTGATCTGCATGTAAATCCATTGTCATCACACGATCAACACCTGCAGCCATTAATAGGTTTGCCACCAATTTAGCTCCAATTGCTACTCTTGGGCGATCTTTTCTATCCTGACGAGCAAAACCAAAGTAAGGAATAACTGCACATACTTTATAAGCCGAAGCTCTTTTTGCAGCATCAATCATCAATAGAAGTTCCATCAAATTATCTGTAGGAGGATAAGTTGATTGAACGATAAAAACATGAGCTCCACGAACTGTTTCTTCGTAAGCAGTTTCAAATTCTCCATCACTGAATCTAATAATGCTAGACTCTCCAACACTTAAACCAGCAGCTTCTGCAATTTTAGCAGCTAGGTGTTCGCTGTTCGAGCCAGCAAAGATTTTAATCGGGGCTTTCATTAAAGTATTATTTGTTTATAAATCAGATATGTTTTATTGTGCAAATTTAAAAATTATTGCCGCAAAAAAATGAATTAAATCCTTTAACAGCAAATATTTTGACCAATTGATTTCTATAGGGTTTACACCTATTTAAAATAAAAAGAAGATATCTTTAGCAGAGATCTTCCTTGAATTTATTTTACGGTATTAATCCCGTGTCATCTTGATTGTTTCTTCGATATAATTTAAAATTTCATCTTTACCTAAACCATTAGATGATGAACTAATAAAATATGGAGGCATTTCTTCCCATGATTCAAGCATCACTTTCTTATAAGTTTCAATGCATTCACCAAGTTTTCGTTTTGTTAGTTTATCAGCTTTGGTAAAAATGATTGAAAAAGGAATTCCGTTAATACCCAACCATTCCATGAATTCAGTATCCTTTGTCTGAGGTTCGTGACGTGAATCAACCAGCACAAAAAGGTTTACCAAATTTGGTCTGCTCTCGATGTATTTAAATATTAATCTTGAAAAACGCTGTTTAGTGTTTTTTGCAACTTTTGCGAATCCATATCCTGGTAAATCTACCAAATACCACTCCTTATTTATTAAGAAATGATTTACTAACTGTGTTTTACCTGGTTTCGAAGATGTTTTTGCCAGATTTTTATTGTTGGTAATCATATTGATTAATGATGATTTTCCAACATTCGAGCGCCCGATAAAGGCATACTCTGGCTTATCTGGTTTCGGACATTTTTTTACATCCGAGTTAGACATTACGAATTCTGCTGCAGTAATATTCATTGGTTCTCCGTTTTCGTGCGCAAAGGTATACAGATTCTTAAATTTTCCGAAATAAATTTATTCTTGTTTCAATGAAAATAAAAAACCTCTTCTCAATCAGCGGAGAAGAGGCAATTTTATTTTAAGAGTTTTATTTGATATAAACTTCAAGAATTTCAGTTTTCCCCTTAGGGAATAGGATAACATTTTCAAGTGCCGCAGGAATTAAAACAGTTTCACCTTTGGTAACTTCAGTAGTAATTCCATCTTCACTTTCAATAGTAAAATTACCATCCAAACACATGTAAATTACAAAAGAATCCAACTGAGAGTAATCTTTCTCAATTTGTTTATCGAACTCAAGTGTATTGGTTGTAAAATACGGACAACGAACCAATTCTGTAGTCTTGTTGATTTCTGTTTCGTAATCAGTTCTGTATTTTTTCTCAAAGCTATAATCTATAGCATCAACAGCCAATTCAGTATGCAATTCTCTTGGATTTCCCAGATCATCGGTTCTGTTCCAATCGTACATGCGATAGGTTACATCAGATGTTTGTTGGATTTCGGCCAATAGAATTCCTTTTCCAATGGCATGAACTCTACCTGCAGGAATAAAGAAACAACTTCCTTTTTTAACAGGCTCGTTGTTCAGAATTTCCTCTAGTTTGCCTTCTTCCAGTTTGGCAACATACTTTGCCTTGTCAACTTCCCGATTGAAACCTACGATTAATTCAGATCCTTTATCGGCTTCAATTACATACCACATTTCGGTTTTTCCAAAGGCATTGTGTCTCTCTTTTGAAAGCTCATCATCTGGGTGTACCTGAATTGATAGTACATCATTGGCATCGATAAATTTAATCAACAATGGAAATTCCATTCCAAATTGATCGTATACTTTATCTCCCACCAGGTCGCCCATGTAAATTTCAATAAGCTCTTCAAGATTATTGCCAGTAAGATTACCATTACTAACAACAGAAATATCTCCTTCAACTCCAGATATTTCCCAGCTTTCTCCAGCATTTGGTAGTGGAGCGAAATCTTTGTTTAAAATTGTTTTTAATTTGTTGCCTCCCCAAATTTTATCTTTTAGGATTGGCTGAAATTTTAAAGGATACAAACTCATTTTTGTACAATTAAATAATTTGATTGATGTTTATGTGGCTTTTGGGACTACTAAAATTCGTAATCAATAACTTTTCGGTCAATTGCCATTTCTTTAACCACTTCAGCTGCTTTAACATGATCTGGATGTTGAGCATATACCGATAAGGCGTCCAGATTTTCAATGTCAACATTAACAATAAAATCATATGAAGCATCTGATTTTAATTGATCGAAGCCGATTTGTAGAAATTTGATTTCGGGAATTTTATTCTCTAAACCGTCAAAGGCATTTACTAATCTTTCCTGATAAATTTTCTCCTTCTCCTTAGACTCGAAAGTCTTGAACTTAAACATTGCAATGTGTTTGATCATTTCAGTTCTTTTTAAATAATTAGTAATTTGCTTGCCGAATTATTGCAAAAGTATCAATTTTGCAGCAAACATCTAAATATCATACAACATGTTGATTATTGGAATTGCAGGAGGTACCGGATCAGGTAAAACTACAGTTGTCAGAAAAATAATAGAGAAATTGCCACAAGGCGAAGTGGCTGTGTTGCCACAGGATTCTTACTATAGAGATAATGCTCACATGCCATTGGAAGAGCGTCAGGAAATAAATTTTGATCATCCACGATCAGTTGAATTTGAGTTATTGGTAGAGCATATTAAAAAACTTAGGAATGGAGAAGCGATTGATCAACCGATTTATTCTTACCTAACTTGTTTACGTTCTGATGAAACCATTAAGGTAGAACCTAAAGAAGTTGTGATTATTGAAGGAATTTTGGCTTTAACACAACCGGAACTTCGCGATTTAATGGATTTGAAAATATTTGTTGATTGCGATGCTGATGATCGATTAAATCGTGTGATCAAAAGAGATATTATTGAACGTGGAAGATCGGTAAATAAAGTGTTGGATCGTTATGAAAAAACGGTAAAACCAATGCACTTGCAATTTATCGAACCATCAAAACGATATGCCGATATTATTGTTCCTCAGGGTGGGAATAATATAGTTGCCATTAATATTCTTACCCATTTTATTGAGAAGAATTTGATAGTAAAACTATAATTGTTAATAATATATTGAAAGGAGGCTTTGTTTGAGTCTCCTTTTTTTATAACTTTTCACTTTGTTTATGATAAGCCATTGCCATGCTTAATAAAATTAAAGCCGACAGTTTACTTTTTATTGATATTGAAACTGTTTCAGGAACTGAAGATTTTGAACAATTATCTCCAAAACTTCAGGATTTATGGGAGAAGAAATCCAACTATTTTAGAAAAGAAGATGAATCAGCTGCTGATGTTTATCAGCGTGCTGGAATATATGCAGAATTTGGTAAAATTGTATGCATATCAACAGGGATGATCACTTACAAAGAAGGCGGACGTAAATTTGTGGCCAAGTCTTTTTATGGAGATGATGAGCGATTGTTGCTTGAAGAATTTGCAGATATGCTCACTCGATTTTGCAGTAAACCTTACAGAAATCTTTGTGCTCACAATGGGAAAGAATTCGATTTTCCATATATCGCCCGACGGATGCTCATTAATGGAATAGTCTTGCCAGATATTTTGGATATAGCTGGAAAAAAGCCTTGGGAAGTGCAGTTTATTGACACTATGGAACTGTGGAAATTTGGTGATTACAAACATTACACTTCACTGGCTTTACTTTGCGAGGTATTTAATATTCCTACACCAAAAGATGATATTGATGGATCGATGGTTGGAGAAGTGTATTGGAAGGATGGAGATTTGGAGCGAATAGCAATTTATTGTGAAAAGGATATTCTGGCAACTGCCCAACTGTTTTTGCGATATCAAGGAGAAGATTTGATTCCGGAAGGAAATTTTGAAAGAATATTGTTGTAATAATCTTTGTTATTGTACAATAATTTAACTTTTTTCGTGTTTAACAATTCTAGAGTTGTAATAATTTAAACCTGAAAAATATTAATAGAATGAATCATTCAATTTATAAAAAACTATCATTTGCCTTTGCTCTATTGGGGGCTCTTTCATTGTGTTCATGTGGTGGAAGTAGTGGTGGTGATGAGGAAGAATTTGAATTCAAACCATCTGACCTGACCAATAAATATTGGTATGCCAATCCTTTTTTATCGGGAGACTATAAGCGTGATGATGCGCTGATCGTTTACAGATTTGAAGGTGGGAATGTTTTGAAGAAACAGGAATTTAGCGGGCGTCGTGATAAAGTGGTAGGAGAATGGTCGCTAGTAAATAATCAATTGATAATTGAAGATGAATCAATCGATCCAAATAATCGTCAGGAATGGTTCATTCAATCAAACTCAAAAAGTAATTATTTAAAACTTAACAGTTCAAATGGTTCTAGAGAGTTTTATACGGATATTGATGCGATTAATGATATTACTGCTGACGCCTATGTGGTGAATGAGTTAAGATTGGTTAATGGATCATATGAATCTGATTATAAAATGGAGTATGCCGTTTATGGTGGTCAATTAAGCCAAGCAAAGGTTTTGCTTGATGAATCAACAAGTTTCGATTTGGAAGCATTTACAGACTTTAAAGGAGAGAAGGTTTATTACCTTAAAGAATCGGATCGTGAAGCTTATCTTGAGAATTTTACGGGAAATCAAACTGTGAAATTTGTGGTTAAGGCTGGTGGAGAGAATTATAAATTGGAAGATCAGCTTTACGAATCAGGAATTAAAGCTTTGAATAATTTTTCCACTACAGCAACTCATGCAAGTCAAAGTGGTACTGTAACGATCAACTGGAAAGCAATTGATGAGGATAACATTTACTACTATGTTGAAATCTTGGACAAGAATAAAAATGAATATCTGCCAAAATTTAGAAGTACCAGACAAACTGCAAGTGCAGGTGAGGAGAAGGAAATTGTAATTGATGCTACAACTGCCAACGAATTACAAGCTTTGTCTGAATTGGAAGTTGGAGAAGATTACTACGTTAAGATTTCGGGTTTTAAATACGAAGATGATATTCATCCAGATAATAGCTCGAATAAAGAGATAAATATTCAGGCGGTTACCAGATACGTGTTCAAGGCAGGTGTTTGGTAGAATAAAAAAGACTTTAGATATGAAGCCTTCGCTATTAGTGGAGGTTTCTATTTTTAGATTCTTATACTTCTTTGGCAAATAAATTCTTCCGCCAGCGTGCGGAATCATCGAAAAAATAATTTACGTGTTCCGCCAGCGTAAGAGGTCTTCAAAAAATAAAATAAGCTCTCCCATTAACGGAAGAGCTTATTTTATGTCTGACTATCATTGATTAATAGTATATTTTATCTTTTTGTGGAAAATTAATCCAATACAAAATACTCAATTGTTTTTACTAGTAATTTAGGTTGTTCGGCATGAACCCAGTGACCAGCCTTAGGAATTGAGGTGATTTCAGCATAGGGAAATATGGTTCGAATCAGCTGATGATCGTCATCGGTAATGTAATTGGAGTTGTCACCTTTTATAAAGAGAACCGGAAAGCCTGTAATCCCTTTCCCTTTCTGAAATTTCTCCTTATCCATACCATCCATAATCTGCGGCAAATATTCACTAATAGTTTTGATGTTTAGTTTCCAGGCAAACTCTTTATTATCGTTTCGTTTTAAATTTTTGAGAAGAAATTGTCGTACCCGTTCGCTGGAAATACTTTCAGCTAATTTTTGATCGATTTCCGTTCTGCTATTATAATTGGATAAATCGAAGTTCAACATTGCCGAAACAATATTTTCATGATCGATTGTTTGTGGAGCGTAATCAGAAATCTTCGTGTAGTTTTTTGGTGCAATATCTACTACGATTAAATTGTTTACTCTTTCAGGATAATCAGCAGCAAAAAACATTACGGTTTTTCCACCCATTGAATGACCTAGAAGGTTAGCCTTTTCAATTTTGTGATCATCCATAAACTCCAGTAAATCTTCTTTAAGATTTTCGTAGGTATGAGAATCGGAATGAGGCGATGCACCATGATTTCTTTGATCTAAAATAAATACTTCGAAATTGTCGCTTAACTCTTTGGCAACACTCAACCAGTTATCCGAGGAGCCATATAATCCGTGAACAATGATTAATGGATAACCTTTCCCGATTTTTCTATAATTCAACTTCATAAAGTAAAGATATAACAGATCTTGAAATTGCAAAAAGAAAGGGTACCATGTTGGCACCCTTCTAAAAATATATCTTGGAAATATTATTTAAGACATTTTTTATACATCTGTACTGTGTTTTCTAATCCAAAGTACAAAGCATCAGAAATTAGAGCATGACCAATTGAAACTTCAGCCAAATTTGGAATTTCCTGATAGAAATATTGAAGATTTTCCAAACTTAAATCGTGACCGGCATTAATTTCAAGACCTAACTCGTGGGCTCTTTTTGCTGCAGTAACGAATGGACGAATAGCTGCTTCTTTATCTTCTGGATATTCTGTTGCGTAAGGCTCTGTATACAATTCAATACGATCAGTTCCTGTAGCCACGGCACCTTCAATATTATCTAAATTGGTATCAACAAAAATAGAGGTTCTGATTCCTGCAGATTTAAATTGAGAAATAATATCAATTAAAAGATCCTTGTTCTTTACTGTATCCCAGCCAGCGTTTGAAGTAATGGCTTCTGGTGGATCAGGAACCAAGGTTACCTGCTCTGGTTTAACCTCAAGAACTAAATCAATAAAATCTTGCGAAGGATATCCTTCAATATTGAATTCGGTAGTTACCAATGGTTTTAAATCTCTAACATCTTGGTAGCGAATATGTCTCTCATCTGGGCGTGGATGAACAGTAATTCCTTCAGCACCAAAACGTTCGCAGTTAATTGCTGCTTCACAAACATTAGGAGTATTGCCACCGCGGGCATTTCGTAATGTCGCAATTTTGTTTATATTTACACTAAGTCTAGTCATTTTAATAGAATCTTAAATTGATTAAAATGTAAGGTAAGCGCAGTTTAAAAATCGTAACTCATTTACCTATCGGCAAAAATAAAAGTAATTCCTAGAAAAACTATTTATGATCGCAAAAGATTTAATTTCTGATGTAGTTCCTGTTTTAAGGGAAACGGATACTGGAATTCAGGCACTAAACTGGATGGAGATTTTTCGAGTATCTCATTTGCCAATTGTGAAAGGAGATGAGTTTTTGGGCTTAATTTCGGATAATGATATCTACGATCTAAATCAGGCTGAGGAGCCAATAGGAAAACAGAAACTGTCTTTGTTTAGTCCATATGTAATGGAAAATCACCATATATATGATGTTATTGAAATTATATCTCGACTTAAACTTACTGTAATTCCAGTTTTGGAAGACGAAAAAACGTATGTAGGACTAATTACCCTTAATGATTTAATGCAGTATATCGAAAGGATTTTTTCAGTGAGAGAACCAGGAGGAATTATTGTGTTGGAGCTTAATTCCATTGATTATTCTCTTAGCGAGATTTCAAGAATTGTTGAGAGTAATGATGCTAAAATATTAAGCTTGTATGTAAAGTCTGCAACTGATTCAAGGAAAATAGAACTTACCATAAAAATAAACCGTAGTAATTTAACCTCAATAATTCAAACATTTTTGCGTTACGATTATACGATAAAAACTACTTATGTGCGTGAAGATGATATGAAGGACATGTTGGAAGATCGTTACAATTCTTTCATGCGATTTCTGAACATCTAATTAAATCTTCAAATCTTTATTGATTTGAGTTTCCCGAATAGGAGAAACTTTTATATTTGCTTTTACAGATATTGAATATTTTATGTGTGCAATTATCTGTGGAAATCAATAAAACAAACTAGATGAAAATAGCTCTTTTTGGTCGACTCTTTAATGAAAGTTTCACCGATAGCTTTAAACTCATGTTCGACGAGTTTGCCAAACGCAATGTGGAGGTAGATATATACGAACCATTTTACGATTTTTTAATTCGTGAAATCAATTTTAAACCACCGGTTAATGGATATTACAAAGGGTGTGATGATTTGAATAAAGATGTAGATTTTGTTTTCTCTATTGGAGGAGATGGAACTTTTCTAGAAGCTGTAACCATTGTTCGGGATTCAGGAATTCCAATTGTGGGGATCAACAGTGGTAGATTGGGATTTATGGCAGATATTGCACAGGATGAAATTCCGCAGGCCTTGTCAGATATTTTTGAGGGGAATTATACCATCGAAGAAAGGAGCTTGCTTCAATTAGAAACCTCAAAAAATGGTTTATTCCCAGAATTCAATTATGCACTTAACGAGTTTACTGTGCATAAAACGGATACAGCTTCAATGATTACCATTCATACCTACCTGAATAATGAGTATTTGAACTCTTATTGGGCTGATGGTTTAATTATTGCTACACCAACAGGTTCGACAGCATATTCATTAAGCGTAGGAGGACCAATACTTATACCTAATACTCAGAATTTTATTATTTCTCCGATTTCTCCTCATAACTTAACGGTTCGTCCTATCGTAGTTCCAAATTATCATGAAATTACTTTAAAGGTAGAGGGGAGAAGTGATAGCTATTTAGCTTCCTTGGATTCACGCTCATGTACATTTGATTCTTCAATTGAACTTAAAATAAAAAAATCAAATTTTAAAATTCGAGTTTTAAAATTGAAAACTCATAGCTTTTACGGAACCTTGCGTAATAAGCTTATGTGGGGTGTTGATAAACGTAATTAATAATCTAAGTAGTACTGTTTTTCATTTTAACAAAATTTAACTCGATAGGCATTATATTTTACCCCTGAAATAAGGATTTTTAAGATTATATGTTACTTTTGTAGCTTGTGAATGAAATTTGGGAGAATACATCCTGTTTCAACAGGGCATTAAAGCGATGTGTGACGCTCTCAAATTAAATTTACAGGTGAAAAACAAATTTGTTTTTATGCGCAGACTGATTTTTGGTATACTTTTTTTTGTCGCTTGTAATTCGGCATTTTCGCAAACCAAAGCAGAATTAGGTTTTTTTGGAGGAGCAGCCTATTACATGGGGGATATTAATCATACCTATCATTTTTATTCAAGTTCTGTTGCTATTGGGGGAATATATCGGTATAACTTTAATCCCAGATATTCTTTAAGAGCAAGTATGTTGTTTTCCGGATTAAAAGGAGAGGATAGTGATTTTAAGAATCAATATCAGCGTAATAGAGGTGCTTCTTTTGATACTGATGTGGTTGATTTGTCTTTGCAAGGAGAATTTAATTTTCAACCATTTTGGGCACCGGGAAAATCGAGAACCAAAAAGTTGGTTCCCTATGTAACGGCAGGTATCGGGTATATTGCGCCAAGTAGTACCGAATCATCTTTTACTATTCCTATGGGAGCAGGATTTAAATATAACCTGGGAGGAAGATGGACTGCGGCCTTAGAGTGGAGTTTTAGGAAAACATTTACCGATAATTTGGATCATTTAGATGATCCCCATAGTTTAAATGAAAGCAATTTAATGCACAATAACGATTGGGCATCCTTCTTTGGAATCATGTTTAGTTACAAACTATTTCCAGATAATGAAGAGTGTCATTCATACGGTCGATTTGTTAAGTAATATATGTCATTCAAAGAAAAGATTATAAAAGAAAAGTTGCCTTCTCATTTGGCAATAATAATGGATGGTAATGGTCGCTGGGCAAAAATGCGTGGTGAACATAGAATTGTAGGCCATCAGAATGGCGTTGAAGCGGTAAGACAAACTGTCGAAGGAGCCGCAGAATTAGGAATTTCATACCTAACCCTTTATGCATTTTCAACTGAAAATTGGAATCGTCCACAAGATGAAGTTCTTGGCTTAATGTCTTTATTGGTAGAGGCTATCGAAAATGAGACTCCAACTTTAATGAAAAACAATGTTCGATTAAAGGCCATTGGGAATCTAGATAGTTTGCCAGAAGAGGTAAGAGAAAAATTGAGTGGAACCATCAATACAACATCTGTAAATACTGGATTAACTTTAGTTTTGGCCTTAAGTTACAGCGCGAGATGGGAAATTGTGAACGCGGTTAAGTTGATTGCAAATAAAGTGTCTGATGGGAAAATGTCTGCCGATGATATAGATGATTCAATTTTTGAAAATCACTTGACAACTGCAGGTATTCCTGATCCAGAGTTAATGATTAGAACCAGTGGAGAAACGAGAATCAGTAATTTCTTGTTATGGCAATTGGCTTATGCCGAATTGTATTTTACTGAATTGTTTTGGCCTGATTTTGATAAAGAGGAATTGTATAAAGCCTTGTATAATTATCAAAACAGAGAACGCAGGTTTGGTAAAACGAGTGAACAGTTAACAGATAATTAAGAATTAACCATTATAAGCTAAGTAATGATTAAACGATTAACTTTTATTTTAACCCTTTTTATAAGTTTTACTGCGATAGCGCAGGAAACCGATACGATTTACAATCCAGCTCTTTATTACACTTCCCCTAAAACTTACGAATTGGGTGGAGTAACAGTTTCAGGAGTAAAACATCTGGAAACTAATGTGCTGATACAAATATCAGGATTGCGTGTTGGATCTCAGCTAGAAGTGCCAGGAGATAAGGTTACTAAGGCAGTTAATAAGCTGTATAAACAAGGTTTGTTTTCTGATATTCAGATTACAGCAACAAAGTTAATTGATAAGAAGATTTATTTAAATATTCATCTGCAAGAGAGACCTAGATTATCTGAGGTAAATTATATTGGTACTTCTAAAAGCGAGACCAATAAACTTAAGGAAAAGTTAAAGCTTCAAAAAGGAACTCAGGTAACAGATTATATGATATCAAACATTAATATTGTTGTTGAGAACTATTTCAAAGAAAAAGGATTTTACAATGTTGATGTTAATGTGTTGCAAAGAGATGATCCAAATGAACCAAATAGTGTGATTTTGGATATCAATATGGATAGAAACAATAAAATTAAAATCAAGAATATCTTTATTGAAGGGAATAGTGCTCTTACGGATAAAAAAGTAAAGAAGGCTATTAAAGGATCCAAAGAAAAACGCTTAAGAAACTTCTTTAAATCATCTAAGTACATCGAAGAAAAGTGGTACGAGGATAAGATCGGTTTAATTACAAAATATAACGAGGAAGGTTATAGAGATGCGATTATTATTTCTGATAGTATTGAACAGGTATCTGAAGACAGAGTTAACTTGTACTTAAAACTAAAAGAAGGAAATCAGTATTTCTTTAATGATATTACTTGGGTTGGGAATACTGTTTATACTAGTTATGATTTAGATAGAGTTCTAAAGCTTAAGCAAGGTGATGTGTACAATCAGACCTACTTGAATGAACGATTAAGAGAAGATGATGATGCTGTAAGTAATTTGTATTTAGATAATGGATATCTATTTTTTAATGTAAATCCTGTTGAAAAGGTAATTGGAAAGGATTCGATTAACATCGAAATGCGAATGGTTGAAGGAAAGCAGGCTACGATTGATCGCGTTAACATTGTAGGTAATACAAAGACTCACGAACATGTTGCTCGAAGAGAGTTATATACTTATCCAGGTGAATTGTTTAGTAAATCTGATATTATTCGTTCTGTGCGAGAGTTGGCACAACTTGGGCACTTCGATCCTGAAGCAATAAATCCGGATATAAAGCCACATCCTGAAAGTGGAACTGTAGATATTACATATGAGTTGGCAGAAAAAGCAAATGACCAAATTGAGCTTTCTGGAGGTTGGGGAGCTGGTATGATTATCGGTACTGTCGGATTACGATTCTCGAACTTCTCTATTCGTAATATTTTTAACAAGGAGGCTTGGAGTCCACTTCCTACTGGTGATGGTCAAACCTTAAGTATTCGTGCTCAAACGAATGGATCTTATTATAACTCATATAGTTTGTCGTTTACAGAGCCTTGGCTGGGAGGAAAAAAACCTACCTCATTAAGTACGTCGATTTATTACTCGCAACAGACAGGATTTAATCGTAATGCATATTATTACACGCAAGGTTCCGATCGATATGACACAGGACAAAGCCAAAAGATTTTTGGTGCTAGTGTTGGATTGGCTCGTCGTTTGAAATGGCCTGATGATTATTTTTCTTTGTATAATGAGGTAAGTTATCAGAATTTTAGATTGAAGAACTGGGCTTACTATTTAATATCGGATGGAACTTCAAATAACTTTAGTTTCACCACTACATTATCAAGAAGTTCTATAGATAATCCGTTGTATACGCGTAGAGGTTCTTCTTTCTCTTTAAGTTTGAAATTTACACCTCCTTATTCTCTATTTGAGGATTTAGACTATGAGAGAGCGGATGACGATGAAAAGTACAAATGGATTGAATATCATAAGTGGGTATTTAAAGGTAAGATGTATAATGGTTTACTTCCTAAAAATGATAAATTAGTACTTTACACCGGTGCAGAATTTGGTTATTTAGGATATTACGACAAACACAAGAGATCTCCTTTTGAAGGATTCGAAGTTGGTGGTGATGGAATGTCAGGTTATAGCATGTACGGTAGTGATAATATTGGGGTAAGAGGTTATGAAAATGGATCTTTAACACCAATTCAAAATAATGGTAGACGTTTAGGAGGTAATGTTTACTCTAAGCTTACTGCTGAGGTAAGATATCCATTATCTTTAAGTCAATCAGCTACAATTTATGCATTGGCATTTGCTGAGGCGGGTAACTCTTGGTATGATTTTGAAGATTTTCAGCCATTCAATTTAAAACGATCTGCCGGTGTCGGATTAAGAATATTCTTACCAATGTTTGGTCTTTTGGGAATTGATTGGGCTTATGGTTTCGATGAAGCTAATCTACCTGGACAAAACGGTAGTCAGTTCCATTTTGTGATTGGTCAACAATTTTAACATATTTTAAGAATTGAGTATTGACTACTCGTTTAATTTAGCTTAATTTAGAGTTTGTTTGTAAAAGGTTTAAATATGAAAAGAATAATCTTATTGATAATAGTATTAGTCGTTGGTTTAGGAGATGTATACTCTCAACAGCGCTATGGATTTGTCGATACAGAATATATTTTGAATAAGATACCTGATTATAAGAATGCACAGGAGCAATTGGATCAATTTTCAACGCAATGGCAAAATGAAATTGAAAGTGTTGCGACTGAAATTAAAGAATTACATGCAAAGTTTAGGGCAGATGAGGTTTTTCTGTCATCAGAAATGCGAACAAAGAGAGAGAAGGAAATTCATGATAAAGAAGTATTAGCTCAAAAATTGCAGCAAAAATACTTTGGTCGAAATGGAGAGCTCTATAAAAAAAGACAAGAATTAATGAAGCCTATTCAGGATGATATCTATGAGGCAATCAAGGAGATAGCAAAGTCTGGAAGTTATGGTATGATTATTGATCGTGCTAATGGGCCAACAATCATATACAGCAATGAAAAATTTGATTTAAGCGATAAGGTGCTGTATAAATTGGGTATAAGAACTAAATAAATATCAAATAAAAACTAACTGAGTATACTATGAGACAATTTTTAAAAGTAACATTAGTAGCCACTTTCCTTCTTACAGGAGCTAACTTATTTGCACAAACTGTAAAATTAGGACATATTAATTCAAATGAATTATTGTCTATAATGCCAGAAAAAGAGCAAGCTCAAAAGCAAATTCAAGCAAAAGCTGAAGAATACGATAAGCAAATTCAGGAAATGAAAGCTGAGTATCAAAAATTAGCTCAAGCATATATTGCAGATAGAGAAACTTTAACTGACGCAGTTAGAGCAATCAAAGAAAAGGAAATTCAAGAACTTCAAAATCGTATGCAAACTTTTGATGGTTTTGCACAACAAGAACTGCAAAAAACGCAGAATGAACTATTGAAACCTATTTTTGACAAAGCATCTAAAGCAATTAAAGATGTTGGAGCTGAAAATGGTTTTACTTATATCTTGGATATCAGTACTGGTGTAATCTTGTTTAATTCAGACAATAGTATTGATGTTATGCCATTGGTAAAAGCTAAATTAGGTCTACAATAGATATTCTTTTAAGATATTATAGATAAAGGTGGTATTTTAATACCACCTTTTTTATTTTTACGAATTGTGATGTAGTAAAAATTAATTGCATGAATGATAATAGGCAAGCAATAGGTGTATTTGATTCTGGATATGGAGGTTTAAGTATTTTAAATGAATTTTTAAAAGAATTGCCCGAGTATGATTTTATCTATTTAGGAGATAATGCACGAAGCCCTTATGGGACCAGATCGTATGATGTGGTATACGACTATACATTGCAGGCGGTTGAACAGTTATTCTCTATGGGTTGTGAATTGGTGATACTTGCGTGTAATACAGCCTCAGCAAAGGCCCTTCGAACAATTCAGCAGTGTGACCTGCCAAAAATAAATTCCAACAAACGTGTATTGGGTGTTATTAGGCCAAGTGTAGAAGAGATTGGCTTGCGAACTAAGTCGAAGCATGTAGGAGTTTTTGGAACTGTAGGCACCGTGCGTTCGAATTCATATCCTTTAGAAATTAAAAAATTATATCCAGAAATTAAGGTAATTCAGGAAGCCTGTCCAATGTGGGTTCCTTTGGTCGAAAATAATGAGTTTCAAACCGAAGGTGGCCGATTTTTTATTCAAAAGAATGTCGATAGCCTTTTAAAAAAAGATCCTCAGATTGATACAATAATTTTAGGCTGCACACATTACCCATTATTAAAGGAGGAAATCCATAAATTTCTTCCTGATAATATAAAACTAATTTCTCAGGGGGAAATTGTAGCGAATAGTTTGAAAGATTATTTGGTGAGGCACCCAGAAATGGATGTTAGGTGCTCAAAGAACTCGGAAGTAGAGTTTTTCACTACAGAATTTGTTGATAGTTTTGAGGAAAAGGCAAGTAGATTTTTAAACCTTAGCTTAAAAGCAAAACATATATCCTATTAAAAAATAGCCTTCATTAATACGAAGGCTATTTTTATTGAAAGAAAATTCTTCTATTTAATTGTTTCTTCGTCAGTTTGATACCAACTTGCGTACATAGCATAACTGTTGGCTATCCTATTGATTTCACCCTCAAGAAGTTCAGGACTAATCTCTTTTATTTTTTTTGCAGGGGAACCAGCATAAACACTACCTGATTCTACGTGAGTTCCTTTTGTAACAACTGAGCCTGCAGCGATAATGGAGTTACTATCAATTACTGCGTTATCTAATACAACCGCTCCCATGCCAATTAATACATTGTCTTTAATGGTACAGCCGTGTACAACTGCATTGTGCGCAATAGAAACGTTGTTTCCAATATTGGTTGGTGACTTTTTATATGTAGCATGTATGGTAGCATTGTCTTGAACATTTACATTGTTGCCAAGTTTAATGTAATGAACATCTCCGCGAAGAACGGCACTATACCAAATACTACAATCGTCTCCCATTTCTACATTTCCTATGATAGCTGCATTTTCAGCTAGGAAGCAGTTTTCACCAAACTTTGGTGATTTTCCGTTTAAATCTCTAATAATAGCCATTCTTATTTAGTTTGATTATAAATACAAAGATAATCAAAATAAAATCTGATACTTAAAGCAAGAGTATGTTGTAAAAAAAAGTTATGCAAACGATAGCATTAACTATATTGAATATCAAACAGCTAGTTTGTTTAGAGATTGATATATATTTAGGTTGGAAAGTTATTAATTGTAAGTTATTCAAAATGTTTTTATTTAGATTTAAAAGGTTTACGAAAAAAAAGATTTGATTTTTTAAGATTTTTTCACACTTTTGATGCTGCAGATTTGATAGGGGTATTAAAATCTGATAATTGAATTTAAGTAATTATGAAAGCCTAAATTCAATTTTTAGTTCTAAAGGGAGCATATTCTATCTGAAGTCTATATAGGGAAAATTAGATTTCGGAGTATATATATAGATGTGTATTAATTAATAATTAACCACTAACTAAAAATTTATGAAAAAAAGTTTAGTTTCGATGCTAATCCTGTTTTTTATAGGATTGCAGAGCATTCTAGCTCAAAGTCGAGAAGTTACAGGGGTGGTAACCTCAGCCGAAGATGGGCTGTCGATCCCTGGAGTTTCCGTAATTGTAAAAGGTACTACCATCGGTACTTCTACTGACTTCGATGGAAAATACTCTATTAATGTTCCTGATGGTGAAAATGTGTTGGTTTTCTCATTCGTGGGTATGACTACACAGGAATTAACTGTTACTAGTTCAACTTTAAATGTTGCAATGGAAAATGAATCCATTGGTGTTGAAGAAGTAATGGTTGTTGCTTATGGTACTGCAAAAAAATCTACTTTTACAGGTTCAGCTGCAGTTGTAAAGAAGGAAGCCTTAGAAAATCTACAGGTAAGTTCTGTAACAAAAGCTCTTCAAGGTAATGCTCCTGGTGTACAGGTTATTTCATCTTCAGGTCAACCTGGAGAAAATCCTACAATTCGTATCCGTGGAACAGGTTCAATCAACGCATCAAGTTCACCTTTATATGTAGTTGATGGTGCACCATTTGATGGAAACATTTCTTCAATTAACCCTGATGATATTGAGACTATGACAGTATTGAAAGATGCTGCTGCTGCTTCTCTTTATGGTTCACGTGCTGCTAATGGTGTTGTTATTATTAAGACAAAATCTGGTAAGTCTGGTAAGACTAAAATTTCATTCAAATTACAGCATGGTTTTTCTACGCGCGCTGTAGAAGGGTATGATTTTGTAAGAGGTGACGAATACTATAAATTATATTGGGAAGGTCTTAGAAATGGAGCTATTAGTGATCCAAAATCTATGGCAGGATATGCTTCAGCTGAAGCTTATGCAACTGATAACGTAGTTAAACAATTGGTATATAATCCATTTAATGTTGATAAACCAATTGGTTTAGATGGTCAGATTGTTGATGGAGCAAAATTGCTATATAATGCTGATTGGCAGGATGCTTTGTCTCAAACTGCAAAAAGAACTGATGCTGGTTTAAGTGTGAGTGGTGGTAATGAAAAAACCCAATTTTTCCTATCAGGAGGCTACTTAAAAGATGAAGGGATTGCATTGGAATCAGATTTCGAAAGATTTTCATCTCGTGTAAGTGTTACAACAAAAGCTAAAGAATGGTTGAAGACTGGTATTTCTGCGAACATGAGTAGAACAGAACAAAATGCGCCAACTTCATCAGGGAATTCTTATAGAAACATCTTCTTATTTGAAAATGTTCCTGCTAGTATCTATCCTGTGTATGAGAGAGACTCTGAAGGGAATATAGTTTATGAGAATGGTAAAAAGAAGTTCGATTACGGTAAAGATCGTCCAATGGGAGCAGCTGATAATTCAAACCCTGTAGCTTCCACCACAATGGATATTATTAAAAATACTCGTACTTCTGTTGGTATGAATGCGTTCGCAGAAGCTAAATTTCTAGAAGACTTCACATTCAAAACAAATTTACGTTCAGATTACTATGTGAGAAGTTATGAGGCTTACTATAACTCAGAGTTTGGTGATGGTGCTGGTTACAATGGTCGTAGTTCAAAGAGAAAATATGAAACTTACTCTTGGACTTTTACAAATACTTTGAATTGGAACAAGACCTTCAATGAAGATCATACTTTTGGAGTGTTGTTAGGTACTGAAGCATACTCTTATAACTATCAATCATTGGAAGGACAGAAAACTCAGTTTCCATTCAATGGAGTAACAGAGTTGGCCGTTGGTGCACAAGTTTCAGATTTGACTTCAGGAACTTATGATCATAGAATTGTTGGTTACTTTAGTCAGTTTAACTACGATTTTAGAAATAGATATTATGTTTCTGCAAGTTACCGTCGTGATGGTTCTACTAAATTCCACAAAGATAGTCGTTGGGGTAGTTTCTGGTCTGTATCTGGTTCTTGGAGAATTGATCAAGAAAATTTCTTAAATGATGTAGATTGGTTGAGTTCTTTGAAAATCCGAGGTAGTTACGGTACTTCGGGTAACGACGGTATTCTTGATGCAGGAGGTTACACTGATTATTTCCCGTATCTAGGACTTTATGAAACAGGATACAATGATTTAGCAAATGCAGGTATTATATTGGCTTCTCTTCCAAATTATGATTTGAAATGGGAGAGTAACGCACAAGCAAACATTGCTATAGAATTTGGGTTCTTGGATCAGAGAATTAATGGATCTATTGAATTGTATGAAAGAAAATCAAAAGACTTATTATTCGCTCGTCCAATGGCTTTGTCAACAGGATTTACTTCTGTAAATGAAAATATTGGTGATGTAAAGAATACAGGTATTGAATTTGTGATTAATACTGTAAACATTGATAATGATGATTTCCATTGGGAAACTTCATTCAATATTGCTGCAAATAAAAATGAAGTAACTAAGTTACCTCAGGAAGAAATCGAGTTTACATACAAGAAGTACAAGGCTGGTAAGAGCATTTATGACTTTTTCATTAGAGACTATGCTGGTGTTGATCCATTAGATGGTGCTGCTATGTGGTATACCATGAACGACGAAGGTGAAAAAGTAACTACTAAGGATTATGATTCAGCCGATAAATTCTATGTGGGATCTGCAGAACCGGATTTCATTGGAGGTATCACAAATAACTTCCGTTATAAGAACTTTGATCTTAGTTTCATGTTCAACTTCTCTGTTGGTGGAAAAGTATATGATGGCTCCTATGCAGGATTGATGCATGCAGGTACTAATGTTGGTAAGCAGATGCACAAAGATATGCTAAACAGATGGCAAAAAGAAGGTGATGTTACTGATGTTCCAAGATTGGATAACAGCGATGGAACTAACTATAATGCAGTATCAACAAGATTTTTGTATGATAATGACTACTTGCGTTTGAGAAATATCACACTAGGATATACACTCCCAAATAGCTTGTTAGAGAAAGTAAATCTTTCTAGAGCTCGCGTTTATGTTCAGGCTGATAACTTATTTACATTTGTTAAACATGAAGGTATGGATCCTGAACAGTCAACTTCTGGGGTAACAGATAATAGATACCCAGCTCTAAAAACAGTATCATTTGGTGTTAAAGTAGATTTTTAATAAGGGTAAATTATGAAAATAAATAGAATATTATTAATGTTACTTGCTGGAAGTATGTTCGTTTCAGCTTGTAGTGATAGTTTTTTGGAGGATCCTGAGCCAACCACGTCGGTTTCTCCAGAGCAGGTTTTTCAAAGTATTGGAGGTGCGCGTGCAGCATTGAATGGTATTTATTCATTTATGCGTACTGGGAATGTAGATGGTAATACTGATGATTACGGTTTGCTTACCGTAAGAATCATGGCTGACCTAAAAGGATTGGATGCAGCATTAGTTGCACCAAGTTGGTATTACTGGGATTACAGATTCATGGAAACAATGCGTACTGTAAATAGTACTCGTACTCGTGAAATTTGGTCTAGATATTATAAAATGATTAATGATGCGAATACCATCATTACTTTTACTCCTGGCATTGATGCTGTTGAAGAAGAGAAGAACCAAATTTTAGGTGAAGCGTTAGGTATTAGAGCCTATTTGTATTTTGAGTTAGCAAAGTTGTATCAGCATACCTATGCTAAGGATGCTAAAGCTCCGGCTGTACCTATTTACCTAGAACCATCAACAGCTGCAACTAAAGGTAACCCTAGAGCATCTCTTACAGAAGTGTATACTCAAATCGTTAAAGACCTATTGGACGCCGCATCAAAAGTTGGTAAAGACAGAGGTTTGAAGAGTAACTTCAATATTGATGTAATTAATGGTCTTTTGGCTCGTGTATATTTAAACATGGAAAATTGGACTGAGGCTTCAAAATATGCGAAACTTGCAAGAAAGGATTATCCTTTAATGTCTGGGGATGATTTTAAAGCTGGTTTTAATGATACGGGTAATGCTGAATGGATTTGGGGGCTTCCAACCAATGGTGAGCAAACATTATCTTGGGCTGCTTATTTTTCATTCTGGGATCACAACAGAGCTAGTGGATATATGAATATCTACTGTGACAAAGCATTCAAAGAGTTGTTTACTGCAACTGATGCCAGAAACTTGTTTGAATATGATGATGTTCAAGAAACTTGGTATAGTACTAAGATGACTGATAAACCAGACAATACTGGTGCTATTGTAATGATGCGTGCTGCTGAGATGTATTTAATAGAAGCTGAGGCTGAGGCAGAAGCAGGTAATAATACTGCTGCTCAAGATGCTTTATTTGAGGTACAAGGTAATAGAGATGCAGATGCTGTTAAATCTGCAGCTACAGGTGCAACTTTAGTAAATGAAATTTTGCTTGAAAGACGCAAGGAGTTATTCGGCGAAGGTTTTGCATTTTTCGATATTAAGAGACGTCAACTGGCTTTGAAACGTGGAGCAGATCACTGGTATCAGGCTGATTTGCCAGCTAATGCCAAAGAGTTTGTTCTTCAAATTCCTAAAAAAGAATTAGATTCAAATTCAAACATCAATGAAGAGGATCAAAATCCTTAATTGCTGATTAGATTATAATATGGAGGCTACCATGTGGTAGCCTCTTTTTTTGTCCCTAAATTTAATTACACACGGAAGATATATGAACTAAGCTATTGTTGCCTTCAATTAAACTTGTGGTTGACAATTTGCAGGAGGATATTTCTGCATTTGTATTTATTGTGATTAAGTATCCAGAGTAAAAATTTCACTTGCTATTAAAATAGAGACAATCCTTTGGAATAGAAATGTAATTGCATTAAATGTTTGCAGAACAATCTTGGTATTGATAATCATCGATTTTTAAAAGTTACTATAAATTAGTCTTGATGGAGGTAGTTAAATCTGTGTTAATAAAAAAATCGGAAGAGTTGGTTTTAAAAACAGAGGAACATATTTAGAAGTTTACAAGCATAGAAACATAGAAGCTAAGCAGAAGCTACGTAAGTATTGTTGGAATTATCGAATCGTAAGGAAAGTTTTTACTTCAAATGAATATAAGGTATTAATGATTAAAATATAAAATGCTATGTAGTTCCTAAGGCAAGATTTTCTCGAAGAGATAACAATGAGGTGGTGAAAGTGAAATCTTAATTTTAGTAAGTAATTTTTATTATATAGAAACCGAAATGAGCAATTGAGCTTGTTTCGGTTTTTTGTTGATATACCTTTAATTATTACATTTCAAACTTAAACTTCCTTCTTATTCAGACTTAATCAACTAAAAATCAGACTAATTTATATACATAAGTTAAGTGTAACTTTTTATAATACAAACGTTTGCAAAAAGTAAGCAAAATTTCATATCTTTTCTTGTCTAGAATTGGGGAAACGCTACCTTTACCATGTTAAATAACATGTAGACGGAGGTTTACTTGGTTTAATGAAATTCAACAGCAATAAACTAAAAAAACAAAAAATTTAATCTGAGATTAAATTAAAACAGTCATGAGTCAAAAGACAAAAGTCATTGAAAAGGAAGAAGTTGTAATTAGATTCTCTGGAGACTCCGGAGATGGTATGCAGCTTACAGGAACTCAATTTTCCGATACTTCCGCATTATTTGGAAATGATGTAGCTACTTTCCCGGATTACCCTGCAGAAATTAGGGCTCCACAAGGAACAGTAGGAGGGGTATCAGGATTCCAATTGCATTTTGGGCATACAGAGGTAAATACACCTGGAGATTATGCTGATGTATTAGTTGCTATGAACCCAGCGGCGCTAAAAGCAAACCTAAAATGGGTGAAAGCTAGTGGAACAATCATCGTGAACGAGGATAGTTTTACTGATCGAAACTTTGAGAAAGCAGGTTACGATTCAGATCCACTTCATGATGATAAACTTGCCGATTACAATCTGATAAAGGCTAAAATCACTTCTCTTACAAGAGAGTGTTTGAAAGATTCAGGACTGGATCAGAAAAGTATTCTTCGAAGCAAAAACATGTTTGCTCTAGGTATGGTATATTGGATGTTTGATCGTCCATTGGCACATACAGAAGAATTTATCGAAAACAAGTTTAAAAAGCATCCATTAGTTGTTGATGGTAACAAGAAAGTATTACATGCAGGTTATAACTTTGCAAAAACAATTGAAGCATTGGCTTACAATTATAGTGTAGCTCCTGCTAAAATTAAGAAGGGAACCTATCGTAACATTACTGGAAACAAAGCAACAGCTTGGGGATTAATTGCGGCAGCAGAAAAAGCAAGATTGCCACTATTTTGTGGTTCTTACCCAATTACTCCTGCAACTGAGATTTTACAAGAGCTAGCAGCTCGTAAAGACTTGGGGGTGAAAACATTCCAAGCAGAAGATGAGATTGCTGGTATTTGTACTGCAATTGGAGCTAGTTTCGCAGGTAATTTTGCTGTTACAACCACTTCAGGTCCAGGTTTGGCATTGAAGACAGAAGCTGCAGGATTAGCAGTTATGACAGAGTTACCTTTGGTAATTGTAAACGTTCAGCGTGGAGGTCCTTCAACAGGTTTGCCGACCAAAACTGAACAATCAGATTTGATGCAAGCAATTCACGGTAGAAGTGGTGAATGTCCTATGCCTGTTATCGCAGCTAGTACCCCATCAAACTGCTTCGAGTACGCATACCGTGCAAGTAAAATTGCATTGGAGCACATGACTCCGGTTATTCTTTTAACTGATGGCTTCCTTGCAAATGGTGCAGAGCCATGGAGAATTCCAAAAATGGAGGATCTTTCACCAATTAAAGTTCCTTTGGCAAAAGAAGGCGATGATTACCTTCCTTACGCCAGAGATGAAGAAAAATTGGCAAGAAAATGGGCTGTTCCGGGAACAAAAGGATTAGAACATAGAATTGGTGGATTGGAAAAAATGGATGTTACAGGTACAGTATCATACGTTCCGGAAAATCACCAGGTAATGACAGATATCAGATCTGAAAGAGTTAAAAGAGTAGCTAACTTTATTCCAGATCTACCGGTTAAAGGAGAAGAAAATGCAGATGTTTTGGTTGTAGGATGGGGTGGAACATATGGTCACCTTACAACAGCTGTTCGTGAGCTTCAAAAAGAAGATAAGAGTATTGCATTGGCTCACTTTAACTATATTTTCCCATTGCCAAAGAATACAGGAGAAGTATTTAAGCGCTATAAGAAAATTATCGTTTGTGAATTGAATGATGGACAGTTTGCTGAATATTTAAGAAGCAACTTCCAGGATGTTAAATTCGAGCAATATAACAAGTTGCAAGGTTTACCGTTTACTGTAAAAGAATTGAAAGAGAAGTTTAATCAATTATTGGAGGAGAAATAATCATGGTAGATACATTATTAAAGCAACCAGCTCCTGAGAAATTGACTCCAAAAGATTTTAAGAGTGATCAGGAAGTAAGATGGTGTCCAGGATGTGGTGACCACGGTGTTTTGAATTCGGTACAGAAAGCAATGGCTCAATTGGGTAAGCCAAAAGAGAATTTTGCGGTAATCTCTGGTATTGGATGTTCTTCTCGTTTTCCATACTACATGGATACCTATGGTTTTCATTCAATTCATGGTAGAGCAGCTGCAATTGCTTCTGGTGCTAAATCGGCAAATCCAGACCTGGAAATCCTTCAAGTTTCGGGTGATGGTGATGCATTGGCAATTGGTGGTAATCACTTTATTCATGCTATACGTAGAAATATTGATATGACTATCTTGTTGTTCAATAACGAGATTTATGGTTTGACCAAAGGTCAGTATTCGCCAACATCGAAGCATGGAATGGTAACCAAAACATCTCCATTTGGAACCATTGAACAACCTTTCCACCCGGCAGAGTTGGCATTAGGTGCTCAATCAAAGTTCTATGCTCGATCAATCGATACCAATATTAAGTTGACTTCTGAAATTCTTTTGGATGCAACAAAGCACAAAGGAACATCAATTGTTGAGGTTCTTCAGAATTGTGTAATCTATAATGATGGAACACACTCTTTGATTACTGATAAGAACACCAAAGAAGAATATCAATTGGTTCTTCGTCATGGTGAAAGAATGATTTTTGGTAAAGAAAAGAACAAAGGATTGGTAATGGGCGCTAATGGTAAACTAATGGTTGTTACTATTGGCGAACATGGTATTACCGAACAAGATATATTGATTCATGATGCTCATACTCCAGACCCACACATGCACTGGTTGTTGTCGAATATGACTGCACCTGAGTATCCAGTGGCGTTTGGTGTAATTCGTGATGTTGCTGCCCTTTCTTATGAAGAAAAAATGGTACAGCAAATTAAGGATGTTCAGGAACAATCCTCAATTAAATGTATGGATGACTTATTGAACAGTGGAGATACTTGGACAGTTGAATAATTGAAGCTTTTCAATTGATATAAAAAAGAGGGAATCGTTGGTTCCCTCTTTTTTTTCTAAAAGTTTTGTAATTCAAAGACCAATATTATCACAAATTGGCATTGGGTAGTTTGGAATGATCAGTTAATTCCAATTGCACATTTATAAAATCATACAATAGGGAAAAACTGCAAATAATTAGTAATTTATATAGCCTTTTAGCCCGTTTTTTTATAAAAATAATTACCATTGTAGTTTGAAAAAATACTGATATTTAAGTAGTCCAACAGACCATTAAGATTAGTAACTTTGTAATAGAATAAGGGAACAACACTAAATAAATTAGCTAAAGAATATGGAAGAAATTTCGATTTCGAAAATTTATAAGCGTAAAAAGAACGACCGTGATATTTTTCAGGAATTGATGCCTTACAAAGTGAAGGAGATTCTGTTGATTGCAACTTATTACGACGCATATACAATTGTTCGTGAAGGACAATTCTCAGATAAAATTGTTGGTGAATATTTACAGTTGAATTTGTATGCAGCACCGCGTTTTACAAGTGTTGCTACTAATGAAGAAGCATTGGAAGCATTAGAGAATCGTCATTACGATATGGTGATTTTAATGGCAGGTTTGGATAAAGAATCTCCTTTAGAGCTTAGTCAGCAGATAAAAACGGTTAATCCGGATATTCCTGTTTTGGTTTTGGTAAATAATAATAGCGATTTGGCTTATTTCGATCGTGCTGCCGACAAAATCAAAAACAATATAGATCGTGTGTTTGTATGGAATGGTTCAACTAAGATATTCATGGCAATGACCAAGTACATCGAAGACAAAATGAATCTTGAAGCAGACACAAAAAGTGGAGATGTTCGAGTAATTCTTTTGGCTGAAGACTCGGTGAAGTACTATTCCAGATATCTTCCTTTGTTATATACCTCGGTGATGACCCAAACGCAAAAGGTGATTTCGGACGAAGGAGATATTGATGAATTGCACAAGATTTTAAAAATGCGTGCTCGTCCGAAAGTGATTTTGGTAAGCTCATTCGAGGATGCGGTAGATGTTGTGGATAAATATCTTGAAAATCTACTATGTGTAATTTCAGATGTTCGATTTGCACGCGATGGCAAATTGGATGATGATTCGGGTGTTGACTTAATAAGATATGTGCAGGCAAAAAACATGAGAATTCCATGTTTAATGCAATCCCATGATACCGATAATGCAATTAGAGCAATGCAGGTTGATGCTGATTTTATCAATAAAAATAGCGATACTTTGGCATTGGATATTTATAATTTTATTTACACCAAGTTGGGATTTGGTGATTTTGTTTTCCGCAATCAAAGTGGTACGCGTGTTGCCGTTGCAAAATCGATGGAAGAGTTCGAGGAAAAATTAAAGTATATTCCGGATGAATCGCTGCTTTTCCACTCTAAACGAAATGGAATTTCGACCTGGCTGATGGCCCGTGGAGAGATTAACGTAGCAAAAAAGCTAAGAAGATATCAGATTGAAGATTTTAAATCCGTAAAGGATCTTAGAAAATTTTGTTTGGATGTATTCGAGGCTTCTAGAATTAAGCAATTAAGAGGGAGAATCATTCGATTCAAACCCAATATTGTTAATTCTAACCATTACATTGTTCGTTTGGGCAGAGGTTCTTTAGGGGGTAAAGGTCGTGGTCTGGCATTCCTAAGTAACTTTATTGAGAACATCTACTTTAAGAAATTAATCAAGGATATCAATGTCTCGATTCCAAAAACAGCTATTGTTGGGGTTGATGAGTATGATAACTTTATTGAGAAAAATAATCTTTACGATAAGATTTACCTTGATAAGAACTACAAGAAGGTAAAAGAATTATTCATTAAAGGAGATATTCCAGATAAATTAGGAAATAAGCTTCGCCAGTATCTCGAAGAGATTAACAAACCAATTGCGGTTAGATCTTCGGGGTTATTTGAGGATTCGTTGATGCAGCCTTTTGCAGGAGTTTATGCGACTTATTTGTTGCCAAATAACGATCCGGATATCGAAGTGAGATACCAACAGTTGATTACGGCTATCAAGTTAATTTATGCCTCAATCTTCACACCTGAAGCGCAATCGTACTTCAGCGCAGTTGATTACAAAATTGAAGAGGAGAAAATGGCTGTAATCATTCAAGAAGTTGTTGGTCAGGAATACAATGGCAAGTTCTATCCTAATATTAGTGGTGTAGCACAGTCCTACAACTATTATCCTTTCTCATACATGAAACCGGAAGATGGATTTTCTGTAATGGCCATTGGTTTGGGTAAATATGTTGTTGGTGGAGAAAAAACTCATCGGTTCTGTCCTGAGCATCCTAAGCTGCAGTTGGCTTCAATCGAAGATCAGATTAAAGATTCTCAGAAGTACTTCTATGCGATAGATATGCAAAAGGAGAATATCGATTTGATTAACGATGGAGAAGATGCTGTAACCATTAAGTATGAGCTGGCACAGGCAGAGAAAGATGGCAATTTATTACATTGTGCTTCGGTTTACGATTTCCAGAACGACAGGTTAGAGCCAGATTTGAATTTGCGTGGGCCACGAGTAGTTGATTTTGCAAACATTTTAAAATACAATCAGGTACCAATTTCACATGCCTTAAGCGTATTGTTGAATATCTTTAAGCAAGCAATGGGTGCTCCGGTAGAAATAGAGTATGCTGTAGATTTATCGAAAGGTAAAGATGGCAACCCAACCTTCTATTTGTTGCAGATTAAACCTTTGATACGTCAGGAAATGAGTGTTGATATTGACATGTCACAGGTGGATCGCAACAAACTGGTAATGCTTGCAAATAAAGGTATGGGTAACGGAACGGTGAACCATATCCGCGATGTAATCTATATGGATTTAAGTAAGTTTGACAGAACCAAGACCGAAGAAATGGCGGAGGAGATGGAGAAACTTAATCAAAAAATGAAAGAGCAAGATCGTCAGTATGTATTGTTTGGTCCTGGACGTTGGGGAACACGCGATAAGTTTACAGGGATTCCAGTTCTTTGGTCACAAATCTCAAATGCAAAAGTAATTGTGGAGCAAGGCTTGGATGATTTCCCATTGGATGCTTCATTGGGTTCACATTTCTTCCACAACGTAACCTCTATGAATGTTGGGTATTTTTCAGTCAAGAACAATTCAGAACAGAATTTTGTGAACATGGAAGTGCTAGACAAGCAAGAGAAAATTGAACAAATTCATTATTTCAAACATGTTCGATTTAAAGAGCCATTGGAGATTTTAATGGATGGAAGGAAACAAACTAGTGTTATTAGTTTTAAATAGAAAAAGGAGGCTTTAAGCCTCCTTTTTATATTCGTGAATTTATGGATTAACCTTGGTATGAATCGATACCAGCAGTTTCCATTTTACGATCAACTTTCTTCACTAATCCTTGGATTACTTTACCAGGACCAACTTCAGTGAATGAACTTGCACCATCAGCAATCATATTTACCATGGTTTGAGTAAAACGTACCGGAGCAGTTAACTGAGCAACAAGGTTTTTCTTGATTTCAGATGGATCTGTAACAGGTTTTGCATTTACGTTTTGGTAAACTGGACAGCTTGGAGTAGAGAAGTTTGTATTTTCGATAGCTTCTTCCAACTCAACACGAGCAGGCTCCATTAAAGGAGAGTGGAATGCACCGCCAACTTTCAATGGTAAAGCTCTTTTTGCACCAGCTTCTTTTAACTTTTCGCAAGCAATTTCGATACCTTTCATGCTACCAGAAATAACCAACTGACCTGGACAGTTGAAGTTAGCAGGAACAACTACTTCTTCGATTTCTGCACAAATTTTCTCAACAGTTTCATCATCTAAACCGATAATTGCAGCCATTGTTGAAGGTTCCATTTCACAAGCTTTTTGCATAGCCAAAGCACGTTGAGAAACCAATTTTAAACCATCTTCAAAAGATAAAGTTCCGTTAGCAACCAATGCAGAGAATTCACCTAATGAGTGACCAGCAACCATTTCAGGTTTGAAATCTTCACCAAGTGTTTTAGCTAAAATTACTGAATGCAAGAAAATTGCAGGTTGAGTAACTTTAGTTTGTCTTAGATCTTCATCAGTTCCTTCAAACATTAAATCAGTAATGCGGAAACCTAGAATTTCGTTAGCTTTTTCGAAAAGTTCCTTAGCAAGTTCCGAATTTTCGTATAGGTCTTTACCCATACCAACAAATTGGGCTCCTTGCCCTGGAAATACATATGCTTTCATACTTTTTTTCAATTTGTAATAATCACTCTATATCCATACATATTAGAATGAAAATCATGGTAAGTTTTGAAATATTCCGGGCACAAATATATTTAATCCGTTCGCAATCTGCAATTTTAGAATTGTCTTGCCAACGGATTAATATACTTAATACCGGTAAAATTGATAAATTTATTAGATAGTTTTTGCCGAAATCAATCGAATAAACTCTTCACGGGTGGCAAGGTTTTCAAATGCTCCCGTAAAATCTGAAGTAGTTGTAATTGAATTTTGTTTTTGAACACCACGCATCGACATGCACATGTGCTGAGCTTCAATAACCACAGCAACGCCTAAAGGACTAAGCGTATCATTAATACAGTCTTTAATTTGAGTAGTTAAACGTTCTTGCACTTGCAAGCGGCGAGCAAATGCATCTACTACACGCGCTATTTTGCTAAGTCCGGTAATATATCCATTGGGAATGTAGGCTACATGAGCTCTTCCAACAAAAGGTAACATGTGGTGTTCACACATCGAGTAAACCTCAATATCTTTCACAATCACCATTTGTTTGTAGTCTTCTTTAAACATTGCCGATCGTAAAATATCTTCTGGTTTAATGTGATACCCTTGAGTTAAGAACTGCATGGCTTTGGCAACACGCAAAGGAGTTTTCTCTAATCCTTCGCGTTTAGCATCCTCCCCAAGTAATTCTAAAACTTTTTTATAGTGATACATCAGTTCTTCTGTAGTTTCCTGATTGTATTTTTCTATTTTTGTGAATCCTTTATCTCCTTGTCCGTTAATTGAAAATTCCATTCGTCACAGTGTTTTTAATAAGTCGTTGTATTGCTCTGCAAAATAAGTAATAATTTCACCTAATAAACAAACTTTTAGGTGCTTTGTTTTAGCTAAGTTCTTGCATTTATGCATATTTTAATCATTACAGAGACATTTGATGTGCTCAAATATTTTATTTCACAACTTGAATTAGAGGAAAATTTGGGCCAAAATTATGCTCGTTTCAAATATCAAGATCAATCCGTAGATATCCTTATATCGGGATATGGAGGTAGTATGTTGGCTTATGAGTATACTAAAGCCATTGGTAAATACAAGTATGATATGGTTTTGCAATTTGGACAATGCTACTCTTTAAAAGATCAGCTTGAAAAAAATCAGCTGGTATGTATTATTGATGATTATTTTGGCGACATCGGAATTGGTGAGGAAAGTAATTTTGCTTCAATCTTTGACTTACAACAACGAAATAAAAACGAAGATCCATTTAAAAACGAGATATTAGAAAACGACACACTGATTCCCGAGGTGTTTTCTGATTTAAAAAAGGTGAGTGGAATTACTTGCAATACAATTCCATCAAGTTTAAATACCTTGGCCAATGCTTATATCAAAAATTATCCCGACGTAATCAGTAGGGAAGGTGCAAATTTGCTTTATATCTGCCACAAGGAAAATGTGAAGTTAATACAGCTTTTTTATGTGCTTGAAAAGATCGAAAATGCACATTTCAAGATTACTCCTGACGAGCAAATGATAAAAGTAGTTAATGAAACAATTGAAGAGGTTTTTAATGAATTGGTTTCATTTACTTAGAGAAGTGAACCAATACGGCTTTTTTGTAATAAATGGTTTGAAAAAGTCCTCGGGTAAACATGAAGCCTAGCATGGCAATCCAAAGTCCATGATTTTCCAAAATGCCGTTTAAAAAGTAATAAAGCGGAATAAAAATAAGAATAGTTGCTGCCATCATTGTTTTTCGCATATATCTAGAAGCTGTGGCACCAATAAATATTCCATCCATTAGGAAAGATGCAAAGCTTAGAAGGGGCAGAAGTACAATCCATTTTAAATAATCTCTGGCAATGGTAATGGTAGATTCAGCATCGGTGAGTACTGACAAGATATCGATACCAAATAATCCGTATACGCCTGTAAATAAAATACTGATTCCGATACCCCAAATGAATAACAATTTAATCACCCGAGATAGATTTTGGGAATTGTTTGCACCAATAAATTTACCTACTAAAGCTTCTGCAGCAAAAGCAAATCCATCCATAAAATAGGAAAATATAAAAAGGAACTGAAGCAGTAAGGAATTAACGGCAAGAACCTCTTTGTTCACACTTGCTGATTCGGTGGTAAAGAAGGTGAAGACAAATATAATACAGAGAGTTCTGATGAAAATATCCTTGTTGACTAGAAAAAAGTGTTTCAATTCATTAACTTTCATCATGCCTTTAATGCTCCAATACTTAAATAAGCGCTTGTAATTTTTTAGGATGAAGAATAATGCTAAAAATAAACTGCAGTACTGAGCAATTAAGGTGCCTAAGGCTACACCTTTTGCATCTAGCATTAATCCATACACAAAAAATGCGGATAGAGAAATGTTAATAATATTGCCTGTAATGGCTATTAACATGGGAATTTTGGCATTTTGCATACCAATGAACCATCCGTTTAATGCATAAAGGCCAATGGTGGCCGGAGCTGCCCAAACTCTTATATAAAAATATGATTTCGCAATGTTTTCAACTGATTCTTCACTCTCGATTAACCAAAAGCTAAGCATAGCTATTGGTTTTTGAAGTATTAATATAAGAATACTACCAGCTAAAGCAACAGTAAGAGCACGTGATAAAGACAGTATAGATTCGCTTAAGTTTCTGGCACCATATGCTTGAGCAGTAATTCCTGTAGTTCCCATTCTTAAAAAAGCAAAACCCCAGTATAAAAAATTAAAAATGGTACCTCCTAAAGCTATCGCACCAATAAAATCTACTTTTCCCAAGTGCCCCATTAAAGCTAAGTCAACAAGTCCTAACAAAGGAATGGTGATGTTACTAACTATGTTGGGTACTGCGATATTTAGGATTTTTTTGTTCACGGTTTAGCTTATTATTTTAGAGAACGAAAGTAGTTAAAAATCCTGTTTTAATGGAAAAACATTTGGTCTTTGAAATAAAAGACAAAAAAGTCTTTAAATAATTTGGAATTAATCTGAGTAAAAATTAGATTTGCTTCTAGTGACAAATAAACCAATATCAACCATAAGAAAATATAAAATATATGGCATTTGAGTTACCAAAATTAGCTTATGCATACGATGCGTTAGAACCGCATATTGATGCCAGAACAATGGAAATTCACCATTCTAAGCATCATGCAGGATATACAAATAATTTAAACGCTGCAATAGCAGGAACCGATTTAGAAGGCAAGAGTATTGAAGAAATTCTTGCCAATATTTCACAACATTCTGTTGCTGTTAGAAATAACGGAGGTGGATTTTATAACCATGATTTGTTCTGGAAAGTAATGTCGCCTAACGGGGGCGGAAAACCAAGTGGAGATTTACTTACCGCGATCGAAAAAGATTTTGGATCGTTTGATGCTTTTAAAGAAGAGTTTTCGAAAGCAGCAGCAACAAGGTTCGGTTCAGGTTGGGCTTGGTTGGTAAAGCAAGCTGATGGCAAGTTGGTAGTTACATCTACGGCAAATCAGGATAATCCATTGATGGATATTGCTGATGTAAAAGGAACTCCAATTTTGGGATTGGATGTTTGGGAGCACGCATATTACTTAAAGTTTCAAAATAGAAGACCTGATTATATCTCAGTTTTCTGGGAAGTAATCAATTGGGAGGAAGTGGTTAAACGCTTTCAGGATTAGTTTTGTTTATTGTTTTTTTGATTTTGGGGCCGGTTCTTTTTATAAAGGATCGGCCTTTTTGTGTTTTTTTATTGAATTTGTGATTTTTTATTGTGAAATTGAAGAGGAAATCAAAAAACAATAAAAAATGGAACACAAACTACCTGCCTTACCGTATGAATTAGGCGAATTAGAGCCTTATATTAGTAAGAAAACACTTGAATTTCATTACGGAAAACACCACCAAGCTTACATTACAAATCTGAATAATTTAATAAAAGGAACTGCTTTTGAAGATGTTAGTCTGGAAGATATTGTAAAGCATTCAGAAGGAGGAATCTTCAATAATGGAGCCCAGGTTTATAACCACACTTTTTATTTTGAAGCATTTAAGCCAAATGCTATTGCCGAACCAAATGGAAAGTTGAAAGCTGTCATTGAAGCTTCTTTTGGTTCGTTTGATAATTTTAAGGCTGAGTTTTCGAAAGCGGGAGCTACCTTATTTGGTTCAGGATGGGTTTGGTTGGTAGTGGATACTGCTGGGAAATTAGCAATTGTGAAGACAAAGAATGCAGGCAATCCTCTTCGTGATGGTTTTACTCCTATTCTTACAATGGATGTTTGGGAGCATGCTTACTATCTGGATACTCAGAATGCACGTCCTAAGTATATCGAAAACTTCTGGAATATTATTAATTGGGAATTGGTTGAAAAACGATTTGAAGAATAAACAAAAAAGGGTGATTTTAAATCACCCCTTTTTTTAGATACTTACTGAGATACCAGCTTTTATAAATATATTATTGTCTAGGTCAAAATCATTGATCGTATCATTACCATCCTTAAATTCGAAGTTTCTATATAGTGTATAGCCTGAATTTACGTTTAGACTTATTTTTTTGGATAATTTTTGCTTCAGAAATAAACCTCCTCCAACATTCATAATACTAACATTATCAATTGGACTTATTTCATTATTATATACAAGTTTATCTGTTAATGTGAAATTTTCACCAGCAATAAATAGATTCGCTCCTAATGTAGTTTTTTCACTAGCCTTATAATTTATATCAAGCATTGGGAAACCGAAATTTATGTTCCATTTTTTATTTGGTTTCCAATTTAAACTTACAACAGGAATAGGAGCAGGTACCCCAATGGTATTCGAATAAATTGCTCCTAAATTTAATATCATACTCTTATTTTGATTGATGGGTTTGCTAAACAAAGCCATTCCAAATAAATTTAGCTCGTCGAAACTAACAGAGGATTCGAAGTTGGAAGAAATATTTGGCTTGATAAAGGCTGTCAGATACCAACCTTTTTTTAATGGACGTGCATAACCAAATGTATATGAAATGGTGTGGAAATTTTTTAAATCGGTTCCTAGTAAAGGAGTAGTTCCATAATCAATTTTGACACCCGCATAGTTAAAGGTATGAAAGATTCTTCTTCCTGGGGTTTTTAGCTTTTTATGTATGCTAAATCTAAAATCATATTTCTCAAAAGAGATATCATTTCCATTATCCGAATCACCTTTGCCAATAAATACGTAATCAGCTCCAAATTTTTCCTGCAACATTTGGGCTTGAGAGGGAAGTATTATACCCAAAATTATTGCGGTTATGAATAAAATTTTCTTCATATTGAGTTTTTGTAAATTGCTTAATAAACAAATATTTAGTGCTGTTGTTTAATGGAATAGATATCAACTCTTTCCTTTTTACCCTTTAGCTGAATATTATCAATAAAGGAATAGTTGAAAGAGTTATAAAAAGCCAGATCCGTAATAATCAATTTTGATGCCAAAAATTCTTCGTTGAAAGAATTACAGAGGCCTTGAATTCTGGAAGCAGTATTAATTACATCACCATGGTAGGCAATGGAACGCTTTATTACACCTACTTCAGCGGCCATTAATGTACCCCCATTTATGCCTGCTTTAAATTGAGGAAGAAAGCCATAAGATTTCATATAATGATCAGACCTTTTTTGCAGATATTCCTTAAATCTGAAAAATATTTTAATGCACTTTGCATTTTTAATGCCATCATTATAAGGCCATATAAGGACAACTTCATCTCCAATATACTGGTATATATTCGCATCAAACTCATTAACCGCAAGAGTTAAGTCGCTAAAACAATCTTGAATGAGTTGACTGTATTTTACATGTCCTAACTTTTCTGCATAAGTTGTAGATGATTTTAAATCCATAAATAAGAATATCATTTTAACCTCTTTAGGTTGACGGTATTTGCCAAGCAATAAATCAAGAAGAACACCTGGACCAAATTTTTGATTGATAATCTGAAATAGGATAATAGTAGCACTTACCAAATACGTAAAAGTTACAATTCTGAAAAAATCACTTGATTTTACAAACCGTCTTATTTCCAGCAATGTTTCTCTTGATATTTCACCTTTTAATATCAATTGAGATGCAATTCCAACTAAAAAGATTGTTACGATAGTTAAGATGATATGAATGATACTATAAATGAAAATAATCTGCCCATATGATTTTTTTCGAAGACGTTCTTGTTTGTGTTTGATAAAAACATTTAGAATGCCGAATATTCCTCCCAAAAATAAACCTGCTAAAACTAGATTTAGTTTATTCATTTCTGCAACTGAAATATGCTTGGGAATCTCACCTTCAATCTTTGGATTAAAGCTGGTTAGAATATCCCAAATAAATACAGCAGCTATCCATATCGTAATAATAATTAAGAAGTCTATGATAACTTTACGAGTGTTTTTATTGTATTTCAACATACTTATTGGATTTTGCCAAATTGAAATTTAATATTACAAAGAATAAAATTTAAATAGATTTACTTATTTCTTTGATGAAAAGAGAAAAATCAATTAATTTATAAAGTAAGTGTTGCAATTTGTTTGATAATATAAATAAAGCACATAAATTATTAAAATAATAAATTAAGCAATGTTAAAAGATTTAGTTGCTAAAAACAGAAGTTACAGGAGATTTTACGAAAGTGAGAAAATAACTTCGGAGCAGGTTAAGAGTTGGATTGATTTAGCAAGACTTGGAGCCTCAGGTAGAAATGCGCAAACCATTAAGTATAAAATTGTATTATCAGATGGGATGTGCGAAGAAGTATTTAAGCATCTGGCTTGGGCTGGTTATTTGAAAGATTGGGCAGGACCCGAAAAAGGTGAAAGGCCATCAGCATATGTGATCATGATTAATGATGAGGAGCTGGGTAAAAATTATTTTAGTGACGATGGAATTGCGGTTCAAAATTTGTTGCTAGGCGCAGTTGAAAGTGGTTTTGGAGGTTGCATTATTCATGCATTTAAGAATAAAGAACTTCGTGAGCTGTTAAAAATTGAAGAAGGGTATTCAATTATTCAGGTAATTGCTTTGGGAAAACCGAAAGAAGAGGTAGTTATTGAAGAAATGAAAGATGGAGATATCAAGTATTGGAGAGATGAAAAGGGAGTTCATCATGTGCCAAAACGTAGTATCGATGAGATAATATTGGAAGAATTGTAATTGTAACTCTGCGGAGTTAATAAAAAGCTGGTAAAATGAGAAGATATGTGATTGGTTGTATTGCTCTTTTTTGTTTTGTTCTTGCAACAGAGAAGCTAAATGCACAGAAGATAAGGACAGATTCATTATTTTTTACGGGTGCGGTTATGGATCAGGAAGAATTGTCACCATTGCCTTATGCACACTATCGGATAAATAATAAAAAAGCGGGTACATCAAATTCTTTTGGCCGCTTCTCATTTTGGGTAAATGCTGGCGATACCATTCAATATTCTTACGTTGGATATCAAAACGTTCAAGTTGTTGTTAGCGATAGTCTAAAACAAGATTCATATCTTTTTGGGGTATTTATGGCAAAGGATACTGTTTCGCTGCAAGAGGTGTTGATTTTACCTCGATTTGGTGATTTTAGAGAAGCCTTTATTAACGCCAAGGTAAATACACCAGAATATGTTCGAGCAAAGAACAATGTGAACTCGGCTACCTACGAGGCCTTAACCAAGCGACCTGATAAAATGGATGCCAAAGCAAATACAGATTTGTTGATAAAGCAGCATGTGATAGAAAATGAGCATAAAGCAATGGTTCCTCAGGATATGGTTGCAGGTGTAAGTACACTTAGAACTTTACCCGAAGTACAACGATTAAAACGCAAGAAGAACATGAAAATTCCTGATAATTTGGTTACCGATAAGGAAATAACCACCTTAAAGCAAATGTATCGATACGGAATTAAAGAAAAGTAATAAAAAAAGCGGTGAGAATTTCACCGCTTTTTTTTACAAATCTAAATTGGCTTATTAACCTCTACTAAATAATGCCTTTATAATTAAAGAAGCCATTTTTGGGTTTTCTTTTAATCTTCGGGTGGAGTATCCGAACCAATCTTTTCCAAATGGAACGTAAACTCTCATGTTATGACCATTTTCAACAATTGACTTTCTTAGCTCAGGTGTTACACCATAAAGCATTTGGAACTCATACTTATCCTTTGGAACATTATACTTTTCAATCAGCTTGTATGCACCATCAACCAAAGGTTTATCGTGAGTTGCAATTCCAGGATAAACATCATTTTTAAGCATGAAATCCAAATTCTCAAGGAAATGCTGGTTGATTTCTTCGTACTTTTTGTAAGCAATTTCTTCAGGCTCCACATAAATTCCCTTACACAAGCGGTAGTTCAATTTTGAAACACCGTTTTGCATGTCCATCATGTTGGTCAAATCGTCAAGAGTTCTCTTAAGGTAAGCCTGAACAACAAGTCCAACGTTTTGAGGGAATTCAGCCTTTAATCTTCTGAACATGTTAATTTCCTTATCAACACATGGAGAATCTTCCATGTCGATTCTTACAAAATTATTGTATTCAGCAGCTTTTGCTACAACAGTACGGATGTTTTGGTAACAAACTTCCTCGTCAAGTAACAGGCCAAAGAAGGTTGGTTTCACCGAATAGTTACCATCAATTTTGTTGGCTTCAAAGGTTTCTATAATTTCCAAATAAGCTTCTTTGTTTTCATTAGCTTCATCAAGGTTTTTAATGAATTCTCCTAATAAGTCAACGGTTACTTTAATTCCCTGATCATTTAATTTCTTCGATTCTCTTACTGCATCTTCAATGGTTTCTCCTGCAATGTATCTTTTAGAGAATATCCAAACCAATTTTTTTGGCATATAGGGTAGGGTTGCCGCTATTAGTTTATTGAACATTGAGTTAATTTTTTAGTGATATACGTTTGATAATTGTAGTCCACAATGTATAGAGTATAAAGTAGAAAAAGAATGATGTTTATCAGCATATCAAAATGTTTGGATATTTGATGATAATTAATGTACAGAGGATTTTAAAATTGAATGCCAGGAATTTTTTAGTCTACTTATAAAAGTTATATTTGTTAGGCAAAATCAAAAAATGGGAATACCGAAATGGTATCCGAAAAAACTTGAAAAATTAAATACTAAATACCTATGAAAAATTTATCTGTTGCATTAAATGCTGTGTTAGTTGTTGCTGTTGCAATTCTTTACTTTGTTCAGTTCTCAGGCAAAGGAGAATCGAAAGATGTGAAAACTGTTGCTGGAGAAGGAGCTGTTGTATACATTAACACGGATTCATTATTGAGCAACTATAACTTTTCACGTGATTTGAATGAGAAGTTTTTGAAGAAACAAGAAGATTCACGTACTGATTTTAACTTTAAAGCTCAGAAATTAGAGAAAGAAGCAGTTGAATTCCAGCGTAAACTTCAAAACAATGGCTTTTTAACTCGTCAAAGAGCAGAAGAAGCTCAGCAAAAATTAATCGCCAAGCAACAAAACTTACAGCAATTGGATCGTCAGTTAAGTGCAGAGTTAATGGGCGAACAACAAGCAAATAGCAAACGCCTTTTCGATAGCGTTACCAACTATTTGAAAGAGTACAATGCAACTCGTAACTACAGCTTAATTTTAAGCACTACCAAAGGTGGAAATGTATTGTTATCACAAGACGGTTTAGACATTACTCAGGAAATTATCAATGGCTTAAATGCAAGATATACTCCTGAAGCAAAATAATTAAAGATTTTAAAAAAGTAGAAAGGGCAGATGGCTGATGAGCTATCTGCCCTTTCTTTTATTGTCTGGAAAAGTTAAAAAGTGGAATAGTTAAAAAGTCACTGATTAAGTAAGGGATTTTAATCTCATTAACTCACTCCTCATTTACCCATTCATTCTTTATTTAGTCTTCTCATTCCTTTCGGTGATTTCCCCTTAATCATGAAGTTTTTTATATTTGCCCTTCGTATCTAAAATAGAAATATGGCTTTTGCTGATAAATACCTGAAAAAACAAAGAATGTACCCAGAGTACATTACAACACCGGTTGATGAGAATTTGAATATGATTGTAACAATTCCTTGTTACAATGAGCCGGATTTGATTCCAAGTTTGGAAGCATTGTGGAATTGCGACAGACCCAATGGAGTAGTTGAAGTAATTGTAATTGTAAATTCAGGAGAACAAACCGAGCAGGAAGCATTGGATCAGAATGCAAAAACCATTGCTGATGCCACTGTCTGGATGGAAACGCATCAGGATGAGAAACTGAAGTTCTATTTAATTCATCAGCCTAATCTAAAAAGAAAGTTTGCAGGAGTAGGTTTTGCAAGGAAAATTGCCATGGATGAGGCAGTAGCTCGTTTCAATCAAATCGACAAAGCAAATGGAATCATTACTGGTTTTGATGCTGATTCAACTTGTGATGCGAACTATTTGGCAGAAATTGAGAAGCTCTTTAAAAAGTATCCTAAGGCCAACGGAGCAAATATCTTCTACGAACACCCATTGGAAGGAGAGGAGTTCGATCAGCAAATTTATGATGCCATTGCGCAGTACGAGTTGTACTTGAGATATTACATGCTTGCCATGCGTTATGCGGGGCATCCACATGCATACCATACGGTTGGTTCTAGTTTTGCCGTTTCTGCAAGTGCTTACATCAAGCAGGGAGGAATGAATCGCCGTCAGGCAGGTGAGGATTTTTATTTCTTGCAGAAAATTATCCCTCTCGGAAAGTTTTACGAGATCAAAACCACACGTGTAATCCCATCACCTAGAGTGTCGGACCGTGTTCCATTTGGTACCGGAAAAGCTGTTTCTACTTTTGTTGATGAGGGAATAATAGATTATCAGACTTACAATTATTCAGCATTTAAGGAACTTAAAGCCTTTTTCGATAAGGTGGATGATTTCTTCGGGGTGGATTACGATACCTATTTGAATGATTTGTTGGTGAAATTGCCAGGTCCGGTGCGCAGCTATTTAAAAGAGGATAATTTCTTTGAAGCTCTGGATGAAATCAATCAAAACTGTGCCTCAATTGATACCTTCAGAAAGAAATTCTTTGGAGCCTTTAATGCTTTTAAGGTATTGAAGTACCTGAATAATGTACACGAGCAATTTATCGATGAGGAAAGCATTGTAGTTTGTGCCAAGCAGTTGTTAACCGACTTGGGAATTAGTACCAAAGGCATCTATTCAGCCAAAGATCTATTGGAAATATACCGAACTTACGAGAAAGAAAATTAGTACAAATACTATGAAATACTACAAAGAAGAGAGTTTAAAAGCTCTCTTTTTTTATAATTCAACGAGTCTGATCATATAACGGTACGCTGTACCTTTTGTATTTCATTTTCAAATTGTCTACAAATATATAGGTGCTCCGCACCATAGTAATTTAGTTTGTAATATTGAGAAAAGCAGCAGCGCTGCGTAAGATTTATAGTCAGTTAATTTTGTCGTTTTTATAGGTGCAGAGCACCGAAACTTTCATTTCTCTTTAAATCATGAATGCTCATGAGCTTTAGTTAGTAGAAAAATAGCTTGTTGAAATAAAGAGTTAAGGTTGAAATCAAAAACTTAGTATACTGAATGTCGAAAACTTACTATAGTCAAAATTGGAAAATACCTATAGTAAGTTTTTGAAAAGAAACTTTGGTATAAATTTTCGAAGGTAGAATTGAATTGTTTGAAAAGGGGAATTTGGTATTGAGAAGCATTAATCCTCTTTAATAAAAATAAAGATATCCTCATTTTCCTTTTTCATGAGGTATTGCTCACGGGCAAACTTTTCAAGGTTTTCCTTGTTGGTTTTTAGCTCGTGAATTCTTTTTTTGTCTTTTTCTATTTTATCAAGAAAGTAAGCTTTTTCTTTTTCGAGAGCTTCAATTTTAGACTCATTTTCTTTTCTTTCCCAAATGGAATGTTGATCGCCAAAGAATACCCATACATAAAAAATCAGGAAAGTAATTACATATTTACTTCTGATAATCTGAGGAATGTATTTTTTAGCGAGTTTAAGAATCATAGGTCTGTCTTTCCGGCTAAATTACAAATAAAGAATAAAAGTAGAAAGGCGTAAAAGTAGAAAGTTTGTGTATCAGTAGAGAGGTAGCAATGCTACGTCTTTACTGACAATAGCAATAGTGAGCAATTCCAATAAAAAAACGACCGAAGAAACTCCGATCGTTTTCATCCAAAATAAATCATGTCATTGGAGGCCGGAAAAAGTCCGGCCTAACTATCCAATATTTTTATTCCTAGTCTTCCAAGAAGTTAGGATACATATAATCTACAGGAGGAACAAATGATTCCTTGATAGTTCTTGGAGAAACCCAACGCAATAGGTTAATCATAGAACCAGCCTTATCATTTGTACCAGATCCTCTACCACCACCGAATGGTTGCTGACCAACAACAGCACCAGTTGGCTTATCATTGATATAGAAGTTACCAGCAGTATGAGTTAAACGCTTAACCAGTTTTTCGATTGCGTAACGGCAACCAGCGAAAATAGCACCAGTTAATGCATAAATAGAAGTCTGATCAAGAATATCTAAAGTTTCGTCTACCTTATCATCTTCGTAAACAAAGATTGTGATAACAGGACCGAACAACTCTTCTTCCATTGTAGCGTAATCAGCTTTCTTAGCCTGGATAACAGTTGGCTTGATAAAGTAACCTACCGACTTGTCGTACTCACCACCAGCAACAATTTCAGCATCAGGAGAAGCTTTAGCATCGTCGATAGCTTGAGCTAATTTATCGAATGAAGATTCATCGATAACCGCATTGTGGAAGTTTGTGAAATCTTCAGTTCCGCCAGTCTTGATCTTAGCAAGATCTTCCTGAACCAATTTCAATACAGCATCCCACTTGCTTGCAGGAATATAAGCGCGAGAAGCAGCAGAACACTTCTGTCCTTGATATTCGAAAGCACCACGAGTAATTGCAGTTGCAACTTCTTCTACATCAGCAGTTGGGTGCATGAAGATATAGTCTTTACCACCAGTTTCACCTACGATTCGTGGGTAAGTTTTGTATTTGTGGATATTGTTACCAATAGTTTTCCAAATGTCCTGGAATACGCCAGTTGATCCTGTAAAGTGGATACCAGCAAAATCAGGAGAGTTGAAAATTACGTCAGCAGCAGCAGGACCAGAAACGTATACCAAGTTGATAACGCCATCAGGAACACCAGCTTTTTTGAATATTTCCATTAAAACCTTAGCTGAATAAACAGCAGTTTTAGATGGCTTCCAAACTACAGTATTACCCATCATTGCAGGAGCAGTTGGAAGGTTACCAGCAATTGCAGTAAAGTTAAATGGAGTTAATGCAAAAATAAATCCTTCTAATGGACGTTGCTCAACACGGTTCCATATACCTTTAGATGACATTGGCTGTTGCTTGTAAATTTCAGTCATATACTGAACATTGAAACGCAAGAAGTCAGCAATCTCACAAGCAGAGTCGATCTCAGCCTGGAAAGCATTTTTCGATTGTCCCAACATAGTAGCAGCGTTTAATTTCATACGGTAAGGACCAGAAATTAATTCAGCAGCTTTTAGGAAGATAGATGCACGATGCTCCCAACTAAGGTTTTCCCAAGCTGGTTTAGCAGCCAATGCAGCATCAATAGCCATTTGTACATGCTCTTTTCCGCCTTGGTGGTAGTGACCTAACAAATGTTTGTGATCGTGAGGAGGAGTCATTGCAAACAAGTTGCCTGTTCTTACTTCTTCGTTACCGATATACATTGGTACATCAATTACTTCAGAACGCATTTTTTTAAGTGTAGCTTGCAATTCAGCTCTCTCAGGGGTTCCTGGTGCATATGAGAAAATTGGCTCATTAGTAGCAACCGGAACGTTGTATATACCTTTTGGCATGGCAATAATTATTTAAGGGTTAATGTTCTTCATTTATAAGTCTCTGAACAAATCTAAAAAAAAAACATTTCCTTATTTATGAGTATTATCATGCTTTAAAATTTCTATGAAAATCACTCAGCTTAAGAAGTTCACAAGAATTAGGCTTTTGATATTAATTTTCAATTTATGATATAAAAAGCCTAACAATTTAACAGGCTAAGCATATAATCTTCCAACAGTCTATAAGTTTTACAGATGGCTTAAGATTATTTAATTTTTAGATATTCTTCTAATCTTAATATTAAGATAGGCCATCGCAATGGTAACAAACGGACTGATAATATTGAAAAAGCAGAAAGGAGCGAAAGCTACTGTGGCTACTCCCAAAGCGCCAGCTTGAGCTGCTCCACAGGTATTCCATGGGACCAATACAGATGTTACCGTTCCAGAGTCTTCCAATGTTCTACTCAATACTTCGGGTTTCAAATCCTGATCTTGATATGATTTTGCAAACATCCTTCCTGTAACCACTATAGATATGTACTGATCGGATGCAGTTAAATTTAAGAATGCACAACTTATGGCTGTTGTGGTTACCAGTGAACCTGTAGAGTGAACAGCCTTTAGCATGTTTTCTGTTATTTTTTTTAGTATGCCTGCTGTTTCCAGAATACCACTAAATACCATAGCCGTTAATATCAGCCAAATTGTATTCAACATTCCTTTCATGCCACCAGTTGATAACAAATCTTGTATGTTTTCATTTTCAACAGGAACACTTACCTCAGTAAAAATAGATTTCATTACCACATCGTAGCTGGCTTGAATGAAAGATGAACTGTCAGATAATTGGTAGATAATTTGAGGTTGAAAGATAATGGCAAATACGCCTCCTATTAATGTTCCGGCAAATATGGCTGGCAATGCAGGAACCTTTTTGCTGATGATTACAAATAATAATATAGGTACCAAAAACAACCAAGGTGTAATGGTAAAGTTATCTTTTATGGCAGCTTGTACTTGTCGAATACTCTCAGGATCGATTTCTCCGTGTTTAGTGAATCCTATTATCAGAAATATTATCAAGGTAATTAATATTGAAGGAATAGTTGTGTACATCATGTAACGGATATGTACAAACAAATCGACATTGGCCATGGCTGGAGCCAGATTGGTTGTATCGGATAGGGGAGAAACCTTATCGCCAAAGTATGCACCCGAAATAATTGCCCCCGCAACCAAAGCCGGGTTAATCTCCATCGCATTTCCAATTCCCAGTAGTGCTACTCCAATGGTGGCAACGGTTGACCATGAACTTCCTGATACAACAGAAACAATCGCACATATTACAACCGATAGCATTAAAAATAGTTTTGGATTCAGGAACTCCAAGCCATAATAAATCATGGCGGGAACAACGCCAGAAATCATCCATGTTCCAGCTAAGGATCCAATCAGCAATAATATCAACATGGATGGCAATGCAGTCCCGATGCTCTTGACAAACCCTTTCTGCAAATCGTCCCAGCCTTTACCTTGGCGTAAAGCAATAATTCCTCCTATGGCAGCTGCTATTAATAAAGAAAATTGGTTGGCACCTTCGATGGCTACATCTCCAAAAACAATGGCATTAATACTAAGTAAAACGATCAACAATAGTATGGGAATTAAAGCTTCCCCAAGCGAAAGAGATTTGTTGGTTTGGGTCATGAGTTGGTTTTTGGGTTAGATTTAGAGCCTGTGAACTTACAAAAAATCGTTGTGAAATGGAATATAAACCATAGCACTTGTTAAATTTATAATCTGAAATCGATATTGTTTTGTTATCTATCGAAATAAGCATGGCAAACATCGAAAGAATTTTAGATTGAAGTATTGATTCCTTTATTTTGATTGTAGATCATGATCAATAGGACAAATGTTTCACTAAAACAATAATCATGAAAACAGAACAGATTAAAAGAATAAAATTTATTGGATTTTTTATCTTTCTTCTTGTGGCTACTCAATCTTGCGTGGTGAGTTCTTTGAATCCATTGTATACAAACATGGACAGAATTCATTTGGATGAGCTAAATGGTGTTTGGCAGGGCAATGAAAAAGACCAATACATTATTAAAACCATTGTTGATTCTTCAGATCTTAGAATAAAAGGGAAGCTTGATACGAGAAGTAGTTTTGGATCGGATGAAATTGACCATGATAATATCAAAAAGAAACTGAAGGAGATAGAGAAAAAGTTAGATGCAAAAGTTAAGATCCCTAAAGTGAATAAGTACTACCAGATAACAATGATTACAGAAAAGGACACCAGTGTATTCGATGGTAGGTTATCCAATCTTGGGGGACATTATTTTATGGATTTAATCCCTAATGACAAGCATATAGAGGATAAAATTTCGGGAAGTTTTATTGCAGGGATGTTAGTAACAACTCATGGTTTTTTTAAGATTGATATAAAAGATGATGAATTGATTGTGAATACAATTGAAAACGACGATTTTGAGGATTTGATAGAAAATAAGCGTGTTCGCATAGAATACGTTGAACGTGATAATGGAGTGATTATTACAGCTAAAACTGAGGATATTCAAAAATTCCTGATAAAATTTGCTGATTCGAAGATGTTTAATGATCCAGATGAGGCTTTGATTTTGAAAAGAATAAAATGATAGATCGAATTAAAAATAGTGTACTCAATATAATCCAGAACAGGTTGGTGCATCATATTCTGTTTTGGATGCTTTCATTCTATACTCTAGTACATTTCTTTGCTTTGCAGGAAGAGATATCGAAGATTGATGTGGTTTATACAGCTCTTTTTCATATCTCATTGGTATTTGGAGTTTATGCAAATGTATTAGTGCTAATTCCATATGCACTAAAGAAGGAAAAATATTTGTTGCATGCCATTGGATTTGTTGGCTTATGGCTTGCGGTTGCTTATTTAAATGAGTTCACCTTCGAACATTTAAGCGATTTCATTTCTCCTGATTATTTCTTTATTTCTTCGTATGAGATAAATGAACTATTAAAATTCAGTATCGTTTACCTTGGATTGAGCACATTGTTAAAACTTTCGAAATCGTGGTTTAGAGTAATTGAGGCAGAGAAGAAGCTGGTTGAGTTGAAACAAAAGCAATCGGAAACCGAATTGTTGGCCTTGAAAACCAATATTCATCCCCATTTCTTATTCAATAACTTGAACTCTTTGTATGCCTTGGCCAGAAAGAAATCGGATGAAACACCAAAATACATTCTTCAGCTATCGGATTTAATGCGTTACATGATTTACGAAAGCAACGATGAGTATGTGGAATTGGAGAAAGAAATTAACTATATCACCAATTATCTGGAGTTGCAGAAGTTAAGATTCAAAAACAAAACCCGAATTCAGTACATCATCGAAGGAGAGTTTAATTCTCAGAAGATTGCTCCATTTTTAATGATTCCGTTTATAGAAAATAGTTTTAAACATGGAGGTTTAAATCAGTTGGAACGAGATGTAATTGATCTTAGGATTAAAATTGAAGACAACCACTTGGAAATGTATTTACGAAACTCTATCCCAAAACATACTTCCAGGGAAATTGACCCAATAGGAGGATTTGGAATTGAAAACGTAAAAAGCAGATTGGATTCACAATATCCAAACAAACATGAGTTAAATTTATCGAAACAAGAAGATGAATTTGCTGTAGCCCTTAAAATCGACCTAAACCATGAACAGAATCGCCGATAAAATATATGACTGCATTATTGTTGAGGATGAGCCATTATCGCAAGAGATATTGGAATCTTACCTTCAGGATTGTCCGCAATTAAGGCTAAAAGCCATATGCAATGACGCTTTGGAGGCAAACCAAATTTTATTAAAAGAACCAATCGATTTATTGTTTTTGGATATTAATATGCCCAAAATGAATGGAATTGAATGGTTGAAAAGTCTGGATCAATCACCCAAAGTGATATTCACCACAGCATATCCCGAGTATGCCGTTGAAGGTTTTGATTTGAATGCTTTGGATTATCTTTTAAAGCCATTCTCTTTCGAAAGATTTTTAAGATCGGTGAATAAATTCTTGTCTTTACAGGATAAGGTAGGTGAGAAGCTAGAAAATCAGGAAGAAACCATACTGGTAAAGTCGAATAAGAAAACTTACTTGATTAAGCCTTCGGAATTAAGCTTTATAGAATCGGAAGGTGATTATTTAAAGCTCCATAGGGAAGATGATTGTTTGGTAATTCATGATACCTTAAAAAACTTTCAAACCAAGTTGCCATCAAAAGAATTTTTACGCATTCACCGCTCATTTATTATCAACGTTGGAAAAATTGATTTTCTGGAGGGAAACCAGGTTTGTATTGACAAGAAAATGGTGCCTATTGCAAGTTCCTATCGCGAACAATTGATGCAATTATTACAGGAATAACTTGTTGAATCTTTATCGTATTTGGTGGGGATCAATTCTAAAAAATAAAAAGCTCGCAAAAGTTCAATGCCTAAATGCGAGCTTTTTTTATATTTTGGTTTTTACATGCTTCGCATTCACACAATGCTTTTCATGTTACTTCAATCAAAAATTACTTTTCTTCCAAAGTGGTCAACTCATGGTATTTTGTAGGAGTCAATCCCAGTTGTCCCAATAAATGCTCATCTTCGTTAATGGTCATGTTATCAACTGTAAGTAATTTGTCTCCAAAGAAAATTGAGTTGGCTCCTGCAAGAAAACAAAGCGCCTGACCTTCCTGGCTGTAGTGAGTTCTACCCGCTGCAAAAGCAACAACAGTTTTAGGCATTAAAATGCGAGCCGTTGCAATGGCACGAACCATTTCGAAAATTCCTATGGTTTCTTTACCATAAAAAGGTGTTCCTTTTACTGGCACCAGAGAGTTCAAAGGAACATTATACGGGTGTTTTTCCTGATTTGCCAAAGTTCGAAGCATTTCAATTCGGTCTTCGTCGTTTTCGCCCATCCCAAGAATTCCACCAGAACAGTATTGAATGCCTGCCTCCTGAAGGTTAGCAAGAGTTTCCAATCTTTCCGAGTAAGTTCGTGTAGTGGTGATGTTCGGATAATGACGCTCCGAAGTATCAATATTGTGATTTACAGCAGTAATACCAAGTTCAGCCAATTTGTGAGCTTTCTCTTTGTTGATCATACCCATGGTACAACAAACCTCTAAACCCATTTTTTTCACTTCGGTAATCATTTCAGCAATTTCATCGAAACGATCGTCACGATTTCCATCACGACCAGCCGAGCTAAGGCACACGCGCTTTACACCATTTTCTTTGGCGAATTTTGCTTCCTCTAAAACTTGCTCTAAGCTTAATTTCTCTGGCTTAACATGGGTATTGTATCTTGCCGATTGTGCACAGTATTTGCAATCTTGTGAACATGCTCCGGTACGAACCGAAATCAAGGTGTTCATGTTCATTTTCGATGCATCGTGATATTTTCTGTGGATGTTCGATGCACGATGTACCAAATCAAGCAATGGCAGGTTGTAAACTTCTTTAACTTCTTCGTGTGTCCAGTTGTTTCTAATGTCAGTCATAATAAGATTTTTCTAGTCAATTAAATTTTTAGGATAGGATATTTTGAGCAGAAAGAATCTTATTCGACACTATGTCGGACTCTTTCCCATTGGTGATTTTTCTGCTTTCGTTTTGTATCACCAGCATTTCGATGATTTCGGATGCTATAAGATCCGGATCATCTTCCTCATTTTTATCCCGTCCGCTTTCTGGTAAAAAACAGAATACCGAAAAGCCGGATTCTTTCGATGGAACCAATAGGTTGTAACTTGCATTCATGTTGGAAATTTTAATTTCCTGATTCATGCTTGCAAATGCAGCATATGATTTTCTGCTCCATCGTCTGAATACCTGCAAATCCGATTTTTGCTTACCGATTTTTTGTACAGACGTCATAATTGTTTGAATTAATTTGAAAGATTACAAGATAATGAATCTTGATATTTCGGAGTCAAAAGTATTGTTTTTTTTCTTTTTAGAAATGTTTCTACAACATATGGTTGTGATCCTGTTAGAAGCTTATTTGTCTCTGGATTAGATTTTTTGTTGGATTAAATTATTTCACTCCAATTAGGTATAAGTGTCATATCATGATAATGTTATTTAGGGAAATGCCTTATTGTATCTTTAATTAATTCACCTAATTTTAGCCTTCTTAATCTACACTTTATGATGCCAAAATATCCTTTTCAAAAAAAGAGTATTGATTTGAGGATAATGGATGTGCATCAGATTTAAAATTTTAATATGAGATACCTGAGTTTATTGCTATTGATTACTGTTTGTTTGACAGCATGTGATCTTCAAACTTCCAATAAAGATGAAATTGATAGTCAAGGATTGCTGATTAAAGCAATTGAAAACAGAGATAGAGCTTTAGCTTACAGTTTAATTGAAAAAGGAGGTTCTGTTAATGTGACAGATTCATTGGGTTTAACTCCCTTACATTGGGCTGCCAGACGTGCAATGAGACAACTTGCTTATTCCTTAATTGAAAAAGGAGCAGAAATTAACCTTATTGATAATTTTGGTTTTACACCCTTCGATTATGCAAGGAAAACAAATGATAATGAACTTGTTCGAATTTTACTTGAAAAAGGGGCATCGGCATACTGTAAGGAAGAGAACGAAATATTTGATGGACCTTTCGTAGATTATAGACCTGAAGGTAGATATGTATATTATCTAAAAAATAATCCTGCAAAAAGCACTGTTTTTCTCGATGGTAAATATCTTGTAGACACATGTTCAAATTTTAAGAGTTGGATTGGAAGAGAAGAGGTTTATCCAATAAGTAAATCTGAAATTCCCGCATGGAAAACCAATACTTCTGAACCTATTCTCGTATTAGGTGATGTGCATGGAGAATATGATCGAATGATTAATACACTTCGAGAACACAATGTAATTGATGCAGAAAATAAGTGGAATTTTGGTAAAGGACATCTTGTTTATGTTGGGGATGTATTTGATAGAGGGGATAAAGTAACTGAGATTCTGTGGTTCATTTACCGACTGGAGCAAGAAGCTAAAAAAGCAGAAGGAAATTTGCATTTTGTTTTTGGAAATCATGAATTAATGATTTTGAATAATGATAACCGTTACATCAATGATAAGTATAAGAGTTTGTGTAAGCCATTAGGATTAGAGTATGCTTCGTTGTTCCATTCAAATTCGGTATTAGGTGAATGGTTGAGAACCAGAAACTCCATTATTCAAATTAACGATTTCCTGTTTGTTCATGGAGGAATATCGGAAGATATATTGGAGAAAGGTCACAATGTTGAGGCTGTAAATAATACAACTCGTCAATATTTAATGGGTGGTATGAATGCTAATAATATTGAAGCATGTAATGAGGTATTTTCATCAACCGGCCCGTTTTGGTATAGAGGTTATTTTATGGAGAGAAAAAAATATGATAAGATTGATAAGGAAGGTGTTGATCGTATTTTAAAAACCCTGAATGTTAAGACCATTGTTGTTGGGCATACGGAGGTAGATCAGATATCAGAATTCTTTAGTGGAAAAATTATTGATGTAAACATACCAATGAGAGATGGAGACCTTCCATTGCAGGCACTTTTGATTAAGAATGGGGAAATTGTTATAACAGGCAATAACAATTAATTGAATTTGATGTAACATACAAAGTATGAGAAAGAGTGATAGGTTTCGCCTATCACTCTTTTTTATTAAAAATTTTCGGTGGAGTTAATTGTCTTATATCCAATTAGCATATCGTAATTCAATGCAATGTCATGATAATAGACATAGATTACATAGTCGTTTTCAGTTTCCCAATGGTTTCCTTCTATATATCCAGTATCAGGAATTTTGGAATTGTGATCAACTAATGCAAATTGATAATTGTAATAACCTTGTTTCATGAATATTTTTGAAGTGTAAGCTCCCTTGTCAAAATCATAGTGCATTTTGTTTCGTTCATTGCATTGCCAATTGTTAAAATTGCCATGTACATAGAAATCGCCATGCTTTAATTCATTATCCATAGGTAATGTAAAAGTGATGTACGCATAATCAGCCTCGGTTTCCGGAATATCACGTTCTTGTACCTCTACAAGATAATTGCCATTGATATCTTGTTCGAAAATGTATTGCTTAAAATGACGGTTGTCTCCTGGCGATAGCAATACCGAAGTAGTATCATTTTCGCTTGTAATTTCTCGAATAAATCTGGTTTGATACCTCATACTTTTTAAGTCGAAATTGCGGAATTCGTTACCTCCGGGGAATATATTTTCATCTTCGTAATCAAAAACCAATTCGTTTTTACGGATGAAAATAGGCTTCAATCTTTTTTCAGTTCCATCAAGGCGATTGTTTTGTGTAAGGATAACATTTAGATCGAGTTGCGGATTGTCGATTTTAAAGTTGGGATGAAAAATACTAAAATCCACCTCCTGATGAGATTCTCTTTTTTCAATAGAAACAGGATGTTTTACGATTCCTTTGATTTCTACTTTCGAATCCAATACCATAAAGCGTTGTCGTATTACTACTTTTTCAGGATCGAAATCTTCGAATACTTCGATAATGTAATTGCCAGATAATTTTAAGCTGATATCATTGTTTGGAATTTTCAGGCTATAATGGATATATTGCACATTGGTATTGAATGAATGTTCGTAATTCGTAATCTGATTTTCTGAAAAACCATCTAAAAAATCAAATTCACTCAGTTCTGAATTACACCAATTTTTATCACAATGTATAATTCTATAGGAGTAATCTTGAATATTTTCTTTAATTTCGTCAAAGGAAAAAAGGAGCTGATTATCTCCTTTCAGTTCAATTATCGGAGGGGCAAGTTCCCATCCTCTGGGAAATATTTGAACAGTATGAATACTACTTTTCTTGATTTCATTACGATATACTAGATCAAAGTCAGAACCAAATGTGTTGTAAGTTGCTGAAATTGAAATCAAACTGAAGATGAATGATATAAGGAAAATTTTACGCATATTAATATGTATATATATTGGTTAAAAATAAACCAAAAACTTAAAAAATAAGAAATTGCTTTATATATTTGTGTGCGAATTTTTTACATGTATTACAAAACATGTACACAATCGTTTTAGAACACGTGCTCGCACTTGGTTCTATTATGAAATAGAGTATTATTTAGTTATTTTTGACGCAAATTAATAAAATCAAATAGTTTAACATGTCTGAAGTTAAAAAGATCAAAAAAGGCTTAGATATTAAGCTGATAGGAAAGGCTGAAAAAGTACTTGAAAAAGCTGATCGTTCTGAGACATATGCAATTAAACCTACCGATTTTCCTGGATTAACACCAAAATTAAAAGTTAAGGTTGATATGGAAATAAAGGCCGGAAGTCCTTTATTTTTCGATAAATACAAGCCTGAAATTAATTTTGCTTCTCCAGTTAGCGGTAAAGTAATTGCTATTAATCGTGGAGAACGAAGAAAAATTTTAGAAGTAGTTGTTCAAGCCGACGCAGAAATCCAATACGAAGAGTTTAAAAAAGCTGATCCGAATGGTCTTTCGCGCGAAGAGGTTAAGGAAGAGTTGCTTAAGAGTGGTCTTTGGGCCTTTATGCGTCAACGTCCTTACGACGTGATTGCGAATCCACAGGAAACGCCAAAAGCAATCTTCATTTCTGCTTTCGATTCAGCGCCATTGGCTGCCGATGTTGATTTCCTTTTAGAGGGAGACGCAGAAGCATTCCAAGCAGGTATTGATGCTCTTGCGAAATTAACCGACGGAAAAGTTCATTTGAACATTAATCCAAACATGAATCAGGCAAAAATGTTTTCAGAAGTTAAGAATGCTACTGTAAACAAATTTGTAGGTGTTCATCCAGCGGGTAATGTTGGTGTCCAAATTCACCACATCGATGCTATTAATAAAGGTGAAGTTGCTTGGGTTGTTCGTCCGCAAGAGGTAGTTTTCATTGGTCGTTTGTTCCAAAAAGGTATTTACGATGTAAGTCGTAAAGTTGCGCTTTGTGGTTCTGAAGTAAAAACACCTTGTTATTTTGAAACCATTACTGGAGCTTCAGTTAGAAATATTTTAAAAGGTAAGCTGAAAGATGATGAGAAGATTCGTGTAATTTCAGGAAACGTATTAACTGGTAATCATATACCAGAAGATGGTTTCATTGGAATGTATGATTCTCAAATTACAGTGATACCTGAAGGAGATAAGCATGAGTTTTTAGGCTGGGCATTGCCAGGTTTAGATAAATTCTCAATGTCAAAATCCTTCTTCTCTTGGTTGTCACCAAACAAGGAATATCGTTTGGATGCCAATTTAAATGGAGAGCACCGTGCTTACGTTGTTTCCGGAGAATATGAGAAAGTTCTTCCTATGGATGTATTACCTGTACACCTAATTAAATCTATTTTGGTTGAAGATATTGACCAAATGGAACAGTTAGGTATTTATGAAGTAGCACCAGAAGATTTCGCTTTGTGTGAATTTGTATGTACTTCAAAAATTGATGTTCAGGATATCGTACGTCAGGGAATTGATCTGATGATTAAAGAAATGAGCTAAAAAACGGATAATAATATACAATGAAAGCACTTAGAAAATTTCTTGATAAAAAGAAACCTTTATTTGAAAAAGGGGGCAAGTTTGCAAAGTTGAAGTCTACTTTCGACGCTTTTGACACTTTCCTATTTGTTCCTGATCATACCTCCAAAACAGGTACACACATCAAGGATGCTATCGATTTGAAGCGTACTATGTCTGTGGTTGTTTTGGCTTTAATACCTTCGTTGTTGTTCGGTATGTACAACATCGGATATCAGCATTTCTTATCAGTAGGTGAAACTGCTGCATTGATGGATATGTTTGTTTTTGGTTTAATCAAAGTATTACCAATTATTGTAGTTTCTTACGTTGTTGGTTTGGGAATTGAATTTGCATTTGCGCAAATGAGAGGACATGCGGTAAACGAGGGTTTCCTGGTTTCGGGTATGTTAATTCCTTTGGTTATGCCTGTTGAGGCTCCACTTTGGATGGTAGCTGTTTCAACTGCTTTTGCGGTTGTTATTGGTAAAGAAGTATTCGGTGGAACCGGAATGAACATTTGGAATCCTGCTTTGGTAGCACGTGCGTTCTTCTTCTTTGCTTACCCATCAAAAATGTCTGGCGATGCTGTTTGGATTGCAGAAAAAGCGGATACTTTTTCTGGAGCAACTCCTTTAGCTCACGCTGCAACTTTGGTTGATGCTAATGGTGAAGTTGCAAAATCAATCTTCGAACAACACCTTAGCAATGCTTGGGATATGTTCATTGGTTTGATCCCAGGATCGATTGGTGAAACATCTACTCTTGCGATATTGATTGGGGCAGTGATTTTGATTGCTACTGGTATCGGAAGCTGGAGAATCATGTTGTCAGTATTCGTTGGTGGTTATGCAATGGGAGCTATTTTCAACTTGATTGGCACAAATCCATATATGGAATTGATTCCTGCATGGCAGCATTTAATCATGGGTGGATTTGCATTTGGAGCTGTATTTATGGCAACAGACCCAGTTTCAGCTACTCAAACTACTCGAGGTAAATACATTTATGGTTTCTTAATTGGATTCCTTGCAGTATTGATTCGTGTAATGAATGCAGGTTTCCCTGAAGCTATGATGTTGGCAATTCTTCTTATGAATACATTTGCGCCATTGATTGATCACTATGTTGTTCAAGGCAATGTGAAGAGAAGATTGAAACGAGTTAAGGTGAAAGCTTAATCAAATAATCAAAGTAAGACATGAATACGAATAGTAATACATATACTTTCCTTTATGCTTCTGTAATGGTACTGATTGTGGCTGCAGTATTATCATTTACTGCTTTGCAATTAAAACCTCGTCAGAACAAGAACAAGGAAATTGAGAAAAAACAGGCTATCCTGAAAGCTGTAGGGGTAGCTTCTACTTTTGCTGATGCCGAAAAGTTATACGATCAGTATATTGTTGAGGCAAAGATAGTAAATGCAGCTGGAGCTCTTATTTCAGAAGATAAAGAGGAAGCTTTTGGAGTTGACTTGAAAAAGGAGAACAAAATTGATTTGACGGATAGAAAATTACCTGTATTCATCTTCCAAAATGAAGCTGTTGGTAAGAAGATGATTCTTCCTGTTCGTGGAAAAGGAATGTGGGGACCAATTTGGGGATATATTTCTATGGAATTGGATGGTAATACCATTTATGGCGCAACCTTCGATCATCAAGGGGAAACACCTGGTTTAGGTGCTGAAATATCGAAACCTGAATTCCAGAAACAATTTGCTTCGAAACAACTTTTCGATCAATCAGGCAAATTTATTCCTCTTGCATTGGTAAAAGGAACTGCTTCAGGACATTTACATGAATTTGATGCAGTATCAGGTGGTACTGTTACATCAAAAGGTTTGGAAGAAATGCTTCTGAAAAGCCTTGGCAGTTATGAAAAGTTTTTAAAATCTTCAAAATAAGCACAAGATGAGCAATAAAGAACCATTATTCTCAACGAAGAACAAAAAATTGCTTACCAATCCTTTGGGAAGCGATAACCCGATTACTGTGCAGGTTTTGGGTATTTGTTCGGCCTTGGCAGTAACTGCTAAGTTGGAGCCAGCAGTTGTGATGACTATTTCGGTTATGGCTGTATTGGCACTTGCAAATGTTATCGTATCATTAATTAGAAATACAATTCCATCACGAATCCGTATCATTGTTCAATTAGTAGTGGTTGCCGCTTTGGTAATCCTTGTTGACCAAGTGTTGAAAGCTTTCGCTTACGACGTGAGTAAACAGTTATCAGTATTCGTTGGTTTGATTATTACCAACTGTATCATTATGGGACGTTTGGAAGCATTCGCCCTTGGAAACAAGCCTCTGCCTGCTTTCCTTGATGGTATTGGAAATGCTGCAGGCTATGGTTTAATCCTTGTAATTGTAGCATTTTTCCGTGAACTATTAGGATCAGGTACATTATATGGGTTTAAAGTAATCCCTCAGGCATTTTACGATATGGGATATCAAAACAACGGATTAATGATTCTACCTCCAATGGCATTGGTAGTTGTAGGTATCATTATTTGGGTACAGAGATCTAAGGACAAGTCCTTAATTGAGTCGAACTAATCTAAAGAAAATCGAAACATGGAAAATCTGATTAATATATTTATCAAGTCGATTTTTATCGACAACATGGTATTCGCGTTCTTCTTTGGAATGTGTTCATACCTTGCGGTATCAAAAACCGTAAAAACTTCTATGGGATTAGGTTTGGCAGTAGTATTCGTATTGGGTATTACAGTTCCAGTGAACTACTTGCTAGACAAATACATTTTAGCAGAAGGAGCCTTAGTATGGTTAGATCCTTCTATGGCAGATGTTGATTTAAGCTTCTTAAGCTTTATCATGTTTATTGCTGTAATTGCTTCTATGGTACAGTTGGTGGAGATGATTGTTGAAAAATTTGCACCAGCACTTTATTCTTCATTAGGTATTTTCTTGCCATTGATTGCTGTAAACTGTGCAATTTTAGGTGGATCCTTATTTATGCAAGAGAGAGGATACAGTTCAATTGCTGAAGTAACATCTTTCGGATTAGGATCTGGAATTGGATGGTTACTTGCGATTGTAGGTATTGCAGCAATTCGTGAAAAAATCCGTTACTCAAATGTTCCTGCTCCACTTAGAGGATTAGGTATTACATTTATTGTAACAGGATTAATGGGAATTGCTTTTATGAGCTTCATGGGTATCAAACTCTAAGCTGATAACAGAATAAAGTAAATTGAATTTTCAAAAAATTTAATCGGAATAGAGATGATATTATTAACAACACAGGGAACAGTAATTGCCACTAGCATTGTGATTTTTTTGCTTGTGATACTGGTACTGGTTTCTATCCTATTGTACGCTAAAAAGAAGCTTACTCCATCAGGAGAAGTTACAATTGATATTAACGAAGGAGACCAAAAATTGGTTGTTGAGCCAGGAAATACCCTTTTGGGTACATTGGGTAATGCTAAAATCTTCTTGCCATCAGCTTGTGGTGGTGGTGGAACTTGCGCAATGTGTAAGTGTCAGGTACACTCAGGTGCTGGATCAATTTTACCAACAGAAACAGGATACTTTACCCGTAAAGAAGCTCAAAACGATTGGCGTTTGGCTTGTCAGGTAAAAGTAAAAGAGGATATGACTATGTCTATCCCTCAGGAAATTATGGGAATTAAGAAATGGGAGTGTGAGGTTGTTTCAAACCACAACGTTGCTACTTTCATTAAAGAGTTCGTTGTAAAACTTCCTGAAGGAGAAATTCTTGACTTCAAATCAGGTGGATACATTCAGATTGATGTACCTAAGATTGATGTTGATTTCAAGGATATGATTATTGAAGATGAGTACAAAGCTGATTGGGATCAGTTTAAGTTGTGGGATCTTACAATGAAGAACCCAGAGCCAACTTATCGTGCATACTCTATGGCTAACCACCCTGCAGAGGGTAACATCGTGATGTTGAACATTCGTATTGCTACTCCACCTTGGGATAGAGTAAATAACACATGGATGAAGGTAAATCCAGGTATTTGTTCTTCTTTCATTTTCTCACGTAAGCCGGGTGATAAAGTAACTGTATCGGGTCCTTATGGAGAGTTCTTCATCAAAGAAACAAATAACGAGATGATGTTTATTGGAGGTGGTGCTGGTATGGCTCCAATGCGTTCACACATCTTCCACTTGTTCCACACAGTGAAAACAGGTCGTAAGGCTACTTTCTGGTATGGAGCTCGTTCATTGAAAGAGGTGTTCTACGCTGAGCAATTTGATGCTATCGCTAAAGATTTCCCTAACTTCGAATGGCACTTGGCACTTTCTGAGCCACTACCAGAAGATAATTGGGAAGGACCAACTGGATTTATTCACCAGGTAATTTACGATAACTACCTAAGCAAACACGAAGAGCCGGAAGATATCGAATACTACTTGTGTGGACCTCCAATGATGAACTCAGCTGTTACAAACATGCTGTATGAATTAGGAGTACCAGACGAAATGGTTGAATTTGACGATTTCGGATCATAACAATATAAAGCAAGCCTCGATTTATCGGGGCTTGTTTGTTTTAAGGACTCTGTGTAATTTCGTGTTTTAGAATGGTAATTTTTTTATCATTCATCAATTATAATTTAATATCATGAACAAGCTAAAGTATATAAGTCTTTTTCTACTAATTATTGTAGTTGGAGCATGCAAACAGGAAGCAAAATATCATTTCAATGAGGGAAAAGTGTTTGGAACCTTTTATCACATGGTATATCAATATCCAAATGAAGATGGATTGCAAGCCGAAATTCTTGAAAAATTAAAGGAGTTTGATTTCTCCTTATCTACTTATAATCCTGAGTCGGTAATTTCAAGAGTGAATGAGAATGATTCAACGGTTATTTTGGATGATTATTTTACAACTTGTTTTGAAACTAGTGAACAGATTGCCAAGGAGACGGATGGCGCTTTTGATTGGACGGTTGCACCGCTGGTTAATGCTTGGGGATTTGGTTTTAAAAATAAGCTCGAACCAGAGGAAATCCCAGTTGATAGTTTGTTACAAGTAGTAGGATATCAAAAAGTGAGATTGGAGGCTGGAAAAGTGATTAAAGAAGATCCTAGGATCATGTTTGATGCCAGTGCTATTGCCAAAGGTTATGGAGTTGATATTGTAGCAGACTTTTTGGAGTCAAAAGGAATCACCAACTATATGGTTGAAATTGGAGGTGAAATAAGGGTTAATGGAATTAGCAATAAAGAAAGACCTTGGCGTGTGGGAATCGATAAACCTATTGATGATCCTACAAGTTTGACCAGACAAATTCAGGATGTGTTGGAATTGAAAAATGGAGCTATGGCAACATCAGGAAACTACCGCCAGTTCTATGTGAAAGATGGAAAGAAATATGCTCATACTATTGATCCACGATTGGGATACCCAGTACAACACAGTTTATTGTCAGCATCGGTTGTTGCACCAACTTGTATGAAGGCTGATGCTTATGCAACTGCATTTATGGTGTTGGGTTTAGAAAAGAGTGTTGAAATCGTTCAAAATGATCCTGAATTGGAGGCTTATTTTATCTACACAGATGAAAATGGGAGTTTGGCAACATACACTACAGAAAACCTAAAAGGAAATATTCTTGAGTAATTCCAAGGGTATCCATCAAATAATATTCAAATATGATTTGTGGGGTGATGTACTTCACAAACCTTTTTACAGGTAATATAAGTTATCGGTTCTCTGATTAAATGTTTGAAAAGTAGTTGTTATGAAATAATACAAACAGAATAAAACGGAAAACCGATAACCATTTATTTCGTATTGCAGGTTTCTGCTTCATCATCGCTGCAAGCGCATGAACTACATCCACCTCCTGTAAACTTGGCATTTTTATCAAACAAGAGTTTAATACCAAATCCAATAAATGCCAAAAAAAGCAAAAATACTGCGAGTAATAATATCTTTAGAAACATAGTCATTTTAATCGTTACATTTTAATAAAGATACGTTTAATGGAATTGTGTTGTTTGGCAAAAATTAGAATTTTAGTCTTTTTTAACTTTTCAGGGCGTTAGAGCAGTGCTGAATTAAAGACTTTCCAATTCTTTATCAAGAAGAGTTAACTTCCTATGAAGTTTCGCATTTTTAGCCTTTTCCTGCTCCATTTTGTGCTGCGATGTAGCACAACTAATTCCTCTTTTCTTTAGTTCTTCATTCCTTCCAATATGCAATTCAGGGAATCTACCATTCTTTTTAATCAAGATTGAAATGGCGAATCCAATAAATGCAATTGCCAGAATAACAGCAGTTATAAGTATAAGCTTTATAAACATTTCGATAATTCTTAATAAATTAAAGGCAAAGATATCATTTCAGTATTTCTCGACCAAATTAAACAAGAATAAAAGGTCTTAAATACTTGGAGTATTTCTTCTTATTTAGAATAATTCTTTCTAAATTTGATTTTAGAAAAATCAAAAAAGATTTGTTAAATAAACACACTAACATACTATGGGTTCTGAAATAAGGGGGAGATTATTTCGAATTCAGAAAATTGAAATAATATGTCAGAAACAATAAAGGAAAACATGGAAGCAAAAGATGATAATTTATCATACGAAGATTTTACTTCCGAAGTTCTTGAAGATTATCGTATAGCAAATATAAGCCGTCAGTTAAGTATTTTAGGTCGTAAAGAAGTTTTGACTGGTAAGGCCAAATTTGGAATTTTTGGTGACGGAAAAGAGATTGCTCAAATTGCGATGGCAAAATCATTCAGAAAAGGCGATTGGCGATCTGGATATTATCGAGATCAAACTTTTATGCTTGCAGCTGGTATGCTAACGCCAGAAGAGTTTTTTGCACAATTGTTTGGGGAAACCCAACTAGATAAAAACCCAGCAAACGGAGGACGTTTGATGAATAACCATTATGCCTCGAGAAGTTTGAATGGAGATGGTTCATGGAAAAATCTTACAGAACAAAAAAACTCATCAGCAGATATTTCGCCAACCGCAGGACAAATGCCTCGATTACTGGGTTTAGCATATGCTTCAAAATTATTTAGAGAGAATAAAGAGTTACATCAGTTTACTAACTTTTCGATTGAAGGAAATGAGGTAGCTTTTGGTACAATTGGTGATTCTAGTACTTCTGAAGGACATTTTTGGGAAACCATTAATGCTGCAGGAGTATTAAAAGTGCCAATGGCAATGAGTGTATGGGATGATGGTTGGGGAATTTCAGTTCCAAATAAATATCAGACTACCAAGCAAAACATATCAGAAGTATTAAAGGGATTTGAGCAAGATGAGAAGGGAGATGGATATTTAATTTATAAAGCTAAAGGTTGGGATTACCCTGCTTTGTGTAAGATGTATGCTGAAGGAGTAGAACTTTGTCGTCTCGATCATGTACCAGTATTGTTTCATGTTTCTGAAATGACACAACCTTTAGGTCATTCAACATCCGGTTCTCACGAAAGATACAAATCAAAGGAGCGTTTGGAATGGGAGACTAACTTCGATCCAATCAAGAAGATGAGAGAATGGATTCTTTCGATGGAATTGATTGAAAGTGAGAAGTTGGATGAGATTGAGAAAGAGGCCATAGATATTGTAAAGAAAGCACGTCAAACTGCTTGGAAAAGCTTTGCTGACCCAATCAAAAAAGAGCGTGATGAACTGATTACACTTGTAGAAAATGCAGGATGTAATTGTAAGAAGACAGACCGTATCAATAATATCACCTCAGGATTAAAGAAAGTAATTCATCCTGTTCGTAAAGACAATGTGAGTGCAGCCAAAAAGATTTTAAGACACATCTGTTCAACCTGTGAAAGCTTTAAGCCTTTGAAATCTCAACTGCAGGTTTGGCTGAAAAGTACTATTGATGAAAATCATGAACGATACAGTAGTCATTTGTATAGTGAAACAGAGTTAAAAGTTGGCAATATAAAACCAGTAGCACCGGTTTATGGGGAAAATTCTAAAATGGTAAATGGGAGAGAAGTATTGCGCGATAATTTTGATAAATTATTTACGAAATATCCTTTATTACTAACATTTGGAGAGGATACCGGATTTATCGGTGGTGTTAACCAAAGTTTAGAAGGAATGCAGGAGAAGTTTGGAGAACTTCGCGTTACCGATACAGGAATTCGTGAAGCTACCATTCTTGGACAAGGAATTGGACTTGCTTTGCGTGGATTAAGACCGATCGCTGAAATTCAGTATTTCGACTATTTGCTTTATGCGCTGCAAACCATGAGTGATGATTTGGCAACCATGCAATATAGAACCAAAGGAGGTCAGAAATCCCCTGTGATTATCCGAACACGTGGTCACCGACTGGAAGGAATTTGGCATTCAGGTTCTCCATTGAGTATGGTAATTAATTCAATACGCGGAGTTCATGTTTGTGTTCCAAGAAATATGACTGTTGCTGCAGGTTTATATAACTCACTATTGGAATCCGATGAACCTGCTCTGGTAATTGAACCTTTAAATGGATATCGATTAAAGGAAAAACTACCGGAGAATTTGGGCGAGTTTAAAACACCATTGGGAGTTCCTGAGGTTTTAAATGAAGGTAGTGATATTACTTTGGTTACGTATGGGTCTTGTGTAAGAATTGCAGAAGATGCAGTAAAGCAACTAAAAGATTTTGATATCTCTGTAGAGCTGATAGATGTTCAAACACTACTGCCCTTTGATGTAAACCAAAGAATTTTAGAATCGGTAAAGAAAACCAATCGAATTGTATTTTTCGATGAGGATGTTCCCGGTGGAGCAACCGCATTTATGATGCAAAAAGTATTGGAAGATCAAAAAGCCTATTTCCATTTGGATTCGGAACCAAGAACCATTACAGCAAAAGATCATAGACCCGCCTACGGAACGGATGGGGACTATTTCTCCAATCCTAACGCAGAAGATGTTTTTGAAGTAATTTATGATATCATGAGAGAATCAAATCCAAATAAATTTCCTTCAATTTACACAGAATAGTAATTTTATTATATTGATAATGAATCCACAAACAGAAAAGTTTGTGGATTTTTTTTTATAGTTTTTTTCACCCTATTTGAATATTTAATTGTCTTATGAGTGATTGAGAGATTTTCTTAGTGGGTTATTTCTCAATTAAGCTTTTAGTTAGTAATAGTTGGATGCAATGTGGTAATTCTTTCCAGCCGTACAAACATTTAAGCAAAATATACTTGCATAAGCAATCACTTTATTAAAAAGTGATTGCTTTTTTTTTTCACTCTACTCTTTATATAAATATAAATCTTTAAAAAAATTTAACTTCTTGTCACCCATTTTTATTACTTCCTTGTTTTAGTATTGTTCATGACAAGAAATAGGGGTCTTGTTGCGAATAACTTTTTAGTTCGTACGTGCCTTAAGTAAAGTAATGGTAATGATATGATGGGCACAATTCTAAAGGGCTATATTATATAGCATTTAAACGATCATTCTTAGGGGGAATGATCGTTTTTTTATTTGGTATTTTAAGGAGTAAGTTGAAAAAATACCTAAAACCTCTCCATAAACGTTAAAGTTTGTTAAAAAAGCAAAGAAACACAGATGAAAAGTAACCCATTTTGATGTTTTAATCGTCTATATAAATGAAAACTTTTAGTTAGTGTTGATTTGATTCATTGTGGTTAGTGGTTAATTGTCTGATAAGATAATTTGCAAATCAACATAGGATTATCACCCGGCATTGTACCTTAAATGCCGGGTTTTCTTTTACCTCCTTCCGATGAATTTTACAATCAAGAATAGGGAAATAAACCCTAATGGAATTAATATCCAGGAGCTGATACCATACGACGCGGGCAATAAGCCAAAAATAATTGCTACAGCACCTACAGTTAACGCATAGGGAAGCTGGGTTCTTACATGTTCGATATGATTGCAAGAGCTAGCCAGGGAGCTTAAAATGGTAGTGTCCGATATTGGGGAACAGTGATCACCAAGTACAGAACCAGCTAAAATTGCAGAAACTGTAATGTAAAAAATATTCATACTTTGAATATCACTCATTCCAGCCGAATGACAAAGAGCCCAGGAAGCAGGAAGAATTAATGGATAAAGAATAGCCATTGTTCCCCATGATGAACCTGTGGAAAAAGCAATTAAAGCCGATAGAATAAAAGTAAATGTTGACAAGAATTGAGGAGGAACTTCAGTTGCGATTAAGATCTTCGAAATAAAATCTGCTGTATGCAAATCTTTTGTGATATCTGCTAAAGACCATGCCAGTATCAAAATAAGAATTGCGGTTAGCATGGTTTTAAACCCTTTTATCAGAGCATCAATTGTTTTATTTAAACTTAGAATTCTTTGTCCGATACTTAATGATGCCGCAACTAAAACCGCCGAAATTGATGACCAAAGTAGAGCTAGGTAAGAATCAGAAGCTCCAATAATATGTGATAGTTTTGTGCCAAGCGAGATAGAAGAGTTCGCCCAAATGTTCTCATTCCAACCAGTATAAATTAAGCCTGCAAATGTCCCGAATATTACTACCATTACTGGAATTCCAGCATTGTACCATCGTGTAGGTATTTCGGGCGATATTTCCATACTGTCGACTTCATCATTGGAATGTTTATTGACTTCTGAAAATTTCGTTTCAGATTTAGCCCTTTTTTCTGCATTATACATCGGTCCAAAATCTTTCTTCAAGATTACTATCATTAAAATGAAAAAGATAGTGAAGAAAGGATAGAATCGTGTTGGCAATGAATTTAAAAATATACTGTAAGGGCTCTCGTCTATATTGATTTGAACAGTTGCAGATTGAATGTAACTTAATTCTATTCCAATCCAAGTTGTTATCATGGCAATGGAAGCTACTGGCGCAGCAGTTGAATCTACAATATAGGCTAGTTTTTCTCGGGATATTTTTAATTTATCCGTTACCGGGCGCATGGTATTTCCAACCACCAAGGTATTGGCATAATCGTCGAAAAATATTAGTACACCCAAAAGCCAGGTAACAAATTGTCCGGATCGAGAACTGTTTGCAAACCGCGAAAGTTTATTCACCACACCTTGCATGCCGCCATTTTGAGTAATCAGGTTTACCATAGCTCCAATAAGCATTGAAAAGACAATAATGGAAATATGGCCTGTATCAGCTAAAGATTGGATGATATAGGTGTCTGAAATTGCAAAAATTGCTTTAAAAAAGGCTGAAAAAAAGGAGATGTCCTGATATCCAAAAATGATAAGAGTTCCTGAGAATAGACCTACAAATAGAGCAGAAAAGACTTCTTTAAACACTAAAGCAATTAAAATGGCTATAAGGGGAGGCAAAATCGACATCCACAAAGGAATGGCCGTGTAATTTATCTTTTGTGTTTGTTCTGAAATGCTCACCATAAAAGCATCTTTTCCTTTAAACACAAATGGAACCTTCAATTGATTTAGTTCAGGTTGAACCCAAACATCACTTCCATTTATTTTTACCAAAACCGAATCTTTGTTTAGATGGCTTTCATCTTTTAAATGAAGTGTAATTTCTGAAGGAATATCACCAATAATTATTTTTGGTAGTTCAACCGTAAAATCTTTGTTGATAGTTTTCTTTTCTGGATCAGAAGCAATAGCATTTTGAACTGATAGCAATAGCAGTAATAAAAGAATTGAGAGGATAGAGTTTTTAATCATTGCGGGGAATTTGGTTAGACAGTGTTAAATGTAATTATTTTTACCTGCTTTGTACAAATTTAAAGGACGTAAGTATTAAGATTTTCATGAGGACTTATTCTTTTTTTCTTTGACAAAATTGGTTAATTTGTATTTGGAAACTTAAACTTTATAGTGTGGACGGGACTTCGGATTTATTTAGAATGGACAACAATAATATTAATCCTGAAAAAGGAAAGGTATTAATAGCAGAACCTTTTCTGGAAGGAAGATATTTTAAACGCTCCATTGTATTGTTGGCTGAATTTAATAATGAAGGTGCAGTAGGATTCGTTTTGAACAAACCAATTAATTTATCGGTTGATGAAGTATTGGTTAGCATTGCTCATTTTGACGGCGATGTTTTTGTTGGAGGACCAGTAGATACCAACAGGATTTATTACATTCATACGCTTCCCCACTTAATTCCAAACAGCATTCATATTTTTGATAATTTGTATTGGGGTGGTGATTTTAGTGTTTTAAAGGATTTAATTGAGGAGAAGAAAGTGCTTCCTCACCAGGTGAGATTTTTTGCAGGATACTCAGGGTGGAGTGCGGGGCAGCTGAATGAGGAAATAAAGGAAAATTCATGGTTGGTTAGCCAAATTGATGTTAGAAGCATAATGAGCCTCAATAATGACAATCTGTGGGAGCAATCATTGCGCAAGCTCGGAGGCAGATACCGTATGTGGTCCAACTTTCCTGAAAATCCAAGTATGAATTAATATGAGATCAACCTTAATTAGAATTTGAATGCATTTTTATTTAATTCCTCAAGTAAGAGTTTTGCGATTTTATTAAAATATCTACGTTCTCTAAAAGCAACTACCCATCTAATTCCGTTAATTGCATTACTTAAGAAAATTTCATCAGCTTCAAGCAAATCATTAACCGTAATCATACAATCGTCGTAAACGGTCATGTTTAATTTTAGGGCAGTTTCAATTAATTGTTCTCTCATAATTCCACTTACTGCTCCACTTTCGATAGAAGGTGTCATCAGAATATCATTTTTTACAATGAACAAATTAGAACTGATACTTTCAATTGGATTTCCTCTCTCGTTAAGAATTAAACAGTCATCCAAATGCATACTGTTTTTATAATTGCCTGCCATAATAAACAGAAGGGAATTACCAGTTTTGAATTGAGAAATAATGTCGGATGATTTTCTGCAGTCCTTATAAATGTCAATTTTAAGCCCTTTTTTATTGATCACATACTGGTCTTTCTCTAGACGAGATGTTTCGATCAAATACGAAACCGTATTATCAATAGGAGTATATAATCCACCATCATTTCTAAATACGCTCAAGCGGATTCTCGTACCTGCAAAAGACTTGTTTTTATTGATCAAATACGTAATGTTGATTTTCAGTTTATCTCTGAAGTTTTCAGGTACAATCATTCCTATGGTTTTCATTCCCATAATTAATCGATCTAAATGCTGATCGAAAAATTGAATCTCAGTTCCATTTGAATGGATGGTTTCAAAAAGAGAATCGCCATAACGGAAAGCACGGTTTGCAGCCCCAAAAACTGGACTGTCTTTAGGAAACAATTCACCATTTAAATTAATATATTCGCTAACCCCCATACTATAATTCTCCTTTTATAATTTTATCGCAGTACGATTCGATATTTTCATTTGCTTCTACCTTTATTCCTTTTATTCCCGCGGCTTCCGCCGATTGTTTATCTCGTAAGCTGTCACCAATCATATAAGATTGGTCTGGATCAATTTTATAATCCTGAATTGCTTTTTTGATGAAATAAGGACTTGGTTTCCTGCATTCACAAGCTGCCACACTGTTGTGATGAGGACAGAAGTAGATTTTTTCAATTGTAATATTCTCTTTTTTCAGAATGCTTAGAAGATGTTCATGAACTTCATTTACATCATCTTCAGTATAAATTCCTTTTGCAACTCCACCTTGATTGGTAACAATAAACAACTTGTAGCCAGCTTCAGTGAATTTTTTCAATGATGGAATAATGCCATCGTTAATTACAAAGTCTTCAATACGATAAATGTAATAATGACCCACATCGGAGTTGATTACACCATCGCGGTCAAGAAAAATAGCTTTTTGCATGCTTTAAAAATTGAGAATCTGCTGCAAAAATAAGGAGAATAATTTGGGTTTAATGATTAATGGAAACAGAAATCCGAACAAAGCTCCATAGAAATGTGCACTATGACCAATGTTATCGATATTTTTCTTTCCCATATAGTAGGAATAATAAAGATATCCAGCTGCGAAAATTATTCCGGGAATCGGTATTACAAAGAACAAATAAATTGGCTGTAATGGGGCAAAAAATATGGTTGCAAAAACAACGGCTGAGGTAGCACCAGAAGCACCAACTGCATTGTAATGGTAGTGTTCTTTGTGTTTGTTTAAATCATATAGCGTAGATAGAACAATAGCACCAAGATATAGGACAATGAAATAAATTACTCCTGCAGAACCAAAATTATAGCTAAAGTAGTATTCCAAAGCATCTCCAAAAAAATACAGCACAATCATATTTACCAGCAGGTGATCCCAATTGGCATGTAAAAATCCGTACGTAATTATTCTGTACCACTGATTTCTTTTTGTGATTTGATATGCATTAAACTGATATTTGTACAGCAAATCGTTGTTCTGAAAAGCTGCTAGTGAGATCAGTACTGTTATGGCAATTATTATTATGGTCATGTTGTATTTTTCTAAAAAGCTTCTAACAGTTTAACTGTTAAAGCAGGTTTGCCTGGATCAAATCCTCCAGCTTTGTATTCAACTCTATTTGTGGTAATTCCTTTTGAAATTACATATTCGGCAGCTTGTGAAGCTCTTTCAAGGCTAATAATATTATTATCCCTTTTGCCATTGTCAAAGTTTGTGAAGCCGATTATTTGAATGGCAATATTCGGATTTACAATCAATAGATTCGCTAAATTATCAAGCTCAAGAATGGTATTTTTACTTAGTTCAGCCGAGTTTTTTTCATATTCAACACCAAATAGTTGCATGTTTTCATTTTTATTGAACTTTTGCAATTCTATTTGCTCAAAATGATCCGATTGATAACGATAATTTGTTATCACTTTTGTGAAATATCCATCTTTTCGAATGATAACATCGTATGATTTTGAAGGATCTATATCTTGCGAAAATTCCCCGTAATCATCAGTTTCGCATACGCTATTGATCTTATAACTACGATTAATAAGTTCGATGCTGGTTTGCTTTAGTGCACGTCCGGAAAACTGGTCAACAACACTTCCTTTAAATTTTATCCAAGGTGTTGTTTCCATGGATATATTCAGTTGTTTAGGTGCAGCATCATTTTGAGCAAAATAAAGAATCCTCTTCGTTTTATAGCCTGGTTTACTAACTATTAAACTGTAATCTTTATTGTCGAAAATATCGATTTTGAACATTCCATTCTCACTACTTTGAAACGACTTTTCTTTGGACAAATTATCCATTAAAACAATATCCACCTCGGGAATGCTTTTCTTTGAATGATTATCAACTATTCTTCCGTGTAAGGCAATAATTTTTTCTGGATTTTGAGTAAACGAATAAATATCATCATTTCCTCTTCGGTTTGAAGAAAAATAACCGCTTTCTTTCGATCCTTTAAAAATAAATCCAAAATCATCTTTTTCTGAATTGAAAGGAAGACCAAGGTTTACTGGATAAGTCCAGCTATTCTGTTCAAATGTTGTTTTAAAAATATCCAAACCTCCTAAACCAATATGTCCATCAGAGGCAAAATATAGGTAATTGTCATCACCAATGAAAGGAAACATTTCGTTACCGGAAGTATTAACCGTAGGTCCCAAATTAATTGGTTTACTCCAAGAGAATCCCAGTTTTCGACAAACGTAAATATCTGTTCCACCGTATCCACCTTTCATATTTGAGATGAAATACAAATATCTCCCGTCCGAAGATATACTAGGATGCCCAATTGAATAGGCATGACCTGCAAAAAGAAACAATTCAGGTTTGTCCCAAGAGCTGCCATTAAAACGTGATGAATAAATGTTCAACTCTGACTTACCTTCAAGGTTTAGATTTCCTTTGTTGCGAGTGAAATATACAAATCGTTCGTTTGGTGTAAAGCAAGCCGGACCTTCATGATATTTGGAATTAAAGGTTTCGCTAAATGGAATTGGATCTACAAAACGATCGCCTATTCGTTCGGTATAGTACAAATCAAGATAATGCTCTCCTGTTCTGCCATCAATTTCTTTTGAGGTTTTGTTATGTCGTCCTGACACGAAAACCAATCCATTTTTGTAGAGAGCTGACGCAAAATCTGACTGTGGAGAATTTATAGGAATAGATTTTACAATATATTGCTGATTGTCCTCTAATTCGTTGATAAGGTTACAGGACAGAATTAAATTTTGAATGTTTTTATCTCGAGGGTTAAGCCTGGCGTATTTTTCAAACCAAACTTTTGCTTCACTATAATTTCTAGTTCTTTTTAAAAGGAGAGCATAGCTAAGAAAATCTTCAGAATTGGCTCTTGGATCCACAACCAATTTTTCCAATAAGTAAAGAGCTTCAGTATCTTTATTGATTTCAACATAGCATTCAGCCAATTTTCTTTTTACATCAATATCATTTGAACTTTCCAGATATTTTTCGAAATAATTGATTGCATGCGCAAACTCACTATTATCAAAATATCGATTGCCTTTTGCGACTAATTGTGATTGTGCAGATGAAGAGATACTTCCTAAAGTGATTAGAAAAAATACTAATATGATATTTAATCCAGCTTTACTGTTCATGGTACTTAGAAATATCTTGGTGACGTAATTTTGCTCTTTTTTAAAGATAAATTGTAATTTAATATTATTTCGTGATTTGTAAAGCCTTTTGATTGATATTTTCCGAAATATTTTTCATAAGAATATGAGAAACTTAATTTCTGACTCAATTGATACCCAATGTTACCAGCCACAGAATCATCAGTTCTATATCCCAAACCAAAAGATATACCACTTTCATGAAGCATATCAAAATTAGCCATGGCTGTTGTGGTGCCTGTATAGGAACTGACCACCAAAGCAGAAGGTTTAAACGCAAATTCTGGATTAATAGGCAAGGTAGCACCAGCTCCCAAATAACAGACTGTATTTTTGAATTTAAACTTCATATTATCCGAAAAACCTTCAGAAGCAGGTTGATCGTTTGAGAGTAGTCTTGGGGCTGAAAATCCTAAATAATATTTGGGTGTGTAGTAATAAAATCCGATTCCAAAATTCGGAACCCAAGTTGAAATATCCTGATTAGGAAAAGCTGGATCATCCAGAGATGGAAAATTAGGATCGTAGGTTGTCAGTTCTGTCCAGTTAATTTGCTTGTTGATAAATCCTGCCTGAATTCCCATTGACAAAGTCCCTTCGATGCTAACTTGCAGATGGTAGGCATAATTTAAAAATACAGCATTATCTTTCTGAATTCCAAACCTGTTGTTGTACACAACTGCTCCTAAACCAAAATTAGTGTAGTTTACAGGAGCTTGTATTGATAAAACGGTTGTTTCTGGCGATCCTTCTACATCTACCCACTGATTACGATAGGCAAGTACAGCTTCCATAAAGCGACTACTACCTGCATAAGCAGGATTGTAAAATAATCGATTATAAGAAAAATTTGAGAATCGGATTTCTTCTTGTGCCCACGATTTAAAAATGGGTAATAAAAGGAGTCCAATTAATATTGCAATTTTATTTAGTTGATTCATTCTCAATATTTAACCACAATATAACCACTTTTAACATATTCCTTATCCTTAATAATTAGTTTAAAGAAATAGGTTCCTTTAGGCAATTTATCTCCGGGACCAAGTTTTACACCAGCATTTTTGTAACCACCATCCCAGGCTTCATGGTTGTTGTAATTTTTCTTTTCGTAAACTTTGGTACCCCAACGCGAGAATACAATAAACTCGTTTTCCGGATAATTTTCAATTCCCTTAATGTAAAATTTGTCGTTAATATTGTCGTTATTTGGTGAGAATGACGAAGGAATTACTAGTTCAACCTGATTGGGATCAAGAACATTAACTACTACAAATGCATTACTGCAGCGTTTTGCCTGATCACATATTTCGTAGTAAATCGTGTCAGTTCCAAAACTCATCTCGTATGGATAATATACCATTAAGGAATTATCTTCAATTAAATAAGCCTTTCCGAACTGATCGGTTTGGCGAAGTATAGATTTTTCGATTTCTTCCTTAGATGAAAACTTGTCATTTTTTAGGAAGTCTATTTCAATATAAACCACTTCGCTTGCCGAATTTTGGTTTGTAATGGAAACCGTATCGTTTTTGGCAACTGGTGGTTCACCAGTTTGTCCCAAACACAATAAACTTGTGCAAACTGAGAATCCAAGTAACAGTAGTCGAATGGGTAGATTTATTCTCATATTAGGGTGTTGCGTAAAATTAAGTTTTAGCGCTGCTACTAATGGAGAATTTTAAAGATCAATTCTTTTAAAAGATCTCCTTGTTTCGTTCCTACATCACCATATCCTTTCGATCTTAAATCATATTCCCGCAGCATCTCGATAATTGAAACCAATTTCTTGGGATTGTAATTTTTAGATGCCAGTTTATAATCTTTTACGAAATAAGGATTGATTCGTAAACTTGAAGCAACAACTTTTTCGTTCGTTTTATTTTTTAAGAAATAATACTTTAAAACTTTGGAGAAATACGAGTGTATTAAAGCAATGGTTACAACAATAGGATGATTTTTTTCGTTGGTAGAAAAATAGTTTATGATTTGATTGGCCTTTAATACATCTTTTTTACCTAATGCATTTTGCAGCTCGAAATTGTTGTAATCTTTTGATATTCCGATGTTTTTTTCAATATCAGTAGGTGTGATTGTATCGCTATTTGTAATATTTATAGTTAGCTTTTCGATGGCATTGGTAATTTTGCCTAAATCGTTACCTAGGAATTCAGCCAATAGAAATGCGGCCTTATTATCAACTTTATATTTTAAGTTCGCAGCATATTTTTTAATCCAATCAGGAATTTGATTTTCGTATATTTTTTTTGATTCGAAAAGAATTCCATTTTGAGCAACATCTTTGGTAAAAGCTTTTCGCTTATCCAATGATTTGTATTTGTAGTTAATTACTAAAATGGTTGATTTTAAGGGATTTTTAACATAGGATGATAGTTGATCGATATTCTTTATATTTTGAGCTTCCCTAACAACTACAACTTGTTTTTCGGCCATCATAGGAAACCTTCTGGCAGTTGTAACAATGGTTCCTATGTCAGTATCTTTCCCATAAAGGATGGTTTGATTGAAATCTTTTTCATGCTCAGGTAAAGCATTGTCTATAATATAATCGGTAATCTTATCAATAAAGAAACTTTCTTCTCCCATTAAAAAGTAAATCGGAGCAAATTCTTTTTTCTTAAGACTTTTAAATATCTCTTCGTATGTCATGGTTCAAACTTAAAATCTAAGGTGTTTAACAGATTTGCGATTGTGCATGATCTCTTTTAAAGCTTCAATTCCAATTTCCAGATGGTTATTTACATAGCTATCTGTTACCAAAGCATCACTTTTATCTGTTTTAACCCCTTCCGAAATCATTGGTTGATCCGATACCAAAAGCAATGCGCCAACTGGAATTTCATTGTAGAAACCAACCGTAAAAATGGTAGCTGTTTCCATATCGATTGCCATAGCACGAGTTTTGCTTAAGTATTTCTTGAAACGTTCATCGTATTCCCATACACGTTTGTTGGTTGTAAATACGGTTCCTGTATAATAATCTTTATTTCGATTGGATATAACCTGTGAAACTGCCATTTGCAATGAGTATGCAGGCAATGCTGGCACTTCTGGCGGAAGATAGTCATTTGATGTACCTTCGCTTCGAATTGCAGCAATTGGCAGAATTAAATCGCCTAATTTGTTTTTTCTTTTTAAGCCACCACATTTTCCAAGAAAAAGAACGCCTTTCGGCTTAATTGCACTAAGTAAATCCAAAATTGTTGCAGCATTAGGACTTCCCATTCCAAAATTGATAATGGTAACTCCATCGGCGGATGCATTTGGCATTGCCTTGTCTTCTCCTAAAATTTCGCAACCGTGCCATTCAGCAAAAAGTTCAACATAGTGGTTGAAATTGGTAAGCAAAATATATGGAGTGAATTCTGAAAGTTCTCGGCCTGTATATCTTGTTAGCCAGTTTTTTACAATTTCTTCTTTGGTCTTCATGAATGTGTAGCGGTTTTATAAGGAATAATCTTGTAACTTTAGCCGATTAACAGCTTTTTTATGGAAAATTTAAATTTACCAACTTATTCCTTCAAAATAAAATCTGATCTGCAAAGAAAACTAATTTTCGACAGTATTCGAAAGAAGTATGTAGTATTAACTCCGGAAGAATGGGTGAGGCAAAATTTTATTCGGTATTTGGTAGAGGAAAAAGATTATCCAGCCTCCTTAATAGCTGTTGAAAAAAAAGTTGATGTTAATTTGCTACCACAACGAAGTGATATTGTTTTGTACAACCGCAATGCCAATCCAATTATGATTGTAGAATGCAAAGCAAGTAAAATTAAAATTACACAAGATGTGTTCAATCAAATTGCACGCTACAACATGAAATTGAGAGTTCCATTTTTGGTAGTAACTAACGGATTAAGGCATTTTTGCTGCTATATGGATTACGAAAAAAAAAGTTTTAAATTTTTGGAAGATATACCCAACTATCAATCGATTAAAGATTTGTAGAGTTTATTTTCTGAAGTAAATACTCATCCAACCAGCCATTTTGTGTTTTTATCCAATCTTTTTTTAAACCTGCTATTTCGAACCCTTGGTTTTGGAAAAGTTTTAAACTGGCCTCATTTTTTGATGTGATGTTACAGTACAATTGGTGAACTTGTAGAACGGAAAAAGCATAATCACATAAGGTTTCCAATGCTTCGGTGGCATAACCTTTTTGCTGATGTTCCCTGTTGTTAATAGATATTCCAATTCCTGCATGTTGATGAAATGGGTCAAAATCAAATAGATCTATTAGTCCAACCGGTTCCTGATCTTCTTTTCGTTCAATGACCAAACGCAATTGCTTGCTTTCAAAAATATCCAAGTGACTTGTTTCCAGGTATTGCTTTAAAACAAATAAAGAGAATGGTTTAAGAGTATGACTAACTTCCCAAATTGAGGAATCGTTTTCCCAACTGTAAAGCAATTTTAAATCAGTTGGTTCCAGTGCTCTTAAGCGAATGTTATTATTCTCTAGAATTTGCATTTTATAGTACTTTATAAACTAGTTTTAACAAGTTGTAGATTAATGCTTGTTATACCATTTAATCTCTCTGGTAAAGGCATCAAGATATCCTTTTTTAACTACAGAAGAAAGACGACTTTTTGCTTTTGCTTGCGACGAGAATTTTTGAAAAGTATATCTGGACAGACCATCTTTACCATAAAACAATTGCATGTTGTCTGTTCCTAAATTATCGAAATAATTTAAAGGGCGAGCATTTTTTAAGGCCATTACCTGGATGGTATAATAGTTTTCAGTTTCTAATGAATTGTTAGCCGGTAAGCGTTCGCCGCGCAATGATTTTCTTACAAAAGCATCCCAGTAACCATTCTTTAAAACTGTGCCCAAATCAAGAATTGCATCTCGTTTTGAATTGTAAGAGCCATAAGTGTATCGATACAATCCGGTTTTATCAACAAATACACTTACATCTCCTAAATCTTTAAAATAGCTTAAAGGCTTTGGATAACGAAGTGCCATTACTTGAATAGTATATGTGGAGGAACCTGTGTATTGAAGGCCAGAGTATAGTAATTCATCGTTAATAACGGTTCTAATAAAGGCATCCCAATAACCCATTCTAATGAGTCGATTCATAACCTTAACCGCTTTATCGTATGATTTGAATTTGCGGTAAGTGAATCGTGTTAAACCATCTTCACCAACATACACTTTTACATTATCCAGATTATCGAAAAACTCTGCATCAATAGGAATCTTTAGCGCCATAATCTGAATGGTGTAATAAATTTCACCTCCCTTTTCCTCTTTAGCCAATTTATCGTTGGTTAAAATTTTAATTGTAGGTGATTTGAATCCTTTTTCCGCAATTACTTTTTGTGCTTTACTGGCCTCTTTGTAATCCTTAAATTTACCATAGGTGTAATGATATTTATTATCGGGACCTTTGGTTTCAATCACTCCATCCAACTCCTCGAATAGTTCAGGATGCGGAGAGTTGAAGTTTCCTAAATCCAAAGTAAATGCAAGAGCACCAGAGTCAATTGCCTTGATATCTAATTTCTTAGAATCTATCGTAGATTCTTTTTGTATAGGCTCTTCTTTCTGGATAATTGGTTTATCCTTAATTTCTTTTTGAATTGCTTCATCAACTTTTGCCAGCTCTGTTACTTTATCCGGCACTATAACTTTTGTTGGAGCACTTACATTTGGCAAAACTGTAGGTGTTACAATATTTTTAGATGGTACCGCAATATTCGAATCCGTTTTGATTTTGGAAACAGGAATATCTTTTCTAACCGTACTACTTTCCTTTAGCGTTCCTGTATCATGAGTTTGATCAATTGTATTGATATCTTTTGATTTTTGAGAGCTGATGATACTATCTTGTTTTACTTCAGGAGTAGCAAATTGTTTATCATCAGGCATAGAATCTCGGCTATTTTCCATAGCCCCGATCTGGTTGATTTTACTTTCTTCAAAATTGATTAACTCAATGGTTTGAGGATAATCAGCTTCGTCTTTAGTACGCAGAGTTAATGGTAAAAGGGTAATAACACTATGGTTTTCCTTGTTGGCATATTCAGGTGGAATATTCAGAACGGTTCTTAAAGTTCTGTATCCTTCAGCCACAATTTCAATATCGTACTTTTTACCAGCATCAATAATGAACAAAAATTTTCCAGTAGCAGTATTTGGAGAGTAAATACCAATGGTTTTTCCATTTTTACTAACAGTTAATTTAGCACTTCCAACAGGTTTGCCATTGGTGTTTACTATTTTTCCTTTCAATACAAAAAGACCAGCCTGATCAGCATTAGGTGTCTTAATCAGGAAGATGTCCGTTCTCCCCAAACTACCAGTTCGGTATGATGCAAAGTAGGCTCTTTTTCCATCCGGAGTAGGAGTGTAGTAAATGTCATCATCAGTTGAATTGATTGGATATCCAACATTTACAGGTGTAGTCCAACGTCCTTTGATGTTGATACTTTTAAAGATATCCAGACCTCCCATGGATGTGTGGCCTGCTGAACTGAAATATAAAGTTTTTCCATCAGGATGGATAAATGGAGCGTCGTCGTTGTATTCCGTATTGATAGCCGGCCCCAAGTTTTTTGCTTTTCCCCATTTGCCATTAGGAAGTTTGGTTACTGTGTAAATGTCCATTCCACCATATCCTCCAGGTCTATCACTTGAAAAAAACATGGTTCGTCCGTCTGCCGAAACAGAAATATGACTTTCCTTGCTTTTGGAATTGATATTTGGTCCTAGTTTTTTGGCCTCAGACCATTCATTCCCTTGTAATTTACTCACATAGATGTCTCCACCTTCTGATTCTTTTCGACTCAGATATCCTGCTTTATAAATATAAAGTTCCTGACCATCAGCCGAAATAGAAATCGAAGCATCATGGTCAATTGTGTTAAGTTTTGGAATTCCAATCGGCTCAGTCCACGTTTCATTTACCTTATGCGAAATGTAAATGTCTTCAAAATACTGACCATCAATATCAAGTTTACTGCCAGTGCCATTTCTTCGCGAAGTAAAAATCATGGTGCTTTCATCTGCAGTAACACCAGGACTGTGTTCATCATATTCGGTGTTAATTTTATTGCCGAGATTGATGATGGAGATATCCACTGGATTTTTTACCAGCTCCAAACCATTTTCACACATCTTAACTTCGCGTTGTATTTCGTTACGAAACTCTGTGTTTTGAGGTGAAATAATTTGCTGTAAGTCTTTATAAACTTTTAATGCTTCCCTGAATTGATAATTGGCGTGATAGGCCTTAGCCAGATTAAAGTACACGTCAATGGGAACATTGTTTTTTGAACTGGTGTATTGAATAGATTTTTCCAGTAACTCAACCGATTTGGACTTTTCAGGAACAATATTTAAATAGCACAATCCAAGTTTAAAATTCAAATCGGCATTGCGAGAAGCTTGATCTAACAACTCTTTATAAATGCTGGCAGCCTTGGAATAGTTTCCATTTGCCAGTAATTTTTCAGCTATTTGATATTTTCTACGATCTTTAACTTTTTGCTGTTTGGGGCTGGCATTAAGAGAGTATGGACTACAAATCCCTATGTAAATAGAGAAAATGACCAATAAAATCGTCTTTGCAGAAGAAGACAATTTCATTTTTAGCTTAGGGCCTGTAGTGGGTTTTATATGTTTTAATCTAATTAACAATAACTAAATATAACTTTTATAAGTTAATAACGCCAGAGAATCTGATAAAAAAGATGGAATTGTTAATAAAAACTTCCTTTCTATCAGGTTTATTTACCTCTTGATAAATGTAATTATATAATTCTGCAATGAATAGACAAAATAAATAAAAATGTAACATTATTTAGGCATATCTATTTATAAAACACAAAAAAAGCCGAAGAATAAGATTCAACGGCTCAATTTTTAATTAAAAATGCAATTATATACCTCTGTTTGTGTCGAAATTCTCTAGGTATTCTGCAACTCGTTTAAGAAACATTCCACCAAGAGCTCCATCCACAACTCTATGATCGTAAGACAAGGAAAGAACCATTATGCTTCTGATTCCAATGGTGTCACCCTGAGGAGTTTCAATAACCGCGGGCTTCTTTTTAATAGCACCAACAGCTAGAATTGCCACTTCGGGCTGATTGATGATTGGCGTTCCAGTAGTACTGCCAAATGCTCCCAGGTTTGTAATGGTGAAAGTGCTTCCTTGAATTTCATCTGGTTGCAATTTGTTTGCTCTGGCACGATCAGCCAAATCGTTTACTTGTCTGGTAATTCCCACAAGATTTTTTTCATCGGCCGACTTTATGACTGGAACAATTAGATTTCCACTAGGTAAAGCTGTCGCCATTCCGATGTTAATGAATTTTTTACGGATAATCTTGTCACCATCAACTGAAACATTAACCATTGGATAATCTTTCAATGCTTTTGTTACGGCTTCCACAAAAATAGGAGTGAAGGTTAGTTTCTGACCTTCTTTTTGCAGGAATTCGTTCTTCACTTTGTTTCTCCATTGCACCAGACCTGTTACATCAACATCAATGAATGAGGTTACGTGAGGCGAAACCTGTTTCGATTGAACCATGTACTGTGCAATAAGTTTACGCATTCTGTCCATCTCAATGATTTCAACATTATCTCCATTGTAAGATTGGTGAGAAACCGAAGCTGGCGCTGGTGCAGGCTTAGCACTAACCGGAGCAACTACTGATTCTGTAGCTACAGGTTGTGATTTTTTATTTTCGATGAATTGAAGAATATCTTTTTTGGTAATTCGGTTGCTTTCTCCCGAACCTTCAATTTGATTTAGTTCTTGTAAGCTGATGTTTTCTTCCTGTGCAATTTTACGAACCAGAGGAGAGATAAACGAACCATTTTCAGTCTTACTTGCTAGTTTTGGTTCAGCTTCAATAGCAGTTTCTTCTTTTGGTAAGTCAAAAACTTTTTCTACTTCCACCTTTGCAGGTTCAGAGCTTGTAAGTTCTTCAGCACTTAATTCTTCGCCATCAGGAACTAAAATAGCAACTACGTCGCCTACTTGGGCAACATCACCTTCTTCGAATAAAAATTTTACAATCTTCCCTGATTGAGGAGCTGGAATTTCCGAGTCAACTTTGTCGGTAGCGATTTCAAGAATCGACTCTTCTTCTTCTACATGCTCGCCTTCTTTTTTAAGAAACTGTGTAATGGTTGCTTCTGTGATTCCTTCCCCCATTGCTGGAATCAATATTTCAATTTTAGCCATGTGTGATTGTTTTTTTGATACCCATTAAGTTAGGCAATCCCGATGAATATTTAAATAGAAATCGGGCATAGTGTTTAATTGATTGTGTTTATTTAGTCTAAATACTATGCGAATTTAATAAAATTGAAGAAAAAGACAAACGTATCCGAAGATACAATTTATCGATAAGGAGATAGATAGAACTAAAGGCTCAAGTTACAAGCTCAAAGTATAAAGTAATAAAGTTGTGTGGTCTGCGGCGTTTATGGAAATAAAATTATGAATCGTTAATTACGAGTTAAGTTCATTTAAAATCAATTTTCATACTTTGCACTAGCTGCTTACAAATTTTGATCGAAAGGAGTACGGTGTAGAATCGATCTTCCCAAGGTAATTTCATCGGTATATTCCAGTTCATCACCAATGGATACACCTCGTGCAATGGTTGTGATTTTTACATCAAACTTGTTTAGTTTTTTGTATAGGTAGAAGTTGGTAGTATCGCCTTCCATGGTTGTGCTTAAGGCAAGAATTACCTCTTTCATTTTACCTTCATCGGCTTTTGCAATTAAAGGATCAATTTGCAAATCGCTGGGACCGATTCCATCCATAGGAGAGATGATGCCGCCCAAAACATGATAAATTCCATTGTATTGCTGAGTGCGTTCTACCGACATTACATCACGAATACTTTCAACCACACAAATGGTTTCATGATCGCGCTTTGGGTTCGAACAGATATCACATACATCGGTATCAGAAATGTTATAGCAGGATTTACAATGCTTGATTTCATCGCGAAGTTGAGTAATTGAAGAGCCAAAACGATGCACGTCTTCCTTGGGCTGATTCAGCAAATGCAAAACCAGACGCAATGCAGTTTTTCTTCCAATACCAGGAAGTTTAGAAAATTCGGCAACTGCATTTTCCAATAGTTTCGATGGGAAATTGGTATAGCTCATTTTGTCTTCAATTCTTAAGTTTAGCTCAAAAGTAATAAAAAACCTGTCAGGTTTCAGAAACCTGATAGCTTTGATTATTTTTGGTTTTTATTCTAAAAAAAATCGACTGTGACACCAATTACCATACTATCTGTTGTTGTTGGGTATTTTGCCCTTCTTTTATTGATATCCTATTTTACTGGTCGCAAGGCTGATAACAAAGGCTTTTTTGTTGGAAACAAACAATCGCCGTGGTATGTGGTGGCCTTTGGTATGGTTGGAGCATCCTTATCGGGAGTTACTTTTATATCGGTACCAGGTTGGGTAAAATCCATCGACTTTACCTATATGCAAATGGTGTTGGGGTACATGTTGGGATACATTGTGGTGGCCAATATTCTGTTGCCATTGTATTACAAATTGAATCTGACTTCCATCTACACTTATCTGGATGGCCGGTTTGGTAGAGCTTCCTATAAAACAGGAGCCTCTTTTTTCTTGCTATCAAGAACCATTGGTGCATCCTTCCGCTTGTTTTTAATGGCCAATGTTTTGCAGATAACGGTATTCGATGCCTGGGGCGTTCCTTTTGCAGTTACCGTAGTTATTACCATTCTGTTGATTTGGCTGTATACTTTTAAAGGAGGAATTAAAACCATTGTGTGGACCGATACCTTGCAAACCTTGTTTATGCTGCTTGCGGTTGGAGTGAGTATTTTCCTGATCATGAATAAACTGAACCTGAATATTTCGGGATTAACCAACATGATCAGCGAAAGCGAATATTCGCAAGTATTTGTATTTGATGATTGGCATAGCAAACAAAATTTCTTCAAGCAGTTTTTTACCGGAGCTTTTATCACCATTGTAATGACAGGCTTGGATCAGGATATGATGCAGAAGAATTTAAGTTGTAAAAATCTGGGCGAAGCCAAAAAGAACATGTACTGGTATGGATTTGCCTTTATTCCTGCCAATCTGCTGTTTCTTATTTTGGGTGCCTTGCTATTGGTTTTTGCCCAGCACGAAGGAATTGCAATTCCCGAACGAGGAGATGATTTGTTCCCGTTGTTGGCAACCCAACATCTCGGACCAGTGGTTAGCCTTTTCTTTTTGGTGGGATTAATGGCAGCAGCTTATTCGAGTGCCGACTCGGCTTTAACATCACTTACCACATCATTTACGGTTGATATTTTAGATGCAGATGAGAGTGATGAGGCAAAAACAAGAAAACTTCGACGCCAGTCGCATATCCTGTTTTCTGCATTGTTACTATTGGTAATCATGATATTTAGGGCAATAAACGACGATTCGGTAATTGCTGCCATTTTTACTGTAGCTGGTTATACTTACGGTCCGCTTTTGGGACTTTATGCTTTTGGTTTGTTCACCAAACTGCAAGTAAAAGACAAGTGGGTTCCGATAATCGCCATTCTTTCTCCTGTTATTTGCTATATCCTTAAAGACAATTCGGTGGATTGGTTTGGAATTAACATTGGGTTTGAATTACTGATGATTAATGGTGCATTGACATTTATAGGTTTATGGTTGATTAGTGTGAAGAATAAATAAGCTCATTCTATCTTTCTTTTTCATAAAGGAGAAAAGAACATCACTTCGAAAATTAATTCTTTGGAACTATCAAGTTAAATTTCTCCCTTTCAGGGGAGATCCCGACAGGGAGAGGGGTGTTTTGTTATCGCATAGAGAAAATAATTTTACCACAAAGGAAAACGAAGGATATCACGAAGTAGCACAAAGGTGTTTTGATGTTAATTGCGTGATATAGTAAAGACAGCATTAATGCTGTCTCTACCCATATAGGATATTTGCAGAGACAAGGCAATGCCTTGTCTTTATCGATATAAGGCTTTGTAACAAATGCAGCAATTAAAGTTTTTTCAATATCTTAGATAGCAACTCTAAAATCTCACACATGAAAAAGCTTATCTTTTTGGCTTTTATTTTAATGGCCTTTAGCAATGGGAATCCGACCTACCGACTGTTTAAAGAGAATGGCAAACCCATTCGATATCAGAAAATGATAAAACAAATTGCTGATGCGGATATCGTGCTGTTTGGAGAGTTGCACAACAATCCCATTTCGCATTGGTTGGAATTGCAGCTTACAAAAGATCTGCATCAACGAAAAGGAGAAAACCTGGTATTGGGAGCCGAGATGTTCGAGGCCGATAACCAGGAATTCGTGAGCAAGTATGTAAAAGGCGAGATGAATGAGGAGAGCTTTATGGATACCACGCGCCTTTGGCAGAATTACAAAACCGATTACAAGCCATTGCTTGATTTTGCCAAAAACAAGCATTTGCATTTTGTAGCCACTAACATTCCGCGCCCATATGCATCCATGGTATTTAGAGGTGGTTTTGAAGCTCTGGAGCAATTAAGCGATCAGGAAAAAAGCTGGATTGCTCCGCTGCCTGTGAAATACGATGCCGAATTGCCAGGCTATAAAGCCATGAAAAAAATGGGCATGCACATGAGTGCCGATATGCTGGATAACTTTCCCAAAGCCCAAGCCATAAAAGATGCTACCATGGCATATTTTATATTGGAGAACTGGAGCAAAGGACAGCAGTTTATCCATTACAATGGCGCTTATCATTCGAACAATTACGAGGGCATTATCTGGTATTTGAAACAAGCCAATCCCGATTTAAAAATTGTAAGCATTTACACCGCAACAGCCGAAGAGATCCGCAAAATGAATCCTGAATTAAAAGGAAAAAACACCTACTGCATTGTTGTGCGCGAGGATATGACTAAAACTTACTAGAACAAAAAAAAGAGCAAACCCGAAGGTTTGCCCTAACCAGCTTAAATTTACTTAAAATGACTACTGAACAAGGGTAGTTTCTTATGTATCTTTTTGGTTGCGTGTTTTGCGGGCACGCACCTTACTATTTGTTTCTTCAATACGTTCACAAATGATTTTAAAGCTGGCAGCATACTTTTCAGGAAGTGCTGCAGCTGCACCTTCCAGGTGAGGAATAAGTTTTTCGTTTATAATTTCGCGAACCTTATTTTTCTGAATCGATGGAGCGATGTATTCAATTTTACTGGCCTTGCTTTCGCTTAATTTTTTGAAAGCATTGGTAAGTGCAGTGGTCGATTCCTCAAACTTTACAATTCTATCTGATACACTCAGCAGCTTGTCTACTTTGGGTTTAAATGTTTCGTTGCCCAGATTTTGCAGCAAAGCCTTACTCATAGAAATTTGCATTTCGTAGTTAAGCTTGTTCAATTGCAGGTTGTGCGATTTAATTAACTCGTAAACCTCCTCGGCACATTGGGCAATTTCTTCATCGGGCATGTACATGTTGGCTTTAACAAATTGCTTTAAACACTTAAAATCATCATCAGCAATTTTGTCTTCCTTACGCACATTTTCAGCAAGAATATCGCCATGCACATGGGCAATAGACTGACTTAATAATTCATTTTCCTGTTTCAACTCATTCAGAATCATACTAAGGATAAAGTCTGCAGACCAATCTCCTTTTTCCAATTCCGAGCTTGCGACACTTGCAATGGTGTTAATCTCTTTGCTGTCGCAATAATAAAAAACACTTTCTGCCATTTCTTTTGTTTTTAGGGTTAAAGAAACAAACATCTGATGGGTTAGTATGCTTGTTTCCATAAATTTAAGTTACATATCATTTTTTTTGAGTCGAAAGCTAAGGTGTAAAATAAAAATTGAACAATAACAAAAAGTTATTAAATAATTTATGATTTGTATTAAAATGTAATTTGGCAAACTTGACAGGCCTTTGTATGAAAAATATTCATTAAATTGATTGGCTTTATATTATTTGTAAGGTTAAATAAAAGCTTAAGCCTTTGCAAAGTCACTGATTATGCTGTATACGTGATTTTTTGGATTTCATTTTTGAAAATCTTCAGATAAAATACTCCGAAGTGTTTATTTATTGAAAAATAGGCTTTGAAAATGATGAAAGGGGTGTTTTGCTACAAATACAGCCATTGAAACACATGAAAAAGGCATATTTGTACAAATATGGCCTTTGCAAGGCTTGAAAAGCCCATTTTGACGACAAAAACAAGAATTTCAATTTAATAAGCGACCATATTTGCGCAAAAATGGCCATTTATTTACTATCAATGCATCTATTTGTACAAATAGATGCATTGCAAAAGAAGAAACGCTCGTATTTGTACAAAAACGGCAATTTCTTCACTTTTTACGCTCGTTTTTGGACCATTATGACCATTGCAGGACTTGCAATGTCAAATGCGTTGGCAATATCTTCATTGCAAGTCTTTCAATGCCATATTTGTTACTCGTATTGCTGATTATTTTATTTAGATGTTAATAATGGTGGTCAAATAAATGTTTTGAATCAAAATATTTGGCTGAAGAGCAAAAAATAACCGATTAAGTGATTATAATTTTGTAGGTTTGGGGATGGTAATATTGATTTGGAATTACTAGATCTACTAATAAATTAAATAAAACTTTAAATCATGAAGATGAAAATTTTAATGTATTCGTTAATAGCAATGATATTGATGAGTTGTTCAAAAGATGAATCCCAACCTAAAAATGATGAATACAACATTTCATGTAATTTATCTGTTTTTAGTCAAACCATTGAAGATATTAATCATTCAATTCCAATGAAATCTTCGACTAAGACTTCTTTGGCTGATCACATAAATTCATATCATTATAAGATATGGAAACTTACTGGCAGTGATGATGAATTATTAAAAGAAAGTAAGGTTGTTATTATAGGAGAAAGTGATAATGCAGAGAATATAATAAATACTGTTCTTACTGCGGGTAATTATCATATTATGGTTGTGGGTAATAGTTACAAGGAAGAAATTGAATGGAATAATAGTTCAAGTAGTGATTATTTATTTGAATGTAAAGAATTAAACCAAGGTTCTGTTTTTGTAATTTCAAAATCATTTGAAGTAAAAGATACAGAATTAAAGTTGGATTTAAAGTTTAAACGATTAAGTTCTAAGCTCAGAATAAAATTCCTTAATGAATTACCTGAGAATATAACAAATATTGAAGTTTATTCTCAAAAATTTATAGATAATATTGGTGGGTATTATTATGAGTCGAAGTTTGGATTTAGAACTCGAGGCAATGAGTATAGTATTTTGGTTGAACGAAATAATGATAATATTTATGATTTAGACCTTTTACCTTATACTAAAGATTGGTTTGCTGAATTAACTGTAGATGGAGTAAGTGATTATGTAGATTTAAGTCATGAACAATCTCAGTTTTATACAATACACATTACCTTAAAGTATAAAGATATTAATGGCAACATAGTAAGTGAACAAGATATTGAAGATGTTTTACTTCTTCCAAATCAAAGGACTATATTATCCGGTAATTATGTAGGTGTTGGGGAAACAGGAAATATGTTTGATTTAACTCTGGATGATAGTTGGGGAGAGGATTTAAATCAGTCCTTTTAGTATCATTAACTTATCCTCTCTGCCGCACAAATCCTTTTGTGTGGCTTTAATTCTTCCAATAAAGAAAATATTTCTCGACCTGTCTGGTTTTCAAAACCTGACAGGTCTTTTTTTGCCATCAGCTTGGCGGTATCCCAAAAGCCCACCTTCCTTTTCTTGACTTGCATCTACATATTCCTTAATTTTATTCTCATGCCATTTTTACTATGAAAATAGTGTGTTGGTATATTCCCAAAACACAACCTCTCTTTGGCTTTATCGAAGCATTAATTTTCGGATGAAGCATATACAACACTATTAACTTTAAAGCTTGAAAAACGAAAAAGATGAAACGTAAAAATTTGCTGGTAGCCTTGTTGTTTACCGCATTGTTTGTGATGGTTTGTTATCTGCCATTATCGGCAGGATGGATTATTAAGTCGAAAACTACGGGTGAGTATGAGAGTAGTTGGAACGAGATGTATTTGCAGAACAATGTATTTAAAATGCTTGATGAGGGGCACATCTTCATTTTAAATGGAAATACTCGCGATCTTACCTTTGTAAATGTGCAAGAGAATACCTACTGGAAAGGAAACCTGGACGATTTCAAAAACAAGATGAAAGAGTTTTTTGGCAAGGCAATGGATCAGTATTCTGCGCAAATGGAGGAGGCAATGAAAAACCTTACGCCCGAACAACGTGCCATGATGGAACAAATGGGGGCGAATAATCCGATGCTTAACAAGATGCAAGGTGCAAAAGCAAAGCCTCCTGTGGTAGATATTGTGTCAACTGGAGAAGTGATGACGATTGCCAAAAGATCGGCCAAAAAATACATTATAAAATCGGATGGAAAGAAGATGGAAGAGGTTTGGCTGGCAGAAAATATGATTTCGAGCAAGGATTGGAATCCGGAGATTTTTAGGGATTTGGCCGAAAGTATGCGTATGGGAATGGCTTCGTCGGAATACGAGGATACCGATGAGTATTGGAATTTGCACAAGAAAGGGATTCCATTAAAAACAGTTTATTTTCAGGATGAATATACCGTTGTTGAAGAGGTAGTGGAATTATCGGAGAAGAATCTTCCTGCCTCTACCTTTGCGCCACCTTCGGATTGCAGAGAGGTAAGTTTAGAGCATATTTTTCAGAATATGGAAGAGTAGGGATCAAAAGGGAAGAAATTTTGCAATTGATTAGCTCTTGGAGCATTTTATACCATTTTTAATTAAGCTTTATTGGTTATTGGTATTAATCGCTCAAAAGAGCTTTTTTATTTTGTAAGTGCTGTATTTCATTATATTTGTCGTTCTAACACAAAATCAACAAAAATGAAGTACAATTTACTTGCCTTGATATTGGCATTTGTGGTAAGCTCATGTTCGAGCGATGGAGAGAAAGACTACAGAGAAGAAAACGATGCGGAGATTGCCGCTTATCTAATAGAAAACAATCTGAATGCAACGCGATCTGAATCGGGTTTGTATTACGTAATTGAGGATGAGGGTGCAGGTAAAAACATCAGCATGATTTCGGATGTAACGCTAACTTACAAGGGGTACACTACAAACGGAGAAGTGTTTGATACAACGGGCGATGATTTGGCTTCGTTCAATCTGCAAAATGCAATTAGAGGATTTGCTGAAGGCTTGTCTTACCTTAACGAAGGAGGTAAAGCTACTTTATTGATTCCTGCACATTTGGGTTATGGCAGTAAGGATCATGGTAACATATTGGCAGGATCGGTTCTTATTTTCGAAGTAGAGGTGTACTCACCTGAGATGATTGCTGAGAAAAACGATACTGACATTCAGGCTTACATCGAAAATAAAGGCTTGGATGCTACAAAAACAGAATCGGGCTTATACTATACCATGGACGTGGTTGGAACCGGAGCGCAACCGACTGAAGAATCGAATGTGAAAGTTGTGTACAAAGGCAGCTTTTTAAATGGAACAAAATTCGATGAAAGTAGTTCGGTAGGTGTTGATATTTATTTAGGCCAAGTAATTAAAGGCTGGAAAGAAGGGATTCCGTTATTTAAAGAAGGTGGAAAGGGTAAGTTGATTATTCCAGCACACTTGGGATATGGCAGTTACAATTACAGTGGAATGCCTGGCGGTTCGGTTTTGGTTTTCGAAATTGAACTATTAAAAGTAAACTAAGCTTAATTGCTTAAATTAAAGAATATAAAGAAAGAGGCTGTCTCCATAAAGGGACAGCCTCTTTTATTTTTTAAGCCTCTTCGGTTTCAGGCTCGTGATTGTATTTTTTGTAATTAAAGTATGCTATTAAACTAAGAGCAAATAGAATTGCCACTGAGTAATATACCCAAACTGGTATTGGAACAGGATCACCTTTTGCGTAGGAATGAAGTCCGGCAAGGTAATAGTTTACCCCAAAGTAAGTCATCAAGATTGATGAGTAGGACCATATCGATACCAAATTGAAAGTATAAATTGATTTTAACCCAGGAATGAAACGCATGTGCAATACAAAGCTATAAACTAGTATACTAACCAGTGCCCAGGTTTCTTTTGGATCCCATCCCCAGTAGCGTCCCCATGATTCGTTGGCCCAAACTCCGCCAAGGAAAGTACCAACGGTAAGGAAATACAAACCAATGGTCATGGTCATTTCGCTAATGCGACTCAAATCAACAACATTTTCTGCAATAACATCTTTGTTTTTCTTATTCTGAAGAATATACAGCGTTAGGTTGATCATTCCCAATATTGCACCCAAGGCCAAAAATGCATAACTCGAAGTAATAACGGCAACATGAATGGTCAACCAGTATGATTTCAATACAGGAACCAGGTTGGTTACTTCAGGATTCATCCAGCTTAGGTGCGCTACAAATAAGAACAAACCAGCCAATACTGCAGTTGCGGCCAAAGCCAATTTCGATTTTTTCGCAAATATAAATCCGGCCAGCAAACATCCCCAGGCAATAAAGGTCATGGTTTCAAAACCATTACTCCAAGGTGCACGTCCGGCAACGTACCAACGAGCCGCTAATCCAGATGTGTGCAGAACAAATCCAACTCCTAAAATTACCATAGCTATTCCTACTACCCATTTTATTGGAAAATTAGGGCGTAGGATATGCGTTACCAGAAAAATAATCAAGAAGAATCCAATTATTAGATAGTAAGGGAACAAACGCTTAAAAATATTAAGGTTGTTGTACAGGATTTCCACTTTTTGTTTTGATTCCGATGGCAATACTTCACTTCCAAATTTCTTTTGAAACTTTTTGATGCCATCAATATAAGTATCTGCGGCTTTTGTATTTCCTGAGTTTAAAGCCTGGCTCAACAATACAACCGACTTTTTAATGAACAAGGAGTCATCGGTAGCTGCATTTACCTTTGATGTTGGGTTATACCATGAACCCATTTTATCGTTGGGATTAGGAAAGATTTTCAAGAACTCACCAGTAAACACCATATAGGTAATGTTTATGCGTTCGTCAACTGCCATAATCTCTTTGTCGTAAGAAGAACGATGAGCAGGTTTTTTCGAGTAAGCATCCTGAACCTTATTACTTAGTTTGTACTGGCCCATTTCATTTACGAAATCTTTAAAAGCGCCGTATTTACCTTCGATACCAAGTTCTTTAGCCAAATCCGAATTGCCAACTTTAATCATGTTAACAGTTTGCCATTCTTGTGGATTAACAATCATACTTAGGAAAATCTGTTCGGCAGGATAACCTTTAAACTTTCCTTTTTTGGTTACTTTTCGAACCACTTCACTGGCAAGGGTGTTTACAGGTTCAAATCTTCCACCGTTGTCCTGAATTATGACTTCGCCGAAACTTTTAGCTTGCTCTATGGGTACAACTTTTAGGTCTTGAGCGTTTGCGCTAAAGCTATTTCCAACCAAAACAAAAGCTAAAATGGCAATAAGCTTCATCTTTCTAGATTGGCGACCCAAAATTTTGAATCTACTATGTGGATTAATCAAGGACCAGGCCATTCCTACCATTAAAAGGAAATATCCAAAGTAAGTAATTGTCATTCCCCATCGGTCATGATTTACAGAAAGTATGGTTCCGAGCTCATCGGTATCATAAGAAGCCTGGAAGAACCTGTAGCCTTCGTAATTTAGTATGTTATTCATATAAATTCGGTAGTCTTTTTTTATGTCTTTTGTTTCGTCAATAAGTGTTACTTCACTAGCAAAAGAAGAAGGGCTGTTAGAACCAGGATATCTTTCCAGTTGAAAATCGTTAAGCTTCAAAGAAAATGGTAGTTCCAATATTTTAGAACCATAGGCTATGGAAATATTCACATCGCCAACCGAAGTTAATTCTGCTTTGCCCAAATAATCTTTTTTGCCTTTTACTATTAGCTCCTTCTGATGATCTCCATTTTTAACATCGAATACCAATAGAGTAGGGGCATTCTTGTCCTGACCTTGAACGTACTTAAATTTGGCAGCAGGATAGAAGTTTTTAATTACAAGTTTTGTACCGCCAATGTTGTATAATTTGCGTGGCGAAACAACGTGCCATTGTTTAGCAGCCATTGGAGTGGCATCTCCACCCACCATGCTTAGCTCCTGCATTGGCATCGGACTCATCATTCTTAAACTATCTGTGTAATCAAAGACAATCGCATTAGGATGAGGATTGCTTCCAAAAGCCAATAAGTTGCTATCAACCATTTTTTGTGAGTTGTACTCCAAAGTAAAGTTTTGCATTCCACTCATTCCGGAACTACCCACTGCTACCATTTCCATTACAGGTTCACCGCTTATGTCTTGAACTAATGTAGTTTGAGCATTAGGAATAAATGTTTTTAATTTGATGTCAACTTTACTGCCATCAACCGAAATTCTCTCTTTAAAGTCATCCGATTTAACGGCTGAAAGAGTGAACTTTTCACTTACCTCAGATGTTTTACCATTCTTTTCCAATTTCATATCAATGTATGAATTCATCGTGGTAATTTGGTTGGTAGTGTGTCCTTCACGAATGTGCATGTTTCCTTCGTATCCTACATAGCGAGTAAATGCAGAACCTACAATTATTACAATGAAAGAAGCATGGAAAATGAAAATAGACCATTTCTCGCGCTTGTATAACTTATATCTAAAAATATTGGCTATCAAGTTAAGCGTAAGTAATAAAAGTAAAATCTCGAACCAGCGAGCATCATAAACCATTGCTCGAGCTGCCGGAGTTCCAAAATCATTTTCTATGAATGTTGCTGTTCCAATTGAAAATGCAAACAGGATAATGAGTACGCCCATCATCTGCATAGAGAATAGAAAATTCAAAAGTTTCTTCATCTGATTCAATATAGTTTTAAAAAGTACGCAAGTACTACTGGTTAGTTTAGAATGTTAGTGTATATAAATTGGATTTCAAGATACGCTTTTCTTTATAAATTAAAAATCGACGCATATCGGTCGATATGATGAAAAATCTATGTTTTTATGTCAACATAAAAGTGTAACTTATTGCTTGTTAGATGATAATTGAAGAGAATGGGAACGAATTTTAGGTTACAGTGATCTTTTTTGTATTTAAAATTAGGAATTCAGTTTGTATTCTTATTAAGATTAAAAATAAATTAAGATATAAAGGTATTTTGTTGTGTTGTATCAAAATCATCTGAAAGTCAAGAGTAAAAAAGGATAAAAAGGTATTAAAATTTAAATATAATAAATTTAAATAATCCATTAATCTTGAAATGATTTAATAATTCAATTAGTATTGTAACATATTATATAATTACTGAATTGAATTAGAGATTTTTAATTTAAAATCTAACCAAACTATGAAAAAACTATTTCGCCTATTGCTAGTCCTTTTTCTAGGACTGGTGCCATCATTAGTTATGGCTCAGCTTACCTTTACCGGAGAAATCAGACCACGTACAGAGTATCGTCATGGTTTAAAGTCTCTTTTTAACTCGTCTGATGATGCTGCTTTTGCAACATCGCAGCGTACACGTTTAAACCTGGGTTATGCAGAAGAAACATTCCGTGTCGGATTGTCGGTTCAGGATATCCGTACATGGGGAGATGTTGCTCAATTAAACATGTCAGATAAGAATCAATTAATGCTTCATGAAGCATGGGGAGAAATTATTTTTAATGAAAACTTCTCTTTAAAGGTTGGTCGTCAGGAATTGGTATATGATGACTCACGAATTTTGGGTAATGTAGGTTGGGCTCAACAAGCCAGAAGTCATGACTTGGCATTGCTTAAGTTTAAAACCGATGAAAATGGTAAATTTCATGTTGGTTTTGCTGTAAACAATGATGCAGAATTCCTTACAAGACAATTGTATACAACCAATTACAAAAGTATGCAGTTTGCATGGTACAACAGAAAATCGGAACAATTTGATTTTAGTTTACTGTTTATGAATGTTGGACTGGAAAGAGATGCTGATCCTTCAGGAGACATTGATAGGGATACAAGATATAGTCAAACTTTTGGTACTCATATGAATTATCGTCCTGGTAAAATTTCTTTTACAGGTTCGCTATATGGTCAAACAGGTAAGGATGCTGGAGATAATGATTTAAGCGCATACATGTTCAATTTAGGTATGAAATTCCCTGTTGCTGATAACTGGAAAGGTAATTTAGGTATCGAAATGTTATCAGGAACTGATGATACAGAATTGGAAGATAACAACTCATTTACTCCACTTTTTGGTACAAATCATAAGTTTAATGGTCATATGGATTACTTCTATGTTGGTAATCACGTAGGGGATGTTGGTTTAACTGATATTTATGGTGGATTAAATCATTCAAAGGGGCAGTGGTCATTTGCAAGTGCAATTCATTTGTTCTCAACAGCTGCAGATCTTTATTCAGGTACGGAAAAACAAGATAAATATTTAGGAACAGAGGTTGATTTATCTGTAGGATATAATTACTCAAAGAGTGTTTTGATTAAAGCTGGTTACTCACACATGTTTGCAACGGATTCGATGGAAGCATTAAAAGGGGGTGACAAAGATGAAACTCAAAACTGGGCTTGGGTAATGCTTGTATTTAAACCAAATTTCTTGAAAAAATAAGGCAAACTCAATACATCTAAACTTTTGCTAATGGTAAGATTATTTAAATTTTTAACACCACCTCCAAAATGGAAACTTCCGGTTTATGTAACGCTGGGGATATTCTTTGGCTTAGGGTGCTATGTGCTTTATCTTTCTAAAGCAGCATCTTATCTGTCCGATGCTCCCGAGACTTGCGTAAACTGTCATGTTATGGCTCCACAATATGCTACATGGAACCATAGCTCACACCGGGAAGTTGCCACGTGTAACGATTGCCATGTTCCACACAATAATGTCTTTAATAAGTACTATTTTAAAGCCAAGGACGGATTGCGTCATGCAAGTATGTTTGCATTGAGAATGGAACCAGAGGTAATTTTTATACTCGATGAGGGGAAGAAAGTAGTTCATAACAACTGCATTCGTTGTCACAGTCAGCAACTGACTGATCCGAAACTGGCAGCTCAAGTGCCAAATCATGCCCACAATACTCAGGATAGAGTTTGCTGGGAATGTCACCGGGAGGTACCACATGGAAGAGTGAATAGCTTATCTAGTGTTCCACATGCCAGAGTGCCACTTCCAGAAAGTCCAGTGCCAGACTGGCTAAAAGAATATATGAAAGAAACTGAATTAGAAAACGAATAAAACTTAAACTAATATACTATGAAACCAATACACGAATCTGTAGGCAAAAAACCAATGTTGGGATGGTTGATCTTCCTGGTTACTTTGGTTGTTGTATTCCTACTTGGATTGTTAGCTTCATCTATCATGGAAAGAAGGGCAGAATCTGTTTATGCCTATACTCCTCAAGTGGAGCACGGTCAGTGGGAACCAAGAAATGAAGTGTGGGGCGAAAACTTCCCGAGAGAATTCCAATCGTACTACAAAACTGCTGATACTATTTTCCGCAGCAAGTATAATGGTAACGCAATGATTGATATGCTTGAGGTTGACCCTCGATTGGTTGTACTTTGGGCTGGTTATGGATTTTCAAAAGACTATAATCAAGGTCGTGGGCACTACTATGCAGTAGAAGATATTCGTAACACATTGCGTACGGGTGGTCCAAAGAATGAAAATGATGGTCCTATGCCTAACACTTGTTGGACTTGTAAATCTCCTGATGTTCCTCGTTTGATGAATGAGATTGGAGTTGCAGAATTTTATAAAGGAAAATGGGCAGGCAAAGGTCATGAAGTAGTGAACCCAATTGGTTGTGCTGACTGTCATGATGCAGAAACAATGAATTTGCGTATTTCCCGTCCGGCTTTAATTGAGGCTTTCGAGCGTCAAGGAAAAGATATCAATAAAGCATCTCATCAGGAAATGCGTTCATTGGTATGTGCTCAGTGTCATGTGGAGTACTATTTCAATAAAAAACGTACCGGTGCAGAAGGTGTTCCTTACTTAACTTTCCCATGGGATAAGGGTATGGACGTTGAGGCTATGGAAGAGTATTACGATGAAATTGACTTTAAAGATTGGACTCATGCGCTAAGTAAGGCTCCAATGTTGAAGGCTCAGCATCCAGGTTACGAAGTATACCTAAAGGGTATTCATGCTGATCGTGGTGTTTCTTGTGCCGATTGTCATATGCCTTACAAATCGGAAGGTGGACAGAAATTTACAGATCACCATATTCAATCTCCTTTGAACAACGTAGCTAACTCGTGTCAGGTTTGTCACCGTCAGGAGACTGATAATTTGATTAAGAATGTATATACTCGTCAAGATCAGATCATCGAAAACCGTGATAAATTAGAAGAATTGTTAGTACGTGCTCATGTTGAAGCTAAAAAAGCTTGGGATCTTGGTGCTACTGAAGAAGAAATGAAGCCAGTACTAAAGATGATCCGTCATGCGCAATGGCGTTGGGATTATGCAGCTGCTTCTCATGGAGGATCATTCCACGCTCCAACTGAAATAGGTCGTGTTATTACAACTGGAGTAGAGCGTGCACAAGAAGCTCGTATTGCTTTGGTAAGAATTTTCCACAAATATGGATTTGAAGGTGAAGTTCCTTATCCAGATATCGCTACTAAAGCTAAAGCTCAGGAATTTATAGGACTTCCAATTGATAAATTGAAGAAAGATAAGGAAGAATTCAAGAAGAATATTCTTCCTCAATGGGATAAGAAAGCTAAAGAACGCGAAGCTACCTATCAAGTAAAAATGTAAATTAGATACCGTTCAAATATCAGGTTCAAGTGCCGTCCATTTTTGGACGGCATTTTTATAAGATTCAAAAATTGTTACGATCTTAAGGAATCTTGTTTAAAATTTGAGATATGAGGAAACCCACTAAACCATTATGGCAAACCCCCTGGGGATATGCAGAAAGTTTTTTAATTGCGTTTGGATTACTGTTGATTGGATTTCTGTTAGAATTTACCATTCAATCCAATTCTGGAACATCTATTAGGTATCCAATGAACTTGATTTTGGGAGCAGTTTTTTTAACTTTTCTGTTGGTGTTTTATCGATTGATTCGCAAATCAAATCTGTATCATTTTTTATCGGGAGTTCCTGCCTCGGTGGGTGCAATTGCTGTTTTAACGCTTTTGGTTATTATTATGGGTATTACTCCTCAGGTTTCGATGCAAGAAGAGAACCTGATTACACGCTTGAGTTTAAATCAGCTTACCACCTCTTGGCCGTTTCTGTTCATCAACCTATACCTGTTGGTTGTTTTGGCATTGGTAATTGTACGTAAGAGTTTTCCTTTTAGATTAAAGAACTGGGGCTTTGTATGCAGCCATTTGGGTTTATGGATAACCATTTTTGCGGCTGGATTAGGCTCAGGCGATTTAATGCGATTAAAAATGGATTTGTATACAAATAAAACAGAATGGAAGGCTTACGATAATAATGGGAACTATTACGAATTGCCGCTTGCCATTAAATTGAACGATTTCTTGATTGAAGAGTTTAATCCGAAGCTGGCAGTGGTCGAAAATGAATCGGGGAAGCTTTATGAAGCGACAAAACCTTCGATGATTATGATTGAAGATGAGTTGGAGTGTAGGCTTCATGATTGGAACATTAAAGTTGATGATTTTCTTGTGTCATCAGGAAGGGTAGGTGAGAAGTATCATCAGATGTATGATTTTGGAGCAGCTCCGGCGGCTAAAGTAAGTGTAGTTGTAAATTCATCAGATACACTTTCTGGCTGGATTTCTTGTGGAAGTTTTAACCGTCCTCATGAGTCACTAAAGCTTGACGATAAGTACTCGTTGTTAATGACAGTACCAGAACCTAAAAAATTCTCTTCTAAAGTCACCATTTTCACTCCTGATGGACAAAAGGAAGAGCAGGTTCTTGAAGTAAACAAACCGCAAAGCGTAAATGGATGGAAAATATACCAGCTGAGTTACGATGAAAAAATGGGGAAATACTCTAATCTAAGTGTAGTAGAAGTAGTAAAAGATCCATGGCAAGTTTATGTATATATTGGCATTTTCATGATGATGATCGGGTCTATATACATGTTTTGGAGAGGAAATAAAGTAACGATTAGCAGTGAGCAGTAATATTACTGATAACTGTTTACTGATAACTGTAAACTGAATAAGATGATTTGGAACTATTTTTTAATGGCAGCTGGTGTGAGTTCTGCAAGTTGGATTTTATCAGCATTAATTCCTAAAAAAGATTTTATCAGGAATTTATTGGTGCTGATAGGCATTCTTAGCATGGCTGTTTATATTGGATTTTTATGGAATAGTCTTGAACGCCCTCCTCTAAGAACTCTTGGGGAAACAAGATTGTGGTATTCATTGTTTATATCAATTATTGGATTGATCACCTACTATCGTTGGAGATACCTTTGGATGCTTTACTATTGCTTGTTTATGTCGCTCTTGTTTTTGTTTATCAATTACATGCATCCCGAGAATTTTTCGAAAACTTTAATGCCAGCCTTACAAAGCCCATGGTTTGTTCCGCATGTAGTTGTGTACATCATTTCCTATGCATTTTTGGCAGCCTCTTCGCTTGTAGCCATTTATGGTTTGTATCAAGTAAAAAGAGAACGGTTCGATGTAAAATATATGCTTGTGGCAGATAATTTGGTATATCTTGGCTTTGCCTTCTTAACCTTTGGACTACTTTTTGGTGCTTTATGGGCCAAAGAGGCCTGGGGACATTATTGGACCTGGGACCCGAAAGAAACATGGGCATTCATCACCTGGATGGGATACTTGGTATACATTCATCGTAGATATCAGAAACCAAGTAAGTATGTTTCGGCTTTGAGGATTTTAGCACTAGCATTTGTAATTCTTTTGGTGTGTTGGTTCGGAGTGAACTACTTGCCATCAGCTCAGTTTAGCGTACACACCTATAGTATGCAGCCTTAAAGTTAATTATTAGCTACCATTGGTTGGTGGGAGACCACCATAGCTACTAGTGGGACATCACCATAGGTACTAATGGTAGGTCGCCATAAGTACTAATGTGAGACTGCCATAAGTACTAGTGGGAGGGTGCCATGAAGATGAGTATGAAAGTCAAACTAAATATTGTATAAAAAAACGCCAGTTCATACGAATTGGCGTTTTGTATTATAAATAGCTTGCTTATTCTTGCTTAAGACCTGCAGGTCCCTGGTAAGTTGCATCTCCTAATCCTAGAATTGGATAGAAAATAAAAGGCAAGAAAATTAATCCCAAGGTAAAACCAGTATCTTTTCCAAAACTTTTTGCTAAAAGATTTGTCATCCAAATCGTCCAGATAAAAGAAATAGGGAATAAGAAAATAATTAGTAGTAACCACCACCATGGTTTACCTACTATTTTAAGTAATACAATAATATTGTAGAAGGGAACTAAACACGCCCAACCTGGTTGGTTAGCTTTTGTATTAATCTTCCATGCCGAAACAATCATCAACACAATAAATCCCAAATAAAAAAGTAATCCTATTGTCATAAATTTAATTCAATAATTCTCCTACTCGTTTGGCTTTTCGGATTCGCCCCGTTTATGGTTTCTGGACTCCATTTATTAAACAGGCGCGAATGTAACAAATTAAATTATTATGCTTTCTTATTTTGAGTATGCTTTTTGCTTTGGAAGTATTGAATTTATTGATGATTGAATCAATTAAATCTATCATGGATTAAGAGGAAGGATTTTCATAAAAAAACGTCGATTCCAATGAATCGACGTTTTTTATACTTGCAGCTTTTATTTATCCTTCAATTTTGTGAAGTACCATTTTCTTGGCTTTTTCGATAGCTTGCTCCAATCCTTTAGGATCCTTACCACCAGCTGAGGCAAAGAATGGCTGTCCACCACCACCACCTTTGATTTCTTTGGCAGCTTCGCGAACAATATTTCCTGCATGCAAGTCATATTCTTTCACAAGGTTGTCAGAGAACATGATGGTTAGGTTTGCTTTTCCACCTAAATCGGCACCTGTAATGAATACCAGATTCTCAACTTCACCTTTTAATTGGAAAGCGATATCTTTTAAGTCAGCAGCACTTCCAACAGTTAATGGCTCTGTAATGAAATTTACATCCTTGGTTACAGAAATGTTTCCTTTAAGATCATTCTTCATCACTTTTAAGCGATCCTTCATAAAGCCATCCAAATCCTTTTTCAAACCTGAATTTTCGGACATCAGGTCTTCAATGTTTTTAAGTAGGTTTTGGCTCGATTTAAATATTTTTTCAATATTTCTTAGAGTATTCAGCTTGTCGTTGATGTATTGTTCTGCTTTATCAGCGGTAATGGCTTCAATTCTTCGAACACCTGCAGAGATAGCTCCTTCTGAAATAATCTTGAATAAGCCAATCTGGCCTGTTGCTTTAACGTGCGTACCACCACATAGCTCAACAGAGTCGTCAAATTTTACAACACGAACCAAATCGCCATATTTTTCACCAAATAAAGCCATTGCTCCCATATTTACAGCTTCAGCCATTGGGATGTGATTCTTGATTTCAACAGCAATATTCTCTCTGATTTTCTTGTTTACAATTGCTTCAACCTTGGCAATTTCTTCTTCGCTTACTTTTTGGAAGTGAGAGAAGTCAAAACGCAAATGATCAGGATTCACCAACGAACCTTTTTGCTCAACATGATCACCTAAAACTTCACGCAATGCATGATGCATTAGGTGAGTAGCTGTATGGTTGTTTGCAGTAAGTTTTCTTTTACTATCACTTACATAAGCTTTAAAAGTTGCTGTTGGATCGGTTGGCAATTCTTTTGCAAAATGAACAATCAAACCATGTTCTTTCTTGGTGTCGATGATAGAAATTTTCTGGCCATTTGCTTCAATGTAACCAGTATCTCCAACTTGTCCACCACTTTCACCATAGAAAGGAGTGATATTGAATACCATTTGGTAAGAATCTTTTCCTTTGCTAGTGATTTTTCTGTAACGAGTAATTCTTACATCCGTGTTTAAGTAATCGTAACCAATAAATTCCTCAACATCATCTTTTAAAAGCTCAACCCAATCGCCAGTATCAACCGAGGTTGCAGAGCGAGATCTGTTTTTCTGAGCTTCCATTTCCGTATTAAACTCCCTTCTGTTTACAACCAAATCTTGCTCTTTCAAAATCAATTCAGTTAGATCCAATGGGAATCCGTAGGTATCATACAATTCAAAAGCCAATTTACCTGGAATAACCTTAAAGTCATCAGCTTTTGTTTTTTCTATAATCTGATCTAATAATCGAATACCATTCTCAAGTGTTCTTAAGAATGAATTTTCTTCTTCCTTAATTACTTTTTCAATTAAAGTTTGCTGTTTCACCAACTCAGGGAAGTGCTGTCCCATAACTTCAATTAATACAGGAATCAAACGATACATAAATGGATCTTTAAATCCTAAGAAGGTATAACCGTAACGAACAGCTCTACGAAGAATACGACGAATTACATATCCTGCCTTATTATTCGATGGCAATTGTCCATCAGTTATGGCAAAGGCAATGGTTCTGATATGGTCAGCAATTACGCGAAGTGCAATGTCAATTTCTTCATTTTTACCATACTCTTTGCCAGCCATTTTAGCAATGGTTTGAATGATTGGTTGGAATACATCTGTATCGTAGTTCGAAGTTTTTCCTTGCATTGCCATACACAAACGTTCAAATCCCATTCCTGTATCAACGTGTTGATGAGGAAGAGCTTCTAAAGAACCGTCAGCTTTTCTGTTGAATTGCATAAATACAAGATTCCAGATCTCAATTACTTGTGGATGATCCATATTTACAAGATCTCTACCTGAAGTAATTTTCCTTTCTTCATCACTTCTCAAGTCGATGTGAATTTCAGAACAAGGACCACATGGACCTTGATCACCCATTTCCCAGAAGTTATCTTTTTTATTACCATTGATAATATGGTTTTCAGGAAGATATTTCATCCAATATCCAGCTGCTTCATCATCACGATCTAACTTATCTTCAGCGCTACCTTCAAAAACAGAGGCATATAAACGATCCGTTGGCAGTTTATAAACTTCAGTTAAAAGTTCCCATGCCCAATCAATGGCTTCTTTTTTAAAGTAATCACCAAACGACCAGTTTCCCAACATCTCGAACATGGTGTGATGATAGGTGTCGTGTCCTACCTCTTCAAGGTCATTGTGTTTTCCCGAAACGCGCAAGCATTTCTGAGAGTTGGCAATTCTATTGTACTTTACTGGTGAATTACCAAGAAAAATATCCTTAAACTGATTCATACCAGCATTGGTAAACATCAAGGTAGGATCATCTTTAATTACCATCGGTGCTGATGGAACGATTTTATGTTGCTTTGAATTAAAAAAATCCAAAAATGCTTGTCTTATTTCGCTAGAATTCATGAGTCTATTATGTTTTAAATAGATGAGATTTCGATACTTAGCTTGCAAAGTTAGATTATTTCCTTAATTTTGTTGACTTAATTGAGCAAAAATTTAGGCTTTTTCTGTAAAAAATTAACCTAAAAGTATTACATGGCGAAAACGAAGTATCGGTTTAACCCTGAGTCTGTTAGCTACGAAAAGGTAGAGATTAATTTTAAGACACGTTTTGTCAATGTTCTTAAGCATATGGCTTCCAGTTCAGTACTAGCTATTTTTATGGTTGTAGTATTGTTCTATTTCTTCGGTTCACCCAAGGAAAGATCATTGGAAAGAGAAAATCAGAGATTACTTACCCAATACAGTTTATTAAATACAAAACTTCAACAGGTGCAAACGGTTCTAAGTGATTTAGAACAAAGAGACGATAACATATACCGCGTTATTTTCGAAGCAGAGCCTATTCATTCAAATATTCGAAAAGCGGGCTTTGGTGGGGTAAATCGTTACAAGCATTTGGAGAGTATGGATAATGCTGAACTAGTAATTTCAACTACCAAGAAGCTGGATCAGGTTGCAAAAACATTGTATGTTCAAACCAAATCTTACGACGATGTTGAAGAAATGGTAAAGAATAAATTTAAAATGCTTTCTGCAATTCCTGCAATTATGCCGCTTGCAATAAAGGATTTTGGACGTATTTCAGCTGGTTATGGTTGGAGGATTCACCCAATTTATAAAACTCGTAAATTTCATGATGGAATGGATTTTACAGGAAAGATTGGAACCCCGATATATGCAACTGGAGATGGAGTGGTAAAAACAGCAAGGAAAGAGAGAGGTTACGGTAAGAAAATCGTAATTGATCATGGATATGGTTATACAACTATTTATGCTCACTTGGATAATTACAGGGTAAAAAAAGGACAAAAGGTAAAGCGAGGAGAAATTATTGGAGAACTGGGGAATACAGGTATTTCAACAGGACCTCACTTGCATTATGAAGTAAGAAAGGGACGAAAAACATTAAATCCAATTAACTACTATTTTAATGACCTTACAGCAGAAGAATATGACCAAATGGTTGCATATGCCGAAAACACTGGTCAAACAATGGATTAATTCTACCGACAAAAATTAGGAGAACATAAAAAGTGGCACGGAAAAATTTATTCCGTGCCATTTTATTTATTACTTTAGTTAATAATTTATTCCCATATACTTAGCTTTGCCCTGGTTAAAAAAAGGGTAAGATTTAAAATTAATCGACGTGCCTTACAAAGAGAAGAAAATAGAAAAACTTTATTATTCAATTGGTGAAGTTGCTGATATGTTTAAGGTAAATACCTCCTTAATCAGATATTGGGAAAAAGAATTCGATATCATAAAGCCAAAGAAAAATAAGAAAGGAAACCGATTTTTCACTCAGGATGATATTGAAAATTTTCATTTGATTTTCCATTTGGTAAAAGAGCGAGGAATGACTTTGAAGGGAGCCAAGCAAAAACTCAAAGAGAACAAAGAGGATACGGAGAATAATTTTACGGTTGTGTCCCGCTTGCAAGAGATCAAAGATTTGTTGTTGGAAATCAAAGATGCATTGTAATCATTAAAACTTATTAGAATTGAAAGTACGGGATATTATTTCGTCTATAGAAGAGGTTGCACCACTATCGTACCAAGAATCGTATGATAATGCTGGACTTATTGTGGGAGAATACAATCAAGAAGTTAGTGGTATTTTAATCTGTCTTGATGTAATTGAAAGAGTTGTTGAAGAGGCAATTCAAAAAGGAGCGAACCTAATTATTGCTCACCATCCGATTGTATTTAAAGGATTAAAAAGATTTAATGGATCGAACTATGTTGAGCGAACTGTAATGATGGCCATTAAGAACAATATTGCCATTTATGCTGCACATACCAATATAGATTCGGTTCGTGGAGGAGTTAGCGAGAGAATTTGCGATTTAATAGGCTTGCAAAACAAGAAAATTTTATCCCCAATTGGAGAAGATCTTAAGAAATTGGTGACTTTTGTTCCTAATGATCATGCGCAAAAGGTGAGAGATGCACTTTTTAACGCTGGAGCTGGTAGCATTGGGAATTACGACTCGTGTAGTTTTAATGTGGAAGGAGAAGGAACTTTTCGAGGTGGAGAAGGAACAAATCCGTATGTAGGAGAAAAAGAGAAGTTACACTTCGAGAAAGAAGTAAGAGTTGAAACTATTTTTCCAAAGCACTTAAAAGGAAAAGTTGTGGGGGCAATGCTAAATGCTCATCCATATGAAGAGGTTGCCTATGATATTTATTCTCTCGACAATAATAATCCTCAAGTTGGATTGGGAATGATTGGAGAATTGGAGAGAGAAGAAAATACTATTGATTTTTTGAAAAGAATAAAAGAAACATTCGGTTGTGGATGTATCCGATATACCAATATTAATAAGGAAAAGATTAAAAAAGTAGCTGTTTGTGGTGGAAGTGGAAGTTTTTTATTGAGAAATGCCATATCAGCTAAAGCCGATATATTTGTTACCGGAGACTTTAAATATCACGAGTTTTTTGATGCTGAGGACAAGTTAATAATTGCCGATATTGGACATTATGAAAGTGAACAGTTTACTCGAGATATTTTTTATGAGATAGTTACAAAAAAATTACCTAACTTTGCGGTTCATATTTCTGAGATAAATTCGAATCCAATAAATTATTTGTAAACATATGACAACACAAGATCCAAAAGCTTCAGATTTTAAGGATATTTCAGTTGAAGAAAAATTACGTACGTTGTACGAAATGCAATCTGTTGATTCTGAGGTAGACCAAATTAGAACGCTAAGAGGGGAGCTTCCTTTGGAAGTGCAGGACTTGGAAGATGAGATTGCCGGACTTGATACCAGAATCGAAAATCTAAATAACGAGGTAAAAGAACTTGTCGATACGATTGCTAAGAAAAAGCAAGAAATTAAAGAAGCTGGTTTGTTAATTAAAAAGTACGAAGCTCAGCAGATGAATGTTCGCAATAACCGTGAGTTTGATTCTATTTCTAAGGAAATCGAATTCCAAAACCTTGAAATTGAACTATGCGAAAAGCGTATTAAGGAGTTTACTGCGGAAATGGGTAACAAAAAAGCTTTAATCGAAAATTCAGAAGCTATTTTTGCTGAGAAGAAAGCTGATTTGGAATCTAAAAAAGGTGAGTTGGATGCGATTGTTTCCGAGACTCAAAAGGAAGAAGAAAAGTTGATGGGAAAGTCTGAATCATTCAAAAATAAGATTGAAGAAAGACTTTTAACAGCTTATACAAGAATTCGCTCGAATGCAAGAAACGGATTGGCAGTGGTAACTGTTGAGCGTGATGCTTGTGGAGGTTGTTTTAACAAGATTCCACCACAACGTCAAATGGACATCCGTTCTCGTAAGAAGATTATCGTTTGTGAGTATTGCGGACGTATTTTGGTTGACCGTTACATTTGCGATTACGATAACAGTCTTGAGGAGGCAGATAAAGCTGCAGCTGCTGCTAAGCCAAAAAGAAGAACTCGTAAGAAAGAATAGTACGATTTTGAAAAATATAGAAACGGTTATCTTTATGAAGGTAACCGTTTTTTATTATAGCATATTGCAATATGAATATAGCAGATTATAAAGAATTACAGAGCTTGAAGAATGAGAGAGAATCGTTTTATATTTATTTTTCAGCTCCAAACTGTGGCGTTTGCAAGGCATTGCAACCTAAATTGGAGGATTTGTTTCAGACTAATTTTGCCAAATTAAAAGCATATCATGTAGATACTGCACTGCAGCCTGACATTGCTGCCCAGGAAGGTTTATATACAAACCCTTCATTGCTTGTTTTTATTGATGGACAAGAAGTTTTAAGAAGAAGTCGAACGATTGGGCTGGATGAGGTAAATGAGTCGTTAAACCGATATTATAAGATGTTTTTTTAAGAATAAAAAATGCCAGTAATTCAATTACCGGCATTCCTTTAATGTTATTATTCTAATAAACTCCTGTGTTCAGCATCACCAATGGGCATGCTTCTTCGGTTTCGATACCGTGGGCATTTGCTTTTTTATAAAATTCCGGATTTTCAGTTCCCGGAGGAAATAGTATTCTTTCAGGTTTTAATCCAATAATATAATCATGGAAAGACTCTAGATTTTTTGGTGAAAGATAAATTGCTATTGTTTGAACTTTAGTCTCACATGGCTTTCCTGTTTGGATTGTAACATCAGAAATGATTCCTTCCTTGTTTCCTACTGCAACTGTTTCAATATCGTGCTTTCGAAGAAGTTTTACGCATTTATTTGAGTATCGATCTTCATTAGTACTTGCGCCTAGTACGAGTGTTTTTCCTGTATTTTGCATTTTAAAATATTTATATATCTATATGTAATAAATATAGTAAAATTGATGAAAGTAGCCTTGCAAAACGAAATAAAAAAAGCCTTTTACAGATATGCAAAAGGCTTCTTTTTGTATTCTTGAATAATTATTTCTCAATTAAAACAGTTGCATAAGCTGATATACCTTCCTGTTTTCCCACAAAACCTAATTTTTCGGTTGTTGTGGCTTTGATGGCCAAATCATCCAAATCTATTCCCATTACTTTTGCAAGTGTTTCTTGCATTTCAGGAATTAATGGTTTGATTTTAGGTTTTTGTAATGCAATTGTTGAGTCGATATTTCCTATTGAATAACCTTTCTCAGCTATGATTTCAATAGTTTTTTTTAGTAAAATTTTGCTATCAATTCCTTTAAAATCATTTGAAGTATCTGGGAAATGATAGCCAATATCTCTCATGTTTGCTGCTCCTAAAAGAGCATCGCATATTGCATGAATCAAAACATCACCATCCGAATGAGCAACACAACCTTTGTTGTGTTCAATTTTAATTCCTCCCAACCAAAATTCTTCTCCTTCGGCCAATTGATGTACATCGTAGCCAAATCCAACTCTAATCTTCATTACTTAATAATTTTATCAAGATTAGCAGTTAAGGTAAATCTTAAAGTATTTTTAAGAGGGTTGTTTTGGGTTGTTGGAATCAAGTAAGAAAAATCAATATCAAACATGTTTAGTTTTACTCCTAAACCCGCTGTGAAATACTTGCGATTCCCTTTGTCTTCGTGTTCATAGTAGTATCCACCTCTAAGTGCAAATTGCTCCTGATACCAATATTCAAGACCAAGTGACCATGCAATTTCCTTAAACTCTTCACTCATTCCTCCTGGAGCATCTGTAAAAGAGCTAAAAATACCGCTTACTACAGATTTATCTGAGGTTTCACTTCCAACAATAACGCCATCATTATTATCTTCATCTAATGATCCGCTATTTGGAGTTGGAACCAAAAGCTTATTCAGGTCTGCAGCAATGGTAAGCGAATTGTATCTGTCCAATTCCATTTTTAGTGCAGTACCCAATTTCAAATTGGTAGGAATAAATTCCTTTTCATCATCGTTAGTGTAGCTGATTTTAGAACCAATATTAGAAATGTTTAGTCCCCAGGACCATACCATGTCTCTTCGATTTCTTCTGAATTCATGCTGATAATAAATAGAAACGTCTGCTGCAAAAGCATTTCCTGCTTGAGTTTCTATGCCAGCTACATATTGAGATTGGGTTAAATCTGATCTAATGTATCTGAAAGCAATACCTCCTGAAAACTCATCGCTCAGTCTTCTTGAGTATGCAATATCAAATGCCCATTCGTTTGGGTTTTGTGCAACCGGAATGTCTTCAGCTCTTTCTAAAAACGCAATTTCACCTAAAGAGAAGTAGCGAAGAGATGCGCCAATAACTTGATTCTTATCCAATCGATAATATCCGGTAAGGTAAGAAATGCTCATATCATCTACTAAATCCCTAAGCCAAGGAGTATATGATGCTGATACACCATAATTTCCATCTATCATGGCAAATTTTGCCGGATTCCAATGCATAGAATTTACATCAGGAGATGTTGCCACACCCGCATCACCCATTGCACCAGCTCTTGAGTTTGGAGTAATGGTTAAAAAAGAAACCGCAGTTGAAATGTAGTTTGCACCAGAAGTTGAAGTCTGGGCAGAAACCTTACCAATGCCTGAAACAATTAATAGACATAGTACGATTGTGATTAAAGTTAGTTTTTTAGTCATAATAAAAATATATAATAGTCTGCAAATATAAATCAATTAACTAGTTTTGTGGAGTTTTATTATTTCAGGATCACTAATTTTTGAAATTTATTTACAGTTTTTCCATTATCAGCTCGAACTTTTACACGATAGAAGTAAACTCCACGGCCAATGGAATTTCCAAAATCATCTTTTCCATCCCATTGAATGGGTCCAACCCTGTTGCCAGATGAACTAATTGTAGTTTCGATGGTTTTAATTAATTTTCCTGATACTGTTAGAATTTGAATGAGAACATCCAATTCGCTCGAAGCTTGATTGTGTTCAAAGTAAAAGCCAGTATTTGTGGTAAATGGATTAGGATAATTTAGCACATGTTTGATCACCAAATCAGCTGTTTCGGCAACAACAAAGTCTAAACTGGCAACCGATGAGTTATTCACATTATCCCAAACTTTTAATTGTATTTCATGTTCTCCGGTTTCCAATTCACTAAGCTGGTAACTTACTTTTCCGCTTTTGTAGTTGTCCAGATCTGCTTCGTAGAAATCATTTAATTCAATTGGGGTTTCAGATTTTTGATCCAGTATTGCTATTAAATCATGACCAATGGAGTTACCAACGGTATTGATTCCGCTTGCATCTTGAACGATAGCCAATAAAAGGGGATTTTCATTGGTCATTCCTCCTGGGGTAAATTGTTCATCATTCATGTACAATTCTATTTCCGGACCAATTTTATCATCGCTAGCACCAGGATTGGTTCCTCCAACTATAATAGAATTAGTAAAACCAGCAGCATCGGAAGTGCTGCTTGATGCATAATATGAGATTTTACCATTACCATATTGATAGTTTATATCTTTTGGGACAAAGAATGAGAAATTGAAAATACCATTTTCAATACTTGCCTTTCCCTTGTATAATATGCTGGTTTGGCTGGTGTACTCGAATGGATCTCCATCATTCCCCCTGGTTGATTTATTGATGGCTTTGTCGTAAATGGTTGGGTAAACAATGCCATTAAAACCATTTAGATTTGCTCCGGCCCCGGAGGTAATTTTACCTGAAATTTTAATCTCGCTAAGAGCTTTTAATGTGTCCACGGGTTGGGATATTACCACATCATTTAGGTGTGTACTAATGGCATTGTGTTCCGGGTAGTTTAAGCGTAGTGCTGGATCACCCAAAAGAGTAAAGTTTCGCTTGTTGATTCCCGAGGAGGTTGCATTTTTAGTCAGTCTCATGATATCACCCAAACGATAAAACTTACCATCTGAGGTTCGTTCAAATGCATAATTGTAGAAATTTTGATTCAGGGTAAAATTTGGAGATGAAAAAACAAGTCGGGTAGTTGTGAATAGTCCAATCCCACCTCCATTATCGCGAAGAAAGATTATTTCTCCAGCCGATAATTTTTTGTAGTTGTCGAATCGACTGAACTCACATGTTGCAGTCATAAACAATGGAAGTTTTACAGGATTCTGCCAGGAATATATGTCATCAGTCATTAGAATGTGCTCGTGAGCCAGACCATTTTCATTACCGTGTCCCGTGTAATTCATGATCAATGTTCCTTTGTTAATACTTTCATTGATTTCCGTATTTACACTAGGATATCGCTGACCAGCCGAACTTGTTATTTGCTCAAAATCATCTAAAAATATTCTTTGAGCTCTGTATTGAGGGTAATTGTTTTCAATTTGGACAGCTAGCCTGTTGGCATCTCGCATGTGAGTATTGCTATCTTCATCGTCACCGATAAAACAAATCATTGTTTGCCAATCACCTTTTTCTGCAGAATTGTAATTTAGAATTTTCTTAACTACGATTTGCGCCTCTTCAGAAGTATTGACGGGGAATCTTCCTATTCCAATATCTACAAGTCCCGTTGCTTCTCCTTCACCATCGTCCAAAAGCCCGAAATAATCATCGGTTACGAAGGATTGTGTTGGACTAAGTGAGTTCTCAGATTGGTAGGTCAATATCTTATTCGTGTTACTTTCTCTATCCGATTTATTATCGAAGGAACCATCTCCCAATAGCAATAGGTATTTGATCATATCTGATTCGCCAGTTGAGCGATCATAGAACATCTTAACAAAATTTCGAATGGCTGAAACATCATGTGCACCTGAAGAAAACTCATTAAAAATTGCATTCTGATCTACGACAGTAACGTGTAAATCATCATGGTTTCGGTGAAATGCAGCAAGCTGTTCGGCATGAGATAAAAATTGATTGGCACTAACAATCAGCATGTCAGTTTGTGGCAAGGCATGTAAATTTTGATTTTGTAGGCTGCCAATCACTGTTGGTTCAGGAAAATTACCTTCAGGATTGAAAACTACAAACTCTTTTAAGCTGTTGGTTGATGTGTTAAAGCTGCCTGTAGTTCCATTTAAACTAAGAGGAATTTGTTTTATCGCATTTTGATTACTAACATCCCAAACGCTTGTTGAGGCGGAACAGTTCTGAATTTGAAAGCGTGAAATATTGCCAGTTGCTACAGATTCGATATCTCTAAACGCCATTTGTGAACCTTTTAGAAATAGATTGCAGCGAGCATTTACCCTTAAGTAATCTAACCAACCAATGGATGAAGCAGAACTTTTTTCATATTCCAGATGGATATCAACTTTGTCATTTGAAGGTGTGAAACTGGTAAAGCTTTTTTCCTCCAATTTTGCATAAGTAGCGGTATAGCTTCCTGTGTTAACTGCCGAAAAATTAATTGCACCAATGTTAATTGAGCCAGAACTCAACTTTAAGGTGGTTGTAGAGGATGATCTTGCAGCGAAACGTGCTGTAACAATTGCACTGGCAGTATTTTGTATGTTGGAGAAGTTGAAACTGTAATCAAATTCTGTTGTTACATCGAATTCCTGTCCTAGCCATAACCTGCCACTTTCCAATAAATTGGTTTCATCAATGTCTATTACTCTAAAATCATTAAAGGAATTAACTGTATTTGTAAAACTTGATTCGGAGTTTTGCTGTTGTATAATTTGTGCACTTCCTTGGTCTGAACTCAAAAAGTAATATGCATGATCGGAATACAAATGATTTTCATGAACGAATTCAGAGTTCTCTTCATCGTATCTCCAATTTCTTGGTCCCTTGGCGTAGAATAACAGAAAATCACCATCATTAAAAATTCCATCGCTGCCAGTATTAAAATATACTGGAACCACAGGAAGATCATCTGTTACCAATTCTGAATTCATCTTGGGAAGCATTCCTCCACCATAACCATAAATACGAACATTTGCAGGATTCGAAATTCCCATATCGCTTAACTGCTGATAGGTAATTTTGTGAATTGCAGTCGTGTCAACTGAAATTTTCACCCATTTTCCACTGCTTAAAATAGAGTTGCTAACATAGTTTTTTGCTGATTTTACACTTGTTTGTTGACTGATCTTTTTGAATCGAAGTTTAAAACTGATTAGTTTTTCGATAGCACCATTTGTTGGATTTTTTCTAATTGGAACAAATTGTACTTTTTGATACTGAATTTTCCTGATTGAAACCGACTCTGTTTCAGGCTTTATTTCTGAAGAAAAAGTTTTATTTCGTAAAATTTGCTGTTCTATGGAACTTAACTGTTCAAAATGCGTATCCAATAACTCAACAGAGAAAATTTCTCCGTCTGAACCTGTTCTTTGTAAGTGATAAAATTCAGGTAACCAGTTGTTCGTCAGATCAAGTGATGCGCCATTAAAGCTTATGGTTCTAATGTTTTCTCCATCTGGAGATGAAATATAAGTATCAGACCAATTTAGCTTGAAAGTTTCGGAAGTTTGCGAAAAACTCAGTTTTCCGATCAATAAAATTAGAACAATTATGAGATAGCGCATTTTTTGGGTTTAAGTATCGTTATTGAAAACAGAATTAACGCAAATTAAATAAAACTTTACACATTGGCGAGTAAACTGCATATGATATCTGAAACTTGATATTTTTACTTGTAGCTGAAAATCTTTTATTAAAAAATGATTCAGCTTGCGAAATGAAGAGAAAATCAGGATTTAAATTTTACTTCAGAGTATCAGTTAGATGAGTAAAGATTAGATTTTTCAATGAAAAATGTTAAATATTTAATCGAAAAACTAAAATCATATACAATAAAATTATAGCACTTTTAGTTATATTTGTTGAGTTAAGTATTTTTGAAGATAAACTACATTCAATCTATTATGAAACTAAATTATAGCATAGTTATTGCTGTTTTTGCTGCTGGATTAATGATCTTCCCATCATGTTCGAAGGTTAAGAGTTTGGTAGGTAAAGGAGAAAAGTCAAAAACTACGGGATGGGCATACAATGATCCTGACAATGGAGGTTTTGAATATCATAGCGGTTACCAACAGGCTACAGGTCCCGGACTAAAATTTGTAGAAGGTGGTACTTTTACCATGGGTAGAACCCAACAAGATGTAATGTACGATTGGAATAATGTACCTAGAAGAGTTACGCTTCCATCTTTCTATATCGATGAAACAGAAGTTCGTAATGTTGATTATCTTGAATACTTACATTGGACAAAGAGAGTTTACGTTTCTTATCCTGAGGTTTATAAGAAAGCATTGCCGGATACTTTGGTTTGGCGTGATGAGTTGGCTTACAACGAACCATATGTAAATAATTACCTGCGTCATCCAGCTTATGCTGAATACCCAGTAGTTGGTGTATCTTGGGAACAAGCTGTTGATTACTGCGAGTGGCGTACCGATCGTGTAAACGAACAAATTCTGATTGATAAGGGTATTTTAAATCCGGATCCTGCACAGAGAGATGAGAATAACTTTAATACAGAAGCATATTTAGCTGGACAGTATGAAGGTTCAGTAAACAAGAACTTACCTGATTTAGATCCGGATAACGAAGAAAGACAAGTTCGTTGGACTGATGGTATTCTACTTCCTAAATACCGCCTGCCATCCGAAGCAGAATGGGAATACGCTGCTACTGCATTGATTGGAAATTCGGAAGAAGAACGAATTACAGATAAAAGAATTTTCCCATGGAATGGACACTGGGTGAGAAACGAGAATAAAAAAGTTCGTGGTAAGATGATGGCTAACTTTGCTCGTGGACGAGGAGACTATATGGGTACTGCTGGTGCTTTGAATGATGCTGGTGATATAACAGCACCTGTAAATTCATTCTGGCCAAACGACTATGGTTTGTATTGTATGGCAGGTAATGTTAGCGAATGGGTTGCTGATGTTTACCGACCAATGTCGCCAGAAGATATTGCAGAATTTAATCCATATCGTGGAAATGTATTTAAAACAAAAGTACGTGACGAGGAAGGAAATATCGCTGAAAAAGATAGTTTAGGACGCATTCGTTACAGATTGCAAAAAGATGAGGAATTGGTAGGACGTGAAAACTATAAGACTGCCGATAATCGTAACTATCGTGATGGTGATGTAAGTTCAAGTATTGTTTCTGATTACGAATGGAACAATCCAGAACATCAAACACAAGGTTCAAGCCGTATGTATGTGCAAGGTAGAGGACAAGATGGTAGCGATTTCAGCTCTATGGTTACTGATAACTCAAGAGTGTATAAAGGTGGTTCTTGGAAAGACAGAGCTTTCTGGTTGGCACCAAGTGCTCGAAGATTCTTGGATCAGAAAGAAGCAAGAGATGATATTGGTTTCCGTTGTGCGATGACTCGCGTAGGTAGACCTACTAGAAAATAGAGAAGTAGTTTTCGAAATAAAACAAAACCCCATTCTATAAAAGGATGGGGTTTTTTATTAATTTCGTCATTCAAATATTATGAGACAATTCCAATGGAAAATTCTAAACTATACAGCTTATTTAAACAGTATCCAATTGTTGTTACTGATACAAGAAAGATTGTTCCCAATTCGATTTTCTTTGCATTGAAAGGAGCAAATTTTAATGGGAATAAGTTTGCTGAATCAGCAATTGAAAAAGGATGTAAATACGCTGTGGTTGATGAAGAAGAATTTGCAGTGAACGACTCCTGTATTTTGGTTGATGATGTTTTGACAGCATTGCAGGATTTGGCCAGAGAGCATCGCAGGAGTTTAGGAATTCCGATTTTGGCCATTACAGGTACGAATGGAAAAACTACAACCAAAGAATTGGTTAATGCTGTATTGAGCATGAAATACAAAACTTTTGCGACTCAAGGCAACTTTAACAATCATATAGGCGTGCCTTTAACATTGCTATCAATGACCGAGGAAACAGAATTTGGAGTTGTTGAGATGGGAGCAAATCACCCAGGGGAGATAAAGTTTTTGTGTGAGATTGCAGAACCAAATTTTGGAATCATTACCAATGTTGGGAAAGCGCATTTGGAAGGTTTTGGCTCGTTCGAAGGGGTTAAGAAAACCAAGAAGGAGTTGTACGATTACTTGCAGGGTAGAGGCAAGGTTTTTGTGAATTGCGAGAATGATCATTTAATGAGAATGCTGAATGATCAGGAAATATATAGCTATGGCAATAGCGAAGAGGCCGATAGCAAAGCCAAGTTCTTGCAAGCTGCACCTTACTTGGTATTGGAATTAAGATCTCCGAAAATTGGCAAGCTTTACATCAAAACCAAATTGATTGGAGGCTACAATTTCGAGAATGCCTTGGCAGCCGTTACGGTTGGACGATATTTCGATATCAAGGAATCGGATATAAAAGTGGCCTTGGAGAACTACGAACCAAGCAATAATCGTTCGCAACTGAAGAAAACCGAAAAGAATGTTTTGTTTTTGGATGCCTATAATGCTAACCCAACCAGTATGGGAGTTGCGGTGAACAATTTTGCCGATTTGCCAATGAAAAACAAGTTGGTGATTTTGGGAGACATGTTGGAACTGGGAGAAGATTCAGAAAAGGAACATCAGCAATTAATTGACTTGTTGCAGGAAAGATCTTTGGAGAATGTATACCTGGTTGGAGATGTTTTTTCGAAGGTGAATACTGAGAATCAGTTTAAAACATTTCTTACGGCAGAGGAAGTAGCTGCCATATTGGAGAAAGAAGAAGTTAAGAATTATTATATCCTGATAAAGGGATCGAGAGGGATTCAATTGGAGAAGTTGGTTGAAAAATTATAGAAATGGGAATAGCTTGGATTTATTTAATTGTAGCGGGATTATTTGAGGCCGTTTGGGCCATTGGACTAAAATATGCACAAGGATTCACGAAACTGTGGCCAAGTGTAATCACCATTGTTGCTATGGGCATTAGCCTGTACTTTTTGGCTTTGGCCATTAAAAATTTACCAGTTGGTACGGCATATGCTGTTTGGACAGGGATAGGAGCTTTATCTACAGCGGTACTAGGAATCGTTTTGTTTGGAGAGCCTGTTCATTTCTCTCGTATATTCTTCATGTTCCTTTTGCTGGTTGCCATTATTGGATTGAAGTTTACGGCTACTACCTAGATGTTTTTTTGTCGATAGTTTGAGATCCATTTGATGAATTAGGAATCATTACCCAAGCAGAATCGATTGTTATTGATTGGTAAGATATTGCGGTGCTCTGCACCTTAATGATAATTGCAATGTCAACCTATCTATAAATATTAAACAGCGCTGCTGCTTAAAGACAAAATAAAGTAGGAAACTCATATTGGATTGGTGTGGAACACCAGAATATTTATAGCTCAAGGTTCAATATAAATGAACAGGGGTACAGCGTACCGTAATTTTTCCAATTATTTATCTCCAGGAATTCGTATTTAGCGGCTTATGATCTGTGGAAAGAACAGACATCCTATTTATTTGCATTGAAACATTAATGAAAAATAGTTACTGATTTATTTTTCATTTATTGAATACAACTTCTTCTGTTGTTCTGTTATTCAGTTATCTTTTGTACCTACTTGGTTGAGATACTTGTTTTTCTAAAGATAGTTTGTTTGTAATGTATTGCAATACATGCTTGTAGTGTTGTTCTTGTGACTTTATATATTATTATGTAGCCCCAATGGAAAGCTTCAACCGAGCGGTGGAATGCTTCAACCGAGTGGTGGAAGATCGTAACCGAGCGATGGAAAACTTCAACCTAGCACTGGAAGATTGCAACCGATCACAGGAATACTTCAACCTGAGGGTGGAAAATTGCAACCGTTTGGCGAAAATCTGCAACACGATGAAGGAAGATCATAACCGAGCGACGGAATACTATAAATAGGCAGTGGAATGCTGTAACACATCAGTTCTAAAGCTTAACCATTAGATGAGGCATGGCAAAATAGGGTCTGATTGCTACAACCAGGCATTTAAGCATTATTAATAATTAGGAATTTAAAGCAAACAGGCAGTATGGCTATGCTTTTAGTTGCTGTTCAATCTCAGAATATCTTTTCTTTGATCTGAGAAAGTAATCAAAAATGATGCTATTGCGGTAAATTTCTTTATGATGATTCTTACTTACAAGAGGCAGCAATTCTTTACGCTTTTTACGGAATTGGCCAATCATGGCATAGAATGACATGTGCGCCTTAAATACGGCTGCAAAGTTGGCAAATTCGCCACCAAGCAAGAATTTAAAAGCTGCAACACCATCTAATACCATTCTGTAAAAGAATGTGGATATGAATTTATTGGGTGGTAGGTTTTTGTACAACATCAGCAGGTTGTTGCGGAAATTTAGGAACAACTTACGCGAACTGTGGTTGGGAAGGGTTGCCCCGCCAACATGGTAAACCGTTGAGTTGGTGTCGCAAATGATTCTGTGACCCTGGTTTTTAATACGCCAGCACAAGTCGATTTCTTCCATGTGCGCAAAGAAATCTCCATCTAAACCACCTGTATTCTTGTAGATTTCAGCTCTGATAAACAGGGCAGCACCGCTGGCCCACAGCACATCAATATTTTTATCGTACTGGGCAGTATCCTCTTCAATGGTATCAAGAATTCTACCTCGGCAAAATGGGTATCCCAAATAATCGATAAAACCTCCTGCAGCACCGGCATATTCAAAATCCGACTTGTTGTGGTAAGCTTTAATTTTTGGTTGAGCAGCAGCAATATCGGTATTGTTTTCGAACTGCTGGTAAATGGAATCTAACCAGTTTTCACTGACCTCTACATCCGAGTTCAGCAGAACAAAGTATTCATGATCGAGTTGAGCCAAGGCCCTGTTGTATCCTTCGGCAAAACCATAGTTTTTATCCAATTGAATCAATCTGATATCAGGATATTCCTGCTCAAGAAATGCAATGGAATCGTCGGTTGAGGCGTTATCAGCCACAATTACTTCGGCCCATTCTCTTTTAGAGTGGCCAACAACTGAAGGAAGGAACTGTTTCAAAAGCTCTTTGCCATTCCAATTTAGTATTACAATTCCAATTCTATTCATTTCTTCTTAAAAATATCTAAAAATCAGTAACTCTATTGTTTTGTTGACTGATAACTATTTACTGCTCACTGTTAACTGTCTCTCTTGTGTTTCCAACGCTTGTGCGACCACAACCAGTAAGCAGGATTTTTGCTAATGTATTCTTCTAAAACACGAGTATGTTTTTCGGTAATTTCGAATTCTTCTGTCTCTTTCGGATGATCAAACAAAGGAATGAAATCAACCTCGTAATAACCACGTTTCACCTTCTGCATGTTAATAAAAACCACAGCCTGATCCAATTTCTTGGCAATACGCTCGGTTCCTTGCAAAATCGGTGTATCCTGATTTAAAAATTTGGTCCAGTAATGAATGCTGTTTCTGTTTGGAGTTTGATCGCCAAGAAAAACAGTTACGGTAAATTCTTTTTCGCTTCTATACCTTAGCATGGTTCGCAAAGTATCATCTTTCGGAAGCGTTTTGGCACCAAATCGTTCTCTTAATTGGATGTATAATTTATCGAAAACCTTATTGTGAAGTGGTTTGTAAATTGGAAGCAAATTAACATCTTTCCAGGCAGGAAAGGAAGTCATCCATTCCCAATTTCCATAGTGACCAAGAATAGCCATTACACTTTTACCAGATTCTTTATACTGATTGAAAAAATCAGGTTGTAGGAACTTACATCTTTTTTTGATTTCCTTCTCGCTTATGGTCCATAGTTTAATGGTTTCGATAAAGCTATCGCAGAAATGCGAGAAGAATTCTCTTCCTATTTTTTTAATCTCCTTATCAGATTTCTCGGGAAAGGCATTCTTTAAATTGGTGTGAACAACCTGCTTGCGATATCCCACAACATGGTACACAATAAAGAAAATGATATCTGAGAAAATATAGAGTACTCGTAAAGGCAAATAACTCAATAGTTTTATAAAGCCATATGCGATATAGGAAAAAAACTTAGCCATGTTTATTAGATCAATAAAAAGAGAGTTATTTAAGCATGTACTTTTGCACCACCGACTTGAATTCTTCCTGAACCAATCCGTTTGATGCAATGATTTCTTTTCCGAAGATGTAATTATCACCTCCTTTAAAGTCGCAAACCGCTCCGCCAGCTTGCTTTACAAGGAAAGAACCAGCTGCAACATCCCATGCCTGAAGGCTATATTCGTAAAATGCTTCGAATCTACCACAAGCCACATAGGCCAAATCGGTAGCCGCAGAACCAGGACGACGAACACCATGAGAATTCAGGATGAAATACTCCAATGTTGCCATGAAGTTTTTTAGTAAATCGTAATCGTAGTAAGGAAAACCTGTAGCGATTAAAGAAGCATCAACTGTATTTGCCTTTGAAACATGAATTGAATTGCCATTTAAGAAAGCACCATCAGCATCTTTCCAAGAGTAAAAACATTCGTCAAGACTTATTTCGTAAACTACGCCCAAAACAATCTCATCGTTTTCCTGCAAGGCAATGCTTACTGCAAAAGGAGAGAAGCCATGAATGTAATTGGTTGTTCCGTCAAGCGGATCGATGATCCAATTGAAACGATCGGCACGATAGGTTTCGGTTCCTTCTTCGGCAATAAAACCTGCTTCAGGAAGAATCTTCTTCAACTCGGTAATAATTAATTCTTCCGATGTTTTGTCAACGTAGGTAACAAAATCGTGCATGCCTTTGGTTTCAACTATATCGGCTTTAATTTTATTCTGTTGCTCTTTGATAAAAGCACCAGCTTTTTTAGCAATTTCGTTGGTTTTCAGGCATAAATCTTCCAATTGGTTCATGACAAATGCGATTGGTAGTGATTTAAAATTGATAATTTACCTCAAAGCTAATATCAATTCTTGAAATATGATTAAATAATCGGTCTAAAACTGAACTCCGCTTCATTTAACAATTTAGCATCAACATGTCCATTTTCGTTAATGTTTACAAGCTGAACCTTTGCCAATTGATTGCTTAGGTTTTGGTTGTAAGGAATTTCTACCTTGATGTAATTTTCGGTGAATCCGTACATTTTACCATTGTCATTGTATCCTTCAAACAATACTTCAAGTTCCTCGTTTAGGTGTTCCTGATAAAAAGCTCTTAGTTTTTTATCAGAAAGGATCTGGAACATTTTAGCACGACGCTTTCTCTCTTCAACTGGAACAGATTCTTTAATTTCAAGCGCCTTTGTACCTTGTCTTTCCGAATAAGGGAACACATGAAGCTGACTAATTGGTAATTCGTTAATGAATTTATAAGCATCGTTGAAATCTTCTTCGCTTTCTCCACGGCTACCAGCAATCACATCAACACCAATAAAAGCATCGGGAAGTAAAGATTTGATTTTCTCGATACGTTGAGCGAACAACTCTCTGTCGTATCTTCTCTTCATCAGCTTCAGAACCTTGTTCGATCCTGCCTGCAATGGAATATGAAAGTGGTTTACAAATTTCTTTGAACCGGCAACAAAATCAATGACGTCATTGCTCAACAAGTTCGGCTCTATTGATGAAATTCTGAAACGCTCAATGCCTTCTACTTTTTCCAATTCTTTAATCAGATCAAGAAAAGTCTCGTTGGTACTTTTACCAAAATCACCAATATTTACACCAGTAAGGATTATTTCTTTAGCACCTTCGGCAGCAACCTTTTCAGCTTGTTTTACCGTGTCGGCTATGCTGTTGTTTCTGCTTCGTCCTCTGGCATAAGGGATGGTACAATAGGTACAGAAGTAATTGCAACCATCCTGAATTTTCAGGAAACATCTGGTTCTGTCGCCCATCGAGTAGGATGAGTGAAAATCTTTAACCGATTCTACCTCACAAGGCTGTAAGTCGCCAGTTCCTTTTTTCTCAAGGTGATCGATGTACTTATGGATATTGAATTTTTCGTTTGCACCTAAAACCAAATCAACACCTGGAATTTCAAGGATTTCCTTTGGTTTTAATTGAGCGTAACAACCAATAACCGCAACAAAAGCATTCGGATTGGTTTTAATTACTTTCTTAATGGCTTGTCGGCATTTCTTATCGGCCTGATCGGTTACCGAACAAGTATTGATTACGTAGATATCAGCTTTTTCTGTCATCTTCACCGTTTCGAAGCCCATTTCTTTAAATGATCTACCTATGGTTGAAGTTTCTGAAAAATTCAATTTGCATCCTAATGTATAAAATGCAACAGTTTTACCTTGCAACATATTCTTTCCCTCTGCTGATTATTAAATTATTGCGATAAAAAAGAACTGAATCAATTTCAATTGAATCAGTTCTAATTATTGCAAATAAAATAGTTTGCAAATTTATAAAAAGAATTAGGTTTTAAGGCAATTCCTAACTAATTAGAAGCCTATTGGACTTATATTCTTTATAAAGTTGATGAACAATACCATCGGAAACTCCAATTTTAGGTACATGAATTGTATCTGCTTTTGCCCATTCCATCACGCTTAAGAAAATTGTTGCTGCTGGAATAATAACATCGGCTCTGTCGGGATTCATATTGTAATTAATCATCAACTCTTCGTAGGTGTATTGCTTTAAGTCGTAATAAATGTTTTTTAATTCCCTGTAGCTGATGTATTTTTCTTTTCTAGGGGTAGCAAGTTTTACCAAACGGTTGATATTACCTCCGGAACCAATAATCTCAATATTTTCGCAGTTAGGGCAAATGTCCAATAAACATTCTTTTATTCGAATGAACTCACCTTTGGGAACACAATCTTTCAGGATTTTAATGGTTCCAACATTGAAAGATGCTGAGAAAGTACAAATGCCTTTCGAGAATAGAGTGATTTCTGTACTACCACCACCAACATCAACGTACAAATAATCTTTATTCGGCTCTAAAGTATCGGCAATTTTATTGTCGAATATGATACTGGCTTCTTCTTTACCATCAATAATATCAATTTTAATATTAGATTCGTCTTCGATTCGTTTAATGATTTCTGGTCCGTTAGCAGCTTCACGCATGGCCGAGGTAGCACATGCACGATAATTAACAACTTCGTGAACTTCCATTAAATGTCGAAAGGCTTTCATCGATTTAATCAACTTCTCACCTTTTATAGGGGAAATAAATTTATCAATGAAAGTATCAGTTCCCAAGCGAATAGGAACCCTGATTAATGATGATTTCTTAAAATGCGTATTTCCGCCTTCCTCAAACACGTTCATAAACAGTAATCGGATAGCATTTGATCCGATGTCTATGGCAGCAAATTTCATTATTTTCATACGCGGTGGATTTGATTTTAATTTTGGTTACAAGCATCAAATCATTTTATGCTTTCTCTAATCAATTTAAAAGAAATTTAGCAGTAATGCAACTGGTATATTTACAGTAAGTTACTAGCAAGTTCAGCCAAGTGACTTCTTTCCCCTTTCAGTAGGTTTACATGTGCAAAAATATCCTGACCTTTCATTCTATCTGATAGATATGCCAAGCCGTTTGATTTTTTATCCAAATATGGTGAATCAATCTGTTCTATATCACCAGTAAAAATCATTTTTGTTCCTTCGCCAGCCCTTGTAATTATCGTTTTTATTTCATGTGGAGTTAGGTTTTGTGCTTCATCAACAATAAAATAAGTGTTTGACAAACTTCTGCCTCGAATGTAGGCCAGAGGTGTAATTTGTAGCTTCTCTTCCTTCAGAAGTTCATCAATTTTAAGATATTCTTTACTGTGAATATTGAACTTATGCTTGATTACACTTAAGTTGTCAAAAAGAGGTTGCATGTATGGACCAATTTTTTCCTTTGCATCACCAGGAAGGTATCCTAAATCTTTATTTGCCAAGGCAACAATTGGTCTTGCCAAAAATATCTGATCGTACATATCGTGTTGGGCAAGAGCTGAGGCTAAGGCTAAAAGAGTTTTCCCGGTACCAGCTTTACCAGTTAAGGCAACCAAAGAAATTTTGGGATCCAATAAAGCATGCATCGAAAAGGTTTGTTCAGCATTTCTCGGATAAATGCCATAAGCATTTGGTTTTTCAACTCGAGTAACTAACTTTTCAACCGGATCGTAATGTGCCAAAGCGCTAGAAGAATTTCCTTTCAAAATAAAGTACTCATGACCAGATTTAAGCAAGTCTACTCCAAATTCTTCTTCAGGAATGCCTTCATGACTGTTGTAGAGAGATGAAATTTTTTCATCATCAAAATTGTCAAGAGTCGTAATGCCAAGACTCATTACATCATCTAAATCCTGAACCTGGTCATTCTTGTAATCTTCAGCAAGTATACCTAACGACTTGGCTTTCATTCTGAGGTTGATATCCTTAGTTACCAAGATTACTTTTTTGCGCTTGTATTGTTTAAAAATGTGTTCAGCTATTGCCAAGATTCTGTGATCTGGAATATTTTCATGAAACGAGGCTTTCATTGTAGGAGAGAATTCCTTTCCTGTCTCAATGTAAAGTGTTCCTAAACCTTTACCAAGCTTAGCTCCATCTTTAAAAAGGTTATCACCTGAGATTCTGTCAAGTTCTCTTGTGAATTCTCTGGCGTGAAAATTTATTAGATCATTTCCTTTTTTAAATTTATCCAACTCTTCGAGAACAGTAATTGGTATAACAACATCGTTCTCTTCAAAATTATAAATTGAATTAAAGTCGTGTAGGATAACGTTTGTATCCAAAACGAAAATCTTTTTGAGTTTTGCCATATTGGGTGTTCTTAGAGGTTAATTTCGACCAATAGATTTAGTCGATTTACAAATGCGATTAAAAAACTGTATCAACTTAAATTGGTTAAACTTTGGTTTCTGATTAAAAATCAGCGAATAAGGCTTTTCTATTTTGAAATATTCAAATATTACAGTCTTTAATAGTTTTAATTTAGCAAAAAATATAGGAAAATCATCCTATGAAATATTTTTTTAAGAATTTTTACTCTTCTTTGCAAAAGATTTAAAATCAGTAAAGATTTTTGAAATGACTTATCAGGAAACACTAGACTATATGTTCACTCAGCTGCCTATGTACCAGCGTACAGGTAAAGCAGCTTACAAGGCCAATTTGGATAATACTTTGGCTTTAGATGCGTACTTTAATCATCCACATAAAAAATTTAAGACGGTTCATGTTGCCGGGACAAACGGAAAGGGATCGGTATCTCATTCTATTGCTTCGGTATTGCAAAAGTCGGGTTTTAAAGTTGGTTTGTATACATCCCCACATTTGCGTGATTTTAGGGAGAGAATCAAGATTAATGGACAGGTGATTTCGGAATCTGCTGTAGTTGATTTTATAGGAAATCACAAGGCTAAATTTGAAGAGTTGAAGCCATCGTTTTTCGAAATGACTGTTGCATTAGCTTTTGAATATTTTGCATCGGAAGAGATTGATATCGCTGTGATTGAAGTTGGATTGGGAGGAAGATTGGACTCCACCAACATTATTTCACCTTTGGTTTCAGTAATTACAAACATTAGTAAAGATCATACCAACCTATTAGGGAATGACATATGTGATATTGCAAAAGAAAAGGCTGGTATTATTAAGCAAGGAGTTCCTGTAGTGATAGGAGAAAGACAAGAATTTGTTGAAGATGTTTTTAGAAATATTGCACGCGAGAGAGAATCAAATATTCTTTTTGCGGAGGATATGTATGAGTTTAGAAATGCTAATATAAATATTGGTAAGCAAGAATTAAGCTACTTTTCGACTCAACAGTTAGAGAATGTTTTAATTGAATGTGACTTGCTGGGGAAATATCAGCAGAAGAATATTAGAACTGCAATTTGTGCATTAGAACAACTAAAATCTCAAGGTCTCAATATTTCAGATGAGAACATCCACTCTGGACTTTCCCAAATTGTAAAGGAAACAGGACTATTAGGACGTTGGCAAGTTTTGCAGGAAAATCCAAAGATTATTTGTGATACAGGTCATAATTCAGCTGGAATTAGAGAAATAATTGAGCAAATAAGGATGACTGATTACAGAAAATTGAATATTGTTTTTGGCTTGGTTGATGATAAAAATACGGATGAAGTATTAAGCCTAATGCCAAAAGAAGCAAATTATTATTTTACCCGTGCGAGTATTCCAAGAGCACTAAATGAGATTAAACTTCAGGAACTTGCAAGTGCTTATGATTTAAGAGGAAAAGCCTACTCAACTGTGGAGGAAGCGTTGAATGCTGCAAAATCAGATGCGGAAATAGAAGATATGATTTTTGTAGGAGGCAGTACATTTGTTGTTGCAGAAGTAGTATAAACAAAAGCAAAAAAATATTGCATCGTAAAAATTTCTGTTTATATTTGCACCTTCAGAGGGCGATTAGCTCAGTTGGTTCAGAGCACTTGGTTTACACCCAAGGGGTCATAGGTTCGAATCCTATATCGCCCACTTTTTATTTGTTAAGTTGTGAAAACTAGCAACTTATCCCTGGCGCCAAAAAATCATTTTTTTAGTAGTACGTAAAAAAAGTAATAGAGAAATTTTTCTTTAATAAAAACTTCTTTATTTTTGTCTTGATTTTGGTATAAGAAATTTACTATGGTTCAATATTCTAAGAAAATTCAGGCGGTTCCAGAACCAACTATTAGACGTATGCCTTCATATTTAGCGTTTGCTGAAGGATTGATGCGTAAAGGTCAGCAATTTGTTTCATCAACTCAAATTGCAAATTATATGAATATAGACCCAACGCAGGTCACAAAGGATTTATCTTACACTAAAATAGTTGGAAAGACCAGGGTTGGATATGAAGTAAAAGCAATTGTAGAAGTTTTATCTGATTTCCTTGGTTTTTCAGTAATGGATAATGCATTCCTTGTTGGTGCCGGTTCTTTGGGATCAGCTTTATTGCATGACAGTGGATTAAATCATTTTGGATTAAAAATTGAGGCTGCATTTGATATAAACCCATCTACAATAGGCCGAAAAATTAATGATGTTGAGGTTTTTCATATCGATCAATTTAGAGACTTAGCTCAGGAATTGAATGTGATCATGGGGATTATAACTGTTCCTGCTGAAAATGCTCAAACTGTAGCTGATTTGATGGTGGCATGGGGAATTAAAGCAATCTGGAACTTTACTCCAGCAAGAATTAAGGTGCCTGATGATATTATAGTTCAGAATACAACTTTGTATTCAAACCTTGCAATTATTTTTAATAAGTTGCACCAAGAGAAGAGAGAAGAATAAGTATTTAATTATATACTAAAAAAGGGTTTTGAAAATTTTCAAAACCCTTTTTTATTTATTTGATGTCAAATTTCTTTTTAGGCATCCTCCAAAATGCGGAAAGCGTGATCTAAAATTGTAGTATCATCGAGTTCAACAATCCCTCCATCAGGGCCTTGTTCAACATGGATTCCAGTACTTTTACCTTCATCAAAATTTGTTCCACCAAAATAATTTCTAACTGTTTCTACGTTTAATTGTAAATCTTCCGCAATCCTTTGCATGCTGCCATCTGGCAAACGATCCTTAATTTGTCTTAGCTCATTAAATGTGATTGTCTTAGTCATATGCTGTATATTTTATTAAGGGTTAGAAATATATTTGCCCTTTAAATTTAATGAAAGAATTTCTTAAATTAAAATTATTAGAATGTTAATTCTTACAGCATTAATTAAAAAGTTAAGGTAAAACTGGTACGTTCATCAGGTACAGAATGAGCTGTAATTGTTCCTCCATGTAGGCGTAGAATTTGTTTTGAAAGACTCAATCCAATTCCTGAACCCTTTGGTTTTGTTGTAAAGAATGGGATAAATACTTTGTCCAAAACTTCTTTAATAATTCCTTGTCCATTGTCATTTACCTGAATTGAAATTCGGCCTCGTGTATTCATGTAGGCCTTTAATTCAATTTTAGGATTTTTGGTATGTTCCACAGCATGAATTGAGTTTTTGATCAAATTGATCAACACTTGTTCAATTAATTGCTCATCGGCCGAAAGTTCTATGGACTGTGGATTAATGCTTATTTCACACTCAATTCCATTTCTCTTGATTTCTTCCTCCATTAATCGATGAATGTTATCGAATAGCTTTTGAACCTGGAAAATGCTGAAATTAGGCTTAGGAATTTTTGTAAGATTACGATAGGTATCTACAAAGTGAAGAAGTCCTGCGCTTCTTTTATGAATGGTCTCCAAAGCCATTTTCACTTCGTTAAGCGTTTCCAAATCTTGTTCTTCGAAACGATTTGTGTTGTTTTCTCCAAAATCATCGAGGATTGTAGTTAGAGTTGTAGATAAGGATGAAATTGGAGTTATAGAATTCATGATTTCATGAGTCAGTACACGAATTAGTTTTTGCCAGGATTCTATCTCTTGCTCTTCCAATTCGTACTGAATATTCTTTATAGATACCAAAATAACCTGACGATTGTTGATTTTAAATTCGGTTGCGTAAACAGCCAATTGTAAAATGTCGTCATTGTCATTAACTTTTATCAAGGTGTTTTCACCATGTTTTAAGCTTAGTAAGGATTCAACCAAATCAGGACTAAAAGTTTTTAAATCCTGAATCATTTTAAGATTACTTATTTGAAACAGTTTTTTAGAAGCATTGTTAATCATCTCAACTTTTCCATCGCGATGAAAAGCTATTAAGCTGATACCAATGTGTTGAATAACTGTTTGCAGATAGAAGTAATGTTCCTCTTTTTCGGCCCTGATTTTTTGAAAATCCGTTATTACTGCGTTAAATGACTCTTGTAATTTGTCGAAAGAACTACCTAATCCTTGTACCTGAAAATTTCTGGTAAAATCTGAATATCGAATGGATTCTAGGAAGTTTTTTAGTAAACGATTTGTTTTTTCAACATACCTAATTATCTCGTAAACTTGATAAATAATGGCAATAAAAGTCAGACTTGCCGTAAAGTATAAACTTTTTTTTGCGACTAGGTAAAATAATAGGAATATTGTTGCTGACAGAACGATAATCCTGATAATAAAGTTAATTCGGAAGCTTTTATAAACCATATTTTTCTAATCTTCGGTATAAAGAGGTTCTTGTTAGTCCAAGTTCGCCTGCTGCTTTAGATATGTTGCCTTTATTCGTTTTTAAAACCTTTTGAATAATATTTTTTTCAACTTCTTCTAGGTTGTAGGAATCGAATTCAACATCATCTTGTTGGTTTCTTTCCATACTTATTTGGAAATCTGATGGTTCAAGATTTTTGTCATCTGCCATGATAACTGCTCTCTCCATTTGGTGTTGAAGCTCACGAACGTTACCAGGCCAACCGTAATCATATAGTTTATTAATACAAGCTTTTGATAAAGGACTTATTCTCTTCTTGTACTTCTTCGAATAAATTTCGAGGAAATGATTTGCCAACAAAGGAATGTCTTCATAACGCTCACGAAGTGGAGGCAGGTCAATTTCTACTGTATTTATTCTATATAATAAGTCTTGGCGATACTTCTCTTCGGATGCCATTTGTTTTAAAGGCATATTGGTAGCACAAATTAAGCGAATGTCGATTGGAATTGGTTTGTTCGATCCAACTCTAATTACCTCTCTTCTTTCTAAAACGGTTAGAAGTTTTGCCTGCATTGGCAAACTTAAATTCCCAATTTCATCAAGGAAAAGTGTACCTCCCGAAGCAATTTCGAATCTTCCAGGTCTGTCAGCTCTGGCATCAGTAAATGCACCTTTAACATGACCAAAAAGTTCGCTTTCGAATAAGTTTTCATTAATTGATCCTAAATCCACACTAACAAAAACTTCATCTTTTCTACTCGAGTTTCTGTGAAGAGCTCGGGCTACCAACTCCTTACCAGTTCCATTTTCACCAAGAATTAATACATTGGCATCAGTTTTAGAAACTTTGGTAATGGTTTGAAATACCTGCTGCATTTCAGGAGATGTACCAATAAAATCATTAAATGGTTGATCTAGAACTGCATTTAATTCCTTTTGTTTGGTTTTAAGTTCGCTAACTTCTTCTTTGGATTTGCGCAATTTAATAGCAGAAGATATTGTAGCTAGTAATTTTTCATTTTGCCAAGGTTTAAGGATAAAATCAGTAGCACCTGCCTTTATTGCTTTAACTGATTTTTCGATATCTCCATATGCTGTAATAAACAAAACTACAGCTCTCGGGTCGATTTCAATTATTTTGTTTAGCCAATGATATCCTTCCTGACCGCTAATCGCATCTTTTGTGAAGTTCATGTCCAAAAGAATAACATCGTATTCTTCTTGCTTCATAAGTTTAGGGATCATTTCAGGATCGGATTCAGTATGTATTAATTCTACATGCTGCTTCAAAAGTAGTTTAAGTGAAAACAATATATCCTCATTGTCATCAATGGCCAATATTTTTCCGCTTTTTTGTGATGTCATAATATCTATTAATTTGTAGGTTCAATTTATTTTGTTTAAATCTGGACTCAAGTTATTACTAAAATTTCAGAAATAAAAAAATGATGTACGTAATCGAACAGTTCGTGTATTAAATTCGTTCAAACTTTGGACAGGATTTTGGTGTTGATTTAGTTTAAGTGGTTGTAATTCAATTTTAAGTTGTGTTTGGCATGAAAGTGGTTATTATTTGGACGTGTTTGAAAAAGGTATATAACAAGTCAAAAAAATATGGATAGAATTATTGAGAAGAAGCCATGGTATCTTCAAAAGAAAAATTGGTATCTGGCTATTGGTGTAATTGCCATAGTTATTCTCTACTCAGCATTTTTAGGAACATCAGGATTAAGTTTTAGAGTAGATGAAGAAACACTTTCGATTGCTGATGTAAAAAACGATTATTTTCAGGAATACATTGCCAGAACCGGTACTGTAAATCCAATAACAACGGTTTATCTGGATGCCATTGAGGGAGGTCGGGTAGAAGAGATTTTACTGGAGGAAGGAAGTATGGTGAAAAAAGGTGATGTTATTCTTCGCCTTAGTAATTCGGAATTGAATTTGCAAATTTTGAATTCGGAAGCAGCTTTTACTGAGCAGGTTAACAGATTAAGAGATACTCGTTTGAGTATGGAGCAAGATCGATTAAATATTAAGCGCAACTTGCTGGATATTGATTTAAATTTAGCGAAGAGTAAAAGACAATATACTCGAAACAAAACTTTTTACGAAAAAGATCTAATTGCACAAGAAGAATTTGAGGCATCAAGAGATGATTATTTTTATCACAAAAAAGTAAGAGATTTATTATTGGAGCGCCAAAAGACCGATTCGCTTTCCAGAACCATTCAAATTGAAAGACTGGAATCGAACTTGAGAAAGATGGAAGATAATCTGGATTTGGTACGAGAAAAATTGCAAAATTTGAACGTAAAAGCACCTGTTAGTGGTCAGTTGGGAGCATTAAATGCTGAACTTGGAGAGTCTAAATCAAAAGGGCAGAGACTTGGGCAGGTAAATGTGCTTGATAATTATAAGATCAATGCAATGGTTGATGAGCTTTATATTGCTAGATTGAATAAAGGCTTAAATGCAAGTTTTAAATTTAATGGGAAAGAATATCAATTGGTTGTATCAAAGGTGTATCCAGAGGTTAGAAATGGTCAATTCGAAATTGATTTGAAATTCGCCAGCGAATTACCTAACGGAATACGAACTGGTCAGACTTTCAGAACGAAAATAGAATTAGGAGAACCAAGAGAAGCATTATTGATTCCAAGAGGAGGATTCTTTCAAAGTACAGGTGGACAGTGGATATTTGTCGTGGATCCTTCGGAAGAATTTGCCGTAAGAAGAGAAATTAAGTTAGGAAATCAGAATCCGAAATATTATGAGGTTTTAGAAGGCTTGGAGCCAGGTGAAAAGGTAATAACAAATAGTTATGAACTGTATGGCGAATCTGAGAAATTACTTTTAAAGTAAACCGATGATTAAAATTTTACTCAATACTGTTATTCGTAATTTGTACAAGCAAAAGGCGTATTCTATAATTAATATTTTAGGATTGGCTACAGGAGTAACTTGTACACTTTTGATACTGATTTGGGTAAATTATGAACTTAGTTTTGACACCTATCATAAGGATGTAGATAGGATATATACGGTTTATGAAAATCAAAAATACGCTGATGGGGATGTTTTTTCCGTGTATTCAACACCAAGCCCTCTTGCGGTATCTTTAAAGGAAGAGTATCCGGAAGTTGAATATTCTTCGAGATTGGTAAGTACATGGGGACAATTGGTATTATCTGCCAATGGAAAAACCGTTGTTGAAACAGGAGGAAAAATTGTTGATCCAGATTTTTTTAAAATATTTTCCATCCCAGTTTTGTATGGTGATTATATAAGTCCTTTGGAGAATGAAAGTACAATTGTTTTAAGCCGAAGATTATCAGAAAAGCTTTTTGGAGATATTGATCCCATCGGATTAAGTATTGAGATCAATTCAAACTATCAATTTGTAGTAGGTGCAGTGGTAGAAAATGCACCGGAAAACTCTTCAATACATTACGATTTTTTTCTTCCATTTAAATTTTTTAAAGAGTATTGGGAGTATGATTTAAACGATTGGGAAGCAAACTCATTTCATACATTTGTAAAGTTGAAGGATGGAGCCAATAGTAAATATTTGGCTGAAAACATCCGAAAACATGTGCAGCAGCGAATTCCATATTCTAACGTAGAGTTAGATTTACAGGCATTTGAGAAGTATCATTTGTATTCGATTAGCAAAAACAAAGCTGGTCCAATTTGGTATGTTCAGGTGTTTTTATTGGTTGCAGTACTAATACTTTTGATAGCTTGCTTTAATTATATGAATTTGGCTACTGCCCGTTCTGAACGAAGAGCCAGGGAAGTTGCAATTCGAAAGGTCGTGGGAGCCCAAAGACGAGGTTTGGTTGGATTGTTTTTAACCGAGTCAATAGTGTTTACAACCATTGCACTTGGGTTAGCTATTGTTTTTGTTGAGTTATTATTGCCTGTTTTTAGTGATCTTACCAATAGAACGCTGACATTAAATCCAGGAAATCTGAAGTTTTTAATCGCAGTAGTTTTAATTGTTTTAAGTACTGGAGTTTTATCTGGGAGTTATCCAGCACTTTTCCTTTCATCCTTTTTACCAATTCAAGTGATAAGAGGTGTGTTTAGGCAAGATTCAGCCATGCTACGAAAAATATTGGTAATTATTCAGTTTACCATGTCAATTACACTTTTTATTTGCACTTGCGTGGTATATAAACAACTGAACTTTCTACAAGATTCTGATGTTGGCTATAACAAGGATAATATAGTGTATGTTGAAATGCTGGATGATTTTTATGAGGAATATTCAGAGCTGAAAAGTGAATTGTTAAAGATTCCGGGCGTGCATTGGGTGACAGCAGCTAACCAAATGCCGGTTAATTTTCTGAACTCAACATGGGATGTGAATTGGCCTAATAAGGAAGAAGGTTCAGAGGAAGTCCTGTTTCAATTATCATTTGTCGATTTTGATTTCCTGGAAACATTTGAAATGGATGTGATACAAGGGCGTGGTTTTTCGAAAGAGTTTGGAGAAGATACATTGAAATTCATAATTAATGAGTCTGCTGCAGAAAAAATGGGCATGGTTTATACCATAGGCGAAAAAATAAGTCTTTGGAATTATACAGGAGAAGTGATTGGAATAGTAAAGGACTTTAATTTTAATAGTTTACAAGTTGGTGTTGACCCTTTAATAATGATGAGAAACCCAAAATCTTTTAAGTATATAGGAATTCGGGTTGGTGAAGATAAAGATCCAATAATCAATAAAATAAGAAAAGTTTGGAATCGGAAGTTTACAAATATTCCATTCAATTATAGATTGTTAGAAGAAGATTTTGATTATTTCTATCAAGCAGAATCAAGAATGGGAAAATTGTTTGCCTCATTCACGGCAATTGCATTTATTATTTCTAGTCTTGGATTATTCGGTTTGGTTTCATTCATCACAGAAAATAAAGCAAGAGAAGTGGCATTACGAAAAGTATTTGGGGCTGATGTTGACAATGTATTCCAGTTATTATATAAAGAAATTTTAAGGTGGATTGTTTTATCAATTGCCATTGCGTGGATCATATCATTTTTTGCTATGGAATGGTGGTTAAATGGATTTGCATACAGAATTGAAATAGGGGTTGGAATATTTGTTCTGGCAGCGGTTCTATCGCTTTTAATTGCATTTCTAACCATTTACAAGCAGATAGCACGTTTGGTTAAAATTGCTCCTGCACATATTTTGAAATACGAATAAATTATAAATAAAAAGGCTATGATTAAAACTAAAAATTTAATTAAAATTTTCCGAACAGATGAGGTGGAAACCACTGCTCTTAATAATGTGAATTTAGAGATCAGCGAAGGTGAATTTGTTGCCATTATGGGGCCTTCGGGATGTGGAAAGTCTACACTATTAAACATTATTGGTTTGCTGGATAATCCAAGTGAAGGAGAATTACATTTTAATGGATATCAGGTAGAAAATTATACAGAGCGTCAAAGAACTAACCTACGAAAGGAAAACATTGGTTTTGTATTCCAAAGTTTTAATCTAATTGATGAGTTAACTGTTTTTGAAAATGTTGAGCTGCCTTTGCTTTATATGAAAGTGTCTGGTTCTGAGAGAAGAAGACGAGTGACTGAAGCTTTGGAAAGGATGAAAATTGCACACAGAGCAAAACATTTTCCTCAGCAATTATCTGGTGGACAGCAGCAAAGAGTGGCTATCGCAAGAGCTGTTATCTCAAATCCTAAATTAATACTTGCCGATGAGCCTACTGGGAATCTCGATTCAGCTAACGGAGAAGAGGTTATGAACCTTTTGACACAGCTAAATGAAGAAGGGACTACCATTATAATGGTTACTCACTCTCCATCTGATGCAGATCGAAGCCATAGGATTATTCAACTGTTTGACGGTCATGTAGTGACGGAAAATATGAGACAAAAATTATAAGACCCCAAGCCCACATCTACTTGTTTCATTAATGGAATTGATATGTTTAAAAATTTCTTAATTACTATTATTCGAAATTTTAATCGAAATAAGTTTTATACAGTCCTCAATGTAGTTGGATTGTCTGTGGGATTGGTATGTGCAATTCTTATTGTGCTATTTATACAAGAGGAATTATCCTACGATAAGTACAATGTAAATCATAAGAGAATTGTAAGGCTGGCATCTGATTTTACGCTTAATGGCAAACGCGACAGAGTTGCTACATCATCTATGCCTTTTGGGCCAACTTTCAAGCAAGATTTTCCTGAAGTAGAAGAGTTTGTTAGAATTCATGGATCGGGGCGACAGCAGTTTCGATATAACGACATAGAATTTTATGAAGAAAGAATTGCGTACGTTGATTCAAGCGTCTTTAAGGTTTTTAGCTATAATTTAATTCAGGGTGATCCTGATAAGGCACTTAGTGAGCCATATACCATTGTTTTAAATGAAACTTTGGCCAAGAGGTATTTTGGTGATGAGGATCCGATAGGAAAAGTTTTAATTGTTGGTGAGAATAACTCTTTTACGGTTACTGGTGTAATGAAAGATATTCCGAGAAACAGTCACTTTAAATTTCGTGGATTTTATTCTATGAAAACTCTCGAATCTATTCGTGGAGTAGAGGAGTTTAATAGTACTGAACCAATAACATTTTGGAATTTTAGTAATTACACTTTCTTGTTGTTGAAGGAGAATACCTATATAGATGCACTACAATCTAAATTTCCTTTGTATTATAATAAGTATATGAAATCGGTGGGCGATAAGTTGGGGGTAGAATATCATCTGATCGTTCAAAAACTTGCCGATATTCACTTAAAGTCAGATCTGCAATGGGATGCACCTACAGGAAATGTTAAATACATATTTATATTATCAGCCATAGCCTTTTTTATTTTATCAATTGCTGGGATTAACTACATGAATATGGCTACAGCTCGTTCATCAAAGCGAGCTAGAGAAGTAGGTGTTAGAAAAGTTGTAGGAGCCCATCGCGATACTTTAATTCGTCAGTTTCTGATGGAGAGTTTATCGCTAACATTTCTGGCATTGATGATTGCGATAATTGTTGTTGAGTTAATATTGCCACTTTTTAATTCTTTGGTGGATAAAGATTTATCACTTTCGGTTAGCGAAACTCCGGAAATATTGGTGTTTAGTATAGTACTAGCATTGATATTGGGAATAGTTTCTGGTAGTTATCCTGCTTTTTACCTGTCATCCTTCCATCCAGCTACTATCTTAAAAGGTTCTACCATAAAAGGAAAAGCGGGAGGATTGCTTCGAAAGCTTTTGGTTATTTCACAATTTACTGTTTCAGCCATAATGATAAGTGGAACTATAATCGTTGGAGTGCAGCTAAATTACATGAATAACAAAGATATGGGTTTTAGCAAAGAGGATGTTTTGGTTAGTATTGTTAGAGATTCATTAATGCGAACCAAGATTGAACCTTTGAAGGATGAATTGCGGAAAAATCCAAATATAAACTCGGTTGCAACGTCAAACTCTCTTATTGGATTTGATGGAGCAAAAACGGTGCATTTGTATGAGGGAGAAGAGGGAATGGAGCAATATGTACTTAATTTTAGTGTGATTGATTTTGATTATCTGGATATGATGCAGATGAAGATCATGCAAGGGAGAAAATTCGACAGGAAAATTGCTTCGGATACCTCTAGCGCATTCATAGTGAATCAGGCTGCAGCAAGAAAGTTCAACTGGAATGAAAATGCAGTAGGTAAAAAGTTGCAATTGGGTGTTGAATTGGAAGGAGAGGAAGATGATGACAATATCATGAAAGGAGAGGTAATAGGTGTTGTTGCTGACTTTCATTATCGACCATTGCGTGAAAATATAGAACCAATCAACTTTTTAGTAAGTGAAAATCCTAGTCATCGAAGAGTTTTGTATGTAAAGCTAAATCAGGAAAACAGAGAGGAAAGCATAAAGTATATTGAAAGTGTTTGGAATAAATTTAGTCCGAAAATGGCCTTCAATTATTTCTTTTTGGATGAAAGGCTGAGAAAGAATTATGATTCTGAAGTAAGATTAACCTGGATATTTTCGATCTTTTCTTTGTTGAGCATTTTAATTGCCTCTCTTGGTTTGTTTGGTCTGTCTTCATTTATGGCAGAGCAGAGAACCAAAGAGCTAGGTATCCGAAAAGTGCTGGGTGCTTCGGTAAATCAATTGGTAAATCTTTTAACTAAGGAGTTTGTTCGATTAATTCTTATAGCAAATGTTCTTGCTATTCCAATTGCATATTGGGCGATGAATTCGTGGCTAAATGACTTTTCATATCGCATAGAAATTAGTTGGTGGATATTTTTCCTTACTCTAGTTGTATCCTTGGTGATTGGCGTATTTACTGTTTCGTGGCAATCTTACAGGGCGGCTTCTGCCGATCCGGTAAATGCAATTAAATATGAATAATTATACCTAACCTAATACCTAATAAACATGAGAGAAATTTGTGTGCCAATTCCGTTTACTGATGATGAACAGGTGGCAGAAGTGGAAGTAAAATTTGCTAATCGAAAAATAAGTGTTCAATATCGACTAGAGTCTTTTTTGTGGGATGTAAGTGATGATTCGAATTTTAATCCTGAGGATGGGATTGCAGAGGATTTGATGAAAATTTACAAGCTTAAGAAATTAATAGCCGATTATGATCCAGCCTGGGAATTGATACAGATATTTACACCTGCCGAAAATTCAAAATACATTCAAGTTTTGTTCCGAAAAAAATAAAATTACCTTGCAGCTGTAACTAATGTATAGGTTGTACGTCATACAATCGATTCAGAACAATAAAAGCTGCGAATATGGAATACCTAAGTAAGATTGTATTATTTTTTTCTTTGTTTTTTACCATTCTATTGAGTGCTTTAGGGATTAAGGCACAAAATTATCCTTGCTATTTATATGGCTCTATAACTACGGTTGATGGAGATGTTTATGAAGGACCAATCAGATGGAATGATGAAGAAGTATTTTTAACGGATGTTTTTAATTCTGAAAAGATAGAAAATCCATATTTGAAATATATAAAGGAAGAAAAAAAGAGAGTAGTTGAATACAAACGAAAAAGAAGAACATCGTGGTATAGAGTGGAATACAGAGATGAGCAATCCTACAGTGCTTTTAATCGAAAATTTGAATGTCGATTTGGTGATATTAAATCCATTTCTATCACAGGAAGAGAATCTGTTAATTTGGAGCTTAAAACAGGAAAATTCATAAACTTATCAGGTGGATCTAATGATGTTGGTAATCAGGTTTGGATTATGGATCATGAACTGGGTTTGCTTAAAATAGATTGGAACAGAATTGATGTTGTAAATTTTTATTCTCCAGAGAAGCAGCCTGTTGAAAATTTTGGAGAACCGATCTATGGTAAAATTACCACTACAATAGGCGAGTTTACAGGCTTCATTCAATGGGACCATGATGAAAGACTACTTCAGGATAAATTGGATGGAGTAAGTCGTGATGGTGATATAGATATACCATTTACCAAAATCAGTAAAATTCAAAAAGAGGAGAATGGTTCAAGAATTACCTTATTGTCCGGACGTAGTTTACTGTTGAAATCTTCAAATGACGTATCACGAAATAACAGGGGAATAATTGTTACAATACCAAATGTTGGACGTATAGATTTTACCTGGAAGCATTTTTTATCTCTTGATTTATTGCCACTTCCCCAAAGTGCAATGACTTGTTTTTCTGAATTTAATGACTCGGAAAGGTTGTACGGTAAGATAACTAACAATGAGGGAGAAACTTTTGAAGGTGTAATTGTTTACGATTTAGATGAGGCAATGGATTCTGAAATTTTAAATGGTTTTAACGATGAACTGGAATTTTCGGTACCATTCAGAAATGTGAAAAAAATTATTCCGAAAGCATACAATTATTGTTTGGTAGAGTTGAAAAGTGGACAAAATTTATTTCTAGGCGACCAAACTGATGTTTCCGGGAAGAATGCAGGTATATTAATTTTTACAGGAAATGATAATTACAAGATTTTTGATTGGGAAGATATACAAGAAATAGAGTTCTTTTAAATTAAGTCGATAAAATACATATAATCGTTTGAAACTATTGAAAAACCTGATTGTTCGAAAGAATGATCAGGTTTTTTAAGCTTTTGATTCTATATGAATTACAGATGTTCGATTTTTATAAATCAAAAAATACTTTTTCAGCTTAGTGGAATAAAGTGAAAAAATGATCTACAAATAATCTGGAGTAATAATTAATATGTTGAAATTTTTCCCCAAATTTGAAACTTATTTGTTTTTCTCTCGTCAAAACAAGAAGTTCTTTCATGAAAAGAATAATTGATTTTATCTAACCTATTGGTGAGTTTGACTGATTAGAATTCTGTTTGTTATGAAAAGGTATGGTATACGTTTTTTACTATTAATATTATTACATACTGTTTATGTTACTGCGGAAGCACGTGATTTTTACTGGATTGGAGGTTCAGGAAACTTTAATGATATTCAGCATTGGAGTGATCAGCCAGGAGGGAAAGTAAATCCTGATGCTTTATTGCCAGACAAGGATGATAATGTTTACTTCGATGAATTTTCATTTCCTGATCCTGGTGCAGAGGTTGTAATTACAAGTGTTGCTCGATGTGCAAATATGCATTGGGGAAATGTAAAGAATATGCCAACACTTAAAACCGATGCCAATCCAGCTCACTATTTAGTAATATATGGTGGTGTTACTTTTAGCAATCAAATGGTAATCGACCTTGATCGACCATTATATTTTCGTGCAAATACATTAGGTAATACAATTGATTTTGGTGGGAACACATTCGATGGTGATTTAATTTTTGAAAATAATGGTGGATGGAGAATCACCAATTCATTAAATATTTTGGATAATGATATCCAATTTAATCAAGGAACTTTAAGTATTGAAGCAGAAGTAAATTGCGGACGAATTATTTCGAATACAACCATTTCGAGAGAATTGTACTTGAATTCCGCTACCATTAACTTAAATAAACCTGGAGAGTCTGTATTTAGTTTTCAAACAGATAACCTAAATGTCGAGGCAGGTAATTCCACAATAAAAGTTTTATCAGAGAACTCAAGTATTGAAACATCAGGTAGCGAAAAGATAGATTTTTACGATGTGATATTTTCTGGAAATTCAGGAGCTGTTGTTAATACGAGTTTACGTGCCAATTTTAACAAACTAAGGTTTGAGAAAGATGGTAGTTTAAGTGGTCCAAATGATTTTCAAGAATTAGAATTTACAAAGGGTTATTCCTATACTATAGATAAAGATGTCCAAAATGTTCATATACTGTTTACTGCAATTGGGCAATGTCATGCATTTATAAATATTACAGGAGGTTCTGCAGGAGGATTTATTTCAGCCGATGGTGTAGCTTTAGATTACTTAAAGGTTAGAAATGTAACTGCAACAGGTACAGCAGCTCCTTTTAATGCACTTAATTCGTATGACTTGGGCGCAACTTCGGGATGGACTTTTGGCGCTCCTTCTTCAGATGATTATACGTGGAACGGAAATGGAGGAGATAACAATTGGGGAAATCATGAGAACTGGGATAAAGATTGTGTCCCATCCAGAAATAATAATGCGATTATCCCTAATGGATTTACTGTGAATGTTAATGTTCCTGCAGAATGTAAGGATCTTGAGATTCAAGGAACATCTACATTAGAGGGAAATCAAAATCTGGAAATATATGCATCATTAAAGGCTACAGATGCAATTTGGGATTTTGATGGTCAAACCACATTGAAAGGTGGAGGTACAATTTCTTTAAATGCTACAATGTCAGGAACCTTAATGGTAGATGCAAAAGCGAATACTTATACTTTAAGTACAGCACTGGATGTAGCAAACGAATTACATTTGATTTCAGGAACATTAAATGCAGCAAGTTTTACAATTGATGTAAACCGATTTGTGTCAAATTCATCGGAGCCAAGGACATTAAATATTGCGAATGCAAAAATTGATATCAATGCAGGAGTTTTAAAAGCTTGGCATGTTCAGGGAACAGGGTTTACCTTTTTAGGATCAGGATCAGAAATTACTCTTTACCAAAGCGGTGCTGAATTTTATAATAACAATACCGATGGAATTACTTATGAAAAAGTTCTATTCCATCCTCAAGATAATCAGGTGTTTTTAACCAATGAAAATGCATCAGATTATCCTGGTTTTAAAGAATTGATTTTTAATGGAAGTGCGAAGCTTTCTGGGAATCATCAATTTGATAATATCACCTTTGCGGCAGGAAAAGAGTATTTATTTCAGGCAGGAAGTACTCAGAAAATTTTGGAAATAGATGGCCTAAATGCTGTTGGTACTTGTTCTGAAAACATTTCGTTTAAAGGTGATGGCGGAGTAGCATTCATTGATAGTGATGTAAATTCAAATAACATTGTTCGTGTCAGAGTTGAAGATGTGAATGTTGTTGGTGGAATGGCTAATGTTTTGGAAGCTAGAGAATCTATTGGTGTTTCGGGCTATGACGGTTGGGTTTTTCCTGATGATTTATTGGGCGGAGACGTTTATTGGACAGGTAATGTTGATGACAATTGGTTCGAAGCAGACAACTGGGACAAAGGTTGTATTCCAACCAGAAAAGACAACGTATATTTTGAAGATGCTAAGGTTACAGGTAGTTTTGCTGTCAATATTTCACTAAAAGGACGGATTGCAGAGTGTAACAATATGACTTGGAGTACTGCAAGCAATATGACTTTTTCAGGCGATCAACCATTAAATGTATTTGGTAGTCTTGATATGTCAGGCATGGCAGCAGGAAAAAATTCATTTTCGGGAGAAATAAACTTTAAAGCTGAAAATGATCCTCAAACGATTAATATTGGTGTAGTTGAATTAATTAGCGATCTTAATTTCATCGGAAACGAACAGGAAGATGGCAGTTGGAAAGCTAGTTCCTGGAGTATCACTTCAAATCTTATTACAACAGGTACGATTGATCTGAAACAAGGTGAGTTATCCACCAATGGAAATGAAATTGAAAGCAAGGAATTTTACTCTAATTATGGTATAGATAATATCCGTTCGTTGAATTTATCTTCCACAATTCTTAAAGTTGAAAAGTTTGAAGTTTCTGCAGAAGCATTTACACTTTCTTCTGGAACTTCGGAAGTTCGATTGACAAAGGCAGGAGAGTTTATTGTTTCTGCTGGCGATGAAGATTTAGCATTTAATAACCTGACTTTTGAAGAGCCAACAGGAAATGCATATGTTGATATTTTTGCAGATAATGTAAGTTTTAATGAAATGGTATTTAAAGGTAATACCTATTTCAGAAAACCAACTCCATCCAAATTGAGTTTTACGGCCAAAAGTATTCAAATGGCAGTAGGAAAAACTTATGTGTTTGAAAGTAGACAAGAGTTTGAATTCGAGAATATTATTGCCAATGGAGCATGTGAAGGAACGATTGATATTTCTGGTTCAGGTTCTGACGCTGCTATATTCAGAGCTAAAGCAGGAGTTACCAATATAGAAGTTAGCTCTGTTAATTTATTAAATGTTCATGCGGACCCAGACAATGTATTTGTTGCAAAATCATCATTGGATTTGGGAAACACGACAGGTTGGAAATTTGAAGAGGAACCAACAGGAAGAGATTTATTTTGGATTAATGGAGAAGGAGATTGGGATGATCCAAACCATTGGGCAACATCTTCAGGTGCTGCTGCTTCAGGTGGAGTTGCGGATGGTTGTGTGCCAACAGCTAAGGATAATGTTTTTTTCGATGTAAATTCATTCACTGGATTTGATCAAAATGTTCGCACAGGATCTGGTGATATCCGTTGCAGAACAATGGATTGGACAGGATCTGAAACCGCACGACCTAATTTTGTAATGGGAGATACTGATATTTCAGGTGTTTACATTTACGGTTCGTTCATTTTAAATGATCAACTTGATATTGATTTATCACCAGTGGTTGACTTTTATTTCAGAGCAACTGAGGCACAAACTATCAATACATTTGATTATATATTTCCTAATGTTGTTGAGTTCGATGGAAAAGGTGGAGTTTGGACAATGAACTCTGATTTTCAGACAGAAGGAGATTTGTTTGTTCGTCATGGTAAGTTAATTGCGAATGGAAATTTAGTTGAATGTAAAAGTTTAACCTCAATTGAAACTCCTGCAGGAATAAACTCGAGAGGATTGGATATTACCAACTCAAACTTGATAATAAATGGAAGCGAAGATGTTTCGGGACGTTCAATTTATATCAATCTAGCAGATGAGAATTATGATCAAGGTTTTGAATTACAAACTGATAACAGTACAATCAGTTTGAAAGATAATGCTGATATTATTTTGCTAGGATCTGCTTTAAATAATGTATCATTTAATGAGATAATATTTGAAAAAGGAGGAGAGTTCAATAGTGGATTCTCTGGCTTTGAAGTTTATGCATCGCATTTGTTATTCGAAGGTGATGGAATTATAAAAGGAAAGAAAAATTCATTTGGAACTCTTGAATTGGCAAGAGGTTTTGAATACAAATTTGAGAATGGTAGAACCATTACAACAGATAAATTACTTGTTGATGGTAGTTGTTTTGCACCAATATATCTGCACTCTACAAGAGATGGTGTTGGAAATGAAACGTTTCTTGTAGCAAAGAATGATGTAAATGGAAATTTCTTGGAGTTAAAAGATATTCATGCTGATGTTTCTGGCGGTATAAAATACATCGCAACCAATTCCTTCGATCTAGGAAATACAAGTGGTTGGACTGTTGATGGAGTAATTGCTCCCATTGCATTGTACTGGACTGGTAATGGTGCGGATGATAATTGGAACAATCATGAAAACTGGAGTAGAGCGATTGATGGTAGCGAAGAAGGATGTGTACCTACAATTAATGATGATGTTTTCTTTACAGCTAACTCATTCTTTGGAAGTAAACTGGTAGAGTTAACTGCTGATGCCAAATGTCATAGCATGACATGGAATGATGATATTGATCCGGACGCAAGTTTTTCTGTTACTGCAAAATTACAAATGGGAGGTTCTGTGGATCTTGCCAATAGCATGGCTTTGGACATGCAAGGAACTTTCGAATTTATTGGTGACGGATTAGCTGATATCAAAAATGTTGATTTTGCCAATAAAAATCTGGATGGTGATATTCGATTTGTAGGAAAAGATCAATCGTGGATTTGGCAAACTGGTTTTGTTACTTCTGGAAATTTGGAAATAGATGAAGGTTCCGTTTCTACCCAAGGCTTCGATTTTACTGTAAGTCAATTTAAATCATTGTCATTACACGATTCTGATGCAGTTCGTTCTTTCGATATGACAAATTCAATTGTTAAAGTAACTTCCAATAATATTACAAGTTGGAGTATGATAATGAATACTGCTGGAGGTTTAACTTTCACAAGTACAGATTCATACATTACTTTCGAAAATGGCGGAGGTATTTATTGTGAAACCGATGGTGAAGTTCGTTTCGGATTTGTAGATTTTGTGGATAATGGTATTATTAATATTACAAGTGGAGCAGATACAGAAAAAGGATATTTTGGTTCTGTAAGATTTATGGAAGAAGGAAAGATTTTTGGAAATACAGAATTTCTAAATCTTGAATTCACATTGGGTTACGAGAACAATACCATTGAGTCAGGAAAAACAGTTACTGTTGTGAATGATTTAAAAATGGAAGGTGTTCGTTGTTCTTACGTTTTTCTAAAAGCAAGTACACCTGGAGTTCGCGCAATACTTCACAAACCAGCAGATACTTTCGATAATATTTATAATGCATCGTTAACTGATATTCAGGGTACTACAGGTTCTGGTGCTGTCGATCATCCAGTTAAATATCATTATGACAATAATAATTCTATTGGTTTTGTTATATGGAATGATCCTAGTGGAGACGATAATCCACCTTCGTTTGAAGAAAGTTTTGATAAACCAAGAGAAGAGTGGTGTAGCGATATTGCTGTGTTAGATCATGTTAAGGGATTTCCAATTAATAGCTCAACTACTTTCCAATGGTATTACAGTGTTGATGGAACTGCTGGTACTTATACCGAATTAATTGGAGAAACCAACGCGGTAATCGAAGTCAATAAAAATGGATTCTACAAAGTTGAAGTTTTCTATGGAAAAAATACGGTAGCTGCAGATGGAACTGATTGTAAAATTGAATCCACAATAGAAGTTGCGTTGGGAGAAGTTTCAACTGTTTCATTAGAAATTACTGCCAACAATGTAAAATGTTTCGGACAAAGTAATGGACAAGTAATTGCAACAGTTAAAAAAAATGCAACAGGAAATTATCCTGATTATTCATTTTTCTGGAAAGCGGAATCTGGCAAAGATGTGGATTCTGCGGATGATAGTGCAAATTGGACAAGTACAGCTTTTGGTCTTGAACCAGGAAAATATTACGTAACTGTTGCTGATGGTAAAAAATGTGAGTTCGATACAATTGTTAATGTTTTCGATGCTTATGAATTATTGATAGATAATATCGATACTAAAGATCTTTCTTGTTATACAGTTCATGAAGGAGAAATTTCGATTGATGCTTCGGGAGGGACAGGAAACTTATCCTATTATTTGGACAACAATTTGCAAGCAAGTGAAAATATTACCGGATTGGCATCTGGTGATTATAAAGTTTTCGTCCAAGATGGAAATAATTGTAAAACTACAGAAGAAGATGTGACCATAAATTCCAATCCAGAATTGATTGTCGATTTGAATGGATTGGATCTCAAATGTTTCGGAGATAAAAATGGTGAATTTACTCCAACTGTAACTGGTGGAGTTACTGATTATTCCTATGCATGGATCGGACCTGATGGATATTCTTCTACAGATTCTAATATTTCTGGATTAGCTGGTGGATTGTATAAATTAACAGTTACCGATAAGGTTGGATGTACAACATCTATGGATCAGGAACTGAATGAACCAACGGAACTTATTGCAGAAGAATTAGTTGTGGATGATGCCAATTGTCATGGAGAGAAGTCGGGTGAAATATTTGTAGTGGGAGGGCAGGGGACTCCTGACTACCGCTATTTCCTTGATGGAGTGGAAGAAAGCACCGGAATATTCAAAAGTTTAGCCCCTGAGAATTACGTATTACGAATCGTTGATGCCCATGGGTGTATATTCGAGAAAGAAATCACTGTAAAGGAACCAAACAAAATTGGATTTGTAATTGCAGATATCGTTTTACCTTCTTGTGAAAAATCTGAAGATGGAATTATTCATGTTACACCGTATGGTGGAAATGATGGTTACACCTATACATGGACTGGTCCGAATGACTACAAATCATATGAGCAAAATATTGAAAACCTAGTTTCGGGAAAATATGCATTGCAAATTTCTGACAAGAAAAATTGTTCACAAATTGACACAGTAAAATTAGATCTAGGTTTGAGTCTTCAGCTAGGTGTTGTTGTGGAACAGCATGTTGAAATTGCTGGATCAAATCAGGGAATTTTGGCATTGGAATTATTTGAAGGAACAATGCCTTACACTTTTACAGTAACAGGACCAAGTGGAACTTTTAGTAGCCCTGATAATTTTGATGAAAATTATTACTTGATTGAGAATTTGGCAGCAGGAGTTTACAATGTTGTTGCTACTGATGCATCATCTTGTACGACAGTTCAAAAGTCTGTGATTATTGAAAGTCCGGGACAAGTGTTTGCCTATATTGATGAGGTAAAACGAATGGGGTGCATTGGTTCGTCGGATGGTGAACTGGAAGCGATAGCTAGGGGAGGATCAGGGACTTATACGTATTCGTGGTCTGGACCATCTGGTTATTCAGGAAGTGGAAAAAATATATCCGGTTTAGAACCAGGAACTTATTCGCTTTCTGTGAGTGATGGAGAAAGTACTGCAAATGCAACATTTGAGCTTTTACCAGCTGATCCTATTATTGTTAGTGTTAAAAATTTTAAAAATGTAAGTTGTTACCAGGCAGCTGATGGACAAATAGAATTATTGGTAGATACTGGTGGTGCAGACTATACCGTGGTATGGACCAATGATCTTGGAAAAGGATTTTTATCTTCAGCAAAGAAAATTATGAATCTGGAACCAGGTATCTATACCTATACCATTACAACTTCAAAAGGATGTTCTGTTTCTGGTAATCAGCAAATTACGGAGCCCATAGTTTTGAGTGTCAAGGCTAATTCTACAGATATTAGTATTGAAGGGGAGCGTGATGGAACTGTTTCAGCAGATTTTGGAGGAGGAACTGCACCATATACGGTATTGATTTCTGGGCCGAAAGGTTATTCTTATGCAGAAGTTGACAATACCTCAGGAACAATATCGGTGAATGGACTTGAAATGGGTGTTTACGAAGTAGCCGTAATAGATGCCAATGGTTGTAGAATTGAGGATGTTACGAAAGTGCATGAACCTTCAAAATTATTGCTTTATACTTTATCGGTAACACACATTACTTGTCCGGGAGGTGCGGAAGGAGCTATTAATCTGGAAGTTGAAGGAGCTAGTGATCCCGCAAATTTAACTTTTAGTTGGTCGGGTGATAATCATTTTAGGAGTGCCAGCCAGAATATAAACAATTTAAGTGCAGGAACTTATCATGTTAAAGTGTATGATTCTGGTGGTGATCCGGGATATGAAGAGCAAACACTATCTGTAATTGTGAAAGAGCCAGATTTACTGGATATTGAGGTGAATACGAAAAACATTTCATGTCCGGGAATGAATGATGGATACATTAATATTCAACCAAAAGGCGGAACACCTGGTTATGAGTATGCTTGGACTGGAACTGGTGTTGATGTTAATATGGAGGATCAGGAAAATTTAGCTCCAGGTCTATATACTGTAAATATCACAGACATAAATGGTTGTAAATCTGAAGATGTTGAAATAGAGATTACTGAGCCGGAGCGACTTTTGGTCGCAGTAGAGGATAGTAAAGATCCTACATGCTTTGGTTTGGAAAACGGTTGGATTCAATTAAATATTAGTAATGGAACAGCGCCTTATATTATCGATTGGGACAACTATGGTAGTGTTACCCAGCGAATTGAGGAATTAACAAGAGGCGTTTATGACTATACTGTTGTTGATGATAACGGTTGTAGCGAAAGTGGTTCGTTTACTTTAAATCAGCCAGACACATTAATAGCTCAAATTAACGATGTGGATAATGTTGATTGTCACGGTGATGGAACGGGAAGAGCATTGGTAGAAATAACTGGCGGTACGCCCGATTATACTATCCTTTGGTCCGATGGGCAGGATACAGCAGAGGCAACAGATCTTAAACTTGGAAAGTATGAAGTGTCAGTTGTTGATGCTCAGGGATGTACAGATGTTTCGGAGGTTGAAATATTTGAACCTGAACCATTGGCAATAGAAGTTGAGGTAATTAGACCAACTACTTATGATGCAATGGATGGTGCTATTGGTGTAAATGTATCTGGTGGAGTAAAAGATTATTCGTACAGTTGGCTCAAGGATGATTTATTATTAGAATTTACATCCCAAACTATTGAAGATATTGACAGAGGTGTATATACCTTGGAATTGAAAGATGCCAATAATTGTCCATTGGATACGATCATAAATGTAGAATATTTATTTGAACGCAGGATACGAATACCAAAAGCATTTACTCCAAATTCTGATGGTTACAACGATTATTGGGATATAGAGAGAATTGAGTTCATCCAAGATCTGAAGATCGTGATTTATGATCGTTGGGGTAAGGCTGTGTATAAATTTGCAGGTACTGGAAACGAGTATAAAGGTGAACCATGGAGAGGTAATGATGGCAGTGTAAAACTGCCAATTGGATCGTATTATTACGCAGTGGAGGTTGAGGATGAAAAACCAATCATTGGAACAGTAACCATTCTGAGATAGTAAACTAGAACTTTAAAACCTGACCATTATAATCTAATGAGAAGAGCATTAATTTTATTAGGTATTCTCTTGCTTGGAATCTTTCAAGTCAAAGCGCAACAATTACCTCTTTACAGTCAGTACGTAGAGAATGGATTTTTGTTAAATCCTGCCATGGCAGGGAGTAGAATGTATTCGCCACTAAGATTAAGTTTAAGGCAACAATGGGCTGGGGTTGAAGGAGCTCCTGAAACGCAGGCATTAAGTTTTAACAAAAATTTAGGGGGTAAATGTACTACGTGTAACGTGATGGGAAACCCGCTGGCACGCAGAAACAAGCAGCGTGGTGTAGGTGTTGGAGGATATTTTTTCAATGATAAATATGGAGCCATATCGCGTACGGGAATTGAACTTTCCTATGCATATCACCTACAATTAAACAGACGTCGCTATGGAAAAGCTGGAACCAAACTTTCATTTGGATTGGGAGGCGTATTCTATCAGTATAAGTTTGATGGACGCGATATACCAGTAAATGATCCTCTTTACACAGGAGGTGATATGGTAACCTATGTTCCAGATGCGAATTTTGGAGTATATCTATACAATGATGATTATTTCATAGGTTTTTCTGCAGCCCATCTGTTCGAATCTTCTGTAAAGCTTGGAGATAACATTTACACCGATAATATCATGATGCGTCATTTTTACGGCACTGCTGGTTATACATTTCATTTAATGGATTTGGTAGATTTGGAGCCATCGGTAATTGTGAGAAAAACCTTGAACTCAGATGTGTATTACGATGTAACATTGAAATTGTATATCAACCATTTTTGGATGGCAGCATCTTACCGTGCAAATGATCAAATTGTGGGAATGATTGGGGTAAGCTACAATCAATATTACCTTGGATATTCATACGATCATTATACCAATAACCTGATTGCTGATAGTAGTGATGGTACTCATGAAATCACTTTGGGAATCAACTTTGATATTCCGAATAAGATGAAGCGCGAAAACAGAATGCGTGAAAGAAGGGCGGCCGACCGCAACTTTAGTAAAACCCAAACGCAACGTCATAAACGAAAAAGTAAAAACTACATTTTCTTTTAAGTTAAAAGAAATTTAGATCCGGTAGAATACAGAACTACCGGATTTTTTTTATCTTCAAATTCCTAAACAATAATTCTATGCGCAATATATTATATCTGCTATGCTGCTTAAGCTTTGTGTTGGCAATTTTCTCTTGCGATAATGAAGACGGATTAAATACTGATCCTGATTTTAGTGTAAGTTTTTCGGTGGATACACTAAAATTTGATACTCTTTTTACTGGATTTGGATCCACTACCAAGCTGTTTAAGGTGTATAACAAATCTTCAAAAAAAATAAATCTGCAAGAAATTTATTTACAAGATGAGAATTCGCCATATCGACTTAATGTAAATGGAACAGCTGAAGAAAGATTTGCGAATGTTGAAATAGGAGCGAATGACAGTCTTTTCGTATTTGTAGAGGTTAATTTAAGGCCAAAAGATACTGATGAGGCAGTTTTGCTCGAAGATGTTTTGGTGTTTAATGTAAATAATAATCTTCAAGGGGTAATTTTAAGCACTTGGAGCCAAGATGTAGTATTAATTGAGGAAGATATAGTCAATTCGCAAAATTGGACAGGAAAACGGCCTTATTTGCTTAATAAGCAAATTTCAATAATGGAGAATACTGAACTTATATTGGAGGAAGGAACTACAGTATATTTTGGGAAGAATGCAGGTTTAGATATACAAGGAACACTAAAAGCGGAAGGAAGCTTCGAAAAGCCTGTTTATTTTGGTAGTTCGCGATTAGAGGAACTGTATAAAAATGTACCTGGCCAATGGAATGGAATTCGCATTCATGAAAGTAGTAAATCAAATCAATTGAGTCATTTTATTCTGGAAGATGGTATTAATGGAATTCAATATGTAGGGAACAGTGGGGAGTTACAGTTGGAATATGGAATAATCAGAAATTTTACAGAAAACGGAATTGCAATTACAAACGCGAACCTGCAAGCTCACGATTTGTTGTTGGTAAATTGTGGAAACGAATGTTTAAAAATTGAGAATGGTGAGCTTAATTTATTTCAATCTACACTATACAATGCCTGGAGTTTTGATATAAGAACTGAGCCAGTTGTTAAGATTGTGAATTCTTCGGAATACATGTCTAATATTGGTAATTGCATTGTATGGGGAACTTTTAGCGACGAATTTGTGGTTGGTAATACATCAGGGCTAAAAGTAGAAAATACGCTTTTAAAACTAAGTAAATCGCTCCAAGAAGAATATACCTCAATATTTTCTGACTGCATTTATAATGAGGATCCTGAATTCATATCGATTGAAGAAAGAAATTATATGCTTAGTGAAATCTCTCCTTGTATAAATACAGGAAAGTTTGAGATTGGAACGGAGTATCCAAATGATCTACTCAATAACTCAAGGACTGCTGATTCAAGCCCGGATATGGGAACTTTTGAGTTTAATAATAGTCAGGAATGAAAAGAACTTGTCTTGCTTTTTTTGTGTTCCTTTTGAGTTTTTATGGCTCGGCACAATCTATCTTGGAAGGTAGGGAAGAGAACAAGCGCGGTGATTTTAGAGCAATGTTTTACAATGTTGAAAATTGTTTCGATTGTTTTGATGATAGCTTAAAGCTGGACAATGAGTTTTTATCAACTGGAGTAAGGAATTGGAATTGGGAAAAGTATCAACAGAAAGTCAATAAAATATCAAAAGTAATAATGGCCGCTGGTGGATGGGAATTTCCTGATATTATAGGCCTGTGTGAAATCGAAAATCGTTTTGTACTCGATGGGATTTTTAAATATGGTCATTTGGGTAAAATAGCTTACCAAATCATTCATAGAGAATCGCCTGATAGAAGAGGGATTGATGTTGCTTTGATGTATCAACCTGAAGTATTTCAACCCATAGATACTTCCTTTATTCAATTAATTTACGATGGAGAAAAGGTATCTACTACCCGCGAGATTTTATATGTGAAAGCAAAGTTACACTCCAGTGACACATTGCATGTGTTTGTAAATCATTGGCCTTCACGTTGGGGAGGACAGCTTGAATCGGAGCAAAAGCGTATTTCCGCTGCAAAATTGGTAAGGCAAAAAGTAGATTCAATTTATTTGCAATCGCCAAAGGCAAATGTTCTTATTATGGGAGATTTTAACGATTATCCGGAGAATGAATCCATATTTAAAACTTTGGGAGCGACAGAAATTGCTGGCGAAATTAAAGATCAGCAATTGTATAATTTAGCCAGTGTTTTTGTGAAGAATGGAAGTATTGGCAGTCACAAGTACCAAGGGAAGTGGGGAATGCTCGATCAGTTTATTGTATCAGGATCATTGATGAATAAATCTGCCGTTTTGTATTGCAATAAAGATGGAATGAGTGTGTTTGCACCCGATTTTTTATTGGAAAAAGATGAAACTCATTTCGGACTAAAACCTTACCGAACATTTGTGGGGTATAAGTATCATGGAGGTTTTAGCGATCACTTACCCATTATTCTTGATCTTTGGAGAAAGTAGTATAGATTGTTTCTCATTAATAGTTGTTTATAGTTTCTGGATGAACTACTATTCAAACCTAAATGAGTATTAAAAAATCTCTTGTGAGCTAATATTTAGTTTCTAGTGCGGTATTGTGTAGTTTCCGCCCTAGATATTGAAGGTTTCTAGTGCGGTAATTGATCATTACCGCACTAGAAATATTTTTATCGATATTAATCTTCTAAACTTTCAATTAAAGCTGCAAGATTTTTTTCGTAAAGTTTGCTTCCTGTTTTAGGATCGAAATTGGAACTTGGTCCAGCAATACAGCCGCCTTCGCAAGCCATTACTTCAACAAAGTTTCCGCTAGTTTTACCCGTTTTGCCAAAAGCTTTTAGCATTTTGATCTTTTTCTTATCCAAACCATTTACAATTACAGGTTTGATATTCACGTAAGGTTTAACTTCAAGAACCGATTGAGCAACACCTCCGCTGGCTGCATAAGCTCTACCGTGATTCAAAATACTTTTATCTAAAAGTAAAGGTTCCTCTTTGCTAATTTCAATATTCCAACCATGAAATAGAGCTGAAAGTTCTTCGAATGTCATAACGTAATCAACATTTGGATCTTTCATTCCTTCGCGACGCTTGGCAATACAAGGACCTATAAATACAATCTTTGCATTAGGATATTTTTCTCTTGCAATTTCAGCTGCATAGTACATCGGACTCTTGGTTTCCGAAACATATTTCTGAATTTCAGGAATGTGCTTTTCGGTTGCCGAAACATATGCAGGACAACAAGAAGTAGTCATAAATGGAGCTTTGTTTTCCAAACGTTCCAATAACTCATCAGCTTCTTTTTCTGTTGTTACATTTGCGCCTTTTGCAACTTCAAGTACATCACAAAAGCCTAATTGTTTTATAGCACCCAATACGGTATCTGTGCTCGATTTGAATTGACCAATAACTGCAGGAGCAACAATTGCAATGGTTTCTGTCTCTTCATCTTTTATGGATTTCATTACATCCACAATTTGTGAATTTTCCATAATTGATCCGAAAGGACAAGCAGTGATACATTTACCACAATCAATACATTTATCCTCATCGATTTGCTCGATACCATACTCATCTTTGGAAATTGCACCAACAGGACATGAATTTTCGCATGGAACAGGCATAAATATGATTGAGTGATATGGACACACGTTCATACAAATACCACAGTTGATGCATGTTATTGGATCAATTTGTGCTTGGCCATTTCCATTCCAGCTAATTGCATTTTTAGGACAGTTCATCATACAAGGATGAGCAACACAACCTTTACAAAGATTGGTAACTATGTATGAGTTTTTTACACATGAAGTACAAGCTTCATCAACAACGGTAAGGATTTTGTTGATTGGATTCTTTCTCTCCAGAGCTTCTTCTGCGTATTCTGCCAGGGTTTTTAATTCATCGCGATCATCTTCCAAATCAAATCCCAAAAGAGGAATTAATTTTTCTTTAATGATAACACGCTCTTTGAAAACACAGCATCTATCAAGATCTTTTTTTCTTCGAGGTGCCATTTCTAGAGGAATTCGATCTAATCCTTCTTTAAATTTTCCTTCATTAAAAAGTTCTGCCATTTTCGATAACAGATCTCTTCTGATAATCATTGTATTATCAACGTAGGCCATTTGTTGTATAATTATAAATAGTGAGATTGCTTAATTGCCGCAAAAGTAGATATTATGTCGAGTCTATCAAGTGCTGTTTAACAAATTGAAATAGGTTATATAACAGAAAAAAAAAGTCCGGAAATATTTCCGAACTAATTATTCTTTTTTTTGCCAACTGGTTCAAGGCCTAGCTCTTTTCCTTTTTCAATCATGAAATTATAGGCTGCTTCCCTTTCGTTTGGAATAATTCCATCCAGAATTGCATCTTTTATGGCTACTTTTATATCTCCAATGGTTTTACATGGTGACAAATTAAATGTGTCAATAATTTCTTGCCCGTCAATTGGAGGTTGGAAATTTCGAACCGCATCTTTTTCTTCAACCTCTTTTAGTTTTTGACGAACCAATTGAAAGTTATCCAAGAATCGTTTAACCTTCTCTTCGTTTTTAGAGGTAATGTCGGCTTCGCACAATTTCATGAGTTCATCAATGTCGTCACCAGCGTCAAAAAGTAATCTTCTAACAGCAGAATCGGTTACTACTTCTTGTGCCAAAACGATAGGGCGCATATGCAGCAGTACCATTTTCTGAACAAACTTCATTTTCTCGTTCAAAGGCAATTTCATATTCTTAAAAATGCGAGGAACCATTTTTTCCCCAACAAAATTGTGAGCATGGAAAGTCCAACCAATTCCATTTACAAATTTTTTGGTATTAGGTTTGGCTATATCGTGCAGCAGAGCCGACCATCGAAGCCATAAATTGTCGGAATGAGGTACCAACTGATCTAAAACCTCAAGAGTATGATAAAAATTGTCTTTATGGCTAATTCCATTTCTGGTTTCTCTGCCTTTTAATCTTTGAAACTCTGGAAATATAATTTTCAACAAGCCACATTCTTCAAGCAATTTAAAACCGATTGATGGTTTAGCTGACATTACAATTTTATTTAGCTCCTCTATAATACGCTCTTTAGAGATGATGTGAATGCGATCCCTGTTCTCTTTGATAGCTTCGAAAGTAACATCGGAAATTTTAAAGTTTAGCTGTGTAGCAAAACGAATTGCACGCATCATTCTTAATGGATCATCTGAGAAAGTAATCATAGGATCCATTGGTGTTTTTATGATTTTGCTATTTAAATCATCAATGCCTCCAAATGGATCTAAGAGTTCTCCAAAATTATCTTTGTGCAGACTTAATGCTAGCGCATTAATGGTAAAATCTCTTCTTTTCTGGTCATCTTCTAAACTGCCATTTTCAACAATTGGTTTTCTAGAGTCTCTGTTATATGATTCTTTTCTGGCACCTACGAATTCTATTTCAAGATCTTTGAATTTTAGCATTGCAGTACCAAAGTTTTTAAATACAGATACCTTAGGATTACCAGCTCTGCTTGCAACTTTTTGAGCCAATTCAATACCACTGCCAATTACAACAACATCAATATCTTTTGAATTGCGCTTTAAAAATATATCTCTAACATAGCCTCCAATTACATAGCTTTCAAGATTTTCCTCAGTTACAATTTCTGATATGATTGAAAATATAGGATGTTTTAAATGTTCTCTCACTTATTTATTAGTCATATAGCCTGTAATCAGGCTGTTACTACTGTGTTGTCGATACATGACATACCGACTGTTTAATTTCCTGACAAAATTACAATTAATTAAGGGGATTATGAAAATTCATAGAAAAATAGGCTTTGGTATGTTAATTGTTTGATAAAAATATATAGATTTGTAGATATATAAAGTAATAAATTAATTTAGGTGTTAGTTATGGTAGAACATTTAACGAAAGAATCTTTCAAAGAAAAAGTATTTGATTTCGAAAAAAATAAAGATTGGAAATTTGAAGGCAACAAACCATGTTTGGTAGATTTTTATGCAGATTGGTGTGGACCTTGTAAAATGGTGGCTCCAATTTTAGATGAGTTGAAGGCAGAATATGGTGAAGCTTTGGATATTTATAAAATAGATACTGAGAAAGAACAGGAATTATCAGCAATGTTCGGAATTCAAAGTATTCCATCATTGTTATTCATTCCTAAGGATGGGCAACCACAAATGGCACAGGGAGCCTTATCAAAAGAGAATTTTAAACAAGCCTTTGCAGAAGTTTTAAAGGTTGAGGCAAAATAATTGCGATCACAATAAATGAATAACCTTTTTAAAATCAATCGTGAATTGATATATGCGTTGATTACTGAAAAGTTAAAGAGTTATTAACGGTCGTTGAGCAGACACAATTTAAAGCAAATCATTATTAGCTTTAGAGCGATAATGAATTAAAACTGAAACGGTGTTTGCACTAGAAAAGAAAGAGAAAATGAAGAGATTTTTAATAATAATGTTGGTTGCTTTTATGGGAACCAATAGTTACGCACAATCGAATTCTGATGCTAAAATTATTCATTTAGATGATGATAGTTTTAAAGAAATGGTATTTGATTACGAAAAAGGTGGCGATTGGAAATTTGAAGGGAATAAGCCTGTAATTGTTGATTTCTACGCCGATTGGTGTGGACCTTGTAAAAGAATTGCTCCTGTACTAAAGGAATTGCAAAAGGAATATGGCGATGCCATTCAGATTTATAAAGTAGACACCGATAAGGCTCAAAAAGTATCAGCTGCATTTGGAATCAGAAGTATACCATCTTTGCTGTTTGTGCCGATGGAAGGTAAACCAACAATGGCTCAAGGTGCTTTGCCTAAGGCCACATTTGTAAAAGCAATTAATGACGTTTTGGGAGTGAAAGCCCCAAATTGATTATAGGTTAGAGTAATTATAATAGTTTAGGTTTTGAAAGTCGGCTTTTTGCCGACTTTTTTGTTTTTGCTAGTTTTCAGACTATCTTTGCGCCAAATCACAGTGGGGTGCCTAATTATAACTGGCTGAGATCATACCCTTACACCTGATCCGGATAATGCCGGCGTAGGAAAATTGCGAGCTAACTTTTCGCCAACCTGATCTTATATATACCTCATTGCAATATTTTATTAACGTTTTAATTTATTACACAATGTTTAAGCAAATGAACTCTGTCTTGCGCAGAGCAACTCTGTTAATTGTATTGCAATTTGTATGCTTTATCGGTTTTTCACAATTAAATTTAAAAGGGAAAGTTACCGATAAAAGCGGAAATGCTCTACCTGGGGCAGCAATTGCAGTGAAAGAAACTTATTTGGGAACTGTTGCCAATTCATATGGTGAATATCAGTTTACAAATTTAAAAGCTGGAGAATACCAATTTGTGATCTCTTTTTTGGGTTATGAAACAAAGGAAAGTTCTGTAAAGCTTACTGAATCAAAGAATTTAGATTTTAAATTAAATCCAACTGCCATAATGGCCGACGAGGTTCTGGTTGCAGCAACAAGAGCAGGAAATAAAGCTCCAGTAGCAGTAACCAATTTGGGTGGAGAAGAGGTGAGGAAGCAAAATACAGGTCAGGATATTCCATACCAGTTAAGTTTGACTCCTTCATTGGTTGAATCATCAGAAGCAGGTAATGGTGTTGGTTATTCAGCTTTACGTATTCGTGGTACTGATGCTTCTCGTATTAACGTTACAATTAATGGTGTGCCATTGAATGATTCAGAATCGCAAGGTGTATTTTGGGTAAACATGCCAGACTTTGCTTCATCAGTTGATAACATTCAAATTCAGCGTGGAGTTGGAACATCTACCAATGGTGCTGCAGCTTTCGGTGCTACCATTAACTTCCAAACAGAAAATGTGAACGCAGAACCTTATGCCGAAGTTCAAAGTGTTGCAGGATCGTTCAATACTTTCCGTAATACATTCAAAGCTGGAACAGGATTAATCAATGGAAAATTTAGTTTTGATGCTCGTTATTCAAAGTTAAAGTCTGACGGATTTGTTGATCGTGCATTTTCTGATCATGAATCATTTTTTGCAAGTGGGACTTACTATACTGAAAGAAGCATGTTGAAATTCAACATCATCTCAGGTGACCAGAAAACAGGTATCAGCTGGTGGGGAAACCCAAATATCAACACCGATGATCCTAATGATTATGAAGACAGAAGATACAATCCTGCAGGAGAATATACCGACGAAAATGGTGTTACCAGATATTACGACAATCAAACTGATAATTACAAGCAAACACATTACCAGTTATTCTACTCTCAGGAATTAACTTCGAACTTGAATTTGAATGCTGCATTGCATTATACAAAAGGAAAAGGCTTCTATGAGCAGTTTCAAGATGATGATAATGATTATCATACTACCGATTACAAGTCTTATGGGTTAACAAATCCTACTGTTGATGGAAAGGAAGTTACCAAAACTGATTTAACTCGTCAAAAGTGGTTGAAGAACGACTTTTATGGGTTTACTTACTCATTGAACTATCGTAAGAATAAGGTAGATGCATCTTTCGGTGGTGCTTGGAATCGTTATGATGGTGATCACTTCGGTAATATTCTTTGGGCTCAAAAAGGTGGAGTTCCTAATGGACATCAATGGTATTTGAATACTGGAGAAAAGACCGATTACAATGTTTTTGCCAAGATGAATGTTGAATTAAGCGATAAATTAAATGCTTATGGAGATGTTCAGTATCGTCATATTTCTTACGATATGGATGGTACGGATGATGATCTTTTGCCATTGGTTCAGGAGCATAAATTTGATTTCTTCAACCCTAAAGTGGGATTGTATTATACCCTTAACGATAGAAACTCAGCTTATGCATCATTTGGTGTAGCACATCGTGAGCCAACTCGTGCAAACTTTAAAGATGCCAAAGGCGATCCAAATTCATATCCTGTTGATGAGTCATTATTCGATTATGAACTAGGGTACAACTATAAATCTAAAAATGCTACTTTCGGAGTTAACCTTTACTACATGTACTATCGAGACCAGTTGGTACCAACAGGCGAAAAGAATAGTGTTGGTTACGATATCATGACAAATGTAGATAAGAGTTACAGAGCAGGTGTTGAGTTGATTTGGGGCGTTCAGATTTTACCAACTTTAAAATGGGATGCCAACCTTACTTTGAGTCGTAATAGAATTAAAGATTTTGTAGAGTATTCAACTTACTACGATGAAAATTGGAACGAAGAGTACAAAGGGAAAGAACTAGGAGATACTGACATTAGTTACTCACCAGAAAAAGTTGGAAGTAGTATTTTAACATGGACTCCAGCAAAAGGTTTTGATGTAAGTTTTGTAAGTAAGTATGTAGGGGAACAGTACTTTGACAATACTGCGAGTGCAGATCGAAAATTGGATGCTTACCATGTTCATAACCTAAGATTGAACTACAGTATCAAGCCAAGTTGGATGAAAGAAGTTGCTTTCCAGTTAAGCATTAACAATGTACTTGATGCCAAATATGAAAATAATGCATATGGTGGAAACTGGTATGAGCAAGGTGTTGAAAAAACATGGAAATACTATTATCCACAGGCAGGAACAAATGTTCTGGCAGGTGTGACATTGCGATTTTAAGATAATATTTGTAGAGACGTACGGCCGTACGTCTCTACCTAAATTAAAAATATGACCTGGATAATTGATAATATTGTAGAAATCATAGGAACCATATCAGGATTATTATTCCTGTACCTTGAAATAAAACAGAATAAATGGTTGTGGCCAGTAGGTTTACTTACATCTGTAATGTATATCTATGTGTTTTTTGTGGCCAAGCTGTATGCTGATATGTCACTACAGTTCTACTATGTTTTTATCAGTATTTATGGATGGGTACTTTGGTCAAGGGGAGCCAATAAAAGTGATGATCAGCTTCCTGTGGTCAGACTAAGTCGCGCTTTGTTCCTAACACTATTTGGCGCAAGCATGTTGATTTATGTTTTTATTGCTTACATACTGGTAAACTTTACCGATGCATCAATTCCATATTGGGATGCTTTTACAACTGCCTTAAGCATTGTTGCAACATGGATGCTGGCCAGAAAAATTTTAGAGCAGTGGCTGGTTTGGGTTGTCGTAAATGCTGTTTCTATGGGTTTATACATTTATAAAGGTCTTTATCCAACAACCGTTTTGTTTTTCTTCTATACAGTATTGGCCTTGGTAGGCTATCTGCAATGGAAAAAAGACATGCTTCGTTCTCAGGCTATTTCAGGTAATTAATTAAATTTACAGGCTCAAATTTTATCATCACCAATCTAGAATGCAAAAGAAAGCTGTAATATTGGCAAACGGAGCCTTTCCTACTCACGAAATCCCATTAAAGGAACTAAAAGAATCAAAACATATCATTTGTTGCGACGGTGCAATTAACAATCTGGAAAAAGCAGGATTAGAACCTTTCGCCATTATTGGTGATTTGGATTCTTTAGATTCCGAATTGAAATGGAAGTATAGGGATATTATTCATCACTTTTCAAATCAGGATACCAATGATTTGACCAAGGCAGTTGAATGGTGCATTGCCAATAAGTACAACGAAATAGCTATAGTTGGAGCAACGGGTAAGCGCGATGATCATATGATTGGCAATGTATTTCTTTTACCGCAGTATGCAAAAAAGATAAGGGTTAAAATGCTAACCAGCTATGGTGTGTTTACTCCAATAGTTCGCTCAAAGAATTTTGATAGCTTTACCAGACAACAAGTATCCATTTTCTCACCAAACAGAGATACACTAATTACCACAGCAAATTTGCGATATGCCTTAACCAATCAGCAATTGGATTGGATGTGGCAAGGTACGCTAAATGAATCGATGGGTGACAGTTTCAGAATTGAATTTGAAGGAGGACCATTGATTGTATTTCAGGAATACCGACAATAGTTTATAATATATTCATTCTCTTTGAGTATCGAGGATAAAAAGTTGTTCCAAATTGTGCCTCCCCCACGAGTGAGGCTAATAATTCCTGCGAATTGTCAGCCTCCCCAGCCAGTGAGGTTAAAGTTTTGTCGCAATTTTGTGTTCTACTACGCAGAAAGACTAAAATAGTATCTCATTTTCTCCCTCCCTGAGTATCGAGGATAAAAAGTTGTTGCAAATTGTGCCTCCCCCACGAGTGAGGCAAATAATTCCTGTGAATTATCAGCCTCCCCAGCCAGTGAGGTTAAAGTTTTCATTCAATTTTTCAGCGAATCTGAGGTAATATGTTTTAATTCTAATTAGCAGATGTTTAAATCATTTTTATATTTGCAGCCAAATTAAAACCTAACAAAATCGATGAAAAAATTAAAAACTCTGTTATTGCTTCTTGTTTCATTCATAAGCATTTCAGGTCTTAACGCACAAAAAAAGGAATTACCACTTTCTGTTAAATTTGGTGGATATGTACACACTTTATTTACTTACGATACTCGTCAAATGGTAGCTGCACGTGAAGGACATATTCTTCTGTATCCTAAAAATGAGATCTTAGATGCTGCAGGCGAGGATATTAATGAAGGTGGAGTATATAATATGGCAGTAATCCAATCAAGAGTGAATGCCAAGATTACTGGTCCTGAAATTTTGGGTGCAAAAACCAACGGAATGATTGAAGCTGAGTTTATTGGAAACGGTGAATCGGATACCAATGGTTTACGTGTGCGTCATGCATTTGTAAATTTGGATTGGGGAAATACTTCACTTTTAATCGGACAGACATGGTCTCCATTGTTTGTTGCTGAAGTTTTTCCATTTACTGTAGGTGCCAATGCAGGTTTGCCATTCAAGCCATTTGCTCGTAATCCTCAGGTGAGATTAACTCATAAAACCGGTAATTGGAAACTGTTGGCAGCAATTGCAACGGAAAGAGATTATACAAGTACTGGTCCTGATGGATCAAGTAACAAATATTTAAGAAATGCCGGAATGCCAATTGTTCAAGGGCAGGCACACTATTATTTAGGGAAGAAGAAACACTTGTTTGGCGTAAGTGGTGAATTCAAAAACTTAAAGCCTTCTCTACAAAGTACAAGTGTTGACAATGAGGGAAATATCCAGAATTGGAAAAATGATGAAACCATTTCATCATGGGCTGTGATGGGATATTTCAAGTTGAATTTCAATCCGGTTACTTTTAAGGCTCAAACCACTTACGGTACCAACCTTACCGATGTGTTAATGTTGGGCGGATATGCTGTTAAGGATATGAATCCTGTAACCAACGAAGCATCATACACAGGGATTAAAGTAATGGGTTCGTGGGCTGAGCTTTCTTACAAGAAAAACGACTGGGAATATGCTTTTCTTGCCGGATATTCTAAAAATTACGGTGCCGAGGATGATATTGCCTCAACAGATTTGGTTTATGCAAGAAGTAAAGACATTGGAGAATTATATCGTTTGGCTCCACGTGTTTGTAAAAAATACAAGAACTTAAAGTTCGAATTTGAAGCAGAGTATACTGCTGCTGCATACGGTAAACTTACTGAAAAAGCTAAGGTTAAAGATACCAAGTGGATAGGTGGTACCAGATATTCATTAGGAGTATATTATTTCTTTTAGTAACGATATTTACAAGATTTGATAGAGACGTAGCATGCTACGTCTTTACTTGTTTATAGAGGAATCGTAAAATAAAATGTGGTTCCTTCTTGTGGTTTCGATTTCATCCATATTTCACCTCCTAGCATTTCAATTAAGCTTTTGCTAATTGCCAAGCCTAAACCTGTGCCTCCATATTGTCTTGTGTTCGCATCTAATTCGGCCTGTCGGAATCTGTCGAAAATAATGGCTTGTTTTTCTTCTGGAATGCCAATCCCAGTATCTCTTACAAAGAATTCAATAAACTTTCCTTTAACTGTATAGCCAACTTCAATTTCACCTCCCTGGGTAAATTTAATTGAATTTTCAATTAGGTTGGTAAACACTTGTTGTAATCGAACCGAATCGGTTGTAATCTCATAAATTGGATTAGCATCTGGGGTACTTACAATAAAGTTGAGATCGTGATTCGCCTTATGTTCTTTAAGTGTTTCATAATCATATTTAATCGAATCGAAAAGTTTGGAGATATTACATCGGTCCAAAACAAGCTTTAACTGATTGGTTTCAATTTTTGAGATATCAAGAATATCGCTAATCAATCGTAATAATCCATTGGTGTTTTTTTGGATGATGGAAATGAACTTTTTTCTTTTGGCATCTGATACATTCTCACCTGAAAGCAGTTCTGTAAATCCCAATATAGCATTCATAGGTGTTCGGATTTCATGCGACATATTGGCCAGGAAAGCAGATTTTAACCGGTTTGATTCTTCTGCAACCTCTATCGCTTTTTCTAGTTTTACATTTGTCGCAGTGATTTCCAGCATATGAGCTTTTTCTTTTTGTTCTTTTAATTTTTTAAGGTGAATATTAATCATCATTACGATGATAATAATGGTTAAAAGTATCAATATCGTTAAAGTAAGTATAACTATTTCCTTATTTTCCTTAATCAGGCTGTAGGGCTCATTTATTAGTTTGGAATTTTTAGGCAAATCCTTAATCTTGATATTAAAATTTACCAATTCATTATAATCGAACATGTACTCATATTCAGATTTCATTGGAGGAATAGCATCGATAGGAGTACCGGATAATACTTTTTTAGCTATTAGAGCAGCTTGCTTACCGTGAGTTCTTCCTGTTATTAAAGATCCACCTATGGCACCATGATTAAGATAAAAATCCCAAACACAGTAAATTGGAACTTTGCAATAGGGTTTACATTCGGAAAAACCCTTTTCGTAAGTGTAATAATTGCCGTCAATATCCCGATTGTATAGCAAGTAAAGAACAACATCATTAGAATGTAATTCTGAAAGGTGAATTTTTAAATCTTGTAAACTTTTGGCTTTTAAAATTTCAAACCTAACTGGTTTACCCATTTCCTGGATTTGTTCATCCAGCATGGTAACCAAGTTTTTTCCTGTGGTACTATAATCTGTTACAACTACGATCTTAGAATAATCTGGGTGGTGATTTTCAATTAAATCAATTGTGGCACACACATTAAAATTTTCAAATACACCTGTATATCCTTTAGGAGTATCGATAAAGGAGTTTAAACCTGAAAAAACAACAGGTACTTCACCGAAAACTTCATCACGATTTTTGATTAAAAAGTCGTAGGCATTGTTGTCGGTAGAAATAATTAAATCAAATTTTTGGTTCTTATACTTGTATTGGTAATATTGTTTCAGATGTTCCAGATACCCTTCAGAGAAATATCTTTTTGAATCCATATATTCAATGTGGATAGCCGTATTTGGATTTGGCAGAAGCTCACTTTTGATACTTTTTAAGGTTGAATCTGTCCAACTGAGACCATTGTGGTATGAGTTTAGAATTAATACGTGTTTGCTTACTGAAGAATAGGCACTCAAACTACATATTACAAGCAGTGAAAGTATTATCGAATTAATACTAATTCTCATAAGAAAATAGAATTGATTTGTATTGTTAATCAATTCAATTTAGTAATTATAAATATGAATTAAAAGGTTTAGCAATTTATTATTGAGTTCCTTAGATGAGCAATGGTGATTGTTAATTAAAATACATACAATGTAAGGTTTGCCTTTTGAGTTTTTTAAGTAACCACAATAAGTTCTTACACCTGTCATTGATCCGGTTTTAGCCATCCAATTGTTTGCAATATCACTGTCTTTTCCAAAATATTTTAAGGTACCTGATTTTCCAGCAACAGGAAGAGATGATAAGAAAGCATCGTAATTGTTGCTATGATACATGAAAGTCAGGATTTGGCTGAAAAATTCAGCAGAAATTGCATTGAAGTGCGATAAGCCACTGCCATCAAGTAAATTTTGATATTTGGTTTTAATACCTTTTGTGCTCCAAAACTCATTTATGCTTCTTACTCCAGTTTCCCAATCGGCTTTTTTGTTTTGTTTTTGTCCGATTTCAAATAACAACTGATCGGCAAAAAGATTTACGCTTTTCTGATTGGTCCAGTACACGATATCTTTCACTTTTGGAGATAGAATTTCGAATAACTCTTTACGATTGGTTTTATGCTTACTTTTTTGATTCAGGACTCTAATGTTACTATTCTTTAATTCTGCTTTGAGATCTTCAATTAAGGCCATTTCTGGGTGAAGAAAAGCTCCCTTTACCTTGAAATCATCTCTATTCTGAGGGATGCTGCCTTCTATTCTGCGCAATTTACTTGTGTTGCCACCAAAAATGTAAGCTAAATCGCGATTGATTTCAGAGCTTACAACCTGATTGTCGAAATCCAATCCCGTATTACGTGGAGCCGTTTTCCAAATTTTAGTCTTACTGCCAGCTTGTCCTGATTTAAAAAACAAGGTGTACATGTTATCACGGTAGTTGATGGCATTGGGAACAGCACCATAATAATTACCAATATCTTCCCATATCCAGGTTCTCGGGATCGAAGGTACGAAGTAAGAGTTGTCTACCAAGATACGGCCATCAATAGTGTTGATATTTAATGTTTTTAGTTTTGATACAATTCTGTTGGCAATGTTTTGCTGAGATTCAAAATATTTCGATTCCAATGCAGGATCACCACCACCTTTAATAATTAAGTTTCTTTTTAGCGTTCCATTTTCAATATTCCCATCAGCTTCGATAAGAGTTTTAAATTGATAATCTTCACCTAATATTTCCAATGCGCTTGCAGTGGTAATCAATTTTTGACTTGAAGCTGGCGTTAAAGCCATTTTCGAGTTGTGTTGAGCCAATATATTCCCCTTTTTAACATCTTTAATAATAATGCCTATTCCAGCCGAATAGAAGCATGAATCAGCTGTAAAATCATCTACAAATTGTTGAATTTTATTATCTGTAGTTTTTTGGGAAGTGCACGAAAATCCCCAAACTACAAATGCAAAAAGGAGTAAAATTTTATTCATCGATCTCTTTTAAGATTTTTTCAACTTCTTTTTCAGTGTTATTTAATTTTGCCTTACAAATCACCAATAATTCTGAAACTCGTTTTACCTTTTCGGATAAATCATCAACATCCAGTTCTTCATTTTCAATCAACATGATTGTTTCTTCAATTTCGGCAATTGCTTCGCTGTAACTAATCTTTTTCTTGGCCATTTATTTGTGTTTTTTAGGATTTACTTTTTGAATTTCACTCTCAACCAGACCATCTTTAAATCTGGTTTCAATTATATCGTTCTTTGAAAGAGATGAAATGTCTTTCACGATTTTTCCATCCTTTAAAGTTAGTGTATATCCTTTTTGCAGGATATTTTCAGGATTTAGATATTTTACACTTTGCTCGTGTAGTGATAATTTATGCTTTTGATTTTCGAGCAATCGACCAACTCGAATGCCAATTTTACTTTGCAGATGTGTAGCATGATTTTTTTCATTACTTAGTCTATGTTCTAAGCCTAATTTCAATTTGGTTTTAAAATTCTGCAAATTAAAAGAGTGCGATTTTGTCAATTGTTTTGCTGAATGAATTAGCTTTTCATTTGCAAGCAAAAGCTGATTGGATTTTCGTTCCAATATGTTTTTAACCAAGGGCGAAAACTTGTTCGACAGATAATGCAAATTCTCGGTAGCCTCAAGCAGAATTTCGTTTATTCCGTTATAAAATTCCTCTTGCAAACTTTCATGATAAGCTTGTTTTTCATCAAAGCAGTCAATCAGGTATTCGGCAGCTGCAGTTGGTGTTTTAACACGCACATTGGCTACAATATCAACAATGGTTTCATCTCTTTCATGTCCAATTCCTGAAACTACAGGAAGCGGAAACTGGGCAATATTAAAAGCCAGCCAATAGCTATCGAAACAATTTAAATCGGCAGTTGAACCACCACCTCGAATTATTACAACAACATCAAATACATCTTCATATTCATTGATTCGATCTAGTGCAGCAATAATTGATTCTTCAGCCTGATTTCCTTGCATAATGGCCGGAAACAATTTATAATGGAATTTGTACCCGGAAGAATTATTTTCCAATTGATTTGTGAAATCTTCGTAACCAGCTGCCGTAGGAGAGGAGATAAGGGCAATACATTTAGGAATTTCCGGGAAATCAATTTCTTTATTCATTTCCAAAACCCCTTCTTCTTCCAGCCTATTCAGAATCTCTTTTCTTCGTTTGGCAATATCTCCTAGTGTATAACTAGGATCGATATCTTTAATATTTAAGGTGTAACCATAAATTTCCTGAAATTCTATGCTGACACTGATTAATACCTTAATTCCTGCAGAAAATCTTTGACCCGTGCTGGTTTCAAAATAAGGTTTTAACATTCTAAAGGTATAGGCCCAAATGGTTGCCCTGGCTTTGGCAATAATTTGATCTGTATCATTATCCTTTTCGACCAATTCCAAATAACAGTGACCGTTTTGATTATAGCGGACTTCGCTAATTTCAGCCACAATCCACAAGTCTGAATCAAAGGAGTTCTTTAAAACTCCTTTAATTTGATTGTTTAATTGAAATAAACTTATTCCTTTGTTTGCCATAGTTTCCTTTGTAGAGTTTATCGTCTCATTTGAGAACGCAAGAATGAATCAGGATCGTTTACGTAATTTTCAGGATCACTATGGATTAATTTTTCTTTCTGAGTTTCCATTTGCTCCAGTTTTTTCATCTGTTGTTCATCAAGCTCATTCTGATTCAAAGCCACACCATTTTTGTATTCAATGGTAAAAAGCAAATCTCCTTTCTCAGAGTAATGATCCCAATTGCCTGCTTTTTTATTGTTGTGATAATTTCCACCAAACTCAATAATGCCATTGGGATAAAAAGCTTGAAAACCACCATCCAATTTACCTTCTTTATATGCAGCTTCGATATAAGTTTTACCATCTTGAAAAAAACGTTTCCATATGCCATGTTTTTTTCCATTAACAAAATGAATAGATTCTGAAACTTTACCATTCTTGAAACGGTACTCACTAAGTCCATTTTTAATGCCATTTTGGAATGATTCACTTGCTCGAATATTTCCTTTTTTATCAAAATAGTTCCAAATGCTATCCTTCTGCGATTTTATAAAATTTCCCTTCGCAACTAACTGGGCTGATTCATTGTAAAGTTCCGCTTTTGCTTTTATGCCTTTTTCAGAAAAAATTAATACAGCTTTTAGGTTGCCATTGGTATGAAAGCGTTCTATTCGTCCACTTGGTTTGTTGTCAAGAAAACAGCCTTTGTATTTGATTTTTCCATTTGGGTATTTTTTAATCCAAACTCCTTGTTTTAAACCATTTTTGTCTGTTTGGTTGATTTCTTGAGCTGGAGAAAACATCGGAGTTATAAGTAAGAGTAGAATAAATAAGTTTTTTATCATTTTGTTCGTTTTTGTCTTCTTGGCAATTTTATTATTACTGTATAATCAAGCTAACACAAAACTAATAAAACTATAACAGCCATAAAAAAAACTTGAGCTTTTCCCATAAAAACCAATAAGTTCGAATCATTAATAATAAAAATATGTTGTACATCATTTCTAATATTTTTTGGATGGTGTTGATATTTTGTATTTTATGAATCGAATTAAATGTGATTTTCTCTAATTATGTATTATTTGAAGTGGTGATGAGGCAATTGAGTTGAAGTGAGAAAATGCATTTTTAGATTTGATTTCATCAAGCTTAAATGAATAATGGAATCAAAAAAAGTAGAAACAATAACAAAAGCATAACTAACAAAATTGGTGGTATGGAGACAATGGATTTTCCTTTTAATTTCGATGAAATGCCTATCGCGGCAAAATTCATCTCCGACAGTTTCTCTAGAGATATTGAGGACTTTCAAAGAGTTTATCCTGTATTTGATGAGGTGTTTAAGGCGCGCTTTTCTGAGCAGATCAGAAAAGCAAAAGAAATTGTTTGCTGTGGGCCTGAAGGGGTGAAAATTCAGAATATCAGGATTGGTGTATTTCGAAAAATAGAAAGTTTGAATACTTTAATTTTGGAGGTACAGGATTATTTTCCGATATCAAGAATTAAACAATTCGATTATATTGTCGAAATTATTGAGAAGAAGAATTTGAGCTCAATTTTGTCGATTGTACCAAATCTTTTGCAACAACTTGAGGCAAATATTCCAACTCAAAACGAAGATGTGGCTCAATCCATAATAGATGGAATTAGATCAATTTATCAGGTTTTGAAGCTAGATCGTATCGAATTAAATCGTCTACTTAATTCACGTGGATTGTTGAAGGAGGAAGTTTTCCGTTGTTTAAATCATCTTTGGGCAACCATGCAGGATGTAATGGAAATTGGACAAAGTTTGTACAGAAAGGATGATCCAATGAAGTGTGTTGAGTATGAACTGAACTATATTAAAATGAAAGTGAAGACTTTCTGGATGCACTCAGTGCCGGATAAAGTTGCTTAGTATAACAGTTAGTTTATAAACTTATTATAGCAAGCAAAAAAATGGCGATCGAATTTCGATCGCCATTTTTAATATATCTGAAGTTCAATTATTTTACTTCTTCAAAGTCAACATCAGTTACTTCATCGTCTGATTTTGCTTTTCCTCCAGCTTGTGCACCAGCATCAGGACCTGGTTGACCATCTTGCTGTTGTTGTGCGTTGTACATCTCTTGAGATGCAGCTTGGAATACGTTGTTCAACTCATCGATAGCAGCGTTACAAGCATCAACATCCTGAGCTTTGTGTGCTTCTTTCAATTTGTTCAAAGCATCTTCGATTGGCTGCTTTTTGTCAGCTGGTAACTTATCACCAATTTCTTTCAATTGCTTTTCGGTCTGGAAAATCATACCGTCAGCTTTATTCAAAGTATCGATTCTTTCTTTTGCTTTGTTGTCAGCTTCTGCGTTAGCCTTGGCTTCTTCTCGCATTCTTTCAATTTCAGCATCAGATAATCCTGAAGAAGCTTCAATTCTGATGTTTTGTTCTTTACCTGTTCCTTTATCTTTAGCAGATACATTCAAGATACCATTCGCATCAATGTCGAAAGTAACTTCGATTTGTGGAATACCACGTGGTGCTGGTGGAATGCTATCTAAGTGGAAACGACCAATTGTTTTGTTTCCTTGTGCCATTGGTCTCTCACCTTGAAGAATGTGAATCTCTACAGATGGCTGGTTGTCAGCTGCTGTTGTAAAGGTTTCAGTCTTCTTGGTTGGGATTGTAGTGTTCGCTTCAATCAATTTGGTCATTACACCACCCATAGTTTCAATACCTAATGATAGAGGAGTAACATCCAAAAGAAGAACGTCTTTTACTTCACCAGTTAATACACCACCTTGAATTGCAGCACCTACAGCTACTACTTCATCAGGGTTTACACCTTTTGATGGAGCTTTACCAAAGAATTCCTGTACTTTATTCTGAATAGCAGGGATACGAGTTGAACCACCTACCAAAATTACTTCGTCGATTTCCGAAGCTGATACACCAGCATCTTTCAATGCAGCTCTACATGGCTCAATTACAGCTTGAATTAAGCTGTCAGCCAATTGCTCGAATTGTGCACGGGTAAGAGTTTTAACCAAGTGTTTTGGAATACCATTTACTGGCATAATGTATGGCAAGTTGATTTCAGTGCTGGTTGAGCTAGACAATTCAACTTTAGCTTTTTCAGCAGCTTCTTTCAAACGCTGAAGAGCCATAGGATCCTGACGCAAATCGATTCCTTCTTCTTTGTTGAATTCATCAGCCAACCAGTCGATAATTACCTGGTCAAAATCATCACCACCAAGGTGAGTATCACCATTGGTTGATTTTACTTCGAATACACCATCACCCAATTCAAGAACTGAAATGTCGAAAGTACCACCACCAAGGTCGAATACCGCAATTTTCATATCCTGATCTTTCTTATCAAGACCATATGCCAAAGAAGCAGCTGTTGGTTCATTGATGATACGCTTAACAATTAAACCAGCAATTTCACCAGCTTCTTTAGTTGCTTGACGCTGTGCATCGTTAAAGTAAGCAGGAACTGTAATTACAGCTTCAGTTACTTCTTGTCCAAGATAATCCTCAGCAGTTTTCTTCATTTTCTGAAGAGTCATAGCTGAAATTTCCTGTGGAGAATATTTTCTATCGTCGATTTCAACACGTGGAGTGTTGTTGTCACCTTTTATTACTTTGTATGGAACACGTCCTATTTCTTTACCTACTTTATCGTAAGTTTCACCCATGAATCTCTTGATAGAGAAAATTGTTTTAGATGGGTTTGTGATTGCCTGACGTTTTGCAGGATCACCTACTTTTCTTTCACCACCTTCAACAAAAGCTACAATAGATGGAGTTGTTCTTTTTCCTTCACTGTTAGGAATTACTACAGGCTCGTTACCTTCCATTACGGATACACAAGAGTTGGTAGTTCCTAAGTCGATTCCAATAATTTTACCCATTTTAAGTATTTATTTAATGTTCTTATTTTTTTCTAATACACTCACGGATCATTTTTAAATCCGATAGGGAATAATCAAAGCGTGTGCCATTCCAAAAATTATAGTTTCGAATGTAAAACTGGCACAGATTGTAAATTTATCAGCTAAAATCATGACAGTTTTACTGACAGAAAGACAGAAGAACACAATTATTAATTATAAATGATTACCATTAATGATTCGTTACTCAATCTCTCATTCACTTTTTTCTTTTACCTTTGCAGTCTTATACCATTTAAAAAATATCAATGGTATGAATTAAAACTGAATTGGGATAATTGCACCTTACTTATCTATTATTCAAAAAAATAAGATCATGTCAATTCATAAAAAATCGGTAAAGAGAGTGACAACACATGTGCTCTCAGAAATGAAATTGAAGGGAGAAAAAATCTCCATGCTAACTTCTTACGACTATTCAATGGCTACTATTGTTGATAGAGCAGGAATAGATGTAATATTGGTTGGCGATTCGGCATCTAATGTTATGGCAGGACATGAAACTACATTGCCTATTACTTTAGATCAGATGATTTATCATGGAGCGTCGGTTGTTCGTGCTGTACAAAGAGCTTTGGTTGTTGTTGATTTGCCTTTTGGTACTTATCAAGGAAATTCAAAAGAAGCGTTGAATTCTTCCATTCGAATCATGAAAGAAGCAAGTGCTGATGCTGTGAAATTGGAAGGTGGGAGTGAGGTATTAGAATCAGTTAACCGAATTCTATCAGCTGGGATTCCTGTAATGGGGCATTTGGGATTAACTCCACAATCTATTCATAAGTTTGGTACCTATGCCGTTCGTGCCAAAGAGGAAGAAGAAGCAAAAAAATTGCTTGAAGATGCCAAACTATTGGAGGAAGCAGGATGTTTTGCAATTGTTTTGGAGAAGGTGCCTGCAAAATTGGCAAAACAAGTTGCCGAAAGTGTATCTATTCCTATTATTGGAATTGGTGCTGGTAATGGTGTTGACGGACAAGTATTGGTTATTCATGACATGCTGGGAATTACTCAAGAGTTTTCTCCACGTTTCTTAAGAAGATATCATAACTTGTTTGCTGAAATTAAGGGAGCGGTTGAAACTTATATTGGAGACGTGAAATCGAAAGATTTCCCTAACGAGAGAGAACAGTATTAATTTGTAATTATTAATCAATAATTATTAATTAAAAATAGATGGCAAGAGAAAGATTAGAGATATTATATGAGGACAATCATATCATTGCGATAAACAAGCGATGTGGTGATATTGTACAAGGCGATCAAACAGGGGATGAGCCTTTAAGTGAAAAAGTAAAGGCTTACATCAAAAGAAAATACAATAAACCAGGAGATGTTTACCTTGGAGTACCTCATAGAATTGACAGACCTGTAAGCGGTGTTGTTATTTTTGCTAAAACCAGCAAAGCATTGACACGTTTGAATAAAATGTTTCAGCAAAAGGCTGATCAAATTGATAAGATTTACTGGGCAATTGTTCAAAATTGTCCGAGAGTGGAAGAGGAAACATTAAAGCACTATTTGTTAAGAAATCAGGAAAAAAATCGTACCAATGTATTCGATAAAGAGAAGAAAGGTGCGAAAGAGGCAATACTTGATTACAAATTGTTGACTCGCTCACAGAAGTATTTCTTATTGGAGGTGAAGCTTCATACAGGTCGCCATCATCAAATTAGAGCTCAGCTTTCAAAAGTTGGAATGCCAATTCGCGGCGATTTAAAATATGGTGCTCCTCGTTCTAAAAATGGTGGAGGTATTGGTCTTCATGCCAGAGAAATTGGTTTTATTCATCCGGTAAAACAAGAACCAATTAGAATTAAAGCTCCAGTTCCACAAGATGATAATTTGTGGAGAGAACTTGAAAAATTAGCAGATTAAATACTAAGAACGGAAGCCAATGGCTTCCGTTTTTTTATTCGTTTAGCATTTCTTTATCAAAGAAAAGCGGTAACAATTGCTTAATGCTTTCTACAATTCGAATTTTATTCTCGCCACATAGAATCACTTTTATGGCTTGATTGTATCGGTCTTCTGTTTCCAGTAGAACTTGTCGGCAAGAGCCACAAGGCGGTACAGGAGTTTCCAGAAAGCTACCATTCGTTCTAGAGGTAATGGCAATGGCTCTAACAGGCACATCGGGATATTTGGCATTGGCATAAAAAACCGCTACACGTTCTGCACATAAGCCCGATGGATAAGCAGAGTTTTCCTGATTGTTACCTTGTACAATTTCACCATTATCCAACAATAAAGCTGCACCAACATTAAATTTTGAATAAGGAGCATAGGAGCGATGTGCCGCATCTTTGGCTTGTTTTACCAATGCTTGATCTTCTTTTGAAAGGTCGTCTATCGAATCGTATTCGTAAACCGTTGTTATAATTTGTGTTTTCTTCATTTTATAGCCATTAGTAAGCAGTATTAAGTAATTGGTTATATACTAACTACTCGTACTCATAAATATACAATAGTTTCGATAATATTTACTAAAACATCATCGTTAGCTTATCAACGGAATATCTTGTGAATAAAAATTGATACAGAAATATCAATGGATAACAGGATTGTTATATTTTTATGGTTGTTTTTGAAATCGGAACGAAGATATACATAAATTTTGATTTCTCATTTATTATCGCTTTCACTTTAAATTTGATGAAGAAAATTATCCTATACACACTGCTTGTACTTGCCACATGTTCAAGCGTATTCGCAAAAAATTATACCAGAAAAGAATACATTCAAAAATATAAGGATTTGGCCATTAGAGAGATGGAACGCACAGGTATTCCAGCTAGTATCACAATGGCTCAAGGAATATTAGAGTCGCAAAATGGAAATTCTGATTTGGCTCGCAAGGCCAATAATCACTTTGGAATTAAGTGTCATGATTGGGTTGGACCGAGTATGAAATTCGATGATGATAAAAAAAATGAGTGCTTTAGAAAATATACCAACCCATACGATTCTTACAAAGACCATTCAAAGTTTTTGACAACTCGTTCTCGTTATGCCTTTTTGTTTAAATACCGATCGGATGACTACAAACGTTGGGCTCACGGATTAAAAAAAGCAGGTTATGCTACCGATCCTAAATATGCACACAAGTTGATAAATATTATCGAAGCTGAATACCTGTATAAATTGGATAGAAAAGGTGCGGGCAAAGATTTTATTGTAACCAAACCTGATGACACTGAATTGGCAGATATTGATGGTGATTTAAGCATTGATCCGTTTGGAGCACGATTGGAAGTTGCCAACGGTATTCATTATATCGTAACTAAAAAAGGCGATACTTTCTACAGCATTGAAAAGAATTTGGGAGTAGAACGTAAAAAGCTACTTCGTTATAACGACCTTCCTAGAAATTACATTTTACAGGTTGATCAAAGATTATATCTTCATAATAAGAGAAATAAAGCTGCCCGAGGCTATAATTTCCATCGCGTTAACGAAGGAGAATCATTGTATGATATTTCGCAGCAGTATGGTGTGAAATTAAAGAGACTTTGCAAGTACAATGGAGTGAAGAAAAATTATGAAGTACAGACAGGTGAGCGTATTTGGTTGCGCAAAAAGAAAAGATAGTCAATAACTAAAAGTGATATGAGTAAAATCCGGTTCTTAAGAACCGGATTTTTTTGTAGAGCTATTTTTTCGAATAGATCAGACTCCCGCCTATTGTGAGTGCAGCTGATATAATCATGATGTTTTTGATTACATATTGGCCTTCGAGAGTAGGAAGTAAAATATTTCCTCCTTGAAATGTGACTTCAGGAAGCATAAATAAGGGCATAAAGGTTCCTGTCATCTGAAGGAATAATAATCCTATGGCTATGCGTGTACTTCTTTTAAACAAGAAGAAAACTCCTATCAATACTTCCCACCATCCAATAATATCAACCCAAGTTTCAGCATCAAACAATGGCATCCAGCTAACTGTTGATTTTACCAATGGTATGGCAGCTGATAGTCCTATTGGCTTTAATATTCCAAACCAGACAAATATTACAGCAAAAGATATTCTAATTGCCGGTATCGATAATTTTTGCATGTGCCTGGCAATTTTAAGATCCAGTTCTTTAAATTCTATATTCATGATCATCTTAATTTAGTTAACGAAAAAGTCAGATATTACTATTATTGGCAATAAAAGACTTGTAAGTCTTAAATGTATATTTTTTTCTATTTCTTATCTATGTTGGAGAACAGATGAAGGGAAGGATGCTATTGCTTAAATGAAAGAAACAATTGTTGGGTTAGATAAGCATGTTTTGGTTAGGAAATTAACTGAGAATCACATAAATTCAGGATTCATAATAAAACATACATGTTGTAGTGACTACCTTCAACCAAATAGCACTTCAACTCATCCTAAAACCAATCATATGAATACTTTCAAAAGTGGCCTAAAGCGGATGTTTGTAGTTTTGGCATTAATAGGCTTAATTCTACCAACTCAATCTGTTTTGGCAAAGAAAAAGACTAACGAACAGACAAAAGATTCCTTAATCAATTCAAGTTTAGTTAGCGGATTAAAATTTAGGGGAATTGGTCCTGCGACTACTTCGGGGCGAATTTCGGATTTTGCAGTTAATCCGAATAAGCATAGTGAATACTATGTGGCAGTTTCGAGTGGAAATATTTTCAAAACCATTAACAACGGTACCACTTGGGAACCTGTTTTCGATAAGTATGGATCTTACTCGATTGGAGTAGTAACTATGGACCCGAATAACAGCAATGTGGTATGGGCTGGTACAGGTGAGAACAACCACCAGCGAGCCTTGGGTTATGGCGATGGCGTATATAAAACCATGGATGGCGGAAAGAGTTGGAAAAATATGGGTTTGAAAGATTCGCGTCATATTGGAGGAATTGTAATCGATCCTCGTAACTCAGATATTGTATTTGTAGCAGCGGAAGGTTCGGCTTGGGGACCTGGAGGTGATCGTGGCTTGTACAAAACAACCGATGGTGGTAAGAACTGGAAAGAAGTTCTTAATATCAGTGAGAACACTGGGGTAAACAATGTAATCATCGATCCTGTAGATCCTGATGTGATGTACGCAACATCAGAACAGAGACGTCGTCATGTTTATGCAAAAATTAATGGGGGACCAGAATCAGCCATATACAAATCAACAGATGGAGGGGAAAATTGGCGCAAACTAAAGTCGGGATTGCCTAAGGGACATATTGGAGGAATGGGCATTGCTGTGTCTCCGGTAAATCACAACTATGTTTATGCTATTATTGAGGCGGCTACAGGAAGTGGTTTCTATCGCTCTACAGATAGAGGTGAATCATGGTCTAAAATGAGTGATCATGCAAGTAGTGGACAATATTACAATGAAATTTACTGCGATCCAGTAGATGTTGATAAAGTTTACTCCGTTGAAACTTTTAGTCATTATACTGAAGATGGTGGTAAGACCTGGAAACGACTTGGTTTGAAAAATCGCCATGTTGATGATCATGCACTTTGGATTGATCCTTGCGATACCAAACATTTCATGATTGGTGGCGATGGAGGTATCTACGAAAGTTATGATGCAGGTGAAACTTATGTATTTAAGTCGAATTTATCGGTAACCCAGTTTTATAGAGTTCAAGTAGATAATGCGCTACCTTTTTACAATGTATACGGTGGAACTCAAGACAATAATACACTTGGAGGACCGTCTCAAAATATTAGCCGAAAAGGAGTAACCAACGACGAATGGGAACCAATTCTTGGAGGAGATGGTTTCTGGGCCCAAATCGATTCAAAGGATCCGAATATTGTTTATTGTGAATACCAGTATGGTAACTCGTTTCGATACGATAAACAAAGTGGAGAAAGAATTAGCATCAAACCTCGCGAAAGAAAAGGCGAGAAGGCATACAAATGGAATTGGAATGCCCCTATGATTTTATCGGCACACAAACATACTCGATTGTACGTTGCTGCCAATAAAGTATTCCGAAGTAATGATCGTGGAAATTCATGGGAAGTGATCAGTGATGATTTAACAACAGGTAAAGATCGAGATTCGTTTAAGGTAATGGGAAAATATTGGAGTGCCGATGCCGTAAAAAAACATGTTTCCACTTCGCAGTTTGGAACCATTGTTTCTATAGCAGAATCTCCAAAGAATGAGAATCTATTATACGTAGGAACCGACGATGGATTAATTCAGGTAAGTGAACAAGGTGGAAATGCATGGATGAAACATGCTACATTCCCTGGAATTCCTCAATACACTTACGTGAGTGATATTATGCCTTCGAAACACGATGAGAATGTTGTTTATGCATCTTTTGATAACAGAAAGAGAGATGATTTTAAACCATACCTTTTAAAGAGTACTGATAAGGGGAAAACATGGACCAATATAGCTGGTAATTTGCCAGAAAATGGAACAGTACATACCATTGAGCAAGATTTTAAAGATCTGAATTTACTGTTTGTGGGAACTGAGTTTGGGATCTTTTTTACTAGAAATGATGGTAAGAATTGGATACAATTAAAAGCTGGCATTCCAACCATTGCAGTGCGCGATTTAACCATTCAGGAACGTGAATGCGATTTGGTGGCGGCAAGCTTTGGTCGTGGCTTCTTTATTTTAGATGATTATTCTCCATTGAGATCAGTAGATTTAGAATTGATTGAAAAGGAAGCTGAATTATTCCCTATAAAAGATGCTTTAATGTACATTCAGAAAGGTGGAAAAGGAAGTATGGGGCATACTTATTTTACAGCTCCTAACCCGGCCTTTGGTGCTACATTTAATTACTACCTAAAGGAAGTACCAACAACAGCGAAGCAGGCTCGTCAGAAGAAAGAAAAAGAGTTGTTTGAGAAAGGTGAATTCATTCCTCAACCAAGTTGGAAAGAGTTGGAAGATGAGAAGAAAGAAATTGCACCTTACCTATTGTTCACCATTAAGGATATGGATGGTGAAGAAATAAGTAAGATTAGTACAAGTGCAAAAAAAGGAATTAATCGCGTGAATTGGGACTTAAAATTTCCTTCGGTTTCACCAGTTAAGGACAAAGAGTTTAAGCCTACTAATAAAGCCAGATCGGGCATGTTTGTAATGCCAGGCAACTATCAGCTTGAAATGGGAATGGTAACCAATGGGAAATACGAAATGTTGGCAGAAGGCATGAAATTTAAAGCAGTTACTTTAAACAATAGAACATTGCCAGCCGAGAACCGAGAAGAATTGGTGCAATTTCAGCAAAAAGTGGCACGTATGTTAAAGGCGATTCAGGGAAGTATGCAATTGGTAGAATCTTATAAAGCCAAAATAGCTGCCATAAAAACTGCTCTGGTACAAACTCCAGGAATTGATGCGAATGTATCCGTAAAAGTTGAGGAATTATCAGCCGAGTTAAATGAAATTGAATTCTTGTTCGAAGGTGTTCCGGCAAGAGCAAGCTGGGAGGAAATACCTCCGGCACAGATTCCAATTTCAAATAGAATCAACAATATTGTTGGCACCCATTGGGCAAGTACTTCAGGAGTTACGCAAACTCAGAAAGATCAGTTCGAGATATTGAAAGAGGAGTTCCCTGCAGCATTGAAGAGATTGCAGAAATTGGCTGATGATATGAAGTGGGTGGAAGCTGAATTGGAAAAACAAGGTGCTCCTTGGACACCAGGACGAATTCCAACTTACACAGTAGAGTAAAACTTAATAAGAGATTATAGAAATTGAAATACAGTTGTTTTTAATGTAGAGACAAGGCATTGCCTTGTCTCTTTTTATGGAATATTTATTTGTATAAAATCAATTAAAATTGTGTAATTTTTGGCATTGTTTTAGTGGTAAAATTAGCCGTGAAGAATTTAACGATAAACTAATCTGTAATCAATATAATCAAATCATGAAAAAAATAATCTTCTATTGTTTGGGAGTGATATTGATGGCATCCTGTCAGATGACACAAACCATTGTTTCTCCACCTGCCAATGTAAATGTTCCGAAAAATGCACTTTTTATTTCTCAATCGGGAACCGAACATGCAATAATGCAAACCATTATCGATTTGGATAATAATGAAATGGTAGTACTTACCTACAATTATGCAAATATTGCAAATGTAACGCGAACTGGAATATATTTAAATCCGAATGATTATCGAAATATGAAAATTGTGGGAACCGATGCACCATACTCCAAGGAGGAAGAGGAAAAGAAACCTGACCACCCAAATGATACTAAAGAGAAATAGAAGTTAAAGCCATAGAAAAAGGGATAAGTCAATTGCGGCTTATCCCTTTTGTATTTTGGGTAGAGACAAGGCAGTGCCTTGTCTCTACTTTTATTAATACTTGATATTAAATCATTCTCCAAGCTGATCTTTGGTTCTGCTTAAAAGGAAAGAATCGGCCAGTTGAATGGCAGTAATAATAAACAATACAAAGGCAATTGGATATTTAAATTGAATGACGAAATCAAGAAGAATGCTTGCCTCTTTCAGTTCAAAGTAGAACAAGAAAGCAACGGTAAAGGCCATAATCACAAATAAGCCTAGCGACATCATCAGGTGGCGCAATAAAGCCTCTTTAATTGATTTTCGCTTCTCCACTTTTTCCACCACATTATCAGCAAAATCAATTGGAATATTTAGCTCGAAATCATCCTCCAAAATTTCCTTTAGCAATTGATCCACATTTTGGAACTCTTCCTCAGTATGTTTTCCCCTGTAGCTATGCATATCAATTAGTATTTAATTTGTACCAACTCACTTTTCTCTATCAATTCTTTCAACATTTTCCTTGCTCTGAAAATGTAATTTTTTACTGTTCCAACGGGTAAGCCCGTAATTTCAACTATTTCATTATAGCCCATCTCTTCCAGGTGATACAAACTTAAAACAGTTTTGTATTGTACTGGTAATTTATCAATCATTTTTCGAAGGTGAAATTTTAATTCATTCGATTCTGCAATTTTTTGCGGATGTTCCTCCGTTATCATATCCGAATGTAAAAAATCTTGTTCATTGTCATCAATATTGGTATCGGGCTTTCGTTTTTTCAAATGATTAATGGTAACCCGATAAGCAATGGTTGCAATCCATGTTGAAAGCTTCGAATCTCCTCTAAATTCAGGCAATTTCTGATGCACCTTAATAAATACCTCCTGGCAGATATCCTCCAAATCCTCCTGCTGGTTAAGCAAGCGTGCCGCAACATGAAATACAAGGCGCTCGTATTGCTTCACCAAAAACCGAAAGGCCTGTGGACTGCCGTTATTTATCTGATTTATCAGCTCTGTTTCCTTCATCTTCTGTTGCAGTAGACAAGCAAGGTAAGAAATAGGTTGCAGAAAATTTTAATGTTTTTTGAAGAGCTCTTTCTGGAGCTAATTTTAGACGTATTAATTTGCATGATTTTAATGGGACAAAGAATTAACTATACAATCGTTTAATTTTTAAACTCTCCCTTAAAAAGGGAAACGTCTATAAAGAAATGTAAGGATTTTAATTGATGATAGAGTGCACTTATATTTGTGTATATGGTTTAGCCATCAGGAGAAGGGGCTAGGGGATGAGGTAAAATATTTCAAAAAAAATTACCCAAGCTGCAACCTTTTTAAAACCACCATGGTCTACTAAGCAAAACAGATTGAAAAACTTAAAATTGAAATTATGCATATTGGAGAATTATTAATGGCCGCAGTGGTGTTTTTCTCAATCATCACATTTGTAAAAATATTGTCTTCACATTTTCTAAAAAGAAAAATTATTAAAACTGGTCATTTCGACCGAGCAGAGATTTTAGATCAAAACACTGAGATAGAAGTGAAAAAACAAGTGCAATATGATCAGTATCCAGCCTTAAAATGGGGATTGGTAGCATTCTTTGGCGGACTTGGATTTATCGTATTAGAGTTGCTGGGAGCTTATAATCCTGAGTTTAAAAGTTACAGAAGTGCAATGCCTTTCGGAATTTTCTTTGTATTTACTTCCATTGGTTTCTTGTTGTACTATGTGATCATGAGCAAAAAAGCGAAAGAATAAAATAGAAATATCCCAATGTAAGGAAGCTGTTCAATTCATTTTGAGCAGCTTTTTTTTGTTTGTAACATTTAGTAAAATAAAAACCGCGGTAGCCCAGTATTTACCGATCCGAGTTAATAAAGTTACCGTCTTGTTACCAAAATACCCGTCTGAGTAACTCAAATGCCCATTTGAGTCACCAGAATACCCATCCGAGTTAACTCAACACCCGTCCGAGTAACCAATATTGGCGTCCGAGTCAAAGAAATACCCTTGCGAGTTATGAATCTTAGCATCTGAGTCAGACAAGACAACAAAAATATTGACTTGGAATGCAAAATATTCATTATGTCTGTAAATTATGAAAGTGATATTGCTAAATTTGCGCCTCAAACAAATAAAATGAACATGCGAAATAAAATTTTATTATTAACTATTTTGATAATAGGGATCTGTCAGTCTGTGATGGCTGCTAACGAAAATGTTTTAATAGAAAGGTGGAAAAAATATATAGAGACTACATCAATGGATGAAGCCAGAAGCTTTATTGATCCTATTGATTTTTCAAGCATATATAACTTTGTTAAACCTGGTTCAAACATTGTTAAGGAAATGAGTGCGGTTTCGCAGGAAATTTATGGGAATTCGGGGCGTATATTTTTTAAAATATATGGTTTTAAGATCTGGATGGCATTTAAAAAAATTAACAATAACTGGGTGATGACAATGGATGAAAATGAGCTGCTTGAAGTATTAACATCTAGCTGGATTAAAACCAAAATTAAAAATGTTACCTATGTGAGCAGTTCACCATTAACGGAGGAAACACTTAAAGAGGCTGAAAAATTTGCTTTAGAGAATGAAAGACTGAGTAAAGAATTTGGGATAGATTTGGATAATTTTAAATATTACTATGCATTAGTTGGGGACGAAGCTGAAAATATTGTTAGCGAATTTGAAAAAGGAGCTGGGAAGGCTCGTTATAGAGCAATTAAAGCGGTAGAAACCGTTAATCATGTTCACGAGTTGGTTCATATTTATGCCTTTGAATTTGGGAGTGGAAATACGTTTATTGATGAAGGTATTGCCACTGCTTTGGGAAATGGTAATATGATTAAAAAATCGATAACCGCCCAAAATGTTTTAGAGATGATAAAAAATGATGGTTTCGAAAAATATTTGGATCCACCTGTTTTTGTTGAAGCAAATATGAAGCGAAAAGATGTGTATGCGCTAGCTCAGTTGACGATGATTTATTGGAAAGAAAAATTTGGGATGGAGCAAATCAAACAATTGCTAAAAGTTCAGAAAAATACACAAATTAACCTAGTTGAATATATTGAGGAGAATTTTGAGAAATGCGAACATACAAATTTGGCTCTAAGAAAAATTCTTAATGAACGCATCGAAAGTCAAATGAAAAATTAATCGGTAAGATTAAAAATAACTAACAGAGGCCTTTCAAAAAGTAAAGTTTGCAGTATTTGATTTGAAATTCGGTTTCATCCTTACCTTAAAGGGAATTTAAGGGGGGAATTCGTTGATTGTGCAGATATTACTTTTTGAAAGGCCTCTGTTAGAATATAGTTTACAAGTTGTTGTAAGTTAGAAACAATACTTATTTTCCTCGATTAATTTCCTGGCAATCATTCGGCGTTCTTCTTTGCTGTTTAGGCCGCTGTGTTTGGTAAAGCGTTTCAATCCCAAAAGCATCATGCGCAGTTCATCGCCCGATGAAATGCTATTGGCAGCATCTTTTGCATTTTTATGAATTCGATCGGCTGCATCGTAAAAGAAGACCTTACACATGGCAATTTGTTCCTTGCAGGCATTTTCTCCTTTGCTTTCTACCAACTTTTTAACGCGCAGCAATAAAGATTCTGCCTGATAGCAGTCGGCAATGATATCTGAGATGTTTATTAGGATTTCCTGCTCCTTACTTAGCTTTTGCATGAACTTTTGTGCAGCTGCACCAGCTACCAGTAAAGCTGCTTTTTTAAAGCCTTTTATCAATTTTGTTTCAGTGGCAAGCAGACTGGTATCTTCTTCTCCAAAATCAGGAATAGACATTAACTCCTTGGCCACCGATTGAGAAGCAGCCAACAATGGTAATTCATTTTTAAAGGCCTTGCGCAAAAGGTAATCTACTACCAACATGCGGTTAATTTCGTTGGTTCCCTCAAAAATTCTGTTGATACGAGCATCGCGATAGGCTCGTTCCATTGGTGCTTCGGCAGAGTATCCCATACCACCATAAATCTGCACGCCTTCATCCACCACATAATCCAAAGCCTCGGATGCAGCAACCTTTAAAATGGCAGCTTCGGCAGCAAACTCCTTCTGAGCCAGAACAGATGCTTGTTCCTTACTCATGCCTTCTTCTATCAAATGATGCTTGGTGTTCTGAATGTCGTTACTGCAACGATAAATGGCGGATTCAATAGCATAGGTTCGAATGGCTTGCTCGGCAATTTTATACTGGATAGCCCCAAAATTGGCAATCTCGGTACCAAACTGAATGCGTTCGTTGGCATAGTTAATGGAATTGGAAATTACCTTTTTTCCAGCACCTAAAACGGCAGCAGCCAATTTAATTCTTCCATTGTTCAAAATATTCAAGGCCATCTTAAAACCTTCACCTCTTTCTCCCAGAAGGTTTTCAATAGGAATTTCACAATTTTCGAAGAACATCATGCAGGTTGAAGAACCTTTAATCCCCATTTTCTTTTCTTCCTGTCCTAAACTAATTCCTGGAAAGTCTTTTTCTACAATGAAAGCACTTAAGTTCTTATCATCATCAATCTTGGCGAACACTGTGTAAATATCAGCAAAACCACCATTGGTGATCCACATCTTTTGTCCGTTGAGAATGTATTTCGAACCATCTTCCGAAAGTTTTGCTTTACTCTTACCTGAATTGGCATCCGATCCTGCCCCTGGCTCCGTCAAACAATAAGCTCCTTTGTATTCGCCACTGGCAAGCATTGGTAAATATTTTTCTTTTTGTTCTTGTGTTCCATAGTAGAGGATAGGAAGCGTTCCAATTCCCACATGAGCCGCATAAGCCACGGCAAAAGAGCTGTAGGTTCCCATTACCTCAGTACTCAGCATGGAGGTATTCATATCCTGACCAAATCCACCATACTCTTCAGGAATTGCAATTCCAAGTAGTCCCAATTCACCAGCTTTATCAAGTAAATCAGTCATTAAGCCTTCTTCCTGTTTATCAATTCTGTCCTGCATTGGAAATATTTCTTTTTCCTGAAAATCTCTGCAGGTTTCCATGATCATTTTTTGTTCTTCCGATATCTCTTCCGGAATAAAAATATCTTGTGGCATGGTTTCTTTTACCAGAAACTGACCGCCTTTTACAGTTTTTATCTTTTCCATAGGGCAATAAATTATGAGTTATGAATTATAAATGGTCTTACCTCCATTTTTTATTACTCCCCTTTAGGGGAGATGTCCAAAGGACAGAGGGGTGTTCACAAAACTTATAAGATCTCAAAAATACCGGCGGCCCCTTGTCCTGATCCCACACACATGGTAACCATGCCGTATTTTTGTTTTCTTTTCTTCATTTCGTGTAAGAGCTGAACCGAAAGTTTTGTTCCTGTACATCCCAATGGGTGTCCTAAAGCAATTGCTCCACCATTTACATTGGTGATTTCAGGATTTAGATCCAACTCTCTCATTACAGATAAGACTTGAACTGCAAATGCTTCGTTCAATTCGATCTGTTCTATTTGATTCAAGTTCATTCCTGATCGTTTTAATACTTTAGGAATGGCTTCAACAGGTCCAATGCCCATGTGTTTTGGCTCTACACCGGCTACTGCATAAGAAACAAAACGAGCAATTGGTTCTACATTCAATTGTTTCAACATCTTTTCGGAAACCACCAAAACAAAGGCTGCTCCATCAGAGGTTTGCGAAGAATTACCAGCCGTAACAGTACCATATTGATCGAATACTGGTCTTAATTTCGACAAGCCTTCTATACTGGTATCAGCTCTTGGGCCTTCATCGGTGGCAACAATATGTTCTTTGGTATCAGCTTTCTCTTTGCTGTTCACAAAAGTCTCCAATACTGTAATGGGAACAATTTCATCTACAAAACGGTTCGCTGCCAATGCTTCTAAAGCTTTTCTATGCGAATGAAATGCAAATTCATCTTGATCCTCTCTCGAGATTTTATACTTTTTCTGCAAGGCTTCTGCTGTAATTCCCATGTTCCAATAGTAATCGGGATTCGATTTTGCTATTCCCAGATTGGGAACCAATCGCCAGCCACCCATTGGCATAAGCGACATCATCTCCACACCACCAGCAAGAATGCAATCGGCCAATCCAGCTTCTATTTTCGATGCAGCAATGGCAATTGCTTCCAGACCAGAAGAGCAGTAACGGTTCACAGTCATTCCAGGGACTTGAATATTATCCAATCCCATTAAAGAAATCATTCTGCCTATATTTAATCCTTGTTCGGCTTCAGGTGTGGCATTACCAACAATTACATCCTCAATAATCAGAGGATCCAAACTTGACATTTTTTCCAGAATGTGTTGTACTACTTGTGCGGCCATATCATCTGGCCTAATCAAGCGGAGCTTTCCTTTTTTTGCTTTGCCTACAGCAGTTCTATATGCGGCTACAATATATGCGTTCATATTTTTCAATTTTCAGTTATCAGTAAACAATTATCAATCACCAAGAATTAGTTTCGAAGAATTTTTCCTTTTTGGAGTAAACTTTGCATTCTTTCCAGTGTTTTCTTTTGTTGACAGAGTCTCACAAAAGCAATTCGTTCCAGATCGAGTAAATATTTTTCCGAAACTTTGGTGGGTTCACTTAGTTCACCTCCACTAAGCACTTTTCCAAGCTCTATGGACAAATGTTTATCGTATTCGGATATGTAATTTCCTACTTGCATTCCATCGGCACCCGAATACACCAAAGCCAAACCTTCACTTCCTAAAACAGTAATGTCTTTGGTTGGTAGAGGAGGAGTGTAGCCTTTCTCAAGCATTAGCAAAGCTGCTTTTTTTGCATACGTTAACTGATGTTTTTTGCTAATAATTACTTCATCCACATCCTTTCGGAGATATCCCAAGTCGAATGCTTCGTAGGCCGACATCGATACCTTTGCCTGACCAATACTCAAGAATTTATCGCGGAAACGGTTGGTCCTGATATCATCCTTAGCAATTTCCTTGGACAATCGGTAAGCAAATTCTTTGGTTCCTCCACCAGCAGGAATCACTCCAACACCCAATTCAACCAATCCCATGTAGGTTTCGGCGTGAGCAATTACCTTGTCGGTATGCATGCACAGTTCGCATCCTCCTCCCAGAGTCATTCCATGTGGAGCTGCAATAACCGGAACCGATGCGTACTTTAATTTCAGCATTGTATTTTGGAAAGTGCGAACAACCATGTCCAACTCTTCAAACTCCTGTTCAATGGCCAGCATAAATACCAATCCAATATTGGCTCCGGCCGAGAAGTTTTCTCCTTCGTTGGAGATTATCAAAGCTTTATAATCGCTTTCTGCTAACTCAATCGCTTTGTTAGTTCCTTGTATGATTTCACTTCCAATGGTATTCATCTTGGTATGAAATTCCAGATTGATGATTCCATCTCCGAGATCAACGATACTGGCTCCTTCGTTACTCCAAATGGTTTTGGATGAACGAAGGTTATTAAGAAGAACCAGATTTTCAGTTCCAGGAATGGTTTGATGAGCATTGGTATTTACATCATAGTATTGTTTCAAGCCGTCTTTTAATTGATAGAAACCAAGATCTTCCTGAACCATATTGTGCACCCAATTGGCAGCCTTAAAGCCCATTTCTTCCATCATGCTTAAAGTCTTTTTCACACCTAAACTTTCCCAAATCTCGAATGGACCCATTTCCCAGGCAAAACCAGAGCAGATGGCTTCATCAATTTTGTACAGGTCATCGGTAATTTCAGACATTCTGTTCGAAACGTAGGCAAATAATCCAAAGAACATCTTCTGGTAGAACTGATTTACTTTGCTATTTCCTTTTAAGAGAACTTTAAAGCGATCATTAAGATGAGGTACAGCCTTGGCAGCTTCAAATTCACCAAACTTTACCCTTTGCTTTTCCTGATATTCAAAACTTTCCAGGTTTAGGCTTAAAATTTCACTCTTTCCTTCTGATTTAATTTTTTTATAAAAGCCCTGACCAGTTTTTGATCCCAACCATTGGTTGCCCATCATGTGTTGAATGAATTCCGGAATCTGGAAAACATCTTTGGCTTCATCATCTTGCAGAGCTTTTTGAAGGTTTTGAGCTACAAATACCAAGGTATCCAGACCAACTACATCGCAAGTACGGAAGGTAGCCGATTTGGGTCTTCCAATAATTGGTCCAGTCAACTTATCTATTTCTTCCACTGTAAATCCAAATTCATCAATCAAATGAAAGACTGACATCATGGAATAAACACCAACTCGATTAGCAATAAATGCAGGAGTATCTTTACAACTTACCACTGATTTGCCTAAAAATTTTTCTCCAAAATCAGTAAGAAAATCTATTACCTCCTGATTTGTGTTAGGGGAAGGAATGATTTCTAACAATTTCAAATACCTTGGAGGATTGAAGAAGTGAGTACCACAAAAATGCGCAGCAAAATCTTCTGATCTTCCTTGAATCAACATCTGAATAGGAATACCTGATGTATTTGTGGTAATCAGGGAACCAGGTTTTCGGTGCTTTTCAATTTTGGTATAAAGCTCTTGCTTGATTTTAAGATTTTCGATAATGGCTTCTATTACCCAATCGCATTCTGCTATTTTATGAAGATCATCTTCGAAATTCCCTGTTGTAATTCTATTGGAATAAGTCTGTAAATACAATGGAGCGGGTTTCAGTCTTGTAGCCTTCAGAAAAAGATCGTTTACAATTCTGTTTCTCACTTTAGGATGCTCAGGCAACAAACCAGCCTTTTGTTCTTTTTCGTTAATCTCCTTTGCAGGCATGTCCAATAGTAAAACCTCGATGCCTATATTGGCAAAATGACATGCAATTTGAGCGCCCATGACTCCTGCACCCAAAACTGCAACTTTTCTTATTTTTCGAGCCATATTTTTGTTTGTTATAGTGTGTGAATATTTATTTAAAGTTCTTCTTCGTAGGCGTAAATATTTCGGATAATGTCTTTGTATTTATCTTTTAAAACTTTTCTTTTGAGTTTTAGGGTTGGTGATAATTCACCAGATTCAGGAGTCCATACATCTGAAACCAAACGGCAGGTTTTAATTTTCTTCGGTCGGTCAAGATTTATATTGGTTTTTTCAATCTCCTGCCAGATTCGCATTTGAATTCGTTCATTCTTAATGATTTCTTCCGGGCTGATAAAATCCAATTTCTTTCTTTTGCAGTATTCTTTCAAGAATTCAAAATTTGGAGAGATTAGCACAGAAGGAAAGCGTCTGAATTCACCAATTACAATTGCCTGATCGATAAAAGGAGATTCTTTTAGTTTGTTTTCAATTACCTGAGGAGCAATATAAATACCTCCAGAAGTTTTAAAGATTTCCTTTTTACGATCGGTAATTTTGAGAAATCGATCATCCACCATACATCCAATATCGCCAGTATGGAACCAGCCATCTTTGTCTATCACCTCATTGGTTAATTCTGGATTTTTGTAATATCCCAGCATGATGTTCGGTCCTCGAGCCAGAATTTCTCCATCTTCTGCAATTTTAACTTCTACGCCATCTAATACAGGACCTACGGTTCCAAACTTTACATCTGGATAAGCGTTTTGATTTGCCGCGATAATGGGAGAGGTTTCCGTTAATCCATAACCTTCTTGAACAGGAATGCCAGCAGCCCAAAAGAGGCGTTCTAATCTAACTTGAAGAGCAGCTCCACCCGAACACATAAACATGATGTTACCACCAAGAGCTTCCTGCCATTTGCTAAAAATTAGTTTTCTGGCAATTTTTAATTTGAATTCGTACCACCAGCCATTTGCTCCATTCAGTTCATATTTTTGACCAAGGTCAACAGCCCATAAGAACAAGGATTTTTTTATGGTTGGCAAACTTTTTCCTTTTGCCATGATCTTGTCATATACTTTTTCAAGCAATCGGGGAACCGTAGCGAACCCATGAGGTTTTAGCTCTCGTAAATTATCGCCAATGGTTTCCATACTTTCAGCATAATAAATACTAATTCCCTTGTATTGATACTGATAGTTTACCATTCGCTCATAAACATGGTTGATTGGTAAAAAGCTCAAGCATTTATGGCTTGAGTTTAGAATTAAACGTGCGGCTGAAGACAGCACATTACTCATAAAATTATGATGCGAAAGCATTACTCCTTTGGGGTCGCCTGTTGTTCCCGATGTATATATGATGGTAACTAAATCTTGTGGTTTGATCGATTCTTTAATAGACTTTAATTCATTTTTATATTGGTCATTAAGGGCTTTTCCCATATCAAGCAACCTTATCCAATGAGTTACAGCTTTTATTTTATCGAAAGAATAAACCTGTTTTATAGAAGGATGATTGTTTAATAGTGGTTCGATCTTACAATACAGCTCTTCACTTGATACGAAAATGATATTAGGTTCACAATGACGAATGATAAAGTCATAGCTTTTTGCGCTAATTGTAGGGTAGAGAGGAACATGAATTACACCAATCTGAGCCAGAGCCATGTCAACAAAATTCCATTCGGGTCTGTTGTTTGAAATGGTAATAACTCGGTCTCCTTTTTTAAGACCACTATCCAGCAAAGCGTAACTAATTAAATCTGAATATTTCAGATACTGTTCTGTGGAATATTTAATCCATTTGCCATCTTCTTTTTTTGCGAGAGCATCTGTTTTATCAGGATAGTTCTCTCGATAATTATCGAGTAAATCAAAAATGCGCGTAACCATAATTAAAGATTTAGATATGTAAGGCATTACAGCATTTCAAAATGGTTTTATAATCATTTTGATGCGCAGAAACTTAATCTCTAATTGTTAGAGGTGAGAGATTTAGTATTGATTTAAGTTTTGTGTAAGAAGTTGTATTGGGATTTAATTTCGGAGATTTTCCGAAACCTTTTTACACTTACATAAAATTTACAAAAAGGAATCTGAAAATAAAAGAATAATTGGTAAGAATTCTTTTTTATTTGGTAAGTGAAAAAAAGGAAGCTTTTCGGCTTCCTTTGAAATTTTATAAGTGATAGTTGGATATTTGTTGAAATCCGCGAAGAAAATCTTCGACTTTCATTCGTTTCTTGCCGGCTTGTTGCAGCATTGTAATGGATAGAAAACCGCCTTCTACAGCTACTTTTAAATAAGTTTTTCCATCGGTGTGTAAACTACCTATTTTTTTGTCGTGATTTTCAATTGTTTTTTCGGTTGCGAATACTTTAATACCGATTTTTTTCCCTTCTTCATTTGGAATTAATTCCGTCCATGAAGCTGGGTATGGGCTTAATCCACGAATTAGGTTGTGGATTGAATTGATATTCTTTGTCCAATCAATCTTACAATCCTCTTTAAAGATTTTTGGTGCAGATTTTAATTCATCCGCAGCAATACTTTCCTGCGGGATTTGTGGATAGTCGTTGGCTTCGATTGCCTTGACTGTCTTAACCACCAAATCAGCACCAATATTCATCAATTTATCGTGAATGATCTCAGCATTGTCATTTTCGCCAATCTCAGTTTTTTCCTGAAAAATGATGTTACCTGTATCAATTTCGTGCTTTAACAGAAATGTAGAAACACCTGTTTCTTTATCACCATTGATGATTGCCCAGTTAATCGGTGCAGCACCACGATAATGAGGAAGCAAGGAAGCATGAAGATTCAGGGTTCCATATTTTGGCATGTTCCAAACAACCTCAGGTAACATTTTAAAGGCAACCACAACCTGCAAATCAGCTTCTAATGATTTAAGCTCAGCAAGAAATTCTTCATTTCTGAATTTCTCTGGTTGCAGAATTTTCAATCCTTTTTCAGCCGCATACTTTTTAACTGCTGCTTCTTGTATTTTTTGACCTCTACCAGCAGGTTTATCAGGATTGGTAACAACACCAACTACATTAACGCCCGCATTTAAAAGGGCTTCAAGAGGAGCCACCGCAAAATCGGGTGTACCCATATATATTACACGTAAACTCATAGCTATTCCTTTAAGTTCCTGTTTCCTTTATTGTGCTTCGGAAAATAAGGGCAATGTTTACATCCATTGCCACAGCAATATCCTCTTTCGGTAAGATATTTTTTTGTCATGATTCTATATCCATCAGGATGCATATAGTAATCGATATCTGGTTTTAAATCGTCAAACATATTAGTCTTGTTTAATTTTTAAAAACTCTTTTATGCTTTCGTTTTTAATGGTAACCGAAAGGTGATAGTGAGAAATTTTATATTCGTTGTTTTTAATAACCAGCACACCAGAACCTCTACAAACTCCCATCCAGGTATTTAAAAGTTCATCAAACCAAATGGTTTTCTTGTCTTCTGATATGTAGATTTTTCTGTCAAAAGCTTTAAAATCCCAGGTGGTTCCTTTTTCAAAATATGGTTCGCAAAAATTGTGAAATTCTTGTCTTGTCCATCTTTCTGATGGATCGGTTCCTATGTAGGTTGCATTTTCAGTCATCAGACCAAAATACTTTTCTAAATCAGCATCAGCGGCAGCCTTATGCCAATCATCAAGAAGTTGATTGACTTCTTTTTCGGAATATGATACTTGTTTTGTGCAAGCAGAGAATAATCCCAAAACTGCAATTAGAATTGTGAATATAGATTTATACATTTTTCTTTTTGAAGAATTTAGTCGGGTTAATCTTTTTAAAGAAATCAATATAATTTTCGATGTTGAAAACAGCAGAATCTGTAGTTGCCTTGTATGTCAATATAATCCCTAAAGGAAGAATTATCAATGATGATATCCACATGCCAATAGCAGGCGGTAGAACCAATTCTTTGGCAAATCGTTCACCTGTCATGGAAATGATGTAATAGAAAATAAAGAATAAAACAGATACAATTACAGGCATTCCCAAGCCACCTTTACGAATGATTGCACCAAGAGGAGCACCAATAAAGAAGAATATCAAACAAGCAAAAGGGAGTGTGAATTTTCTATGCCACTCATTGGTGAATTTTTTAATCCATTTTTCTTGTACCAATAGTTCTCCTTCTTTTCGAGAGATCGTTTCTCTGGCTTTTCTGGCAAAACTAAGAGCTGAACTTACCGATGTTAGTTGTTTTGTGATTGTAGCCGATTTAAAAAGAGAATCAACATTTAGCGTTTTAATTATAAGATCTTGTGATTTTATAGAATCTTTTCGCATTGATTTTGATTCTTTCTTAAAGTAATGTCTAGCCAGCAATCCGGTAACAAGTCTATTTTTTTCATTTTGTAATTGATCTTGTAATGAATCTTCAGAATGTACCAACTGTTTTAAATTTAGCATTCTGTAGTTTTTACTGTATCTATCCTCATTACCTCTTTTTAATTCAGTGCTTCTAAGAGGAACGTTGGTTTCATATTCCTGAAATTTAATTCTTCTGGAAGGATGGTTTTTATCTCTCCTCGATTTGGTTTTTACCTCCTGATACATATTGCCACTATACAGGGTGAGAGTCATATTCTTTTTATCAGGAGAAGTTATCATTGTACCAGAATCAGCCACTGTTACATTTGTATTTCCTCTTTCATCTCGGTGATCGTAAATCAAGAGTTTATACATCATTCCGGTTTCTTTATCAATGTTGTCAACCTTAATGCTAAAGTTGGGTAAATCATTAGTAAAAATACCTTCTTTCAGGATGAGTTCAGGCTTTTGATTTTTAATATCAACTAATAATGAGGTAGTTTTTAATGATGCAACTGGCATTACATAATTGGCAAAGAAAAAGGCACTAATGCTAATAATCACAACAAGTGTTGTAAGTGGTTGCATGATTCTTTGTAAGGAAATCCCAGCGGCTTTCATGGCGGTTAATTCGTAATTTTCTCCCATATTCCCAAAGGTCATAATAGAAGCCAAAAGAATAGCCAAAGGCAGTGCCATTGGAACTAAAGTAGCAGAAACATAAAACAAAAATTCAGCAATTACAGTCCATTCTAATCCTTTTCCGACAAGTTCATCAATATATCGCCAAAGGAATTGCATGAGTAGGACAAACATGCAGACAAAGAAAGTAAAGGCCAATGGCCCAAGAAAACTTTTAAGAATAAATGAATGTAAACGTTTCATTCTAAAATATTTTAATTGAAGCGAGACCTAATTTTATAATAAGGATATCGCACTGCTACCTAAAAAATAAGACCAATAACTTGCAGAAACTGGTCTTACATAGCTTACAAAAATAAGCTAATTATTTAGGATTTGGTGTTATGATTTGTTAAAAAATCATATTCCCAATACATGCTTTAATTCGGCAATTTGAGTGTCCCAAAGTTCAATGCTTTCTTCTATTTCATCTTCATCAGCAAAATCGGTAATGATAAGAGATAGGTCATTTGTAAGGGCATCAATTTCAATTTTAAATTCAAAATAGCTGTCTTCATCTTCACTGTCAAGCCAATGGAAGCGAATTAAACGATTGTCTTTCTTGGTAACCAATTCAGCCTGCTGTTCCGATCCATCCCAAATGAATGTATAGATTTTACCTTTTTGATTTACATCATCAGCAAACCATTCTGATAATCCACTTGCATTACTTAGTCGATCGAAAATAACTTTTTGAGAAGCTTGAAGTACATATTCCAGTTCAAATTGTTTCATTTGTTTGGGGCATAAATGTTTTGATAATAAAATTAGAGGGATTAAGTTTGTTTTGATAAATTATTCCCCCAGTATTAAAATACTGCACTAAAAAGGTGAAATGTAAGTCAATACTTAAATTTCGCGCAAGATACTTAAGAATTTTCTAATAAAAAAAACTGATTCTTAAATCTTTAGGTTTGCTCATATTGTTAATACCTAAAGATGCTTACTTTACCTACTCCTTATAAGTTAAGAAAATTTTACAAATCGATAAATTAAATCATTTACAATTCAAGAATTAAAAAAAATGTGAAATGATTTTTTTTTAATGAAAAAGGATTCTATATTTGCACCGCGTTAGAAAAAAACGGCGAGGTAGCTCAGTTGGTTAGAGCGCATGATTCATAATCATGAGGTCGGCGGTTCAACCCCGCCTCTCGCTACTAAGAAAGGGAAACAATTAATATTGTCTCCCTTTTTTCTTGCCTTAAAATTTCTCTACTAACCATTCTATCGAAAAGCAAATAATCTATTTATTCCAGAAAATTAGAGAGTGGAGATGTAAATCTGATGAAATAAAATTATCTAGTTTTAACTACCCGATGAAGGTTCCAATAATTATTGGAAAAGTTGGACTCGCTACCTACAATAAACAAGATAAAATAGTAGCCTTTTTCTGTAAATAGATACTTCAAACATTAGCCAAATGACGTATTGAAAAAAAAATCAATATTTTTTTCAACTTGTAACATTTCTGTAAAACAGATAGTTTAATAGATCGCTTCATTTCTTTGCAAAGATTTTCAGAAAAAAGATTTTTTTTAGAAATAAAATGCTCTTATATTTGCACCGCAATCAAGCAAAACGGCGAGGTAGCTCAGTTGGTTAGAGCGCATGATTCATAATCATGAGGTCGGCGGTTCAACCCCGCCTCTCGCTACAAGAAGGATGACTTAAGGTCATCCTTTTTTGTTTTAATATATCTCCATTTTTTAGGAGAGTTGATTTTAATAGGGATCAATTCTTTTATCTTTGTTATCCGTTAAAAATAAAATATCAATGTTAAAAGTAAGCAGAGTTATGTGTTGCTTTTAGAATTAAATAATGTAATCGTATGAACAATTGGTTTGAGTGTAAGGTGAAGTATGTTAAGGTCGATGAGGTATCTGGAAAAGAAAAAAAAGTGTCTGAACCATATTTGGTAGATGCAATGTCTTTTACCGAAGCCGAGGCCAGAATCCACAAAGAATTGGAGCAAATGATTAGTGGGGAATTTAATGTAACCAATATCAGCAAATCAAACATCACGGAATTGTATCCTAATGACAATGGTGACCGTTGGTTTAAAGCTAAAGTTGCATTTATTGATGTGGACGAAGCATCTGGAAAAGAAAAGAAGAGCAATAATTATATGCTTGCCCAGGCAAATAATGTGAAACAAGCGTATGAATTCCTTGAAGAATGTTTGAGTGACATGCTGGTACCTTATGAGATCCCGGCAGTATCTGAAAGTCCTATTATGGATATCTTCCCATTTTTCAGTGATGAGGTGAATGAAGAAATTCCAGATAATCTGAAACCAGTTTCGGAAATTGAACCGAATGATAACGAATTTGAATAGATCAGAAATTTCTGATCTGTTTTTTTTCGGAAACGATTGCTTTCTGTTGAAAAACATACGGTAAGCTTATTATTACTGTAAAGTTATAGGTGTTTAATGTTCAGTAGATCAACTTGAAAGAAGGTGTGTGAATTGATGTTCTGATTTTTTGTTTTTTTAGTGGTGAAATTTCTTTTCTCTACTACATTTGTCAGCATAAACAAACAACAAAAAACAGATTTGAATAAGTTTTTGACTTTTAAAGATTGGAGATCTTTGTAAAGTCTGATTTATTGATTTAAACGTATAATCACACCATGAAAACAAGAACTGAACACGACTTAATTGGCTACAAAGAGGTGTCTGCTGATGCATATTATGGCATTCAAACTTTAAGAGCAGTTGAAAATTTTGACATTTGCGGTGTTAAATTAAGTGCATATCCAGACTTTATTAAAGGTTTGGCGATGGTAAAATGGGCAGCAGCCAAAGCAAATAACGATCTTGGATTGTTATCGAACGATTTAACAGAGGCTATTACAAAAGCTTGTGAGGAAATTATTGAGGGTAATTTGCATGAACATTTTCCAGTTGACATGATCCAAGGTGGTGCTGGAACCTCTACTAATATGAATGCTAACGAGGTGATTGCCAATAGAGCATTGGAAATTCTTGGGTATCAAAAAGGTGAATACGAACATTGTCATCCAAACAATCACATTAACTTGTCTCAATCAACTAATGATGCATACCCAACAGGGATTAAAATTGCATTGATTTTCATGAATGAGACTTTGGTGGCAGGCTTAAAATCATTGATTATAGCATTTAGAGCTAAAGGGGAAGAGTTCAAGGATGTATTAAAAATGGGTAGAACTCAGCTGCAAGATGCTGTACCTATGACATTAGGACAAGAATTCGAAGCTTGGGCTGTAAATCTTGAAGAGGAAATTGAGAGATTGAACCAAAATGCAAAATTGTTCCTTGAAGTGAACATGGGAGCTACTGCTATTGGTACAGGAATTAACTCAGAACCTGGTTATTCAGAAAAATGTGTTTCTCGCTTAAACGAAATTACAAAGCTTCCAATTGTATTGGCTGGTAACTTAATCGAAGCAACTCCTGATACAGGTTCGTATGTAATGTACTCATCAGCAGTGAAGCGTTTGGCTATTAAGCTTTCTAAGATTTGTAACGACTTGAGATTATTATCTTCAGGACCACGTTGTGGATTGAACGAAATCAACTTGCCAAAAATGCAACCAGGATCTTCTATCATGCCAGGTAAGGTAAACCCGGTAATTCCTGAGGTTGTAAACCAAGTTGCTTACAAAGTAATTGGTAACGATTTAACTGTAACTTTTGCTGCTGAAGCTGGTCAGTTGGAATTGAATGTGATGGAACCTGTTTTGGTTCGTGCTATTTTTGAATCAATGGAAATGTTGGTGAATGGAATGGCAACATTAAAAGAAAGATGTATTGAAGGAATTACAGCAAATGTTGAACACTGTAAAGAAATGGTTCTAAACAGTATTGGTATTGTAACTGCTGTAAACCCAACATTAGGATATGAAGCTTCTTCGAGAATTGCAAAAAGAGCATTGGCAGAAAACAGAAGTGTTTACGATTTAATCCTTGAAGAAGGATTATTGACCAAAGAGAAGCTAGACGAAATTCTTTCTCCGGAAAGAATGATTAAGCCTCAGAAGTTTGTTGAAGCTTAATTATTAGAATCTGAACCCGTTTGGGTTAAGATTTATTTCTTAAACAACACTCCAATTTAACTTGGGAAATACTCTATCATTGAGTTCTTGGCGCATTAAAGAGGTTGATTCGGTTTTCGTTTCAACCTCTTTTATTTTACCTCAAAGGTCTTGAATAGTCAAAGAGTCTAACAGTCAAACAGTCGAAGTGTGAGATTGCAAATAAGAATTGTTACATTTATCTGATTGTAAATAAGAAATGATATGTCGGAAATTAGCTTTAAGCCAATAGGAGTTATTCATACACCACATAAAAGCAGGGAGAATATGCCCATTCAACCTTTAAGCGCAAAAGGGGGTAAAGCAAGAGTAGAATTAAACCCAGACTTGATTAAGGGATTAAGGGACTTGGAATCTTTCTCTCATGTGATTTTGATTTACCATTTGCATAAATCAGAAGGCTACGAATTGGATGTAAAGCCATTTATGGATGATAAAACCCATGGCTTGTTTGCCACAAGAGCACCACGCAGACCCAATGCCATTGGAATTTCAACAGTCAAACTTAATTCTATAGAAGAAAATATTTTGCATGTTGAAGATGTAGACATTTTGGATGGAACCCCTCTGCTTGATATTAAACCCTTCTTTTCGAAATTTGATAATCGCCCAGATGCAGTATCGGGTTGGTTAGATGAAAATTGGAAAGAGAAGAACCGTGATATCAAATCGGACAAAAGATTTAATAAGTAGTATTAAACATTCTGTAAGTGAACTTTTTTTACTCAAACAGTTTGAGCAATCTACTCAAGTTACTTGAGTGGCTTTGGATTATAATTAATGACTAAATCTTTCAGAGTAGCAATCCATTTGGGATGATCATTCAAGCTCTCTACCAAAACCAGCTCTTTACCGCCATTTTCTTCAAACAGTTCGCCGTATTCCATGCCAATTTCTATTGTGGTTTCAAGGCAATCGGCCACAAAGGCAGGGCTAAATACCATCAATTTTTTAGCTCCTTTTTGAGCTTGCTCAATTACAATCTTATCAGAAAAAGGTTCCAACCAGTTTTTGTCTAATCGTGATTGAAAGGCAACGGTATATTTCTCTTTAGGGATATTTAATTTTTCTGCCAGCAGTTTACTGGTTTCGTAACAAGTAGCTCGATAACAGAAGTAATCGGTATCTGGTCTGAATTGCTTGTCACAATCACAATCCTTACAGTTTTTATTAGGATGAACCTTATTCACTTGTCGCAAAGGCAAACCATGATAGGAAAAAATAAAGTGGTCAAATTCATTAAGATCATGTTTATTCGCATTATCCACTATGGTGTTTAGGTATCCTTCATGATCGAAAAACTGATTTATCAATTTAATTTCCGGTATTACCTCCCAGCTTCTGATAATCTCCATGGCTTTCTCGAAAGTAGAACCGGTGGTAGAAGAGGCATATTGTGGATACATGGGAAGAATGATCAATTTGTCAGGCATATCCAAACGAATTTTCTCTAAAACTCTTTTCATAGATGGCTCCTGATATCTCATGGCCAATTCTACCTTAAAGTTTTCATCCAATTCTTGTTGAAGCAGATTTTTTACTTTTTCTCCGTAAATCATCAAAGGAGAACCATCTTTGGTCCATAATTGCTGGTATATTTTCGATGATCCTTTGGCTCTAAACGGTACAATAATCAGGTTTACCAATATTTTTCGTAGCAACCAAGGGATATCAATTACCCTTCTGTCGTTTAAAAACTCGAACAAATAGGTGCGAACATCAGATACATTAGGGCTTTTAGGTGTTCCTAAATTCAGTAGCAGAACAGTAGTTTTTTTTGACATAGTGTGTTAGTTACAGCAATTATACCGATTAGTATTTAATTAATTCAAAATATTCGCAAACTCTATTTTGAAGATTAAATATCTATCGGCATTAAACCATAATTATTGTATATAAAAGTGGTTTAAAAAAAGGAAATGCTTTCTACATTTCCTTTCTGAAATTAATATTTTTTTTCGACTATCTGTAAAACAACTTAAACAGAAATTGGTTCAAGCCAATTGATATCTTTTTTTAGAAGTCTTAATGTCTCTGCTTCTTTCGACTCTTTTTTAATTTCATATTGGTAAGTCCATTTTACTTCAGGCGGCATACTTACCAAAATCGATTCGGTTCTGCCATTGGTATCCAGTCCAAATTTGGTTCCTTTGTCCAATACCAGGTTGAACTCAACATATCTTCCACGGCGATGCAATTGCCAATCTTTTTCTTGCTCACTGTATCGTTTCGAGGCATTGTTTTGCATGATTTCGCAATAGGTAGGAGCGAAGAGTTCACCTACATCCAAAACATATGCAAATAACTGTTCTTTTGTCATTCCCGAGGAATCATTCAGATGATCGAAGAAAATGCCTCCAACGCCACGTGTTTCGTTCCTGAAGGGCAAATAGAAATACTCATCGGCCCAAGGTTTAAATTTGTTGTAAAACTCAGGATTGTGTTTGTCGCAAACTTCCTTCAACTTCAAATGAAATTCTTTTGCCTGATTTTTATCTACGTAAATTGGAGTAAGATCTATTCCTCCGCCAAACCAATATGTATCATCACTCAGCTCAAAATATCGAACATTCATATGAATAATGGGTACATGAGGATTTTCAGGATGCATGATTAAGGAAACACCTGTTGCAAAAAAATCATCAGCCTCAAGTTTTAATTTGCTCTTTATTTTTTCAGGCAGCTTGCCATGAACAGCAGAAAACTGAACGCCACCTTTCTCAATAATATTCCCATTCTTGATTACACGGCTTCTTCCGCCTCCTCCTGCTTCACGTTCCCAAATGTCTTCATGAAATTGAGCACCACCATCGCAATTTTCCAATGCTTTGGTAATTTTATCTTGTAGTTTTTTGAATTCTTCGGCTATTTGTTGTTTCTGCATATTTTGTTCTTTTTGTTTAGCATGATTTTCTTGCTGTTTTGTTGCTTTTTCGCTGAAACCGACTCAGCATTTTCTTCTCAAAATTCCAAAAGAATCGGAATTGTCCCAACAAGGTTCCCAAGATTAAAAGTAAAACCTGGTAAGTAGGGGTGATAATTAAAATGCTTAGTAAGATTTTTAGAAAAATATTGGTATCAGCATCAATCGAGAAGTATTCAAATATTGGGTTACGAATCATTACAGATAAACTACCAGTAATCGAGAATACAATTAGAATGATTACCAGCTGTAGGTTTGAATTGATTTCCCAGCGCTTTTTTAGTTTTTTAAACATCTAGAGGTATTATTTAGATTTGTTTCAGATAAAGCAAATATAGTATAAAATACCTTTATGTCTTAAATAGAATCTGAGAAATCTGTTTGATTTTATTGATTGTACAATAGAGAAGAAAATAAAGATCAGAAAGCATAAAAAAACCGTCTCTAATTGAGACGGTTTCTATAAATATATTTTCGATTTGCTTACTTAGCAACTCTTTCTAGCCATTTTACCATAGCTAACATTACAAACATTGAAAGTGCACAAGCAGCAACAAATATAAACCATGTTAACCACATTGGGCTGCTTGTATATAAAAGACCACCAATGAACAAGAACAAGTTACCTATTGCTGTTGCAGCTAACCAGGCACCTTGCATAATTCCTTGCATGTGTGGAGGTGAAACTTTCGATACGAAAGCAAGTCCCAATGGACTGATAAATAACTCAGCAATTGTCAAAATGAAATACAAACCAATCATTACCCATGGTGTTAATTTCATTGCGTCAAGAGCCTCAGGACTCATTCCAGCTAATTCAGCTTTTGTTGGTACAGCGAAAGAGAATACCATTAGGAATACATATGCTAAAGCAGCAATACCCATACCGAAAGCAATTTTCTTTGGTGTAGAAAGATTAATTCGTTTTTTCTCTAAAAATCCAAAGAACCAAACAATTAGAGGAGTTAAGGTTACTACAAAAATAGGGTTTACTGCAGCAAAGATTTCTGCACCAATAATTTGAGTAAAACCTAAATCAATTTCGATAGCACTTAAATCAATATAATCGCGAGCAAAATAAGTTAAAGAATAACCGTTTTGGTGGAAAGAAAACCAGAAGAAAATTACAACGCCAAACACTGCAAACAAGGCATAAATTCTTTGTCTTACTTCCTGAGCATCCATTTTGACTTCTTCTCTCATATTGTCAGCTTCAGTTTCTTCTTTTTTAGCTGATACATCAGGGAATTTTGACTTGTTCACAATATAGATGACCAAAGAAACAGCCATCATGATAATTGCTGCCATAAAAGCATACTGGAAACCTTCACTAAATACATTTAGGTAATTGTTTACAAAAGTATCAAGATTAGTCACGCCACTTCCGTCAGCGATAGAAGCATTTGCATAAGTTGTTAACTGCTCTAATCTTTCTGCTTTCATTGCGCTACCTTGCGCTACATATTCGTGACACAATTCAGGTAAAGAAGAGTTATATAAGAAATTATTCGCTTTCAACCACCAGTTTCTAACTCCAACTGCAATGAATGGAGCGAAAAGTGCACCAACATTAATGAACATATAGAATAATTGGAATCCTGTTTCTCTCTTATCTTTAAATTCTTCGTTGTCGTACATTTGTCCAACAAGAGCTTGTAGGTTACCCTTAAACAGACCGTTACCAAATGCAATAACAAATAAACCGAAACAAGTAATACCCAAATATAAAGCATAGTTAGGAACAGGAGTAGGTGTTGGGATAGCAATCATTACATAACCCAAAGCCATTACAATGATACCAGTTAGAATTGTTCCCTTGTAATTTTGAGTTTTGTCGGCAATTATACCACCAACCAATGCCAATAAATAAATAGAAGCATAAAAAATGGAATAAATAATTCCTGTAGTAACTTCTGATAAACCGAATTTAGCAGAAATAAATAGTGTTAAAATTGCCATCATGATATAGAAGCCAAATCGTTCTCCCATATTTGCTAGTGCCGCGGCAATAAGTCCTTTAGGATGTCCTTTAAACATAAATGTTAGTTTTAATTTATAATAGTTTCGTTTTAGTTATGAAAGTGACAAATATATAGAAAAAAACAGAAGTCCATAATGATTTGTAAGCGTTTCGATCTATTTTAAATCGTTTTCGAAAGAAGCGGCGAATTTCAAAAGTTTAGTATCTTTGATTATAAAGCCTATTTTGCTGTATGTTTGGCACTTTTACTACTGTTTTTCCATTTGTGTTACCTGTCGGAAACATGTTATAAAAAAGAAATCTGAATAGGAGTGTTCGCATACAATATCAATTGCATTTTTACGTCTAAAATACAAACCGATTGAACAATGAAAATATTTCCTGCCTCAAAGGTTGCTAAGATTGATTCTTACACGATAGAGAATGAACCGATTGAATCAATAGATTTGATGGAGAGAGCTTCGAGCAAACTATTTAAGAAGATTTTGAAGAAATTTCCTGCGCCTAGAAATTGTAAAATTTTTGTCGGGCCGGGAAATAACGGTGGAGATGGTTTGGCGGTTGCCAGGATGTTGGCAGAAAAAAACTATGCGGTTGAGGTGTTTATCATTAAAATTACGAATCAACTTTCGAAAGATGCAGAGCTAAATTTGCAGCGCTTGAAATTGATAAAAACAGTTGATATTTACGAACTAACTTCGATTGATGCAATGCCTTGGCTTTTTCCGGATGATATTGTGATTGATGCGATTTTTGGTTCTGGACTCTCAAGACCAATTGAAGGTTTGGTTTTTGAGGTGATAAAAGCAATTAATGCCAGTGAGGCAAGCGTTGTGGCTGTGGACATACCTTCGGGCTTAATGGGGGAAGACAATTCAAAGAATAATTATCAGGGAATTGTAAAAGCCAGCCTGACCTTAAGTTTTCAATTTCCAAAGTTGGCTTTTTTGTTTCCGGAAAATGCAGATTATGTAGGAGAGTGGGAAGTTTTACCTATTGGCTTACATCCTGAAATTATTAAAGAAGAACAAACTCCTTATAAAATGTTGAATCGTGAGTTTGTAAAATCTCTATTGATGCCTCGTAAAAAGTTCGATCATAAAGGCACATACGGTCATGGTTTATTAATTAGTGGAAGCTATGGAAAAATGGGAGCGGCCATTTTGGCATCGCGTGCAAGTTTGCGTTCCGGAATTGGCTTGCTAACTTCTCACATACCAAGGTTGGGATATGAAATTATGCAGACTGCGGTTCCTGAGGCAATGGTGAGTATCGATCGTTCTGATATCATTTTTACGGAATTTCCTGATTTAAATCAATTTAAAGCGGTAGCCATAGGACCAGGTATCGATAAAAAGCAAAATTCTTATTGTGCCATGATCAATTTATTGAAAGAAATAAAAATCCCTATGGTAATTGATGCCGATGCGATTAATATTATGGGTGAACATCCCGAATTAAAGGCGGACTTGCCAATGGGATCTGTATTTACTCCGCATCCAAAGGAATTTGAGAGATTGGTTGGAAAATCAGAGGATAGTTATACACGGAATTGTATGCAACTTCAATTTGCAAAAGATCATGGCGTAACTCTTGTATTAAAAGGAGCCTATACGGCAATTGCTTGTCCTGAGGGAAGTGTTTATTTTAATCCAACAGGAAATCCAGGAATGGCAACAGCAGGAAGTGGAGATGTGCTTACAGGAATAATATTATCTTTGCTTTCACAAGGGTATTCTTCGAAAGTGGCAACAATTATTGGAGTATATCTTCATGGTTTGGCAGGCGATCTGGCATCAGAAAAAGTTGGGTATGAGGCTTTGACTGCCAGCGATATTATTGATTTTCTGCCTAATGCATGGATGACATTGAAAAGATAGGGAATTGTAGAGACGTAATATGTTGCGTTTCTGCGCAAATGACAATATAAGATGAACAGAAATATTTTTAAATTACTAGTCGCAATTTTAATTGTTGGTGGAACAATTGGGAATGCAAATGCACAAAAACGCAAAACTTTAGATACTCCAAATACGGTTATTTATGCTTTACCGCAAACAGTATTGAAAGTGAATGTAGTGGCTGAAAAAACAATCATGAAAAGAGGACCATTTGCCGACTATGCAGAAAAATACCTTGGAATTTCAGATGTTGTAACCAGCGATGGCGTGGAGTGGAAACTAAAGTCGATAGAACTAAATGGAGTGGGTGAGATTGATCCTGAACAGTACTATAAAATAACTGCTTCAGTAGATTATGAACCAAGTTTAATTTCTTTAACTCCTGAAGGATTGATTCGTGGATTTAACGTGAAGAACTCTTCTTTTGAAAATGTAGAAAAAGAGATAATATCTCTTTCATCTGATGAAGTTAAGATGGAGTATGGAAAATTTTCGATTGATCCTATTGTGAAGTATCGAAAGGATACTACATACAAAGTTGTTGAAACGGATACAGCATTTGTAAAAGTTCCTGTGTTGGAGAAGCAAGCTCTTATCAAAACGTTAGAGGAAAAAGCTGAAGAAGCTGCTCACCAGATTTTTAAATTGAGAAAGAGAAGATTTAAAATTCTTACTTCGAATTATGAAGTACTACCTCCTGATGGAAAGGCTTATGAAGTATTGGTAAAAGAATTGGCAAAATTGGAAGAAGATTACATTTCGATGTTTGTGGGTAAAAAAGTAAGCATTCAGAAAGCTTATCAATTTTCATATGCGCCAAAGCAAGGTGAAAATGGCGGCGTTATTTTCAGAATGTCTCCACAAATGGGACCTGTTGGCGTGAATGATTTAGGTGGTCGCCCAATTCGAGTGGATTTTAAAAATTTAAATGTTACCAACGAATTGGCAATATTGCCAAGTGCTGGAGTTAATCCGCAAACTCAAATTGCATATAGAATACCTGGTATGGCCGATGTGTCCATTTCAAATGGCAAAAGTGTTTTACTAAAGAAGAGAATGCCAATTGCTCAATTTGGTAAAATTGCAAAAATGCCTGCTGAAGTTCTTTTAAACGAGAATTACAGCATTGAATTCTATCCGGATTTAGGTTCAATAAAGGAGGTGACAAAGTAATATCAGTTATCAGTAAATAGTAAACAGTTGGGATTACGAGTTTTGTTCGGATTTCCAATATCAATAAAATATCAGAACCCAAATCTCAAACTCCATAATTGGATTTTGGAATTTGGGTTTTGAAGCTTCAATAGTTTCTTAAAAAAACTTAATTCCTTATCACTTTTGCAATAAGTCTTTTTGCCTTCCTCAAAAAATATTACCTTTAGTGCTCTTAAATAATAAACACAAAATTTAACGGAGGAAATATATAATGAGCAAAGAAATTTTAAGCCTCGAGCCTAAAGCAATCTGGGAAAATTTTTATTCTCTAACTCAGATTCCACGTCCATCGAAGCACGAAGATGCGATTCAGGATTTTATGATGAAATTTGGTCAGGACTTAGGTCTTGAAACCATTAAGGATGAAGTTGGTAATATCATTATCAAGAAACCAGCTACTCCAGGTTACGAAGATCGTCAAGGTGTTGTATTGCAAGGTCACTTGGACATGGTTCCACAGAAAAATGCTGATACAGTTCATGATTTTGAAAAAGATCCGATTACTGCAATCATTGATGGTGAGTGGGTAACAGCTGAAGGTACTACTTTAGGTGCTGATAACGGTATGGGTGTTGCAGCTGCAATGGCTATTCTACAAGCTAAAGATATTGAGCACGGTCCAGTTGAGGCTTTGTTTACTGCTGACGAAGAAACAGGTATGACAGGTGCTTTTGGTCTTCAGAATGATGTTTTAGATGGTGATATCCTTTTAAACATGGATTCAGAAGATGAAGGTGAACTTTATGTAGGTTGTGCTGGTGGTATCGATGCAAATGTCACCATGAAGTACAAAGAAGAGAAGTTGGAAAAAGGACATGTTGCTTACAAGCTTTACATGAAAGGTTTGAAAGGTGGTCACTCAGGAATGGAAATTATTCTTGGTCGTGGTAACTCTAACAAGTTATTGTTCCGCTTCTTGAAGTATGCTACTAAAAACTTTAAGCTGAAATTGGCTTCGGTTGATGGTGGTTCGCTTCGTAATGCAATTCCACGTGAGTCTTTCGCAGTAGTTGCTGTACCTGAAAAATACAATGAGAAATTCTTAGCTGCAATTGCTGAATTCGAAGCTACTTACAAAGCAGAATTGTCAGCTGTTGAACCAGATTTGGCATTCTTTGCTGAAGCAACTGATGTACCTAAGAAAGTATTCAAGAAAAAATCTCAGAAGAATTTAATTAACGCTATTTATGCTTGTCCTAATGGTGTTATTCGCATGAGTGATGATATGCCAGGATTGGTTGAAACTTCATTGAATCTTGCACGTGTTTACAGTGAAAATGGTGTAATTATAATCCAAGCTTTGATTCGTTCATCTGTTAATTCAGCTAAAGAAGATTTAGCTCAAATGGTTTCTTCTACTTTCGAAATGGTAGGTGGAAAAGTGAAATTGGAAGGTGAATATCCAGGATGGAAACCAAATATGGAATCTCCAATCTTGAAAACCATGCAAACAGTTTATAACGATAAGTATGGTAAGATTCCTGAAATTAAAGCAATTCACGCTGGTTTAGAGTGTGGTTTGTTAGGAGCTGTTTATCCAAAATGGGATATGATTTCATTTGGACCAACTATCCGCTTCCCTCACTCTCCAGATGAGAAAGTGAAGATTGATACTGTGGCTAAATTCTATGATTTCTTAATTGAAACTTTGAAGAATGTTCCAGTAAAAGAAGCTGTTGAGGCATAATTAAAAGCAATCAGATATGTGAAAGGACGTACATTGTACGTCCTTTTTTACGTTAGATTTATCGTGTTTCTAATAGACTTAGCCTTGCTGCGTATCTACCTAAATCTTTTCAAAAGAAGGAAAATCACCAAATAAAAAAGACTTCCAACACCACTAGCAACAATTAAGGAGCCAAGAGAAAATTGCAAGTAGTTTTCACCCAGTGTTTTTAAATTCATTAAATCGGGAACTTCTGTTTGAAAATGTCCTGTTAGTACAAAAGCTCCGGTTTGATAACCAGCAATAAGAATTAAAGGAATTATTGGTGGAATGCTACTAATATTAACCGTTACCAAAACCAGAACTTTGTTAAGGCGCAGCAAAACAGCCAGCGATAAAGCCAATGCAGTTTGGAATCCCCAGGTTGGAGAAAAAGCAATAAATGCTCCCAATGCTAAGGAAAGAGCAATTACTGAATTGGAATTGTTGGATGCCGTTATTTCTGCAACAATTGCTTTTTTAATTCTCGAAGGTCTAAATTTTTCGATGTATGTTTGATAATTCATATCTACCCAATTTCTCTTTTCCAAGAAATAAATCGGAAATTAAAATGTTTGGCTATAATACAAATGAAATTCTTTGGTTTTACTCTAGCCTTATTAGATTGTTAAGTATTCAATAATGATTATTCTTAACAGCTTACTGCTAGCTTATAATGGTTCACTGTTTGCTATTCATTGTTGTAATCCAATTCCCTTCAGTTGTCAGAAAATCTTTCATTAAATTGACTGTCATGCATGAGTGAACGGGTAATATTCCAATAAGATCGCCGATTGTGAATTGATCAAACAAATCATCGCTGCAACGAATAATTCCATGCTCTTGTGATAATTCTGCCAAAAAACCTCCTCCCAGTATTTCACTCCAACCATTTTCAGTTATTCGAACCAAGCTACCAAACAACTTTGTTCCTTCGTCATCGGCCTCAATAAATTCTTTAGAGAAGTGAATGCCACCGCCATGAATCACCAACTCATTTCGATCAATATTTCTGGCTATAATCGGACAGGCCATGGCAACTGCAATTTCGTTTTCTTCGCACGAACCTAAAACATATTGCATGATATCATAAAAAACAAAGTTACCTGGTCGAAGCTCATCAACACCGTAGAATTCCTCGCTTATGCTACATGCAGGAGTATCGCCCAAGGAAATTTCGATATTTGGGATATCTTTTCGGAATACATCCTTTAATTCATTTAAATCAAGTAATGTTTTACTGTGGTTCTTATGAATTTCATTTTGATCGCTAGCCTTGTAATTATGCCCTGTATGAGCCAGGAAACCTCTACAATTCAACTTTTCAGTTTCCTTCATCAAATCAGTGAGAATTTTGATAGATCCAATTGCTTCAGCAGGAATTCCACTTCGGTGATAGCCTGTATCTATCTTGATAAAAATGCCTACAGGATGTTTCAATTCCGATTCCAAAAAGAGAATGGCTTCTCTCGATTCAACGACCAGATTCAATTGAATTTTTGAAGCCAATTCGTTAATTAAATCAATTTCACGAACATTAACAGGAATGGCTACAGTAATATCTTTCCAACCATGATTGGCAAAATATGCTGCCATATCCATTGACGAAACGGCAATACTTTCAACACCTTTTTCTTTGAACCAATTTCCTACTTCAGCAGATTGATGAGTTTTAAAGTGCGGACGCAATCGTGCATTGGCTCTTTGTGCCCTGGCAATCATTGCTTCGATGTTGGTCATGCATTTTTGCTTGTCTAACAATAAGGTTGGGCGAATTATTTTTGAGTCTAATTTATTCATCAGGTCTTTGTCTAGTGAAAGTAATACAGGTTTAAAATCTATTTAATTTTTGCTCTGATATTTTTAAGCATACCGTCTCTCAAATCGAGCAAGTTTTCAGATATTCCAACCTTGTAGATGTGTGGACTGATAAAGCGTTTGTGCTCGTCTGGCAATTGATTAAATCTCTGTTTTAGGTATGCATTGATTTCTCCTGGTGTTTTATTTTCAATTAAAATTTCCCCCTTTTCCATTACCTTTTGGGTCAACTCTTCGGCTCTAAAGTTGGTAACTTCAGTATTTTTGTCTTTATGAAATGGATGGTAAATTTTGTTTGCTGCTTCTTCATTAGCAAGCAAAATTCCATCTCTGAAAAACTTCCCATCCTGATCGAAATATCGTATCAATTTCTTTCTTCCAGGCATTGTTATTTTTTCAATATTCTCAGATATTTTCAAACGAGGAATTCCATTGTTTTCAACCAATTTGTACACTCCATCCAAAGCGCCTGTATCCTTTCCTGTTACCAATTCGGTTCCAATGCCATAACCATCGATTCTTGCTCCTTGTTCGTTCAAACTTTTAATCACGTATTCATTTAACTGATTTGAAGCAAAAATTTGAACATAGTCCAAACCTTCATCGTCAAGCATTTTTCTGGCTTTTTTACTCAAATAGGCCAAATCACCGCTGTCTAATCGAATGCCGATTAGTTTATTTCCATTTTCTTCTAATTCCTTTGCTACAATGATTGCATTCGGAATGCCTGATTTTAATGTATTGTAAGTGTCTACAAGAAGAACAGTACTTGTTGGATTTATTTCTGCATATTTTCTAAAGGCTTCCAATTCATCCTCAAAACTTTGTACCCATGCATGAGCTTGAGTTCCACTTACGGGAATATCGTAATTGAACCCGCTGTAGACATTGGATGTGCTATCTGCACCTCCTATTACTGCAGCGCGTGAAGCATGAATTCCTCCCAAACCTTGAGCTCTTCTCAAACCAAAATCAGCGAAAGCTTTCTCTCCAATTACATTTCTTATTCGACACGCTTTGGTTGCTATTAGCGATTGAAAGTTCAAATAGTTAAGTAGAAGCGTTTCAATTAGCTGAGCTTCAATAATATTTCCTTCTACACGAACGATTGGTTCATTGGGAAATACAATTTCACCTTCGCGCACACTATAAATGCTGGCATTAAACTTAAAATCCTTCAAATAGTTTAAAAACTCTTCTCGTAAACCAGACTTTCTTAAGAACTCAATGTTTTTATCATCATACTTGAAGTTTTGTAATATTTTCAAAAGATCGTGAAGGCCGGCAAAAACAAGGTATCCGCCTTTATATGGATTCGTTCGATAGTAGTAATCAAAAACTGTTTGTTCTTGTTCTTTACCACTTAAGTAATAACCTTGTGCCATGGTTAGCTCATAATAATCAGTATATAAGCCAGCATTTCCTGTTAAAGTGTTCATCCGTTTATAATTTCATTTTGTTGTCGGATGTAAGCCGCAAGATTAAAATAATCATTGTCTTATATATTTAATAATTATTTTAATCTTACTCGTTTCATCAGATTTAATTAAATAAAAATCACATCAAATATAGGGATTATCTGCCTTACAAACCTGAAATGTGGAATCAATATAGATAAGTTAAAAATGTTTTGAGGTAATTTGTTACTATCTGTATTAATCCTAAATTAGCAACCTTTTAAAAAATTAAACAACAAAAACTTATAAAAATGGTAATGACTGCGCAATTAAAAGAATCTATTAGAGATTCTAAATCGGCCAGATGGTTTGTTTTAATTACAGTATCTTTTTTGATGCTTACCGGATATTTCTTTACAGACATCATGTCACCTTTACAAGGAATGTTGAGAGATCAAATGGGCTGGTCTAATTCAGCTTATGGTACATTTGCAGGATCTTATTCAGCATTAAATGTATTCTGTTTGATGTTAATTTTCGGAGGTATTATTCTTGATAAAGCTGGTATTCGCTTTACAGGAACCTTCTTTGTTGGAGTTATGATTGTTGGAGCATTCTTTAATTATTATGCAATGACTGATACGTTCAATAATGGAGGTATAGGATATGCATTTTTAGATTCATTTTTGACAGATTACCCACCTTCACTTAAGATGGCTATGATTGGATATTCATTGTTTGGTGTAGGGGTTGAAATTGCTGGTATTACTGTTTCTCGTATCATTGTAAAATGGTTTAAGGGAAAAGAAATGGCATTGGCAATGGGATTAGAAATGGCTTGTGCTCGTGGAGGTATGTTAATTGCATTCTCTGCTTCACCATGGATGACGGGTGCTGATAAAATCATTACACGTCCATTGGCATTTGGAGTAATTCTTTTAATTATCGGCTTGTTGGCATTTTTTGTGCATAACATGATGGACAAGAAATTAGATGTTGAGGTTGCTGCTGATGATTCAGTTGAATCTTCGGAAGATGAATTTAAAATATCGGATGTATTCTTGTTGTTCAAGAATCCTGGATTTATCTTGATTGCACTACTTTGTGTATTATTCTATTCGGCAGTTTTCCCATTTACCAAGTTTGCTCCCGATTTGATGGTGCAGAAATATGGTTTTGCTGAAGAACTTTCGGGAATGATTGTTGGACTTCTACCAATTGGAACCATGGTGTTGACTCCAGTGTTTGGTGCATATATGGATAAAAAAGGAAAATCAGCAAGTATCATGATGTTAGGATCATTGTTATTGATTTTCTCTCACGTAATTTTTGCTTACCTACCAGGAAACACTGCTTTTGCATTTGTTGCAATGGTTGTTTTGGGATTTGCATTTTCATTCGTTCCTGCTGCAATGTGGCCATCAGTACCAAAAATTATTCCTGAATCTCGTTTAGGTTCTGCTTATGCAATGATCTTCATGATTCAGAATGTTGGTTTGATGTTGTTCCCTATGTTATTAGGATATGTATTGGATCAGTCGAACAAAGGATTAGTTGAAGGCGAAGCTCTTAACTATACCGATTCGATGACCTTAATGGTAGGATGTGGTATTGCAGCTCTTATTGTTGCTTTCTTCCTACGTTCAATCGACACCAAGAAAGGATATGGTTTGGATCTTCCAAATATTCAGAAATAATTTGATACCATTTCTGATTAAATATTAAAAATTGGAATAGTGCTGATGGAGAATTACAATCTAGTAACAAATGCAGTGCAATTACTGGGTATTTAAAAATCTTTTGGTACCAATCAAACATATTATGAAAGTCGCCTAATGGGCGACTTTTTTTGTACCTCATGTTCTATCATGAATTCAGTCATTTGTTTTTTAAGTCATTAATCTTAATTTAGTGGGCTACTAAAATGATTAATAAAAGTTTAACCCTAAAATTTTAATAATGACAGACGCTATTAAAAAGACGTTGAGAGAAAACGCAGGTGCCCGTTGGTTTGTGTTAATTCTCGTTTCGGTAACCATGCTTATTGCGTATACCTTTATGGAGGTGCTTTCTCCTCTTCAAACACTAATTCAAAGTACTTACGGATGGAGTGGTACCGACTGGGGATTGGTTACAGGTGCTCAGGGATATCTGAATGTATTTGCATTCATGTTGATATTTGCAGGTATTGTACTGGATAAAATGGGTATTAAATTTACCGCAGTAGGATCTGGTTTGGTAATGATTATTGGTGCTACTATAAAGTATTATGCATTTGCTCATAACTTTGAAATGGGCGCTACAATTATTGGAATTGATGCTAGAGTTTTTGTTTCAGCTGCGGGTTTTGCTGTATTCTGTGTTGGTGCCGAAGGTGCTGGTATCACTGTATCAAGAATCATTGTAAAATGGTTCAAAGGAAAAGAGATGGCCTTGGCTATGGGTACAGAAATGGCATTGGCTCGTTTAGGATCATTTCTTGCATTGTTTGGATCACCACGTTTAGCAGATGCTTTTAGTATTCCTACAGCTGTTTTGGTTGGTACTTTGGCACTTTGTATTGGATTAATTCTTTTCATTGTTTACTGTGTAATGGATGTGAAATTGGATAAGCAAATAGAGGATGAGGCTGAAGAAGAGGAACCATTTAAAATTGCTGATCTTGGATTAATTATTAAGAGCAAAGGTTTTTGGTACATTGCTATCCTTTGTTTGTTATTCTATTCTGCAGTATTCCCATTCTATAAATTTTCATCAGGTTTGATGGTGAATAAGTTTGGTATTGATCCTTCAACAGCAGGTGATATTCCATCTATTTTGCCATTTGGTACAATCCTGTTAACACCTCTTTTTGGTTTTGTTTACGATAAATTAGGTAAAGGTGCTTCTATTATGATTTTAGGAGCTGTGCTGCTTGTAATTGTTCATACCATTTTCTATTTACCTGCACTTACTGCAACTTGGGTTGCTATTGCTGCCGTAATCCTTTTAGGAATTGCTTTCTCATTGGTTCCTTCGGCAATGTGGCCATCGGTTCCAAAAATTATCCCAGAGAAACAATTGGGATCGGCTTATGCTTTGATTTTCTATGTACAGAATATTGGTTTAATGTTAGTTCCAATTCTTTTAGGTGTTGTTTTGGATAAAACCAATCCAGGTGTAAACGAGAAAATTGAAACTGCAATTGCAAACTTCAGAGCAGAAGGTGTACCTGCTAACGAAATTTCTGCCAAGGTTCAGGGATTAAGAGAAATCGGAGAGATTCCAATGTTTGATTATTCTTCAACCTGGTTGATTTTTGTAGGATTAACGATTCTTGCTACCATTTTTGGTTTCCTATTGAAAGCGGAAGACAAGAAGCAAGGTTACGGTCTTGAATTACCAAACATTCAGAAATAAGTGAATTAAGATATTGTTTAAAACCGTCTTGAACGCTATGTTTAAGGCGGTTTTCTTTTTATCCATTATTGTGATTTTGAGAATAGAAACTGCATTAGCCTAATAATAGAGACTGTATCAGCCTAAGGATGCTCATTGCATTAGCCTAATACCCCAAGCCAGGGTATTTTAATACCTTAATCTAAGGTAGACTATTTATTATGCCATATGAAAAAGCTTTTGTATTTTCGGTGCTTCTTATAACTAACACTAAACTAATGAATACAGAAGCTTTAAAAACCTCCTTGCGAGATAATCCTTTTACTCGTTGGGCAATGTTGCTTACAGTCGGATTTGTTCTTGCAGCAAATTATTATTTCTACGATGCTTTATCACCATTAAAATCAACCTTAACCAGAGAGCTTGGATTCGATAGTACCGATTTTGGTCTGTTTGTCTCGGTATATTCTGTGCCCAATGTTTTTTTATTGATGGCAGTTTTTGGGGGAGTAATACTTGATAAACTTGGCATTCGTAGAACTGGATTCATGTTTATCGCATTTATGGCATTAGGAGCTTTGCTTACTGCTTATGGAGCCAGTGATATGTACCGCAATGAAGGTTTAGGCTACGCTTTTATGTCATCTTTTATGCCTGGATATTCACCAGAGCTAAAAATGATGTTATTGGGTCGATTCTTGTTTGGTTTAGGGGCGGAAACCAGTATTGTTGTAATTAGTAAAATCATTGTAAAATGGTTCAAAGGAAAAGAGCTTGCTTTGGCATTTGGTGTAAAACTAGGTTTGGCTAGAACAGGTTCTATGTTGGCATTAATGCTTTCACCTAGATTGATTAATGCTGAAGCTGGGTGGACTGTGGCAACATGGTTTGCAGCTTTCTTTGTAACTACAGCACTTCTTGTATTTTTGATTTATATGATGTTCGACCTGAAGTTGGACAAGCAAGTTGAGAAAAGTACACTTGAATCTAAATCCGATCCATTTAAGTTTTCAGATCTTGGAAAATTGATTACAAATCGATCGTTTATTTTTGTTACACTTTTGTGTTTGACCTTTTATTCAGCAGTGTTTCCATTTTTTGCATTTTCAGCAGATTTCTTTAAAAACAAATTCGGTTTAACTGAAATCCAAAGTGGTGATATTGCAGCTATGATGCCACTAGGAACCATGTTGTTTACTCCTATCTTTGGATTCTTTGTAGATAAGTATGGGAAGGCAGCATCCTTGATGATATATGGTTCATTAATATTAACAATTGTACATCTCACTTTTGCTTTTACCACAGTTACTCCATATGTTATGATGGTGGTTTTGGGCTTAGCATTCTCGTTAGTGCCAGCAGCAATGTGGCCTTCTGTTGCTAAAATGATTGATGAAAAGAGAATTGGATCAGCATATGGTTTCATGTTCTCAGTGCAGAACTTAGGTCTTTGGGCTTTTCCAATTTTAGCAGGAATGATTTTAGATGGAACAAATCCTATAGGGACAGAAAGTTTAGATTATACTTATGCGATGATCATGTTTTCTTGTCTGGGAATTGTTGGATTTGTCTTTGCTCTTTTGTTGAAGCGAGAAGATAAGGTCTCAGGATACGGTTTAGAGTTGCCCTCGAATAGTAAATAGAGATATTTCAATATAGAAAACGAAGCTGTCAATGATTTGACAGCTTTTTTTTGTGTCTGAAATTTAGTCTATTGAATAAAATATAATAAGGAACAATGAATTTTGAGTAGGGTAATATTCTACATCTTCGTTTTATTAGTAGACAAAGCTTAGAATTGCTCGCAACCTTTTTGTTAAAGATGCATCTGTAAAATAAAAATCTACCTTATGAAAGTACGACTAATTTATGCTGCTATAACATTGTTCTCATTTGTTTCCTGTTCTACAGTATCGAATACATCAAGAATAAATTCCAAATTGATAAACAATAAATACGATAATCAAATTAGCATGGAGTTTATAGGAAATGACAATTGCTGTGTAGAAATGAAGAATTGCGAAGGTGTTTGGAACCGTGAGAATAAAACAATCTACCTGACAGGATTAATTGCAAACAGTGATTGTCTGGATATTGCTGAAGAAATTAGTATTGGAGTACAAGGGATTGACTTGAATAATATTAAGTTTCCTCATGTAGTTCGTGGTGAATTTGATGAATCGGGTTATGTATCCTGGTATAATGAACAAGAGGTACAAAGGGAAAGATATTTTTGTAATAAGACTGGAGTTTGTGAATATCAGGGCAATGTAAAGAAAGACAAGATTAAACTTACACTAACTGGATTTGAGAATAATGTATTATACGGAAGCTTTGAGGGACGAATTTTTCTAAAAGGCACTGGTAAGTTGAAATTTGTGAAGACAAGTGAATACAAGGACATCAGCAATGGAACCTTTAGTGTAAACCTAACTAATGAGCAGTTTAAAAATCGAACGAATTATTTGGTAAATAGATAGACCGAAATTCAAATCATCCGGGAATTAATATTGAATCGATTTGTCGGACAATTTCAGGTTGTTCGTGTAGTATAAAAAAATCCCGCTTTTTGGCGGGATTTTTATGCAATATATATTGATCTTAGTCAATCATTCTGTCAATTGTTTGTGCTCGGTTAGGACCTACCGAAACAACTTTTACAGGAACTCCTGTTTCTTTCTCAATGAAATCAATGTAGGCATTAAATTCTTCTGGGAATTCATTTTCGTGAGTCATTGAAGTCATATCAGTTTGCCATCCTTTAAATTCAGTATAAACTGGCTCAATATCTTCGGTCATTTCGTAAGGAACGTGCTCTACTTCTTTGCCGTTTACTTTGTATGAAGTACAAATTTTAACGGTTTCAAAATCATCCATTACATCTGATTTCATCATGGTTAATTCAGTTACTCCATTAATCATGATAGAGTACTTTAAAGAAACCAAATCTAACCAGCCACAACGTCTTGGACGACCTGTTGTAGATCCGTATTCGTTACCATTGTCTCTTAATTTTTGTCCGTCCTCGTCGAACAATTCAGTAGGGAATGGTCCCATACCAACACGAGTACAATAAGCTTTAAAAATACCGATAACATTACCAATTCTGTTAGGAGCAACACCTAAACCAGTACAAGCACCAGCACATACAGTATTCGAAGATGTTACGAATGGGTATGAACCAAAGTCAATATCCAATAAAGTACCTTGAGCACCTTCCGCAAGAATTGATTTGTTTTCTTTTAATGCGTCGTTTAGGAATTGTTCGCTATCGATGTGTTGGAATTCGCTAAGAACTTTAATTCCTTCGAACCATTCTGCTTCGTACTCTGAAATATCATAGTCGAACTCATAGAATTTGTCAAGCATCTGACGGTGCTTAGCAACCAGAAGTTCGTATTTTTCTTTAAAGTTACTGTTAATGTCACCAACTCTTAACCCATTTCTACCAGTTTTGTCCATATAAGTTGGACCAATACCTTTAAGAGTAGAACCGATTTTCGATTTTCCTTTGGCAGCTTCCGAAGCAGCATCAAGAATTCTGTGAGATGGCAATATTAGATGTGCTTTCTTAGAAATGAATAAAGATTTAGACAAATCAATACCCAATTTTTTAATTCCTTCAATCTCCTTTTTAAAGATTACAGGATCAATAACAACACCATTCCCAATTACATTGATTTTATCATCACGGAAAATTCCAGATGGGATAGTATGTAAAACGTGTTTTATCTCGTTAAATTCTAAGGTATGTCCTGCATTTGGTCCACCCTGAAAACGGGTGATAAGATCGTACTTTGGGGTTAGTACATCCACAACTTTTCCTTTACCTTCATCTCCCCATTGGAGGCCTAAAAGCACATCAACTTTCATTTTGTCTAATAATTTGATTTAAATCTTATAATCTAATTTACCGGACCGAATTCTTATTTTTTTCGGATTTATAAAACGGTTCGGATTTGTTGTTAAATCTTGAAGGATGGTTACAAGTTTTAACAGTCAAAGGTAGTAATTATTTTGATATGGCTTTGAAGAAAATTTAGCTTGTTGATAAAATGTACAGATACAAAAAAACCTCTTGCTTTAAGAGGTTTTTAGAGAAATATGATTGTTGATAAATCTAGTTGTTTTCTAGTTTTCTACATTCCTGACAAGTTCCATAGATGTATAAAGAATGGTGTGAAACCTTGAAGTCCATATCATCAGATACATTTCTTCTAACATCATCAAGTCTTGTATCACAGAATTCTAATACTTTTCCACATCGAGTACATATTAAGTGATCGTGTTTATTGCTATCGTAAGCCTTTTCGAATTGAGCAATATTTTTACCAAATTGGTGCTTGATTACCAGCTTGCAATCTAGAAGCAAATCTATAGTATTATAAAGAGTTGCTCTACTTACGCGATAATTTTTATTTTTCATAAAAATATAAAGCGATTCAATGTCGAAATGGCCTTCTCGTGAGTAGATCTCATCTAAAATAGCATATCTTTCAGGGGTCTTTCGGTGTCCCTTTTTCTGAAGATATTCGGTAAACATCTTCTTAACAATTTCTTTGGTGTCCTCGTTGCTCATATCTTAAAAATAACCTAGGTGTTATCTAATCTAATTTAAAATAATGGGTCTAAAATAGTAATTTTTTTTAGAAATAGAATGTTATTTAGAATAAATTTTCACTAGGAATATTCTTCGATATTTTCGATACGTTTCACATTATCAAGGCCTTTGATCTTAATGAGTTTCACGATGAGATTGTTAAGGTCTTCGGTATTGTGCACGTAAAGGTGAATCAATCCTTCGAAAACTCCATCGTGACTTTCGAAGTGAAGCGATCTCATATTTACATCATGATCTTTGGAAATAATGTTGGTTACTTCGTTTACAATTCCAATCTTATCAATACCTGAAAGCTCGATAACAGCAAGGAAAGACATTAATCTGTGACTGGTCCAATCGGCGGCTAAAATACGATCTCCTTGACTTGACATGAGTTTTAAGGCATTCGGACATTTGCGCTTATGAATGGTTACATTATTGGCCATATCTAAATAACCAAGTACTTCATCACCAGGAATAGGCTTACAGCAAGTGGCAATTTTGTAAGACTCATTGGCAGCCATTTCACTAAGCATAAAAGTCTTTTTCTTGTCAATGGTCGGCTTCTCATCCTTAACAGTTTCTTCTACTGGTTCTTCTTCTTCAAGTTCCTCTTTTGTGTTGTTTCCAAAAAAGTTAAGTCTCCAATATTTAATGAATTTACTGCGCGATTTTCTGCGAACAACACCTTCTATGTCGTTGATATCGATTTTGCCCATACCAACCTTATAGAATAATTCTTCTTTACCAGATAGCTTATAGTGCTCAAGCATTTTACGGAGAGCTTTCGCATTTAACTGAAGGCCAACTTCCAAAAGATGATCTTCTAACATTCTTGCTCCCTTGCTCGTATATTCTTTCCTCTCTTTTTTAAAGGCTGCCTTTATTTTTGATTTGGCTTTTGCTGTAACAACAAACTCAGTCCACTCGTGTTTGGGTGATTGTTTTTCAGAGGTAAGAATTTCCACCTGATCGCCACTTTTCAACACATGGCTAAGAGGAACCAATCGATGATTTACTTTAGCGCCAATACACTTGTTGCCAATATCCGTATGGATTTCGTATGCAAAATCTAGGGTGGTAGCATTCTTAGGCAGAGTTTTAATATGACCTTTAGGTGTGAAAACCTGAATTTCATGAGAAAACAGATTTAGTTTAAACTCATCTAAAAATGCCATTGCATCGGCTTCGGGATTATCGAGAATTTCTCTCACATCGTTTAGCCATTTATCAAGTTCCGAATCGGTTGAACCTTCAGTATTGTATTTAGAATGAACAGCAAATCCTTTTTCTGCAATATCGTCCATTCGCTCTGTTCTAATTTGGAATTCAACCCACTTGCCTTGAGGTCCCATTGCGGTAACATGCAAGGCTTCGTAACCATTTGCTTTTGGAGTGCTAACCCAGTCGCGAATGCGTTCAGGTTTTGGCTTATAGATATCAGTAATCAGGGAGTAAATATTCCAACACTGATTTTTTTCAGGAATGCCTTCTTCAGGTTTAAAAACAACACGAACCGAAACCATGTCATAAATTTCCTCCACACTAACATTTTGTGTTTGCATTTTGGTCCAAATGGAGTAGATGGAACGTGGACGATTTTTTATGGAACATCGGATGCTATTGTCTTTTAGCTTTACTTCAACTGGTGCAATAATTTGCTCAATAAGTTTTGCTTGTTTGACTTCCTGTTCTTTTATTTTCTCATGAATTAAGTTGTAATCATCAGGATGCTCATACTTTAAACTTAAATTCTCAAGTTCGGTTTTTATTGTATATAATCCCATCCGATGAGCTAAAGGAGCAAAAAGAAAAAGAGTTTCACCGGCAATCTTCATCTGTTTGCGCAATGGCATGGAGTTTAAGGTTCGCATGTTATGCAGGCGATCTGCCATTTTTATCAGAATTACACGTAAGTCATCTGATAAGGTGAGAAGCATTTTTCTGAAATTTTCCGCTTGCATTGATGTACTCTGATCAAAAACACCTTTAATTTTGGTTAAGCCATCAACGATTTGAGAGACTTTCTCGCCAAACAGATTTTCAATGTCTTCAACGGTATAATCTGTATCTTCAACCACATCGTGAAGTAAAGCTGCAACAATGGATTTTGTGCCAAGTCCCATTTCTTTGGCAGCAATATGAGCAACTTCAATTGGATGTAATATATATGGTTCTCCTGATTTTCTTCGCACACCTCTGTGAGCTTTCCATGCAAAATGGAAAGCTTTTTCAATCATCTTACGGCTCTCTTCTGTACGACTTCTTTTACAGTCTTTCAAAAGAGCTTCATAAGCATCAAGCACTAATTGTTTATCTTTTTCGGTTTCAACGTTCATAAATAAACTTGAGTTCTCTTCTTTGTTAATTTTAGTTGTAATCTTTAAATGTAGCGAAATCTAATTATTTTTTAATGCTTTGGTAGGCTTAAAATTGTGCTATTTTCTGCGTAAACCTTCATTAAAATGTCTTTTAAGCCAAATTGCTTATAATTTATCCTATGATTTAATCTGTTTGTTAAAAACCATAATTTTTTAGATTGAATTTCTGCAATCTTCTGGACCACAAACAACTAATTTAAGATCTTCTTCTTGAAAATAATTGTTTGCAATGGTCTTAATTTTTGCAGCGTCAACCGTTTTTAATTCTTTTATAAAGTTCTGATAGTAAGAGTTATCTAGTCCAAAAGGTAGGTTTCCTTTCAAACTTTCTGAAAGAGCAAACGGACTATCAAGATTACGAAGCATTTCACCAGAAATGTAATTTTTAACCAAATTCAACTCTTCGTTTGATACCAATTCCTCTCTTAATCTTTTAATTTCTTTAAAGATTTCATCAATTGCTGCTTTGCAAACATCACTTCCAACTTCGGTTACAATTACAAAGTGTCCTCCTTTTAAATGAGAGATGATTATGGAATTAATTCCATATGTATATCCTTTGTCTTCACGGATATTTTGCATCAAGCGTGAACCAAAATATCCTCCAAGAATTAAATTGAAAAGATGTAGTGTGGTATAATCTTTATGCGTTTTGTTGAAAATAGGTCGACCTATACGAATACAAGCCTGCACGGCATCATCCTTACATACAAAGCTTTTATTTTCCTTTGATAATTGGATCTCGTGTTTTGCATCAATCAAATGATCCTTTTGGGGCCAAGTTTTTTTACCAAACAACTCTTCCAATTTGTTGATAACAGATTGATCTACTTTTCCTGCAATGATAATTTTACAGTTATCAGGAATGTAATGCGTTTTATAGAATTCTTTAACCGTATTGATATCTAATTTATCGAACTCTGATTCATCAAAAATATTCGAGTAAGGATGTTGTTTTCCATAGATTAGGCTACTGAACTCATCTTTTGCAAGCACATTTGTTTTTTGATGTTCAATTTGAAATCTCTGTTTCTTATTCAAAAGAATAGTTTCAAATTCCTTTTGTGGGAAAATGGAATCTTTAATTAGGTTTTCGGTTATTTCCAGAGTCTCCGAAAGGTATTTGTTTAATGTGTACAAACAAACACTTGCATCGTGTTTGGCCGCAGAAAAACCAATGTATGCTCCATAAAAGTCGAACTTTTCTGCAATTTCAGCAGCATTGTACTTGCTGGTTCCCTCGTTAAGCATACTGTTGGCCATGCTTGCAACAAGAGGTGAGTTTTGATACCATATTCCAGCATCAAAAATGAATTCTATTTTTAATACATCCTGACTTCCTCCATTAATTACATGTACTGGAATATCATTGCTCAGGGTATATCTTTTATCTCCAAGAATTTCTATACTATCAACAGTTTTAAACTCAGGAGCAGTATTTCTATATAATTTTTCCATTCCTATTTTTTTGCGTGATAATATAAAGTCGAACAATTCTCTTTTCTGAAAAGTTTTGCTGATGTGTTTAGTATATCATCAATGCTTACTTTACGATATTTCTCTACCTCGGTGTTGATATCATTCGCATCGCCAAGTAGTTCGTGTGTCGCAAGATTCATAGCTTTGTTTAAGTAGCTGATTTCGGAAAATACAAGACTCGATTCAATCTTGTTTTTAACCTTTTGCAATTCGTAATCAGTAACCTTTTCTGTGGCAATCTTATTTAATTCTTCCCAAATTGCAGCTTCAGCTTCTTCAAAAGAAACTCCTTCGCTTAATTTGCCAGTTACCAGAAATAGTCCAGGTTCAAAATCACCAGTAAGATATGCATCAATAGAAGAGAACAAGTTTCTTTCTTTTATCAGTTTCTGAAAAATTCTAGATGATTGACCATTTGATAAAACATCAGAAACCAAATCGGTAGAGTAGAACTCATCATCAATTCTTTTTCCCATGTGGAAAGCCATATAAATAGCATCGAATGGAACATTGCGTTCTAAATGTAAAGTTCTTAATTCAGTTTGTTCCGGTTCTTCAGGGAGATTTCGCTCAGCAATTTCCCGACGTTCAATTGGTCCGAACCATTTTTCTGCCAAGTGTTTTACATTCTCTGTTTCTACATTACCAGACACCACAAGTATTGCATTGTTTGGCGCATAGTGCTTAAAGAAAAATGCTTTGACTTCATCCAGTTGTACAGTTTCGATCTGTTCAATTGATTTTCCAATTGTTGACCATTGATATGGATGCTTTTTGTAAGCTAATGGGCGTAAATGCAACCAAACATCACCGTAAGGTTGGTTAAAATATCTTTGTTTGAACTCCTCAATTACAACATTTCGTTGAACCTCCAAGCTTTTTTCACTGAAAGCCAAACTCAGCATTCTGTCAGATTCCAACCAAAATGCAGTTTCCAAATTGTCTTTAGGAACTGTAAGGTAATAATTGGTTACATCGTTGCTTGTCCATGCGTTGTTGTCTCCGCCAACCAATTGCAAAGGTTCATCGTAATTGGGGATGTTTACAGATCCACCAAACATTAAATGCTCAAATAAATGAGCAAAACCTGTGCGTTCAGGATCTTCATCTTTTGAACCAATATTGTATAATAGGTTAACAGCAGCCATCGGAGTTGTTTCATCCCGATGAACAATGACTCTTAATCCATTTTCAAGTGTAAATTTATCGAATTCTATCATTTAGATATTGAATTTGGCTAAGCCAGTTAATGCTTCCTTATATTCGGATTTTATCTCACTCACAATTTCTTCTACCGATTGGATTTTGGAAATCAAGGCTGAAACTTGTCCAATTTCCAATTCTCCTTCTTCCAGGTTTCCTTCAAACATGCCTTTTTTAGCACGTCCTTTTCCTAAAAGCTCTCTCATTTCTTCCTGCGATGCACCTCTGCATTCAGCATCATTTACTTGTTCAAAGAATTGATTTTTAACCAAGCGGGTTGGAGCCAGCTTTTTCAATGCCAATTTTGTTCCGCCTTCGCCCAGTTCAATTACTGATTTTTTAAAATCAATATGTGCTGAAGATTCTTCGGATACTGCAAAACGAGTTCCCATTTGTACTCCATCGGCGCCAAGAACCATTGCGGCCAACATGCTTTGTCCTGATCCAATTCCACCAGCCGCAATCACAGGAAGAGTCGTAGCTTTTCTAACCGAAGGGATTAGTGCCATTGTTGTTGTTTCCTCTCTGCCATTGTGCCCGCCAGCTTCAAATCCTTCAGCAACAATAGCATCAACTCCAGCATCTTCACATTTTTTAGCGAAGAATGCGCTTGATACGACATGAACAACAGTAATTCCATGCTCTTTTAAAAAAGGTGTCCATTTCTTAGGACTTCCGGCCGAGGTGAATACAATTTTCACTTCTTCCTTAATGATAATGTTCATGATTTTATCCATTTCAGGATAAAGCAATGGAACATTAACACCAAATGGCTTAGAAGTGGTAGCTTTTGCTTTTTGAATGTGCTCTTTGAAAGTTTCCGGGTGCATCGATCCTGCTCCAATTAAACCAAGACCACCTGCATTGCTTACAGCAGATGCCAATTTCCAACCCGAACACCACACCATTCCCCCTTGCACAAGAGGAATTTCTATTCCAAAAAGAGATGTAATTCTATTTGTCATTATATTTTATTCTATTAGTATACAAGCAAAAAAGACACAAGAGCATTGTATTTTTCTTGTGCCTTATTAGATGATTTGTTTGATTGCAAATTTAGAAAAATTCTTGATAAGAATAAGATGTTGAAGTATGATTTTAAGCATACAAGTATTGGTAATGAAGCTTTTTATTCTCTTATTCTTTAGATTAATTATAGAATATTGAATTCTCATTAAATATTAGCTCGATTTGTGCAAAGGTTCTTGTTTCTTCCAATCAATATTACTTTTTTTATGCTGGAAAGCATTAATGGAGGATTAATCATTATCAATCAAGTGGTTTTGCTTGGTTTTATAAGTTTATCGAGTGAAGAAAAAATCATTATTAAGACGTTTTTTAGTTTGGCGCTTAAAGCATGTGAGCGATCGTCAATTTATCTCTTTTATGGCGGTGCTTATCGGCATAACATCGGGTATCGGTGCAGTAATTATTAAAAACTCGGTACACTTTATCAGTGAGCTATTACAAAACAATTCGTCAGATCAGTATCAGAACATCCTCTATGTAATTTATCCTACCATTGGTATTACAGTTGCTGTATTATTTATCAAGTTTGTGATTCGACGTCCCGTTCGACATGGAATACCAAATGTTCTATACAGCATTTCCAAGACCAATGGACAAATCAATCGCCACAATATGTTTTCCTCCATTGTTACATCCGCGTTTACGGTGGGATTTGGTGGATCGGTTGGATTGGAGGGGCCAACTGTTGCGACAGGTGCAGCTTTGGGATCGAATATTGGGAGATTGTTTCATCTTAACTACAAACAAATTACTCTGTTATTGGGGTGTGCCTGTACTGGTGCAATGGCCGCTATTTTTAAAGCTCCAATTGCTGCAATTGTATTTGCAATGGAAGTAATTATGCTTGACCTAACCATGTGGTCTTTGGTTCCGCTTTTACTTTCGTCAGCATCAGCTGTTGTAACTTCTTATTTCTTCTTGGGTATGGATGTTTTATATCCTTTCGATGTAGAGGAAGGTTTCGTTATGACAGATTTACCATATTACATTGCACTTGGTATTTTTACAGGATTGATAGCTACCTATTTCACCAAGTCGTACATGTTTATCAATTCAATTTTTGATAAGATAGAAAATACATACAAGAAATTGATTTTTGGTGCATTGGCATTAGGGGTAATTATTTTCTTCTTGCCCTCACTGTATGGGGAAGGGTATCATGCAATAAATGCATGTCTTTCCGGTGATTATTCATATCTCTACAACAACTCATTTTTTTATGCCTTGCAAGATAACTTTTGGGTGTTTGTTGCTTTAATGGCAATGGTCATATTCTTTAAAGTAATAGCCGCATCAATCACCTTTGGAGCTGGCGGAGTGGGAGGTATTTTTGCTCCAACTTTGTTTATGGGTGTAAATTCGGGAGTTCTGTTCGCAAAAGTTGTGGGCTATTTTGGTTTAAGAGATTTGCCAGTAAATAACTTTGCCTTGATAGGAATGGCAGGAATGATCGCTGGTGTTTTGCATGCTCCATTAACAGGTCTATTCTTGATTGCAGACATTTCGGGAGGTTATCAACTGTTTGTTCCCTTAATGATTACGGCTACTATTTCCTATGCAACCGTTAAAACTTTTGAGTCTCATTCGGTTTATACCATTCAGCTTGCAAAACGAAAAGAATTAATGACTCATGATAAGGATAAGAATGTTCTTTCGCTTATGCGTGTTACCAAGTTGATTGAGAAGAATTTTAATACCGTTGATTCGGAAGCAACACTTGGAGATTTGGTTAAAATTATTGCAAAAGCTCAGCGTAATATTTTTATCGTAATTGATGATGAAAACAATTTTCAGGGAATTGTAAAACTGGATGATATTCGTGAAATCATGTTCCAGCCAGAAAAATATGATAGTGTTTTTGTTCGTGATTTAATGGTGGTGCCGCAAGTAGTAATTCAGCACGATGAATCGATGGCTGATGTTGCCAGAAAATATCAATATTCCGATAAGTTTAATTTGGTTGTGTTAAAAGATGGAAAGTATTGTGGATGTGTTTCACGTGCTCAAATTTTTTCAACTTATCGTAGGATGTTGAAACATTTCTCAGAGGATTAATGTACACTTAATTTAAATATCAATTTATATCGGTTTTAAAAGCAAACGTTTTCTTAATTGTAGAAAGAAAGTTCTATTGAAAAAATCTTGCAAAAAGAGTTCTTTGTTTCCAATTATCTATTACTTTTGCACTCAATTTTTGAGGGATGTTTACATGACAGTAGGTTCTAAATGTTCCAAAATCAGCAAAATACATAAACTCCAACTAACCGGCTGGTAGTTTTATGTAATTTATCCTAAGGCCGCCTGACTTCTGCAGCCATCCGACCTTTTTAATTTATGTATGTGGAATAGAAAACTTGATTCGGAGCAATGAAGAATAAAAGTTTGCTTTCTCGATTTTTAATTTGGAGAGTAAAAAACATAAAAGAACGACAGTTCGTTTTAATTTTGAGTTTTTTGGTTGGAGTGGTAAGTGGTTTGGCTGCACTGGTACTCAAAAATACAATACATTTTACACACCATTTTCTAACTCACCGATTGCATGTTGAGTCTGCCAACTTGTTGTATTTGGCATATCCTGCTGTAGGTATATTTTTAACTGTACTGTTCGTAAAATTCTTTGTTAAGGATAATATTGGTCATGGGGTGTCAAGAATCTTATATGCCATATCAAAAAAGAACTCTCTAATAAAATCTCATAACAGCTATTCTTCGGTACTTGCGAGTACTTTAACCATTGGTTTTGGTGGATCGGTGGGAGCAGAGGCTCCGGTAGTGTTAACTGGGGCATCAATTGGTTCAAATCTAGGAAGAATGTTCCACATGAACCAAAAAATCATTACCCTAATGGTAGGTTGTGGAGCAGCAGGAGCAATTGGGGGAATCTTTAAAGCGCCAATGGCCGGAATGGTATTCACCTTGGAAGTTTTGATGTTGGATTTGACCATGGCTTCCTTAATTCCACTATTGATTTCATCAATTACAGGTGCTAGTATAGCTTATTTCTTTATGGGGAAAGGCGTTTTGCTTTCCTATCATGTAGCAGAGCCATTTGTAATAGGTAACTTTCCCTATTACATTCTTTTGGGTGTATTTGCTGGGCTTGTTTCGCTTTATTTCACTCGATTTTCAATGTATTTGGAAGGTCAGTTTGATAAAATTACCAACTGTTATCGAAAAATGATGGTTGGTGGAGTTTTATTGGGCATTCTGATCTTTTTATTTCCTCCTTTGTATGGCGAAGGTTATACTACGATTCAGGCTTTGTTGGATGGAAATCACACCCATTTGGTAAACAATAGTATCTTCTATTTTTTAAAAGATAACTATTGGTTGTTGTTGGGATATGTTGTGTTGATTTTAGGATTTAAAGTGATTGCATCAACAGTTACCACAGGCAGTGGTGGTGTTGGAGGTATATTTGCACCTTCGTTGTTTCTTGGTGGAGTTTCAGGATTTTTTGTGGCCCGATTCATTAACGGTTTCAATTTTATCAAATTATCAGAAAGTAATTTTACTTTAATTGGAATGGCAGGAATGATGGCTGGTGTTATGCATGCTCCGTTAACTGCTATATTCCTGATTGTTGAAATTACCGGTGGATACGAATTGTTCATCCCAATCATGGTTACGGCAACAATTGCTTACTTGACCATTATGTATTTTGAACCCCATTCCATTTATACCAAACGTTTGGCCAGAAGAGGGGAATTGATTACTCACAATAAGGATAAAGCTGTTCTTACTTTAATGAAATTGGGTAAGGTGATCGAGACAGATTTGAAAAAAGTAAGTCCTGATGCCACATTAGGAGAGTTGGTGAAAATTATTTCCCACTCGCAGAGAAATATTTTCCCCGTGGTAGATGAGGATGATAAACTATTGGGAATTGTTCTTTTGGATGATATCCGACACATCATGTTTAATCCAGAGATGTACGATGAAACGTATGTAAGAAATTTAATGATAATGCCGCCTGCAATTTTAGATGCCAATGCTCCAATGGAAAAAGTGATGAGGAGATTTGAAGAAACAGGAGCTTGGAATCTACCGGTTACGCAGGATGAAAAATATTTGGGATTTGTATCCAAAGCCAAAATCTTCAATGTTTACCGAAGGGTTTTGGTACACTTTTCAGATGAATAATAGTTTTATTTTAGATTAGTTTAGGTTAGATAAAAGCTTGCTCAGTTATGAGTGAGCTTTTTTCTTGATTTTGAGGCTTGGAATTTGAAAAATGGATTTTAATAATATTTACATTTGCAGCAATAAACTATTAATCATGAACAACAAACATTACAAAACCATCGATCCTGAAATCTGGAAAGGAAGGATAGATGATGAGGAGGATTACGATGCTTTTCGTTGGCATCAAATAGTAAAGCCAATTGATTTACTAGATTCACAAACAAAGACTTTAAATGGCTTTGGTTTATTGGGTTTTTGTTGCGATAAAGGTGTTCAACGAAATTTGGGACGTAAAGGAACATCAAAAGCACCCAACAGTATTCGAAAAGAAATGACAAATCTGCCGTGTTCTTTTCCAAAAGGCACCAATATATACGATTGTGGAAATATTGTAAGCAATGGAGTAAAGCTTGAAGAAGTACAAAATATACTATCCGAGGCAGTCTATAAAATGCTAAAAATGGGATTATTTCCATTGATTTTAGGGGGAGGACACGAAATTGCCTATGGTCATTATTTAGGAATTGAAAGATATTTGGCAGAGCAAGAAAATCAGGAATTAGGAATATTCAATTTGGATGCTCATTTCGATATGCGTCCATATCAAAATGGTGCAAGCTCGGGAACCATGTTTGCACAGATTGCTGATCGATGTAAAGAGAATGAAAAAGATTTTCGTTATATGGTTGCTGGTATCCAACAATATGGCAATACGGTTAGTTTGTTTAAAAAAGCCGATGATTTGGGGGTAAAATACCTAATGGCCAAAGATATTTCCAACGACAGTATGTTTGCAGTAGGGCAGGATATTGTTCGATTTACCAAGAAGCAAAAAAAGATTTACATGACTCTTTGTTCGGATGTAATATCATCGGCCTATGCACCAGGTGTAAGTGCACCACAACCTTTTGGATTACATCCCGAAATTATTGTGAAACTGATTAAAACCGTTATTCAATCAGGAAAGGTAATTAGTTTCGATATTGCCGAAGTTTCTCCACGTTTCGATGAGGACAACCGTACTTCGAAATTGGCTGCGATTATCATTTTTGCAGTCATCAACTCGGTAGTCGAGTTTGGTTCTGCTTCGGATTGTACTTGTTAGATAAACATATATAGCCTGGCTGAAATGCCAGGCTTTTTTGTATTCGTGAATAGTTGCTTTTTTCTTAAAAATCTCCTATTAGGTTTTTCCTAATTAACACCTCATTTTCTTTGAATGTCTATTTTTAGAGGGATCTAGGATTATTTTTCTCTAGCCAGACTCTCGCCGAGCAAAAAGTTGATCATCTGGCTCGCCCCAGAGGGTCAAAAAATCAAAAATTGACCTCCTAAATTGCGCCAGAGGTTCGCCAAGCAATTTTTTAAGCTTCAAAATTGCGCCAGCACATGGCTGAGAAAAAAATTAACCTGCTGGCTTGCCGCAGGCGATCTATTTTCAGAAAATTGATGTCCTGAATTGCGCCAGAGGGTGAATTTTCAATTTTTTGATAGGCTGGCGCAAGAAAAATACTCTTCCAACAATTACGATTTAGAATCTTGTCTCAAATTTAGTACAGTCTGTTTTCATATTCAGACTGCTTGTAAACAACTAAACAAGCTATTTGTTTTTCACTCATCCGTTTAAAATTTCTTGCATTTGTTGGATGGAAGTCGCAAGATCAAAATAATCATTAGCGTGCGTGTTTAATAATTATTTTAATCATGCTCGTTTCATCATCAAATTCGTTAAATTAGGAGATACAACCCAATTTAATACCGATTATTAATTAGTAAGAGTCATTTTGTGTGCTTAGCTTCAACTGGACTAACTAATTATATATCGGCATTTCAATTTAATATCTCAATGTTTCGCCAATGGCTCACATTGAAATTTAAATGGTATAACCCTATGGCAAGAACAACCCGCTGGCGACGATTTTTAATCTGGAGATTAAAACGTATCAACAATCAAAACTTCATGTTAATATTAAGTGTTTTTGTTGGAGTAGCCTCTGGCATGACCGCTTTAGTATTAAAAACAGCAGTATACCGTGGAAGAGAGTTTTTATTGGAAGGTATCGACTGGACCTACCAAAATTACCTCTTTTTCCTTTATCCCATGATTGGTGTTGGACTCACCTTAATTTTCAAAAAGTATATCATTCGCGATTTCATAAAACACAACATCACATCATTGTTACATGCCATATCCATGCGCAACAGCATCGTAAAGCTTCACAAAACCTATTCTTCAGTCATTGGATCTATTATAACTGCAGGTTTTGGAGGAAGTATCGGTCTGGAGTCGCCCATCATTTCGTCGGGAGCGGCCATTGGTTCCAATATGGCCCGCAACTTTCACCTGAACTACAAGGAGATTACTGTGATGCTGGCTTGTGGAGCTTCGGGTGCCATTGCAGCTATTTTTAATACGCCCATTGCTGCCATTGTGTTTGCTTTGGAGGTTTTGCTCATCGATTTGTCGCGTTTTTCTCTCATTCCTTTGTTGATGGCATCGGTGAGTGGGGCTATTACTACCAAACTGTTTTTAGATGAGGATATCTTAATTGAGTTTGCCATTACTCATCCATTTGAGTCTAGCGATATTCCTTTTTTTATTCTGCTGGGGATACTTTCCGGTTTGATATCGGTTTATTTTACCCGTGTATATCTATGGATCGAAAATAAATTTGAGAATATCAAAAAGCTAAGGAATCGCATGCTTATTGGTGGATTCATTCTGGGGGTACTTATTTTTTATTTTCCAGCTTTGTATGGTGAGGGATACAATATGGTAAAAGCACTGATAGGTGGTCGTTTGGATGAGGTATTTCAATCCAGCCTATTCGAGAATTACACTCATGTTTGGTATATGGTTGTTATATTTATTGGAGGTATGGTATTTCTGAAAGTAGTAGCAACATCCATTACTTTGGGAGCAGGCGGAATAGGTGGAATTTTTGCGCCATCGGCTTTTACTGGGGCCATGCTTGGATTCTTGTTTGTATACATTTACAATCACTTTAATTTGGGACCTCCCCTAGCTGAAAGTAATTTTACCCTTGTTGGTATGGCCAGTGTATTGGGTGGCGTGTTGCATGCTCCTTTAACGGGAATTTTCCTGATTGCCGAGATTACCAGTGGTTACGAGTTGATTGTGCCTTTGATGTTGTCAACGACCATTTCGTTTATAACAGTAAAAAGCTTGCAAAAAGAATCGATTGTTACAACTCAATTGGCTAAAAGGGGAGAGTTGATTACCCACAACAAGGATAGGGCAGTGCTTACTTTTATGCAGCTATCGAAAGTAATAGAGAAGGATTTGAAAAGTATAAACGAGGATGCTACACTGGAGGATTTAATCCAAGTGATATCAAAATCGAAAAGGAATATATATCCGGTGCTAACCGAAGAGGGCTATTTAATTGGTGTTGTGTTATTGGACGATGTACGAGAAATCATGTTTGATAAAGAGATGTATGATACACCAATAAGCAATGTAATGATCATGCCACCGGCTTCCATTTCTTACAAAGATCCTATGGAAGTGGTTTTAAAGAAATTTACAGAAACAGGAGCGTGGAATTTACCGGTAATTGATGATGGTAAGTATATTGGTTTTGTGTCCAAGGCGAAATTATTTTCAGCTTATCGCCAGCATTTGGTTAAGATTACATCAGATTAGTAATATATAAAAAACCTGACAATGTGAATTGCCAGGCTGTGTTTGAAAGGTATTAATAAATATGGATAGCAATTCAGATTATAGATCTATAGTCTGGTTTTGCATCCCATTGTGTTTGCGATATATTGAATCTCTTTTCTGATAATATTTTCGTCTTTGTTCCAGGAAATCATTTCTTAATGAGTCCAGTTCTTGTTGCATTTTACTATTGTATTCTTGTCTGAATTGTCTTCTACTTTTCATTATTTCTTCCCACTCTTTAAGAAAGTCTTTTTGACTGGAATCCCTTTGGTGAAAATTTCTTCGAAACATTGTAGAATCTAAAAAGTTATTGTCAAAGAAATCATCATTGAAAAAATCATCCGAAAAGAAAGGATGTCTGTTGTTTTTTTGTCTCAAGCTATCCGGACCAAAAAAGCGACTCAATTGTTCCTGCATTCTTTTGTGCATTCTACTCATGTCCATTCTGTTTAAAAATGCTGAGTCGTTTTGAAACTGGTGTGTACTATCCGATGACCAGAAATAAACATAGGTAGAATCATAACGAATTAGGTTTCCATCTTTGTCGTATTCTTTGTTTACTTTAATGTCTTTTTTAGGTAAGTTTTTGCTTTCGGTGTTTTGCCCAAAAGAAGTAAAAGTAAGCAGCAAAATACCTGTTAAAAATAAAATTTTGTTTATGCTTTTCATGATAACGAGGACTAATGGTTTTGCCCAATAAAATTACAAAACATCTGTATTTGCTGTGAGTTAAAATATTTTAAAAAGTATTAAAAAAAGCTGTCTCAATTGAGACAGCTTCTGTAGATTATTTGAATTTAAAAGATCTATTTCATGTGTTTTAAATTGACTGCATACATGATAATAAACACAATGGTAAAGAAACCTAATACCGCTGTATTCATCATGGTAGCTTCAAAATCTATTAAGGCAAGAGGGACAAGCAGCCAGAATAAATTTGCAAAAGTATACAGGTAAAAACCATTTTTACTCATTTTGAACATTAAAAATACACCTAGTAAACTTAGTAAAGCAAATAAAATATTGGCACCTGAAATTAAACCAAGGTTTTGTGATGTTTTTTCAAGAGTTACAATTCCATTTTGGATACTATTGTATGCAAATCCAGACTCAATACCTGCATCTGATAATGCTTCTTGTTGAGTTTCCAACATCTTCATTTGCTTGGCATATGTTGTATCGAACATGAAGTACTGATAAATGTTGCTTCCTAAAAGAAATCCACTGCCAATAAACGATAGAATACACAATACGGTTAAGAAAGTTGGTCTTTTTTTAGGCAATTCAATAGTTGTTACATTTTCTTCCATAATTAAATAGGTTTTGTAGGATGAGTAATATTATTTAGTTCATTTTTTTCAGGTTGATTGCATAAAGAGCAATAAAAAGAATGGTAAAAACACTCGAGAATAAAATACCGATGTTTACAAATAAATTGAAGCCAATAAAAATTGCAGGAACAAATAAGAGTAATACTTGAGCAATTGCATAAACATAGAAACCTGCTTTTTTCAATTGAAACATTAGGATTGCTCCCGTTAAACTAGCAGCATACAATAAGAATTGTGTCAAAGAAATTTCAAAAATGTGTTCAATTGCTTTTTGTCCAATTTCCAAAGCTCGTTCTAAAAATTGTCGTGCTGGTTCCTCTTGAACTTCTTCTAGTGCCATTTCGAAAAACTCAGGACCTAAAAAGTTTTTTATGGGCGACATTATCATCCCCATAAGGTTATTGATAACACCAAATCCGCTACCGATAAAAGTAAGTATACATAAAACAGTTAACAGTCCGGGTCTTTGTTTAGGATTGGTTTCAACAATTTCCATTTCAGTTTTATTTATGAGTTAGGGTATAAATTTTCACAATGATAAATTTACGATAAAGTTGATTAGTATAAAAAATATAATCCTGTTATTAGATTTTATACCTTTCTTCCTTGTTGAGTATGTGCTTTTGCATGATATGTGAGAACAATGCTATGATTGATAAAATTTTATCATTGTTTTTGTTGTATGTTCTAGAAATGTTCGTTGACAAGTTAAATAAGCACAAAATAATTTTTTTAATATCCCGATTTGTCTAATTTTGAACCTGCACTTTAAGGAGAGGATAAATGATATGAATCTTGCGGTGCATCATCTTTTCAAGGGGGAAGAAAGTTCAGTAAATATGGGTTTTTTACCCTTTAAACACTAACAAAACATTAAATTAATCCGATTTAATCGGGGAAAAGACAAACAACAATGGAAAGAGATAGACAAATTTTCGACCTAATTGATCAGGAATACCTACGTCAGAAAAATGGTATCGAGTTGATTGCTTCTGAAAACTTTGTGAGCCAGCAAGTAATGGACGCAATGGGATCGTGCCTTACTAACAAATACGCTGAAGGTTATCCAGGAAAGCGTTACTATGGTGGTTGTCAGATTGTAGATCAAACTGAACAATTGGCTATCGACAGAGCATGTGAGCTTTTCGGTGCTGAGTATGCTAACGTTCAACCTCACTCAGGTGCACAAGCTAATGCTGCTGTATTTTATGCATGTATGAAACCAGGTGATACATTTCTAGGTTTAGATTTGGCTCACGGTGGTCACTTATCTCATGGTTCTCCTGTAAACTTGTCAGGTAACCTATACAATCCAATTGCTTACCACGTGAAAGAAGAAACCGGAATGGTTGATTATGACGAGGTAGAAAAATTGGCTTTAGAGCACAATCCTAAAATGATTGTTGCTGGTGCTTCTGCTTACTCTCGCGATTGGGATTTCCCACGTTTACGTGAAATCGCTGATAAAGTAGGTGCTATTTTGATGGCTGATATTGCTCACCCAGCAGGTTTAATTGCTAAGGGATTATTGAGCAACCCAGTTCCTCACTGTCACGTTGTAACTACTACAACTCACAAAACTCTTCGTGGACCTCGCGGTGGTTTGATTTTGGTAGGAAAAGATTTCCCAAATCCATTTGGAGCTAAAACTCCTAAAGGAGAAACTAAAATGATGTCTGCTGTATTGGATTTCGCAGTATTCCCTGGACAGCAAGGTGGTCCTTTAGAGCACGTAATTGCTGCTAAGGCTGTTGCTTTCGGTGAGGCTTTAACTGATTCTTACAAAGAGTATGCTATCCAAATGCAGAAGAATGCTAAGGTGATGGCTGAAGAATTTGTAAATCTAGGTTACAAGGTTATTTCTGATGGTACAGATAACCACTCTATGTTGATCGACCTTCGTTCTAAGTTCCCTGAAATTACAGGTAAGAAAGTTGAAAATGTATTGGTACAAGCTGATATCACGATTAACAAGAACATGGTTCCATTCGATTCACGTTCTCCATTCTCAACTTCAGGTTTACGTGTTGGTACTCCAGCTATCACAACTCGTGGTTTGAAAGAGGAAGATATGCCAGTAATCGTTCAAATGATTGATGAGGTAATCTCAAACATTGATAATGAAGAGGTAATTGCTTCAGTACGTTCTCGTGTTAACGAAATGATGTGCGAGCGTCCAATGTTTGCTTGGTAAGAAGATTATACCAAAATATATGTGAAAGGGGAGAACTAAGGTTCTTCCCTTTTTTTGTGGTTAAAAGGAATATTGTTGTAGAATGCAGTCAGGAGGAGCAAATAGAGTTAAAAAGAAATCTTCATTCAATTATCCACGATTTTTTCATTTTGTTATAGAGCATATCTAATCTCAATAATTCTCTGTAGTTTAGCGCAAAATCTTTTGTTATGGAATGGTATTATTATTTGTTAATTGTATTGGTAGGCGTATTTTCAGGATTTTTAAATACTTTGGCTGGTAGCGGATCGATTATTAGTTTGGCCATGTTGATGTTTATGGGATTACCAGCAAATATTGCCAATGGTACGAATAGAATTGCCATTTTGATGCAGAATATTGTAGGAGTAAGTAGTTTCAAGAAACAGAAGGTATTTACTTTTAAAGAGGGAATATGGTTGGCAATACCTGCAATTATAGGTTCGGTAATAGGAGCCAGTTTAGCCGTTGAAATCAATGAAGAAATGATGGAGAAAACCATTGGTGGCTTATTGGTATTTCTCTTTTTTATTGTACTCTATAAACCTGATGCTTGGGTAAAAGGTCAGGCGGGATTGGTTCGTTCTAAACCCAGCATATGGCAAATTGTAATCTTCTTTTTTATTGGATTGTATGGTGGATTTATTCAAGCAGGTGTAGGATTTTTCCTATTGGCAGGTTTGGTATTGGGAGCTGGTTTCGATTTGGTTAAGGCCAATGCTATTAAGGTATTCATTGTTCTTCTTTATACCCCATTTGCCATAGGTGTGTTTATTATGAATGGTCAAATCGATTATAAGATTGGTTTTATTCTTGCCGCAGGTAATATGATCGGAGCCTATATAGCAGCTAATTTTGCGGTAAGTTGGGGAGCTAAATTTGTTCGATATATTTTATTAGGTGTTATTGTATTCGCTTCCCTTAAGTTTCTTGGTGTTTACGAAATGATTGGATTGTTTTAACTGTTGTCAGAACGCAGTCCATTAGAACTGCTAATTCAATTGGAAATGATAAGTTATGGTTCCTTTCTGATATGCAGGAGCGCTGCTATCTGAATTAAACTTGGCTTTCAACGCAGCTTTTCTGGCGGCCTCAAAAAGTGTTGAATTGCTGGTAGTAGAACCAGGCATTCCTGGGCGTGCATTAACAACTTTCCCATTCTTGTCAACAGTTATCTCTACAACAACTTTTCCGCCCTCTTGAAGGTTATATTGAGGTTTAGGTATCGATAGGGAATTACGTCCTTGCAAATCGTAGGAAACACCTTTACTTCCCAGGCCAGTTCCACTGTAATTGTCAGAGTTTGGCGAACCGGTTGGTTTTCCCTGATTCCCACTTCCAGTACTTACACCTTGAGATGAGTTGGATGAAGTGCCTTGTCCAAAAACATTTTTAGCTCTATTGTTTATTGCATCAATTTTTGCCTGACGTTCTGCAGCTTCACGTTTTTTCCTTTCAATTTCTTCGAGGCGTTTTCTTTCAGCTTCGGCTTCTTGTTGTTTTCGAATTTCTTCCTGCCTTTTTTTCTCGGCTTTTATTTTAGCTAATCTATCTCTTTCGGCTTTTGCTTTTCTTGCTTTTTCGTCAGCAGCTTTTTTCTTTGCAATTTCTTCAGCAGATGGCAACTCCGGAGCATCTTCGGTATTCTGAGTCAACACTTTTTCTTGAGCAGAGCTTGACTCTGGTTCTGTTTTGGCAGGTGCTGATTTAGGTACTGAAACAGGATTGGCAACGGCAACTTTTTTCTGAGCTTTAGAAGGTGCAGGAGCTCTTCTTCCTACACCTTGGTTTGAGTTTCCAAAATTCACGAGAATCCCTTCTTCTTCAGGAAGTGGTAGGGGAGTGCGAAACCCCAGAAAATACAATAACACGATTAATCCAATGTGGAAAAATAGTGTACCAGCAAATCCTATTCTCTTATTTTTGGATTCTTCCATAATCTACTTTGCTCTTGTTGCCAATATCAATTTGTATTTGTTGTCCTTGGCAATATTCATCACTTTAACAACCTGTTCCATTGGAACCGATTTATCCACGTGCAGTGATATTGTTGGATCTTCTTCTCTCGCCAGTTTTCTTTGCAATTTTTGTTCCAATTGTGAGAATGGAACAGGAGTGGTTTCAATGTAAAAATTGAAACTCTTATCGATAGAAACCGTTGTTATTGGTTTAGCTGCAGTTTGGTTACTGCTTTTTGGCAACAGCAATTTCAATGCATTCGGACTAATAAGAGTAGATGTTACCATGAAGAAAATCAGTAACAAAAACACAATATCAGTCATGGAAGACATACTGAAAGCTGCACTTACTTTATTTCTTGTTTTTAGAGCCATACTTTCTTACTTGATTGGTTCATTCAACAAATCCATGAATTCGGTAGTTGTAGCTTCCATATTAAAAACTACTTTTTCAACTTTGGCCACCAAAATATTGTAGGCGAAGTAGGCAATAATACCAACTGTAAGACCCGCAACAGTAGTTACCATTGCTTGGTAAATACCGCTCGATAACAAACCAACATCAATATTATTTCCTGCATTTGACATGTCGTAAAATGCTTGAATCATCCCCATAACGGTTCCAAGGAATCCAATCATAGGTGCTGCACCAGCTACAGTGGCTAGTGTAGGTAGGTTTTTTTCTAATTTTGATACTTCTAGGTTACCAATATTCTCGATTGCAGCATTTACATCGTTTAGCGGACGACCAATACGTTTAATTCCTTTCGAAATCATTCGAGATACAGGAGTATCTTTAGACTGACATAAAGCCAAAGCAGAATCTATCTTGCCTTCATGAATGTAATCGCGAATGCGGTTCATAAAGTTTGCATCTTCTTTTGTCGCTTTACGAATAGCAAAATATCTTTCTAAAAAAATGTACATCGCAATTACCGAAAGAGCAAAAATTGGAATCATGATCCAGCCTCCCTTAAAGGCTAAATCAACAAAATTTAGAGTTAGTTCTGTTGCTTCAGCTCCTTGTCCTTCTATAGGCAATTCATTTTGAGCCATTTCCTGTACACCTGCAATAAGCGATAGATAATTCATATACAATTTTTTCTAGTTTGATCTAATACATAAAAAAACGAGATATAATAAGGAATATTATATCTCGCTAAATTAATATTATTGATTTTATTCCCCTATAGAAATTAAGGGAAATTGTATTTTATTCTAATGCAATAGTACCGCTTGTAAATAGTAAACTCCAGCACCAGCTAAATAACCAATAAGTGCAAGAAGAGAAATTTTCTTTAAGTACCAGATAAAATCGATTTTTTCCATACCCATTGCAGCAACACCAGCAGCTGAACCAATAATCAACATAGATCCACCTGTACCAGCACAATAAGCAAGAAATTCCCAGAATAAACCGTCTTGAACGAAGTTTGAAGCATAACCAACAGCTTCTGCACCCTCGATAGGATACATACCCATTGCAGCAGCAACCAAAGGTACATTATCAACAATTGAAGAAAGCACACCAATAATTAGGTTGATGATATAAATATCGTGTACGTTATCATCCAGCCATGATGCTAAAATATCAAGGTGACCAGCAGATTGTAAACTTGCAACAGCCGATAGAATACCTAAGAAGAATAATACTGTTGGAACGTCAACTTTTTTCAGAATACCGGTTACATTTAAACGGCTCTTGAATTCCTGATCCTTGTCCTTGTGCATAATTTCAGTTACTACCCACATTACACCTAAACCGAATAGCATGCCTAAATAAGGAGGCAAGTGAGTTACTGTTTTAAATACAGGAACAAATAGTAGTGATGCAACACCCAAGCAAAGAATGGATACTCTTTCCTTATAGGTTGTATATTCCTGGTCTTCACCATTAGTAAGTTGAGGACGTGTAACATTTCCTTTCATGTAGGTACTTACAATAATCAATGGAACAATCATTGTAAATAAACTTGGTAAAATCACTCGAGTGATGATATTGATTGTTGTAACCTGACCACCAATCCAAAGCATAATGGTAGTTACATCACCAATAGGAGACCAAGCACCACCGGCATTTGCAGCCAATACAACCATTGATGCAAAGAACCAACGATCTTTTTGGTCGTCAATTAATTTACGGATTAGAGCTACAATAACAATTGTAGTAGTAAGGTTATCCAAAGCAGCAGACATGAAGAAAGTTAAAATACTTAATACCCAAAGTAATTTTACTTTGTTAGTAGTTTTAATCTTGTCAGTGATGATTTTGAACCCTTGGTGTTGGTCTACGATTTCAACAATAGTCATCGCTCCCAAAAGGAAGAATAGAATTGTAGAAATTTCGGATAGGTGATGAAGTACTTCATGATGAGTTATGAAGTCTAGCATACCATGGGCATTATCCGTTCCGGGATTATGCGCTACGTATTCATTCCAGGCTCTACTTACTCCTGTAGAGAGGATGTCAACTCCGCCAAATACGTAAATAGTCCAAGTCAACACTCCGATTAAAAGAGCAGATGCTGCTTTGTCAATTTTTAGTGGATGTTCAAGGGCAATTGCTGTATAGCCAAGAACAAATACCACAACCATTAATGCAAACATAATAATTGATTATTTTAGGGATTTAAATTTTTTTAGATACTTAAACTGCTAATATACTAATATTTGTTTTTCAAAATCAGTTAGCAATTAAAGAAAAAAATCGAGAATTATTAATGCTGCGAAACATTGACGAAGAAAATTTAAAGGAATTCTACTCAGCTTTATTTTTCTTTTTTTTATTGCCTCTTAAAAAGCTCATGTATTTTTTGAATAGGCCAGAGAATGTGTTAAAATCTTCTTTGTAAAAGACACCAATTCCCTGTGTGTTTCTTGATTCTTCGTAGACTAAATATTCATTGGATCTCGTAAAAGCTTTTAGTTGTAACTTTCCTTTTTTATCCAATTTGATATTCACATCCACATCTCCAACAATATCATTGGCTCTTTCCTGGCTATTGCTCGTTCCAACGTTACCATTAATGGTTACCTTATCGTCGAAAACCTGAGTTGATAGAGCGACTTGAATTTCATCACTGGTAAGGTTATCTCCTGGGCGGTAACTTACACCAATATCAAAATCGTTACTAATTTGACTCAGCCAATTGGAAAGTTGATTGGATAACAACTCACTGGTAGTTACCCCAACTGCATAGCTCGAATTTTTGTTTTCGAAATCGGGATCAGTAGATCGAAGGTATTCAGGTGTGTAAAATCTATTTAAAACCAAAAGCGATAGGATTTGTTTATTGGTTTCATCTTCAGTCGTAAATAAACCTTCCAGAATACTTTGCGTTTGCTGATCTAATGTAGGAAATGCAATATTAAATTTGATGATTGGATTTTCAAGATTTTGGCTTAGATTCATATTACATTGAACCGGAATCTTTCTGTTAATATCAATGTATGGTGTATTCAACAATAGGTCGTATAAGGTTGTTTTAACGTTGTATACAGCATCAATATTAACGGTAGCATTGTAAGGATCGCCCGCCCATTTAATATTTCCACCATTTGCTAGATCGAACTTTTTATTAATTACATTCTGCAAAGTGAAAAGGTAACTTCCTTTTTGGATGGTGTAATCACCAAATATCTTAAATTCCCCTTTGGTATCGATTTCTAGTTTTAGGTTTCCATTTCCTTTGGCTTTAAGAACATCACCAATCTGTGAGTCAAAAATAATTTGAATATCAGTTTCTGGAGTAATTTCAAGGTCGCAATTCATACGAATTCCGGATAAATCAATTTTGTATTCCTCTTCTTCAGTATTTTGATCTGTTCTATTGGTATTAATAAATGTAATGAAATTACTTTCCTGAATATCTCCATTATTGTTAATGGGAACATAAACTCTTGTATTTTTATCTGTTTTTGCTCTAATTTCTACTTCCAAATCATTAATTGGCCCAAATAGGTGAGTGATACCTGTTACATACGCTTCGCCATAAAAAAGTTCATTGTCGGCTTCTTTTGTATCAAGAACATTAAAATTCAGAGTATTTACTGAAAGATCTAGCTGGAAGTTATTGAATTGCTCGTGTGTAATTGCTCCAAAAAGCAAAGCAGATTGATCATTTTGATCGTTAATGGTGAAATTATCGAATCGGAGCTCGCCAGGCATTATGCTAATGCTATCATTACAGTGATATGTAGTTTTTAGTGCATTTACAGTAAATTCGGCTTGCTCAAATTTCAATTTTCCAACTGGCTTTAAATCATCTGTACGACCTTCGATATGCACGCTTCCCGAAGTATTGCCTTTAATATTAGATATATTTTCTTGAAGATAAGGATTCAATAATTCCATTCTCATTTTATCGATATTAATATCCATACTTAAGGAATCAGAATCCGGGAAATAATCTCCGGTTACCTCTAACTCTTTACGTGATGAGAAATCTGTAAATGACGAAAAGCTTAATTTTTTTTGGTATTTGTTCCAATCACTGATTAGAAATAAATTACCAAGAGTATCCTGATTTAGAATTAAATTCTCAATCATTAGGTTTGAATTGGATAGCCTGTCACCATAGAAGTCAGAAACCTGAACATAACCTTTCACAGTACCATTGATACCAATATTTTGTTCGCGTGTCAAATCATTTAAATTCTTCAGACTAATGTTTTGGATTCTGAAGTTTATACTGTCATTGGGATTATTTGAAATCTTACCATCTAAACCAAAGAATTGATTTTCTCGTGCAATTTTAAAATTGTCTATTTCATAACTGGTACTATCGATAACAATTCGGGACTCAGGAATAGACCATATGCTGTCAGCCATAATAATTGTGCTTGGCAGCAAGCTAATATCCCATTTTATATTTTCTGATTTTTCTGACTTCTCCACTTCCCCTTCTGCCGATAAAAATCCACTATATGTAACTTTATCCCAATTGTTCCAGAGTACATCGAGTTTGATTTTGTTTTTTTCAGCAATTAGTTTTTGCGAAAGGTTGTATAAGCCAAAATTATCCGAGAATTTAAACTTGTTGGTTCTTCCCTTTAAGGTAAGTTTATCGCTATCGGTACTTAGGTCGATTTTTAATTCATCCAAAGATTTTCCTTCTACAACCAGCTTTGGAGTTTCAAAATGAAGGTTCAATTTACGATCAACAGCGATTATTTCACCTTCTAAATTGGTTTCTGGTGCAATGCTAAAATCAGGGAATAGTACCGAAGTAATTGGTTCTGTATCCTTAAGTTTTAGTTGAAACTTAAAATTATTGGTACTATCTATTTTTTCGTATTCTTTATCAGGAGCATAGGCAGGTAAATAGTAATAGGCAAGATTGGCAATGGAGGATATTAATTTGCCAACTTCATAATTTCCTTCAACATTAGCATCCGAAACATCCGAATTTAATATCATTCTTTTGAACTCTGGAGATGTAAAAGAGTTAATGGTAAATTTATTTAAAAGGAATTCGCCTAAGCTATTCTTATAATTGGTGTTGTTGATTTCTATGATCCCATTGGCATTATCGAAACTGCTACCAGTAAAGTTTGCATTAACAGATAAGCTAAGTTCCGCTTTCTGATCGCTTGTGTTTAGATGTAATGGAAATAGTTTTGCATGTTTTAGGTGTGAACTAAAGTTCATTGTTGGAATTTCTTGAGAGAAATCCACTTTACCAGAGAAATCAAAACCTATATTAGGGTCTTCAATGGAAACTTTACCATCAAATTGAGATTCTGAAAAGAACCCGTTCAGGCTTAAGTTCTTGTATGCGTAATCGTAAAAGTCAACTTCACTAATGTTTCCTTTCATGATTCCTTGGGTGGTTTCAGGAGAAGTGTAACCACTAATTGAAACATTCAGTGAGATTTCGCCAACTTTTTCCTGTTCGATTAATCCGCCCAGATTAAAATTTTCCGTTCTTAAATCACCATTAAAATCCAGCTTGTTATTTCCTTGATTTGGTTTAAACAGGATATCGGTTTTTAAATTTCCCAATTCGGTATTGAAGTTCCCATAGAATACAAAATCATTGATAAAACCATTAAATTTTCCTTTGTATTGTATCAATCCAAGATTGTTAAAATACTCAGGCAATTTAAAATGTTCTTTTGAATAGCCGGGAATATAAACCTTTTCGATATCCGAAATGCTAGTAGTTAACTCTTTAAAATCGGCTTCAAGGTATGTGTCGCTCAGGTATGGCAAGCCATTCATATAAAACCTTCCCTTTAAAGCAGTGTTGTCGCCATATGCAATATCAATATCTCGTCCTCTTAAATCAAAAATGGTACCATACAGTTTACCTGATAAATAACCTGTTTCTCTGAAACCTAACAATTCTTCGTTGAAATAAGCCAGATCCAAAAAGCTTACTCTTGATGATTTTAGCAGGAAATCGAGTTGCATTTTTTTCGTGAACTTAGCCCAATACTTTTTGTGTGGTTCATAATTGAAATAAAGATGTTCAGCTACTACTTTACTTTGTTTCGAAACAATGTTCACATCAGACAATCCCCATTGATGACTGGTAAACCAATTGTTGGCTTTAAAATCTTTCAGTACAAAACCTGATTTTTCTTTACAGCTGAGATGCTGTAGGAAAAAACCAACGGAATCGCCTACTACTTTTATGTTTCTGGCCTGAATGTTTAGGTCGGTAACAAAAATGTCATCATAGTTCATTCCAAAGTTTTGTGGCACGTAATCAATGGTTTTGTAACCAAAACTCGAATTCTCCATATCAACATTTGCAACAGATATTTGCCATGATTTTTGATCTGTCTCCTCAGGGGGCGAAGAATTGCTACTTGATAAGGAATCTATAAATACTTCGATATTTAAGTTTCGTTCTTCATCTTCGTATAGGTTGAAGAAGGTTTTCGAAAGGGTAAGTTTATTAATGTAAATCTCTTTTTTACTGAAACTAAAAGAGTCAATTTTGGCTTTTAAATTATCAATGTAAATTAAGGTGTCTTGTCTGTAATCCTCAATATACAATCCTTTTAAAACAATACTTTTAAAGGGAGAAATGTTTACTCCTTCAATGCTAATTGGCGTGTGAGTTTGTTCCGATAAATAATTAGCAATTTTTCTACTTACATGAGTTTGAACTGTACTGCTTAGGAAAAGCAAATACATGATGCAGGGAATCATAATGATAACTGCTACAGTCCAAATTGATATTTTGAAAAATTTTTTAATAATTTTGCCGTTTTGTGAGTTGCACAAAATTAGGTAAAAAGAAGAAGAAAGTAACAACAATAAAGGGCGATTGGGAGCTTTTTTGATTTTTTTAACTATTGGTAGGATAAATCAATTTAATTGCCCGACATAATGAAATAAAAAGATGAGTATAACTATTCTTGGAATTGAATCATCATGCGATGATACTTCCGCATCGATATTAAAGGATGGAATTATTTATTCCAACATTATA